>NZ_AP022256.1:0-4966419 GCF_014169755.1 Klebsiella sp. WP8-S18-ESBL-06
CGTCACCCGCTTGCATCGGGTCTTTTCGACGTGTGCCAAAAATCACGAATTTTTAATCTTATACACAGCATCGTTCGGGCTGCATTTGCGCAGCGGCTGAATGAATCCCCGCCAGCATTCTGTTTTTCTGGTGGCAGGATCGTCAGAGGGTCGCCTACAGGCTTGCCTGAGGATGATGTGTATCGACTTTTTTCGAGTGGAGTCCGCCGTGTCACTTTCGCTTTGGCAGCAATGTCTTGCCCGATTGCAGGATGAGTTACCAGCCACAGAATTCAGCATGTGGATCCGCCCGTTGCAGGCGGAACTGAGCGATAACACGCTGGCCCTGTATGCGCCAAATCGTTTTGTGCTTGATTGGGTGAGAGATAAATACCTCAATAACATCAACGGCCTGTTGAATGATTTCTGCGGTGCGGATGCCCCGCAGCTGCGTTTTGAGGTGGGCACCAAGCCGGTAACCCAAACGCTAAGAGAAACGGCGAACGTCAGCGCCCCGGCGCAAACGGCACAGGTGCACGCCCCGCGCGTTGCGCCAGCCCCGCGCGCCGGCTGGGACAACGTTCCGGCACCCGCTGAGCCTTCTTACCGATCCAACGTCAACGTTAAACATACCTTTGACAACTTCGTCGAAGGTAAATCGAACCAGCTTGCCCGCGCAGCGGCACGCCAGGTGGCGGATAACCCAGGCGGTGCCTACAACCCGCTGTTCCTGTACGGCGGTACGGGTTTAGGTAAAACGCACCTGCTGCACGCGGTGGGTAACGGCATTATCGCCCGCAAACCGAACGCCAAAGTGGTGTATATGCACTCCGAGCGCTTTGTCCAGGACATGGTAAAAGCCCTGCAAAACAATGCGATCGAAGAGTTTAAACGCTATTACCGTTCCGTTGATGCGCTGCTGATCGATGACATCCAATTCTTTGCCAATAAAGAGCGTTCGCAGGAAGAGTTTTTCCACACCTTCAACGCCCTGCTGGAAGGTAATCAACAGATTATCCTCACCTCGGATCGCTATCCGAAAGAGATCAACGGCGTTGAAGATCGTCTGAAATCCCGCTTTGGCTGGGGTCTGACGGTCGCCATCGAGCCGCCTGAGCTTGAGACCCGCGTCGCTATCCTGATGAAAAAAGCTGACGAAAACGACATTCGTCTGCCCGGTGAGGTGGCGTTCTTTATCGCCAAGCGTCTACGCTCTAACGTGCGTGAGCTGGAAGGCGCACTGAACCGCGTTATCGCCAACGCCAACTTTACCGGCCGGGCGATCACCATCGATTTCGTGCGTGAAGCGCTGCGCGATCTGCTGGCGTTGCAGGAAAAGCTGGTCACCATCGACAATATTCAGAAGACGGTGGCGGAGTATTACAAGATTAAAGTGGCGGATCTGCTCTCCAAGCGACGCTCTCGCTCGGTAGCACGTCCGCGTCAGATGGCGATGGCGTTGGCGAAAGAGCTCACCAACCACAGTCTGCCGGAGATTGGCGATGCGTTTGGTGGCCGTGACCATACCACCGTGCTGCACGCCTGCCGTAAGATTGAGCAGCTGCGTGAAGAAAGCCACGATATCAAAGAAGATTTTTCCAATTTAATCAGAACACTGTCGTCGTGATCCTATGAAATTTACCGTAGAACGTGAACATTTATTAAAACCGTTACAACAGGTGAGTGGCCCGTTAGGCGGGCGTCCGACATTGCCGATTCTGGGTAACCTGCTGCTGCAGGTGGCGGACGGCACGCTGTCGCTGACCGGTACCGATTTGGAAATGGAAATGGTAGCGCGCGTGGCGCTGCTGCAGGCGCATGAACCGGGCGCGACTACCGTCCCGGCGCGTAAATTCTTCGACATCTGCCGTGGCCTGCCGGAAGGCGCGGAAATCGCCGTACAGCTGGAAGGTGACCGCATGCTGGTGCGCTCCGGCCGTAGCCGTTTCTCGCTGTCTACGCTGCCTGCCGCCGATTTCCCGAATCTCGACGACTGGCAGAGTGACGTCGAGTTCACGCTGCCGCAGGCGACGATGAAACGTCTGATTGAAGCCACCCAGTTCTCGATGGCGCATCAGGACGTCCGTTATTACTTAAACGGCATGCTGTTTGAAACCGAAGGTGAAGAGCTGCGTACCGTCGCGACCGACGGTCACCGCCTGGCGGTGTGCTCAATGCCGGTTGGGCAGTCGCTGCCGAGCCATTCGGTGATCGTACCGCGTAAAGGCGTGATTGAACTGATGCGTATGCTCGACGGCGGCGATACGCCGCTGCGCGTGCAGATCGGCAGTAACAATATCCGCGCACACGTTGGCGACTTTATCTTTACTTCCAAGCTGGTTGATGGTCGTTTCCCGGATTATCGCCGCGTATTGCCGAAGAACCCGGATAAACATCTGGAAGCCGGCTGCGATATTCTCAAGCAGGCGTTTGCTCGCGCGGCGATTCTCTCCAACGAGAAATTCCGCGGCGTGCGTCTGTACGTCAGCGAAAACCAGCTGAAAATTACCGCGAATAACCCGGAACAGGAAGAAGCGGAAGAGATCCTCGACGTGACCTACGGCGGTACGGAGATGGAAATCGGCTTTAACGTGAGCTATGTGCTGGATGTGCTGAACGCGCTGAAGTGCGAAAACGTCCGTATTCTGCTGACCGACTCCGTCTCCAGCGTACAAATTGAAGATGCGGCGTCTCAGAGTGCTGCCTATGTTGTTATGCCAATGAGACTGTAATGTCGCTCTCCCGTCTGTTGATCCGCGATTTTCGCAATATCGAAAACGCGGATCTTGCCTTATCCCCCGGCTTTAACTTCCTGGTTGGTGCCAACGGCAGCGGCAAAACCAGCGTGCTGGAGGCCATCTATACGCTCGGTCACGGCCGGGCGTTTCGCAGCTTGCAGATTGGGCGCGTCATTCGCCATGAGCAGGACGCTTTCGTGCTGCACGGCCGTTTACAGGGCGCCGAGCGTGAAACGTCCATCGGTTTGACCAAAGACAAACTGGGCGACAGCAAAGTGCGTATTGACGGCACCGACGGCCATAAGGTTGCCGAGCTGGCGCTGCTGATGCCGATGCAGCTGATTACGCCCGAGGGGTTTACTTTACTCAACGGCGGCCCCAAATACAGAAGAGCATTCCTTGATTGGGGATGCTTCCACAATGAAGCCGGATTCTTCACCGCCTGGAGTAATCTCAAGCGTTTGCTCAAGCAGCGCAACGCCGCGCTACGCCAGGTGAGCCGCTACGCGCAGCTGCGGCCGTGGGATCAGGAACTTATCCCGCTAGCCGAGCAAATCAGCCGCTGGCGGGCGGAATACAGTACCGGTATCGCTGAGGATATGGCTGATACCTGTAAACAATTTCTCCCGGAATTCTCTCTCACCTTCTCCTTCCAGCGCGGCTGGGAGAAAGAAACCGATTATGCAGAGGTGCTGGAGAGAAATTTCGAGCGCGACCGTATGCTGACCTACACGGCACACGGCCCGCACAAGGCGGACTTCCGCATTCGCGCCGACGGCGCGCCGGTGGAAGACACCTTATCGCGCGGGCAGCTAAAGCTGCTGATGTGCGCGTTACGCCTGGCGCAGGGTGAGTTTCTGACCCGCGAAAGCGGTAGACGCTGCCTGTACCTGATAGATGATTTTGCCTCGGAGCTTGATGACGCGCGGCGCGGCCTGCTGGCCAGTCGTTTAAAAGCCACGCAGTCACAGGTTTTCGTCAGCGCGATTAGCGCTGAACACGTTCTGGACATGTCCGATGAAAATTCGAAGATGTTTACCGTGGAAAAGGGTAAAATAACGGATTAACCCAAGATTAAATGAGCGAGAAACGTTGATGTCGAATTCTTATGACTCCTCCAGTATCAAAGTCCTGAAAGGGCTGGATGCGGTGCGTAAGCGCCCGGGTATGTATATCGGCGACACGGATGACGGCACCGGTCTGCACCACATGGTATTTGAGGTTGTGGATAACGCTATCGACGAAGCGCTCGCTGGTTACTGCAAAGATATCGTTGTCACCATCCACAGCGACAACTCCGTCTCCGTACAGGATGATGGCCGCGGCATCCCAACCGGTATTCACCCGGAAGAGGGCGTCTCTGCGGCGGAAGTTATCATGACCGTCCTGCACGCCGGCGGTAAATTCGATGATAACTCCTATAAAGTGTCCGGCGGTCTGCACGGCGTAGGCGTCTCCGTAGTTAACGCCCTGTCGCAGAAACTGGAGCTGGTTATCCAGCGCGATAACAAAATTCATCGTCAGATCTACGCTCACGGCGTGCCGCAGGCGCCGCTGGCCGTCACCGGTGATACCGACAAAACCGGGACGATGGTGCGTTTCTGGCCGAGCTATGAAACCTTCACCAACGTCACTGAATTTGAATACGACATTCTGGCAAAACGTCTGCGCGAGCTGTCATTCCTGAACTCCGGCGTCTCTATCCGCCTGAAAGACAAGCGCGACGGCAAAGAAGACCATTTCCACTACGAAGGCGGCATCAAGGCGTTTGTTGAGTATCTCAACAAGAACAAAACGCCGATCCACCCGAATATCTTCTACTTCTCCACCGAAAAAGACGGTATCGGCGTTGAAGTGGCGCTGCAGTGGAACGATGGCTTCCAGGAAAACATCTACTGCTTCACCAACAACATTCCGCAGCGCGATGGCGGTACCCACCTGGCGGGCTTCCGTGCGGCGATGACCCGTACCCTGAACGCCTACATGGACAAAGAAGGCTACAGCAAAAAAGCCAAAGTCAGTGCCACCGGTGACGATGCCCGTGAAGGTCTGATTGCTGTAGTGTCCGTGAAGGTGCCGGATCCGAAATTCTCCTCCCAGACCAAAGACAAGCTGGTCTCTTCTGAGGTGAAATCAGCGGTTGAACAGCAGATGAACGAACTGCTGGCCGAGTACCTGCTGGAAAACCCGTCCGACGCGAAAATCGTCGTCGGCAAGATTATCGACGCGGCGCGTGCGCGTGAAGCGGCACGTAAAGCCCGTGAAATGACCCGCCGTAAAGGCGCGCTGGACTTAGCAGGCCTGCCGGGCAAACTGGCCGACTGCCAGGAACGCGACCCGGCGCTGTCCGAACTGTACCTGGTGGAAGGGGACTCCGCGGGCGGCTCTGCGAAGCAGGGGCGTAACCGTAAGAACCAGGCGATTCTGCCGCTGAAGGGTAAAATCCTCAACGTTGAGAAAGCGCGCTTCGACAAGATGCTCTCTTCTCAGGAAGTCGCAACGCTGATTACCGCGCTGGGCTGCGGCATTGGTCGTGACGAGTACAACCCGGACAAATTGCGTTATCACAGCATCATCATCATGACCGATGCGGACGTCGACGGCTCGCACATCCGTACGCTGCTGTTGACCTTCTTCTACCGTCAGATGCCGGAAATCGTTGAACGTGGCCATGTCTATATTGCTCAGCCGCCGCTGTACAAAGTGAAAAAAGGCAAGCAGGAACAGTACATTAAAGACGACGAAGCGATGGACCAGTATCAGATCTCCATCGCCCTCGACGGCGCGACCCTGCACACCAACGCCAGTGCTCCGGCCCTGGCTGGCGAACCGCTGGAACGCCTGGTGGCCGAGTTCAACGGCACGCAGAAAATGATTAACCGCATGGAGCGTCGCTTCCCGAAAGCGCTGCTGAAAGAACTCATCTATCAGCCAACGTTGGTGGAAGCGGACCTGTCCGACGAGCAGAAAGTCACTCGCTGGGTGAACGCGCTGGTGACCGAGCTGAACGAAAAAGAGCAGCACGGCAGCCAGTGGAAGTTTGATATTCAGCACAATGCTGAACAACAGCATTTCGAGCCGATTATTCGCGTGCGTACCCACGGCGTGGATACCGACTATGTGCTGGACAGCGAGTTCGTTAATGGTGGCGAATACCGTCGTATCTTCACGCTGGGCGAGAAGCTGCGTGGCCTGGTGGAAGAAGACGCGTTCATCGAACGTGGCGAACGCCGTCAGCCGGTGACCAGCTTCGAGCAGGCGCTGGATTGGCTGGTGAAAGAGTCTCGTCGTGGCCTCGCGATTCAGCGTTATAAAGGTCTGGGCGAGATGAACCCGGATCAGCTGTGGGAAACCACCATGGACCCGGATAGCCGCCGCATGCTGCGCGTGACCGTGAAGGATGCGATTGCTGCCGACCAGCTGTTCACCACGCTGATGGGCGACGCCGTTGAACCGCGTCGTGCGTTTATCGAAGAGAACGCCCTGAAAGCGGCGAACATCGATATCTAATCCTGTAGGCCGGATAAGGCGTTTACGCCGCCATCCGGCAATGTGCCGCATTGAGCCTGATGGCGCTACGCTTATCAGGCCTACAGATCAAAAACGCCTGAATTTTTTCAGGCGTTTTTTTATGCCTGCTCCGCACGAACTATACTTCTCTACGTCTTCTCTTAACCGTCATTCCGAGGTGGAAAAATGGGGCTTTTTGATGATGTAGTCGGCTCGCTGCTTAGCGGTGATGCGGGGAAATATCAAGCAATCCTGAGTTGGGTAAATGAGCAGGGCGGCATTCAGGCGCTACTGGAGAAGCTGCAAAGCGGCGGGCTCAGTGACATTGTGTCATCCTGGATCAGTAACCAACAAAGTAACCAATCCATTAGCAGCGACCAGGTCGTCTCGGCGCTGGGCGCACCTGCGGTGTCGGATCTGGGGGAAAAGCTCGGGACCGATGCCAGCTCCGCTTCAACGATGCTGGCGGAATATTTGCCGAAAATTGTTGATGCACTTTCACCACAGGGTGAAGTTGACCCACAGGCGCACAGCGACCTGCTGTCGGCCGGTATGAACCTGCTGAAGGGCGGCAAACTCTTTGGTTGAGCAGCTAACAAAAGGGGAGCATGCATAACGCGTTGTATCCCCCTTTTCGGCACCCTTTAGTGCTGTTTTTTGAGCTAAACCGAGTTAGCATGAGGACAGGCTCATTTAACCTGGGGATCTCATGGCTATTAAACTGATTGCAATCGACATGGACGGAACGTTGCTGTTGCCGGACCACACTATCTCTCCTGCGGTGAAAAACGCCCTCGCGGCGGCACGCGCAAAAGGGGTTAACGTGGTGCTGACCACCGGGCGTCCCTATGCCGGCGTGCACAGCTATCTGAAAGAGCTGGGCATGAACGAGCCGGGAGATTACTGCATTACCTATAACGGCGCGCTGGTGCAGAAAGCGGGCGACGGCAGTACGGTGGCGCAAACGGCGCTGAAGTATGAAGACTACCGCTTCCTGGAAGAACTTTCTCGCAAGGTCGGCTCCCACTTCCACGCGCTGGATCGCAACACGCTTTATACCGCTAACCGTGATATCAGCTACTACACCGTGCATGAATCCTTTGTCGCCACGATTCCGCTGGTGTTCTGCGAAGCCGAGAAGATGGACCCCTCGATTGAGTTCCTGAAGGTGATGATGATCGACGAACCGGCCATCCTCGACAAAGCGATTGCCCGTATTCCGGCGGAAGTGAAAGAAAAATACACGGTGCTGAAAAGCTCACCATACTTCCTCGAAATCCTCGATAAGCGCGTTAACAAAGGCACCGGCGTGAAGTCGCTGGCCGACGTGTTGGGCATCAAGCCAGAAGAAATTATGGCCATTGGCGACCAGGAGAACGACATCGCGATGATTGAGTTCGCCGGCGTCGGCGTGGCGATGGATAACGCTATTCCGGCGGTGAAAGAAGCGGCAAACTTTATCACCAAATCCAATCTGGAAGACGGCGTCGCCTGGGCGATAGAGAAATACGTGCTTAGCTAAGACTGCCCTCTTTAGCACTTCCGCTAAAGGCTTGTGGGATAAGCCTTTAGCGTGGTAAAACCAGGCGGTATCTTTCTATCCGGACACCGCCATGAAACAAGTCACCTTTGCGCCGCACCATCATCAGTTAACCAACACCCGTACGTGGACGCCAGACAGCCAGTGGCTGGTCTACGATGTGCGCCCGTCCGGAGCCTCGTTTACTGGTGAAACCATCGAGCGCGTGAACGTCCATAGCGGCGAGGTCGAGGTGATTTATCGGGCGAGTGCAGGCGCCCATGTTGGTGTCGTGACGGTACACCCCCGCGATGAACAATACGTCTTCATCCACGGCCCGGAAAACCCGGACGCCAACTGGCAATATGACTTCCACCATCGCCGCGGCGTGGTGGCGGCGCGCGGTGATACCCACAATCTCGATGCCATGGACATTACCGCGCCCTTCACGCCCGGCGCGCTGCGCGGCGGTAGTCACGTTCACGTCTATAGCCCCTGCGGGCAGTTCGTCAGCTTTACCTATAACGACCACGTGATGCACGAATACGATCCGGTACGTGATCAGCGCAACGTCGGCGTGGCCGTACCTTACGGCCCGGTCGCACCGCGCGGCCAGCACCCGCGCGAATACGGCGGTAGCCACTGGTGCGTGCTGGTCAGCCAGACCACCGTTGATCCACGGCCCGGTAGCGATGAGATTAACCGCGCCTATGAAGAGGGCTGGGTGGGCTCACGAGCGCTGGCGTTTATTGGTGATACCGTCTCGCAAACCGGTGACAAAGTGCCGGAACTGTTCCTGGTTGAACTGCCGCACGACGAGCGTGGCTGGAAACAGGCCGGCGACAGACCATTGCAGGGCACGGCAACCACGCTTCCCGCGCCGCCTGCGGGCGTACGCCAACGGCGTTTAACCTTTACCCATCAGCGTGCGTTTCCCGGGTTGGTGAACGTGCCGCGCCACTGGGTACGCAGTAACCCACAGGGCACGCAAATTGCCTTCCTGATGCGTGATGATAAAGGCATCGTGCAGCTGTGGCTGATATCGCCGCAAGGCGGAGCACCGCTGCAGCTCACGCACAACGCCTCAGATATTCAGTCGGCCTTTAACTGGCACCCATCTGGAAACGGACTCGGTGTGGTCCTGGACGGGCGTATCGCCTGGTGTGACGCCACGAGCGGTGACATGACTTTTTTAACCACAGGACACGCGAACCCGCCGTCAGCGGATGCGGTGGTCTTTTCGCCCGATGGGCGATGGATTGCCTGGATGGAAGATACGGCTGGCTTCCGCCAGCTGTGGGTCACCGAGATCGGCGACTAAGTTATTGAGCGGGCATCGGGGCCGGTGGGATCACCGAATTGGTGGCCAGCGTCTCTTGCTCGCTTTTTTCAACCCGTGAACGGACCGAGCTGTCCTTACGGAAGAAGTCCCACGGAAGCAGCACGGTATCCATGACCGCCGTAAACGGCATATCCAGGGCAACCAGCGATTTGGTGGCCCAGCCGTTTTCACCGTCGCTCAGCATTTCTGCGCTGGCGCGCGTACCGGGATAGGTACCGTCTTTGCCGCCGGTGTGCGACATGACGCTGGAACATCCTACTGACAAGAGGATCCCCCCAACCAGCGTCGTTTTAATCAGCAGATTTTTCATCATGAGCTCTTCATTGTTATGAGCATAAAAAAGCTCGTCCTCCGGGTTATAGCCACCCGTTGCCAAAATAGAAAGCCCAGGCTCACCGCTCTGTGGCGGCTGTCGCAATTTAGCCTTTCGTGCTATCACCCAGTGTAAGCCTTATCGTGGAAAGTGCAAAAAAAGTCGGCCAGAAGGTCTTGAAAAAGATCTTTCCCCCCTCATTTTATAGGTGTAGCCGAAGAGAACATGCCTGCGGGGTGTTCTGGCTTCATGGCCTGTCCACGATGGAAGGTCGATAATTTCTCGCTGATTTCCAGGAGCTATTTGATTATGCGTAACTTTGACTTATCCCCGTTATACCGTTCTGCCATTGGTTTTGACCGTCTGTTCAACTTGTTAGAAAACAATCAAACACAAAGCAACGGTGGCTATCCTCCGTACAACGTTGAGCTGGTTGATGAAAACCATTATCGCATCGCGATTGCCGTGGCGGGTTTTGCGGAAAGCGAGCTGGAAATTACCGCGCAGGACAACATGCTGGTGGTAAAAGGCGCGCATGCTGCGGAACAGAAAGAACGTACCTATCTCTACCAGGGCATTGCCGAGCGCAACTTTGAACGCAAATTCCAGTTAGCGGAAAACATCCACGTTCGTGGCGCCAACCTGGTTAACGGCCTGCTGTATATCGAACTGGAACGCGTGATTCCGGAAGCGAATAAACCGCGCCGTATCGAAATTAATTAATTCTACCGGGCCGCGCCTGCGGCCCCGTTAATCACCCGGCTTGCCGTCAGGGAGCCAGATGCGAATCCTCAGGATTTGCAGGTACTTACTCGCTTCTTAGAAGGAGAAACACAATGCGTAACTACGATTTATCCCCTCTGCTGCGTCAATGGATCGGCTTTGACAAACTGGCGAACGCGCTGCAAACCAGCAGTGAAGGCCAGAGCTTCCCGCCGTATAACATCGAAAAAAGTGACGATAACCACTACCGCATTACGCTGGCGCTGGCGGGGTTCCGTCAGGAAGATCTGGACGTGCAGCTGGAAGGCACCCGCCTGACCGTGAAGGGCACGCCGCAGCCGCAGGAGAAAGAGACCAAATGGCTGCACCAGGGGCTGGTGACCCAGGCCTTTAGCCTGAGCTTTACGCTGGCCGAAAATATGGAAGTCTCCGGAGCAACCTTCACTAACGGCCTGCTGCATATTGATTTAACCCGCAATGAGCCGGAAGCCATTGCCCCACAGCGTATCGCAATTAGCGAGCGCCCTGCGCTGAATAGCTAACTCGATTTGCCCAATTAGCCCCGAGTCATCGGGGCTTTTTTTTATCCCGTTTCCCCGCGGCAATCCGCCTATTATTGTGCGCAGTCCTGCATACAACCCGCCCTCCTTCGGCCATAATCCTCATTGTTATTAATGTTATTCACAGGGAATAAGACGATGAGTGATATAGCATTGACGGTCAGCGTGTTGGCGCTGGTGGCGGTAGTCGGGCTGTGGATCGGCAATATCAAGATTCGCGGCATTGGTTTTGGTATCGGCGGGGTGCTGTTCGGCGGCATTATCGTCGGTCACTTTGTCGATCAGGCAGGGATTACCCTGAGCAGCCCGATGCTGCATTTCATTCAGGAGTTTGGCCTGATCCTGTTCGTTTATACCATTGGTATTCAGGTCGGGCCGGGCTTTTTTGCTTCGCTGCGCGTTTCGGGGCTACGGCTGAACCTGTTCGCTATTCTGATCGTTATCCTCGGCGGTCTGGTGACCACGCTGCTGCATAAAATCTTTGCCATTCCGCTACCGGTGGTGCTTGGTATCTTCTCCGGTGCCGTCACTAACACCCCTGCGCTGGGTGCTGGTCAGCAAATACTGCGCGATCTCGGCGAACCGTTCAGCGTTGTGGACCAGATGGGCATGAGCTACGCGATGGCTTATCCGTTTGGGATTTGTGGCATTTTGCTGACCATGTGGCTGGTGCGCCTGTTTTTCCGTATTAACGTTGAGAAAGAGGCCCAGCGGTTTGATGAGCAGGCCGGCTCCGGCCATTCGCACCTCAAGACCATCAACATTCGCGTGGAAAACCCGAACCTGAACCGCATGGCGATTCAGGATGTCCCGGTGATTAACAGCGATAAAATTATCTGCTCGCGCCTCAAACGCGGTGACACGCTGATGGTACCGTCGCCGACCACGGTGATTGAAACCGGCGATTTGCTGCATCTGGTGGGGGAAGCCGCCGATTTGCACAATGCGCAGTTAGTGATTGGTAAAGAGGTAGAAACGTCGCTCTCCACGCGTGGGACGGACCTGAAAGTTGAAAGGGTTGTCGTCACCAATGAGAAGGTGTTAGGAAAGAAAATCCGCGATTTGCACTATAAACAGCGCTATGACGTGGTGATCTCTCGTCTTAACCGCGCGGGGGTAGAGCTGGTGGCCAGCAGCAATGCCAGCCTGCAGTTCGGCGATATTCTCAATCTGGTTGGCCGCCCGGCGGCGATTGACGCGGTGGCGTCGGACCTCGGTAACGCACAGCAAAAATTGCAGCAGGTGCAAATGCTGCCGGTCTTTATCGGTATTGGTCTGGGCGTGCTGCTGGGCTCGGTCCCGCTGTTTATCCCGGGATTCCCGGTTGCGCTGAAGCTGGGTCTGGCGGGCGGGCCGCTTATCATGGCGCTGATCCTCGGGCGTATTGGCAGCATCGGTAAGCTGTACTGGTTTATGCCGCCCAGCGCTAACCTGGCACTGCGCGAGCTGGGGATCGTGCTGTTTCTGTCGGTGGTGGGGCTGAAGTCTGGCGGTGATTTTGTCGAGACGCTGGTTAACGGCGAGGGGCTCAGCTGGATTGGCTACGGCATCTTTATTACCGGGATTCCGCTGCTGACGGTGGGGATTCTGGCGCGAATTTTCGCCGGGATGAACTATCTGACGCTGTGCGGCATGCTGGCTGGCTCTATGACCGATCCGCCAGCGTTGGCCTTTGCCAACAACCTGCATGCCACCAGCGGCGCGGCGGCGTTGTCCTACGCGACGGTTTATCCGCTGGTGATGTTCCTGCGTATTATCACGCCGCAGCTGCTGGCTGTGCTCTTCTGGGGGATGGGCTAGGATGTCTGGACGCGCCTCAGGTGATAATCCACCTGGTATTCACTGGCGTTACGGAACATCACCGAGTAGTTAAGAAATTCGCCGCTGTCGCTGTAAGACAAGGAGGTAATACGCAGCAGCGGCGTTTGTTCCGGTACGTTCATCGACTGCGCCAGCTGCTTGTCTGCCAGCACCGGCGTCAGGCTTTCATAGTTACCGCTGATGGTTATACCGCACTCTTTTTCGATGTAATCGAATTTTGACCCTTCAAGGTGGACCAGCGACAGGTTGCGAAACAGTTTGACTGGCATATAGCTGTCTTCCAGCATCAACGGCTTACCGTCGACATAGCGCACGCGCCGGGAAAAATAGATCCGCTCATTAATCTGAATACGCAGCTGGCTGGCAATCGCGGGCGGCGCTGGCATCATTTCGAAGATTAATACTTTACTGACCACCTCTTTTCCCTGCTTGCGCAGCACTTCAGCCAGGCCGGTCAGGTTGGTTGTTTCATGATGAATATCTTTGTGGGCAACGTAGGTGCCGCTGCCGTGTCGCCGCACGACCAGCCCCCATTCAACCAGCAGGTCGATGGCTTTGCGGATGGTCATCCGCGCCACGCCAAACTCATCTGCCAGCTTTTTCTCCCCCGGCAGCGGGCTACCGATGTTGAAATCGGAAGAGTTGAGCCGCAGACGCAGCCTTTCTGCAATAGATTTATAGATCACAAGTAGACCTCTATCGTCCGCATCTGGATGAATATTGAACCAGCGTTTCTTATTAAAAAGTAGCTTATTACATACAGCTAACGTGAATTCAAAGCACGAGGAAAAATTACGCTGATTAAGTTGTCTATTTTTATTAAAAAAATTAGACAACATTGCGTTAATTAAAACCATGAAAGCGATCACGAATCGTCGCGGCGTTGCATGTTGTTGGGCAAGCAAATTCCTATCCTCGTATCAGGCCAGAGATCAACATGAATAAGGCCACTTACCCTACGAGTTGTTATATGAGGATTCCCAAATGCTCAGTCAAATACAACGCTTTGGCGGCGCCATGTTCACCCCGGTTTTATTGTTTCCGTTTGCGGGGATTGTGGTGGGTATCGCCATTATGCTGCGCAACCCGCTGTTTGTTGGCGAAGCGCTGACCGCACCTGATAGCCTGTTTGCGCAGATTGTTCACATTATCGAAGAAGGCGGCTGGACGGTGTTCCGCAACATGCCGCTGATTTTTGCCGTCGGTTTGCCAATCGGTTTGGCAAAACAGGCGCAGGGGCGTGCGTGCCTTGCCGTTCTGGTGAGCTTCCTGACCTGGAACTACTTTATTAACGCCATGGGCATGACCTGGGGCCACTTCTTTGGCGTTGATTTCAGCGTCGATCCCACTGCCGGCAGCGGTTTAACGATGATAGCCGGTATTAAAACGCTCGATACCAGCATTATCGGGGCGATCGTGATTTCCGGCATCGTGACCGCGCTGCATAACCGCTACTTCGATAAACCGCTGCCGGTATTCCTCGGGATTTTCCAGGGATCGTCCTTTGTGGTGATTGTCGCGTTCCTGGTCATGATCCCCTGCGCATGGCTGACGCTGCTTGGCTGGCCTAAAGTCCAGATGGGTATTGAGTCGCTACAGGCCTTCCTGCGCGGCGCCGGGGCGCTGGGAGTATGGGTTTACACCTTCCTTGAACGCATCCTGATCCCAACGGGCTTACACCACTTCGTTTACGGTCCCTTTATTTTCGGCCCTGCGGCGGTAGAAGGGGGCATTCAGGTTTACTGGGCGGAGCATCTGCAGGCGTTTAGCCAGAGCACTGAGCCGCTGAAAGCGCTGTTCCCGGAAGGAGGCTTTGCGCTGCACGGTAACTCGAAAGTGTTTGGCTCTGTCGGTATCGCGCTGGCGCTGTACTTCACCGCTTCGCCGGAGAACCGTGTAAAAGTCGCTGGCCTGCTGATCCCGGCCACGCTTACGGCGATGCTGGTGGGGATTACCGAGCCGCTGGAATTCACCTTCCTGTTTATTTCCCCGCTGCTGTTCGCCATTCATGCGGTGCTGGCGGCCACCATGGCGACCGTGATGTATATCTGTGGCGTCGTCGGGAATTTCGGTGGCGGCCTGTTGGATCAGTTCCTGCCGCAGAACTGGATACCGATGTTCCATAACCATGCCGCAATGATGTTTACCCAAATCGGCATCGGCGTTTGCTTTACCGCCCTCTATTTCGTGGTGTTTCGCACGCTGATCCTGCGTTTTAACCTCAAAACGCCGGGTCGCGAAGATAGCGAAGTCAAACTCTACAGTAAGGCCGACTATCAGGCCGCACGCGGTAAAACCTCTGCCGCAGGGGCGCCAGCCGGTCAGCAGGGCCAGGCGGTCGGTATTCTCCAGGCGTTGGGCGGTACTGCCAATATCGAGAGCATCAATAACTGTGCTACCCGATTGCGCATTGCGCTGGTCGATATGGCGAAAACACAAAGCGACGACGTCTTTAAAGCACTTGGCGCACACGGCGTCGTGCGCCGCGGAAACGGTATTCAGGTGATTGTTGGCCTGCATGTCCCGCAGGTACGCGATCAGCTGGAACGCCTGATGAAAGATTCTCTACAGACCGAACATCCCACCATGACGGAGGCAGTATCATGAAAAAATTCTCAGTTGTTATCGCAGGCGGCGGCAGTACTTTTACACCCGGCATCGTGCTGATGCTGTTGGCAAACCAGGATCGTTTCCCGCTGCGGTCGCTGAAATTTTACGATAACGACGGCGCGCGTCAGGAGACAATCGCCGAAGCCTGTAAGGTTATCCTCAAAGAGCAGGCGCCGGAGATCGCGTTCAGCTACACCACTGACCCGAAGGAAGCCTTCACCGACGTGGATTTTGTGATGGCGCATATTCGCGTGGGTAAATACCCGATGCGTGAAAAAGACGAAAAAATCCCGCTGCGTCACGGGGTGCTGGGCCAGGAAACCTGCGGGCCGGGCGGAATTGCCTACGGTATGCGTTCTATCGGCGGCGTGCTGGAACTGGTGGATTACATGGAAAAATACTCGCCTGACGCCTGGATGCTGAACTACTCCAACCCGGCGGCAATCGTGGCGGAAGCCACCCGTCGCCTGCGTCCGAACGCGAAAATTCTCAACATCTGCGATATGCCGATTGGTATCGAAGGCCGGATGGCGCAGATCGTCGGCCTGAAGGACCGCAAGCAGATGCGCGTGCGCTACTACGGCCTGAACCACTTTGGCTGGTGGACATCGATTGAAGACCTTGAAGGGAACGATCTGATGCCAAAACTGCGCGAACATGTGGCGAAATACGGCTATGTTCCCCCTTCTAACGACCCGCATACTGAAGCAAGCTGGAACGACACCTTCGCGAAGGCGAAAGATGTGCAGGCGCTGGATCCGGACACCATGCCGAACACTTACCTGAAATACTATCTGTTCCCGGACTACGTTGTGGCGCACTCTAACCCGGAACGTACCCGCGCTAACGAGGTGATGGATCACCGCGAGAAGAACGTTTTCAGCGCCTGCCGGGCGATTATTGCCGCCGGAAAATCATCGGCTGGCGACCTCGAAATTGATGAGCACGCGTCCTACATTGTCGATCTGGCGACGGCCATTGCCTTCAACACGCAGGAACGAATGCTGCTGATTGTGCCGAACAACGGCGCGATTCATAACTTCGACGCCGATGCGATGGTGGAGATTCCCTGTCTGGTGGGCCATAACGGGCCGGAGCCGCTGACGGTGGGCGATATTCCGAACTTCCAGAAAGGGATGATGAGCCAGCAGGTGGCGGTGGAAAAACTGGTGGTGGATGCCTGGGAACATCGTTCTTACCATAAACTGTGGCAGGCCATTACGCTGTCGAAAACCGTGCCAAGCGCATCGGTAGCGAAGGCGATTCTGGATGATTTAATTGCGGCGAATAAGGATTATTGGCCTGAGCTGCATTGATAAAAATGCCCGCCGACTGGACATCGGCGGGCCTCATTCAGGCTAGATTCAAGCGGGTAAACTGCTCCTCCGGTGCCTGATTTTTTATCATCCAGCGCTTAATTTCAGCCGCGAATAGGGCTTCCGTTTCCGGCGCATTCAGCGGATGGAGCTGCTGATAATCCTCCTGTAAATCAAACAACAGCGTACCTTCCAGCCCCTGTGATAATTGCGGTATTTTCAGTAATGGGCAGCCTTTCGCAAACGGGAAACTTTCGGTCGGCGGCACGAATGTGGCGGTGGCCAGCAGCGCCGGCGACATGCGGTAATTCATATAGCATGGCATCAGCGTGTACTCGTTGACCGTTTGTCCATTTTTCCCGCCGTGCATATAGACATAGCGGCCGTCGGTGACGTTGACCTCTTTGCCAAAGTAGCCAAAAATCAGCGAGTTGTGAACCGGGGTATCATTATCGATGACCGGCTGTAGATCTTTACCGTCCATATCGGCAGTGGGTTCAAGATTGAAGAATTTCAGCAGCGTTGGCGCCATATCAATCATTGATGCCAACCCCTGGCGGCTCTCATTTTTATGCTGGCCGCGCGGATCCCAGATAAACAGGGGCGTATGGGCCACTTCGCAGTAGCTTGGGGGCAGGTTCTTTGCCCACCACCCGTGCTCGCCGAACATAAAGCCGTGATCGGTATTCACAATCAGCATGGTGTCATCCCATAGATTGTGTTTATCCATCACATCCAGCAGGTGATTCAGATATTTATCGCACAGTGAAAACATGGCACGCGCACGATTTTTACAGTGTTCAACCATCTCCGGGCTCTCTTCAACCTGGCGGTAGAATGGCCAGTCAAAGTGCGGCCCATCGTAGTTTTCCGGATACAGCGCCTGACATTCTGGTGAGGAGAAGTACGGCTCATGCGGGTCGAAGGCTTCCAGATGTAAAAACCAGTTATCTTCGGCGTGGTGCTTTTCTAAAAACTCTTCAGCCAGCGAGAAAACCTGCGGCGTACACATTTTTTCTTCGCTATCCATATAGGAACGGTTAATGAAATCACGCTTCTCAAGATCTTTACGCCAGCCTGACAGCGACGGGTCGTAGTTATCGGGAAAGACCGGGTCGATAATCGCCGCTTTGTACTCGTCGACCTCCTGCCCGCGAACAAACTCCGCCGAGGCGTAGCGGTTGTGGTAAGTAGCGCCACCATCCTGCCAGTAGTGGTAGTGATCGGTAATTAAATGGCTATAAATACCGTTATTTTTCAGTATTTCCGGCAGTGAATCGTCGAACGGTTCAATCGGCCCCCAGGCCCGATGCAGAAAGTTATAGCGACCGGTGTGCAGATCGCGGCGAGCGGGCATACAGGGCATTGAGCCAATCCACGATTGGTCGAAGCGCAGGCTATGTTCCGCCAGACGCTGAAAACCCGGGGTCTGCACATCGGTCGCGCCATAGGGCGACAGCATGCGGCGGCAGAGGGAATCAAACATAACCATGATGGCTTTCATACGGTCTTACCTCCGCTCCGGTTTTTTCAGCCCTAAGCGTTCGTATTGTTCCTCCGGCGCATCGTTCTCGGCCATCAGCCGGGTGATTTCTTTTTGCAACCGGGCGACGACTTCGGGATTATGCTGAGGCGTTGACTGGCGCGGATCGTCAGTTACGTTAAACAGTACGCTCTGCCAGTTATGTTCCAGCGGTACCATGCCGAGGCCAATATCAGCGATTTTCATCAGGCGACAGCCTTTGGTGAAACTAAAGGACTCCACAAGCTCCGTT
The DNA here is from genome assembly GCF_014169755.1 of Klebsiella sp. WP8-S18-ESBL-06. Lineage (NCBI taxonomy): Bacteria > Pseudomonadati > Pseudomonadota > Gammaproteobacteria > Enterobacterales > Enterobacteriaceae > Klebsiella > Klebsiella sp. WP8-S18-ESBL-06. The sequence goes on from NZ_AP022256.1 coordinate 18,207, forward strand.
TGCTGCAACTCCTGCGGCGTGAACGGGTGACGCATATGCGTTGGCATCAGCGTGTAGTGATTCAGCGGGCGGTTCGCTTTGGTTGGGGCGTGCGTATAAACCCAGGTGCCGTCGGTGCAGCTGACCTGCGCGCCATAGACGCCAAAGAGCGCGGTTTCTCGTACCGCGACATCATTAGCGATAGTCTCTTTCAGCGCTTTCCCCTGCATGTCCTGCGGGATAGAAAGATTAAAGTAATCCAGCAGCGTGGGGGCTAAATCGATGGTCTGTACTAGCTGTTGGCTTCGGCCCGTTTTCTTACTGCGCGGATCGTAGATAAATAAAGGCGTATGCGAGACTTCTTCATAGAAATTGGCATCGTTGGCTTTGGCCCACCAGTCGTGCTCACCCAGTAAATAACCGTGATCGGTATTAATAATCAGTAAGGTGTCTTCCCACAAATTGTATTTATCCATCATGTCGAGTACGCGGCCAATACCGACGTCGCACATATTTAATAGGCCACGATATTCTTCACGAAGATTATTTTTCCACGGGCGTTCTGCATCCGTAACCTGCGCATAATGAGGCCAGTCGAATTCCGGCCCAGCGATTTTTTCTTTCTGTCGTCGATGGAAAAAGGGTTCGTGTGGATCGAATGTTTCAATTTGCAAAAACCAGTTATCCTCAGCGTGGAATTTTTCGATAAATTTCATTCCCAGATCAAATGTTTTTTCGATGGGGAATTTATCCTGTTGAAGTATTTTTTCCCGGTTTGCCTGGTCTTGCGACATCATTTGTCCAAGGTGCGGTGGAAACTCGCGTTTTTTAATATTGGGTTCCCAGTGGTCACCTTCCTGACCGCGCACGATTTCCCACGATGCATAGCGATTATGGTAAGTACAGCCACCGTCCTCCCAATAATGATAATGGTCGCTGATGAGATGACTGTGTACGCCATTATTTTTCATGATCTCAAAGCAGGAGTCATCGAAAGGTTCCAGCGGGCCCCAGCTACGGTGCAGAAAGTTGTAGCGCCCGGTATGCAGCTCGCGCCTGGCGGGCATACAGGGCAGGCTTCCTACGTAGCTTTTGTCGAAAACCATGCAGTTGTTTGCCAGACGGGTAAAATTCGGCGTGTCGCTGCGGCTGGAATTATATGGCCCGAGGTAATGTCTGTTTAATGAATCATACATAACCATAATGGCTTTCATGATATCTCCTGATGATATTGTTATTTATGTGAAACTAATCGTTGTAATGGTTATTTGTATTAGAGAACGATCACAAATAAGAGTAATCATAAATGGCTTGTGGAAAATCGTAACTCGAACGGGAAGGGAATAGGGTACTGCGTTAATTGCTAATAATGTTGGGTTTGTGAAGAGTGCTGGATTTCATTTGAAGCGAGAGATTGTGTAATATCTTTCTGAGGGACGTTTTTGTTTCGCTGGAGATATATATTTTCTGAATAATAATAATATCAAATCCATGAATGCATTAGAAATATATGGGAGTGGCTTCACAAATAAAAATAAACATAACCAGCTAATTAAAAATCATAATAACGACATCAGAAATGCTATCTCTACTATGTCACCACTTTAATTCACAACACAGGAAGTGGTATGAGCGATAACACACTCTCTTTAAAAGAAAAAATAGGTTATAGCCTTGGCGATGCGGCAAGCCATATCGTCTTTGACAACGTCATGCTATATCTCATGTTTTTTTATACCGATATCGCGGGTTTACCTGCGGCCTTTGTTGGCACCATGTTTTTAGTCACCCGTATCCTGGATGCAATCTCCGATCCGTGTATGGGGCTGCTTGCCGACCGCACGCGGTCACGCTGGGGGAAATTCCGCCCCTGGATCCTCTGGGCCGCTATTCCCTTTGGCATCAGCTGCTACTTTACCTATACCGTACCAGACCTGTCTCTTGGCGGAAAAATGGTCTATGCCACAGTGACTTATATTGTACTCACGCTGCTTTATACGATAGTGAACATTCCCTATTGCGCGCTCGGTGCGGTGATTACTAACGATCCGCAGCAGCGTATTTCCATGCAGTCATGGCGCTTTGTGCTGGCTACGGCTGGCGGCATGTTGTCTACAGCGCTGATGATGAAAATGGTGGAGTGGATTGGCGGGGACGATAAAGCTTATGGTTTTCAGATGAGTATCGCCATTCTGGCCGTGCTGGCGATCGTGATGTTTTTTATCTGTTTTGCGACAACGAAGGAGCGAGTCGTTGCGCCGCCAACCAGTGATGGCTTTAAAGGGATGCTCAGCGACCTGAAAGATATCTGGCAGAACAGCCAATGGCGCGTGGTGGGCTATTTAACGGTCTTCGCGATTATTGGGACTTCGGTGCGCGGCGGCGCGATGATGTATTACGTCACGTGGATTATGGAGTCGCCTAAGCTATTTTCTCTATTTCTGACGACTTACTGCGTCGGTAATATTATCGGCAGTGCGATAGCCAAACCGCTTACCGGTCACTTCTGCAAAGTGAAGGTGTTTATTAGCTGTAACGTGGCGCTGACGTTACTGAGTTTTTGTATGTTCTTTGCCCCGATGGATACCGTCACGTTGATGTTTTGCCTGATCTTTATCATCGGTGTTCTGCACCAGGTGATGACGCCGATCAAGTGGGTAATGATGGCGGATACCGTTGACTATGGCGAAGCCTGCAATGGCAAACGTCTGACCGGAATCAGCTTTGCGGGAACCCTGTTTGTGCTGAAAATGGGGCTAGCCGTTGGCGGGGCGGTTATCGGTTGGATGCTGGCGGCCGGGGGCTATCAGGCGGGGGCCACGTCGCAGTCTGCTGCGACGCTGACCACCATCACGCTGCTGTTTACCGTGGCACCGGGTATTTGCTATTTACTGTGCGCGGTAACGGCAAAAGCGTTCTATAAACTAGACAGCGAAGCGATGGTGCGCGTTAATGCCACTCTCAAAAGCAGAGCATAATCAGCTGAGATAAAGATACAAAAGGAGCCGTCATGAAAATTTCCCGCCTCGGAGAAGCGCCTGATTACCGTTTCTCACTGGCCAACGAGCGTACGTTTCTGGCCTGGATTCGCACGTCGCTGGGCTTTCTGGCGGCGGGAGTCGGGCTCGATCAGCTGGCGCCAGACTTCGCGACCCCGGCTATCCGCGAAGCGCTGGCGCTGCTGTTGTGCCTGTTTGCCGGCGGGCTGGCTATCTACGGCTACCTGCGCTGGTTGCGTAACGAAAAGGCGATGCGGCTGAAGGAAGATTTACCCTATACCCGCAGTCTGCTGGTGATAAGCCTCATGCTTACCTTCGTGGCGGCGGTGGTGATGCTGCTGGTGCTGTATGCCGGATAGTCGCAAAGCCCGGCGTCAGGCTGACCCGGGCTTGCAGCCTGAGCGCACGTCGCTGGCATGGTTTCGCACCCTGCTCGGCTATGGCGCGCTGATGGCGTTAGCGCTTAAACACAACTGGCATCAGGCGGGTATGCTGTTCTGGGTATCGCTTGGCGTGCTGGCGATTGTCGCCGTTATCCTGTGGCAATATACCCGCAACCGTAACGTGATGGATGTAACGCAGGATGATTTTGCGCAATCGAGCGCGGTGCGTGACAAATTCTTGATCTCCCTCGCGGTGTTATCCCTCGCAATATTGTTTGCTATTACCCACATTCGCCAACTTATTATTTTTCTAAGGGATTTTACATGACAGGATGTCAGGTGATGGCCAAACCGGCCAGCTCTCGCTGTAACCTCAACTGCCGCTACTGCTTTTACCTCGAAAAACCCGAACAGCCGATGATGGATGAGGCCACGCTGGAGCGCTTTGTCAGCCAACACATTGCGGCGCAGCCTGGGTCAGAAGTCACTTTTGCCTGGCAGGGCGGGGAGCCAACGCTGTGCGGGCTGGCGTTTTTCCAGCGCGCGCTGGCGCTGCAAAAGCAGTACGCTAACGGCAAACAGATCCACAATGCCTTCCAGACCAACGGTCTGCTGCTCAATGACAGCTGGTGTCGCTTCTTTAGGGAGAACGGCTGGCTGGTCGGGATCTCACTGGACGGTCCGGCCGATCTCCATGATACCTATCGTGTTAACCGCAGCGGTAAGCCGAGCCACCACAAAGTGATGAAAGCCATTGAGATGCTCTCTCAACACGGCGTCGAATTTAATCTGCTGGTGGTGGTCAATCGTCTGAATAGCCAGCAGCCTCAACGTCTCTATCGTTACCTGCGCGGTCTCGGCACCGCCTTTTTACAGTTTATTCCGCTGGTTGAGCGCGATGAGCATGGCAAGCTCAGCGCGGAGTCGGTTACCGCCGATGCGTGGGGCGCATTCCTGACGGGCGTGTTTAACCAGTGGGTCCATGAAGATATTGGCCGTGTTTATATACAGCTGTTTGATTCAACATTAGGCGTCTGGAGCGGCCATCGGTCGCAGATGTGCGCGTTCAGCGAAACCTGCGGTCACGCTTTTGCGCTGGAGGCCAACGGCGATCTCTACCAGTGCGATCACTTCGTTTACCCCGAGTTTTATCTGGGAAACATCCATCAGCAGACGTTACAGGCGCTGAATGCTACGCCGCAAGCCGCCGCCTTCAGCCAGCAAAAACAGCGTGGGCTAACAGACGCGTGCCGCCAGTGCACCGTGCTGCCGTTCTGCCAGGGCGATTGCCCAAAGCACCGAAACGCCGATGGAAAAAGCGCACTGTGTGAGGGCTATCGCCAGTTCTTTACCCACAGCGCGCCGTATATGAAAGCGATGCGCGATCTCCTGAAACAACGCCGCTCACCGGTGGAATTAATGGTGATGTTAAATCAGAGCCGATAAGCTTTCTCTGTTTGCCAGCCGCCGAAGACGAATGGCAAACAGGTCAAGGCGAACGCCGTCTGTTCTGGTATCACTAGCGTACTGAGTGATAACCCGTCAGGAGTGTCTATGTCGCTTGTGCTACCCCGTGATACCCATTTCCGCCACCCGCAGGAGAGCGTGGTGTTCCATTTCTGGCATCCGGAGAAAAGCATCAGCCATGAACATACGCACGAATACTGCGAGCTGTTCCTGGTCGGCAGCGGAAGCGGAATTCATGTTATCAATGAAAAGCCCTACCTGTTGAGCAGCGGCACGCTGTGCTATCTGAACCGGCAGGATTATCACCTGTTTGAAGAGATGAAGGATTTGCAGCAGGTGAACCTGCTGTATCTGGGGCGCGATAGCTTCAATTTTATCAAGCACATCGATTATCTGCTGCCGCAGGAAGGGGAGAGCAACGTCTGGCAGCTGGATGTCGGCATTATGCAGCGCATATTTGACCGTCTGGCGAGTCATCGCGAAGAAGAGTTTAGCGACCCTCTGCTGGCGGAAAGCCATAAGGAGATGATTTTCCTGGAAGTGTTACATACGCTGAACCTCTGGCGCTACAAAACGCAGGCGTTTCACTCCAGCGAAGACCGCATTAGCCAGGTGCTGATTCACCTGAACGGTCGCTGGCAGCAGCCGCTCGATCTCGACGGTTTATGTCAGATGTTTGCTATTTCACGGCGTACGCTTCAGCGTGGATTTAGCGACTACACCGGCGTTTCGCCGCAGCAGTATCTGGCCCGTGTGCGGCTGCTGCAGGCACGCTACCAGCTGCGTTTTACGCAAGATACGGTCAATGAAATAGCCATACGCTGCGGATTTGGCGACGTTAGCTACTTTTCGCGCGCGTTTCGCCGTCAGTTTGGCGTTTCGCCCAATCAGTGCCGCTAGCTATCAGGCTGGCGGGTGATTCGCTGCGCCACCGGTGTCAATCATTGCACGGGATGAGCAGGCCGGATAAGCGCAGCGCCATCCGGCATTTTGGTTTTGTTGTCGCCTTATATTTTCCTTTCAATCACTTCCAACTGCGTAGCGCCGGGCCTTTCTTCGTGCGGCACATCGCGGAAAATCGGCAGAGCCTCCCAGCGTAGCCAATAGCGGCTTTGCGGGCTGTAATCACTGTTCTGCGCGGCGACCAGCTGCACTTCGGCCCGTGGCGCAATGTTCTGCCGGGGCCGCCATTGTTCGGCTGGCAGCGGCGGTGTGGGCGTGCGGTGAGCGACAACGCTAAGCGTCCGGTCATCAATAATCCACTCACCGCTTCCGGCCCCGGCGGTGCTCCAGTCCACGGCCATTTGCCCGTTACCGATCGCGCGCGGCGCGCTGAGGGTGACGTCCGGTGGAATCGAGCCGCCGCCGCTGAAATCCCAGCGGAACGCCCACTGGCTAATCTGCGCCTTTTGCCAGCTTCCCTTACCGTCCGGGCGCGCCAGATAAGCCTGCGACAGCCCCCGATCATCATAACGATGGTAAATCAGCACCGGGCGCGCCTGATTATCAAAACCGACTTCCTGCACCATATTGATAAGCCCGCCGCCGATACCGGCGTCATCGACAATTTCACCCTGATGGCGGGCAATCGGCAGGGCGAGCGGCGTACCGTCTGATTTCTCCCAGCGCTGCAGGTCGCGGCTGCGGGCGTAGGAAAGATTATTGTTGGTCTCGCAGTGCGGCGTTTCGCGCCACATCCAGATCATATGCCAGTAACCGTCTGGCCCCAGCAGCGGCTGGCGGGCATAGCCGTTGCGCGCGCCTTCTCCGTTGAGTAGCGGGGTCTCTAACAGGCGCGTCCAGCGCTGGCGCTCAACGTCGTAAATGTTATACAGATCGTCACCATTGCCGCTACAACCATCGCGATAGCGGAAGATCAGCCGCCCCTGCGCATCCTTAAAAAACACCGGGTAGGTCGCACGCGCTTCGCGTTTGCCGGTCATCGCCGGTATGCATTCCAGCGTGGTGATGTCCAGCGGCTGGCGGCTGCGGAAGTAAATAAGCGGATCAACGTGCATATTGCCGGAAAGATGCAGGAATCCGCCGCTATCAACCGCCATCGTCAGATAATTGTGCGAATCAAACTCGGTGATATGCGAGTAGCGTTCGCGCTCTGGTAGCCAAACGCCCTCTGGCTGAAACGTCTGCCATGGGCCGTCGGGCAATTCACGCTGGCCCACAGTGATGCGGTGCTCGGCGTCATACCAGGCGGCGAACTGGTGGTTGTCGTGATTAATCAGACAGTAAAGTACGGTGAAATCTGCGCAGGCGTGTGCCACGGGCGCAACAACGATATCGGTCATCAGACGGTCTCCGGACGAGAAACAAACGATTTTTTACGACGCAGGAAGAAGGCGGCCAGCACCAGCGCGCCGATGGGGTGCAGGGTCGCACCGGCATAAATCGGCATCGAATAACCAAAGTGGTCGATAATAGTGCCGACAAAGCCGTTAAAGATAATGGAGGTCACGCCGCCCAGCGCGCTCATCACGCCGATAGCGGTGGCGATGGCCACGCGCGGTGCCAGCCCGCCCATCATGATGGTGGCCATACTGAGCCAGGCGGTGCACATAAAGTTAATCACCGTCATGATCGCCACCGCCGCGTAGGCGTTGCTGATGGATGGCAGCAGAAAGACCAGCGGCGCCAGGCAGGTGACGGACCAGATAATGGTTAAGCGGGCGCGGGTGGCATCCATACCGCGCGCAACGAGGCGGTCGGAGGCCCAGCAGACTGCCAGCACGCCAAAGACGGCAACCAGCGGCGGCAGCCACATTAACTTGCCGACTTCCGCCAGCGTCAGGCCGATTTTTTCCTGCATAAAACCCACCTGCCAGTACTGGTAGAAGAACCAGAACGGATCAGTGAGTAAGCGAGCAATCAGCAGCGCCCAGATAGGTTTTGAGGTCAGTACCATCTTGTAGCGCTCAACCAGCGGCACGCTGACGGCGCTCACCTGCGGCGTGTCGTCGGCCGCAGGCGGCGTTTTACGGCTGGAGAAATACCACATCACCCCGACCGCCACGCCCGCCATGGCTGGAATAAAGAACGCCCAGCGCCAGCCGGTTGATATCGTCACCCAGGCGACAAACGGTGGCGCAAGAATCAGCCCTAATGACTGAATAATATTGGTGAGCTGGAAGGCAAAGGCGCGCTGCTCGGCGCGAAACCAGGTAAAGACCGCCAGCGTTAGCGCCGGTACGATCCCGGACTCCGCCAGTCCCAGCATCACGCGCCCGACAATAAGCCCGGTCATCGAGTGCGACAGGCCGGTAATCAGCGTAGCCAGCGACATCAGTATCATTAGCGCGCACAGCACGTAGCGGCTGCCGAATCGGTCAACGATACCGCCCACAAAGAAATACATGAAGGTATAGGGGATCATAAAGGCGCTGATCAGCACCGAATAATCGCTGTTATCGAGCCCCAGCTCCTGCATCAGCGTGGTTTTCAGGATGGAAACAATTTGTCGGTCGAGCGAGAAGAAAAACAGCACGCAGCCGAGAAGCAATAGCAGCACCCAGATGAGCAGGGTGAAGCCGCCCCGGCTGATATTTTTGTCAGCCTGTTGCATTGTGTTCTCCGGTTTATCGTAGAAATACGAGGTAATCCGGAGTATATCGGTGTGTTTTTTATGCGGGAGAGAAGGGCTGACGGAGTGTGACGTAAGACAATACGCTTTGACTTCCCGCGCCAAAATGGCGCGGGATCTGGCATGAATGTCCCTCTTCTGCGGCGTGGGGTTAGCGGCCTTTGGCCAGGTACTGCGCCATTTCGGCTTCTGGCACCATGCCGCCGCCCGTCGCCCATACCAGATGGGTGGCGTGATTGAGCTGCTCTGTGCTGAAGTCATGCATCTGCTGGTAAGCCCTGGAGGCACAAACGTGCTGAGGGCCAGCCATGCCTGCCAGCGCCGACGGCTCAAGACGAATGCCTTCTTCCTGCGCCAGCCAGCCCAGCATATCGTACATTGTCTGATCGTCCAGGGTGTACAGACCGTCGAGCAGACGTTCCATCGCCCGGCCGACAAAGCCCGAGGCGCGACCGACCGCCAGCCCATCCGCCGCCGTCAGGTTATCGATGCCGATATCCTGCACAGAAAGGGTATCGTGTAGCCCGGTGTAAATCCCCAGCAGCATGCACGGTGAATGAGTCGGTTCAGCGAAGAAGCAGTGCACATTATCGCCAAACGCCAGCTTAAGGCCAAACGCCACGCCGCCAGGGCCGCCACCGACGCCGCAAGGCAGGTAGACAAACAGAGGATGATCGGCATCCACCACGCGCCCCTGCTGGGCAAACTGCGCTTTCAGACGCTGACCGGCGACCGCATAGCCTAAGAACAGCGTGCGGGAATTTTCATCATCGATAAAGAAGCAGTTCGGATCGGACTCTGCCGCCTTACGACCTTGTTCAACCGCCACGCCATAATCTTCTTCGTACTCCACCACCGTCACGCCGTGGCTGCGCAGCTTGGCTTTTTTCCACGCGCGGGCATCGGCAGACATATGCACCGTAACGTTAAAGCCGATGCGGGCACTCATGATACCAATCGACATGCCGAGGTTGCCGGTGGAGCCAACCGCGATGCTGTACTGGCTGAAGAACTGTTTAAATTCAGGCGAAAGCAGAACGCGGTAATCGTCTTTGGTGGTCAGCAGACCGGCTTCCAGCGCCAGTTTTTCCGCATGGGTCAGTACTTCATAAATGCCACCGCGGGCTTTAATCGAGCCTGAAATCGGCAAGTGACTGTCTTTCTTCAGCAGGAGTTCGCCGTTAATGTGCTGCCCGAACGCTTTTTCCAGCCGTTTTTGCATAGCCGGGATTGCGGCCAGCTCAGATTCGATAATGCCCCCGGTGGCGGCGGTTTCCGGGAAGGCCTGCGCCAGATACGGTGCGAAGCGCGTCAGACGCGCGTGGGCGTCCTCAACATCGTGTGCTGTCAGGCCAACATACGGTAAACCTTCCGCAAGAGAGGTGGTGCCAGGGTTAAACCAGGTTGTCTCTTTCAGAGCCACCAGATCTTCCACTAAAGGATGCTGGGCGATAAGTGTTTGAATGTTTTCCATAGTCAGTCTCTTCGCGCTTAAATAATAAAGGAAAGCAGGAATGTGCAAGCCAGTGCAATCACCGACGCGATAAATGTCGCAGTCGTATAGTATTTGAACGTTTCATTCAGGGTGGCGCCGCAATACTGCTTCACCAGCCAGAACAGGGAATCGGTGACGATCGTGCAGCCAATAGCGCCGGAACCGATGGCAATGGCGATAATTTCCGGGCTAACGTTGGGGTACAGCGGTAGCATCGGGGCAACGATTGCCGTCGCGCCCATCATAGCCACCGTGGCAGAACCTACCGCCGCATGAAGAATCAGTGCGACTAGCCACGCCAGCAGAATCGGGTGCATATGCATGTTTGAGAGGATCAGCGCCAGAGTATCCGCCAGCCCGCTGCTCTTGAGAATAGCGTTGAATGCGCCGCCTGCGCCGATAATCAGCAAAATGTTAGCAATCGAGCCAAAACCGTTTTCGGTGTGGGTCAGCAGCGCACCCATGCCAATGTGCTGGCGCAGGCCGAGAATGTAATAGGCCACGAAAACGGCGATAAACATCGCGGTGATCGGGTTACCAATAAACTCCAGCAGCGTATACACCGTACTGCCTTTTGCCATGTTCAGTTCCGCGACGGTTTTCACCAGCATCAGGCCAATTGGCAGCAGTACGGTAAACAGCGTCGCGCCCAGCGATGGCAGCGTGCTTTCATCACGCACTTTCAGGTCGGAAAACTCAGCCGGTACTGGCTTAAACGGCAGACGATTACCGAGAAACTTCAGGTACAGCGGCCCGCCGATTAGCGATGCCATTAAGCCCACCAGTAAACCGTAGACAATCACGGTGCCAATGTCTGCGCCCAGCTTGTTGGCCACGAACAGCGCCGCCGGATGCGGTGGTACGACGCAGTGCACAGCCATCAGCGCGGTACACAGCGGGATCGCCAGCTTTAGCAGCGAAGTATTGGTCTTTTTGGCAATTGAGAATGCCAGTGGAATTAATAGCACCACGCCCACTTCAACGAACAGCGTGATCCCGCAAATCAGCCCGACCAGCACCATAATGACGTCGGCGGAAAGCCAGCGGCAGCGCTGTAGCGTCAGGCCGATGCGTTCGGCCGCGCCGGAGACTTCCATCATTTTTCCAAGGATAGTCCCAAGGCCAATAACCGCCGCGAGGAAGCCCAGCGTACCGCCGATGCCGTTCTCGATGGCATTGACCATATCCAGCGGCCCCATGCCCATCATCGTCCCCACGAAGAAACTGGCTAACAGCAGCGCCAGAAACGGGTGGAATTTGAACTTCACGATGGTCAAAACGATTAACACGATGCTTATCAGCAGCGTGCTCACAACCCAGATCTGAGAGTGCATAGCTCACCTTGCCCTGTGATGAATATGGGTTTATTGGACAAAAATAAGGCACCCGCTGACAAACGATATAAATCGTCCTTCACATGAGCCAGATTGAATCAAAATGGTGATTTACGTCTTATTACCGGTAATTTATGCGACATGAATCATTCTGATTCATCTTTGTGCTGATTTTGCCGGTGATTTTTTTTACACTCCGGCGAAAAACAGGCAATATGGAGAGGAATATGGAACCCCTGCGCGAGGGCAGAAATCGTCTGCTGAACGGCTGGCAGCTATCAAAGCTGTATACCTTCGAAGTGGCGGCCCGGCATCAGTCGTTTGCGCTGGCGGCAGACGAGCTGTCATTAAGCCCCAGCGCCGTCAGCCATCGCATTAACCAGCTGGAAGAGGAGCTGGGTATTCAGCTCTTTGTCCGCTCGCATCGTAAAGTAGAGCTCACCCACGAAGGTAAACGCGTGTTCTGGGCGCTGAAATCGTCGCTGGATACGCTCAACCAGGAGATTCTTGATATTAAAAATCAGGAGCTTTCGGGGACGCTCACCGTCTACTCGCGGCCTTCTATCGCCCAGTGCTGGCTGGTCCCGGCGCTCGGCGACTTTACCCGCCGCTACCCGTCGATTTCACTGACCATCCTGACCGGCAACGACAACGTCAATTTACAGCGCGCTGGGGTCGATTTGGCAATCTATTTTGACGATGCACCTTCCGCACAGCTCGCGCATCACTTCCTGATGGATGAAGAAATTCTGCCGGTATGCAGCCCGGAATACGCCCGCCGCTACGCTCTGACCGGCTCGCTGGTAAACCTGCCACACTGTACGCTACTGCACGACAGACAGGCGTGGAGCAACGACTCAGGGACCGATGAATGGCACAGCTGGGCGCAGCAGTATGCGGTGAATTTGCCGACATCGTCGGGCATTGGTTTCGATCGTTCTGATTTAGCGGTGATTGCGGCGATGAACCACATCGGCGTGGCGATGGGGCGAAAGCGGCTGGTGCAAAAGCGCCTCGACAGCGGGGAGCTGGTGGCGCCTTTTGGTGATAAGGCGCTGAAATGTCATCAGCATTATTACGTCACCACGCTGCCCGGCAGGCAGTGGCCGAAAATTGAGGCGTTTATTGGTTGGGTTCAGGAGCAGGTTAAATAGGCGTTTTATGCCGGGTGGACCCGGCCTACTCATGCCCAAAGTAGGCCTGATAAGCGAAGCGCCATCAGGCAACGGTCGGACGTGATTACACCGCCTGACCCTGATGCGCAAAGCGCGACGCCAGCGGCAGCCAGCAGAGGAAAATCAGCAGCCCCATCAGCGTCATCAGCAGCCCGATGCTGGCCTGACCGGTTTGCGGCATCATCGCCGACAGCCAGGCCAGCACGCCGGAGCCGATATTTTGCAGGCCGCCAACCAGCGCCCCGGCGGTACCGGCGAGGAACGGGAAGGGCTCCATTGCACCGCTGGTGGCCAGCGGGAACAGCATACCTGCGCCGAAGAAGAACAACGCGGCGGGCACCAGCAGCGTCCAGATATTCATCACACCTAATAGCCCCGGAATCCACATCATCAGACCCGCCAGCAGGCAGCTCACCACCGATTGCCACATCATGGTCGGGAAGCGTTTTTTCGGCCGTCCGGCAAACCAGGCGCCGAAGAATGCGGCCGGAATCGGCAGAATAAACAGGATACTGACCGTCATACTGCTCAAGCCCAGCACGCCGCCCATCAGCACGCCGGAGCTGGCTTCAAACACCGCAATACCGGCCAGGCCGCCAATCAGCATCAGCAGGTAGCAGTTAAAGCCGCTATTACCGAACAGCGTTTTGTAGTTGCTGATAAGCCGGGTTTTCGGTGCGCCGGTCGGGCGCGTTTCCGGCATCCAGCGCGCCATGCTGAAGGTGACACCTGCGCAGAGCACCAGCAGGAAACCATAGCAGGCGCGCCAGTTGATGAGTGTCTCCAGCACGCCGCCAATCAGCGGCGCCAGCAGCGGGCTCACCAGAATACCCATATTTAAAAGACTGTTGGCGTGGCGAAGCTGGCTGCCCTCGTACAGATCGCGCGGCAGCGTTCGCGCCATTACGCCGCCAACTCCGGTTCCCATACCCTGTAGGGCGCTGGCGGCAATCAGCACCGTCAGGCTATGGGTTGTCACGGCCACCAGAGTCGCCAGCATAAAAATCGACATCCCGGTGAGGATCACCGGGCGGCGGCCCACGCGGTCGGACAGCGGGCCGTAAAACAGCTGCGAAACGCCGTAGGTCAACAGATACGCGGCCATTACGCTCTGCACTGCGCCTTCGCGAACGTTCAGATCGCTCGCCATCTGGGCAATGGCGGGGATGTATATGGTTTGCGCCATCTGACCGACGGCCACAAGCAGCACCAGCATCACCAGGATGTTGACGTTTCTATCTCTTTTCATTTCGCTGATTACTTTATGGAAATTGAGTTTATAAGAATAAATATCCAGGCAAGATGCCAAATCGGAGAGGAATCTACCACACTGAGGTCGCAATTTAACCATGCGTCATGTAAATGAAATGTGTGATACAGGCAGGATTTATACACGTAAACGGCAACAATAGTTGCCAGTTTATCAGGACAGCCGCAGCAGGATGGCACCAGCGGCAATCCCGCAGGCGGCGACCATGCGCAGCCCGGCGACCCGCTCTTTGAGCAGCAGCCAGGCAATCAGCGCGCCGAACAAAATTGAGCTTTCACGTAGCGCGGCGACCACCGCTAGCGGGGCCTGGGTCATCGCCCACAGCGCCAGGCCGTAGGAGCCCATCGTTCCCATGCCGCCTAAAATGCCTTTTTTCCAGTGCGTTGCCAGATAGCGTGCGGCTTCACGGCGGCGGGCGATTGTTGCCCAGCACAGCAGGCTGGAACCGTTGAGGAAAAACGACCACAGCGTATAGCCCAGCGCGGTGCCGGAAAGCCGCACGCCGGTGCCGTCAATCAGGGTGTAGCTCGCAATGATACAGGCGTTGAGCAACGACAACACAATACCCGCCTGAGACCCCGAGCGGCCGTTGAAGGCCATCGCCAGAATGGCCGAACAGATGACCGCAATACCGCCCCAGGCCAACGGAGAAAGGTGGTCGCCAAGACACAGCACGCTGATGGTGGCCACCAGAAGCGGCGCGGTGCCGCGCATCAGCGGGTAGGTCTGGCTCATGTCGGCAATCTGATAGGTACGCGCGACCAGCACGGTGTAAATCACCTGCAAAACGGTAGAGGCGATCATAAACGGCACGCTGGCCGCCGAGGGCGTTGGGGCGAAGGGTAAAAGCAGCAGCGCGATAAGCGCAGCGGAGCCGGTGACGCCGATAGCCGAATAGAGTTTATCGTTTCCCGCCTTAACGATGGCGTTCCAGCTCGCGTGCAAAAGTGCGGCAAATAGCAAAATGCAGAAAACAGAGAGCGTCATGATAATACGTGGCCTGACAAGTTTTAACCAAAACGTAACACAGCCGATGGGCAACGAACAGGGCCAGAAATAGGGAAATGCCGGGACAGATTAGAGGATTCTTCTCCGTGTGGAAGTGTGATCGCTGCTGCATTTTTGTGCGGATGAAAATATTTCCATTGTCAGCCTGAAAAAGCTGTGTTTGTATGAATTCACTAAACGAATTGAGAGAAGACCCTTAATGACCCCATCAATGCTGACTTCGACCCTACTAAAAACCGCGCTACCAGCCGCGGTGGTCGTCGTGCGTGTGGTGGTGGTCGTCGGCAATGCGCCGTAGGGTCAGGAACACACACGATTCCAAACCCCGCCGGCGCAAACCGGGCGGGGTTTTTAGTTTCTAGCCCCCTCCGGATAGTCGGCCTAGTTGAAAGGACTGGAGCATGGCAATTTCGGGCACCACATCAAAGACCACGCGTTTTACCGGCGCGCAATTAATCGTTCATTTACTGGAACGCCAGGGTATTACCATGGTCACCGGCATTCCCGGCGGCACGGTTCTGCCGCTGTACGACGCCTTGAGCCAAAGCACCCAGATCCGTCATATTCTAGCGCGACACGAGCAGGGCGCAGGCTTTATTGCCCAGGGCATGGCGCGTACCCACGGCAAACCGGCGGTATGCATGGCCTGTAGCGGGCCGGGCGCGACCAACCTGGTCACCGCCATTGCCGATGCGCGTCTCGACTCCATCCCGCTGGTGTGTATCACCGGCCAGGTGGCCTCCTCGTTAATCGGTACCGACGCGTTTCAGGAAGTCGACACCTACGGCATCTCTATCCCCATCACTAAACACAACTACTTAGTCCGCAACATCAATGAATTACCGAAGGTTATTGCTGATGCTTTCCGGATTGCACAGTCTGGCCGCCCAGGCCCGGTGTGGATAGACATTCCTAAGGACGTTCAGACCGCGGAAATCGATATCAGCGAATTGCCAGAGCCCGGCGGCCGCGCGGCAACACCGGAATTCAGCGCAGAGAGCGTGAGCGAAGCGGCAGCGATGATCAACGCCGCACAGCGTCCGGTGCTCTATCTGGGCGGCGGCGTTATCAACGCGCCGGAACGCGTTCGCGAGCTGGCGGAAAAAGCCAACCTGCCCACCACCATGACCCTGATGGCGCTGGGCATGCTGCCAAAAGCCCACCCGCTGTCATTAGGTATGCTGGGAATGCACGGTGCGCGCAGTACTAACTTTATTCTGCAACAGTCTGATTTACTGGTTGTTTTAGGTGCGCGTTTTGATGACCGGGCGACGGGTAAAGTGGCTGAATTCTGCCCGAATGCGAAGATTATCCACGTTGATATCGACCGCGCCGAGCTGGGTAAAATCAAACAGGCGCACGTGGCGATTCAGGCCGACGTCGACGACGTACTGGCGCAGCTGCTGCCGCAAATTGACGCCCAGCCGCGCGCTGAATGGCGCGGCAAAGTGGCGGAATTGCAACAAGAGTTCCCGGGGGCGATTCCTCAAGCGGGCGACCCGCTCAGCCATTACGGCCTGATCAACGCCGTTGCCGCCTGCGTGGACGACAGCGCGATTATCACCACCGACGTGGGCCAGCATCAGATGTGGACGGCGCAGGCTTACCCGCTGAACCGTCCGCGCCAGTGGCTGACCTCCGGCGGCCTCGGCACCATGGGCTTTGGCCTGCCTGCGGCCATCGGCGCGGCGCTGGCGAACCCGGACAAAAAAGTGCTGTGCTTCTCCGGTGACGGCAGCCTGATGATGAACATTCAGGAGATGGCGACCGCGGCGGAAAATCAGCTGGATGTGAAAATCATCCTGATGAACAACCAGGCGCTGGGTCTGGTACACCAGCAGCAGAGCCTGTTCTACAAACAGGGCGTATTTGCCGCCACCTACCCAGGCATGATTAACTTTATGCAGATTGCCGCCGGTTTCGGTCTGGAAACTTGCGATTTGAACAATGAAGCAGACCCGCAGGCGGCGCTGCAGGCGATAATCAACCGTCCGGGCCCGGCGTTGATTCACGTGCGAATCGATGCAGAAGAAAAGGTGTATCCGATGGTGCCGCCGGGTGCGGCAAATAGCGAAATGGTGGGGGAATAAGCCATGCAAAAACAAACTCATGACAACGTGATCCTGGAACTCACCGTGCGCAACCACCCGGGCGTAATGACCCACGTCTGCGGGCTCTTTGCTCGCCGAGCGTTCAACGTCGAAGGCATCCTATGCCTACCGATTCACGGCAGCGACCATAGCCGCATCTGGCTGTTGGTGAACGACGATCAGCGCCTGGAGCAGATGATGAGCCAGATCGACAAGCTGGAAGATGTGGTGAAAGTGGCGCGAAATCAGTCCGACCCGTCGATGTTTAACAAAATCAGCGTCTTCTTCGAGTAATCCGCTCAAGGCTTGAACAGTCACGCGCTTATCGTTAAGGTAAGCGCTTTTGCCGGATGGCGGCGTAAACGCCTTATCCGGCCTACCACGGCTCCCGCCCGTAGGCCTGATAAGCGCAGCGCCATCAGGCATTTTCAAGCACCAGGACAACATCCATGATCACCATCGCCCTTATCGACGACCACACTATCGTCCGCTCCGGCTTTGCCCAACTGCTGGGGCTCGAAGCTGATTTGCAGGTCGTCGCCGAATTCGGTTCAGGGCGCGAGGCGCTGGCTGGGTTGCCGGGGCGCGGCGTGCAGGTGTGTATCTGTGATATCTCCATGCCGGATATCTCCGGTCTTGAACTGTTAAGCCAGTTGCCAAAAGGCATGGCGATTATCATGCTCTCCGTCCATGACAGCCCGGCGCTGGTGGAACAGGCGCTCAACGCCGGTGCACGCGGCTTCCTTTCCAAACGCTGTAGTCCGGATGAACTGATTGCCGCCGTGCATACTGTCGCAACCGGCGGCTGTTATTTGACGCCGGACATCGCCGTCAAGCTGGCGGCCGGGCGTCAGGACCCGCTGACCAAACGCGAACGCCAGGTGGCGGAAAAGCTGGCGCAGGGGATGGCGGTCAAAGAGATTGCCGCCGAACTGGGCCTGTCGCCGAAAACGGTACACGTCCACCGCGCGAACCTGATGGAAAAGCTGGGCGTCAGCAACGACGTTGAGCTGGCGCGCCGCATGTTTGATGGCTGGCAATGAACGCACTTTTCTCCCGGCTGATCACCGTTGTCGCCTGCTTTTTTATTTTCTCCGCCGCCTGGTTTTGCCTGTGGAGTATCAGCCTTCACCTGGTTGAGCGCCCGGAGCTGGCGGTACTGCTGTTCCCGTTTGGTCTCAGGCTAGGGCTGATGCTGCAATGTCCGCGCGGCTACTGGCCGGTGCTGGTGGGCGCTGAGTGGCTGCTGGTCTACTGGCTGGCGCAGGAGGTGGCGCTGGCGCATCTGCCTATTTTGATGATCGGTAGCTTCCTCACGCTGCTGCCGGTGACGCTGATCTCGCGCTACCGCCATCAACGCGATTGGCGAACATTGTTGTTACAGGGCGCGGCGCTCACGGCGGCAGCGCTGCTGCAATCGCTGCCCTGGCTGGGGCAAGGGGAAACCGCATGGACCGCGCTGCTGCTGACCCTCACCGGCGGGCTGACGCTGGCCCCTATCTGCCTCGTGTTCTGGCACTACCTCACCAGCACCACCTGGCTGCCGCTTGGCCCGGCGCTGGTGTCGCAGCCGGTGAACTGGCGCGGGCGGCATCTGGTCTGGTATCTGCTGCTGTTTACCGTCAGCCTGTGGCTACAGCTCGGTTTGCCCGCAGAACTCTCGCGCTTTACCCCGTTTTGTCTCGCGTTACCGATTATCGCGCTGGCCTGGCACTACGGCTGGCAGGGGGCGCTGATCGCCACCCTGATGAACGCGATTGCCCTGATTGCCAGCCAGACCTGGCACGATCACCCCGTTGATTTACTGCTCTCGTTGCTGGCGCAAAGCCTGACCGGGCTGCTGCTCGGCGCGGGCATCCAGCGACTGCGCGAGCTAAACCAGTCGCTGCAAAACGAACTGGCGCGCAACCACCGGCTGGCGGAACGCCTGCTGGAAACCGAAGAGAGCGTGCGGCGCGACGTGGCGCGCGAGCTGCATGACGATATCGGCCAGACCATCACCGCCATTCGCACCCAGGCGGGCATCGTCCAGCGGTTGGCGCCTGAAAACGCGGGTGTGAAGCAGAGCGGGGCGCATATTGAGCAGCTGTCGCTGGGCGTTTACGACGCCGTACGCCGCCTGCTGGGTCGGCTGCGCCCGCGCCAGCTCGATGACCTCTCGCTGGAACAGGCCATTCGCTCGCTGATGCGCGAAATGGAGCTGGAAAGCCGGGGCATCGTCAGCCACCTCGACTGGCGAATTGATGAATCAACGCTGAGCGAAAGCCAGCGGGTAACGCTGTTCCGCGTCTGCCAGGAAGGGCTCAACAACATTGTGAAGCACGCGAACGCCAGCGCGGTGACGCTACAGGGCTGGCAGCAGGATGAACGGCTGATGCTGGTGATGGAAGATGACGGCAGCGGCCTGCCGCCGGGGTCGAATCAACAGGGCTTTGGCCTCACCGGCATGCGCGAACGCGTGACCGCGCTCGGCGGCTCGCTCACGATTTCCTGCATGCACGGCACGCGGGTCAGCGTCTCTTTGCCTCTGCGCTACGTGTAAGGAACGGCAATGTTTCAATTTCTCAAGGCGCCGGCTAATGCCCCGCGCATCACCGACAAGCAGGAAGTGGATGCCCAGTACCGCTACTGGCGGCGGCATATCCTGCTGACCATCTGGCTTGGCTACGCGCTGTTTTACTTCACCCGTAAAAGCTTCAACGCCGCGGTGCCGGAAATTCTCACCACCGGCGTGCTGACCCGCAGCGATATTGGCCTGCTGGCGACGCTGTTTTACATCACCTACGGGCTGTCGAAGTTTATCTCCGGCATCGTTAGCGACCGCTCTAACGCCCGCTATTTTATGGGGATCGGGCTGATTGCCACCGGGGTGGTCAATATTCTGTTCGGCTTCTCCACTTCGTTGTGGGCCTTCGCCCTGCTGTGGGCGCTGAACGCCTTCTTCCAGGGCTGGGGCGCGCCGGTCTGCGCCCGCTTGCTCACCGCCTGGTACTCGCGCAACGAGCGCGGCGGCTGGTGGGCCATCTGGAATACCGCGCACAACGTCGGCGGGGCGCTGATCCCTATCGTGATGGGCGCGGCGGCGCTGCACTACGGCTGGCGTGCGGGGATGACCATCGCGGGAACCATGGCGATTGTGGTCGGCCTGTTCCTCTGCTGGCGACTGCGCGATCGTCCGCAGGCCATTGGTCTGCCGCCGATTGGCGACTGGCGGCACGACGAACTGGAGATAGCCCAACAGCAGGAAGGGGCCGGGCTGACGCGCAAAGAGATCTTCACCCGCTACGTGCTGCTCAACCCCTACATCTGGCTGCTGTCGCTGTGCTATGTGCTGGTGTACGTGGTGCGCGCGGCGATCAACGATTGGGGCAATTTATACATGTCCGAGACGCTGGGCGTCGATTTGGTGACGGCGAATACCGCAGTGACCATGTTTGAGCTAGGCGGTTTCATCGGCGCGCTGGTGGCGGGCTGGGGCTCGGACAAACTGTTTAATGGTAACCGTGGGCCGATGAACCTGATCTTCGCCGCCGGGATTTTGCTCTCGGTGGGCTCGCTGTGGCTGATGCCGTTTGCCAGCTACGTCATGCAGGCGGCGTGCTTCTTCACCACCGGCTTCTTCGTCTTCGGCCCGCAGATGCTGATCGGTATGGCGGCGGCGGAGTGCTCGCACAAAGAGGCGGCGGGTGCGGCCACCGGTTTCGTCGGGCTGTTTGCCTACCTTGGCGCGTCGCTTTCCGGCTGGCCGCTGGCGAAGGTGATGGAAGTGTGGCACTGGACGGGCTTTTTCGTGGTGATTGCCATTGCGGCGGGCATCTCCGCGCTGCTGCTGCTGCCGTTCTTAAACGCCCAGGCGCCGCGAGAAGCGTGACCCGCTTCACTTTTCTAAGACGAATGACCTAAAACTAGGAAATTTTCCCGGTTTCACCTGGACGCTGTCTCAGGCCAGCCGCGCCGCTGATTTTTACAATACCGGCTATCACGCAGGTATATAAAAATCAGGAGATACCCATGCTGGCCTTCTTAAACCAGGTGCGCAAGCCGATCCTGGATCTGCCGCTCGATGTGCGGCGCAAAATGTGGTTCAAACCGTTCATGCAGTCCTATCTGGTGGTCTTTATCGGCTACCTGACGATGTATCTGATTCGTAAGAACTTTAACATCGCGCAGAACGACATGATCTCCACCTACGGGCTGAGCATGACCCAGCTCGGTATGATTGGTCTCGGCTTCTCCATCACCTACGGCGTGGGTAAAACGCTGGTCTCCTACTATGCCGACGGTAAGAACACCAAGCAGTTCCTGCCGTTTATGCTGATTCTCTCCGCCATTTGTATGCTCGGCTTCAGCGCCAGTATGGGCGCGGGTTCGACCAGCCTGTTCCTGATGATTGCCTTCTACGCGCTGAGCGGTTTCTTCCAGAGTACCGGTGGCTCGTGTAGCTATTCGACCATCACCAAATGGACGCCGCGTCGCAAGCGCGGTTCTTACCTCGGCATGTGGAACATCTCCCACAACCTCGGCGGCGCGGGTGCGGCAGGCGTGGCGCTGTTTGGCGCCAACTACCTGTTCGACGGTCACGTCATCGGCATGTTTATCTTCCCGTCGATTATTGCGCTGGTAGTGGGCTTTATCGGCCTGCGCTACGGTAGCGACTCCCCGGAATCTTACGGCCTCGGCAAAGCGGAAGAGCTGTTCGGTGAAGAGATCAGCGAAGAGGACAAAGAGACTGAAGAAAACGAGATGACCAAATGGCAGATCTTTGTTGAGTACGTGCTGAAAAACAAAGTGATTTGGTTGTTATGTTTCTCGAACATCTTCCTGTACGTGGTGCGTATCGGTATTGACCAGTGGTCCACCGTCTACGCCTTCCAGGAGCTGAAGCTCTCCAAAGAAGTGGCGATTCAGGGCTTTACTCTGTTTGAAGTCGGCGCGCTGGTGGGCACCCTGCTGTGGGGCTGGCTCTCCGATCTGGCCAACGGTCGTCGTGCGCTGGTGGCCTGCGTGGCGCTGGCATTGATCATTGCCACGCTGGGCGTTTACCAGCACGCCAGCAATCAGTATGTCTATCTGGCGTCGTTGTTTGCCCTCGGCTTCCTGGTCTTCGGCCCGCAGCTGTTGATTGGCGTGGCAGCGGTTGGCTTCGTTCCTAAAAAAGCGATCGGCGCGGCCGATGGCATCAAAGGCACCTTCGCCTACCTGATTGGCGACAGCTTTGCCAAGCTGGGTCTGGGGATGATTGCCGACGGTACGCCAATCTTCGGCCTCACCGGCTGGGCGGGCACCTTCGCCGCGCTGGATACCGCCGCTATCGGCTGTATCTGCCTGATGGCCATCGTCGCGGTATTTGAAGAACGTAAAATTCGCCGTGAGAAGAAGATTCAGCAGTTAAAAATGGCGTAAGTGTGTTTGGTCACTTCTTTGCCCGGTTCTGCACCGGGCTTTTTTATGCCTGCTGGCTGGTCTCATGCAGCAATTCACGCAGCCACTGCTGCGCCGGGTCGCGATGTGTACGCTCGTGCCAGGCCATGCTTTTGGTAAAGCCGTGAATCGCCACCGGCGGCTCCTGCACGCAGATTGACGCGCGCGCGCTGGCAAGACGGCTCGGCACGACGGCAATCATTTCGCTGACGGCCAGCACTTCCGGCAGCACCAGGAAGCTGCTTACCGACAGCCCAATCCGCCGCTGACGGCCCACTTTCGCCAGCGCGTCGTCGGTTACGCCCCAGAAACTCTCGCCTTCGTAAGAGACCAGAATATGTTCCAGCGCGCAGAAGCGGTCGAGGCTTAACGGCTGCTGTGCATCGGGGTGGTCGGCGCGGAGCATACAGACATAGCGTTCATCATACAGCGTACGGCTGTGCAGATCGCCCGGCGTGGTGCTGGGGGTCAGCAGCGCGAGGTCGATTTTCCCCTGCTCAAACTGTGCGGTCAGCCGCTCCGGCTCAACCGGAATGACCCGCACACGAATCCCCGGCGCGCGGACTTTCAACGCGGCGATAAATGGCACGACTACCGCTTTCAGCGCGTAATCGGTGGCGGCGAGGGTAAAGGTGAAGCTGGCGGTCAGCGGATCGAAGCGGGCTGGCTGTAACAGCGTGTCGATATCACGAAGAATTTGCTTTACCGCGGGCGCTAGCTGCTGGGCGCGCAGCGTGGGCACCATACCGTGCGGGGCGCGGATAAACAGCGGATCGTTAAAGTTATCCCGCAGCCGGGTCAACATACCGCTGACGGCGGGCTGGGTGAGCGACAGCCTTGTCGCCGCGCGGGTCACGCTGCGTTCATCCAGCAGCGCATCCAGCGTTTTCAGCAGGTTGAGGTCAAGCGTTCTGAGATCCGGTTTCATCGGCGGCTTCCTTCAGGGAGGTAACGCACATTATGGCATGTTCGAATATCGACAGGGCGTGAAATCCCATTATTATGTCGGGGTTTAGCTAAGTGAGAGCGTGCATGATCTGGTTAATTCTGGCCACCCTGGCGGTGGTATTTGTTGTCGGATTTCGGATCCTGACCTCCAGTTCACGACGGGCCATCCGCCGTCTGAGTGAGCGACTGGCGATCACGCCAGAGCCGGTCGAATCGATGATCGACCAGCTAGGGAAAGCTCAGGGCGAAGAGTTTTTACGTTATCTGGAGCGCCCGAACGAAGCCCATTTGCAGAATGCGGCGCAGATGCTGCTGATCTGGCAGGTGTGCATCGTTGACGGCAGCGAAGCCAATATGCAGGGATGGCACCGTCGGCTGCAAAAGGCCCGCCTGGCCGCGCCGATCACCGATGCCCAGATACGGCTGGCGCTGAGCTTTTTACGCGAGCTGGAGCCGGATATGAGCGAGCTGAATGCCTTCCAGTGTCGCTACAACGCCCTGTTCCACGATGAAAACGGCGTCCACTGGCTGCATTGATATCATTTGATGTGATGTTGTTTATCAATATTGATGATTATATTTATATCACTCGTGGGCGCATGATGAACCTCGTCAACACACTTACTCACGAGGTTCATCATGAAGCAGTCAATGCAGCAAAGCGCAATCGTCTGGCCGGAAGGCTACCTGCCGGGCACCACCGACAACTTCGCCTCTAACGAAATTATCGTCAGCGGGCTGAGCGCAAAAGACATTTGGGCACAGCTCGATAACACCACCCTGTGGCCAACCTACTACAGCAACGTCGCGGATATCCATTTTTACGACAACAACGGCCCGATGCTGAGCGCCAATGCTCGCTTCCGCTTCTCTACCTTCGGTTTCCCGATTGAAGCGCAGATTACCGAATACGTGCCGCCGGCCGACGGTCAGGCCGCACGCATTGCCTGGCACGGCTGGGCAGAAGGCGATGCCACCACCCGCCTGGATGTCATTCACGCCTGGCTGTTCGAAGATTTACCGGGTAACCGCGTGCGTATTCTGACCCAGGAGTCACAGATTGGCGTCCCGGCGCAGGAGCTGGCGCGCACCGTGCCAAACCCGATGATTAACGGCCACCAGGAGTGGATCACCGGGCTGGTGAAATCCGCACGCGGCGAGTGAGTTTTGCAGGATGGCGCAGCTGCCATCCGGCAAACCATACGGAAAATAATCATATTGGCGATGAGGGAGCGTGTTATTCCCCGGGATAAAATCGGGTTAAATGAAAAGAAATTCTATAAAGAGATGATTAAACTTGCTGATTCCGAGCACCGTAAGCACCTTAAAAAATAAGGAATGATGATGGCGACCCTTAAAGAGTTAATGGCTAAACAGAGCTCGGAAAGTCAGAAACGTATTGCTGAGAAGGTTGAAGAGATGCGTCAGACGACAGTCAGCGAAGCGTCGGCCAAACAGTTATCAAAACGTTAAATGCGTCACACTTTAAATGCTACACTGCGTGACCTTTTCGCAAAGACCCTCCGCAGGTAACAAAATGAGTGCACATATCGAAGAAAAAAACCGCGCCGACGTCGTTGCGCGGCCCAACTGGTCGGCGGTTTTTGCCGTGGCGTTTTGCGTCGCCTGCCTGATTACCGTTGAATTTTTGCCGGTCAGCCTGCTGACGCCGATGGCGCAGGATTTGGGTATTTCCGAGGGCGTTGCCGGGCAGTCGGTGACTGTGACGGCGTTTGTCGCCATGTTCTCCAGCCTGTTCATTACCCAGGCCATTGGCGCCACCAATCGCCGCTATGTGGTGATTTTGTTCTCCGTTTTGCTGACGCTCTCTTGCCTGCTGGTGTCGTTCTCCAGCTCCTTCACGCTGCTACTGCTTGGCCGCGCCTGTCTGGGGCTGGCGCTCGGCGGGTTTTGGGCGATGTCGGCATCGTTGACGATGCGGCTGGTGCCGGCGCGTACGGTGCCAAAAGCGCTGTCGGTGATCTTTGGTGCGGTGTCCATCGCGCTGGTGATTGCTGCGCCGCTGGGCAGTTTTTTGGGCGGCATTATCGGCTGGCGTAACGTTTTTAACGGCGCAGCGGTGATGGGCGTGCTGTGTACGTTTTGGGTGCTGAAAGCATTGCCTTCTCTGCCGGGTGAACCGGCGCACCACAAGCAAAACATGTTTAGCCTGCTGCAACGTCCCGGCGTGATGGCCGGGATGATTGCTATCTTTATGTCCTTTGCCGGACAGTTCGCCTTCTTCACTTATATTCGCCCGGTGTATATGAATCTGGCGGGTTTTGACGTTGACGGCCTGACGCTGGTGCTGCTGAGCTTCGGTATCGCCAGCTTTGTCGGTACCTCGTTCTCGTCGGTGATTCTCAAGCGCTCGGTCAAACTGGCGCTGGCCGGTGCGCCGCTGGTACTGGCGATCAGCGCGCTGGTGCTTACGTTATGGGGCAGTGAGAAAGTGGTCGCCGCAGGCATTGCGATTATCTGGGGGCTGGTGTTCGCGCTGGTGCCGGTAGGCTGGTCGACGTGGATCACGCGCTCATTGGCCGATCAGGCGGAAAAAGCCGGTTCCATTCAGGTGGCGGTGATTCAGCTGGCGAATACCTGTGGGGCGGCGGTGGGTGGCCTGGCGCTGGACCATTTAGGGCTGACGTCGCCGTTGATGCTTTCCGGCGTATTGATGTTGCTGACGGCCCTGCTGGTCACCGCAAAGGTCAGAATTCGCTGATGGTGTTGCCGGATGGCGGCGTAAACGCCTTATCCGGCCTACGTGCTGTAAACCTGTAGGCCGGGCAAGCGCAGCGCCCCCGGCAATGCGCCGGATGGCGGCGTAAACGCCTTATCCGGCCTACGTGCAGTGAACCTGTAGGCCGGGCAAGCGCAGCGCCCCCGGCAATGCGCCGGATGGCGGCGTAAACGCCTTATCCGGCCTACGAGCTGTGAACCTGTAGGCCGGGCAAGCGCAGCGCCCCCGGCTATGTCGTTACGGGCGTTCGCCCTTCGCCAGACGCGCGTTGATATCGGCAATTACCCCCGGCAGTTCCACCAGCGAATCCACTACATAGTGCGCCCCGGCGGCATACAGTTTGCTGGCCGCCAGTTCGCGGCGGCTGGCAATCTCTTCTGGCGACATCGCCTGATACGCCTCCCAGGTGGCACCAAATTCATTACCCGATACCGCCAGACCCACCGTCCACATCCCGGCGTTAAGCCCTTCGGTAATACCCGGCGCAGCGTCATCGACCTTCACACAGTGGGCAACGGCATCAATCCCCAGGGTAATCACGTTTTGCAGCGCCATCCACGGCCCTGGGCGCCCACCCGCCGCAAGGTCATCCGTCGCCACCCAGTGATCGGGGCGATAGCCGTGCCCGGCGGCGGCGGGGACCAGCCGCTCCATCACCGCGCGCGGGTAGCCGGAGCAGGAACCAATTTTAATCCCCTCTGCACGAAGCGCGGCGATCGTATCGATAACCCCGGCAATTGGTGCGGAAAAATCGACAACTTTGGCAATTTGTAGCGGCATAAAGGCGGCGTAAATGGCATCAATATCTGCCGCCGTCATCGCGCGGCCAAATTTCGCCTGCCAGCGCGCGTCCACCGTCGGTAATTTGCCTAGCGCTTCAATATGTTGCCACTTTCCCAGCCCCATCGGCACCCGGGCCTCAGCGAGCGTGATCTCGACATCAAACGCCTGATGAAAAGCTTCGACAAAAATCTGCGTCGGCGCGAAGGAACCGAAATCGACGGTGGTGCCCGCCCAATCGAGAATAACAGCGTTAATACGATTCATGATGGCTCCTTATTTCGTCCAGTACATGGCATTACGAATGGCGGTAAGCAGGGCGGAAATATCGGCATCGTACACCTCGCCAATGTTGCCGATACGGAAGCAGTCGCTCTGTGACACCTTGCCGGGATAGATAACAAACCCCTGATCTTTCAGTCGGCTATAAAATTCTTTAAAGCGGTACTGTGGGTTCTCGGGTGAATAGAACGCGGTGATGATCGGCGAATGCAGCGCATCGTCCAGCAGGGTGGTAAAGCCCAATTCCCGCATACCGGCAACCAGGCGGTGCTGGTTTTGCTGATAGCGCTGAAAACGCGCCGCCACGCCGCCTTCTTCCGCCAGCTCCTTCAGCGCCTGGGCAAAAGCCAGTACAGTATGGGTGGGCGAGGTAAAACGCCACTTGCCGTGGTTATCTTCCATGCAGCGCCACTGGGCGTAGAGGTCCAGCGACAGCGAGCGGGAGCGGCCTTTGCAGGCGGCAAGTTTTTCCGCGCGGGCAATCACGAAGGCAAAGCCCGGTACGCCCTGAATACATTTATTGGCGGAGCTGATCAAAAAATCGATATGCAGTTCAGCGATATCCATGGGAATGCCGCCAAAGCTGCTCATGGCATCAACGATATAGGTTTTGCCGTATTGCTGCGCCAGCGCACCGACTTCCGCAATCGGGTTGAGCATGCCGGTGGTGGTTTCGATGTGTACCATTGCGATATGGGTGATCGCCGGGTCAGCATTGAGGATCGCGTCGATCGCCTGCGCATCCGGGCGGGCGACTTCACCGCAGTCATAGGCATGGTGAGCGATGCCCATCAGGTTTGCCATTTCTACCATCCGCGCGCCGTAGGCACCGTTGCTGACAATCAGCACCTTGTCCTTTGAGCTCAGCGCGCTGCCCAAAACCGCTTCGACGGCATAGCTGCCGCTGCCTTGCAGTAATACGGAAGTGTAGCCTTCAGACGCTGTTGCCAGCGCGGTCAGCTGCTGGCGGATCTGCTCCACCACGCCGATATTGTAGTCATCATCCCAGGTACAGCTATCGAACAGCATCGCTTCTTTCACGGTGCGTGAGGTGGTCAATGGGCCAGGAGTCAGCAGCAGATAGTTACGCGAAGTCATGTTATTTACCTTTGGTCTATACCAGATTTGTTATTATCATGACGATCTTCCTTGCGATGGGTCAAAGGAAAAATCGTGTTGCAACAAAAAATTCATCTGCGTCTGTATAATGGCGGCAACAAAATTGGAAACGAGCAAGCATGAAATCTCTCCCCGGCGATCTCCCGCAGTACCAGCTCATCAAGGCGCAGCTTCAGGCACGCATTCAGAGCGGCGCGCTGAAAAGCGGCGATAAGCTGCCGTCTGAACGTGAACTGTGCGCGATCTTTAACACCACGCGCATTACCCTTCGCGAAAGCCTGGCGCAGCTAGAGGCCAGCGGGCTTATCTGGCGCGCCGATCGCCGCGGCTGGTTCGTGACGCCCGAACGTCTGTGGCTTGATCCGACTCAGAACACCAACTTCCATAAGCTGTGCCGCGAGCAGGGGCGGGAGCCAAAAACGGCGCTGCTGAGCGGCGCGTTAACCACCGTGCCGGTAGAGGCAATGGAGCCGCTTCAGCTCCAGCCGTTCGATCAAATTTATCTGTTGACCCGCCTGCGTTCTGCTGACGGTCGTGCGGTTTGCTATTGCGAAAACCATTGCCTGCCGGCCCGGGTACCGGAGCTATTGCAGTACGATCTCAACGGCAGCCTGACCGAGGTATACGAGTCACACTACAACCTTGTCTATACCAGTATGCATCTGTCGTTCTATCCCACCGCGATGCCCGCGCAGGCCGCGCAGGCGCTGGGGGTGATGGAAGGGCGCCCGGCGCTGCTGCTGCGCCGCCTGAACTACGATCAGTACGGTCGTGTGCTCGATCTGGATATCGAATACTGGCGCCATGACAGCCTGCGCATTGAGGTCGATACGCACTAGCGCCATCCGGCATTTCACAGATTTATGCCGTCATTCATCGTTTTGTCACATTAGCCGTTTAGCGTAAAAAGCAAATCTGGTATAGGCCAGAAAAATGCAACGAACGCTATGAGGCTATTACGATGAAACTTACCCGACTTGCTTTGCTGTCTGTTTTTGCCCTCGCCAGCGCCCCATCCTGGGCGGAATCGGTGGTGACGGTTTACTCTATCGACGGCTTACACGACGGTGATAACAGCTGGTACCAGGCGCAGTTTGATGCGTTCACCAAAGCCACCGGTATTACCGTGCGTTACGTTGAAGGCGGCGGTGGTGTGGTGGTTGAGCGTCTGGCGAAAGAGCACACCAACCCGCAGGCTGATGTCCTGGTGACTGCACCGCCGTTTATTCAGCGTGCCGCTGCCGGCAAGCTACTGGCCAACTTCAAAACCGACGCCGCTGCTGCCATTCCGGGTGCCAACGACTTCTATTCACCGCTGGTGAAAAACTACCTGAGCTTTATCTACAACGCGAAGCTGCTGAAAACCGCGCCGGCCAGCTGGCAGGATCTGCTCGACGGTAAGTTCAAGAATAAGCTCCAGTACTCCACGCCGGGCCAGGCCGCAGACGGCACCGCGGTGATGCTGCAAGCCTTCCACAGCTTCGGCAGCAAAGACGCCGGTTTTGACTATCTCGGCAAGCTGCAGGCTAACAACGTTGGGCCATCCGCCTCAACCGGCAAGCTGACCGCGCTGGTCAATAAAGGTGAAATCTACGTCGCTAACGGCGACCTGCAAATGAACCTCGCGCAGAGGGAACGTAACCCGAACGTGAAGATCTTCTGGCCCGCCAATGACAAAGGCGAGCGCAGCGCGCTGGCGATTCCTTACGTCATTGGTTTAGTCCAGGGTGCGCCGCAAAGTGAAAACGGCAAAAAACTGATTAACTTCCTGCTCAGCAAAGAGGCGCAGACCAGCGTCAGCGCGTTGTCCTGGGGAATGCCGGTGCGTAGTGACGTGACGCCGAGTGATGCGCACTACAAGGCCGCCACCGCTGCGCTGGAAGGCGTACAGAGCTGGCAGCCGAACTGGGACGACGTGGCCGTCTCGCTGTCGGCGGATATTTCCCGCTGGCATAAAGTGACCGAAAGCGAGTAATCCCGATGCTGATGAAAACGACCGCTATTCCCGCCCCTGTTGCTCAAGGGGCGTCGGGGATTGTCCTCGACTCGCTGCGCGTGGCGTATCACGGCAACGTGGTGCTTAAACCGCTCTCTTTGACCATCGAACCCGGCGAAGTGCTGGCGCTGATTGGCCCTTCCGGTTCGGGAAAAACCACGGTACTGCGCGCGGTGGCAGGATTTGTCCAGCCTGCGGGCGGTCGTATTCTTATCGGTGACGCGGACGTCACGCATCTGCCGCCCTATCAGCGGGGTCTGGCGATGGTGGTACAAAACTACGCGCTGTTCCCGCATATGAAGGTAGAGGATAACGTTGCCTTCGGCCTGCGCGCGCAGAAGCAGCCGAAGGCCCTGATTAAAGAACGGGTGACCGAGGCGCTAAAAACCGTTGGTATGAGCGAGTATGCCACCCGCTATCCGCATCAGCTGTCCGGCGGCCAGCAGCAGCGCGTGGCCATTGCCCGTGCGATTGCCGTGCGCCCGCGCGTGCTGCTGCTGGACGAGCCGCTTTCAGCGCTGGATGCGCAAATTCGCCATAACATGGTGGAAGAGATTGCCCGTCTGCACCGCGAACTGCCGGAGCTGACCATTCTCTACGTGACTCACGATCAGACCGAAGCGCTAACTTTGGCCGATAAAATCGGCATCATGAAGGACGGCTCCATGATTGCCCATGGTGAAACCCGGGCGCTGTACCAGCATCCGCCGAATCGCTTTGCCGCCGAGTTTTTAGGCCGCGCGAATATTCTCAGCGCCACCTCGCTTGGTGCGGGTGAAACGCCGGGGCTGGTGGATGTGAGCTGCGGCGGCGCGATCGTTCGCGCGTTCAGCCAGGGCAGCCATCATGGGCATCATAAACTGCTGTGTATTCGCCCGCAGCACCTGAGCCTGACGCCGCGCTCGGCGTGCAGCAATCGCTTTAACGCCACGTTGCAATCGGTGCACTGGCAGGGGGATTTAACCCACCTGCTGTGCGACGTAGCCGGTGAGGCGGTGCGGATAGTCATGACGCACGTGAATCCGCTACCGCGCCCCGGCGATACGCTGGCGCTGTGGTTCGAACCGGATGATGCCGTCCTGATCGAGGTATAGCCATGTCGCTTTCATTCACGCTCGATAAACCGGCGCGTCGCCTGCGCCCGCTTCTGTGGCTGCTGCTGCCGTTGTTTGTGCTGGCAACGCTGTTCTTCTGGCCTTTGTCGCTGATAGTGGACCAGGCGCTGCGCGATACCAGCGGCCAGCTCGGCCTGGAGACATTCTGGCAGGTCGTTGACTCAAAACGCTTTGTGGGGGCGCTGCTCAATACGCTGCAAATTGCCTTTTTCGCCACCGCTGGCTGCCTGCTGCTCGGCAGCGTAATGTCTCTGATTCTGGTGTTTATTCCTTTCCCCGGTAGCGAACTGATTAGCCGGGTGGTGGATACCTTTATCGCGCTGCCTACTTTCCTCATTACCCTGGCATTCACCTTTATTTATGGCTCGGCGGGGCTGCTCAACGGCTTGCTGATGCGGCTGTTCAGTTTTGAACTGCCGCCGGTTGATTTTCTCTACTCCCTGCAAGGGGTGATTCTGGCGGAAATTACGGTGTTTACGCCGCTGGTGATGCGCCCGCTGATGGCGGCGCTGCGGCAAATCGACAAAAGCCAGCTGGAGGCTGCCAGCATTCTGGGCGCGCGTCCGCTGCGGGTTATTGCCCAGGTGATTTTCCCGGCGGCGCTGCCAGCGCTAATGGCCGGCGGCAGCCTGTGTTTGCTGCTGACCACCAATGAGTTCGGCATCGTACTGTTCATCGGCGCAAAAGGGGTGAATACCCTGCCGATGATGGTCTATAGCAAAGCGATTCTGGAGTCAGACTACGGCGTCGCTTGTACGATCGCATTAATCAACATTGTGCTGTCGCTGGGGCTGTTCTCCCTGTATCGCCTGGCGGCCTCGCGCACCGGTATAAGGAGCTAACCATGCTGATTTGGTCACGCAAAGGGCGTGCGGCGGCAGGTGCTGTCGCCACCGTGCTGTTTACCGCGTTCTTCTTGCTGCCGTTGGCGGTGATTCTGATGTCGAGCCTTAGCCAGCAGTGGAACGGCATTCTGCCGAGCGGTTTTACCCTGAATCACTTTGTGAACGCTCTGCGCGGCGCGGCGTGGGACGCGCTGCTCGCCAGCCTGACGATCGGGTTTTGTGCCAGCCTGTTTGCGCTGCTGTGCGGCGTCTGGGCAGCGCTGGCGCTGCGTCAGTACAGGGCAAAAACGCAAAAGTGGCTAAGCATGATGTTCTATCTGCCGAGCGCCATCCCATCGGTGTCCGTGGGGCTGGGGATTCTGGTGGCCTTCAGCCAGGGGCCGCTGCAGATGAACGGTACGCTATGGATTGTGCTGACGGCGCACTTTGTTTTGATTTCTGCTTTTACCTTCAGCAACGTGTCGACGGGGCTGGCGCGGGTGTCCGCCGATATCGAAAACGTCGCCTCAAGCCTGGGCGCTTCGCCGTGGTATCGCCTGCGTCACGTCACGCTACCGCTGCTGATGCCGTGGATGGTTTCCGCGCTGGCGCTGAGCTTATCGCTTTCAATGGGGGAACTGGGCGCGACGATGATGATTTATCCGCCAGGCTGGACCACGCTTCCGGTCACCATATTTAGCCTGACCGATCGCGGTAATATTGCCGACGGTGCGGCGCTGACGATTGTGCTAGTGGCGATGACGCTGCTGTTGATGATGAAGCTGGAGCGCATCGCGAAAAGGCTGGGGCAAAAATAAAAAGGTAGGCCGGATAAGGTGCTTACGCCGCCATCCGGCAATCTGCACAGATTCCGCCGGATGGCGCTCCGCTTATCCGGCCTACAAAAAGGTTCCCTCTCCCCTAGGGAGAGGGTTAGGGTGAGGGGGGGTTAACTTAGAACCACGCCTCAAACATGCCGCCCACGTTCAGCGAATCCAACTGCTCGTCTTCAGTGCCGTTCACCCTCGCCGTACGCTTGTTATCAACCTGACCGCCGGTCACGTAGAAGCGCAGCATCGGGCGGAACTCCGGGCCCATGCCGATGGCGATGTTTTGCGACAGCGTCAGCTTCCAGCCATGGTTATCCCCGCCCTGGTCGTAATCAACGCGCTGATAGCCCGCTTCCAGCCAGGTGGAGTGCACGTCGTTCCAGAAATACATCGGGCGGATAATCGCGCCGTAGTTTTTACGGTTATCGGTTTTGTCCTTGCTGTTGTCGTAGTCGTGGAAGGCCAGCAGATATTCGACCTGCGCCTGCTGGGTAAACTTATAGTTCCCCTCGAAGCTGGCGTAGATGGCGGTCAGACCGTCGGTTTTGTTGTAAACGCTGTTATCCGCGTTATCGGAGTAGCGCAGGATCACTTTGTTGACGCCGCTGTCGTCACTGTTGGTGTGGCTCAGCAGCAGGCCGCCCTGCCAGGCATCAAGCTGCGCGTCGTTATCCACCGCTTTGGAATCAAAGCCGTAGTTGGCGTACACCTCAACGTCGATTGGCCCGGCTTTGATGTTATGGGTTTTAGTCGTCAGCGCGTAGTGGCCGTTATCGCCGGTATCCGAGCTGCCGGTACAGGTAATGCGTGATGGGTTGGTTTCATCGGCCATCACTTCCGGGCTACAGGATTTCACCTGCGATACGGCCGCGACGTCAAACTGCACGCCGCCAATATCAAAGTTTTTCACCCCGGCACCCTGGCCGTCGTGGTTCATCCAGAAGTAATCGTTAATACCCTGCTGCGGACGCTGGTGGAAGTCGCGACCGGCCCAGATATAGGCGTTCGGGTTCGACTCCAGCACGTTGGTGACGCCGACGTAGGCCTTTTTCAGGTTCACCTCGTCGCTCCAGTGATCGAACATCACGTTGATATCCCAGATGGCGCCTTTGCTGCTCTTAAAGGCTTTGGTTATCTGGAATTCACCGCCGTTGCTTTCGTTGCCGAGACGGCCAATCGCCGAGGCGCCGTTGTAGGAGCCGTCGACGCCGACGTATTTCTGATCGCCGGTCTGGAAGTGGGCGCCGTAGCGCGCGTAGCCGCTGAATTTAAGGCCGAACGGGACCGCCATATCCGGCGACTGGGCGGCGGTCTGCGGGTTGGTTTCCAGGTCGACCTTTTTCGCGGCGGCGGCGTCCATTTTGGCCTGGCGGTCGGCCAGCGCTTTATCGACGGCCTTGGCCACAATGGCGTCGATTTGTTCCTGAGTAAATTCTTGCGCCAGGGCTGAAGAAAGCGGGCAAAGTGCGGCCACAACCGCCATGGCTAATGGAAGTTTTTTAACAGTTTTCATGGTTATCTCAAATTAATTAATTATATTTTCAGACAATAACCATCCCGTTTCGGTGCAATATAAAAGACGCCACCAAAACAAGCTGATTTTATTTTTATCTCGTAGAGGCACAGTTAAATAATTATCGTCAGTAATATCTCCGTAGTCAGGATAATTAAAAGTTAACGTTGATAAAGGTGAATAATCTCTTCCGAAAGTTCGCGCGCCAGCAGGGAGTTCATCAGATGATCCTGCGCGTGCACCATAATCAAGGTCATTGGCTGGCGGGCTTCGCCGGCATCCTGCTCAATCAGCTGGGTCTGCATCTGGTGCGCCTGGCGAGCGTAGCCGTCGGCCTCACGCAGCAGGTTTTTGGCTTCCGTTATTTCGCCTTTTCGCGCGGCGTGCAGCGCTTCAAAGCACAGCGATCTGGATTGACCGGCGTTAATGATAATTTCCATTACCGCATCTTCTAACCTAACCATAATAGGTCCCCCTGACTCGTGAAAGTCATCGTGTAATAAAGGGTTAAAGATAAATGATTACGTAATATTAAATATTTCTTATTCAGCTAGCGGTTTCGGCCAGCGGTGCAGTCGATCTTAATTTCTGTTCTTCTGTTTTCATTAATGAACGTTCATAGGCGCGGAGGAACGGTAAATACATTGCCGCCGAAACGAGCATACAAATAATACACATGATGACCGGACTTAACGCCCAGTTCGCGGCCCAGGATGCGCCAATCGGTGCTGGCGTGGTCCACGGCGTCAGAGAAACGACCTGCGCCAGCCAGCCGAGGCGGGTCGCGGTATAGGCAAGAATCGCGTTAACCATAGGAATGCAGACGAACGGAATAAACATCATCGGGTTCATAATAATCGGCGCCCCGAACAGAATCGGTTCGTTGATGTTAAAGAAGCTCGGCACCACGCCCATTTTGCCAATGGTCCGCAGATGCGCGACGCGGCTGCGCAGCAGCAGGAACGCCAGCGGCAGGGTGCAGCCTACGCCGCCAATCAGCAGATAGTGATCCCAGAAACCTTGCAGGTAAACGTGCGGCAGCACGGTGCCAGCGGCCAGCGCGGCCTGGTTGGCGGAAAGGTTGGCCATCCAGAATGGGTTCATAATGCCGGTGACAATCAGCGATCCGTGAATCCCGGCAAACCAGAAGATCTGGCACATCAGTACCGACAGCAGAATCGCCGGCAGGGAGTCAGAGGCGGAAACCAGCGGTGCCAGCACGTGCATAATCGCCTGTGGCAAAATCATGCCGGTCTGCGCTTCGATAAACAGGTTCAGTGGGTGCAGGGTGCCGATGACCACCAGCACGGGAATCAGGATCTCGAACGAGCGCGCCACGCCGGTCGGGACTTCTTTCGGCAGGCGAATCGTGACGTTATGCTGCTTCAGCCAGGCGTACACGCGGGTGGCGTAAATGGCGGTAATCAGCGCGGTGAAGATCCCCTGACCGGAGAGGTACTGGGTGGAAATCTTACCGTCGGCGTACGGCGCGGCCACCAGCAGAAACGCCATAAACGCCAGCAGGCCGGACATCACCGGGTCGAGGTTAAACTGCCGGCCGAGGCTCGCGCCAATCCCCACGGAAATGAAGAACGTCATCACGCCCATGCTGAGGTTAAACGGCAGCATCAGCTGGTCGCGGTACTGCGTGGAGAAGTCGAGCCAGCCACGCGCGAAGCCGTTGGTGGTATCCGGGGAGAACGGCGGGAAAATAAACACCAGCATAAATGAGCCGATGATCATAAACGGCAGCGCGGCGGTAAAGCCGTCGCGAATGGCGATGACGTATTTTTGTTGCCCAAGACGGCCGGCCAACGGGGTAATGGATTGCTCAATCACGGCAACCATTGACTGATAAAGAGAACTCATCTGGAAACCCTTTTAGTGCGTCGCGGAAATCAGCGACAGAGCGTAATCGAGTACCTTGTCACCCCGTTGCATGCCGTAATCCATGGTATCAATCGGCTGGACGGGAATATTCTGGGCGGCGGCCTTATCAGACAGGGTTTTTAACATGTACTTCACCTGCGGGCCCAACAACACCACCTGATACTGCGGGTACTGGATATCAAATTCGGACACGCCGTAGGCATCAATTTTCACCGGCAAGTCCCGTTCTTTCGCGGCTTCCACCATTTTTCTGACCAGCATGCTGGTCGACATTCCGGCGGAGCAGCACAGCATAATTTTGTACATCGATAACCCTCCTCTAAATGTAAAAAGTTGTTGCGAGTTTGATTTGATATGAAACTGAAACCGGTTTCTATTCATAAAAACAGGATCTGTGATAGCCATCAATTTCTCCTGCTTATGAGGCTAATTATTTCGTCCTGGCTCACAAAAATTCGCCGTTTTGCGTTCATATGGACATCATATGGATAATCGGTTTCCACGAAAAAAGAGAAACGGATATACTGGGAGATGGAATCATTTATGCCGTTGCGGTGCAGTGGTTTTTTGCGGCAGGCAGTACGCTTTTTCAGGGGAGAAAGATGTCTACAATCAACGATGTATCACGTCTGGCCGGGGTATCTAAGGCCACGGTTTCACGTGTGTTGAGCGGTTCACGAGGGGTAAAGGAAGCCAGCCGGCTGGCGGTGCTGCGGGCCGTTGATGAGCTGAACTACCGGCCAAATGTGATTGCCCAATCGCTGCTGAGCCAGTCGACCGGCTGCATTGGCGTTATCTGTGCGATGGAGAATATCAACCAGACGACCGGGTATCTGTATGCGCTGGAAAAACAGTTCAGCCAGCATCAGAAACATTTGCTGCTGCGTTTTGCCAACACGCGTACGGGGGTGATGTCGGCGTTGGACGAGCTCTCCGGCGGCCTGTGTGACGATGTGCTGATTATCGGCGCGCGTTTTCCGCTGGAGATCGAAAGCGACAACGTGGTGTTGATCGACTGCCCGGAGGCCGATACGGCCAACAGCATTCAGTTTGACCACGTGTTTGCGGCGGAAACCGCCTGCAACTACCTCGCCAGCCAGGGACGTCGGCAGATTGCGCTGATTCAACCTCAGAGCTGTGGTTTTGCCGACGACGTGCTGCTGGGCTACAAACACGGGCTGGAGAAAAACTTCCTGCCGTTTAATCGCAACCTGGTGTTTATGGACAGCGTCTCGTCCACCGTAGCGCTGCAAGAGCTGCTGAATAATGCCGGTATCGTCAGCTTTAATGCCCTGCTGGTGGCTGACGATCAAGAGGCGCAGCGGGTTATTCCGCAGCTTATGGCCTTCAACAGGCGGGTGCCGGAGGATGTGATGGTCTTTAGCCTTGCCGGTTCGCTACATCTGCCGGGGATCCCCACCATCCCGGCGATTGAATATTCCATGGACGCTATTGCTGCGCGGATTGTCCACTGGCTGGAAGAGAAAACGCAGACGTCCGTCCACACCGCGTTTCGCGGCGATCTCATTCTCCCGGGCGTTCGCCAGCGCTAACTTTTACCGCCCGCCGCGCTGTCGTCGGCGGGCCATTTCCGGCTCCCTCTTTTTGCCACCCCGCTCACAATATAAAAATAACTCATACCCACCCCCGGATTTTCGAACCAGACAGCGCCGGGCGACTGCCTTAACGTGAGTTGAACGTTCAGCCAATAACATAAACCAGAACATTCATACCTCCCTTTAAGGAAGTGACCCTATGAGTCTCTCTACCGGTGTAGATGTAAAAGCGTGGATTGATGCCCGACCGATCTCGCGCTTTCAGTGGAAAATTCTGTTTCTCTGCTTCGTTATTATTATGCTCGACGGCTACGACGCCGCCGTCATGGGCTTTATTGCGCCTGCGCTGCTGGAAGACTGGGGCATTAGCCGCGCGGCGCTGGGGCCGATTCTCGGTGCGGCGATGTTTGGCGTCGCGCTGGGCGCGCTGATCGCCGGGCCGATGGCCGACCGCTACGGGCGTAAGCGTATTCTGCTGGCCTCGGTGGCCCTGTTTGCCGTCTTCAGCCTGGCGGCGGCGATGGCGCAAACGCCGACTCAGCTGGCGCTGCTGCGCTTTCTTACCGGGCTGGGGCTGGGGGCGGTGATGCCAAACTGTGTGACGCTGGTGGCGGAATACATGCCGGAACGGCGTAAAGGGCTGATGATTACGCTAATGTACAGCGGGTTTAACGTCGGCTCCGGGCTGGGCGGATTTATCGCCGCCGCGCTGTTGTCCCACTACAGCTGGCACTCGGCGCTGATTTTTGGCGGCGCGCTGCCGCTGCTTGTACTGCCATTTATGATGGTGATGCTGCCGGAATCGGCGATGAACATGGTGGCACGGCGGGTGCCCACGGCCGACATTGCCCGCGTGCTGAATCGCCTGGGCGGCCAGTTTGCTGCCAACACGCTGTTTACCCTCAGTACGCCGGAAATTTCCCGTCATGCAAAGGTGATTCAGCTGTTCCGCGGCGGCTACGCGCGCGGCACGGTGGCGCTGTGGTTGACCTACTTTATGGGCCTGTTTGTGATTTATCTGCTGAACGGCTGGCTGCCGACCATTCTGCGCTCTGGCGGGCTGTCATTACAGCAGGCGGCAATCATCACCGGCCTGTTCCAGCTTGGCGGCCCGCTGGGCGGTATTCTGGTCGGTTACCTGATGGATCGTACGTCGGCGAAAGTGGTGATCGCGGCGACCTATTTCCTCGGCTGTCTGTGCCTGCTGTCGCAAGGGCTGATGGACTTTGGCTCTGCGGCGCTGTCGGTGCTGATTTTCATCAGCGGGATGTGTATCAACGGGGCGCAGAACGGCCTGCAGGCTTATTCACCGGCCTATTACCAGACTGAAATTCGCGCGACCGGCGTAAGCTGGATGCACGGTATCGGTCGTACCGGGGCGATTTTAAGCTCCACCTTAGGCGGGGTGATTATGCTGGCGGTGCCGGGGCACTCGTCGATTTTCCTGGTGCTGGCCTTACCGGCCTGTCTGGCGGCGGGCTGCATTCTGTTACACCGCATGAATTCGCGTAACGTGGCGCAAGCGCCGCGTGTGGCGGGCGATGTCGCGTTATCGCAGACCGCCTCTCATCGATAAGTGGAGTCAACCATGGCCAGAATTATTGGCGGAATCGCCGTCTCTCATACCCCGACCATCGGTTTTGCGGTCGATAATCATAAGCAGCACGATGCGGCGTGGGCGCCGATCTTTGAGAGCTTCGAGCCGCTACAACGTTGGCTCGATGAGAAAAAACCGGATGCGCTGGTGTATATCTTTAACGACCACGTGACCGCCTTTTTCTTCGACCACTACTCCACGTTTGCGCTGGGGATTGATAATGAATACGGCGTGGCCGACGAAGGCGGCGGCCCGCGCGGCCTGCCGCCCATCAAAGGCAATGCCGCGCTTTCAAGGCATATCGGCAGCAGCCTGATGGCCGATGAGTTTGATATGTCGTTCTTTATGAACAAAAAGCTCGACCATGGTCTGTTCTCGCCGCTGTCGGCGCTGCTGCCGTGGCAAAGCGGGGAATGGCCGACCAAAGTGGTGCCACTGCAAATTGGCGTGCTGCAATTCCCGGTACCGAGCGCGCGGCGTTGCTATAAGCTCGGCCAGGCGCTGCGTCGGGCCATTGAGAGCTTTCCGGAGGATATCAACGTCGCCATTGTGGCGACCGGCGGTCTGTCGCATCAGGTGCACGGCGAACGCTGCGGCTTCAACAACCCGGAATGGGACGCGCAGTTCGTCGATATGTTGGTGAACGACCCGGAATCGCTGGCCGAGATGACGCTGGCGGAGTACGCTAAACTGGGCGGCATGGAAGGGTCGGAGGTCATCATGTGGCTGGTGATGCGCGGTGCGCTATCGGCCAACGTCACGGAAACCTGGCGCGACTACTACCTGCCATCAATGACCGGCATCGCCACTCTGATTCTGGAAAATAATGCGCGTCAGCCGCCGGTGGATACGCTGACGCGGCATCGCCAGCACATGGCGCGCCAGCTGGCGGGCGTCGAAAAGCTGCCCGGCACTTACCCGTTCACCCATGAGCGCAGCCTTAACGGGATGCGGCTGAATACCTTCCTGCACAAACTGACGCAGCCCGCGTGGCGCGAGCGCTTCCTGCATGCGCCGCAGGCGCTGTACGACGAGGCGGCGCTGAGTGAGAAAGAACAGCAGCTGCTGACGGCACGCGACTGGCGAGGCCTGATTCAGTACGGCGCCAGCTTCTTCCTGCTGGAAAAAATGGGCGCGGTGGTCGGCGTGTCGAACCTGCATATTTACGCGGCGATGCGCGGGCAAACGCTGGAAGAATTCCAGAAAACCCGTAACCAGCAGGTGACCTACTCGGTGGCGGGTATCCAAACCCCGGCCAACTAGCATTGTGCGGCGTTTATGCCGGGTGGCGGCTGCGGCTTACCCGGCCTGCTTTTTTGTAGGCCTGATAAGCGTAGCGCCATCAGGCGCAGGGGGCCGCTACCCGTTGACGGATAACGTTCACCAGCGCCTGGGTGGCGGGCGAGGGCAGGCTGCCCTCGCGGAAGGTCAGCCCGATTCGCCGTTGCGTATTGGGCAGCTTCACCGGCAGTACGGTCAGCAGATGGTTGTCGATTTCAAATCGCATCTGGCTGGCGGAAACGGCGGCCAGCAGCGGTGAGTCGAGCAGCAACCCGCGCACCATTGCCGCATCGCCGGTTTCCACCACCGGCAGCGGTTGCGGCAGGCCCAGTGCGGTAAACGCTTTGTCCAGCAGGTGCCGCGCCGGGGCGTTACTGCGCGGCAGCACCCACTGCGCGTTGGCCAGCTGGCTGAGCGGATCCGGATGTCTGAGCAATGGGTGATCGTTGCGCACCAGGATCAGCATCTCTTCTTCAAACAGCGCCTCGCAGGTCAGCTCCGGCAGGGCGTCGTGCTGGCGCAGCGCGCCGATAATAAAATCAATATTCCCCGCCCGCATGTCCGACACCAGGGACTCATACGGACTCTCATTGGTCAGGACCCGAATGCCGGGATGCTGCGCCAGAAACGCGCCGATGGCGGCGGGCAGCAATTGCGTGCGGCTAAGCGGAAGCGCCCCAATACGTACATTTCCCACCAGAACGCCGCGTCTTGCCGCCAGATCGTCCCAGATGTGCGCCAGTTCGTTCAACGCACGGCTGATGTTCGGGTACAGCGCATCGGCGGCGGGCGTTGGGCGAACGCCTTCCGGCGTGCGGCGAAACAGCGCAAATCCGGCCCCTTTCTCCAGAATCTTCAGCGCCGCGCTGATCGCGGGCTGCGTGACGCCAAGCTGGCTGGCGACGGTCTGGGTATGATTGATGTGATAGAGCTGGATAAAAATCTCCAGCCGCCGGGTGTTAAACAGCCAGCCGGGATCGGGCAGTTCTTTATGCGGAACGGCGCGCTCTTTTAGCCGGTGCATCAGTGCCGGAATGGCCTGTAAATCGCCTATCGCCCGCAGCGCGCGCGGCAAAATGCATTTGCCGTATTCGGTCAGCACCATGCCGCTGTAATGGCGTTCAAACAGCGTCACGTCAAGCGTCGCTTCCAGATCGCGAATGGCGCGGGTAATGGCCGACTGAGTGCGGAATAAATCGTCGGCGGCGCGGGAGACGCTCCCGCGGCTGGCAACCTGGCAGAAAAATCGCAACTGCATGATATTCATGTCTTTGTTGTGTTTTTTAT
This sequence comes from Klebsiella sp. WP8-S18-ESBL-06, assembly GCF_014169755.1. Lineage (NCBI taxonomy): Bacteria > Pseudomonadati > Pseudomonadota > Gammaproteobacteria > Enterobacterales > Enterobacteriaceae > Klebsiella > Klebsiella sp. WP8-S18-ESBL-06. Next base: position 60,178 of record NZ_AP022256.1, read on the forward strand.
TCATCGAGCCTGTGGTCGCCTCTTGCCGGGTGATTTGTCATCAACATAAATAAAAATCATAGCCTTCGCAAGTTAACGAATTACCCGCGGCGTTGTGGACATGACAAGCTGGAAAAAAACCAAGAAGGAAGCCCACATGTCTACTCTGATTACCCCAAAAAGCGCCCTTGTCGTCAGTGCTCACTCGGCGGATTTCGTCTGGCGCGCGGGCGGCGCTATTGCACTGCACGCAGAGCAAGGCTACCAGGTGCATATTGTTTGCCTGTCATTCGGCGAGCGCGGCGAGTCTGCGAAGCTGTGGCGCAAGGGCAATATGAACGAAGAGAAAGTGAAGCAGCATCGCCAGCAGGAAGCGCAGGCAGCGGCCGATATACTCGGTGCCAGCGTGGAGTTTTTTGATATTGGCGACTACCCACTGCGTGCCGACAAAGAGACGCTGTTCCGCCTGGCGGACGTCTATCGCCGCGTGCAGCCGCACTTCGTTCTGACACACTCGATGCACGACCCTTACAACTACGATCACCCGCTGGCCTCCAATCTGGCTCAGGAAGCGCGCATTATCGCCCAGGCCGAAGGCTATCGCCCCGGCGAGCCGGTAGTGGCCGCGCCGCCGGTGTACTGCTTTGAGCCGCATCAGCCGGAGCAGTGCAACTGGAAGCCGGACGTTCTGCTGGATATCACCCGCGTGTGGGAGAAAAAGTACCGCGCTATCCAGTGCATGCAGGGACAAGAACACCTGTGGGAGTACTACACCCGTGTGGCCCTGCAGCGCGGCGTGCAGGCGAAGCGCAATATCGGTATTACCGCCGCGCGTGATATCAGTCATGCGGAAGGTTTCCAGAGCATCTTCCCGCGTGTGACGGGAGATCTGTCATGAGTTTACTTAATAAAAAAGGCCTCGCCATTCGCCATATTCCGCGTACCGACGGCAGCAAACTGCGCCAGTTTGCCGCTGCGGGGGTGGCGACAATTCATGAATCCCACGAACGCCAGGGGCTGATGAACCCGGATATTCGGCCGATTCAGCAGGACGTAAGCCGCGCGGGCAACGCCGTGACGGTGCTGGTGACGCCGGGCGATAACTGGATGTTCCACGTCGCCGTTGAGCTGTGCCAGCCGGGCGATATTCTGGTGGTGGCGCCGACCTCGCCCTGCGGCGACGGTTTTTTCGGCGATCTGCTGGCAACTTCGCTGCAGGCGCGCGGCGTGATTGGCCTGGTGGGCGATATCGGTATTCGCGACTCGCAGACGCTGCGCGAGATGGGCTTTGCGGTATGGTCGCGCCAGGTGTACGCCCAGGGCACGGTGAAAGAGACGCTCGGCTCGGTGAACGTGCCGCTCACCTGCGGCGGGCAACTGGTGACGCCGGGCGATGTGGTGGTGGCGGATGATGACGGTGTGGTGGTGGTGCCGCACGCGCTGGCCGACACGGTGCTGGCAAGAGCACAAAGCCGTATCGCCAATGAAACGGCCAAACGCGATCGGATGCGCAACGGTGAGCTGGGGCTGGATATCTACGCCATGCGCCCGCGGCTGGCGGAAAAAGGGCTACGCTACTTCGACTCGCCCGAAGACGTGAGGGATTAACATGTCTCAGCGCAGAATTCCCTGCTTATGGATGCGCGGCGGCACGTCAAAGGCGGCCTGCTTTCTGGCGTCTGACTTGCCTGCCGACGCGAAACAGCGCGATGCCGTACTGCTGGCGGTGATGGGATCGCCGGACGTCAGGCAGATTGACGGCATTGGCGGCGCCGACCCGCTCACCAGCAAGGTCGCCATTATCCAGCGCTCAATGCGCCCGGACGCCGATGTGGATTATCTTTTTGCCCAGGTGAACGTCGATCGCGCGGTGGTCGACTACGGCCAGAACTGCGGCAATATTCTCGCGGCGGTGGGGCCGTTTGCCATCGAACGCGGGCTGGTGCCGTTAACTGCGCCGGTGACTCAGGTGCGGGTGCATATGGTGAATACCGGGCAAATTGCGGTGGCGGAGGTGCGTTGCTCGGCGGAAGGGGTGGAATACGGCGGCGAAGCGCGCATCGATGGCGTGCCGGGCACCGCCAGCCCCATCATTCTCAACTTCCTGGATATTGCCGGTTCAACCTGCGGCGCGCTGCTGCCGACCGGCAACGTGATTGACCGCTTTGACGGCGTCGACGTCACCTGTATTGATAACGGTATGCCGGTGATCCTGTTACGTGCCAGCGATCTCGGGATATCGGGTTATGAAACCCGCGAGCAGCTTGACGCCAATAACGAACTGAAACAGCGGCTTGAGTCCATCCGCCTTCAGGCCGGGCCGCGCATGAATCTGGGTGATGTGGCCCAGCGCAGCGTACCAAAAATGACGCTCATCGCCGAACCGCGCGACGGTGGGGCCATCACCAGCCGCACCTTTATTCCTCACCGCTGCCATGCGTCGATCGGTGTATTCGGCGCGGTTAGCGTGGCCAGCGCCTGCCTGCTGCAAGACTCGGTGGCGCAGGGGCTAGCGAAGGTGGCTGACGCGCGTGAACTGATGGTCAGCGTTGAACATCCAACCGGTGAGTTTAGCGTGGCGCTTCAGCGTGGCGATGACGGCGAGCTGGCGGGCTGCGGGCTGCTGCGTACCGCCAGGCTGCTGTTTGCCGGCGACGTATTTATTCCGGCTGCAAAGGAGTGACAATGAGACATATTGCGTTTATCGGTTTTGGCGAAGCGGGGACCATTCTGGCAAGCGAGCTGGCGCATCAGCATCGCGTTGTCGTGTGGGATTGCAAGCTCCGCGGGGGCGACCGTGAGGCCATGCTGGCAAAAGCCGAGCGGGCGGGTGTTCAGGCGGCGGGGTCGCTGGCGGAGGCGCTTGACGGCGCGGCGTGGGTGTTTTCGACCGTCACCGCCGGCGCCGCGCGGGAAGTGGCATTGCACAGTGCGGCACTCATGCAGGCCGGACAATATTTTCTCGACCTTAACTCCGTTGCACCGGATACCAAACGGCAGGCGTCTGAAGCCTTTGCACCCGGTGTTTACGTGGACGTTGCGGTAATGGCCCCCGTCCCCCCGGCGCGGATGAAAACCCCGCTGCTAGTGGGCGGCCCGCAGGCGCAGGCGGTCACCGATGTGCTTAACCAGCTCGGGTTTAACGCCCGCTACGGCGCTGATGCGGTAGGCAGCGTCTCGGCGATCAAAATGTGCCGTAGCGTGATGATTAAAGGGCTGGAGGCGCTGACCACCGAATGCCTGTTTGCTGCGCGAGCCTACGGCGTGGAGGCGGAAGTACTGGCCTCGTTGCACGCCAGTTTTCCTTCGCTGGGCTGGGACGCTGCGTTTCCGGGCTACCTGATAAGCCGCGTCGCCGAGCACGGCGTGCGTCGTAGTGAAGAGATGGAAGAGGTGGTCAAAACCCTGCGCGATGTGGGCGGTGAAGGGCTGATGAGTCAGTCGACATCACGCGTTCAGCGGGGGGTGCCGCAACAGATGCAGGCATACGGGCTTGATTATGCCGGGCTTGAGCCGTTCAGCTGGCAGCGGCTGGCGGATACGCTTAAGGGGCGGTGATACATGAGGCAGGCCTGATAAGCGTAGCGCCATCAGGCAATATTACCGCACATTGCCGGATGGCGGCTTCGCCTTATCCGGCCTACGATTTCAAGGTTATTTTGTCGGGCACTGAATGTCTTTAATCGCCTTTTCATAGGCCGCGCGGTCGTTCTTATCCAGCGCCCGCGTTGCGCTCTGCACCGCCGTTTTGTTGACCGCGGAGTCCAGAATCCGGTTGGCAAACTGGGTGTCGCTCAGCCCGGCGTGGGGCGGGCAGTTTTGCTTCACGTCTTTCACCACCTGCTGCTTTTGCTGCTCGAACTTCAGCCCTTCGAGCGGCGAAGCGACTACCGGCAGCGCCAGGCAGGCGGCCAACGAAATCGCGATACGGATTGTCTTCATCTCGGATGTCCTTATGTTGATACGCACCGTTAACTATAGCTGTATCCGTTATTTTGCGCTGCCGCTTCCAGCTACAGGTAGACGTTGCATCCATCCGTCGAAATCCTCCGTGGTGGCTCGCAAAGAGGCGAAAACACGGCGGTGACTCGCCTGTGTCGGGCGTAGAGTGCGTCTATTCGCTTTTTGGGTGACGATGGAACGCCATGACGACGCGCGCAGCTTCAACGCCGCACGATGCGGTTTTTAAACAATTTTTGTGCCACCCGGAAACGGCGCGTGATTTTCTCGCCATGGTTGATATCACCGTGGTGCCGGATGATGAGATTATGCAGCATCGCCGCGTGGCGCTGCTGGAGCTGGTGCAGAAGCATATTCGCCAGCGCGATCTGTTCGCGTTAGTCGACCAGATTGCCCAGCTGCTGGTAACGGGATGCGCTACTGACAGCCAAATGAAAGCGTTGTTTAATTATCTGCTGAGATCGGGAGATGCGGTTCGTTTTCACGAGTTTCTCCAGGCGGCGGTTGAACGTGCACCAGAACAGAAGGATAAGATAATGACCATTGCAGATAGGTTGCGGGAAGAGGGGCATTGGGAGGGAGTGCAACAGGGGTTACAGCAGGGGATACGTCAGGAGGCGTTACGCATTGCCCGAACGATGCTGGAAAACGGCATCGACAGCGCCATGGTTCAACTTATCACTGGTCTTTCCGCCGACGAGCTGGCAGATCTACAGCACTAATTTTTAGCCCGATAACCGACGTTATCGGACCATTCCTTCTATGCCGTTTTCACCCTGCGCCGCGAATCCAGCGAAATCAGCACCACCGAGGATAAAATCAGCAGCGTGCCCAGCCAGTCTGGCAGGGTAAAGCTGATGCCGAGCAGCAGCAGCGATAAAAACGCGCTGCTGAGCGGTTCGGCACAGCTGAGAATGCTGGCTTTCGGCCCGCCGATCATCTGTGCGCCTTTCAGGTACAGGCTGAAGGTGAGAGACGTGCCGATCACCACCAGGTAGAAAAAGGCCAGCAGCAGGTTACCGGTAATCACGATATGGGTGCCCTGACCGGCGTAGAACGGCAGCAGCATTGCGCCGCCGAGCAGCATGCTCCAGCCGACGATCGGCAGCGTACCGTAGCGGGCAATCAGCGTTGAGGGATAGGTGGTGTAGAAGGCGGCGGCAAAGGCGGAAGCAATCCCCCAGAACAGCGCCGCGCCGGAGATAGACAGCGAGGTGGGGTCGCCGTGGGTCACCAGCAGAAAAGTCCCGATTAGCGAGGTGGCGATAGCGGCGAAGACAAACGCGCCCGGTCGTGCCTTACGCACGATGGCAAACCAGGCCACGATGATCGTCGGCGATAAAAATTGCAAAATGGTCGCGGTGGCGGCGTTCGATTTTTCAATCGCCAGCAGGAAGGTCAGCTGCACGGTCATTGCGCCTACCAGCGAAAAAATCAGCAGGCTGAAGGTATCTTTGCGGTTGCGGAAGAGGCGAAAAATACCGTCGCCGTGCAGGAAAGAGAAGGTGAGGAGAATAAAACCGCCGGAGAGCAGGCGGATCATCGTCAGAAACGGCGACCCCATCTGGCTATGTTCCATAATGTACTGCGCGCAAACGCCGGAACTTCCCCACAATATCGCGGCAATTAAGACGTTAAGCATCCCTTTTCTGGTGGCACCCATTTTCCTCAACCCTGTCATCGTATTTTGTTGTGACGGGCATCATAGCATGGTGGAAAGCTTGCCCCCAGCGGCGTGCCGGGGGCAAAAGGGTTAGCTGAGATCGACGTTTTTGCTGCCGAACAGCCAGGTCAGCAGGAAGCCGCCAAGGTAGGCGACGGCGAGGCCCGCGGCGTAAACCGCCATCCCCGCATAGATGCCGCTGTTTGAGGTCATCAACGGGATGGCCACCAGGCCGGACGGACCGAAGACCGTATTCAGGCCAACCGGCAGCCCCATCCAGGCGACAAGGCCAATGAAGAAGCCGCCGCAGGCACCACCGAGGCAGGCGGTGATAAACGGCTTCATACGCGGCAGCGTCACGCCATAAATCAGCGGTTCGCCCACGCCGAGCAGGCCGGGAATGATCGCTCCTTTAATCTGCGTACGCAGCAGTGAGCCCTGCTTCGCCCGATAGTACAGCGCCAGCGCCGCGCCTACCTGGCCCGCCCCCGCCATGGCCAGAATGGTAAACAGCGAGTTGAAGCCCTGCGCTTCCATCAGCGCAAAATAGACCGGCACAAAGCCCTGATGCACGCCAAACATCACCGCCAACAGGAACAGACCGGCCAGCACCGCAGAGCCGAACGGGTTACCGTTGAGGTGCAGGAACAGCCAGGACATCCCGGTAAACAGATAGCCGCCAATAGGCATAATGACCACGAAGGTAACCGCGCCCATGATCAGCAGCGTCACTGCCGACGTGAGGATCATGTCGAGGTTGGCGGGCATGATGCGGCGCACCTGTTTTTCGACCCAGGCACCGATAATTGAAGCGATCAGTACGCCGATGATGTTCCCGCGCGGGTCAATGGTGTGGCCGAAGAAGTCGGAGATTCCGGAGTAGAAGCCCACCGCCGCTTTGGGGTCATAGCCCAGAATAAACAGCGCGGCGATAATCGCCCCGTTCACGCCCGAACCGCCGAACGCTTTCTGCGCGTTATAGCCAATCAGAATGCTCAGGAAGGTAAACATGCCCTTACTGAACACTTTCATGTAGCTGATGATATCCACCAGCGTGGCGTTCGGATGCGCGCTCTCCAGTACGAACAGCTGTTCGGCCAGGGTCGCAAAGCCGAGCAGCAGGCCTACGGCAATAAAGCCAGGGATCAGCGGCGTAAAGATGGTGGCAAACTTGGCGAGGAATTTCTGTACGCTGCTGGTTTGCTTACCCTTGAGCTCCTGCTTTTTGGCATTCGCGATATCGGCCAGCGATGCACCAGAGTCAGCTTCATGCGCTGGCGTTTGCGGGGCCTCTTCCAGCATCAGGTTCATCATTTCTGAAGCGGTCTGCGCTTTGCCCGGGCCGAGGATAATCTGGAACTGCTCGTTGCTGACCACCACGCCCATGACGCCTTCGACCTGGCGGATGGCGGCGACGTCAGCATGGTCCTCATTGCGCAGCGTCAGGCGCAGACGGGTCATACAGTTACCCGCCTGCACGACGTTTGGCGCCCCGCCTACCAAGGTGAGAATGCGGGCTATCATCTCTTTATTTATTTTTGCCATTCTACGAACCCTCGTCAGTGGGAGGCGTGTTGAAGCGCTTTGCGGATAAAACCGTTGTTGTCGGCCAGCAGCTTTTTGGCGTCGTCGGCGCTCAGATTCGCCAGCACCATCACGATGGCGGTTTTGCAGTGGCGGCCGCTGGCATCCAGCGCCGTCTGCGCGGTCTGGCGATCGCACTCGGTGGCTTCCATCACGATGGAAATCTGTCGCTCAATCAGCTTGGCGTTGGTGGCCTCTACGTCGACCATCAGGTTGCTGTAGACCTTGCCGCTGCGGATCATCGAACCGGTAGTGATCATATTCAGCACCAGTTTTTGCGCCGTGCCTGCTTTCAGACGGGTCGAGCCGGTCACGACTTCCGGGCCAACAACCGGCGTAATGGCGATGTCGGCGCGCTGCGCCATCTCGCCGTGCGGGTTGCAGCTGACGATAGCGACCAGCGCATTTTGCTGATGCGCGTATTCCATTGCTCCCAGCACGTACGGCGTGCGGCCGCTGGCAGCGATACCGACCAGCACGTCATGCTCGTTAAAGCCCAGCGTACGTAAATCTTCCGCGCCCTGTGCGGCGTTATCTTCAACGTTTTCAACCGCTTTCAAAATGGCGGTGTGGCCACCGGCAATCAGGCCGACAACCTGCTCAGGACGGGTGCCGAAGGTGGGCGGGCATTCGCTGGCGTCAAGAATACCCAGACGGCCAGAGGTGCCAGCGCCGATGTAAATCAGTCGACCGCCGTGACGGAAAGCATTCGCCACGCTATCAACCAGCTGCGCTATCTGCGGAATATACGGGGTGATGGCGTGAGCAACCTGCTGATCTTCGTTGTTAATGACCGTCAGCATCTCTTCAGTGGAGAGGGTGTCAATGTTAGCGCTGTTTGCGTTGCGTCGTTCAGTCAGCAATTTGCTCAAGTCAATACTCATAGGAAACCTCATCATTCACAGTGGCGAGCAGTATAAGGAATTAATTATTCCATTCATGTGAAGGTTATCACGATTAGAGGCACGAGGTAATCATGATTTACAGCGGTGGCGGGGAGTTTTGAGGTAATAAAATTGGAATATTTTATTACCTCTGTGAATTTTAGGGCGCGGTGCGCGGTTTAAGCAGCCCGAAAAACAGCGCAATTGCGTAGGAAATCGCCATCGCGAGACTCATTTTCAGCATGGTTTCACCGCCCAGTCCTGCCAGCGGCGCGGCAATGCCTCCGCAGACGAACATCAGCGTACCCATCAGCGCCGACGCGGTACCCGATTGCGCGCTGCTGACCGCGCTCATGGCTTCCGCACCGGAGACGGTGCTGATCCCGCTCATAAACGACACCGTGAAGAACAGGCCAATCAGCGCCATGACCGGCTGTTGCTGCCAGGCGAGCAGTAGGGTGACCAGCGCGCACAGCACCGCCAATAATAAACCCCGGCGCAGCAGCGTTTCCGCGGCGACGCGACGCGCCAGTTTTGAAAAGATCAGGGCGGCAATAATCAGCCCAATCCCGTTCAGGCCAAACAGCAGGCTGAACTGCATCGCGCTCATGCCGTATTCGCTCTGAATGACGAAGGAAGAGGAGCCAATGTAGGAAAACAGCCCGGCCATCATAAAGGCCTGAATCAGGCAGTAGCGCATAAAGCGGCGGTTTTTGAGAACCGGCGTTCCTTTCGGCTGCGTCGCTGCATCGGGGCCGTTGGCTGGCAGGGTTTCATGCAGTACGACAAGGCTTAAAAGCAGCAGCACCGCGCCAATTCCCGCCATCGTCCAGAACAAAATTCGCCAGTCAAACGCGGTGATAATATAGCCGCCGAGCACCGGCGAAAGCACCGGCGCAATGCCGTTAACGGTCATCAGCAGGGCGAAGAACTGAGTGAGCAGCGTGCCCTGATAGCGGTCGCGGGCGATCGAGCGTGATAGCACTGAACCACCGGCACCGGCGAAGCCCTGCAAAAAGCGCCAGACAATCAGCAGATGAATATCGTGGGTGATGGCGCACATAGCCGATGAGAAGATAAACAGCAGCAACGACAGCGCCAGCGGCTTGCGGCGGCCAATGCGGTCACTGAGCGGGCCAAAGAACAGCTGGCCGAGGCCAAGACCGAGCAGCGCGGCGGTAAGCGACAGCTGGGTTTGCGTGCCGGTAGCGTTTAGCTGTTCGGTGATTTCCGGCAGCGCCGGGAGATAAAAGTCGGTACACAGTGGGCCAATAGCGGTTAGCAGACCCAGAACCACGACCCAGGAGGGGGAGATGCGCGGCATGAAAGCTCCTTTTATTTTTCATAATCAATGAGGGGAACGGTGCTGGCTGCACCCTCACCCCGGCCCTCTTCCTGGAAGGGAGAGGGGGAAAACCCGCGCCGGTATTTACCTACGACGCCAATCGGTTCCCTCGCCCCTTTGGGGAGAGGGTCTTGTAGGCCTGATAAGCGCAGCGTCATCAGGCATCGCAGGCACATTGCCGGATGGCGGCGAAACGCCTTATCCGGCCTGCACCCCGCCGCCCAGCGACTGCCAGAGCGTAATACGGTTCGCCAGATCCGTTTCCTGTAAGGCAATCAGCGTCTGCTGCGCTGACCACAGGGTGCGCTGCGCCGTCAGCGCGGTCAGGTAATCGCCAACGCCCGCCTGGTAGCGTTTCATCGCCACGTCCAGCGTCTGCTGCTCCGCCGCCACGTATTGCCTCTGCGCATCAAGCTGTTCGCTCAGCGTCTGGCGACGCGCCAGCGCATCCGCTACGTCCTTAAACGCGCTCTGAATCGTTTTTTCGTAGGTGGCGATTAGCCCCTTTTTCTCCGCCTCGGCGTAGCGAAGTTGCGCCAGATTGCTGCCGCCGGTAAACAGCGGCAGCGAAATAGACGGCGCGAAGGACCACACGCTCATGCCGTGGCTAAACAGTGAAGATAGCGCATCGCTGCCTACCCCGGCGCTGGCGGTGAGTGAAATGGTCGGGAAGAAGTTTGCCCGCGCCGCGCCGATATTGGCGTTGGCGCTCTTCAGATTGTGCTCCGCTTCCTGAATATCCGGGCGCGTTAGCAGTACGGACGACGAGACGCCCGCCGGGACCAGTGAAATGGTGTTGGCAGCCAGGCTCTCCAGCGTACCCGGGAGCAAGGCATCCGCTACGGTGGTGCCGGCCAGCAGGTTAATGGCGTTTTTATCCTGCATCACCAGCGTTTGGTAGCTGGCGACGCTGGCGCGCGCCTGCTGATAAACGCTCATCGCCTCACTCACGTCAGTGGCCGCCGCGGTGCCAATTTGCTGCTGACGCTGGACGATTTTCAGCGAGTCGGCGGCGCTTGCCATGGTTTGCTGCGCCAGCGCCAGGTTGCTGTTGTCCGCCGCCAGCGTCACCCACGCGGTGGTGAGCTCGGAAATCATCGTCAGACGGGTGTTCTGCGCGGTGAATTCGCTGGCAAGCCAGGTTTCACGAGCCGCGCGGGACAGACTCTGATTACGACCAAACAGATCCAGCTCGAAGCTGGAGACCGCGCCGTCGGCCCGCGCGGTGGTGCTCACCCCGCTCGCCAGCGTGCGGCTGCGGGTATTGCTGAGTTCGGCGTTAACGGTCGGCATTAACGACGCGCGGGTTTCGCCGTACTGCGCGCGAGCGGCGTCAATATCGGCAATGGCTTTTTGCACATCGCGGTTGCTGCTGAGCGCCTGGCTCACCAGCTTTTGCAGGCGCACATCGTTCACCACCTGCTGCCAGTTACCGACCACGGCGGTCGCTTCACCGTGGCTGCCCGGCAGCGTCGCCGGGATAGGCGCGTCCGGGCGCTGATAGTTGGGGTCCATCGACACGCAGCCCACGCTCAGAAGCGCAATAAATAAAACGGATAAACGGAACATAACTTACTCCAGACGGCTGCGTTTACCGGCGAACAGACGTTTCACCAGCACAAAGAACAGAGGAACAAAGAAAATTGCCAGCAGGGTTGCCGTAAGCGTCCCGCCGATAATCCCGGTACCGATGGCAATACGGCTGTTAGCACCCGCACCGGTCGCCACTGCTAGCGGCATGACCCCGGCGATAAACGCCAGCGAGGTCATGATGATCGGACGCAAACGGGTCTGCGCTGCACGCAGCGCAGCGCGGGAAAGCGAATAGCCCTCCGCCACCGCGGCTTCGGCGAACTCGACGATCAGAATGGCGTTTTTCGATGACAGCCCGATGGTGGTTAATAGCGCCACCTGGAAGTAGACATCATTGCTCAGGTCACGCATCCATGCGGCCAGCGCCGCGCCCAGCAGGCCGAGCGGGATAACCATGATGACCGAAATTGGCACCGACCAGCTTTCATACAGCGCCGCCAGGCACAGGAACACCACCAGAATGGAAATGGCATACAGGCTCATCGCCTGGCCGCTGGCCAGTTTTTCCTGCAACGACAGTCCGCTCCAGGCCCAGGTGGAGCCCGCCGGCAGGTTATTGGCCAGGTTTTCCATGGTGGTCATCGCGGTACCGGAACTGGCGCCGGTGGCGTTTTCGCCCTGGATTTCATAGGCCGCCGCGCCGTTGTAGCGCACCAGGCTTTCCGGGCCGTATTCCCAGCGGGTCGTGGCAAAAGCGGAGAACGGCGTCATGCTGTTATCGCTGCCGCGCACGAACCATTTTCCGAGATCGGACGGTGAGGCGCGAGAGTCGCTATCGCCCTGGATATAGACTTTTTTCACGCGTCCGCGGTCGATAAAGTCGTTCACGTAGGTACCACCCCAGGCGCTGGAGAGCGTTGAGGTGACGTCGCTCAGCGACAGCCCCAGCGACACGGCTTTGTTGTTATCGATATCCACCTGTAGCTGTGGCGTTTGCGGCATATCGTTGGCGCGCACGGCGTGCAGAGTGGCATCCTGATTGGCTTGGCCAATCAGCTGATCGCGCATTTTCAGCAGCTCGGCACGGTCGGTGCCGCCGCTGGCCATCAGTTCAAAGGTAAAGCCGTTGCTTTGGCCGAGGCCGTCCACCGACGGTGGCGTCATCGCAAACAGCGTGGCATCGCGAATCGCCCCCAGCTCTTTGGTGGCGCGTAGGGCAATGGCCTGCGCGGTATTTTCCGCGCCTTTACGCTCGGACCAGTTTTTCAGTGAGACGAAGGCCATGCCGGCGTTCTGCCCGCTGCCGCTAAAGCTAAAGCCGTTAACCGTGAAGATAACGTCGGTGTTGGCTTTCTCTTTGTTGAGGAACCAGTCGGTTACCTGCTTGCTGACCTCGGCGGTACGTGAGTTTGTGGCCCCGGCGGGCAGAGTGTACTGCACCATGATCTCGCCCTGGTCTTCCACCGGCAGGAAGCTCCCCGGCAGTTTCCACATCGCCAGCGCCATGCCGCCGCAGATGGCTAAATAGACCACCATAACCAGCCCGGAGCGGCTCAGAGTATTGAGCACCCGGTGCTTGTATTTACGTTCAGTAGAGGCATAAAAGCGGTTAAATGCGCCGAAAAATCCTTTTTTGTGCGGCGGCGTATGTTGCAGGATTGAGCCGCACAGTGCGGGCGTAAGGGTTAACGCCACCACCACGGAGAGCATCATTGCCGAGATAATGGTGACCGAGAACTGACGGTAAATCACCCCGGTGGAACCGCCAAAGAAGGCCATCGGCAGGAACACGGCGGACAGCACCAGCGCAATGGCGACCAGCGCTCCGGAGATTTCGCCCATCGATTTTTCGGTCGCTTCCCGGGCGGGTAGCCCTTCGTCGCGCATAATACGCTCGACGTTTTCTACCACCACGATGGCGTCATCGACCAGCAGCCCTATCGCCAGCACCATGGCGAACAGCGTCAGGGTATTGATTGAGTAACCGAATAGCGCCAGCACGCCAAACGTGCCGAGCAGCACCACCGGCACCGCCAGCGCGGGGATAAGCGTCGCGCGGATGTTTTGCAGGAACAGATACATCACGCAGACCACGAGGAAGATGGCTTCAAACAGCGTTTTCACCACATCTTCGACGGAGATCTTGATAAATTCAGTGCTGTCTTTCGGGTATGCAACATCGTAGCCCTGCGGCATGTTGCGTTTGTACTCGTTGATTTTATCCTTCACCAGCGTCGCGGTGCTCAGGGCGTTAGCCCCCGGCGCTAGCATTACCGCCATACCGGCGGCCGGGTGTCCGTTCAATTTGGCGACAGCGGTGTAGTCTTCACTGCCCATCTCGACGCGGGCGACGTCACCGACGCGCACCACCGCGCCGTTGGACTGGCTTTTAATGATGATGTCTTTGAACTGGTCGACGGTTTGCAGACGCGACTGCGCGCGCACGGTGGCGGTCAGCTGCTGGGTGTCCGGCGACGGCAGGGCGCCGATTTTACCGGCGGAAACCTGCACGTTCTGCGCTTCAATGGCGCTTTGTACGTCGGACGGCATCAGCGAATAGGAGGCCAGCTTCGCCGGATCCATCCAGATGCGCATGGCGTATTCCGCGCCGAACACTTGCAGGCTGCCGACGCCGTCGAGACGGGCCATCGGGTCCTGCATATTGCTCACCAGCCAGTCGGCGATGTCGGAGCTGCTGGCTTTATCGGTTTTGTCGTAAACCCCCATGATCAGCAAGAAGTTGCTCTGGGATTTCACCACCGTCACGCCGGACTGCTGCACTTCGCTCGGCAGGCGGGATTCGGCCTGCTGCACTTTGTTCTGCACCTGCACCTGCGCGGTATCCGGGTCGGTCCCTTGCTCAAAAGTGACGTTGATACTGACCGAACCGTCGGAGCTGCTGGTGGAGGTGAAGTAGAGCAGGTTATCCAACCCGGTCAGCTGTTGTTCAATGACCTGGGTGACGCTGTTTTCCAGCGTTTGTGCCGACGCACCGGTGTAGGTGGCGGAAATTTTAATGGATGGCGGCGCGACGTTCGGGTATTGCGCGACCGGCAACGTTTTGATGGCCAGCATCCCGGCCAGCATAATCAGGATGGCGATAACCCAAGCGAAGACCGGGCGACGCACGAAGAAACGGGCAAACATCAGGCGTTTCCTCCGTTAGCTTTCACTTCAACCGGTTTCACCTGCTGGCCGACGGCGACTTTCGCCGTCCCTTCGACGATCAGCTTATCGCCCGCTTTCAGGCCATTGAGCACCAGCCATTTGTCGCCATAGGTGTCGCCGGTTTCCAGCGCACGCTGCTCGACCTTGTTGTCGGCGGTGACCACCAGCGCGGTGGCGTTGCCCTTTGCGTCGCGGGTGACACCCTGCTGTGGCGCCAGAATGGCATCGTTCATGATGCCTTCATCCACTTTGGCTCGTACGAACATACCCGGCAGCAGCTGATGATGCGTATTGGGGAATACGGCGCGCAGGGTCACCGACCCGGTGGATTCGTCGACGGCGACTTCGGTCAGCGCCAGGCGGCCTTTTTCGCCGTAGGTGCTGCCGTCTTCAAGCTGCAGGGTGACGCCGAGCGTATCGCTATTGGCCGCCAGCGACTGCTTACGCAGACGCAGCAGGTCGACGCTGGAGCGGGTAAGATCGACGTACATGGTATCCAGGCCACGAATGGTTGCCAGCGCCGTGGTTTGCTCGGCGGTGACCAGCGCGCCCGGCGTGACGGAGGAGATACCGATGCGCCCGGCAATAGGGGCGCTGACGGTGGTCCAGTTAAGGTTAATGCGCGCGCTCTCGAGCGCCGCTTTTTTGGACTCGACGCTGGCTTTGTCCTGCGCGCAGGTCGACTGCGCGTCGTCGGCGTCCTGGCGTGAAACGCCGTTATCCTTGACCAGTGCCGCATAACGCTGCGCCTTCTGGCAGTCGGCGACAACCAGCGCCTGCGCCTGCTTCAGCGCGGCGGCGGCTTCATTGTAAGCGGCGCGGAAGCTGGCTGGGTCAATCTGGTACAGCGCCTGGCCTGCTTTAACGTCATCGCCCTCATTAAAAAGCCGTTTCTGGATGATGCCGGAAACCTGCGGGCGAACTTCCGCGCTGGCGGCGGCGGTCGTGCGTCCGGTCAGCGAGCTGACCACAGAAACGGGCTGGCTTTTTAATGTAACGATGCCGACTTCCTGTGCCGGACGTTCTGGAGAGGCGGTGGGGGCATTATCGCATCCGCTCAGGAGAAATAATGCAGCGATGGTGGTTGTGATGTATTTCATATTTTTCTCAGGGTGAACGACACCCTTCTCGCCCAATAGGGGGGAGAATGACAGGTGCGAAAAAGCCTGCGTCTCCGGAGGTCCGGAAACAACAAAAGGGGGATGAAATATCCCCTGGTTTCTAAATGAAATTAATTATTTTGCAGTGACGAGCATATTAATAATTTCCTGATAGATTTTTTCCATTTCGTCAGAGGCCACCTGTTGGGGGATCTGACGACGATAAATGGTGCCTTCCACCATCACCGCCATGACCTCGACGCAGCAGCGAATACGCGTTTCGCTCAGCGCGGGATAGGCTTTGCGCAGATGCTCGCAGGCGTTGTTAAACATGCGCTCATCGGCCTCTTGCAGCCAGGCGGCAACCTGCGGATTACGGGTGGCTTCAGCGGACATCTCCAGCATCAGCGCATCGTCATCTTCGCTCAGCGTCATGCGCCACGCCAGCATGTGCGGCATCAGATGGGTCTGGGTTTTGCCTTCCATCTCGGCGATGCGGTGGTCGATAATCCGGCGGATCATCTCTTCAATAATGGCATCTTTGTTACTGAAATAACGGTAGATTTGCCCGACGCTGAGCTTCGCTTCAGCGGCAATTTGCGACATGCTGGCAGCGTGAAAACCGCTGTTGCGAAAGCAGCGGCGGGCAGCGGCGATGATATCGTCCTGGCGGGCTTTTTGCCTGGCTTCCAGCTTGCTGGTCATGCGCGTCTCCGTGAGGGTTAAGAGTGAGAATGATCGTTCTCATTTCTGCCCATTATACGTAGCTCGCGCATGATGAGAAGCATTTTCTTCATGCCATTTTTTCTTTTTTAATTGGTACAAAAAATAATGGAGAAAAAAAGAATTTTTTGTGAAATAAATAAGGGAAGACAATAAAAATAATGGAGAAGATATGCCTTTTGTTATTAAAGAAATTATTACGCAGGAAGATAAAGACGAGTTAATCACCGGGCTACGTGCCTATAACCGCCAGTTTATCGATGCCACCGGATGGGGCGATATTTGCGTATACCTGCGCGATGAACAGGACGTGATGCGCGGCGGCCTGATAGGCCAGCGTAAAGGCGACTGGCTCAGCATCGACTATCTGTGGGTGTGTGACACCGTGCGCGGTGAAGGGGTCGGCAGCGAGATTATCAAGCGTGCAGAGGATCTTGCGCGCGAGAAAGGCTGCAAATATGCGCTGGTGGATACCATTAGCTTCCAGGCGCTGCCGTTTTATCAGAAGCAGGGTTATACGCTGAAAACGACGCTGGACGATTTCCCGCTGACGGGAATACAGCGCCATTACCTGACGAAAACGCTGTGAGCGTTGCCGGATGGCGCTGCGCTTATCCGGCCTACGGGACGGTGCGGGGGGATGGTGTTTATCCGGTCTACAAAACGGAGTAGGCCGGATAAGGCGTAGCCGCCATCCGGCATCGGCTACTCGCGCCCGGTTTTCAGCGGCGCTTCTTTTAACAACCACGACAGCGCGAAAGCCAGCACCATAATGCAGGCCGCCATCATAAACGCCGCGTGAATCGCCGAACCGAATGCGGTGAGGTAATCCGTGCGAATGGCCTCAGGAAGCTGGTGAATGGCCACCGGGTTCATCCCCGGAGGAATAGCCGCCCCTTCCGGTAACAGGCTGGTCAGCCGTGATTGCAGCACCGAGGTAAACACCGCGCCAAACAGCGCCACGCCAATGGAACCGCCAATCGAGCGGAATAGCGTGACCCCGGAGGTGGCGACGCCGTAGAGGTTCGCGCTGACCGAGTTTTGTACCGCCAGCACCAGCACCTGCATCACCAGCCCAAGACCCATACCCAGCACGGCGGTAAACAGATACAGCTGCCAGGTCGGCGAGGTCAGGGTAATCCGCGTTAGCAACAGCATGCCAATAAAGCCCATCAGCGTGCCAACAATCGGATAGAGGCGATATTTTCCGGTACGGCTAATCGCTCTACCGCTGATAATCGAGGTCAGCAGCAACCCGCCCATCAGCGGAATTAATTGCAGCCCGGCCTCGGTTGGCGTAGCGTTCTTCACCACCTGCAGGTAAAGCGGCAGGAAGGTGATCGAGCCAAACAGCGACATACCGATGATAAAGCCAATCAAGCTGCACAGCAGGAAGCTACGATTGCGGAACAGCGACAGCGGGATTATCGGCTCCCACGCCAGCCGTTCCTCATAAATAAACCCGGCAATGCCGATAAGCCCAAAGGCGAGGATGCACCAGAGCTGCGGGTCGCTCTAGGCGCGAACCGTGCCGCCTTCGGTCGTAAACAGGATGATGCTCACCAGCGCCATCGTCAGGTACAGCGCGCCCAGCCAGTCGATTTCATGCTGGCTGCGTTTGTTGCTGGAGTGGAATACGGCACCGATGACAAACAGCGCGAACAGCCCCAGCGGCAGGTTGATGTAGAAAATCCAGCGCCACGAGGCGTGCTGGACAATAAAGCCGCCAATCAGCGGGCCGATAACCGTCGCCAGGCCAAACACGCCGCCGAATAGCCCCTGATAGCGCCCGCGTTCGGCGGGCGGAATGACGTCGGCCACGGCCGCCATGCTAATGACCATCAGCCCGCCGCCGCCCAGTCCTTGCAGCGCACGCATGAGTACCAACTGGGTCATATTTTGCGCCAGCCCGCACAGTGCGGAGCCCACGAGAAACAGCACGATCGCGATTTGTAGCACCCGCTTGCGGCCAAACAGATCGCCAAACTTGCCGTACAGCGGTACCACAATCGTGGAAGTCAGGATGTAAGCCGTGACCACCCACGACAGCTTGTCGAGGCCGCCCAGCTCGCCGACAATGGTCGGCAGCGCGGTCGAGACAATGGTCTGGTCGAGCGCGGAGAGCAGCATCACCAACAGCAGCGCGCTGAACAGCAAACGGATTGAGGTGACGCCAGTCGGTTGCACGGGCTGTGCGTTCGTCGTTGTATCGGACGCCATCATGTTCTCACTTGAAATTAATTAAATGCATAATTAATATTTATTGAAGATCGTTAAGTGGTCAAGGGATCCCGTTTCTATGCCAGCACAAAAAGACAATCTCAAACCGCGTAAGCCTGGGCGTCCGCGCGGCAGTAAGCCGAATACCGCGAACCGCGAACAGCTTATCAATATTGCGCTGCGTCTGTTTTCTCAGCAGGGCATTGCGCGCACGTCGCTGAACGCGATTGCCCGGGAGGCGGGAGTCACGCCGGCGATGCTGCACTACTACTTCAATTCACGAGAGCAATTGCTCGATGTGATGATCGAAGAGCGGTTTTTGCCGCTACGCGCCAGAATCAGCGGTGTGTTTGGCGATTATCCCGATGAACCGGTGAAGGCGCTGACTGAAATGGTCAGAACGCTGGCGGCCATCGCGGCGCAGTATGAATGGTTTGCCCCGCTGTGGATGCAGGAAGTCATTGGCGAGATGCCGGTGCTGCGCCAGCATTTACACGAGCGTTTTGGTGACGACAAATATCACGCCACGTTGGCGATGGTGAAACGCTGGCAGGCCGAGGGGAAAATCAACCCGCACCTGAGCGCGGAGCTGCTGTTCACCACGCTATTAAGCCTGGTGCTGGTGCCGTTTTCCCGGATGCGTAACGACGAGCGATTGGCGATGCTGACACCAGAGCAAATTGTCAGCAACGCGCTTGCGGTGCTGTTGCAGGGGATTGGCCCGGCGTCGTGTGGTTCGTCGGCCCGATAAGCGGAGCGCCATCGGGCACGATACGGCACATTGCCGGATGGCGGCATAAACGTCTTATCCGGCCTACCTGAGGCTGAACTGGTTACTTTCCGCCAACGCTTTAAACCACAGTCCGTTGCGCTTAATCTGCCGCTCTCCGGTTTCAAGATCGAGACGGTAGAACCCGTAGCGGCGCTTGAACGAATTAAGCCACGACCAGTTGTCGATGAATGTCCACTGATGCACGCCGAAACAGTTTGCCCCGTCGGCGATCGCGCGGTGTAGCTGCACCAGATGCTCTTCCATCAGGCCAATACGGAAACCATCGTCAATCACGCCGTCCGCCTGCACCGGGCCTTCGGATTGCAGATCCATCGCGATACCGATTTCGGCGAGATACCACTTAATATTGCCGTAATTGTCGCGGATATTGGCGGCAATGTCGTAAATTGCCTGCGGGTGAATTTCGTTGTTATCGCGGTACGGATTGAAGCGGCCGTGCGGGTCTACGTAGTTTTCGAAGTAATACTCCGGCGAGAAATAGTCGAGGGTGTACGGCGTTTCGCGCGCCTGTACGCGACGCGGCACGTAGTAGTTCACGCCGAGGAAGTCGATGCGCGAGTCGGTAATCAGCGAAACCTCTTCTTTGCTGGTTTCCGGCAGGCAGTTATGTAGCGCCAGCAGTTCACACAGTTCCTTCGGGAACTGGTGTTTCACCAGTGGGTCGAGGAAGCTGCGGTTGAACAACAAATCGGCGTACCACGCCGCTTTTTTATCTTCCGCTGAGTCGCTGCGGGTATAGGATGGCGTCAGGTTCAGCACCACGCCGATTTCACCCGGCAACTGCTGTTCACGGTAGCATTGCACCGCTTTCGCGTGTGCCAGCATGATGTTGAACGCCACCTGCGCGGCCAGCTTGCCGTCCTTTTTGCATGGGTAGTGGAAGTCGTACAGATAGCCGCCTTCGACCGGCACAATCGGCTCGTTGAAGGTGATCCAGTATTTTATTTTATGGCCGAACAGGCGAAACGCCGTGGCGGCAAAGCGGGCGAACAGATCGGTAACGTGTTTTGACTCGAACCCACCGTAGCGATTTTGCAAACCCTCCGGCATATCAAAATGATAGAGGTTGACCATCGGTTCGATGCCGTTGGCGATCATTTCGTCGAAATAGGCGTTATAGAAGCGTACCGCTTCTGCATTCGGTTCACCGGTTTCCAGATCGTCAATCAGACGGGACCACTGAATGGAGGTGCGAAATGAATTGAAGCCAATATGCTTCATCAACGCGACGTCTTCTTTGTAACGATGCAGCGTATTGCAGACCGTCCCGGGACCAATTTCCCGGTAGAAACGCTCCGGCTGCGCGGCGTGCCAGCTGTCCCAGATAGAACGATGAGGCTTGCCTTCTGCGCCTTCAGTTTGCGGGCCAGAGGCGGCCGCGCCCCAGAAGAAGTGGTTTGGAAACGCATAAGTGGTCATTTAATCTCCTGAAAAATAAAAAACTGCGCCGCTGGCGGCGCAGCAAATCGCTACTCAGCCTTCACCTGAATGGCTTTAATAAAAACATAACCCCAATCACCAGGGAATTTCCCCAGGCTAATGGTGTTTTCACCCTGTTTAAGATGCACCGACAGAGTTAAGCGCTGGCCGTGTTCGTCGGTTTGCGGAAACTCAATCTGAATCGGTTTGTCACTGTTGATTTGCACCGAGTTTTTCTTAGTGCCCCATTTTGCATTGAAGTCGAGGTGCAGCTGGTAATGGCCGTCCCACGGCGCGACAACCTGCCAACTGACTTTATCGCCATCGTTAGCAAAGGGACCGAGGAAGCCATCTTCACCGGTTGTCAGTTCATTTTCCGCGCTCTTGATCACCGTTTTCTGGCTCTGCGAAAGACCCAGTGGCTGGCTGTCAAAATGGCAGAAATCCGCGGGCGCTGGTGCCGTGGCGGTCGTGACGTCAACGGTCATCGTTTTGCTGCTTTTCAGCAGACCATCGTCGGCGGTAAACGTCAGTTGGTAGGTGCCCGGCGTCGGGAACCAGGCGCGCGTAGCGGCCTTATCCGCATGGCAGAAATGCGCGCGTTTTTTACCGGTGCTGGTCCATTTCTCGCTGACCTTGCGTGACGGCAAATTGTCATCCTGCCACTGCGCATTGAGGCTCAGCCCGTTATTTTGCGTAGTGGTTGCCTTGTCGCTAAGCGTAATGACCGGTGCGTGGTTTTTCTGCGTATGGGTGACGCCAATAACATTGGATGGCGTGGACTGTCCCGATTCATTTTTTGCGATAACCCGGTAGTAATAGGTTTTACCAAGCGTGAGCGAGGCATAGTCATCGCTGAACAGATCCATGGTTGCCGGGTTCCATTCCTGCATGCCATCAGAAATATTGTGCCCAACGACGGTCCACGGACCGGTTTTCGACTCCGCGCGTTCTACGTCATAGCTGCGGCCGACGGCGGCACCCATCCAGTTAATGGCGAACGGCGAAGTCGTTGCGCGCAGCTTCGGCGCATCCGGCGCAGGCAATGGGGCCATTTTTTCCTCTCCCGCCATTTGCGCGGCAGCGGTGCGCACCAGGTTAACCACCGCCGTTTCCTGATTCCCATCCCCCTGCGGGAAGCCTGGCAGATGGTAGCTATAGTGGCCGGTGTACTCTTTATGCCAGTAGAAACCGCCGTCGTGACGATGGCCGCGGAAGCCCCATATGAATCCTCCCGCCGCTTTGGCGCCGTTGACCTCGGTATGCACAATTGACTGCATTATGTCGTTCAGTGCTTTGCTATCGAGCAGGCCAAACTCACCGACCAGATACACTTTCTTGCCGCCGATAGCGGTCAGGTCTTTCTTCACCTGATCCGGATGGTTATTACCGGCGTTGGTGTAGTAGTGGTTGCTGATGATATCGACATTGGGATCGTTTACGGAGAACGCGTTGATTTTCTTATAAGTACCGTCAACGACCAGCTGATGCGGCGCGAGTTTTTTAATCCATGCTGCCGTCTGCCTGAGGAATTCTTCATTGGTATCCTCCAGTTCGTTGCCGGTTTCCCAGGCCATAATGGCTTTTTCGTCATAGTAAGGGCGCCCGGTAATGGTGTTGGTCCGGGTAATCACCTGACGAATCACATCGAGATACGCTTTGTAGGTCTGGCTGTCTGTGCGGTAAAAATCTTCCGGTTTTTCATGGTAGAAGGCCGCCAGTTGCTCCCGACCTCCCCACCACCACCAGTGATCGATAAACGGCAAAATCAGTCGCAGACCCTGTTTGTCAGCTTCAGCAATCATGTTGTCGTATACCACCATCGCCTTCTCATTCAGGCGTGGCATACCGTCCGATGTTGTCGGAGCCAGGATGTGCGTTTCGCGCTCGCAGGCTTCATCGCTCTCCTGCTGTACGGAAAGTACATAGACGCGCTGGGCTTTTGCTCCCGTTTGCACGATGGCTTTAATCCAGTTCTCCTGTTCCTCCGGCGTCGGCCATTTAAAGTACTGGCCCCAGCCGCGCGGATCGGCTTTACACACGCCGCGGGCGTCGTTTTCAATACGATGCAGCTCCGGTGCGTGAATGCCGGCGAAGCGGAATTCTTGCTTGCCGTCCATTAGCTGTGCGCCCTGGCGCGTGATAAAGTTTTCAAAGTGCGATTGCTGTGCCGCCATGGCACCCGCGCTGCTTAGCGAGGCAATAACGAACATCAGCAGTGACTTTCTGACGGGCATTTTCATCGTCTCTCTCCTTAGAACCAGACTTCCGCCTGCACGCCAAAGTTCACCGTGTCGGTGTCGCCACTGCGGCTGTATCCACCAGCATCGATAGTGTTGGTATTCCAGTTGTAGTTACCATCGAGCGCGTCGGAAACACCTTTATCCCATTTGGCGTAAGTGACAAAGAAGCGAAGCTGTGGGCGGCTCCAGAAGCCAGAGTCGAAGGTCAGCGTTGGCGCGACGGTGATTTTAGTCAGCCCGCCTTTGCCTTTACCGTTGACGCCCTTGTAGTTGTCATCATCGAGGTACTCATATCCCAGCTCGTACTGCATGGCGAAGTTTTTGGTGATTTGATGATACGGACGAATTCCGGCAACCCAGCTGGTGCGGCCCCAGCCGTTGTCGTCGCTGCTCCACCAGCGGTAGTTTTTATCCTTCTGCAAGTAGGCAAAGGTTGAGACTTCGACGTTCCCCATAGATGCCAGGCTGTCGAGCACGACACGCCATGACTGGGTGTCTTCAAGATTGGCCCAGCCCCAGCCGTTTTTGCCCAGCGAGTCGCCTGCCGCCAGACCGCGTCCATATTGCATCACCAGTTTGGAATAGCCGCCCGTCAGACCCCAGAAACCGTCAAAGTTATAGACGCCGGTTACGCCGTAGCCTTTCTCTGCGGAAGTTGGGTGGTTTTCGTTGCGGTTCATGCGGTGGCCGATCAGCTCAAGATCCAGACCTGTGCCGGCGATCTTTTTAAACCACAGGTTAAGCGAATAGTCGTCCGGGTAGCCCTGATCGCCTTTATCGACAGGGTAGGCTTTGGTTTCATCGGTCGGTGAGAAGGCGTAAACCCCGGCGTCGAAGCGCGCGAAGCCCAAATCCATGTTGTCGAAGCCACCGCCGGTCCCGTTGTACTGAATGTACTCCCAGTCAAACTGGTGGCTGGAGGTGTTGGAGCTGCTGTAACGTTTGCCGCCCCAGAAGGTCATTTCCGGTGCGAAGTCGAGGTTGCTTAGCTCGGCATACCCTTCCCGGAACTGCACGTCGTGGCCATCGTCATCCTGGCAGTTCCAGTCAGAGGTGCATTTGCTCTGGTGAGTGATATTGGCCTGAATTTTTGCCACCGCACCGGAGTCAGACTTCAGGGTAACGGTCGGTATCAACTCAATTTTGGTGTCTTCTTCGTTGCCCAGACGCCATTTCCCGTCCGGCATCAACCCGACGGAATCGACGCGGTTGCCATCCGAGTTTGCCAGGATGCCAGAGCGCATATAGCCGTGGAGCTGAAAATCATATTTTTCTGCATGTGCCAGACCGCTTGTGGCGATGTTGATCAGTATAGCCAGAGGTATCAATCGGTTAAGTCGTTTCATTGTTCGCTTTTCCCTTTTATTTTTGTACGCAATAGCGCTTTTGTTAATGCGATGGGAAATTTACGGTTCAAAAATGGAAATGTACATCCACAAACGGAAAGCGCTTTCCATAATTGCCGGATCAAATCACAGATCCGGAGATTGTTCACTTGAAAGCGTGATGTTGATCGACTTTTTCTCTGAGAGCTAAAAAAAAGCCAGCGCTTGCATGGCGCTGGCAAGAGAAAAACTGTGAAAGAGATCGATTAGCGGGATTCAGATTCCGCCAGTTGCCGTTCATAAACGTTGAAAAACGGACGGTATATCATCCACGCATTGAAGAAGGCGAACAGGCACATAAACATATTTTTCCAGCTGCCGTTTGCCGACCAGGCCGCACCCAGCGGTGAAGGCATTGACCAGGGTAGCATTGCCACGGCGCGATCGAGCACGCCAAGGTGTGTCAGATACCAGGCAAGGCAAGCGTTAATCAATGGAACACCAATAAAGGGTATTAAAAATAGTGGGTTAAGTATGATCGGAAAGCCGAAAAGAATCGGCTCATTAATATTAAATAGCGAGGGGATCAGGCCAATTTTACCTACGCTTTTGAGCTGGCGAGAACGGCTGCGCAGCGCCATAAACACCAGCGGCAGCGTAGAGCCAATACCGCCAATGAGCAGATAAAAATCCCAGAACCCCTGCAGATAAATATGGGGTAGTGGTGTAATTCCATTCGCGAGTGCCTGCTGATTTTCAAACAGATAAGTCATCCAGAATGGATTCATGATGCCGGTGACGATAAGCGCACCGTGGATCCCGACAAACCACAGTACGTTGCAGATAAGCAGGGAGATCAACAGCGCGGTCAGCGTATCGGATGCGATGATCAGTGGACGCAGCGCTTCGCTGATGAGCTCCGGCAAAATCATGCCGGTATTCAGCTTCAGCCCGGCATTCATCACCGTGATGGAGAGCATGATCACAAGCAGCGGCGCCAGCAGCTGAAAGCCGTTGCGGGTCATGATCGGCACTTCATCCGGCAGGCGAATACACCAGCCTTTGCGGTAAAAAAATCGAATCACCTCGACGGAATAAAAACTTGAAACTAAAGCGCTAAATATTCCCATGCCGCCAAGAAACAGGTTGCTGCCGCCGTTATCTTTGAAGCCAATGAACAGCAGAAAAGCCAGGCATCCAGTCAAACCGGACAGCCGCTCCGGGAGCTGATACTGCTTGCCCAAGCTGGCGCTGGCACCGAAGGCGATGATCAGCGCAATCAGGCCGATTGTTAGCTCAAAAGTGGGCAGCAGCATCGGGCGGATGGCCTGATACCAAGCGCCGCTAAGGGCAAACGGCGGGAAGATCAGTGGCACCATCAGGCTGCCTACGATGACAAAGGGCATGGCCAACGCAAAGCTGTCGCGCATGGCGGTAATGTGCTGGCTGCGGGTTAAAAGATTGGCGAAAGGCGTCACGCGTTGCTCAATCAGCGTTACAGCAACATTCATAAACTGAATGTTCATGGCGAACCTTATATCGAACGGAGGTGACGGGATCA
This sequence comes from Klebsiella sp. WP8-S18-ESBL-06, assembly GCF_014169755.1. Lineage (NCBI taxonomy): Bacteria > Pseudomonadati > Pseudomonadota > Gammaproteobacteria > Enterobacterales > Enterobacteriaceae > Klebsiella > Klebsiella sp. WP8-S18-ESBL-06. Next base: position 85,678 of record NZ_AP022256.1, read on the forward strand.
TCGCCTACATCCCCGCAAAGTGAAAGCCTGCATCCGGTGATCGCGCTCACATTTAATGGATTCATAAATGGAAAGCGCTTTCCGTTTTGTTTCCTCCTGATTATAGTCCGCTCATCGTTATGACTCAGTCAGGAGTTTTCCATGAAGAAAATCATGCTTTGCTGTTCCGCTGGGATGTCTACCAGTCTGCTGGTTAAAAAAATGGTGGAAGAGGCGGGTAAACGCGGTCTGGACGTCGATATCAAGGCTTTTGGCGTGGCTGAATTTGAGCAGCAGGTCGGCCATTATCAGGTCGTGCTGTTGGGGCCGCAGGTGAAGTACATGCAGAAAGATTTACAGCAGAAAGCCAACGCCTACGGCATCAAAGTCGAGCCTATCAACATGATGGATTACGGCATGCAGAAAGGTGGTGCGGTTTTAGATTTTGCCCTGTCATTAATAAATAACAATAACTAAGGGATAAAAAATGAGCTCTCTGTACGCGAAATTAATCAGCGTGATTGAACAGAAAATCACGCCGATGGCCGGAGCCATTGGCCAGCAAAAGTACGTCACGTCTATCCGTGACGGCTTTATCCTCGCACTGCCGTTTATGATCGTCGGTTCATTTATGCTGGTGTTTATCTTTCCGCCGTTCTCGCCGGATACCAGCTGGGGCTTTGCCCGTGCCTGGCTGCAATTTTCACTCGATCACCGTGAAAGTCTGATGCTGCCGTTCAATTTCAGCATGGGCATTATGACGCTATTTATTTCTGTCGGGGTCGCCGCCAGCCTGGCGCGACATCATGAGCTGGACCCGCTGACCTCCGGAATGCTGTCGCTCATGGGCTTTTTGTTGGTGGCCGCGCCGCTGAAAGATGGGCAGATTTCTGTGGCCTATTTTTCCGGTCAGGGCATTTTTACCGCGCTGCTGGTGGCGATTTACACCACCGAGCTGTATGCCTTCCTCCGTCGCCACAACATCACCATTCGCCTGCCGCCCGAAGTCCCTACTGGCGTAGCGCGCTCGTTCGAGATTCTGATCCCCGTGCTGGCGGTGGCGCTGACGCTCCATCCGCTGAACCTGTTTATTGAAGCACAGCTGGGGATGATCATTCCCGAAGCGATCATGTCGCTGGTTAAACCGCTGGTGGCTGCATCGGATACCTTACCGGCGATTCTGCTGTCGGTGCTGGTGTGTCAGATTCTGTGGTTTGCCGGGATTCACGGGGCGCTTATCGTCACCGGCATCATGAACCCGTTCTGGATGGCAAACCTGTCGGTTAACCAGGCCGCGATGGCCGCGGGTACCGCCATTCCGCATATCTACGTGCAGGGCTTCTGGGACCACTATCTGCTGATTGGTGGCGTGGGTTCTACGCTGCCGCTGGCCATTTTGCTGATGCGCAGTAAAGCGGTGCATCTGCGCACCATTGGCCGTATGGGGGTGGTCCCGGGGCTGTTCAATATTAACGAACCGATTCTGTTCGGTGCGCCAATTATTATGAACCCGCTGTTCTTTATTCCGTTTGTACTGGTGCCGATGGTTAACGCCACGCTGGCCTACTTCGCTCTTGATTTCGGGTTGGTTTCCCGCGTGGTGTCGATGACACCGTGGACGACGCCAGCGCCGATTGGCGCCTCGTGGGCCGCTAACTGGTCGTTCAGCCCCATCATTATGTGCCTGATTTGTATGGCAACAGCGGCCGTCATGTACTTTCCGTTCCTGAAGGCTTATGAGAAACAGCTGCTTTCACAGGAAAGTCACGAAAGCGAAACGGCAGGCCGCGTCGGGCAATCTGAAACCGCATAATCCGTTGAGAGAAAAAGTGAGAACGTCATGGAATTAGAAGAGCAGGTAATGGGTATTATCATCAACGCCGGGCAGTCGCGCAGCCTGTGCTACGAAGCGCTTAGCAGCGCCAAAGCCGGCGACTTTGCCGATGCGGATGAAAAGATGCTACAGGCGCAGCATTTTGCTCGTGAGGCGCATCTTGTGCAAACCCAGCTTATTGAAGCCGATGAAGGCGAGGGAAAAACCAAAATGACGTTGGTGATGGTACATGCGCAGGATCATCTGATGACTTCCATCCTGGCAAAAGAGCTGGTTGGCGAGCTGATCGAACTCTACCGCTCCCGCCGCTAAGTCCCTGCCTCCCCGGCCGTTTGTGCCGGGGAGTTGGCGAATACCTGTACGCATTTATGTTACTATAGGGAGAAAACCGTAATACAGACGACACCATGCCTACTATTGATGATGTTTCAAAGTTAGCCAACGTTTCTCGAGCCACCGTTTCGCGCGTGCTGACGGGAACCCGTGGCGTTCGTGAAGAGAGCCGCGAGGCCGTATTACGCGCGGTAGAAGAGCTGAACTACCGCCCCAGTTTTGCCGCACAAAACCTGGCGAGCAATACCTCCAGCTACGTCGGTATGGTGCTGCCTGCCAACGAGGCCGGGTTTAGCGCGACGCTGTTGCCGCAGCTGTCTCAGGCGGTAAAATCGCTGAATAAATCGTTGATGATCCAGTACGTGAACGATGCTGCAGAACAGCAGGCTGCAGTGGAAAGCCTGCAGCATCAGTGCGTTGCCGTGGTAACGCTCACCCGCGGCAGCGGTGACGTTGCCAGTAACGTGATTGCTTTCGACGAGTTTTCTACGAAGGGCAGCGCTGGCCAGGGCTATAACTACGCATTTGCTACGGAAAGCGCCTGCCGTTACGTTCTGGGTAAGGGGCACCGCAATATTGCGCTGTTGATGGACAATGAAAATGATGTCGCCAGCAGACAGATGCTTGATGGCTATCGCAGCGTGTTGCAAAACTACTCCCTGCCGTTTAATCGTCAACTGTTGGTGATGGCCGACAACAACATCGAGCAGGCGCTGCTGACGCTGATTAATAGCTTTACGAAATATACGGCGATTATCGCCAAACGTGACTGCTATGCCGCCGAAGCAATGCGCTTATTACGCGAGTTTAATATTGCCATCCCGCAGGAAGTGTCGTTGGTGAGTCTGGAAGATTCGCCGTTGGCACCGCTACTCTACCCGCCGCTGACATGTATTGCCTATCCCGTTGAGCAGCTGCTTGAGAACTGTGTGCAGCGGATTCGGGCGTTAATTGACGGCCATTCGCTGTTTGTTCCCGAGGGGCGTGCGTTTACCGGTCGTCTGGTCGCCCGTTCGTCGGTTGCGGATATTAGTTAATATGAGTAATACGCGGTGAGTATTATTATTCTCACCGCGTGGCAACAATGAGTTATAAAAATAAAGCCGAAATATTTAATGCGTAAAATCTTAGTTAAATATTAGATCTCGACCTCCTGCGCCATATCATATTCAATTAATGCCCATGCGACCGGCTTGCCCTGGTAATAAGGCATAACATCCCCTCTACGCAGGCTAACAACGGCGGAAATGGTCGGATCGGAAAGCTTCCAGTTGCCGCCCTGCGGGCTGTACTGTCCGCTGTTGCGGATGATGCCCAGCGGCTTGCGGTCGGTGTTTTCCTGAGACGAGTAAGAAGAAAGTACCGAGAGCGTGTAATGACGATTGTCTATCTTCATAACGTGATAATCCAAAAATGAATACACGTTATACAAAAGCGACAATTTATTGATACAACTTAAAAACGTGGTGAATTATTCATATAGTGAATAAATAATGGCGTTTTATTGCAATAAATTTTTGTTTTAGCCAAAATAAGCGCCCATACTGGTTAAAAAATATTCTAAATGATTAAGCACCTGATTAATTTACTCATTCTTATTACGGCCTGTTTCGCGTCCAGCGCACTGGCGGTGAACTGCCAGCGTGCCAAGACGCCGTTGGAAAATACTATCTGTAATAACGACAACCTGAACTGGCTGGATAACACCATGTCGACCGTCTATCGCGCAATGCTGGTGACGCGGGATGCGCGGCAGGTGCATCAGGAATATGAAACCTGGGAGAAATCGCTGGAGTGGTGTTCGTCCGATGAATGTATCGAGCGCGCCTATTACGCCGGGATCGGTAAAATAGCCGAAGCGCAGCCGGGATTTTCCTGGGAAGGCCGCTGGTGGAACACCAGCGCCGCGAACATGAGCGGCGGCGTGGTGCAGTTCAGCCACAGCGCCGACTGGTCGATTATCGCCGATATTCGTATCTGGGCCGGCTTGAATAAAGATGAGTTTACCGCCGAGGCCCGCAAGATTAACGGCATGGTGCTGATTGAAAGTATGGTCGACAGTAAACAGTGTAAGGTGCTGTTTATTCCGCGTAAAAGCGGGGCGATTCAGGCCTACAGCAACGCGGAGTGGGGCTGTCGTTTATCGCTGCCCAACGGCGCGTTTATCGATGGCCGCTATCTGAAGTCGGAAACCGATCCCCGGCCGAAGGCAACGCTGCTGTCGCTGGAAATATTTACCGATCCGCAGATGGATGCACGCTTCCGTACGTTGGTGGGTGATGACTATCAGCGTTTCGTCGATAGTGCTAATGTCTACATTTATCATGAAGATATAGATAATATTGGTGCCACGGTGCTCTCCATGTGGGTACGCGGCGCAGCGAATACCCGCACGGCGATTATCATGTTTACGAAGAGCAATATCTGGGCGGCGCGGGTTGAGCCGGACGGCAATGGTAAGCTGACGTTCTCGTACTTCAGCACCCAGGGAAACGCCGTGGCAAAAATGCCGCGCACCATCGCTGAGTGGAAGCTGCGCTATATGGAGCAGTAGCCGCTGTTCCGGGGGCGATCGAGGCCCTCGGTTGGGCAATGCCTCTCAGTTAAGCGAGATTCGTAGGCCGGATAAGCAAAGCGCCATCCGGCACACTGCGCGCTGATTGCCGGATGGCGGCGTAAACGCCTTATCCGGCCTACCATTCCTGCTCCTGGATTCAACGCCTTAACTGACCAGCATTACCCGGTTGGGGGCATTTACGCCAGCGTGCCCACCACGTTCAGGTCGGCATCGTCCGGCACTTCATTGTATGACAGCACGTGTAGCCCGCTGGCAAACAGGCGTCCGTAGCGTGAAATGACCGGCCGTAGCTGTGGCGTCACCAGCAGCAGCGGCGGCAGGCTTTTTGCTTTCATCTGCTCATAAATCATCGGCATCGTATTTTGCAGCTGGGTCAGAATATTCGGGTCGACCGGGAAGCTGTCCAGCGCGACTTTGCCCGCCTGCTGTGCTTGATTAAGCGCCCCCAGCAGCATATTTTCCAGCTGATTATCAATGGTATATGCCGCCAACTGTGGGCGATCGCCGTTGATGTTGTGCACAATGGCGCGGCGCAACGCGTAGCGCACGTCCGAGGTCAGCAGCACCGGATCTTTGGTGACCGCCGCGCTTTCCAGCAGGGTGGAGGCGATGGTGACAATATCCTTCAGCGAGACCTGCTCCAGCAGCAGCTGGCGATAGATACGCAGCAGTTGGCTGTAGTTGAGCGCAGCGTTTAAATCTTCCGCCAGCTTCGGTGCCTGCTGCGCCAGACGGGCGTGCAGATGGGTAATGTCATCATAGTTGAACAGTTCCGGCAGGTGCTCGCGCGCCACTTTGTTGACGTGCGTTGCCACGACGCTGGCGCAGTCCACAACCTGATAGCCCAGGTTTAGCGCCTTAGCCTTCTGGTCCTGATCGATCCAGACAATGGCCATGCCGTAGGCCGGGTCGGTATCCAGTACGCCGTCGATTTCACCGTAGAGCTCGGTACCGGGGATCGCCATCAGTTTGTCCGCGTTCACCTCACCCATCGCCGTGCGGATGCCGTTGATGTGAATAGCATACTGGGCGGGCTTGAGGCGGAAGTTTTCGCGAATGCGAATCTCCGGCAGCAGCACGCCGCACACCTCCGAAATGACCTGACGCACCCCGCGCACGCGTAGCGACAGCGGGCTGCCCTTGGACTCATCGACCATAGTCACCAGCTTGTAGCCGAGGTTCAGGCCAATTGGCTCAACCAGCGGAATGCTGTCCCAGGTAATCGCCGGGTTGGCGTCCGGCGCCAGCGCTTCGCCGATCGCCTCCATGTCCGTTTCCTGCGGTGCGGGCTGAACCGCTTTGCTTTGTCGCCATGCCGCGAACAGCAGCAGCGCGGTAAAGCTCAGGAAGGCGATATGCGGCATACCCGGCACGATCGCGAGGGTGAACATCACGAATGCCGCGGTGTACAGCACCTTCGGCTTGGAGAGCAGCTGGGTTTTGATTTCGTCGCTGACGTCGTTACCTTCGCTGACGCGGGTGACGATGATGGCGGCGGCGGTCGCCAGCAGCAGGGACGGGATCTGGGCGACCAGGCCGTCACCGATGGTTAACAGGACGTACTGGCGGAAGGCGTGGCTGGCATCGAGATCGTATTTAAAGATACCGATACAGATACCGCCAATGACGTTGATGATCAGTACCATAATGCCGGCGATGGCGTCGCCGCGCACGAACTTCGACGCACCGTCCATGGCTCCGTAGAAGTCGGCTTCTTTCGCCACTTCCTGACGGCGGGTACGCGCCTGCTGCTGGTTGATCAGCCCGGCGTTCAGGTCGGCGTCAATCGCCATCTGTTTACCCGGCAGTGCATCCAGCGTGAAGCGAGCCGACACTTCCGAGATACGTTCGGCACCTTTGGTCACCACCACGAAGTTGATGATCATCAGGATGATAAACACCACGAAACCCACAACGAAATCGCCGCCGATCACCACCTGGCCAAAGGCTTCGATAACCTTACCAGCCGCGCCTTCCCCCTGATGACCGTTCAACAGCACCACGCGCGTGGACGCCACGTTCAGCGTCAGACGCATCAGCGTGGTGATCAGCAGCAGCGTCGGGAAGATGGCAAAGTCCAGCGGACGCTGCATATTCACCGAAACCAGCAGCACGATGACCGCCAGTACAATGTTGAAGGTAAACAGGATATCCAGCATCAGCGGTGACAGCGGCAGGATCACCATCGCCAGCACGCAGAGAAGCAGGATAGGCACGGCAATCTGCGCCTTACGGAGCATGCCGAACATGTTGTGCATCTTACTGTTCGCCATTGGCTTTTAATACCTCTTGAGGAATGTCTATATGCCTGTTCAGGCTTGGTTTTTGCTCAGTGCGACCTTCGCGCCACGACTTCAGCTGCATGACGTAGGTCAGGACGTGAGCGATGGCGCGAAACAGCTGCGCCGGAATTTGTTGGTTGACGCGGGTGGTGTAGTACACCGCACGTGCCAGCGGCGGAAACTCCACCACTTCAACGTTGTGGCTGGCGCCCACTTCACGAATCCATAGCGCAACGTCATCAATGCCTTTGGCGACGATATACGGCGCTTCCGCTTTCTGCGGGTCATACTTCAGCGCCACCGCGTAATGGGTTGGGTTGGTGATGATCACATCGGCTTCGGGTACGGTGCGCGAGATTTGCCCCATCGCCATCTGGCGCTGGAGCTGGCGAATACGGCCCTTAATCTGCGGGTTACCGTCGTTATTTTTGTACTCTTCTTTGACTTCCTGCTTGGTCATGCGCATCTTCTTCGTGAACATGAACTTGCTCAACGGCACATCAAGCAGGGCAAAAATAACGATAACGGCGACAAAATAGCTGACAACGTGATGGAAAATACCGAATCCATGGCCGATGGCCTGATACAGATACAGCCGCTGGAGATGGAGGAGGCTGTCCATTTGATCGTGCACCATCGTGTAGATAACGGCGAGGATCGTCGCGCATTTCAGCATCATCTTCCCCACTTCCGTGTAATGGCTGGCGGAGAACATGCGCTTAAGGCCGCTGATGGGGCTGAGCTTCTTAAAGTCGGGTTTAAGTTTTGACGGCGTAAAAATCCAGCCTCCCGGCACCAGGCTGGCAATCATGCAGGCCATGGGAATGGGGATAAGCGTGGCAATAAAGCGCAGCAATACCCACAGGTTCAGCAGTAGAAACTGGTTCAAAACGTTTGGGTTATCGAGGTCTTGCGCCATCGTGCCGACGGCGGCAAACGACTCGCCAATCAGCTGCCGGTAATAGGGTAGAAAAGCGGTCAGGGTGAAGAATGACGCCACTAGCCCAACCGCCATGGTTAAATCTTTTGAACGGGGAATATCCCCTTTCTGCCGCGCCTTGCGCAGCTTCCCGGCGGTGGGTTTTTCGCTTTTATCGCCGCTGGAGGCCATTACTGCACCCTTATGGCGTCGAGTTTCGCCAGAATTTCGTTGGTCAGATTGAGATAGTGGTCAGGAATGTTGGTGACCAGCATCGAAATACACAGCAGGCCAAACAGCATGCTGATTGGGAAGCCGAGGGAAAACAGGTTGAGCGTCGGCGAGACGCGGTTCAGCAGGCCGAAACCGCCCTGTACAATCAGCATCACGAAGGTGGTGGGCAGCGCAATCAGCGTGGCGGAGGCCATGATCCAGCCGAGCCCCTGGCCTATCAGCATCAGCGTTGGCTGGTTAATGGCCTGGCCGATAGGCCAGTAGCTGAAGCCTTTAAACAGAATCGTTACCAGCAGCAGGTGCCCGTCCATGATAAAAAACAGCAGGGCGCAGAAGACGTAGATGATCTGCGAGATAACCGTCGTCGAGCTGCCGTTGACCGGGTCGTTCATCATCGCCATCCCGAGCCCCATGTTCATCGACAGAATATTCCCCGCCGTTTGCAGCGCCACAAATACCAGCTGGAGCGCCATGGCGAAGAAGAATCCCCACAGCAGCTGTTCGCCAATCAGCAGGATTGAGCGTACCGACAGCAGCTCATTGAGCACCACGTTATTGGGCAGCATCGGGGTAATGATGATCGCCAGGGCCATCGCGGTGCCAATTTTAATGCGGCGCGAAAAGACGCGGTTATCCAGCACCGGCACAAAATGCAGGAACGTGAGGATGCGGAAGAATGGCAGTACGAGCGCCATTATCGGCGTCCACAGCGTCTGAATATCGATTCCCATTGTGGCTTAACCGACCAGCGCCGCCGCCTGATGGAAAATCTGGACGGTAAAATCGACCAGCTGCGTCAACATCCATTTTCCGGCGAAAATCAGCACGCCGAGCGTGACCACCAGGCGCGGCAGGAAGCTCAGCGTCTGTTCGTTAATCTGGGTGGTGGCCTGGAAAATACTCACGCACAGACCCACCAACAGGCTCGGGATAATCGCCACGGCGGAGATCAGCAACACCAGGTGAATGCCGGAGGCCATGATGTCTCCCGCGGTGTCCATATTCATCATCGCTACAATCCTTGTACGCTGGAGGTCAGCGTGCCGACAATCAGCGTCCAGCCGTCGCACAGTACGAACAGCATCAGCTTAAACGGCAATGAGACAATCAGCGGTGACAGCATCATCATCCCCATCGCCATCAGAATACTGGCGACAATCAGGTCGATAACCAGGAACGGGATGTAAATCATAAAGCCAATCTGGAAGGCCGTTTTCAGCTCGCTCAGCAGGTAGGCCGGGGTGACGATGGTCAGATCCTGCTCGCGGGCATCGCCTTCAATGCCGGCAATGGTCATGATTTGCGCCATCGCCTTATTGTTGGTCTGCGCCAGCATGTAGCGTTTCAGCGGCGCTTCGGCGTTAACCAGCGCCTGCTTGAGGGTGATCTGGTCATTCTGGAATGGCTCGATGGCGTCGGCGTAAATGGTGGTCCATACCGGGCGCATAACCAGCAGCGTTAAGGCCAGCGCGATGCCGGTGAGGATCTTGTTCGGCGGACTCTGCTGTAAGCCCAGCGCCTGGCGCAGAATCGCCAGCACGATGATAAATCGGGTGAAGCAGGTCATCATCAGCACCATGATCGGCAGCAGGCCGAGCAGGGTCATCAGGATCAGGATTTCAATTTTGACGTTGTAATCCTGCCCGGCGCCGTTTGCCGTGGTGCTAAAAAGCGTGATGTCGCCGTTCGCCGCCAGCACGGGCTGTGCGAACAGCAGGCCAATCAGCAGCAGCGGATAAAACGCGCGGTTCATCGGGTCAGCTCGCCCAGCTCTTTGGCGTTGAATTCGATAATACGCAGGCCGTATTTGTCATTCAGCACCACCACTTCCGCTTTACCGAACGCAATACCGTTGACCTTGATATCCAGCGGTTCGCCGGCCATTTTATCCAGCTCAATGACCGAGTCACTGTTCACCGCCATCAGCTCGGCCAGCGAGATATTGACGGAGGAGACCTCCAGCGTCAGCGTTACCGGGATACGGCTGAACAGCGCCATGCGACGCACGTCAGTCAGCGGCGTATTGCGTGTTTCCGGCTGCAAATCGTGGCGGATGTTGCCTTCAACCATCTCGTCCTGGGTCATATCGCTGAGGTTCAGGTCGTCCAGATCCAAGGATTGGCTCAGTTCTTGTTGTAAATCACTCATAGGGCTTCTCGATTGTCTTGTCATGGATATCGCATAAGAAAAGCTTGCTGCGATCTTCGGCAATAGTGGCTTCAAAAATCTGCTCTTTACCGATAAATACCGGTAAAGGGTCATTAATGGCGATCGGGATAATGTCGCCGGGCTTGATGTCGGCAACCTGGGCGACGGTCAGGTTGAGGGTGGCAAGGCGGCCGTCGAGCTTCAGCGGCAGGCTGTCGAACAGGCGTTCGATCTGCGCCGGGCTCAGGCTGACGCTTTTTTCTACGCCGCGCGCGCAGTTATCCGGCGCGCGCAGCGCCGCCAGCATCTGGTCAATATGCGGGCTGTCGAGCAGGACGCTAAAGCTGCCGTGGCTGTAGCCTTCCAGAGTGAAGGTAATGCACCAGGCCCACTGATTAATCACCGTGGAATAATCAACTTTAATGTCCAGGTCTTCACCAAATGTCTCTTTGCAAATAATCAGCGAGGTCAGCTCCTGGCCCAGCTTGCTTTTCAGGCGTTCTTCCGTTTTGGTGATCGGTAACGATTCATCCGGCTCAATATGGCTGCTGTCTTTACTCAGACCATAATAATCATGGAGGATGTTCAGTAATAATATTCTGTCGATTACAAAGGCAATATTCCCATAAGGCGTAGAGAATATCTGTGCATTTTTATAATGCTGATCGATAGCAAAGGTCATGGATTCTAACGCGGCATTAACACGTAGCTTCTTCAGAAAATAAATACTCAGGCGCGCGTCCAGAATGTCAAAGCTGTCGTTCATTAATTTCGGCAGCTTATGCCATGGGCGACCAAGTTTGCTGACATCAAGTTTTACCAGGTCAGGGAGACTATCCTGCTGATGAATTCTGATTCGATGTGAAGCTGAGTACATATTTATTCCGGTTTGATAACGTTACCTGATGTGAAAAGAGTGCACCGCGATATTTATTGATCACGGTCACGAATTTTTTTCCTGGAAGCATTTGAGTTTTGAGAAAGTTGTGACGCTTTACATCAACATCGAAGCTTCATCGCGAGGCGAGAACCCGAATGCCTTTTATTCAGGGTGTGAATTAGACCTTTCCTTGACTATTATTGCAAGTATCCATCAGTTATTAATCCATTATTTTTCCGCCTTTGCGTTGATTAATAACTTCTTTAAGTGTATGAAATTAAAAGATTAATGTTTTAATATTCATTAAAAATGAGACAATTCTTAGTCGATGGGTATACTAGGCAACATATTTTCACGGAAGGAATCTTTCCTCGTGATAATACCGCAGTCTTTAATCTTTATTAGCATTATAAAACGCTTTTAATCTTCTATGTAGCAAGGTGATTACAGCGCACGTTTAATAAAGATTTAGCGCGTTATCTTTTTTGTCATTTTTTACTGGTACTCCAAAATGAGCATTATTATTGAACGTGAAGATCGTCATGGGGAAGGCTTTATCGCCGCATCTCCTGCCAGCGTGGGCGTAATCTCATTAGCTCGACGCGTTGCTAAATATAATGTGTCCGTGCTGGTGACCGGTGAAACAGGAACCGGAAAAGAGTGTGTCGCTAAATATATCCATGAGCATGCCTGCGGCAGTGAAGCCCCGTACGTCGGGGTTAACTGCGCCGCTATTCCAGAGAGTATGCTGGAAGCTGTTTTATTTGGTTATGAAAAGGGTGCGTTTACCGGTGCGGTCGCCAGCGTGGCCGGAAAATTCGAACAGGCGAACGGTGGTACGCTGCTGCTGGACGAAATCGGCGATATGCCGCTGCCGTTACAGGCAAAACTCCTGCGCGTATTACAGGAACAGGAAGTTGAACGTCTGGGAAGCCATAAACGTATTCCGCTGGATATTCGCCTGATTGCTTCTACGAATAAAGACTTACAGCAGGAAATTGCCGAAGGACGATTCCGTCAGGATCTGTTCTACCGTATTTCCGTCGTGCCTATCCATATTACGCCGCTGCGCGAACGTAAGCAGGACATCCTGCCTCTGGTGCAGCGTTTTATCGCCAAATACCGTGCCTTCCACAAAGGAGAGGTTCGCCTGAGCGACGATGCGCGCAATGCGCTGTTGGGCTACGACTGGCCGGGCAATGTGCGCGAGCTGGAGAACGTTATCCAGCGCGGCATGATTCTCGGCAACGGCGATGAAATTAAAGCCGCCGACTTCGGGCTGGTAGCGCGCGTGCCGCTACCGGAAACGCCGGCAGTGGGCGTGATGCCCGCTTACCGCGAGCAGGACAGCGGCAGTTCCGCCATCCGTGATGTGAAGCTGCACGGCCGCCTGGCGGAGTACCAGTACATTATCGATCTGCTTAAGCGCCATAAGGGCAATAAATCCAAAACCGCGGAGTTTTTAGGTATTACGCCGCGCGCTCTGCGCTACCGCCTTGCGTCAATGCGTGATGAAGGCATTGATATCGAATGTTATTCCTGAGGCCAGAAAGGAACAAATAATGGATAAGATTGCCGCCGCAGGTATTAACACCGTGCAACAGGCGCTGCTGGAGCGTATGCAGCAGACGGCGATGCTGGCGTCTGCCGGCTCGGCCAGCGCCGCCCAGACGATTGCGCCCGCAAACGGCGCGTTCGCCAGCGCTAACCCGGTCTCTTTCTCCCGCGTGTTAAACAACGCCATCGACAACGTTGACGCCCTGCAGCACAGCGCGGGCGCCAAACAGACCGCCATTGATATGGGTCAGAGCGACGATTTAGCCGGCGCGATGATCGAAAGCCAGAAAGCCAGCGTGGCCTTCTCGGCGATGATGCAGGTGCGCAATAAGCTCAACAGCGCGCTCGACGAAGTGATGAATATTTCGCTGTAAGGTCTGTACCGTGTTAAACAAAATCAAAGCTCGCCTCCCTGCCATCTCTCTGCCCACTGGCGTAAACAATCCTAAGCTGCTGGCGATTGCCGGCGGCGTGGTGCTGGCTATCGCCATCATTGCGTCGCTGTGGAACCGCAATCAGGGCTATGTCGCGCTGTACGGCGCGCAGGAACAGGTGCCCGTTTCCCAGGTGGTGGACGTGCTGGGGGCAGAAAATATTGCCTACCGCATTAACCCTGACAACGGCCAGGTGCTGGTGACCGAAAATAAACTGTCGCAGGCGCGCATGGCGCTGGCGGCAAAGGGCATCAGCGCGGCGACGCCGGACGGCTACGAGCTGATGGACAAAGAAGAAATGCTCGGCAGCAGCCAGTTCATTCAGAACGTGCGCTACAAGCGCAGCCTGGAAGGTGAGCTGGCAAAAAGCATTATGGCGCTGGAGCCGGTAGAGCACGCGCGCGTGCACCTTGGGCTGAGCGAGTCCAGCTCGTTCGTCCTGACGAATAAACCGAATAGCAGCGCCTCGGTCGTGGTGCAGCTGCGCTATGGGCGACAGTTGGATGAACAACAGGTCGCCTCTATTGTACAGCTGGTTTCCGGTTCGGTGCCGGGCATGGCGGCGGGTAGCGTGCGGGTGGTCGATCAGGCGGGTAACCTGCTGTCGGACGGCGTCGCCGGCCCGGATGGCAGTATTGCCGGCAAGCGTCTGGGTGACGACGTTACGCAGCGCATTCGCGAAGATACCAGTAAAAATATCGCCAGCCTGCTGACTTCATTGGTGGGCGCAGGCAACTACCGTATCAGCGTGGCGCCGACCGTAGACCTAAGCCGCGTGGAAGAAACTCAGGAGCGCTTGGGTAAAGATCCGCGCGTCAGCGATGAGCAGCTGAGTCAGGAAAACACCACCAATGAGATGGCGTTTGGCATTCCCGGCTCGCTGAGCAACCGTCCCGTCAACCAGAACCCGCAGGCCGCGGCGGCACAGGCTGCCGGTGCAGCGGCTCCGGCTGCGGCAACGACGGCCGCAAACAACACCAGCGATCCGCGTTCCCTTACCAGCCGTAGCCAGGAGCAGCGCAAGTACGCCTTCGACCGCGATATTCGCCATATCCGTCACCCCGGCTACAAGCTGGAGAAACTGAGCGTGGCCGTGGCGCTGAACCAAACGGCGCCCGCGCTGGCGAATATCGCCCCTGAGCAGTTGACCGCGATTACCCGTCTGGTGGAGAGCGCCGCCGGGATTGATAAACAGCGCGGCGATGCGCTGACGCTGGACGTACTGGCCTTTACCGCCCCGGTGAACGACGGCGCGCTGAGTCAGAAATGGTGGAAAGACCCGGATATGCAGTACTGGGGGCAGAACGGCGGCATTGGCCTGCTGGCGCTGCTGACGCTGCTGTTTGGCGTGCGCCCGCTGGCCCAACGTCTGGGCCGTCGTGAGCGTCTGGTCAATGAGGTTGAGCAGAATGACAAAGACCTGCTGACCGATGAATCTGACGTGGTGCAGGACAGCCTGACCGGGTTGCCGAGCACGGCCTTCAATAACAATGATGATCTGCTGCCGCCGCAAAGTTCCGGCCTGGAAACCAAAGTGGAGTACCTCCAGGTCCTGGCCCAGAGTGAGACTGAGCGCGTAGCGGAAGTTCTGAAACAATGGATTAACAGCAATGACCGAAGCAACAGTAAGTCGGAGTAGCAGTTCGGGTAGCCGTAGCCGCCTGGAGCAGGCGGCCATCCTGCTGATGAGCGTGGGTGAAGAAGCGGCGGCGCAGGTGATGCAGAAGCTGAACCGCGAAGAGGTGGTGCTGCTAAGCGAAACCATGGCGCGTTTGCACGACGTAAAGGTCAACCACGCGCGTCAGGCGATGAACAACTTCTTCTCTGACTATCGCGAGCAGAGCGGCATCAACGGTGCCTCGCGCTACTACCTGCGCAGCATTCTGGAAAAAGCGCTGGGCGGCGAAATCGCCCGCAGCGTGATTAACGGCATTTACGGCGATGAGATCCGCTATCGCATGGCGCGCTTGCAGTGGGTCGATACCCCACAGCTGGCGGCGCTGATTGAGCAGGAGCACCTGCAGCTGCAGGCGGTGTTCCTTGCCTTCCTGCCGCCGGATATTGCCGCCAGCGTGCTGAGCGTGCTGCCGAAAGAGCGTCAGGACGAAATCATCTACCGCATCGCGCGGCTTGATGATGTTAACCGTGACGTCATTGATGAACTGGACCGCCTGATAGACCGCGGCATTGCGGTGCTGTCCGAGCACGGTTCGAAGGTGGCAGGCATTAAGCACGCCGCCAACATCGTCAACCGTATTCCGAGCAATCAGCAGGAGCTACTGGAGCAGCTGCGCGAGCGTGACGAAAGCGTGGTGGACGATTTGCAGGACGAAATGTACGAATTCTACATCCTCAGCCGCCAGACGCCGATGACGCTGCAGCGCCTGATGGATGAGGTGCCTATCGACGAATGGGCCGTTGCGCTGAAGGGCACCGAGCCGGTGCTGCGTCAGGCCATTTTCAACGTTATGCCAAAACGTCAGGTGACGCTGCTGCAAAGCACCACCACCCGTCTGGGGCCGGTGCCGGTCAGCCGTATCGAACAGGTGCGTAAAGAGATCATGCAGACCCTGCGTCAGCTGGTGGAAGAAGGCGAGATTCAGGTTCAGCTGTTCGCCGAGCAGACGGTGGAATAAGCCATGTTCAAAAAACGGAGCTTCCCGCTGTCCGCCGCTCGATCGACCGCCGTCAAGCCGCAGCTGCATCGATTTCCGCCGCTGCGTAAACGCTGGGCGACCCCCGATGCGCCGCTAGAAGACAACGCGGTGGCGGCGCCGGACCCGGCCGAATATCAGCAGCAGCTTGAGGAAGGCTTCCGTGAAGGCGTGAGCCAGGGCTTTGCGCAGGGACGGGAAGAGGGCAAAGAAGACGGTTATCAGGAAGGCGTACGTCTGGGCTTTGAAGACGGGATGCGTAAGGGCCTGGCCGACGGTAAACAGCAGGCTCGTCAGCAGTTCCTGGACGCCGCGGCGCCGTTTGAGCAGATGACCGCCAACGTGCAGCAGTTTCTTGACCGCTACGAACAGCGTCGTCGCGAAGAGCTGATGCAGCTGGTGGAAAAAGTGACGCGGCAGGTGATTCGCTGCGAACTGGCGCTGCATCCGACCCAGCTACTGGCGCTGGTGGAAGAGGCGGTGACCAGCCTGCCGCAGCCGCCTGAGCAGGTTCGCGTCCTGCTGAACGCCGAAGAATTCCGCCGCATCAGTGAAGCGGAGCCGGAAAAGGCCCGCGAATGGGGGCTGACCGCCGATTCGGCGCTGGAACCTGGCGAGTGCCGCGTGGTGACCGATACGACCGAGATGGACGTTGGCTGCCAGCATCGCCTCGATCAGTGCATGTCAGTGCTAAAAGACAACCTGCTGCCGGAAACCGCGCATGAGCAGCCTTGATTTCGAGCAGGCGCTGCGATCGATTGAGCAGATCGATCTGGCGCGCGTTGCCGGGCGTCTGGTGCGGGTAAACGGCATTCTGCTGGAGTGCGTGGGCTGCCGTCTGGCGATTGGCCAGCTGTGCCATGTTGAAAGCATCGAGCAAGAAATGATGGACGCTCAGGTCGTCGGCTTCGACCGTGACGTCACCTACCTGATGCCGTTTAAGCAGCCTTCCGGTCTGATCGCCGGTGCGCGCGTGTTCCCTGCCGGGAAAAGCGAAGGCGTGATGATTGGCGACCAGTGGCTGGGGCGCGTGGTGAACGGTCTGGGCGAACCGCTGGACGACAAAGGCAAGCTGGGCGGCGACACCCTGTTGCCACAGCAGCTACCGCAGGTGCATCCATTAAAACGCCAGCCGGTGGAAGCACCGCTGGACGTTGGCGTACGTGCGATAAACGGCCTGCTGACCATCGGAAAAGGTCAGCGCGTGGGGCTGATGGCGGGCAGCGGCGTAGGGAAAAGCGTACTGCTGGGGATGATTACCCGCTACACCCAGGCTGAAGTGGTCGTGGTCGGGCTGATCGGCGAACGCGGTCGTGAGGTCAAAGAGTTTATTGAGAACGCCCTGCAGGCCGAAGGGCTGGCGAAGTCGGTGATTGTTGCCGCGCCTGCGGACGAATCGCCGCTGATGCGTATTAAGGCCACCGAGCTGTGCCACACCATCGCCAGCTACTACCGCGATAAAGGCAAAGACGTACTGCTGCTGGTGGATTCATTGACCCGCTACGCCATGGCACAGCGTGAAATTGCGCTGTCGCTCGGCGAGCCGCCGGCCACCAAAGGCTACCCGCCGTCGGCGTTCAGCATGATCCCCCGGCTGGTGGAGAGCGCGGGTAATAGTGAAAGCCGCGGATCGATGACGGCGCTCTATACCGTGCTGGCGGAAGGGGACGATCAGCAGGATCCGATCGTTGACTGCGCGCGCGCGGTACTCGACGGTCATATCGTTCTCTCGCGCCATCTGGCGGAGGCGGGACACTACCCGGCTATCGATATTGGCCAGTCTATCAGCCGCTGTATGAGCCAGGTCACGAGCCGCGATCATCAGCTGGCCGCACGTACGCTCAAGCAGCTGTATGCCGAATACCAGAGTATTAAGCCGTTGATTCCACTCGGCGGTTACGTGGCCGGGGCCGACCCGCTGGCCGACAGGGCCGTGCGGCTCTCGCCGGCGATAACGCAATTCTTACAACAGGAAGTTCAGGACGCAGCGTTAATGGATGCCACCATTAATGACCTGCGCACGCTGGCGCAAGCAGGGTAATGCACGATGAGCAAACTGATTTCTACGCTGGAACAGCTTCACCTGATGCGCACCCGCGCGGTGGACGATCTTAGCGCGAAGCTGGCGTCGCAAAAGCAGGTCTGCCAACGCTTTGAGAAGAATATAGATGCGCTGACCTCGCTGGCCTCCGGGCTGGCGTCGCAGAGCGTGAACAGCGCCGTCATGATGATCAATCAGTCGAAATATAAACATAATATTCAGCGTGTTATCGACTGGCAGAAACAAGAGCAGGCGCTGGCAACGCTTGAAGCCAATAAAATTCAGGGCAACCTGCTGGCTGAGGCAAAGCGCGAGAAAAGCCTTGAGCTGGTGCTGGATGCTAAACGCAGCGACCGCCGGATGGAGCTCAACCGTCGGGAGCAAAAAATGACGGATGCGGTTTCTGCCCAGTGCTGGCTACGCCAGCAGCAGGCCGCGGCACGGCAGCGATAATTGTGATGAAAACCGCGAATAAAACGAACCTGATGTCCGCGCTGATTGCTCGCCAGCAGCGTCCGCGGCCGCAGACAACGCCGTTTGTCAGCGTCGTCTGCCCGACCTACAACCGCCGCGAGTTTCTGCCCTATCTGCTCTATATCTGGCAATACCAGGACTATCCGGCGGACCGGCGCGAGCTGATTATTCTCGATGACTCCGCAAGCAGTAATGCCGATCTTGTTGAGATGATGAGCGATCCGGCGACGCCGAACGTGCGCTATATCCACAGCCCGGCGCGCCTGACGCTGGGCAATAAGCGCAATCGGCTCAATGCGCTGGCGAAAGGCGAATACATCATCTGCTTTGATGACGATGACTACTATGCGCCGGATAAAATTTCTTATCAGGTGGCGCAGATGCAGGCCAACCGCGCGCCCTTCTCCGGCAGCGACCAGATCTATATCTGGTATAGCCATCTGGACAAAATTTACCTGACGCACCCGTTCGGCCAATGTCACGCGCTGAACGGCACGTTTGGTTATCACCGTAGTCTGCTGAAAACACACCGCTATGACGATGATGCCAGCCGAGCGGAAGAGGACGGTTTTCTCAAAGGGTTTACGACGCCGGTTCAGCAGCTTGATCCGCAGCGGGCCATCCTGTGCATTTCGCACAGCAGCAATACCTACGACAAAGACTACATCCTGGACACCTCTACGGCCGTAGACCTGACGCTCGATGATTTTGTCAGCGATGCCAATCTGCTGGCGCACTATCGCCGTCTGAGTATCGCGCCGCTTAATGCGCAGGTGAACTGGTCGGTGTTTGAGAAGGTGGCCGTTCTTTACGATCCACTGCAGGCATCAGCGCTGTCCTCACGCTGTGAGGCGCTGCTGGCGCTAGGCGTGCAGGCCGGCCAAATCTGGCCGGTGGCGAAAGTGGCTGATGAACGCCAGACCCACGTTCAGGTCATCGCGCAGGCGAAACGGCAGGGCTGGCGGAACGTGGCGCTACTGGATGCCGAACTGCAGTTCGTCAGGAAGGAAAATGCGGTCAACAACATCAACAAGCTGCTTAATGGCCTGGATCAGCTGGACTGGCAGGTGCTGCTGCTCGGCGGCCGCTATGACAGCTTCCGGCCAACCCAGTCTTTACAAGGGGTGGCGCGAATCTATAACGCAGGCTGCGCGTGCGCCTACGCGGTGAATGCGAATTACTACGACACGCTGCTGGACGCCTATCAGGATAAGACGACACACCCTGCCAGCCTTGATAGCTGCTGGACCACCCTGATGAGCCAGCCATCGCTATGGCTGGGCTTTAGCCCAAGTTTCGCCTTCTTACAGCGTCATTCGGATCCTGCCACCGGCGAACCGATTGACTGCACCCACTGGTTTTTCCGTAAGCATCGGGAAACCGTGCCCGTGAAAGAGAATGAACATGGAACTGATTGAACATTATCACCCTGAATTTGTTTCGCGTTTTGATGCGCGAGAAACGCCCTGCGACTGTCCTGCCTGTCAGCAGGCTGAGGAAGCGTGGCCGCACATTAGCGTGAAGCTGAAAAATCAGCAGCGCGAGACGCTGGATATCGGCTGTGAAACGGCGGCCAAAGAGATGTTGTTCAACCCGGAAGCCTTCATTCTGCACACTGCGCAGGCTGCGCCGCAGAGTGATGATCTGCTGAGCGCGTGGAGCGAGGTGCTTAACCAACAGTGCATCAACCTGGCGGTGCATCCGGCGTTGACGCTGGACGTCAGCCTGTACGCCATTGGCGTGCTGCTGAGCAAAGCGCAGCAGCATCATGACTGCGGGGAAAGCGACCCGGCGCTGCTGGTGAGCCTGGGCGAGCAGCTGGCTGCGCTGGCGGAACAAGGCGTACTGGCGCAGCAGTTCGCGATGCTGCCGCCGATCGCGGAAAATCGTATTGCGGCGTTAAAAGCGATGGGCACGATGCGTCTGAATCTGAACCTGCCGATGGTTGAGAAAATGGGGATGACGTTGAAGCTGAGCGAGCTGTCGATCATGCAGCCTGCCCGACTGGCAGAGCGTCAGCAGATGCTGGATGCGGCCTGGTCCACGCTTACGCTGTTTAATCATCAGCCGCATACTCTGCGCAATATTCTTATTTATCAGCTGTATAGCGATATTTTCCCCGGCGTAGGCTGCACCAATTACGGCGAAGCGCTGCTGGGTCTGGCGCGCCAGTTCTTCCACATCAAAATGCTGTGCGCTATTCGCGCCGAGCAGGGTGAGCTGACCCAGGACGACGTGGCGCTGCTGGTTAGCGCGCTGCGCGGCTGGCAACAGCAGAACCCGCTGACGGCGGAAGAGGGAACCTCTTCCGACTATAGCCTGCTCTGTGGTTTAGCATTGTTGTAATGCCATGCGTCACGATGCCGGGGCATTCCGGCATCTATCGTCCTCGCCTTTGAACGTAACAACCTGATAGGTTCGCCATGGTCATGTTTTTGATTGAGGGGATCAACTACGCTCAGTTCTTCTCTCGTATTGTTAACGCCCTGCCGGAACAGAAGCAAAAAGACGCGATCTTTGTTTCCCGGGATCGGCCGATCTGCGAATTCGTGAAGCATCAGCTTCCTCAGTGTCAGGTTATTCAGATTCCGATTTTCACTTCAGCGCCCGTCGAGGCGGCGTTTCGACAATCCAGTCCTCGGCTGGCCAAACGGCTTGGAAAATCGCTCGAGGAGTGCTTTGAGTATGTTGTGGGTGGCGGTGAACGAGAGGTGTGCTGGCAAGTACTGATGTCATGCTTCGTGTTCATTAGTCAGTTTGACCCCGCAACGATTTCGCGTGTTGTGATGTGCAGTGGCTGCGGAATTGGCGCAAAAGCGGCGAAAGCATTCTGTGAGATGACGTCGATCCCCACGCAGTTTGTAGAGCTGGCGAATCTACCGGACAAGATTTTTGTCGACCCTGAAGGTACCAACGCGCATTCCCGGCTGGCAATGACGCCGGAGATTCTCGATCGTTACCCAGCGGTGGATGAGGGTATGCATCAATCCTGGATGGCGCATTACCATACCTTTAAGTCGCGACCGCCACGCCAGGCTCTGGGAAACGCGCTGGCAGACGTTATTGAGGCAAGTTCTCAGCATAAGGTTCTCAATACCGGGATACCGTATCTTTTTGTTCCGCTCCAGGTTTCAACTGATGCGCAGCTGTGGCTGTATTCCGACTTTAAAAATGAAGATGTGATTCGATATGCGTTACATCTTGCAGAACAAAGGGGCTACCACGTGGTGGTCAAGATTCACCCGGCTGAGCCAAAGCGCGAGGAGGTGCAACATATCGTGCGGCTCCAACAAACGCTGGGCTTTATGTTATCAAATGAACTGACGACTGAACTTATCAAGCAATCTGAAGAGGTTGTGACGATTAACTCGACGGTAGGCCTTGAAGGGTTATTACTGCATAAACCGGTCACGGCGATCGGCCATTGTTTCTATAAAACATTCGATTATGAAAGGTTGAAAAAGTATATCCATCACTACCTTTTTGATGGCGTTGATTTTTTTAGTAATGAACCTATTGCGCGTAATACGGCCATCGCGTTTCTGAACCGTTAATGCCTGGAGTGAATAATACGATGGGGCAAAACCCGGCGATTGCTGATGAACTGGCTTTCCTGATCGAAATTAAAAATCTGGCGTTAACGCTATCCAGAAAAAAGGATGATGCGGTTATTGATGCCATTAAACAATGCGTTCTGCTGTACCAGCACTGTATTCCTGAGGGAAAACCTGCGATTGATTTTATCGAGCAGTTAATTATCACCGCTGAAAAAGAGGCGACTGATAGTGAGATAATCTCTTTTTCAGAATATTTGTCGACCTTCTGGCAATGGATGGTACAACGTCGACCATGGGATTTTGTTTATGTTGGTACTCGGCAAAATGTGGCGCTGATAGAGGGTATTCTGGATAAGGAACCCCTGCGCTGTGCGCGGGTTATCTACACCGATGAGGGCGCGGCGGAAGACTTATTGGCTGTGCCGCCGTTATCTCGTCCAGTACTGCTGGTGGACAATCAGGGTGAGCGCCACGTGGGCAGCGAAAATGGACTTGGGCTTATCAACATTGAAGCGGCGGCTGCATGCGCTGGTCATCTTGACGGTTTTCTCGGCGTTATCCGTCAGCATATTGATATGGTCGGGATCCTCAATAACAATCTGCAAAAGCTGAACAGCCATCCTCAATTTAATAAGGCGATCCTCGGTTCGTCTTTTGCATATTACGGCATGCACGATGCGCTATTGAATAACTCGGTGAATCTATCGATTGCGAGCGGTGATGCAACGTACAATAAAACGTTGGTCGAGCACTGCATTGCTGCGTGCAATGTGCGAGATTTCGTCATCGTGACAGGCTTTTTCGAACTCTTTCATGAGCTCTCAAAAGGGGCCAATAGCTATTTTCATTTGGCTTCCTGTTTTTTTAATGAAAATAGTATTCCGTATGATTACCGTCGACAATCAGCGTATAAACGGTTCGCCTTTCATTACGCGCGTGAACCGATCGTTGATTTGCTCAATATTGATATTGTTGCATGGGCAGCAAAGCGTGAAATTGCGGGGTTACGCCCGCACGTCTCATTAAAACCAGAAAAAAAAATCACTACCACTTCCCATTATAGTCAGGCTCTGGCGCGTCGTGAGGCTGACTATTTTGCCCAGTTTTATGATCGTGAAGGGGTCGCCGAATACAATAAGCTCATCATCCAGCAGATGGTTGAGCAGGTGAGCGTCGCTCAAGGGCATATTTATTTCGTTATTCAGCCCTTTACTCCGCAGTACAACGCATTGTTCCATAAGGAGATGCGGCAGCAGACGAAAGCGTTCCTGAGCGCTATTGCCGATAATGAATCCGTGTTTTTTATCGACATGTCCGAAGATCGGGATTTTGAGCCAGAGGATTATTCCGATGCGCATCACTTGAACTTTCGCGGTGCCAGGAAACTGCTGCGTAAGCTGGAATGGCTTCAGCTTTAGATCTGCATTCGTTGTCTGGCAAGGCGAATTTGCCAGACAACGATCCTACCCCTGCTGGTACAGCCAATTCTCCGGCGCGCTGGCATTCAGCACATTCCCCAGAATCTCCTGCTGCATATTCATCAACGCGCCGTTGTAGTCGTTGGCAATCTGGCAGTCGGCGGCCTGCTGCTGCAGCCCTTGCCAGAGGGCAGAAACGGAAGGCTGATGGGTGACGGGGAGGCGGGCGATCAGCGTTTTCATGCCTTCGGTGTTGGGATCGATGCCCAGACCGTTCAGATGCTGGTAGCGCTGCTGGCTGCTTTTCGACAGCTGCTGGTACAGCGCCATAATCTGCTCGTTAACCGCGTCCAACGACGCGGCGTCGCGTGCCACAATATGGTGGCGCTGCTTCTCAAGAAGGGCGGCCAGGGCGGGGTAGCGCTTGCGGTCCTCGGTCATGTCCTGAATCAGTGCTTTAACGCGCTGGGCTGCGTGAGTCATAAATTACCTCTGAAAATACTTCTGCATTGCGTCAGTCAGCGCATCAACGTTAACGCTGATTTTGCCGCTGCTGATGGCCTCTTTCATTTCGGCCACGCGCGCCATGTCCACTTCCGGCAGCGTGCTCAGCTGGGTTTGTGCATCGCCCAGTACGGGATCGATGGCGGCGCTGCGCGTCACGCTGGAGCCTTCCTGCGCCACGGTGCGGGTTTGTTCCGCGCTGCTTGCTTTATTGATTGCGGTGGTCAGGTTGTACTGTGTCGCGCTAACTTTCATCGCTTCGCCCTCGTTTTGATTGTTTATTGTGGTTGCGTATGAGCCTTGCCCTGCGGAAGCAGGACTTCCTGCGCCGTTGTCAGTAAAGAGCGGCCTGCGGGGCCGGTAACTTAAACGGAAGAGGAAGTTTTTTACTGCCCGCTGGCGTACACCATGTTCACCACGCCGATATCGGCGACGATGGCGCTGACCACGCGCCCGCTGCTCTCATTTTTCACCTTAATCATCTCGCCTTTGCGACCCTTCTTCATGGCTTCACCCATGGTACGGGCCTCCACGCCGTTTTGTGACGCCACCATCATGACCCGCTGGCCGCGGTCAACCAGCGTCGGCGAATCCAACTGGCTGAGCATAATCGGCTGGCGATCGCGCACGCGGCGTTTGACGGTCATCCCGATAACGTCTTCTGGTTTGGTCAGGTAGTCGCCGCGGGTGCTGCTGATGTTGAATTTGCGGATGGCGATACGGTCGGCGGTGATCACCTGGCCGCGATCGAGGGCGCTATCGGCGACGATGACCGGCAGATAGATATCCGGTTTGACGGTGACGGCAATATCCCAGCCGCTGGCATCGGCGCAGCGGACGTCAAAACGTAGGCGGTTGAGGTCGAGACGGTCGCCGCCGGGCAGAGAAACCGCCGGTTCCTGGCGACAGGTTGCGTACTGCGAGGCTTCCGCAGGAATAAACAGGTTCATCTTCGCCTGATATTCAGGCCACTGACGGCGTTTGGCTTCCTGGCGAACGATGTCGGCCGCGTGGAGCTGGACGGCGACGTAAATTTGCTTGCGGGCGCTGGTGGGGCGTTCGGCGGCGGAGGCGGGCGCACTGCTCGCCAGCGCCAGCAGGAAAAAGCCCGCGAGGAAGCGGAAATCCCGTTTCACACCTGCGCGAAATAAATGAACAAAGATATTATAAATCATGTAGTTAAAACCTTGGCATGAAAATTGCTATACGAAAGCGCAGATCGAGCAGGTTTTAGTTTCACGAGGGTGTGAATTGTGAGTATTACTTTTGACAAAGCATTGGGCGTTCATCCACAGGCTGTAGCACTTCGACTTTCCCGAGCAGAGTTGCTGTCAGCCAATCTGGCAAACGTCGATACCCCCAACTTCCAGGCTAAAGATATTGATTTTGCCTCTGAGATGCAACGCTCGCGGTCGAGTTTTTCTCAGCAGACGTCAGCGCAGGAGATGTATCGCGTGCCCTATCAACCCGCTTCGGACGGGAACACCGTGTCGCTGAACGTTGAGCAGGCCGAGTTTGCGAAGAACACCCA
This sequence comes from Klebsiella sp. WP8-S18-ESBL-06, assembly GCF_014169755.1. NCBI lineage: Bacteria > Pseudomonadati > Pseudomonadota > Gammaproteobacteria > Enterobacterales > Enterobacteriaceae > Klebsiella > Klebsiella sp. WP8-S18-ESBL-06. The sequence goes on from NZ_AP022256.1 coordinate 111,035, forward strand.
GGACTATCAGACGAGCCTGGCTTTTTTAAACATGAAGTTCACTGGCCTCAAGCAGGCCATTGAAGGTAAGTAAACCAACGCAGGTAACCACGGATTATGGCTTTTTCGGATATCTATCGCGTGTCGGGATCGGCGATGACGGCGCAAACCGTTCGTCTTAACACCATCGCCAGTAACCTCGCTAACGCGGAAACCGCCTCTGCGACCGAAGACGGCACCTATAAAGCGCGCCGCCCGGTTTTTGCAGCGGTTTATAAAAATGATGAGTTGATGCAAAGCCGCGCGCTGACCGGCGCGCGCGTGCAGGTGATGGACGTTATCGAAACCGGCAGTGCGGTACAGCGTTACGAGCCACATAACCCGATGGCCAGCACCGACGGTTACGTCTACTACCCGGACGTCAACGTGGTGGAAGAGATGGCCGACATGATGTCCGCGTCGCGTGGTTTTGAAACCAACGTCGACGTGCTGAACAGCGTTAAAAGCATGCAGCAAAGCCTGCTGCGACTGGGAGAAGCATAACGATGAACGTAGATAGCGCCTACACCGACAGCCGCGCGTCCAGCAGTACGGACGGCGTCGTCAGCAGCAATACCGCTTCCGGCATGAATACCATGTTTATGCAGCTGCTGGTGGCGCAGATCCAGAATCAGGATCCGCTGAACCCCACTGACGGCACCGAGTACGTCAGCCAGCTGGCGCAGCTCACCCAGGTGCAGTCGATGGAAACCATGTCGCAGCTGATGGCCAACAGCTCCGTGCTGATGGACAACCTGCAGACGCTCACTACCGGCAATCTGGTCGGGCAGCACGTGATGGTGCAGACCGGCTCGATTGAAAGCGACGGCGAAACGGTCCTCGACGGCCGTCTGACCCTGGAGCACGCCGCCAACGTGGTGACGGTGATCGTGAAAGACTCTGCCGGCGTGGAGCACAAGATTGAGCTGGGCAAACAGGAAGCGGGTCAGGTGGACTTTACCATCGACCCGGAAGAACTGGGCCTGAGCGAGGGGAAATACACCCTGAGCGTGGTGACCGATACCGGCGAAGAGAACGTGCCGATTGAAGTCGGCGGCGTGGTCAGCAACGTGCGCATTCCGCTCGACGGCAGCTCGACCGTACTGAACATCAACGGTCTGGGCGAGATTGCCTACAACAACATTACCCAGTTTGGCACCACCGCAAAAAATACAGCCTGAAGTGAATCAGGCAGCGAATTAAACAGGAACGATTATGAGCTTTAGTATTGCAACTTCCGGTCTGAATGCCGTTACCGAACAGCTGAACGCTATCTCGAACAACATTGCCAACTCCGGCACCGTGGGCTTTAAGTCCGGTCGCGCTGAGTTTTCCGCGCTGTACGCCGAAAGCCAGCCGCTGGGCGTGGGCGTCTCTGCCGTGACCCAGAGCATCACCAAAGGGGGCAGCATCACCTCTACCGGCACCGCGCTGGATCTGGCGATTAACGGCAACGGTTTCTTTATGGTTCGCGATAGCGCGGGGACGACCGCCTATACCCGTGCGGGCTACTTCGGTACCGATAGCAACGGCAACCTGGTGAATAACCTGGGCATGTACCTTCAGGGCTATCCGGTCGACGCCAGCGGCACGCTGCAGGTGGGTTCCATCAGCAACCTGACCATCAGCAGCGGTTCCATTCCGGCAAAAGCCACCGAGAGCATCGACTTTACCGCCAATATTGATGCGCGAGCGGAAGTCCCGGCCACCTCGCCGTTCGACTATAAAGACAATACCTCCTACAACAACTCCTACACCACGCAGGTTTATGATTCGCTGGGCCGTGAACACACGCTGAACCAGTACTTCGTCAAAACCGGCGAGAACGAATGGCAAGTGTACTACTACATGGACGATCAGCCGGTGACCAGCGGTGGTATGAATCAGGTGCAAAACCTGACGTTCAACAGCCAGGGTATTCTGACGGACCCGAGCGGCTCGGTTGCCCTGACCGCCGATATTGCGGGCGCTGACGCGATTACTCTGGACATGAGCTACAGCGGCACCACGCAGTACGGCTCCGACTTCTCGGTCAGTAAAAATAAAGGCGACGGCTATGCCTCCGGCGAGCGTACCGGCCAGGCGATTGACGAAGACGGCAGCGTCTACGCCACCTTCTCCAACGGGGAGCGCCTGCTGCAAGGTCAGCTGGTGCTGGCGAACTTTACCAACCCGAACGGTCTGCAATCACAGGACGGCACCACCTGGGCGCAAACCGCCAGTTCCGGCACACCGCTGACCGGCACGCCGGGTTCCGGTCTGCTGGGCTCCATCGTGTCCGGCGCGCTGGAATCTTCCAACGTCGACCTGACCTCTGAGCTGGTGGGGCTGATGACCGCCCAGCGCAACTACCAGGCGAACACCAAAGTTATCAGCACCAACGACAGCATGATGAGCGCGCTGTTCCAGGCGGTGTAATCGATGGATCGCCTACTTTTCACCGCGGTCAGCGGCGCCTCGCGCAGCCTGTCGCAGCAGGAGATTCACGCTAACAACCTGGCAAACGTCAATACCCAGGGCTTTCGCAGCGATCTCGATAAGGCGCTGACCCAGCAGGTCAGCGGCGAGGGGTATGCCTCCCGCTATCTGGCGCAGCCTACCCAGGGCGGCGTGGATTTAGCGCCGGGCGCGGTACGGGAAACCGGCCGCGATCTGGACATTGCCGTCAAAGGCGACGGGCTGATTGCGCTGCGCAGCGGCCCGCGTGAGGTCTACACCCGTAACGGCCAGATTGACGTCAACGCCGACGGCGAGCTGTCGGTAAGCAGCCTGCCGCTGGAGGGCGACAATGGCCCTATCGTGCTGCCGCCGTTCTCTTCCGTGTCGATTGCCGAGGATGGGGTCATCACCATTGTCCCGGAAGACGGCGACATTGCCGCGCCGATGGAGGTTGACCGCGTCAAGCTGGTGAATATTCCGGCCAGCCAGCTCAGTAAGAACGACGCCGGTTTTCTGGTCAGCAACGCCGCGTTCACTCCCCGTGATGAAGACGTCACGGTGGCCGCCGGACATCTGGAGGCGGCCAACGTGTCGGCTATCGGTGAGATGGTTTCCAGCATTGCGCTCAACCGTCAGTTCGAAGCGCAGATCAAGATGATGAAGGCTGCAGAAGATTTGGCAACCGCAGGCAACCGCCTGATTCGCGGCACCTAAGAAGACGAATTAAGGAATACAGATGAATCCCGCTTTATGGATTAGTAAAACTGGTTTAGCGGCGCAGGACGCCAAAATGACCGCCATCTCCAACAACCTGGCGAACGTTAACACCACCAGTTTTAAACGCGACCGTGCGATGTTCGCCGATCTGTTCTATCAGAACCAGCGTACGCCGGGCGGCCAGCTCGATCAGAACAACGTCTCCCCGACCGGTATTCAGTACGGTACCGGGGTCAAGATTGTCGGCACCCAGAAAGAGTTCACCGTTGGCAGCATTCAGAACACCGGGCAGAGCCTTGACGTTGCCATTTCCGGACAGGGCTTTTTCCAGGTCGAGACTGCCAACGGCGATATCGCCTATACCCGCGCCGGCAACCTGCAAAAAACGCCGGAAGGCGTGCTGACCAACGCCCAGGGCCTGCCGCTGATCCCGCAGATTGAGCTGCCGGACAACGTCAAAGATATCCAGATTGGCAAAGACGGCACCATTACTGCCACCGTTGCGGGCGAGGCCGATCCGGTTGAGCTGGGCCAGCTAACGCTGGTGAATTTCGTCAATCCGGCCGGCCTGGAAGCCATCGGCGGCAACCTGTATCTCGAAACCGCCGCCAGCGGTGAAGCGGTAGAGGGCGTGCCGGGTGAAGAGGCGTTTGGCCAGCTGGAGCAGGGGTCGCTGGAAGGCTCAAACGTGCAGGTCGTTGAAGAGATGGTCGACATGATCACCGTACAGCGCGCCTATGAAATGAACGCCAAAATGGTCTCTGCCGCAGACGACATGCTGAAGTTTGTCACGCAGTCGATGTAACGGCAGGGCAGTAAAGAGAACGCAATGAAAAAGCAGGTAGTAGTCGTTTTGCTGGCACTGATGCTGTCGGGCTGTGAAAGCCCGGCATTGCTGGTGCACAAAGACGACGCGGCGTATGCGCCGCCGGAAGATTTTGCCATGCCGGAAACCAAAGTACGCAGCGGCGGCGTCTACAACAGTGGCTATAACTGGTCGCTGATTCAGGATCGCCGCGCCTATCGCGTGGGTGACATTCTGACCGTGAAGCTGGACGAATCCACGCAGGCCAGCAAGCAGGCGCGGACCAACTTCGGCAAGAAGAACGACGTCTCCCTTGGGGTGCCGGAAGCCTTCGGCCACTCGGTCGATAAGCTCTCTGGTTCAGTAGACGGCAACCGTAACTTCAACGGCAGCGCCACGTCGCAGCAGCAAAACAGCCTGCGCGGCGCGATCACCGTGGCGGTCTATAAAGTGCTGCCTAACGGCGTGCTAGCGATTCGCGGTGAAAAGTGGCTCACCCTCAACCAGGGCGACGAGTATATGCGCGTCACCGGGCTGGTGCGCGCTGATGATATCGAGCGCGATAACTCGGTATCGTCGCAGCGCATTGCCAACGCGCGCATCTCCTACGCCGGGCGCGGCGCGTTGAGCGATGCCAACGCCGCTGGCTGGCTGGTGCGCTTCTTCAACCACCCGCTGTTCCCTATCTGACGGAGGCCATAATGTTGAAACGGATCCTCTTTTTGCTGTGTCTTTTCAGCGCGGGCGCCGTGGCGCAGCCGCTGCGTGACGTGGTGGATATCCAGGGCGTACGCGGCAACCAGCTGATTGGCTACAGCCTGGTGGTCGGCCTTGACGGTACCGGTGATAAAAACCAGGTGAAGTTCACCAGTCAATCGGTCACCAATATGCTGCGCCAGTTCGGCGTGCAGCTGCCGGCCAAAATCGATCCGAAGGTGAAGAACGTGGCGGCGGTGGCGATCAGCGCCACGCTACCGCCGGGCTACTCCCTCGGTCAGAGTATTGACGTGACCGTCTCGTCAATCGGCGATGCCAAAAGCCTGCGCGGCGGTACGCTGCTGCTTACCCAACTGCGCGGCGCCGATGGCGAAGTGTACGCGTTAGCGCAGGGGAACGTGGTGGTCGGCGGCGTGAAGGCCGAGGGCAACAGCGGTTCCAGCGTGACGATTAACACCCCGACCGTAGGCCGCGTGCCGAACGGCGGTTCCGTTGAGCGTGAAATCGCCAGTGACTTCCAGCAGGAGCCGATGGTGATGCTTAACCTCAAACGGCCAAGCTTTAAAACCGCCAACACCGTTGCCGTGGCGCTGAATAACGCCTTTGGCTCGGGCACGGCGACGGCGCAGAGCGCGACCAACGTCGCGGTACGCGCGCCGATGGGCGCCGGTGCGCGCGTCGCCTTTATGTCGGCGCTGGAAGACGTGCAGATTAACGCCGGTAAGCAGCCGCCGCGCGTGGTGTTTAACGCCCGCACCGGCACGGTGGTGATTGGCGATGGCGTGATCGTGCGCGCCGCTGCGGTCTCCCACGGCAACCTGACGGTCACTATTCGCGAGTCTTCCAACGTCAGCCAGCCGAACGCGTTCGGCCAGGGCCAGACGGTGGTCACGCCGGAGAGCGACGTCAGCGTTAATCGCGGTCGCGGCCAGATGGTGACCATTTCTGCCGGTACCAGCCTGCGCAGCATTGTGAATACCTTAAACAGCCTGGGCGCCGCGCCGGATGACACCATGGCCATTTTGCAGGCGCTGCATGAAGCGGGCGCGCTGGATGCTGAACTGGTGGTGATGTAATGCTGGATGCCATTAACCGCCAGACCGCAATTCTGCCCGGCGATATGACCGGGCAGGTAAAGCCGCAGAATCTTGAGCAGGCGGCCGAACAGTTTGAAGCGCTGATGCTGAAATCGATGCTATCGCAGATGCGTAAAGCCGCTGACGTGCTGGGAGAAGATAACCCGTTTAACAGTAAGCAGCAGCGCATGATGCGTGATTTTTATGATGACAAGATGGCGTCCGAGCTGGCCTCTCAGCGCAGCACCGGTATCGCGCAGATGATCATAAACCAACTGACGCCGCAAACCGCGGCACCGCTTAAGAATGACGCGCAGGTGGCCGCTTTACAGGGGCAACCGCAAGAACTTAATACGCCCGTCGTTCCCGTGACCCGAAGGGCAGGAGTAAGCCATGAGTATGATTAATATCGCCTATAGTGGTCTACAGGCGGCCCAGTTGGGCATGAACGTAACGTCGATGAACACGGCTAACTATCTGACCTCCGGCTATAGCCGTCAGGGCATTATTCAGAGCGCCGTTGGCCCAATGGGCGAAGCCGGCATTTCGCCCGGCAGCGGCGTGCAGGTGGATAGCATTCGCCGTATCTCCAGCCAGTATCTGGTTAATCAGGTGTGGCAGACCAATACCAAGGCCAACTACTACAGCATGGGCAACCAGTATATTGGCGCGCTGGAAAAGGTGATCGGTACGGACTCCACCAGTCTTGGTGCCGGTCTGGATGAATTTGTCAGCGCCATGAGCGCGCTGACGCAGCAGCCGGAGTCTCAGGCACTGCGCCAGCAGCTGCTGAACCAGGCCAATTCCCTGGCGACCCGCTTCAACAGCATGAACGACTTTATCTCCAGCCAGAAAACGTCAATCGGCACCCAGCGCGGGGCGATGGTCGATCAGATCAACACGCTGAGCGGCGGTATTGCCGACTACAACAAGAAAATTGTTGAGATGGATGCGACCGGCGGCAACAGTAGCGTGCTGCGCGATCAGCGCGATGAGCTGGTGAAACAGCTGAGCTCGCTGGCGGACGTGAAGGTGAGCGACGACAGCAGCGGCTACACCGTGGCGCTGAGCAACGGTCAGCCGCTGGTCAGCGGCAAAACCGCCGGTCAGCTGAGCGTTGGCACGGACGGCAACGGCAACTCAACGCTGACGCTGAAGTTCTCGACCAGCGAATTTTCGCTCAACCCGTCGGCCGGTGGCCAACTGGGCGCGCTTTACGATTACGAAGTGGGCACGCTAAAGCAGATGAGTGACGCCGTTCAGGGGATGGCATCCGCCGTGGCCGACATGTTTAATAATCAGTTGGCTGATGGCTTCGATCTGAATGGGCAGAGCGGTAAACCGCTGTTTACCTTCGATCCGTCAAACCCGGCCGGGATGCTTCAGGTTAACGATCTCTCGCCGGACGAGCTGGCGCTGTCCGGCGATCCGCTGGAGCCGGGTAACGGCGACAACCTTAACGCGCTGATCGAACTGAAAAACGAAAAAACCGATATTCCGGGGCTCGGCAATATGAGCCTGAGCGAAGGCGCGGCGGCGATTATTTCCACCATCGGTATTGCCAGCAAACAGAGTCAGACCGAGATGGAAGCGGCGACGTCGGTCAGCGCAGAAGCCCAGACGCAGCGCGACAACCTGAGTGCGGTAAACCAGGATGAAGAGGCGATCAATCTGCAGGTTTATATGCAGGCCTATCAGGCGAACATGAAGGTGATCGCCGCAGGGAACCAGGTCTTCAGCGATCTGCTCGGTATTTTCTAAACGCCATCAGGAGCACTAACCCATGCGTATTAGCGGTCTTAACAATTCTAACGCCATGCTGGCGCAGCTCGGCGTAAACGGCAATCGCGTCGCCAAACTGATGGAACAGCTGTCGACGCAAAAGCGCGTCAACGTCCCGTCAGATGACCCGGTGGCGGCTAGCCGCCTGGTGCAGCTGAGCCGCGAACAGTCGGCAATTAAGCAGTATCAAAGCAATATCACGAGCCTGAGCGGCGCGCTGTCGGTGCAGGAATCGCACATTACGGCAATGAGCAATCAGGTGCTGGCGGTAAGCGATAAGCTCAAGCTGGCGAACAACAGTACGCTGAGCCAGAAAGATCTGGCGAGCTACGGCGCCGAGCTGGAGTCGATGCTGGACTCACTGGTCGCGACAATGAATAGCAAAAATGAGAACGGCAGCTATCTGTTTTCCGGCACCATGACCGGCACGAAGGCCGTTGAGCTGGTGGACGGTCAGTACGTTTTTGGCGGGAACGATCAATCGCGTGAAACTCTGGTGGCCAACGGCGTGGCCATTACGGAAAACACCCATGTTGCGCAGGCATTTTCCGGCGCTGGCGACGATCTCAAGATGCTGAATATGTTGAAAGAGTTGAGCCAGAATATGCAGGATCCGAATATGAACTATGCGGATTATCAGGATGATATTTCGGCGATGATCGGTATGACCCAAACGACCAGCGATAGCCTGGGCGCGCTGTTTACCGATCTTGGCGGCCGTCAGAATCGCCTGACGCTGATTGGCGATGCGCACACCGACGTTAGCCTGTCGAATGCGCAGGTGGAAACCGACCTTAACGCAGCGGACTCGGCCACAACCACCATCAATCTTCAGCTGTACATGACATCAATGCAGATCACCAATAAGGCGTACAGCATGGTCAGCCAGCTTAATCTCTTCAGCATGTTGTAATCGGTTATGCAAGTTGGTTTAAAAACAGCCTCTCTGACCACCTCCGCCCCGGCAAGCGCCGGGCGCGGCGGTATTGACGCTCCGCACAGCGTTGGCCGCGTCAGCGCCCCTGACGCCGTTTCCAGAAGCAGCGCATTTCCCGAGGCGGCGCTGCTTTCGCGCCGTCCGATGCGCTATAACGTGCAGCTCAACCAGCAGCTCACGGCGGTGCAGCAGGCCGATAGCTATCTGGCCAAGACCGAAACGCAGCTGCTTCAGCTACGTCAGTCCACCGCGCGCGGCGGTGACGCCAGCGCGCAGGCTCAGGCGCTGCAAACGCATCTGGCACGCCGAACCCAGCTTTCGGGCGGAACGGTCGATCGGCATATGACGGCGTCGCTGGAGCAGAAAAGTACGGTCAATTTTACCCTGCCGGGCAGCGAAAAACTGCTGAGTCAGCCGGGGGGCGAAACGCTGGTGTTCTCGCTCGGTGGCCGCCAGCGTGAGATGGTGGCCGTTGCCTTGCCGGAAGACGCGACGCCGCGCCAGACGTTGATTAAGCTGAACGTGGGGCTCGGGCGGTTGGGGATTCACGCGACTCAGGCCGGCGGCCAGCTGACCTTCAGCGTTGACGAAAGCCGCTGGGAGCGGGTCAGCCAGCAGCTTACGGTACGTGGTGAGGGCAAACATTATCCGGCGGATGCGTTTACGCTCCTTGCGCCGCAGGCGGAAAGCGCCAGCAGCGACGAGATGCTGGCGCTGTCAACGCGCCGCGAGCGCGAAGGGCAGGTGAAGCTACAGCACACCCTCGACCATATTACCGGGCAGCGAAGTCGTCTGCGTCAGCAGCAAGAACGGGTCAGCGCGCGGATAAACGACATGGCGACGACCTATAGCCCGAAGCAGGCGCTGGAAACCTCGCGCGGCCTCGGTGAGGCGCTGGCGCGCAGCGGCAGCAGCTATACGGCGTTGTCGCAGGCGCTGGCAACGCAGGCCAACGTGCGCCTGGCGACGGTCAAAAACCTGTTGGGATAGGCCCGCGTTATTTCGGCATCGGGTAGAGGAAAATCGAACCGTTTTGCCCGACCACCAGCGATTGGTTGTTCAGTGAGATCGGCTCCATCCAGTAGTTGGAGTACATCAGTTGGTCGACAAGCCCCTCAATCATGAGCCCCTTTTGCTCCGCGCTGTAGAAGATGGGCGTCAGGTTAAAGTAGATTCTCCCCTGCTTTTTCTGCGTAGGGGTGAATTTACCCTTCAACACGAAACGATTGTCGTCCGGGTTAGTGATGGTTGCCATCAGCACGTTGCGGGTGGTTTTCAGATTGACGTTGTAAACCTCTTTACGCTGCGACATCAGATCGTAAAACCCCATCTGGAAGCCGCCCGTCACTGGCCCGGTGGGGAGTGCGGAGGTTGTCGCCAGCATGCTATACGCCAGACCGCCCAGCGCCGTCAGTGCGATTATCAATACAATCAGCAGATTAACTCGCTTTGCATGTCGCCAGTTCATTGAGCTTTCTCCGGGTCTCGCGCAGGATAAGATCGTTCAGCTGCACCGTATCGGTACGCCAGTGGTAAATCGCCATGGATAGCTGCTTTTTGTCGCAGCCGTTGCTCACCATGAAGCTGTAGTTTAACGATGAGTTATTGCTGTGAAAGTACACGTTCATCGTCGCGGACTGCATTTTTATCTGTTGGTTTAGCGCATACAGCGAGTCCTTGAGCTTGCTGTATAGATTGGTCGACATATAGCTTGGATCGCCTATTGCCTCAACCGCATAGATACGGATATTGCCGTATACCCCGGGCTGAACTTCACGCGCGACCAGACGTTCGCTGTAGCCGCCAAACAGCTGCCAGCAGAAGCCTGCCGTTGCGCTGGCGGTGATCAGCAGCGCCAGCACAAAGAGCATGACACCATAGCGGCGTTTGTGGGGGACCCGGGGGGCCACCGTCTGCACGGCCGGGGCGTCTTCAACGCCAGCCTCTAGCGGGCTGGATGCGGCGACAGGTTCTTCGGAACCAGAAAGCGGCAGATGTGCGTCCTGCTCATCGACGGCTTCTTCAGGCTCGTTGACCTCATCTTCATCTTTCTCCACGACGCAGCAATACTCGGCCTCAAGCAGATAGCCTTTGCGCGGAATAGTTTTGATAATTCTCTGGTTTTTCCCATCGTCTTCCAGCGCCGTACGCAGCGCGTGGATGGCGTTAGGCAGGCTGTTATTGCCGATGACCCGACGCTCCCAGACCAGGGTCGTCAGCTCTTCGCGGGTGAAGATTTTACCCGCGCCCTGAACCAGGATATCCAGCAGCTTGAGCTGGTATTCCCCCAGGCGTTTACGTTCCCCGGTGGTTAAATGGAGAATCGAGCCTGAGGCGACGTCAACCAGCCAGTTGTTTACGGAGCAATAGCGTTTATTCATTTATACGTTATGGATTCAACCACTCCAGCCATACCGTGATAATCCTGCGAGTACCTGAAACCCTCAGCGATTATCTGATTGAGTTGATAACTCCATTTAGAATTCTTAATGAATGCCGCGTGCCTGCGGGAGATAAAAGAGGACGTTATTTTCTTCCTGATGAGGTGTCAATATTACCGGTATTGGGAAAATTTTTCGTCCGTAATATACGCCAATAGGAAGGAATAATTTTTTCCTGCGTCCTTTTTACGCGATAAAAGTGTGATGCGCAACAGGCTTTTTAACAATAGTGGCGGCATAAACAGTGTCTGTTTTACGGGAAGTTAACAGCTATCGTTAAATAAAACTAATGTTAATTAGGTGATCGTTTGGTGAATTATATGTGTTATTGCTGTGATCTAAATGCGGATGTTTATTGTTTGCGCGGGCTGAAAAAATAAATATAAAGTGGGGCTTAATTTTTAATTAATCATGGTCGCCTGAAAACAGGTTTATTTTAAATCGATAATACCAGTAATAATGTTCTAGTAATAATATGTGAAGGGTTAATAGTGCTTATTAAATAAGTGGAATGTAAAGAATGGTCAGTGATGAAAATAAAAAGGAAAAAGTGAGATTTTTTTGCTAAGGCAGAATCAAAAAGGCCCCGTGAACCGTTTTTATTGCTGGTTTGCGCAACGCAGGATAAGCCTAAGGGTAGGTGAAGCGATTTTTATTAATTTTTATACTGATAAAAATCAGTGTGTTGCGATTTTTTATGCTGAAAAAACAGGCGGTCGATGTTTGCGGATTTAATCTTTGTTTCAGCCGTGTCGTCTTGAGTTATTACAACATCTGAATCACCAGGACGAAAAAAAGGAATCCTTATGTCTCTTTCTATTTTTACCAGCGCATCCTCCATGGCATCCACCAATGCGATGAACAAATCCAACAACCTGCTGTCCACCGCGATGGAACGTCTGGGTACCGGTAAACGTATTAACTCTGCGGCTGACGATGCGGCCGGTCTGCAGATTGCTACCCGTCTGCAGGGCCAGACCAACGGTATGACCGTTGCGCAACGCAACATCTCTGACGCGACTGCTCTGCTGCAGACGGCGGAAGGCGCGTTCGATGAAGTGAGCAACATCATGTACCGTATGAAAGACCTGGCGACTCAGGCAGCGAACGACACCAACGGTACTGAAGACCGCGCAGCAATCTCTGCTGAAATGAAAGAGCTGAACAGCGAACTCAACAACATCATGGGCAACACCAAGTATGCGGGTGAGAACCTGTTCGAGCCAGCCAGCGGTTCCACGGCGAGCGCGAAGTTCACTGCTAGCATGAACTTCCAGATTGGCTCCTCCGTTGATGAGAAGCTGACGGTGAACGTGGCAGCTGACCTGGCGACAATCAAAACTGACCTGACGACCCTGTCTGGCGGTTCCGTTGACGATTTCGACAGCGCACAGAGCATGATTAGCGACCTGGAAACCGCCATCGGCAACGTCGGTACGCTGCGTTCTTCCCTGGGTGCCAACATCAACCGTCTGGGCCACACTGCGGCTAACCTGGCGAACATGAAAGACAACACCGATCTGGCGCTGAGCAACATCCAGGATGCTGACTACGCAACCGAAGCGTCCACCATGACCCGCAACCAGCTGCTGGCGCAGACCAGCATGTCCATGCTGAAGCAGTCCAACAGCATGTCCAGCATGGTCATGTCCCTGCTGGGTTAATCCCTCGCGGATTCATGCAGGAAAAAACACCGCTGTATGGCGGTGTTTTTGCATCCGGCCCCTCCTTCCCCCTGCCGGAAAATGCGGAAATCCTTGTTCCTGCCTTTTATTAATCTATTGATAAATAACAACTTAAAAGTTGGCACAATAGTTGCTAAACCTATTGCATATCGATCGTGGCTTGCGTGCCTGGAGAACCTACTATGTCTGATTTTGACCCGACCTCACTGGCGAGCCAACTGGCGAGCTATGACATCCTTGCGCTGCAAAACTCGATCGCCAAACAAACCTCGTCGCTGGAAGCGCAAAACAAAGCGCTGGCCTCGCTGCGGACCGCAATGACGACCTTCCGCAGCTCCATTACCGCGCTGAACTCCAGTACGGCGAGCGTGCTGAAAAACACCGCTACCCTGAATCAGGAAGGCATCGCGACCGTCACTGCCAGCGCCAGCGCGCGGAAAGGGACTTACAGCCTGCACGTGGAACAGCTGGCCACCGCGCAGCAGAAGTCGTTTGGCGGGCTGGACGATGACGCCATTAAAAGCGCCACCGGTACGCTAAAGATCAGCCTGAATGGCGAAGACATCGAAATCGAGATGGACGGTCTTAACAGCCTGTCTGATTTTGCCGCCGAGATTAACAAAACCGATTTCCCGAGCGCTTCTAACGCCAGCTCGACGGCCAGCGGGCAGAACGGCATTACCGCTTCGCTGATGCGCATCAACGGTGAAGTTTCGCTGATTCTCAACAGCGATCAGAGCGGCGTGAAATACGATATCCAGATGGATACCAGCGGTATGACCAGCGGCCAGAATATCTTTGATACGCAAGACGTCATCACCCAGGGTAAAGATGCCATCTTCACTCTGGGCGACTCGTCAGCGAAATATTACAGCAGCTCCAATGACCTGGACGATCTGGTTGACGGCGTGTCCATCAAGCTGACCAGCCCCACCGAAGGCGGCAAGCCGCTGATTATCAGCGTTGACACCGACGTCACCGAAACGAAGAACCAGGTCCAGGCGTTCCTGGATGCCTACAACACCTTACGTGACACCATCTCAGGCTTGACCGCTACCGGCACCAGTTCCTCCGATCGCGGTGCTTTCGCCGGTGATGCCAACATTACCGCGTTAAATACCGAGCTCAGCAATCTGCTGCGCGGCACGTTTGGCGATCAGAACATGAGCAAGTTCGGCATCACCGCGGATAAAGACGGCAAATTCTCCTTTGACGCCGAAAAGATGGAAGAGCAGCTCAAAAAGGACCCGCAGACCGTGGCGCAGTTCTTTAACGGCAACGACGGCCTGATCAAAGCGATGGACAAGTCGCTGGATAAATACCTCAGCACCTCTACCGGGCTGCTGAAAGGGCGTCAGGAGACCCTCGACCGCCAGCAGACCGATATCGATAACAAAACCGCAAAAATGGAAACGCGCTATGAGTCTGCCTACAACCGCTACCTCAAGCAGTTCACGCAGTTGCAGAAGCTCATGACGCAGATGAATAACACCATGAGTATGTTTAGCTAATTTTTTAAGGGAACCGACGTTCAATGTACGGGAGTGAGCAGGAAGGCTTCGGCCTGTATCAACAATCCGATCTGGCCATTCAGGCCGCCGCCGCCAACCCGCACCAGCTGGTGCTGATGCTGTTTCGTGGCCTGATGGATGAACTGGTCAGAGCCAAAAGCCACATTGCGGCGCGTCGCTACGAGCGAAAGGCGCAGAGCATTAATAAGTGCATCGATATCCTCAATGCGCTGACCAGCTCACTGGATTTTGACAAGGGTGGCGAACTGGCGCTGAGCCTGGCGAATTTGTACGACTACTGCGTCTATCGTCTGTATGACGCCAGCAACCAGCTCTCTGCTGAGCACATTGAAGAGGTGGAAGTGATCCTCGGCAACATTCAGGACGGCTGGGAAAAAATGGGTCAGGCGGCATGAGTATGCAACATGCCATTCAGACGCTGACGCAGGCGCTTCGCCAGGCCACGGAAGATCATAACTGGCCTTCTGTGGCTAACGTTGACGGCCAGATTGCTGAGCTGTTGACCGCTATGCAGGGCAACACGCTGACGCAAGCAGAACGCCAGGCGCTGGAGAATCTGAAGAAGGTGCACCAGCAGGCGCGTGACTACTGTCAGGGGCAGAGCGATATGCTGGCCGCCAAAATGAACCTGGCCGCGCGCAACCGCGAAGGGGCGACGGCGTACGCGCAGTTTATGGACGCCGAGGGGATGCGCTGATGGATATTCTGAATCTCTCTCAGGGTGCGCTGAACGGCTCCGGCCTGCCAGCTCAGGCGGAGCCGATGGTGGGATCGATGGGTGAGAACGGCACGGCGCAGACGCCGACCGCCTTCAGCGATGCGCTCCTTAACGTGATCGACTCGATGATGGCCGGGCAGACGCTGCCGGGCGATCTGGCCGTGAGCGCGCAGCCGCTTTCGCTGGACGACGATGAAGACGGCGCCGATACGCAGCAGTTGAGCGGTGCGCTGTTGAAAGATGACGCCCAGCAACAGCTGCTGGAAACGCTGCTGATGACCAGCCAAATGCCGGTGCAAGCCCCCAGCTATATCCACGTGGCGCAGCCTGCTGATGACGCACTTAGGGTTAGCGCACAGCCGATACTGGCGCCGCAGACGCTGGCGATGAGCTTTACCCCGTCGCTGCAGCAGCAGCCCGTGGCCGCGACGAACACGAACATTGCCACGCCGGAAACGGCGGTCAGCCTACAGCCGAGCGCGCAGCCGCTGTCGCCGACGCTGATGACCGTGATGGCGCCGGTTACGCCAGCGCCGACGCTGGAAAGCAGCCACGGCGTTTCTTCTGTGACGACCTCAAGCGCGGCAACGCTGAGCGCCACGCTGAAAATGGATCCCGAGCCTTCCCGCTGGAGTGAACAGCTGCAAAGTGCGCTAGGTGAGCGTTTGCAGGTGCAGGTTAAGCAGCAGATTCAGCATGCCACCATCCGACTCGATCCACCGGATATGGGCAAAATTGATATTTCGATGCAGGTCGATAACGGCCGCGTGCAGGTGCAGATCAACGCCAGCCACGCCGACGTTTATCGCGCGCTTCAGCAGACCAGTAACGACCTCCGCCAGAGTCTGACCGAGCAGAATTTTGTCCAGGTCAACGTGCAGGTGTCCTCCCAGTCGGGCGGACAGCAGCAGGGCAGAGGACACTCTTTCACCGAGCAGCGCGATGCCATTCAGGCGGGCGCGGAGCTGACGGCCGATGCATCGACCGCGCAGGACTCCCGCAGCGATGACTCGGTCCTGATGACGGTGTAAGGCACACAACATTATGAACGCAAAAACTCTCTCTTTCGGGCTCATTATCGCGCTCGTCACCGCCATGCTGGCGGCCGGTATGACGGTCGTGGGCACGCATTTGCTGCGTATGGATGAAGCCACGGGCAGCAGCTTCTTATCGGGGATGTTCTCCAGCTCATCTAAGGAGTCCGTGGAGTTCGTGGAAATTAAAAACGTGGTGATCACGCTCAAAGGTAAAGGGCAGACCGAACGCTATTTGCTGCTGGAGCTGAACCTGGCGGCCAAAGGTGCGGAAAATGCGCGTAAAGCGCAGGACATGATCCCGGCGGTACGCGGTGCGACGGTCAGCCTGCTGTCCGACATGGATTACGACGACGTGCGCGCAATGAGCGTGAATACGCTGCACGACAAGCTGATGGCGGCCTACGCCGACCGTTTCAGCAGCCTGAAGATGAGCGTCCCGTTTGATGACGTCATCATCAGCAAAATGGTCTTCCAGTGATAGATACGCCGCAATGGAAATGATGGACTTTATCGCGAGTGACACGCTGAGCCCGGTTGATGAGGCGCGCTATGTACGCGCCTACCTGCCGCTGGTTAACAGGGTGGTTAAGCAGCTCGCCTACCAGACCAGCAGCGTCATCGACCGGGAAGACATGGAGCAGATAGCCCTGATGGGTCTGCTCTCGTCGCTGCGCCGCTATGGGCATCCGGACGAACAGTTTGCTGCCTATGCCGTACAGCGTATTCGCGGTGCGGTACTGGACGAACTGCGCCTGCTGGACTGGCGTCCTCGCCGCCTGCGGCAGAAGACCCACAAACTGAATGACGGTATCCGAGAAATTGCGCGCCAACTGGGGCGGACGCCCAGCTTCGAGGATATCAACCGCCACCTGTCGATTACGGCGGAGGAGTACCAGGAATATTTATTGCTGGACTGCGCCAAAACGATAGAGAGCCTGGATGAGCTGTTAGGCAACGATGTTCACACCGGGGCGCTGAACAGCCGCCCGCTGGAGGATGAAGTCGTGGTGAGTCGGACGCTGCGCAGCGCGCTCGCCTCGCTGGATGAACGCGAGCAGCTGATCCTGACGCTGTATTACCAGCATGAAATGAGCCTGAAAGAAATCGCGCTGGTTCTCGAGTTAACCGAGGCCAGAGTCTGCCAGCTCAATAAAAAAATCGCCCAAAAAATTCAGTCTTTTTTCCGGAAGTGAAAGGTTTATGCAGAAATTCTTCGGTATCGTGATCATTATGGGGTGCGTGGTTGGCGGCTTTCTTATGTCCGGCGGCCAGCTCTCTTCTTTCTGGCAGCCGGGTGAAATTATCATCATTCTGGGTGCTGGCCTGGGGGCGATGGTGCTCGCCAACCCCCGCGCCGTGCTGGCGGAAATGTACCGCCAGTTTCGCGGCATTATGCGCAAAAACGAATACACCAACGAATACCAGCGCCAGCTGCTGATGCTGCTGTATGAACTGCTTGAACTGGTGCAGGACGGCGGCCTGAAGGTGCTGGACGAACACATTGAAGCGCCGGAAAACAGCGCGCTGTTCCAGAAATACCCGCTGATGCTGCGCGACAAAGCGCTGGTGACGTTTATCTCCGATAACTTCCGCCTGATGGCGATGGGCAAGATTAACGAACACGAGCTGGAAGGCATCCTGGAGCAGGAGCTGGTGGCGATGGAAGAGAACCTGCTGCAGCCGTCTCGCTCGCTCCAGCGTACGGCAGAAGCGATGCCGGGCTTCGGGATCTGCGCGGCGGTACTGGGGATCATCATTACCATGCAATCGATCGACGGCTCGATTGCGGTGATCGGCGTGAAGGTCGCCGCTGCGCTGGTCGGTACCTTCCTCGGCGTTTTCTTCTGCTACTGCTTAATGGACCCGGTGGCGAACGCCATGGAACAGCGCACCAAGAAACAGCTGGCGGTGCTGGAGTGCGTGCGTACGGTGTTGGTTAACCACGTTGCGGGCAAACCCACGCTGCTGGCGGTGGATGCCGGTCGCAAAATGCTGCCGATGGACACCAAGCCGACCTTCGCCACCCTGGACGGCTGGGTTAACCAGATGATTGGTGAAGTCTGATGCGCAGCCGCAACAAAGAACATACCACGATCATCAAACGCTCCTCGCGCAAAAGCCATGATGCCTTTCATGGCGGCGCGTGGAAGGTGGCTTTTGCCGACTTTACGCTGGCGATGATGGCGCTGTTTATGGTGCTGTGGATTATGGGTGCGGTGACGGAAGAAGAGCGTAAAGAGATTGTTTCGCTGCTGCACGGCGAGTCGATTTTTGAAGGAAACGCGTTGACGCCGGTGACCCAGAAAGAGGGCAACGGCGGCAAGATAGCGCTGCTGGACACGCGGCATGCAAAGAAAGACGCGTTGAAAGAACAGGCGCAGAAAGACGCCGCGTTGGCGAGTCAAATGAACGGTGCTGAGAGCCTGAGCGACGTTAAGGCCCGCTCGCAGAGCGAGATTGAGGATCTGGCGCGCACGATCATGAAGATCACTTCGGCCTACGATGCCCAGGCCAACCTGAAGATGGAAATTGTGCCGCAGGGGCTGCGTATCCTGGTCACCGACGACCAGAAGCGTGAGATGTTCCAGCGCAGCAGCGCCATTCTGACGCCGTTTTTCCGCCGTCTGCTGACCGAGTTCGCGCCTGAACTGAACAAGATAGATAACAAGATCATCATCACCGGGCATACCGATGCCACCCGCTTCCGCGACCAGGAGCTGTACAACAACTGGAATCTCTCCGGCGAGCGTGCAATGCAGGCGCGTAGCGTGCTGACCCGCAGCGGACTGGATGCCAGCAAGATTTTACAGGTCAGCGGCATGGCCGATCAGATGCTGCTGGACCCGGAAAATCCGCTGAGCTCCGCGAACCGCCGCATTGAGATTATGGTGCTGACGAATTCCGCGAGCGATTCGTTGTACCAGTTCTTTGGCCAGCATGGCGAGAAGGTGATTAAGCCGCTGGTCGATAAGATCAGTCACAACCGATAACCCGATATAACGCCGTGAAACGTTTCCTGATTACCATCCCCTTTGTACCTGCTCGGGCGACCCTGTCCCGACAGGTACGCTTTTTTTCCCTTTTTTTGCTGGCGCTACTGATGGCGTCAGGTTACGCCAATGCCAAGCCGCAGCCCGCAAAGACCGCGCAGGCAAAATCCGTCAGCGAAGCGCAAAAGCGCAAGCTGAACCGCGAACGGCTGCTGGCGAAGGCCAAAAAGCGCGCCGTAGCGGTGCCGCCGACGCCGGAGCAAAAGCGACGTGAGATAGCGAAAAGAATCGCCGAGCGCGCCAAAAACCGCGAAGTGCTGGCGATGCATGGCCGCTGGACGCCGGGCCAGCTGGGGGGATCGCAAGCGCTGTGGGATGACGTGCAGGAAGGTAAAGTGGCGAAAAAAACCGCGCTTCCACACGGCAGTTTCCGCCTGCGCACGGTGTTGCATCGTCTGCAAAGCCAGCTCGGTAAACCCTATCTGTGGGGCGGTAAGAGCCCGACCGAGGGCTTCGACTGTAGCGGGCTGGTGTTCTACGCCTTTAACCACGTGCTGGACCGCAAGCTGCCGCGCACCGCTAACGGCATGTATCAGGATAACCATCTGAAATCGATTCACCGGGGCAGCCTGAAGCAGGGCGATTTGGTGTTCTTCAACATTAATCAGCGACCTGGCGCCGATCATGTCGGCGTCTATCTCGGCGATGGGCGCTTTATTGAGGCGCCGCGCACCGGGCTGAATATCCGTATCAGCAAGCTGTCGGACGATTTCTGGCAGTCCCATTATCTTGGCGCCCGCCGCGTTCTGTAGAACGGCGTGGCGCGTTAAAAACACCTTCTGAACTGAGACTTTGACCATGACGCGTATGAAATTTGCCATTGATGATGGCTCGACCAACGTAAAAATTAGCTGGATTGAAAATGGCACTCTGAAAACCGTGGTGTCGCCGAACTCGTTCCGTAAAGACTGGAAGAGCGCGGCGCTGCTGCGCGGCCAGGCGGTATATAACTACACCATCGGCACCACCAAATACACCTACGATGCAACCTCCGATAAGGCGCTATCGACGACCCACATCGATTATCAGTATGACGATCTCAATCTGCTGGCGGTGCACCACGCGCTGCTGCTGACCGGCATGACGCCGTGCGATGTTGAAGTGATTGTGACGCTGCCGATTACCCAGTACTACAACCCGGACGACTGCCAGCGCAACGAAAGCCGCATTGAAGCCAAGCGCCGCAACCTGATGCGTGATATCGCGCTGAACAAAGGTGAACTGTTCCGTATCGTCGACGTGCAGGTCATGCCGGAAAGCCTGCCGGCCGCGCTGTCGCATCTGCTGAACTCCAACGTGACCGAATTCACCAAATCGCTGGTGATCGACTGCGGCGGCACCACGCTGGATATGGGGGTGATTGTCGGCGAATTTGACGATGTCTCCGCGATTTACGGCAATAACGAAATCGGCGTAGCTATGGTGACCGACGCCACGCGTAAGCTGCTGGCCGCTGCTGACAGCGACTCCAGCTATCTGGTGGCTAATGAGCTGATTAAACGCCGCCATGACGATGAATTTGTGAAAAGCGTGATTAACGATGAATCGCGCATTGCCGACATTCTCGAGCGTATCGAGATTAAAATTCAGGAGTTGGGTGACCAGGTGGCCTATGAGGCGAAGAAGTTTGCCAAGAACCCGAACCGCGTGTACCTGGTGGGCGGCGGCGCACATCTGATTGAGAGCGCGGTGCGCGAAACCTACGCCACCCTCGGCGATCGCGTGATTACCATCGACGCTCCGCAGAGCGCGCTGTCGCGCGAGATTTGCCTCTATCACGCGGATACCAGCGTGGAGACGGTAGCGGCACCGCACATGGCCGAGGTGGGCGACGATGAGTAACAGGCACATTCGCCGCGTTAATCTCTCGCTGCATTTGTCGCCGGAACATTCGCGCGCGGATCTGCGCGCCATGCTGCAACTGAAAAAGTGGCATCAGACGTTGAGCCAGGCGGGCAACAACCCGGGCGATGCGAGTATGGAAATGCGCCGTTTTCACCGCAACGTCTATCTTGCCGGGCTGCAATTGCAGCTGCTGAACCCGCAGCTGTGCAGCCACGTGGCCGAATCCATGGGGCGTGAAACGCTGACCCTGGACGCGCTGTGCAGCGAGCTGACCGCGGCACAGCTGCTGCCCGCCAGCGTCGCCGCTGAACCGGTAGCAGACGCGCCTGCGCCCAGCGTCGATTTCAGCAAGCAGCAGCTGCGGCAGATGCGCGCGCTGATGTCGGACGCGCTCCAGCGCCAGCCGGCTCCAGCGCCGGCCGAACCGGATGACGGCATGCACGAAACGCTCGGCCAGCTGCGCAGTGAAGTCGCCCAGCTAAAAGCGCTGCTGAACCAGCAGCACCTGTTGCTACAGCAGCTGCGCCTGTCCGGCCGCACCGCGCCGGCGGCGGAGAGTGTGAAAAACGGTCTCACCGAAGAAGTGGACCTGAGCACCCTCGCGGCCCCGGCG
Organism: Klebsiella sp. WP8-S18-ESBL-06; assembly: GCF_014169755.1. Taxonomy (NCBI): domain Bacteria; kingdom Pseudomonadati; phylum Pseudomonadota; class Gammaproteobacteria; order Enterobacterales; family Enterobacteriaceae; genus Klebsiella; species Klebsiella sp. WP8-S18-ESBL-06. The sequence continues at coordinate 132,447 of NZ_AP022256.1, forward strand.
CAAAAGATGAAGCAAATCCGCCAGAAAGGCATTTTTTAAGACACAAAGGCACGTCAGAAGCGGGTTCGCAGGGTTTTATTGCCGGCGAGGCTTAAGTTATTCGGTGCAGGCGTCGCCTTTTCTGGACAGTTATCGCGGTATGAGGCCGGTATGGAAAAGAGTGCAAATTATGTGGTGCGCTGCGTAGAGAACGCCAAATTCGATGTGGGGATTGATTTTGTCATTCAGCCTATCTTCGATTTATCCCGGGTGGCCTGCATCGGCGGCGAAGTGCTGGTTCGCGGTACGCACCGCCGCAACGTCGTGCCGCCGGTCGCTTTTATTCAGCACCTTGAAGAGAACGGCACCATCGTTGAGATGGGCTACTACGTGATGGAAAAAGCGTTGTCGTTTATCGCGCAGAAGCAGGCGGACGCGCACGAAGCGTTTATGTACACGCTGAACATTTCTGCCGTGCAGCTTAACGACCCCGAGTTTGCCGACCACGCGCTGGGCATTGTCGAAACGCGCCAGCTGCACGCGGCACAGCTGGTCTTTGAAATTACGCCTGGCCCGATCGCGCTAAACGAGGCGGGATTGAAGAATCTACAGGCATTGCAGGATGAAGGTATCAACATTGCCTGGGACGGCGTCGGTTCGCTGGAGATCCTGCGCGAGCGGTTGGCCTGCTGGGAGCCAGACTATATCAAGCTCGATCGCAGCTGTCTGGCCTGCAACCGGCAAGAGGAAACCGCGAGCATCCTCCAGCTGATTGCCCAGCATGATATCGACGTCATTATTGAAGGCGTTGAAAACTATACGCAAATATCCAGCATGCTGAAGCAGGGCGTGAAATATGGGCAGGGATACCTGTTTTCCCGGCCGATCAGCAAAGAGAGCTTCCAGCGTGAATACATGCAGCACCAGCAGGCGCAAACGCGCGCTGCTCACGCGCAGCGTTAAGCGTGCGGATGGAATTAACGAGCGATGAACAAAACGTACGCCGGTAAAGCCGAGCACAGAAATACTGTGCTAGTGATTTTGGTTTTTGTGGCCGCCGTGGCCCTGGCCATCTGGATGACGTTCTCTATTGCGCAGCAGCAGCTGAACGCGCAGATTGGACGCCAGGCAATGCCTATTCGTAGTGCGGTGGAAAACCTGCTGGGCGAGACGCGCAGCGTCGTGCTCGAAGCGAAGGGATGGATGGGCAAAAGCTGTAATCGGCAGATGGAAAGCCGCCTGAATGGGTTACAGACGCGTGAGTTGAGCATGCTGGCGATCAACCTGCTGGACGGTAACCGCATCACCTGTTCTTCACTGCTGGCAAATCAGGGCGTACGCATAGACCTCAACGGCTTCAGCGCGCAGGGGGTGAAGATTGATGATTCCGTGGCATCCGCAGGCATCCCGGTTTTTTCAATCTATCAACGTGGCCTCAACGGTGAAGGTATCGTGGTTGCTGCAGATCTGCGCTACCTGTGGGGCATCACCGGCAACAGCAACCGCGATGAGCGTTTTGCGCTGTTGGTCAATAACAAGCTGCTCACCAATAAGGGCATTTTTGCCGGTTCTGAGGCGCAGCGCGGCGCACTGGACTATCAGCAGCGCCTGACCGGCGAAGACTATACGCTGGTCTGGCGCATGCCCAGCGCGCAAGAGGTCTGGCGTGAAATTCTGGGTTCCTGGTTCTATTTGTTGGTTATCATCGCCACGCCGCTATTATTGACGGCGCTGGTCTGGTCGCTGCTGACGCGTCGCCGTTCGCTGTACCAGTATTTGATTAACGCGGTGCACGAAGACCGCATCATGCCGTACTATCAGCCGATTATTTGTGCCCACAGTAACCGGGTGATTGGCGCAGAAGTTTTGGCCCGCTGGGATCACCCTGAGATTGGTTTTGTGCCGCCGGATATTTTCATCCCGGTCGCCGAAAAGACCCAGATGATTGGCCTGATGACCGAAAACCTGCTCAAACGGGTGCTTGCCGACTACCAGCGCCCGGACAGCATGCTGCCGGACGGGTTTATCTTTAACGTCAATATCAGCCACACGCACCTGGCAGCGGAAGATTTCGGCGCATTTACCCGGGCGTTTGCCGCGCGCTTTAAGCGGCTGGGGCTGCGGCTGGCGTTTGAGTTTACGGAAAACGAGCAGCTCGATCTTAACGGCGATTTGCTCAATAAGATCAAGGTGATCCGCGATAGCGGTATCGCTATCTCGCTGGATGACTTTGGGACCGGGTTCTCGAATCTGTCGTGGATTGCCAGCCTGAACCCGGACAGCATCAAGATTGACCGCATGTTTATCAACCAGATTTCGCCGGATGCCTCCACGCCGCTGATTAACTGTGTGATCGACATGGCCAAGCAGATGGGCATTCAGACGGTGGCGGAAGGGGTTGAACACGACTATCAGGTCTCGTGGCTACAGGAAAACAACATCGATTGTTTCCAGGGATATTTCTATTCCAGACCGCTCACCTTTACGGCATTTATCGACTATTTCCGCCATGACGTGATGACTCAGCATCTGCGAATGCCGCCGCATCCGCACGACACCTCTTTGCCGCACCAGGCCTGAGGCCGTCGGCGTCGCTAACCTCTCCGGCTGGGCCCGCAAAATGCATCCGCGGGGCAGCCGGGAGGTGCCTGCCTATTATTGCTTTATTGATAACAGTCTATTGCTATTTATACCATTTATGTAATTAGTCAGCGGTCGTATCCTTCTTCGCATCACGTTACCGAGCGTAACGCCCTAAACCGAACAGGATATGATGATGAAAATGTTTACCGCGATTTTTGCTGCCTCTCTGCTGTCTGCCACTGCTTTCAGCGCCTCGGCGCAAAGCGTCACCGCCACGGGCTCCACGCTGGACTCCGCCGAAGCGGTGATTGCCCAGAAAGCAAAACAGATGCACGCCTCTGAATACAAAATCACCAGCGCCCGCATGGGCAACACCGTGACCATGAGCGCTGAACTGTATCAATAAGAGGGGGGACAACAGCATGTTATTCAATCAATACGCACTTAATGACCTGTCGCTGGCCAACCGCATCGTGATGCCGCCGATGACCCGCTCACGCGCCGGTGACGGCGATGTCGCCACCGACATGATGGCCGACTACTATGCCCAGCGCGCCAGCGCGGGGCTCATCATCAGCGAAGGCACGCAGATTAGCCCGCAGGGCCAGGGCTACGCCTGGACGCCGGGCATGTACTCCGAGGCGCAGATTGCCGGCTGGAAAAAAGTGACCGACGCGGTACACCGGGCGGGCGGTAAAATCTTTGCCCAGCTGTGGCATGTGGGCCGCGTTTCACATGCGGCATTACAGCCGAACGGCGCACAGCCGGTGTCTTCGTCCGCCATTCAGGCCGAAGGCGTGAAGGTCTTCGTGGATGTAGAAGGCCGCGGCCCGCAAAGCGGCGTGGGCGCGATGCTTCAGCATGATATGCCGCGCGCGCTGCGTACCGATGAGATCCCCGCTATCGTTAACGACTATGCGCAGGCGGCGCGTAATGCGATTGCTGCTGGTTTTGACGGCATTGAGCTGCACGGTGCCAACGGCTATCTGATCAACCAGTTTATCGATTCACAGGCCAACCTGCGCGACGACGAATACGGCGGCTCGCTGCAAAATCGCCTGCGCTTTATGAAAGAGGTGGTGGCCGCGGTATCCGAGGCGATTGGTAAAGAGCGGGTGGGGATCCGCCTGGCGCCGCTCACCACGCTGATGGGCTCGTGTGACGACACGCCGGAAGCCACCTATCTGGCCGCCGCCAGCGTGCTGAGCGAGATGGGCATCGCCTATATTCATATCGCCGAAGCCGACTGGGAAGACGCGCCGGTGATGCCGGCGGCCTTTAAAGAAGCGCTGCGCATTATCTTCCACGGCACGCTGATCTATTCCGGTAAATACACCAAAGCCCGCGCGGAAGAGGCGCTGGCGAAGGGCTGGGCGGACCTGATTGGCTTTGGCCGCCCGTTTATCGCCAACCCGGATTTACCGTATCGTCTGCAGCATGATTTGCCGCTGAATGCGCCGGTGAAGGAGCAGTTCTTCGGCGGTGGGAAGGCGGGGTATGTGGATTACCCGACGGTAGGGTGAGGGGTCTCAGCAGCCCAGGAGAGTTTTTCTACGCGGTGCGCTCGGGACAGATTCTCTTTAGTAGGTCACGTTGATGGTCACCGTGTCGGTATAGGTGTCCGGGCGATAGTTGGCGCTCGGCACCACGGCGTATACCTTCTGGTTGACCGACTGGCCGGTGCCGGTTCCCGCAATCGTATTTGATGATGTGATATTCCCCCATGCGGTGCCCGGTACACTCGCCGTTGAATTTAGCTGATAGGGGACAAGGTCGGTATTGGTTGTGGAGGACGTTTGGCTTTTCATCACGCCGCTGCCGGTGGCGCTGCCATTCGACGGTGAAAGACCGATAGTGTAAGGCGTGGTGTTAGTGCAGGCCATGGTGAAGACATTTTGCCCGGGCACGTTGGTTTGGTTAAACAGCACCGATCCCATGTTTATGGTGTTGGTTGCGCTGACGTTGCACTGCTTGTTGACGGTGGCAGTGACGGTAAACGGGAAACTGCCGATAATGGTTTGACCACAGGTCGTCGGCGCGGCGATCAGTGAGCCGTTGACGGTAATGCTGGCCGTTGCGGCGCTGTAGGTATCGGTGTAGGTTCCTGGAACTACGCTGGTTTGCCCGGACGGAATCGTGGCGTAAACGGTCAGGCTACCGGTAATGGTGACAAGGTTTAACAGGTTCATGTAATCCTTCGGCGAGGTGCCGCTTCCTGCGGACTCATTTCCCCAGATAATTTTTGCGCCGCCGGAGTCCTGGTAATAGAGCTGATAATTGAGCGTTCCGCCGCCGGGCCCCGTCATTTTGCGAGTATTGATGGTATTGGTGCCGTTTGCGCCGACGTTAAAGCAAATGGTGTAACCGGCCAGCGTATCCACAATCAGGACCTTGGTGCAGGTATAGTTAAAGGTCATGGAGGTGGTGGCATCGGTATTGGCTATCGGGTTAACCGCGCTGAAATTGACGCTGGAGACCGCATTCACCGTGCAGCTCACGGCGAAGCTTTTCAGCGGGAAAAAACAGAGCCCCGCGAATAAAATCAGCACTCTTAGCCACATGGTTTCAGCTCCTTACTGGCACGTTAACGGTCCGATTTGCGGAATGTCCCGCGCCTTATCCGGATAGTCGAATTGGGCCGTGCACACGCCCGCGCTGGTGGTGACATTCAGCGTGTTATGCGCTTTAAGGGTGTCGAAATAGACCATGCCATCAAAGCCCACCATCGCCTGCTGCGCGCGATCGCCGTTGACGATGGCGGTTGAACCTTCCGGGATAACACTCCCTTTTGCATCTTTCACGACGATCAGCGCTGAACGCACGGTTTTAACCGTAAAGTTCACCATCGCACCGGATCGATCGGCGGGGATCGCGATCGCATTGACCGGATCGATCCGCATGTTTGCGGGCAGATTCAGCGGGTTAATGCTGATCTCATTTTCCTGATAGCTGTTCAGCGGCGTAACCAGCAGCAGGCCGCTGCTATTGCTGGTGCCAATAGGGTTGTTTTGCAATAACACCGGGACATCCGGGATACCGTCGGTGGAGACCACCGCAAAACCATTGATGATGTTTCGCGACGCAAACAGGCCGCCGCCCATCAGCACCAACGCGCCATCGGCGCCCGCGTAGGCCGTCTGGTTGTCTGACAAACGGCTGTACCCGCCGTACACTTTTCCATAGCGGCCCAGATAGCCCAGCTCGCCCTGACCATTTTGCTGAGATTCCTGCCGGTTGAGCGCCATGTTCCACCCCCATCCGCCTTCGGACGGCTGCGTTTTGCTGGCGTTGAGCGTGTAGCTCATCTGGTCATTGTTTTGCTGCACGGTGCTGCTGGCGTTGATGCCATTTTCAAGCGAGATGCTCACCATCAAATACAGGCTGCGATCGCGGCTACGGTCAATGTTCTGATTGAGTCCCGCGTTGAGATAGATGTTATCCGTCAATGGGTTATACCAGCTTGCGTTGCTATAACGCTGGGTGCTTTCGCCGGGCGTACGAAATTGCAAATAACCCACGCTAAAGCTGCCGAAGGCGTCGGTGCTGTAGCCCACCACGGTGCTTTGGTTAAGGGCGGGGGGCGCCTGGCCGTAGCGGGTGGCAACGTCGTGGTAGTCATTGATCGTGGCAATGGTTGATGTGCTGAAGCTAAAGCGGTTATCGCTCCAGCGATAGCCCAGGCTGTAGAGAAGGCCATGTTTCCCCGAGTCGGCGCTCATTGCCAGCGCCGCTGAGAAGGTACCGCTGCGCGTGCCTGGCACCCAATCGGTGCTGAAGCCACCGTTTACCAGGCTGTCGGTGGCCTCAGCGTGTGCCCCGGCGGTAAAACCGTTTGTAAAACCGTGCCGCCAGGTTCCGCTCAAGGCGGGCGTGCTGGCGTAATCGAAGGACGAATAGCCGTAGTCGTTGCGCACCACGCCCACTTCTGCGGACCATTCGGTGATCCCCTTACGCAGCAACGATTGGTCGTTATAAAACGAGAAGCTCTGGAGCGTGGTTTTACCTAGCGCATCGGTCATGGCGACCTGCCCGGTGCCGACGCCGTTAATATTCGGCAGCGTATTGATTTCAAAATTCCCCGCCGGGACTTCACCGTTGTAATACTTCACGCCGTTCATATACAGCTCAACGCTGGACGGCAGCGTTGCGGAGCCGAAAAACGAGGGCAGCGGCGTAGTCGGGGTGTACGGCTGGAGGCTGTAATCGGTACCGATCTGCAGACCGGCGATACGAGTGGGCCGCGACCAGTTCAGCGAGCTGGTGAACGTATCACCCACGGTGACCGAGAGCACCTTGTCAGGGAAAGAGGAGCGCCAGCTGGTGTCCAGCCGGGTGACGCCATTGTGCTGGTCGTAGTCTTCGTTATTGTTGGTATAGCGCGCTATTTGCGTGGAGCTGAGCACGCCAAGGCCGCTAAACGCGCGCAGTTCGCTGTAGGCGCTGGCGCTATTTTGCGTACTTTTTTCCTGTGAGGCATAGAGGTCATAATTGAGCACCAGCCCGCGCGAGGTGGTAGCCTGCGGGTTGGTGGTATCCTTCTCATTGAGCTGCGTGGTGCCCATGTCCAGCAGCGCGAGCGGTGCCGTCAGCCCTAATGTTTGCAGCTTCGCATCGTAGTCGACACGCAGCTGCGGAATGGCGCTGAGGCTAACCGGGTCTGGGGTTTTCGGGTCGATCCGTAAACCAATCCTGCGCAGGCTATCGGCGCTGGCGTACAGCGTATTGTTATCGTAGCCAAAGTGCGCCAGCCCGATGTGCGTCTGGTTGAGGGTGACATCGAGATAGAGATCGACGCCGACCAGCGGTTTGCCGTCAGAAATCACCTCATCCTGCGATGAATCGGTGCTTTTCATTTCCGCAGACGTCTCCCTTGCTACAAATAACACATTGAATAGTAATAAAATAATAAGACGGTTAGGCCCGTTATAGCGCTTGTCGCGTTTTTTTTCCATTGACCGTGACTTCAAGCTGCCCTCCCAGGCCTACGTCACCTGCGCCCGCGGGGATAGCCCAGCGCATGGTCGAGCCGGGAAGGACATAGCCCAGTAACCCGGGGGTAATCTGTTTTCGGCTACCTGCCGCCGTAATCACGCTGACTTCAGAGAGCTGAGCGTGCCCGTCCCCCTGATTGTTTGCTTCCAGAAAGACCTTGCCGTCGCTGCGATGGATTTGCCATTGCAATTTGGCAAAGGTGTCCGTCACACCGGGCGGCTGGATAAAGACGGGAACGGAGTAATGCAGGACAAACTGCAGCGCATTTTTTTGTCCGGAAGTTGGCGGCAATTCATTGATTGATAGGCGGTAAGCGTCTTCAACGTTGGCCGTTGAGCCGGTACGAATAACGCGAATAAGCTGCCGCCCGCCGGGGGGCAACGTCAGCATCGGTGGGCTAATCACCAGCCCTTGCGATGCTGAGAGCTGGTCGTTATAGCCGCTTTGGCTCCAGCGAAACACGCGCACCTGCGCGTTGATTGGCAGGCTTCCTGAATTACTCAGCCAGATCCCTTCCGCGCGCTGAGTTTGCTGCAGCGTCAGACTGACCGGCGTGACCTGCAGGCCACTTGCGGCGGCATTACCGCTGGCAAGGGCTAAACCGCAGACAAAGGCAAGCGCACACGTTTTCCCATTCATGCGTCATCCTTGAACTAGTAGTTAACGTTGATGGTGACCGTATCGGTATAGGTATCGGGCTTGAAGTTGGCGTTAGCGGCCACGGCGTAAACGGTGACGTTCTGCGCCGCGCCCGTTCCGATCCCGGCGACCCCGTTCCCCTCGCTGATGGACGTTGCGGTATTGCCCCACGGTTTAGTACCGGCTGAGTCCTGGTTGAGCTGGTAAGGGACTTTATCGGTATTTCCGGTGGTGCCCGACATGGAACCAGAGCCGGTGGTCGTTCCGCCGTTAGCGCTGGATGGCGACAGGCCAATATTGTAAGGCGTCGATTTGGAACAGGTTACGGCCATGACGGTAGAGCCGCTGGTATTCGTCGCGCTGGATAATACGGTACCCAGGTTTAGCAGTGCAGGCTGCGTGACGGAGCAGGTACTTTGAATAATAATCTGCACCTGAAATGTATTTGTGGCTACCGCCGCATTCGCCGATGGAATAAGTGCGGCTGCCAGATTGAATAAAATGAACCTAATAGATGTGTTCATCGTATTGACCTCTACGCAGGTATTATTTTTCCCTAGTAAAACAATAACGTATGAAGACTAAATCCCTGATATAACTGTAGAGTATGTAGTAAACTTCTGCCAATTTGCCTTAAGACTATTTTATTAAAAATAGATCCTCCATCACCTTATTGGGTGATAAAAGAGAAATGCAGCATATATGATATATTTAAAAGCTAAGTGATTATTTAAAATGGGATAATGAAAACCACACGTTGCGAATAATTCGCAGGAATTTTATTGATAATAAATTAATGTGTAGCGTTAATGAAATGATGGGCTATTTCGGATACTTTTTTTCCAGAGTATTCCCTAATATTAGGGGGGCAGTGCAATGGTAGGCCCGATAAGCGTAGCGTCATCGGGCAATGCCGCTACGAGCACATTAACCGCCTTCGTACTCGCCGTTTGACTGACCGCTGAACCATCCGGCGCTGCCCGATCGTTGAATAAGGGCCTGGCGCTCAATGTACCGCCGATACCGCCGTGGCAATCTCTTTCAGCTTCTGCTGCGTTTCCTTCAACTCCGCCAGCAGCTTTTGCTCCTGCTCGCCATAGGCCATCAGGACGATGCAGCCGTCCATCACCTTTACGCTAACCTGTTGCCCGGTTTCAAACCCAGCCTCGCGCAGCCACTTGCCGGAAAGGGTGAGGCTTGGGGTGTTTTTGTTTGCGCCCTGCGGGCGATATCCCACAATTAACGTGCGCTCGGTTTTTGCTGCGGGTAAGTCTGGGGTAGAATGCGGGGTAGCCATAATCAACTCCTTGATAGTTGGTGAGGTTAGCTGCTCTGGTTGTGTTCCCGCACACCAGGGCGTTGTTTATCTCAGGAGGTTTTAGGTGGCCTCCTATATGTGTCAGATTAGATGGATAGGTGGCCTCATGTCAATCGTATCGCGCGAAAAAAAACCAAAAGGCGGCGGTCAGTCGCCGCAGTTTAAGATGCGAATTGATCCGGCGTTGAAGGAGCAGTTGGATGCTGTGGCGGCGGGGGAAGGGGTGAGTCTCGCCAGTTGGTTTAAGGAGTTGGCGAGAAAAGAGCTAATGGAGAGAGGTATTAGGCCTAAAGGATAATTTATAACCATTGTTCGCAGCTAATATGGGACTCTCCACGAGAATAATAATGACATTTTCCACAGAGAGTACACCCAACCTGTGAATTTACCAGATAATTTGGGTTAGCAATTAAATCCCTACAAATGCCGATAACAGCATTGTGTGGTAGAGTACCATCGAACCATTTTAAAGATAGACCGGAAATAATGAATTTTTTATTATTATAAACATTAACAACATTTAATGAGTTATTGATTCGTGATTTTAACATAGCTTTTGATTCAGGATATATCATATGCTTATTTATATTATAAAATCCAAATGATAAATCAAAATAATCAAATGGTAATTCAAGAATCTTATGTATAGACTCGTTTCTTTGTTTATCTATCTTCTGTACCCCAGTGAGTAGAGAAATTCTAATAGATGTCTCAACTTTGTTGGATATTTTACTGATGAGCTCCTTCATTTTTTCAAGTGCATATGATGCATTCTGACAAAAGACTCTATCAAGCAGCAAACTAAATAAGTAACCATGCCCGGCATGAATCTGGATATGCTTAAAACCGTGTTTTATTGCCAATTCAGCAGCAAGTGTTAAGTTAATAAAAATATCATTAATTTCAAGTTTGTTAATGTTATTAACTAATGATAAATAGTCTTCTACTGCAGTAGATGATGTTGAGGATACAAATTTTTTGTTTCCTATGTAATTTTCCCATGTTGAACTAAGTTGTATTCCTGCTAAAGAATTATTGTTATTTATGGCATCACTTAGATGTTGCCATTTCGATGAATCTGACATAAACAAACAATAATCGTTACTACCATAGCCGTTAGGGATAACGACATTTCCTACAATTGAGCAGTATATTTCTTCTCCACTTCGTTGTTGATGAAAATCTATTAGTCTGTCATCCGGAGCGTTATTCTCCCCAAATCCTGTATTGACAGCTAGGAAGAAAATTTTTCTATTTCTTAAGTGTGTTGTATCGATCATTATTAAATTCCATCTTTTTTATAGTTTCGGATTCGATATCTATATCCAAAATTGCAGAAATCCTTAACAAATAAATAAAACTATCAACCCATTCTTCTCTTAAGTTTTTTTCAGCGTTATCGATATCGCAAATATAATTTTCGTTTGATAGTTTTATGTTTATTTTTTTTACGATATTTGAAAACTCACCTATCTCACCGAATAAACCAATAAGGTCTTTAGTTATCTGCTCGTACTTATCGATATTAGATTCAAATTTTACATTAAAACCAAAGTTTTCGTCTTGCTTTATTTGTAGTTCTCTTAATTTATTTATATTCATATTTTAGATACCTTATCCATTAATGTTGTTATTAATAGTACAATAAAACTAGCGATTAGGCTAATTATAAGAGATTTAGTAGTATCTAACCATTGGCTATCAATTGCTGCAATCAATAATGCATTTATAATCATTAGGCAAATTAACAAAGATGATGAAATCTTTTGATATCGAAGACATTTTCTTATACTGAGTGATACATAATTAGGAATAATCTTGTGTGACTCATTTTCCTCTTTATCTACTCGAGAATCAGTCGCTACATCCGCATGTGTTTTTTGGAGTTGTTTTTTTATCGGCCATGTATTAGTCTGAAAGCCATGCTGGCCTACATATGGTTTTGTAGTCGTAGATTCTAAAGATGAAAAATCGATCTTAGCAATAGATTCACTTTGTGGGATAACAATATATTTATCACTAATATTTTGTGTTACTATTCCTAGGTTACCTGAGAAGCCAGGGTCAGCATTGGTACAAGCTGGTGTTAAACCTATGCTAAATAAAGAACCTTTACTAATAACCCGGCCAAGAGTATTATGTGGTATGTTTAATTTTTCTTTGGTTATTAGTACAACTAAATGGCCTGGCTTTATTATAACATCTTGGTTCGGTTGTAATTGTATTAGTTTGTCACCTTCTGTTAAGTCATAATAGCAATTTCCCATTCTCAGCTCATAAGAAGATGGGCCGATGTTAGAAGGTTCATAATCTATTATTAGGTTGTTACTATTAATTTCGGATGCTATTTTTGTATTAGAGTAAACAGACATTAAGATATCCTTAATATTGACTCATTTTGATTTTTGAAATTTATATGATTTGGCGGAAGATCACAGGAGTCGAACCTGCCCGGGACCGCTGGCGGCCCCAACTGGATTTGAAGTCCAGCCGCCTCACCGGAGACGACGATCTTCCGCGCCTACATTGCTACATGGAGGCGGGGCGCATTATATCTACTTTCAATCATTTACCACATCCCCCAAGGGCACATTTTTCGCCCTGTTGCCGTTGCGCTCTCTGGCATTCCAGATAAAACCATTATTTTTCCTATGGTTACATTTTTCGTCTGCCGCGCAGCGCGCGCTTTACCGCACGTCTTGCCCGTTGAATGGCGTAAAAAACATCACGATGACCGAATATTTGACCCTCTGGCGGGCATTTAGCCTCGTGTTTATAGACCGCTGGACGCTCAGGCTTACGGCGTAAACGAACCGGGACAGTATCAGTCACAAAGGGCATCGCTAAGAAAGCGTATAGATAAAACGGGGAGATGATTTGGGGGAGATACGCGTGAATTTTGGCGGAGACCGCAGGAGTCGAACCTGCCGGGAGCCGCAGGCGGCTACCACTGGAAATGAAGTCCAATCGTCTCACCGGAGACGACGATCTTCCGCGCCTCGATTGCTACATGGAGGCGGGGCGCATTATAGCTACTTTCAACCGCTTACCACATCTTTACTTACATTTTTCAGCATCTTTTTACTCACCTGCGTGCGTTAGCGTGAGAAATATCTGATAAATCCGTGAGTTACACCTGTACATACTCTTCTCGCCAACCCAGATCACATAAATCAAGAAACGTAATTTGATAACGAGATATCGCAATTCACCTTGCTGAGCGGATGGTTTACAAAAGTGTAACCGGTATCAGCGTGCCGCGAACGGCAGCAATGGCGCGTACCTACAAATCAGAACACAGGCAATTAAGAGGACGAACCATGAAGATCAGTGATGGAAACTGGTTGACCCAGCCGGGTCTGAATTTAATTCATCCTGTTCAGGTGTTTGATGTTGAACAGCAAGGGAATGAAATGGTGGTCTACGTGGCGCCGCGCGACGTCCGCGAGCGCACGTGGCAGCTGGATACACCGATGTTTACCCTGCGTTTTTTCTCACCGCAAGAGGGCGTGGTGGGCGTACGCATCGAGCATTTCCAGGGCGTGCTGGATAACGGCCCGCACTACCCGCTGAACGTGCTGAAAGACGTGAAGGTACAGATGCAAAACACCGCCGGGTTTGCCGAGCTGAAAAGCGGCAACCTCAGCGTGCGCGTGACCAAAGGTGAGTTCTGGTCGCTAGATTTCCTGCGCAACGGCGTGCGGATCACCGGCAGCCAGCTGAAAAACAACGGCTATGTGCAGGACAGCAACGACAATCGCAACTACATGTTCGAGCGTCTGGATCTGGGCGTCGGCGAAACCGTGTATGGCCTGGGCGAGCGCTTTACCGCGCTGGTGCGCAACGGCCAGAACGTTGAAACCTGGAATAAAGACGGCGGCACCAGCACCGAACAGTCCTACAAAAACATCCCGTTCTACCTGACCAACCGCGGCTACGGCGTGCTGGTGAATCACCCGGAAAACGTCTCCTTTGAGGTTGGCTCAGAGAAGGTGTCCAAAGTGCAGTTCAGCGTCGAAGGCGAGTATCTGGAATACTTTGTCATCGACGGCCCAACCCCGAAAGAGGTGTTGAACCGCTATACCCAGTTCACCGGCCGCCCGGCGCTGCCGCCGGCGTGGTCTTTCGGCCTGTGGCTGACCACCTCGTTCACCACCAACTACGACGAAGCGACGGTCAACAGCTTTATCGATGGCATGGCCGAGCGCAACCTGCCGCTGCACGTCTTCCACTTTGACTGCTTCTGGATGAAGGCCTTCCAGTGGTGCGACTTCGAGTGGGACCCGGTGACCTTCCCGGACCCGAAAGGCATGATTCAGCGCCTGAAAGACAAAGGGCTGAAGGTCTGCGTGTGGATTAACCCGTATATTGGCCAGAAATCGCCAATATTCAAAGAGCTGAAAGAGAAAGGCTATCTGCTCAAGCGCCCGGACGGTTCCGTCTGGCAGTGGGACAAATGGCAGCCGGGGCTAGCGATTTATGACTTCACCAACCCGGAAGCCTGCCGGTGGTATGCCGACAAGCTGAAAGGCCTGGTGGCGATGGGCGTGGACTGCTTCAAGACCGACTTTGGCGAACGCATCCCGACCGACGTGCGCTGGTTCAACGACGCCGACCCGCAGAAAATGCACAACCACTATGCCTATATCTACAACGAACTGGTGTGGAACGTGCTCAAAGAGACCGTCGGTGTGGAAGAGGCTGTGCTGTTCGCCCGTTCCGCTTCCGTGGGCGCGCAACAGTTCCCGGTGCACTGGGGCGGCGACTGCTACGCCAACTACGAATCGATGGCGGAAAGCCTGCGCGGTGGCCTGTCGATTGGCCTGTCCGGTTTCGGTTTCTGGAGCCACGATATTGGCGGCTTCGAAAACACTGCCCCGGCGGATGTCTATAAACGCTGGTGCGCCTTCGGCCTGTTCTCCAGCCACAGCCGCCTGCACGGCAGCAAATCCTATCGTGTGCCGTGGGCGTATGACGAAGAGTCCTGCGATGTGGTGCGCTACTTTACCGAAATGAAGTGCCGCATGATGCCGTACCTGTATCGTCAGGCGGCGCTGGCCAACGAGCAGGGCACGCCAATGCTGCGTGCGATGATGCTGGAGTTCCCGGACGACCCGGCGTGCGATTACCTCGACCGCCAGTACATGCTCGGCGACTCGCTGGCGGTGGCGCCGGTGTTCTCGGAGGCGGGCGACGTGCAGTTCTACCTGCCGGAAGGCCGCTGGACGCACCTGTGGCACAACGACGAAGTGCAGGGCAGCCGCTGGCATAAACAGCAGCATGATTTTATGAGCCTGCCGGTCTATGTGCGCGACAACACCCTGCTGGCGCTGGGTAATAACAGCCAGGTGCCGAACTACGCATGGCATGAAGGCACCGCGTTCCAGCTGTTCCACCTTGAGGACGGGCATGAAGCGGTATGTGAAGTGCCTGCGGCCGATGGCACCGTGGTGTATACGCTGAGCGCGAGACGTCAGGGCAAGGTGATAACGGTGAAAGGCAACGGCAAAGCCAGCTGCTGGACGCTGTGCCTGCGCAATATCCAGCAGGTAGCGGGCGTGCAGGGCGGAAGCCCGGCGGGCAGCGAGCTGGGCGTGGTGGTGACCGCGCAGGGTAATGAGCTGGTGATTACGCTCTAAACCTTCCCTGTCGTTTCACACTCACCCTTTCCTGGCGTGGAGAGGGTGAGTTTTTCTCGTTTCATCACATATTCTCCCCATAGCATCAACAAAAGATACAGACTCATCGGCAATAAAAAACTCAGCCGTAAACTGGTTGCTTCGACAAGCCAGGCATGTGCCCATGGCAGCGCGGCGCCGCCAATTCCTGCCATGACCATGGTGCCAGCTAGCAGACTCGCGAGAGAGGGCCATCGGCTCAGCGCGTGACCGAAAATCATGGGGTAAATCACCGAGTTCGCCAGCCTCACCATCAGTAACGCAATCCCTCCTGCGGCGTTGTTCATCACTACGGCAAGTAAGAGCAATATAAAGCCACTCAAAGCGGCGGTGCGAAAGATGGCGGCATGACGTGACGGATGAGCAATAAAGCCAAACAGCAGACGACCCACCAGCGCCCCTCCCCAGTAGAAGGAGAGCAGTGACAGCGCGGTGTCCGCACTCCAGGCGCCTGTGGCAATAAGGTAGGGAGGCAGATTCGTGGCCAACGAAACCTCTGCCCCGACATAAAGGAAAATGGCCAGGATAGTCAACCGAATCTCCTTCACCTGCCACAGGCCGGAGACCGATGGCGTGCGGATATGATTGATGCGAACGTCCGGCAGTTTAAGCAGCATGGTGCCCGCCATCAGGGCGAGCGTGACAACCGCCAGTGCGCTAAACAGACCGCTTATCGGCTGTTGTTCTGGCGATAAGCGAAACAGTAGTGCGATCCCCGCCGGTGCCAGCGTGGTGCCGAGTGAGTTTACTGCTGAGGCCAGGCTAAGGTTACCAACCTGACGTGCCGGTGTGCTGAGCGCCGTCAGGTAAGGGTTGGCAACCACCTGGAGCATCGATACGCCAGAGGCAATCACAAACATGCCGAACAGCGCGCCGAAAAAGGTGGATTTCACCACCGCCTGCGCCAGGATCAGCGCCCCGGTGGCGCTCAGCAGCAGGGCTCCCTGTAAGACCCGGCGATAGCCCCATCGGGCCATCAGCCGTGCGCAGGGTAGGCACACGGCGAACGGCACAACGTAAAAAATCACCGTCACCAGGATTGCCTGCTGCCAGCTAACGGCAAAGTATTGGCTAAGGAAGGTGCGAACAAGTTCCTGATATGAGATCATCATATTCATCCGGAGCGCATCCCAGAGGGACATCATGAGCCATCAACTCACCTTCGCCGATAGTGAATTCAGCACTAAGCGCCGTCAGACCCGAAAAGAGATTTTCCTCTCCCGCATGGAGCATATTCTGCCATGGCAGAATATGACCGCTGTCATCGAGCCGTTTTATCCCAAGGCGGGCAATGGCCGACGGCCCTATCCGCTGGAGACCATGCTGCGTATTCACTGCATGCAGCATTGGTACAACCTGAGCGACGGTGCCATGGAAGATGCCCTGTACGAAATCGCCTCCATGCGCCTGTTTGCCCGATTATCCCTGGATAGCGCCCTGCCGGATCGCACCACCATCATGAATTTCCGCCACCTGCTCGAGCAGCATCAACTGGCCCGTCAATTGTTCAAGACCATCAATCGCTGGCTGGCCGAAGCAGGCGTCATGATGACCCAAGGCACTTTGGTGGATGCCACCATCATTGAGGCACCCAGCTCTACCAAGAACAAAGAGCAGCAACGCGATCCGGAGATGCATCAGACCAAGAAAGGCAATCAGTGGCACTTTGGCATGAAGGCCCACATTGGTGTCGATGCCAAGAGTGGCCTGACCCACAGCCTAGTCACCACCGCGGCCAACGAGCATGACCTCAATCAGCTGGGTAATCTGCTTCATGGAGAGGAGCAATTTGTCTCAGCCGATGCCGGCTACCAAGGAGCGCCACAGCGCGAGGAGCTGGCCGAGGTGGATGTGGACTGGCTGATCGCCGAGCGTCCCGGCAGGGTAAAAACCTTGAAGCAGCATCCGCGCAAGAACAAAACGGCCATCAACATCGAATACATGAAAGCCAGCATCCGTGCCAAGGTGGAGCACCCGTTTCGCATCATCAAGCGGCAGTTCGGCTTCGTGAAAGCCAGATACAAGGGGCTGCTGAAAAACGATAACCAACTGGCGATGTTATTCACCCTGGCCAACCTGTTTCGGGTGGACCAAATGATACGTCAGTGGGAGAGATCTCAGTAAAAACCGGAAATAACGCCAGAAATGGTGGAAAAAATAGCCTAAATAGGCTGATTCGATTGTTTGCGGGAAAAAAATCGGCCCAGATCCGCGAAATTTTAATCAGCGAGTCAGCTTGGGAAGAAATGACCTGCTTATTCGCACCTTCCCTAAAGAAAAGAATAATGGCGCTATTTATCGAGGTAATCATTCCCCATAAAAAAAAGACCATTGCTAATAGGGTAAAATGCCTGTTCATATTTATATCATTCCGAATGAGTGACCTGATACACAGACCGTAAGCGTGGTATCAGCTATGCTATTTTTATTTGACGTCGGAGTGGCTATGGAGCTGGAAAATATATTCCGTGATGTCTCCTTCAATAAAACGGAATTAACGGTACTGCGTTATATTCAGAACGATCCCCAACAGTGTTTGCGGGAGGGTATTCGTTCGGTCGCGGCTCGCTGCTACAGTAATCCATCTTCATTGGTCAGGTTATCCAAAAAACTTAATTTTAGCGGATGGCTTGAAATGGTTTATTTCATTAAGTTTAATATTACTTTGCCGCGGCTTGATGTGACCAATGATATCAACTTCATGCATATTCAGCCGCCAGAGCAACTGCCGCAGTTATTGCAGAATCTTCGCCAGCAGCGCATTCTTATTCATGGCAGCGGTTTTTCGCAGCTGATTGCCCAGTATATCTATAATAAATTCCTGGTAACGGGGGTGAATGCCAGCCTGGCGCTATGGCCAGATTATGAAATTCTGGAGCAAAAAGCAGCCACGAAATTTGATGCAATCTGGATTATTTCTAAATCGGGTCGCAGTAGTTCATCCTTAAGCTGGGTGAAAGCATTAGAAGGTAAGGATATCGATCTCGTCTGTTTCACCGGCGATTATCAAAGCCCATTATCTCAAGCGGCGAATACGTCATTTATTATTCATGATCCTCAGAAATATGATGATGATATTTACTGGAGCAATCCCTTTTTTGGGTACTGTATTTTGGGTTTTGAACGTCTGCTTAAACTGTGGTTCGATCAGGAACAGGGCAAGGGAACGGGCCGTTCCCTTGCCGGAGCGTGATTACTGCCAGCCTTCACATAAGGTGTCGCTGAGATAGTCGTTCACCAGCGTGGTAGCCAATGACCATGAACCGACCAGTGGATGCGCCATCAGGGCGCGGACGGCTAACTCTCTGTCGCGGTTGAGGATCGCCGCGACGGCCAGCCGCTCGTATTCTTTAACGCACGAAATCATATTCTTTTGTGCGTCTGGTACGTGATGCGGGGTGACCGGCTGCAGCCCGTTTTTGCTCAAATCGCAGCTGATTTCAATGACATCGTCTGGCTTCAGGAAGTCTAGCGTACCATTGTTGGACATTGACACCACGATGCGCTTGGTGGTTGTGCTGTTGACGGCATCCAGAATATCCAGCGCGACGCCAGCGTAGCCGCCGCTATCAGGTTCATCAATAAATTGCTGCAGCGTCAGCGCATCGCGCGTATTGAATTTCTCCTGCTGCGATTCGCTTTGCATGTAGCTGTTTTCGCGGCGCAGGTAATGCTTCATCCAGATATCAAAAGCCAGACCCGGGTTGGCTTTCACATCTACCGCTGCCAGCTCTTGACGCATATCGCGGTTGATACGGGCAATCTGCTCGCCACGCGTTTCCGACGCGTTTTGAATTGCGGCTAGCGCTACTTCGCGGTAGTAGTAGTAATAGAGGTATTCATTCAGTAGCTGGTTATCACACAGGCGCACTAATTCAGGAGAGAAGTATTGCATCGCCGTGTGCTCATAGAGTGCCGGAAGATTCACCAGGCGCTCCGTGACGTCTTCGCCTTTCACCGTGAAGTGAGTGAACCAGGAGAAGTGGTTGAGCCCGTAGCACTCGACCTGCAGATCTGCTTCATCACAGTTAAGAATGGTCGGCAGCTCGCGGATCAGTTCTGATGGCGCGTCGCAGATGCCGTAGACCTGGCGCTTAAAGCCTGATTTGATGATAGCTTCGGTGACCAGACCCGATGGGTTGGTGAAGTTAAACAGGATGGCATCTGGTGCGGCATGTTCTTCGATCAGCCGACAATAGCTGAGGATCGCCGGAATAGAACGTATGGCCATCGCGAAGCCGCCAGCGCCGGTAGTCTCTTGCCCCAGCGTGTTGTGCCGTAACGCAATACGTTCGTCGCGAATACGGCTGTCATCGCCACCCACGCGAAGGGTGGTAATCACATAGTTGGCGTCTTTCAGCGCCTCGACGGGATCGGTGGTCAGGGAGAAGTGAATGTCCGGACGCAGTGTATTAAAAACATAGCGCGCAATTTCACCAAAGATGGCCAGGTTTTCCGTTGAGTTATCGAGAAAAACGACCTCCTTTAAACCTATGCGATGTGCGTTCCATGCCAGAGATTTTGCCAGAAAAGCCGAGCGGACGCCGCCGCCACCTAAAACGGTTAATTTCATCTTATTTTCCTCAATTAATGCGTAGTGAGCCAGTTATCAACGTGCGTCCGAATTTGTCCTACTTTGACACCGTATATAACCTGTACTTCGTTTTTATTTCTTACTATTCCGTTGGCCCCCATGGTTTTTAATAGAGCCTCGTCGATCTTATCGAAATCATGAATCGCCACGCGAAGTCGGGTAAAACAATTATCTACTGAAATAATATTTTCTTTACCGCCAAGCCCCTGAATAATATGGTCTGTGGTGCTATTTCCCGTCTTGGCTGTGGCTTTTATTTTTTCGCGATATTCAGCTTTGCTATAAAGTTTGACGTCGTCATCGTCCTCACGTCCCGGCGTTTTAAGATTCAGTTTCAGGACCAGAGTACGGAATATCAGGTAATAGACCGCGAACTGACCACAGCCAATCAGGATGTAACCCGGCCAGCGCGTTAATGACGCGGGCAATGGCAGGTTATAGATAATAAATTCAATCAGCCCTGACGCTCCCCACGGTCTGACAGTGAAGATATCGCAGATGGCCTGCGAAGCGGCGGTCAGGGTAGCGTGAATGACCCACAGCAGCGGTGAGACAAACAAGAAGGTGAACTCAATCGGCTCTGTGATCCCGGTGAGCATCGAGGTAATGATGGCGGGTAGCAGAATGGCTTTCGCCAGCGCTTTTTTCTCCGGCTTCGCCGTGTGGTAAAAAGCCAGTGAGGCGCCCGCAAGGCCAAAGATGGTGGTCATTCCCTGCTGTGAAAAACGCAGTGCGTCGTTCATCACCGGAGTGAGGTCCGGGTGACGCATATAGGCGAGAAAAATGGCCTGGGTGCCGGAGACGGTTTGCCCATCGACGCTGAGCGTACCGCCAATCTGCGTCAGCTGGAACGGTGACCAGACGAAGTGGTGCAGACCGGTTGGAATCAGGAATTTCTCAAAGAAACCGTAAACGAAGACTCCGGCCACACCAGCATTTTTCATAAAGCCGGTAAGGGCGGCGATACCATGGGTCATGAACGGCCAAAACCAGGTAAAAGCAATGGCGTAAGCGATGACAACGGGCGTCATTGCGATAAGCGTGAGCTTTGCACCACCGTACATCGAGAGCGCGCCGGGCAGCTCAATGGCGGAGACCTTGTTGTGCACCCAGGCGATAGTACAGCCGAGAATAATCCCTAAAAATATCCCCATATCAACGACGACAAAACCCAGGAGCTGCGTTTGCCCGGTGCCGTAATATTCGCCGTTTATTTTCTCGGCAATCCCTCCGGTGAATTCCAGCCATGAGTGGTTAGCGCCAAGGAACATGATGAAGCACATCACTGAAACCAGTGCGACTTCGGTTTTTTTATCTTTTGCCAGACCATAGCTAATGCCCACGCAGAATAACAAACCCAAATTGCCGAATAAGGGCCAGAAAGTATCCCCTAATAGTTGGCCAATTTGGTGAAGAAAACCGGTTTCTGAAAAGTTTCTGAAAATAAAGTCGGGTTAGTCAGAACTGAACTTAAAGCCAGGATCAAACCGATAACAGGAAGAAATAATACTGCTCCTATCATCGCTCTGGAGAATTTTTGCATATTCTCCAGAACACGTTGGCGTATTCCAGACATAATAGAGGTTCCTTAAATGTAGGGCGTTTTTAATTATTGATATGCACTTCCAGTGAGTGAGTTATAGCAAGGATGGATGACGTGCGGAACCTGTTGCGAAGAATAGGCACAAACTGGCAGGAAATGAAAACAGGTTTCGGAGGGAGAACCCTCTCCCCATTGGGGAGAGGGTACCGTTTGGTGCTGTTTAGAAGTCGTATTGCAGCGTTAAGCGGTTCTGCCAGAAATCCTTCTCATACAGCGGCGACGTCTGCACGCCGACGAAATCGTTCAGGCTCAGCCCTTTCAGCGCGCCCTGGAAATTCCAGATAAAGTACATCACGTACTCGGACTGGCGCAGGCTGCCGGAATTCACCGTTGGCGTCAGATCCATCCAGGAGTAGCGTGCGCCCAGCGTCAGGTTGTCGTTCGCATTCCAGTTCACGTTGGTGGCATAGGCATCGCCGCTGCCCAGGTCCTGGGTGCTGGTGAAGTACGGCTGTGCAAAGTACGGACCGGATGAACTGTTGTGGGCATAGGGCGTCACCAGCGAGCCGTTACCATAGCTGTCACCGCTGGCGGCAATGTGGTTATAACCCGCCGCCCAGGAGAGTGAAGGCGTAAAGTTCAGCGACAGCTGCGCACCGTAAGAATGGTTGTCTACTTCGCCCGCCAGCGCTTTGCCTTCGCTGGTGCCGCGAATGTATTGCAGCGCCACGTCCGGCGTAAACAGCGCCTGCTGCCACTGGAGGTGGCCTTCGGTGTAGAAGATGTTGGAGAAGTCGGCGTAGCTTTCGTACCACATCTGGCCGGTCAGCTTTTTGTCATCCCACATCAGGTGACGGCCCGCGCCGACGGTCCACATGCCGTTGGTTTCTTCGGTCACGTCGCTGTAGGCGGTGGTGCGCTGAACCTGGTCGCTCCCCCAGCCCTTGTAACGCCAGATTTTGGTGGCGCGCAGGAAGTCGTCGCCGCTACCGTACTGCATATCCAGCGCCTGATAGAGAATTGGCGTGATGCGCCAGTCGTAATCGCCGACAAACGGCAAATCCAGGCGCTGGTTGCCGCCGGTGAGACGAAAATCACCGTAGCGCCAGTTGAGGTAGGCTTCACCGATGTTGGTCTGGTTGTCGCCGATATCGCTGATGACGCGATCTTCCGGCGGGTGGTCGATCCCTCGCAGGAACAGGCCGCTAACGCCAACGTTGAAGCCATACAGCGGGGCCGTTTCATACTTCACGAAGCCGCCGTAGCTCACGGTGTCCTGGTTAAACCCTTTGGCGAAGTACGCATTGTGGGTGGTGTAATACAGCGCACGAACGCTGCCGCTGACTTTACCGCAGCTGAATGCGTCGCTCAGGCTGCTGACGTTGCCTTCGGCATCAAAACAGGCGCTGTCGGGCTTAAAGGAGAGGGCGGCTTCTGCGCTGGCGGGAAGCGCCGGTGCGGCAAGTGCGGCCAGGGCGGTGAGACCACCGGCGAATCGTGATGGTTTGACGGCACCTGCTGCCCGATACGTCTTCATGCTAATACCTTGTCTACAGAGATAAAAAAAGAAAAGTGCGCGTGCGCCGCGGGTTGGTAGACGCGGCGGCAGCGTGCAGGGCTGCGATTATCGTCATCGGGATAGTTGTGATCCAGACCCAAAAGCAAACGTTTGCTTTTCTGTGTTGGCGGTTGACACTGGATTCGTGATTGATGTTGGTTTAACCACGATAAGGGCGATTAAAATAAAGAGGAAAGTGCTATCTATGTGGCTTATTAGCGAAAGATAGCACTGATTGCCGCGCTAGCGCTAAACCGCACTGATTGGATAGTCAATCGTGCAGGGTGGGGACGTTTCCGCTCCCTTAGGTTATGGCGTAACCGGCGCGCCGGCAGCGACCGAAACCACGCCACCCTGCATCTGCTGGGTAACTTCCTGCTTCGCCATATTCACCGCATGCAGCTTTGCGTTCACCGTGGGTTTCAGCGGCGCGTCCGCCTGTACGCTGCCGCTGGCGGTAAGCTGAATATTGCCATCGCCGTCGATAGGCAGCGCAGGCCACCCCCACTGCTGGAGAATATTCAGCGGTACGCCGCGGCCGTTGAGCGTGATACTTGTCTGGCGCTGCGGCTGCTGTGATACCGTGGCGGTGGCTTCCAGAATCCCTTTCTCGGTAAAGGCGCTCAGTTCGCTGATATTCACGTTCGACGCATCGGCGTTCAGCGTCATTGACGGGCGACGCACGTCAATGCGGTTGAAGGTTGCCGCCGCGCCGTTGAGCGTTGCGCTACCGCCCCATACGCCCCACCGGTGGCCCTTCACCAGCTGCAGATTGGCGCCGTAGCCGTCTAACGCGGTCACCTGCCATGGAAAGTCAGGGTCGATATCAATCACCAGGTTGCGGCTGGCGCCAAATTTTTTCAGCGTGACGCTCTCCAGCCACGGCGGCAGCTGTTCCATCCACAGCGTTTTCCAGTTTTCCGGCAGCGTGTACTCCAGCCCGGCGAACACCGCGTCATCCAGCACCAGCGCATTGGCGTTACGGTACCAGTGGCCAGCGCTGCGCACCATGCCGCCCTCCCAGCGTGAGGTAAACTGGCGCAGGTCAATGCCCTGCGGCGAGAATTCGGCGTTGAGGATCGGGTCGAACAGGTGCAGCGAGCCGTAAATGAATTCGCTGGCGTTGAGTGAGATTTTACCGTCGGTGCTCTGCCAGCTGCCCTGGCTGAGCGTCAGGTTGCGCAGGTTCAGGTCGAGGTCGGTCACCGCCCAGTCTGGCCCCTGCAGGCGGGCATCGGTGATGTCGAGGCGGCCAATCTGTAGCGATGGCACGGTGGCCAGGGGAGCAAGGAAGTCGCGCAGCGGTTTATCGCTTTGCATGCGGATGTCGTTGAGGCGCAGATTGTCCACGACCCAGCTGCCGTCGGCGCTACGGCGGGCGTTGCCGGTGAGTGAACCGCGCGCAATATCCGCGCCGACGGTGGTCAGGGTGACTTCGCCGCCGTTAATCTCGCCTTCAATCAGTACCTGGGTGGCGGGCACGCCGTTCAGCGATAGCGAACCGGCGCTCATTTGAATCCGCGCTTTTTTCCCCAGCACGTTACCCGCTTCTGGCGCCCACGGCATCACGCCGCCCGAAACGCGCTGTGCGCTGAGCGCCCAGCCGGTTTCCGGGCTGTTTAGCGCCATATTACTGAGCTGTAGGCGATCGGCGGCAAACGGCAGCGGCGCGGCGGCGGGCGACAGGTTCAGCGTACCGTCCTGTAACAGAATGGTGTCGACGTGCAGCGGATCGGTAATCTGCCGTGAGCTCAGGCCAATATCCACGCTTTTCGCGACCAGCGTGGCGGGTTTACCGTCGCGGCCAAAGGTGACGTTTTGCAGCAGGATGTGCGAAGGGGAGGAGAAGCGGTGATCCATGGCGTCGAACGTCACCTGCCATGCCGTGTTGTCGCTTAGCCACTGGCTGATATGGCGCGCGCCCCAGCGCGTTTGCAGCAGAAAGTAGAAGGCCAGAATCACCAGCAGCAGGGCGATAAGCAGCCAGATAATGAGCTTTCCAAGAAATTTCATGATCTTCCGTCCTGAGAAGGGCACATAAACCTGTTATGCATGATTTATGCGCAATCCTCAAGGCGGGAATCGTATTATTCGATGTCGGCGGCAGTGGGCGTTGCCACTGCCGCGCAGAGGGTTACTCTTTTTCGGCCGGGAAGATCAGGTTCAGGATAATAGCGGTGATACCGCCGGCTGCGATGCCGGAAGAAAGCAGGTTTTTCAGCCAGTCCGGGGCGAACTGCAGGATCTGCGGCTGCTGAGAAACGCCCAGACCCACGGCCAGCGACAGCGCAATAATCAGGATGGCGCGGCGGTTCAGCGGTTCGCGCGAGACAATGCGCACGCCCGACGCGGCGATCGTGCCGAACATCACCAGCGTTGCCCCGCCGAGTACCGGTTCCGGAATGTGCTGCACAAAGCCGCTGACCGCCGGGAACAGGCCGAGGACGATCAGCATCAGCGCCACCACGAAGCCCACATAGCGGCTGGCGACGCCGGTTAGCTGAATCACACCGTTATTCTGGCCAAAGCAGGAGTTCGGGAAGGTATTGAACACCGCAGAGACGCAGGAATTGAGGCCGTTTGCCAGCACGCCGCCCTTCAGGCGTTTCATATAGACCGGGCCTGAGACCGGCTGCTCGGAAACGTCAGAGGTGGCGGTAATGTCGCCGATAGTTTCCAGCGAGGTGATCATAAACACCAGCATCAGCGGCAGCAGCAGGTTCCAGTCGATGCCTAAGCCATAGTACAACGGCGTCGGTACCATAATCAGGCTGGTGTTCGACGGCGTGGTGTTTTCCGGCAGCATGCCGAGGAACCATGCCAGCAGGTAGCCCGCCGCCATGGCGATGACCAGTGAGGCGATGCGCAGGTACGGGTTACGCTGACGGTTAAGCAGAATAATCATGCCCAGCACCACGCCCGCCAGCAGCAGGTTTTTCGGCGCGCCGAAGGTATTGTTGGCCATCGCCGCGTAGCCGCCGCCGATGGAGGTCAGGCCGACCTGAATCAGCGACAGGCCGATAATCATTACCACCACGCCGGAGACCAGCGGCGTAATCACGCGACGTGCCAGATGCAGTACGCGAGATAACACCATCTCTGTACAGCTGGCCAGCATCAGGGTACCGAACAGCGCTGCCATCATGGTTGGTACGTCCGCACCGCCGGTTTTCAGCGCCGTGCCGCCCATAATCAGCGGCGCCACGAAGTTGAAGCTGGTGCCCTGAATCGACAGCAGACCGGAACCCACCGGGCCCCAGGCTTTAATCTGAATGATAGATGCCACACCGGAAGCGAATAACGACATGCTGATAATGTGCTGGGTATCCTGAGCCGGGAGGCCGAGAGCCTGGCAGATCAGCAGCGCTGGGGTGATCACCGCCACAAACATCGCCAGCAGGTGCTGGAGCGCGGCAAACAGGGTTTGCGGAAGCGGCGGACGGTCTTCCAGGCGGTAAATCAGTTCGCTGGTTTGCTTATGCGCAATCGGTTGCGCATTGGCTTGATCGAGTGTGTTAGAGGACATCTCAGAGGCTATCTCGTGGTGGAAAAGTGGCGATTTTAGCCGACTGGTTGGTAAAAGCAAACGGTTGCATTCAGTAACCATGAAAAATTGCGGAAAATAGGCGGACAAAAAGCAGGGCTTAATCGGGTCGCTTAACGAAAATGAGGACAAATCGTACCTTTTTCTATCACTTTCGCGCTTTTCGAGCTTAAACTTTGGGCCGACGTCTCATGAGGAGGCGATCTCGACATCGGAAATTGGTCGCGTATGAATGGATCATGCGTTTAGTAAGGAGCTGTAATTATGTTTCATCTCGATACCTTATCGACGCTCGTTGCCGCAACGCTGGTGTTGCTGCTCGGACGCAAGCTGGTCCAGAGTGTCCCCCTTCTCAAAAAATACACTATCCCCGAGCCCGTTGCGGGCGGCCTGCTGGTCGCGCTCGCGCTGCTGGTATTAAAGCAGAGTATCGGCTGGGAGATTGACTTCGACATGAGCCTGAAGGACCCGCTTATGCTGGCGTTCTTCGCCACCATTGGCCTGAATGCTAATATCGCCAGCCTGCGCGCGGGCGGCAAAGTGCTGGGTACGTTCCTGATAGTGGTGGTCGGGCTGCTGCTGCTGCAAAACGCGCTGGGCATCGGTATGGCGAAGCTGCTGGGGCTGGACCCGCTGATGGGTCTGCTGGCCGGTTCTATTACTCTCTCCGGCGGTCATGGTACCGGCGCGGCGTGGAGTAAACTGTTTATCGAGCGCTACGGGTTTGCCAATGCTACCGAAGTGGCGATGGCCTGTGCCACGTTTGGTCTGGTGCTCGGCGGCCTGATTGGCGGCCCGGTGGCGCGTTATCTGGTGAAGCATTCGTCGTCGCCGAATGGAACGCCGGATGACCAGGCCGTACCGACGGCGTTTGAAAAACCGGACGTCGGGCGCAGCATTACCTCGCTGGTGCTGATTGAAACGATCGCCATGATCGCCATTTGTCTGACGGCAGGTAAAGTCATTGCGCAACTGCTGGCAGGCACGGCGCTGGAGCTGCCAACCTTCGTCTGCGTGCTGTTTGTGGGGGTGATCCTCAGCAACGGAATGGCGCTTCTGGGCTTTTATCGCGTGTTTGAACGCGCGGTTTCGGTGATGGGCAATGTGAGCCTGTCGCTGTTTCTGGCGATGGCGCTGATGAGCCTGAAGCTGTGGGAGCTGGCGTCGCTGGCGCTGCCGATGCTGGTGATTCTGGCCACGCAGGCAATGGCAATGGGGCTGTACGCCATTTTCGTGACCTACCGGATGATGGGCAAAAACTACGATGCGGCGGTGCTGGCCGCGGGGCACTGTGGTTTTGGTTTAGGCGCGACGCCTACGGCGATTGCCAATATGCAGGCTATTACCGAGCGTTTTGGACCGTCGCATACGGCGTTCCTGGTGGTGCCGATGGTCGGCGCGTTCTTTATTGATATCGTCAATGCCCTGGTGATTAAGCTGTATTTGATGCTGCCGATGTTTGCTTAATGTGAAAATGCCGGAGGTCGGCTCCGGCATTTTTTTGCCTGATGGCGCTTCGCTTATCAGGCCTACATACCTCTGCACGTTGTCTTATTCTTCGTGCTCTTCCCACGCCAGCGCGCGTTTCACCGCTTTTTTCCAGCCGCTGTAGCGGAAGTTACGCTCGGTTGTCTCAATGCCCGGGCGGAATTCGCGCTCAATGACCGCTTTCTCCTGCAGCTCATCCAGATTCTGCCAGAAGCCGACCGCCAGGCCAGCAAGGTAGGCCGCGCCCAGCGCCGTGACTTCACGGACTTCCGGGCGTTCTACGCGGGTGCCCAGAATGTCGGACTGGAACTGTATCAGGAAGTTGTTGGCAACCGCACCGCCGTCGACGCGCAGGGCGTGCAGACGAATGCCGGAGTCGGCCTGCATTGCCTCCAGCACGTCACGCGTCTGGTAGGCGATAGACTCCAGCGTCGCGCGGATAATGTGATTCGAGTTCACGCCGCGGGTCAGACCGAAGATGGCACCGCGAGCGTACGGGTCCCAGTACGGTGCGCCGAGGCCGGTAAACGCCGGTACCACGTACACGCCGTTGGTGTCCTTCACTTTGGTGGCGAAGTATTCGGAGTCGAAGGCGTCGCTAATCAGCTTCATCTCGTCGCGCAGCCACTGAATAGAAGCGCCAGCCATAAACACCGCACCTTCCAGCGCGTAGTTCACCTCACCGCGCGGGCCGCAGGCGATGGTGGTTAGCAGGCCGTGGCTGGAAGCCACCGCTTTTTCACCGGTGTTCATCAGCATAAAGCAGCCGGTGCCGTAGGTGTTTTTCGCCATCCCTTCCTTCACGCACAGCTGGCCGAACAGCGCCGCCTGCTGGTCACCGGCAATCCCGGCGATAGGAATACGGGTACCGCCTTTGCCGCCGATGTTGGTCTGGCCGTACACTTCGGATGACTTGCGCACTTCCGGCAGCATGGCGCGCGGAATATCCAGCGCGTCCAGCATTTTGTCATCCCACTCAAGGGTGTTGATGTTGAACAGCATGGTGCGCGAAGCGTTGGTGTAATCGGTAACGTGCACGCGGCCCTGGGTCATTTTCCAGATAAGCCAGGTGTCGACGGTGCCGAACAACAGTTCGCCGCGTCTTGCGCGCTCGCGGGAGCCTTCAACGTGGTCGAGGATCCACTTCACTTTGGTTCCGGAGAAGTACGGGTCGACCACCAGGCCGGTGGCGCTACGCACGTACTCTTCCATACCGTCGCGCTTGAGCTGCTCGCAGATATCCGCCGTACGGCGGCACTGCCAGACGATGGCGTTGTAAATCGGCTTACCGGTTTCGCGTTCCCACACGACGGTCGTTTCACGCTGGTTGGTAATACCGATAGCGGCAATCTGGTCAGAGCTAATGTCGGCTTTTGCCAGCACTTCGACGAGCGTGGAGCTCTGGGTCGCCCAAATCTCCATAGGGTCATGCTCAACCCAGCCTGGCTTTGGATAAATTTGTTCAAATTCGCGCTGTGAAACACTGATGATATTGGCGTCATGATCCATAACGACGGCGCGGGAGCTGGTGGTGCCCTGGTCGAGCGCAACGATATATTTTTTGTCAGTCATAATGAACGTTCCGTAGTCAGATTACAGCGAAGCATTGTGTTGATTCTGGCTGGAGGCCGCTTTCGGCTCTTCAACCTCGCAGGTGTCGCAGGGCAGGTGACGGCCAATCAGCTTGCGGTAGCTGAATGCGCCCAGCGCCGCGCCCACGATTGGCGCACACAGCGGCACCAGGAAATACGGGATATCTTTGCCGCCGGTGAAGGCGACGTCGCCCCAGCCTGCCAGCCAGGCGAAGGCTTTTGGCCCAATGTCACGCGCCGGGTTCATCGCAAAGCCGGTCAACGGGCCCATGGAGGCGCCGATAACTGCAATCAGCAGGCCAATCAGCAGCGGTGCCAGCGGCCCACGCGGAATACCGTTGCCATCGTCGGTCAGCGCCAGGATAACGCCCATCAGGATAGCGGTAATCACCATTTCTACCGCGAATGCCTGCACAAAATTGATATGCGGGTTTGGATAGGTGGAGAAAATACCCGCCAGCTCAAGGCTTTCTACGCTGCCGCGCACCATATTGTGCGTGTGTTCGAAGTCGATGAAAAGGTTGTAGTACAGACCGTAGACCAGCGCGGCGGCGCAGAAGGCGCCAGCAAACTGGGCAACGATAAACGGCACGACTTTGCGGCCGTCGAAGCAGGCGAACAGCCACAGGGCAATGGTCACTGCCGGATTAAGATGCGCGCCGGAAACCCCAGCGGTCAGGTAGATGGCCATCGCCACGCCCAGACCCCAGATGATACTGATTTCCCACTGGCCGAAGCTCGCACCGGCGACCTTCAGCGCAGCAACACATCCCACGCCGAAAAATATCAACAATCCGGTACCGAGAAACTCTGCGATGCACTGGCCTTTTAAGGTTGATGTCTGGCTCATAATCGGAATCCTGAAGACTAATTGATGATTATTGTGTGCATAAGCGTTCGCGACGCTCATGTTGCCTTGTAGGCATAGTGTTAATTTATCGTTAGCGAGCGTAAACGAGAAATATCGAAATTGAAATGTGTGTGTCACGTCAAGAAATGAGCGTTTTCGCGCCAAAAAACGCACAGTTTTGGAACGAAAAGTGTGAGGAAGGGAACATTTCGCTTGTTAAACAGTAAACAATTTAATGAGTATTGATGTCTATGCTCCAGGTCTAGACCGAAAATTGCGGAGAACCGCAATCTACAGGCTCTGGCGCTGGACAGGGGCTACTGGGCTTCATACAATCGACCACAAGCCGTGCGCTTATTTACGTTAAGGCGTCACCGGGGTTCCGGGACGATATCAACGCCTTGCAAGATCAGGAGAGGTATGACGATGTCATTAGAAGTGTTTGAGAAACTGGAAGCGAAAGTTCAGCAGGCGATTGATACCATCACGCTGTTGCAGATGGAAATCGAAGAGCTGAAAGAAAAGAACAACACGCTGGCGCAGGATGTACAGGCTGCACAGCATAGCCGTGAAGAGCTGGAACGTGAAAACAACCAGCTGAAAGAACAGCAGAGCGGCTGGCAGGATCGTCTGCAGGCGCTGCTGGGCCGCATGGAAGAAGTCTGATTCCACCTCTCCCCGGGCGGTTGCTAACTTCCTGGGGAAGCTTTTCCCTTCTGATTTTCCCCCGCTGAGTGATTTCGCGCATCCGCGCTGAGTCCGCTTTCATATATTTCAAAACTGCATAATCAATCTTTTTTTATTCTTTAATCATTGGTTAGATTTCTGGCAGGCTAGCCCCATTACAACACAACAGATAAGAGAGCGGGCGATGAACAAGTGGGGCGTAGGGTTGACTCTTTTGCTGGCTTCCACCAGCGTACTGGCTAAGGATATTCAATTACTGAACGTGTCTTACGATCCGACGCGTGAACTGTATGAGCAATATAACAAGGCGTTCAGCGCGCACTGGAAAAAAGAAACCGGTGATAACGTGCTGATTCGTCAGTCCCACGGTGGCTCCGGTAAGCAGGCGACCTCCGTCATCAACGGTATTGATGCCGACGTGGTGACCCTGGCGCTGGCCTATGACGTTGACGCCATCGCCGAGCGCGGGCGTATTGACAAAAACTGGATCAAACGCCTGCCGGATAACTCTGCGCCGTACACCTCCACCATCGTGTTCCTGGTGCGTAAAGGCAACCCGAAACAGATTCATGACTGGAACGATCTGATCAAACCGGGCGTTTCCGTGATTACCCCGAACCCGAAAAGCTCCGGCGGCGCTCGCTGGAACTACCTGGCGGCCTGGGGCTACGCCCTGCACCACAACAACAACGACCAGGCTAAAGCGCAGGACTTCGTGAAGGCGCTGTATAAGAACGTGGAAGTGCTGGACTCCGGCGCGCGCGGCTCCACCAACACCTTCGTAGAACGCGGCATTGGCGACGTGCTGATTGCGTGGGAAAACGAAGCGCTGCTGGCGACAACCGAGCTGGGTAAAGACAAGTTCGAGATAGTCACCCCGAGCGAGTCGATTCTTGCCGAGCCGACCGTTTCCGTGGTCGACAAAGTGGCGGAGAAAAAAGGCACGACCGCGGTGGCGGAAGCCTACCTGAAGTACCTCTACTCGCCTGAAGGCCAGGAGATTGCGGCGAAGAACTTCTACCGTCCGCGTGACCCGGCGGTGGCGAAGAAGTATGAAAACGCGTTCCCGAAACTGAAGCTGTTTACCATCGACGATGAGTTCGGCGGCTGGACGAAAGCGCAGAAAGAGCATTTCTCCAACGGCGGCACCTTCGACCAAATCAGTAAGCGTTAATCTCGAAAAACGCCCGGCTAATCTGCCGGGCATTTTTTTGTGCCTCGTAGGCCGGATAAGGCGTTTACGCCGCCATCCGGCAATGCACGCCAGACTGCCAATGTTCTGTTGGTCACAAAACTGCGTTACTCTTCCCCCTCGGTTTAACATGGGGAGAACACATGACAAGGTTAAAATACCTGCTGGCCGCGCTGCTGGTGATGGCCATTGCGGCAGGCGCCAGCGGCTGGTACTGGCTGAACGCCGGCAACCCGGACGCCCTACGCCAGATTGTGCTGGAGCAGTGCGTACCCAACCAGCTCGAGCATCAGACCCCGAAGCCGTGCGCTGACGTGAACCCGAAGGGTGGCTACGTGCTGTTTAAAGATCGCAACGGTCCGTTGCAGTATCTGCTGATGCCAACCTACCGTATCAATGGTACTGAAAGCCCGCTGCTGCTTGACCCGCTGACGCCGAACTTTTTCTGGCAAGCGTGGCAGCGTCGTATGATCATGAGCGACAAGCGGGGCGCGGAAGTCCCCGATAGCGCGATCTCTCTGACCATAAACTCCCGTACCGGGCGGACGCAAAACCATTTTCATATCCATATTTCCTGCCTGCGCAAAGACGTTCGTGAGCAGTTAGACGGTGATATCGCCGCCATTAGCAGCCGCTGGCTACCGCTGCCGGGTGGGTTGATGGGGCATGAATATCTGGCGCGTCGCGTCACCGAAAATGAGCTGGCGCAGCGTAGCCCGTTCCTGATGCTGGCGGAAGAAGTACCGGAAGCACGTGATCATATGGGGCGTTTTGCGCTGGCGTTGGTTAAGCAAAGCGATGACTCGCTGTTGCTGCTGGCAACCGAGCGCAACCTGCTGACGCTGAACCGCGCCTCCGCCGAAGAAATCCAGGATCATCGCTGCGAGATTCTGCAATAACCCCACCTAATCTGGCGTTTACCTGTCTGGCCTGTCGTCGTATGCTTGCTGAAAAAAACGACAGGAGACAGGTATGTCGCTCTGGTTTTCTCACCCTCTTTTCCTCCCTTCACTGATCGTTGGCGTGACTATCCTGCTGTGGGCGACGTCGCTGCTGCCGGAGTTTATTACCGCGCTGCTGTTTTTCGCGGCAGCGATGACGGCGAAAATTGCCCCGCCGGACGTTATTTTTGGTGGCTTTGCCTCTTCGGCCTTCTGGCTGGTTTTTAGCGGGTTTGTGCTCGGCATTGCCATCCGCAAGACGGGGCTGGCCGACCGGGCGGCGCGGGCGTTGTCGGCGCGGCTGACGGACTCCTGGCCACTGATGGTCGCGAGCGTCGTGCTGCTGAGCTATGCGCTGGCGTTTGTGATGCCTTCCAATATGGGACGTATCGCGCTGCTGATGCCGATTGTGGCGGCGATGGCGAAACGCGCCGGTATTGAGGACGGTACCCGTGCGTGGTACGGCCTGGCGCTGGCGGTCGGTTTCGGTACTTTCCAGCTTTCGGCCACTATTTTGCCCGCCAACGTACCTAACCTGGTGATGAGCGGGGCGGCGGAAGGGGCCTATGGGATCCACCTGAACTATGTACCTTATCTGCTGCTGCATACTCCGGTGCTGGGCTGGCTGAAAGGCGCGGTGCTGATTGGCCTGATCTGCTGGCTGTTTCCCGGTAAACCGCATCCGCCCCGCGATCTTGAGCCGCTGCCGCCGATGAGCGGTGACGAGAAGCGTCTGGCGTGGCTGCTGGCGGTGGTGCTGACGTTGTGGGTGACGGAGAGCTGGCACGGCATTGGGCCCGCCTGGACGGGGCTGGTGGCGGCGGTTGTCACGCTGTTGCCGCGCGTTGGGTTTATTTCCGGCGATGAATTTGCCAGCGGCGTGAATATGCGTACCTGTATTTATGTGGCCGGGATCCTTGGGCTGGCGATCACCGTTACCCAAACGGGAATTGGCGATGAGGTGGGCAATGCGCTGCTGCATATTATGCCGCTGAGTGAGGATGCGCCGTTTACCAGCTTCCTGGCGTTGACCGGCATTACCAGCGCGCTGAACTTTATTATGACCGCCAACGGCGTACCGGCGCTGTATACCACCTTTGCTCAGAGCTTCTCGGATGCCACCGGCTTCCCGCTGCTGAGCGTGATCATGATTCAGGTACTGGGCTACTCGACGCCGCTGCTGCCGTATCAGGCATCACCGATTGTGGTGGCGATGGCGCTAGGGAAAGTGCCCGCGCGCGCGGGGATGTTGCTGTGTCTGGCGCTGGCAGCGGTGAGTTATCTGCTGCTGTTGCCGCTGGACTATGTGTGGTATCAGGTGCTGGGCAAGCTATGAGCATCTGCCAGATGGCGCTGCGCTTATCCGGCCTACAAAAAAACCGGCCATAGGGCCGGTTTATTAAAACCTGGCGCGGTGGCCAGGTTCAAAATCTTACGCGTTTTTCGCCGCTTCTGCCGCTTTAACGATCACCGCGAAAGCGTCTGCTTTCAGGGATGCGCCGCCAACCAGCGCGCCGTCGATGTCCGGCTGGGTGAACAGTTCTGCTGCGTTGCCCGCGTTCACGGAACCGCCGTACTGGATGATAACCTGTTCAGCGATTTTCGCGTCAGCTTTCGCGATGTGGTCACGAATGAATTTGTGAACCGCCTGAGCCTGAGCTGGGGTAGCAGATTTGCCGGTACCGATAGCCCATACCGGTTCGTAAGCAATAACCGCGCCTTCGAAGGCCGCAGCGCCCTGAGTTTTCAGCACAGCGTCGATCTGACGTGCGCACACTTCTTCAGTTTTGCCCGCTTCGTTTTCAGCTTCGGTTTCACCGATGCACAGAACCGGGATCAGACCCTGTTCTTTCAGCACGGCAAATTTCTTCGCGATCAGCTCGTCAGATTCTTTGTGGTAGGTACGACGCTCAGAGTGACCGATGATGATGTAGGTTGCGCCAACATCTTTCAGCATTTCAGCGGAGGTTTCACCGGTGAATGCGCCGGACAGGTTCAGGTCAACGTTTTGCGCGCCCAGGTGGATGTGGCTGCCGGCAGCGGCATGCTTAGCCATATCGATATACATTTCCGGCGGCGCGATAGCCACGCCGCAGCCAGCTACGCCGGCCAGCTCGGTACGCAGGTTAGCAATCAGCTCGTGTACCATGTGGCGGCTGCCGTTCAGTTTCCAGTTACCCATCACTAAAGGATGTCGCATTTCGATTCTCCACGCTTGTCAGCGAATTAAGGAATATGGCCGCCCGTCAGGGCAGCATGGTCTGTGAAACAGTATAGAGATTGATCGCTTTGAAGGCTTTGCTTTTTATCATTTATTGTCCCCTTCAAGATTTTCAGATAGCGCCAGCTTAATCGGTTCAACGGCGAAGGTCAGCCCTTTTTCGCCATTATCTGCGACAACATAGCGCACGGCGCCTTCAGTGCTGGCGAAGTAATGTTTTCCCTTCCCCTGCGATAGCAGCTTTTGCAGTTTTTGCTGGCTTTGCGGTTTGGTTAGCGTCGGGAGGACCGCGCGCATCAGGGCGCTCATGTACTCCAGCGCTTTGTTTTTTGCCGCCTTCTGCTCCGGCCCCTGAATGGGCAGCCAGGTTATCTGGATAGATTTAATCTTCAGGGTGCCGCGCTCCAGCGCCGTTGAGGCGTAGAGGTTTTCATTTATCTTGCTGGCGGCGCGGGTAATCGTGAGCTGGTCCCGGCTGGAGGCAATCGAGCGAAATTCACCGAGCGGCAGGCCGGGATTCTGCGTATTGAATTGTTCCCGGAACTGGCTGATGGAGAGGTCAAACGCCGGAGCGCCCGCCAACAGGTATGGGGCAACGGCGGCGGGCTTTTCCGCCGACAGCGAAGCCTGGCTGAAGCTCAGCGTGATGAGCCCTGCCAGACAGAGCGTGATCCAGTGTTTCATGCCAATTGTCCTCTTCTTTGCAGATGACGATTAAAACGGGAACCGCCTCGCTTGTCAAAATGTGCCCACTTCGGGGTAAACTACGCGGCACAACGATAAAGGAAAGGCTACATGACTCTACAGCAATGGTTGTTTTCCATTAAAGGGCGTATTGGGCGCCGCGACTTCTGGATTTGGATTGCCATATGGGCCGTCACGATGGTGGCGCTGTTCAGCCTTGCCGGCGGCGGGCTGGTCGATCTGCAAACGGCGGCATTTATGCTGGTGTGTCTGCTGTGGCCGACAGCGGCGGTGACGATTAAGCGTCTGCACGACCGCGGGAAATCAGGCCTCTGGGCGCTACTGATGGTGCTGGCGTGGATGCTGCTGGCGGGTAATTGGTCAATGCTGCCCGGCGTATGGCAGTGGGGCGTAGGGCGGTTTATTCCTACGCTGATTATCGTCATGATGCTGATAGACCTGGGCGCATTTGTTGGCACCCAGGGCGAAAATAAATACGGTAAAGACACGCAGGCCGTGAAGTACCGCGCCGATCACCAGTAGTGTTCGGCGGTCATGTGGCCCGGCCGACGGCGCAGGTGCTTGGTCATCTGGCGGGTCTCTTTCAGCAGCTGTTGGGTATCGCGCACCATCTGCGGGTTACCGCACAGCATCACATGGCTGGTCTGCGCATTCATCGGTAAACCAACGGCGGCTTCCAGCGCACCGCTTTCAATCAGCGCGGGAACGCGCCCGGTCAGCATCCCCGGCGTTGTTTCGCGGCTGACGACCGTCTGAATGCGTAGCTTTCCGGCATAGCGCTCTGCCAGCGCCCGCATCTGCGGCAGGTAGCTGAGGTCGGCGGCGTAGCGCGCGGCGTGGACCAGCACCAGATTTTTAAAGCGTTCCAGGTCTTTCCCTTCTTCGAGAATCGAGAGGTAGGGGCCAATCGCCGTACCGGTTGCCAGCATCCACAGGGTTTCGCAGTCGGGCACCTCTTCCAGCACGAAAAATCCTGCGGCTTCACTGACGACCTGCACTTCATCTCCCGGCTTTAACGCGGCCAGGCGTGGGCTGAGCTTGCCGTCCGGAACGGTGACCAGATAGAACTCAAGATCGGGATTGCTGGGGGCGTTAACGTAAGAGTAGGCGCGTTGTACCCGCTCGCCGTCGATGTCGAGCCCCAGCTTGGCGAACTGTCCGGCGGTAAACGGGTGAACCGGCGCGTGGACGGTAAGGCTAAACAGTGCGTCGGTCCAGTTCTGTACTTTAACGACTTTGCCCGTAACCCAATCTGCCATGGCGAATCTCCTCTCATTCTCGTTATCTTATCTTCACCGCGACGAGAGAAGATTTCCAGCCCGAAAAGGCTGGAAAGCTCAATTGATCAAACGGGTTAAAGAATGTGACGCTGGATTTCAGTGTCTTTGCGATCGAGGTAGTGAATCGACTGAATGCGGCGGATGGTGCGGGATTTACCGCGAATCAGCAGCGTCTCGGTGGTGGCGATATTGCCCTTGCGGGTAATGCCGTCCAGCAGGTCACCTTTGGTAATGCCGGTCGCGGAGAAAATCACGTTGTCGCTGCGCGCCATGTCGTCCAGCGTCAGTACGATACCGGCCTCAATGCCCATCGCTTTACAGCGCTCCAGTTCGTTTTCACCAATGCGGCGGTTCTCTTCGCTATCGCCTTTGACGTGATGGCGGGCTAGCAGGCGGCCGTGCATATCGCCGTCCAGTGCGCGAATGACCGCGGCGGAGACAACGCCTTCCGGCGCACCGCCGATACCGTACATCACGTCGACTTCGCTGTCCGGCATGCAGGTCAGAATCGAGGCCGCAACGTCACCGTCCGGAATGGCGAACACGCGCACGCCCAGTTTTTGTAGATCGGCAATCACGCCATCGTGGCGCGGTTTCGCCAGAATGGTGACCGTCAGTTCGCTCAGCGGCTTATCCAGCGCGCGGGCGATATTACGCAGGTTCTCTTCCAACGGTTTGTTGAGGTCGATAGTCCCTTTCGCGCCAGGGCCGACAATCAGCTTTTCCATGTACATGTCCGGCGCGTTGAGGAAGCAGCCTTTATCGCCTACCGCCAGCACCGCCAGCGCGTTGGCCTGACCCATCGCCGTCATGCGGGTGCCTTCGATAGGGTCAACGGCGATATCTACCGCATCGCCGTTCCCGGTACCGACGGACTCGCCGATGTAGAGCATTGGCGCTTCATCGATTTCGCCTTCGCCAATGACGATGGTGCCGTCAATGTTGACCTTGTTGAGCATAATACGCATGGCGTTGACCGCCGCGCCGTCGGCGGTGTTCTTGTCGCCGCGGCCCAGCCATTTATAGCCTGCCAGCGCCGCCGCTTCGGTGACGCGCGAAAATTCGATAGCCAGTTCTCGTCTCATTACAAACTCGTCCAGGGAAGTGAAATTGTGCGAAGTTTAGCACAGCCCTTAACGGGCTGTGGGTATCGCTACGCGTTGGAATAACGTTCGGTTTCCGGCATCCAGCGCTCAATAAGCGCGTTAGCCTGCTGCGGATAACGGTCGTGAATATGGCGTGCCAGGCGCTGAACTTCGGGGATCATCGCCTGATCGCGCAGCAGGTCAGCCACCTTAAATTCGGCATTGCCGGTCTGGCGGGTGCCGAGCAGCTCGCCGGGGCCGCGAATCTCGAGATCCTTCTGGGCGATCACGAAGCCGTCGTTGCTGTCGCGCAACACCTGCAGACGCATTTGCGCGGTTTTCGACAGCGGCGCTTTATACAGCAGTACGCAGTGGGATGCCACCGCACCACGGCCGACGCGGCCACGCAGCTGATGGAGCTGCGCCAGACCCAGGCGCTCCGGGTTTTCAATAATCATCAGGCTGGCGTTGGGGACATCCACGCCCACTTCAATGACGGTGGTGGCAATCAGCAGATGCAGTTCACCTTGCTTGAAGGCCTGCATGACGGCCTGCTTTTCGGCGGGCTTCATGCGCCCGTGGACGAGGCCAATATTCAGCTCCGGCAGCGCCAGCTTCAGCTCTTCACAGGTGGCTTCCGCCGCCTGGGCTTCCAGTAGATCCGACTCTTCAATCAGCGTACACACCCAGTAGGCCTGGCGGCCTTCGCTGGTGCAGGCGTTGCGTACGCGGTCGATAATGTCATGACGGCGGGTATCCGGGATGGCGACGGTGGTGACCGGCGTTCGGCCAGGCGGTAGCTCATCAATGACTGACGTGTCGAGATCGGCGTAGGCGGTCATTGCCAGCGTACGCGGGATTGGCGTAGCGGTCATGATCAGCTGATGTGGGTGGAAGCCCTGCTGCTGGCCTTTTTCCCACAGCGCCAGACGCTGATGCACGCCGAAGCGGTGCTGTTCATCGATGATGACCAGTGCCAGGCCGTTAAACTGCACCTGTTCCTGGAAAATGGCGTGGGTGCCGACAATCATCTGCACCTGGCCGCTGGAAATGGCCTCCTGCTGTGCCTGACGGGCTTTACCTTTCTGCTTGCCCGCTAACCAGCCGACTTCAATGCCGAGTGGCGCAAACCAGCTGCGGAAGTTATTAGCGTGCTGTTCGGCGAGCAGCTCGGTCGGCGCCATCAGCGCGACCTGCTTGCCGTGGGCAATCGCGCGCAGCGCCGCCAGCGCGGCAACCAGCGTTTTACCGGAGCCGACGTCACCCTGCACCAGGCGCATCATCGGTATATCCAGCGCCATATCGTGTTCAATTTCAGCCGTCACCCGCGCCTGCGCACCGGTAGGCTTAAACGGCAAATTAGCCAGAAACTTATCTTTCAGCTCGCGGCTTGCGCTGAGAGGCTGAGCGTGAAAACGCTGCGCGCCCGCGCGCAAGGCCAGCATGCTGAGATTGTGCGCCAGCAGCTCTTCCAGGATTAAACGCTGCTGCGCCGGGTGTTTACCGGTTTCTAAATCGGCGAGCTGGAGCGTCGGCGGCGGGCGGTGCAGCGTGCGCAGCGCTTCCGGCAGGCTCATCATCCCCTGTGCCAGTTCCGGCGGCAGCAGCTCGCTGATGGCGCAGGTATCGAGTAAATCCAGCGCTTGATCGGTCAGTTTACGCAGCGTGGCCTGTTTGATGCCTTCGGTGGTGGGATAGACCGGCGTTAAGGTCTCCTGTAAATCCGGCGTGCTGAGGTCACCCTGCACCCGATATTCCGGGTGGATCATCTCCGCGCCGTACTTGCCGCGCTTCGCTTCGCCGTAGGCCAGCACGCGTCGCCCGGTGGCGAGGCTGTTTTTCATCGCCGCGTTGAAGTTGAAAAAGCGCATCGTCAGGATGCCGGTGCCGTCGCTAATCTGGCAGGTCATCATCCGGCGGCCGCCGAAGGTGATATTGCAGTTCAGGACTTCGCCTTCCACGGTCACGTAGATGCCGGGAAGCAGTTCACCGATAGGATAAAGCTGGGTGCGGTCTTCGTAGCGCAGCGGCAGGTGCAGGAGCAAATCCTGCACCGTGTGCAGGCCAATTTTTGCCAGCCGGCTGCTCTGCGCGGCGCCTACGCCGGTCAACGTGTTGAGCGGAACGGCATCCAGCAGACGGCTTTGCATAGCGGTTACTCCGTGGCCTGCATAGTGGACCACCACGCAGCATCGGCTTCGATTTCGCCCTGCTCGTTAACGTGGGGGTAGGGAAGGCCTTTGCGTTTGGCGACGTTCGCCAGCACCGGATAGCCGCCTTCAAACAGCAGACGCTGCTGCTCTTCGTCAGCCAGCATGCTGTTATCGCGGCTGTACATGCCCGCGTTTTGACGCTGGCGCTGAGCTTCGTAAAGAATGAGGGCGGAGGCGACGGAGACGTTGAGCGACTGCACCATGCCGATCATTGGAATAATGATGTCCTGGTCTGCGAGCGCTAACGCTTCCTGGGTGATACCGGTTTTTTCCTGCCCCATCAGAATACAGGTCGGGCGGGTGTAGTCGATTTCACGGAAATCGACCGATTTGTCTGACAGGTGTGTTGCCAGGATTTGCATGCCCTGGCCCTTTAAATGGCCGACCGCATCGCCAATAGTGGGATGGGTTATCACCTGTACCCAGCTGTTGCTGCCCGCTGCCGATGCCATAGGGCGCATTCGGGTGCTGGGCCAGACCGCGTGAACTTCATGAACGCCTACAGCATCAGCGGTACGGACGATCGCCGAAACATTATGAGGTTTGTGGACCTCTTCCATGCAGACGGTCAGATCGGGCTGACGCCTGGCGAGCATCTCACGGATACGCGCATAACGCTGTAGATTCATAAAGCTAGTTTCGGTTACGGGTGACTTTGATAACGTCCGGCATTACGCGGATTTTGCGCATGATATTCGCCAGATGCACACGGTCGCGCGCGGTCAGGCGGATAAAGGCGCTGTAAACGCGGCCGTCTTTCTCTTCCGTATTCAGGCTCTGAATGTTGGACGTCGCGGTATTGATGGCTGCCGTCAGGTTGGCCAGCGCCCCCTGGTGGTTGAACATATCGACCTTAATTTCGGTGATAAATTCCTGCGCCGTCTCTTTGTCCCACTCGACTGCCATGAACTTCTCAGGTTCTTTCTGATAGCCGCGAATGTTGCGGCACGATTCATGGTGGATAACCAGCCCTTTACCCGGGCTGACGTGGGCGATGATCGGGTCGCCGGGGATAGGACGACAGCATTTGGCGAAGGTGATCAGTACGCCGTCAGCGCCTTTTATTGGCAGATGGGTGTGCCCGGAGGCGCCCGGTGCCGATGGCGTGGCTTCCCCCTGCTGGAGATTTTTCGCCACGACCACGCTCATGGCGTTGCCGAGGCCGATTTCAGCCAGCAGATCGTCAAGGGTGGCAAGACGCATGCGGTCAAGTTCGCGCTGAACATGATCCGGCGGGATTTCCGCAAGCTTACGGCTGCCGCCCAGCGCGTGGTTCAGCAGACGGCGACCCAGGCTGACGGAATCGTCGCGCTTGAGGTTTTTCAGCATCTGGCGAATTTTGGCGCGCGCTTTCGAGCTGACGACAAAGTTGAGCCACGCGGCGTTCGGGCGAGCGCCCGGCGCGGTGATGATTTCTACCGTCTGGCCGCTGGAAAGCGGCTGCGACAGCGGGTAAGGCTGGCGGTCGACGCGCGCGCCGACGCAGGCATGGCCGATATCGGTATGCACGGCGTAGGCAAAGTCCACCGGCGTAGCGCCAGCGGGCAGTTCGACAATACGGCCTTCCGGGGTGAAAACGTAAATCTCATCCGGGAAGAGATCGGATTTAACGCTCTCAATAAATTCAAACGAGCTGCCGGCGCTCTGCTGCAGTTCCAGCAGGCTCTGCATCCAGCGCTGAGCGCGGATTTGCGCGGTAGTGCTGCTTTCGCCGCCATGCTCTTTGTAGGCCCAGTGCGCGGCCACACCCATCTCTGCCATTTGATCCATGTCTTCGGTACGGATCTGGACTTCAACCGGGACGCCATGCGGCCCAATCATGGAGGTGTGCAGCGATTGATAGCCGTTCGCCTTTGGAATCGCGATGTAGTCTTTTACGCGACCCGGACGCGGCTTATACAGGCTGTGCATCTGGCCCAGTACGCGGTAGCAGGTGTCCAGATCGTTGACAATTACGCGGAACGCGTAAATATCCATGATCGAGTGAAAACGCTGCTCTTTCAGCACCATTTTGCAGTAGATGGAGTACAGATGTTTCTCGCGACCGCTGACGCGACACGGGATGCCCGCTTCCTGCAAACGCCCTTCAATTTCAGAAAGGATCTTCTGAATCATCTCTTTACGGTTACCGCGCGCGGCTTTCACCACTTCTTTGATGACGCGATAACGGTTAGGGTACAGCGCTTCAAAGCCCAGCTCTTCGAGCTCGGTTTTGATGTGGTGGATACCTAAACGGTGGGCCAGCGGGCTGTAGATTTCGAGCGTTTCACGGGCGATGCGGCGACGTTTGTCCGGGCGCAATGAGCCCAACGTGCGCATGTTGTGGGTACGGTCGGCAAGCTTGATGAGGATGACGCGGATATCCTGCACCATCGCCATGATCATTTTGCGAAAGTTTTCAGCCTGCGCTTCTTTCTTATCGCGGAACTTGAGCTTATCAAGTTTAGACACCCCCTCTACCAGTTCAGCAACGCTCTTACCAAAGAGCTGCTCCATGTCCTGGTAGGTGGCAGGGGTATCTTCTATCACGTCGTGCAGCAGGGCGGCCATCAGCGTTTCATAGTCGAGTTTCATCTCGGCCAGAATGCAGGCTACCGCTACCGGGTGCGTGATATAGGGTTCACCGCTTGAACGTGTTTGCCCCTCGTGAGCGTCACGTGCAACGAGATAGGCCTGCCGAAGACGCTTAATCTGGTCTTCCGGCAGGTAGTTTTGAATCAGCTGATTCAGGCTCTCAAACAGATACAAGGGCGACCCGCTATGTAATTAACGACGACCTTCAGCAATAGCGGTAACAGCTTGTAATTCAGCGGCTTCCTGCTCTTGCTGTTCCTGGCGCTCGCGCACGTCGAGGATCTGGTTGTTGATCAGACCTTCTTCGATTTCGCGCAGTGCGATTACGGTGGTTTTATCGTTTTCTTCCGGTACCAGCGGATCTTTGCCGCCTACCTGCATCTGACGAGCGCGACGCGCGGCGACCAGTACCAGGTCAAAACGGTTACCAATTTTCTCTACAGCGTCCTGAACAGTTACGCGTGCCATACTTTAAATGCTCCACAGGTGAAGAAATGACTGGGCATGATACTGAAAGTGGGTTCAGTCTGCCAATAATTTGCTGATTAAAGCGTCATGTCGCTGCTTTTGGCGGCTCATACGCAGACGTTCAGCGCGAAGGATGGTCTTAAAATCACCCAGCGCGGTATCGAAATCATCATTGACGATAAGGTAATCATATTCCGCGTAATGGCTCATTTCTGCAACTGCCTGAGCCATACGTTTTGCGATGACTTCTTCGCTGTCCTGGCCACGGCCACGCAGGCGACGGTCCAGCTCAAGTTTAGACGGCGGCAGAATAAAGATGCTGCGCGCGCCCGGCATGCTTTTACGGATTTGCTGCGCGCCCTGCCAGTCGATGTCGAGGAAGACATCAACGCCGGTCGCCAGTACCTGCTCGATAGCCTGACGCGAGGTGCCGTAATAGTTGCCAAAAACTTCCGCGTGTTCCAGAAACGCACCTTCGCCAATCATCGAACGGAATTCGTCGTGATTAACAAAGAAATAGTGTTCACCGTGCACTTCACCCGGACGCGGCGCGCGCGTGGTATGTGAAACAGAAACCTGGGAGTCGTACAACGGTTGGGTTTTTAATAAAGCCTGAATCAGGCTGGATTTACCCGCGCCACTCGGGGCGGAAACAATATAGAGCGTGCCTTGAGCCATGGTGTGTCTTTTGTATGTGATTATCGAAAGAGAACTTACATACGGGCCTATTATACACGGTGGCGCTGCACGACGTAGCCTTTGTCACACTTTTTGCGCCAGTTTCTTTCATTTTGCGCGTTGCTTTCCTGAATTATCCCTGCGTTGCAGCAATAAACCCATTTTCTCTGAAGCCTGCTCGGAAAACGGCGCACAGACGCTCGCTCCCTGAAAACGGCTGCGCTACAAACGGCGCGTTCGTATCGACGGAGAACACATATGAAGCCATGGATTATGGGTCTGGTTATGCTGTTAATGGGACCGGCGCAGGCCGTTTGTCCCGCCTGGTCGCCCGCGCGAGCCGGGCAGGAAATCGCCCTGCTACAGGGGCAAATTGCGCGCTGGAACGAGGCATACTGGCGGCAAGGCGCCAGTGAGGTAAACGACGACGTTTACGATCAGCTTGCGGCGCGTCTGGCGCAGTGGCAGCGCTGTTTTGGCGCAGGGCCACCGGAAAGCGACACGCTGTCGCCGTTGAACGGAACGCTGAGAC
Organism: Klebsiella sp. WP8-S18-ESBL-06; assembly: GCF_014169755.1. Lineage (NCBI taxonomy): Bacteria > Pseudomonadati > Pseudomonadota > Gammaproteobacteria > Enterobacterales > Enterobacteriaceae > Klebsiella > Klebsiella sp. WP8-S18-ESBL-06. Next base: position 177,381 of record NZ_AP022256.1, read on the forward strand.
ACCCCGTTGCCCATACGGGCGTGCGTAAGCTGGCCGATGAGCGTGCGGTAAAGCAGTGGATGCAGGGTAAAACGGGGCTGTGGGTGCAGCCTAAGGTCGACGGCGTGGCGGTGACGCTGGTTTATCGCGATGGGCTGCTATATCAGGCCATCAGCCGGGGAGACGGTCTGGCGGGTGAGGACTGGACGCCGCAGGCCAGGCGTATCCCATCGTTACCGAAGCGGGTTCAAGGGGCGCTGGCAAACAGCGTTTTACAGGGCGAGATATTTTTACGCGCCGAAGGGCATGTGCAGCAACAAATGGGCGGGATGAACGCGCGCGCGAAGGTCGCCGGTTTGCTGATGCGCCGTGGGCAGGATACGCCACTTTCCATGCTGTCGCTGTTTATCTGGGCGTGGCCAGACGGCCCCACGGCGATGTCCGAGCGCCTGAGGTTGCTGGCCGAGTCCGGATTCGAACTAGCTCAGCGTTATTCTCATCCCCTTGCCCGCGCTCAGGACGCGGTGGACTGGCGTGCACGCTGGGTAACTACTCCGCTGCCGTTCGCTACCGACGGTATTGTACTGCGCACGGACAAAGAGCCGGCCGGCGTTCAATGGCAGCCCACAAAGGGGAGTTGGGTCGCGGCGTGGAAATACTCGCCGGTTGGCCAGGTCGCGCAGGTTAACGGCATCCGCTTTGCCATTGGGCGCAGCGGGAAAGTCTCGGTAGTGGCAACGCTGGAACCGGTGCTGCTGGATGATAAATGGGTACGGAGGGTGAATGTGGGTTCGGTATCGCGCTGGCGAGGCCTCGATTTCACCGTCGGCGATCAGCTGCTGGTCAGTCTGGCCGGGCAGGGCATTCCACGGCTGGATCGCGTGGTCTGGCGCGGGCTGGATCGCACCAAACCCGAGCCGCCGACGGGGGAATATCATTCGCTAACCTGTTATTTCCTGACGGACAGCTGCCGAGCGCAGTTTCTCGCTCGCCTGGGCTGGCTGTCTTCTCCACAGGCGCTTAATTTCCCAGGGATGGGCGAGTCGGCATGGCGTCGGCTGATGATAGCGCAGCCGTTCAGCCACCTGTTTTCATGGCTTGAGCTGACGGTTGCGGAGCTCAAGGCGACGCCGGGAATGACGCCGGAACGTGCCGGTATGCTGTGGCACCGTTTTGATATGGCTCGTCGCCAGCCCTTTCGCCAGTGGGTGAGGGCGCTGGGTGTACCGTTGCCTGAGGCGGCGCTCAGGGCGTCTGGCGACGCCTCATGGCGGCAGCTCATCGCACGGGATGAACTGAGCTGGCAAACGCTACCCGGCGTTGGCCGGGAAAAAGCGCGTAGCCTGGTGGCTTTTCTTCATCATCCCACCATCGTGTCGCTGGCGGTGAAACTGCGTGCGCTGGGCGTAGCGGGGTTTGATTAGTGTGGTTCGTGCCGGTAGTAAAATACCGGTAAGCCAAGACGTAATCTCAGCGCCAGCATACGAGCGGTAAAGCCGAACAGAAGCGTAGAAATCACCACCACGTCGTGGTTGCTGACATAATGCTGTAGCGCCACGTAGAGCACGGCGGCGGCGAAGGAAATGCCCGCATAGAGCTCTTTCTGGAACACCAGCGGGATACGCTTGCAGAACATATCGCGCAGTACGCCGCCGAATACGCCGGTAACAACGGCGGCAATCACGGCGATAATCGGGCCTTCGCCCATGTCCAGCGCGATTTGCGCCCCAATGATCGAAAAGACAATCAGCCCGACGGCGTCGAGCACCAGGAACAGGCGGCGCAGGTGCGGCATCACTGGCGCGACGATAGTGGTGAGCACCGCGGCGACGGCAACGATGATGATGTATTCAGGGTGTTGTACCCAGCCGAGCGGATAGTGCCCCAGCAGCATATCGCGTACCGACCCGCCGCCCAGAGCGGTGGCTGTGGCAATGATAATGACGCCAAACGTGTCCATGCGGCGACGTCCGGCAGCCAGTGCGCCGGTCATGGCTTCGGCGGTGATGCCAATCAAATAAAGGATATGCAGTAACATAGAGGCTCCCAAAATGAACGAGCGGAGAGTAGCGATTTGTGCGCTTGGTCACGATTGAGATTTTCTAAGGTGAGTTAATTTAGATTAGTAAAACTAATTTATGCTGGCTTAATTGGCGTTGCGGTATGGGGTTTTGTGTTATTAGATGATGATTTTCATCATTAGAAAATATAAGTCTCCATTACGCAGGCGAGATGAAAAGGCCACTTCTGTTGAAGTGGCCTGAATGAAGATTACTGATTACCGGTTTGCTCGCCGTACGGCAGCTTGTCGTAATCCGTCAACGCTTTCTTGTTGTAAGGGTTGCCAATCCAGCGGGTGCTTTCTACAAATTGCGGGCTGGTCAGCGCGCGGGTTGGATCAAAACCGTCGTAGCTCAGACCGGCCAGATCGGACCAGGTGTGGATCAGCTCTGAACTGCTGTATTTGCGGTTGACGTCCTGTGAGAAATCACGCGGGTGCGCGGCATGCCACTTTTCTGATGTCCACAACAGGAACGGAATGGTGTACATGTGGCGCGTAGGATCTTGCTCATTACGACCTTGCGTTTTATGCGGCGGCGTGTCGTAAACCTCTTCCCCGTGATCGGAGAAGTACAGCAGGAAGCCGTTTGGATCTGTCGCCTTGTAGTCCTTAATCAGGCTGGAAACGACAAAGTCATTATACAAGTTGGCGTTGTCGTAGTTGTTGTAGGTATCTTGCTGATCCTTACTCAACCCAGCCGGCATGCCGTCAGTTCGACCCGCGAACTTGTTCCAGCTTTCAGGGTAGCGGTACTCGTAGTTAATATGCGTGCCCAGCAGGTGAACGATAATAAACTTCTTCGGTGCCGGGTCGGCCAGTACCTGCTTGAACGGTGCCAGGACGTTGGTATCGTATTCGCGGGCGCTCTGGGTACGCTGCTGGTTCATGTAGAACTGCTGATCCGTCTGCCGTGAGAAGACCGTCAGCATGGTATTGCGCGAGGTCATCGTCTGCTGGTTGGTGATCCAGAAGGTCTTATAGCCCGCTTGTTTCATCAGGTTCATCAGCGACGGTTTAGTCAGGTACAGATCCGGGTTCTGCTCGTTAGCGAAGGTCAGTGCCTGTTGCAGAATCTCAATGGTATAAGGACGAGACGTCACGACGTCATTGAAGACTGTGAAGTTCGGATCTGATTTATGCAGCGCATCCAGCTCCGGCGTGGTTTCACGAGGATAGCCGTAAAGGCTCATATGGCCACGCTGTGTTGATTCGCCAATCACCAATACCAGCGTACGCGGCGCATCGCCGGTGCTGTCTTTTAAATTTTCCAGCGGCGGCAGAGCGTGGTTGTCGTTCAGCAACTGCGTCAGGCTATTCAACTGATGGCGATACTGATAGTAGCCGGTAATAAATTGCCACGGTGCAGCAGGTGCCAGACGCGTTGATACGCCGTCCAGAACGTCGGCAAGGGGCTTATCTTTCATCACGACCCCGTTAACAATGGGGTTCAGAATCAGACCATACACCAGTGCAAAGGAGACCAGCCAGCGCCAGGGCGTTGGGATGTACACCGGGCGCAGACGTGTCCAAAGCAAAATGGCAGCCGCCGTATACACCAGCGCAACCAGCACAATCTTGAGGCTGAAATACTGGCTGAAGAATTCTCCGGCTTCATTGGTGTTGGTTTCAAACATCACAAATAAAACGCTTTGCGAGAACTCCTGCCCATAAATGACGTAATAGCTGATTGCGGCAAGTGATGCGGCCCACAGTACGACGCCAATAACCGCACCAATAAGGCGGGTTTTATTCGGGAAGAGGAATACCGGCGCCAGCCATAACAGGCTAAAGAGAATGGAATCTCTCAGGCCGGTGGAACCGCTGTAGCCTGTGGCATAGATGACAACCTGTAAGGCGGTAGAAAAGAAGCAAAAATACAATACGGCCCAGCCAAGGGCTTTCCAACTGAAAGCTGGCGTACTCTGAGTAGTCGTGAATTGCATAAGTTTAACTTTATTTGCAGTAAAGGCGGCCAGTTTAGCGACCAATGCTTAAGATATAATTAGATCGATATCAGGGCGTAAAAACAGATAAGCCCATTATCTAAAGGGATAAAGGTGCGGCGAAATTATCTGAGCAATACCGTTCTGCAATATCGTATCTTTTCCATAATCGCCCTTCCTGGAAGGGTGGCTCATCATGCAATGACGGTGAAAAAAAAGAAACTACCTGATATAAAAATGCCCGCAACGTGGCGGGCATGGTGTTTCAGCTTAACCGTCTGCTTTTATTCGATATTGAATCTGTTTATTGAGTAGTGGCTTTAAATGCCCATGGTTACTGGATTTCATATAATGCGTTTTCTCAGTAGGTACACCCATGTGTACACGGCATTTTGAGGTGCTGCCTTTTACTGCTCATTTTATGCTCTTATGCTTGGGAAGGTGCGAACAAGTTCCTGATATGAGATCATCATATTCATCCGGAGCGCATCCCAGAGGGACATCATGAGCCATCAACTCACCTTCGCCGATAGTGAATTCAGCACTAAGCGCCGTCAGACCCGAAAAGAGATTTTCCTCTCCCGCATGGAGCATATTCTGCCATGGCAGAATATGACCGCTGTCATCGAGCCGTTTTATCCCAAGGCGGGCAATGGCCGACGGCCCTATCCGCTGGAGACCATGCTGCGTATTCACTGCATGCAGCATTGGTACAACCTGAGCGACGGTGCCATGGAAGATGCCCTGTACGAAATCGCCTCCATGCGCCTGTTTGCCCGATTATCCCTGGATAGCGCCCTGCCGGATCGCACCACCATCATGAATTTCCGCCACCTGCTCGAGCAGCATCAACTGGCCCGTCAATTGTTCAAGACCATCAATCGCTGGCTGGCCGAAGCAGGCGTCATGATGACCCAAGGCACTTTGGTGGATGCCACCATCATTGAGGCACCCAGCTCTACCAAGAACAAAGAGCAGCAACGCGATCCGGAGATGCATCAGACCAAGAAAGGCAATCAGTGGCACTTTGGCATGAAGGCCCACATTGGTGTCGATGCCAAGAGTGGCCTGACCCACAGCCTAGTCACCACCGCGGCCAACGAGCATGACCTCAATCAGCTGGGTAATCTGCTTCATGGAGAGGAGCAATTTGTCTCAGCCGATGCCGGCTACCAAGGAGCGCCACAGCGCGAGGAGCTGGCCGAGGTGGATGTGGACTGGCTGATCGCCGAGCGTCCCGGCAGGGTAAAAACCTTGAAGCAGCATCCGCGCAAGAACAAAACGGCCATCAACATCGAATACATGAAAGCCAGCATCCGTGCCAAGGTGGAGCACCCGTTTCGCATCATCAAGCGGCAGTTCGGCTTCGTGAAAGCCAGATACAAGGGGCTGCTGAAAAACGATAACCAACTGGCGATGTTATTCACCCTGGCCAACCTGTTTCGGGTGGACCAAATGATACGTCAGTGGGAGAGATCTCAGTAAAAACCGGAAATAACGCCAGAAATGGTGGAAAAAATAGCCTAAATAGGCTGATTCGATTGTTTGCGGGAAAAAAATCGGCCCAGATCCGCGAAATTTTAATCAGCGAGTCAGCTTGGGAAGAAATGACCTGCTTATTCGCACCTTCCTTAGATGTTTAAGGATCACATCACCATTGGTAATCATTAATGGTGGAATTTCATCTTTGTGTTCAAGTAAGCAGTCCCGCCATTTTTCAGGACTGACTTCTTTTCTTTCCCCTCGGCAGTCGTCAGGATATTTACTTAGGATATAAATAGCAGCTTTCAATAACCCCTCTCTATTGGAAGCATGTCTCTCAGCTTTTTTATTAACTGGTAGTGGTGAGGTGGATAAAATATTGGGGCTATTTCTTGTTGCAAGATCGGTTTCTGATGTGATTTCCTTGCCGCCATTGCATAGCAATTCAAGCTCATAACTGGTTATATACATATCCTTACTATGAACAGTATACCAGTCATCGAAATAAAATCGTCCAGCAACGTAGCCATCTCTAAACGTTGCGTTTTCGCATCTGGGCACATCAAGAGTATCGATAGTTATATCCCAATCATCCCAATAATCAGATAAATACCTCTCCTCTGCTTCGATGAACTCTTGAGGGATCGCCAGAAAACCACTCCATTTTTCAATAGATTTATTTCCTGAGTTCATATCATATTGCTCTGTAACAGAGAAATAATCTGACTTATAGCTAAATCTTAGGCAGTGTAGATCAGCATTAGGTTCAGGCTTAATATCATATTTTTCTTTTAAGTAATCGACAGGCAATATACTATCAGACTCAACATTAATTAACTTTACTTCCTCGTTCTCATTTTTTGGCGAGCTATCGAATAGAAATTCAATATGAGGCATCTTAATACAAAACTGTAATAAGCCTATTGAAGCAAAATGTATTAAATCAGACACTTCGCACTTAGTGATTTTGGCTACTTTTTCAAGCGAATAATATCTATGCTTTGGTAAGATCATCACGCTACCTTTCACGCTTTGCCTTTCACTTGATTGAGCCAGGCGGTAAGGCTTCCGCTTTTCATCCCGTCGGACTAAATAGCTGCGCGGAATAGTAGATCACTGAAAGGGAACTCAGCCCGGATTGCGCGATCTGATCATTCGCCAAACCAACCAAAACCACCAACCGGACTGAGCGATGCCGATCATAGCACCAATACCCCGTGGCGAACGACGCCTGATGCAGAAAGCTATTCATAAAACGCGCGATAAAAATCATGCCCGCAGACTCACGGCCATGCTGATGCTTCATCGGGGTGAACGGGTCAGCGATGTTGCCAGAACTCTCTGTTGTGCCCGTTCATCCGTTGGTCGCTGGATTAACTGGTTTACGCACTCAGGTATTGAAGGCCTGAAATCCTTACCCGCAGGGCGCTCCCGACGCTGGCCTTTTGAACATATCTGCACCCTGTTACGTGAGCTGATAAAGCATTCTCCCGGCGATTTTGGTTATCAACGTTCACGCTGGAGCACCGAATTACTGGCAATAAAAATCAATGAGATAACCGGTTGCCAGTTACATGCAGGAACCGTTCGCCGCTGGTTGCCATCTGCGGGGCTTGTATGGCGCAGGGCCGCGCCAACTCTGCGCATCCGTGACCCACATAAAGATGAAAAGATGGCGGTAATCCACAAAGCGCTGGATGAATGCAACGCAGAGCATCCGGTATTTTATGAAGATGAAGTGGATATTCACCTTAATCCTAAAATCGGTGCGGACTGGCAGTTGCGCGGACAGCAGAAACGGGTAGTGACGCCGGGGCAGAACGAAAAATACTATCTGGCCGGCGCACTGCACAGTGGCACGGGTAAAGTCAGCTACGTGGGCGGCAACAGCAAAAGTTCAGCGCTGTTTATCGCTCTGCTGAAGCACCTGAAAGCCACTTACCGGCGGGCGAAAACAATCACGCTGATCGTTGATAACTACATTATCCATAAAAGCCGCGAAACACAGCGCTGGTTGAAAGCAAATCCCAAGTTCAGGGTAATTTACCAGCCGGTTTACTCGCCGTGGGTGAATCATGTGGAACGGCTATGGCAGGCACTTCATGACACGATAACCCGTAATCATCAGTGCCGCTCAATGTGGCAGTTACTGAAAAAGGTCCGCCATTTTATGGAAACCGCCAGCCCATTCCCCGGAGGAAAACATGGTCAGGCAAAAGTGTAGCGGTATTAGGCGCAGCTATTTAGGCTCAATCTATTCTTACGATAGCTTATGCGTCTTTATAATAGGCGTCACGTTGTAATCCTCACCCTTCTCCAGTGCCACCAGCAAATCACACCACTGCGCCAGCGCCGCTTTACGCTCATCAAAATACTGGTGACGGTTATAGATACCCTCCACGCCCTTAATACGGTGATTCAGGCAGCGTTCAGCTACCACGGGATCCACACCTAACGCCGCAAGATGGGTGCGGGCAGTGCGCCGGAAGTCATGAATGGTGTAATTCGGTACGTCTGGCATTTCAGCGCGAACCTTTGCCAGCGCAACGGGTAGGGTGCTTTCCTGAATATGGGGAATCATCCGGCTTTGCATCTTTCTGGCTGGCAGCACCCATGCTGTATTACATGAGAATGTGTGAAGCTCACGTAGCCATGCTACGGCTGGTGGGGGGAGTGGTATGTCGATAGCATCGCCGTTTTTGCTGCGTTCTTCGGGTAAGTGCCAGATAGCCCCGTCTAAATCGAACTCCTCCCAGCGGGCGGCGCATAACTCCATCTTACGCACACACAACGTCAGCAGTAGCTTGAAGGTAAGCTCGTTCTGACGGCTGAATCCCTTAGCCATACGCATAGCCTGAAACAGTCGGATTAGTTCGCCACGTGTTAACCAGCGGTCACGGGCAACTTCTTTCCCGCCAGCGTCTGACACCTCAAAGGCTGAACACGGGTTAATCTCCAGCGCGTGCCGTTTGATGCCGTAATCGAAAATGCGGCGCGTCCAGCGTAGAACGTCCGTTGCTATGGTAGGCGCTCCACGGTCAACAATACCTTTCAGCATGTCGTCGATATGGCGCGGCTTCACGTCCTCTACCTTCATGCTGCCAATGCAGGGGTTTATATCTTTGTCGATACGGCGGCGGAGTATATCGGGGTGCTTCCAGCGCGGCAGGATCTGACGCTCAAAGTATTCAGCGGCAAGTTCTGAAACGCGCATGGCGTTTCTCTCTGCTTCCATCTTCGCCAGCGCTTCGGCTTTCCGTTCCTGCTTCTCTCCCGCGACGTCATAACCCAGCGCAACACGCGCCGATAGCTCTTTGGCTGTCTCTCTGGCTTTTGATAGTGATAGCTCAGCATATGAGCCGATCATCATTGCGCGGGGTTTCCCAGCGAATTTATAGCGGAATCGCCAGACGGGGGTCTGGTAGTTTTCGCGGTATGAAAGATAAAGCCCGTTACCGTCAGAGCGCCCCTCGAATCGCTCCCCGGCCTTTATCCATGCGCGGATCTGCATGTCTGTGAGTTTTGGCATTTTGCGAATATCCAAACTATTCCAAACTTTTAATAAGGGGTGTACACCTAGTTGCGTACACCTAACGCCATGGGTACACCTAGGTGTACACCTTAACTATGCGCTTTGTTGCGTCTTTATGATAGCCCATGATAACAAAAAAGCCCGCTGGGTTGCGGGCTTGATGTGATTTATGTGTCTTTGTGAATCTTGCTGATAGCTTACTCGATATTCTGGATCTGTTCGCGCATTTGCTCGATCAACACCTTCAGCTCAATGGCGGAATTTGTGACATCGGCATTGATCGATTTTGATGCCAGGGTGTTCGACTCACGGTTAAATTCCTGCATCATGAAGTCCAGACGGCGACCCACAGCCTCTTTTTTCTTCAGGATGTTATAGGTTTCTTTTACATGAGCTTCCAGGCGGTCCAGCTCTTCGGCCACGTCGATACGCTGCGCCATCAGCACCAGCTCTTGTTCCAGACGGTTGTTTTCCAGCTGCACCTCTGCGTCTTCCAGCTTGGCGACAAGGCGGTCGCGCTGCCATTGCAGAATTTCCGGCATATGTGCGCGCACTTTCGCTACTTCATCGCTGACGCCTGCGAGGCGCTGCTCAATCAGCGCTTTCAGCGCCTGGCCTTCGGTTTCGCGAGCAACGATAAAGTCGTCCAGCGTCGCATCGAGCGCGGTCAGGATTTCGGCAGCAATGGCGTCCAGATCTTGTTCCTGAGCGGCCATGACGCCCGGCCAGCGCAGAATATCGACCGGATTAATTTCACCTTCGTCGCTTTGCATTTTGACCCAGTTCGCGGCATTAACCAGCTGTTTAGCCAGCGTTTCGTTAAGGATCATCTCGCCCTGCGCGCTCGCATCGGGCTCAAAGCGCAAAGTACACTCTACTTTCCCGCGCGTAAGACGGGTACGCAGGCGCTCGCGCACAACAGGCTCGAGGCTGCGAAACTGTTCCGGCAGACGAAAATAAGTTTCGAGATAACGCTGGTTAACCGAGCGCAGTTCCCAGGCGGCGCTGCCCCACGAGCCCTTGATTTCACGGCGGGCATAGGCGGTCATACTGCGGATCATAGACGTTCCTGTTTCTAAAGGAGAGATGGGGGGATTATAGCCTTCGAGGGCTTATCAGGATAGGAATAAGCACCTTTAATACCCGTGATGCGCCATCCTTTTCACCATTCCTGCACGCTTCGCACGGCTCGCGCCCGATGAATTCGTTGCTCCCCTGCTGCCCTGATACAGCGGGAATGATTTTGTGTATAATGCGCAGCCACATTCGTTTCAAGCCGGAGATTTCTATCATGCGTCCAGCAGGTCGTAGTGCCAACCAGGTGCGTCCCGTCACCCTGACCCGTAATTATACAAAACACGCTGAAGGCTCCGTGCTGGTCGAATTTGGTGATACCAAAGTGCTGTGCACCGCCTCGATTGACGAAGGCGTACCGCGTTTCCTGAAAGGCCAGGGCCAGGGTTGGATCACCGCGGAATACGGCATGCTGCCGCGCGCGACTCACACCCGTAACGCCCGCGAAGCGGCAAAAGGCAAGCAGGGCGGCCGCACCATGGAGATTCAGCGCCTGATTGCGCGCGCGCTGCGCGCCGCAGTTGACCTGAAAGCGCTGGGCGAATTCACCATTACGCTGGATTGTGACGTTATTCAGGCCGACGGCGGCACCCGCACCGCGTCCATTACCGGTGCCTGCGTGGCGCTGGCGGATGCGTTGGGTAAACTGGTTGCTGCGGGCAAGCTGAAAACCAATCCGATGAAAGGGATGGTCGCGGCGGTTTCCGTGGGCATTGTGGGTGGTGAAGCGCTGTGTGACCTGGAATACGTCGAAGATTCTGCGGCAGAAACCGACATGAACGTGGTGATGACCGAAGACGGCCGCATTATTGAAGTGCAGGGCACCGCCGAAGGCGAGCCGTTCAGCCACGAAGAGCTACTCACCCTATTGGCCCTCGCCAGAGGGGGAATCGAATCTATTATTGCGACGCAGAAGGCGGCGTTAGAAAACTGATTTTTAAGGGCGACGTAGTCGCCCTTTTTTTTGTCTGAAATAAGTGAGATGAGGAGCGAATCCATGAAACCGTATCAGCGCCAGTTTATTGAGTTTGCGCTTAACAAGCAGGTACTTAAGTTTGGCGAATTTACGCTGAAATCCGGGCGCAAGAGCCCCTATTTCTTCAACGCCGGGCTGTTTAATACCGGGCGCGATCTGGCACTGTTAGGCCGTTTTTATGCCGAAGCGCTGGTGGATTCCGGTATCGAGTTCGATCTGCTGTTTGGACCGGCGTATAAAGGTATTCCGATTGCCACCACGACCGCCGTCGCGCTGGCGGAACACCACGATCGTGATTATCCGTACTGCTTCAATCGTAAAGAGGCCAAAGACCACGGTGAAGGCGGCAATCTGGTGGGCAGCGCGCTGACCGGCCGCGTGATGCTGGTGGATGACGTGATCACCGCCGGGACGGCAATCCGCGAATCGATGGAAATTATTCAGGCTAACGGTGCGCAGCTCGCTGGCGTGCTGATCTCGTTAGATCGTCAGGAACGCGGCCGCGGCGACATTTCAGCCATTCAGGAAGTGGAGCGCGACTATGGCTGTGAGGTCATCTCGATAATCACCCTGAAAGATCTGATTGCCTATCTGGAAGAGAAGCCAGAAATGGCGGCGCATCTGGCGTCCGTGCGCGCCTATCGCGAAGCATACGGCGTGTAAAAAAATAGCCCGGCGCAGGCCGGGCTATTTTTTTGAGACTGATGACAAAGCCCGAAATGCCCGATGGCGCTACGCTTATCGGGCCTACGCGGACTGCCTAACTGATTGAAATCGACATCCTTTGTAGGCCGAATAAGTCGCTTGCGACGCCATCCGGCACTGCGCGGGCCATTTTGCGCTATTGCAGCTGAGCGACAATCAACGGCCAGCGGGCGTCAAAATCATCCGTGGGCCGGTATTTAAATTCGCTGCGCACAAAGCGCGACAGCATCCCTTCACAGAAGGCCAGCAGCTGGCTTGCCAGCAGCGTTTCATCGGTTTCATAGCCTTCCCCTTCGCGCATTCTCCGCTCGCGCAGTACCTGGCGCAGCTGCGCCTCAATGCGCTCAAAGAGCTGATTAATGCGGCCCTGTAAGCGATCCTGCTCGAACATGAGCGCGTGGCCGGTCAGGATGCGGGTGAGTCCAGGGTTGCGTTCACCGAAGCCCAGAATCAACAGCACAATCAGCCGCAAGCGCGCAGTGGTGTCTTTTTCATCTTTCAGAATCAGGTTGATACGGGTAATCAGGCTATCTTCGATAAACTCGATAAGGCTATCGAACATGCGGGTCTTGCTTGGGAAATGCCGGTATAGCGCCGCTTCGGAAACGCCTACGGAAGCGGCCAGTTTTGCCGTCGTGATGCGCTGGCTACCATCGCTGGACTCCAGCATCAACGCCAGGGATTGAAGTATTTCCTCGCGACGATTCCTTTTCGCAGTTTGCTTTTCTGCCATGTTCTAAAATACCCCTGAAAATAAAACACTTGTCAGGCGAGCATCCACACGGTGACCGCAACCATAACGTGCAGTGTTGTTTTTACATTATGACGCCGTGAGATACGTAAAAAACGGGCGCATCACATCCTGCGTGATGCGCCTGAGGGCGGTTTACTGACGCCCGGAGTGGCCGAAGCCACCTTCGCCACGGTCGGTGGCTTCAAACGATTCGACCAGATTAAACTCGGCCTGTACGACAGGAACAAATACCATTTGCGCGACGCGCTCGCCCGGCTCGATGGTGAAAGTCGTCTGACCGCGGTTCCAGATAGACACCATCAGCTGACCCTGGTAGTCAGAGTCAATAAGCCCCACCAGGTTACCCAGCACGATACCGTGCTTGTGACCCAGGCCGGAGCGCGGCAGCATTACTGCTGCCAGAGACGGGTCGGCAATGTGAATCGCCAGACCGGTCGGCAGTAAGGTGGTTTCACCCGGCGCCAGCTCTACGGCGTCATCAAGACAGGCGCGCAGGTCGAGGCCTGCTGAGCCAGCGGTGGCATAGGTCGGCAGCGGGAACTGCTGGCCAATACGCGAGTCCAGAATCTTAACGTCGATTTTTTTCATCATAACGGGTAACGATCTCGTCCAATAATAGTTGGCCCAGGAGTGACTTACTGGCGAGCGGTAAACGCTTCTCGCCGTCCTGCCAGAAAAGGTGCAATGCATTGTTATCGCTATTAAAGCCTTGATTTGACTGCGATACATCATTGGCGCAAATCAGATCAAGGTTCTTGCGGCTACGCTTTTGCCGCGCATATTCTTCCACATTATGCGTTTCGGCGGCAAACCCTACGACATAGGGACGGTGCTCTTTCAGCGCTGCAACGCCGGCGACGATATCCGGGTTTTTCACCATTTTTATTGTGAATTCATCACCCTGGGTATCTTGTTTCTTAATTTTTTCTTCTGCAATGACCGCCGCACGATAGTCTGCAACGGCGGCACAGCCGATAAAAATCTGCTGCTGCGTAACGCCAGCCTGGACGGCGGCGTTCATCTCTTCAGCCGTTGTCACATCAATACGTTGCACGAAGGCTGGCGTCGGCAGCGACACCGGCCCGCTGACCAGCGTAACGTTCGCCCCGCGTTGGGCGGCGGCTTCGGCAATCGCAAACCCCATCTTGCCGGAGCTGTGGTTGGTGATGTATCGCACCGGGTCCAGCGGCTCGCGAGTCGGGCCGGCGGTAATCATGATATGCAGATGTTGCAGATCTTTGACGGGGGCAAAATGGGCGGCGGTCATGTCGACGATGGTCATCGGGTCGAGCATTCGGCCGGGGCCGATATCACCACAGGCCTGGCTGCCGCTGTCCGGCCCCCAGATAAGCAAATTGCGCGAGGCGAGTACGCTAAGGTTGTGCTGCGTCGCTGCGGCGTGGTACATCTGCTGGTTCATTGCCGGCACTACCGCCACCGGCGATGGCGTGGCAAGGCAGATGGTCGATACCAGGTCGTTCGCCATCCCGGCGGCGACGCGGGCAATCAGGTCGGCCGTGGCGGGGGCGAGGATGACGAGGTCCGCCCATTTGCCCAGCTCAATATGGCCCATTGCGGCTTCTGCGGCCGTATCGAGCAGGCTGTCGGAGACCGGGTAGCCGGAAACCGCCTGCAGGCTCAGCGGGGTGATGAAGGCTTTCGCCGCGTCGGTCATGGCAACGCGCACATCTGCGCCGCGTTCGCGCAGGCGACGCACTAGTTCTGGCGTTTTATAAGCAGCAATACCGCCGCTGACGCCAAGAACAATTTTCTTACCGGCCAGGCTCATCATGATTCTTTCCTGTTAGAGGGACACCAGAATTCGCGCATTTTATCACAATCCTGGCGGGGTCGTGCGCTTACGGCAACGACACTTTGCGAGGCGTTACGCAAGGCCGGAATCTGCGCCTCGCCGCGTTGGCCCTGCGATGTCAGGATGAAGGCAGCCCTATTGAAATGGAGAGCTTACGACCATGATGCCGCGCGAGAAAATGCAGCGATACGGTATTGAGACGCTGACGGATGTTGAATTATTAGCGCTTTTTTTACGCACCGGCACGCGTGAAAAAAGCGTCATGCGCTACTCTCATGACCTGCTGCGCCATTTTGGATCGTTGTACGGCCTGCTTTCGGCGTCGGAAAAAGAGATAACGCATATCGATGGTATGGGGATTGCCAAGTATGCTCAGTTGAAGGGCATTGCCGAACTGGCGCGCCGCTACTTTAGCCTGCGCGTGCTGTCAGAGGAGTCGCTGTTGAGCCCGGAGATGACCCGCGAGTTTCTGCAAAGCCAGCTTGCCGACGAAGAACGAGAAATTTTTGTGGTTATCTTCCTCGATAACCAGCATAAGGTGCTCAAGCACTGCCGACTTTTTTCTGGCACCTTGAGCCATGTTGAGGTGCATCCGCGCGAAATTGTACGAGAAGCCATCAAAGTGAACGCGGCGGCGGTGATCCTTGCACATAATCATCCATCGGGTAATGCAGAACCCAGTAAATCAGACAGACTTATTACCGAAAGGGTGGTAAAATGTTGCCAATTCATGGATGTACGTGTGCTGGACCATCTGGTTATTGGCCGCGGTGAATACGTTTCTTTTGCCGAACGCGGCTGGATTTAGCGGATTATTACGCGATCTACCGGGATCTTTGTCTGTTCGGGACTTGAGCATATCGCCGGGTCAGCGTATACTACGCCACCTTTGAGAATCTCGGGTTTGGCATTTGGGCCTGGCAATCGGGGGTTCACTTAGAACCGTCGTGACCGGGCTTTACAGCCTGACGAGGCGCCGATACCCCATACGAAGCTCGAGCTAATTTGATTTTTGGAGAATAGACATGTCCCGAGTCTGCCAAGTTACTGGCAAGCGTCCGGTGACCGGTAACAACCGTTCCCACGCACTGAACGCGACTAAACGCCGTTTCCTGCCGAACCTGCACTCTCACCGTTTCTGGGTTGAGAGCGAGAAGCGTTTTGTCACCCTGCGCGTATCTGCTAAAGGTATGCGTGTAATCGATAAAAAAGGCATCGATTCAGTCCTGGCTGAACTGCGTGCCCGTGGCGAAAAGTACTAAGTACTTAGAGGAAATAAATCATGGCTAAAGGTATTCGTGAGAAAATCAAGCTGGTTTCTTCTTCTGGTACTGGTCACTTCTATACCACCACGAAGAACAAACGTACTAAACCGGAAAAACTGGAACTGAAAAAGTTCGATCCAGTTGTCCGTCAGCACGTTCTGTACAAAGAAGCTAAAATCAAATAATTTTAGTTTCGATGTCACGAAAAACCTCGCTTCGGCGGGGTTTTTTGTTTTCTGCGCGTCCCCATAATAGAAGCATCTGTATTTGTGACGGAGACGCTATGCCTGAATTACCCGAAGTAGAAACCAGCCGCCGGGGTATTGAGCCTCACCTGGTCGGTGCGACCATCCAGTATGCTGTCATTCGCAACGGTCGCCTGCGCTGGCCCGTCTCCGATGAAATCTACCGCCTGAGCGATAAACCCGTACTCAGCGTCCAGCGACGCGCTAAGTACCTGCTGCTGGAGTTGCCTGACGGCTGGATTATTATCCATCTGGGGATGTCGGGGAGCCTGCGAATTTTGACGCACGAGCTACCGGCAGAAAAACACGATCATGTAGACCTGGTGTTGAGTAACGGCAAAGTGCTGCGTTACACCGACCCGCGCCGTTTTGGCGCCTGGCTATGGACGCCGGTGCTGGAAGGCCACAGCGCGCTCGCTCATCTGGGCCCTGAGCCGCTCAGCGACGAATTTAACGCGGGCTACCTGCTGGCGAAGTGCGCGAAGAAGAAAACGGCGATTAAGCCCTGGCTGATGGATAACAAGCTGGTGGTGGGCGTGGGTAATATTTACGCCAGCGAATCGCTGTTTGCCGCACGGATCCATCCTGATCGGCTGGCCTGTTCGTTATCGGCGGAAGAGTGCGAGCGGCTGGTCGCGGCGATCAAAGCCGTACTGCAACGATCGATTGAGCAGGGCGGAACCACGCTGAAGGATTTCCTGCAAAGCGACGGTAAGCCGGGCTATTTTGCACAGGAGCTACAGGTGTACGGACGGAAAGGCGAGCCGTGTCGGGTGTGCGGTACGCCAATTATTGCCAGTAAACATGCGCAGCGGGCGACGTTTTATTGTCGACAGTGTCAGAAGTAGCGCCCGCCGGGGCGATGCCCGGCCAGCGTTGACGCGTTGTTACTTAAGCTTTTCCATCAGCGCCTGATGCACGTGCTGTGGCAGGAAGTGCGTCACGTCACCGGCGTGGCGCGCGACCTCTTTCACCAGCGACGATGAAATAAACGACCACTCTTTTGACGGCATCAGGAAGACGCTTTCCAGTTCAGGCATCAGGTGGCGGTTCATGTGCGCTAGCTGCATTTCGTATTCAAAGTCGGCCACGGCGCGCAGGCCGCGAATCAGAATATTGGCCTGCTGGCTGCGGGCAAAATTGGCCATCAAATCGCTGAACCCGAGTACCTCGACGTTGCCCAGGTGCGCGGTAGCCTGCTGGGCCAGGGCAACGCGTTCGTTTAAGTCGAACATCGGTTTTTTGCTGGGGCTGGCCGCAATGGCGAGGATCACCCGATCGAACATGCAGGCTGCGCGGGTCACGATATCAAGGTGACCGTTAGTGAAGGGATCGAAAGTGCCCGGATAAATTGCCCGTTTTTGCATAATCATCCTCAATGCGTTTTCGGTGGCAGGTACGGCTCCAGGAGTTGTAGCAAGCGCTGCAGCGCGCCCTGGTTCTGATACAGGACCTCAACGGCATGACGGCCATAGAAACTGCGGTAATCCGCGTCGCCCAGCAAAGAGGAAACCTCTTTCTCAAGGCTTTCGGCATCGGTAACGGTGATAAGACCGCTCGCCTGTTCCAGACGCGCGCAAATGTCTTTGAAGTTAAACGTATGCGGCCCCATCAGCACGGGAATGGCGTGCGCTGCGGCTTCCAGCGGGTTATGGCCGCCGCGTTCGACCAGCGAGCCACCAACGAACGCCAGGTCGGCAATTCCGTACAGCAGCATCAGCTCGCCCATAGTATCGCCAATCACCACCTGCGTCGCGGCGGAAGGGACTTCGCCGGAGGAACGGGTTGTGTAGCTCAGGCCAGCCTGACGGGTGAGATTGATGGCGTCCGGAAAACGTTCCGGATGGCGCGGCACCAGAATCAGCAGCAGATCCGGGTAGTGCTTCAGCAGCGCTTTGTGGGCGGCAATGACGATACTCTCTTCGCCTTCATGCGTGCTGGTGGCAATCCACACCGGCCGGCGCGGTGCCCACTGGCGGCGCAGCGTTACCGCTTTGGCAGCCAGCTGCGGCGTGACGGAAATATCAAACTTCAGGCTGCCAGTGATGGTGACCTGATTATTTTTCGCGCCCAGCGCCACAAAACGCTGGCCGTCTTCTTCATTCTGCGCCGCAATCAGCGTAATACGCTGCAGCAGCGTCCGCACGAATGACCCTAATTTGGCGTACCCGGCAGCCGAGCGCTCGGAAAGGCGCGCGTTGGCGATCACCAGCGGAATATGGCGGCGATGCAGTGCGGCAATCAGGTTTGGCCACAGCTCCGTTTCCATAATCAGCACCAGCTTAGGGTCGATTTTATCGAGGAAACGGTTAAGGGCATCGGGTAAATCGTACGGCAGATAAACGTGCTGCACGTCTTTGCCAAATGCTGACTGGACGCGCTCGGAACCGGTGGGGGTCATCGTGGTCACAGTAATCGGCAAATCGGGGTAACGGTGGCGCAGCGCGCGCACGAGCGGAATGGCCGCCAGCGTTTCACCTACGGAAACGGAGTGCAGCATAATCCCGCCGGGCTTAAGCGGCTGGCGATAAAAACCGTAACGTTCACCCCAGCGTTTTCGGTAGGCCGGAGCCTTACGTCCGCGCACCCAAAGCCGTATCCAGATAAGGGGCTGAATAAGGTAGAGAAGGGCGGTGTAAAGCAGTTCAAGCATAATAAATAGCTGAGTTATGAATGTGCTGTGGATTCTAAGTATTTAACTGAGGCTTTACCATTACTTTTGCTGTTTTTGGTCTAAATTATCCACAGTGCAGGGGCTTGCCGTGGATATCACTGCTTATCACCCTTTTTTATGCTGTTCATTGCGGTTAACGCCTCTGGATATGTGGGGATGAACGTCGCGGAAGTTATCGCGATGGATAAGGTATTACTGCCATGATTTATAAAGAAAAATGACTTTATAAAGGCAAAATGCATCCGGTTCGGATTGCGGCGCAAGAAGTGGTACACTAGCGCGGCAAAAAGCGTGCATTTCCGGTCATTGGCCGTAAGCGCGCTTTGTGCCTGTTTTTAGCGGAAAACCTCAACCAAAGAGTCGCGTGTGGATAAGCCATTTCGAAAAATACTGGTCATTAAAATGCGTTTTCACGGGGATATGTTATTAACGACCCCCGTTATTAGCACGCTGAAGCGCCATTATCCTGAGGCGAAAATCGACGTCCTGTTGTATCAGGATACGATCCCTATTTTGTCTGAAAACCCTGAAATTAACGCGCTGTATGGTATTAAAAACAAGAAAGCAAAAACGACAGAGAAAATTACCAACTTCGTCAGTTTAATCAGAGTACTGCGGTCGAATAAATACGATCTGGTCGTCAATATGGCCGACCAATGGATGGTGGCCGTGCTGGTGCGCTTGCTGAATGTCCCGATGAGCATTTCGCAGAATTATCAGCATCGGCAGTCGGCGTTCTGGCGCAACAGTTTTACTCACCTGGCCCCGCAGAAGGGCGAGAATGTCGTGGAAGCGAATCTGTCAGTGCTGGCACCGCTGGGGCTTGATTCGTCTGTTGCCGAAACGACCATGAGCTACAACCCGGCGTGCTGGACGCGCGTGCGCGGCGAGCTGGATAAGGCCGGCGTTGGCGAGCGCTACGTGGTGATCCAACCGACGGCACGGCAGATTTTTAAATGCTGGGAAAATGAGAAGTTCGCAAAGGTGGTGGATGCACTTCATCAGCGCGGCGTTGAGGTGGTGCTGACGTCGGGCCCGAGCGCCGAGGATTTAGCCTGTATCAAGGCGATCGCACAGGGCTGCGAGCGGCCGCCGGTCACCGCTTTAGCCGGAAAAATGACGTTTCCCGAACTGGGGGCGCTTATCGACCATGCGGCGCTGTTTATCGGCGTTGACTCCGCGCCGGGCCATATTGCGGCGGCGGTAAAAACGCCGTTGATTGCGCTATTTGGTGCCACTAATCATATCTTCTGGCGCCCGTGGTCGGACAATATGATCCAGTTCTGGGCCGGCGACTATCGCCCTATGCCGCCGCGTGAGCAGCGTGACCGTAATGAAATGTACCTTTCGGTTATCCCGGCAGAAGATGTGATTGCCGCGATTGATAAAATACTGCCCGCGGGTCACGGCGAGCCTGTAACCGGCGAGGAATTATGATCGTTGCTTTCTGTTTGTATAAGTATTTCCCCTTCGGCGGCCTGCAGCGCGATTTTATGCGCATTGCGCAGACCGTGGCGGCCCGCGGTCATCAGGTGCGCGTATATACGCAATCCTGGGAGGGAGAGTGCCCGCAGGCGTTTGAGCTCATCAAGGTTCCGGTCAAATCCCATACTAACCACGGCCGTAACGCGCAATATTATACGTGGGTGCAAAACCATCTGCGTGAACATCCGGTGAGTAGAGTCGTGGGCTTCAATAAAATGCCCGGTCTGGACGTCTATTACGCCGCCGACGTGTGCTATGCCGAAAAAGTCGCGCAGGAAAAAGGGTTCTTTTATCGCCTGACTTCGCGCTATCGTCACTATGCGGCCTTTGAGCGGGCAACGTTCGAGCACGGCAAAAACACGCAGCTGTTGATGCTGACGGACAAGCAAATTGCCGATTTCCAGAAACACTATCAGACCGAGTCAGCACGCTTTCATATTCTGCCGCCGGGCATCTATCCAGACAGAAAATACAGCCAGCAGATCCCAGACGCCCGTCAGGTGTACCGGCAGAAGAATGGTCTGACCGAGTCGCAAAACGTGCTGTTACAGGTGGGTTCGGACTTCACGCGTAAAGGCGTTGATCGTACGCTGGCCGCGATGGCCTCGCTGCCGGAAAGCGTGCGCCATAACACGCAGCTGTTTATTGTCGGGCAGGACAAACCGGGGAAATTTGCCGCGCAGGCCGAAAAATACGGTATTCAGCGCAATGTGCATTTCTTTTCCGGCCGCAACGACGTGGCGGAGCTGATGGCGGCAGCTGATTTGCTGTTGCATCCGGCCTATCAGGAAGCCGCGGGAATTGTGCTGCTGGAGGCCGTGACGGCCGGCCTGCCGGTATTAACAACCCGCGTATGCGGCTATGCCCACTACATTGCGGACGCCAACTGCGGCGCGGTAATGGATGAGCCTTTCCGCCAGGAAGCCTTAAATGAGGTTCTCCTCAAGGCGTTAACCCAGCCGGCGCTGCGCGCAGCATGGGCGGAAAATGCGCGCAATTATGCCGATACACAAGATTTGTACAGTCTGGCGGACAAAGCGGCAGATATCATAATAGGTGATTTGGATGGTTGAGCTGAATGAACCGCTGGCCACGCTGTGGCGCGGAAAAGATGCCTTTGAGGAAGTGAAACACCTGCAGGGTGAAGTCTTCCGCGAGCTGGAAACGCGCCGTACGCTGCGCTTCGAGCTGGCGGGCGGCAGCTATTTTCTGAAATGGCACCGCGGCACCTCCCTTAAAGAGATCGTGAAGAACCTGATTTCGCTGCGTATGCCGGTGCTGGGCGCCGATCGCGAGTGGAACGCGATTCATCGCCTGCACGACGTGGGGGTTGATACTATGCACGGCGTTGGTTTTGGGGAGAAAGGGTTGAATCCTCTGACCCGCACCTCATTTATCATTACCGAAGACCTGACGCCCACCATCAGCCTTGAGGATTACTGCGCCGACTGGTTAGCGAATCCGCCTGCGCCCGCGCTGAAACGCATGCTGATTAAGCGTGTGGCGACGATGGTGCGAAAAATGCATTTGAGCGGCATTAACCATCGCGACTGCTATATCTGCCATTTTCTGCTGCACCTGCCGTTTAGCGGCGCCGAAGAAACGTTAAAGATTTCGGTGATTGACCTGCACCGTGCGCAAATTCGCGATCGTGTGCCGCGCCGCTGGCGCGATAAAGATCTTATCGGGCTCTATTTTTCGTCAATGAATATCGGGCTGACCCAGCGCGATGTTCTGCGCTTTATGCGGGTGTATTTTGCTAAGCCGCTGAGAGAGGCGCTGCGAGAAGAGCAGGCGCTTCTGGCTAAAACCGAAGAAAAAGCAAATAAAATCAAAGAAAGAACGATAAGAAAGTCGTTGTAAACGCTGAGGCAGAGCATGGCAAATACGTATTTAAATGCGCAGGAGATGATCAAAGAAAGCATCATCTTTGATGAGCGCGAAACGGCAGAGGGCACGTCACCGCTGCCGGTTGCTTACGGGATTGATAAGAACTTTCTTTTTGGCTGCGGCGTCTCGATTGCTTCCGTTCTGCTGCATAACCGCGACAGCGATTTTATTTTCCATGTCTTTATCGACACCGTTCCGGAAGCCGAAAAGCAGCATTTTGCCCAGTTGGCGAAGGACTATAAAACCTGCATTCAGATTCATATTGTCAACTGCGATCGTCTGAAGGCTTTTCCGACCACCAAGAACTGGTCCGTGGCGATGTATTTCCGCTTTATCATCGGCGACTATTTCATCGGTCAGCAGCCGCGCGTGCTGTATCTGGATGCCGATATTGTGTGCCAGGGAAGCATTAAGCCGCTGGCTACGCTGTTATTAGGCGATAGCGTAGCGGGCGTGGTACCGGAACGTGATAAAAAGTGGTGGCGGTCACGCAGCCAGAGTCTGGAATGCCCGGCGATTGAGAACGGTTATTTTAACTCGGGCGTGTTGCTGCTGAATATTCCGGCATGGGCCAGCGAGTCAGTATCCAGCAAGGCTATGTCGCTGCTGTCCGATAAAAACGTGACGCGCAAGCTGAGCTTTATGGATCAGGATATTCTGAACATCATTCTGGCCGGGAAAGTGACTTTTATCGAGGGGAAATACAACACGCAGTTCAGCCTTAACTATGAGCTGAAGACGGCCTTTGTTAACCCCATTAACGATGGCACCGTGTTGATCCACTACGTTGGGCCCACCAAGCCGTGGCATAACTGGGCTAACTACCCCAGCGCAACGCCGTTCCTCAAGGCAAAGGCGGCTTCGCCGTGGCAATCTACGCCGTTGCTCAAGCCGAATAACGCAAACTACGCGCGCTATTGTGCTAAGCATAATTTCAAGAATAATCAGCCTGTTGCTGGCGTTATGAACTACATTTACTATTTTTATCTGCGGCTGGTGAAGTCGCGTTAGGCTACGTAGCGCACGCCTGGCAGGGGTAAATCAGAACATTGGCAGTTGGGTCATAATCCTATTTTGGTGGCAGTCTTATGAGCGGCAAATTGCACGGCATCACAACCGAAGACATTAACGAAATCAAACGTCACAGGACCGCTGAAAGCAGCATTATTTTCCTTTCTGGTCCCTCCTCACTGAAAACGCCATTGAGCCTACTGGCGGCATCAGACGTTATTTCGGTCAACGGTTCGGCCCGCTACCTGCTGGATAACAATATTCAGCCGTTTATTTATGTGCTGACGGATTCGCGTTTTTCTCTGCAGCGTAACGATGATTTCCGCGAGTTTGTGCAAAAGAGTAAATACACCATTGTCAATGGCGAGGTTTACGATAACGCCTCCGCGGAGGATAAGCGCTTCATTGACGATCGCGGTTTCGTGATTCGCTCTTTATATCAGCGGGAGAAAGGCGGCTTCTTTAAGAAACTGAAATTTACGCTGATGGCGAAGCTGGATGAAAACATCCTGATTTCGGTCCCCATGTCGAAAAAGAAACGTCTGGTGGGCTTTAGCCGCGATATCTCTCACGGCTATTGCTCGTGCCATACGGTGGCGTTTGCTGCGCTGCAGGTTGCCTACAGCCTGGGCTATAAGAAAATCGTTCACTCCGGGCTGGATTTAGTGGATACCTGCACGCGTTTTTATGACGAAGAACATAACCCGCAGCCGTCGGAGTTGAGCCGTGATTTAGGTAAAATCCTGCCATTTTATGCCTTTATGCGGGAGAAGGTGCCGGATATTAACGTCTACAACCTCTCTGACAACACCGCCGTCAGCTATGATCTGGTGCCTTTTATTACGCCGGAAGAGGTGTAGCCGGGTCAGAAAAATAAAAAAGGCTGCATTCGCAGCCTTTTTTATTTAGTGCTGTTGGCTTCGCGCCTTCAGCGTGAGCGCAATGCCCAACAGCATCGTCAGGTTCTCTATGCTGACGGTCTCAAAGGCACCGCGGACGAACAGGTTGCCGACCAGGATTAACCCGATCAGGAGCCACGCCTCTTTAATAATACCCTGGCTTGCCCGGTAGCCTTTGACTGCTTCCGTCAGCAGTGAGATCAGCAAATACCAAACGGCAAACAGGCCCAATAAACCACCGGCATACCACATCGACAGCGTCAGGTTGTGCGGCCCGATGGACTGTTTAAAGAACCACTGCGGATAGTCGTGAACCCGGCTGTTATATACCCGGTAGAAGATATCTTCACCGTAGCCGTAGCCCTTTATCGGGTTTTCCATAATCAGATCCAGCGCCGAACCCTGCGTACCGCCGCCGTAGCGGTAGGAGCTGGAGGTTTGCTGCATCTTATGGAACAACAACTTAAAGGCGTCCCGATCTTTCAGATAGCCGGTGACCAGCACGCCACCGAGCAGCACGGCGGCAAGCAGCGGTAGTTTCCATTCTCGCTTAATGACGCACCAGATAAATGCTGGGATTAGGATGGCTAACCAGGTACCACGCTGCAGCGTACCCACAATCATAAAGCCCATCACGCAGGCGATCGCAAAGAACAGTACTCTGGCTTTGGTCGTTTTGAAATTCCAGAGGAATAAAAATGCGGGAGCCATAAAGATTAAAATATCTGAGCGGTACTTATGCGCAAAGTCGGTTAACGGCATAATCCCTTGCTGATATTCGCGGTAGTACTGCCAGCCGTCGGCTATCGCCAGCGGCAGAATGCCGACGATCAGCGAGTAAATCAGGGTCCTGGCGACATTCTCTTTACTTTCCTCATGCAGCAGGATGGGGATAAGCAGCGTCATCAGCAGCAGTTTTTCCAGCACGGTATTGGCAAATTTACTCAAGCTGTAGGCCGGATCGACGGAAATTGCCACGGCATAGACACACACGGCCACAAAGCACAGAAGGGCATAGGTCAGGTTATTTTTAAAAATACTTAGCAGCTGTGTTTTTTTCTTAGCTACATAATATAGTGCAGTAATCAGCATTAACCCGGTGACTGCATGCTTATAACGGGTAATATGGTCAAAAAAGTTCATTATAATAAATAATGAAACTAACCCACGATTCCATATGGATTGCCAGCATGCTTCCTTATGCTTAACGGATGCTAAAAAATTCATCAAAATACCCTAAAAAGATGACCAGGACTGTATTTTCCGCAGCTCGTTAAGTACCGCGAGCGCGTCAAGCGTTGTTAAATCTTGTGATGCTGAACAGCACGCCACCTGGTTCTTACCGTATCCCCCAATTAATCCAGGGTCGGTTGGCCCATACAGCGTGATATTTGGGCGATCCAGCGCCGCGGTTAAGTGGCTTAATCCGGTATCCACTGAGACAACAAATTCTGCCCCTGCCAGCTCGTGTGCCACTTTCTCCAGGCTCAGGCGCGGCAGGACTTCTACATAATCAAATCCCTCTGCCAGGCGTTTTGCGCGAGCTTCCTCGTGCGGCGCGCCCCAGGGGAGCTTGATGCGCAGCCCGCTCTCTTTTAACAGGCCAATCAGTTCGCGCCAGTGGCTCTCCGGCCAGTGTTTATCGTCGCGAGTGGTGGCGTGCAGGAAGACGCAGTAAGGCGCTTCTGCTGGCGCAAGCGTTGCCAGAAAATGCTGGGCGATCGCGTAGTCACCCTGCGTATCGGGCTTGGCATAACCGAGGCTTTTGGCAAACAGCTCGCGGGTGCGCTCTACGGCGTGCTGCTGTTTGGCAATAGGGTGACGACGGTTATAGAACAGGCTGGCCAGCGGTTCGCGGGCGCTGCTCCAGTCCATGCCGTGCTTCACGCCGTGCGCCAGCCGGGTGACCAGCGCGGCGCTTTTTACCAGCCCCTGGGCATCGATGATGGCGTCATAATTCACCGCCTGAACGGCGTCGCGAAAGGCTTTGCGCTCGGCCTTGATGGGGGCAGAGAACCACGCTTTACGCCAGCGGCGAATGGCGACCGGAATCACGCGGTCGACGGCATCGTGCCAGGAAGGGATTTGGGCGAAGCCTTCTTCCACGACCCAGTCAAAGCGGATGCCGGGAATGGCGTGCTGCGCGTCGGTTAACGCCGGTAGCGTGTGCAGGACGTCGCCCATCGAAGAGGTTTTGACAATCAACACCCGCATGCGTCAGGCTTCCTCACTCGACAGCAGCGCGTTGAGCTCTTCGCGAACGCGCGCCGGGGTGATATCGATCAGGCTCTGATGATAACCCTGCGCAGAGTCGCCTTTACGCACCTTGTGGTAGCCGGTAATGAGTCGGATGACGCGCGCTTTGTTAGACAACGGCGGCGTAAAGTCCGGGCTGCTGGGGCCGTACAGCGCGACCAGCGGGCGGTTAAGCGCTGCGGCCACGTGCATCAGGCCTGAGTCGTTGGTCACGATCGCCTTACAGGCGGCAATCAGCACCACGACCTGCTCCAGCTGGGTTTCCCCGGCCAGATTGCGGCACCAGCCTTTTTGTTCGTCGCTCAGCGCGGCGATAATCTCATTACCCGCGTCGTGATCTTTCGCCGAGCCGAACAGGACAATCTGATTGCCTTCGTCAATCAGCTGTTTTGCCAGCGAGGCGTAGTGATAGTGCGGCCAGCGTTTAGCCGGGCCAAACTCGGCGCCGGGACAAAAACCGATCATCGGGCGATCGCCGGAGAGCGAAAATGCGTTACAGGCCAGCGATTTCTCGCCCTCATTCACCTGTAATTGTGGCCACAGCAGCGGCTGTGGCAGATCTTTCGCGCAGCGCATTACGCCTTTGTCATAGGCCAGCGCCACGTAGCGCTCGACCATCAGCGGCCAGGCCGCTTTGTCCAGTACCCGTGCATCGTTCAGCAGGCCATAGCGCATCTCGCCGCGCCAGCCGGTGCGCAGCGGGATGCCGGCAAAGAACGGCACCAGTGCCGATTTAAAGGAGTTAGGCAGAACATAAGCGCGGTCATAGCGCCGTTCGCGCAGGCTATGACCGAGCTTGCGCCGTTCGCCAATTTCCAGCGCGCCGTGCCCGAGCGGCATGGCGATCGCTTCATTGACTTCCGGCATCCGCGATAACAGCGGACGGCACCACGCGGGTGCCATCACGTCGATTATCGCCTGGGGATAGCGCGCCTTGAGCGTGCGATAGAGACTTTGCGACATCATCATGTCGCCCACCCATGACGGGCCGACCACCAGAATTTTCATGCTGACTTCTTACGCGTCGCGGTTCAACCAGGCCATATATTCCGTTACGCCTTCGGCGACGGTCTTGAACGGCTTATCGTAGCCAGCGGCGCGCAGATTCGTCAGGTCGGCCTGAGTAAACGCCTGGTAGCGACCTTTCAATTTATCCGGGAACGGAATGTACTCAATGCTGCCTTTTTTGTGGAACGCCAGCGTGGCATCTGCCACCGCCTGGAAGGATTCCGCACGGCCGGTACCGAGGTTGAAGATGCCGGATTTACCGTTTTCCCAGAACCACAGGTTTACCGCTGCCACGTCGCCGACGTAGACGAAGTCGCGCTTAAAGCCGTCGCTGCCTTCAAACAGTTTCGGGCTTTCGCCGTTGTTCAACTGAGTGTTCAGGTGGAACGCGACGCTCGCCATGCTGCCTTTATGCCCTTCGCGCGGGCCGTAGACGTTGAAGTAGCGAAAACCGACGATCGGCGAGTTGGCTTCCGGCATGATGCGGCGCACGTACTCGTCAAACAGGAATTTAGAGTAGCCGTAGACGTTCAGCGGTTTTTCAAACTCGCGGGACTCGATGAAGTCGCTGGTACGGCCGCCGTAGGTGGCGGCGGAAGAGGCGTACAGGAACGGGATTTCACGCTCCAGGCAGTAGTGCAGCAGCTCTTTGGAGTACTGATAGTTGTTGTCCATCACGTACTTGCCGTCCCACTCGGTGGTGGAGGAGCAGGCGCCTTCATGGAACACGGCTTCAATATCACCGAACTCTTCACCGGCCATAATCTGGATCAGAAAATCTTCTTTATCCATATAGTCGGTGATATCAAGGTCAACCAGGTTCACGAACTTGGTGCCGTCTTTCAGGTTGTCCACTACCAGAATGTCGGTAATGCCTTTGTCATTAAGCGCTTTCACGATGTTGCTGCCGATAAAGCCAGCGCCGCCGGTAACGATAATCATAACTGTAACCTTTGAGATAGGTGGGCCCTGGAGTATCCCGGGCACGAATACCTCTTATCATACCATCACATTTGCCAGCCTTCAGCCTTTCACCGCGTAGCGAGACGGGGGCGCGTGATTTATGCTGCAAATAATTCATTCAGACATGCATCATCTCGTATCAGCGTATAGCTTTGGGTAATATGTGCCAAATTTTACCGAATCTGGAGAGTTGCAATGCGTGGTGATTTCTACAAACAGTTAACCAGCGACCTGGACACCGCTCGTGCGGAAGGGTTGTTTAAAGAAGAACGTATCATCACCTCCGCTCAGCAGGCGGATATCACCGTGGGCGATGGCAGCCACGTTATCAACTTCTGCGCCAACAACTATCTGGGTCTGGCAAACCATCCAGCGCTGATTAACGCCGCGAAAGCGGGTATGGACAGCCACGGTTTTGGTATGGCGTCGGTGCGTTTCATCTGCGGGACTCAGGACAGCCACAAAGCGCTGGAGAAAAAGCTGGCGAGCTTCCTCGGTATGGAAGATGCCATTCTGTACTCCTCCTGTTTCGATGCCAACGGCGGCCTGTTTGAAACGCTGCTGGGCGCTGAAGATGCGATTATTTCCGATGCGCTGAACCATGCCTCCATCATTGACGGTGTGCGCCTGTGCAAAGCGAAGCGTTTCCGCTATGCCAACAACGATATGGCTGAACTGGAAGAACGCTTGAAAGAAGCGCGCGCGGCCGGTGCTCGTCATGTCCTGATCGCCACCGACGGCGTGTTCTCCATGGACGGCGTGATTGCCAACCTGAAAGGCGTGTGCGATCTGGCGGATAAATACGATGCGCTGGTGATGGTCGATGACTCCCACGCCGTCGGTTTTGTCGGCGAAAACGGCCGTGGCTCCCATGAATACTGCGATGTGATGGGCCGCGTGGATATCATTACCGGTACTCTGGGCAAAGCGCTCGGCGGGGCGTCCGGCGGCTATACCGCCGCGCGTAAAGAAGTGGTGGAGTGGCTGCGTCAGCGCTCGCGCCCGTACCTGTTCTCCAACTCGCTGGCACCCGCAATTGTGGCGGCGTCCATCAAAGTGCTGGAGATGGTCGAGTCTGGCGCGGCGTTGCGCGACCAACTGTGGGCCAACGCTCGCCTGTTCCGTGAAAAAATGACCGCCGCAGGCTTTACGCTGGCGGGTGCCGATCACGCGATTATCCCGGTCATGCTGGGCGACGCGGTGGTGGCGCAAAACTTCGCACGTGAACTGCAAAAAGAAGGCATCTACGTGACCGGGTTCTTCTTCCCGGTGGTACCAAAAGGCCAGGCGCGTATTCGCACCCAGATGTCGGCGGCGCATACGACGGAACAAATTGAACGTGCGGTGGAAGCCTTTACCCGCATCGGTAAACAACTGGGCGTCATTGCCTAAGGGTGTGAGATGAAAGCGTTATCCAAACTGAAAGCGGAAGAAGGGATCTGGATGACCGACGTTCCAGAACCGGAGCTCGGCCATAACGACCTGCTGATTAAGATTCGCAAAACCGCGATTTGCGGCACCGACGTGCATATTTATAACTGGGATGAATGGTCGCAGAAGACCATTCCGGTACCGATGGTCGTTGGGCACGAATACGTTGGCGAAGTGATCGGCATCGGTCAGGAAGTGCGTGGCTTTAAGATCGGTGACCGCGTCTCCGGTGAAGGCCACATCACCTGCGGGCACTGCCGTAACTGTCGCGCGGGTCGTACGCACCTGTGCCGTAACACGATTGGCGTCGGCGTGAACCGTCAGGGCTGCTTTGCGGAACAGCTGGTGATCCCGGCGTTCAACGCCTTCAAAATTCCGGATAATATTTCCGACGATCTGGCCTCCATCTTCGATCCATTCGGCAACGCGGTACACACCGCGCTGTCCTTCGACCTGGTTGGCGAGGATGTGCTGGTGTCCGGTGCGGGCCCGATCGGCGTCATGGCCGCAGCGGTGGCGAAACACGTCGGCGCGCGTAACGTGGTTATTACCGACGTGAATGAATACCGTCTGGAGCTGGCGCGCAAAATGGGCGTTACCCGCGCGGTTAACGTCGCGAAAGAAAATCTCAACGACGTCATGGCAGAGTTGGGCATGACCGAAGGCTTCGACGTGGGGCTGGAAATGTCCGGCGCGCCGCCAGCCTTCCGCTCAATGCTCGACACCATGAACCACGGTGGGCGCATTGCCATGCTGGGGATCCCTCCGTCGGATATGTCCATCGATTGGACCAAAGTTATCTTTAAGGGGCTGTTTATTAAAGGTATCTATGGTCGTGAAATGTTCGAAACCTGGTACAAGATGGCCGCGCTGATTCAGTCCGGGTTGGATCTGTCCCCGATTATCACCCACCGCTTTGGCATTGATGACTTCCAGAAAGGCTTTGATGCGATGCGTTCCGGCCAGTCCGGTAAAGTCGTATTGAGCTGGGATTAATCGGCTTCACGTAAGTTGTCCCCGGGTATTTATTAGCGTTAAATACCCGGGGATTTTTTTGCCCTTACGCAGCGCAGTCAGCAATAACTTTCGCTGACCTTTTATGGCTATCTATGTTAAAAATTGCCGTTAATTACACAGTCTGGCAGGATTTTATATGACCTATACCCCCGGTCTCCTGAGCGTCATTATGCCGCTTTACAACACGGGCGAACCGTTCATCGCCTGTATGGATTCGCTGATCGCGCAAACCTGGAAGAACATCGAGATTATCATTGTTAACGATGGGTCGACGGATAACTCAGCGGAGTTGGCGCAGTCTTACGTCGATCGCTACCCGCATGTTCACCTGCTGCATCAGCGTAACGGGGGCGTCTCGGCGGCGCGCAATACCGGCATGAAGGTGGCGAAAGGCGAATACATTGCCTACGTTGACGGCGACGATATTGCCTACCCGGAAATGTACGAAACGCTGATGACGATGGCGCTGAAGGATAACCTGGACGTGGCGCAGTGCAACGCCGACTGGTGTATTGCCGAGACGGGCAAGACCTGGGCTTCAATCCCCGTCGACCGGATTCGTTCTACGGAGGTCATGACCGGGCCGGAATGGCTACGTAAAGGGCTCGCCAGCCGCCGCTGGCGCCATGTCGTGTGGATGGGCGTTTACCGCCATCAGACCATCCGTGATGCGGGGCTGAGCTTTATCCCCGGCCTGCATCACCAGGATATCATCTGGTCGACCGAGTTTATGTTTAACGCCAAACGCGCGCGTTATACGGAAGTGCCGTTGTATAAATACTTCCTGCACGGCGCGTCCGTCAGCCGCCTGCCGCGCACCGGGCTGAAGAACCTTATCTACCAGCGCCATTACATCAAAATTACCCGTCTGCTCGACAAGATGAACCGCGACTACGCCGGGCGTATTCCGATTTATCCTGAGTTTAAGCAGCAGGTGATTTACGAAGCGCTGCGCGTCTGCCACTGCATTCGTAAAGAACCGGACCAAAAGATTCGCGAGCGGATGATTGCCGAAGCGGAAGTCTCCGGCATGTTTAAACGGATGGTAAGCAATATTTGCAGCGTGAAACTGGCGTATCAGGTCATGCTGTGGGCCATTCGCTTCAATAAGTGGCGCGATAAATCGCTGACGCCACGCCGTCTGGCACATCTGACGTTAGATCTGAAAGACTAACCGTTCTGCCACCCCTGCCACTGCAGCTGCATATACTGCACCAGCGTGCTGTGGGTGATGCTCTCGCTTAACACCTTGAAGAAGCGGCTGGCGTAGACCGGCTCCAGCGGTTTCTTCGGCTTGCAGAGCTTCACGCCGCGGAACGGATTGCGCGGTGACGTCGGCTCAACGGAGGGCGGCATTCCCCGGTTTGGCGTAGAGGTATCAGTCTGCGGTTCATTGAGCAGGCTGCTCGGGCGGACCAGCGTAATATCCGGCGGCAGGCTATAAACCATTTGCTGCAGCACGCGCACGGTGGTGGGATGCGGGTGGCCGATAGCAATGGCCGAACCGTTGCGGCGCGCCTGATCGATAGCCCGGTTAAACTGGCGGCGAATATCCGCTTCGTTCTGGGTATCGTCGAGGAACACTCTGCGTTTAATCACCTTCACGCCGGTGCCGTTGGCGGCGCGCATGGCCTGGCTGTTGCCGATGGTCATGCTGTCGAGGAAGTAAAGGTTGTAGCGGCTGAGCGCCTGCATCACTTTCTGCATGCCGAACAGGCTGGAGGTCATGGCGCTGCCCATATGGTTGTTCAGGCCCTCGGCGTACGGCACTTTCTCTACCGCTTCACGGATAATGCGCTCGATCTCATCGCTGCTCATATCCGGGCGCAGCGTGTCTTTTTCCAGCGGCTGCTTGCTGATGGGGGCCATCGGCAGGTGAATCAGCACCTCGTGCCCTGCGTTATGGGCCTTGGTGGCCATTTCACGGGCGTGAGGCGCGTTAGGGAGCACCGCAACGGAAATCGTGGACGGCATCGCCAGCACTTGATTTTCCTGCTGTGGGCGATAACCGAAGTCATCGATAACAATAGCGAGCTTACCGGCATAGCCTGGTGCGGTTAATGCCAGCGCACCAAGTAGTACAACCTGACGAAATTGAAGCAAAACTTATCTTCCCAACCACGGCAGTGGATTGACCGCCTGACCCTGGCGGCGAATTTCGAAATAGAGCGATGGTCGGCCCTGACCGCCGCTGTTGCCCACCAGGGCGATGGGCTGCCCGGCGCGGACCTGAGTGCCGACGCTGACCAGCGCGCTCTGGTTATAACCGTAAAGGCTCATATCACCTTTACCGTGCTCGACGACCACCACGAGACCATAGCCCTGTAGCCAATCGGCCAGGATGACGCGCCCATCGGCAATGGCTTTGACTTCGGTCCCTTCCGATGCGCTGATGACCATCCCCTTCCAACGTAGCTCACCTTGCAGCTGTTCGCCATAGCGATGCAGCGTCGTCCCGCGAACCGGCCAGTACGCCTGGCCGCGCGGTGCGCCCAGGCCGCCGGTGCGCGCCATCAGCGAGCGTTCGCTTTCGGAAGGTTTATAGGTGGTACCTTTACGGGTGGCCTCCTGCTGGCGGTTGCGCACCGCGTCAGCCTCTTTGGCTTCGCGTTCGGCGCGGGCTTTCGCAGCGGCTTCGGCACGGGCAATGCTGTTGCGCAGGCGGGATTCGTTGGCCCGCAGCTCGCTGAGCTGCTGCTGGCCCTGCTGAATCGAAGATTCCAGCCCGGAGATTGTTTTCTGACGTTCATTGCGCGCCGCTTCGAGCTTAGCCTGCTGCGCCTTTTGCTCATAAAGCAGCGTTTGCTGCTGGCTCTGCTTCTCTTCCAGCTCGGATTTTTGCGCTGCGACGTCTTCGCGCGTTTGTTTGAGTTCGGCGATAGTTTCCTGGCGCGCCTGGTTCAGGTAGCCAAAATAGGCCTGAAGGCGCTGGCCGCGCTGGCTCTCTTCGCCGCTGAGAATGAGCTGAATACCGGTATGTTCGCCCTGACGAAACGCGGCATCGAGCTGGGCTGCGAGGTTACGCTCCTGCATGGCGCGCTGTTTTTCCAGCTTCGCAATATTGGCGTTCATCTCGGCGATTTGCGCGTTAAGCTGCGCCAGCGAGTTCTGCGTTTCGCGCAGCTGGCGCGCGGCGGCGGCAATGGCCTGTTCCTGCGCTTTGAGCTGGGCGAGAAGGGTAGCGCGTTGTTGCTGCTGTTGGCGTACCGCGCGCTCTTTGGCGGCGATATCGGCCTGAATAGATTGCAGCTGCGAGCGGTCGTCCGCATGGGCGGATGCCGCGCACAGCAATACGCCAGCGCTGAGTGCGCTGGCGTACAACGTGGACCGAAGCGTTGCCCCGGCCCATTTAATGGAATAAATCGCCTTTCCCCTCATGGGGAAGGATTATTCCACGATGAACAGCGGCTTACCAGTCATCTGTTGCGGGATTTCCATGCCCATCAGCGACAGCATGGTCGGCGCGAGGTCGGAAAGCTTGCCGCCTTCCACCGCTTTGACGGTTTTGTCGCCAACGTAGATCAGCGGAACCGGCAGGCTGGTGTGTGCGGTGTGTGCCTGGCCGGTAGCCGGGTCACGCATCTGCTCAGCGTTGCCGTGGTCAGCGGTAACCAGCAGCTGGCCGCCGACTTTCTCGACCGCACGAGTCACTTCATCCAGGCAGTGATCCAGCGCTTCAACCGCTTTCACCGCAGCTTCCATCACGCCGGTATGGCCAACCATATCGCCGTTCGGGTAGTTACAGATGATGGTGTCGTACTTACCGCTTTCGATGGCGGCAACCAGTTTTTCGGTCAGCTCAGCGGAGCTCATTTCCGGCTGCAGGTCGTAGGTCGCCACTTTCGGGGAGTTGATCAGGATGCGATCTTCGCCTTTGAACGGCTCTTCTACGCCGCCGTTAAAGAAGAAGGTCACGTGTGCATATTTTTCAGTTTCGGAGATGCGCAGCTGTGTTTTGTCATGCTTTGCCATCCACTCACCGAAAGTATTTTCCAGGGAGGCTGGTGGATAAGCGCACGGTGCTTTGATGTCTGCTGCGTATTCGGTCAGCATGATGAAGTCACCCAGTTTGACTTCTTTGTGGCGTTTGAAGCCGTCGAAGTCAGCGTTCACGAATGCACGGGTGATTTCACGCGCACGGTCAGCACGGAAGTTCATGAAGATCAGCGCATCGCCGTCTTCCATTGCGGCATCGGCCTGGCCGGCTGCACGGATAACGGTGGCTTTGACGAATTCATCGTTTTCATCGCGAGCGTAGGCTGCTTCCAATGCGGCAACCGCGGTGTCAGCCTGGAACTCGCCTTTGGCTTCAACCAGCAGGTTGTAAGCTTGTTCAACGCGATCCCAACGGTTGTCACGGTCCATCGCATAGTAACGACCAATGATGGAGGCGACGCGGCCTTTGCCCAGCGCGGCAAATTTCTCTTCAAACTTCTGCAGGGAGCTGTTGGCGCTGCGCGGTGGGGTGTCGCGACCGTCGAGGAACGCGTGCAGGTAGATTTTTTCTGCACCGCGTTCAGCGGCCAGCTCTACCATTGCCATGATGTGATCTTCGTGGCTGTGAACGCCACCGGCGGACAGCAGGCCCATGATGTGTACCGCTTTACCGGCGGCAACCGCTTTGTCTACCGCGCCGGACAGCACCGGGTTAGCGAAGAACTGGCGATCTTTGATTTCCACGTCAAGACGGGTCAGGTCCTGATACACGATACGACCTGCGCCCAGGTTAACGTGACCCACTTCGGAGTTACCCATCTGACCGTCCGGCAGGCCCACTTCGAGGCCAGATGCGTGAATCAGGGTGTGCGGACGTTTTGCCCACAGCGCATCCATTACCGGGGTTTTTGCACTGAAAATAGCGTTATCCTGCTGCTCTTCGCGGTAGCCGTAGCCATCCAGGATCACCAGTACCATAGGTTTTTTAGAAACCGACATTGCGACAACCTCATGCTCTAAAGACAGAAAATTTGCGTAATTTTACTACAGCTGAATCGATAAAATAACAATGAGAGATCAAAGAAAGCGGGGAGATGCACGAGGAAATACGCACATTTTCGCCCTTTTTTCCGTGGCACTCCGCAGAAAACGCATTACATCGCGCGCGCTGGCTGTATTTGCGCCACGCCGCAGGTATACTCCTTCCCTGGTTTTTAAACATTACACGTCGGGAGCTGTTACCCCCCATGCAAGAGATTATGCAATTTGTTGGTCGTCACCCTGTCCTGAGCATCGCGTGGATCGCGCTGCTGGCGGCCGTGCTGTTCACCACCTTTAAAGGGCTGATGTCGAAAGTTAAGGTCATCAACCGTGGCGAAGCGACGCGCCTGATTAACAAAGAAGACGCCGTGGTCGTTGACCTGCGCCAGCGCGACGATTTCCGTAAAGGCCACATTGCCGGTTCTGTGAATCTGCTGGCGAGCGAAATCAAAGCCAACAACGTCGGCGAGCTGGAAAAGCACAAAGACAAACCGATTATCGTTGCCGATGGCTCCGGTATGCAGGCGAGCGAGTCTGCCAACGCGCTGCTGAAAGCGGGTTTTGAAAAAGTTTTCGTACTGAAAGAAGGTATTGCTGGCTGGAGTGGTGAAAACCTGCCGCTGGTTCGCGGCAAATAAGATTTCTCGGGTAAAGTCAGGAGAGCTGTCATGGCGAAGATTGAGATTTACACCAAAGCGACGTGCCCTTATTGCCACCGTGCAAAAGCGCTGCTGTCTGAAAAAGGCGTCACCTTCCAGGAACTGCCTATCGACGGCAACGCGGAAAAGCGTGAAGAGATGATTCAGCGCAGCGGCCGCACCACGGTGCCGCAGATTTTTATTGATGCACAGCACATTGGCGGCTGCGACGACTTGTATGCGCTTGATGCGCGTGGTGGACTTGATCCCCTGCTGCGCTAATGCTTTGCGAAGCGTTCACGCCTGACTTCGGCGGGCGTGAAGCGTACCGCTTTTTTTAAGGACAACACGAAAGGGTTTTTACACATGTCAGAACAAAACAACGCAGAAATGGCTTTCCAGATTCAGCGCATCTACACCAAAGACGTTTCCTTCGAAGCGCCGAATGCACCGCATGTTTTCCAGAAAGATTGGCAGCCAGAGGTTAAACTTGATCTTGATACCGCTTCCAACCAGCTGGCTGAAGGCGTGTATGAAGTGGTGCTGCGTGTCACCGTAACGGCGACGCTGGGCGAAGAAACTGCGTTCCTGTGCGAAACTCAGCAGGCGGGTATCTTCTCTATCGAAGGTATCGAAGGAACCCAGATGGCTCATTGCCTGGGTGCCTACTGCCCGAACATCCTGTTCCCGTATGCGCGTGAATGCATCACCAGCCTGGTTTCCCGTGGGACCTTCCCACAGCTGAACCTTGCGCCGGTTAACTTTGATGCGCTGTTCATGAACTATCTGCAACAGCAGTCTGGCGAAGGTGCAGAACAACATCAGGATGCCTGATGAACGCACTTAATGCTTCAATGACTGTGATCGGTGCCGGCTCGTACGGCACCGCTCTTGCCATCACCGTGGCAAGAAACGGCCACCCGGTTGTACTGTGGGGCCACGATCCCAAGCATGTCGCAACCTTGCAGCACGATCGCTGCAACGCGGCATTCCTTCCCGACGTTCCGTTCCCCGATACGCTGCACCTGGAAAGCGACCTTGCGGCCGCGCTGGCTGCCAGCCGCGATATTCTGGTGGTGGTGCCAAGCCACGTGTTCGGCGACGTACTTCGTCAGATGAAACCGTTGCTTCGTCCTGATGCGCGCCTGGTCTGGGCGACAAAAGGGCTGGAAGCAGAAACCGGTCGTCTGCTGCAGGATGTGGCGCGCGAAGCGCTGGGTGATGAAATCCCGCTGGCGGTGATCTCTGGCCCGACGTTCGCTAAAGAACTGGCGGCAGGTCTGCCAACGGCGATTTCACTGGCGGCCACCGACCCGACCTTTGCCGACGATTTACAGCAGTTGCTGCACTGTGGCAAAAGTTTCCGCGTTTACAGTAATCCTGACTTCATCGGCGTCCAGCTAGGCGGTGCGGTGAAAAACGTGATTGCGATTGGCGCGGGTATCTCCGACGGCATCGGCTTTGGCGCGAACGCGCGTACGGCGCTGATTACCCGTGGGTTGACCGAAATGTCACGCCTGGGCGTGGCGCTGGGCGCTGACCCGGTGACCTTTATGGGCATGGCGGGGCTGGGAGACTTAGTGCTGACCTGTACCG
The DNA here is from genome assembly GCF_014169755.1 of Klebsiella sp. WP8-S18-ESBL-06. Taxonomy (NCBI): domain Bacteria; kingdom Pseudomonadati; phylum Pseudomonadota; class Gammaproteobacteria; order Enterobacterales; family Enterobacteriaceae; genus Klebsiella; species Klebsiella sp. WP8-S18-ESBL-06. The sequence continues at coordinate 215,056 of NZ_AP022256.1, forward strand.
ACAACCAGTCGCGTAACCGTCGTTTCGGTATGGCGCTGGGGAAAGGGGCGCAGGTGCAGGAAGCGCAGGACGCTATTGGCCAGGTGGTCGAGGGTTACCGTAATACCAAAGAAGTCCGCGAGTTGGCGCACCGTGTAGGTGTCGAAATGCCAATAACCGAGGAAATTTATCAGGTATTATATTGCGGAAAAAGTGCGCGCGAGGCAGCATTGACCTTGTTAGGTCGTGCACGCAAGGATGAGCATAGCGGCAACTAATCGCAGGAAACCTTTGTCATCCCGACGATCCGGCTAGCAGAGACTGGCCGATCGTTCCAATACGTCTGGAGTATGCAATGTCGTGTGAAGAACTGGAAATTGTCTGGAACAACATTAAAGCGGAAGCCAGGGCTCTGGCCGACTGTGAGCCAATGCTCGCCAGTTTCTATCACGCCACGCTACTCAAACATGAAAATCTTGGCAGCGCATTAAGCTATATGCTGGCGAATAAACTGGCTTCACCCATTATGCCTGCTATCGCTATTCGCGAAGTGGTGGAAGAAGCCTACGCCGCCGATCCGGAAATGATCGCCTCCGCCGCCTGTGATATTCAGGCCGTTCGCACCCGCGACCCGGCGGTCGACAAATATTCAACGCCGCTGCTGTACCTGAAAGGCTTCCACGCGTTACAAGCCTATCGCATCGGCCATTGGCTGTGGGGGCAAGGGCGTCGCGCGCTGGCGATTTTCCTGCAAAACCAGGTGTCGGTATCGTTCCAGGTGGACATCCACCCGGCGGCGAAGATTGGCCGCGGCATCATGCTTGACCACGCGACCGGCATCGTGGTGGGCGAAACGGCGGTCATTGAAAACGATGTCTCCATCCTGCAATCCGTTACCCTGGGGGGGACCGGGAAAACCAGCGGCGACCGTCACCCGAAAATTCGCGAAGGCGTCATGATTGGCGCGGGTGCTAAAATTCTCGGCAACATCGAAGTGGGGCGCGGCGCGAAGATTGGCGCGGGCTCCGTGGTTTTACAACCCGTTCCGCCGCATACCACGGCTGCAGGTGTTCCGGCGCGCATCGTCGGCAAGCCGGAGTCAGATAAACCGGCGATGGATATGGACCAACACTTTAACGGTATCAATCACGGATTTGAGTACGGCGACGGGATTTAACGGCATTCACGTTGCCAGACGTAGGCCGGATAAGGCGGAGCCGCCATCCGGCAATCTATCAGCTCCGTAATACCGCGCCCGGATACCCCAACTGGCGCCATGCTTCATACACCACCACCGACACCGCGTTCGACAGGTTCATGCTGCGGCTGTCCGGCATCATAGGAATACGAATTTTTTGCTCGGGCGGCAGCGCGTCCAGAATGGTCGCGGGCAGCCCGCGCGTTTCTGGGCCAAACATCAGAAAATCACCGTCCTGATAGCTCACCGCGCTGTGCGCAGGCGTGCCTTTGGTCGTGAGGGCAAACAGCCGCTGCGGTTTGGCGCTTTCGAGAAACGCCGCATAGTCGGCATGGCGCTGAACGGCGGTAAACTCATGGTAATCCAGCCCGGCGCGACGCAGGCGCTTATCGTCCCAAGCAAAGCCCATTGGTTCGATGATATGGAGATTGAAACCGGTATTGGCGCACAGGCGGATGATATTACCGGTATTGGGTGGGATTTCTGGTTCGAATAAAACGATGTTAAGCATGCTGCCCCCTTGGATTGCGGGGGGCAGGATAGCAGAAAACGCAGTCACCCTCATCCTGTAGGACTGATAAGCGTAGCGCCATCAGGCAATATTGAGCACGTTGCCGGATGGCGGCGTAAACGCCTTATCCGGCCTACATTGCTGAACAGCCAGAGCGTGCTACGCCGCGTCGCCGCGCTGAATCGCACGGAACGTCTGCGCCACGTCCGCCTGTTGCACCAGCGAATCACCGCTAATATCCTTAATGGTTTTCGCTCCGGTCAGCGTCATCGCCACCTTCATCTCTTTCTCAACCAGATTCAGCAGGTTAGCCACACCCGCCTGGCCGTGAGTCGCCAGCGCATACAAATATGCACGTCCCAGCAGCACGCTATCTGCGCCCAGCGCAATCATGCGCACCACGTCCAGACCGTTACGAATGCCGCTATCGGCAAGGATCGTAATATCGCCTTTTACTGCGTCAGCAATTGCCGGCAGCGCGCGGGCGGAGGAGAGTACGCCGTCAAGCTGACGGCCACCGTGGTTCGAAACCACAATCCCGTCGGCGCCGAAGCGCACCGCGTCGCGGGCATCTTCCGGATCGAGGATCCCTTTGATCACCATCGGGCCATCCCAGAATTCGCGGATCCATTCCAGGTCTTTCCACGAAATGGACGGATCGAAGTTATTCGCCAGCCAGCCGATGTAATCTTCCAGCCCGGTTGGTTTGCCGAGGTAGGTGGAAATATTGCCTAAGTCGTGTGGGCGACCATTCAGGCCCACATCCCACGCCCACTGCGGATGGGTGGCGGCCTGCCAGTAGCGGCGCATCGCAGCGTTCGGGCCGCTCATACCGGAGTGGGCATCGCGGTAGCGCGCGCCCGGCGTCGGCATATCAACGGTAAAGACCAGCGTTGAGCAGCCCGCCGCTTTGGCGCGCTCCAGCGCGTTGCGCATAAAGCCGCGATCGCGCAGGACGTACAGCTGGAACCACATCGGGCGCTTAATGGTCGGTGCGACCTCTTCAATCGGGCAGACTGACACGGTGGAAAGGGTAAACGGAATACCTTTAGCATCGGCGGCGGCGGCGGCCTGCACCTCACCGCGACGGGCGTACATGCCGCACAGCCCAACCGGTGCCAGCGCCACCGGCATCGACAGCTGCTCTTTAAACAACGTGGTTTCCAGGCTCAGGTCAGACATATTCTTCAGCACGCGCTGGCGCAGGGCCACGTCGGACAGGTCTTCTACGTTACGGCGCAGGGTGTGCTCGGCGTAGGCGCCGCCGTCGATGTAGTGGAACAGAAACGGCGGCAGAATGCGCTGGGCAGCAGCGCGATAGTCACTCGCGGCGGAAATAATCATGCTTTTTTCTCCCTGGAAATATCAGTGTGGTCGTCGGGCAGGCGGGTGAGCCGCGCCTGGCGGGCCAGGTCTTCGTCAAAACGTTTAATCGTGGTGTGGACAAACCCGAGATGCGCCATCATCGCCTGGCGAGCGCCTTCAGCGTCACCGTGGGTAATGGCGTTGAGGATGGCCAGATGCTGTTCGGTCAATTTCGCAAACACCGGCGGCACCAGATACATGCGTTCGCGGCTCTGGATAACCGAAGATTGCAGCAGATCGAAAAATCCGCGCATGGTTTGCAGCAGCACCACGTTGTGGGATGCCTCGGCAATTGCCAGGTGGAAACGCACGTCGGCCTGTGAGGCAAGGTCCGGGTCGTCGCTCTGGGTGGCTTCAAAGCAGAGGCGGATTTTTTCTTTGTCGGCATCGGTGGCGCGCATCGCGGCGTACCACGCGGTGCTGGCTTCGATGGCGTGGCGAGCTTCCAGAATATCGAAGCTGTAGCCCGGATCATCGGCCAGCAGCGTTCTCAGCGGCTGGACAATATTTTGTTCGGACCAGCCCTCATGCTGCCAGCGCACGAAGGTGCCGCCGCCGCGGCGGCTCAGGAGCAAACCTTCGCTAACCAATTTCGCCAGCGCTTCGCGCAGTGAGTTGCGCGACACGCCGAGCTGGCTTGCCAGCTTGCGTTCAGCGGGCAATCGCATGCCCGCCTCCAGCTGTTGTTCTTCAATCAGCGCCCGCACGCGGCAGGCGACATCGTCTGACAGACGTTTGGGCAGTGTTATCACGGAATCATCCAGGTTAAGACATAAGCCTGCAGCGTGGTGATGACGCCCACCATACAGGTGAAAATCAGGCTGTGTTTGACCGTAAAGCGGAACAGATCGGACTCTTTACCCACCAGGCCCACCGCCGCACAGGCAATTGCGATGGACTGTGGTGAAATCATCTTGCCGGTGACGCCGCCGGTCGTATTCGCGGCAACCAGCAGCACGTCCGATACCCCAATCTGCTGCGCGGCGGTGGCCTGAAGCGCGGCGAACAGGGCGTTGGAAGAGGTGTCTGAACCGGTCAGGAACACGCCAAGCCAACCCAGGAACGGTGAGAAGAAGGTAAAGGCATGGCCGGTATGCGCCAGCGCCAGTGCCAGCGTCGATGACAGGCCGGAATAGTTCGAGATAAAAGCGAACGCCAACACCATACCGATGGAGTAAATCGGTAACGCCAGCTCTTTCAGCGTGGAGCCGAAGGTGCTGATGGCATCTTTTGGCTTCATGCGCAGCCAGACAATAGACAGCAGGGCGGCAAACAGAATTGCGGTGCCGGTGGCAGATAGCCAGTCGAACTTATACACCGCCGCGTAGGCGGTCGCCTGGCTAACAACCGGTGGCATGCGCGCAACCATTTTGTCGAGGAACGGTACCGAGATGTTGATCACCAGATCGTACATTGCGCCGCCCGGGGCGAACAGCGCTTTAAACGGCGGAATGCTCCACAGCGTAACGGTCGCGGTCAGGAACAGGAACGGTGACCAGGCGCGGATAACCTGGCCGGCGGTATAACCGGTGCGTGCCAGATTCATATCGACCTGTGACGCGCCCATGTCGGCAAAGCGGAAAATGCGTACCGGCTGCCAGCGCTTGAGGAACAGCGTCAGGCACACCAGCGACACCAGCGAGGAGATGATGTCCGGCAGCTCTGGGCCGAGGAAGTTGGAGCTGAGGTACTGGGCGATAGCGAACGATCCTCCCGCCACCATAACCGCAGGCCAGGTCTCTTTGATACCGCGCCAGCCGTCCATAATCGCCATGATCCAGAACAGCACGATAATGGTCAGGAACGGTAGCTGGCGGCCGACCATCTGGCCAATGTGGAAGCTGTCCAGCCCGGTAACCTGACCGGCAACCAGAATCGGAATACCCATCGCGCCAAAGGCGACCGGCGCGGTGTTGACAATCAGACATAGCCCTGCGGCATACAGTGGGTTAAAGCCCAGGCCGACCAACAGCGCTGCGGTAATCGCCACCGGTGCGCCGAAGCCCGCCGCCCCTTCGAGGAAGGCCCCGAAGGAGAAACCGACAATCAGCATCTGCAAACGCTGGTCCGGGGTGATCGAAAGAATCGACGCACGAATAATATCGAACTGCCCGGTTTTCACCGAAATTTTGTAGACGAAAACGGCAGCGATAATAATCCAGGCAATCGGCCACAGGCCGTAGAAGAAGCCGTAAACCACCGACGCCAGCGCGCGATCGACGGGCATCTTATAGAACAGCAGCGCGACGCCCAGGGCGATAGCGACTGTCCAGCTAGCCGCCACATAGCCTTTCAGCTTGAGCTTAATCAGCGCGAAGAAGAAGAACAGGATCGGGAGCGATGCGATCAGGCTCGATAGCCAGATATTCCCGGCCGGATCGTAGTTTTGTTGCCAGAGGCTCATGCAGGTCTCCAGGGGGCCATACGCGCTGCTCGGCGGTGAGTCTGTGCTCATCTCTGCGTCACAGTTTGTGTAAAATTGGCCCTGCCAATAGGGTGGTGTAGGGTTAATGACAATGAATGGTTAACTAAATGTTATGCGTTAGCAATGCGAATGTGATGTTTAATGATGGAATTGTGAACCAATAGCAATTTGGTTGTGAAATTGGTTGGGCCAATTCAGAGGGGTAGCAATGGAAGGCGTAGAACAAAACCTTCCCCCGGGCGGGAGAAGGTTCAGGGGGGTCGCATCAGAATTCGCTCTTTGCGAACCCGGTCATGACCTGCAGACCCATTTCACGGCCTAGCGCCGTCATTGGGTGAACAACAACCAGACCGCGCACGCTTTTCTTCAGCTTGCCCATGTCGGCCTGTTCTTTTTTCGTGATAGGGCGGCTGAAACCCATTTTGACCAGCTTCTGCGCTTCTTTGCTCAGCTTCTGGGTATGGACTTCGCGCAGGCGCGCGATTTCAGTTTCGAGCTTAGCTTTTTCTGCTTCCAGCTCGGCATATTTTTCTGCGCTTTCAACCAGGGACAGGGCTGCCTGCTGGTGGCGAATAGCGTCGAGCAGGTCGCTCAGGCGCTTAATTTCATTTTTTTCGATTTCTTTCATCTTGCTGATATCTGATAACAAAATAGGCGTAATAGCTTCTAGTATGCGCGTTGTCGCTCATTTCTGGTAGTTAATTATACAAAATGCGGTAGTTTCTTTGCGTGACAATAGGTTTATTATTTTCATAATAATTTGATTGTTATGATTATTTTTGTAATTTCTCCTCCAAGCCACATTTTCTAAAATTTCTACGCAAAATGCGCACGTTTTCCTCAACGGGCTTTTGATTAAGTATCCATTCTTATAAGAGGGTTTTTAAGAGAAGGAGCGCACGATGAGAAAGATCGGAGAAAATGTTCCACAACTTATTGATAAAGCAGTGGACTTTATGGCTTCAAGCCAGGCGTTCATGGAGTATCTGAACAAACGGTCGCGTTCGGATCGGGTTCCTACCGATATCCCCGAAGAAAAAGCAGAGATGTTTCTCGAAAGACTGGCGTACTACCGTCAGCTGTACAGGCCCGTGGAGACTTTGCATAAGTAGTCTGTCTGCTCTTTATTTTATCCCGATCGCTCAATGGATAAAAACCAGAGGGCGAATGCGGCTGCCTGAGCCATACTGATAGCTTTGTTGGCGCAAAGGAGTTGAACATGAAACTGGTTGGCAGCTACACGAGTCCATTTGTCCGAAAAATCTCGATCCTCTTACTGGAAAAGGGGATCGCCTTCGAATTTATCAACGAGCAGCCCTATAACGCTGAAAACGGTGTGGCGCAATTTAACCCGTTAGGGAAAGTGCCTGCGCTAGTCACCGATAGCGGAGAATGCTGGTTCGATTCGCCGATTATTGCTCAGTACATTGAGCAATTGAATATTGCACCGGAAATGGTGCCGAACGATCCCCATGAAGCGTTAAAGGTACGCCAGATGGAAGCGCTGGCCGACGGCATTATGGACGCCGGCCTGGCCTCGGTGCGTGAGCTCGCCCGTCCGGCAGCGCAGCAGTCGGAAGCGGAAGTCCTGCGCCAGCGCGAAAAAATTGCCCGCAGCCTTGACGCGCTGGAAGGCTATTTAGCCGACGGCACGCTGAAGGCTGACACCCTCAATCTGGCGACCATCGCCATTGCCTGCGCGATTGGCTACCTGAACTTTCGCCGCATTGCGCCAGGTTGGTGTGTCGATCGCCCACGTCTGGTGAAGCTGGCCGAAACGCTGTTCCTGCGCGAGAGCTTTGCGCGCACCGAACCGCCAAAGGCTTGATTGAACGCTATAACGCCTAACCGCAGTCCGTTGTACAATCCCTTCCCATGACTCCCTCTCCCGTCGGGAGGGGTAACATTTAACCGTCAGGCCTATTCATGACTACCGATACCCGTTCGCTTTACAGCCAGCTTCCCGCAACCGACCGCTTGCTTCGCGAGCCTGCGTTTGCGCGTTTACTTGATGCCCATGGCCACACTCAGGTGGTAGAACAGCTCCGCCAGATGCTGGACGATGCGCGGCTTAGCATCCGTGAGCAGCAGGCGCTGCCGGCCTGGAGCGAGGACTGGGCGCAGGAGACGGCACAGCGGCTGGCGCGCGATGCGCAAAGCGCGCTGCGCCCGGTCATCAACCTGACGGGCACCGTGCTGCACACCAACCTGGGCCGTGCACAGCAGGCAACGTCGGCTGTGAATGCCGTCGCCCAGGTTATGCGCGATCCGGTGACGCTGGAGTACGACCTGGACGGCGCCGGGCGCGGCCACCGCGATCGGGCGTTAGCCGACCTGCTGTGCCGTTTAACCGGCGCGGAAGATGCCTGTATCGTCAATAATAACGCCGCCGCGGTGCTGCTGATGCTGGCGGCGACGGCGGCCGGAAAAGAAGTGGTGGTGTCGCGTGGCGAGCTGGTGGAAATTGGCGGCGCGTTCCGTATCCCTGACGTGATGCGCCAGGCCGGCTGCGTGCTGCACGAAGTGGGCACCACCAACCGCACCCATGCCAAAGACTACCGCCAGGCGGTAAATGACAATACCGCGCTGTTAATGAAGGTGCACACCAGCAACTACAGCATTGAAGGGTTTACCAAATCGGTAGAAGAAGCCGAGCTGGCGGAAATGGGCCACGAGCTGGGCGTGCCGGTGGTGGCAGATTTGGGCAGCGGTTCGCTGGTCGATCTGAGCCGCTACGGGCTGCCAAAAGAACCGATGCCGCAGGAGATGATTGCCGCCGGCGTCAGCCTCGTGAGCTTCTCCGGCGATAAGCTGCTGGGGGGCCCGCAGGCGGGAATTATCGTCGGCAAAAAAACGCTGATAGCCCAGCTGCAGCAGCACCCGCTCAAGCGTGCGCTACGCGCGGATAAAATGACGCTGGCGGCGCTTGAAGCCACTCTGCGTCTGTATTTGCACCCGGAAAAACTGGCGGCAGAGCTACCTACGCTGCGCTTGCTTAGCCGCCACGTTGAAGAGATCAACCAACAGGCGCAGCGTCTGCGTACCCCGCTAGCCGAGCGCTACGACGCGGAATTCGCCGTTCAGGTCATGCCGTGTATGTCGCAGATTGGCAGCGGCTCGCTGCCCGCCGAAAGCCTGCCCAGCGCGGCCATTGCTTTTACGCCGCTCGATGGGCGCGGCAGTCGCCTTGAGGCGCTGGCAAACCGCTGGCGCAGCCTGCCGGTGCCGGTCATTGGCAGGATTTATGACGGACGCCTGTGGCTGGATTTACGCTGCCTTGAAGATGAACCCCGTTTCCTGGAGATGTTGCTGAAATGATTATTGCCACCGCCGGTCACGTTGACCACGGCAAAACCACGCTGCTACAGGCGATTACCGGCATTAACGCCGACCGCCTGCCGGAAGAGAAATCACGCGGCATGACTATCGATCTCGGCTACGCCTACTGGCCGCAGCCGGACGGCCGCGTGCTGGGCTTTATCGATGTGCCTGGGCATGAAAAATTTCTTTCGAATATGCTGGCGGGCGTGGGGGGGATCGATCACGCCCTGCTGGTGGTGGCATGTGACGATGGCGTGATGGCGCAAACCCGTGAACATCTGGCGATTCTTCAACTGACGGGCAAGCCCACGCTGACGGTGGCATTAACTAAAGTCGATCGCGTCGATGCCGCGCGTATTGCTGAAGTTCGTCGCCAAATTACCGATGTTCTTCGTGAATATGCTTTTGAGCCGGCGACGTTATTTGAAACGGCGGCCACCGAGGGCAAGGGCATTGAGGCCCTGCGCGAACACCTGCGCCAGCTCGCCGCCCGCGAGCATCCTGAGCACCAGCGTTTTCGTCTGGCCATCGACCGCGCGTTTACCGTAAAAGGGGCGGGCCTGGTGGTTACCGGGACGGCGCTGTCGGGCGATGTGTGCGTGGGCGATACCCTATGGTTGACCGGAATGGGTACGCCGATGCGCGTACGCGGTCTGCACGCCCAGAATCAGCCGGTTGAGCACGCGCATGGCGGGCAGCGTATTGCCCTGAATATTGTCGGTGCAGCGGAAAAGGGCGATATCAGCCGCGGCGATTGGCTGCTGACAGAAGCGCCGCCGGAGGCCGTTGAGCGGGTGATTGTTGAGTTACAAAGCCATGTGCCGCTGAGCCAATGGCAGCCGCTGCATATTCACCATGCGGCCAGCCATATTACCGGGCGTGTATCGTTGCTGGAAAATAACCTCGCTGAACTGGTGCTCGATACACCGCTGTGGCTGGCGGATAACGATCGTCTGGTGCTACGCGATATTTCGGCGAAGGTTACGCTGGCCGGAGCGCGGGTGGTGACGCTCAATTCACCGCGCCGTGGCAAGCGCAAGCCGGAGTACCTGGCATGGATTGCGGCGCTTGCGCTGGCAGAAAACGACGCGCAGGCGCTGGCGGTGCACCTCGCGCGTGATGCGGTAAAGCTGCGTGAATTTGGCTGGGCGCGCCAGCTCAGTGCCCAGGGGCTGGAAGCGCTGATTGCTCAGCCAGGTTTCATCCTGGCCGGTGACTGCCTGTTGGATGCCCCGCTGGCCGCGCGCTGGCAGCGTAAGCTGCTGGACGCGCTGGCGCAGTACCACGAGCAGCACAAAGATGAACCTGGCCCGGGTCGTGAACGTCTGCGCCGTATCGCGCTGCCGATGGAAGATGAAGCGCTGGTCCTCACGTTAATTGAGCAGATGCGTGCCAGCGGAACCATCGCCAGCCACCACGGCTGGCTGCACCTGCCGGAACATAAGGCCGGTTTTACCGACGAGCAGCAGGTTATCTGGCTGAAAGCCGCGCCGCTGTTTGGCGACGAGCCCTGGTGGGTGCGCGATTTGGCGACGCAGACCGGTACGGATGAAAACACCATGCGCAGCGTTTTACGTCAGGCTGCGCAGCAGGGGATGATTACCGCCATTGTAAAAGATCGCTACTATCGTAACGATCGCATTGTGGCGTTTGCTAACATGATTCGCGATCTCCATCTGGAAAAAGGCTCCACCTGCGCGGCGGACTTCCGCGATAAATTGAACGTTGGCCGCAAGCTGGCGATTCAGATTCTGGAATATTTCAACCGAATTGGTTTTACGCGCCGTCGCGGTAACGATCATTTATTACGTGATGCGTTGCTGTTCCCGGATAATAAAAACTAACAATTTATTTAGAAAAAATATTAAATAAAATACAAAAATATATTAATCACCACAAATCGCGGCATAAACAATGAGATGCCGCGATTTTTATTTTATTTAAGGTCTGAAATGCTAACTTGATCGTGTTTTTGCAGAGGTTATTACTATAGCCTCTGGGGCCTGCTTATTAAATAAAGGAACTATCATGGCTGCATCTACTTTCTTCATTCCATCAGTGAATGTTATCGGTAATGGCGCGTTAAATGACGCAATGAATACCATGAAGGAATATGGCTTTCGCCGTGCTCTGATTGTCACTGATGCAGTCCTGAATAAGCTGGGTGTCGCTGGCGATATCCAGAAGCGTTTGCAGGAATATGACATCCATAGCGTGGTATTTGACGGTACGCACCCAAACCCGACCACCGTTAACGTCGAAGACGGCCTGGAAATGCTGCGCGCAAATGACTGCGACTGCGTCGTTTCGCTGGGCGGCGGTTCCCCGCACGACTGCGCAAAAGGGATTGCCCTGGTGGCTGCCAACGGCGGTGATATCCGCGACTACGAGGGCGTCGACCGCTCTGCCAAACCGCAGCTGCCGATGATCGCTATCAACACCACGGCAGGTACGGCGTCTGAAATGACCCGATTCTGCATTATTACCGACGTCACTCGTCACATTAAAATGGCCATCGTCGACAAGCACGTTACGCCGATCCTGTCCGTTAACGATTCTTCCCTGATGGAAGGTATGCCGAAAGGGCTGACTGCTGCTACCGGGATGGATGCGCTGACCCACGCCATTGAAGCCTACGTGTCTATTGCCGCGACGCCGATCACCGATGCCTGTGCGCTGAAAGCCATCACCATGATTGTCGATAATCTGCCGACGGCGGTAGAACACGGTAGCAACGGCGAAGCGCGTGAAGCGATGGCCTACGCACAGTTCCTGGCCGGCATGGCGTTTAACAATGCGTCGCTGGGCTATGTTCACGCGATGGCGCACCAGCTCGGCGGCTTCTACGATCTGCCGCACGGCGTATGCAACGCGGTTCTGCTGCCGCACGTACAGGTGTTCAACAGCAAGGTGGCTGCGGCGCGCCTGCGTGACTGCGCTCAGGCGATGCATATCGACGTCAGCGCGATGAGCAACGAGCAGGGCGCACAGGCGTGTATCGATGCGATCCGCAAACTGGCGCGTCAGGTAAACATTCCGGCTGGCCTGCGCGACCTGAACGTGAAAGAAGAAGATATTCCGGTGCTGGCGACCAACGCGCTGAAAGATGCGTGCGGATTCACTAACCCTGTCCAGGCGACGCACGACGAAATCATGGCGATTTTCCGCGCCGCGATGTAATTCATCCTCTGCACGAAAAAAAGCAGAACGCGTGCGTTCTGCTTTTTTGTTTCCGGGAATGCCGTTGTGCAGAGAGCCGGATGGCGGCTTCGCCTTATCAGGCCTACAGTGTGTGCCCGGTAGGCCTGATAAGCGCAGCGCCATCAGGCACCGCACATGGCATGACAATTATTCTTCGCGGTTATCTGGCACAATGCGCAGCGTGAGCTTGCGAAACTGCCCGTAAATCCATAACCCGAGCCAGGTCAGGCTGCCGATAATACCGGTAACTACCAGCGCCAGAAGCAAAAATAGCAGCGGGCTGAGTATCAGTGCGGAGAAGCCGTGAACGATTTCCCCGTTCCAGCGCAGGGTGAACACCGTAATACCAATGGCGCTCAGAATACCATTGAGTACACCGAGGGGGACCAGCGAACAAAGCAGGCCCAGAAGGTGAATTTTAAAAACACTGCCTGCGCTGATTTTATGCAGCGTCAGATTTTGAAATTCGTCCATGGGGTCATCTTGATGGTTTTATCGTAAGGGCGAATATAGTTTATCTGGCGGTGAAGCGATAGCTGGGGCTGGTCTGGAATCAGACCAGCCGATTGATTTTTTGCCGGTCTGCCTGGTAAGCGCAGCGCCATCAGGCGGCAGAGAAGCTGCTGAGTAACCTTACGCGTTCGCTTAAGGAAGTGGCCGAACAGTGCGGGTTTGCTGATGTCGGGTATTTCCGCCAGGTTTTTCGCAAACACACCGGCTTGACGCCCGCAGCGTGGAAACGGCGCTATTGCAAAGAGCATATTCATTCTGCCTGAGGCAAAGAGACAAAGCATGTTAGGTCGATGACAAAAATGGCGCATCTCAGCTGTTTGATCAAAGCATGAACGCCCCCCACTCTGGCACTCTTAGCGTTTATCAACCATCACGGAGTGGGAAATGAACCCGTTTATTGTCGCCGATTCTTTAAAATGCATCGGCTGCCGTACCTGTGAAGTTGCCTGCGTGGTGGCACATCAAGATCAGCAGGCGTGTCATACCGTCTCGCGTGAAGCCTTTTTGCCGCGCATTCGAGTGGTGAAGGGGGATTCGTTTTCAACGGCGGTAGCCTGCCATCAGTGCGAAGATGCGCCGTGCAGCAACGTTTGCCCGACGGGGGCGATCGTGCGAGAAGGCGAGACGATCGCCGTCGATCAGTCGCGCTGTATTGGCTGCAAAAGCTGTATGCTGGCATGTCCGTTCGGGGCGATGAACGTCACGATGCAGCAGGCCAGGCCGCGGGCGATTAAGTGTGACTTGTGTCGTCACCGCGAAGAAGGGCCTGCCTGCGTGGCCGCCTGCCCTACGGCGGCGCTGGCCTGTGTCGATGTCGGCCAGCGTACCGCGGCGAAATTAATGTAGATTATTGAAGTTCCAACTGAAGGTCAGGCTGTAGCGCCATTCCCGGTTGTGCGTGTCGGTGGGTTTATCACCGACCGGACGCGCGGCTTCGACCGTCACGCTGTAGTGCTTGTTATCACCGACCATGACCCCGGTCGCCACGGATGCCAGCCGCTGGTGGGGGTAGCCCGGCGCGTTGAACCAGGTTTGCGCGGTATCGGCAAGGACGTAAGGCTGCACGGTGGCAAGCCAGGTGCTCTCTTTACGCTGATGCAAATAACGCAGCTCAACCTGCCCGCCGTAGCCGTAGTCGCCGCTGGCTTCGCCATCCTGATAACCACGACCAAAACGTTGGGCGCCGAAACTGACGCGCTCTGGCTCCGGTAAATCATTGTCCGACCAATCGCCTTCCATTGACGTCGAAAGTCGCCATGTATCGGTGATCATCCATGCTGCATCAATATTGCTTTTCCAGAGGGTAAACGACAGGTCATTACCATAGACGGGCGCCGCATCGGACATCGAGGAGGCGTTAATACCCTGACGCAGGGTCAGCTTGCCGTTGATGCTGGCCCGATCGAAGGCCTGAAAGCCGTTCATCCCGAACTCAAGCGCCGGATAACGCACATGCGACTTTTGCGTCACGCTGTATACCGTTTGATCGCCGACGATAGCGCGAATGTGGTTATCGTTACGCCGGTCGGTATAGTCCATGCCACCGTTAATATTGAACTGCTGTTTTCCGGTCAGGAGCACCGGATAGCTGAACATTGCGCCGCCGTTGTACTGCGTGGTCTCCTGGCGTGAGTCAAAATACCCGCCAGGGAAATTCAGCAGGCGCGTGTAGTCGCGTGGATTATCGCGATAAAAGCTGCCCTTCAACTGCATCATCAGCCCTTCATCCGTCAGGAACTGCTGATAGTTCAGCCCCAGATAGGATTTGCGCGTCGAGCTGTCGAGAGGCACCAGGGTTGCGACGCCAAACTGATCGCCGTAGCTGGTCAGGTTGCTGAGTGAACCGGTGACAAACGCCATATTCTGGCTGCGACGGGTGTCGATCGTAGATGAAATATCCCAGATATGCGGCTGGAAGCTTTTCGCCTGCATTGCCGCCGCACCGTAGATATTCTGCGGCAGCTGGGCGTTGGCATCGACGGTGACGCCCGGGGTGCGCGTCATCAGCTGGGTGTAGCGATCGAAGGTGGCCTGCGACAGTGGCTTTTCCGCCATAATTTTTGCCGCCAGCCGTTTTAACCGTTCGGCAATATTCGGATTATTGCTCTGGATATCACTGTGGGCGACATAGCCCTCCACCAGAACAATCTTGAGCGTCCCGTCCTGGAAGTTATTATCCGGTAGCCAGGCATAAGACAAGGGGTAACCGTCCGCACGATAGCGTAACGTAATATCATTAACCAGGCCGGTTAGCGTTTTTAATGGCACCTGCTTGTGTGCGTAGGGTACAAAAGGACGCAGCAGGTCTTTTAAGGGATAAACGGTGCCACCAATAAACTGAATATGATCAACTTTAATTAACGTTTCGGGCGTTAATTTATTTTGGGGGACACTTACGCTTAAACTGGGTGCGGCATTTACAGAGGTTTGCGTCGTACTGCTATGCTCTGCTTTTGCTGGGTTATTTGGGTCGATCAATGCGGGTAATGTGTCTGCTCGTGCAATATTAAGCAGAACAACCCCCGACAGCGCATAAAATAGGGTAGTTTTCATGACGCGTTCCTTGTGTATTTTATTGTGCAAGGATGATTATTGTTATTCTGCTGAAAATCGTGCCCCCATTGCGGGGGCACGGAAGGCATTAATCAATATATAGCTTATTTTTTTGTCGTTAACCCGGTAAGCAGCCCGGTGATACCACCCAGCGGGTTACTCGTCGTCGTTGTCCCGCTGCTGGTGCTTCCGCTGGCGGTGGCCGTCGTGGAGGAGCTGACGTTCAGGCTGCCCGTCAGCGAACTGACCGTCGCCCCCAGCGAGGCATTGGCCAGCAGTCCACCGCCGCTGCTGCCGGTACTGCTGCCGCTGCCGGTAGTCGCGGTGGCCGGTTTCACCAGACCGCCCGCATCGGTGACGATGTTACCGACGCTCGAGACCACCTGGCCTACGCCGCTCAGCGCTGGCGTTGTGGTGCCAACCTGGGTTCCGACGCCGCTGACGGCACCGCCGACCTGAGCCAGCAGACCGTTAACCGGCGTGCCTAATCCGGTCGCGGTGCCCACGCCCTGGGTAACGCCCTGTACGCCGGACAGCGTGTTATTCACCACGGAGGTCACGCCGGTTGTTGCGGCGGTGACGCCCGGGCTTTGCAGGGTGCTGGTCAATCCGGTTCCGGTGCCGCTAACGAGTTGTCCTGCGCTGTTAACGACGTTGCCGACAACGCCAGTCACCCCAGCAACGGGAGTGCCCGAGGTGCTGGTGGCCAGACCGCTACCGACGCTAGACACCGTGTTGCCCAGTACGGTTACGGTGCTGGTGGTTCCCTGCAGCGTCGTTCCCAGACCATTGGTATTGGAGGCATTGCCAAGGCCGTTAGTGACGCCGGTTCCCAGCGTATCGACGGCGTTACCCACGCCGCTAACCGTTGTTGAAATCGTCGAGGTGACCGGGTTGTTGCCGGTGGTGGTCGCCAACTGGCTGCCCAGACCGCTCAGCGTGTCGCCCACTCCGGAAACCGCGCTACCTGTGTCACCGATGATGCTGTTAACTGAATTCTGCGCGGTGGTGCCGCCACCGGTTCCACCGCCTGTGCCGCCGCCCGTTCCGCCACCGGTACCACCACCTGTGCCGCCGCCAGAGCCACTGCCGTCACTGCCACTACCGTCGCCGCCCGAACCGCTGCCTTGGGTCGTGCCATTTTTGGCCGTTGAATGAGAGCCCCCGCCGCTTCCGCTACAGGCAGAGAGAGAGAATGCAATAAGAACCGCCACAGCAATAACGCTTAAGTGGCTAACGTTTTTAGAGTCCATGATCATACTCCACCAGTTAAAACGCCGAGTGCGTATTAGTCAGTGTAAGTTCAAAATTACGCCTTGCATGTGGCGTTTCTTTTCATACGAAAGGATGAATTAATCTGATTTAATTTAAGGATAAACAAAGTCTGCTATGTAAAATAATATGTTCTTAGGAAACATATCGTTACTTTGTTTTTAACATGTTAAGCAGCATTAAATAATCAATTGAGATATGTAGCGGTAATGAAATGAGGGGATAAATTGGGACTAATCCGATCGGTTGAATAAGGTGGGGTGAATGCTTTGTTATTTTAAATAACATAGAGAGGCTGTTGGCTATATTAGCCCCTGAAATCAGAGGCTAATATATCATATATTACTGATGTTCCCGCCAGGCTATTTCAATTTCCTCGGCGAGGATTTTTACCCCGGCTTCAATTTTGTCCGGCTCCGGCACATAGTTCATGCGCATGCACTGGTGCGTATGTTCCCAGGGCTTATCCAATCCAGGGAAGAATACATCACCAGGGACCATCAGCACGCCGCGCTTTTTCAGGCGCTGATAGAGCGTTTCCGTCGTAATGGGCAGATCTTTAAACCACAGCCACAGGAAAATAGCGCCTTCCGGTTTGTGAATAAGGCAGCGCTCCTCCGGCAAATAGCGGCGGATCGTGGCGATCGTTTCCTGCACGCGCTGGTAGTAGAAAGGCTTAATGACCGTTTCTGACAGGCGCAGCAGATCGCGGCGTTTAATCATTTCACACATGATGGCTGGCCCAATCCCGCCTGGGGCGAGGCTGATGATGCCGTTCATATTGCTGATGGCAGTGATGATTTTCTCATCGGCAATAATGATGCCGCAGCGGCTGCCCGGCAGGCCTAATTTCGACAAGCTCATGCACAGTACGATGTTCGAATTCCACAGCGGCGTTGCCTGGCTGAAGATAATCCCCGGGAAAGGCACGCCGTAGGCGTTGTCGATGATAAGCGGCACGCCGTGCTGTTGAGCCAGCGTGTCTAACTGCTTCAGCTCGTCATCGGTGATGACGTTACCCGTCGGGTTGGTGGGGCGTGAGACGCAGATCATGCCGGTATCTTCGCCGATTGGCAGATTTTCGAAATCGACGTGGTACTTAAACTGGCCCTCTGGCAGGCGCTCAATTTGCGGGTGGGTGGAAACGAAAAGATCATCTTCGAGGCCCGCGTCGGCGTAACCGATATACTCCGGAGTGAGGGGGAAAAGGACCTTTCGAGTCGTACCGTCGGCGCAGCGGCCGGCGAACAGATTGAACAAGTAGAAAAATGCGCTTTGGCTGCCATTTGTCAGTGCAATATTCTGTGGGCCAATATCCCAACCTAATTCTTCGCGCAGCATCTCGGCGAGTACAACGAGTAGCTCATTTTTCCCCTGCGGACCATCGTAATTGCATAGCGCTTCAGCCGCTTTGCCGTTTTCCAGCATATCCGCCAGCAGATTATTGAAGTAGGCGTTCATCTCTGGAATCTGTGCCGGGTTGCCACCGCCTAGCATGATTGCGCCTGGGGTGCGTAAACCGTCGTTGAGGTCCTCCATCAGGCGTGTAATGCCTGAATGGCGGGTGAATTTGTCGCCGAAAAGTGAAAATGTCATAGCCGATTTTCTATTGCTCATTCTGTGAAGTAGGTAACGATAACGCCACTCACGATGGGGTGCAAATGGGCTTTTGAGGGTTGGCTTAGTCGAAAAATTGAGAAAGTAGCGGATTTCTGGTTTTTTATTCTGTAAAGGCCCGCGCTCAAGCCGCGGGCCTGGAAGCATATAAATTAGCGGTTACCAGCCCAGATCACCATGACCTTGTCTTCACCGTGTACGCGAACAAAACCGTACCCGTCAGTCAGGCTGAGCGTTGTTTGCTGACCTTCGCCAATGGCCGAATGACGTGCGCGGAACTGTCCCAGTTTCTGCCAGTGTGCGACCGTATCGGCAGATTTTCCTGCGACGTCCTGCCAGTTCATTGACGAACGCGTACCCTGGAGCGGGTCGGAGCCGGTGGGGCCAAACGGGCGCTCGGACTCATCGCCGTAGAAGATTTGCACCGCGCCCGGTGCGAGCAGCAGCAGCTCGGCGGCGTTACCGCCTTTCTCCCGGAACAGACGGGTATCGTGCGATGAGAGGTAGCTCAGGACGTTAAACTGCTGCAGCTTGTCGGCCATTTGCTGCCAGGTCTGGTCGATATTCGCCAGGCAGGCGCTGGCTTTCGCGGCCTGCTCCTGGTAATCAAAGTTGATCATGGCGTCGAAGCCGTGGCGATAGTAGTCGCTTTGCATCACGCCGTGGCCCCACGCTTCGCCGGTCATCCAGAACGGCGCGTCGTCCATGGCTTTCTGCGGGTTGGCCTTTTTCCACGCTGCCAGCGCGTCCACCGACTGCGATTTAAGCTGCTGCCAGGCGGCAAGCTCAACGTGTTTGGCGGTATCAACGCGGAAACCGTCAATGCCGTAGTCGCGTACCCATTGGCTGAGCCAGTGGGTGAGGTAGTCACGCGGCGTAAAGCCGTCGATGGCGCGAGCCGCGGTATCCGGCTTATGGTGATAGAAGTTCGGTAGCCCACTGGGCACGGTGGATTCCGTTTTCAGGTCAGGTAAAAAGGCCAGCGACAGGGTTAAGTCATCGAAACCGGGGTTGTCATAGTCGCCAATATCGGTGCGGATCCACGCTTTACCCCACCATTTCTCCCATGCGGCTTTATCGCTGAAGTTGATGTAATCATTAAAACTGTGCCAGCTCTGCCCCGGACCGGGTCGCCAATCGGTCCAGCGCGATCCCAGCGTTTTCGTCAGTTCATCGCCTTTCAGATACAGCGCGCCGAACTGATACGTCTGCATGTCGGCGAGGGTGGCGTAGCCGGTGTGGTTCATCACAACGTCGAACAGAATGCGGATGCCGCGTTGATGAGCTCCGTCAACCAGCGCGCGCAGATCGTCTTCGTTTCCCATATTGGCATCCAGGCGGGTCCAGTCCTGGGTGTAGTAACCGTGGTACGCATAGTGCGGGAAATCGCCCTTAGTACCGCCGCCGACCCAGCCGTGAATTTGTTCCAGCGGCGAGCTTATCCACAGCGCGTTCACACCCAGCTGTTGCAGGTAGTCGAGCTTGCTGGTGAGGCCTTTCAGGTCGCCGCCGTGGAAGGTGCCAATTTCCTGCATCCCATCTTTGTGGCGACCGTAGCTGTTGTCGTTGCTCGGATCGCCGTTGACGTAGCGGTCGGTCAGGACGAAGTAAACGGTGGCGTTGTGCCAGCTAAACGGTGCGCTGGCGGTGACGTCGGCGCTCTCCAGCAGCAGCAGGCCATTGCTGTTATCCGCTGGCTGTAGGGTTATTTTGCCCTGCGTCACGACAGCGGTCTGTCCGCTGTAAAAGTCACGCACGCGGCTGCCTTCGGCGAAGGTACTGCCGACATCAAGCGTCAGCGGCTTGCCATCCCAGCGCGGGCATTGGCGCGCGCTGACCTTTACGCTGGCGTTATCCGGCGCGCTTTCGACGGCAATCGTCAGCGTGGGCGTGCCCGAACGGGTATCAATCTCGAGCGTGTAGTTGCCGTCGCGGAATAAGCGCCACTGTGGCGCATCGCCCTGGCAGGGTTCAAGCGACAGCATCTGATTCAGACGAATCGCCGTGGCCGGTTGCCAGCACTGTTGGTCAAGATTCAACCTTAACGGGCGAGTACCCTTTGTGAGCATTTTCTGACTGCTGAATTTTCCCGTGCCATCGGCGGCAAAAGCGGGGAAATCCTGCGTCGTCCAGCCGGCGGCGCTGGCAAAGGCGGGGAGCATGAGTAGCGGTATCAGGGCGGCGTGCTTCATAGCGTTATCCTATGTCAGAACGTTTTTTCCTAGTGTGCCAGCGGCTTATCACACTGTGCTCCTCCTGGAGGAAGGAGGAGGGCAAGGGCTGAGTGATGGCGGTCAAAATATGAACTAAAATGAGATGCGTCCGGCATTTTGTCGGCGTAGTTTGTCTTATGCTGAATCGCGTCCGTTTGTGCGTTTAGGAATCGGACTATTTCTCAGACGTGCGTTGGCGGGCTATTTTTGCTATAATTTGAGATTAAGCTCTCAATTTTATGAAATAAGAAGGCGTTGGAATGATGACATCCGACCAGGAGACCTAATGATATCGACTCCCATTCGACGATATGGGGCAGCGATACTTATGTTACTCATCTGTACTTTTTCAGGTGGGGTGTTCGCAAAAACACACACGGTAACAAAGCATCAAAAAGCCTCGGTAACAAAGACAAGTCATAGTAAGGCCAGCAGTAAACAAGAGTATTCTCGCAATAGTGTAAAGAGCAGTTCACTTCCTGATTTGCGAAAATACCCTTCCGGAACCCCAAGGAAAAGAGCGTTTCTCCGGACGGTAATGCCTTATATCACGAGTCAAAATGCTGCTATCACGGCGGATCGTAACTGGCTGGTATCAAAACAGTACGAAGGCCGCTGGTCGCCGTCTGAGCGCGCGCGTCTGAAAGATATCGCCGCACGTTACAAAGTCAGCTGGAACGGCAATACCCGTAAGGTGCCGTGGAACGCGCTGCTTGAACGTGTCGATATTATTCCAGGCAGCATGGTCGCCACCATGGCGGCTGCAGAGAGCGGCTGGGGTACGTCCAAGCTGGCTCGCGCGAATAACAACCTGTTCGGCATGAAGTGCGGTAAGGGCTGTAAAAACGGCACGGGCTCGGTGAATGGTTATACCAAGTTCGACTCCGTGAAAGAGTCCGTTCAGGCCTATGCCACGAACCTGAATACGCACCCGGCCTATGCCTCGTTCCGTAAGTCTCGCGCCCAGTTGCGTAAGACGGATCAGGAAGTGACCGCGACGGCGATGATTCACAAGCTGAAGGGCTATTCGACCAAAGGTTCGAGCTATAACGACTATCTGTTCGCTATGTATCAGGACAACCAGCGTCTGATTGCGGCACACATGTAATTAGCGCTGAAGATAAAAAGGCCTTCCATTGGAAGGCCTTTTTGCTTTGTGGGCGGTGATTATGCCGGAATCAGCGTTTCGCTATGCTGCTCGCGATACTCTTTTGGCGTGGTGTCATACTCTTTTTTGAATACCGAATAGAAATACTGCAACGACGGGTAACCGCACATCTGCGAGATTTCATTGATCGACAACGAGGTAGAAACCAGCAGGCTACGCGCCTTTTCCAGCTTCTCGCTATGAATGACCGCGTGGATGGTTTCGCCCACTTCTTCTTTAAAACGTTTCTCCAGGTTTGACCGGGAGATCCCCACAGCATCCAGCACCTGTTCGACCTTAATGCCTTTACAAGCGTTGTTACGGATGTAGTGCATAGCCTGAATCACGGCCGGGTCGTTCAGCGAACGGTAGTCGGTTGAGCGTCGCGCCATGACCCGCATCGGCGGCACCAGCACCCGCTGCAAAGGCAGCACCTCGTTATCGAGCAAACGCTGCATCAGCTTGGCGGCCTGATAACCCATTTGCCGCACGCCCTGCGCCACCGAAGACAGCGCCACGCGCGACAGGTAGCGGGTCAGCTCTTCGTTATCAATACCGATGACGCACAGCTTCTCCGGCACGGGAATATGCAGGTGTTCACAGGCTTGTAGGATATGCCGGGCGCGGGAATCGGTAACCGCAATAATCCCGGTTTGCGGCGGCAGCGTTTGCAGCCAGTCGGCCAGACGATTCTGCGCGTGCTGCCAGTTCTCCGGCGCGGTTTCCTGACCCTGGTAGATCACGCCGCGGTACTTCTCTTTGGCAACAATCTGACTGAAGGCGTATTCCCGCTCTTCGGCCCAGCGTTTGCCGCTGGCCGCCGGCAGGCCGTAGAAAGCGAAGCGGTGAACGCCTTTCTCTTTAAGATGCAAAAAAGCGCTTTCAACCAGCGCAGAGTTATCGGTCGCAATGTAGTGAACGGGTGGGTACTGTTCCTGACGGTGATAGGAGCCGCCAACGCCGACGATAGGCACCTTAACGTCGGTCAGCAGCGCTTCAATAGTGGGGTCGTCGTAGTCGGCGATCACGCCGTCGCCCAGCCACTCTTTGATATTTTCGATACGCGCGCGAAAATCTTCCTCTATGAAGATGTCCCACTCTGACTGTGACGCCTGTAAATATTCGCCGACGCCTTCAACCACCTGGCGGTCAAAGGCTTTGTTGGCGTTAAATAACAGCGTCACGCGGTGACGTTTTCCAAACATGGTTCAGGGTTCCTCGTGAATCATGAGAGGGTGCCGCCGGCCACTGAATCGGCGACACCACGGCCAGGCCATTACGCGCGCCGCTTGGTGGCGGAATCCATCCAGACGGCAAGCAATAAAATCGCACCTTTGACGATATATTGCCAGAAAGTGGGCACGTCCATCATACTCATTCCGTTATCCAGCGACGCCATAATAAATGCCCCCATTACCGCCCCGGCGACGCTGCCGACGCCGCCCGCCAGGCTGGTGCCGCCAATCACGCAGGCGGCAATCGCATCCAGCTCGGCAATGTTTCCCGCCGATGGCGATCCGGCACCGAGGCGCGAGCTAAGAATCAGCCCGGCAATCGCCACCATCAGGCCGTTAATGGCAAAGACCGCCAGCTTGTTACGTTCGACGTTAATCCCGGAAAGGCGCGCCGCCTCAATATTGCCGCCGATGGCGTAAATACGGCGGCCGAATGCGGTACGGGTGGCCATAAACATACCGCCCAGCAGCAGCAGCGTTAACAGCAGCACCGGCGTTGGGACGCCACGATAGTCGTTGAGCAACCAGATAGCGCCCAGTACGATCACGGCGGTCAGCGCCTGACGTCCTACCACGCCGCCAGAGGCAGGCGTCGCTAGCCCCAGCGCCTGGCGACGCGTGCGCCCGCGCCACTGCCAGGCAATAAACGCCATCAGCCCGACGGCGCCGAAGGTAAAGCCGATGCCATCCGGCAGATAGCTTTGACCAATTTGCGACATTGCCGCGCTGGTCGGTGACACGGTGGTGCCGTTGGTGATGCCAATCAGGATCCCACGGAATGCCAGCATGCCCGCAAGGGTCACGATAAACGACGGCACTTTGCGATAGGCCACCCACCAACCGTTCCAGGCACCCAGCACCAGCCCCATGGCCAGCGTGACGATGATAGTCAGCGGCAGCGGCCATCCGAGCCAGACGTCAAAAATTGCCGCCGCGCCGCCCAGCAGGCCCATCATTGAGCCAACGGAAAGGTCAATTTCGGCCGAGATAATGACGAACACCATCCCGACGGCGAGAATGCCGGTAATCGCGGTTTGACGCAGCAGGTTGGAGACGTTACGCGCGCTCAGGTAGGCGCCGTCGGTGGTCCAGGTAAAAAACAGCATGATCGCGACAATTGCCGCGATCATCACGAAAACCTGTAAATTCAACGATGTTAGCCGCAGTGCCGGGGCCGTTGCCGGGGCGGCCAGTTTCATTTCAGACGGATTGTGTTTCGACATGGCGTTCGCTCCTTAAGGCGGCTTCCATCACGTTTTCCTGAGTCAGGTTATGGTTCACCAGGTTGGCTTTGAGTTTCCCTTCATGCATGACCAGCACTCTGTCGCTGAGCCCCAGTACTTCCGGAAGTTCCGACGAGATGACGATCACCGCGATGCCCTGTTGTACCAGCTGATTGATAAGCTTATAGATTTCGTATTTTGCACCGATGTCGATACCGCGCGTGGGTTCATCAAGAATCAGAATGCGCGGATTCAGCAGCAGGCAGCGTGCCAGAATGGCCTTCTGCTGGTTACCGCCGCTTAGCCGCCCGATAGCCAGCTCTGGCGATGACGTTTTGACCTTCAGACGCTCAATCGATTGCAGGATGCACTGCTGCTCTTTGGCATCGTCAAGGTTGCTGAGCGCGCCGCTGAAATCATCGAGTGCGGCCAGCGTGATGTTCTTGCCAACCGCCATGACCGGCACGATCCCGTCCTTTTTCCGGTCTTCCGGCACCATGGCAATGCCGTGGCCAATGGCCTGCTGGCAGGTGCGGATATCGACCTGTTTGCCGTCAATAAAAATGCGCCCTTCCCAGCGCCCGCGCCAGACGCCGAACAGACACTGGACCGCCTCGGTGCGCCCGGCGCCGACCAGCCCGGCGATGCCGAGAATTTCGCCGCGCTTCAGGCTGAAAGAGACGTCGTTAACGCGCTTAATGTGGCGGTTGACTGGGTGCCATGCGGTCAGGTGCTCAACGCGGAGGATCTCATCGCCTGCGGCGTGTGGTTCGCTGGGGTACAGTGCCGTCAGCTCGCGGCCTACCATCATGGTAATGATGTCGTCTTCGGTCATGTTGGTCGCATCGCGGGTGCCAATATGCTGGCCGTCGCGGATGACGCAAATGGTGTCGGATATGGCCTTCACTTCATTGAGCTTGTGCGAGATATAAATGCAGGCAATGCCGTGGTGCTGCAGGTCGCGGATGATATCCAGCAGTATGGCGGTCTCTTGCTCGGTCAGCGAGGCGGTGGGCTCATCAAGGATGAGCAGGCGGACCTGCTTGTTCAGCGCCTTGGCGATTTCGACCAGCTGCTGTTGCCCGAGACCTAAATCACCGACGCGAGTGTCGGGGGAAATGGCCAGGTTGACCTGGGCCAGCAGCTTTTCACAGCGCAGGGTCATGGTGTCGTAATCCAGCACGCCGCGGCGGCTGATTTCCGCACCAAGAAAGATGTTTTCCAGCACGGTCAGATGCTTAACCAGAGCCAGCTCCTGGTGAATAATTGCAATACCCTTGCGCTCGGTATCGCGAATATGCGTAGGCTGCAGCGTCTCACCGGCGAAAATAATTTCGCCGTCATAGCTACCGTGCGGGTAAATACCGCAAAGAACTTTCATCAACGTCGATTTACCGGAGCCGTTTTCCCCACACAGGGAAACAACTTCGCCTGGGTTTAATCTCAGGCTGACATTATCGATAGCCTTAACGACCCCGAATGCTTTGGTAATGCTCTTCATTTCGAGTAAATACGGCATAGGTACTTGTGCTCCACGTAAGCCTGGCTACCGGAGATTTCCGGCGGCTACGCTGCCCCGGCGATGTGGCCGGGGCATACTATTCAGAGTTCACTTTTCTTATGGAAACCGTCCTTCACGACGGTGTCATCAATGTTGGTTTTATTGACTTCGATAGGGGTTAACAGGCGTGACGGCACGTCCTTCAGGCCGTTATTCAGGGTGGCGTCAGCTTTGGGCTGCTGGCCGTTGCCCAGCTCGACGGCGATCTCTGCGGCGCTGTTCGCCAGCAGGGTAATCGGTTTGTACACGGTCATGGTCTGCGTGCCGTTGATGATGCGCTTCACGCCCGCCAGGTCTGCATCCTGGCCGGAAATGGCCACTTTGCCCTGTAAACCCTGGGCGCTTAAGGCTTGAATCGCGCCGCCTGCGGTGGCGTCGTTCGAGGCGACCACGGCGTCAATTTTGTTATTGTTGGCGGTGAGGGCATTTTCCATAATCTTCAGCGCGTTTTCCGGCAGCCAGCCGTCAACCCATTGATCGCCTACAACTTTAATTTTGCCTTCATCAATATACGGTTTTAATACTTTCATCTGGCCGGCGCGGAACAGCTTGGCGTTATTATCTACCGGCGAGCCGCCCATCAAGAAATAGTTACCCTGAGGGACCTGGTTGACCAGACTTTGGGCCTGCATTTCGCCGACTTTTTCGTTATCGAAAGAAATATAAAAATCGATATCGGCATTATTAATCATACGGTCATAGGCCAGAACTTTAATACCTTCTTGTTTGGCTTCTTTAATAACGTTACTCAGCACCTGGCCGTTATAGGGAATAATAACAAGAACATCTACACCGCGGTTGATCATATTTTCAATCTGCGACATTTGCGTTTCTTCGTTGCCGTTGGCCGACTGCACGAAAACCTGTGCGCCGAGCTGTTCGGCTTTTTTAACAAAGATGTCGCGGTCTTTCTGCCAGCGCTCAAGGCGCAGGTCGTCAATAGCCATACCGATCTTAACTTCTTTAGCGCTGCTCGCCATGCTGGTGAGAAGCAGCGAGGCGCAGAGCGTGAGGCAAAGGTTCTTTATCTTCATAATCGTAGTGCCTTCTGTAGGGATAGGGTAATGAGATTGGCGATAAAAGAAACAGCAATGACTAAACACGCAGCAAATTTTTAACATGTAAACGGCGGCTGGCAATTACAGATTTTTATCTTCCTATTACGATATTTGGTTTAATTGCTAATTTTTGACCGCGATCTGATTTTAAATTTATGGCGTGAAAAAATTACCGACATAAAACGGGACGCACCGCATTTTATTTTGCGAGCCAGCGCACATTTGTGGATTCTCTTAATAGCAGTGTGAAATAACGTAATTGAGCCGCGGTGATTCAGAATTCAGTATGACCAGACGAATTAATCCCTCGCCGCCTGTCAGATTATGGAGTCCATTATGCAAGCTTATTTCGACCAACTGGATCGCGTTCGTTTCGAAGGCCCGAAAACTGAAAACCCGCTGGCTTTCCGCCACTACAACCCGGACGAGCTGGTGCTGGGGAAACGCATGGAAGACCATCTGCGCTTTGCCGCCTGCTACTGGCATACGTTCTGCTGGAACGGCGCGGACATGTTTGGTATTGGTTCATTCGACCGCCCGTGGCAGCAGCCAGGCGAAGCGATTGAGCGTGCGAAACGTAAAGCTGATGTCGCATTTGAATTTTTCCACAAGCTGAACGTGCCTTACTACTGTTTCCATGACATCGATGTTTCTCCGGAAGGCGCCAACCTGAAAGAGTACCTGAACAACTTTGCGCAGATGGTTGATGTGCTGGCGGAAAAACAGCAGCAGAGCGGCGTGAAGCTGCTGTGGGGCACCGCCAACTGCTTTACTCACCCACGTTACGGTGCGGGCGCGGCAACTAACCCTGACCCGGAAGTGTTTACCATGGCGGCCACGCAGGTATTCACCGCCATGAATGCGACCCATAAACTGGGCGGTGAAAACTACGTGCTGTGGGGCGGTCGTGAAGGCTATGAAACCCTGCTGAATACCGACCTGCGCCAGGAGCGCGAGCAGATTGGCCGCTTCATGCAGATGGTGGTTGAGCACAAACATAAAATTGGCTTCCAGGGCACGCTGCTGATCGAACCGAAACCGCAGGAACCGACCAAACATCAGTATGACTACGATGCCTCAACGGTGTACGGCTTCCTGAAACAGTTCGGTCTGGAAAAAGAGATCAAACTGAATATTGAGGCTAACCACGCGACGCTGGCGGGCCACTCGTTCCATCATGAAATTGCCACCGCGATTGCGCTGGGTCTGTTTGGCTCCGTGGATGCCAACCGCGGCGACCCGCAGCTGGGCTGGGATACCGACCAGTTCCCTAACAGCGTCGAGGAAAATGCGCTGGTGATGTATGAAATCCTCAAAGCGGGGGGGTTCACCACCGGCGGCCTGAATTTTGATGCAAAAGTCCGTCGTCAGAGCACGGATAAATATGACCTGTTCTATGGTCACATTGGTGCAATGGACACGATGGCACTGTCGCTGAAAGTGGCGGCGCGCATGATTGAAGGCGGTGAGCTGGATAAACGCGTGGCAAAACGCTATGCAGGCTGGAACGGCGAGCTGGGCCAGCAGATTCTGAAAGGTCAGATGTCGCTGCAGGATCTGGCGAAGTATGCTGAGCAGAATCAGCTGGCGCCGCAGCATCAGAGCGCTCATCAGGAGCTGCTGGAAGGGCTGGTAAATCACTACCTGTTCGACAAGTAAGCCTGGCGTCTTGCAGTATAAACAATGCCCGGAAGCGTAAGCTTGCCGGGCATCGTACCCTCTAAAGGAGCAGTTGCGATGTATATCGGCATAGATCTCGGAACGTCTGGCGTAAAGGCAATTTTGCTTGATGAGCAGGGCCGCGTGCTGGCCTCGCAAACGGAAAAACTGACGGTTTCTCGTCCGCACCCGCTGTGGTCGGAACAAGATCCAGAGCACTGGTGGCAGGCGACGGATCGCGCCATGAAAGGGCTCGGCCAGCAGCATAGCTTGCAGGGCGTGAAGGCCCTGGGCATTGCCGGGCAGATGCACGGCGCCACGCTGTTGGACAAGCAGCAGCGTGTGCTGCGCCCGGCAATTTTGTGGAACGATGGCCGCTGTGCTGAAGAGTGCCAACGGCTGGAGACGCAGGTGCCCACTTCGCGTCAGATTACCGGCAACCTGATGATGCCGGGCTTTACCGCGCCGAAACTGCTGTGGGTGCAGCGCCATGAAGCGGAGACATTCCGTCAGGTCGATAAAGTCCTGCTGCCAAAAGATTATCTGCGTCTGCGGATGACCGGCGATTTCGCCAGCGATATGTCAGACGCGGCGGGTACGATGTGGATGGACGTGGCGAAGCGCGACTGGAGCGACGAGATGCTCGCCGCCTGTCAGCTGACGCGCGATAACATGCCCGCCTTGTTTGAGGGCTGCGAGGTGACCGGACAACTGCTGGCGTCGGTCGCCAGCGCCTGGAATATGCCGACGGTGCCGGTGGTGGCCGGCGGCGGCGATAATGCAGCTGGCGCGGTAGGCGTTGGGATGGCGGATGCAGGCCAGGCAATGCTATCGCTGGGCACCTCCGGCGTCTATTTTGCCGTCAGCGAAGGGTTTCTCAGCAAGCCGGAGAGCGCGGTGCATAGCTTCTGTCACGCGTTACCGGGGCGTTGGCACCTGATGTCGGTGATGCTTAGCGCGGCATCCTGCCTGGACTGGGCGGCGAAACTCACCGGGCTGGGAACGGTGCCTGCATTGATCGCGGCGGCGGAAAGCGCCAACGCCAGCGCCGAGCCGGTCTGGTTCCTGCCTTATCTTTCTGGTGAACGCACGCCGCACAATAACCCGCAGGCGAAGGGCGTGTTCTTTGGCCTGACCCATCAGCATGGCCCGGCCGAGCTGGCGCGCGCGGTACTGGAAGGCGTTGGTTTTGCGCTGGCTGACGGTATGGACGTCGTGCATGCCTGCGGCGTTGAGCCTGACCGCATTACGCTTATCGGTGGCGGCGCGCGCAGCGCCTACTGGCGACAAATGCTGGCGGATATCTGCGGTAAGCCGCTTGATTATCGAACCGGCGGTGACGTTGGCCCGGCGCTGGGCGCCGCGCGTCTGGCACAGCTGGCCGTTCACCGCGATCGCCCCTATGCCGATCTGCTGCCGCAGCTGGCGTTGGAGCAGGATCATCGCCCGAATGCCGAACGCTTCGCGCACTATGCGCCGCAGCGCGAGACATTCCGTCAGATTTATCAGCACTTACTGCCGCTCATGTCCTGACGTTATCCCGCATCCGCGCCGGCCAAGTGCGGATGCGGCCCACCTTGATGTATTCCGAAACTGCCGCTTTTGCCGTGTTGCCTTGATGTTAAAAACTGATGGCAGAGGATAATGACGGTGTTGATATAAGGAGATACATCATGCGAACTATCATTACATCGCCTCGCCTGGCCCTGAACGGCGGCATTCTGTTATATCTGGCTTGTCTCTGGCGCGGCTGCCCGCAACTGGACGATCGGGCCTATTTCCTGGCGATGTTGATCCTCGGATTTTTTGCCATTGTGGCCCACCGGCAAGCCGCGCAAGCGCGCTTTGCTGCGTTGTGCCGGATGGTGCTGCTGCTCGCCTGTGGGCTGCTGCTGGTCGGCGTCTGGAATATGCCGCTGGCGCTGATACACAAAGCGCCGATCGTGACGGCATGGTTTGCCTGTATGTACGGCGCGGCGATGTGGCCGCAGCCGAATCTGCCGTCACCTAGCTGACCAGTCTGCGTCTATCAGCGCGCTGTAGCGCCATCGAGAGCAGCAGGCTTGCGGCCAGCGTGAGCGTAAATACCCATAGAATATCCAGCGCTGGCCAGCTTTTGAGATCGAGATTCCAGGCGCGCAGCAGGTAAATGATAAAGGCGTGAAAACCGTAAATACCTAAAGAATGGCGGGAAATAAGCGCCAGACCCGGCAATACGCGATGATTCAGCGTGTTTTTAACCACCACGAACAGCGCCGTCGCGCAGATAAAGACCATTGGGCCACAGTACACGTACCAGGTGTCACCAAAGTTGCCGCGCCACTGTAGCTCGTGCAGCGTACCGCGAGAAATCATCCATGCGCCCGCGGCAAACAGCAGCCCACAGATCCACGTCAGGCTTTTTCGGTTCGTTTCCATCATACCCAGCGCCCGGCCCAGCAGGCCGTAAAGCACGTAATAGAACGTGTCGCCGTTGATATACAGATTCACCGGTAGCCAGGTTGCGCCGTCAGCCTTCAGCGGCGGCATATTCGGGTTTGCGACAATCCCCAGAACGACCATCAGCGCCAGCAGCATTTTGCCGCTAACGGCTTTCACACCAATCAGCGGTGACACCAGATAAATGACGATGATGGCGAAGAAGAACCACAGATGATAGAACGCCGGTTTTTGCAGCAGGTTCCTCAGCGAAGCTTCGACGTTGATTGGGGTAAAGGCGGTAATGAATAACAGGGCGATAGCGCTGTAAAACAGCAGGCACAGCGCAATACGCAGAAAATGGCGCGGCTGCGCGCTGCGTGGGCCAAAAAAAAGGTAGCCGGATATCATAAAAAAGAGCGGAACGCTGACGCGAGAGGCGGAGTTCAGGACGTTAGCGAAATCCCAACTGAGCGGGCTGATGTCGTGCGGATGGGTAATAAACCAGGTGGTGGTGTGGATCATCACCACCATCAGGCAGGCAATGCCGCGTAAGTTATCAATCCAGCTAATTTTTTCTTGCATCAGATGCCCTATTTTCCGCTATATATAAATCAGACCCGCCGCTTCTGGCGCTATTTCACTGGATAATTCTGAGTTTTGCACCCTGCACTTGTGGCGCTGCGGAGAGATTCGCACAATGCGGTGGTGTGAAAGGGTACAGCCTAAAATAACAGCCCGGTAAGATAAATAATGATGATGATGAAGTCTCTCCCTCTTGTGCTGGCGTTTATTCTGCTGGCAGGGTGTTCGTCGGTCGAGCCGCCGGTGGCCCAAAAAACGCAGAGTGCAAAAATCAATCCTGCGCGTTCGCTCACCATGGAACAACTCTGCAAGGACAACGCCGCGGCGCGCTATAATACGGCGGCGCAGAAAATTGACGTGACCGGGTTTGAACGTTTTCAGGGCAGCTATGAGCTGCGTGGCTACACGGCGCGCAATGAAAGCTTTGTCTGCTCCTTTGATGCAGACGGCGGCTTTTTACACCTGTCAATGCGCTAAAACAGGCCCCGGATCGGCAAAATCCGGCCTGTTTTTCCCAATTTTCCCTAAACAACCCCGTTTCATACTGTATATCTCGCAGCCAGCGGGTATACTGACTCCTTCCTTTAAATCCACACGTATCCAGCACGAAATCATATGCAAAAGTTTGATACCAGGACCTTCCAGGGCCTGATCCTGACCTTACAGGATTACTGGGCTCGTCAGGGCTGCACCATTGTTCAACCACTGGACATGGAAGTTGGCGCGGGCACCTCTCACCCAATGACCTGCCTGCGTGCGTTGGGGCCGGAGCCGATGGCGACCGCCTACGTGCAGCCGTCCCGCCGTCCAACCGACGGTCGCTATGGCGAAAACCCGAACCGTTTACAGCACTACTATCAGTTCCAGGTCGTGATTAAACCGTCTCCGGATAACATCCAGGAGCTGTACCTCGGGTCTCTGAAAGAGCTGGGTATGGATCCGACCATCCACGACATTCGCTTCGTGGAAGACAACTGGGAGAACCCGACGCTGGGTGCCTGGGGTCTGGGTTGGGAAGTGTGGCTGAACGGTATGGAAGTGACGCAGTTCACCTACTTCCAGCAGGTCGGCGGCCTTGAGTGCAAGCCGGTCACCGGTGAAATCACCTATGGTCTGGAACGTCTGGCCATGTACATTCAGGGCGTAGACAGCGTTTACGACCTGGTCTGGAGCGACGGCCCGCTGGGTAAAACCACCTACGGCGACGTGTTCCATCAGAATGAAGTGGAGCAATCCACCTACAACTTCGAATACGCAGACGTCGACTTCCTGTTCTCCTGCTTCGAGCAGTATGAGAAAGAAGCCCAGCAGCTGCTGGCGCTGGAAAACCCGCTGCCGCTGCCTGCCTACGAGCGTATTCTTAAGGCTGCCCATAGCTTTAACCTGCTGGATGCGCGTAAAGCCATCTCCGTCACCGAGCGTCAGCGCTACATCCTGCGCATTCGCACCCTGACCAAAGCAGTGGCAGAAGCTTACTACGCTTCCCGTGAAGCCCTTGGCTTCCCGATGTGCAACAAGAATAAATAAGAGGCGGCCATGTCTGAGAATACTTTTCTGGTGGAAATCGGCACTGAAGAGCTGCCACCAAAAGCGCTGCGCAACCTGGCGGAATCTTTCGCGGCAAACGTGACCGCAGAGCTCGATAACGCGGGCCTCGCGCACGGTAAAGTTGAATGGTTTGCTGCCCCGCGCCGTCTGGCGCTGAAAGTGGCAAATCTCGCGGCCGCGCAGGCGGATCGTGAAGTTGAAAAACGCGGCCCGGCGATTGCCCAGGCGTTCGACGCCGAAGGCAAACCGAGCAAAGCGGCTGAGGGTTGGGCGCGCGGCTGCGGTATCACCGTCGATCAGGCCGAACGTCTGACCACTGACAAAGGCGAATGGCTGCTGTATCGCGCACACGTGAAGGGCGAAAGCACCGAAGCGCTGCTGCCGAACATGATTGCCAACTCGCTTTCTAAGCTGCCGATCCCGAAACTGATGCGCTGGGGCGCGAACGACGTGCACTTTGTGCGTCCGGTTCACACCGTAACCCTGCTGCTGGGTGAGAAAGTCGTTCCTGCGACCATCCTTGGCATTCAGTCTGACCGCGTGATTCGCGGCCATCGCTTTATGGGCGAGCCGGAGTTCACTATCGACAATGCCGATCAGTACCCGCAGATTCTGCTGGAACGCGGCATGGTGGTGGCTGACTACGAAGCGCGTAAGGCCAAAATTAAAGCCGATGCGGAAGAAGCAGCGCGTAAGATTGGCGGCATTGCCGATCTGAGCGAAAGCCTGCTGGAAGAAGTCACCTCGCTGGTTGAATGGCCGGTGGTACTGACTGCGAAGTTTGAAGAGAAATTCCTTGCGGTGCCGGCGGAAGCGCTGGTGTACACCATGAAGGGCGACCAGAAGTACTTCCCGGTTTACGACAACGCGGGCAAGCTGCTGCCGAACTTTATCTTCGTGGCCAACATCGAATCGAAAGATCCGACCCAGATCATCTCCGGTAACGAGAAAGTGGTTCGCCCACGTCTGGCCGACGCCGAGTTCTTCTTCAATACCGACCGTAAAAAACGTCTGGAAGATCACCTGCCACGTCTGCAAACCGTGCTGTTCCAGCAACAGCTGGGCACGCTGCGCGACAAAACTGACCGTATTCAGGCGCTGGCGGGCTGGATTGCCGGTCAGATTGGCGCTGATGTGAACCACGCAACCCGCGCTGGCCTGCTGTCTAAGTGCGACCTGATGACCAACATGGTCTTCGAGTTCACCGACACTCAGGGCGTGATGGGGATGCACTACGCGCGCCATGATGGCGAAGCGGAAGATGTTGCGGTCGCGCTGAACGAGCAGTATCAGCCGCGCTTTGCCGGTGACGATCTGCCGTCTAACCCGGTAGCGTGCGCGCTGGCGATTGCCGATAAGATGGACACCCTCGCGGGTATCTTTGGTATCGGTCAACATCCGAAAGGCGATAAAGACCCGTTCGCGCTGCGTCGTGCCGCGCTGGGCGTGCTGCGTATCATCGTTGAGAAGAACCTGAACCTGGATCTGCAAACGCTGACCGAAGAAGCGGTGCGTCTGTACGGCGACAAGCTGACCAACGCGAAAGTGGTGGATGACGTTATCGACTTCATGCTCGGCCGTTTCCGCGCGTGGTATCAGGATGAAGGTTACACCGTCGATACCATCCAGGCGGTGCTGGCGCGCCGTCCGACGCGTCCGGCAGACTTCGATGCCCGTATGAAAGCGGTGTCCCATTTCCGTACCCTGGAAGAAGCGTCTGCGCTGGCAGCGGCTAACAAGCGCGTGTCTAACATCCTGGCGAAATCTGACGAAACGCTGAACGATATTGTTCATGCTTCCGTGCTGAAAGAAGCGGCAGAAATTAAGCTGGCGGGCAACCTCGTCGTTCTGCGCGATAAGCTGCAGCCGTACTTCGCCGAAGGTCGCTATCAGGATGCGCTGATCGAACTGGCCTCGCTGCGCGAGCCGGTGGATGAGTTCTTCGAGAACGTCATGGTGAACGCAGAAGATAAAGACGTGCGTATCAACCGTCTGACTCTGCTGTCGAAACTGCGCGAGCTGTTCCTGCAGGTAGCGGATATTTCCCTGCTGCAGTAAGCGAAACGCGGTAAATAAAAGACCTGCCCTCGGGCAGGTTTTTTTTATGGTGCAGAGGTATATCCAGTCCTTTTTTGTGTTCGCAAATAGACACTTTTGTAATTAACATATATGTATTAACATATATGTGTGGTGACGATAACGGAGTCAGCTATGCTACAACCGGTTCAACTTTTCAAAATCCTGGCGGATGAAACCCGTCTTGCGATCCTTATGCAACTGAGAGAGTCGGGCGAGCTGTGCGTTTGTGATATCTGCGGTGCCACCTCGGAATCACAGCCGAAAATTTCCCGGCATATGGCGATTTTACGCGGGGCTGGGTTAGTTATGGACCGTCGGGACGGAAAATGGGTTTATTACCGATTGTCTCCGCATATGCCTGCCTGGGCGGCAGACGCATCTCAACCGCCTGGCAGTGCCTGCGTGAAGACGTACGTAAACGACGGGTGACGTCGGATTGTTCTTCCTGCTAAGGCTGAATAGTACATATATATATAATCATATGTGAATGGGGTATGAAATGTTGTTGGCAGGGAGTCTGTTTCTACTGACGCTGGTGCTGGTCATCTGGCAGCCAAAAGGGCTGAGCATTGGCTGGAGCGCAAGCATTGGGGCGGTCCTCGCGCTGGCGACGGGCGTGATTCATATCGATGATATTCCCGTTGTCTGGAACATTGTGTGGAACGCTACGGCGACATTTATTGCCGTCATCATGATCAGCCTGTTGCTCGATGAGTGCGGTTTCTTTGAATGGGCCGCGCTGCACGTCTCGCGCTGGGGTAAGGGGCGCGGGCGTTTGTTGTTTACCTGGATAGTCTTACTCGGCGCGGCCGTCGCGGCGCTGTTTGCGAACGACGGCGCGGCGCTGATTCTGACGCCTATCGTGATTGCCATGCTGCTTGCACTAGGCTTCAGCCAGGGTACGACGCTGGCTTTTGTGATGGCCGCGGGGTTCATTGCGGATACGGCCAGCCTGCCGCTGATCGTCTCTAACCTGGTGAATATCGTCTCGGCTGATTTCTTTGGCCTGGGTTTCACCCGGTACGCTTCCGTGATGGTGCCCGTGGATATCGCGGCGATTGTTGCCACGCTGGGGATGCTGCATTGGTTCTTCCGCCGGGACATCCCCAGGACCTACGACGTTGCTTTGCTGAAGACGCCGGCCAGCGCGATTAAAGATCCCGCGACGTTTAAGATGGGCTGGGTGGTGCTGCTGTTTCTGCTCGCTGGGTTCTTTATTCTGGAACCGATGGGGATTCCCATCAGCGCAATTGCCGCCGTAGGCGCCGCGGCGTTGTTTATCGTCGCGAAGCGCGGCCACGCGATTAATACCGGAAAGGTATTGCGTGGGGCGCCGTGGCAGATTGTCATTTTCTCGCTCGGCATGTATCTGGTGGTTTATGGGCTGCGTAATGCGGGGCTTACGGAGTGGCTGTCTGGGGTGCTGAACGTACTGGCCGAGCATGGCCTATGGGCCGCCACGCTGGGAACCGGCTTTATTACGGCATTTCTGTCGTCAATGATGAACAATATGCCGACGGTGTTGATTGGTGCGCTGTCGATTGATGGCAGCGCCGCGACCGGCGCCATCAAAGAAGCCATGGTCTATGCCAACGTTATTGGCTGCGATCTGGGGCCGAAGATTACCCCGATTGGCAGCCTGGCTACGCTGCTGTGGCTGCACGTACTGGCGCAGAAAAACATGAAGATTACCTGGGGATATTACTTCCGTACGGGCATCATCATGACGCTGCCGGTTCTCTTTGTCACCCTGGTCGCACTGGCGCTGCGGCTCTCCGTCACTTTGTAATGAGATACTGTATGAGCATGATTACTGTCTATTATAACCCCGCCTGCGGCACGTCGCGGAATACGCTGGAGATGATCCGCAACAGCGGCAATGAGCCGAAGATTGTTTATTATCTCGACACGCCGCCCTCCCGCGATGAGTTGGTTAAGC
This sequence comes from Klebsiella sp. WP8-S18-ESBL-06, assembly GCF_014169755.1. Classification (NCBI taxonomy): domain Bacteria; kingdom Pseudomonadati; phylum Pseudomonadota; class Gammaproteobacteria; order Enterobacterales; family Enterobacteriaceae; genus Klebsiella; species Klebsiella sp. WP8-S18-ESBL-06. The sequence goes on from NZ_AP022256.1 coordinate 251,676, forward strand.
TGATTGCCGATATGGGGATAACGGTACGCGCGCTGCTGCGCCAGAATGTGGAACCCTATGAACAACTCGGCCTGGCTGAAGATCGGTTTACCGATGAACAATTGATCGGTTATATGCTTGAACATCCGATCCTGATCAACCGCCCGATTGTCGTGACGCCGCTGGGCACCCGACTGTGCCGCCCTTCTGAGGTTGTGCTGGAGATCTTACCTGAGCCGCAGCAGGGCGCGTTCACCAAAGAAGATGGTGAACAGGTGGTCGATGAATCGGGAAAAAGAGTGAAACCCTGATTCGTTTTACCCGGGCAGCATCTTGCTAAAAAGAACCTGCTATCAACGGGTTGCTTCATCAAGCCCGCGCTTGTCAGGCCTTGTCGCTTTGAGGCCTGGCGTTGCGTCAGGCATGAAATGCGTAAAAAATAGCCTTGAAATACGCCCAACAATGCGTTTATGCTTTGCCGCGACGAACCCCTCGTCTTACTGAGGCACACTGAAAATGGACAAACACACCTGCTGAATTCGAATCCTTGCTGGGCGCTTGCCGCACGCAGGGGAACTATTGATTTCATTCAGGAGTGCTTATGGCCCATTGTGCGCTATCCCCCGCTTTTATTTTGCATCAGGTCACCTGTCAGTTTGCGACGGGCGATACCCTTTTTGGCCCACTGAACGTCTCGCTGGCCCCCTCGCTGTGCGGTCTTGTCGGACGTAACGGCGTGGGTAAAACCCGCCTGCTACGCCTGCTGGCGGGGAAAGACCGTCCTTCTTCTGGTCATATTGAACCACTTTCCTCCTGTGCGTATGTGGCGCAGCAGCATGCGGTGTCCGCAGAGATGACGCTGGCAATGTTGCTTGGCTATGAGGCGATTTTTTCCGCTTTACAGCGTCTCGCTGCAGGCCACGCGCTGGCTGATGATATTGAATGCCTGGACGGTTATTGGGAACTGCCTGAGCGATTAAACGCAGCGTTTCTGGCCGCAGGGCTGGGTGAGTTCGACCCCGCGCGGCCAGCGCTTTCTCTGAGCGGCGGAGAACGGGTGAAAGCCTTGCTCTGCGCCGCGTTTGCCTCCGATGCGGCGTATTTGCTGCTGGATGAGCCGACTAACCATCTTGATAGCGGCGGGCGCGAATGGCTTTATCGGCAGCTGGAAAGCTGGCGAGGCGGGGCGCTGATTGCCAGCCACGATCGCGAGCTGCTCGGGCGGATGCCGCGTATTCTCGAGCTGACCCCCTCAGTGCTACGTAGCTACGGTGGCAGCTATGCGGATTATCAGCAGCAGCGCGATGCCGAGCAGTCCGCGGCACGGGCCGCGCTCTGCCATGCTGCAACTGAACGACGCCGCGTCCGGACGCGGATGCAAAAGGAACATGACGATTGTCAGCGGCGCTCGGCTAAAACATTAAGGACCGTCGATAGCCTGAACATCGCCTCTTTTGAGCGTGTGAAGTACAAAGGCGCGGCGCGCGAGCGGCCAGGGACGCTGCTCACTCAGCACCGGGAGCAAAACGCGACGCTAAATCATGCGGTAGCATAGGCGCGGGAACGCGTGGAAGAAGATGTGCCCATCCTGTTTACCTTGCCAGGAGGCCGTATCGCGGCGGGCAAGCAGATATGGGTGGCTGAGCAGCTGTGTTTAGCGCATTCGTCGGCGTTCCCGCTCACCTTGCGGTTGGATGGCCCGATGCGAGTGGCGCTGCGCGGCCCGAATGGCTGCGGCAAAACGACGCTGCTGAAAACGCTGATGGGCATTGAATCACCGCTCTGCGGTGAATGCCGATTGTCGGTCAGCGCGGCCTGGCTCGATCAACATCTTACACAGCTGGATTTATCGCAATCGGTGATGGGGCATTTGAGGGCAGGCGATTCGCCGTTAGTGGAGGGGGAGCTGCGTACCCGCCTGGCCCAGCTTCGGCTCGACGCCGATAAGGTCAATCTACCGCTGGCGGCATTGAGCGGCGGTGAACGCTTAAAAGCCGCGCTGGCCTGCGTGCTGTGGCGTCGGGAACCGGCGCAACTGTTATTGCTGGACGAGCCGACCAACCATCTCGATCTGGCATCTGTTCAGGCAATTGAATCGGCGCTAGTCGGATTTCCCGGCGCGATGCTGGTGGTGTCGCACGATGAGGCGTTTTTGCAGGCGTTGAAGTTGACACATAGTCTGACGTGGCAGGAGAACGGCTGGATTTTTACGGCGTTATAAATAAAAAAATCCCCGCCGTAAGGCAGGGATTTCGAATTTTTAGCGGCGTGAACTTACAGAGAAGTTACGTTGCCAGCTGCCGGGCCTTTAGCGCCGTTTTCGATGGTGAAGGAAACTTTCTGACCTTCGTCCAGGGATTTGTAGCCATCGTTCTGGATAGCAGAGAAGTGTACGAACACGTCTTTAGAACCATCGTCAGGAGTGATGAAGCCGAAGCCTTTGTCAGCGTTGAACCATTTTACGATACCAGTCATTTTACCGGACATAGAAATTACCTTTAAAAATTAATTGAGCCTTACGGCGATATGGCATGCTTTACAGAATTTAAAGCGTAAAGGAAATGTCGCTACGAGGGGTACCAATGGATAACCTTGAAGGGAACTGCTTTACTCAACTGCTTTGTGGTCTGTATGTCAAACCGTGGAATCATTAACGCATACTTCCGGGCTCAAAAGCAAACGTTATCTGTGTCCATCCGGCTATGCAACGGGTGCGCCTACGGTGGTAATTTTGTTTAAAATCATGATATATAAATAAAATTTAAGGAAATCTCTGCTTTGTAAAAAAGCGTCATAGCGCCCCGGCAGCGGGCCTGCCGGGGCGTGGCATTACACTTTTTGTGCCGCTTTTGGCAGCGACGACGGGCCGCTGGCACCCTGAAGCGGCTGCCGTTTACTCGCCGCGTGCTTGATCATCAGCGCAATAGCTGACAGCACGGCAGGAATAGCCAGCAGCGCGAAAATGGTCTTAAAGGAGAGCTCGGCCTGCATCAGGAAAGCGCCGCTGAAGGCGCCGAGAATTCCGCCGAAGCGACCCAGGCCCAGCATCCAGGCAACGCCGGTGGCGCGCCCTTGAGTCGGGTAAAAACCGGCGGCCAACGCCGGCATGGACGACTGTGCGCCGTTCATGATGGTGCCGGCGATAAACACCATTACGCCCATTAATACCAGACTGCTGGTTGAGAAGCCCACCAGGCAGACAAAGACGCCGGTCAGCAAATAGCCCACCGCCACCACTTTATTCGGGTTAATTTTGTCCATCAGCGCGCCGAGCACCAGTACGCCAATGCCGCCGCCCAGCGGGAAGAGGGCGGTAATAACCGAAGCCTGGCTCAACGTTGCGCCGGTTTCGCGAATCAACAGCGGCAGCCAGCTGGTCAGCAGATAGAAGATCAGCAGGCCCATAAAGTAGGTCAGGCACAGCATAATGGTGCCCACCAGATAGCGCGGCGAGAAGATGACGCCCAGCGCCGACTGCTCTTTGACCTGACCCGTTTCCTGCAATACAAAGTGCGTGTTATCCGGCAGAGGGGCGATGTGGCGTAAAATTCGCGCAATCTGTTGCTGAGATTTGTTCTTCACCGCCAGATAGCGAGCGGACTCCGGCAGCAGGAAGATCAGCGCCACGGCCAGCGCCAGCGGCATCACGCCGCCAAGAATCAGCACGCTTTGCCAGCCGTAGTGTGGAATCAGCCATGCTGAAACAAAGCCGCCCATTGATGAACCAATGGGGAACCCGACGAACATCAGGTTTACCAGCAGCGCGCGGCGGCGCTCCGGAGCATATTCACTCATCAGCGTGGCGGCGTTCGGCATCGCGGCGCCGAGCCCCAGGCCCGTTAAGAAGCGCAGGACGGTCAGCTGCGTCAGCGATGTGGCGAAGGCCGTGATCAGGCTGAAGCCGCCAAAGACCAGAATTGACAGGACCAGCACCTTTTTACGGCCAATGCGGTCGGCCATTGGGCCTGCGGTTAATGCGCCCACGGCAAGGCCGACCAGCGCGGCGCTCATCACGGGGCCGAGATCGGATTTTTGTACCCCCCATTCCTGGATCAAATCGGAGGCGATAAAACCAATAATGGCGGTATCAAATCCATCCATAGCGACGGTCACAAAGCACAGCACCAGAATCATCCACTGGTACTTTGAGAAGGGATGGCGGTTGATAAAAGCCTGAATATCCGTTGTTGTCTGTGTTGTCATGCGGTAATTCCTGCTAAGCGAGGCGAGAGAGCGGGATTTATCCTCTTGTCTCTCTCACGGGTATTGAGGTTTTGGGCGATTATCGAACGTATTGTCGTTAATCGTTCATTCAATCAAATCATTTAGCGGGCCTTCCCACAACGTGCCGCCGGGCGGAAGTGTGCGATTATCGTTCGCTCCGTTTTTGTTGCCGCGATGATTTAGCTAAAAAAAGATGAATATCATTACGTTAGTTCCTCTTTTCTTGCATGATCGCATTGCGATAAATGTGATGGATGCAACACCTTGTTAACATTTCAACGGAAGCGCGGCAGAACGTATGAAAAAGGTATCTTGCGGCGCGGCTCTGGACTATCCTTGTCAGCGTTAGGCACGCGTGTGCCGGTTTGCGCTTTTTTTGGCTGAAGGAGTAAGAAAATGGCGACAGGAAAGTCCTGCTCTCGCTGGTTTGCGCCTGTTGCGGCGTTATTGATGGTTGTTAGCCTGAGTGGGTGTTTTGATAAGGAAGGCGATCAGCGTAAAGCATTCGTCGATTTCCTGCAGAATACGGTAATGCGCGGCGGTGAACGCCTGCCAACGCTGACGGCTGACCAGAAAAAACAGTTCGGGCCGTTTGTTTCCGACTACGCCGTCATTTATGGCTATTCACAGCAGGTGAGCCAGGCAATGGACGCGGGTCTGCGTCCGGTGGTGGATAGCGTTAACGCCATTCGCGTACCGCAGGATTACATGACCCAGCGCGAGCCGCTGCGTCAGGCAAATGGTTCGCTGGGCGTACTGAGCCAGCAGCTGCAAAATGCCAAAATGCAGGCAGATGCTGCGCACGCCGCGCTGAAGCAGGCAGACGATCTGAAGCCGGTCTTCGACCAGGTTTACAGCAAAGTGGTTACCGGCCCGGCCGACGCGCTGCAGCCGCTGATCCCAGCCGCGCAGGTGTTCACACAGCAGCTGGTGCAGGTGGGTGATTTTGTGGCTCAGCAAGGCACTCAGGTGAGCTTTGTGGCCAACGGCATTCAGTTCCCGACCTCACAGCAGGCAAGCCAGTACAATGCGCTGATTGGCCCGCTGGCCGCACAGCATCAGGCCTTTAGCCAGGCCTGGACGGCGGCGGTTAACGCGACCAAATAAGCCATAATGGCAGCCCGGCACCCGCCGGGCTGTTTTGTTTTATCCCGCAACCTGCGGATTCACGCAGTTCTTCTCTACCTTCCCTTGCAGCGCATCAATCAGGTTATCCACCGCACAGGCCGCCATGTTGTAGCGGGTTTCATGCGTCGCGGACCCGATATGCGGCAGCGCAACAACGTTCGGCAGCTTCAACAGCGGGGAGCTGGCAGGCAGCGGCTCCTGCTCGAAGACATCCAGCCCTGCGGCATGAATGTCACCGTTACGCAGCGCGGAGATAAGCGCTTTCTCGTCCACCACCGGGCCGCGGCCGGCGTTGATAAAGATGGCTGAAGACTTCATGCGCGCAAACTGCTCGGCGCCGAACAGGTGGTACGTTTCGTCGGTCAGCGGCAGGATCAGGCAGACAAAATCCGCTTCATCCAGCAGCGTGTTCAGGTCGCAGTAGCGGGCGTTAAACCGCTCTTCCGCCTGCTCGTGACGACGGCGCGCGTTGTAGAGAATCGGCATGTTGAAACCAAAGTGGGCGCGCTGGGCGAGCGCCATGCCGATGCGGCCCATGCCGATAATACCCAGCGTTTTATGATGCACGTCGGTGCCAAACCAGTCCGGACCGATGCTTTTGGTCCACTCGCCGGCCTTCACGCGCTCCGCCACTTCAACCACGCGGCGGGCGGTACTGAGCACCAGCGCCATGAGCGTATCGGCCACGGTTTCCGTCAGCACCGTCGGCGTGTGCATCAGCAGCACCCGGCGAGCGTTCAGGGCCTCGACGTCAAAGTTATCGTAACCCACGGAGATGGTGGACGTTGCGCGAAGCTTGGGCATTTTCTCCAGCAAGGCGGTATTGACGGCTTCGCTAGAGCCCAGCAAACCTTCCGCGTTGGCGAAAGCCTCCGTATGCTGCGCGACCGTTTCCGGGCGCAGGTTCGGTACCTGGGTGACCGTAAAATGTTCTGCCAGGCGATGCTGTAAATCGTCAGGTAGCGCTTTATAGAGAATAATAGACGGCTTCATGCGAATCTCCGTAAGTTAAAAGTTTAAGCGTGGCGTGCGCCAACGGGCAGCGGCTGATGATTAGCAGGCTTAACAATAAGAGTTAGCCATACTGAGGCGAAAAGCGCCACCCCCATAAAAATGTATGATGCAGACGGGCTGCCGGTGGCACCGTTGAGATAGCCAACGAACCAGGAACCGAAGAACGAGCCCAGCGCCCCCATGCTGTTGATTAGCGCCATCGCGCCCCCCGCGACGTTGCGCGGCAGCATCTCCGGAATGATGGCGAAGAACGGGCCATACGGGGCGTACATGGCCGCGCCAGCGATCACCAGCAGGCTATAAGAGATCCAGAAATGGTCTGCGCCAACGGCCCAGGAGCCAATAAACGCAAAGCCAGCGATCAGCAGCAGCGGCCAGACGAACAGTCGACGATTTTGCAGTTTGTCGGATGCCCAGGACACCAGAATCATCGCTATCGTCGCGGCGAGGTAAGGTACGGAAGAGAGCCAGCCGACCTCAACCATACCCAGGTTTGCGCCGCCGCTGCGGATGATTGACGGCAGCCACAGTACAAAACCATATACGCCGATGCTCCAGGCAAAGTACTGCATGCAAAGCAGAACCACGTTGCGTGAGCGGAAGGCTTCACCGTAGTTGCGTACCGCTTTAATACCCTGTTGTTCTTGTTCCAGCTGGGCCTGCAGTGCCGCTTTTTCCGATGCGTTCAGCCAGCCGACCTGCGATGGTTTGTCTTTGACCAGCACCCACCAGCAGAAGGCCCAGATAATGGCCGGGAAGCCCTCGATAATAAACATCTCGCGCCAGCCGAGCGCCTGAATCAGATAGCCTGACACCACCGACATCCACAGTACGGTGACGGGGTTCCCGAGGATCAGGAAGGTGTTGGCCCGCGAACGTTCGGATTTGGTAAACCAGTTGCTGATGTAAATCAGCATTGCGGGCATAACGGCGGCTTCCACGACGCCCAGAACAAAGCGAATCGCCGCCAGCGCCGGAATGTTGGTCACCATGCCGGTGAGCGAAGCGCAAACGCCCCATAAAATCAGGCAGGTAAAGATCAGTTTGCGTACGCTGCGGCGTTCGGCATAGATAGCGCCGGGGATTTGAAAGAAGAAGTAGCCGAGGAAGAAGAGGGCGCCCAGCAGGGAAGAGATCCCTTTGGTGATGCCGAGATCTTCGGTAATTCCGGCTGCGGAGGCGAAACTGAAGTTCGCGCGGTCAAGGTACGCCAGGCTGTACGTGATAAACACGATCGGCATGATGTACCACCAACGTTTTGCTGCGTTTGTTGAGCTGTTCATAGGCCTGCCTCTATTGTCGCTTCGCCGCCGCTGCATGTAGGGTACAGGGGGGCTGTTATCGTAACGTGACGTTATTCGCCTAACGCTTCACGGGTGGGTAAACCTTCGCTGTCGCCCTGAACCTGAATCGCCAGTGCGCCAATTTTGTTGCCGCGAGCCACGGCCTGATGCAGCGTGCGCCCCTCGAGCAACGCGCTGACCACGCCAACGGCAAAACCGTCGCCAGCGCCAACGGTGTCAACCACGTTGTCGACTTTGACGGGGGCTACGTGACCCTGCTCGCCGTCGGCGGTTTTATACCAGGCTCCGTCGGCGCCGGTTTTAATGACGACGGCCTTCACGCCGCGGTGGAGATAGAAATCGGCAATACCTTCCGGGGTTTGTTTCCCGGTCAGGATCATGCCCTCTTTCAATCCCGGTAGAACCCAGTCGGCCTGGAAGGCCAGCTGGTTGAGTTTTTCGACCATCTCTGCTTCGCTCTTCCATAGCACCGGGCGCAGATTTGGGTCGAAGGAGAGGGTCTTACCCTGAGCCTTCATCGTGCGCGCAGCGTGGTCGAGCAGCGCATAGGAACTGGCAGAAAGGGCCGCCGCCACGCCGCTGAGGTGCAGATGGCGAGCGCTGGCGAAGTAGGTTTCGTTGTAGTCCTCAACCGACAGGTAGCTTGCCGCCGAGCCTTTACGGAAATACTCTACAATGGGATCGGTTCCATTTTCGACTTTGGATTTAAGCTGAAAGCCGGTTGCGTGCTGTCTGTCGACGGTCACGGCGCAGGCATCAATGCCTTCTTTGTGCAGACTATTGAGTACAAAGCGGCCAAAACTGTCGTTGCCCACGCGGCTGACCCAGCCTACCTTCAGCCCAAGGCGCGCCAGCCCGGTGGCGACGTTAAGTTCGGCCCCGGCAACGCGCTTAATAAACTGTTCAATGTCCTCTAAATCGCCGGTCTGCTTGGCGACAAACATGGCCATCGCTTCGCCGATGGTGATGACATCCAGAGAAGGGTTCATCGCTTACTCCTTACGTAACAATTCAACATAGCGGCGCGTCACGGCGGTCAGATTGTCCCCTTCCAGCGGGAACTCAATACCGCGCGGCACGTCGATGGGTAACTGATTCAGTAACGCCAGCCAGCGGGCATCGGCGGTATCGGGCGGTACGGCCCGGTAGCTGTCGCGGTGCGCGATCGCAGCCTTGACGTGGATATAGCCGACTGACGGCGCCAGCTGTTCAGCGGCGGCTTCCGGGGAATCGCCGACCCACAGCCAGTTACCCATATCAAACGTGAGCTGCACTGGCAGCTTCTGGGTGTGGCAAGCGGCGCTAAAGCGCTGCATTGGCGGCAGCCGTCCGCAGGGGGTTTGATCGTTTTCCACCACCAGTTTCATGCCGCTGCTCTCCAGCCAGTCGCGCAGCGTGCTGAGCTGCCATGTGTGGCTAAAGTGGCCGAGCGATACTTTCAGCCACTGCGCGCGCAGCGTTGTGGCTTCGCGCAGTAATTCCGGAAGCTGGGGGTTGAGCGTACCGTCGGCCATAAATAGCGCTTCGGGCGCGGAATAGCAGGCGGTCAGGTTGGATGAGGCGATGGCGGCGGCCAGGGCAGGGAGTGATTGAAGCTCGGCGGAGGTCAACAGTTCGCGACGGATTTCAACGCCGTCGGCCCCGGCATCGGCGATGACCGGCAGCATTGCCCCTTGTCCACCGGCCGCGCGGACGGCGTCATGGCCATACGCGGCGGTCACCACCATAATTTTTCTTTGCATAGGTACTCCGAATTTAACGCTATGTCTAATACGCTAAATGGAATCGGTTCCAAAGAAAATCATGCTGTGTTGAATTTATGATCTCTATCACGAAGGAAGATTAACGTGCAGTCGATCCGCGAACGATCAGTTCACCGGAAAAAACCTGCTCATGAATAGCATCTGCGCCACCTTCAATGCGGCGCACGACCTGTTCGACGGCGGCATAGCCTATTTGCCAGGTGGGCTGCTTGAGGGTGGTAATGCCGACGCCCGCCAGCTCTGCCCACTCCAGCTCATCAAACCCCAGCAGGCCGATATCGCTGCCCCAGTTCAGGCCGATGCGTTTTAGCGAGCGGGCCACCTGAAGCGTGAGCGCGCCGTTGGCGGATATCACGGCTTTACGCATGCCGCGGTGCTGCTGGTGGAACTGACGCAGGGTGTTATCCAACTGTGCGTTCTCGGCAAGCGGCACTTCGGCGTTTTCTGCCACGACGCCTGGGTAGCGGGCCAGCGTTGCCCGGAAGGCGCTGAGTCGTTCGCGGCGGGTATTGACGGTGCCCAGCGGTTCGCTGAGAAACAGCAGGGCTTCAAAGCCTTGCTCAATCAGGTGTTCAGTGGCGGTTGTGGCGGCCTGGGCGTTATCCAGCCCGACGACGTCGCAGGCAAAATCAGGAATTTTACGGTCGATAAGCACCATGGGCAGTGCGGACTGTTGCAGGCGCTGTAGCCCTTCTTCACGCATGCCGACGGCATTCACGACGATCCCCTCGACCTGGTAGCTGCGCAGCAGATCAAGATAATGCAGCTCCTGGTTAACCTCGTTATTGGTATTACACACCAGCGGGGTGAATCCCTTTTCACGGCAGGCGGCTTCAATACCGCTGAGCACGTTGACGGAATAAGGGTTGGTAATGTCGGCGATAATCAGGCCAATCAGGCGGGTGCGGCCGCGCTTCAGGCTGCGAGCCATCAGGCTGGGGCGATAGTCGAGCTCGGCAATCGCCGCTTCAATACGTGCCAGCAGCGCGTCGGAAAGCAGGTGCTTTTCGCCATTGAGGTAGCGGGAAATGCTGGTTTTGCCGGTTTTCGCGGCTTTCGCCACATCGCTGATGGTCGGTCGCGCTGATTTTGCCATGAGTGTTCTCTCGCCTGAAAGTGACAACACCTTAGCGCGAAAATCTGGCTAATCAAGCATTTTGCCGAGCGGCATGGCCGCCCGGCAATGGCATTACTGCATCGGGCTTAGGGTAATTTCCACGCGACGGTTCTGCGCTTTACCCTCTTCGGTACTGTTGCTGGCGATAGGGTTCGCCGGGCCCATACCGGAGGTGCGTACGCGTGTAGCGGCTACGCCCTGGGTAATCAGCGAGCTGGCCACCGAATCGGCGCGCTGCTGAGACAGCTTCATGTTGAGCTGCTGGCTGCCGGTGCTGTCGGTATAGCCGATGACGTTGACCGCCGTTTTCTCGTACTCTTTCAGCACCATCGCCACGCCAACCAGCGTGTTGGCACCCGCCGGTTTCAGGGTGGCGGAAGCGCTGTCGAAGGTGACGTTGTTCGGCATATTCAGCACGATATTGTCACCGTTACGGGTGACGCTGACGCCGGTCCCCTGCATTTTTTCGCGTAGCTTCGCTTCCTGCACGTCCATATAGTAACCCACGCCGCCGCCGAGCGCAGCGCCTGCTGCCGCGCCAATCAGTGCGCCTTTACCGCGATCTTTCTTCGACGACGAAAGGGCGCCGACGCCTGCGCCGACCAGTGAACCAATGCCCGCGCCGATGCCGGATTTACCCGCTTCGCGCTCGCCGGTGTAAGGGTTGGTGGTACAGCCTGAGATTGCCAGCGCGCCGCTGACGATGGCAGCAATCGCAAATACACGTTTTTTCATCTTAATTCCTTAATGACGTTCTTATTTTTCGCCACAGCGACCGTGGCGCGTCATTATGACGTGCGAAACAGACGAAAATTCTTGGGAACTCTCTGAAATTTGTAAGTAACATTGAACGGCGCAATATATAACCGACGCCACCTGCAGGAGCGCTCATTTGTCTACGCCATCTTCTCCCTATACCGTTTTAACCGCTGCCCACTGGGGCCCGATTCTTGTCGACACCGACGGCGAGCAGGTGCTCGCCTCACGCGGTGCGCTACAGACTTCGTTTACCAACTCGCTGCAAAGCGTGGTACGCGACCAGGTGCACAGCAAAACCCGCGTGCGTTATCCGATGGTACGTAAGGGTTTTCTCGCCTCGCCGGAGAGCCCGCAGGGCATACGCGGGCAGGATGAGTTTGTTCGGGTCAGTTGGGATGACGCGCTGGCATTGATCGATCGCCAGCACCGCCGTATTCGCGAAAGTTACGGGCCGGCGTCGATTTTTGCCGGATCATACGGCTGGCGTTCCAACGGAGTGTTGCATAAGGCGGCGACGCTGCTGCAGCGTTATATGAGCCTGGCTGGCGGCTACACCGGTCATCTGGGAGACTACTCCACCGGCGCAGCACAGGCGATCATGCCGCATGTGGTCGGTGGCAATGAGGTCTATCAACAGCAAACCAGCTGGCCGATGGTGCTCGAACATACCGATGTGGTGGTGCTTTGGAGCGCCAACCCAATGAATACGCTGAAAATTGCCTGGAATGCTTCCGACGAGCAGGGGCTGCCCTATTTTGAACACCTGCGGCACAGCGGTAAACGCCTGATCTGCATCGATCCGATGCGATCGGAAACCGTCGCCTTTTTCGGTGAATCGATGGAGTGGATTGCGCCGCATATGGGCACGGACGTGGCGCTGATGCTGGGCATCGCCCATACGCTTTTGACCAATAACTGGCACGATGCCGAGTTTTTATCGCGGTGTACCACCGGTTTCCCGACGTTTGCCGATTATTTGCTGGGTCAAAAAGACGGTGAGGCGAAGTCCGCCGAGTGGGCGGCAGCGATTTGCGGCGTTAGCGCGGATAAAATTCGCGAACTAGCGGATATTTTTCATAAAAATACCACGATGTTGATGTCCGGTTGGGGAATGCAGCGCCAGCAGTTTGGCGAACAGAAGCACTGGATGCTGGTGACGCTCGCCGCCATGCTGGGCCAGATTGGTACGCCGGGCGGTGGCTTTGGCCTCTCTTATCACTTTGCAAACGGCGGCAACCCGACACGGCGCGCGGCGGTGCTGGCATCGATGCAGGGCACCGTGAAAGGCGGCGTTGATGCCGTCGATAAAATCCCGGTGGCGCGTATCGTCGAGGCGCTGGAAAACCCCGGCGCGCCGTATCAGCATAACGGCATGGATCGCCACTTCCCGGATATCCGCTTTGTCTGGTGGGCGGGCGGCGCTAACTTTACCCATCATCAGGATACCAACCGGCTGATTCGCGCCTGGCAGAAGCCCGAGCTGGTGGTGATATCCGAATGCAACTGGACGGCGGCGGCCCGACATGCCGATATCGTGCTGCCGGCGACGACCTCGTTCGAACGCAACGATTTGACCATGACCGGAGATTACAGCAACCAGCATCTGGTACCGATGAAGCGTGTGGTGGCACCGCGTGATGAAGCGCGAGACGATTTTGAGGTTTTTGCCGAACTGAGCGAGCGCTGGGAATCGGGCGGCCGGGCGCGCTTTACCGAAGGCAAGAATGATTTGCAGTGGCTGGAAACGTTCTACAACATCGCCGGGCAGCGCGGTGCACCCATGGGGGTAACGTTGCCGTCGTTTGAGCGCTTCTGGCAGGATAATGAACTGATTGAAATGCCGGAAAACGCGCAGAATGCCGCCTTTGTGCGCTTTAGCGATTTCCGCGCCGATCCGCTGGCTAACCCGCTGAAAACGCCGAGCGGGAAAATCGAAATTTACTCTGAGCGTATTGCTAGCTTCCAGTACTCCGACTGTCCGCCGCACCCAATGTGGCTGGCACCGGATGAATGGCACGGTAACGCGCAGCCTGGGCAGCTACAGCTGTTGTCGGCGCATCCGGCGCACCGCCTGCACAGTCAGCTTAATCATACTTCCCTGCGTGAACGTTACGCGGTGGCCGGGCGCGAGCCGATTACGCTGCATCCACAGGATGCGCAGGCGCGGCAGATTCGCGATGGCGACCTGGTGCGCGTGTGGAACGCCCGTGGCCAGGTGCTGGCGGGGGCTGCGGTGAGTGAAGACATCAAACCCGGCGTCATCTGCCTGCACGAAGGGGCGTGGCCCGACTTCGCGCCGGAGGCGGGCGGCATTTGTAAGAATGGGGCGGTTAACGTGCTGACGAAAGACATCCCCAGCTCACGGCTGGGGAACGGCTGCGCAGGGAATACCGCGCTGGCGTGGATTGAGAAATATGATGGCCCGGCGCTTACGCTAACGGCGTTTGATCCGCCTGCCAACGCATGATCCACGTGGGATGTCGGGTCTCATCCTGCCAGGCGCTGTCTTCAATACGAAAACCCTGCGCGTGGTAGAAATTCACCGCCCGACCGTTTTTCTGGTACACCTCAAGACTGAGGTCGGAGAAGCGCTGCTTGACGACATCGAGCAGCGCCCGGCCGATTCCCCGATGGATGGCATCCGGGGCAACGAACAGCGCGCCGACAAAACGCGACTCCATCACGCTGATAAACCCTTGTAAGCGAGGCCCCTCTTCCCACACCCAGGTTTCGGCTGCGGGAAGGTAGGTATCGCGCACAAGGCTTAAACTCTCCTGCCAGTACTGCGCATGGATAAACGGGTGCGCAAAGGTGGTGCTGTCCAGCCACAGCGTGAGCAAGGGATCGAACTGGTCAGTGTTCCATTTTCTGATCATGCTGAACTCCAGGATGGCAGAAGCAGACGGTCACGTGATCGTTGACCAGCCCGCAGGCTTGCATAAAGGAATAACAGATGGTGGTGCCAACAAATTTAAAACCGCGTTTTTTCAGCGCTTTTGATAGCGCATCTGACGCCGGCGTTGAGGTGGCGATTTCGCCAAGCGTCGCCGCCTGAGTAACGATGGGCGCGTTATCGACAAACGACCACACGAAGTCGTTAAAGGATTCACCGTGAGCTTCCATCGCCAGGAAGGCGCGCGCGTTGCCGATAATGGCCTGAATTTTTCCCCGATGGCGAATGATACCGGCGTCCAGTACCAATCGTTCGACGTCCTCTTCGCTCATGGCGGCCACTTTTACCGGGTCGAAATCGTGGAAGGCGCGACGATAGTTTTCGCGCTTTTTCAGCACGGTTATCCAGGAAAGCCCGGCCTGCTGGCCTTCCAGGCAAATCATCTCGAACAGTTTTTGATTGTCTCTTTGCGGGACGCCCCACTCGTTATCGTGATACGCAATATAAAGCGGATCCTGGCTTACCCAACCACAGCGCTGCATGTGCTTCTCCCTTTTTGTCATTCACGCATGTCTGATAATAAAACTCTGTACTGCTCTTGACGTCGCTCATAAAGCGACAATAGTTAATACAGGGCGCTTTATCCCTAAAAACATAACAATAACTGCCAAAACTGGCTCTTTTCTGGAGTCACTTAATGAATAATAAGAAATGCAATGGCCTTTGGCGATGTGCTGCGCCAGCGTCGGTTTTCGTGTGGATGTTACTATCACCACATGCGAATGCCTGGCAACAGGAATATATCGTGACTGATGCGAAAAGTAATACTGCGGCGCGCTATACATGGGATAGCGATCACCAACCGCGGTACGATGACATTCTGGCTGAGCGTATTGAAGCCGTGCAAACCGGCGCGGGGTTGAATATGAACCTTCCGGATACGACGCCGCTGGATGCGACCAAAACCATGAGCGTTGGCTGGAATTTTCCGCTGACCGAGAGCATGACCACCGGGCCGGTTGTGACGTGGCACTATGACGGATCGCCGGGCTATATGTGGAATGAGTTTGGCGATACGGCGAATGCCGGTAGCCAGACCGATCCGCTCTGGCATGCGAGCGTCAGTACGCTCGGGTGGCGCGTTGATTCGCACCCGTGGCTGGGCATTCGCCCGTGGGCCCAGATCAGCTACAACCAGCAGTTTGGCGAGAATCAGTGGAAAGCGCAGTCCGGCCTCAATCGGATGCCCACGACGACGCAGGACGGTAACTGGGTTGATGTGACCGTCGGGGCCGACATGTTACTGAACTCACATCTGGCGGCCTATGCGGCGTTGTCGCAGGCGGACAATATGGCGGCAGGGGCGAATTATCTTTATACCATGGGCGTCAGCGCGCGCTTTTAAATACGCGATATATTCAGTGTAGTAATTGTTTTTTCAATGTCATTCATTCCGCTGCTGATGCATTTTATTCCGCTCTGAATGCATTTCATGCCTTTTTGGACCTGCGAAAATGCTAACTTCGTTATCGTTAGCAGCAGTTAATTCAAGAAGGCATCTTCATCATGAACGCTGCAACCCAAAATCACACCCGCTGGCTGACATTGCTCGGCACCATTATTACTCAGTTTGCCTTAGGTTCCGTTTATACCTGGAGCCTGTTTAACAGCGCGTTGTCCAGCAAGCTGGACGCGTCGGTCAACCAGGTGGCATTTTCTTTCGGTTTGCTAAGCCTGGGTCTGGCGCTGTCCTCTTCCGTTGCCGGTAAACTGCAAGAACGCTTTGGCGTGAAGAATGTCACCATTGCTTCCGGCATCCTGTTAGGCGTGGGCTTCTTCCTGACTGCCCATGCGAACAGCCTGATGATGCTGTGGCTCAGCGCAGGGATCATTGTTGGCCTGGCGGACGGCGCAGGTTATCTGCTCACGCTCTCCAACTGCGTGAAATGGTTCCCGGAACGTAAAGGGTTAATTTCCGCCTTTGCTATCGGTGCGTATGGTCTGGGTAGCCTCGGATTTAAATTTATCGATAGCCACCTGCTGGCAACCGTCGGCCTGGAAAATACCTTTATGATTTGGGGCGCGATTGTGCTGGTGATGATTGTCTTCGGCGCGATGCTGATGAAAGATGCGCCAAATCAGGAAGTGAAAAGCAGCAATGGCGTGGTGGCGAACGACTTTACGCTGGCTGAGTCCATGCGTAAACCACAGTACTGGATGCTGGCAGTTATGTTCCTGACCGCCTGCATGAGCGGCCTGTATGTCATTGGCGTAGCGAAAGATATTGCTCAGGGCATGGTTCATCTGGATTTGGCGACTGCGGCAAATGCTGTCACCGTCATCTCCATTGCTAACCTCAGCGGTCGTCTGGTGCTGGGTATCCTGTCCGATAAAATCGCACGAATTCGCGTGATTACTATCGGTCAGATTATCTCGCTGGTGGGCATGGCGGCGCTGCTATTCGCTCCGCTCAATGAAGTGACTTTCTTCGCCGCTATCGCCTGTGTCGCCTTTAACTTCGGCGGGACTATCACCGTATTCCCATCGCTGGTGAGCGAGTTCTTCGGCCTGAACAATCTGGCGAAAAACTACGGCGTGATTTACTTAGGCTTCGGTATCGGCAGCATCTGCGGTTCGCTGATTGCTTCCCTGTTCGGCGGCTTCTACGTGACCTTCTGCGTGATTTTCGCGCTGCTGATTATCTCGTTGGCGCTGTCCACCACCATTCGTCAGCCGCGAACCGAAATGTTGCATCAGGCCCACGCCTAATCGTATTGCCCTCCTCAATAAAATGATTCAGGCCAAATATTTTTGTAAATATTTGGCCTGATCACATTCGTAGCGAATACTTTTCCCCTTTCCTGTTGTCTACTTAGCGCGCTTGCAAATGCGGCCCGGTGGGTATGACGCATATTATTAACTGGCTTACTAATTCTGTGATTTGTAACTGGTTTTTTTTCCCCTTTTTCCAGGGTTTTTCGAATGAGATATATCAAAGCGATGTCCCAGCAGAAGCTGAGCCTTCTGCTGGCAGTGTACATCGGCTGGTTTATGAACTATTCCGTGTTGGTTCGCCGTTTTGGCGGCTACCTTGCGGACTTTAATGTCGAGAAAGGGATTTCTATCGTCATTGAGCTGGTCGGCACGCTGCTGGTGACGTTCTTTTTACTGCGCCTGCTGTCGCTCGGTGGACGCCGGATGTGGAAAGTGCTGGCAACGGCCGTTGTGCTAATCTCCTCCGGTGCCAGCTACTACATGACCAACCTTAATGTCGTGATTGGCTATGGCATTATTGCTTCGGTTATGACCCCCGATATCGATCTTTCCAAAGAGGTGGTGGGCTGGCATTTTATTTCCTGGCTGGTGCTGACCAGCATCGTACCGCTGGTGTTTATTTGGTTTAACCAGGCGCGTGACACGCTGCTCTATCAGCTTATGACGCGGGGGCAGCGTTTACGCGGCGTCGGTATTGTGCTGGTGACGGCACTGCTGGTATGGGGCCCTATTCGCTTGATGGAGTCGCATCTGAAAGATACTGAGCGGCTGTCACAGGTGGATATGCCGAGCTATGGCGGCGTACTGGCTAACTCTTATCTGCCGAGCAACTGGGTTTCTGCGCTGAGCCTGTACGGCTGGACGCAGGTCGATGAGTCCCTTGATACTAACGAGCTTATCGATCCGGCGAAAAAGTTTACCTATGTTGCGCCGAAAGATATTGATGACACCTATCTGGTGTTTGTCATCGGCGAAACGACCCGTTGGGATCATATGAGCCTGTTTGGCTATGGGCGAGATACCACGCCGGGGCTGGCAAAGGAAAAAAATCTGGTGGCGTTCCGCGGCTACTCCTGCGACACCGCTACCAAGCTCTCGTTGCGCTGTATGTTCGTCCGTCAGGGCGGGGCCAGCGATAACCCGCAGCGGACGCTGAAAGAGCAGAACGTGTTTGCAGTACTCCATCAGCTAGGCTTTACCGGCGATCTCCTGGCCATGCAGAGCGAGCTGTGGTTCTACAGCAACACCATGGCGAATAACATCGCCTACCGTGAGCAAATCGGTGCCGAACCGCGTAACCGTGGTAAGGCAGTGGATGACATGCTGCTGGCGGACGAAATGAAAAACGTGCTGGCGCGCACCGGCGTTGATGGTAAACATCTGATTATTATCCACACGAAGGGGTCGCACTTTAACTACACCCAGCGCTACCCGCGCAGCTTTGCGAAGTGGACGCCGGAGTGCGTGAACGTGGACGATAAGTGCAGCAAAGCGGAGCTGATTAACTCGTACGATAACTCGATCACCTACGTTGACCATTTCCTGGTGAACATTTTCGATCAGCTGCGCGATAAGAAGGCGATCGTCTTCTATGCCGCAGACCACGGCGAGTCGATTAACAACCACGAGCGTCTGCACGGCACGCCGCGTAAGATGGCTCCGCCGGAGCAGTTCCGTGTCCCGATGCTGGTCTGGATGTCTGATAAGTATCTGGAAAACCCGGACCATGCGAAGTCATTCGCTTACCTGCAACAGCAGGCGGCAATGAAACAGCCGAAGCGCCACGTTGAGCTTTATGACACTATCATGGGCTGTCTGGGGTACACTTCCCCGGATGGCGGTATCAACGAGCGTAATAACTGGTGTCATGTCCCCGAGGCGAAAAAAGCGGCGCAGTGATGGCTTTCTGGCCGAACGAAGGGCTTTTGTAAAATAAGGGATTGACGAGGGCGGGGCGCAGCAGTAAGATGCGCCGCATTCGGTGATTGGCGCAGCCTGGTAGCGCACTTCGTTCGGGACGAAGGGGTCGGAGGTTCGAATCCTCTATCACCGACCAAATTAGAAAAAGCCGCTCAATGAGCGGCTTTTTTGCATCTGTAGCCCGGATAGAGGATGAGAATCTCCGGGGGTAAGAGGTTCGACCCGAGCGCAGCGAGAGAACGTTGCGTCAGCAACGGCCCGCAGGGCGAGCCACGAAGTGGCGAGTTATCCTCTATCACCGACCAAATTAGAAAAAGCCGCTCAATGAGCGGCTTTTTTGCATCTGTAGTCTGTAGGCCGGATAAGGCATTCATGCCGCCATCCGGCAACAACCTCCCATTCGGCCCGCTCTTCGCCGCAAACTCTTAACCTGTTTGTTCACAATTCTGTGACATATTCCATTGTATTTTTATATGCATAGCGGGATCTTTTTTTACGCTGCTTATGGGTAACCTCAGCATTTTCACCTGTGCGTTTTAACGTTCGCGGCATTAATCGCTCAGATAATCAGCATATCGAAAGAAATTTTTCTCATTATGGCTAATTGTTAATCACTGAATGTTGCAAATTATTAAGTGGATAACTCTGCCTTATCGCCCATAGCATAAATTTCTCTGCTGAAAATAGCGCTTCGGGTTTTTTTTAATCTTTGCCCATCCATTCTCACCTTCAATACAAATCCCGGTTAACTGTATTGACGTTTTCACATTCTGTTGACAGATTGTAGGGCATGAGGGGCATTTCATGGAGAATCCGCGCTGCAACTCAGATGTTCCAGTGAAAGGAATCCCGCCTCTACTACGCATCGACCAAGCCGGGTAAAAAATAAATAAGGCCAGGCGGTGTAACCCAATGCAAAGGGTAAAAACAACACATATCACATTGGAGCAGAATAATGAGTATTTCCTTGAAGAAGTCAGGGATGCTGAAGCTGGGCCTCAGCCTGGTCGCGATGACCGTTGCTGCCAGCGTACAGGCCAAAACCCTGGTTTATTGTTCAGAAGGCTCGCCGGAAGGCTTTAACCCACAGCTCTTTACGTCTGGTACCACCTATGATGCCAGCTCCGTACCTATTTATAACCGTCTGGTTGAATTCAAAACCGGTACCACGGAAATCGTCCCGGGTCTGGCTGAGAAATGGGACATCAGCCCGGACGGCAAAACCTATACCTTCCACCTGCGTCAGGGCGTGAAGTGGCAGGACAATAAAGACTTTAAACCGACGCGTGATATGAACGCCGACGATATCGTCTTCTCCTTCGACCGTCAGAAAAACGCACAAAACCCGTACCACAAAGTCTCTGGCGGCAGCTATGAATACTTCGAAGGTATGGGCCTGCAAGACCTGATTAGCGAAGTGAAAAAAGTCGACGATAACACCGTCCAGTTCGTGCTGACTCGCCCGGAAGCGCCATTCCTGGCTGACCTGGCGATGGACTTCGCGTCTATTCTGTCCAAAGAATATGCTGACAACATGCTGAAAGCCGGCACGCCGGAGAAAGTTGACCTGAACCCAATCGGTACCGGTCCATTCCAGCTGCAGCAATACCAGAAAGACTCGCGTATTCTGTACAAAGCGTTCCCGGGCTACTGGGGCACCAAGCCGCAGATCGACCGTCTGGTCTTCTCCATCACGCCTGACGCGTCCGTGCGTTATGCCAAGCTGCAGAAGAACGAGTGCCAGGTGATGCCGTACCCGAACCCGGCCGACATCGCGCGCATGAAAGAAGACAAGAGCATCAACCTGATGGAACAGGCTGGCCTGAACGTGGGTTACCTCTCCTTCAACACCGAGAAAAAACCGTTTGATGACGTGAAAGTGCGCCAGGCGCTGACCTACGCGGTCAACAAAGAAGCGATCATCAAGGCCGTTTATCAGGGCGCTGGCGTAGCCGCGAAAAACCTGATCCCGCCAACCATGTGGGGCTATAACGACGACGTCAAAGACTACAGCTACGATCCGGAAAAAGCCAAGGCGCTGCTGAAAGAAGCGGGTCAGGATAAAGGCTTCACCGTTGAGCTGTGGGCGATGCCGGTACAGCGTCCGTACAACCCGAACGCGCGCCGTATGGCGGAGATGATTCAGGCTGACTGGGCGAAGATCGGCGTGCAGGCCAAAATCGTCACCTACGAGTGGGGCGAATACCTCAAGCGCGCGAAAGCGGGCGAACACCAGGCCGTGATGATGGGCTGGACCGGCGACAACGGGGATCCGGATAACTTCTTCGCGACGCTGTTCAGCTGCGCGGCAGCGAAAGACGGCTCTAACTACTCTCGCTGGTGCTACAAGCCGTTTGAAGACCTGATTCAGCCGGCACGTGCGACCGACAACCACGAGAAACGCGTTGAACTGTACAAGCAGGCGCAGGTGGTGATGCACGATCAGGCTCCGGCGCTGATCATTGCACACTCCACCGTATACGAGCCGGTGCGTAAAGAAGTCAAAGGCTATGTGGTTGACCCGTTAGGTAAGCACCACTTCGACAACGTATCTATCGAATAATAAAGACGACGCCTTAACAGGCAGCGCATGCTTCCTGCCCCCCTTGGGGTGGGAAGCCGCGCCGTATCTGCGCCTCTCGCGTTTGGCGAGGGCGGCAGATTTGTGAGCAATACAGACGGCCTGTGACCAGGCGGGACGTCATTAGAGAGAATCAGGGTTATGTTGCAGTTCATCCTCAAACGGTTGGGTCTGGTGATCCCAACGTTTATCGGTATCACCCTCCTTACGTTTGCCTTCGTGCATATGATCCCCGGCGATCCGGTGATGATTATGGCCGGCGAGCGTGGTATTTCCCCTGAGCGCCATGCCCAGCTTCTGGCCGAACTCGGCCTGGATAAGCCGATGTGGCAACAGTACCTCCACTATATCTGGGGCGTACTGCACGGTGACTTAGGCATTTCATTAAAGAGCCGACTCCCGGTGTGGGATGAGTTCGTGCCGCGCTTTAAAGCGACGCTGGAACTCGGTATTTGCGCCATGATTTTCGCCGTCGCCGTGGGGATTCCGGTGGGCGTACTGGCTGCGGTTAAACGCGGTTCTATCTTCGATCACACCGCCGTTGGCCTTGCGCTGACCGGCTATTCCATGCCGATTTTCTGGTGGGGCATGATGCTGATTATGCTGGTGTCGGTTCACTGGAACCTGACGCCGGTATCCGGGCGCGTGAGTGACATGGTGTTTCTCGACGACTCAAACCCTTTGACCGGCTTTATGCTGATTGATACCGCCATCTGGGGGGAAGAGGGCAACTTTATCGACGCGCTGGCGCATATGATTCTGCCCGCCATCGTGCTGGGGACCATTCCGCTGGCGGTGATCGTGCGTATGACGCGCTCCTCGATGCTGGAAGTGCTGGGCGAAGACTACATCCGTACCGCGCGCGCCAAAGGGCTGACCCGCATGCGTGTGATTATCGTCCACGCGCTGCGCAATGCCATGCTGCCGGTTGTCACCGTTATCGGTCTGCAGGTCGGCACGCTGCTGGCAGGCGCAATTTTGACGGAAACCATCTTCTCCTGGCCGGGGCTGGGTCGCTGGCTGATTGATGCCTTGCAGCGCCGTGACTATCCGGTAGTGCAGGGCGGCGTGCTGCTGGTGGCGACGATGATTATTCTCGTCAACCTGCTGGTAGACCTGCTGTACGGCGTGGTGAACCCGCGCATTCGTCATAAGAAGTAAGGGGCCGTCATGTCACAAGTTACTGAGAATAAAGCACCGGTGCCGATGACCCCGTTACAGGAATTCTGGCACTACTTTAAACGCAATAAGGGCGCGGTCGTTGGCCTGGTGTACGTGGTCATCGTGCTGTTTATTGCCATTTTCGCCAACTGGATTGCGCCGTATAACCCGGCGGATCAGTTCCGCGATACGCTGCTAGCGCCACCTGCATGGCAGGAGGGCGGCTCGTGGGCACACTTATTTGGTACCGATGATGTGGGGCGTGACGTACTGTCGCGGCTGATGTACGGCGCGCGCCTGTCGCTGCTGGTCGGGTGCCTGGTGGTTGTCCTGTCGCTGATCATGGGGGTCGTTCTTGGGCTGGTTGCCGGTTATTTCGGCGGGCTGGTCGATAACATCATTATGCGCGTCGTCGACATCATGCTGGCGCTGCCAAGCCTGCTGCTGGCGCTGGTGCTGGTGGCCATCTTCGGCCCATCAATTGGTAACGCCGCGCTGGCGTTGACGTTTGTGGCCCTGCCGCACTACGTTCGCTTAACCCGTGCTGCCGTGCTGGTGGAAGTGAACCGCGACTACGTTACGGCCTCACGCGTCGCGGGCGCTGGCGCAATGCGCCAGATGTTCGTCAATATTTTCCCGAACTGCCTTGCGCCGCTGATTGTTCAGGCCTCGCTCGGTTTCTCTAACGCCATTCTCGATATGGCTGCCCTCGGCTTCCTGGGGATGGGCGCACAGCCGCCCACGCCGGAATGGGGCACCATGCTCTCTGACGTTCTGCAGTTTGCGCAAAGCGCCTGGTGGGTCGTGACCTTCCCGGGGCTGGCAATCCTGCTGACGGTGCTGGCATTTAACCTGATGGGTGACGGTCTGCGTGACGCGCTCGATCCCAAACTGAAGCAGTAAGAGGTTCGAGATGGCGTTATTAAATGTAGATAAATTATCGGTGCACTTCGGCGATGAAGGCACACCGTTTAAGGCCGTGGATCGCGTGAGCTATAGCGTGAGCCAGGGGGAAGTGGTCGGTATCGTCGGTGAGTCCGGCTCCGGTAAATCAGTCAGCTCGCTGGCGATTATGGGGCTGATTGATTACCCGGGCCGCGTAATGGCGGAAAGCCTGCAGTTCAACGGCCAGGATCTGAAACGAATCTCTGAGAAGGAGCGTCGTAACCTGGTCGGTGCCGAAGTGGCGATGATCTTCCAGGATCCGATGACCAGCCTGAACCCGTGCTACACCGTCGGCTTCCAGATTATGGAAGCCATCAAGGTGCACCAGGGCGGTAATAAGAAAACCCGCCGTCAGCGGGCGATTGATCTGCTCAACCAGGTCGGTATTCCGGATCCGGCCTCGCGTCTGGACGTTTATCCGCACCAGCTTTCCGGTGGGATGAGCCAGCGCGTGATGATCGCGATGGCGATCGCTTGCCGTCCGAAGCTGCTGATTGCCGATGAACCGACGACCGCGCTGGACGTCACCATCCAGGCGCAGATCATCGAGCTGCTGCTTGAATTGCAGCAAAAAGAGAATATGGCGCTGATCCTGATTACTCACGATCTGGCGCTGGTGGCCGAAGCGGCGCACAAAATTATCGTCATGTATGCCGGTCAGGTGGTGGAGACGGGCGCCGCCAGCGATATCTTCCGCGCGCCGCGCCATCCGTATACTCAGGCCTTGCTGCGCGCGCTGCCGGAGTTTGCTCAGGACAAAGCGCGTCTGGCTTCCCTGCCGGGCGTGGTGCCGGGTAAGTACGACCGCCCGAATGGCTGTCTGCTCAACCCGCGCTGCCCGTATGCCACGGAAAAATGCCGCAGCGTAGAGCCTGAGCTGAACACCGTTGACGGTGCTCGCCAGTCGAAATGTCACTATCCACTCGATGATGCCGGGAGGCCCACACTATGAGTACGCACGAGGCCACCTCGCAGCAGCCGCTGCTGCAAGCCATTGACTTGAAAAAACACTACCCGGTGAAGAAGGGCATGTTTGCCCCGGAACGGCTGGTGAAGGCGCTGGACGGCGTCTCCTTTACCCTCGAACGCGGTAAAACGCTGGCGGTGGTGGGGGAATCCGGCTGTGGTAAATCCACTCTGGGTCGCCTGTTAACGATGATTGAAGTGCCGACCGGCGGTGAGCTGTATTACCAGGGGCAGGACTTGCTCAAGCACGACCCGCATGCGCAAAAGCTGCGCCGGCAGAAGATCCAGATTGTGTTCCAGAATCCGTACGGTTCCCTGAACCCGCGTAAAAAAGTGGGACAGATTCTGGAAGAGCCGCTGTTGATTAACACCCCGCTCAGCAAAGAGCAGCGTCGTGAAAAAGCGCTGGCGATGATGGCGAAGGTGGGTCTGAAAACCGAGCACTACGATCGCTATCCGCATATGTTCTCCGGCGGTCAGCGCCAGCGTATTGCTATCGCCCGCGGTCTGATGCTGGATCCGGATGTGGTGATTGCCGATGAACCGGTGTCCGCACTCGACGTTTCCGTGCGCGCGCAGGTGCTGAACCTGATGATGGATTTGCAGCAGGATCTGGGGCTGTCCTATGTTTTTATCTCCCACGACCTGTCGGTGGTAGAGCATATTGCTGATGAAGTCATGGTGATGTACCTGGGCCGCTGCGTGGAGAAGGGGAGTAAGGATCAGATCTTCAATAATCCACAGCACCCGTACACCCAGGCGCTGTTGTCGGCAACGCCGCGTCTGAATCCGGACGAACGTCGTGAGCGCATTAAACTCACCGGCGAGCTGCCAAGCCCGCTTAACCCGCCGCCGGGCTGCGCGTTTAACGCCCGCTGCCGCCGCCGATTTGGGCCATGTACACAGCTCCAGCCGCAGTTGAAAGATTATGGCGGTCAGCTGGTGGCGTGTTTCGCCGTCGATCAGGATGAAAATCCGGAAAAAAGCCTCTAACTTGCTATAGACGCAGTATCAGGGCCGCAGGGGTAAAACTCTGCGGCCTTTTTCGTTCTCGGGCGCAATTCTGAAAGTGAGCGGGTGGCGGCGAGCGACGGGACGGTTTGCAGTAGTATCGGACGTAAGCCGGGCCTTCCCGGTGAGGCGCAATGTTGCGGGGGCTTGATCCCCGGCGGCATATGTTGCTGGAAAGAGAAAGCCCCCGCACGTTGTTTGGTTTTAACCTGGCAACTTACGAGGGCATCCACATTGACCTGCTCCCCGTTGATTAGTACACCCCGATGTTAGTAATGTCTTCATAAGCCACATGAGGACATCCCCATGAAGAAGCGTTTTTCCGACGAACAGATCATCAGTATTCTCCGCGAAGCCGAAGCTGGGGTACCCGCCCGTGAACTCTGCCGCAAGCATGCCATTTCCGATGCCACGTTTTACATCTGGCGTAAGAAGTATGGCGGTATGGAGGTGCCTGAAGTTAAGCGCCTGAAGTCGCTTGAGGAAGAGAACGCCAGACTCAAGAAGCTGCTTGCCGAAGCCATGCTGGATAAAGAGGCGCTTCAGGTGGCTCTTGGGCGAAAGTACTGACGACAGACCAGAAGCGGGAAGCCGTGATGTTGATGTGTGATGCGACCGGTCTGTCGCAACGTCGTGCCTGCAGGCTTACAGGTTTATCCCTGTCGACCTGCCGCTATGAGGCTCACCGTCCGGCTGCTGATGCGCATTTATCAGGGCGCATCACTGAGCTGGCACTGGAGCGCAGGCGTTTTGGCTACCGTCGTATTTGGCAGTTGCTGCGCCGTGAAGGGCTTCATGTTAATCATAAGCGCGTGTACCGGCTTTATCACCTCAGTGGCCTGGGCGTAAAACGCAGAAGACGTCGTAAAGGGCTGGCAACAGAACGTCTGCCGCTGCTCCGTCCGGCGGCGCCCAATCTGACCTGGTCGATGGATTTCGTCATGGATGCACTTTCCACCGGTCGCAGGATCAAGTGTCTTACCTGCGTCGATGATTTCACAAAGGAATGCCTGACGGTCACTGTTGCCTTTGGGATTTCAGGCGTTCAGGTCACGCGTATTCTGGACAGCATTGCACTGTTTCGAGGCTATCCGGCGACGATAAGAACTGACCAGGGGCCGGAGTTCACTTGCCGTGCACTGGATCAATGGGCCTTTGAGCATGGTGTTGAGTTGCGCTTAATCCAGCCGGGCAAGCCAACGCAGAACGGATTTATTGAGAGCTTTAACGGACGATTTCGCGATGAATGTTTGAATGAGCACTGGTTCAGCGATATCGTTCATGCTAGGAAAATTATTAATGACTGGCGGCAGGATTATAACGAATGCCGCCCGCACTCCACGCTGAATTATCAGACACCGTCTGAATTTGCAGCGGGCTGGAGAAAGGGTCATTCTGAGAATGAAGATTCCGACGTTACTAACTGAGTGTTGTATCTAATCGTGGGGGCAGGTCAACATCTCTTCACAAAGACAGGATAGCCGCGAACCGTTGCCATTGCAACGCAGGCGGTTATATGACGCTCAATGAGGCGTTAGCACTTGCGGTGGTGACTTCCATCGTCGGCCCACTGGTAGTGGCGCTGATTCGTCACTTCTTCAAGTTCTAACCTGACGGGGCGTTGTGGCTGCTGTAATGGCAACATGCGCCCGAACCGGGCCGCAGGGGAAACTCTGCGGCCTTTTTCGTGAGGTGCATCGGCCCGGGGGTACATCACTTGACCGGGCCATGTGGTTATTGCGGGTACGGCACCCAGGCACCGCCGTTCAGGCGAACGTACGGTTTACCCTGGTATTGCACTACGACCGCGTTGGAGTTCTCCGAAACGGCGGCGGTTTGCGGCAGATTGCTAGTGAATGCCGACCAATCGACGCTGTCTTCGGTGAAGATTTTGCCGTCTACCGCACGGGCTACCAGCTCGGAAATGGCGAGATAGCTGCTTGGTTGGCTGATGTCGATAGCGGTTCCCTGATGTGGGGCCTTCATGCCAAAGAACTTGATGGCGGCCGGGACGTGAGTAATCGACGGGCTCGGAATATCGCGCAGACCGGAAACCTGCATTTTATCGCCCTGTAGCGCAGCGCCGTGTTCTGGCACGACCACCACCATCACTTTACGACCCGATTTCTCCAGTTCGGTAAAGAAGGCATCCAACTCGTCAAACAGCTTCTGCCCGCGAGCCTTATAGTCGGCCGTTTTGCTCTGCCCCGGGTAGTGGTTACCGTCGTGCAGCGGCAGAATATTATAGAAGGTCGCAGAGCGTCCGCCTGGTTTGATATCCGGCGACTGCATCCAACGGTTGAGAACCGCCAGGTCGTCGTACACCGGCGAGCCGTCGAAGGACAGTAGGTTGACCGGCAGTTTGCTCTGATCCATCAGCGGGCTCTGCATACCGCCATTTTCACGCACTTCCTTGAGGAAATCGCCGAATACGCCGTTGTGATCCAGCATCAGATGCTGCGTGAAGCCCAGCTTCGACAGATTATCGAACAGGTAGCACTGATTGCCCGCAGGCTGATACAGGCTGGTGTGCGACGGCTGGCCGCAGCTGGCGCGCAGCAGGCGAATCGCCGCCGGACCGCTGTAGGACGTTGCGGAGTTAAAGTTGCTAAAGCGAATATCAAAGTGCGACCACAGCGGGTGCTGCATCAGGGCCGCGGCTTCGAGGTCAGAGTTTGCCAGTGAGCAGATGTTGATCACCAGCAGGTCAAACGGCTGGGCATCTTCGGGCAGTTGTGCCGGGAAGGCCGTCGCGCGTTTGCTTTCCGACGCATAAAAACTATTGAGCCAGGCGTTGAGATTGTCAGACGTCGGCGCTGCCGTTTGTGCTGGGATATCGGCGCTGGTTGCCGCGCTGCTGGCCGCAGCGGCCGGGGCGGAACCGGCGGGAGCCGCGGAGGCGCTGCTGCTGCTTTCCCCGGTCGGCCACAGGCTAAAGGACGGGCCTACCAGGGTGCTCAGGTTAATCCATACCATGGCGGCAACCACGAAGACCGTTATGCGGATCCATTGATTGAGGAATAGCCACGCCACCAGCAGCACAAAGAATGCGCCAACCATCTGCCAGTTAATAAAGCGGGTGATCAGGTCCCAGATATAGTCAGCGCTGAAGCCCGCAATCTGCGAGCCCTGGCTCATAATGCTTTCCGGCCCCGGCAGCCAGGTATCGTGCCAGAACAGCGCAATACCGATCGGGATGGCAATCCACTGCCGCCAGCGGTGCAGCCGGCTATTGGGCAGTGGGAACAGCAGGAAGGCCATAAAAACCAGGTTCTGCATGGCGTGAAAATTGAGGTATCCCGCCCACAGCAGGCCAAACTTGACCAGGAAATAGAAGTTCCAGCCGGACAGACCCCGCCAGTAGTGCCAGGATGAGGACGGTGTAGCGGCGGCGTTTTGCGTCGATTTAGTCATTTTTTGATTTTGCCCTGACGGCCAGATCGCGGCGTAATACGCCTACCGGCTTAACATAACGGGGTTTAAGAAACAGCAAACGGAAGGTGTTTTCAATACGATGTTGATGATGGCGCACCAGGTACCCCAGCGGGAAAAAGAACAGCGCGCATAGCACAACCAGTTGAACAATATCGCTTATCGACATCATGACGATTTCTCTTCGGTATCGGCGGACAAACGATGAGGTTCTGGGTAGCGTCGCCAGCTATTACCTTCGTAGGTCGCGTTAATCACATTTTTGGGTTTCGGCGCTAAATCAAGCGGCTGGGTCCACCGTTCCGGCGTGACCTCACGCATCATCAGTAACTCGGAGGCAATCTGCTTATCTTCAAACCAAATCATACGGTTCGAGAAGATATCGCCGGTAGGCAGCGGGAAAATATGGTTCAGCGCCGTATCAAGATCGTTGACCCGACAGAAGGGTAAAAACATCACCAGCCGCCGGTCGGCAATGGTCACGATATCGCCCATGCGGTGAGGCCGGCACAGGGTCAGCACCTGTTCGACGCGCAGCCCTGGCGCAGGACGCAGCGCGACCATCACACCTTTGCTGTCCGCGGGCAGCAGCGTGTTATTAATCACCTTCTGTACCGAATCGCAGAATACATCCCACTTCTGATAGCCCTTAAGCTTCAGCGGCTCCGTATTGGCCAATAAGGTGGTGAGGTCTTCGGGAACGTGACGATTGAACTGCTGTGTTTGCACGCTTTCAATTAACGTCAGGCTCCGCGACAGCGGCGCGCTGGCAGAAATGACCAGGTTAGCGCCGCAGCTGAGCAGCAGACGTTCGTCGGTAGCGCGCAGGCTTGGCGTGGTTTCACGGGTGATGATTTTTAATGCGCTGCCGCGTTGGCGACGGAGGGTATGAATATAATGGGCAAGCTGTTCCACCTGGCTATTCTGGCGGAGTGAGAATATGACCGTGGCGGCCTGCGCCGTGCGCGCAGCATTAAATACCGCGTCGTTGGTATCGAATAACGTCCAGTGTTCAGAAAGCGCTGGCGCCCCTTCAAGAATATCGATGTTACTCAATACTTGTTTTTCATCGCTGCGCGGTTGAACGTTTGCGACCTCGTCTTGCGCTAAATGCCAGCCGTTGTCATTCTGTTTAATTAAAAGCTGTTGACGAGCGCTAACGCCTTTTTCATTCGCCCAATAAGATATATCCAGAAGTTGACTATCACCCTGGTAACGTAAATTCGCAAGTCCGGAAAGAGATCCGTATCCCCCTAACAAAAGCGAAGTCAGAGCGTCCGCATTGTTGCCGGGGTTTAGAACTAAGAGAGTGCAATGGTAGTATTTAGCCCATCGTTGAGATTTGTTTATCCAATCGATGAGTTTTTCACCTGATATATTCTCCCAAGCATTGTGAGAGCATAAAAGTATAACGAAATAATCTTTTGGTTCGAGCGTACAGAGCAAATCGCGGCGCATAAAGTCTAGACCATTCTGGCTATTATGCATGGCGAAAAGCGAAATTTTTTTCGGGCCAGCATTTTCCTTTAACGCTATGAGCTCGTTAGGATTTTCTCCCATACTCACCACGGCGACTTTGGCCGAGTCGGCCTGTGCGCTGAGCGTCTGGTTCAGCAGACTCACGGCATCTTCATGGCGGTCAGTATTCACCCACCACACGCCACCCGCAGGCATATGACTCACTTCATCCCACAGTGACTGGATACCAATAGAAAATATGGGGTTCATCGTGTCCCTCTTATCGACGAAAATCCTGAGTATAAGTTTACTAGTGTCATCGCTAGAATAAACCTAATATTGAAATTAAATAGCATCAGATTTAGCATGTATACTCTAAATAATTCGAGTTATCGTCAGGCGATAAGTGAGTAAATCCCCTGAAAATTGCATAACTATGTGGCTGGAATGAGTAAAAACGGACGGGCTCATCTGCCATCTGAAGTATGATCAGTATAAACGAATTTCATGGAAAGGTTGCCATTCAACAGATGTGGTGCGTTCGTACTTTGATTTCAGAGGGAGTAAACAATGCCAGATAACGAAACGACGACATCCGTTGATTCGGAGCTCGGATACACTTTCCAGAACGATTTTCTCGCGCTTAGCCGGGCTTTCTCTCTACCTAATATAGATTACACTGATATTTCCCAGCGTGAAAAATTAGCTGCGGCGTTTAAGCGTTGGCCGCTGCTATCAGAGTTTGCAGAACAAAAAGCCGAACAAAAATAAGGAAGCCTCATGGCTATTCTGGGATTACAGGGCGTGCGAGGTGGTGTAGGCACAACGTCAATCACGGCGGCCCTGGCGTGGTCATTGCAACTGCTCGGGGAGTCGGTGCTGGTCATTGACGCTTGCCCTGATAATATGCTGCGCCTGTCATTCAACGACGATATCGCTCGTGAAAGCGGCTGGGCGCGTGCGACGCTGGACGGCCTGGACTGGCGGGATGCTGCGCTGCGCTATACCGCGCAAATCGACATACTGCCGTTTGGCAAACTGCGCGCGGGAGAGCAGCAGCATATTGCGGCGCTGGGCGAAACGCTGGCTATCGTGACGACGCTTGCGCAAACGCTGGAGCGTGAAGGGCGCTATCAGTGGATCCTGATTGACCTGCCGTACGGATTCTATCCGTGGATGCCTGCGCTGGTTGAAGCCTGTCACTATACGCTGACCGTCGTCAAGCCTGATGCCAACTGTCATATTCGTCTGCATCAGCAGGTGTTTCCGCAGAATACGCACATTCTTATCAATGACCTGCGCGTTAACAGCCAGCTACAGGAAGACCTCTACCAGGTGTGGCTACAAACGCAGCGTCATCTGTTACCTATCGTGGTTCATCGCGACGAAGCGATGGCTGAGAGCCTGGCGAGCAAGCAGCCGCTGGGTGAGTATCGTCACGACTCGCTTGCTGCCGAAGAGATGATTACCCTCGCGAACTGGTGTTTGATGCACTATGCCGGCCATCGCCCTGCGCAAGAGAGCGAATCATGATTCGCCTTGGCCGCGTGATTTTTGCTCCGCCGGTCTATGCGCGTCTGCGCGAGCGTTACGTCGGCTATCGGCGCGCCGGTGCGTCCTGGCTTGCCGCAACGCTGGCCTGTTGGTGGACGGGCCTGGCGTGGATTTTCCTGCCGCTGGAGAACCCGTGCTGGCAGGCATTGAGCGCGCGACAGGACGAACTGTTCCCGCATATTCATTTCGCGCGCCCGCGGCCGTTAGATCCGCTGCGCTTTATGCTACAGGCATTCTGGCTTATTGCCAGTAAACCGCCGCAGACGCGTAAACCCATCAGCTGGCGGCCATTCGCGAGCGTAGGACGCCTGCGCGAGCGTTACAACCAGTGGGCGGATGCGCTTCCTGGCCGCATCAATGCGCAAACCGACCATCTGGACCATAAAAAGGAGCTGGCGCACCTCAATCCGAAGCTGCGCCAGTTTATTCTCGGCGTCGTGGTCGGGCTGTCGCTGCTGCTGGCGCTGGTATGCATTACCCAACCGTTTAACCCACTGTCTCAGTTTATTTTCCTGATGCTGCTGTGGGGCGTGGCGCTGCTGGTTCGCCGCATTCCCGGTCGTTTCTCCGCGCTGATGCTGATTGTGCTATCGCTGACGGTTTCCTGCCGCTACATCTGGTGGCGCTATACGTCTACGCTGAACTGGAACGATCCGGTTAGCCTGGTGTGCGGACTGATTCTGCTGTTTGCGGAAACCTATGCCTGGATTGTGCTGGTGCTGGGCTATTTCCAGGTTGTCTGGCCGCTGAACCGCCACCCGGTGCCGCTGCCGAAAGACATGAACGCATGGCCGACCGTCGATATTTTTGTCCCGACCTACAACGAAGATTTGAACGTGGTGAAAAATACCGTTTACGCGTCGTTGGGCATCGACTGGCCGAAAGACAAAGTGAAAATCTGGATCCTCGACGATGGCGCGCGTGAGGAGTTTCGTCAGTTCGCCAAAGATGTTGGCGTTGAATACGTCGCGCGTGCCACGCATGAACATGCAAAAGCCGGGAACATCAACAATGCGCTGAAGCTGGCGAAAGGTGAGTTTGTCTCTATCTTCGACTGTGACCACGTGCCGACGCGCTCGTTCCTGCAAATGACCATGGGCTGGTTCCTGAAGGACAAAAAGCTGGCGATGATGCAGACGCCGCACCACTTCTTCTCGCCGGATCCGTTCGAGCGTAACCTGGGGCGCTTCCGTAAAACGCCGAACGAAGGCACGTTGTTCTATGGCCTGGTCCAGGACGGTAACGACATGTGGGACGCCACCTTCTTCTGCGGCTCCTGTGCGGTTATTCGTCGTAAACCGCTGGATGAAATCGGCGGTATCGCCGTCGAGACGGTCACCGAAGATGCGCACACCTCGCTGCGCCTGCACCGCCTTGGCTACACCTCCGCCTATATGCGTCTACCGCAGGCGGCGGGGCTGGCGACGGAGAGCCTGTCGGCGCATATCGGCCAGCGAATCCGCTGGGCGCGCGGAATGGTGTAGATTTTCCGCCTCGATAACCCGCTGTTGGGCAAAGGACTGAAGCTGCCGCAGCGGCTTTGCTACCTTAATGCGATGTTCCACTTCTTATCGGGAGTGCCACGGCTGATCTTCCTGACCGCACCGCTGGCCTTCCTGCTGCTGCACGCCTACATCATCTATGCGCCTGCGCTGATGATCGCCCTGTTCGTGCTGCCGCACATGATTCACGCCAGTCTGACCAACTCGAAAATTCAGGGCAAATACCGCCACTCGTTCTGGAGTGAAATCTATGAAACGGTGCTGGCGTGGTATATCGCGCCCCCCACCATGGTGGCGCTGTTCAACCCGCATAAAGGTAAATTCAACGTTACCGCCAAGGGTGGGCTGGTGGAGGAAGAGTACGTCGACTGGGTTATCTCGCGGCCGTATATCTTCCTCGTGTTGCTAAACCTGGTCGGCGTGGCGTTTGGTATCTGGCGCTATATGTATGGCCCGGAGAACGAGGTTCTCACCGTGTGGATCAGCCTGATATGGGTGTTCTATAACCTGATTATTCTTGGCGGCGCGGTGGCCGTGTCGGTGGAAAGTAAACAGGTTCGCCGCTCACATCGCGTGGAGATCAAAATGCCGGGCGCGATTGCTCGCGAAGATGGTCACCTGTTCTCCTGTACGGTGCACGACTTCTCTGACGGTGGCGTAGGCATTCGCATTAACGGCGACGCGCAGGTGCTGGAAGAGCAGAAGGTGAATCTGCTGCTTAAACGCGGCCAGCAGGAATACGTCTTCCCAACGCAGGTCGTGCGCGTACTGGGCAGCGAAGTCGGGCTTAAGCTGCTGCCGATGAGCACGCGTCAGCATATTGATTTTGTACAGTGTACCTTTGCGCGCGCGGATACGTGGGCGCTGTGGCAGGACAGCTTCCCGGAAGACAAACCGCTGGAAAGTTTGTTCGATATTCTGAAGTTAGGCTTCCGTGGTTACCGTCATCTGGCCGAGTTTGCGCCGCCGGTGGCGAAGGAAATTTTCCGGTCGCTCACCTTGCTGGTGGCGTGGGTGGCCTCGTTTGTACCGCGTCGTCCGGAACGTGAGGCGGCTCTCGAGCACCCGCTATCGGCTTTGGCTCAACAATAATGATGATTATGCGATGAAAAGAAACCTTTCCTGGATTTGTGCAGTGGCGATGGGCATGGGCAGTTTACTGCCGCTCACGACGTATTCAGCACCGACGACTGATGTGTCGGTTGCGCCGTCCGTTCAGCAGGATGCGGCGGCTCCAGCAGCCGATACGGCACCCGTCGTCGTGCAAGATGCGCCGACTCGTGACGTTAAGCTGTCTTTCGCTCAGATCGCGCCGCCGCCGGGAAGTATGGTGCTGCGCGGTGCTAACCCGGATGGCGGAATCGAGTTTGGCATGCGCAGCGACGAAGTGGTGTCGAAGGCGCTGCTCAATCTGATTTACACGCCGTCGCCGTCGCTGCTGCCGGTCACCTCGCAGCTGAAGGTTTATCTGAACGATGAGCTGATGAATGTGCTGCCGGTTACCAAAGAGCAGCTGGGCAAAAAGGTCACGGCGCAGATTGCCGTCGATCCGCTTTACATCACCGATTTTAACCGCGTGCGCCTCGAGTTTATTGGCCACTATCGCGACGTGTGTGAAAACCCGGCAAACACGACCGTCTGGCTGGACGTCGGGCGCAGCAGTTCGCTGGACTTAACCTATCAGTCGCTGAAGGTTCGCAACGATCTGTCGCATTTCCCGGTGCCGTTCTTTGACGCCCGCGATAATCGTACGCTGGATCTGCCGATGGTCTTCGCCGCATCGCCTGACCTACAGCAACAGCAGGCTGCGGGGGTTATTGCCTCCTGGTTCGGCGCGAAAGCCGGCTGGCGCGGTCAGAGCTTCCCGGTGCTGTACAACACGCTGCCGGAGCGCAGCGCGATCGTCTTTGCCACGAACGATCGTCGCCCGGATTTCCTGCGCGATCATCCGGCGGTGAAGGCGCCGACGATCGAAATGATCGACCATCCGAACAATCCGTACCTGAAGCTGCTGGTGGTCTTCGGGCGTGATGATAAAGACCTGCTGAAAGCGGCGCAGGGGATTGCGTCAGGCAACATTTTGTTCCGTGGCAATAGCGTGACGGTGGACGATGTGAAGCCGCTGCAGCCGCGCGTGCCTTACGATGCGCCGAACTGGGTGCGCACCGACCGTCCGGTGACCTTTGGCGAGCTGAAAACCTACGAACAGCAGCTTCAGTCCAGCGGTCTGGAGCCTGCATCTATCAACCTGTCGCTGAATCTGCCGCCGGATCTGTATCTGCTGCGCAGCACCGGCATCGATATGGATCTGAAGTACCGTTACACCATGCCGCCGGTCAAAGACAGCTCGCGCATGGATATCAGCCTCAACAACCAGTTCTTACAGTCGTTTAACCTGGACAGCACTCAGGACGTCAACAAACTGTTGCTGCGTCTGCCTATTCTGCAGGGTTTGCTGGACGGTAAAAACGACGTCAGCATTCCGGCGCTGCGTCTGGGGGCCATGAACCAGCTGCGCTTTGACTTCCAGTATATGAACCCGATGCCTGGCGGCTCGGTCGATAACTGCGTGACCTTCCAGCCGGTGCTGAATCATGTGGTTATCGGCGACGACTCCACCATTGACTTCTCCCAGTACTATCACTTCCTGCCGATGCCGGATCTGCGTACTTTTGCTAACGCGGGCTTCCCGTTCACTCGTATGGCTGACCTGTCTGATACGGTGATTGTGATGCCGAAGACGCCGTCTGAAGCGCAGGTTAGCACCTTGCTGAATACCGTTGGCGTGATTGGCGGCCAGACCGGTCTCGCCGGGACCGGCATGACCATCGTGGATGACGGCAGCCAGATTAAGGATAAAGACGCCGACCTGCTGCTGATTGGCTCTATTCCGCAGCAGCTGAAGGATGACAAACACGTTGACCTGCTGGTGAACGCCACCCAGAGCTGGGTGAAAACGCCGGTGCGCCACAACGATCTGCCGAGCATCTACCTGGATGCGGATGACCGCCAGCCAAGCGTGAAGACGGGGATTACATCCGACGGCCCAATGGCGGCCATCGTCGGCTTTGAATCTCCGTATTACAAACAGCGCAGCGTCGTCGCGCTGCTGGCCGACAGCAGCAGCGGCTACAGCCTGCTGAACAGCGCGCTCAACGACAGCGGCAAACGAGCGGCGATGTTCGGTTCGGTGTCGGTGATTCGTGAATCGGGCGTCAGCAGCCTGCGCGTGGGCGATATTTACTATGTAGGGCACCTGCCGTGGTTTGAACGCGTTTGGTTCGCGCTCTCCAACCATCCGGTGCTGCTGGCTATCTTTGCGGCGATCAGCATTGTGCTGCTGGCATGGGTACTGTGGCGTCTGCTGCGTATCATCAGCCGTCGTCGTCTGGATCCAGAAGACGAGTAAGCCACAATGAAAATACTGAGCTGGATCGTTCTGCTGTGCGCCCTGGGCGGCCAGGCGCAGGCCGCCTGCGGTTGGCCTGCCTGGGAGCAGTTTAAAAAGGATTACGTTAGCGCGGAAGGGCGCGTGATCGATCCCAGCGATGCGCGCAAAATCACGACCTCGGAAGGGCAAAGCTACGCGCTGTTCTTTGCGCTGGCGGCGAACGATCGGCAGATGTTCGCCACCCTGCTGAGCTGGACGCAGAATAACCTCGCGCAGGGTTCGCTGCGCGAGCGACTTCCGGCCTGGCTGTGGGGTAAAAAGAGCAATGAGGAATGGACGGTGCTGGACAGCAACTCTGCCTCTGACTCTGATGTCTGGATTGCCTGGACGCTGCTGGAAGCCGGTCGGCTGTGGAAAAACGACGACTATACGGCTACCGGCAAAGCGCTGCTGGCGAAGATTGCCGACGACGAAGTGGTGAAGGTGCCTGGGCTGGGGCTGATGCTGCTGCCCGGCCGCGTCGGCTTTGCCGAAGAGACGCGCTGGCGCTTTAACCCAAGCTACCTCCCGCCGCAGCTGGCGCAGTACTTCAGCCGCTTCGGCGCGCCGTGGACGACGCTGCGCGATACTAACCTCAAACTGCTGCTCGACACCGCGCCGAAAGGCTTTTCCCCGGATTGGGTGAGCTACGAAAAAGGGAAGGGCTGGCAGCTGAAAGACGCGAATATTATCGGCAGCTATGATGCCATTCGCGTCTACCTGTGGGTGGGCATGATGCACGATGCCGATCCGCAAAAAGCGCGCCTGCTTAAACGCTTTAACGCCATGGCGGCGCAGACCGCCAGACAGGGGCTCCCGCCGGAAAAAGTGGCGATCGCCACGGGCAAAGTGACCGGCGATGGCCCGGTGGGCTTTTCGGCTTCCCTTCTGCCGTTCTTACAAGATCGTGACGTCCAGGCCGCTCAGCGCCAGCGCGTTGCCGACCATTTTCCCAGCGCGGATGCTTATTACAGTTATGTTCTGACCCTCTTTGGTCAGGGCTGGGATCAACATCGTTTTCGCTTCAGCGCCCGCGGCGAACTCCTACCTGATTGGGGCCAGGAATGCGCAAATTCACACTAAGTTTACTCACACTTTCTCTGGGTCTGTCGCTGGTGCAGCCGGCCTTCGCGGATACGTCGGCAGAAGAGCAGTTGCTCAACCAGGTGCGCCTGGGGGAAGCCAGTAAGCGCGACGATTTGGTCCAGCAGTCGCTGTATCGTCTGGAGCTGATTAACCCCAATAATCCGAAGGTGCTGGCGGCTCGCCTGCGCTACATGCTGCGTCAGGGCGATACCGCTGGCGCGCAGCAGCAGCTGAAAAAACTGGGGCAGGTGGCGCCAGATTCGGCTGAATATAACGCTTCGCGCGCAGAAATTGGCCTCAATACGGATGCCGGGCGCCAGGCGCTACAGCAGGCGCGTTTGTTGGCGACCACCGGCCACGTGCCGGAAGCGCTGGCCGAATATGAGAAAGCATTCAACGGCCCGCCGCCGGACGGCGACTATGCCGTTGAGTACTGGACCGCGGTGGTGAAGCTGCCCGCGCGCCACAATGAGGCGCTCAAACATCTGCAGACGCTGAACCAGAAAAACCCGGGAAATGTTGGCCTGCAAATGACGCTGGCAAATACACTGCTGGGCGATAACCAGCGCGACGCGGCGTTTGCGGTGCTGGAACAGATGGCGAAATCGGCGGGCGGCCGCGGGCCGGCAGGCGATATCTGGTTTAAAGCTATCAAAGCTCAGCCCGCCAGCCCGTCAAGCGTACAGGCGCTTCAGCGCTATCTGTTGATTTTTACCAGCGGCGAATCGGCGGACAGCGCACGGGCGCTGCTGGCGGAGCAGCAAAAACAGCTGGCGGACCCGGTTTTCCTCGCGAAAGCCAAAGAGGCCGAAGCCGAGGCGAACAAACCGCAAACCTGGCAACTGTACTGGCCGCTGATTCGTAAAGGCGATGCGGCGTTGAAGGCCAACAACCTGGCGCAGGCAGAGGGCTTCTATCAGCAGGCGCGTAAGCTGGATGCGACCGACAGCTATGCGGTGCTGGGGCTGGGCGATGTGGCGATGGCGCGTAAGGACAGCGCCAGCGCGGAGCGCTACTACCAGCAGGCGCTGCGTCTCGATCGCGGCAACAGCAGCGCGGTACGTGGTCTGGCTAATATCTATCGCGCCCAGTCACCGGAGAAAGCCACTGCCTTTATCAACGGACTCTCGGCCAGCCAGCGTCGTAGTATTGATGATATTGAACGCAGCCTGACCAACGATCGCCTTTCGCAGCAGGCGGAAGCGCTGGAAAACAGCGGGCAGTGGGCGCAGGCGGCGGCGCTACAGCGTCAGCGTCTGGCGCTGTCGCCTGACGATGTGTGGATCACCTATCGTCTCTCACGCGATTTGGTGAGCGCGGGGCAGCGCGGCGAAGCCGACCGTCTGATGCTCAACCTGGCGCGTAAAAAACCGACCGATGCCGATCAGGTCTACGCCAACGGACTGTATCTTTCCGGAAACGGTCAGGACCAGGCAGCGCTAACGCATCTGGCCGCGCTGCCGTCATCGCAGTGGACCGACAACATTCGCGAGCTGGATCAGCGCTTGCGCAGCGACCAGATGCTGGCGCAGGCGAACCGCCTGCGTGACGGTGGACAGGAGGCGCAGGCGATTGCGCTGCTGAAACAACAGCCGGAATCTGCGCGCATTCATTCGACGTTGGCCGACTGGGCGCAGCAGCGGGGCGACCGCGCCACCGCGCTTGCTGAATACAACGCGGTGCTGGCAAAAGATCCGCATGATGAAGATGCGCATCTGGGGCTGGCCGAAGTCTATGCCGCCGATGGCAACCGTCTGGCGGCGCGTCAACAGCTTGCGGAAGTCCCCGCGGAAGGGCAGCGTTCGCTCAATACCCAGCGGCGTATCGCGCTGGTGAACGCGCAACTGGGTGACACCGCTACAGCGCAGAAAATGCTGACGGCGATAGTGCCGCAGGCCAAAGCACAGCCGCCGTCGATGGAAAGCGCTATGGTGCTGCGCGATGCGGCACGCTATCAGGCGCAGGACGGTAACCCGCAGCAGGCGCTGGAAACGTATAAAGATGCGATGGTAGCAACGGGCATTACGCCAACGCGCCCGCAGGATAACGACACTTTTACGCGTCTGACGCGCAACGATGAGAAAGATGACTGGCTCAAGCGCGGCGTGCGTAGCGACGCCGCCGATCTGTACCGTCAGCAGGATCTCAACGTGACTCTGGAGCACGATTACTGGGGCTCCAAGGGCACCGGCGGCTATTCGGACCTGAAAGCGCACACCACCATGCTTCAGGTCGATGCGCCGTTGGCCGATGGCCGCATGTTCTTCCGTTCCGATCTGGTGAATATGGATGCCGGCAGCTTCTCGACCGACAAAAATGGCTACCACAAAGAACAGTGGGGGACCTGTGATTTGGCCCGCTGTAATGGCTCGGCCAATCAGAGCGACAGCGGGGCCAGCGTGGCCGTGGGCTGGAAAAATGACACCTGGAACGCCGACATTGGCACCACGCCGATTGGCTTTAACGTGGTGGATATCGTCGGTAGCCTGAGTTACAGCAACGATCTGGGCCCGTTTGGCTATACGCTGAACGCGCATCGTCGCCCGGTCTCCAGCTCGCTGCTGGCCTTCGGCGGGCAAAAAGATAACAGCAGCGGCGACCATCCCGGCACCACCTGGGGCGGGGTACGCGCTAACGGCGGTGGCGTCAGTCTGAGCTACGATAAAGGCGAAGCCAACGGCGTGTGGGCCTCGCTAAGCGGCGACCAGTTAACCGGCAAGAACGTTGCCGACAACTGGCGCGTGCGCTGGATGACCGGCTATTACTACAAGGTCATTAATGAGAATAACCGTCGGGTGACCGTTGGGCTGAACAATATGATTTGGCACTACCAGAAGGATCTGAGCGGTTATACGTTA
The DNA here is from genome assembly GCF_014169755.1 of Klebsiella sp. WP8-S18-ESBL-06. Classification (NCBI taxonomy): domain Bacteria; kingdom Pseudomonadati; phylum Pseudomonadota; class Gammaproteobacteria; order Enterobacterales; family Enterobacteriaceae; genus Klebsiella; species Klebsiella sp. WP8-S18-ESBL-06. The sequence goes on from NZ_AP022256.1 coordinate 292,536, forward strand.
GGTCAGGGCGGTTACTACAGTCCGCAGGAGTACGTTTCCTTCGCCGTGCCGATAAACTGGCGTCAGCGTACGGAAAACTGGTCGTGGGAGCTGGGCGGTTCCGTCTCCTGGTCGCATTCGCGTACCCGTACTGAACCGCGTTATCCGCTGATGAATCTGATACCTTCGCAGTGGCAGGAAGATGCCAGCGATGACGTCAACCACGGCGGCAGCAGCCAGGGCTATGGCTATACCGCGCGGGCGATTATCGAACGTCGCGTGACGTCCAACTGGTTTATCGGCGCCGGCGTGGATATTCAGCAGGCGAAAGACTACACCCCAAGCCATGCGTTGCTGTACGTCCGTTACTCTGCCGCAGGCTGGCAGGGTGACCTCGATATGCCGCCCCAGCCGCTTGTGCCTTACGCCGACTGGTAATTCGTCTACCCGGATTAGGTATTCGTCTTATATAACCCGGCATCACGCCGGGTTATAATTATTGCGCCGGAGTCCATTTTGACTTTGGCGCCAGCCTCGTTATTCTCAATGCCTGAGCAATACGTTCGTACCTGTGGAGAGCTCTTTTGCGCGTCAGCCGTTCACTTACTATAAAACAAATGGCCATGGTAGCTGTGGTTACCATGTTGTTTTTATTTATCTTTTGCTTCATTTTACTGTTCCACTTTGTGCAGCAGGATCGCTATAACACGGCCACGCAGTTAGAGAGTATCGCGCGCTCCGTACGCCAGCCCCTGTCGGCTGCCATTCTTAAGGCTGATATTCCCGAAGCCGAAGCCATTCTTGGCCGTATTCAGCCGTCGGGTATTGTCAGCCGGGCGGATGTCGTCCTGCCCAACCAGTTTCAGGCGCTGCGCATGAGCTTTATTCCGGAGCGTCCCGTGCCGGTGAACATCACGCGAATTTTCGAGCTGCCGGTGCAGATTTCGCTGCCGCTCTATTCGCTGGAACGCCCGGCAAATCCGCAGCCCTTGGCGTATCTGGTGCTTCAGGCTGACTCCTGGCGCATGTATAAGTTTGTGATGAGCGCCCTGGCAACGATAGTGACTGCTTACTTCCTTTTAGTTCTGATCCTCACCGTTGCGCTGACCTGGTGCATCAACAGGCTGATCGTCAGGCCGCTGCGCAGCATTGCCTATGAAATTCACGATTTGCCGGGGGCCGATCGTATCGGGCACCAGCTCGCGCTGCCGCGCCTGCACCATGACGATGAGATCGGTACGCTGGTACGCAGCTATAACCGCAACCAGCAGGCGCTGTTGCGCCAGTATGACGAGCTGAGCAGTCAGTCAACGCGATTCCCGATCTCGGATCTGCCGAATAAAGCCTTCTTGCTGGGGCTGCTGGAGCAGAGTCTGGCACGCAAATCACCGGTTGCGCTGCTGGCCATCGCCTGCGAAACGTTGCAGGACACCGCTGGCGTGTTGAAAGAGGCGCAGCGCGAGATGCTGCTGCTGACGCTGGCTGAGAAAATTAAGCAGGTGATCACCCCACGTATGGTGTTGGCACAGGTCAGCGGCTACGATTTTGCGATTCTGGCCTACGGCATCAAAGAACCGTGGCATGCAATTACGTTAGGTCAGCAAGTGCTCACTACCATAAATGAACGGTTGCCGCTGCAGGGCATTCAGCTACGCCCGAGCGCCAGCATTGGTATTGCCATGTACAACGACGGCCTGACGGCGGAGCAACTCTATCGCCGCTCGCTTTCCGCCGCCTTTACCGCGCGGCGCAAGGGGAAGAATCAGATTGAATTCTTCGACCCGGAACAGATGGCCAATGCGCAGAAACGGCTCACCGAAGAGAGCGATATTCTGACGGCGCTCGATAACCAGCGGTTTTCTCTCTGGCTTCAGCCGCAGGTTGAAACGGCCACCGGTAAAGTCTGTAGCGCCGAGGTGCTGCTGCGCCAGCGCCAGCCGGACGGCAGCTGGGCGCTGCCGAACGATTTGATTGATAGCATTGAATCCTGCGGGCTGATGGTTACCGTTGGTCACTGGGTGCTGGAAGAAGCCTGTCGTCAGCTGGCGGTATGGCAATCGCGCGGGATTATGCTGCCGCTGTCGGTGAATATTTCTGCTTTGCAGCTGCTGCATCACGATATGGTGTCCGACATGCTGGCGCTGCTTAACCGCTACCGCATCGCGCCGGGCACTCTGGTACTGGAAGTGACCGAGAGCCGCCGCATTGACGATCCGAAAGCAGCGGTCGCTATTCTGCGTCCGTTACGCAATGCCGGAGTACGCATTGCGTTGGATGATTTCGGCATGGGTTATGCCGGGCTGCGTCAGCTCCAGCATATGAAGTCGGTTCCGGTCGACATCCTGAAAATTGATAAAATCTTTATTGATACGCTGCCGGAGGACGCCAGCATGGTCGCGGCCATCATCCAGCTGGGGCGCAGCCTTAACCTGAGAATGGTTGCTGAAGGCGTTGAAAACGAAGAACAATATGCCTGGCTGCGTGCCGCAGATGTCGATGTCCTACAGGGATTCTTATTTGCCCGCGCGGTGCCGATGGAGGTGTTTGAGCAGGATTATCTGGGCCAGGAGAAATCACTGCTGCCGAGCGACTGAAGATTGTGATTGTGCGTGTCAGCTCAAAGATTTAACAATTAAGTATCAAATAAACGTACAAATATTTCGATTATGTTTCTTGGATGTTATTTTGTGCGCACAGGCGAAAATAAACCCTACTTTTCCTGTGTCTATAGCTTAAGGACATCCTATGAAAACCTCTTTCTTCAAAAGCCTCTATTTCCAGGTGCTGACCGCGATAGTGATCGGTGTGCTGCTCGGTCACTACTACCCGGAAATTGGCGCGCAAATGAAACCGCTCGGCGATGCCTTCGTCAAACTGATTAAAATGATTATCGCGCCGGTTATCTTTTGTACCGTGGTGACCGGGATCGCTGGCATGGAAAGCATGAAGGCGGTGGGCCGTACCGGTGCGGTGGCGCTGCTGTATTTTGAAGTGGTCAGTACTATTGCCCTGATTATTGGCCTGGTGATTGTTAACGTGATTCAGCCCGGCGCAGGCATGAATGTTGATCCGTCGACGTTGGATGCAAAAGCGGTGGCAATGTACGCGGAACAGGCGAAAGATCAGGGAATTATCGCTTTCCTGATGGACGTTATCCCGTCAAGCGTCATCGGCGCGTTTGCCAGCGGTAACATCCTGCAGGTGCTGCTGTTCGCGGTGATGTTTGGTTTTGCGCTGCACCGTCTGGGCAATAAAGGTCAGCTGATTTTCAACGTGATTGAAAGCTTCTCACAGGTGATCTTCGGCATTATCAACATGATTATGCGCCTTGCGCCGATTGGTGCCTTCGGCGCCATGGCCTTCACCATCGGGAAGTACGGGGTGGGTACGCTGGTGCAACTGGGGCAGCTGATTATCTGTTTCTACATCACCTGTATCCTGTTTGTGGTCGTGGTACTGGGCTCTATTGCCCGGGCGACGGGCTTCAGCATTTTCAAATTTATCCGCTACATCAAAGAAGAGCTGCTGATTGTGCTGGGGACCTCGTCTTCGGAATCGGCGCTGCCGCGTATGCTTGATAAAATGGAGAAGCTGGGCTGCCGCAAGTCGGTGGTGGGGCTGGTTATTCCAACCGGCTATTCGTTTAACCTCGATGGCACTTCGATTTATCTGACGATGGCGGCGGTGTTTATCGCCCAGGCGACCAACAGCCACATGGATATCTTCCACCAGGTGACGCTGCTGGTGGTGCTGCTGTTGTCTTCAAAAGGCGCGGCGGGTGTTACCGGCAGCGGCTTTATCGTGCTGGCGGCCACCATTTCGGCGGTAGGGCATTTGCCGGTGGCGGGTCTGGCGCTGATTCTGGGGATTGACCGCTTTATGTCTGAAGCGCGTGCGCTGACCAACCTGATTGGTAACGGCGTGGCGACCATCGTCGTTGCCAAGCGCGTGAAGCAGCTTGATGCGAAACAGATGGACGACGTGCTCAATAACCGTCCGACCGCGAACAAATCGCACGAATTATCCTCTTAATCCCTCCTGTTACGCCCGTACTCCCTTGCTGGAGTGCGGGCTCCTGCGCATAATTAGGCGGCGTCATTGATTGGCCGTGATAGCCTGGGGCTGTCGCGCATTTTATTTTTATCAGCCATGTGACGTTTTCGCGATCGTGTGGTCTAACTGACGTATTTACTTCATTATTTTAGGCAATCGCCGCGTGCGGTTGCCTTTGTAACCAGGAACGTTCATCAGGGGTTCACATGCAGGGCACAAAAATTCGACTTTTAGCCGGTGGTTTGCTGATGATGGCAGCAGCCAGCTATGTGCAGGCAGAAACGCTCCAGCCGGACCCGGCCTGGCAACAAGGTACGCTGCCTAACGGCTTCCAGTGGCAGGTTCTGGCCACGCCGCAGCGCCCGAGTGACCGTGTCGAAATCCGGCTCTCGGTTGATATTGGCTCGCTTAATGAAAGCGCGCAGCAAATTGGCTACAGCCACCTTATTCCTCGTATCGCGCTGACGCAAAGCGGCGGTTTGCCAACCATGCAGGCGCGTTCTCTGTGGCAGCAGAGCATTGACCCAAAGCGCCCGCTGCCGCCGGCGATTGTTTCGTATGATTACACCCGTTTTAACCTGAGCTTGCCTAACAGCCGCAGCGACCTGCAAAAAGAGGCGCTGAACTGGCTGTCCAGTTCGCTGGGTAAGCTCGAGATCGACCAGAAAACCGTCAGCTACGCGCTGGGCGTGCAGGATATGGTGGCAACCTGGCCGCAGGATACCAAAGAAGGCTGGTGGCGCTATCGCCTGAAAGGCTCCACCATGCTGGGGCACGATCCGGCTGAGCCGCTGAAAATGCCGGTGGATGCCAAACAGGTCGCGGAGTTTTACCAGAAATGGTACACCCCGGACGCGATGACGCTGATCGTGGTGGGTAACGTCGACAGCCGTGCAACCATCGAGCAAATCAGCAAAGCCTTCGGCGGGCTGAAGGGCAAACGCGAAACGCCGGCGGCCGTGCCGACGCTGTCACCGCTGCGCCCGGAAGCGGTCAGCATTATGACCAATGCCGTGCGCCAGGACCGTCTCTCGATTATGTGGGATGCGCCGTGGCAACCGATTCGTGAGTCGGCAGCGCTGCTGCGCTACTGGCGCGCAGACCTGGCCCGCGAGGCGCTGTTCTGGCACGTTCAGCAGAAGCTGAGCCGCACTAACATGAAGGATATCGGCCTCGGCTTTGACTGCCGCGTGCTGTACCTGCGTGCGCAGTGCGGTATTAATCTCGATTCTCCGGGTGAAAAACTGGAAGGCAATCTGGGGCTGGTGGCGCGCGAGCTGGCTGAGGTCCGTGAGAACGGCCTGCCGGAAGATGAGTTTGATGCGCTGGTGGCGCAGAAAAAGCTGGAGCTGCAAAAGCTGTTTACGACCTACGCGCGTATGGATACCGACGTGCTGATTAGCCAGCGTATGCGTTCGCTGCAAAATCAGGTGGTGGATATCGCGCCGGAGCAGTACCAGAAGCTGCGTCAGAGCTTCCTTGACTCGCTGACGCTGGAGATGCTGAATCAGGATCTTCGCCAGCAGCTGTCGCAGGATATGGCGCTGATTTTACAGCAGCCGACGGGTGAGCCCGAGTTCAATATGAAGGATCTACAGAGCACCTGGAACAAGATCATGCTGGCCACCAAACCGGAAGGCGGGGCGGTGACGGAGGATAGCCACCTGGATGTGACGGATATTCCGCCGGCGCAGTGAGCACGCGGTATCCCCTCACCCTAACCCTCTCCCCAAAGGGGAGAGGGAACCGAGCGTGCAAATTCCTGGCACTCCCTCCAGACGAAAAAAAACCTCTCCCAACCGGAAGAGGTTTTTTTATACCCGAAACCTTAAGCAGGCATCGCGTCGCGTGGAATAATCGCTCCGCGGTGCTGGATCACGGTACTCGCCGTCAGGTGACCGCGTTTTGCCGCCGCAGCGGCATCGCCGCCGGTCAGACGCACGGACAGGTAGCCCGCACTGAAGGAGTCGCCAGCGGCGGTGGTGTCGACGACTTTCTCTTTCGGCAGCTTAACTGCCGGAACATCGACCAGCGCTTCGCCCTTGATGGCGACCAGGCATGAATCTGCACCGCGTTTCACGACGACTTCACTCACCCCAGCGGCGTGCGTGCGGGCAATCACTTCTTCAACCGGCTTCTCGCCCCACAGCGCGTCTTCGTCGTCGAGGGTCAGGAAAGCGATATCGGTGCATTGCAGCATCTGCTGGTAAACCTGCTGGGTCTCTTCTTTGCTAGCCCACAGACGCGGACGGTAGTTGTTGTCGAAGATAACCTTACCGCCGTTGGCGCGGCACTGTTTCAACAGCGCCAGCAGCTTGTCACGGCTGGACGGGCTGAGGATCGCCAGGCTGATGCCGCTCAGATACAGGTAGTCAAAGTTCGCCAGCTGCTCGCAGATAGCGGCAGACTGCTCGCTCTCCAGCCAGAATTTGGCGGCTGCTTCGTTACGCCAGTAGTAGAAGGTGCGCTCGCCGGTGTCATCGGTCTCGATGTAGTACAGGCCCGGCATACGGTCATTCATGCGTTGAATCAGGTCAGTTTTAACGTTTTCTGCCTGCCAGGCGTCCATCATCTGCTGGCTGAAAGTGTCGGTACCCAGCGCGGTGACGTAGCTGACGCTGAGTTCTGCAGGGGAGACCTGACGCGCAATATAGACGGACGTATTTAAGGTGTCGCCGCCAAAGCCGCGGTTAACTTGTGCGCCCTTCTCGGACAGTTCAATCATGCATTCGCCAATCACGGCAATTTTTTTAGACATAGTCATCAACCTGATTCGGTAAATTTTTCGTAGTGTGCGCTGTGGCTAATCGGTGGTCAACTATATTAAAACAACGTTCCATTATTTTTTTTGAGCTAGCGCGTATTACGACGTATTTGTCATCGTCTACGAAAAATAAAATGGCGACATTGAACATAAAGTTCTCAATCGGCACGCCGATAACCTAAACACCAGACCCTCTGACCCTCTATTCACAGGAAGCTTAAATGACGTTAAAGCAGGTGAGCCAGCGGGCGAGAGTTCCTGATGCGGAGCGAGAAAACCTCGAGCAGCTGCGTTATTGGCAAGAGTGTGAGCGCGTCTATACCTACCAGCCTATCTACACCACCCAAGGCCGCCTGATGGCGATCGAAGTGCTAACGATAGTGACCCATCCCTCTCAACCGCAAAAGCGTATTGCCCCGGATCGTTACTTTGCCGCCGTCTCTATCGGCCAGCGGATCCACGTCATCAAAGAACAGGTGGCGATGCTGGCAAAAAAGAAACACTTTTTTGTGCAGAACAAGGTGCTGGCGTCGGTTAACGTCGACGCGCCGACGCTGTTGGAAATGCGGCAGGACAGGATCCTGAGAACGATGATTGAAACGCTGCCGTGGCTGCGTTTTGAGCTGGTTGAACATATGCCGCTGCCGCAGGACTCAACGGTTGCGTCGCTGTGCGAATTCGGCCCGCTGTGGCTGGATGACTTTGGTACCGGGATGGCGAACTTCTCGGCGCTCAATGAGGTGCGCTACGACTATATCAAGGTGGCGCGCGATCTGTTCATCATGCTGCGCAAAACCCCGGAAGGTCGCAAGTTGTTTATCCTGCTGCTGGAGCTGATGAACCGCTACTGCGAAGGCGTTATCGTTGAAGGCGTTGAAACACTGGAGGAGTGGCGAGAAGTTCAGCAATCGCCGGCGCATGCGGCACAGGGCTATTTTCTGTCCCGGCCGGTGCCGATGTCGACACTGGACACGCTGATGATTGATTTAGGATGACGCTGGCCCACGCCGTCGTAGGCCAGCGGAGAGGTGCTTACAGGGATTCGTGACGCGTTTCGTGCGTCAACAGCAGTGCGATTAAGGTCAGTGCCGCCATGGCGGCCAGATACACACCCACGTAGAACAATCCGTAGTTGCTTTGCAGCCAGGCCGCGATATACGGTGCCACGGATGCGCCCAGAATAGACGACACGTTGTAGGAGAAGGAGGCTCCGGTATAACGGACTTCTGTCGGGAACAGCTCCGGCAGCAGCGCCCCCATAGGACCAAAGGTCAGACCCATCAGGCTCAAGCCCACCAGCAGATACAGCATAATCAGCGCCGGATTACCGGAGCCCAGCAGCGGCTGGAAGAGGCACAGGGCAAAGAGGATGATCAGGCTGGTGATGACGATCATGCTTGGGCGACGGCCAAATCGGTCCGCCAGCAAGCCTGCAATCGGCACCATCACGCCAAAACCAATCACCGCCAGCATCAGCATCCACAGAACTTCGTTACGCGGCAGCCCCAGACCGTTCGGTGCGGCAGCCGTACTGTAGGTCATTGAATAGACGGTCATAATATAGAACAGCGTATAGGTCGCCAGCATGATGAAGGTGCCGAGTACGGTCACGCGGACATGTTTGCTGAGCAGCGTGCCCATCGGCACTTTGACCTGTTTCCCGGCGGCGGCCACTTTGGCAAACACCGGCGTTTCGTGCAGCGATACGCGTACGTAAAGGCCGATGAGCACCAGCACCGCAGAGAAGATAAACGGCACGCGCCAGCCCCAGGACATGAACTGCTCGTCGGTCAGCAGCCATGAAAGCAGCAGGAAGGTCCCGTTGGCGAAGAAGAAGCCGATTGGCGCACCCAGTTGAGGGAATGAGCCGTATAGTGCGCGCTTACGCGCCGGGGCATTTTCGGTGGCCAGCAGCGCCGCGCCGCCCCATTCACCGCCCAGCCCCAGGCCCTGACCAAAACGCGCCAGCGCCAGCAGTACCGGTGCCAGGATGCCGATGGTTTCATAACTCGGCAGCAGGCCGATCGCCACGGTTGAAATGCCCATGGTCAGCAGCGAGGCAACCAGCGTGACTTTACGCCCCACGCGATCGCCGAAATGGCCGAATAGCGCGGAGCCAATAGGGCGAGCGACGAAGGCGATAGCGAACGTTGCCAGCGATTGCAGCGTTGCCGCCGTCGGATCGCCCTGCGGGAAGAAGATATGGGGGAATACGATTACCGCTGCGGTAGCGTAGATATAGAAGTCGAAGAACTCAATGGCAGTGCCGATGAGTGAAGCGACGACGACCTTATTACGCGAGTTAACCGGTACGGTGGCCTGTTCGTTGTCGAGTGTTGTGCTGGTCATAGTGATTTCTAATATTTATAGCGAACGAAAGGCCATATTAGACATAGCAAAAGCGACATTTCAATCTGTAACAGGATTGTAAAATGGCGTATAACGGGCGAAAAAGTGGATAATTTTTATACCGGGAATTTAGCATCCATGAAATGCTTCACATTTTTTATAACTTGGATGATAAAACTGGTTTTTGGTTAAATAAAAGTTACTAACTGGATTTATATGCTAAAACGAAGCGCTGGACTGAAATTTTCAGCCCAGCGGCGCCGTTAACGCTGGGGTTTTCCCGGCATGCGCGGGTCGTCTTTGTATTCGGCGGTGGCAATCCATGCGGCGCAGAATAAGGTCAGGCGGGCGAAGAAGTAGAAGAAGGCCATCAGCCCCAGTACCGAGCCAAACGCCGCGCCGGAGGGGGATTTCACCAGCGTCGGCAGCGTCCAGGTCATGATGATTTTAATCACCTCAAAGCCGATGGCGGCGATAAAGGTGCCGCGAAGCAGTGCTTTTTTTCGCGGCCGATGGCGCGGCAGACGCCAGAAAATCCAGAAGAACAGCAGGTAGTTGGCGAAAATAGAGATGGCCAGGCCAATCAGTCGCCAGGCAGGCTTAAGCCACTCGATGCTGTCGAGATACAGCGCAGAGATAATCATCTGCTGGGCGGATCCGGCGACGGAGGTAATCGACAGCGTGACGATCAGCGCAATCAGCAGACCAATCAGCGAAATAAAGTCGCGCACGTATTTAAGCCAAATCGCTTCCTGATCCTGCGGCGTACGCTCCCAGACGTCGCGCGACTGCGCGCGGATAGCTTCGCGCAGGTTGCCCATCCAGTTAATGCCCGAATAAAGGGCAATGCCCAGCCCGACCAGCCCGACGGTTGTGCGCTGCTGTACGGCGGTGTTGATCGTGCTTTTTAACGTAGCCGCCATCGTCGGATCGCTCACGTTGTTGAGGATCTTATCGAAGATATCCTGCAACAGCGTCGGGTGCGAGGCGAGGATAAAACCGGCAGCGGCAAACGACACCATCAGAATCGGAATCATCGATAGGAACGAGAAGTAGGTGATTGCCGCGCCAAACTGGTTGCCCATGCGGTCATTAAAGCGTTCGGCGGCGCGGAGCAGGTGGGCGATAACCGGGTTGCGCTGAACTTTTTGCGCCGTGCTGGTGACGGTATCCAGCGCTTTGCTGGCCTTTTGCTGTAGACGTTTGTCGTTGTTTTCCGACGTCATCAGGAAGAATGTCCTTTTTATTGCGTTTACTTAAGTATAGAGGGTTCCCCGACGTCAGTGCGTGCACGGCTCGTTCGGCTCGCCTGGTGGCGCTTCGCTTATCATGCCTACGCTGGCGCATTACGGGGTTGTAGACCGGATAAGGCGTTTACGCCGCCATCCGGAAAAGCTCAATCAACATAGTCTCGCAGCACCTCGGTTAACCATTCCATTAACAGATGTACCCGGCGCGACAAATTGCGGCGGTGCGGGTAGAGCAGCGATACGGGCATTGGCTCTGCCCGATACTGCGGCAGTATCTCGATCAGCTTACCGCCGTGCAGCGCCTCGCGTACGCCGACGCGCGGTACCTGGATAATCCCCAGCCCCGCCAGGCAGGCGGCATGATAGGTCTCGGTGCTGTTCACCGTCAGTACGCCGCCGGTTTTGACCCACTGGCTGCCGTTATCTCTTGCCACTTCAAAGCCCTGCGGCCGCACGCCGAGATTTACCGCATAGTGTACCAGCGCATGGCTACTGAGATCTTCCAGTGATTCAGGATACCCGAAGCGGGCAAGGTACGACGGGCTGGCGCAGTTAATGACGGTGAGTTTTCCCAGCGGGCGGGCGATAAGCCCGGAGTCTTTCAGCGCTCCGACGCGCACCACGCAGTCAAAACCTTCACGGATGACATCCACCAGGCGATCGCTGCTGCTGAGCTCCAGCTCAATGCCCGGATAGTGCTGTAAAAAATCTGGCAGCCGGGGGATGACGACGTTGCGCGCAATGGCAACCGGCATATCCACCCGCAGACGTCCGCTAACGCTGCTGGGGTCGGTCTGGAACAGGCTGTCCAGCTCCTCCAGGTTGCTCAACAGATCTTTGGCGCGCTCAAAGTAGACCATACCGTCCTGGGTCAGCAGCACGCGCCGGGTGGTGCGGTGCAGCAGGCGGCTGCCCAGATGGTTTTCCAGCGCCTGAATCTGCCGCGATACGCTACCTTTAGGAAGGCCCAGGGTCTCTGCCGCGCGTGAAAAACTCTCCAGCTCTGCCACGCGGATGAACAGCTGCATTGCGTGAATTTTATCCATCAGGATGACCTATTGTTGTCGTAATTGAGACAGTGAAGCGCAATTTTGGGCATTTATTGTTTTTTTATCACCTAATAAGCTTGTTCTCAACGTACACACCACCTGAAATGAGGTTTCCTATGAACCAGCGTATTGCGATTGTGACCGGCGGCAGCCGCGGATTGGGAAAAAATGCGGTGCTGAAGCTCGCCGCACAGGGCACGGATATTATTTTTACCTACCACAGCCAGCGCGATGCTGCGCTACAGGTCGTCGCTGAAGTGGAGCAAATGGGCGCGAAAGCGGCGGCATTACAGCTGAACGTCAGCGATACCGCAGACTTTTCTCGCTTTGCCCAACAGGTTAAAGAACAGCTCCGGCAGGTATGGGGACGCGAGACGTTTGATTATTTAGTGAACAACGCCGGTATCGGCCTGTACGCCCCGTTTGCCGAGACGTCGGAAGCCATGTTTGATGAGTTGATGAACATCCACTTTAAGGGGCCGTTTTTCCTGACTCAGCAGCTGCTACCGCTGATGGCCGACGGTGGGCGAATTCTTAACGTTTCGACCGGCCTGGCGCGCTTTGCTCTGCCGGGGTATGCGGCCTATGCGTCGATGAAAGGGGCGATGGAGGTACTGACCCGCTATCAGGCGAAAGAGTTGGGCGCGCGCGGAATCTCGGTGAACAGTATCGCGCCGGGCGCGATTGAAACCGACTTCGGCGGCGGGCGTCTGCGTGATAACGAAGAACTCAACAAATACGTCGCCTCGCAAACGGCGCTGGGACGCGCCGGTTTGCCGGATGATATTGGTGGTGCAATTGCCGCGCTGTTGAGCGATAACCTACGCTGGATGACCGCGCAGCGGATTGAAGTTTCGGGCGGCATGTTCCTGTAAACGGTCACAGGCCCTGTTATCGGGCTAGCTGAACGAATTGTGCTGAAATAAGTCTGAAACCGGATTTATTTCAGCCTCCGGCTTTTATTTGCCCGGCTACTCGCTATATTCCTCAAAATTAATATTCATTCCTTGCCCTTGCCTTAATCTTTTCCTTAATTCAGATGTAATGAGCTATATGAATGTATGCTTGCAAAGCAAGGGTTGTAAGCATTCATAATCGTAATGTTTAGATTACTCAATATCTACGTAGAATGCCCCAGGCCAAACGGCGAGTTCTTATTTTATACCGCGAGGATTACTCTTTCGGCCAATAAGACGCGTTGATTTTTCTATGGGGAAAGCGTTATGCAGGTAGTCATGTTTGACAGGCAGTCAATATTTATTCATGGAATGAAAGTTAGGGAAGGTGCGAATAAGCAGGTCATTTCTTCCCAAGCTGACTCGCTGATTAAAATTTCGCGGATCTGGGCCGATTTTTTTCCCGCAAACAATCGAATCAGCCTATTTAGGCTATTTTTTCCACCATTTCTGGCGTTATTTCCGGTTTTTACTGAGATCTCTCCCACTGACGTATCATTTGGTCCACCCGAAACAGGTTGGCCAGGGTGAATAACATCGCCAGTTGGTTATCGTTTTTCAGCAGCCCCTTGTATCTGGCTTTCACGAAGCCGAACTGCCGCTTGATGATGCGAAACGGGTGCTCCACCTTGGCACGGATGCTGGCTTTCATGTATTCGATGTTGATGGCCGTTTTGTTCTTGCGCGGATGCTGCTTCAAGGTTTTTACCCTGCCGGGACGCTCGGCGATCAGCCAGTCCACATCCACCTCGGCCAGCTCCTCGCGCTGTGGCGCTCCTTGGTAGCCGGCATCGGCTGAGACAAATTGCTCCTCTCCATGAAGCAGATTACCCAGCTGATTGAGGTCATGCTCGTTGGCCGCGGTGGTGACTAGGCTGTGGGTCAGGCCACTCTTGGCATCGACACCAATGTGGGCCTTCATGCCAAAGTGCCACTGATTGCCTTTCTTGGTCTGATGCATCTCCGGATCGCGTTGCTGCTCTTTGTTCTTGGTAGAGCTGGGTGCCTCAATGATGGTGGCATCCACCAAAGTGCCTTGGGTCATCATGACGCCTGCTTCGGCCAGCCAGCGATTGATGGTCTTGAACAATTGACGGGCCAGTTGATGCTGCTCGAGCAGGTGGCGGAAATTCATGATGGTGGTGCGATCCGGCAGGGCGCTATCCAGGGATAATCGGGCAAACAGGCGCATGGAGGCGATTTCGTACAGGGCATCTTCCATGGCACCGTCGCTCAGGTTGTACCAATGCTGCATGCAGTGAATACGCAGCATGGTCTCCAGCGGATAGGGCCGTCGGCCATTGCCCGCCTTGGGATAAAACGGCTCGATGACAGCGGTCATATTCTGCCATGGCAGAATATGCTCCATGCGGGAGAGGAAAATCTCTTTTCGGGTCTGACGGCGCTTAGTGCTGAATTCACTATCGGCGAAGGTGAGTTGATGGCTCATGATGTCCCTCTGGGATGCGCTCCGGATGAATATGATGATCTCATATCAGGAACTTGTTCGCACCTTCCCAAGATTTCTGTCAGTGGCTGTTAAAAGAGAAGTTCCAGCAGTTTCCGGAATCGAAAGGCATCATCATTGTTAATGAATACCGCCAGGCATGGCTCAGCAATATGCTGGCGTTGAATGTGCAGGCTATTATTCCGCGCGACGCCAGCGTGGAAGTGTTTGTGCAGACGATAAAAAGCGTGCTGCGCGGCTTAATTTGCCTGCCGGGCGACTGGCAGGTGAATGAAGAACAAACCCGGCAGGGGCTATATCATTTAAGCCAGCGCCAGCGGGAAATATTAATTTTGCTGGCGAACGGTGAAACCAATAAACAGATTAGCCGAACCCTGAATATCAGCGCCGGTACGGTAAAAGCGCATCTTGAGTCGCTATACCGCCGGCTGGATGTGAAAAACCGCACCCAGGCGGCGATGATGCTCAACCATTGTCAGGATTTACCACCGGGCTGTCTGGAATAACACAGCTTCAGCCTGGCGCTGTACAGCCAGGCTGGTTTTCCGCTCGCCTTCTTGCTGCCAGGCTACCCGCGCCGCGTGAAAATCCCGTCGCTGGATAGCCTGTACGATGGCCGAACGCACGATGCCTTCTGGCCCGAGGCTGAAGGCCAGCGACAGCAGCGCATCGAACTGATGCTGCGCCAGCGGCGCGTCGATGCACTGGCAAAGCCGCTGCCGATAGGCTTCCACATCCTGCAGGAACAGCGCTTCGGCCTGCGAGCAGGTTAAGCGTGTGTCGAAACGCTCCTGGTCGCGAATAAGATGCCCGTAGCCGATCAGCCACATCCCTTCCGCGTCCCGATACTTTTCCAGCGAAAGCCCCTGAAAGCGCTTAATCAATGCCAGCCCCTGTGCGCTGGGCGTGGTGATGCCTGTGAACATGAAGCCCTCTCTTCTGGTGAAGAAAGGAGTGTAAAAGAGTCGTGCGCCCCCGACTATTGGCCGGATGACGGTGAACTATCATATTCGTGACTGAGTAGGCCAAACAGCCAGTCGTTGCGCCACTCACCGGCAAGGAAATAGCTTTCTCGTAGCTCGCCCTCCAGACGGAAACCAAGCCTTTCCAGCGTGCGGCGGGAGGCGATATTGCCCGCCGTCACCGTGGCGGTCAGGCGGCGTATACCGCCCGTACTGAAAGCGAAATCGCACACCGCGCGCAGCGATTCGCTGCCGTAGCCTTTGCCCTGCGCGACCGGTGCAAATAAAAAGCCGACTTCTGCGCAGTCGACGTCGCGATGGATATAGCCGGTAATGCCCAGCGGCACGTTCTGCGCGTCGCGCACCAGCAGACACAGCCAGTGCGTATCGCCGGGGGACCAGTGGGGCAGTCGGGCGTCAAAGGCGGCGCGGATCTCCTGCTCGCGGCGATCGTCTGCCACGAAGCGCATCACCTGACGGTCCTGCTGCAGAGAGAGGAAGAAAGGCCAGTCGCTGTCGACAAGCGGAGTGCAGACTAATCGTTTCGTGGTGAGCGCGGTCATAATTTCACATTCTCATGGAGGGGGCAGGACTGCTAATTTGCCTGATTTGGTCTATGGTGTAACGACAAAAATAACAAAAAAACAACATATTAATCCAAAGGCGAAATGGCCTTGCTGTTGGTTAAGGAACGTGAAGATGTCGACGTCATCGCGTCAGGTTGCTCAGCACTTCGAACATTGCTTGAGCATCATTCGTCAGGCCTCCATTGAAATACTCACACTGCTTAAGCTTCGCGTGACGGAAGGCAAAGATCCCCGCTGGTTTCTGGAACAGTTAGACCAGGCACGGATGAACCTTGGCGGCTGGGGCGTGGTGGCCCGACAGCTGCGTATTAACGACAGCCAGCTGAGCGAATTTATGCTGCAACTTCGCCATCTGCAACAGGGCATTCCCTCCTACGAACACGGGCAGGGGGCCACGGAAAATCAGCTGATTGCCGCGCTGCGTTTTGTCGTGACGTTAGAGCACATCAAACGGCAGCAGCCGCTGCTGATGTATAACACGGGCTATGACGACGATGCCGAACAGCTTCAGGAACATGCGCTGCGCCAGATTCGTACTATCGAGCTGACGCTGCGCGGCCTGGTGGTTCAGGCCTGGCCCGACGAAGCGCATTTGCACAATGCGTTAAAGTCGCTGTTTGGCCCGCAGGCCTGCGCCCGCTGGTCCTCTCGTAGCCCGTCGGGCGAGAGCCTGGGCGGCATGACTTTCGGTGAGGTGGCGCTGCTGATTGTCGATAAAAAGGTGTTCTCTCGCCATTACGCCGCGCTGTTTAACTATGCGACGGCGCTGACTTTTCTGGTTGAGCAGCGCGTAACGCTGCATCTGTTTCTTGATGATATCCGCCGCATGCGCAATTCTGCGCTGGCCCGTCATTCGCTGAGTGAAATGGAATGCCTGCTGTTGGATCTTTATGCCCAGCAGATCACCGCGCCGGTGCAGCGAGCCTATGAACAGGGGCGCATCCGCGTTAACCCGACAAGTTTAATGGCTGCCGGTGGCGGTGAGGTTCAGCAATTCTGGGCTCGGGCGCAGGACTACGTACACGCTTATGGGCCGGATACGCGGCCGATCCCAGACAGTATTGAGCGCGAGTTACACCAGCCGCGACGGCATTCTGATGTGCGTGAACGGATGATCGCGGTGACGCTGTGGTGTGCAGTAGGGGTCACGGTGCTGGGAATGACGCTGGGGGCGATTGGGTTGCTGACGGCGTTGCCGGAACCGGAGCCAACGCAGCCGCTAGCGGTCGCCAGCGCAGCGATCGTCGCCGAGCCGCTCGCAGCGGTCTCTCCTCGGGAAATACTGGCCCGCCGCGGTATTCTCTGGGACAGCAACGCCCTGCGTTCGGCTATCGATAGCAACAATATCGAAGTGGCCGAACTGTTTTTACGCGGCGGCATGAACTGGCAGGTGTCATGGACCGAGCTGGCCATGTCCGCAGGGCACGAGACAGTGCTGAATTTGCTGCTGCGTTATCGGCGCCAGATGAATGAGCCGAAGCCGTGTCGACGCTTTATCAACACGCTGACCCACGAGCTGTCTCAGGGCGCGCCGCTGAATACGGTACGAAAATCCTATCTGCAGGCTTTTTGCACCACGCCGGCGGTAGTGGCCCGCCAGCGGCTGGCAGTGGATAACGCGCAGCGACGTAGCAAGGCGACGGGCGATGCCGAGAGTAAAAAATGGCTGAGGATACAGAAGGCGATTTACGAGGTCATTCGTTAACCGGAGTTACGCGACGTCGTCGCGTAACGCACTTACAGCAGGCGATAGTTTGCGTCCGGTTTCATTTTCGGCGGGATGAGTCCGTCATGCAGCATCTCCCGCAGATCTATCTCGATGGCATTACAAATGGCGCTGAGCGGCAGATCGTTATCTTCGGTACCGAAAGGGTCCTCCAGCTCGGTGGCAATTGCGTCGAGCGCCAGCAGCGCGTAGGTAGTGAAGATGGAGAATAGCAGCGTCAAAAAACCGAAGTCATGAATCAGCAGCAGCGGATAGATCGCGCAGAAGATGCCTATCGTACGATGCAGAAGCAGCGAATACGCGTAGGGGATTGGCGTGTTGCTAATGCGCTCGCAGCCGCCCTGAATGGTCCCCATCTGATTGAGATAGTGGTTAAAGTTGCGGTACACCAGTTCGTTTGGCCGGTGCTGATAAAGCCATAGCCCGATATTTTGCAGTAGCGCGTTGCAGGGGGTGGTGAGCTGCTGATAGCCCAGCATGCGGGAAACCGGCACCGGGCCGTGGCGCAGCCTGGACTTTAGCGTGATGCAGTAAGTCACGACCAAATCCAGCAGTTCTTTCTTATCCTTCGTACTTGCCGTCGTGGTATTGATTGCTTCCCGCATCAGCGAGCGGCTGACGATCAGCAGGTCGCCCCACAGTTTACGGGCTTCCCAGTAACGCAGCCACGCGGTGTTGTTGCGAAATCCAAGAAACACTGAGATGGATATTGAGATGCCGATAAAATAGAACGAGCTTTCTTTGGCAATAATGCCGTGCAGATGCAGCAGCGGCAGTAAGTACAGATAGGCAATATTGAGTACGATAAAGAAACAAAGCTGCGGAGCGATTTTTCTCATGATGGAACCGCGCCATGAGAACAGTTTGCGCAACCAGCTTTGCTCCGGCCTGACGATCATGGTTTTATGCCTTCTCGGGTGATAGCGCTAAAATGGTGTCGTACACTACCTGAAGGCGTTCCAGATAGTGCTCGAAGACCTTCACTTTATCCTGTACCGGGATATGCCGATCGAGATGACCGTGGACGTCAATGCAGGCCGACTGCAAATCGATGCGTCCCAGCTCCTCGGATTCCACTTCGAACCGAATCTGAATTTCACCAAAAACGCGTGAACGAATGATATTGATGTTCACGCCGTTAAAGACATTTACGCACAGGCGGCCTTTTTCGCTGGGCTGAATATGATGATGGTATACCCGGCCGGTTGCGGTGATTTGAGTGATAAGCTCCATGGAATAGGTATTCCAGTATTTATCCATTTTAATTTGCTGGTTGAAAATCAGTAGCGATTTTTCTTCCAAAGAGAGAGAGGTTGTTGTCATTTTTGTTACTTATTCAAATTGATGGGTGGAATATGTGATGCAGTGGCATCGATTTTTATATGACGTTATGAATAACGTCATATTGGGTGATAAAGTTAATATAGTCGCGTAGTACTGCGGGATTATGCGTTTTGCTCTGATAAATCATCCACAGATCTATTTTTTGCACAGCCCATTGTGGCAATAACGTGACCAGTTGGCCACTTTGCAAATAAGGCTTAATAATATACTCCGGGAGGATAGCGATGCCGGTTCCCTGAAGCGCCTGCTGCAGAATGTAGGTCAGGTTGTCGCTGGTATGCCGTAGCGGCATGATGAGCTCATAGGATTCATCGTTCCGGAACAGCGAGATGCTTTTCCAGGTACGATGGGTAATGAGATCGCCGCGTTGAAGCGCTTCCGGACGCGAGATATCGCGCTGCGCCAGATACGCTGGCGTACAGACAATGAAGCGGCTAAAGGTCCCAAGGTGGCGCCCAATACAGGTATCATCCGATGGCTTACCGATTCGGTAGGCAACGTCAAATTCACCCCCAACCGAGCCGTAAAAGGAGTCGGCGGTAATCAGCTGAAGCTCAATATCCGAGTGCGTCTGCAAAAACTGATGGTGTACTGCGGGTAAAATGCTGGCCATAAATCCAGGTGGCGCAATGATTTTCAGCTTCCCGCCCGTTCGCTTTTGCAGCGCCTGTACCGTTTTATCACCGCGGATGCTGGCATCTACAACCTCATGGCAGTAGGCCAGATAGCGCTCGCCGTCCGCGGTGAGTGAAATCTTACGAGTGGTGCGATTGAGCAGACGCAGATTGAGATACTCCTCAAGGGCGCTGATTCTCTGGCTGATACGTGATTTGGTCATGCCCAGTTCAGCGGCGGTCTTGGTAAATGAACCGTTTTTTACCAGCAGCGCAAAAAGCGCCATATCCTGAACGTGCTTGAGCATAACCTGACCTTAATGTATGACAGCGCGAAATTATACGTAGGGGTAATATCCCTGTATATACCGTATTGTTTAATTCAGAAAGTTGAATTGTTTAATTTTCTGCGCTCACAAAATAACATACTTCGGATATGGATAGGGTGGGTATGTAGCATAAAAAATAAAGTAGTAGATGAGTGCTCATTATGGGTTATAAATATAATCATTGGTGGTTATATTTTTTTAAATTTATGATTAATCGCAGCGGTAGGAATAAGAAAATAGTATAAAAATAAAGTGGTTAATTGTCCTGCGGGTAAAAAACTGCATTATTCTCAGGGTTAGGTGGGGACAGCGGTGATAAACGGCGGTGAGGATACCGAGGGCGGAAAACCTGCACGCCTGATGACGTGCAGGTTAGGGTTAATCCAGAGCGATCCGCACGATGCTATCCGGCCCTTTCGTTGAGTGATCTTTGTTGAAATCCTGCTTAAGCGTCACGTACAGCGCGCTGCCGTCGTCTGAAAGCAGCAGGCTATTCGGGCGCGTAGCGAAATCCCAGTTCTGCTTCACGCTATAGTCGGTAGCATCCAGACGCAGCACCTTTTTCGCCTCGCGCTGGCTGATGAAAATCGCGTTGCGTTTCGCATCGAACTTAATACCGAGCGCATCGCCGGCAATACGCTTAATGACTTTGCCTGTGCGCTCATCAAAGACCAGCGTCGTTTTACCCTGCGAATCGTCGGTCACGAACAAACGGCCGGTTTTGGGGTCTTCCGCCATATTCAGCAGCAGGTAATCTTTGCCATCGCCCGGCGTCCAGCG
Organism: Klebsiella sp. WP8-S18-ESBL-06; assembly: GCF_014169755.1. Classification (NCBI taxonomy): domain Bacteria; kingdom Pseudomonadati; phylum Pseudomonadota; class Gammaproteobacteria; order Enterobacterales; family Enterobacteriaceae; genus Klebsiella; species Klebsiella sp. WP8-S18-ESBL-06. The sequence continues at coordinate 312,746 of NZ_AP022256.1, forward strand.
CTGTTCAATCTTGTTGTTTTGCGGGTTAATAACCAGCACTTCGCCGCTGCCGTTGGTTGCATAAATGCGCTGGGTGACCGGTGAGAAAATAATACCGGTAACCCATTTACCTGCATTATCAATAGTGGCTTTCAGGGTCATGGTTTTGGCATCGACGACCGAAATAGAACCCGGATCGGCCACGCGGCCAATGAACAACATACCCTTATGGAACAGAACTTCACGTGCCCCGGCCGGATGACCCTCTTTCCCTTTGCCGCCGAGGATCAGACGCTGGAGCACTTTACCGCTTTTAGCGTCCACTTTTGACACACCCCCGTCCAGTGAATTGGTTACGTAGAACGTTTTGCCGTCATCATCGACCGCCATGCCGAAATTCTTGAGGTCGGTGTGAGTTGTGCCGGTGGTTGCGAGGGTGGTCGGGTCCAGACGATAAATCACGCCGCCGTTGGTCTCTTTAAAGCTCTGGGCGCTGGCTACGTAAAGCGCGTGGTCTGCCGGGAATAGCGCCATTTCATACAGGCCATCGCCCAGTTCACGCTGTGTGACAGAAGACGTCGTTTTTAGCGTGCCAGCAGTGTTGCCAGGCTGCGTATTTTCGGCGGCTACGGGCAGGGCGGGCACGGTAAAAGCGGTGATGAGCGCGGCGCAGAGCACCGTTTTACGCAGACTGAACGATACCATTCTCAACTCCATCATAAGATAAGCGTTTCCCGAAACTGAGGTCGGGATAGTTTTAATAAGAATGAGAATAGTAATCATTTATATGAAATGAGCAAACTTTTGCTGCGTTTGCCGAGGTGTTTTTTTGCTGACGCTAGGGCTGCTGGGTTTGCGCCACCTGACGGCGAAGCTCAGCCAACACCTCATCCAGGATGTACTGTACTCGCCAGGGCTGGTACTCACGCTTGCGGTAGATGACCACCAGGTCCAGCCACCATTCATACTGTTGGGCAAAGCAGGGTGCGAGACGACCGGATTCGATATCGGCCTGTACGCTACTCTTTGGCGCAAAGACGATCCCCAGATCGTTACGCGCCAATTCAAGCGCTGACTGGGTATTGTCGCAAATGTAGTTACCCTCAACGCGAAAATCACGGTATGCCTCGCTGCCGGCTAGCCCAAAGCGCCAGATATTGGCCTCGTCGATCATCATGGAATCCATCAGAATACAGGAGTGCTGTGCCAACTCGTCCGGCGAACTCATTGGATGTTGTGCCAGATAGCGAGGGCTGGCATACGCGCTGAGGACATATTTGGTGATATAGTTGGCGACCAGCGATTCATTTTTAGGCTGTACGCAGGAAATCAAAATATCACAATCATCAGGAAAATCAGAGCCCTCATATAAAGACTTTCGTTCCAGGTTAAATGTTTTTAAATATAAATTAATATTGCCGATATCTTTTATTTTATTGACAACGTTACGAGCCAGGTAAGCGTTAATCATCGTCGGTGCATAAACCGTGACCCGACCTTTTTTTTCATGCTTATAGTCAGCGATGAAATTATTTAGCTGGGTTTCTTTTTCCAGCAGTTCGTTGACATAGGGGATCAGCGCCTCGCCAAAACGGGTTAGCGACAGTTTACGGGAACTGCGTTCAAAAATCTTCAGGCCAATTTTAGATTCTACATCAGCGAGATACTTGCTTACGTTGCCCTGGGCCATGCCCAGCGCAGTGGCGGCGTGGCTGACGTTCTCGCTGGCAGCAATCACCGATATTATTTTTAATTCTTGCGGCTTAATCTGGAGTTTCTTCATTGCCTGGCTCTATATATAAATTGATATAGTTCTATATAAATATTGCGATTGCAGCAATATAAATACAAATATTATCATATTTTCTATCAGGATATGATAGTAGGTTGGAAGAACGGGAATGTCAATTAAGCACAGCGCGCTGCTACTTTTGTTAGCGCCATTTATGTCCAATGTTGTGGCATCAGAATTATCCGTTGGTGCCGGAGTTATTTATAATGAATCACCCTGGCGTGGATATAATGAAAATACCCATGCGGTGCCTATCGTAAATTATGAAGGTGATTCTTTTTATATTCGGCAGACCACATTAGGCTACGCGCTCTTTAAAACCCCACGTGATGAAGTCAGCCTGACCGCTTCCTGGATGCCGCTTACCTTTGACCCGTCGGATAACGACGATAGCGCCATGAAGCAGCTGGATAAGCGTCACAGTACCGCCATGGCGGGCATGGCATGGTATCACCATGAAAAGTGGGGCAGCCTGAAGCTGTCGGCGGCGGCGGATGTTCTGGACAACAGCGATGGCTGGGTTGGCGAGCTGTCCTGGTTCCGCGTATTGCCGGTGGGCAAGCTGTCGGTGATTCCCGCGGCGGGTGTCTATTATTACGATGACCGCTTTAACCGCTACTACTATGGCGTGTCGGGCGCAGAGTCCCGGCGTAGCGGCTTAGCGACGTGGTCGCCAGCGGAGAGCTGGATGCCGTACGTAGGCCTGACGGTGAAATATCCGCTGACCCGTAGCCTGATTCTGATGGCGAATGCGACCTATAGCGTGCTGCCCAATGAAATTAAAAACAGCCCGATGGTCGACCGCGATGACAGCTTTACTCTGTTGACCGGCATCAACTGGCGGTTCTGATTGCCGGATGGCGGCGTAAACGCCTTATTCGGCCTACCGCTCACCGGATCACCGGCATAAAAAAGCCAGACCGAAGTCTGGCTCTTTTTCATCTAGGCGGCCCGCGTTAACGCATGGTCACGAACTCTTCCGCAGCCGTTGGGTGAATAGCAACGGTGTTGTCGAAGTCTTTCTTGGTTGCGCCCATCTTCAGTGCAACCGCGAAGCCTTGCAGCATTTCATCCATCCCGAAACCAATGCCGTGAATACCGACAATTTTCTCTTCCGGGCCCACGCAGACCAGCTTCATACGGCAAGGCTGGCGATGCGACGTTACAGCGGTATACATGGCGGTGAAGGAGGATTTGTACACCTTCACGGCGTCGTCGCCGTACTGTTCACGCGCCTGCGGCTCGGTCAGACCGACGGTGCCGATAGGCGGATGGCTGAAGACCACGGTCGGAATGTTGCTGTAGTCGAGATGCTCGTCCGGCTTGTTGTTGAACAAGCGCTCTGACAGACGACGGCCTGCGGCGACCGCCACCGGCGTTAGCTCAACCGCGCCGGTGTTATCGCCCACAGCATAAATGCCAGGTACGTTGGTATTCTGGAACTTATCAACGACGATGTAGCCTTTATCGTTGGTTTTTACGCCGGTTGCTGCCAGATTGAAATCGTCGGTCGCCGGTTCGCGGCCAATCGCCCAGATCAGGCAATCAACGGTCTGGCTACGGCCATCTTCCAGTTCCAGCGTCAGGCTGCCGTCGGCATTTTTGACCACGGCCTTTGGAACGGCGTGGGTGTGCAGCTGCGGGCCTTCGGCGTTCATCACTTCCACCAGCGTATCGACAATCAACGGGTCGAAGCTGCGCAGCGGCGCGTGTTTACGCACGAACAGGTGGGTTTCTGCGCCCAGGCCATTAATCACGCCAGCCAGTTCAACGGCGATGTAGCCGGCACCGACTACCGCGACGCGTTTCGGCAGCGCTGGCAGTTCGAAGAACCCGTTGGAGTCGATACCGTACTCAACGCCGGGAATATCCGGGTGGCTCGGACGGCCGCCGGTTGCGATCAGGATATGATCGGCGGTGATCGTTTCGCCGTTCACTTCAATGGTTTTCGCATCGACGAAGCGCGCAAAGCCTTTAATGACATCGACCTTATTTTTGCCCAGCACGTTGTCATAGGAGGTATGGATACGGTCAATGTACGCGGTGCGGCTGGCAATCAGCTTATCCCAGCCGAAATGATTAATGGTGGTATCGAAACCATAGTCCGGGCCATACAGATGAATCGCTTCGCGAATCTGCGCGGCATGCCACATCACTTTTTTCGGTACGCAGCCGACGTTCACGCAGGTACCGCCCAGATCTTTGGCTTCAATCAGCGCGCACTTCTGGCCGTACATGGCCGCACGGTTAATCGAGGCGATACCGCCGCTGCCACCGCCGATGGCGATGTAATCGTAATGTTTGGTCATGGCCGCTCCTCAAACGTTCAATGTCGAGCGGGTGAGCGTCATGCTCCCCGCCAAAATACTCGCGATTGTATACCTGAAACTGATAGGTTCCACCGATGCCTGTGATTACTCCGGCACAATCCAGTTCACCAGCGTGTGGCCGATGCCCGCAGGCACCAGCTTAGCGTGCAGCCACGGCAGCACGTTGTTCATCTGCGCTTCCAGCTTCCACGGCGGGTTGATGACGATCATGCCGGAAGCGGTCATACCACGCTGGTCGCTGTCAGGGCGCACCGCCAGCTCAATTTGCAGGATCTTGCGAATGCCGGTTTCTTCCAGATCGTGGATCATGCGCTTAATCTGCTGGCGCAGCACCACCGGATACCACAGCGCGTAGGTGCCGGTCGCAAAGCGCTTGTGCCCTTCAACGATGCCGCTCACGACCGCCTGATAGTCGTTTTTGATTTCGTACGGCGGGTCGATAAGAACCAGACCACGACGGGAAACCGGCGGCAGCTTCGCTTTCAGTTGCTGATAGCCGTCCGCCCGCTCAACGCGCGCGCGGCTGTCTTTCTGGAATTCTGAGCGCAGCAGCGGGAAGTCGCTTGGGTGCAGCTCGGTCATTTGCAGGCTGTCCTGCTCGCGCAGCAGCTGGCGGGCAATCAGCGGTGAACCCGGGTAGTAGCGCAGCTGGCCGCTGCGGTTGAAATGCTCAACCACGGAAATATAGGGCTCCAGCTCGGTTGGCAGGTCATCCTGCTGCCAGATGCGGGCGATCCCTTCCAGATATTCACCGGTCTTTTCGGCGTGCTCGCCGCTCAGCTGATAGCGGCCGGCACCGGCGTGAGTATCCAGATAGAGAAACGGTTTTTCTTTCTCTTTCAGCGACTCGATGATCAGACTCTGAACGGTGTGTTTTAGGACGTCGGCGTGGTTGCCTGCGTGAAAGCTATGGCGATAACTGAGCATGGATACGGATATTCCGGGAAGTAAACAAGATAGCCGATAGTTTACCGCAGATCCGCCAGGATTGCCGCCCTCGTCCATCGAGAGCGGAACATCCTGCCCTGACGTTGAAATTCAGCCAACTATCCCCCATTCTAGATCCATAGCTAAAGCGCCGTTGAGCGCTTCATTTCTTTCTTAGACCAGGACTGCGCATATGACCAATCCATTACTGACGCCCTTCGAACTGCCGCCGTTTTCCCAAATTCAGCCTGAGCATGTTGTTCCCGCCGTGACCAAAGCGTTGAACGATTGCCGTGAAAACGTGGAACGCGTCGTGGCGCAGGGTGCGCCGTACACCTGGGAAAATCTCTGCCAGCCGCTGGCCGAAGTGGACGACGTGCTGGGACGTATTTTTTCGCCGGTCAGCCACCTGAATTCGGTGAAAAACAGCCCGGAACTGCGCGAAGCCTACGAACAAACGCTGCCGCTGCTGTCTGAATACAGCACCTGGGTTGGCCAACATGAAGGCCTGTATAAGGCCTACCGCGACCTGCGGGACGGCGACACCTATGCCACCCTGAGCGTGGCGCAGAAAAAAGCGGTCGACAACGCGCTGCGCGATTTTGAGCTGTCCGGTATCGGCCTGCCGAAAGAGAAGCAGCAGCGCTATGGCGAAATCGCCACCCGCCTGTCCGAGCTGGGGAACCTGTATAGCAATAACGTGCTGGATGCCACGATGGGCTGGACGAAGCTAGTCACCGATGAAGCCGAGCTGGCAGGTATGCCGGAAAGCGCGCTGGCGGCGGCGAAGGCTCAGGCGGAAGCCAAAGAGCAGCAGGGCTACCTGCTGACGCTCGATATCCCGAGCTATCTGCCGGTGATGACCTACTGCGACAACCAGGCGTTGCGTGAAGAGCTGTATCGCGCCTATTCCACCCGCGCCTCTGACCAGGGGCCGAACGCCGGTAAGTGGGATAACACGCCGGTGATGGAAGAGATCCTCGCCCTGCGTCACGAACTGGCGCAACTGCTGGGCTTTGAAAGCTACGCCTTTAAATCACTGGCCACCAAAATGGCAGAGAATCCGCAGCAGGTGCTCGATTTCTTAACCGATCTGGCGAAACGCGCCCGCCCGCAGGGTGAAAAAGAGCTGGCTCAGCTGCGTGCCTTCGCGAAAGCCGAGTTTGGCGTTGATGAGCTTCAGCCGTGGGACATCGCCTACTACAGCGAAAAACAGAAACAGCACCTCTACAGCATCAGCGACGAGCAGCTGCGCCCGTACTTCCCGGAAAACAAAGCCGTTAACGGCCTGTTTGAAGTGGTTAAACGAATTTATGGCATTACCGCGAAAGAACGTACCGACGTGGACGTCTGGAACCCGGAAGTCCGTTTCTTCGAGCTGTATGACGAAAACAACGCGCTGCGCGGCAGCTTCTACCTCGACCTGTATGCCCGTGAACATAAACGCGGCGGGGCGTGGATGGATGACTGCGTCGGCCAAATGCGTAAAACCGACGGCACGCTGCAAAAGCCGGTTGCCTATCTCACCTGCAACTTTAACCGTCCGGTGAACGGCAAACCCGCGCTGTTTACCCACGATGAAGTGATTACCCTGTTCCACGAGTTCGGTCATGGTCTGCACCATATGCTGACCCGTATCGAAACTGCCGGTGTTTCCGGTATTAATGGGGTACCGTGGGATGCGGTCGAACTGCCGAGCCAGTTTATGGAAAACTGGTGCTGGGAGCCGGAGGCGCTGGCGTTTATCTCCGGTCACTATGAAACCGGCGAACCGCTGCCGAAGGCGCTGCTGGATAAAATGCTGGCGGCGAAAAACTATCAGGCGGCGCTGTTTATTCTGCGTCAGCTGGAGTTTGGTCTGTTCGACTTCCGCCTGCATGCGGAGTACAACCCGGAGCAGGGGGCGAAAGTCCTTGAAACGCTGGCTGAAATTAAGAAACAGGTCGCCGTGGTGCCTGGCCCTACCTGGGGTCGTTTCCCACACGCCTTCAGCCACATCTTTGCCGGTGGCTATGCCGCGGGTTACTACAGTTACCTGTGGGCCGACGTGCTGGCGGCGGATGCGTTCTCCCGCTTCGAAGAAGAGGGGATTTTCAACCGTGAAACCGGTCAGTCGTTCCTCGATAACATTCTGACCCGCGGTGGTTCTGAAGAACCGATGGCGTTGTTCAAACGCTTCCGCGGTCGTGAACCTCAGCTCGACGCCATGCTGGCGCATTACGGTATCAAGGGCTGATCGTTCGCGTGAAAATCTGTTTACTTGATGAAACGGGCGCCGGAGACGGCGCCTTATCTGTTCTGGCTGCCCGCTGGGGTCTGGAACATGACGAAGACAACCTGATGGCGCTGGTGATGACGCCGGAACACCTTGAGCTGCGCAAACGCGATGAACCTAAGCTCGGCGGCATTTTCGTCGATTTCGTTGGCGGCGCGATGGCGCACCGGCGCAAATTTGGCGGGGGGCGTGGCGAAGCGGTGGCGAAGGCGGTCGGTATTAAAGGCGATTACCTGCCGGACGTGGTCGATGCGACCGCCGGGCTGGGACGCGATGCGTTCGTGCTGGCCTCGGTGGGCTGTCGCGTGCGGATGCTGGAACGCAACCCGGTGGTTGCCGCCCTGCTCGACGATGGTCTGGCGCGCGGTTACGCCGATGCGGAAATTGGCTCTTGGTTACAGGAACGTTTGCAGTTAATTCACGCCTCAAGCCTGACGGCGTTAACCGATATCACGCCACGCCCGCAGGTGGTGTATCTCGATCCGATGTTCCCGCATAAGCAGAAAAGCGCGCTGGTGAAGAAAGAGATGCGCGTGTTTCAGTCGCTGGTGGGGCCGGATCTCGACGCCGATGGGCTGCTGGAACCCGCACGTCAATTGGCCACTAAACGCGTGGTGGTGAAGCGTCCGGACTACGCGCCGCCGCTGGCCGACGTGGCAACGCCGAATGCGGTGGTGACCAAAGGGCATCGGTTTGATATTTATGCGGGGACGGCCTAGGCCAGATGGTGAGCTATAGTGCCCGATGGCGCTACGCTTATCGGGCCTACAGTTCGGTGCCGCCAGTAGGCCGGATAAGGCGTTAGCCGCCATCCGGCATCACGGGTTAAACAAACGGAGCATAAGGGTCGGCAACCTCAAACGCTGCCGCACGCTCCGCCTTCGGCGGATAAATCAGTTCGCTCACAATGGATACCTTCAGCTTCTTCGCTTCTGCGCGCGTCAGTTTCACCTGCTGATCCCATCCTTCGGTATATACCGCGCCCCACGCGCCGAGATCCAGACAGGTGACGTACATCTCCTGACGATACGGCAGCGGTGCCACGTTCAGCAGGCTGGCGGCAGCGTTGTTACCGGCGAATTTACCCAGCAGAATGGCGTGCTGGCAGGTCATCAGCGCATGGTTGCCTTTGTCATCGGTGGCGGCGTAAGCCACGTCGCCGGTGGCGTAGATATCCTCATGGCCCACCACCTGCAGATTGGCATTGACATGCAGACGGCCCTGACGATCGCGCGGAGCATCAATCTGCGCGGTCAGGCCGTTAGCCTGTACGCCGACGGTCCAGATAACCGTCTGGGACGCAATTACCTGGCCATCTTTCAGCGTCACGCCTGAGGCGTCCACGCGCTCGATTTCAGCGTTGACCTTCCATTCTACGCCCAGTTCGGCGGAGGCTTCGATGATCACATCGCGCAGTGCTTTACTCCAGCGCCCGCCCGGCTGTGCGCCGCGTTCAACTACGACTACTCTAGTCTTAGCATCGGCACCCAGAATCTTACGCAGACGGCCCGGTAGCTCCAGCGCCATTTCAATGCCGGTAAAGCCGCCGCCGCAAACGACCACGGTATTGCGGGCATCGCTCTCTGGCTGCTGCGCCAGATCGTTAATGTGTTGCTCCAGAACGGTTGCGCTCTCCAACTGGTCAAGATCGAACGCGTGCTCGGCGGCACCGGCGACGATATCACGGTTGACCTGGCTGCCGCTGGCGAGAACCAGACGATCGTAATGATGCAGGTGGTTTTCACCGCTGACGTCTTTCCAGCTCACTTCTTTGGATCCTGGCAGGATCTGCTCGACGTGCCCTTGCAGGAAGCGTACGCCGGTGACATCGAACAGAGGCTGCAGCGGCGCGACCAGCGTCTGGACCGCATTTTCGTAAAAGCGCGGGCGTACGCGCAGCTCCGGCTGCGGCGCAATGACCGTGATATCAATAGGTTGCTGGTTTTTATCCGTCAGACGTGCGGCGCTGAGTGCTGCCCACATACCGGCAAAGCCAGCGCCGACGATCAGAATTTGTTTTTGCATTACGGTTATCTCACGGGTCACGTTGATTTATTGACTAGGATTTTATTTGTCGTAGTTTAGAAAAGCAATCGGATTTGGATTCTTTTCTCGAGCCTGACGAGTTATTTGGGTATATGTATATGATAAGTAGATAATTAAATTATTTGTGTTCGAGAGATTAAGCGCGGTGTCTGGATTGCATGGCGTGAAAAAGATACAATCAACTCAGATTCATTTTGGCTGAGATAAGAGCATGGCATTCTACAGTTCCGGGGTTGAGTACGGCATTCATAGTCTGATGTGTATGGTGGATGGCAAAGGCGACGCCCGTGATATGAGCGTGCGCGAAATCGCCGAACTGCAGCGAGTGCCCTACGACTACCTGGCTAAAATCTTTACCCGCCTGTCGAAGGCTGGGCTGGTGCGCAGCAGCGAAGGGAAGGGCGGTGGCTTCCAGCTGGCAAAACCGGCTGAAGACATTACCGTGCTAGACGTGGCCAACGCCATTGACGGCGATAAACGCATTTTTGAATGCCGTGAGATCCGTCAGCGGCTGGCGGTGTTTGATGAGCAGCCGCCGGAGTGGGCATGCGAAGGCATTTGCGGCGTACGTTCGGTGATGGATATGGCGCAGCAGCGGATGGAAGAGGCGCTAGGCCAGCATACGATTCTCGATCTGGCGCGTAAGATGTACCGCAAAGCGCCGGACACCTTCGTGGTAGAAGTGCAGGAGTGGATTGCCGGGCGGAAAGGCGAGAAATAAAAACGCCTGCTTGCGCAGGCGTTTCACGATGCTCAACGCGAGATTTATTCTTCTTCGTCGTCGCGCAGCGGAACGATCAGCATATCGACGTGGACGGTGTTGATCAGCTGACGTGCGGACGACATCAGCTTGCTCCAGAAGTCCTGATGATGGCCGCACACCACCAGGTCCATGTCGTATTTCTTAATCGCATCAACCAGCACCTGGCCCAGATCGCCGCTGCCGCTCAGGGTCTCGGTGATAGGATAGCCAGCGTTGGTGGACAGCTCACTCAGCGCGTGGTGGGTCTCTTCGGAGATGCGTTTCTGCATATCGCCCAGATTGACGTCGATAAGCCCGGTATAGAGATCGGAATAGTTCACGTCAACGTGGATCAACGAGACTTTTGCATTGTAGGGGCGAGCCATTGAAACCGCTTTTTCCACCAGCACTTTGCTTTCCGGTGAAAGGTCGACCGCGATCAGAATGTGTTTGTAAGCCATAGTGTTACTCCTTTCATAAAGTTGTCGATGACTGTGGACCAGACAGCCCATGCGCTGTCCCTTGCCCGCGTCCTGCGTGCTAAACGCGCGGGATTTGCCCTTAAAGACCTAATTGTAGAAGATATTTCTACCTTATAGCGGCCTTGGGGCGCCGTCAATGCATCCGGTTCGCCAATTAGTTAAACAAATTTTTCCTGCTTACGTATTGATAACGATTAACCTTGTGGTAAAAAATTTAACTGATCTCCTACACTATTTAATGAGCCGATCGGATTAATTAACGTGATCCGAATCTCATTCTTTTTCTATTGGTGTGGGTGGGTTATTGGGGAGCGGTATGTCCTGCGGAGTCTCCGAGGACTGGTCGCCGGGGAGGCGTTATGATCAGCACGATTGCGCTGTTTTGGGCCCTGTGTGTCGTATGTGTAGTTAATATGGCACGTTACTTCTCATCGTTGCGTGCGTTATTGGTTGTGCTACGCGGTTGTGATCCCTTGCTTTATCAGTATGTTGACGGCGGTGGCTTTTTTACTTCGCACGGTCAACCGGGTAAACAAATGCGCCTGGTCTGGTATATCTACGGGCAGCGATACCGCGATCATCATGATGATGAGTTTATTCGCCGCTGTGAACGGGTTCGTCGCCAGTTTATTTTAACCAGTTCGCTATGCGGGCTGGTGGTGATTAGCTTGATTGCCCTGATGATTTGGCACTAAGTAAAAAAAAACGGGCCAGTTTCCTGACCCGTTTTCTGTTTACTGCGACTGTGCGTAGCGTTTAGATAAGCTTGAGCGACAGCCAGTAGAGCACGCCGGACAGCAGGATAGAAGCTGGCAGCGTAAAGACCCAGGCCATCAGGATGTTCGTCACGGTTTTTCTTTGCAGACCGCCACCGTCAACCACCATGGTACCCGCCACGGAGGAGGACAGCACGTGGGTGGTGGATACCGGCATGCCGGTATAGCTTGCCAGACCGATGGAGACCGCAGATGTCATCTGTGCCGCCATGCCTTGGGCATAGGTCATGCCTTTCTTACCGATTTTCTCGCCGATGGTGGTCGCGACGCGACGCCAGCCGATCATCGTACCCACACCCAGCGCCAGCGCGACGGCCATAATAATCCAGATAGGCGCGTACTCGATGGTGCTCAGCATGTCCGTTTTCAGTTTCTTCAGCAGACGCTGGTCGTCAGCGTTCACGTCCGGCATCTTCGCCACTTTATCCGTGGTGTCAGAGATGCAGAGCATGATACGACGCAGCTGGCCGCGCTGTTCCACGGAAAGAGTGTCATAGCTCTCAACGTTGGTCAGCATGGCTTTCGCACGGTCAAGCGCGTTGATGGTGTTCGCCGGATGGCAGTGGAATTCCACGGCGGCCTCGGCTTCCGGGGTTAGCGGCTCAGCGCTGTTCGCCACTTTCAGCAACAGCTCTGGGCGCTGCTGGAAGAAGGTTTCAACGTTGTTGACCGCATCGCGGGTACGGGTGATTTCGTAGCCGGACGCGTTCATGTTAACCACGAAACCCGCCGGTGCGACGCCAATCAGTACCAGCATGACCAGGCCAATGCCTTTCTGACCGTCGTTTGCGCCATGGGAGAATGCCACGCCAATCGCGGAAAGAATCAGGGCAATACGCGTCCAGAACGGCGGCTTTTTCTTACCGTCTTTCTTTTCACGCTCGGCAGGCGTCAGGTGGATACGGGCGCGTTTTTTGGTTCCGCTCCAGTAGCGACGCAGCAGGAAAATCAGGCCACCGGCCACGACCAGACCCACAATGGGCGAAATGATCAACGAGCCGAAAATATTTATGACTTTCGGGATGTTGAGCGCATCGACCACCGATGTGCCGGTCATCAGCGCATTGGTTAAACCAATACCGATAATCGCGCCAATCAGCGTGTGGGAGCTGGAAGCTGGCAGACCGAAATACCAGGTGCCAAGGTTCCATATAATGGCCGCCAGCAGCATGGAGAAGACCATGGCCAGGCCGTGTGCGGAGCCCATATTAAGCAGCAGGTCCGTTGGCAGCATATGCACAATCGCATAGGCAACGCTCAGACCGCCCAACAGGACGCCGAGGAAGTTAAAGATCGCCGCCATCGCAACAGCAAGCTGCGAACGCATAGCGCGGGTATAAATTACGGTAGCAACTGCATTCGCGGTATCGTGGAAGCCGTTAATCGCTTCGTAGAACAGAACGAACATCAGTGCCAGAACTAACAACAGCCCGGTGTGTAAATCCAGGCCTGCAAACAAATGTAACATAGGACGTTACGCCATTTTGAGGACATGAACGCGCGGCATTATCAGGGACATTGGCGGCGCGGGCAAAGTGAAATCTCTACTTTTTTTGATATTTATCCGTATTCGTTAAAAGGTTGAAAATAATTATTTCTGATGTATCAATCAGATAAGTCGGGTTTGTCGAGATTCCACTGGTATGACAACAATGAAAAATTTACACTTCCCGACAATACCTATGTTGAGGATAGTGCGTGGAAAGGTTTGATGCCATTGTAGTGGGTGCCGGAGCGGCGGGAATGTTTTGTGCAGCCATGGCGGGGCAGGCTGGCCGCCGCGTTTTGCTGTTGGATAACGGCAAAAAACCGGGGCGTAAAATCCTGATGTCCGGCGGTGGTCGCTGTAATTTTACTAACCTTTATGTCGAGCCCGCGGCCTATCTCAGTCAAAACCCGCATTTTTGCAAATCTGCTCTCGCGCGCTACACCCAATGGGACTTTATCGATTTGGTCGGCAAGCACGGTATTGCCTGGCATGAGAAGACCCTCGGGCAGCTGTTTTGCGATGATTCCGCGGAACAGATTGTTGCGATGCTGGTGGCTGAATGTGCAAAGGGTAACGTGACGACGCGCCTGCGCAGTGAAATTCTCAGCGTGGCCCGTGATGATGCCGGTTACACGCTAACGCTGAATGGCGACACGGTGGCGGCAGATAAGCTGGTGATCGCCAGCGGCGGCCTATCGATGCCGGGCCTCGGGGCATCGCCTTTCGGCTATAAAATTGCCGAGCAGTTTGGTCTGAAGGTCCTGCCGACCCGCGCCGGACTGGTACCGTTCACCCTGCATAAGCCAATGCTGGAACAGTTCCAGGTTCTGTCCGGCGTCTCCGTACCGTCGGTGATAACCGCTGAGGACGGTACGGTATTCCGCGAAAGCCTGCTTTTCACCCACCGCGGCCTGTCCGGCCCGGCAGTGCTGCAAATCTCCAGCTATTGGCAGGCCGGCGAGTTTGTCAGCATTAATCTGCTTCCGGACGTGGATCTGAGCACCTTTATTGATGAACAGCGCGCGGCGCACCCGAACCAAAGTCTGAAAAATACGCTGGCGATACTGTTGCCGAAGCGTCTGGTTGAGTGCCTGCAACAGCTTGGGCAAATTCCGGACGTTACGCTTAAACAGCTGAACGTGCGTGAGCAGCAGACGCTGGTAGATACCCTGACCTGCTGGCGCGTGCAGCCTAACGGCACCGAAGGCTATCGTACGGCGGAGGTGACCCTTGGCGGCGTTGATACTCACGAATTGTCGTCGCGCACCATGGAGGCGAAGAAAGCACCGGGCCTGTATTTTATTGGCGAAGTGATGGATGTGACCGGCTGGCTGGGCGGCTATAACTTCCAGTGGGCGTGGTCCAGCGCCTGGGCGTGCGCGCAGGCGCTGGCCGATGTCCGAGGACAATAAAGTTGTACACAAAGCACTAAAGTTGTAACCATTCTCAAAAAACGACGCTAATGTTGTATACTTACTGAATGTGTGGTTATAGGGTTGGAGACTATAAAATGCACATATAGGTACGTATCAATGTCGTTTTTAGGGTACGATCATGGCTAGGGGTAGGCGTCTCAAATCCTATTTGGATTATGAAAATGCGCTAGGTGACGGCATAGGAGTGGGCTATGGCCAAAGTTATCAGCCCTGGCTTAGAGCTCGGGACGTTAAATCCCGTGGAAACCGTTCGATAGTCTTTGGCCTTAAGACGTTTCGAAACCATCATCTCCTTTCTTCTGTCGAAAGTAACTTTTTCTATCTGGCTGAGTTTAATGACTCGGTGATTGATATCCGGGAACAATTCCCACTCTTTCCTCTCCGGCTTACCCAACAAATAGCAAATCATCTACATTTTCAACATCCTATGGTGAGGGGAGTAAGAGGAGTACCTGTCGAAGTTCTGAATGTTATGACAACCGATTTTTTACTGACCTTGAGAACTCCTGAAGGCGGACTTCGATACAAAGCTATAGCAGTAAAACATAACGAGAGCATACCTGAACGCGAAGCCCAAAAACTTGAAATAGAGAGGATGTTTTGGCAGTTGATTGATGTTGAGTTTCAAATTTATGTTGGCTCGGAACTCAATAACGTCGTCGGTAAAAACATTTGCTGGGCTACTTCTGTATTAAGAGATGGTTCTGAATTTTATGATAAATATCCTCTTGATAAAATCCTATGGAAGCTTAAACCAGATGTTTATCCCATAGTAGGACTACGTGCAATGATTTCATCAATCTTTGGGGTAGATGCACAAGAAGCGATGATGTTATTGCAGGCAATGATTGGATTAAAAATGATAAATGTTGATTTATCATATCCAATACTCGAAACCGGTCTGATAAAGATAATTTCCAATGACCACTATATAGGACTGAACGCAAATGGATATTATTAGGAATTCAGTCTGGCTCTCTCAAGGCACTGATTTGCTTGGGAAGGTGCGAATAAGCAGGTCATTTCTTCCAAAGCTGACTCGCTGATTAAAATTTCGCGGATCTGGGCCGATTTTTTTCCCGCAAACACATCGAATCAGCCTATTTAGGCTATTTTTTCCGCCATTTCTGGCGTTATTTCCGGTTTTTAGTGAGATCTCTCCCACTGACGTATCATTTGGTCCACCCGAAACAGGTTGGCCAGGGTGAATAACATCGCCAGTTGGTTATCATTTTTCAGCAGCCCCTTGTATCTGGCTTTCACGAAGCCGAACTGCCGCTTGATGATGCGAAACGGGTGCTCCACCTTGGCACGGATGCTGGCTTTCATGTATTCGATGTTGATGGCCGTTTTGTTCTTGCGCGGATGCTGCTTCAAGGTTTTTACCTTGCCGGGACGCTCGGCGATCAGCCAGTCCACATCCACCTCGGCCAGCTCCTCGCGCTGTGGCGCTCCTTGGTAGCCGGCATCGGCTGAGACAAATTGCTCCTCTCCATGAAGCAGATTACTCAGCTGATTGAGGTCATGCTCGTTGGCCGCGGTGGTGACTAGGCTGTGGGTCAGGCCACTCTTGGCATCGACACCAATGTGGGCCTTCATGCCAAAGTGCCACTGATTGCCTTTCTTGGTCTGATGCATCTCCGGATCGCGTTGCTGCTCTTTGTTCTTGGTAGAGCTGGGTGCCTCAATGATGGTGGCATCCACCAAAGTGCCTTGGGTCATCATGACGCCTGCTTCGGCCAGCCAGCGATTGATGGTCTTGAACAATTGACGGGCCAGTTGATGCTGCTCGAGCAGGTGGCGGAAATTCATGATGGTGGTGCGATCCGGCAGGGCGCTATCCAGGGATAATCGGGCAAACAGGCGCATGGAGGCGATTTCGTACAGGGCATCTTCCATGGCACCGTCGCTCAGGTTGTACCAATGCTGCATGCAGTGAATACGCAGCATGGTCTCCAGCGGATAGGGCCGTCGGCCATTGCCCGCCTTGGGATAAAACGGCTCGATGACAGCGGTCATATTCTGCCATGGCAGAATATGCTCCATGCGGGAGAGGAAAATCTCTTTTCGGGTCTGACGGCGCTTAGTGCTGAATTCACTATCGGCGAAGGTGAGTTGATGGCTCATGATGTCCCTCTGGGATGCGCTCCGGATGAACATGATGATCTCATATCAGGAACTTGTTCGCACCTTCCCTACGTTTACACCTTTAAGGTTAAGCAGAACGGGACTTACTGGTACCACAGCCATTCCGGTCTGCAGGAACAGGAGGGGGTATACGGTGCCATTATCATCGATGCCAGGGAGCCAGAACCGTTTGCTTACGATCGTGAGCATGTGGTCATGTTGTCTGACTGGACCGATGAAAATCCTCACAGCCTGCTGAAAAAATTAAAAAAACAGTCGGATTACTACAATTTCAATAAACCAACCGTTGGCTCTTTTTTCCGCGACGTGAATACCAGGGGGCTGTCAGCCACCATTGCCGATCGGAAAATGTGGGCTGAAATGAAAATGAATCCGACTGACCTCGCGGATGTCAGTGGCTACACCTACACCTATGGAAGGTGCGAATAAGCAGGTCATTTCTTCCAAAGCTGACTCGCTGATTAAAATTTCGCGGATCTGGGCCGATTTTTTTCCCGCAAACACATCGAATCAGCCTATTTAGGCTATTTTTTCCGCCATTTCTGGCGTTATTTCCGGTTTTTAGTGAGATCTCTCCCACTGACGTATCATTTGGTCCACCCGAAACAGGTTGGCCAGGGTGAATAACATCGCCAGTTGGTTATCATTTTTCAGCAGCCCCTTGTATCTGGCTTTCACGAAGCCGAACTGCCGCTTGATGATGCGAAACGGGTGCTCCACCCTGGCACGGATGCTGGCTTTCATGTATTCGATGTTGATGGCCGTTTTGTTCTTGCGCGGATGCTGCTTCAAGGTTTTTACCTTGCCGGGACGCTCGGCGATCAGCCAGTCCACATCCACCTCGGCCAGCTCCTCGCGCTGTGGCGCTCCTTGGTAGCCGGCATCGGCTGAGACAAATTGCTCCTCTCCATGAAGCAGATTACTCAGCTGATTGAGGTCATGCTCGTTGGCCGCGGTGGTGACTAGGCTGTGGGTCAGGCCACTCTTGGCATCGACACCAATGTGGGCCTTCATGCCAAAGTGCCACTGATTGCCTTTCTTGGTCTGATGCATCTCCGGATCGCGTTGCTGCTCTTTGTTCTTGGTAGAGCTGGGTGCCTCAATGATGGTGGCATCCACCAAAGTGCCTTGGGTCATCATGACGCCTGCTTCGGCCAGCCAGCGATTGATGGTCTTGAACAATTGACGGGCCAGTTGATGCTGCTCGAGCAGGTGGCGGAAATTCATGATGGTGGTGCGATCCGGCAGGGCGCTATCCAGGGATAATCGGGCAAACAGGCGCATGGAGGCGATTTCGTACAGGGCATCTTCCATGGCACCGTCGCTCAGGTTGTACCAATGCTGCATGCAGTGAATACGCAGCATGGTCTCCAGCGGATAGGGCCGTCGGCCATTGCCCGCCTTGGGATAAAACGGCTCGATGACAGCGGTCATATTCTGCCATGGCAGAATATGCTCCATGCGGGAGAGGAAAATCTCTTTTCGGGTCTGACGGCGCTTAGTGCTGAATTCACTATCGGCGAAGGTGAGTTGATGGCTCATGATGTCCCTCTGGGATGCGCTCCGGATGAACATGATGATCTCATATCAGGAACTTGTTCGCACCTTCCCTACGTTTACACCTTTAAGGTTAAGCAGAACGGGACTTACTGGTACCACAGCCATTCCGGTCTGCAGGAACAGGAGGGGGTATACGGTGCCATTATCATCGATGCCAGGGAGCCAGAACCGTTTGCTTACGATCGTGAGCATGTGGTCATGTTGTCTGACTGGACCGATGAAAATCCTCACAGCCTGCTGAAAAAATTAAAAAAACAGTCGGATTACTACAATTTCAATAAACCAACCGTTGGCTCTTTTTTCCGCGACGTGAATACCAGGGGGCTGTCAGCCACCATTGCCGATCGGAAAATGTGGGCTGAAATGAAAATGAATCCGACTGACCTCGCGGATGTCAGTGGCTACACCTACACCTATCTCATGAACGGGCAGGCCCCGCTGAAAAACTGGACCGGACTGTTCCGTCCCGGTGAAAAGATACGCTTACGGTTTATCAACGGCTCGGCAATGACCTATTTCGATATCCGTATCCCTGGGCTGAAAATGACGGTCGTGGCTGCAGATGGCCAGTATGTAAACCCGGTTACCGTTGACGAATTCAGGATTGCCGTTGCCGAAACCTATGATGTCATTGTGGAGCCTCAGGGTGAGGCCTATACCATCTTCGCACAATCCATGGACAGGACCGGTTACGCTCGAGGGACACTGGCCACGAGAGAGGGGTTAAGTGCTGCCGTTCCCCCCCTCGATCCCCGTCCTCTGTTGACCATGGAAGATATGGGTATGGGGGGAATGGGACATGATATGGCAGGAATGGACCACAGCCAGATGGGAGGCATGGATAACAGCGGAGAGATGATGTCTATGGACGGTGCTGACCTTCCGGATAGCGGGACATCCTCCGCGCCCATGGATCACAGCAGCATGGCCGGTATGGATCATTCCCGGATGGCCGGAATGCCGGGTATGCAAAGTCATCCTGCGTCAGAAACGGATAACCCACTGGTTGATATGCAGGCGATGAGCGTCTCTCCGAAATTAAATGATCCGGGTATTGGTCTTCGAAATAACGGAAGAAAGGTTCTCACGTACGCGGATTTGAAAAGCCGCTTTGAGGATCCTGACGGACGTGAACCTGGCCGTACCATAGAACTGCATTTAACCGGCCACATGGAAAAGTTTGCCTGGTCATTTAACGGAATCAAGTTTTCAGATGCCGCACCGGTGCTGCTGAAATACGGTGAGCGGCTCAGGATCACGCTGATCAACGATACCATGATGACTCACCCCATTCACCTGCATGGTATGTGGAGCGATCTGGAAGATGAAAACGGTAATTTCATGGTTCGTAAACACACAATAGATGTTCCCCCTGGTACAAAACGCAGTTACAGAGTGACAGCAGATGCGCTTGGCCGCTGGGCGTATCACTGCCATTTGCTCTATCACATGGAAATGGGAATGTTTCGTGAAGTCCGGGTGGAGGAATGATGCGAATGAAGAGAAATTTGAAGGCCATACCTGTTCTGGTCGCCGGTTTGTTTACCTCACAGCTTTCTATTGCGGCGGGCTCCGTCTCTGCAGATCCCCACGCCGGGCACGACATGTCTGCCATGCAGATGCCAGCAGATGAGAATTTCACTGAGATGACGTCAATGGAGCCCATTGTAACTGAGAGCAGAACGCCAATTCCGCCTGTTACCGATGCCGACCGGAAGGCTGCATTCGGCAATTTACAGGGGCATGCGATTCACGACAGTGCGATTAATTATCTGGTTCTGCTGGATCAACTGGAATGGCAACGGTCGGATAACACCAACAATTTCAGCTGGAGTGTTAACAGCTGGATTGGAGGCGACACAGATCGGATTTGGCTAAAGAGTGAAGGTGAACGAAGCAATGGGGAAACGGAGGCGGCTGAAGCGCAGTTACTCTGGGGACATGCGGTTGGCCCATGGTGGGATTTGGTTGCGGGTGTCAGGCAGGATTTCAGACCTGCTTCTGCCCGGACCTGGGCTGCTGTCGGTTTTCAGGGGCTGGCACTCTATAATTTTGAGTCTGAAATTACGGGTTTTGTCAGTAATGGCGGAAAAGCAGCCCTTCGTCTGGGAGGAGAATACGACGTTTTACTGACTAACCGGCTCATACTCCAGCCATCCTATGAGGTGAATTTCTACAGTCAGGATGATGAATCGCGGGGTCGCGGCAGGGGACTGACTGACACAGAGCTGGGGCTCCGGCTGCGCTATGAAATACGCCGTGAGTTTGCACCCTATATAGGCGTTTCCTGGAATCAACTTTACGGGAAAACATCCGATATGGCGAAAAGAGAAGGTGAGAAAGACCATCAGGTAGTATTCCTGGCGGGAGCCAGAATCTGGTTTTAACGCACTGATATAAAACACTCAACTAAACAGGTAAATAAAATGTCGATTTTAAATAAAGCCATTCTTACAGGTGGCCTCGTTATGGGCGTTGCTTTCTCTGCTATGGCCCATCCGGAATTAAAAAGCTCTGTGCCACAGGCTGATTCAGCCGTAGCGGCCCCGGAAAAGATTCAGCTTAATTTCTCGGAAAATCTGACCGTGAAATTCTCAGGTGCAAAATTAACGATGACGGGTATGAAAGGCATGTCATCACATTCTCCGATGCCGGTCGCGGCAAAAGTGGCGCCAGGCGCTGACCCTAAATCGATGGTCATTATTCCGCGAGAGCCTTTACCCGCTGGCACTTATCGTGTTGACTGGCGCGCGGTTTCTTCAGATACGCACCCTATTACCGGTAATTACACCTTTACAGTGAAGTAATATTATGAACGACCTGATTATGATTGTTATTCGTTTTCTTCTTTATCTGGATTTGATGGTAATATTTGGATTGCCATTTTTTCAGATATATGGAATAAGCGGTGTCAGACATGAAACCTATAACCTGACTAATTTCAGGTCGTTTATAACCTTTGCTGTTGTTACAGGCATCATTCTTACTGGCATTAATATGCTCCTGGTATCTAATGCCATGAGTGGAGTAACTGACCTCAGAGAATTATCCATCCATGTTATCGAGATGGTGATAGAAGAAACTGATGTGGGTATTAGCTGGATTGTCAGGCTCTGTGCCCTGTTTACCACACTCGGTGCTTTGTTCCTTTACACTAATAAGAGAGTATTGTCCTGCCTGCTGATGACGATGAGTGGGGGCGTGGCGCTGGCTACACTTGCCTGGGGAGGACACGCCGTTATGCATGACGGTCTGCATTACTATCTCCATTTACTGAGCGATCTGACCCATCTCGGCGCTGCAGGTGCCTGGACAGGTGCTCTGGTTGCATTTGCTATCCTGCTGATGCGCAGAAACGAGCATAATGCACAGAGCGTCATTGTGATATCTGACTCCCTGGCAAAATTTGCCACGGCAGGAACGGTGATTGTTGTAGCCCTGATCCTGAGTGCGCTGGTCAACTATCTGTATATTGCTGAGGGTAACTTAACTCCCTTATTCAACAGTTCCTGGGGGAGGATATTGCTTGCCAAGACGGCTCTGTTTGTTCTGATGCTTCTTCTGGCTGCAGCAAACCGGTTTCACCTGGGTCCCCGGCTTGAAGTTATGGTCAGGGAAGGGAATTATGATCGCAGCGTTGCCCTGATGCGAAACAGCATCCTGACAGAATTCGTTGTTGCGATTATCATTCTGGGCGCCGTAGCGTGGCTCGGAATGCTTGCTCCATCTCAGGTCAGCTAGGGGACAGCCAAAGCTCATGCGTGAGATTTTTACTTTCATATCAGCGAGTTGACCATGCAGCGTATTTTAATCGTTGAAGACGAACAAAAAACAGGTCGTTACCTGCAGCAGGGACTGGTTGAGGAAGGCTATCAGGCCGATCTCTTTAATAATGGCCGCGATGGTCTCGGGGCCGCGTCGAAGGGACAGTATGATTTGATAATACTGGACGTGATGCTGCCTTTCCTCGACGGGTGGCAAATCATCAGCGCACTGAGGGAGTCCGGGCACGAAGAACCGGTCCTGTTTTTAACCGCAAAGGACAACGTGCGGGACAAAGTGAAAGGACTGGAGCTTGGCGCAGATGACTACCTGATTAAGCCCTTTGATTTTACGGAGCTGGTTGCACGTGTAAGAACCCTACTGCGCCGGGCACGCTCGCAGGCCGCAACAGTCTGCACCATCGCCGATATGACCGTTGATATGGTGCGCCGGACCGTGATCCGTTCGGGGAAGAAGATCCATCTCACCGGTAAAGAATACGTTCTGCTTGAGTTGCTGCTGCAACGCACCGGAGAAGTGTTACCCAGGAGTCTTATCTCGTCCCTGGTCTGGAACATGAATTTTGACAGTGATACGAATGTGATTGATGTCGCCGTGAGACGTCTGAGAAGTAAAATTGATGATGACTTTGAGCCAAAACTGATCCATACCGTTCGCGGTGCCGGATATGTCCTGGAGATCAGAGAAGAGTGAGGTTCAAAATTTCCCTGACCACACGCCTGAGCCTGATTTTTTCTGCGGTGATGCTTACGGTATGGTGGTTATCAAGTTTTATCCTGATTAGCACCCTTAATGGCTATTTCGATAATCAGGACCGCGATTTTCTGACAGGTAAACTTCAGCTCACCGAAGAGTTTCTTAAAACAGAGACGTTCAGGAACAAAACGGATATTAAGTCATTATCAGAAAAAATAAACGATGCGATGGTGGGGCACAATGGCTTATTCATTTCTATAAAAAACATGGAAAATGAAAAAATTGTGTAAGCGTTAACCGGACGCCGTATTGACACTGGTCAGGCAGGTATAGCCACGTTCCACGGCAGAAGTTCACCAACCCTGTTGGAAGGCCACTCAGGCAGAACGCTCAGGATGTGGCGCAGATACGCTTCTGGATCGATACCGTTCAGACGGCACGTTCCGATCAGTCCGTACAGCAGTGCACCACGTTCGCCACCATGATCGCTCCCGAAGAAGATGTAGTTTTTCTTTCCCAGGCAGACGGCGCGAAGCGCCCGCTCCGCGGCGTTATTGTCGGGTTCCGCCAGACCGTCACGGCAGTAGTAACACAGGGCATCCCACTGGTTCAGGGCATACGTGAACGCCTCTCCCAGCCGGGATTTTTTCGACAGTGTCGCACTTTTCTCCACCATCCACTCATGCAGTGACGCCAGCAGCGGCGCACTCCGCGACTGTCTGGCCGCCAGACGCTCTGTCTCCGGCATGCCGCGTATTTCCGCTTCGATGGCGTACAGTTCGCCGATGCGTTTCAGCGCTTCCTCCGCCGTGGCGCTCTGGCTGCTGATGTACACGTCGTGGATTTTTCGGCGGGCATGCGCCCAGCATGCCGCCTCTGTCAGCACGCCGCCTTCTCGCGATGTACTGAACAGCCGGTCATACCCCGCGAAGGCATCTGCCTGCAGGACGCCACGGAAGGAGCGAAGGTGCAGCTCCGGGTGTTTTCCCTGCCGGTCCGGTGAGTACGCGAACCACGCTGCCGGAGGATCTGACGAACCGGCATTCCGGTCATCCCGGACATACGTCCAGATACGCCCGGTTTTCGTCTTTTTCCTGCCCGGCGCCAGCACCGGCACTGGAGTATCATCTGTATGCAGTTTGCGGCAGTTCATCACGTAGTGATAAAGGGCTTCGTCCAGCGGCGCCATTAAACGGCAGCACGTATCCACCCAGTTGGAGAGCAGTGCGCGGCTCAGCTCCACCCCCTGGCGGGCAAGGATTTCCGTCTGGCGGTACAGCGGCAGATGTTCACAGTATTTGGCTGTTAACACACGGGCCAGCAGACCCGGTCCGGCGATACCCCGCTCGACAGGACGTGACGGCGCGGGAGCTTCCACGATACCGTCACATTTTGTGCAGGCTTTTTTACCCGCACTGTGCGGATCACTTTCAGGGCGCTGGCAACCAGCTCCAGCTGCTCCGCGCTGACTTCGCTGAGGTACGCCATTTCACCGCCACATGCCGGGCAGCAGGTTTCTTCCGGCTCCAGCCGGAGTATCTCACGGGGAAGATGTTCCGGAAGCGGACGACGGTGCCGGGACTGACGGAGCTGGCGGGGAACCTGCGGGTCGTCTTCCCGCCCACTGTAACGATCGCTCGCCTGTTCGCGCTGTTTCAGCAGCGCTTCGGCCTGTGCCACCTCGCGGCGCAGTTTTTCAGAACGGGTGCCGAACATCATACGGCGCAGTTTTTCTATCTGAGACCTCAGGTGTTCTATCTCCCGTTCGTCTTCCTCGATCTTTTCTTCAGCGCGGGTCAGCGCAGAGCGCAGGAAGGCCTCAGTCTCGGCAACGAGACTGAGCTGGCTGTCTTTCCGGCGAAGTTCTTCTTCCAGCGCGGTGATACGGGCGAGATAGTCCTGACTCATGACCCATTTATAATGCGGCCATGCTTTTTTTACAACATTGTCAGTGAGTTAAGACGGGGTGTTTTGGGCTGACGCCAGTCCAGCTTATCGAGGAGCATGGCCAGTTGCGAGCGACTAATGGCCACCTTGCCGTCGCGCACGGCGGGCCAGATGAACTGCCCTTCCTCAAGGCGTTTGGTGAAGAGGCACAGTCCATCCGCATCTGCCCAGAGAATTTTGACGGTATCACCCCGGCGGCCACGGAAGATGAACAGGTGGCCGGAGAAGGGGTTCTCATCCAGTACGTGCTGTATCTGCTCGCCCAGACCGTTGAAGGATTTACGCATGTCGGTGGCGCCGGCGACCAGCCAGATACGGGTGCCAGACGGGAGGGAGATCATCGTCCCCTCCCGGTCAGTTCGCGAAGCAGTGTTTTCAGGATAGCGGGAGATAAGTTCCCTGTCAGGCGCAGACTGGCGCTCCCGACAGCCACTTCGCAGGTCATCACCTCACCGTAAGCGGAACCGGATGGTTCATAGTGTGGTTCTGCATGATGTGACAGGGACATGTCAGATACCACAACAGGGATGACAGCATCAGGTTTACTGACTGAACGTTGTATTTCATCGGGCAAAAGGTGGCTGTAGCGCTGGCGCCATGTAAACAACAGATTGTCATTAATCCCGTGTTCTCTGGCCAGTTGGGCCACGCAGGCTCCAGGCTGATAAGATTTTTCGACAAGTTCCAGTTTAAAGTCCATGGAGTAAGACGCACGAACCCTGCGGGGACGAAGAGAATCTGACATTGATAGAGTCCATTAACGTTTATAAGAGGACTCTATCATCGTCAATCACCGGAAATTTCAACAGACGGTACTGAGATGACGCTTACAAAATTGTTGAACTCTATGCCAAAAATTCTGTTGTTCCAGCGGTCCTGCTTAATAAGTCGGGTGATATTCTCGACTATATGATCCAGACGGAAGAAAATAACACCGTGTATCGCAGTATCTCGCGGCGGGTTGCCGTGACGCCGGAACAGGGTAAAAGCAAATATGTCATCATTACGGTTGCCACGGATACTGGGTATCACACCCTGTTTATGGACAAACTCAGTACCTGGCTGTTCTGGTTCAATATCGGTCTGGTCTTTATTTCTGTTTTTCTGGGCTGGCTGACCACACGTATTGGTCTGAAACCGCTACGGGAAATGACCAGTCTGGCTTCCTCCATGACCGTACACAGCCTGGATCAGCGTCTAAATCCCGATCTGGCTCCGCCGGAAATCTCTGAGACCATGCAGGAGTTCAATAATATGTTTGATCGCCTAAATAGCTGCGCGGAATAGTAGATCACTGAAAGGGAACTCAGCCCGGATTGCGCGATCTGATCATTCGCCAAACCAACCAAAACCACCAACCGGACTGAGCGATGCCGATCATAGCACCAATACCCCGTGGCGAACGACGCCTGATGCAGAAAGCTATTCATAAAACGCGCGATAAAAATCATGCCCGCAGACTCACGGCCATGCTGATGCTTCATCGGGGTGAACGGGTCAGCGATGTTGCCAGAACTCTCTGTTGTGCCCGTTCATCCGTTGGTCGCTGGATTAACTGGTTTACGCACTCAGGTATTGAAGGCCTGAAATCCTTACCCGCAGGGCGCTCCCGACGCTGGCCTTTTGAACATATCTGCACCCTGTTACGTGAGCTGATAAAGCATTCTCCCGGCGATTTTGGTTATCAACGTTCACGCTGGAGCACCGAATTACTGGCAATAAAAATCAATGAGATAACCGGTTGCCAGTTACATGCAGGAACCGTTCGCCGCTGGTTGCCATCTGCGGGGCTTGTATGGCGCAGGGCCGCGCCAACTCTGCGCATCCGTGACCCACATAAAGATGAAAAGATGGCGGTAATCCACAAAGCGCTGGATGAATGCAACGCAGAGCATCCGGTATTTTATGAAGATGAAGTGGATATTCACCTTAATCCTAAAATCGGTGCGGACTGGCAGTTGCGCGGACAGCAGAAACGGGTAGTGACGCCGGGGCAGAACGAAAAATACTATCTGGCCGGCGCACTGCACAGTGGCACGGGTAAAGTCAGCTACGTGGGCGGCAACAGCAAAAGTTCAGCGCTGTTTATCGCTCTGCTGAAGCACCTGAAAGCCACTTACCGGCGGGCGAAAACAATCACGCTGATCGTTGATAACTACATTATCCATAAAAGCCGCGAAACACAGCGCTGGTTGAAAGCAAATCCCAAGTTCAGGGTAATTTACCAGCCGGTTTACTCGCCGTGGGTGAATCATGTGGAACGGCTATGGCAGGCACTTCATGACACGATAACCCGTAATCATCAGTGCCGCTCAATGTGGCAGTTACTGAAAAAGGTCCGCCATTTTATGGAAACCGCCAGCCCATTCCCCGGAGGAAAACATGGTCAGGCAAAAGTGTAGCGGTATTAGGCGCAGCTATTTAGAGGGGGCATTCCGGAAACTGTCAGATTTCTCGTCTGACATCGCGCATGAGCTGCGCACACCAGTCAGTAATCTGATGATGCAGACGCAGTTTGCACTGGCTAAGGAAAGGGATGTTTCGCATTACCGCGAAATTTTATTCGCTAACCTGGAAGAACTGAAAAGGTTGTCACGAATGACCAGTGACATGCTTTTTCTGGCACGTTCAGAGCATGGTCTGCTGCGGCTGGATAAACATGATGTGGATCTGGCAGCCGAACTGAATGAATTACGTGAGTTGTTCGAGCCCCTGGCAGACGAAACAGGAAAGACAATCACGGTTGAAGGAGAGGGCGTTGTTGCCGGAGACAGCGATATGCTCCGACGTGCTTTCAGTAACCTGCTTTCCAATGCAATCAAGTATTCTCCCGATAACACCTGTACAGCTGGATTGGCCCCTATATTTCCATACACTTTTTATCACTTAACCCATTACTGGTTCGCCGCCGCAGATATTCCCGTGGCGAACGATACCCCAGTGCACTATGCGGATGCCATTCGTTGTAATGTTCGAAGGCCTCCGCAAGGTTCTTTACCGCTGTTAACCCGTCGGGTTTCGGCATGATGCTGATGTAATCGCGCTTCATCGTTTTCACGAAGCTCTCTGCCATCCCGTTGCTTTCCGGGCTACGTACCGCCGTATGTTTAGGCTCCAGTCCTACCATTCTGGCGAACTGACGCGTCTGATAAGAACGGTAGGCTGAACCGTTGTCTGTCAGCCACTCAACTGGGGATGTCGGCAGGCTGTTACCGAAACGACGCTCCACGGCACCCAGCATGACGTCCTGCACGGTTTCACTGTCATATCCACCGTTACTGGCCGCCCAGTAAAGTGCCTCGCGATCGCAACAGTCCAGAGCGAACGTGACCCGCAGTTTTTCACCGTTATCACAGCTGAACTCGAAGCCGTCAGAGCACCACCGCTGGTTACTTTCTCCAACGGCCACTTTCCCTGTATGCGCCCGCTTCGATGGCGGTATTTCCGGTTTACGCTCAAGCAGCAGCGCATTCTGACGCATGATGCGGTATACGCGTTTGGCATTGATCACCGCCATGTCGTCAGTTTCTGATTGTCTGCGCAGCAGTGCCCATACCCGACGATAACCATAGGTGGGCAGATCGCCGATAACGGTATGGATACGGGCCAGCGCGTCAGTATCATCAGGCTTGCGCTTGCACCGACGATCCTGCCAGTCCTTTGACCGACGGGCCATGGCATGCAGTTGCGCACGTGAGACCCGGAGGCAACGACTGACAAGGCTTATTCGCCATCCTCCGGCAACAAGGGCACGTGCGCTATCCACTTTTTTTGTCGGCCATATTCAACGGCTTCTTTTAGCAGCTCGTTTTCCATGGTTTTCTTGCCCAACAGGCGTTGCAGCTCTTTAATTTGCTTCATCGCAGATGCCAGCTCCGACGCGGGCACAACCTGTTCTCCTGCGGCAACGGCTGTAAGGCTGCCTTCCTGATACTGCTTACGCCACAGGAACAGCTGACTGGCAGCAACGCCATGCTGACGGGCGACCAGCGACACGGTCATTCCGGGCTCAAAACTCTGCTGAACAATGGCGATTTTTTCCTGAACACTTCGCCGTCTGCGCTTCTCTGGACCTAAAACATCAATCATTCGGACTCCAACGACTAGTCTAAAAACTAGTATTAAGACTATCACTAACTTAAGTGATACCAACTGTCTGGAGATTCAGGGGGCCAGTCTAACAGCGATACACCTTGAGCGTGACAGTGACTGTGTGAACGTGATGATTACGAATACGATGTCCGGCCAGGTTCCCGCTAATCTGGAACGTTTGTTTGACCGGTTCTATCGCGCAGACTCATCAAGGTTCTACAACACGGAAGGCGCGGGGCTGGGATTATCAATTACAAGGTCGATCATTCATGCTCACGGCGGCGAGCTGTCAGCAGAACAGCAGGGGCGTGAAATTGTGTTCAAAGTGCGCCTGTTAATGGATTAATCCCGTTGTTCAGGAGAAACCTGGAAGGTGACAAAATTGTCATCATTCAGTCACGCGATAAACAGAGGCGGTTTTTTATAATTATTCATAAATCAGGAGCAGCGTGATAACACAATCACCTGGTTCCTGGAGTGATGATTAACCCGCCCTGAGATCAACTGCTTTCTCTGTTATAAGCCATTGATTGTTTGGGTATGTAAACACCGGAGACCCAACCATGAAAAAGATTCTCGTATCATTTGTTGCCATTATGGCTGCCGCTTCATCTGCCATGGCTGCAGAGACAATGAACATGCATGACCAGGTAAATAATGCACAGGCACCTGCCCACCAGATGCAGTCATCTGCTGAAAAAAGTGCAATTCAGGGAGACAGCATGACAATGATGGATATGAGCAGTCACGATCAGGCCGCAATGTCCCATGACATGATGCAAAACAGCAATTCTGCTGCCCACCAGGACATGGCTGAAATGCATAAAAAAATGATGAAAGCTAAACCCGGAGCTACCAACGAAACAGCAAAGTCATTTTCTGAAATGAGCGAGCATGAGAAGGCCGCAGCTGTACATGAGAAGGCGAATAATGGTCAGTCTTCCGTTGTTCACCAGCAGCAGGCTGATAAGCATCGCAGTCAGATCACCCAGAATTAACCCGCAGCTCCACTTGTTAGACCCTCATTTGACGCCGAAGTCACTGGCTTACGCTCCCGTCCGGGAGCGTTTTTTTTTCCCATATATCAAACTTTAACTCTGAAGAGGTGGAAGTATCTGACCAACACTGTCACGTAACGCCAGATAACTACAAAAACACCTTTTTCCTCCTGTAAATTGCAGTTCTTGCAAGAACATCAAGGCATAATGTTGGAACAGCGTGTGATACACACTTAGCATCATGTTTTGTATGTGTTTTTTTTAAAACTTTACAACTTTAAAGTCTTTTTCAGGTTAAAGGATACAACTTTAATGTCTCTACACAGCCGAATAAACTACTTCTCCTGCTGGTTAAACAGCGCCAGCAGCGTTTCCACCTGTTCGTCGAGCGGCGCTAAATCGCGTTTGACGATCAGGTGCAGCGGCGTCGCGCGACGCCCGCCGTGGCTGAGCGGCAGCGGTTTTAATAGCCCCTGCGCCAGCGCCGTCTGAATTCGCTCTTCCGGCAGCCAGCCGTACCCTACCTGATACATCACGGCGTCAATCGCCGCGTCAATCGTCGAGAAGGTCCATGCATCGCGCGTGTCCTGGCGGCTGCCGTCGCTATCGGCCATACGGATGAGCGGCCACGGGCGCAGCTGCTCTTCGCTCAGTGGCCCTTCCTGCTGGGCGAGGGGGTGATCGCGGTGGGCGACCGCGATAAAGTCAATATTCATTAGCCACTCGCCGCGCCCGGTTATGTCCTGATGGCGGGTGAGGACCATGACATCGGCCTCGGTCAGTACGAGGTCGCTATCGCCGGCGTTCTCCAGCACTTCAGTCAGGCGGACCTGGGTTTGCGGATAGCGTTGCTGGAACTGGCGCAGGATGGCGAACAGCCGCTCGCGGGGAAAAATACTGTCGACCACCAGATCCAGCCGGGTGCGCATCCCGTCGCGCAGCGTTAAGGCGCGGCTTTCTACCCAGGCGAAAGCCTTAAGCAGCGGCTTCACCTGGCCCAGCAGCAGTTCACCTGCCGGGGTAAGCACCGCGCGACGCCCCTCAGGCACCAGCAGCGCCACGCCGAGGCGCTCTTGCAGTAGCGACAGGTTGTAGCTGACCGAGGACTGGCTACGATGCGTTTCTTCAGCTGCTCGCGCAAAGCTCCCCAGTTCAACTACCTTTTCAAGTATTGCCCACTGTTCAAGGGTCGTTTTATGCATAATTGATTTAAAATTTAGATGAATTTAATCCAAAGATAGCGTTATTCATTTATTTTTTAAAGCAATATGATCTCTGCATCGAAACAAGGAGATTTAAAGATGAGCAACTTTGATAAACATGATTTGAGCGGCTTCGTTGGCAAACATCTGGTCTACACCTATGACAACGGCTGGAACTACGAAATTTACGTGAAAAACGAGCAGACCCTTGATTACCGCATCCATAGCGGCCTCGTGGCGAACCGTTGGGTGAAAGATCAGCGCGCCTACATCGTCCGCGTGGCCGAGAGCGTCTACAAAATTTCCTGGACCGAACCGACCGGGACGGACGTTAGCCTGATTGCGAACCTCGGCGACAAACTGTTCCATGGAACCATCTTCTTCCCGCGCTGGGTGATGAATAATCCGGAAAAAACCGTCTGCTTCCAGAACGACCACATCCCGCTGATGAACGCGTATCGTGATGAAGGCCCAGCGTATCCAACTGAAGTCATTGACGAATTTGCGACAATTACCTTCATTCGCGACTGTGGCGCAAATAATGATAGCGTGATCGACCGTGCGGCCAGCGAATTGCCAAAAGATTTCCCGGCAAATTTACGTTGAGTATTAATACGGTCACAACACCGTGTTTATTACACTAATATGCAACGAACGTTAAATCGTCGAGAGTATAAAGCCCTTGTTTAACGTGTGTTGAATCATGTGAGCAAACGCCCAGTTACGATGTAATCTGGGCGTTTTTTTACATTAAATCCGTGTCTGGATATATCCTCATAAACTATTGATTTCGTTTACCAATCATTTATTGCGTCCGCCGCTGTTACTTTCTTAATCTTATCCTAAGATAACATTGGTACTTTTACCGCCATCAAATGTTGTCGGTTTGAATATCACGTTTATCTATTCCTGTTTTAAACAAAAACAACGCTCGAATCATTTATTGATGAGGCAGGTTTGCTCATTTGAGTAATAGGGTAAGGAACATTCATGAGTGATTTTCTGCCGTTTTCCCGCCCTTCGATGGGCGAGGCGGAGTTCGCGGCGCTCAAGGAAGTGCTGCAATCCGGTTGGATCACCACCGGGCCCAAAAACCAGGCGCTGGAAGAGGCGTTCTGTGCGCTAACGGGTAACCGTTTTGCTATCGCCGTCAGCTCGGCAACCGGCGGTATGCACGTCACGCTCATGGCGCTGGGCATTGGCCCCGGCGATGAAGTCATCACCCCCTCCCAGACCTGGGTTTCTACGCTGAATATGATTGTCCTGCTGGGGGCGACCCCGGTGATGATCGATGTCGATCGTGACAACCTGATGGTGACCCCAGAGGCTATCGAAGCCGCCATTACGCCGCGTACCAAAGCCATTATCCCTGTGCACTACGCGGGCGCACCGGCCGATATCGACGGTATTCGTGCGGTTGCTGAACGTCACGGCATTCCGGTGATTGAAGACGCGGCGCACGCGGCGGGTACGTACTATAAAGGGCAGCATATCGGTGCACAGGGAACGGCGATTTTCTCCTTCCATGCCATCAAGAACATGACCTGTGCCGAGGGGGGGCTTATCGTCACCGACGACGAGCCGCTGGCGAACCGCATTCGCAGCCTGAAATTTCACGGCCTGGGCGTTGACGCCTACGATCGCCAGACCCACGGCCGCGCGCCGCAGGCAGAGGTGATAAGCCCCGGCTTCAAATATAACCTCGCCGACATTAACGCCGCGCTGGCGCTGGTGCAGCTAGGTAAGCTGGGCCAGGCCAACCAGCGCCGCAGCGAGATTGCTCAGCGCTACGTGCGTGAGCTGGCAGATACCCCGTTCCAGCCGCTGGCCGTGCCGAGCTGGCCGCATCTGCATGCCTGGCATCTGTTTATCATCCGCGTTGACGAACAGCGCTGCGGCATCAGCCGCGATGCGCTGATGGAACAGCTTAAGGCCCAGGGCATAGGCACCGGGCTGCATTTCCGCGCTGCCCATACGCAGAAATACTATCGCGAGCGTTTCCCTGAGGTGTCATTGCCGAATACCGAATGGAACAGCGCGCGCATTTGTTCACTCCCTCTTTTCCCGGATATGACCGATGACGACACAACGCGCGTTATTACGGCGCTCCGTCAGTTAGCGGAGCGCTAATATGTTTGAGTACCCATTAGTCAAAAAAGTCTCGGTAGTGATACCGGTCTACAACGAGCAGGACAGCCTGCCCGAGCTTATCCGTCGCACCGATGCGGCCTGCGCAACCTTAAACCGCGACTATGAAATTCTGCTGGTCGACGATGGCAGCAGCGATGACTCCGCGCGCATGCTGGTTGAGGCTGCAGAGGCGCCGGAAAGCCATATTGTGGCGGTGCTGCTTAACCGTAACTACGGCCAACACTCGGCGATTATGGCGGGCTTCAGCCACGTCACCGGCGACCTGATTATTACCCTGGATGCCGACCTGCAAAATCCACCGGAAGAGATCCCGCGGCTGGTGGAAAAAGCAGACGAAGGCTACGACGTTGTCGGCACCGTACGGCAGAATCGCCAGGACAGCATCTTCCGCAAAACCGCATCGAAGATGATTAACCGCCTGATTCAACGCACCACCGGCAAAGCGATGGGCGACTACGGTTGCATGCTGCGCGCCTATCGTCGGCATATTGTCGATGCCATGCTCAACTGCCACGAGCGCAGCACCTTTATTCCAATCCTGGCGAATACCTTCGCCCGCCGCGCCGTGGAGATCCCGGTGCTGCACGCCGAGCGCGAGTTCGGTGACTCAAAATACAGCTTTATGCGCCTGATTAACCTGATGTACGACCTGGTGACCTGTTTAACCACCACGCCGCTGCGTCTGTTAAGCGTGGTCGGCAGCGTTATCGCCGTACTCGGTTTTGCCTTCTCCATTCTGTTAGTGGTCCTGCGTCTGGCGCTGGGTCCGGAATGGGCGGGCGACGGTGTGTTCATGCTGTTCGCTATTCTGTTCATGTTTATCGGTGCCCAGTTTATCGGTATGGGCCTGCTCGGGGAGTATATCGGCCGCATTTACAACGACGTGCGTGCCCGTCCCCGTTACTTTATTCAACGTGTTGTACGCCAGGAAAGCCTGGTTTCTGAAGAGGAAAATCGTTAATGAAAGCTGTTGTATTTGCCTATCACGACATGGGTTGCACTGGTATTCAGGCACTGCTGGACGCCGGATACGACATCGAGGCGATCTTTACTCATCCGGACAACGCCGGTGAAAACAACTTCTTTGGCTCTGTAGCCCGTCTGGCGGCCGAGCAGGGAATCACCGTTTATGCGCCGGAAGACGTTAACCATCCGCTGTGGGTGGACCGTATCCGTGCGATGGCACCTGAAGTGATTTTCTCCTTCTACTACCGCAACCTGCTCAGCGACGAAATCCTGAATCTGGCACCAAAAGGCGCATTCAACCTGCACGGTTCGCTGCTGCCGAAATATCGTGGCCGCGCGCCGCTGAACTGGGTACTGGTGAACGGCGAGAAAGAGACGGGCGTTACGCTGCATCGCATGACCCACCGCGCCGACGCAGGCGATATCGTGGCTCAGCAGAGCGTGGCGATTGCCGATTCCGACGTGGCGCTGACGCTGCACCGCAAGCTGTGCGCGGCGTCGCAGACGCTGCTCGGCGATGCGCTGGCGAAAATTCGCAGCGGCCAGGTCGATGCACGTGCGCAGGATGACTCACAGGCGACCTACGTTGGGCGCCGTACTCCGGAAGATGGCCGCCTGGAATGGGAAAAACCGGCGCAGACGCTGCATAACCTGGTCCGCGCGGTGAGCGATCCGTGGCCGGGCGCGTTTGGTTTTGTCGGCACCAATAAATTTATCGTCTGGAAATCACGCGTGCGCACCGACATGCCGGCGGCGAAGCCGGGTACCGTGCTGTCGGTCTCTCCGCTGGTGATTGCCTGCGGTGAAGGCGCGCTGGAAATCGTTACCGGTCAAAGCGCCAACGGCGTTTACATGCAGGGCGCACAGCTGGCACCTGCGCTGGGCCTGGTGGCGGGCGCACTGCTCTCCAGCCGTCCGTTCACGGCCGTGAAGCGCCGTACCCGCGTACTGATCCTCGGCGTTAACGGGTTTATCGGTAACCACCTCACCGAGCGTCTGCTGGCGGACGACAACTACGAAATCTACGGTCTGGATATTGGCTCTGACGCCATCAGCCGCTTCCTCGACTGCCCGCGTTTCCACTTTGTGGAAGGTGATATCAGCATTCACTCAGAATGGATTGAGTATCACATTAAGAAATGCGACGTGGTGCTGCCGCTGGTTGCGATCGCCACGCCGATTGAGTACACCCGTAACCCGCTGCGCGTGTTCGAGCTGGACTTCGAAGAGAACCTGAAGATTATTCGCGACTGCGTGAAGTACAACAAACGCATCATCTTCCCGTCGACTTCCGAAGTGTACGGCATGTGTACGGATGCCAACTTTGATGAAGATACTTCCAACCTGGTGGTCGGTCCTATCAACAAACAGCGCTGGATCTACTCGGTTTCCAAACAGCTTCTGGACCGCGTTATTTGGGCCTATGGCGACAAAACGGGCCTCAAGTTTACGCTGTTCCGTCCGTTTAACTGGATGGGGCCGCGCCTTGATAACCTGAACGCTGCGCGTATCGGTAGCTCTCGTGCTATCACTCAGCTGATTCTTAACCTGGTAGAAGGTTCGCCGATCAAGCTGATCGAAGGCGGCAAGCAGAAGCGCTGCTTCACTGACATCAGCGACGGCATCGAAGCGCTGTTCCGCATTATTGAAAACAAAGACGGTCGCTGCGATGGGCAGATCATCAACATTGGTAACCCGGACAACGAAGCGAGCATCAAAGAGCTGGCCGAAATGCTGCTCGACTGCTTCGAACGTCACCCGCTGCGCGACCGCTTCCCGCCGTTTGCTGGCTTCCGTGAAGTGGAAAGCAGCGACTACTATGGCAAAGGTTACCAGGACGTTGAGCACCGTAAGCCGAGCATTCGCAACGCTAAACGCTACCTCGACTGGCAGCCGACGGTAGAGATGCAGCAAACGGTAGAAGAGACGCTGGACTTCTTCCTGCGCACAGTTGAACTGACGGACGAAAAACCATCATGAAAAAAGTAGGTTTGCGCGTTGATGTCGACACCTTTCGCGGAACGCGCGAAGGCGTGCCACGGCTGATGGCGGTGCTCAAAAAGCACCGCGTGCAGGCCAGCTTTTTCTTCAGCGTCGGGCCGGACAACATGGGGCGCCACTTGTGGCGCCTGGTAAAACCGAAGTTCTTGTGGAAGATGCTGCGCTCGCGCGCAGCATCGCTGTATGGCTGGGATATTCTGCTGGCCGGAACGGCGTGGCCAGGGCGGCGCATTGGTTCGGCTAACGCGGAGATCATCCGCAGCGTCGCGCAGGCGCATGAGGTCGGCCTGCATGCCTGGGATCACCACCGCTGGCAGCAGTGGAGCGGCATGTGGAATGAACAGCAGCTGGTGGATGAAATCGGCCGTGGGCTGAGCGAGCTGGAGGCCATTCTTGGCCGCCCGGTCTCCTGTTCGGCTGTTGCAGGCTGGCGCGCCGACCAGCGCGTGGTGAAAGCGAAAGAGTCGTTCGATTTTCTCTACAACAGCGACTGTCGCGGCACGCAGCCGTTCCTTCCTCAGCTCAGCAACGGCGATCTGGCTACCGTGCAGATCCCCGTTACGCTGCCCACTTGGGACGAAGTTGTCGGTAGCGTGGTGAGCGCAGAAGGTTTTAACCGCTGGCTGCTGGAACAAATTCGCAAGGACACGGGGACGCCGGTTTACACCATCCACGCTGAAGTGGAAGGCGGCGCCTACGCCGAGCAGTTTGACTATCTGCTGACCCTTGCGGCGCAGCAGGAAATTCGTTTTTGCCCGCTGGGCCAGCTTCTCCCGGATGACTTCCGTCAGCTGCCGGTCGGGAAGGTGGTGCGCGGAGAAATCGCCGGTCGTGAAGGCTGGCTGGGCTGCCAACAACTGATGAGCTCTGATGTATGAAATCCCTTCGCTACGGTATTTCGTTAGCCGCACTGTTTGTTCTGTACTATCTGGTTCCGCTTAACTTCCGGCTGCTGTGGCAGCCGGACGAAACCCGCTATGCGGAAATCAGCCGCGAAATGCTGGCAACCGGCGATTGGGTGGTGCCGCACTTCCTGGGGCTGCGCTATTTTGAAAAGCCTATTGCCGGTTATTGGATTAACAGCATTGGCCAGTGGCTTTTCGGCCACAATAACTTTGCCGTGCGCTTTGGCGCCGTGTTTTCCATTACCGTCTCGGCGCTGCTGGTTGCCTGGCTGGCGTGGAAAATCTGGCAGGACAAAAAGGTGGCCGTGCTCTCGGGCGCGATCTTCCTGACCGCTTTCCTGGTTTACGGCATTGGCACTTACGCGGTGCTCGATCCGATGATCACCCTGTGGATGACGCTGGCGATGTGCAGCTTCTGGCTGGCCGCGCAGGCGAAAACCACCGCTGAACGCGCCTGGGGCTACGTGCTGCTGGGTATCGCCTGCGGCATGGGCGTGATGACCAAAGGTTTTCTGGCGCTGGCGGTGCCGGTGATTGGCGTACTGCCGTGGGTTATTGTGCAAAAGCGCTGGCGGGAAGTGCTGGTCTGGGGCTGGCTGTCGGTGCTGGTGTGTGTGCTGACGGTGCTGCCGTGGGGGCTGGCGATCGCTGCGCGCGAGGGCGACTTCTGGCGCTACTTCTTCTGGGTTGAGCATATTCAACGCTTCGCCCAGAGTGACGCGCAGCATAAAGCGCCGTTCTGGTACTACCTGCCGTTCCTGGTGGCTGGCAGCCTGCCGTGGCTGGCGCTGTTGCCCGGCGCGTTCAAGCGCGGCTGGCAAGAACGAGAAGGCCTGCGAGGGGCATTTTATCTGCTGGGTTGGGTGGTGATGCCGTTCCTGTTCTTTAGCATCGCCAAAGGTAAGCTGCCGACTTATATCCTGCCGTGCTTCGCGCCGCTGGCGATACTGATGGCGCGCTATGCGGTCGATGCCGCCAAAGTCGGCTCTCGGGCGCTGCGAATCAACGGGATCATCAACATCGTCTTTGGCGTGGTTGGCCTGGTGGCGGTGGCGGTCGTGTCGCCATGGGGGCCGATGAAACACCCGGTCTGGATGCAGATAGAGCTGTACAAATGCGTGCTGGCGGCGGTGGCGTTCTTCTTCTGGGCGCTGATGGGCTGGCTGTCTATCAAGCACGATGCACGTCGCTGGACGCTGGCTGCGCTGTGCCCGCTGGCGCTGGCGCTGCTGGTCGGCATGGCGATACCCGATCGCGTCACCGACAGCAAACAGCCGCAGTTCCTGGTCGATATCGTCAACGAGTCGCTGGCACCGAGCCGCTACGTGCTGAGCAACAGCGTCGGCGTGGCCGCGGGGCTGGCCTGGGAGCTGAAGCGTAGCGACGTGATACTGTACGGTCAGCAGGGTGAGCTGAAGTATGGTCTTTCTTATCCTGACGCGAAGGGCAGCTTTGTCTCGTATGAAGCGTTCCCGCAGTGGCTGGCGGCACATCGCCAGGAAGGGCCGATCTCACTGGTATTGCTGCTGTCTCGTGACGTACAGTTAGCGGAACTGCCGCTGCCAAAACCGGATGAGGTATATGCCATGGGTCGCACCGTCTTTATTCAGTATCGTCCGCAATGATCACGTGGGCCTGCCTGCTGCTCGCCAGCCTGCTAAGCTGCGGCGGGCAGCTGTGCCAGAAACAGGCGACCCGTCCTGCCCCTCAAGGGCAGCGCGGGAGGCATCTGCTGATCTGGCTTGGCCTGGCGCTGGCGATGCTCGGTCTGGGGATGCTGCTGTGGCTGCTGGTGCTACAGCAAATTCCGGTCAGCGTGGCTTATCCGATGCTCAGCCTTAACTTTGTCTGGGTCACGCTGGCGGCCCGCGCTATCTGGCACGAGCCGGTGAGCCGCCGTCACTGGGCGGGAGTCACGTTGATTATCGTTGGCATTATGTTACTGGGGAGCAGCGCCTGATGGGGCTTATCTGGGCGTTAATGAGCGTGGCGCTGGTCAGCGCCGCCCAGCTGACGTTACGCGCGGCAATGACAACGCTGCCGTCGGCGGAGCAGCCGCTGCTGCTGTTGGGTCATCTTTTGCATTTTGAATCGGGGACGCTGGGGCTCTTCCTGGGGCTGCTGGGTTATGTCGCCTCGATGGCTTGCTGGTACTTCGCCCTCAAGCGCCTGCCGCTGGCAAAAGCCTATGCGCTGCTCAGCCTTAGCTATATGGTGGTGTGGCTGGCCGCAATTCTGCTGCCGGGCTGGCATGAGCCTTTTTCGTGGCGAGGCCTGCTGGGCGTTGTCGTGATTATCGCTGGCGTGCTCACTATCTTCTGGCCAAACAAACCCTCTCATACCGCATAAGCCGGATAAGGCGATGTCGCCATCCGGCAATTTGCGCCATTCTGCCTGATGGCGCTGCGCCTATCAGGCCGTGCATCCTATAAGCCTCGCCCCGGCGACAAAATATGCAATAATGCCATTTTTGTTGCGTCTATAAGGGATTAGCCATGCCTGTGGCCGACGCGGAGGAGCAGCTAAGCGGTCTGCGCCTCAATCTGCGTATTGTCTCCGTCGTTATATTCAACTTTGCCAGCTATCTCACCATCGGCCTGCCGTTGGCGGTGCTGCCAGGCTATGTCCATGATGTTATGGGGTTTAGCGCCTTCTGGGCCGGGTTGGTCATTAGCCTGCAATATTTTGCTACGCTGCTCAGCCGCCCCCATGCCGGGCGCTATGCTGACCAGTTGGGGCCGAAAAAAATCGTCGTTTTTGGTTTATGCGGCTGCTTTCTCAGTGGACTGAGCTACCTGCTGGCGGCATTCGGCGGCGGCTGGCCGCTGCTCAGCCTTGTCCTGCTGTGCGTGGGGCGCGTCATTTTGGGGATTGGCCAGAGCTTTGCCGGCACCGGATCCACGCTGTGGGGCGTTGGCGTGGTGGGTTCGCCGCACATCGGGCGAGTGATTTCGTGGAACGGCATTGTTACCTACGGTGCAATGGCGATGGGCGCGCCGCTCGGCGTTCTGTGCTACCGCTACATCGGCCTGCATGGGCTGGCGCTGGCGATTATGGCGGTCGCCGCCGTGGCAATTCTGGCGGCGCTGCCCCGTGATGAAGTTAAGGCGAAAAA
This sequence comes from Klebsiella sp. WP8-S18-ESBL-06, assembly GCF_014169755.1. NCBI lineage: Bacteria > Pseudomonadati > Pseudomonadota > Gammaproteobacteria > Enterobacterales > Enterobacteriaceae > Klebsiella > Klebsiella sp. WP8-S18-ESBL-06. Next base: position 352,584 of record NZ_AP022256.1, read on the forward strand.
GGGCAAAGCCATGTCCTTTCGCGCGGTGTTGGGTCGCGTCTGGCCCTACGGCATGGCGCTGGCGCTGGCCTCTGCAGGGTTTGGCGTGATCGCGACCTTTATCACGCTGTTCTACGACGCTAAAGGCTGGGACGGCGCTGCCTTTGCGCTTACTTTGTTCAGCTGCGCCTTCGTGGGCACGCGGCTGTTGTTCCCTAACGGCATCAACCGGCTTGGTGGCCTGAACGTGGCGATGATCTGCTTTGCCGTGGAGGTTGCTGGCCTACTGCTGGTTGGTGTTGCGGCGACGCCGCTGATGGCCAAGCTGGGCACTTTCCTTGCCGGGGCTGGCTTCTCGTTGGTGTTTCCCGCGCTGGGCGTGGTGGCGGTCAAGGCGGTGCCGCAGCAGAATCAGGGGGCGGCGTTGGCGACGTATACCGTGTTTATGGATTTATCATTGGGCATTACCGGGCCGCTGGCCGGGCTGATGATGGCGTGGATGGGGGTATCGACAATCTATCTGGCTGCCGCAGGGCTGGTGGCGGTGGCGCTGCTGCTTGGATGGCGGCTAAAAAAACGGCCTCTGGCGTAGGTTCGCAAGAGGCCGCATTGGCATCAGACTGGCTTAGTTGATAACCAGCGTATTGATGATTTTCTCAGCATCGGCCTGCGCCTGCTGCTGGTTGTCCGCCGGCAGCGTAACCTGCAGGGTCAGCAGTTTGTTGTCAATTTTGCCCAGAACAATGGAAGAATAGGCGGTTTGCCCTTTGGCAGAGATGATGCTGTCCAACTGCTGTAGGGTATGACCTTTCAGCTCGATGGATTTGTTGGTCACCACCTGCAGCTGCGGGTCGCGGCTGCGCTGCTGTTCTTCCAGGCGGTTTGCCAGGACCGACAGCTCTTCATTGGCGCTATCACCGATGATAACGATGACCGCTTTTTGGCCGGTGGCGTCAGAGTAAACGTGCATGTTGTTGCTCTGGGTACCCAGCTTACCGCTTTGGTCGGTCATCCCGGCTGGCAGCGTGAAGCTCAGCTTGCCGTCGAGCAGGTTAATCGACTGGCCCGCGGCATCGCTTGCCGCAGCTGAACCCTGGGCTGGGGCGTTGGTATCGCTGTTGTCGCAGGCAGCAAGCCCCATCACCAGCAGGCCAATACCAGCATATTTCACCAATTTGCGCATTGACTTCTTCCTTTCGATAAATAGCCATGAACGGCTCTTGCGCCTATCTTAACACAACCCGTCAGATGAACCCTTAACCTGGCTGCATTGCCGACAAATCAGATTTATCTGCCAGCTTTTTCAATAGCATATTCAGCAGTACGCCATACATCGGCAGGAAGAAAACAATGCTGATAAGTACTTTAAAGCTGTAGTCGACGAGGGCGATTTCAACCCAGTGATCGGCCATGAACGGGTCGGTACTGCGCCAGAACGCGATGAAGAAGAAGGCCAGCGTGTCGCTGATGTTGCCGAACAGCGTCGAGGCCGTCGGCGCAAGCCACCATCGGCGGTTCTGGCGCAGGCGATTAAACACGTGAACGTCGAGGATCTGCCCCAGCGCGTAGGCCATAAAGCTCGCGGCGGCAATACGAGCGACGAACAGGTTGAAGTGCGCCAGTGCGCCAAAGCCCTGCCATTCGCCCATGTAGAACAGCGATGAAATGACGTATGAGATCATCAACGCCGGGATCATCACCGCAAACACGATGCGTCGCGCGAGCGGCGCGCCAAAAATGCGCACGGTCAGATCGGTGGCGAGGAAGATAAACGGGAAGCTAAATGCGCCCCAGGTGGTGTGGAAGCCGAAAATGCTGACCGGCAGCTGCACCAGATAGTTACTGGAGGTGATCACCAGCAGATGAAATAGCGATAGCCAGACCAGCGCGTGACGGCGCTGTGTCGCGGTAAAGAGAGTCATATTGTACCTTTTTAGCGGTGGGGTGAGGGAACCCAATAATCTGCAAACCTATTGCAGGGCCGGAATGATACTGCTTTCGTGCGTCATTGCAATGGTTGTTTTTCGCGCAATCGTTAACCTGGTTGCTTCATCACGCGGTCAGCGTAAACTAAGCGCGTTTTTTGATAATGACGAGAAGATAATGACCGATTTGTTCTCCAGCCCCGACCACACCCTGGACGCGCAAGGGCTGCGCTGTCCCGAGCCGGTAATGATGGTGCGTAAAACCGTGCGCACGATGCCGGTGGGCGAAACGCTGCTGATTATCGCTGACGATCCCGCCACGACGCGCGATATTCCGGGCTTTTGTCGCTTTATGGAACATGAGCTGATTGCCCAGCAGATCGACGCGCTGCCGTACCGTTATCTGTTACGCAAAAGCCACTAATTACCGCCGTCTCGACAGCTTAACAAGCTTGAGCTGTCTCTCACTTTTCATGTTTACCCTGTAAAGCTGCTAGTAAACTTATTGATGTGAATCGCATAATTTTGCCTCATTCCCCTTTGGGCACATCAATAAAAAATGAAAAAATCACTTCTTGCGCTCTTACTCTGCTTGGGTACTTCTGCGGCGATGGCTGAACCCGTCAATATCACGATTCTCGGGACTTCCGATCTCCACGGCACCTTCGTCCCGTGGGATTATTCGACGGATACGGAAAACCTGGCCGGAAGCCTGAGTCAGATTGCCACCCAGGTTCGCCAGGTGCGTAGCCAGCAGCCAAACGTCATCCTGGTCGACGCGGGCGATACCATACAGGGCAATTTTGTTGAAACCTTTAAGAACGACAAAACCAGCCCGATGATCCTCGGCTTTAACGCCATGGACTATGACGTGTGGGTGATGGGCAACCACGAATTCGATTTTGGCCTGAAATCGCTGTCGACTTCGCTCAACCAGTTTAAGGGCACGGCGCTGGCCGGGAATATCCTGTGGGACAGCGGCAAGCCTTACCTTCCTGCTTATAAGATTATTGAACGCCAGGGCGTAAAAATTGGCGTGATCGGCATGGATACGCCGATGACCGCCGAATTTGCCAAAGGCACTGACCGGGTAAAAGGGTTGAACTTTACCGATCCGGTTGATGCGGTAAAACAGGCCATCCAGAAGATTCAGGGCCAGGTAGACGCTATTGTGCTGGTGGCACACATGGGGATTGATAACGAGAACCAGCGGCCGGGCACCGGGGTGGGCGATATTGCGCGCGCTAACCCTGAACTGGCGGCTATCGTCGCCGGACACATGCACGTGAAGGTCGACAAAGAAGTGATTAACGGCGTGATTATCACCGAACCGGATAAATACGGCCGCGCGCTGTCGCGAATCGATCTGCAGTTTGAGCTGCACGACGGCAAATATGTGCTGATCAACAAAGACAGTTACACCTATAGCATTAAAGGGATGGCATCGGATAAAGCGCTGGAAACGGTATATCAGCCTTATCATAAAATTCTGCGCGCCAACGCTAATCGACCCATTGCCGAACTGAGCGGCCAGGACCTGGTCCCGCCGGATGCGGTGAAGGGGATTCCACAGGTACATATTCAGGATACCGGTATCAGCAAGCTGTATCAGGATGCCAGCCGCCACTTCGCGCCAAAAGCGCAGGTTATCGCACTGCAGATCGATAATGACCAGCCTAAGCTCAACGTTGGAACCATTAAGGCGAAAGATATTGCCTTTAACTATCAGTATGCGGGCGGCGAAATCACCGTGTATCAGTTGACCGGCAAAGAGCTGAAAAAGTACATGGAGTGGTCGGCGGGCTACTTTAACCAAGTGCATGACGGCGACGTCACTTACAGTTTTAATCCGCAGCGACGGGCCTCTAAATATTCCACCAACGATTTCTTTGATGGCGTCACCTACACTATCGATCTGCGCCAGCCCGCCGGGCAGCGCATTCGCGATCTGAAAATGGCCGATGGCACGCCGGTAACGGACAGCACGCCGATTCGTCTTGGTATGAACAGCTATCGCATGGGCCACCTGACGCAAAAGGGCGGCGCGCTGGAAGGGATGCAGTTCCCGGTATTGTCGGACAGCAAAGCTGAGTATGGCGAAGAGGCGGGGACTATCCGCAATTTAACGATTCGCTATCTGAGCGAAGTGAAGCACGGTAAATATCAGGGACAAACGGTGCAGCGCTGGAAGCTGGCAGGGCTAGAAGGCTACGATCGTGAACGTAAAATTGTCGAAAATCTGCTGAATGAAGGCAAAATCAGCGTGCCGACCAGCGATGATGGCCGCTATAGCAACGTCGCGTCGCTGAATGTGAAAACGCTGCTGTTTAGCGACCCGCAGGCGAAGAAGCAAAAACAGGCAGCGTTACAGGCTGAGCTCGCAGCTGCTACCTCGCCGTCGGCGAAAAAGCGGGTGAGCGATCGGCTGGTGATGCTTGAGGCGATCAACGAATAAGCGTGCAGTGCACCATCCGCGCTCTGTGCCGAACTGCCTGATGGCGCTATGCTTATCAGGCCTACAGGGTAGGTAACCCGTAGGCCGGGTAAGGCGTAGCCGCCACCCGGCAGACAGGACTGCGCGGTTATTTCCTTCGCAGTAGCCGCAGCGCGTTCAGCGTCACCAGTACCGTTGCGCCGGTATCGGCCAGCACCGCCAGCCATAATCCGGTCATACCGAGCAGGGTGGTGACCAGGAATATGCCCTTCAGCCCCAGCGCAATGGCGATGTTCTGCCGTACGTTGGCATGGGTCGCGCGCGCCAGACGGATCATTTGCACCAGCCCGGTCAGGCGGTTGTGGGTCAGCGCCGCGTCGGCGGTTTCCAGCGCGACGTCGGTACCGCTGCCCATCGCAATCCCCATTGCCGCTGCTTTCATTGCCGGAGCGTCGTTGATGCCGTCGCCAACCATGGCCAGCGGCCCTTGTGCGTTCAACGCAGTGACCTCTTTGACCTTGTCGGCAGGCAGCAGATTCGCGCGGTACGTCATCCCCAGCTCGTCGGCAATCGCCTTCGCGGCCCGTGGGTTATCGCCGGTGAGGATGATACCCTGAATCCCCAGTTCACGCAGGCCGTCCACTGCCTGTCGCGCTTCCTGACGTACCGTATCGCGCAGCGCCAGAATGCCCAACAGCGTCTCGTCGCGGGTGACCAACACCACGGTATTACCTTCATTTTCCAGCTGCTGAATCTGCGCCTGCTGCGCATCTGCCGGGATTTTTCCTGCTGCGCAAATCACGATGGACTGGCCATCGACCTCCGCTTCAATCCCTGAACCGACCAGCGTACGCTGCGCTTTGGCCTGTGGGATAGCCAACTGACGCTGCTGCGCTTCGCGAACAATCGCCTGCGCCAGCGGATGCGTGGAGCCTTGCTCAACGGAGGCCGCCAGCGCCAACAGCGCATCTTCAGCCAGTTCGGCGGCAGGGATAATACGGGTGACCTGCGGTTTCCCGAGGGTCAGGGTACCGGTTTTATCAAACGCCATCTGGCGAATCAGGCCGAGCTGCTCGAGCGCCGCGCCGCCTTTTATCAACGCGCCTTGACGCGCCGCAGTGGCGAGGCCAGAGGTTATTGCTGCAGGTGTAGAAATGACCAGCGCGCACGGGCAGCCAATCAACAGCAGAGTCAGCCCTTTGTAAATCCATTCTTCCCATGACGCGGCAAACAGCAGCGGCGGCACCAGGGTGACCAGCAGCGCAACCGCCATAATGGCCGGGGTGTAGATACGGCTGAAGCGGTCGATAAAGCGCTCGATAGGCGCGCGGCGCTCTTCGGCCTCTTCAATCAGGCGCAGGATGCGGTCAATGGCGCTATCGCCCGGCTTCGAGATGACGCTCAGCTGCACCAGACGGTCAGCGCTGGTCGCGCCTGCCGGTACGCTTTCTCCGGCGCTACGCTCAACGGGAATCGACTCGCCGGTTAAAGCACTTTCATCAAAGCTGGCGAAAGGCGTTAACAATTTACCGTCAGCAGGCAGACGGCCGCCGGCAGCGACTTCAATCACGTCTCCCGGCTGCAGGTCCTTTTGGGCTACGGTTTCACGCTGGCCGTCGCGCACGCGCACGGCGGTATCTGGCTTCAGCGCCATCAGTGCGCTCACGCCCTGACGCGCGCGGTTTGCCGCCCAGCCCTCTAGCCGTTCCCCGATTAAAAACAGCAACAGCACCATGGCTGCTTCGGCCGTTGCGCCGATAAACAGCGCGCCGAGGGCTGCGACGCTCATCAGCGTTTCAATGGCAAACCAGCTACCGCTCTTGATTAAGCGCAGCGCCTGGCGGGCGATAGGGTACAGGCCGACCAGCGTAGTGGCGATAAACGCAAGGTTGCCGAACGGATGATTAAACTGTTCCAGCCCCCAGCTGATCGCCATCATGACGATCAGCACTATCAGCGGCAGGTTTTCTTTCCAGCGGGAGTCCGCGGCGTTGGCCTGAGGGGTATCTTCGCCACGCAGCGTGTAGCCAGCGGCGCTGACCGCCTTTTCCACCTGTGTGCGTACGTCTTCATCGGCTTCAACCAGCAGTTTTTCGGTGGCAAAGACCACCTTCGCTTTTTTCACGCCGGCCACCTGGGCGGCCGCCGTCTCTACTTTACGGGCGCAGGCGGCGCAGTCCATACCGTTGACGACCCAGCTGTAGCGGGCGTCGAGCACGGCGTCGGCCGGCGCTACTGTGCTCGCGCACTGGCTGTCGCAGCAGCAATCATCCTGCGGTACGAGCGCGGGCTTGAATGAGGTGAACTGAGGGGGCTTCTTGCCCTGTGTCTCTGGAGTCGACATGGTATCCTCCGGTTAATGATCGTTGATTCATTAAGCGCAGCATACACTCTGGAGTCGACTCCAGAGTCAAGCAGGAAATTACAGATACAGCGCGCGAACGATAAAGAAATGTCCGGCAAAGTAGCAGGCGGCATAAATTGCGGTATCGGCGCGGAAGCGGCGGCGATACTGGCTGAACAGCCACACAATGTTACCAATAAGCAGCAGCGAGGCGCCGAGGAAACCGGACATCGCGGTGTCCGTTGGCCGCAGGAACCACTGTTCACCCGCTACCCACACCATCACCAGCGTCATGCCGATAAAGGCCAGTACCGGCAGGCGCATCTCTTCAAGCCGCGTCCAGATGACCGCCAGCCACAGCGCGCCAATCACCAACAGCACTACCGGCAGCGGCCAGAAGAAGGTGAAGGTCAGCTGGCTGGCGAACCAGATGGTATACAGCAGGTGCGAGAGGAAAAATGCCCCTACGGCGTACAGCATCCGCTGACGCGGTAGCTGTGTGAGGGTATCGCCGACCAATGCGGCGCACAGGCCCGCCAGCACCAGGTAGCTGATGGCGTTAAACATGGGCGCCTGCCAGGCGAGAAACAGCAATAAGATAAGCGTGATGGGTTTAAAGACCCAGCGCTGCCAGGTAGGGCCACGGTAGGCGGCATCGACATAGAGCCAGCCTGAGAAGAAAACGGCGATGAACGACCAAAGCATATTAAGTCCCTGTTATCATTGATGGGTACTGTATAGCCAGTCCTGAATATTCAGTGTAGTCGGGCTGGCGACCTGATGACAATGGCTGACCGCGCCCTTTACTATCATTTGCGTAAATTCTTAAGAGAACCTGAAATGAGCAAAATGCCCCTTTTTTTCATCGTGGTCGTAGCCGTTATCGTGGTGGCGGCGTCTTTTCGCTATGTGCAGCAGCGGCGGGAAAAGATGGACAACGATGCCGCGCCGCTGATGCAAAAGCGGGTGGTCGTTAGCAATAAACGCGAGAAGGTGCTTAACGATCGTCGCTCTCGTCAGCAGACGGTAACGCCTGCGGGCAGTGAAATGCGCTATGACGTCGGCTTTAAGCCGGAGCAGGGGGGCCTGGAGGTGAGTTTTCGGGTCGATGCCGCGCAGTATCATCAACTGACGGTGGGGGACAAAGGGACCCTGAGCTACAAAGGCTCGCGCTTCGTGGCGTTTCACGCCGACTAAGGTAACGCGGCCTGGCGTAGCGCCAGGCCGGCCGATTATTTCTTCTTCAGGCTGGCGCCAATTTTCTTCTGCCACACCAGCAGTTCGAAGACGCCGAAAAGGAAAATACGGACCTTTTCACCGCGCGTCATCTGCGGTCCATCTTTTGGCAGCGTCGATTGCAGCAGCGCCATCTGCATACCGTGCATCAGGACCATAAAGACCAGCGCGACGTTGACGAAAATATTCAGCGGACGCGGGAACGGATGGAACAGGTTGAGCGCCAGAAACGCCCACACGCACAGCATCAATAAGCGACCCAGATTAATCAGCATCCTTTTCTCCCTGTTCTTCACGATGATAGAGGCGGTAGGCCACCTGACCCGCTATTTTTTCTCTGTGCAGATCCCAGCCTGCGGGCACCGGCGGCAGTCCGTTTTCGACTTCGCTTTCGACGTAGATTAACGCGCCGTCGGCCAGCCAGCCGTTGCTCTCAAGCAGGCGTAGCGTCTCTTCCAGTAACCCCTTACGAAACGGCGGATCGACAAACACGATATCGTGCGGCGTACCGGCCTGGTTGAGGAAGGTAAGGGCGTTAGTATTGACCACTTTGCCATGCCCGGCCTTCAGCGTCGCAAGGTTTTTTTGCAGCTGTTGGGCGACATGACGCTCCATCTCCAGCAGCGTCGCGCTGGCGGCGTAGCGAGAGAGCGCTTCCAGCCCCAGCGCGCCGCTGCCCGCGAAGCAGTCCAGGCAACGGGCGTCGACCATCGACGGGGCCAGCCAGTTGAATAGCGTTTCGCGCACCCGGTCGGTGGTGGGGCGCAATCCTGGGCTATCAGGAACGGGGAGTTTACGGCCGCGCCACTGACCGCCAATAATGCGAATCTGGCCACTGCCGCCGGAAGTTGGTTTTTTCATTTGCTTGCTCTGGTCGCTCTTTCGGCCTGCTATTCTAGCGATCTGCTCTGCTGGGTGAAAGCGGTGAAGACAGGGAAGTTAAGTGGTAGACTAAGCCACTAATTTCATCCTTAATTTTAGCCTTCGCGTCGATTGTGGCGAAGTGGCGCCATCAAAAACAGCGGGGAGTGTGGTAGCAAATGGCAAAAGAAAAAAAACGTGGCTTTTTTTCCTGGCTGGGCTTTGGGCAAAAAGAACAGGAACAGGTTGTTGAATCAGAAGAAAAAATCGAATCGCAGCCGGTAGAAGATACGCCTGCTGCCGAGCCGGAAGTCGTTGCCGAACCGACACCTGCCGCTGAAGACGGCCATACGGTTGCCGAGAGCGAAGCTTTTGCTGCTGAAGTCGTGGAAGTGACCGAGCAGGTCGCGGAAAGCGAAAAAGCGCAGCCGGAAGTGGTTGAAGAAATCCAGCCGGTTGCCGAAGCGCAGCCGGAAGCGGTTGAAGAGATCCAACCGGTTGCTGAAGCGCAGCCGGAAGCGGTTGAAGAAATCCAGCCGGTTGCCGAAGCGCAGCCGGAAGCGGTTGAAGAGATCCAGCCGGTTGTTGAAGTGCAGCCGGAAGTGGTTGAAGAAATCCAGCCGGTTGTTGAAGCGCAGCCGGAAGCGGTTGAAGAAATCCAGCCGGTTGTTGAAGCGCAGCCGGAAGCGGTCGAGGAAATCCAGCCAGAGGCGATTGACGACGTTGAGCCTGCGCTAACTGACGAAGAACTGGAAGCACAGGCGCTGGCGACACAGTCCGAAGACGACATCGAAGCACAAGATGATGCGCCGTCCGACGATGCCCAGCAGGAGCAGGAAAAGCCAACCAAAGAAGGTTTCTTTGCGCGCCTGAAGCGCAGTTTGCTGAAAACAAAAGAAAATCTCGGTTCCGGATTTATCAGTCTGTTCCGCGGCAAGAAAATCGACGACGATCTGTTTGAAGAGCTCGAAGAACAGCTGTTGATTGCCGACGTTGGCGTGGAGACCACCCGTAAAATTATCAGTAGCCTGACCGACACCGCCAGCCGTAAACAGCTGCGCGATGCCGAAGCGCTGTACGGTCTGCTGAAAGAAGAAATGGGTGAAATTCTCGCAAAAGTTGATGAACCGCTTAATATTGAAGGCAAAACGCCATTCGTCATTCTGATGGTCGGCGTCAACGGCGTGGGTAAAACCACCACCATCGGCAAGCTGGCACGCCAGTTTGAGCAGCAGGGTAAATCCGTCATGCTGGCGGCAGGCGACACCTTCCGCGCCGCGGCGGTTGAGCAGCTGCAGGTCTGGGGCCAGCGCAACAACATTCCGGTGATTGCGCAGCACACCGGCGCAGACTCGGCTTCGGTCATCTTTGACGCTATTCAGGCTGCGAAAGCGCGTAACGTCGATGTGCTGATTGCCGATACCGCCGGGCGCCTGCAGAACAAATCGCACCTGATGGAAGAACTGAAGAAAATTGTCCGCGTGATGAAGAAACTCGACGTGGATGCGCCGCATGAAGTGATGCTGACTATTGATGCCAGCACCGGGCAGAACGCTATCAGCCAGGCCAAACTGTTCCATGAGGCTGTGGGCCTGACCGGCATTACGTTGACTAAACTCGACGGTACCGCCAAAGGTGGGGTGATCTTCTCCGTGGCGGACCAGTTCGGTATCCCGATTCGTTATATCGGCGTCGGCGAACGTATAGAGGACTTGCGTCCGTTTAAAGCGGGCGATTTTATTGAGGCACTTTTTGCCCGAGAGGACTAACAATGATTCGCTTTGAACACGTCAGCAAAGCCTATCTCGGCGGGAGACAAGCGCTGCAGGGCGTCACTTTCCACCTGCAGCCGGGCGAGATGGCATTTCTGACCGGCCACTCCGGCGCGGGTAAGAGTACCCTGCTGAAGCTTATCTGTGGGATTGAACGGCCGAGTGCTGGCAAAATCTTCTTCAGCGGCCACGATATCAGCCGCCTGAAGAACCGCGAGGTGCCGTTTCTGCGCCGTCAGATCGGCATGATTTTCCAGGATCACCATTTGCTGATGGACCGTACTGTTTTTGACAACGTCGCGATCCCTTTGATTATTGCGGGTGCCAGCGCCGACGATATCCGTCGCCGCGTGTCGGCCGCGCTGGATAAAGTCGGGCTGCTGGACAAGGCGAAAAACTTCCCGATCCAGCTTTCCGGCGGTGAGCAGCAGCGCGTGGGCATCGCGCGCGCGGTGGTGAATAAACCCGCGGTACTGCTGGCGGATGAACCTACCGGTAACCTGGATAACGCGCTGTCGGAAGGCATCCTGCGGCTGTTTGAAGAGTTTAACCGCGTGGGCGTAACGGTACTGATGGCAACCCACGATATTGGACTGATCTCCAGCCGTTCGTATCGCATGCTAACGCTGAGCGACGGCCACTTGCACGGAGGCCTGACAAGTGAATAAGCGCGATGCAATCAACCAGATTCGCCAGTTTGGCGGACGCCTCGATCGTTTCCGTCAGTCTGTGACCTCGGGGGGGGACGGCGGGCGCAATGCGCCGAAGCGCAGCAAGCCCGCGCCGAAGCCGAATTCACGCAAAACCAACGTGTTCAATGAGCAGGTGCGCTATGCGTGGCAGGGCGCGCTGCAGGATCTGAAAAGCAAACCGTTCGCCACCTTCCTGACGGTGATGGTTATCGCTATCTCCCTGACGCTGCCAAGCGTTTGCTACATGGTGTACAAGAACGTGAACACCGCGGCGTCCCAGTACTATCCGTCCCCGCAGATTACCGTCTATCTGGAAAAAACGCTGGATGACGACGCGGCGGCGAAAGTCGTGGGCCAGCTTCAGGCCGAGCAGGGCGTGGATAAGGTGAACTATCTTTCCCGCGACGAGGCGCTGGGCGAATTCCGCAACTGGTCGGGTTTTGGCGGCGCGTTGGATATGCTGGAAGAGAACCCGCTGCCCGCGGTAGCGGTCGTTATTCCGAAAATCGACTTCCAGACGACGGAAGCGCTGAATACGCTGCGCGACCGCGTGGCGCAGATTCAGGGCGTCAACGAAGTGCGCATGGATGACAGCTGGTTTGCGCGTCTGGCTTCGATTACCGGGCTGGTAGGGCGCGTGGCGGCGATGATCGGCGTGCTGATGGTGGCAGCGGTGTTTCTCGTCATTGGTAACAGCGTGCGTCTGAGCATCTTTGCTCGTCGCGATACCATTAACGTGCAGAAGCTGATTGGCGCGACCGATGGCTTTATTCTGCGTCCGTTTCTGTACGGCGGCGCGCTGCTCGGTTTTGCCGGCGCGTTCCTGTCGCTGATTTTGTCGGAGATTCTGGTGATGCGCCTGTCGTCAGCGGTGACCGAAGTGGCGCGGGTGTTCGGTACGCAGTTCGAGTTGAGCGGCCTGTCCTTCGATGAATGTTTGCTGCTGCTGCTGCTGTGTTCGATGATTGGTTGGGTGGCAGCCTGGCTTGCCACGGTACAACATTTACGCCACTTTACCCCCGACTAAAAAAGTTCTGTTATACTCTTCCCCTGCGACGACTTCCGTCCGCAGGGGATGCCGTTTTAAACCCCATCTTTCTGCCCTCGCGGCTATCGCGTGTCACATTTTGTGCGCAATTTATTCACACTGTTGCATGGAACTTGTGGATAAACTCACTGTCTGATAAAAGAGCGGATGATATTCTCGTTGCTCATCGAGCCTGGCATGTTTGTTGCCCTCGGGAACAAACCACGTCAGTATGAAGTGAATTGAGAGGATTTGAATGACCAAAGAAATGCAAAATTTAGCGTTAGCCCCTGTTGGTAACCTGGAATCCTATATCCGGGCTGCGAACGCATGGCCGATGTTGACGGCTGATGAAGAAAAGGCGCTTGCTGAACGGCTGCATTACCAGGGCGATCTGGAAGCAGCTAAAACGCTGATCCTGTCTCACCTGCGCTTTGTTGTTCATATTGCTCGTAACTACTCGGGCTATGGCCTGCCGCAGGCGGACCTGATTCAGGAAGGTAACATTGGCCTGATGAAAGCGGTGCGTCGTTTTAACCCAGAAGTGGGCGTACGCCTTGTCTCCTTTGCGGTGCACTGGATCAAAGCAGAAATCCACGAATATGTGCTGCGTAACTGGCGTATCGTCAAAGTTGCGACCACTAAGGCACAGCGTAAGCTGTTCTTCAACCTGCGTAAAACCAAGCAGCGTCTGGGCTGGTTCAATCAGGACGAAGTGGAAATGGTGGCCCGCGAACTGGGCGTATCCAGCAAAGACGTGCGTGAAATGGAATCACGTATGGCGGCGCAGGACATGGCGTTTGATATGTCCTCGGATGATGAATCCGACAGCCAGACGGTTGCCCCGGTGCTCTATCTGCAGGACAAATCGTCCAACTTTGCTGACGGCATTGAAGACGATAACTGGGAAGAGCAGGCGGCCAACAAGCTGACCGACGCGATGCAGGGCCTGGACGAACGTAGTCAGGACATCATCCGTGCCCGCTGGCTGGATGAAGACAATAAGTCTACGCTGCAGGAACTGGCCGATCGTTACGGCGTTTCCGCCGAACGCGTGCGCCAGCTTGAAAAGAACGCGATGAAAAAACTGCGTGCGGCTATCGAAGCCTGATTTTTGGCGTCGTACCCAATGAACCCTCGAATGTGAATTCGGGGGTTTTTGTTTTGTAGGCTGGATAAGGTGCATCCGCCATCCGGCAATCGACCCCGCTACGGGCTCGTCCTCCAGATAATCTCACCGTCATCACGCTTTCCTCTGCTTATTTCGCGTTTGCCGCTGGCGTTAATTCAGCCAATGGCAAAAACTCAATAAGCGCTACGAATTTTTCCGTCTTTTAACGGCAGGGGGTTTACCGTGAGTAACGAGTCACTGAATCATCGGCGTTTGCAGGCGACGCCGCGCGGGGTTGGCGTGATGTGCGGATTCTATGCGGATCGCGCTGAGAACGCCACGCTGTGGGATATTGAAGGGAATGAGTATATCGATTTTGCCGCCGGGATTGCGGTGCTGAATACCGGCCATCGTCACCCGCAGGTGATGGCTGCGGTGGAGAAACAGCTTCAGGCTTTCACCCATACCGCCTATCAGATTGTCCCCTACGAAAGCTATGTATCATTAGCAGAACGTATTAATGCAGCGGCGCCGATTGCTGGAAATGCCAAAACGGCGTTCTTCAGCACCGGGGCTGAAGCCGTAGAGAATGCGGTAAAAATTGCCCGCGCCTACACCCGGCGTCCGGGGTTGATTACCTTCGGCGGTGGTTTCCACGGCCGTACCTTTATGACGATGGCCCTGACAGGCAAAGTGGCGCCCTACAAAATCGGTTTTGGCCCGTTCCCCGGTTCGGTCTACCATGCGCTCTATCCAAACGCTGCACACGGTGTGACGACCGATATGGCCCTGAAAAGCCTGAACCACATTTTCAAAGCCGACATCGCAGCGGATCAGGTTGCGGCCATTATTCTTGAGCCGGTGCAGGGAGAGGGGGGCTTTAACGTTGCGCCGCCTGACTTTATGCAGGCGCTGCGTACGCTGTGCGATACCCACGGTATTCTGCTGATTGCCGATGAGGTGCAAACCGGTTTTGCCCGTACCGGCAAGCTCTTTGCGATGGAACACCACAGCGTGAAGCCGGATTTGATCACGATGGCCAAAAGCCTGGCCGGCGGTTTCCCGCTTTCTGGCGTGGTCGGGCGTGCCGAAGTGATGGATGCGCCTGCGCCGGGCGGCCTTGGCGGTACCTACGCCGGTAACCCGCTGGCGATTGCTGCCGCCCATGCGGTGCTGGACGTGATTGACGCAGAGGCGCTGTGCACGCGGGCGAATCACCTGGGCCAGCATCTCATTGAAGTGCTGAACAAGACCCGAGAAAGCTGCCCGGCGATTGCCGACGTGCGCGGAGTGGGATCGATGGTGGCCGTCGAGTTTGTCGACCCGCAAACCCGCGAGCCGTCGCCGGAATTCACCAAATTAGTGCAGGAGCGTGCGCTGGCGGAAGGGGTGCTGCTGCTGAGCTGCGGCGTCTACGGCAACGTCATCCGCTTCCTTTATCCGCTCACCATTCCAGAGAAACAGTTCCAGCAGGCGCTGGAGGTGATTCGCCGGGCGCTGGCGGAATAAGCGCAGCCGCCATGTGCATTGCCGGATGGCGGCGTTGCCTTATCCGGCCTACTTTATGTTGTCACCCGAACATTTAAGCCACTCCGATGAGTGGCTTTTTTTTGTCATTTTCGCGTTACAAATCCGTCAAAATTAACGTTTCAAATTCATAAAAATGGGGTATGTTTTAGCGGAGTATGCTGCAAAAGCACAGGCAGCGTCCCTTAATATTAATATCTTATACTTACCATGCGTCGGATATAAGAATAATGTGCTAAATAACAACATCACAACAAATGCAATAACCATAACAATGGGGAACCTCAGGATGAAAATGAAGGGTAAAGCGTTACTGGCAGGATGTATTGCACTGGCATTCAGCAATATGGCATTAGCAGAAAATATTAAAGTTGCTGTTGTTGGCGCAATGTCCGGCCCGGTGGCGCAGTACGGTGACCAGGAGTTCAGCGGCGCGACTCAGGCGGTTGCCGATATTAACGCCAAAGGCGGTATCAAAGGTAATAAGCTGGAAATCGTCAAATATGATGACGCCTGCGACCCGAAACAGGCGGTTGCGGTGGCAAACAAAGTGGTGAATGACGGGATCAAATACGTTATCGGTCACCTCTGCTCCTCCTCTACACAGCCTGCGTCTGATATCTATGAAGACGAAGGTATCTTGATGATTACTCCGGCAGCGACGGCGCCGGAACTGACCGCTCGCGGCTATAAGCTGATTCTGCGCACCACCGGTCTGGACTCCGACCAGGGCCCGACCGCCGCGAAATACATCCTCGAGAAAGTGAAGCCACAGCGCATCGCAGTCGTTCACGATAAGCAGCAGTACGGTGAAGGCCTGGCGCGCGCGGTGCAGGACGGCCTGAAGAAGGGCGGCGCGAATGTGGTCTTCTTTGACGGTATTACCGCTGGTGAGAAAGACTTCTCTACGCTGGTTGCGCGACTGAAGAAAGAGAACATCGACTTTGTTTACTTCGGCGGTTACCACCCTGAGATGGGCCAGATCCTGCGTCAGGCTCGGGCTGCTGGTCTGAAAACCCAGTTCATGGGGCCGGAAGGCGTGGCGAACGTGTCGCTGTCTAATATCGCGGGCGATTCTGCGGAAGGTCTGCTGGTGACGAAACCTAAGAACTACGACCAGGTTCCAGCGAACAAACCGATCGTTGATGCGATTAAGGCGAAGAAACAGGATCCGAGCGGTGCGTTCGTGTGGACCACCTACGCGGCGCTGCAGTCGCTGCAGGCGGGCCTGAACCACTCTGACGATCCGGCTGAGATTGCTAAATTCCTGAAGGCCAACACCGTCGATACCGTCATGGGGCCGCTGTCCTGGGATGAGAAAGGTGACCTGAAGGGCTTCGAATTCGGTATCTTCAACTGGCACGCGAACGGTACGGCGACCGACGCGAAGTAAGACTTTATTGCGCTACGGAACCGCATCAAATGGAGGCCGGATAAGGCGTATGCCGCCATCCGGCAATGTGCGTAGCGCTGCCTGATGGCGCTGCGCTTATCAGGCCTGCACGAGATGTCACCCGGCCGAGGCGTTAGCCGACGCCGGGATCGTCACTACCCGCGAACCCAGCCGTCTGTCTGCGATTTAAACCCCAGTGCTTTCGCAAACGCCGCCATTTCCAGGCTCTCTTCAACACCTGACTTGCTCAGCGTCCAGCGGTTGACCTGCGGGTTATCGCGCATCACCTCTTCCACCAGATACTGTCCTACGCCGCGGCGGCGGGTGACTTCGCGTACGCAAAGATCATCAAGCTGGCCATGGGCACCGTTCAACGTCACCTTCACGGCGGCAAGCAGGCGTTCATTAAAGCGGGCGGCATACAGACGGTGAGCGTCGTCGAGCGCACGTTCTGTGGCAGTACCGGCGGGCCAGATCTTGCCAAGGCAAATGTGGTCCTGGTCGCTAAAGGTCTCTAAACGGATGATGGTCAGCTTCATGGGCAATGGGCTCAAATCACGGAAATGACGGTCAGTGTACTCAATTTATTCTGCTGCAGGCTCTCTCTTTTTTACCCTGGCAGCCAGGTGATTCGTTTTTCGATAACTCCGGCGGCAGTCCGAAACAGCATGGATCGAAAAATCGACAGAATTTTAACCTAAAATCCAGCGTTTTATTCGGCTCTTTGTACCGTTATTTTATGCTGCATAGCGGACTTTTTTTTGTTTATCTATGGCAAAAATCAGAATATTATCTTTTCTTAATAGACTGAAAAATAGAGAATTTAGTCTGTTTTCGTTCAAAAAGCTGCGCTAACCCATTAAAGATAATGGCAAAAATAGCGTTGTATAGTAAAAGTACAGAATGCTTTTTAACCACAACATTACAAAATATCTACACGCCACGACGTGTAAACACGACATCACGAATGGGGATCCCGAAGTATGAAAAGGAATACAAAAACAGTAATCGCAGGGATGATCGCGCTGGCTATGTCTCAAGGGGCTTTGGCTGACGATATCAAGGTTGCGGTCGTTGGTGCGATGTCCGGCCCGGTTGCGCAGTGGGGCGACATGGAGTTCAACGGCGCGCGCCAGGCCATTAAAGATATCAACGCCAAAGGCGGTATTAAGGGCGATAAACTGGTGGGCGTGGAGTACGACGACGCCTGTGACCCGAAACAAGCGGTGGCGGTCGCCAACAAAATCGTCAATGACGGTATTAAATACGTCATCGGCCACCTCTGCTCCTCTTCAACGCAGCCTGCGTCTGACATTTATGAAGATGAAGGCATTCTGATGATCTCCCCAGGGGCCACCAACCCGGAGCTGACCCAACGCGGCTATCAGTACATTATGCGAACCGCAGGCCTGGACTCTTCGCAGGGGCCGACGGCGGCAAACTACATTCTGAATAAGGTCAAACCGCAGCGTATCGCCATCATTCATGACAAACAGCAGTATGGCGAAGGCCTGGCGCGTTCCGTACAGGATGGGCTGAAAAAAGGCGGCGCCAACATCGTCTTCTTCGACGGCATTACCGCCGGGGAGAAAGACTTCTCCGCGCTGATTGCCCGCTTGCAAAAAGAGAATATCGACTTCGTTTACTACGGCGGCTACTACCCGGAAATGGGCCAGATGCTGCGTCAGGCGCGCGCCGTGGGTCTGAAAACCCAGTTTATGGGCCCGGAAGGGGTGGGTAACGCGTCGCTGTCGAACATCGCGGGCGCTGCGGCGGAAGGTATGCTGGTGACCATGCCAAAACGCTATGACCAGGATCCGGCAAATAGCGCTATCGTCGATGCCCTGAAAGCGCAGAAGAAAGATCCGAGCGGCCCGTACGTGTGGATCACCTACGCCGCCGTGCAGTCTCTGGCTACCGCCATGGAACGTACCGGCAGCGATGAGCCGCAGGCGCTGATTAAGGATTTAAAAGCCAACGGGGCGAAAACCGTGATTGGGCCGCTGTCCTGGGATGAAAAAGGCGACCTGAAAGGCTTTGAATTTGGCGTATTCCAGTGGCACGCCGACGGCTCATCCAGCGCGGTGAAGTAACCTTCATTTCCCCCTGGCGGGCGAAGATCCGCAGGGGTAGCAAAAGGCTAATTTATGTCAGAGCAGGTTCTCTACTTTGTGCAGCAGATGTTTAACGGCGTAACGCTGGGAAGCACCTATGCACTGATCGCCATCGGTTACACCATGGTGTACGGGATTATCGGCATGATCAACTTCGCCCACGGCGAGGTGTACATGATCGGTAGTTATGTCTCCTTTATGATCATCGCCGCGCTGATGATGATGGGCATCGACACCGGCTGGCTGCTGGTGGCGGCTGGCTTTATCGGGGCGATCGTCATTGCCAGCGCCTACGGCTGGAGTATCGAACGGGTAGCCTATCGCCCGGTACGTAACTCCAAGCGTCTGATTGCGCTGATCTCCGCTATCGGGATGTCTATCTTCCTGCAAAACTACGTCAGCCTGACCGAAGGTTCGCGCGATGTCGCATTGCCGAGCCTGTTTAACGGTCAGTGGATTGTTGGCAGCAGCGATAACTTCTCCGCTTCAATTACTACCATGCAGCTGGTCATCTGGATTGTGACCTTTATCGCGATGCTGGCGCTGACGCTGTTTATTCGCTACTCGCGGATGGGCCGCGCCTGCCGTGCTTGTGCCGAAGATCTGAAGATGGCCAGCCTGCTGGGCATCAACACCGACCGTGTGATTGCGCTGACCTTCGTTATCGGTGCGGCGATGGCGGCGGTGGCGGGCGTACTGCTTGGCCAGTTCTACGGTGTTATCAACCCGTACATCGGCTTTATGGCCGGGATGAAAGCCTTCACTGCGGCGGTACTCGGCGGTATCGGCAGCATTCCAGGCGCGATGATCGGCGGACTGATCCTCGGCATTGCGGAAGCGCTGTCGTCGGCCTACCTGAGCACCGAATATAAAGACGTGGTGTCGTTCGCGCTGCTGATCGTGGTCCTGCTGGTGATGCCAACCGGTATCCTGGGCCGCCCGGAGGTAGAGAAAGTATGAAACCGATGCAATTTGCGATGGCGCTGCTCTCTGCCGCCATGTTCTTTGTGCTGGCAGGCGTCTTTATGGGCGTGCAGCTGCAGCTTGACGGCACCAAACTGGTGGTCGGCAGCGCGGCGGATATCCGCTGGCAGTGGATCTTTATCGGCACGGCGGTGGTGTTTTTCTTCCAGATGCTGCGCCCGCTGTTCCAGAAAGGGCTGAAAAGCGTCTCCGGGCCGAAGTTTATCCTGCCGGCGATTGACGGCTCGACGGTGAAACAAAAGCTGTTCCTGATTGCGCTGCTGGTGATTGCCGTGGCGTGGCCGTTTATGGTGTCGCGCGGCACGGTGGATATCGCCACCCTGACCATGATTTACATCATTCTCGGGTTAGGTCTGAACGTGGTGGTGGGTCTTTCTGGCCTGCTGGTGCTGGGCTATGGTGGCTTCTATGCCATCGGCGCCTATACCTTCGCGTTGCTGAACCATTATTACGGTCTCGGCTTCTGGACCTGTCTGCCCATCGCGGGGCTGGTCTCGGCGGCGGCGGGCTTCCTGCTCGGCTTCCCGGTACTGCGTCTGCGCGGTGACTATCTGGCGATTGTGACCCTGGGCTTCGGTGAAATCGTCCGTATCCTGCTGCTTAACAACACCGAAATCACCGGCGGCCCGAACGGCATTAGCCAGATTCCAAAGCCAACCTTCTTCGGCCTTGAGTTCAGCCGCAGTGCGCGTGAAGGCGGCTGGGATACCTTCAGCAACTTCTTTAACGTCAAGTACGACCCGTCCGACCGCGTTATCTTCCTTTACCTGGTGGCGCTGCTGCTGGTGGTGCTGAGCCTGTTCGTGATTAACCGCCTGCTGCGTATGCCGCTGGGCCGCGCGTGGGAAGCGCTGCGTGAAGATGAAATCGCCTGCCGCTCGCTGGGCCTGAGCCCAACGCGCATCAAGCTGACCGCTTTTACCATCAGCGCCGCGTTTGCCGGTTTTGCCGGTACGCTGTTTGCCGCGCGCCAGGGCTTTGTTAGCCCGGAATCGTTCACCTTTGCCGAGTCAGCCTTCGTACTGGCGATTGTGGTACTGGGCGGGATGGGCTCGCAGTTTGCGGTCATCCTCGCGGCAATTCTGCTGGTGGTGTCACGCGAGCTGATGCGTGACTTTAACGAATACAGCATGCTGATGCTCGGCGGCCTGATGGTGCTGATGATGATCTGGCGTCCGCAGGGCCTTCTGCCGATGACCCGTGTACAGATGAAGTTGAAAAACGGGCAAGCGAAAGAAGGAGAGCAGGTATGAGTCAGCCATTATTATCCGTTAACGGCCTGATGATGCGTTTTGGCGGCCTGCTGGCGGTCAACAACGTGGCGCTGGAGCTGCATCCTCAGGAGATCGTCTCCCTGATTGGCCCGAACGGCGCGGGAAAAACCACGGTCTTTAACTGCCTGACCGGCTTCTACAAGCCGACTGGCGGCACCATTATGCTGCGCGATAAGCATCTGGAAGGGCTGCCAGGCCAGCAGATTGCGCGTATGGGCGTGGTACGTACCTTCCAGCATGTGCGCCTGTTCCGCGAGATGACGGTGATTGAAAACCTGCTGGTGGCGCAGCATCAGCAGCTGAAAACCGGTGTCTTCTCCGGGCTGTTGAAAACGCCATCGTTCAGGCGTGCGCAGAGCGAAGCGCTGGACCGCGCCGCCGTCTGGCTTGAGCGTATCGGCCTGCTTGAGCACGCCAACCGCCAGGCGTCGAACCTGGCCTATGGAGACCAGCGTCGCCTGGAGATTGCCCGCTGCATGGTGACCCAGCCGGAAATCCTGATGCTCGATGAACCGGCTGCCGGTCTTAACCCAAAAGAGACCAAAGAGCTGGACGAGCTGATTGCCGAACTGCGTAATCATCACAACACCTCTATCTTGTTGATTGAACACGATATGAAGCTGGTGATGGGTATTTCCGACCGTATCTACGTGGTGAACCAGGGTACGCCGTTAGCCAACGGCACACCGGAAGAGATTCGCAACAACCCGGATGTGATCCGCGCGTATCTGGGTGAGGCATAATATGGATAAAGTGATGTTATCGTTTGATAAAGTCAGCGCCCACTACGGTAAGATTCAGGCGCTGCACGACGTGAGTCTGCACATTAATCAGGGTGAGATCGTAACGCTTATCGGCGCCAACGGCGCGGGCAAAACCACGCTGCTCGGCACCTTGTGCGGCGATCCGCGCGCCACCAGCGGGCGCATTGTCTTTGATGATAAAGACATTACCGACTGGCAGACGGCAAAAATCATGCGCGAAGCGGTGGCGATTGTCCCGGAAGGGCGCCGCGTCTTCTCGCGCATGACGGTGGAAGAGAACCTGGCGATGGGCGGCTTTTTTGCCGAGCGTGACCAGTTCCAGGATCGCATCAAGTGGGTCTACGAGCTGTTCCCACGCCTGCTTGAGCGCCGTATCCAACGAGCGGGCACCATGTCCGGCGGTGAGCAGCAGATGCTGGCGATTGGCCGTGCGCTGATGAGCCAGCCGCGCCTGTTGCTGCTGGATGAGCCGTCGCTGGGATTAGCGCCGATTATCATCCAGCAGATCTTCGACACCATCGAACAACTGCGCGAGCAGGGCATGACCATCTTCCTCGTCGAGCAGAACGCCAACCAGGCGCTGAAGCTTGCCGACCGCGGCTACGTGCTGGAAAACGGCCACGTGGTGCTGGAAGATACCGGTGATGCGCTGCTGGCTAACGAAGCGGTGCGCAGCGCGTACCTCGGCGGTTAGTTTTCAGCAGCGCCCGGGCCAAACAAAAAGAGAGCCTCATGGCTCTCTTTTTGTACAATATGGCTGTACAATTGTATTGTACATATTTGGAGGTGAATATGCGTACGATTAACTACAGTGAAGCGCGGCAGAATCTGGCGGAGGTACTGGAAAGTGCCGTCAGCGGGGGGCCTGTCACCATTACGCGCCGAGGGCATAAGCCTGCGGTGATTATCAGCGCGGAAGAATTTGAGCGTTATCAGGCGGCCAGAATGGATGATGAATTCGCGGCAATCATGGCGATACATGGTAATGAAATCAGGGAGCTGGCAGATAAATGACCCTTCAGATTATCTCAGCGGAAGAGATAATACAGTTTCACGACAGGTTGCTCCGCGTAACGCCTGGCGTAGAGGGAATGCCCGATCCTGGCCGCGCAGAAGCGCTGATGTACCGGGTGCTCAATCAAATCGAATATCAAGGCGTGACAGATGTCTGGCTGCTTGCGGCAATGCATCTGCTGGCGATTTCGCGTGGGCATATTTTTAATGACGGAAATAAACGGACGGCATTATTTATTACCTTACTGTTTTTAAAGCGTAACGGCATTTCATTACCGACTAATCCTGATTTTGTTGCGATGACGGTTGAGGCTGCCGCTGGGCAACTCACGCTGGAGCAGATAGCAGCCCGGCTCCGTGGATGAGCCCGATAGTGCTGTGCCAGCGCCGACCCGGGTACTGACACGACACCTATACGTGTCTCAGCTCCCACTTTCCCTTCTCACAACCGTCACCGCCTTGCCATCCCTTTGTCGCGTTACTATCTTTTTTTTGTAATAAAAAAGTTATTTTTCTGTCATTCGAGCATGTCATGTTACCCCCGCGAACATAAAACGCGTGATATCGCGCATCCCGGCACAAAAAGAGAGATAACCGATGATATCGTTACGACATACAGCTTTAGGATTGGCAATGAGTCTGGCATTCGCAGGTCAGGCTATGGCGGTTACCACGATTCCGTTCTGGCACTCAATGGAAGGTGAGCTGGGCAAAGAAGTTGACTCCCTGGCGCAGCGTTTTAACGCCGCCAACCCGGACTACAAAATTACCCCGGTGTACAAAGGCAACTACGAGCAGAGCCTGAGCGCAGGCATCGCCGCCTTCCGTACCGGCAACGCCCCGGCGCTGCTGCAGGTGTATGAAGTGGGCACCGCCACCATGATGGCCTCTAAGGCGATTAAGCCGGTATATCAGGTATTCAGCGATGCCGGTATCAAGTTTGACGAATCTCAGTTTGTGCCGACGGTTTCCGGTTACTACACCGATGCGAAAACCGGGCACCTGCTCTCCCAGCCGTTTAACAGCTCTACCCCGGTGCTGTACTACAACAAAGACGCCTTCAAGAAAGCCGGGTTAGACCCGGAGCAGCCGCCAAAAACCTGGCAGGATCTGGCCGAGTATACCGCGAAGCTAAAAGCGGCGGGTATGAAGTGCGGCTACGCCAGCGGCTGGCAGGGCTGGATCCAGATTGAAAACTTCAGCGCCTGGCACGGTCTGCCGGTCGCGACTAAAAACAACGGCTTCGACGGTACCGATGCGGTACTGGAGTTCAACAAGCCGGAGCAGGTCAAACACATTGCCTTGCTGGAAGCGCTGAATAAGAAGGGCGATTTCAGTTACTTTGGCCGTAAAGACGAATCGACCGAGAAGTTCTACAACGGCGATTGCGCTATCACCACCGCTTCTTCCGGCTCGTTGGCAGACATCCGTCATTACGCCAAATTCAACTACGGCGTGGGCATGATGCCGTACGACGCCGACGTGAAGGGCGCGCCGCAAAACGCCATCATCGGCGGGGCGAGCCTGTGGGTGATGCAGGGTAAAGACAAAGAAACCTACACCGGCGTGGCGAAGTTCCTTGAGTTCCTGGCGAAGCCGGAAAATGCCGCGGAATGGCATCAGAAAACCGGCTATCTGCCGATCACCACCGCAGCGTACGATTTAACGCGTCAGCAGGGCTTCTATGACAAGAATCCGGGCGCCGATATCGCCACGCGTCAAATGCTGAACAAGCCGCCGTTGCCGTTCACCAAAGGCCTGCGTCTGGGCAACATGCCGCAGATTCGCACCATCGTGGATGAAGAACTGGAAAGCGTGTGGACCGGTAAGAAAACGCCTCAGCAGGCGCTGGATTCTGCGGTAGATCGCGGGAATCAGTTGCTGCGCCGCTTCGAGCAATCGACCAAGTCTTAATGTGAAATGCCGGGTGGCGGCTTCGCCTTACCCGGCCTACGCGTTGATGTAGGCCGGATAAGCATCGCGCCATCCGGCACTGCTCAGGAATAAAACCTTCATGTCATCATCCCGTCCGGTGTTTAAATCCCGCTGGCTGCCCTACGCATTGGTCGCCCCGCAGCTGATTATCACCGTTATTTTCTTTATCTGGCCCGCCGGTGAAGCGCTGTGGTACTCGCTGCAAAACGTCGACCCGTTTGGCCTCTCCAGCCAGTTTGTCGGCCTGGATAACTTCGTCACGCTGTTCCACGATCCGTACTATCTCGACTCCTTCTGGACGACGATGAAGTTCAGCACCCTGGTCACCGTCAGCGGCCTGCTGGTGTCGCTGTTTTTCGCCGCGCTGGTGGATTACGTGGTGCGCGGCAGCCGTCTCTATCAGACGCTGATGCTGCTGCCTTACGCCGTCGCGCCTGCCGTGGCCGCCGTGCTGTGGATCTTCCTGTTCAACCCCGGTCGTGGCCTGATTACCCATTTCCTCGGCGAGTTCGGCTATGACTGGAACCATGCGCAAAACAGCGGTCAGGCCATGTTCCTGGTGGTCTTCGCCTCGGTATGGAAGCAAATCAGCTACAACTTCCTGTTCTTCTTCGCCGCGCTGCAATCTATTCCGCGCTCCTTAGTGGAGGCCGCTGCCATCGACGGCGCGGGCCCGATTCGCCGCTTCTTCAAGCTGGCGCTGCCGCTGATTGCGCCGGTGAGTTTCTTCCTGCTGGTGGTGAACCTAGTGTACGCCTTCTTCGACACCTTCCCGGTGATTGATGCGGCTACCGCCGGCGGCCCGGTGCAGGCCACCACCACGCTGATTTACAAGATTTACCGCGAAGGGTTTGCCGGGCTGGACCTCTCGGCCTCTGCCGCCCAGTCGGTGGTGCTGATGTTCCTCGTCATCATCCTGACCGTGGTGCAGTTCCGCTACGTGGAAAGAAAGGTGCGCTACCAATGATTGAGAACCGTCGCGGGCTGACGATATTCAGCCACACCATGCTGATCCTCGGGATTATCGTGATTCTTTTCCCGCTGTACGTGGCGTTTACGGCGGCCACGCTGGATAACCAGGCCGTGTTTGAAACGCCGATGACGCTCATTCCTGGCACGCATCTGCTGGAAAATATGCAGGCGATTTGGGTCAACGGCGTGGGTGCCAACAGCGCGCCGTTCTGGCTGATGATGCTTAACAGCTTCATCATGGCGTTTGCCATTACCGTCGGCAAAATCGCGGTGTCGATGCTCTCCGCCTTCGCCATCGTCTGGTTCCGCTTTCCGCTGCGTAACCTGTTCTTCTGGATGATCTTTATCACGCTGATGTTACCGGTTGAGGTGCGTATTTTCCCGACGGTTGAAGTGATTGCCAACCTGAAGATGCTCGACAGCTACGCGGGGCTGACGCTGCCGCTGATGGCCTCGGCAACCGCAACTTTCCTGTTCCGTCAGTTCTTTATGACCCTGCCGGACGAGTTGATTGAGGCGGCGCGAATCGATGGTGCCTCGCCGATGCGTTTCTTTCGCGACATCGTGCTGCCGCTGTCGAAAACCAATCTGGCGGCGCTGTTCGTGATTACCTTTATTTACGGCTGGAACCAGTATCTCTGGCCACTGCTGATTATTACCGACGTCAATCTCGGCACCGCCGTAGCGGGCATCAAAGGGATGATCGCCACCGGTGAAGGCACCACGCAGTGGAACCAGGTGATGGCGGCGATGCTGCTGACCCTGATTCCCCCCGTCGTTATCGTTTTAGCCATGCAGAGGGCATTTGTGCGTGGTTTAGTGGACAGTGAGAAATAAAAATGGCTGGTTTAAAACTACAGGCAGTAAGCAAAAGCTGGGACGGTAAAACCCAGGTCATTCAACCGCTGACGCTGGACGTGGCGGACGGG
Source organism: Klebsiella sp. WP8-S18-ESBL-06 (assembly GCF_014169755.1). Classification (NCBI taxonomy): domain Bacteria; kingdom Pseudomonadati; phylum Pseudomonadota; class Gammaproteobacteria; order Enterobacterales; family Enterobacteriaceae; genus Klebsiella; species Klebsiella sp. WP8-S18-ESBL-06. The sequence goes on from NZ_AP022256.1 coordinate 378,871, forward strand.
GAGTTTATTGTGATGGTTGGCCCGTCGGGCTGCGGGAAATCGACGCTGCTGCGCATGGTGGCGGGGCTTGAGCGCGTCACCAGCGGCGATATCTGGATTGACCGTAAACGCGTCACCGAGATGGAGCCGAAGGATCGCGGCATCGCAATGGTGTTCCAGAACTATGCGCTCTATCCGCACATGAGCGTGGAAGAAAACATGGCCTGGGGGCTGAAAATTCGCGGTCTGGGCAAGGCGCACATTGCTGAGAAGGTCCGGGAAGCGGCGCGCATTCTTGAGCTGGATGGGCTATTGAAACGCCGCCCGCGCGAGCTGTCCGGCGGCCAGCGTCAGCGTGTGGCCATGGGCCGCGCCATCGTGCGCGACCCGGCGGTGTTCCTGTTTGATGAACCGCTTTCCAACCTTGATGCGAAACTGCGCGTGCAGATGCGTCTTGAATTGCAGCAGCTTCACCGCCGCCTGAACACCACCTCGCTGTACGTCACCCACGATCAGGTTGAAGCGATGACCCTCGCCCAGCGCGTCATGGTGATGAACAAAGGTATCGCCGAGCAAATCGGCACGCCGGTGGAAGTGTACGAGAAGCCGGCCAGCCGCTTTGTGGCGAGCTTTATCGGCAGCCCGGCGATGAACCTGCTGGACGGGCGGCTGGACGCGTCCGGCACGCGCTTTGCGCTGGCAAACGGTATGCAGCTGTCGCTGCCGGAGACGCGGCGTGAATATGCCGGACGCGCCATGACGCTGGGTATTCGTCCGGAACATATTGCGTTAAGCTCACAGGCGGAAAACGGCGTGCCGATGATGGTCGATACGCTGGAAATTTTGGGTGCAGATAACCTGGCGCATGGGCGCTTTGGCGAACAGAAAATGGTGGTGCGTTTACCGCATCAGTTACGCCCGCACGCAGGCACTACGCTGTGGCTGCATCTGCCGGACGATCATCTGCACCTCTTCGAAGGTGAAACAGGAATGCGTGTATGAGCAACTGGCCTTATCCTCACATCGTCGCCCACCGCGGCGGCGGTAAATTAGCCCCGGAAAACACCCTGGCGGCGATCGACGTGGGCGCGCGCTACGGCCACACCATGATTGAGTTTGACGCCAAGCTATCTCAGGACGGTCAGATTTTTTTACTGCATGATGATAACCTTGAGCGCACCAGCAACGGCTGGGGCGTAGCGGGCGATCTCAGTTGGCAGGATCTGCTGCGTGTGGATGCGGGAAGCTGGTTCAGCAGCGCTTTTAAGGGCGAGCCGCTGCCGCTGCTGTCTGAGGTGGCGGAACGCTGCCGTCGGCATGGCATGATGGCTAATATTGAAATTAAACCGACGACCGGCTGTGGGCCGCTGACCGGTAAAACGATCGCGCTGGCCGCCCGTGAGCTGTGGAACGATATGACGCCGCCGCTGCTGTCGTCGTTTGAAATCGATGCGCTTGAGGCCGCGCAGCTCGCGGCCCCCGAGCTGCCGCGCGGTTTGCTGCTGGATGAGTGGCGGGATGACTGGCAGACGCTGACCTCACGCCTGGGCTGCGTCTCCATTCACCTTAATCACCGTGTGCTGGATGAAGCGCGGGTGGACGCGCTGCGCGCTGCCGGGCTGAAGATTCTGGTGTATACGGTAAACAATCCCCAGCGCGCACGGGAGCTGCTGCGCTGGGGCGTAAACTGCATCTGTACCGATGCGATTGACGTGATAGGACCCGACTTCCAGCCTTAATAGGATTTGAGCATGCCGCCGTTGTTATTGGGCAACGGCTGCTGCTGATTGAGCATCCCGGGCTGCGCCTGCTGGACGCGCTGCTGGTTAGCTTTGAGCTGGTTTTGCAGATGCTGCTGCTGTTGCTGCGTCTGCACCTGCCGCTGCTGGTTCAGCATGCCTTTCTGCTGCTGCTGTTGGTTGAGCATGCGTGACTGCATCCGCTGCTGGCTGGGAATTTCGTAGCCCGGCTGGTTTGGGTTGTTGTCAACGTTCAGCGGTGCGGCCAGCGCGGCGAACGGCAAGAGCGCCGCGACAATCAGTAATCGTTTCATCATCTTTCCTCCTTGTAGGGGATACTCTAAGTTTACTCCTTTCCCACCGTCACGAGGATTATTTCAGCATTATGAACCAGGCTTAGTGCGGACCATACCTGCATGTCTGGAGAATAATGATGATGATAACGCTGATGTTTTTACGCCGGGTTGCGCTTGCCGCCCTGCTCTCAGGAAGCTGTTTTAGCGCGCTGGCGGCCCCGCCTCCGCCCCCGGTATCTTACGGCGTGGAAGAAGATGTGTTTCATCCCGTACGGGCCCAAAAGGGGATGGTGGCATCCGTCGATGCAGCAGCCACCCGCGTGGGCGTGGATATTCTGCGTCAGGGCGGTAATGCCGTCGATGCGGCGGTGGCGGTGGGCTACGCGCTGGCGGTCACGCACCCGCAGGCCGGTAATCTCGGCGGCGGCGGGTTTATGCTGTTGCGTACCAAAGACGGTAAAACTACGGCGATCGACTTTCGTGAAATGGCCCCGGAGCAGGCTTCTCGCGATATGTTCCTTGATGAGCACGGCAACCCGGACAGTAAAAAATCGCTGACATCGCATTTGGCTTCAGGCACGCCGGGTACCGTTGCGGGCTTTTCACTGGCGCTGGAAAAATACGGCACGATGCCGCTCAATAAAGTGATCCACCCGGCGATGAAGCTGGCGAAAGACGGCTTTATCGTGAACGATGCGCTGGCCGACGATCTCAAGACTTACGGTAGTGAAGTGCTGCCGAATCACGCCAATAGCAAAGCTATTTTCTGGAAAAACGGTGAGCCGCTGAAAAAAGGCGACAAGCTGGTGCAGGCAAATCTGGCGCAAAGCCTGGCGTTGATTGCCGAACACGGTCCGGATGCCTTCTACAAAGGGTCGATTGCCGATCAGATTGCCGATGAAATGCACAAAAACGGCGGGCTGATGAGCAAGGCGGATCTGGCTCGTTATAAGGCCATCGAACGCACGCCGATTAGCGGTACCTATCGGGGCTATGAAATCTTCTCTATGCCGCCGCCGTCCTCCGGCGGGATCCATATCGTGCAGATCCTGAATATCCTTGAGAACTTCGACCTGCATCAATACGGCTTCGGCAGCGCCGACGCGATGCAACTGATGGCGGAAGCGGAAAAACGCGCCTATGCCGACCGCTCCGAATATCTTGGTGACCCGGATTTTGTGAAGGTGCCGTGGCAGGCGCTGACCAACAAAGCCTACGCTAAATCGATAGCCGACCAGATTGACATCCACAAAGCCAAACCCTCCAGCCAGATAAAACCCGGCAAGCTGGCGCCATATGAAAGTAACCAGACCACCCATTTCTCGGTAGTGGATAAAGACGGCAATGCGGTGGCGGTAACCTATACCCTCAATACCACCTTCGGTACCGGCATTGTGGCGGGGAACACCGGCATTCTGCTGAATAATGAAATGGATGACTTCTCCGCCAAGCCCGGCGTGCCGAACGTGTATGGTCTGGTGGGCGGTGATGCCAACGCGGTAGAGGCAAGAAAACGCCCGCTGTCGTCGATGTCGCCGACCATCGTGGTGAAAGACGGTAAAACCTGGCTGGTCACCGGTAGCCCGGGTGGGAGTCGCATTATTACTACGGTGCTGCAAATGATCGTGAACAGCATTGATTTTGGGATGAACGTCGCTGAGGCGACCAATGCGCCGCGCTTCCACCACCAGTGGTTGCCGGACGAGCTGCGGGTTGAGAAGGGGTTCAGCCCGGATACGCTTAAACTGCTGGAAACGAAAGGGCAGAAGGTGGCGGTGAAAGAGGCCATGGGCAGCACGCAGAGCATTATGGTCGACCCGGACGGTACGCTGTACGGTGCGTCCGACCCGCGTTCGCCGGATGACTTAACCGCAGGGTTCTAGTTGACCCTAACGTTAACCCTCTCCCCGTAAGGGAGAGGGAGCCGTTCAGTGCGCCGTCTTCAGCCGCGCCATAAAGTAGGCATCGACATACTCACCGTTACGCAGCGCGTAGCGCTTACCGGTGCCTTCAATGTCAAAACCGAACTTACGGTACAGCGCCAGCGCCACGGGGTTATCGACGAAGACCGTCAGTTCGATGCGCTCGACGCGCAGCCAGTTGTCGCACAGGTTGATCATTTCACGCATCAGCGCGCTGCCCACCCCGCGCCCCTGAAAATCGGCGGAAATACTGGTGCCGAAGGTGGCGACGTGGCTGCGGCGCGGGTTATCCGCCACATCCAGCACCAGATGGCCGACCACCTGCTCGTCGATGCAGGCCACCAGATGTCGACGGCCTGGACGCGGTTTTAGTCGTTCTTCCCACATTTCCATGGCCGGATGAGGAATTTGTAGCGTGTCATGATAAACCCCCGGATGTGCGGTGATGCGGCGTAAAGGTTCAGCATCTCTGGCTTCGGCGTGGCGTATCACAATATCGCTCATTCATCTTATCCTCTGTGGTTGATAGTCATCTTTACCATCATTGATTTTAAAATGTGCGTCAATGCGCTTTTTTTGCAAAAAAGTGTTGGACAAGTGCGAATGAGAATGATTATTATTGTCCTGCATTCAGGGCGTCCTTGCGGAGTACCTGAAAGCACGACATTGCTCACATTGCTTCCAGTATTACTTTAGCCAGCTTAACGCTGGCTTTTTTTTGCCTGTCGTTGCGCTATGGTGTTCAGTAAACACTTCAAAAGGACTGAACCATGACTCTACACTGTGCCTTCATTGGCTTTGGCAAAAGCACCACTCGCTACCATCTTCCCTACGTTCTGCACCGTAAAGCCGATTGGCACGTGGCGCACATCTATCGCCGTAGCCCAAAGCCGGACGAACAGGCGCCGCAGTATGCGCACATCCACTTTACCAGTGAGCTCGACGACATCCTGAACGATCCGCAGGTGAAGCTGGTGGTGGTGTGTACCCACGCCGACAGCCACTTTGAGTACGCGAAAAAAGTGCTGGAAGCGGGTAAAAATGTTCTGGTTGAAAAACCGTTCACCCCGACGCTGGCCGAAGCTAAAGAACTGTTTGCACTGGCGAAAAATAAAGGCCTGACGATTTCGCCTTACCAAAATCGCCGCTTTGATTCCTGTTTCCTGACCACGAAAAAAGTCATCGAAAGCGGCAAGCTTGGGCAGATTGTGGAAATTGAGAGCCACTTTGACAACTATCGCCCCGTAGACGCGGGTCAACCGGGGCTGCCGCAGGATGGCGTGTTTTATGGCCTTGGCGTGCATACGCTGGACCAAATCATTGCGCTGTTCGGCCGCCCGCAGCAGGTTTCTTATGACATCCGCCACCTGCGTAACAAAGCTAACCCGGATGATACCTTCGAAGCGCAGCTGTTCTATGGCGACCTGAAAGCCATCGTCAAAAGCAGCCATCTGGTGAAGCTGGCCTACCCGAAATTTATCGTCCACGGTCATAAAGGGTCATTTATCAAATACGGTATCGATCAGCAGGAAACCAGCCTGAAGGCGAATATCATGCCGGGAGAACCGGGTTTTGGCGCTGACAATAGCGTAGGCCTGCTGGAATACGTCGATGATGACGGCAATACCGTACGCGAAGAGGTCATGATTGAAACCGGCGACTACGGGCGCGTATACGATGCGCTGTATGACACCCTCGTCAACGGTCGCGAGAACTTCGTCAGTGAATCTGATGCTCTGACGAATATGGAGATACTCGAACGCGGCTTTGCGCAGCCTTCTCCGGCTACGATAACCCTCTAACATCAGCACCGTTGGCGTCTCTAATCTTATTCATATTTTTTGACTAGAGGCGTCAATTTTCACCCACTATCATCCTGCACGATTTACGTCCAAACTGGTTTCATCGAAAACATGAGGGGGTAACAAATGATTTTCTTACGCAAAGCAAATGAACGTGGTCACGCGAATCATGGTTGGCTGGACTCCTGGCATACCTTCTCTTTTGCCGACTACTACGATCCAAATTACATGGGCTTCTCCGCGCTGCGCGTCATTAACGATGACGTGATTGACGCCGGTCAGGGCTTCGGGACCCACCCGCATAAAGACATGGAAATTCTGACCTACGTGCTGGAAGGCGCGGTAGAGCATCAGGACAGCATGGGCAACAAAGAACAGGTGCCGGCGGGTGAGTTCCAGATTATGAGTGCGGGCACCGGCGTGCGTCACTCCGAGTACAACACGAGCGCTACCGATAAGCTGCACTTGTACCAGATCTGGATTATTCCAGAAAAAACCGGCATCACGCCGCGCTATGAACAGCGCCGCTTCGACGCTGCGCAGGGTAAACAACTGGTGCTGTCGCCGGACGCCCGTGAAGGCTCGCTGAAGGTTTATCAGGATATGGAGCTGTACCGCTGGGCGCTGGCAAAGGGTGAACAGTCGGTTCATCAGATTGCCGCCGACCGCCGCGTATGGATTCAGGTCGTGAAAGGCGAAGTGAGCATTAATGGCACCAAAGCCACCACCAGCGATGGTCTGGCTATTTGGGATGAACAGGCCATTTCGGTCCATGCCGATAGCGAAAGCGAAATTTTGCTCTTCGATCTGCCGCCAGTTTGATCAGGCTTAAATAATTAGCGCAACCTCCCCAATCTAGCGGGGAGGTTGCGTCATCTCCGTGGTAAACTTCAAAAATACTTCACATTTGTTTGCCTTTGGACGATGAAAAAGAAAAGACCCGTACTGCAGGATGTTGCCGACCGCGTGGGCGTCACCAAAATGACGGTTAGCCGTTTTTTACGTAATCCGGAGCAAGTGTCTGAAGCGTTACGCGGCAAAATTGCAGCGGCGCTGGACGATCTGGGCTACATCCCCAACCGGGCCCCCGATATTCTCTCCAATGCGACCAGTCGCGCCATCGGCGTGCTATTACCCTCATTAACAAACCAGGTTTTCGCTGAAGTGCTGCGCGGCGTGGAAAGCGTTACCGACGCCCACGGCTACCAGACGATGCTGGCTCACTACGGCTATAAGCCGGAGATGGAGCAGGAGCGTCTGGAATCCATGCTCTCCTGGAACATCGACGGTCTGATTCTCACCGAACGCACCCACACGCCCCGCACGCTCAAGATGATTGAGGTGGCCGGTATTCCGGTCGTCGAGCTGATGGACAGCCAGTCGCCATGCCTCGATATTGCCGTTGGTTTTGATAACTTTGAAGCCGCACGGCAGATGACGGCGGCGATTATCGCCCGCGGCCATCGGCACATCGCCTATTTAGGCGCGCGTCTTGATGAACGTACTATCATCAAACAAAAGGGCTACGAGCAGGCCATGCTTGACGCTGGCCTCACGCCGTACAGCGTGATGGTTGAGCAGTCGTCGTCGTACACCTCGGGCATTGAGCTGATGCGCCAGGCGCGACGTGAATTCTCGCAGCTTGACGGTATTTTCTGCACCAACGATGACCTGGCCGTCGGCGCCGCATTTGAATGCCAGCGTCTGGGGCTGAAGATCCCGGATGACATCGCGATTGCCGGTTTCCACGGTCACGATATCGGCCAGGTGATGGAGCCGCGCCTCGCCAGCGTACTGACGCCGCGTGAGCGTATGGGGCGTATCGGGGCAGAGCGCCTGTTAGCGCGCATTCGTGGTGAAGCAGTTACGCCAAAAATGTTAGATTTAGGTTTCACTTTGTCACCGGGCGGTTCTATTTAGCCCTAACAAATTTGAACTAGATCACACATATTCACTCAGAATTCACTTCCGGCACGAATGGTTATTGCTTATCCAGTTGCCCGGCGGGACAATGTTACCGATAACAGTTACCCGTAACAATTACCCGAATCACATTGCTAGTGCCCAACAGGAGGACGCCTTGAGCACGACTAACCACGATCACCACGTCTATGTACTGATGGGCGTATCCGGCAGCGGCAAATCCGCCGTTGCGAGCGAAGTCGCGCATCGCCTGAACGCCGCATTTCTGGACGGCGATTTCCTGCACCCGCGCAGCAATATCGTCAAAATGTCCTCCGGCGAGCCGCTGAACGACGACGACCGCAAACCGTGGCTGCAGGCGCTGAACGATGCTGCCTTCGCCATGCAGCGTACCAACAAGGTTTCGCTGATTGTCTGCTCCGCGCTGAAAAAAGCGTACCGCGATATTTTGCGTGAAGGTAACCCGAACCTCTCCTTCGTTTACCTGAAAGGGGATTTCGACCTGATCGAGAGCCGCCTGAAGGCGCGTAAAGGCCACTTCTTCAAAACGCAGATGCTGGTGACGCAGTTTGAAACGCTGCAGGAACCGAGCGCTGACGAACGCGATGTGCTGGTGGTTGATATCGATCAGCCGCTGGACGGCGTTATCGACAGCACGATTGAAGTGATTAACAAAGGCCGCAAAGCGTGACAACTTTATCGTTAGTGTTAACCGCAGTGGGCTCCGTTTTGCTGCTGCTGTTTTTAGTCATGAAGGCGCGTATGCACGCCTTCCTGGCTTTGATGGTGGTTTCCATTGGTGCCGGGCTTTTCTCCGGTATGCCGCTGATTAAAATCGCGCAAACCATGGAGAAAGGGATGGGCGGTACGCTGGGCTTCCTGGCTATCGTTGTTGCGCTGGGGGCGATGTTCGGCAAAGTGCTGCACGAAACCGGCGCGGTCGATCAGATTGCCGTCAAAATGCTGAAATCGTTCGGCAACAGCCGTGCGCATTATGCGATCGGTATTGCTGGCCTTATCTGCGCACTGCCGCTGTTCTTTGAAGTGGCCATCGTGCTGCTGATCAGCGTCGCCTTCTCAATGGCGCGCCACACCGGGACCAACCTGGTGAGACTGGTGATCCCGCTGTTTGCGGGCGTTGCCGCCGCTGCGGCGTTCCTGCTGCCGGGGCCTGCGCCGATGCTGCTGGCATCTCAGATGCATGCCGACTTTGGCTGGATGATTCTGATTGGCCTGTGCGCAGCCATTCCTGGGATGATTATCGCCGGGCCGCTGTGGGGCAACTTTATCAGCCGCTACGTCGAGCTGAATATTCCTGATGACATCACCGAGCCGCATCTTGGCGAAGGCAAAATGCCGTCCTTCGGCTTTAGCCTGGCGCTGATTCTGCTGCCGCTGGTTCTGGTGGGGCTGAAAACCGTCGCCGCGCGCTTTGTGCCGGTGGAGTCAGAAACCTATCAGTGGTTTGAATTTATTGGTCACCCTTTCACCGCGATTCTGATTGCCTGCCTGGTGGCGATTTATGGCCTGGCGTTCCGTCAGGGCATGGCGAAAGATAAAGTGATGGCGATTTGTGGCGCAGCGCTGCAGCCGGCGGGGATTATTCTGCTGGTGATCGGTGCGGGCGGCGTGTTCAAACAGGTGCTGGTGGATTCTGGCGTCGGTCCGGCGCTGGGCGAAGCCCTCACCGGTATGGGCCTGCCGATTGCGCTGACCTGCTTCATTCTGGCCGCTGCGGTACGTATTATTCAGGGTTCGGCAACGGTCGCCTGTCTGACGGCTGTGGGTCTGGTGATGCCGGTTATTGAACAGCTGAACTACAATGGCGCGCAGCTGGCTGCACTGTCTATCTGTATCGGCGGCGGTTCTATCGTGGTGAGCCACGTCAATGATGCGGGCTTCTGGCTGTTTGGTAAATTTACCGGCGCGACTGAAGCCCAGACGCTGAAAACCTGGACCATGATGGAAACCATCCTCGGTACGGTTGGGGCGATTATCGGTATGATCGCGTTTACGTTATTAAGTTAATGCCCCAGTTGTCGGCCTGATAAGCGCAGCGCCATCAGGCAGCTCAGCGCACATTGCCGGATGGCGGCGTAAACGCCTTATCCGGCCTACAGAGGGTATTTGGCCGGGTACTTGCCCGGCCAAATTGTTTTATCCCTTCATCCACATCCGAATGCCGTCCAGGAACATCTGGGTCGCCATCATCACCAGAATCAGCCCCATCAGGCGCTCAAGCGCGTTCACGCCTTTTTCCCCCAGCAGACGCAGGAACAGCGACGACTGCAGCAAAATCACCACCGTACCGCCCCAGGCAATCAGCAGCGCAATGACTAGGTGTGACAGGTTATTCGGATACTGATGCGACAACAGCATCAGCGTGGCCAGCAGCGTCGGCCCGGCAACCAGCGGAATCGCGAGCGGCACGATAAACGGCTCTTCGCCCGCCGGCAGCCCTGAGCTACTGCCGGTCGCGCTGGGGAAAATCATCTTAATGGCAATCAGGAATAAAATGATGCCGCCGGAGATGGAAACCGTTTCGGCGCGCAGGTTTAAAAAGGCCAGAATCTTCTCGCCCGCGAAGAGAAAAATCAGCATGAGTAGAAGTGCGATTAAAAGCTCACGAATCATGATCGCCTTGCGGCGCTTGGGTTCGGTGTGCTTTAGCACCGACATGAAAATGGGTAAATTTCCCAATGGATCCATAATCAAGATCAATAAAACGGCGGCGGAAAAGATTTCACTCATGACTCAAATTCCCTGATAATTGTTGTGGAATTTCTGCTCTACACATCCTCTTTGTTGCGGAGTTCAACGCGGAGAGATGTGGCCCCCAGGGTAGGGGGAATAAGTTGCATTTCTGATTGCTTTGCAATCATTGATTAATTTCACTTGCGACTTTAGCTGCTTTTTGTAATGTGAAGGGATGCCCAGTGGAACTGGTACGCATTAACAGCACATATTCGCAGGAAAACACGTTATGAAAAATGTTGGTTTTATCGGCTGGCGCGGGATGGTCGGCTCTGTACTCATGCAACGCATGGTTGAAGAGCGCGACTTTGACGCCATTCGCCCGGTCTTCTTCTCCACCTCTCAGTTAGGTCAAGCTGCGCCGTCGTTCGGCGGTACCACCGGTGGTAAGCTTCAGGACGCCTACGATCTTGAAGCGCTGAAGGCGCTCGACATTATTGTCACCTGCCAGGGCGGCGATTATACCAACGAAATCTATCCGAAGCTGCGTGAAAGCGGCTGGCAGGGCTACTGGATTGACGCGGCTTCTTCGCTGCGCATGAAAGATGACGCCATCATTATTCTCGACCCGGTGAACCAGCAGGTCATCACCGACGGTCTGAACAACGGTATTAAAACCTTCGTCGGCGGCAACTGCACCGTCAGCCTGATGCTGATGTCATTAGGCGGCCTGTTTGCCAACGATCTGGTTGAGTGGGCCTCCGTGGCGACTTACCAGGCGGCGTCAGGCGGCGGCGCGCGCCATATGCGCGAACTGCTGACCCAGATGGGCCAACTGCACCACCATGTTGCCAGCGAGCTGGCCGATCCGGCCTCCGCCATCCTCGAGATCGAACGCAAAGTCACCACCCTGACCCGCAGCGGCGATCTGGCGGTTGATAACTTCGGCGTACCGCTTGCAGGCAGCCTGATCCCGTGGATCGACAAACAGCTCGACAACGGTCAGAGCCGTGAAGAGTGGAAAGGCCAGGCCGAGACCAACAAAATCCTTGCAACCTCTTCCGTCATCCCGGTTGATGGCCTCTGCGTGCGCGTCGGCGCGCTACGCTGCCACAGCCAGGCATTCACTCTGAAATTGAAAAAAGATATTTCCATTAGTTCCGTAGAGGAATTACTGGCGGCGCATAACCCGTGGGCGAAAGTCGTGCCGAACGATCGTGAAATTACGATGCGCGAACTCACCCCGGCCGCCGTTACCGGTACGTTGACCACACCGGTTGGGCGTCTGCGCAAACTGAATATGGGGCCGGAATATTTGTCAGCGTTTACCGTTGGCGACCAGCTCCTGTGGGGCGCGGCAGAGCCGCTGCGCCGTATGCTGCGCCAGCTGGCGTAAACATTTGGTTATTGATGAGGGGTGGCAAACCACCCCTTTTTTTTGCGTAATACAAGGAGTAAACGCAGTGATGTCTATTTTTCTCTCAGGAGTCAGGTAAAGCGTTGACTATGCTTTAATCAAGGTCTGTCACCTTGACTGAAGGTTGGACGGGGCTGAAAGAGGCACACAACTTCGTGCCGTGCCGTTCAGGTCACATATGTCGCCATGAAAATTGGATTAAGGCGAGACAAAACAAAGGATGATGAAGCATGTCCGATCGTGTTGATAGAGACGTGATTAATGCGCTGATTGCAGGCCATTTTGCAGACCCTTTTTCCGTTCTGGGAATGCACAAAACGGAAGCTGGATTGGAAGTTCGGGCGCTGTTGCCCGACGCGACTGATGTTTGGGTGATTGAACCGAAAACCGGCCGTAAAGTCGGCAAGCTGGAGTGCGTGGATTCACGTGGCTTCTTTAGCGGCATTCTGCCGCGCCGTAAAAATGCGTTTCGCTATCAGTTGGCCGTCGTCTGGCATGGCCAACAGAACCTTATTGACGATCCCTATAGCTTTGGCCCGTTGCTCCAGGAGATGGACGCATGGCTGCTGTCCGAAGGAACCCATTTGCGCCCGTATGAAAAGCTGGGTGCGCATGCGGATACTATGGACGGCGTCACCGGGACACGCTTTGCCGTTTGGGCGCCTAACGCTCAGCGCGTTTCCGTGGTGGGGCAGTTTAACCACTGGGACGGCCGTCGTCACCCGATGCGACTGCGCCGGGAAACGGGCATTTGGGAGCTGTTTATCCCCGGCGCGCATAACGGCCAGCTGTATAAATTCGAGATGATCGACGCTCGCGGCGCGCTGCGCATCAAGGCCGATCCGTACGCCTTCGAAGCGCAAATGCGTCCGGAAACGGCTTCGCTGATTTGCGGGCTGCCGCCAAAGGTGGAGCAGAGCGAAGCGCGGAAAAAAGCGAACCAGTTCGACGCGGCGATCTCTATCTACGAAGTGCACCTGGGCTCCTGGCGTCGTCATACCGATAACAACTACTGGCTCAGCTACCGCGAACTGGCCGAGCAGCTGGTGCCCTACGCGAAATGGATGGGGTTCACCCACCTGGAGCTGCTGCCGATTAATGAACACCCTTTCGACGGTAGCTGGGGCTATCAGCCGACCGGGCTGTACGCGCCGACCCGCCGCTTCGGCACCCGCGAAGACTTCCGTTACTTTATCAACGCCGCGCACGCCGCCGGTCTGAACGTGATTCTTGACTGGGTGCCGGGCCACTTCCCGTCCGATGATTTTGCCTTAGCCGAGTTCGACGGCACCAACCTGTACGAGCACAGCGACCCGCGTGAAGGCTACCATCAGGACTGGAATACCCTGATCTACAACTACGGCCGCCGCGAGGTCAGCAATTTCCTGACCGGCAACGCGCTGTACTGGGTTGAACGTTTTGGTATTGATGCGCTTCGCGTCGACGCCGTGGCGTCCATGATTTATCGCGACTACAGTCGTAAAGAGGGTGAGTGGATCCCTAACGAGTTTGGCGGCCGTGAAAATCTTGAAGCGATTGAGTTTCTGCGCAGCACCAACCGCGTGCTGGGTGAGCAGGTGCCGGGCGCCGTCAGCATGGCGGAGGAGTCAACCGACTTTGCCGGGGTTTCGCGTCCGTCTGATATGGGCGGCCTGGGCTTCTGGTTTAAGTGGAACCTCGGCTGGATGCACGACACCCTCGACTACATGAAGCTCGACCCGGTGCACCGTCAGTATCACCACGACAAAATGACCTTCGGCATGCTGTACAACTACACGGAAAACTTCGTGTTGCCGCTGTCGCATGACGAAGTGGTCCACGGGAAAAAATCGATTCTTGACCGTATGCCAGGCGACGCGTGGCAGAAGTTTGCCAACCTGCGCGCCTATTACGGCTGGATGTTCGCCTTCCCGGGTAAAAAGCTGCTGTTTATGGGCGATGAGTTCGCTCAAGGGCGGGAATGGAACTTTGACGGCAGCCTCGACTGGCATCTGCTGGAAGGCGAGGATAACTGGCACAACGGGGTGCAGCGTCTGGTACGCGACCTCAACCATACCTATCGCCACCACAAAGCGATGCACGAGCTGGACTTCGACCCCTACGGATTTGAATGGCTGGTGGTGGACGATCATGCCCGCTCGGTGTTCGTCTTCGTGCGCCGCGATAAAGCCGGCAACGAAGTGATTGTCGCCAGCAACTTTACGCCGGTGCCGCGTCACGATTACCGCTTCGGCATCAACCAGCCCGGCCGCTGGCGCGAAGTGCTGAACACCGACTCGGCCCATTACCATGGCAGCAACGCCGGTAACGGCGGCGTGGTCCATAGCGATGAGATTGCCAGCCACGGCCGCGCGCAGTCGCTGAGTCTGACGCTGCCGCCGCTGTCGACGATTTGGCTGGTTCGGGAAGGAGATTAAGCATGGGGCCACTCGCTGTAGGCAAACCCGCGCCGTTAGGCGCGCACGCCGATGACAACGGCGTGAACTTCACGCTGTTCTCGGCGCATGCGCAGCGGGTGGAACTGTGCGTGTTTGATGCGCAGGGCAATGAGACGCGTTATGACCTTCCCGCCCGCAGCGGCGACATCTGGCACGGCTATTTGCCCGATGCGCGCCCCGGGCTGCGCTACGGCTATCGGGTCCATGGTCCGTGGGAACCGCAGCAGGGTTACCGGTTTAATCCGGCGAAGCTGCTGCTTGACCCGTGCTGTTATCGCGTTGAGGGCGACCCGGTCGACGATCCGCGCTTTCACGACGGTTACGATGCACCGGATACCCGCGACAGTGCCCCGGTGGCGCCAAAGTCGGTGGTCGTCGATCTGAGCTACGACTGGCAGGATGACGTCGCCCCGCGCACCGCGTGGGGCAAAACGGTTATCTACGAGGCGCATGTGAAAGGTCTGACCCTGCGTCATCCGGGTTTACCGGAAGTGATTCGCGGCACCTATCGTGCGCTCGGCCACCCGGTGATGATTGCCTATTTCAAGCGGCTTGGCATCACCGCGCTGGAGCTGCAGCCGGTGGCGCATTTCGCTAACGAGCAGCGCCTGCTGCGTATGGGGTTAAGCAACTACTGGGGCTATAACCCGCTGGCGATGTTTGCGCTGGCGCCGCGTTACGCCAGCGCGCCCGAGCGCGCGCTGGATGAATTTCGCGATGCGGTAAAAGCGCTGCATAAGGCCGGCATCGAAGTGATTCTCGATGTGGTGCTTAACCACAGCGCCGAGCTGGATCTTCACTGTCAGACCTTCTCGCTGCGGGGGATTGATAACCGCAGCTATTATTGGTTGAGAGAAGACGGCGATTACCAAAACTGGACGGGCTGCGGCAACACGCTAAACCTCAGCCACCCGGGCGTTGTTGAGTACGCCCGCCAGTGTCTGCGCTTCTGGGTAGACGTTTGCCACGTCGATGGTTTTCGCTTTGATTTAGCCCCGGTGATTGGCCGAACGCCGGGCTATCGCCAGGATGCGCCGTTGTTTAACGCTATCCACGACGATCCCGTGCTGTCTACGGTCAAGCTGATTGCCGAACCGTGGGATATCGGCGAAGGCGGTTATCAGGTGGGGAATTTCCCGCCGGCATTTAGCGAGTGGAACGACCACTTCCGCGATGCGATGCGTCGATTCTGGCTTGAAGAGTCGTTATCGCTGGGGGATTTTGCCCAGCGTTTCGCGGCGTCGAGCGACGTCTTTGCGCATCAGGATCGTCGCCCGCGCGCGGCCGTCAATCTGGTGACTGCGCATGATGGGTTCACCCTGCGCGATTGCGTTAGCTTCAATAACAAGCATAACGACGCTAATGGTGAAGAAAATCGTGACGGAACAAGCAATAACCATAGCAATAATCATGGTATCGAAGGATTGGAAGCAAACCTTGACGTCATGGCGCGTCGGCGAACGAGCGTTCAGGCGCTGTTGACAACGCTGCTGTTATCGCAAGGAACGCCAATGTTGCTGGCCGGTGACGAACACGGTCACAGTCAGCAAGGTAATAATAATGCCTACTGCCAGGACAATTCGTTGACCTGGCTCGATTGGAAAAATGCGGATGATGCGCTGACCGACTTTACCGCCGCCTTAATTCATCTGCGCCAGCAAATTCCGGCCTTAACGGACGACCGCTGGTGGCAGGAGGGAGACGGCAACGTTCAGTGGCTCAATCAGAACGCACAGCCGCTGTCTGCCGAGGAATGGCAGCACGGCGCGCGACGGATGCAGATTCTGCTCTCCGATCGTTGGCTGATTACGCTTAATGCAACGCAGGACGCGGCAAACTTGCAGTTACCCGTGGGGGAATGGCGCGCTGTTCCTCCTTTCACCGGCAATGAGGAGCCGGTGGTCATGGCTGTCTGGCATGGGCCCGCGCACGGAGTTTGCGTATTTCAAAGGTCATAGTCTCTGAATTACCCGGAACCCCGCCCTCGGGCGAGGAAACCTAATAACCCGGAAGGACGAGCATCAAAAGGAGTTAATCATGGTTAGGCTAGAAAAGAACGATCCCTTAATGCTGGCTTGCCAGTTACCGATTAAATCCGTCGCGCTGATTCTGGCGGGCGGACGCGGCACGCGGCTGAAGGATCTCACCAATAAACGGGCAAAACCCGCCGTCCACTTTGGCGGTAAATTCCGCATTATCGATTTTGCGTTGTCTAACTGTCTGAACTCCGGGATCCGTCGTATCGGCGTGATTACGCAGTACCAGTCCCATACGCTGGTGCAGCATATCCAGCGCGGCTGGTCATTCTTCAGCAAAGAGATGAACGAATTTGTGGATCTGCTGCCGGCTCAGCAGCGGATGCACGGTGAAAACTGGTATCGCGGCACCGCCGATGCGGTCACGCAGAACCTCGACATTATTCGCCGCTACAAGGCGGAGTATGTGGTGATCCTCGCCGGTGACCACATCTACAAACAAGATTACTCGCGCATGCTGATCGACCACGTCGAAAAAGGCGCGCGCTGCACCGTTGCGTGCATCCCGGTGCCCATTGAAGAGGCAACGGCGTTCGGCGTGATGGCGGTCGATGCGAACGATAAGATTATCGATTTCGTGGAAAAACCGGCTAACCCGCCGGCGATGCCGAGCGACCCGAGCAAGTCTCTGGCGAGCATGGGTATCTATGTCTTTGATGCAGATTACCTTTATGAGCTGCTGGAGCAGGACGACCGCGACGAAAACTCCAGTCACGATTTCGGCAAAGATTTAATTCCAAAAATCACCAAAGCTGGCGCGGCTTATGCACATCCTTTCCCACTGTCCTGCGTGCAGTCTGACCCGGATGCCGAGCCGTACTGGCGTGACGTGGGTACCCTGGAAGCGTACTGGAAGGCGAACCTTGACCTGGCGTCGGTCACTCCTGAGCTGGATATGTATGACCAGCACTGGCCTATCCGTACTCACATGGAGTCGCTACCGCCGGCGAAGTTCGTTCAGGACCGCTCCGGCAGCCACGGTATGACCCTGAACTCGCTGGTGTCCGGCGGCTGTATTATTTCCGGCTCGGTGGTCGTGCAATCGGTGCTGTTCCCCCGCGTACGCGTGAACTCGTTCTGTAACATTGATTCGGCAGTCTTATTGCCGGACGTCTGGGTCGGGCGTTCCTCGCGTCTGCGTCGCTGCGTGATTGACCGGGCCTGTGTGATTCCGGAAGGCATGGTGATTGGTGAGGATGCGGAAGAGGATGCGCGTCGTTTCCACCGCTCAGAAGAGGGAATCGTGCTGGTTACGCGCGAGATGTTGCGGCAGTTGGGGTACAAACAGGAGCGATAATGCAGGTTTTACATGTTTGTTCTGAGATGTTCCCGTTATTAAAAACGGGCGGCCTTGCGGATGTTATCGGCGCGCTGCCGGCGGCACAGATTGCAGAAGGGACCGACGCACGCGTGCTGTTGCCTGCGTTTCCGGACATTCGCCGTGGGATTACCGATGCCAAAGTCGTTACCCGTCGCGAGACTTTTGCCGGGCGCATGACGCTGCTGTTCGGCCATTATAACGGCGTTGGCATTTACCTGATTGATGCGCCGCATCTCTACGATCGTCCAGGGAGCCCGTACCACGACACCAACATGAACGCCTATGCCGATAACGTGAAGCGTTTCGCGCTGCTGGGTTGGGTGGGCAGTGAAATGGCCAGCGGGCTGGATCCGTTCTGGCGTCCGGAGGTTGTGCATGCCCATGACTGGCATGCGGGCCTGGTACCGGCGTATCTGGCGGCCCGCGGCCGTCCGGCGAAGTCGGTATTTACGGTGCATAACCTGGCGTATCAGGGCCTGTTTTATGCCCATCATATGAGTGAAATTCAGCTGCCGGGCGAGTTTTTCAACATGCACGGGTTGGAGTTCCACGGGCAGATTTCATTCCTGAAGGCCGGGTTGTTCTACGCGGATCACATCACCGCCGTCAGCCCGACCTACGCGCGTGAGATAACCGAGCCGCAGTATGCCTACGGCATGGAAGGCCTGCTGCGTCAGCGGCATAAAGAGGGCCGTCTGTCGGGTATTCTCAACGGCGTGGATGATAACGTCTGGAGTCCGGAAAAGGACATGCTGCTGCCAGCGAGCTATTCTCGCGATACGCTAGAGAAGAAGGCGGAGAACAAACGGCAGCTGCAAATCGCCATGGGTCTGAAGGTGGACGAGAGCGCACCATTGTTTGCCGTGGTGAGCCGCCTGACGAGCCAGAAAGGGCTGGACCTGGTGCTGGAAGCTCTGCCAGGCCTGCTGGAGCAGGGCGGTCAGTTGGCGCTGCTGGGTGCAGGTGACCCGGTGCTGCAGGAAGGTTTCCTTGCCGCCGCCGCCGAGCATCCGGGGCAGGTTGGGGTACAAATTGGCTACCATGAAGCGTTTTCGCACCGCATTATCGGCGGCGCTGACGTCATCCTGGTGCCGAGCCGCTTTGAGCCGTGTGGCTTAACGCAGCTCTACGGCCTGAAGTACGGCACGCTGCCGCTGGTTCGCCGCACCGGCGGCCTGGCGGATACCGTTGCCGACAGTTCGCTGGAAAATCTGGCCGACGGTATCGCCAGCGGTTTTGTTTTTGAGGACAGCAACGCCTGGTCGCTGCTCAGAGCTATCCGCCGTGCCTTCGTATTATGGTCTCGTCCTTCGCTCTGGCGCTACGTTCAGCGCCAGGCGATGAATATGGATTTTAGCTGGCAGGTCGCTGCGCACGCTTATCGTGAGCTTTATCAACGCCTGATTTAACTACGGGGATCTTAGTTATGAATGCACCCTTTACGTATGCATCACCGACCCTCAGCGTTGAGGCACTGAAGCACTCTATTGCCTATAAGCTGATGTTCATCATCGGGAAAGATCCCGCTATCGCCAACAAACACGAGTGGCTGAACGCCACGCTGTTTGCCATTCGCGATCGTCTGGTCGAGCGTTGGCTGCGTTCTAACCGCGCCCAGCTTTCCCAGGAAACGCGGCAGGTGTACTACCTGTCGATGGAGTTTCTGATTGGCCGCACCCTTTCCAATGCGCTGTTGTCGTTGGGTCTGTATGACGACGTAAAAAACGCGCTGGAAGAGATGGGGCTGGACCTCGAAGAGTTGATTGACGAAGAGAATGACCCCGGGCTGGGCAACGGCGGCTTAGGCCGTCTGGCGGCCTGCTTCCTGGATTCGCTGGCGACGCTGGCGCTGCCGGGCCGTGGCTACGGCATTCGCTACGACTACGGCATGTTCAAGCAGAACATTGTCGACGGCCGCCAGAAAGAGTCGCCGGACTACTGGCTGGAGTATGGCAACCCGTGGGAATTCCCGCGCCACAACACGCGCTACAAGGTGCGCTTCGGCGGCCGCGTCCAGATGGAAGGCAAAACCAGCCGCTGGCTGGAAACCGAGGAGATCCTCGCGGTTGCTTACGATCAAATTATTCCTGGCTATGACACCGATGCCACAAACACGCTGCGCCTGTGGAATGCGCAGGCCAGTAGCGAAATCAACCTGGGTAAATTTAACCAGGGCGATTACTTCGCTGCGGTAGAAGATAAAAACCACTCTGAGAACGTATCCCGCGTGCTGTATCCGGATGACTCCACCTATTCCGGGCGCGAGCTGCGCCTGCGTCAGGAGTACTTCCTGGTTTCCGCGACGGTGCAGGATATTTTAAACCGCCACTACATGTTGCATAAAACCTATGACAACCTGGCGGACAAAATCGCTATTCACCTGAACGACACCCACCCGGTGCTGTCCATTCCCGAGCTGATGCGCCTGCTGATTGACGAGCATAAGTTCAGCTGGGATGAAGCGTTTACCGTGACTTGCCAGGTCTTCTCTTATACCAACCACACGTTGATGAGCGAAGCGCTGGAAACCTGGCCGGTCGATATGCTGGGCAAAATCTTGCCGCGTCACCTGCAGATTATCTTCGAGATTAACGACTACTTCCTGAAGACATTACAGGAGCAGTATCCGAACGATACCGGCCTGCTGAGCCGCACTTCCATTATTGACGAGTCCAACGGTCGCCGCGTGCGTATGGCGTGGCTGGCAGTGGTGGTGAGCAAGAAGGTGAACGGCGTTTCTGAACTGCACTCTAACCTGATGGTGCAGTCGCTGTTTGCCGACTTTGCCAACATCTTCCCGATGCGCTTTATCAACGTCACCAACGGCGTAACGCCGCGTCGTTGGCTGGCGCTGGCGAACCCGGCGCTCTCTGAGGTGCTGGATGACAACATTGGCAAGACCTGGCGCTCCGACCTCAGTCAGCTGAGCGAGCTGGAGCAGCACATTGATTATCCGAAGGTGAATCAGGCGGTACAGCGCGCCAAGCTGGAGAATAAAAAGCGTCTTGCGGCCTTTATTGGTCAGAATCTTAACGTGGTGGTCAACCCGCACGCGCTGTTTGACGTGCAGATTAAGCGTATTCACGAGTACAAGCGTCAGCTGATGAACGTGCTGCACGTCATCACCCGCTATAACCGCATCAAAGCCGATCCGGACGTGAAGTGGGTGCCGCGCGTGAATATCTTCGCCGGGAAGGCGGCTTCGGCCTACTACATGGCGAAGCACATCATTCACCTGATCAACGATGTGGCGGACGTGATCAACAACGATCCGCAAATTGGCGATAAGCTCAAAGTGGTGTTTATCCCCAACTACAGCGTGAGCCTGGCGCAGATGATCATTCCTGCGGCGGATCTCTCCGAGCAGATCTCACTGGCGGGGACCGAAGCTTCCGGCACCAGTAACATGAAGTTTGCGCTTAACGGTGCGCTCACTATCGGTACGCTGGATGGCGCGAACGTTGAAATGCAGGAGCACGTGGGCGCGGATAACTTCTTTATTTTCGGCAACACCGCAGAAGAAGTGGAGGCGCTGCGCCGCAAGGGCTATAGCCCGCGCGACTACTACGAGCAGGACGCCGAGCTGCGTCAGGTGCTGACGCAAATCGCCACCGGTGTATTCAGTCCGGGCGAGCCGGGTCGCTACCGCGATCTGGTGGATTCGCTGATCAACTTTGGCGACCATTACCAGGTGCTGGCTGACTATCGTAGCTACGTCGATTGCCAGGATAAGGTTGATGAGCTGTACCAGGAGCCGGATGAGTGGTCCACCAAAGCGATGCACAACATCGCCAACATGGGCTACTTCTCTTCCGACCGTACGATCAAAGAGTATGCCGAGCATATCTGGTATATCGAGCCGGTCAGGCTGTAAAACAACAATGGGGCCGGATGGCCCCATTTTTTTCCTTCGCCCGTGCATGCCTGATAAGCACAGCGCTATCAGGCATGACGCGGCGCGATCGTATTACGACGCCTGCGCCAGCTCAGGCTTTCCCAGCGTTTTCACCAGCCATTCACTTATCCGCGACTGCTGCTCCGCATTCAGCCACATCCCCTGTTTGGTACGGCGCCAGATGGCGTCATCGAGCCTGCGTACCCACTCATGTTCGACCAGATACCGCAGCTCGGCTTCGTAAAACTCATGGCCGAAATCGTCGCCCAGCCCGGTAACGTCGCGAGCATCGCCAATAATCAGCTCGCTATTGCTGCCGTAGGTTCGGGCGTAGTGGCGGGCCAGCGATTCGCTGATAAACGGATAGCGGCGGCGCAGTTTCGCTGCGTAGTCATCGCGATCGCCGCCGATCTCGCCACCCGGCAGCACCGCGCCTTTGGTCCACGCCGGGCCGATGCCCTGATAGTATGGGGACAGTTTTTCCAGTGCGTGCTCCGCCAGCTTGCGGTAGGTGGTGAGCTTACCGCCAAAGACGGAAAGCAGGGGGGCTTTACCGTGGTCGTCGTGGATATCCAGCGTGTAGTCGCGGGTAATCGCCTGCGGTGAATCAGACTCGTCGTCGCACAGCGGGCGTACGCCGGAGTATGTCCAGACGATGTCTTCGCGGGCCAGCTGCTTTTTAAAGTGACCGTTGTACACCTTCAGCAGATAGTTAATCTCGCTTTCGTCGATCTCAACGTTTTTCGGGTCGCCGTGGTATTCCACGTCGGTGGTACCGATGATTGAGAATTCATCCATCCACGGGATCACGAACACGATGCGCTTATCTTCGTTTTGCAGAATGTAGGCCTGCTTTTGTGTATGCACGCGTGGCACGACAATATGGCTGCCTTTGATCAGGCGAATGCCATACGGCGAAGGCAGATGCATGCCGTCGTCGAAGAACTGTTTTACCCACGGGCCGGTAGCGTTGACCAGACCGCGCGCCTGCCAGCGGAATTTTTCACCGCTGTCGATATCTTCCGCTTCCACAACCCAAAGGCCATTTTCACGTTTTGCCGAGATAGCACGAGTGCGGGTCCGGACTTCACCGCCTTTCTGCACCACCATCTGCGCGTTAGCCAGCACCAGCCGCGCGTCGTCGACCCAGCAGTCTGAATATTCGAAACCGCGCACAATTTCCGGCTTCAGGACTGATTCTGCGCCAAAACGCAAGCCGGTAGAGGCGGGAAGGCTGGTGCGTTTACCGAGGTGATCGTACATAAACAGGCCAGTACGAATCATCCACGCCGGGCGCAAATGCGGGCGGTGCGGCAGCCTGAAGCGCATCGGGATGGCGATATGGGGGGCCATTTTCAGCAGTACTTCGCGTTCGGCCAGCGCTTCGCTGACCAGGCGGAATTCGTAATGTTCAAGGTAGCGCAGACCGCCGTGGATCAGTTTCGAGCTGGCGCTGGACGTGGCGCAGGCCAGGTCCCTGGCTTCCAGCATCAGCACGGATAGCCCGCGCCCTGCTGCGTCAGCCGCAATGCCTGCACCGTTAATGCCGCCACCTATCACAATCAGATCTTTGGTTTCCATTATTGCTACCTCAGGGACTTTCGTTATAGCTCATTAATGTTCGATATCGCTCATAATAGCAAGTAAACGCGCTTTTGGTAACATAGAAAAAACATTTTAGAGTGATGTGCATAACATATTGGCGTTTACGTGGCCTGAGGACGTACACTTGGCGGTAAAATGTCGTGAGCCACAATACCTGCCATAAAGATAAGAGAGCACCATGGAACAGTTTGAATGCATTAACGTAGAACAGGCACACCAAAAGCTGCAGCAGAGTGCCGCTGTGCTGGTGGATATTCGCGATCCGCAAAGCTTCGCGATGGGCCACACCCCGGGCGCGTTTCATCTGACGAACGACACGCTGGGCGCGTTTATGCGCGATAACGATTTTGAAACGCCAGTTATGGTGATGTGCTATCACGGTAACAGCAGTAAAGGTGCCGCGCAGTACCTGCTCCAGCAGGGCTATGACCAGGTTTACAGCGTGGACGGCGGCTTTGATGCCTGGCACCGCCATTTCCCGGCAGAAGTGGAACACGCCGCTTTCTAAGACAGCGCCAGCACCCGTTCCCGATGCCGCCTGTCGTCAGGCGGCAATGCGCGCTGCAACGCATCTGTCAGGGTTTGGGTATATACTGTCCCCTTTTGTGTGGAATAGAAGCGACCTGCTGATGTTGATGATCACCTCTTTTACTAACCCGCGCGTGGCCCAGGCCTTTGTTGACTACATGGCGACGCAGGGCGTTATTCTGACTATCCAGCAGCATACGCGCAGCGATGTCTGGCTTTCTGATGAAGCGCAGGAAGCGCGCGTCCGTAGCGAGCTGGAACGCTTTCTCGCCAATCCTGCCGACCCGCGTTATCTGGCGGCGAGCTGGCAATCCGGGCAGACCAACAGCGGTTTGCACTACCGTCATTTCCCGTTTCTCGCCACGCTAAAAGCGGGCGCAGGGCCGGTGACGATGGTTATCATGGCAGTCTGCGTGCTGGTCTTTATTCTGATGAACATCGTGGGCGATCAGCCAGTGATGATCTGGCTTGCCTGGCCGTACGATGATTCGCTGAAATTTGAGGCCTGGCGCTATTTTACTCATGCTTTCATGCATTTCTCATTCGTCCATATCCTCTTTAACCTGCTATGGTGGTGGTACCTGGGCGGGGCAATCGAGAAACGCATCGGTAGCGGTAAACTGGTGGTGATTACCATCATCAGCGCGCTGCTCAGCGGCTTTATTCAGCACCAGTTTAGCGGTCCGTGGTTCGGCGGCCTCTCCGGCGTGGTTTACGCCCTAATGGGCTATGCCTGGCTGCGCGGCGAACGCGATCCGCAGAGCGGCATTTATCTGCCGCGTGGGCTGATTATATTTTCTCTGATCTGGCTTGTTGCCGGGTGGTTCAACGTTTTTGGAATGTCGATTGCGAACGGCGCTCACGTCACCGGTTTGGTGATTGGTCTGGCTATGGCCTTCGTCGATACGCTAAATGTGCGAAAGCGAGCATAATTTTTCCAGGGATTCATCATGAAACAAACACAACGTCATGACGCGATAATCGAGCTGGTAAAACTTCAGGGCTATGTCAGTACCGAAGAGCTGGTGGAACACTTTTCCGTTAGCCCGCAGACCATTCGTCGTGATTTGAATGACCTTGCGGAGCAGAAAAAGATCCTGCGCCATCACGGTGGCGCGGCGCTGCCGTCGAGCTCGGTAAACGCCTCCTGGCACGACCGTAAGGCGACGCAGACGGCGGAAAAAGAGCGCATCGCCCAAAAGGTCGCCAGCCAGATTCCCAACGGCTCAGCGCTGTTTATCGATATTGGCACTACGCCGGAGGCGGTGGCTCACGCGCTGCTCAATCACAGCGACCTGCGCATCGTGACCAATAACCTCAACGTGGCCAACACGCTGATGGTGAAAGAAGATTTTCGCATTATTCTCGCCGGTGGTGAGCTGCGAAGCCGCGATGGCGGCATCATTGGTGAGGCCACGCTGGACTTCATTTCTCAGTTCCGCCTCGATTTCGGCATTCTGGGCATCAGCGGCATCGACAGCGACGGCTCGCTGCTGGAGTTTGACTACCATGAGGTGCGCACCAAGCGCGCGATTATCGATAACTCTCGTCACGTGATTCTGGTCGTCGACCATTCGAAGTTTGGCCGGAACGCCATGGTCAATATGGGCAGCATCAGCATGGTAGATGCGGTGTTTACCGACGTTCTGCCGCCGCCGGGCGTGATGCAGGTGATTGCCGAAAATGAAGTGCAGCTGGAACTCTGTTAAGGGGGAGCCGGCCAATTTTACTGGCGGGAAAAAGCAATGCCCCTCAGCCTTCAAAAGGGAGAGGGGCATTCCGCGCGAATACTGCTGTTCCGGGGGTTATGACATCTGCTGCTGGAATTTACCCTGACTCAGATCGGAGACGATGACGTTCATGCGGTCTTCGGTCAGCCGATAGTAGCGGATAGAAATGGCCGTAATCAGATAGAAGATGGCCGGCAGCACCGTAAACAGTATGAGCACGCCGCGAATGGCTTCTGCGGACTGCTGCTCAACCCCCGCCTGATAACCGTAAAATGCCAGCCCCCAACCGGTCAGCGCGCCGCCGATTGCAACGCCGAGTTTGATAATAAAGATGTTTGCCGCGACGTTCATGCCGGTAATACGGCGCTGGGTTTTCCACTCGCCGTAGTTATTGGCGTCGGTAATCATCGACCACTGCAGCGGGGCGTTAATCCCCTGCAAAATATTCAGTATCACGTGGACGATAAACGCGGGCATCCAATAATCAGTTGGCAGCACCAGGAACAGCAATCCGAATAGTGCACTGAGAATATTCACCCACACCGAGGCGCGAATTTTACAGAACCATGAGCCCACATGTTTTGCCGCCAGGCTGCCGATCACGGCAGCAACGGTCGTCGCCAGCATAAACAGAGAAATAACGCTGCTGCCCTGTTGCAGAATATACTGTACGAAATACACCAGCAGGCCGCCGCGAACCACCACGCCGCATAGCATCGCCAGGTTATATATCGACAGTACGCACCACTGGTCGTTTTTCATCAGAATACGCACGTCGCGCAAAATGTTCAGGTTCTCTTCTTTCACCGGCGTAATACGCTCTTTGGTGGTGGCAAAGCAGATCAGGAACATCACGCAGCCGATGGCGCCGAATATCCCCATCGCCCACTGCATGCCGCTTGCCCGGTCTCCCGGCGCAAGCAGGTCTGCCAGCGGCAGAATCAGGGCGGTACCCATTGCGCCGCCAATAGGGGCGACGGCAAAACGCCAGGATTGCAGCGACAGGTTCTCTTTCGGATCGGCGGTTATCGCCGCGCCAAGCGAGCAGTAAGGAATATTAATCGCCGTGTACATCAGGGTCATAAAAATATAGGCCACGACGGCGTAGACAATTTTACCCGTTTGCTCAAAGTTAGGCGTGGAATAAACCAGCACGCAGCTTACGGCAAACGGTACACAAATAATTAATAGCCACGGGCGGAAGCGACCCCAGCGACTTTTGGTTTGATCGGCAATAGCGCCCATTATTGGATCGGTAATGGCATCCAGCACCCTGACGACGAGAAATAATGTCCCCATGACTGCCGGTGGTAATCCATAAATATTGGTATAGAAATAAGCGAGAATAGCGACAGAGGAGTCAAATACGATATGGCTGGCGGCGTCGCCCAGACCAAATCCAAACTTTTCCTTGTTACTGATTTTTGCGGTTAATGCCGACATAGGGTCACCTTTTATAATATGTGCCAACATACGACATCCTTTATAAAAGGTGGCTATGAACCTGAGTATTCTAATTTTTCACTTTGCGGTTATGTTAATTCTTTAATGTGACGTGGCTATCTCTTTGCTCTCTGGCGCGTGCAACGCCGGATAGCGCTTCGTTTATCCGGCCTGCCAAAAGGGGATGTTTAATATCGAACCCGCGCTTGGTATAGGCCGGATAAGGCGCAGCCGCCGTCCGGCACAAACTACACGCCATACCCCATCATCTTCAGCAGCTGCTGTGCGTGCTGCACCGCATCCTGACGGTGTGCCACGCCGAGCTTCTGATAAAGGTTACGAATATGGGTTTTGATGGTCGTAGCCGCAACGTCCAGCTCGCCGGCAATTTGCTCGTTGCTGTAGCCCGAGTAAATCAACCCCAGTACCTGCCACTCGCGCTGGGTGAGTGGGCTGGTGCGGATGAGCTCCGGCACTTCCGGGTGGTTGAGCAAGCGTTCAACGAAGCTCTCGTCGAAGTGGGCAAATTTATGACGATGGTGCTGGTTAATTTCACGCAGAATGCGCTGGGCGCGGTGCTGGTCCAGCTCCGGCAGCGTATTCAATTGAATCAGCTGGCGCAGCTGCTGCGCCATGGCTTCACCTTCAATCACGAAGTGGCTAATAAACCCGGTGCGGTTCGCCAGCTGGAGCGCTTCCAGCAGTACGCGCTGAGCTTCGTTCTTATTGCCTGCCTGCCAGTGCAGCTGATTAAGCAGCAGCAGGTTACGGTTGAGATCGCTCATCAGACGCAGGCTTCGGGCGTTCTCGTTGAGCTCTTCGAGCACCATTTCGGCCGAGTTGAACTCGCCCAGCAGAATCTGCGCGCGAGCGATGTTGCGCCACTGTCCCTGCAGGAAGTGGTTATTGGCGAACTCCGGCTTCGGCGTGTGGCGCAGCCAGTTGGCCGCCGCTTTTTTGTCGCCGACCATCTGCCAGTAAATCACCCGTACCTTATCAGCGTTAGAAACCCAGTCGCTGTGATAGGCTCCGTTGCCCAGCAGGTTTTCCAGACGGTTCAGGTGATTGCGGGCGTTATCCAGATCGCCGCGCGCCAGCGAGCACTGCACCTGTAAGGTCAGGCACTGCAGCTGCTGTTGCGGCTGGAAGCCGCTCAGGACTTCAATCCCGGTGCGGGCGGCGGTTTCCGCTTCGTCGAGACGCGCCCACGCCCACAGCAGCTGTGCGCGAATGCGCAGCAGGAATTCATGCATCGGCAGTTGTTCAAGGTGTTGCTCGTGAATCAGCTGGAAGCCTTTCTCCTGGCACTCCCAGGCGGCCTGCAGGAAACCCTGAGCAAACAGAATTTCACTCTGCTGGATAAGGCTCCACAGGGCGTAGTGCCAGATATCGTGGCGGCGCGCCATTTGTTCAGTCTGCTGCATGACGGCAATCGACTGGCTCAGCAGCCCTTTGCAGTGCAGGACCTCACCGTGCACCGAGGTGGCGACGATGCGGCTGTAGAAGTTTGCCAGCGGCAGCTCTTCGAGCGCCACGGTGGACAGGCGCTCGGCTTCATCCTGATCGCCGTCGTTGATGGCAACCTGCGCCCGCAGCGCGTTGAAATCACCGTGCAGCGAAGTGTCCATCTCAAACGTCATCTCCTGCTCGGCGCGAGCCAGCAGGGTGTTGACTTCACTGTAACGGTGCTGGCTTTGCATCAGCCAGGCCTGCAGCAGGACCAGGCGCGGATTTTCCAGCAGGCTTTCCCACGGTAGCGCGGAGAGTGACTCTTCGAGCAGCGCCAGTTCGCTATGATGGAACAGACCCCAGGCGTGGTTAAGCAGAATATCGCGCAGCATTTTCGGATCGCCCGCCGCCAGCGCGTGGTGGATGGCTTCGCTCGGAAAACCTTGCGCCATCCAGCTTTCCGCCGCCGCGCGGTGGATTTCCGGCAGTTCGGTCGCCAGCTCCCACTGGCAGCGCTGGCGCAGGAAACTGCAGAACAGCGGATGGTAGTTAAACCACTCGCCGGAGTTGTCCATGCGCTGAATAAACAGCCCCTGACGCTCGATCTCTTCCAGGCGCATTTGCCCGTTCTCTTCGCCGGTTACGCGGGCGATGAGCGAGTCGTTCATGGAACGTAGCAGCGAACTTTTCAGCAGGAAATTACGCGTTTGCGCGTCGACGTTGTCCAGCACTTCATCAACCAGATAATCGGAAAGATGGCTGGCGTTAATGCCCGCCAGACGGCGCGCAGAGTGCTGGGTCGCGTTATTACGCTGGCGCGCGGATAGCGCGATCAGCTGCAGCGCGGTAGCCCAGCCGGCGACGTCATCGCACAGGCGACTGCTTTCTGCCGCTTCAATCGGCGCGGCCAGACGGCAGTCGAAGAATTGTTTGGTTTCGGCGTGCGTAAAGGAGAGCTGCTGGCTGCCAATTTCCAGTAGCTGATCGCGCACGCGCAGGTTAGCGATGCCCAACTGCGGCAGGTTGCGCGATAGCACCACCAGCGTCAGATTTTCCGGCTGATGGCGCAGGAAGAAGCGCATCGCATCGTGGATCACCGGGTTGGTAATCAGGTGGTAGTCATCAATGACCAGATAGAGCGGACGCTGCCATTCGCTGAGTTCAATGAAAAGTTGCGAGAAAAGGGAGCTCAGGCTCGCATACTGGCGCTTTTGCACCATGTTTTCGCTCGCCTCGCAATGGCCGCCCGTCGCCTGCTGGATAGCGGTGATCAGGTAGCTGGCAAAGCGTTCCTGCTGGTTATCGCCTTCATCAAGCGAATACCAGCCAAGGTCACTCATCCCTGCAGCCCATTGCGACACGAGCGTTGTCTTTCCATAGCCAGCCGGACTGGTTATCAGCGCCAGACGATAATTGTTCGCGCCTGAAAGTTTCGCCAGCAGCCGCTCGCGAACCACGGTGTGTTCGAGACGGACGGGTCGACTTAATTTTGACGGAATCAACATAGCTAATCACTTCACTGTGAGGATTGGAAAACGAGATTTTTTTTGCGCTTCGTAATTAATCCTTACAAAGGTCGGTCAAATAGCTATGTATTGCAAGTTATGTCCTGTTTTGATGCTTGCGAATTTGCTATATGTCACAATTTCTCATATTCCCTCCCCACTACGTATTAGGCCCCGTAGGGTGCGTAAAATCTAGGGAAGGTGCGAATAAGCAGGTCATTTCTTCCAAAGCTGACTCGCTGATTAAAATTTCGCGGATCTGGGCCGATTTTTTTCCCGCAAACACATCGAATCAGCCTATTTAGGCTATTTTTTCCGCCATTTCTGGCGTTATTTCCGGTTTTTAGTGAGATCTCTCCCACTGACGTATCATTTGGTCCACCCGAAACAGGTTGGCCAGGGTGAATAACATCGCCAGTTGGTTATCATTTTTCAGCAGCCCCTTGTATCTGGCTTTCACGAAGCCGAACTGCCGCTTGATGATGCGAAACGGGTGCTCCACCTTGGCACGGATGCTGGCTTTCATGTATTCGATGTTGATGGCCGTTTTGTTCTTGCGCGGATGCTGCTTCAAGGTTTTTACCTTGCCGGGACGCTCGGCGATCAGCCAGTCCACATCCACCTCGGCCAGCTCCTCGCGCTGTGGCGCTCCTTGGTAGCCGGCATCGGCTGAGACAAATTGCTCCTCTCCATGAAGCAGATTACTCAGCTGATTGAGGTCATGCTCGTTGGCCGCGGTGGTGACTAGGCTGTGGGTCAGGCCACTCTTGGCATCGACACCAATGTGGGCCTTCATGCCAAAGTGCCACTGATTGCCTTTCTTGGTCTGATGCATCTCCGGATCGCGTTGCTGCTCTTTGTTCTTGGTAGAGCTGGGTGCCTCAATGATGGTGGCATCCACCAAAGTGCCTTGGGTCATCATGACGCCTGCTTCGGCCAGCCAGCGATTGATGGTCTTGAACAATTGACGGGCCAGTTGATGCTGCTCGAGCAGGTGGCGGAAATTCATGATGGTGGTGCGATCCGGCAGGGCGCTATCCAGGGATAATCGGGCAAACAGGCGCATGGAGGCGATTTCGTACAGGGCATCTTCCATGGCACCGTCGCTCAGGTTGTACCAATGCTGCATGCAGTGAATACGCAGCATGGTCTCCAGCGGATAGGGCCGTCGGCCATTGCCCGCCTTGGGATAAAACGGCTCGATGACAGCGGTCATATTCTGCCATGGCAGAATATGCTCCATGCGGGAGAGGAAAATCTCTTTTCGGGTCTGACGGCGCTTAGTGCTGAATTCACTATCGGCGAAGGTGAGTTGATGGCTCATGATGTCCCTCTGGGATGCGCTCCGGATGAACATGATGATCTCATATCAGGAACTTGTTCGCACCTTCCCTAGGTTTCGCAGGGGCATCCGCTTACGAACGAAATAAATTTACGCAGTTTTACGTCATTAATCGCATTTAAGAAATTTCTTGCATGGTCATTTTCCATAGAAACAATACGTATTAATTTGTTGCTTATTTTCGAAGGGTAATTGTTTCCCTATTTACATATTTATCGCGGAACATGATTTCATTTTTTGACCTGGCGCGGAGAATCGGCGGCCATCATCCTCGAGACTGTGGACAGCAAAAGGACCGTCTCATGCTGGTTGAAAAATGCGCGAATTCGCCGTCAGCGGCTAACGTTATAGTGGCGGCGATCACACTTTTCGCTCATCCCTGCGACTCCTCCCCGCCTAATCCAGGACAGGAGGAGGAAGTCATGCATTCAGCCAGGCACACTACCGCTAATGTTTATGTAAAAAGGATTCGATTTCGCTATGTCACAGCCTACTTTCAATCACGATTCATTCCAGGCTGCCCTGACGCGTCAGTGGCAGCGTTTTGGCCTGCAGGCCGCTTCCGAAATGACGTCTCATCAATGGTGGCAGGCTGTGAGCGGCGCGCTGGCAGAACAGCTGTCGGCGCAACCGGCAGCGAAGCCCGCGAAGGATCAGCGCCACGTGAACTACATTTCGATGGAGTTTCTGATTGGGCGCCTGACCGGCAACAACCTGCTTAACCTGGGCTGGTATGAAGGCGTGAGCGAGGCGCTGAAAGCCTACAACATCAACCTGACCGACCTGCTGGAAGAAGAAACGGACCCGGCGCTCGGCAACGGCGGCCTGGGACGTCTGGCTGCCTGCTTCCTTGACTCAATGGCGACCGTAGGCCAATCGGCCACCGGTTATGGTCTGAACTACCAGTACGGTCTGTTCCGCCAGTCCTTCGATGACGGCCACCAGATGGAAGCGCCGGACGACTGGCAGCGCGGCAGCTATCCGTGGTTCCGCCACAACGCGGCGCTCGACGTGCAGGTCGGGATTGGCGGTAAAGTTGTCAAAGGCGAATGGCAGCCAGCGTTCACCCTCACCGGTGAAGCGTGGGATCTGCCGGTACTGGGCTACCGAAATGGCGTAGCGCAGCCGCTGCGTTTGTGGCAGGCCAAACACGCGCACCCGTTTAACCTGACTAAATTCAATGACGGCGATTTCCTGCGCGCTGAGCAGCAGGGCATTGATGCGGAAAAACTGACGAAGGTGCTGTACCCGAACGACAACCACACCGCGGGTAAAAAACTGCGTCTGATGCAGCAGTACTTCCAGTGCGCCTGCTCGGTAGCCGACATTCTGCGTCGCCATCATCTGGCGGGCCGCAAGCTGCACGAGCTGGCAGATTTTGAAGTGATTCAGCTTAACGACACCCACCCGACGATTGCTATTCCCGAACTGCTGCGCGTGCTGATTGACGAGCACCAGATGAGCTGGGATGACGCCTGGGCGATTACCAGCAAAACGTTCGCCTACACCAACCACACCCTGATGCCGGAAGCGCTGGAGTGCTGGGATGAGAAGCTGGTGAAGGCGCTGCTGCCGCGTCATATGCAGATTATCAAAGAGATCAACGACCGCTTTAAGAAGCTGGTAGATAAAACCTGGCCGGGCGATGAAGCCGTCTGGGCGAAGCTTGCCGTGGTGCACAATAAACAGGTGCGTATGGCCAACATGTGCGTCGTGAGCGGCTTTGCGGTTAACGGCGTCGCGGCGCTGCACTCTGACCTGGTCGTGAAGGACCTGTTCCCGGAATACCATCAGCTGTGGCCGAACCGCTTCCACAACGTGACCAACGGCATTACGCCGCGTCGCTGGATTAAACAGTGCAACCCGCAGCTCGCCGCGCTGCTGGATAAAACGCTGAAGAAAGAGTGGGCGAACGATCTCGATCAGCTGATCAACCTCGAAAAATACGCCGACGACGCGAAATTCCGTCAGCAGTATCGCGACATCAAGCTGGCAAACAAAGAGCGTCTTGTGAAGTTTATTAAGGCGCGTACCGGCATTGAGATTTCCAGCAACGCCATTTTTGATATTCAAATCAAACGTCTGCACGAGTACAAACGCCAGCACCTGAACCTGCTGCACATCCTCGCGCTGTACAAAGAGATTCGCGAAAACCCGCAGATCGACCGCGTACCGCGCGTGTTCCTGTTCGGGGCGAAGGCGGCGCCGGGCTACTATCTGGCGAAGAACATTATCCTGGCGATTAACAAGGTCGCTGAGGCCGTAAACAACGATCCGAAAGTGGGCGACAAGCTCAAAGTGGTATTCCTGCCGGATTACTGCGTATCGGCGGCCGAGATGCTGATCCCGGCGGCGGACGTGTCCGAGCAGATCTCTACTGCCGGTAAAGAAGCCTCCGGCACCGGCAACATGAAGCTGGCGCTCAACGGCGCGCTGACCGTCGGTACCCTGGACGGCGCAAACGTGGAAATCGCCGAGAAAGTGGGCGACGAGAACATCTTCATCTTCGGTCATACCGTCGAGCAGGTGAAAGCGCTCAAGGCCAAAGGCTACGATCCGCTGAAATGGCGTAAAGCCGACAAACTGCTGGATGCAGTGCTCAAAGAGCTGGAGAGCGGCAAGTACAGCGATGGCGACAAGCATACGTTTGACCAGATGCTGCACAGCATCGGCAAGGAAGGCGGTGACCCGTATCTGGTGATGGCCGACTTCGCCGCCTATGTTGAAGCGCAGAAGCAGGTTGACGTGCTCTACCGCGACCAGGAAGCCTGGACCCGCGCCGCCATCCTGAACACCGCGCGCTGCGGCATGTTTAGCTCCGATCGCTCGATTCGCGATTACCAAAAACGTATCTGGCAGGCAAAACGCTAAGGACTGGCCTATGGAAAGCAAACGCCTCGATAATGCCGCGCTGGCGGCGGGTATTAGCCCTGACTATATCAATGCGCACGGCAAGCCGCAGTCTATCGGCGCGGACACGAAACGGCGCTTGCTTGACGCGATGCACCGTCCCGCGACCGATGCGGTCGCGGCGACGCCGATACCGAACGTGATGGTCTGGACGCACGGTAAGAAAATGGCGCTGCCGGTTTCCGGCAGCGGCGAATTCAACTGGATCCTCACCACCGAAGAGGGCAATCAGCACCACGGTAAGGCGGAGGGCGGCAAGAATCTTAGCCTGCCGACGCGCCTGCCGGAGGGGTATCACTCCTTAACGCTGACCCAGGATGACCAGCGCTGGCACTGCCGGGTGATTATTGCGCCCGAGCGCTGCTATGAACCACAGCCGCTGAAAGAAGCGAAAAAGCTGTGGGGCGCCTGCGTGCAGCTGTACACCCTGCGTTCGGAAAAGAACTGGGGCATCGGCGACTTCGGCGACCTGAAGGCGATGCTGCCGGAAGTGGCGAAGCGCGGCGGGGCGTTTATCGGCCTCAACCCGATTCACGCGCTGTACCCGGCAAACCCGGAAAGCGCCAGCCCGTACAGCCCGTCATCGCGCCGCTGGATGAACGTTATCTACATTGACGTGAATGCGGTCGAGGATTTCCGCCTGAGCGAAGAGGCGCAGGCGTGGTGGAAGCTGCCCGCCACTCAGCAGAAACTGAAAGCCGCCCGTGACGTTGAACAGGTGGATTACACCGCCGTAACCGAACTGAAAATGACCGCGCTGCGCATGGCGTGGAAACGTTTTGCACTGCGTAGTGATGAGCAGATGACCGCCTTCCGCTACTTTGTCGACAAAGAGGGCGAAAGCCTGTACTGGCAGGCGGCGTTTGACGCGCTGCACGCTCAGCAGGTGAAGGAAGATAAGCTGCGCTGGGGCTGGCCGGCCTGGCCGAAGGCGTATCAGAATATCGAAAGCCCGGAGGTCCACGCGTTCTGTAAAAAGCACGCCGATGAGGTCGATTTTTACCTCTGGCTGCAGTGGCTGGCCTACACCCAGTTTGCCGAGTGCTGGGAGACCAGCCAGCGCGACGCGATGCCCATTGGCCTCTACCGCGATCTGGCGGTGGGCGTGGCCGAAGGCGGCGCGGAAACCTGGTGCGATCGCGAGCTATACTGCCTGAAGGCCTCCGTCGGCGCGCCGCCGGACATCCTTGGCCCGCTGGGGCAGAACTGGGGCCTGCCGCCGATGGATCCGCATATCATTGCTGCGCGCGCCTACGAACCGTTTATTGAGCTGCTGCGTGCCAACATGAAGAACTGCGGCGCGCTGCGTATCGACCACGTGATGTCCGTGCTGCGCCTGTGGTGGATCCCGTACGGTGAAACCGCCGATCACGGGGCTTATGTGCAGTATCCGGTGGATGCGTTGCTGTCGATTCTGGCACTGGAAAGTAAGCGTCACCGCTGTATGGTGATTGGTGAAGATCTGGGGACGGTGCCGGTTGAAATTGTTGGCAAACTGCGTAAGAGCGGCGTCTACTCGTACAAAGTGCTCTATTTTGAGAACGACAGCGAGAAAACCTTCCGTGCGCCGAAAGCCTATCCGGAACAGTCAATGGCTGTAGCCACGACCCACGACCTGCCAACGCTGCGCGGCTACTGGGAAAGCGGCGATCTGACGCTCGGTAATGAACTGGGTCTCTATCCGGATGCCGACGTGCTGCGCGGGTTGTATCAGGACCGTGAGCGGGCGAAGCAGGGGCTGCTGGACGCGCTGCATAAATACGGTGCGCTGCCTAAGCGCACAGGGCATAAGGCATCGCTGATGTCGATGACGTCAACCCTGAGCCGCGGCATGCAGCGTTATATTGCCGACAGCAACAGCGCGCTGTTGGGCCTGCAGCCGGAAGACTGGCTGCAGATGTCCGCGCCGGTCAACATTCCCGGCACCAGCACCGAGTATCCGAACTGGCGTCGCAAGCTCTCAACCTTGCTGGAAGCGATGTTTGCCGATGAGGGTGTAAATAAGCTGATTAAAGATTTGGATAAGCGCCGGAAAGCGGCAAGCAAGAAGTAGTAACGTAGGCCGGATAAGGCAACGCCGCCATCCGGCAATGCTGCGTGCTGTCGTTGCCTGATGGCGCTACGCTGATCAGGCCTACCAATAAAAATGCCGGGCAAGCCCGGCATTGTTGTATCCAGAGTTTGTGGTATTACACCACCATCCCCAGCAGCAGGCAGCCTACCAGACCGCATACCGAAATAATGGTTTCCAGCATTGACCAGGACTTGATGGTCTCGCCGATGGTCAGGTTAAAGTACTCTTTGAACAGCCAGAAGCCCGGATCGTTCACGTGCGAGAAGATAACGGAACCGGAACCGACCGCGATAACCATCAGCTCCGGGCTTACGCCGGTGGTGGCAATCAGCGGAGCCGCGATGCCGCCTGCGGTAATTGCGGCAACGGTGGCAGAACCCAGTGCGATACGCAGTACGGCGGCGATAGACCACGCCATAAACAGCGGTGAAACGTTGGATTCGTTCATGATGGAGGCGATGTATTTATCAACGCCACTGTCGACCAGCACCTGCTTGAAGGCGCCGCCGCCGCCGATGATCAGCAACATCATGGCAATGATTTTAATCGAGGAGATCAGCGTATCGTTGATGCTGTCCATCGAGCGGCCACGGTTCAGGCCAAAGGTGAAGATAGCAATCAGCACCGCGATCAGCGTCGCCATCACCGGATCGCCGAAGAACTCAGCGGCAGGCAACAGGGCGTGGCCTTTTGGCAGCACCATTTCAGCAATGGCGCGCATGGCCATCAGAATAACCGGAACCAGGGATGTCCAGACGCTGACGCCAAAGGACGGCATCTCTTCTTCGGTAAAGGTTTTTGGGTTGTGCAGACCTTCCGGAATCGGCTTGTCGATGCTTTTCAGGCAGCGGGCGTAAACCGGGCCAGCCAGAATCACCGTTGGGATAGCCAGCAGGGTACCGTACAGCAGGGTTTTACCCATATCGGCATGGAAGATGGTGGCGATAGCGGTCGGACCCGGGTGCGGCGGCAGGAAGCCGTGAGTCACGGACAGTGCGGCAGCCATCGGGACACCGACGTACAGCAGCGGAATACGCGCGTTAGCGGCGATGGTGAACACCAGCGGCAGCAGCAGCACGAAGCCCACTTCATAGAACAGCGCGAAGCCCACGGTGAAGCCGGTCAGTACGACCGCCCACTGGATGTGCTTGCGACCAAATTTATCAATAAGGGTGGTGGCAATACGCTGTGCGCCGCCGCAGTCGGCGAGCATTTTGCCGAGCATAGCGCCGAAGCCCATAATCAGCGCCAGGCTGCCGAGGGTGCCGCCGACGCCATTTTTAATGGAGACGATCACTTTGTCCAGCGGCATACCCTGCATTAAACCGACCGCGAGCGCGACCAGCACCAGAGCGATGAACCCGTTCATTTTGAAACGGATCATCAGCAGTAATAAGAGGATAACCCCGATAGCTACGATGATTAATGGCATAACTTATCCAGCCTTTAATTTGTTATGGGTAACTTCACTGTTGTTGCGACAACGTCCAATTGTCCCTACAGAGGGAATAGGTACTCGTTTCTTCACATCATCGTTATGTTGTGGGCCTGACTTTAAGAATAGCTGGCTATTATTTAACGTGATGATGCTGGAATGGATGATACGGGTAACATAGTGGGGTTGAGAATATCCCCAGGCCTGGAAATGTGAAATATGCGACCTTAGTCAAACTATTCACGGGATTTTTGCAGCGTTGCGAGGTGGCATTTGCGCGGAATGTTGCGCGGTAACATCGAGGAAGGCGTTAAAAATCAGGTAGAAATGCCGAAGTGGAGAATGATTATCGTTAGCAAAAAAAGGCCCGGGAGCGACGAAAACGCCTCACCCAGGCCGCATTGACCGCCATCCGGAGCCGACGTGATATCGCTCCGGCACATGACGGCGTCTGGCCGATAGCTTAGTAGTAGGAGTGCTCGCCGCGCTGGTGCTCGGTGAGATCGCGCACGCCTTTCAGGTCAGGGAACTCGGCCAGCAGCTGTTTCTCAATGCCGTCTTTCAGCGTGACATCGATCATCGAGCAGCCGTTACAGCCGCCGCCAAACTGCAGAATGGCGTAACCGTCGTCGGTGATTTCCATCAGCGACACGCGGCCGCCATGGCCTGCCAGCTGCGGGTTAACCTGCGACTGCAGCATGTATTCCACGCGCTCCATCAGCGGGGCGTCGTCGGACACTTTACGCATTTTGGCGTTTGGCGCTTTCAGCGTCAGCTGGGAGCCCAACTGATCGGTAACGAAATCAATTTCCGCATCTTCCAGATACGGAGCGCTCAGCTCGTCGACATAGGCGGTGAGCTGTTCAAATTTCAGGGCTGTATCACTTGCTTCCACCGCATCCGGCGGGCAGTAAGAAACGCCGCATTCTGCGTTAGGCGTACCAGGGTTAATCACAAATACGCGGATTTGTGTCCCTTCTTCCTGATTTTGCAGAAGTTTGGCAAAGTGCGCTTGCGCAGTATCGGAAATACGGATCATAGCTTTGACCTAATAGTTGACTACTTTAGTTGGTTATAATACGCCCATCGCTGGGGGTCTACAAGGTGCGGCACAGACACCATACCTGAACGCTCGCCGCGCCGTTTTGCAAAAGCAGGCGGGAAATCTCGGCAACGGTACTGCCCGTGGTGACGACATCATCCACAATAACCATATGGCGACCCTGCACCGGTAATTCAAGCTGGAAGGCGTGCTTCAGGTTGTGTTTACGCAGCCTGGCGCTGAGCTGATGCTGCGTGGCAGTGGGGCGAACGCGCGTCATCGCCCGCGACTGATAGCGGAGGCTCAGCCAGCGCGCCAGCGGGCGGCACAGTAGTTCACTTTGATTATAACCTCGCCGCCAGTGGCGGCGCTGCCACAGCGGCACGCTGATGAGCTGCTGTGGGGCGGGCAAATCGCTGCGCTGGCGTACGGCAAGCAGCAGTAGCCGCGCGAGGGCCGGCGCCAGCTCGGCCGTGCCGCTGAATTTAAAACGATGAATCAGCGTGCTCAGCGGCGGGTGGTAATCGCTAATTGCCACCAGACGCTGCCACGGCGGCGGTTTTTGTACACAACGGCCGCACGGCGTATGCGCCGTTGCCGAGGGTAAACCACACTGCGGGCAACGCCCCTGACGGGCAAACAGCGCCCGGGTGCAGCGTGAGCAGATGCCCCATGCCGGCCGCGCCAGCGGCATTTGGCATAGCCAGCACGCGCTGTGGACTGTTAGCATAATCCCTCCTTAAGGCGAAGAAATGAGAACGATAGCTGATGAACGACATCTGGTGGCAAACCACGGGCGAAGGAAATTGTCATCTTGTGCTGCTGCACGGATGGGGGCTGAATGCGCAGGTCTGGGATTGCATTGCGCCGGAATTAAACGCGCACTTTACGCTACACCGGGTCGATCTACCGGGCTACGGACGCAGCGGCGGATTCGGCGCGCTGAGCCTGGAGGATATGGCTGAAAAGGTGCTGGAAAGCGCACCAGAACGCGCTATCTGGCTGGGCTGGAGTCTGGGCGGGCTGGTCGCAAGCCAGGTGGCGTTGCGCCATCCGCAGCGCGTGCAGGCGCTGGTCACCGTGGCCTCGTCCCCGTGCTTTAGCGCTCATGGCGACTGGCCGGGCATCAAGCCGGAGGTCCTGAGCGGCTTCCAGCAGCAGTTGAGCGAAGATTTCCAGCGGACCGTGGAACGTTTCCTGGCGCTGCAAACGTTGGGCACCGAAAGCGCACGTCAGGATGCGCGGGCGCTCAAGCAAACGGTGCTGTCGCTGCCGATGCCGTCATCAGAGGTGCTCAACGGCGGCCTTGAGATCCTCAAAACCGCCGATCTGCGCGAGCCGCTGGCCGCGCTGACCGTGCCGTTCCTGCGCCTGTACGGCCGGCTCGACGGCCTGGTGCCGCGCAGGATCATCCCGCAGCTGGACGCCCTGTGGCCGCAGAGCCAATCGCAGGTGTTTGATAAGGCAGCCCATGCGCCGTTTATCTCGCACCCGCAGGCGTTCTGCGCGCCGCTGCTCGCGCTGAAAACGCAATTGCAGAATTAATTATGTCGCCACGTGGTAAAAAAGATTTTCGTAGCAATACTTAAGCTGTTGCGCAGGTGAAAGTTTCACTCGACGAGCGCAGCGCAAATAACAACCTTAAGGAGAGTAGAACGATGAAACTTGTTAC
Organism: Klebsiella sp. WP8-S18-ESBL-06; assembly: GCF_014169755.1. Classification (NCBI taxonomy): domain Bacteria; kingdom Pseudomonadati; phylum Pseudomonadota; class Gammaproteobacteria; order Enterobacterales; family Enterobacteriaceae; genus Klebsiella; species Klebsiella sp. WP8-S18-ESBL-06. The sequence continues at coordinate 419,068 of NZ_AP022256.1, forward strand.
AGGTATTGTTGCATCTCTGGTGATTGGTTCCCTGTCTTTTGGCGCGTTTGCAGCAAAAGAGATTCAAAAGGATGATGTCGCGAAGATGAATTTGACCAAAGTTGGCAATATCACCACCTCGCGTACCACCTCGCCGATGGACGCAAAACGCGATCTGTCGAAGAAAGCGGATGAAATGGGCGGGAAATACTTCGTGGTGATTGCGGGAGAGAAAAACGAGAAAACCGTTCACGCGAATGCGGACGTGTATAAATAAGTTCGGGGTCATTTCGCTCCGGCGCGACGCGTCGCGCCGGAGTTCTGTGCTAACGAAGCGCCCACCACTCTCGTAAGCAGGCTTTCCCTTCCGGGCAGCTTTTGCAGCTGCCGGTCAGACAACCGTCGGGCTCTTCGTTGATTTTCACCACTTTACCCATGGCTTCTAATCGGCTTAGCATGGCGTCGATCAGCGCTTGCGGCGTGTGCAGTTGGGCGCTGAGCTGTGTGGCCTCCATGCGTCCTTGCAGCGCCAGCATATCGCGTACTTCAATCAATGACGCCATCATCGCTCCTTAGTGGCAATCGCCGGTCGGGCTTGAGCAGCATGAGGTCGGCGTTTTACGCGTTGCCAGCAGGGAAACGTCCACACGGCTACGGGCACGGCGCAGCAGACCAATCACCACCACGTTGAACAGAATCACCGCCAGGATGCACACCAGGCTGTAGCGTGGGTGCTGGCTGAAGCTCACCGCCTGGTAGTACAGCGTAGACAGTGAGTAGGCGATGTTCAGACCCCACAGAATGGAGAAGGTCATCCAGCCGCGGCTCGACTCACGGGCAATCGCCCCCATCACCGAGATGCACGGAACATAGAGCAGAACGAAAATCAGGTAGCTGTAGGCTGCTGCCGCGCTGCCGAATTTACTGCTCATCACGCCCATCGCGCCGGTTTCCATCACGCCGTCGCCTTTACTGGCTTCGATTGGGTTAGCCAGTACGCTCAGACTAAAGGTGTCTTTCAGTCCTTGCCAGGTTTCATCTGCTGCGGCGAGCAGCTCTTCACCCAGACTGAACTCCTGTGGGTTAAATTCTTCGTTCTGAATGTTTTCGGCGGTGTAGAGGGTGTTCAGCGTACCGACCACCACTTCTTTCGCCATTGCACCGGTAAACAGACCCACGGTGGCCTGCCAGTTATCATCATGCACGCCAATCGGTTTAAACACCGGGGTGATCGCGCGGCTGACGGAGGCCAGTGCGGAATCGTTGATGTTGTCGACGATTTTACCGCTGAAGGAGAAGCTGTTCAGCGCGCTCAGGAAGATACTGACGATAACGATAACTTTACCTGCACGCAGTACGAAGCCTTTCAGGCGCTGCCAGGTCTGGATAATCAGGCTCTTAATGTGCGGTACGTGGTACACCGGCAGTTCCATCACGAACGGAGACGCTTCGCCGCGCATGATGGTGTATTTGAGCATCAGACCGGTCAGAATGGCGATAACAATACCGAGCACGTACAGGGAGAAGACCACCAGCGCGCCGCCCTGGCCAAAGAAGGCGGCGGCGAAGACGGCGAAGATAGCCAGACGCGCGCCGCAGGACATAAACGGCGCCATCATGATGGTCATCAGGCGTTCACGCGGGGCATCGAGGGTCCGCGCGCCCATAACCGATGGCACGTTACAGCCGAAGCCGACGATCAGCGGCACGAACGATTTACCCGGCAGGCCCAGCGCCTGCATCAGGCGGTCCATGACGAATGCGGCACGGGCCATGTAGCCGGAATCTTCAAGGAAGGAGAGGAACAGGTACATCATGCCGATTTGCGGCACGAGCGGCAGCACGGTGTTGATACCGCCACCAATCCCTTGAGCCAGGAAAACGGTCAGCCAGTCCGGGAAGTGCAGCTGGTACCCAACCCACTGAATACCGTGGATAAAGATAGCAACGGAACCGCCGTCAAAGATGGGCTGCAACGCGCCGCCGATGTTAATCGCCAGCAAGAACATCAGGTACATCACAAACAGGAAAATCGGCAGACCCAGCACGCGGTTGAGGACGATTCTATCCATCGCGGCGGTGAAGCGGCTTGGCTCAGCGGTCAGCGTGTTGCTGACGGCATCGCAGATAGCGGCAATGCTCTGGTAACGCGCATCGGCGATGTGCAACGCCGGGTCATCGAGCTCTTCGCTCAGGTGGGCCAGCGAAACGTCCAGCTTATGCGCGGCGTCACCGGCGTAGGCGCGGCTATAGATATCGCCCTCCAGCATCTGCATGCCCAGCCAGTTGCGCTGGCGTTCAGGAATATCCTGCGCCATTTCTTTCGCCAGATTGCTGGCCTCACGCAGCAGCGGCTGCGGGTAATGCACCAGCTCCAGCGGCTGATTGCCCTGGTGACGGTCGATGGCCATTTTCAACGCTTCAATGCCGCGGGCGCGGGTAGATACCAGCGGAACCACCGGGCAGCCGAGGCGGGCGGAAAGGGCATCAACGTCGATACGAATCTGCTGTTTCTCAGCGATATCGAGCATGTTCAGCGCAACCACGCACGGAATACCCAATTCGAGCAGCTGTAAGGTCAGGTACAGATTACGCTCCAGGTTGGAGGCGTCGACCACGTTAATCAGCAGATCGGCATCGCCGCTGAGAATATAGTGGCAGGCAATCTGTTCATCCAGTGAGGTTTGCGAAGAGATGGTGGTTAGCGAGTAGGTGCCCGGCAGGTCAACCAGCGTGACCTGATGATCGGTGGTGGCGAAGGCCCCTTCTTTACGTTCTACCGTGACCCCTGCCCAGTTGCCCACGCGCTGACGTGCGCCGGTTAACTGATTGAATAATGTTGTCTTGCCGGAATTAGGATTACCAATTAAACCGATGGTTAATTTTTTCATTTTTCAGACTCTTAGTGCCGGGCTGAAGTTATTATGCGACGGACTCTAATTCTATTAACGCGAGATCTTTTTTACGCAGTACCAGGCTAACGCGGCGCGTTTCAATGTGAATGGGGTCACCTAACGGCGCAACGCGAACCACATTAAATGATGAGCCTGGCAACATGCCCAGGGAGAGCAGTTTCTGACGATAAGCGGGGCTAATTTCGCGGGAAAAACCAACAATCTTCCACGCAGTATCCGGTGTAAATTGCATAGAACCTACTTGTAGTATCGCTAGCTGGACGAGGGGGTGCCGCATGCGGTCTGCTGGCTGCAAGGGCATCGTCAACGAATTAAGGTCTAAAAGTACTGTAAATGATGATAATGAGAATGGTTTTTATCATCAATACATAATATGCGATTGGCGATAATTTCGCGCATTATTTGCACTTTTTTTGATATGACTCAAGCAATGCATTGTAGCGACAAATGTATTAAATATTATTTTCTGTTCTTAATGTTTAATTAAGGTTTCATTAGTTAAGAAAATAAAACATGATGAGGCTTATTATTAAAAACCGATATGAAAGTAATAATGGCTAAGGCTCGTCATATATCGAGGAAGGAAAGGTAGGCCTGATAAGCGTAGCGCCATCAGGCACAATGCGAGCACGTTGCCAGATGGCGGCGTACACGCCTTATCCGGCCTACAAACGGATAAGGCGTTTATCGGTTAGCGTTTTTTACCCATGGCTGCGGCTAAGGCGTCCATCATGGCGCTGTTACCGGCTGGCTGAGCGTCACGACCGCGCGGCTTCGCGGCTTTTGCCGCCGGGCGCGCGTTACCCTGAGGGCGTTCGTTACCGCCGCGACGGGCGTTGGTTTCACCCGGCTGCTCGTCCAGACGCATGGTCAGGGCGATACGCTTACGCTGCAGATCGACTTCCAGCACCTTCACCTTCACGATGTCGCCCGCTTTCACAACGGTGTGCGGATCTTCGACAAACTTATCCGCCAGCGAAGAGATATGCACCAGGCCGTCCTGGTGTACACCGATATCAACAAACGCACCAAAGTTGGTGACGTTGGTCACGGCGCCTTCGAGGATCATACCCGGCAGCAGGTCGTTCATGGTTTCGACACCATCGGCGAACTTCGCGGTCTTGAACTCCGGACGCGGGTCGCGGCCCGGTTTTTCCAGCTCTTTGATGATGTCGGTGACGGTCGGTACGCCGAAACGCTCGTCGGTAAACTCTGAGGCCTTCAGGCCGCGCAGCTCGCTGCTGTTGCCCATCAGATCCTTCAGCGCCTGCTGGGTTGCCGCCAGAATACGCTCAACCACCGGATACGCTTCCGGGTGAACGGTAGAGGCGTCCAGCGGGTTATCACCGTGGTTGATGCGCAGGAAGCCCGCGCACTGTTCGAACGCTTTTGGCCCCAGACGGCTTACCTTCAGCAGCTGCTGGCGGTTCTGGAACTGACCGTTTTCGTCACGCCAGGCGACGATGTTCTGCGCCATCATGCGCGTCAGGCCCGCTACGCGGGTCAGCAGCGGCACGGACGCGGTGTTCAGGTCAACGCCGACGGCGTTCACACAGTCTTCTACCACCGCATCCAGCTTACGCGCCAGCTGCGTTTGGCTGACGTCGTGCTGGTACTGGCCGACGCCGATCGATTTCGGGTCGATTTTCACCAGCTCGGCCAGCGGGTCCTGTAAACGACGGGCGATAGAGACCGCGCCGCGCAGGGAAACGTCGAGATCCGGGAACTCCTGCGCCGCCAGCTCGGAGGCGGAGTAGACGGACGCGCCCGCTTCGCTGACGATCACTTTCTGAGCGGTGACTTGCGGGAACTGTTTCTGCACATCAAGGAAGAAGCGCTCGGTTTCTCGTGAGGCAGTACCGTTGCCGATAGCTGCCAGTTCAACGTTGTGTTTTTCACACAGCGCCGCAACGGCAACGGCCGCTTTCGCCGCCTGGCCGGTGTGCGGGTAGATGGTGTCGGTGGCGACCAGTTTGCCGGTGCCGTCAACCACCGCTACCTTCACGCCGGTACGCAGCCCGGGATCGAGGCCCATGGTGGCGCGCAGCCCCGCCGGAGCGGCCATCAGCAGATCGTGCAGGTTACGGGCGAAAACGTTAATGGCTTCGTCTTCGGCGCGCTCGCGCACAGTGCTCATCAGCTCGGTTTCGAGGTGCATCAGCACTTTGATGCGCCAGGTCCAGCTCACCACGCCCTTGCGCCAGCTGTCCGCCGGAGCGTTGTTCAGGCGCAGACCGAGGTGATCGATAATAATTTGTTCGCAGTAGCTCTCTTTCGGCGGCTCATCAAACTGTGGGTCTGCGTTGAGCGAAAGCTGCAGCACGCCTTCGTTACGCCCGCGGAACATGGCCAGTGCACGGTGAGAAGGGGTGGTGGAAATGGGTTCGTGATGGTCGAAATAATCGCGAAATTTCGCGCCTTCCTCTTCCTTGCCGCTGACGACTTTGGCAACCAGATGGGCGTTCTTCCATAGGTAGTCACGCACTTTGGCCAGCAGGCCTGCGTCTTCGGCGAAGCGCTCCATCAGGATATAGCGTGCGCCATCAAGGGCCGCTTTGGTGTCCGCAACGCCCTTATCGGCATCGATAAATTTGGCTGCTTCGGTTTCCGGGTCGTGGGACGGCTCGCTCCACAGCAGGTCCGCCAGCGGCTCAAGGCCCGCTTCAATGGCAATCTGCCCACGGGTGCGGCGCTTTTGTTTGTACGGTAAGTAGAGGTCTTCCAGCTCGGTCTTGTTGAGCGTGCCGTTGATCGCTTTTTCCAGCGACTCGGTGAGTTTGCCCTGTTCGCCGATGGATTTCAGAATGGCCTGACGGCGGTCTTCCAGCTCGCGCAAATACCCCAGTCGGGTTTCCAGATTACGCAGCTGCGTATCATCCAGACCGCCGGTGACTTCCTTACGATAACGTGCAATAAACGGCACGGTGTTCCCTTCATCAAGCAGGCGAACGGCGGCAACCACCTGTTCGGCTCTGGCCTGAAGTTCACCCGCAATAATGCGGCAGAGCGAATCATTCATCATGGCTTGGTTTCACTGTTAGGTCATAAAATCAGGGGACAGTTATACGGATTGACTGGCAAAAATGCCAGTCATCAGCGGGGGCTTCGGATTGTTCCGGCGCTATTTTACGTAGTCGATCGCATTCACGTACCAGCTGGCTTCACCCGCCGGGGTGTTCACCACCGCCAGGTCACCCACCTCTTTTTTCAGCAGCGCGCGGGCCATCGGCGAATCGATGGAGATATAGTCCTTGCGACCAAATATTTCATCGTAGCCAACGATACGAAAACGCTTGATGTCGCCGTCGTCGTTTTCAATCTCGACCCAGGCGCCAAAAAAGACTTTGCCTTCCTGCTGCGGCGAATAATCGACAATCCGCAGATTCTCCAGACATTTGGTTAAATAACGAACGCGGCGGTCAATTTCCCTTAAGCGTTTTTTATTATACTGATAGTCAGCATTTTCACTGCGATCGCCAAGGCTCGCGGCCCAGGTCACTTTTTTCGTTACCTCCGGACGTTCTTCACGCCAGAGATAATCCATCTCTTGTTTGAGCTTTTCGTACCCTTCGCGGGTGATCAACGGTGTTTTCATCTTAAGTGCTTACCTGCTGCCGAGGAACCATTGCGCACAATACGTATTACGTGAGCATACCGACAGAATAAATAATGTGTATTAAGATTCATTGTATACTTAACTCGCTGTTAAATATGCTTTGTAACAATTTAGCCTGGAATTTATACCAGATTTAGCTGGTCGCCAGCGCAGGCTTTTTTGAGAATACATGCGGATAATTGTTGCGAACCTTTGGGAGTAAAAACAATGCAAGAGAATTATAAGATTCTGGTTGTGGATGACGATATGCGCCTGCGCGCGCTGCTGGAGCGTTATCTGACCGAGCAGGGTTTCCAGGTTCGAAGCGTCGCTAACGCCGAACAGATGGACCGACTGCTGACCCGTGAGTCGTTCCACCTGATGGTGTTGGATCTCATGTTGCCAGGCGAAGATGGTCTTTCCATCTGCCGCCGTCTGCGTAGCCAGAGCAACCCGATGCCGATCATTATGGTGACGGCGAAAGGGGAAGAGGTTGACCGTATTGTAGGGCTGGAAATCGGCGCCGACGACTACATTCCGAAGCCGTTCAACCCGCGTGAGCTGCTGGCCCGTATTCGTGCGGTACTGCGTCGTCAGGCGAACGAGCTGCCGGGCGCTCCTTCTCAGGAAGAGGCGGTGATTGCCTTTGGCAAATTCAAGCTAAACCTTGGCACCCGTGAAATGTTCCGTGAAGATGAACCGATGCCGCTGACCAGCGGTGAGTTTGCGGTGTTGAAAGCGCTGGTGAGCCACCCGCGTGAACCGCTGTCACGCGATAAGCTGATGAACCTGGCCCGTGGTCGCGAATACTCTGCGATGGAACGTTCCATCGACGTGCTGATTTCTCGCCTGCGCCGCATGGTGGAAGAGGATCCAGCGCACCCGCGCTATATTCAGACCGTGTGGGGTCTGGGCTACGTCTTCGTCCCGGACGGTTCTAAAGCATGAGGCGACTGCGCTTCTCGCCACGAAGTTCATTTGCCCGCACGTTATTGCTGATTGTCACCCTGCTGTTTGTCAGCCTGGTGACAACCTATCTTGTGGTGCTGAACTTCGCGATTCTGCCCAGTTTGCAGCAGTTTAATAAGGTTTTAGCCTACGAAGTCCGTATGCTGATGACCGATAAGCTGCAGCTGGAGGACGGCACGCAGCTCGTTGTGCCGCCGGCGTTTCGCCGCGAGATTTATCGTGAGTTGGGCATTTCGCTCTATTCCGATGAAGCCGCAGAAGAGGCAGGCCTGCGCTGGGCGCAGCACTACGAGTTTCTGAGCCAGCAGATGGCCCAGCAGCTCGGCGGGCCGACCGAAGTGCGCGTGGAAGTGAATAAAAGTTCGCCTGTTGTCTGGCTGAAGACCTGGCTGTCACCCAACATCTGGGTGCGCGTACCGCTGACCGAAATCCATCAGGGGGACTTCTCCCCGCTCTTCCGTTATACCCTGGCGATTATGCTGCTGGCGATAGGCGGCGCGTGGCTGTTTATCCGTATCCAGAACCGACCGCTGGTCGACCTGGAGCACGCGGCGCTTCAGGTCGGTAAAGGGATTATTCCACCACCGTTGCGCGAGTATGGCGCGTCGGAGGTGCGTTCGGTGACCCGAGCCTTCAACCACATGGCGGCGGGCGTCAAGCAGCTTTCGGACGACCGCACGCTGCTGATGGCCGGGGTCAGCCACGACCTGCGTACGCCGCTGACGCGTATTCGTCTGGCGACAGAGATGATGGGCGAGCAGGACGGCTATCTGGCGGAATCGATTAATAAAGACATTGAAGAGTGCAATGCCATCATTGAGCAGTTTATTGATTATTTGCGCACCGGTCAGGAAATGCCGTTGGAGTGTATCGATCTCAATACCGTGCTCGGTGAGGTGATCGCCGCAGAAAGCGGCTACGAGCGTGAAATAGAGACCAACCTGCTGGAAGGGGATATTCCGGTACGCGTGCACCCGCTGTCCATCAAGCGCGCGCTGGCCAATATGGTGGTGAACGCCGCGCGCTACGGCAACGGCTGGATTAAAGTCAGCAGCGGCCGTGAAGCGCATCGCGCCTGGTTCCAGGTGGAGGACGACGGCCCGGGTATCAAGCCTGAGCAGCGTAAGCATCTGTTCCAGCCGTTCGTGCGTGGCGACAGCGCGCGAACCATCAGCGGAACGGGGCTAGGATTGGCTATCGTGCAGCGTATTATCGATAACCACAACGGGCTGCTGGAGCTGGATACCAGCGAACGCGGTGGGTTGCTGATACGCGCGTGGCTGCCGATACCGGCAAACCGCATGCCGGGGCCGACGAAAGAGAGCTAAAAAAAACGCTGGGGGAAACCCGGCGGTTTTTGTTTCGCGACCCCATATTGTAGGCCTGATAAGCGCAGCCCATCAGGCACGGTGTGGCTTGGTGCCGGATAGCGGTGTAAACACCTTATCCGGCCACAAACGGCACCGGGCATTAGCCTGAACTACAGCTTTGGCCCTGCGCTCACCAGCGCTGCGCCTGCAGGAGTGTCGGTGTACTTCTCAAAGTTCTCTTTGAACAGCTTAGCCAGCGTTTCGGCTTTTTCCTGCCATTGCTCCGGCGAACCGTAGGTGTTGCGCGGATCGAGGATGTGAGTATCCACGCCCGGCAGCGCGGTTGGGATCTGCAGGTTAAACAGCGGCAGAGTGAAGGTTTCCGCTTCGTCCAGCGAGCCGTCGAGGATGGCGTCGATAATGGCGCGCGTATTCTGAATAGAAATACGTTTGCCGGTGCCGTTCCAGCCGGTATTCACCAGGTAAGCCTGAGCGCCTGCAGCCTGCATACGTTTCACCAGCACTTCAGCGTACTGCGTCGGGTGCAGCGACAGGAATGCTGCGCCGAAGCAGGCAGAGAAGGTTGGGGTGGGCTCGGTAACGCCGCGCTCAGTGCCTGCCAGCTTGGCCGTAAAGCCGGAAAGGAAGTGATACTGCGTCTGGTCCGCGGTGAGGCGTGATACTGGCGGCAGCACGCCGAAAGCATCAGCGGTCAGGAAGATAACCTTGGTCGCATGGCCCGCTTTTGACACCGGCTTCACGATATTGTCGATGTGGTAAATCGGGTACGACACGCGGGTGTTTTCGGTTTTTGAGCCGTCATCGAAATCAATGCTGCCATCGGCGCGTACCACCACGTTTTCCAGCAGCGCATCACGACGAATGGCGTGATAGATATCCGGCTCCGCCGCTTCCGACAGCTTAATGGTCTTGGCGTAGCAGCCGCCCTCAAAGTTAAACACGCCGTCATCGTCCCAGCCGTGTTCGTCATCGCCAATCAGGCGACGTTTCGGATCGGTAGAGAGGGTGGTTTTACCGGTGCCGGACAGGCCGAAGAACACCGCTACGTCACCTTTTTCGCCGACGTTAGCGGAACAGTGCATGGAGGCGATGCCCTGCAGCGGCAGCAGGTAGTTCATGATCGAGAACATCCCTTTCTTCATTTCGCCGCCATACCAGGTGCCGCCAATCAGCTGGATACGCTCTGTCAGGTTAAATGCGACAAAGTTTTCCGAGTTGAGGCCCTGCTCTTTCCACTGTGGGTTAGTGCATTTAGCGCCGTTCATGACGATAAAGTCGGGCTTAAACGTCTTCAGCTCTTCGTCGGTTGGGCGAATAAACATGTTCTTGACGAAGTGCGCCTGCCAGGCCACTTCGGTGATGAAACGCACGGACAGGCGGGTGTCTTCGTTCGCGCCGCAGAACGCGTCAACGATAAACAGGCGCTTGCCGGATAGCTGATTGGAAACTAAACCTTTCAGGTGTTGCCAAATTTCAGGAGAGAGAGGTTTATTGTCATTTTTCCCGTTGCCCTTATCAGACCACCATACCGTATCGCGGGTGGTGTCATCGCGGACGATATATTTGTCCTTCGGGGAACGGCCGGTAAAGATACCGGTGTCGACAGAAATGGCTCCCAGGTTCGTCAGTACACCACGCTCATAACCTTCCAGGTTAGGATCGAGTTCTTCTCGATACAATGTATCGTAATCGGGGTTGTAGACGATATCCTGTACGTCGTTAATACCATAAGCCTTGAGGTCCTGCGGGGTTATACCGTTGCGCATTTCACTGCTCCTTAGCCAATATGTACTACCATAAATTCTATGGGTATTTTAGGGGGGTTGACCGCGACCAGGCTCATAGATTTACGTATCCCGACAAACGTCTTACTTACGAAAACATTGTGACTCCTGTCACGAAGCGTCAGGGATTATGACAGGAAACACCGCATATTTGGCGCGAATGTTCTCAAATGGTTACAAAATGGTTTAAATGACGGTGTAAATGTGAATCGAATCGCATTTATGAAAGAAAATTACGTAATGCTTTCAGGACAAAAATCGATTCACCTCGCTGAGCTGTTTTCCGAATTTTTTGCCTTTTGAATCGATTTCTAAGATGTGATGCGATAATGACGCACTCTACTGATATCGGATAGCAACATGGATAACGTTGAACTCTCTCGTCCCACCCGATGGGGAATGGTGGCAACCGGCCTGGTTCAGGGGCTGGTGTGCTATCTGCTGATGACCTGGCTTGCGCCAATAAACAGCGGCTGGATGTTTTATGGGATGCCCGCGACCCTTGCCTTCTCTTCGGCACTGCTTTTTTCCGTCACCTCGTTTAAACAGGCGCGCTTATGGTGCTGGCTGGCGATTATTTTTATCGCCGTGTTGGCGATGAGCGGCTGGCAAAAGTGGCTGATGGCCGGAATGGAAGGCTGGAAAGCCAGCAGCGTGCTCTGGGCTTTTAGCTGCTACCTGTTGCTGATGGTGCTGATGCTGTTGCCGTGGATGCAGCAGCAGCTTAATCCGCGGCAGGAAGGGGGGCGTTACGCGCGGTTTTACCATCTGATGTGGCATAACGCGTTAACGCTGTTAGTGATTGTTATCGCCAACGGCCTGGTGTGGCTGGTGCTACTGCTCTGGAGTGAGCTGTTCAGGCTGGTGGGGATCGCTTTTTTCCATACGCTCTTTTTTGATACCGACTGGTTTATTTATCTCACTATCGGGCTGATTACCGCCCTGTCGGTGATCCTGGCGCGTACGCAGTTCCGCTTGATTGCCGCTATCCAAAAGCTGCTGACGCTGATTGCCACCGGCTTGCTGCCGTTGGTATCGCTGCTGACGCTGCTGTTTATCGTTACGCTGCCGTTTACCGGGGTAGCGTCGATTTCCCGCCACGTCTCCGCTGCCGGTTTACTCTCTTCATTGACGCTGATTCTCCTGCTGCTGATGGCGATTGTCCGCGATCCGCAAAAAGCATCGTTGCCCTATGCGGGCGTGCTGCGCTGTTTGATTAAAACCTCGCTGCTGGTGGCACCCGTTTATGTCCTGATTGCCGGATGGGCGCTGTGGGTGCGCGTGGCGCAGCATGGCTGGACGGCGGAGCGTCTGCACGGCGTGCTGGTGGTTGTGGTGCTGCTGGTATGGTCTGTTGGTTATCTGCTGAGTATCGTTCGGCGCAAGGCGATAAACCCTTTGTTGCTTCAGGGGAAAGTGAATCAGGCGCTGTCGCTGCTGGTGCTCGTCGTGCTTATGCTACTGAATTCGCCGGTACTGGATAGCTGGCGAATCAGCGTGAATAGCCAGATGGCGCGTTATCACAGCGGTAAAATTAAGCCTGACGATCTGACGTTGCACATGCTGGTGAACAGCGGTCGTTATGGACGGGAGGCCCTGACGTCGCTGAAAGACGATGCGGAATTTATGAAAGACAGGAACCATAAGCGCTACCTGAATAATCTTTTAGAAGGCGAGCGGAAAAATACGGATTCACTCACTGCAGAAACGCTGGCGGAGAAGGCGTGGATCGCGCCCGGCACGGATAAACCGGATATTGCCTTCTGGCAGGTTGTTCTTAAGGAACGCTACATTCTGGCAAGCTGTGCGGAGAAAAATGCCTGCATGCTGGTCGCGCAGGATCTGAATAACGATGGTCTCAAGGAGCGGATCTTTTTGGTGTTTGAGGACAATTCTGGCGCGATCTATACCTACGATCCTGCGAAGAAAGGATGGGAGCGTCAGGGGTATATTCGGTTACCTCAAACGCTAACGCCGCAGACGGTTATGCGTGCCGTAGAGGAGGGTAAGCTGTCGTCGAAGCCAAAAGTGTGGCGGGATCTGGTTATTGGCGATCAAACGCTGGAAACTCGCTAAATTGCCACCTGGCAACGCCTGATGGCGCTACGCTTATCAGGCCTACAGATCCCCAGTAGGCCGGATAAGGCGAAGCCGCCATCCGGCGCTGTTTTTAATGCACCTGCGGATCTGCCGGAGAGGCGTCATTACGGATTTCGGCGATATCCATCGCGTTGAAGACGTAGTGGCTACCACAGTAGTCGCAGTGCATATCGATCTCGCCTTCTTCTTCCAGAATGCTGTTGATCTCTTCATCCGGCAGCGTTTTCAGCGCGCCAGCACAGCGTTCGCGAGAACAGGTGCACTTGAACTCGACGCCCTGCGGATCGTACAGCGTGACTTCTTCTTCGTGGTACAAACGCCACAGCACATCGTTCGCCGGCAGCGTGAACAGCTCTTCGGCTTTAATGGTGTCGGTCAGCGCCGCCAGGTGTTCAAAATCTTCCGCCTGCGCGTTCTGCGCTGGCATCACCTGCAGCAGCATACCGCCTGCGGCCGGCTTACCTTCAGACTCGCCGGTACGGATGATCAGGCGTGTCGGCAGCTGCTCGGAACGCTGGAAGTAATCTTCCAGACACGCCGCCAGCGTATCGCCTTCCAGACCCACCACGCCCTGATAACGTTCGCCTTCGGCCGGGGTGATGGTAATCACCAGGTAGCCGTTGCCGATCAGCGTTTTCAGGTCAGCATCCGCCGGAATCTCGCCCTGCACGCGCGCGACGCCGCGCAGCTGCTGGTGGTTATTACCGTTGATCACCGCCAGCGTCATCGGACCGTCGCCCTGCAGCTGCACGGTAATGTCGCCTTCAAACTTCAGCGTTGCGGTCAGCAGGCTGGTTGCCACCAGCAGTTCCGCCAGCACGTTTTTGACCGGCTGCGGATAGCTGTGGCCTGCCAGGATCTGTTCGAGCGTCTCGGATACGGTGACCAGTTCGCCACGTACGGCATAGTTTTCAAACAGATAGCGATGTAATTGATCGTGTTGAGTCATAATTTTCTCTCTTGAGGCGGCAGTCATTCGCTGTCACCGTATTTAAATCTCATCAGGTCGCGCCGCTCTTTTTTATCCGGGCGTCGGTCCGGATGCGGCATCGTCAGCGCGTTGAGCTTGCGCGCCAGCGCGACTTTTTCGCGCTTCTCAATACTCTCTGCCGTCTCTTCGTACAGGTTGACGGCTTCCGTCGCCGGACGTCGCTGCTCGGTGATGGCTTTCACGACCACGGTGCGTTCGTCATTTCCCTGGCGCAGCGTCAGCTGGGCGTTCAGTTCGACAACTTTACTGGGCTTGGAGCGCTGCCCGTTATAGTGAACCTTACCGCCTTCAATCATCTCTCGTGCCAGCGCGCGGGTTTTGTAAAAACGCGCAGCCCACAGCCACTTATCCAGCCTGACGCCGTCGGTGGATTTCTCTTTCATTGTCACTCCTTCACGTGCAGTGAGGGGATCAGATGACGATAATCGTTAAGTGCGGGATGACGCAGATACGCTTTATCCGCCATACCCGAGTCGGGGTTGGTGACGCCGAGGCAGTAGCGGATACCAAAGCGTGCGGCGGCATCCAGAATCGGCTCGCTGTCATCGATAAACAGCGTGCGTTCGGCCTCCAGGCCCGTCCGTTCTGTCACCGCTTGCCATAACCGCTGATCCTCTTTCGGATAACCAAATGTATGGGTGGAAAGTAATAAATCAAGGTGTGCGTCGAGGCCCGTGTGTTTCAGCTTCACCGCCAGGTTGTGCGGATGGGCGTTGGTCAGCAAAATGCGGCGTTTACCGCTGGCCTTCAGCGCATTGAGGAAGGGAACGGTGTCATCGCGCAGCGCCGCGCGCGGGCCCTGTTCACTGGTCATCGCGCAAATATCGAGACCCAGCCGTTCGCTCCAGTAGTCCAGACAGTACCAGTTTAGCGTATGTTGCACCGCGTGGTACTCCTGGCGAATAGCGTCCTGTGCTGCCTGCGGGCTGATCCCCAGCTTCGCGCCGTAGGTTTCCGGCACCAGCTTTTGCCAGAAATAGTTGTCGAAGGCGAGGTCGAGAAGCGTGCCATCCATGTCCAGAAGGACGGTATCTACCTCCTGCCAGGCGATATCAAAATGCATGGTAAATCTCCAGACGGAAGAAATGCGCGACAGAGTAACATAACTCTGCCGCGGCGGGGGAGGCGGCTAGCGGGTCGGGAAGTCGGACGTAAAATCGTCCGGCGATGAGAGCAGTGCCGGGGTAGTGCAGCTTTCGTAATATTTCTGAATTTGCGCCAGACGCTCGCGATGACGGTGATAGCGGCGCAGCGCCTGCACCCCGTTATAAACGGCGCAGATAACCATCGCCAGCATCAGCAGCGTGGTGGCCAGATAATGCCACAGCCCGCTGCTGTCGGGCATCCGGTGCAGATTGATATGCTGCGTGCCGTTGGCGTCGGTATAGAGATTGGTGACAATCCCTTCAGCGTGGAACGGCGTATGCATCAACATCCCCGCCAGGCGCTGGAATTCGTTCCACTGCTCGTGGGCGGGGTAGTCGTACAGGCTGGCGGTGGGGTACGGTTGGCTGACGAAATCGCTGCCTTCATCGCTGGTGATAAGGAAACCACCCGGCGCCGGGCTGTTTAACGCCTGTGCTGCGCGGGCCGTTTCGCGCAGGATAAACGGCGCGGTGGAGGTATCGACCAGGTTATCCAGCGACTCGGCGCTAACCGGGCGCAGCAGGACATTCACGCCGTCCAGCTTGCCGGAATTGGCGCGTTTGACCAGCGCATCCCAGTCGCGGGTATTACCCAGGTTAACCAGCGCGTTCTTCAGCCGCACGCAGTCGTCGGCGGCGGAGCAGAGATCTTTGGTTTTCAGCACGATATCGGCAAAATCATCCAGCAGCACCATGCCGGACTTCTGAATCGCCGAGCGCAGCGCCGGGCTGACGCGCGAGTCGTCGCCTTCGGCTGGGTGCAGCTGACGATTCACCGCCTGTACCAGCGCCGTGGCTTTGTTCACGGTTTCCGATTCCGGCAGCGGCAGGCGCGGCGCATCGTTCCAGATAATTTGCGAACAGTCGAACGGCAGGAACGGCGAGCTCTCCTGGGCCGTCCAGGTGCCGGGCGAATGAATGTTACACATCCCGATGCCGCTGAGATGCAGCGTATCGCCGACGCGAACGCCCGCCTTTTCCAACTGGCGCACGTCTTTTGCTTCTACGGTTTGCGCGCCTTTCAGCCATGAAATCGTAAACTTAAACGGCATGTTTAACGGCACGCTTATCCACATCATCACGGCCACCAGCAGCGCACCGCCACCAATAACGGCGCTGCGCAGCCAGTGCTGTAGCGGGAAGTTTTTCACTTCATCATGCAGAGAAAGGAAGCGACCCTGACGGACGACGTGACGGTCAAGGTAGATATCAATATCGGTTTTCTGCCCCAAATCCTGCGCGACAAAGGGCTGCCAGTGGCGCGGATAGATGAGATCGATGATGCCAAGCGAAATGTTGTTAATCTGCTCCTGATCGTTTTCGCCAAACAGCCCCCAGCGCTTCGGCGTGCCGCGCAGGCAGTGGATCTCGCGCAGGGACGATTTTGTTGGCGGGGCGAAGAGCCCCCATAGCCCGCCGCCGAGCAGCAGCAGCGCACCGCCGAGTACCCAGGGCGTGAACACCGCAGGGGCAATCAGGCTGCAATAAAACAGGACAAACGCCGCGACGATCAGCAGCGCCTCGCGCAGCCCGTCCGGCCGGCCGAGCGCGTGCTCTTCATGCGTTTCCTGGCGAATATTGAGCAGCTCGATTTGTTCGCTTTCCTCGCCACGGATCGACGCCTGCGTTGAGCTTGTCGACTCCAGCGCCAGCCGTTGCTTCTCGCGTGAGTAGGTCTTCAGCGAGTGGCCGTTCAGGGCGATGACCAGCGGCATATCGTCGGTCACGATAAGATCGATGCTGTTTTCATCAGTAATGTGCTGCTCCCAGAACGGCGGCAGGTGCACTTCCACAGAGTCGAGAAAATAACGCCATTTGTTGGGATCGTCGGTGGTAATGCCATAGCGAGTGATGGCGCGGGTCAGCGTGAATACGGTACCGCTTTGCGCATTGAGCGTCAGCGCGGTTGGCGCGATCGTCGAACCGGACGGCGGAAGCTGCAGGTCGCGGTTCAGATCGTCGAGATAGTTTTCAACGCCCTGGCGCTCTTCGTCGGTGAGCTTGCGCGTGGTCGCGCCAGGAAACAAGTGCAGCCACGGCAGATGAAGGCGTTTTGCCCTTTTACGGAAGAACCAACCGACCAGCACGGCGCAGATCAGTATCGCTACGGTAAAGATCATCAATGTGCCCATGCTTTTCCCATCATACTTTTTCTTAGAGGTCTCTTAAGTTGCCTGCTTTTTTTATACATCATCGGCACATATTACAGAGGTGATAAAAAGAGTTTATAGACTCTCGCAAAACGTAAGCATAACAAACCCCTTTGCCAACGAGTATCAGTAAATTCCCAATTGTAATTCAACCTCTTGACATTTATCCAGAAATGAGAGATGGAAGAACATGAACGTTGCAACGATGTAAATAAAACGCTTTATACATTGCTGGAACCTCGTACCTATCGCACAATGATAAAAGTCACCACAGCAAAGACCCCGGCCCAATGAGCAAATCATTACAAAAACCTACCATCCTCCATGTTGAAACCGTCGCAAAGTCGCGCCTGTTTAATGTGGAAAGCGTCGATCTCGAGTTCAGCAACGGCGTCCGTCGCGTTTATGAGCGGATGAAACCCTCCTCGCGCGAAGCGGTAATGATTGTGCCTATTGTCGATGAACACGTCATTTTGATTCGCGAATACGCGGTGGGAACAGAATCTTACGAGCTGGGTTTTTCGAAGGGGCTGATTGATCCTGGCGAAACGGTCATGCAGGCGGCTAACCGTGAACTAAAAGAAGAAGTGGGCTTTGGCGCGCATGAGCTGACGTTCCTGAAAAAGCTCAGCATGGCGCCATCCTATTTTTCCAGCAAAATGAATATCGTTGTGGCGGAAAACCTCTACCCGGAATCCCTGCCGGGCGATGAGCCAGAACCGCTGCCGCAGGTGCGCTGGCCGCTGGCTAACCTGATGGATCTGCTCGACGATCCTGATTTTAGCGAGGCGCGCAACGTGAGCGCGCTGTTCCTGCTACGCGAGTGGCTGAGGGCACAGGGCAGATTGTCATAAAAAAAGGCGCCAACGGCGCCTTTTTTTATGACCCCGCGCAGCAGCGTGCCGTCGGGGTCAGTTGCCCGCGTTACGGGTCAGAACAGCTCGTGGGTTTCCCCGTTATCAATCACTTCAGTACCGACCTCGTGAACCGCCTGCTGTGTAGGCTGCGTTCCTTCAATGAAGTATTCCTGACGACTGCTGCCGCCATTGGCGAGCTGCCCGGTGTTGCGGTCAATATTGACCGTCACAATCCCCGGCGGCGGGGTCAGCGGTTCTTCAGGCACCCCGGCCAGCACGGCCTTCATAAAGGCATCCCAGGCAGGCTGAGCGCTCTTGGCTCCGCCTTCATAGCCTGAAATCTGATCCTTAATTGCGCCTGAAGCCGTGGTGCGCCCCAGGTCACGGCGGTGATCGTCGAAGCCAATCCATACGGAGGTCACCACGCCCGGACCGTAACCGGAGAACCATGCGTCTTTTGAGCTGTTGGTGGTCCCGGTTTTGCCGCCGATGTCGTGGCGGCCAAGATCGCGACCGGCACGCCAGCCCGTACCCTGCCAGCCTGGTTCGCCGAAGATGTTGGTATTCAGCGCGCTCTTAATCAGGAACGACAGCGGCGTGTTGATCACGTGCGGGGCGTACTCCTGGGCACCGTTCTGAGCAACCAGCGGCTGATTCGGCTGCTCAATCTGCGGCATGGGAACGACGGCATTCTGCGGCGTTTGTGATATGGCAACATCTTCAACATCCTGATTTTCCAGAACGTTCGATTTCGGCGTGTCGCCGTAGATCACCGGCAGATTGCACTCAGGGCAGGCGATTTTCGGTTTCGCTTCAAACAGCACGCCGCCCTGGTCGTTTTCAATTTTACTGATGTAGTACGGCTCCACCAGGAAGCCGCCGTTGGCCATCACCGCATAGCCGCGCGCGACCTGCAGCGGGGTAAAGGACGCAGATCCCAGCGCCAGCGATTCCGTATGCACAATATTTTCAGCCGGGAAGCCGAAACGCTGCAAATACTCTGCGGCATAGTCCACGCCCATGGCGCGCATGGCGCGTACCATCACCACGTTTTTAGACTGGCCCAGCCCCTGGCGCAAGCGGATCGGGCCCGCGTATTGTGCCGGGGAGTTTTTGGGCTGCCAGTCGGAACCGGCGCCAGCATCCCAGCGGGAAATAGGCACGTCATTGAGCATGCTGGCGAGAGTTAAGCCCTTATCCATCGCCGCGGTATAGAGGAACGGTTTGATGTTAGAGCCGACCTGACGCAGCGCCTGGGTGGCGCGGTTAAACTTACTCTGGTTGAAGTCGAAGCCGCCGACCAGCGCGATGATTGCACCGTTTTTCGGGTTAATTGACACCAGCGCGGAGTTAACGTCCGGCACCTGCGCCAGCCACCAGCTGTCGCCATTCTGACGCACCCAAATCTGCTGCCCGGCCTGCACGACATCGGTCACTTTACGCGGGGTGGGTCCCTGCGCAGTATCGGAGCGGTAAGGCCGCGCCCAGCGCATCCCTTCCATCGTTAACGAGACCGATGTGCCGTCGGCTAACATGACGGTAGCTTCCTGCGGGTTAGCGGCGGTCACCGCAGCCGGTAGCAGCGGGCCATAAGAAGGCAGAGGGCGCAACGAGGCGCGAATTTTCTTGCTGTCCCACGGCGTTTCACCTGCTTTCCACAGCACGTTGGCCGGACCGCGGTAGCCGTGACGCATGTCGTAATCCATCACGTTATTGCGCAGCGCCTGCTGGGCTGCCTGCTGGTTCTTACGCGTAATCGTGGTGTAAACGCGGTAGCCGTCTTCGTAGGCCTGTTCACCGTACTGCTTGACCATATCCTGGCGCACCATCTCCGTCAGATACGGTGAAGAGAAGGCGATTTCCGGCGCATGGTAGTTGGCGTCAATGGCTTCGTTACGCGCCTGGTCGTACTGTGCCTGGGTGATATAGCCTTCGCTCAACATACGCGACAGCACCACGTTGCGGCGAGCGGTGGCGCGGTCAAGCGAGTAGAGCGGGTTGAAGGTAGACGGCGCCTTCGGCAGGCCTGCAATCACCGCCATTTCGCTCAGACTCAGCTGGTCGGCCGGCTTGCCAAAGTACACCTGTGCCGCAGCCCCCACGCCGTAAGCGCGGTAGCCGAGATAGATCTTGTTCAGGTACAGCTCAAGAATTTCATCTTTACTCAGCAACTGCTCAATACGGATGGCCAGGAAGGCTTCCTTGATTTTGCGCATCAGCGTTTTTTCAGGGCTGAGGAAGAAGTTACGCGCAAGCTGCTGGGTAATGGTACTGGCCCCTTGAGAGGCGTGCCCGTTGACCAGCGCGACGCTGGCGGCACGGAAGATACCAATCGGGTCAATCCCGTGGTGCTCATAGAAGCGGCTATCTTCGGTGGCAATGAACGCTTTCACCATTTCGGGTGGGATCTGGCTAAGGGTCATTGGAATACGACGCTTCTCGCCGTACTGCGCAATGAGCTCACCGTCTGCGCTATAGACCTGCATAGGTACCTGCAGGCGCACGTCTTTCAGCGTAGCGACGTCTGGCAGCTGCGGCTCAATATATTTGTAGAGGCCATAAATCGAGCCTGCTCCCAGCAGAATGCAACAGACTGCAAGGATGAATAAATACTTTACGAACTTCACCGGAGATTTCCCATTGAGTGGCATTTGGGCAGTTTATAAACAAACGCGCGGTAGTATAAAGGCAAGCCTGATTCATTGATATAGCCGTCACGCTGTTGGTGGCGTAAGGAGAATCGTGAAATGGCTTTCAACTGCTGGCAGGTCGGGCTTCATATTCAGCAAGATAATATCTTTATCATCGCACTCCAGCGCGCGCGCAGCGGCTGGTCTCTGCGCCGTTGGTGGCAGCTACCGCTGTCTTCCTCGGCGTCACCCCATGAACAAGATGAACGCCTGCTGGCCGCGCTGGCGCCGTGGCGTCACGAGCTGCCCTGGCAGCATACAGTGAGCGTAGCCTTTCCCGCCCGGCGCACGCTGCAAAAAAGTCTGCCGGGCGCGGCCATCACCCTGCAGGAGCACGAGCAGCGTCAATGGATTGCCAGCGCGATGTCGCAGCAGCTTGAGATGCCTGTCGATGCACTGTGTTTTGACTATCATCTGGCGGAGCCCGCGGGGCAGTGGAACGTCACCGCCGCGCAGCAGCGCGAGGTGGCCAGTCTACAGCAGCTGCTGCGCCGCCTGCGCTTACACACCGCGGCGATTACGCCGGATGCCTGCGCGCTCCAGGTTTTCCTCCCGCTAATGGTAGACCCGCGAGCCGTACTGGTCTGGCGAGACGCATCGCACTGGCTGTGGGCGCACAGGGAAGGCTGGGGAAGCGGTGCGTTAAGCGACACTGCATCACCGTTGCTGCTGGCTGAGCGGCTGGACGTTGACCCGGCACGGCTGGTGCACATTGGCGCCAATGATCTCGGCGGCCCCTGTTTCGACCCCTGGAGCGCCATCGCGCAAAAGCAGCCGCCGCTACCCACCTGTGGTGATGCCTTTGCCGTGGCAATTGCACTGGCGATGGGGGCGGTATGGCGATAGTTCATACGGTTAATTTTCTGCCGTGGCGGCGAGCCCGATTCTATCGGCATCTACGGCGCTGGGTGGCCGGCGTGGCGGCATGCTGGCTGCTGAGTATGGCGGTGGCATTTTCCTGCCAGCTCAGCGGCAAGGCGAGGCGGGCTGGAGACGACATTCACGCCGACGCGGAGCAGCAGATAACGCAGCAACTGGCGGCGCGCGAACGTGAATGGGCGGCGCGGGCGCAGCAGCAGGCTCTGCACGCACAGCGGTTAGCACACCGACGTACCACGGAAGCCTGGGCGGCGCGGTTGAGCACGCTGGCTGAGCAACTTCCTCCCCAGGCGTGGCTTAACGAGCTGGTTTACCGCGAGCGCACGCTGCTGTTATCGGGGACGCTCATACAGTTTGCGGCTCTGGCGGGGGTCGAGCAGGTGCTGACAGCGCTACCCGGTTTCCAGCCCGCAACGGCGGGAAAAATTCAGCGCGATAACGCTGGCCGTTGGCAGGTTCACTATCAGTTGCAGGAGGAGACTGACGATGCGGCTCCCTGACGGCTGGTGGCCGCTCTCGCGGCTGAATGCGCTGCGCCTGACGGCGCTAGCCGCTGCGCTGGCGGGGGCGAGTGTTTGCTATCGCCTCGGGGCATCGGCGTTACAGACGACCGAATCTGAGGCCCGACAGCGTCAGCACGCGCAGTACGCGGCAAGCTGGCGTCGGCTCATGCCGTTGCGTGCGGCGCGAGTCCTCTCACCGGCACGCTCAGATCCTTATGTTCGCTTTTCGCCAACGACCTTCCAACAGTCCGGGGCCCGGCTGGTGAGCTGGCTTCCTTCAGACAAGGGCGGCGAGCTGGTGCTGGACACTCCGTGGGCACAGGTGGCCCCGACCTTCCTGCGGCTGGCAGCGTGCGGTATGCAGGTCACGGCATTCGCGCTTACCGGGGAGAACGGTACGCTGCGCTTGACGTTAGGGCTGGTGCGCAACGATGAACCTTAAGCTTCCGCTGGCTGTGATCGTTGCGGTGCCGCTGCTGTGCGGCATGCGCGATCCTTTTGTTCCCATTGAAGACCCGTGTCATCACGCACAGCTCAGCCTGTGGCGCTATCGCGGGGCGGCGGCGTCGGGCGATCGTCTGATCGGTATCGTTCAGCGCGGTGACGATAAATGGCAGAGGGTAGAAAAAGATGCCGTGCTGCATACCGGCTGGCGCGTATTGCAGGTAACGCCGGAAAATCTGATGGTCGAGACGGGTACGGGCTGCGAGCCGCAGCGCTGGCAATGGACAAGAGAAGGAACGACAAAAAATGAACAGGATAAGCCTGCTAATACTGCTGCTTCTGGCGCCGCTGAGCCCGGCGAAAAACGTCACGCTGGTGGTGGACGACGTGCCGGTGGCCCAGGTGTTGCAAAGCCTGGCCGACCTTGAACAGAAGAATCTGGTGATTGCACCCGATGTGCAGGGCTCGCTCTCGCTGCAGCTGCGTAATTTACCGTGGAAGCAGGCGTTACAGACGGTGATGACCAGCACCGGGCTGGTTATGCATCAGGAGGGAAGCGTGCTCTTCGTCTATTCGCAGCGCTGGCGTGAAGAGAAGCAGGCGCGAGCGCTGGCGGAACAGGTGCGCCGTCAGCAGACGTTGCCGTTGAAACACGCCAGTATTGTGCTGCAGTACGCTGATGCCAGCGAACTGGCAAAGTCCGGAGGCAAACTTCTCAGCGCGCGCGGCACGCTGACCGTTGACAAGCGCACCAACCGGCTCATCGTTCGCGATGACGGTGAACATCTTCAGGCGTTTAGCGCGTGGGCAACGGAGATGGATATTCCCGTCGGCCAGGTTGAGCTGGCTGCACATATCGTCACTATCAATGAAACCAGCCTACGTGAGCTGGGTGTGAAATGGAGCCTCGCCGAGGCTGAAGGGGCAATAGGGGCTGGTAAAATCACCTCGCTGAGTAGCGATTTGTCGGTAGCCGATGCCACGACGCGCGGTGGTTTTAATATTGGCCGCATCAATGGTCGCCTGCTTGAGCTGGAGCTGTCCGCGCTGGAACAAAAGCAAAAGGTGGATATTATCGCCAGCCCGCGGCTTCTGGCTTCACATTTGCAGCCCGCGAGCATTAAGCAGGGTAGCGAGATTCCCTATCAGGTCTCGAGCGGAGAGAGCGGGGCCACTTCGGTCGAATTTAAAGAAGCGGTGCTGGGCATGGAGGTGACGCCGACGGTGCTACAGAATGGTCGGGTTCGGTTGAAGCTGCATATCAGCGAAAATATGCCGGGCCAGGTGCTACAGCAGGCGGATGGCGAAGTGCTGGCCATCGACAAGCAGGAGATTGAAACCCAGGTTGAGGTTAAAAGTGGCGAAACGCTGGCGCTAGGCGGCATTTTTTCGCAGAAGAATAAAAACGCCAGCGACAGTGTGCCTTTTTTAGGCGATATCCCTTTGTTGGGTCATCTTTTTCGCCGTGATGGGAAAGACAATGAACGACGTGAACTGGTGGTGTTTATCACGCCACGTATTATTTCTGTGCAATAGCAGCGAGTAATCATGCGAATTTAGCAGCGAAGGTGCGCCGTGGGTTTGACGTGGGAGCAGATTTAGCATACAAGGAGTACCGATTTGAGTGTCAACGTATGCCGCTCGTACTCCTGTAGTCTGCTGATTTAATCTGTTGCCAAACCAGCCGGAGTATTGAGATAATTTTCAGTCTGACTCTCGCTCTATTGCATAAGAGGTTTCAGTTCATGTCCTGCGACGCGTGATGTTCTGCGGCGCGGGTTTATCATTAACGAATAGTCTTAGTAGTACCAAAAAAATGGCAGAGAAACGCAATATCTTTCTGGTTGGGCCCATGGGTGCCGGCAAAAGCACTATTGGGCGCCAGCTGGCTCAACAGCTCAATATGGAATTTTACGATTCTGATCAAGAGATTGAGAAACGAACAGGCGCTGACGTGGGCTGGGTCTTTGATGTCGAAGGCGAAGAAGGTTTCCGTGACCGCGAAGAAAAAATCATCAATGAGTTAACGGAAAAGCAGGGTATTGTTCTGGCAACAGGCGGTGGCTCTGTAAAATCACGCGAAACGCGCAATCGTCTCTCCGCTCGTGGCGTGGTTGTCTATCTGGAAACCACCATTGAAAAACAGCTCGCTCGCACTCAGCGCGATAAAAAGCGCCCGCTGCTGCAGGTTGAAACGCCGCCGCGCGAAGTGCTCGAAGCGCTGGCCGACGAACGTAATCCGCTGTATGAAGAGATTGCTGACGTCACTATTCGTACTGACGATCAGAGCGCAAAAGTTGTCGCTAACCAGATCATCCATATGCTGGAAAGCAACTAATACTGGCCTGAAAAGTAGAATGCCAGCGAATAACAGTCACTAAGGTGGACGTCGCGTTATGGAGAGGCTTACAGTAACTCTCGGGGAACGTAGTTACCCGATTACCATCGCGGCTGGTTTGTTTAACGACCCAGCTTCCTTCTTACCGCTCAAGTCCGGCGATCAGGTTATGCTGGTCACCAACGAAACGCTGGCACCGCTTTATCTGGACCAGGTTCGCTCCGTGCTCGAGCAGGCTGGCGTGAAGGTTGATAGCGTCATTCTGCCGGACGGCGAACAGTATAAAAGCCTGGCCGTCATGGATACCGTTTTCACCGCGCTTTTGCAGAAACCACACGGTCGTGATACTACGCTGGTGGCGCTGGGCGGCGGTGTGATCGGTGACTTAACCGGTTTTGCGGCGGCGAGCTATCAGCGCGGCGTACGCTTTATCCAGGTGCCTACCACTCTGCTGTCGCAGGTGGATTCTTCGGTTGGCGGCAAAACCGCGGTCAACCATCCCCTTGGTAAGAATATGATTGGCGCATTCTGGCAGCCGGCCTCCGTTGTGGTTGACCTGAACTGCCTGAAAACGCTACCGAAACGCGAGCTCTCCTCTGGCCTTGCCGAAGTCATTAAGTACGGCATCATCCTGGATGCGCCGTTCTTCGACTGGCTGGAAGCGAACATCGACGCGCTGATGGCGCTGGATGAAAAAGCGATGGCGTACTGTATTCGCCGTTGTTGTGAGCTGAAAGCCGATGTTGTGGCTGCCGACGAGCGCGAAACCGGGTTACGTGCTTTACTCAATCTTGGGCATACGTTTGGCCACGCCATTGAAGCCGAGATGGGTTATGGCAACTGGCTGCACGGTGAAGCCGTGGCGGCGGGTATGGTGATGGCGGCTCACGCCTCCGAGCGCCTGGGCCAGTTTGACGCTCAGGATACTCAGCGCATCATCGCACTGCTTAAGCGCGCAGGGCTGCCGGTTGCGGGTCCGCAGGAGATGACGGCGCAAGCCTATCTGCCGCACATGCTGCGAGATAAAAAAGTCCTGGCTGGCGAAATGCGCTTAGTGCTGCCGCTGGCTATCGGGAAAAGTGAGGTACGCGGTGGCGTATCCCACGATGTGGTTCTTGGCGCTATTGCTGATACCCAGCAGGCGCAACTATAAGAAAGGTCTAGCCGCGTTCGCGCGGTGTTTTAACTTCAGGTGATGTGCAATTGTCGTGGCATAAGCCTTTTAGTGGGGTGTTAAATGGATGAATTTAAACCAGAAGACGAGCTGAAACCCGATCCCAGCGATCGTCGTACTGGTCGCTCTCGTCAATCTTCCGATCGTGACAGCGAGCCACAGATCAACTTTGATGATGTGGAACTCGATGCGGATGAGCGTCGTCCGTCCCGTAGTCGCAAAGCACGTGAAGAAGCCGAGCCGGAAGACGAATACTACGAATCTGAAGAAGCCGATGACGCTGACGCAGAGGAAGTGGTAGAGCGCCGCCCGCGTAAACGTAAAAATGCCGCGCCGCGTAAACCGGCTTCCCGCCAGTACATTATGATGGGGCTGGGCGTGGTTGTGCTGCTGGTGCTGATTGTCGGCATCGGTTCGGCACTGAAAGCACCTTCTTCAAACGATCAAAGCGCATCGTCGGAGAAGAGCATCTCTCTGTCGGGCGATAATACCGATCAGGCCAATGCTTCTCAGCCTCAGCCTGCACAGGAAAACAACCCGCAGCAGGACGTCACGCTGCCGCCAATCTCCTCTACGCCGACCCAGGGCCAGCAGACCGCTGCGCCGGACGGTCAGCAGCGCGTCGAAGTTCAGGGTGACCTGAACAATGCGCTGACGCAGCCGCAGGGCCAGAGCGACGACACGGTCGTGAACTCTACGCTGCCGACGGAACCGGCTACCGTGGCACCGATTCGTAACGGTGCGCGCCCTGCGGTCACTGCGCCGGTGGAAACGCCGCGTCAGACCGCGACGGCTCCGCGTCCGGAACGTAAGCATACGGTTATCGAAACCAAACCGCAGCCGATGGCCACGGTGAAAACGCAGGCTCCGGCCGCGCAGAGCAAACCGGTTGAAACGAAGCCGGTGACCACTGCGCCGAAACAGACCGTAACGGCGGCCACCTCAACGCCGGCAAAAGCGCCTGCGGCTGAAGCGGCAAAACCGGCGGCAACCACCGCTGCGCCTGCGGCTACCGCCACGACGGCTACGGCCGCGGCAACCGCAGCGCCTGCCGCGACGGCAACCGGCAAGTCGGCGGGCGACGTGGGCTCGCTGAAATCAGCTTCTGGCTCACATTACACGCTGCAGCTCAGCTCTTCTTCTAACTACGACAACCTCAACGGTTGGGCGAAGAAAGAGAACCTGAAAAACTACGTGGTGTATGAAACCTCTCGCAATGGCCAGCCGTGGTATGTCCTGGTCAGCGGCATCTACGCATCGAAAGATGATGCCAAACGCGCCGTGACCACGCTGCCAGCCGACGTACAGGCCAAAAACCCGTGGGCGAAACCGCTGCATCAGGTACAGTCTGACCTGAAGTAACCGTCGTTTCGTTGTCGACCGCCCCGTCTATATCGCATGGTATAGGCGGGGCGTAGAAGCGCAGGATGCTGTCGGAGCTTTCTCCACAGCCGGAGAGAGTGTAAGTAGTCAGGCCGCATGAAAAAAAATCGCGCTTTTTTGAAATGGGCAGGGGGAAAGTACCCGCTGCTCGATGAAATTCAAGGCCATCTGCCCGAGGGCGATTGTCTGGTGGAACCCTTCGTTGGTGCTGGATCGGTATTCCTGAATACCGATTTTTCGCGTTATATTCTGGCTGATATCAACAGCGATCTCATTGAGCTCTATAAAATCGTTAAAACGCGCGCCGATGAGTACGTTGAGCAGGCGAGGACGCTGTTTGTTCCCGAAACCAATAACGCCGAGCGCTACTATCAATTCCGCGAAGAGTTTAACGCCAGTACCGACCTGTTCCGTCGCGCGGTGCTGTTTTTGTACCTCAACCGCCACGGCTACAACGGCCTGTGCCGTTATAATCTGCGCGGTGAGTTTAACGTCCCGTTTGGCCGTTATAAGAAGCCCTATTTCCCGGAAGCCGAGCTGCGCCATTTCGCTGAGAAGGCGCAAAACGCCGAATTCTACTGCGAGTCTTATGAAGACTGCATGAAGCGCGCCGGTAAAAATGCCGTAGTCTACTGCGATCCGCCCTATGCGCCGCTGTCAGCTACGGCCAATTTTACGGCTTATCACACCAATAGCTTCAGCCTGGAGCAGCAGGAGATTCTGGCGCGAAAGGCGGAGGAGCTGATGGCGAAGCGGATCCCGGTACTGATTTCGAACCATCGTACGCCGCTGACGCTGGAATGGTATAAAAACGCGACGGATACGCACGTCGTCAAGGTTCGACGCAGTATTAGCCGCAACGGCGGCACGCGTAAAAAGGTGGACGAACTGCTGGCGCTGTATCGCCCGCCAGGCAAAAAACAACGTTAAAGACCCTAATGGATAGGCTCTGAGGAGATGCGGATGAAACAGTACCTGATTGCCCCTTCAATTTTGTCGGCCGATTTTGCCCGCCTGGGGGAAGACACGGCCCGTGCGCTGGCCGCCGGGGCGGACGTGGTTCATTTCGATGTTATGGATAACCATTACGTGCCTAACCTGACCATCGGACCGATGGTGCTGAAAGCGCTGCGTGATTACGGCATTACCGCCCCTATTGATGTGCACCTGATGGTGAAACCGGTTGACCGTCTGGTGCCGGACTTTGCCGCCGCAGGCGCCAGCATCATCACTTTCCATCCGGAAGCCTCTGAACACGTTGACCGTACGCTGCAGCTGATCAAAGAGCATGGCTGTAAAGCCGGTCTGGTGCTGAACCCGGCTACGCCGCTAAGCTACCTCGACTACGTGATGGACAAGCTGGACGTCATCCTGCTGATGTCGGTTAACCCAGGCTTCGGCGGTCAGTCCTTTATTCCACATACGCTGGACAAGCTGCAGGAAGTGCGTCGCCGCATTGATGCGTCCGGCTATGACATCCGTCTGGAAGTCGACGGCGGCGTGAAGGTGAATAATATTCGCGAAATCGCGGCGGCCGGGGCGGATATGTTTGTCGCCGGGTCGGCGATTTTTGGCCAACCAGACTACAACAAAGTCATTGATGAAATGCGCAGTGAGCTGGCAAAGGTAAGTCATGGATAAATTGCAAACCATTCGCGGCGTCGCGTTTGACCTCGACGGTACGCTGGTCGACAGCGCGCCGGGGCTGACGGCGGCGGTGGATAGCGCCCTGTATGCGCTGGAGCTTCCGGTCGCGGGCGAAGACCGCGTCGTTACCTGGATTGGCAACGGTGCCGATGTTCTGATGGAACGGGCGCTGAACTGGGCCCGCCAGGAACGCGCTTCCCAGCGCGCGGCGCAGGGGAAACCCTCCGTCGATAGCCACGATATTCCGCAAGACGAGCAGCTTCGCGTGCTGCGACGTCTGTTCGATCGTTATTATGCCGAGTTTGCCGAAGAGGGTAGCTTCCTGTTCCCGCACGTTGAGCAAACGCTGGCCGCGCTGCACGCCAGCGGCTTACCGCTGGCGCTGGTGACCAACAAGCCAACGCCGTTCGTGGCACCGATACTGGCGTCGCTGGGCATCGACAGCTATTTCTCCGTGGTGATTGGCGGGGATGACGTGCAGAACAAGAAGCCGCATCCCGAGGCGTTGCTGAAGGTGGCGGAGAAGCTTTCTTTGGCCCCGGAAGCGCTGTTGTTTGTCGGTGACTCGCGCAATGATATTCAGGCCGCTAAGGCTGCGGGCTGCACCTCCGTTGGTCTGACCTACGGCTACAACTATGGCGAAGCCATCGCGCTGAGCGAGCCGGACGTCGTCTTTGACCACTTCAATGAACTTTTGCCCGCTCTCGGGCTTGCAAACAGTGAAAATCAGGAATCAGAACATGACTAAGCCCATCGTATTCAGCGGCGCACAGCCGTCAGGTGAACTGACCATCGGTAACTACATGGGTGCACTGCGTCAGTGGGTCAACATGCAGGATGACTATCACTGCATCTACTGCATCGTTGACCAGCACGCGATTACCGTACGTCAGGACCCGCAGGCGCTGCGTAAGGCGACGCTCGACACGCTGGCGCTGTATCTGGCCTGCGGAATCGACCCGGAAAAAAGCACCATCTTCGTACAGTCTCACGTGCCGGAACACGCACAGCTGGGCTGGGCGCTGAACTGCTACACCTATTTCGGCGAGCTGAGCCGTATGACTCAGTTCAAAGATAAATCTGCCCGCTACGCGGAAAACATCAACGCCGGCCTGTTTGACTACCCGGTGCTGATGGCGGCAGACATCCTGCTGTACCAGACCAATCAGGTGCCGGTTGGTGAAGACCAGAAGCAGCACCTGGAGCTGAGCCGCGATGTCGCCCAGCGCTTTAACGCCATCTACGGCGATATCTTCAAAGTGCCTGAGCCGTTTATTCCGAAGTCCGGCGCGCGCGTAATGTCGCTGCTTGAGCCGACCAAGAAGATGTCCAAGTCCGATGACAACCGCAACAACGTGATTGGCCTGCTGGAAGACCCGAAATCGGTAGTGAAAAAGATCAAACGTGCGATGACCGACTCTGAAGAGCCGCCGGTTATTCGCTACGATCAGAAAGAGAAAGCGGGCGTTTCTAACCTGCTGGATATTCTCTCCGGCGTAACCGGCCAGAGCATTCCTGAGCTGGAAAAACACTTCGAAGGCAAGATGTACGGCCACCTGAAAGGGGAAGTGGCGGAAGCCGTTTCCGGTATGCTGAGCGAACTGCAGGAGCGTTATCATCGCTTCCGTAACGACGAAGCTTTCCTGCAGAAGATCATGAAAGAAGGCGCAGAGAAGGCCAGTGCGCGTGCATCTCAGACGCTGAAGGCGGTGTACGAAGCGATTGGCTTTGTGGCCAAACCGTAAGCATTAGCGCAAATTGCCGGGTGGCGGCTGCGCCATACCCGGCCTACATGCTCTGCAATATCAGTGGGTTGTGTGGGTTTATGTAGGCCTGATAAGCGAAGCGCCATCAGGCAGCTATTTTGTCACCAACTTCAAACCGGGATAATCCCGGTTTTTTTACGTTTAATGGTTGGAGAACCAGTTCAACCGGTCGCGAAGCCCAACCACGCGCCCAACGATAATCAGCGCCGGGCTCGCCATCTGCTGCGCCAGCTCGCCGAGCTGCGTCAACTGACCATCGACCACGCGCTGGTTCACCGCCGTACCGTTCTCGACGATGGCGACCGGCATATCGCCCTGCATTCCGTGCTCAATCAGCTTCTGTTGAATAGTGGCTGCCTGGTTCAACCCCATGTAGAACACCAGCGTTTGCTTTTCTGCCGCCAGGTTTTCCCAGTCCAGTTCGCCGCCGGTCTTCAGGTGGCCGGTGACCAGGCGTACGCTTTGTGCGTAGTCGCGATGGGTCAGCGGAATGCCGGAGTAAGCCGAGCAGCCTGAAGCGGCCGTGATCCCCGGCACCACCGAGAAAGGAATACCCGCATCGCACAGGGTTTCCAGTTCTTCACCGCCGCGACCAAAAATAAAGGGGTCGCCGCCTTTCAGGCGCACCACGCGTTTACCCTGCTGTGCTTCACGCAGCAGAATCTGGTTAATTTCATCCTGCGGTACGCAGTGGTAGCCCGCGCGTTTACCGACGAATACGCGGTCTGCGTCGCGGCGAACCAGATTCATGATGTCATCAGAGACCAGTCGGTCGTATACCACGACGTCAGCCTGCTGGATCTGCTGTAGCCCTTTGAGCGTCAGGAGCCCGGCATCGCCCGGCCCGGCGCCGACCAGCACCACTTCACCACGGTGGTCGAGCGGGGCGGTCAGCAGCTGTTCGGTCGTTTCTTCAATGGCCTGGCGGTCCTGGTTAGCCAGCGACTGCGCCAGGCGATCGTTCATGAACATTTTTTCCCAGAAGCGGCGGCGTTCGCCCATCGTGGAGAACTGTTTTTTCACCCGTTCGCGTAGCTTTCCGGCATAGGCCGCAACCTGGCCCAGATGCTGTGGCAGCATCGCTTCCAGCTTCTCGCGCAGCAGGCGTGCCAGCACCGGTGAGGTGCCGCCGGAGGAGACCGCTACCATGAGCGGCGAGCGGTCGATAATTGATGGCATGATAAAGCTTGCGGCTTTCGGCGCATCCACCACGTTGCAGAAAATGCGTCGGGCTTCCGCCTCATCGCTGACCTGCTGATTGACCGCATCGTCGTCGGTGGCGGCAATGGCCAGCCAGCAGGGGTCGAGCAGAGCGGGCTGGAAGTCGCCCGCGACCAGCGTCAGCATTCCCGCCTCGGCCCAGACGTGGAACTGCGGGACGTAATCCCGCGCATTTACCGTGAGGCGAGCGCCCGCGTCCAGCAGTAGACGCGCCTTGCGTTCGGCAACATCACCGCCGCCGACCAGCAAACATTCGCGATCGCGCAGTTGGCAAAAGATGGGTAAGTGATCCACGGGGCAACCTCACGGAATTAGCAATAGAAATGCGGGGAATGAATAATGCGGGTAAGGATAACAGCAGACATCGTACGGAATACACGATTTTTCCTGCTGTTACCCCTTTAAGGTCATAAGTTTTTGGTATTACTTATGCCTGAACGTTCAGGCCTTGAGCTGCACCTGGCCGTCTTTAACGCGCGCTTCGTAATGGGCGACGGAATGGCTCTCATCTTCCATGCACAGCCCATCACGCAGACGGAAGCGCTGTTTTTTCAGCGGGCTTGCTACCCACAGCTCGCCCTGATGTTCGGCAATCAGGCCGCGAGACAGCACGCTCGATTCGAAGAACGGGTCGATGTTGCTGATGGCAAAGACCCGATCATCGGCATACGGGCGGAAGATCGCCACCTGCTGGTCTCCCAGCAAGGCGCAGACGCCGGTCGCTGGGACAATCGCGTCAATTTTGCAGATATTTACCCACTGGCTCATGCGTTTTCCTCCACCAGAGTGACCGGAATACGTTCATACGGCGTAGCAGGGCGGTGCTGGGCACGCTCGGCAACCACCTGGACGTTCGGGTCACGTTGTTCGCTGTTGATAAAGTGTTTGAAGCGTACCTGAGCGGCCGGGTCGTTTACGGTCTCGGTCCATTCGCAGGCAAACGCTTCACGCAGACGGGCGATTTCAGCTTCCAGATGTTCGTTCAGGCCCAGCTTGTCGTCGATGATCACGGAACGCAGGTAGTCGATACCGCCTTCCAGGTTATCCAGCCACGGCGCGGTACGCGTCAGCTTATCGGCGGTACGGATGTAGAACATCATGAAGCGATCGAGGTATTTGATCAGCGTTTCGCGATCGAGGTCAGCCGCCAGCAGATCCGCGTGACGTGGCTTCATGCCGCCGTTACCGCAGACGTACAGGTTCCAGCCTTTCTCGGTGGCGATGATGCCAACGTCTTTGCCCTGCGCTTCTGCACACTCGCGTGTACAGCCGGAGACGCCAAACTTCATTTTGTGCGGCGTACGAATGCCTTTGTAGCGGTTTTCTAACTCCACGCCGAAGCCCACGCTGTCGCCCACGCCGTAACGACACCAGGTGCTACCGACGCAGGTTTTGGCCATACGCAGCGCTTTCGCATAGGCGTGACCGGTTTCGAAGCCTGCTTCAATCAGCTGACGCCAGATTTCCGGCAGATCGTCTTTCTGCGCACCGAACAGGCCGATACGCTGGGAGCCGGTGATTTTGGTGTACAGATTGAATTCTCGCGCGATACGGCCAACGGCCACCAGGCCTTCTGGGGTGATTTCACCGCCGGCGGAGCGTGGGATCACCGAGTAGGTACCGTCTTTCTGGATATTGGCCAGGAAGTTGTCGTTGGTGTCCTGAAGCGGCGTATGCTGCGGCTTGAGGATATATTCGTTCCAGCAGGAAGCCAGCAGGGACCCCACGGTCGGTTTGCAGACTTCACAGCCGTAGCCTTTGCCGTATTTTGCCAGCAGCTCGTCGAAGGTTTTGATGCCTTCCACGCGAATCAGGTGATACAGCTCCTGGCGGGTGAACGCAAAGTGTTCACACAGGCTGTGGTTGACTTCAATACCCTGTTTCGCCAGCTCGGCGTTGAGGACCTGGGTGACCAGCGGAATACAGCCGCCGCAGCCGGTACCGGCTTTGGTTTCGGCTTTCAGCGCCGCCACGGTGTGGCAACCTTTGTTAATCGCGGCGATCAGATCGCCTTTCGAGACGTCGAAGCAGGAGCAAATTTGCGCGCTGTCCGGCAGCTTATCGACGCCGATAGACGGTTTACCGCTGCTGGCGTGCGCCGGCAGAATCAGCGAATCCGGGTTTTCCGGCAGTTCGATGGCGTTCAGCGCCAGCTGCAGCAGGTTGCCGTAGTCGCTGGTGTCGCCGACCAGCACCGCGCCGAGCAGCGTTTTGTTATCTGCGCTGACGATAAGGCGTTTGTAGACTTCTTTGCTTTCGTCGAGGTAGACGTAGCTGCGCGCACCCGGCGTACGGCCATGCGCATCGCCGATACCGCCTACGTCAACGCCAAGCAGCTTCAGCTTGGCGCTCATATCGGCACCCTGGAAGCTGTTTTCGCTGCCGAGGATGTGGTCAACGGCAACCTGAGCCATTTTGTAGCCCGGCGCCACCAGGCCGTAGACGCGGTTCTTCCAGCTGGCGCATTCGCCGATGGCGTAGATATCCGGATCGGAGGTCTGGCAGCGGTCATTAATCATGATGCCGCCGCGCTGGGCGACTTCCAGACCACACTGGGTGGCCAGCTTGTCGCGCGGGCGAATGCCGGTAGAGAAGACGATAAAGTCGACTTCCAGCTGGCTGCCGTCGGCAAAGCGCATGGTTTTACGGGCGTTCTCGCCTTCCTGCACGATCTCTTTGGTGTTTTTGCTGGTGTGAACCTTCACACCCATGCTTTCGATTTTGCGCTTGAGCTGCTCGCCGCCCATCTGATCGAGCTGTTCCGCCATTAGCATCGGGGCGAATTCGATCACGTGGGTTTCAACGCCGAGGTTTTTCAGCGCGCCGGCTGCTTCGAGGCCGAGCAGGCCGCCGCCGACCACCGCACCGCGTTTGCTACGGCGGGCGCAGGATTCAATGGCGTTCAGATCTTCAATGGTACGGTAAACGAAGCAATCCTGAGTTTCAGACCCTTTAATCGGTGGGATCCACGGGTAAGAACCGGTCGCCATAATCAACTTGTCGTAAAAGACGGTACGACCCGCGCTGGAGTGGATCACCTTCTCTTTACGGTTAATGGTGATGGCGCGTTCGCCGACCAGTACCTTCACACCATGCTTCTCATAGAAGCCCTCACGGACCAACGACAGCTCTTCCGCCGTGTGGTGTGAGAAGTAGGAGGAGAGGTGGACGCGGTCGTAGGCGATGCGGGGTTCTTCACAGAAGACGGTAATGTCGAAGTGGCTGGCATCGGATTTATCGAGAAGATCCTCGATAAAACGGTGGCCGACCATGCCGTTACCGATAATTGCGAGTCTGACTTTGCTCATTTTTGCCTCGATTTCTATTCTAATACTGCCTACCTTAACGATTCAGCTAGGGGGATTATTGATTCAAATCAATTTAGCCTTTACCTACCACTTAATGGGTATGGCTATGATTTTAAAGTGGTTTTGTAAGTTGCGGATAATACACAACTTTCTTTGGTGTTTGTTTTTTGTTCAAAATGAGCAAATAAGCGGCGGGGGGCAGAGCTGGAGAAAGGTGCCCCTTTTCAGGTTGAAAAGGGGCGGTAAGGATTAGTGTCCGGCAACCGTAGCATGCTGACGGTGGCGGCTAACGAAGCCGAGGATCAGACACATCACAAACACGACAGCGTAGAGTCCGTTCGCCGTGGTGAGCGCAGCCAGCGGGCCGCTGCTGGCAACGATCGGGCCGGTTACCACGAAGGTCAGCATGGTGCCGATGGTGCCACAGGTCAGCACGAAGTTAACCAGTTTTGGGGAGGCGACTTTGGTCTGTAGCGAACCCAGGGTGATAATTGAGGTATAAATGGCGCTGGAGAAGAAGCCCAGGGTCAGAATAAACCATGCCAGATGCTGCGGTTCGCCGTGGTTGAACAGGTACATCATCACGGTCGCGATGCCAGCCAGCACGGTCAGGATACGCTGCAGGTCGAAGAAGCGTAGGATGAAGCTGAAGGCCCACATGCCGAACATGTAAGACATCCAGAAGTCGCTGACCAGTTTACCCGCGTCACCAAGGCTCATGCCCAGGCCTTTAGCATATTCCGGCACCCAGGAGATAAAGCCCAGCTGGCCGAGGATGTAGCACAGGGCGGCGATGGACAGGAACAGCACGCCAATGCCCCACTTCTCTTTGACCACTGGCTGGTCGTTGTGTTGGGCTTTTTTACCCAGCAGTGGGAACTCGCAGCCGAAGGTCAGCACGAAAATCGCGACGTAGATCAGGCCAATGCAGGCATAGACCCAGTACCACTCGATGGTACGAGCCAGTAGCCAGGCGGCGAGCATCGGGAAAATCATCCCCGCCATGCTGAAGAAGGAGTCGGTAAACAGCAGGCGCGCGCCGCGCTGACGGCCTTCATACATATGGGTAATCAGGAAGGTACCGATCGACATGGTGATCCCGCTGACCAGACCGAGCACGAACATGGCCGCCGAGAACAGCGCCAGGCTGTGGCTGGTCATCAGGCCGGCCACCGCCAGTACCATCAGAATGAAGCCAAAACGCAGCTGCGTCTTCAGGGGAACAATTTCCATCAGCCATGCATTGAGGAAAATCGAGATCAGAATACCGGCGTTCAGGAAGGTAAAGGTATTACTCATGCTGGAAACGGGCAGATTGAAGTAATCGGCGATGTTCCCCATCACCATCCCGGTGACGATCACCAACGCACCGGTAAGGGCGTAGGAGAAGAAGCTAATCCATGTGAGCTTGATACGGTTGCTGTTAGTCATGACTGGCCTGTGAATAGTTGTGTAAAGCGCGTTGACACTGCGCTGAGCGGGCAGATTTTAGTCACTGAAGTGACGTATTCATAGTTTTATTACGCAAACGTTGGCGTATTACACTTTTCATTGTGATCTGGATCACAAAATCAAATGTGGCAATGCTTACCACGCTCATTATAAGCGTTGAGCCCAGGTAAACTTTGGTAAAGCACTGGCCTGAGGGGCTGTCCCTCTTTAGAATCAAGCCACTTGCTTTCTCTACTGCACCTGTTAAAGGAATTCTCATGCTCAAATCAACTCTGGCGGCCGTGGCGGCTGTTTTTGCTCTCTCGGTGATGGCTCCTGCGGCTTTAGCAGCAACCCAGAATCCGCACGTACTGCTGACGACCTCCGCGGGTAATATCGAGCTGCAGCTGGATAGCCAGAAAGCGCCGGTTTCCGTTGAAAACTTCCTGAAATACGTTAATAGCGGCTTTTACAACAACACGACGTTCCACCGCGTGATCCCGGGCTTTATGGTTCAGGGCGGCGGTTTTAACGAGCAGATGCAGCAGAAGCAGCCGAACCCGCCGATTAAAAACGAAGCTGACAATGGCCTGCGTAATACTCGCGGCACTATCGCGATGGCGCGTACTGCTGATAAAGATAGCGCAACCAGCCAGTTCTTCATCAACGTGGCCGATAACGCCTTCCTTGATCACGGTCAGCGTGATTTCGGCTATGCGGTATTCGGCAAGGTTGTGAAGGGCATGGACGTGGCGGATAAAATCTCCCAGGTGCCGAGCCATAACGTCGGGCCGTACCAGAATGTGCCGACCAAGCCGGTCGTGATCCTTTCCGCGAAAGTCCTGCCGTAAGCCATATCGGGCGGCGTCAGGCATGAGGCCGTCGCCCGTATCGCTAAAGTGGATGTCACCCGGTAGAATGGCGGCAGAAAGATAACCGGAGCCGCCATGATCCTGCTGATTGATAATTACGATTCCTTTACCTGGAACCTTTACCAGTATTTCTGTGAGCTGGGCGCCAGCGTAACGGTCAGACGTAACGATGACATCACTCTCGAGGAAATCGCCCTGCTGGCACCGGAGAAAATCGTTATCTCTCCAGGCCCCTGCACGCCGGATGATGCCGGTATTTCACTTGACGTTATTCGCCGCTACGCCGGCAAAATTCCCATTCTTGGCGTCTGCTTAGGTCATCAGGCTATCGCTCAGGCCTTTGGCGCGCGTATCGTTCGCGCCGCTCAGGTCATGCACGGCAAAACCTCGCCGATTTTCCATCAGCAGCAGGGCGTCTTTCGCGGGCTGAATAACCCGCTGACGGTTACCCGCTATCATTCGCTGCTGATTCAGCCGGATACCCTGGCGGACTGCTTTGAGGTTACCGCGCTTAGCGAAGCCGGTGAAATCATGGGGATTCGTCACCGCGAGTGGGATCTCGAAGGCGTACAGTTCCACCCGGAAAGCATTCTTAGCGAGCAAGGACACGCGCTGCTGGCCAACTTTCTCCATCGATAGTAGTTGCCATGATGTGATTTTTTATGCATATTTTGTGGATAGATTCTCACAATCATTGCTGCATCGTTGAAGAAGGGCATGACATGGTAACCAAACAACCTGCGATCACCCGCGCGACCTTCGATCAGGTCATTTTGCCAATTTATGCACCGGCCGAGTTTATTCCGGTGAAGGGCAAGGGCAGCCGCGTCTGGGATCAGCAAGGCAAAGAGTACGTTGATTTTGCAGGCGGTATTGCGGTGACGGCGCTGGGCCACTGTCATCCGGCACTGGTGGACGCGCTGAAAACCCAGGGTGAAACCCTGTGGCATACCAGCAACGTGTTTACTAACGAACCGGCGCTGCGCCTGGGGCAGAAGCTGGTGGATGCTACCTTCGCGGAACGTGTGGTATTCATGAATTCCGGAACGGAAGCCAACGAAACCGCCTTTAAGCTGGCGCGTTACTATGCGTCTACCCGCCATAGCCCGTACAAAACCAAAATTATTGCCTTCCATAACGCGTTCCACGGACGTTCGTTGTTCACCGTTTCCGTGGGCGGTCAGCCGAAGTATTCCGACGGCTTTGGCCCGAAACCGGCCGATATTGTCCACGTACCGTTTAACGATCTGCATGCGGTAGAAGCGGTAATGGACGATCATACCTGCGCGGTCGTGGTCGAGCCTATTCAGGGTGAAGGCGGCGTACTGGCGGCAACGCCAGAATTCCTCAAAGGCCTGCGCGCGCTGTGCGATAAGCACCAGGCGCTGTTGGTGTTTGATGAAGTGCAGAGCGGCATGGGCCGTACCGGCTCGCTGTTCGCTTACATGCACTACGGCGTGACGCCGGATATTCTGACCAGCGCCAAGGCGTTGGGCGGCGGTTTCCCGGTCAGCGCTATGCTCACCACCGAAGAGATTGCCAGTGCCTTCCACGTGGGGTCACACGGTTCCACCTACGGCGGTAACCCGCTGGCCTGTGCCGTGGCCGGGGCGGCCTTCGATATCATTAACACCCCCGAAGTCCTTAACGGCGTGAATGCTAAACGTGAGCGCTTTGTTCAGCATCTGCAGCACATTAACGCGAAGTACGATGTCTTCAGCGATGTGCGCGGCATGGGTCTGCTGATAGGTGCAGAACTGAACGCGAAGTATAAAGGCCGCGCGCGCGACTTCCTGTATGCTGCGGCGGATGCTGGCGTGATGGTGCTGAATGCGGGCCCGGACGTGATGCGCTTTGCGCCATCTCTGGTGGTGGAAGAACAGGATATCGACGACGGTATGCAGCGCTTTGCACAAGCCGTGGCAGCATTGATCAGCTAGACTGCCGTTTCAACCAGCCGCCGTGCCGCGGGCGCTGGCGCCAGGCCACCGACGAGATGGTGTGCATGGTGCTTAAGTGCCCTAAAATACGCTGGAGATGCTGTTCCATGGTGCTCAACGGCCCGTGGGACAGCGCGTCCGGCGCTTCCATAATGTTCACCTCGCCGCTGCTTCCCGCCTCATCGTATTCCAGACGCTGCTGACAGCGCTGGAGCGCGATTTCACACGACTCCAGATAGCGTTGGGCCAGATCCGGCGTCAGCATGTTGTGCTCGCGTGCCAGGGTCGTCATGGCGTTGATGTGCTCGACGATAAACTGGCTGTGGGTGACCCACAGCTTCATGTCTTCGAGATAGCGAGAGTTAAATCCCGGTTCCTGCATGGCCTGGTTGAGGGTGTTGTACAGCGTATTGTGCGCCTGGTTGACGCGCATGCGCTGATAGGCAAGCTTAGGCGCCTGCGGGTCGGGGCTGAGGATCAGACGAATGGCCTCCTGGTCAGCCTCCAGCGCCGCCTGAGCGTTCTGACGCAACTGGCCGCTCTGCCACTGCGGCCACAGCCAGATCATCCCACCAAAGGCAATCAGGCAGCCGATCAGGGTGTCGATAAAGCGGGCGATAATAAACTCTTCGCCGTTGAGCGTCAGAAGCTGCAAGGTATACACCGCCGTAATCGTGAAGCCCACGGTGGCCCAGCCGTAGCTGCGGCGAATAATCAAGTAGCTTACCAGCGTCACGATCAGCATCCCAGCCAGCGCCCACCCTTGTGGCGTGTGGAAGTGTAGGGCGATAGCGGCGATGACCAGCCCGGCCAGAGTCCCTGCCGCACGATGGAAAATCCTTACGCGCGTAGCGCCGTAGCCGTTTTGCGTGACCAGCAGGACCGTCATCAGGATCCAGTAGGGTTTCGGCAGATGCAGCGCCATCCCCATCAGGCTGGCAATGCTTAACATGACGCTGAGGCGTGCGGCGTTGCGCAGCGCGGGCGACTTCAGCGACAGATAGCTTTTTAACGCCGGGATGAGCGGCAGGCGGCGCTCTTTGTCGGCCATCAGATTACGTGGGTAAAGCGGGCGCTGGCTACGCAGTACGCGGGCAATACGGCTGAAGTGCCAGGCGCAAAACTGGCCGACCGGGTTATCCGGATGCTGGCGGGCAATTTTATCCAGCGCGCCAATCTGTTTGTCCATCGTGAAGCGCGTGGGGTAGCGATGATAGAGAAGATCGTCCGCCAGCACGCGCAGGCGCGCGGAAACGGTCTGCGCGTTCCAGCGGATCACCGCTTCGGCGTGGCTTTGTTCAACCAGCTTCTGGACCTCTTCCGGCTGGTGCAGGCTAACGGAGATATGTTCCTGCAAATCCAGCCCCATCTGGAAAGCACGCAGCAGCCGCTTGTAGTCGTTATGTTGGTTAGCCGCCAGCATATGCAGCTGCTGGTAGCACTGGGAAATGAGATCCACCACCTTTTGCTGGCGAGTGAGCAGTGGCGGGAGTGCGCTGCTGGGGTCGGTATGCTGCGTCAGCAGACTATATTTTGCTTCGCAATAGTCGGCCAACTGACGGTAGAGCAGGCTTAACGATTCACGCAGCGGCTGTTCGCGCCATATCCAGAACCACCACCAGTTGAATAATCCGTACCACAGGGTGCCCAGCGCGTAGATGAGCAGCGGCTGCCAGATGGGCATATTGCCGGCCAGGCTGAGCGTAAAAATGGCGGCGATCAGCGAGGCGGGCAGTAGCCGCCCGTGCAGCGCGCTGATCTCCGCCGTTACGCCCAGCAGCAGCGCTAGCCCGCTCAGGATCAGCGGCAGGGGAACGTCGCGCGCCAGCAGCAGCTGCACGGCAAGGCTGCACCCGGCAAACAGGCTGCCGCCGATAATCAGGCGTTTGAAAAAGCGCTTATGTGGGGTGTCGAGACCGGCGATGTTGCAGCAGGCGGGCACCAGCGAGAATAGCAGGCCCTGCTGAAGATGGCCGAAAAGCAGGCCAATAGCCACGGGCAAACACAGCACCAGCGTTTGCCGTAGTGCATAGTTGATTTCTGGGTGGTAAATCAGCCTGCGCCACATAGGGGAAAACAAAAGCGGCGTATTGCCTGGCAATACGCCGTTTAGGCTGGATTAGCGGGTACCGTAAACGACAATGGTTTTGCCGTGTGCGGAGATCAGGTTTTGATCTTCCAGCATCTTCAGGATACGGCCCACGGTTTCACGGGAGCAGCCCACGATTTGACCGATTTCCTGACGGGTAATTTTGATCTGCATGCCGTCCGGGTGGGTCATCGCATCCGGCTGTTTGGCCAGGTTCAGCAGAGTCTGCGCGATACGACCCGTCACATCGAGGAACGCCAGGTTGCCGACTTTCTCAGAGGTAACCTGCAGACGACGCGCCATTTGCGAAGAGAGACGCATCAGAATGTCCGGGTTAACCTGGATCAGCTGACGGAATTTTTTATAAGAGATTTCAGCCACTTCACAAGCGGTTTTTGCCCGTACCCACGCGCTGCGTTCCTGGCCTTCTTCAAACAGGCCTAACTCGCCGATAAAATCGCCCTGGTTGAGGTAAGAGAGGATCATCTCTTTGCCTTCTTCGTCCTTGATGAGAACTGCCACTGAGCCTTTTACGATGTAATACAGCGTCTCTGCTTTTTCACCCTGGTGAATCAGCGTGCTCTTCGAGGGGTACTTATGAATATGGCAATGAGACAAGAACCATTCGAGAGTCGGGTCTGTTTGCGGTTTGCCAAGCACCATGCGCGGTTATCCTCTGTTATAAGCTCTTCCCGGCGGCAAAAACCTGACGGCCACCGGTTGCAATAGTATCCTTCCCGTTACCTGGGAAGTCGGCTGTCGAGTTACGCCGCAGCCTGTAATGTGATGTCCTCTGCATACATGCAGTACGTTTATGTATTACCGTAGCATCCTGACTGTTTTAGCATAGCTTTCGCCGTGTGTCTCCTGGTGTCTCGCTTCAGCATGACGGCGATCGCCTTCCATTGCGAGAATTGTTATGTGCGCGTAATCTGAGAAGAATATTGCAACCTCGGAGTTAAAAATTATGCAAGCGCGTGTGAAATGGGTTGAAGGGTTAACCTTCCTTGGCGAGTCCGCTTCCGGCCACCAGATTCTGATGGACGGCAACTCTGGCGATAAAGCGCCAAGCCCGATGGAAGTCGTGCTGATGGCCGCTGGTGGCTGTAGTGCTATCGACGTGGTGTCTATTCTGCAAAAGGGCCGTAATGACGTCACCGATTGTGAAGTGAAGCTGACGTCCGAGCGCCGTGAAGAAGCGCCGCGACTGTTTACCCATATTAATCTGCACTTCATTGTCACCGGTAAAGCGCTGAAGGATGCGGCGGTATCTCGTGCGGTCGATCTGTCGGCGGAGAAATACTGTTCGGTTGCGTTGATGCTCGAAAAAGCGGTGAATATCACCCACTCTTACGAAGTGATTGAGGGGTAAACCCTTAACAAGGGCGTATGCCGTGCGACTGTCGGGTGGCGGCTACGCCTTACCCGACCTACTCGTTTCGCAATATCCTGTAGGCCTGATAAGCGAAGCACCATCAGGCTTAAGGTTTAGTTGCGGCCTTCCATTAAACGCTGCACCAGCGGCGTCATAATCAATTCCATTGCCAGCCCCATCTTCCCGCCGGGAACGACCAGCGTATTCATATGCGAAATAAACGATCCCTGAAGCATGGCCAGCAGCCACGGATAGTCGATGTTTTTAAGATTACGGAAGTGAATCACCACAAAGCTCTCGTCCAGCGATGGAATACTTTTCGCGGCGAAGGGGTTAGACGTGTCGACCGTGGGCACGCGCTGGAAGTTGATGTGCGTGCGTGAAAACTGCGGGGTGATGTAGTTGATGTAGTCTTCCATTGAGCGCACCACCGAGTCCATGACCGCTTCGCGCGAGTGGCCGCGTTCGCTGGTGTCGCGAATCATCTTCTGGATCCACTCAAGGTTTACGATCGGCACCACGCCGACCAGCAGATCCACATGGCGGGCCACGTCGTGCTGCGGCGTCACCACGCCGCCGTGGAGCCCTTCGTAGAATAGCACGTCGGTAGGCTCCGGCAGGGGCTGCCAGGGTGTGAACGTGCCGGGCACCTGGTTCCACGGTACCGCTTCGTCGTAGGTGTGCAGGTATTTGCGCGACTGCCCTTTACCGGTCAGGCCGTAATCGCGAAAAGTCTGTTCCAGCAGACCAAAGTCATTGGCATCCGGACCGAAGTAGCTGATATGGCGGCCCAGATCGCGGGCCTTGCGGATCGCCATGTCCATTTCCGGGCGCGTATAGCGGTGGAAGCTGTCACCTTCGACCTCGGCGGATCGCAGGTTAAGCTGGGCGAAGATTTTACGGAATGCGAGGCTGGTGGTGGTCGTACCCGCTCCGCTGGAGCCGGTAACGGCAATAACCGGGTGTTTGGCAGACATGCGAATAACTCCCTGAATACGTGACAGCAAGCAGCGTGCTTCCTGTCACTAGTATAGTTAACCGCGGAATTGGTTACGGGGCATGATATTGACGGTCTCGTGAAGTTCTGACCAGACCAGCACCGCTTCGCCTGTTTGTAGCTGCTGTTTGACGTCGGCGACCTTTTGCGCAAGTGAACGCTCATATTCACCATAATCAGTGCCTTCGCGCAAGACAAAGCTTTCAATCAGGTTATCCAGCGTTTGCGGGTCGAGGTCCTGCCATGGAATGATCATCCTTTCGTCCCCAGCCAGCGCATCAGCCAGGTGGGGATGCGTTTCTCCAGCCACATTTCCGGGTGGCGGAGAGTCCCACCGATAAAGCCCACGTGCCCGCCGTGCTCGGTCAACTGATACTCGACGTTATCCGGCAGCTCTTCCTGGGCGGGAATAGAATGATGATCCATAAACGGATCGTCCTTAGCGTGGATGATCAGCGTCGGCTTGGTGATTTTGCTTAAGATAGGCATCGCGCTGCATTGACGATAGTAGTCAATGGCATCGGCGAAGCCGTGAATTTTTGAGGTAATCGAGTCGTCAAACTCGCGGATGCGACGCATGCTTTTCAGCTGGCGTAAATCTACCGGCAGCGAGCCGGGATAGGCCTTGAGCTTGCGGGCCGCGTTGCCCTTGAGCAGATTGAGCAGGTAGCGCTGGTAGACGCGGGAAAAGCCCTTATCCATATGATAACTACAGGCTTCCAGCATAAACGGCGCTGAGACGATCGCTGCGGCATCCACCGGGACGTTATCACCTTCTTTCGCCAGCAGGCAGGCGAGCATATTGCCGCCCAGCGAATAGCCCACCGCTGCGGTCGGCACATGGCCGTATTCGCGCGCCAGCCAGTGCAGGAACCAGGTGCCATCTTCCGTTTCA
The DNA here is from genome assembly GCF_014169755.1 of Klebsiella sp. WP8-S18-ESBL-06. Classification (NCBI taxonomy): domain Bacteria; kingdom Pseudomonadati; phylum Pseudomonadota; class Gammaproteobacteria; order Enterobacterales; family Enterobacteriaceae; genus Klebsiella; species Klebsiella sp. WP8-S18-ESBL-06. The sequence continues at coordinate 463,836 of NZ_AP022256.1, forward strand.
CCGGAGTGATAGATACGGTTCAGGCGGTTGGGCTCGCCGCTGCAGCCGCGAAAGTGCATCACGACACCCAGCCAGCCCTGTTCTTTTGCCGCATTAATTAAACCGTGAGCATACGGGCTGTACAGGCTGCCCTCCAGCCCATGGAACACCACCAGGCGCGGTTTATGGCGCGCGGCCTGCGGGTCTTCACTCCACGCCAGATCGACAAAATCGCCGTCCGGCAGCTCAAGACGCTGCCAGTGCGGCGTGAACTGCAGCTTACGGCGAATAAGGCGCGGCAGCATCGTTTGCAGATGGCGATTGCTGACGCCGCGCATCGGCACGAAGGTGGCGCTGCTGCGGGTGTCGATGTTGAGGTCGTGGTGGGTGGTTTCAGTCATGGCTACGCGATGTTTACTCGTTAATCTGCCGCCTACTATACCGTCACTTTGCCCTTGTGTTTATGAAAATGAGGCATGCGTAGCGCTTTTTATCCCTTTGGAGTCTGATCCTCCTCACAAATTGTTACTTCAATTATTACTCTCAAGCTAATGATTCTTTCCTACGCTTAATTGATGACTTTCTCACCAGAGTGCACACTCTTATCTGTGTTAAGCAATCAAAATGATTAGCTGAATCAGGAGGTTAATAATGTTATCTGGGCAAACGCCAGCACGCGTCTGGAACACGCGCCGCACGGAAAAACAGCGCCGTCTGGCTTCCGTTCCGGTGCAGGGTAAGGTTCTGCCGACCGCAGACCTGACCGCGATGCTGGAAAAACTGATCGCGCCGGGTGACCGCGTGGTATTAGAAGGCAATAACCAGAAGCAGGCAGATTTCCTGTCCCGCATGCTGGCTGAGGTTAACCCGCAGATTGTGCACGACCTGCACATGATTATGCCAAGCGTCGGGCGCAGCGAGCATCTGGATATTTTCGAGAAGGGCATCGCGCGTAAACTCGACTTCTCTTTCTCCGGTACCCAGAGCCTGCGTATTTCGCAGCTGCTGGAGGATGGCCAGCTGGAAATCGGCGCCATCCATACCTACATCGAACTTTACTCCCGCCTGTATGTTGACCTCGCCCCGAACGTGGCGCTGATCGCTGGTTACAAAGCCGACCGTAAAGGTAACCTCTACACCGGGCCGAGTACCGAAGATACCCCGGCGCTGGTGGAAGCTGCCGCATTCCACGACGGCATCGTTATCGCACAGGTTAACGAGCTGGTGGACGACGAGTGCGACCTGCCGCGCGTCGACATTCCTGGGTCGTGGATTGACTACGTTGTGGTTGCCGACAAGCCGTTCTTTATCGAACCGCTGTTTACCCGTGACCCGCGCCTGATCAAACAGGAACATATCCTGATGGCGATGATGGCCATCAAAGGTATCTATGCCGAACACCAGGTGCAGTCCCTGAACCACGGTATCGGTTTTAACACCGCCGCCATCGAGCTGCTGCTGCCGACCTACGGCGAACAGCTGGGCCTGCGCGGCAAAATCTGTAAACACTGGACGCTCAACCCGCATCCGACGCTAATCCCAGCGATTGAAAGCGGCTGGGTAGAAAGCGTGCACTGCTTCGGCGGCGAGCTCGGGATGGAAGAATACATCCGCGCCCGTCCTGACGTGTTCTTCACCGGTGCCGACGGCTCTATGCGCTCTAACCGCGCCTTCTGTCAGCTGGCGGGGCAGTACGCGGTCGATATGTTCATCGGCTCAACCCTTCAGGTTGATGGCCTGGCCAACTCCTCTACCGTGACCCGCGGTCGTCTGTCCGGATTCGGCGGTGCGCCAAATATGGGTCATGACCCGCACGGTCGTCGTCATGCGACACCGGCGTGGCTGAATATGATCACTGAGCCAGACCCCATGCAGCGCGGTAAAAAACTGGTTGTGCAGATGGTCGAAACCTTCCAGGCCGGCGCGAAACCGACCTTCGTCGAAAAACTGGACGCGGTTGACGTGGCGAAAGCCTCCGGCATGCCGTTAGCGCCGGTCATGATCTACGGCGACGACGTGACCCACGTCCTGACCGAAGAAGGTATCGCTTACCTCTATCGTGCGAAAGATCTCGAAGAACGCCGTGCGATGGTGGCGGCGGTTGCCGGTATCACCGACATCGGTCTGGGCGTTGATGCTAAACGCGTGGCTGAACTGCGTCAGAGCGGCAAAGTGGTCTATCCGGAAGATATGGGTATCCGTCGTACCGACGCGACTCGTTCTCTGCTGGCGGCCAGCAGCGTTGCTGACCTGGTTGAATGGTCTGGCGGTCTGTACAACCCACCTGCGAAATTCCGGAGCTGGTAATGAAACTTCTGCCCCAGATTCAGGTTGAAGGCGGTGCCGAATGGCTGGCGCGAACCGCCACGCAGTGTCTGATTGACGAAGCACGATTAAGCCCGAAACCCGGTCTGGTGGACAGTCGGGGGAACGGCGCGCACCACGATTTATCGCTCGCGCTGATGGAGCGTTCGGCGCACAGCCTGACCCCCACGTTTCAGGCGCTAGCGCAACAAAGCTGGCAGCGTCCGGCGGATATTGCGCTGAGACAAACCGTAGGGCGACTCGGCCGTGCGGGTGAGAAACAGATGATGGCCGCTACCGACGGCGTAAACACCCACCGCGGCGCGATCTGGGCGCTGGGGCTGCTGGTGAGCGCGGTGGCCATGCACGGCGGTACCGGCAGTGCGCAGCAGGTTGCGGCCACCGCCGCCGAGCTGGCGAAGCTGCCCGATGCTGCCGCACCGAAGGTCTTCAGTAAAGGGCTGCGCGCTACGCATCGTTATCAGGTGCCCGGCGCGCGCGAAGAAGCGCAGCAGGCGTTTCCACACGTGATGCAGCGTGCGCTGCCCCAGCTACGGCTGAGCCGCCTTAACGGCAGCAGCGAAACGCACGCCCGGCTCGACGCGCTGATGGCGATCATGACTTCGCTGACCGACACCTGCGTTTTGTCGCGCGCGGGTCTGGAAGGGCTGGACGCTATGCAGGACGGCGCACGTGCGGTGCTCAGCGCCGGCGGCAGCGCCCATCCGGCAGGGCAACAAGCCTTGGCCGCGCTCGATCGCCAGATGCTGGCGCTGAACGCCTCGCCGGGCGGCGCGGCGGATCTGCTGGCCGCGACCCTGTTTCTCGATCGCATCGAATCGCCTTATTTAAAGCATTAAGAGGATGTTATGGAACACATTACGTTAACCGTACCGGCCAGCCGCACCTTACGCGGTAAAGCGCTGGCAGGCGTTGTGGGCTCCGGGGATATGGAGGTGTTATTCACCGCCGACCAGGGCCAGACGTTAACCGTCGATATCACCACTTCTGTCGATAACAGCCGCAGCCGCTGGGAAGCGCTGATTAACCGTCTGCAAACCGTCAGCAGCCTGCCGGCTGGCACGCTGACCATCCACGACTTCGGCGCGACGCCGGGCGTGGCGCGCATCCGTATCGAACAGGTTTTTGAAGAGGTGAGCTATGCGTGATGACCGCAGTTTTATCGAATTAAAAGCGCGCCAGCGTGCGCATGCGCTGCTGGATGAAGGCAGCTACCGTGAACTGCTCGACCCGTTTGAAGGCGTGATGTCGCCGTGGCTGGGCGCGCAGGGCATCGTTCCGCAGGCCGATGACGGCATGGTCGTGGCAAAAGGCACCATCAATGGCAAACCGGCCGTGGTGGTGGCGATTGAAGGCGCATTCCAGGGCGGCAGCATGGGCGAAGTGTCCGGTGCCAAAATGGCGGCGGCGCTGGAGCTGGCGGCGGAAGATAACCGCAACGGCATCCCAACGCAGGCCGTTCTGAGTCTGGAAACCGGCGGCGTACGTTTACAAGAAGCGAACCTGGGCCTGGCGGCGATTGCCGATATCCACGCGGCGATTGTTGACCTGCGTCGTTATACCCCGGTGGTCGGCATTGTGGCCGGTACCGTGGGCTGCTTCGGTGGGATGTCCATCGCGGCGGCGCTGTGTAGCTATCTGATTGTGACCCGCGAAGCGCGTCTCGGCCTGAACGGCCCGCAGGTTATCGAACAGGAAGCCGGTATTGAAGAGTATGACTCCCGCGATCGTCCGTTTATCTGGAGCATGACCGGTGGCGAAATTCGCTACCAAAGCGGCCTGGTGGAAGCACTGGTTGGCGACGGCGTCAACGCAGTCAAAGCGGCGATGCATGAGGCGCTGGCGAAAGGCGTTCCGGCGAAACATCGCACCGATAACTATGCCTGGTATCTCGACCGTCTGACGAATTTCGATACCCGCAAACAGGCGGATACCGAACAGATTCATGCGCTCTTCGCCCGGGAGGTGAAATGATGAGTAACGCAATGAGCCGTGGCGAATTATGGCTGGAAACGCTGGTTCCGAACGCCAAACGAATCGAAGGGCTGTGCCCGTCTGTGCAGGCTGCTGACGGCGAACTTAACGGTGAAACGGTGCGTTTTGTTGCCGTGGTGCCGGATGCCAATAACCACTTCCCGCGCGCAGCGAAAGGGGAAGTCGGTCTGCTGGAAGGCTGGACGCTGGCAAAAGTGGTCAGTGAAACCATCGCCGCAGACGCTGATAAAGCGGTGAAACGTCCGATTGTGGCGGTGATTGATGTACCAAGCCAGGCCTACGGTCGCCGTGAAGAAGCTTTCGGTATTCACCAGGCGCTGGCCGGTGCCGCAGCGGCGTATGCCAACGCGCGCCTGGCAGGTCACCCGGTGATTGGCCTGATTGTCGGTAAAGCGATGTCCGGTGCGTTTCTGGCGCACGGCTACCAGGCGAATCGCCTGATCGCCTTCAACGACAAAGGCGTGCTGATTCACGCCATGGGTAAAGAGTCGGCGGCGCGTATCACCCTGCGTACCGTTGACGCGCTGGAAAAACTGGCGGCGACGATTCCGCCAATGGCGTATGACATCAGCAACTACGCCACGCTGGGGCTGCTGGAAAATCTGCTGGATATCAGCAATCCGGATGCGCCATCTGCAAACGATCTGACGCTGGTGGTGAACACCTTGCAACAGGCCATCAAAGACGCTCGTCAGGACCCGACGCTGAAAAGCCGTCTGGGCGCTGACAATCGCCGCAGCTCTGCCCTCGTACGCGAACGCATGCGGGCAAGCTGGTAAGAAAAAAGAGACCTGCCGGATGTACGGCTCCATGGGCGCTTCCCAGCGCCCATGCGGGCACTTGCATCTGAAAAATAATAATCATCGCGCCAGTGCTAACTTTTTTTCATTACAGGTGAAATATGACTTACGTAATTGTTCATGCTCTTGCTCCGATTTTCGTCATCATGCTGCTGGGATTCTGGGCCGGGAAGGCCAAAATGGTCGATAACAAAAATGTCTCCCTGCTCAATATCTTCGTGATGGACTTCGCGCTGCCCGCCGCGCTGTTTAGCGCTACCGTACAAACGCCGTGGGCCGGCATCGTGGCGCAGTCACCGCTGATTGTGGTGCTGACGCTGGCAATGTGGATTACCTATGCCGCTATCTACTTTATGGCGACCAAGTTGTTCAATAAATCACCGCAGGATGCCGCCGTGCTGACCCTGACCGTGGCGCTGCCAAACTACGCTGCGCTGGGCCTGCCGATTCTGGGGAGCGTGCTGGGTGAAACCTCGTCTACATCGCTTTCCGTTGCCGTTTCCATCGCTTGTGGTTCTGTGTTGATGACGCCGTTCTGCCTGCTGATTCTGGAACGTGAAAAAGCGCGTGCGGAAGGTGGCAACTCCGGTTCTACGCTGTCTATGCTGCCGGTACTGATGTGGCGTTCAATTAAAAAACCGATCGTAATGGGCCCGCTGCTGGGGGTTATTCTCTCCGCAATTGGCATCAAAATGCCGGACCTGGTGCTGGCGGCGATCAAACCGCTGGGCCTGTCTGCGACCGCGGCTGCGCTGTTCCTGACCGGGGTGATTCTGTCTGCACGTAAATTGCAGATCAACACCGTCGTGATTACCTCAACCCTCGCTAAGCTGCTGATTCAACCGGCGATTGCCTGGGCTATCGTTCTTGTTCTCGGCCTGCATGGCTCGGTGGCGATTACCGCGATCCTGATGATTGCGCTGTCTGCCGGTTTCTTCGGCGTGGTATTCGGTAACCGCTTTGGCGTGCAGTCGCCGGATGCAGAAGCCGTGCTGCTGTTGAGCTCCGTACTGTGTATCCTGTCGCTGCCGCTGTTTATCTCGCTGACTTCAGGAATCTAAATCATGAGCACAACATTACGTCCACACGACCTTATCTGGCTGAATGCGCGCGACGCGCTTGAAGATGTCACGGAATCCTGGGTGGATACCGTCTGGCATAGCGGCTTGCCGGTAGTGGTGCGACGTGATGTTGATGCGCAGGGGCGCATTCCGGTGGGCGTCCGCGGGATGAAGCGCGACCAGCGCGCCGCCGGTTGGGTGAAAGCAGAGGCGGTCGTCCGCGTCTGCTCGCCGGAATCGCTGGTGGACCCGATGTCGCTGCTGCGCTCGCCCTTTATCTCTCAGCCACCGGTTCAGGTGGCTTTGTTATTGGCGCAGCAGGCATGGCCGTGGACGTGGGGGATTACCGGCAGTACTGGCTATGCGCTGGCGACCGGGATCCCGGTTATCCATGCGGCAAGCGATCTGGATCTGTTGATCCGCGCGCCGCAGCCGCTCTCCCGTGAAGCGCTGGAAACGTGGCAGCAGCAGCTCACCGCCGGACTTTGCCGGGCGGATACCCAGGTGGATACGCCACGCGGCGGCTTTGCCCTCAATGAATGGCTGCGCGATGGAAAAGCACTATTAAAAACCTCGCAGGGGCCGCAGTTGGTTCGCGACCCGTGGGGCAGGGAGGAGTGATGAAAATTCTGTTTACCTTCCCGGGGCAGGGAACGCAGCACGCAGGAATGCTGCAAAACCTTCCGGGGACGGAACTGGCCCAGGCGCGTGAGGTGCTTGGCGCTGAGGTTGATACGCTGGATACCCCTGAGGCGCTCAAACATACCCGAGCCGTTCAACTGTCTCTGCTGATTGCTGGCGTTGCATGGGCGCGCGAGCTAGAGCGTCGTGGTGTAGCGCCTGATATCGTCAGTGGACTCTCCATTGGCGCGTACCCGGCGGCGGTGGTTGCCGGTGCGCTCGACTTCGCCGACGCGCTGACGCTGGTCGCGCTGCGCGGTGACTTAATGGAGCTGGCCTACCCGCACGGCTACGGCCTGACGGCAATTATGGGGCTGACGCTGAGTCAGGTGGAAAGCCTGGTAGAAGGCAGCGGCACTTATATCGCTAACCTGAACGCTGAAACGCAGATTGTGATTGCCGGTCCTGATGACGCGATGGCCGACGTGGCGAAACGCGCGATGGCCAAAGGGGCCAGTAAGGCACCTCGCCTGGCGGTGAGCGTGCCGTCGCATTGTGCACTGTTGGCCGAGCCCGCGCACAAGCTGGTTGAGGCGTTCAGCCATGTAACGCTTTCCCGTCCGCGCTACGCCTACCTGAGCGGTAGCACCGGTCGCGTGCTGTGGCAGCCGGAACGTATTGCTGACGATCTGGCGATGAATATGGCGCGCACGGTGCGTTGGCAGGAGGCGGTGATTTCCGCCAACGAACGTGAAGCACGGCTGGCGATTGAAATGCCGCCCGGTGGCATACTGACCTGCTTAACGCGTCAGGCGGCGTGGGAAGGGGAGTCGATTTCTCTGGAGCGCAGCGGCGTGGATGTGGCTGTGCACCTGGCGAAGCGTCTTCGTGCGTGATATGATTGCCCGATGGCGCTGCGCTTATCGGGCCTACAGGCTGTGTCGTTTGTAGGCCGGTAGCATCGCCATTCGGCAATCAGGCGTTGGGGTTGAGGCTACGCGCATACATGCGGCCTTCGGCGGCCAGCGCCAGCAAGCTAGGGTCGCGTTCGCGGTTACGGGCAAAGACAATCGCAATCAGCTGCCGCATTTGATACGGGTCCGCCAGTTTTTGCAGATGCACCGTATTTTCATACATCTTTTTCATTCGCCCCGGCATCAGGGTAAACCCGACGCCTGCCTGCACCAGACTCAGCATTGAGAAAATATCGTTTACGCGGGTCACAATTTCCGGTTCGAACCCGGCGATATGAAACGCTTCCTGGAATCCGGCATAGGTGGCGAACCCTTCGGCCAGTGAGACAAACTTCTCGTTGCGATAATCGCGCAGATCCGCCGTTTTATGCGTATCCAATGTCGAAGTGATCGGCGCAGCAAGGTAAATATCATCGTGAAACAGCGGCAGTACTTCCAGGCTGTTACGATCGATTTCGCTTTCTGAAATGGAGATCAGAATCGCATCGAGGGTGCCGTCTTCCAGCATCTTCAGCAGGGCTTCATTTGAACCCATCGTGAGATCCATCTCGAGATCCGGGCGACGCAGTTTCATCCCCATAATCAGCCGTGGCACCGTCTCCAGCGTCAGCGAATACAGCGTGCCAACGCGCAGACGGCCCTGTCCGACGCCTGCCGTTTTGCGAGCTTCTTCCAGCCCGCGTTCCATCAGTTGCGTCACTTCCTGACAGTATTCCAGCAGCGTCCACGCCGCCGGTTGGGCAAGCAGATTACGCCCTTTGTGCACGAACAGCGGACAACGCACGTTCTCTTCCAGCGTATGCAGCGCCCGGTGCACGCTGACGCCGCTGATATTCAGCGCCTCAGCGGTACGGGCGATGTTGCCCTTCTCCATAAAGGTCATGAAGATGGTGAGCTTGCGGAAGGTAATGTCGTCGGTGATTGACAGGTTCATCGTCCGCCCTTCTTGTCAGTCGTTTTGCATCATTTGTTCGAGCTGCTCCTGCGCCTCGAGCCACGCCATTTCGCACTCCTCCAGCCCGGATTTGGCGCTGGCCTGAAGCTGCAGGCATTCGGTCATTTCGGCTTTGCGGCTCGGATCGTAAAGGCTGCTGTCACCCAGCTTTTCTTCCGCCTGCGCCAACTGGGCATTGAGTTTCTCCATCTCTTTTTCCAGGCGGGTAATCTCTTTGCGCAGCGGCTGGGTCAGCGTGCGTAGCTCGGCTTCACGGCGCTTCTGGTCTTTACGCGATTGAGCGCTGTTGGCGTTGTTTTCTTTTGGCGCTTCGTCGGCCTGGTTTTCCTGTTTTTGCACGTCGCTCAGCCACTGCTGATAATCTTCCAGGTCGCCGTCGAATGGCTCGACCTTTTTGTCGTGCACCAGATACAGATCGTCAGTGGTGGAGCGGATCAGGTGGCGATCGTGCGAGACCACGACCAGCGCGCCTTCGAAATCGATCAGCGCTTCGGTCAGCGCCTGGCGCATATCGAGATCCAGGTGGTTAGTCGGTTCATCGAGCAGCAGCAGGTTCGGGCGCTGCCAGACGATCAGCGCCAGCACCAGACGGGCTTTCTCGCCGCCAGAGAAACGGGCGGTGTGTTCGGTCACTTTGTCGCCCTGGAAGCCGAAGCCGCCGAGGTAGTCGCGTAGCTTCTGCTCCAGCTCCTGTGGCGCCATACGCGCCAGATGCTGCAACGGCGATTCGTCCGCGCGCAGGAATTCCAGCTGATGCTGGGCGAAGTAACCGAGCTTAATGCCTTTGGCGAGGCCGATTTCGCCGTGCAGCGGCTCCAGTTCGCCCGCCAGCAGCTTAATCAGCGTCGATTTACCCGCGCCGTTGCGGCCCAGCAGGCCGATACGCGAGCCCGGCACCAGGTTCAGCTTGATGGATTCGAGGATCGTGCGATCGCCGTAACCCGCGCTGACCTTTTCCATTTTCAGCAATGGGTTCGGCAGGCTTTCCGGCGCGCGGAAGCTGAAGTGGAACGGGTTATCGACGTGGGCCGGGGCAATTAGCTCCATACGCTCAAGCATCTTGATACGGCTCTGTGCCTGCTTGGCCTTCGTAGCCTTCGCACGGAAACGGTCGATATAGCTTTGCAGATGCGCCACGCGCTCCTGCTGGCTTTCGTACATCGCCTGTTGCTGCGCCAGGCGCGTCGCGCGCTGTACTTCAAACGAGCTGTAGTTGCCGGTGTACTCGAACATCGTTTCTTGTTCGATATGAATAATTTTGTCCACCACCGGGTCGAGGAAGTCGCGGTCGTGGGAAATCAGAATCAGCGTGCCCTGGTAGCTCTTCAGCCATCTCTCCAGCCAGATCACCGCATCAAGGTCGAGGTGGTTAGTCGGTTCATCGAGCAGCAGCAGGTCGGAGCGGCAAATCAGCGCCTGCGCCAGGTTAAGGCGCATACGCCAGCCGCCCGAGAAGTCGCTGACCGGGCGGTCGAGCTGTTCGTTGCTGAAGCCCAGACCGTGCAGCAGGCTGGAAGCACGAGAGCGGATAGTCCACGCGTCAATCGCGTCCAGCTTGCCGTGAACGGTGGCAATGGCGTGGCCATCATCGCGTTCGTTAGCATCGTTGAGCTGAGCTTCAAGCTGGCGATATTCGCGGTCACCGTCAATGACATAGTCCAGAGCGGGCTGAGGCAGCGCAGGGGTTTCCTGGTTTACCCACGCCAGTTGCCAGCTGCTGGGATAGGTAAAGTTGCCGCCGTCGGCGCTTATCTCGTTTTTCAGCAGCGCGAGCAGCGTGGATTTGCCACAGCCGTTTTTCCCCACCAGGCCGACTTTCTGCCCTGGGTTGATGGTGGCCGATGCGTTATCCAGCAGGACACGCACGCCGCGACGAATTTGTAACGAGGAGAAAACAATCATAAGGCGCCGTATGTTCTGAATATGTTAAATTGTCATTGTGGTAATGTAATGTGGTAAGCGAATCGCTAGACCGGGCCGCAATGGTAGCCCAAAACGATGACTATACACAAAATCATTCAGGTTGCGTTTAGCGACCCGAAAGAGGATGTGATTGACGCCCGGGAGGGGAATAATGACGCAGACGGCGAAAGTATTGCTGATCTATGCCCATCCGGAATCACAGGACTCGGTCGCTAACCGGGTTTTGCTCAAGCCGGCTTTGCAGTTAAGTAACGTGACCGTGCACGATCTGTACGCGCACTATCCTGATTTTTTTATTGATATCCCGCGCGAGCAGGCGCTGCTGCGCGAGCATGATGTCATTGTCTTCCAGCACCCGCTTTATACCTACAGCTGCCCGGCGCTGCTCAAAGAGTGGCTTGACCGCGTACTCAGCCGCGGCTTTGCCAGCGGTATTGGTGGCAATCAGCTGGCAGGAAAGTATTGGCGCAGCGTTATCACAACCGGTGAACCGGAAAGCGCCTATCGTCATGACGGGCTCAACCGTTATCCGATGAGCGATATTCTGCGCCCGTTTGAACTCACCGCCGCTATGTGCCATATGCACTGGATGAGTCCGATAATTGTTTATTGGGCGCGACGTCAGCCGCCTAATGAACTGGCAAGCCAGGCGAAAGCCTACGCCGACTGGCTGGCGGCGCCGATAACGGCAGGAGGGCGATGATGGAAGGCTCTGATTTATTGCTTGCGGGCGTACTGTTCCTCTTTGCGGCGGTCGCCGCGGTGCCGTTGGCAGCGCGGCTTGGGATCGGTGCGGTGTTAGGTTACCTGCTGGCGGGGATAGCAATTGGCCCCTGGGGGCTCGGGTTTATTAGCGACGTTGACGAAATTCTCCATTTCTCTGAACTGGGCGTGGTGTTCCTGATGTTTATCATCGGCCTGGAGCTGAACCCGGCCAAGCTGTGGCAGCTGCGGCGGCCCATTTTTGGCATCGGGGCCGCTCAGGTTATTTTCAGCGCGGCAATCCTCGGCGGTCTGCTGATGCTAACTAACTTCTCGTGGCAGGCGGCGGCAATTGGCGGGATTGGTCTGGCGATGTCGTCAACGGCGATGGCCCTGCAGCTGATGCGTGAAAAGGGCATGAATCGCAGCGAAGCGGGGCAGCTCGGCTTCTCGGTGCTGCTGTTTCAGGATTTGGCGGTGATTCCGGCGCTGGCGCTGGTGCCGTTGCTGGCGGGGGCCGGTGACGAGCATTTTAACTGGCAGACCGTGGGGCTGAAGGTGCTGGCTTTTGCCGGCATGCTGATCGGTGGGCGCTACCTGCTGCGTCCGGTATTCCGCTTTATTGCCAGCTCAGGCGTGCGCGAGGTGTTTACCGCCGCCACGCTGCTGTTGGTGCTGGGCTCGGCGCTGTTTATGGATGCGCTGGGGCTGTCGATGGCCCTGGGGACCTTTATTGCGGGCGTGCTGCTGGCGGAAAGCGAATACCGTCACGAGCTGGAAATCGCCATTGAGCCGTTTAAAGGGCTGCTGTTGGGCCTGTTCTTTATTTCGGTGGGCATGTCGCTCAATCTCGGCGTGCTTTACAGCCACCTGCTGTTGGTCATTGGCTGCGTGACGCTGCTGGTAGCGGTGAAAACGATGGTGCTGTATCTATTGGCCCATCTTAACGGGATGCGCAGCGCGGAGCGGATGCAGTTTGCCGGCGTGCTGAGCCAGGGCGGGGAGTTTGCCTTTGTGCTGTTCTCCGCGGCATCGTCGTTTAAGGTCTTTAAGGGCGACCAGATGTCGCTGCTGCTGGTGACCGTCACCCTATCAATGATGACGACACCGCTGTTGATGAAGGTGGTTGACCGGGTGCTGGCGCGCCGCTTTAACGGGCCGGAAGAAGAGGATGAAGCGCCGTGGGTGGATGACGATAAACCGCAGGTGATCGTCGTAGGTTTTGGTCGTTTTGGTCAGGTAATAGGGCGCCTGCTGATGGCTAACAAGCTGCGCATTACCGTACTTGAGCGCGATATCAGCGCCGTTAAGTTGATGCGTAAATACGGCTACAAGGTGTATTACGGCGATGCGACTCAGGTTGAGCTGCTGCGTTCGGCTGGGGCCGAGCAGGCGCAGTCGATCGTTATCACCTGCAACGAGCCGGAAGATACCATGAAGCTGGTGGAGATCTGCCAGCAGCACTTCCCGCACCTGAAAATTATGGCCCGTGCGCGAGGACGTGTGGAGGCGCACGAACTGTTGCAGGCGGGCGTGGTACAGTTTTCCCGCGAGACCTTCTCCAGCGCGCTTGAGCTGGGGCGTAAGGCACTTATCTCGACCGGTATGCATCCGCATCAGGCACAGCGCGCGCAGCTGCATTTTAAGCGGCTGGATATGCGTATGTTGCGTGAACTCATGCCGGTACACAGCGACACCCAACAAATTTCGCGCGTGCGGGAAGCGCGGCGCGAGCTGGAGGAGATCTTCCAGCGTGAAATGCAGCAAGAGCGACGGCAGCTGGACGGCTGGGATGAATTTGAATAGAAGGTGAAGCATGGCGGTACGTAAACGTTTTATCGCGGGCGCAAAATGCCCGTCGTGTCAGGCGCAGGACTCGATGGCGATGTGGCGCGAAAATAATATTGATGTAGTTGAATGTGTTAAGTGCGGGCATCAGATGCGCGAGGCCGATAAAGAGGCGCGCGATCATGTGCGCAAAGAGGAACAAGTGATCGGTATTTTTCATCCGGAGTAGCGATCCGTGCTGTCTTTTTTTAAGCTTATGGGTACACGGGTGTAGAATTCCGCTACAATCTGCGCCACTAAAATATTCCCATGCTCAGGAGATATCATGAAAGTAGCAAAAGACCTGGTGGTCAGCCTGGCCTATCAGGTACGTACAGAAGACGGTGTGTTGGTTGATGAGTCTCCGGTAAGTGCTCCGCTGGACTACCTGCATGGTCACGGTTCCCTGATCTCCGGCCTGGAAAACGCGCTGGACGGTCACGAAGTGGGTGATAAATTCGACGTTGCTGTTCAAGCTAACGACGCTTACGGTCAGTATGATGAAAACCTGGTGCAGCGCGTTCCTAAAGACGTGTTCATGGGCGTTGACGAACTGCAGGTTGGCATGCGCTTCCTGGCAGAAACCGACCAAGGTCCGGTTCCGGTTGAAATCACCGAAGTGGAAGACGATCACGTTGTGGTTGACGGCAACCACATGCTGGCTGGCCAGAACCTGAAGTTCAACGTGGAAGTTGTCGCTATCCGCGAAGCAACCGAAGAAGAACTGGCTCACGGCCACGTACACGGTGCGCACGATCATCACCACGATCACGGTGAAGATGGCTGCTGTGGCGGTCACGGCCATGACCACGGTCACGACCACGGCGGCGAAGGCTGCTGCGGCGGTGGCGGTAAAGGCAACGGCGGCTGCGGTTGCCACTAAGCCGTCTGTTTGCCTGATGGCGCTGCGCTTATCAGGCCTACGGCAGGCCGGATAAGACGTTGACGTCATTATCCGGCACAAAAAAAGCGGGGAAACCCGCTTTTTTTACGCCTCAATAGTGGGGCGGCGGCGTCTCTTCGGACTGAGACGCGATATTTGACGGCTGGCTGGCTTTCAGCTTTTCCGTCAGCAGGCGCAGATGCTCGCGCAGTTTGGCCATTTCCATTTCATGGGCAGTGACCGTCTGGTTGAGGTCATCAATGGTGATTTCCTGGAAGGCCAGTCGGCTTTCCAGCTCAGCCAGACGCGCCTCGATTGTCGTTTCCTGCATGATGTCTCTCTCCCCTGTTATCGGCAAAAGCGTTACCGCCGCGGCGGATTCTACGCAACTTTATCCACCCGTGCAGCACTGCCGTACGTGAGCGGAAACTTATTTAAACAAAAAGAGTCTGAAAAGGGTCGATATAAGGCGCGTTCGTATGTAGATTTCCTCTACAACGTTCTATAGTACGCTTCTCATTTTGTTAACATGGGGCGAGAGGCCCCGGCCCTGGAGAGATGGATGAAATCACTGTTTAAAGTAACGCTTCTGGCAACCACAATGGCCGTTGCACTGAATGCGCCGATGACCTTCGCGGCTGACGCGGCGGCGAAAGCAGCACCGGCAGCAGAGAGCAAAGCGTCATTCAAAAATGACGACCAGAAATCTGCTTATGCGCTGGGCGCATCGCTGGGTCGTTACATGGAAAATTCCCTGAAAGAACAGGAAAAACTGGGTATCAAACTGGATAAAGACCAGCTGATCGCCGGCGTTCAGGACGCGTTTGCTGACAAGAGCAAACTGTCCGATCAGGAAATCGAACAAACTCTGCAGGCCTTTGAGACTCGCGTGAAGGCCTCCGCTCAGGCGAAGATGGAAAAAGACGCCGCTGACAACGAAGCGAAAGGCAAAGCCTTCCGTGAGAAGTTTGCCAAAGAAAAAGGCGTGAAGACCTCTAAAACCGGTCTGCTGTTCAAAGTAGAGAAAGAAGGCACCGGCGAAGCGCCGAAAGACAGCGATACCGTGGTGGTAAACTACAAAGGTACGTTGATCGACGGTAAAGAGTTCGATAACTCCTACACCCGCGGTGAGCCGCTGTCCTTCCGTCTTGATGGTGTTATCCCTGGCTGGACTGAAGGCCTGAAAAACATCAAGAAAGGCGGTAAAATCCAGCTGGTTATCCCACCAGATCTGGCCTACGGTAAAACCGGTGTTCCGGGTATTCCGGCTAACTCAACGCTGGTCTTCGACGTTGAGCTGTTAGACGTGAAACCGGCACCGAAAGCCGAAGCGCAGCCTGAAGCTGCACCGGCAGACAAGGCCGCTGCCGCGAGCCAAAAATAATAGTCAGATTGCCGCCGCCCACTGGGCGGCGGCTTTTTATTATCGGCAGGGTATAATTAATGCTGGAAAGCGCCTTATGCGCTGTATTACTTTAGATGCCCCTAATAGTGATGAGCCTGCCCTGACAACATAACGACAGGCTCCTGAAAAGGAGTGCTTTTTTTCATGTCCAGGTCGCTTTTAACCAACGAAACCAGTGAGCTTGATTTACTGGATCAACGTCCTTTCGATCAAACCGACTTCGATATCCTGAAATCCTATGAAGCGGTAGTGGACGGGTTGGCGATGCTCATTGGTTCCCACTGCGAAATCGTGCTGCATTCACTTCAGGATCTCAAATGTTCGGCTATTCGTATCGCTAACGGCGAACATACCGGGCGTAAAATTGGCTCGCCCATTACCGACCTCGCGCTGCGGATGCTGCATGATATGACCGGGGCGGATAGCAGCGTTTCCAAATGCTACTTTACTCGCGCCAAAAGCGGCGTGCTGATGAAGTCGGTTACCATCGCTATTCGCAATCGCGATCAGCGCGTGATTGGCCTGCTGTGCATCAATATGAATCTTGATGTACCGTTCTCGCAGATCATGAATACCTTTATTCCGCCTGAAACACCGGAAGTAGGCTCTGCGGTTAACTTTGCTTCCTCGGTTGAGGATCTGGTCACCCAGACGCTGGAATTCACCATTGAAGAGGTGAATGCCGATCGCAACGTTTCCAATAACGCCAAAAATCGCCAGATTGTGCTCAATCTTTACGAGAAGGGTATCTTTGATATCAAAGACGCCATCAACCAGGTCGCCGATCGTCTGAACATCTCCAAACACACCGTCTACCTCTACATTCGCCAGTTTAAGAACGGCGATTTCCTGGGACAGGATAAGTAATGCGTTTTGCCCTGATGGTGACCGGCCCGGCCTACGGCACGCAGCAGGCCAGCAGCGCGCTGCAGTTCGCGCAGGCGGCGCTGGCGGAAGGTCATGAGATAGCCTGCGTCTTTTTCTATCGTGAAGGGGTGTATAACGCCAATCAGCTGACGTCTCCTGCCAGCGATGAGTTTGATTTAGTTCGCGCGTGGCAGTCGCTGCATGATACGCATGGCGTGGCGCTGCATATTTGCGTGGCGGCGGCACTGCGTCGCGGCGTGTCCGATGAAACACAAGCCGCCCAGCTTGGCCTGCCCATGTTTAACCTACAGCCGGGTTTCTTGCTAAGCGGATTGGGTTCGCTGGCTGAAGCTACGCTGACCTGCGATCGAATGGTGCAGTTCTGATGAAACGCGTTGCGTTTGTTTTTTCCAGCGCGCCGCACGGCAGCGCTGCGGGCCGTGAAGGGCTGGATGCGCTGCTGGCGACGTCGGCCTTGAGCGAAGACTTAGGCGTCTTTTTCATCGGCGACGGCGTGTTTCAACTGCTCAGCCAGCAGACGCCTGGCGTTATTCTGGCCCGAGACTACATCGCCACGTTCAAACTGCTGGCGCTCTACGATATTGAAAACTGCTGGATTTGCGCCGCCTCGATGCGTGAGCGTGGTCTGGCGGCAGAGACGACGTTTGTCGCCGACGTTGAGCCGTTAGAACCGGATGCCCTGCGCGACCGGCTTAACGGTTACGATGTGATTCTGCGCTTCTGAGGCCCTTATGCTGCATACGCTCAGTACTTCTCCCTGGCATTCAGACATCGCGGGCATGATCCGCATGATGGCTGAAGGCGACGACCTGCTGCTGATCGCCGACGGTGTGTTGGCGGCGGTTGAAAACAGCCACTTCCTTGAAATTCTGCGCGCTGCCCCCATATCCATCCACGTGTTGAATGTAGATGTGCAAGCGCGCGGTCTTTGTGCTCAAATTTCGAGCGATGTCATCATGGTCAGCTATACTGACTTCGTCAGGTTAACGGTAAAACACCCGGTTCAGATGTCCTGGTAATGCCATACCGTTGTATATTTCTTGACACCCTTTCGGCATGGCCCTAAAATTTCGCGTCCTCATATTATATGAGGCGATTTATTACGTGTTTACGAAGCAAAAGCTAAAACCAGGAGCTATTTAATGGCAACAGTTAACCAGCTGGTTCGCAAACCACGTGCTCGCAAAGTTGCAAAAAGCAACGTGCCTGCACTGGAAGCCTGCCCGCAGAAACGTGGCGTATGTACTCGTGTATATACTACCACTCCTAAAAAACCGAACTCCGCACTGCGTAAAGTTTGCCGTGTTCGTCTGACTAACGGTTTTGAAGTGACTTCCTACATCGGTGGTGAAGGTCACAACCTGCAGGAGCACTCCGTGATCCTGATCCGTGGCGGTCGTGTAAAAGACCTTCCGGGTGTTCGTTACCACACCGTTCGTGGTGCGCTTGACTGCTCCGGCGTTAAAGACCGTAAGCAAGCTCGCTCCAAGTATGGCGTGAAGCGTCCTAAGGCTTAATGGTTCTCCGTTAAGTAAGGCCAAACGTTTTATATTAATGTCAAACTAAACTCTTTGAGTTTTGGACAATCCTGAATTAACAACGGAGTATTTCCATGCCACGTCGTCGCGTCATTGGTCAGCGTAAAATCCTGCCGGATCCTAAGTTCGGATCAGAACTGCTGGCTAAATTTGTTAACATCCTGATGGTAGATGGTAAAAAATCTACTGCAGAATCAATCGTATACAGCGCGCTGGAGACCCTGGCTCAGCGTTCTGGTAAAAATGAACTGGAAGCATTCGAAGTTGCGCTCGAAAACGTGCGCCCGACTGTCGAAGTTAAGTCCCGCCGCGTAGGTGGTTCTACTTATCAGGTTCCAGTTGAAGTTCGTCCGGTTCGTCGTAATGCCCTGGCAATGCGTTGGATCGTAGAAGCTGCTCGTAAACGCGGTGATAAATCCATGGCTCTGCGCCTGGCGAACGAACTTTCTGACGCTGCAGACAACAAAGGTACTGCAGTTAAGAAACGTGAAGACGTTCACCGTATGGCAGAAGCCAACAAGGCGTTCGCACACTACCGTTGGTAATCCCTTCGGAGTATTAGTCACCAGGCGGGCGCTTCAGCGAAGCAGCCCGCTTTGGGTTACTTAACTGAACGCCTAAAAAGATAAACGAGGAATCAAATGGCTCGTACAACACCCATCGCACGCTACCGTAACATCGGTATCAGTGCGCACATCGACGCCGGTAAAACCACTACTACCGAACGTATTCTGTTCTACACCGGTGTAAACCACAAAATCGGTGAAGTTCACGACGGCGCCGCTACCATGGACTGGATGGAGCAGGAGCAGGAACGTGGTATTACCATCACTTCCGCAGCGACTACTGCATTCTGGTCTGGTATGGCTAAGCAGTATGAACCGCACCGCGTAAACATCATCGACACCCCGGGGCACGTTGACTTCACTATCGAAGTAGAACGTTCCATGCGTGTTCTTGATGGTGCAGTAATGGTTTACTGCGCAGTTGGTGGTGTTCAGCCACAGTCTGAAACCGTATGGCGTCAGGCTAACAAATATAAAGTTCCACGCATCGCGTTCGTTAACAAAATGGACCGTATGGGTGCTAACTTCCTGAAAGTTGTTGGTCAGATCAAAACCCGTCTGGGCGCGAACCCGGTTCCGCTGCAGCTGGCAATTGGTGCTGAAGAAGGTTTCACCGGTGTTGTTGACCTGGTGAAAATGAAAGCCATCAACTGGAACGATGCAGACCAGGGCGTTACCTTCGAATACGAAGATATCCCGGCTGACATGCAGGAACTGGCTGACGAATGGCACCAGAACCTGATCGAATCCGCTGCTGAAGCTTCTGAAGAGCTGATGGAGAAATACCTGGGTGGTGAAGAACTGACTGAAGAAGAGATCAAAAAAGCTCTGCGTCAGCGCGTTCTGAACAACGAAATCATCCTGGTAACCTGTGGTTCTGCGTTCAAGAACAAAGGTGTTCAGGCGATGCTGGATGCGGTAATTGATTACCTGCCATCCCCGGTTGACGTACCTGCGATCAACGGCATCCTGGACGACGGTAAAGATACCCCGGCTGAGCGTCACGCAAGCGACGACGAGCCGTTCTCTGCACTGGCGTTCAAAATTGCTACCGACCCGTTCGTGGGCAACCTGACCTTCTTCCGTGTGTACTCCGGTGTGGTTAACTCTGGTGATACCGTACTGAACTCCGTGAAAACTGCACGTGAGCGTTTCGGTCGTATCGTTCAGATGCACGCTAACAAACGTGAAGAGATCAAAGAAGTTCGCGCGGGCGACATCGCTGCTGCAATCGGTCTGAAAGACGTAACCACTGGTGACACCCTGTGTGACCCGGATGCGCCGATCATTCTGGAACGTATGGAATTCCCTGAGCCGGTAATCTCCATCGCAGTAGAACCGAAAACCAAAGCTGACCAGGAAAAAATGGGTCTGGCTCTGGGCCGTCTGGCTAAAGAAGACCCGTCATTCCGCGTATGGACCGACGAAGAATCTAACCAGACCATTATCGCCGGTATGGGTGAGCTGCACCTCGACATCATCGTTGACCGTATGAAACGTGAATTCAACGTTGAAGCGAACGTCGGTAAACCTCAGGTTGCTTACCGTGAAGCGATTCGCGCGAAAGTTACCGATATCGAAGGTAAACACGCTAAGCAGTCTGGTGGTCGCGGTCAGTACGGTCATGTTGTTATCGACATGTACCCGCTGGAGCCGGGTTCCAACCCGAAAGGCTACGAGTTCATCAACGACATTAAAGGTGGTGTAATCCCTGGCGAATACATCCCGGCCGTTGATAAAGGTATCCAGGAACAGCTGAAATCTGGCCCGCTGGCTGGTTACCCGGTTGTTGACATGGGTGTTCGTCTGCACTTCGGTTCTTACCATGACGTTGACTCCTCTGAACTGGCGTTTAAACTGGCCGCTTCTATCGCCTTCAAAGATGGCTTTAAGAAAGCAAAACCAGTTCTGCTTGAACCAATCATGAAGGTTGAAGTAGAGACTCCGGAAGAGAACACTGGTGACGTTATCGGTGACTTGAGCCGCCGTCGTGGTATGCTCAAAGGTCAGGAATCCAACGTGACTGGCGTTGTGATCCACGCTGAAGTTCCGCTGTCCGAAATGTTCGGTTATGCAACTCAGCTGCGTTCACTGACCAAAGGTCGTGCTTCTTACTCCATGGAGTTCCTGAAGTACGACGATGCGCCGAACAACGTTGCTCAGGCCGTTATTGAAGCCCGTGGTAAATAATCCACAGGATTAAAACCTAAGTCCCGTGCTCTCTCCAAAGGGGAGAGCACTATAGTAAGGAATATAGCCGTGTCTAAAGAAAAATTTGAACGTACAAAACCGCACGTTAACGTCGGCACCATCGGCCACGTTGACCACGGTAAAACTACCCTGACCGCTGCAATCACCACCGTACTGGCTAAAACCTACGGCGGTGCTGCTCGTGCTTTCGACCAGATCGATAACGCGCCGGAAGAAAAAGCTCGTGGTATCACCATCAACACTTCTCACGTTGAATATGACACCCCGACTCGCCACTACGCACACGTAGACTGCCCGGGCCACGCCGACTATGTTAAAAACATGATCACCGGTGCTGCGCAGATGGACGGCGCGATCCTGGTTGTTGCTGCGACTGACGGCCCGATGCCGCAGACTCGTGAGCACATCCTGCTGGGTCGTCAGGTAGGCGTTCCGTACATCATCGTGTTCCTGAACAAATGCGACATGGTTGATGACGAAGAGCTGCTGGAACTGGTTGAAATGGAAGTTCGTGAACTTCTGTCTCAGTACGATTTCCCGGGCGACGACACTCCGATCGTTCGTGGTTCTGCTCTGAAAGCGCTGGAAGGCGAAGCAGAGTGGGAAGCGAAAATCATCGAACTGGCTGGCTTCCTGGATTCTTACATCCCGGAACCAGAACGTGCTATCGATAAGCCGTTCCTGCTGCCGATCGAAGACGTATTCTCCATCTCCGGTCGTGGTACCGTTGTTACCGGTCGTGTAGAACGCGGTATCATCAAAGTTGGCGAAGAAGTTGAAATCGTTGGTATCAAAGAGACTGCTAAGTCTACCTGTACTGGCGTTGAAATGTTCCGCAAACTGCTGGACGAAGGCCGTGCTGGTGAGAACGTTGGTGTTCTGCTGCGTGGTATCAAACGTGAAGAAATCGAACGTGGTCAGGTACTGGCTAAGCCGGGTTCTATCAAGCCGCACACCAAGTTCGAATCTGAAGTGTACATCCTGTCCAAAGACGAAGGCGGCCGTCATACTCCGTTCTTCAAAGGCTACCGTCCGCAGTTCTACTTCCGTACTACTGACGTGACTGGTACCATCGAACTGCCGGAAGGCGTTGAGATGGTCATGCCGGGCGACAACATCAAAATGGTTGTTACCCTGATCCACCCGATCGCGATGGACGACGGTCTGCGTTTCGCAATCCGTGAAGGCGGCCGTACTGTAGGTGCGGGCGTTGTTGCTAAAGTAATGAGCTAATTATTGCTTAATTAGCTTTGAGCTTAAAAAGGGCGCTTCGGCGCCCTTTTTGCTTTTCTGATGTTTATTACTGCGCATTTTTAACCGCACTCTTTATCTCTTTCGTGCTGCAATTTGCATGTCGCTATTGTAATCATAATTATTCTCACTTACACTTTGTTCAGAAATTGAACGGGAGTGGGTATGTACGTTTGTTTATGTAATGGCGTCAGCGATAAAAAAATTCGCCAGGCAGTACGCCAGTTTCATCCGCAGTCTTTCCAGCAGTTAAGAAAATGTATTCCTATTGGAAATCAATGCGGTAAATGCGTTCGTGCGGCCCGTGAGGTGATGGAAGACGAATTAATGCAAATGCCAGAGTTCAAAGAGATTGCCTGAGCCCGGATTTCTTTTTTGACATCCCTGTAGTCCGTTCTACGCTTCAATATGTGGAAGCGGAGGGTCTATAAAATGAAAGGTGATGTTAAGATAATAAATTATCTCAATAAATTATTGGGAAACGAGCTTGTCGCAATAAACCAATACTTTCTCCACGCGAGAATGTTCAAAAACTGGGGCCTGATGCGCCTCAACGATATTGAGTATCACGAATCCATCGATGAAATGAAACACGCCGATCGCTACATCGAGCGTATTCTGTTTCTTGAAGGGATCCCCAATCTGCAGGACCTGGGCAAGCTGCATATCGGCGAGGACGTCGAGGAGATGCTGCAGTCTGACCTTAAGCTTGAGCTGGACGGCGCGAAAGATCTCCGTGAAGCGATAGCCTATGCCGATAGTGTTCATGATTATGTCAGTCGCGATATGCTGATCAATATCCTGACTGAGGAAGAACATCACATCGACTGGCTGGAAACCGAGCTGGATTTGATTAGTAAAATTGGCCTGCAGAACTACCTTCAGTCGCAGATCAAAGTCGAAGATTAAACCCCGACACGCCGGCAACAATAAAACCCGCAGCCCCCAGAAATGGACCGAACGGCAGCGGGTTTTTTATGCCCGCCAACGAGCGTTGCCAGCAGGCTGTGCTGAATACGTATATCGCAGCCATCGTGCTGGCCGTTAGCACTAAAACCGGCAGCGATGGCCAGCCATGCCACGCTCCCAACGCCGCCAGATATTTTACGTCGCCGTAGCCTAATCCCTCACGCCCGCGAAGCCCCCGGTATCCCCAATAAATCATGGCCATGGCACCATAGCCGGCAAAAATTCCCCATAGTGCATCATTAACGTTAGCCGGCCGCAGGCTCAGCTGAAAGAGCAGCCCCGCCCACAGGAGAGGGCAGGTGAGACGGTCGGGCAGCAACCCCGTGCGAGCGTCATGCCAGCACAGGGCGCTGCTCAACAGCACGTAGGCAATAAAGAAAGGAAAGGCGATAAGCGTCATTGTTTGGATACCGGTCTGGAAATATTGGGCGAGTGTGGCGGGAGGGGAGAAGGGTGGCAAACGGCAACATCACGCTGTGCGAGGCGTTATCCAGAAAAATTGCGCGGCTTGCCGTTTTGCAGGCTGCTTTGCGCCTCTTTCCGCAGAATAAGGTGACTATTTAATAAACACGACTTGCTTCGCATGGGCATTTGTGTATAATGCGCGGGCTTGTCTAATATTGACAGGCGGTTCAATCTGAACCAGGTACTGCGAAAGCGATACCAGACAATGTTCCCAATTGGGGAACTCTGTAAGAACGGTTACACTCTCCCATCAATCGTAATGGGTTTGAGGAGTAACTATTTCGTCTATAAAATAATTGGAGCTCTGGTCTCATGCAGAACCAAAGAATCCGTATCCGCCTGAAAGCGTTTGATCATCGTCTGATCGATCAATCAACCGCGGAAATCGTCGAGACTGCTAAGCGCACTGGTGCGCAAGTCCGTGGTCCGATCCCGCTGCCGACCCGCAAAGAGCGTTTCACCGTTCTGATCTCTCCGCACGTTAACAAAGACGCGCGTGATCAGTACGAGATTCGTACTCACAAGCGTCTGGTTGACATCGTTGAGCCAACTGAAAAAACCGTTGATGCTCTGATGCGTCTGGACCTGGCTGCCGGTGTAGACGTGCAGATCAGCCTGGGTTAATCAGGTCATCGAGCGATTGAGAGGTTGATACAATGATTGGTTTAGTCGGTAAAAAAGTGGGTATGACCCGCATCTTCACTGAAGATGGCGTATCTATCCCAGTAACCGTTATCGAAGTTGAAGCAAACCGCGTTACTCAGATCAAAGATCTGGCTAACGATGGCTATCGCGCTGTTCAGGTTACCACTGGTGCTAAAAAAGCTAACCGTGTAACTAAGCCGGAAGCTGGCCACTTCGCTAAAGCTGGCGTAGAAGCCGGTCGCGGCCTGTGGGAATTCCGTCTGGCTGATGGTGAAGAATACACCGTAGGTCAGAGCATCAGCGTAGAACTGTTTGCTGACGTTAAAAAAGTTGACGTAACCGGTACCTCTAAAGGTAAAGGTTTCGCTGGTACCGTTAAGCGCTGGAACTTCCGTACCCAGGACGCTACTCACGGTAACTCCTTGTCCCACCGCGTTCCGGGTTCTATCGGTCAGAACCAGACTCCGGGCAAAGTGTTCAAAGGCAAGAAAATGGCAGGTCAGCTGGGCAACGAACGCGTCACTGTTCAGAGCCTGGACGTAGTACGTGTTGACGCTGAGCGCAACCTGCTGCTGGTTAAAGGTGGTGTTCCGGGTGCGACCGGTTGCGACCTGATCGTTAAACCAGCTGTGAAGGCGTAAGGGGATAGCAATGGAATTAGTATTGAAAGACGCGCAGAGCGCGCTGACTGTTTCCGAAACTACCTTCGGTCGTGATTTCAACGAAGCGCTGGTTCACCAGGTTGTTGTTGCTTATGCAGCTGGTGCTCGTCAGGGTACTCGTGCTCAGAAGACTCGTGCTGAAGTAACTGGTTCTGGTAAAAAACCATGGCGCCAGAAAGGTACCGGCCGTGCGCGTTCAGGTTCTATCAAGAGCCCGATCTGGCGTTCTGGTGGCGTGACCTTCGCTGCTCGTCCGCAGGACCACAGTCAAAAAGTTAACAAAAAGATGTACCGCGGCGCGCTGAAAAGCATCCTGTCCGAACTGGTACGTCAGGATCGTCTGATCGTTGTCGAGAAGTTCTCTGTTGAAGCGCCTAAAACTAAGCTGCTGGCACAGAAACTGAAAGACATGGCTCTGGAAGATGTGCTGATCATCACCGGTGAGCTGGACGAAAACCTGTTCCTGGCTGCGCGCAACCTGCACAAGGTTGACGTACGCGATGCAACTGGTATCGACCCGGTTAGCCTGATCGCCTTCGACAAAGTCGTAATGACTGCTGATGCTGTTAAGCAAGTTGAGGAGATGCTGGCATGATTCGTGAAGAACGTCTGCTGAAGGTGCTGCGCGCACCGCACGTTTCTGAAAAAGCGTCTACTGCGATGGAAAAAACTAACACCATCGTTCTCAAAGTTGCTAAAGACGCGACCAAAGCAGAAATCAAAGCTGCTGTGCAGAAACTGTTTGAAGTCGAAGTCGAAGTCGTTAACACCCTGGTTGTTAAAGGGAAAGTTAAACGTCACGGACAGCGTATCGGTCGTCGTAGCGACTGGAAAAAAGCTTACGTCACCCTGAAGGAAGGCCAGAATCTGGACTTCGTTGGCGGCGCTGAGTAAGTCGGAGGAGTAATACAATGGCAGTTGTTAAATGTAAACCGACATCTCCGGGTCGTCGCCACGTTGTTAAAGTGGTTAACCCTGAGCTGCACAAGGGCAAACCTTTTGCTCCGCTGCTGGAAAAAAACAGCAAATCCGGTGGTCGTAACAACAATGGCCGTATCACCACTCGTCACATTGGTGGTGGTCACAAGCAGGCTTACCGTATTGTTGACTTCAAACGCAACAAAGATGGTATCCCGGCAGTTGTTGAACGTCTTGAGTACGATCCGAACCGCTCCGCGAACATCGCGCTGGTTCTGTACAAAGACGGCGAGCGCCGTTACATCCTGGCCCCGAAAGGCCTGAAAGCTGGCGACCAGATTCAGTCTGGCGTTGATGCTGCAATCAAAGCAGGTAACACCCTGCCGATGCGCAATATCCCGGTTGGTTCTACCGTTCATAACGTAGAAATGAAACCAGGTAAAGGCGGTCAGCTGGCACGTTCCGCTGGTACTTACGTTCAGATCGTTGCTCGTGATGGTGCTTATGTCACCCTGCGTCTGCGTTCTGGTGAAATGCGTAAAGTCGAAGCAGACTGCCGTGCAACTCTGGGCGAAGTTGGCAATGCTGAGCATATGCTGCGCGTTCTGGGTAAAGCCGGTGCTGCACGCTGGCGTGGTGTTCGTCCGACCGTTCGCGGTACCGCGATGAACCCAGTCGATCACCCACATGGTGGTGGTGAAGGTCGTAACTTTGGTAAGCACCCGGTATCCCCGTGGGGCGTTCAGACCAAAGGTAAAAAGACCCGCAGCAACAAGCGTACTGATAAATTCATCGTACGTCGCCGTAGCAAATAATTTTAGAGGATAAGCCATGCCACGTTCTCTCAAGAAAGGTCCTTTTATTGACCTGCACTTGCTGAAGAAGGTAGAGAAAGCGGTGGAAAGCGGAGACAAGAAGCCCCTGCGCACTTGGTCCCGTCGTTCAACGATCTTTCCTAACATGATCGGTTTGACCATCGCTGTCCATAATGGTCGTCAGCACGTTCCAGTCTTTGTTACCGACGAAATGGTTGGTCACAAACTGGGTGAATTCGCACCGACTCGTACTTATCGCGGCCACGCTGCTGATAAAAAAGCGAAGAAGAAATAAGGTAGGAGGAAGAGATGGAAACTTTAGCTCAACATCGCCATGCTCGTTCTTCTGCTCAGAAGGTTCGCCTTGTTGCTGACCTGATTCGCGGTAAGAAAGTGTCGCAGGCACTGGAAATTCTGACCTACACCAATAAGAAAGCGGCTGTACTGGTCAAGAAAGTTCTGGAATCTGCCATTGCTAACGCTGAACACAACGATGGCGCTGACATTGACGATCTGAAAGTTACGAAAATTTTCGTAGACGAAGGCCCGAGCATGAAGCGCATTATGCCGCGTGCGAAAGGTCGTGCAGATCGCATCCTGAAGCGCACCAGCCACATCACTGTGGTTGTGTCCGATCGCTGAGACTCTGGAGACTAGCAATGGGTCAGAAAGTACATCCTAATGGTATTCGCCTGGGTATTGTAAAACCATGGAACTCAACCTGGTTTGCGAACACCAAAGAATTCGCTGACAACCTGGACAGCGACTTTAAAGTACGTCAGTACCTGACTAAGGAACTGGCGAAGGCGTCCGTATCTCGTATCGTTATCGAACGTCCGGCTAAGAGCATCCGTGTGACCATTCACACTGCTCGCCCGGGTATCGTGATCGGTAAGAAAGGTGAAGACGTAGAAAAACTGCGCAAAGTCGTAGCTGATATTGCTGGCGTTCCTGCCCAGATCAATATCGCCGAAGTGCGTAAGCCTGAACTGGACGCAAAACTGGTTGCTGACAGCATCACTTCTCAGCTGGAACGTCGCGTTATGTTCCGTCGTGCTATGAAGCGTGCTGTACAGAACGCAATGCGTCTGGGCGCTAAAGGTATCAAAGTTGAAGTTAGCGGCCGTCTGGGCGGCGCGGAAATCGCACGTACCGAATGGTACCGCGAAGGTCGCGTACCGCTGCACACTCTGCGTGCTGACATCGACTACAACACCTCTGAAGCGCACACCACTTATGGTGTAATCGGCGTTAAGGTATGGATCTTCAAAGGTGAGATCCTGGGTGGTATGGCTGCTGTTGAACAACCGGAACCGGCTGCTCAACCTAAAAAGCAGCAGCGTAAAGGCCGTAAATAAGGAGCGTCGCTGATGTTACAACCAAAGCGTACAAAATTCCGTAAAGTGCACAAAGGCCGTAACCGCGGTCTGGCGCAGGGTACGGATGTTAGCTTCGGCAGCTTCGGCCTGAAAGCTGTTGGCCGTGGTCGTCTGACTGCCCGTCAGATCGAAGCAGCACGTCGTGC
This sequence comes from Klebsiella sp. WP8-S18-ESBL-06, assembly GCF_014169755.1. Classification (NCBI taxonomy): domain Bacteria; kingdom Pseudomonadati; phylum Pseudomonadota; class Gammaproteobacteria; order Enterobacterales; family Enterobacteriaceae; genus Klebsiella; species Klebsiella sp. WP8-S18-ESBL-06. The sequence continues at coordinate 491,739 of NZ_AP022256.1, forward strand.
AATGACCCGTGCAGTTAAGCGTCAAGGTAAGATCTGGATCCGTGTATTCCCGGACAAACCGATCACCGAAAAACCGCTGGCAGTGCGTATGGGTAAAGGTAAAGGTAACGTGGAGTATTGGGTTGCCTTGATCCAACCGGGCAAAGTCCTGTATGAAATGGACGGTGTTCCGGAAGAGCTGGCCCGTGAAGCATTCGGCCTCGCTGCAGCGAAACTGCCGATCAAAACCACCTTTGTAACTAAGACGGTGATGTAATGAAAGCAAAAGAGCTGCGTGAAAAAAGCGTTGAAGAGCTGAACGCTGAGCTGCTGAACCTGCTGCGTGAGCAGTTCAACCTGCGCATGCAGGCTGCAAGTGGCCAGCTGCAACAGACTCACCTGCTGAAGCAGGTTCGTCGTGATGTTGCACGCGTTAAGACTTTACTGACTCAGAAGGCGGGTGCGTAATGACCGATAAAATCCGTACTCTGCAAGGTCGCGTAGTTAGCGCAAAAATGGAGAAATCCATTGTTGTTGCTATCGAACGTATGGTGAAACACCCGGTATACGGCAAATTCATCAAACGTACGACCAAACTGCACGTACATGACGAGAACAACGAATGCGGCATGGGCGACGTGGTTGAAATCCGCGAATGCCGTCCGCTGTCCAAGACTAAATCCTGGACGCTGGTTCGCGTTGTAGAGAAAGCGGTTCTGTAATACAGTACTCGTTCTCGATACGAATAAACGGCTCAGCGATGAGCCGTTTATTTTTTCTACCCTTATCGTTGAAGCGGTGTTATAATGCCGCGCCCTCGATATGGGGCTTTTTAACGACCTGAATTCGGGTCTCAGTAGTAGTTGACATTAGCGGAGCACTAAAATGATCCAAGAACAGACTATGCTGAACGTCGCCGACAACTCCGGTGCACGTCGCGTAATGTGTATCAAGGTTCTGGGTGGCTCGCACCGTCGCTACGCAGGCGTAGGCGACATCATCAAGATCACCATCAAAGAAGCAATTCCGCGTGGTAAGGTCAAAAAAGGTGATGTGCTGAAGGCGGTAGTGGTGCGCACCAAGAAGGGTGTTCGTCGCCCGGACGGTTCTGTCATTCGCTTCGATGGTAATGCATGCGTTATTTTAAACAATAACAGCGAGCAGCCTATCGGTACGCGTATTTTTGGGCCGGTAACTCGTGAACTTCGTAACGAGAAGTTCATGAAAATTATCTCTCTGGCACCAGAAGTACTCTAAGGAGCGAATCATGGCAGCTAAAATCCGTCGTGATGACGAAGTTATCGTGTTAACCGGTAAAGATAAAGGTAAGCGCGGTAAAGTAAAAAATGTTCTGTCTTCCGGCAAACTTGTCGTTGAAGGTATCAACCTGGTTAAGAAACATCAGAAGCCGGTTCCGGCCCTGAACCAACCGGGTGGCATCGTTGAAAAAGAAGCCGCTATTCAGGTTTCCAACGTTGCAATCTTCAATGCGGCTACCGGCAAGGCTGACCGTGTAGGCTTTAGATTCGAAGACGGCAAAAAAGTCCGTTTCTTCAAGTCTAACAGCGAAACTATCAAGTAATTTGGAGTAGTACGATGGCGAAACTGCATGATTACTACAAAGACGAAGTAGTCGCTAAACTCATGTCTGAGTTTAACTACAATTCTGTCATGCAAGTCCCTCGGGTCGAGAAGATCACCCTGAACATGGGTGTTGGTGAAGCGATCGCTGACAAGAAACTGCTGGATAATGCAGCAGCTGATCTGACAGCAATCTCCGGTCAAAAACCGCTGATCACCAAAGCACGCAAATCAGTTGCAGGCTTCAAAATCCGTCAGGGCTATCCGATCGGCTGTAAAGTAACTCTGCGTGGCGAACGCATGTGGGAGTTCTTTGAGCGCCTGATCACTATTGCTGTACCGCGTATCCGTGACTTCCGTGGCTTGTCCTCTAAGTCTTTCGACGGTCGTGGTAACTACAGCATGGGTGTCCGTGAGCAGATCATCTTCCCAGAAATCGACTACGATAAAGTCGACCGCGTGCGTGGTTTGGATATTACCATTACCACTACTGCGAAATCTGACGAAGAAGGCCGTGCTCTGCTGGCTGCCTTTGACTTCCCGTTCCGCAAGTAAGGTAGGGTTACTGAATGGCTAAGCAATCAATGAAAGCACGCGAAGTAAAGCGCGTAGCTTTAGCTGATAAGTACTTCGCAAAACGCGCTGAACTGAAAGCTATTATCTCTGATGTGAACGCGACCGACGAAGATCGTTGGAACGCAGTTCTCAAGCTGCAGTCTCTGCCGCGTGATTCCAGCCCGTCTCGTCAGCGTAAACGCTGCCGTCAAACAGGTCGTCCGCATGGCTATGTGGGCAAGTTCGGGTTGAGCCGTATTAAGCTTCGTGAAGCCGCTATGCGCGGTGAAGTACCGGGCTTGAAAAAGGCTAGCTGGTAATTACCAATTGAATCACGGGAGTAAAGACAGATGAGCATGCAAGATCCGATCGCGGATATGCTGACCCGTATCCGTAACGGTCAGGCCGCGAATAAAGCTGCGGTCACCATGCCTTCCTCCAAGCTGAAAGTGGCAATTGCCAACGTGCTGAAGGAAGAAGGTTTTATTGAAGATTTTAAAGTTGAAGGCGACACCAAGCCGGAACTGGAACTGACTCTTAAGTATTTCCAGGGTAAAGCTGTTGTAGAAAGCATTCAGCGTGTCAGTCGCCCAGGTCTGCGCATTTATAAGCGTAAAGACGAGCTGCCGAAAGTTATGGCAGGCATGGGTATCGCAGTTGTTTCTACCTCTAAAGGTGTTATGACTGATCGTGCAGCGCGCCAGGCTGGTCTTGGTGGCGAAATTATCTGCTACGTAGCCTAATCGGAGGAAAAAATGTCTCGTGTTGCTAAAGCACCGGTCGTTGTTCCTGCCGGCGTTGATGTAAAAATCAACGGTCAGGTTATTGCGATCAAAGGTAAAAACGGCGAGCTGACTCGTACTCTCAACGATGCTGTTGAAGTTAAACATGCAGATAATGCTCTGACCTTCGGTCCGCGTGATGGTTACGTAGACGGTTGGGCTCAGGCTGGTACCGCGCGTGCCCTGCTGAACTCAATGGTTATCGGTGTTACCGAAGGCTTCACTAAGAAGCTGCAGCTGGTTGGTGTAGGTTATCGTGCAGCGGTCAAAGGGAACGTAGTAAACCTGTCTTTAGGTTTCTCTCACCCGGTTGAACATCAGCTGCCGGCAGGTATTACTGCTGAATGTCCGACTCAAACTGAAATCGTGCTGAAAGGCGCTGATAAGCAGGTGATCGGTCAGGTTGCAGCGGATCTGCGCGCCTACCGTCGTCCTGAGCCTTACAAAGGCAAGGGTGTTCGTTACGCCGACGAAGTCGTGCGTACCAAAGAGGCTAAGAAGAAGTAAGGTAACACTATGGATAAGAAATCTGCTCGTATCCGTCGTGCGACCCGCGCACGCCGCAAGCTCCAGGAGCTGGGCGCAACTCGCCTGGTGGTACATCGTACCCCGCGTCATATTTACGCACAGGTAATTGCACCGAACGGTTCCGAAGTTCTGGTAGCTGCTTCTACTGTAGAAAAAGCTATCGCTGAACAACTGAAGTACACCGGTAACAAAGACGCTGCTGCAGCTGTGGGTAAAGCTGTCGCCGAACGCGCTCTGGAAAAAGGCATCAAAGATGTGTCCTTTGACCGTTCCGGGTTCCAATATCATGGTCGTGTCCAGGCACTGGCAGATGCTGCCCGTGAAGCTGGCCTTCAGTTCTAAGGTAGAGGTGTAAGATGGCTCACATCGAAAAACAAGCTGGCGAACTGCAGGAAAAGCTGATCGCGGTAAACCGCGTATCTAAAACCGTTAAAGGTGGTCGTATTTTCTCCTTCACAGCTCTGACTGTAGTAGGCGATGGTAACGGTCGCGTTGGTTTTGGTTACGGTAAAGCGCGTGAAGTTCCAGCAGCGATCCAGAAAGCGATGGAAAAAGCCCGTCGCAATATGATTAACGTCGCGCTGAATACTGGCACCCTGCAGCACCCGGTTAAGGGTACTCACACGGGTTCTCGTGTATTCATGCAGCCGGCTTCCGAAGGTACCGGTATCATCGCCGGTGGTGCAATGCGCGCCGTTCTGGAAGTCGCTGGAGTTCGTAACGTTCTGGCTAAAGCGTATGGTTCCACTAACCCGATTAACGTGGTTCGTGCAACTATCGACGGTCTGGAAAATATGAAATCTCCGGAAATGGTCGCTGCCAAGCGTGGTAAATCCGTTGAAGAAATTCTGGGGAAATAAACCATGGCAAAGACTATTAAAATTACTCAAACCCGCAGTGCAATCGGTCGTCTGCCGAAACACAAGGCAACGCTGCTTGGCCTGGGTCTGCGTCGTATTGGTCACACCGTAGAGCGCGAGGATACTCCTGCTGTTCGCGGTATGGTCAACGCGGTTTACTTCATGGTTAAAGTTGAGGAGTAAGAGATGCGTTTAAATACTCTGTCTCCGGCCGAAGGCTCTAAAAAGGCGGGTCGCCGTCTGGGTCGTGGTATCGGTTCTGGCCTCGGTAAAACCGGCGGTCGTGGTCACAAAGGTCAGAAGTCTCGTTCTGGCGGTGGCGTACGTCGTGGTTTCGAGGGTGGTCAGATGCCTCTGTACCGTCGTCTGCCGAAATTCGGCTTCACTTCTCGCAAAGCAGCGATCACAGCGGAAATCCGTCTGTCTGACCTGGCGAAAGTGGAAGGCGGTATTGTTGACCTGAACACGCTGAAAGCAGCTAACATTATCGGTGTCCAGATCGAGTTCGCGAAAGTGATCCTGGCTGGTGAAGTTTCTACTCCGGTAACTGTTCGTGGCCTGCGTGTTACTAAAGGCGCTCGTGCTGCTATCGAAGCTGCTGGCGGTAAAATCGAGGAATAAGTAGCAGATGGCTAAACAACCGGGATTAGATTTTCAAAGTGCCAAAGGTGGCTTAGGCGAGCTGAAACGCAGACTGTTGTTTGTAATCGGTGCGCTTATTGTGTTCCGTATTGGCTCTTTTATTCCGATCCCTGGTATTGATGCCGCTGTACTTGCCAAACTGCTTGAGCAACAGCGAGGCACCATCATTGAAATGTTCAACATGTTCTCTGGTGGTGCTCTCAGCCGTGCTTCTATTTTTGCTCTGGGGATCATGCCGTATATTTCGGCGTCGATCATTATCCAGCTGCTGACGGTGGTTCATCCAACGCTGGCTGAAATCAAGAAAGAAGGGGAGTCTGGTCGTCGTAAGATCAGCCAGTACACCCGCTACGGTACTCTGGTGCTGGCGATATTCCAGTCGATCGGTATTGCTACCGGTCTGCCGAATATGCCTGGTATGCAGGGCCTGGTAATCAATCCAGGCTTTGCATTCTATTTCACCGCTGTTGTAAGTCTGGTTACAGGGACCATGTTCCTGATGTGGCTCGGCGAACAGATCACTGAACGCGGTATCGGTAACGGTATCTCGATCATTATCTTCGCTGGTATCGTTGCGGGACTCCCGCCAGCCATTGCCCATACTATCGAGCAAGCGCGTCAAGGCGACCTGCACTTCCTCCTGTTGCTGTTGGTTGCAGTATTAGTGTTTGCAGTGACGTTCTTTGTTGTATTTGTTGAACGTGGTCAACGCCGCATTGTGGTAAACTACGCGAAACGTCAGCAGGGTCGTCGTGTCTATGCTGCACAGAGCACACATTTACCGCTGAAAGTGAATATGGCAGGGGTAATCCCGGCAATCTTCGCTTCCAGTATTATTCTGTTCCCTGCGACCATCGCGTCATGGTTCGGGGGCGGTACCGGTTGGAACTGGCTGACAACAATTTCGCTGTATTTGCAGCCTGGGCAACCGCTTTATGTGTTACTCTATGCGTCTGCAATCATCTTCTTCTGTTTCTTCTACACGGCGTTGGTCTTCAACCCGCGTGAAACAGCAGATAACCTGAAGAAGTCCGGTGCATTTGTACCAGGAATTCGTCCGGGAGAGCAAACGGCGAAGTATATCGATAAAGTAATGACTCGCCTGACACTCGTTGGTGCATTGTATATTACTTTTATCTGCCTGATCCCGGAGTTCATGCGTGATGCAATGAAAGTGCCGTTCTACTTCGGTGGGACATCGCTACTGATCGTTGTTGTCGTGATTATGGACTTTATGGCTCAAGTGCAAACTCTGATGATGTCAAGTCAGTACGAGTCTGCATTGAAGAAGGCGAACCTGAAAGGCTACGGCCGTTAATTGGTCGCCCGAGAAGTTACGGAGAGTAAAAATGAAAGTTCGTGCTTCCGTCAAGAAATTATGCCGTAACTGCAAAATCGTTAAGCGTGATGGTGTCATCCGTGTGATTTGCAGTGCCGAGCCGAAGCATAAACAGCGCCAAGGCTGATTTTTTCGCATATTTTTCTTGCAAAGTTGGGTTGAGCTGGCTAGATTAGCCAGCCAATCTTTTGTATGTCTGTACGTTTCCATTTGAGTATCCTGAAAACGGGCTTTTCAGCATGGTGCGTACATATTAAATAGTAGGAGTGCATAGTGGCCCGTATAGCAGGCATTAACATTCCTGATCAGAAACATGCTGTGATCGCGTTAACCTCGATCTACGGCGTCGGTAAGACCCGTTCTAAAGCCATTCTGGCTGCTGCGGGTATCGCTGAAAATGTTAAGATCAGTGAGCTGTCTGAAGGACAAATCGACACGCTGCGTGACGAAGTTGCCAAATTTGTCGTTGAAGGTGATCTGCGCCGTGAAATTAGCATGAGCATCAAGCGCCTGATGGATCTTGGTTGCTATCGCGGTTTGCGTCATCGTCGTGGTCTCCCGGTTCGCGGTCAGCGTACCAAGACCAACGCACGTACCCGTAAGGGTCCGCGCAAACCGATCAAGAAATAATCGGGGTGATTGAATAATGGCAAAGGCACCAATTCGTGCACGTAAACGTGTAAGAAAGCAAGTCTCTGACGGCGTGGCTCATATCCATGCTTCTTTCAACAACACCATCGTTACCATTACTGATCGTCAGGGTAACGCGCTGGGTTGGGCAACAGCCGGTGGTTCCGGTTTCCGTGGTTCGCGTAAATCCACTCCGTTTGCAGCTCAGGTTGCAGCAGAGCGTTGCGCTGACGCCGTTAAAGAATACGGCATCAAGAATCTGGAAGTTATGGTTAAAGGTCCGGGTCCAGGCCGCGAATCTACTATTCGTGCTCTGAACGCCGCTGGTTTCCGCATCACTAATATTACTGATGTGACTCCGATCCCTCATAACGGTTGTCGTCCGCCGAAGAAACGTCGCGTATAACGCTTCGTTTTCCAGGTTTGTTGGAGAAAGAAAATGGCAAGATATTTGGGTCCTAAGCTCAAGCTGAGCCGTCGTGAGGGCACCGACTTATTCCTTAAGTCTGGCGTTCGCGCGATCGATACCAAGTGTAAAATTGAACAAGCTCCTGGCCAGCACGGTGCGCGTAAACCGCGTCTGTCTGACTATGGTGTGCAGTTGCGTGAAAAGCAGAAAGTTCGTCGTATCTACGGCGTGCTGGAGCGTCAGTTCCGTAACTATTACAAAGAAGCAGCACGTCTGAAAGGCAACACCGGTGAAAACCTGTTGGCTCTGCTGGAAGGTCGTCTGGACAACGTAGTATACCGTATGGGCTTCGGCGCCACTCGTGCAGAAGCACGTCAGCTGGTTAGCCATAAAGCAATCATGGTAAACGGTCGTGTTGTTAACATCGCTTCTTATCAGGTTAAAGCGAATGACGTTGTTAGCATCCGTGAGAAAGCGAAAAAGCAATCTCGCGTTAAAGCCGCTCTGGAGCTGGCTGAACAGCGTGAAAAGCCAACCTGGCTGGAAGTTGATGCTGGCAAGATGGAAGGCACGTTCAAGCGTCAGCCTGAGCGTTCTGATCTGTCTGCGGACATTAACGAACACCTGATCGTCGAGCTTTACTCCAAGTAAAGCTTAGTACCAAAGAGAGGACACAATGCAGGGTTCTGTGACAGAGTTTCTAAAACCGCGCCTGGTAGATATCGAGCAAGTGAGTTCGACGCACGCCAAGGTGACCCTTGAGCCTTTAGAGCGTGGCTTTGGCCATACTCTGGGTAACGCACTGCGCCGTATTCTGCTCTCATCGATGCCGGGTTGCGCGGTGACCGAGGTTGAGATTGATGGTGTACTTCATGAGTACAGCACCAAAGAAGGCGTTCAGGAAGATATCCTTGAAATCCTGCTCAACCTGAAAGGGCTGGCGGTGAGAGTTCAGGGTAAAGATGAAGTTATTCTTACCTTGAATAAATCTGGCATTGGCCCTGTGACCGCAGCCGATATCACCCATGATGGGGATGTCGAAATCGTCAAGCCGCAGCACGTGATCTGCCACCTGACCGATGAGAACGCCGCTATTAGCATGCGTATCAAAGTTCAGCGCGGTCGCGGTTATGTGCCGGCTTCTGCCCGAATTCATTCGGAAGAAGATGAGCGCCCGATCGGCCGTCTGTTGGTCGACGCCTGCTACAGCCCTGTAGAGCGTATTGCCTACAATGTTGAAGCAGCGCGTGTAGAACAGCGTACCGACCTGGACAAGCTGGTCATCGAAATGGAAACCAACGGCACAATCGATCCTGAAGAGGCGATTCGTCGTGCGGCAACCATCCTGGCAGAACAACTGGAAGCTTTCGTTGATTTACGTGATGTACGTCAGCCGGAAGTGAAAGAAGAGAAACCAGAATTCGATCCGATCCTGCTGCGCCCTGTTGACGATCTGGAATTGACTGTCCGCTCTGCTAACTGCCTCAAGGCAGAAGCTATCCACTATATCGGTGATCTGGTACAGCGTACCGAGGTTGAGTTGCTGAAAACGCCGAACCTGGGTAAAAAATCTCTTACCGAGATTAAAGACGTGCTGGCTTCACGTGGTCTGTCTCTGGGCATGCGCCTGGAAAACTGGCCGCCGGCAAGCATTGCTGACGAGTAACCGGATCACAGGTTAAGGTTTTACTGAGAAGGATAAGGTCATGCGCCATCGTAAGAGTGGTCGTCAACTGAACCGCAACAGCAGCCATCGCCAGGCTATGTTCCGCAACATGGCAGGTTCTCTGGTTCGTCATGAAATCATCAAGACGACCCTGCCTAAAGCGAAAGAACTGCGTCGCGTAGTTGAGCCGCTGATTACTCTTGCCAAGACTGATAGCGTTGCTAATCGTCGTCTGGCATTCGCCCGTACTCGTGATAACGAGATCGTGGCAAAACTGTTTAACGAGCTGGGCCCGCGTTTCGCGAGCCGTACCGGTGGTTACACTCGCATTCTGAAGTGTGGCTTCCGTGCAGGCGACAACGCGCCGATGGCATACATCGAGCTGGTTGATCGTGCTGAGCCGAAAGCAGAAGCAGCTGCAGAGTAATTTGCAGTAAAGTAAAAAAACCCGCCTCGGCGGGTTTTTTTATATCCCCTCTTCCCCCATCCTATCTACAATAGCCGTATTGTTTTTGTTCAATTCAACGGAGTCGAATGATGTGGCTACTGGACCAATGGGCTGAACGTCATATCAGCGATGCCCAGCGTAAAGGCGAATTTGATAACCTTCCTGGTCAGGGTGAACCGCTGAGCCTAGATGATGATTCCGCCGTACCGGCAGAACTGCGTTCCGGCTACCGGCTGTTGAAGAATGCAGGCTGTTTACCTCCTGAGCTTGAACAACGTAAAGAAGCGATGGCGCTGGCCGACCTGCTGAAAGGCATTCGTCGTGAGGACGAGCGTTACCATGAGCTGAGCCGTAGGCTGGCGCTGATGGAGCTAAAGCTCCAGCAGGCGGGACTGAGCACCGAGTTTTTGCGCGGTGATTATGCCGATAAACTCATGCAAAAAATTAATGAGGAGTAGCAATGTACCGAATTGGCGAGCTGGCAAAACACGCAGGCGTCACCCCAGACACCGTCCGTTATTATGAAAAGCAGCAGATGATGAGCCATGATGTACGCACCGAAGGCGGGTTCAGGCTCTATACTGCCGACGATCTTCAACGTCTGAAGTTCATTCGTTATGCGCGGCAGCTTGGTTTTACACTCGAATCGATCCGCGAATTGTTGTCGATCCGTGTGGATCCGGAACACCATACCTGCCAGGAATCTAAGAGCATTGTCCAGGCCAGACTCAGCGAAGTGGAGTTGCGTATTGAAGAGCTGCAGTCGATGCAGCACGCGCTCAAACAGCTGAATGATGCCTGCTGTGGAAGCGCGCACAGCAGTGAATTTTGCTCCATTCTCAGTATTCTTGAACAGGGCGCTGGGGCGTCGTGAAATCATTGTTGAATTTTTGAACCATGAGATCTACACTCGCCGCGTATCAATAACCCCAACTGGAGATATTTTATGAGCCGCTATCAGCATACGAAGGGGCAGATTAAAGATAATGCGCTTGAAGCGCTGTTGCATGACCCGCTGTTTCGTCAGCGCGTTGAGAAAAACAAAAAAGGGAAAGGGAGCTACTTACGTAAGGAAAAACACGGTAAACAATATGGTCGGGAGGCCAGTGGCAAACAAGCAATGTGCTTTTTTACCACTGGCTTTCTGCTTTCTGCGGCCTGATTAAGAACGGTTATTCTGTTCTTTCAGCAGATCGCGAATTTCGGACAGCAGCACTTCTTCTTTTGTTGGCGCCGGAGCGGCAGCCGGTTCTTCTTTCTTACGGTTAAGCTTGTTCATCAGCTTAATGGCCATAAAGATAGCGAAAGCGACAATAATAAAATCAAATACGTTCTGGATGAATACGCCGTAATGCATGACCACGGCAGGAATATCACCCTGTGCGTCACGCAGCGTCACTGCAAACTGTTTGAAATCAATCCCACCGATTAAAAGACCCAGCGGCGGCATGATGATGTCTGCAACGAGAGATGACACAATCTTGCCAAACGCCGCACCAATAATGACACCCACTGCCAAATCAACAACATTTCCCCGCATCGCGAATTCGCGAAACTCTTTAATAATGCTCATTTTATTCTCCCTTGTGCTAGCTGACGTTTATAAGTTTAACAAATGTTTATCTAATTTCCATTGGTGATAATAAATATGACGGCATTAATTAACCCTGAAATATGAGAGGGTTAATAAAAAGGCGCCCTTTTGAGCGCCTTTGGAAAATTAAAGGAAGAAGGGGCTGGGCTGGAACAATCGCTCTACGTCGGAAATATATTTTTTGTCGGTCAGGAACATAATGACGTGATCGCCTTGTTCAATGCGCAAATTATCATTGGCAATCATAACGTCATTCCCGCGGACCACTGCGCCGATAATCGTACCCGGCGGCAGTTTGATTTCGTCAATCACGCGCCCAACCACCCGCGATGTGCTTTCATCACCGTGAGCAACGGCTTCAATTGCCTCGGCAACGCCACGACGCAGTGACGAGACGCCAACAATATCCGCTTTGCGCACGTGGCTCAGCAGCGCAGAGATCGTGGCCTGCTGTGGCGAGATCGCAATATCGATAACGCTGCCCTGAACCAGATCGACATAGGCGCGGCGTTGGATCAACACCATCACTTTTTTGGCGCCCATCCGCTTGGCCAGCATTGCGGACATGATATTCGCTTCATCGTCGTTGGTGACGGCGATGAACAGATCAACTTGATCGATATGCTCTTCCGCCAGCAGCTCTTGATCCGATGCATCACCAAAGAAGACGATGGTATTTTGCAGCTTCTCTGCCAGTTCGGCCGCGCGCTGCTGATTACGTTCAATCAGCTTCACGCTGTAATCTTTTTCCAGACGGCGTGCCAGGCCGGCGCCGATATTGCCGCCGCCAACCAGCATGATGCGCTTATACGGTTTTTCCAGCCGCTGAAGCTCGCTCATGACCGCGCGAATATGCTGTGATGCGGCAATAAAGAACACTTCATCCCCGGCTTCCACAATAGTGGAACCTTGCGGACGAATAGGGCGATCATGACGGAAGATGGCCGCCACGCGGGTATCAATGTGGGGCATATGCTCGCGCATGGTCGACAGGGCATTACCCACTAGCGGGCCACCGTAATACGCCTTCACTACTGCCAGGCTGACCTTGCCTTCGGCGAAATTGACGACCTGCAGCGCACCTGGGTATTCGATCAGGCGGTAGATGTTGTCAATGACCAGCTGTTCAGGTGCGATGAGATGGTCGATCGGTACGGCGTCGCTCTGGAACAGCTTATCGGCGTCGCGCACATAGTCCGGTGAGCGGATTCGTGCGATGCGGTTAGGCGTATTGAATAATGAGTAGGCGACCTGGCAGGCGACCATATTCGTTTCATCCGAACTGGTCACAGCAACCAGCATATCGGCATCGTCAGCACCCGCCTCGCGCAGCACGCGAGGATGTGAGGCATGGCCTTGCACAACGCGGAGGTCGAATTTGTCCTGCAGGCTGCGCAGGCGCTCGCCGTTGGTGTCAACGATGGTGATGTCGTTGTTTTCCCCGACCAGGTTTTCCGCCAGCGTGCCGCCGACTTGTCCGGCGCCCAGAATGATAATTTTCATCAGTTGCGACCCGTTATCTCATTACTTTTTGATTAGCTTAGCGTAGAAGAAGCCATCACCTTCTTCGGCACCGGGTAAATTCTGGCGGCCTGGCTGCTCGGGCGTGCCGGTCTCGCAGAGTACGGCATCCGGCGTACGGGCCAGGAATGCGGCAATTTGCTGTTGGTTTTCTTCCGGCAGAATGGAGCAGGTGGCGTACACCAGCGTACCGCCTGGTTTCAGATGCGCCCAGGTGGCATTGAGTATTTCGGCCTGTAGCTGGGCCAGCTCGGCGATGTCTCGATCCCGGCGCAGCCATTTAATATCAGGGTGGCGGCGAATGACGCCGGTCGCAGAACACGGCGCATCCAGCAGAATACGATCGAACTGCTGCTCGCCGCACCATTGCTCAGGATAACGACCATCGCCTTGTTTTACCGTCGCTTTCATTCCCAGGCGCTTCAGGTTGTCATAAACGCGTGAAAGCCGCTTTTCATCGACGTCCACCGCCATAACATCGGCCTGTGGTGCGACTTCCAGAATATGAGTTGTTTTACCGCCTGGCGCACAGCACAGATCGAGGATCTGTTCGCCGTTTTCCGGCAGCAGATAGTTTATACACCCTTGAGCGGACGCATCCTGTACGGTCACCCAGCCTTCGTCAAACCCCGGCAAGGCGTGCACGGGTGCTGGCGTTTCCAGACGCACGGCATCCGGATACTCTGGATGGGGGTAACCCGTCATGCCGGCTTCCGCGAGCAGGCCAAGCCAGGCGTCACGCGTATGATGGTTGCGGTTGACGCGCAACCACATTGGCGGGCGCTGATTATTGGCCTCGAGAATGGCTTCCCACTGCTGGGGATAGGCAGACTTAATACGCTTCACCAGCCAGGAAGGATGAAGGAAACGCAAATCGCTTTGCGCGAATTCGGCCAGTAGCTCTTCCTGGCGGCGCTGGAACTGACGCAGCACGCCGTTGATTAGCCCTTTCAACTGAGGACGCTTAATGACGACCGCACCCTCAACGGTTTCGGCCAGCGCGGCGTGTGGGGGAATACGGGTATGCAGCAGCTGGTAAAAACCAACCATGATCAGGTAGTGAACCGTGCGCTGTTTGCCCGTCATCGGGCGTTCCATCAGCTGTTGGATCATCCACTCAAGCTGCGAAAGCGTGCGCAGCACGCCGAAGCACAGTTCCTGCAGCAGCGCTTTATCTTTATCGGCCACTTTTTGCTGTAATGCCGGTAGCACGTTGCTTAGAGACTGCCCTTTTTCGACAACCTGTTCAACGGCCTGGGCCGCCATACTGCGTAAATTAAGATATTTTTTCATAACCGTAAAAATAAAAATGCCCGGAGACTCCGGGCTTTAAAAAGGTACGAACCGTCAGAGCAGACGGTTTCCGGGCTCGAACCACTCCCGGCGTGAATTCAGCAGATCCTGGGCGCTCATGGCTTTCTTACCTGCTGGCTGCAGCGAGAGAAGATTCAGGATGCCGTCACCTGTGGCGACCTGTATCCCCTGGCGGCTGGCTTCAAGAATGGTCCCTGGCTCGGCGTTTGCAGGCTTATCAATTACCGTTGCTTGCCAGATTTTGACCGGCTGTTCGTCAATGACGATATAGCTCATCGGCCATGGGTTAAAGGCGCGGATGCAGCGTTCTAGCTGAGCAGCGCCCAGCGTCCAGTCTACCCGGGCTTCTTCTTTGCTGAGCTTTTCGGCATAGCTCACCAGCGCTTCATCCTGAACTTCAGGCTTCGCCGTACCGGTGGCCAGCAGATGCAACGTATGCAGCAGACCCTGTGGGCCGAGTTCAGCCAGCTTGTCATACAGACTGGCGCTAGTATCGTCAGCGGTAATCGGGCAGGAAAGCTTGTGCAGCATGTCGCCAGTGTCCAGACCTACGTCCATCTGCATGATGGTGACGCCTGTTTCGCTGTCACCGGCCCATAGCGAGCGCTGAATCGGCGCCGCGCCGCGCCAGCGCGGCAGCAGGGAACCGTGAACATTGATGCAGCCGAGGCGTGGCATCGCCAGCACGGCTTTCGGCAGGATGAGCCCGTAGGCGACCACGACCATGACGTCGGCCTGCAGGTCAGCAACCAGCTTCTGGTTTTCTTCTGGGCGCAGGGAAACCGGCTGGAAGACGGGGATCCCTTTCTCTTCTGCCAGGACTTTGACCGGGCTCGGCATCAGCTTCTTGCCGCGACCGGCAGGGCGATCGGGCTGGGTAAACACGCCAACGACCTGATGCTCAGACGACAGCAGCGCGTCAAGATGACGCGCTGCAAAATCGGGCGTACCCGCGAAAATAATACGTAGGGAGTCTGACACGTTAATCCTTATCCTTAGGCACGCGCGTTCAGGCGATCCAGTTTTTCAACTTTCTGACGAATACGCTGCTGTTTTAACGGCGACAGATAATCGATAAACAGCTTACCGACCAGGTGGTCCATCTCGTGCTGAATACAGATAGCCAGCAGGCCATCGGCTTCCAGTTCAAACGGCTTACCGTCACGGCCGATAGCACGAATTTTAACACGCTCGGCGCGCGGTACGAGTGCACGCTGCTCGGGAATAGACAGACAGCCTTCTTCAATACCGGTATCGCCGTCTTTTTCCAGCAGCTCCGGGTTGATCAGCACCAGCTGCTCGTCACGATTCTCAGAAACATCGATAACGATAATACGCTGATGAATATCGACCTGGGTCGCGGCCAGGCCAATACCTTCTTCGGCGTACATGGTTTCGAACATATCGTCGACAATACGCTGAATTTCGTCATTTACTTCTTTTACCGGGGCGGCGACTTTGCGAAGACGCTCGTCCGGGATATGTAATACTTGCAAAACTGCCATAAATATCCAGAGTTCTGTTCAGGAGTAGGAAACATTATTACCTCTATTCTAGACAAAACCCCCTCTAATTGACAGAGTCACTGACCAATCGCAAAGATTGCTCATGCCGCATGTGGCAAGGGGGAAAGGATGTCACCCGAGGAATTGGCCTTTCGTTTGTTGAAGGTAAATGATTTATACGGCGACGGTATGCTGCATGTGCTGTGCGCGCTGCGCCAGCAGGCCGCTATTACCCGCCAGACGCTTTGTTCGCTGGGCTTTACCGTGAAACAGGCTGAGCGCTTTTTCGCTTTTTCCTCAACTGAGATGGTTGAGGCCAACCGCTGGCTCGCAGAACCAGGCAACCATCTTCTCTATGCGGATTCGCCACGCTATCCAGAGGCGCTGCGATCGATTGCTGATTATCCGGCGGTGTTGTGCGTGCGCGGCAATTTGCCGCTGCTGTCGTCGCCGCAGCTTGCCGTTGTCGGCAGCCGGCAGCATTCACTCTATGGTGAACGTTGGGGGCGCTATCTTTGCGAAGCGTTGGTAAAACGCGGCATGACGATTACCAGCGGGCTGGCTCTGGGTATTGACGGCGTGGCTCATCGTGGTGCGCTGCGGGCGGGAGGCGGTACGATCGCCGTCCTTGGCAGCGGGCTGAACCATATTTATCCTCGTCGGCATCGTGCTCTGGCTGACGATATTGTTGCGTGCGGCGGCGCGCTGGTGTCTGAATTCCCTCTGGCGGCTACGCCTGCGCCGTACCATTTCCCACGACGAAATCGCATCATCAGCGGGCTAAGCCGTGGCGTGCTGGTTGTGGAGGCGGCGCTGCGCAGTGGTTCGTTAGTGACTGCACGCTGTGCGCTTGAGCAAGGCAGAGAGGTTTTCGCCATTCCAGGCCCGATCGGCCACCCGGGAATGGAAGGGCCACATTGGCTGATTAAACAGGGCGCCGTGATGGTGACGGAGCCTGAAGATGTTCTGGCATTTTTTCAGGGCCTAAACAAACAGTTGCCTGATTGTGCCGAAATGACAAATTATTGTGCAGATAAGGAATCCGTAGCATTGCCATTTCCTGAGCTCCTGGCTAACGTAGGAGATGAGGTAACACCTGTTGACGTCGTCGCTGAACGTGCCGGCCAACCTGTGCCAGTGACCGTGGCCCAGCTACTTGAACTGGAGTTAGCAGGATGGATCGCAGCTGTACCCGGCGGCTATGTCCGATTAAGGAGGGCAGGCCATGTTCGACGTACTAATGTATTTGTTTGAGACCTACATCCATAACGAAACAGACATGCGCGTAGATCAGGACAAACTGACTCGGGATCTCACCGATGCAGGGTTCGAACGTGAAGATATCTTCAACGCGCTGATATGGCTGGAAAAGCTCGCCGACTATCAGGAAGGCCTCGCCGAACCGATGCAACTTGCGTCCGATCCTCTCTCCGTGCGTATTTTTACTCAGGAAGAGAGCCAACGTCTGGATGCCAGCTGTCGCGGGTTCCTGTTATTTCTCGAGCAGATTCAGGTGCTAAACCTCGAAACGCGGGAAATGGTTATTGAGCGCGTGATGGCTCTGGATACCGCAGAGTTTGAGCTGGAAGAGCTGAAATGGGTCATTTTAATGGTGCTATTCAATCTTCCAGGCTGTGAAAACGCGTATCAACAAATGGAAGAATTACTCTTCGAGACGAATGAAGGTATGCTGCATTAATTCATTATGCGGCATCAAGAGTTGTTATGGTCAAATCAGCACTGTTTTCGGTGCCTAAACACGAGCCCTGCCCACAGTGCGGGGCCGAACTGGTCATACGGTCCGGCAAGCATGGGCCGTTCCTGGGCTGCTCTCATTATCCGGAATGCGATTATGTCCGTCCCCTGAAAAGCCAGGCGGACGGACATATCGTGAAGATTCTGGAGGGGCAGCTGTGTCCCGCGTGTGGTGCCGTGCTGGTGCTGCGTCAAGGGCGTTTTGGTATGTTCATCGGATGTAGCCAGTATCCGGAATGTGAGCATACTGAAGTTATTGATAAGCCAGATGAAACGGCAATTTCCTGTCCGGCCTGTCAGCAAGGCAAGCTGGTGCAGCGTCGTTCCCGCTATGGCAAAACCTTTCATTCTTGCGATCGCTATCCGGAATGTCAGTTCGTCATTAACTTCACTCCGGTTGCGGGAGAGTGCCCTGAGTGCCACTACCCGCTGCTTATCGAAAAGAAAACGGCGCAGGGCGTAAAACGTTTTTGTGCCAGTAAACAATGTGGAAAGCCGGTTCCGGCGAAACAAATCAGTGAATAAAAACCTGCCCTCAGAGGCCGTACAGCGTGCGGTTGTTGCTCTGAATAATAAAGAAGTCATCGCTTATCCGACCGAAGCCGTGTTCGGCGTCGGCTGCGATCCTGATAGTGAAGAAGCGGTTATGCGTCTGCTGGCGCTGAAGCAGCGCCCGGTTGAAAAAGGATTAATCCTCATTGCCGCTAGCTTTGAACAGCTCCAACCGTATATTGACGACAGCCTGCTAACCGAAGCGCAGCGCGCAACGGTCTTCGCTCGCTGGCCGGGGCCGGTGACGTTTGTCTTCCCGGCGAAGCCAACGACGCCTGCCTGGCTGACCGGCCGCTTTAACTCTCTGGCCGTGCGTGTTACCGATCACCCTGTCGTGATTGCGCTCTGCAAGGCCTATGGTAAACCGCTGGTGTCGACCAGTGCTAACCTGACGGGTCTGCCTCCGTGCCGCACTACGGCGGAAGTGCTCACGCAATTTGGCGATGACTTCCCCGTTGTTGATGCGCCAACCGGGGGGCGGATGAATCCGTCAGAAATTCTTGATGCCCTGACGGGTGAACGTTTTCGCCAGGGGTAACGTATGGAAAGCTACGTCGTTTTTGGTAACCCGATTGCACACAGCAAATCGCCGTTTATTCATCAGCTGTTCGCCGAACAGCTCAAGATTGCGCACCCGTATGGCCGCATGCTGGCGCCGTTAGATTGTTTTGTTCCGACGCTGGAAGCCTTTTTCCAGCAGGGCGGTAAAGGGGCGAACGTTACGGTTCCTTTTAAAGAAGAAGCATTCGCTCGTGCCGACGAGCTGACTGAGCGCGCCGCTCTGGCAGGCGCAGTCAATACGCTCAAGCGTCTCGATGATGGGCGTATTCTCGGTGATAACACCGACGGCATCGGCCTGTTGAGCGATCTGGAACGGCTTCATCTGATTAAACCGGGCTGTCGTGTTTTACTGATTGGTGCTGGTGGCGCGGCGCGCGGCGTGCTGTTGCCGCTGCTCTCGCTCGACTGCCATGTCACCATCACTAACCGTACATATGCGAGAGCGCAAACGCTCGCTGAACTGTTTCGTCATACCGGCAGCGTGAGCGCGCAGCCGATGTCTGAGCTAGCTGAGCATGCATTTGATCTGATCATTAATGCGACATCCAGCGGAATTTCAGGTGAGATACCATCAATTCCGGCGTCGTTGGTGGGCCCGCAGGTTTGCTGTTACGACATGTTTTATCAAAAGGGTAATACGGCCTTTCTGGCCTGGTGCATTCAGCATGGCGCAAAACGTTATGCAGATGGATTAGGGATGCTGGTGGGCCAGGCGGCGCATGCGGTTCTGCTGTGGCATGGCGTTTTACCAGATGTTGAACCGGTCATTGCATCTCTCAAACGTGAGCTGGGCGCATGAATCAGGCGATCCAGTTTCCTGACCGCGAAGAGTGGCGTGCTGACCTCCAGGCG
Source organism: Klebsiella sp. WP8-S18-ESBL-06 (assembly GCF_014169755.1). Lineage (NCBI taxonomy): Bacteria > Pseudomonadati > Pseudomonadota > Gammaproteobacteria > Enterobacterales > Enterobacteriaceae > Klebsiella > Klebsiella sp. WP8-S18-ESBL-06. Next base: position 510,812 of record NZ_AP022256.1, read on the forward strand.
GTTTGTTTTCCAGCGCTGGTGAATGGTATGCAGTTAATGTGTGCTTTAAGTGCGGAAACCATGGTTCGTCGCTTTGGCGGGGACGAACCTCGGCAGTGGCTGGCGCTGTTTAGCGAGAATCGCTGGGATCTGGAAGAAGAAGCCAGCGATCTTATTCGCGACCAACAGGAGGACGATCAGGGCTGGGTCTGGCTTTCCTGATCCAGATAGTCGTCTTTCCACTTCACATAGTTATTGGCCGAATAGCGCAATCCTTCCAGTTCGGCCTCTTTCAACGGTCGAATCTGTTTGACCGGGCTTCCCAGATAAAGATAACCGCTTTCCAGACGTTTATGCTGAGGCACCAGGCTACCAGCACCAATCATGACGTCGTCTTCAACGATTACGCCGTCCAGTAGAATAGAACCCATACCGACCAATACCCGATTACCAATGGTGCAGCCGTGCAGCATCACTTTATGACCGACGGTAACGTCTTCGCCGACGATCAGCGGATTGCCTACCGGGTTCTTTTCTGACTTATGCGTCACATGGAGCACGCTGCCGTCCTGAATATTGCTGCGCGCGCCGATCTGGATGTAGTTAACGTCGCCGCGTGCGACAACCAGTGGCCAGATGCTGACATCGTCGGCCAGGCGGACGTCACCTACGATCGCGCAGGTAGGATCAATCATCACGCGATCGCCGATGACGGGGAATAAATCTTTATAGCGGCGTAAAACGGCTGACATGTTTACCTCATTAAAACGGTGTCATGGTGGAATAGCTGTTCATTATCAGCTCAATTTGTCGGTTTCTCATCTCAAAAATTAAGCAAATTGAACACTTACAGCGCGAAAAGTGTGAAAAAACGACACTTAGAAAAAAAGTTGAGAAAAGGGGTTGTGCAAAAAGCAAAGTTCCCTATAATGCGCACCCACTGAGACGGCAAACGTGAATCACTTCACACTAACTAGCCGGTTCGGTTGAAGAGAAAAAATCCTGAAAATCAGGGTTGACTCTGAAAGAGGAAAGCGTAATATACGCCACCTCGCAACAGTGAGCGAAAGCCGTGTTGCACTGCTCTTTAACAATTTATCAGACAATCTGTGTGGGCACTCGAAGATACGGATTCTTAACGTCGCAAGACGAAAAATGAATACCAAGTCTCTGAGTGAACACGTAATTCATTACGAAGTTTAATTCACGAGCATCAAACTTAAATTGAAGAGTTTGATCATGGCTCAGATTGAACGCTGGCGGCAGGCCTAACACATGCAAGTCGAACGGTAGCACAGAGAGCTTGCTCTTGGGTGACGAGTGGCGGACGGGTGAGTAATGTCTGGGAAACTGCCCGATGGAGGGGGATAACTACTGGAAACGGTAGCTAATACCGCATAACGTCGCAAGACCAAAGTGGGGGACCTTAGGGCCTCACACCATCGGATGTGCCCAGATGGGATTAGCTAGTAGGTGGGGTAACGGCTCACCTAGGCGACGATCCCTAGCTGGTCTGAGAGGATGACCAGCCACACTGGAACTGAGACACGGTCCAGACTCCTACGGGAGGCAGCAGTGGGGAATATTGCACAATGGGCGCAAGCCTGATGCAGCCATGCCGCGTGTATGAAGAAGGCCTTCGGGTTGTAAAGTACTTTCAGCGAGGAGGAAGGCGTTAAGGTTAATAACCTTAGCGATTGACGTTACTCGCAGAAGAAGCACCGGCTAACTCCGTGCCAGCAGCCGCGGTAATACGGAGGGTGCAAGCGTTAATCGGAATTACTGGGCGTAAAGCGCACGCAGGCGGTTTGTTAAGTCAGATGTGAAATTCCCGGGCTCAACCTGGGAACTGCATTTGAAACTGGCAAGCTTGAGTCTCGTAGAGGGGGGTAGAATTCCAGGTGTAGCGGTGAAATGCGTAGAGATCTGGAGGAATACCGGTGGCGAAGGCGGCCCCCTGGACGAAGACTGACGCTCAGGTGCGAAAGCGTGGGGAGCAAACAGGATTAGATACCCTGGTAGTCCACGCCGTAAACGATGTCTATTTGGAGGTTGTTCCCTTGAGGAGTGGCTTCCGGAGCTAACGCGTTAAATAGACCGCCTGGGGAGTACGGCCGCAAGGTTAAAACTCAAATGAATTGACGGGGGCCCGCACAAGCGGTGGAGCATGTGGTTTAATTCGATGCAACGCGAAGAACCTTACCTACTCTTGACATCCAGAGAACTTAGCAGAGATGCTTTGGTGCCTTCGGGAACTCTGAGACAGGTGCTGCATGGCTGTCGTCAGCTCGTGTTGTGAAATGTTGGGTTAAGTCCCGCAACGAGCGCAACCCTTATCCTTTGTTGCCAGCGGTCCGGCCGGGAACTCAAAGGAGACTGCCAGTGATAAACTGGAGGAAGGTGGGGATGACGTCAAGTCATCATGGCCCTTACGAGTAGGGCTACACACGTGCTACAATGGCATATACAAAGAGAAGCGACCTCGCGAGAGCAAGCGGACCTCATAAAGTATGTCGTAGTCCGGATTGGAGTCTGCAACTCGACTCCATGAAGTCGGAATCGCTAGTAATCGTAGATCAGAATGCTACGGTGAATACGTTCCCGGGCCTTGTACACACCGCCCGTCACACCATGGGAGTGGGTTGCAAAAGAAGTAGGTAGCTTAACCTTCGGGAGGGCGCTTACCACTTTGTGATTCATGACTGGGGTGAAGTCGTAACAAGGTAACCGTAGGGGAACCTGCGGTTGGATCACCTCCTTACCTTAAAGAAACGTTCTTTGAAGTGCTCACACAGATTGTCTGATGAAAAGTAAATAGCAAGGCGTCTTGCGATTGAGACTTCAGTGTCCCCTTCGTCTAGAGGCCCAGGACACCGCCCTTTCACGGCGGTAACAGGGGTTCGAATCCCCTAGGGGACGCCACTTGCTGGTTAGTGTGAGTGAAAGTCGCCGACCCCAATATCTCAAAACTTACCTTCGGGTGACGTTTGAGATATTTGCTCTTTAAAAATCTGGATCAAGCTGAAAATTGAAACGACACACTGTGTCTGTTCTCCGTAATAAGAACAGATAAGCGGTGTGTTCGAGTCTCTCAAATTTTCGCAACACGGTGGTGTTTTACGAAACATCTTCGGGTTGTGAGGTTAAGCGACTAAGCGTACACGGTGGATGCCCTGGCAGTCAGAGGCGATGAAGGACGTGCTAATCTGCGATAAGCGTCGGTAAGGTGATATGAACCGTTATAACCGGCGATTTCCGAATGGGGAAACCCAGTGTGATTCGTCACACTATCATTACGTGAATACATAGCGTAATGAAGCGAACCGGGGGAACTGAAACATCTAAGTACCCCGAGGAAAAGAAATCAACCGAGATTCCCCCAGTAGCGGCGAGCGAACGGGGAACAGCCCAGAGTCTGAATCAGCTTGTGTGTTAGTGGAACGGTCTGGAAAGTCCGACGGTACAGGGTGATAGTCCCGTACACCAAAATGCACAGGTTGTGAACTCGAAGAGTAGGGCGGGACACGTGGTATCCTGTCTGAATATGGGGGGACCATCCTCCAAGGCTAAATACTCCTGACTGACCGATAGTGAACCAGTACCGTGAGGGAAAGGCGAAAAGAACCCCGGCGAGGGGAGTGAAAAAGAACCTGAAACCGTGTACGTACAAGCAGTGGGAGCCTCTTTATGGGGTGACTGCGTACCTTTTGTATAATGGGTCAGCGACTTATATTCTGTAGCAAGGTTAACCGAATAGGGGAGCCGAAGGGAAACCGAGTCTTAACTGGGCGTTAAGTTGCAGGGTATAGACCCGAAACCCGGTGATCTAGCCATGGGCAGGTTGAAGGTTGGGTAACACTAACTGGAGGACCGAACCGACTAATGTTGAAAAATTAGCGGATGACTTGTGGCTGGGGGTGAAAGGCCAATCAAACCGGGAGATAGCTGGTTCTCCCCGAAAGCTATTTAGGTAGCGCCTCGTGAATTCATCTTCGGGGGTAGAGCACTGTTTCGGCTAGGGGGTCATCCCGACTTACCAACCCGATGCAAACTGCGAATACCGAAGAATGTTATCACGGGAGACACACGGCGGGTGCTAACGTCCGTCGTGAAGAGGGAAACAACCCAGACCGCCAGCTAAGGTCCCAAAGTCACAGTTAAGTGGGAAACGATGTGGGAAGGCTCAGACAGCCAGGATGTTGGCTTAGAAGCAGCCATCATTTAAAGAAAGCGTAATAGCTCACTGGTCGAGTCGGCCTGCGCGGAAGATGTAACGGGGCTAAACTGTGCACCGAAGCTGCGGCAGCGACACTCTGTGTTGTTGGGTAGGGGAGCGTTCTGTAAGCCGTTGAAGGTGTCCTGTGAGGGGTGCTGGAGGTATCAGAAGTGCGAATGCTGACATAAGTAACGATAATGCGGGTGAAAAACCCGCACGCCGGAAGACCAAGGGTTCCTGTCCAACGTTAATCGGGGCAGGGTGAGTCGACCCCTAAGGCGAGGCCGAAAGGCGTAGTCGATGGGAAACAGGTTAATATTCCTGTACTTGGTGTTACTGCGAAGGGGGGACGGAGAAGGCTATGTTAGCCGGGCGACGGTTGTCCCGGTTTAAGCATGTAGGCGGAGAGTTTAGGTAAATCCGGACTCTTTTTAACGCTGAGGTGTGATGACGAGGCACTACGGTGCTGAAGTAACAAATGCCCTGCTTCCAGGAAAAGCCTCTAAGCATCAGGTAACATCAAATCGTACCCCAAACCGACACAGGTGGTCAGGTAGAGAATACCAAGGCGCTTGAGAGAACTCGGGTGAAGGAACTAGGCAAAATGGTGCCGTAACTTCGGGAGAAGGCACGCTGATATGTAGGTGAAGTGGTTTACCCATGGAGCTGAAATCAGTCGAAGATACCAGCTGGCTGCAACTGTTTATTAAAAACACAGCACTGTGCAAACACGAAAGTGGACGTATACGGTGTGACGCCTGCCCGGTGCCGGAAGGTTAATTGATGGGGTTAGCGGCAACGCGAAGCTCTTGATCGAAGCCCCGGTAAACGGCGGCCGTAACTATAACGGTCCTAAGGTAGCGAAATTCCTTGTCGGGTAAGTTCCGACCTGCACGAATGGCGTAATGATGGCCAGGCTGTCTCCACCCGAGACTCAGTGAAATTGAACTCGCTGTGAAGATGCAGTGTACCCGCGGCAAGACGGAAAGACCCCGTGAACCTTTACTATAGCTTGACACTGAACACTGGTCCTTGATGTGTAGGATAGGTGGGAGGCTTTGAAGCGCGGACGCCAGTTCGTGTGGAGCCAACCTTGAAATACCACCCTTTAATGGCTGGTGTTCTAACGTAGACCCGTAATCCGGGTTGCGGACAGTGTCTGGTGGGTAGTTTGACTGGGGCGGTCTCCTCCTAAAGAGTAACGGAGGAGCACGAAGGTTAGCTAATCCTGGTCGGACATCAGGAGGTTAGTGCAAAGGCATAAGCTAGCTTGACTGCGAGAGTGACGGCTCGAGCAGGTGCGAAAGCAGGTCTTAGTGATCCGGTGGTTCTGAATGGAAGGGCCATCGCTCAACGGATAAAAGGTACTCCGGGGATAACAGGCTGATACCGCCCAAGAGTTCATATCGACGGCGGTGTTTGGCACCTCGATGTCGGCTCATCACATCCTGGGGCTGAAGTAGGTCCCAAGGGTATGGCTGTTCGCCATTTAAAGTGGTACGCGAGCTGGGTTTAGAACGTCGTGAGACAGTTCGGTCCCTATCTGCCGTGGGCGCTGGAGAATTGAGGGGGGCTGCTCCTAGTACGAGAGGACCGGAGTGGACGCATCACTGGTGTTCGGGTTGTCATGCCAATGGCATTGCCCGGTAGCTAAATGCGGAAGAGATAAGTGCTGAAAGCATCTAAGCACGAAACTTGCCCCGAGATGAGTTCTCCCTGACTCCTTGAGAGTCCTGAAGGAACGTTGAAGACGACGACGTTGATAGGTCGGGTGTGTAAGTGTAGCGATACATTGAGCTAACCGATACTAATGAACCGTGAGGCTTAACCTTACAACGCCGAAGATGTTTTGGCGAAATTGAGACGATTTTCAGCATTGATTACAGATTACATCAGAACGCAGAAGCGGTCTGATAACAGAATTTGCCTGGCGGCCGTAGCGCGGTGGTCCCACCTGACCCCATGCCGAACTCAGAAGTGAAACGCCGTAGCGCCGATGGTAGTGTGGGGTCTCCCCATGCGAGAGTAGGGAACTGCCAGGCATCAAATTTAGCGTGCTGATATGGCTCAGTTGGTAGAGCGCACCCTTGGTAAGGGTGAGGTCCCCAGTTCGACTCTGGGTATCAGCACCACTTTTTTAGGTTAAAGTTCGGCGCTTAGTAAAGAATTTGCCTGGCGGCCGTAGCGCGGTGGTCCCACCTGACCCCATGCCGAACTCAGAAGTGAAACGCCGTAGCGCCGATGGTAGTGTGGGGTCTCCCCATGCGAGAGTAGGGAACTGCCAGGCATCAAATAAAGCAGAAGGCCATCCGAAAGGATGGCCTTTTTGCGTTGGCGCAAAAAATAAAAAAGCCACTGTTTCCGGTTGTCTACCTAGCTCAAGTGTCTGACTGAATTATCATTTACGTAATGCTGACCTCCTCGACGTGCTGACCGTCGTGCGTTATCCGGCTTACAGATTAACCTGCAGGGTATTACCCGTTAAATATTTAATAGAATGTTAACGCTAGATGGGAAATAAAGAGATGTGTTATCTCTTTATTCTTTATGACGTTATTTATTCTGAACAGAATAAACAATACAGATCTATTACGCATAAAAAACGCGCTGGTATTATCTTCACAATAATAGCCAGCGCGAGAGGAGGTCTGGAGGAACTGCATCCTCCCACCATTCGGTTATTTCGTCAGCGCTACAATGCCCAACGTCAACCCTGCCAGCGCCGCTGCGCCGCCGGCGATCGCGCCAGCTGTTTCCCAGTTATCTTGCGTGGTGCCTTTCATGCAGGTATTGGTGTGAACCAGTCGTCCCTGGTCGTCATAGACCGGTACGCAAGGGGAGTCGTGCGCACAGCCTGCCAGCAGCGTTGCCAGCAGCGTCACCAGAATAAATTTTTTCATGATATAGCCTCTGAATAATCCGTTTCATTACGCCCGTCAGGAACGTATTACGGAATGGCTTATTTTATCACCTGTACACGGGCTTTCTGATAGGGGAAATAATCTCAATTTATGTGTTACGTAAATATCATGGAGAAGACGAGAGATTAGCAGCCGGATTATGCAGAAATAATGCAGAAGAAAATAACGGAATGGTGTATTGGTTAGCACTGTCGGTGGATGTGATTGCTAATGTATTGAGTTTACTGCGATTGCGAAACTTTGGATATAAAAAAGGCGCCCGAAGGCGCCCTGTCATGAAGCATTTTGTCGATTACTCACGGTGTCGACTGAAGCGTCGTCTGACAACGACGAAGAACACTGGTACGAAGAAGATGGCAAGCAAGGTAGCCGTCAACATCCCACCCATAACACCGGTGCCGACCGCATTCTGCGCGCCGCTCCCTGCACCTCGACTGATGACCAACGGCATAACGCCGAGAATAAAGGCGAGCGAGGTCATCAGAATGGGGCGCAGGCGCATGCGTGACGCTTCAAGCGTAGCTTCAATAACCCCTTTGCCCTCTTTCTCCATGAGATCCTTGGCGAACTCGACGATCAAAATGGCGTTCTTCGCCGATAGGCCTATCGTCGTCAGCAGACCCACCTGGAAGTAAACGTCGTTATTCAGACCGCGCAATGAGGCTGCCAGCAGCGCTCCCACAACGCCCAGCGGAACAACCAGCATGACCGAAAACGGGATTGACCAGCTCTCATAGAGCGCGGCCAGGCACAAAAAGACCACAATCAGTGAAATAGCATAAAGCGCTGGTGCCTGGTTTCCGGATAAGCGTTCCTGGTACGACATTCCTGTCCAATCGAAACCGATGCCAGACGGCAGCCTGCTGGCCAGTTGTTCCATCAGCGCCATCGCCTCGCCGGTACTTTTACCCGGTGCCGCTTCCCCCATAATTTCCATGGAAGGCAGGCCGTTGTAGCGTTCCAGGCGTGGAGAGCCGTAAACCCAACGTGAGCTGACGAAAGCGGAGAATGGCACCATTTCGCCATTGCTGCTGCGCACATACATATTGTTGACATCGCCCGGCAGCATGCGGAATTTGGCATCTGCCTGAACATACACCTTCTTCACACGACCGCGATCGATAAAGTCGTTAACGTAGGCGCCACCTAGCGCCGCCGAGATAGTCTGGTTAATATCCGACAACGAAACGCCCAACGCCTGCGCTTTTTCCTGATCGACTTCAAGTTTGAACTGTGCGGTATCTTCCAGACCATTAGGGCGTACGCGCACTAACTGGTCCGGATGCTGCTGCACCATACCCAGCAGCTGATTGCGTGCCTGAGTGAGCGCCGTGTGGCCAAGGTTGCCCTGATCGATGAGCTCGAAGTCAAACCCGGTTGCCGTGCCCAGCTCGATAATCGCCGGCATGTTGAAAGGGAACACCATGGCGTCTTTTATCTGGCTAAAGGCCATCGTCGCCCGCTTGATAATAGCCCCTACGCCGTTTTCATCACCGCTGCGCGTCTCCCAGGGCTTGAGGCTAACGAAGGCCATGCCTGCGTTCTGACCCTGGCCGCTGAAGCTAAAACCGTTGACGGTAAAGACGCTTTCAACGTTGGCCTTCTCGTTGTTCAGGTAATACTGAGTGACCGTATCCAGCACCTTCTGCGTACGTTCTTGCGTCGCACCGGCGGGCAGTTGGACCATCGTCAGGAATACGCCCTGATCTTCATCCGGTAAGAACGAGGTGGGCAGACGGACAAACAGCAGCGCCATCCCGACCACGATCAGAACGTAGATAACCAGATAGCGCCCGGTATTGCGCAGAATGCCGCTTACGCTGTGGGTGTAATGGTTTACGCTACGATCAAATTTATTGTTGAACCACGCGAAGAACCCTTTCTTTTCGTGATGCCCGGCCGCGCTGGGCTTCAGTAACGTCGCGCACAGCGCAGGTGTCAGAATCAACGCAACCAGCACCGACAGCGCCATTGCCGACACGATGGTAATGGAGAACTGTCGATAAATGGCACCAGTAGAGCCACCGAAGAAGGCCATCGGTACAAAGACCGCCGACAGCACCATGGCAATACCAACCAGCGCCCCCTGGATCTGCGACATCGATTTTTCCGTCGCTTCGACCGGAGAGAGCCGCTCTTCCACCATCACGCGCTCGACGTTTTCGACCACCACAATGGCATCGTCGACCAACAGGCCTATTGCAAGCACCATACCGAACATCGTCAGGGTATTTATCGAATAGCCGAACATCGCCAGCACGGCGAAGGTGCCCAGCAGCACCACCGGCACGGCAATGGTCGGAATCAGCGTGGCGCGCATATTTTGCAGGAACAGATACATCACGAGAAAGACGAGAATGATGGCCTCAAACAGCGTCTTGATCACTTCATGAATCGAAATAGTGACGAAAGGCGTGGTGTCATAGGGATAGACGACCTTCATTCCCTGCGGAAAGAACGGCTGCAGCTCCGCCAGCTTCGCCTTAATGGCATTGGCGGTATCCAGCGCGTTCGCGCCGGTGGCAAGCTTAATACCGAGCCCCGAAGCTGGCTTTCCGTTGATGCGGGCAACCACGTTGTAGTTCTCGCCGCCCAGCTCAATTTTTGCAACATCGCTCAAGTGAACGACAGAACCGTCGGCGTTGACGCGGAGGGTAATATTGCCAAACTCCGCCGGATCTTTCAGCCGCGTTTGGGCAATGATTGAGGCGTTGAGCTGCTGCCCCTTCACGGCAGGCGTACCGCCTAACTGGCCCGCGGCAATCTGGTTATTCTGCACCTTCAACTGATTGATCACGTCAACCGGCGTCAGGTTGTACTTGTTGAGCTGATTGTTGTCGAGCCAGATACGCATTGCGTACTGAGCACCGAACAGCTGCACGTCGCCCACGCCGTTCAGTCGGCTGATGGGGTCTTTTACATTGGAAGCTATATAGTCAGAAATATCGTCCTGAATGGTCTTCGGGTTATCGGAGATAAACCCGGCAACCAGCAGGAAGCTGCTGCTTGATTTCTCAACGCTGATTCCCTGCTGCTGTACTTCCTGCGGCAAGAGAGGGGTAGCCAGCTGCAGCTTGTTCTGCACCTGCACCTGTGCGATGTCCGGATCGGTCCCTGAATTAAAGGTCAAGGTAATGGTCACCGATCCCGCGGAGTCGCTGGTTGAGGACATATACATCAGGTTATCGATACCGTTCATATTCTGTTCGATAACCTGCGTCACGGTATCCTGCACGGTCTGCGCGTCTGCTCCGGGGTAGTTGGCAGAAATCGCCACGGCAGGCGGCGCAATGGTCGGATACTGGGCGATAGGCAGCTGTAAAATAGCTAGCCCACCCGCAATCATCATAATGATCGCCAGAACCCAGGCGAATACCGGGCGATGGATAAAAAACTTAGACATAGGATAGCTACCTTATTGCGCAGCCGGAGCCGCGGTGTCCTCTTCTGCTTTGACGGTGACGCCCGGATGTACTTTCTGCAGCCCGCTGACGATAACCTTCTCACCGGCCTTCAGGCCGCTGGTGACCAGCCACTGGTCGCCTACGGCTTGCGCCGCCACCACGTTGCGGATTTCTACCTGATTTTTGTCGTTCACCAGCAGTACGGTGGCATCGCTGCGCGGCGTACGGGTGACGCCCTGCTGTGGTACCAGTATTGCGCTCGGGTTGACTCCCTCATCGATGCGCGCGCGTACAAACATGCCCGGCAGCAGCGTATGCTGAGGGTTAGGGAATAGTGCGCGTAGCGTAATGGAGCCGGTGCTCTCATCAACGGTGACGTCAGAAAACTGCAGAGAACCTTTCAGCGCGTAGGGTTGACCGTTTTCCATTAGCAATTGAACGCTTTTGGCACCTTCGCCCTGTTGCAGGCTTTCTTGTTTCAGACGCATAAAATCACTGCTGGACTGAGTCACATCGACGTAGATGGGATCGAGCTGCTGCACCGTGGCCATGGCTTCCGCCTGGCCGTTGGTAACCAGCGCGCCTTCCGTTACGCTGGATTTACCGATACGGCCGGTAATGGGAGAGGTCACTTTGGTGTAGGCCAGATTAATACGCGCACTCTCAACGGCGGCTTTCGCGGCCATAACATCGGCGTCAGCCTGGCGCGCGGTAGCCACGGCCTGATCGTAATCCTGCTGGCTGATATATTTCGTTCCCAGCAGCGGGACGTAGCGTTTGACCGTCAGATGTGCGATGGCGGCGGCGGCTTCCGCTTTAGATGCATCGCCTTTGGCGCTGTCATACGCAGCCTGGTAGGTTGCAGGGTCTATCTGATAAAGCGATTGCCCGGCTTCAATATCGCTCCCTTCTACAAAGTTGCGCTTCAGAATAATGCCGCTGACCTGCGGTCGCACCTCCGCGACGCGAAACGCGGAAGTACGGCCCGGCAGTTCCGTGGTGATAGAGAGCGGTGCGTTGTTCACGATGTGAACGATGACCTGAGGTGTGGGCGCATGCGCCTGCTGATCTCCAGAATTATCGCAGCCGCTCAGTAATGTCGCAGAGATAATTAAGCTGGATAAGAGTGTAATCCTGGCGTGGCTCGTCATTGCGGTTCCTTATAGATTGATAGCCATTTTTGACCATGAATCCGAGAAAGAAAGGGAGAATAGAAACAGTTCGATATCCTACAAATAAATATCGGTGGATGTAAGCGATAGTTATTTTTAACAGAATGCCAGGGCACGGAAACACAAAAATAGCAGGAATGGAGAATTCTCCAGATAAAATAGAGGTGGTTATTATTTGCGTGGTGAATATGATTGCGTGAAATATATGTATTTTTGATTTATTAATTTTCAATAACCATCAAACTTTTTGGTAAAATTTATCTGTCACGCGGTGGTAAATTAGCTGGAGTATTCCATTCACCGCTTATTCAGCGGCAGGCGACCGATGATATGGCCAGAAAAACACGGGAAGAGGCGCTCAAAACGCGCCAGCTGCTGCTGGACGTGGCAATTGAGCAGTTCGCGTTACGCGGAGTCAGTAACACGACGCTGACCGATATCGCCGCGGCTGCCGGCGTGACGCGCGGTGCCGTATATTGGCATTTCGTCAGTAAGAGTGAGCTGTTTAATGCCATGTGGCAAGCGCAGCTCCCGCTGCGCGATCTTATTCATCATAAATTGATACCAATAGAGCATGAAAATCCGTTGCTGGCGCTGAGGAATAAATTCGTGGCGGGGCTGCAATATATAGCCGAAACGCCGAGGCAGAAAGCGCTGATGCAAATTTTGTATCACAAGTGTGAATTTACCAGCGATATGATGTCGGAGCAGGATATCAGGCAGAAAATCGGGTTTGACTATAATACCGTGCGGGGTATTTTACAGACATGCGTACGTAACCGATTATTACCTGTAGATACAAATATTGAGATTATATTGATTGTCTTGCATAGCGCATTTATCGGCATCATTAAAAACTGGCTTATGGAACCACGGCAATTTGATCTCTATCAGCAGGCTCCGCTGCTGGTGGATAATATTATGTCTGTTCTCTGCGACTCACATCTTTGGGCTGCCTCGCCGGTACGGGCGGCGAAGGGTTGATTTTGGCCTCGCGAACGGGGCTGAAAAGATTTCATCTCGTTACGCTTTCCCTGTTGCGGCCATGCGCAATCTGTCATCTTATCGATAACTTACCGTGCTTATCATGAGGTGCTTATGAAATGTGTGTCTCGCCAGATTGGCGATTTTGAAGTCATTGCATTGAGCGACGGAAACATGTCCGCCAGTCTGGATTTGCTCTCAGGCATTACGACAACGGATGCCGGCGAGATTCAGCGCAGCGCTGGCGTAACGGATCCCGGCAACCTGCACATTTATGGCTATCTGATTCGCGGGCGCGGGCGAACGATTCTGGTTGATTCTGGTACGGGAGGAGCAAACAACGTCGGTGGCCAGCTCGCTGGGCATTTACAGGACTTTGGGGTTGTGCCGCAGGCGGTAGACACGTTGCTGTTGACGCATGCGCATCCGGACCATATCGGCGGTCTGCTGAACGAGGCGGGCGATGCGGTGTATCCCAATGCACAGCTGTACCTCCATCCGAATGAAGTCGCTTTCTGGCAAGATGATGAACGTCTGGCGCAGGCGAACGAGCGGGCGCAGCGCAATTTCACCCGGGCAAGGCGGACGCTGGCGGTATACGGCGAAAGGGTCCATCTGCTGGACGACAAGCCGATCGTAGAAGGCATTCGGCCTGTTGCACTACCGGGCCATACGCCGGGGCATACGGGCTATCGGATTGACTCGCCGCAGGAAAGCCTGATTATCTGGGGGGACATCGTACATTTCCCCTATATTCAGACCGCGCAGCCGGATGTGTCTATTGCGTTTGATATCGATCCTGAGCAGGCGAAGGCATCACGTAAACGGATTCTGGCTCAGGCGGTGCAGGAAAAGCTGCTGGTGGCGGGAATGCACTTTGGCGGGTCTGGCTTCGCGCGGGTCATCCCTGAAGGTCAGGGCTATCGTATGGTGTATTGCGAAGCATAAGCAGGCAATAAAAAAGGCGCATCCCCATGCCGAGTAGCGCCTTTTCTATCAACAACATAACTGATTAGTATCAGTTCATGCCGTATTTTTTCAGTTTCTTACGCAGAGTACCGCGGTTGATGCCCATCATCAGGGCTGCGCGGGTCTGGTTACCACGGGTGTATTGCATCACCATGTCCAACAGGGGCTGTTCTACTTCAGCCAGTACCAGCTCATACAGGTCATTAACGTCCTGACCGTTCAGTTGAGCAAAATAGTTCTTCAGTGCCTGTTTAACCGAGTCACGCAGGGGTTTTTGGGTTACCTGATCCTGAGAGTTAACGGTAGAAACGGTCAGTACGTCAGAATTTACGCGTTGTTCGAACATAGTTCTGTCAGCTCTTTATTTCTATTACGCAAAATTTTCGAAGTATGCCTCCAACGCCTCCAGCTGTTCGCTGGCATCCTCAATGGCGTTGAATGTGCGCCGAAACTGGTCATTTGGAGCGTGCTCCTGGAGATACCAGGAGACGTGTTTCCGCGCGATTCGGTAGCCTTTTGCTTGACCATAAAAGTCGTGCAGTTCCCGAACGTGCGCACAAAGCAAGCGCTTAACCTCTGCCAAAGGCAGCGGGGGCAGCAGCTCCCCAGTGTCCAGATAATGCTGGATTTCCCGAAAGATCCAGGGTCTTCCCTGAGCCGCACGGCCTATCATCAGGGCATCAGCCCCCGTATAGTCGAGTACAGCTCTGGCTTTAAGCGGGTCAGTAATGTCACCATTCGCGATAATCGGAATGGAAACGTTCTGCTTAACTGTCCGAATGCTGTCGTATTCAGCTTCTCCGTTAAACAAGCAGGCGCGAGTGCGTCCGTGAATAGTCAGAGCCTGAATGCCACAATCTTCAGCCAGTTGGGCAATCTCTACACAGTTACGGTGTTCAGGAGCCCAGCCAGTGCGAATCTTGAGTGTGACAGGAACGTCCACCGCCTTTACAACCGCGTTCAGGATAGCCTTCACCTGATCCGGGTATTGCAGTAGGGCTGAGCCTGCGAGCTTGCGATTCACCTTTTTTGCCGGACAGCCCATATTGATATCAATAATCTGGGCGCCGCTTTCCACATTAATGCGGGCGGCTCCGGCCATTTCTTCAGGATCGCTACCGGCGATTTGCACCGTGCGAATACCTGGCTCATCCACGTGCACCATCCGTAGCCGGGACTTGTCGCTCTCCCACACCTGTGGGTTGGAGGACATCATCTCTGATACGGTTAGGCCTGCCCCCATCTCGTAGCACAACGTCCGGAATGGTCTGTCAGTAATGCCAGCCATGGGCGCTGCGATCAGGCGATTTCTGAGCTGGTGTTGTCCGATGCGCATGAGTTAAGAAATGACCATACTGTGACTGCAAGGCGGCGTATATTACGCATTTTTTGCACGAGATGAAAGGCCAAACTTTGAGCAATCAGATGTTGTAGATCAATGAATCTCAGTCCTGAAAGCGATTCGAAGATAAATTTCTATATTAATCATAAAATTAAATAAAAGTGGATGATTTGTGCGCATTGATAAAATCATCAAACTTCTCTCGCATTCTTACGTAATGGCCAACGTCTGAACGATAAAACGATGATATTATGAACAATATTGAAGAGCTAAATGAGATCTGTCTCGCATTTATGGCGGGGAAAAGAGAGCAGGTAGGGGAAAATGCGGCCCGCAGGCCGCATTGAGAGAAGATTATTTTTTGCGTCCGGTAATCCGGCACCACTCTTCTTTTTCGACTACAGCATCGAGGTCGAAAAGGTCGGCGTACGCTTCGCACACGCTTTCCGCCTGGCTGGCGAGAATACCGGAAAGGCCCAGCAGGCCGCCTGTAACCGGCAGTACGCTGATTAATGGCGCCAGCTCGCGTAACGGGCCGGCCAGGATGTTAGCGACCACCACGTCGGCTTTCATGGCTTCTGGCTGGTCCTGCGGCAGATACAGCTCCAGACGCTCAGAAACGCCGTTACGCTGGGCGTTATCGCGGCTCGCCTGAATAGCCTGCGGATCGATATCGATCCCGATTGCGCGCGCGGCACCCAGCTTCAGTGCGGCGATCGCAAGGATCCCTGAACCGCAGCCGAAGTCGATCACGGTTTTACCCGCCAGATCCAGACCGTCCAGCCACTGCAGGCACAGAGAGGTTGTTGGATGGGTGCCGGTGCCAAACGCCAGACCCGGATCGAGCATGACGTTGACCGCGTTCTCGTCCGGCACGTCGCGCCAGCTTGGGCAGATCCACAGACGTTCGCCAAAACGCATGGGGTGGAAGTTATCCATCCACTCGCGTTCCCAGTCTTTGTCTTCCAGCTGTTCGATTTTATGCGCAAAGCCTGTGCCCAGCAGCGGATGCTGTTCCAGGAGGGCAACGACCTCTTTCATGTCGGTTTCTGCGTCGAACAGGCCGATAACGTCGGTATCGCCCCACAGGCGAGTTTCACCCGGCAGCGGCTCGAAGACCGGCGTGTCATGCGTATCCTGGAAGGTGATGGAGACCGAACCGGCTTCCATCAGCGCATCGCTAAGATCTTCGGCATTCTCGCCGGTTGTGTTCAGTTTCAGTTGGATCCACGGCATGGCAAAACTCTTTATTTATCAGTAGAAATTACGGCAGCCTGCGGTGCTGGGTGACCAAAACGGTTCCCGACCACAAACGCCAGCAAACTTAGCAGTAACGAGGGCACAATCGGATGGAAGCCCAGGTACTGAATCTTAAACGTCGCCAGCACGGCGTAAAGTACGCCGCCGACGATCATCGCGCTTAATGCACCGGCGGCGTTCGCGCGCTCCCAGTAGAGGCCAAGCACCAGCGGCCACAGGAATACGGCTTCCAGCCCGCCAAAGGCCAGCAGGTTCAGCCAGATGATCATCTCCGGCGGTCGCCAGGCGGCCAGCATCATCAGAATGCCCAGTACCAACGTGGTCCAGGTTGAGATGCGTTTCAGGCGGTGTTCGTTATGTATTTTAGTCGGCTGCGAACTGAGCCACAGATCTTTAACGATCGTCGCCGACGCCTGCAAGAGGTGGGCGTTTACGTTCGACATAATCGCCGCCATCGGTGCGGCAAGAAACAGGCCGGCGGCCCACGGCGGTAGAACCTGTACCATCAGCGTCGGGATCACCAGATCCGGTACGGTGAGGTGCGGTAGCACCGCACGCCCGAGCGCGCCCGCCAGGTGCATCCCCAGCATCAAAATTGCGACGACGATAGTGCCGATAATAATCCCGCGGTGCACCGCCTTACTGTCTTTATAGGAGATGCAGCGAACGGCAGTATGCGGCAGGCCAATCACGCCAAAGCAGACCAGTACCCAGAACGAGGTCATAAAGGTTGGCGTCAGGATATCGTCCGCACCGTGTGGAGAGACCAGCTGCGGGTTGATCTGTTCCAGCGTATTGACCGCGTTATGCAGACCACCGGCGGCATGAACCACGCCAACCAGCAGCACGATGGTGCCAATCAGCATCACCATCCCTTGCATGGTGTCGTTGAGCACGCTGGCGCGGAAGCCGCCAAAGGCGGTGTACAGTGCGATGGTGATACCAAAGATCAGTAGCCCGGTTTCGTACTTAATCCCCGCTGCGGTTTCCAGCAGCCGCGCGCCGCCGATAAACTGGACGGCAATCGCCCCCACAAACGCAATCAGCAGGCTGATACTGGCGATCCAGACGACAGCACGATTCTGGTAGCGAGCCTGCAGCATGTCGTTAAGGGTAATGGCATTATAACGGCGCGCCAGAATGGCGAATTTCTTGCCCAATACCCCCAGCGATAGCCAGATAGTCGGCACCTGAATCAGCGCCAGTAGTACCCAGCCTAGCCCGTATTTATAGGCGGCGCCTGGCCCGCCGATAAACGAGCTGGCGCTGATATAGGTGGTGGTCAGCGTCATTGCCAGCACAAAACCGCCCATCGAACGGCTACCGAGAAAATACTCGCTGAGGAAGGAGCCGGTGCTGCGTTTACGCATGGCGTACAGCGACAGGCCGAACACCACGAACAGGTACAGCACCAGGACAACGATAATCTCAGTTTGCATCGTTATCCTCCAAAGGAATATCACGGAAGATAAAGCGCACCATCAGCCAGCAAAGAAGGATAAACACCAGCGGCATCAGCAGGCAGGCCATTTCAAACCAGCGCGGCAGGCCGGTGAAGCCCTGCATTGAGCTTGGTATGTAAGCGCTTGCTAACCATGCTGCAAGATAAAGAAGGGTTAGCCCCAGCGCCCAGCGCGCCTCTTTATGGGCCTGAACAAAACGCTTGTCCATTTTTTGTCCCTTGTGGATGAAGAAAGCGGGGATTGTACCGCAAGGAAAAGATGAGGGGAGAGAAAAACAAAAAAGGCCGGAAAATCCGGCCTTTTGCTGCGAGAACAGGATTATTTTTCCTGCAATCCGAGTTTTTTCTCCAGATAGTGGATGTTAGTACCACCATGCTGGAAGTTCTCGTCGCTCATAATACGCATCTGCAGATCAACGTTGGTTTTGATACCGTCGATGATCAGCTCCTGCAGCGCATTCTTCATGCGAGCAATCGCCACGTCACGGGTCTCACCGAAGCAGATGAGCTTGCCGATCATTGAGTCATAATACGGCGGTACGGTGTAGCCGGCGTAGATATGAGATTCCCAACGAACGCCAAAACCGCCCGGCGCGTGGAAGCGGGTAATTTTACCCGGGCTTGGCAGGAAGGTATCCGGGTCTTCGGCGTTGATACGGCATTCCACCGCGTGGCCGCGAACCTGAACTTCTTCTTGCTTGATGGACAGCGGCTGACCGGCAGCGATACGCAGCTGCTCTTTGATCAGGTCAACGCCGGTGATCATCTCGGTAACCGGGTGCTCTACCTGGATACGGGTGTTCATTTCAATGAAGTAGAACTCGCCGTTTTCGAACAGGAACTCGAAAGTACCTGCACCACGGTAGCCGATATCCACGCACGCTTTCGCGCAGCGTTCGCCGATGTAGCGACGCAGTTCCGGGGTAATGCCCGGCGCTGGCGCTTCTTCGACGACTTTCTGGTGACGACGCTGCATAGAGCAGTCGCGTTCAGCCAGATAGATAGCGTTGCCCTGACCATCAGCCAGCACCTGGATCTCGACGTGGCGAGGATTTTCCAGGTATTTCTCCATGTACACCATGTCGTTGTTGAAAGCAGACTTCGCTTCCGCTTTGGTCATGGCAATGGACTGCGCCAGATCGGCATCGCTGCGCACCACGCGCATACCGCGACCGCCGCCGCCGCCGGAGGCTTTGATAATGACCGGGTAGCCGATGCGTTTCGCATGTGCGCGGTTAGCGTCCATGTCGTCGCCCAGCGGGCCGTCAGAGCCCGGAACGGTTGGTACGCCGGCTTTCTTCATCGCGGTGATTGCAGACACTTTGTCGCCCATCAGGCGAATGGTGTCGGCTTTCGGGCCGATGAAGATAAAGCCAGAACGTTCAACCTGCTCGGCAAAGTTGGCGTTCTCAGAGAGGAAGCCATAGCCTGGGTGAATCGCAACGGCCCCGGTGATCTCAGCGGCGCTGATGATAGCCGGGATGTTCAGATAGCTTTTTACGGACGGAGCCGGGCCGATACAAACCGTCTCATCCGCCAGCAGTACGTGTTTTAAATCGCGGTCCGCAGTGGAGTGTACAGCGACGGTCTTAATGCCCAGTTCTTTACAGGCACGCAGAATACGCAGTGCGATCTCGCCGCGGTTCGCGATGACAATTTTATCCAGCATCTTCGCCTCGTTACTCGATGACGACCAGAGGCTCGTCAAATTCAACCGGCTGACCGCTTTCTACCAGGATTGCTTTCACAGTCCCTGCTTTGTCAGCTTCGATCTGGTTCATCATTTTCATCGCTTCAACGATGCACAGGGTGTCGCCCACGTTAACTTTCTGACCAATTTCCACGAATGCTTTAGCATCCGGGCCTGGGGTGCGATAGAAAGTACCAACCATCGGGGAACGTACGATGTGACCACTGATTTCAGCTTTAGCCGGAGCTTCAGCTGCAGCTGGTGCTGCCGCGACAGGTGCCTGCTGTTGCATTACAGGCGCTGCATAAGCCTGCTGCATCACTGGAATGCCGGTGTTCGGTGCTGAACGGCTGATGCGTACAGACTCTTCGCCTTCAGAAATTTCCAGTTCGTTGATGCCAGACTCTTCGACCAGCTCGATCAGTTTTTTAATCTTACGAATATCCATGAGTGGGTTCCGTACTCTTTGTTTAGTTTGATTGTGACAGGCGTTTTACCGCCGTCTGTAAAGCGTATGAATAGCCGTCAGCCCCGAGTCCGCAGATAACGCCGGAAGCGATATCAGACAGATACGAGTGATGGCGGAATGGTTCGCGCGCATGAACGTTGCTCAGGTGAATCTCGATAAACGGGATGCTCACCGCCAGCAACGCATCGCGAAGGGCAACGCTCGTGTGCGTGAACGCGGCCGGATTGATCAGGATATAGTCAATATTGTCTTTAGCCTGATGAATACGGTCGATGAGGACGTACTCGGCGTTGGATTGCAGGCTATCGAGCGTGACGTTCAAGGCTTCGGCTTCCGCGTTTAAGCGGCTTACGATCTGGGAAAGCGTCAGCGTGCCGTACTTCTCTGGCTCACGGGTGCCTAACATATTCAGGTTCGGGCCGTTCAAAAGCAAAATGCGAAACTTGTCAGTCATTGTGCTGCTATCTCCTGCAATTCTCGGGTAAAAAACAAAATATACCTTCGATGCGCGATTGTCACCTTTTCAGAGGCTTAAAACCCCCTCCAGGAAAACCAAGGTCGCACATTATAACTATTTCGTAGCATTTGGCAGCTAAATACTGGTCTTATCAGGGAAGATTATCAACCGCTATCGTGTAAAGAACGTCTGACTATAAGTGAATTGTGGTAAACCGCACATATCGCGACATCATCGCCACCATTGGCGAAACTTCTTGTATCGGCAGGCCAACAGCACGATGGCGCACCCAGCGTAGAGAAGCGGCTGGGGTGAGATTATCTTCACCGACCATAGGTAATGTATCGGCGCGAGGATCGCGACAAGATAGACGAAATTGTGCAAAAGCTGCCAGCGCCGACCTAATTTTCGCTGCATAGCCTGAGTAGAGGTCACCGCCAGCGCGAGCAGGATTAACCAGCAGGCGAAACCCAGCAACAAATACGGCCGGGTAACAATCTCCTGCCCTAATAGCGACACATTGCGGATGCCGAGCTCCAGTAAACTGTAGCTGGTCAGGTGGATCGTCGCCCACGCAAAGCACCACAGCCCCAGTAATCGGCGCGTACGAATCAGCAGCGGCTGTTTAGCGTAGCGCGCCAGCGGAGCGACTAACAAGGTCGCCAGCAGTAATTTCAGAGCCATCCTACCGGTAAAATGCTGAATATCCTTCACCGGGTCGGCGCTAAGCTGGCCGTGAGAAACCGCCCAGAACAGCCAGACAAAGGGCAAAAATGCCGCCAGATGCAGGAAAACTTTCAGCCAGATAACCTGTTTAGCCGTTAAACGCATTAAAAGTTCTCCCGCAGGTTCATGCCGCGATACAACGATGCCACTTCATCGGCATAGCCGTTAAACAGCAGCGTCGGCTGGCGTTGGACGTCGAGGATGCCGCCTGCGCCAATAAAACGCTCGCTGGCCTGTGACCAGCGCGGATGATCGACGTGTGGGTTAACGTTGGCATAAAACCCGTATTCATCCGGCGCCGCCAGGTTCCACGTAGAATGAGGCCGCTCGCGGGTGAGCATAATGCTGACGATCGATTTAATGCCTTTAAAACCGTATTTCCACGGCACGGTCAGGCGGATCGGTGCGCCGTTTTGCGGCGGCAGCGCTTTGCCGTAGACGCCTACGGTCAGCAGCGTCAGGGGGTGCATCGCCTCGTCGAGGCGTAACCCTTCTATATAAGGATACGCGAGGCCGCCGCCGATAAAGCGGTCTTTCTGTCCGGGCATGGTTTCCGGCGAGTAGAGCGTTTTGAAGGCGACATATTTGGCGTTGCTGGTGGGCTCGACGGCAGCCAGCAGCTTATGCAGCGGGAAGCCAATCCACGGAACCACCATCGACCAGGCTTCAACGCAGCGCATACGGTAAATTCGCTCTTCCAGCGGAAAACGTTTCGTCAGGGAGTCATGGTCAAGCGTTAAGGGTTTCGCGACTTCACCGCCGATGGTCAACGTCCACGGGTTGGTCGGCAAGCTTCCGGCGTTGGCCGCCGGGTCGGCTTTATCAAGGCCAAACTCATAGAAGTTGTTGTAGCCGGTGACTTTATTTTCCGGCGTTAACGTCAGCTTATTTTGCCATTGCGTGGGCTGCGTGAAGGTCAGCGGCGCACCGGAGGGGGCGGCGGGACGGTCATTACCTTTAAACCAGTCGGTGAGGCTGGAGGCGTGAAGCGGAAACGAGGCCGTGGCGGCGCCGAGGCCTAGCATTTTCAGCACCTGGCGGCGCTTGAGCATAAACACGGACTCGGCCGTGACGTCTGCTTCGGTCAGTTTTTTGTAGCTCATGATGCACTCCGTCATGCTTTTTTTCTAAGCATGACGGAGGCAACGGGTTAATGCGAATATGTCACGAAAAATTGCAGATTAGGCGATTTTGACCAGCGTACGGCCCTGAATCTGGTTGTTAATGATTTTGTCGGCGAAGCGCGGTGCGTCTTCCAGCGCTATCTCCGTCGCACTCTGCGCAAAGAACGATTCCGGCAGGTCGACAACCAGACGCTTCCAGGCTTCAGCGCGCCGCGCCGCTGGCGTCATGACCGAGTCGACGCCCTGAAGACGGACGTTGCGCAGAATAAACGGCATGACGGTAGTCGGCAGGGCAAAACCGCCCGCCAGGCCGCAGGCCGCAACGCAGCCACCGTAGTTCATCTGCGCCAGCACTTTCGCCAGCACTTTGTCGCCAACCGTATCCACGGCACCGGCCCAAATCTGTTTTTCCAGCGGACGGGTTTCGGCAAATTCATCGCGGCTCAGAATACGGTTTGCGCCGAGCGCGCGCAGATAGTCGTGAGTGCTTTCTCGCCCGGAAACCGCCGCCACCTGGTAACCCAGCTTGTGCAGCAGGGCGATCGCGGTGCTGCCCACGCCGCCGCTGGCGCCGGTCACCACGATTTCCCCGTCGTCAGGACGCACGCCCGCGTCTTCTAACGCCATGACGCAGAGCATGGCGGTAAAGCCCGCAGTACCGATGATCATCGCCTTACGCCCATCAAGACCTGCCGGCAGCGGCACCAGCCAGTCGCCGTTGACGCGTGCGCGCTCGGACAGCCCGCCCCAGTGGTTTTCGCCCACGCCCCAACCGGTCAGCAGAACCGGCTGACCCGGGGTATAGCGCGCGTCGTCGCTGGCGTGCACCGTACCGGCGAAGTCGATACCCGGCACCATCGGGAAGTTACGGATAATCTTTCCTTTGCCGGTAATGGCCAGCGCGTCTTTGTAGTTCAGGCTGGACCACTGGATATCCACGGTGACGTTACCCTGCGGCAGCAGACTGTCGTCAACGGCCTTCACTGCGGCGATGGTTTTGCCATCCTGCTGATCTAAGATGAGTGCCTGCATAACCCTTTCCTTACTTACATGGACTGATAGTGAAAAAATTAACCCGGGACTATACTCGCTTATCATAATTTGATGCCGATTTGGCGCAATAAATTGCCAGATCCGCCAGGTTTGGTAGTATGCCGACCTGGTTTGATATGTTAGTGCTTACTTCTTGTAAGACACGGATGCTGGCACCCGACCTGCTGTCGGGAGACGAATAACCCGCGGAGTTAACTCAGGGATGCGATTAACGACGAAGTTCTCAGCCTTTTTTACGCTCTTAACCGGGCTTACCATCTTTGTGACGTTAATCGGCTCCTCGCTGAGTTTCTATAACGGCATACAGTATAAGATAGCCAGCCGCGTGCAGGCTGTCGCGACGGTTCTGGATAACCGTCTGGTCAGCACCTCATTTGATAAGCTGGATAATCAGCTTGATGAAATCATGGTGCCGCTCGACATCGTGCATATCGACTTTACTCTCAACGGTAAATCGCTGTTCAGCCATACGCGCAGCAGTAGCTATTTGCCGATGGGCAGCCATTATCAGTTCCGCGAAATGTCCGTGCCATCGCTTAAACATCCGGGAATGACGATTCATCTGGTCTATCAGGACCCGATGGCCAACTATTTCCGTTCGCTGATGACGACCGCACCGCTGACGATCACCATTGCCTTTATGGTGCTGGTGGTGTTTATCGCCGTGCGCTGGCTGCGTCGCCAGCTGGCCGGCGAAGAGCTGCTGGAACAGCGAGCGACGCGCATCCTCAACGGCGAACGCGGCGCGAAGGTAAAAGGCAGCATTCATGAATGGCCAGCGCGCACCAGTTCGGCGCTGGATATGCTGCTGTCGGATCTGCAGTTCGCCAGCGATCAGCGCAGCCGCCTGGATACGCTGATCCGCTCCTACGCTGCGCAGGATGCGAAAACCGGTCTAAGCAATCGCCTGTTCTTTGATAACCAACTGGCCACGCTGCTGGATGACCAGGAAAACGTCGGCTCGCATGGCATCGTGATGATGATTCGCCTGCCAGATTTTGATTTCCTGCGTGATAACTGGGGCCGCGCAGCAGCGGAAGAGCATGTCTTTACGCTCATCAATCTGCTTTCTACCTTTATTATGCGCTACCCTGGCGCGTTGCTGGCGCGCTACCGCCGCAGCGACTTTACGGTGCTGTTGCCGCATCGCACGTTGAAAGAGGCGGACAGCATCGCCGGGCAGTTGCTGAAGGCGATAGACGGTCTGCCGTTGGCCAAAATTCTCGACCGTGACGATATGATGCATATCGGTATTTGCGCCTGGCGCAGCGGACAAACCACCGAACAGGTGATGGAGCACGCTGAAGCCGCGGTGCGTAATGCGGTGCTGCAAGGCAGCAACAGCTGGGCTATCTATGATGATTCGCTGCCGGAAAAAGGCCGTGGCAACGTGCGCTGGCGTACGCTCATCGAGCAGATGCTCAGCCGCGGCGGCCCGCGTATTTATCAAAAACCGGCCGTCATGCGCGACGGTAGCGTGCATCACCGTGAGCTGATGTGTCGCATTTTTGACGGCAAAGAGGAAGTGATTGCCGCCGAGTATATGCCGATGGTGCTGGAGTTTGGCTTAGGTGAAGAGTACGACCGCCAACAGATCACCCGTCTGGTTCCTTTCCTGGGATTCTGGCCTGAAGAAAATCTGGCCATTCAGGTCACGGTTGAGTCGCTGATTCGCCCGCGCTTTCAACGCTGGCTCCGTGATGTATTAATGCAGTGCGAAAAATCGCATCGCCGACGGATTATTTTTGAACTTGCTGAGGTAGATGTCTGTCAACATATGACGCGTCTTCAGCCCGTCGTCCGTTTATTGCATGCTTTAGGCGTTCGGGTTGCCGTTACCCAAGCGGGTTTAGCGCTTGTCAGCACCACCTGGATTAAACAGCTTGAGATTGAACTGATTAAGCTCGATCCGGTGCTGGTGCGGAATATTGAAAAGCGCAGCCAAAATCAGCTGCTGGTACAAAGCCTGGTCGAGGCCTGCAAGGGCACTTCTATCCAGGTGTTTGCCGCCGGCGTCCGCAGCCGCGGCGAGTGGCAGGTTTTAACGGAATGCGGAGTTTTCGGCGGCCAGGGCGATTTTTTTGCTGCTTCACAGCCACTTGACGCAAATGTGAAAAAATATTCGCAAAGATATTCGGTTTGACCTGCTGTTTAACGTGTTTATCACGTAGAATAACGCGCGCGGTTTTTTCTGGGGGTGTGCATGTCTGCTCGCCGGAAAAAAAGACGCACCATGCATGTGAGGTCCTTTGACAGGTACAAATCCAGGAAGGAGCGGCAGTGAGTCTCCCTGCACTGAAGGAGTCAGGTTGGATTTGTAACAAAGGTAACGAACTGCACTAATTTTCACCGTTGCAGATGATTTTTGCGCCTTGTCGCTGCTGCGTGTGGTTGGTAAAGTAAGCGGATTTTGTTTTCCGCCCCAGCTTTCAGGATTATCCCTTAGTATGTTGAAAAAATTTCGTGGCATGTTTTCCAATGACCTGTCCATTGACCTGGGTACCGCGAATACCCTGATTTACGTAAAAGGACAAGGCATCGTATTGAATGAGCCTTCCGTGGTCGCCATTCGTCAGGATCGTGCCGGTTCACCGAAAAGCGTGGCCGCCGTAGGTCATGACGCTAAACAGATGCTGGGCCGTACGCCGGGCAACATCGCGGCCATTCGTCCGATGAAAGACGGCGTTATCGCTGACTTCTTCGTGACCGAGAAAATGCTCCAGCACTTCATCAAACAGGTTCACAGCAACAGCTTTATGCGCCCGAGCCCGCGCGTGCTGGTTTGTGTGCCGGTTGGCGCAACCCAGGTTGAACGCCGCGCAATCCGTGAATCCGCTCAGGGCGCTGGCGCCCGTGAAGTCTTCCTGATTGAAGAACCGATGGCTGCGGCAATCGGTGCGGGTCTGCCGGTTTCTGAAGCAACCGGTTCTATGGTTGTGGATATCGGTGGTGGTACTACCGAAGTCGCCGTTATCTCTCTGAACGGCGTGGTTTACTCTTCCTCTGTCCGTATCGGCGGCGACCGCTTCGACGAAGCGATCATCAACTACGTTCGTCGTAACTATGGCTCTCTGATCGGTGAAGCGACCGCAGAACGTATCAAGCACGAAATCGGCTCCGCTTACCCGGGTGACGAAGTGCGTGAAATCGAAGTCCGTGGCCGTAACCTGGCAGAAGGTGTTCCGCGTGGCTTCAC
Organism: Klebsiella sp. WP8-S18-ESBL-06; assembly: GCF_014169755.1. Taxonomy (NCBI): domain Bacteria; kingdom Pseudomonadati; phylum Pseudomonadota; class Gammaproteobacteria; order Enterobacterales; family Enterobacteriaceae; genus Klebsiella; species Klebsiella sp. WP8-S18-ESBL-06. The sequence goes on from NZ_AP022256.1 coordinate 537,236, forward strand.
GCTGAACTCCAATGAAATTCTTGAAGCGCTGCAGGAACCGCTGACCGGTATCGTAAGCGCCGTGATGGTTGCACTGGAACAGTGCCCGCCAGAACTGGCTTCCGACATCTCCGAACGCGGTATGGTGCTGACCGGCGGCGGCGCGCTGCTGCGCAACCTCGATCGCCTGCTGATGGAAGAAACCGGTATTCCAGTTGTCGTTGCTGAAGATCCGCTGACCTGCGTAGCGCGCGGCGGCGGCAAGGCGCTGGAAATGATCGACATGCACGGCGGCGATTTGTTTAGCGAAGAGTAGTCAGCATGAGGTTCAGGGTAGCCAGCAGGCTACCCTTAATTTCACTGACACGAGAATACGCATAGCCTATGAAGCCCATTTTTAGCCGTGGCCCGTCGCTGCAGATTCGCCTTATTCTGGCGGTGCTGGTGGCGCTGGGTGTCATTATCGCCGACAGCCGCCTGGGTATGTTCAGTCAAATCCGAACATACATGGATACTGCCGTCAGTCCTTTCTATTTTGTTTCTAATGGTCCCCGTGAACTGCTCGATAGCGTCTCGCAAACGCTGGCATCACACGACCAGCTCGAGCTTGAAAACCGCGCATTACGTCAGGAGCTGCTGCTGAAAAACAGCGACCTGCTGATGCTGGGTCAGTACAAACAGGAAAATGCCCGTTTACGCGAACTGTTAGGTTCACCGCTGCGCCAGGACGAACAAAAAATGGTGACGCAGGTGATCTCAACGGTTAACGATCCGTACAGCGATCAGGTTGTTATCGATAAAGGCACCGTCAACGGCGTCTATGAAGGCCAGCCGGTCATCAGCGACAAAGGCGTTGTGGGTCAGGTTGTCGCGGTGGCAAAACTGACCAGCCGCGTCCTGCTGATTTGCGATGCAACCCACGCGTTGCCGATTCAGGTGCTGCGTAACGATATCCGCGTGATTGCCGCCGGTAACGGCTGCACCGACGATTTACAGCTGGAGCATCTGCCGGCCAACACCGACATTCGCGTCGGCGATGTGCTGGTTACCTCCGGTCTGGGCGGCCGATTCCCGGAAGGGTATCCGGTCGGCGTTGTCTCGTCGGTTAAGCTGGACACTCAGCGTGCCTATACCGTTATTCAGGCGCGCCCAACGGCGGGCCTGCAGCGTCTGCGCTATCTGCTGCTGCTGTGGGGCGCCGATCGGAATGGCACTAACCCGATGACCCCGGAAGAGGTACATCGCGTTGCTAACGAACGCCTGATGCAGATGATGCCGCAGGTGCTGCCGTCGCCGGAAGCGATGGGGCCACAGCTGCCTGCGCCAGCAACCGGCATGACCGCCCCCTCTGCGGATACGCCGCCACCTCAGCTCCCCTCAGGAGGGCAATAGTGGCAAGTTACCGTAGCCAGGGACGCTGGGTAATCTGGCTCTCGTTTCTTATCGCACTGTTGCTACAAGTTATGCCCTGGCCGGATGACCTCACGGTTTTCCGGCCGAACTGGGTCCTGCTTATTCTGCTTTACTGGTCGCTGGCGCTACCGCACCGGGTGAATGTGGGCACGGGCTTCGTGATGGGTGCCATACTGGATCTGATCAGTGGTTCAACGCTCGGCGTGCGCGCGCTGTCGTTGAGCATTGTGGCGTATCTGGTGGCGCTAAAGTATCAGCTGTTCCGCAACCTGGCGCTCTGGCAGCAGGCGCTGGTCGTTATGCTACTCTCGCTCGCGACGGATATTATTGTTTTCTGGGCAGAGTTTTTAGTGATCAACGTCTCTTTCCGACCTGAAGTGTTCTGGAGTAGTGTAGTAAACGGCGTGCTTTGGCCATGGATATTTCTACTGATGCGTAAAGTTCGTCAGCAATTTGCCGTTCAATAAGGTCGTTATGGTATCTCTCTATCTTGCTTCAGGTTCCCCGCGTCGCCAGGAACTGCTTACTCAGCTTGGCATCTCGTTTGAGAAAGTGGTTCCGGGTATTGAAGAAGTGCGCCGTCCTCATGAGGAGGCTCAGCACTACGTGGCGCGGCTGGCGCGAGAAAAAGCGCAGGCGGGCGTTGCCCTCGTGTGTGAGGATCGCCCGGTTCTGGGGGCGGATACCATTGTTATCCTTAACGGTGAAGTGCTGGAGAAACCGCGCGATGAAGCACATGCAGCCGCTATGCTGCGTATGCTCTCAGGGAATACCCATCAGGTGATGACCGCCGTTGCGCTGGCTGACCGCCAGCACACGCTCGACTGTCTGGTGGTCACCGAGGTGACCTTCCGGACGCTCTCTGATGATGATATCGCAGCGTATGTTGCGAGCGGAGAACCTTTAGATAAAGCAGGTGCATACGGTATTCAAGGGTTGGGTGGCTGTTTCGTCAGGAAGATCAATGGCAGCTATCACGCCGTAGTCGGCTTACCGCTGGTGGAAACGTATGAGTTGCTGAGTAACTTTAACTCGCTACGTGAAAAAAGGGATAAACATGACGGCTGAATTATTAGTTAACGTGACGCCATCGGAGACGCGGGTGGCGTATATCGACGGCGGCATTTTGCAGGAAATTCATATTGAGCGTGAAGCGCGACGCGGAATAGTAGGCAATATCTACAAAGGTCGTGTCAGTCGGGTCTTGCCGGGTATGCAGGCGGCTTTTGTAGATATTGGTCTGGATAAGGCGGCGTTCCTTCACGCCTCCGATATCATGCCGCACACCGAATGTGTCGCCGGCGAAGAACAAAAACAATTCACCGTGCGCGACATCTCCGAACTGGTACGCCAGGGCCAGGATCTGATGGTGCAGGTGGTAAAAGATCCGCTGGGCACCAAAGGCGCGCGTCTGACCACTGACATTACCTTACCCTCCCGCTATCTGGTGTTTATGCCGGGTGCCTCGCACGTCGGCGTGTCGCAGCGTATTGAAAGCGAAGCCGAACGCGACCGCCTAAAGAAGGTGGTGGCCGAATACTGCGATGAGCAGGGCGGCTTTATTATTCGTACGGCGGCAGAAGGCGTGTGTGAAGAGGACTTAGCCTCAGATGCCGCCTACCTTAAACGCGTCTGGACCAAAGTGATGGAGCGCAAAAAGCGCCCGCAGACCCGCTACCAGATGTACGGTGAACTGGCGCTGGCGCAGCGTGTGCTGCGCGACTTTGCTGACGCCCAACTGGATAAAATTCGCGTTGACTCGCGTTTGACCTACGAAGCGTTAATGGAATTTACGGCTGAATATATGCCTGAAATGACCAATAAGCTTGAGCACTACAGCGGTCGCCAGCCTATCTTTGATCTCTTCGATGTTGAGAATGAAATCCAGCGTGCGCTGGAGCGTAAAGTAGAACTCAAGTCAGGTGGCTATCTGGTTATCGACCAGACCGAGGCCATGACCACCGTCGACATTAATACCGGAGCCTTCGTTGGCCACCGTAATCTCGATGACACCATCTTCAATACCAACATTGAAGCGACCCAGGCGATTGCTCGCCAGCTGCGCCTGCGTAACCTCGGCGGGATTATCATCATCGATTTTATCGATATGAATAACGAAGACCACCGTCGTCGCGTGCTGCATTCGCTGGAGCAGGCGCTGAGCAAAGACCGCGTCAAAACCAGCGTCAACGGTTTCTCGCCGCTCGGATTGGTTGAGATGACCCGCAAGCGCACCCGCGAAAGCGTTGAGCATGTGCTGTGCACGGAATGCCCGACCTGTCACGGTCGCGGTACGGTGAAGACGGTCGAAACGGTGTGCTACGAAATCATGCGTGAAATTGTGCGCGTGCATCATGCCTACGACTCTGATCGTTTCCTGGTCTATGCTTCTCCATCTGTGGCGGAAACGCTGAAGGGCGAAGAGTCCCATGCGCTGGCGGAAGTCGAAATATTTGTCGGCAAGCAGGTAAAAGTACAGATTGAACCGCTCTATAACCCGGAGCAGTTCGATGTGGTCATGATGTAATAACGCAGCCTGCTGCAACCCAAGGAGAGATGCGTGAGGCGATTGCCGGGGATACTACTGCTCACCGTTGCTACACTGATTGTCATTGTCGCGCTGCTGGTGAGCGGCCTGCGTCTTGCCTTGCCGCATCTGGACCAATGGCGCCCGACGCTGCTGGCGAAAATTGAAGCCGCCACCGGGCTGCCCGTCTCTGCTTCACAAATTCAGGCCAACTGGCAGACCTTCGGTCCGACGCTTGAGGTTCGTGACATCAAGGCCGGGCTGAACGACGGCGGCGAACTCTCCATTAAACGTGCCTCGATGGCGCTGGATGTCTGGCAGAGCCTGCTGCACCTGCGCTGGCAATTTCGCGAGCTGACCTTCTGGCAGCTGCAGGTCCGCACCAATACCCCGCTGCAGAATAACGACGGCGACGGTGGCCTTAAGGGCGACCGTATCAGCGATCTGTTTCTGCGCCAGTTTGATCATTTTACCCTGCGCGATAGCCACCTTAGCTTCCTGACTCTCTCCGGCCAGCGCGCCGAGCTGGCGGTTCCGCAGCTGACGTGGGTGAACGATAAAAATCGTCACCGTGCCGAAGGCGAACTGAGCCTGTCCAGCCTCACCGGCCAGCACGGGGTGATGAAGGTTCGCATGGATCTGCGCGACGAAAATGGCCTGCTGAACAAAGGGCGGCTGTGGCTGCAGGCCGACGATATCGACGTGAAGCCGTGGCTGGGCCAGTGGATGCAGGACAATATCGCGCTGACCAGCGCCCGCTTTAGCCTTGAGGGCTGGGCGTCGGTGGACAAGGGCGAGATCGCCAGCGGCGACGTGTGGCTGAAAAAGGGCGGCGCCAGCTGGCAGGGCGACGCGCAGACGCATCGGCTGTCGGTGGATAACCTCACCGCGCATCTGTCGCGGGAAAAGGAAGGCTGGGAGCTGCGGATCCTTGATACTCGCATCACCATCGACGATACGCCGTGGCCGCGCGGCGCGCTGGCGCTGGCGTGGATTCCCGCGCAGGAAGTGGGCGGCAAAGATCATCAGCGTAGCGATGAACTGCGCATTCGTGCCAGCCATTTGTCGTTGGCCGGGCTTAATGGCCTGTTGCCGATCGCCGCCAGGATCTCGCCGGACGTCGCCGATATCTGGCACACCGCGCAGCCGACGGGGATGATTGATGCGCTGGCTGTCGATATCCCGCTTCAGGACGCCGGAAAAACGCGCTTTAACGCGAGCTGGGATGGGCTGGCGTGGAAGCAATGGAAACTTCTGCCCGGCGCTGAACATGTCTCCGGCAGCGTGGCCGGGAGCGTCGAGAACGGCACGCTGCGCGTGGCGATGCAAAAAGCGCTGATGCCCTACGAGCACGTTTTCCGTGCGCCGCTGGAAATTGCGGACGGTACGGCGACCCTGAACTGGGTCAATGACGATCGCGGCTTTATGCTGGACGGGCGCAATATCGACGTGCAGGCGACCGGCGTGCGCGCGGCGGGCGGCTTCCGCTACCTGCAGCCGAAAGACGATCAGCCCTGGCTGGGGATTCTTGCCGGTATCAGCACCGACGACGGTGGCCAGGCATGGCGCTATTTCCCGGAAAACCTGATGGGTACCAAGCTGGTCGACTACCTGAGCGGCGCCATTAAAGCCGGAAAGGCGGAAAACGCGACGCTGGTGTACGGCGGTAATCCGCATCTGTTCCCCTATAAGCACAACGAGGGCCAGTTCCAGGTCTACGTTCCGCTGCATGACGCGACCTTTGCCTTCCAGCCTGACTGGCCGGCGTTGACCAACCTCAATATTGAGCTCAACTTTATCAACGATGGCCTGTGGATGAAGGCCGACAAAGCGGCGCTCGGCGGCGTGATGGCCAGCAATCTTGAGGCGGCCATTCCGGACTATGAGAAAGAAAAGCTGCTGATTGATGCTGATATCAATGGTCCGGGTAAGGCGGTTGGCCCGTATTTCCAGGATACCCCGCTGCACGATTCGCTGGCGGCGGCGCTTGAGGAGCTGCAGATAGATGGTGATGTAAGCGCTCGCTTACATCTTGATATCCCGCTCGACGGCGAGCTGGTCACCGCGAAAGGCAAAGTCGCGCTCAATAACAACAGTCTGTTTATCAAGCCGCTGGACAGCACGCTGCACAACCTGAAAGGCGCGTTCAGCTTTGAGAACGGTAACCTCACCAGCGAGCCGTTGACCGCAACCTGGTTTAATCAGCCGCTTAAAGTTGATTTTACGACCACCGAAGGCGCCAAAGCCTATCAGGTGGGCGTCAATATGCAGGCCGACTGGCAGCCGGCAAAAACCGGGGTACTGCCGCGGCAGCTTAACGATGCGCTGAAGGGCAGCGTACCGTGGAAAGGCAACGTTGCCATTGAGCTACCGTATCATAGTGGTGCCACCTACAAGGTGGGTATCACCGGCGACCTGCAAAATATGAGCAGTAGCTTACCGCCTCCGGCGGATAAAGCGGCGGGTCAGGCGCTGCCGCTGAAGATTAACGTCGACGGGAATCTACGCAGTTTCGATCTGACCGGCAGCGTTGGCCCTGGCAATCATATCAACAGCCGCTGGCGGTTGGGCAATAAGCTGGCGCTGGAGAGCGCCATTCTGACGTCGGATAGCCGTACGGTGCCGCCGTTGCCGCAAACTCCGGGGATTGAGCTGAACCTGCCGCCGATGGACGGCGCGCAGTGGCTGGCGCTGTTCCAGCACGGCGCGGCGGACAGCGTGAGTTCGGCCGCTGCTTTCCCGGAAAGCGTGACGCTGCGTACGCCGTCGCTCACCTTTGCTGGCCAGCAGTGGAATAACCTGAGCCTGGTCTCCAGGCCAACGGCTGAAGGCAAACAGGTTGAAGCGCAGGGGCGTGAAATTAACGCCAGCCTGACCATGAAAAACGGCGCGCCGTGGCAGGCCGCGGTGCGCTATCTCTACTACAACCCATCGGCTAACCCGCTGGCGCAGACGGCTGGCGTATCTACCACGGGTAGCGCAAGCGCCGCGAGCCAGATTGATTTCCACGGCTGGCCGGATCTCCAGCTGCGCTGTGCGGAATGCTGGCTGTGGGGGCAGAAATACGGGCGCATCGACGGTGATTTCAGCATAAAAGGCGATACGCTATCGCTGGCAAACGGCCTGATCGATACCGGCTTCGGGCGCCTGACCGCCGACGGCTTATGGGTGAATGCGCCCGCCGAGCAGCGTACCTCGCTGAAGGGGAAAATCCATGGCAAAAACGTTGATGATGCCGTCGCTTTCTTCGGCGTGTCTACGCCAATTCGCGACGCCGCCGTTGATGTCGACTACGATTTACATTGGCGCGATAAACCGTGGCAGCCTGATGTCGCTTCGCTGAATGGCATTCTTAAGACACACGTCAGCAAGGGCCAGTTTACCGATATTTCTACCGGCCATGCCGGGCAGCTGCTGCGCCTGCTGAGCGTAGATGCGCTGCTGCGCAAGCTGCGCTTTGACTTTAGCGACACCTTCAGCGAAGGTTTTTACTTTGACTCCATCCGCAGCACCGCCTGGATTAAAGACGGGGTGCTGAACACCGACGATACGCTGGTGGACGGTCTGGAGGCCGATATCGCCATGAAAGGTTCGGTTAACCTGGTGCGCCGCGAGCTGAATATGGAAGCGATCGTCGCGCCGGAAATCTCGGCGACGGTCGGCGTTGCGACCGCCTTCGCGGTGAACCCGATTATCGGCGCAGCGGTGTTTGCCGCGACGAAAGTGCTGGGACCGCTGTGGAACAAGGTGTCGATCCTGCGCTACCGCATCACCGGTCCAATCGACAAGCCGCAAATTAACGAAGTGCTGCGCCAGGCGCGCAGCGATAAAAAGCCATGATTTGACGCAAGCCTCAAATTGCCTCAATCTCATACGACAAACACCCGGAATACAGGCCCGCCGTGCGTCAGGCAAGCGGGCATTAACGAGTAGCGAAATAATGAGTCTAAACCTGGTAAGTGAACAATTGCTGGCGGCGAACGGCCTGAATCATCAGGATCTGTTTGCCATTCTTGGTCAACTCACGGAGCGTCGGCTGGACTATGGCGATCTCTATTTTCAGTCCAGCTATCACGAATCCTGGGTTTTAGAAGACCGCATCATCAAAGACGGCTCTTATAATATCGATCAGGGCGTCGGCGTCCGTGCCGTTAGCGGCGAGAAAACGGGCTTTGCCTATGCCGACCAGATAAGCCTGCTGGCGCTGGAACAGAGCGCACAGGCCGCGCGGACTATTGTGCGCGATGCGGGCGATGGCAAAGTGCAGACGCTCGGCGCGGTAGAACATCCTGCGCTCTATACCTCTCTCGATCCGCTGCAGAGTATGACCCGTGAAGAGAAGCTGGATATTTTGCGCCGCGTGGACAGCGTTGCGCGTGCGGCGGATTCGCGCGTGCAGGAAGTGACAGCCAGCCTGACCGGCGTCTATGAGCTGATTCTGGTGGCCGCCACCGACGGCACGCTGGCGGCGGATGTGCGCCCGCTGGTGCGTCTGTCTGTTAGCGTGCAGGTCGAAGAAGAGGGTAAGCGCGAGCGCGGTGCCAGCGGCGGCGGCGGTCGTTTTGGCTATGACTACTTCCTTGCCGATCTCGACGGTGAGGTGCGCGCCGATGCGTGGGCGAAAGAAGCCGTACGTATGGCGCTGGTCAACCTGTCTGCGGTGGCTGCGCCTGCGGGAACCCTGCCGGTTGTTCTGGGGGCGGGCTGGCCGGGCGTGCTGCTGCACGAAGCGGTAGGGCACGGGCTGGAAGGCGACTTTAACCGTCGCGGAACGTCGGTCTTCAGCGGTCAGATGGGTCAACTGGTGGCTTCCGAGCTGTGTACTATCGTTGATGACGGCACCCTTGGCGATCGCCGTGGTTCTGTAGCAATCGATGATGAAGGTACGCCGGGTCAGTACAACGTGCTGATCGAAAACGGTATTCTGAAAGGCTATATGCAGGATAAGCTCAATGCGCGCCTGATGGGCGTCGCGCCAACCGGTAACGGCCGTCGTGAATCCTATGCGCACCTGCCAATGCCGCGCATGACCAATACCTACATGCTGGCCGGAAAATCGACGCCGCAGGAAATTATTGAATCCGTGGAGTACGGCCTGTATGCGCCTAACTTTGGCGGCGGCCAGGTCGATATCACCTCCGGTAAGTTTGTGTTCTCGACCTCGGAAGCCTACCTGATTGAAAACGGTAAGGTGACCAAGCCGGTGAAAGGGGCAACGCTGATTGGCTCCGGCATTGAAACCATGCAGCAGGTGTCGATGGTCGGTAACGATCTGAAGCTGGATAACGGCGTGGGCGTCTGCGGTAAAGAAGGCCAGAGTCTGCCGGTGGGCGTCGGCCAGCCGACGCTGAAGGTCGATAATTTAACGGTGGGCGGTACCGCCTGATCTGAAAAAATGCACCTCCTTGTGAGGTGCATTGAGACGGATGACAACGTCCGAAATGCCCGATGGCGCAACGCTTATCGGGCCTACCGCTATTCTTTACTTCTCCCCCGCATTCCCTGGAACAGTCTCGCCACTTCCACAAAATAGTCGGTCAGATAGTTAATACAGACCTGCACCTTCAGCGGCAGCTTGTCCTTTTCGGTATACAGCGCGTATACCGGGCGAGGATCGGACTGGTAGCACGGGAACAAGATCTCCAGCTCGCCGCTGTTGATCTCATTGATCGCCCACATCAGCGGCACGTAGGCAATGCCGGCACCGGCAACCAGCCAGCGTGAGATGGTCATCGGATCGTTGGTGACAAACCGACCTTGTGGCAGCAGCTTGGTGGATATCCCTTCGGGCGCTATCAGCTCAAATTCGTTATCCGGACGGACGCTATATTCCAGCCATGAATGGTTGCTCAGGTCGGCCGGTTTTTCGGGCACGCCATACTGTGCGAGGTATTTTTTTGACGCACAGACCACCATCGGCATCGCGCCGAGGCGGCGCGAGAAGAGGCTGGAATCCTGCAGCGCCCCCACGCGGATCACCACGTCCAGGCCATCGGCAATCAGGTCCGGTGCGGGGATCCCTGTCACCAGGTTCACGGTCAGGCCAGGGTACTCTTTCAACATATCGGCGGTGATCCTGGCGAGAACATTTTGTGCCATAGTTGAAGAGCAGCCGACGCGCAGCGTACCGATCGGCGTATTGTTAAAAGCGTAAAGCTGCTCGTGAACGTCCTGGACTTCGAACAGCATACGCCGGCAGCCCTGGTAGTAAATTTTACCGGCTTCGGTGAGGCCAATGCTCCGCGTGCTGCGGTTAAGCAGCTTGACCTGGAGCTCATCTTCCAGTTTAGAGACAGTCTGGCTGATGGAAGATACGCTCATTTGTAGCTGCCGGGCCGCGGCGGTAAAGGAGCCTTGCTCGACAACCTTGGCAAATACCGACATCCGTTTTAGTCGTTCCATTGTTCACTCTGGCTTAAAAGTGATTTGCATCACACTATGTAGATAAGGCTATAACAGTTACGTTAATATACTGTTAGTTGAATAACTAAAGTTCCAATCTCACCTGCACGCTAGTCTAGTAAGGTCAACATGAGCCTGTTTCCTGTCATCGTGATTTTCGGTCTCTCTTTTCCGCCGATCTTCTTTGAGCTGCTCTTATCGCTCGCCATTTTTTGGCTGGTGCGTCGCGTGCTGACGCCAACCGGGATCTACGATTTTGTCTGGCATCCTGCGTTGTTCAACACCGCGCTTTATTGCTGCCTGTTTTATTTGATATCACGTTTGTTCGTTTGAGGTGGATGTGAAAACACTAACAAGAAATCTATCCCGTACCGCCATTACGGTGATACTGGTCATCCTGGCGTTCATCGCAATCTTTCGCGCCTGGGTCTATTACACCGAATCACCCTGGACGCGTGACGCTCGCTTTAGCGCGGACGTCGTGGCGATTGCCCCTGACGTTTCGGGCCTGATTACCGGGGTACAGGTTAAGGATAACCAACTGGTTAGCAAAAATCAGGTGCTGTTTGTTATCGACCAGCCGCGTTATCAGAAGGCGCTCGCGGAAGCGGAAGCGGATGTGGCCTATTATCAGGCGCTGGCCGCTGAAAAAGGGCGTGAAGCCAGCCGTCGTAACCAGCTGGGTGTCAGCGCCATGTCGCGCGAAGAAATCGATCAGTCGAATAACGTGCTGCAAACCGTTCTGCACCAGTTGGCGAAAGCACAGGCCACGCGTGACCTGGCGCGTCTTGACCTCGATCGTACCGTGATCCGCGCCCCGGCCGACGGCTGGGTGACCAACCTGAACGTGTATGCCGGTGAATTTATTACCCGTGGCTCGACGGCGGTAGCGCTCGTTAAACAGCACTCTTTCTACGTGATGGCCTACCTGGAAGAAACCAAGCTCGAGCACGTACGTCCCGGTTATCGTGCGGAAATTACCCCGCTGGGCAGCAACCGAGTACTGAAAGGCACCGTTGATAGCGTGGCGGCGGGTGTGACCAACGCCAGCAGCAGCGTTGACAGCAAGGGGATGGCCACCATTGACTCTAACCTGGAATGGGTGCGTCTGGCGCAGCGCGTGCCGGTACGTATCCATCTTGATGACGAGCCGGGCAACCTATGGCCCGCGGGGACAACCGCGACGGTGGTGATCACCGGTGCGAAGGATCGCGATGCGCGCCAGATGACCTTCTTCCAGAAACTGGCGCTGCGCCTGCGTGAATTCGGTTAATCGTCATGGGCATCTTCAGTATTGCCAACCAGCACATCCGCTTTGCCATCAAGCTGGCCTGCGCGGTGGTGCTGGCGCTGTTTGTCGGCTTTCATTTTCAGCTTGAAACGCCCCGCTGGGCGGTACTGACGGCGGCGATTGTCGCCGCTGGCCCCGCGTTTGCAGCCGGTGGGGAACCTTATGCGGGGGCCATTCGCTATCGCGGGATGCTGCGTATCGTCGGCACCTTTATCGGCTGTATCGCCGCGCTGGCGATCATTATCACCATGATCCGCGCACCGCTGCTGATGCTGCTGGTGTGCAGTATCTGGGCCGGGTTCTGTACCTGGATCTCATCGCTGGTACGCGTCGAGAACTCCTATGCCTGGGGGCTTTCCGGCTATACCGCGCTCATTATTGTCATCACTATTCAGTCCGAGCCGCTGCTCACGCCGCAGTTTGCCGTCGAACGCTGCAGCGAGATCGTGATCGGTATCGTTTGTGCGATCGTTGCGGATCTGCTGTTTTCACCGCGCTCGATCAAAAAAGAGATCGATCACGAACTGGATGCCATGCTCGTCGATCAGTATCGCCTGATGCAGTTGTGCATCAAGCACGGCGACAGCGATGAAATGGACCGCGCCTGGCACGCGCTGGTGCGTCGCGCCACCGCGATGGAGGGCATGCGCAGCAACCTCAATATGGAATCCTCACGCTGGGTGCGCGCCAACCGTCGTCTGAAGGCATTGAATACCGTATCGCTGACGATGATCACCCAGGCCTGTGAAACGTTTATTATGCAAAACTCGCGGCCGGAGCTGGTGACGGATGCCTATCGCGAACTGTTTGCTGAACCGGTCGAAACGGTGCAGGACGTACACCGTCAGCTTAAACGTATGCGCCGGGTGCTGGCGTGGACCGGTGAGCACGATACGCCGGTGACGATTTACAGCTGGGTGGGCGCCGCCACGCGCTATCTGTTGCTGAAGCGCGGGGTGATTGGCAACGCGAAAATCAGCGCCCGGGAAGAAGAAATTCTGCAAAGCGAAGTGGTGGTGCGTCCCGAGTCGGCCGAACGCCATCACGCGATGGTTAACTTCTGGCGTACCACCGTCTCCTGCGCGCTGGGGATCCTGTTCTGGCTGTGGACCGGCTGGACCTCCGGCAGCGGGGCGATGGTGATGATCGCGGTAGTGACCTCGCTGGCGATGCGTCTGCCCAACCCGCGCATGGTGGCGATTGACTTTCTTTACGGCACGATTGCCGCGTTACCGATCGGGTCGCTCTACTTCCTGGTCATTATGCCCGCCACACAGCAAAGTATGCTGCTGCTGTGCCTGAGTCTGGCGGTGATGTGCTTCTTTATCGGCATTGAAGTACAGAAGCGTCGGCTGGGGTCGCTCGGCGCGTTGGCCAGTACCATCAACATTCTGGTGCTCGATAATCCGATGACCTTCCACTTCAGCCAGTTTCTCGACAGCGCGCTGGGGCAAATTGTTGGCTGCTTTATGGCGCTGATTGTGATCCTGTTGATCCGCGATAACTCGCGTCTGCGTACCGGTCGGGTGCTGCTGAACCAGTTTGTGTTTGCCGCCGTCTCGGCGATGACCACCAATATGGCGCGGCGTAAAGAGAATCACCTGCCGGCGCTCTATCAGCAGCTCTTTTTGCTGCTCAACAAGTTCCCGGGTGATATTGCCAAGTTCCGTCTTGCGCTGACGCTCATTATTGCGCACCAGCGCCTGCGCGATGCGCCGATCCCTATCAACGATGACCTGTCGGCGTTCCACCGCCAGCTGCGCCGTACCGCCGATCGGGTGATTTCGGCGAGCAGCGATGATAAGCGCCGCTACTACTTCTCGCGTCTGCTTGAAGAGCTTGAGGTGTACCAGCAAAAGCTGCGGGTGTGGGAAGCACCAGTCCAGGTGACACAGCCGGTTGAGCGGCTGGTGGCGATGCTGCACAAGTATCAAAGTGCGTTAACCATTCATTAATCGGACTCCCGACGTCGATACGAGGTCGGGATCTTTCCCTTTCACTTCCTATCCCCGCAAAAGCGCTGTCTATACTTAACTGGAAACACTTTTCAGGAGGGTGTAATGACCACGCAAGCGCTACAGGACAACGAGCTTTTTCAAACCGGTTACCTGGTCAACGGTGAATGGCGCCGTCTTGATGCGACCTTTGATGTGCTGAACCCGGCAACGGGCGATGTGGTGGCAAAGGTGGCGAAGGCTGGGAAAACAGAAACCGAGCAGGCGATTGCAGCAGCGGCAAACGCCTTCCCGCTCTGGCGGGCCAAAACGGCGAAAGCGCGTTCAGAGTTGCTTTACCGCTGGTATCAGCTGATCGTTGAGCATAAAAGCTGGTTGGCGCAGCTCATGACCATTGAACAGGGGAAGCCGCTGAAAGAGGCGGAAGGCGAAGTGGACTATGCGGCAAGCTTCATTCAGTGGTTTGCCGAACAGGGAAAACGGGCGAACGGTGAAATCATTCCTCCGGCAAAACCCGGTTCGCGAATTCTGGCTACGCGGGAGCCAATTGGCGTCGTCGCGGCGATTACACCGTGGAATTTCCCGATGGCGATGCTCACGCGTAAGCTAGGACCCGCGCTGGCCGCGGGCTGTACTGGCGTGATAAAGCCGGCGAATAACACACCGCTTTGTGCATTTGCGCTGCTGACGCTGGCGAAAAAGGCCGGTATTCCCGATGGCGTACTGAACGCCGTTGCGGGTAATACGCAGGAAATCAGCGACGCGATTATGGCCAGCCATGAGGTACGCAAAATCTCGTTCACCGGCTCGACGTCGGTTGGGAAAACGTTGGTCCGCAACGCGGCGGAAACGATGAAGAAGGTATCGATGGAACTGGGCGGCAACGCGCCTTATATCGTGTTTGAGGATGCCGATATCGACGCAGCCGTTCAGGGGGCGGTAGCGAATAAGTTCCGTAACGCCGGGCAGGTGTGCGTCAGCGTGAACCGTTTTTATATTCATGACAGCGTCTATGACCGCTTCACCCGCCAGCTTGCTGACGCCGTGAAGGCGCTGAAGGTGGGCAATGGCCTGGATGATGGCGTGGTGGTTGGCCCACTCATCGAGCCTGCGGCGGTCAGGAAGGTACGTGAACACGTGGAAGATGCCGTTGCGAAAGGCGCACAGGTGCTGGTCGGCGGGCAGTCGCATGCGCTGGGAGGGAATTTCTGGCAGCCGACGGTGCTCGGAGACTGCAACGAACACATGCTGCTGGCGCAGGAAGAAACCTTTGGACCGCTGGCGGCCTGTTTCCGTTTTCAGGATGAAGAAGAGGTCATTCAGCGGGCGAATAATACCCCTTATGGCCTGGCCGCCTACTTCTATACCCAGAACCTGCCACGCGTCTTCCGCGTCGCGCAGGCGCTGGAGAGCGGGATGATTGGCATTAACGAATGTGCGGTATCCACCGAACTGGGGCCGTTCGGCGGTGTGAAAGAGTCCGGATTGGGACGTGAAGGTTCGGTGCTGGGTCTGGAAGAGTACCTTGAGGTGAAAACGCTGCACATCGGGGGACTTTAAGCTTGTTGGCTGGGAAGGGGGCGTGAGATGAAAATCTATACTTTTGATTTTGACGAGATAGAGGATCAGGGCGATTTTTATCGAGAGTTCGCCCGACTCTTTGCCCTCGATCGTGAGTCTATTCGCGATTTAGACGCGCTGTGGAGTGTGGTCACGGGGCCACACATGCCGCTGCCGCTGGAGATCGAGTTTAGCCATCTGAGCGAAAAGCAGCGCCGCCGCTACGGTGCGCTGATTCTGCTGTTTGATGAAGCGGAAGAAGAGCTGGAAGGGATGCTGCGCTTTAACGTTCAGCGCGGATAAAAAAAGCCCTCGCATAAGGGCGAGGGCAAGTCGTCGGACAAGACGACGAGGGTTTATTTGTACAGCTCAGCCGTAGCGTGCCAATGGTCGCCGGTACGGGCTTCAATTACGCGGTAGCTGCTGGCACCTTCTTTTTCTGCTTTAGCGGCTAATGCGCTGCGCATATCCATTGGGTCACTGCCAACCTGAGAGACAGATACGGTGCCCATGGATTGCAGGTTTTGCGCTTGTTCAGCGTTTACCTGATGCACTGCTGCGCTGGCGCCAAAGGACAGTACGGATGCCAGACCAAGAGATGCGATGATCATTGCGCTTTTCATAATTCTTTACTCCTCACCTTATTTTTCATTCTTCAGCGGTGAGAGGACATACTTCAGATTCCTGGACCGCTGGGTCGTTAACTTTTAAAACTGCCGACGTTTAACTGCGCGCTGTCTTATTTGTACAGTTCTGCTGTTGCGTGCCAGTGAGCGCCGGTACGGGCTTCAATGATGCGATAGGATGACGCACCTTGTTCTTCCGCTTTTTTGTTCAGCATTTCGTGCATATCCATCGGGGATGAACCGACGGAACCGATAGAAACGGTGCCGATTGGCTGGCGATTTTGCGCCTGATCGCTGTTGATAGAATCAGCGGCAAACGCGCCAAATGAGATAACGGAAAGGATGCTCAGAGCGGCAACAGTTGATTTGATTTTCATGATACTCACCTCGTCGAATTTTTTTGGAAGGTCTTTGTTTTGTGACCCTCATCACGAAATTAAGTATACACTAATCACATGAAATATTAATACCCCGCTAATTGTTTCGTCTGTAACTAGACGTCAGGAATCGTCATTTTTAGAACAGATTTGTATAAAAAAAGCCAAATTCTGGCAAAGTCTTGTTAAAATAATGCGTAAAATCAAAAAGATATCGTTTTTTGATTTTTCGTGCGGTGAGTAAAGGATATATTCACTGAATCTATGCGTTAGGTCGAAGAATCGCACTAAATGCTAACGAAACGGCAGTGGAACCTGTGGAGAAGGGCGGGAAAAGCAGCTCCTCTGGTGGTCCAGAGGAGAACGGCGGAGGATTTACAGTTCCTGCTCGAACAGAACCTGGATGGCTTCATAGAGGTCTTTTACGGTAAAGCCACGGGCCGGCGTCGTGAAGATGGTGTCATCACCGGCGATGCTGCCGAGAATGCCCTCTGCTTTGCCCAATGAGTCCAGCAGACGAGCAATCAGCTGCGCTGCGCCTGGGCTGGTATGGATAACCACCACGGCATCGTTGTAATCGATATCCAGTACCAGATTCTTCAGCGGGCTGGTGGTGGTCGGCACGCCCAGTTCGGCCGGCAGACAGTAAACCATTTCCATTTTGGCGTTGCGGGTACGCACGGCGCCAAACTTGGTCAGCATGCGAGAAACTTTGGATTGGTTAATATTATCGAAGCCTTCTTCCTGCAAGGCCTGAACAATTTCGCCCTGAGAGCTAAATTTTTCTTCCTTCAGTAATGCTTTAAAGGCTTTAACTAATTCTTCTTGTTTCGTTGAACTTCGCATAAGTCACCCGATTATGGTGGTGAAATTAACATTATTATGCATATAGGCGAATATTTATGCAAAATAATTTGCTCCAGGAGACCCGGGCAAATACAGAAAGGCGGGATTTTAGCAAAATTCAGGCCTAAGAAACATGCCTATATCACGGGATCCAAATAAGTTAAAAGTAAATGAAATGTTATTAAATTGCTGTTGTTTTACCCAATTCGCTGAGTATATTGTAATCGATAGTTGATGAAAGTTTGGTTTCGTAGAAAGGCCTTTTTCTGGGAGTAGTGCGGATGCTGTTGGATAGCCCGCATTCTGTAAGCAATTATATTGTAATTATTTACCTTGTGAATTAAGGTCGCCGCAACGGAGTAACAACAGGTAGCTCCTGCGTTGGTTATGCGGTCCACGACAGGTTGTTGCCTGAATGTCATTAACCATAATAAGGAGTTTAGGATGAAAGTCGCAGTCCTTGGTGCCGCCGGCGGTATTGGCCAGGCGCTTGCCCTACTACTAAAGACCCAACTGCCTTCAGGTTCAGAACTCTCCCTCTATGATATTGCCCCCGTCACACCGGGCGTGGCGGTCGATCTCAGCCATATTCCTACTGATGTCAAAATCAAAGGATTCTCCGGCGAAGATGCGACGCCTGCGCTGGTTGGGGCGGATGTTGTCCTGATTTCTGCCGGGGTTGCTCGTAAGCCCGGTATGGATCGCTCCGATCTGTTTAATGTTAACGCCGGGATTGTGAAAAACCTGGTGCAGCAAATTGCAAAAACCGCGCCGAAAGCCTGCATTGGTATTATTACCAACCCGGTCAACACCACCGTCGCTATTGCTGCGGAAGTGCTAAAAAAAGCGGGCGTGTACGATAAGAATAAACTGTTCGGCGTGACCACGCTGGATATCATCCGCTCCAATACCTTTGTGGCGGAGCTCAAAGATAAAAGCGCCGGTGAGGTGGAAGTTCCGGTAATTGGCGGCCACTCCGGCGTCACCATTCTGCCTTTATTGTCGCAAATTTCCGGCGTGAGCTTCTCCGATCAGGAAGTAAACGATCTGACCAAACGCATCCAGAACGCGGGCACTGAAGTGGTGGAAGCGAAGGCGGGCGGCGGGTCGGCAACGCTCTCTATGGGGCAGGCGGCGGCGCGTTTCGGTCTGTCTCTGGTTCGTGCGCTGCAGGGCGAGAAGGGCGTGGTGGAATGCGCCTATGTGGAAGGCGACGGTCAATATGCGCGCTTCTTCTCGCAGCCGCTGCTGCTGGGTAAAAACGGGGTGGAAGAGCGTCAGTCTATCGGCAAGCTCAGCGCTTACGAGCAGCAGGCGCTGGAAGGTATGCTGGAGACGCTGAGAAAAGATATTCAGCTGGGTGAAGACATTATTAATAAGTAAGTCGTGAAGCCTGAGATGTCACAAAGGGGCCAATGGCCCCTTTGCTTTTTCGGTGAGCGTTTAGTTTGACGCCGGGTATTCCTGGATAGTCACCTGCATCGTCAGCTTTTTATCGTCACGCATCACGACGACCGGGATAACGGACCCCGGGCGAATCTCTGCCACCTGGTCCATTGTCTCCAGCGCAGACACCGCCGGTTTACCGTTCACCGAGATAATCACGTCATTATTTTGAATGCCCGCCTGCGCCGCCGGGCCGTCTGGCGCAATTTCATTAACCACAATGCCCTGAATCTGGTCGATACCGCCGCCCTGCGAATGCAGCGGCGCGATCTCCCGCCCGCTGATGCCGATAAAGCCACGAATAACGCGTCCGTCGCGAATCAGCTTATCCATGATTTTAGTTGCCAGCTGGAACGGAATGGCAAAGCTCAGACCTTCTGGCGTTTCGCCGTCGTTGCTCTTATCGAAGGAGAGGGTGTTGATCCCCATCAGCTCGCCCAGCGAGTTCACCAGCGCGCCGCCGGAGTTACCGTGGTTGATTGAGGCATCGGTCTGTAAGAAGTTTTGTCGTCCGCTTGGGTTGAGGCCGATACGCCCGGTGGCGCTGATAATCCCCTGGGTAATGGTCTGCCCCAGGTTATACGGGTTGCCGATCGCCAGCACGACGTCGCCGATGTGCGGCGTACGCGCCGGGTTGATAGGAATGACCGGCAGGCCGCCGGTGGCGTTGATTTTCAGCACCGCCAGGTCGGTCAGGCTATCAGAACCAACCAGCAGGGCCTCAAATACGCGGCCGTCTTGTAAGGCGACGATGATCTGATCCGCATCGTTGATGACATGCTTGTTGGTAATAATGTAGCCACGTTCGTCCATAATGACGCCGGAGCCGAGCGTTTTGATCTCCAGCTGATTATTACTGCTGCTGTTCAGGCTACGGTTATAGACGTTCACCACCGCCGGCGCGGCACGGCGCACCGCGGCATTGTAGCTGGCGGGCGTTTCATCCGTGCTGCTAAAGCGCGGAGCGGAAATAGGGTTCCATTGACGTAACGAGGGGACGGAGACAATCAATATGCCGCCGACCAGTAAACCAATTGCAACCGAACGTAAGAGCTTTACAAGCATGATACAGGCATCGTTGATAAGGAAACTGGACGAAGCATACCACGAGTTAAGCGGACATACAGCGTATACGCTGCATCCGACCCGTGAGCTGGCTGTCGAAGGCTCATCCTTGAGCCTGGAGCGTCAAAACGCGACAGCTTGCGCCAGTATTGGCTGACGCAGGGTAACGGATGACCGGCTCAGGTCATTACCGCAGAAGCAGATAAATACTTTCGCCGCCGCGCATCACGTTCAGCGCGATAACCGCCGGTTTGGCCTCCAGCACTTTACGCAGTTCAGCAATAGACTGCGTGGTCTGGCGGTTAATACCGATGATAACGTCGTCTTTATGCAGGCCAATCTGCGCGGCCGGGCTGCCTTTCTCAACGTTAGAGATAACCACCCCTTTGGTGCCATTTTTCGCCTGGCCGTCGCTCAGCGATGCCCCTTCCAGCGCCGGAATAATCAGTTGCGCGCTGGCGGTTGCGGAGGTGCTTTTATCCAGCGTGACTTCGACTTCCAGCGGTTTACCGTCGCGTAACAGCCCCAGCTTCACTTTTGAACCTGGCGCCGTTGTCGCAATGCGCGAGCGCAGCTCGGCGAAGCTGCTCAGCGGCTTGCCGTTGAGGCTGGTAATCACGTCGCCGGATTTAATGCCTGCTTTTGCGGAGCCAGAGCCTGGCAGCACTTCGCTCACGAAAGCGCCGCGCTGTACGTCGAGGTTAAACGCTTTGGCAATGTCGGCATTCATCTCCATGCCGCGAATGCCAAGCAGGCCACGCTTGATCTCGCCGAACTGGATCAACTGCTGGGCCAGGGTCTGCGCCATGTTGCTGGGGATGGCAAACCCGATGCCGATGCTGCCGCCGCCGGGCGCCAGAATGGCGGTGTTAATGCCGATCAGTTCGCCATTGAGATTGAGCAGCGCACCGCCGGAGTTACCGCGGTTAATGGCGGCGTCGGTCTGAATAAAGTTCTCGAGCCCTTCCAGATTCAGGCCGCTGCGGCCCAGCGCGGAAACAATGCCGGAGGTGACGGTCTGCCCCAGGCCGAACGGGTTGCCGACGGCGACGGCAAAGTCGCCTACGCGCAGTTTGTCGGAGTCGGCGATGGCGATTTGCGTCAGATGGCTGGCTTTTTGAATTTGCAGCAGCGCGATATCGCTTTGATCGTCACTGCCGATAAGCTTCGCTTCAAACTCGCGGCCATCGTTCAGCTGCACGCTGATTTTCTGTGCGTCGCTGATGACGTGGTTGTTGGTTAGCACGTAGCCTTTAATCGCATCAATGATCACGCCAGAGCCAAGCCCTTCAAACTGCTGGCCCGGCTCGTTGGTTGCATTGCCGCCGTCATCGCCAAAGAATTTTTTCAGCTCATCCGGGACCTGCTGGTTCACCGGGGCCGTGCCTTCTACCTGTACGCTCACTACCGCAGGCAGCACTTTCTCCAGCATCGGCGCGAGGCTAGGCAGTGCGCCCTGGCCCGGAACCTGCGTCGGCAGTGACGCGAACACCGGCGACGGTGCGGCAACGGATAACCCCACGCTGAATGCCAATGCACTTAACAGTAACGTTGATTTATTCATTGATGCTGGCCCTCATGACCCTGGATGCAAGAATATGACTTCCCGAAAAGACTGATGTTATTGAAGTAAATATAGACGGCGTGAGCAGAAGAGGACGGGCGCAGGTCATGCGCCCGTAAAATATTTGTGGAATGCAGATTAATCGCGTTTGGCACCGCTGCGCAGCAGGCCGGATGCGCCCTCTGAATAGTCGCGCGGCATCTGCACCGGCGCCTGATCGTTACCGGCTTCGGATTCCGCGAGACGGTTGCGGAACGGGTTGGCTTCCGCTGACATGCCCGGCAGCAGGTTGCTGGAGCTTTTCGCCATGTGCTGGTAAATCTGGCGGTAATCATCGGCCATGTTATCCAGCAGCTCGGCGCTGCGGGCAAAATGGCTGACCAGCTCTTCGCGATACTCTTCCAGCTCGGCTTTGTTTTTTTCGAGCTCGTATTGCAGCGCCTGCTGCTGGCGTAGTTTGCGATTACCAAAACGCATGGCCACGGCACCGATGATGATACCGACAACTAACCCAATTAGCGCGTATTCCCAGGTCATGAACATCTCCCGTTGTTTTGTTGTTCCGTAGGGTATTGGCTATAAGGCAACTCCGTGCCTGCGCCCGATAGTGCCACTATAACCGCTAATCCTGTAGAAGTGGAATCCTGACGCATCATCGCGTAGTGTAGAACGGACTTTTTTTAGTCAATCGTGAAGTAAGACATACCGGTTTTCAAAGGAATAACAATTAGATCATGCAAAGCCAGTCCCCCACATCGCGCTATCTTCAGGCCCTTGAAGAGGGCAGTCATCAACCCGACGATGTCCAGCGTGAGGCGGTTAATCGCCTCGACACCATTTACCAGGAACTCCAGCACAAAATGCCCGCGGCGGCCCCCGGCGGCGGCCTGCGCGCGCGCTTTGGTAAGCTGTTGGGCAAAAAAGAACCCGATGCACCACAGGCAGTGCGTGGCCTTTATATGTGGGGCGGCGTGGGGCGCGGCAAAACCTGGCTGATGGACATGTTCTATCAAAGCTTGCCCGGCGAGCGGAAGCAGCGCCTGCACTTCCACCGCTTTATGCTGCGGGTGCATGAGGAGCTGTCGGCGTTGCAGGGGCACAGTGACCCGTTGGAAATTGTCGCCGAGCGCTTTAAAGCAGAAACCGACGTGCTCTGCTTCGACGAATTTTTTGTCTCGGATATCACCGACGCCATGCTGCTCGGCGGCCTGATGAAAGCGCTGTTTGCGCGCGGTATTACGCTGGTCGCAACGTCCAACATTCCGCCGGATGAGCTGTACCGTAATGGCCTCCAGCGCGCGCGCTTCCTGCCAGCGATTGAGGCGATCAAAACGCACTGCGATATCATGAACGTGGACGCTGGCATTGACTATCGTCTGCGCACGCTCACCCAGGCTCACCTGTGGCTGTCGCCGTTAAACGAGGCGACGCGCGCGCAGATGAATAAACTGTGGCTGGCGCTGGCAGGTACGCCGCAGCAGAACCACACGACGCTGGAAATTAACCACCGTCCGCTGCCGACGCTCGGCGTAGAGAACCAAACGCTGGCGGTCTCGTTTACCACGCTGTGCGTTGATGCGCGCAGCCAGCACGACTACATTGCGCTCTCCCGCCTGTTCCACACCGTCATGCTGTACGACGTACCGGTGATGACGCCGCTGCTGGAGAGCGAGGCTCGGCGCTTTATCGCACTGGTGGACGAGTTTTACGAGCGTCACGTCAAGCTGGTGGTCAGCGCTGAGGTTGAGCTGTACAACATCTACCAGGGCGAGCGGCTGAAATTTGAGTTCCAGCGCTGCCTGTCGCGTCTGCAGGAAATGCAGAGCGAAGAGTACCTGAAGCGCGCGCATATGCCCTGAATGCCACCCTCTCCCCGTGGGAGAGGGGCTGAGGATGTGGCCAGCGGGCCACACCGCTCCAAACCTTGAAAAACCCGCAGCAAATCACATAAAGGGGTCGATCTTTGACCCCGACTTCTCTATAATCTTGCGACCCCACGTTACAAGAGAGTTTTTTTCCCGAAACTTTCTCTGCGCCGGCATAGGCTATTCGAAGGGGTAGGTTTGCTGGACAATGTCGTGTGAACCTCAACTGACTAAACGTTTGGGTGTTCACCAACGTGTAACTTATTTATTTGGGTAAGCTTTTAATGAAAACTTTTACAGCTAAACCAGAAACCGTAAAACGCGACTGGTATGTTGTTGACGCGACCGGTAAAACTCTGGGCCGTCTGGCTACTGAACTGGCTCTGCGCCTGCGCGGTAAGCATAAAGCGGAATACACTCCGCACGTAGATACCGGTGATTACATCATCGTTCTGAACGCTGACAAAGTTGCTGTAACCGGCAACAAGCGTACTGACAAAGTGTACTATCATCACACCGGCCACATCGGTGGTATCAAACAAGCGACCTTTGAAGAGATGATTGCTCGCCGTCCTGAGCGTGTGATTGAAATCGCGGTTAAAGGCATGCTGCCAAAAGGCCCGCTGGGTCGTGCTATGTTCCGTAAACTGAAAGTTTACGCTGGCAACGAGCACAACCACGCGGCACAGCAACCGCAAGTTCTTGACATCTAATCGGGATTATAGGCAATGGCTGAAAATCAATACTACGGCACTGGTCGCCGCAAAAGTTCCGCAGCTCGCGTGTTCATCAAACCGGGCAACGGCAAAATCGTTATCAACCAACGTTCTCTGGAACAGTACTTCGGTCGTGAAACTGCCCGCATGGTAGTTCGTCAGCCGCTGGAACTGGTCGACATGGTTGAGAAACTGGATCTGTACATCACCGTTAAAGGTGGTGGTATCTCTGGTCAGGCTGGTGCGATCCGTCACGGTATCACCCGCGCTCTGATGGAGTACGACGAGTCCCTGCGTGGCGAACTGCGTAAAGCTGGCTTCGTTACTCGTGATGCTCGTCAGGTTGAACGTAAGAAAGTCGGCCTGCGTAAAGCACGTCGTCGTCCGCAGTTCTCCAAACGTTAATTGGTTTCTGCTTCGGCAGACAATCATTGGCGAAAAACCCGCTTCGGCGGGTTTTTTTATGCCCGTAAAGCAGGGCTGCCGGGCTCTTTTTCCGCTTTTCCGGAATCCCCTCACCACAAGTCGTTCAAAATCTGGTAGACTATCTTCCAATTTTCTGCCCAAATGCGCGCGATTGTTCATTTTTTGTTTAGAACGTGAACGAGAATGTCGCCAGCGTGCAGATGAGGCTTATCGTCTGGCTGGCCGCCGTTGTGGCTGGCAGCAGTACAAATTCTGATTATACCTGGAGGTTTTCATGGCTGTCGCTGCCAACAAACGTTCGGTAATGACGCTGTTTTCTGGTCCTACTGACATCTATAGCCATCAGGTCCGCATCGTGCTGGCTGAGAAAGGTGTCAGCTTTGAGATAGAGCACGTGGAAAAGGACAATCCACCGCAGGATCTGATTGACCTCAACCCGAATCAAAGCGTTCCGACACTCGTAGATCGTGAGCTAACGCTGTGGGAATCACGCATCATTATGGAATATCTTGATGAGCGTTTCCCGCACCCGCCGCTGATGCCAGTTTACCCGGTTGCACGTGGCGAAAGCCGCCTGTATATGCACCGTATTGAGAAAGACTGGTACTCACTGATGAACGTCGTGATGACCGGTTCCGCCGCGCAGGCAGACGCCGCGCGTAAACAACTGCGTGAAGAGCTGCTGGCGATTGCGCCGGTCTTCACTCAGAAGCCGTTCTTCCTGAGCGACGAATTCAGCATCGTTGATTGCTACCTGGCTCCGCTGCTGTGGCGTCTGCCGGTAATGGGTATCGAGCTGAGCGGCGCGGGTGCGAAAGAGCTGAAAGGCTATATGACCCGTGTCTTCGAACGTGACTCTTTCCTCGCCTCCTTAACGGAAGCCGAGCGCGAAATGCGCCTTGGCCGGGGTTAATTGAATGGAAGTATCACAGCTTTCTCCGCGTCGTCCGTACCTGCTGCGCGCGTTCTATGAGTGGCTGCTGGATAACCAGCTGACGCCGCACCTGGTGGTAGACGTTATGCTGCCGGGCGTGAACGTGCCGATGGAGTACGCGCGTGACGGGCAGATCGTGTTGAACATCGCGCCGCGCGCGGTGGGCAACCTTGAGCTGGCCAATGATGAAGTGCGCTTTAACGCGCGCTTCGGCGGCGTGCCGCGTCAGGTTTCCGTCCCGCTGGCGGCCGTGCTGGCTATCTATGCTCGCGAAAACGGTGCTGGAACCATGTTTGAACCCGAAGCAGCTTACGATGAAGATGCCGAAAGCTTCAACGATGATGAGAACGTGGACAACGCTGGAAGCGAAACGGTGATGTCGGTCATTGACGGCAACAAACCGGATAGCGATGACGGCGACGAGCCGGACGACACGCCACCGCCGCCTCGCGGCGGGCGACCGGCGCTGCGCGTTGTGAAATAAAAAACAGGCCCTTTGGGGCCTGTTTTGTTATGTCAGTTTGATAATAAGTTACCCTGCGCGGCCAATGCCTTTTGTGAGCGAATCAGCTCATCTGCCAGCCGCTTTTCATCAGGCAGCTGTACTCTGTATTCGCTTGCCATCACGGTATTGGGCAGACCGTTCAGTGAGTAGTACGCTTCCCCAGCCCCTTTCTCCGCACACAGAATGAGCCCCACGGGCGGATTTTCTCCCGGCATAGTCCAGTGCTCTTTGGCATAGTTCAGGTACATATTCATTTGTCCCGCATCGGCATAGCTGAATTTGCCTACTTTCAGGTCGATAACCAACAGACAGCGTAATTTCCGGTGGAAAAATAGCAGGTCGATGCGAAACCAGCTGTCGTCAATCCGCAAGCGACGCTGACGGCCTACAAATGCAAAGTCATCACCGAGTTCCAGCATAAAGTCCATCAGGTGGTTGAGTAGGGCCTCTTCAAGATCGGACTCTGAATACTCGTCTTTCAGGTCCAGAAATTCCAGAATGAACGGGTCGCGTATTGCCTGCTCTGGCGTAACCTCGGCGGCGGCGGGCGCAGCCTGTTGTAGCATGGCCGTTTTATCGCGAGACAGCAGCGTCCGCTCGTAAAATTGTGTGGCGATTTGCCTATCGAGCTGCCGTACTGACCATCCGCAGCGGAGCGTCTCTTTCTCGTAAAAGCTGCGCGCATCGGGACTTTTTACCGACAGAAGGCGGACGTATGCAGACCAGGGAAGCGGGAAAAACTTGGCCAGTTGTATGAGATATTTAGATTCTGCAGACACCGTCTGCGGAATTTCAATATGTTGAAAATAAATGTAAAAAGTGCGTATTTGCCACAGGATTCTTGTAGAAAAACCGCGTTTATACCTTTGGCTTAAATCCTGCGATAAACGATCAATGAGCTGTTCACCATAAGCCGCTCTGGTTTCACCACCTTGCTCAAATTCGACAATGCGTCGGCCAATTTCCCAGTATGTCGCGGTCATGAGTGCGTTAACGCTGCGAACTATTTCAGTTCGTGCGCAATCGACCAGATGGATAATACCGTCATGGATCTGCTGATAATCATCTGCGTTTTGAGGTGCCGCCGGCGTGTTCATATTTCATCCCTGTAGTGATAGTCGCAATGTGAAATTTTGCCGCTATCAATACGCCCGGGCGCTGAAGTGATCAATCCGCGTTCTACTAATTACAAAGACTTGCAGTCTGAATTGCGAGTAGCTTTCAAAGAATGGCGGGGATATACGAAGAAAAAAGCCCCTGTCCGCAAATGTGGACAGGGGCCAGAGAAGAGCCTTCTTACACTTCCAGGTAGTTCATAATCCCGTCAGCCGCCTTACGGCCTTCGGCAATCGCTGTCACCACCAGATCCGAACCACGCACGATGTCACCCCCGGCGAAGATTTTCGGGTTGCTGGTCTGGAAGGCATTTTCGTGACCTTCAGGCGCAATGATGCGGCCCTGAGAGTCCAGCTCAACGCTGTGTTTCGCCAGCCATTCCATGCTGTGTGGACGGAAGCCAAACGCCATCACGACGGCATCGGCCGGGATGACATGCTCGGAACCGGCGACGATCTCCGCGCGACGGCGGCCTTTCGCATCCGGCTGTCCCATTTCGGTGCGCGCCATCTTCACGCCGCTTACTTTGCCATTAGCATTCACTTCAATGCCCAGCGGCTGGATGTTGAACTGGAATTCCACGCCTTCTTCACGCGCGTTTTTCACTTCGCGTTTCGAACCCGGCATGTTCTCTTCGTCACGGCGATAAGCACAGATAACGTGAGCCGCATTTTGACGAATGGAGGTGCGCACGCAGTCCATCGCAGTATCACCACCGCCCAGTACCACCACGCGCTTGCCTTCCATGCTGACGTACGGTTCTTCGGCGGTTTCGCCGAAGCCCATGATCTGCTTGGTGTTGGCAATCAGGAACGGCAGAGCGTCGAATACGCCAGACGCGTCTTCGTTCTCCAGGCCGCCGCGCATGGACTGATAGGTGCCCACGCCGAGGAAGACGGCGTCGTAATCTTTCAGCAGATCGTCGAGCTGCACGTCGCGTCCCACTTCGACATTCAGTTTGAACTCAATGCCCATCCCGGTGAAGATTTCACGGCGGCGGGTCATCACCTCTTTTTCCAGCTTGAAGGCCGGGATACCGAAGGTCAGCAGACCGCCGATTTCAGGGTGACGGTCAAAGACCACCGCTTTCACGCCGTTACGGGTCAGTACGTCGGCGCATGCCAGGCCCGCTGGGCCCGCACCGATGATGGCGACTTTCTTGCCGGTTTGCTTCACGCCGGTCAGATCCGGACGCCAACCCATCTCAAATGCTTTATCGTTGATATAGCGCTCGATGTTGCCGATGGTCACTGCGCCGAACTCGTCGTTCAGCGTACAGGAACCTTCACACAGGCGGTCCTGC
This sequence comes from Klebsiella sp. WP8-S18-ESBL-06, assembly GCF_014169755.1. Lineage (NCBI taxonomy): Bacteria > Pseudomonadati > Pseudomonadota > Gammaproteobacteria > Enterobacterales > Enterobacteriaceae > Klebsiella > Klebsiella sp. WP8-S18-ESBL-06. The sequence continues at coordinate 565,152 of NZ_AP022256.1, forward strand.
GGGCAAACGCGCCCGCAGACTTCCGGCAGGGTGTTGGTCTGGTGCGACAGCTCGGCTGCCTCAAAAATACGTCCTTCGTTGGCGAGCTTCAGCCAGTTCGGGATGTAGTTATGTACCGGACATTTCCACTCACAGTACGGGTTACCGCAGGACAGGCAGCGGTCTGCCTGTGCTTTGGCCTGGCCTTCGGAAAACGGCTCGTAGATCTCAATAAATTCGATCTTGCGGATCTTCAGCGGTTTCTTCGGCGGATCAACGCGCTGCAGGTCGATAAATTGATAAACGTTCTGACTCATGATGACCTCTTACTGCGCCTGCACACGCAGCTCAGCTGCGCTACGACTACGGTGACCCAACAGGGCTTTCACATCACTGGACTTCGGCTTAACCAGCGCGAACTTCGCGGAGTAAGACGGCCAGTGCGCCAGGATCTCTTCGCCGCGGGAAGAACCGGTTAACTGCACGTGTTCGGTAATCAGACCGCGCAGGTGCTCTTCGTGAATCGCCAGCGAGTCGACATCCAGCACTTCCACCAGTTCCGGGTTAACGCGTTTACGGAAATCACCGTCTTCATCCAGTACGTAAGCAAAGCCGCCCGTCATACCGGCGCCGAAGTTAACGCCCGTTTTGCCCAGCACGCAGACGATGCCGCCGGTCATGTATTCACAGCCGTTGTCGCCAATACCTTCCACCACGGTAATCGCCCCGGAGTTACGGACGCCGAAACGTTCACCTGCACGCCCTGCGGCGTACAGACGACCACCGGTTGCGCCGTACAGGCAGGTGTTGCCGATAATGCTCGCTTCGTGGCTGCGGAAGGAAGAACCCACCGGAGGACGGATCGCCAGCAGACCACCCGCCATGCCTTTACCGACGTAGTCGTTGGCATCGCCGGTCAGGTACAGCTCAACGCCGCCGGCGTTCCACACGCCGAAGCTCTGGCCCGCGGTACCGTTGAAGTGCGCCTTAATCGGGTCTGCCGCCAGCCCCTGGTCACCATGCGTCTGGGCGATGTAGCCCGATAGCGATGCGCCCACGGAACGATCGGTGTTGCGGATGTCGAACCAGAAGGTTTTGCTCTGGCGCTCATCAACAAACGGTTTTGCCTGCTGCAGCAGCTGCGCGTTCAGCACGCCGTTATCAAACGGCGGGTTGTTCTCGGTGCAGTACAGCGCTTTGCCAGGATGCGGCTCGGCGGTTTCCAGCAGACGAGACAGCTCCAGCTTCTGCTGCTTGGCGGTGAAGCCATCCAGCTCTTTGAGCAGGTCGGTGCGGCCAATCAGGTCTACGAGGCGGGTTACGCCCAGCGAGGCCATCAGCTCGCGCACTTCACGGGCGATAAATTCAAAGTAGTTAGTCACTTTGAACGGCAGGCCGTGATAGTGGTTCTTACGCAGTTTTTCATCCTGAGTTGCCACACCCGTTGCGCAGTTGTTCAGGTGGCAAATACGCAAGTATTTACAGCCCAGCGCGACCATTGGACCGGTGCCGAAGCCGAAGCTTTCCGCGCCGAGGATCGCCGCTTTAATGATGTCGACGCCGGTTTTCAGACCGCCGTCTACCTGCAGACGAATCTTGTGACGCAGGCCGTTGGCAACCAGCGCCTGCTGGGTCTCCACCAGGCCCAGCTCCCACGGGCAGCCCGCGTATTTGACGGAAGACAGCGGGCTTGCGCCGGTGCCGCCGTCATAGCCAGCGATGGTAATCAGGTCAGCGTAAGCTTTCGCTACGCCCGTGGCGATAGTGCCGACGCCCGGTTCGGAAACCAGCTTCACGGAGATCATCGCCTTCGGGTTGACCTGTTTCAGGTCGAAAATCAGCTGCGCCAGATCCTCGATAGAGTAAATATCGTGGTGCGGTGGCGGTGAAATCAGCGTCACGCCCGGTACGGAATAGCGCAGTTTGGCGATGTACGGGGTGACTTTATCACCCGGCAACTGACCGCCTTCGCCTGGCTTCGCGCCCTGGGCAACTTTAATCTGAATCACGTCGGCGTTAACGAGATACGCTGGCGTCACGCCAAAGCGACCGGAAGCCACCTGCTTAATGCGCGATACTTTGTTGGTACCGTAACGCGCCGGGTCTTCGCCGCCTTCGCCGGAGTTGGAGTTACCGCCGATGCTGTTCATCGCTTCCGCCAGCGCTTCGTGTGCTTCCGGGCTCAGTGCGCCGATAGACATCGCGGCGGTGTCGAAACGTTTGAACAGGTCGCTTGCTGGTTCAACGTCGGCCAGGTTGACGGTTTCCCCGTTCGGGGTTATCGCCAGCAGGTCGCGCAGCGTCGCCGCCGGACGGTTGTTCACCAGCTCGGCATATTCTTTGTAATCGCTGTACTCACCGCTCTGTACTGCCTGTTGCAGGGTGCGCACCACGTCCGGGTTATAAGCGTGATATTCGCCGCCGTGAACGTATTTGAGCAGCCCGCCCTGATCCAGCGGTTTACGCGCCAGCCAGGCACGTTTCGACAGGTTCAGCAGATCCTGCTGGAAGTCGTCGAACGACGCGCCGCCAATGCGGCTGACCACGCCCTGGAAGCAGTTAGCGACCACATCGTCGTGCAGGCCAACCGCTTCAAACAGCTTGGAGCAGCGGTAGGAGGCAATGGTCGAGATGCCCATTTTGGACATGATCTTGTACAGGCCTTTGTTGATGCCGTTACGGTAATTCAGCATCACCGTGCGGTAGTCTTTCTCGATAGCATGCGTATCAATCAGACGTCCCAGGGTTTCATAAGCCAGATACGGGTAGATAGCCGTTGCGCCGAAGCCGAGCAGTACCGCAAAGTGGTGCGGGTCGCGGGCGCTGGCGGTTTCTACGATGATGTTAGCGTCGCAGCGCAGGCTCTTATCAACCAGACGGGTCTGGATAGCGCCTACCGCCATCGGGGCCGGTACCGGCAGACGATTTTTGCCGATGTTACGATCGGACAGCACCAGCAGTACGGTACCGCTGCGCACCATCTCTTCGGCTTTATCGCACAGCGCTTTTACCGTCGTTTCGAGATCGGTTTCCGTCACGTCGAAGGTGATATCCAGCGTATCGGCGCGGTAGTGCTCCTCTTTCATCGTGGTGAGCTGATTGAAATCGGAGTACAGCAGAATCGGTGATTTGAAGCTCAGACGGTGCGCCTGACCTTCCGCTTCGCAGAAGACGTTCATTTCACGGCCGATGCTGGTCGCCAGCGACATCACGTGCGCTTCACGCAGCGGGTCGATTGGCGGGTTAGTCACCTGCGCAAACTGCTGACGGAAGTAGTCGTAAATAATACGCGGCTGGCTGGAGAGCACGGCAAACGGGGTATCGTCACCCATTGAGCCGACCGCTTCCTGGCCGTTTTCGCCGAGCACGCGGATAACGGAATCCAGCTCTTCAGCGCTGTAGTTAAACTGTTTCTGATAGCTGGCAAGCGTATCGTCGTCCAGCTCACGGCTGCCAACGCGGTCATCGGCCAGATCTTCAAACGGCACCAGGCGGCGAACGTTCTTCTCCATCCACTCTTTGTACGGGTGGCGGCTTTTCAGATCGTTGTCGGTTTCAGCAGAGTGCAGGATGCGGCCGCTGCGGGTGTCGATAACCATCAGCTCGCCTGGGCCTACGCGGCCTTTTTCAACCACTTCGTCAGGCTGGTAATCCCAGATACCGACTTCAGAAGCGCAGGTGATGAGCTTGTCTTTGGTGATGACGTAGCGCGCCGGGCGCAGACCGTTACGGTCGAGGTTACAGGCGGCATAGCGACCGTCAGACATGACGATACCTGCCGGGCCGTCCCACGGCTCCATGTGCATGGAGTTAAAGTCGAAGAACGAACGCAGGTCCGGGTCCATATCCGGGTTGTTCTGCCAGGCCGGTGGTACCAGCAGACGCATGGCGCGAATGATGTCCATCCCGCCTGCCAGCAGCAGCTCAAGCATGTTATCCATGGAGCTGGAGTCGGAGCCGGTTTCGTTAACGAAAGGCGCAGCGTCGTGCAGATCCGGGATCAGCGGGGTCTGGAACTTATAGGTACGCGCGCGTGCCCACTGGCGGTTACCGGTGATGGTGTTGATCTCGCCGTTGTGCGCCAGATAGCGGAACGGCTGAGCCAGCGGCCAGCGTGGAACGGTGTTGGTGGAGAAGCGCTGGTGGAACAGGCAGATGGCCGACTCCAGACGCAGGTCCGCGAGGTCCAGGTAGAAGCGCGGCAAATCCGCCGGCATACACAGACCTTTATAGATGTTGACCAGGTTCGACAGGCTACAAACGTAGAAGTCTTTATCTTCCTGGAGGCGTTTTTCGATACGGCGACGGGCGATAAACAGACGGCGTTCCATATCGCGCGGACGCCAGCCCGCAGGGGCGTTAACGAAAATTTGTTCAATGCGAGGCAGAGAGGAGAGGGCGATTTCACCCAGTACGCCTTCATTGGTTGGCACATCGCGCCAGCCGACGATAGACAGGGTTTCACGCTGTAGTTCTTCTTCTACAACACGGCGAGACGCCGCTGCCAGTTCAGGATCCTTATTCAGGAACAGCATCCCAACGGCATAGTTTTTCGCTAAGCGCCAGCCGCGCTCTTCGGCGACGATGCGAAAGAAACGGTCAGGTTTTTGCAGCAGCAGGCCACAACCGTCACCGGTTTTACCGTCGGCGAGTATTGCGCCGCGGTGCTGCATTCGGGCCAGTGCGTGTATCGCGGTACGCACTACCTTGTGGCTAGGTTCGCCTTCTATGTGGGCGATCAGGCCGAAACCACAGTTATCCCTCTCAAGGGATTTATCGTACAACATATCAGTGAACCTCCCCAGGCTCTACGGGACGCCCCCTTAATCGATTGCGCGCAAGGCACAGCAAGAGCATGGCGACGGGGTGAGGCACTCTTTGCCTAACCTCGCATTCGCCCTCTTTTATCCTTTTCGCGTAGGTCACACAAGTTTGAGGACTTGCTTAAGAGGGAATCTCAATTACTGCATAAATATGATGAGCAGGCTGCTCATCCAGAAAGCTTCCAGCGGATTCCCAACTTATCGGGAATCGCTACATAGGTCAAATGGCAATCTTATTTATACAGAAATGTGCTATAGAGCAGTTAACATAATGATTAATATAAAAAATAATGCATTTTTCTCGGTTAAGGACCTGATGGGGATGCCGCAATGAGTGTGATCTGTCTCACTATCTGTAAGCGCGCTTTTAATCTTCATGTGCTGTTTTGGATATTAAAAGTAGCATTTAATGCTGGTATTGACAGTGGGGGTATATGATCGCTCTGTTTTTCAACGGGCGCTGGATTATTGCAAATAACGGTACTGACATAAGCAAAAATAATCACGCTTCTTCTGAATGAAATTGCAGTAATTTTGATTTGTTATGCAATAAGGTAAAGGGTCTACATGGCGATTGATCCAGGTCATCGCCGATCGAGACTAAAAGTGGCAGGCTTGGGCCCTTTCTTCAGGCCGGTCTATCAGATTATGCAGTTACAAAAATTAGTCAATATGTTTGGTGGGGATCTTACGCGTCGTTACGGCGAAAAGGTTCATAAACTGACGCTGCATGGTGGATTCAGCTGCCCAAACCGCGATGGCACCATTGGCCGGGGCGGTTGTACGTTCTGTAATGTCGCCTCGTTTGCCGATGAAGCGCAGCAGCATAAGTCGATTGCCGAGCAGCTTGCCCATCAGGCGCAGCTGGTGAACCGCGCAAAGCGCTATCTGGCCTATTTCCAGGCCTATACCAGCACCTTTGCCGAAGTGCAGGTGCTGCGTTCGATGTACCAGCAGGCGGTAAGCCAGGCCAATATCGTCGGGCTGTGCGTGGGTACGCGCCCGGACTGCGTGCCGGAGGCGGTACTAGACCTGTTGAGTGAGTACCACGAGCAGGGCTATGAAGTGTGGCTGGAGCTGGGGCTGCAAACCGCGCACGATAAAACGCTGCACCGGATTAACCGCGGCCACGACTTTGCCTGTTACCAGAATACGACGCGTCTGGCACGTGAACGCGGCCTGAAGGTGTGCAGTCACCTGATTGTCGGCCTGCCCGGGGAAGGGCAGAGCGAATGCCTGGAGACGCTCCAGCAGGTGGTTGAGACGGGCGTTGACGGCATTAAGCTGCATCCGCTGCATATTGTCACCGGTAGCATTATGGCGAAGGCCTGGGAGGCCGGTCGTCTGAACGGCATTGCGCTGGACGACTATACGGTGACCGCGGGCGAGATGATTCGTCATACGCCGCCGGAGGTGATTTATCACCGTATTTCCGCCAGCGCTCGTCGGCCAACGCTGCTGGCGCCGCTATGGTGTGAGAACCGCTGGACCGGGATGGTCGAGCTGGATAAATACCTGAATGAACACGGTGTGCAGGGCTCGGCGCTGGGCACGCCTTGGGTGCAGCCGTAGTGTCGTCACGCCTCGCCGCCGTGTAGGCCTGATAAGCGCAGCGCCATCAGGCAATGTGATCCTGACAGCCTGATGGCGCTGCGCTTATCAGGCCTACAACACCGACTTCACAGATAATCCTCGCATTTTTTACACAACCTACCGCGCTGCGCTCAGAATTGGGTATGATTGAACGACGTTGTCGTTAAGGAATCCCTTATGAAGCAAATCCGTATGCTGGCGCAGTATTACGTCGACCTGATGATGAAGCTGGGTCTGGTACGTTTCTCTCTGTTGCTCGCGCTGGCGCTGGTGGTACTGGCGATTGTGGTACAGATGGCCGTCACCATGGTGCTGCATGGCCAGGTGGAGAGTATCGATGTTATTCGCTCCATCTTCTTCGGCCTGCTGATTACCCCATGGGCAGTGTATTTTCTGTCGGTGGTGGTTGAGCAGCTTGAAGAGTCGCGGCAGCGTCTGTCCCGGCTGGTTGAAAAGCTTGAAGAGATGCGCGAACGCGACCTTAAGCTCAACGTTCAGCTGAAAGACAATATTTCCCAGCTTAACCAGGAGATCAGCGACCGTGAAAAAGCGGAAGCGGAACGTCTGGCTACCCTTGAACAGCTGCGTATTGAGGTACAGGAGCGCGAAGAGACGCAGATCCGCCTTGAGCAGCAGTCCTCCTTTCTGCGTTCGTTCCTCGACGCATCGCCGGATTTGGTTTTCTATCGCAATGAAGATAAAGAATTTTCCGGCTGTAACCGGGCGATGGAGCTACTGACGGGTAAAAGTGAAAAGCAGCTGATTCACCTGCATCCTGAAGAGGTGTATAGCGCAGAGGCGGCGGCAAAAGTCATTGAAACCGATGAAAAAGTCTTCCGTCATAATGTCTCGCTCACCTACGAACAATGGCTCGATTACCCGGACGGACGCAAAGCGTGTTTTGAGATCCGTAAAGTGCCGTACTACGACCGCGTGGGGAAACGCCACGGCCTGATGGGCTTTGGTCGCGATATTACCGAACGCAAGCGCTACCAGGACGCACTGGAACGCGCCAGCCGCGACAAAACGACCTTTATCTCCACCATCAGCCATGAACTGCGCACGCCGCTTAACGGCATCGTGGGGCTTAGCCGAATCCTGCTCGACACTAACCTGACGGCAGAACAGGAGAAATACCTGAAAACCATTCACGTGTCGGCGGTCACGCTGGGCAATATCTTCAACGATATTATTGATATGGATAAGATGGAGCGCCGCAAGGTGCAACTGGATAACCAGGAGGTTGATTTCACCGGCTTCCTGGCGGATCTCGAAAACCTTTCCGGTTTGCAGGCCCAGCAAAAGGGGCTGCGCTTCATTATGGAGCCAACGTTGCCGCTGCCGCATAAAGTGATTACCGACGGTACCCGCCTGCGGCAGATTCTGTGGAATCTGATCAGCAACGCCGTGAAGTTTACCCAGCAGGGCAACGTGGTGGTCCGCGTGCGCTATGACGAGGGCGATATGCTGCACTTCGAGGTGGAGGATTCCGGTATCGGTATCCCGCAGGAGGAGCAGGATAAAATCTTTGCCATGTATTATCAGGTGAAAGATAGCCAGGGCGGTAAACCGGCCACCGGTACCGGGATCGGTCTTGCCGTGTCGAAGCGTCTGGCGAAAAGCATGGGCGGGGATATCGACGTCTCCAGCCAGCCGGGCCACGGCTCTGTCTTTACCCTGACGGTGCATGCGCCGGCGGTGGCTGAGGAAGTCGAAGATACGCTGGAAGAAGACGATATGCCGCTGCCCGCACTGCACGTGCTGCTGGTGGAAGACATTGAGCTGAACGTGATTGTTGCCCGCTCCGTGCTGGAAAAACTGGGGAATAGCGTAGACGTCGCCATGACCGGTAAAGCCGCGCTGGAGATGTTTACGCCGGGTGAATATGACCTGGTGCTGCTGGATATCCAACTGCCGGACATGACCGGTCTGGATATTTCCCGCGAGTTGACGCGTAAATATCATGCCGACGATCTGCCGCCGCTGGTGGCACTGACGGCCAACGTACTGAAGGATAAGAAAGAATATCTGGATGCTGGCATGGACGATGTGCTGAGTAAACCGCTCTCGGTACCGGCCTTGACGGCGATGATCAAGAAGTTCTGGGATACCGCTGAAGACGAAGAGGAGAGTACCGTGAGCCAGAGTGATAACGGCAAGTCGCAGCAGCTGCTCGATATACCGATGCTGGAGCAGTATATCGAACTTGTAGGGCCGAAGCTGATTACCGATGGCCTGGCCGTGTTTGAAAAAATGATGCCGGGCTACCTGGCGGTGCTGGAGTCAAACCTGACCGCCCGTGACCAAAAAGGCATTGTCGAGGAAGGACACAAGATTAAGGGGGCTGCCGGTTCCGTAGGGCTTCGTCACCTTCAGCAACTAGGGCAACAGATCCAGTCACCGGACCTGCCGGCATGGTGGGATAACGTAGGTGAATGGGTTGAAGAAATGAAGTCGGAATGGCAGCACGATGTGGCGGTATTGAAAGCGTGGGTAGCCAACGTTGATAAAAAATGACCCCGGTCTAGCCGGGGTGCGCGAATACTGCGCCAACACCAGGGAACTGGTGGCTGCGTCAGATGATTGGCTTGATTTTGTTTGTTTGACACAACCTGAAATACGATTGCACGCTCAATAAGATAGCAAAACTTAAAATGTTTGTTACGTGAATCAGTAAAATGTGTGAAGCGTAACGCTTAATCAGAAATATTAATCAGCGTCAGAGAGTTAGCGAGAACGAGATGGCTTTGAGGAGTGTAGCTGGGCTAAAACGTCTGGTCTTGCGGCTGCTGCTGCTATTGGTGCTGGCATGGGGCGGCGGCATTGCCGCGTTCAGTATTCTGCCAGTGCCATTTTCTGCCGTGATGATTGAGCGCCAGGTGGGGGCATGGCTGTCGGGAGACTTCGGCTATGTTGCCCATTCGGACTGGGTCAGCATGGATGACATTTCGCCGTGGATGGGGCTCGCGGTGATTGCCGCCGAGGACCAAAAGTTCCCCGATCACTGGGGCTTTGACGTCACGGCAATTGAGAAAGCGCTGGCGCACAATGAGCGCAACGAAAACCGCATCCGCGGCGCATCAACGCTGTCGCAGCAGACGGCCAAGAACCTGTTCCTGTGGGACGGGCGCAGCTGGCTGCGTAAAGGGCTGGAGGCGGGTCTCACGCTGGGAATTGAGACGGTGTGGAGCAAGAAGCGCATTCTGACCGTCTACCTGAATATCGCTGAGTTTGGCGACGGCGTTTTTGGCGTGGAGGCTGCGTCGCAGCGCTTTTTCCATAAACCGGCCAGTAAGTTGACGATGGCGGAGGCTGCGCTGCTGGCGGCCGTGTTGCCAAACCCCATTCGCTTTAAGGCCAGCGCGCCGTCAGGGTATGTACGCAGCCGTCAGGCGTGGATTTTACGCCAGATGCGTCAGCTGGGCGGGGAAGGGTTTATGCGGGAAAATAAGCTGTATTAGCGGCAGGTTGCGGTGAGTTTTGTAGGCGCTGATAAGCGTAGCGCCATCTGGCATTCGTAAGGCACCGCTGTATTGCCGGATGGCGGCGTAAACGCCTTATCCGGCCTACGAGGCTAGTCTTCGTCAAACCCGGCGTTAAACAGCGCAATCACCGCCGCCAGCGCTTCCACTTCCTGTGGGCCGGTGGCTTCAACCTCAATCTGGCGACCCTTGGCGGAGTCGAGCATCAGCAGCGCAATCACGCTGTTGGCTTCCGCTTCGGTGCCTTCGTCATTACGCAGCAAGACTTCCGCGTCAAAATCCTGCATCAGCTCAAACAGCTTCATCGCCGGGCGAGCGTGCATGCCCAGCTTATTAGTGATTTCAACGGTCTGTTTTACGGTCATGATTTGCGTTTTTCCAGCGTCCGATGACGAGACTGCACGTTCTTACCGCGTGAGCGGAAGTAGTCAGCCAGCTGTTCGGCAACGTAAACCGAACGGTGTTTACCGCCGGTACAACCAATGGCCACCGTCAGATAGCTACGGTTGTTGGTTTCCAGCATAGGTAACCATAGCTCAAGATAGCTGCGGGTCTGGTAAATAAAGTTGTGAACCTCGGTGTGCCTGTCGAGGAACGCGGCGACCGGTTTGTCGAGGCCGGTCATCGGACGCAGCTTCGGATCCCAGTGCGGGTTCGGCAGGAAGCGCACGTCGAAAACGTAATCGGCGTCGATAGGGATACCGTGCTTGAAGCCGAAGGATTCAAATACCATCGTCAGCTCACGCTCGCGTTTACCCAGAAGACGGGTACGCAGCATTTCCGCCAGCTCGTGAACGGACATCTCGGAGGTATCGACGATCAGATCGGCGCGAGAGCGCAGCGGCTCCAGCAGGTTGCTCTCTTCATCAATGGCGCTTTCCAGCGACAGATTCTTACTTGAGAGGGGGTGCAGACGACGGGTGTCGCTGTAGCGACGAATCAGCGTATTGCGATCGGCATCGAGGAACAGAAGCTGCGGGGAGAAGTTGTCCGGCAGGTTCTCCATTGCACGTTCGAAGATTTCCGGCGTTTCGGGCATGTTACGCACGTCAATGCTGACGGCGGCCGATATCTCGCGGTCAGCCAGCGTTTTCGCCAGTTCCGGCAGCAGCACCACCGGCAGGTTATCCACGCAGTAGAAGCCCATATCTTCCAGCGCCCTCAGGGCGACTGATTTTCCCGAGCCAGAGCGGCCGCTGACGATCATCAGTACCATGTACCGTTTCTCCTCAGTACGATGTGATGTCCATTATGCATCATCGTGGGTTTCCGTATCGGTGATGATTTGATACAGCTCTTCGTCGCTCTGCGCGGCGCGCAGGCGGCGACAAATGGTTTTATCCGCCAGACGTTTTGCCACCAGGGAAAGCGTATGCAGGTGGGTTTTGGTCTGGTCTGCCGGCACCAGTAGCGCAAAGAGTAAATCGACCGGCTGGTTGTCGATGGCGTCGAAGGCGATTGGCGTTTCCAACTGCACAAACACGCCGACGGCGCGCAGCGTATCTTCTTCCAGCTTGCCGTGCGGGATCGCGATACCGTTACCGATGCCGGTACTGCCCATTTTTTCACGGGTCAGAATGGCTTCAAACACCACCTGCGGCGGCAGGCTAAGTTGTTTAGCCGCCAGCTCGCTGATGATCTCAAGCGCGCGTTTTTTACTCTGGCAGTGTACTGCACTGCGGGTACATTCCTGGTTAAGGACATTGCTCAGTTGTAGAGCCGAATCGTTATTTGTCATAATTTCACCTAAGCGCCGCCCGATATGCCGGGCATATCGGGCGGCTGCTCGGACAATCAATGTTGTTTTAGTTTATCTTTGTGCTTGTTTAACTGTCTCGCCAGTTTATCGATTAAACCGTCGATAGCGGCGTACATATCCTGCCCTTCCGCGCTGGCATGAAGTTCGCCCCCGTTAACGTGCAGTGTAGCATCCGAGATGTGCGTCAATTTCTCCACTTTTAACACAATATGGACCTGATTGATCCTCTCGAAGAATTGTTCCAGCTTGCTGAATTTCGCATTCACGAATTCGCGCATTGGCTCGGTAATTTCGACGTTGTGTCCAGTGATGTTGAGCTGCATAGTGTCTTCCTTATCAGTAGTGTCAGACCAGCTGTTTACGCTGGTTAGACGGCGGAATGGATAAAGACTCTCGGTACTTTGCAACGGTGCGCCGTGCCACCATGATACCCTGTTCAGAGAGCATGGTGGTCAGTTTACTGTCGCTCAGTGGTTTTGCGGGATTCTCCGCGGCAATCAATTTCTTCACCAGTGCACGAATCGCCGTGGACGAGGCTTCGCCGCCGCCCTCGGTGCTGACGTGGCTGGAGAAGAAATACTTAAGCTCGAAAATGCCCCGTGGGCTATGCAAATACTTCTGCGTGGTAACACGCGAAATCGTGGACTCGTGCATTTCGACGGTCTGGGCGATGTCCGCCAGCACCATCGGTTTCATATACTCTTCGCCAAGATCGAAAAAGGCCTGCTGCTGTTCAACGATGCAGCGGCTGACGCGCAGCAGTGTGTCGTTGCGGCTTTCCAGACTCTTAATCAGCCACTTCGCTTCCTGCAGGTTGCTGCGGATAAACTGGCTGTCGGCGTCGTTGCGGGCGTTATTGCACATGCCCGCATAGTGCTGGTTAATCTGCAGACGCGGGATGCTGTCGGCGTTCAGTTCAACCACCCAGCGATCGTTCACCTTACGCACCAGCACGTCAGGAATGACGTATTCAGGTTCACCGGTCTGGATCGATTGGCCGGGGCGCGGATCTAATGACTGGATCAGATCGACCGCTTCTTTCAGCACGTCTTCTTTCAGCCGCGTGACGCGCATCAGCGAACGGAAGTCATGGTTGGCGAGCAGATCCAGATGCTCACTGATGATCAGGCGAGCTTCATCAAGACGCGGCGTCGTAGGTGAGAACTGGGAAAGCTGGATCAGCAAACAGTCGCGGAGATCTTTGGCGGCGACGCCTACCGGATCGAAGCGCTGGATGCGCTTCAACACCGCTTCCACTTCATCGAGGCCAATCTCGTCGTCGCCGATGCTTTCGCGAATATCTTCCACGGAAACGGTGAGGTAGCCGGTGTCGTCCACCGCGTCGACGATGGAGGTGGCGATGGCGCGATCGGTATCGGTAAACGGCGTCAGTTCAACCTGCCACATCAGGTAATCCTGCAGCGACTGGGTTGTTTCGCCCTGGTAAACCGGCAGCTCGTCGTCCTGGTAGTCGGCCCCGGTGCCGGAAGGCGTCCCGGCGGTATAGATCTCGTCCCAGCTGGCGTCAAGCGGCAGCTCTTCGGGCATATCGGGCTTTTCCAGCGCGTCAACGCTGTCCAGCGTTTCGTGATCGGTGGCTTCCTGAGTTTCTACTTCTTCGTGAAGATCGGTTTGCTCGAGCAGGGGGTTGCTCTCCAGAGCCTGCTGGAGTTCCTGCTGAAGTTCCAGCGTAGACAGCTGCAGCAGACGAATAGCCTGCTGCAGCTGTGGCGTCATGGCAAGCTGTTGGCTGAGCCTTAATTGCAAACCTTGCTTCATGTTCAGAACGAATATCTCCCGCTAACGTCGTTAACCACTACCCTATCAGAGTCTGAAGTCTTCCCCAAGATACACGCGTTTAACATGTTCGTCTTGTAGGATCTCCTGAGGGGTACCGTGGGCAATCAGATGCCCCTGGCTGACGATATAAGCGCGTTCACACACCGCCAGCGTTTCACGGACGTTGTGGTCGGTAATCAGTACGCCAAGGCCGCTGTCGCGCAGGTGTTCGATAATACGTTTAATGTCGATAACCGAAATCGGGTCTACGCCGGCAAACGGTTCATCCAGCAGGATAAATTTCGGGTTTGCCGCCAGCGCGCGGGCGATTTCGACGCGGCGGCGTTCCCCGCCGGATAGCGCCTGGCCCAGACTGTCGCGCAGATGCTCGATGTGGAACTCTTCCATCAGCTCTTTAGCACGGTCTTCACGCTGTTCGTTGCTCAGATCGTCGCGGATTTGCAGCACGGCCATCAGGTTATCGTAAACGCTCAGACGGCGGAAAATAGAGGCTTCCTGCGGCAGATAGCCGATACCCCGGCGCGCGCGCGCGTGCAGCGGCAGCAGGCTGATGTCTTCGTCATCAATGATGATATTGCCCGCGTCGCGCGGCACGATCCCAACCACCATGTAGAAGGTGGTGGTTTTACCCGCGCCGTTTGGCCCAAGCAGACCCACAATCTCACCGGAATTCACGGTCAGACTGACATCTTCCACTACGCGGCGGCCTTTGTAGGCCTTCGCCAGATTTTTTGCAGTTAATGTCGCCATAACGGATTAGTTACTCTTTTTCTGTGCCGGAGCCTGATCTTTGGACTTGTCCTGCAGCTGGGATGGCACCAGAACGGTGGTCACGCGTTTGCCTTTATCGCTAAACGCCTGCATTTTCTGTTCCTTGACCAGGTACGTGATCTTGTCGCCCTTGATGTTGCTGTCGAGCTGCTCAAGGTAAGCGTTGCCGGTCAGCACCACGAAGTCGTTCGCCAGCTCATAGCGCATTTTCGACGCATGGCCTTTCACCGGTTTGCCGTTGTCCTGCATCTGGTAGAAGGTGGCCGGATTGCCGTAGCCTTCAATAACTTCTTTACCCTGCTGATTCGCAGGGCGGGTAACGACCACTTTGTCAGCGTTAATTTTGATTGTGCCCTGGGTGACGACGACGTTGCCGGTAAAGGTCACGACGTTGCCCTGCATATCCAACGACTGCTGATCGGATTCAATGTGAATCGGTTGATTGGTATCGCCGGTCACCGCCATGGCCGGCAGGCTAGCGGCCAGCAGAGAAGCGACGAGCGCCAGCTTAAGGCTGAGTTTGTTTGTTCTGAATTTCATAAGAGGTTCTAACCTTTTCAATCAGCTCGGCGTTTTTGCTGCGTAAATTGCCGCGCATTTTCAGGCCGCTGGAATTAAATGTTGTGCCGTATAACGTCACCAGATCGTCAGAGGAAACATCCTGAGTTATCAGGTTTACCTGGGCATTATCCGTCGTAATCTTACGCAGTTGTGCGTCTTCTGTCAGCGCGTTGATTTCAACGTGCCCGTAGAGGTACAGCATGCGGTCGTTGGTCAGCTTCGCTTTATCGGCTTTAATCGACCAGGTTGGCACCTTGGCGGCGTCAAATGTTGTCAGTACGGGGCGAGTAAACCACGACAGACTCTGATCGGAAAAATACTCCACGTGTTCGGCAATTAACCGGTAGGAGAGCGCGCCTTCGGGGCTGTACACCACCGTATCGGTATGCTCGCTTTTATAAGTTGGATCGCCAGCGTTTGTTGTCACCGGGCCGCTGTCTTCTTTATCGGCAAGATTAAGGCCGATCAGGACAAGCGCCACCAGCGATAGCAGAATGATAACCCAACGTCTGGTTTTACTCATATGGATTGCCCTTTGGCTTCGTCCAGCTTCCCTTGCGCCAGCAGCAGCAGATCGCAGACTTCACGAACCGCGCCGCGGCCTCCCGCAATACGCGTGACGTAATCAGCGCGCGGTGGCAGCAGCGGGTGCGCGTCCGCTACCGCGACGCTGAGACCGACTTCTGCCATGACCGGCCAGTCGATCAGATCGTCGCCCACGTAGGCCACTTCCTCTGGCTGAAGGTCAAGCTTCGCCAGCAGTTCACGGTAGGCAATGAGCTTATCCGACTGACCCTGATAGAGATGCGTGATGCCGAGCGTCGCGCAGCGGTCTTCTAACAGTTTAGCTTTTCGCCCGGTAATAATCGCCACTTCGATGTCGGAGGTAAGGGCACAGCGTACGCCGTAACCATCGCGAACGTTGAAGGCCTTCAACTCTTCGCCGTTGTTGCCCATGTAGATAAGGCCATCGGACAGCACTCCATCGACGTCGAGGATCAGCAGGCGGATTTTCTCCGCCTTCGCGATAAATTGTGGACTCACCGGCCCGTAGCAGGTAGCGACCGATGCGACAGCATTACTCATTCTTTATATCCTTGATTACACTACGCCTGCGCGCAGTAGGTCGTGCATATGTATCACACCTAGCAGATGGTCGCCATCGGCAACCAGCACGCAGGTGATATGACGTGATTGCATCAGGTTCAGCGCGTCGACCGCCAGGATACCCGGACGAATGCGGATACCGCCCGGCGTCATGACGTCGGCAATGCCGAGGCTGCGCACGTCGACGCCATTGTCGAAAATGCGTCGCAGGTCGCCGTCGGTGAAAATACCTTTAATCTGCATATTGTCGTCGCAGATGGCCGTCATCCCCAGATTCTTGCGGGTAATTTCCAGCAGCGCATCGCGCAGCGATGCGTCCGGACTGACGTGCGGAATTTCATCGCCAGTATGCATAATATCGTTAACGCGCAGGAGAAGCTTGCGACCCAGTGCGCCGCCGGGGTGCGAGAGAGCAAAATCTTCGGCGGTAAACCCGCGGGCCTTGAGCAACGCGACGGCCAGCGCATCGCCCATCACCAGCGCAGCGGTGGTGCTGGACGTCGGCGCCAGCCCGAGCGGACAGGCTTCTCGCGGCACCTTCACGCACAGGTGAATATCCGCCGCGCGGCCCATGCTGCTATCCGGGCGGCTGGTGAGGCAAATCAGCGGCACACGCAGGCGTTTAAGTACCGGAATGAGCGCCAGAATTTCGTTTGATTCTCCGGAGTTAGACAGCGCGATAACCACATCCTGCGGCGTGACCATGCCCAAATCGCCGTGCGCCGCTTCGCCGGGATGGACGAAGAAGGCAGAGGTGCCGGTGCTGGCGAAGGTGGCCGCCATTTTGCGGCCGATGTGGCCTGATTTCCCCATCCCCATGACCACAACTTTGCCGGTGCAGTAGAAGATCTTCTCGCAGGCGTCGCTGAAATCCTGGTTAATGTATTGATCGAGCTGTTCCAGCCCTTCCCGTTCAATCGCCAGAACGTCTCTTCCGGCCTGCTGGAAGTCGAAATTTGGCTGCAAATCTATTTGCGACATAGTGTTATCCCGATTCATTCGATGAAGAGCGGCATTGCCCCATAGAGCAGCGCCAGCCACGCAACAAACCCGCCGATCAACAGTAAGCCCGCGCCGCGGCCTATCTGGCGTCGACGCCAGCACAGGAGGGCGAAGACCACGCTCACCACAACCATTACGCCATAGTCCCGGGTAAACGCGAGCGGGTTAAACGACCCCGGTGCGATAAGGGCGGGGATGCCCAGAACGATAGCGATATTAAAGAAATTCGAGCCGATGATATTACCGACCGCAATATCATTTTCACCTTTGCGCACGCCGGCGATGGCGGTTGCCAGCTCCGGCAGGCTGGTGCCGAGTGCAATGATCGTCAGACCAATGGTCAGTTCGCTCATGGCAAAAAAGTTCGCCAGCACCGTGGCGTTATCAATCACCATTCGGGTTGCCATCGGCATAATAATCAGCGCAACGCCAAGCCATAAGCAGGCGACGGGGAGCGAACCGTCGCGCGGCAGCTCGGCCAACTGCTCCTGCGTAAATTTATCATTGCCCTGACGTTCGGCCAGGCGCGCTATCTTAATGATAAACAGCAGCCATAGCGCCGCCAGAACGATGAGAAAGATACCGTCAAACCGCGAGAGTTCGCCATCATAGAGAACATACCCGGCCAGCAGGCTCACGACCAACATTAGCGGTATTTCGCGGCGCAGGATATCAGAATGCACGGTAAAAGGGTGGAACAACGCGGTCAGGCCGAGGATCAGCAGGATATTGACGATATTGGATCCGATGGCGGTGCCAACGGCGACGTCAACCTGGCCATGCAACGAGGCGGCGGCGGAGACGATGATTTCCGGCAGCGAAGTACCGATGCTGACCACGGTCATACCGATAATCAGCGGAGGAACGCCCAGAGCACGGCACAGAATGGAGGCGGAGTACACAAGGCGATCGGCGCTGTAGACCACCAGAAGTAAACCAATAATTAACAGAGCCGTGGCTAAGAGCATCTAAAGTCCTTTCTTCAGGTATAATCGTCGGTCCGCACGTCTGGACGTAACGAATTCTTAATTTTGACTTTATGAGCCGTAAAAGTAAAACAAATGCCAGATTTCGTTAACCCGTGCGGCTAGGATTCTGTAAGAATGCGCAATCGAGTGGGAAATGATTCCCCTTAAGGACCTGGAAAGGTAAGCCTATGAGCCACACTATCGAGAATTTGG
Organism: Klebsiella sp. WP8-S18-ESBL-06; assembly: GCF_014169755.1. Taxonomy (NCBI): domain Bacteria; kingdom Pseudomonadati; phylum Pseudomonadota; class Gammaproteobacteria; order Enterobacterales; family Enterobacteriaceae; genus Klebsiella; species Klebsiella sp. WP8-S18-ESBL-06. Next base: position 583,210 of record NZ_AP022256.1, read on the forward strand.
TCGATATGCGCGACGTCACGTTCAGCCGTGGCAGTCGGGTGATCTTCGACAATATCTCGCTGTCGGTGCCGCGCGGAAAAATTACCGCGATTATGGGGCCGTCGGGGATTGGCAAGACCACGCTGCTGCGCCTGATCGGCGGGCAAATTCCCCCGGACAGCGGAGAGATCCTCTTTGATGGCGAGAACGTGCCGCACATGTCGCGTTCCCGTCTTTATACTGTCCGTAAACGGATGAGTATGCTGTTTCAGTCCGGTGCGCTGTTTACCGACATGAACGTGTTTGACAACGTGGCGTACCCGATCCGCGAGCATACCCAGCTGCCCGCGCCGTTATTAAAAAGTACGGTGATGATGAAGCTGGAGGCCGTTGGCCTGCGCGGGGCGGCGAAACTGATGCCATCCGAGCTTTCCGGCGGGATGGCCAGGCGCGCTGCGCTGGCCAGGGCGATTGCCCTGGAGCCGGATCTGATCATGTTCGATGAGCCTTTCGTCGGCCAGGATCCGATCACCATGGGCGTGCTGGTGAAGCTGATTTCTGAACTCAACAGCGCATTGGGTGTCACCTGTATTGTGGTTTCCCACGACGTGCCGGAAGTGCTGAGTATTGCTGATTTTGCCTATATCATGGCGGATCGCAAAATCATCGCTCACGGCAGCGCCACTTCGTTGCAGGAAAACGACGATCCTCGAGTGCGTCAGTTCCTCGACGGGATCGCCGACGGCCCGGTGCCGTTCCGTTTCCCTGCGGGCGACTATCGCCGCGACCTCATCGGCACAGGGAGTTAATCGACTCATGCTGTTAAATGCACTGGCAGCGCTTGGACATCGCGGGATCAAGACCATCGCGACGTTCGGGCGAGCCGGGTTAATGTTGTTCAATGCCATCGTTGGCAAGCCGGAGTTCCGCAAGCACGCGCCGTTGCTGGTGCGCCAGCTGTATAACGTCGGCGTGCTGTCTATGGTTATCATCATTGTGTCGGGCGTATTTATCGGCATGGTGCTGGGCCTGCAGGGCTATCTGGTGCTGACCACCTACAGCGCAGAGACCAGTCTCGGTATGCTGGTCGCACTGTCGCTGCTGCGCGAGCTGGGGCCGGTTGTCGCCGCGCTGCTGTTTGCCGGCCGTGCCGGTTCAGCGCTAACGGCGGAAATTGGCCTGATGCGTGCCACCGAACAGCTCTCCAGTATGGAGATGATGGCGGTGGATCCGCTGCGTCGGGTCATCTCGCCGCGCTTCTGGGCGGGGGTGATCTCGCTGCCGCTGCTGACGATTATCTTTGTGGCGGTGGGCATCTGGGGCGGTTCGCTGGTGGGCGTAAGCTGGAAAGGCATTGATGCCGGGTTCTTCTGGTCGGCAATGCAAAATGCGGTGGACTGGCGTCTCGATCTGGTGAACTGCCTGATTAAGAGCCTGGTTTTCGCCATTACGGTGACATGGATTGCGTTATTTAACGGTTACGATGCGATCCCCACTTCTGCCGGAATCAGCCGGGCGACCACCCGTACCGTGGTGCATGCGTCGCTGGCGGTTCTTGGGCTGGACTTTGTGCTGACGGCACTGATGTTTGGGAATTGAGTGAATGCAAACGAAAAAGAGTGAAATCTGGGTCGGTATTTTTCTGCTGGTGGCCCTGCTGGCGGCGCTGTTTGTCTGCCTGAAGGCGGCGGACGTGTCGTCCATAAAATCAGAGCCAACCTACCGCATTTACGCCACCTTCGATAACATCGGCGGCCTGAAGGCACGTTCGCCGGTGCGGATTGGCGGCGTGGTCATTGGCCGGGTGGCCGATATTAGTCTGGACCCGAAAACCTACTTACCCCGCGTGGCTATTGATATTGAAGAACGCTACAACCACATCCCCGATACCAGTTCGCTGGCGATTCGAACTTCGGGCCTGCTGGGCGAGCAGTATCTGGCGCTGAACGTGGGTTTTGAAGACCCAGAGCTGGGAACGTCTATTCTTAAAGACGGCGGCGTCATTCAGGACACCAAATCAGCGATGGTGCTGGAAGATCTTATTGGGCAGTTCCTTTACAACAGCAAAGGTGGCGACAATAAGAATTCAGGCGATGCGCCGGCATCCACAGATGGACATACTGATACGGCGGCGCCGGCAACTGGCGCGACGAATTAATCTCAGGAGATACTCGATATGTTTAAACGTTTACTGATGGTCGCCATGCTGGTGATTGCACCGTTAACGGCGGCGACGGCGGCGGACCAATCTAACCCTTACAAGCTGATGAACGAAGCGGCGCAGAAAACATTCGATCGCCTGAAGAATGAGCAGCCTAAAATTCGCGCTAATCCGAACTACCTGCGTGAGGTAGTCGATCAGGAACTGTTGCCGTATGTGCAGGTAAAATATGCCGGTGCGCTGGTGCTGGGCCGTTACTACAAAGATGCGACCCCGGCGCAGCGCGAAGCCTACTTCGCTGCTTTCCGTGAATACCTGAAACAGGCGTACGGTCAGGCGCTGGCGATGTACCACGGTCAGACCTACCAGATTGCGCCGGAACAGCCTCTGGGCGATGCGAGCATTTTGCCTATCCGCGTTACCATCATCGATCCGAACGGCCGCCCGCCGGTACGACTGGACTTCCAGTGGCGTAAAAATACCCAGACGGGTAACTGGCAGGCGTTTGATATGATTGCGGAAGGGGTGAGCATGATCACCACCAAGCAGAACGAATGGAGCGACCTGCTGCGTACTAAAGGCATTGACGGCCTGACCGCGCAGCTGAAATCCATCTCTGCGCAGCCGATTACCCTGGAACAGAAAAAATAATGGCCGAATCGCTGAGCTGGACGCGCGAAGGTGAACGCCTTGCGCTGCACGGCGAACTGGATCAGGACTTTCTGGTGCCGCTATGGGAGGCCAGAAACGAGGCGACGCAGGGCGTGTCGGTGATAGACCTCAGCGATCTTCGCCGCGTCGATACCGCCGGTCTGGCCCTGTTGGTGCACCTGGTCGATCTGATTCGCTCTCAGGGACGCAAGGTGACGCTGGAGGGCGTAAGCGAAAAAGTGGCGACGCTGAAAGGGTTGTATAATCTACCTGAAGATATGATCCCTTAAAAATTTCAGCACGTTATTGTTTCCAATACTCCTAAAGCCCCATCAATCTTAACGATGGGGCTTTTTGCTTGTTTAAGACTGCGCCACTTTCCTCTAAGATGTGGGGCTGTTTTCACTCTCAAATGAAATGTGAACCTATGGAAAATAATGAAATTCAGACCGTGCTGATGAATGCACTCTCCCTTCAGGAAGTTCTCGTTTCTGGCGACGGTAGCCACTTCCAGGTGATTGCCGTGGGTGAGATGTTTGATGGCATGAGCCGGGTTAAGAAGCAGCAGACTATCTATGGCCCGCTGATGGAGTACCTTGCGGACAACCGCATTCATGCCCTGTCGATCAAAGCGTATACCCCGCAAGAATGGGCGCGCGATCGCAAACTCAACGGCTTTTGAGCCATGGGAAAAGTGTGAACACTTTTCCGGTGGCGAACGTGAATACTTAACAGAGATAAGATTTGATGGATAAATTTCGTGTGCAGGGGCCAACTCGCCTTCAGGGTGAGGTCACCATTAGCGGTGCCAAAAATGCTGCCCTGCCGATTCTTTTTGCCGCACTGCTGGCTGAAGACCCGGTAGAGATCCAGAACGTACCGAAGCTGAAAGACGTGGATACCTCCATGAAGCTGCTGACGCAGCTGGGTGCGAAGGTTGAACGCAACGGTTCCGTATGGATTGACGCCAGCTCGGTTAACGTGTTCTGTGCCCCTTACGAGCTGGTTAAAACCATGCGTGCGTCTATCTGGGCGCTGGGCCCGCTGGTGGCGCGTTTCGGTCAGGGTCAGGTTTCGCTGCCGGGCGGTTGCACCATCGGCGCGCGTCCGGTCGATCTGCACATCTCTGGTCTTGAACAGCTGGGCGCGGAAATTAAGCTGGAAGAGGGCTACGTCAAAGCGTCCGTCAACGGTCGTCTGAAAGGCGCGCATATCGTTATGGATATGGTCAGCGTAGGCGCGACCGTCACCATCATGACTGCAGCGACGCTGGCGGAAGGCACCACCATTATTGAAAATGCCGCGCGCGAGCCGGAAATCGTCGATACGGCGAACTTCCTGAACGCGATGGGCGCCAAGGTATCTGGTCAGGGTACCGACCGTATCACCATCGAAGGCGTGAAACGTCTGGGCGGCGGCGTTTATCGCGTCCTGCCTGACCGTATCGAAACCGGCACCTTCCTGGTGGCGGCGGCGATCTCCGGCAGTAAAATTGTCTGCCGTAACGCACAGCCGGATACGCTGGACGCGGTGCTGGCCAAGCTGCGTGAAGCCGGTGCCGACATTGAAGTGGGTGACGACTGGATTAGCCTTGATATGCACGGCAAGCGCCCGAAAGCGGTGAACGTGCGTACTGCGCCGCACCCGGCGTTTCCGACCGACATGCAGGCGCAGTTCACGCTGTTGAATATGGTGGCGGAAGGGACCGGCGTGATCACGGAAACCGTCTTCGAAAACCGTTTCATGCACATTCCGGAACTGATCCGTATGGGCGCACGCGCGGAAATCGAAAGCAACACCGCGATTTGCCACGGCGTTGAGCAGCTCTCCGGCGCTCAGGTGATGGCAACCGACCTGCGTGCTTCCGCAAGCCTCGTGCTGGCGGGCTGTATTGCTCAGGGCACCACCGTTGTTGACCGTATCTATCACATCGATCGCGGCTATGAACGCATTGAAGATAAGCTGCGTGCGTTAGGCGCAAACATCGAACGCGTTAAAGGCGAGTAATCTCTGCCCGCCGTTGTGAAGCGCCCTCCGGAACCCCGGAGGGCGCTTTTTTATGCGGTGTCCTTCTTTGGCTGGCGCATCGCCTGCGTTCTGTCGATAAACTCATGCGTCACCGGGTCGTGATATCTCGACGGCCAGATGACCCACGGTTCCGTCTCCAGAACCTTCGCAATAATCACTTCTCCCTTTGGCCAGGGGCGTGAGAGCACGTTAGCCAACGTTGATGAGCTCAGGCCGTTTTTGCGCGATTCTGCGGCCATTGAGGTGCCTTTTTTGCGTAGCCCGGCGATGATGTCCGCCGGATGCCAGTCGATAAATTTATCCATACTTCCTCCCTGAGAGCGCTGTTTAAATCGCCAGATTGGGCGAAGAATGTACTTTATCGCGCTTTTCATGAAAATTCTAAAAAGTTCGTATAAGTTATGGGAAATTAGGAAAACGTTAATTTTCAGGCGTGAATAGACGTTATTGGATGCTTTTAAGAACTTTCCCGCGCGATGCGCGGGAAAGGATTAACGATCGCGCTGAACGGCAATATGGGCGAGCCCAATGAGCGCGTCGCGCCATGGGGAGTCAGGCAGCGGTGCCAGGGCAGCAATCGCTTTATCGGCTTCTTCTTCGGCGCGCTGGCGGGTCCACTCCAGTGAACCGCTGGCGGCCATAGCTTCCAGCACCGGCTCCAGCAGATGGCGGCCGTTACCTTGCTCAATGGCACCGCGAATCAGCTGCGCCTGTTCCGGCGTACCGTTACGCATGGCGTGCAGTAGCGGCAGCGTCGGTTTGCCTTCATTCAGGTCGTCGCCAACGTTTTTACCCAGCGTCTCACCATCGGCGCTGTAGTCGAGCAGATCGTCGATCAGTTGGAAGGCGGTGCCCAGGTAGCGGCCATAGTCCTGCAGACCTTTTTCCTGCTCTGGCGTACAGCCTGCGAGCAGTCCGGAACACTGAGCGGCAGCTTCGAACAGGCGCGCAGTTTTGCTATAAATCACGCGCATGTAATTTTCTTCGGTGATGTCCGGATCGTTAACGTTCATCAACTGAAGGACTTCGCCTTCGGCAATGACGTTGACCGCTTCGGACATGACTTCCAGCACCTTCAGTGAACCGAGGCTGGTCATCATCTGGAAGGCGCGGGTGTAGATAAAGTCGCCAACCAGCACGCTGGCCGCGTTGCCAAAGGCGGCATTGGCCGTGGCCTTGCCGCGGCGCATATCGGACTCATCAACCACATCGTCATGCAGCAGCGTTGCGGTATGAATAAATTCGATCAGCGCGGCGATTTTGACATGGGCATTTCCCTGATAGCCAACGGCGCGGGCGGCCAGCACGGCGATCATCGGACGAATCCGTTTTCCACCGCCGCTCACGATGTAATAGCCTAGCTGGTTGATCAACTGGACGTCCGAGTTGAGCTGCTCAAGAATCGTCGCATTGACTCCCGCCATATCCTGCGCGGTTAACTCATTGATTTTTTGTAAATTCATCGCAAAAGCCGGGCTTAATGTCCTGTTTACCACTTATCCATACGGGATAACGAAGGTTTTACGTTAGAGTTGTAAGTACGATTGTACTGAAAAAACGCGCCAGATAAACGTTGCCGTGTGCGTTGTGTTTTTTTTCTGCATCTATTGATGGTAGCACTTGTCAAAGGCTCGCGTTTTGCGTAATATTCGCGCCCTATTGTGAATATTTATAGCGCACTCTGAATCACACGAAGATGTGCGCGGAAGCGGAGTTTATATGTACGCGGTTTTCCAAAGTGGTGGTAAACAACACCGAGTAAGCGAAGGTCAGACCGTTCGCCTGGAAAAGCTGGACATCGCAACTGGTGAATCTGTTGATTTCACTGAAGTTCTGATGATCGCAAACGGTGAAGAAGTCAAAATCGGCGTTCCTTTCGTTGATGGCGGCGTTATCAAAGCTGAAGTTGTTGCTCACGGTCGTGGCGAGAAAGTTAAAATTGTTAAGTTTCGTCGTCGTAAACACTACCGTAAGCAGCAGGGCCATCGTCAGTGGTTCACTGATGTGAAAATCACTGGCATCAGCGCTTAAGTTAAGGGGAGCAGATTAAATGGCACATAAAAAGGCTGGCGGCTCGACTCGTAACGGTCGCGATTCAGAAGCTAAACGTCTGGGCGTAAAACGCTTCGGCGGTGAAACAGTTCTGGCTGGTAGCATCATCGTTCGTCAACGTGGTACCAAATTCCACGCTGGCTCCAACGTTGGTTGCGGCAAAGACCACACTCTGTTTGCTAAAGCAGACGGTAAAGTGAAATTTGAAGTTAAAGGTCCGAATAACCGTAAATATATCAGCATCGTTGCTGAATAAGTTATTCGCGTCCCGGTAACGGATAAAAGCCCCGCAACACGTTGCGGGGCTTTTTACATTCGACGCCAGGAAAATGATAGTTTGTCGCGCTAGAGAATCCGGTATGAAGCAACAGGCGGGTATAGGTATTCTGTTGGCGCTCACCACGGCGATATGCTGGGGTGCACTGCCGATTGCGATGAAGCAGGTTCTGGAGGTCATGGAACCGCCTACCGTCGTGTTCTACCGTTTTTTGATGGCCAGCTGTGGTCTGGGCCTGATTTTGACCTGGAAGCGCAAGCTGCCCTCTCTGCAGCTTTTTCGCAACCCGCGTTGGCTGGTGCTGCTGCTGATTGCCACCGGCGGTCTGTTTGGCAACTTCGTGCTGTTTAGCTCTTCGCTACAGTACGTCAGCCCGACGGCGTCGCAGGTGATTGGCCAGCTCTCGCCCGTCGGCATGATGGTGGCGAGCGTCTTTATCCTCAAAGAAAAGATGCGCGGCACGCAGATTATCGGCGCGACCATGCTGATCTGCGGGCTGGTGATGTTCTTTAACACCAGCCTGATTGAAATTTTTACCCGTCTGACCGATTACACCTGGGGCGTTATCTTCGGTGTCGGTGCGGCGATGGTCTGGGTGAGCTACGGCGTCGCGCAAAAGGTGTTATTGCGACGGATGGCCTCACAGCAGATTCTCTTTTTATTGTACACTTTATGTACAATTGCACTGCTGCCGTTAGCAAAACCCGGTGTCATCGGGCAACTGAGCGACTGGCAGCTAGCCTGTCTGATCTTTTGTGGTCTGAACACACTGGTCGGCTATGGGGCGCTGGCGGAAGCCATGGCGCGCTGGCAGGCGGCGCAGGTGAGCGCGTTAGTTACGCTGACTCCCCTGTTCACCCTGTTATTTTCAGATTTATTATCAATGGCCTGGCCCGATTTCTTCGCCAGACCGATGTTGAACCTTTTAGGTTACCTCGGTGCGTTTGTCGTGGTTGCGGGCGCGATGTATTCCGCCATTGGTCATCGTCTATGGGGGCGGTGGCGTAAGCGTGAAGCGGTTGTTCCGTTACCCCGCGCAGGCGAATGATTTACGGAGAGTAAAATGAAGTTTGTTGATGAAGCAACGATCCTGGTCGTAGCAGGTGATGGCGGTAATGGTTGCGTAAGCTTCCGCCGTGAAAAATATATTCCGAAAGGTGGCCCGGACGGCGGTGACGGCGGCGACGGCGGTGACGTCTGGATGGAAGCCGACGAGAACCTGAACACCCTGATCGACTACCGTTTCGAAAAATCCTTCCGTGCCGAGCGCGGTCAGAACGGCGCGAGCCGTGACTGTACCGGTAAACGTGGTAAAGACGTCACCATCAAGGTGCCGGTGGGTACCCGCGTTATCGATCAGGGCACCGGCGAAACCATGGGCGATATGACCAAACACGGTCAACGTCTGATGGTCGCTAAAGGCGGCTGGCACGGTCTGGGTAACACCCGTTTCAAATCTTCCGTGAACCGTACGCCGCGTCAAAAGACCATGGGTACGCCGGGCGATAAACGTGACCTGCAGCTCGAACTGATGCTGCTGGCGGACGTGGGGATGCTGGGGATGCCGAACGCCGGTAAATCCACCTTTATCCGCGCCGTGTCTGCGGCCAAGCCGAAAGTGGCGGACTACCCGTTTACCACGCTGGTACCAAGCCTTGGCGTGGTGCGTGTCGACAACGAGAAGAGCTTTGTGATCGCCGATATCCCGGGGCTGATTGAAGGTGCGTCCGAAGGCGCTGGCCTCGGTATCCGCTTCCTGAAGCACCTTGAGCGCTGCCGCGTGCTGCTGCACATTATCGATATCGATCCGATTGACGGTTCCGATCCGGCTGAGAACGCAAAAATTATCATTGGCGAGCTGGAGAAATACAGCGAGAAGCTGGCGAATAAGCCACGCTGGCTGCTGTTCAACAAGATCGACACCATGGACAAAGCAGAAGCCGAAGCGAAAGCTAAAGCGCTTGCCGAAGCGATGGGTTGGGAAGATAAGTACTATCTGATCTCAGCAGCAAGCCAGGTTGGCGTAAAAGACCTGTGCTGGGATGTGATGAACTTTATCATTGAAAACCCAATTACTCAGGCTGAAGAAGCTAAACAGCCTGAGAAAGTCGAGTTCATGTGGGATGACTATCACCGCCAGCAGCTTGACGAAGTCGCCGCAGAAGCGGAAGACGAAGAGTGGGATGACGACTGGGATGAAGACGACGAAGAAGGCGTTGAGTTCATCTACAAGCGTTAATCTCCTCGTAGCCGGATGGCGCTTGCGCTTATCCGGCCTACAATATGCAACGGGCCGCAAATGCGGCCCGTTTTGTTATGTGCTTGTAGGCCGGATAAGACGCGTTAGCGTCGCCATCCGGCAAGCGCGCACTCAGTTATTCTGATAAATATCTTTGTACAATCGGCTTTCAAAGCGCACCAGCGGAATACGGCGGTTACGCTGATCGGCCGGCGACACGGCATAGCCCGAGAGATACTGCACGAAGGCCATCCGCTGCCCGCTGGCGGTGGTGATAAAGCCCGCCAGGTTGTATACGCCCTGCAATGAACCGGTTTTTGCCGATACTTTGCCGTCAACGCCTGCCTGGTGTAGGCCAGCGCGGTACTGCAGTGAACCGTCGTGGCCGGCGAGAGGCAGCATCGAGATAAAGTTCAGCTCATTATCATGCTGGGCGATGTACTGAAGCGCTTGCATCATAGTGGCGGGGGCAATCAGGTTATGACGTGAAAGCCCGGAGCCGTCGGCGATAATCGTATTACCGAGATCAACCCCTGCCTGCTGGCGCAGAATCTGCCGTACCGCATCGGAACCCGCACGCCAGGTACCGGGCACACCAAAGCGTGCATGGCCAATCATGCGGAATACCGTGTCGGCAATCATGTTGTCGGATTTCTTCAGCATAATCTTCAGCAGATCGTGCAGCGGCGCGGACTGTTTGCTGGCAATCACCGTTCCCGGCTCGTTGACCAGCGTCTGGCGCAGCAGGGTGCCGCTATAGGTGATACCCGCTTGCTTAAGCTCATCTTTGATAATCGCCCCGGCATAGCTTGCGCCATCCTGAATGGCGAACGCCAGCGGCAACGGTTCGGCACGCTGTGGCAGACAGCCGGTGAGCGTATAGCGGTTGAGATCGCCCGGCACCACGTCCAGCTCGCAGTATTGTGCCTCCGGTGAGCCTTTCGCCAGCGTTCGCACCTGGCTGAACATGGTCACCGGGTAGTAAGAGGCGATGCGAATGAACGCCAGATCGTTGGCTTTTTGCGCGCTGTAAAGCGAGATCGAGAAGCAGTTGAGGTCAACGATGGCGGCGGCTGGCGGTGCGCTGAAGCACTGGGTCATGTCGTTCCATGGCCAGCCGGGCGCTTTATCGTGGCTGGCAAAAATCGAGGTGTCGATCAGTACGTTGCCCTCAATGGTCTGCACGCCGGCCTTTTTCAGCGCTGCGACCATATTGCGAAGATCCTGGCGTCTTAGCGTAGGATCACCACCAAATCGCGCAATCAGGTCACCTTTAAGCGTCCCGTTATCAATGCTGCCTTTGCTCTCCAGCGTGGTGGTAAAACGAAAATCAGGCCCGAGCTGCAACAGCGCTGCCAGCGCGGTGAGCACCTTTTGGGTACTGGCCGGTAGCGCCATCTGCTGGCCATGGTAGTCAATCAGTGGCGCAGGGGCGCCCACTTTCTGCACCAACAGCGCGAGGTTGGCCCCGGCAGGAAGTTGATTGATATACTCATCAACATTCGCGGCCTGAACGCTAAACGCTATACTGGTGGTCAATCCGATGATAAATCTGGAAAATCGCATATTCTCGCGCTAACAACCTGGAAACAAGCCGTCATACTACGGCGCAACGCCCTGTAAAGTAAACGATGACCCGTAGTGAACTTCAGGGTAAAATGCGTATCAAATTAAAAATTACTGCTGACCTGGGGCTTTGTACCCGGGTCGGTTTTCTTTTGCTTCTGGCCTGGCGTTGATAGCAACCCAGGCGGGCTGAGTAGCCGGAGCGGAGCTAACCGCTCCCAACAGGAATGTTCAAGAGGTATAACAATGCAAGCTATTCCGATGACCCTTCGTGGTGCAGAAAAACTGCGTGAAGAACTGGATTTTCTGAAGTCCGTACGTCGCCCAGAGATTATTGCGGCCATCGCCGAAGCGCGCGAGCACGGCGACCTGAAAGAGAACGCGGAGTATCATGCTGCTCGTGAGCAGCAGGGCTTCTGCGAAGGTCGTATCAAAGATATCGAAGCGAAGCTGTCCAACGCGCAGGTTATCGACATCACCAAAATGCCGAATAACGGCCGCGTCATTTTCGGTTCTACCGTGAAGGTACTGAATCTGGACAACGATGAAGAGCAGACCTATCGCATCGTCGGTGACGATGAGGCTGACTTCAAACAGAATCTGATTTCTGTGAACTCACCTATCGCCCGCGGCCTGATCGGCAAAGAACAGGACGATGTCGTGACTATCCGTACGCCGGGTGGTGAAGTTGAGTACGAAATCATCAAAGTGGATTATCTGTAAATTTTGTTCAACACTGAAAATGTTGACTGAGTGTAAAGATAAGAAAAAGGCCGCATAGCGGCCTTTTATCAAGCATAAGAGCGTGGCATGTTGCTAGCCCTCGTAAAGGAAAACCCTCATTTAACACAATGTTGTGTCAGAAATTAGGATATTCTTAACGTGGCAGCGAGATTTTGCGTTCTTTACCAGGGCGATAAAGCACCAGCATTTTGCCGATGACCTGTACGTTACAGGCGCCGGTTTCGCGCACGATAGCGTCCACGATCAAGGTTTTGGTCTCGCGATCTTCCGAGGCGATTTTCACCTTGATAAGTTCATGGTGCTCTAACGCTTGTTCAATCTCGGCCAGTACCCCTTCGGTCAAACCATTGTTGCCAAGCATAACTACCGGCTTGAGCGGATGTGCCAGACCTTTCAGGTGCTGTTTTTGTTTAGTACTCAGATTCATCGTATATTTTTGCTTACGTTGGGATTGAAAACGGGTCATTCTACCGCCATCTCCCATATATCGCCAAATGGCGCGTAGAAATTTACGCCAAAAGGTTACGATGAACTGTCCCGATGGGAATGTTAAATGACAGGTAAAAAGCGTTCTGCCAGCTCAAGCCGCTGGCTTCAGGAACACTTTAGCGATAAATATGTTCAAGAGGCACAGAAAAAGGGGTTACGTTCCCGTGCCTGGTTTAAACTTGATGAAATACAGCAAAGTGACAAACTTTTTAAGCCGGGGATGACGGTTGTCGATCTCGGTGCTGCGCCAGGAGGCTGGTCACAGTACGTGGTCACGCAGATTGGCGGCAAAGGCCGCATCATCGCTTGCGATCTTTTACCTATGGATCCAATCGTTGGTGTGGACTTCCTTCAGGGCGATTTTCGTGATGAACTCGTCATGCAGGCATTACTCGAACGCGTGGGTGACAGTAAAGTACAAGTTGTCATGTCAGATATGGCACCAAACATGAGCGGAACGCCGGCGGTAGACATTCCCCGGGCCATGTATCTGGTGGAGCTGGCGCTTGAAATGGCGCGTGATGTGCTTGCGCCAGGCGGAAGTTTTGTAGTGAAGGTGTTCCAGGGCGAAGGCTTCGATGAGTATCTAAGGGAAATTCGCTCCCTGTTTACGAAGGTTAAAGTTCGTAAGCCGGACTCTTCGCGTGCGCGTTCACGCGAAGTGTACATTGTAGCGACCGGGCGAAAATCATAGACGGTGGTTTTTCAAACGAAAGTTTTGAAAGAAACTGGATATAGAGTATCCTGACGCTGTTTTTAACACAGTTGTAATAAGAGGTTAATCCCTTGAGTGACATGGCGAAAAACCTAATACTCTGGCTGGTCATTGCCGTTGTGCTGATGTCAGTATTCCAGAGCTTTGGGCCCAGCGAATCGAACAGCCATAAGGTGGATTATTCTACCTTCCTGCAAGAGGTCAATAACGACCAGGTTCGCGAAGCGCGTATCAACGGACGTGAGATCAACGTTACCAAGAAAGATAGTAACCGTTACACGACCTACATCCCGGTTAACGATCCGAAGCTGCTTGATAACCTGCTGACGAAAAACGTCAAAGTGGTTGGCGAGCCGCCAGAAGAGCCGAGCCTGCTGGCGTCGATCTTCATTTCCTGGTTCCCGATGCTGCTGCTTATCGGCGTCTGGATCTTCTTCATGCGTCAAATGCAGGGCGGCGGTGGCAAAGGTGCCATGTCGTTCGGTAAGAGCAAAGCGCGCATGCTGACGGAAGATCAGATCAAAACCACTTTTGCCGATGTTGCGGGCTGCGACGAAGCGAAAGAGGAAGTGGGCGAACTGGTTGAATACCTGCGTGAGCCGAGCCGTTTCCAGAAGTTGGGCGGTAAGATTCCGAAAGGCGTCCTGATGGTCGGTCCTCCGGGTACCGGTAAAACGCTGCTGGCGAAAGCCATTGCCGGCGAAGCCAAGGTGCCGTTCTTTACCATTTCCGGTTCTGACTTCGTGGAAATGTTCGTGGGCGTCGGCGCATCTCGTGTGCGTGACATGTTCGAACAGGCCAAGAAAGCAGCACCGTGCATCATCTTCATCGATGAAATCGACGCCGTCGGTCGCCAGCGTGGCGCAGGGCTGGGCGGTGGTCACGATGAACGTGAGCAAACGCTGAACCAGATGCTGGTTGAGATGGATGGCTTCGAAGGTAACGAAGGTATCATCGTTATCGCGGCAACTAACCGTCCAGACGTACTTGACCCGGCGCTGCTGCGTCCAGGCCGTTTCGACCGTCAGGTTGTGGTCGGTCTGCCAGACGTTCGCGGTCGTGAACAGATTCTGAAAGTGCATATGCGTCGCGTACCGCTGGCGCCGGATATCGATGCGGCAATCATTGCTCGCGGTACTCCGGGCTTCTCCGGTGCAGACCTGGCGAACCTGGTGAACGAAGCGGCGCTGTTTGCTGCTCGTGGCAACAAACGCGTTGTGTCGATGGTTGAGTTCGAGAAAGCGAAAGACAAAATCATGATGGGTGCGGAACGTCGCTCCATGGTGATGACGGAAGCGCAGAAAGAATCTACCGCGTATCACGAAGCGGGCCACGCGATTATCGGTCGCCTGGTGCCGGAACACGATCCGGTGCACAAAGTAACGATTATCCCGCGCGGCCGTGCGCTGGGTGTAACCTTCTTCCTGCCTGAAGGCGATGCGATCAGCGCCAGCCGTCAGAAGCTGGAAAGCCAGATCTCGACCCTGTACGGCGGTCGTCTGGCGGAAGAGATCATCTACGGCGTTGAGCATGTATCCACCGGTGCGTCGAACGACATTAAAGTCGCGACCAACCTGGCGCGTAACATGGTCACCCAGTGGGGCTTCTCCGACAAACTCGGTCCGTTGCTGTATGCAGAAGAAGAGGGCGAAGTATTCCTGGGCCGTAGCGTCGCGAAAGCGAAACATATGTCCGATGAAACCGCGCGTATCATCGACCAGGAAGTGAAGTCGCTCGTGGAACGTAACTACAACCGCGCGCGCCAGCTTCTGAACGACAACATGGACATTCTGCATGCCATGAAAGATGCGCTCATGAAATATGAGACCATCGATGCACCGCAGATTGACGACCTGATGGCTCGCCGCGACGTGCGTCCGCCAGCAGGTTGGGAAGAACCGGGTTCATCCAACAACAACTCGGGCAGCACCGGTAAACCAAGTGCGCCGCGTCCGGTTGATGAACCACGTGCGCCGGACTCTGGCACCATGTCAGAGCAGCTGGGCGACAAATAAGTTCTCCCCCGTGGAAGACTGCGTTGTACCTGAAACCCTGGGGCTTGCCCCGGGGTTTTTTATATTCAGAAATCAATAATTAAAAGGATTCGATATGAAACTCACCGCCCAGGGCTCCATCCTGGATCTCTCCCATCCACACGTGATGGGGATCCTCAACGTCACGCCGGACTCTTTCTCCGACGGTGGCACGCACAATACGCTGGTTGAGGCGGTGAAACATGCGAACCTGATGATTAACGCGGGCGCGACCATCGTTGACGTAGGCGGCGAGTCCACTCGCCCGGGCGCGCTGGACGTGAGCGTGGAAGAAGAGCTTGATCGCGTTATCCCAGTGGTGGAAGCGATCGCCCAGCGCTTTGAAGTGTGGATCTCTGTCGATACGTCTAAGCCTGAAGTGATTCGTGAGTCTGCCCGTGCCGGAGCGCACATCATTAACGATATCCGCTCGCTCAGCGAGCCGGGCGCGCTCGAAGCTGCGGCCGAAACCGGACTGCCCGTTTCGCTGATGCATATGCAGGGCAACCCAAAAACCATGCAGGATGCGCCGAAGTATGACGATGTCTTTGCTGAGGTAAATCAGTATTTTATTGAACAGATTGCCCGCTGCGAACGGGCAGGAATCTCAAAAGATAAATTGTTGCTCGACCCGGGGTTCGGTTTCGGTAAAAATCTGTCCCATAACTATGCATTACTGGCGCGTTTGTCAGAGTTCCATCATTTCGGCCTGCCGCTGTTTGTCGGCATGTCGCGTAAATCAATGATTGGTCAACTGCTGAACGTGGGGCCGTCGGAGCGCCTTAGCGGCAGCCTGGCGTGCGCGGTGATTGCTGCCATGCAGGGCGCGCATATTGTTCGCGTCCACGACGTCAAAGAAACTGTTGAAGCGATGCGTGTGGTTGAGGCCACCTTGTCTGCGAAGGGAAATAAACGTTATGAGTAATCGCAAGTATTTTGGTACCGATGGGATTCGTGGTCGCGTAGGTGATGCGCCGATTACCCCTGATTTTGTTCTGAAGCTCGGCTGGGCGGCAGGCAAGGTACTGGCAAGCCACGGATCGCGTAAAATTATTATTGGTAAAGATACCCGTATCTCAGGCTATATGCTGGAGTCCGCGCTGGAAGCCGGTCTGGCTGCCGCGGGGCTGTCGGCCTCTTTCACCGGGCCGATGCCGACGCCGGCGGTGGCTTACCTGACCCGCACGTTCCGCGCGGAAGCCGGTATCGTTATCTCCGCATCGCATAACCCGTTTTATGACAATGGCATCAAATTCTTCTCCATCGACGGCACCAAGCTGCCCGACGAAGTGGAAGAGGCCATTGAAGCCGAGATGGAAAAAGAGATCACCTGCGTTGATTCCGCCGAGCTGGGTAAAGCTAGCCGCATCGTTGATGCGGCGGGCCGCTATATTGAGTTCTGCAAAGGCACCTTCCCGAACGAGCTGAGCCTGAACGGGCTGAAAGTGGTCGTTGACTGCGCCAACGGCGCAACCTACCACATTGCGCCGAATGTGCTGCGCGAACTGGGCGCCACCGTGATCGCCATCGGCTGCGAACCGAACGGCGTCAACATTAACGAAGAAGTGGGGGCCACCGACGTCCGCGCTTTGCAGGCGCGCGTATTGGCTGAGAAAGCCGATGTGGGCATCGCGCTGGACGGTGACGGCGACCGCGTCATCATGGTTGATCACCAGGGTAATAAAATCGATGGTGATCAGATTATGTATATCATCGCCCGCGAAGCGCTGCGCCAGGGCCAGCTGCGCGGCGGCGTTGTTGGTACGCTGATGAGCAATATGGGGCTGGAAGTGGCGCTCAAGCAGCTCGGCATTCCGTTTACCCGCGCGAAAGTGGGCGACCGCTACGTGCTGGAAAAAATGCAGGAGAAAGGCTGGCGCATCGGTGCGGAAAACTCCGGCCACGTGATCCTGCTGGACAAAACCACGACCGGCGACGGTATTGTGGCGGGCCTGCAGGTGGTGGCGGCCATGGTGCGTAACCACATGAGCCTGCACGATCTGAGCAGCGGCATGAAGATGTTCCCGCAGGTGCTGGTGAATGTGCGCTACACCGACGGCAAATCGAACCCGCTGGACAACGAGGCGGTGAAGGCGGCGGCCCTGGCGGCAGAAGCAGCGATGGGTAATCGTGGCCGCGTACTGCTGCGTAAATCAGGCACCGAGCCGCTGATTCGGGTGATGGTTGAAGGGGAAGATGAAGCGCAGGTAACCGAGCTTGCGCATCGCATCGCCGACGCGGTTAAAGCGGCCTGACAGACAGGCTAAGTGATTAAAAAGGCGGCGCTTGCCGCCTTTTTCTCATTAACTGAGACAGTTTTGCTGTTTTTTTCCGCAGTTGATACAATGTGTGGAAATTGCCCTTGCGAAGGTCATTCGCTTTGGTTAGTATTCACACCCGCTTCAGTGGGAAACTTAAATGTCCCGCTTTATTGGTCGAAGCACTTGGTACGCGGCATTCCCGCAAGGAACAGGTTGATTATGTACGAAGCTCTTTTAGTTGTTTTCCTTATTGTAGCGATTGGCCTTGTGGTCCTCGTTATGCTGCAACAAGGTAAAGGCGCTGATATGGGAGCCTCCTTTGGAGCAGGCGCTTCCGGCACATTGTTTGGTTCAAGTGGTTCAGGTAACTTCATGACCCGCATGACCGCTGTGTTCGCGACGCTGTTCTTCATTATCAGTTTGGTGCTGGGTAACATCAACAGCAACAAGACCAATAAAGGAAGTGAGTGGGATAACCTGACTGCACCGAAGACTGAGCAAACGACTCAGCCAGCGGCACCGGCTCAGCCGACCAGCGATATCCCGCACTAAGTATTCTGTACCGAGGTGGTGGAATTGGTAGACACGCTACCTTGAGGTGGTAGTGCCCTAACGGGCTTGTGGGTTCGAGTCCCATCCTCGGTACCAATATTCCGAAAAAAAGACGCTGAAAAGCGTCTTTTTTTTCGTCCGTATCTTTTATCCCTTCTTTCCTCGGGGTATACGGGCCGCAGCTCCCTTACCCGCAAAACACGGTTAATCCGCCTTAGGAAAATCTACCACCGTGTCGTTCACCCGGTTCACCATATTGGTAAACAGAATGGCGCTGATTGCGCTGATAATCTCAACGATCTGACGATCGCTGAAGCCAGCATGTTTCAGCGCGGTCACGTTGGCTTCCGGCAGCGTACCGGTGGTGGTGACCAGCGTTTGTGCAAATTTCACCAGCGCATCAAGCTGTGCATCTTCGGCGTATTCTCCACGACGTAGCGCGTGGATCTGCTCGCTACTAAAGCCCGCCTTTTTTGCCATCAGCGTATGGGCCGCCAGGCAGTAATCGCACTGCGTCGCTTCGCTCACGGACAGGTTAATTGCTTCCAGCATTTTAGCGTTCAGGCTGCCTTTATGTAGCATGGCGTTGTGCGCCAGCGCCTGCTGCAGCGCCTCCGGTGAATGCCCACCAATGGTCAGATAGGCGTTCGGTACTTTACCCACTGCTTTTTTGATCCCGCTGAAAAGTTCTGCGGCTTTGCCCGTTGCATCTTGTTCGCGAATGTCTGTTAAACGGCTCATCATCTTCTCCTGTCGTTCGAGGGTTTGTTGTGGCAATGGAAACATCATAGGACAGGTTGACGTGATAGACTGGCGCGATTCGTCTCATCTTTTTGTCTTATCGTCTCAGGAGCTGTATGGACAGTCTTAGCCATCTCTTAACGCTGCTGGCACCGCGCTGTGAAGTGAATCTGCACTGCCGCTTTGGCGGACGCTGGCAGGCGGGGCATAGCCAGATGCGGACGGGCGTCGTTCCCTGGCACTTTGTACTGCGCGGAGAGGGGCGACTCACCGTGGGGAAGGAAACGCGTCAGATGCGTACGGGAGACGTTATCCTGCTGCCGCACGGTTCACCACATCTGATGGAAAGCCTGGTCGAGTGGGGGCAGGTGCTGCCGGTCGCCCATCGCTTTAACGGTACGCTGACCGAGATGCGCACAGCATCAGACAGCAATGCGCTGGAGATGCTGTGCGGAGAGTTCTACTTCGGGCCGCACGTAAACTGGCTGTTCAGCGAAGACAGTGAACTCATCCATCTGCATACCCACGAACGGGAAGACTGCCCTGAACTGGAGACGATGCTGAACGTATTGGTTCGTGAGAGTCTGGCCGAGCGGCCGGGCGCTGCCGCTATCGTACGCAGCCTGGGCGATACGCTGCTGGTACTACTGATGCGCACGTTGCTGGCGGCGAAAGCACCACCGGGCGGACTGCTACGGTTAATGAGCGATGAGCGACTGATGCCCGCGGTGCTTGCGGTACTCGCGGCACCAGAACAACCGTGGACCATGGAGACAATGGCTTCCCGGGCGTTTTTATCACGTGCCACGTTTGCCCGCCACTTTGCTCGCGTCTACCACCTGACACCTCAGGCCTGGCTGACGCAGCTGCGTATGGTGATGGCCGCGCGGTTACTTCACCAGGACCGACAGGCGCGGGTGGAGGCGATCGCCGAACGCTGCGGATTTCAATCGCTGGCCTCATTCTCAAAAAGCTTTAAAAAGTACTACGGCCTGACGCCGGGAGAGTGGCGGCGGCGATAGCAATAAAAAAGGCCGCACAGGCGGCCCTTGATGGCGTTTACACAGGCTTATTTGCCTTTGTTTTCCAGATTCTCAACCTGCGGCAGGCCGGTTGCAGAAGAGGCGGTCAGCAGCCCGCTCTGGGCGTAGCCGAACAGCTTCTCGCGGGTATCGGTAATGTCCAGGTTACGCATAGTCAGCTGGCCGATACGGTCTTCAGCGCTAAACATAGAGTCACCTTTTTCCATGGTCAGACGTTCTGCTTTATAGGTCAGGTTGTCAGACACGGTATTCATGATGGAGTAGTCGTTACCGCGGCGCAGTTCCAGCGTGACTTCACCCGTAATCTGGCTGGCCACCCAACGCTGCAGAGAGTCACGCAGCATCAGCGCCTGGGAGTCAAACCAACGGCCCTGATACAGCAAGCGGCCCAGTTGGCGACCGTGAGCGTGATACTGCTCGATGGTATCTTCGTTGTGAATACCGGTCAGCAGACGCTCGTAAGCGATGTGCAGAAGTGCCATCCCCGGCGCTTCGTAGATACCACGGCTCTTCGCTTCGATAATACGGTTTTCAATCTGGTCACTCATGCCCAGACCATGACGCCCGCCGATGCGGTTGGCTTCCAGCATCATCTCTACGTCGTCGCTGAAGGTTTTACCGTTAAGCGCAACCGGATGGCCCTGCTCAAAACGCACGGTCACTTCTTCTGCCGGCACTTTTACGTTTTCGTCCCAGAACTTCACACCCATAATCGGGTTAACGATTTTGAGGCTGGAGTTCAGGAATTCCAGATCTTTTGCTTCGTGCGTTGCGCCAAGCATATTGGAGTCGGTTGAGTAGGCTTTCTCCACGGACATTTTGTAGTCGAAACCGCAGGAGATCATAAACTCTGACATTTCATGACGGCCGCCCAGTTCATCGATAAAATCGCTATCCAGCCACGGTTTGTAAATCTGTAGCTCGGCGTTGGTCAGCAGGCCGTAGCGATAGAAACGCTCAATATCGTTACCTTTGTAGGTGCTGCCGTCGCCCCAGATGTTAACGCCGTCTTCTTTCATGGCGGCGACCAGCATGGTGCCGGTAACCGCACGGCCCAGTGGAGTGGTGTTGAAGTAGGTCAGGCCGCCGGTAGTATTGTGGAAAGCACCGCATTGGATAGCGGCGATGCCTTCGGCAACCAGCTGTTTACGACAGTCGATCAGGCGAGCGTTCTCTGCGCCATATTCCATAGCACGACGAGGAATTGCATCATAATCATCTTCGTCCGGCTGACCCAGGTTTGCAGTATATGCATAAGGGACAGCGCCTTTTTGTCGCATCCACAGCAGCGCTGCGCTGGTGTCAAGACCGCCAGAGAAGGCGATACCAATACGTTGACCTACCGGAAGATGCTTGAGAATCGTCGTCATAAAGTAAAACCCTGCTTGATTGACTGAAGGAGAAATTACGTTCCGCTGTCAGTGAATTTTTATGCAAAATAAATGAGTTTTCATTTAATCACGTTTTATCTGTGACAGGAAGACATTCATGCATTTTTATTCAAAAAATCCGCACTGCCAGCGAAGGTTGTCAGGCGTACCTTAGCGCGATGGCCGGCGCATTTCTTCTGCATAGAATGTGAGGTTGACAAGTTGTGATAATGCTCACTATACTGGAGGCCGGTTTTACGTCCCGTCCTCGGTACCAAATCCCAGCATTATTTGCATTTTTTACTCAAAACGCGTAAAATTTGCCACGTTTCAGGCGCGGGGTGGAGCAGCCTGGTAGCTCGTCGGGCTCATAACCCGAAGGTCGTCGGTTCAAATCCGGCCCCCGCAACCACTTTCCCTTAGAGTTCATTTTCAAATATACTGTGAAGACTTAGGCCTTCGTAGCTGGATTTGAAAAAAAATTCTTTCGGAAGGTTCTCCAGGCCGCAGTTGCGGCTATAGGGTTCAGTTATCTAAAGCCCCGATTTATCGGGGTTTTTTGTTATCTGACTACAGAATAACTGGGCTTTAGGCCCTTTTTTTATGTCTTGGGGGTGGGTTTGTCCACATTAGAGCAAAAATTAACAGAGATGATTACAGCGCCGGTTGAAGCCCTGGGCTACGAACTGGTCGGCATCGAATTTATTCGCGGTCGCACATCCACACTGCGCATCTATATTGATAGTGAAGATGGCATCAATGTTGATGATTGTGCTGATGTGAGCCACCAGGTAAGCGCGGTGATGGACGTTGAAGATCCGATTACCGTCGCTTACAACCTGGAAGTTTCCTCTCCGGGCCTCGATCGTCCGATGTTCACCGCGGAACACTATGTGCGTTTCCTGGGTGAAGAGGTGACGCTGGTCCTGCGCATGGCGGTACAGAACCGTCGTAAATGGCAGGGCATTATCAAAGCGGTAGACGGTGAGATGATCACTGTGACAGTCGAAGGCAAAGATGAAGTGTTCGCGCTGAGTAACATCCAGAAGGCGAACCTGGTTCCCCACTTTTAACAGTCTGGATTGAGGTGAAAGGCCCCGATGAACAAAGAAATTTTGGCTGTTGTTGAAGCCGTCTCCAACGAGAAAGCGCTGCCGCGTGAGAAGATTTTCGAAGCGCTGGAAAGTGCGCTGGCAACGGCGACAAAGAAAAAATACGAACAGGAAATCGACGTACGCGTTGAAATCGATCGCCGCAGCGGCGACTTCGATACTTTCCGTCGCTGGGTCATTGTTGAAGAAGTTACCCAGCCAACCAAAGAAATTACGCTCGAAGCGGCACGCTTCGAAGACGAAAGCCTGAACGTAGGCGATTACGTTGAAGATCAGATTGAATCCGTCACCTTTGACCGTATTACGACTCAGACGGCAAAACAGGTTATCGTGCAGAAGGTCCGTGAAGCCGAGCGCGCGATGGTTGTCGATCAGTTCCGCGATCAGGAAGGCGAAATCGTCACTGGCGTAGTGAAGAAAGTGAACCGCGACAACATCTCTCTGGAAGTGAAATCCGAAGGGATGGCCGGGAACGCTGAAGCCGTAATCCTGCGTGAAGACATGCTGCCGCGTGAAAACTTCCGTCCGGGCGACCGCATCCGCGGCGTACTGTACGCCGTTCGCCCAGAAGCGCGCGGCGCACAGCTGTTCGTCACCCGTTCTAAGCCGGAGATGCTGATCGAACTGTTCCGCATCGAAGTGCCGGAAATCGGTGAAGAAGTGATTGAAATTAAAGCGGCCGCTCGCGATCCGGGCTCTCGTGCCAAAATCGCGGTAAAAACCAACGACAAACGTATCGACCCGGTCGGCGCTTGCGTAGGTATGCGCGGCGCGCGCGTGCAGGCGGTTTCTACCGAACTGGGCGGCGAGCGTATCGATATCGTGCTGTGGGACGACAACCCGGCGCAGTTCGTGATCAATGCTATGGCACCTGCTGATGTGGCATCCATCGTGGTTGATGAAGACAAGCACACCATGGATATCGCGGTAGAAGCAGGTAACCTGGCGCAGGCGATCGGCCGTAACGGCCAGAACGTGCGTCTGGCTTCTCAGCTGAGCGGCTGGGAACTCAACGTGATGACCGTTGACGACCTGCAGGCGAAGCATCAGGCGGAAGCGCACGCGGCGATCGATACCTTCACCAAATATCTCGATATTGATGAAGAGTTCGCGACCGTGCTGGTAGAAGAAGGCTTCTCCACGCTTGAAGAACTGGCCTATGTGCCAATGAAAGAACTGCTGGAAATTGATGGTCTGGACGAAGCGACCGTTGAGGCGCTGCGCGAACGTGCGAAAAACGCCCTGACCACTCTGGCACTTGCCCAGGAAGAAAGCCTCGGTGATAACAAACCGGCTGACGATCTGCTGAACCTGGAAGGGTTAGATCGCGCACTGGCTTTCAAACTGGCCGCTCGTGGCGTTTGTACGCTGGAAGACCTCGCTGAACAAGGCGTTGACGACCTGTCTGACATCGAAGGGTTAACCGACGAGAAAGCGGGTGAGCTGATTATGGCTGCGCGTAATATTTGCTGGTTCGGCGACGAAGCGTAATAAACTGTAGCAGGAAGGAACAGCATGACAGATGTAACCGTAAAAACGCTGGCCGCAGAGATACAGACCTCGGTGGATCGCCTGGTACAGCAATTTGCTGATGCGGGTATCCCGAAGTCTGCAGATGACTCTGTGTCCGCGCAAGAGAAGCAAACCTTACTGGCGCACCTGAACCGCGAAAACGGTTCTGCGCCGGATAAGTTGACTTTGCAGCGCAAAACGCGCAGTACTCTCAACATTCCAGGTACCGGTGGAAAAAGCAAATCGGTACAAATCGAAGTCCGCAAGACACGCACCTTTGTGAAACGCGATCCGCAAGAGGCTGAACGCCTGGCCGCGGAAGAGCAGGCGCAGCGTGAAGCGGAAGAGCAAGCCCGTCGTGAAGCTGAAGAAGCAGCTAAACGCGAGGCGCAACAAAAAGCTGAACGTGAGGCCGCAGAAAAAGCTAATCGTGAAGCCGCTGATAAAGCGAAACGTGAAGCTGCGGAAAAAGACAAAGTGAGCAATCAACAGACCGACGATATGACCAAAACCGCCCAGGCTGAAAAAGCCCGCCGTGAAAATGAAGCTGCCGAGCTGAAGCGTAAAGCGGAAGAAGAAGCCCGCCGTAAGCTGGAAGAAGAAGCTCGCCGCGTGGCTGAAGAAGCGCGCCGCATGGCAGAAGAAAACGAGAAGAACGGTGTGAATACCGCTGAGCCAACTGAAGACACCAGCGATTATCACGTCACCACTTCTCAGCACGCACGCCAGGCTGAAGACGAAAACGACCGTGAAGTCGAAGGTGGTCGTGGTCGTGGCCGTAATACGAAAGCCGCCCGCCCGGCGAAAAAAGGCAACAAACACGCCGAATCTAAAGCCGATCGTGAAGAAGCGCGTGCCGCTGTTCGCGGGGGTAAAGGCGGCAAACAGCGTAAAGGTTCCGCGCTGCAGCAGGGCTTCCAGAAGCCGGCTCAGGCCGTTAACCGTGACGTTGTGATTGGCGAAACCATCACCGTTGGCGAACTGGCTAACAAGATGGCGGTGAAAGGTTCTCAGGTCATCAAAGCGATGATGAAGCTGGGCGCCATGGCCACCATTAACCAGGTCATCGACCAGGAAACCGCACAGCTGGTTGCCGAAGAGATGGGCCACAAAGTTATCCTGCGTCGTGAAAACGAGCTGGAAGAAGCGGTAATGAGCGACCGTGACACCGGCGCTGCGGCTGAACCGCGCGCACCGGTTGTGACCATTATGGGTCACGTTGACCACGGTAAAACCTCTCTGCTGGACTACATTCGTTCCACGAAAGTAGCCTCTGGCGAAGCGGGCGGCATTACCCAGCACATCGGTGCATACCACGTTGAAACCGACAACGGTATGATCACCTTCCTGGACACCCCGGGGCACGCCGCGTTTACCTCTATGCGTGCTCGTGGTGCGCAGGCAACGGATATCGTTGTTCTGGTTGTTGCAGCAGACGATGGCGTGATGCCGCAGACTATCGAAGCTATCCAGCACGCGAAAGCGGCAGGTGTGCCGGTTGTGGTTGCGGTAAACAAAATCGACAAACCAGAAGCGGATCCGGATCGCGTTAAAAACGAACTGTCCCAGTACGGCATCCTGCCGGAAGAGTGGGGCGGTGAAAGCCAGTTCGTTCACGTATCTGCGAAAGCCGGTACCGGTATCGACGAGCTGCTGGACGCTATCCTGCTGCAGGCTGAAGTTCTGGAGCTGAAAGCGGTCCGTAAAGGCATGGCGAGCGGCGCGGTTATCGAATCCTTCCTGGATAAAGGTCGTGGTCCGGTTGCTACCGTACTGGTTCGTGAAGGTACGCTGCACAAGGGCGATATCGTTCTGTGTGGCTTCGAATACGGTCGCGTTCGTGCAATGCGTAACGAACTGGGTCAGGAAGTCCTGGAAGCAGGTCCGTCTATCCCGGTGGAAATCCTCGGCCTGTCCGGCGTTCCGGCTGCGGGTGACGAAGTGACCGTCGTTCGTGACGAGAAGAAAGCCCGTGAAGTTGCGCTGTATCGTCAGGGCAAATTCCGTGAAGTTAAACTGGCTCGTCAGCAGAAATCTAAACTCGAGAACATGTTCGCCAACATGACCGAAGGCGAAGTTCACGAAGTGAACATCGTCCTGAAGGCCGACGTTCAGGGTTCTGTGGAAGCGATCTCCGACTCCTTGCTGAAACTGTCTACCGACGAAGTGAAAGTGAAGATCATCGGTTCTGGCGTAGGTGGTATCACCGAAACCGACGCAACCCTGGCGGCGGCATCCAACGCGATTCTGGTTGGCTTCAACGTCCGTGCTGATGCCTCTGCACGTAAAGTGATCGAAGCGGAAAGCCTGGATCTGCGCTACTACTCCGTCATCTATAACCTGATCGACGAAGTGAAAGCGGCGATGAGCGGCATGCTGTCTCCGGAACTGAAACAGCAGATCATCGGTCTGGCTGAAGTTCGTGATGTGTTTAAATCACCGAAATTCGGTGCGATCGCGGGCTGTATGGTTACCGAAGGCACCATCAAACGTCACAACCCGATCCGCGTTCTGCGTGACAACGTGGTTATCTACGAAGGCGAGCTGGAATCCCTGCGCCGCTTCAAAGATGACGTCAACGAAGTCCGTAACGGCATGGAATGTGGTATCGGCGTGAAGAACTACAACGACGTTCGCGTTGGCGATATGATCGAAGTGTTCGAAATCATCGAGATCCAACGTACCATCGCTTAATCTTCGTTAAGATTGCCGATTGTAGGCCGGGTAAGCGAAGCGCCACCCGGCATGAATTTCAAAAGGGGCTGATAGCCCCTTTTTTGTCTGGAGAATTTATTATGGCGAAAGAATTTGGTCGCCCGCAGCGCGTGGCCCAGGAGATGCAAAAAGAGATCGCAATCATCCTGCAGCGCGAAATTAAAGACCCGCGTCTGGGCATGATGACCACCGTTTCTGGCGTTGAAATGTCCCGCGACCTGGCCTATGCCAAAGTATTTGTCACCTTCCTGAACGATCAGGATGAAGCCGCGGTGAAAGCGGGCATCAAAGCGCTGCAGGAAGCATCTGGCTTTATTCGCTCGCTGCTGGGCAAAGCCATGCGCCTGCGTATCGTGCCGGAACTGACCTTCTTCTACGACAACTCGTTGGTTGAAGGTATGCGCATGTCCAACCTGGTGACCAACGTGGTGAAGCATGACGAAGAGCGTCGTGTTAACCCGGACGACAGCAAGGAGGACTGATGAGTCGTCCTCGTCGTCGCGGCCGTGACATTCACGGCGTGCTGTTGCTGGATAAACCGCAGGGTGCGTCCAGCAATGATGTGCTGCAAAAGGTGAAGCGTATTTATAACGCCAACCGCGCCGGGCATACCGGCGCGCTGGATCCGCTGGCAACCGGTATGCTGCCGATTTGCCTCGGTGAAGCCACCAAGTTTTCCCAGTATCTGCTGGACTCCGATAAACGCTATCGGGTGATTGCGCGTTTAGGCCAGCGTACCGATACCTCGGATGCCGATGGGCAGATCGTGGAAGAGCGTCCGGTGACCTTTAGCGAGGCGCAGCTGGCCGATGCGCTGGAAAGCTTCCGTGGCGATACGCAGCAGGTGCCGTCGATGTACTCGGCGCTGAAGTACCAGGGCAAAAAGCTCTACGAATACGCGCGTCAGGGTATCGAAGTGCCGCGCGAAGCGCGCCCGATTACCGTCTACGAACTGCTGTTTATTCGCCATGAAGGTCACGAGCTGGAGCTGGAAATTCACTGCTCTAAAGGCACCTATATTCGTACCATTATTGACGATCTGGGTGAGAAGCTCGGCTGCGGCGCGCACGTGATTTTCCTGCGTCGCCTGGCGGTCAGCAAATACCCGGTCGAACGTATGGTGACGCTGGAGCATTTGCGCGAGCTGGTTGAACAGGCCGAGCAGCCGGGGATCCCGGCTGCGGAGCTACTCGATCCGTTACTGATGCCGATGGACAGTCCCGCTTCGGACTATCCGATTGTGAATATTCCTTTAACGTCATCGGTTTACTTTAAAAATGGTAACCCGGTACGGACCTCCGGTGCACCGCTGGAAGGGCTGGTGCGCGTGACGGAAGGCGAAGAAGGCAAATTCCTCGGAATGGGTGAAATCGATGATGAAGGCCGCGTGGCTCCGCGCCGTCTGGTGGTCGAATACACCGAGTAAGTCAGATTGTGTGGCTTGCGATAACAGAGCGCTGCGGGTAGAATGTCGCGGCTTAACGTCTGCTTAATTGTTTAACAATTGGCAAGCGTTATCTCAGGGGCTGCTGAATTAGAGATCGGCACCCTTTCTTTCTTTTAAATTTGGAGTTCAAAATGTCTCTAAGCGTTGAAGCTAAAGCACAAATCGTTTCTGAGTTCGGTCGTGGCGCGAACGACAGCGGTTCCACCGAAGTTCAGGTTGCACTGCTGACTGCACAGATCAACCACCTGCAGGGTCACTTTGCAGAGCACAAAAAAGATCACCACAGCCGTCGTGGTCTGCTGCGCATGGTTTCTCAGCGTCGTAAGCTGCTGGACTACCTGAAACGTAAAGATGTTGCACGCTACACCGCGCTGATCGAGCGTCTGGGTCTGCGTCGCTAACTCTAGCGAGTTTCAGAAAGAGGGGCCTTTATGGCCCCTTTTTTCCACCGGACGACCGCTATTTATCAGAAAGAGTACCCGTCAAAACGCTGCCTGGTGTTGTGGTAATCTCGTTTGTCTGCAATGCGTTTAGACAAAATTGAGCTGAAATTACCAACACAGCAGTATTTTGAAAGATAGCGGGTATAATGTATTGTTGTTGTACATATTCTTCATTGCAGAGGTTCGCGCGGCTAATGAGAGGCTTTACCCGCATCGGGTTAGGGTTGTCATTAGTCGCGAGGATGCAAAGAAGATCGGTTTCATTGGCCGGCACGCCACAGGGTGTGCCGCCGTTCATTAAGAAAGGATAGAATTTTGCTTAATCCGATCGTTCGTAAGTTCCAGTACGGTCAGCATACCGTTACGCTGGAAACCGGCATGATGGCACGTCAGGCGACTGCCGCTGTTATGGTTAGCATGGATGACACTGCGGTATTCGTTACCGTTGTGGGTCAGAAAAAAGCGAAACCAGGCCAGGACTTCTTCCCGCTGACCGTTAACTATCAGGAGCGTACCTACGCTGCTGGCCGTATCCCGGGTAGCTTCTTCCGCCGTGAAGGCCGTCCGAGCGAAGGCGAAACCCTGATCGCGCGTCTGATTGACCGCCCGGTTCGTCCGCTGTTCCCGGAAGGCTTCGTCAACGAAGTTCAGGTCATCGCGACCGTCGTTTCCGTTAACCCGCAGGTTAACCCGGATATCGTGGCAATGATCGGTGCATCCGCTGCGCTGTCTCTGTCCGGTATTCCGTTCAACGGCCCGATCGGTGCCGCACGCGTCGGTTACATCAACGACCAGTACGTGCTGAACCCGACTCAGGACGAACTGAAAGAGAGCAAGCTGGACCTGGTGGTTGCCGGTACTGAAGCCGCTGTACTGATGGTTGAGTCCGAAGCAGAACTGCTGAGCGAAGACACCATGCTGGGCGCGGTCGTATTCGGCCACGAGCAGCAGCAGATCGTTATTCAGAACATCAACGACCTGGTGAAAGAAGCCGGTAAACCGCGTTGGGATTGGCAGCCGGAAGCCGTTAACGAAGCGCTGAACGCGCGCGTTGCTGCACTGGCTGAATCTCGCCTGAGCGACGCTTACCGCATCACCGACAAACAAGAGCGTTACGCTCAGGTTGACGTGATCAAATCTGAAACCATCGCGACGCTGGTGGCTGAAGACGAAACCCTGGACGCGAACGAACTGGGTGAAATCCTGCACGCTATCGAGAAAAACGTTGTGCGTAGCCGCGTACTGGCTGGCGAACCGC
This sequence comes from Klebsiella sp. WP8-S18-ESBL-06, assembly GCF_014169755.1. Lineage (NCBI taxonomy): Bacteria > Pseudomonadati > Pseudomonadota > Gammaproteobacteria > Enterobacterales > Enterobacteriaceae > Klebsiella > Klebsiella sp. WP8-S18-ESBL-06. Next base: position 612,598 of record NZ_AP022256.1, read on the forward strand.
GTATCGATGGCCGCGAAAAAGACATGATCCGTGGTCTGGACGTGCGCACTGGCGTACTGCCGCGTACTCACGGCTCCGCACTGTTCACCCGTGGCGAAACTCAGGCGCTGGTTACCGCGACCCTGGGTACCGCACGTGATGCACAGGTTCTTGATGAACTGATGGGCGAGCGCACCGACAATTTCCTGTTCCACTACAACTTCCCTCCGTACTCCGTAGGGGAAACCGGCATGGTCGGTTCTCCGAAGCGTCGTGAAATTGGTCACGGTCGTCTGGCGAAGCGCGGCGTGCTGGCAGTGATGCCGGAAGGCGACAAGTTCCCGTACACCGTTCGTGTGGTTTCTGAAATCACCGAATCTAACGGTTCTTCTTCTATGGCTTCCGTATGTGGCGCTTCCCTGGCGCTGATGGACGCAGGCGTGCCGATTAAAGCGGCCGTAGCGGGCATCGCGATGGGTCTGGTGAAAGAAGGCGACAACTTTGTTGTTCTGTCTGACATCCTGGGCGACGAAGATCACCTGGGCGATATGGACTTCAAAGTAGCGGGTTCCCGCGACGGTATCTCTGCGCTGCAGATGGATATCAAAATTGAAGGTATCACCAAAGAGATCATGCAGGTTGCTCTGAACCAGGCTAAAGGTGCGCGTCTGCACATCCTGGGCGTGATGGAACAGGCGATCAACGCACCGCGTGGCGATATTTCTCAGTTCGCTCCGCGTATCCACACCATCAAGATCAATCCGGACAAGATCAAAGACGTTATCGGTAAAGGCGGTTCTGTTATCCGTGCACTGACCGAAGAAACCGGCACCACCATCGAAATCGAAGATGACGGTACCGTGAAGATCGCAGCAACCGACGGCGAGAAAGCAAAACACGCTATCCGTCGTATCGAAGAAATCACTGCTGAAATCGAAGTCGGTCGTATCTACAATGGTAAAGTGACCCGTATCGTTGACTTTGGCGCATTCGTTGCCATCGGTGGCGGTAAAGAAGGTCTGGTCCACATTTCCCAGATCGCCGACAAGCGCGTTGAGAAAGTGACTGACTACCTGCAGATGAATCAGGAAGTGCCGGTTAAAGTTCTGGAAGTTGACCGTCAGGGCCGTATCCGTCTGAGCATTAAAGAAGCAACCGAGCAGTCTCAGCCTGCCGCCGCACCGGAAGCTCCGGCAGCGGAACAGGGCGAGTAAGGTTTGCCTTTTGCCCTCCGCGCTTGCGGAGGGCACATTTCGCTGGCGGGATGCCTTGTTTGCAGGCGGGGGACAGGACGTTCATCCAATTGTTGTCTTCGGGAGTGGGAAATGAAGCCTTTTTTGCGCTGGTGTTTCGTTGCGACAGCACTCACGCTGGCAGGATGCAGCAACTCTGCCTGGCGTAAGAGTGAAGTCCTCGCGGTGCCATTGCAACCGACTTTACAGCAGGAAGTAATCCTGGCGCGCATGGAACAAATACTTGCCAGTCGGGCTTTAACCGATGACGAACGCGCACAGCTTTTATATGAGCGCGGAGTGTTGTATGATAGTCTCGGTCTGAGGGCATTAGCGCGCAACGATTTCTCGCAAGCGCTGGCAATCCGACCCGATATGCCTGAAGTATTCAATTACTTAGGCATTTATTTAACGCAGGCAGGCAATTTTGATGCTGCCTATGAAGCGTTTGATTCTGTACTTGAGCTTGATCCAACTTACAATTATGCGCACTTGAATCGCGGCATCGCGCTTTATTACGGTGGCCGTGCGAAGTTAGCGCAAGATGATCTGCTGGCGTTTTATCAAGACGATCCCAATGATCCTTTCCGCAGCCTGTGGCTTTATCTTGCCGAGCAGAAGCTCGATGAGAAGCAGGCAAAAGTCGCGTTGAAGCAACGCTTCGATAAATCGGATAAAGAGCAATGGGGATGGAACATTGTCGAGTTCTACTTAGGCAACATTGACGAAAAAACGTTAATGGAGCGCCTGAAGGCGGACGCAACGGATAACACCTCGCTCGCTGAGCATCTCAGTGAAACCAACTTCTATTTAGGTAAGTATTACCTAAGTCTTGGGGACAGGGACAGCGCTACGGCACTGTTCAAACTGGCGGTTGCCAACAACGTACATAACTACGTTGAGCACCGATACGCATTGTTGGAATTATCGCTCCTGGGCCAGGACCAAGATGACCTGGCAGAATCGGACCAGCAATAGCTGACGACTACATCAGCCCGTAATCTTTTTTGATTGCCATCACCTTCGCGGGTGAGGGCGTTGTTGTTCGTTAATACACCTACTTTGAGCCGGTTCACACTTTTCAATGAAAATTGCAGATCAATTTCATGATGAGTTATGTAGACTGGCCGCCATTAATATCGAGGCACTTGTACTACATGGCTGAATTCGAAACCACTTTTGCAGATCTGGGCCTGAAGGCTCCTATCCTTGAAGCCCTTAACGATCTGGGTTACGAAAAACCATCTCCGATCCAGGCAGAGTGTATCCCGCACCTGCTTTCTGGTCGTGACGTGCTGGGCATGGCCCAGACTGGTAGCGGTAAAACCGCAGCGTTCTCTCTGCCGCTGCTGAACAATATCGATCCTGAGCTGAAAGCACCGCAGATTCTGGTGCTGGCCCCGACCCGCGAACTGGCGGTTCAGGTGGCTGAAGCCATGACGGACTTCTCTAAACATATGCGCGGCGTAAACGTGGTTGCCCTGTACGGCGGCCAGCGTTATGACGTGCAGCTGCGCGCCCTGCGTCAAGGGCCGCAAATCGTTGTCGGTACCCCGGGTCGTCTGCTGGACCACCTGAAGCGCGGCACCCTGGACCTCTCCAAACTGAGCGGCCTGGTGCTGGACGAAGCAGATGAAATGCTGCGCATGGGCTTTATCGAAGACGTTGAAACCATTATGGCGCAGATTCCAGAAGGTCATCAGACCGCGCTGTTCTCTGCAACCATGCCGGAAGCTATCCGTCGTATTACCCGTCGCTTTATGAAAGAGCCGCAGGAAGTGCGCATTCAGTCCAGCGTCACTACGCGTCCGGACATCAGCCAGAGCTACTGGTCCGTGTACGGCATGCGCAAAAACGAAGCGCTGGTACGTTTCCTGGAAGCGGAAGATTTTGATGCGGCGATTATCTTCGTACGTACCAAAAACGCGACCCTGGAAGTGGCTGAAGCGCTGGAACGCAGCGGCTATAACAGCGCCGCGCTGAACGGCGACATGAACCAGTCTCTGCGTGAACAGACTCTGGATCGTCTGAAAGACGGTCGTCTGGACATCCTGATCGCGACCGACGTTGCGGCCCGTGGCCTGGACGTTGAGCGTATCAGCCTGGTCGTTAACTACGACATCCCGATGGACTCCGAGTCTTACGTTCACCGTATCGGTCGTACCGGTCGTGCGGGTCGTGCTGGCCGTGCGCTGCTGTTCGTTGAGAACCGCGAACGTCGTCTGCTGCGCAACATCGAACGCACGATGAAGCTGACCATTCCAGAAGTTGAGCTGCCGAACGCAGAACTGCTGGGCAAACGCCGTCTGGAAAAATTCGCCGCGAAAGTACAGCAGCAGCTGGAAAGCAGCGATCTGGATCAGTACCGTGCACTGCTGGCGCAAATCCAGCCGACCGCGGAAGGCGAAGAGCTGGACGTTGAAACGCTGGCCGCTGCGCTGCTGAAAATGGCACAGGGCGAACGTTCTCTGATCGTTCCACCCGATGCGCCAATGCGTCCTAAGCGTGAGTTCCGTGACCGTGACGATCGTTTCGAACGTCGTGACCGCAACGACCGTGGTCCGCGCGATCGTAATGAGCGTGGTGGCGAAGATCGTCCTAAACGCGAACGTCGTGACGTTGGCGATATGGAACTGTATCGCATTGAAGTGGGTCGTGATGATGGCGTTGAAGTTCGTCACATCGTTGGCGCTATCGCGAACGAAGGCGACATCAGCAGCCGTTACATCGGTAACATCAAGCTGTTCGGTACCCACTCTACTATCGAACTGCCAAAAGGCATGCCGGGCGAAGTACTGCAGCACTTTACTCGTACCCGCATCCTGAACAAACCGATGAACATGCAGCTGATCGGCGACGCGCAGCCTCGTCCAGAGCGCAGCGGTCGTAGCTTCGGCGGCGAACGTCGCGAAGGCGGTCGTAGCTTCGGTGGCGAACGTCGTGAAGGCGGTCGTGGCTTCGGCGGCGAGCGTCGTGAAGGCGGTCGTGGTGATGGTCGTCGTTTCAGCGGCGAACGTCGTGAAGGCAGCCGTGCTCCGCGTCGTGATGATGCTGCTGCGCCGCGTCGTGATGACTCCGCAGGCCGTCGTCGTTTCGGCGGTGACGCATAAGCCCAACGGCTTAAAAGCGTAAAGTAAAATATACAGCCCCGATCGTGACGATTGGGGCTTTTTTTATTCCCTTTGTACTCGTGTACTGGTACAGTGCAACACATTAAAATGCAGTAGCAAAATAATACACTGGAGAAAAGGCTGTATGGCGACACTAACCACCACCCAAACGTCACCTTCGCTGCTTGGCGGCGTGGTGATCATCGGCGGCACAATCATTGGTGCGGGGATGTTTTCTCTGCCGGTGGTGATGTCCGGTGCGTGGTTCTTCTGGTCAATGGCGGCGCTGGTGTTTACCTGGTTCTGCATGCTGCATTCCGGGCTGATGATTCTGGAAGCTAACCTGAACTATCGCATTGGCTCCAGCTTCGACACCATCACCAGGGATCTGCTGGGTAAAGGCTGGAACGTGGTGAACGGTATCTCCATCGCCTTCGTGCTCTATATTCTGACCTACGCCTATATTTCAGCGAGCGGGTCGATTCTGCACCACACGTTCTCTGAGATGTCGCTAAACGTCCCGGCGCGTGCGGCGGGCTTTGGCTTCGCGCTGCTGGTGGCCTTTGTGGTGTGGCTGAGCACCAAAGCGGTGAGCCGTATGACCGCGATTGTGCTGGGCGCGAAGGTGATCACCTTCTTCCTGACCTTCGGTAGCCTGATGGGGCACGTTACGCCCGCGACGCTGTTTAACGTTGCTGAGAGCGACGCCAGCTATACGCCTTATCTGCTGATGACGCTGCCGTTCTGTCTGGCCTCCTTTGGCTATCACGGCAACGTGCCGAGCCTGATGAAGTACTACGGCAAAGATCCGAAGACCATCGTGAAATGCCTGGTGTACGGCACGCTGCTGGCGCTGGTGCTCTACACCGTATGGCTGCTGGGGACGATGGGCAACATCCCGCGTCCGGAATTTATCGGTATTGCGCAGAAGGGCGGTAACATTGATGTGCTGGTACAGGCGCTGAGCGGCGTGCTCAATAGCCGTGGCCTGGATCTGCTGCTGGTGGTGTTCTCCAACTTTGCGGTGGCGAGTTCATTCCTTGGGGTGACGCTAGGCCTGTTTGACTATCTGGCGGATCTGTTCAAATTTGATGATTCTGCGCTGGGTCGCTTCAAAACGGCGCTGCTGACCTTCCTGCCACCGATTATCGGCGGCCTGTTGTGGCCGAACGGTTTCCTGTACGCCATTGGTTACGCAGGGTTGGCGGCAACGATCTGGGCGGCAATTGTTCCGGCGCTGCTGGCGCGCAAATCCCGTAAACGCTTCGGTAGCCCGAAATTCCGCGTCTGGGGCGGCAAGCCGATGATAGCGCTGATTCTGGTGTTTGGCGTGGGTAACGCGCTGGTGCATGTGCTGTCGAGCTTTAACCTGCTGCCGGTTTATCAGTAAGGCATTCGCCCGGTGGCGCTACGCTTACCGGGCCTACATTCTTGTGTAGGCCGGATAAGGCGCAGCCGCCATCCGGCACAAACCACACTACCCCAACAGTTCCCGCTTCACATCCATCGCCAACCCAAACGAATGCAGCCGCGCCTGGTGATCGAAAATCTGGCCGTTAACCATAATCTCATCCGCCTGCGTTTCCCGCAGAATCGACTCCAGCCCGTGGCGCACCTTCGCTTTATCGCCTACCAGTGACATCCGCAGCGCCTGATCGACACCGTATTTTTCCGACGGCGTCCAGAAATGTTCCATTTGCTGCACCGGCGGTGGCAACTGCCCGGTTTCACCACGGCGCAGTTTGGTAAATGCCTGTTGCATCGAGGTGAAGAGGAATTCGGCATCGCGGTTGCTGTCGGCGGCGATAATATTAATGCACACCATTGCATACGGTTTCTCGAGCCGCGCTGACGGCTGGAAGTGAGTGCGGTAGAGGTGCAAGGCCTGGAACAGCATATCCGGTGCAAAGTGCGAGGCGAAGGCAAACGGTAGGCCAAGCTGTGCCGCCAGCTGCGCACCGTACAGGCTTGAGCCTAACAGCCACACCGGTATTTTCTCGCCATAGCCCGGTACCGGGCGCACCTGCGGGTTAGGATCGGCCGCATCAAACCAGTCCACCAGTTCCGCCACGTCGCGCGGGAAGTTATCGATATCCCCGCTCATATGACGACGCAGCGCGCGCATCGTCGGCTGGTCGCTACCCGGCGCGCGGCCAAGGCCGAGATCGATACGTCCCGGATACAGCGTATTCAGCGTCCCGAACTGTTCGGCAATCACCAGCGGTGAGTGGTTAGGTAGCATCACGCCGCCTGAACCCAGATGTAGCGTAGTCGTGTGGGCGGCGAGATAGCCAATCAGTACCGAAGTTGCCGCACTGGCGATACCGACCATATTGTGGTGTTCTGCCAGCCAATAGCGGTGATAGCCGCGCTTTTCAGCGAGCTGTGCGAGATCGAGAGAATGGGAGAAGGCTTCTCGCGCGGAGGAGCCCTGAGGGATCGGCGCGAGGTCGAGCACCGAGAAGGCAACGGTTTTGTCAGTCATAAAGGCTCACTTTGCTACAGCATAGTCATCAGATTGAAGGTCTTGTTCCCACCGGGGTCACCCGGCCAGAAAAGCTGCATCTTTAATAATGCATTAAAATCTGACGACAGTTGTTAACAAAGTGAGCGGTTTTATCAGGCCTGTAGCTCCAGCCCGGCCAGACGCTTCCAGTAGCCGTTGCAGTCGCTGTTGGCGGTCAGCGGCAGCGGGGCTGCGCCATTTTCGTTAGCGCGGAAGGCGTCAAGCATGGCGAAGGTCTCATTGCCCATCGGCGACAGACGCACCATATCAACCAGTCCGTGCATCGATGTCAGTTCGTTGCCGAGGTTGTAAACGTAGCCGCTCATAGTCTGAATACCGTTCAGCACGAACACCTGCTGATTCTCCTGCGACAGCATGCTGCGCCCGTTAGGGTACTTGATGCAGCAGGTCTCGCACTCATCTTTTGGCTTATCTTCTGAGCGCGCGGTAAAGCAGCGGGCGGAATAGGCCAGCGGCAGGTGACCGTAGCTCAGCACTTCCACTTCAAACTTATCGCGGATGCCCAGCTCTTCACACTGATTGAGCAGGTTTACCAGCCAATCGCGCGAGAGCTCAACCGGCATGCACCAGCGAACCATGCCCTGCTTTTGCAACAGGCGCAGGGTGACCGCGTTATAGCAGTTCAGCGCATGGCCGGCGACGAACGGTAGCTTACGCTCAGCGCACAGGTTAACCACGCCCAAATCGCTGGCTTCAACGAGGAAGTCACCGTTCTCAACATAGCGCTTGAGCTCGCCCAGCTCGGACGATGCCTGGACCAGCGCGAGGGTGGAGAGCACCACCTGTTTACCGCTACCGGCCAGCGATTTGGCCATATCCAGCCAGTCGCCCACTTTGGTGGCGCGGCGTTTGCTGCATACGGCTTCACCCAGATAAATGGTGTCGGCGTTGCTGATGGCGGCCTGCTGGTAGAAATCTTCCAGCGTCTCTTTTGACCAGTAGTAAAGCACCGGCCCTAATGAATATTTCATGGGAATTCCTACTGCCATTTACGGTGATACGCGCCGAGCGTGGTCTGGGTGCCTTCGGACATCGAGCCGAGGGTTTCCATCCACGCGGCCTGCGGAACGAAGTTCTGCGGATCGGCCATACAGCGGTCGATCGCCTGACGCCAGACTTTGGCCACCTGGCTAACGTACGCCGGGCTGCGCTGGCGGCCTTCAATTTTCACCGAGGCGATGTTCGCGGCCAGCAGTTCCGGCAGCAGCTCCAGCGTGTTAAGGCTGGTGGGCTCTTCCAACGCGTGATAGCGCTCGCCGTCTACCAGATAGCGGCCTTTGCACAACGTTGGGTATCCGGCGTTTTCGCCGTCCTGATAGCGGTCAATCAACACTTCGTTAAGCCGTGACTCCAGCCCCTGCGGCGTTTGCTGCCAGCGTACGTAGCGGGCCGGTGAACAGGCACCCACGGTGTTCGGCGACTCGCCGGTTAAATAAGACGAGAGGTAGCAGCGGCCTTCGGCCATAATGCACAGACTGCCGAAGGCGAACACTTCCAGCGGCACCGGCGTGACGCGAGCCAGCTGTTTCACCTGGTGAATCGACAGCACGCGCGGCAGCACTACGCGGGCAACGTCAAAGTTGCGATGATAGAACTGAATCGCCTCTTCGTTCGTCGCGGATGCCTGAACGGAGACATGGCGCTCAATATGCGGGTAGCGCTCTGCGGCATACTCAAGCATGGCGAGGTCGGCAAGGATCAGCGCATCGGCACCCAACTGGGCGGCCATGTCTACGGCGCGCTGCCAGCGCACGTAGCCGTCCGGGTGCGCGAAGGTGTTGATGGCGATATGCAGCTTACGGCCGTGTTGATGCACGAAGCTGACGGCTTCCTGCAATTTCTTTTCGGTAAAGTTCAGACCAGCGAAATGGCGGGCGTTGGTATCGTCTTTCAGCCCGATGTACACCGCATCCGCGCCGTTTTCGATAGCCGCTTTTAGCGCCGGGAGGTTTCCGGCAGGGCAGAGCAACTCCATAATTCTTCCTGAGTTAGCGGCCCAGCAGGGCGCATTATTGTTAATGAATGGGGATTTTAGTTAACCTATCGCTAATCATTTTTGATTTGAGGCAGACAAAAGCGTATTGATTGCGCCAATAATCCCTCTGTCTCACGACATAATTGTTGATTTACGCCGCTATGTCGTTTATCTGATATGGCAAAATAACGGAACTATTGCATTCAGGGAGTAAAGCTTGTGTTGGATAAACTGCGTTCACGTCTGGTTCATGTTGCTCCGACTTTAATGAGCGTTCCGGTAAAATTGACGCCGTTCGCGCTTAAGCGTCAGGTGCTACAACAGGTGTTAAGCTGGCAGTTCCGCCAGGCGCTAAACGATGGCGAACTGGATTTTCTCGACGGCCGCTGGTTAAGCATTGAGGTGCGTGATATTGGCCTGAAATGGTTCACCTCCGTTGAGAATGAACGTCTTATCGTGAGCGATGCTGCCCAGGCAGACGTGAGCTTTAGCGCGGACGCCAGCGATTTGCTGATGATCGCCGCGCGTAAACAGGACCCGGATACGCTCTTTTTCCAGCGTCGGCTGGTGATTGAAGGCGACACGGAGCTGGGTCTTTATGTCAAAAATCTGATGGATGCTATCGAGCTTGAGCAGATGCCAAAAGCGCTGCGCGTGATGCTGATGCAGCTGGCTGATTTCGTTGAAGCTGGCCTAAAATCACCATCAGAAACTAAACATACATCGGTAGGTGAGCCATGCTGATTCGAGTAGAAATTGGAATTGATGCCCCGGGCATCGACGCGCTGCTGCGTCGGACCTTCAACCGTGACGGCGAAGCCAATCTGGTACGCGAGCTGCGCGAAGACGGTCTGATCACGCTGGGCCTGGTGGCTACGGATGATGAAGGCCATGTGGTGGGCTATGTGGCATTTAGCCCGGTCAGCATTGAAGGCGAAGAGCTACAGTGGGTCGGTCTGGCTCCGCTGGCGGTCGATGAAGCCTATCGCGGCCAGGGGCTGGCGCGTCAGATGGTCTATGAAGGTCTGGATTCACTCAACGAGTTCGGCTATGCGGCGGTCGTCACGCTTGGCGATCCGGCGCTGTACGGGCGCTTCGGCTTCGAACGGGCGTCCCAGTACGATCTGCGTTGTCGTTGGCCGGGGACCGAAGAAGCGTTTATGGTGCACCGTCTGGCCGACGATGCGTTAAACGGCGTGCACGGCCTGGTGGAATACTCTGACCACTTTAACCGTTTCTAAGGCTGTCCAGTAACGTTTCAAACGAACCGTCACCTGCGACGAGGCGCTCTTTCTGGCGCTTCGTTAGCTGTTTAATGCGGTACTCCAGGCGTAGTGCCAGCGAGTGCTCGCCCACTTCACCGGAAAATGCCAGCCGCAGCGCGCCTTTGCCGCGCAGCGCCTTCGCGCCTTTACCGCTCTGATGCTGGTGAAATCGCCGTTCAACATCGGTGGTGATACCGGTGTACAATTTGTCGTCCTCGGTGCGGACAAGATAAAGAAACCAACGCACGTGTGCCAACCTGTCTGTGTAGGTGAGCGCACCATAGCATATCGGAGAGAACAGATGGAAACGCTGGCAACCATCAGCCGCTGGCTGTCGAAACAACATGTCGTAGGCTGGTGCGTAGCGAATGAGGGCGAGCTGTGGTGTGCCAATGCGTTCTACGTCTACGACCCGCAGAGGGTGGCGTTTTATCTGCTGAGCGAAGAAACCACCCGCCATGGCCAGATGACCGGCAAACAGGCCTCGGTGGCCGGGACGGTCAACGGCCAGCCGAAAACGGTGGCGCTGATTCGCGGCGTGCAGTTTAAAGGGCAAATTCGTCTGCTTGAGGGCGAAGAGGCCGATGAGAAGCGCGCGCTATACGTCCGTCGCTTCCCGGTGGCCCGCATGCTCTCTGCCCCGGTATGGGAGCTACGTCTCGACGAGCTAAAGTTTACCGACAATACCCTTGGCTTCGGCAAAAAACTACACTGGCTGCGCGACTAAAGCCGCGGCAGCTCCAGCGTAAAGCGCGTGGCGACGGTATCGGAGGTCACGCCAATTTTCCCGCGATGCGCCAGTACGATCGATTTTACGATCGCCAGACCAATCCCGCTGTTTTCCCCTTTCCGCTGGCGCGACGGATCGACCCGGTAAAAACGATCGAACAAACGCGGCAGATGCTCTGCCGCAATCGGCGTACCGGGATTCTCGACACAGTACTCCACCCAGCCGCCTTTCTCGCTGACCTGTACAGTGACCGACATTCCACGCGGAGTGTAACGGATAGCATTGGAGAGCAAGTTGTTGATCACCCGGCGAATCATAAGCGGATCGCCCGATATCAACGACGGCTGCCCTGCAAACCTCAGCGTCACTTCACGTTCTTCCGCCCAGGCTTCAAAGAACTCAAATACCTTCATCGTTTCACTTTGCAGATCCAGCGGTACACGCTCGGGGATCAGCAGATTTTCATCGGCCTGCGCCAGAAATAGCATATCGCTGACCATCTTCGCCATCCGGTTGTACTCTTCGAGGCTGGAGTACAGCACGTCTTCCAGCTCCTTGACCGTTCGCGGCTGGCTGAGCGCTATTTCGGTTTGAGTCAGCAGATTGGTAATCGGCGTGCGGATTTCATGGGCGATATCGGCCGAGAAGTTGGCCTGTCGACGGAATACATCTTCGATCCGGCCGATCATCTGGTTGAACGACATCACCAGCTGTTCCAGTTCGATCGGCACCCTGGACGGATCCAGCCGCACGTCGAGATTTTCTGAGGTAATACTTTTAATCTCATGGCTGACGTCGCGCAGCGGCTGGTGGCCCTTGCGCACGGCGATCAGCACGATCACGATAATCAACAGGCTGATGACGGCAGCAATCATCATCAGGTTGCGTTTTAGCGCATCGAGATAATGCAGATGAAAGTCGATCGACAGCGCGGTCAGCAGGGTGTAGGTCCGATCCTTTGCCTGGAGGGTGGAGGCGATGACCCGATAGGTTGTGGGGTGCTGAGCGCTCACGGCATGTTCTGCCATCGGACGCATCGCGCTGCCGGTCCAGCGGAACATTTGCCCGGACTGACGTTCACGAGTGAAACGATCGCTGGTGAGAATCGGCGACAGATCCGGCCCGCCCGGTGAGTGGTAGAGATGGGCGTTATCCGGCGTGGCGAGCAGCACGGCGGTGTTGCGATAGCCCGCCAGCACATTGTTAATATTCGCGAGCTTCTCCGCTTCTGAGGTATCAGGTGCGGTCAGCAGCGCGTTCAGCGTCGCGTTGACTTGCTTCAGGTCGCTGACATCCTGCTCAGCGAAGTGTTGCTCCACCGAGTGCAGCATGATGCCGGTGAAGGCGGCAAAGGCGATGACGGTGGCCAGGCTGATAAAAAAGGTCAGACGCGTTGCCAGCGAGAACGGGCGGCGCAGGCTAGCCTTCATCCCTAACCTCAAGCACGTAGCCCACGCCGCGTACGGTCTGAATCAGTTTGGGCGAGAAGTCGTTATCAATTCTGGCACGCAGACGTTTGACGGCGACGTCGATAACGTTGGTGTCGCTGTCGAAGTTCATATCCCAGACCTGTGAAGCAATGAGCGAGCGGGGCAGCACTTCTCCCTGATGGCGGAGAAAGAACTCCAGGAGCGTAAACTCTTTACTGGTTAGCGTGATGCGGGTATCGCCGCGGGTGACTTTGCGCGAGACCAGATCGAGCGTAAGGTCGGCCACCTGAAACTGACTTTCGACAATGGCGGCCGCGCCGCGCCGCAGCAGAGTGCGCACGCGCGCCAGCAGTTCGGCAAAGGCGAACGGCTTGACCAGATAATCGTCGGCACCCAGTTCCAGCCCCTTCACCCGTTGCTCAATTGTGCCCAGCGCGGTGAGCAGCAGAATCGGCATCCCTTTATTGGCGGCGCGCAGCATGCGCACGATATCCCAGCCGTTAACGTCCGGCAGCATGATATCCAGCACAATCAGATCGTAATCGGCGGTCATGGCCAGATGATAGCCGTTGAGGCCATTGTCGGCGTGATCCACCACGAAGCCTGCTTCCGTCAGCCCCTTGCACAGGTACTGCCCGGTTTTGACTTCGTCTTCTACCACCAGAATTTTCACGCGTCCTCCGTCGCTGCTGTGTGATGGGGCCATTCTAATGAGGTGTAAGGAGTGACGGAAGAAAAAAGCCCGTCCTGATGTTACCTGTAGTCCGCAGAGCAGTGACGCCGCCATCGGGCAGCCTGAGCCAGGCAGCCCGATGGCGCTACGCTTATCAGGCCTACAAGCGTTGGTATTACTCCGCCCACGCGTTCTGCCGTTTCAGCTCCTCGTTGACCTTGTCGTTGAGCGTCTTGAGTACCGCCGGAATATCGCCCTCGCAATCGGCATAAATTTTGTTAAAACCGTCGGCGGTGATCTGCCTTACCGGGATCCAGTTTGGGATCTGCGGCATGTAGCGCCCTTCCTTCGCGTAGGTTTCCGCAAACACTTCCCAGCGCGGATCGTCATGGTAATCCTTGATGTTCAGCGTTTTATTGATCGGCAGGCGGACGATCGGCATCGAGGTACTGTCGGTCGCCATACCGATCTTCTGGCCTTCTGGTGAAATTAAAAACTCGAGGAATTTTTTAGCCGCCGCTTTGCGCTGGCTGGTTTTCATCAGGAATGCCGTGGTGCCTTCGGCCATCGACGCTGCGCCGCCGGGGCCCGCCGGCGGGGGGACTACGGTATAGGTCGCTTTACCCGGATCTTTATCAAACAGGGCAATATGGTACGGGCCGGAGGAGTACATCCCGCTTTGTCCGGAACGGAAGGCCGTGTTCGCATCGGCAGTGGTGTGATTAATCGCGCCCGGCTGTGCAAGCCCTTCGCAAACCATGCTTCGCATAAATGTCATGGCGGCGACCGCTTCCTGGCCGTTGAGCGCGGCCTTAAATTTTCCCGGCTGGGTGGCAACCAGATAATTACCGCCCGCCTGCCACAGATAGGAAGATGAAAATGAGCTGGCATAGCCGCGGGTGGTCGATAGCGGCATGGTAAAGCCGTAGGTATCATTCTTACCGTTACCGTCAGGATCGTTGCGGGTGAACGCCTGCGCCACGTTTTTCAGTTCATCCCAATTGGTGGGGGCCTTGAGGTTAAGCTTGTTGAGCCAATCCTGGCGGATAAACAGCGCATAGGTATGCGCCGACGTTGGGACGCCGTAGTACTTACCGTCCGGGAGCTGTGCGGATTTCCACGCCGTCTCGTAAACATCGCCGCCGCCTTTCAGTTCGCCGGGTTTGATTTCATCGACGATACCTAGCTGCACCATCTGGCCGACAATAATGGCGTCGTTGAAAACCACGTCCGGCAGCGCGTTGCCGGTTGCCGCGCGCGCCAGTCGCTGGTCAAAGTCGGTGACGGCATTGAAGTACTTGATGGATATCCCTGTCTCTTTCTGGAACTGGTCGGCGAGTTTTTGGTAAATCACTTTTGAATCATTGCTGGCGCGTATCCAGACGTCGAGTTGTTCGCTGAAGGCATTTTGTGAAAGGGCACATAACAAGGCTAAACCAAGCGCTTTTGTTCTGAATTTCATAGAGAGACTCCGGTTTTGCGATAGGTATTATTTTCATCCCTGAACAGAGGTAAGGATTGCTGAAAAGGAAAACGAAAGTGATGATAGGAGCGCTATTTGTATGAAACAATGTTCTATTATGGCTAACCGGTAAATATCGTATCGTTATGCGGTGCGTCTCACAGAGAAAATGCAGAGAATTCTTTCGGGGAAATATAACCTCTTGAAAAAGTTATCTTGCTTTTTTTCTAATAAAAATACTTATTTGTCATTCAGACGTTAATTTGTGAGCAATCTGGCATATTATTGAATAAATGTGATCGCGGTTAATTTCTTTCCGCTGATATTCCCTTTTTTTATGTTCGTAAAAGCTAATTTATTTTTTCTGCACGACTTTTCGCTGTACGGATCACGTTATCTCAGGCCTTAAATGACAACTTTGTCATTATCCTGTCAGGCTGCAAACAGAGTCGCTCCCGTAAGGTAATTGCCAGGCCAGCCCTTTTCCTTGGCCATACAGGACGTGACATGTTGAAAGTAAAACCGCTGACGCTGCTGATGGCGTTGTTTCTGGCCGGGTGCGTCTCGCTGGCGCCGGACTATCAACAGCCGGAAAATATCGTGCCCGAGCAATTCTCGCTGTCTTCGGGAGCGCTGGTGCCAACCGGCACCCGCTGGCAGGAGACCGGCTGGCAATCGTTTTTCGCCGATCCGCAGGCAAAGCGGCTGATTGACATTGCGCTGCGTAACAACCGTGACTTACGTATGGCGGTACTCAACGTTGAGGCCGCGCGCGCGCAGTATCAGGTCACCGACGCCGGGCGTTATCCGCAGCTGGATGGCACTGCGGACGCCAGCTATAAAGGCGACCTGCAGGGCAATAACCCCACCGATAAAGGCTACGCGACCGGGTTGAACCTGAGCTATGAGCTCGACTTTTTCGGCAAGCTGAAAAACATGAGCGAAGCTGACAGGCAGAACCTCTTCGCCAGTCAGGCGGCCCAGCGCGCCGCGCAAATTACCCTGGTGACCAGCGTTTCGCAGGCCTATTTCAACCAGCGTCGGCTGGCCGCACAGCTGGCGATCGCCAAAGAGACGCTGCGTAACTATCAGCAGTCGTACGGTTTTGTTGAACAGCAGTTGGTCACCGGCAGTACCAATGTGCTGGCTCTGGAACAGGCGCGCGGCGTGATAGAAAGCACCCGTGCGGACATCGCTAAGCGTGAAGGCGAGCTGGCGCAGGCCGGCCATTTACTGCAGCAACTGCTGGGTACCTACAGCACGCCGCTAAGCGATAGTGCGCAAAGTGAGGCGGTGAACCCGCTGGTGCTGCCAGCAAACCTGCCGTCAGCGATTCTGCTTCAGCGCCCGGACATCATGGTGGCGGAGCACCAGCTGCGTGCCGCTGATGCCAATATTGGCGTGGCGCGTGCGGCATTTTTCCCCTCCATCACCCTAACCAGCGGTGTCTCAACCAGCAGCTCGGCGCTCTCCAGCCTGTTTAACGCAGCAAGCGGTATGTGGAGCTTTGTGCCGAAGGTTGATCTGCCCATTTTCAACGCCGGGCGTAATGAAGCCAATCTGGCGCTGGCAAACGTGAAGCAGCGTCAGGCCGTGGTGGCCTATGAGCAAAAAATTCAGGCGGCGTTTAAGGATGTGGCCGACGCACTCTCGCTGCGCGACAGTATTCAGGGGCAGCTGGCGGCCCAGCGGCGTTATTTATCCTCGCTGCAAATCACCCTACAACGCGCACGTGGTTTATATGCCAGCGGTGCGGTGAGCTATATCGAGGTGCTCGATGCTGAGCGCTCAATATTCACCACGCAGCAAGCCATTCTCGATTTAATTTATTCCCAACAGGTTAACGAAATCAATTTATTCACCGCCCTTGGCGGCGGCTGGAAAGCATAAAACTTATTCAGGAGTCTTAAATATGCGTCACTTTACCACTCTGCTTGGCGGTATTTTTATGGTTATGACGATGAACGTTCAGGCGACAGAAATGCAGCATGACGGTCATGGATCCATGACGACGATGAATGCGCAACCCACGGTTATTCAGGGAACCGGGATTGTGAAGTTAATTGATCGACAGGCGAAGAAAATCACCATTGCGCACGATGCGATTGCGGCAATCGGCTGGCCGGCGATGACCATGCGTTTTACCTACGCTGAACCGACGGCGGCAATCGAGCAGCTTAAAGCGGGTAGCCAGGTGGATTTCAGCTTTATCCAACAGGGAAATATTTCCCTTCTTCAGGACATTAAGACGCGCTGAACGCTATGACCAACGCACAATTCAAATACGCCGTGACGATCGTCTGTAGCCTGATAGTCGGCGGAATAGCCGCGGTGATGATGGGCCACCTGTCGACCCCGGCGGAACATGCCCATGCGCAGCCAGCCGAGCGTAAGGTGCTCTACTGGTACGATCCGATGAAGCCGGATGTCCGCTTTGATAAACCGGGTAAGTCGCCGTTCATGGATATGGATCTGGTGGCAAAGTACGCCGACGAGGGCGGTGAGGCCTCCGCGAATGGCGTACGCATCGACCCTACTCAGGTGCACAACTTAGGGCTACGCACCGTGGCGGTCAGCAAGGGGCGGCTGAGCGACAGCCAGACGCTCCCGGCTAACGTCAGCTATAACGAGTACCAGTTTGTGATTGTACAGGCGCGTGCGGAAGGCTTTATCGAAAAGGTTTATCCGCTGACGGTGGGGGATACGGTCCACAAGGGCGCGCCCTTAGTCGAGGTCACTATCCCATCGTGGGTCGAGGCGCAGAGTGAATACCTGCTGCTGGCGAACTCGGGCGGAACGCTAACTCAGCTGGATGGCGTGCTCGAGCGCCTGCGGCTGGCGGGGATGCCGGAGGCAGACATCCAGCGTATGCGTGCCACTCGCCGGGTGCAGACGCGCTTTACGCTCACCGCACCAATTGATGGCGTGCTGACCGCCTTTAGCCTGAAAAGCGGCATGAATATCGCCAAAGACAACGTGGTGGCACAAATCCAGGGCATGGACCCGGTCTGGATCAGCGCCGCCGTACCGGAGTCGATGGCCTGGCAACTGAAGAATGCCGCCCAATTCCGCATCGCGATCCCTGCTTATCCGGATAAAACTTTCCCTATCCAGACGTGGTCGGTACTGCCGAGCGTCGATCCGACGACGCGTACCGTACAGGTACGTTTGCAGGTCAATAACCGCGATGGGCTGCTTAAGCCCGGCATGAATGCCTCGCTGAAACTGCAAAGCCAAAGCGATGAGATGCTGCTCATCCCCTCGCAGGCGGTGATTGATACCGGTGACGAGCAGCGGGTCATTACCGTTGGCCCGGACGGTGAATTTATCCCGAAGACAATCCAGGTGCTGCACGAATCCCGGCAGCAGACGGGGATTGCCGGTGGTCTGGTCGAGGGGGAGTCGGTGGTCCTCAACGGCCTGTTCCTGATTGACTCTGAAGCGAACATCAGCGGCGCGTTAGACCGTATGCGCCGCGCCGCTGACGCCCACGCCGGGCACTCAGGAGGCGGTAATGATTGAATGGATAATCCGGCGCTCGGTGGCAAACCGTTTCCTGGTCATGATGGGTGTGCTGTTTTTAAGCCTCTGGGGAGGCTGGACCATACTGAATACGCCAGTGGATGCGCTGCCGGACCTCTCGGATGTACAGGTTATCGTTAAAACTAACTATCCAGGGCAGGCGCCGCAGATTGTGGAAAACCAGGTGACTTATCCGCTGACGACCACCATGCTTTCGGTCCCGGGGGCGAAGACTGTCCGCGGCTTCTCGCAGTTTGGGGCCTCTTACGTGTACGTCATCTTTGAAGACGGGACGGATTTGTACTGGGCGCGCTCGCGCGTGCTGGAGTACCTCAACCAGGTGCAGGGGAAACTGCCGCAGGGCGTCAGCTCGGAGATTGGCCCTGATGCGACCGGCGTCGGTTGGATCTTTGAGTACGCGCTGGTGGACAAAAGCGGTAAGCACGATCTGGCCGCGCTGCGATCGTTACAGGACTGGTTCCTGAAGTACGAGCTGAAAACGATCCCTAACGTTGCCGAAGTGGCGTCAATCGGCGGCGTGGTAAAACAGTATCAGGTGCAGGTCGACCCGATGAAGCTCGCCCAATACGGCATCAGCCTCAGCGACGTCAAACAGGCGCTCAGCACGTCTAACCAGGAGGCGGGCGGTTCATCAGTAGAGATTGCCGAAGCCGAATACATGGTACGCGCAACCGGATACCTGAAGAGCCTGGCAGACTTTAACCATATCGTTTTGAAGGCGGGTACCGACGGCGTACCGGTGTATCTGCAGGATGTGGCGCGCGTGCAGATCGGTCCGGAAATGCGTCGTGGTATTGCCGAACTAAATGGTGAAGGCGAAGTGGCGGGCGGCGTTGTCCTGCTGCGTTCGGGCAAGAACGCCCGAGAAGTGATTACGGCGGTGAAAGACAAGCTGGCCGCGCTGCAAAAAAGCCTGCCTGATGGCGTTGAGGTGGTGACCACCTACGACCGTAGCCAGCTGATTGACCGGGCAATTGACAATCTGCGCGGCAAGCTGATTGAGGAATTTATCGTTGTGGCGGTCGTGTGTGCGCTATTCCTCTGGCACGTCCGTTCGGCGCTGGTGGCCATTGTCTCGTTGCCGCTGGGGCTGTGCATTGCCTTTATCGTCATGCACTTCCAGGGGCTGAATGCCAATATCATGTCGCTCGGCGGTATTGCGATTGCGGTTGGGGCGATGGTGGACGCGGCGATCGTGATGATCGAAAACGCCCACAAGCGGCTGGAGCACTGGCAGGAAGCGCATCCCAACGTGCAGATGGATAACGCCACGCGCTGGAAAGAGATTACCGACGCGGCGGTCGAAGTCGGGCCGGCGCTGTTTATCAGCCTGCTGATCATCACTCTGTCGTTTATCCCGATCTTTACCCTCGAAGGGCAGGAGGGGCGGCTGTTTGGCCCGCTGGCGTTTACCAAAACCTACGCCATGGGCGGGGCTGCGGCGCTGGCGATCGTGGTGATCCCTATCCTGATGGGGTTCTGGATCAAAGGCCGGATCCCGGCAGAGTCGCGCAATCCGCTGAACCGCGTGCTGATAGCCTTGTATCATCCGCTGCTGCTGAATGTATTGCGCTGGCCAAAGCTGACGCTGGTGGTCGCGCTGCTGTCGATGTTGACCGTGCTCTGGCCGCTTAGCAAGGTGGGCGGCGAGTTTCTGCCGAAAATTAACGAAGGCGATCTGCTCTACATGCCCTCCACGCTGCCGGGCATTTCTCCGGGCCAGGCGGCGGTGCTGCTACAGCAGACTGATAAGCTGATAAAGACGGTACCGGAGGTGGCATCGGTGTTTGGCAAGTCGGGAAAAGCGGAAACGGCGACCGACTCCGCGCCGCTGGAGATGATTGAAACCACCATCCAGCTCAAGCCGCAGGATCAATGGCGCCCGGGGATGACGCTCGACAAAATCATTGATGAACTGGACGCCACCGTGCGCCTGCCGGGCCTGGCGAACCTGTGGGTGCCACCGATTCGTAACCGTATCGATATGCTCTCTACCGGCATTAAAAGTCCCATTGGTATCAAAGTGTCGGGCACGTCGCTGGCGGATATCGATGACGTGGCGCAGCGTATTGAAACCGTGGCGAAAACCGTGCCCGGGGTCGTCTCTGCGCTGGCAGAGCGGCTGGAAGGTGGGCGCTATATTGATGTGGATATCGACCGGCAGAAAGCGGCCCGTTACGGCATGACCGTTGGCGATGTACAGCTGTTCGTCTCATCGGCGATCGGCGGCACGACGGTGGGGGAGACCGTGGAGGGCGTGGCACGCTACCCGATTAATATTCGTTATCCGCAGGGCTTCCGCGATGGCCCAACGGCGCTGCGCCAGCTGCCGATTCTGACGCCGGCAAAGCAGCAGATTACGCTGGGTGATGTGGCGCAGGTGAAGGTGGTTTCCGGGCCAACGATGCTGAAAACGGAAAATGCGCGTCCCACCAGTTGGATTTACATCGACGCCCGCGGCCGCGATATGGTGTCTGTGGTGCATGACCTGCAAACGGCGATTAGCCAGCAGGTCACCCTCAAACCGGGGACCAGCGTGGCGTTTTCCGGCCAGTTTGAACTGCTGGAGCACGCGAATAAAAAGCTTAAGCTGATGGTGCCGATGACGGTAATGA
The DNA here is from genome assembly GCF_014169755.1 of Klebsiella sp. WP8-S18-ESBL-06. Lineage (NCBI taxonomy): Bacteria > Pseudomonadati > Pseudomonadota > Gammaproteobacteria > Enterobacterales > Enterobacteriaceae > Klebsiella > Klebsiella sp. WP8-S18-ESBL-06. The sequence continues at coordinate 633,139 of NZ_AP022256.1, forward strand.
TTATCTTCATTCTGCTCTATCTGGCATTCCGGCGGGTAGAAGAGGCGATGCTGATCCTGATGAGCCTGCCGTTTGCGCTGGTGGGCGGTATCTGGTTCTTGTACTGGCAAGGGTTCCATATGTCGGTAGCGACCGGCACCGGGTTTATCGCCCTGGCAGGGGTGGCGGCAGAGTTTGGCGTGGTGATGTTGATGTATCTGCGCCACGCCGTCGAGGCCGACCCTAAACTGCAGCGCCCGCAAACTTTTACCGAGCAAGGGCTGGACGACGCGTTGTACCATGGGGCGGTGCTGCGCGTGCGGCCAAAGGCGATGACGGTTGCCGTGATTATTGCCGGGTTATTGCCCATACTATGGGGGACAGGCGCAGGATCTGAGGTGATGAGCCGCATCGCCGCGCCGATGATAGGGGGGATGATCACTGCGCCGCTGCTGTCGTTGTTTATCATTCCGGCAGCCTATAAATTGATATGGTTACATCGGCACAGGCGTAGTTTGTAGGCCGGATAAGGCGGTTACGCCGCCATCCGGCAATGTGCACCGTATTGCCTGATGGCGCTGCGCTTATCATGCCTACAAACTACAAACGGTGAACTATTCGATTCCAGGGAAATAGGGAGACCCTCATGCACCACGTCCTCATTACCGGTGCCACCGGCCTTGTTGGTGGGCACTTACTTAACTTACTTCGCCGGGCGTCGCAGGTTGAATCCATCGTCGCACCTACGCGCCATCCGCTGGAGGATGTCTTCGGCATCGATAATCCGCATCATCCGGATCTCAGCGCCGCGCTGGCGCAGATAGACTCACCGATCGATACCGTCTTTTGCTGTCTTGGCACGACGATACGCGACGCAGGTTCAAAAGCCGCGTTCACCCACGTTGACTACGATCTGGTGCTGGAGACCGCACAAACCGGTTTACGCTTGGGCGCAAAGCAAATGCTGGTGGTGAGCGCGATGGGGGCTAACGCCCATTCACCGTTTTTCTACAATCGCGTGAAGGGTGAAATGGAGTCGGCCTTAATTGAACAAGGCTGGCCGCGATTGACGATTGTGCGTCCTTCGATGCTGCTGGGCGAACGCCGCGCGCCGCGCTTAAACGAGCGCCTGCTGGCACCGTTGTTCAGCCTGCTACCGGGGAACTGGAAATCCATTGCTGCTCAGGATGTGGCGAAAGCGATGCTGAAAATGGCGAAGAATCCGGGGACATCACCGGTAACGATTCTGACGTCACGCCAGCTCAGAGAAACTGCCCGGCAGTGAACCTACCGGGCGAACGTACGGATTACTGAATGTAGGTAAATGCGGTGGTGACGCGCTTCACGCCGCTCACGCGGCTGGCGATGTCAGCCGCTGCTTTCCCTTCGCGGTCGGTCACCAGGCCCATCAGGAACACTTCTCCATTCTCGGTGGTGGCCTTCACGTTGGACGATTTGACCTGATCGCTGGTTAACAGCTGCGAACGTACTTTAGTGGTGATCCAGGTATCGGACGACGAGGTCCCCAGGCTAATCGGCTGGCCCTGGCGCACTTCGTTAAACACCTCGGTCGCGCCATCGACGCCCACCGCAATCTGCTTCGCCCGGGTGGCGAGGCTGAGGTCCGGCGCCTGGCCGGTCAGCAGGACTTTGCCCTGATAAGCCGTCACGTTAATGCGCGCTTCTTTTTTAATCTGCTCGTCTTTTGACAGAGCGCTGTTCACGCGAAGCTCCAGCGTGCTGTCATCGACCTGAGTCCCCACCGTTCGCGGGTCAGTTGCGGCTTTGGTCCCCACTGCAGCGGTGCCGACAACGGCGGCTGCAATGCATCCCTGGAGCAGCAGTGCGGAAATAAGGACCGCGAGGGTCGAAATTACCTTCATGTGTTCTCCTTAGTCGTCCTGGTGTGGGAAAAGGGTGTTATCAATTAAATCGCACAGGCAGTTAACCGTGAGCATGTGCATCTCCTGGATGCGCGCGCTGCGATGCGACGGGATGCGAATTTCCACATCCTGCTGGCCCAGCAGGCCCGCCAGCTCGCCGCCGTCGTAGCCGGTCAGGGCCACGATGGTCATATCGCGGGTCACCGCGGCTTCGACCGCTTTCACAATATCTCGACTGTTACCGCGCGTGGAAATCGCCAGCAGAACGTCCCCGGCGTGGCCCAGCGCGCGTACCTGCTTGGCATAAATTTCATCATGCAGACGATCGTTGGCGATTGCCGTTAAGACCACGTTATCAGTATTAAGTGCAATCGCGGGTAAACCGGGACGCTCGGTTTCATAACGGTTAATCATGCAGGCCGCAAAATGCTGTGCGTTGGCCGCGGATGAACCGTTACCACAACAGAGAATTTTGTTGCCGTTCAGCAGCGATTGTACCAGGGTCATCGCTGCTCGGGAGATAGCGTCCGGGAGCGCTTCCGCCGCCGCAATTTGGGTCTGGATGCTTTCAGTGAAGCACACTTTGATTCTTTCGAGCACGATATCCCTTTACATTCTATGAGCTAAAAGCGTTTTGAAACCATTCGATCTCATGGCCCGTGAAGGCTATCACATCGAAACGGCAATCCACAGTGTCAAAACTCCCATTGTGACGTGCAAGCCACAAGCGGGCAGTTTGTAACAGTTTGTTTTGTTTGCTCCGGGTCACGCTTGCGGCTGCGCCGCCGTAGGCACCGGAAGAACGATAACGGACTTCGACGAAAACCGTTACCGCTCCTTCACGCATAATCAGATCGATTTCGCCGCCGCGCTCATGCACGTTGGCGGCGATAAACACCAGTCCCTGGTGTTCCAGCCAGCGACGCGCGCGTTGTTCGGCGGCGTCGCCGGTCTGCCTGGCGGTCAGTTTGCCGGGACGACTTGCCCCTGTTGGTATTTGAGCCATGATAACTTCCTGTTAATCACGCAGTCCTGATTCGCGCTCAGATCGCCGGTGTTGCCGTTCAGTTCAAAGCCCGGTACACCGCGCATCTGAGAGAAATGATTCGCCAGCGCCCAGGCATCGACGCCCATTGCGTACAGGCGCGCCAGCGAGTAGTCGTTGTTGACCGCGCGTAGCGCCTGCTGCATCAGCGCCGGATTGCTGCCGGCCAGCATCGGGATTTCACTGTACTGCAAACCTTCCATTTCCAGACGGAAGTCCGGGCCCGCAGTGCCCTGTGCGCTGCGGGAACTGGCATACAAAAGCGCGCCGCTCTGGCTGCCGTTACGCATCGCAATCATTGGCTTGATAAAGGCGATTTCTTCCGGCGTTGCCACAATGTAGGCCGCATCAACTTTACTACTGCCGGTAATCTGCGCATCGGTTGGCGCTGCCGGAATCGTTAAGCCGCCGATGGTTACACCCTGCGCCTGAGAAGCGGCAACCGGCGTACCTGACAGCGAAATACCGGAACCGCCGTTGACGCCGCCGCGCAGCTCAGAGAGCGAACCAAATTTCTGCTGCAGCACGGTACCGCCGCCCAGCTTGTGCCATTCGTCGGCAAAGGCTTTGGTGACGCGATCGCCGAGGGCGTTACGCGGAATCAGCAGCAGCGGCGACTGTTTACCCTGGTCATGGATATGGCGCGCGGCATCGCGGGCCTCATCTTCTGGCGAAAGGGCAAAATAGCACACGTTGGCGCGGCTGGTGACCGACTCCGGCTGGTTAAGCGCCAGCACGTTCAGCGTGGTATTGCTTTTGAGCAGCTCATCAACGTTATTTTTTAACAGCGGGCCGACCACCAGGCTGACGCCGTCCTGCTGCGCCTGCGCCAGAATCTGGTTTAGCGGCTGGGATGAGGTGTCATAGATTTTCAGCTCCGCAGACGGATTGGCCGCTACGCTGGCGACCGGCTGCGGCGATGAGGGGGCAGTAGATGCTGGAACGGGGGCCGGATTAGTCTGCTCCGCGTCGGCTTGCGGCTGTGCGGCGGCTTCGACCGGGGCTGCGGCGGCAGGTGCCTGAACCGGTGCCTGAGTTTGCGGGCTGGTCAGATCGGTGACTTCCGCCTGTGACGGGCTGACGACCGCGGCGTTAGCCGCCTGGGCAACCTGCTGCGGGACAGCGCTTCCGGTGACCGGCGTCGTACCGTTTTTCGCCGCTTCAAAGCCTTGCTGGATGGTGCGGCCAAAGACCGACGCCTGGCCGCTCAGCGGCAGCAGCAGGGCAATTTTATTGACCGAAGCCGGTTTAAAATTCTGCACGTTAGCCAGCTGCGACGGCAGCACTTTCGCGCCCGGGTTTTGCGGGTAGCGGGTCTGCCAGTCTTTAATACCGGCCTTCAGCATGGTGGGATCGTTGCGATTGTCAAACCACATGCGCTGCAGGTCGAGCCAGCCCTGCAGGTCGTTTTCATCGGCATTGATCACCAGCGCGTTAGCCTGCGGTTGGGTCATTGAGGACAGCGTCTGCCAGGTTGCGTCGCTGTTTTGCTGTTTTTCCTGCTGTGACGCGAGCAACGGGGCCTGTGCAATCAGGGCGCGCAGCAGCGTGAGTGAGGGTTTTCCCTGTTCTGCCGAAATAGTGTCTTGCCAGAATCGCGCCTGTAATGCACTGTCGAAATCACTCGCCTTCAGCGGCTGCAGCAGCGCTTTTGCGCCCGCAAAATCCTTCAGCGCCAGCTTAATTTCGACGGCCAGCAGAGACTGCTCCTGACGCTGGGCAGCATTGAGTTCTTTAGGCAACTGATTGTACAGCTCCAGCGCCCGCTGGCTTTTGCCTTCTTTCAGCAGTGCACGAATGGCGAGTAATTGCCAGTTGGTCTTGCTATCATTCGAACTTTGCTGCATCTGCTGCAGGTAAAAGCCGGAATCAGCCTGCGACGCACCCTGAAGCTGGGTGGCACTCTGATCGGAAGCCTGCTGGGTTCCACAGCCTGCGAAAATCAGCGCAGCCAGGATAACCGGCAGACAACGCGCGGCTTTCATACGAGAAAATGTTGAGGGTACCATACTGTATCCAGTGATATTTTTTACGCAATGCTCAATATTAAATCGGCAATACGGACGAAACAATGAAACAACACGAATCGGCGGATAATTCTCAAGGCCAGCTCTTTATTGTACCTACTCCTATCGGAAATTTGGCTGATATTACCCAACGAGCGCTCGAAGTATTGCAAGCTGTTGATTTAATTGCGGCTGAAGACACCCGACACACAGGTTTATTGCTGCAACACTTCGCCATTAACGCCCGTTTGTTTGCGCTGCACGATCATAACGAGCAGCAAAAGGCCGAAACGCTGGTGGCAAAACTGAAAGAAGGGCAAAACATTGCGCTGGTGTCCGACGCGGGCACGCCGCTGATTAACGATCCTGGCTATCATCTGGTGCGTACCTGCCGCGAAGCGGGTATCCGGGTCGTGCCGCTGCCGGGCCCGTGCGCTGCGATCGCCGCGCTGAGCGCCGCCGGTCTGCCATCGGACCGTTTTTGCTATGAAGGTTTCCTGCCGGCCAAGTCAAAAGGCCGTCGCGACGCGCTGAAGGCGATTGAAGACGAGCCGCGCACGCTGATTTTTTATGAATCAACCCACCGTCTGCTCGATAGCCTGGAAGACATGGTGGCGGTGTGGGGCGAAGCGCGCTATGTGGTGCTGGCGCGTGAGCTGACCAAAACCTGGGAAACCATTCACGGCGCGCCGGTTGGCGAACTGCTGGCGTGGGTGAAAGAGGATGAAAATCGCCGCAAAGGTGAGATGGTGCTGATTGTTGAGGGCCATAAAGCTCAGGACGACGAACTGCCCGCCGATGCGCTGCGTACGCTGGCGCTGTTGCAGGCGGAGCTGCCGTTGAAGAAAGCGGCGGCGCTGGCGGCGGAGATCCACGGCGTGAAGAAGAATGCGTTGTATAAGTATGCGCTGGAGCAGCAGGGGGAGTAAGTAACCCCTGCTGCCGGTTTTGCCGGGTGGCGGTTGCGCTTTACCCGGCGACTCATTGGTGCAGGCCTTTAGTTAACGGGCACCGCCTCAAACACCAGCGTTTCCAGCGGCTGTAACGTAATTACCGTCGCGTTTTTATACTCAACGGGCACGGTTTTGTTACTGCCGTATACCGCTTTCAGCCTAAACTGCGCCGCGTCTCCTGTTGGTATTTCGAAATCTTTCGCTAAATCCAGATAGTAGGTTTGTGGCTTATCCGACGGGTTGCGCAAACCGAGAATGGCCTTGTCTTTGCTCCAGGAGGCCCAGCCGTACACGGCAAGCGCCGTCGGGTCGCCGCCAATCCAGTGGGTATCAACCAGCACGCTGGCGTTTTCCTTCGACCATTTTGCTGCCTTCGCCAGCGTATCCCACTTCACCTTGTTCAGCATGGACGGGGTAATATACAGCTCCTGCAGCTGGGTGCCGGTCGCGAAGTAGCTCCAGACCTGATCGGCAAAATCGCTGTCCGTTTGCACCTTCTCCAGCCCGTAATAGGCATTCGCGGCGCTGACTATCCCGTGGTACATCAGCGAGTTCAGCGGGAACAGTGGGCCTTTACGGACAATGGAGCGGTACGTCTCGGCATCGCGGTAGGTCATCCACTGCTGTACCGGCGTGCCAGGACCATACAGGTTGATGTCATCCCCCTGACGCCAGATTGAATCAGCGTAGAACAGCCAGGACGGGCTGGCGTCGGTGCCGGTGGTCAGGTTGATAAACAGATTCGGGTTTGCGCTACGCATATTGTGCAGCAGGGCGATTGACGCATCGAAATCTGAGGCGAACGAGCTGCCTTTGATATGTGAACTGGCGTTACCCATCCCGTCGAGCTTAAACGAGGTGATGTGCTCGTTTTTGATAAGCTTGATGATCTGCTCATTGAAGTTTTTAAAGTAGTTCGCTCCCGACAGCGCCAGCTTGCCGTCCACGGTTTCGAACCCATACTCTTTTGCATGCGAAACGCGAACATCGCGCGGTTTGTTGTAGCCGCCCCACGGAGAAAGCCATAGCCCAACGGAGCTGTGCAGGCTGTCGGCTTTCTCCCTGACTTTGCTAAAACCGTTGCTGAATGCCGGGCCAAATAGCCAGCGTCCGGTCAGATCGTCCCAGCCATCGTCCAACAAGAAAGCGTCTAAGGTCACGCCGCGGCCCGTAATGAACTCCTTGTTCCATTCGCCCATACGCCCCAGCACATCCTGTTCGGTGTAGGGAGTGAAAAAGCCGATATCCATCCAGCTGTTGTAGTGCAGATAAGGCTTGTAGGGCCGTGGACGTACGTCATTAATAAACTGGTTCACGCTGCGGCGCAGCTGACTGGTCTCCGGGAAAGTGCCGAACCAGGTGGTAAAACTGACCGGGGCCTCTGGTTGAATCGGCGTTTTCAGTTCTACGTTGAGATTGGTTGTGGCTTCATAGGCGTAGGTATTGACGATCGGTTTATCCGGCAGGATAAAGAACGAGTCGGCAACGATCGGTGAGCTATTGATTGCGCCATCTACGTAAGGAGCCTGAGACTGCTTTTTGGTTGGGAAGAAGGTGATTTTAGCCACGTCTCGCGGCTGCCCAACGGCGGCAATGGTGTAGCCGATGTTGGCGTATTTTCCCTTCACCAGGTTCAGCTTCACCGTGACGTTAAAATCCGGATGCGTAAAGTCGATGACAATCGCGTTGCCCTGTTTTTCAACGTGCTTGATTTTGAAATCCGCGGTGTGGATTTTGCTCTCATCCGGTAGCGTCAGAAAGAACAACTCCTGCGGCGTGAGCGGATGGTTAGCCCTGTTGTCCTTCACCACGACCGTTGAGTTGGTATCATCGAATGAGAGAGCAATATTGTCGTTATTGAGCGCGTAGTTTGCCGCCACTGCGCCATGAGAAACACAGAGAGCCAGCAGTGAGAGAGTGAGCACCTTTTTCATTGTGGGTAAGATCCTTATTTGTCATTTTTCAGCATTCGGTTAATGGCCTGCTCCAGCCAGTAGCGCTGGGTGCCAAAATTAATCCGCAGGTAGTTTTCGCCGTTTTGTACGTAGTGGCTGCCGTCTTCTATGACTACGCCCGCCTGCTGTGCGAAATGTTGGGTTAGCTGCGTTGCGCTATGGTCATCCGCGCTCACGTCTATCCACGCCAGATACGACGATTCCGGATTCATCATCTTCCACGCCGGGAAGTGGGTCGTAATGGCCTCCGCCAGATAACGGGCGTTGCCTTGCAGATAACCGTTCAGCGCGTCGAGCCATGGCAGACCCTGCTGATAGGCCAGAATAATTCCCCATACCCCGAACATATTGGGCGAGGTAATGGAGTTCTTCTCAAGCTGTTGGCGGAAGCGCTGGCGCAGCGAGTCGTTCGGAATCATGGAGTAGGAGGTTTTCAGCCCGCCCTGATTGAACGCCTTGTTGGGTGACGTGAGCACGATCAGGTTGTCCTGTGCGGCACAGCCAGAGGTGAGGCAACTGACGAATTTGCCATCCAGAATGTGCTCGGCGTGAACCTCATCGACCACCAGAATCGTACCGTAGCGTTGACAGAGATCGGACACCTGACGTATCTCTTCCGCGCGCCAGATCCTGCCGGACGGGTTATGCGGCGAGCAGAAGAACCACAGCGTTGGACGGTGGGTTTTGAGCTGTTCTTCTATCAGATTAAAATCAAGCTGATAGCGGTTGTCCTCCACGCGAAGCGGGTTAGCAAGTACTTGCACGCCCTGGCGCTGTGCCGCCATCGCAAAAGGATCGTAGACCGGCGTGTTCATCATCACGCTGTCACCCGGTTTGCAGAACGCCTGAACCGTGTAGTGCAACGTGGAGACGGTGCCGTAGGTTAGCGTGATCCACGACTTTTCTACCTCAACCTGATGACGTTTACGCTGGAAAGCGATAACCGCGTCGTAGAATTCATCAAAGCACCAGGTATAGCCAAAGGTGCCGTGCTCCACGATGCGCCGGAAGCCGTCAATCACCGCAGGCGGCGAGGTGAAATCCATATCGGCTATCCACAGGGGGATAAAGGACTGCGGGACGTCACCGAAACGTGAGCACACAAAGGCATGGTCCCATTTACGGCACTTATCACTTTGGCGCTCGATGATTTTGTCGAAATCAAACATCACTCCCCCTGTTAAATTAAGGCTTCAATGCCGGTTTTGACGCTCTGTACCTGCGGGCCGATGATCACCTGTACGCTGTGAGCATCAAGCACCACCACCGACAACGCGCCGGCCGCTTTCAGCGCCTGTTGATCGATAAGGCCCATATCTTTCACCACCAGACGCAAGCGGGTAATGCAGTTATCAAGCGACTCAATGTTCTCTTTACCGCCGAGCGCACGCAGGATAAGACCATGATCGTATTTTGATTTTCCACGCGCGCGGGTGTTAGCCTCGACGGCTTGCTGCGCCCCCTGAGCATCCACCTCGCGGCCCGGCGTTTTGATGTCGTGTTTGAGGATGTACCAGCGGAAGACAAAGAAGTAGATGGCAAACCAGGCAATACCGACCGGGAACAGCAGATACCATTTGGTCGACATTCCCTGCATCACGCCGAAAATCAGCAGATCCAGAATGCCGCCATCGGTATTGCCAATGGTCACCCCCAACAGGGCCATTACCATCAGCGCCAGGCCAGACATGACGATATGGAAGGCGTAAAGCGCGGGGGCGATAAACAGGAACAGGAACTCAATCGGCTCTGAAATACCGGTGACGACGGAAACCAGCACGCCGGAAAGCAGCAACCCCTTAATGACTGGCCGATTTTCCGGACGCGCGGTGCGGTAGATGGCGTAAGCCACAGCGGGCAAACCGAAGATAAAGGTCGGCATAAACCCTTGTGACAGAAACGCGGTAACGTGCGGGCTAAACGGCAGGCCGGCTTTAAGCTCTGCGTAGAAGATATTCAGCGCCCCGGCGACCTCATGGCCATTCACCATTTCAATGCCGCCTGCTGGGGTAAAACGCACCATCGCCAGCAGGATGTGGTGCAGACCAAAAGGTTTCAGCAGCAGCACGCCCACGCCGTAGAGGAAGGGGCCGAAAACGCTGGTGCTCTGGATGATATGCCCAATACCCGCGATACCCAGCGCGACGTATTCCCACAGAAGAGGAATGAACAGACCCACCAGCGACAGGGTAAGAGCGGTCATAATCGGCACAAAACGAATGCCGCTAAAGAACGCGAAGGCGTCGTGCAGAACCGTGTCCTGAAAACGTTCGTGCAGAAAATAGGTGATAACCCCAACCACGATGCCGCCCAGTACACCCATCTCCAGGGTTTGAATGCCCAGCACGATCGATTGTCCCACCTGTTTCATGGTGGCGGGGTCGGCAAGCTGGTGGGTAGCCGTCAGGTAATAGTTAATGCTCATATTCATCAGCATGTAGCCAACGAACCCGGCAAAGGCGGCGACCGCCTTGTTGCGGTTGGCAAGCCCCATGGGGATCGCCATGGCAAACATCAGCGGCAGATAGGTAAATGCAAAGCCACCGACCATGGCGATAAAGCCAAAGGTCAACTGCGTAAATTCGCCGCCCAGAAAGGGAAAACTCGTAATGGTGGAAGGGCTGGTCACTGAACTACCGATACCCAGCAGCAATCCCATAAAGGCAAGAAGTGAAACCGGGAACATAAAGGTTTTTCCCAGACTTTGGAAAAACTCCCATGATTTTGACTTAAAAGATTTTTTCTGTGTCATGTAGGGACCCTCGGATTTTTAGGATAATGGAAGGCGCTACCCGGTTTAAGGGCGCGCCTTCATATTTGCGAGGCTTATAGTTATTTTGAGATATTGCTGTAATACGCTGTAAGATCAGGCCTCCGCCGGTAGCCGTAACCGATTCGCTGAGCCGCAGACGGCGATTTTGCTTCTGACCACTTCTTTCATGGCGTCCATGCCAACCCGCATGTAAAAGCGCGGGTCATTGCCCTGCGGATTTTCAGCAAACCAGGCTTTGACGGCGTCAGAGAAGGCGATCTTCAACTCGGTTGCGACGTTGACTTTGCAGATGCCCAGCTCGATGGTGCGGCGAACATATTCATCCGGCACATCACTTGCGCCATGCAGCACCAGCGGCACCGTCACCACTTCCCGGATTTCTGCCAGCCGCTGGAAGTCGATTTTTGGTCGTTTGGTATAGAGGCCATGTGCCGTGCCGATAGCCACGGCAAGGCTGTCAACACCGGTCAACTCAACAAAGCGTTTCGCCTCCTGCGGGTCGGTGAGAAAGGCGCTTTCCGCGTCGACGCTCATGTCGTCTTCTACCCCGCCCAGACGGCCCAGTTCGGCCTCAACGCTGCAATCGTTGAGGTGGCAGAAGTCAACCACCGATTTCACCAGCTTCACGTTTTGTTCAAACGGATAGTGGCTGCCATCGATCATCGCGCTGCGTACACCGGCATGAACCTTACGGCGAATGTCATCCAACGATTCGTGATGATCGAGATGCAGCGCCAGCGGCATGTCGTAAGTGAGCGAATACGCGCTGCACAGGGCGTAGATCTCTTCCAGGGCAATGTGTTTGAACGTGCCGGGAGTCCCCGCGAGGATCACGGGCGAGCGCATTTCGCTGCACACCTCGAGGATCGCCTGGATCGTTTCGGCGTTGTGGATGTTAAACGCCGGCACGGCGTAGCCGTTGGCCTGCGCATCCTGCAGAAGGTATTTCGTTGAGATAATGCTCATATGGAGATCCTCTTAAGCCTGCCACGGATGAATAATCACGCCTTGCACAACACGATTGACCGTGCCGCTGGCAGAGGGGGTATCTGGGGTATTGCCAACACGAATTGACTGAGTCAGCGCAAAGATCTGGGCGTACATCAGGAAGCAGAACGCCTGTTCCATGTCGATAAACGAACGGGAAGGAGGCAGCAGAATATGCGGGCCAGCTTCGATGATGGCATCCGTTTCCGCGGCAATCGCGACCACGCGCATTGCCTGACGATCGCGGCGCAGTTCCGCCAGCAGATCCAGGTCGTACTGGCGCGTGTAAGAGTGGCTGGAGATGAACACCACGATAAGCGTTTCGTTATCGACCAGCGATTTTGGTCCGTGGCGGAAACCGGTTGGCGAGTCGTAGAAGGCCGCCAGTTTGCCGGCGGTTAGCTCCAGCACCTTCAGCGCAGACTCACGCGCGATACCTTGTAATCCGCCGCTGCCCAGATAGACGACGCGTTTCCAGGCGCCGTCGCCAAAGACACCCAGGCTAAAATCACCGAGTGAGTCGAGGATCGCCTGGCTGCGATCGGCCACGTCCCGGAAGGTCTGGCTGTTAATGATCTCCGGCGCGAATACCGCCAGACAGCTTGCCATCATGGTGGTGATGCTGCTGGTCATGGCAAAGCCGCGATCGTGCGTTTCGGCCGGCATCAGCAGGGCGAAAGCGTTATCGCTGTCGACCAGATTTTGGTACAGGCTGCCCGCTTCGTTACAGGTAATTGACAGGTGGTAGCACTCAGGAACGAACTGGTTGGCCAGCTCAACGGCAGCCACGCTCTCCGGGCTGTTGCCCGAGCGGGCAAATGAAACCAGCAGCAGCGGATGTGCCGGGTTCAGATAGTCCATTGGATTGGTGACGAGATCGGTGGTGGGTACGGCGCTGATATTTTTCCCCGTCTGGTGGCAAAGCCAGGGGGCAATCGTCTCGCCGATAAAGGCCGACGTTCCGGCGCCCGTCAGGACGATCCGCAGGTTTGGTTTGCGCAGCAGCGGCGCAAGAAAACCGTCGATCGCCGAGCGGTTTGCATCAATATTTTTGAGTGAGCGGATCCAGCTAGCGGGCTGTTGGCGGATCTCTTTTTCGGTCCAGGTGCCGGTGGTCGCGGCAGCGGGGGTATAGGTTTCTGGCATAACGTAGGTCCTTAGTCTTGTTAATTCCACATCAGACGCTGGCAAAAGCTGTTATCTTTCGTTTTGTTTCACTTGTTAACTTTAGCGGTTGATTAAAATCTATATAAAAGAAATCGAAAGGTCAATGGCGTGCGTCGAAATAAAACGAAAACTGTGATCGCAAAATGAAAGATGTATTTATATATTTGATATATAACGATTAATATAGATTTTCGCTAAATGGCGCTGTTACTGATGGAAAGGAAAAGAAAGGCCTTGCGCGGATAAAGCGAAGGCCTGGCAGGAAAAAACGAAAGGATTAATGGGTATAAGGCTGGCCCTGGATCCAGAGATGCTGCAGATGCAGGCCGCCGTCGAGCGCAATGATGTTGGCGCGCTTGCCTGGTTTGAGCGACCCCAACTGACTATCGATACCGAGCAGGCGAGCCGGATGCAGCGAAGCCATGTGGATCGCGTCTTCCGCCGTCATTCCCGCGAGTTCGACCATATGACGTACGGCAGCGTCAACCGACAGGGTACTTCCGGCCAGGCCACCCGAGGCGGTGCGAACGATCCCGCCGCGCATGTCGACCTGTTCGCCGCAGAGCGTGTAGCGGCCGTCGGGCATTCCGGCCGCCTGCATGGCATCGGTAATCAGCACAATTCTCTCTTTTGCACAGATGCCGCAGAGCCGCATCGCCGCCGGATGGACATGATGGCCGTCGGCGATGAGCTCAAGCCATGCGCGCGGATCGGTGAGACCCGCGCCCACCATTCCCGGTTCGCGATGATGCAGCCCGGTCATGCCGTTGTAGCAGTGCACTAACCCGTCCGCCCCTGCGTCAAACGCGGCGCGGGTTTGCGCCCAGGTTGCCGCGCTATGCCCTAACATAACCCGCACGCCCTGCTGTTTGAGATGCTGGATAGCCCGCAGCGCACCGGGTTTTTCCGGCGCTAACGCCACCACGCGAAGGGTATGTTGGGATACGGCTATCAACGTATCCAGTTCATCCGCGTCCAGCTCGCGAAATAGCTCGGGGGGATGGGCGCCTTTGTTCTGTGGCGTAAAGTAAGGCCCTTCCAGATAGCTCCCCAGTACCTGGGCGCCCGGCCCGCCTGAATGATAGCGCTCGGCAATGCGCGCCAGCGTCCGGTGAATCGACGCCAGCGGCGCAGTCACCGTCGTGGGCAGCCAGGCGGCGACGCCCTCTTGCGCCTTATGGTGGGCGAGTTTATCCAGCGTACCTGGCGCATCGTCCATCACATCAACGCCCGCGCCGCCGTGAACGTGAACATCGATATACGCGGGGCAAAGCAGCTCAGCATCACGCCAGACAATACCCGCCGGTATCGGTTCTATTGCGGCGATCGTGCCCGCTTCAATACGCAACTGACAATCATCCTGCCAACCGTACTCCGTTAACAGGCGGCGAGCGCGGAGAATTTGCGTCATATGCCTTCCTCTACGGGGGACGCCTCGCGACAGCGTCCCAGCTCGTCGACCAGGCTGGTTAAGCCGCGATGCCCGCACTCCAGCGCCTGTAGTCGGAAGGCCTCGCCGCTTAATCCAACGCGGTCCAGCACCATTTCCAGCAGCAGTTGGAGGTTGGTGCCGGCGATCACTTCGCGCCCGGCCTTTTGCATTGCCAGGGTTGATGCCACGCGAAATGGCGTGCCGCCGAGCAGGTCGGTCAGAAACACGATATCTTCTTCAGCATCCAGCGTAGCCACCGCCTGTTCCAGCTGTTCGGTAAGCCGCGCGGTGGTTGAGGTTTCCGGAAAATCAATCGCGATAAACTGCGTTTGCTCACCGAGGATCTGCCGCATGGCTTTTTCCATTCCGCTGGCGAAGCCGCCGTGACCGGTCAAAATAATACCTAACATCGAGGACCTCTTTTGCTTTACAGGAAGTGGCAGAATTTACCGACGACGCCCAGCACCACGGTGATGGCGATCAGGCGCAGCGGACTCCAGCCGCGGCGTACCAGCCAGAACATCGTCAGGGTGTAGACCAGCGGTAAAAAGGCGGGCATGAGCTTGTCGATAACGTCGGCCTGCAGTTTGACGACCGCATCGCCGGCTTTAATTTCGAGCGTGGTGTTCAGGCGAACGTAGGTTGCCACCAGTGCACCAATCACCGTCATCCCGACGATAGAGGCGGCGTGGCCGACTTTTTTGGTGTTGGCCTTGATAAGCGGAATCGCCGCCACGCCCATTCGGTAGGCATAGTGAGCCAGGCCGAAGCGCAGGCCGAGATGCACCACGTTAAACAGCACGATAAACACCACGGCGCCAAGAATGGATCCCTGTAACGCGAGGCTGGCGCCAATCCCGCCGCAAATAGGCAGCAGCGTTAACCAGAACATGGCATCGCCAATCCCGCCCAGCGGCGCGCCGACGGCAATTTTGGTGCTTTGAATACTGTTAACGTCCTGTTTGGAGCGCTCCATCGCCAGAATGATGCCGATGACAAAGGTCACCAGGAAAGGGTGGGTGTTGAAGAATCCCATGTGGCCTTTCATGGCTCTCGCCAGATCGCGCTTGTTGGTATGAATTTTTTTCAGCGCAGGCAGCAGACCGTAAAGCCAGCCGGAGGCCTGCATACGTTCATAGTTAAAGGACGCCTGTAGCAGCATGGAACGCCAGGCGATGCGGTTGATATCTTTTTTGGTCAGCTCAGCGCCAATGGTTTGATCTTCATAAATGTTTTCGTTTACGCCGGTCAGCAGCGTTTCTTCATTCTCGGAAACATTCGGCAGAGTCTGTTGATTAGATGCCATCTTCGAATTCCTCTTTCTGTGCCGCAGGTTGGGTCGGTTCAGGGGATTTACGCAGCAGGTCAATCAGCGCCATCGCCAGCGCCGCAGCGGCGATAGCCAGCACGGGAAGCTTGAGCCAGGCCGCGGCAACGAAACCGATAATGAAGTACGGAATGTAGACGTTTTTCATCATGATTTTCAGCAGGACGGCAAAGCCGATGGCTGGCATGATGCCGCCCGCGACGCCCAGACCGTCAATCAGGCGTTCCGGCAGCACGTCAATGGCGGTTTTGGCGTGTTCAGCCCCGAAGTAAATCGGTAAAAAAGCGCACAGGAAGTAGAACGTGCCTAACGCCAGCAGCGCCAGATAGTTAACCCGTTCAATACCGTCGGTGTCGGCGTTTGCCGCCATACGGTCGCAGCGAGACATCACGCCGGACATGACCGAGAACAGGAAAGTAATCCCCATCTGTACCGCTACGGCGAACGGTACCGCGACCCCGACGGCGACGTCAGGTTTCACGCCGGTAGTGATGGCGAATGTGGTACCGACGATGGTGCCGATAATCACGTTTGGCGGCTGAGCGCCCGCCAGCGGGGCCAGGCCCATCCACACCAACTCCAGCGTACCGCCGGTTAAAATACCGGTATGCAGATCGCCGAGGATCAGGCCGACCAGCGGCCCAAGCACCACCGGGCGGTGCATGTGGGTTAAGCCGTTGAACATATCCAGACCCGCAATAAAGGCAAGAATGCCTAATGCAAAAGCCTGCAACAGACTAATTTCCATTGTGAATCCCTCAAAGTAGTTTAAAGAGATCCAAAGCAGGTTCTGTGGGCACGCCCTGAACGAAACATTCCACGCCGGCAGCCTTCAGGCCGTTGAACGCGTGGACATCGTTGGCATCGACAGAAACCGTTTTGGCAATTTGTGTTTTTCCTTCGGCGTAGTGCATGTTGCCTACGTTGATGCGCGTGATGGGGACACCGCCCTCAACCAGCGTAAGGAAATCTCCCGGCGTTCTGCACACCAGTAAAATTTTCTGCCGGTCGGCGGCGCGGTGGATGTTGTCGATCGTTTTTTGCAGCGACCAGAAGCGCACGGCGATCCCTTCAGCCAGCACCATTTCCATCAGGTTCTGTTGAACGGTGTCTTCTGCGACTTCATCGTTGGCGACCAGCACCAGATTTGCCCCCGCAAATCCTACCCACTGCACGCCAACCTGGCCGTGGATCAGGCGTTCATCTATGCGGCTTAATACAATATTTGGCATCGCGTTTTCCTCTTTGTTGTTATCCGTTATGGGGGGTAACGCCCTGACAGGCGGCATGGTACTGCTGCAGTATGTCCTGAATGTGGCTGATGATGAGTTCTCGCGGCGTTGCGTTGAGATCTCCCTCGCGGACTTTGACGTACTGCAACGGTAAATACTGGCTGATGAGCGGTAGCGGAATAGGTTCGTCCGCCAGATTGCGCACCAGCCGCGCGAAGGCATCATCAATTTGCCCATCAGGCCAGTAGTAGCGCACGCGGTCGGAATAGCTATAGCCGCGCGCCAGTCGCCGCGCGTTGCCGTCACCGTGATAATGGCTCTGCCAGTATTCCGGGCGATCGAGCATGACGCTCTCCAGAACGTTACGCAGGCCAGAACAGGCTTTAGCGGGCAGCAGTTCTTCTTCGATCGCCGCCAGTGAAAACAGCGCTTCGCGCAGGGCGAAGGTCAGCGCCGGACCCACTTTCAGGATGGCGAAGTGATCGACCACCAGCTGGCGCAGCGATTGTGGCGTCTGGTAATCGGTGGAATGCGCCTCGAACACCAGCGTGTCATAGGCTTCCACCATCTTGCTCAGCGCGACGGCTTTTTGCGGCTGATAATCAATGATATGGGTATGATCGAATTCGACGCCGGGCTGTACAACCAGCGCAATAATGCGTGGCCACACGGCGTTCAGCCCCTGCTTTTCAAACGCGTGGCGATGGGCTTCCAGCGTGGCCCGTGCTGCTTCAGGCGTGGTGACCGCCAGTTCGGTTAAGGTTTCATGGGCACCGCCGGGTACCGGCACCTCGGTCCCGATCACGTAGACCAGATCCGATTCGCCAAACAGCGCGGCGTGGGTTTCTTCGGCGATTTTTGCCAGACGCGCGGCGCGTTCGGCGACGATCTCGTCGGTGAGTGGAACCGGATCGCCCTGACAGGACATGCTGCAATCGAGGTGGATCTTTTTAAATCCAGCGGACACATAGCTTTTGATCAGATCGTCAGCGTGAGCCATCGCGATCTCTGCTGGCAGATTCTGCCAACGGTTGGGACCGAGATGATCGCCGCCGAGGATCAGCTGCGTTTGGGGAAAATGCAGCGCGTCGGCCAGCCCGCAGACAAAGCCGCGAAAATCGGCTGGCGTCATGCCGGTGTAGCCGCCAAACTGGTCAACCTGGTTTGAGGTTGCTTCGATCAGCAGCGGCGCCTGGTTGGCGTGGGCGTAGCGTATGGCAGATTCCAGTACCAGTGGATGCGCGGAACAAACGGCATAAATCCCGTTTGCCTTCCCCCGTTTATGCTGTTCCACCATGTTAGTCAGATGTTTCACTTTCCTCTCCAGGTCAGATGATGGTGACATCGTTCTTTCGTTTTGTTTCATTTGATACTGCATCATGGTGTGTTAAAAATAAAACGAAAGATAATAGTTTTCCGATCTGTTTCACAAAAGAAACATAATGAAAGGTTTGTGCCCGGTATTGCGGCCATTCTTTCGGCTTTTTAAGGCTTGCATTCCGATAAAAGAAAGGCGTTAATAAGCCAAACGAAATGAAACGAAAGAAATTGATCAAAGGATTACTTATGAGCAACACCGACTCTTCTGCGGATAAGCGGGTGCCTGGAACCAGCGAAAGGCGTGAGCAGATCATCCAGCGGTTGCGACAGCAGGGAAGCGTGCAGGTCAACGATCTTTCCGTGCTGTTTGGCGTTTCGACCGTGACGATCCGCAACGATCTGGCCTTTCTTGAAAAGCAGGGTATTGCCGTGCGGGCCTACGGCGGTGCGCTGATTTGCGACGGTAATACGCCGGGCGCAGAACCCTCCGTTGAAGATAAAAGTTCGCTGAATACGGCGGTGAAACGGCGTATCGCCAGGGCCGCCGTTGAGTTTATTAAGCCGGGGCATCGGGTGATTCTGGATTCGGGCACTACAACCTATGAAATCGCGCGGCTGATGCGTCATCACAGCGATGTGATTGCTATGACTAACGGTATGAATGTCGCCAATGCGTTGCTGGAAGCAGAAGGCGTTGAGCTGTTGATGACCGGTGGGCATCTGCGCCGCCAATCGCAGTCGTTCTATGGCGATCAGGCTGAGCAATCGCTGCAAAACTACCACTTTGACATGCTGTTTCTCGGCGTTGATGCTATCGATCTGGAGCGTGGAATCAGCACGCATAATGAAGATGAAGCGCGGCTGAACCGGCGCATGAGCGAAGTGGCTGAGAAGATCATCGTGGTGACCGACTCCAGCAAATTTAATCGCTCAAGCCTGCATAAGATTATTGATATGCAGCGTGTGGATATGATCATCGTGGATGAGGGGATCCCGCAGGAGAGCCTCGACGGATTACGTAAGAGCGGTATCGACGTGATTCTGGTGGCGCTGTCGGAATAAAAAAGGGGCGCCCTGGCGTAATGCTGGTCCGTTAAGGCGTTGAAGTCAGGGCAGGAACGGTAGGCCGGATGTCGCTTTGCTTATCCGGCCTACGTATTTTCGATTGGCCGTCTGCCGTCAGGTTACCGGCGCCGGGTTGAACACCGCCAGCTGGTTGTGCAGCCCCCATTGATCCGAGAAGGTTTTTTTACGCCCGCTGGCCACATCGAGAATAAAGTGGAATAGCTTCGTCCCCACCTCTTCAATGGTCTCTTCGCCGGTGGCGATGGTGCCCGCGTTAATATCCATTAGGTCATACCAGCGGTTCGCCAGCGCGGTGCGGGTGGCCATCTTGATGACCGGTACCGCAACCAGGCCGTACGGCGTACCGCGCCCGGTAGTAAACACCTGTACGGTGATGCCGGAAGCAACCTGTTGAGTGCCGCAAACGAAATCGCTGGCCGGCGTCGCGGCGTAAATCAGGCCGCGCTTGGTCGGACGTTGGCCCGGTGACAGCACTTCGACGATGGCGCTTTTGCCAGACTTGGCGATTGAGCCCAGCGCTTTTTCCACTACGTTGGCAAGGCCGCCTTTCTTGTTGCCTGGAGATGGGTTGGCGCTGCGATCGGTTTGCCCCATGTTGAGGTAGTTATCATACCAGGCCATCTCTTCAAGCAGACGTTTGCCCACCTCTTCATTCACCGCGCGTGGTGTTAACAGATGGATGGCATCGCGCACTTCGGTGACTTCAGAGAACATAACCGTGGCGCCGCAGCGCACTAGCAGATCGGAAGCGTAGCCGACCGCCGGGTTGGCGGTCACGCCGGAGAACGCATCGCTGCCGCCGCACTGCATGCCAACCACCAGCTCGGAAGCTGGGCAGGTTTCGCGCTGACGTTGGTTGAGCTTTTGCAGGTGGCGTTCGGCAACCTGTAAGATATCGTCGACCATCGATTGAAAGCCGACGTGCTGCTCATCCTGCAGGCGCACGATGCTGGCGCTGTCGACCGCGATGCTTTGTACATCCTCCGTGCCTTCGAGCAGGCGTTCTGGCTGTAGCTTTTCACAGCCCAGTCCCACGACCATCACTTCACCGCCAAAGTTGGGGTTTAGCGCGAGGTTATGGATGGTGCGAATGGGGACCACCGCCGCCGGCGCGTTAATTGCCACGCCGCAGCCGTACAGGTGGTTCAGACCAACCACGCCATCGACGTTGGGGTATTTTGCCAGCAGATCGCGCTCAATGATTTTCACCACATAGTCCACCACGCCCGCTACGCAGTGCACGCTGGTGGTAATGCCCAGCAGGTTTTTGGTGCCGACGCTGCCGTCGGCGTTGCGATAACCTTCGAAGGTATAGCCTTCGAGCGGCGGCAGCGGCTCCGGGACTTTGGTCGCCAGCGGCAAGGTGTTGAGCGGCGGCGCTTCCGGTAGCACAACCGTAGATTCGTCAATCCAGCTACCTTTAGCAATATCGCGCACCGCGTAACCGATGACTTCGCCGTAGCGGATGATTTCACCGTTCTGAGGAATATCCACCAGCGCGACTTTATGCCCCTGGGGAATATGTTCAATTAATTCCAGACCGTCAGGAAAACGCGTTCCTGCTTTTAATCCGTTATCGTTAACAACGATCGCGACATTATCTGTTTCATGTACTTTTATATAAAAAGCCGTCGGCGATTCTTGTCTGATTTCAATGTTAGCCATTGTCCAGCATTCTCCAGCCAGGGGGTAAAAGAATTAGGGTTATTTATGGTTTGTTTCTGGTAATGGAAAATAAAATACCCATTGCTACATGAAATAAAGAATGTCAGGAGTTGAACCATAAAAATGTGATGAAGATCACCTATCGCCTTCATGCCGCGGGAGACAAGGGAGTCAATGGCTGAAATTGTGCATCAGCGCCCAGTGCTGTGTGCATATGGTCAATAAAATGAATTTATTGCGCGTTTAAATTGGTGATTTGCACAATGTGCGAGCGAGATATCCTGATTATACTGAACCTCGAATTCATGGCGTCTGATTTTTTATTACGAGATTCATTGGTAATTAAATAATCAGCGAAATTCGCTTTAATAAAAACAATAAAATTAAAGCATCCTGTACCCGAGGATAATAAAATGATACACGATACTGCTGATGTTGTTGAAGCAAAAAAGGGTATGCCTACCCGTTATTTAATTCTATTCATTATTTTTATTGTTACGGCCGTTAACTACGCAGACCGCGCAACGCTTTCCATTGCCGGTACGTCTGTCGCTAAGGAACTGGAACTTAGTGCGATTTCTATGGGGTATATCTTCTCTGCATTCGGTTGGGCGTACCTGCTCATGCAGATCCCCGGTGGTTGGTTACTGGATAAATTCGGCTCGAAGAAAGTTTATACCTATAGCTTGTTCTTCTGGTCTCTGTTTACCTTCCTGCAGGGCTTTGTCGGTTTCTTCCCGCTAGCATGGGCCGGCGTTTCTATGTTCTTCATGCGTTTTATGCTGGGCTTCTCCGAAGCGCCTTCCTTCCCGGCAAACGCGCGTATTGTTGCGGCCTGGTTCCCAACCAAAGAACGCGGTACCGCCTCGGCTATTTTTAACTCCGCGCAGTATTTCTCTTTAGCGCTGTTCTCGCCGCTGCTGGGCTGGCTGACCTTCGCCTGGGGCTGGGAGCACGTCTTTACCGTGATGGGGGTGATTGGCTTTGTGTTGACCGGGCTGTGGGTGAAGTTCGTACACAACCCAACCGATCATCCACGAATGACCAAAGAAGAGCTGAAGTTTATTGCGGATAACGGCGCAGTGGTTGATATGGACCACAAAAAGCCGGGCAGCGACGCGGCAAAAGGTCCGAAACTGGATTACATCAAACAGTTGCTTAGCAGCCGTATGATGTTAGGTATCTTCTTCGGCCAGTACTTCTTAAACACCATCACCTGGTTCTTCCTCACCTGGTTCCCGATTTACCTGGTGCAGGACAAAGGTATGTCGATTCTGAAAGTGGGTATGGTGGCGTCTATCCCTGCGCTGTGTGGTTTTGCCGGCGGTGTGCTGGGCGGGCTGTTCTCCGACTACCTGATTCGCCGCGGTTGTACGCTGACCTTTGCACGTAAACTGCCTATTGTGCTGGGCATGCTGTTGGCGTCGACGATTATTCTGTGTAACTACACCGACAACACGGCGCTGGTCGTAGGATTAATGGCGCTGGCGTTCTTCGGCAAAGGCTTTGGCGCACTGGGGTGGCCGGTTATCTCCGACGTGGCGCCAAAAGAGATTGTTGGGCTGTGCGGTGGGGTGTTTAACGTCTTTGGTAACGTCGCCTCTATCGTTACGCCGCTGGTGATTGGTTATATCGTAAGTGAACTGCACTCCTTTAATGGCGCACTGATTTTTGTCGGCTGTTCCGCGCTGATGATGATGGTTTGCTACCTCTTCGTGGTCGGCGACATCAAACGTCTGGAACTGCGGAAGTAAGCCGCGATTAACGTAAGGTAATAAAAAATGGATAACGCGATTTTTCCTAACAAATTCAAAGCGGCGCTGGCTGCTCAACGGGTTCAGATTGGCTGCTGGTCAGCCCTCTCCAGCCCGATCAGTACTGAAGTGTTAGGCCTGGCCGGTTTCGACTGGCTGGTGCTGGACGGTGAACATGCGCCGAACGATGTGACGACGTTAATCCCACAGCTGATGGCACTGAAAGGCAGTCAGAGCGCGCCGGTCGTACGTATTCCGACCAATGAGCCGGTCATTATCAAGCGCATGCTGGATATCGGCTTCTATAACTTCCTGATTCCGTTTGTGGAAACGCAGGAGCAGGCGGCGCAGGCGGTCTCTTCCACGCGCTATCCGCCGGAGGGGATTCGCGGCGTATCCGTTTCGCATCGCGGCAATATGTTTGGCACCGTACCGGACTACTTCGCGCAGTCCAACAAAAACATCACCATCCTGGTGCAGATTGAAAGCCAGCAGGGCGTCGATAACGTGGATGCTATCGCGGCAACGGAAGGTGTGGATGGCATCTTTGTCGGGCCAAGCGACCTGGCCGCCGCGCTGGGGCATCTGGGTAATGCTTCGCACCCGGAGGTTCAGAAAGCCATTCAGCATATTTTTGCCCGTGCGAAAGCCCACGGCAAGCCAAGCGGCATCCTGGCACCGGTTGAAGCCGACGCGCGCCGCTACCTCGAGTGGGGAGCCACCTTTGTGGCCGTTGGCAGCGACCTGGGCGTCTTCCGCGCCGGTACTCAAAAACTGGCTGATGCTTTTAAAAAGTAACCACCACCGATTAACGCAATATTGAGGAAATGACGATGAAAGTTGGTTTTATTGGCCTGGGTATCATGGGTAAACCGATGAGTAAAAACCTGCTGAAAGCGGGTTACTCGCTGGTGGTGTCGGACCGTAATCCTGAAACGATTGCCGAAGTGATTGCCGCCGGAGCGGAAACGGCGACCACGGCGAAAGCCATTGCCGAGCAGTGCGATGTCATCATCACGATGCTGCCAAACTCGCCGCACGTAAAAGAAGTGGCGCTGGGGGAAAATGGCATTATCGAAGGTGCCAAACCGGGCACTGTACTGATCGATATGAGCTCAATTGCGCCGCTGGCGAGCCGCGAAATTAGTGAGGCGCTGAAAGCAAAAGGCGTAGATATGCTTGATGCGCCGGTAAGCGGCGGCGAACCGAAAGCCATTGATGGCACGCTGTCGGTGATGGTTGGTGGAGATAAAGCGATTTTCGACAAGTATTATGACCTGATGAAAGCGATGGCCGGCTCCGTGGTGCATACCGGGGAGATTGGCGCGGGTAACATCACCAAGCTGGCGAATCAGGTGATTGTCGCGCTGAACATCGCTGCAATGTCGGAAGCGTTGACCCTGGCGACCAAAGCGGGTGTGAATCCTGACCTGGTTTATCAGGCCATCCGCGGCGGTCTGGCGGGCAGCACCGTGCTGGATGCCAAGGCGCCGATGGTTATGGATCGTAACTTCAAGCCGGGCTTCCGTATCGATCTGCATATTAAAGATCTGGCCAACGCGCTGGATACGTCCCACGGCGTTGGGGCGCAGCTGCCGCTGACCGCAGCGGTGATGGAAATGATGCAGGCGCTGCGTGCCGATGGGTTGGGCACGGCCGACCATAGTGCCCTGGCGTGCTACTACGAAAAACTGGCGAAAGTTGAAGTGACTCGTTAAGGACGTTGCGCCCGGCGGCGTTAGCCTGCCGGGCCGGCAAGGTAGGCCGGATAAGTTATGCGCCATCCGGCGTCGCGCGCTAATAGGCTCAGATATGAAAATCGTAATCGCCCCAGACTCTTATAAAGAAAGCCTTTCTGCCACCGAGGTAGCACAGGCGATAGAAAAAGGATTTCGGGAAATCTTTCCGCAAGCGCAGTTTGTGTCTGTACCGGTTGCCGACGGCGGCGAAGGTACGGTTGAGGCGATGATTGCGGCCACTCAGGGGCGCGCGGTGATGTCGACGGTAACCGGCCCGCTTGGCGACCCCGTGCAGGCTCAGTGGGGCATCTCCGGCGACGGCGGTACGGCATTTATCGAAATGGCCGCCGCCAGCGGCCTGGCGCTGGTACCGCCTGAACGTCGTAACCCGCTGATCACCACGTCCTATGGTACCGGTGAGCTGATCCTCCAGGCGCTGGAAAGTGGAGTGAAGAGCATTATTATCGGTATCGGCGGCAGCGCCACGAACGACGGCGGGGCGGGGATGGTACAGGCGCTGGGCGCAAAGTTATGCGACGCCAACGGTTCGCCGATTGGTTTCGGCGGCGGTAGCCTGATGAGCCTTAATCATATTGATATTTCCGGACTCGATGCGCGCCTGCAGGCGTGCACAATTCGCGTAGCCTGCGATGTGACCAACCCGTTAACCGGGCCGTCTGGCGCGTCCTGTATTTTTGGGCCGCAGAAAGGCGCTACCGCGGCGATGATCGCCGAGCTGGACCGCAACCTCGCGCACTATGCCGAGGTGATTAAAAAATCGCTACGGGTGGATGTTAAAGAGGTGCCGGGCTCTGGCGCGGCGGGGGGAATGGGCGGCGCGCTGATGGCGTTTCTCGGCGCAGAGCTGCGCAGCGGCATTGAGATAGTCACTCAGGCGTTAAATCTCGAAGAGCATATTCACGACTGCACGCTGGTGGTGACCGGTGAAGGGCGGCTGGACAGCCAGAGCATTCACGGTAAGGTGCCCGTTGGGGTGGCCAGCGTGGCAAAGAAATACCATAAGCCGGTGATCGGTATTGCCGGTAGCCTGACCCGCGATGTCGGCGTTGTACACCAGTACGGTATTGATTCTGTGTTCAGCGTGCTGAACCGTATTGGCTCGCTGGAAGAGGCGTTCCGTGAGGCGGCGGACAATATTTATCTCACTTCCCGTAATATCGCTGCCACCCTTCAGGTGGGAATGCAGACGGAAAGGTGACATTGGCTCGTAAACCCTCTATACTTCGCGCCGAAGCTGACCAGACAGTCGCCGCTTCGTCGTCGTCCTCTTCGGGGGAGACGGGCGGAGGGGAGGAAAGTCCGGGCTCCATAGGGCAAGGTGCCAGGTAACGCCTGGGGGGTGTCACAGCCCACGACCAGTGCAACAGAGAGCAAACCGCCGATGGCCCGCGCAAGCGGGATCAGGTAAGGGTGAAAGGGTGCGGTAAGAGCGCACCGCGCGGCTGGTAACAGTCCGTGGCACGGTAAACTCCACCCGGAGCAAGGCCAAATAGGGGTTCATAAGGTACGGCCCGTACTGAACCCGGGTAGGCTGCTTGAGCCAGTGAGCGATTGCTGGCCTAGATGAATGACTGTCCACGACAGAACCCGGCTTATCGGTCAGTTTCACTTCTTAAAAAACCCCGCCTTGATGGCGGGGTTTTTGCTTTCTGACGTACCCTGCCGCGCACCGACAGAGCGAGGATGGCGAGGCGGTCAGCCCCGGTTACCAAACCAGGGCATTTGTTCAGGCGGTCTGTTCTTCCGCCTGGCTGCTCTCAGCCTGGGCCACGATGGCTTCCAGTTCGCTCAGCATGTCTTCCAGACCAAACTCCGGTGCCGCGTTGGTGGGTTGAGGGGCGTTGGCCACCTTCATCGTCTGCTGCTTTTTATTGTTTCTCTTACTCATTTTTGCTTCCGCTATCCTGAATAGACCTACACAGGTAAATCTATCAGCAAAGCGCGCAGTGGGGTATCAGCAACGAGTGTGATATTGGCTTCATCGCGAATAAATGCCCCATCGCCGCAGGTGAGCGATTTGTTTTCTGCGTCGTTAGCCAGCGCATGTACGGTGCCGTGAATCGACTGTAAATAGGCGCGCGGCCCGTGCAGTGACAGAGAAACCTGCTCGCCTTTTGCCAGCTCAATATGGTGTAGCCACACCTGCTGACGCAGCTGCAGACTATGCTGACTGCCGTCCGGCGAGGCCAGCAACTGGTGCGCGGTATCTTTCAGCTTCAGTTTCTGTACCCGCGAATTATCGCGTTCCGGGCAGGCGTCCAGCCAGATTTGTATCCGGGTTAACGGCTTGTCTTTGCTCAGGTTATGTTCGCTATAGCTGACACCCTGCTGGGTTGCAATCAGCAGCGCTTCACCGGCCTTCGCCTGAATATGGTGGCCTTCGCTGTCGCGGTACTCGGCCTCACCTTCCAGAATCAGATTCAGAATATCGACCTTCGGATAGGTCCGCGGCTGGAAGGCCGCGCCGGGAGCAAGGACTTCCTGATTCAGCACGCGCAGAGACGCATAGCCCAGCAGTTTCGGATCGAAGTAGTGTCCAAAAGAGAAGGTATAGCGGGCCTGAAGCCAACCGAAGTCCGCCTGTCCGCACTGTTTCGCTGTTCTTGTGGTAATCATCTTCTTGACCCTCCTTTACATTAAATCAATGGTAAAGGTATGGACGCTGCATTGTTAGCCAGATATTCTGCCCGGTATGTTCAAATTTCCTGAATGAGCAAGCTATGGCTAAAGAGAGGGCACTGACGCTGGAAGCACTACGAGTAATGGACGCCATTGACCGACGCGGCAGCTTCGCCGCCGCGGCGGATGAGCTTGGGCGCGTGCCCTCGGCGTTGAGCTATACCATGCAAAAGCTGGAAGAAGAGCTGGACGTTGTGCTTTTTGACCGTTCAGGTCATCGAACAAAATTCACTAACGTCGGGCGTATGCTCCTCGAACGTGGTCGCGTCCTGCTGGAGGCGGCAGATAAGCTGACCACCGATGCCGAAGCGCTGGCGCGCGGCTGGGAAACGCACCTCACCATTGTGGCGGAAGCGCTGATCCCAACGGCAACGCTGTTCCCGCTGGTGGAAAAGCTGGCGGCGAAGTCTAACACCCAGCTGTCGATTATCACCGAAGTGCTGGCGGGCGCCTGGGAGCGTCTGGAACAGGGGCGAGCGGACATCGTGATCGCACCGGATATGCACTTCCGTTCTTCGACGGAAATTAACTCGCGCAAGCTCTACTCGCTGATGAGCGTTTACGTGGCGGCGCCGGATCATCCGATTCATCAGGAGGCGGAACCGCTGTCTGAAGTGACGCGCGTGAAATATCGTGGGGTAGCGATTGCGGATACCGCGCGGGAGCGCCCGGTACTGACGGTGCAGCTGCTGGACAAACAGCCGCGTCTGACGGTGACATCGATGGAAGAGAAGCGTCAGGCGCTGCTCGCCGGGCTCGGCGTGGCGACCATGCCGTATCAGCTGGTTGAAGAGGATATTGCGCAAGGGCGTCTGCGGGTGGTGAGCCCGGAGTACAGCAAAGAGATTGACATTATTATGGCGTGGCGCCGCGACAGCATGGGCGAAGCGAAATCGTGGTGTCTGCGCGAAATTCAGAAACTGTTAACCGCAAAATAAAGCAGTAGGCCGGATAGGCGTTTACGCCGCCATCCGGCGATTTGTGCCGAATAGCCTGATGGCGCTGCGCTTATCAGGCCTACCAGACCCGCGTTGTGCCTGGTTGGGATCAGGAAATCCCCTTCGGATCGGGCCCGAAACGGTTATTGCCCGGCGTGCCGCTCTGACAGTTGAAGATCAAAATTACGATCCAGCCGATCACCGGAATAATCAGCAGCAGTAGCCACCATGCCGAGCGGTCGGTGTCATGCAGACGACGGAACTGCACGGCCCACCACGGCAGGAAAACCAGCACCCCATAAATAGTGGTGAGGATCCCTTCACCGCCGGCGCGCTGCCAGCCAAGCATCTTATCGACTACGCCCAGCACGAGCGTAAAAATCACGTTCACCAGGACGAACATCCAGTACTCTTTGCGGCGGGCGCGGCCGCCAAAGCCAATGTAGTTACGTATAACCTTGAGATACCAATCCATTTTTTTGCCTCAGTTGATCATTAATCACTTGTTTTTAAAGCGATCAAGCTAAGGATAGTCGCGAATGAAAATGAGGTAAATATTGATGAGGCGAATAAATTAGGGCGCCGATGGACGGCACCCTGAAGGTTTAGCGAAAACGAACGTCGCGACCGTGCGGCTGGTCCAGATCCTGCCACGGGCCAACCGAAATAATCCCGGTCGGGTTAATGGTCTTGTGGCTGCGGAAATAGTGATTGCGGATGTGGCCAAAATCGACGGTTTCCGCAATGCCCGGCATCTGGTAGATATCGCGCAGGAAGCCATGCAGATTGGGGTAATCGCTGATGCGGTGCTTGTCGCACTTAAAGTGGGTTACGTACACCGGATCGAAACGGATAAGCGTCGTCCACAGGCGGATATCGGCTTCGGTAAGCTGATTGCCGGTCAGGTAACGCTGCGTGCCGAGAATATTTTCCAGACGATCGAGCGAGATAAAGACCTTTTCCACCGCCTCATCGTAGGCTGCCTGGCTGGTGGCGAAACCGGCCTTGTAGACACCGTTATTGACCGTGTCGTAGATCCAGCCGTTCAGCTCGTCGATTTGTTCGCGTAGCGCCAGTGGATAGTAATCCCCCGCTTTGGCACCCAGGGCATCAAACGCGGTGTTAAACATGCGAATAATTTCGGCAGATTCGTTGCTGACGATGGTTTGATTTTTCTTGTCCCACAGCACCGGCACGGTTACGCGCCCGGAGTAGGTCGGGTCGGCGTGCTGGTAGAGCTGATACAAAAACTGATGCTGATAGAGCGCATCACCGGTCGCCGCCGGGAAGTCCGCGTCGAAGGTCCAGCCGTTTTCCAGCATCAGTGGGTTAACGACGGACACGGAGATAAACGGCTCCAGCCCTTTCAGTTTGCGTAAAATCAGCGTGCGGTGCGCCCACGGGCAGGCGAGGGAAACGTACAGATGATAGCGATCTTTTTCGGCGGCAAAGCCACCGCTGCCGGTTGGGCCTGGCTCGCCGTCGGCGGTCAGCCAGTTGCGAAAGGCGGAGACTGAACGCTGGAAACGTCCGCCGGTGGATTTGGTGTCGTACCAGGTATCCTGCCAGACGCCGTCAATAAGTTGTCCCATCATGTTCTCCTTTAGATAGCAAAAGCGAGGAGATATCTCCTCGCTTTGTGTATTCAGTATAGTGTGCTTACCACTTTTTATTCAGCACGCGGTCGATGCTGAAGGCGCCCGGACCGGTGATGCCCAGCAGCAGGTAGCCGCCAGCGATGGTCAGGTTTTTCATAAACATCAGCGAGTTCATGCCTTCCGCAAAGTTGCTGTGGAAGATAAACGCGGTCAGTACCGTGAACGCCGCGGTGAACAGCGCGGTGGTACGGGTCAGGAAACCGAACAGAATGGCCAGACCGCCGCCAAACTCAAGCAGAATGGTCAGCGGCAGCAGGAACCCCGGGACGCCCATGGCTTCCATATATTGCTGTGTACCCGCATACCCGGTTATTTTGCCCCAGCCAGCCGTGATAAACAGAATTGGCATCAGAATACGAGCAACCAGGAAACCAGTATCTTCTAATTTTTTCATCTTACACTCCAGAGAACCTTGCGGGCAGTTAAACCATTTTATTGAGCATTTACACGTCGATAGCGCGTAGCTGCTGTCGATGAAGAGCAATATAACTGCGGTGTATGACAATTGTTAGCAAGGAAAACTGTTGAACTCCTTCAAAGAATCTGAGTAATGATGTACGACTCCGCGATTTTTCCCGAGCCGCTACGCAAAGAAGCACTTGTGCGATTGCGCCTTTCTGACCCTGGAGGATACTCGCGGCAGGCTGGTTATCAGGGACGAAACGCGATGGTGAACACCCCGCATGATGCACTCTTTAAGACCTTTATGTCGCATCCCGAGACGGTGGGCGATTTTCTGGGAATACACCTACCGGCAGAGCTGCTGGCCCTTTGCGACCTGAAAACGCTGAAGCTGGCGTCGGGGAGTTTTATTGATGAGTCTCTCAGGGCAAGCTATTCCGATGTGCTGTGGTCGCTGCAAACCTGCGACGGCGTGGGCTATGTCTATGCGCTGATTGAGCATCAGAGTTCGCCGGATAAGCATATGGCTTTTCGCTTAATGCGCTATGCCTTTGCCGCCATGCAGCGGCATCTGGAGGCTGGGCACGATACGCTTCCACTGGTGATTCCCATGCTGTTTTACCACGGAGAAAAAAGTCCGTATCCGTTCTCCATGCGTTGGCTGGATGCGTTTGCTGAACCCGAGGTTGCGCGGGTACTCTATGACGGCGTGCTTCCGCTGGTCGATCTCACCGTGCTGTCGGATGATGACATCATGGGGCATCGGCGTATCGCGCTGCTGGAGTTTTTACAGAAAAATATTCGCCGTCGCGATCTGATGGAGATGACGGAAAACCTGCTTAGGTTGCTGCGCGCGGGGTACACCACCGACAGCCAGTTCCGTGCGCTAATTCACTATCTGGCCGAGACGGGAAGAACCACGCAGCCGGAGGCGTTCTTTCGACAGCTGGCGGGGGGGATGACGCCCCGTGAGGAGAAGATGATGAAAAAGAAACTGACGCTAATGGAGTGGGCTGAAATACAGCATGACGAGGGTAGAAATGAAGGTGAGCAGCAAACAACGCTGAAAATTGCCCGCGCCCTAATCAGCCACGGCGTTGCGCTGAAAACCATCGCGCAGACGACCGGGCTGTCGATAGAAGAACTGGCTGAAATAAACCGCTAGACGCCGTCAGACTGGCTTATGCAGCAGGTTTTTAACCATCCGCCATGTGCTCCAGACGCCAAGGCCACGACGCGCCCAGCGAACCAGAAAACGTGGGTGGCGCAGTGACACTACGGCCATGGCGCTGCTGGCGACCATCGCCCACGAGCGCAGGCTGACCAGCCGGCTCCAGCCACGGTCATAGATCTGCGTTGCGTTCAGCCAGTCGCGACGGCTGGCGCTGAGATCCAGCCGCTGCTGCTGAATCTGGCGCAGCAGCGCGGCCTTGCGCTGTTCGCGCTCCTGGCGTGGGCTCATGGTTCGTCGTTCTCCAGCAGGGTGCGATCGTTAGCGAGCTCGTGGCGCGTATGGCGCAGCAGCGTGGAGCGGCGCGCTTTACGCAGCGTCCAGATGCCGCCAATCAACGCCAGCAGCAGCAGCGTAACGGTGGTGGCAATCATCACGTGAAGCCGATATTGCGGGTCAACGGCCCACATTATCAGTACCAGCAGGCTCATCAGGCCGAAGGCAGTAAACAGCAGGGTTAACCCGGCCATCAACAGCAGCTGAATAAGGTTCGCTTTCTCCTCTTCCAGCTCAACGACGACCAGGCGCAGCCGCGTTTCAACCATCTGAACCAGCAGGGTGACGATGCGCTGGCCAATGCCGAGAACGTTTTTCCCCGGCCCCGGCGCGTGCTGAGAATCACTCATGCTTAGCGACGCGTCAGCAGTACGCCCAGCACCAGACCGACTGCGGCACCGATGCCCATGCCGGTCCACGGGTTTTCACGCACATAGCCATCGGCTTTAGCCGCCGCTTCGCGGGTTTGCTTCGCAATAGCATCCCCCGTTTCGCCCAGACGGTCACGGCTCTCTTTCAGCGCGCTTTCCGCTTTGCTGCGCAGCTTACTCATCTCTTCTTTCGATTTATCGGTGGAAGCGTTCAGGACTTCTTCCAGGGTATCTGACAGGGCCTTCAGCTCTGCACGTAACTGATCTGAGGTTGAATCTTTCGCCATCGTCTCTCTCCTGTTTAGGTTCCACTTACTCAATACGCGCGGGATTCCAGCGCGTTAAGTTCTTTTTTGGCTTCCTGAAGCTTGTGCTCGCGTTTAGCCACTTTTTCCGCATCACCGCTCTGTTTTGCTTCACGCAGATCGTGTTCGCGCTCGCGAATTTCGTCTTTCTGTTCGGCAATTTTTTCCTGATGGTCGGCGCGAAGCTTGCTGTCAGTACAGTTAGCTTTGACTTCGCTTAACGCCTTTTTCAGGCCGCTAATGCGGTTCTGATTGTTATGCTTTTCGGCATAACCAATTTCACGCTGAATGTCTTGCTCTTTTTCCTGACAGAGTGATGTTGCTGCTGCACTCGCGCTAAGAGACGCGAGGGCGAGCGCAAAGACGATGCGGTATTTCATGTATGAATCTTCCATTTTGCGTAGTACATCTGGAATGTACTTTCCCAGTAAGTGAGCACCGCGATGGCGCTCACATTACTAAGCATAGTAAGTAAAAGGCGAAATGACCAAAGTAAGTGAAACTATTCAGATTCCTGGAAGTTTTTAGCCAAATCGGTGTGACGTATCGCGCAGCAGTGATAGCCAGCCCGCGGGGTCGTTTTCTTCTTCCTGTAGCGAAACGACGTAGACGTGCGGCAGCGTGCTATCCAGCACGCGCTTCGCCGCAGCGCTTTGTTCGCTGGATTCAAAGGTGATCAGCAGCGAATCATTGTGCGGAGTGATGCTCTTAAAACGAATACCGTTGGCATCCAGATGGTGTGAGATAGAAAAACCATCGGGCATGCTGGACTGGCTCATCGGGCGAATCGCCAGCGTAGACTCTTCACGCTGCAGCGCGGCCCACATCCAGAGAAGCGCGCATAACAACAGCAGCACGCTCATGCTGAATGCAAACCGGCGAAGATGAATGCGGCTCGGCACCATAGTTAGCCTCGGTTACCGTATTTTTTCTTCCACACCACGACCAACGAACCGCACAGGCCAAAAATCAGCAGCGCCACTGGCAGCAGCATCAGGCAGGACATCAGTGCGTCTTCATACTTCTGGAACACCGGCGTTTTGCCCAGCAGGAAGCCCAGGGTGGTCAGAATCAACACCCACAGCAGGCCGCTCATCCAGTTAAAGAACTGGAAGCGTGCGTTGCTCAGGCCGGACAGGCCCGCGATGGTAGGAAGCAATGTGCGAACAAAGGCAATGAAGCGCCCTACCAGCAGTGCAGAGAGGCCGTGTTTGTGGAAAAGATGATGCGACCGCTGATGATAATGAGCGGGGAGGTGTGACAGCCAGTTCTGGACGACACGGGTATTACCTAGCCAGTTGCCCTGGATGTAGCCCACCCAGCTGCCGAGGCTGGCGGCAACCGTCAGCAGTATAATCGTCTGCGGGAAGCCCATTGCACCTTTAGCAATGAGAACGCCGACCAGCACCAGCAGGCTGTCGCCCGGCAGGAAGGCGGCCGGCAGCAGCCCGTTTTCCAGAAACAGGATCATAAATAAGACGAAATACAGCATGCCGATCATGGAGGGATTCGCGAGCGTCTCGAAATCCTGGCTCCATAAGGCATTTAAGAGTTGGGTTAGTAGTTCCATTCACGATTCCTGGTACTTCGATTAAGGTCATGCCTGAATGCGCTGCGATATCTTCTCTATTTCTATTTTAATAGCATCGCGGTAAATACGCGCTGAACAGTCCTTGTTTTGGCGAAATAATCTCAAACGGATTGTCGAAGCGACAAAATGCATTCAATTGTAACAAACGGTGCAGTTTTCCGTCATAGAAATTGCAATGTGTTGCCGTTTGATTTTGCGGTTTAGCGCGGGGAGAGGCTAGGGGATTTACAAAGGCTTACCCACACAGAATGTCGGGCAAGCCTCGTTGAACAACTGAGAGACTTATTTACCGCCGAGGGCGACGGTATCAAGGTGGACGACCGGGTTCTCAGCGAACAGATAGCGGTCGGCGTTGAATTCAAAATCATCGCTGGTTTCGTTGAACAGCATCAGCTTGGTATTTTCCAGATGCTGCCACATGGCCAGCTTCGCCGCGTGCGGGTCTTTGCGAATCAGTGCCTTGAGGATCTGATCGTGGTCATCACACCAGTTATCGACGGTGCGGGCATCGATATGGTCGTGCAGTTTTTTCCAGTACGGGTTATGTACTCGCTGGGTCCACATTTTTTCAACGATGGCGGCCAGCGCGGTGTTCTGAGTTGCCAGCGCAACCTGCACGTGGAACTGGAGATCCCACTCGGAGTCGCGGAAGCATTTCTCTTTGCGCGCCTTCTCCTGGATCTCCATTAGCTTCATGATGTCCTGCTTGGTGACCTGGGTGGCGGCAAATTCGGCGATATTGCTCTCAATGAGCTGACGCGCCTGCAGCAGTTCGAAAGGACCGTAGTTGGCAAACTCCAGATTTTCGTCCGGCACCTGGTGGTGCTTCGGCTGATTAGAAATAACGTGGATGCCGGAGCCTTTACGAACCTCAACGTACCCTTCCACTTCGAGCATGATGATGGCTTCACGCACGACGGTGCGGCTGACGCTTTTTTCATCAGCAATAAAACGCTCAGCGGGAAGCTTGTCGCCCACAAGGTAAACGCCTTGCTCAATGCGTTCTTTTAGCTCAGCGGCCAGTTGCTGATACAAGCGACGTGCGTCGGCGATTTCCATATGCTCTCCAGGCAGGGTACGGCAGAATGAATTTGTTATACCACTTTTACGAGCAGCTAACCACAATTTGACATGAAAAAAGCCGCCTTGATCAAGGCGGCTTAAGAGAAAACCTACTTCGCTCGCAGACTTAGTTTTGCGTCGCCTGCTGAGCCGGACGGTTAGCGCCGGATTGACCGTCGTCAGCCTGTTTATTTTGCAGGACGGTCCAGATAACCACTGCGCCTAACAGGTCGAAGATAGCCAGTACGGCGAACAGCGGGCTGAAGCCAATGGTGTCGGCCAGGGCGCCAACGACCAGGGCAAACATGGTGCTTGCCATCCACGCCGCCATCCCGGTCAGGCCGTTTGCAGTTGCCACTTCGTTACGACCGAAGACGTCAGAAGAGAGCGTAATCAGCGCGCCGGACAGGGACTGGTGAGCAAAGCCACCGAGGCACAGCAGGGCGATGGCAATGTAAGGGCTGGTGAACAGACCGATCAGGCCTGGGCCAATCATCAGCAGCGCACCCATGGTTACAACCATTTTACGGGACACAATCAGGTTAACGCCGAACCAGCGCTGGAACAGCGGCGGCAGGTAACCACCGATAACGCAGCCGAGGTCAGCAAACAGCATCGGCATCCACGCAAACATCGCGATTTCTTTCAGGTCGAAGCCGTACACTTTAAACATGAACAGCGGGATCCAGGCGTTGAAGGTACCCCATGCTGGTTCTGCCAGGAAGCGCGGAAGGGCGATACCCCAGAAACGACGGGTCTGAATAATCTGCCACGGAGACATTTTCTTCGCGTTGTTGGTCTGGTGTGCTGCTTCCTGACCGCCAATGATGTATTCACGTTCTTCGTCGGTTAGTTTTTTCTGATCGCGTGGGTGTTTGTAGAATACCAGCCAGCACATTGCCCAGATGAAGCTCAGCGCACCGGAGATGATGAACGCCATCTGCCAGCTGTGCATCACGATAGCCCAGACCACCAGCGGCGGAGCAATCATGCCGCCGATAGAAGAACCGACGTTGAAGTAGCCGACAGCGATAGAACGCTCTTTTGCCGGGAACCACTCGGAGCTGGCTTTCAGGCCCGCAGGGATCATTGCGGCTTCAGCGGCACCTACCGCACCACGTGCGATAGCCAGTCCACCCCAGCTGCCTGCCAGCGCGGTTGCGCCGCAGAAAATAGCCCAGGCAACGGCGAAGAAGGCGTAGCCAATTTTGGTACCGAGGATATCCAGAACATAGCCGGCAACCGGCTGCATCACGGTGTACGCTGCGGAATAAGCAGCGATGATGTATGAATATTGCTGTGTGGAAATGTGCAGCTCTGCCATCAGCGTTGGCGCCGCTGCTGCCACGGTATTACGTGTCAGGTAGCCCAGCACGGTGCCCATCGTCACCAGTGCGATCATGTACCAACGTAATCCTTTAATTTTTCGCATGTAAACCTCATCGTGTTGTTATAACTGCGGGTCCTGCAGCCATCTTCCCGTTTGCTCGGAAGATGTCATTCTCGAAGGGCTTACCGTGGAAATGATCCCCGGTACGGCCCGAACTTGCCAGTAAATCAGCGTGCTTAATTCGGTATCCGTACCGCTCAATCAAGTGTCTGTATCGACCACCGCTAATGTATTCTGTCGCTCAATGTGTTTCGACGGAGGGCAAGATAACTTGTCATACAACTTTAAAAGGTGAATACCGTCACAAAAGAGGTATTTTCCATAGAGTTTAAGGGGTAGATAGGGCACACCAGGCGTGGCGCGGCTTGCAGCGTTGTTTTGGCGATTTTTATGTCATTTTTTGTCAAGGTTTATTGATCTAACTCACGAAAAAATCTTCGGTCTGGCGAAATTGGTGTGATAACTTTGTCTGCATTACAGATAAACATCTGACCCACTCGCTGAGAGGAAGACGATAATGACCCCGTTTATGACTGAAGATTTCCTGTTAGATACCGAATTTGCTCGCCGTCTGTACCACGACTACGCAAAAGACCAGCCGATTTTCGACTATCACTGCCACCTGCCGCCGCAGCAGGTTGCTGAAGACTATCGTTTTAAAAACCTGTATGACATCTGGCTGAAGGGCGACCACTACAAGTGGCGCGCGATGCGTACCAACGGCGTAGCAGAACGTCTGTGTACCGGCGATGCGTCTGACCGCGAGAAGTTTGACGCGTGGGCGGCGACCGTTCCGCACACTATCGGTAACCCGTTATACCACTGGACTCACCTGGAGCTGCGCCGTCCGTTCGGCATCACCGGTAAACTGCTGTCTCCGGCAACCGCAGGTGAAATCTGGGACGAATGTAATGAGCTGCTGGCGCAGGACAAATTCTCCGCGCGCGGCATCATGAAGCAGATGAACGTGAAAATGGTCGGCACTACCGATGATCCGATCGATTCTCTGGAGCATCACGCGACCGTCGCGAAAGACGGTTCCTTCGACGTGAAAGTGCTGCCGAGCTGGCGCCCGGATAAAGCCTTCAACATTGAACAAGCGACCTTCAACGACTACATGGCGAAGCTGGGTGAAGTGTCTGACACCGACATCCGCCGTTTTGCTGACCTGCAAACTGCACTGACCAAGCGTCTGGATCACTTCGCGGCTCACGGCTGTAAAGTTTCTGACCATGCGCTGGACGTTGTCCTGTTCGCGGAATCTAACGAAGCCGAGCTGGACAGCATTCTGGCCCGTCGCCTGGGCGGCGAAACGCTGAGCGAGCATGAAGTGGCGCAGTTCAAAACTGCCGTGCTGGTGTTCCTGGGTGCGGAATATGCTCGTCGTGAATGGGTACAGCAGTACCACATCGGCGCGCTGCGTAACAACAACCTGCGCCAGTTCAAACTGCTGGGCGCGGACGTTGGCTTTGACTCCATTAACGACCGTCCGATGGCGGAAGAACTGTCTAAGCTGCTGAGCAAACAGAACGAACAGAACCTGCTGCCGAAAACCATTCTTTACTGCCTGAACCCGCGCGATAACGAAGTGCTGGGCACGATGATCGGTAACTTCCAGGGCGAAGGTATGCCGGGCAAAATGCAGTTCGGTTCCGGCTGGTGGTTCAACGATCAGAAAGACGGTATGGAACGTCAGATGACGCAGCTGGCACAGCTCGGCCTGCTGAGCCGATTCGTCGGTATGCTGACCGATAGCCGTAGCTTCCTGTCTTACACCCGTCACGAATACTTCCGCCGTATTCTGTGCCAGATGATCGGCCGTTGGGTTGCTGCGGGCGAAGCGCCTGCCGACATCCAACTGCTGGGTGAGATGGTGAAAAACATTTGCTTTAACAATGCGCGTGACTATTTCGCCATTGAATTGAACTAAGGTCTGGGTGAAGGTATGCAATACATCAAGATCCATGCGCTGGATAACGTCGCGGTAGCGCTCGCTGATTTGGCTGAAGGAACCGAAGTCACCGTTGACGGTCAAGTGGTCACCTTGCACCAGGCGGTGTCCCGTGGCCATAAATTCGCCTTATGCAATATTGCGAAAGGTGAAAACGTCATTAAATACGGTTTGCCAATTGGTCATACGCTGGTGGACGTCGCGGCGGGTGAGCATATTCATGCCCATAACACGCGCACCAATCTGAGCGACCTGGACACGTATCGCTACCAACCGGATTTCCAGGCCGAAGTCGCCCAGCCAGCCGATCGCGACGTGCAGATTTATCGCCGCGCAAACGGTGAGGTTGGGGTACGTAACGAACTGTGGATCCTGCCGACCGTCGGCTGCGTTAATGCGATGGCGCGCCAGATGCAGAACCGTTTCCTGAAAGAGACCAATGACGCCGAAGGTATCGATGGCGTGCATCTCTTCAGCCACACTTACGGCTGTTCGCAACTGGGCGACGACCATATCAACACCCGTACCATGCTGCAAAATATGGTGCGTCATCCGAACGCGGGTGCGGTGCTGGTGGTGGGCCTGGGCTGCGAAAATAACCAGGTAGATGCGTTCCGCGAAACCCTTGGCGAGTTCGATCCTGAGCGCGTTCACTTCATGGTCTGCCAACACCAGGAAGACGAAGTGGAAGCCGGGATCGAACATCTCCATCAGCTGTACAGCGTGATGCGCAATGATAAGCGCGAGCCGGGCAAACTGAGCGAGCTGAAGTTTGGTCTGGAATGCGGCGGGTCTGACGGCTTGTCCGGTATTACCGCCAACCCGATGCTGGGCCGTTTCTCTGACTACGTGATTGCCAATGGTGGCACCACCGTGCTGACCGAAGTGCCGGAAATGTTCGGTGCCGAGCAACTGCTGATGGATCACTGCCGCGATGAGGCGACCTTCGAGAAGCTGGTGACCATGGTCAATGACTTCAAGCAGTACTTCATTGCTCATGACCAGCCCATCTACGAGAACCCATCGCCGGGTAACAAAGCAGGCGGGATCACCACGCTTGAAGATAAATCGCTGGGCTGTACGCAAAAAGCGGGCTCCAGCCAGGTGGTTGACGTGCTGCGCTACGGCGAGCGTCTGAAAACCCACGGCCTGAACCTGCTGAGCGCACCGGGCAACGATGCGGTTGCCACCAGCGCGCTGGCGGGCGCGGGCTGCCATATGGTGCTGTTCAGCACCGGCCGCGGCACGCCTTACGGCGGCTTTGTGCCTACGGTGAAAATCGCCACCAACAGCGAGCTGGCCGAGAAGAAGAAACACTGGATCGACTTCAACGCCGGCCAGCTGATTCACGGTAAAGCGATGCCTCAACTGCTGGAAGAGTTCGTTGACGTTATCGTCGACTTCGCCAACGGCAAGCAGACCTGCAACGAGCGCAACGACTTCCGCGAGCTGGCTATCTTTAAGAGCGGCGTCACATTGTAATCAAAGTGTGATCTGATACGATAAAACGGCGTTTCATCTTTTGAAGCGCCGTTTTTTTATGCTTGTTTAACAAGGACCCCCTCCATGACTGCGTATTGGCTTGCCCAGGGCGTAGGCGTTCTGGCGTTTTTGATTGGTATTACCACCTTTATCAACCGCGATGAACGACGCTTTAAATTTCAGCTGTCTCTCTACAGCGCTACGATTGGCGTGCACTTCTTTTTGATGGGGGCATTTCCCGCCGGAATGAGCGCCGAGCTGAACGTCATTCGTACCATTATTTCGGTCTATACGCGTCGTATCTGGGTGATGTTTGTGTTTATCGCGCTGACGTTGATCCTGGGGCTGGGCAAACTTCAACACGCCATGGAGCTGCTGCCGATTGCCGGTACCGTTGCCAGCACCTGGGCGCTGTTCCGCTGTAAGGGGCTCACGGTACGCAGCGTGATGTGGTGCTCTACCGCCTGCTGGGTAATCCACAACTTCTGGCTTGGTTCGATTGGCGGCACGCTGATTGAGGGGAGTTTCCTGGTGATGAACGGGCTGAACATCATTCGCTTCTGGCGCATGCAGCGCAAAGGCATCGATCCGTTTAACGTCGAGAAGAAAGTGCAGGAAGAAAACCCCTCCGCCTGACGGCAAAGGGGCTGGTGTGATTAGCTGCGCAGCGCGTTTTTCGCCAGACGCTCGTCTTCCGCCTGACAGGCGGCCGCGGTAAACAGTACGTCGGTTGACGAGTTCAGCGCGGTTTCACAGGAATCCTGCAGGACGCCGATGATAAAGCCCACGGCAACGACCTGCATGGCCACATCGTTCGGAATACCGAACATGTTACAAGCCAGCGGGATCAGCAGCAGGGAACCGCCCGCTACGCCGGAAGCGCCGCAGGCGCACAGTGAGGCCACGACGCTCAGCAGCAGCGCGGTCGGCAGATCGACCGGAATACCGAGGGTATGCACGGCCGCCAGCGTCAACACGGTAATGGTGATAGCGGCACCGGCCATATTGATGGTTGCACCCAGCGGGATGGACACGGAGTAGGTGTCGCGGTCGAGGTTCAGTTTTTCGCACAGGCTCATATTGACCGGAATATTGGCCGCTGAGCTACGGGTAAAGAAGGCGTAGACGCCGCTTTCACGCAGGCAGGTCATCACCAGCGGGTAAGGGTTGCGGCGAATCTTCCAGAACACCAGCAGCGGGTTAATGACCAGCGCAACCAGGAACATACAGCCAATCAGTACCAGCAGCAGCTGTGCGTAGCCCCACAACGTGCTAAACCCGGTCGTGGCCAGCGTCGAGGCCACGAGACCGAAGATCCCCAGCGGCGCAAAGCGAATCACCACCTTCACGATAAAGGTCACGGCATGAGAGATGTCGTTGATTAAATTCTTCGTGGTTTCATTCCCATGGCGCAGGGCGAAGCCAAGGCCGACCGCCCATACCAGAATACCGATGTAGTTGGCGTTAAGCAGGGCGGCAATCGGGTTAGATACCATGCTCATCAGCAGGCCGCGCAGCACCTCAACGATGCCGGAAGGCGGTGCAATATCTTCTGCTGCCGCGCTGAGGTGTAGCGTAGACGGGAAAAGGAAGCTGAACAAAACGGCCGTTAATGCCGCGGCAAACGTCCCCAGCAGATAGAGAAACAGAATGGGGCGGATATTGGTTTTTTGCCCCTGCTGATGGTTAGCAATAGAGGCCATAACCAGCATCAGTACCAGCACCGGCGCAACCGCCTTCAGCGCGCCAACGAACAGCGTGCCCAGCAGCCCAGCGGCCTCGGCGGCAGGCTTGGAAACGACAGCGAGAAGTACGCCCAGGATCAAACCCACCAGAATTTGTTTCACCAGGCTACCAGCCATCAGTACACGCAAAAATCCGGGAAGCGAGGATTTTGTTGTCATTTATGCATTCCTTAATGTGATGTGTCGTGTCTTTCCAGTGACGTATTATTTGTTACGTTTATGTCTGGATGTAAAAAAATGTTTGCCAGATCGAGTATAAGGAAAGTCGTCGTTTGGGGAAGTACAAAATGCTGGAATTTACGCCATGCGTCATATTTTTTAACCAATAATTCACATTTCGTGACGCCAATCGCGTACAAAAGAGGGGCAGGGCGAGGCGTTCACGCCGGGGGATGTGGTAGGAGATATCCCCGGCATCGCAGTGCTCTGCCGGGGACGCCATTACAGGGCTTTATTTTTTATATCATGGCGATGGTTAACCCACGCATTGATCAGGAGCGTAACGACCAGGATCCCACCCACGACGCCGAGTGAGATGGCGATAGGGATATGGTAGAACTCGACGATCAGCATCTTGATGCCGATAAACACCAGGATCACCGCCAGACCGTACTTCAGCATCGAGAAGCGCTCTGCTACGCCCGCCAGCAGGAAGTACATCGCACGCAGGCCGAGGATAGCGAACAGGTTCGAAGTCAGTACGATAAACGGATCGGTGGTGACGGCAAAGATGGCCGGGATGCTGTCGACCGCGAAGATCACATCGCTCAGTTCGACCAGAATCAGCACCAGCAGCAGCGGCGTGGCAAACAGTACGCCGTTCTTACGCGTGAAGAAGTGCTCGTTTTCGATTTTGTCGGTCATGCGCAGATGCCCGCGCAGCCAGCGTACCAGCGGTTTGTCGCCGATGCCGCCTTCGTCTTCTTTTGCCAGCGCCATCTTGATGCCGGTGAACAGCAGAAACGCGCCGAACACGTACAGCAGCCATTCAAACTGGGAAATCAGCCAGCTTCCGGCGAAGATCATGATGGTACGCAGCACAATCGCGCCAAGCACCCCGTAGACCAGCACCCGACGCTGCAGCGCCGCAGGCACCGAGAAGTAGCTAAACAGCATCAGCCAGACGAAGACGTTGTCCACTGCCAGCGATTTTTCGATCAGATAGCCGGTGAGAAACGCCAGCGCCTGTGGATCGGCGACCGCGCGCCCCTGGGTTTGCACCAGATACCACCAGAATGCGGCGTTAAACAGCAGCGAGAGGGTAACCCAGACCAGCGACCAGCTTGCCGCCTGCTTCATTGACATGGTGTGAGCGCCACGGCGCCCCTGTAATAACAGATCGATGGCAAGCATGATCACCACGACGACAGCGAATCCGCCCCAGAGCAACGGTGTGCCGACAGTATTCATAGAAATTTCCTTACGCATAAAAAAAACGGCTAACGTCAGAAGACGATAGCCGCTGCTTTTTTATGCATAGACCTCGCCTTCCGGCGAGGTCTCACTTACAACAAAAAAAGAATGCGCTGACGCATTCCTTTTTCGTTGCCCGGCGACCGGATACGGTTTTGCACGTATCGTAATGACGATCCACCGACAAGGAAGTTACTCCCCTTTGCACGTAACAAAATATGACAGGCCATTGATTTCGTCAATGGCCGACAATATCCGTTTACGTTGCTTTACGCAGCAGGCGCATCCGCCGGGAACACGACGCCGGTCTGGCGACGAATTTCGGTCTGAACTTTGGCGGTAATACGGCTGACTTCAAGCCCCGGGTGGTCCACTTCGTTGTTTTCGACCAGCCGTGCAAACGCCTCGGCTTCATACAGCATAGTATTAATATGCTGCGGCTGGCTAAGATCCTGCGCTTTGCTGCCGCGCGGCACGAAGGAAACCTTCTGGCACTCGGAGATTTTCTCAATCACCAGCGCGCCCGCTTCCCCCTGGATTTCGCTCGGCAACGTGGAATCGCTGACTTTCGAGTGCTGTAAC
Source organism: Klebsiella sp. WP8-S18-ESBL-06 (assembly GCF_014169755.1). Classification (NCBI taxonomy): domain Bacteria; kingdom Pseudomonadati; phylum Pseudomonadota; class Gammaproteobacteria; order Enterobacterales; family Enterobacteriaceae; genus Klebsiella; species Klebsiella sp. WP8-S18-ESBL-06. The sequence goes on from NZ_AP022256.1 coordinate 676,539, forward strand.
GTCACGCTGAAGTCGCCGTAGTCCATCACCACCACGCCGTGGGCGTCTACGCCGCTGTCCAGCAGGCTTGCTGAAGCCTGAATCTGCTTTGGCTCGCCCCACAGCGCAATGGCCGAGGCCAGGCAATAAAAGCCGATATCCATAATCGAGCCGTTCGAGAAGGCCGGGTTAAAGGTATTTGGGTTTTCGCCATCAAGGTAGCGCTGGTAGCGTGAAGAGTACTGGCAGTAGTTGATGAACGCTTTACGAATCTGCCCCAGCTTCGGCAGCGCCTGCTGAAGCTGCTGGAAGTTTGGCAGACTGGCGGTTTTAAACGCTTCGAACAGCACCACCTGGTTTTCGCGCGCAGCGGCAATGACCCGCTCAGCTTCGTCAATATTGGAGGCCAGAGGCTTCTCGCAGATAACGTGCTTTTTATGTCGCAAGAATAGCTCGGTCTGTGGAGCGTGGAGCGAGTTTGGGCTGGCAATGTACACCGCATCAATATCGTCGCTCTGCGCCATAGACTCCAGCGAGGTGAAAAGGTGCTCAACGGGATAATCATTGGCGAAGCTTTGCGCCTGCTCAAGGCTGCGGGAATAAACGGCGGTCAACTTATACTTGCCGGTCTCATGGGCGGCATCGACAAACTGGCGGGTGATCCAGTTTGTTCCAATCACAGCGAAACGTATCATAAACGCCTTCAGGCTCCATAAAGGGATTCTTTGGTCAATGTACCATGCCTTTATGACAATGCCAGTGCCCGACTACGCAGTTTCCTTTAGCGAAAGGTGCGTCAGCCACAGACGAGTATCAAACTCCAACTGATGGTACTGCGGCTCCATATGACAGCACAGCTGATAGAAGGCCTTGTTGTGATCCTTCTCTTTCAGGTGCGCCAGCTCGTGCACCACGATCATCTTCAAAAAGGCTTCCGGGGCGTTGCGGAACACGGTCGCGACGCGAATTTCCGCTTTCGCTTTCAGTTTGCCGCCCTGCACGCGCGACACGGCGGTATGCAGCCCGAGCGCGTTCTTCAGCACGTGGATCTTATTGTCGTACATCACTTTATTGATCGGCGGTGCGTTGCGCAGATATTGGCTTTTGAGATCCTGTGTGTACTGCCAGAGGGCTTTGTCGGTGGCGAAATCATGCGTGCCCGGGTAGCGCTTTTCCAGCACCGCCCCCAGGCGCTGCTCCGCAATCAGCGTACGTACCTGAGAAAGCAGATGCTCGGGATAGCCCTGGAGGTAAGTTAGTTGGTTCATCTTTGCCCATGCCAATCATAAAAAGTGTATACTCACGCACCCTTTTCAGGGATACGCCGAAATTTTACCATTCAGGAGGGCCGATGAGCCACACAGACAACGGTTTCCGTTCACTGACACTTAAACGTTTCCCGGAGACGGACGACGTTAACCCGCTGCTGGCGTGGGAAGCGGCAGATGAATATCTGCTGCAACAGCTGGACGATACCGAGATTAGCGGCCCAGTGCTTCTCCTGAATGATACTTTTGGCGCGCTGGCCTGTGCGCTGGCGGAGCACACGCCATACAGCATTGGCGACTCCTACCTGAGCGAACTGGCAACGCGTGAAAACCTGCGCCATAACGATATCGCCGAATCGAGCGTGAAATTCCTCGATAGCACCGCGGAGTACCCGCAGGCACCGGGCGTCGTACTGATTAAAATTCCGAAAACCATGGCGCTGCTGGAACAGCAGCTGCGCGCGCTGCGCGACGTGGTGACGCCACAAACGCGGATTATCGCCGGGGCTAAAGCCCGTGATATTCACACTTCCACGCTGGAGCTGTTTGAAAAAGTGCTTGGCCCGACGACGACCACGCTGGCGTGGAAAAAGGCGCGTCTGATTAACGGTACTTTCACCAGGCCTGAACTGGCTGAAACCGCGCAAACGCTGAGCTGGAAGCTGGAAGGCACCGATTGGACCATTCACAACCACGCTAACGTTTTCTCCCGTACCGGGCTGGATATTGGTGCGCGCTTCTTTATCGAGCATCTGCCGGAAAACCTCGAAGGGGAGATTGTTGACCTGGGCTGCGGCAACGGCGTGCTGGGCATGACGCTGCTGGCGAAGAACCCGGAGGCTAGCGTGGTATTCGTTGACGAATCACCGATGGCGGTGGCGTCAAGCCGTCTGAACGTGGAAACCAACCTGCCGGACGCGCTGGACCGCAGTGAGTTTATGATCAACAACGCGCTCTCCGGCGTCGAGCCGTTCCGCTTCAACGCCGTGTTCTGTAACCCGCCGTTCCACCAGAAGCACGCGCTGACTGATAACATCGCCTGGGAGATGTTCCATCACGCCCGTCGCTGCCTGAAGATTAACGGCGAGCTGTATATCGTGGCCAACCGCCATCTCGATTATTTCCACAAGCTGAAGAAGATCTTCGGTAACTGCGAAACCATCGCCACGAACAATAAGTTTGTGATTCTGAAGGCGGTGAAGCTGGGCCGTCGTCGTTAAATAGCTAAATATCGGTGCCGGACAAGACATGAACGTCTTATCCGGCCTGGTTCTGGAATCGTGTTCGCAAACGATAAATTCTCCCCGTTATCCCCCCTCCTTCTCTTGTTATCTCTGGCGTATCGTCACGTTGATTCCTACAAGGTCATGAGTTGCCAAATTGGCAATTCATGTTATTATGTTGCCAATTTGTCAACGGACGTGATAAAGAATGCATCTGATATCAATGGCTGCAATTGACGAGGGATGTGGCAGATTTCCCCAGTTTGCGAAAGAAATTAAGCTGTTAGGTAAGGTGATTGCGAAAGCAAACTGTCCAACGCCAGAAGCGTTGAGGGCATTTTATCCCTCATTGGATAACTTCAAATATCTTGATAAACACTATGTTGTGAACATTGCTAACAACAATATCAGGGTGATTGCGTTGATTTTTTTCGAAAGCCAGAAGTTTTATATCCGGCACATTTTTAACCACGCTGAGTACGATAGGTTCACAGATAAACACAGAACGAAGGGGAATAAATCATGATTATGATGACGGCAAAAGCCCTGAAAGCCACAAAAACGCTGGTTGCTGAAATTCCTCTTCTGGGAGATAACCCCACAGAGGCCGATCATCGTGACGCACTGGAACTGCTGGCTGAACTGCTGATGGACGACCCAACAAATCCGTTGGTTGATCTACTGTGCGTTCGCATCCGTGCGTATGAGGACAACCAGCCGAAATTACGTGCGTTACGTGAAGAGATTGAGGCTATTCCCACGGGCATCGCGATTTTACGAACCCTGATGGAGCAGCATAAACTGACGCTTTCCGATTTTGCCGATGAGATTGGCAGCAAGTCGATGGTTTCACGCGTACTCAGCGGTCAAAGAAAATTAACGCTGGATCATGTCAAAAAGCTGGCCGCTCGATTTGGCATTTCACCCGCGTTATTTATTGATTAACCGCTAAATCCCCAGCGCCAGCTTCGTTCCCTGCGCAATAGCCCGTCGTGCGTCCAGTTCACCGGCCACATCGCTGCCGCCAATCAAATGCACAATCTTGCCAGCCGCCAGCAGCGGTTCTTGCAGCGCGCGGTTCGGTTCCTGCCCGGCGCAGATAATGACGTTATCTACCGCCAGCAGCTGACTTTCGCCGCCGATTTCCACGTGTAATCCCGCATCGTCGATCTTCTGATAGCTGACTGCCGGGATCATCTTCACGCCGCGTGAAAGCAGGGTGGTGCGGTGGATCCAGCCGGTGGTTTTGCCTAGCCCCTCGCCCGGCTTGCTGGCTTTACGCTGTAGCATCACAATCTGTCGCGGGCTGCGGGCCAAATGCGGACCTTCCGGGCGCAGGCCGCCCGCCTGCTGCAGGCTAGTATCGATCCCCCATTCCACGCAGAATTCGGCAATATTCTGGCTGGTGGGGTTGCCCGGCTGGCTGAGATACATGGCCGTATCAAAACCGATGCCGCCGCAGCCAATAATGGCCACACGTTGCCCAACCGGCGCTTTGTCACGCAGCACGTCCAGATAGCTCAGCACCTTCGGATGGTCGATCCCCTCGATCGGCGGCGTGCGTGGCGCGATCCCGGTGGACAGGATCACTTCATCAAAGCCGAGTAAGTCGTCGGCGTTAACGCGCCGGTTTAGCTCCAGGGTCACGCCGGTGACGTCGATCATGCGGCGGTAGTAGCGCAGCGTCTCGTAAAACTCCTCTTTACCGGGGATCTGTTTGGCGATATTAAACTGCCCGCCGATCTCGGCGCTGCCGTCGAACAGCGTGACGTGATGGCCGCGTGCAGCGGCGTTGATCGCAAAGGCAAGGCCCGCGGGACCCGCGCCGACCACCGCCAGGTTTTTACGCACGACGGCAGGGACGATCGGCATTTTGGTTTCATGACAGGCGCGCGGGTTCACCAGGCACGAGGTCACTTTACCGACGAAGATCTGATCCAGGCAGGCCTGATTACAACCGATACAGGTGTTGATCTCGTCGGCGCGCCCGGACTGTGCTTTGGACAGCAGCTCGGCGTCGGCGAGGAACGGGCGTGCCATCGACACCATATCGGCGTCGCCGCGCGACAGAATGTCATCAGCGACCTGCGGATCGTTAATACGGTTGGTGGTGACCAGCGGGATCGTCACCCGGCCTTTCAGCTTGCGCGTCACCCAGCTAAACGCACCGCGCGGCACCGGCGTCGCAATGGTGGGGATCCGCGCTTCGTGCCAGCCAATACCGGTATTGATGAGCGTTGCGCCTGCCACTTCAATCGCCTGTGCCAGTTGGACGGTTTCATCAAAGATGCTGCCCTTATCGACCAGATCGAGCATCGACAGGCGATAGATGATAATAAAATCGTTACCTACCCGCTGGCGTACCGCGCGAACGACTTCGACGGCAAAGCGCATGCGGTTGGCGTAGTCGCCGCCCCATTGATCGTCGCGCAGGTTGGTGCGGGCGGCGAGAAATTCGTTGATCAGGTAGCCTTCCGATCCCATCACCTCCACGCCGTCATAGCCTGCCTCCCGGGCCAGCTGAGCGCAGCGGGCAAAATCGTCGATCAGCATCAGGATTTCCTGGTGGGTGAGCGCGTGTGGGGTGAAGCGGTTGATCGGCGCCTGAAGGGCCGAGGGTGCCACCAGGTTTGGCTGATAGCTGTAGCGGCCGGTGTGCAGAATTTGCAGGGCAATTTTACCGCCTTCCTGGTGTACCGCATCGGTAATCGTGCGGTGATGCGGCAACTGGCTGACATCGTTAAGCATCGCGCCGCCCGCCATGCCTACGCCGGTGGGATCGGGGGCTATCCCGCCGCTGACGATCAGCGCCACGCCGTGGCGCGCGCGCTCGGCGTAAAAGGCGGCCAGGCGCTCAGCGCCGTCAGGGTACTCCTCCAGCCCGGTATGCATAGACCCCATCAGCACACGGTTTTTCAGCTGGGTAAAACCCAGATCGAGCGGGGCGAACAGCGACGGATAGCTCATAAGAATGTCCAGTATGTGAAATTATTGTTATGTGGTCGGATGAGTTACTAATTTAGCCGTCGGCGGGGAAAAGGGAAAAGGGGATTGCGATGATTGTGATGGGATTCAAAGAATGCCCCCGCAGCCGGGGGCGTGACTCAGGCCGTAGGATCGCTAAAGGTGACACGTTTTCCAATGGAATCAAAAAGATGAAGGTGCGATTCCTGCACGGTCAGGGTCAGCGCGCTTTGCGCCGGGAAGCTGAGCTGCTGGAAGGACTTCAGGCAAATCGAATGCCCGGCAACGTCCAGCCATACCAGCGTGGAATCTCCCTGCAGCTCGCACAGGCGGGTGTGTCCGCTGAGGCTAAAGTCGCCGGGCTGCTGGAGCTGCATGTGCTCCGGGCGGATGGCGACAAACATCTTATCGTTTTCACGCACGCCGAGCGGCTGACGAGAGAGCGGGAAGATAATGTTCTCGGCAATATGCAGCGCGCCCTGCCGCCAGACGGCGGGCAGAATGTTGATTTTAGGCGTACCGATAAACTCGGCGACAAACAGGTTGGCCGGGGTGTTGTACAGCTCCAGCGGCGTGCCGACCTGCTCAATTTTTCCCTTATACAGCACGACGATACGGTCCGCGAGGGTCATCGCTTCAACCTGATCGTGCGTCACGTAAATCATGGTGTTTTTCAGCGTGTTGTGCAGCTGCTGGATTTCCTGGCGCATCTCCACGCGCAGGGCGGCGTCCAGGTTTGACAGCGGTTCGTCGAACAAAAACAGCGCCGGTTGCTGAACGATAGAGCGCCCGATGGCCACGCGCTGACGCTGGCCGCCTGAGAGATTCTGTGGCAGCCGGTCGAGCATTTCATCAAGCTTGAGCATGGTGGCCACATGGGCGACGCGGCGGGTAATTTCCGCCGGCGGGGTGCGAATATTGCGTAGCCCAAAGGTCAGGTTTTCCCGCACCGTCATGTGCGGGTAAAGGGCGTAGGATTGAAAGACCATCGACAGGCTGCGTTTGCCAGCAGGCAGATGGGTGACGTCCTGGTCGCCCATCATCAGCTTGCCGCTATCGGGCATTTCCAGCCCTGCCACCATGCGCAGCAGCGTCGACTTGCCGCAGCCTGAAGGGCCGACCAGAACGATAAATTCCCCCGATGCGATCTCCAGCGAGAGGTTCTCGATGATGGTGGTTTTATCGTATTTTTTATGGATGTTGCTGAGGGAAAGGGCGGTCATAGCGTCTCCTCCGCGCCGCGCTGAGCGGCAATAAACGTTAAAATCTCATCGGTTTTGGTGGCCAGCAGAGCAGTATCGCCGCGCGTTTCGACGTTAAGCCGCAGCAACGGTTCGGTGTTGGAGGCGCGTAAATTAAAGCGCCAGTCGGCAAAGGCCAGGCTGATGCCATCGCAATCATCGCGCTGCGGTGCTGCCGACTGATAGTGCTCGGTAATGTTGCGGACCATCGCCAGCGGATCCTTCACCTGCAGATTGATCTCGCCGGAAACCGGGTAACGCGCCTGCGCGGCGGTAATGCGGGAAGAAAGCGGCTGAGGGTCGCCGCCGAGGATTTGTAGCATTAGCATCAGTGGGATCATGCCGCTATCGCAATAGCCGAAGTCGCGGAAGTAGTGATGGCCGCTCATTTCGCCACCGTACACGGCATCTTCCTCGCGCATTCGGGCCTTGATAAACGCATGGCCGGTTTTACTGACGACGGGCGTACCGCCGCAGCGGGTGACGATATCCAGCGTGTTCCACGTCAGGCGTGGGTCGAGAATAATGCGGCTGTCGGGATACGTGCGCAGGAAATGCTCGGCGAACAGTCCGACCAGATAGTAGCTCTCGATAAAACTGCCGCGCTCGTCAAAGAAAAAACAGCGGTCGAAGTCGCCGTCCCAGGCGATGCCGAAATCGGCCTGATGGTCGATAACGGCCTGCTGGGTAACCAGACGGTTTTCCGCCAGCATCGGGTTGGGTACCCCCGCAGGGAAGTGGCCATCCGGGTGATGGTGAAGACGTATAAACTCCACCTGCACGCCCGCGTGGGCCAGCCCTTCAGCAATTGCATCCAGCGCAGGCCCCGCGGTGCCGTGCCCGGCATTAGTCACGATGCGCAGCGGGCGGACCGGCGGGCGTTGCAGGAAACGCAGCAGGCAGTTAACCCAGGACGGGCGATTATCAAAATCTATCAGGCTACCGCGATGTACAACGGGAGAAAAAGCGTTCCGCTCGGCGAGCGCTTTAATCTCTAGCAGGCCATTGTCATTACTGATGGGCCGCGCCTCTTCACGCACCAGCTTCATGCCGTTGTACTGGGCGGGATTATGGCTGGCGGTGACCTGAATGCCACCGTCAGCCCGTAGCTCGCGGGTGGCGAAATAGATCTCCTCGGTACCGGAAAGACCAATATCAATGACGTCAACGCCGCTGGCGGTCAGACCTTCCGCAAGCGCCGCCTTCAGCGATGCTGAGCTCAGGCGCACGTCGCCGCCGACGACGACTCGCCGCGGGCGCAGCCAGGTCGCGTAGGCGCGGCCAATGCGAAAGGCGATCTCCGGCGTAAGGTTAATACCGACTTCACCGCGAATGTCGTAGGCTTTAAAACAGGTTAGTTCATCCATAATCCACTCTTCTGTTAAGCAATAGGCACTCAGGCCGTCTCCCGCGCGATGAGCTGATATTCCAGCGCATAGTGGGTGACAGGCCCGTTTTTCAGGAGCAATTCCACCGCAATTTCGCCTTTATGTTCGGCGTCCTGAGCGATGGTGGTGAGGCCAAGGCCGCCAACGACGGGCATGATGTTGTCGAAGCCGGTGACGGCGACCCGCTGCGGAATGGCAAGATGGTGCTGCTGGCAGTAGCGCACCGCGCCGAGCGCGAAGCGGTCAGAGAGGCAAATCAGCGCGCTGATTTCCGGGTGTTCGCTCAGCAGCGCCTCGGCGGCCAGCTCGCCGTGCTGCTCGTCGTGCTGGGTTTCAAACAGCCAGCAGTGGGTCAGCGGAATGCCGTGCTGGCGAAAGGCGTCGCGACAGGCGTTAACGCGCGTCAGCATCAACGTATTATCGCCGGCGACGGCGCGGCTGAGGTGTCGCATACCCTGCGCGCCGGGGCGCGAGGCGAAGGCGATAATGCCAAAGCGGCGGTGCCCTTTGCCGATCAGATAGGTGGCGATATCGCGCATTGCGGCGGCGTTATTTATCGACACGCTGCTGTATTGCGGCAGCTGAAAATCGAGCGTGACCACCGGCAATTGGCGCGCGAGGGTTTGCTGAATAACGGCCGCGTTATTGTGGGTGGCGTTCAGGATATAGCCGTCGACCAGCGTGGTCAGAGAGGGCGTCTGGTTTTCTGCGCCTTTACGCAGCGGAATGAGCACCAGATTTATACTCTGCGCTTCGCAGCGCACGGCGATCCCGCGCATCAGTTTAATATCGTGGGGGTCGATAAAGACGTAGCTCATCGAATCGTTAAAGATGACGCCGATGGTGTCTGATTTTCCGGTTCGCAGCGCGCGGGCAAGCTTATCCGGCCCCTGAAAGCCAATCGTCTGCGCATAATTTAAAATACGGTCGCGCAGCTCGGCGGAGAGTTTCTCAGGATTATTCCATGCATTTGAAATTGTAGTATGAGAAATACCCATATCTTTCGCCAATGATTTAATGGTTATTCTTTCTGTCTTTGGCTTTGGGTTATTATTATGAATTATATTTTTATTTTTTATATTCATTGGTTTTATATATTTATATTTTCTCTTATTCGATATAGGTGGCTGAGTTTATCGTTAAACAAAAATAGTTTTGTGATTTGTTTAACGTTAAACATAAAAAAGGGATGTTAGCTTACGCAGCATTCAAAGCAGGGTAGCGGTAAGCCAATAACACTTATTGAGAGTTAGGGAGAAATATCGTGAAAGTCGCAGCGGTTGCTAAATTAACGGCGTCAATATTACTGAGTCTATGTATTTCCGGATGTGGTCCGGATGATAAACAAGATGCGCAGGATAATGCCAAAACGCCGATTAAAATGTGGGTGGCGCCCAATGAAAATGAAGAAGCCTTCTGGAATAAAATGGTGGCGGAATGGAATAAAGACCCGTCCCATACGCCCGTTGAATTTACAACTATTCCTGCGGCTAATAGTTCTGAAGAAGCGATTATGAATGCCCTGGCTTCCGGAACGGAGCCGGATATTTCCAGTAATATTTTTATTGGCTTTGCCAGTCAACTGGTTGATGTCGGGCAAATTGAAGATTTAGCCAAAATGCCGGGCTTCGATGAACTGGTGAAAACGCGGCAGATGTCGTCGATTATTCCGGCCTGGCAGCTCAACGGTCAGCAAAACGTGCTGCCGATTTATGTTAACCCGATAGTCTGGTGGTGGCGCGGCGACCTGTTGAAAAAGTACGGCTTTGACCATGCGCCGACCCGCTATGAGGAGCTGTATCAGCTGGCAGAACGCCGGGCGGCGGATAACAACGGCTACGTTATGCAACTGACCGCGGGTAAAAACTGGTGGGAACGTTGGTTTGACTTTATCCCGCTGTACTACGCGCAGAACGGCGGCAAAGCGTACATTGCGGACCAGAAAGCACAGTTTAATAACCCTGCGGGTCAGGCCGTGCTGACGTTTATGGGCAAAGTATTTAACAGCAAGTGGAGCAGCTATGACTTCACTTCCGCCGATGACCCGCTGGCGACCGGCCAGGTGCTGGCGTCCGCTCGCGGGCCGTGGGACCTGGCGCGCTATCGTAAGCAGTACCCTGAGGTGCTGAAAACCATCCAGATTGGCCCGATGTTAACCGAAAGCGGCGTCGACCATCCGCACACCTTTGGCGACAGTAAAGGGATGGTTGTATTCAGCTCCAGCAAGCATAAAACGCAGGCCTGGGCCTTTATTCAGTGGGTCTTCGGCGATGCCGAGCACGACCGCACCTGGCTTGAGCTGACCGGTATGCCGCCTGCGCGAGCCGATCTGATGAGCAACCCGCTGTTTACCGACTATTTCGCACAGAACCCGCTGGAAAAAGACATCGCTTCCTACGTTGACGTTGCGCTGCCGCCGGTTGCCACCACGCAAACTACGGAGATCCAGCGCAGCATGACGCAGATGCTGGAGCGCGTCATTTTCAACAATGATGCCCCAGCGAAGGCGCTGGAACAGTCGCAGCAGGAAATTGATAAGCTGCTGGCGAAATAAGGGGCGCGTCATGGCTGGATATGATTCCCGTACCGGAGGCCTGCTGGCCTCCACATGGATCGGTTATTCATTGCTGTTCTGGTTTTATCCGCTGGCCTGGCTGGCGGTGCTGAGCGTGACCCAATGGCAGTTTATCGGTACGCCCCGTTTTTCGGGGCTACAAAACCTGCTTGGCGTGGTCAATGATGCGCTTTTCTGGACGTCGATGTGGAATATCTGTCGCTTTCTGATGTGGTATATCCCGATTGTCTTTATCGCTTCGCTGCTGTTTGCCGCCGGGTTGCGGCGAATTAAATACGGCAAAAGCTTTATTGCGCTCAGTTTTTTATTAGCCAATATTTCGTCTGGCGTCGCCTATTCCATCGTTTTCTCGAAGCTGTTTAGTGAATATGGGCCAGTGAATCAATTTCTTCGTGAATCTATTGGCGTCTCGGTGCCGTGGTTTACCAACCCCGACTGCGCCATGTTATCGATTGCGCTGATCGTTACGTGGAAATTTGTCGGCTATTACGGGCTTATTCTTTATTCCGGCATGCAGGCTATTCCTAATGATATTTACAGTGCGGCAATGCTCGATAAAACCGGGCGTTTTAAACAAGGCTGGGCCATTACGCTGCCGATGATGAATCCGCAGATTGTGATGGTCATGGTGCTGGCGATAACCGTGGCGTTCAGCATTTTTACCGAGCCGTATTTAATTACCGGCGGCGGCCCGCTGAACAGCACCACCAGCCCGATGGTCGTGATGTACGAAGCGGCCTTCCAGAATATGAAACCCACCTGGGCGGCAACGATGTCCATTATTGTCGCGGGCTGCAGTTTCCTGGCCATTTGGGTTTTCCGTAAACTGTTTGAGAAGAATATCGAGATTGTGTGAATGAAAAAACTCACTCCCCTGAGCCTGGTAATTCATGCGGTGATGTTTTTACTGGCGCTAAGCTGGCTCTATCCGTTTATCTGGATGACGATTTCTTCGCTGAAGCCGACGGCGGAGATTTACACCACCGGGCTGTTTTCCGGCCATCTGACGCTGGAGAACTACACCTTCTTGTTTGATAACAGTAACCGGGCGGATAAACCCTTCCTGCGCACGTTGGTTAACTCGCTGTTTGTCTCCATGACCATTACCGTCTGCGTGACCGTGACCTCGATGCTGGTGGGCTATGCGCTGGCGAAAACTGAGTTTCGTGGGAAAAGTGCTTTCCGTAACCTGCTGATTGTGCAGATGGTTTTCCCGGTATTTATGTTCATTATTCCGCAGTTTGTGCTGATGCGTGAGCTGGGGCTGGTGAATGGCTATAGCGCGATGATTCTGCCCTACGCCATGAGCGCATGGGGGATTTTCATGGTGTCGCAGAGCTTTAAGGGCACGCCGAACGATTACCTGTACGCCGCACGCCTTGACCACGCCAGCCTGTGGGGCATTCTGCGCCATGTGATGATGCCGCTGAACAAATCCATTCTGGCCATCGTTGCACTCTTCACTTTCTCCAGCTCGTGGGACAACTTTCTGTGGCCGCTTATCGTGATGCGTGACGTCGACAAGATGCCGTTCTCGGTGCTGCTGGCGACGTTCAGTAAATCCTACGGCGTCTATCTTGGCCCGGTGATGGCGGGCGCAGTCGTGCAAATGCTGCCGGTAGTGGTGCTGTTTATCCTCTTCCGCAAATATTTCCTGCAGGGCATGTCGTTATCATTGAAATAAGGAATTAACCGGTGAGTCATCAACCCTGGTGGCAGGCGTGCACCTGCTACCAAATCTATCTGCCGTCGTTTTGCGACGGCAACGGCGACGGGCTGGGTGATTTTCCCGGTCTGCTGTCCAAAGTGGGCTACCTGAAAGCGCTGGGCGTCGGCGCTATCTGGATAACGCCGTTTTACCCTTCGCCGCTGGTGGATAACGGCTACGACATCAGCGACTACTGCGCCGTCGACCCGCGCTTTGGCACGCTGGCCGATTTCCGTGAGGTCGTGGCGCGCTGCCACGCCTGCGGCATTCGCGTGATTATCGATCTGGTGGTAAACCACGTCTCTTCGGCGCATCCGTGGTTTCGCGATGCCTGGAATAACCCTGACAGCCGCTATCGTAATTACTTCCTGTTCAGCAAGCAGCCGAACAACTGGCAGTCGTTTTTTTCCGGCAGCGCCTGGCAGGCTGAGCCGGACACCGGCGAGTACTACTACCATAAGTTCGCACCGGAACAAGTTGACCTGAACTGGGCGAATCCCAAGGTCGAGCAGGAAATCTACCGAGTGGTTGATTTCTGGAAAGCGCTGGGCGTCGACGGCTTCCGTTTTGATGTGATTAACTTTCTGACCACCAACGGCATCGGCCCGGACAACCCGGATGAGCACAACGAACAGCGCCATGCGTTCGATGTCAACCAGCCCGATATCATCGCCACGCTGGGGCGCTTGTGCCGCTACGTGCGCCAGCAGGGCGAGACGTTTCTGATTGGCGAAATCGGCAGCGATGAACTGGATGTTCTGGCGCGCTACCAGCGCCGCGATCTGATGGACGTGGTGTTCAATTTCAATATCGGCAGCCAGAAGACCTTCGATATTGCGCGGCTGTGCGAGCAGATTAACGCCACGCGGGTCCAGCAGAGCGGGCTGCCGACGCTGTTTTTCTCCAGCCACGACATGCCGCGAATGATTAGCCGCTTTGGCGAAGGCCCGCGTGATACCGAACGCGCGCTGGCGGTGCTGGCGCTGCAGCTGACGGTGCGTGGCGTACCGTTCATCTTCCAGGGCGAAGAGTTGGGTATGCCGGACTACCGTGCGCAGACCGTGGAGCAGATCTTTGATATTCAGGGAAAAACCCACTATCACACCGCCAGGCAGCAGGGGGCTAAGGCAGACGACGCGCTGGCGCAGGCCATTGCGCATTCGCGCGATGCTTCGCGGGCGCCGCTGCTGTGGTGCGATGCGCCGTATGCGGGGTTCTCAACCGTTGAACCCTGGATGCCCGTGTGCGCCGACTACCCCGAACTCAATGCGCAATGGCAGCAGGAGACGCCGGGCTCCCTCTGGCGGCAGTACCAGTCGCTGATTGCGCTGCGCGCCGCTACGGCAGCGCTCCGCGAGGGAGAGAGCAGCCCGCTGTCGCTGACGGACGACTGTATCTGCTTTACGCGCCAGACGGCCAGCGAGTGCGTCTGGGTCGCCATCAATTTTGGCTCGCCGGTGCCGAACCCCTTACGGGATATCGCCGCCGACGTGCTGTACGGCACAGACGCCCAGCGGTTGGGCAAAAATCAAATTCTGATGAAAAGGAGCGTTCATGAACAGACACAGCGGTAATCCACTTATCACCCCAAAAGACGTGGTGCCTTCTCTGCCGGGGCGCAAAGTTGAGTGTGTCTTTAATACCGGCGTGACCGAATACAACGGCGAAATTATTCTGCTCCTGCGCGTGGCGGAAAGCGTGCTGAGCGATAACCCGCAGCAGATCGTCGTGCCGCTGCTGGAACGGCAGGCGCAAGGCTGGCAGCAGGCGACGAAAACCTTCGATCGCGGCGACGACCGCTTCGACTTTAGCGATCCCCGCACCATCGTACTGAAAAGCGATCCGGCGGTGGTCTGGCTGACCTCGATGTCCCATCTGCGTCTGGCGCGCAGCAAGGACGGCGTAAATTTCACCATTGATACCCAGCCTTTTATCATCGCCGATAGCCGCTATGAAGAGTTTGGCTGCGAAGATGCGCGTATTACCCGGATCGACGATCTCTGGTACATCAACTACTCCGCCGTTTCGTCGCTGGGGATCTCTACGGCGCTGGCGACCACCCGCGACTTTATTTCGGTAGAAAAGCGCGGGCTGATTCTGTGCCCGGATAACCGCGACGTGTGCTTCTTTCCGGAAAAAGTCGGTGGCCGTTATATGGCGCTTACCCGTCCCGCGCCGTGCCACTTTGGCCATCCGGAGATTTGGATCTGCGAGTCTCCCGATATGCTGCACTGGGGGAACCATCAGCATCTGCTGGGTCGCTCTGGCGACGAGTGGGACTCACGTAAGTCCGGCGGCGGCGCGCCGCTGATTAAAACCGATCGCGGCTGGCTGGAGATCTACCACGGCGTTGATGCCGATCAGCGTTATTGCCTGGGGGCGCTGTTGCTCGATCTTCACGATCCGCTGAAGATTCTGGCCAAATCGCCGGTACCGCTGCTGGAGCCCACCGCCCCGTACGAACGCGAAGGTTTCTTTGGCAACGTGGTGTTCACCTGTGGGGCGCTGGTCCGCGATGATACGCTGCACGTCTGGTACGGCGCGGCGGATGAATGCACCGCGCTGGCGACGCTGCCGATGGATGCCCTGTGGCAGCATCTCGGGCTGGCGTGATGCGCGACAACGTTGACGACCTCTACCAGCACTACCGGGCGCGGCCGCAAACGGGACGCCGTGGCAAAATACGCTTCTCAGGCGTTGATGGGCTTGACGTCTATAACCCCACCGCACCGTTCAGCGATGGCGAGCGATGGTGTATTGCCGCGCGGACGGAGGCGCGCGACAGCGAGGCATCTCAGGTACGCTTTTTCGCCTGGGACGGCCTTAATGCTGCCGCGCTGCTGGACGATATGCCGACGTATGCGTTGCAGGATCCTTTCGTGGGTCGGATTGGCGGACATCTGCTGTTCGGCGGCGTAGAGGTTGCCTTTATGCCGGAAGGCGAGGTTTGCTGGCGGACGCAGTTCTTCGCGGGCCCCTGCATTTCGGCACTGCGTCCGGTGGCAACCGGCCCGTGGGGGATGAAGGATATCCGCCCGGTTGAGCTGCCCGATGGGCGTCTTCTGGTCTTTACCCGTCCACAGGGAGAGCCCGGCGGACGCGGCACCATCGGCTGGGTACTCTTATCGCGGCTGGAGGATCTCAACGCGCAGACTCTCGCTAACGCTACGCTCATCGATCACGTTGATCCGTTGTGCTGGTGCGGGGTGAACGAAGCGCGGGTGTTGCCGGATGGGCGGGTCGGCGCGCTGGCGCACGTGGCGCGATATGACGAGCAGGGCAACCGGCATTACTACGCGGCCCGCTTTCTCTTTGACTATCAGCAGGGGGTGAGCAGCCCGATGGCCATTATCGCCTGTCGGGACGATTTTTTGCCCGGCGAGAGCAAACGTGATGATTTACGGGACGTGGTATTTCCAGGCGGTTTACTGGAAAGTGAAACGGGCGAAACGCGTCTGTTTTGCGGCACTAGCGATTGCGAGGTGCAGTGGCTGGACATCGCTTCACCGTTTAGCGGCGAATAAAAATAACGCCCCCCTACGCTGTCGTAGGGGGCGTGAGTTTACTGCTCGGTGGTAAGCTGATCCTGGCTAACGCGCAGAGCTGCCAGCGCTTTACGTGCCGCTTTCAGCACCTGGTCACACTGTTCCATCGTCAGCGTTAACGGCGGCTCAACGCGGATAGTTTTCGCGTTGTTGAGCGTGCCGGCCACCAGAACGCGCTGGCGGAACATCTCGCTGGCAAAGTTGTAGCCGATTTCGTTATCGACAAACTCGATAGCCATCAGCATCCCCTTACCGCGCGCTTCCCGCACCAGGTCTGGATATTCACGCGCCATTGAGCGGAAGCCGTCCAGCAACATATCGCCCTTCTGTTCCGCCTGGGCAGGCAGATTTTCAGTCAGCAGTACGTTGATGGTTGCCAGCGCTGCCGCGCAGGCCAGCGGATTGCCGCCAAAGGTGGTTGTGTGCAGGAACGGGTTGTCGAACAGCACGGAGAACACCTCTTCGGTGGCGATTGTGGCACCGATCGGCATGACGCCACCGCCAAGGGCTTTCGCCAGGCACAGAATGTCCGGCTGCACGTTTTCATGCTCACAGGCGAACATTTTACCGGTACGGCCCATGCCGGTTTGCACTTCATCAAAAATCAGCAGCGCGCCGAACTCGTCGCACAGCTTACGCACCGCGGGCAGATATCCCTGCGGCGGCAGGATCACACCGCCTTCACCCTGAATAGGCTCCAGAATTACCGCCGCGACGTCGTCGCCCGTTTTCTGGCACTCGCTGAGCATCGTGCGCATCGCGTCAATATTGCCGAACGGTACGTGGCGGAAGCCTGGCAGCAACGGCATAAAGGGCTTGCGGAAGGTTGACTTGGCGGTGGCGGAAAGCGCGCCAAGCGATTTACCGTGAAACGCGCCGCTGGTGGCGATAAAGGTAAATTTGCCGCGCGGCGATTGATACGCCTTCGCCAGCTTCAGGGCGGCTTCGACGGACTCGGTGCCGCTGTTGCTAAAGAAGCTGTATTTCAGTTTGCCCGGTGCCAGTGCGGCCAGCGTTTTGGCGAGCATGGCGCGCAGCGGATCAAGCAGTTCCTGGCTGTGAAGCGGCTGTTTGGCGAGCTGATTCTGTACGGCGGAAACCACAGTTGGATTACGGTGCCCCACGTTGAAAATACCAAAACCGCCCAGGCAATCCAGAAACTCCTGGCCCTGGGTGTCGACAAGCGTATTTAATCCTCCCGCCTGCCACTCTACGGCTCCGTAATCCCCACCGGCAGTTACAGATTTTCGGTACTCTAAAAACCCCGGATTCACATGCTCTTTAAAGTATTCCCTGACCTCCTGGTTAAGTGCTTTCATCTCCTCATGGTCAAGCGTGCGCTTTTCAATGAGATTCAGTGCGTGTGCGCTGCAGGCTAAAGCCGATGCGCTGGAAGGTAACCTGTTCAAAATATGCTCCTGGGGGTCACGTATCACACGATACTGAGATTAAGTATTGCAGGGATTACGCCACTTCAGTGGCGGCAATGAAAATCGGGATAAACGCCTGTGAAGAACGGGGGTGTACAAGATTTAATCGTCCAGCGCAGCGGAGGGGCATTTGGGGGCGGTATCGGAAGAGGGCACGCTGCGCCATGAGAGGGCAGGTTTTGCGCCAGGATAGCGCGGCATAAAAAAAGTAGGGCTTTTGCTCATTTTGCGATCTAACGCAAAATTAACAATTAAGATTAATTAAAATCCCTCCGATATAACAATTGTAATACATTTTCTTTCTGCACCTGAAAAGGATGTCCGTATGTCTACCCTGTCCGATCTGAACGCGTCCGCCTCCCTGCTGGACGAACACACCACGCTTATGTCGACCACTGACCTCAATAGCTACATTACCCACGTCAACGATGACTTTGTGAAGGTCAGCGGCTACAGCCGCGAAGAGATGCACGGCAAACCGCACAACCTGGTGCGCCACCCGGATATGCCCAAGGCGGCGTTTGCCGATATGTGGCGCACGCTCAAGCAGGGGGAACCGTGGAGCGGCATTGTCAAAAATCAGCCAAAAAACGGCGGCCATTATTGGGTGCGCGCGAACGCTATCCCGCAGGTGCGTAATGGTAAAACGATCGGCTATATGTCGATTCGGACGCGTGCGACGGCCGAAGAGGTGGCCGCCGTCGAGCCGCTGTATCAGGCGCTGCGTGAAGCGCGCAGCCATAAACGCCTCGATAAAGGTCTGGTCGTAAGCAAACGCTGGTGGGGCCGTCTGTCTGCGCTCCCGCTGCGCTGGCGCGCCAGAAGCGTAATGCTGGGATTTTATCTGCTGCTGGCGGCGAGTCTGCTGGCGCTGAGCACGCCGGTGTCGGCGGTACTGGTGTCAGCGCTGATTCTGCTGCTGACAACGGCGGTGTTTGAATGGCAGATCGTTCGCCCGATTGAAAACGTTGCGCGTCAGGCGCTGAGCGTTGCGACCGGCGAGCGTAATAGCGTAGAGCATCTGCAGCGTAGCGATGAACTGGGGTTGATGCTGCGCGCCGTAGGCCAGCTGGGCCTGATGTGCCGCTGGCTGATTAACGATGTCTCAAGCCAGGTCAATAGCGTGAGCAACGGCAGTGATGTGCTGGCGCGCGGTAACGAAGACCTGAATCAGCGCACGCAGGAAACGGTGGTTAACGTCCAGCAGACCGTGGCCACCATGAGCCAGATGGCCACGTCGGTGCAGAATAACTCGCAGACCGCAGCGGAGGCCGACCAGCTCTCGCTGGCCGCCAGCGGCGCGGCGGCGCAGGGCGGCCAGGCGATGCACCGGGTGGTACAGACGATGGAAGAGATTGCCGACAGCACCCAGCGTATCGGCTCGATTACGACGTTGATTAACGATATTGCCTTCCAGACCAATATCCTGGCGCTAAATGCGGCAGTAGAAGCCGCGCGGGCGGGAGAGCAGGGGAAAGGGTTTGCGGTTGTGGCCGGCGAGGTGAGACATTTGGCCAGTCGAAGCGCAACGGCGGCCAACGAAATTCGTCAACTGATAGAAGCCAGCGCCAGCAAGGTACGGTCGGGATCCGAGCAGGTGCATGCGGCAGGGCAAACGATGGATGACATTGTCTCGCAGGTACAGAATGTCACCCAACTGATTGCACAGATTAGCCAGTCAACCTCCGAGCAGGCGACCGGGCTTTCTGAGTTAACCCGTGCGGTATCGAAGCTCGATGAAATCACCCAGATGAATGCCGGGCTGGTGGCGGAAAGCGCCAACGTATCGGCGATGGTTAAGCACCGCGCCAGCCGACTTCAGGATGCCGTCACCGTACTGCACTAATCCAGCTGTGAAATCTCCAGCGCCGCGCGGTCGATGACGCCGACAATCTGCTTGAGCTGCGCGTCGCTGATTTCTTCCTGGTTAACTTTCAGGTCGAGTACGGCCTTGAAGTTATCCAGGGCGCGCTTCATTTGTGGGTGCTTACGCAGTTCGTGACCGACCATTCTGGCCTTCAGACGCACCTGAATCTGCGCCAGCTGTTCTTCGCTCTCCGCCAGCGCCTGCGTTCCTTCGGCGGTAATGGCGATCTTTTTGCGGCCGCCATCCTCTTCGTGCACGGTAATCAGCCCCTGATCTTGCAACAGATCAAGCGTCGGATAGATCACTCCCGGGCTCGGGCTATAGTGGCCCTGGGTCAAGGCTTCAACGGCCTTAATCAGCTCGTAACCGTGGCTGGCGTTATCCTTCACGATGTTGAGAATGACCAGACGAAGCTCACCGTGGCCGAAGAAACGCTGGCGACGTCCGCCGCCGTGGCCCTCACCATGCCCGCCGCGGTGTTCGCACTCGCGATGCCCGCCGCGATGACCACGGCCACGATGTTCAGTATCAGAGAAAGGTTTCATTGTTTTTTCCTTATCGTTATTTAGATATATCTAATTTATATCTAATAATGATAATTTAGCAATGCAGAAATAAGTAATTTTTTTAATTGATTGATAATATTTGTTATTTTTTGTTGTGTCGGTTTTTTGTTACTCATTTATCGCTATATCATAAAAACTGCTTGCTTTCTGTTTAACTAGCAATCATTATCATTTGCAAATTGTTTAGATATATCTATTTGTGAGAGAGACGCCAGATGAAAGAAAAAAAGTACCCACAGCGCGTACGTAATGAACTTCGCTTTCGCGAACTGACGGTGCTGCGCGTCGAGCGTATCAGCGACGCTTTTCAGCGCGTTGTGCTGGGCGGTGAAGCGCTTGATGGCTTTAGCTCGCGCGGTTTTGATGACCACACCAAGCTGTTTTTCCCTGAGGCCGGGATGAACATCACGCCGCCGACGGTGACTGATGAAGGGATTGTGTGGGCCGAAGGCGTTCGCCCACAGTCGCGAGACTACACGCCGCTGTACAACGCTGAGCGTCATGAACTGGCCTACGATTTCTTTATTCACGAAGGGGGCGTCGCCAGCCGCTGGGCGATGAATGCCAAAGTGGGCGATACGTTAACCCTCGGCGGGCCGCGCGGCTCGCTGATTGTGCCAGAAGATTATGCATGGCAGCTTTACGTTTGCGATGAAACCGGTCTGCCGGCGCTGCGTCGCCGCTTGATAGCGCTGAGTGCGCTAGCAAAGCGTCCGCAGGTGACTGCGCTGGTGATGGTGGGGAATACGGCGGACAAAGCCTATCTGGCCGGATTTGATGACGTGAACATCGAGTGGATTAGTGGATATGATAGCGCCGCCGTGGCCGCGCGGTTGGCGCAGCTTAAGGTTCCTGAGTCAGATTACTTTATCTGGCTGACCGGCGAGGGTAAGGTGGTCAAAAAACTGACCGACGATTTTGTGACCGACGACCTCGACCCTCAGTTGGTGCGTTCCAGCGCCTACTGGCACGCAAAATAACGCTATTTTTCCTCCTGCGGCCGCCGATGATTTTGCTGCGGCTGCCGATATCAATGGCGCGTTCTTGCGCCATTTTCAAGGCCTCCCGACAGCAGCAATCTTGCTGCGATCATTATTGCCACTTATCGGTTATGTACCGTTGAAGAGGCTCTTTTCCCTACTTTTTATACTTTTATTTTCCCCGTCTTTGACGCAATTATTGTCGAGTTTTGATTTGATAATTGTTTGTTTTATATGGTAAATAAAACAATGTTTGCATGATATTGTGATGTCAATCACCTTAAGCGTTTTGCCAATGCAAAATCTATAAAACTAGATGTTTGTCGAGTTTTCATCTAAAAATAGCGGTGAAGGGGCTAGACATGACCATATTATGGTTATCAAATGGTTAAAAAACACCGAGCTTAATGTGAAATTTCGACAAAATTAGAAAATGACTAGCCTGCTTACACGACTTACCTGCGTTACAACGCACCTTCTCTGGAGAAACTATGCATTCCTCTGTTAACAAACACGAAAGCCGTACCTTTTTCGGTCACCCGTATCCGCTCGGGTCGCTGTTCTTTACCGAAATGTGGGAGCGCTTTTCGTTTTACGGCATTCGCCCGCTCCTGATCCTGTTTATGGCCGCGACCGTGTATGACGGCGGCATGGGGTTAGCGCGTGAGAATGCGTCGGCCATTGTGGGTATCTTTGCCGGCACGATGTACCTGGCGGCGCTGCCGGGCGGTTGGCTGGCAGATAACTGGCTTGGTCAGCAAAAAGCCGTATGGTACGGCTCAATTCTGATTGCGCTGGGTCACCTGTCGATTGCGCTCTCCGCCTTTATGGGCGACAACCTGTTCTTTATCGGCCTGATGTTTATCGTTCTGGGATCGGGGTTGTTTAAAACCTGTATCTCCGTGATGGTCGGTACGCTGTATAAAAAAGGCGACGCCCGCCGCGACGGCGGTTTCTCGCTGTTTTACATGGGCATCAACATGGGCTCGTTTATCGCGCCGTTGATTTCCGGCTGGCTGATCAAGTCACACGGCTGGCATTGGGGCTTCGGTATCGGCGGTATCGGGATGCTGGTGGCGTTGGTTATCTTCCGCGTGTTCGCTGTGCCGGCGATGAAACGTTACGACAGCGAAGTTGGGCTGGATTCCACCTGGAATAGCCCGGTCGCTAAGAAGAACGGCGTGGGGGCCTGGCTGCTGGCGCTGGCGGTTGGCGTAGCGGTCATTATCACTCTGATTGCCCTGGGTATCATCGTGATTAACCCGGTCGCGGTGGCGAGCGTGCTGGTGTACGTGATCGCCGCGTCGGTCGCGTTGTACTTCGTTTATCTGTTTGCCTTTGCGGGCCTGAGCCGTAAAGAACGCGCGCGCCTGCTGGTGTGTTTTATCCTGCTGGTGTCCGCCGCGTTTTTCTGGTCGGCGTTCGAGCAGAAGCCCACCTCCTTCAACCTGTTTGCTAACGACTACACTAACCGCATGATCGGTGATTTCGAGATCCCGGCGGTGTGGTTCCAGTCGATTAACGCGCTGTTTATCATTCTGCTGGCTCCGGTGTTTAGCTGGGCCTGGCCTGCGCTGGCGCGTCGGAACGTGCGTCCAGGCAGTATCACCAAGTTTGTTATCGGTATTCTGTGTGCGGCGGCGGGCTTTGGCCTGATGATGCTGGCGGCACAGAACGTGTTGAGCAACGGCGGGGCTGGCGTATCGCCGCTATGGCTGGTGGGCAGCATCCTGATGCTGACGCTCGGTGAACTGTGCCTGAGCCCGATTGGCCTGGCGACCATGACGCTGCTGGCGCCGGAAAGAATGCGCGGCCAGATGATGGGCCTGTGGTTCTGCGCCAGCGCGTTGGGTAACCTGGCAGCGGGCCTGATTGGTGGCCACGTTAAGGCTGACCAGTTGGACATGCTGCCGGATCTGTTTGCCCGCTGCTCTATCGCGCTGCTGATTTGCGCGGCAGTGCTGTGCGTGCTGATTGTGCCGGTACGCCGGATGCTGGAAAACAGCAAATCCAGCGCGGAGCAGAGCCCGACCACTCACGCCTGATTGTTCTTTCTGCGGTATCAGCCGGCGCTTGGGTGCCGGCTTTTTTTTGTCCGTAAAACGATAAAACGGGGGATACTTCACGAAAAAGTGCAATAACGTGAGCTGTTTCTTTGTAATCGCTGCTGATTCCGGGCAATAGTATAGACTTGTTTACTACGTGGTTAATTTAAGGACATGAATATGCCAGCAGTCATTGATAAAGCATTGGATTTTATTGGTGGTATGAATACGTCTGAGCCGGTGCCACAGTCTATGGACGAAAGTACAGCGAAGGGAATTCTCAAGTATTTGAACGAACTGGGTACGCCGGTGAGCGCTGCCGACATTACGGCACGAGGCGATCGCGATGGCTGGAACGCCGGGTTTACCCAGAAGGTTGTGGGCTGGGCCGAGAAGGTCGGCTCTGGCGATCATATGCTGATTAAAAACCCGGAATATTTTTCCGATTACATACGTGAAGAGCTGCGCGCTCTGGTATAAACCGTCCTGTATGCCGATAAGGCGGATGTGAAAGCATCCGCCTGCCGAAGCCACTCATTGTAGTGGCTTTTTGTTGCCTCAAATACCGATAAATAGCCCGGACAGCGAGTATGATGATGGCGGTTATTTAATCTCTACGGCGGTTAAGCTATGCCATAAATGTGATTCAGTTGCCGTGAACTGTATTGTGGATATATTTTGTGGTGAACAGCGGAATTATCCTGAATTGGTTTTTATTATGATTTCAGATGTATTGATTAAAATATGAATTATTCAAAACCTTATTTTCATCTTCTCCTGCTTTGATTGTCAGGAAGGCAAGAAGGTGCAGGCGGCAAGCGCACTGTGAAAGATTCATTAGTCAGTTAATTATTTCAATGTTCTTCTGAAAAATAATGCCTTATCCGGTGCGTAACGTGGCAATATTATTCACGAAACAGTAAAGGGGCATTTCTATTAAATGGATTTCATTCGAAATCCATTGTGTTTAATCATTTGTTATTTTTTAACAATATTATTTCCATTGAATAACAAAGTATAAATAACATGGCGTTTTTTTAGCGTTATGATCTTATTTTATACATGTTCATGTGTTTATTTATTAATGTTGTTTGAGCGTGATGCCGATGAAACATTCCAATATTAATGCGAGCAGTTTTAACCCCTGATTTCACGCATGATGTGGTTAGCGTTACCCATTTCAACATTCACAGCGACAGGCTAAAAAACCAGCGCATTTCTGGCGCCGGTTTTACTTTATTATAAGTTTAACAAGATATTACTAATGAGATTTCACATTCTGGCTGCCATAGTCATAACTACCGCGTCACATACCGCTTGGGCAAAACAGCACGCCGATGATTGTCTGCAGGTCGTGGGCCAGGCCTATGCCTTTATTGAACAAGCGCTAAAAGAGAAGCCCGAACTGGCATATTCCCCCGTTCGTACGAATGAAACGTCCGGCATGCTGATGGAGGCTTGTATGGACGGTATGACGCAAGGCCATCACCACGACACGGGCAAACTCACTATGTTATTTGAAAATGTCGAAACCGAGTCCCACAGACTGCATCCGAGCCTGGAGCAGTCGCGTTTTTTAGTCAACCACGAAGCGATGGCGCAGGCATATCTGGACGGTTACGAAATCGGTAACGATGGCGGGGCCCGCTAAGCGCGATGGCGGGATGCCGCTTATGATCGGGCTTCGGGGCGGCAATCGCCGCCCCTGTTTGTCGTCAGGATTTTGGAAACACCCAGACGTGCTGTTCCGGCAGTGCCAGATGACAGTGCTGTGAACCGCGTACATCGTTACCGTAAGCGCGGATAACAAAGTTATCGCCCGGCGTGCGGAACAGGTACTCCCAGCGGTCACCAAGATACATGCTGGTGAGCAGCGGCAGCGCCAGCTGATTCTCCCCCGGTCCCTCGACCAGCGCCACGCGCTCGACGCGGATCACCGCGGTGCCTTCATGACCCACCTGTATCCCTTCACCCGCCTGGCCCCACAGCGTCCAGCCCTGGCCTTCAATACGCGCTTTGCCGTCCCGAATCTCGGTCACTTTGCCGTGCAGCCGGTTGTTGCTGCCCATAAACTCGGCCGTGAAGAGCGTTTTCGGTGACCCGTACATCTCCTGCGGCGTGCCCTGTTGCTCAATTTTGCCGTTGTTGAGCAGCAGAATACGATCGGAAATTGACATCGCTTCGTTCTGATCGTGGGTCACCATCAGCGCAGAAAGCCCCAGTTTGATGATCAGCTCGCGCAGGAACACGCGCGCCTCTTCGCGCAGCTTCGCATCAAGGTTGGACAGCGGTTCATCGAGCAGAATCACGGGCGGGTTGTAGACCAGCGCGCGGCCAATGGCAACGCGCTGCTGTTGGCCGCCGGAGAGCTGGTGCGGGTGGCGCTTGCCCAGGTGCCCCAGACCCAGTTGATCCAGCACGTCCTGCACGCGTTTGTTGATCTCCGGACCGGGAACCTTGCGCAGCTTCAGCGGATAGGCCACGTTCTCAGAAACGGTTTTGTGCGGCCACAGGGCGTAAGACTGGAACACCAGCCCCAGATTGCGCTCTTCGGCCGGAATTTCGCTGCGCGGCGTGCCGTCGTAGACTTTGCGATTGCCGATGGTAATTGCGCCCTGCGTGGGCTTTTCCAGCCCGGCCACCGCCCGTAGCAGCGTGGTTTTCCCGCTGCCCGAGGGGCCCAGCAGAGAAACCACTTCGCCGCGTTTAAGGTTCATGGTCACGCCCTTTAACACCGGGTTATCGCCGTAGGTTAAGTGCAGGTTTTCGACCGATAATTCAATCATGTAATTTCACTCCAAAACGAAGGGCCACACCCAGACCGACCACCACCAACAGAATGTTAATAAACGAGAGCGCAGCAACGATATCAATTGCGCCAGCCGCCCACAGGGACACCAGCATCGAGCCGATGGTTTCCGTCCCCGGCGACAGCAGGTAAACGCCCGTTGAGTATTCCCGTTCGAAGATCAGGAACATCAGCAGCCATGAACCAATCAGGCCGTAGCGTGAAAGCGGAATGGTGACGTGGCGGGTGATTTGTCCACGCGTCGCGCCGGTACTGCGCGCCGCTTCTTCCAGCTCCGGCCCGACCTGCAGGAGCGTTGAGGAAATCAGCCGCAGGCCGTAGGCCATCCACACTACCGTGTAGGCCAGCCAAACGCTGAAAATGGTGCTACGTAACGAGCGCAGCCAGACTATCAGGGTATCGCGCAGCCACTGTGACCACGGCATGCCCGAAAGCCAGCCGGATTTCAGCGCGTTATCGAGCCACATCGGCAAAAACAGGAAGACCCACAGAAATGCCAGACCGGCGAGCAGGCCTGGTACCGCACGGGGGACCAGCACGCTGTAGTCGAGGAAGCGCGTGGTGTTATCCGGTTTACGGTGCATCGCGATGCCAATAAACAGATAGCAGCCCACCGCCAGCGCGCCGCCGATCACGCCAATGGCCATGGAGTTGACGATGGCCCGCAGCAGGTTCGGCTGCGCCCAGATGGTGCGGAACGTATTGAGCGAGAGCTCGTCCCAGAGCGACACGCCAACGCCCCAGTTGGAGATAAAAGCGCGGAGCACCACGCCCATCAGCGGGACGCCGATGGTCACGGTGAGCCAGAAGGCGACTACCGCCCCTGCCACCCAGCGCCATTTCCCCAGCGGCAGCGCGCGCGCCTGTGAGGCCTTTCCCTTCATGGTGACAAAGCGGTTCGCCGTACGCATCAGGCGGCGTTGCAGCATGACCAGCGGAATAGTCAGGCAGATAAGCACCACCGCCACCGCGGCCATCAGATGGTAAGACGGCGTACCAAGCTTATTGGTGAGCTGATACAGGTAAGTCGCCAGTACCATGTTGCCTTCCGGATCGCCCAGCACCAGCATCAGGCCGAAGACTTCCAGGCCGAGGAAAAACAGCAGCACAATGGCATACAGAATGGACGGCCGGACCATCGGCAGGCTGACCGAGGTCATGACCTGTAGCGGAGACGCACCGGCGATCCGCGCGGCTTCTTCGACGTCCGAACTCACGCTGCGCAGCGCCGAAGAGATGTACAGATAGGCGTGCGGAACGTGGGTCAGCCCGGCGATGACCACGATGCTCGACATGTCGTAAATGTTCCACGGGACGAAGCCGATCAGCGACTGCGCCCACAGCGACAGGAAACCCACGGGACCGGCGGCGACCACGTAGCCAAATGCCAGCACCATCGGCGAGACAAAAATGGGGACCAGGATCAGCGGTTCAATTAACCGTCTGCCGGGGAGATCGGTGCGCACCATCAGAAACGCCAGCACGCCGCCGAGAGGGATGGCGATGATGACGAGGCCGAAAGCCAGAATAAACCCGCTTTTCAGCGCCTTGTAGAAGTCAGGGTCGGTAAAAATGAAGCCGAAGGATTCCAGGCTCCAGGTCTTTGCCGGTGAAAAGAAGGGCGCGGACAGGAAGCTTTGGATCACAATAAAGGACAGCGGCGTGTAGATAACCAGCGCGGTGAGCAGCACGACGACGCCGCGCGGCAGGCTTTGCCACTTTCTGCGTAATGCATTCATAAGCGAAGAGATCCGATAACACGAATTCAGGTAGCGAGCAGCAAGCGCGCCGGCGAACGGCGCGCTTAGGTTACGCGTTTATTTGGCCGCGGCTTCACGCCACTGTTTGATGTAGTCCAGACGTTTTTTCGGCTGCAGGTATTCAAGCAGCGACTCATCAACCGGGATCGGTTTCAGCGCGTTGCCCAGCATTTTGGTCATGCCGTCGATGTCATTTTTGCCATCGATGTCGTTACGGATGGAGGGGATATCCGCCTGGTTGGCCAGAATGTTTTGCCCTTTTTCAGACAGAACGTAGTCCAGCCACAGTTTTGCGGCGTTAGCATGTTCTGCCTGCTGGCTGATGAAGGAGACGCGCGACAGCACCAGGGTGTAGTCCTTCGGATAGGCAATGCCCAGCGACGGATCGGTTTTGGCTCGCGCTTCAGCGTAGGACCCCAGGATATTGAAGCCAATTAAGTTTTCGCCGGAGGATACCCGCTCCATCATCGTGCCGGTAGATGACTGCACGGCTAAGCCGCCTTTAGCGACATCGGCCAGCGTTTTGAAGTAGTGCGGATCGGCCTTGTAATCCTGTACCGACAACATGAAGCCGAGCCCGGATTTTTCGATATCGTAAGTGGTGACCTTACTTTTAAATTTGTCGACCTGGCTGGCGATCAGCTTGGCCAGCGCGGCGTGAGAATCCGGCACTTCATTCGCCGGGATGAGGCGCTTATTGTAGATAAACACCACCGGCTCGTAGGTGGTGCCATAGGCTTTATTGCTCCAGACCGCCCATTTTGGCAGTTGGCTTTGTTCCGGCGAAACGTACTGCTGGGCGTAGTCGGTCGCCAGCTTCAGCGCGGTGTCCATCGAGGAGCTCCAGACGACGTCGCCGCTGCCGCCACCGGCGGCCTGTTCACTGATAAAGCGATTGTACAGCTCGGTGCTGTTCATATCGTTGTATTCGACTTTGATGCCGGGATAGAGGGCTTCAAAACCCTGAATAAGCGGCCCGGCCGCTTTGGTGTCGGTGGTAGAGTAAATCACCACTTTGCCTTCTTTCGTGGCGGCATCAACGACCTTCTGATAGTCGGCCGGATAGCCCTGCGGCAGAGCGGACAGCGCGGAGGATGACATGAACACAGCAGCAGAGAGCAGAGAAATACGGAATACGTTCGACATTATTATTAACCTTTTAGTTACGTTTGAAGAACTAAAAGCCAACATAGCTGACGCGGCAAAGGTGACAAGAGGGGGGCCAGCGCGGGCTGGCCGAAATGTGATAGTTGGCGTTTTTTCAGCAATTAACACCATAGAAACCGCGTGCGCGAAGTTAATTAGCGTCGTTTTTTTTACGGTATAAACGGCGTGGATGACCAATATTGCCGTACTGAATTTCGATGGTAATAA
Source organism: Klebsiella sp. WP8-S18-ESBL-06 (assembly GCF_014169755.1). Lineage (NCBI taxonomy): Bacteria > Pseudomonadati > Pseudomonadota > Gammaproteobacteria > Enterobacterales > Enterobacteriaceae > Klebsiella > Klebsiella sp. WP8-S18-ESBL-06. The sequence continues at coordinate 705,261 of NZ_AP022256.1, forward strand.
AGCCGATTTCCACGCAGTATTCCAGATAGCGACGTCCTGTCGTTTTGCTTATCCCGGCTTCTTCTACGATCTGTTCGACGGACCAGCTAAACTCCGGGCGCTCGCTGAAAAGACGTTTGACGCGTGCCAGCGTGGCGGGCTCGATCCCCTTTGTCGACGGTGCTGCTGAGGCATCGCCTGCGGGTAAATTAAACAGTTTGTCCAGCGCGCGCTGGTCGACAACCTTCACCTGGCGCAGCGTGTGCTCCAACAGCATAAAGCGTTCAAGCGAAGCGCGCAGACGATGGGAAAAAACCGGCTTAATGAGATAGTCAAACGCGCCGCTGCGCATGGCATGGCTACAGGTTTGCATATCGCTGGCGGCGGTTATAAAAATGACGGCACAGCCAAACTGCTTGAGCAACGGGCTGTCGATGAGTTCAACGCCCTGACCATCCGGTAAATAGTTGTCCAGTAGTACCAGACGCGGCTGGTGGCGGGAAATCAGCTCGCGGGCCTGTTCCAGCGAACCGGCGATGCCGACCACTCGCAGATGAAAATTTTGCTCAATATACTCCCGATGCAGCTGCGCCAGATGCGGCTCATCTTCAACAATCACAACCTCAAGAGGACGGATATCAGTCATAGGAAAATCCTGCACAAGGAGGGGCATTGAATGGGAGGAAAACCGTAAACACGGTTCCCTGCGGAGCGTTATCGCTCATTTCGATGCTGCCGCCGGCACGCCGGACGTAGCCCGCCACGAGGTAGAGGCCGATGCCATGTTCTGCACCGGTGAGTTCGCATCCTGTGGACGTCTTGCTGGTGAAGCCTTGCTCGAAGATATACGGCTTCATGCTTTCATCGACGCCGCAGCCCTGGTCGGCGACCTCGATAACCAGCTCGTGGTTTCTATCTGAAATGTAGACGTCAACCGGCGTGGCGCGTGCGGATGTTTTTAGCGTGGCATCGACGGCGTTATCCACCAGGTTGCCGATGACTGACATCAGCTCGGTTTCGCTCAGCCCTTCCGGCAGACGAGAAAGCTGGCAGGCCGGGTCGAAAAGTAGCTCTACGCCCTTTTCGCGGGCGCTGACATATTTCCCCAGCAGCAGGCCGCACAGGGCAGGAGAGACAAACTGCGTGGAGAGAAAATCCAGCACCTGCTGGGCACCTTCCGCCTGTACCTGAATGTAGCGTAGCGCATCGTCATAGCGCTGCATTTGCAGCAGGCCGACCAGCGTGGCGGTCCAGTTAAGCTGCTCATGGCGCATGATGCGCAGATTATCGGCGTAGCGGGTTACCTGACTCAGCTGGCTACTGAGCGTATTGATATCGTTTTTATCGCGAAAACTGAATACCCAGCCGCTGGGAACCCCGGGCTCGACTTCAATGGCGACCCGGTTGACGATGGTTTCCCGTTGATTCAGGACGGTGATGTGATCGTGATGGCGGCTATCATAAGCGGTATTACCCGGCGCAAAAAACGACGGCGGCAGCTGAATAACCTCATCAAGCGGCTTGCCCAGCAGCGCTTGCTCGCTGTGGGGAATATTGAGCATTTCCCTCGCGGCGCGGTTGATCAGGATTAATTGTTTATCGACGTTGACCGCAAACACCCCCTCATACATGGCCTCAAGCAGCGCTTTTTGCTGCAATACCAGTTGGGCAATATCTTTGGGCTCCAGGCCGAACATCTGCTTTTTCAGCGTGCGAGCCAGCAGCCAGGAAAAGATAAACAGCATCAGGAGCAGGGCGAAGCCATACAGCGCGGTTCGCCATAGCAAACGGGCGTTAATATTGGCGATATAAGAGGTGAGGTAGCCAACGGAGACGATACCGATAACCCGATGTTGGCTATCGAAAATGGGGGCTTTGCTGCGCAGCGACACGCCAATCCCTCCTTTACGCACCGAGATAATGGTTTTGCCGTTGAGTACGTCGCGGTTATCCCCGCCGATCATCGGCAGATTAAGGCGCTCCGGTGATTCCGAGTGGTACAGATGCTGTTCGTGAACGTCGCCAATCACAATATAGCTGGCATCGCTTTCGGCGCGCAGCGGCTGAATAAGCCGCGCAATGCCGGGAATATCGCGCTGCAGCACCTTTTCCGCAAGCCCGGGCATTAATGCTATCTCGCTAGCCTGTACGCGGGCGCGCTGACCTAAATCATGGTGCAACTGGCGGTCAATAAAGTGGAAGAGCAGCGTGCCCAATAGCGCCAGCAGCAGACAGGAAAAAACCACCAGTGCGAGAAAGAGCTTCACCTGGAAGGATAATTTGAGTTTCATAGGATCCGCAGCGGCCTGAGCTGAAAAGGGTCGTTCGGAAAGCCTATCATGCGAAAATCCGCAGCGTAATTGAGGGACTGCAGAGTTGTGAACTGCCTACGTTCTGTGATGATGGGCCGCGGTGGGGACAAAAAGGAGCCGGGTAGGAAAACCAACAAAAAAGCCACTTCGCTGGAAGTGGCTTAATGATATGACGTTAAAGCTAAAATTTGGTGGCCCCTGTTGGGTTTGAACCAACGACCAAGCGATTATGAGTCATAAAATCGGCATGTTTTTAATTGTTCGCCATTGTCTCTGTTTGTATTTTTAATTGTCTATAATCAATTGGTTATGAAATTATTTTTGTTTCTGATTGGTTCTCTTATTTCCTCATTGTACTATCCTTACCTGACCCATTACCTGACCCGAAATGGGCATCGGGTCAGGTAACGCTTATCTTAGAAAGGTAAACTCATGGCCGCTAATCTTACTGAGACTGCTATACGTGGATTGAAGACAAAAAGCACGGCGTACTACGTGTGGAGCAACAGTGCTCAACGTGGTACTGGCAGGCTTGGCGTTAAGGTTCAGCCTTCTGGCAGCAAAGTTTTTTATTTCCGTTACTACGTTGAGAAAGGGAAGAAAGAGAAGTTCATCCAGTTGGGCATCTGGCCTGAGATGAAACTGGTGACGGCCAATGAGCTGGCGAAAAAGTATGGTGCCTGGCTTGTTGAAGGAAAAGAGCCCCAGCAAGAGCTTGAGCAACAGCGCCTGGCCGAACAGCACATTATGCAGTTGCATCGTTCTCAGGGATCGTTTGAAGAACTGGTGCATGGTTACGTCAATAAGATGAAGCTCGACAACAAGCGGACGTGGGCTGATGTATTGAAGCGCATGGAAAGAGAGTGCTATACGGTTATTCCTCGCGAAACCAAAGCGAAGGATGTAACACCTCTGCAGATCAAGACCATTCTCTCAGGTATTATCCAGCGTGATGCTGTAGTCCATGCGAACCGAATTCGTTCCTACCTTATGGCGGCATTTAACTACGGTCTGAAGGCCGATAACGATCCGATGAATACCAGCGTGGGCATTACGTTCGGGCTTGAAGTTAATCCGGTATCGGCCATACCGAAACAGTCCTCGGCAGAAAAAGTGGGTGATACATGGTTAACGCTGGAAGAGCTTCGTTTTGTCATGGAGCAGTTCGCTCAGGCTACCAACGTTGGGCCGCTGATGCAGCACCTAATCCGCTTCTGTGTTTATGCTGGCGGGCAGCGCCCGTTCGAAATGATAGCCAGCCAGTGGAGCGCGATTGATTGGCAGCAAAAGACGTTGCTGGTCATTGCCGATGTATCGAAAAACAAGCGTGAGCATTTGATCCCACTGACTGAATCGGCATTAAGTGAACTAGCCTCTGTTAAAGAACTCACTAAGGAAAGTAACAGCCCCTATATTTTCCCGCTATCAACAAACGGTGAGCGCCCAGTGCGCACCGATAGTCTGGCGCGTTCCATCATGTATTTTCGGGCTTTTAATCCGGAGTTTAAAGTTTTTACGGCACGAGATTTACGTCGCACCTGTAAAACGCTGATGGGAGAGGCGGGGATCAGCAAAGAGATCCGCGACCGTATCCAGAATCACGCTTTGAATGACGTCAGCTCGAAACACTATGATCGTTATGATTACTTGCCTGAAAAGCGCAGGGCGCTTGAGATTTGGGAAGATAGGGTCAACAACTATCAGCGACAGCAGGAAAACAACGTTGTGAACTTGTTTGGACGGAGGTAAGAGCTTGGCAAGATATGAGCTTAATTCAGCAGAAGAGCGGTATCAACCGGGTTCTGGAGACCTGGTGCTGGCTAATAAGTTAGGGATCACTGATGAAGAGGAAATGGAGGCTCTGGAATCTGGCCTGCTGCTGATGCTTTATGAACAGCTATTTATCGAAGGCCAACTGCCAGCGGCTCTGGCTTTTGAGCATATCAGCGGGTGGCATCGCCAATGGCTGGGGAATGTGTACGACTGGGCGGGGAGGTTGCGTAATGCCAACTTGACTAAGGATGGCTTTCAGTTTGCCGCTGCTGACAGGATTCCGCTGCTTCTAGATGGTTTTGAGAGGCTGTTTCTCTCCCAGTCTGGTGAACTGAAATCCCTGGCTCGTCCGGAGCTGGTTAGTTATCTGGCTGAATGCCATGTGGAGTTTATTTTGATCCACCCATTCAGAGAAGGTAACGGGCGTCTGTCGCGGCTACTTTGCGATGTGCTGTCGGTTCTGGCGGGGAAGGGCTTACTAGACTACAGCCTGTGGGATGAGCACAAGGCATTTTACTTCAAGGCAATACAGGCGGGTGTTTCTGGGAACTACAACCCTATGAAACAGCTGGTGAGTGATATCTTGCCAGACTAGCGAGCGAGTCCAACGGCTTTCGCTTGTGCCTGATTTTTTTTGAGTTGCTGCTCAATTTTTTGCACTGAAGCACCGGTTTCGATCGCGGTTGAGCTGGCAACGGCGCGATAAATCTGTGCTTTTGTAACTTGCGGTAATGTCGATTGGCTACTCATCTGAGGACTCCTTATGCTATCTGGCTATAATAGTGGTACAGGCTAAGTCTAAATAGCTGCGCGGAATAGTAGATCACTGAAAGGGAACTCAGCCCGGATTGCGCGATCTGATCATTCGCCAAACCAACCAAAACCACCAACCGGACTGAGCGATGCCGATCATAGCACCAATACCCCGTGGCGAACGACGCCTGATGCAGAAAGCTATTCATAAAACGCGCGATAAAAATCATGCCCGCAGACTCACGGCCATGCTGATGCTTCATCGGGGTGAACGGGTCAGCGATGTTGCCAGAACTCTCTGTTGTGCCCGTTCATCCGTTGGTCGCTGGATTAACTGGTTTACGCACTCAGGTATTGAAGGCCTGAAATCCTTACCCGCAGGGCGCTCCCGACGCTGGCCTTTTGAACATATCTGCACCCTGTTACGTGAGCTGATAAAGCATTCTCCCGGCGATTTTGGTTATCAACGTTCACGCTGGAGCACCGAATTACTGGCAATAAAAATCAATGAGATAACCGGTTGCCAGTTACATGCAGGAACCGTTCGCCGCTGGTTGCCATCTGCGGGGCTTGTATGGCGCAGGGCCGCGCCAACTCTGCGCATCCGTGACCCACATAAAGATGAAAAGATGGCGGTAATCCACAAAGCGCTGGATGAATGCAACGCAGAGCATCCGGTATTTTATGAAGATGAAGTGGATATTCACCTTAATCCTAAAATCGGTGCGGACTGGCAGTTGCGCGGACAGCAGAAACGGGTAGTGACGCCGGGGCAGAACGAAAAATACTATCTGGCCGGCGCACTGCACAGTGGCACGGGTAAAGTCAGCTACGTGGGCGGCAACAGCAAAAGTTCAGCGCTGTTTATCGCTCTGCTGAAGCACCTGAAAGCCACTTACCGGCGGGCGAAAACAATCACGCTGATCGTTGATAACTACATTATCCATAAAAGCCGCGAAACACAGCGCTGGTTGAAAGCAAATCCCAAGTTCAGGGTAATTTACCAGCCGGTTTACTCGCCGTGGGTGAATCATGTGGAACGGCTATGGCAGGCACTTCATGACACGATAACCCGTAATCATCAGTGCCGCTCAATGTGGCAGTTACTGAAAAAGGTCCGCCATTTTATGGAAACCGCCAGCCCATTCCCCGGAGGAAAACATGGTCAGGCAAAAGTGTAGCGGTATTAGGCGCAGCTATTTAGCAAGGTTGCTGAATGTGTTATAAGGCTTTCAACTACAGCATATTCGATTAGAAAAAAATTTAACAATTTATCAATATTTATTGAGCCTGCTCGGATTACTTTTTCAGTATATCTCATTATCAATTTGTAGTTTGTTAAAAGTGATATGTAAAAAACTCCCATGTAAGTTAGGTTTTTTAGTATTGTACTAATTAGTTATCAATTACAATGATAGCAATGCATTAAAAAATACAAATGAATTAAAGTATTATGTGATGGGAGTTGATAATGAAGTTCTTCTATTCTTTATCCGAAGTTGTTGATAAGTTTGGTCTAGATATTGAGTTTATTATTAGCGAGTGGATAAAAGGAAAGTTTTATATTTTTATTCATTTTGATGGTGAACCATGTACGTTAAGGCATTGTCGCGAAAATAAGGATGATTTTGAATATGATGTCCGTAATGGAATGGACTTATTTCAGCACGAAAGTAACCCGCTTCATGAATATTTATCGTTTACACCTGAACAGAACTTAGAAAAACACTTTCAATGGAAATTTAAACATGAGTGGTCTATTCGCTTCTTTAAAGGATATAACGAGTACAGATATGATGGAATGGCGTATGGTTATTGGCATATAAAACCGACAAAGACTACGCATTTTAGCCGTGAACAGTATGTATTGTCTGATAAAGAAAAATATAATGATTTGAAAAACAAAGCTGGAGTTGTTTTTGTTTCTCCTTTTCATAATACTGATTATGACTATTTGGTTTTCCGTAAGTCTTTAACATCGGAAATAAAAAATCTTTATATTGAAAGAGAAGCGATTGAGTCATTTTATAATGATTTGATATCTGAATCTACTATTAAAAATGTTGATAGTAGTATTAATTTTCCTGAGGAATATGAAGATGTAATAGTATCTTACTACCCACCGAATAGTAGGTTTGCATTATACATTCTAATCAATGAGATTTTTTCTCGAAATGGGAAGGTCCCTCCAGGTAAAGTTGCTTGGTTTTTTCAAAAAAAAGGTATTCCGATAAACCCATCAACGGTGAAAGTGTGGATGGATAATCCACCAGTCGAACGTAATGTACAGTTTCGAGAAAAAACAAGAGACAGTGAGATGATCTATATCCTACTGCGTGAGCATTTTAAAGATAAAAAATTTTTGAGAAATCCTTCTGCTGTAACTGAAGTGCTAACAGAAATAGCACAGTCAAATACTTACAATTTTGATGTTAACTTTACTTGCGAAGATGTATGTAACTGGCTGAAATTAAATAAAAAATAATCACCACCACCACTTGCTAAGCACTTGCTAAGCCTTAGCAAGTGGTATGCCGCTTTTTTTAAGCTCATCCATAGGTCATTCTTCTTCTGCCAAAACGAAGGAGTCAAAATGGATACAGTATTTATCAAACCCACATCTCAACAGCGGCTACAGGTCTTGAAAGATTACGGTGAGCCTTGTGACCGACTCGTTAGAGAGAAAGAACGTCAATATATTACTTCTGTATCACGTTCAACTGCTTGGAAGCTCGAACGCTCAGGCCTGTTCCCCCAACGTAAAATGCTTGGGGCTAAGTCGTGTGGTTGGTTGCTTAGTGATCTACTCTACTGGATAAATGAAAAGTAGTGGCTATACACATCCTAATTCATCATTTATTTTTTTTGCCAAAAATAGAGGGTAGATACCATGCATGTTTAAAAGAACTAAGAGTAAGCAGAATAGAGAACTTTGCTTGGAGTTTCTGACGCTCCCCACTTTTGCACAACGATTGATACGCTATATACATTATAAAACAGGCGCCGCAGCTGAGCTTATTTTAATAGTGTTGCTTGGTGTAATGGCGTATGCCTGTCAGGATAAATTTGATGTTCAGCTTAAAAATGGGAAAACCTTTACATCGCTTTACCTCCTATTTTTAGCAAGATCAGGTAGCAGGAAATCAACCGTCTTCAGGTTGTTGATGGAGGAAATCTATCGTCTGGAAAAAGAACTGAAAGATGATTTCCTGTTAAAGGAGAAAGTTTATGAGCAGAAATTCGCATCCTGGGAAGTAGAATTAAAAGAGTATAAAAAACAATACAGTAAAGCTATTCGTCAGAAGAACGGTGTAACTGAAACGCTTGAAGCACTGGAGGAATGCCATGCAAGAAAACCGGTTGCCCCGACAAGAAAGTTTCTTACTAAAAACGATTCAACAAGTGAGGGGCTTAGAAAGGTATTAGCGCAGGGCTCTCCGTCGTTGATGCTCGGGTCTGATGAGGCCGGAGGGTTATTCGACGGTAATCTTTTCCGTAATACACCAGTACTCAACTCTCTTTGGGGAGAAGGGAAAATAGCAGACAGCAGGGCTTCACGCGACAGCTACGATGTTGAGGATGCACGGCTAAGCATGTTGCTAATGATGCAACCTGGTTTGTTTGATTACTATCTTGGAAAACAGGGCAAAATTGCAAAAGACTCAGGATGGTTAGCTCGTTTATTACCAATTGACATGGAACAAATACCTGAACTATGCAACATCCCTGATGATGCCTGTTCATGGTCTGATGAGCCAGAGCTTGAAGAATTTTTCTCTATTCTCACTAAGCATCTGCAAGATGGAATGAGACGTAGAGGGAAAAATGAAGAAAGAATCTGTATTACTTTATCTGAAGAGGCGAAAACGTTATGGGATACACAAAGTCAACGAATTCGGGAACTAATGAAACTAGGAGAGGAGCTGCACCATTACGATGATTTTGGTGCCCGATTTATGGAGCATGCTTCAAGAATTGCAGCAGTAATGCAAATGTTTATTACACCTGATTTACCAATAATTACTAAGGAGACATTAGCGTCAGCCTTTAAAATAACTGAGTGGTGCCTTAATCATTTAATTGTAAAAATAGACTCTACCAGAAAGCCTAGTGATTCTGAAATATTGCTATTTTGGCTCGAGGAACATGTTATCAGTAATCAATCTTACGATTTCAGGAGGCATAGTATTCGTAGAGATGGTCCAAATTGTCTTAGGAATATCGAGCGCCTGATATCTGTTTTAAATAAGCTTGAAAGTGAGGGGAAGGTTCAGTTATTCAAGGAGGGTGGCGTTGATTACGTGAAGTTTATAGGTTCAGAAATGAAGCCTGAAAATCTTGCAAATGCATTAAATATACCGACACTTTCATCTGGGTCAGTTGCTTTTAATAAATTACCACGATTTTAATAACTTCAGAGTAATTAATTTTTTCTGGTTAATATTTTTTGTTCTTAAGGCTAGTAACACTGAGGCTTCGGTTTAAATTATTGAGGAGAGTAACCTATGGGTTTTAACTGGTATATGTAATATACCTTCGTCAGTGATTTACTCTTATACCTGTACATCCCCCTATAGGAGTTATATCCAATATCACATGGGTAGCGTGAAGGCTACCCATTATCCAAAAATCAATATTTACAAAATGAAGGATTATTATGAAATCACAATATTCTCTTACCAGTGAAGAAAATACCATGCTGGTGATGAAAGCCTCCAAAATATATAATTCACATATTGACCTCAATATTCTCAACTCACTGCTTGGCATGGTATACGGCACACTGGATCAATATAACCGGATACTGGCTATTCGTACTGACCTGAGATTCGCCCAGTCTCATGTACCGGGAGAGCCAGATCTACCAATATGCTTCCAACGCGATGATGCGCAGGCAATCACTCGCTTCTTCGACTCACTGAAAAGCCAGCTACGTGCGGATCATAACCGGTCCAAGAGACCGGGAATACCATCGTTACCATCTTATGGGTGGTGCAGAGAACGGGATACAAGCGTACACCTCCATTACCACCTGATGTTGTTGTTCAATAGGGATGTTTATGGGTATTTGGGTAATTACCAGAACCTCGATGCTGATAACATGGCAACACGTATACAGAAAGCTTGGTGCAGTGCTGTAGGGCTTTCTCACCAAGATTACCCAACGTTAACTGAATTTCCCTTTAACCCTGAGTACTGGTTTAGCAGAGCTGATGCCTTGAATCGCACCCAAATCTACTGGGATTTCCTGATTCGACTGGCGTATCTGGCGAAAACCAGGACTAAGGATGTCCACTGCGGTTACCGCAACTTTGGCACAAGCCAGTATCCACGCTTAGGCGGATTAGCCTGCTAATAGCACTCTGGGTGAGGATAAATACCTCACCCAGTCAATTAACATAATTGATACATTTCTAGGTAAAAAATTCGATACAGTGTCTCGGTACCCTGCTACAACCTGCTACATGTAGCAGCTGTAGCAGTTCCCAAGAAGCAGCACATACATTTTGGGTCTAAGAGTTACTGGTATGATGTAGTCAACGACACCTGCAATTAACCGATCGATTATGATACAAAAGTGTCATTGATGGCACACGAGATGTTGACTGTAGCCAGTTTGAAATAATCTTTTTTACATGTATGGCCTTTCTTATAGGAGAGGCCAATCTGAATCAACGATAATCATTATTTAAATAATCTGCGTTTCGGACGAAAAAATAGCATTCAGAACTTTGGTTGATTGCAATAACGTCTCTAGTGCAGTTCTCAGTGGAGAAAATACTTCATGTTCCACTGGAAATTCACCATACTCCTTCCAGCAATCAGTAAGTAATTTTGGATTAATGATAACAGGAAGAAAATAGTTACCTTTCCCCTTATCCAATAGCCCTAACTCCCTAAGTTGCTCACGGTATTGCTGTTGAATAGTACTGGTATAGCTCGTAAGCTTTCTGGCCCCACCAAAAAATCCTGCATTCAATTTAAACTCAAAACCAAACTGCCCCTGCTCGGTTCCTGTACCAGTCAGAACGGCTAAAATATAATCATTTCCATCAGTAACTGTCGAACTGTTTTCAAACCAATATTTACAGTTAACGCCTTCAATGACCCAGGCTGGATGGGCTAGCCAGCAATAGTCCTGATGTTCATAATTTGCTTTACCTACCCAGTTGTTGTCTTTCATAAATCGTTCAACACACTGATCAAAGCTTTTCCAGAAGGCAGGGCTTAAATGCTGTTCAAAATAAACAACAGCTTCGTTAAACATCTTTAGTTGCGAAAGAATCAGTATACCGGCCTGACGTTCTGCATCGCTGTGTGGATTCATGTCTAATCCCTTAAATTAAAATGTACGAACTCGATTAAGAAAGCAAAATGCGGCATGGGCAGCCATTTGGCGTGAAGGAGAGTTTTCATTGGCAGAAATGAATTCTTTGTAATGCGGTTGCAACGAAGACTCTAAAGCTGAGGCGAGATGTCGCCAGGAAATACAGGGAACATACTCTGGTTTGAAATCTAAGCCACAGGTCAGCGGTTTTCCGCCACGAGGCGTTAAAAAGATAACGGCCCAGGGACGTGACATTGCGCGTAATTTGGCATCAGAACAGTATCGGGCAACTTGTTCCGGCTGCTCATAGGCATCAATTTTCACCTCGATAAGCAGAAAAAAGTTATCCGCATCGATTTCTATATCAACACGATTGCTATTTTCGCCAGTAGGATTCGTTTCAACTTGTACCCGGCAGTAGTGAAGATAATCTTCAGGGATATCATTCCTGCTGTGTCGTATTGCCCGCAAGAAAGCCTGTAAAGGTAGTCTACCGAAACCATGGGTTCCCTCGGGATCAAGAAGCCATGAAAGGACTGCAGTATTGCGAACCTCTTTACGCCCAAGGCCTGCTACTTCCCAGGGATCAAAAGATAAAGAGCGATGCTGAACAACTTTCAGTGGTTCAGAGAGAAGGCTGAAGAATTCAGTTAGCTGAGATGCATCAATATTTGTTTTTTTATCTTTTTCTCTGGCCCACTCCAGGTTTTTTGGCCATTGGTGAAAAAATTCCGGTAGCAACTCAACCAGTGAAGAATTGTCATATTCCATTCGATGCCCACTCAAAAAAAAGACGAATTGTTCATACTAGCGGCAATTCAAAACACTTCACCGGTTTCCCGTCCTGCATTTCTACCAGTAATCGCGCAGATTGCGGCTGCTCAGCCAACAATCCTTGTTGGAATTTCCCGAACGACGAATGGGCCTCTTCAATAGCCATCTTTTGATGCATTAATGTCGTTTTCGTCCATTTCCGCAGTAATACTTTATTGGCATTGGTGGTATTGCTCTGTTCTGTCAATGCGCTGATGCCTTGTATCCGCTGGTGAAGCTGACGCTCAACTTTGTCAACAACGCTTCCGAACTCCTGATAGTTATGAACAATGGTTTGTTGGCGGTGCCTGACGAGTGTTGTGTTACCTTCGGCATGAGTCAGAAGATGCAACGCTTGCGCACGAACCTTCATCGCCAGGTCCCATTCATGGATTCGCTCATCAAGGATCTTTTGGTGGGTCTGGATCTTATTCGTAATTTCCGAACTGCCAAAGAGCCCACGGTCTTTAAGTGCTGACACTTTGTCACCAGCAGCAGTAATATCAGTCAATAAGTGTGCCTGCAGGGCGGAGAACTGGACTTCAATATCCTCCAGTTTTTGGCGTATTGCTGGCGAACATTGCTCCTCAATAACCACGGGAGTAATTTGCTGCAAATACTGTATGGCCCCAATGATCTCTGACTTGCGCGCGTTATTCTGGAATGCAGAAACTTCACGTACCGCCTCAACAATTTCCGTCAATTTCTTGCTGATATCAGCCAGGTGCTTTTGCGCTAGCACGGCAGAAGCAACATTCAACAACATACCGGCGTTAACAAGCTGACTGAGTTTGTCAGGATTCAGCAGAACGGCATGTTCTTTAATCCCTTTTTCTCCCAAGCTGAAGCCTCGGAAACCTGGGCCATCTTTTACACTCGCCAGAGGACCATTAATAATGACCTCCATATATTGATGGCTGGCAATATGTGTAGAGGCCGCCAGAGAGGGTAATGTTTGCAACAGCGGGCTCAGCCGTGAAATACCGGTAATATCCTGCTCCTGCATCGCACCGGTGTTGATACTTTCCGAAGGTGGAATTGTAGCAACCGTAAGCGCAGGTTGGTGAATATCATGCCCAAAACCCCAGCGTTGATCGTATATGAGAGCAGGCATCGTGGCGGGTGATGGCCGGGTGGCAAGCCGGAACTGGCGGGAGTTTTTTAAGCGAATCCAGGCAATTTGCACCACGCAAGGCAATGTCACTCGAAACGCGGGGTTTGAGATATCATAGGCCGTATACAAGCCGGTAATAGCCAGGCCAACTGGCCCTGTTAATACACCCAACACACGCCCGATGCCAAGCCCTGCAATTAAAGGTAGCACTTTGCCTGCTGTCGTTTGAGCAAGGCCATTGGCAACTAATGCCGCTTTCTGCCAGACGGGGATGTCCAGACTGACAGAGGCGCTAATGCCCATACCACGCAGAATCTGGCGGCGCTCATCATCCGACATTTTTTTCCATGATGAGGTAAAGACACAGTCAATAATCAGCGCTTCTTTTTCTTCTACCGATGCAGCGGCCTGGACCTTCATCTTCAGATGGCTGGCAACGTCATCTACAATTTCGCTATAGCTAACGCCGTTGCGACGAAACAGATTCACGAACGTATTACCACCGAAATGCTGTAACTCCCGTACAAGCAGGCGCAGAGTTTCTTCATCAGGTATATCCTGGTGTTTGGCATCCTGTAATACAGCCTTCACGTTGTCTGACATGGAAAAACCAAACTTCCCGGTGTTAGTGACATAATCGATCAGCAGATCTATATCGCCTTTGTCTGCGTTCAACAGCAGTTGAACCAACGCGTCATCACCCTGGATATCTATCTCACTCATGAAAATACCTCGGCCATATTCGTCACTAAAATCTATTAAAACCCGCGCATCCCATTGATAAACGTTTCAATCACATCACGCACACGGTCGTAGACACGTGCCCGCACGTTCTTGCGTTCCAGAATCTTCGGCGTCCAGGTTAGCGTTTCTGCCACTTCATCCTCTCGCGGCATCACGTCGGTAAAGAGGTAGTTATCCAGTAAGCCGGTCAGTTTGATCGAATCGAGTCGCTCTTCGCTACACAAGGCTGCCAGCGCCTTACCTTTTTCCTGTTTGACATAAGCTTCAAACACCTGAGTGATATCTTCGTCATGCGAGGCATGCAGCAGGCTTTTTTCGATAAAGTTATCAATAAGCTCACGTTTACTGCGCAGAGTAACGTCGCTGTCGACAATATCCATGATCTTTTTCTTCTGCTCCTGCTGCTCTTTTGGTGGCATCGCCTGAATGCCCGCCAGCAGACGCAGAATGTAGCCGACGTTAATGTCGTCGCGATGAATCAGCGAGACTTCAAAATCCACGTCTTCAAGAATCGAGACTTTCTCTTTGCTGGAGTGCTTTTTCACCTTGTCGTGAATATCGAGGTACTTACTGGTGAAATCTGCCAGCGTCTGGTCCGAGAGCGGTTTTGCCGCATCGTCAAAATCGGCAAAGCTTTCGAGGATATTTTTCAGACGCATTACATCACGGAACGCCGTTACAAACGCCAGTTGAGCCTCTTCATCCGGTAAATCGTCCACGCTTTCCACCGTTGGCGTCAGCGTTAACAAGCGATCGACGGCGTCCTGATAATCTCCGAAGTACTCGTCAAAGGGTTTGACCAGCACCACAGAAGAGGCATCTTTGTTCGAGAAAAGGGCAATAGCATCGTCGGTCGCTTTCTTCAGATTACGGAAGCAGACGATATTCCCGTGGCTTTTCTTCTCGTTGAGAATGCGGTTGGTACGGGAAAACGCTTGCACCAGACCGTGGAAACGCAGGTTTTTATCGACGTAGAGCGTGTTCAGTGCCGGGCTGTCGAAACCGGTGAGGAACATATTCACCACCAGCAGAATATCGATGCCTTTCTCTTTGGTGCGCTGGGCGATATTTTTGTAGTAATTGTAAAAGCTCTTTGAGTCATTGGCCGAGTAGCTGGTGCCATACAGCTCGTTATAATCCTCGATAAAGCTATCTAGATGATCGCGACTTGAGGTGTCAACTTTCGCTCCCTGCGGCAGGCTGATATCTTCTTCATCCAGCAGGCCATTTACCGCCTCTTTATCACTTTTGTCCGCTTCGTTGGCGGCATAAGTGAAGATAGTGGCAATCTTTAACGGCTTGTAGTTGGCATCCGCCGCCTGTAGTGCGGCCTGCTTCTCTTTAAAGAGTTTGTAGTAGGCGATCAGCATATCGACTGACCCGACGCAGAACATCGCGGTGAACTCGCGATTGCGTGTCTTGGCGTTATGGTGGGCAAGGATGTAGTCGGTCACTTTGCCCAACCGGATGTCGCTTTCCATCACCTCTTTAGTGTCGATATCTTCCACATCAATATCGATCTCATTGCTGCTCTCTTTGCGCTTGTAAGTGCCGACATACTCCACGGCAAAGCGCAGAACGTTTTCATCCCGGATGGCGTCGACAATAACGTATTTATGCAGGCATTTATCAAACAACAGTTCGGTGGTCTGTTTGACACCATTGGTGATATTGACGTTATCGGCAAAGATTGGTGTCCCGGTAAAACCAAACAGCTGAGCATTCTCGAAGAAGTTCACGATCGCTTTATGCGTGTCACCGAACTGGCTGCGGTGGCATTCATCGAAGATAAAGACGATGCGCTCTTTGCGCAGGTGTGCGAGCTGCGCTTTATACCCTTCATGGGTGATGGCGTTATTCAGCTTCTGAATGGTGGTCAACGTCAGTTTGGTGCTGCTTTGCTTGAGATGTTTTATCAGCGTGCTGGTGTTGTTGGTGGTATCCACGCTGTCTTTCGCAAAGCCGTTGAACTCTTTCGCCGTCTGATAATCCAGATCCCGGCGATCGACCACAAAAATGACCCGATCCACTTCTGGCATTTCCATGATCACCTGACTGGCTTTGAACGAGGTCAGCGTTTTACCGGAGCCGGTGGTGTGCCAGATATAGCCGTTCTCCGGCCGTTCCTGCTTGTGGAGATTGTCCTTCACATGGTGGATCATCGCCTCACAGGCGTAAAACTGATAGGGCCGCATCACCATCAGGCACTTACGGGTTTCGTTCAGCACCGTGTAGTGGGTGATCATTTTGGCGATGTGACACACTTTCAGAAATGCGTCGGTGAATTTCTCCAGCGCTTTTAGCGGGTTATTCTTTTCATCGGTCCAGAATATCGAGTAAGCTATTAGCAACATTCAGGACGACGCATAAATCACACCAAGCCCGCAATCCAGCGGGCTTTTTTGTTATCATCGGCTATCATAAAGACGCAACAAAGCGCATGATTATGGTGTACACAAAGGTGTACCCAATGAGGTTTGTGTACATTGCTTTGGGTACACCCCCTATTCAAAGTTTGGATATTCGCAAAATGCCAAAACTAACAGACATGCAGATCCGCGCATGGATTAAGAGCGGAGAGCGATTCGAGGGGCGGGCAGACGGTAACGGTTTATACCTACGTTACCGTGAAGCCGACAAAACCCCCACATGGAGATTCCGCTATAAACTCGCAGGGAAGTCCCGCGCCATGCTAATTGGCTCTTATGCCGAGCTATCGCTATCAAAGGCCAGAGAGACCGCTAAAGAGCTATCGGCTCGCGTTGCGCTGGGTTATGACGTTGCCGGGGAGAAGCAGGAGCGGAAATCCGAAGCGCTGGCGAAGATTGAAGCCGAAAAAAATGCCATGCGCGTTTCAGAGCTTGCCGCTGAATACTTTGAGCGCCAGATCCTGCCGCGCTGGAAGCACCCCGATATACTCCGCCGCCGTATCGACAAAGATATAAACCCCTGCATTGGCAGCATGAAGGTAGAGGACGTGAAGCCGCGCCATATCGACGACATGCTGAAAGGTATTGTTGACCGTGGAGCGCCGACCATAGCAACGGACGTGCTGAGATGGACGCGCCGCATATTCGACTACGGAATCAAACGGCACGCGCTGGAGATTAACCCCTGTTCAGCCTTTGAGGTGGCAGACGCTGGAGGGAAGGAGGTTAGCCGCGACCGCTGGCTAACCCGCGATGAGTTAATCCAGCTATTCAAAGCCATGCGCACGGCTAAGGGTTTCAGTCGCCAGAATGAAATCACGTTCAAATTACTGTTAGCGTTATGCGTCCGAAAAATGGAGTTATGCGCCGCCCGCTGGGAGGAGTTCGACCTTGATCAAGCCGTCTGGCGCTTGCCAGAGGAACGCAGCAAAAACGGCGACGCTATAGACATCCCATTAGCACCGCCAGCCGTCGAATGGCTGAGAGAGCTTAAAACGTTCTCATGCAATAGCGCATGGGTACTGCCAGCCAGAAAGATGCAAAACCGCATGATCCCCCATATTCAGGAAAGCACCCTGCCCGTTGCGCTGGCGAAGGTTCGCGCTGAAATGCCGGACGTGCCGAACTTCACTATTCACGACTTCCGGCGCACGGCCCGCACCCATTTAGCCGCGCTGGGCGTTGATCCTGTAGTCGCAGAAAGATGCCTTAACCACAAAATTAAAGGCGTGGAGGGTATCTATAACCGTCACCAGTATTTTGATGAACGCCGGGCCGCGTTAACACAGTGGGCGGGCTTGCTGGTGGCACTGGAGCGCGGCGAAGAATACAACGTTACACCGCTGAGAAAGGCGAAATAACCAAGATATGTAAAGAATCAACGAACAGACCGGAACTAGCCCGACGGGGCGAAAAGCGGGAAGCCTTACCGCCTGTTCCGGTCACTCTTCAAGGCAGCGTGAAAGGTGGCGTGATGATTCAAAGTTGTGGGGGTGTATTTGAAAAATACACAAAATCCAGAATAAAAAGCATTCAAGAAGATAAGTATTCCTCGATAAATTCCTTTCATTACGCAATGGAAGCAGACAAAAAGCACCGCGCACTGGTTAGCGAAATTGTTGCCGATGCCGCCAAATTAAGCTGTGGGGAGTCTTTTTCTGTAGATGATTTGTTTTACTCCTACGATGGGCCTCATGCAGGCATTGTTGATATCCTAAAGCGATTTGCTGATATTTTGTGTTTTAAACACCGCGCCGAGGAACCATATTGCCGCCGGATGGCCTGTATTATCGTTTCTATGGCTAGTTATGGGGATTTAGAATCCGCAGCCGCTGCGTATCGCTTTTTCTCTTACTCGTCAGGGGATCTTGCTGCCATAATTAATAATTCTCCAGCCACTCTTGGAGCGCGTGGAGGACGGCCCGCCAACAGACACAAAGCAGAGGCTTGCGACATAGCTAAATCTAAATGGGAGCAAATGGAATACGCTTCCGTGAACGTCGTGGCAACAACCGTAAAACACCAGTTAGAGAAGAAATACACAGACGCGCCGAGCGTCGCAGCAATAAAGAAATGGCTCAATAACGCAGGGATAGCACCGAAGAGATCAGCCCAATAATGAATAAAAAGGGGTTTTTATCCGTTTTGAATATTTACCCCTTTTTAACTGTTTAAATTACAGGCAGTACGGCGAGAAAATGCCCATAACGACGCAAAACGGAGTTATGGGACACATGGCAACACAAAACGCAGCAACTCACACAATCCCCCAATCTGGTTATATCCGACGCTTCCGCCTTGCTGAATTGCTGGGCGTTAGCGTTTCAACCATTGATCGCAAAGTTCGCAGCGGCTCACTACCGCGCCCGGTAAAGCTGGGCGAGAAGATTACCGCCTTTGATGCGGTAGAGATTAACAACTGGCTGGCAGAGCGTCGGGGAAAGGTGGCCTGATGAAAAAAGAAAACCGCCCCGGACAGCAGGCGGCTAACAACATAGATATTCGCGGATCTGATGTTACGCCACCAGCGCCCACCACACAAGTGAACCATAACGCCGACGCTGGTGGCTATCAGGGGCTTTCTCAGCCTGAAATTTCCGACATTATGAACCTATACCCGGACAGCTTCACCGCCGCATAACGGAGCCGAAAATATGACTATCGAAAAAAGCCGATTCAATTCGGAGGCCGCCCCACAATCCAACGTTAACACGGGAGTAATTAACGGCAACGACTTCGCCGCTATTGTCCCGGTCATTACCGGGCAGATTGGCGGGCGTGAAGCCAATATTGTGAGCGCCAGAGCCTTGCGCAAGGCGCTGGGGGTGGGGCGAGACTTCACCACTTGGATTAAAGGGCGCATTAGTCAGTATGGTTTTGCCGCTGGTGTGGATTACATCACCGTTGAAAATTTGCGCTCACCCGTTTCGGGGAGCGCAAAAACTCGCCAGCAAATAGAGCATGATTACCTGCTATCGCTGGATATGGCTAAAGAAGTGGCAATGGTTGAACGCAACGAGCAGGGCCGCGCCGTTCGACGTTACTTCATTCAGTGTGAAGAGGCACTACAGCGCAGCGCCCCGGAGATTGCCGCTCAGTATCGCCGCCAGCTAAAAGCCCGTATCAGTGCCGCCAACCTGTTTAAGCCGATGTGCGCAGCACTTGAAAGCGCCCGCGCAGAACAGGGCAAACAGACACAGCAGCGCCACTACAGCAACGAGAGCAACATGATCGCCCGTATCGTGCTGGGTGGCATGACGGCGAAGCAGTGGGCGCAGACCAACGGCATTGCTGGCGAACCACGGGACAGCATGAACGCCGCACAGCTTGAACACCTCTCCTATCTGGAAAGCACCAATATCACGCTAATTGAGCTGGGGCAGGACTACGACCAGCGCAAAGCTGAATTAATACGACTGTCTCAGCGCTGGCTGGCGAAGCGTATGGGGGTAAGCCATGCGTAACCAAAACCCCCAGCCGGGAAGCCGTTACAAGGATTCGCACGGGGCTGTAGTGACCGTTGAGCGCGTCGAGCATAACCGCGTGACGTTCTACCGCGACGGATATCAGCACCCGTGCGTACAGCCTATTGAGCGATTCATGAAGGAGTTCGCGGAGGTGGAACAATGATTTCCGTCCAGAGAAAGCCCCTATCACTGGCTGGCCTGTCAGTAGATATAAGCTGTAATAGCTCAGTTATGTATAATAAATTTCCATCTTTTTCTTATGTAGTGAAACGGGATACTACCGTGGCGGGTTTTGCCACATCGACTTTAGCGACCAGTACGCGCACGCGCGAAGGTGAGTTTCTGGAGTCCATAAAAAAGGGCAGCGCCTACAGGTCAGACCACCAGCAGGAAAATCAGTGCTATAGTCCTCACGTTGCTGCAAAATCAGCGACCGGGATTTGCACCCCGAACACACACAGGGCGACACAGACGCCGAAAGCGTCTTTTTTTGTGTCCAATCACTATGCACACCTAATCAGCGGCCTTGCCCGTAATGAATCAATGGTGGCGTTAGTGGGGCTACGTTCGCGTAGGCCGGTTTCCTTTGTGTCCGGTAGTGCAAACCCTGCTAACGTCACCGCCAATCATGACATTTGCACGTCAGGCGGTGACTCCTTAAACACAAAGGAGGCTGCCATAATGGCTACTACCCCTACCCAAAATCCACAATTTATATGGTTAATCGCAGCAGTTCGCCGCGATATGCCGACAATTACCGCCAAAATTCACCATATCGCCGCAGAGACTGAGCAGGAAGCCCGCCGCATTCTGGCGCGGGATCACGTTTGCTTTTTCGCCGGACGTATTCGCACAGGGGGCGCACATGCTTAATTACTTCCGTGTTGCAGGATGCGCCACCGCCCGGAGCGGCGAATTAGTCGAGTTCGTTTATATCGTTGACGCCCGCAGCGCGATCAGCGCCAAAGCTGAGGCGCTAAATCAGGCCAGATATGAACGCCTTTCCCACATCCAGATTACCCGCATTCGTGAGGTGGCAGCATGAGCCTGTATAACGATTTAGTGTCCGGCAACTTTGATGGTTGTACACCTGATGATCTGAAAGGAATTGAGAGCCGCGCCAGTGATGCCGTGAGTAATTTAATGCTGGGCGTCAGTGCCATTGGTAGCCTCATGTTCTGGGCGGCTGATAGCGATGACTACCCGGAGGAAAGCGCTAAAGCTGATATGTACAGATTAGGCGCAATGCTGGGTACGGTTGGCGAGGTGGCGCGGGCGCTGGATGATACAGCGCAAAACGCAGCGTTTTTGAGATTAGACGGCGAGAAAAAAAACAAAGGGAGCGCGGGCAAATGAAACAGTTCCGAATTACCGCAACCTGTTTTGATGGTTCAGGAGCGCCGATCCCGGTCATATGGTACGGAGAGGCCGAGATGCCCGATATTGCCGTTCAGTGTATGAGAGACGAAGCGCATGGCAACGGATGGAGTATGGGAGCAGTCACCGCTATTCAGCAGCGTGACAAACAACAGAAGTTATCAGCATGAACATATTACACCGCGCAGAGGCCACACCGAACGGCGTCAATATCATGACCCGCAATGATGCCGGGGGATATGAGCAGTTTGCTCTTATCAGCTACGAGAGCGCCGTGAACGGCCTTGACGCCGGAGAGTACGACGACAAGCCAGATATCGGATACGCCATACATTTTGCCGTTGCTGATGGCGGGGCGCGTGGCTGGTTCGACTTCACCGCGCATCATAACGTCACTATGTGGCGCTGGCTGATTGCTGCCACGTTCATTTCTGAGATGAAGCGCGAGAACGGCACCATCACGGTTACTGAACCTGACGGCACATCATCGCAGGTGGCGATTTACTCCAATGGCACGGCGGGGATTGTGGTTTACCCGTTCGCGGAACGTCTGGCGATGGCGAATAACATCGAGGGCGCAATGATTGAGCGATACGGCGTCGAACAGGGTACGGAAAAAGCCATTGTGTTTTATCAGGCCATGCTCGATACGGAGCGCGGCGAGCTGACCCCGTTCGGACGTGAAACGCTGGCAGAGCTGCATGATGGATTCATTGCTGACCTGAATGAAAACGGCTTGCCTGAAATGCCAGCGGCGCACTGAGGGAGGTAACACGAATGCGTAATATCGACATTATCCGCGAAGTGACCAGCGCCGCCGCTGGTAAATGGCCTTATGTGCTGGCTGGCCTGTCTATCGACGTTCCTGATTCATCGCGCCGCCATGCCCCCTGCCCTGCATGTGGCGGTACGGATCGCTTCCGGTTCGACGACAACGGGCGCGGTAGCTTTATCTGCAACCAGTGCGGCGCTGGCGACGGCTTAGACCTGATTAAGAAAGTGAACAACTGCGACACCACGGAGGCGGCACACCTTGCCGCTGATGTGCTGGGTATTGATTACCGGGCAGCGGAAACCGATCCGACAGCAGCCAGCCAGAGGCGGGAGCAAATGGAGTCTGAGCGCCAGCAGCATGAGCAGGAGCGCCAGAAACAGGCCGCAGAGGACGCAGAGCAGCGCCGGGCTACGTTTTCCCGTCTGTATGCCGGAATGCGCCAGAGCGTCATACAGGGCGAACCTGATTACCTACAATCAAAAGGGCTGGCCGGGTTTAATTACCCACTAATGCCGGATGGTTCGTTATTGCTGGAGCTGGTGGATGAATCCGGCGCAGTGGCAGCAGCGCAGACCATTACACCGCAGGGAGAAAAGCGACTTCTGACTGGTTCGGCAAAGCGCGGGGCATATCACGCCGTAAACGCGCCAGAATCGCCGCAGAGCGTTTTAATTGCCGAGGGGCTGGCAACGGCCCTTTCAGTTCACCTGATGCGCCCGGACGCGCTGACAGTGGCAGCAATTGACGCGGGCAACCTGCTACCCGTTGCCGAAGTGATGCGCCGTAAACACCCGAAGGCGCAAATTATTATCGCCGCAGACAACGACCACCACCAAAACGGAGAAGCCAATACAGGCAGGGAGGCCGCAGAGAAAGCCGCCTTATCCGTGGCTGGCTGGGTATCAATGCCACCGACAGACTACAAAGCCGACTGGAACGACCACCACCAGCAAAACGGGCTGGAGGCCGCCGCAGTGGCATTTAACGATTCGACGTACCAGCCACAGGGGGAAAGTGTGACCGTACAACTGAAAGCGATTGAGGGCGGCAAAAAGAGCCGAACAAAAGAGATCGGGGACATTTCGCAGATGGCGGCGAGCCAGAAGGCGCGGCTACTGTCTGCCCGGTGGGAGCGTCTGGCAGTAAACACCGACAGTCAGGCGGTTTATCGGTACGCTTGCGGGGTGTGGGAGAGGCTGCCAGAGGCAGAGCTTGAACGGGAGATGGTGGCAATATTCGACGAACACGAGGCGCATTACACGGAGAAAGGCGTTAAGTCGGTTGTAGCCACCATGAAGCTACAGATCCCGCCCACAGGAGAGCAGCCAGCGGATTGTATCGGATTCAGTAACGGAATTTATGACCTGAAAGCGCAGGAGTTCAGACCGCACGCGCCTGATAACTGGCTGATGAATCACAACGGCATTGAATACACGCCAGCGGAGCGCGGGGAGACCCTTGCAACCCATGCGCCGAATTTCACCCGCTGGATTAATCACGCCGCCGGGGGGAATGGCGACAGAGCCGCGCGGATTAAGGCGGCGTTGTTTATGGTTCTGGCTCGCCGTCATGACTGGCAGCTATTTATAGAAGTAACCGGGGAAGGCGGCAGCGGGAAATCTGTATTTAGCAGCATAGCCGTATCACTGGCAGGTGAGCACAACACAGCCAGCGCCAGCATGGGAACGCTAGACACAGCCAGAGGGCGGGCGCAGCTTGTGGGAAAAAGCCTGATTATCATGCCAGACCAGACCCGCTATGTTGGAGAGGGTGCGGGGATTAAAGCCATTACGGGCGGCGATCCGGTAGAGATTGATGGGAAATATGAAAAGCAGTTCACAACCGTGATAAATGCCGTTGTTATGGCAACCAATAACGAGCCGATGACATTCACGGAGCGAAACGGGGGCATTGCCCGCCGCCGCGTGATATTCCCGTTTAATAACCCGGTATCAGACGCAGACAAAGACCCGGATTTAACCGCAAAAATCAGGCGAGAAATCCCGGTGATTATCCGCCACCTGCTAACCACCTTTTCCGACCAGAACAAAGCAAAGGCACTGTTACTTGAGCAGCGCGATTCTCAGGAGGCGCTAGACGTTAAACGCGGCACAGATCCGGTTATCGATATGTGTGCGGCACTTTTTTTCATGAACGAACCCAAAGGCATGATGATGGGCGGAGGTACATGGGCAGGCCAGCCAGAGCCGAGGGCGTATCTTTATCATCTTTACCTGGCGTTTATGGAGTATCACGGGCTGGGTAAACCGCTTTCCGTCAATAAGTTTTCACGCGCCATAAAATCAGCAGCAAAAGAGTACCGAGCCAGCTACCTGACGCGAAGCATTAACGGCAGAGCGCAAACCAACGTGGGCTATAACGAGATGGCTGAGGAGTTTATACCGCGAGCATATGGCAGCAGCACCGCCGAAGGGGGCGAAGAATAGTTTACCCCTGATTTATCCCTACCTATCCCTACAAAGTCATTTAAGGCCAGTAATGACGGGGTTTGTAGACTGGTAGGGATATATATACTTATCCCTACTTATCCCTACATATCTCTACCAAATAAAACAGGCAGTAAAATGCCGTTGAAGTGATTTAGTAGGGATAAGTAGGGTTATGTAGGGTAAGAAAAACAATTCCCTACTAGCCTGAAAGCCGCGCCATATCTGGGTTTCATCGATTAGTAGGGTTTGGTAGGGATATTACACCCCAAAAAAGATTTACAGGGGGGGGTATGATTCAGCTAAAGGGCGAAAAAATGAACGAACATCATAAAAAGCAGATCGAAGTTATTAGAGAGATTGAAGCGCAGGGGTTCACCGCGCAGGAGGCGGCGGCCTTGTTACTGGCTGGCGAATTATCCCGGCTAAATGACAGCATGGACTACCTGAAACGAGCCGCCGGGAATATTGACAACACGTTATCAAGAATGGAGGGCGCTTAATGACAGCACAGATATCAGCCTACGGGCGGCTGGTGGCAGATCCCCAGACCAGAACGACAAACAGCGGCGGCAGCATGACAATGGGGCGTTTAGCGGTGGCACTGCCATGCCATGCAGCAGAGGGCGGAGAGGTTACTTTCTGGCTGGGTGTGGTGGCATTCGGCAAACAGGCCGACGCACTGGCAGGACACGTTAAAGGCGATTTAGTCAGTGTTGCCGGAGCGATGCAGGTCAATCAGTGGGCGGGCAAGGATGGCGGTACACAGCAAGGTTATCAGGTAGTAGCCGACAGCGTGATCAGCGCCAGAACGGTACGCCCCGGCGGGAAGCGGGCCGAGTCAGTCAAAGCAAGCGGAGCCAGCAGGGGCCACGAAACGCAATCCGCGCCGGGATGGGAGCTATATAACACCCCTGATGATTTTGACCAGCGCCCACCATTCGACGATGAAACGCCATTCTGAGAGGGAAGATATGAGTACGCAACCCATCATTATTGAGTTCGGCAGCTATCGCTGGCCCAGACATCTTGCAATACATGAAGCAGGTCATGCGATAGCCGCATGGTTTTTCGGCATACAGGGGGTAGAAATTGCTTTATCGGGTAATAACCGAGTGGCAAAAACCTACCTTAGCGGCGATGTTGATGAATGTGGAGCCGTCGCGGTATGGCACGCCAACTATCCACGGAATGTGGCTGAGGTTAAGCCTTACACCCTCTCGAATGATGACACCAGGTTACGTCTGATAGACCAGGTATGCCGGGCTATGGTTATCTCTCTGGCTGGTATCGTCGCGCAATCACGCTATACGGGGGATGATATTAACGCACTGATGGAAACGTCCGGGAAAGCAGACATGAAAAATGTTCGTGATTTATCAGAGGTATACCGGGTGGCTGGTGGAGAGGATGCTGATATACAGAGAATATCCCTTTCCCGTGCTGAGGCGCTGATTGCCCTGAAATGGTGGGATGTTATCGCGCTGGCGAAAATACTGGAGAACCGTAACCATATGCCTGCCAGCAACTTCCAGCGCATTATGGGTGATATTGACAAGCCTGTACCAAAGCCTATGGCGCTGGCTGAACTGGATGAATTGGTGGGTGAAGAATGAAGCCATACATTCTGGCAGCCTGCCTGATCTCATCGGCACCGGCACTATCTGCTATCCATTGTGGGGGCTTTACCATACAGCCAGACCGTTATCGGACAACGATTAACGGCGATGTGATTCATATTGTTGATGCGCAATTTTACGGCGCACCGCGAGACTTTAGCCAGGCCGCCATAAAGTTATTGCCGGATGCCATTACCACTACCGATAGGCAATACCGACTGGAGACGCAGGGAGGCAATGCCTTGCTTGAGTTGATGACCAGAGAGCAACCGCCACGCGTGCTTAATCGTGAGCGCTGCGATGCCGGGCTAACAGGCTTTTACTGGTACTCGTCTGTGCCGTGAGGTTCGCACCCAAACGGCGGAAAATTTAGTACTGTTTAGGACGGATTTAAAACCCTAGCAGCGCCAGACCCGCGCCAGTAGTGGGCTGGAAGCCAAATCCTGATTCAGGACGTCCTAAATATCTGGTTAGTTCCACTGGTACGCAGTACGCAGTACGCAGTCAGGTGCGCAGCAAAACTGCGTATTCAACGTGCGTACTACCTGACGAATGCTAACTGCGAATTCGCAGTAATTTCTAAGCGCGAATTGCTCATTCGAAAAATAGCGGAGATGCCTGTTATTGCTGGCTTGGGCGCTATCCGTTCGCAGTAGATGGCGGAAGTTAGATATACAGTTTTATTAAGGTATTGTTAGGGTTTGTTAAGGTTTTTGCGCACAAAAATGCGCACAGTGAGCCGTTAAATGAAAAAAAATAGCCAACAATCAAGATCGGGATGGGGTGGCAAGCGGAAAGGCGCAGGCGCACCGTTGGGCAATACTAATGCCGTCAAACATGGCGAACGCAGTCGGCGGGCATTCTTCCCATTTGAGGGGGGAGAGGCGCTTTCTCCGCTGGTGCGAAATCGTGCAAGAAACCTCATGCTGGCCGAGAGATACGGGCTATTACTGGCGAATTATCCGACGCCGGGAACAGAAGAATGGCGCGAGATGACATTGATTAACGGACTCATGGGGCTACATGCCGACAGAATCGCACGGCTTGAGCTGAGATTAGCGAGATCCGTTTCAATGCAAGCAAGGCGGGATCTGCGAAGGGTTAAAAAAAGCGGCGCATGTTAGCAATCCATATGGTCACTGATATTGAAATACTGGACTGTACTGGACGGACTCAAAGCCCATGTGAGGCGAGACCCGCGCCAGATAAGGGCTTGAATCCAGTACGCAGATTAACCCGTCATATGTTTTTTTATCTATTCCGCCCTGCCCCGTTCGACTCAGCCAACCCGCTCGCATTCCCCATCAATCGCTTTATCAGCGCCGCCATTATCGCGCACAACGGCACACTGTCCGGGTAAACCGTAGCGCACGACCGTTGCGCTAGTTTCACCGCCACGCTTTACCTGCCGGGATTCGTACACTGTCACCCGCTCAAGCAATCCACCAGCAACCATGCTTTCAAGAGTTCGCCGGGTGGATTCGAGCGGGTGGCGCTTATCGAACGACGCCATGCCATGAAGAAGGTAGGCCACGCCCGATACATCGAACGGCGGCGCACCAATCTCACCTGTCACCCATTCGAGGTTATCCGGCTCAAAGTAGCTGAGTATCTCTTTTTTGCGGCTGGTCATTCTCATGGCTGGCTGAGTCCTTATTGTGGGATAGAGGTATCATACAATAAGGTGGTAGACGATGAAGGCATGGGAAAGGTGGGCAAGAGCATAAAATAGCCAAAAACCCAGAGCGCTCTAAAATTCCGTGTACACAAGGGTGTACCCATTGAAAAAAGGCATTATCAAAAACACAGTAACCACGCAGCTTTAAGTCACCTACTCAATAAACAGATCCAGAAGAAGGTCTGCTCGAAATGGTTGGCGCGGTTGTTGGCGTAGTATTTGGTGTCCACGCCGTTGCTGATAATAAAGATCTGCACATACTGGAACAGGCCGCTGCCTACCCAGAACGCATCCCGATGGTAGCGATCGATCTGGTTGAAGGCTTCCTTCAGCCCCAGACCGCGACGCTTAAGTTCAATTTGCACCAGCGGCAGGCCGTTAATCAGCAGCGTGACATCGAAGCGGGTTTTACGCGTGTTTTGCTCGGCGTTGAACTGCGTCACCTGGCTCGCCACCTGAAACTCGTTCTGGCACCACTCCTCTTTATTGATAAAGCTGAGCCACTTCTCGGTGCCGTCATCACGCAATAACTGGTAGCGATCGCGCAGAATTTTGGCGCGATCGATGACTTCATTACCTTTTGTCAGGTGCAAGAAAATACGGTTAAATTCGCCGTCCGTTAGCGGAGAAGATTCCAGCCGGTTATGTATTTCAATCTGCTTTCGCAGGTTGGCTTTCATACTGGTTTCGTCGGTGACATTCACCCGTTCGTAGTGCATGCCAACCAGCTGTTCCACCAGTTGCGCTTCTAACTCGTATTCGCTTTGCGTTGCCATCAGTACATAGTGCCTTTTATTATTTTGCAGGCCCGAAGTTGGTCGGGCCGGATTATTTTTATACAAACATTTGCTGGAGCAGGCCATGCTTCCAGGTTATTAGCTTGTCCAGTTCTGCTTTTTTGACGGTAATTTTATCGTCGAGAGAGGAGAGGAAGTTGGCGATTTTGGTTTGTTCTTTAATGATTGGCAATTTGATCTGCATATCAGCCAAAGTCCCCATAACGATATAAGGGGTATTTCCTTCTTTCTTTTCCCCATAAATTCTTTCATTCAAATACATATCAAGAAAATATTTCACATACTCAATATTATGAATGAAACCGTCCAGTACATACGTTCTCTGGTAAGCATTAAACTTTCCTGAGTAATAATGTATGTACCCAACATTCGCACCGTTACCTGATATTAATAGGGCTTCAGTGTCAAATGCATACTCATCAATTTGATAAAATTCTCTCGCGCATGTATAAAATCTATATTTTCCACCAACAACCATTGCATTAGCATCTAGTTTTCCAGTTCTTATTCTACAGATATCACCTAGGTTTTTATGATGCCATACTGGGAAATCTTCGCCGCATTCATCCTTAAACCGCAATTCCTGACTGAAAATCTTCTGCATCATCCCTTTTTTGTACCGACACAGCAGGTCGTGCTGCTTGCTCAGTAGCACGATTTTTTCGTCAACAGAGGACAAAAAATCGGCGATTTTGGTTTGTTCTATTTTATTGGTTGCATAAAATCCAAAATTTTTAATTGTGCTTAAATTAAGCCCAGACTTAGCTCCAGAATCATTCTGCTGATTTAATATATTATTATATTTTTTCGTCGACAAAAGATTTGCGATGAACTTGGACGAAACTATAGATAAATTAGGTCTAACTAAAGCAGTATGTTGATTAATATACGCAGTTCCCAAATCATCTGGAACCCATCCCAGTTTACCCAGTTCCGCGGTAATAGAAATCAAAATATCATGATGCTGTAAGGCTGTGCGTTTACCTTCATTCGAATTTTCAGGCAAACGAACAAATTTTAAATCTGACAAGTTTAATGTAATTCCATCTCTTACGAGATTTGTCATGCGAATAAATTTATCTCCGCCGTCAGCATAGTACTGTGCCCAATCACGAGAACCGCTGGTAATAAATGAAGATATTTTACCGAGCGAGGTTTCACTCCATGGCTCATTGAACCCCGCAAATCTAAGGGAAGGTGCGAACAAGTTCCTGATATGAGATCATCATGTTCATCCGGAGCGCATCCCAGAGGGACATCATGAGCCATCAACTCACCTTCGCCGATAGTGAATTCAGCACTAAGCGCCGTCAGACCCGAAAAGAGATTTTCCTCTCCCGCATGGAGCATATTCTGCCATGGCAGAATATGACCGCTGTCATCGAGCCGTTTTATCCCAAGGCGGGCAATGGCCGACGGCCCTATCCGCTGGAGACCATGCTGCGTATTCACTGCATGCAGCATTGGTACAACCTGAGCGACGGTGCCATGGAAGATGCCCTGTACGAAATCGCCTCCATGCGCCTGTTTGCCCGATTATCCCTGGATAGCGCCCTGCCGGATCGCACCACCATCATGAATTTCCGCCACCTGCTCGAGCAGCATCAACTGGCCCGTCAATTGTTCAAGACCATCAATCGCTGGCTGGCCGAAGCAGGCGTCATGATGACCCAAGGCACTTTGGTGGATGCCACCATCATTGAGGCACCCAGCTCTACCAAGAACAAAGAGCAGCAACGCGATCCGGAGATGCATCAGACCAAGAAAGGCAATCAGTGGCACTTTGGCATGAAGGCCCACATTGGTGTCGATGCCAAGAGTGGCCTGACCCACAGCCTAGTCACCACCGCGGCCAACGAGCATGACCTCAATCAGCTGAGTAATCTGCTTCATGGAGAGGAGCAATTTGTCTCAGCCGATGCCGGCTACCAAGGAGCGCCACAGCGCGAGGAGCTGGCCGAGGTGGATGTGGACTGGCTGATCGCCGAGCGTCCCGGCAAGGTAAAAACCTTGAAGCAGCATCCGCGCAAGAACAAAACGGCCATCAACATCGAATACATGAAAGCCAGCATCCGTGCCAAGGTGGAGCACCCGTTTCGCATCATCAAGCGGCAGTTCGGCTTCGTGAAAGCCAGATACAAGGGGCTGCTGAAAAATGATAACCAACTGGCGATGTTATTCACCCTGGCCAACCTGTTTCGGGTGGACCAAATGATACGTCAGTGGGAGAGATCTCACTAAAAACCGGAAATAACGCCAGAAATGGCGGAAAAAATAGCCTAAATAGGCTGATTCGATGTGTTTGCGGGAAAAAAATCGGCCCAGATCCGCGAAATTTTAATCAGCGAGTCAGCTTTGGAAGAAATGACCTGCTTATTCGCACCTTCCCTAAGCTTCGGCACCATCACTTCCCCCCCTCCGTCAGAGTAAACGGCGCATCAATCCCCAGCTCCTTACAGAACCCAGCAATGGTCTTATCAATCTCCGCCACTTTCCCTTCCAGATCGCGAATCTCCTGCGCCACGGCGTTGAGGTCAATCTCTTCTTCCGCTTCAAAAGTATCAACATAGCGCGGAATATTGAGGTTGTAATCGTTGCTACGGATTTCTTCCAGCGTCGCGATATGGCTGTACTTCTCAGCCGCTTTCCAGTCGTTATAGGTATCGGCGATTTTGTCGATATGCTCCGGCAGCAGGCGGTTCTGTGTTTTCACCTTCTCAAAGTCATTGCTGGCGTCGATAAACAGAATAGTGTCGTTGTGCTTGCGGCACTTGCGCAATACCAGCACGCAGGTCGGAATACT
Organism: Klebsiella sp. WP8-S18-ESBL-06; assembly: GCF_014169755.1. Taxonomy (NCBI): domain Bacteria; kingdom Pseudomonadati; phylum Pseudomonadota; class Gammaproteobacteria; order Enterobacterales; family Enterobacteriaceae; genus Klebsiella; species Klebsiella sp. WP8-S18-ESBL-06. Next base: position 736,469 of record NZ_AP022256.1, read on the forward strand.
GGTGCCGTAGAAGATATTGGCTGGCAGGCCGATCACCGCATCAATGCAGTTCAGCTTCTCAATCATAAACTGACGAATATGGCCTTCCGCTGCACCACGGAACAGTACGCCGTGGGGTAACACCACCGCCATAGTGCCGTCATCTTCCAGGTGATGGAACATATGCTGTACAAACGCCATATCTGCTTTGCTGGACGGTGCCAGTTTGCCGTACTGGGCAAAGCGGTCATCATTCATAAACAGCGGGCTGGCGCTCCACTTAGCGGAAAAAGGTGGGTTAGCAACGATGGCGTCAAATTTCAGATGCGTATGCTGCGGATGCTCCAGCGTATCTTCCTGAATGATCTCAAAATCCGCATAGTGAACCCCGTGTAGGATCATGTTCATACGCGCCAGGTTGTAGGTGGTACGGTTCATCTCCTGACCGTAGATTTTACCCACCGACGAGGCTTCACGCTTCACGCGCAATAACAAAGAGCCAGAGCCACAGGTCGGGTCATAGACGTTTTTCAGCTTCAACTTGTGGGTGGTGACGATTTTAGCCAACAGGGTGGAAACCGGCTGCGGGGTATAAAATTCACCGGCTTTCTTACCTGCGCCTGAGGCGAACTGGCCGATCAGGTACTCGTAGGCATCACCCAGAATGTCGGAACTCGCTTCACTCAGGTTAAAGCTCAGTTTATCGAGTTCCGTGACGACTTTGCCGATCAACTCATTTTTCGCTTTCGCAGTGTTGCCAAGCTTGCTGGAACCTAAATCGAGATCTTCAAAAAGGTTGCTGAAGTCATCCGCAGAATCAGTGCCCAGCGTGCTCTGTTCAATACTGCGCAGGGTAGTAGCGAGGTCTTCCAGAATAAAGCCGGTGCCTGTGCCTTTCGGGTCTTTAGCCACACGTTCCGCCATCGTGTGGAACAAATCCGTTGGTGGCAGGAAATAGCCTAAGGTCTTGATACTGTCTTCTTTTACCGCATCAACGATGTCCTGATATGCCGGATGCTCCGCAGTCAGCTCGTTATACTGAATGCCATCTTCCGCCAGAATTTTGTTCGCGTAAGCAACGAATTTTTCAGAAAGATATTTGTAGAAAATAAAGCCTAAGCAGTAGTCGCGGAATTCATCGGCATTCATCTTACCGCGCAGGGTATCGGCGATATTCCACAGGCGGCCTTGCAGTTCACTTAAATTTTGCGCTTCAATCTGGGGAGACATAGTTGTTCCTGTTGTTTTTCTTCGTCACAAAGAGGTGACGTAATAAGTCAAATCATACCACTGAGCAGGCTCAGGATCTGTTGTTCACTCAGGGCGGCAATCCGCTGCTGATAAAAGCGTTTTTCTCGCGCCGCCAGATAGAGCCCCCCCATCGTTTTTTGCTGTGCGAGTGGCGGGAGGGTAACGGTAAAATTTTTCAGTTCATTAACCGCGATACGCTGTACGACGGTAGAACCCTGGGTGGTCTGAATCCGCTGACGTCGTCCCTCCGGGCTTTCATTGAAATGCCAGAGGAACCACGCGGCATCAATCCGACTGGTATCAACATCCACTTTGACGTAGTTATTACCTAAAATACGTCCGGCATTTTCGGTGCTCACGCGAACCGCCTTGCCATGAATCAGGCTGATGACAACATCTCCTTTCTGCGCCAGCACAACATCCTGATGCGTTTTCACCCACTGTTCTTTCTCGGCTGACACAATAGCTGACTGCCAGTCATCTACAAGAAACTGTTCGGTCGCATAGAAACGAAATGCGGACCCATCTGCGCTTTCCTGGATACGGCTGATGTGCGAGCCTGCCGTAAATTGGGCGATATCTTTATAGCTTCGCGTCATCCTGTAATCCGAATAAATTTAAATTACATTGTCATTGTATTGGCAATCATAAACTTGATGAATCATTTATATCAAGGAATTTAAATTTATTACTCATGCGGGCGATCAATGTTTTTGTGACTCAGATAACGTTTTATAGAAGCTAAAGTTAAGGTTTTTCCTATAATGAGCGGGCGGTTTTTCGTTGCTGGTGATTTTCCCCCTGCAAATGTCTTTTTCTTCACTCAAGGTGTGTAGATGTTTTCGCTGACCTCGTTCCTCGACACGTTAACCTCTGTTAATCCAGAAAATGTGCCGAAATATGTCGCTCTTGTTGTCGCGGTTCTGTTGGTGTGCTTCATTGCCCGCTATGCCATTCCTTCTTTTGTGATTTCAGCCCGCTTTAAGAAGAAAGCGAAAGAAATTCAACTGATTGCAAAAGATAAACCGGCTCAGCAACTCGAAAAGCTGGATGCTTTATTTTCCGGAAAGTTTTTTGCGCATCCCTGGAGTGAATTTAAAGAGTCGCTGCATCGGCAGTTTGAGTTAGACGATGACAGCGGTCAGAAGCGGATCCACAGTATTCGTTCTACCGCTCCTGCTTCAGCCTGGTTCTCTGAACCCTTGCTGGTAGAGATTCCACTCTACACGGAAGCGTTTAAGCATTTGCCCGGTATCCTGACTGGGATTGGGATAATCGGGACCTTCTCAGGACTGATGATCGGTTTGCACCACTTTGACCCCAGCACGCCAGAACAAGTTAGCGCCAGCGTAGCTAACCTTTTGCGTGATGTCCTTTACGCGTTTTTAGGTTCCGCCTTTGCCATTGCTTTCTCCATCCTGGTCACCATGTTTGAAAAATGGCGGCTGGCGAGATGCTATAAAAATCTTGAGTCGTTGACAGCCAGCATCGACCAGCTTTTTGAAGGTGGCGTCGGTGAAGATTACCTTTCGCAGCTCCTATCCAGCACCAAAGAAAACACCACACATGCCAAACAACTGAAAGATGGTCTGGTCAGCGATTTAAGAGAGATGCTGCAGAACCTGGTGGACAGCCAGGTACGAGAAAATCAGAAACTGGCAGAGACGTTGTCTTCCACCTATCGGGAATCAGGCCAGCAGATTGCGGAGCAGGTTAGCGGCGCTATTGAAACCAGTCTGAAAAGCCCGTTGGACAAAATTGCGGGCGTGGTGCAAACCGCCTCCGGCGATCAGAGCCATCGAGTGCAGTCGATGCTTGAGAACGTCCTTACTGCTTTTATGAACAAAATGGATAACACGTTTGGTCAGCAGTTCACCACGATGCAGGAGATGATGGGCCGTTCCGTGGAGGCGATCCAGAGCATGCAAAGCGGTTTCTCTACCCTGCTGCAGGATATGCGTCAGGCTGGGGATGATTCACGCCAGGGCAGCGCCCAACTGATCTCTCAGTTACTCAGCGAAATGAAAAGCGGCCAGCAAGAGATGCAGGCAGGTATGAATGACATGCTGCGTAGCCTGCAGGAGTCTGTAGCTCGCATTGGCGCAGAAGGTGAAGGCGCTGGCGAACGCATGGCCCAACAGCTGGAAAAAATCTTTGCCGACAGTGAAGCGCGTGAAAAAGCGATGGCGGAACAGATGCGTGCCTTTATTGAAGCCATCCAGTCCAGTGTTCAGCAGGGACAAAATGAAACCATGGAGAAAATGGCTGCCTCTGTGGATACACTTGGCAGCCATATGGCAACCTTGTTCGCACAGCTGGAAAATGGCCAGCAGCAGCTCAATCAGCAGCAAAACCAGGCGCAAAATCTGTTGATGAGCAATATGAGCAAAGGTGTTGAAGATCTGACGCAAAACCTGGCCGGTGTATTCAGTCAACTTGAGTCCGGACAAAAACAGATGAGCCAGACTCAGGAAGAGGGACAGCGCGCTCTGCACGAAGAGACTCAACAGCTCTTAGCCCGTAGCGAAGCTCGTGAACAGGCGGCCGCCGAACAACAGCAAGATTTTATGGCTGCTCTGCAACAAACTATGCACTCCGGTCAGGATGCCCTGCGTGAGAAAATGACCAGCGGCATCGATCAATTGGGTAGCCAATTGGGAACTCTGTTTGGGCAACTGGAGGAAGGTCAGAAATCCCTTAGCCAGCAGCAGCAATCGGCTCAGAGTGCTTTGCAACAGGAGGCTCAGCGAATCATCGGTCAGCTTGAGAGCCAGGTTCAGGCGTTAATGCAGATGCTGCGTGAGCAGCAATCCGCATCAGGCGATTTACTGCAACGGGTGGCGCAAAACACAACGCGTCACCTGGAAGAAATTCAGACTGGAGCCGATAAAATGCGGGTGGCTGCCGATCGCTTTGAAACAGCTGGTAATCGTGTCGCCGAAGCTAATCATCTGACTGCAGAAGTTCTGAATGGTACCCAGCAAGCAGGCAAAACCCTTTCCAGTGCCAGCTCTGAGCTGGGCGCATTGATCGCCGATTACCGCAACACCCGTGAGGTGGTGGCGAACGCCATCAGCGCATTAGAAACGCTGATCAATAGCAGCCATGATGAGCAAACATCCCGCAGCCGGTTTGTTGAGGATCTGAAGTCGTATTCCGAGCGTCTGCAACAATATAACCGTGAAGCCCAGGAGTTCCTCCACAACGTTGCTGACGTGATGGGCACCAGCTTTGAGTCCTTCACCTCCGGGGTGGAAAGCGGCCTGAACCGTTCGCTCCAGGAGATGGATACGCAACTGACAAAAGCGGCGGGTGCCTTAAGTTCTTCTGTTGAAATCATCGGTGAAAGCGTGGATACGCTGGAAACCGTGCTCCGTAGTCGTCGCGCGTAAGGAACAGGCTGATGTTTAACCGGGCATTCAATGGCAGGCAGCGTCGTAGTGATGAAGCAGAAAAACCGTTCTGGATTTCCTATGCCGACCTGATGACAGCCATGATGGTGCTATTTTTGGTCGTCATGGTGGCATCGCTTAGCTCCGTCACGCAGAGGATCCAGCAGGCAGAAGCAGGCGAAAAGTCCCGTGGGCATGATATCGCCCGACTGTGTGAAAAACTTGAACTTCAGGCAAAGAACCTGAATAAAACGATACATGTCGATTGCCACGATAATCGTATTAGTTTTGGCGAAGCAGGGCGTTTTGAGCATAACCGCTTTTCGCTCACCCCAGAAGGGCAGCAGGCTCTACAGGATGTGGTGCCGCTGGTCCTGGATGCGGCAAATAGCGACGAAGGTAAGAAATGGTTTAAACAGATCGTTATTGAGGGGTTTACTGACACGGACGGTTCGTATCTCTACAACTTGCATCTCTCTCTTCAGCGCTCGGAATGGGTGATGTGCAGTCTGCTGGATAGCAGAAGTGCGTTACAGCAAAGAATTACTGCAGATCAACAAATACAGATTCGAAAATTATTTTTGGCGGGTGGCGTGTCGTTCAACAATGCGAAAGAGAGTAAAGAAGCCAGCCGTCGTGTCGAGTTACGTATGCAGTTCTTTGGCCTGAAAGATAAAAAACAGGACGAGAGTATGGACGTCGTCCCTGGTATTAGTCAGGAAACCTGCCAACTGGGTGTAGTGCAATGACGTCCGCGATTGAGAAGCTGAAATCACACCTTCTTCCTTACCGAGAAAAGAGTGCGGTTCCGGTTGTGGGTCACCCGTTTACCTATCTACAGCGTGTCATCAGCCAACTCGAAAAGAAGGTAGATGCTCGCGCAGTCCAGATGGTTCCCCCTAAGGAGAAACGCAGACAGGCAATTTCCCGATTGCGTTCGGGAGAAACGCCACAGCCATCTGAATGGAAGATGATCTTTTTTGGCCTCAATGACGTTGCAGAAGATGATCTGTTTGATACAGCACTCATTGATGATGCGGCAAACTTTGCCAAAATCTCGGCTGAAATTCAGAGCAAAATTGCACAGAAACGATTAACGCGTAGGGAATGGCTGGCGTTATGTACCAGCTACTTTGGGCATGTCAGCGATACGCCCGAAGAAAATCCGCAGTGGCTTCAGTTACGCATGCAGATTGTGAGCGGGTTTAAACAGTTAAAAGAGAGTTCGCCTCGTCTGTTGTCATGGATGACGGTAATCGACACGTATGGGGATATTTTTACCGATAAGGCGGGTTTTCTTCTCGGGCAACAGCTCGGGCGTGGGGAAATAACCGATATCTCCGTGCTGGAAAAAGTGGCACAGATCCCCCAGACCAGTTGGCTATGGCGCAAAATTGTTAACCATCTGGTGAGCGAGATTTTTCGTCAGACTGACGATGAGTTTGAACAAAAAATTAATGAACTGATCGCGTTGAGCCGTCAACTTTCTCGTTTTAAAGATAATATCCTGGCCGCTACACTTACCCGTTATTACCAGTCAATTTTTAAACACCGGACTCACCTTGAACTTAAGCTGTTAGCCCTGGAGTATTGGGGAAACCCTCAGTTAACCAGCCGCAATAAAGGCTGGCAGGTTCATGTCGATAACGCGGTGCTGCTTATGGTACAGGGGTGGTTCGCTAAAGATGATCTGAAACTGTTCTTTGAGTTGCTTAAAGGTAACCGGGATGTCGATCAGGCGCGTCTGTTCTACTGGCTACGATATGCTAATCAGATGAGTTATACGCGAATTGTGTTGGGTGAAGATGCTCAGCGTTCGAAAGATACCGATTATGTTGAGTTTCGGGCAAAAAATGCCGGTCGGTTAAGTCGTCTACAAGGTCCCGGTTCTCGCGACAACAATGCCATGATCATGAGGATTGGGAATTATCTTTTTGTCGAGTTTTCGAAAGTAGGAGCCATGTACTCTTATCATATCGATAATGCACCTTTTAATCCGGAAACAGGTATTCTCGACATTGATTATGATCTTAAAGATAAGCGTAATAACCGGCGTAAAGTACGTCTGCGTTTACCGCATTTGTCTCCAGTAACGCACTATTCGCTTAACCGTATTGAAGGGTGGATGAGCCGCTATGATGAAGAACTTCGTAGACTAGGCATTAGCTACGTTGCGGAAGATTCCAATCAGCCATCAGCCACTATCGATATCTCCCGTTTTAATGCAGATCAAAGCGGAGGCAGGTCCGTATCTTCTCCGGCTAAATCAGAAGTCAATGAATCAAGGTCAAACAGAGAAGAGCAGATCAAAATTATTGCAGCTTCTTTAAAAGCCAAAAAAGAAGACCAAAATTTTACGACTCGAGAACAGCAAATCAGGGAAGTGATTCGGTCTGTCGATTGTAAAGTGATGGATAAACGTGGCATGGGTGGCGCAATTCATATCCAGTTCAACGAACCAGATCATGAGGCTGCCAAAAAATTGTTAAGCCTCGGATTTAAGCCTGTGCTGGGTAAATTTACTTACTGGAGCAAATAGTGTTCAAAAAATTGTTAGGTAAATTTATTAATGATAATAAAGCAGTTCCTGCTTCACTTGTGCCGCTTTATGCAATTAAGGCGGAGGGCTTCGCTTTCCCCTTTAGTCTTGCCGACACTCAGGATAACTGGCTTATCACTTCATGCCTGGAACAACTCCATGAAGAGGATTATGTATCACACTGGTCGGATTGCTGGTTTATCAGTTGGGATGACTTCTATCGTATTCTGAATAATGAAGATTATGCCAGCAGTCTGGCAATTTTCAGCTTCCCTCAACAGCGTAATCTGACCGCCCATCTTGCTGCGACAGGGAGCATCAGCGATGACACCTTTCGAGTTTTCATTGATAAATGGACCCAGCCTGACGATTATCGCCCCGTTGAGATCACTATCCAGGGGGCCAGCTTTTCCTCCCAGGAAGGCACTTTTGTGCTCAGCGAAGAGAACTGGCAGCTTCTGGACTCACTACAGCAGCTCAGATTACAGCAGCGACAGACGTCGGGTGAAACGGTAAACCAAACCGGGTGGGCAAAAATACGTCGACAGGCAAAAAAGGCAGGAGCAAAACTGGATGATTACCTGTCTAAAACGATAGTTATCAGGCCCGAGTCACTGCAGTTAAAGTTGCGGAAATCACTGGTGGCGGATACCCGGGTACTGGAAATTGAGCCGGTTTTTGACGAGCAGCCTGCAAAGTGGCTGCAGAGTTTCGATCGCACGCAACAGGTACAAGATCGGTATCGCATTTTGGGTGATGACGGTGAATTAAGCCACGTCATTCTTTCACCTGAAGTCAAAGATGTGCTTACCTCTGTTCATGCCATCACCGGTCGCCGAGTTGCCGGTGATGATGCGCTCTCGTTTGTTCGCAACCCGTACACCTGGATTGGCGAAGAAGCCAGCCAGGTTCTTGATCCCGATGTATATGAGCAGAATCTACAGGATGCAGGGATCTACTTTTATGATTTTCGTCTGGAGCCTCAGTTTGATGACTCAATGCATATTGAGTCTGTCTCGCTGATCCTGAGCCCCAGGACTGAACAGCCCGTGCCAGATGAAACATACGTGTTTAACCGACCAATTGAATTGGCAGCGTTGATTACTGAGCTGGAACAAAAGTTAGCGGCGCATCTTCCTGCTGGTGTCTGGCAGGGCTATGACCTCGAGCTGTCCAGATTCACTCAGAATGAATTGCAAGAGTATCAGGCATTGCTGGAAGGCTGGCAGCAACAGGCTGCGGGATTGAATTTTTCTCACGTACTCGATCTCAACAAGTACAGCGATAGGGTCATAGGGATAGGTGAGTTTGAGAAAATCAGTTCACCGTATCTGGTCAAAAGTGAAAGTGAAAATTGGCTTCCAGACAATCTCGCTAAGGAGATGTGTGAAGTCATGTTCTCGGGCTGGGACCTGGATAATCATCAGCATTTTCAGGAGCTAGAAACGCGTCTGGAAGATGCAAAAGCCTCTGATGCTCCAGAAGTCGCTATGCCCTGGAACGATAACCTTCTACCACGAGAAGAAGCAGAGGTTTTCCACGAAAAGTGGAAAAAGAAAATCGATGCCGAAACAAAAGATACCGCGAATGCTGAGCCGGTAAGTCGGGCTGTCCTGCTGATCGAACAAAATATTGAGCAGGCACTGTATGTCAAACAGCGGAGAACCTCCTTGCTGGAAGCACATTTGGCTGACGCCGAGCTTCCGATGATTCTCAAGGACTCTATTCAGCTACGTGAGCATCAGTGTAAAGGCGTTGCCTGGCTCCAGCAGTTGTACCTTAAATCCCCAACCGAGACGGCGGGATGTTTACTGGCAGACGATATGGGGCTGGGGAAAACGTTACAGATTTTAACCTTCCTCATTTGGCATCGTGAGCGTTTCCCGGATGCTCCTCCCTCTCTGATTGTTGCTCCGGTGTCGTTACTCGACAACTGGGAGCGTGAAGTCGGTAATTTTTTCCTGCGCGAGCAGGTGTCGATTTTAAAGCTTTACGGCAATGAACTCAGAGAGAAAAAGTGCGCTAAGGAGAGTATCCCTTTGGCGTTAAAGAATAAGGGGATTAAAAACCTGCTGCAAAATGACTGGGTTGGAGAGGCTCAGATAGTATTGACCACATACGAAACGTTACGCGATCAGGAATTTTCTTTGGCTCGCCAACCTTGGTCCATCATGGTTTGCGATGAGGCACAGAAAATTAAAAATCCAGCAGCCCTAATTACCCAGTCTGCTAAGGCAATTCAGGCGCAATTCAAAGTTGCGTGTACTGGAACACCTGTTGAAAATACGCTTGTCGATCTATGGTGCTTGTTTGACTTTGTGCAGCCAGGTCTTTTGGGAGCACTGAATAATTTTGGCAAAGATTTCCTGCGGCCGATCGAGCAGCAGAGTGATGATAAGATGCTTGAATCGCTACGAAAATTGATTGAACCCCAGACTCTGCGTCGAACAAAGGAAGAAGTGGCGAAAGATCTTCCGGAAAAAATTGAAGATAAATCCTGTAAGCAGCTCAGTATGCTGCCGTTGCAACGGGACCTCTACACTCACTCGGTAGTGAGCTGGCAGAATCAACAGGAAATCAGCGAAGGTCTTGATCAACGTGGTTCAGGTATGCTCGGACTACTCCACCGCCTGAAACTGATTTGTGCATGGCCTTATTCCGTGAGTGCTGATTTACGCTTACGTAACGATGCCCCGAAAGTGAAATGGCTTTTGAATACATTAAATAATATTCGCCAGTCATCAGATGATAAGGTCATTGTCTTTACTGAACTGCGCGATATTCAACGTGAATTGCAGCATCTGGTCTCGCAGCATTTTGGATTCAAGCCTTTTATCATTAATGGTGATACCAGCACGAAATCCGGAAGTGACCAAAACCGTCAGAGCTTGATTGATAACTTTCAGTCATCGCCGGGGTTTAACGTCATCATCCTGTCAACGATAGCCGTTGGGTTTGGTGTCAATGTACAAAAAGCAAATCATGTCATCCATTTTACTCGCTGTTGGAACCCTGCCAAAGAAGATCAGGCAACTGACCGGGCTTACCGCATAGGGCAGCAAAAAGATGTCTACGTTTACTATCCAACTGTGCGTGATAGTCAGTTAATGACTTTCGAAGAGACCCTGGATGAATTACTGAACCGTCGCAGAGCTCTGGCAAGAGATATGCTCAAAGCTTCAACCGATCTCACTGCTGCTGATTTTGAAGCGGTACTTACCCGGGCTAACACTAATTAATTGCAAATAAGGCTGATCTCAATGATGAGAAACTACTGGATTGTAATTGCTACTTTGCTGTTCAGCTTCAGTGCAACTGCGACGACTTATCGCACTGATAGCTTCGGTACGACTCGCGATGATAAAGGTAATAGCTGGCGGACAGATAGTTTTGGAACTACCCGTGGCAGTAATGGAAGCGTATCACGTACTGACTCCTTTGGAACAACGAGGGTAACTAACGCTAATGGCGAGAATACAACCTACCGTACCGATTCATTTGGTACCACTCGAGGAAGCGATGGGACGGTATCACGCACTGATAGCTTTGGGACTACGCGAATAACGGATGCTCAAGGAGGTACTACGACATGCCGGACAGATACGTTTGGCACGACCAGGTGTAATTAGGTTGCTGAATCATTCTGGTCATGATGGCAACAAGCGGTAATTCAGATGAGCGGGAGTTTTCCATGTTAACTGTACGAGTGATTGTATGACACAAGCCAATGATGTTCTGTCCAAACAGATCAGTGAATTAGCATACAAGGGCCAATGGGAGCCCCTGTTAAACGTACTAGAAAGATACCCCTCTCTCATCAATGCTGCCTCGGAAAAAGGCTATACACCTTTGCATCAGGCGGCGTGGCATGGTGCTAAACGTCAGGTTATTGGCAAACTTCTCAGGATGGGGGCTGACAAAACTCTCGCAACGTATAACAAGCTGCAGACCCCCTTAGATATTGCTCTCGAAAAAAATCCGTCCCGAAAAGATCTCCTTTATTTGCTGCACCCTCAACCCAGAACACTTTCACAGTTGATGCGAAAAATGATTGAGGACCAGCTTATTCATTTTCAAACTTATGATGAAAATATGGTGCTTTATGAGCGACTACTTTTCTTATTCAATGAATATGATGTATTTGAGCAGGGGCAAGACGATAGAAATCGATTCCTGTTTGCATTTTCTGCGCTGACAGGTATTCAGTTAGGTGAAATTATTGCTGATAATAATCAAGAAGTACAAAGGGCTGGGTTGGATTTAAGATTTTGGTTCAATCAATTTATGCCTGTTCTCCAGAAGCTTGCGGCACAAAAATACACTATCCCACTGGAGAAAAGCTGGATCACCGTTGCTGACTTAATGTTTCCCGATGCGGAAGGCTGGGGCTATCGAGGTGATCCTTCACTGTGGCGGGAAATGCGCCAGACTTTGTCGCGAGTTCCCGTTCCCGAAAACCGAACTGAGCTCGAATCGATTTTACTCAACTCAGCCCAGTCTATAATGAATGCGACCTTTTCAACCGAGCATGGGGTGTTTGTAAAGCGCTTTAGCCACGGTGGAATGAGTAGTGGCTGGATATCGTTTGAATTCTGGACCACAAATGCAATTCCGGGCATTTTACAACGTGCTGAATGGCTTAGAGAGTCATGGCGATATTAGTTTTACGCCAAAATTTTTAGGTTAATTACTGTTCTAAATCGCTTGCTAATCTGTGTTGGCAACTTATAAAAATTTTCAGATATATATCATTCTCCTGAACATACCTAATTAACGGCGGAATCTCACGGTTCTGCTGTTTTTATATCCATTTTCAGAGGAGTAATGATGAAAAAATCTGAAGGCTTGCAGTCGCTGCAGCGGTCGCTTTCTGGCCTGCCACAGTGGGCATCAGAGCGTATTCTGCAGCAGATAAACCAGCTTACGCATTACGAGCCGGTGATCGGCATGATGGGTAAAACCGGGGCGGGAAAGAGTAGCCTTTGCAATGCCCTGTTTGCTGGAGAGGTATCGCCGGTCAGCGATGTGGCGGCCTGTACCCGTGAACCACTGCGCTTTCGATTTCAGGTTGGGGAGCGCTTTATGACACTGGTGGATTTGCCTGGTGTCGGGGAAAGTGGTGCACGCGATACTGAGTATGCCGGGCTGTACCGTGAACAACTTCCCCGGCTCGACCTGGTACTGTGGCTGATTAAGGCTGATGATCGGGCACTGGCGGTGGATGAGCATTTTTACCGCCAGGTGATTGGTGAAGCATACCGGCATAAGGTGCTGTTTGTTATCAGCCAGTCAGACAAAGCTGAACCCACCAGCGGTGGAGAGCGATTATCCACAGAGCAGAAGCAAAACATCAGCCGCAAAATCTGCCTGCTGCATGAGCTGTTCCAGCCCGTACATCCGGTGTGTGCCGTGTCGGTCCGGCTTCAATGGGGATTACGGGTGATGGCAGAGCGGATGATTAAGTGTCTGCCGCGTGAGGCCAGCAGTCCGGTGGTGTCGCAACTGCAGCATCCCTTTCGCACAACGACAGTCCAGGAAAAAGCGCGTGACGATTTTGGTGAAACGGTCGGCGCGGTACTGGACACGGTAAGTGCTTTCCCACTGATACCGGCTCCGGTACGGGCCGTAATACAGGCTGTCCGTAACACCGTGGTGTCCGTTGCCCGGGCTGTCTGGAATTTCTTCTTCTGAATGTTTAACGCCTGCCTGTTCTTTCCCGAGCCCCGTCGCCTATGCGATGGGGCTTTCTTTTATTTGTTTTACCCATATTGAGGAGTCTGCTTATGACCCGTCTGGCTTCGCGCTTTGGCGCAGCAAACCTTATTCGTCGTGACCGTCCGTTAACCCGCGAGGAGCTGTTTCGCGTGGTGCCCAGTGTATTCAGTGAGGACAAACACGAGTCCCGTAGTGAACGCTACACCTATATACCCACCATCTCCTTGCTCGACAGCCTACAGCGAGAAGGCTTCCAGCCATTCTTTGCCTGTCAGACCCGTGTGCGTGATCCGGAGCGTCGCGAACACACCAAGCATATGCTGCGTCTACGGCGTGAGGGACAGATAACCGGTAAGCAGGTGCCGGAAATAATCCTGCTCAACTCTCACGATGGCAGCAGTTCGTACCAGATGCTGCCGGGACTATTTCGTGCGGTTTGTCAGAACGGGCTCGTCTGCGGTGAGTCGTTTGGCGAGGTGCGGGTGCCACACAAGGGGGACGTGGTGAGTCAGGTGATTGAAGGCGCGTATGAGGTGCTGGGGATTTTTGACCGGGTGGAGGAGAAACGGGATGCCATGCAGTCGTTGCTGTTGCCACCCCCGGCACAGCAGGCACTGGCAAAAGCCGCCCTCACGTACCGGTTCGGTGAAGACCACCAGCCGGTGACTGAATCGCAGATCCTCTCCCCACGTCGCTGGCAGGATGAGAGCAATGACCTGTGGACCACGTACCAGCGTATTCAGGAGAACCTGATTAAGGGCGGTCTCAGTGGGCGTAACGCCAAAGGAGGACGGTCACATACCCGTGCCGTTCGTGGTATTGACGGGGACGTGAAACTTAACCGGGCACTATGGGTGATGGCGGAAGCCCTGCTCAGTGGTTTTCAGCCTGCGTGAGTTCACACTTTGCATCAAATAACATTACAGCAATGTTAATAAATGACACTTCCTGTCATTTCTGGCGGGGATTTTTGCTGGTTAATTCACCGGAAAATGGCGCAGGCCTGACAGATACAGGCTTCAGGCCTTCCTCAAAATAGCCGCTCCCGCAGACATATCCTGTCAACCCCCTCCTTTAAAATCGCATGCCTTTCAACCGGTTAACCTTCACGGAGAATACATCATGCCACTGGCAGAGCGCCGCTACGACAGACTGGCGGTCAGGCTGTCGCTGATTATCAGCCGCCTCGTGGCGGGTGAAACGCTGAACATGCAAAAGCTCGCGACCGAGTTTGATGTGTCAGTCCGCACCCTTTACAGGGATTTTCGTGAGCGGCTGATTTATCTGGACCTCGAATGTCATCAGGGCTGCTATCGCCTGCGGTCAGGGGCCGGGCCGCAGGGCGAGCTGGATGTCCTGACTTTTGCCCACCGTACCGGCATCGCCGGTCTCTTTCCGGGGCTGGACCGTCGGCTGGTGAACTTGCTGTTAAACTGCGAGGGTGCTCCCTGCCTGACCGGAGATGCTGTTTCTGCGGGCTCGCCCGCGACCCCGCTGTCCTTTTACCGGCTGGTACAGGCCATTACCACTTGCCAGCGTGTCACGCTGCTGGCTGACGGAAAACGATGCGAAAGATTGTCCCCTTATCGGCTGATTGCGCAGCAGGGCCACTGGTACCTGATTGCGGAGCACAACGACCATCCGGCGGTATTTGCGCTCGGTGATATTCACCTTGTGCAGCCCCTTACCGAGAGTTTCAGACGTAACGAGCGCCTTTACCGTCTGACGGAAGATTTAAGTTTTATCCGGGCACTGCCGCATTTTGGTGTTGTCCTGCAGTCGCTTAACAGCCTGTCTTCACCCTGAGTTTTACTGGTCTGCATCCGTCTGGCGGGTGCGGGCCTTTTTATTATTTACACACAACAAGGTACTAATGATGAAGCGAAACCTGAACACCAGCTACCGGCTGGTATGGAACGAGGTTCTGGGAGCATTTGTTGTTGTCTCAGAGCTGGCAAAAGCCAAAGGAAAGCGCAGTACTGCCGTTCTGGCGCTGGCGGTTGCCGGACTGGTGGCAAGTCCTGCCGCACTGGCTGACGATGCGCCGGGAAACACCCGTACGGTAGCGGCCGGTGAGGTAGTCAATGGTGCGGTGATCGGCAATCACGACTCACAGATCGTTTTCGGTAAGACAAACAACACAGTCATCAACACAGGCCTGGAGTTCGGTGCTGATAATGATGACAACAGCGGTGGTCAGTGGGTACAGACGGGGGGCGTGGCAAACCAGACCACCATTAATAATAGCGGGCTGCAGGGTGTACTGGCTGGCGGCAGCGCCACAGACACCACAGTCAACAGCGGTGGTGGTCAGAGCGTGCATGGTCAAGCTTCAGATACCACGCTTGACGGTGGTACACAGTGGGTACACAGCGGCGGTATTACCTCCGGCACGATCATTAATAAAGACGGGGCTCAGCTGGTAAAAGCTGGAGCGCAGGCTACCGGTAGTGTGGTGAATACCGGAGCACAGGGTGGTCCCGATGCAGAGAACAACGACGGGCAGTGGGTTGCCGGTACCGCAACTGATACCACCATTAATAACGATGGTCGGCAGACTATTGCGACAGGAGGCCTTGCCACCGGCACAGTGATTAAAGCGGGCGGCGACCAGAGTGTGCACGGTTCGGCAAATACGACCCGCCTGGATGGCGGTTATCAGTACGTGCATGCCGGTGCATCTGCAAGTGACACGGTAATCAATGCGGGCGGCTGGCAGGTGGTGAAAAGCGGTGCGACAGCCGACAACACCACAGTTAATGCGGACGGTAAACTGCAGGTGGGTGCCGGAGGCAACGCCACGAACGTTACCCAGAATGCCGGGGGCGCGCTGGTGACGAACACCAGTGCCACCGTCTCCGGGACCAACAGTCTGGGTAACTTCAGTGTTGATGCCGCGAATGCCAGTGCCACTAATGTGCTACTGGAAAATGGCGGGCGTCTTGATGTACTGGGCAACGGCAGCGCCGATACCACTACGGTCAATCAGGGCGGTATTCTGGCTGTAGCGACCGGTGGTAAGGCGCAGAACATCGTGATGCATGACGGCGGTGTGCTAATTGCCGATACCGGCGCAACGGTCAGTGGAACGAACACCTCCGGCGCATTCGGCATTGACGGTGCAACCGGTAAGGCCAGTAACCTGCGTCTTGATAACGGCAGTCAGTTCACTGTACTGGGTAATGGCAGTGCGGATAACACCACCGTCGGGGCTGGCAGTACGCTGAACGTGGCACAGGGTGGAACGCTCACCGGCACCACCTCATTTGGCGACGGTGCATCGCTGACGGGGAGCGCCACCAACAGCGGACAACTGCATTTCAGCACGGGTAACGGACAGGGTGCGGCCATCAGCGGTTCGGTAAGCGGTGAGGGGCAGCTACTCAAGGACGGTGACGGCACCCTGACGGTCAGCAACGGCACGCTGTCCCAGTCACAGGTAAACCTGAATCAGGGTACGCTGGCGCTGAACAATGCCATCATCAACAGCGACATCATTGCGCAGTCCGGTACGCAGGTCCGCCTGACCGGCAACTCGGTGCTGAACGGGGCGATTGACCCGACTGACGTCACCCTCGACAGCGGTGCCAGCTGGAATATTCAGCGTGGTGCAGCGGTGAAATCGTAAGCGTTAACCGGACGCCGTATTGACACTGGTCAGGCAGGTATAGCCACGTTCCACGGCAGAAGTTCACCAACCCTGTTGGAAGGCCACTCAGGCAGAACGCTCAGGATGTGGCGCAGATACGCTTCTGGATCGATACCGTTCAGACGGCACGTTCCGATCAGTCCGTACAGCAGTGCACCACGTTCGCCACCATGATCGCTCCCGAAGAAGATGTAGTTTTTCTTTCCCAGGCAGACGGCGCGAAGCGCCCGCTCCGCGGCGTTATTGTCGGGTTCCGCCAGACCGTCACGGCAGTAGTAACACAGGGCATCCCACTGGTTCAGGGCATACGTGAACGCCTCTCCCAGCCGGGATTTTTTCGACAGTGTCGCACTTTTCTCCACCATCCACTCATGCAGTGACGCCAGCAGCGGCGCACTCCGCGACTGTCTGGCCGCCAGACGCTCTGTCTCCGGCATGCCGCGTATTTCCGCTTCGATGGCGTACAGTTCGCCGATGCGTTTCAGCGCTTCCTCCGCCGTGGCGCTCTGGCTGCTGATGTACACGTCGTGGATTTTTCGGCGGGCATGCGCCCAGCATGCCGCCTCTGTCAGCACGCCGCCTTCTCGCGATGTACTGAACAGCCGGTCATACCCCGCGAAGGCATCTGCCTGCAGGACGCCACGGAAGGAGCGAAGGTGCAGCTCCGGGTGTTTTCCCTGCCGGTCCGGTGAGTACGCGAACCACGCTGCCGGAGGATCTGACGAACCGGCATTCCGGTCATCCCGGACATACGTCCAGATACGCCCGGTTTTCGTCTTTTTCCTGCCCGGCGCCAGCACCGGCACTGGAGTATCATCTGTATGCAGTTTGCGGCAGTTCATCACGTAGTGATAAAGGGCTTCGTCCAGCGGCGCCATTAAACGGCAGCACGTATCCACCCAGTTGGAGAGCAGTGCGCGGCTCAGCTCCACCCCCTGGCGGGCAAGGATTTCCGTCTGGCGGTACAGCGGCAGATGTTCACAGTATTTGGCTGTTAACACACGGGCCAGCAGACCCGGTCCGGCGATACCCCGCTCGACAGGACGTGACGGCGCGGGAGCTTCCACGATACCGTCACATTTTGTGCAGGCTTTTTTACCCGCACTGTGCGGATCACTTTCAGGGCGCTGGCAACCAGCTCCAGCTGCTCCGCGCTGACTTCGCTGAGGTACGCCATTTCACCGCCACATGCCGGGCAGCAGGTTTCTTCCGGCTCCAGCCGGAGTATCTCACGGGGAAGATGTTCCGGAAGCGGACGACGGTGCCGGGACTGACGGAGCTGGCGGGGAACCTGCGGGTCGTCTTCCCGCCCACTGTAACGATCGCTCGCCTGTTCGCGCTGTTTCAGCAGCGCTTCGGCCTGTGCCACCTCGCGGCGCAGTTTTTCAGAACGGGTGCCGAACATCATACGGCGCAGTTTTTCTATCTGAGACCTCAGGTGTTCTATCTCCCGTTCGTCTTCCTCGATCTTTTCTTCAGCGCGGGTCAGCGCAGAGCGCAGGAAGGCCTCAGTCTCGGCAACGAGACTGAGCTGGCTGTCTTTCCGGCGAAGTTCTTCTTCCAGCGCGGTGATACGGGCGAGATAGTCCTGACTCATGACCCATTTATAATGCGGCCATGCTTTTTTTACAACATTGTCAGTGAGTTAAGACGGGGTGTTTTGGGCTGACGCCAGTCCAGCTTATCGAGGAGCATGGCCAGTTGCGAGCGACTAATGGCCACCTTGCCGTCGCGCACGGCGGGCCAGATGAACTGCCCTTCCTCAAGGCGTTTGGTGAAGAGGCACAGTCCATCCGCATCTGCCCAGAGAATTTTGACGGTATCACCCCGGCGGCCACGGAAGATGAACAGGTGGCCGGAGAAGGGGTTCTCATCCAGTACGTGCTGTATCTGCTCGCCCAGACCGTTGAAGGATTTACGCATGTCGGTGGCGCCGGCGACCAGCCAGATACGGGTGCCAGACGGGAGGGAGATCATCGTCCCCTCCCGGTCAGTTCGCGAAGCAGTGTTTTCAGGATAGCGGGAGATAAGTTCCCTGTCAGGCGCAGACTGGCGCTCCCGACAGCCACTTCGCAGGTCATCACCTCACCGTAAGCGGAACCGGATGGTTCATAGTGTGGTTCTGCATGATGTGACAGGGACATGTCAGATACCACAACAGGGATGACAGCATCAGGTTTACTGACTGAACGTTGTATTTCATCGGGCAAAAGGTGGCTGTAGCGCTGGCGCCATGTAAACAACAGATTGTCATTAATCCCGTGTTCTCTGGCCAGTTGGGCCACGCAGGCTCCAGGCTGATAAGATTTTTCGACAAGTTCCAGTTTAAAGTCCATGGAGTAAGACGCACGAACCCTGCGGGGACGAAGAGAATCTGACATTGATAGAGTCCATTAACGTTTATAAGAGGACTCTATCATCGTCAATCACCGGAAATTTCAACAGACGGTACTGAGATGACGCTTACGTGAAATCGGTGCTCGACAACCTGGACAATGCCGGAACCATCAGTTTTGCACCCGCACAGGCAAACAGTCCGTTTGTCCCTGAAACCCTGACGGTGACGAATCTGACAGGACGCAACGGCACCATTAATCTGTCCATTCGTCTTGATGACCCGACCTTCCCGACCGACAGGCTGGTCATTGACGGCGGGCAGGCAACCGGTAAAACCTGGCTGAATTTCACCAATACCGGTGATGCAGGGCTGGGCCTGGCGACAACCGGTAACGGTATCAAAGTGGTGGAGGCGATTAACGGGGCCACCACCGAAGCCGGGGCTTTTGCGCTGGGCCGCAAACTGCAGGCCGGGGCATACAACTACACCCTGAGTCACGGCAGTGCCGATGAAAACTGGTATCTCTCCAGCGAAGCCGGCTACCGTGCCGAAGTGGCACTGTACTCATCTTTGTTTGCCCAGAGCATGGATTATGACCGTGCGCTGGCCGGGACATACAGCCAGCGCAGCAGTGCGGTGAATGACCAGGGATTCTGGGGGCGTATTCAGGGCGGGCATACCGGGCATGACGGTAACGGCGGCATTGCCCGGGGCGACACCCCGGAAAGCAGTGGCAGCTATGGCTTTATTCAGCTCGGCGGAGACCTGTTCAAACACGACACCGGTACGCTTTCGCTGACCAGTGGACTCTATGGCGCGGCAGGCCAGTCGTCGGTGGATGTGAAAAACGATGACCGCTCTGCGGCAGGCTCCGTGCGTGACACGGTGTACAGCCTCGGCGGGTATCTGACAGCCGTTCAGGATGCCAGCGGGCTGTGGGCCGATGTGGTGGCACAGGGCTCCCGTCACAGCCTGAAGGCAAGCTCAGCGGATAACCGTTTTGAAACTGACGGCACCGGCTGGCTGGCCTCTGTGGAAACCGGTCTGCCGTTTAACATCAGTCAGGGACTGGTGCTGGAGCCACAGCTGCAGTACGTCTGGCAGGGCCTGTCTCTGGATAACGGGCATGACAACGGCGGTTACGTGAACTTTGGTGACGGTAGTGCGCAGCATGTCCGCGCCGGGCTTCGTTTCGGCAGTTCGTCTGAAATGGACTTCGGTCAGGGTACCTCCACGGTTGCGGGTTTGACTGACAGCATGAAGCACAGCACAAGCGAAATGCCGATGAACTGGTGGGTGCGTCCGTCGGTTATCCGCACTTTCAGTTCAGACGGCGATATGAGCATGGGCACTGCGACTGCAGGCAGCAATGTCAGCTTCACCCCGTCTCAGGATGGTACCTCGCTTGACCTGCAGGCGGGTATTGAAGCGCGTGTCCGCCAGAACGTGACGCTGGGTGTACAGGGCGGTTATACCCGCAGCGTCAGCGGCAACAGTACTGCTGGCTACAACAGTCAGGCAACGCTGAAAGTCGCTTTCTGATAACGCATCTGTCCCATTTACGGGGCATCACATAACCACTCTAGGCCCCTGTTGTTCTCGCAGCAGGGGCCTTTTGCATTCAATCGCAACACCGTTTTCTCTCTTTAGACTCACCCGCTTTATCCCGATTTTTATCAACTACATCACGCCAGCCCCTAGCGGCTGGCTTTTCTATTACGGAGCAACTCCATGACCACACAAACTGATACAGCCCACTCGCCGATGAGTGATTCACACATGTCTACCCTCATTACGGCCAGCCTGGTACCCGATGAACAGCGCCTGGGTTTCTGGCCGCTGCACTTCGGGCGTATCCCGCAGTGGATTTTTATCGAGACCCGTATCTTTGGCTGGATGGACCGCTTCTGTGAAGACTACAGCGGCGGTATCTGGCATTTCCACATACTCAGCAACGGTGGCGCGTTTATGGCCCCCGAAGCTGACATTGATGAGAAATGGAGGCTGCTCAACAACATGAATGGCAATGGCGCAGAAATGAGTGCGGAAGCCGCAGGCATTGCCGTGTGTCTGATTGAGTACAGCCATCACGCCTGTCGTACGGAGTGCGATGCCATGACAGAGCATTATTTCCGACTGCGTGATTACGCCCTACAGCACCCTGAATCCCATGCCATTTTTGCCATCATTGATTAAGGAGTTTTGCTATGGAGAAACAACTGACTCTCTTTACACCGGAACTGCCATTGACCTCGCTGCGCACCATCAAACGAGCCCTGAGTCTGCTTGACCAGCACCTGCGCGAACCGGGTGTGGCGTTTACTTCCACGCAGGCTGCTCGCGACTGGCTCAGGCTGAAGATGGGAACCCTTGAGCGCGAAGAGTTTGTCGTGCTGTACCTCAATAACCAGAACCAGCTGCTTGCCCACGAAATGCTTTTTACCGGCACCCTCAGTCACACTGAAGTTCATCCCCGCGAGGTGGTGAAACGCGCCCTGTACTTTAACGCGGCAGCAGTGATATTTGCCCATAACCACCCATCCGGGGAGGTGAATCCAAGTCAGGCAGACAAAGCCATTACCCAGCGACTGGTACAGGCGTTGATGCTGGTGGAGATCCGGGTGCCCGACCACCTGATTGTCGGCGGCAGGCAGATATTCTCCTTCGCCGAACATGGTCTGCTGTGAGGGGGAAGGGTCAGTGAAAATCATCAGCAAGCGTCAGGCGATGGCGATATACCGCCAGCATCCTCAGTCCAGGTTGTTTCGCTTCTGTACCGGCAAATATAAGTGGTCCGGCAGTATCTGCCACTATGCCGGTCGGGAGGTACAGGACATCAACGGTGTGCTGGCCGTATTTGCTGAACGCCGTCAGGACCGTAACGGTCCCTATGTCGTATTGCGCAGCGTTACCCTGAATTAATTCACATTTAAGGAAGGCTAAAATTGTCGAATAAAATACCGCCTGTAAACCACAATATCGCCGAACCCTGGTGGGGGCTTAAACGCGATATCACACCCTGTTTTGGCGCTCGCCTGGTGCAGGAGGGCAACCGGCTGCACTATCTCGCCGACCGCGCCAGTATCACCGGGCAGTTCAGCGACGCGGATTTACGCCATCTGGACCAGGCATTTCCGCTGCTGCTCAAACAGCTTGAACTGATGCTCACCAGCGGTGAACTCAATCCCCGCCATCAGCACGGCGTCACGCTCTACGCAAAAGGGCTGACCTGCAACGCGGATACACTCGGCAGTTGCGGATATGTCTATATAGCGATTTACCCGACACCTGCAACAACAGAATAAACCTCCCGGCATTTTTGCTTCATTTAACTAACCAATAAAGGTTTCCATTATGCAAACACAACCTGTTCCCCCGACACAGGAGGCTTCACCACGCCCGTCACCAGTGGAGATCTGGCTCCGCCTTTTGAGTCACCTGCTGGACCGTCACTACGGTCTGACGTTAAACGACACGCCATTTTGCAATGATGGTGTGATCCAGGAGCATATCGACGCCGGTATCTCACTGTGCGACGCGGTGAATTTTATCGTGGAGAAATACGCCCTGATACGCACCGATCGTCACGGTTTCAGCGCAGAAACACAGTCCCCACTCATCAGCAGTATTGATATCCTTCGCGCCCGTAAGGCCTGTGGACTGATGGCACGCAATGGCTACAGACTGGTGACCGATATCACCACCGGCAAATACAGCGAGGTGACTCGATGAAACTCTCCATGACCGTGGAAGCCGATGCCGTCACTATGCAGGCCCTCAACATGGGGCGGATCGCTGTTGATATCGACGGTATTGAACTGGCCGACCTGATTGATGTGGTCTGTGATAACGGTTATTCGCTTCGCGTTGCTGACGAACCTGGGAGGCTGGTTGTGGAAGATCCACTCCCGTCTGCCGCCCGGCTGAACGGCATTCAGTGCAGTACCGCCCATATCTCCGAAGCTGACAACAACCTGCTGTTCACTCTTTCGCATCAGCATGAAGACTTTGGCGAAAGCGAATGGATTACGTACACCGGCTCCGGCTATTTGTTGCGTCTGGATGCGTGGTCGTTTCCGGTATTACGGCTTAAACATCTCGGTCTGTCGAAAGCCTGTCGTCGCCTGGTGGTGACCCTTATGCGTCACTACTCTGTTGGTATTGTTCACCTTGATGCCTTTGGTGAGGTATTGCCGGGCTTTGACATTTTCGACTGGTAATCCAACCTCAATCACCACAAGGTTTCACATGCCGGAATTAACCACCGAAGCGGCTCTCAACATTCTGATTGGCTGGCTGCAGGACAACATCGATTGTGGCAGCGAAATTATCTTCGATAACGACGAAGACAATACCGATTCAGCAGTGCTGTTACCCTGGATTGAACGTACGCTTCAGGACGTTCGCGATCTCCACCATCTTCAGCTTTTGCAACAGGCCAGTACAGATTAACCACCGAACCGTACTCATCACTTACTCATAAGCGCCAGCCCTCACCGGCTGGCGTTTTGCTTTATATAAAGGAAATGACTGATGTCAGAACTTACTCTCACCGGACCCGAAGTGTTAACCGGCCACACCGACATAATTTGCTCCACCAGCATTGAGCGCATCATCACCGGACGTAATGCCGCACTGGCGCAGATTGAAGCGCTCATTCAGCAACTCGACGATATCTCAATACTGACCCGCAGTATCGGGGGAAAAACCGCTCTGGACTGGGCTATGAAGCAGGACTTCCGCTGTGGCTGCTGGTTGATAGAAAAAAGAGAAACGGCGATGAAAGCCATTACACGCAATCTTGATCGCGGTATATGGCGGGATTTAATGAAAAAGTCGGGCATGCTTTCCATCATGGACGCACAGGCCCGTGATCAGTGGTACAACAGCCTGGAAAAGGAGGATATTCCGGTGGTCAGCGAAGCGAATATCCTGAGCACGTTTGAGCAACTGCATCTCAACAAAATAGATGTCTTCGAACGTGGGGTCATCAACGTCTTCAAAGGGCTATCGTGGGATTACAAAACCAATAGTCCCTGCAGCTTTGGTAAAAAGATCATCGTCAACAATCTGGTGGCGCATAGCCGCTGGGGCTTTAGCTTAAACTGGGGCTGGCGGCGGGATCAATTAGCGGACCTGGAACGAATGCTGTTTCTGATTGATGGTAAACCGATACCCGACAACCGTGGCGATGTTACTACTCGATTGATGGAGCATATTCGGGACAACCCTTCGAAGGATATTTACGAAGATGATTTCTTCAGTATCCGTTACTTTCAGAAGGGAACAGTACACATCACTTTTAAACGGATCGACCTGACAGAAAAGATGAATGATATCGTGGCGAAGCACTATCCGGGGATGCTGGCAGCGAGATGAAGAGGGCAGGGAGGTAATTCCTTACCTGACCCATTACCTGACCCGATTCGTATAAAACGAAAAAGGAGTCAGACGATTTCTCATCTAACTCCTTGTTTTATTGGTGGCCCCTACTGGACTTGAACCAGTGACCAAGCGATTATGAGTCGCCTGCTCTAACCACTGAGCTAAGGGGCCAGGTAGCCGACGATTATAATGTAACAGCGGCCACCAATCCAGCGTTAAGCGCGCACATGCTGTTTTTATAAACAATGCATTTTCAATTCGTTATACTCGTCTCACGATGTATTAGTCGAGGATATTATGGTTAAGGACATTATTGATTCGGGGCTGCGGGTGCTGTTCTGCGGTATTAACCCGGGGCTGTCGTCTTCCTCACTGGGCTACCCCTTTGCGCACCCGGCAAACCGTTTCTGGAAGGTGCTACATCTGGCGGGGTTTACCGAACGCCAGCTAAAGCCGGAAGAGGCGGAGCAGATGCTGGAATTTCGCTGTGGCGTGACCAAGCTGGTTGAACGCCCGACGGTGCAGGCGAGTGAGGTCAGCGTGCAGGAGTTACGCAGCGGCGGGCTGGCGCTGATTGAGAAAGTTGAGCACTACAAACCTGCTGCATTAGCCGTTCTGGGTAAGCAGGCCTTTGAACGCGGCTTAGGGCAGCGCGGGGCGACGTGGGGCAAGCAGACGTACATGATTGGCGATACCGAAGTGTGGGTATTACCAAATCCGAGTGGATTGAGCCGGATTACGCTGGATAAATTGGTAGAGGCGTATCAGGAACTGGACGTGGCGTTGAAGGTGCGAGGCTTGTAGGCTGGATAAGCGAAGCGCCATCCGGCAGAGCCTGTGCAGATTGCCGGATGGCGGCGTACAGGCCAGAGTCGCCCGGCCAGGCGCAGCGCCGCCGGGGAATGTTCCGCGCTTAACAGGCAAAAAAAAGCTCCCAAAAGGGAGCTTTTTTGCATTTTACCCGGGCGATTAATCGTCCAGGAAGCTACGCAGCACTTCAGAGCGGCTCGGGTGGCGCAGCTTACGCAGCGCTTTCGCTTCGATCTGACGGATACGTTCGCGGGTCACGTCGAACTGTTTACCCACTTCTTCCAGCGTGTGGTCGGTGTTCATATCGATACCGAAACGCATACGCAGGACTTTCGCTTCACGGGCGGTCAGGCCGGCCAGAACGTCGTGCGTGGCGGCACGCAGGCTCTCGGTGGTCGCAGAGTCCAGCGGCAGCTCGAGGGTGGTATCCTCGATGAAATCACCCAGATGCGAATCTTCATCGTCGCCGATCGGCGTTTCCATGGAGATAGGCTCTTTAGCGATCTTCAGCACTTTACGGATCTTATCTTCCGGCATCAGCATGCGTTCAGCCAGCTCTTCCGGCGTCGGCTCGCGGCCCATCTCTTGCAGCATCTGGCGGGAGATACGGTTGAGCTTGTTGATGGTCTCAATCATATGTACCGGGATACGGATGGTACGCGCCTGATCCGCGATAGAACGGGTGATCGCCTGACGGATCCACCAGGTTGCATAGGTGGAGAACTTGTAACCACGACGGTATTCAAACTTATCAACCGCTTTCATCAGACCGATGTTACCTTCCTGAATCAGATCCAGGAACTGCAGGCCACGGTTGGTGTATTTTTTGGCGATAGAGATAACCAGACGTAAGTTCGCTTCAACCATCTCTTTTTTCGCACGGCGGGCTTTCGCTTCACCGATGGACATACGACGGTTGATATCTTTAACCTGCTCGATGGTCAGGCCGGTTTCTTCTTCAATCTGCTGCAGTTTCTGCAGGCTGCGCATAACGTCTTCTTTTACGTCGTGCAGCTTTTCAGACCACGGTTTGTTCATTGCGATAGCCGCGTTGAACCAGGTTTCGCTGGTTTCGTTGCCGGTGAACAGCGTGATGAAGTTTTTCTTCGGCATTTTGCACTGTTCAACGCACATCTTCATGATGATACGTTCCTGGGTACGCACGCGGTCCATCATGGTACGCATGCTGTTGACCAGGTAGTCGAACTGTTTCGGTACCAGACGGAACTGCTTGAACACTTCGGACAGCTTCAGGATCTCTTCCTGAGCGGCAGCGTGGCTGCGGCCTTTGGCTTTGATCGTGTCGCGCGTCACTTCGTACTGAGTACGCAGCTCGGCGAATTTCTCACGCGCCAGCTCGGGGTCGATGCTGTTGTCGTCGTCGCTGTTGTCGTCGCTGTCTTCGTCTTCGTCTTCATCGTCGTCGTCCATCTCTTCCTGAGACAGCTCGGAGCCAACGTGCGTAGCGGTCGGTGCCATATCTTCTTCGGCATTCGGATCGACGAAACCGGTGATCAGGTCGGACAGACGGGCTTCTTCCGCTTCAACGCGATCGTACTGTTCCAGCAGATAGGTGATCGCTTCCGGGTATTCGGCAACGGAGCACTGTACCTGGTTGATCCCGTCTTCAATACGTTTGGCGATGTCGATTTCGCCTTCGCGGGTCAGCAGCTCTACGGTACCCATTTCGCGCATGTACATGCGCACCGGGTCGGTCGTACGCCCGATTTCAGATTCCACGCTGGACAGAACCTGTGCAGCCGCTTCTTCAGCGTCTTCATCAGTGTTGTTGGAGGTTTCAGCCAGCAACAGATCATCGGCATCCGGTGCTTCTTCCATCACCTGAATACCCATGTCGTTGATCATTTGGATGATGTCTTCGATCTGATCTGAATCGACGATATCTTCCGGCAGATGGTCATTGACCTCGGCATAGGTCAGATAGCCTTGCTCCTTACCACGTTGGACAAGAAGCTTGAGCTGTGACTGCGGGTTTTGCTCCATAAGACGGTATCCACACTTAATTCATTTGATTGGTGTCGGTCGGCGAACGAACCGCCGACATTTAAAGCGAGGGCGTACTTATATTCGTGCCGCTGCGCCTCGGGCGGCTGTCGGGGGCTTCCCGATAGGTATTCGGCAGTTAAGCCGTTAAATTCACTTTTTTTCCAGGGCCTGTCTGATTTCCCAGAATTCCCTGCGCTCTTCACTGCTCAAACCGTGCGTGCGATCGCGAGCTATCAACTCTTCCTGTCGCTGTTCAAGCATTGAATCAAAAATTCGGTTTAGCGTGTCGGTGAACATTTTTTCAACGTTCTCATCCTTTATATCGTTCCAGGTTGAGAGTTTTTCAAGTGTTGCGTATTCACTTGCTCCGCGATAGTTCTCCAACAGCTGGCCGGTCGTCAGGCCCGGTTGCGCAACACACAGGTTCACCAGCTCGGTGAACAGGTTGAGCCCCGGCAGCTTTGCCTGCGCGAGCCCATGCATAGGAGGGACGAGCGGTGCAAGATTCGGGTTTTGCACCAGTAGCCCTATAAGTATACGCATAGGCGTCTGTTTTATCTGCTGAGGCGGGCGTACCACGCCACTTTCTGCCTGTTTTGGCATTAAACGATCAAGCGCCGCATCGTCGAAGATGCCGAGCTTCAGGCCCAGCGTCTGGCGCAGCTGAATACGGTGCGCGTCGCCCGGGACCTGGCTTATCAACGGCAGCGCCAGCGCGGCGAGCTGGGTACTGCCGTCCGGCGTACTCAGGTCAACCTGTGGTAAGAGGTTGTTAAATAAGAAGACGGAGAGCGGCTGTGCGTGCTCCATCCGTGCTTCAAAAGCCTCTTTACCTTCTTTGCGTACCAGCGTATCCGGGTCTTCACCTTCGGGTAGAAACATAAAGCGTAGCTGACGACCGTCGGTCATGTACGGCATGGCGGTTTCCAGCGCGCGCCAGGCGGCGTCGCGGCCGGCACGGTCGCCGTCGTAGCAGCAAATCACGTTGTTTGTCGCACGGAATAACATATGGATGTGGTCAGCAGTGGTCGACGTACCCAGCGAGGCCACGGCGTAGTTAATACCGTATTGCGCCAGCGCGACGGCATCCATATATCCTTCGACAACCAGCAGCCGCGGTGGTTCAGCGTTATGCTGCTGGGCTTCATAAAGGCCATACAGCTGGCGACCCTTATGGAAAATATCGGTTTCCGGGGAGTTCAGGTATTTCGGCGTATCGTTACCGAGTACGCGGCCACCAAAACCTATTACCCGGCCTCGTTTGTCGCGAATCGGGAACATCACGCGATTGCGGAAACGGTCGTAGGTTCTTCCCTGGTCGTTATTGACCAGCATTCCGGCATCGAGCAACAGCTTTCTGTTGTCGACATTACCCCCGAAACGTTTTAAGGCGTTATCCCAGCCCGGCGGTGCAAAACCAATAGCAAACTGCTGGACAATCTCGGCACTCAGGCCGCGTTGCTCCAGATACTGGCGTGCTGGCTCGGCAATGGGTTGGGCGAAGGATTGCTGATAAAAATCATTTAACCCTTCCATTAGCTGATAGAGATTCTGGCGCTGATGACGCTCTATCTGGCTAAGGCCTGTTCCGGCTTCATACGGCACTTCAAGATTGTGCATGGCCGCCAGTTCTTCAACGGTTTCAACGAACTCGAGCTTGTCGTAGTTCATTAAAAAGTCGATGGCATTGCCGTGCGCGCCGCAGCCAAAGCAGTGGTAAAACTGCTTATCACCGTTGACGGTGAAAGAGGGGGTTTTCTCGTTATGGAACGGACAGCACGCATGGTAATTTTTGCCCTGCTTTTTTAGCTTCACCCGTGCATCGATCAGATCGATGATGTCGGTGCGAGCCAGCAGATCATTAATAAATACGCGTGGGATTCGTCCAGCCATAGGCCCCGTTTATTTGAAGACTTATAAACGAAAACAAGCCGCGCATTCCTTTCGGAAGCACGGCCTTGCAACTACAACTCGGTCTGCAACCTGAGAGCCGATGCTCTCAACAGATTAGTACAGACGAGTACGGCGTGCGTTTTCGCGAGCCAGTTTCTTCGCGTGACGTTTCACTGCAGAAGCTTTAGCGCGCTTACGTTCGGTAGTCGGTTTTTCATAGAACTCACGACGACGAACTTCCGCCAGAACACCCGCTTTTTCACAGGAACGCTTGAAGCGACGCAGTGCTACGTCGAACGGCTCGTTTTCACGTACTTTAATTACCGGCATGTAACTCTCACCTTTAATAAATTCGGTTTGCCGCTGGCATCAACGCCAGCTTATTTCAAAATGGTGCGGAATTTTACTGCAATTGCTGCTGCTTTGTAAAGCACCGACGCGATTTTGAGAGGGACTTTTATAAGGACAGGGAGTATACACGAGCGGAACTCCAGGGGCGAACAAAGTTTTACATCAACCGGCATTGGCCCTACACTGCGCGGTATTGAAACGAGGTAAATTTAGCCATGCGTGTACTGGGTATTGAAACATCCTGCGATGAAACCGGCATCGCGATTTATGACGACGAAAAAGGTCTCTTAGCCAACCAGCTGTATAGTCAGGTGAAATTGCACGCTGACTACGGTGGCGTGGTGCCTGAGCTGGCCTCGCGCGACCACGTGCGTAAAACGGTTCCCCTGATTCAGGCGGCATTACAAGAAGCGAATCTGACGGCCAAAGATATCGATGCGGTGGCCTATACCGCCGGTCCGGGTCTGGTTGGCGCGTTGCTGGTTGGCGCAACGGTTGGCCGTTCGCTGGCGTTCGCCTGGAACGTGCCGGCGATTCCGGTACACCATATGGAAGGGCATCTGCTGGCGCCGATGCTGGAAGACAACCCGCCGGAATACCCGTTCGTTGCGCTGCTGGTCTCTGGCGGACACACGCAGCTGATTAGCGTGACCGGCATCGGTCAGTACGCGCTGCTGGGCGAGTCGATTGACGATGCGGCAGGGGAAGCCTTTGACAAAACCGCCAAGCTGCTCGGCCTGGATTATCCCGGTGGCCCAATGCTGTCGAAGCTGGCCTCACAGGGAACAGAAGGGCGCTTTGTCTTCCCGCGCCCGATGACCGACCGTCCGGGGCTGGATTTTAGCTTCTCTGGTCTGAAAACCTTTGCGGCCAATACCATTCGTAATAACGGTAACGACGATCAAACGCGAGCCGATATTGCCCGTGCATTTGAAGATGCGGTGGTGGATACGCTGATGATCAAATGCCGACGCGCGCTGGATCAAACCGGCTTCAAGCGCCTGGTGATGGCTGGCGGCGTGAGCGCCAACCGCACGCTGCGCGCGAAGCTGGCGGAAATGATGCACAAACGCGGTGGCGAAGTGTTTTATGCGCGCCCTGAATTTTGTACCGACAACGGCGCGATGATTGCCTATGCCGGAATGGTGCGCTTGAAAACCGGCGTGAACGCGTCGCTGGGCGTGACCGTCCGTCCGCGCTGGCCGCTGGCTGAGCTGCCTGCGGCCTGAGTCATGGTCATCACGATGAAAAAAAGCCCTCTGTAACAGGAGGGCTTTTTTATGTCGGCTATTCGGCGTCTTTTGGCTTACTTTTTTTAAATCGCGCCCAGACTTTGGTTTCCTGGCGTCGCCATAAACGCTGAATGTTGTCATGGTGACGCAGCAAGATCAGGCAGGAAAGCATAGAGACAGGGAAAGTGTACTGGGGCTTAAACCACCAGACGTAGAACGGCGCAACCAGCGCGCTGACGATGGCGCCCAGCGATGAGTAGCCGCTTAATAAAATCGTCAGTAACCAGGTGCCGGCCATCACGCCGGTGAGATCCCAGCCGATAGGCGCAATGGCACCAAACGCGGTAGCGACGCCCTTTCCACCCTGAAAGTGGAAGAATACCGGCCAGATATGGCCCAGACAGGCGGCAATCGCCACCAGCCCAAGCCAGAAGGGGGATAAGCCCAGGGCATAGGCACCCCAGACGGGCAGCATCCCTTTCAGGATGTCGAAAACCAGGACGGCTACGGCAGCACCTTTACCGCCGACGCGCAGCACATTTGTGGCTCCGGGATTGCCGGAACCACTGGTGCGCGGGTCAGGTAACCCCGCAATGCGGCAGACCAAAATGGCGCTGGAAATTGAGCCGCAAAGGTAGGCAAGGAGGATCATTCCAGGCTCGATTGCACTCATAACGCTGTTCCATTGTGAAAATGTCGAAGTATTCTCTGCATCTGTGGATAATACGCATAATTCGCCGGAAGTGGTATCCGGTTTAGCCTAAAACCAAGCAGGTCGTGATGGATATTGTATTTATAGAGCAACTTTCGGTAATCACCACTATCGGTGTTTATGACTGGGAACAAACCATTGAACAGAAGCTGGTGTTCGATATCGAATTAGGCTGGGATAACCGTAAAGCCGCCGCCAGCGATAACGTGGAAGATTGCCTGAGCTATGCTGATATCAGCGAGGCGGTAGTGAAACACGTGGAAGGCAGCCGTTTTGCGCTGGTGGAGCGCGTGGCTGAGGAGGTCGCCGACCTGCTGATGGCGCGTTTCTGCTCACCGTGGGTGCGTATTAAGGTCAGCAAGCCGGGCGCGGTGGCGCGCGCGGCTAACGTTGGCGTTATCATCCAGCGTGGCCATAATCCTAATTAATCTTATTATTCGTCATATAACTTAAACCAAAGTGATTTATACCGGTCTTAGTGCCGGGTTTATTTTATTGGTTACTTTTTAAGGGTTTATTTAATGAGCGATATACACTCGCTGCTGGTAGCGGCCATTCTGGGTGTGGTCGAAGGATTGACGGAATTTCTGCCCGTTTCCAGCACCGGCCATATGATTATCGTTGGCCACCTGCTGGGCTTTGAAGGGGATACGGCAAAGACGTTTGAGGTGGTGATCCAGTTGGGGTCGATCCTCGCGGTGGTGGTCATGTTCTGGCGCCGCCTGTTTGGTCTGATTGGCATCCACTTCGGTCGCCCTCCGGTGCACGAGGGTAATGGTACAGGTCGCCTGTCGCTCATTCATATTCTGCTGGGGATGGTGCCGGCAGTGGTGCTGGGACTGGTGTTCCACGACGCTATTAAATCGCTGTTTAACCCCATTAACGTGATGTATGCGCTGGTGGTTGGCGGCCTGCTGTTGATTGCTGCCGAATGCCTGAAGCCGAAAAATCCGCGCGCGGTTGGCGTTGACGACATGACCTATCGCCAGGCGTTTATGATTGGCTGCTTCCAGTGTCTGGCGCTGTGGCCGGGCTTCTCTCGCTCCGGAGCGACCATTTCCGGCGGTATGCTGGTCGGCGTGAGCCGCTACGCGGC
Organism: Klebsiella sp. WP8-S18-ESBL-06; assembly: GCF_014169755.1. NCBI lineage: Bacteria > Pseudomonadati > Pseudomonadota > Gammaproteobacteria > Enterobacterales > Enterobacteriaceae > Klebsiella > Klebsiella sp. WP8-S18-ESBL-06. The sequence continues at coordinate 768,818 of NZ_AP022256.1, forward strand.
GTCCGAGTTCTCGTTCCTGCTGGCGGTGCCCATGATGATGGGCGCCACCGTGCTGGATCTCTACAAGAGCTGGCACTTCCTGACCGCAGGCGATATTCCGATGTTCGCCGTCGGTTTTGTGATGGCGTTCCTGGTGGCGCTGGTGGCCATCAAGACCTTCCTGCAGCTGATTAAACGTATTTCGTTTATTCCGTTCGCCATCTACCGCTTTATTGTGGCGGCCGCCGTGTACGTGGTCTTCTTCTGAAGACGCGCCCTCAGTCTTTCGGCTGGGGGCAACGCTTTTCCTTCCAGTTTGCGACCGCCTGAATGCGGCGTCGCGTCAGCTCCTCGCGGATTGCCGGGCCTTTAAATCCGGCCTCAATCACCTCTTTGTTCCCTACGCTTTTGGCAACGGCCCAGGCCTCGCGCAGCAGGCGCCCCTGCGGGTAATCACAGGCCTCAAAGCGGGTGCGCCCGCGCACGTCCGCCTCGCTGGTCAGCGCGATTTGCTCTACGCGCTGCGGTTTACGCCAGGCGTCGATGGCATCAAACAGTTTCACCAGCGTTTTCGGTTGGAGGATGGGTAGGGTGTGAATTAAATCGTGGAACTCGGCAACCAGCTTCGCCAGCTCGCGCATGTCATTCGGCACTTTCAGACGCTGGCACAGCTGTTCGACCAGCTTGACGCCCGCCGGGCCGTGGCCGTGATGGCGAGGCCAGAATTCTTTAGGCGTCAGCCCTTTGCCTAAATCGTGGCACAGGGTGGCGAAACGGACGTCGATATCCGGGCTCAGCATGGCTGCCATAGAGACGGTCATCAGCGTGTGGACGCCGGTGTCAATTTCCGGGTGCCATTTCTCCGGTGCCGGGACGCCAAACAGCGCGTCAATTTCCGGGAACAGCACCTTTAACGCGCCGCAGTCGCGCAGCGTCTGGAAGAACACCTGCGGGTTGCGGGTGGAGAGTGCGCTCTCGGTCTCTTTCCAGACGCGCTCCGGCGTCAGGTGCGCCAGCTCGCCGGCGTCGGCCATCGCACGCATCAGCGCGAGGGTTTCGTCGGCAATACGGAAGCTCAGATGTGCATAGCGTGCGGCAAAACGCGCCACGCGCAGGACGCGCAGCGGGTCTTCAGAGAAGGCGGGTGAAACGTGGCGCAGAATGCGCTGCTGAAGATCGCGCTGGCCGCCGTACGGATCGATGATCGTGCCGTCGGCATCCTGAGCGAGTGCGTTAACGGTGAGGTCGCGACGCAGCAGATCCTGTTCAAGCGTAACGTCCGGTGCAGCGTAGCAGGTAAAACCCGTATAGCCGGAGCCGGATTTACGCTCGGTGCGCGCCAGCGCATACTCTTCGTGGCTTTCGGGATGCAAGAAAACAGGGAAATCACGGCCTACCTGTTGATAGCCTGCATCCAGCATTTGCTGCGGCGTGGCACCGACCACGACCCAATCTTTATCTTTGATCGGTAGGCCTAATAACCCATCCCGAACCGCTCCGCCGACCAGATAACTCTTCACGCCACGCTTCTCCTCGTCAATTTCCTTCTGATAATACGAAAGAAGTCGACTTAAGGCGAGTTGGCTTAGTTCATCCAGCGATCTTTACGCTTGCGGCTTGGAATGATGTGCGGCAGCACCAGGCCAAGAAGCAGGCCGATACCTAGCACGCCGCCGCCATACATAAACCACTGCATGATGATGGTGCGCTGCTTATCGTCAAGCTGCAGATTGGCGGCATTCACTTTTTTCTGCGCCACGATAAGCTCGTTTTTCAGCTTCTGATTTTCGTTTTTCAGGCCGTTAATCACACCATCGCTCTCAGCGACCTTTTTCTGCATTTCTGCCGTACGCTGGTTCCAGGTGGTGTCGATGTTGTTCAGCTTGTCGGTCAGGGTTTTTACCTGATTTTCCAGATCCGGCACGCGGGTGCGCAGGCTCGGCGTCGCGGTCAGCTCTTTGAGGGGAATCCATGCGGTGCGGCCGTTGCTGTCGCGCACCTGGCCATATTGGGTGTTTTCGTTGGTCTGTAGCAGGGTCACTTCTTCACCCGCGTTGACGGTCCCCGCCAGGCGATAGTTATCGCCCGGGCCGCTGCGAACCCAGGTGTTCAGTTCATCAGAAACGTAACGCTTTTCATCGGCGTGAGCGACGGTTGAAGCGGTAAGTGCAAGTAAAGTAATGGCAATTAAGCGTAATTTTGGCATCAGATCATCGTTTTTGTCATAAAAGTGGAACGATAGTAGTGGCAACAGTCTGACGACGCAAAGCATTCTGCGGCAATCAGAATCCTCCAGGAGGAAAAAATGTCATCAGCAGCTGGCCTGACAAATTGCGCATTGCATGGCAATTTGTCGCAAAATACTATCTACTGACAAAAAGAATACCTGTAAGTTCGCCCTAAAGGTATTTTCCGGCAACGAAACCATAAGAATTCAGTCATGGCTCAAGAAATCGAACTCAAATTTATCGTCGATGACGCTGGCGTTGAAACGCTGCGCAACCACCTTCATACCCTTAACGCAGAGCACACCCCGCCGGGGCAACTGCTGAATATTTATTACGAAACTGCGGATAACTGGCTGCGTCGCCATGATATGGGGCTGCGCATTCGCGGCGATAACGGCCGTTATGAAATGACGCTGAAAATCGCCGGGCGTACCGTCGGCGGGCTGCATCAGCGTCCGGAATACAATATCGCTATCGACACCCCTGAGCTGGCGCTTGATAAGCTGCCGGCGGAAGTCTGGCCGAACGGTGAAATGCCTGAAGGGCTGGCCGCGCAGGTTAACCCGCTGTTTAGCACAGATTTTTATCGTGAAAAGTGGGTGGTTATGCAGGGCGGAAGCCGGATTGAGATCGCGCTGGATCAGGGGGAAGTGAAAGCGGGCGAGCACCAGGAAGCGATTTGCGAGCTGGAGCTGGAACTGCTGAGCGGTGAAACTGCCGACGTGCTGGCGCTGGCGAAACAGCTGGCTGAGACCGGCCTGCTGCGTCAGGGCAGCCTGAGCAAAGCCGCGCGTGGCTACCACCTGGCGCAGGGCAACCTGGAGCGTCCGATTCAGCCGCTGGCGATTTTAACCCTGCCGCCGAAATCGACGGTAGGGCAGGCGATGGAGGCCGCGCTGGAAAATGCGCTGGCCCACTGGCAGTACCACGAAGAGCTGTGGCTGCGGGGCAATAAGAAAGCGAAGATCGAGGTGGTTAACGCTTTAGGGCTGGTGCGTCATATTCTGACGCTGTTTGGCGGCATCGTGCCGCGCAAAGCCAGCGCGAGCCTGCGCGACGGGCTGACCCAAGTTGATGCGCTGATGGCAAGCAATGCCTCCGCGAAGGATGTCGCTTTCAGCTGTGAAACTGCGTTGACCAAGCTGGCCTACACCGAGTGGTTGGTGACCCGTGGCTGGCAGGCGTTCCTCGACGCAAAAGCCGAAGCCAAACTGGCCGACTCCTTTAAACGTTTTGCCGATATCCACCTTTCACGTCAGGCCGCCGAGTTGCGCACCACCTTCGCTTACCCGCTGGGTGATGCCTATGGCGACCAGCTGCCGCGTCTGACGCGCGGCATCAACACCGTTCAACTGCTGGCTGGGTATTATCCCCTCGAACAGGCGGCTAACTGGCTGGCAAACTGGCAGGGCCTGCGTCACGCTATCGAAACGCGCCAGCATATTGAAATTGAACATTTCCGCAATGAGGCACTGTCGGTTGAGCCGTTCTGGCTACACAGCGGAAAACGTTAATTAACTTCAGGGAACCCGCGTATGACGCCGCTTTCTTCGCAGTTACAGCAGCACTGGCAAACGCTTGTGGATCGCGCTCCGGACGATTTTCCCATCCGGTCGTTGAGTTCTGAGGCGCAGGCTGTTTTCACCTTCAGTGATTTTGTTCAGCAAAGTTTAACGGCGTACCCAGCGTGGCTGGCGTCGCTGGAAAGCGAACCGCCACAGGCGGACGAATGGCGGCAATACGCGGGCTGGCTGCAGGCCGAGTTGGCAGAGGTGTACGACGAGGCGGCGCTGATGCGCGCGCTGCGTCTGTTCCGCCGTCGGATGATGGTACGCATCGCCTGGGCGCAGGCGCTGTCGCAGGTTTCTGAAGAAGAGACGCTTCAGCAGCTCAGCCATCTGGCGGAAACGCTGATTGTCAGCGCCCGCGACTGGCTGTATGACGCCTGCTGCCGCGATTGGGGGACGCCGTGCAGCGCCGACGGTGTTCCGCAGCCGCTGCTGATCCTCGGGATGGGTAAGCTGGGCGGCGGCGAGCTGAATTTCTCTTCTGATATCGATCTGATTTTTGCCTGGCCGGAGCACGGCAGCACCCAGGGCGGTCGTCGTGAGCTGGATAACGCCCAGTTCTTTACCCGCCTGGGCCAGCGCCTGATTAAAGTCCTCGACCAACCAACGCAGGACGGTTTTGTCTACCGCGTTGATATGCGTCTGCGCCCGTTCGGCGATAGCGGTCCGCTGGTGCTGAGCTTTGCGGCGCTGGAAGATTATTACCAGGAGCAGGGGCGCGACTGGGAGCGCTATGCGATGGTTAAAGCCCGCATCATGGGCGATGATGACGGCGTGTATACCAGCGAGCTGCGTGCGATGCTGCGCCCGTTCGTTTTCCGCCGCTATATTGATTTCAGCGTGATCCAGTCTTTACGCAATATGAAAGGCATGATCACCCGCGAAGTCCGCCGCCGCGGCCTGAAAGACAACATCAAGCTCGGCGCAGGCGGGATCCGCGAAATTGAGTTTATCGTGCAGGTCTTTCAGCTGATTCGCGGTGGCCGCGAACCTTCGCTGCAAAGTCGCTCATTGCTGCCGACCCTGACGGCGATTGAGGCATTACACCTGCTCTCGGAAGATGATGCGCGCGCGCTGCGCGAGGCATACCTGTTTTTACGCCGCCTGGAAAACCTGCTGCAAAGCATCAACGACGAGCAGACGCAAACGCTGCCGGGCGATGAGCTCAATCGCGCCCGACTGGCGTGGGGGATGGGCTTTGCCGAGTGGCAGACGCTCACCGAACGGCTGGATGCGCTGATGGCGCAGGTACGCCGTGTGTTTAATGAACTTATCGGCGATGACGAAGAAAACTCGCAGGAAGAACAGCTGTCAGAAGCCTGGCGCGAGCTGTGGCAAGATGCGCTACAGGAAGAAGATTCGCCAGCGGTATTGATGCACCTCAGTCATGATGATGGCCAACGCGTGCTGGCGCAAATTACCGATTTCCGTAAAGAGCTGGATAAGCGCACCATTGGCCCGCGCGGGCGCCAGGTGCTGGACTCGTTGATGCCGCACCTGCTCAGCGAAGTATGCGCCCGTGAAGATGCGCTGGTGCTGCTGTCGCGTATTACGCCGTTGCTGAGCGGTATCGTCACCCGAACCACCTATCTTGAGCTGTTAAGCGAATACCCCGGAACCCTAAAACACCTGATTCGTCTATGCGCCGCGTCACCGATGGTGGCCAGCCAGCTGGCGCGCTACCCGCTGCTGCTGGACGAGCTGTTGGATCCGAACACGCTGTACCAGCCGACGGCGACCGATGCCTACCGTGACGAGCTGCGCCAGTATCTTCTGCGCGTGCCGGAAGAGGACGAAGAGCAGCAGCTGGAAGCGCTGCGGCAATTTAAACAGGCACAGCTGCTGCACATTGCGGCGGCTGATATCGCCGGTACGCTGCCGGTCATGAAGGTGAGCGACCACTTAACCTGGCTGGCGGAAGCGATGATCGATGCGGTCGTACAGCAGGCGTGGGTGCAGATGGTGGCTCGCTACGGCCAGCCGACGCATCTGCGCGAGCGTCACGGGCGCGGTTTTGCGGTCATCGGCTACGGCAAGCTGGGGGGATGGGAACTGGGCTACAGCTCGGATCTGGATCTGGTGTTCCTGCACGATTGCCCGATGGATGCGATGACCGACGGCGAGCGCGAAATCGACGGTCGTCAGTTCTATCTGCGTCTGGCGCAGCGCATTATGCATCTGTTCAGCACCCGAACGTCGTCCGGTATTCTGTATGAAGTGGATGCGCGCTTGCGCCCTTCCGGTGCGGCGGGAATGCTGGTGACCACCGCCGAAGCGTTTGCCGACTATCAGCAAAACGAAGCGTGGACCTGGGAGCATCAGGCGCTGGTGCGCGCCCGCGTGGTCTACGGCGATCCGCAGCTTCAGCAGCAGTTTGATGCCATCCGTCGCCAGATCCTGACCAACGTGCGCGACGGCGGGGCGCTGCAAACCGAAGTGCGCGAGATGCGGGAAAAAATGCGCGCCCACCTCGGGGGCAAACAGCGCGACCGTTTCGACATCAAAACTGACGCGGGCGGGATCACCGATATTGAATTTATTACCCAGTATCTGGTGCTGCGCTACGCGCACGAGAAACCGAAGCTGACGCGCTGGTCGGATAACGTGCGCATTCTCGAACTGCTGGCGCAAAATGACATTATGGACGAGCAGGAAGCGCTGGCGTTGACCCGCGCTTACACCACGCTGCGTGATGCGCTGCATCACCTGGCGCTGCAAGAGCTGCCGAGCAATGTCGATCTGGCGAGCTTCGCTCATGAGCGCGAGCTGGTTAGCGCCAGCTGGCAGAAGTGGCTGGTCCAACCGTGAAGTATGCTATTATCGCGCGAAAATTTTGATTCTCTCAGGAGACACGAATGAAAGTGACGCTGCCGGAATTTGAACGTGCAGGAGTGATGGTGGTTGGCGATGTGATGCTGGATCGCTACTGGTATGGCCCAACCAGCCGAATTTCCCCGGAAGCCCCGGTGCCCGTGGTCAAAGTTGAAACGATCGAAGAACGTCCCGGCGGCGCGGCGAACGTGGCGATGAACATTGCGTCTCTGGGGGCGAATTCGCGCCTCGTGGGCCTGACCGGCATCGACGATGCGGCACGCGCGCTGAATAAGGCGCTGGCTGACGTGAACGTCAAATGTGATTTCGTCTCCGTGCCGACGCACCCGACGATCACCAAGCTGCGTGTACTGTCGCGTAACCAGCAGCTGATTCGTCTCGATTTTGAAGAGGGCTTCGCGGGCGTCGATCCGCAGCCGCTGCACGATCGCATTCAGAGCGCGCTGCCGACCGTCGGTGCGCTGGTGCTGTCCGACTATGCCAAGGGCGCGCTGGAAAGCGTGCAGCAGATGATTTCGCTGGCGCGTCAGGCGAAAGTACCGGTACTGATTGACCCGAAAGGCACCGATTTTGAACGCTATCGCGGCGCAACGCTGCTGACGCCGAATCTCTCTGAGTTCGAAGCGGTGGTTGGCAAGTGCAAAACTGAAGAAGAGATCGTCGAGCGCGGTATGAAGCTGATTGCCGATTTTGATTTGGCTGCGCTGCTGGTGACCCGCTCCGAGCAGGGGATGACGCTGCTACAGCCGGGCAAAGCGCCGCTGCATCAGCCGACTCAGGCGCAGGAGGTGTACGATGTAACCGGCGCCGGTGATACGGTGATCGGCGTACTGGCGGCCACGCTGGCGTCGGGCAAAACGCTGGAAGAAGCCTGCTTCTTCGCCAACGCGGCGGCGGGCGTGGTGGTCGGTAAACTGGGCACCTCGACCGTTTCGCCTATTGAGCTGGAAAACGCCGTGCGTGGTCGCGCCGATACCGGTTTTGGCGTGATGAGCGAAGAAGAGCTGAAGCTGGCCGTCGCTGCCGCGCGCCGTCGTGGTGAAAAAGTGGTGATGACCAACGGCGTTTTCGACATTCTGCACGCGGGCCACGTTTCTTACCTGGCGAACGCCCGCAAGCTTGGCGATCGTTTGATCGTGGCAGTTAATAGCGATGCGTCGACCGCACGTCTGAAAGGCCCGACTCGCCCGGTGAACCCGCTGGATCAACGTATGATCGTGCTGGGCGCGCTGGAATCCGTCGACTGGGTGGTCTCTTTTGAAGAAGACACGCCACAGCGCCTGATTGCCGGGATCTTGCCGGATCGCCTGGTTAAAGGCGGCGACTATAAGCCAGAGCAGATTGCCGGCAGCGAAGAAGTGTGGGCCAACGGCGGTGAAGTGCTGGTGCTGAACTTTGAAGACGGCTGTTCCACCACCAATATTATCAAGAAGATCCAAAAAGACAGCGATAAGTCGTGATTGCGCGAGACGCATCGAACATTTTGCTGCGCTGCGTCTCTTGCGGTTGACGCTGTTCTCTTTTCGACCTAGATTAAAGGAATAAGGGTGAGAGGGGATTTCTCCCCCCTCTGATTGACTGTTAGTAAGCGGCGAAACTTATCAGTAACAGAACAACCAGTATGATGAGTTGCTTCATCATAACCCTTTCCTTATCAAAGCCCCTTCTTCGGTAGGGGCTTTCCCGTTTCAGCCCCATGCTGACAACGCGATTGTTGGTGAACGCACTGCCAGCGACAAGCCCTTTCTCTCTCCACGTTCTCAATGCGGAATCGTGCACGCAAAAACGGTTTGCGTGGCTCCAGACCGACGAATTTTGGCTAAAAAAATCCCCGGCGTTATCTGCCAGGGATGCGGTGTTTCTGTGCTGCTCGCGCGAAGAGGCGAAGCCGACGCTGTTACTGTTCGGCGGCCGATTCGTCTTTGGTCGCCGGGGTCTGGCGGGCTTCCAGCTCGCTAATCCGCTGTTCCAGCAGCGCCAGCTTTTCGCGGGTGCGCAGCAGAACCTGCGTTTGCACGTCAAACTCTTCGCGGCTTACCACGTCAAGGCGCGTCAGCTGTGACTGGATCACCTGGCGAACTTTCTTTTCTACGTCATCCCCGAATTCACGCAGGCCTTTCGGCATGGACTCGTGGACCTGGCGGGCGATTTGTTCAATTTTTTTCGGGTCGATCATCTCTGTTTCCCTGATTCTGTCGGCATTGCGGTTATTGTAGTGTCTTCTCCCGATGCGATAAACCAGAATTGTGCGAAGCTTATGCATTGCCGAAGATAATCAATAGCGTTATAGTAAGTACGCTTATTCTCAGGGCGGGGCGAAATTCCCCACCGGCGGTAAATCAGCTACGGCTGAAAGCCCGCGAGCGCTTCCCATGTCCAATGGGAGGGTCAGCAGATCCGGTGTAATTCCGGGGCCGACGGTTAAAGTCCGGATGGGAGAGAGTAACGATTCAGTCGGGTTAAACCCCGCTCGCGTTATCCATTTGCCGCTGGTCGGCACTCCTAAGACTGCCCTGATTCTGGTAACCATAATTTTAATGAGGTTTTTTTACCATGAATCAGACGCTACTTTCCTCTTTTGGTACTCCGTTTGAACGCGTTGAAAACGCACTGATTGCTCTGCGCGAAGGCCGTGGCGCGATGGTGCTGGACGACGAAGATCGTGAGAACGAAGGCGACATGATCTTTGCCGCCGAAAACATGACCGTTGAACAAATGGCGCTGACTATCCGTCACGGTAGCGGCATCGTTTGTCTGTGCCTGACCGACGAACGTCGTAAACAGCTCGATCTGCCGATGATGGTCGAAAATAATACCAGCGCCTACGGTACCGGTTTTACCGTCACCATCGAAGCGGCACACGGCGTGACCACCGGCGTTTCTGCCGCTGACCGTCTGACTACCGTGCGTGCGGCGATTGCCGATAACGCGAAGCCGTCAGACCTGAACCGTCCGGGCCACGTCTTCCCGCTGCGCGCGCAGCCGGGCGGCGTTCTGACCCGCGGCGGCCACACTGAAGCGACCATCGATCTGGTGAGCCTGGCGGGCTTTAAACCGGCTGGCGTACTGTGCGAACTGACCAACGACGACGGCACCATGGCGCGCGCGCCGGAGTGCATCAAGTTTGCGAAAGAACACAATATGGCGCTGGTGACCATTGAAGATCTGGTGGCGTACCGTCGCGAGCACGAGCGTAAAGCCAGCTAATTTCGTGGTTTGTGCCGTCAACGTGAAGGCCGGGGTTATCCCGGCCTTTGTGTCTCTAATTGTAGTTAATCTTAAAGATCACCACGGATTCAAAGTGGCCCACCTTGACCTCTTCCCCTGCGACCTTTGACAGTTCAGCCTGATAGTCCTGCGTGACCGTCAGCAGCGAGCCGGTGAAATCGGCATATTCCGCGTACTGGTTAAAGGTGTTGAGCGTATCATCCGCGCTGTTGCGGATTTGCAGCCGCAGGCCGTTGCCTATCAGCAGCGCGGTATCCTCATCGACGAGCGTTTCGGTGGTATAGAAGGATGACGAAACCTTAAACCCGTCGTTGCACATGCCGTCCTGGGTTTTGGTGGTGGTGATGGAAAAGGTGCGGTTCATCGTGCCGCTGTCGATGTCGTAGGGGTTGAACGTACCGAAATCAATCACCTGGTTGGCCGGCTCGATGTTGAAGTTGACGTTACAGTCGAGCACGCGGATGTTTTCCAGGCCGTTAACGTGATATTTGAGGTTATAGGCGTCCGGGCTTTGGTTCCAGCCGTTGGCGCCGTCAAACTGTACCAGCGTGAAGTCGCCAAGCGTACTTTGATAGCCGTGTGGCGGCATGGTTTTTATTTTCACGTACAGCCGCATGCGGGCCATAAAGGTGCGCGAGTAGTGCGGATCGTCAGCGTTTTTGCTGCAGAGACGATCTTCCCATCCCGATGCTCTGATTTGATCGGCGGTGAATTTTTGATAATAAGCGTTATCGATGCAGGTGTTGGTATCAATGCCGACCGCGCCCTGTGTCGCGTCATAATCGACGCCCGCATAGGTCACACCCAATTGATAATGGGGGTCATCCACGCTGGAATAGGGGTTTACCCAGGCAAACACGTTTTCTCCGACGCGCTTACCGCTCTCCTCCCGGTCGCCGTTGTCGCAGTAGACCGGCACTTTGATATCACCGCTTTCCCAGATTTTATCCCCCACCTGGGCGTTATTCGGCACGGCGAATTCTTCCAGGGTTTGATATTTGTCGGTGGGACCGCCGGAGGCGCCAAGGTAGCAGTGAACGGCCCATGCGTTCTCAAAGGGAGCCAGCAGTAGCATCAAGAACAGCAGCGAAGCTAATCGGCGGATCATTTTTTGGCCTCTGGCACGGTGGCGCTGCAGCTACCCTGGCAGTTCAGGCGCAGCATACGTAAGGCGCCATAATCATCCATATAGCCAAGATAGAATCCTGACCCGCTGTTCGCTCCCGCGTTCAGGCTGGCGGCGGTGAACGGCGCCAGCATGGTGGTTTTAAAACTGGGGAACACGCCGTTGAGATCTTTACCAAAATAGGCCAGCGTAATGTAGTAAGGCGTGGGGTTGTTCACCTGCAACGTTTTGCCATTCAGGCGATATGTCATGCGCTGCTCTGTGGCGTCGCCCGGTTTTTTCTTCAGCGAAGCGGGCCGCCAGAACAGCTTGATTCTGGACTGCATCGCCACCTGAACGACGGCGTGGTTATCAGCATTCTCTGGGGTGGGTGGGATTTCGCGAATGTTGTAGTAAAACAACGATTCACGATCCGTCGGCAGCTCGGCGGCGCGGCCCTGCTTGACGATGCGTACCTGGCTAATCGCACCGGGTTCCAGCCGCTGCATCGGCGGCAGGGCGGCAAAAAAAGCGTCGCTCTTCTTTCCCTTATCATCTTCAATCCACGAGTACGCCAGATAGGGGAGCTCCTGGCTGGCGTTGGTCAACTTCAGGCTGGCGGCTTTGTTGGCACCATTAAAAATCACTCTGGTGCGATCGGGAGACACCGCCGCCTGAGCGATGAGCGGCGCGACAAGCGCCAGACAAAACAGATTTTTTACGATGGGCGTCATTTCTTCATCCTTAATCAATGACAGGGCAGCATTAATGGCTGCGGAATAGCGGTGAGTGAGTCAGGCAGCGTAATACGACAGCGAGTCTCGGCCCATTGAACGGTAAATTGCTGGCCAGCGTTGACGCCGCTTAGCCAGACGTGGCCTTCTTCGCTGACCATGCCGACATCGCTTTTCCCTTCCTCGCCGTGAACGACGGCCCCCAGCGGCGGGTAGCTACCGTCGACGGCGCGAATGAGCGCGTTAACGTCCATCCCCGCGCGTGAAGCCAGCGTTTTATAGCCAATCGCGCCTTCGGTCCATGTTTCTCTCAGCGCGTTTTCACTTACCGTCACGCCGTCCGGCAGGGCGTCCATATTGACGGCGACGGTGGTCGGTTGGTAGCTGGCGATCATTGGAACGACGGCGTAGCCGAACAGGTTGGTGGCATTAAAATCGCCCTGTACCGGAATATCGGCAACCCCGTCGGTGCTGACCATCAGCCGTGGTTCATTACTGATACTGCGACGGTGGAACGCCGCCCCGTGGCGAGTGGCGGTGAAAGAGCCGTTCCAGCTGGCGCTGGCGGAGGTGTAATCGCTGGCGGCATAGCTGCCGGAAAGCTGTAGGTCGCCGACGGTAGAGCGATGCTGATAATTACCGCGGAACTGGGCGCCATTATCCGGCCTATCGGTTGCCGCGCCGGCGGAAACGCCCCAGGTATTGTGCGCATCGGACGAATCGTTCCATGAGACCGTATGGCTGGTATTGTCGCCGTTGCGCATATCGTAGCTTAAGCGCTGGGCGAAACCGAATGGCACGGAAACAGAGACGTAGATCTGATTATCGTTGTCACTCTCTTCATAGTGCGTGGTGCTGAACGTGGTGGTCAGTGAGATATTCTTCCAGCTACCGGCATCGAAATTAAAACCGGCGGTCACGCTGGCTGACGTGGAGGCATCGCCGTCCCACCACAGCTGGCGCAGCGCGGTGACGTAGAGATTCATGTTCACTGCATCAATAGGCTGGCTGGCGGAAATACTGATGGTTTGCTTTTCGTCCTGCGTATTGTCGCTATCGATCTGGTGGTCGACAAAATTGGCGTAGCTGTGAAACGTCCGTTCGGAAAACCGATAGGCGGCCAGCGAAACCTGGCTGTCGGTGGCGTCGAAGCGTTTACTGTAGTTCAGCCGGTAGCTGGAGCCTTTATCTTGCTGGCCGTTATCAAACTGGCTGACGGCGTGCGTGACATCAAAGGAAACCGCGCCCAGCCAGAGCATATTTTGCCCCACGCCAAGCGCGGCGGAACGATAGTCGCTGCCAGCTGCCAGCAGGCCGCCATACAGCGACGTATTTGAGAGCGCCCCCCAGGACGCCTCCCCGCTGATAAAGGTGTCGTCTACCACGCTGTGTGAAAGGTCGGGGCGCATACGCCCGGTGGTGACTTTATAACGAATCTGGCCCTGACGGGTTAAGAATGGCGTGGAAGCGGCAGAAACCTGAAAGGTATTGACGCGGCCGTCCTCTTCGGTGACTTCGACGTCCAGCGTACCTTGTACCGACTGGTTGAGGTCGCTGATGATAAACGGCCCCGGCGCGACTTTGGTTTGATAAATGATCCTGCCATCGTGTTTTACCGCGACGGTGGCGTTGGTTTGCGCGACCCCGCTGATTTGCGGCGCATAGCCGCGCAGTTCCCAGGGGAGCATACGATCGTCGCTAACCAGCGATGCGCCCGCATAGGAGAAACCGTCGAAAATATCGGAGCTAAAGTCCGTTTCGCCAAGCGTTAATTTCGCGCCTAATGCGGTGAGCGGGCGGAATAAGTAGGTTCTGGAAATGGTGTGTGCGCTTTCGCTGCTATCGTCGCTGCGGGTCTGGCTAAGCTGATAGTCGCTGCGCAGCCGCCACGCGCCAGCGTTTATGCCGCTGGTGCCGTAGGCATTAAGGTTTTCGCTGTGGCCGCCGTCGTGCGGACGATAGCGGCTGGCGAAAAGATTATAGTCGAGCAGAAAACCGGCGACGCCATCGTTCCACGTTGCGGGCGGCATCCAGCCATTGACCTTCCGGTTCATCCAGGCCTGTGGAATAGCAATATCGAGCTGCTGTTGCGCTAAGTCGAGCTTCAGCGTCATTTCCGGATGTGAGCGAAAACTGACGCAGCCCTTATCGACCGGCAGCGTGCGGAGAAATTCGTCTTTCAACCCTAAACTGTCGGCCAAATCGACCGGAATACAGGGTTCTACGTTTTGTTCTTCTTGTCGCCAGGTGAGTAACCGGCCAGAGGATATTTTATTTTTATTCACGGCAATCGAGACGAAATAATCGCCGGGCAGCACCGCTGGTTTATCTTTTAAAAGGGAGACATCAACGCTATTACGCATAGATTTATCCAGCACGTTAAGGTTGAATTCCGTCGCGCTAGCCGAGCAGGCGAATAATAAACCGCAGCCTGATGCAGTAATTTTGTCGATATTCACGGTGTCCCTACCTGATTATCTGGAAAAAGGCGGCCTGGCGGCCGCCCGGTATCTTATTTGTAAGACAGGACGTAGGTGGCGTTCGCATTCACCGCGCCAGGGGTGGCAGGGGTGGCTTTCGTACCGTCAACCAGCTCCATATAGGCCTGGAACGGCAGCGTTTGTTCTGAAGAGGCCTGAACCAGCGTGATCTCTTTGGCGGTGCCAAGGGTGATATTCTGGCCGGTGCCGTCCAGCAGACGTACGCCCACGCCGGTTGCGCCACCGGTCATGGTGTTGGACAGCAGGCTTTCGCCTTCAGTCGTCACCGCGGTGCTGGTGAAGGTCACATCCACTTTCGTGATCGGGGAGCCCTGGCCGTTGTCTGAGCTCGGCAGGTCGCAATCGACCAGATGAATGCTGGAATCCACGGCGTCAGAGTGGCCCTTTGAGTTGATATAGCTAGCCGGGACTTCGCCGAGGTCAACCTGCTTGTCGACGTCTTCCGCTTTGATGGCGCAAGGTGCGGCGATAACGTCACCGGTAAAGGTGATTTTGCCGGAGCCGCCGTCCACGTCAGCCAGCGCTGCGGTTGATGATAAGGCTGCCGTAATCAGTGCAAACAGCGCTGTTTTTCCCATATTCATATCAAGATCCTTCATTTGTAGTATTGCCAGGTTAATTCATTTATTTCTCATATTTTATTTCTGGGAAATAAAATTCGAAATCAAAATGATAATTTCCGTTTATTGTTTAAGCGTGTTTTATCGTTAATTGAACGCGTTACGGTAGTAACTAATTTCATATTAAATAAACGTTGTTGCGGATAATAAAGGATTTTATCGCTATGAAGGAATGTAAACAGAGAAAATGGGAATTTATTTATATAATTATTGTGCGCGCTTTTTGAATAATAAATTATTTATATAAATATATTCAATAAATGAATAGGAGCGCAGCGTGCGCTCCTGTTAAATATTTTGGCTTATTTAAGGGAGATATCAGCAGGTTAGCCGATTCCCATGGATTGCAGTATCACCAGGCTTAACCCCATTACCGACATTCCGCACAGCACGCCGTAGCTTGGATTGTTGTTGGGGTCGATCTCTTTTGCCAGCGGCATAAGCTCATCGACGGACAGTGCGACCATAATACCGGCCACCGCTGCCATGATTGATGCCATCACCACCGGTGATACCATGCTGCCGAGAATTGCCCATGCCAGCACGCCGCCCAGGATCTCTGCCATACCGGAAATACCGGCCCAGAATACGGCCTTGCGTTTCGATCCCGTCGCGGCGTACACCGGCCCGGCGACCGCCAGCCCTTCAGGAATATTGTGTAGCGCAACGGCCAGCGCGATACCAAAACCGAGTTCAAGATTATTGCTGGCAGTCACAAAGGTGGCGATACCTTCCGGGAAGTTGTGCAGGCTGATGCCCAGGGTCAGCAAAACGGCGGTACGGCGAATATTACGCGGCAGCGGTGGAGTATTTTTTTGCACCAGGTCCTGCGGATGGGCGTGCGGCAATACGCGGTCCAGCGCGAAGTAGCCGAGCAGCCCGAAGACAAACATGCCGTAGCCCAGCACCGGTGACATGCCCGGCGCATCAAGCGCTGCGGGCAGCATCTCCATCAGGGAGATCAGCAGCATAATCCCGGCGGCAAAGCCGAGGGAAAACGCCAGCACGCGGTTAGACGGTTTCTGACCAATCACCCCGAGAAAAGCGCCAATAAACGTCGCTGCGCCGGCCAATAATGTCAGAATCAGGGGTACCGACATCGCTCACTCCTTATGATAATGATTATCATTCATGATATTGAAAATCGTTTTCCCTTGCGAGGGCTGAACGCATTCTTTACGTCATCCTTACATTCAAATTTTCTGAAGATCATCATCACGCTTATCTGAGTTTATCCTCACTGAAAACAGGTTAATGTGGTGTTATTAAATCAACACCTCTGGAAGGATAACACCATGTCTCGTAGCCGAATGCCAGCACTGTTTTTAGGTCACGGTAGCCCGATGAACGTGCTCGAAGATAACCTTTATACGCGCGCCTGGCAGCACCTTGGCGAAACGCTGCCGCGCCCGAAAGCGATCGTCGTGGTGTCCGCACACTGGTTCACCCGCGGTACGGGCGTGACGGCAATGGAAGCGCCAAAAACCATTCATGATTTCGGCGGTTTCCCGCAGGCGCTTTATGATACGCACTATCCGGCTCCGGGCTCTCCGGCGCTGGCGCAGCAGCTGCTTGAGCTGCTGGCCCCGGTTCCGGTGACGCTGGATAAAGAAGCGTGGGGTTTTGACCACGGTTCATGGGGCGTGCTGATTAAAATGTACCCGAATGCCGATATTCCGATGGTGCAGCTAAGCATTGACAGCACCAAACCGGCGGCCTGGCATTTTGAGATGGGCCGAAAGCTGGCCAGCCTGCGCGACGAAGGCATTATGCTGGTGGCGAGCGGTAACGTGGTGCACAACCTGCGTACGGCGAAATGGCATGGCGATTCCGCGCCTTATCCGTGGGCGACGTCGTTTAACGACTACGTGAAAGCCAACCTGGGCTGGAAAGGGCCAACGGAGCAGCATCCGCTGGTGAACTATCTGGCGCATGAGGGCGGCTCGCTGTCTAACCCGACGCCGGATCACTACCTGCCGCTGCTGTACGTTCTGGGCGCGTGGGACGGTGAAGAGCCCATCACGATCCCGGTTGATGGCATCGAAATGGGCTCCCTGAGCATGCTGTCGGTACAGATAGGCTGACGGTTACTCGACGAAAATGTGCGGATAGAAGCGTGACAGATCCTGAGTGATCAGCGCTCTATCCTCACGAATACCGATTCCGGCTGGCTGATCGTTAATCAGCCAGCTGCCAATCAGCATATAGCTATCGTCAAATTTCGGCAGCGGATGGAACTGCTGGACGATCATACCCTCTTCGCCGTAAGGCCCTTCTACCTGCTCAATGGTTTTGCCATTTTCTACGATCGAGATATTTGCCCCTTCGCGGGAGAAGATCGGTTTCACCACAAACTTGTCCATCTGCGGATGATCGTCTTCGGCAAAGTAGGCTGGCAGCAGGTTAGGGTGATCCGGGAACATTTCCCACAGCAGCGGCAGCAGCGCTTTGTTCGAAATAATGCTCTTCCAGGCAGGTTCCAGCCAGCGTACGCCGGCATCCTCAAGCTTGGTAGAGAACATCTCGCGCAGCATATACTCCCACGGATAAAGCTTAAACAGGTTGCCGATAACCTGATCCTGAAGATCGGTAAACTGGCCTTTTTCACCGAGCCCGATATCGTCGATATAGAGGAATTCGGTTGCGACGCCAGCTTCTGTGGCGCAGTCCTGCAAATATTGCACCGTGCCGCGATCTTCAACGGTATCGCGACAGCAGGTCATGTGCAGCAGCTGGAAGCCGTGCTGCTCGCGCAGCTCGTTAAAGCGCTCAATGAGCTTTTCCTGCAGGCTGTTGAACTGATCGCTACCCGCAGGCAGATTGCCCGCGTTGAGTTGATCTTCCAGCCAGATCCACTGGAAGAAGGCTGCTTCATACAGCGAGGTCGGCGTGTCGGCGTTATTTTCGAGTAGCTTCGGCTCACCGGTACCGTCCCAGGCCAGATCGAGGCGCGAGTACAGCGAGGGTTGATGGGTCTGCCACGACTGGCGCACAAAGCCCCAGGTATGCTTGGGTATACGGAATTTCGTCATCAGCTCATCGCTGGCGATAACGCGCTCGACCACCTTCAGGCACATCTGGTGAATCTCGGCGGTGACGTCCTCCAGTTTTTCCACCTGCGCGAGCGAGAGCTTGTAATAAGCCTCTTCGCTCCAGTACGGCTCGCCGTACATGGTGTGGAAGTTAAAACCGTACTCGGTCGCCTTTTCACGCCAGTCCGGGCGTTCAACGATACTGACTCTTTCCATGATCGTTAGCCGCCCATTGAACGGGAGGTGGTCCCCGTTGCGCTACGCTGCATGGTGGACTGCTTCGCCACCGACTCACCAAAGCCGCCGCGGGTGACGGTGCTGGTGGTGGCCGGCTTCGGCGCCATCGCGGTTTTGGGTACGTTCATCGAGCGGCCCGGCTGCGCGGCGCCATAGTTTTTGCCGCTGGCATCGGTGTATTGACCATAGGCCGGGCTGGACGGGTTCTTCGAGGTGAAGACCGGCTGCTGTTGATAGCCGCCCATGCCGCCGCTCATCATGCGGCCCATCATGTAGCCTGCCATCAGCGGCATCCAGAAGCTGCCGCTGCTCTGATTTTGTGCCTGTGCCTGACCTTCGCCAGTTGGCGCCATGCCCGCCTGAGCCGGTGCCTGCTGACACTGGCCTTCGCCAAACTCGGCTACGCAGTCTTCACGGCTGGCATATTTCGGCGCGGTGCGCTCGGCTTCTTTGAGCGCGTTATTAAAGGTGGTTGTACACTCGGCGCTCTTGCCCGGGTTAGCGGCAGAGCAGTCGTCCGCGTTCTGGTACAGGGTGACGGTTTCGTCGGTTTTCTCACAGCCCGCGAGCATAAAGACGGCCGTCACGGCCAGGGCTACCGGCGTTAAGTGGCGCGCGCCCCAGCTTTTACGAAAAGCGGCGTGCTGAATGTTGTTTGTCCGTTTCATTTTATTCTTCCTGGACCCAGTGGAATGGTATTGCATTAGCGCTCAGGATAGTGGATGAGTGGTTGAAAATGAAGCGAAGAAGGGGATAAAGCGGGCGATCTTTACGTTGCCTTACGTTGGCACAATAAAAAGGCCCGCACGTGGCGGGCCCTACGATCGGCAAAGGCGAATCTTAGCGGAGACGTGCTTTGCTGGTGGCCGGAGAGGTGTAGCCGTCGGCGCTGGCATCCTGCTGCGCATTTTCAGGCGCGATGGTGGCATTGGCGGTCGAAACCGGCTTGCCCAGGGTGTTGTTCAGCGCCAGCAGATCCTGTTCGTTCAGCGTGCCCAGCGCATTTTTGATATTCAGCTGGTTGATCAGGTAGTTGTAACGCGCGCTGGAGAGCTGCTGTTTGGCGTTGTACAGCGTGGTGGTGGCGTCCAGTACGTCAACGATCGTACGCGTACCGACGGAGTAGCCCGCTTCCATGGCGTCTAACGAACTCTGCGCAGAGACAACGGCCTGTTTGTAGGCGTTGATGCTGCTGATAGACGCGTTGACGTTGTTGAAGGAGGAACGCACGGTCTGCACTACGGAACGGTGCGCGCTTTCCAGCTGCTCGCTGGCGCCGACGAAGTTGTACTGCGCCTGTTTCACCTGCGAGTTCACCATCCCGCCCTGGTACAGCGGCAGGGAGAAGCTCAGGCCCACTTTGTTCTGGCCGGCGTCGTTGTCGTTGTACTGGGAACCGTTGGTTTTAGAACCGCTGTAAGACGTATTAGACACCCCGGTAGACGCGGTTAAATCCAGCGTTGGCAGGTGGCCGTCCTGCGCCTGACGAATTTGTTCACGCGCCAGGTCCTGGTTCAGGCGAGCCTGCAGCAGGGAGAGGTTACGGTTTTCCGCTTCTTTCAGCAGCGCGTTAACGCCCAGCGGCTTGTCGGTTTTAAAGCTGTCGACGTTCAGCGACGCCAGCTCTGGGTAGTAGTTACCGGTCACCTGACGCAGCGCTTCGACGGCGTTGTCAAGATTGTTACGCGCGGTGACTTCGTTTGCCAGCACGGTATCGTACTGAGAACGGGCGTTCTGCACGTCGGTAATCGCAACCAGGCCCACGTTAAAGCGCTGGGTGGTTTGGTCTAACTGACGATAAATCGCCTGTTTTTGCGCTTCGGTGTAGGAAAGCGAATCGATGGCGCTCAGCACGTTAAAGTAAGCGGTCGCGGTGTTGAGGATCAGCGTTTGCTGGTCGGTCTGGTAGGTCACATCCTGGATGCCTGCCGCTTTTTCTTGCAGAGTCAGCGCACGCCATTTGGACATATCGAACAGCGTTTGCGTTAATTGCAAAGAGCCGCTGGTGACGTTGGAGTTCACGCCGTTACTGTCGCGGAAGCCGTTGGTATAGGTATAATCGGCCCCCAGACCAAGCTGCGGTAACAGTGGGCTACGCGCTTCGTTGATCTTCTCGAATGCCGCATCACGGTCTGCTGCCGATTTACGGAGGTCCGGGTTACTGGTACGTGCCTGCTGATAAACCTGTAACAGGTTCTCTGCCTGGCTCATTGTACTGAAACCGGTAAGGCTCAGGCCAATAAGAATAGGGAGCAATTTCTTCATTTGCATTTGCATTCCTTGTTGTGAAGCTTAGCGCTGATCTCATTCACAGAAAAAATATTCACCGATTGTACCAGAGTCCGCCACGTTAAAAAGTTGGCGTAACGTGCCATCCGGCGTTAATTTGCACCAATCTACCATAGAGTTAGTGAATCCTAAGGTAAACAGAGTTTAAATCGACAATTTCACCACCATCACTGCATAGGCCAGTCCATGACTCAATCACATAACCCAGTGGTCACACTTGCGAAAAACGATGTAGAAATTATTGCACGAGAAACGGTATATCGCGGTTTTTTTTCGCTTGATGTGTATCGTTTTCGCCATCGCCTTTTCAACGGTGAGATGAGCGGCGAAGTTCGTCGCGAAATTTTTGAGCGCGGTCACGCCGCAGTCTTGCTACCCTTTGACCCAGTGCGTGATGAAGTTGTGCTCATTGAGCAAATTCGCATTGCGGCTTACGACACCAGTGAGACACCCTATTTACTGGAAATGGTCGCTGGCATGATTGAAGAGGGCGAAAGCGTGGAAGACGTCGCCCGTCGCGAATCGCAGGAAGAGGCGGGCCTCTCCGTGGGCCGCATCAAACCGTGCCTGAGCTATCTGGCAAGCCCCGGTGGCACCAGCGAGCGTCTGACCATTATGGTGGGCGAAGTGGATGCAACAACGGCCACGGGGATTCATGGCCTGGCGGAAGAACACGAAGACATTCGCGTTCATGTGGTAAGCCGGGAGTACGCTTATCAATGTGTAGAAGAGGGAAAAATTGACAACGCCGCTTCTGTCATCGCTTTGCAATGGCTACAGCTGCATTATCAGGACTTACGAAAAGAGTGGGCAAAATGAAGCGCTATACACCTGACTTCCCAGAAATGATGCGTCTGTGCGAAACCAACTTCGCACAATTACGCCGCTTGCTACCGCGCGTAGACGAAGCCGGCGAAACGGTGAACTATCAGGTGGCCAACGCGCAATATCGCTTAACGATAGTTGAATCGACTCGTTACACTACGCTGGTAACGGTTGAGCAAACGCACCCGGCGGTGAGCTACTGGAGCCTGCCAACGATGACCGTGCGGCTGTATCATGACGCGATGGTGGCTGAAGTGTGTTCGACTCAGCAGATCTTTCGCTTCAAAGCACGATATGATTATCCAAATAAAAAGTTGCATCAACGCGACGAAAAGCATCAAATTAATCAGTTTCTGGCCGACTGGCTTAGATTCTGTTTAGCACATGGAGCGATGGCGATTCCGGTTTGTACATAGAACCGTTCAGGCTGCCACTGAGGCGCTGCCAGCGACGATGCTGCCTGAAAGGATGATGTGTATGTTTGCATCGTGAAACCTAAGGACACCATTTGGAAAGCCTTTTAAACCTTCCTCTGGCTGGTGGGGCCAGTGTCAGGGTACTGCAAATTACTGATACTCACCTGTTTGCTGAAAAAAATGAAACGCTGTTGGGCGTCAATACCTGGGAAAGCTACCACGCTGTACTGCAGGCCATCCATGCCTCGGCGCGTGACGTTGACCTTGTCGTTGCGACGGGCGATTTAGCACAGGATCACTCCGCCGCGGCCTATCAGCACTTCGCTGAGGGCATCGCGAGCTTTACTGCGCCCTGCGTCTGGCTTCCGGGTAATCACGATTTCCAGCCCTCCATGTACAGCACCTTGCAGGATGCGGGTATCTCGCCGGCGAAGCGCGTACTGGTCGGCGAACACTGGCAGATCCTGCTGCTCGACAGCCAGGTTTTTGGCGTGCCGCACGGCGAGCTGAGCGACTTTCAGCTGGAATGGTTAGAAAAACGGCTGGCGGAAGCACCGGAGCGTCATACGCTGCTGCTACTGCACCATCATCCTCTGCCGGCTGGCTGTAGCTGGCTCGATCAGCACAGCCTGCGTAACGCCGCGTCGCTTGATACCGTGCTGGTGCGCTATCCGCGGGTGAAACATCTGCTCTGCGGCCATATTCATCAGGAGCTGGACGTCGAGTGGAACGGCCGCCGCATTATGGCGACACCGTCAACCTGCGTGCAGTTTAAACCGCACTGCGCTAACTTTACGCTGGACACCGTTTCTCCCGGCTGGCGCTGGCTTGAGCTACATGCCGATGGTTCATTAACCACCGACGTGTGCCGTCTTGCCGGGGTGAAATTCCACCCTGATACCGCATCTGAAGGCTATTGATGTCGACGCTTCTTTATCTGCATGGGTTTAACAGCTCACCGTGGTCGGCTAAGGCCACGGCGCTTAAGCAGTGGCTGGCAGAGCACTATCCTGACGTCAACAT
Source organism: Klebsiella sp. WP8-S18-ESBL-06 (assembly GCF_014169755.1). Taxonomy (NCBI): domain Bacteria; kingdom Pseudomonadati; phylum Pseudomonadota; class Gammaproteobacteria; order Enterobacterales; family Enterobacteriaceae; genus Klebsiella; species Klebsiella sp. WP8-S18-ESBL-06. The sequence continues at coordinate 791,435 of NZ_AP022256.1, forward strand.
GCTGATCCCGCAGCTGCCGGCCTACCCGGCGGAAGCGGCGGAAATGCTCGAAGCGCTGGTGCTTGAGCATGGCGGCGAGACGCTCGGCATTGTGGGCTCATCGCTAGGGGGCTATTACGCCACCTGGCTGTCGCAGTGCTTTATGCTGCCCGCAGTGGTGGTGAACCCGGCGGTACGCCCGTTTGAGCTGCTGGTGAATTTCCTCGGCCCGAACGAGAATCCCTACACCGGGCAGCAATATGTGCTAGAGTCTCGCCATATTTACGATCTCAAAGTGATGCAAGTCGACCCCCTTGAGGCGCCCGATCTCATCTGGCTGCTTCAGCAAACCGGCGACGAAGTGCTTGATTACCGCCAGGCCGTGGACTATTTCGCCTCCTGCCGGCAAACGGTAGAGGAGGGCGGTAATCACGCATTTACCGGCTTTGAAGATCACTTCACACAGATTATCGATTTTCTGGGGTTGCATTAAGCAGCGCCAACTACCTACGAATAGATCATGACGCAATCTTCTTATAACGCTGATGCCATTGAGGTACTCACCGGGCTTGAGCCGGTTCGCCGCCGTCCGGGGATGTACACAGATACCACACGTCCAAACCACCTGGGTCAGGAAGTTATTGATAACAGTGTGGATGAAGCGCTGGCCGGGCACGCAAAGCGTGTTGAGGTTATCCTTCATGCCGATCAGTCGCTGGAAGTTATCGACGACGGTCGCGGCATGCCCGTCGACATTCACCCGGAAGAGGGCGTACCGGCGGTAGAACTGATCCTTTGTCGCCTGCACGCGGGCGGCAAGTTCTCCAACAAAAACTACCAGTTCTCCGGCGGCCTGCACGGCGTGGGGATCTCGGTGGTTAACGCCCTGTCGAAGCGCGTTGAGGTAAACGTTCGCCGCGATGGTCAGATCTACACTATCGCTTTTGAAAATGGCGACAAGGTTGAAGAGCTGCACGTTTCCGGCACCTGCGGTAAACGCAATACCGGGACCAGCGTCCACTTCTGGCCGGACGAAAGCTTCTTCGACAGCCCGCGCTTTTCCGTCTCCCGCCTCAGCCATCTGCTGAAGGCGAAAGCGGTGCTGTGCCCGGGCGTTGAAATTGTGTTTAAAGACAAGGTTAACGACACCGAACAGACCTGGTGCTACGCCGACGGCCTGAACGACTATCTGTGCGAGGCCGTAAACGGCCTGCCGCTGCTGCCGGAAAAACCGTTTGTCGGTAACTTCTCCGGCGACAGCGAAGCGGTCGACTGGGCGCTGCTGTGGCTGCCGGAAGGCGGCGAGCTGCTGACCGAAAGCTACGTCAACCTGATTCCGACCATGCAGGGCGGTACTCATGTAAACGGCCTGCGTCAGGGACTGCTGGATGCGATGCGTGAGTTCTGCGAATACCGCAATATTCTGCCGCGCGGCGTGAAGCTGTCGGCGGAAGATATCTGGGATCGCTGCGCCTACGTGCTGTCGGTAAAAATGCAGGATCCGCAGTTTGCGGGGCAGACGAAAGAACGCCTTTCCTCACGTCAGTGCGCGGCCTTCGTGTCCGGCGTGGTGAAAGATGCCTTCAGCCTGTGGCTGAACCAGAACGTGCAGGCCGCCGAGCTGCTGGCCGAAATGGCCATTTCCAGCGCCCAGCGTCGTCTGCGCGCGGCGAAAAAAGTCGTGCGTAAAAAGCTCACCAGCGGCCCGGCGCTGCCGGGTAAACTGGCTGACTGTACCGCGCAGGATCTGGCCCGCACCGAACTGTTCCTTGTGGAAGGTGACTCGGCGGGCGGCTCTGCTAAACAGGCTCGTGACCGCGAATATCAGGCGATCATGCCGCTGAAGGGTAAGATCCTCAACACCTGGGAAGTGTCATCCGATGAAGTGCTGGCTTCGCAGGAAGTGCACGATATTTCCGTGGCCATTGGCATCGACCCGGACAGTTCGGATCTCAGCCAGCTGCGCTATGGCAAAATCTGTATCCTCGCGGATGCGGACTCCGATGGTCTGCACATCGCCACGCTGCTGTGCGCGCTGTTTGTGAAGCACTTCCGCGCGCTGGTCAAAGAAGGCCACGTGTACGTGGCGCTGCCGCCGCTGTACCGTATCGATCTGGGGAAAGAGGTTTACTACGCCCTGACCGAAGAGGAAAAAGCGGGCGTGCTGGAACAGCTGAAGCGTAAGAAGGGCAAGCCAAACGTGCAACGCTTTAAAGGTTTGGGGGAAATGAACCCGATGCAGCTGCGCGAAACTACGCTGGATCCCAACACCCGTCGCCTGGTGCAGCTGATCATCAACGATGAAGATGAACAGCAAACCGATGCCACTATGGATATGCTGCTGGCCAAGAAGCGTTCGGAAGATCGTCGTAACTGGCTGCAGGAAAAAGGTGACATGGCCGATCTGGAAGCCTGATGCTCAGCCTCTACCCGCGATAATAAAAAAGAGACGCTTGCGTCTCTTTTTTTATGACCCGCCGCGCGCCTCACCGACCCTTTGAATGGGTCAATTAATCGATTCAATTCTAACTTCTGCACTTTCTGAAATGCCATTTTAAAATTTGGTATGACAGGTCACACTTTAGTTGTATGACTTCTACCATATTCTTCCGCTGGATATAACACACACTTTTGAACATGGACGTCAATCTATGCTGGCAAGTGATTCGCATAGGGAAATTTATCTTTAATCAAAAGAGAATCGTCTATGTTAAGAAGAAAACTGGCAGTAAGCGCTTTAACTTTCTCGTTACTGATGGGGTCCGCGGCGGCAATGGCCAAAACGGTGTTTATTGCTTCAGATGTGCATCCGGCGGATTACCCGACTACCGCAGCGGTTATTCATATGGGGGAAAAGCTCAGTCAACAGACCGACGGGCGGCTGTCCATTCGTATGTTCCCGAGCGGCCAGATGGGGGATGAAAGCACCACGCTGGAAAAGACCCGCGCGGGCGCTATTGATATTCTTCGCGTCTCTATGTCACCGGTTGGCGGCATCCTGCCGCAGGTGAGCGTCTTTAACATGCCGTTCGTATTCCGCGATACCGATCATCAGCATAAGGTGCTGGATGGCGATGTTGGCAGCAAGCTGGCGAAAGAGATCACCGACAGTAAGCTCGGGCTGGTCTTCCTTGGCTGGATGGATGCGGGCTCGCGCAGCTTGATCACCAAAAAACCGATTACCACGCTTGAGGATCTGAAAGGGGTGAAGATCCGACTGCAAAATAACCCGATTGGCCTTGATACCTTCAAAGCGCTGGGCGCGAACCCCATCGTGCTGCCGGTTGGCGACGTTTTTGCCAGTCTGCAAACTGGGGTGATCGATGCCGCGGAAAACAACGAGCCGACCTTTGACACCGAAAACTACGTCGTGGCAGGTACGAAGTATTTTGATCTCACCGAACACTTTATGATCCCGGAAGTGCTCGCTTTCTCAAAGCGCAAATGGAGCAAGCTGTCTGCCGAAGATCAGGCGCTGATTACGAAATTGGCGCAGGAAGCTCAGGCCGAAGAGCGCGTACTGTGGGCTGAATATGTCGAGAAATCCAAACAGCGCCTGCAAAGCCAGGGCGTGAAATTCCTTCCGGTCGACAAGAAACCGTTTGTTGATGCTACCGCGCCGGTCCGTGAGAAATACGGTAAGCAGTTCAGCGAGTTAATGCAGGAAATTCAGGACACCAAGTAAGACGCATAGCGGCAGGCTGGCACGGGCTGGCCTGTCCGTTTTGATCTGGAGATCACAATGAAAAATATCTATGTCCTGGTCATGGATGGCGTGTATCGGATCTGCATCTGGCTGTCAGGGATCAGCCTGTTATTTATGACGTTTATTTATCTGGTGGGGATTTACGCGCGTTTTCGCCCTGATTTTCCCGAATGGCTTGGCTTTCTGCCGCATGCGTCAACCAGCTGGCCGGAGCCGCTGTCGCAGATCTGTATGATCACCTTCTCATTCGTGGGAGCGGCAGCGGCCTATCGTGCGGGCAGCCACATTGCTATCACGATGCTGGTGGATCGCATCAACCCGGTGATGAAAAAAGGGCTGGCGGTGTTTGTCGATCTGGCGATGCTCGCGACCTGCCTGTTTATCATCCACTGGGGGATCGTTGGCTGCATGGATGCCTGGGAAGACGTGGTGCCGTCGCTGCCGTTCCTGACGTCAGGGATCACCCATCTGCCTATTCCGCTGGGCTCGTTCTTTACGCTGCTGTTTGTGGTGGAAAAACTGCTGTGCGGCCCGCAAACGCACCGCGAGCTGGTGCAGTTTGGCTCGCCGAAAGTCGGTCACTGAGGAGCGAACGCAATGGATTTAACGCTGATTATTTTTGTGACGACCTTCGTGGTGCTGATGGCTATCGGTATGCCGGTTGCCTACGCCGTGGGTCTGACTGCGGTGGTGGTGACGGCATTTGCCGACTTTTCTCTCGACGGGCTGATCATCACCATTTTCCACAGTACCGATAACGTCAACCTGCTGACCATCCCGTTTTTTGTGTTTGCGGGGGCCATTATGGCCGAAGGGGGAATGGCGCGAAGATTGGTGGATTTTGCCGGGCTGTTCGTGGGATGGATCCGCGGTGGGCTGTCGCTGGTTAACATTCTGGCGTCTACGCTGTTCGGGGCCATTTCCGGATCGTCGGTCGCCGATACCGCGTCGATCGGATCGGTGCTGATCCCGGAGATGGAGCGCAAGGGGTATCCACGTTCGTTTGGTGCGGTGCTCACCGCCAGCGCCTCGGTGCAGGCGATCCTCGTGCCGCCAAGCCATAACTCGGTGCTGTTTGCGATCGTGGCCAACACCGCGGCGGTGACCATCCCAGCGATGTTCCTCGCAGGGATCATTCCAACGCTGGTGCTATGTCTGACGCTTATCGTGATGTGTCTGATTGCCGCGCGTAAAAACAACTATCCCAAAGAAGAGCGAGTTGAACTTAAGCGCAAGATCAAGATTGCCTCGGACGCCATCTGGGGGCTGATTACCATTGTGATCATCTCCGGCGGTATCCTTTCCGGCTTCTTTACGCCAACCGAGTCGGGGGCAATTGCCTGCATCTGGGCGATGTTCGTCACGTTCTTTATCTATCGCGAATACAAGCTGAAGGATTTCCCGAAGCTGATTCACCGTACTATCAAAACCGTCACCATGGTGATGGTGCTGATCGCGTTCGCCGCTGCGTTTGGCTCGGTGATGACGCTGGTGGGGCTGCCGCAGGAGATCTCCGCTGCACTGCTGTCGTTGTCGGACAACAAGTACGTCATCTTGTTGATTATCAACATTATGCTGCTGCTATTGGGCTGCCTGATGGACATGGCGCCGCTGATCCTGATCCTGACGCCTATTCTACTGCCGGTGGTGGTGGAACTGGGCATCGATCCGGTGCATTTTGGCATCATTATGATGATGAACTTAGGGATTGGTCTTATTACTCCGCCGGTGGGATCGGTGCTGTTCGTGGCCAGCGCCGTCAGCGGGCAGAAGATCGAAACCGTGGTGAAAGCGATGGTCCCGTTCTACTGCGTGCTGTTCCTCGTGCTGGTGATCATCACCTATATTCCGATGATTTCGCTGTGGCTGCCGGCGCATTTCCGCTAGCCTGCCGACGCGAGGCGTGATTTTTTCGATACTGCAAGGGGGTCTCGCCGATCCCCTTTTTAAATGAACTAATAAAGTAGGTCACTTCGGCAAACCCGACCTGTCCGGCAATCTCATTCACCGGCAGCGTGCTGTGCAGCAACAGTTCACAGGCGCGGCGCAGGCGCAGGGTATTCAGGTAGTCGTGAATATGTTCACCGGTCTCGGCGCGAAAGCGGCGCGACAGGTAGCTGCGCGATTTTCCCAGCTCGGCCGCCAGCGCATCGAGGCTGAATTTGTGTTGATAGTTTTCTTCAATCCAGAACATCACCGGGCTGGCAATGCCGCGTGATGTATCGGTCATCTCCTCCTGCACCGGCGGCAGCATATTGAATAAGGTCATCAACATGCAGGCAATCTGCTCGCTGCTCAATGCTGAAACCTGCGCCGCGCGTGCGTACAGGCTGAACAGATGATCGATATGCGGGTGTATTTCGGCCAGATCGGCAACAAATGCCGGGCGGCCACGGGCAGAAAGCGCCAGCAAACGGCGGTAATTTTCCGGGAAATGGCGGAGAAGTTTAGCAATTGCGTGCTGATCGACATGAATAATCGTCCGGCGATAACGGTCCTGGGCTTTCTCATCGACCATGACTTTATGCAGCGTAAACGGTGGGAAGAAAAACAGCCGGCCGGGGCGCATGGTGTACTGCCGATTATCGACAATGACCACGCCAAAACCTTCCTCAACGTAGAGGATCTCCAGACACTGGTGCCAGTGGTGATAGCGCACGGTGTTAGCAAACAGACGACTGAATGACGCTACGGCGTCATTCAGCGTGATGAGCTCCAGATGTTCGGCATTCCAGGACGACGACATGTGCAATATTTTTAAATTTTTACCGGTTTAATCTTACTACTAAACCACTGTTTTAAATTTTATCAAGCGTGGGTTCAGATAATACAATCAGTTGTGACCTGGTTAACATTTCTGCATTACCCGGATTCTCTATGCTTTAGCCACTTTCGAGGATGGTTAAATTAGGGGTCAGGACAGTGACTGAAATATCAAAAATATTGTCATCACGTGAAGACGTTACGGCGACGCTGGTGACGATGCTGAGCGCTCTCGATAAACAATTTCCCGCCCATGCGGCGCAGTTCTCGCTGGGTAATACCTGCGCGCACTACACCCAGGATATCGCGGAGATGGAGGGCTTATCGAGAGCGCTTTGGGGGCTGTTCCCGCTGCTGGCGGGCGGCGCGCAGGTACCATTCAGCGAGAAGTACATCACCGCCATTAAGCTCGGCACCGACCCGCACAGCCCAGCTTACTGGGGCGAAACCGGGCCGTACGACCAGCGTCTGGTTGAGATGGCGGCCTACGGACTCGGTCTGGCGCTGTTGCAGGACAAGCTGACCCGTCACTTTAGCGCCACCGAGCTTGAAAACCTGCACCGTTGGTTGAACCAAATCACCGATGCCCAGATGCCGGACAGCAACTGGAACTACTTCGCGATTATCGTGCAGCTGGGCTTTAAGCGTGCCGGGCTACCGTATGACCAGGCCGCTATCGACCGCCGCTTTACGATGATGGAAGCCTACTATCTTGGCGGTGGCTGGTACTCCGATGGCCCGGGGCGTCCGAAGGATTATTACATCTCGATGGCGTTCCACTTTTACGGCCTGATTTACGCCACGCTGAACGCGGAAGATGACCCAACGCGCGCCGCGACGCTGCGTGAACGTGCCTGCCTGTTTGCCAAAGATTTTATCTATTTTTCCGCCGCCGACGGGGCATCTGTACCGTTTGGCCGCAGCCTGACCTACCGCTTTGCGATGGTCGCTTTCTGGAGCGGCGTGGCCTTCGCCGGGCTCGACGTGTTCTCGCCTGGTGTGGTGAAAGGCATTATCTTGCGTCACCTGCGCTGGTGGCTTGAACAGCCGATTTTCGACCGCGACGGCATCCTGACGCTGGGCTTTGCCTACCCGAATCTGGCGATGTGCGAAGACTACAACTCGCCGGGCTCGCCGTACTGGGCGCTGAAGGTATTCCTGATCATGGCGCTGCCGGAAACCCATGCTTTCTGGCAGGCGGAAGCGCTGCCGCTGCCGAGCCTGGCGCCGGTGCATGCGATTGTACCTGCCCAGCAAATTTTGCAGCACAGCGACAACTCGCAGCATGTGGTGATGCTCACTTCCGGTCAGCTCGAGCTGAACAACTACGTCAACACCGAGGCCAAGTACACTAAATTTGCCTACTCCACGCGCTTTGGCTTCACCATCGAGCGGGGGCGTTACGGTATTAAGCACGCGGCCTGTGACTCGATGCTGCTGCTGTCGGATAACGACAACTACTGGCGCGGCCGCCGCGAATGCGAGAGCGTTGAGATGCTGGACGGCGCGATTTACTCACGCTGGCTGCCGTGGCACGACGTGCAGGTGGATACCTGGCTTATTCCATGCGGCGACTGGCACGTGCGCGTTCACCGCCTGAATACGGCGCGTCGCCTGCAGACGGTGGAAGGGGGTTTTGCGGTGATGAAAGCCGAGGCGGAGCTGACCGTGTGCCAGAGCCTGGTGAACGCGGCCAACGGCGTGAGCGCGGTGGTGGATCTCTCGCCGTTGGCCGTTCGCGTTGCCGATAGCGTCATTACCCCGCCGAACAGCAGCGTGATGTTTGCTGAGTGCGCGGCGATCCCAACGTTAACGGGTGAGATAGCACCCGGTGAACACTGGCTATGCTGCGCCGTGGTGGCAAGCGCTAACCACAATATGCTGTTGCCCGCATTGCCCACGCTGCATATTCAAAATAATACGCTGAACGTGACGGATAACATCAGCGGAAAAATAACAACGCTGAATTTTTAAATACCCGGATAAAAATTAAACCGGAATACCTCCTGACAAACTCTGCCTCACCATGATGCAGAGTTTGTACCCCTACATCGTCTTGTCGAGGACCGTATGGAAAAACTATCGTCAACAAACAGGCTGGAATATTACAAAATAAGCTCATTTATCTTTTTATATTTCTTTACCTGGTCTGCCAGTATTGGTTTATTTGCTATCTGGCTTGGGCAAAAAGCAGAACTCAGCGGTGCGGTAATTGGTACCGTGTTTGCCGTAAACGGCATCTTCTCCGTTATCCTTAAACCGATTTACGGCTACATTCTCGATAAAATAGGGATGAGTAAATATCTGCTCTATTTTGTGGTCGTGATGTCCGCCCTGATGGCGCCGTTCTTTATTTATGTCTACCAACCGCTGCTGCTCTCCTACACCACCGTGGGGATTATTGTTGGTGCTATTTATCTGAGCTTTGCGTGGTATGCCGGCGTGGCAGCCTGTGAATCCTATGCCGATCGCTACAGCCGTCTGAACAACATGGAGTTTGGCCAGATTCGTATGTGGGGCTCGCTCGGCTGGGCGGTGGCGTCGTCGTTCTCCGGCCTGCTGTTTAATATCTCTCCGGCCTACAACTTTATTCTCGGCAGCGTGGCATCGCTGGTCATGCTGGCGGTGTTAATCAGCCTGAAAGTGGATACTGAAACCAGCAACGCCAGCGCGGTTATCTCGAAGGATAAGATTGTCCTGAAAGACGTATTCGACCTGCTGAAAAGCGGCAAGTTCTGGGCTTTCTGCCTGTATGTGGCAGGCGTAGCGTGGATGATGTTTGTGGCTGAGCAGCAGTTCTCCCGCTACTTCGTCACCTTCTTTAGCGATGTGCACGAAGGCAACACTATCTTTGGTTTACTGGGAACCGTACAGTCCGGCACCGAGTTTGTGATGTACATCTTTATGCCGATGTTCGTTAACTATATTGGCGCAAAACGCGGCCTGATCATTGTCGGGGCGCTCGTTGGTGCTCGCCTGGTGATTTCCGGCCTGTGCGACTCGCATCTGCTTATTTCGGTGATTAAACCGCTGTACGGTCTGGAAATTTGCCTGCTGCTGGTATCGGTCTTTAAATATATTGCCGAGCATTTCGATAAACGCGTCAATGCGACCATGTATTTATTGGGTTATCAGGCCATGTTGTATATCGGCAACGTGGTGGTGTCTTCTCCGGCAGGATTATTGTACGACCGCATCGGCTTTGAAAAGACTTATATGATCATGGGGGGTATTGCGCTGTTCTTTACGTTGATATCCGCATTTACCTTATCTGCCTGTAAACGTCAGAATCATCGTCAGCCTGCGCTTGATGTTGCTGAGAATGGTATTTCTAAATAAGTATGACTGAATGAAGGAACCGAATATGTTAAACCCTATCGTTGAGGAAACCCTGCGCGAATTTCCGGGTGCACCCGTTAATCTTCAGACGTTTGACGATGAGCTGTGCTCGGCGCGTAGCCATGTCCTTAAGCTGATTAGCCGTCATTTAACGGATTTCGGTGATAAATTCCCGGGCGAGGCCTGCGTGAACGGCTACTATCCGCTCACCGAAAACGTTGAGTGGACCACCAGCTTCTGGACCGGTCAACTGTGGCTGGCCTGGGAGATGACCGGTGAGGAGAAATACCGGGCGCTGGCGGAAAAACACGTGCGCTCGTTCGGCCTGCGTATTGCGGGCCGCTGCGACACCAACACGCATGACCTGGGCTTCCTGTACACGCTTTCCTGCGTGTCAGCGTGGCGCTTGACCGGCAATCGCGATGCGCGCGGCTTCTCTTTGCAGGCAGCGGAAGCGCTGCTGGAGCGCTTCCATCGTAAAGCGGAAATTATCCAGGCCTGGGGCGTACTGACCGACCCGGAGCAGGCGGGGCGCATGATTATCGACTGCACCATGAACCTGCCGTTGCTCTACTGGGCGACTGAACAAACCGGCGATCCAAGATTCGCCGACGCCGCACGCGCTCACGTACGCCAGTCGGCGAAGTATCTGGTGCGTGAAGACGCCTCGACCTACCACACCTACTACATGGACGTGCAGACCGGTGCGCCGCGCTTTGGCAAAACGCAGCAGGGCTATGCGGATGATTCCTGCTGGTCGCGCGGGCAGGCGTGGGGCATTTACGGCTTTATGTTGAGCTTCCTCTATACCGGCGATAAAGAACTGATTAGCCTGTCGAAAAAACTGGCCAACTACTTCCTCAACCGCCTGCCGGAAGACCACGTATGCCACTGGGATCTGGCGCTGGTGGGCACCGACGCGCTGCGGGATTCATCCTCGGCGGCGATTGCGGTGTGCGGCTTGCTGGAGCTGGTGAAGCATCTGCCGACCACCGATCCGGATCGTGAGCGCTATCAGCAGTGGGCGATGGGCATTATGTCCTCGCTGTCGAAACATTATCTGATGGGCATTGATGAGCCGGGTACCGGCGTGCTGAAGCATTCGGTCTATCACTTCGCCAGCGATAAGGGCGTGGATGAATGCTGTAGCTGGGGGGATTACTTCTATGTGGAAGCGCTGGTGCGCATGACGCAGAGCTGGAAGCTGTACTGGTAGTTCAGGGTGAGATCCCACCGGATAGCGCTGAAAAACGCTATCCGGTCTGCTGTTTTAAACGCCCTTGTCGTATGGATTCAGGGCGACTATCTGCAAGAAGGCATCTCTAAACGTATTATCACGGCGTGGGTTCCATGCCGTTCCAATCTGCCAATTTGTCTGAGTCCCTGGCAGGCTGCGCGTCGTGACCCCGGCAGGAAGAAAGTGCCGGACGCTGGCGGGCAGAATCGCCACGCCGTTCCCTCCGGCAATCAGCGCCAGCAGCGACGGGATATCATCGGCCGCAGATATGGGGCTGGCCTCTGGATATATGTTTTGCAAAACGTCACGGGTTTGCTGTGCCAGGCATTGGCTGGCATCGGGATGAATTTGTAACAGCGGCGATGACGAAAGAAGCCGCTGAAGATCATCCTGAGACCTGTCATCCGGCAGCGCCAGAATGAGTTGCTCCTCATCGATAAGCGTGAACGCGAGCGTATCAGGTACCGGTAGCCGCAGAAAGCCCGCGTCCAGTTGGCCCTCATGCAGCATGTTTATCTGGGTACTCGAAGGAAGGTGGCGCAGCGTCACATGGCAGTCAGGGTGTTTTTGCCGGAACGCATTTATCCACCGGGGAACGCACTGGAATGAGGATATGCCAACGCCCAGCGTTAATGTGTTTTCGGCTTCTTTATTAATACTTTTCGCGTAATGAATAAAATCAGCGTGTGAGTGTAAGAGCTGATGGGCTCTGTCGAGCAGTTTATTTCCGGTCTCGGTTAACTGCGCCCCGTGGCGACCACGGTGAAATAGCGGGTTGCCAACAAGAGACTCTAACGCTTTTATTTGCTTGGATAATGCGGGTTGCGTGAGGTACAACGCATCCGCCGCCTGGTGATAGCTTCCCTTTTCCGCAAGCACGACGAACGCGCGCAGCAGCTTGACATCGATTCCTTTCATTTATCGCACCTGAACACAATGGAATTATACATTCCCCGCCAACAAGGCCACGATCACTGTAACGGCTAAAAGAGCGCTGAGCCAGCCTTTTCAGGCCGCAGCGCAAGACACATTCAGTGAGGGAATCTCTATGGTAAAGGCTGTCGCGGTACTGTTTGATATGGACGGTGTGCTTATTGATTCAAATGCGGTGATTGAGCGAGCGTGGCGCGAGGCGGCGGGCCTGTATGGCAAGACCATTTCCGATGACGAGATGGCGAAGCATATTCACGGTCAGCCCGGCCCGCATACGATTAAGGCGCTGTTCGGCGATCTGCCGTTGGCCGATCGGCAACGGGTTCAGCAATATATTATTGATGCTGAAAATACGGCTGACTACGATCCCATTCCCGGCGTGGGGAAACTGATTAGCGCGTTACACGCCGCCGGCGTGCCCGTGGGCATTGTCACCAGCGGCTGGCGGCAGAAAATCGATCGCGTCACCGCCATGCTACAGGTAGCGCACTGTATCTCGGTTATTGTTGAACGCGATGATGTGGCGCGTGGCAAACCGCATCCGGACCCTTATCTGCTGGCGGCACGGCGGCTGGCGGTGCCTGCCGAACAAACCGTGGTCTTTGAGGATTCGCCGAGCGGTATTAGCGCAGCCGTTTCCGCAGGGGCGTGTTGCATTGGTATTGGCGGGAAAGCATTAACAGAATTTGGCACCACGATCGCCATCGCTGACTTTACCGGCGTGGCGGTAGCCGCAAGAGGGGAGGATGAGGTGGTGATGTCATTTGGCGCTGAATATGCGCTGAGTATAGCGACCAGCAGGCCATGAGCATCATGCACAAGGCCTGAGGCAGAGCCGGGCAAGTAAAGCACCCGGCTCAAAAGCTGTGCGTTTAAACGCCCGCTTCCAGAATACGAATGGTCGTATCCAGCACGTCGCCTTTCACCGCTTCGCTCCAGGCTTTCATGTGCGGGGTTTGCAGGTGCGCTTCAAGGTGCGCGACGCTTTCCCACACTTCAACCATCACGATAGAGTCCGGCGCGGTGGTCTGGAAGCTAACGCCTGCGGCGTGGTCCACCATCGGCGCGTAGCCGTGGCAGCCGTCTTCTTTCAGTACGGTTGGGATAATTTTGGTGAACTGTTCCAGTACCGCCTGACGATGATGTTGGCCCGGACGAGTACGGATTTCAGCAATAACTGTCAACATGATTAACTCCTTCTAATTCCAGGTGACCAGTTAACCAAAAATCTTCGCAAGATGCTCGCGGTATTCTGCAACATAACGTGGAATGTCAGGCATTTTAATCACGTCGTTGGCAATAAAGGTCGGCAGCGCTTCCATTCCCAGGAACTGGTTGGCTTTGTGGAACGGCAGGTAAACGCCGTCAACGCCCACGCCGTGGAAGAACTGGTCTTTATCGGTAAAGGCTTCCATTGGGGCATTCCAGGTCAGAGACAGCATATAGGTCTTGCCCTGAATCAGACCGCCGGAGCCGTATTTTTTGCTGGCATCGGAACGGGTACGGCCATCGCTGGCATACAGCGTGCCGTGACCTTCGGTGAAGACATCATCGATATATTTTTTGACGGTCCACGGTGCGCCCATCCACCAGCCCGGCATCTGCCAGATAACGGAATCGGCCCACAGGAAGTTCTGCACTTCGGCTTTGACATCGTAGTCGCCGTCGGCGCGAACCACTCTAACATCATGCCCGAGGTCGCGCAGGAAGGTTTCCGCGACTTCGGTCAGGGTGTCATTCAGCTGGCCGTTGGAGTGGCCGAATTTTTTCGCGCCGTTAACAATCAGAATGTTGCTCATTATTTATCCTCAATAAAATGCTTTTGTCAGCCATGATACTCGGCGTGCCGAAGAGGTTAAATGTGCAAAATGTGCAAAGTCTTTTGCTAAAAGAGCAATAATCGGTCTACCAGCGAATATCAGCCTGGAATCCGCCTCCGGGGGCATTGTGAAATGTGGCCGACATCTGATGCAGCGCGGCGATGCGCTGCACGATAGACAGCCCCAGGCCGCTGCCGGTTTCATCCTGTCCCGGTGGGCGATAGAACCGTTCACCGACGCGCGCCAGCGCCTCCGGGCTGATGCCGGGGCCGTTGTCGCGCACGCTAAAACCCTCAGGCGTCAGCGTGACGTCGACCACGCTGCCGGCCGGGCTGTAGCGCACCGCGTTATCGAGTAGATTACGCACCAGCAGCCCAAGCAGCAGCGGCTGCGCGGTGCGCGATACCGGTGGCTCGCCGGTATGCAGGCGGACTTCAATGCCCGCTTTTTGTGCGGTGTGGTAGATGTCCATGACCGAAGATTGCAGCAGATCGTCGAGCACCACGGTCTGCACGTCCGCCAGCTGTTCCAGCGAATCCAGGCGTGAAAGGGTCAACAGCTGTTCGACTAAGCGGGTCGCCCGGTCGATGCCCGCGTGCAGCTGTGCCAGCGCCCGACGCTGGCCCGACGGATCGCCCTGCGAGAGTTCTGCCACTTCGGCCTGTACCCGCAGCGCGGTCAGTGGGCTACGTAGCTCGTGCGCGGCGTCAGAGGTAAAGCGTCGCTCGCGGGTCATCATGTCATGGGTGCGGCGGAACAGCTGATTAAGCGCGTCCAGCAGCGGACGAACTTCGCTAGGCACGCCGTCGGTGCTGAGCGCTTCACCGGCGTCCGGGTCGCGCTGGCGCAGCGTCCGGGTCAATTTTTTCAGCGGTGCCAGCTCGCGGCTGAGCAGGACAATCAGCAGCAAAAACATGATCGGTAGGGCGATAAGCCATGGCGTCAGCTGACCGGTGATGATATCCAGCGCCATCTCCCGGCGATAATCCCACTCCTGGCCGACCACGATACGGTACTTTTTATCGGCGGTCGTCAGCCACAGAAAGCGCCAGCTGTCGTCATCATTGCTAAGCTGGCCGTCGTCAAAGCCTTCGCGCCGGTAGTGATAAGGAATATACGGCCCGTTCTCGCCGTCGTGCAGCACCATTTTCCCATCGGTCGTGTAGATGGCGAAGGCGATGGCATCTTCGTCGAGATGGCCGTGCTTGACCTTTTTCGGCGCGCGTACCCACTGGCGTGAGGTGGTTAAATCGGCAAAATCCATGGCGCTGATGCGCTTGGCAAACAGCATCTGCTGGGTATCGAAGAGTTTATCCAGCTTATGGGTGGTTTGCTTCCAGGCAATCGCGCTGGCAAAACACCAGGTGATGGCGGAAAGCAGCATAAACAGGAGCGTCAGACGAACGCGCAGACTGAGGCGGCGGAATAGATTCATTGGTCACCCAGGGTGTAGCCGATACCGTGAACGGTGCGTATAAACGTGCTGCCGAGCTTGCGGCGCAGATGATGGACATGCACTTCAATGGCGTTACTGGAAACGTCTTCATCCCAGCTATAGAGCTTCTCTTCGATAAGCTTACGCGGCAGTACGCGCCCGACGTTACGCAGCAGCAGCTCCAGCAGGGCGAACTCTTTAGGTTTGAGGGCCAGCGGTTCACCGTTTAACGTCGCGGTGAGGCTACCGGGGTCCAGTTCGACATCGCCGTGACGCAGCGTGCTGCTGGGCTGGCCGTGGGCGCGGCGAATCAGCGCTTCCAGCCTGGCGGCCAGCTCGATCAGGGCGAACGGTTTGCACAGGTAATCATCAGCCCCGAGGCGCAGCCCCTCTACGCGCTGGCTGAGCGCATCGCGGGCGGTGAGGATTAGCACCGGCTCACGGCGGGTTTTTTCGCGCCATTCGCGCAGGATATCCAGCCCGTCGATGCCGGGGAGCGTCAGGTCGAGGATGACCGCGTCATAGGGGGCGTTATAGAGCGCAATTTTCCCTTCTTCACCGCGGGTAAACCAGTCGAGCGTAAAGCCCATTTTCCCCAACCCGGCTTTGATACCATCGCCGATAAGCTTGTCATCTTCTACCAACAAAATGCGCATCTTTTGCTCCTTGCCGACACCGTGAATGCCAAGTAAACCGCGCCTTTGCTGCTGCTGTACAGCAAAAATAATTCTTTTTTTCGCTTAAGAAGTTGTTAAGAATTGCACGGTGTAATAGCGAGCACAGACAATAAAAAGGAGACATCATCATGAAGAAACTTGCTGCTTTCGCTGCCATTCTGGCACTGGCATCCGCACCGGCCTTCGCGGCCAACCAGGGTGGTTTTTCCGGCCCCACCAGCACTTCTAGCGCGCAAACCGGCGGTTTTACCGGGCCTACCGGGACGGTAACCACGGCGGCAAACGCCAAATCAATGCGTGACGATACCTGGGTAACGCTGCGCGGCAATATTACCGAGCGTATTTCCGACGACCTGTATATTTTTAAAGATGCCAGCGGCACCATCAACGTGGATATCGACCACAAGCGCTGGAACGGCCAGACCATCTCTCCTCAGGATCTTGTTGAAATCCAGGGTGAAGTGGACAAAGACTGGAACTCCGTGGAAATTGATGTGAAGCAGATTCGTAAAGTGAATCCATAATCGACAATACTGCGCAAGATCGGTCAGGATTCGCTGCCGCCCGGAGGGCAAAATGGGCCACATGGAGGCAGTGATGAATGACCTGATTAGCGCGGCTTATGCCAAACGCCTGCGGCGCGTTTGCGACCACATTGAGCGTCATCTGGATGAGCCTCTATCGATTGAGGCGTTAAGTCGGATGGCGCACAGCTCGCCGTTTCATTTCCACCGGCAGTTTACCGCCTGGTGCGGCCTGCCGCTGTATCGCTATATCCAGTGGTTACGTCTGCGCCGCGCTTCCTGGCGGCTGGCGTTTAACCCGCAGGATAAGGTTATCGATATTGCGCTGGATGCCGGGTTTCAGAATCCGGAGTCGTTCACTCGTGCCTTTAAAACCGCGTTTGGCCAGAGCCCGCGCCAGTTCCGTCAAAAACCGAACTGGGCGGCCTGGCACCAACGCGTACCTAAACTGGCATTACAGGAGCAGAACGTAATGGACGTGAAAATCGTTGAATTTCCGCATACCAACGTCGCCATGTTGATCCATCAAGGGCATCCGGATCGGGTAAACGACAGCGCGGCAACCTTTATTGAATGGCGACGCAGCACCGGGTTTTCTCCGGTGAAAAGTAGCCAAACTTACGGCATTGCCTGGCACGACCCACAAACGACGCCGCCGGAGCAGTTTCGCTTTGATATCTGCGGCAGCGTCGCAGCACCGATACCGGAGAACGCGTTTGGCGTGGTTAACGCTGAAATCCCCGGCGGGCGCTGCGCGGTGGTGCGTCATCAGGGCTCGCTGGATTCACTGTCTGACAGCGTCTGGTACTTGTTCCGCGAATGGCTACCGGGCAGCGGTGAAACGCCGCGCGATTTCCCGGTCTTCTTCCAGTACCGCAATTTCGTCCATGAAGTCCCCGAGCACGCGCTGATAACGGACATCTATCTGCCGCTGCGTTAACTTCCTCGCAACCTATCTCACGGTTTGTGACTCAGACCGTGAGATAGGGTATTATCTGCGGCAATATTGCCGTCCGAACGGTCAGCATGCAGATTGAGGATCCACTGTTAATGAGCGATATGGCAGAGCGCCTTGCGCTACATGAATTTACGGAAAACGCCTACTTAAATTACTCCATGTACGTCATCATGGACCGCGCGTTGCCGTTTATTGGCGACGGCCTGAAGCCGGTTCAGCGCCGCATCGTTTACGCGATGTCGGAGCTGGGCCTGAACGCCAGCGCCAAATTCAAAAAATCCGCCCGTACCGTCGGCGACGTGCTGGGTAAATATCACCCGCACGGCGACAGCGCGTGCTATGAAGCGATGGTGCTGATGGCGCAGCCGTTCTCCTACCGTTACCCGCTGGTTGATGGTCAGGGGAACTGGGGGGCGCCGGATGACCCGAAATCCTTCGCCGCGATGCGTTACACCGAATCGCGCCTGTCGAAGTACTCCGAACTGCTGCTCAGCGAGCTGGGCCAGGGCACGGCGGACTGGGTGCCGAACTTTGACGGCACGATGCAGGAGCCGAAAATGCTGCCTGCGCGTCTGCCAAACATCCTGCTGAACGGCACCACCGGTATTGCCGTGGGCATGGCGACGGATATCCCGCCGCACAACCTGCGTGAAGTGGCGAAAGCGGCGATTACGTTGATTGAAAAACCGCAAACCACCCTCGACGAGGTGCTGGATATCGTCCAGGGGCCGGACTACCCGACTGAAGCGGAAATCATCACCTCCCGTGCGGAAATCCGCAAAATTTACCAGAACGGTCGCGGCTCCGTGCGTATGCGCGCGGTGTGGACGAAAGAAGACGGCGCGGTGGTGATTACCGCGCTGCCGCACCAGGTGTCCGGCGCGAAGGTGCTGGAGCAAATTGCCGCCCAGATGCGCAATAAAAAGCTGCCGATGGTAGATGACCTGCGCGATGAATCTGACCACGAGAACCCGACCCGTCTGGTGATCGTACCGCGCTCCAACCGCGTGGACATGGAGCCGGTGATGCATCACCTGTTCGCCACCACCGATCTGGAAAAAAGCTACCGCATTAACCTGAACATGATCGGCCTTGACGGCCGCCCAGCGGTGAAAAATCTGCTGGAAATCCTCACCGAGTGGCTGGCGTTCCGCCGCGACACGGTGCGCCGTCGTCTGAACTACCGTCTGGAGAAAGTGCTCAAGCGCCTGCATATCCTCGAAGGCTTGCTGGTGGCGTTTCTCAACATCGATGAAGTTATCGAGATTATCCGCCACGAAGATGAGCCGAAGCCCGCGCTGATGTCGCGCTTTGGCATCAGCGAAACCCAGGCGGAAGCGATCCTTGAGCTGAAGCTGCGCCATCTCGCCAAACTCGAAGAGATCAAGATTCGCGGCGAGCAGGACGAACTGGCTAAAGAGCGCGATCATCTGCAGGCCATCCTTGCCTCCGAGCGTAAGATGAGCAATCTGCTGAAGAAAGAGCTGCAGGCCGACGCCGAAGCCTTCGGCGACGACCGTCGTTCACCGCTGCGCGAGCGTGAAGAGGCGAAGGCGATGAGTGAGCACGACATGCTGCCGTCTGAGCCGGTCACCATCGTGCTGTCGCAAATGGGCTGGGTGCGCAGCGCCAAAGGCCACGATATCGACGCGCAGGGCCTGAGCTACAAATCCGGCGACAGCTGGAAGGCGTCGGTGAAAGGCAAGAGCAACCAGCCGGTAGTGTTTGTTGATACTACCGGGCGCAGCTACGCCATCGACCCGATCACGCTGCCGTCCGCGCGCGGGCAGGGCGAGCCGCTCACCGGCAAGCTAACGCTGCCGCCGGGAGCGACCGTTGAGCATATGCTGATGGAAGGCGACGACACGAAGCTGCTGATGGCTTCCGACGCGGGCTACGGTTTCATCTGCACCTTCAATGACCTTGTCGCGCGTAACCGTGCCGGTAAGGCGCTGATTTCACTGCCGGATAACGCGCACGTGATGCCGCCACTGGTGATTGAAGACGAGTCGGATATGCTGCTGGCCATTACCGCCGCGGGCCGTATGCTGATGTTCCCGCTGAGCGATCTGCCGCAGCTGTCGAAAGGTAAGGGCAACAAGATTATCAATATTCCGTCGGCGGAAGCCGCCAGCGGTACCGATAGTCTGGCGCACCTGTACATCCTGCCGCCGCAGAGCACGCTGACCTTCCACGTCGGCAAGCGTAAGATCAAACTGCGCCCGGAAGAGCTGCAAAAAGTGACCGGCGAGCGCGGCCGCCGTGGGACGCTGATGCGCGGCCTGCAGAAAATCGACCGTGTCGACATTGATTCGCCGCAGCGCGCGCAGGCGGCCGACAGCGAAGAGTAAGCGTTTCCCCCGTCATCGGGCGGGGGAAAAATTGCTGCAAAACCGTTGTTAATTCAACCATTGCGATTAACAATACCCCTTTGCAGGGGTCTGCAAGTAACCAAGCCCTGTCCGGTATACGTGCCCCGTCAGGCGGGCTGAAAATGTGCGTTTTACGTACATATCAGCGGTGCATCGACGGGTATAATTCTAAGCGGTTCAGGGTTCAGAGGACGCTATGCTATTTATTTTACGTGTCATTATTGTTGTCATTTACTGCATTCTGGTATGCATCTTTGGCTGTATCTACTGTCTGTTCAGCCCGCGTAACCCAAAACACGTTGCCACCTTTGGCCACATGTTCGGCCGACTGGCACCGGTCTTCGGTTTAAAAGTGGAAACCCGCAAGCCGGCCAATGCCGACAGCTTTGGCAACGCTATCTACATCGCTAACCACCAGAACAACTACGACATGGTGACTGCGGCCAATATCGTGCTGCCGCCTACCGTTACGGTTGGGAAGAAAAGTCTGGTATGGGTTCCGTTCTTCGGCCTGCTGTACTGGCTAACGGGTAACCTGCTGATTGACCGTAACAACCGCGCGAAAGCGCACGGTACGATCTCTGAAGTGGTGAACAGTTTTCAGACACGCAAAATCTCCTTCTGGATGTTCCCGGAAGGCACCCGCAGCCGCGGCCGTGGCCTGCTGCCGTTTAAAACCGGCGCGTTCCACGCGGCTATCGCCTCCGGCGTACCGATTATTCCGGTCTGCGTGTCGAACACCTCGAACAAAATCAAGCTCAACCGCTGGAACAATGGCCTGGTGATTGTGGAAATGCTGGACCCGATCGACACCAGCGCGTGGGGCAAAGATCAGGTACGCGAGCTGGCGAAACACTGCCGCGAAGTGATGAAGGCGAAAATTGACGAGCTGGACCAGGAAGTGGCCGCGCGCGAGTCTGCCGCTAAAAAATAATGACCGTCGGCGGCGCGCAAACGCGCTTGCCGTATGCCGTTTTGCTGTTGGGAAAGTGATTTCCCACGTTTGATTTGTCAGTTTTGATGGAGCTTATATGTCACTCAGTCGGCGTCAGTTTATTCAGGCTTCGGGCGTTGCGCTTTGCGCAGGCGCGGTGCCGCTGAAGGCGCAGGCCGCAGGGCAGCAGCCCGCGCTGCCGGTACCTCCGCTGCTGGAGTCTCGTCGCGGACAGCCCCTTTTCTTAACGCTACAGCGTGCGCACTGGTCTTTTAGCCAGGGCACCCGCGCGCAGGTATGGGGCGTCAACGGCCGCTACCTTGGGCCGACTATCCGCGTCTGGAACGGCGATGACGTTAAGCTCATTTACAGTAACCGCCTCACCGAAAATGTCGCCATGACCGTGCGCGGCCTGCAGGTGCCGGGGCCGCTGATTGGCGGCGCGGCGCGCATGATGACGCCTAATGCCGACTGGGCGCCGGTGCTGCCGATCCGCCAAAGTGCGGCGACCCTGTGGTATCAGGCCAACACGCCGAACCATATGGCGCAGCAGGTCTATAACGGCCTGGCGGGCATGTGGCTCGTGGAAGATGAAGTAAGTAAGTCCTTACCATTCCCCAGCCACTACGGCGTGGACGACTTTCCGATCATCATTCAGGACAAACGGCTGGATAACTTCGGTACGCCCGTTTATAGCGAACCGGGCAGCGGCGGTTTTGTGGGTGACACGCTGCTGGTGAACGGCGTGCAGGGCCCCTACGTCGAGGTTTCTCGCGGCTGGGTGCGCCTGCGCCTGCTCAACGCTTCAAACTCACGCCGCTATATGCTGCGTATGAGCGACGGGCGCGCGCTGCACGTGATTTCCAGCGATCAGGGCTTCCTGCCGGCACCGGTTTCGACGACCCAGCTGTCGCTGGCGCCGGGCGAGCGCCGCGAAGTGCTGGTCGATATGACCAACGGTGATGAAGTGTCCATCACCTGCGGCGAGTCTGCCAGCATTATGGATCGCATCCGCGGCTTCTTTGAGCCATCGAGCATACTGGTTTCCACGCTGGTGCTAACCCTACGCCCGACGGGCCTGTTGCCGTTAGTGACCGATAACTTACCGATGCGTATCCTGCCGACGGAAATACTCAGCGGTACGCCGCTGCGCAGCCGTGATATTCGACTGGGCGACGATCCTGGTATCAACGGTCAGCTGTGGGACCCGCAGCGTATTGATATTACCGCGCAGCAGGGCACCTGGGAGCGCTGGACGGTGCGCGCGGACGCGCCGCAGTCGTTCCATATTGAAGGTGTGATGTTCCAGATTCGTAACGTCAACGGCGCGATGCCGTTGCCGGAAGATCGCGGCTGGAAAGACACCGTCTGGATTGACGGCCAGGTCGAGCTGCTGGTCTACTACGGTCAGCCGTCGTGGCCGCACTTCCCGTTCCAGTTCGCCAGCCAGACGCTAGAGCTGGCCGATCGCGGCTCCATTGGCCAGATTCTGGTGAACCCCGCGCCGTAAGACATCGCTAAACAACCCGGCCGAGCGTCGCGACGCCGGGGTTATCAACGCGTTAAAAAATCCCGTTTCATAGAACGTCAATCGGGCTTATAATCCCCGACCTTTGATTATTTTTTTACCATTTTTTGGAAGCAACATGAGCGCTATCTCCCTGATCCAACCGGATCGCGACCTTTTCTCCTGGCCGCAGTACTGGGCCGCCTGCTTTGGGCCGGCGCCGTTTTTGCCGATGTCACGTGAAGAGATGGATCAACTTGGCTGGGATAGCTGCGACATCATTCTGGTAACCGGCGACGCCTACGTCGACCACCCGAGCTTCGGGATGGCAATTTGCGGCCGTATGCTGGAAGCGCAGGGCTTCCGTGTGGGGATCATCGCCCAGCCGGACTGGAACAGCAAAGACGACTTTATGCGTCTGGGCAAACCCAATCTGTTCTTCGGGGTTACCGCCGGTAACATGGACTCGATGATCAACCGCTACACCGCCGACCGGAAGCTGCGTCATGACGACGCCTACACCCCGGACAACGTGGCGGGCAAGCGCCCGGACCGCGCGACGCTGGTGTATACCCAACGCTGTAAAGAAGCGTGGAAAGATGTGCCGGTGATCCTCGGCGGTATTGAAGCCAGCCTGCGTCGTACCGCGCACTATGACTACTGGTCTGATACCGTGCGCCGCTCGGTGCTGATCGACGCCAAGGCCGATATGCTGATGTTCGGCAACGGCGAACGCCCGCTGGTGGAAGTGGCTCACCGCCTGGCGCTGGGCGAAAAAATCACTGAAATTCGCGATGTGCGCAACACCGCGATTATCGTTAAAGAAGCGCTGCCGGGCTGGTCCGGCGTCGACTCCACCCGTATCGACACCCCGGGGAAAATCGACCCCATTCCGCACCCGTACGGGGAAGACCTGCCGTGCGCCGACAACAAGCCGGTAGCGCCGAAAAAGCAGGAAGCAAAAGTGGTTACCGTACAGCCGCCGCGTCCGAAACCGTGGGAAAAAACCTACGTGCTGCTGCCGTCGTTTGAAAAAGTGAAAAACGATAAGGTGCTGTACGCTCACGCTTCGCGCATTCTGCACCATGAAACCAACCCGGGCAGCGCCCGTGCGCTGATGCAGAAGCAGGGCGACCGCTATATCTGGATTAACCCGCCGGCTATCCCGCTGTCGACCGAAGAGATGGACAGCGTATTTGCGCTGCCGTATAAGCGTGTGCCGCATCCTGCATACGGCAAGGCGCGTATTCCGGCGTATGAGATGATTCGCTTCTCTATCAACATCATGCGCGGCTGCTTTGGCGGATGCTCGTTCTGCTCGATTACCGAGCACGAAGGGCGCATTATTCAAAGCCGTTCTGAAGATTCGATCATCAACGAAATCGAAGCCATTCGCGACACGGTGCCCGGTTTTACCGGCATTATCTCCGACCTTGGTGGCCCGACGGCCAACATGTACATGCTGCGCTGTAAGTCGCCGCGCGCCGAGCAGACCTGCCGTCGTCTCTCCTGCGTGTACCCGGAAATTTGCCCGCATATGGATACCGACCATACGCCGACCATCAACCTGTATCGCCGCGCCCGCGACCTGAAAGGCATCAAAAAGATCCTGATCGCTTCCGGCGTGCGTTATGACCTGGCCGTGGAAGACCCGCGCTACATTAAAGAGCTGGCGACGCACCACGTCGGCGGCTACCTGAAGATTGCGCCGGAGCACACTGAAGAAGGGCCGTTGTCGAAAATGATGAAGCCGGGGATGGGCAGCTATCACCGCTTTAAAGAGCTGTTTGACACCTATTCGAAGCAGGCGGGCAAAGAACAGTATCTGATCCCTTACTTTATCTCCGCGCACCCAGGCACGCGTGATGAAGATATGGTGAACCTGGCGCTGTGGCTCAAGCAGCACCGTTTCCGCCTCGATCAGGTACAAAACTTCTATCCGTCGCCGCTGGCGAACTCGACCACCATGTATTACACCGGCAAGAACCCGCTGGGTAAAATTGGCTATAAGAGTGAAGACGTGGTGGTGCCGAAGGGCGATAAACAGCGCCGTCTGCATAAAGCGTTGCTGCGCTATCACGATCCGGCTAACTGGCCGCTGATCCGTACCGCGCTAGAGGCGATGGGGAAAAAGCATCTGATCGGCAGCCGTCGCGATTGCCTGGTCCCGGCGCCAACGCTGGATGAGATGCGCGAAGCGCGCCGCCAGAATCGCAATACGCGCCCGGCGCTGACCAAGCATACGCCGGTGGCACATCAGCGCCAGACGCCGACAGCGGCGAAAAGAGCTCCTGCCGCACAGCCGCGTAGGCCATCGGCCGACGCGATGAAAAAACGGGCCAAACCGGCGCGTTAATGCGCTGAGACCCGCGGTGTGTCATCAGGTTGATGGCGTGCCGCGGGTTGCTCTGTCCTCAGCGGCCACGCTGCGCAGCCGCTGTAAAAGGCTGCCTTCCCCGGGAAGAATCACATCTTCTATCACCCAATTATTCTCTATTTTGCTTAGCACGATATCGCGCTCGCCGGGTGTATTTTCGTTGAGCCAATACGCAACGTGAATTTTGGCCTGCCCGGTATTTTGCTCCACCACGTTCATGGCGATGATTTTTTGAAAGTCGCCCTCGCTGCATCCGCATAATGGGTTGCTATTGATATATTCCAGCGTGTGGGGATCTTCAAACGTTTTACCGCTATTGCCTTCCGCATGTTCATAATCGATGAGCGCCTGAAGCAGCGTTGGAGTCGCCATCGCCGTCCAGGGGACGGGAGAATGAGCAAGCTGCGCATAGACGCGCTGGACAAAAATCTGCGGCTGCGGATGCTGTAATCCCACGAGACTGGCGCGCATCCGTTGGTTTTCGGCATGGAGTCTTTGGTAGAGCGTAACGCCATTGCTGTCGCTATCGATTACGTCATCAATCCTCCAGCGATCGCCTTCGGCAATCAGCGTCAGCGTAATGAGCGTGAGGACCGCGCTATCGCTTTTTAGCGGATGAAAGCGCACCGTGACCTCGGCGTGCGTGGCATCACTTTGCGTGGCCTGGATGCTTTCCACAAAGGGGGATTCAAAATCCTGGCAGCCGCACATCGGGTCGTAATCCAGAAAGCCTTCATCACCCGGCAGGATATAGCGATCGTTTTCGTTTAATTCTTCGACCAGGCGCTGAGAGATAATTCGCGTTTCGCCCGTTTCACCAAAGTAGACGAACTGCTCATCGTTCAGATAGGCGTGGTAAAGCTGTTCAACGGTTTGTTGTGGTGAAAGCGTCGGCTGCGCCATGGCGCTGGTGCTCAGCCACAAGAGCGGCAGTAAAAACAACCCACGGATCATTTTTCCCATTCTGCATTTCCTTTGCATGATGCATGTTATCCCGACGCGCCTTAATGTTACCGGCTCTCCGATTTTTCCTGCATATCTCTGATTCTTTTTGCCAGCGCCGCCAGCTGTTCGTCATCCGCGCGTTCATGATCGTGTGAGGATAAATACCCTTCATACTGCGTGAAGAATTTTGTCTGCCGGTTTTCGATCGGCCGCCACTGGCGCATATCGCCGGTGCCGTGCATCGGGCTGAGCTTACTGTGCACATGATCGACGCCGAAGCCTTCAAAGAACATCCCCGTGCGCCCTACGTCATCGAAGGTGTTATCCAGTAATTTGGCGACCTTCTGCGTCGCCAGCACTAAATCTGCCAGCGCCTGCGGCGGCATATCGAATGCGTAGCTGGGGTAGTGTTTTTTAGGGATCACGACGGTGAAGCCTTCGGTATTGGGGAAAATCGATAAAAAGGCGAGATGATGTTCGTCTTCCCAGACCTTATGGCAGGGGGCTTTACCTTCAACTATCTGGCAAAAAATGCAGCTCATGGCATCCTCTCCGTTAACGTAGAATCGTTACTGTAGCAGACGCAGACAATAAAAAACCCGGCGTGAGCCGGGCTTGAGAGATTAACCGCCGAACTGGTCAGGATCCGGCCCTAAACGCTTGCGTTGATCCAGCGCGGCGATAGCGGTGAGCTCGTCTTTATCCAGGCGGAAGTCCCAGACGTCGAAGTTTTCGGCGATGCGCGACGGCGTCACTGATTTTGGAATCACCACCAGACCGCTGTCGAGATGCCAGCGAATGACGATCTGCGCCGGGGTTTTACCGTACTTGTCGGCAAGATGACGAATCACTTTCTGATCGAACACGCCTTCGCCCCCCTGTGCCAGCGGGCTCCACGATTCGGTCTGAATTTTGTGGGTGGCGTTCCACGCATTCAGCTGGCGTTGCTGCATCAGCGGATGCAGTTCAATCTGGTTAATCACCGGCGCAACGCCGGTTTCGTCAATCAGCCGCTGCAGATGCGGAACCTGGAAGTTACACACGCCAATGCTCTTGACCAGCCCCTGTTGTTGCAGCGCAATCAACGCTTTCCATGCGTCGATATAGTGATCCGATGCGGGCACTGGCCAGTGGATCAGGTACAGATCGAGATAGTCGAGCTGCAAATGTTCCAGGCTTTCCTGCAGCGCGTCGGCGGCGCGCAGATGGGAGTCATTCCACAGCTTGGTGGTGATAAACAGATCTTCACGCGCAATGCCTGCGCTCTTAATCGCTTTACCCACGCCTGACTCATTTTTGTAGGCGGCGGCAGTATCAATGGAACGGTAACCGACCTCAATCGCTTTGTGGATTGCGGTCACGACTTCTTCATTACTGGCCTGCCATACGCCCAGGCCCAGCTGCGGCATTACATTGCCATCGTGCAGTTTAATCACGGTTGGTTGTGTCATGCATTTCTCCTTTTCATCAGCTTATCGGGGCGTGCCCCGATAAGGTTTGTAGGATTAAGTCTGGTCTAAATATGCCAAAACGAAAGGTAAAGCGAGGATGGATTAGCGAGCGGCTTCGTAAATACGACGGCTCACGTCGAGGGTAATATCCTGATTTTCACCCAGTTTAGTCATACCGTGCTCTTCGAGTTTTTTCAGCAGTGCCGGGATGGAGCTGCCGTCCAGACCGTAGTCAGACAGGCGGGTTGGTACGCCCATTTTTTCAAAGAAGCTGCGGGTTGCGGCGATGGCGGCATCGATACGCGCATCGTCTGTGCCTTCGGTAATGTTCCATACGCGTTCGGCATATTGCAGCAGCTTAGCGCGCTTGGTGTCGCGTTTTTCATTCCACAGTGCCGGCAGCACGATAGCCAGCGTCTGCGCGTGATCCAGACCGTGCATTGCGGTCAGCTCATGCCCCAGCATATGGGTTGCCCAGTCCTGCGGCACACCCGCGCCGATCAGACCGTTAAGCGCCTGGGTGGCGGCCCACATAATGTTGGCGCGCACGGCGTAGTTTTCCGGTTCCTGAAGCGCTTTCGGGCCATCTTCGACCAGGGTCAGCAGAATGCCTTCGGCAAAGCGGTCCTGAATTTTACCGTCAACCGGGTAGGTCACGTACTGTTCAACGGTGTGAACGAAGGCGTCGACAACACCGTTAGCGACCTGGCGCGGCGGCAGGGTGTAGGTGTAAACCGGGTCCAGAATGGCGAACTGCGGCTGGACGTGCGCAGACATAAAGGCACGTTTGTCGCCGGTGGTTTTACGGGAGATGACCGCGCCTTTATTTGACTCAGAACCGGTCGCCGGCAGGGTCAGGACGGAGCCCATCGGGATAGCGCTTTTTACATTGCTGCCGTAGGTTTCGAGAATTTCCCACGGATCGATGCTTTCATCGTAGTGCGCCGCAGCGGCGATAAATTTAGTGCCGTCGAGTACGGAACCGCCGCCGACTGCCAGCAGGAAAGTCACCTTTTGCTCGCGGGCAATCTTCACCGCGTTCATAAGCGTTTCATAGGACGGGTTTGGCTCGATGCCGCCGAATTCCAGCACATCCAGGCCTTTCAGCGCGGCCAGAACCTGATCCAGGACGCCGGTTTTTTTCACGCTGCCGCCGCCGTAGGTAATCAGTACGCGGGCGTCTGCTGGGATCTGAGCGCGCAGATTTTCGATAGCGCCTTTACCGAACAGGATGCGGGTCGGGGTGTGAAGATCAAAATTAAACATTGCTCGTTCCCTTCTTGGTGGGTGAAAAACAAGGTGGCGAAAGGTCGCCGCCGAATGACATCATTGTGGTCCTCGTCGCCGTACCTCTCAATGCACATTTCTGCGTTTGTCTTGCCCATTTCTCCATATGGCTGGAGAATTACGTTAATGATGGTCACAATGATTGCGTTGGAAAAGGCATCTGGAGCCCCCGCTGATGAACCGTGACGAAATCTGTGCGCTGCTAACAGAGAAAATTAAGCAGCTGAAAAATAACGAACAAAATCTTCAGGCGCTGCTGCCGGAGATTCAGCTTATCTACGGCACCCGGCCAAACGGGCGCACGCCGGTGATGTACCGGCCGGGCATCGTTTTTCTCTTTTCCGGCTATAAAATCGGTTATATCAACGACCGTACCTTCCGCTACGATGCGAACGAATACCTGCTGCTGACGGTACCTTTACCCTTCGAATGTGAAACTTTTGCGACTGAAGATGCGCCGCTGGCCGGTCTGCGGCTTGATGTCGATCTGTTTCAGCTTCAGGCGCTGCTGATGGACATTGGCGAAGACCCACTGTTTCGCCCCTCGGTGGCGGAAAGCGGCATCAACTCGGCGACGCTGTCTGAGGAGATCCTCTGCGCCGCTGAGCGCCTGCTGGACGTGATGGAACGCCCGCTGGACGCTCGTATTCTCGGCAAACAGATTATTCGTGAGATGCTGTACCACGTGCTGACCGGGCCGCGCGGCGGCGCGCTGATGGCGCTGGTCAGCCGCCAGACGCACTTTAGCCAGATAGGCCGGGTACTGAAGCGCATTGAAAGCCAGTACACCGAATCGCTGAGCGTCGATCAGCTGGCCGCCGAAGCAAACATGAGCCTGTCAGCGTTCCACCATAATTTTAAGTCAGTCACCAGCACTTCGCCGCTGCAATATCTGAAAACCTATCGGCTGCATAAAGCACGGATGATGATGGCGCACGATGGGCTGAAGGCCAGCGCAGCGGCCATGCAGGTGGGTTACGAAAGCGCATCGCAGTTTAGCAGGGAGTTTAAGCGGTACTTCGGGCTCACGCCGGGGGAGGATGCGGCACGACTGCGTGGCATGTAATCAGGAGCCGGATAAAGAGGTTTGCCTGATAAGCGCAGCGCCATCAGGCAAACCCGGCGCACGTTGCCGGATGGCGGCGTAAATGCCTTATCCGGCCTATGTGTGCTATGCGATCAGGCGTCGCAATACTTTTTCTTGATAACCACAATCACCGTGCCGAGCAGCCCGACAACCAGCAGGAAAATCGGCAGAATCATCAGGAAGGTCATCACCTGATCTTCATGGCGCTTCACGAACGGAATCATGCTGATGGCATAGCCCAGACTGGTGACCACGCCCACCCACAGCAGCGCGCTTAGCCAGTTAAACAGCTGGAAGCGACGATTCGGCAGGCCGGAAATGCCCGCCATTGTTGGCAGCAGGGTGCGCACGAATGCCAGGAAGCGCCCGGCGAGCAGCGCCAGCAGGCCGTGGCGGTCGAACATACAGGTTGCGCGCTGATGGTATTTTTCCGGCAGCTGTGCGAGCCAGCCTTTTACCACTCGGGTGTTGCCCAGCCAGCGGCCCTGAATATAGCTCAGCCAGCAGCCGAGGCTGGCGGCGGTGGTCAGGATGACGAGGGTAGGGACGTAGCCCATCACGCCCTTGGCGATGAGCGCGCCCGCCAATAGCAATAGGCTATCGCCGGGGAGGAAGGAGGCGGGGAGCAGGCCGTTTTCCAGAAACAGAGTGGCAAACATGACCAGATAAACAACCCCCACGACGTGCGGATTCGCCAGGGCAGCAAAATCGTGCTGCCAAAGCGCGGCGACTATATCTTGAATAACGACCATGGACATTCCTGTGGAACAGCGTTTTCACTTATTGTACGCCCGAATTCTTAAGAACACCTTGATCCCGGACGCAACAAATGAAGCCGTATTGTTCAGCCTGGCTGACAATCACGTGAAATTTGTTTACGCCTGGCGACGAGGGCACTCGGGAACCGACTGTTCTCAACATCGGTGACGCCGCCGTAGGCTGCGCCAAAAACATTGCTAACCCGCCCGGCACTGACCATGCCGGGCCCGGCTATGTTACACGATGCGGGCGAATCCTGCCGCTAAATCCTCAATCAGATCGTCAACGTTCTCCAGGCCGATGTGAACGCGGATGAGCGTGCCCTCAAAATCAATCTTACCTTCAGGGCGGATGCTGGCGAGCTCTTCCGGTTGGTTGGCCAGAATGAGCGATTCAAAGCCGCCCCACGAGTACGCCATGCTGAACAGCGAAAAGTTATCGAGATACTGCGCCAGCTCATCGTTATTCAGACGTTTATTCAAAACGAAGGAGAACAGGCCGCTGCTGCCGGTGAAGTCGCGCTGCCAGAACTCATGGCCTTTGCTGCCCGGCAGCGCCGGGTGGTTAACGCGCGCCACCTGCGGCTGCTGTGCCAGCCATTCGGCAATTTTCAGGCTGCTTTCATGGTGCTGGCGCAGGCGCACGCCCAGCGTGCGCAGGCCGCGGCTGGTCATATAGGCGGTATCCGCGTCGAGCATCTGACCCATCAGGTAGGCATTTTCGCGCAGCTGCGCCCAGCAGCGTTCATTGGCTACCGCCGTACCGACCATGGCGTCTGAGTGACCAATTAAATATTTGGTGCCGGCCTGAATGGAAATATCGATATCGAAATCGAGCGCTTTGAACAGAATCCCCGCCGCCCAGGTGTTGTCGATCATGATGATCGCCTCGGGCGCAACGCTGCGCACGGCGGCAACAATCGCCGGTACGTCATGCACTTCCATGGTGATCGAACCCGGTGATTCCAGGAACACCACTTTGGTGTTGGGCTGGATCAGGCCAGCAATGTCGGCGCCAATCAACGGGTCGAACCAGCCGGTGCTTACGCCCAGCTTGCCAAGAATTTTGGTGCAAAAATCCTGCGTCGGCTCATAGGCGGTGTTGGTCAGCAGGACGTGATCGCCCTGCTCGACGAAGGCCAGAATGGTGTTGGCGACCGCCGCCGCACCGCAGGGGAAGAGCGCGCAGCCGGCGCCGCCTTCCAGCTCGCACATGGCCTCCTGGAGTGAGAAATGCGTGAGCGTCCCGCGACGGCCATAAAACAGCTCGCCGTTGGCGCGGTTACGGGTTGCCTGTTTCTTGGCGGCAACGGTCTCGAAAACCAGCGAAGAGGCGCGCTGAATCACGCTGTTTACCGATCCCTGGGTGTATTTTTTGCTGCGTCCGGCGTTAACCAGCGCGGTATCAAGGTGCTTGTCTGCCATCTTGGGTCTACCTGTTTTTATACGTCTGGACGTCTAAACTATCACGATTGTTCATGCGATGGCGCGTTGCAAACGCATACAGGAGAAAATTTTGCCAAAAAGCGCGCAGAAAACTTTTTTACTGCGTAAGCGCAAGGAAAATAAGTGTGATTTGAGTCAATATGTAAATACTAATGAGAACTACTATCAATTCGACGTTGTTTTGATATTATTGGTCTCAGATTTTGTGATTTATGTCCTGGAGATACACAGTGGGTAATAATTTGATGCAGGCGGATCTCTCCGTTTGGGGTATGTATCATCATGCCGACATCGTGGTTAAAGTGGTCATGATTGGCTTGATACTGGCATCCGTCGTCACCTGGGCTATTTTCTTCAGCAAGGGCGCCGAGCTCATTTCTCATAAGCGCCGCCTCAAGCGCGAACAGAAGCTGTTAGCCGATGCGCGTTCACTCAATCAGGCGCACGAAACGGCCGCCGCATTCGACGCCCGCAGCCTGAGCAGCCAGCTGATTAATGAAGCGCAGAACGAACTCGAGCTTTCGGCCGGTTCGCAAGACAACGAAGGCATTAAAGAACGTACCGGTTTCCGCCTTGAACGTCGCGTTGCGGCGGTAGGCCGTCACATGGGACGCGGTAACGGCTTCCTCGCGACCATCGGTGCTATCTCTCCGTTCGTCGGCCTGTTCGGCACCGTATGGGGCATCATGAACAGCTTTATCGGTATCGCCCAGACCCAAACCACTAACCTGGCGGTGGTGGCACCGGGTATCGCAGAAGCCCTGCTGGCGACTGCGATTGGCCTGTTTGCCGCGATTCCGGCGGTGGTGATTTATAACGTCTTCGCGCGTCTCATCGGCGGCTTCAAGGCCAACCTTAGCGATGTGGCCGCCCAGGTTCTGCTGCTGCAGAGTCGCGATCTGGATCTCAGCGCCAGCGGCGTGCATCCGGTCCGTACCGCCCAGAAATTACGAGTAGGTTAATGCCCCATGGCAATGCGTCTTAATGAAAATCTGGACGACACCGGCGAAATGCATGAAATCAACGTGACGCCGTTTATCGACGTCATGCTGGTGCTCTTGATTATCTTCATGGTTGCCGCACCGCTGGCGACCGTCGATGTCAAAGTGAATCTGCCGGCGTCTTCTAGCCAACCGCAGCCACGCCCGGAAAAACCGGTCTACCTGTCGGTGAAAGCGGATAAATCGATGTTCCTCGGTAATGATCCCATCACCGATGACAACATGGTCACGGCGCTGGAAGCGCTGACGGAAGGCAAGAAAGACACCACCATCTTCTTCCGCGCCGATAAAACGGTGGACTATGAAACGATGATGAAGGTTATGGATACGCTTCATCAGGCGGGCTATCTGAAGATTGGCCTGGTTGGCGAAGAGACCGTCGCGAAAAAATAATCACACCGGATGGCGCGCTCTGCGCCATCCGTTATATCTCCCTGGTAATATCATATTTATCTTAAGTCTTATTTTCTGCACGGCATTTCTGCTGATATTTAAATGTTATTTAGCAGTGCTTCATTCGCGTTATATATTTTTAACGTTAGAGTGGCTAGCCTGAAATAACCTTTCTACGCTTAATTCTGAACGCTAACAATAATATATAAACCTGCAGCGGACGGACATTATCATGGCCATAATATCTTTGCGACAAGCTGAAGGTACGCATCGTGACCTCATCTCGTTATCGACAATTCGTCAGAGGGCGGACCGCCTGCTGTTGGTGCTGGTTTGGGTTATGTGGTTTATTTCGCTCGCGGTGGGATGGCGCCATGATAATCCTGCTCTGGCGTTGCTGGTGGCAAGCTGTCTGACTGTCCTTGGCACCATCATGACGCTGCTTTTCTCCGGCAGACTGATCGCCCGGCTGGTTTATGCTGTTATTTTGATGGCCTACTCTGCGCTACTTATTCAGCTTGGTGAAGGGGAAACTGAATATCATTTTTCGGTATTTGTACTGCTCTCTGCGCTGCTGGCCTGGCGTGATTGGCGGCCGTTAATTATGGGCGCGGCGGTGATTGCGCTGCATCATCTGGTGTTTAATTATTTACAGCAATATGGCTTATTTCATATTGCCGTCTTTATGCACCCCGGCCTGCATATGGTGATTATGCACGGCCTGTTTGTGGTCGTGCAGACGGTATTCCTGGTCTTTCTGGCAGTACGCATGGAGCAGGATGCTCGCTCGGCTAGCGAGGTGGCGAAGCTGGCGGCGGTGATTAACCGCGAGTCGGGTTACCTGACGCTTGAGCGCGACAGCAAAACCAGCCGTTCGCCTTTTGCCCGTACCTTTAGCCTGACGCTCGACGCCATGCGAACGACGCTGGAGCAGGTCAGCGGCAACGTTTCTCAACTGCTGGATGCATCGCAAACGCTGCTGCAGCGCAATACGGCGCTGTCTGAACGTACGGACAGCCAGGCGCGTTCGTTGGCAGTCACCGCCAGCGCCATGGAACAGCTCGCCGCCGCCGCCTCGCTCACCAGCGAGAAGGCCAGCGAAGCGCGATCGCTGGCAGAGCAGGCCAGCGGCGTAGCGCGAGAAGGGGGAGAGAATATCCGCGCGGCGATGGCGTCCATGACGCACATCCGTGATGAATCGCAAAAGATCAGCGGCATTCTGGAGATGATTGACGGCATCGCCTTCCAGACGAATATTCTGTCGCTCAATGCTTCCGTTGAAGCGGCCAGAGCCGGCGCGCACGGCAAAGGGTTTGCCGTCGTGGCTGCCGAAGTGCGCACGCTGGCGCTCCGCTGTGAAGGCGCTGCACGCGATATCCGCCAGCTCATTTCCGCCTCAGTCGAGCGTACGCATCAGGGGAGTGAGCAGGTTGAGCGGGCCGGGAAAACCATGGCGGCGATCATCAGCAACATTGATAGTCTGCAATCCTGCGTCGACGTGCTTTCATCCATGAGCGACCAGCAGCGCGCCAGCGTTCTCCAGATGAAGGGCAGTATTGCCCACATTGATGCCAGCGTGCAGGAGAACGCACAGCACGTGGCGCAAACTATTCAGGTGGCGCATCAGCAGCAGCAGCAAACCGGGGAACTGAAGTCGGCGATTTCGGTATTCAGGCTGGTGTAGGCTCACAAAATCGAAAGGTGTATGACAAATCGTCCAGTTATGTGACAACTTTCGCAGTTGCCAGAAAACGTAATGCCAGTATGAAAAATGACAATAGGATTGCCATTTTCATCCTCCTACATTGAAGCCTCTTCAATTCAGGAGGAATTACGCATGGTAAACGAGAGGAAATTGTCTTTCACCGAAAAGCTGGGATACGGCATGGGCGATGCTGCTTGCGGCATCGTCTATTCATCGGTCACGATGTTTTTAACCTGGTTTTACACCGATATTTACGGCCTCTCCGCGGCGGCGGTGGGGGTGATGTTCCTGGTAACGCGCGTGCTGGACGCGATTACCGACCCGCTCACCGGCATCGTTGCCGACCGGGTGAAAACCCGCTGGGGCCACTTCCGCCCTTGGCTTATCTGGTTCGCTATTCCCTACGCCGTGCTGGCGGTGATGACCTTCACCACCCCCGCCTTTGGCGCATCGGGTAAGCTGGTTTACGCCTACCTGACTTACACCTTACTCATGCTGTGTTACACCTTTATCAATATTCCGTACTGCGCGTTAGGCGGTGTTATCACCCGCGATGAAAAAGATCGCCTGTCGGCGCAGTCCTACCGCTTTACCATTTCGTCGATCGCCGGGCTGATGGTTTCAGTCGCCACGCTGTTCCTGGTGGACTATCTGGGCAAAGAAGACAAACAGTTCGGCTTTCAGGCCACCATGGGCATTATGGGGGCGATCGCCATTGTGATGCTGGCGTTCTGTTTCTTTTCCACCAACGAGCGCGTGGCGCCTGCGGTGGAACAGCAGGGGAGTATTCGTGAAGATCTGCGCTCGCTGTTGGCGAACGATCAGTGGCGGATCGTGGCAATCATTACCTTCTTTTCCAGTATGGCTGGGGTGATGCGCAGCGCGGCGACGCTGTATTACGCCACCTACCTGATGATGGGCGGCGTTGAGTCTGCCGCCGGTACGGCGATGAAATCGGCGTTTGTGTCAACCAGCGTGGTCGGCACCATTGTCGGCAGCCTCGCGGCGGGCTGGCTGGCGAAGCGCTATCGTGCGGTGTCGCTGTTTAAAAACATCAACCTGCTGCTGGTGGCGGTGGGCGTCGTGATGTTCTTTGTGCCGCCGACCTGGCTGCCGGTGGTGTTCCCGCTGTATTTCCTGGTGGGCTTCTTCCATCAAATGTATCAACCGTTTAAGTGGAACATGATGGCCAACGCCGCCGACTACGGCGAGTGGAAGTTTGGTCGTCGCATCACCGGCCTTTCGTACTCGGGCAACCTGTTTGCGCTCAAAATGGGCATGGCGGTCGCGGGCGCGGTGGTCGGCTTTTCGCTGGGGCTGTTTGGCTATCAGGCTGGCGTGGCTGAACAAACGCCGATGGCGACCATGGGCATTGTTGGCCTGCTAACGCTGGGGCCATCGCTTTCCTATCTGGTGCTGTGGTGGCTGTCGCGCTTCTATACGCTGGACGACCGCGCAATGGCGACCATCCAGCGCGATCTTTCCGCGCGCCAACAGGCGGCGACCGTCGCTGAGCCTGAAACCGTCAGCGGCGTTTTGCATAAAGCCTGAGGAAGATGAAATGATACCGAATGACTACCAGAACCCCATTCTCTGCGCTGATTATTCAGACCCGGACATTGTACGGGTTGGCGATGACTTCTTTATGGTCTCATCCAGCTTTAACCATATGCCTGCGCTGCCGATACTGCACTCGACTGACCTGATCAACTGGCAGATTATCAACCACGTTTTCCAGGCGTTACCGCTGGCCGGATATGATGAATACCAGCCGGGAAAAGGGGTATGGGCCCCTTCTCTTCGCTGGCATGACCATAAGCTGTGGGTCTTTTTCAGCACGCCGGATGAAGGCATTTTTATGTGTCACACCGATGACCCGTGGGGCCAGTGGAGCGCGCCGCACTGCGTGCAGCCCGCCAAAGGCTGGATTGACCCCTGTCCGTTCTGGGACGACAACGGCGACGCCTGGCTGGTGCATGCTTTCGCCCATAGCCGCAGCGGAATCAAGCATCAGCTTCAACTTTTTGCCATGGCGCCAGACGGCACAACGCTGCGCGGCGAAGGGCAAATTATCTACGACGGTTGCTGCGACCAGCCGACGCTGGAAGGGCCAAAGGTCTACAAGCGCGGCGAGTGGTACTATATTTTCGCTCCGGCGGGCAGCGTGGAAACCGGCTGGCAGACGGTGCTGCGCGCTCGCAGTATGACCGGTCCCTGGGTGGTGAAGAATGTGCTGTTCCAGGGCAATACGTCGGTTAACGGTCCGCACCAGGGCGGTTGGGTTGAACTCGACGACGGCGAGTGCTGGTTTGTTCATTTCCAGGACGCGCATCTTTATGGCCGTGTTGTGCATTTACAGCCGATGCGCTGGGCGGCTGACGGTTGGCCGCGTCTGGGAGAACCGCTGGGGGACGATGGAGAAGGGCAGCCGGTACTACGCTGGCCGCGCCCGGCCAGCCTGTCGCCGTCGCCGACGATAAGGCCGCAAACCAGCGATAACTTTACCGCTGGTTTACCCGGGTTACAGTGGCAGTGGCAGGCGAACCCAAACTCGCATTGGCTGCTGCCGGGGACGAATACGCTGAATCTCCGCTGCGTCTCGCTGCCGCAGCCGGAAACGAAACGCAGCATCTACTGGCAGCCCAATTTGCTGCTGCAAAAGTTCCCGGCCTGGCGGTTCAGCGCTGAAACCTCGCTGAAGCTGTGCGATGGTGCCAGCGGTGATGCCGGTGGATTGATCGTTTACGGTGAGCGCTATGCCGCGCTGCTGCTGGAAAAACGCGGTGCAGCGTATCAGTTGCTATGGGTGACGGGCTGGATGAGCGATGCGGGCGTTGTCCGTGAGCATCGTCAGACGGTGGCCCAGCTTGAGGTTGCGGCCTGCGCGCTAAAAGTCGACGTATCTTACGGCGGCATTTGTCGCTTTGCCTGGCGTGAGGAAAGCTCCCCGTGGCAGACGCTGTCTCAGCCTTTCGCCGCCGGTAAGGGCAAATGGGTGGGGGCAAAAGTGGGGCTGCTGGCGGTGTCGCTGGAGGAACACGAGCGTCGGGGTCACTGCGCGTTCGATCACTTCGCCATGGAGATAATCGGCTGATCCGGGCGTTTTTCGCCCTCTTTTTCGGTCTTCAGGATCACGTTTGAAGTGCGGTAATCACCATCTGCAAGGCCGCGGCTGATCTCAAGGGTCGCGGCCTCGCGGTTCAGCACGTGCTGATAGCAGGATTCGGTATGTGCCAGAATTTTGTCGCGCAGGTGCGGGTAGCGGGCCATCACTTCACACAGCGCGGCGCCCAGAATCTCTTCTTTTACCTGGTAGGCGTATATTTCGTGGCGATGCTGCCACTTCATCTTGACCAGCGCCGCGGGGATAGGCTCAGAGAGGCCGGAAATACGCCGTCCTTCGGAGTTTTTTTCCTCGCGTAACGTCTGGAGATTACGCTGAAGGATAGTCTCATCACTGATCTGTGGGCTTAACGGTATATTAGCCGCACTAACATCGACAAGTTTCATGTTCACTTATCCGTCAGATTATAAAATAAGGGAACGGTTCTTTCCTGGGTCATTAAATTAAGCCAGATTTTATTACCGTCTTCATTTATCTCCTGGGTTTTTATCTCCATAATTTGGCTTAGCTCCAGCGCGGAGATCTCCCCCTGAACCACCAGGTTATTTAGCATAAGTGCAAAAGCTTCAATTTTTGCAATACGATATAACCTGTCTTTTATATGACGATCGCGCTCTTCCAGCAGCGGGTTACGTGACTGGCCGCCGCCAATCAAGACGTCGTCCTGCCAGAACGCGAGCGAGACTTTCTCAGGCTCGCCCCCCTGGCTGGCCTGTGCATCCTTGTTTTCTGCGTCCAATGCCGGTATGCAGAAACGGGCTGGGATAAGGGTTTCAGCAATCATATAGGCGTCGTTTGTCGAATGGCTGGGGCGTGTTTTTTATTATAGTGAGGTTCGTTGACATTAACATGGTGCACTTTTAAAATCAAAAAAAGTGGAGAAAGCCATGAGCGGTATTATTTATTTTGTGATGCTGTTGCTGTTACTTACCGTCGTTATTTTAATTTTTATGTATGGCCAAAATAACGAAACATCTGAAACCAATAATGAAACCGTTCCCTCCCCGGCGGCGGCACCGCTGGACAAAGACGAAGGCGAAAACCATTTTGCCGCGCTGATGAGTCGGATCACGCCTGCCTGGTACTGGCGTATTAATCATGAATATATCGATTTTGTCCAGTCGACGATTAAGCGTATGTCCACCGAACGGTTGAAAGAGACCCCTGGCCTGTTTGAAGCGCAGGAACGCTGTCGCAATCTCAACGGCGCAGTTTATGAATATTACGATGAGATTAAGCGCCGCTGCCTGAAAGGCGAGCGGGTCACCGACGTTGACCCGGTGGTGCTTGGCCTGCAGCAGTGCTACGAGGAGTTTGCCGAGGAGGCCTATCCCGAGCTGGTGGCGCTGGTGTGGCCGGACTTACAGCGACCGTTTGTCCGCACACATGATGTGTGATCTGAAGTGTTGATGTGATGTTGCCTGATTGAGATATACTAGGGCGAATCTGACTCAAAAACAGGACATTATGGAACGCTTTCTGGAAAATGCGATGTACGCATCGCGCTGGCTTCTGGCCCCGGTTTATTTCGGTCTTTCTCTGGCGCTGCTGGCCCTGACCCTGAAGTTCTTTCAGGAGATTCTGCATGTACTGCCGAACATTTTCAGCATGGCGGAAGCCGATCTGATCCTGACGCTGCTGTCGCTGGTGGATATGACGCTGGTGGGTGGCCTGCTGGTGATGGTGATGTTTTCTGGCTATGAAAACTTTGTCTCGCAGCTGGATATCAGCGAGCACAAAGAGAAGCTGAGCTGGCTGGGCAAAATGGATGCCACTTCGCTGAAGAATAAAGTGGCGGCGTCGATTGTTGCTATCTCGTCTATTCACCTGCTGCGGGTGTTTATGGACGCTAAAAACGTACCGGATAACAAACTGATGTGGTACGTGATTATTCACCTGACCTTTGTTCTGTCGGCCTTTGTGATGGGCTATCTCGATAGCCTGACCCGCGGGAAAAAGTCGTGATGTAGGCCGGATAAGGCGTTCACGCCGCCATCCGGCAATGTGCGCCGAAATGCCTGATGGCGCTACGCTTATCAGGCCTACAGATACTCCCGGTGCGGCTGTGGCGATATGCACGACATGTAGGCCGGATAAGGCGTTCACGCCGCCATCCGGCAGCGTGCGCCGAAATGCCTGATGGCGCTATGCTTATCAGGCCTACAGATACTCCCGGGCGCGCTTACTTATCCGACGACGCCTGCCACAAATTCAACTGCCCATCGGCGACATGCTTGTCAATCTGCGCCAGTTCCTCTGCTGAGAAGCTCAGGTTCGCCAGCGCCTTCACGTTCTCTTCGATTTGTTCCGGCCGGCTGGCACCAATCAGCACGGATGTCACGCGGCTGTCCTTCAGCAGCCAACTTAGAGCCATCTGCGCCATCGACTGCCCGCGCCGTTGCGCCATTTCGTTGAGCAGGCGCAGGCTGCTGAGGTTGCTTTCGCTCAGCATATTTTCCGTCAGGCCGCGCGCCTTTTTGCCTTCCGTTTGCATGCGCGAACCGTCCGGAATGCCGTTAAGGTATTTGCCGGTCAATAGCCCCTGCGCTAGCGGGGTAAACGCGATGCAGCCGACGCCGTTGTCCGCTAGCGTATCCAGCAGACCGCTCTTATCGACCCAGCGGTTGAGCAGGTTATAAGAAGGTTGGTGAATCAACAGGGGGATTTTCCACTCGCGCAGCAGCGCGACCATCGCCTGCGTACGCTCAGATGAGTAAGAGGATATGCCGACGTACAGCGCCTTACCGCTCTGTACCGCCTGAGCCAGCGCGCTGGCGGTCTCTTCCATCGGCGTTTTCTCATCAACGCGATGAGAATAGAAAATATCGACGTAGTCCAGCCCCATCCGCTGGAGGCTCTGGTCGAGGCTTGCCAGCAGATACTTGCGCGAGCCGCCGGAACCATAAGGCCCCGGCCACATATCGTATCCGGCTTTGGTGGAGACGATCAGCTCGTCGCGGTAGCTGGCGAAGTCCTCCTTCAGCAGGCGGCCAAAGTTCTCTTCGGCGCTGCCCGGCGGCGGGCCATAGTTATTCGCCAGATCGAAATGGGTGATCCCGCAGTCAAAGGCTTTACGCAGCAGCGCGCGCTGGCCTTCTAACGCGTGGATGTGGCCAAAACTGTGCCATAGGCCAAGGGACAGTGCAGGGAGCTGTAAACCGCTGCGGCCGCAGTAGCGATACTGCATGTCTTCATAACGGGCTGGGTTTGCTTGCCAGGCCATAGTTTCTCCTTCTTTTTTTGAAACGCTGTTTCCAGAATACTGGCTTTACGCCAGGCCGCCCGTCGTCGCGATCACACTGCCGCGAATTGGCGCACGAAAAGGCGCGGCTTTCCCCTTTGGGGGTAGCGCCGAAATAGCGCTAGGCATCGCTTAAAAAATCGCTATATAATTTTATATATAACGATTGAGGAGACGTCGATGGATAACCATTTTGGCAAAGGGTTGATCGCGGGTCTGAAGGCGCCTTATGCCGACAGCGCGCAAAAAGTGATTGGTTTTTGCACCGATTATAAACGCGGGTTTGTGCTGGGATTTTCGCACCGGATGTTTGAGAAGACGGGGGACCGCCAGCTGAGCGCCTGGGAAGCGGGAATTCTGACGCGGCGCTATGGCCTCGACAAAGAGATGGTCATGGATTTTTTCAGAGAGCACGATTCCAGTACTACCGTGCGTTATTTTATGGCGGGATACCGTCTGGAAGGGCAATAAAACCGGGCGCAGAGCGCCCGATTAACGCCGCTACTGCTGACGCTTATCTTCCGTGTTGGTGTCAAAATCGCTAGCGTCATGCCGCTCGTGCAGCTGTTCATTCAACGGGCCGCTGGTGCGGTTCACCATGCGGCCGCGCTGCACGCCCGGGCGGCTGGCGATATCTTTCGCCCAGCGCATTACGTTCTTGTAGCTTTCGGCATCGAGGAACTCCGCCGCGCCGTACACGTTGCCCAGCACCACGTTACCGTACCATGGCCAGATGGCGATGTCGGCGATCGTGTACTCTTCGCCCGCCACGTAGCGACCGCGTGCCAGCTGTTTATCCAGCACGTCGAGCTGGCGTTTGGCTTCCATCGTGAAGCGGTTGATTGCGTACTCAATTTTCACCGGCGCATAGTTGTAGAAGTGGCCAAAGCCGCCGCCGAGGAACGGCGCAGAGCCCTGAAGCCAGAACAGCCAGTTAAGGGTTTCAGTACGCCCTGCCGGATCTTTTGGCAGGAAGTGGCCAAACTTTTCCGCCAGATACAACAGAATATTGCCGGACTCAAACACGCGGGTTGGCGGGGTGGTCGAGTGGTCGCGCAGCGCCGGGATTTTCGAGTTCGGGTTCACCTCGACAAAACCGCTGGAGAACTGGTCGCCCTCACCAATACGGATTAACCACGCATCGTACTCAGCCTCCGTAACGCCCAGTGCCAGCAGTTCCTCAAGCATAATAGTGACTTTCTGACCGTTCGGCGTGCCGAGGGAGTATAGCTGTAACGGATGATGGCCAACCGGCAGCGTCTGTTCATGCGTTGCGCCGGAGACGGGGCGGTTAATATTGGCGAATGCGCCGCCGCTGTTTTGCGTCCACTCCCAGACTTTGGGTGGCTGATAGGTGTTCTCTGACATAATCGCTCGCCTTATATTGATGATGTGTTTGGACAATCAAGTTTAGCAGCCTCAGGCAAAAATCCGCGCTAACCTGCCGCGCATCCCGCGTACTGAAACCGCCAGGTATTGTGGATGCCCATTTTTCAGATGAATATTTTTCCTCCGTAGCGGCCATCCTCGCCTGCACGGGTGTATGATTAATCCACTTTTGTTGGATTAATTTCAACGTGCGGGGCGATAAAAATCGCGACGCGCGTTTGAGGAAGGTTCATGAGCACGGGAAGTACCAATAGTGACGCCCCATTTGGCACGTTGTTGGGGTATGCGCCGGGTGGCGTAGCGATTTACTCTTCGAATTACAGCAGCTTAAAACCGGGCGACATGCCTGACGACGCCTCGTTTCGTAGCTACATTGATAACGAATACATGGGCCACAAATGGCAGTGCGTTGAGTTTGCCCGCCGCTTCCTGTTTATCACCTACGGTTTTGTCTTCACCGACGTCAGCATGGCCTATGAAATCTTCTCCCTGCGCTATCTGCGCCAGGTGGTGAACGACGCCATCCTGCCGCTACAGGCTTTTGCCAACGGCTCCCGTCGCCCGCCGCTCGTCGGCTCGCTGCTTATCTGGCAGAAAGGCGGCGAGTTTAACGAAACCGGCCACGTGGCGGTGATTACCCAGTTGCTGGGAAATAAGGTGCGTATCGCCGAACAGAACGTGCTGCATTCGCCGCTGCCGGCAGGGCAGCAGTGGACGCGCGAGCTGACGCTGGAAGTAAAAGACGGGCACTACACGCTGCATGATACCTTCGACGACACGACGATTCTGGGCTGGATGATCCAGACCGACGATGCGCGTTACAGCCTGCCCCAGCCGGCCATTGCCGGTGAAGCGCTGAAGCTGGGCGGCGCACGCCTCGACAACCACGGTCAGTTCGACGGTGAATGGTTGAACGAAAAAGACTCGCTCCAGCAGGCCTATATCGCGGCAAACGGCCACGTGATTAACCGCGATCCGTACCAGTACTTCACCATGACCGAGAGCGCGGAGCAGGAGCTCATCAAGGCGACTAATGAGATGCATCTGATGTATCTCCACGCCACCGATAAAGTCATGCGCGACGATAACCTGCTGGCGCTGTTTGATATTCCGAAAATTCTTTGGCCGCGTCTGCGCCTTTCGTGGCAGCGCCGCCGCCACGACATGATTACCGGGCGCATGGACTTCTGCATGGATGAGCGCGGGTTGAAGGTGTACGAGTACAACGCCGACTCCGCCTCTTGTCATACCGAAGGCGGGCTGATCCTCGAACAGTGGCTGAAAACCGGCTATCGCGGCAACGGTCATAACCCAGCGGAAGATCTGCTGGGTGAGCTGGTCGGCGCGTGGAAGCACAGCCTGGCACGACCGTTCGTGCACATCATGCAGGACAAGGATCTGGAAGAGAACTACCACGCGCAGTTTATGCAGCGTGCGCTGGAGCAGGCGGGCTTTGAGAGCAAAATTCTTCACGGTCTTGATGAACTGCACTGGGATGCTGCCGGCCAACTGATTGACGGCGACGGACGGCTGGTGAACTGCGTGTGGAAAACCTGGGCATGGGAAACGGCCATTGAGCAGGTGCGCGAGGTCAGCGAAGACGAGTACGCGGCGGTGCCGATTCGTACCGGCAGCCCTGATGGCGAAGTCCGCCTGATCGACGTGCTGCTACGCCCGGAAGTGATGGTCTTTGAACCGCTATGGACGGTGATCCCCGGCAACAAAGCGATCCTCCCGGTGCTGTGGTCACTGTTCCCGAACCACCCATACCTGCTGGATACCGACTTTGAAGTCAGCGAGCATCTGGCGAAAACGGGCTACGCCATTAAGCCGATTTCCGGGCGCTGCGGCAGCAATATCGATCTGGTCAGCGGCCACGACCAGCTGCTGGATCAGACCAGCGGGAAATTCGTCGATCGGAAAAATATTTACCAGCAACTTTGGTGCTTGCCAAACGTGGCCGGAAAATATATTCAGGTATGTACCTTTACCGTCGGC
This sequence comes from Klebsiella sp. WP8-S18-ESBL-06, assembly GCF_014169755.1. NCBI lineage: Bacteria > Pseudomonadati > Pseudomonadota > Gammaproteobacteria > Enterobacterales > Enterobacteriaceae > Klebsiella > Klebsiella sp. WP8-S18-ESBL-06. The sequence continues at coordinate 835,821 of NZ_AP022256.1, forward strand.
GGTAACTACGGCGGCACCTGCCTGCGCGGCGATGATTCTCTGGTGATAAAAAAAGAGAGTGATATCGAACCGCTGGTGGTCATTAAAGATAACGAATAAAGGCAAGCAGGCCGGATAAGGCGGAGCCGCCATCCGGCAATCTGTGTTGGGTTGCCTGATGGCGCTTCGCTTATCAGGCCGACGTAAAGAAAGCCTGCAATCAACACAACAACAAGACAGAAAAGGAACATAGTATGCACGACAGGCGACTCGCCGCCCGCGCGCGGGAGCTTAAACCCTCCGCCGTCCGCGAACTCCTCAAACACAGTAAACTGCCCGGCGTTATTTCGCTCGGCGGCGGCATTCCGGCACCGGAGCTTTTTGATACCGAAGGGCTGGAGCTGGCGGTGCAGAAGGTGATGCGCGAACGCTTCAACGATGCGTTCCAGTATGGGCTGACCGAAGGCTATCCGCCGCTGCGTCAGGCCGTCAGCGAACTGTGTCAGGCGCGCGGCGTGGCCTGTCAGGCAAGCCATGTTTACATCACTTCCGGTTCGCAGCAGTCGCTCGATATCGTGGCGCGCACCCTGCTCGATCCGGGCGACACGATTGTTGTTGAACGCCCGACCTATCTGGCGGCGCTACAGGTGTTCCAGCTGGCGCAGGCCAATATTCTGAGCGTTGATACCGACGACAACGGAATGCTGGTAGAACAGCTCGCCGAACGGCTGGCGGCCACGCGGGTTAAAGCCGTGTACCTGGTGCCCACTTTCGGCAACCCGGGCGGCAAAACCCTGAGTGACGATCGCCGCCGCCGTCTGGTTGAGCTGGCGAAGCAGTATGACTTTGTCATTATTGAAGACGATCCGTACGGTGAAATCAGCTTTACGGACGAAGTGCAACGCCCGTTGTACCAGCACGCGCTGGAATTGGGCTGTGAAGATAGCGTGGTTTACACCTCAACCTTCTCGAAAATTCTTGCGCCAGGAATGCGTATCGGCTGGATCGTGATGCCGGACTGGCTGGCACAGCAAACGGTGATCGTGAAGCAGGCGGCGGATCTGCATACCAACATGCTGTCACAGGTGATTACCGCGGAGTATCTCACCATGAATCGCCTGGAAAGCCAGATCGCGCTGATTCGTGAAGATTACCGTAAGAAGTGCGATGCGCTGGCCGACGCGCTGGAAAGTCGTCTGGGCGAGCATCTGGAATTCAGTCGTCCGAAAGGCGGGATGTTCCTGTGGGCGCGTTTTCGCTATCCGTTTGATACCATGAAATGGCTGGAAAAAACGCTGGAAAATGGCGTGGTGTATGTGCCGGGTGAAGCGTTCTATAACGACAATCCGGATACCCGCACGCTGCGTTTATCCTACTCAACGGTGTCGCAAGACGGGCTGATGACCGCCGTAGAACGTCTGGCTAAGTCACTGTAGTATTTGATATTCCGCGCCAATGGCTGGCGCGGAACCCCCTCCCCGAATTTATTCCGGTTCGGCAATTCTGTCGTCAAGCCAGATCAGCATCAGCGATGCCAGAAAGGCGACGGCGGCGGTGCCAATAAATAACAACATAAGAAATTCCTCAGCTTATTTTTATTATTATTCTGCTGCTTACCAACGCGTTCGATTTTGTCATCGTCGACATCACAGGGCCCAGTGAAAAAAGAGACAAGAAAATAAGAGGTTGTTCGTATCAGATCAACCCCTTTTTTCATGTGGAGTCCGTGCGTGTTTTACGTCATGACCAGGCAAAAACGCGCGCGCTATGCCACCCGTTGGGGGCAGCGCACTAACCCGTTGAGCGTACGCCCACCGTACCCCGTGAAGAGGAAATCATTAGGCAAGGGAACTTGCTACCGTATTCGCTATTGAAAGGGCGTACAAAATAAGCGGTAAAAATGAACAACGGCGTTCCGGGTGTAAGCGGTTATCAAGGGCCGGCAGGGGGATGGGGGGCGGTGAAAGCGGTCGCCGCTTCGGTATTTTCACAAAAGGCCGTTGCGCGCGATATTATCGCCATGTTCCGCATGAACCAGGTGAAGGGCTTTGATTGCCCCGGCTGCGCCTGGCCTGACCCGGGCCATCGTTCGCCGATGGAGCTGTGCGAGAACGGCGTAAAAGCCGTTTCCTGGGAAACGACCAGCAAGAAAGCCTCGGCGGAATTTTTTCGCCAGCATACCGTCGCTGAACTGTGGCAATACAGTGACTATGAGCTGGAAAACAGCGGCCGGTTAACCCATCCGATGAAGTACGATCGTGAAAGCGATACCTGGCAGCCGGTTGACTGGCAGGTGGCCTTCGCGGAAATCGGCGCGCGCCTGCGCAGCTATGCCTCTGCGCAGCAGGTCGAGTTTTATACCTCCGGTCGTACCTCCAACGAAGCGGCGTTTCTGTACCAGCTTTTTGCCCGGGAATACGGCAGCAGCAACTTCCCTGACTGCTCCAACATGTGCCATGGGCCGACCAGCGTCGGGCTGACGCAGGCGATTGGCCTGGGCAAAGGCACCGTTGAGCTGGCGGATTTTGAACATTGCGAGCTGGTCATTTGTATTGGTCATAACCCGGGGACTAACCACCCGCGTATGCTGAGCACCTTACGGGAAGTTGCGCAGCGCGGCGCACGCATCATCGCGATCAACCCGCTGGCAGAGCGTGGCCTGGAACGCTTTAGTTTCCCGCAAAGCCCGACCGACATGTTCAAAGGCCATTTCACGGCGCTCAGCCATGACTATTATCAGGTCAAAATGGGCGGCGATGCCTCGCTGCTAAAAGGGGTGATGAAAGCGCTGATTGAAATGGATGAAGCCCGTATTTTGCTTGGCCAGGAACCGTGCCTCGACCGCGCGTTTCTGGTTGAGCATACCCACGGCTATCAGGCGCTGTATGATGATCTGCACCGCTGCCAGTGGGCGGATCTGGAGCAGGATTCCGGCCTGACCCGCAGCCAGATGGAGGATCTTGCCTACCGCTATGATAAATCTAACGCCACCATCATTTGCTATGGCTTAGGGATCACGCAGCATAAGAACGGCACCGAAAACGTTCAGCAGCTGATCAATCTGCTGCTGCTGAAGGGAAATATTGGCAAACCCGGCGCGGGAATTTGCCCGCTGCGCGGCCACTCAAACGTGCAGGGCGATCGTTCGGTAGGCATCAACGAAGCCGCCTCAGAGGATTTCCTTCAGCGTCTGGAAGCACGCTTTGGTATTCAGGTATCGCGTGAGCACGGGCGCGCCAGCGTAGAGAGCATTCGCGCGATTGAACGCGGCGAGGCGAAGGCGCTGATCTGCTTGGGCGGTAACCTGGCGGTGGCGATGCCGCAGCCGCAGCGTACTTTTGAGGCGATGAAAAAGCTGGATCTCCAGGTTCATGTGGCGACCAAGCTGAACCGCTCGCATCTGCTGATGGCACAGCACAACTATCTGCTACCGGCGCTGGGCCGCACCGAGCGCGATATACAGGCAGGCGGCATTCAGTCTGTCACCGTGGAGGACGCCATGTCGATGGTGCACGCCTCTTGCGGTGCGCTCAAACCGGCCTCGCGCTGGTTGAAGTCGGAACCGGCCATTGTCGCCGGGCTGGCGCGGGCCACGCTGCCGGACTCGCCGGTCAACTGGGAAGCGCTGGTGGGCAACTACGACCTGATTCGCGAAGCGATTGCCGACGTGATTCCGGCGTTCGCCGATTACAATGCCCGCATTGTCGCGCCGGGTGGTTTCCGTATGGATACGCCGGCATCGCGCCGCGAATGGCATACGTCGACGGGCAAGGCCAATTTTGTGGTCAGCCAGCGGCGCGCCGTCGAGCGCGAGCAGCAGCCCGCCGAAGCCTTAGTGCTGGCAACGCTGCGCAGCCACGATCAGTACAACACCACCATTTATGGTATGAACGATCGCTATCGGGGTATTAGCGGCCGCCGCGATGTGGCGTTTTTAAGCCAGCAGGAAGCCGACGCGCGCGGGCTGGCGGAAGGCGACGTGATTAACATCCAGGCGCTGGATGAGAGCGGAACGCCGAGCGTCGATCGCGCGATGTACGGTCTGACCGTGGTGATTTACAGTATGGCAGCGGGATCGCTCGGCGCCTATCTGCCGGAAGCCAATGTATTGCTCTCGCTGGACGCGGTAGACAGCCAAAGCCTGACGCCAGCGTATAAAAGCGTACCGGTGGTGATTGCTAAAGCGTCGGCTCGCTAGCGGTGCAACAGGAACCAGATACCGGCGAGTACCACGCTCAGGGACAGCCATAAATGTCGGCCAATCACTCGCGCGTTGACGCAGATTTCCGGTTGGGCCAGCTCCTTTTTGCGGGCGCTGACGGCACCCAGAATCAGCCGTAGCCCTATCAGGACCAGCGCCAGTTGAAAGGCAGAAAACGCGCCGAGCTTGACCAGCATCATCACCATCGCCGCCAGTACCAACGAGCTGCGCCCCCAGGAAAGCTGGGTGCGCTCTTTTTGTAACCCTGGGTCGCGCGAGATCATAGCGCCAGGCCAATCACCAGCGCGCCCAGCAGCATCAGTACGCCAGTCAATAGCGATAGGCTGCGGCTATAGCAAAAAGCCTGTTCCAGCCGCATTGCTTTTTCGTTTTGATACCAGCGCAAAAACGCCCAGCCACCGGCGAAAATGGCGACCAGCGCGAGCAGAATAACCAGCCACTGGCCGTGACGCATGACCCCCAGATGATGCTCGCGCAGCAAGATATCGACGCCGATTGCGGTGGCGAGAAACGCCAGCGCTGTCCGTATCCATGCGAGGAACGTGCGCTCATTGGCGAGCGAAAATCGGTAGTCGGGATCTTTGCCCATTTTCATGACGTGCCGCCTTTTTGCTGGCGTCGATCGATGGTGCGCAGCGCGGTGGACATGCTGTCCGGCGAGACCAGGCTGTTGATGCGGAAGAACAGAATATCGAAGGCGATCATCTGTAAGATTTGCGGCGTGACCATACCGAGCTTCTCGTGCGCCTCGCTATAGCAATAGGGGATCACATATTCAGCAAGCTGGCTAACTTTGTTTTTACCGTAGCGGGTAATCGCCATCGTGTGCGCCCCGCGCTCGCGGGCCAGGCTTAGCGCCTCAACCACTTCCGCCGTTTCGCCGCGCGCGGATACCGCCAGCAGGACGTCGCCGGGCTGTAGCAGAGAAGCCTGCACAATCTGCGTATGGTAATCGTAGTTGAACTGGACGTTCAGACCGCAGCGGATCAGCTTGTGGTTGATATCCAGTGCGATCAGCGCCGAGGTGCCAATACCGACCAGCACGATCTTACGGCTGTCGATCAGTCTCCGGGCGCAGGTGTCGATAATGGGCGCGTCGAGAAGATCCAGCGACCGTTCGATCTTACTGGCGAACAGTACTCTGGCCTTCTCAATCATCAGATCGGTGGGATCGTCCGCCTCAATACCCTCATAGATTTCCTGCCGGCCAGCGGTTTGCTGGGGGCGGCTGGCGGCGGCAAGCCGCAGCTTCAGCTCGGGGAAACCGCTACAGCCCAGCGCCTTGGCATAGCGAATAACCGACGAGTCGCTGATGCCCAATTCTTGCCCCATACGGGTAGCGCTGAGATCGGAAATATCAAAATTTCGTGCAATCAGGAATGTCGAGATACGACGATCGCCGCTGGTTTTGGCATTTGCCAGGGCCTGAATTTTGCTGATGATCGATTCCATTACGTACCTTATCTCTCGTCGTGGGAAAGGGCGCGGTGCGCCCAGTGCCTGATTATGACTATTCTTGCGGATCGGTAAAGCCCAGGATCATGGCGGCGATGAAACCTACAATCCATGCGCTGAGTACCGCCAGCAGGAAAGGCAGAATTTGTCCGGCGCCAACCAGCGGCAGCAGCGACAGCCCGGCGGTGCCGAAGGGAATGATAATGCCCACTTTGCAGGCCGCCATCACTGCGCCGCCCGCCGCGCCGCCGATGCAGCCGGCGATAAACGGTTTACCCAGCGGCAGAGAGACGCCGAACAGCAGCGGCTCGCCGACGCCGATGATGCCGACCGGTAACGCGCCGGAGATGGTTTTTTTCAGGCGCGGATTTTTCGTTTTCAAATAAACGTAGGCCGCTGCGCCAACCTGACCCATGCCGCCCATCGCCAGAATCGGGAACAGATAGTTGAGCCCGAACGTGTCGAGGATCTGCGCATGAATCGGAATCAGCCCCTGGTGTAAGCCGGTCAACAGCAGGAACAGGAAGCCGCCGCCGAGCAGCGCGCCAACGGCGACCGAGCCCGCGGAGTTATTCAGCAAAGACAGCGCCACCAGATCGCCCAGCCACTGGTTTACCGCGTGCGCCAGCGGCTGGAGAATCAACAGCGCGGCGAGCGATGACACAAGGATCGTGACCATCGGCGTTAAAATCAGATCGAGACTCTCTTTGCAGTAACGACGGAACCACAGCTCAAATTTTGCCGCAAAGACGCAGACCAGCAGCACGGCGAAAATCCCGCCGCCGCCCGGCGTCAACGCACTGCCGAAGAGTTTAATATTGGCCAGATCCGGCGCGGCAAGCACTGCCGCCATCACCGCGCCGATAGCGGGGGAGGCCTGCAATTCTTTCGCCGTATTCATGCCGATCATCACCGCCAGTACGGTAAAGACCGCTTTACCCATCACCGTCAGTAGCGCAAACAGATCCTGATGGCTGGCGACAAACTCGGGGCCAATCAAGCGGCAGACGTTGACCAGCCCAAGGATCAGCCCGCAGCCGATCAGCGCGGGGATCGTGGGGACAAAAATGGCGGCCAGGATATTCAGGCTGCGGCGAATGGAGAAGGGTTTACGCACATTGTCGTCTACCGCTGGCGTGACGCCGGCGTGATTCAGGCGTTTGGTCAGGATGCCGGTCACTTTCGAGGCGGTACCCGCACCGACAATAATCTGGAATTGCTCCCCGGCGTCTACCACGCCCTTCACGCCGTCGGTTTTACGCAGCGCTTCGGCGTTAAACCGGCCGCGATCGCGCAGCACCACGCGCACGCGGGTCATACAGTGGGTCAGCGTGACGACGTTGTCGAAGCCGCCAATATGTTCCTCAATGGCGTCAGCGATATGCTCCAGATGTTCTATTTTATTGGCCATGAGCGGCTCCTGATAATAGCTGATCTTTTAGGGCGACAAAGGGTTGAGCGGCTAACGCCAGCGCTGCCTGCGGGGAGAGATTCAGCAGGTTGCTCAGCACCGCCGCACGTACGTTGTAGTTCACCGGGCGTAGTAGCGATTGCGCCTCGGCATTATCGACATCGCAAATCTGCGCCACCATATGTTCAGCCCGGCGCAGCAGCTTTTCGTTGGAGGCTTTAACGTCAATCATCAGGTTGCCGTGAACGCGTCCCAGCTGAATCATGGTGGCGGTGCTGATCATTCCGAGCAGCATTTTTTGCGCGGAACCGCTTTTCATCCGTGTTGAACCGGCCAGCGCTTCGGCTCCGACGTCCGGGGCTACCGCGACATCTGCCTGCTGCGAGATGAGACCTGGGCCACGGGTAGTGAGGGCAATGGTTTTTGCGCCAATCTGGCGCGCGTAGTCGAGCGCCGACATCACGAACGGCGTGCGCCCGCTGGCGGCAATACCGAGAACAACATCCTGCGCGTTCAGCCCGCGAGCGCGTAGTTCGGCTACCGATGCTTCGGTGTCATCTTCGACGTTTTCCACGGCGCGCAGCATGGCGTCCAGCCCACCGGCAATGACCGACTGTACCCGATCCGGGTCGGTGCCAAAGGTTGGCGGGCATTCGGCGGAGTCCAGTACGCCCAGGCGACCGCTGGTACCGGCGCCGACGTAAAACAGCCGGCCACCGCTTTTCATCTGCGCGACAATCAGCCGTACAGCCTGTTCAACCTGCGGGAGCACGCGGCTAATGGCCTGCGGTACGCGAGCGTCGTGTTCGTTCAGCAGCGACAGCATTTCGGCCAGCGGCAGGTCAGCCAGGTGGCAGGTATCGACGTTCTGTTCTTGCGAGATGGTAAAAGCGAGCGGATTCATGCGTAGCCTCTGTTGTTTTTCGACATTTAAATTGTATATAAATGTCGATTGTCGACAAATGGCGATGTGCAAAAGTGTGATGGCTGACGAAGAATGTTGTTCATTTGATAATGAGATTTATTATCAAAATGGCTTTACAGGTAAAATTATAAGATGTATTTTAAATGCATCTTATAGAGCTGGAGGTGAATATGAGCCATCGCAGAATCCCGAAAAACTGGACCATCAAACGTTCAACCCCGTTTTTTACCAAAGATAATGTTCCTGCGGCGCTGCTGAGCCACCACAATACTGCCGCCGGCATTTTTGGTCAGCTGTGCGTGATGGAAGGGACCGTGACCTACTATGGTTTCGCCGACGAGCAGGCAACCGAGCCGGAAGTGAAAGTGGTCATCAACGCTGGCAGCTTCGCAACCAGTCCTCCGCAGTACTGGCACCGTATCGAGATGACCGACGATGCGCAGTTTAATATCAACTTCTGGGCCGAGCCGACATTCTCCGGCGAAGACGTATACAGCGCGAAAAAATCATAGCCCGACGCTCCCCCTGTAAAGAGGGGGAGCCTGCCTAAGGATAGTGCAATGCAGATTGTTGCCATTGAGGCGAATATCGCCGCAGGAAAAACCACGCTGCTTGAACCGCTGGCCCAGGCGCTGTCGAAACAGACGGGTAGCGTCTGGACGGTTGTTCGGGAGCCTGTCGATGAAGACCCGGTATTTCTGGAACTGCTTCAGCTTTTTGTGGAAAGCCCCAATGATGCGGATGCCCGGGTGGCTTTTCAGCTATATATCACTCGCAGCCGCCAGGCGCTGTTGAGCAATATTGCGGAGGGAAATTATGTGATTGAGCGTTCGCTATTTAGCGATATTGTGTTCTGCCACGCGAATTTTCTGACCACCGAGCAACCGTCGGCCCGCTATATGTCCTACTTTTATCAAATTAAGCATTATCTTAAGTGTTACCCGCCGATCGATCTGGTGGTGTACATCGACCGTGATGCAAGGGCCTGCTTTGATGCCTGCCGGGCAAGAGGTCGACCCGGAGAAAGCCAGTATTCGCTGGACTACTTTGCCGATCTTAAGGCGTTTCATGATGCCTGTCTGCCGCAAATCACCCGCCAGTACGGTTCGAAACTGCTGACGCATCGGGTAGGCGCAGGATTTGCCAACCCGGAATCGCTGGCCGGCGAGGTGCTGCAACAACTGCGCTAATCGTTTCTTCAGGCGTGGCGTTTATCATGGGACGCTATGCCTGGTCATTTCTGTTATTAGATTGTAACCCCCCTCTTTGTTATTCCCGCATCGCCACGCGAGCCTGCACGCGTTTATCCAGGTCGTAAAACGACGTCTATACTCTTTATCAGGTAGTTAGCTGTCGTAATAGATACGCTTTCAGGGGTAAATTCTGCAGCGCGAATCCCTTGCGAATCAATTATGGTATTTTTGTTTAAATGGCGTTAATTGATCTAGATCAATTTATATGTTTGTAAAAATTAAGTTAAATTGCGCATCAGGATATAAATTTTACATAAAATTACAATTTGTGCGTGGCGTATATCAATACGTATAACTTCTTATTCTTAGAAAAATCCTAAAAACAAATTCTCTATTTCATTGATCTTCTTGTTTTTATTAAGCAATTGATCGATTAGGGCGATCTATATTCATAAAATCAATTGATGATATCTATCAATAATAATGAATTGATCGTTTTTGACGATATATATTGGCTGTGTATATAATTAAACCGAAGTTTAGGTAACTCAGTTTTAGAATCAGGAATTATGGATACTAAATAAAAAATTCGGACATGGTCGTTGGGGTAATATATGAGGCAGTGTATTATCTCGGATAACAGTTTTTTTCTTTTGGCATTGCAAGACGACGAAGTTATTCAGGATGGTAACGTTTCGACAATCCACTCCTGGCAGCTGCGGTCGAAGTGCTATTTACGCACCTCGATCAGCGACATTTTTATTGTTTATATTTCTGATATCGTTGAGCGACATCGGATACTCGGCTTATTGGCTTCGTCTACGTCTCATTGCCGAATTATACTGTTATACAAGATGGATGTTTCCTCCAGCTATGCTTTTCAGGGGCCGTTTCCTTGGCTAGTCTCTGAAAAGATTAGCTTTTCATAGCTTTACTCATGTCTGTATAAGGCGAGTAAAACTATTTTTGACCAGAGAGGTTTCTCTGAACAAGAGATGATTGTCTTTCGCTATCTCTGCGAAGGGTATTCCGTCTCACAAATAAATAAACTGGCAGGGCTCAGCGAAAAGCATATTTATTATTTGAGGCAGAAGACCAAAAAGATGTTTGGTCTGCGTGGGAATAGTGCCGCGACAATCTCGTTTTATCTGGATATATCAAAGCTAAACCCTCGATGGTAGCGCTATTGCAGCCATCCGGATAATCATGCCTATTGTTGGGAACGAGTCGTTTTTACATAAATAAATTTAGTACGTCAGGTGGAGCCTTTGGTGCCCGCCTTCATCGTTGTTTGTAACACGCTGAGAATAATATTCTCAATTAATAAGGAGTAGGTTTTATGGGCTTTCATAAAGTTGCGCTGGTAATTATTTCTGCGCTGTCTCTGAGTTCAGCGGCTGCGCTGGCGGCAGATACTACCACCGTTAACGGCGGCACCGTTCATTTTAAAGGGGAAGTGGTTAACGCGGCCTGCGCCGTCGATGCGGGCTCTGTTGATCAGACCGTACAGATGGGTCAGGTGCGTTCAGCAAAACTGGCAACGGCGGGCAGCACCAGCTCGGCGGTCGGTTTCAACATCCAGTTGAACGACTGTGATACCAACGTATCGACCAAGGCGTCCGTTGCCTTCTCCGGTACGGCGATTGATACCACCAATACCACCGTGCTGGCTCTGCAGGGCTCCGCTTCCGGCGGCGCGACCAACGTAGGCGTGCAGATCCTGGATAACAAAGGTACGCCGCTGGCGCTGGATGGCGCAACCTTCAGCAACGCGACCACGCTGAACGACGGCACCAACGTCATTCCGTTCCAGGCGCGCTACTACGCGACCGGTGCGGCAACGGCCGGTACCGCGAACGCCGACGCAACCTTCAAAGTGCAGTACGAGTAATCCCTAAAGCAGGGATGCTGACCGGGCCAGGATGGCTCGCTATTGGTAAAGGAACAGAGGTGATAACCATGCAATGGATGAAATGGGGACTGCTGATTTTTCTGCTGCCTACCGTCACCCTGGCCGGGAATCGCTGGAACGTCACGCTGCCTGGCGGAAGTATGCGGTTTCAGGGCGTTGTTATCGCCGAAGCCTGTAGCGTCGCGGCAAGTGACCGCATGATGACGGTGACCATGGGGCAAATCAGCAGTCATCGTTTTCACGCCGTAGGTGAAGAATCCAGGCCGATTGCGTTTGATATTCATCTGGAAGATTGCAGTACGGAAGTCAGCCAGCGCGTGGGCGTGTCGTTTCAGGGCGTCGCCGACGGTAAAGATCCCAACATTCTCTCGGTAGGTGAGGGCGCGGGGATCGCCACCGGTATTGGCATTGCGCTGTTTGATGACCAGGGCGGCTCCATCCCGCTCAATCAGGCTCCGGTTCGCTGGACCAAACTCAACGACGGACCGACGACGCTGCATTTTGTGGCGAAATATCGCTCGACCGATCGTCAGGTTGTGGGGGGCACGGCCAACGCACAGGCCTGGTTCGCTCTGACCTACGAGTAATTAACCGAATACAGGATATGACGGTGAGTACAACAAGGGTAAACATGAAAATAACGTTGATGATGCGTGGCCTGCTGGTGGCGGCGCTGCTGATGGCCGCAAACGGGCTGGTTTCCCGTGCGCAGGCCGGCGTTGCGCTGGGCGCCACTCGGGTCATCTACCCGGCGGGGCAGAAGCAGGTGCCGCTGGCGGTAACCAACACCGACGATAGCAGCACGTATCTGATCCAGTCATGGGTGGAAAACGCCGCTGGCGCGAAAGACGGACGCTTTGTCGTTACGCCGCCGCTGTTTGCCATGCAGGGTAAAAAAGAGAACACCCTGCGCATTCTTGATGCCACGAATAATCAGCTACCGCAGGACCGTGAGAGCCTGTTCTGGATGAACGTGAAGGCCATTCCGGCGATGGATAAATCAAAACTCAGCGATAACACGCTGCAGCTGGCGATTATCAGCCGTATAAAGCTCTATTACCGACCGGCCAAACTGGCTATGCCGCCGGAGCAGGCTGCGGAAAAACTGACGTTTCGCCGCGATGCCGGCACGCTGACGCTTATCAACCCCACGCCTTACTACCTGACGGTGACCGATTTGAATGCCGGAACGCGGGTGCTGGAAAATGCGCTGGTGCCGCCAATGGGGGAAACACGGGTCAAAATACCGGCAGATGCAGGTGGTGAGATTACCTACCGAACTATTAATGACTATGGCGCACTGACGCCGCGCATGATCGGCGCGATGCGATAAGCCGCGAGAGCGTCTTCGTTTTCCCAGAACAGAATAATAACTGACGGCCGGGCGATGTCGAACCGGAGGGACTATGCCATATCTGAAATTTGGCCTCGACCATTTGGAGGCCCGTCGCTTGCGACAGCTGGCGTCACGCTCGGTCAGCGCGCTTGCGCGGCTTCCGGTGGCTATTATGCTGGCGTCACCGACTTTTTTCGCCCAGGCGGAGCTGTATTTTAACCCCCGTTTTCTGGCCGACGATCCTGCCGCAGTAGCGGATCTCTCCGGTTTTGAGAAGGGGCAGGAACTGCCGCCGGGGACCTACCGCGTCGATATCTACCTGAACGATGGCTACATTACGACCCGTGATGTGACGTTCAACGCCGGCGAACACGGCCAGGGGCTGCTTGCCTGCCTGACGCGCAGCCAACTGGCCGCTATGGGGCTGAATACCGCGGCGGTCGGCGGCATGAGCGCGCTGGCGCCCGATGCCTGCGTGCCGCTGGCCGAAACGATTAAAGATGCGACTCAGCGCCTGGACGTAGGCCAGCAGCGGCTGTATCTGACCATTCCGCAGGCCTTTATGGGCAACCGTGCGCGCGGCTATATTCCGCCGGAGCAGTGGGATGACGGGATTACCGCCGGGTTGTTGAACTACAACTTTACCGGCAATAACGTGCATAACACGGTTGGTGGCAGCAGCCAGTACGCCTATTTAAACCTGCAAAGCGGGCTTAACGCGGGCGCGTGGCGGCTGCGCGACAACAGTACCTGGAGCTACAGCAGCGGCGGCAGCGGTTCGAGCAACCAGAACAAATGGCAGCACATTAACACCTGGGTTGAGCGCGATATTCGAGCGCTGCGCTCGCGTTTGACGCTTGGCGACAGCTATACCAACGGCGACATTTTCGACGGCATTAACTTCCGCGGTGCACAGCTGGCTTCTGATGACAATATGCTGCCGGATAGCCAGAAAGGCTTTGCGCCGGTTATCCACGGTATTGCCCGCGGCACGGCGCAGGTGTCTATCAAACAAAACGGCTATGAGATTTACCACAGCACGGTGCCGCCTGGCCCTTTCACCATTAACGATCTCTATGCCGCAGGCAACGGCGGTGACCTGCAGGTCACCATTAAGGAAGCGGATGGCAGCAGCCAGAATTTCAGCGTGCCGTACTCTTCGGTGCCGGTGCTACAGCGTGAAGGCCACACGCGCTATGCCCTGACCGCCGGGGAATATCGCAGCGGCAACGATCAGCAGGAAGAGCCGACGTTTTTTCAAAGCACGATACTGCACGGGATGGCGGCAGGATGGACGCTGTATGGCGGCACCCAGCTGGCGGACCGCTATCGCGCCGTTAACGTCGGGGTCGGTAAAAACATGGGCGATCTGGGCGCGCTGTCGGTGGATATCACCCAGGCGAACGCCACGCTGCCCGACGACAGCCGACAGCAGGGTCAATCGATTCGTTTTCTGTACAACAAATCGCTCAGCGATCTGGGCACCAATATCCAGCTGGTGGGCTACCGTTATTCCACCCGTGGCTACTATAGCTTCGCGGATACCACCTATCAGCGGATGAGCGGCCACAGCGTTGAAACCGAAGATGGTCCGGTCTACGTGAAGCCAAAATTCACCGACTATTACAACCTGGCCTACAGCAAACGCGGCAGGTTACAGGCGAGCATCACCCAGCAGTTGGGGCGTACCTCCACGCTTTATGTGAGCGGCAGCCACCAGACCTACTGGGGAACCGGCAATGCGGATGAACAGTTTCAGGTTGGCCTGAACACGGCGGTTAACGACATCAACTGGACGCTGAGCTACAGCCTCACTAAAAACGCCTGGCAGGAAGGCCGGGATCAGATGCTGGCGATTAACGTCAATATTCCGTTCAGCCACTGGCTGCGTTCAGACAGCCAGTCCGCCTGGCGGCACGCCAGCGCTAGCTACAGCATGTCGGACGATCTTAATGGGCGAATGAGCAACCTCGCTGGGCTGTACGGCACGATGCTGGAGGGGAATAACCTGAGCTACAGCGTGCAGACCGGCTATGCGGGCGGCGGGGATAGCAGCAGCGGCAGCACCGGCTACGCCTCGTTGAACTATCGCGGCGGCTACGGCAACGCCAACGTCGGCTACAGCCGCAGCGACGGCATCAAACAGCTCTATTACGGCATGAGTGGCGGCGTACTGGCTCACGCCAATGGGATTACGCTGAGCCAGCCGCTGAACGACACCGTCGTGCTGATTCGCGCCCCGGGTGCGGAAGGCACAAAAGTGGAAAATCAGACCGGGGTACGTACCGACTGGCGTGGCTATGCGGTGCTGCCGTACGCCACTGAATACCGGGAAAACCGCGTGGCGCTGGATACCAACTCGCTGGCGGATAACGTCGATCTGGACGATGCGGTGGTCAGCGTTGTGCCGACTCATGGCGCGATTGTCCGCGCGGAATTTAAAACCCATGTCGGTATGAAGCTGCTGATGACGCTCACCTACGACGGTAAAGCCGTGCCGTTTGGCGCGATGGTGACTTCAGACAGCAACCAGAACGGTAGCATCGTCGCCGATAACGGCCTTGTGTACCTGAGCGGGATGCCGCTTGCCGGAAAGGTACGGGTCAAATGGGGTGACGGTGCGAACGGCAGCTGCACGGCGGACTACCGCCTGCCGGCCGATAGTCAGCAGCAGCCGTTGGTTCAGCTATCGGCCGTGTGCCGCTAAGGAAAGGAAGATGAGGAAACCCCAGTACTGGCTGAGCGCCATTTTCGCGCTGGCCGCTGCGAACGCGTATGCCGCCGATAGCACGATCACCATCAGCGGCAACGTCAGGGATAACGGCTGCGCCGTCGCCGGTGAATCCAAAGACTTTACCGTCGACCTGATGAACAACGCGGCTAAGCAGTTCAGCACGCTAGGTGCGACCACGCCAGCCGTTCCGTTTCGCATTGTGCTTTCCCCCTGCGGCGGCGCGGTGAGCGCGGTGAAGGTGGGTTTTGTTGGGGTAGCCGACGCTGAAAACACCCGGTTGTTGAAGGTGGATGGTGGAACATCAGCCGCGGCGGGGATGGGGATTGAAATCCTCGATGGGCAGCAGACCACGCTGCCGCTTAATGCGGCGTCTTCTGCGATTGCCTGGACCACGCTGACCCCCGGCCAGACCAATACGCTGAACTTTTATGCCCGCCTGATGGCCACGCAGCTCCCGATTACGCCGGGCCACGTGAATGCCACGGCGACGTTCACTCTTGAATTTCAGTAAGCGGAGGCGCTGATGAAACGCACCTGTTACAGCTGGCTGCTGGCGGTATCGCTGGTGACGGCTTCTCCAACGCTGTTGGCCGCCGATGTGACCATTACCGTCAACGGTAAAGTGGTGGCGAAACCGTGTACGGTTTCAACCAGCAATGCGGCCGTTGAGCTCGGCGATTTGTATACCTTCAGTTTAATGTCGGCGGGATCGTCCTCCGCCTGGCACAGCGTCGCGCTGGAGCTGAGCAACTGTCCGGTGGGAACGTCGCGGGTAACCGCCAGTTTCAGCGGCACCGCTGATGCCACCGGCTATTACCAGAATCAGGGTACCGCCCGTAACATCCAGCTTGAGCTACAGGATAACGGAGGCAATACGTTGAATACCGGGACCAGTACGGCAGTGCAGGTGGATGAGTCATCACAGTCCGCGCGTTTTCCGCTGCAGGTGAGGGCGCTGTCGGTAAACGGCGGTGCCACCCAGGGAACTATCCAGGCGGTGATTAACGTTACCTATACCTACGCCTGACCAGGAGAAGAGAGTCATGAAAAAAGCGATAACCCTGCTGACGACGCTGCTGCTGGCCGTTTGGTCTGTGAATGCCTGGTCGTTTGCCTGTAAGACCGCCAGCGGGGCGACGATCCCTATCGGTGGCGGCAGCGCTGACGTTTACGTCGACCTTGCGCCCGCGGTGAACGTCGGGCAAAACCTGGTGGTCGATCTCTCCACGCAGATCTTTTGCCATAACGACTACCCGGAGACCATCACTGACTACGTCACCCTCCAGCGCGGATCGGCCTACGGCGGCGTGTTGTCGAGCTTCTCTGGCACCGTGAAGTACAACGGCAGCAACTATCCGTTTCCGACCACCAGTGAAACCTCGCGCATTATCTACAACTCGAGAACCGATCAGCCGTGGCCAACCGTTCTGTACCTGACGCCGATTAGCTCTGCGGGCGGCGTGGCGATCACCTCCGGGACGCTGATCGCGATTCTGATCCTGCGTCAGACCAACAACAAAAACGGCGATGACTTCCAGTTCGTCTAGAACATTTACGCCAAAAATAATGTGGTGGTGCCCACGGGCGGCTGCGACGTTTCTGCGCGTAACGTGACGGTTACGCTGCCCGACTACCCGGGCTCAACGGCGATTCCGCTGACGGTGTACTGTGCGCAGAGCCAGAAGCTGGCCTATTACCTCACGGGGACAACGGCGGACTCCGCCAACTCGATTTTTACCAATACCGCGACCGCCTCTCCGGCGCAGGGCATTGGCGTGCAGCTCACCCGCAACGGTAACATTGTTCCAACCAATAGCACGGTGTCGCTTGGTACGGTCAGCACGTCGGCGGTCAGCCTGGGCCTGACGGCTAACTACGCGCGAACCAGCGGCCAGGTGACGGCGGGCAACGTGCAGTCAATTATTGGGGTGACGTTTGTTTATCAGTAGATTAGGGTAACTTCCCTGGCAAGGGGCGGGAAGGTTTGGGCGGCGAGGGAACACGATCGTGATGGGATCGTGTTCCCTTTTTGATATACGCGCTGTTTGTGCCTGTAAAGAAAGATGAATACCGTGCGTTTGCGAGCGGTGAGTATGCCCATGCGCGGTTGCTGGGCGAAAGCCAGCGTTCAGACGACCTCAAATAGTGCCGTTATTGTGCAGGTCATTTGGGGGATTAAACCCTGAAAAGCAAAAACCCAGCCATAGGCTGGGTTCTTTAAATAGTGGTGCCCGGACTCGGAATCGAACCAAGGACACGGGGATTTTCAATCCCTTCAAAAAAGACCAAACGATCCATCAGCACTAACAGTTTTTTACTGGTTTACCTTGAGAAAAATGTTTAAGTTTGGTTCTTCATGACTTAAGTATTGCTTAAATACGGCGTTTCGAAGCTACCATAATCCTACCATCAAATTGCCTTGGTTTAAGATGGCCCATCTTCGTATCCCAGTTCTCAACTATATTGCATTAGGTGAGAGAACTTCATAATGAGCAAGCTAAAGCAATTAGCTCTTCAGAGATTTCTGGGCTGATTCTGGTTGTTATGAGCTGCAACAGCTGACGTCCTCAGGTTAAGGTTTACTAAGATAAGTTTGTTTTCTTCGAAAGCTCTTGATGTTTCATGACATTGGCTAGATCGTGAACATATTGAAAGTTCGAGATAGTCACGGTAAACCTCACTTAAAGCAATTACAGTAACTAAGGTTACTACTACGTGGAGCAATTTTGATATAGTTGGAGAGAATAAAGAAGAGTTCTGTTGTTCCAGGCTCTTGGTCTCGTTGAAGCACAAAAGGATAGGGTGTGAACAAAATAAAAGCTGACTCAGATTTTCTTGTTAGTCATAAAACTAAAACATTGATTGGTATGACTTTGTTCGTACTTAAGGCAAGCCCTAATGTTCCGTTTACCGCCAGGCAATTGGCAATCAAAGTTTGCGAAAGCTTTCCTGAATACGCAGAAAAGAAACTTGCTTCATCAGAACATCTTTCGAGTGTTGAAGACCTAATCTCCCAGGTAGCGGCAGAGATAGGCGCCCAAAGACCTTCGCTGGTTAAGAGAAATGCTCATATTAATGTGACGGCAGGAAAACCTAGAAAGTATCTTTGGTCAGATGATGAGGCAAAGGGCATACAATTAAATAAAGATATCTTTGTCACGGATGATGCTGACGTTTCTGATCCCCATGGCGAATTTTATTCTGAGCATGAATTATATCCTCTTCTAAGCGAGTATACTTCGAGTTCATTAAATGTGCTTGTTCGTCGTGTAGATGAAAAGAAATCCAAAAAGGGAGCCTTCAAGAGTAATAAGTGGGTACATCCAGATGTTATAGGGGTCCAGGATATTGGTCATAATTGGTCGTCCTTGACTAAGGATGCGGTTTCAATTCTTGGTGGTAAACGTGCTTTTCTTTGGTCTTTTGAAGTAAAAAAATCTTTAGTTATTTCGAACGTTAGAGAGGCATACTTTCAGACCGTTTCTAACTCATCATGGTCTCACTATGGCTATCTTGTAGCTGCAAGCATTGAGAATAACTGTATTGATGAGTTAACTGTTCTGAATGCGGCACATGGTATTGGCGTTATCCTCCTCGATGTACATAATCCGTCTGAAAGTCAGATTCTTCTTCAAGCAAAAGAAAAAATAAGTTTAGATTGGCAAACTATTAATCGTCTTATTGAATTGAATCCAGACTTTAAAGAATATATTGATTTGATAAACCAATTCTCGTTAAATAAAAAACTTAAAATAAACGAATGGGGTATTGAATATGAATAGGTTTTTTCTCTTAATCAATTGTAAACGTTAACTAATAAAGGTCTTAGGAGATAGTTATGGCTTATGATTTGACTAATACTCTGGTCATTGGTATAAGTTCAACAGCACTTTTCAATATGCAGGAATCAGATAATCTTTTTAAGGAATTCTGTTCCAGCAATCCAGAAAAAGCAATTGAGCAATACAGAGACTACATGCTTTTGCATGAGAATGATGAGTTGCTTCCTGGAACTGGATTTCCCTTGGTAGAGGCTTTGCTGGGGCTAAATAAGTATAAAAAAGAAGCTGATAAATCTCCTCTTGTTGAAGTAGTGGTTATGTCAAGAAATAGTCCTGATACAGGACTTATGATACTGAACAATATAAGAAAAAAAGGAGTAGATATAACAAGGTCAGTATTCACAGGTGGTGAAACGGTGGTTGACTATCTCGAGGCTTTCAATGTGGATCTCTTTCTTACAACCAGTATTGATGATGCACAGCGCGTTATCGACTCTAATGCCTGTGCAGTTGCTATTTTAAAGGAACCGCCAAAAGAATCTATAAAATATCCGCAAGATCAGGTAAGAATTGCCTTTGATGGTGATGCTGTCTTATTCGATGAGTCGAGTGAGATTGTCTATAAAACGAAAGGAATTAACAGTTTCCATGCACAAGAAAATGCCAAGCAAAATGAACCTTTGGCGGAAGGTCCTTATGCAATGCTGCTAAAAAAAATAGCGAGATTACAAGACCGATTACCTGCAAGAGTTGATTATTCACCGATAAGAATTGCTCTTGTTACAGCAAGAAATAGCCCATCCGAGCTACGAGTTATAAAAACATTAAGAGCTTGGGGGATAAATGTTGATGAGGCATTCTTTCTAGGTGGGGTCGAGAAAACAAAAATACTTAAAGCTTTCAATCCTCATATATTTTTTGATGATCAAGATGTCCACCTTGAGCCAGCATCAGTATATGTCCCTTCAGGCCGAGTACCTTATGCTTCTCGCTCACCATTATATCAGCAAATATTGTCAATCAAGCCAGCTTAATTTATGTCAATGTCATTGCCCCGATGAGTCGGGGCGGAACTATCATCATGGTCACGAATTTTTCTCAGATGACAGTTATCTGCCGAAGATAGTCTTGCAATAAAATCTATCGTTTAAATAAACTATGGGCTTCGGTATTTTTTTGATGTAAAAATAAAAAGACAATATCATAAATGTTAAACCTCAAAATAGCCGAGCAGCAAACGCCAAAACAATAATACTGACATTACCATTAACTGTCGCGATGGTTCTGAGTCGGTCGTCTTTAAGTGTTTTACCGGCTTTGTTGAATAAATCAGATTTCGGGTAAGTCTCCCCCGTAGCGGGTTGTGTTTTCAGGCAATACGCACGCTTTCAGGCATACCTGCTTTCGTCATTTTGTTCAGCGCTCGTACCAGGGCCATAGCCTCTGCAACCTGACCATCGTAGTCACGCAGTGTCAGTGAACCCCCGAACAGCTGTTTTACCCGGTACATCGCCGTTTCCGCTATCGAGCGACGGTTGTAATCTGTTGTCCATTTCCACCGCGCATTACTCCCGGTCATTCGCTGATTAGCCACTGCACGGTTACGGTCTGCATATTCACCGGGCCAGTAACCCGCACCTTTTCGGGGAGGGATAAGCGCGCTGATTTTCTTACGCCGCAGTTCATCGTGACATAGCCGGGTATCGTAAGCGCCATCGGCGGCGGCTGACCTGATTTTCCGGTGGGTTTGCCGGATTAACCCGGGGAAGGCCTCTGAGTCCGTAACGTTGTTCAGCGACAGGTCAGCGCAGATGATTTCATGTGTTTTACTGTCAACGGCCAGATGCAGCTTACGCCAGATACGGCGGCGTTCCTGGCCATGCTTTTTGACTTTCCACTCGCCTTCACCGAAGACCTTCAGCCCGGTGGAATCAATTACCAGGTGTGCGATTTCACCCCGGGTGGGCGTTTTGAAACTGACATTAACCGACTTTGCCCGCCTGCTGACACAGCTGTAATCCGGGCAGCGTAGCGGAACGTTCATCAGAGAAAAAATGGAATCAATAAAGCCCTGCGCAGCCCGCAGGGTCAGCCTGAATACGCGTTTAATGACCAGCACAGTCGTGATGGCAAGGTCAGAATAGCGCTGAGGTCTGCCTCGTGAAGAAGGTGTTGCTGACTCATACCAGGCCTGAATAGCTTCATCATCCAGCCAGAAAGTTATGGAGCCACGGTTGATGAGGGCTTTATTGTAGGTGGGCCAGTTGGTGATTTTGAACTTTTGCTTTGCCACGGAACGGTCTGCGTTGTCGGGAAGATACGTGATCTGATCCTTCAACTCAGCAAAAGTTCGATTTATTCAACAAAGCCTGTTTTACCATCAAAAGTTGCGATGGTGCGGAGTCGATCGTCTTTCAAGGTCTTCCCATCAAATGTTGCGATGGTGCGGAGTCGGTCGTCTTTAAGGGTTTTACCGTCAAAGGTAGCGATGGTGCGGAGTCGGTCGTCTTTCAGGGCTTTACCATCAAACGTCGCGATGGTCCTCAGTCGATCATCTTTCAAGGTCTTGCCATCAAAGGTCGCGATAGTCCTGAGTCGATCGTCTTTTATAGTTACGCTCATAAGTATTCTCCTGTGATACATCCATTCAGTACTTTACCATCCAAAATCAAGCACTGGTTTCTGTAAGTTCTGGACGCTAATTGTCTGAATGTGCGTTAAAAATTCATCCAGTTAGCATTAACATTAACCAGCGCTTCATCGATCATAACAGGTCTGACGCAGTTTAAAGGATACAATCTTACCTATAAATTGCGGTGGCGCATTGTTCTTTTATCTGGCAACTAGAGGTGTCCTCCAACCCCTTTAAATTTTTCGATAAACGCCCCAATTTTCTGGAATACAGTCTGCTTTTTCGTTTTGTACTGAGGATTCAGCGGACTGAGCTTTGGTAGCGTCTCATTTAGCTCAGTGCCATTTTCGGTAGCATACTCCCGTTTGAGTGATGTGCGGATGTAACGCCTTGCAGCCTCTTCATTGAGGTTTTCTTCCTTAATCAACGCTTCCGCTTCCCGCTGCTGTTCACGCTGAGCATAGGTAAAGAATGCATCAATGATACTGGCCTTGTCCGGCATGTCATCAAGGTTAGTTTGCTGAATAAAGTCAACAATCAGACCTTCTTTGGCACGGTTGCCCAGACTTGAGCGGATTAAGCGTCTGACCTCTTCAGTCAGGGCTTCTTTACCTTTTTTCTGACGATTGTGGTCGAAAATCAGACCAAGGATGTAGTCCAGGTTAATCTCCTGCGACTTAAGCAGGTCAATTTCAAACACCACGTCATCCCAGTCTGTGGTTGATGTATCCCTGTCGTTTGCTGCTTTTTCGCGTCGCTGCCAGTCCCGGATATCATTGTATGCTGAGCGATAGTCCTGAACTTTACGTTCTGCCGGGAGACGAATGGTTTGTAATTCAGCAAATTTTTCATCATCCACATAGTGCTCTGCTTTAAAGGTTTCTACCGCTTCCGGGTCACTAATATCAACCTTCTGCAGGGCTTTCAGCGTGGCAAATTCATCATAGTTTTGCAGGATGTTTTCTGCCCGCAAATATTCACCAAACAGTTTGACGAAGGCTTTTTTCTCTTTTTCACTGTCGATACTGGCAGGGTCAGGGAAGCGCTGCTCCAGCTCCGAAACAACAGCCATAAAACCTCGTTTAGCCTCACCGGTTGCCGCATCGGTAAAGCCCTGCATGTACTCTTCGTAGCTTTTTTCCAGCACCACATTCTTGGTGTTTTTGTCGCCAAATAGTGTGATGGCATCAATGGTCGGACGCTCCAGGTCCCTGAAAGTCACGATATTGCCGAAGGTTTTGGTGGCATCATAGATACGGTTTGTGCGGGAAAATGCCTGCATCAGGCCGTGATAACGGAGGTTTTTGTCAACGAAAAGAGTGTTAAGCGTCGGGGCATCAAAGCCGGTTAAGAACATTCCCACCACGATGAGAAGGTCGATATCCTGATTTTTCACTCGTTGAGCTAAATCGCGGTAGTAGTTCTGGAAGCCGTTACTGTCGGTACTGAAATTGGTTTTAAAGTGGTTGTTATAGTCATCAATGGCTGAATCCAGGAATTCCTTTGCGCTGCTGTTCATTGCGCTGGTATCAAAGCTTTCGTCAGTAATATCACCAATGGCGCTTTGCTCTTCATTTGCAGCAAAGGAGAAGATGGTTGCAACCCGAAGGCGTTTATAGCTGCCAGATTTCTTCTCCGCTTCTTCCTGTAGCATTTTAAACGTCGTGTAATAAGCTTTTGCCGCTTCCACGCTGCTAACTGCTAACATGGCGTTAAAGCCCTTAGCTCCCGGGAAGGTTCGGTGTGTTTTCTGACGGAAGTTATTGATAATGTATTGCGTTATTTCCTGGATACGTAGTGGGTGCAGAAAGGCCTGGTGGTTTTCAGCCGCGCTGAGTTTTTTCTCATCAGTTTCCGTTTCAAGAGACTTAAACTGTGGGCGGACATCGTTATAGTCCACCTTAAACTTCAGCACTTTTTCATCACGAATCGCATCAGTAATGACGTAAGAATGTAACTCACGCCCGAACACGCTGGTTGTGGTTTCTGCTCCCAGTGCGTTTTCGGGGAAAATAGGCGTACCGGTAAAACCAAACTGATAAAAGCGTCTGAATTTCTTTTTGAGGTTTTTCTGGGCCTCACCAAACTGGCTGCGGTGACACTCATCAAAGATAAACACCACCTGCTGTTGGTAGACGGGCAGGTCAGCTTCAGATTTCATCAGGTTATTGAGTTTCTGAATGGTTGTGACGATAATTTTGTTATCGTCCTTATCCAGGTTTCTTCTGAGGCCAGCTGTATTATCCGAACCATTCACACTGTCCGGAGAGAAGCGCTGATACTCCTTCATGGTCTGGTAATCGAGGTCTTTCCTGTCGACCACGAAGAAGACTTTATCGATAAAGTCCAGCTCAGTAGCCAGACGTGCGGCCTTAAAGCTGGTCAGGGTTTTTCCTGACCCTGTGGTATGCCAGATAAATCCACCGCTTTCGGGTTTTGACCAGTTCTTCGCTTTAAAAGAGCTGTTGATTTTCCAGAGAATGCGCTCGGTGGCGGCAATCTGATAGGGGCGCATGACGAGC
Source organism: Klebsiella sp. WP8-S18-ESBL-06 (assembly GCF_014169755.1). NCBI lineage: Bacteria > Pseudomonadati > Pseudomonadota > Gammaproteobacteria > Enterobacterales > Enterobacteriaceae > Klebsiella > Klebsiella sp. WP8-S18-ESBL-06. Next base: position 859,924 of record NZ_AP022256.1, read on the forward strand.
AGCGTCTGGCTGCTGTCAAACACGCTGTAATTAAACAGAACATTCAGCAGAGTATGCTTCTGGAAGAAAGTGGCGGTAAAGTCCTTCAGGTCCTTAATCAGAGTGTTATCCGATTTTGCCCAGTTCATGGTGAAATCAAAGCTATTTTTATCCCGTTTAGTGGTACTGGCAAAGTACCGGGTATCAGTCCCGTTGGAAATCACGAAGAGTTGCAGGTATTTAAACAGGGAGTTATCGCTGTTAAAGCTTTCCTTGCTGTAACGGTGTATCTGGTTAAAGGCTTCACGAATCGCCACGCCACGCTTTTTGAGTTCGATTTGCACCAGCGGAAGGCCGTTAACCAGAATGGTGACGTCATAACGGTTAGCGTGTGAGCCGGTCTGTTCAAACTGCTGAATGACCTGCACCTTATTGCGCAGCAGGTTCTTTTTATCTATCAGATAGATGTTTTCCAGACGACCATCATCAAACGTAAAATCACAGATATAGTCGATATGAATTTTACGGGTTTTGTCCAGGCTACTGTCAATGGGGCTGTCGAGATACTGCTCTGCGAAACGCCGCCATTCACTTTCGTTAAACACCACACCATTAAGACGCTGAAGCTGGTCCCGCACATTCGCCAGCATCGCAGTCGGTGACTTAACGGATATAAACTCATAGCCCTGATTAAGAAGGTTCTGAATCAGTTCCCGCTCAAGGTCCGATTCGCTCTGGTAGCTGTCGCCAGCATTCTGAACTTTGGAGTATTTATCAAGGACGATAAAGTTATTTGATTCAGCAATGGTGTGTGTCTGTTGTATCATGGTGCATCCTGTGCGTCATCTGGCAAAGTCCGGAAGGATATCAGAAGCGTCTTCCGGCATTCGTAAAGCCTGATACCGGGCGGGTGAGAACAAACCCTGCCGGTATCAATGGTCCGTCAGTTGCTGGCGGTTTCTGGTTTCGGGAAGCTAAACAGTAAATCACGATAGTACTCGTACTGTTTCTGGCGCAGCTCGATTTCGCGCGGGAGGCCTTCTGTGATTGAACCCGTCAATGTGTCAAATTTGTCCAGCATTTTAGCAATATATTTCTGACGCTCTATGGAAGGCACTAATAATTTCAATTCCTGCAATTTCCCCACAGCAAGACCCGGCTGTGCAGATTTCGACGCATATTGATTTAGATTCATTGTTGTTAACATATGAAATGCCCAGTCAATATCAATCCCCTGCATGGCTGAGACTACAACTGCATGTTCTGTAGCGTAGAACTGACCTTTCATTCTTTGGACATTGCCACACAGAGCACCTTGTCGCCCTATTAATAGATGTTCCCCATCATGACTTTTTTCTTTAACGTAACCACGAATACCGTTTCCGCCAAAACAAGGATATACAAAATCTCCTTCTTTCCCATCTACTATATTTCTCGCCGAAATATGCTGCCCTGCACGCATCTTCACAATCTCACCCAATGTCTTCCACTCAACCCCACCCTCTTCAAAACTCAGCAATTTATCACGATAGTAGTTGTACTGTTTTTTTCGCATGGTAAGCTCAGCTGTAAGCTCAGCTGTAAGTGCAGTAAACTTATCCAGAATCCGGACGATTTCAGACTGGATGGCAAGAGACTTTTCTGGGTTGGATGGGCAGGGAATGGGAACTTGAAAATCCAGAATAGCGGACTTACTGCCCCGAGGCATTTTTGCACCTTTGGCATGTTGCATGTTGTAAGAGAAAAATGAATTCGACGACAACAGATAGTACAGATATTCTGAACAAATACGCTTTCTATAGTCCTCAGCAATACAAACGGCTAGAACATCACCACTACACCCACCAGAATTGGTAGCCAGCCATACTTTCTTTAGGTATGGACGGATGTTCCCAAGAAGAATATCTCCTTGTTTGTACCCTGTTAAACGAGTTGTATTGGGTAGATAGCTTGCATCAATACGGCCCCCTTTATCAGCAACTAGATTATCAACACCTGTGAACGACGTTGCATCAAGTTTATCCGCATCAATTCTTGTCGTTGAGTACTCAGCAATATCCCCCAGCGCCCTCCACTCAACCTCGGCCCCATCCAGCAGCTTTTCCAGATATCTCAGTTCGCTCATGCCTTCGCCTCTCTGCCTTCGATTTCTGCCACAATCGCATCAATATCCTGACGCAACTGGTCGATTTTGCTGACGGTAGTTTTCAGCTGAGCATTCAGTTCGGTGATATCAACTATTTCACGGGTATCTTTCGCTTCGACATAGCTGCTGACAGACAGGTTGTAGTCATTGGCGGCAACGGCCTCAAGCGGCACCGTTTTCGCCAGATGGTCAGTGTCTGCCTTGCTGTCGAATACTTGCATAACCTGTTTAATGTGCGCATCAGTCAGGATATTGTTATTGGTTTCTTTCTTAAACAACCCGCTGGCGTCAATAAACTGAACGCGGGTATCTGTTTTGTGCTTGGACAGCACCAGAATGTTAACGGCAATGGTGGTGCCAAAGAACAGGTTTGGAGCGAGTGAAATCACCGTTTCAACATAATTACTGTCAACCAGATATTTACGGATTTTCTGCTCCGCACCGCCACGGTAAAAAATGCCAGGGAAACAGACAATCGCTGCACGACCTTTTGCAGAAAGGTAGTTTAGTGCATGTAGCACAAACGCAAAGTCAGCTTTTGATTTCGGGGCCAGTACGCCAGCAGGAGCAAAACGTTCATCGTTAATCAGTGTAGGGTCATCGCTGCCAATCCACTTAACTGAGTACGGTGGGTTAGAGACGATCGCGTCAAACGGTTTTTCATCGCCAAAGTGAGGCTCAGTCAGAGTATTTCCCAGTCTGATATCAAATTTGTCGTAGTTGATGTTGTGCAGGAACATGTTCATACGCGCCAGGTTAAAGGTTGTATGATTTATCTCCTGACCATAAAAACCTTCTTCAATGATATGGTTATCAAAGTGCTTCTTCGCCTGAAGCAGTAGTGAGCCAGAACCTGCGGCAGGGTCATAGATTTTGTTGACGTGAGTCTGACCGTGCATCGCAAGCTGAGCAATCAGCTTAGAGACGTGCTGAGGTGTGAAGAACTCCCCTCCAGACTTACCGGCATTTGCCGCATAGTTAGAAATCAGGAACTCGTAGGCATCACCAAACAGGTCAATCTGGTGCTCGTTAAAATTCCCCAGGTTAAGCCCTTCAACGCCTTTCAGAACGGCAGCAAGACGGCTGTTTTTGTCTTTGACGGTGTTACCCAGTCGATTGCTGGTCGTATCGAAATCGGCAAAGAGGCCTTTGATGTCGGCCTCGGACGGATAGCCGTAGGCAGAGCTTTCAATAGCGACGAAGATACTGTTTAAATCAGCATTCAGCCTGTCGTTGGTGTTCGCTTTAGCGGCAACGTTGCAGAACAGCTGGCTCGGGTAAATGAAATAGCCTTTAGTCCTGATGGCATCGTCTTTGATGTCATCGGTAATGATGCTGTCATCAAGCGCTGCATAATGTATGCTCTCATCCCCTGCTTCCATGTAGCTGGAAAAATTCTCACTGATGAAGCGGTAGAAAAGTGCACCGAGTACATACTGTTTAAAATCCCATCCATCTACGGAGCCTCTGACATCATTGGCAATGGCCCAGATTTGACGGTGTAGCTCTGCACGCTGCTGAAGGCTTGTCATTTTGTATCCTGTTGTATGATTCTTAAGTACTGCTATTGGCCCGATTTTATCGCAATTTCATATGGATGACAGGCTTTGTATGTCATACGTTGCACTGAGAGTTCGTTTGCCCGGTTGTGTAGCCAACACTCTTTCAGTCAGGCCAGTAGAAACGTCGTGCTGACGATAAATACTGAAGCCCCAATACTATCGGGGCTGAACGTTCAGTCGGTGAGAATTTCTTCATCCGTATCCATTGTGGATGGTGATGAATCTATTTTTGTTGTAAGAAATACCCGATTCAGTAGTCTTTGCTTCAGGGCGTTTCTTCGCTCATTGTAGAACTCCGGGAAGCGACTGAACTCAATATTGTCATCTGAAACTAACAGCATTGATGGCGTATAGTTGTTTGATGAATGAGATAGCCATTGTTTCAGGGATGTATCCTGTTTACTTATATTCTGAGAGTGATTCAGTAAATGAAGATTCGGTATGGTGTCCCAGTGTTCCGGATTTTCATAAAAGCTGAGCTTCTCCGGTGAATTCGCAATATAATCTAGTTTTTCAAGATATTTCTTTGAAAAATGATTTCTTGGGTGAAGGTGATCAATATGAAACACCTCGGTCGGATTCATTTCAGGGAACAGAAGATGCAATAGTGCGCGGCAACGACCTTCGCCATATCTGATATCGAGAAGGCTTTCGATGTATTCGTCGTCAAATCTGAGGTCCTTATTCGAGCCTTTATATCTGTCAATAATCTTCTCAAGAGGAAAGTGAATATCTGAAAGACTATTTTTCATTACATCTCTGATGCTCGTGAGTAGCGCATCGGCCTGGCTTCCAAAGATCCCTTTCAGAAGTACCATGTAAAACCACTGGCTAATTACTGAGCGTTCATTGTGGTTTTTATTCAGGAGGTTAATCGTTGTATATAATGGATGTCCACTGGTTTGCTTTTTGTAAAGCCAGTAGACCACAGGAATGACTGCATTTTTAGATATCAAAGACTGTGGATTGATGCCGAATCGCCTGATAAGAATAAAAGTCTCCTTGATACAGGATTTTATTTCAGACCATTGTTGTTGTATCTTACCGACCTCCTCTGAAGTGAAGTTTTTTACTTTGAACCGGACGTCAGAGTCAATAAGCATCAGGCTGGTTTTTAAGAACCAGTCTCTTTCAATATAAAAACCCATTTCATTATTCTGATAAATATTTTTTGTCAGTTCATCCAGTTCTCTTCTGAAATCCCCCTGCCAGTGCGCTACCGCTATTGACATCAGTAAGTCGGAGAACTCAAGTTTTGTCCCCCCGCTGTTCGTGCGGATGAAAACATCCAGCACATGATCAATGTCCTGACTGCTCTCATTGAAGTAGTGGATGATGTTCTCAGTTCTTATTTTTGTATAAAGTCTCAGTAATGTTTTTCTGGAAAATTCACTGGAAATGAGTCCTCTTTTTTCGAGTTCTGGTACGACAACGTTAAATAAAATATCATCAGGCGAATCATGTTGCTCGTATTTGAATATTTCGTGCAGGCAGAACCAGTGATGCTTGTTGTCTGTAAGTGAATCAGCGTATTGCTTGTCGGTCAGGAACCTGAAGTTATACTTCATCATGAGCTCATCGTCTGAATTAAGTGGCGCTGTTAAATCGACGTAAAGCTTTCTTGGCGGCAGGATGCGATCATCCTGTGCCGAAGGCCACCACACCCGGGGCTGTTTATACGCATACGTTCCACACAATCCAATATATAATGATGTGAGACGCTGCTGACCATCAATCACCGCCTTGAAATCATGAAATCCAGCATTTGTTGCTACGCAGGGGTTTTCTTCATTAAATCGCTGACAGTATTCTTTCAGGAATTCATAGAATTTGTAATCATTTTTAATACTGGCACTACGGATATCCCACATCATGAAAGAGTTTATCGGGTAGTCTCGCATGATGGAATCAAACAGCAGACATATCTGCCTGCTGCTCCAGACGAACTTCCTCTGAATTGCAGGCAGAAGATAGTGGCGTAAATTAATTGAATCTATCGCTTGTTTTATCGTTATTGCTTTTTCATACTGGCCAGCCATCATAAACCTCATATGTTATATTAGCTGGCCTATTTTAATTTAAAGCGTGTCGGTAGTACAGTCTTTGCACAAACTAATTTATGCAGTGGAAAAGCTGACGGCTCGGTTTGTGTTTTTCATTCGGGTAGACTCGCATTGCGGATGCACAAAGTGATGAAACCTGTCTTGCTATATTTTTACCGAAGTTAACAAGAAGGCCGTGCTTTATTTTTTCACCCTCTGCCCTGATGCTGATGATAAAGCTGAACTGATATACGATTACCTCAATGAGGTCATTGCCAAATGTTATAATGGCGGCGTTGTTTATTTCATGTTCATAATCCCTCAGGTCAGTGTTAAGTCTTGCGGTCGCATCTACAAGTGCGTATTCTTTATCGATAATCATAACTTTCTCACTTATCATGTTAATGTGATTTAATCATCACTAATAATATGTTGTGATTTTAATTACGATTATTCGTCTGTTTACTCCCGTAATGCATTATCTGATGAATAATGTTCATGTGGGGTAAGGCTTCCATAAAGTCAGACTGTTCAATCAGCGAAATGAGTGTGTTATCGATCTCAAACGTTGTATCCGGTAATACCTCAACCAGCCTGATTCGGGACAGGGAAATAACGAACACGCCCGATGACGTACATCCGGCAAGAAACCACTCCGCATGGCTGCAAAGCAGACGGTAGGGATGAACGGTATGGCTGACGTTTTCGTCGGTTCTGATACGCACCCGGGTCTGGTTAAGTATGGCGAGCGTCAGTCTGCTGAAATCACCGAACAGCGTGGGTTTCTGGCGCGGCTCCGGTAGCATAATCCTGTAGGGCGAGGGGCGTTCCCCGTCAAGCATCAGGCTCAGCAGTTTGGCGTCCATCGCGGGTAACAGACGGTCAAGATGCAGCAGTCTCGCCAGTATCTTCATATCCCGTTCCGTGCGGCGACGAAAGTAATGCGAAGCAAGCTGATACACGCCGTTGCTCTGTTCAATATCAAGGTACGTCAGACGGACGTTGAAATCCCGTCGCAGCGTTCGCGTCGTCACTCCAAATTCTTCTGCCAGCGTCCCGATATGCAGCTTTTCACCCTGAAACAAACGGCTCAGGATGATGGAAAGGCGGGTTGCCAGTCTGTCATGTTCGTTTTCTTGTGTTATCAGCGTCATACATCATTTCCGAATTTAGCCGGGAAATAATGCCAGCAGTAGCGGACAGGATTTGTCCGCCCTCTGAAGTTTTTTAAAGTCTGAATACCTTAAATGTAAGTGCTAAACGTCAGTATTCTCAGGTGAATAAAGATGCTTCTGGCGCATGTAGGCAATAAAAATGCAGGATGGTAGCGTCACCCGGTATGCGGGACCGGCTAAATCAATCAGCAGCCAGAGAGAACTGAGCACCCAGCCCACGGGACCGGCAAAAGCGCCCATGGTACGCGTCAGCATGGCATTTCCTGCAACGGTCAGCCCTCTGCCTAACAGGGCTTTCGCCACACCATTTGTGACAACAAGTGCCATCTGATAGGCCGCAAACCCGGATGTTTTTATCCCCGCCTGGATTGCCATGGTCAGCAACTCCGGCGTGGGGTTGCTGTAGCCTGTCTGCAATTCTTCCGCCACGGTCTTTAGCTGGTCAGGCGTCATCTTCTCAAGACTTTTCTCCAGGATCTTCATCAGCAGATTCATTTCAATGGTTTCAACACTGGATTTGTTGTTGTAGTTCACCTTCATTTTATCGCAGGCATCGGTGAGAATTTCCCGGTACAGCACCCCTTTACCCCAGCGGAGCAGCGTGGCAAAGCTGTTCGCCCCAAACGTCTGAACCTCGGCGGCAATGGCATCCCAGTAGCGCGGGTGGTTGGGCTTGTGTTTTTTATACTGAGGATCATAGGTCAGCGTTTCCGTGATGCGTGCCAGTCCGTCTTTCGGATCGCAGATAAGCACAGAAACCAGTAAATCCAGATCGTCACGATGGCAGTGGCGCAGAAACTCAAGGTCGGGGTCGTGTCGGTAGGTAGCCATATTTCACCTCATTGCAGATATTGGACCTGACAGTTTAAGGAAGCCACCGGACAGGGCTTGTCCGCCTGAAAAACAAAAAAGTAAAAAAAACCTGCCCGAAAGCAGGTTTCTGTTCACCGGATAGAGGTATAACGCGTCGGGATTACTTTCCGCGCCATTCCTTTTCCACTTTATCCGCAAAGGCATCGCACTGCCGGGCATATTCCGGGTTATACAGAAGCTCCGACTGCGAAAGTTGCATGGCGGTCATGCTGCCGTTACGGGCATTTGATTCGAGCCAGGTTCTGCCATAGGTTTTGTTCATCACCTGAAGTACCCGGTTGAATACCGGTCCGTTGAAGCGGGCATTGAGATTAACGCCTTTTACCTGAAGGCCGCTGTCACTGGTCTGGGTCAGGCGGGTGGAGTACATCGCGCAGAAGGTCGAGTTGGTTATCATCTGAGCGTCAGCCTGCTCGTCGGCGAACGCGCTGTGGCTGAAGGCGGAAAGCAGAATTGCGGCGGTTAACAGTTTTAAAATTTTCATCATGTTCCCTTATGGATTGAAAAGCGGAGACAGCCTGCCATACGGAGTGGTCAGGAGATGTCCGACAGAGAAAAAAGTCAGGGTTTCAGCGAGGGAGCCAGTCGCCAGCGGTGAGGGCCAGCGGATTCCAGCACAAAGGCCAGTTGAGCGAGGTCCCGTCTTGCTGTGCGGGGAGACACGTCAAACTGCCGGATGATGTAGCGAACAGATATTGTCTGACCGTAAAACAGCACCATGGTCAGCCGGATAAGCCGTTCTCCCTGTCCGGTGACACGTTGCCTGCAACGGCTGGCTTTCATCGTTGCCATACGCGCCATCGGTCCCCTTTCTGAAAAGAATCAAGGTGTCTGGCAAGCCAGATATCAGGGCACGAATCGCCGGTAACGCAGCGGGCAGTAAACCGGTGGCAGTTAAAGTCGAGCAGGCTATAAGGATAGCGCTGACCCACTGCCGCCTTTGCCCGTTCAGCGGCCTGCGCACAACCCTGAGGCGTCAAATCCATACAGTCGGTATACACCGAGATAGCGGAGTTCCAGCCATCGAGCCGGTCAAGAAAACCTTTAGCCTTACTTTTGATAACGGTTCCATCGCCATCAAGATGAACAATATCGCCGTTACCCACATAGATACCGCTGTGTGCGGCAAGGCCAAAAAGCAGTTCGCACTGCACGATACCGCCGTAAGCCGGTTCATCGACGCAGGACAGAATGCAGTTATCGATAAATGAATCCACGAAGTTAAGCAGCAGAAGCCGGTACATAACATTCAGTTCCTTACTATGGGGGAGAGGGGGGATGCGGGGGAAACGTAGTGAACACTCAGCTTTCCCACAACGTACGGACCGTGAAAACCCCCATATCGTGGTAAGCCATAAAGTTACTTTCCCATAGCGACCAGAACTCACGGGCGTCGACATGAGAGATATCGCCACAACGGGAAAGCCACGTGTATTGTTGCGTCCAGCTCACATCGACATCTTTTTCAAGCTCAGGCCATGGATGTCCTGCATAGTGAAAATCGGTGACGTAATCGAGCTGCCAGTCTTCTCCGGCAGGGATGAGGCGTATTTCGACCGGATGCCAGCCGCCCTTTTCCGGTGAGTATTCAGGGTCACGGAAGTTAATGGTTAATCCGGTGATGGGGTGACGATGAGGCGGTTTTTGCGCAACGATACCCAGAAGCAGTTGAGTGAACGACCGGGAGAGTGGCAGCACATAGCCGCCCTGCAATATAGCGGGTGATGACATAGTGAATTTCCTTTTTAAGGGGTATGGAACACAGAAAAAGCGGGGGATTAGTCCTGGCTGATTGCGGCAAGCTGCGTCAGACGGTGCTGCCAGTCGGCGTAGCAGCGGTGCATAAAGAGTCTGCTGCTGTCCGCTTCGATAAGGCAGATATCCGGACTTCTGAGCACAGCAGCAAGAAAACCTGCGTTATTGGTGCTGCCCTGACCAAACAGTGGGCGAAATACACGGGACGGAAAGCTGTCCTGCTGCTGTTCCAGAATGGCGTGAATCGCATCAAGCGCTACCCATTCACGGGAGAACAGGCCTCCTTCGCCATTGGCGGTTAAGCGCAGGGCAAGGCTTCCGGTTTCACCCTCTTTACCCAGCTCATACGTCAGCAGTCCCTTGCTATGGGGGCTGATTTTCTCTGCTTCCCCGCTGTAGAACACGGTATAGCTTTCGATGACGGCGGCTTCGGTAGCGATTTTTTTCTTACTCATGGTTCAGCGCCTCAATCAGGTTCTGGAGTTGAGTGATAACGGTTGTGTCCGGGAATACCAGATAGATACCCTGTCCGTTATCACAGACGATACCGAGAAGCAGATACCAGCCATCATCAAGTGCGGTGACGTATTCCGGGTTAGCCAGTGCAACTGCCAGCAGCGGGTCTTCGGGCAGCGTGTCATCATGGTTGAGATGCCAGAGCAGGGTTTCCGTTTCGTTCCAGAAGGCGGTAAACAGGTCGATATCATCGACGGGTCCAAGAATTTCATTGCTGAGGGACGCCAGTGCGGAGGCGGGCAGGTTGAGAAGGGGAAGACTGGTGGGGGTCGTGAGTTTAAACATGATTATCTCCATAAGTAATTGATTCATATTGATAATATGTTTTCAAATGACTTTTAGTTACATTTTTTTTACGTTGTTTGCTTATTTTGGATTATGTCCTTAAATTTAGTGGTGGGCTGGCGTTAAATCCCGTTTTTTTCCGATTTGCAGCATTTTGTAAGCAAATTAGCATGAGCTGTTTTAACTGAAAATGAGAGAACGCTTGCGCACAATTGCTATTGATTTTCTTACTTATTTTCTCAATCACAAAACGCCTTAAATAGTTCAAAAAACAAGCAACACCCCATAATCGATATTATTTATGGGGAGAAACGACGTTCAGGCCTGAAAGTGGGGGAGTGGCACTTTCAGGAGATTAAGGGGGCAAACAGGCCTCTTTAACGCGTGCTTTTCTCACCAAAATGTCAGAGTCGGTGATTTGCACTTCAGTATTTCTGCCAATACTATTCGCTTCATGTGCTGGCCAGCATCTAACTCAATACCCTTAATTTGTATTAATTGAGCGAGATGTATGCATTATGAAACCCGATAGTTCTTTAAACCTAATAACGCTGACAATGAAACAGAATGATGTTGATTCTGTGGATGGTCGCTTTTGTAAGTCAGCGCAAAACATCAAAACCAGCGTTGACGTTGATGATTGCTGTGTTGAACCAATGGCCCGACATCGCAGCCCAAAGAATCAAAGAGAGGCATTCACTAAAGCTTTTTTTGATGAGTGTAAAACCCGTGCAATACAAACTGGCCGGACTATCGAAGCCAGCGATACAAAATGTACCGGGCTTAAGGCTATATTCCACTCATCCGGACGCATTAAGTTTATTGTCCGCAAAAGTATTCGCGGAAAGAATGTTTACGTTTCCGTAGGAAGTTACCCTGAATTTTCCATTAATAACGCAAGGGAGCATGCCTTTAAAATAATTCAGGAGCTTAAGGCTTCCGTTGAGACTTATGGTGAGCGTTTTCTTACTCACAGTAAAATGACGTTTAATGAGCTTGTGGATGAGTATGAGAAAAGCGTACTCAGCACGGGCGTTAAGCGTTCAGCTAACACCGATCTTTCTAAGATCCGTAAATACCTGCGCCCTCTTCTCGGTGCCAAAAAGCTGGCAGGTATGACGGAGGCAGATATTCTGAGCTATCTGCATAATCTCGATCTCAAGCCTGCCACCCGCAACCGCCATCTGGCGCTCATTAAAGCGGTGTTTACCTGGGCTATACGCATGGGATACATCAGCCGCTCTCCGGCGCTTTATATCAAAGCGCTGCCTGAAGTGACGTCAGATCGCCGCGCCATGGATGACTCCCAGCTTCAGCGCTGGATGGAAGTCTGTGAGTGCTGGCGTAATGGTAAACCCGATCATGAAGCCCTTGCTCTTCTCATGTTCCTTGCCCTGACGGGGCTGCGTCTGGGGGAAACCCGTCACCTTCGTCTTGAAGATGTGGACTGGAGCCGCAAAGTTATCACCCTTCGCCACACCAAAAACGGCAAACTCCGCCGTGTACCGGTATGTGATAAGGCTTTCGTTCTTCTGACAGAACAGCGTCAGCATCTGGGTGATGAAGGCTGGGTATTTCCGGGCAAGGGGACCGACAATCCGGTTTCTGAGCCGCGTCGCCTGCAAAAACGGCTTTGTGAGGCTGCGGGTATTCCACCGTTCACCATCCATGAGATGCGACATACCTTTGCGACAAAGCTCATTGAGAGCGGGGCCGACATTCACACCGTCAAAGACTTACTGGGTCACAGCACGATAAAAGTAACGGAACTTTACTTGCACGCTTCCCCGGCGCGTTATCACGAAGTCGTTAATCGGGCGATGGGGTAACAACCTTCACTCAACGGTATGGTTTTTAACTATGGTTCTGATGCACCCGTTTTCTGACGGTGGCGTAATTTGATGGTAATACACATGAATAAAAAAGTGACAACTAATGTTCCTAAGGTTTCCGGGATTAAGCGTATTCGCGCTTTTGCTGACCGCGATAAAAATTTCAACAAAATGTCGGAAGCAATTATCAGGCGTGCTGAAAACACTGAGGTCGGTGAAGATGATATCGCTTCACTCGGTATTGGTGATGGGCTGCCACGGCATTATGTGAATACGGCTAATGGCCTTTTCTACATCGGTGGACAGAAACCTGTGCAGGTTTGCACCACGCCAGTTGTGCCTGTCGCCCTGTTTTGTGGAAAAGATAAGGAGTCCGGTCTTGGGATCAGCCTGATGACCGGTAACGGGCTGGGTAAGTATGTTAAGGCCCTGGTACGCTTTGAGGATATTGTTCAGAGCGGTGCTCAGGTAGTAGGCAAACTGGCAGATCGTGGATTTTGTGTTGGCTCCTCTCCACAGCAGTTTGCCCTTTTTGACCGTTTTCTTCAGCGCTGCCGGAGTTTACCGCTGCCTGTCTATCTGATGGCAGATGCGATGGGATTCGTTTCGGAGGATATGGCCTTTTTACATGGTTATGAGCCCGTTGTGACCTCTCTGACCGGGTTTGATTATCTGCTGCCGGGATTCCGCGTGCGTCCCGGACTGCACAAAGGTGGGGCTCTGGAGGAGTGGATTAACCTCATCCGGGAAAATGTCCATGGCTGGGCGCAGACCTTTGCGCTGAGTGCGTCCTTTGCTTCGATGCTTCTGGTTCCTGCCGGTATGGATGTGGGCATGTTTCATTTTCACGGCGTATCCACCACCGGTAAAACGCTTCTCCTGATGCTGGCTGCATCGGTCCATGGTGATGGCAGCGAGCCGGGTAGTGGGGGGAATGTAAATATTATTCGCTGGAATACCACGCCTAACGCGATGGAGCGCCTTCTCGCTGACTATTCCGGTCTGGTCGCCTGCGTCGATGAACTGGGTGCGAGTAATCATAAGCAACTTTCCTCACTGCTTTACAACATTACGTCAGGTACGGCAAAAGAGCGCCTGAACCGTGGCCTGACGGCAGATGAGCCGTTTAAATGGCGCATGTTTATTCTCTCCACCGGTGAGATGTCAATCTCCGAAAAGCTGGCTGAACAGAAAGCCGTGTTACAGGGAGGGCAGGAGCACAGGGCCATCAGTATGGAACTGTTGCCTGAGGATGCTCAAAAACCGGATGAACCGGTATCAGAAACACGTGCCCGTGCAGATGCACTGAAGACGGGGCTGGCAGAGGCTTATGGTCATGCCGGGCCTGCATTTATCGGCAAACTGTTATCCGGGAAAAATACGGCTGGCGGTCTTCGCACCTACGCAGAGTTTTCATCCTGGCTCCAGGAACAGACAGATGATTGCTGTAACGCACTGGAAGAGGCCCTGAGGGATGAGGGGCGTGATATTACCCGCGTTCAGCGGCGCGGACTGAAAAGATTTGCGCTGGTATGGCTGGCAGGAGAGAAGGCGCTGAAATATGGCCTTTTACCTTTCGAAAGCGATGCGGTGGCTGAATCCGTTATGTCCGCTGCACGACGCTGGCTGGATGATAACCAGAATCAGTATAACCCGGTGCGTAACATGCTGGAGGAGCTTCAGCTGACGCTGGTGACAAAAAGCAGCAGGCACTTTATCACCCTGCGTGACGAACATGCCCGATGCCCGGGAGATATGTGGGGATTCGTCCATTACAAAACCGGCGACTTCCTGATTTATGAATCGGTGTTTGAAAAGCTCTGTTCTGAAAAGGGACTTAAGACCGTTGATGTGGCCAGACCGTTAGAGCATTCCGGTTATCTGCTTGGCGAAAGTGCCGGACACTATAAAAAAGAGCGCTGAAGACGATGGCGCAGTCTTACTACCAGGTCAAAAAAGCGTTTCTGAAATGCAATGTGATGACCGAATTTTAACCCTGAATAAAACCATTTTGACTGAATAACAACGAATAGAAGGTGATGTATGATTTTTGAATCAGACCAGTACTATGACGGTTTTCCTCACGCTATCAGCAGCGAAAATGAAGAAAAAACCTCATTCAATGATTACGCTCTGGTTAACACACTGGCGGAGTGCCTGTATCACGACATTTCTCGTGAAATCTTCGATGGCAGTGAGCCGGCGCTCCGGGCCGTCATTGCCAACGGTCAGATTAAATTCCTGGCTCGTTATACGCTTAGAGGGGCCTGCTATTATGAACCCCTCGGCAGGTTCCCTCGTATGTCTATTAAAGACGCGCGCGAGTGTGCTCGTGAACTCTATAACAGATATGATGATAACCGGGTGCCGGATGAAGAATATGGGGCCATCCCGTTCTGACTGATGGCTGAACAGTAAAAAAAAAGCAGGGGCACTTGCCTCTGCTTTTCTGTTATCACAAGGACGGTAGCTGAGCCGTTATCCTTTCCGCCAGTAACTGACTGGTGTTCTGTAAGCGCTGAGGATGAAGATGCGCATACCGTTGTGAAGACTGACTGCTGCGGTGCCCCAGTTGAGCCTGAACGTCATACAGTGTTCCGCCGTAGGACACGATGAGGGCGGCAACCGAATGGCGGCAGGTATGAATACACACTTCCTTGTCGAAAATTCCCGCCCGACGCACGATACGCTGAAAGGCTTTAACCGGGTTACTCAGCGGCATTCCCTGTTTTTTACCAATAAACAACCACGGATTTCCCCGCTGCGTTGGCAGCGTTCTGATTACGTCCATCGCCAGTGAGTTAAGGTGAACAATCCGTCCATAGCCATTCTTGGTTTCAGGGAGCCACAGGGTGCGTTTAACCGGGTCAACATGCTCCCACTTAGCCAGACGCAGCTCATCACGACGAAGGCCGGTCAGTAACAGCAGTTTGACATAGCGGGCCGCGACGGGGCTGGTATCGTTATCGGCGGAGAGAAAAATACGACGAATTTCGTCCTCGGTAAAATAACGCTGTCGGGCGTTGTTCTCCCTGAGTAGCTGTACCACCCTTGCCGGATGAACAGAGGTCATGCTTTGCCTTCCGGCCCATGTAAAGACGGCTTTAATGAGTACGATGACACGGTTACAGGTAGCCGCTGACAGGGAAGTACTTAACGTCTGCTGAAGGCGCAGAATGCTCGCTGGTGTGATATCGCTCAGCAGCCTCTGACCAATGGCGGGACGGATATGATCGCGGTAGCGCTGAACATCCTTTCCCCAACTGCGTTTAGCGGATTTTGCCCATGGCAGATAATGCTGATTAAAGAGTTCATCGAACGTCAGCTCCATTCTCTTGTTTTCACGCTCCTGCTTAGGGTCAGTGCCGGTGGCAAGGGAACGTTTGTGTTCTATGGCAATCTGACGAGCAAGATTGACGTCCACTTCAGGCCAGTGACCAATGGCGATGGCGCGTTTTCGTCCATGATAAAGGTAGCGTAGCAAAAACTTTTTACGACCTTCTCTTCTGCTGACCAGACACTTGAGGCCGGAAATCTCGGTGTCGCTGTATTCGGCATCGGTACTGCGTGCATCGGATGTGTTAGGGGGCAGGGATTTAATGAGCTGATTAGTAAAACGGAAGCGTTTGGGGGTGGACATATAACCTCCTGTGACTGGTGTAAAGAACGTCAGGGTTGACCCATCCCCGGCACGGCGTTGCTAATGGCTGAGTTGATTTTCTGGCGTGGCGAAGGGAATGCTGGTGCCACATGGTATGAATGAAGACGGGAAATGCAGAAGAGCAGGCTTTACGGTCTGATTCTGGTCTTAAGGGGAAAGATTGCCGTTAGGGAAGAGTTCACAGAAATAATATGTGTTTAAGTCGGATACAATTACCTGTCATCAGGGCAAGGACCGTTGCCCATATGTGGCTGGTTTTGGTGTCGGCTATGTGCCAGAAGCGGAAGTTGTTACCGGAGTTTTTCTTAGTCAACGGGGAGCAGGTCATTTGGCCCACAGTCAAACCTACCCCCACTAATGAACACATCGTAATGTTAGTAATGCTTCCGTTAGTTGTGGGGAGCATTGTCGATGTCCGCAGTTCGCTCACAGCTGACCTTTGACTCAGTTAGCTTGTCCGCTCCGTGCCAGAAGCGGATATTAAGAAAATGATGGAGTGCAAAATAGCAGTCATCACCCCAATCTTACCTGATGCCTCTTAATGCTACTCAATCCCCATGGTCAACTTATTAAATTCACCTGGAGCCAATACCCGAGCATCAAGTGTTATGAACACCTCGTTGTAAATGCATCCAGACTTTTCAACGTTGTCTTTCCCGTCCACCCTCAATAGAAGACCCAATTTCCGATCAATAAACGTTCTAACCTTGGCACGTTCATCAACAGAGAGGACATAGAATCCGCTACCCAACATTCCCGTGGTGCGTTCGTCGATGGTTGTTCCTATTGCACCAGAAAGAAGAATATTAGTGCCGTAGGCTTTAAATAAACAGTCGGTCCATCCAGCGTTGATAGTCGAATCCTTACACATCTTGGATTTCTTAAACTGCTGATATATTAGAAGCCCCTCCTTATCCAGCTTTTCGCACTGATCAGCGATACCTTTGCCTGGATAGATGGCGCAGGATAGAAGTAGAGTTGTACTGAGTAGACGCCATCTCATTTATAGGCACCACCGTGGTTAAGGTTGCGTGAGTAGTCTCAACCATAACATCGTTCGGCAAAAGTGTTGTGGTAAAAACCTTATCTTTCCTCAATTCGTACATCCGTTTGTCAAATTTCCCCTCTTCGCTCACAGCGGACACTCAGGTTTAACAGTCCAGTACGTTTAGCTTACGGATAAATCATTTTATGATGGCGTGGAGAACGGGGGATTCTGAAAAGGTAAGAAGTGAAAGGGAAAAAAGAGCTTGTTGCAGGTGGACGGACTGGTGAAGATCCCCATGAGAATGGTGGAGAGTGTATGCTGCCAAGTTTCCCCGCTTGCTATTGGGGATTTCCCCACCTTATTCCCCGCGACAAAATCACGTTAAGGACAGCGGATTAAGGCAGAATGATAATTCCCCGTTTCCCCCGTGTTTTCTACTTCATTATGAATGATCTGAGAGAAAGGAACCGTAGAGGACCGTAGAGAGACCGTAGCTGTGAGGTAAGAAAAAAATACATCAGAAGATGTTGAGGTGTCTAAAAGTAACGAACATCTGCGAAAATGGCGAGAAATCCAGCAAACAAATAACGTGTTGCAACGACCAGAAATCTACCGTAGCCAAGAAAGGAAAAAGCCCCGCTTTGCAGCGAGGCCTTATGAATATTGGTGCCCGGACTCGGAATCGAACCAAGGACACGGGGATTTTCAATCCCCTGCTCTACCGACTGAGCTATCCGGGCAACGGGGCGCATTAAACCGTAATCGCCGCGCCTCGTCAATGAAATTTATAAAATTTGCGGCGAGTTGCACAA
The DNA here is from genome assembly GCF_014169755.1 of Klebsiella sp. WP8-S18-ESBL-06. NCBI lineage: Bacteria > Pseudomonadati > Pseudomonadota > Gammaproteobacteria > Enterobacterales > Enterobacteriaceae > Klebsiella > Klebsiella sp. WP8-S18-ESBL-06. Next base: position 877,550 of record NZ_AP022256.1, read on the forward strand.
CATATCACCGCTTTTCCTGTTTTGCACGCTGCATCAGGCAAAAAATGCCGTCCAGGCGGCGGAAATCGGCATTGCCAGCAGCAGTGCGGGCAGCATATTCACCACCGCAAACATCTTAATGCCGCAGATGCGCAGGCCGGTTGCCAGCAGCAGCAGGCCACCGACGGCGGTAAAGTCGGCCATCATCGCCGGAGTGGTCAGCGGCAGGATCATAAACGCGCAAAACGCCAGCGACAGCTGAATGACCAGCATCGGCACGCTGATGATGCAGACCGCAAAACCCAGCGAGCAGGCGAAAATCATGGCGGTGAAGAAGTCGAGAAACGACTTGGCGATAAGAATGGTGGGATCGCCGGTCATCCCTTCGTGCATCGAACCAAAAATCCCGGTACCGCTGGCGCAAAACAGTACGATGATCGCCACGAAGCTCTGAATAAACGTCTCGTGTTCGGGGTTTTTCCCCGGTTTGATCAGCCGCTTTTGCGCCCGCGCCACCGCGTTGTTAATGCCTTTTTCCAGATGACAAAACTCGCCGATCAGCGCGCCAATCAGCGTCGCCAGCACCATTACCGGCATATTGACGCACTTGATGACCAGCAGCAGCCCAATGCCCAGCGAAGCAAGGCCGAAAATAGAGGTCATCGAAACGCGAATGCGTTCCGGCAGACGCTGGCTGAGCAATGCGCCGATCAGCCCGCCGACGAGCACCGCGCTGGCGTTAATAAAAGGACCTATTACCACGTTAACTCCTGTTAATTATCGCTAACTCCTGCATTATTATGGACCGATTAATCGGTTCAGTATTTGTTTCTTCGTAGGGTTAGTGCATAAAAATTTCGTCTTGCGCCCTCTGGCCAATGGTGCCATGATTGCGCGAAATTTCTCCTTTCCTCCACGGGGGCAGCCTGCAATGACATTATTGCCATTACATCGCCAATGCCGCTTCGCTTGCTTGCGAAAGCCTGCCCGTTCCGTTTTGCTCACCATGCGGTGAGGTCAACGCATGCTCACTGCAGGACAACAGTAAGATTAGACGCCGTCTGCTTTTACTGATGTCTGGCGGTCGGAGCTGTAACCCAGTTGCACCCAGACGCTTTGTGGGGCAAGGCCAGTGGCTTTGTCCGGGGCTTTTACTCTCCCTGAGTGGGTCGTTGCGCTTATGAAATCAATGAACATTGCTGCCAGTCGTGAACTGGTCTCTCGCCTGTCCAGCCCCCGTGGCGTGGTGGCGCTGGATAGTACCGACTTTACCGATGTGGCAGCAGTCGTCATTACCGTGGCCGACAGCCATAGCGGTATTCTTGCGTTGCTCAAGCGCACCGGTTTTCATCTGCCGGTGTTTGTGTTCTCGACGGACGACCTTCGCGCGCCGGACGGCGTGGAAGCGGTCATCAGCGGCAAAGAGCAGGAGTGGCTGGCGCTGGAAGCGGCCGCCTGTCGCTATGAAGAGAATTTGCTGCCGCCGTTCTTCAACACCCTGACCCAGTACGTTGAGATGGGCAATAGCACCTTCGCCTGTCCTGGGCACCAGCACGGCGCATTCTTTAAAAAGCATCCGGCGGGGCGTCAGTTCTACGACTTCTTCGGCGAAAATGTTTTCCGCGCCGACATGTGCAACGCTGACGTGAAGCTGGGCGATCTCTTAATCCATGAGGGATCCGCCAAGCACGCGCAGAAATTTGCCGCTAAAGTATTCCACGCGGATAAAACCTATTTCGTGCTGAACGGCACTTCGGCGGCCAACAAAGTGGTGACTAATGCGCTGCTGACGCGTGGCGATCTGGTGCTGTTTGACCGTAACAACCACAAATCAAACCACCACGGTGCGCTGATCCAGGCCGGGGCGACGCCGGTTTACCTGGAAGCGGCGCGTAACCCGTTTGGTTTCATTGGCGGTATTGACGAGCACTGTTTTGACGAACGCTACCTGCGCGAGCTGATTCGTGAAGCGGCGCCGGAGAAGGCCGACGCGCCGCGTCCGTTCCGTCTGGCGGTGATCCAACTGGGCACTTACGACGGCACCATCTATAACGCCCGTCAGGTAGTGGATAAAATTGGCCATCTGTGCGACTACATCCTGTTTGACTCCGCATGGGTAGGCTATGAGCAGTTTATCGATATGATGGCGGATACCTCGCCGCTGCTGCTGGCGTTAAACGAAAACGATCCGGGCATTTTTGTGACGCAGTCGGTGCATAAACAGCAGGCGGGCTTCTCGCAAACCTCGCAGATCCACAAAAAAGACAACCATATTCGTGGTCAGGCGCGCTTTTGCCCGCACAAGCGGTTGAACAACGCCTTTATGCTGCACGCCTCAACCAGCCCGTTTTATCCGCTGTTCGCGGCGCTGGACATTAATGCCAAAATTCACGAAGGGGAGAGCGGTCGCCGCCTGTGGGCCGAGTGCGTCGAGCTGGGTATTGAAGCGCGCAAAGCAATTATTGCCAGCTGTAAGCTGATCCAGCCGTTTATCCCGCCGATGGTTGACGGACGCCCGTGGCAAGAGCATTCCACCCAAACCCTCGCCAGCGATAGACGTTTCTTCAGCTTCGCGCCGGGCGCGCGCTGGCATGGTTTTGAGGGCTACGCCCAGGATCAGTACTTTGTCGATCCGTGCAAGCTGCTGCTGACGACGCCTGGGATCGATGCCGAAACCGGAAAATACACCGAGTTTGGTATTCCGGCGACCATTCTGGCCCACTACCTGCGCGAGAACGGGATCGTCCCGGAGAAGTGCGATCTGAACTCGATCCTCTTCTTGCTGACCCCGGCGGAAACGCCGGAGAAAATGGCCCAACTGGTGGCGATGCTGGCCCGCTTTGAGCAGCATATCGAAGATGACACGCCGCTGGCGGAGGTACTGCCGAGCGTTTACAGCAAGCATCCGCTGCGCTACCGCGACTATACGCTGCGCGAACTGTGCCAGGAGATGCACGATCTGTACGTCAGCTTTGAGGTGAAAGATCTGCAAAAAGCGATGTTCCGTAAGGAGAGCCTGCCGAAAGTGGTGATGAACCCGCAGGACGCTAACGGTGAGTTTATTCGCGGCAACGTCGAGCTGGTGCGCATTCGTGACGCGGAAGGGCGAATTGCCGCCGAAGGGGCGCTGCCATACCCACCGGGCGTGCTGTGCGTGGTGCCGGGAGAAGTGTGGGGCGGGGCGGTGCAGCGCTATTTCCTGGCGCTGGAAGAGGGCGTTAACCTGCTGCCCGGTTTCTCGCCGGAGCTTCAGGGGGTGTACAGCGAGAAAGACGCCGACGGCATTAGCCGACTGTACGGCTACGTGTTGAAATAATGGGCGCTAGCCCCTCATCGCGTGGTGAGGGGCTAGGCCGCACTGCGGCGGTACATGCGGCGCGGGTGGCCAATCTTGCCATACAGCATTTCAACGCTTAAATACCCGGATTCCACGCAGTGCTCAAGATAGCGACGGGCAGTGGTTTTACTGAGCCCGGTTTCGCTGACCACTTCGTCAACCGAGAAACAGTGGTTTTCCCGGGCGTTAAACAGCGTTTGTACCCTGGCCAGCGTATTTTCCTCAATGCCCTTGCTGCCGTTGTCCTGACGGTAGTTTTTCGCCTGCAGTAAATAGAGTGAGTCCACGTTTTGCTGGTCGACGATTTTCCACACCCGCTGCTGTTCGGCAAACTGCACGAAGCGTTCAAGCGACTGGCTCAGACGTTTCCACGATACCGGCTTAAGGATGTAGTCAAAGGCGCCGTTACGAATGGCCTGACTACAGGTGTCCATATCGCTGGCGGCGGTGATGAAGATAACCGAGCAGTTGGCGCGGGCCAGCATCGGGTCGCTGATAAGCGTAATGCCCTTACCGTCCGGCAGGTAGTTATCCAGCAGCAGTAGCTGCGGCTGCTTGCTCTGTAGCTGTTGTTGCGCGTCGGCCAGCGAAGAGGCAATACCGACCAGCCGCAGACGCGGGTGCTTGTCGATGAGCTCCGCGTGCAGCTGCGCCAGCTCATTCTCATCTTCCACAATCAGTACATCGATAAGTTCATGTTGCATAGTCGGTATCTTCCAGTTGCTGTGCGGTACGCCGGGCAGGCCCTGCGGCGGGAATGAATAAAGAGAAAATCGTGCCGTTGGGCGCGTTATCAGACACTTCGATCAGGCCGCCCGCCTGGGTGACATAGCTGTCGATAAGGTAGAGTCCGATACCGTGGTCGCCTCGGGTTTTGGTGGTAATGCCGCGCTCAAAAATATGTTCGCGGATCGCCGGCGTAATGCCAATTCCCCGATCTGCGACTTCGATAATCAGCTCCTGTTCGCTGAGCTTAATCAAGATCTCGACCGGCGCGTGCGGCAGCGGCGATCGCTGGGTCGCTTCGATGGCGTTATCAATCAGATTACCAATAATCGAGATCGTCTCCGACTCGCTCAGCGGCGGGAAGGGACGTCGCATCTCGCAGGCCGGGTCGAACTCCAGCACCACGCCTTTTTCACGGGCGCGCGCGGCTTTCCCCAGCAGCAGCCCGCATAACGTGGGGGAACTGAAGCGTGAGGAGATGAAATCCAGTAGCTCCTGCGCGTGTTCCGACTGGGCCTGAATATAGCCAATTGCTTCGTCGTAGCGCCCCATATGCAGCAGACCGGAGAGGGTGGTCATACGGTTAAGCTGCTCATGGCGCATAATGCGCAGGTTATCGGCGTAGCGTTTTACCTGGCTTAGCTGAGCGCTAAGCGAATCGATCTCGTTACGATCGCGAAAGGTAATCACCCAGCCCTGAAGCGCATTTTCCAGCATGATTCGCACGCGGCTGGCGATGACCGTCAGGTCGTTAAAGTGACAGATTTCGTCGTGCGTATCCTGCCTGAGCATGGCGCTGCGCTCGAAAAAGGGCACGAGGGCGATGACGTCGCCGATAGGCTTTCCGCGCAGCTGGCGCGCCGGCAGGCTCAGGCCAAGCAGCTTACGCGCCGCTTGGTTAATGACCTCAATGCGCAGGTTGTCGTCGATAGCGATAACGCCTTCATAGATAGACTCCATCATCGCTTTCTGCTGGCGAACCAGCAGGCCAATCTCGCGCGGTTCAAGAGAGAAGATTTGTTTCTTGATGCTGCGGGTAAAGAACCAGGAGAAAACAAACAGCGCCATCAGCAGAAGCACTGCGGCGATCAGGATATTGACCACTTTGTTGACGGTAATGCTGTCGAGGTAGCTGGTAAGGTAGCCCACGGAAACAATACCGATAACCTTGCCGTGGTCGTCGAAAATAGGCGCCTTGCTGCGCAGGGAAATGCCTAAACCGCCCTGCCGAATGGTGGTGGTGCTTTTGCCCTGGAGCACTTCTTCATTATCGCCGCCGACCAGAGTTTTACCTATCCTGTCGGCAAATACCGAGTGGAACAGATGCAGGCCTTTATTATCACCAATGACAATAAAACTAGCGTCACTACGGGCGGCTATTTTTTGCATAAAGTCACGGATGGCTGGAACGTTTTTCTCGGTAACCTGTTTACGCAAACTGGGAATCACAGCTATTTCTTCTGCCTGTATTTTTGCCCGCCCGCTCATTTCCTGATATAGCTGCTGGCCGACGTCAATATAATAATAGCTACCCAGTAGCGCAAACAGCACCGAGAAAAAGGCAACCAGGGAAATAAACAGTTTTATCTGGAACGATACTTTCATCAGACTCACGCACGGCAGCGACGGAAGCCGACAATATATCATCTTTTTTATCGCCGCTGCCGGGCTTTGCCAGAAACTTGTGATCCCTTGCACAGCCTGGCGCAGAACGAGAGTTATCTGAAAAGTACTCTTTATTAAGGCTAAATTAATAAATCCGCCTGTGGCATTCAGCGCAGAATAGAAACCATAAAAACCACGCCTTTAAATAAGGCGCTAATCACATTAAATAAAAGAAACCATTAAAACCATAGGCGCCATTAAAACTTCGGTTTTAATATGCTATCACTCACATAAAGTAAGCCTTTTGGCCCTTAAGCTAGCCTCACAAAATAACCAAAGGGCTTCATTATGAGCACTACTGATGATTCATTCTCTGTTACCCACGACCCGATAGAAATTCAGCGACCGGCCCTCAAGGAGCGCTGGTGGCATATTATGGACACCTGGAAAGTCGGCATTATTCCGCTGCCCCTGTTCCTGTTGGCCGGGGCGCTTATCGCCATTGATTGCCTGGGCGGTAAGCTACCAAGCGATATCGTGGTGATGGTTGCGACGCTGGCATTTTTTGGTTTTGCCTGCGGTGAGTTCGGTAAGCGTCTGCCGATCGTCGGCAAGCTAGGGGCGGCGGCAATTTGTGCCACCTTTATCCCTTCCGCGCTGGTCTACTACGGGCTGCTGCCGGACGTGGTGGTGGAGTCGACGACGAAATTCTACAAATCGACCAATATTCTGTACCTCTATATCTGCTGCATCATCGTCGGCAGCATCATGAGCATGAACCGTACGGTGCTGATTCAGGGCTTCCTGCGGATCTTCTTCCCCATGCTGTGTGGCGAAATCGTCGGCATGATCGTTGGGATGGGCGTCGGCATGGCGCTGGGCCTTGAGCCGTTCCAGATCTTCTTCTTTATCATTCTGCCGATCATGGCGGGCGGCGTCGGCGAGGGAGCGATCCCGTTGTCCATCGGCTATGCCACGCTGCTGCATATGGATCAGGGCGTAGCGCTGGGCCGCGTGCTGCCGATGGTGATGCTGGGCGGGCTGACGGCCATCATTATCTCCGGTTGCCTGAACCAACTGGGCAAACGCTACCCGCACCTGACCGGTGAGGGCCAGTTGATGCCTAACCGCGCCAACGCCGATACCGCATCCGCACAGCCGGCGCTGTCGGGCAAAACTGACGTGACCACCATTGCTTCAGGCGCGCTGCTGGCGGTGCTGCTGTACATGCTCGGTATGTTAGGTCACAAGCTGATTGGCTTGCCGGCACCGGTTGGCATGCTGTTTATGGCGGTGCTGGTCAAGCTGTGCCACGGCGCCTCTCCACGCCTGCTCGAAGGTTCGCAGGTGGTTTATAAATTCTTCCAGACCTCAGTGACGTATCCGGTGCTGTTTGCCGTCGGCGTGGCTATCACCCCGTGGCAGGAGCTGGTTAACGCTTTCACCCTCAGCAATCTGCTGGTGATCGTCAGCACCGTGTCTGCGCTGGTTGCGACCGGTTTCTTCGTCGGCAAAAAAATCGGCATGCACCCGATTGATGTCGCCATCGTCTCTTGCTGCCAGAGCGGCCAGGGCGGCACCGGCGACGTCGCGATTCTGACCGCCGGTAACCGCATGAGCCTGATGCCGTTCGCGCAGATTGCGACCCGTATCGGCGGTGCAATTAACGTCTCCGTGTCGCTGCTGGTGCTGGGCAACTTCCTCGTTTAATGGAATAGAACAATGAAACTCGCAAGCTTTATCTATCAGGGCGTTCGCAGCTACGGCATCGTGAATGCAGAAGGAATGATTGATCTGGGACGCCGTCTTGGCGACCGCTACGGCGACCTCAAGGCGCTGCTTGATGGCAACGGGTTGGCCGATGCGACCCGCTATCTTCACGATGCCGTCGATGTGCCCATGGAGGCCGTGACCTTCTTACCGGTGATTGAGCATCCGGAAAAGATTCTCTGCGTGGGCATGAACTATGCCGAGAAACGCAAAGAATTTGACCAGCATAACCCGGCACCGACGCTGTTTGTCCGCTTCCCCGACTCGCAGACCGCGCACAACGCACCGGTGCTGAAGCCGCGCCACTCTCGCGAATTTGACTATGAGGGCGAGCTGGCGGTGATCATTGGCAAGGGCGGCGAGAACATTTCGCGTGAGGATGCGCTGCGCCACGTGGCCGGCTACAGCTGCTATATGGACGGCTCCGCTCGCGATTGGCAGCACACCTGGTTTACCGCCGGGAAAAACTGGCGACAGACCGGCGCTTTTGGGCCGTGGATGGCGACCGCCGATGAGATCCCCGACCCGCATAGCCTGGCTATCCGTACCTGGTTGAACGGGCGGATGGTGCAGGAGGACAACACCAGCAGCATGATTCATAAAGTGGCCGAGCTGATTGAGTACATCAGTACCTTCACCCGCTTAAGCCCTGGCGACGTCATCATCACCGGCTCGCCGGGCGGCGTCGGCAAGAAACGCAACCCGCCGCTGTTTATGAAGGAGGGGGACCGTATCGAGGTGGAGATTGAACATATTGGCCATCTCAGCAACATCATCATGGAAGCGCCAGCGAATACGCTGACGGCGGCGCACTAAGTAAGGCAGGCGGCACGATGTACACGCAACCCACTCTCGATTTTCGGGTCAGCATGGTGGCAAAACACCCGGAACGTTTAAGCCCTATTCGTGCGCTGCTGGTGGACAGCGGCCTCGGGCTGGATAGCGATATTACGCTGTTCGTTGAAGCCTGGGACGGCACAAAGCTGGTGGGCTGCGCAGGTCTGGCGGCAAACGTGATTAAGTGCGTGGCGGTCGATGAACAACAGCGCGGCGCGAATCTGAGCGCTCGGCTGCTGGCCGAGGTGGAGAACGTAGCGTTAGCGCAGGGTTATTTCCATCTTTTTCTTTGTACTCGCCCCTGCAACATTGCGCGCTTCGCCCGCAGCGGCTTCTGGCCGATTGCCCAGAGCGGCAACAATGCGGTGCTGATGGAAAATACGCCGCAGGGGATTGAACGCTACTGCCGTACGCTGAGCCTCCAGCGCCAACCGGCTACCCAGGTTGGGGCCATTGTGATGAATGCAAATCCCTTCACCCTGGGACACCGTTATCTGGTGGAACAGGCGGCGGCACAGTGCGGCTGGCTGCATCTTTTCGTGGTGCGTGAAGATGCGTCGTTCTTTCCGTTTCGCGCTCGTCTGGAGATGGTGCGTGCCGGCGTCGCGCATCTGGCGAACGTCACGGTGCACGAGGGATCGCAGTACATCATCTCGCGCGCCACCTTCCCGGCCTATTTCTTAAAGGAAACCGGCAAGGTGCAGCAGGCGTGGAGTGAAATCGACGTGCTGTTGTTCCGCAACTACATTGCGCCCGCGCTGGGGATCACGCATCGCTTTATCGGTTCGGAGCCGTTCTGCGACGTGACCCGCCAGTACAACCAGACGCTGCATATGCTGCTTGGCGACAACATGACCGTGGTAGAGATGCCGCGCATGAAAGCCACCGGGAGCGCGATTTCAGCTTCGGAAGTCCGCCGTTTATTAACATTGCAGCAGTTTTCTCGTATCCGGGACATTGTTCCGGCATCCACTTTCGCGCATCTCGAAGCGCATTACAGCGCGGAAGTTGCATAACTATCAGGACATTATCATGAAAATCATAAGGGAGGCGCTGGCCGGAACGCAGGAGTCCAGCGACCTGATGGTGAAAATCGCCCCCGCCGACGGCGAGCTGGAGATTGTCATCCACAGTGAGGTGATGAAGCAGTTTGGCGAACAGATTCGCCAGGTTGTTGAGCAGACACTGCGCGCGCTGGACGTGCAGCAGGGGCTGATTATCGTGGAAGATAAAGGGGCGCTGGACTGTGTGATTCGCGCCCGTTTGCAAAGCGCGATTCTGCGTGCCGCAGAAGAGCAGACGATCGTCTGGGGGGCGCTGCAATGAGTCAACTTCGTCGCAGTATGCTGTTCCTGCCCGGGGCCAACGCCGCCATGCTCTCCACCGCCTTTATTTACCGCCCGGACTCGATCATGTTCGATCTGGAGGACGCGGTCGCGCTGCGTGAGAAAGATACCGCCCGCCTGCTGGTCTTCCACGCGCTTCAGCATCCGATGTATCAGGATATTGAGACCGTCGTACGCATTAACCCGCTTAGCACGCCGTTCGGCTTGCTTGACCTGGAAGCCGCCGTGTATGCCGGTGTGGACGTGATTCGCCTGCCGAAAACCGACACGCCTGAAGATATCTTTGAGCTGGAAGGCCATCTTGAACGTATTGAGCGCGCCTGTGGGCGTGAGGTGGGCTCGACCCGCGTGATGGCGGCAATTGAATCAGCGGTTGGCGTGATTAACGCCGTGGCGATTGCGCGCAGCTCGCCGCGCCTGATCGGCATCGCGCTGGCGGCATTCGACTATGTCATGGATATGCAGACCGAACGCGGCGATGGCACCGAGCTGTTTTATGCCCGCTGTGCGGTACTGCACGCGGCGCGTGCCGCCGGTATTGATGCCTTTGACGTCGTGTGGTCTGACGTCAACGATGAAGCCGGCTTCCTGCGTGAGGTGGAACTGATTCGCAAGATGGGCTTTAACGGTAAATCGCTGATTAACCCGCGTCAGATTGACCTGCTCCACAATGCCTATGCGCCAACGCAGCAGGAAGTGGATCACGCCAGACGGGTGATTGAAGCGGCAGAAGAGGGTGAACGCAACGGCCTGGGCGTGGTATCACTCAACGGCAAAATGGTCGATGCCCCGATTATTAACCACGCGCAAATGGTACTGGAACGTGCAGCCGCCTCCGGCGTGCGTCGTTAAGGACTTGATAATGAATCAGACAGAACTTCTCCACCTTCATTTCCCCCACCTGCGGGCGCTAAAACCCTTTGATTCGGCCCACAGCACAACGCCGTGGCTGAACTCTCCGCAGGAGAAACGCACCCGAAAACTGTGCGCCTCGATTGAAGACGCGGTGGCGCGCAGCGGCTTAAAAGATGGCATGACCATTTCGTTCCACCACGCATTCCGCGAAGGCGATCGGGTCATTAATCACGTCGTCGCGCTGCTGGCGAAGATGGGCTTCAAGAACCTGACGCTGGCTTCAAGCTCGCTGATGACCTGCAACGATGCGCTGATCGAGCATATTGAAAGCGGCGTGATTACGCGTATTTATACCTCCGGTATGCGAGGTAAGCTGGCGGACGCTATCTCTCACGGTTTGATGGATGAACCGGTACAAATCCACTCCCACGGCGGGCGCGTGAAGCTGCTGCAGGACGGCGAGCTGAAAATCGACGTGGCGTTTCTCGGCGTGCCGTGCAGCGATGAGTTTGGTAATGCTAACGGCACCCACGGTAAGTCATGCTGCGGTTCGCTGGGGTACGCCATGGTTGATGCGCAATTTGCTCGCCACGTGGTGCTGCTGACCGAAGCGCTGGTGCCGTTCCCGAATATGCCCGCCAGCATTGTGCAGGACCAGGTTGACTTCATTGTGCCGGTGGACAGTGTGGGTGACCCGGCGAAAATCAGCGTCGGTGCGGCGCGCGTGACCAGCAACCCGCGTGAACTGATGATTGCCCGCTATGCGGCGGATGTGATTGAACACTCGGGCTACTTTACGCCGGGCTTCTCGATGCAGACCGGTTCCGGCGCGGCCGCCACCGCCTGCACGCGCTTTATGGAAGAGAAGATGGAGCGCAGCGGCGTGAAGGCGCGCTTTGCGCTGGGCGGCATTACCGGCAGCCTGGTCGACCTGCATGAAAAAGGGCTGATTGAAAAGCTGCTCGATACCCAGTGTTTTGACGGGCAGGCGGCGACGTCGCTGGCGCGTAACCCCAATCACGTAGAGATTTCCACCAACGTCTACGCCAATCCGGGCAGTAAGGCTGCCTGCTGCGATCGGCTTGATGTGGTCATCCTCAGCGCGCTGGAGATTGACGTTGATTTTAACGTCAACGTGATTACCGGTTCCGACGGCGTGATGCGCGGCGCATCGGGCGGCCACTGCGACGTGGCGGCAGCGGCTAACCTGACTATCGTCGTGGCACCGCTTCTGCGCAGCCGTATTCCGACGGTCGTCAAGCGGGTGACAACCCGATTGACCCCGGGGGAAAGCATCGATGTGCTGGTGACCGACCACGGTATTGCGGTAAACCCGGCGCGTCCGGAAATTCGCGAACGGCTTATCGCCGCAGGGCTGAAAGTGGTTGAGATTGAGGCGCTATATGCGCGGGCTATCTCGCTGACCGGCCAGCCGAAACCGATTGAGTTCACAGATAAAATTGTCGGTGTGATTCGCTATCGCGACGGTAGCGTGATTGATACCGTGCGTCAGGTTAAGGAGTAGCATGATGACGACGGTGACACCCGTTAGCCCGGGTGTCAGCCTCGAAGCGCTGTTGGCGGCAAAAGAGAGCCGCGCGGCGCGTCAGGCTGACTGGCTAACCCATTATGGACAACCGGTTATCTCGCTCACGCTGGTGACGCCGGGCGCGGTAAAAAATAATCTGCGCTATCGCAATACCATGGGTGTAGCGCTACAGATGTGCGATCAGATGCTGTGGCAAAACGGCTGGCAGGTTCTGGACAGGCAGGTGCTGTGGCTGCCTACCGGCCCGGAAGCCCTCTGGTGCGTGGGGCATCAGGCGCCGGAGATCAAAGCCCACTGCGCGGCGCTGGAACAGTCCCATCCGCTGGGAAGGCTCTGGGATCTGGACGTCATCTGTCCGCACGCCGGGCATATTGGCCGGCTGGCATTAGGCCGCCATATGCGCCGCTGTCTGATCTGCGATGAGCCAGCGCACGTCTGCTCTCGTTCGCGCCAGCATCCGCTTGAGCAGGTTATTGGCCGCGTGGAGGCGCTGATCGATGGCTGGTTTATTCGCGATTAATACCCGCAACGTCGATGTGCCGGCGCTGGCCGAAGAGGCGCTGTGGCAGGAACTGGATCTGACGCCGAAGCCAGGGCTGGTGGATAAATACAACAACGGCGCGCACCGGGACATGGACCATGCGCTGTTTGTTCGCAGCATTGCGGCCATTACGCCGTGGTTCACCCGGTTTGCCGAACTGGGCGATAAACATGCGCATCGCCCTGCTGGCGAACAGCTGCGAATGATTCGCCCGATGGGTATCGCTTGCGAACAGGCGATGTATGCAGCAACCGGTGGCGTGAATACGCATAAAGGCGGTATTTTCGCGCTGGGGCTGCTTTGCTTTGCCGCGGGCCGGTTGGGTGAGGTAAACCCGCAGCGGCTGTGCCGTGAAGTGAGCGATATCTGCCGCGGTCTGGTTGAACGGGAGCTGGCTTCCCGCTCATCGCTGGCGACCGCGGGCGAGCGCCAGTTTCATCAGTTTGGCCTGACCGGGGCGCGGGGGGAAGCAGAGAGCGGATTCGCCACGGTTCGCAAGGCGCTTTCAGGCTGGAATCGTCGCCATCTGCACGCGCTGCTGCTGCGTTTAATGGCGGTGAACCCGGACAGTAATCTGGTCTCGCGCGGCGGAATGAACGGTCTGCGCTACGTACAGGATTACGCCCACGATTTACTGGAAAACGGTTGGGATGAAGGTGCGCTGATAGCAATGGATAACGCGCTGATTACGCGGAATTTAAGCCCCGGCGGCAGCGCAGATTTGTTGTCAGTAGGATGGGTGCTATCGAAGGTGTCGGCCTGATAAGCGCAGTGCCATCAGGCAGAATGGAACAGATTGCCGGATGGCGGCGTAGCCTTATCCGGCCTACTATTTTGAACCCGGCGTCGCTTTGCTCGGCCGGGTTACGTGGGTAGGAAACTTAGTGGGCAACCGTCTGTACGCCAGCTGGCGTACGTTCATGTTTGTATTTAAACAGCCCCACAAATGCCACCGCCAGAACCAGAGAGTACGCGGCGAAAATCAGCCACACGCTCTGCCAGTCGGTAATGCCGTCCACGGTGTACATCTCAACAACCTTGCCGCTGGCCATACCGCCGAGAATGCAGCCAAAGCCGTTGGTCATCATCAGGAACATCCCCTGCGCGCTGGCGCGGATTTCCGGCTTCACTTCTTTTTCCACAAATACCGAGCCGGAGATGTTAAAGAAGTCGAAGGCGCAGCCGTAAACAATCATCGACAGAACCAGCAGCACGGTGCCGAACGGCGTTGGGTCGCCGTAGGCGAACAGGCCAAAGCGCAGCATCCATGCGAAGATACTAATCAGCATCACGTTCTTGATGCCGTAGCGGCTTAAGAAGAACGGAATGGTGAGGATGAACAGCGTTTCGGAGATTTGTGAAATCGACATCATTACCGAGGCGTGCTGCACGATAAAGCTGCTGGCAAACAGCGGATCTTTATCGAAACTGTGCAGGAAGGTGTTGCCAAACATGTTGGTGATCTGCAGCTCGGCGCCCAGCATCATGGAGAAAATAAAGAAGATCGCCATGCGTTTGTTTTTAAACAGCGCAAACGCGTCCAGCCCCAGCATGCTGCTCCAGCTCTGCTTTTGCTGCTGGTTAGAGACCGGAATATGCGGCAGGGTCAGGGTAAACAGCACCAGGACGACTGACAGCGCGGCGCCGATGTAGAGCTGCATATGGCTCAGCTCGAACCCGGAGAAGCTCACCGCCCACATCGCCAGAATAAAGCCGATGGTGCCCCAGATACGGATTGGCGGGAAGTCGGTCACGATATCCATGCCTGCCGTTTTGAGACGATAGTAGGAGATGGTGTTGATCAGACCCAGCGTTGGCATATAGGCCAGCGAGTTGAGCAAGATAACGAAGAACATTTCTCCCGGCGTGGTGACCTGGGCGGCCATAAACAGCGTGCCTGCGCCCACCAGATGGCAGAAGGCGTAGACCCATTTGGCGCTAATCCACTTATCTGCCACGATGCCCAGCAGCGTCGGCATAAAGACGGCGGCAATACCCAGCGAGCTGTACACCGCGCCAATAGACGCGCCGTCAAATTTCAGCGTCACAAACATGTAGGAACCGAGTGTGGTCAGCCAACTCCCCCACAGGCAGAACTGCAGGAAGGACAGTATCTTAAGCTGCAGCTTTAAATTCATGTTATTTTCCTCACAAAAATGGCCGGATACGCGTTCGTTTAATAACATCCGAAAGCATTATTTGTGCTGATTCTATCAACGGCATAGATGTGACATTGTTAAGCGCCGCAAAAAATTGCAATTATTTTTACTTTGCATAACGAAATAGTGACAAAACTAACATTTTTGTATGAGGTTCAGGCGGAGAGGCCGCCACGCGCGGTGAACATCAGCGCTTGTGACGGCCATATTTGTGAGAATTGTTACTTACGACGATAGCCTTTCTGCGCGGTATTCACTTTGTAGAGATAGCGCCGCGACTCGGCGGACGGATGGCGGCTGGTCAGCGTCTGGTAGACATCGCCCGGCGTCATGCTGTTGATAATATTCGCCGCCTGCACTTTATCGTTGGAGAACACGCGCAGCACGCTGCCCGCACCGCCGTTATAGGCGGTGATGACCGCATAACGGCGCGAGGTTGGGTTGTCGATGCCGCCGAGATAAATATTGCTGAGAATTGCCAGATAGGCGGTCCCGGTATCAATGTTGCTGGCCGGGTCGAACAGGAAGCTGCGGCTTGGCGTACCGGATTTACCCTGTGAACGGAACACGTCTTTACCGGCGGTATGCTGCACCACCTGCATCAGCCCCAGCGCATCGGAGCGGCTGACGGCGTAGGGGTTAAAGGATGATTCGGTCTGCATAATCGCCAGAATAAGCGATTCGTCGACGCCGTATTTACGCGAAGCCTGGCGTACCATGCCGAGGTATTTATGCGCACGTTTGTCGAGGTGGTTTGGAACAAGGTTAATGGTGATGCTGTAGATGATATGCAGGCCGTTACTGCGTTTTTTCATCCGCGTTTGCAGCAGATAGTCGGCAAAGCGCGCCGCGCGCCATTCCCAGCGAATGGCCTCGCCGGTGTTGTCTACCACCTGGCCGTACAGGAACGGCTCTTTAGAAATTTGAATATCGTCGGCGTCGGAGTAGAGATCGACCGAACCGGGATCGTCGCCCATCAGCAGCGTGGTGATAATCGCCTGACGCAGGCGGGCGGCGGGATCTGTACCGGCAATGGTCTCGACGGTGATGGTGCCTTCATCGAAGTTGATATGGCTACGGGTCTGGTAGCCGTCGGTGTATTTTACGTAGTCTTTCGGTCCGGCGATCAGGACTTCGTTAAAACCCCAGATGTTTTCAATGTTATGGGCGAATTGCCCCATCAGGATATCAAAGCCGTTGGTGTCTTTGACCCACGCCTCATTGTAGGCATCGCCCTTTTTATTTGAGGAACAGGAAACCAGCAGCGGTGCTATCAACGCCAGTGCATAAATTCTTTTTTTCATCATTCCGGGAGCGCGTGTTGTTGTTGTCTTAAAGGCCCGCAGGGCCCTTACTGTTTTTCTGGCGGCGTGTAGCCTTCAATGTGCACATCTTTGCCTTCAAACAGGAAATTAACCATTTCTTCTTCCAGAAGCTTACGGTGCTCCACGTTCATCATATTGAGTTTCTTTTCATTGATGAGCATGGTCTGCTTTTGCTGCCACTGCTTCCAGGCCTCTTTCGAAATCTCGTTATAGATGCGCTTTCCCAGCTCGCCAGGGTAGAGCTGGAAATCCTGTCCTTCGGCGTCGCGCTGCAGGAAAGTACAAAAAATGGTTCTGCTCATAATAAATCCTCTTAGTTCGCCGCTCGCTAGACGAGTGAATCGGCGCGTAACTGCTGCAACAGGCGCTCAACCGGTGCGGCCAACCCGACGACGGGCGGCTGGGCTAAGTTATACCAGAGAGCGCTGCCTTCATCCATGCATGAGGCGAATGAGGACACACTAAGCCACATAGGCACAATGTCCAGATGGAAATGGCTGAAAGTATGGCGGAAGGCGGTAAGCTGGGTCAGGTTTTCGGCCGGAATATGCCGCTCGGCCAGCCACTCGCGCAGCGCCGTTTCATCTGCAAACTGCGGGAAACAGTATAGACCGCCCCACAGACCGCTGGGCGGGCGCTGCTGAAGAAACACGTCGCGCTCGTGCTGCATCATCAGGAAATAGCCGGTACGTTCGGGGATCGTCTGCTTCGGTTTTTTACCGGGATACTGTGCCCAACTGCCGTTGGCGGTGGCGATACAGCCCTTTTCCAACGGACAAAGCGAACATTTGGGCTTCGAGCGGGTGCAGACCATCGCACCAAGATCCATCATGGCCTGGTTAAAGCGCGAAACGCCTTCGGCGGGCGTAACCTGCTCGCTGATGTCCCACAGCCGCTTCTCAACGTCTTTTTTACCCGGCCAGCCGCCGACGGCATAGCAACGGGCCAGCACGCGCTTAACGTTGCCATCGAGAATCGCGAAATGTTTGCCCAGCGACAGCGACAGTATCGCGCCTGCGGTTGAGCGTCCTACGCCGGGCAGCGCCGCGACTTCATCGAAGGTTTCCGGAAAACGGCCGTGGTGCAGCGTCGCCACCTGCTGGGCCGCTTTGTGTAGATTGCGCGCGCGCGCATAGTAACCGAGCCCCGTCCACAGGTGCAGCACGTCGTCGAGGGGGGCATTCGCGAGATCGGTGACCGTCGGGAAGCGCGACATAAAGCGTTCGAAATAGGGGATAACGGTGGCAACCTGCGTCTGTTGCAACATCACCTCTGACAGCCATACTTTGTAAGGCGTTTTTTCGATTTGCCAGGGCAGGGTTTTACGCCCGTATTTGTCGTACCAGTCCAGCACCTGGGCTGAAAATTGAGACGCTTGCATGGTCAAAGCAGTGCTTCCGTTATCGTGCGATTAGGGGGCCAGATTGCAGCACAGCGGTACTATGCTGTAAACAGGAACTTTCCGGTGCTTGCATCCGGCAACTAACTTTGGATAATGCCCGTTTCCCGAACACTCTCACAAGCAGACATATTTTTATGAAGAACGACGTCATTTCACCGGATTTTGATGAAAACGGCCGCCCGCTGCGCCGCATTCGTAGTTTTGTGCGTCGCCAGGGGCGACTGACCAAAGGGCAGGAACACGCGCTGGAAAACTACTGGCCGGTGATGGGCGTTGAGTTCAGCGAAGAGCCTGTCGATTTCGCCGCGCTGTTCGGTCGCGAAGCGCCGGTGACGCTGGAAATTGGTTTTGGCATGGGGGCCTCGCTGGTGACGATGGCGAAAGCACGTCCGCACCAGAATTTCCTCGGTATTGAGGTACACTCACCTGGCGTTGGCGCCTGTCTGGCTTCGGCGCACGAAGAGGGCGTTGATAACCTGCGCGTCATGTGCCACGACGCGGTCGAAGTGCTGCACAAGATGATCCCGGACAACTCTCTGAACATGGTTCAGCTCTTTTTCCCTGACCCGTGGCACAAAGCGCGTCATAATAAACGCCGTATCGTGCAGGTACCGTTCGCTGAGCTGGTGAAGACGAAATTAAAGCTGGGCGGCGTTTTCCACATGGCGACCGACTGGGAAGCCTATGCTGAGCATATGCTGGAAGTGATGTCCTCCATTGGTGGATACCAGAACCTGTCCGAAACAAAAGATTACGTACCGCGCCCGGAATCGCGCCCGGTAACCAAATTTGAACAGCGTGGCCATCGTCTTGGTCACGGCGTATGGGACTTAATGTTCGAGAGGGTGAAATAAATGGCAAAGAATCGTAGCCGTCGTTTGCGTAAAAAAATGCATATCGATGAATTTCAGGAAATCGGCTTCTCCGTCGCGTGGCGTTTCCCGGAAGGCACCAGCGAAGAACAGATCGATCAAACCGTCGACCAGTTTATCGATGAAGTGATCGAGCCGAACAAGCTGGCGTTTGACGGCAGCGGCTATCTGGCCTGGGAAGGTCTGATTTGCACCCAGGAAGTGGGCAAGTGTACTGAAGAACATCAGGCGCTGGTTCGTAAGTGGCTGGAAGACCGTAAGTTTGAAGAGGTGCGCACCAGCGAACTTTTTGACGTTTGGTGGGACTAAGATCTTATATACACAACATCGTTCAGACGCAGCCAACGCAGAGGCCGCTTGAACGATGACGCGTGTACGGGGCCAGCATTTGCTGGCCCGATTTATCTTGAGGGAAAGTTATGATGCGCAAAACGCTGCTGACGGCAGTTCTTACGTTCACGGCGACCGCCGCCCACGCTGACTACCAGTGCAGCGTCACCCCGCGTGATGACGTGGTGCTCAACCCGCAAACCGTGCAGGTGAAAGGGGAAAACGGCAATCTTATTATTACCCCCAACGGCGACGTCACCTACAACGGCAAGGCGTACACGCTCACCGCGGCCCAGCGCGAGCAGGCCAAAGATTATCAAACGGAACTGCGTAGCGCGCTGCCGTGGATTGACGAAGGCGCGCGTAACCGGGTTGAAAAAGGCCGCGTGGCGCTGGACAAAATTATTGCCAAAGAAGTCGGCGAGGACAGCAATATGCGCGGTCGTCTGACCAAACTCGACGCGCAGCTGAAAACGCAGATGAACCGCATTATTGAGCGCCGCAGTGACGGCCTGACCTTCCACTACAAAGCGATTGACCAGGTGCGTGCCGACGGCCAGCAGTTGGTGAATCAGGCGATGGGCGGCATCCTGCAGGACAGCATCAACGAGATGGGCGCCAAAGCCGTACTGAAAGGCGGCGGTAACCCGCTGCAGGGCGTGCTGGGCAGCCTGGGCGGCCTGCAAACTGCGATTCAGAACGAGTGGAAAAACCAGGAAGCTGATTTCCAGGCGTTCGGTAAAGACGTGTGCAGCCGCGTGGTGTCGCTGGAAGATAGCCGCAAGGCGCTGGTGGGCACCCTCAAGTAAGTGGTTATCGGCTACCTGTGTTCTACGGGTAGCCAGAATCAGATTTCGTTTATCCTTCACTCCGCCGCAATTTCCGTATGATGCGCTTTTCATACCTAAAAGGAATTTGCCGATGAAGCTCGCCTGGAAATGCGGGATGCTCCTGCTGTGTAGTTTTTCCCCGTCGGTTATCGCCGACAGCAATACCCCCACCGACGACGTTATCAAACAGCAGTTCGCGAAACAGTCTGGCGGCATGATGCACCTTGTCAGTATCAGCCTGCGCCAGCTGGAGGCGACAGGAAACCAGGCGACATACACCCTCGAAGGCGATATGGCTTCTGACGATAATCTCTACACGCCGGTTGGCATGGCCGGGGATTATCTTTTCTATGAAAAAACCTGGACTAAAGGGCGTCCGGTCAAATTTTCGGCGATGATGACCGCCGTGGGAACCCCGGCTTCCGGCTGGACGACGACCTTCTTTTCGATGCAGATGGCCGCCAAAAATGCGGGAAGACCGTTCAGTGAAAGAGAGGATTTAAGCAAATTGCTGGTGGTGAACGATAGCGGTTTTATGGCGCAGTTCGCCAGGCTTGACGCCCAGTTTGCCGACAGCCGCACAACGATAGAAAAGCAGAAAAAACAGTATGATGTATTGAAAACACAGGTGGTCGAGTTAGATGAACAGATGGCGCGCTCGTGGGGAACGGACGCCAACGGCAAGCCGCTGGACCGCAGCGCGGTACAGCAGGCGATGAACGCCGAAATCTACGCCGTTGACCGCCGAAACGATATGGCGAAGTTTAGTAATCAATACTATATCAACGTGTATGAGCCCGCGCTGGTGGCCTGCCAGAAGAAAGCGGTGTGTGATGCAGAGCCCATTCGTGCCGCCCGCGATAAGGCGCTGGAGGAACAGAAGCAGGAATATTATCGCCAGCATAAGGCGATCGGCGACAAGGTCAATGCGCGCATGGCGGTGATGGAGGAAAAGGTTGAGCCGCTGCGCAAGAAACGTGAAGCGCTGCGCGGGCAAATGGTGGTGCTGGAGTCGAGTAATGACGAATTGCAATATGAGGCAAAGCGCTGGCAGGAAGGGGTCGAGAGAATGCGTGAGAAGGGGGTGATTCCATAAGGCGCCCTGCGCGAGCGGAAATAACCCGGCTTCGCTGCGCTCGGCCGGGTTATTTCCTGGAATTACATCAGCCCCAGCAGCTGCGGAATGAACAGCGAAATCTGCGGGATATAGGCAATCATCATCAGCGCAACCAGCAGGGCGGCGTAGAACGGCAGCAGCGGTTTAATCAGCTGCTGAATTTTCACACCGGAGATCGAGCAGCCGACAAACAGCGCGCTGCCGACCGGCGGCGTGAGCAGGCCGATACACAGGTTAGCCACCATCATGATGCCGAAATGTACCGGGTCCATCCCCAGGTCCTGGGCAATCGGCAGGAAGATCGGCGTAAAGATCAGCACCGCCGGCGTCATGTCCATAAAAATACCGACGATCAACAGCACGATATTAATAAGCAGAAGGATCACCAGCGGATTCTCGGAGATCCCCATCAGCGTGTCGCTGATCATGTAGGGAATATCCGCGTTGGTCATCGCCCACGACATGCCGACGGAGAAACCAATCAGCAGCAGCACGATTGAGGTTGTGACCACCGACTCTAAAATCAGCTTCGGCAGATCGCGCCATTTAACCTCACGGTAGATGATGACCGACAGGATAAAGGTGTAGACCACGGCAATAGCCGAGGCTTCCGTGGCGGTAAAGATCCCCCCCAGAATGCCACCCATTACGATAAGCACCAGCAGCAGGCTCGGCAGCGCATCAAGGAATGCTTTTGCCGCCTGGGCGCAGGTCGGGCGTTCCGACACGGGATAGCCGCGACGTTTGGCGATGATGGCGCAAACCACCATGATCGACAGGCCCATCAGAATGCCCGGCAGGTAGCCCGCCATAAACAGCGATGCGACCGAAACGCCGCCTGCGGTAAGGGAGAAGACGATCAGCACGTTGGAGGGCGGGATAAGCAGCCCGGTAATGCACGATGAAACGTTCACCGCAGTGGAGAACGCCGGGTCATAGCCCTTCTTGGTCTGGATAGGATGCAGGGTGCCACCGACGGCCGCCGCCGCTGCAACCGCAGACCCTGAAATCGAGCCGAACATCATATTGGCCAGCACGTTAACGTGGCCCAGCGAACCGGGCACGCGGCCGACCATCACCTGCGCGAGGTTAATCAAGCGTATGGCGATCCCCCCGCTGTTCATCAGTGTACCGGCAAAAATGAAGAATGGAATCGCCAGCAGGGCAAAGTTGTCCAGGCCGTTGGCCAGGCGCTGGGAAACGGTGATGACGGCGATATCCCAGGGGAACATCAGCAGCATCGAGGCTACGGTCGCGATCCCGATAGAAAATGAAATAGGCACGCCAATAAACACCAGTACGAAGAAGGCGCCGAACAGCGTGAGTGCGATATACCCGTCCATTAACACGCTCCTTCCGCGGTTTGTTTCAGGCTAAGCAGGCCATTGGCGATAAACCAAAGGGCGTAGAACATCATAATGAGGCCGGACAGCGGCAGGATCAGATAGACGTAGCCCATCGGAATTTGCATCGCCGCAGAGACCTGCGCGGTGGCCAGCGTTTTCGCGATTAGCTTCAGGCCGCCGGTGACGATCACCGAACCAGAGAAGATAAAAATCAGCAGGTTAATCACCACGCCCAGCAGCGTTTGCTTACGCGGCTTGAGCGTCATGGCCAGCAGGTCGATGGCCAGATGGCGCTGGGCGCCAACGGTATAGGCTGCGCCGAGCAGGCCGACCCAAATCATCAGAAAACGCGCCAGCTCGTCGGTGAGGGTACTGGGCTGGTTTAACACGTAGCGGCTGAACACCTGCCAGACGACGCAGACGACCAGCGCCACCATGACCGCGATGGAAAACGCGGCGATCGCGCGGTCCACCGCCTGTTTAGTGCGGGTAAAAATCATCGTTTAGTATCCTGGTGAACGCGGGCCAGAGGCTGGCCCGCAGGGCGGTTATTCTGCGGCGGCTTCAAATTTGGCCAGCAGCGCGGCCTGTTTTGGATCTTTCTTGAAATCGTCGAACAGCGGCTGAACGGCGGCGCGGAACGGCGCTTTGTCGACCTTCACGATTTCACCGCCCATGGCTTTCGCCTGTGCACGGGTATCGGCGTCAATTTTGTCCCACAGCTTCTGCTGGTAGGTTTCTGAGGCTTTGGCGGCCTTCATCAGAATCTGCTGTTGCTCCGGGGTCAGCTTGTCCCACGTTTTGGTCGAGATGACCAGGAAGTCGGGAATAGAGGCGTGCTCGTCTTCAGAGAAGACCTTGGCTATTTCAATATGACGCGTTTGCACCCAGGACGGGACGTTATTTTCCGCGCCGTCAACCACCCCCTGCTGCATTGCGGTATAGACTTCACCGAAAGAAATTGGCGTCGGCGAGCCGCCCATTAATTCAATCATTTTCAGCGTCGTTGGGCTGGCCTGGACGCGAATTTTTAAGCCTTTTAAATCTTCTGGTTTGGTAATCGGTTTTTTCGCATAAAAGCTGCGGGTGCCGGCAACATAGGCGGAAAGCGCAAAGAATCCTTTATCTTTTGTCGACTCCATTATTTCTTTGCCAACGTCGCCAAATACCACTTTATTAAAATGCGCCTGGTCTTTAAATAAGAAAGGCAGGTTATAAATGGCATAGACGTTATCGAAGGATTCAAGATCGCTGGCTGACCCCTTGGTTAAATCGAGTGCGCCGTTTTGTAGCAGTTCCATGGTTTCACGAGCGCTGCCCATCTGGCTGCTGGGATAAATACGAATGGTCATTTTGCCGTCTGATAACTGCTTGACATCTTTGGCCATTTCCTCAAATGCCTGGTGAACGACGTGGCTGCGCTCGAGGTTATGCGCCAGCTTCAGCGTGACTTTTTCAGCGGCGCTGACTCCGGCAGAGAGTAAGGCAAAAAGTGAGGCACAGATCAGCGTTTTGCGAAAGGTAAGAGATTTCATTAATAGGCTCCATGCACATTTATTATGGTGGTTTATATCTATGGGTATAGCTGTATTTTCTGTATGACATATTATCCTGGTTGTCAGACATCTTTACGCTATCCCTCTCACACTTTTAAATTATCTACGCATTAAATGCGGTTTTTGTGCGCTGCATTATATTTATGGAGTATGTGTGATTAGCTATTAATATTTCTATTAAATATTAGCGTTAGAATTGTTCGGGAAGTATTTTGGTTATTACTCGGAAAAGACGATGTTATATATTTCGCCATTATGAATTAATGGCGAAATATATTTGAACTTATTCGTTGAGGAACAGTTCCAGCAGCGAGTTGAGGAAGAGCTTGCCGTGTTCAGTAATCTGCCAGTACTGGTTGCACTCGGTCAGATAGCCTTGCGCGAGCGCCTCATCAAGCTGCGGGCGAATCACCTGCTCGTTAAGGCCCGTGTAGGCCTTGAACTCTGCACGCGGAGCCGGCTCCAGCAGACGGAAGCGGTTCATAAAGAACTCGAACGGTTTATCGGCATTTTCAACATCGTGCTGGCGTTCAAGGTAGCGCCCTTCCATATAGCCGCGCGGATGGCGGGTTTTCGCCGTGCGCAGAATACGGCCGTCCGGGAATGTCACTTTGCCGTGCGCGCCGCAGCCAATGCCCAGATAGTCGCCAAAACGCCAGTAGTTGAGATTGTGCTGGCACTGATAGCCCGGCTTCGCGTAGGCCGAGGTTTCATACTGCTGATAACCTGCGGCGGTCAGCAGGCGATGCCCCTGCTCGAAGATATCCCACAGGTCGTCATCGTCCGGCAGCACCGGCGGGCGTGAACCGAACAGAGTGTTCGGCTCGATGGTCAACTGATACCAGGAAAGGTGCGGTGGCGACAGCTCGATGGCCTGGCGCAGGTCGCTGAGCGCTTCTTCCAGCGACTGCTCCGGCAAGCCGTGCATCAGGTCGAGGTTAAAACTGCGTAGCCCAAGCCCGCTCGCCAGATGCGCGGCGCGTTTGGCTTCTTCCGGCCCATGAATTCGGCCCAGACGCTGGAGCTTGGTTTCGCTAAAGCTTTGAACGCCGATGGAGATACGGTTCACGCCCGCCCGTTGGTATTCGACAAAGCGGTCGGCTTCGACGGTGCCCGGGTTGGCTTCCATGGTAATCTCCACGTCAGCGGCCAGCGGCAGACGTGCGCGAACGCCGTCCAGCAGGGCCTGCATCGCCGGGCCGGAGAGCAGGCTCGGCGTCCCGCCGCCGATGAAAATGGTCTTCACTTCACGTCCCTGCGCATAGGCGACGTCAGCGTCTAAATCGTTGAGCAGATGCTGCACATAGTCATCGTGCGGCACTTCGCCCTTGAGCGCGTGCGAATTGAAGTCGCAGTACGGGCATTTCTGCACGCACCACGGGATATGAATGTAAAGACTCAGCGGCGGCAGATTAACCATTGCGCATCGCTTCCAGTAACTGTTTCAGCGCCTGACCGCGGTGGGAGATGGTGATTTTCTCTTCACGGGTGAGCTCGGCGGCGGTTTTACCTTCCGACGGGACGAAGAAAATCGGATCGTAGCCGAAGCCACCCTGACCCGCCGGCGAACGGGTAATGACGCCCGGCCAGCGGCCGTGGCACACCAGCGGCGTGGGATCTTCCGCGTGGCGCAGATACACCAGCACGCAGTGGAACTGCGCCTGACGCTGCTCGTCCGGCACGTCTTTGAGCGTTTCCAGCAGCTTTTCCAGGTTCTGCTGGTCGCTGGCGTCGATGCCGGAATAGCGTGCGGAGTAAATGCCCGGTGCGCCGCCGAGCGCATCGACCGCCAGCCCGGAATCATCGGCAATGGCCGGTAAGCCGGTCACCTGCGCAGCGTGACGCGCCTTGAGAATGGCGTTTTCAATAAAGGTCAGCCCGGTTTCCTCGGCGGACTCCACGCCAAGCTCGGTCTGAGCGACGATATCAAGACCAAAATCGCCGAGCAGCGCGGCAAGCTCGCGCACTTTACCGGCGTTACCGGTCGCGAGGACAACTTTTTGCATGGGATATCCTAATGTGTCAGGGCGTCGACGCCCGATGGGATTTGTTGCGGATGAATAATTTTAACCTGTTTATGCCGCCCCAGTTCACCTTTCTCAATGATGACCTGGCTTTTGGCGACCTTAAACTGTTTGGCGAGGTACTTCACCAGATGGGCATTGGCCTGCCCATCCACGGGCGGGGCGGTAATGGCGACTTTTAATTCGTCGCCATGAACCCCAACAATTGCGTCTCGGCTGGCCTTTGGCTGAATGTACAGCCGCAGCACCAGCCCGTCATCGCAAAGTGTCACGGCACTCATAGCGCCATCCACAGTCCTGGCAGCAGCATGTTGCCGGTGGCTTGCAGGACTTCAGCAATGCCCATATTGATAACGTACAGCAGCAGCACCAGCACCATCGGCGAGAAATCAATGCCCCCCATCGACGGCAGCAGACGGCGAATCGGACGCAGCAGCGGTTCAGCAAGCTGCATCAGCACGAACTCAACCGGGCTACGTCCCTGGCTGACCCAGCTCATGATGGCCATCAGCAGCAGAACCCAGAAGATCAGCAGACCGATGGTCTTGAGCAGAATGAGCACCGCAGAGATCCAGATGATCGGCTGGAAGGTGATGACCATAAACAGCACGATAGCTTTTATTACGCACAGGATAAATGCCAGCAGCACAGAGGCGCTGTCCAGCGGCCCCATCGGCGGAATGATACGGCGCAGCGGACCAACAATGGGCTGCGTGATCTTCACCACGAACTGCGAGAACGGGTTGTAAAAGTCACAGCGCGCCCACTGCATCCAGACGCGGAGCAGCAGCACCATTGTGTACAGTTCAATCACTGTAGAGAGCAGGAAGGTCAACGTCTTCATGGCGTTCCTTGGGGTTCCTTATTTTTTTGTGTAATCACGCGCACCAAAAATCGCGGTGCCAATGCGTACCATTGTACTACCTGCCGCAACAGCGGCTTCCATGTCGTCAGACATGCCCAGAGAGAGGGTGTCTACGGTCGGGTAGTCTGCTTTCAGTCGCGCAAATGCTACCGCCATTTGGCGAGCGACGGCAAACTGCCGGTCGTACTCTTTTTCCGGCGCGGGAATGGCCATCAGGCCGCGCAGACGAACATTCGGCAACGCGGCGATGTCGGCTGCCAGCGCGTCCAGCGATTCCAGCGCAATACCGGATTTACTTTGCTCATCGCTGATGTTGATTTGAATCAGCACGTTGAGCGGCGGCAGGTCGGCCGGGCGCTGCTCGCTTAAACGCACGGCAATCTTCAGCCGGTCCACGGTATGGCACCAGTCGAAGTGCTCGGCAACCAGGCGACTTTTGTTGGACTGCAGCGGGCCGATAAAGTGCCATTGCAGCGAGGTGATTCCCTGCTCGCGGAAGTGGAGGATTTTTTCTACCCCTTCCTGAACATAGTTTTCGCCGAACGCGGTCTGGCCCGCGGCAACGGCTTCTTCGACGGCGCTCGCAGGTTTCGTTTTACTGACTGCAAGCAGCGTTACTTCTTCTGAATCCCGGCCGCAGCGCGCTGCTGCCGCTGAGATTTTCTCCCTGACCTGTGCCAGGTTATGCGCAATATCGTTCATATGGGCTGGTGGGTCTATGGATATACAAGAAATCGTGACGCTTAGTGTAAAGCATAACGTGTCCGATCTACACCTATGTAGCAGTGGAAACGCGCGCTGGCGTAGGGCGGGTAAGCTGGAAATAGCGCCGTTTAGCGCCCCGCATCTCGGCGTGCTAATGGACGGCTGGCTAAGTGAAAGCCAGCAACAGACGTGGCTGCGGCAGCGACAGCTTGATTTTTCACTGTCGCTGACCGGCTGCCCGCGCCTGCGTGCCAGTGCGTTTGCCCACAGCGGCGGTGTCTCGCTGGTGCTGCGCATACTGCCGACGCGCTGCCCTACGCTTGACGAACTGCATCCGCCGGTGGCGTTAGCGGAGATGCTACAGGAGGAGAGCGGGCTGATTCTGGTGACCGGGGCGACGGGCAGCGGAAAATCCACCACGCTGGCGGCGATGGTGGATTACCTTAATCATCACCTGGCCGGGCATATTTTGACGCTGGAAGACCCGGTTGAGTTTCTGCATACCAGCGAGGGGTGTCTGATTCACCAGCGCGAGGTCGGTGAGCACGCCGCGTCTTTTGCCGATGCGCTGCGAGTCGCACTACGTCGGGATCCGGATGTGATTCTGCTGGGTGAGCTGCGCGATAGCGAAACCATTCGTCTGGCGCTGACGGCGGCGGAAACCGGGCACCTGGTGCTGGCAACGCTGCATACGCGCGGCGCGGCACAGGCCATAGAGCGGCTGGTGGACGTGTTCCCCGCACAGGAAAAAGAGCCCGTGCGCAATCAGCTGGCCAGCAGCCTCTGCGCGGTGCTGGCGCAAAAGCTGCAGCCGGACAATCGCGGCGGGCGC
Organism: Klebsiella sp. WP8-S18-ESBL-06; assembly: GCF_014169755.1. Taxonomy (NCBI): domain Bacteria; kingdom Pseudomonadati; phylum Pseudomonadota; class Gammaproteobacteria; order Enterobacterales; family Enterobacteriaceae; genus Klebsiella; species Klebsiella sp. WP8-S18-ESBL-06. Next base: position 905,458 of record NZ_AP022256.1, read on the forward strand.
GTCGCGCTGTTTGAAATGCTGATTAACACGCCGGCGGTGGGTAATCTCATTCGCGAAGGGAAAACGCACCAGATAGCAGGCGTGATGCAGACCGGGTTGCAAAGCGGCATGCAGACCTTCAGCCAAAGCTATCAACAGCGAGTTAAGGCGGGGATGTTATCGTGAGAGAAAGCGCGTATAGTCCTGCGTAGCACGATCTTCTGGTTATTTTTGTACAGATGAATTCGGAAATATTTATTTTCAGCTATCACATTGGAATATTAAATAATGTGATGGCTGTTTTATTTCTGGCTAACTGATTAATTATTCAACCGTCAGTTTTTTAAATTTGTAAATATTACTTTTTTCGTTGTTGCCGGAATGTATTTTTTTGTGATTATCGGGTGATGTTTTATAAGGCGGAAGAAAAACTTCCTACGACATTTATTCTAATACGATTTTTGCGCGTAAGCCATCGGTATGTTTTGTTTGTAATTTGTCGATTACATTATGTTGCGTAGGCTTACAAAAAAAGGTTGATATTCTTTTGACACTTCTAAGGTCTTCGTTCTATCCTGTTTATGTAATTAGGACTAATCTTATGAAATAGGTTTTCCTGGACTGGTTGGTTTTAATTGCTAATGGTATTAGGTTTGCCTTTGCTTTGACTTATTAAATCACCATGATGGTGGATATAGACTATGGAGAGTTTCGAAATGTTTGAAGTAACTGAGAGTGTATCTAATTCCCGCAAGATTATCTTAATCACCCACCCGTCAGTACAAGCAAACGCGTTTGCAAACTATCTTACTGAATTACTGTCAGTTTCTGTTGATGTTCATAATATCAACAAGCCGCTGGTTCAGCGCCTGAGTAAAGGTGCCGTGGTATTGTTTGATATTGCTGTTTCCAACAAAAAGCTGAATGGCATCTGGCGCGATATTATCCGCACCCAGTTTGATGCCCCACGTCTGTTGATTATTAATAGCGCGCAGAAGTATGAATTGTACGAAATGGCACAATGGCCAGCGCTGTATGGCGTATTCCGTCATGACGACGAAGAATCGCGCTTAATTGAGGGCGTCAAAGCGGTGCTGAATGGCGAGCAGACGGCTGAATTGAGCGTGATGCATCCGGCAATGTATGCCGTTGAACATACTCCGGAAAATCACGATAGCGTACCGCTGACCGAGCGTGAATGTGAAATTCTTAATGAATTACGTCACGGTGCGACCAATATGGATATCGCGCGTGCATTGTTTATTAGTGAAAATACAGTACGTACGCATCTGTATAATGTTTTCCGCAAATTAAGCGTGAAGAACAGAACCCAGGCAGTGAGCTGGGCGAACGAAAATCTGCGTCACTGATTGGCGAGATAGCTATTCTGGTGTGCTCCCGGGAATCATTCCCGGGGCTGCCTGTTTGTTAGTAACCCTGCTCGAAATAACTTTCCAGAATCACCACGGCGGAGGCGGAATCTACGCTGCCTTTATTCAACGCCCTAAATCCCCCGTGTTCAAACAGCCCGGCACGCGCCTCGACGGTGCTCAGACGTTCATCGTGCAGCGTAATTGGCACGCCAAAGCGGCCGTGAATTTTATTGGCAAAATTACGTGCGCGAGCGGTCAGCGGCTGTTCGGTGCCGTCCATATTCAGCGGCAGTCCGACGATAACCGTTTCAGGCTGCCATTCCTTAAGCAGGCGAGCAATGATATTCCAGTCGGGCGTACCGTCCTGCGCCTTGATGGCGGCGAGCGGACGGGCCGTGCCGGTAATACGTTGGCCAATCGCCACGCCGATGCTGCGCGTACCAAAATCAAAAGCCAGCAGTGTGCCACTCATTACGCGTGCCCCGCAGCGCCTGACATGGTCAGGATATTAATGCCAATCAGCTTCGCTGCTTCTTTCCAGCGCTCGCTAATCGGAGTTTTAAACAGGATATTGAAATCGGCCGGAGCGGTTAGCCAGGCGTTATCGAGGATCTCCTGCTCCAGCTGGCCTTTTTCCCACGAGGCGTAGCCTAAGGCAACCAGCACTTCAGACGGCTGGCGTTCAGTGCCAAGGGTTTCCAGTACGTCACGTGAGGTGGTGACAATTGTATTGTCGGAAATACGGATACTGGATGAGAACGAGTCCGGCGGCGTATGCAGGATAAAACCACGATCTTCCGCCAGCGGGCCTCCGAGCATAACGGGCTTATCCAGACGAATGGACGGATCGCGGGGCTCCGGAGCGATCTTCAGCTTTTCGAGGATGCCTTCGACCTGTAAATTTTCCAGCGGCTTGTTAATGATGATGCCCATCGCACCGTCGTCGTTGTATTCGCAGATGTAGACTACGGAACGGCGGAAGATAGGATCCTGAAGGGATGGCATAGCAATAAGAAAATGATGCTGTAAATTCATTATCAGAGGTTCTTGTCCTGTTTCAAAAAGCAGCAGCGCCCAGTATGAGGGGAAAGCGGACCGCTGTCACCAGGCTAGCCTGCGTATACGCAGGGCACAACGCCCGGCTGGCGGCGGGATCCCTCCCGCCGTCTTCAAACAACGTCTTATTTTTGCAGACGTTTTTCGATGGCGTCCATCAGCATACCGGTGATAGAAATCGGATATTCCGCTTCAATTTCCCGCACGCAGGTTGGGCTGGTGACGTTAATTTCCGTCAGACGATCGCCGATAATATCCAGACCAACGAAGATAAGCCCTTTCTCCTTCAGCGTCGGGCCGACTTTACGGGCGATAGCCCAGTCGCTCTCGCTTAACGGGCGCGGCTCGCCGCGGCCGCCGGCGGCCAGGTTACCGCGGGTTTCGCCACCCTGCGGAATACGTGCGAGGCAGTACGGTACCGGCTCACCGTCGATCACCAGCACGCGTTTGTCGCCGTCTTTAATTGCCGGCAGGTAGTTCTGCGCCATGCAGTAGCGGCTGCCAAGCTCGGTCAGGGTTTCGGCAATGACGCCAATGTTCGGATCGCCTTCCTTCACGCGGAAGATTGAGGCGCCGCCCATGCCGTCCAGCGGCTTCATGATGATGTCACCGTGTTTTTCCCAGAACGCTTTCAGCTGGGCTTTATTACGGGTGACCAGCGTTTCCGGCGTCAGGTCGGCGAACCACGCGGTGAACAGCTTCTCGTTACAGTCGCGCAGGCTCTGCGGCTTGTTGACGATCAGCGTACCTTTCTCTTCAGCGCGCTCAAGAATATAGGTGGCATAGATGAATTCGGTGTCGAATGGCGGATCCTTACGCATCAGAATCACGTCGAGATCGGCGAGCTTAATTTCCTGCTCATGACCGAATTCGTACCATTTGTCGTAGTTCTGCTCGACGCTCAGCAGACGCGTACGGGCGTGCGACTCGCCGTTGATCAGATACAGATCGTTCATCTCCATATAGTGGAGTTCGTAGCCGCGACGTTGTGCCTCCAGCAGCATAGCGAAGCTGGTGTCTTTCTTGATGTTAATGCTTGCGATGGGATCCATCACGATGCCGAGCTTGATCATTATTGTTCTCCTTTAACCCAGGTCGCCAAAGCGCACCTGCAGTGCGGTAATGGCGGTGAGTGCGGTAGTCTCTGTGCGCAGAACGCGAGGCCCTAACAGAATATCAGTAAACTGGTAGCGAGCGGTCATGGCAATTTCATCGGCGGACAGGCCGCCTTCCGGGCCAATCAACAGGCGTACGCGCTCCACCGGCAGCGGCAGCGTATTGATGCTGGCGCTCGCGCGCGGGTGCAGGTTGAGCTTCAGCGCATCATCCTGCTCGGCGCACCAGTCTTCAACGTCCATTGCCGGGCGAATTTCCGGCACGACGTTACGGCCGCACTGCTCGCAGGCGGCGATGGCGATCTTCTGCCACTGCTGAATTTTTTTATTCAGGCGTTCGGCGTCCAGTTTAACGCCGCAGCGCTCGGAAAAAAGTGGCGTAATGAGGCTTACACCCAGTTCAATCGATTTCTGGATGGTGAATTCCATTTTATCGCCTCGCGACATCACCTGGCCCAGGTGAATATGGATAGGTGATTCACGATTGTCCATCGTCGCGCTCTGGACATCCACCATCACATTTTTCTTGCTGGCGTCGGTAATGACGGCCTCAAACAGCTGGTTACTGCCGTCAAACAGCTGTACGGCCTGGCCTTTACCCATCCGCAGGACGCGGCCAACGTGGTTGGCGGCATCTTCGCAAAGCGCAATCTGCGCGCCGATGGTAAGAGGTTCCGGGTGGTAGATGCGAGGGATACGCATAAGTCTGACTTCCATCTGTGGCTGTATGCCCCCTCCGCCGGGAGAGGGCTGGAGCAAATTAACGATTGTCGCTAGTGTAGGTTAGCTCTTTTGCGCCTGGCAAGCCTGCAGCACATAAGGATTATGATTGCCCTGTACTTTGGCGATGCGCTGGTCGCGTTCGCACTCCCAGGCGCTGACCGGATACATTTTATCCCACGCGTTGAACAGCTGGGTCTGTTGACGGGAAAGCGTCAGATGATATTGATCGCGCATATAGAAGTAGATACGCGCAATCGCACCGCGTGAGCGCTCCGGCGGCTCGGCCACTTTTTCTTTGAAATCGACTTTCATCGCGCACTGACCGTACTGGCCCTCGCCGCCGTTCCACTGTCCGTACATAAAGTTACCGCGGTCGCCGTTCACCTCGCCCACGGCGGGCTGCAGGTTATGCATATCGCTTTCCATCTTGCGATATTCCGGATCTTTGGCGCAGTTTTTTCTGCCGCCGTCCTGCCAGCACTGGCGCTGATGGCCAAACTGCCATGCAGGAACGACGTGCTCCCATTCGACGCGGCTGGCGCGGTTCTCATTTTTACGCACTTTGTAGCCACACGATTCCAGATCGATAACGCCTTTTTTCCCCTGCCAGTTAATTTTGCAGCCGCAGTAGAAGTCGCCGGGGACATCGTTATTGATCTTAACGCCGGCGCTTTTCGCCTGGGAGAAACTGTTGATCCCTTCGGCCATAGCCTGGCCGGAGAGTGCCGCTGCCAGAAACGCGGCGGCTAAAGATACATTACGGTACATCACGAACTCCATCTCAAAACGAGCCCGCAACGTAACGAATGTGGTTGTCAGATGCAATCAGTTAGAACGGAAAACTTCCTGTTATTTCCGGTGGTTACATTTCCGCAACTAATGGCTCGCCGCAGTGTACACAGCGGTAGGTGGCTTCACCACGCAGCACGCGGTTATGCCGACGCACGGTGAGCTGGTGCTGCTGGCAGCGGCAGCGGTAGGGGAAGGTATTTTTGCGCACGGACTCCAGCTCGAACTGATGGGTACGACGCGCCGGTACGCCGAGCACGCTTTCCATCATCCACTTCCACTCTTTGCCGTGCGGTGCGACGCGGCCAAAGTGTTTCCAGACCAGCAGGTGCGCCAGCTCGTGCGGCACCACTTCATCAATAAACGCCTGCTGGTTTTCCTGTAACAACACCGGATTGAGGCGAATTTCATACTGCTGAAGCCAGGCGGTGCCCGCCGACGTACCGCGCTGTTGGTAAACCAGCTTTGGCTCCGGGTAATTGCGGCCCAGCGCCTGGTTGGCCTGAGCGAGTTTTTCTCGCAGGCTGCGCATGATGTTTTGCTGGATTGCGATAGGAATTCGAGGGGTTTTCATAACGGCTGAGAATAGAGCGAGAAGCGGGGGGGCGCAAGAAGAAGCTTCCTCCCTGGCGGGAGGAAGCGTTGTTCAGGTTAGTCGCGAGCGCCAATTTCGCGCAGCGGACGGCCCTGCATCAGGTTACGTTCAATGTGTTCCAGAGAGACGTTTTTGGTTTCCGGAATCAGCCACAGGGTCAGGAAGATGAACAGCACGTTCAGACCGCCGTAAACCCAGAAGGTGTTGGCGCTGCCGAGTGAGTTCAGCATGGTCAGGAAGGTGGCCCCGACGATCATGTTCGCAATCCAGTTGGTGGCGGTAGAGCAGGTGATACCGAAATCACGGCCTTTCAGCGGCTGGATTTCAGAACACAGTACCCAAATCAGCGGACCGGCGCTCATCGCAAAGCCGACGATGAACATCAACAGCATCAGGACGGCGACGTACTGCGCCACTGCTGAGTGGATGCCGACGTGCATCATTGAGCCCAGTACGCCCATACCGACGGCCATAACGATAAAGCCCAGAATAAGGGTTGGCTTACGACCCCAGCGATCAACCAGACCGATGGCGATAAAGGTGGCCAGCACGTTGGTCAGGCCGACGATGACCGTCCCCCACATCTGTTCGGTGGTGTTGGTGTAGCCCGCCAGTTCAAAGATTTTCGGCGCGTAGTACATGATGACGTTCATACCGGTGAACTGCTGCATCACCTGCAGCAGTACGCCGAGGAACACCGCGCGACGGAAGTTGCTGTTTTCTTTGAATAACGCCCAACCGCTCTGTTTTACCTTCAGGCTTTCACGAATTTCATCAAGCTCACGTTTGGCCTCGGCGCTGGTATCACGCAGACGCATCAGCACACGTTCAGCGTCGTTAAAGCGTCGTTTCGCGGCGAACCAACGCGGGCTGTCCGGCAGGAAGATCACGCCGATCAGCAGCAGAATCGCCGGAATGATGATAACGCCTAGCATCCAGCGCCATGCGCCGCTGTAGCTGAATGCGGTATCCGACAGGTACGCGCCGAGAATCCCGATGGTGATCATCAGTTGGTACATGGAAATCATGCTGCCGCGGATTTTTTCCGGTGCAATTTCAGACAGGTACAGCGGCGCGGTGTAAGAGGCCACGCCCACCGCCAGCCCCAGCAGAACGCGGGAAATCAGCAGTACTTCAACGTTTGGCGCGGCGGCGGAGAATAGCGAACCGGCAACGAACAGGATCGCCCCGATCATCAGGCTTTTTTTACGGCCCAGCTTGAAGGAGAGCCAGCCGCTGCCGACGGCGCCGACGGCGGCGCCGAACATCATGGAGCTGACAACCCATTCCTGCGTATGCGAGCTCAGCTGAAAATCGGTCGTAATAAACGGTAGGGCACCGGCAATAACGCCGATATCAAGGCCGAACAGCAGTCCGGCCAGCGCCGCCAGGAAGCAGACAAAGAAGGTCATTGTCTTGTTCGAGCGACCCTGTTTTTTATTGTTAGGCATGATGCTCTCCAAATGAGTCATTGATTCTATCGATGCTTAGGGTAGGAGACTGTGAGGTAAAAAAATGTGATAACAATCACGACTGTGTAATCGGTTACACTGGTGTTTGTGTTATTTAATGGTTAAATTTAAATAAAATCATAACGATATATTTGGTTTGGTTGAGGCGAAAATCACGATAATAAGATTTTACTGAAACACAGCACAATAAAATGAAAGACTGTTTCATTGAGGGTATTGAGGGCTTTGCTAGCCATGGGTATGTGTGTGTAATCGCTTTCATTAAATTGTCTGAGAATGTAACCGAGCGTACGGTATGCAGGTTACAGACATAAAAAAAGCCAGCGCGAGGCTGGCTTCTGGAAAAGGGGGGCTGGGATTATTTCAGACCGGCTGCTTCGCGCAGCTGCGCGGCTTTGTCGGTTTTTTCCCACGGGAAGGTTTCGCGACCGAAGTGACCGTACGCAGCCGTCTCTTTGTAGATCGGGTGCAGCAGGTCCAGCATCTGAATCAGGCCGTATGGACGCAGGTCGAAGAACTCGCGTACCAGCCCAATCAGCTGTTCTGCAGGCACTTTCTCGGTACCGAAGGTTTCCACCATAATGGAGGTCGGTTCTGCTACGCCGATAGCGTAAGAAACCTGAATCTCACAGCGATCAGCCAGGCCAGCCGCAACGATGTTTTTTGCCACATAGCGTGCGGCATAGGCTGCGGAACGGTCCACTTTTGATGGATCTTTACCGGAGAACGCGCCGCCGCCGTGGCGAGCCATGCCGCCGTAGGTATCAACGATAATTTTACGACCGGTCAGGCCGCAGTCGCCCATTGGGCCACCGATAACAAAACGGCCGGTCGGGTTGATAAAGAATTTGGTTGACGCATTCAGCCATTCGGTCGGCAGAACCGGCTTGATGATCTCTTCCATCACCGCTTCCTGCAGTGATTTTTGATCAATGCTTTCAGCGTGCTGGGTTGACAGGACTACCGCATCAATACCGACCACTTTACCGTCGTCGTACTGGAAGGTAACCTGGCTTTTCGCGTCCGGGCGCAGCCACGGCAGGGTGCCGTTTTTACGCACTTCTGCCTGACGCTGCACCAGACGGTGGGCGTAGGTGATTGGCGCTGGCATCAGCACGTCGGTTTCGTTGGTGGCATAGCCAAACATCAGGCCCTGGTCGCCCGCGCCCTGTTCCAGCGGATCGGCACGGTCAACGCCCTGGTTGATGTCTGGAGACTGCTTGCCAATCGCGCTCAGTACGGCACAAGAGTTGGCATCAAAGCCCATATCAGAATGCACATAGCCAATTTCGCGAACGGTGTTACGGGTGATCTCTTCGATATCAACCCATGCGCTGGTGGTGATTTCACCGCCGACCAGCACCATACCGGTTTTGACGTAGGTTTCACACGCTACGCGGGCTTTCGGATCCTGCTCGAGGATGGCGTCCAGCACGGCGTCGGAAATTTGGTCTGCGATTTTGTCAGGATGCCCTTCAGATACAGACTCGGACGTAAAAAGGTGTTTTGCCATATTAAATTTCACCCAATAGGAATTTGGTTAGCTCAAACTGTTGTGCTGCATAGTCACGGTGGCGGATTATACCACAGACGAATAGATGACTGTCACTGGCAGTCTGAGTGTTAATCGGTATAGATGGATTAACATCTGGATGGCTATTCTAGGTTACTTCTTCACCTCTTTGCCAGTTTTTTTTGATTGGGCTCCCATTCTGCTGCTCAATGAGATGGAAATTTTTCCTGACAGTGTTGGCAATGCCCACATTTATATTTTGCTTTTTGGGTGGGTTCTCGGTATAAAACGCCGCGCGCGGCTCATACCAAAAAGCACACGACGTTTTCCTCGTGTCGCCACTTCCAGCCGGGCTAAAACACTGCTTTGGCTTAAAGGTTCGTCTTACGAGGCGGCCGTGGAGGTGATACGAGATAATGAACCGTTGTATTCTGCTGATTCTATCGTGCCGTCCTGGCGCGAGCATGTTCCCCGCAACCCCCATTTCTACTTTGCATACCAGCCGATGTTATACCCATTTCGGCGCTTCTCAGGACTCCAGAGCCGGTAGGTAACGGAAGACTGAACAAGGGCGCTCTTGTTACGGCAAGGGTTTTCTCGTGGTTTCGCTGAACCGTCATACCGGGTTCAGGTGCGTGTTTTACAATGATATGAATAAGAAACCGGTCGCACAGTCGGCGCGTCAGCATGTTCTGCTGTCTCGGCGGGCTGTTTATGGGTTGTTATCGCAACGTTACGCTGCGATAGTAGTTAACTGTTTTACACTTGGTATAAATAATTGAGGTTCGCTATGTCTGACGACATTTCATTGGATTCGCCTTCGTCAGCAGGCGAACGCGGTGTACTACGTTCCATGCAGGAGGTTGCGATGAGCTCCCAGGAAGCCAGCAAAATGCTACGCACATACAACATTGCCTGGTGGGGCAATAACTACTACGACGTCAACGAACTGGGGCACATCAGCGTCTGCCCGGACCCGGATGTACCAGAAGCGCGCGTTGACCTCGCCGAGTTGGTAAAAGCCCGTGAAGCGCAGGGGCAGCGTCTGCCTGCACTGTTCTGCTTCCCGCAGATCCTGCAGCATCGTCTGCGTTCGATTAACGCCGCGTTCAAACGCGCGCGCGAATCTTACGGCTATAACGGCGACTACTTCCTGGTCTACCCGATTAAGGTGAACCAGCACCGCCGCGTGATTGAGTCGCTGATCCACTCCGGTGAGCCGCTGGGTCTGGAAGCGGGTTCAAAAGCCGAGCTGATGGCGGTACTGGCGCATGCTGGCATGACCCGCAGCGTGATCGTCTGTAACGGCTATAAAGACCGTGAATACATTCGTCTGGCGCTGGTGGGCGAGAAGATGGGCCACAAAGTCTATCTGGTCATCGAGAAGATGTCTGAAATTGCCATCGTGCTGGAAGAAGCTGAGCGTCTGAACGTGGTGCCGCGCCTTGGCGTGCGTGCGCGTCTGGCCTCTCAGGGCTCTGGTAAATGGCAGTCCTCCGGCGGCGAAAAATCTAAATTTGGCCTGGCGGCAAACCAGGTACTACAGCTGGTGGAAATTCTGCGCGAGCGTGGCCGTCTGGACAGCATCCAGCTGTTACACTTCCACCTGGGCTCGCAGATGGCGAACATCCGTGATATCGCCACCGGCGTGCGTGAATCCGCCCGTTTCTACGTTGAGCTGCACAAGTTGGGCGTGAACATTCAGTGCTTCGACGTGGGCGGCGGCCTGGGCGTGGACTACGAAGGGACCCGCTCACAGTCAGATTGCTCCGTGAACTACGGCCTGAACGAATACGCCAACAATATCATCTGGGCGATTGGCGATGCCTGTGAAGAGCACGGGCTGCCGCACCCGACGGTGATCACCGAGTCGGGCCGCGCGGTGACCGCGCACCACACGGTGCTGGTGTCGAACATTATCGGCGTTGAGCGTAGCGAACACACCGAAGCCACGCCGCCGGCTGACGATGCGCCGCGCGCGCTGCAAAGCATGTGGGAAACCTGGCAAGAGATGCACGAGCCGGATAACCGCCGCTCGCTGCGTGAATGGCTGCACGACAGCCAGATGGATCTGCATGATGTGCACGTCGGTTACTCTTCTGGCACCTTCAGCCTGCACGAACGTGCCTGGGCCGAACAGCTTTACCTGAACATGTGTCATGAAGTGCAGAAGCAGCTCGACCCGAGCAACCGTGCGCACCGTCCGATTATCGACGAGCTGCAGGAACGTATGGCGGATAAGATCTACGTCAACTTCTCCCTGTTCCAGTCAATGCCGGATGCGTGGGGTATCGATCAGCTGTTCCCGGTGCTGCCGCTGGAAGGGCTGAACCAGGCGCCGGAGCGCCGCGCGGTGCTGCTGGATATTACCTGTGACTCCGACGGTGCCATCGACCACTACGTCGACGGCGACGGGATTGCCACTACTATGCCGATGCCGGAATACGACCCGGAGAACCCGCCGATGCTGGGCTTCTTCATGGTTGGCGCGTATCAGGAGATCCTCGGCAACATGCACAACCTGTTCGGCGATACCGAAGCGGTGGACGTGTTCGTCTTCCCTGACGGCAGCGTCGAAGTTGAGCTGTCCGATGAGGGCGATACCGTGGCGGATATGCTGCAGTACGTGCAGCTGGATCCGAACACGCTGCTGACCCAGTTCCGCGATCAGGTGAAAAACACCGATCTCGACGCTGAGCTGCAACAGCAGTTCCTCGAAGAGTTTGAAGCGGGGCTGTACGGCTATACTTATCTGGAAGACGAGTAACGGTAATGGCCCGGTGGCGCTGCGCTTACCGGGCCTACGATGTAGGCCGGATAAGGCGAAGCCGCCATCCGGCATTGACGATGCTAGCTTGAATCCGTACAAAATAACGGCGATAATTTGCCGCAAATATGCAGATACCAAATCAATCCCTTCCTCGTCGGGCCTAACGACGCGGAGGGGATTTTTTTTACAGTGATTTTAAAAGAGGTCAGCACATGAGCACCTTAGGGCATCAGTACGATAACTCCCTGGTTTCCAACGCGTTCGGTTTTCTTCGCCTGCCGATGAACTTCATGCCGTACGACAGCGATGCGGATTGGGTCATCACCGGCGTGCCGTTTGATATGGCCACGTCGGGTCGTGCCGGCGGCCGTCACGGCCCGGCGGCGATTCGTCAGGTTTCGACTAACCTGGCTTGGGAGCATAACCGCTTCCCGTGGAACTTCGACATGCGCGAGCGCCTGAACGTGGTGGACTGCGGCGACCTGGTTTATGCCTTCGGTGACGCTCGTGAAATGAGTGAGAAGCTGCAGGCGCACGCGGAAAAACTGCTGGCGGCCGGTAAGCGTATGCTCTCCTTCGGCGGCGATCACTTCGTGACGTTGCCGCTGCTGCGCGCACATGCGAAGCACTTTGGCAAAATGGCGTTGGTGCACTTTGATGCCCACACCGACACCTACGCTAACGGCTGCGAGTTTGACCACGGCACCATGTTCTTCACCGCGCCGAACGAAGGTCTGATCGACCCGAACCACTCTGTACAGATTGGTATTCGTACCGAGTTCGACAAAGACAACGGCTTCACCGTGCTGGATGCGGGCCAGGTGAACGATCGCAGCGTGGACGATATCATCGCGCAGGTGAAGCAGATTGTTGGCGATATGCCGGTCTACCTGACCTTCGATATCGACTGCCTGGATCCGGCGTTTGCACCGGGTACCGGCACGCCGGTTATCGGCGGTCTGACCTCCGATCGTGCGATTAAACTGGTACGCGGACTGAAAGATCTGAACATCGTTGGCATGGACGTGGTGGAAGTGGCTCCGGCCTATGACCAGTCCGAGATTACCGCGCTGGCCGCGGCGACGCTGGCGCTGGAAATGCTCTATATCCAGGCGGCGAAAAAAGGCGAGTAAGGCGGTGTTTGTGCCGGATGGCGGCTAACGCCTTATCCGGCCTACGGAACCCTTCACGGTAGGCCGGATAAGGCGTTAGCCGCCATCCGGCGGTCTTACAATAGTTAGAATGCGTTAAACGGATACTCGACGTACACGCGCACTTCATTCCCGCTGACGTTATAGTCGCTGGCGTTGCTGGACACACGCAGCACCGAGTAGCGCACTTTAAACTTCAGATCTTTTGCCGGGCCGTCCTGAACCTGGTACTGCACCTGGTTAAACCACTCGTGCTCTTTACCGTTATTGGTCTCAGCCGTCTTGATGTTATCGCCGCGAACGTAAGCGGTGGTCCAGCTCAGACCCGGCAGGCCGAGGCCGCCGAAGTCCAGGCCGTAGGATGCCTGCCATGAGCGCTCATCTTCGCCGTTAAAATCAGACCAGTAGGAGTTCGCCAGCCAGATGGTGTTGCCGCCATCGCCGACGCCGCCACGGTTCTGATAGCCGCCGTAGTTATAGCCGGTGCTGCCGCTGCTCTGCTGGTAGGCGATCTTGAAGGTATGAATATCCCAGATGTAGCTGGTCGCCAGGCTCCAGATGCTGTTGCTGCGTCCGGTGTTCAGCGAGTCGGCGTATTCCTGCTCCAGGCGTGAGTTATAGCCGTTAAAGTCGAAGACCAGTTTTTGTTTTTCGCTCAACGGCTGCGCGTAGTTCAGGCCGAGATACTGCTTGTTCAGGACATCTTCCACGTGAGACGCGTACAGCGCGCCGCTCAGTTGGTCGTTGAACTGATAGCTGGCACCGCCGAAGGTGATGCTTTTCAGACCGCTGTTGTGGCTGTCGTCGCTTTTACGCTGTTCGTCGGTAAAGTAACCGGCGTTAACTTCCAGACCGGCGATCTCTTTTGAGGTCAGCATCGTCCCGGTGTAGGTTTCATACAGCAGGCGCGAGTCGTCGGCGTAGAGAATGGGCAGCGTCGGGCGCTGGTTACCGTAGCTCAGCACGGTGTTAGAAAAACGCATTTTGGCGGTTGCGCCAAATTTGGCCAGATCGGATTTCGCGCGACCGTCGTTATCCTGCGCAAAGAAGTCAATACCACCCGCGCCGCTGTTGCCACGCCCGCCGTCAAGACGCACGCCGTACTGGGCGATGCCGTCTACGCCAAAGCCGATTGGGCCCTGGGTAAAGCCGGACTGGAAGGTCGCAATAACGCCCTGACCCCATTCGCTTTTATCGTGCAGGCCATCGCGGTAATCGCGTTTGATATAGGCGTTACGTAAAAAGATATCCAGATGACTGTCGTCAATAAAACCCTGGCTGTCAGATTGCTGGCTAGCGAAAGCCGGCGCAGAGGCAATAATACTTAAGGCAACTAATGTTAATTTCTTTTTCACGGAGGGAACTTCTCTGTTTATAAACTGTCAAATTGTATTGTTACAATTTTATAGTCGCCTGAATAAGCCGCAAAAGCAATCATTGTATTAATAGGTTTTGGGTCTTTTTTGTTGAGCGGCAGCCGTCGCGGCTGGGCTGGTGGGCAAGGTATAGACTAATTAAAAATACGGCAAATGGCCTTTGTGAAAGATAAATAATATATCGCCGTGTTTGTTTCTAGTATAAATGTTTGGTCTGTTGCGCGATGCGTTATATATTCATCCTGGTTGACATCTGAACATATTTAACAGTTTGTGCGCTTAAGTTATCAATTGGTGCCGTTAAGTCAGTTATTCTATTTTTATCTTATTTATTCCGGGAGGCAAAATTACCCCCCGGAAAAATGATTATTTAATGCCGTCAGCCTGGAGACGGTCGCGGATGTGCTGCGCGCGTTCCTGGGTTGCCGGGTGATCATCGAACATCGAGCTTTGGCGGCCGTCTTCCAGCTTAGACAGCTTGTCGAAGCTGGTCGCTAGCCCGGTGGGGTTAATGCCGCGTTTGCGCAGCAAATCATAGGAGTAGTCGTCTGCCTCTGACTCCTGACGCTGTGAGAACTGCGAGTTCACCAGCTTCTCGCCGAGATCGCCCAGCTGCGATTGCGACAGGCTGCCGACGATACCGCCCGCTGAGGCCGCCGCCGCGCGTAGCGCGTTGGTGCCAATGGCAACCTGCATGCCTTTCTTAACGTGGCCGAGCGCAACGTGGCCCATTTCATGGCCGATCACCGCTTCGACTTCGTTGTCGTTCATTAAGTCCATCAGGCCGCTATAGACGCGAATACAGCCGTTAGCCATGGCAAAGGCGTTGACGTCTTTCGCGACGTAGACTTTGTAGTTCACCGGCTGGCCGTTAATGTTATCGCCCAGCGCCGCGGCGATTTTATTCAACCGTTGGGTATAAGCGCTATCGGCCGGGGCAATGGTCGCTTTACTGTCCATATCTTTACAGGCCTGGTCACTCAAGGCTTGTACCTGTTGATCGCTCAGGGTGAACGCCTGCAGTGCGCCGGAGCCGGAGTTTAATAAGCCATTAGAATCCATATTCTGGCAGCCGCTAAGCAGTAAGGTTGCGCCAAAAGCCAGAACCATCGCCCGTTTTTTCATAAGATTGCTTCCAAAGTCGTTTATCGGAAAATGCCCTGGAATTGCGACGCCAGAGTGAGGCTAAGTATAAAGAATATCGCGAGTTGTGGGCGAGGAGATTACATCTTCTTAACCCCGCTTCCAGAGATTTCTGAATACGCAAAAGGATGCTCCATGTACATGCTTTGTCGCATAGGTTACATTGTTGGCACTTTTTTCTGGCATAGCCCGTAACGTGCGCGCCTCGTGGCGTTAGGGTTGGCCTTCAACAGTCCGAACTGGAGTCAAAATGTCCTCACGTAAAGAGCTTGCTAATGCTATTCGTGCGCTGAGCATGGACGCAGTACAGAAAGCCAAATCCGGTCACCCGGGTGCCCCGATGGGTATGGCTGACATTGCCGAAGTCCTGTGGCGTGATTTTATGAACCATAACCCACAAAATCCGTCCTGGGCTGACCGTGACCGCTTTGTGCTGTCTAACGGCCACGGCTCCATGCTGATCTACAGCCTGCTGCACCTCACCGGTTACGATCTGCCGATGGAAGAGCTGAAAAACTTCCGTCAGCTGCACTCCAAAACGCCGGGTCACCCGGAAGTTGGCTACACCGCTGGCGTTGAGACCACCACCGGTCCGCTGGGGCAGGGTATTGCAAACGCCGTAGGTATGGCTATTGCAGAAAAAACGCTGGCGGCGCAGTTCAACCGCCCGGGTCACGACATCGTTGACCACTTCACCTATGCATTCATGGGCGATGGCTGCATGATGGAAGGCATTTCTCACGAAGTGTGCTCCCTGGCCGGTACCCTGAAGCTGGGTAAACTGATTGCCTTCTATGATGACAACGGTATCTCCATCGACGGCCACGTTGAAGGCTGGTTCACCGATGACACCGCGAAGCGTTTCGAAGCCTACCACTGGCACGTGATCCGCGATATCGACGGTCACGATGCTGAAGCGATTAAACGTGCGGTAGAAGAAGCGCGTAAAGTCACCGACAAACCGTCGCTGCTGATGTGCAAAACCGTTATCGGCTTCGGTTCACCGAACAAAGCAGGTACGCACGACTCTCACGGTGCCCCGCTGGGCGAAGCCGAAGTGGCGCTGACCCGTGAAGCGCTGGGTTGGAAATACGCGCCGTTTGAAATCCCGGCTGACATCTACGCGCAGTGGGATGCCAAAGAAGCAGGCAAAGCGAAAGAAGCCGCCTGGAACGACAAGTTTGCTGCCTATGCGAAAGCATTCCCTCAGGAAGCGGCTGAGTTCACCCGTCGTATGAAAGGCGATATGCCGTCTGATTTCGATGCGAAAGCGAATGAGTTCATCGCTAAGCTGCAGGCTAACCCGGCGAAAATCGCCAGCCGTAAAGCTTCTCAGAACGCAATCGAAGCCTTTGGCCATCTGCTGCCTGAATTCCTCGGCGGCTCTGCTGACCTGGCACCGTCTAACCTGACCATCTGGTCTGGTTCAAAAGCGATCAACGAAGATACCGCAGGCAACTACATTCACTACGGCGTGCGTGAGTTTGGTATGACCGCAATCGCGAACGGTATCGCGCTGCACGGTGGTTTCCTGCCGTACACCTCTACCTTCCTGATGTTCGTTGAGTACGCGCGTAACGCCGTGCGTATGGCAGCGCTGATGAAACAGCGTCAGGTTATGGTCTACACCCACGACTCTATCGGTCTGGGCGAAGACGGCCCGACGCACCAGCCGGTAGAGCAGATTGCTTCCCTGCGCGTGACGCCGAACATGAGCACATGGCGTCCGTGTGACCAGGTTGAGTCCGCGATTGCGTGGAAATACGGCGTTGAGCGTCATGACGGCCCGACCGCGCTGATCCTCTCCCGTCAGAACCTGGCGCAGCAGGAACGTACTGAAGCGCAGCTGGCTAACGTGGCGCGCGGCGGCTACGTGCTGAAAGATTGTGACGGTCAGCCTGAACTGATCTTCATCGCGACCGGTTCTGAAGTTGAGCTGGCGGTTGCGGCGTATGAAAAACTGACCGCTGAAGGCGTGAAGGCGCGCGTGGTTTCCATGCCGTCTACCGACGCGTTCGACAAGCAGGATGCGGCTTACCGTGAATCCGTGCTGCCGAAAGCCGTGAGTGCACGCGTCGCTATCGAAGCGGGCATCGCCGACTACTGGTTTAAATACGTGGGCCTGAACGGCGCTATCGTGGGCATGACCACCTTCGGTGAGTCTGCGCCAGCAGAGCAGCTGTTCGAAGAGTTTGGCTTCACCGTGGATAACGTGGTTGCGAAGGCGAAAGGCCTGCTGTAATCCGTTGCTCCTGAGTAAAAAGGCCGCGAAAGCGGCCTTTTTTTATGGCGTGGGGATATCAGACCGGCCTATCGTGAGCCAGCTGGCTGAGGTCAAGCGTCAGATGATCGTTGCCCCGTAAAACCGCTTTCTCTATTTTTTCTCCCAGCGCGTTACAGACATAACCGCGCCAGTCTTCCGGTATGGTCAGGGCTTCTGACGATGGGTTATACAGCCGCACCAACGTTTTGCCGTACAGCACGTCAACGCCGCTGATTACCCAGCCCTGGGGCAAATGGCTCAGCAGCTGGCGGTGGGCAATGTCCCGTTCGGGAATAAATACATCAAAATTATCTAAGCGCTGAAGACCCGTTCGATCGTGCTGCCATTGCCACAGTCGCCCCGGCGCGCTGAAGCGCTGTTCGCGTACCGCCAGCTGCGCCGGGGAATGCGTGCCGAGACACAGCGCAAAGTGAAAGCTCAGCTCGCCGGGGAGATGACCTTCCGGTGTAGCCTGGCGCTGCCCGGAGGCGCGCCCAGGGCGATACAGCAGATCGTCTTTACCAAGCTGGCCGACGCCGCGAAACAGCGTCAGGCGAAGCTGTTGCCCCTGATAGGCGTACTCTTTCAGGCCGCGGGCGAAAACGTGAAAATCGGCGTGTGGGCTCAGCCGGTGCATAAAGGGTTCGCTATCAACCGGGCGCTCCGCATAGCCTGTGCTATCGGCAATCTGCTGATTGGTGCGCGTGAGCGTGCCAAACGGCACGTCGGCGCACACCGCGGCGATGGTTTGCCCGGTATTGAACAGCAGCTGCATACGGTGCTCGCGTACCGTGTTTTCGATAGTCAGCTCGCCGTGCAGCATATCGTCTTCAAGGGTCAGCGTCAGTGCGACGTTAACGACGCGCAGGCGATCGCTACGCGCCCGTCGGTCGTCATTAATCCCTTCCGGCAGCCGCAGCGCGGCGTGCAGGCGCAGAGACTGTTGCCACGGATGCTGCTGAACCTCGCTGAGGGTGAAGTGCGAGAAGAGCAGCCCGCTATCGCCGGGCAGGGGCGAAAAGTCGTAGAGATCGCCATCGTCGCTGATATCGCGCAGTTGCAGCAGCGGCGTTAGCCTGCGGCCGGTGTTTTTCTCCAACAGCTGTAGCTGGTTGTCCCGCAGGCTCAGGTGATAGTGCGCATTTTCGATCGCCAGCGCTTCAGGGCAGGAGAGGGGAAAGAGCATCGGCCGCTGGCTGGGGGCGACGTAAAAGAGCGCGAAGCCCAGCGGTGGCACCGGTACGTTGAGCAGGTCGACGATGTTTTCGTAGTACCAGCACTGTTGTTCTGTCTCGACCTCGCCATCCGGCGTCAGCAGAACATGGCGCGGTAGTTGAACCTGGCGCTGTCGATGAACCACGACGCGTATCGGTTCGCCATTCTCACCGATGAGCGCAAATTGGGCCGTGGGGGTAATAAGCGTCTGTTGGCGGACGTCGATGGCGGGGCTGCTGGTCCCGTTGAGTACCAGAAAGCGATAGGGCGTTTGGATCTCAAGATTCGCCAGAAGCTGACGAGCGTGGAGGCTGAATATTGCCTCGCCGATTTGCTGTGCCTGACGGCAACGGTGCAGCACGTCGCGGTTGGTTTCATCGCTGTTGCAGCCGCCCATGCTGTCGTGGGCGTGCGACTCGAGTAGCCAGCGCCACGCCTGCTCCAGCATCTCTTCACCTTCGCTAAAGCCGTTACGCCGTGCCAGCGCCAGCATGGGCTCTGCCAGCCGGGTGAGGCACCTTTCCGCATCTGCATTGGCTTTTTTAATGTCGTAACGCGAAGAACCAATGCTTTTGTGTACCCGGGAAAGGCGCGGCGTACGAAACTCACCGCGCCAGCGTGGCAGCGTCTGACTGGCCAGCGTGGCGAAGTAACGTTCATAGCTGCTGACCTCCCAGCGGTCTTCGCTAAGCGCGTTAACGGCGGCGATAAGCCGGTCGAAGTCAGCATCGCAGCTGACCTGATCGCCGCCGATCGGGCAGAGGAGATCCGGCGACGCCGACAGCGCCTTCATGCGGGTAATGAGTGGGAACGTTTCTTCGTCGAAATGCGCGGGGCGGAAGTTGCGCCAGCGGCCACCGCGTTCGGGGTGGGCAAGCGAGTAGCCAAAGGGCGTTATCACGGTGGTGGCGCAATCACCGTTCAGCGCCTCCCAGCACAGCTCCGTTGGCCCCATCAGTTGCGGATCGTAACCGCGGCGCAGCAGGATATGCCGCAGCCCGAACGCGCGGGCAATCTGCGGCAACTGGGCGTGGCTGCCAAAGGTGTCCGGCAGGTACAGCACCGACATGCAGTAGCCTGCTTCACGCGCGTGGTGGATGCCGATGCGCAGGTTACGAAACATCGATTCCGTGGCGATGTTAAACAGATCCGGCTGGGTGTACCACGGGCCGATCAGCAGCCGTTTTTGCTGAACGAGCCTGCCCGCTCGCTCGGCCATTTTGGGTTTAAGGCGAATAAAATCATCAAAGATTGAGCTCTGGCCATCAAGATGGAAAACGAAGCGGGGGTTGTTTTCCAGCGCTTCAATGAGCTCGCTGAAGGCTTTGAGCGCGAAAAGCTGGGTGTCGAGCGTGGAGAAATACCATTCGCGATCCCAATGGGTATGCGAGACGGCGTGGATGGTGCGGACGTCGTTCATTGCGCCTCCCCTTTGTCTTTAAAATAGACGCGGTACTCCGCGTGAATATCGTCGTCGTACCACATCGGGAAGTTGGTGCCCCAGATGTTGTTATAGAGCTGCCCGTAGAGGCTGACGCGTGAAGCGGTCGGCTCGCCAAAGCAAAGAATCTTCGGCTGGTATAGCGCCAGCAGCGGCGCGTCGAGAGGCTCCAGCGTCCACTGTTCGGTGCGCGCAAACTCTACCGCGTGCAGGTTGGCGTTGCCGTTTCTGACCACGTTAAACCAGTCGGTGGGGTAGCCCAGTTTCTGGCACATGCTCTGGCCCACGTTGGCCAGCCCCAGCTGTAGCCAGATTTCCTCCGCCAGGCGGTTGGCCTGTTTCCCGCGGATGCTGACCCGCAGCGACAGTGCGCGGCGGACCTTGCTAAAGCCGTATTCCAGAACGATCTCTTCAGGCAGCCGTAATTCAATGCCGGGCGCGTCGTCGGGCCGGACGGTGGCCTGCACGTACCAGGCATTCAGCTCGCCGCGAAAGCGCACCTGCTTAAGTGCAAAGTTGACCTGTTGAGTGGTGACCGGACGTGGGGTGAGCTCCAGACCGGGTCGGGTGAAGTCAGAGAGCGCCCATGGGGCGGTGGTATCGAGATTTTGCAGGTAGCGGTCGCGAAAATGGTCATACTCCTGCGGCCCGACCTGCCGATAGATCAGGCGGGCAAACGGGGCGTCGAGCATCGGCTTGCCGTCAACGTTGAGCGACGACAGGCTGCCGTCATTCGCCAGGGCAAAGTCGTAGTCACCGAAGGTGAACTGACGCAGTTCGGTTGCCATCCCTTTGGCGACGATAGGGCCTGCTCCGGCGATGTCACACAGCGGCGCGGGGAGATGTGCGCAGGCGCTATCGAGATAGCGTCGCTGTTCTTCCCACGACCGTGCAAAGTGACCATAGCTGCGGGTGGCCTGGTGGGGAGACTGCGCAATAAACTGACTCAGCGATGCATATTTTTCCGGCACCGGGGCGTGAATGCTGTCCGCGGCGCGCGCGGCGCTGAACGCTTCTGGCAGGTAATGACAGTAATCGGGAAGATGCAGTTTGAGATCCATTCCCCAGGTATGTTCCGGCACCATCAGAAGGGCATCAAGGGCCTCAGGCGGGCAGGCAATTTCCTGCTGCAGACGGCGGCTTAAACGGCGATAGCGGCTGACTTTCCCCGGGTCGCTGGCCAGCCCGTGGTTCCAGGTATCGCCGATTTCAGCATCGATGATCGGCAGAGTCGGGCGGAGGGTTTCCACGCGGGCGGCGAACGCGTCCAGCGTTGAAGCACTGACCTGTGCTTCGGGATAACGCTGGCGGTAGCGTTCAATGAGCTGCATGACGTCGGCTGCCGTCGGCGGTGAACAGTTATCTTCGGCGTGACAAAAGACCAGCAGCTCGTCCAGCGCTTCACACCAGGTTTCGTTGCCGTAGCCGCCGAAAGAGTAGTTGACGACGATGTCGCGCTGGCCGTATTTCCAGATAAACAGCGACGGGACATCCGGTGGGCAGGAGGCCGCATTCACGCCAATATGCAGGTAGCGCAGCCCGGCGTCGGCTAGCCATGGCACGATAGCCTGCGGGTGACCCGGGACGTCGGTCATTTTCGCGGCAATCGTCCGGCGCTGGAAACGCGCGTCCAGCGCCTGGCTATAGGAGAGCGCGTGGCGCATCAGCGTGGGCGTCAACAGCTCGCTGTGGGTGGTAAACGGCAGACCGTGCCAGACGATGTTGCCAGCCGCTATTGCCTCGCAAAGCCTGGCCTGATCCTCGGGAGCCGCGCGCTGCAGGTAGCGGTGGATAAGCCAGGAACCGCAGGTCCAGATAAAATTTTTCTCTGCTCCGACGTTCACCTCGCGGGCAAGCGCTATCACTGCCGGAATAAACTCCGTCAGGTATTTATCTTCAATTGTCTGGGCATAATCGGTGAAGCCGATATCGAGATGCGTTTTATAAATAATATGCACGCGCTGCATGTTCACTCCCTGAAAATGGGGTTGCTAATCAGTTGGGCGCGGGAGCCATCGTTCACCCGTAAAAAGGCAAAGCGGCTGTTGGCCCAGTGAATGTCCCGTTGTACTACGCCGCTGCGGTGCGGCAATTCAATCACCTGCTTCTCGGTATAGAGCAGCACCTGGTGGTGGGCTGGCACGTTGAGATCGACATGCAGTGCCGGGCTTACGGTCGTGTCCCCGGCCCCGGCGTCTCCGGCGGCAAAACGCCGCAGCCGAATATCATCGTGGCTCTGCATATAGCTGCGACCGCTGGCGATGGCATGCAGAATGTCGCGGCGTTCAGCGCTGCGGCTGTGCACGGCAAGAGTAGGCAGCGTCAGCGATTTTTCTTTGTGGAAATCGCTGCCGGCAGTAACGGCAATGTTCTGCCCCAGGCGCAGCTGCTGTAGCCAGTACTGAAACGTGGCTTCGTTATGGGTCGTTGCCTCCCAGGGGCCGTTCCACAATTCAAGCCAGTCGAAATTGATAAAGGGCAGCAGCCATGGGCAGTGCTGGCAGAACGGATGATTAATGCCAATCCAGGCGCCGTTGCTGCGAGCTTCGGCCATCTTCTGTGCGATCTCCGCTGCGCTGAAGCTGGGCAGAAAACTGTGCACAGGCTGAGCAACGCCGAGAAAGTTGACGTGCCCGAGCTGGGTGGTGAGCTCCATACCGGGAATCAGGCATTGTGGTACGTTGATGCCGTCGATCTCCCGGTTTTGCGTCATGGTGTTATGGTCGGTAAAGCAGAGAAAATCGTGATTAAGTGAGCGAGCTCTGGCGATCAGCGCTGCTATGCTTAGCTTGCCGTCGCTGTGCTCGGAGTGCATATGTGTATCCCCGCGCAGCCAGCGTAGCGCCTTGTTGTAGCGCACGATCTCGACCTGAATGCGGCACACGGTCGTGATTTTATGCAGCCCCAGCAGCACGTATCCTTTACCTCGGGGCAACGCGCCTCGCCGGTAGCCGGGCGTGGCGAAGTTTTCGCTGACCGCAATGTGTTGCCGCGCTCCGCCACTCCAGCCGAGGGTTTCTTCACCGATTTTTAGTCCTAAATCGACCACGTTACCGTCGTTGACGCGGTAGCTGATTTCCAGTCGTTCAACGTCGAGCCCGGGATCGAACGGCAGCGCGATAAGCCGTTTTTGTTCGTAGGGATGTGCGACGTACTCAATATGCTCCGTTGAGAGGTTATCCATTAGTCCTCCTCAAGCAGTTCTTTACAGTCACCGGCAATCATCACCACTTCGGTGCCGTAGATAATTTGCCAGCCGGTTTCGCCGACGCGCACGACGCCTTTGGCGCGCAGGGTTTTCTTCCACACGTCATCGTCTGCGACGCGTGAAGGATCGATCACCTCGACGCGTAGCCGGGAAATACAGTTATCGAACTGAGCAATATTTTCTTTGCCGCCGAAAGCGGCAATAATTTGCATGGAAAATTCATCGCTCGGTGCTTTAACCGGGGATGCTGCGCTTTTACTTTTAAAATCCTGTTTGCTGAAAAGCTTCACGTTATCACCGCTGGTAACTTCTTCTTCACGGCCCGGGGTCATCACGTTAAAACGAGTAATTAAATAACGGAATAGCGCATAGTAGACGACAAAAAAGAGAGGGGTTAACCAGAGATATCCCCACAGGTTTAATTTATTGGGCTGAAGCAATACCGGCAGAATATCTTTCAGGCAGCCGCCGTAGACAGAAACGTTAGCCATTTCCGTTAAAACGAAAATTAAACCAGTGAGCGGTACGTGGACCAGATAAAAAAGCCAGGGGGCGACAAACAGGAAGGTATATTCGATAGGTTCCGTTACGCCAAATAGTATCATCGTTGCCACCACCGGCAGCAGAAGGCCCGCAACGACCTTTTTATGCTGAGAGCGGGAGCAGTGGTACATGGCAAGCGCGGCTCCCGGCAACGCGCCGAAGTGGGTGACGACGCGTCCGGACTGGAAGCCGCGCACCAGCAGCTCTTGCGTGTCGCTACAGCCCAACTGGGCCATATAGATGTTGGTGGTACCGCTGACCAGATTGCCGCACACTTCCATTGAACCGCCGAGCTCGGTCAGGCGAATGGGGGTTGTGATCAGGTGGTGCAGGCCTACCGGCAGCAGCGATTTATCGGCCACTGCCCAGAGGAAGGTGCCAAATAAACCGGAATCACCGATGAGCTTACTGAACTGCGCCAGCATCCAGCCGATAGGCGGCCAGATGAGATAGAGCGCTGACCCCATCAGCGCACCGACGACGAGCGTGACGATAGGCACGGTGCGCGTACCGGCGAAGAAGGAGAGCACCATCGGTAGCTTTACGTTGTAAAGTCGGTTATGCAGCCAGGCAGTCACAAGACCGACCGCCATGCCGCCAAAGACGCTCATGCGGTAGGTGAACATGCCTAATTCGGTGGTATAGATAGAGGCTTCTTGCACCGCGGCGACCGGGTCGAGGTGGCGCTGATTGATAAACCAACTGGCCGTCGTCGTTTGTTCACTAAGACCATGAAGCGTAAGTAATGTGCTGAGGATGAAATGCATCGACATAAAGCAAACGGCGCCGGAAAAGGCGGCCCAGCCTTTCTCTTTTTTTGCCAGACCAAAGGCGACGCCGATCGAGAAGAACAGCGGTAAATTGCGAAATACCACGTCCCCCGTCGCCTTCATTACGCTGAACGTGATAAACCATAGTGATTCTTGATTAAATAAAGCGCCGAGATGTAATGCCTCCAGCGTTTCTTTATTCGTCAATGCACTGCCGAATCCCATAAACATGGAACCAATAGTAATAATTGATATGGGGACCAGCATTGCTTGCCCAATCATTTGCATTTGCTGCTTCATAAATCATCCTTGTGAATATTTAAACCGGAATGATGGCGATAATTGTGGGTGAATAATGAAATTCGTCATTAGCGTCAGAAATATTTCTTTAATGCATATATTTTCGGTTGATATATTTTTGTGATATTTATTAATTAAAGCGTATGCTTATTTTTCGGGCGTTTTTATATTGGCTGGTGAGTGTATCATTACGAAAAGAGGATTCTGTGACTCGCACAGCGATAAAGTCATCTTTAGCTAATAATATTAGCCTGGTGCGGTTGAGGTTGATTGCCGACGCCGGTTACAGAGAAGGGGGATAAGCGAAGGGCGGCATGGAATTTCTCCGCAGATTATTCCTGTAAAAATGTGATGTATGTCAGATTACTGGCGCGTTTGTCTGGACAAACATTCCTTTTATTCCATATTTCGCTTATTCTAGCTGAAGCGTTTCAGTCGATGAATTGTTCGACATTTAACCATTCAGTCACGGTTTGTGGCGGGTAAGGTTTCCCTGAACGTGCGGCTGCATTACTCTGTTTGCCACTTAGCGTCGGGACAACCTTGCAGGAGACCTATGAGCGTACGCGTAGCGATTAACGGCTTCGGCCGCATTGGACGTAATGTGGTTCGTGCTTTGTATGAATCCGGACGCCGTGCGGAAATCACCGTGGTGGCCATCAACGAACTGGCCGATGCCGCTGGCATCGCGCATTTGTTGAAATATGACACCAGCCACGGGCGCTTCGCCTGGGATGTTCGCCAGGAGCGCGAGCAGCTGTTTGTCGGCGATGATGCTATCCGTCTTTTGCACGAGCGCTCTATTGACGCGCTCCCCTGGCGTGAACTGTCGGTTGATGTGGTGCTCGACTGTACCGGCGTATACGGTAGCCGTGCAGACGGTGAAGCGCATATCGCCGCAGGCGCAAAGAAGGTGCTCTTTTCACATCCTGGCAGCAACGATCTCGACGCAACCGTCGTCTATGGGGTCAATCAGCATGAGCTGCGTGCGGAACATCGTATTGTGTCCAACGCCTCCTGTACCACGAACTGCATCATTCCCGTCATCAAATTGCTGGATGATGCCTACGGCATTGAGTCCGGAACGGTGACAACCATTCATTCTGCGATGCACGACCAGCAGGTGATTGATGCTTATCATCCCGACCTCCGTCGCACGCGCGCGGCGAGCCAGTCTATCATTCCGGTTGATACCAAACTTGCAGCGGGCATCGCCCGTATTTTTCCGCAGTTCAGTGACCGATTTGAGGCGATTGCGGTGCGCGTACCGACCATTAACGTGACGGCAATTGACCTGAGCGTGACGGTGAAAAAACCTGTAAAAGCAAGTGAAGTCAACCAGTTGCTGCAAAAAGCAGCACAGGGTGCATTTCATGGTATAGTTGACTATACGGAATTACCGTTGGTCTCAACTGATTTTAACCACGATCCGCACAGCGCCATCGTCGATGGCACGCAGACGCGGGTGAGTGGAGCGCATCTGATCAAAACGCTGGTCTGGTGTGATAACGAATGGGGCTTTGCTAACCGAATGCTCGACACCACGTTAGCAATGGCCGCTATTGGTTTCAGGCTCGACGCTTGAGCGTCGACAAAACTTTAAGTATCAACGAGAGGATTCACCATGTCTGTAATTAAGATGACCGATCTGGATCTGGCTGGTAAACGCGTTTTCATCCGTGCGGACCTGAACGTACCAGTTAAAGAAGGGAAAGTAACCAGCGACGCACGTATCCGTGCTTCACTGCCAACTATCGAGCTGGCGCTGAAACAGGGTGCGAAAGTGATGGTGACTTCTCACCTGGGTCGTCCGACCGAAGGCGAGTACAACGAAGAATTCTCTCTGCTGCCGGTTGTTAATTACCTGAAAGACAAACTGTCTGCTCCGGTTCGTCTGGTTAAAGATTATCTGGACGGCGTTGAAGTTGCTGCCGGTGAGCTGGTTGTTCTGGAAAACGTTCGCTTCAACAAAGGCGAGAAGAAAGACGACGAAGCGCTGTCCAAAAAATACGCTGCACTGTGCGACGTGTTTGTAATGGATGCATTCGGTACTGCACACCGTGCACAGGCTTCCACCCACGGTATCGGCAAATTTGCTGACGTTGCGTGCGCAGGCCCGCTGCTGGCAGCAGAACTGGACGCGCTGGGTAAAGCACTGAAAGAACCAGCTCGCCCGATGGTGGCTATCGTTGGTGGTTCTAAAGTTTCTACCAAACTGACCGTTCTGGACTCTCTGTCTAAAATCGCTGACCAGCTGATCGTGGGCGGTGGTATCGCGAACACCTTCGTTGCTGCGCAAGGCCACAACGTCGGTAAATCCCTGTACGAAGCTGACCTGGTTGATGAAGCTAAGCGTCTGCTGACCACCTGTGACATCCCGGTTCCGACCGACGTTCGCGTAGCGACCGAGTTCTCTGAAACCGCGACCGCAACCCTGAAATCTGTCAACGACATCAAAGATGACGAGCAGATTCTGGACCTGGGCGACGCGTCCGCTGAGAAACTGGCTGAAATCCTGAAAAACGCGAAAACTATCCTGTGGAATGGCCCGGTAGGCGTGTTCGAATTCCCGAACTTCCGCAAAGGGACTGAAATCGTGGCTAACGCAATCGCAGACAGCGACGCGTTCTCCATCGCAGGCGGCGGCGACACCCTGGCTGCAATCGACCTGTTCGGTATCGCTGACAAAATTTCCTACATCTCCACTGGTGGCGGCGCATTCCTCGAATTCGTGGAAGGTAAAGTACTGCCAGCAGTAGCAATGCTCGAAGAGCGCGCTAAGAAGTAAGTCATTCAAGGGCAGGGAAACCTGCCCAATTTTCAGCGCGCTTTATAGAGCTCGCACCTTTTCTAACGGCCGAAGATACAGGACTACGTAACATGTCTAAAATTTTTGATTTCGTAAAACCAGGTGTTATCACCGGTGATGACGTACAGAAAGTTTTCCAGGTAGCAAAAGAAAACAATTTCGCTCTGCCAGCAGTTAACTGCGTGGGCACTGACTCCATCAACGCCGTACTGGAAACCGCTGCAAAAGTTAAAGCTCCGGTTATCGTTCAGTTCTCTAACGGCGGCGCTGCGTTCATCGCGGGTAAAGGCGTGAAAACCGACGTTCCTCAGGGCGCGGCTATCCTGGGTGCGATCTCTGGCGCGCATCACGTTCACCAGATGGCTGAACACTACGGTGTTCCGGTTATCCTGCACACTGACCACTGCGCTAAAAAACTGCTGCCGTGGATCGACGGTCTGCTGGACGCGGGTGAAAAACACTTTGCTGCTACCGGTAAGCCGCTGTTCTCTTCTCACATGATCGACCTGTCCGAAGAGTCCCTGCACGAAAACATCGAAATCTGCTCCAAATACCTGGCGCGTATGTCCAAAATGGGCATGACTCTGGAAATCGAACTGGGTTGCACCGGCGGTGAAGAAGACGGCGTGGACAACAGCCACATGGACGCTTCTGCACTGTACACTCAGCCAGAAGACGTTGATTACGCGTTCACTGAACTGAGCAAAATCAGCCCGCGTTTCACCATCGCAGCTTCCTTCGGTAACGTACACGGCGTGTACAAACCAGGTAACGTGGTTCTGACCCCGACTATCCTGCGTGATTCTCAGGAATACGTTTCTAAGAAACACAACCTGCCGCACAACAGCCTGAACTTCGTCTTCCACGGCGGTTCCGGTTCTTCTGCTCAGGAAATCAAAGACTCCGTTAGCTACGGCGTAGTGAAAATGAACATCGATACCGACACCCAATGGGCAACCTGGGACGGTATCCTGCAGTACTACAAAACTAACGAAGCTTACCTGCAGGGCCAGTTGGGCAACCCGAAAGGCGAAGACCAGCCGAACAAGAAATACTACGATCCGCGCGTATGGCTGCGTGCTGCTCAGACGTCTATGATTACGCGTCTGGAACAGGCTTTTGCTGAACTGAACGCGAAAGACGTTCTGTAAGAAAACCTGATTTTTGCCTGAAAGCCCGCCGAAAGGTGGGCTTTTTTTATTGTCTTTTCAAAGTGATGGAACGGTATAAAAACGTGATCAACTTGGCAAAAGTCGCCTTTTTTGGTTACCCTTTATACCTGCCTGTACTGTTGCAGGCCGTTTTTCGTTTCCCATCCGGGTATCCATAAGGAATATTGAATGGAAGATTTAAACGTTGTCGATAGCATAAATGACGCCGGTTCATGGCTGGTGCGCAACCAGGAATTGCTGCTGAGCTACGCGGTCAATATCGTTGCGGCAATCGCGATAATCATTGTGGGGATGATTGCGGCGCGCATCGTTTCGAACACCGTCAACCGCCTGATGCTGGCGCGTAAAATTGATGCCACCGTGGCTGATTTCCTCTCAGCGCTGGTGCGCTATGCGGTGATTGCCTTCACGCTGATCGCTGCGCTGGGGCGCGTGGGCGTACAAACAGCCTCCGTTATTGCCGTATTGGGTGCCGCGGGTTTAGCCGTAGGTCTAGCGCTGCAAGGCTCGCTGTCTAACCTGGCCGCAGGCGTGCTGCTGGTGATGTTCCGCCCGTTCCGTGCGGGTGAATACGTTGACCTGGGCGGCGTGGCCGGTACCGTGCTGAGCGTGCAGATTTTCTCCACTACCATGCGTACCGTTGATGGCAAAATTGTCGTTATCCCTAACGGCAAAATTATCGCTGGCAATATCATTAACTTCTCGCGCGAACCTGCGCGCCGTAATGAATTTATTATTGGCGTTTCTTACGATGCGGATATTGATAAAGTTAAGCAGATCCTCACCCGTATTCTTGAAGCGGATAACCGTATTCTCAAAGACCGCGATATTACCGTGCGTTTAAATGAACTGGCGCCGTCGTCAGTAAATTTTGTCGTGCGTGCCTGGAGCCTGAGCGGCGACCTGCAAAACGTCTACTGGGACGTGCTGGAGCAAATTAAGCGCGAGTTCGATGCCAACGGCATTAGCTTCCCTTATCCACAGCTAGACGTGCATATGCAGCCTGGCAGTTCTGCCCAGCAGTAACCGCTTCTAAGCAGTAATAAGGCCGGGCTGATGCCCGGTTTTTTTATGGGCGACCAACCAAGGTAGGCCTGATAAGCGTAGCGCCATCAGGCACTGATCGAGCGCATTAATGCCGGATGCGGCGTAAACGTCGTATCCGGCCTGCATCGGTGCGCGTATTTTCAATTTATAATTAGCTAAACTTATTATTGATTAAAAATATCAATTTCCGCTAATGATTCTATCGCGTTATAGTCAGCGCCATTCCTGAACTACTTAAAGAAAACTATCGTGATATCTTATTATTTTCAAGGTCTTGCACTTGGTGCAGCCATGATACTTCCGCTCGGCCCGCAGAATGCTTTTGTGATGAACCAGGGTATTCGCCGCCAGTATCATCTGATGATTGCCTTGCTGTGTGCCGTCAGCGACATGTTACTTATCTGCGCGGGTGTATTCGGCGGTAGCGCGCTGCTTATGGCCTCTCCGTGGCTGTTGGCACTGGTCACCTGGGGCGGCGTTGCGTTCCTGTTGTGGTACGGCTTCGGCGCGCTGAAAACCGCGATGGGCAGCAACATTGAACTGGCCACCGCGGAAGTGATGAAGCAGGGGCGCTGGAAAATCATCGTGACTATGCTGGCGGTGACCTGGCTTAACCCGCACGTCTACCTTGACACCTTTGTGGTGCTGGGCAGTCTGGGGGGCCAGTTGGAGGCCGTGCCTAAGCGCTGGTTCGCTCTGGGCACCATCAGCGCCTCGTTCCTGTGGTTTTTCGCGCTTGCGCTACTGGCGGCCTGGCTGGCACCGCGTTTGCGCACCGCGAAGGCGCAGCGCATTATCAACCTCGTCGTTGGGATCGTGATGTGGTTTATCGCTTTTCAGCTGGCAAAAGAGGGGATTGGCCACCTGCACGCGCTTATGAACTAGGCCTCATCTGATGGACTTTCTCCCGGCAATGGCTAAGCTTGCAGGCAAGACCCCGTTGTCGGGTGATAACCAAGGAGATACAACAGTGAAGTTTAAAGTGATGGCTCTGGCCGCTGCAATCGGGTTTAGCGCAATGTCCGTACAGGCAAATGAGTTGCCTGATGGCCCGCATATCGTCACGTCGGGGACAGCAAGCGTGGCGGCAGTACCGGATATCGCGACGCTGGCGATTGAAGTTAATATTGCGGCTAAAGATGCAGCAAGCGCCAAGAAACAGGCCGATCAGCGCGTTGCGCAATACCTCTCTTTCCTTGAGCAGAATGGCGTCGCCAAAAACGACATTAGCTCCGCCAACCTGCGTACTCAGCCGGATTACGATTATCAAAACGGTAAAAGCGTGCTTAAGGGCTACCGCGCGGTGCGCACGGTAGAAGTCACGTTACGTCAGCTCGATAAGCTGAATTCGCTGCTGGACGGCGCACTGAAGGCGGGTCTGAACGAGATCCGCTCCGTATCGCTGGGCGTGGCGAAGCCGGATGCGTATAAAGATAAGGCGCGTAAAGCGGCGATTGATGATGCGATTCATCAGGCTCAGTCGCTGGCAGCAGGCTTCCACAGCAAGCTGGGGCCTGTGTACAGCGTGCGCTATCACGTCTCTAACTACCAGCCGAGCCCGATGGTGCGCATGATGAAGGCCGATGCGGCACCGGTATCCGCTCAGGAAACCTACGAGCAAACGACCATTCAGTTTGACGACCAGGTAGATGTGGTATTCCAGCTTCAGCCTGAACAGGCTTCCACTCCGGCTCCGGCAGCAGCGCCCGCAGCCGCGAAGTAATTTCCCTAACCCCTCGCCCGGCGAGGGGTTTTTCGTTGTGCTTAATCTTGTCGCAGTACCTTATGCCCGTACGCGAGCAGGGCATCGGTGACTTTGCGCATCATGCGGCTTTCCGGCGCAAAGCGGTGCCAGTAGAGCATCCGCCGCTGGAACAGGCCAGGGGTCAGATCGATCAGCTCACCGCTGGCAATCTCTTTTTCAATTTGCAGGTGCGGAATCATACAGCAGGTCGTGCCCTGGCGAGCCAACTGCACGAATGCTTCCGATGAGTTCACAATATGACAGGGAACGCTACCCGGCGGCAGATCGAAGTTTTGCTGTAAAAACGCCTGGTGCATATCGTCCAGATGGTCGAAGGCAACGGCGGGGGCTTTAAGCAGCGCTGAACGGGTCACGCCATTAGGGAAGTAGCGTTCAGCAAAGGCTTTGGAGCCCACAAACAGGTAGTCCAGCGCGCCGAGCTGATCCACCAGGCAGCTTGGCAGCGCCTGTGGCTGAATACTTACCGCGCCGACCACTTCGCCACGACGCAGGCGTTCCTGGGTGCGGGTTTCGTCCTCAACCTGAAGATTCAGGCGAATAGGGGAGTTGGCCAGCACATCGGCTAGCGCAGGCAGCAGCCAGGTCGCCAGACTGTCGGCGTTGACCGCCAGCGACAGCAGCAGCGGAGTCGAGCCGGTTTGCTCATCACCCAGCCACTCTTCTTCCAGTAGCTCAACCTGGCGCAGCAGCGCCAGCAGTTTCTGCCCCTGCTCGGTAGGGCGCGGCGGTACGGTACGCACCAGCAGCGGCTGTCCGAACATATTCTCAAGCTGCTTAATGCGCTGAGAGACGGCGGACTGAGTGATGCACAGTTTCTGCGCGGCGCGCTCAAACCCTCGTTCCCTGATAACGGCATCCAGCGCCTGTAGTGTTCTGTAGTCCGGACGTTTCATTGATCTGCGGTACCCCCCTGTCGGTATATCCTGCACTATGACATAAATTTACCCTGGATACAGACGAAATTGTTTTGCACTTTGCTGTGATACCTGTCACAGGCTGGAGCTGTTGTCCGGCGGGCGTACGCAGAGGTTTACCCGCAGGTCGAATTATGATTGAGATATGTTCTATAATGCGCGGCAGTTGATGACACCACAGGCGAAAACGATCATGACGCAGGATGAACTGAAAAAAGCAGTAGGCTGGGCGGCACTTCAATACGTACAGCCGGGTACGATTGTCGGTGTAGGCACGGGATCTACCGCGGCGCACTTTATTGACGCGCTGGGCACGATGAAAGGACAAATCGAGGGCGCGGTCTCAAGCTCTGATGCCTCTACCGAGAAGCTGAAAAGCCTCGGCATCACCGTTTTCGACCTGAACGAAGTTGACCGTCTGGGCATCTATGTGGACGGCGCAGACGAAATCAACGGCCACATGCAGATGATCAAAGGCGGCGGCGCGGCCCTTACGCGTGAGAAAATTATTGCATCAGTAGCCGATAAATTTATCTGTATTGCCGATGCCTCTAAGCAGGTTGATATTCTGGGTAACTTCCCGCTGCCGGTGGAAGTGATTCCGATGGCGCGCAGTGCCGTCGCGCGCGAACTGGTGAAGCTTGGTGGCCGTCCGGAATACCGTCAGGGCGTGGTCACCGATAACGGTAACGTGATCCTTGATGTCCACGGTCTGGAAATTCTGGACGCTATCGCGCTGGAAAATGCCATTAACGGTATCCCGGGCGTCGTGACCGTCGGGTTGTTTGCGAACCGCGGTGCGGATGTGGCACTGATTGGTACGGCTGATGGTGTGAAAACCATTACTAAATGATCTGATATAGGGGAAGCATAAATTCCCCTATTTTTTTTATTGAGGCTGTATTCGGTGACTTGTGTCACATTTCACTCTCCTGCCTGATTAACATCCCACGTTTATCCAGTCGTTCAGCATTTTATGCTGGCTTTTTCCTCTGCGTGAGCCTTCTTCATGACGCCGACGCAAACGTTCATATTGCCGCAATAATTTTTTTTGATATGTTGCTTAGGTGAACTTTCGTTCACCACAACATCAGTAAAACAAAGACGGGACGGGAAAATGGCTAAGGTATCACTGGAAAAAGACAAAATTAAATTTCTGCTGGTTGAAGGCGTGCACCAGAAAGCGCTGGATAGCCTTCGCGTAGCAGGTTACACCAATATCGAATTCCACAAAGGCGCGCTGGACAGCGAGCAGCTGAAGGAATCTGCCCGTGATGCCCATTTCATTGGTCTGCGATCCCGTACTCATCTGACAGAAGAAATTTTTGCCGCCGCTGAGAAGCTGGTGGCGGTAGGGTGTTTCTGCATCGGCACCAACCAGGTTGACCTGAAGGCGGCCGCTCAGCGCGGCGTGCCGGTATTTAACGCGCCGTTCTCAAATACCCGTTCCGTGGCGGAGCTGGTCATCGGCGAGCTGCTGCTGCTGCTGCGCGGCATTCCGGAAGCGAACGCCAAAGCGCATCGCGGCGTATGGAACAAACTGGCTGCGGGCTCCTATGAAGCGCGCGGTAAAAAGCTGGGGATCATCGGCTACGGCCATATCGGCACCCAGCTGGGTATTCTGGCAGAATCGCTGGGGATGCACGTCTATTTTTACGATATCGAAAGCAAACTGCCGCTGGGCAACGCCACCCAGGTGCAGCACCTTTCTGACCTGCTGAACATGAGCGATGTGGTGAGCCTGCACGTGCCGGAAAACGCCTCGACTAAAAATATGATGGGCGCAGAAGAACTGGCGCTGATGAAACCGGGTTCGCTGCTGATCAACGCCTCTCGCGGAACCGTGGTTGAGATCCCTGCGCTGTGTGACGCGCTGGCGCGTAAGCACCTGGCTGGGGCGGCCATTGACGTCTTCCCGACCGAGCCGGCGACCAACAGCGAGCCGTTTACCTCGCCGCTGTGCGAGTTCGACAACGTTATCCTGACTCCGCACATTGGCGGTTCAACCCAGGAAGCGCAGGAGAACATCGGTCTGGAAGTGGCGGGTAAACTGATTAAGTACTCCGATAACGGCTCGACGCTGTCTGCCGTTAACTTCCCGGAGGTGTCGCTGCCGCTGCACGGTGGTCGCCGTCTGCTGCATATTCACGAAAACCGCCCGGGCGTGCTGACCGCGCTGAACCAGATTTTCGCGGAGCAGGGGGTTAACATCGCGGCACAGTACCTGCAAACGACTCCGCAGATGGGTTACGTGGTTATCGATATTGAAGCCGAAGAGGACGTGGCGCAGAAAGCGCTGCAGAGCATGAAGGCGATTCCGGGCACCGTTCGCGCGCGTCTGCTGTACTAATTTTTATCTTTTCCAGCCAAACGGGCAGGCCATTGGCCTGCCCGTTTTCGTTTCTCTTTCCTGCAACGTATACATCCCATTTACGAGCCTCGCCGCAAGCGGTGATTAAAGGCCCT
Organism: Klebsiella sp. WP8-S18-ESBL-06; assembly: GCF_014169755.1. NCBI lineage: Bacteria > Pseudomonadati > Pseudomonadota > Gammaproteobacteria > Enterobacterales > Enterobacteriaceae > Klebsiella > Klebsiella sp. WP8-S18-ESBL-06. The sequence goes on from NZ_AP022256.1 coordinate 940,426, forward strand.
GCCTCATATTGTGTACCGGAAAAAGGGATTTACGATGGGGGCTCAGCATGGGGCTGAAACGGCAAAGCCCCTACCGAAGCAGGGGCCTTGAAAGGAAAGGGACAATGATGAGACTCGTCATCATACTGCTGATTCTGTTAATCATCGCTCACCCAGCATATTAACAGTATGAACGCAGGAGGGAGGTTCGCCTCCCTCACCCTTTACCGAGGAATTTAGGTCAAAAAAGAATCGATGTCAATCGGCAGAAAATGCTTACCACTGCCACACTTTCGACGGTGTGACCACGGCGGGTAGGGGAATATCCCACTCTTCAATCGGCAATGCGTCAACTAACTGACAATCGTGGGCATAGCCGACGGGCTGGATACCATGCTGACGCCAGTTTTGCAGCGTACGGTCGTAAAAGCCACCGCCCATCCCCAGGCGCTGTCCTTGTTGATCAAAGGCGACCAGCGGCGTAATCAGCACATTCAGTTGATCGAGCGGTAGCACATCGCGCACGTCGAGCTTTGGTTCCCGAATTTTCAGGCGGTTGACCACCAGTTCGCTGTGCGGATGATAATGCAGAAACAGCAGGTTACCGGGGCTGAACGGATGAAGCACTGGAAGGTAGACCCGTTTACCCGCGCGCCACAGCTGCTCAATAAGCGGCTGTGTGTCGAGTTCGCCATCAAAAGACAGAAACAGCGCCACGGTTTTTGCCATCACAACGGGAGGCCATGCCATCATGCGATCGGCGGCCTGTTCGCCGTACAAAATTTGTTGCTGGAGCGTGAGCGCACGACGACGTTGCCGGATGACCTGGCGAATATGTTGTCGGGAGTTTTGTTGCTCAGATGAGTGCGTCATAAGACCGGGTAGGTAGAAGGGGAATCTCCGAGATGCCGCCGCAGGCTGTAACCCTTGAACCCTTGGTTCAAGGTGAATGCGTCGTCACAGTTTTAAGGCTTCTCGGACGGACCGAGCATGCTCACCAACCGTGGAGCGCCACATTCTTGTGGTATGAAATATCGGCTCAGGGGACTGGCCCGCTTGCGAACATCTCAGAGAAATTTTGTCTTCACAGTCACTCTACCACAGTAAACTGCAAAGTGTTATTCAAAGTTGGGTGCAGACTTATCGGATATGCGACCCTGGTCAAGCAATGCCTGTTCAATGGTCTGTTGAAGCATCCGAATGCGCTGTTCCATGCTTGAAGCATAGTCACGCGTCTTTGCCCTTTCCTGAGTTAACTCGTAGCTGATGTTCAACGCGGCGATGAAAACCAGCTGCTCAGTATTTGTGACTCTAGTGCGTTCTTTCAGATCTTGCAACCGCTGATTCAGATCGTCCGCGGCCTGATTCAAAGCATCTCTTTGTTCAGGCGGGCAATTCACACGTAGTGAACGGCCAAAAATTTGGATATCGACGGGTTGTGCAGACATGCCACCTTCCTGCTGATTGACTGCGCGTCCTTCACTCTCAGGATGTGAAGGGGCGACACTATAGCTACCCTGGTAAGAAGATACAAGCCCTTTTCTGGTGTCTCCAGGGTCCAAAGTGGTAGCATACCATGAATTCCACCCAACAATGACGAATGCGCATGTCTATACAGAACGAAATGCCTGGTTACACCCTACTGAACCAGCTGTTAAACCAACAAGGGGTAGGCCTGACGCCTGCGGAAATGCACGGTCTGATCAGCGGTCTGCTCTGCGGCGGAAACAAAGATAGCTCATGGCAGCCGCTGGTTCACGACCTGACTAACGAAGGACTGGCGTTTGGCCACGAGCTGGCCGAATCGCTGCGTTCCATGCATTCAGCGACCAGCGACTCGCTGGAAGATGATGGCTTCCTTTTTCAGCTTTATCTGCCTGACGGCGATGACGTCAGCGTCTTTGACCGCGCCGATGCGCTCTCTGGCTGGGTGAATCACTTCCTTCTGGGGCTGGGCATGGTGCAGCCGAAGCTGGATAAAGTGAAAGGTGAGACGGGCGAAGCGATTGACGATCTGCGTAATATTGCACAGCTTGGCTATGAAGAAGATGAAGATCAGGAAGAGCTGGAAATGTCGCTGGAAGAAATTATCGAATACGTTCGCGTAGCGGCGCTGCTGTGCCACGATACCTTCACGCATCCGCAGCCGACGGCCCCGGAAGTCCAGAAGCCAACATTACACTAATCACAACACCTGCTCTGCATGTCGGAGCGCGAAGGGATTGAAAGGAGATGTCATGACACAGCAAGCGTTTCTCCGCCGCCGTCAGCAACTGCTGGCGCAAATGAAGCCTGGCAGCGCGGCGCTGATTTTTGCCGCGCCAGAAGTCACGCGTAGTGCGGATTCTGAGTATCCTTATCGCCAGAACAGCGATTTCTGGTACTTCACGGGCTTCAATGAGCCGGAAGCCTTGCTGGTGCTGATTAAAAGCGATGACACCCACAATCACAGCGTGTTGTTCAACCGTGTTCGCGATCTGACGGCAGAAATCTGGTTCGGCCGTCGCCTTGGGCAGGATGCCGCGCCGGAAAAACTGGGCGTAGACCGCGCGCTGGCGTTCAGCGAAGTCAACCAGCAGCTGTTCCAGCTGTTGAACGGCCTCGACGTGATTTATCACGCGCAGGGCGAATACGCCTGGGCGGATGAGATAGTCTTCACCGCGCTGGATAAGCTGCGCAAAGGTTCGCGCCAGAACCTGACCGCGCCGGACTCGATGATTGACTGGCGTCCGATGGTGCATGAAATGCGCCTGTTCAAAGACGGCGAAGAAATTGACATCCTGCGTCGCGCCGGGGAAATCAGCGCGCTGGCGCATACCCGCGCGATGGAAAAATGTCGCCCAGGGATGTTTGAATACCAGCTCGAAGGCGAGATCCTGCACGAGTTTACGCGTCATGGCGCGCGCTATCCGTCCTACAACACTATCGTGGGCGGCGGTGAAAACGGCTGCATTCTGCACTACACCGAAAATGAATCGGAGCTGCGTGATGGCGATCTGGTGCTGATTGATGCTGGCTGTGAGTACAAAGGCTATGCCGGCGATATCACCCGGACCTTCCCGGTAAACGGTAAGTTTACGCCTGCCCAGCGCGCTATCTACGATATCGTGCTCGCATCGCTGTACAAATCGCTGGAGCTGTATCGCCCCGGTACGTCCATTCAGGAAGTAACCACGGAAGTGGTACGTATCATGATTACCGGTCTGCAGAAACTGGGGATTCTCCACGGTGAAGTCGACCAACTGATTGCCGACAATGCCCACCGCCCGTACTTTATGCACGGTCTGAGCCATTGGCTGGGGCTGGATGTGCATGATGTAGGTGCGTACGGCGCAGAGCGTTCCCGCGTGCTGGAGCCGGGCATGGTACTGACCGTTGAACCGGGTTTGTATATCGCGCCGGATGCGGACGTCCCGGCGGAGTATCGCGGCATTGGTATTCGTATCGAAGACGACATTCTGATTACCGAAAACGGCAATGAAAACCTCACGGCCAGCGTGGTGAAGGACGCCGATGCTATCGAAGCGCTGATGGCGGCGGCGCGCCAGCCATGAGCCTGATTATTGTCGGCGGCGGGATGACCGGCGCGACGCTGGCGCTGGCGGTATCGCATCTGACGTCGGGCCGTCTGCCGGTGCACGTGATTGAAGCGGCAGATATCAACGCCGCGCGGCATCCGGGCTTTGACGCTCGGGCCATCGCGCTGGCGGCGGGAACCTGCCAGCAACTGTCGAAGATCGATCTCTGGCAGGCGATTGCCGACTGCGCCACGCCGATAACCACCGTTCATGTGAGCGACCGTGGCCATGCCGGGTTCGTCACGCTGGACGCGGCCGATTATCGGCTGGCTGCGCTGGGCAACGTGGTCGAGTTGCACGAAGTCGGGCTGCGATTGTTTAGCCTGCTACGCAAGGCGCGCGGCGTCACGCTACATTGCCCCTCGCGGGTGACGCAGGTTGAGCGCCGGGCCGACGGCGTAAACGTTACGCTCGATAATGGTGACACGCTACACGGTAAGCTGCTGGTGGCCGCTGACGGTTCACGCTCTATGCTGGGCGAACGTTGCGGCATTCACTGGCAGCAAGAGCCGTATAACCAACTGGCGGTGATTGCTAACGTCACCACCGCTGTTGCGCATCAGGGGCGCGCATTCGAACGCTTTACTGAATACGGGCCGCTGGCGATGCTACCGATGTCGCAAAACCGCTGTTCGCTGGTGTGGTGCCACCCCCGCTCGAAACATGATGAGGTATTGGGCTGGTCCGACGCGCGCTTCTGCGACGAGCTGCAGCGCGCGTTTGGCTGGCGCTTAGGCCGTATTACCCACGCGGGGGCACGCAGCGTTTATCCGCTATCGTTGACCACCGCTACACGCACGGTGTCCCATCGTCTGGCGCTGGTGGGGAACGCCGCGCAGACGCTGCATCCGATCGCCGGGCAGGGCTTTAACCTTGGTCTGCGCGATGTGATGACGCTGGCGGAGAATCTGGCGCAGGCCAACGCTGCTCACGCAGATATCGGCGATTATGCGCTGCTCTGCCAGTATCAGCGCCAGCGGGCAGAAGATAAAGCCGCTACCATTGGCGTAACCGATGGGCTGGTGCACCTGTTTGCTAACCGCTGGGCGCCGCTGGTTGCGGGGCGCAATGCGGGGCTGATGGCGATGGAATTATTTACCCCTGCACGCGATGTGCTGGCGCAGCGGACGCTGGGCTGGGTCGCCCGTTAAGAGCTGTAAGGAGTTAATGTGCAAAGTGTTGATGTTGCCATCGTAGGCGGTGGTATGGTTGGGCTGGCGGTAGCCTGCGGTTTACAGGGCAGCGGCCTGCGGGTGGCGGTGCTGGAGCAATCGCTGCCGCAGGCGCTCGCCGCCGATGCGCCGCCTGCGCTTCGCGTGTCCGCTATTAATGCCGGCAGCGAAAAGCTGTTGTCAAAGCTCGATGTCTGGCAGGCGATTGTCGCGCAGCGTGCCAGCCGTTATCACGGCATGGAAGTGTGGGACAAAGACAGCTTTGGCCGCATTGCGTTTGACGATCGCAGCATGGGCTACAGCCATCTGGGACATATCGTTGAAAATGCGGTTATCCATCACGCGCTGTGGCAGAAAGCCGAGCGCAGCGCGGATATCACGCTGATGGCCCCCGCGGAACTGCAGCAAGTGGTCTGGGGCGAAAACGAAGCGTTTTTGACGTTGAAAGACGGCGGAATGTTGACCGCGCGTCTGGTGGTGGGAGCCGATGGCGCCAACTCCTGGCTGCGTAGTAAAGCCGATATTCCGCTGACCTTCTGGGATTATCGCCATCATGCGCTGGTCGCCACCGTTCGTACAGATGCCCCCCATGAAGCCGTTGCGCGCCAGAGCTTCCACGGTGATGGTATTCTGGCCTTCTTACCGCTCAGCGATCCCCATCTTTGCTCGATTGTCTGGTCGCTGTCGCCGGAAGAGGCGCAGCGGATGCAGCAGGCTGACGAAGCTGAGTTTAACAAAGCGTTGAATATCGCCTTCGATAACCGTTTAGGGCTGTGCCGCGTGGAAAGCGAGCGTCAGGTCTATCCGCTTACCGGTCGCTACGCGCGGCAGTTTGCCGCGCACCGTCTGGCGCTGGTGGGTGACGCCGCGCACACCATTCATCCGCTGGCCGGGCAGGGGGTGAACCTCGGCTTTATGGATGCCGCCGAGCTGATTGACGAGCTCAAGCGCCTGCATACGCAGGGGAAAGATATCGGCCAGCATTTCTATTTGCGTCGCTATGAGCGCAGCCGTAAGCACAGCGCTGCGCTGATGCTGGCGGGAATGCAGGGCTTCCGCGAACTGTTTGCCGGTGAAAACCCCGCGAAGAAGCTGCTGCGTGATATTGGCCTGAAGCTCGCGGATACGCTACCCGGCGTCAAACCGCAGCTTATTCGTCAAGCGATGGGCCTGAATGACCTGCCGGAGTGGCTTCGTTAAGTCGCTCACACTTTTACTCCCGGTGGTTCTACCGGGAGCCTTTCCCCTCATTTGAAAAATTCTAATTTCACCTCTTTTTTCGCATTAGATTTATTAATCCGTCATTTTTTATGTTACGGGAAAGTCGCCCTGTTTTTCGCAGGAAATATTATCTTATGCTGAATTGTTAACCATTGTTGTTAATTAAATGTGGTGGAATTCGCTTTTTACCAGTTGATTCCTCTGTATGCTTTTTCTCGCCTTTTAGCCATAAGCTAATGTGATGCCCCTTTTTTCATGATGGTTTACCACGGTGTTCGGTGGTAAGTTCAGGGAAAAGAGAACGTTTGCGTCGGTGCCTGGACAGGCGTCGGCGTTGGGTTTTGTGGTGCGATATATTCAACGAGGACATGATGGCTCAACAAACGCCTTTGTATGACCAGCACGTGTTATGTGGCGCGCGCATGGTAGATTTCCACGGCTGGATGATGCCGCTGCACTATGGATCGCAGATTGATGAGCATCACGCGGTGCGTACCGATGCCGGGATGTTCGATGTGTCGCATATGACCATCGTTGACCTACACGGCCCGCGCACCCGCGAGTTCCTTCGCTATCTGTTGGCAAACGACGTCGCGAAGCTGACTAAGCCGGGCAAAGCGCTCTACAGCGGCATGCTAAATGCGTCAGGCGGCGTGATAGATGACCTTATCGTTTACTACCTCACCGATGATTTCTTCCGCCTTGTTGTTAACTCTGCCACTCGCGAAAAAGACCTCTCCTGGATTACCCAACACGCTGAACCCTATGCCATTGATATCACCGTTCGTGACGACCTGTCGCTGATCGCGGTGCAGGGGCCGCACGCGCAGGAAAAAGCGGGCACGCTGTTTAGCGACGCGCAGCGCCATGCGGTTGAAGGCATGAAGCCGTTCTTTGGCGTGCAGGCCGGTGACTTCTTTATCGCGACGACCGGCTATACCGGCGAAGCTGGCTATGAAATTGCGCTGCCGAAAGAACAGGCGGCAGATTTCTGGCAGCAGCTGGTTCAGGCGGGCGTGAAGCCATGCGGGCTGGGCGCGCGCGATACGCTGCGTCTGGAAGCGGGTATGAACCTCTACGGTCAGGAAATGGATGAAAGCGTTTCCCCGCTGGCGGCTAACATGGGCTGGACCATTGCCTGGGAGCCCGCTGACCGCAACTTTATTGGTCGCGACGTGCTGGAACTGGAGCGCGAAAAAGGCACCGAGCAGCTGGTTGGTCTGGTGATGACCGAGAAAGGCGTACTGCGCGGCGAACTGCCGGTACGTTTTACCGATGCGAACGGCAATGCGCGCGAAGGTGTGATCACCAGCGGGACTTTCTCGCCAACCTTAGGCCATAGTATTGCGTTGGCTCGCGTCCCGGCAGGGATCGGCGAGACGGCGATCGTGCAGATCCGCAACCGCGAAATGCCGGTCAAAGTGACAAAACCTATTTTTGTGCGTAACGGCAAGGCCGTCGCGTAAGCCCTTTTTATTCTGGAGATTTTTTGATGAGCAACGTACCAGCAGAACTGAAATACAGTAAAGAACACGAGTGGCTGCGCAAAGAAGCGGACGGCAGCTATACCGTTGGCATTACCGAGCACGCGCAGGAATTACTGGGCGATATGGTCTTCGTTGACCTGCCGGAAGTGGGCGCGACCGTTAGCGCGGGCGACGACTGTGCGGTAGCGGAGTCCGTTAAAGCGGCATCCGACATCTATGCGCCAATCAGCGGTGAGATCGTTGCCGTGAACGACGAACTGGGTGACTCGCCGGAGCTGGTCAACAGTGAACCGTATGCGGGCGGCTGGATCTTCAAGATCAAAGCCAGCGACGAAGCGGAAGTGGCCGCGCTGCTGGATGCGACCGCATACGAAGCATTATTAGAAGACGAGTAAGGTTGTGCCGGATGGCACTGCGTTTATCCGGCCTGCATCGTGTAGGCCCGGTAAGCGAAGCGCCACCGGGCAGGTCAGTTAGACAATCACGATTCACCGCACGTTTCAGGAACATCGCACATGACACAGACTTTAAGCCAGCTTGAAAACCGTGGCGCGTTTATTGAACGTCACATCGGGCCGGATGCCCAGCAGCAGCAAGAGATGCTCAAAACGGTTGGCGCGGATTCATTAAACGCACTGATTGGACAGATCGTGCCGAAAGATATCCAGCTTGCTACGCCGCCTCAGGTAGGTGACGCCACCACAGAATTTGCCGCGCTTGCGGAGCTGAAGGCGATTGCCGGTCGTAACAAGCGCTTTAAGTCGTACATTGGCATGGGCTATGCGCCTGTACAGCTGCCGCCGGTGATCCTGCGTAATATGCTGGAAAACCCGGGCTGGTACACCGCCTATACGCCGTATCAGCCGGAAGTGTCGCAGGGCCGTCTGGAAGCGCTGCTGAACTTCCAGCAGGTAACGTTGGATCTCACCGGTCTGGACATGGCTTCTGCCTCCCTGCTGGATGAAGCGACCGCCGCAGCTGAAGCGATGGCAATGGCTAAACGTGTGAGCAAGCTGAAAAACGCCAACCGTTTCTTTGTGGCGGCAGACGTTCATCCGCAAACGTTGGACGTGGTGCGCACCCGTGCGGAAACCTTCGGTTTTGATGTGATTGTCGACGATGCCGACAAGGCGCTGGAACATCAGGATGTCTTCGGCGTGCTGCTGCAACAGGTTGGTACGACCGGTGAAGTGCATGATTACAGCGCGCTGATTGCCGAACTGAAATCCCGCAAGGTGGTGGTCAGCGTCGCGGCTGACTTTATGGCGCTGGTGCTGTTAACCGCACCGGGCAAACAGGGCGCAGACATTGTCTTCGGCTCTGCTCAGCGCTTCGGCGTCCCGATGGGCTACGGCGGCCCGCACGCGGCATTCTTTGCCGCGAAAGATGAATTCAAACGCGCCATGCCGGGCCGTATTATCGGCGTATCGAAAGATGCGGCGGGCAATACCGCGCTGCGCATGGCGATGCAGACCCGTGAGCAGCATATTCGCCGCGAGAAAGCGAACTCCAACATCTGCACCTCGCAGGTACTGCTGGCTAACATTGCCAGCCTGTACGCGGTCTATCACGGCCCGGTGGGCCTGAAGCGTATCGCGAACCGTATTCATCGTCTGACCGATATTCTAGCCACCGGCCTGCAGCAAAAAGGGCAGAAGCTGCGCTATGCGCACTTCTTTGACACGCTGTGTGTGGAAGTGGCAGACAAAGCCGCGGTCCTGGCGCGTGCGCAGGCTGCGGAAATCAACCTGCGTAGCGATATTCATAACGCAGTGGGCATCACGCTGAATGAAACGACCACCCGCGAAGACGTACTGGCGCTGTTTAGCGTGATCCTTGGCGACAACCATGGTCTGGATATCGACACCCTCGATAAAGACGTGGCGCTGGATAGTCGCTCAATTCCGCAGGCGATGCTGCGTGACGATGCGATCCTCGGCCACCCGGTCTTTAACCGCTACCATAGCGAAACTGAGATGATGCGCTATATGCACTCTCTGGAGCGTAAAGATCTGGCGCTGAACCAGGCGATGATCCCGCTGGGTTCCTGCACGATGAAGCTGAACGCCGCGGCGGAAATGATCCCGATCACCTGGCCTGAATTTGCCGAGCTGCACCCATTCTGCCCAATTGATCAGGCCGAAGGTTACCATCAGATGATCGGTCAGCTTTCCGAGTGGCTGGTGAAACTGACCGGCTACGACGCGCTGTGCATGCAGCCGAACTCCGGTGCTCAGGGCGAGTATGCGGGCCTGCTGGCGATTCGTCACTACCACGAAAGCCGCAACGACGGTCATCGTGATATCTGCCTGATTCCAAGTTCGGCGCATGGTACTAACCCGGCCTCCGCGCAGATGGCGGGGATGCAGGTGGTGGTCGTGGCCTGTGATAAAAACGGTAACATCGATCTGGCGGATTTGCGCGCGAAAGCAGAGCAGCACGCGGCAAACCTGTCCTGCATTATGGTGACCTATCCGTCCACCCACGGCGTCTATGAAGAAACGATCCGTGAAGTGTGCGAAATTGTGCACCAGTTCGGCGGCCAGGTTTATCTCGATGGGGCGAACATGAACGCCCAGGTCGGTATCACCTCTCCGGGCTTTATTGGCGCGGACGTCTCGCACCTCAACCTGCACAAAACCTTCTGCATTCCGCACGGTGGCGGCGGCCCGGGTATGGGCCCTATCGGCGTGAAAGCGCATCTGGCGCCGTTCGTGCCGGGCCACAGCGTGGTGCATATTGAAGGTATGTTGACCCGTCAGGGCGCGGTATCCGCTGCACCGTTCGGCAGCGCGTCCATTCTGCCCATCAGTTGGATGTACATCCGCATGATGGGTGCGGAAGGGCTGAAACAGGCAAGCCAGGTGGCGATCCTTAACGCCAACTACATTGCTACGCGCCTGAAAGACGCCTACCCGGTGCTGTATACCGGCAGCCAGGGCCACGTGGCGCACGAATGTATTCTGGATATCCGCCCGCTGAAAGAAGAAACCGGCATCAGCGAGCTGGATATTGCTAAGCGCCTGATTGACTACGGTTTCCATGCGCCGACCATGTCCTTCCCGGTAGCGGGCACGCTGATGGTCGAACCGACTGAATCGGAAAGCAAAGCCGAGCTCGACCGCTTTATTGACGCGATGCTGGCGATTCGTGGTGAAATTGACCGCGTAAAAGCGGGTGAATGGACGCTGGAAGATAACCCGCTGGTCAACGCGCCGCACACGCAGAATGAGCTGGTGGCGGAGTGGAACCACGGCTACAGCCGTGAACTGGCGGTCTTCCCGGCGGGCGCGGCGAACAAGTACTGGCCGACGGTGAAACGCCTTGATGACGTTTACGGCGACCGTAACCTGTTCTGCTCCTGTGTACCCATGACTGAATACCAGTAATCATTTGATTGCACTATCTTTTAAAGGCGCTGCGGCGCCTTTATTTTTTGGGAGAAACGTATGGCACTGGCATTGGTCACCGGCGCTAGCCGGGGAATCGGCAAGGCGACGGCATTACAGCTGGCGCAGGAAGGGTATACGGTAGCGGTGAATTATCATCGCAACGAAGCCGCCGCCAGCGAGGTGGTGGCGGCGATTATTGCGCAGGGTGGCAAGGCCTTTGTCGTTCAGGCGGATATTGGCGATGAAGCGCAGGTGGAGGCGATGTTTGCCCAGCTCGACGCGCAGCCGGAGCCGCTGACGGCACTGGTTAATAATGCCGGGATATTGTTTACGCAAAGCCGCGTAGAGGCGTTAACCGCTGAACGCATTAATCGGGTGTTAACCACCAACGTCACCGGCTATTTCCTGTTCTGTCGGGAAGCGGTAAAGCGCATGGCGATACCCCACGGCGGAAAGGGCGGGGCGATTGTGAACGTCTCATCGGCGGCTGCGCGCCTTGGTTCTCCGGGGGAGTACGTGGATTATGCTGCGTCGAAAGGCGCGATTGATACGCTGACCACAGGGTTATCACTGGAGGTGGCGGCGCAGGGAATCCGCGTGAACGGTGTGCGCCCTGGATTTATTTACACCGAAATGCATGCCGATGGTGGGGAACCGGGGCGCGTTGACCGTGTGAAGTCGGTGCTGCCAATGCAGCGCGGTGGCCAGCCGGAAGAGGTGGCGCAGGCGATTGTCTGGCTGTTGAGTGAGAAGGCGTCGTACGTGACGGGAAGTTTTATTGAGCTGGCGGGCGGGAAGTAGTGTGGTGCCGTTTCCCTCACCCCAAAGGGGCGAGGGAGAAAACCGAACGTCAGCATTTGCACTATCGGTCCCCTCTCCCCTTTGGGGAGAGGGTTAGGGTGAGGGGAAACCTGCTTACAGATTCTCGCCGTTGCTGGCAATCACTGCTTTATACCACTCAAAGCTCTTCTTCCGGGAACGCGACATATCGCCCGTGCCGTCATCATGCTTATTGACATAGATAAAGCCATAACGCTTGCTGTACTGCCCGGTGGTGAACGAGACGCAGTCGATACAGCCCCACGGGGTATAGCCCATCAGGTCAACGCCATCGTAGGTTACCGCCTTGATCATCTCTTCAACGTGCGCGCGCAGGTAGTCGATGCGGTAGTCATCGTTGATGCTGCCATCTTCTTCTACTTTATCGTAGGCACCGAAGCCGTTTTCCACGATAAACAGCGGCTTCTGATAGCGCTCATACAGTTCGCACAGCGAGTAGCGCAGACCTACCGGATCGATCTGCCAGCCCCAGTCTGACGCCTTGACGTGCGGGTTCGGTACGCTGCCTTCAAAGCCGGAAATCGCATCGCCGCTGCCGCCTTCAGCCTTCACGGCGTTGGTCATGTAGTAGCTAAAGCCGAGGTAGTCGCAGGTACCTTCACGCAGAATAACGTCATCGCCCGCTTCCATTTTGATGTTGAATCCGCGACGCTCCCACTCATTAAGCACGTAGCTTGGGTAATAGCCGCGCAGCTGGACGTCAGTGAAGACATAGCGTTCGCGCATGGATTCCTGGGCAAACATTACGTCTTCCGGTTTACAGGAGAACGGATAGAGCGCGACCATCGCCAGCATGCAGCCCACCTTCATTTCCGGATTAATACGGCGTGCGGCTTTAACCGCCAGAGCGCTGGCCACAAACTGGTGGTGCAGCACCTGGTACATCGTTTCTTCCGGGTTTTCATGTTCGGTATAAACCACGCCGGAGCAGCAGTAGCCGAACAGCGGTGCTCGCCAGTTGCGCTGGTTGTTGATTTCGTTGAAGGTCATCCAGTATTTGACCTTATGCTTATAGCGCTCGAAGACGACTTCGGCAAAACGGACAAAGAAATCGACCACTTTACGGTTGGTCCACCCGCCGTATTGCTGAACCAGATGCAGCGGCATTTCAAAGTGGGAGAGGGTGATAACCGGTTCGATATGGTATTTCAGCAGTTCATCGAACATGTCGTCGTAGAACTTCAGCCCTTCTTCGTTCGGCTGCGTTTCATCGCCGTTCGGGAAGATCCGCGTCCAGGCGATAGAGGTGCGGAAGCACTTGAAACCCATTTCCGCGAACAGCTTGATGTCTTCTTTGTAATGACCGTGGAAGTCGATGGCTTCATGGTTAGGGTAGTATTTACCCGGCACCACTTCCTGAGTGATTTCGCGCGGAACGCCGTGAGCGCCGCCGGTAAGCACGTCACAGATGCTGGGGCCTTTGCCGCCTTTATTCCAGCCACCTTCAACCTGGTGCGCTGCCACTGCGCCGCCCCATAAAAAGTCTTTCGGTAAGGTCAGTTTTTTCATCTTTGCTATGCTCATTGATTGTGTTTAATAAATCTGAGTCTAACAAAGCAATATTAAATGTCACGATATAACAAATTACCCTGTAGGGTATATGTTACATCAAAAAAACACCCTGTATTTTTATGCTAATTTCTTCGCCAGTTTGCGGCCTAATGATTCCAGAATATAAATAACCGGAATCTGTGTCGTAATATCGTAAACACCGCCAATACGCGTTTGCGGTACGTGCCAGGAGATATTGAAGTCAGCAAGTTTCGCCAGGCGCGAGTGTTCATGGCTGGTAATCGACATAACCTTGCAGCGATGCAGGCTGAACTGGCTGGCGAAACGCAGGATTTCTTCGGTTTCACCAGAAACGGAAAGGACGATCGCCAGTGCGTTTTTAGCCATGTCGTTAGTCACCGGAAAATAAGGATCGTCGATATGGTTGCTGAATTTCCCGATATTAGAAAAGAAACGTGCACCATATTTTGCCAGTGAACCGGAAGTGCCTGCTCCGACGAATATAATACGTTCAGAGGCGAGAATAACCTCGACTGCGCGATCGAGCAGTTTATCAAACTCATCATTATTGACGCCTTTGAAAAAACTGATAATTTCACTGGCACCGAAATTAGCCTGCTGGGGCTCATCTTGCTCCAGATAGAGCTTGAAGCGTACGCGAAACTCCGAGTAGCCTTCACAGTGAAGCTTGCGGCAAAAGCGCATGACCGTGGTGGTGGAGACGCCCGCTGCGTCGGCCAGTTCGCGTATGGTCATGTACATCACCGTGTCGCGATTTTTGATCACGTACTGGTAGACCATCATCTCAAGATTATTGAGGCTGGCAATAGCGGCGTGGGAGAACATGCTCACGGTGGCGGATACTCGTTAATTTGAAAACCTATAGGGAATAATACCATGCAGCCTAACGACATCACTTTTTTTCAGCGCTTTCAGAATGACATTGTTGCCGGGCGCAAGACCATCACGCTGCGCGATGCGGCCGAATCTCATTTTAAAACCGGTGATATTTTGCGCGTCGGGCGCTATGAAGACGACGGCTATTTCTGCACGATTGAAGTTCTGGCCACGTCGACCGTTACCATGGACACGCTGACCGAGCGCCACGCTGAGCAGGAAAATATGACGCTACCGCAGCTGAAACAGGTTATTGCCGATATCTATCCCGGCGAAGACACTTTTTATGTCATTGAATTTAAATGCATTGAGTAAAATTATGTACATCTGTTAGGTGAATAAAATATACAACGTATTGATTATATTGGATTTACAAAAAATCATCTTTTTATTTTAGCTTACAGGTGTTCACTGGAACTATTCTCAGTTACGCTAGTGCCGTTGCTTGATTTATCGTTCGCCCGGAGCGCGTAATGGATAAGAAACCACTCATTCAGCAGGGTTACTCTCTGGCTGAGGAAGTTGCTAATAGCATTAGTCATGGTGTCGGCCTGGTCCTGGGGATCGTCGGGCTGGTTTTGCTGTTGGTTCAGGCGGTTGACGCCAACGCCAGCGCCACGGCGATAGCCAGCTATAGCCTGTATGGCGGCAGTATGATTCTGCTATTTCTGGCGTCAACCTTGTATCACGCCATTCCTTCGCAGCGGGCGAAAGTCTGGCTCAAAAAATTTGACCACTGCGCCATTTATCTGCTGATTGCCGGTACCTATACGCCGTTCCTGTTGGTGGGCCTGGACTCGCCGCTGGCGCGAGGTTTGATGATTGTTATCTGGAGCCTGGCGCTGCTGGGGATCCTGTTTAAGCTGACCATTGCGCACCGCTTTAAGGTGCTGTCTTTGGTGACCTACCTGACGATGGGCTGGCTGTCGCTGATTGTGGTGTATCAGTTGGCGGTGAAGCTGGCGATTGGCGGCGTCACGCTGCTGGCGGTAGGCGGGGTGGTGTACTCGCTGGGCGTGATTTTCTACGTCTGCAAACGCATTCCATACAACCACGCCATCTGGCACGCGTTTGTGCTGGGCGGTAGTGCCTGCCATTTCCTGGCGATTTATTTGTATGTGGGGCAACACGCATAGGCAATGTGCGCCGAATTGCCTGATGGCGCTGCGCTTGGCCTACGGGATATCCGGACGCGCGGGGTCGTGTAGGCCGGATAAGGCAACGCCGCCATCCGGCAACCTGCGCCGAATGGCCTGATGGCGCTATGCTTATCAGGCCTATGACATATTCCTGTGTTACTCTTCGTCTAACGAATACGGCAGCGGTTTGATGCTCAGCGTAAACGCATCGTCGCGCACGCGGAACACGCTATCGGCTTCCATATCGTTATTCATCACTACCTGCACCAGCAACTGGCCGTCTTCAAGCTGTGCGGCGGCCAACACGGTACCGGTACGACGCCAGTTGTCGCCCATCTGCATTTCTAAATCTTCACCGGCCTGCGGTACGCGGCTGGCTTTTCCTGTTAGCGTCCACAGCGCGCGCTTATTGGCACCGCGGAATTTCGCACGAGCGACCATTTCCTGCCCGGTATAACAGCCTTTCTTAAAGCTGATGCCGCCCAGCGCCTGCAGGTTAGTGGCCTGCGGAATAAACTGCGCGCTGTTGGCTTCATCAATAACCGGCAGACCAGCTTCGATGTCCAGCGCCAGCCACTGCTGGCTGTTATTGAGCTGAGCTTCGCCGCGCAGGGCATCGGTTACGCGCTCAGCGGTGGCGGCATCGGTGACCAGAAGGAAACGTTCCTGCGGGTGATCAAACCACAGCAGGGCAGTTTCATTTTGCTGGAGACACGGCTTTTCGGCGCTCGGCAGTTCGGCAAAAAGATTGGCCAGCGCGGCGCGCGCCTGGAAACCGGCGACGCCCAGCAGCACCCGATCGTCAGCGGCGGCGATGGTCACCTTCGAGAAAACGGCGTATTTCTTCAGCTGAGTCAGCTGCGCTTCACGTACGCTGCGGCGCTCAATCCAGGCAAAACCGTCCTGATAATAGAACAGGCGCAGGTTGCTCCACATTTTACCTTTGGCGTCGCAGTGGGCGACCAACAGGTGCTGATGCGCATCCATTTGCGCGACGTCCGCCGTCACCTGGCCTTGCAGGTACTTTTCGCTGTCGGTGCCGGAAATGGTCGCCAGCGCCCAATCATCAAGCGTCATTAACGTCAGCGGTAAACGCGCGGAGGCGGCAGGCTGACGCGGAGGAAAAGGAGTAAAAGCCATATTGATATCCTGAATTGAGTAACGCGCTTATTGCCTCATGGTAAAAGAGATGCCCGCCATTGCAAGCGCTTTTAATGGCCGTTTTGTGCCGTCCGCGCGTTCTGCGAAGCCGCTCGTAATAATATGAATCCCTTTCATTTATCATGGTTTTTTTTATGAATATGGCGCGCGGAACGTGAGATTCCAGTAAAGTAACTGCAAAAAACACGTTAAACTAGACTCAACGTAATGCTGGAAGGAAATTATGGACATCAATAATAAAGCCCGTATCCACTGGGCATGCCGCCGCGGTATGCGCGAACTCGATATCTCCATCATGCCGTTCTTTGAGCACGAGTACGACACGCTGAGCGACGAAGATAAAGCACTCTTTATTCGTCTGCTGGAATGCGACGATCCTGATCTCTTTAACTGGCTGATGAATCACGGCAAACCGGCTGACGCTAACCTCCAGCGCATGGTGCAACTTATTCAGACACGGAATCGGGAACGTGGTCCTGTGGCAATCTGATTTACGCGTCTCCTGGCGCTCACAGTGGCTCTCTTTATTGCTCCACGGCCTGGTGGCGGCTTTTGTGCTGCTGATGCCCTGGCCGTTGAGCTATACCCCTCTGTGGCTTATTTTGCTGTCGCTGGTGGTGTTTGACTGCGTTCGCAGCCAGCGGCGCATTCATTCCCACCAGGGGGAAATTAAGCTACTGATGGATTCCCGGCTGCGCTGGCGTAATCAGGAGTGGGATATTCAGGGGGCTCCGTGGATGCTGAATTCCGGCATGATGTTGCGGATTCGCCGTCCTGGCGGGCGGCGTCAGCATTTATGGCTCGCGGCGGACAGCATGAATCCGGAAGAGTGGCGCGACCTGCGGCGGATACTTATGCAGCAGCCCGCGGCCACCAAAGACTAGCTTCAGGAGAACTGCTCGGCCATTTCGCCGAGTATCTGCTCGCACCAGCTTTGAATGCGTTCGTCGCTAAGATCGTACTGGTTCGTTTCGTCCAGCGCGAGGCCTACGAACAGCTGGCCGTCGGCGATAACCGGTTTCGGGCTGGTAAACTCATAGCCTTCGGTCGGCCAGTAGCCCACGAACTTCACTCCTTTCGTGGCCAGCTTGTCGTGCAGCATGCCCAGCGCATCGAGGAACCACTCGCCATAGCCAAGCTGGTCGCCCATGCCGTAAAGCGCGACGATTTTGCCTGTCAGATTCAGCGTATCAAGCTGCGCCCAGACCGCTTCCCAGTCTTCCTGAATCTCACCGAAATCCCACGTTGGGATGCCTAAAATGAGCACGTCGTACTGCTCCATTAAGGCCGGAGAGTCATCTTTCAAATTGTGTAATGTGATCAGTTCCGGGCCGATAATGTCGCGAATTTTTTCCGCGGCCATCTCGGTGTAGCAGGTGCTGGAACCATAAAAAAGACCGATATTCATGACGTACTGCTCTCGATTCTTGCGATGACGATGCCGTCAGTGTACCAGAAAGGGGCTTGTTTCAGGCATAATGGTGCTGATTTAACACGCAGAGGGCTCGAAGTGGATAAGGATCTTGCACGAATCGAACAGTTTCTCGATGCGCTGTGGCTGGAGCGAAATCTGGCGGAAAACACCCTTAGCGCCTACCGTCGTGATCTGACGATGGTTGTAGAATGGCTAGCGCACCGCAGCCTGACGCTGGAGAATGCACAAAGCGACGATCTGCAAAACCTTCTCGCCGAGCGGCAGCAGGGCGGCTACAAAGCGACCAGTTCAGCGCGTTTGCTAAGCGCGATGCGTCGTTTCTTCCAGCATCTCTACCGTGAGAAAATTCGCCCGGACGACCCCAGCGCGCTGCTGGCCTCGCCCAAGCTACCCCAGCGGCTGCCAAAAGATCTGAGCGAAGCACAGGTCGAGCGCCTGCTACAGGCACCGCTGGTCGATCAGCCGCTGGAGCTGCGCGATAAAGCTATGCTTGAGGTACTGTATGCCACCGGGCTACGCGTGTCGGAGCTGGTAGGCCTGACGATGAGCGATATCAGCCTACGTCAGGGCGTGGTGCGGGTTATTGGTAAGGGCAATAAAGAACGGCTGGTACCGCTGGGCGAAGAGGCGATTTACTGGGTTGAACAATGGCTGGAGCATGGCCGCCCGTGGCTGCTGAACGGCGTGGCGATTGACGTGTTGTTTCCCAGCCAGCGGGCCCAGCAGATGACCCGACAGACGTTCTGGCACCGTATTAAGCACTATGCTCAACTGGCGGGAATCGACAGCGAAAAGCTCTCGCCGCACGTGTTACGCCATGCATTTGCCACGCATCTGCTCAACCACGGCGCGGACCTGCGCGTGGTGCAAATGCTATTAGGGCACAGCGATTTATCGACCACTCAAATTTATACGCACGTCGCCACCGAGCGGCTGCGTCAACTTCATCAACAGCACCATCCGCGTGCATGATGCTGATTTAAAAGGATTGGATATGAAAAAAGGTTTAATGATGTTTACCCTGCTGGCCGCGGCGTTCTCCGGTCTGGCGCACGCTGACGATGCCGCTATCAAGCAGTCGCTGGCGAAGCTTGGCGTGCAGAGCACCGACATTCAGCCTGCGCCGGTGGCAGGAATGAAAACCGTGCTGACCAACAGTGGCGTGCTGTACGTCACCGATGACGGCAAACATATTATCCAGGGGCCGATGTACGACGTCAGCGGCGCCCAGCCGGTTAACGTGACCAATGCCCTACTGATGACTCACCTGAAGGCGCTGGAAAAAGAGATGATTGTGTACAAAGCGCCGCAGCAAAAACATGTCATTACGGTCTTTACCGACATCACCTGCGGCTACTGTCACAAGCTGCATGAAGAGATGAAAGACTACAATGCGCTGGGGATCACCGTGCGCTATCTGGCCTTCCCGCGCCAGGGTGTGCAAAGCCAGGCCGAGCAGGACATGAAATCTATCTGGTGCGCCAAAGACCGGAATAAAGCGTTCGATGACGCGATGAACGGCAAAGGCGTCCAGGCGGCAAGCTGTGATATCGACCTCGCCAACCACTATGCGCTGGGCGTGCAGTTTGGCGTAACCGGTACCCCGGCAATCGTGCTGAGCGATGGCTTCATGGTGCCGGGCTATCAGGGTCCGAAAGAGATGAAAGCGTTCCTCGACGAACATCAGAAACAGACCAGCGGTAAATAATTCGCGTGAAAAAACAGACTCAACTTCGCCGTCGGGTGGTGGATGATGCCATCACGTTGCCCGACGCGCTTTCGCCGCTGCTGCGTCGGCTGTACGCCAGCCGTGGCGTAAAATCGCCGGACGAACTCGAACGCGGGCTGAAGGGTATGCTGCACTGGCGTACGCTCACCGGCGTCGAGAAGGCCGTCGAAATGCTGCATGATGCGTTTGAGAACAACCTGCGCATTATGGTCGTGGGCGACTTCGATGCCGATGGCGCCACCAGCACCGCGCTGAGCGTGCTGTCGCTGCGCGCCATGGGCTGTCGCGCCGTCGAGTATCTGGTGCCGAACCGTTTTGAAGACGGCTACGGTCTGAGCCCGGAAGTGGTCGATCAGGCCCACGCGCGCGGCGCGCAAATGATCATGACGGTCGATAACGGGATCTCTTCCCATGCGGGGGTCGATCGTGCCCATGAGCTGGGGATCTCCGTGCTGGTTACCGATCATCACCTGCCGGGTGAAACATTACCCAACGCCGATGCGATGGTTAACCCAAATCTGGTGGACTGCCCGTTCCCGTCTAAATCGCTGGCGGGCGTAGGCGTTGCTTTTTATCTGATGCTGGTGCTGTGCAACCATCTGAAAGAGAAAGGGTGGTTTGAGTCTCGCGGTATTGCTGTACCGAAAATCGTTGAGTTTCTCGATCTGGTGGCGCTGGGCACCGTGGCCGACGTGGTGCCACTGGACGTCAATAACCGTATTCTGACCTGGCAGGGCCTGAGCCGCATTCGGGCGGGCGTGTGTCGCCCGGGCATTAAGGCGCTGCTGGAGATAGCCAACCGCGACGCGGCCAAGCTGGTGGCCAGCGATCTGGGCTTTGCGCTTGGGCCGCGTTTGAACGCGGCCGGGCGCCTCGACGATATGTCGGTTGGGGTCGCGCTGCTGCTGTGCGATAACCTCGGTGAAGCGCGCGTACTGGCGAACGAACTGGACGCCTTAAACCAGACTCGTAAAGAGATTGAACAGGGGATGCAGGCGGAAGCGCTGACCCTGTGCGAGCAGCTTGAGCGCAGCCGCACCGAGTTGCCGGGCGGGCTGGCGATGTATCATCCCGAGTGGCATCAGGGGGTTGTGGGTATTCTGGCCTCGCGCATTAAAGAACGTTTCCACCGCCCGGTGATCGCCTTTGCACCGGCTGGCAACGGCCAGCTTAAGGGCTCCGGGCGTTCCATTCAGGGGCTGCACATGCGCGATGCGCTGGAGCGTCTGGATACGCTATACCCGGGGCTGATGCTGAAGTTTGGCGGTCACGCGATGGCGGCCGGGCTCTCGCTGGAAGAAGCGCGATTTGACGAGTTTCAGCGCTGCTTTGGCGAGCTGGTAACCGAATGGCTGGATCCGGCGCTGCTGCAAGGCGAGATTCTTTCTGACGGAGAACTCAGCCCGCAAGAGATGACGCTGGAGACGGCGCAGGCGCTGCGCGAAGCTGGGCCATGGGGGCAAATGTTCCCGGAACCGCTGTTTGACGGCCGTTTCCGCCTGCTGCAACAGCGGCTGGTGGGTGAACGTCACCTGAAGGTAATGGTTGAACCGGTCGGCGGCGGCCCGCTGTTGGACGGTATTGCTTTTAACGTTGACACCGCCGCCTGGCCGGATAACGGCGTGCGCGAAGTGACGCTGGCCTACAGGCTGGACATCAACGAGTTTCGTGGCAACCGCAGCTTACAGCTGATCATCGAACATCTGTGGCCAATTTAGCATCTCTTATACTGTAATTAAGGGCCGGAATCCGCTAAGATTCCGCTCTTATAACCGCATTTTTCTCGTCCATTAAAAGAAAATAGACCATGTTTGAAATAAACCCGGTAAATAATCGCATTCAGGACCTCACGGAGCGTGCCAACGTTCTTAGGGGGTATCTTTGACTATGATGCTAAGAAAGAGCGTCTGGAAGAAGTAAACGCCGAGCTGGAACAGCCGGATGTCTGGAACGAACCCGAACGCGCGCAGGCGCTGGGTAAAGAGCGTTCCTCCCTTGAAGCGATTGTCGATACCCTCGATCAAATGACGCAGGGTCTGGAAGACGTTTCCGGCCTGCTGGAACTGGCTGTAGAAGCCGACGACGAAGAGACCTTCAACGAAGCCGTTGCCGAGCTGGATACGCTGGAAGATAAGCTGGCACAGCTGGAATTCCGTCGTATGTTCTCCGGCGAGTACGACAACGCCGATTGCTACCTTGATATCCAGGCCGGTTCCGGCGGTACTGAAGCGCAGGACTGGGCAAGCATGCTTGAGCGCATGTATCTGCGTTGGGCAGAAGCGCGCGGCTTTAAAACTGAAATTATCGAAGAGTCCGAAGGTGAAGTGGCCGGGATTAAATCCGTGACCATTAAAATCTCCGGCGATTACGCCTACGGCTGGCTGCGTACCGAAACCGGCGTTCACCGTCTGGTGCGTAAGAGCCCGTTCGATTCCGGCGGCCGTCGCCACACCTCTTTTAGCTCCGCGTTTGTTTACCCGGAAGTGGATGACGATATCGATATCGACATCAACCCGGCGGATCTGCGTATCGACGTTTACCGTGCCTCCGGCGCGGGCGGTCAGCACGTTAACCGTACTGAATCTGCGGTGCGTATTACCCACATCCCGACCGGGATTGTGACGCAGTGCCAGAACGACCGTTCCCAGCATAAAAACAAAGACCAGGCCATGAAGCAGATGAAAGCAAAGCTTTATGAACTGGAAATGCAGAAAAAGAACGCAGAAAAACAGGCGATGGAAGACACCAAATCTGATATCGGCTGGGGTAGCCAGATTCGTTCTTATGTCCTGGACGATTCCCGCATTAAAGACCTGCGCACCGGGGTTGAAACCCGCAATACGCAGGCGGTACTGGACGGAAGTCTGGATCAATTTATCGAAGCAAGTTTGAAAGCAGGGTTATGAGGAACCAACATGTCTGAACAAAACGCACAAGGCGCTGACGAGGTAGTCGATCTTAACAACGAAATGAAGGCACGCCGCGAGAAGCTGGCTGCACTGCGTCAGCAGGGCATCCCGTTCCCGAACGATTTCCGTCGCGACCGTACCTCTGACCAACTGCACGCTGAATTCGATGGTAAGGAAGGCGAAGAGCTCGAAGCGCTGAATATCGAAGTCTCCGTTGCGGGTCGTATGATGACTCGCCGTATTATGGGTAAAGCCTCCTTTGTTACGCTGCAAGACGTCGGCGGTCGCATTCAGCTGTACGTTGCGCGTGACGATCTGCCGGAAGGCGTGTACAACGAACAGTTTAAAAAATGGGACCTTGGCGACATTCTGGGCGCTAAAGGTAAGCTGTTCAAAACCAAAACCGGCGAGCTGTCTATTCACTGCACCGAGCTGCGTCTGCTGACCAAAGCGCTGCGCCCGCTGCCGGACAAATTCCACGGTCTGCAGGATCAGGAAGCGCGCTATCGTCAGCGTTACCTGGATCTCATCTCTAACGATGAATCCCGCCATACCTTTAAAGTCCGTTCCCGTATCCTGGCCGGTATTCGCCAGTTCATGGTTGGCCGCGGCTTTATGGAAGTTGAAACCCCAATGATGCAGGTGATCCCTGGCGGCGCATCAGCCCGTCCGTTCATCACCCACCACAATGCGCTGGATCTGGATATGTACCTGCGTATTGCGCCGGAACTGTATCTGAAACGTCTGGTGGTTGGCGGCTTCGAACGCGTGTTCGAAATCAACCGTAACTTCCGTAACGAAGGTATCTCCGTTCGTCATAACCCTGAGTTCACTATGATGGAACTCTACATGGCGTATGCGGACTACAAAGATCTGATCGAACTGACCGAATCGCTGTTCCGCACCCTGGCGCAGGATATTCTGGGCCACACTGAAGTGCCTTACGGCGATCAGACCTTCGACTTCGGCAAGCCGTTTGAAAAACTGACCATGCGCGAAGCGATCAAGAAATACCGTCCGGAAACTGACATGGCTGATCTTGATAACTTCGACTCTGCGAAAGCCATTGCTGAAAGCATCGGCGTTCACGTTGAGAAGAGCTGGGGCCTGGGCCGCATCGTGACCGAGATCTTCGAAGAAGTTGCCGAAGCGCACCTGATTCAGCCAACCTTCATCACCGAGTATCCGGCAGAGGTTTCTCCGCTGGCGCGCCGTAACGACGTGAACCCGGAAATCACCGACCGCTTTGAATTCTTCATCGGCGGCCGCGAAATCGGTAACGGTTTCAGCGAGCTGAACGATGCCGAAGACCAGGCGCAGCGCTTCCAGGATCAGGTTAACGCCAAAGAAGCGGGCGATGACGAAGCGATGTTCTACGACGAAGACTACGTTACCGCGCTGGAACATGGTCTGCCGCCGACCGCGGGCTTAGGTATTGGTATCGACCGTATGGTCATGCTGTTTACTAACAGCCACACCATCCGCGACGTTATCCTGTTCCCGGCGATGCGTCCGGTGAAATAATCGCAATAGCGAAAAGCAAAAACCCGGCCTGGCCGGGTTTTTTTATGTCTGCGCGAAACGAAATGAACGGTATTGCGTAGGCCTGATAAGGCAAAGCCGCCATCAGGCGAACCATCTCAGATTTCCGGATGGCGTTGTCCGGCCTACGGTTGTGAAACGACTCAGCGGCCTGCGAAGGCAATAAGCGCCTGACGCGCGTTGTCATCGGCCGCTTCCATCACCATCCATGGGCTAAAGGCCCATGGCGTCAGCTTCAGCGCCTCAAAAATAGCGTCGAGTTCGCCCCACTGATATTCGATAACTTCGTCATGGTTTGCCTGAACGGGGCTGGTGACGCGCGCCGCGAACACCGGACACACCTCGTTTTCCACGATGCCATTGGGTGCGACGGCGCGATAGCGAAACTCGGTAGCAACAGCAGTGATATCGGCAATGTCAACGCCCACCTCAAAGCGGCAGCGGCGAATAATCGCCTGCTCAAAGGTCTCGCCCTGCTGCGGATGGCCACATACCGAGTTGGTCCATACGCCGGGCCAGGCGACTTTGCTTAAAGAGCGGCGGGTGACCAGCAGTTGGCCGCGTTCGTTGAATAACCAGCAGGAGAAGGCAAGGTGCAGCGGAGTGGAAAGGGTGTGAGCGGCGTACTTCTCCAGAATACCGGAAGGTTTATCGTGCTCATCGAGCAAAATGACGTGTTCGCCTGCCATGACAACTCCTGAAAATAAAAGATGACCCGGCATAAACCCACCGGGTCATATACTCAGGCAACCAGCGTAGCCCATAAATGGGAAAAAGGCATTACCAAAACAAGCCCTGGTAACATGTTGGCAACCGGGAAGAGCTTGATGTTACAAATACGCAGCCCCGTTGCAACCATCAGCAGCCCGCCTGCGCAGGAAAAATCGGCCATCATCGACGGCGTAATCATTGGCATCAGGAACACCGCCAGCATCGCCAGCGCCAGCTGGATAATCAACTGCGGAATCGCAATGGTGATGACCGCAAAGCCGAGCAGGGTGGCAAAAATCCCGGCGGTGAATAGATCGAGAATGGTCTTGATGTACAGAATCGACGGATCGCCGCTCATCCCCTCCGTCATCGCCCCGAATACGCCGGTGCCGCTGGCGCAGAACAGCACCAGAATCGCGACGAATTTCTCAGTGAACTCTTCATGGCTGAGGCCCTGAACCGGGGGAAAGACTTTATTGATAAGCCCTCGGGTTGACCCCGCGGCTTTACCAATGCCGCTCTCCAGATGCATCAGTTCGCCCAGGAGGGCGCCGACGATCATGGCCAGCACAACCGCCGGCATGTATTTCACTTTCAGTACCAGCGTAATACCCAGGCCTACGGAGCACAGACCGAAGGTCATCGGCAGCGCCGTTTTGACCCGATCCGGTAGCTTACCGCCGGCAAGGGCACCAATCAGCCCGCCGATAATCACGGCGGACCCGTTTACATAAGGACCGATTAACATGGTGAGAATTTCCTTTGTCGCTCTAGCCGTCGTGGCGCAGCGAACCTTCGCCCCAGCGCGGGATGTTATCCACGTCGATGTCGAACAGGTCGAGCGCGCGGTTGACGCTATGCGTAATAATGTCGTCCGCAGTTTGCGGACGTTGATAGAGAGCCGGAACCGGCGGGAAGATAATCCCGCCCATTTCCGTCACGGCGGTCATATTGCGAATATGGCCGAGGTTTAACGGTGTTTCACGTGCCAGCAGTACCAGACGGCGGCGCTCTTTGAGCACCACGTCGGCCGCGCGTGTCAGCAGGTTATCGGTCAGACAATGCGCTATCGCGCCCAGTGTGCGCATGGAGCAGGGCGCGACCAGCATGCCCAGCGTTTTGAAGGAGCCGCTGGAGATAGCCGCCCCCAGATTGCCAATTGGGTGCACGACGTCAGCCATCGCCATCACCTCGTCCAGACGGTAGTCCGTTTCCAGCTCGCAGGTTTTTTCCGCGCCTTTAGAGACGACCAGATGAACCTCCAGCGGAAGGGGCTGAAGCAGTTCCAGCGCCTTCACGCCATACTGAAAACCGGAAGCGCCGCTAATGCCGATGATGATGCGTGGTGTCATTGTCTGTTCCTCTTACTCGAAGTCCGGCAGGAAGCGTTTCACGTCAACTTCTTTGAATTTAGAACGTTCAAAGTGATGTTTCAGGTGGAACGGTACGGTGCAGTCGAAAATCGTTTTGCAGGACATGCCCTGCTGCAGAATACTTGGGCTGTATTCCGGTACCTGAGACGGGTCCAGCGGGTGGCAGCGTACGCCAGGGATAGTAATGGTATCGACATCGCCCTGGTAGCGGGTCTGCATTGCCCACAGCACATCGTCGCTATCGAAAATATCCACGTCCTCATCCACCAGAATCACGTGTTTCAGTTCCGGGAAGGCGGAGAATGCCAGCAGCGCGGCCTGGCGCTGGCGGCCTTCATCAGCCGGTGAGAATTTTTTGAACTGCATCACCGCCAGCAGTTTGCCGCCGCCCGCAGAGTGGGCAAAGACGTTCAGCAATTTGCCCGGCATTGCACGGCCCACCATATCCAGAATGCTGGCTTCCGTTGGGATACCCGCCATGTTGACGTGTTCCTCACCTGGACCTACGGTAGTGCGCCAGATTGGGCTGTGGCGATGGGTGACCGCTTTGACTTTAATCACCGGCAGCGCATCTTTTGATTCGCCGGTATAGCCCGGGAATTCCGGCATCGCGCGGCCGGTATTGGTGTTCTGGTCTTCGCGGACGCGGACGTCAGGCAGCAGCTCACCTTCAATGATGATTTCGGCATGCGCGATGGCTTTTTCATTGATGGTCAGGCATTTCACCATTTCAACGGCCTGGCCGCGCAGGGAACCGGCAATGCTCAGCTCATCAAAACCCAGCGGCGTGGTTGGTGGTTCAAAGCAGGCGGCAATTTCAATTGCCGGATCAACGCCGATGCTAATTGAAATAGGCAACGGTTGACCAAGTTCTTCGGCCTTCATGCGGAATGCGTCAATGTGGCGGCCCGGGGTCAGCCACATGGAGAGCTCATCGCGGCTCTGTACGCACAGGCGGTGAATGGTAATATCGGATTCGTGCGTTTCCGGATCGGACGCGTAGCACAGGCCCATGGTGATGTAAGGACCGGCATCTTCTTCGGTGTTGGTCGGTGCAGGCAGCAGTTTGCGCAGGTCGAAATCGGCATCGGTGGCCAGGTGAACCACTTCCTGAGCGACCGCTTTCTGCGTGGTCAGCACCGGTGGAATCGGGCTCTGGACGGAGTCTTTCAGCAGGTGGCCCAGTTTTTCCGGCGGGCAGTTCAGGAAGTGGCTGACGCGTTTACGAGAACCGTTGATACCAATTGCGACGCTGATATCATCGAATCCCTTAATTTTGTTGAACATCATTACCGGGCCGTTTTTACGCGTCGGGCGCTGGCAGGTGCCGCCGGCCCCAACGTAACGGTAAACGCCGGACAGTTCAGCGTGTGGATCAACCTCGGTGTCGGTTTCAACGTATTCACCAGGCAGCGTTTTTAGTAGCGCGAGCGCGGAGCGCAGATCGCGTACGGTCGTGTTATTTTTCACGGTGTATTCCTGTTTATCATCGGTAAGAATTGCTGCGATCACCCTATTCCCTACACCGGGAAGGGGCAAATACCGTTTAGCCTGGTCTCGGTAGATCAAAAAGATGTGGCTACACCCGGCGCGGCATCGTGCGTACACTAGGGCAAGTCATTTCAGGCGCGGGGGCGATATGGATTTAAAACGGTTACGCTATTTCTGTCGGGTGGTAGAACAGGGATCAATAAGCCAGGCGGCAAAGGTTCTGAACATGGCTCAGCCGCCGCTGAGCAAACGTATTCAGGAGCTGGAAGACGAGCTGCAAACGCCGCTGTTTTTGCGCCACGGCAACCGCATAGAGCCAACGGAAGCGGGCTTTTTCCTTTACCGTAAGGCCTGTGAGATTCTGCGGCAGGTCGAAGATACGGCCCGTGAAACCATGGAGATCGCTCAGAAAGATCGCCTGCAGTTTCGTTTTGGGATGAGCCATCTGTTTCAGTCCTATTTCAAACCGCTGCTGCTGGCGCTGTATCAGCGCTACCCCGAAATCGAGGTGAATATCTCCGTCACCGATTCCAGCCACCTGGAGATGTTGCTTAATGAGGGCGCGATCGATCTGGCATTTATCCAGCGCCCCTATCGCAGCGAAGGCTTCGACTATGTGTCGTTTGATCCGGTGAAGCTGGTGGCCGTGATCAACAAAAAATGCCTGCCGCAAGCGCCGGCTAACCCGTTTGACTACAATGCACTGGGCGAGCTGCCGTTGGTACTGCTGCACCGCGCGAAAGACTCTGGCACTTACGAGATGCTGATCGACCTATTCCGCAAAGCGGGCGTGAACCCGAAGGTGATTATGCACATCACCCAGCCGGGGGTGATTATCGACTGGCTGGAGTCGGGGCTGGCGGCGGCGACGCTGCTGCCGTCGTCCGAGGTGTGTGCAGAGAAGCTGCATGAATGCTACGTGGTAGACGTCTTCCCTGCGCCGCAGATTTTTTATCCGGCCATGGTAAAAATACCCGCAGCCAACTGGTGCCCACAGGTCATGGAGCTGGTGGCGGAAGGTTTCCCATTTGGCAATCATTCACTTTCCTGATGGTTTGGCATCCTGCGTGAGCCTGCTATCATAGGTGTCCCGATCGTTGATGACCTGAGGATACGTTTTGCGAGCAGGAAGCCAAATCTCTTCCCCATTACGACTGTCAATGTGCCTGGCTATCGGCCTGGCGCTGTCCGGCTGCGCCGGAAACTCGTCAGAAGGCAGCTACAGCGGTTCGGTTTATACCGTAAAGCGCGGCGATACGCTGTCGCGTATTTCGCGTATGACGGGCACCAGCGTGCGAGATTTGGCGCGAATGAACGGTATTTCTCCGCCGTACACCATTGAAGTCGGGCAAAAGCTGAAGGTGAGCGGCGCGGCTTCCTCGGCGAAAAAATCGACCGCCAGCAAAACGGCGAAAGTGGTTCCCTCCTCCGCAGTGCCCCAGTCTTCATGGCCGCCGGTGGGGCAACGCTGCTGGCGCTGGCCTGCTAGCGGTAAGGTCGTGATGACCTATACCACTTCGGAAGGCGGAAACAAAGGTATTGATATCGCCGGCAGCCGCGGTCAGCCGGTCTATGCTGCCGGAGCCGGGAAGGTCGTGTACGTTGGCAATCAGCTGCGCGGCTACGGCAACCTGGTGATGATCAAGCATAACGAGGATTACATCACCGCCTACGCACACAACGATAAGCTGCTGGTGAATAACGGTCAGAGCGTGAAGATAGGGCAGAAAATTGCCACGATGGGCAGTTCGGATGCGGACTCGGTGCGGCTGCATTTCCAGATTCGCTACCGGGCGACGGCTATCGATCCGCTACGCTATTTGCCGCCACAGGGCAGCCCGCCGAAGTGCTAAGCGGTTATTTTATCGTCACTTAGCAACATGATAGCTTGCCAGACGAGGAGTAACGTTTATAATGCTCCTCGCACACCTTTGCGGGCGTAGTTCAATGGTAGAACGAGAGCTTCCCAAGCTCTATACGAGGGTTCGATTCCCTTCGCCCGCTCCAATCTTAAGTCTCTATCTCTCCACTGAATTCAACGACGCCATGATTTAATTCGGCTTTTTGGCATTTTCCTGTCAACCGAGTTCAACCTGCCTTACCCCCAATCAACAGCCTGTGTGGCATAGAAATGGGGCCAGGAATGAGCCACTCCGTATGCAGGGCTTACGCTCGCCCCGCTTCCTCAGCCGCAGTCGTTGGCATGTCATCCGCGACGAGCGCAACCGTATGAACGGGGAGGCCGGTCTGATAGCACATTCTGTACAGTTCCACGGTGGTCGACAGGCTGCCATGAATCGTCACGGTCTCATTTTCTTCGAGCCACAGTTTCAAACCGGTATTCCCCTGGGCGTAGATCACCAGCGCCGCCTGGCGGGTGATGTATTCCTGCCCTAGCAACGAAATCGATACCAGTTTCGTGCCATCCTTAGGCGTTTTGCGATACGGGAGATGCTCTTCACCCGCGACATCGTTCAGACAATCGGTGCGGTTTTCCTCTTTAATCAATTGATTCGCCAGACTCTGGCCTTCCGCCGTCAGCAGAACCATAAGCTGGAGATCGTTCCTGCGATAGATCCGCACCAGGCCCTTTTTTTCCATCAGATGAAAGGTCTTACGGACATTGCTGCTGTATGTCCTGATTGATGACTTTAGCTGTAATGCCCGCTCGATATCACGCGTGAGGGGTTTTCCTGACGGCTGTTTTACCGTCTCTACCAGCAGCATTTTTTGCAGGCGCGAGAGGCGCTGTCTTTTTACGCTCTGAACTTCATTATTACCAGGGGCTATCGGCATAAAAAACCTATATAAAATTAATGTTGGAGTGATTAGTCTTTTATTTATTAATCACGCATGTCGTGATTAACAATTTATTTGTTATTGATTCCAATTTATTTGTCTGGTTGATGTTTGACGAAAGTAACGTGCTATATGTTGGGTGAATGTTCCTTATCTTTACCTGTTTTATCATTTTTGTTTACATTCAATATATTTGTCTGCCGTCAGGCATCTCATTTAGTTTAATATTTCCCCGGCGTTCAGCTTAACCGCCACGCATGGTGCGCCGAGTTGGTGCATAAATATCTTCTCCGCGCGCCACTTTGCGCATCAGGGAAAAGGGGGAAGTAATACGCTTCCTGTAGAGCGATAAGAATCAACTAAGGCAATATAAAGGCATCATAGTCGCGTTTGCTGCCGTTCCCGATAACCAATGAAGGTGATAGTTATAGGGGGCATTCTATTGATAGCAGATTGATGAATTCTTTCAATCCCGACAAAGCAACATTACACAAGATAATAATTTGAAACATAAGCTATTTATCAATTTATTTGACTATGATAATTGATTTTTATGGCGTCAAAGTCTGCTGTCGGTGTGGAAATGACTTGATGGAATGATTCTTTTTATACATAACAAATGCACGCAGGCTAATAGTTTTTATGGTAATGGGTTAGTCTTTTTGATGTATTTGCAAAAAAAATCAGAAATCGTCTGTTTGTATTATGAGGTTTTTCTTTAAATGTAGTTTTATTGTGAATGAATTTATTTTGCATCTCAGAAAAAGAGATGTGACAGGGTGTTTTACATATTATTACATGTTATTAGTTTTGTTTTATGAACTTTTCCTTAAATGTTTACAGGCAGTGTTTGAGAGCGCCTGTCTACATGTAATAGCCAGGCGGTCTATTGATTTCAACATAACTAACAAATGATGAAGCCATTATGAAAAAAATTCTTGCAGTGATTATTCCAGCATTACTGGCTGCGGGTGCAGCGCATTCAGCCGAAATGTATAATAAAGACGGTAACAAGCTGGATTTATATGGGAAAGTTGATGCCCGTCGCACCTTCTCTGATGCAAAGGGAAGCGATGGTGATGCAACGTATATTCGTCTGGGCTTTAAAGGTGAGACACAAATTAATGATGTGCTGACCGGCTATGGTCAGTGGGAATACAACATTCAGGGTAACGGTACAGAAGATGGCGCGAAAACCGCGACCCGTCTGGGCTATGCCGGATTAAAAGCGGGCGATTACGGTATGTTTGATTATGGCCGTAACTATGGCGTCATCTATGACGTTGAAGCCTGGACGGATATGCTCCCTGTCTTTGGTGGGGACTCTTATTCAACCACCGATAACTTTATGAATAACCGTGCAAACGGCCTGGCAACCTACCGTAATAGCGGTTTCTTTGGCCTGGTGGATGGTCTGGACTTCGCGATTCAGTACCAGGGCAAAAACGGTGGGGGAAGTGAAAACGTTAACGGCCGTGACGATGCCTTCGCGCAGAATGGTGAAGGCTGGGGCGCTTCCGTGGCGTATGAGATTGGTGCGGGCGTCAGCGCGACGGCGGCCTATTCCGGCGCTAAGCGTACTGACGATCAGCAGCGCCTGACCTATAACGATGCTGAAAATGCGGAAGCATGGGCCAGCGGCCTGAAATACGATGCTAACAATATCTACCTGGCCGCGACTTACGCCGAAACCCGTAATATGACAAAGGTCGGGGATTTCGTTACCGACAAAACCAAAAATATTGAACTGGTTGCTCAGTATCAGTTCGATTTCGGCCTGCGTCCATCCATTGCTTATCTGCAATCGCGAGCGAGCAACGACAACCAGGGCATCAAAGGAAACGCGGATGTCGTGAAATACATGGAAGTGGGCGCGTCATACTACTTCAATAAAAATATGGCCACCTACGTCGATTATAAAATCAACCTATTGGATAAAGACAACGCGGCCGTGAAGAACCTGGGTCTGAGCACGGATAACGTCGTCGGTATCGGTGCGGTATATCAGTTCTAAACCACTCTGCTGGAGAGGCTCTCACGGCCTCTCCAGATTTCATCGCCCGGGTAGCAGTATGCAGAGGGTTACCACCATGTTTTGTGTATTCCTGGAGTCTGATGAACTGACTCCTGAAATCACCACGCTGAAAGACTTTAACGATCTCCTTAGCCATGACATACCGACGGCGGTATTCGTCATTTCTCACGATATTGCCCGCTTTATCAAAGATGCTTACTTTATGAATCTCACGATTGACGGCCTGCAGAACTGCTATTTTTCGTTGAATAATGGCCAGGAGTTTTTTGAGTTTAATCATCGTGGTCATTGCTATACATATTGCGAGCCGAAAGCCGAGTGGCACGTGACGCCCGCGCAGTTTATCCGCAGCCAGTGGCTGGCGAATGAGGATCTGCATAGCCTGATCACCCCGGAATTTATCACCAGCTACAGTAAAATGTTTCCTTGCCTACAGAAAAAAAAGCAGCAGTTCGATTTGCTGTTTACTCAGCACTATTCTGGCGCGCAGCGAAAAGGATAGAAAACGCTGCGATATTGATAACGCCACGGTAAACATATTGAATGCTTTCCCCTTGCTGATAAAACCACGCCCATCCCCACCAGCACCATTGTGGAGCACTGCCTTCTTTTCGCGCACCACAAAAGGGATGTGGCTCACGAACCAACGCCTAATGCACTGATAATAAGCAAAAATAAACCTGGCATAGCCTTTGCAAATCTCACTTCGCAGTGCAACACACAATCTGAAAAATAGCTGGCTAGGGTTCCGGTTCACCGCGGTGAACGGCTGGTCCAAGAGCTGGCGACCTCTGAGAGGTTACACGGCGGGACAAAAACCCGGGAGACAGCAGCACCTGATGGTGTCGCGCTGCCCCTAATTTTTGCCTATCAGAGGTTAGACATGAAGAAAACGTCATTATACCGCGCTCTTGTCCTGTCGCTGGCGATGCTGGTCAGTCTTCCCACTTTTGCTGCCGTAAAGAAAGAGTTTAACGTCTGCTGGACCATCTACGCCGGATGGATGCCCTGGGGCACCATCAGCAGTAGCAAAATCATCGATAAATGGGCGGATAAATACGGCATTAAAATCAACGTCGTCCAGCTTAATGATTATATCGAGTCGATTAACCAGTACACCGCCGGTCAGTTTGATGGCTGCACCATGACCAACATGGACGCGCTGACGATCCCGGCAGCGGGCGGCGTGGACTCCACTGCGCTGATCCTCGGCAGCTATTCGGAAGGCAACGACGGCGTGGTGATGAAAGGTGAGGGCAAAACCCTTAACGATCTGAAAGGGATGAAAGTCTACCTGCCGGAGCTTTCTGTTTCCCATTACCTGCTGGTGCGCGGGCTGGAAAAAGCGGGCCTGGCGGAAAAAGATGTCACCGTCGTGAACACCTCCGATGCGGATATCGTGTCGGCGTTCGGCACGGCAAACGTACAGGCTGCCGTGGCCTGGAACCCGCAGCTCTCCGTTATCAAAGGGACGCCAAAAACCACCGAAGTCTTTAGCTCCTCGCAGGTCCCCGGCGAGCTTATTGACATGATGGTCGTCAATAGCGAAACCCTGAAGGATAACCCTGCGCTTGGCAAAGCGCTGACCGGCGCATGGTACGAGATGATGGGCCTGATGAAGGCGCAGGATACCCACGCGTTAACGTCGATGGCCGCCGCCTCCGGCACCGATCTGGCCGGTTATCAGGCGCAGTTAAAAACCACCCACCTGTTCTACACCCCGCAGGACAACATCGCGTTTATCACCTCGGCGGAGCTGGCGAAAACCATGCAGCGCGTGGCCTCGTTCTCATTTGATAAAGGGCTGTTGGGCGAGGGCGCCCAGAGCGCGGATTTTATCGGTATGACCTTCCCCGGCAAGGTGAGCTGGGGCGATGCCAATAACGTGAAGCTGCGCTTTGACGACAGCTTCGTGAAAATGGCCGCTGCCGGCACGCTGTGATGACTGACGGAGTTTCCATGCGACACATTAATCGTCATCCCAAACCCGGCATGCGTCTGATGCTTGTGATGTTGCCGTTCATCCTGCTGCTGATGGCCTATTTCTTCGGTTCGGCGGTACGGCTGGACGCCAACCCGCACGACAAACTGCTGCCCGGTTTCCAGCAGATGCTGGATGCCATATCGCGGATGGCGTTTACCCCGGATAAACGCAGCGGTGAGTACCTGCTATGGGTTGATACCCTGGTCAGCCTGGCCCGTTTGCTGACCGGTCTGGCTATTGCGTCGCTGGTGGGGCTATGCATCGGCGTGATGTCCGGCGTATTCCCGCTGTGGCGGGCGTCGTTGTCGCCGCTGATGACCGTGCTGTCGATGATCCCGCCGCTGGCGATTTTACCGGTGCTGTTTATCGTCTTCGGCCTGGATGAACTGTCGAAAGTGATGCTGATTGTCATTGGCATCACCCCGATGCTGGCTCGCGACCTGGAACAGCGCGCGGGCGACATTCCGCAGGAGATCCTGATTAAAGCGCAGACCTTAGGCGCGAATAGCTGGACGCTGGTGCTACGGGTGGTGCTGCCGCAGCTGCTGTCGCGGCTTCTGACCTCGCTGCGGCTGCTGCTGGGGTCGGCGTGGCTGTTCCTGATTTCAGCCGAGGCTATCTCCTCAACCGCCGGGCTGGGCTACCGCATTTTCCTCGTGCGCCGCTACATGGCGATGGACGTCATTATTCCTTACGTCCTGTGGATCACGCTGCTGGCATGGCTGATGGATCTGGCGCTCCGTCAGCTACACAAAACCTGTTTTCCCTGGGCGGAAGGAGGGAAGGCATGAGCTTTATCAGTATCAACAATATCTGGCAGGAATACGGCGACCACGTGGTGCTGGAACGCCTGAATTTGCAGGTTAAAGAAGGGGAGTTTTGCTCCATGGTGGGCGCATCCGGCTGCGGAAAATCCACCTTCTTGCGCCTGCTGCTCGGCCAGGAGGCGCCAAGCCGCGGTTCCATTACGCTGGAAGGAAAACCGCTCAACGCCGAGCCGGACAGCAGCCGTGGCGTGGTGTTTCAGCGCTACTCCGTTTTCCCGCACCTGAACGTGCTGGACAACGTCACGATTGGCCTGGAACTGCCGCAATCGCCGCTGTGCGGGCGGCTGTTTGGCAGCAAAAAACGCGCGGCGCGCGCGCGGGCCGCTGAAATGCTGGAAAAGGTCGGGCTAAGCCACGCGCTCGATAAATATCCGGCTCAGCTCTCGGGCGGTATGCAGCAGCGTTTAGCCATCGCCCAGGCATTTATTATGCAACCGCGCGTCCTGTTGCTGGACGAACCGTTTGGCGCGCTTGACCCGGGGATCCGTAAAGACATGCACGCGCTGCTGTTGCAGCTGTGGAGCGAAACCCGCATGACCGTCTTTATGGTGACGCACGATCTGTCGGAAGGCTTCAACCTCGGCACCCGCCTGCTGGTGTTCGACAAAGTGCGCATTGACCCACAGGCGCCGAACGCCTTCGGCGCGCGTATTACCTACGATATCCCGCTCAACGAGACGCGGCTTTCCGCGCTCGGCGGTACGGCTCCCGATAACGTTTATGCATTAAGGGGTTAACAGTGAATACCATGACAACATTACGCGAAGAGACGCTCCCCGCCGGTGGGCATCTCTCCTTTATTCTCAAGCGCGGGCAGATCCTGCGGATGACCGACATCGACGGCGGCGCTAACGTCAGCCTGATGATGTTAAACCCGCATGAGAAAAGCGAACGCTTGAATCTGCCGGACACGCTCAAAGGCCAGCACACCGCGCGCCTGACCGCCGGGCACTGCTTCTACTCGGATATGGGCCGCGTGCTCGCTGGCATTACCGCCGACACCAGCGGCTGGCACGACCCGTTTGGCGGCGTACTCAATGCCGCCGAAGCGGCGGAGAAATACGGGCAGGGGCGCTATCAGGAACTGCGCAATGCCTTCTACCGCAACGGCACGGATAACCTGTTGGTGGAGATGGGAAAATGGGATCTGAATCTTGAAGATCTGCTGATGGTGGTCAACTTCTTTAGCAAAGTGACCGTGGATGAAAACGGGCAGTTCAGCTTCCACAGCGGCCACTCGCAGCCGGGCAGCTACGTGGAACTGTATGCGCCCATGGACGCCCTGATGGTGATGACCGCGCTGCCGCACCCGATGGACCCTTCGCGCGAATATACGCCGCGCCCGGTCGCGCTCAGCTGGCGTCGGGCCGAGGATGAAGAGGCCGCGGTTAACGCGCTTTTAACCCGCCCGGAAAACCAGCGCGCCTTCACCAATACGCAACTTTTTGCCCTGTAAGGAGCCGAAAAAATGACCGCTGCCAGCGAAAAACATGCTCAGTATGCCGCCTTCCGCCACGTGATCCCGGCGGGAGAACCCTACCTGTTTGAGGTGAAAAAAGGGCAAACCCTGCGTCTGCTCGATCTGGAAGGTAATCAGGCTATCGACACGCTGTTCTATAATGCCGATAACCCTCGTGAACGCTACGATGCCCAGCGCACGCTGCGCCGCCAGAACAACGCCTACCTGACCTGCGACAGCGTGCTTTATTCCAATCTGGGCAACCCGCTGCTGACGATTGTGGCCGATACCTGCGGTCGCCACGATACGCTCGGCGGCGCCTGCGCGCAGGAGAGCAACACCGTGCGCTATGCGCTCGATAAGCGTCATATGCACAGCTGCCGCGATAACTTCCTGTGCGCCTGCCTGCAC
Source organism: Klebsiella sp. WP8-S18-ESBL-06 (assembly GCF_014169755.1). Lineage (NCBI taxonomy): Bacteria > Pseudomonadati > Pseudomonadota > Gammaproteobacteria > Enterobacterales > Enterobacteriaceae > Klebsiella > Klebsiella sp. WP8-S18-ESBL-06. The sequence goes on from NZ_AP022256.1 coordinate 977,509, forward strand.
GATGGTCGCCTGCAAAAACGCGATATTGGCGCGAACATCAATTTCTTTATGAACGTCCCGGTGACGCCGCAGGGTGGCCTGACCTTTGAAGACGGTATTTCCGCACCGGGGAAATACGTCGAGCTGCGCGCCGAGTGCAACGTCATTGTGCTGATTTCCAACTGCCCGCAGTTGAATAATCCCTGCAACGGCTGGAACCCCACGCCAGCGGAGGTGCTGGTATGGAACTGACGCCAACCCGCTGGCAGCGCCTGCGAAAAATGATCTATCGCCTGTTTGAAGTGCGTGCCGGACGCCTCCTGCCTTAAACGCTTGTTCCCCATGGACGACCATGCGGTGAGCCGATTTTTGGGCGGGACGACCCGCCACGATTGAGTCTGACCTATGTTAACGAAACTCCTGATTGCGAATCGCGGGGCGATTGCCTGCCGCATTATTCGCACGCTGCGTGCTATGGACATTGGCAGCGTGGCGGTTTATTCCGACGCTGATATCAGCAGCCTGCATATTCGTGAAGCCGACGAGGCGATAAGCCTGGGCGATGGCCCGGCCGCCAACACCTATCTGGTCAGTGACAAGATCATCGCGGCGGCGAAGGCCAACGGCGCACAGGCGATTCATCCGGGCTATGGTTTTCTCTCGGAAAACGCCGACTTTGCCGACGCCTGTGAACAGGCCGGTATCGCCTTTGTCGGCCCCACGGCGGAACAGTTGCGCCTGTTTGGCCTTAAGCATACCGCCCGGGCGCTGGCAAAAGCGCACGGCGTGCCGATGCTCGAAGGCACCGAACTGCTGGCGGATGTCACCGACGCGCTTCAGGCCGCCGAACGCGTAGGCTACCCCGTGATGCTCAAAAGCACGGCGGGCGGTGGCGGCATTGGGATGCGCGTCTGCTATAGCGCTGCTGAGCTCAGCGAGGCCTTCGACGCGGTGGTGCGGCTGGGGAAAAATAACTTCAGCAACGCGGGCGTGTTTATTGAGAAATACATCGAACGCGCGCGCCACCTGGAAGTACAGCTCTTTGGCGACGGCAACGGTGAGGTTATTGCCCTGGGCGTGCGCGACTGCTCGGTACAGCGCCGTAACCAGAAAGTACTGGAAGAGACGCCCGCGCCCAACCTGCCCGCAGGCATGGCGCAAGCGTTATGCGAGGCGGCAATCAAGCTGGGTAAAGCGGTAAACTACCGTAGCGCTGGTACCGTGGAATTTGTCTACGACAGCGATGCCGCCCACTTCTACTTCCTCGAGGTGAACACGCGGCTACAGGTCGAGCACGGGGTGACGGAGCAGGTGTGGGGCGTCGATCTGGTGCGCTGGATGATTGCCCTTGCCGCCGGTGAATTACCGCCGCTGGGCGAGCTGCGTGACCGCCTTGAGCCTCAGGGGCATGCGATTCAGGCGCGTGTTTACGCTGAAGATCCGGGCCGTCAGTTCCAGCCATCGCCCGGTCTGCTCACCGAAGTGGTGTTCCCAACCGACGACCGCGTGACGCTGCGCATCGACAGCTGGGTGGAATCTGGCTGCGAGGTGCCGCCGTTTTTTGACCCGATGCTGGCGAAAATTATCGCCTGGCAGCCGACGCGTGAAGCGGCAATCCACGCGCTGCATACCGCGCTGGGCGAAACCCGTCTGTACGGCGTGGAGACTAACCGCAGCTATTTGCAGCAAATTTTGACCTTTACGCCGTTTGCCTGCGGCGAGCCGTGGACCCGTTGCCTGGAAGGGCTGAATTATCAGGCCGCTACGCTGGAAGTGTTGAGCGCCGGTACGCAAACCACGGTACAGGATTACCCCGGCCGCGTAGGCTACTGGGCGGTGGGCGTGCCGCCGTCCGGGCCGATGGACAGCAGGGCGCTGCGTCTTGGCAACCGCCTGCTGGGAAATGCCGCCGACGCGGCCGCGCTGGAAATTACCCTCAGCGGCCCAACGCTAAAATTTAACTGTGATGCGCAGGTGGTGGTGACCGGCGCGGCGATTGCGTTGACGCTGGACGGCGTCCCGCAGGCCAACAACCGCACCTTCCTCGTGCGCGCCGGTATGACGCTGCGGATGGGCGATATCCAGGGTGGTGGCGTGCGCAGCTATCTGTGCCTGCGCGGCGGTTTTCAGGTGCCGGATTATCTCGGCAGCAAAAGTACCTTTACGCTGGGTCAGTTTGGCGGCCACGGCGGGCGGGCGTTGCGCACCGGCGACGTGCTGCATCTGGCGCCGCTCACCGCACCGTGTCCGGACGCGGTGCTGCCGCCATCGCTTGGCACCGCGCTGGCCCCTGTGCGCGAACTGCGGGTGATTTATGGCCCGCACGCGGCGCCGGAGTATTTTACACTGCGCTATATGGCGACCTTCTTTGCGACCGACTGGGAAGTCCACTTCAACTCCAGCCGTACCGGCGTGCGGTTGATTGGCCCGAAACCCGAATGGGTTCGCGATAGCGGCGGTGAGGCGGGGCTGCATCCTTCAAATATTCATGACAACCCGTACGCCATCGGGGCGATTGATTTTACCGGCGATATGCCGGTGATCCTCGGGCCAGACGGGCCGAGCCTGGGCGGCTTTGTCTGCCCGGCGACGATTATTGAGGCCGATCTGCACGCCATGGGGCAGCTTAAAGCCGGTGACAAAGTGCGCTTTGTGCCGGTTGATATCGCCACCGCCCGGCGGCTGGCGCAGGCCCAGGAGCGGGAAATCGCCAGCCTGACCTCACAGATTACACCCTGGCAGCCTGCGGGCCTGCCATCGCCGGTGGTGCTGGACTGCGGCGAGCGCGATAAACGGCTGGTGGCGCGGCTCTCCGGTGATACCCATTTGCTGCTGGAGATTGGCGATCCGGAACTGGATTTGGTACTGCGCTTTCGCGCGCATGCGCTGATGCAGGCGTTGGAGGCGCGGGCGTTAACGGGGGTTATCGATCTGACGCCGGGTATCCGTTCGCTACAGATTCACTATCAGCCGGAGGCGCTGAGCCTGGCGACGTTGCTGGATGTGGTGACCGGGCTATGGCAGTCGGTCTGTGAACAGGGCTCTCTGGAGGTGCCGTCGCGCGTTGTCTGGCTGCCGCTATCATGGGACGATCCGGCGTGTCAGAAAGCTATCGACAAGTACATGACCACGGTGCGCCGTGATGCGCCGTGGTGCCCGAGCAATCTGGAGTTTATTCGCCGTATCAACGATCTGGCTAACGTCGATGCGGTGTATAAAACGGTATTCGATGCCAGCTACCTGGTGATGGGGCTGGGGGATGTTTACCTCGGCGCGCCGGTGGCCACGCCGCTCGATCCGCGCCATCGGCTGGTCACTACCAAGTACAATCCGGCACGAACCTGGACGGCGGAAAACTCGGTCGGTATCGGCGGGGCGTATCTTTGCGTCTACGGCATGGAGGGCCCGGGCGGCTATCAGTTCGTTGGTCGCACGCTACAAATGTGGAATCGCTATCATGCGGTGGACGATTTCGGCGGTAAGCCGTGGCTGCTGCGCTTCTTCGACCAGATCCGTTTCTACCCGGTTTCTGCCGACGAACTGCTGACGATTCGTCGTGATTTTCCCTTAGGTCGTTATCCGCTGCGTATTGAACATACCACCCTGAAACTCGCGGAGTATCAGCAATTCCTCGCGACGGAAGCGGCGGGCATTGAGGCGTTCCGTCATCATCAACAAGGCGCATTCGACGCAGAGCGCGAGCGCTGGATTGCCAACGGCCAGGCACATTTTGACAGCAGCGATGCGCGGGAGGCGGAAGGTGAGGATGCGCCGCTTAAGCCGGGGCAGGAGGGGATTGAAAGCCCGATCTCCGGTAACCTCTGGCAGGTCAACGTCGACGTGGGCAGCACCGTTCGTGAAGGCGATGTGCTGGTCATTCTGGAGTCGATGAAAATGGAAATCCCGCTGCTGGCCTCGCAGGACGGGGTGGTCAGCCAGGTCCGCGTACAGCCGGGATCATCGGTACGCGCGGGGCAGTGTGTGGTGGTGCTGGATAAAACGGCGTAGCCCTGAATACAGCGGCGCAGTGATGCTGCGCCGCTCAGATAGCGGAGTGCCGGATGGCGTCGTAAGCGACTTATCCGGCCTACAAAGAATGTCGATCTCAATCCCCGTAGGCCCGATAAGCGTAGCGCCATCGGGCATTTCGGTTAGCTTTCCCCAACAGTGCTTATCCGCTGCTCGCCGTCATACAGCGGTACTTTGCGATAGCGTCGGATCAGATACCAAAGATACATTCCCCCCAGCATTGCCCAGACCAAACCCAGCGTTAACGATGTGACTTCCAGGTTGATCCACAGCACGCCGACCGTCAACGCGCCAATAAGCGGCATCAGCAGGTAATGGAAGTGATCTTTCCAGCTTTTGTTGTAGCCTTTGCGTCGCCAGAAATGGTTGAACACCGACAGGTTGACGAAGGTAAACGCCACCAGCGCGCCGAAGTTAATCAACGCTGTGGCGGTGACTAAGTCGAAGAACAGCGCCGACAGCGCCACAACCCCGACCATGATCACGTTCAGCGCTGGCGTCCGCCATTTCGGATGCACGTAGCCAAACACGCGTTCCGGAAAGACGTTGTCACGGCCCATCACGTACAGCAAACGCGAAACGCTGGCGTGCGACGCCAGGCCTGAAGCCAGCGTGTTAACGAAGGTGGTGCACAGGAAGATGGACTGGAACAGCTTGCCGCCCACGTACAGGGCAATCTCCGGCAGCGCGGCGTCAGGGTCTTTAAAGCGGCTGATATCCGGGAAGAAAAGCTGCATAAAGAACGACGCGGCAATGAAGATTAACCCACCGTACACCGCGGTCAGGAAGATGGCTTTGGGGATCACGCGCGCGGCGTCCGGCGTCTCTTCTGAAAGCGTGGTCACCGCATCAAAGCCGAGGAACGAGAAGCAGACTATCGTCGCCCCGGTAATGATAGGGATCAGGTGCGCATTTTCACTGACAAACGGCTGTAGTGACCATACGGTCCCCACGCCTTCGCCTTTGTGCAGCCCCTGCACAACCAGTACGATAAAGACCACCATAATGGCTATCTGTACCAGCACGAACAGGGTATTGAAGTTCGCCACCAGGTTAACGCTTTTCAGGTTCGCGGCGGTCAGGATTGCCACGAACGTGACCACCCACACCCATGGCGGCACGCCGGGAAAGAGGGCCGAAAGATAAATCTTCGCCAGCAGGACGTTAATCATCGGCAGGAACAGGTAATCCAGCAGCGATGACCAGCCGACCATAAAGCCCACGTGGGGGCTAATTGATTTTTGCGCGTAGGTATAGGCAGAGCCTGCCTCGGGAAACTGACGCACCAGTTTGCCGTAGCTGATGGCGGTAAACAGCACCCCGGCCAGCGCTAACAGGTAGGACGCCGGCACGTGGCCATTACTGATGCCGGACACAATACCGAAGGTATCGAACACGGTCATCGGCGTGAGATAGGCCAGGCCCATCATCACCACTTGCCACAGCTTCAGCGATTTACGCAGACGGGTTTTTCCCGGCTGCATAGGGATATTCAGCGAAGTGTTAGTTGCCATGCGCGTTACCTCCACTGCGTAACGGGGTTTGCGGTCGCGTCGACCTGAAATCAAACCTGTTTAGCAGGGGAAGTAATGGCGTCGGTGGGGATAACATGCAGTCGGTGAGGGCGGTTTCATGTTCGCAACCTCCCTCCCCCTGTGGGGACGTAAACATCGGCATCATCTCATTTCCTCGTCACAGTCTTAATCGTTAACGGAAGCCCGTTGCCGCCTGCGTTCCATAACGCGACATACGGGAAATGTCTGGATTACCAGAAGATTCAGGCCAGGTTCCACTCAGGCCGGTATTACCGCCCCGTGAAGGGGCGTCATGCGTTTTTCAACATCCACTCAATTTCTGTTTCGGTGATGAGCCGCTCAAATTGCAGCAGTTCATCGTTCTTACAGGCGTGGTAAACGTGGCAAAAACGTTCGCCCAGATAGTGACGCAGCGGGGCGTTTTGCATAAATTCCCACAGCGCATCGCTCTGGCGGATGGGGAAAGGCAGCCCTTCCTGCTCCAGCCCGTTACCTTCCACTTCTTCCTGCAACGGCAGATCGTTATCGAGGCCGTGCAAAATACCGGCAAAAATGGTCGCCATCACCAGATATGGGTTGGCGTCGGCCCCCGCCACGCGATACTCCACGCGATGGTTATGGCGATCGCCGCACGGAATGCGCAGCGCAACCGTACGGTTGTTGTGGCCCCATGATGCCTGGGTCGGCACGTACATGCCCGGCTGGAAGCGACGATACGAGTTCACGTTCGGTGCCAGCAGCGCCATGGAAGACGGCATCAGGTCGATCATGCCCGCCAGCGCCTTTTTCAGCAGCACAGAATCTTCGCCATCGGCATCGGCCAGCACGTTTTCACCGCGGTTATTCATCAGGCTGATATGGATGTGCATACCGCTGCCCGCGTGCTCTTCATAAGGCTTGGCCATAAAAGTGGCGTGCATCTTATGCTTTTCCGCCATCAGGCGCACCAGGCGTTTCAGGGCGAGCGCATCATCGCAGGCGTCGAGCACGTTATCGGTGTGATAAAGGTTGATTTCAAACTGGCCCGGAGAGGCTTCGGCGACCGCGCCATCGGCGGGGATCAGCTGCAGCTGTGCCAGTTCATCGATGTCGTTGAGTACGTCGGCAAAGTGGTTGAGGTTATCGACGGAGTAGACCTGGCTCTGGGTGTTGCGGTCATCGGTTCCCGGCGCGCACGGTGGCTGCAGATAACCTTCGGCGTCGCGTTGACGGTCGAGTAAATAGAACTCCAGCTCTACCGCTACTACCGGGAACAGTCCGCGCTGGCGTAGCTGCTGCCACAGGCGGTTGAGTACGTTCCGCGGCTCAACGTCAAAGGGAGCGCCATCTTCATCGACCATGGTCAGTAACATCTGCCCAACGTATTCAGGATCTGCCGCCGAAGGCGTTAAGGTCCCCAGCACCGGCACGCACGTGCGGTCAGGCTCACCCATCTCCTGTCCGAGCCCCGCTTCTTCAACCACGTTGCCCAGAATATCCATGGCAAACACGGACGCCGGGAAATAGCAGCCTTTTTCGAGTTTTTTCAGGCTGGAGACCGGCACGCGCTTACCGCGGAAACAGCCGTTCAGATCGGTCAGTAAGACATCGACGGACTGCGTGTTGGGATAGCGTTCAAGGTAGCGTTTTACTTCCTGCGCAAACGCGCTGCCCCGCCTCTCTTCTGACTGCTGAACATAGCTCTCTACTTCAACGATATTAGTTTCCATGATTCTTCGCCTTTGGTTTTGTTGCCCACCTGCGTTCAGGTGTAAAATATAATGACCATTACTCGAATTTGTATGCAAACGAAATGTTTGTCAAATGTTAAATTAAGTTTGCAAATACGAAATCTCACTGCTAGATTGAAAAAATATTGAACATAAAGGTCAATTTAACGGCAGTAATGGCTATAATTTAGTCCACTTTGTGAGGGCGATCATGGAAAATATAATGTACAAGCCGGTTATCGGTATCGTGATGTGCAGGAACAGGCTTAAGGGTCATGAGACCCAAACCCTGCAAGAAAAGTACCTGAATGCCATTATTCGTGCGGGCGGGTTGCCCATTGCGCTGCCGCATGCGCTGGCAGAGCCTGAATACCTGAACGCACTCCTTCCCAGACTGGACGGTATCTACCTGCCAGGAAGCCCCAGCAATGTGCAGCCGCACCTTTATGGTGAAAACGGCGATGAGCCTGACGCCGATCCCGGGCGAGATCTTCTGAGCATGGCGTTAATCAACGCAGCGCTCGAAAGGCGCATCCCCATTTTCGCCATTTGCCGTGGACTCCAGGAAATGGTGGTGGCGACCGGTGGGTCGTTGCATCGCAAGCTGTGTGAACAGCCGGAGCTGCTGGAGCACCGGGAAGATCCGGAGCTGCCCATTGAGCAGCAATACGCGCCGTCGCATGAAGTTCAGGTGGTGGCGGGCGGGTTGTTATCCCGCCTGTTACCGGATTGCAGTAGCTTTTGGGTCAATTCATTGCACGGTCAGGGAGCTAAAGTGGTCAGCCCTCGGCTGCGTGTTGAGGCGCGTGCGCCGGATGGGCTGGTGGAAGCGGTCAGCGTGAATGACCATCCTTTCGCGCTGGGCGTACAGTGGCACCCGGAATGGAACAGTAGCGAGTACGCGCTTTCGCGTATATTGTTTGAGGGCTTTATCACCGCTTGTCAGAACCATATCGCGGAAAAACCGCGACTCTGACCCCTACACTTAAGGAAATGCATATTATGAGTGATGACGGACTGGCGCCAGGAAAACGTTTGTCGGAAATCCGCCAGAAGCAGGGACTTTCACAACGTCGTGCCGCCGAACTCTCTGGACTGACGCACAGTGCTATCAGCACGATTGAGCAAGATAAAGTCAGCCCTGCTATCAGTACGCTGCAAAAGCTGCTGAAAGTTTATGGTCTGTCACTCTCGGAATTCTTTTCCGAGCCGGAAAAACCTGATGAGCCGCAGGTCGTTATTAATCAGGATGACCTGATTGAAATGGGCAGTCAGGGGGTGTCGATGAAGCTGGTTCATAACGGTAACCCTAATCGCACGCTGGCAATGATTTTTGAAACGTATCAACCGGGCACCACCACCGGGGAAAGAATAAAGCATCAGGGTGAGGAAATAGGCACTGTACTGGAAGGTGAAGTGGTTCTGACGATTAACGGTCAGACATATCACCTGGTCGCTGGGCAGAGCTATGCCATTAATACCGGCATACCGCACAGCTTCAGTAATACATCGGCAGGAATTTGCCGGATTATCAGCGCCCATACCCCCACCACGTTTTAATCTCCCCTGGCCGCTCTGGCTGATGCAATGGCTGTTCTATCGCCGTCATAACGGATTATTTTTCGCCGCCGGGATGTATTTCCCGGCGGGGTAAAAAAGTACACGTAATTAAAAAGAACGTCATAAGCGCAAATACGGGTTATTGACCCGGGGCGCTTTGCGGCCTGCTGTTGCCCGGCGTTCACCCATCAAGCGTATTTGAATACGAAAATCAGGAGTCAAAATGAATTTCCATCATCTGGCTTACTGGCAGGATAAAGCGTTAAGTCTCGCCATTGAAAACCGGTTATTTATTAACGGCGAATATTGTGCTGCCGCCGACAATACGACCTTTGAAACCCTTGACCCGCTTACCCAGGCTCCGCTGGCAAACATTGCCCGTGGTCAACACGCCGACGTGGATCGCGCGGTACAAGGCGCTCGCGATGCATTTGAACGCGGCGACTGGTCGCAGGCGGCGTCGGCGAAACGTAAGGCGGTGCTGAACAAACTCGCCGACTTAATAGAAGCCCATGCGGAAGAGCTGGCGCTGCTGGAAACGCTGGATACCGGAAAGCCGATTCGTCATAGCCTGCGCGATGATATTCCCGGCGCGGCGCGCGCGATTCGCTGGTACGCCGAGGCGCTGGATAAAGTGTATGGCGAAGTCGCCACCACGAGCAGTAATGAGCTGGCGATGATTGTGCGCGAGCCGGTTGGCGTGATTGCTGCCATTGTCCCGTGGAACTTCCCGCTGCTGCTGACCTGCTGGAAATTAGGCCCCGCGCTGGCAGCGGGCAACAGCGTCATCCTGAAACCGTCGGAAAAATCCCCGCTGACGGCACTGCGCCTGGCCGGGCTGGCAAAAGAGGCGGGCATTCCTGACGGCGTGCTGAACGTGGTAAGCGGCTTCGGGCATGAAGCCGGGCAGGCGCTGTCCTTGCATGCGGATATCGATGCGATCGCCTTTACCGGCTCCACCCGCACCGGCAAACAGCTGCTGAAAGATGCCGGCGACAGCAATATGAAACGCGTCTGGCTGGAAGCGGGCGGTAAAAGCGCCAATATCGTCTTCGCCGACTGCCCTGATTTACAGCAGGCCGTCAACGCCACGGCGGGCGGTATTTTCTACAACCAGGGGCAGGTGTGCATTGCCGGTACGCGCTTGCTGCTTGAAGACAGCATTGCCGATGCGTTTTTAGACCTTTTACAAGCGCAGGCGCGCAACTGGCAGCCTGGCCATCCTCTCGACCCGGCCACCACCATGGGGACACTGATCGATTGCGCCCATGCTGACACCGTGCACACCTTTATTCGTGAAGGCGAGCGCAAGGGACAACTGCTGGTGGACGGTCGTCAGACGCCGTGGCCTGCGGCAATCGGCCCGACCATTTTCGTTGACGTTGACCCTACAGATTCCCTCAGCCGGGAAGAAATTTTTGGCCCGGTGCTGGTGGTCACTCGCTTTAAAACCGAAGCGCAGGCGCTTGCGCTGGCCAACGATAGCCAATACGGACTGGGCGCGGCGGTATGGACGCGCGACCTGTCCCGCGCTCACCGCATGAGCCGCCGCCTGAAGGCCGGCTCGGTCTTCGTGAACAACTATAACGATGGCGATATGACGGTGCCGTTCGGCGGCTACAAGCAGAGCGGTAATGGTCGCGATAAATCGCTGCACGCCCTTGAAAAATTCACTGAACTTAAAACCATTTGGATCAGCCTGGAGGCTTAATCATGACCGAACATACCACCAGTTATTACGCCGCCAGCGCCAATAAATATGCGCCATTCCCGACCCTTGATGAGTCCATTCATTGCGACGTCTGCGTGGTGGGCGGCGGCTATACCGGCCTGTCGTCGGCGCTGCATCTGGCCGAAGCGGGGTACGACGTGGTTGTGCTGGAGGCCGCGCGGATTGGCTTCGGCGCCAGCGGGCGTAACGGCGGGCAGCTGGTTAACTCCTACAGTCGCGATATTGATGTTATCGAAAAAAGCTACGGTATGGACACGGCGAGAATGCTCGGCAGCATGATGTTTGAAGGCGGTGAGATTATCCGTGAACGCATTCAGCGTTATCAGATCGACTGCGACTACCGTCCGGGCGGGCTGTTTGTGGCGATGAATCACAAGCAGCTGGCGACGCTGGAAGAGCAAAAAGAGAACTGGGAGCGCTACGGTAATACGCAGCTGGAGCTGCTGGATGAAAAGGCGATCCGCCGTGAAGTGGATAGCGAGCGCTACACCGGCGCGCTGCTGGATCACAGCGGCGGGCATATTCATCCGCTGAATCTTGCCATCGGGGAAGCCGACGCTATTCGCCTGAACGGCGGCCGCGTTTATGAACAGTCGGCAGTCACCGGCATTCAGCACACCTCGCCGGCGGTGGTCACGACCGCCAAAGGACAGGTGACGGCGAAGTTCGTGATCGTCGCGGGTAACGCGTATCTGGGTGACAAAGTGGAACCTGAGCTAGCCAAACGCAGCATGCCTTGCGGCACCCAGGTGATTACCACCGAGCCGCTGTCCGATGAGCTGGCGCGTTCATTGCTGCCGAATAACTATTGCGTCGAAGACTGTAACTATCTGCTTGATTACTACCGCCTGACCGCCGACAACCGTCTGCTTTACGGCGGCGGGGTGGTTTACGGGGCGCGCGATCCTGATGACGTTGAGCGACTGGTGGTCCCGAAACTGTTGAAAACCTTCCCGCAGTTGAAAGGGGTCAAAATCGACTATCGCTGGACCGGTAACTTCCTGCTGACGCTTTCGCGCATGCCGCAGTTCGGTCGACTGGATAAAAATATTTATTACATGCAGGGCTACAGCGGCCATGGTGTGACCTGTACCCACCTGGCCGGACGGCTGATTTCGGAACTGCTGCGCGGGGACGCGGAGCGTTTTGATGCGTTCGCCAATCTGCCGCACTACCCGTTCCCGGGCGGGCGGACGCTGCGCGTACCGTTTACCGCGATGGGCGCGGCCTATTACAGCCTGCGCGATCGTCTGGGCGTGTGATTAATTCGATTAACGATGAATAACCAAAAGGTCTGAAAACATGAGCAATAACGAACTTCATCAACGTCGTCTTTCTGCCACGCCGCGCGGCGTTGGCGTGATGTGCAACTTCTTCGCGCAGTCGGCGGAAAACGCGACGCTCACCGACGTCGAAGGTAAAGAGTACATCGATTTCGCCGCCGGTATCGCGGTGTTGAACACCGGACATCGCCATCCGGATCTGGTCGCGGCGGTTGAAAAGCAGCTCCAGCAGTTTACCCATACGGCCTACCAGATCGTGCCTTATGAAAGCTATGTCAGCCTGGCCGAAAAGCTCAATACGCTGGCACCGGTGAGCGGCCCGGCAAAAACGGCCTTTTTCACCACCGGCGCCGAAGCGGTAGAGAACGCGGTAAAAATCGCCCGCGCCTATACGGGCCGTCCCGGCGTGATTGCGTTTAGCGGCGGTTTCCACGGACGCACCTATATGACCATGGCGCTGACCGGTAAAGTGGCCCCTTACAAGCTGGGCTTTGGCCCGTTCCCGGGGTCGGTCTATCATGCACCGTATCCTTCTGAACTGCAGGGCATCACCGTTGAAGATTCGCTGAAAGCCATCGAACGTCTGTTTAAAGCGGATATCGACGCTAAACAAGTCGCGGCGATTATTTTTGAGCCGGTACAGGGGGAAGGTGGCTTTAACGTCGCGCCGAAAGAGCTGGTCAGCGCGATTCGTCGTCTGTGCGATGAGCACGGGATCGTGATGATCGCCGATGAAGTGCAGAGTGGTTTTGCCCGTACCGGGAAACTGTTTGCCATGGATCATTATGCCGATAAACCTGATTTGATGACCATGGCCAAGAGCCTGGCGGGCGGTATGCCGCTGTCCGGCGTAGTGGGCAATGCAAAAATCATGGATGCGCCCGCGCCGGGCGGGTTGGGCGGCACCTACGCAGGTAACCCGCTGGCGGTCGCTGCCGCACACGCGGTGCTGGATATCATTGAGAAAGAGTCGCTCTGCGATCGCGCGCGTCGGCTGGGTGAACGGCTGACCCAGGCGCTGGTTACGGCAAAAGAAAGTAACCCGAGCATTGCCGCGGTGCGTGGCCTGGGGTCGATGGTGGCGGCAGAGTTTGTCGACCCTAAAAGCGGCGAGCCTTCCGCCGCGCTGGCGCAAAAAGTCCAGCAGCGTGCGCTGGAAAAAGGCTTACTGCTGCTGACCTGCGGGACTTATGGCAACGTCATTCGTTTCCTTTATCCGCTGACCATTACGGAAAAACAATTTACCGCCGCGCTGGCTATTTTGCAGGGCACGTTGGCTGAGTAATGTTCGTGTTTTGATAGGGATGTTTGTCCGTCGATAGCGGCCCGGCACTTTAAGCCGGGCCGCTGTTTTTCGAAAGATATTTACCTGCCTTCAGGGATGGCGCTTTTCGATACGAAAAGCGCATCAGCGCGATGACGTCACCGGCAGCAATGGCGGTGTCGTCTCGGTGTTTGTGGGGCAAAATACCCTCGTGGCTAGCGCCGGGAATATCGCCATGGCCGATGGTGGCGCTAATGTTGTGAATGTCCTGGCTAGCTAAAGTGAAAATAGGCGAGAACAGCGGCAGTAACCACTATCGCCAAACGAAACAGTCCTTCACGATGCCGGGTTAGCCATTTCCGCTCATAGCGCAGCGGCGTGTAGAAAGGGGTGACCCATTTTAGAAACTCGGCATTGAGGTTATCTAACGTCTCTTTGGGCTCGTTTAGCTGACGACCAACAATGTATTGGCGTCGGAGTAAATCGACCCGGCAGTGAGCAATGAGTTCTTGTTCAGTTGTCAGCTCCGATTGATCAATAAATTCGAAGGCATCAAGCACCACCTGGTGTCTTGCTTGCAAATCTTTGTGGGTCACAAATGCATCACAGGTGATCAGGTCACCTTGAGAGGTGAACGTCTGAAGGTCGATGCCATGTTGCGCCTGTAAATTGTCGATGAGCTGTTGCCTGATGACCCGATTAAACGGCCTGATATAACCCCACGTTGGATCACTATCTTGACCAAATGACTCATAACGGTAGAACTCGCCCTCCATAGACTTTCCTGATTGTTCGAAGCGAACATAACCATCCGGCTTAGTCTGGTAATAATGGGATACGGACATAAGCTTCCTTAAAACAATCAATGCGTAAGTTCTTATGCATTCATTGAACTATGCGAGAGGTTATTTATCAATGGCCTCATGGCTAGCATATATAGGGATAGTTTTGTCACCGGCCTGCCAGAGTGGCAAAGGTGGCGTCGATCATAACGCCGCTCGCCAGCGCAGAGGCCATTCTAAGGATAAGCCTGGAGAGGACGTGGTTAGCCCTGGTTAGTTAATAAGCGCGACGTTGCTGCGAACCAGCGCCTCGGACAGCGATGCGTCCAGCTCCCCGTCGACGATAAGCGTGCTGGCCAGACTAAGTTCGCCAATGGCGAAGGCGGAGGCGGCGTTGATTTTTTCGTGGGAGGCCATCACGACCGTCTCTGAAGCCCTCTCACTAAGCAGTCGTTTTACGCTCGCTTCTTCGAAACTGCCGGTGGTAAAGCCCGCGCGGTGGTGCACGCCCGTCACGCCCATAAAGAACAGATCGGCGTTGATTCTACTGGCGGCTTCAGCCATTGCCGCTCCGGTGGTAACCACCGAGTGTTTAAACAGCGTACCACCGAGCAGAATGACCTCTACTTCCGGGTAGTCAACCAATCCAACGGCGATATGTGGGCTATGGGTCACAACGGTGAGAGGCAGCGCCTTTGGCAGCAGTGCGATCATCTCTGAGGTGGTGGTGCCACCGTCGATAATGACGACTTGCCCTGGGTTGATTAACGCGACGGCCTCCCGGGCAATGGTTTTCTTCGCGTTTATTTGCACATTTTTTCTTGTTTCGAACGGCGCGATCGCGGCGGAAACCGGCAGTGCGCCGCCGTGGACGCGCTGGAGTAACCCGGCGGCGGCAAGTTCACGTAAATCCCGGCGAATGGAATCTTCAGAAACATTAAAGTGCTGGCTAAGCCCGGTCGACTGCACCTGTTTATCTCGTGCCAGTATGGCCAGGATCTGCTGTTTTCGTTGGCTGGCTAACATGTCTTTTGCCTGTTTATCGTTGAATTTGCACGATTATGCATAATGGTGCGCATGCTGTCATCTCTCACCCACGGCATTCACATTGTGAGTCAGCTGGCACGCAAGAAAGCGCGTCGCGTTCGCTCTCGCGACAGAGAGAACGAACGGGAGAGGGGTTTAAGCGCAGCGATAACCAGCCTGGTCTGAAAGAGCGGGAAGCTGATTATCTGATGATGACATTCTCCAGCATGCAGGCCTCGGCGTGAGATGATAAGGAATAACCGAATAAACATGGCAGAGATGGAAAAAGTGAGAATGAGAGAAGCTGAGAAATGTGATCCAGAAAAGTTCAATCGATGCCGTTAGATATCGCCTGAAAGTGTGTCAAATGCTGCAATGTTATTTGGTTAATTCTTAATATTTATATTGTTGGGAAGGTGAATTATTGATAATAAAAAAATAACGCATGAAATTATTGTAATTTAAGCCATTGAAAATAAATGAATAAATATCTTATCTAAAGTTATGTAAGCTCAATGTAAATTAATCTTTGGTGTGATCTGTGGCGGTGTTTTTTGTTCGTCAATCCCTATTTTCTTGACACCTGTCACGTCCTTTCATTTCGTGCAGTTATGAAATAAATCTTTACGATCTCGATCACTAAAATATCTTTCGCAAAAAAATAAAATGCAATTCCATAAAAATGAAACACAATTCCAATTGAGGGTTATTGCATGTTTAAAAAATCTCTGGTCCTGATGGCATTATGTGGTGCATCCTTCGCAGCCTCTGCGGTAACGGTCGATTTGCGTCATGAGTTTATTGATGGTGGCAAAACAGATAAAACTAACGCCGACCGTGTTTCGGTTTCTCATCGTTTCGCAAATGGCTTTGGTTTCTCGGTAGAAGCAAAATGGAAATCGGGTGGTGATAATACTAATCAGCCGTTTGCCGACTTTGTCGGTAATGGTCATGAAGAGTCTATTAGCTATCAATACAAATTTAATAAAAACTTCTCTATTCAGCCGGGCTTTAATATTGAAAGTAACGACAGCCGTTCTATTTATAAGCCAAACCTGCGAGTGCAATACAGCTTTGACAACGGCTTCTATGTAGCGGCACGCTACCGTTATGACTATACCCGCTACCCGTCAAATGCGAATAAAGACGACGATAAGGTAAACCGTGGTGACGCATGGGCTGGCTATGTGTTTGGCGACTGGCGTACCGAGCTGAACTACGTATATGCACGTAGCTCTGAAGGCAATGCGCGTAACAACAACAAGCCGTACTCCCAGGAATACAACGTGAAAGTGGCGTACAAAATTGACAAAAACTGGGCGCCATACGGTGAAGTGGGCAACGTGGGCGTTAACGACCGTAGCGACCGCCAGACCCGCTTCCGCGTAGGCGTCGCTTACTCCTTCTAACGCTTACCAGCATCAGTGAAACCCCCGGCGAAGCATGCCGGGGTTCTCTTTTTCCTCGCCGCAAAACGTCCACCGCGTATCGCGTGAACAAATTAATTAATGTTACTACGCCGTTGTGTCGCTCTTACCCCACGTCTTTCGTATTCACATCATCGAAGAGGTTTGTGTATGGACAACGCTATTGCCGTAGTATTACTGCTCATCGTGAGTTTTTTAGTTTTAGGAGGTGGATGGTTTCTTATCATGCGCACCGAACTGAAAATTGAACAAAAGATGCGAGATGAGTTCGAACTAAAAAGAGAAGAGGAAAAGCAGCAGAAGATGCTGCAAAAATATGAGGAGCTGCTGGCAATGGAAATCGAATGGCATACTCAGCGGCTGGCAAGCATTCATTTTTTTCTCGCCAAAATAAAGAAAAAACAGGATGCAGAATACCGTAGTACCCACCCCAGCATTAACGGTGATAACACCCAGCTGCATTCCAGAATCAAGGCACTGATCTTTATCTACTTCCCTCATTTACAGGATGATTACGCCAAGCTCTGCAAACTGGCAGACTGCACGGTCTATTTTGACTATGTCTACGGACGATCTAACGACAGCGCGCGGGTGATCCGCGAGCTCTCGGACAAAATGCAGAAGTTTGCCGCCCTGTCGACCGAGTTCCAGAACCGCATCCGCAATGAAGTGACGGTGAAATGAGTGGCGATCCCCATTGCCTCAGGTCTATGCTTAGCCTCGAACCATATAAATAAATAGAGGCAATGTCATGGATAAGGAACTACTGGATGCGGGGTATCGCGTCTATACCGGGGAAAAAATCGATGTCTATTTCAATACTGGCATTTGTCAGCATTCCGGTAACTGTGTCAGGGGCAGCAGCAAACTGTTTAACCTGAAGCGTAAACCGTGGATTATCCCGGACGAAGTGGATGTGGCTACGGTGGTGCGGGTGATTGATACCTGCCCAAGCGGGGCGCTGAAATACCGTCATCATGACTAAACGAGGGTGCGATGGAAATACTGGAAGGGCATAACAAGTTTTATGTGAACGATGCGCAAGGTAATCAGGTCGCCGAAATCGTCTTTGTACCAACGGGCGAGCATCTGAGCATTATTGAGCATACCGACGTTGATCCTAGCCTTAAAGGGCAGGGCGTTGGCAAACAGCTGGTGGCAAAAGTGGTGGCGAAAATGCGCCAGGAGCAGCGTAAAGTGATTCCGCTGTGCCCGTTTGCGAAACATGAATTTGATAACACTCGCGAATACGACGATATTCGCGCCTGAACCCCTGCGCCAGCCCGGCTGGCGCAGCTCTCACCCATTAGCGCAGCGGCTCAACGAGCAGAATTGCCGCGATAATCACCATCAATCCCCCGGAGAGCCGGCTGACGACCCGCGCCGCCTGCGGGCGGCTGGCCAACAGCGCGCGCGAACCGTAGCCCACCAGTAAATAGATGAGTGTACAGGTGATCAGGTGCATCAACCCCAGCGCCGACATCTGCAGCGCCACCGGCCATTGGCCGTGAGGGTCGGTAAACTGCGGCAGCAGCGCAAGGAACAGCAGAAAAACCTTTGGATTCAGGCCGCTGATACACAGTCCCTTCAGCGCCCACTGATTCCAGCCGCCGCTTAGCTGGCGGGCGGTGGATATCGTTGCCGGGCGACGCAGTAGCGCGATGCCGAGCCACAGCAGATAGGCTGCTCCCAGCAGGGTTATTGCCGTTAGCGCCATCGGGTGCCCGGCAATCAGTACGCCCACGCCGGCCACCACCACGAGGGTCGCCAGCAGATGCCCTGAGATAAGCCCCGCGACGGCCGGTACGATGCGCTGTCCGTGAATACCCGCGCTGATGGTATAGGCCCAGTCGGCCCCCGGCGTCACGATCAGCAGAAACGACACCAGCCAGAAGCCGGCGACGAAGCTCATTGCCATGGTGGACATCCTTCATGATTTGTCATTGCGTTATTCTCGAATCACTTGAGTCGTGGTCGAGAAAGAATAACGGTATTGCCGCGCAATGAGCTTTCAATGTTATGCTTGAAATGGATGGTAAGAGAGAGAATCTTCTAAATGGACAGTATCGATCGAAAAATTCTTGCTGAGCTCCAGGCCGATGGTCGTTTATCGATTACCGAACTCGCCGAACGGGTGAATCTGAGCCTGTCGCCGTGCCATCGGCGCCTGCGTGCGCTGGAGCAGGAAGGGGTGATTACCGGCTATCGCGCCAATCTCGATCCGGGCAAGATGGGCTTTAATTTTGTCGCGCTGGTGTTTGCCACGCTGAGAGAGGGCGATCGTAACGCGGTGAGCGCCTTTGAAGAAGCGGTCGAAGATATCCCACAGATTGTGCTGGCGCAGCGTTTATTTGGCGACCCGGACTATTTAATGCAGGTCGTGACGCGCGACCTCTCTTCGTTCCAGCAGCTCTACGATCAGAAGCTCTCGGCGATGCCGGGAGTACAGCACCTGCGTTCGACGCTGGTGATGAAAACCGTGGTGCAGGACCGGCCGTTTCCGCTGGAAACGCTGAAATAGTTTCGTGCGCAAAGTGCTTGGCTGAAACGATTCGTGTGCTAATATAGCGCGACAGGGGATGGCATTCCCCCTTGAACCGCCGTGTGGCTGATGATGCCTGTTTTTATTCCTGGACCGGGAATGAACAGGCACACCTCTACCGCGTCCAGGATGATCAATTCATCTAAGGATGCGTCAATGATCTCTGAACGTTTCGCACGTAAAAATACGCTTTTCTTTCTTGTGCAGTGGCTGCTTGTGGCTACGGTGATTGCCGTGCTTGTCGGCTCGGCTTCCGCACTGTTTCTCTTTTCGCTTGATTGGGCCACCGCCACACGCATCGGCCATCGTTGGCTGATCGGACTGTTGCCGTTCGCCGGGTTTGCCGTCGGTTGGCTGTACCTGCGCTTTGGCCGTTCGGTAGAGGCGGGAAACAATCTGATCCTCGAAGAAGTGCATAATCCGGCGAATACGATCCCGCTGCGAATGGCACCGCTGGTGTTTATCGGCACCGTGGTTTCGCATCTGTTTGGTGCTTCGGTCGGCCGCGAAGGCACCGCCGTGCAAATGGGCGCCTCTATCGCCGACCGTTTTACGCCGTTGTTGAATCTTGATAACGATGCGCGGCGAATGGTGCTGATGGCCGGGGTGAGCGCCGGTTTTTCTTCCGTCTTTGGTACGCCGCTGGCCGGGGCGATATTTGGGATGGAGGTGATGGCGATTGGCCGGATGCACTACACCGCCATCTTCCCCTGCCTGCTGGCGGCGGTGATTGCCGACCAGGTTGGCCTGATGTGGGGCGTGCACCATACGCACTATGCAATGTCGCTGATCCCGCCGATGTCGCTCTGGACGCTGGGTGCGGTGATTATCGCCGGCGGCTGTTTTGGCCTGGCGGCGCGCGCGTTCGCGGATGCCACGCACCTGATTGGCGGCATCATGAAGAAATACGTGGCCTATGCGCCGCTGCGCCCGTTTATTGGCGGGATAATGGTAGCGCTGGCGGTTTACCTGCTGCACGCGGATCGTTATATCGGCCTTGGCATACCGACCATCGTTGATGCCTTCCAGCACCCGCTGGCACCGTGGGATTTTCTCGGCAAGCTGGTCTTTACCGTCGTGTCGCTGGGTAGCGGCTTTAAAGGCGGCGAGGTGACGCCGCTATTTTATGTCGGCGCGACGCTGGGTAATGCGCTGGCGCCGCTGTTGCATCTGCCGTTTGCCTTCCTGGCAGGGCTGGGCTTTGTCGCGGTCTTTGCCGGTGCCGCCAACACGCCGCTGGCTTCTACCCTGATGGCTATTGAGCTGTTCGGCGCCGACGTTGGCGTGTACGCGGCGATGGCCTGCGTGATGGCTTATCTGGTCTCTGGCTATACCGGCATTTATCGGGCTCAGCGGGTTGCCTGCCTGAAGCATCAGGTGGTACCGGAAGGGATTGCGCTGTCGGAACTGCCTGCCTGGCAGCGTAAAAATGCTCGCGAACATGCCCGGACCGAAGAAGCAAAAGCGGATAGCTAATAACGTATTGTTGTAACGGCATGGATTTCTTATTGCAAAAATGTAAATAACGAACTCAATATTTGTTATTTCAGAATGGCGGCTCATTCTGGCTATCTTGATTTCAGCCCACTCCCCGGCAATGAATCAGGAGAAAACCAGAATGAGCAGACAAATCAAATTAGGCGCTTTTCTTCCCGGCGGCGGTCAACACATTGCGGCGTGGCGGCATCCGGATCAGCCTGCCGACGGCGCAACCAGTTTCGAATTTCATAAGCAGCTGGCGCAGACCGCCGAGCGCGGCTTGTTTGATGCCTACTTTCTGGCCGATGGTCTGGCGATCCCGGCCTCTGGCGTAACCGACGGCGGCACGGCGAAGGTAGCCGGTTTTGAGCCGCTCACGCTGTTCTCCGCGCTGGCGCCGCTGACCAAAAATATCGGCTTTATCGCCACCGCATCCACCACCTATGAAGAACCCTATAATCTGGCGCGAAAGTTCGCCTCGCTGGATTTGATCTCCGGCGGCCGCGCGGGTTGGAACGTGGTGACCACGGCGACGGAAGCGGCAGCGCACAATTTCAACCTCGATACCCAGCATCCGCATGAATACCGCTATCAGCGGGCGAAAGAGCACGTTGAGGTGGTGAAAAAACTGTGGGATAGCTTTGAAGATGATGCGTTCCTGCGCGATAAGGCCTCCGGGCAGTTCTTTGATCGTCAAAAGGTGCACGACACCAACCACGTCGGCAAATTCTTTAAAGTACGCGGCCCGCTGAACGTCGCGCGCTCGGCGCAAGGTCAACCGGTTATCGTACAGGCCGGGCAATCGGAGAGCGGTCGGGCGCTGGCGGCAGCCACGGCGGAAGTGATCTTTACCTCCCACCAACATCTCGAGACGGCGCAGGCTTTTTATCGTGACATCAAATCTCGCGCCAGGGCGGTCGGCCGTAATCCGGATCACGTGCTGATCATGCCCGGCGTTGCGCCGTTTATCGGGCGTACCGAGGAAGAAGCCAAAGAAAAATACCACAAGCTGACTTCGCTTATCGTCGAAGCCGATGGCATTGCGCTACTGAACGGTCTGGCCGGTGGCGGGATCGATCTGGGGAAATTCGATCCTGATGGCCCGCTGCCGCCGCTGCCGGTGACGGAAGGCATGAAGTCGCGTCCTGAGCTGATCCGCCAGATCGCCGATGACAACAATTTCACTATCCGCCAGCTGTACCAATGGGTGGCGACCGCGCGCGGGCACTTTACCGTGGTCGGCAGCGCTGAGCAGGTGGCCGATACGCTGCAGGAATGGTTTGAGAACGAAGCGGCCGACGGTTTCAACGTGCTGCCGCCCTGGCTGCCGGGCGGGCTGGATGACTTTATCGAGCTGGTGGTGCCTATTTTGCAAAAGCGCGGGGTGTTCCGCACTCGCTATGAAGGCACAACGCTGCGCGAAAATCTGGGGCTGCCGTTTGCCGAAAACCGCTACAGCGCTGCGCGCAACGCCAAAGTGGCCTGAGGAGGAGCTATGTTTTATTCCGCTACGCGTATTCGTCTGAAGGCCCGCCGCGCCGCCGCGCCGGCCTACGGTCTGTGGTATCAGCGCAGTTTGTCGCTGATTGCCCGTTATGGCCTGCTGGCGCTGTTTTTCGCCGGCTGGCAAATCGCCAGCACCGCGGGCTGGTTGAACGCCGCGGTGATCCCGCCGCTGGATAAAATCTTCGTCGCGCTGTGGAACGGCATAACCGAAGGGGCGCTGCTGGGGGACATCACCATTAGCCTGCAGCGAGCCGGTCTGGCCTTTGCCGCTGCCATTGTGGTGGGCATTCCGCTGGGACTGTTTATGGGGCAAATTCGCCCGCTCGAACAGGCGCTGGACCCCATCTTACAGCTCTTCCGTCAGACTTCTGCGCTGGCGCTGTACCCGATCTTTATCCTGCTGCTGGGGCTGGGGGAAACCTCAAAAGTATTCGTCATCTTCTGGGCGGCGCTGTTCCCGATTCTGCTGTCGACCATTAGCGGCGTGAAAGAGGTGGACGGTAAGCTGCTGGAAATGGCGCGCACTTTCGGCGCAGGCCGTCTGACGCTGTTTTACCGGGTGATTGTCCCGGCTTCCGTTCCTTCTATTTTTGTCGGCCTGCGCCTGTCAGCGACCACTGCGCTGCTGTTGCTGATTGCCGCTGAGATGATTGGCGCTAATCAGGGCATCGGTTTTCGGGTGATGAATGCGCAATATAACTTCCAAATTCCCATGATGTTCGCGGCAATATTTCTGCTGGCTTTTGCCGGGTTATTAGCGAATGCCATTCTGGTCATTTTGCAACGCCGACTGTGTCGCTGGAACTCTCGTAACCATTAATTTTGCACGTTATTTTGCGTTTTTACATCTAGCCTGACGGGAATATAAATAATGAAAAAACAGATCTATTTTGTGTGGGTAGCGGTCCTTTTTCTCGTTGGCATGAGTGCCTCCGTACGGGCGCAGGAAGAGGTCACGATGCGCTATATGGCGAGCTACGGCGGTATTTCCGCGCACGAATTAGCGGAAGCGCTGGGGTATTTTAAAGGCACCGGCGTAGCGATCAAAAATGCCGGCTACGCCAGCGGTGGCCCGGAGTCGTTATTTGCGCTGGCTTCTAACAGCATTGATATTGGCTCGGCGGCGACGCCTGCGGTGATTAACGCCATCGCCAACGGCAACGACTTCGTGGCGGCATACCCGACCAACGGCATCAATGAGACCACCAAATCTATCTTCTACGTGAAGGAAGATAGCCCGATTAAGTCCATCAAAGATTTAGTCGGAAAAAGCGTCGCTGTGAATACCCTGGGTGCGCATCTGGACTACACCCTGCGTGAAGCGTTGCACCAGGCGAACCTGCCGGAAAACGCGGCGAAGCCGGTTGCGGTGCCGGGCCCACAGCTCGAGCAGACCTTGCGTTCCGGGCAGGTGGACGTGGCGGCGTTTGGCTACTGGCAAACCACCTTTGAAGGCGCGGCGCGTAGCCACGGCGGCCTGCGTCCTATTTTCAACGATGCTGATGTGCTCGGCCCGATTGCCGGCGGCTTTACGGTGCTGCGTGCGGATTTCGTGAAGCAGCATCCTGACGCAGCGCGCGTCTTCGTTGTGGAATCTGCGCGTGCGCTGGACTTTGCCCGTGATAACCCGGAAAAAGTGCGCGAAATTATGGCTAACATCCTCAAAGAACGCGGTGAAAACCCGGAAGTGGCGAAGTACTTCACCGGCTACGGCGTGCGTAAGGGCGGGCAGTCTGAGCCGCACGACGTGCAGTTCTGGCTGGATATTCTTGAGCGCGACGGCGTGCTGAAAAAAGGCCAGTTAAAAGCCTCAAACATTTTGCTCAAAACGGAAGGTGTATGATGACGGCGACGATACAAACCCCGCGCGGCGATATCTCAATTCGCAGCTTGCGTAAGACCTTCTCCCTTGAAGGCAAGCCGTTTGATGTCTTCCGCGACCTCAATTTACAGATTGAAAGCGGCCAGAGTATTGCTATCGTCGGGCCGAGCGGTTGCGGGAAAACCACGCTGCTGCGTATTCTGGCGGGGCTGGAAACACCTGACGCCGGCGATGTGATTATCGACGGTCAGGCGGTGCACGGTATGAGCCGCGAGCGGGCGGTCATATTTCAAGAGCCGCGCCTGTTGCCATGGCTGACGGTGCTGGAAAACGTCAGCTTCAGCCTGGATGTGCAAGGCGTTGCGCGCAAGCAGGCCAGGGCGCGGGCGAAAGAGGCGATTGAACTGGTGGGGCTGAGCCACTGTGAGCAGGCCTTGCCGAACCAGCTTTCCGGCGGCATGGCGCAGCGCGTGGGGATTGCGCGAGCGCTGACGATTCAGCCAGAGATCCTGCTGCTGGATGAACCGCTGGGGGCGCTGGATGCGATGACTAAAATCACCATGCAGGAAGAGCTGGTGCGCATCCGTGACGCGGAAAAAATGACGATGGTGCTGGTGACGCACGATCTCGAAGAGGCGATTTATCTGGCCGATCGGGTGTTGATATTACCAAAAATCAAGGGCGATCCGATTCGTACCATTGAGGTCACGCTGCCGCGTCCGCGTGAGCGCAGCAGCAGCGAATTTGTCCGTCTTCGCCAACAGTTAATGGCAGAATTTGGCCTGCATTAATTGATACTCGAATAAAGGAGAATATTAACTTTATTTCCTTGCAAAGAATGCGGCTGCTTTTTTTAATTAAAAAAAGCGGGTAGGGGCATATTGTTAATGTTTTTAATTAAATATGGGTGATATTTTAAAATAATGTAAAAGTGCGCTACTATTGTCGCACTCAATACATTCTGCTATGCGAATATCATCATTATGCCTGCAATTAATAAAAAACTATTCTCGCTGGCCGCGCTTGCGCTGCTGGTGAATTCAACCGCTTACGCCAATACCGATACGCCGGAAAAAACCGATGTTCTGCTGATCGGCGGCGGCATCATGAGCGCCTCACTGGGCACCTGGCTGCAGGAATTACAGCCTGACTGGAAACAGGTCATGGTCGAAAAACTCGACAAGGTGGCCCTGGAATCTTCTAACGGTTGGAATAATGCCGGAACCGGCCACTCGGCCAACATGGAATTAAACTACACGCCGGAGCGCCCGGACGGCACTATCGACGTGAGCAAAGCGCTGGAAATTAACGAACAGTTTATGATTTCCCGCCAGTTCTGGTCGGCACAGGTTAAGCGCGGCGTGCTGAATAATCCGCATGCGTTTATTAACTCGACGCCGCACATGAGTTTCGTGTGGGGCGATAAAAACGTGGAATACCTCGGCAAACGCTACGATGCGCTGCAAAAAACCACGCTGTTCCAGGGCATGAAATTCTCAACCAATCATCAGCAAATTGCCGAATGGGCGCCGCTGGTTATGGCTGGCCGTGACCCACAGCAGAAGGTGGCCGCGACCTGGACGCCGGTGGGGACGGACGTTAACTACGGTGAAATTACTCGCCAGCTGATCGGCAGCCTGCAAAAGAACCCGCACTTCACGCTGCAAACCTCCTCTGAAGTGACCGAATTTAAGCGCAACGGCGATAACTCCTGGCATGTGACCATTGAAGATGTGAGTAGCGGTAAACAGCACGCGATTGACGCGAAGTACGTGTTTATTGGCGCTGGTGGCGGCGCGCTGAAGCTGTTGCAGAAAACCGGTATTCCGGAAGCGGATAATTACGCGGGCTTCCCGGTGGGCGGTTCCTTCCTGATGACTGAGAACCCGGATGTCACTCGCCAGCATCTGGAAAAAGTCTACGGGCAGGCGTCCGTGGGTGCGCCGCCGATGTCGGTACCGCATATTGATGCGCGCTTTATCGACGGTAAGCGCGTGGTGCTGTTCGGGCCGTTTGCGACCTTCTCCACCAAGTTCCTGAAGCAGGGATCGTTCTTCGATCTGCTAAGCACCACCACGACCAGCAACGTAATGCCGATGACCCACGTTGGCCTGGATAACTTTGATCTCGTGAAATATCTTATCAGCCAGGTGATGTTAAGCGACGACGATCGTTTTGCGGCACTGAAAGAGTATTACCCTGCAGCACGTAAGGAAGACTGGACGCTGATCCAGGCCGGTCAGCGTGTGCAGATTATTAAGAAAGACGCCGACAAAGGCGGTGTGCTGAAGCTGGGGACTGAAGTTGTGGTTGACCAGCAGCGCACGATTTCTGCACTGCTGGGCGCATCGCCCGGTGCGTCAACGGCTGCGCCGATTACGCTGAACGTGATTAAAAAGCTGTTCCCTGAGCAGTTTAACTCGCCGGAATGGCAGAGCAAAATCCGCAGCATCGTGCCGAGCTTTGGCCAGAATCTGAATGGTAATACCGCGCTCACCCAGCAGGTATGGGATGACACGGCCGCCACCTTGCAACTGACCAAACCGCCGGTTATTCAGATGCCCGCCGCACCGGTCGCGCAGGCTAAACCGGTAGAACAGCCGGCGACCGCCTCGCCGCAGCATGATATGGCGCTGTAAGCCTCGCGTCTTTCCCGGGGGCGGCTACTGCCTTCCCCGGGACATATCCCCGGTATTATTCTTGCGTTTAGCGATGAATCGTTAATTTGGACTATTGAATAATTTTCCTGCTATTACATGTCTATATTAACGTTTCTCTTATTTCCCTATCGATATACGGAATGCAGTTCACATATTTATTTTACCAGCTATATTGTCCATGTGCATAGCATGAAACCGTCACCCGCTTTTATTAAACTTCATCCGCTGCTTTATTAATAAATGTCTATTAATTATTCGCCATAAGGATATAAATATGACGCCTAACAGGGCCGTGGAGAAGTTGAGTGTATTTGAAAAAATAGGGTTTAGTTCGGGCGATGCCGCCTGCAATTTATTGTTTAATCCGATTACCATGTTTCTGGCCTTTTTTTACACCGATATTTATGGCATTGATGCCGGGGTGGTGGCCACGATTTTTTTGCTGGTACGTATTGTGGACGCTTTTTTTGATCCTTTTTATGGCGCCATGATTGATAAAACGAAAAGCCGCTGGGGGCGCTATCGTCCCTGGATGCTCTGGTGCGCGGTGCCCTTTACCCTGAGCTGTATGATGATGTTCTACACGCCGGACTTGGGGGCCAATGCCAAGATTATCTACGCTTTTTTTACCTATCTGCTGCTCTCGCTGCTCTATTCCGCAGTAAATATTCCGTTCTGCTCGCTTGGCTGTGTGATTACGGGAAATGCGACGGAAAGGGTCTCCTGCCAGCAGTATCGCTGCATTGCTGGCGCGGTTGCCGGATTGTTCTGTACGTTTACGCTGCTGCCTCTGGTGCAGTATTTCGGCGGCGGCAATCGGCAGACCGGATTTTTCTGGGTGGTGACGCTGTATGCGGTGCTGGCGCTGGCGCTGTTTGTTTTTTGTTTCCGTACCACCACCGAAAGAGTGGAGCCAGAGAGTGAAAACAGCGACGGGGTATTAAAGAATATTGGGCACGCATTAAAGAACGATCAGCTTATTGTCTGTTCATTAGGGATGTTTCTGGACTGCTTCCCTTCGTTTGTTCGCGGCGCGGTAGCGATCTATTTTGCTAAATATATTCTGCATCTCAATGATTGGTTGAGTACTTTATTTATGAGTCTGGGTATCGTTGCTGGAATTATTGGCTGTTTGATTACGCCTTTGTTTACGCGCTATTTCTGTAAAGTGGCGGTATATAAATATGTCAAGCTGTGTCTCGTGGTATTGTCTTTGGCGTTCTATCTTATTGATCCTGACAATTTGACGCTGATGTTTATCTTTTATTTTGTGCTGTCGGTTGTTCATCTGACCAGTGCGCCGATTTTATGGAGTTTTGTTGGCGATGCGGATGATTACGGTGCATGGAAGCTGAAAAAAAGAATGGCAGGGCTGTGCGCTTCCAGCAATCTCTTTACGCTGAAGGTTTCGCTGGCGGTTAGCGGAGCGCTGGTGGGCGGAATTCTCTCCCTTTACGGTTATGTTCCGGATGCGGCGCAGCAAAGCGATACGGCGATTTCCGGTATTTACCTGCTGATGGCCGGTATTCCGGCGGGCGGATACGCCGCCAGCTGGTTGTTGTTTCAGCTGTTTTACAAGCTCGATCGCCGGACGATGGGACGCATCGAACATGAACTGTTTTCGCGCTAAGGAGAGACACGATGAAAAATGCCCATATTTTGTTTGATAGGCACTATGTTATTGGTGACGTTTCTCCCCGGCTGATGGGCTCTTTCGTCGAGCACCTGGGGCGCTGCTTATATAACGGTTTGTATGAACCGGAGCACCCGCAGGCTGATGCTCACGGCTTTCGCCAGGACGTTAAGGCCCTGATGGCGGAGGCGGGCATCAGTGGTCTACGTTATCCTGGTGGAAACTTTGTGTCAGGCTACCGCTGGCTGGACGGCGTTGGGCCGCAGGCGCAGCGTCCGGTGAGAAAAGAGATGGCGTGGCGAGCGCTGGAAACCAATGCGGTCGGGACCAACGAATTTGCCGCCTTTACCCGCGATGCGGGCATTGAATTAATCATGGCCTGTAATCTGGGGACCGGGACGCCGATGGAAGCCGGTGAGCTGGTGGACTATTGCAATACGTATTCCGGAACGGCATGGGCCGAGCTGCGCCGCGCGCACGGCGTTGAGGAGCCCCACGATATTCGTCTATGGTGCCTGGGCAATGAGATGGACGGAAAATGGCAGATTAGCGCGCTGACCGCAGAGGAGTATGCGCGCAAGGCGCGGGAGGCGGCCAAAATTATCAAATGGATGGACCCCCAATCTCAGACTATCGCCTGCGGCTCCTGCACCAATGAAGCAGGGCATCTGACATTTGGCGAGTGGGATCGTATCGTACTCGAAGCATGCTACGACGATATTGACTATCTCTCCCTGCACCGCTATCTGAACTATCGCCCGGATAAACAGCTGGTCTACGCGGCTCATGAAGATGAACGCGATATCCCCTGGTTGTTCAGCGATCTGCGTCGCTACCTGGATACGGTGATTGCCGCCTGCGATTTTGTGAAAGGTCGTCGCGGTTCAGATAAAAGCATGGCGATCAGCTTCGACGAATGGGGCGTCGTTACCGAGTCCGGTGCGATACCGGGCGGCCAGCAGCAAGATTATGGCTATGCCAGCTTTTCACAGCTCGACGCCGTGGTGTATGGCGGTGTGCTGTGTACCTTTCTCAATTACGCCGACCGGGTGAAAATTGCCTGTCAGTCGCTACTGGTGAACGAAGGCGGGATGATCTCGACTCAGCCCGGTGGAGCTGCGATTCGTCAGACCACGTTTTACCCGTTCCGTGATGTGGCCCACCACGCCAAAGGCGTCGCGTTAAAAGCGGTTTGCGAGATTGATTTATGCGAGACGGGGCACCATGGTCAGCATGTTGCGCTGGAAACCGCCGCGACGTTTGATGCTGACAGCGGCCGTCTGGCGGTATTTATCGCCAATCACGATCTTAATGATGATTACTGTCTGCGGCTCCAACTGAACGGTTTTATGGTGCTCAAGCCCGTGTCGCACACACAGTTGCAGAGTGACGATTATCGACAGGTGAACAGTTTTGAACGACCCGATAATGTGGTGCCGGTGTCGCTTACGCTGGCGGCGCCGGATAACGGTCAACTGACGCTGGTGGTCCTACGGCATTCGTGGAATATGTTGATTTTTGAGCTGATATAGCAGAAGAACAGCGGGCAGCCCAGGCTGCCCGCTGGGGATTTAACCCAAAAACATCACCGACACGCACATCACGCCGACAATCAGCGTAATCAGGCTGCCGATAGAGCGGTAGGGTTTCAGCGTGGGAATCAGGTAGGTCGACAGCGTTGGCATGATAAACAGAATCATGGCAATCAGCGGGCCGCTGATAGCATAAATCATGGATATCGCGTTCGGATTGATGCAGCAGACGATAAACGTCACCGTGGACACCAGCAGGATCGACAGGCCGCGGTTGAACGAGCGGCTTTTGCGTACGCCCACCTGGTTGAGCGACGATTTTACCATCTCGCTTGCGCCTTCAATCACGCCAAAGTAGGTGCCGAGGAACGATTTCGACATCGCCACGACCGCGACAATAATGCCGGAAATCGACAGCCAGCCAGGCGAGTTGGGCATCATCGACAGCGCAGAAAGGATGGTCACGCCTTCCTCTTTCGCTGTATTAATGTATGACGGCGGAATCGACAACAGGCAGCTGAAGACGAAGAACAGCACGCTCAGGCAGATAATCAGATACGCCACCTTCATGATTTTTTTGCATTTACCCATGGCCTGCTCGCCGTATTTCTCTCGCCTGTCGATGGCGAAGGTCGAAATAATCGGCGTATGGCTAAAAGCGAAAACCATCACGGGAATGGAAAGCCACACCTGGTGTAACGTATGGGTGTTGACCTCCATCTGCGTCGTCAGCAGCGAAGGCTGCCAGCTGCCGGTCAGGTATACGGACAGGAACAGGAAGTAGGCGATCAGCGGGAATACCAGCATTCCCATCACCTTGATGGTGGTCTGGCGACCGGTCAGGAAAATCAGGTTCAGCAGCACGACCACGCCCAGGCTGATGAGCGCGCGCAGCGGCAAATCAACCGGCCGATAGCGGGAGAGCTGTTCCGCTAGTGAGTTGGTAATGGCAACCGCATAGATCAACACCACCACGAAGAACGCAATAAAGTAGAGCGCGGTGATCAGGCTGCCGATCTTTTTCCCATAGTAATGGGTGACGGCACCGGTGATACCCACGCTAGCCGGCGTGTTAGCGGAGAGGATGAACTGGCATAAAGCGCGATGCGGCCAGTACGTTAATGGCCAGGCAACCAGCGCGGTGATGAACAGCACAACCGCGCCGGCGGCGCCCAGCTGGATGGGCAGGAAAAGGGTTCCCGCCCCGACGGCAGTGCCATATAAGGCAAAGCTCCATAGAGTCTCTTCTTTAGACCAGATTTTAGACATTATTCGAATGTATCAACCATAAAACCAAAAAAATGGCGGATAATTTACCATAATTAGCTTTTCGTGTGGCTGAACATTTCCAGGCCGACGGCTATCGGCCTGAAAAGAGGATTAATTTTGTGCGTAGAGATTCTGCTGGCGACGCTTCATGATGCGATCGCGCAGGGTGTCGTACGCCCAGTTGTAGAGCATGGTGTAGGGCAGGAAGAACAGGAAGAAACCGATCTCCAGCGTCAGCGCCTGGAGCAGCGTGACGCCGAGCACGAACGAGACAATGCTGACGCCGATAACAATAAACCCACACTCGAAGCCTAAAGCGTGCAGGGCTCGGACTTTTGCCGTGCGCTTCACGCGGGTGACGGGCCACAGGCGATCGAAGACGGCGTTATAAATGATGTTCCACACCATGGCGGTGGTGGCGAGAATAATCGTCAGCCCGCCCATTTCCAGCACCGAACGCTGCATCAGCCATGCGGCGGTGGGCGCAAGGATCGCGGTGGCGATGCCTTCAAAGCAAACGGCATGAAAAATACGCTCCGGGAGCTTTCTGCGATGTAATAAATCTTGCTGCATGTGATGACCTTTGTTTTATGGAATACGGTTGTGCGCATTTTATGGGGAAATGTGATAAGTAAAAGATAGAATCCATCGATAAAGTAGATACTTCATGCGCTATTCCCCCGAAGCCCTGACCGCGTTTGTTGAAACCGTTTCCTGTGGCTCGTTTTCGGCCGCAGCCCGTCGACTGCGCAAGAGCCAATCGACGGTCAGTACGGCCATCGCCCACCTGGAGGTGGATCTTGGCGTCACGCTTTTCGATCGCTCCGCGCGTCAGCCGGTACTGACGGCGGAAGGCCAGCGGGTATTGAGCTATGTTCAGGCCATTCTGGCTGCCAGCGAACGGCTCGATGAGCTGGCCGTGTCGCTGAGTGGTGAAACCGAGGCACGGCTGGCGTTTGTGCTCTCCGATACGCTGCATCCTGACGTGCTGGAAGATCTTCTGGCGCAGTTCGACCGGCGGTTTCCGCATACGGAGTTTGAGTGCCTGGTGGGTGAAGACGACGATGTGGTCGATCTGTTGCAAAAAGGCCGCGCACAGGTGGGGCTGATTGAGGCGCGCGACGACTATCCCACCGACATTGGCCATACTCGCCTGCCGATGCGCACGCATATGGCGATTTACGTTGCGCCGGGGCACCCGCTGGCCGCGCAGTCGAAAGTGGAATGGGAGCAGCTGCGAACCTGGCGCGAGCTCCGGCTGAATACTTATCTGGAAAATCGCGCCACGCCCGCGCGCGGCCCGGTGTGGTCGGCACCAAACTACCTGATGCTGCTGAGCATGGCGGCACAGGGGTTAGGCTGGTGTGCGCTGCCCTGCGCGCTGGTAGAGGAGTTTTCTCGATCGGCGGAGCTGAAGATGCTGGATATTGCGGGCTGGCCGATGGCGGTTTCTATCGATCTGCTGTGGCATAAAGAAGCCCCGCTGGGCGCTGCCGGAAGCTGGCTGCGGCAGTATCTACAGCAGGTGTCGGCGTAACGCGGATGAGATGAATTTCCTTTGTGATAAAACTCACTTTTTTTAAACAATTGCGAAAATATTTGATAACAATCATCTACTATACGCAGGTTATTTTGCGCTGAGGTCAAGATGAAAGATGTCGTTATCGTAGGTGCAGTCCGTACGCCCATCGGCTGTTTTCAGGGGGCGCTTGCTCGCCATTCTGCCGTCGAACTGGGTAGCCTGGTGATCAACGCGTTGGTGGAACGCAGCGGTATTTCCGCCGCGTCGATCGATGAGGTGATTATTGGTCAGGTTTTGACCGCAGGAACCGGGCAAAATCCGGCGCGACAGTCTGCGATAAAAGGCGGTCTGCCGAATACCGTCTCGGCCATTACCATCAACGACGTCTGCGGTTCTGGGCTGAAGGCGCTGCATCTGGCGACCCAGGCGATTCAGTGCGGTGAAGCGGATGTGGTGATTGCCGGCGGACAGGAGAACATGAGCCGCGCGCCGCACGTGCTGACCGACAGCCGCACTGGCGCGCAGCTTGGCAACAGTCAACTGATTGATAGCCTGGTTCACGACGGCCTGTGGGACGCTTTTAACGATTACCACATGGGGGTCACGGCGGAAAATCTGGCGCGTGAATACGGTATTAGCCGCGAGCAGCAGGATGCATGGGCGCTTAGCTCGCAGCACAAAGCGCGTAAGGCCATTGATTCAGGCCGCTTTCGTGATGAAATTGTGCCGGTGATTAACCCGCTGCCGGACGGCGGCAGGCAGGTTGTCGATACCGATGAACAGCCGCAAACGGATGCCAGCGCCGAAGCGTTGGCGCGTTTAAGCCCTTCCTTCGACCACGCCGGTTCGGTTACAGCGGGGAACGCGTCATCCATTAATGACGGCGCGGCGGCAGTGCTGATGATGAGCGAAAGCAAAGCGCTTGAACTGGGGCTGCCGATTCTGGCGCGCATCCGCGCCTTTGCCAGCGTGGGCGTCGATCCGGCGCTGATGGGGATTGCTCCGGTGTATGCCACGCGCCGTTGTCTGGAGCGCGTCGGGTGGCAGTTGAATGATGTCGACCTGATTGAGGCTAACGAGGCGTTTGCCGCCCAGGCGATTTCGGTGGGTAAAATGCTGGAATGGAACGCGCAGAAGGTCAATGTGAATGGTGGGGCAATTGCGCTCGGGCATCCTATCGGTGCATCTGGCTGCCGTATTCTTGTTTCTCTGGTGCATGAGATGATTAAGCGTGATGCCCGTAAAGGGCTGGCGACGCTGTGTATCGGTGGCGGTCAGGGTGTGGCGCTCGCCGTTGAGCGCGATATTCAGTAAGTTATCTTTAGTTTCCCTCATATTTTTTCTTTTCAGAAAGACCTCATTTGAGGTCTTTTTTGTTTATTCCCGCCGAACTGCCAGACAATAAACGTGTTTTTGTCTAGTTCTCTTCTTTGGCGTTTTATTCATATTTGTTTCAGATGTAAGCATTGTGAATCAGTTCATCCTTAGCATGGATATAAGTAGAAAATTGAATATTTCGCCTGCTAAAAATAACTCACGTTATTTGTTTTGTGATAACCATCTGTTATTTAAGTAAAATATTGAAAATTTAATTCAGTTTAAATAAATCTTTGTGATCTAAGTTTTATTTTTTAAGGGTTATGTAGGTTTTTTATTGAGCTTTATCACGTCCTCTTTGTGCCAGTTTTTCTGAAACAAATAATTACGATCTTGATCACTAAAATAGATATTTGGAAAAAATAAAATCCAATTCCATAAAAAAGAAACATAATTTCAATTGAGGGATGGCAAATGCTTAAGAAAACTCTGGCCCTGGCTGTATTATCCGGTATGTCTTTCGCCGCATCGGCGGTCACCGTTGACCTGCGTCATGAATATATTGACAGCGGTTCCAACGCCGACCGCGTTGCGGTATCTCATCGCTTTGATAACGGTCTTGGTTTTGGCGTAGAAGCGAAGTGGAAGACCGGTGGTGATACTGATAAACAGGACCGCCCGTTCAACGAAATCGTGGGTAATGGTCACGAAGAGTCCA
This sequence comes from Klebsiella sp. WP8-S18-ESBL-06, assembly GCF_014169755.1. NCBI lineage: Bacteria > Pseudomonadati > Pseudomonadota > Gammaproteobacteria > Enterobacterales > Enterobacteriaceae > Klebsiella > Klebsiella sp. WP8-S18-ESBL-06. Next base: position 1,011,835 of record NZ_AP022256.1, read on the forward strand.
TTAACTGGCGCTGGAAAGTGACCAATAATTTTGCCCTGAACCCGGGCTTTAACATCGAAAGTAAAGATAGCTTCTCTATCTACAAACCTTATCTGCATGCGCAGTACAGCTTCGACAGTGGTTTCTATGTCGCTGCGCGTTACCGCTACGAATATACGCGCGTTCCGGCAACGTCAAGCAACGGCGGCGTGGATGATAAAGTCAACAAACTCGATACCTGGGTGGGTTGGGCGATGGGTGACTGGCGCGTCGAGCTGAACTACGTTTATGCGCGCAGTACTGAGGCTGATGCTCAGCATAAGAGCCTGTACCGCAACAATAACAAACCGTACAGCAACGAATACAACGCCAAGATGGCCTACAAGTGGGATAAAAACTGGTCACCGTATTTTGAAGTGGGGAACGTGGGCGTCAAATCTACCGATGAACGCCAGACCCGTCTGCGCGTTGGGGTAGCGTACTCCTTCTGACATTAACAAAATCGGACCCTCATCCGTTTTCCCCCCGGAGCATTTGGCCGGGGGTTTTCGTTTTTCGTGTCCGTGCGCCAGTATTGTGCGCGTAATGTCTTGCCCGATGGCGCTTCGCTTATCGGGCATAATATGACAGGCAAAAAAAGGCCCTCCAGAAGGAGGGCAAGGCCAGTTACAGAAACACTAAACTCAGAATTTTAAGCTTGTACTAACTTACGTTCGGTCGGCAGTTTGGCGATATACAGCGCCGGTTTGCCGTCTTTGTCAGAGCTGAACAGCACCGCGCTGTCGTCCGGGGTAAAGGACGGATGCGGGTGAGTCACCTGACGACTGTTTTGTACCGTTGCCCACGAGGTGTCGTGGCGCGCAATCGGGAAGTAGGCTTTTTTCGCGACATCAAAGCCATACAGATACGGATCGTTGTCGATGGTGTAGCCGCTGGTGTCCTTAACGTCGACCGGGGTACCGGAGCCATCGCCGACCAGCATGGTGCCGTCGAAGTTGCTCATCAGGTGCGAGCAGGCCGGCATCTGCATCAGCGCTTCGTTTACGTTGGTATCCGGGTTGAAGCGGTAAATGGTACGACCCTGCTTGCCTTTCAGGTAGGAGACGTAAACCAGTGCCGAACCGTTGGGTACCCAGAACTCGTGCGTGCAGCTTTCGCCTTCCGCATGCTCTTTCACTTTACGCACGTTGCTGCCGTCTTCATTAACCAGCCACATACGTGCATCAACCAGATCGTGCGGACCTTCGTGGCAGAACGCGACGGTATTGTCGTCAAACGGGCGGTAAATCGGGTGGCCAAGCCAGTTTTTCTCTTCGTGGATCACCGCGCTTTCGCCGGTTTGCAGATCGACGCGCAGCAGACGGCAGTGCGGGCCTTTGTGGAAGAAATCGTGGAACAGCTGCCAGTCGTTCAGCGGCGTCCAGTCGCTTTTTGCGATTTCAATGCCGACCAGTTTGGTGCAATCGCTGTTAGAGACCCAGGTGCCGTAACCTACCCACTCTTCCGGCACGCGGTACACTTCGCGCTCGGCCAGCGTTTTCAGGTTCACTTCCAGCAGTGTGCGGTCGTTCTTCACATAATAAAGGGATTGGTCATCCGGAGACAGGAAGCCGCCGAAGGTGTTATCGCCTGCGCCTTCGGTCAGCTGTACGGCTTCGGCGTTCGCCACATCCAGCAGGTAGTAGTTCCAATGGCCGTCGAACTCACCAGCAAACAGCAGATGGCTGCCATCATTAAAGAAGCACTTTTGATAGAAGTAGTTACGATGACAGGTGACTTCTGGTGGTGTTAAGCGGGTGATTTCCGCGCCGGTGTCCGGGTCGCGGCTGACCTCATAATTCAATTTTACCCGCATGCCTTTAGCCATGATGCTCTCCTTTTACTGATGCGGTCACGAGGTGCTATCAACCCCGCTAGCCGATATGGATGTCATTTTAAAAATTAGGTGTTAATTTATCAAAACACTGTTTCAATGTTTGTGATGTCAGACGCAGTTTATACGAAAAATCATCATTTCTGCGACTTTTTTGGTAAGGCTTTTGCCCCCCAGTCAAGCGCATCTTTGTTTTTGCACCCTCCTTTACTCCATAGAGAGTATTTTTCAAAGAAACATGTAACTAAATGAATAATATTGTTTTTTATTTTTCCTGCATGCCGCTGCATGGCGTATTCGTGATCTCATTTGCATTTTTGATATTAATTCACAGAAAAAATGAAACGATGTTTTATTTGCAATTGAAAACCCATTTCATCAGAGATAAGATACGAGCATTAACAAAGCGGAACGAAGTTTCGTTCTTATAAAGAGCATCACACCACATTTTCCTGGAGGTTCAGGTGGAAGTACGACAGAGCATTCATAGCGCTCATGCTAAAACGCTGGATACGCAGGGTCTTCGCGAAGAGTTTTTAGTTGAGCAGGTATTTGTCGCTGATGAGTACACCATGGTGTACAGCCACATCGATCGCATTATCGTTGGCGGCATCATGCCGGTAGCGAAAACCGTATCCGTCGGCGGTGAAGTGGGTAAGCAGCTTGGCGTGAGCTACTTCCTGGAACGCCGCGAGCTGGGCGTCATTAACATTGGCGGCGCGGGCACGATTACCGTTGACGGCCAGTGCTTCGAGATAGGTCATCGCGACGCGCTTTACGTGGGTAAAGGGGCAAAAGAAGTGGTGTTCGCCAGCGTCGACGCGGCGAAACCGGCTAAGTTTTACTACAACTGTGCGCCAGCACACACCACGTACCCGACGAAAAAAGTCACTCCGGCCGACGTTGCGCCGGTCACGCTGGGCGATAACCTCACCAGCAACCGTCGTACCATCAACAAATACTTTGTTCCGGATGTGCTGGAAACCTGTCAGCTCAGCATGGGGCTGACCGAACTGGCGCCGGGCAACCTGTGGAACACCATGCCGTGCCACACTCACGAGCGCCGCATGGAAGTCTATTTCTATTTCAACATGGATGAAGACAGCTGCGTATTCCACATGATGGGGCAGCCACAGGAAACGCGTCACATTGTGATGCATAACGAACAGGCGGTGATCTCACCGAGCTGGTCAATCCACTCGGGCGTAGGTACTAAGGCGTATACCTTCATCTGGGGGATGGTGGGCGAGAACCAGGTCTTTGATGACATGGATCACGTGGCCGTTAAGGATCTGCGCTAGTCGCGGACAGCATTGTACACAGAACCTTTCGGGCGACATCAAGCGCCGAATGACGATGTGTATAGATTAACAATGCCTGTCCGGTACAGGCGCTAATGACAAGGAATAAAAAAATGATTTTGGATTCATTCTCTCTGCAGGGCAAAGTTGCCGTTGTCACCGGTTGTGATACGGGTCTGGGTCAAGGTATGGCGCTGGGTCTGGCGGAAGCGGGCTGCGACATCGTGGGTATCAACATCGTTGAGCCGACTGAAACCATCGAGCGCGTTACCGCGCTGGGCCGTCGCTTCCTGAGCCTGACCGCTGACCTGCGTCAGATTGATGGCATCCCGGCACTGCTGGAGCGCGCGGTAGCTGAATTCGGCCATATCGATATTCTGGTTAACAACGCGGGTCTGATTCGCCGTGAAGATGCGATCGACTTCAGCGAAAAAGACTGGGACGACGTCATGAACCTGAATATCAAGAGCGTGTTCTTCATGTCCCAGGCTGCGGCGAAGCACTTCATCGCGCAGGGCAAAGGCGGCAAAATCATCAACATCGCTTCCATGCTCTCCTTCCAGGGCGGCATCCGCGTTCCGTCTTACACCGCGTCTAAAAGCGGCGTAATGGGCGTAACCCGCCTGATGGCGAACGAGTGGGCGAAGCACGGCATCAACGTCAACGCGATTGCTCCGGGCTATATGGCGACCAACAACACCCAGCAGCTGCGTGCTGACGAAGAGCGTAGCGCTGCAATCCTTGACCGTATCCCGGCGGGGCGTTGGGGTCTGCCGAGCGACCTGATGGGGCCGATCGTCTTCCTGGCTTCTCCGGCATCTGACTACATCAACGGCTATACCGTTGCGGTAGACGGCGGCTGGCTGGCGCGCTAAGCGTTCGCTCGCGATAAAAAAACCTGCTACGGCAGGTTTTTTTATTCCCGCACGGCGGCGGAAGGCCTCCCGCGTAGTATTGTATTTATCCATATCGAAATGCATGAATTATCCATGCTGCCCAGATTGTCATATCGGATAAAGGCTAATTTTATTGACGCGCAGAGGTGATGTAACAAATGTCGCGCATCATTGAAAGTCAAATATCCATCACAAAATCACTCTACCCAGCAATATAGTCCATATCCTTGACCTTTCTTACCTGACAACGTTACGCGTCCTCCCCGTACTTTATGCGTATGTCTTACTCTGTCTGGCAGGAAAAAAATGACTTCAATCAGTAACGACTCTACGGTAATGCCGAGCGCACAGCGCGATACCCGGCGCATGAATTGGTTTGTCTCATTCGCCGCCGCGGTGGCCGGGCTGCTCTTTGGATTGGATATCGGGGTGATTGCGGGTGCGCTGCCCTTTATTACCGACCACTTCGTCTTGTCTAATCGTCTGCAGGAATGGGTGGTCAGCAGCATGATGCTGGGCGCAGCAATTGGTGCCCTGTTTAACGGCTGGCTCTCTTTCCGCCTGGGACGGAAATACAGCCTGATGGTGGGGGCCGTGCTTTTTGTGGCGGGGTCGCTGGGATCGGGTTTTGCCGTCAATGTGGAAATGTTGCTGGTTGCCAGGGTGGTTCTCGGCGTGGCCGTAGGGATCGCTTCCTACACCGCGCCGCTGTATCTGTCGGAAATGGCCAGCGAGAACGTTCGCGGTAAGATGATCAGTATGTACCAGTTGATGGTGACGCTGGGGATCGTGATGGCGTTCCTGTCCGATACCGCGTTCAGCTACAGCGGCAACTGGCGTGCGATGCTTGCCGTGCTGGCGCTACCGGCGGTTGTCCTGATTGTATTGGTTGTCTTCCTGCCTAACAGCCCGCGCTGGCTGGCGGAAAAGGGCCGCCATATTGAGGCCGAAGAGGTACTGCGGATGCTGCGCGACACCTCTGAGAAAGCGCGCGATGAGCTGAACGAAATTCGTGAAAGCCTGAAGCTGAAGCAGGGCGGCTGGGCGCTGTTTAAGATCAATCGCAACGTCCGCCGCGCCGTATTTCTTGGCATGCTGCTGCAGGCGATGCAGCAATTCACCGGCATGAATATCATCATGTACTACGCGCCGCGTATTTTTAAAATGGCGGGCTTCACCACCACCGAACAGCAGATGATTGCCACGCTGGTGGTTGGGCTGACCTTCATGTTCGCCACCTTTATTGCCGTGTTTACCGTGGACAAAGCGGGGCGTAAACCGGCGCTGAAAATCGGCTTTACCGTGATGGCGCTCGGTACGCTGGTGCTGGGCTACTGCCTGATGCAGTTTGATAACGGCACCGCCTCAAGCGGGCTGTCCTGGCTGTCGGTGGGCATGACCATGATGTGCATTGCAGGCTATGCGATGAGCGCTGCGCCGGTGGTGTGGATCCTGTGTTCCGAAATTCAGCCGCTGAAATGTCGCGACTTTGGTATCACCTGTTCAACCACGACGAACTGGGTATCGAATATGATTATCGGCGCGACCTTCCTGACGCTGCTGGATTCGATTGGTGCGGCAGGGACGTTCTGGCTGTACACCGTGCTGAATATCGCCTTTATCGGCGTGACGTTCTGGCTGATTCCGGAAACCAAAGGGGTTACGCTGGAGCACATTGAACGCAAGCTGATGAAAGGCGAGAAATTGCGCAATATCGGCGTCTGATGGAATGCCCGGTGGCGCTACGCTTACCGGGCCTACAAGGTAGCGCCAAACGTAGGCCGGGTAAGGCGTAGCCGCCACCCGGCTTTTTTTATACCTTCGCTAAATACAGCGCCGGCATCCCCTCCGCGTCGGACGTATACAGCACCCACTTACCGTCCGGTGAGAACGACGGATGCGGGTGCGTCACCTGGCGGTCGCCGTCCAGCACTTTCCAGCTGCTGTTGTGTTGGCAAATGGCTTTCTTGCCGCCGGTTTGCAGATCGAACACCCAGATAAACGGATCGTTCAGGCTAATATCACCGGTGTTATGCGGTGCGCCGTCGCCTACAATCAGCGAGCCATCGTGGTTGCTCATCAGGTGAGAGCAGGGCGGGATCTCCATCAACTGGCGGTTTTCCAGCGTTGCGGGATCGGCGCTGTAGAGATAGCGGTGCGGGTTATTCTCCTGATGGGCGACGTAATACAGCGCCGAACCGTCCGGAACCCAGAATTCATGGGTAAAGCTTTCTCCTGGCTGCTGCTGACGCACGCAGCGAACGTTGCTGCCGTCTTCGTTCACCAGCCACATACGCGCGTCGATCGCATCACGCGGACCTTCATGGCAAAACGCCACCGTCGCGTCGTCAAACGGGCGGTAGATCGGGTGCCCCAGCCAGCGTTTTTCCTGCAAAATGGTGCGCTGCTCGCCGGTTTTTAGATCGATATTGATTAAGCGGCATTCCGGGTTGGTAAAGTAGAACGCGCGGAATTTCGACCAGTCGGTCAGCGGCTGCCAGTCGCTTTTTTTAATCTCAATGCCAACCAGCTTTGTGCAGTCTGAGTTTGCTACCCAGGTGCCGTAGGCAACCCACTCGTCATCCACCTCGTAGACCACGTACTCTTCCAGCGTGGTCAGATCGACGCGTCTAAGCTGGCGCGTATCTTTTACATACCACAGCGATTGGTCGTCATCGGAAAGAAAACCACCGAAGGTGTTATCCCCGGCGCCGTCGGTCAGTTGGGTTGCCTGTTGCGCGGCAATATCCAGCAAGTAGTAGTTCCAGTGCCCCTCGAACGCACCGCCAAAAATCAGCTTGCCGCCGTCGCGGGTGAAGCATTTTTGGTAGAAGTAGTTACGATGGCAAATGATATGCGGTGGCGTCATCCGGATCACTTCGTGACCGGTTTCGCTGTCCTTCTGGTGACGGAAATTCAGCGGGATGATTTTGCCTTTCATGTCCTTTCTCCTTGAATAAAAAAATACCCCGCAACCGGAAGTTGCAGGGTATTAACGCATTAACAGCAATTAACGCATGGCGCGTCTCAGGATACGTTCACCCTGACGCTGGAAGTCGGCCGCGGCTTCTTCAACGGTTTTCTGGCCGTAGTCGATGTACTGCAGCGTGGTACCGAACTGCGCCACGATCTGCGGATCGTCAAAGTACGGAGACACGCTCAGTTTAGCCGGCAGAGACTGCGCCAGACGCAGGCCGGATACTGACGGATCGTCTTCTTTCAGAATGCCGTCTTCGGTCAGGTATTTCACCGCAACCTTGCTCAGCGGCACGCCGCGCTCCAGGCCCAGCGTATCCACGCCTTCTTTGCTGTTCAGCAGGAAGTTGATCACTTTCGCTGCCGCTTCTGGGTTCTTGGTGGATTTGCCGATAGACAGCATCTGCGCTGGTTTGAAGAACAGACCCGCGTCGGTGGCGCCTGGCAGCATTGGGTAGCTACCCAGTTCCAGCTTGGCTGGCGGCTTCAGGTTATCGGAGTACTTGTTAATGGTGGAGTTCCACATGTAAGTACCGCCCCATTCGCCCTGGATCCACGGCTTCATTTCGTACATGTTGCTCTTACCAAATGACGCATAGTATTTGGTGTCCGGCATCACGTGGCTGTCGACCAGTTTTTTGTACATCTGGAAGAATTCAACCCACTGCTCTTTGCTGTAGGAGAATTTCTTCGCTTCCTGGTCGATGGCTGGAATATTGTATTTCTGCGTCATGTACGAGTTCAGCAGCGCCAGGGTATCCTGGTGCTCAAGAACCACTGGATAGTACTGTTTACCCAGTTTGCTCTCGAAGGTTTTGCCCGCCGCCATCAAATCATCCCAGGTTTTCGGGTATTCAACGCCCGCTTGCTTCCAGGTTTCATCGTTGAAGTAGAACACGCGCGCGGTCACGGAGATTGGGATCCCGTTCAGCTTGCCGTTCACCGTGGTGGACTGCAGCTCTTTGGCATCGAACTGGCTTAAGTCGATGACATCCTTCATTTTGTTCAGGTCGTAGAAGCCGTCGCCGGTTTTAGAGAAAATCGGCAGCCAGTTCCAGTTAGTCTGCATGACGTCAGGCTCGGTGCCGCCTGCGATCTGGGTGGTCAGACGGGATAAGTGGCCGTCCCAACCGGTGTATTCTGCTTTGACGTTAATGTCCGGGTTCTGCTTATGGAACTCTTCCAGCGCCTTCAGGGTGACCTGGTGGCGGCCGTTACCGCCCCACCAGGACATGCGAAGGTCGACATCCTTTGCCATAGAAGGGAGGGCCGTGAGGCCCAGGGTAGCGGAGATTGCTGCGCTTAAAAGCACTTTTTTCATTGTAATACTCCAGATTAGAGAGAGAGGTTCTGTTCAGTTTTAGCGTCAAAGATATGACATTTGTTCATGTCAAACTTAAAGTACACCTTACGATGAAGCCCCTTATCAATCATTGGCTTAGCCTCATCTGAAGGGATGCGTGCCGTCAGCTCGTAGTTCGCGACTTTCAGGTAAACGAAGAACTCGTGACCCATGTTTTCGACGCGAACCATCTCACCGCTGCAGCCGCCTTCAGCGAACGGCTCATCGGAAAGGGAAACGAACTCCGGGCGAATGCCGTAGAACACTTCTTCGTTATCGTGGCCGCTCAATTTCTGGTGCAGATCTTCGCTCAGCGGCATGAACTCGTCGCCGATGCTCAGGTTCAGGCGGCCTTCTTTATTCACCAGTTTGCAGGAACGAATGTTCATTTCCGGCGCGCCGATAAAGCCAGCAACGAACATGTTCTTCGGCTTGTGGTACAGGTTGTCCGGGGTATCGACCTGCATGATGTGGCCCAGCTTCATCACGCAGATACGGTCGCCCATGGTCATCGCTTCGGTCTGATCGTGGGTAACGTAAACGGTGGTCGCCGGCTTGCCGGATTTCTTCAGCTGCTTGTGCAGGTCGGAAATACGGATACGCATTGATGCACGCAGCTTAGCGTCAAGGTTAGACAGCGGTTCATCGAACAGGAACACGTCCGGCTTTTTCACAATCGCGCGGCCTACGGCCACACGCTGTGCCTGACCACCGGAGAGCTGACGCGGCAGACGGTCCAGCAGCTCTTCCAGCTCGAGGATTTTCGCCGCTTCATTGACCTGGGCGTCGATCTGATCTTTCGGCATTTTGCTCAGCTTCAGGCCGAACGCCAGGTTTTCACGCACGGTCATGTGCGGGTACAGCGCATAGTTCTGGAACACCATCGCAATCCCGCGCTCTTTCGGCGCGAGGTTGTTGACGATTTTTTCGCCGATGCGGACTTCGCCGCCGCTGATGGTTTCAAGTCCTGCCAGCATACGCAGGGTGGTGGATTTGGCGCAGCCGGACGGACCGACGATAACCATAAACTCACCTTCTGCGATTTTCAGGTCGATACCATGTACCGCTTTGAAGCCGTTGGAGTACACTTTTTCCAGTTTGTTGAAAATAACTTCAGCCATGATATATCCCTCTTAACCTTTAATTCCGCTGCTGGTCACGCCCTGTACGAAGTAGCGCTGTGCCAGGAAGAACACAATGATGGATGGCAGAATGGAGATGCTCGCCATTGCCAGAATTTCGTTCCACGGCGCCCCTTCGGTGACGTCGATGGACATTTTCAGTGCCAGTGCAATCGGGTACTTATCAACGCTGTAGACGTAGATCAGCGGGCCGATAAAGTCGTTCATGGACCACATGAACTGGAACAGGGCGACGGAGATAATCGCCGGCTTCAGAATCGGTACGACCACATACCACAGCACCTGGATGGAGTTACAGCCGTCAATCTGCGCTGCTTCTTCCATGTCACGCGGTACGCCGCGCAGGAACTGAATCAGCATGAAGACGAAGAACCCTTGCGTGGCGAAGGCCAGCGGCAGGTACAGCGGCATGTAGCTGTTCAGCATGCCCATTTCGCGGAACATCAGGTACTGAGGAATCAGCAGTACGGTGCTCGGCAGCAGCATGGTGGTGATGAGCGTGGCGAACCAGAATTTCTTCCACGGAATCTCGAAGCGGGCAAAGCCGTACGCCACGATGGTGGAGGAGATAATGGTCAGGATCACCTTAGGAATGACATACTTGAAGGTGTTCAGCATGTAATGACCGAAGGTGTACTCGGTACCGGTTTTCCAGCCGTTAATAAAGCCGTCCCAGGTCGCGTGTGCCGGCCACAGGCTCAGGGTGGTAAAGATCTCGTGGTTCGGTTTGAACGACGCCGAGAACATCCACGCCAGCGGGTAAAGCATTAACAAACCGACGATCAGCAGGATGGTATAGCGAACCCATGCGTTGATCTTCTCACGACGAAGGGTGCGGGCAACCTCACGTTCAGCGATGCTTTGAGCGTCGGAGATTTGTTGGATATCAGCCATTTTTGCCTCCCTTATCGGCGGAGTAGAACACCCAGTATTTTGAAGACTTAAAGGCGATGCCGGCGAAGACCGCAACGACCAGGAACAGTACCCATGCCAGCGCAGCGCCATAACCCATATCGAAGTACTTGAACGCCGTGTCGTAGATGTACAGCGAGAACAGGTACGTTGAGTAGGTTGGGCCACCGCCGGTGATGACGTACGGACCGGTGAACTCCTGGAACGCCTGGGTGGTCTGCATGATGAAGTTGAAGAAGATAACCGGCGTAATCAGTGGCACGGTCACTTTCATGAACATCTGCCATTTAGAGGCGCCGTCGATCATCGCCGCTTCGTACTGAGACTGTGGGACGTTTTGCAGCGCGGCCAGGAAGATAACCATCGCAGAGCCGAACTGCCATACGCGCAGCAGGGTAACGGACATCAGCGCCAGAGACGGCTCGCCCAGCCAGTTGACCGGATCGAAACCGAGAACGCCGATAAAGCTATTCAGCAGGCCGTCGATGGCGAACAGGGCGCGCCACAGAACGGCGATAGCCACGGAGCTACCGAGGATGGACGGAATATAGTAAGCCGTACGGAAGAAGCCGATACCGCGTAATTTAAAGTTAAGAACAAACGCAATCCCTAAAGCAAAAGCGAGTTTTAAGGGGATGGTCAAAAATACGTAGGCAAAGGTCACGCCCATGGATTTCCAGAAGAGGGTATCTTCGGTAAACATGTAGCGATAGTTTTCGATGCCATTAAACACCGGTGGACTCATCAAGTCATACTCAGTAAAACTGAGGAAGAAAGATGAAACGAACGGGAAGGCCGTGAAGATTATCAACCCGATTATATAGGGTGAAATCCAGGCCAAACCCAGCATTCTGTTTTCATTCATACATACCTACCTGGCGAACAAGTGTGTCAAACGGATTGGGTGTTGGTTACATCCCTCGCGCCTTCTGGCGCCAGAGCGTTTAAAGCGTTAACTTGGTGTCAGTCATGCAGCCTTTCCCTGTAAGTGAATGTAATTCAATAAAATTTAACGTAATCCTTTGGTCGGTGTTGTTGCGTTTTAAAATCTCATGCTTTGCGACAATCATTTTATAAAACACCGTTTTAAATTTATTTTATTGCGATTTGTTTCCACGTCATTCGATTAATCATGAAAATGTGATCGGAGTCGAAACGATGTTTCATTATAGTGACGGCGATGGCGTTTTTACCGCTCAGGCGGCACCGTTAGGGGCTTCTGGTATGGAAGTTGACAGGGGGTATTTAGATTGGAATAAACGATATAATTTACTGATTTAATCATTAATTCGCTAACTAATGTGTTGGTTAATTAAAAATAAAACCTCAGTAAACCCGATGAGGCTTTATCTTGGGTAAGCGGTGGAAATTTATATAATGAGGTTTTTGTGATGATGATCGCTAAATCATCACAATGCCCATTGGCATTAAATTATTACAGCTCCGCATCAGATCGCCGGGAGCGATAAACATATTGTTATGCGCCCTCAGGGCTGTAAGCGGATGATATTTCTTAGCCGTCGTATCGAGGTTTAATAACGCCGCATGCGCTTGCGCAAAGTGGTAAATGGATTCGGCTAACGCGTCGGTCATCGGTGGTGTTGGCCGTGACACGTTTTCCATAAACGCATTGTGTAGTGCTTCGCACAGTGCTTCATCGCTGGCCTTTTCTACTTCTTCTGTCAGATCATATGCACCCACGGCGCGCCGGCGCTGCGCTGTCCACTCTATGGCTTTATCAAGCAGCGTTTCGCCAATCGCCGAATCGACCTGCGTAGCATGGCGGAACTGCAGACGAAAGGTGCTGCCGGCATCGTCAAAACACTGGGCAACAAACTGTGAACAGACCATCGGGTGTTGGTGTGGAGTCTGATGTTGTTGAATAAAGCGGGTGAGGGTGGCGGTCAGCTTTTGCAAAATCCGAATCACGACCTGCTGCCTGGCGCGGGTAATCGAGAATTTTTTATACATCAGTAACAGGCCAACCATATACAACCCGGCATGATCATAGGGTTCCTGATTATTCAGGTACTGACGTGCGGCATCAATCACCGGAGTCAGCGCTCCTTGGCCGGTATGGCGATAGACATGAACGGTGCGCCCGCTAAAGCGAGGTGCTGCAGGGGTAGTGGCCACCTGCGGCGGCATTTTTTCAATAATGGTGGGCGGCAGCGTGTCGTAATACAGCGCTGTATGGCTCACCGGTGCGCCCGTCAGAAAGGTCATTGCCCAGGAAATAAAACTTTTCTTTTCGGCAGAGAAAAGCAGTACGTCCGCTGGATGTAGCTCATCAAGCGTTAGCAATTTCATAACAGTCCCTTTTATTAAATATGCTGGTACGGCAGTGACTTGCCAGAATAGCGTGATTTAATTACAGAGGGCTGTGATGAAAATCGACGTTAGATCTCATATGAAAGGGTGAATTTTTCGGCTGAGGCTTCAGTGATGAGAAAAGAACATGATGGCAACAACAGCCGCTTTTTGTCAGAAAAAGCGGCCGAGGTGCAGGGGATTATGCTTTCAGGAAATCCTGACGCATAGGGGTGAATGTATCGAGCAGGGTCCCGGCTTTCAGGCACACGCAGCCGTGCATAATGTTCGGCTGTTTGTACAGCGTATCGCCGGCGGCCACGACGTGTTTTTCGTCGCCGATGGTGAACTCAAACTCGCCGGACAGTACGTAGGTTAGCTGCTCGTGCGGGTGGTTGTGCATCGGGCCGATAGCGCCCTGTTCGAAGTTCACCTCAACCGCCATCATCTTGCCATCGTGTGCGAGAATGCGGCGGGTAACTCCATTGCCCAGATCTTCAAGAGTGGTTTCTTTATGAAAAATAAACATCCGGCAGTCCTGTTGTATGTTGAAACTGTGTTTCATTAAATTTATATCAGAAACGATCAAAAAGAAAACGCGAGCCGCAGATGTGGAAAGTTGATCACAACTTTGCTTCACTGGAGCGACGGTAACGAACAAGGAATCACTATGAAAACGATCGGTTTGTTGGGCGGCATGAGCTGGGAGTCTACGATTCCCTACTACCGCCTGATTAATGAAGGCGTAAAGCAGCGTCTTGGCGGCCTGCATTCGGCGCAGATTTTGCTGCACAGCGTAGATTTTCACGACATAGAACGCTGTCAGTCACAGGGCGACTGGCAGCGCGCGGGCGACATCCTCGCGCAGGCGGCGATCGGCCTCCAGCAGGCGGGAGCGGAAGGCATCGTCCTGTGTACGAACACGATGCATAAGGTGGCTGAAGCGATTGAAACCGCCTGCGATGTACCTTTCCTGCATATCGCGGATGCCACGGGCCGTGCCATTCAGCAACGACAGATGCGCCACGTTGCGCTGTTGGGCACGCGCTACACCATGGAGCAGGATTTTTACCGCGGACGTTTGCAGCAGGCGTTTGGCATCAGCACGCTGATACCGCAGGCGGATGAAAGGCAGAAAATTAACCAGATTATTTTTGACGAGCTGTGCCTGGGAGAATTCAGCGCGACATCGCGCGACTATTACCTCGGCGTGATTGACGCGCTGGCAAAGCAGGGCGCGGAAGGCGTTATCTTCGGCTGTACCGAAATTGGTCTGCTGGTGCCCGCAGAGCTCAGCCCGCTGCCGGTATTTGATACGGCGGCGATCCATGCGCAAGATGCGGTGGCGTTTATGCTGTCTTAGTCTCGCTAAGCACCGACTCCAGCGGGTCGGTAATGCGCGAGAGATGGGCCTGAAGATGCGCGGTAAAGGTATCCAGCAGCGCTGATGCCGGGCGATGCAGCGGGCGAATCAGACTGACCGTGAACGGTACGTCGACGCTAAAACGGCGAATCGCCACGCCGCTGTTAGCGTAATCCAGTGCCGTCAGCGGGTTAACCACCGAAATCCCCACGCCCGCTCTGACCATCGCGCAAATCGATGCGGCGCTGTGGGTCTCGACAACCATACGTCGTTTCACCTGATGTTCATTAAACAGGGCATCCAGCAGCTGGCGATAGCTGTCGGTGCGCGACAGGCTGATGTAGTTCTCGCCCTGGAAATCTGCGGGCGTCAACACCGTTTTGGCTGCCAGCGCATGCCCTTGCGGCAGGACGCACACTTCATTGAGCGTCAGCAGCGGCGTACGTTCGGTACCGGCTGGCGTGTGCAGCGTCTCGGTCAGACCGAGGTCGTGGCGCTGCGCTGACAGCCACTCTTCCAGCAGCGGCGACTCCTGGGGCACGATCTGAATATTGACCTGCGGATAGCGCGCCAGGAACGGCTGCAGCAGCAGCGGTAAAAAAGATTGTGAGAAAACCGGCAGGCAGACAATCGACAGCTCGCCCTGGCGAAATTCGCGCAGACTCTCGGCGGCGCTGACGATGCGGTCCAGCCCGTACCAGGAGCGCTGGACCTCTTCAAATAACCGCAGCCCCTGTACCGTAGGGTGCAGGCGCCCGCGGCTGCGTTCAAACAGCTTCAGGCCGAGAACCTGTTCAAAGCGCGCCAGTTCACGGCTGACCGTTGGCTGAGAGGTGTGTAGCATTCGCGCAGCTTCCGTTAGATTCCCCGCCGTCATGATGGCGTGAAAAATTTCAATGTGGCGTAGGTTTACGGCGGGCATCGGCGATCCTCACAGGCAATAGTCCATATCATTTTTGCATAGACTCGCGATAAAACGATATTTTTTATTCTCTTCGGGCTGTGGCGTAATCATGAAAAAGACCCATACCGGAGTTTGCTATGCCACGCCCGCTCAACAACACTGACACCGACCTGACCGCTGATAACCTGCTGCGCCTGCCTGCCGAATTCGGCTGTCCGGTGTGGGTTTACGATGCGCAAATCATTCGCACGCAGATTGCCAAACTCAACCAGTTTGACGTGGTGCGTTTTGCCCAGAAGGCATGTTCAAACATTCACATTCTGCGCCTGATGCGCGAACAGGGCGTGAAGGTGGACTCCGTGTCACTCGGCGAGATTGAGCGCGCGCTGGCGGCGGGCTTTGTGCCGGGGGAAGGGCGTGATGACATTGTCTTCACCGCCGACATGATTGACGAGGCGACGCTCGACCGCGTGCGCGAGCTGCACATTCCGGTGAACGCCGGATCGGTGGATATGCTGGAGCAGCTGGGCGGCGTTTCCCCGGGCCATCGCGTATGGCTGCGCGTTAACCCGGGCTTTGGCCACGGCCATAGCCAGAAAACCAACACCGGTGGTGAAAACAGCAAGCACGGTATCTGGTATAGCGACCTGCCTGCTGCGCTGGCGGTTATTCAGCGCTATCAGCTGAAGCTGGTGGGCATTCATATGCACATTGGCTCCGGCGTAGACTACGGCCACCTCGAGCAGGTTTGCGGCGCGATGGTGCGTCAGGTTATTGAATTTGGTCAGGATCTTGAAGCGATCTCCGCGGGCGGCGGGCTGTCTATCCCGTATCGTGAAGGGGAAGAGGCGATCAATACCGATCATTACTTTGGTCTGTGGAACGCGGCGCGCCAGCAGATCGCACAGCATCTGGGGCACCCAGTCGCGCTTGAGATTGAGCCGGGGCGTTTCCTGGTGGCCGAGTCTGGCGTGCTGGTGGCACAGGTGCGCAGCGTCAAAGCGATGGGCAGCCGTCATTTCGTGCTGATCGATGCGGGCTTTAACGATCTTATGCGTCCGGCAATGTACGGCAGCTATCACCATATTTCAGCGCTGGCGGGCGACGGACGCTCGCTGGAGCGGGCCGCGCAGATCGAAACCGTTGTGGCCGGGCCGCTGTGTGAATCCGGCGATGTCTTTACCCAGCAGGAAGGTGGCAAAGTCGAAACCCGTTTGCTGCCAGCGGTGGTTCCGGGTGATTACCTGGTGCTGCATGATACCGGCGCGTACGGTGCGTCAATGTCGTCAAACTACAACAGCCGTCCGCTGCTGCCGGAAGTGCTGTTTGATAACGGCGTGGCGCGGCTGATTCGTCGTCGACAGACGATAGAAGAACTGCTGGCGCTGGAATTGATTTGAGTCAGAGAAAAACGCCCGATGGCGCCATGGCCCTGTAGGCCGGATAAGGCGCTTGTGCCGCCATCCGGCAATGTGTATCAGGATGCCTGATGGCGCTGCGCTTATCAGGCCTACAGGCGCTTGCGCCGAACCGGTAAATTCGTTTCGGCGGGTTACTTAAAATAGGGCCCGGTGGTGACGGAATCACGTAATACCAGCGTGCCGGTAAACGGTGGAATGGTTTCAATCTCTTCGCCAGCGGCCAGCTTAATCGCCTGGTCGATGGCGGTGACGATCATATTGTCGATCGGCAGATAGACCGTCGACAGCCCCGGCTCCAGCCATTTGGCGCTAGGGGCATCATCAAAACCAAATAATGAAATATCCTGCGGGATCCGCAGCCCCGCCTGATGCAGCGCTTTCGATGCGCCCAGCGCCATATCGTCGTTACAGGCGAACAGGGCGCTAAACGTGACTTTCTCATTCAGCAGCGCGTTGCACATGTCATAGCCGCAGTTCATGGTGGAATCACCGTGCTTCACCTTTGCCGGATCCCATTTGATGCCGTTTTGTTCCAGCGCGCGACGGTAGCCCTGCAAACGCGCTTTGCCCGTCGGGGTGTGAATCGGTACGGTAATGCAGGCGATGTCACGGTGCCCCTGGGAAATCAGATACTCGACCGCCTGAAACGCGGCGTCCTGCTGTTCGAAGAAGACGCAGCGTTCGCGCGCCTGGCTTACGTCACGGTTAATCACGACGAGCGGCATCGGGGTACTGTTCACCAGAGCCATAATGGCTTTTTCGCTCATATGACGGGTATAGAGCACGATGGCGTCGCACTGGCGATCGGCCAGCATCTGGACCGCCTGTTCTTCGCGCTCCGGCGTATCGTGGCCGTCGGTGACGATCAGCTGCTTGCCCCAGGCCTCGGTCTGGCGAGACGCCTGCTGTAACAGGCGGCCAAAGTAGAAGCCATCGAAGGTTGAAACCACCAGGCCAATGCTGTTGCTGGTGCGGTTGGCCAGCGAGCGCGCCAGAAAGTTAGGCCGGTAGCCTAGCTCCTCCATTGCTTTAAACACCTGCTTACGCGTGCTCTCTTTGACCTGACCCGTACCGTTCAGTACGCGGGAGACCGTTGCTTTCGACACGCCCGCGCGTATTGAGACATCCAGCATTGTTGCCATTGTTAATCCCTGAAACTCCGTGATGGCACGCAGTTTATCACAGACATTCATCGGTGATATGAACTCCGCTGCGGCTAAAAAACCCATCGCGATCACGCTTTTGTAGTTATTCGTGGCAAAAAATGCGCCGGCCACATGCGGCATACCAATAACCCTACATTTTTTGTTTTGGAATACCAAAATGGAGGTTGCGAGCTCAATCACAGAACTTTTTAGCAAGGGTGATTATTTTTGGTATACCAAAAGGTGTTTGGCTGTACACCGGATGCGCGATAAAGCCCTTAAACTTGAGGTACTTTCTATGGCATTGCAGGAAAAATTGATTGATTCGCTGGGGAGTTTCGCCACGAAATTCAACAGCTATCGCTATATTATGGCGATCAAACACGCCTTTATTACGCTGATGCCGGTGATCATCGTCGGCGCTTTCTCCGTACTGATCTCCAACATGGTGCTGGATCCTAAAAACGGCCTCGCCAGCTTCCAGTCGCTGTCGTTTCTGGCGGCGCTCAAGCCGATTACCGGCGCTATCAACTACGCCACGCTGAACTTCCTCAACATTGGCGCGGTGTTTCTGATAGGTATCGAACTGGGGCGTATTAACGGCATCAAGACGCTGTTTCCCGGCCTGCTGGCGGTCATTTGCTTTATCTGCGTCACGCCGACAACCGTACAGATGATGGTCGATGGCCAGATGCATGAGGTCAAGGATGTGCTGCTGCGTCAGTTCTCCGATACCCGTAGCCTGTTCCTTGGCATGTTTATCGCCATTCTGTCGGTCGAGATCTACTGCTGGCTGGAAACGCGCAACGGGCTGAAGATCAAAATGCCGGACACCGTGCCGCCGAACGTCGCCGCCTCGTTTTCCGCGCTGATCCCGGCGATCATTACCGTCACGGCGATCGCCACCTTCGGGTTTATCTTCCATCAACTCACCGGGATGTATCTGTACGACGCGGTCTATCAAGTGGTACAGCAGCCGCTGGAGCGGGTGATGCAGAGCCTGCCGGGGATTCTGCTGCTGATGTTCGTTGCGCAGATTTTCTGGGTGATTGGCATTCACGGCAACCAGATGATTAAGCCCATCCGCGAACCGCTGCTGCTGGGGGCGATTACCGTCAATATGAGCGCCTTTGAGCAGGGTAAAGAGGTGCCGAATATCATCACCATGCCGTTCTGGGATGTGTATATGAGCATTGGCGGATCGGGGCTGACGATCGGCCTGCTGATCGCGGTGATGATTGCCACCAAGCGCAAAGAGATGAAAGAGATCGCCAAGCTGTCGATCGGCCCGGGGATCTTTAACATCAACGAGCCGGTGATCTTCGGTATGCCGATCATGCTGAACCCGATCCTGGCGATTCCGTTCATCATTACGCCGCTGGTCACCGGCAGCATCGGCTACTTCGCTACCGTCACCGGGTTTGCCGGGAAGGCGGTGGTGATGGTGCCCTGGACGACGCCGCCGCTGATTAACGCCTGGCTTTCTACCGCCGGTTCGATGGGCGCGGTGGTCACCCAGCTTATTTGCATTGTGGTGGCGGTGCTGATTTACCTGCCGTTCGTCAAGATTGCTTCCCGCCGCGCAGAGCTCTCCGAGCGCCAGGCGACCAAAACGCCCGCTACCGATAACCTTTGAGGACGCTATGAGTACACAACGGATGACTATCCCCGATGATTTTATCCTCGGGGCCGCGGCTTCGGCCTGGCAGACGGAAGGCTGGAGTGGAAAGAAAGCGGGGCAGGATTCCTGGCCCGATCTCTGGTACAAGAACGATCGCCATGTCTGGCACAACGGCTATGGTCCGGCAATCGCCACTGACTTTATCAACCGCTTTCGTGAAGATGTCCAATTGATGAAGCTGGCGGGGCTCACCCATTATCGCACCTCGATCAACTGGTCGCGTTTTTTGACCGACTACGAGGCCGTCACGGTAGACGAAGAGTATGCCGCCTATTACGACCAGCTATTTGACGAACTGCTGGCCAACGGCATCGAACCGATGATCTGCCTTGAGCACTACGAGCTGCCGGGATACCTGTTGGAGCAGTACGGCGGCTGGGGCGCGAAAAAGGTAGTCGAACTGTACGTGCGCTACGTTGAGCAGGTGTTCGCCCGCTACCACCATAAGGTGGCGCGCTGGTTCACCTTTAACGAGCCGATTGTGGTGCAGACCCGCGTCTACCTGGACGCGCTGCGCTGGCCGTATGAGCAGAACACCGGCAAATGGATGCAGTGGAACCACCATAAGGTGCTGGCGACGGCGAAAGTGGTGCAGCTGTTCCGTGAGAAAGGCTATCGGGGAACGGTTGGCTGCATTCTTAATCCGGAGGTCACCTATCCACGCTCCAGCGCGGCCCACGATAGGCGTGCGGCCGAGGTGTACGACCTGTTCTACAATCGGGTGTTTCTCGATCCGCTGGTGCACGGCGTTTACCCGGCAGAGCTGTTCGCGCTGTTGGAAAAACACGGCGTAAACTGGGATTACAGTGTCGAAGAGCTGGCGATGATCCGTGACAATACCGTTGATGAGCTGGGCATTAACCTCTATTACCCGCATCGGGTCAAAGCCCCATCTCGCGCCTGGCATCCCGATACGCCGTTCCATCCGGCCTGGTATTACGAGCCATTCGACCTGCCGGGCAGAAAGATGAACCCCTCGCGCGGCTGGGAAATTTATCCGCAGATTGTTTATGACATGGCGATGCGCATCAAAAACGACTATCGCAATATTCCGTGGTTTGTCGCTGAAAGCGGCATGGGCGTGGAAAATGAGGCTCAGTTCCGTAACGCCGACGGCGTGATTGCCGACGATTACCGGATCCGGTTTATTCGCGATCATCTATGGCAAACGCTGCGCGCGCGTGAAGACGGCGCCAACTGCCACGGCTATATGCTGTGGGCGTTCACCGACAACGTTTCGCCAATGAACGCCTTTAAGAATCGCTACGGCCTGATTGAAATCGATCTTGAAGCCGACCGCGCGCGGCGGCCAAAAGCCTCGGCCAGTTGGTTTCGTCAACTGCGCGATAGCCGCGTGTTAACGATGGATATCGATGATGAATGGCGTTAATTTTTGCTAAGATAGCGCCGGTGTTGGCATAACGTACAGGTGATATTGTGGAGAAGGCTACCGTGCCGCCGGAAAAGAAACCCTACCAGGAGATTGGCGACGATTTGCGTGCGCAGATTATGCAGGGCCGCTATGCCGTTGGCTCGCGCCTGCCGCCTGAACGCAATATTGCCGAAACCTACGGCGTCAGCCGCACCATTGTGCGCGAGGCGCTGCTGATGCTGGAATTACAGGGGACGGTGGATATTCGCCAGGGCTCCGGCGTGTACGTGATGCGCATTCCGCACGAAGACGACGGTGAGGAAGAGCAGATGCTGAGTAGCGACGTGGGGCCGTTTGAGATCCTCCAGGCGCGCCAGCTGCTGGAAAGCAATATTGCCGCCTTTGCCGCAAAAATGGCGACCCGCGCAGATATCGACAACCTCAAGCAGATAATTGAACAAGAACAGCGGGCGATTGCGCTAAACGACACCAGCCAGGATAACAGTCGACTGTTTCACCTGGTGCTAGCCGGTGCGACGCAAAACCAGATGCTGCTGGCGACCATTGAGCGGGTATGGCTGCAAATGGACAGCAGCCCGCTATGGCAGCAGTTTAACGCGCACATTGCCAGCCGTACCTATCGCTTGAAGTGGCTGGGCGATCGGCAAACGATTCTGGCCGCGCTGCGCCGCCGCGATGTGATGGGGGCGTGGCAGGCGATGTGGCAGCATCTTGAGAACGTCAAAAATAGCCTGATGGAGCTGTCTGACGAGGACGCGCCGGACTTTGACGGTTATCTGTTTGAATCAGTGCCTATTTTTCAGGGAAAACTGATGTGACGATTTTACCGCTTTACGCCAGGCCGCAGTATGCCGAAGCGGTGACCGACTGGCTGTGGCAGGCCTTCGGCGGCGACGGCCTGCCGCGCGCGTTTTTTGCCAGCATCGTCGAGCATAGCCAGCGGCCGAATGCGCTGCCGCTCACGTTCATTGCCGTCGAAGACGATCGGCTTATCGGTACCGTGGGGCTATGGCGCTGCGATCTCATTAGTCGTCAGGATCTGTGGCCGTGGATGGCGGCGCTGTACGTTGCGCCAGAAGCGCGCGGGCGCGGCCTGGCCGGGCAGTTGCAACAGCACGTCATCGACTATGCCGCGCAGCAGGGATTTGACGAGCTGTATCTCTATTCCGCCTGCCGGGATTTTTACGAACGTTTTGGCTGGCAGTATATCGGCGATGGCCTGGATTACCCGGACACCGCCGTGCATCTCTATCGTTACGCTTTAAGCTCTTCCGGTGGCGCAATCACCGAGTGACGGCGCACCAGCGTCGGGCTGAACAGATGGGTAATATCCGGCAGCGGTTTCTTCTCTGCCAGCGCCAGCGCCAGCTCGGCGGCCTGGGTCGCCATGGTGACGATGGGATAACGGATGGTTGTCAGCCGCGGGCGCACGTAGCGCGACACCAGCACGTCATCGAAACCAATCAGCGAAATCGCCTGCGGCACCTCGATGCCGTTATCGTTTAGTACGCCCATCGCGCCTGCGGCCATGGAGTCGTTATAGCAGGCCACGGCGGTGAACTGCTTACCGCGACCCAGCAGCTCGGTCATCGCCTGCTCGCCGCCGCTTTCGTCCGGCTCGGCGAAGGTCACCAGCCGGTCGTTGCACGGCAGACCGTGTTCTTTCAGCGCATCGTAATAACCCTGCAGGCGGTCTTCCGCATCGGAAATGGCGTGGTTGGAACAGATATAGCCAATTCGCGTATGGCCCTGCTGAATGAGGTGGCGGGTGGCCAGCCATGCGCCGTAGCGGTCGTCCAGCGCTACGCAGCGCTTTTCAAAACCGGGCAGAATGCGGTTGATCAGCACCATGCCGGGAATCTGTTTCATGAGTTCCGCCAGTTCAGCATCGGGGATCAGCTTCGCGTGCACCACTAGCGCAGCGCAGCGGTGGCGAATCAGCTGCTCAATGGCCTGGCGTTCTTTCATTTCATTGTGGTAGCCGTTACCAATCAGCAGGAAATTACCGGTGTGATAGGCAACCTGTTCCACGGCTTTCACCATGGCGCCAAAGAACGGATCGGAGACGTCGCCGACGACCAGGCCGACGGTCTCCGTCGACTGCTGCGCCAGCGCGCGCGCGTTGGCGTTCGGGTGATAGTTGAGCGTCTCCATGGCGGATTGAACGGCCTGACGCGAGGCATCGCTGGCTTTAGGGGAGTTGTTGATGACGCGGGACACGGTGGCGACAGAGACGCCTGCCATCCGGGCCACATCTTTAATTGTCGCCATAATATGCCTTAAAGAAGATTCGGTGGGTAAACGCTTACACCCTATCAGTTTTACGGAAATCCCGGTGTGATTCAAGGCTGAGTCTGTGGTGGATTGCACAATAATAAGGGCCAGATTGCGTTTTGTGGAAGAGTTACACCGGCTTTGTGCAAGCAAACAGGAACTTTCAAACGTTTGCTTACACTTTGCGAGACGCTGTTGCGAATGTCCGCTGGAGAACGCATTACGGGAATTGCTAATCTGATTATCCCAGAGGTATTGATAGGTGAAGTCGCCCACAAGGTTGACCGCTTAATTACACCAACCTGCGCAGATGCGCAGGTTTTTTTTTGCCTCTACCCGCCAGTCTGCTGCTTTTCCCCGGTTTTCTCGTGTACCCTTGCAAAGACAAAACTACGGCAAAAGGAGTTGGTATGCTTCTCTGTTTCTTCCGACAGCTTTTCAAGGTGTTATTCAGGGTACGGATGACCGGTAACACCGAGGCGCTCAGCCAGCCAAAGGTGCTGATTACGCCTAACCACGTTTCGTTTATCGACGGCATTCTGCTGGCGCTGTTTCTCCCCGTTCGCCCGGTTTTCGCCGTCTACACCTCTATTTCGCAAAAATGGTTCATGCGTTGGCTGACGCCGATCATCGATTTTGTCCCGCTGGACCCGACAAAACCGATGTCTATCAAACATCTGGTCAGGCTGATTGAACAGGGCCGTCCGGTGGTGATTTTCCCGGAGGGGCGCATTTCGGTGTCGGGATCGTTGATGAAAATTTACGATGGCGCAGCCTTTGTGGCGGCAAAATCAGGGGCGACGATTATCCCGGTGCGCATTGAAGGGGCCGAGCTGAGCTACTTCAGCCGCCTGAAAGGGCTGGTTAAGCGCCGGATGTTCCCGCGCATTCAGCTGCACCTGCTGCCACCGACCACCTTGCCGATGCCTGAGGCGCCGCGCGCGCGTGACCGCCGCCGCATTGCTGGCGAAATGCTGCATCAGATCATGATGGAAGCTCGAATGGCGGTGCGACCGCGCGAAACGTTGTATGAATCGCTGTTGAGCGCAATCTACCGCTTTGGTGAGAAAAAGCACTGTGTTGAAGACATTAACTTCCAGCCCGATAGCTACCGCAAATTGCTCACCAAAACGCTGTTTGTGGCACGTATTCTCGAAAAATACAGCCAGAAGGGTGAAAAGATCGGTCTGATGCTGCCCAATGCCGGTATCAGCGCCGCGGTGATTTTCGGCGCCATCGCGCGGGGTCGCATTCCGGCGATGATGAACTACACCGCGGGCGTCAAAGGGCTGTCCAGCGCCATTACCGCGGCGCAAATCGGCACTATTTTCACTTCGCGTACGTTCCTCGATAAAGGCAAGCTCTGGCATCTCACCGAGCAGCTCACCCAAGTGCGCTGGGTATTTCTGGAAGATTTAAAAGGCGACGTCACCACCGCCGACAAGCTGTGGATCTTCTCGCGCGTGCTGATGCCGCATCTGGCGCAGGTGCCGCAAAAGCCGGAAGACCCGGCAATGGTGCTCTTTACCTCAGGCTCGGAAGGTCACCCTAAAGGCGTGGTGCACAGCCACAAAAGCATTCTGGCTAACGTCGAGCAAATTAAAACCATCGCCGACTTTACCGCCAACGACCGCTTTATGTCGGCGCTGCCGCTGTTTCACTCGTTCGGCCTGACGGTGGGTCTGTTTACGCCGCTGCTGACCGGCGCGGAAGTGTTCCTTTACCCGAGCCCGCTGCACTACCGTATGGTGCCGGAGCTGGTATACGACCGTAACTGCACCGTGCTGTTCGGCACCTCGACGTTTTTAGGTCACTATGCGCGCTTCGCCAACCCGTACGATTTCTATCGTCTACGCTATGTCGTAGCCGGGGCGGAAAAGCTTCAGCAAAGCACCAAAGATTTATGGCAGGACAAATTCGGCCTGCGCATTCTTGAAGGCTACGGCGTAACCGAGTGCGCGCCGGTGGTGTCGATCAACGTGCCGATGGCGGCGAAGCCGGGTACGGTAGGGCGAATTCTGCCGGGGATGGACGCTCGTCTGCTGGCCGTTCCGGGCATTGAGCAGGGCGGTCGTCTGCAGGTGAAAGGGCCGAACGTGATGTGCGGCTATCTGCGTGTAGAAAATCCGGGCGTACTGGAAGCGCCAACGGCGGAAAATCAGCATGGTGAGCGGGAAACCGGCTGGTATGACACCGGCGATATTGTTGCTTTCGACGCCCAGGGCTACGTACAGATTCAGGGGCGTGCCAAACGCTTCGCCAAAATTGCGGGCGAAATGGTGTCGCTGGAAACGGTCGAACTGATGGCGCTGGCCGTGTCGCCCGATAAGATGCACGCGACCGCGGTGAAAACCGACGCCAGCAAAGGCGAGGCGCTGGTGCTGTTTACCACCGATAATGAACTGACCCGTGACGGTCTCTTACAGTACGCGCGGGCTCACGGCGTGCCGGAGCTGGCGGTCCCTCGCGACATTCGCTGGCTGAAACAGCTGCCGCTGCTGGGCAGTGGTAAACCGGATTTCGTCACCCTTAAAAGCATGGTTGCAGAAACGGAACAGCCGCATGAGTGAGTCAGTACACACTAACACCTCAATCTGGTCAAAAGGCATGATGGCGGTCATTGCCGCCCAGTTCCTTTCGGCCTTTGGCGACAACGCGCTGCTGTTTGCCACGCTGGCACTCATGAAACAGCAGTACTATCCGGACTGGAGCCAGCCGGTGCTGCAGATGGTGTTTGTGGGCGCTTACATTCTCTTCGCACCGTTTGTCGGCCAGGTGGCGGACAGCTACGGTAAAGGCCGGGTGATGATGTTCGCCAACGGTCTGAAACTGGCGGGCGCGGCGATGATTTGCATCGGGTTTAATCCATTTATTGGCTATACGCTGGTGGGCATCGGTGCGGCGGCTTACTCGCCTGCCAAGTACGGCATTCTGGGCGAAATGACCACCGGCGATAAGCTGGTGAAAGCCAACGGTCTGATGGAAGCCTCCACCATCGCGGCTATTCTTATCGGCTCCGTGGCGGGCGGCGTGGTGGCCGACTGGAGCGTGGTCGGGGCGCTGGCGCTGTGCGCGATGGTTTACGGCGGCGCGGTGGTGGCGAATATCTTTATCCCGAAGCTGCCGGCGGCGCGCCCGGGCCAGTCCTGGCGTTTTCGTTCGATGACCGCCAGCTTTTTCAACGCTTGTCGCGTTCTGTGGCATAACGGCGAAACGCGTTTCTCGCTGCTCGGTACCAGCATGTTCTGGGGCGCGGGTGTGACGCTGCGTTTTCTGCTGGTGCTGTGGGTGCCGGTGGCGCTAGGCGTGACCGATAACGCGACGCCAACCTATCTTAACGCCATGGTGGCAGTGGGTATCGTGGTGGGCGCGGCGGCAGCGGCGAAGATGGTGACGCTGGAAACGGTGGCTCGTTGCTTGCCTGCCGGGGTGTTGATTGGCGTCGTGGTGGCGATTTTCGCTCTTCAGCATGCCATTCTACCCGCTTACGTGTTGCTGTTTATCATCGGTATCTGCGGCGGCTTCTTTATCGTGCCATTGAATGCGCTGTTGCAGGATCGCGGTAAACATACCGTGGGCTCAGGCAACGCCATTGCGGTACAGAACCTCGGTGAAAACAGCGCGATGCTGATTATGCTGGGGCTTTACTCGCTGGCGGTGGCGGTCGACGTGCCGGTTGTCGGCGTGGGCGTGGGCTTTGGCGTGCTGTTTGCGCTGGCGATTATCGCGCTGTGGCTGTGGGGTAAGCACCGTTGACAGAGCGGCAAGCGCAGCGCTCAAATTGCCGGATGGCGGCGTGACCGCCTTATCCGGCCTACACCCGTTCTGTAGGCCTGATAAGCGTAACGCCATCAGGCATCCCGGCGCACATTGCCGGATAGCGGCGTAACCGACTTATCCGGCCGATAAATTACGGTGCAGGGTAGGTATAAACCTGATGCACCGCCTCAATCTCCGCGAGCACTTCTTCACTCAATTCCAGATGTAAGCTCTCAACGTTGGTTTTCAACTGTTCCATCGTGGTTGCGCCGAGCAGCGTGCTGGCGACAAACGGCTGACGACGAACAAATGCCAGCGCCATCTGCGCCGGGTCGAGGCCGTGACGTTTGGCGATATCCACGTAGGCGGCTACCGCTTTTTGCGTTTGCTCGCCGCTGTAGCGGGTAAAGCGGCTAAACAGCGTGTTGCGCGCGCCGGCCGGTTTTGCGCCGTTCAGATACTTACCGGTGAGGGTGCCGAACGCCAGGCAGGAATAGGCCAGCAGCTCTACGCCTTCAAACTGGCCCACTTCTGCGAGCGCCACTTCATAGCTGCGGTTAACCAGACTGTACGGGTTCTGGATGGTGACAATGCGCGGCAGATCGTGTTTATCCGCCAGATGCAGATAGCGCATCACGCCAAACGCGGTTTCGTTAGAGACGCCGATATAGCGAATTTTACCGGCCCGCTGATATTCGGTGAGCGCTTCCAGCGTTTCCAATAGCGTGACCACCGGTGCGGAATCAGCCCAGGTATAGCCGAGCTTGCCAAAGCAGTTGGTGGGGCGCTGCGGCCAGTGTACCTGGTACAAATCAAGATAGTCGGTTTGCAGGCGCGTCAGGCTATTATGCAGCGCATCGCGAATGTTCTTGCGGTCCAGCGCCTGATTCGGGCGAATGCCGCTGTCGTTATTGCGCGACGGGCCGCTGACCTTAGAGGCGATAACCAGCTTTTCACGGTTGCCGTGCTTCGCCAGCCAGTTGCCGACGTAGGTCTCGGTCAGGCCCTGAGTCTCCGGCCGCGGCGGTACGGGGTACATTTCGGCGACATCGATCAGATTAATGCCCTGGCTGACGGCATAATCGAGCTGTGCATGGGCGTCGGCTTCGCTGTTCTGTTCACCAAACGTCATTGTGCCAAGCCCAAGGGTGCTTATCTCAAGCGAGCTGTGGGGGATACGGTGGTACTGCATAAGCCGGCTTCCTTTTATCAACAACGTCGGGAAAGAGTCCCGACAAAGGAATATAAAAATGGCAGAGGGGAAGAAAAAGGGAAAGCAGAAAATGAAAAAAGGCCAGCAGGCGGCTGACCTTCGTCGTTATCGTTTAATGATTTGCGATACGTCATCGCGGTTGATCTGCATCTTATTGCCCTGCTGATCCTCATAGCTGATAAGCCCGGTGTCGTCGTCGACTTCCGGTTTACCGTCGGTCAGGATCATCCGGCCATCTTTCGTCGCCATGACGTAATCGCTGCTACAGCCGGAAACAGCAAACGCTAAACCTACTGCGGAAATCAAAACTGCCCATTTTGTCATCGTTTTCCCCTTCATCGCCGCACTCTTAACAGTCTAGTAATAACCGACCTTAGGGTTAGCATAAAGCAGGAAAATCTTAAAAAAATCAGACATAGCCCTCAAAAGAGGGCTATGGGCAACAGATTAAAGCGGATTTTTTTTATTTCTCAGCAGATTGAGACTTTCCACCGCAATAGAGAAGAACATCGCAAAATAGATGTAGCCTTTCGGCACGTGCACGTCAAAGCTTTCGAGAATCAGCGTAAAACCAACCAGAATCAGGAACGACAGCGCCAGCATCTTCACCGATGGGTGGCGATCGACAAACTCGCCGATGCTGCGTGCGGCAAACATCATCACGCCTACGGCGATGACCACGGCCGCCATCATGATAAACAGATGATCGGACAGACCGACGGCGGTAATCACCGAGTCGAGGCTGAAGATGATATCCAACAGCATAATCTGCACGATGGCGCCGAGGAACGAATGCACGTTGGTTTTCAGGCTTTCTTCATCGCCCTCAATGGATTCGTGGATCTCTTTACTGGCCTTCCAGATAAGGAACAGCCCGCCAAGCAGCAGGATAAGATCGCGCAGCGAAATCGCCTGATCGAACACCGTAAACAGCGGGTTGGTGAGTTTGACCACCCAGGCGATCGAGGCCAGCAGCCCCAGGCGCATGATCATGGCCCCCATTAAGCCTAAGCGGCGGGCATGGGCTCGTTGCGCGGTGGGGAGTTTGGCAACAACCAGAGAGAGAAAAATAATATTATCGATCCCCAGAACGATCTCCAGCAGCGTCAGCGTTCCGAGCGCAAGCCAGGCGTTGGGGTCGGTGATCCATGCAAATAACATTAGGTAAGTCCTGCCAAAAAAACGAAAGATTCAATTGAAGTACGTTGTAGGTGCCGCCGTTCGGCAACTCCGTTGCCAGCAGCATGAGGAGTATAATCCCGCCGCGCGGTAGGACAAAAAGATTAATGCGGTTGCAGCATAAAGTGGCGCGCCAGCAGGGCGGCGGTGAAGTTTTTCTTGAGGTAAAAGCCGCGCGGTAGCGTCATGATTGGCTCGCCGTGGGCGCCGATGGCTTCGGTCAGCGCTTTACTGTTGGCGGCTTTTGGCCGCAGCTGTAGCACTTCGCCGTGGCGCGCGGTAATGCGTTCGACCTGACCCAATACGATGAGGTCCATCAGTTCTTCCCAGTCCATTTGCAGCTGGCGTTCTTCTTCCGGACTGGGCGTCCACAACAGCGGCGCGCCGACGCGGCGCTCCGCCAGCGGGATTGTCCGTTCGCCTTCGACCGGGATCCACAATACTCGTTTGAGCTTGTGACGCACGTGGCTGTTTTCCCAGGTCACGCCGGAGTTGCCGGTCAGCGGTGCAACGCAAACGAAGGTGGTCTCCAGCGGCCGCCCCAGGCGGTCGATGGGGATGGTTTTCAGCTCGACCCCGAGCGCCGCGAAATCCTGCTCCGGTTTGCTGCCCGCGCTGGCGCCAAGCCAGATTTCCAGCAGCACTCCAATCCAGCCTTTATCCCGCTTTAAATCGTTGGGTGCCACGATACCGGCCATCGCCGCCAGCTCACCCAGCGAATAGCCCGCCAGCCGCTGTGCCTGCGCGAGCAGATCGGCCTGGGTTTTCGGTGATTCGCAAAGTGGAGCGAGCGTTGACATGACAATGTGCCTTTTGGTCAAAAAATGAACGACAGTTTTACCGGGTGTGGATAGAGTTTAACTTTTTCTGGGTAAATATAACAACGCTATGATTGTATTGCATTTTTATGAATGCCATACGCTAAAAAAACGGCGTGAAAAAAGGTTTTCCAATTCTGGTCACTGACAATGAACAGGATCTTACACCATGTTATCCACAGAAAAATGGGATAACTGGGGAAAAGCCCCACTACTGTTTCAATTTACAGCCTTGACGTGCGATGAAAATCGAATTTTCGCACAAAAGATGCCTAACTTGTTGGCACATTCTGTGGATAAAACCAACGTTGCTCGATCTTTCATCAGTTGGAGGATCGCCTATGTGATGATCATCACGTTATGCGCTAATGCATCAAGATGAACTATAGTAACATAATGAAAAATATCGTTTTACTGTGCGGTGGTTGCGTGCGATTATTCAGAGTACTCTGGGTTTTCCCTGGGTAATTCCATACTTCTTCACAACTCTATCCACAGAAAAAGTGAATAAAATCGACGGTCAGCCGCGTTCGCTGTTTATAACTCTGATGATTACTGTGAGTTATTCAA
Source organism: Klebsiella sp. WP8-S18-ESBL-06 (assembly GCF_014169755.1). Taxonomy (NCBI): domain Bacteria; kingdom Pseudomonadati; phylum Pseudomonadota; class Gammaproteobacteria; order Enterobacterales; family Enterobacteriaceae; genus Klebsiella; species Klebsiella sp. WP8-S18-ESBL-06. Next base: position 1,042,286 of record NZ_AP022256.1, read on the forward strand.
ATGTTATTCGGTGGTCGTGCTGTAATAGAGTGGTTTACCGTTTCCAGCGAGTGTGAAACAATCATTCACATTGAAGCTTATTTTGAGGTAGTCCGGTGATTGATGACGATGGCTACCGCCCAAATGTTGGTATTGTAATTTGCAATCGTCAGGGCCAGGTTATGTGGGCCCGGCGCTATGGTCAGCACTCCTGGCAATTCCCGCAAGGGGGCATAAACCCCGGTGAGACAGCAGAACAGGCGATGTATCGGGAACTGTTCGAAGAAGTAGGATTAAGCCGTAAGGATGTACGGATCCTCGCTTCGACCCGAAACTGGTTGCGTTACAAGTTGCCTAAACGTTTGGTGCGTTGGGACACAAAGCCGGTTTGTATCGGCCAGAAACAAAAGTGGTTTCTCTTGCAGTTGATCGGCAATGACGCGGATATCAATATGCAAACCAGCAGCACGCCGGAGTTCGACGGCTGGCGCTGGGTGAGTTACTGGTATCCGGTGCGCCAGGTCGTGTCGTTTAAACGCGACGTCTACCGCCGGGTAATGAAAGAGTTCGCCAGCGTTGTGATGGCGCTTGCGGAGAGCGCGCCAAAACCGCAAAGCGCGCCTGCTTATCGACGTAAAAGAGGTTAAGCCACGCATATTATGCTCACGCGCTTACGCGAAATTGTTGAGAAGGTCGCAAGCGCGCCTCGGCTGAACGAGGCGCTGGATATTCTGGTCACCGACGTCTGCCTGGCCATGGAGACCGAGGTCTGTTCCGTCTATCTTGCCGACAACGATCGACGCTGCTTCTACCTGATGGCGACCCGCGGCCTGAAAAAACCGCGCGGTCGTACCATTACGCTCGCCTTCGATGAAGGTATCGTCGGGCTGGTTGGCCGCCTGGCCGAACCTATCAACCTTGCCGATGCGCAAAAACACCCCAGCTATAAATACATCCCCTCAGTCAAAGAAGAACGCTTCCGCGCGTTTCTTGGCGTGCCGATCATTCAGCGCCGCCAACTGCTGGGCGTGCTGGTGGTGCAGCAGCGTGAGCTAAGGCAGTTCGACGAAAGCGAAGAATCCTTCCTGGTGACGCTGGCCACTCAAATGGCGGCCATTCTGTCGCAGTCGCAGCTGACGGCGCTGTTCGGGCAGTATCGACAAACGCGTATTCGCGCGCTGCCCGCGTCGCCGGGCGTGGCGATTGCCGAAGGCTGGATGGATGCCACCCTGCCGCTGATGGAGCAGGTTTATGAAGCCTCATCGCTGGATGTCCAGCTAGAGCGTGAGCGTTTGACCGGCGCGCTGGAAGAGGCGGCCAACGAATTTCGTCGCTACAGCAAGCGCTATGCCGCCGGGGCACAAACCGAGACGGCGGCGATTTTTGACCTTTACTCTCACCTGTTGTCCGACGCCAGCCTGCGCCGCGCGCTGTTTACCGCGGTAGATAAAGGTTCGGTAGCCGAATGGGCGGTCAAAACGGTTGTTGAAAAATTTGCCGAGCAGTTTGCTGCGCTCAGCGACGGCTACCTGAAAGAACGGGCGGGCGATCTGCGCGCGCTGGGGCAGCGTCTGCTGTTCCATCTCGATGACACAACCCAAGGGGCCAACGGCTGGCCGCAGCGTTTTGTGCTGGTCGCGGATGAGCTTTCTGCCACCACGCTGGCGGAAGTGCCGCAGGATCGTTTGGCGGGGGTGGTCGTTCGCGACGGCGCAGCCAACTCCCACGCGGCGATCATGGTGCGTGCGCTGGGGATCCCAACGGTGATGGGCGCCGATATTCAGCCATCGGTACTGCACGGCCGCACGCTGGTGGTAGACGGCTACCGCGGCGAGCTGTTGGTCGATCCTGAACCGATCCTGTTACAGGAATACCAGCGCCTTATCAGCGAAGAGAACGAGCTCAGCCGCCTGGCGGAAGGGGACGTTGAACGCCCGGCGGAGCTGAAAAGCGGCGAACGCGTGAAGGTGATGCTCAATGCCGGCCTGAGCCCGGAACATGAACAAAAGCTGGGCCGTCGCATTGACGGTATTGGCCTGTACCGGACTGAAATTCCCTTTATGCTGCAAAGCGGCTTCCCGTCCGAAGAGGAGCAGGTGGCGCAGTATCAGGGGATGCTGCAAATGTTCAACGACAAGCCGGTGACGCTGCGTACGCTGGACGTTGGCGCAGATAAGCAGCTGCCTTATATGCCGATTAGCGAAGAGAATCCATGCCTGGGCTGGCGCGGGATCCGCATTACGCTCGATCAGCCGGAAATCTTCCTCGTTCAGGTTCGCGCCATGCTGCGCGCCAATGCCGCCACCGGCAACCTGAGTATTCTGTTGCCAATGGTCACCAGTCTTGAAGAGGTGGACGAAGCGCGTCGTCTGATCGACCGCGCCGGTCGCGAAGTGGAAGAGATGATCGGCTACGCGATTCCGAAACCGCGCATTGGTATCATGCTGGAAGTTCCGTCGATGGTCTTTATGCTGCCGCATCTGGCCAGCCGTATCGACTTTATCTCGGTAGGCACTAACGATCTTACCCAGTACGTGCTGGCGGTAGATCGCAACAACACTCGCGTGGCGAGTATCTACGATAGCCTGCATCCGGGCATGATCCGCGTGCTGTCGATGATCGTGCAGGAAGCCGAACGCTACGGTATCGATTTACGTCTGTGCGGCGAAATGGCCGGCGATCCGATGTGCGTGACTATCCTGATTGGCCTGGGTTTCCGCCACCTGTCGATGAACGGCCGCTCGGTACCGCGCGTGAAGTATCTGCTGCGCAATATCGAACTCGAAGATGCCCAGACTCTGGCCCAGCGCAGCCTCGAAGCGCAGATGGCGACTGAAGTGCGTCATCAGGTGGCGGCCTTTATGGAACGTCGTGGCCTTGGCGGCCTGATTCGCGGCGGTCTCTGATTGCCTTTGTCGGCCTGATAAGCGCAGCGCCATCTTGCTCCTGCGTCCTTTGCCGGATGGCGCGTTGCTCTATCCGGTCTACATGCAGCACCATTGCGTCACCTGGTCGAGCGAAGCTGCTTGCTTATACATATCTTTTACATCTTCGGCGCATCACCTCTCATCCGCCTTATGCTATCATTCGCACCTTTGGAGCGCCTGAAGCCTACGGCGCGCATCTCTACCGCTGTCCACTTTCGGCGGAATAACAAGCATTTGTGGTGACAGATGAATAGTGGTTATCTGCGTTTCCCGGACTTCGATCCGGTAATTTTCTCCATCGGACCGGTCTCCCTACATTGGTACGGCATGATGTACCTGGTGGGCTTTATCTTCGCGATGTGGCTGGCGACGCGTCGCGCGAATCGCCCGAACAGCGGCTGGACAAAAAACGAAGTTGAAAACCTGCTGTATGCGGGCTTCCTCGGGGTGTTCCTCGGCGGGCGCATCGGCTACGTGATGTTCTACAACTTCGATTCCTTCCTGCAGGACCCGCTGTATCTGTTCCGCGTCTGGGACGGAGGTATGTCCTTCCACGGCGGCCTGATTGGCGTGATCGTGGTGATGATTATCTTCGCCCGCCGCACCAAGCGTACCTTCTTCCAGGTTTCCGACTTCATTGCGCCGCTGATTCCATTTGGCCTGGGCTGCGGTCGTCTGGGTAACTTTATCAACGGCGAGCTGTGGGGCCGCGTGGACCCAAGCTTCCACTACACCATGCTGTTCCCTGGCTCCCGTGCGGAAGACCTGGCGCTGCTGCCGTCGCACCCGGAATGGCAAACGCTGTTTGATACCTACGGCTCGCTGCCGCGTCACGCGTCACAGCTGTACGAGATGGCGCTGGAAGGCGTGGTGCTGTTCCTGATCCTGAACTTCTTTATCCGTAAACCGCGTCCGGCGGGCTCGGTCTCAGGCCTGTTCCTGATTGGCTACGGTCTGTTCCGTATCATCTGCGAACTCTTCCGCCAGCCGGATGCGCAGTTCACCGGCGAGTGGGTGCAGTACATCAGCATGGGGCAGATTCTTTCGATTCCGATGGTGCTTGCGGGTATCATTATGATGGTCTGGGCGTTTCGCCGTCCGCAGCAACAGATCTCCTGAGGAAGCATGAAACAGTATCTTGAACTGATGCAGAAGGTGCTCGATGAGGGCACCCCGAAAAATGACCGCACCGGCACCGGTACCGTCTCCATTTTTGGCCACCAGATGCGCTTTAACCTGCAAGAAGGTTTCCCGCTGGTGACGACCAAACGTTGCCACCTGCGCTCGATTATCCACGAGCTGCTGTGGTTCCTGCAGGGCGACACCAACGTGGCCTATCTGCATGAAAACAACGTCAGCATCTGGGACGAATGGGCCGATGAGAACGGCGATCTTGGCCCGGTCTACGGTAAACAGTGGCGCGCCTGGCCGACGCCGGACGGCCGTCATATCGACCAGATCACCACCGTGATGAACCAACTGAAAAACGACCCGGACTCGCGCCGTATCATCGTTTCGGCCTGGAACGTCGGCGAGCTGGACAAAATGGCGCTGGCGCCGTGCCACGCGTTCTTCCAGTTCTACGTGGCGGACGGCAAGCTCTCCTGCCAGCTGTACCAGCGCTCCTGCGACGTGTTCCTCGGCCTGCCGTTCAACATCGCCAGCTACGCGCTGCTGGTGCATATGATGGCACAGCAGTGCGACCTGGAAGTGGGTGATTTCGTCTGGACCGGTGGTGACACTCACCTGTACAACAATCACATGGAACAGACTGCGCTGCAGCTCACTCGCGAACCGCGCGCGTTGCCGAAGCTGGTGATTAAACGCAAACCGGCCTCGATTTTCGACTATCGCTTTGAAGACTTTGAAATCGAAGGCTACGACCCGCATCCGGGTATCAAAGCGCCGGTTGCCATCTAAGCTTCCGGGCATGACAAACGGCGCTGATTTCAGCGCCGTTTTTTTATTCTTTGAAGGCTGCTTCCGATTTTTTTGTCGCGGGTTGTAACGCCCTCATATTTACCTCATCGCGCCCCGCAAAAATGCGCGACCGCCTCTCGTCATCCCCTTGGCACCGCCGCACACTGTCGGCATGAACAGAGAACGAGGCTACACCCTTATCGAAACCTTAGCCGCCGTGGCGCTGGTGCTGATCCTCAGCGCTACCGGCCTGTACGGCTGGCGCAGCTGGCAGCAGGAGCAACGGCTATGGCAAACGGCGTCGGCGCTCCGGGACTATCTGATTTACCTGCGTAACGATGCCAACTGGCACAACCGCGATCGTCGGCTACGGGTAAACCGTACCGCTCAGCGCTGGTGTCTTACGGCAGATGACGCGGTGCTGGAAGGCTGCCCGGCGGGGAATCCTGCGGTATTTCAGCCCGAGTGGGAAGAAGTCTCGCTCAGCAAAATGACGCCAAATCTGGCCTTCTTTGGCCTGCGCAATACCGCATGGGCCGGTAGCCTTGCGATAGCCAGCGAGGCGGGACGCTGGACCGTGGTTGTTTCAAACTGGGGGCGAATACGTCTGTGTGAAGAGGGGGCATGCTGATGCGAGGGTTCTCACTGCTGGAAGTGCTGGTTGCGATGGCAATCAGCAGCATACTGCTGTTGGGCGCATCACGCTTTTTGCCTGCCCTGCAGCGCGGCGTGCTGGCGCAAATACAGCAGCAAACGCTGGAGGAGGAGGTCTGGCAGCGGCTGTTTACCCTCGCGAAGCATTTACAGCGAGCGGGGTACTGCGGCGGCGAGCGCTGCGGTGATGATGCGCTGTACATTGCGCGTCAGGGGCAGTGCGTGATTATTCGCTGGGATGGCGACAGCAACGGTGCCTGGCAAACCGCGCCCGCCGATGAGGCTGACAGCATTGGTTTTCGCTTACAGACCGGCGTGCTGGAAACGCGGCGCGGTGCGACCGCCTGTGAAGGGGGCGGATGGGATAAAATGACGGACCCCGCGGCCCTCACGGTTACCGACTTTCAGGTCACGCGTAGCGCGCGGGTTAGCTTAATGCCACAGCTTGCTATCGTCCTTTCCGCTCGCGATACGCGCGGCAATACGGTGAGCGCGCAGTACAGCGTGACGGGATACAACCTGTGAACCGCGAGCGCGGCGCCTCTGCGCTTGCCATGGTACTGATGCTATTGGTACTGGGTAGCCTGATGCTACAAGGGCTGAATCAGGCGCAGCGCCGCCAGCTGGCGACGGTCACCGACGAAAGCAGGGCATTGCAGCGCACGTCACAGGTGCATTCCGCGTTGCAGTGGGGAATAGGCCAACCCTGGCGGGTGGAGGCGGGCATCCAGTGCCTGTCGCTGGGCGAAAGCCGCGTCTGCGCGCGTCTGCAGAACGACGGCAGGCTGTTGCTGATTGCGCAAAATGGCGATCTTCAGCTGTGGCAATCCGGGCGCTGGGCCGCAAGCGGCCTGCAGTTTTCGACCCACGGCTGGAGTGATTTTTGCCCGTTAAAAGAGGCGGTGCTATGTCAGATACCCTGAGAACACGCGGTTTTAGCCTGCCGGAGGTCATACTGGCGATGGCGTTGATGGTGCTGGTCGTCACGGCCCTTGGCGGTTATTACCGGGCGTTGGCTACCGCTAGCGCTCAGCTTAGCCAGTATCGCCAGCTGTGGCGCTATGCCTGGGAGCAGACGCAGCCGCAGCCTACGGTGCTGCCGGAAGGCTGGCGCAGCCAGCGGGTACAGACAACGTCACAACGTTGTGTCAGCATCAGTGCTACTATTACCACCCCCATGGGCAGGCAGGGACGCATGACGCGTCTGCATTGCCCGGTCAGTCAGTAGTCAGGAGCGAATATGTTAAGGGTCTACCACTCCAACCGTCTGGACGTGCTGGAAGCGCTAATGGAATTTATCGTTGAGCAGGACCGGCTGGCTGACCCCTTCGAGCCTGAAATGATCCTCGTGCAGAGCACCGGTATGGCGCAGTGGCTCCAGATGACGCTTTCTCAGCGATTTGGCATTGCCGCCAACATCGATTTCCCGCTGCCCGCGAGCTTTATCTGGGACATGTTTACCCGCGTGTTGCCCGATATTCCAGGCGAAAGCGCCTTTAACAAACAGAGCATGAGCTGGAAGCTGATGACGCTGTTGCCGGGCATGCTGGATGAGGAAGCCTTTATGCCGCTGCGCCACTATCTGACCGACGACGCGGATAAACGCAAGCTGTTCCAGCTGGCTTCCCGCGTGGCGGACCTTTACGACCAGTATCTGGTGTATCGACCGCAGTGGCTGACCCAATGGGAGGCTGGTGAATTCGTTGACGGCGTCGGCGAGGCGCAGCAGTGGCAGGCTCCGCTGTGGAAAGCATTGGTTGAACATACTGCTGCGCTGGGGCAGCCGCAGTGGCATCGAGCCAATCTCTATCAGCGCTTTATCGACACGCTGGAAAACAGTGCTGAAGCACCTGCCGGGCTGCCGTCACGGGTGTTTATCTGTGGTATCTCCGCGCTGCCGCCGGTGTACCTGCATGCGCTACAGGCGTTGGGCAAACATGTTGATATCTACGTTCTGTTTACCAACCCGTGCCGTTACTACTGGGGCGATATTAAAGACCCCGCGTTTCTTGCCCGCCTGATGGCGCGCCAGCGTCGGCATTACCGCGAACAGCGCGAGCTGCCGTTGTTCCAGGATGCCAGCCGCGCACCGGGGCTGTTTAACGATGACGGGGAACAGGACGTCGGCAACCCGATGCTGGCCTCCTGGGGCAAGCTGGGGCGCGACTATATTTATCTGCTGGCGGGGCTGGAGCGTTATCAGGAGCTGGACGCCTTCGTTGACATTGAGCCGGATAACCTGCTGCACAACCTTCAGTACGATGTGCTGGAACTCAAAAATAGCGCCGTAGCCGGGCGCACCGCCGAAGAGTTTGCGTGGAGTGGTCACAAGCGCGCGCTGGCCCATGATGACCGCAGCCTGACCGTCCACGTCTGCCACAGCCCGCAGCGCGAAGTGGAAGTGCTGCATGACCGTCTGCTGGCGATGCTTGAGGCCGACCCGACGCTGACGCCGCGCGACATTATCGTGATGGTGGCAGACATCGACAGCTACAGCCCATTTATTCAGGCGGTGTTCGGCAGCGCAACCGGTGAACGCTTTCTGCCGTACGCTATTTCCGACCGCCGCGCCCGTCAGGCGCATCCGGCGATGCAGGCGTTTATTACGCTGCTCTCCTTACCGGACAGCCGCTTTACCAGCGAAGACGTGCTGGCGCTGCTCGACGTGCCGGTGCTGGCGGCGCGTTTTAATATTGATGAAGCGGGGCTACAGCATCTGCGCCAATGGGTGAGTGAATCCGGCGTGCGCTGGGGGATGGACGACGACAACGTACGCGAGCTGGACCTGCCGGCAACCGGGCAGCACACGTGGCGATTTGGTCTGACGCGCATGCTGCTGGGCTATGCCATGGAGAGCAGCCAGGGGGAGTGGCAGGAGGTGCTGCCGTACGATGAATCCAGCGGGCTGATTGCCGAGCTGGTGGGGCATCTGGCCTCGCTGTTGATGCAACTGAACCGCTGGCGTCAGGTGCTGACGCAGGCGCGTTCGCTGGAGGAATGGCTGCCGGTATGCCGCGACATGCTTAATGATTTCTTCCTGCCGGACCAGGATACCGAAGCGGCGCTGACCCTGATTGAACAGCAGTGGCAGGCGATTATTGCCCAAGGCGTGCAGTCACAGTATGCGGGCGATGTGCCGCTGACGCTGCTGCGAGACGAACTGGCGCAGCGCCTCGATCAGGAACGTATCAGCCAGCGATTCCTGGCGGGCCCTATTAATATTTGTACCCTTATGCCGATGCGCTCCATCCCGTTCAAGGTGGTGTGTCTGCTGGGGATGAATGACGGTATCTATCCACGCGCGCTGGCTCCTTTGGGCTTTGATCTCATGAGTCAGAAACCGGTTCGTGGTGACCGTAGCCGCCGCGATGATGACCGATATCTGTTCCTTGAAGCGATGATGTCGGCGGAAAAAGCGCTCTATATCAGCTATATCGGCCGTTCTATTCAGGATAACAGCGAGCGCTATCCGTCGGTGCTGGTGCAGGAGCTGCTGGACTACGTCGGCCAGAGCCACTGTCTGGAAGGTGACGAGGCGCTCAACTGCGACGAAAGCGAGCGGCGGGTGAAGCAGCATATTATGCACCTGCATAGCCGAATGCCGTTTGATGCCGAAAACTACCAGGCTAACGAGCGGCAAAGCTATGCCCGTGAGTGGCTGGCGGCAGCTGGCCGACAGGGAGAAGCCCACGGTGAATTTATCCAGCCGCTGGAGCCTCTCGCACTGACCACGTTGCCGCTGGAGCAGCTCCAGCGCTTCTGGAAGCACCCCGTTCGCGCCTTCTTCCAACTGCGTCTGCAGGTTAATTTCCGCAGCGAGGAGAACGATATCCCGGATACCGAGCCGTTCACGCTGGAAGGGTTGACGCGCTACCAGCTTAACCAGCAACTGCTCAATACCCTGATTGAAGAGCAGGAGGCAGAACCGATGTATCGCCGCTATCGCGCAGCGGGCGAGCTCCCCTACGGGCCGTTCGGTGAAATTGCCTGGGAAGCTCAGCGCCAGGAGATGGCCGCACTGGCTGCGCGGGTTATTGAATATCGCCGGGTGGGAAAAAGCATGGAAATAGACCTTGATTGCGACGGGGTTAACATAACGGGATGGTTACCACAGGTTCAGGAGAATGGATTGTTGCGTTGGCGGCCATCTTTGCTTAGCGTGGCACAAGGAATGCAACTTTGGCTGGAACACCTTGTCTACTGTGCTAGCGGCGGCAACGGTGAAAGCCGGCTGCTGCTGCGTAAAGAAGGTGAATGGTGCTTCCCACCGTTGGCGATTGATGAGGCGAAAACCTATCTCTCGCAGCTGGTGGAAGGTTATCGACAGGGAATGTGCCAGCCGCTGCTGTTCTTACCCGAAAGCGGCGGGGCATGGATAAAAGCCTGTTACGATGCCGAAAAAGGTGCCATCTTAAGGGACGAGGACACGCAGCAAAAAGCGCGCAGCAAGTTTATGCAGGCGTATGAAGGCAATATGGTGGTGAGCGGCGAAGGGGCCGATGTCTGGTATCAACGCCTGTGGCGTACCCTGGAACCCGCGCAGTATGAGGCAATAGTTGAACAGACGACGCCGTATCTGCTGCCGCTGTTTCGGTTTCATCAATCGCAGTGACTGTATAAAAATTGCGCAATCTGAGTTGTTCATTTAGTATGCATAACGCGTCACGGACCGATGAGTGGCAGCCAGCCAAAGCCAGCGCCCAGGCCAGGAACTGCCCGCATAAGCATTAAGATTCAGCTGTATTTGTTAATGGTGAGGTCCGTGAATGCCCCGCAGTATCTGGTTGAGTATCGTTGTTTTTGTTACCGCCCTTTGGGCGACCGTAGGTCAGGCAGACACCGGATGGCAGCCGATTCAGGAAACCATCCGCAAAAGTGATAAAGACACCCGTCAGTATCAGGCGATTACGCTGGATAACCACATGGTGGTGCTGCTGGTGTCCGATCCTCAGGCGGTAAAATCGCTCTCGGCGCTGGTGGTGCCGGTCGGTTCGCTGGAAGATCCTGACGCACACCCCGGCCTCGCGCATTTCCTTGAACATATGACGTTGATGGGCTCAAAGCATTACCCGCAGCCCGATAGCCTCTCGGAATTTCTCAAGCTGCACGGTGGCAGCCATAATGCCAGCACCGCGCCGTACCGGACGGCGTTCTATCTTGAAGTGGAAAATGATGCACTCCAGGGAGCCGTTGACCGCCTGGCGGACGCCATAGCCTCGCCGCTACTGGAGAAAAAATACGCCGATCGAGAACGCAATGCGGTGAATGCCGAGTTGACCATGGCGCGTACCCGAGACGGGATGCGCATGGCGCAAGTCAGCGCAGAAACCATTAACCCGGCGCATCCGGGGGCGCGTTTCTCCGGCGGCAACCTTGAAACGCTGAGCGATAAGCCCGGCAGCCCGGTTTACGAATCGCTGCTGGCATTCCGCGACAAATACTATTCTGCCAATCTGATGAAGGCGGTTATCTACAGCAACAAACCGCTGCCGGAGCTGGCGCAGATCGCCGCGCAGACCTATGGCCGCGTCCCTGATAAAGCGATTGAGCGTCCGGAAATTACCGTCCCGGTCGTCACCGATGCGCAGAAAGGGATTGTTATCCACTACGTGCCGGCGCTGCCGCGAAAAGTGCTGCGCGTTGAGTTTCGTATTGATAACAACTCTGCGCAGTTCCGTAGCAAAACCGACGAACTGATCACCTATCTTATCGGCAACCGCACGCCGGGCACGCTATCCGACTGGCTGCAAAAACAGGGGCTGGTGGAAGGGATCCGCGCCGACTCTGACCCGGTAGTGAACGGCAACAGCGGCGTACTGGCAATTTCCGCCACCTTAACCGACAAAGGCCTTGCCCACCGCGATGAAGTCGTAGCGGCTATCTTTAGCTACCTTGAGATGCTGCGCCAGAAGGGCGTGGATAAACGCTATTTCGACGAGCTGGCGCACGTGCTGGACCTCGACTTCCGCTACCCGTCAATCAACCGCGACATGGACTATGTCGAATGGCTGGCGGATACCATGATCCGCGTGCCGGTGCAGCACACGCTGGATGCGGTCAATATTGCCGATCGCTACGACGCACAGGCAATCAAAGATCGTCTGGCGATGATGACGCCGCAGAATGCGCGAGTCTGGTACATCAGCCAGAAAGAGCCGCATAACAAGGTGGCCTACTTTGTTGATGCGCCTTATCAGGTGGATAAAATTACGCCGGAGACGTTTGCCAGATGGCAGAAGGCGGGCGAGGGCATTACCCTCAATTTACCGCAGCTGAACCCGTATATTCCGGATGATTTCGCGCTGATTAAAAACGAAAAGACCGCTACGCACCCAACGCTTATTGTCGATGAGCCCAACCTGCGCCTGGTCTATATGCCGAGCCGCTATTTTGCCAGCGAGCCGAAGGCTGATATCACCATGATCCTGCGTAACCCGCAGGCGATGGACAGCGCGAAAAATCAGGTGATGTTTGCCCTGAACGACTATCTGGCGGGCATTGCGCTTGACCAGTTAAGCAACCAGGCGGCGGTGGGCGGCATCAGCTTCTCTACCGGTGCGAATAATGGCCTGATGCTGAATGCCAATGGTTACACCCAGCGCTTGCCGCAGCTTTTCGAAGCGCTGTTGCAGGGCTACTTCAGCTATGCAGCAACAGAAGAGCAGCTTGAGCAGGCGAAGTCCTGGTATAAGCAGATGCTCGACTCTGCTGACAAAGGCAAAGCCTATGAACAGGCGATTATGCCGGTACAGATGATTTCACAGGTGCCGTACTTCCAGCGTGAAGAGCGTAAAGCGCTGCTACCGTCGATTACGCTGCAGGATATTGTGGCCTACCGCGATCGCCTGAAAACCGGCGGCCGGCCGGAGTTTATGGTGATTGGCAACCTCAGCGCCGAGCAGTCGACGACGCTGGCGCGTGCGGTCCAGTCTCAGCTTGGTGCTAACGGCAGCGAGTGGTGCCGCAACAAAGACGTACTGGTTGATAAAAAGCAGAACGTTATCATCGAGAAAGCGGGTAATAGCACCGACTCCGCGCTGGCGGCGGTGTTTGTACCGCCTAACGTCGACGAGTTCTCCAGCTCGGCTGCCAGCGCGATGCTGGCGCAGATTGTTCAGCCCTGGTTCTATAACCAGCTGCGCACTGAAGAGCAGCTTGGCTACGCCGTCTTTGCTTTCTCAATGAACATAGGTCGCCAGTGGGGCATGGGCTTCCTGCTGCAAAGCAACGAGAAGCAGCCTGCGTTTTTATGGCAGCGCTTTAAGGCTTTCTTCCCGACCGCTGAGCAAAAGCTGAGGGTGATGAAGCCGGAAGAGTTCGCGCAAATTCAGCAGGCAGTGATTGCCGACATGCTTCAGGCACCGCAAACGCTGGGCGATGAAGCCTCGCAACTGAGCAAAGATTTCGATCGCGGTAATATGGCCTTTGATTCACGTGCTAAAGTAGTGGCCCAGATTAAACGGTTAACGCCGCAAAAGCTGGCCGATTTCTTCCACCAGACGGTCGTTGCGCCGCAGGGCATGACGGTACTTTCGCAGGTTTCCGGTAGCCAGAACGGCAAAGCGGACTATGCGCGTCCTAAGGGCTGGAAGGCATGGGAAAGCATCAGCGCGTTGCAGCAAACTTTACCGATACGAGAGAACGAATGACCGAAACCGCCGAGTCCCTTGATCCCCTGCGTTTGCCCCTCTACGGTGAGCGCCTGATTGAAGCCTCAGCGGGCACTGGAAAAACCTTCACCATCGCCGCACTCTATCTGCGGCTGCTGCTGGGGCTGGGCGGAGAAGCCGCCTTTCCCCGGCAGGTTAACGTCGAAGAGCTGCTGGTCGTCACCTTTACCGAAGCGGCAACCGAAGAACTGCGTGGGCGCATTCGCAGCAATATTCACGAGCTGCGCGTCGCCTGCCTGCGCAACGCCACCGATAACCCGCTCTACGCCAGCCTGCTGGCGGAAATCGATGACCGCCAGCAGGCGGCCAACGTGCTGCTGCTGGCCGAGCGGCAGATGGACGACGCAGCGGTGTTTACCATCCACGGTTTCTGCCAGCGAATGCTCAGTCTCAACGCGTTTGAATCGGGCATGCTGTTCGAGCAGCAGCTGATTGAGGATGAATCCCAGCTACGCTATCAGGCCTGCGCCGACTTCTGGCGACGTCATTGCTACCCGCTGAACCGCGATATTGCACAGGTGATTGTCGAGTCGTGGAAAGGGCCGCAGGATCTGCTGAAATCGATTGACCGCTACCTGCAAGGGGAAGCGCCGCAGCTGAAGATGCCGCTGAGTACGACAGAAACGCTGGCATCACGGCATCAGCAGATCCTCGAGCACATCAACGCTATCAAACAGCAGTGGCTGGCGGCGGTAGGTGAGCTGGAGCCGCTGCTGGAAGGATCGGATCTCGATCGCCGCAAGTTCAACCGTGGCAACCAGGGAAAGTGGATCGATAAGATCAGCAACTGGGCGCAGGAAGAGAGCAAAACCTACCAATTGCCCGACGCGCTGGAAAAATTCAGCCAGTCGTTCCTCGCCGAGCGCACCAAAGCCGGCGGCAAGGTTCCCGTCCACCCCCTGTTCAGTGCTATTGAGCGCCTGCTTGAGTCGCCGCTGACGCTGAACGATTTGGTCATCGCCCAGGCGATGAAAGAGATTCGTGAAGCGGTCGCTCGTGAGAAACGCCGCCGCGGTGAACTGGGCTTTGACGACATGCTAAGCCGCCTGGATGAAGCGCTGGAGAGTGAAAGCGGCGAGGCGCTGGCTGCCGCTATCCGTCAGCGTTTCCCGGTAGCAATGATCGATGAATTCCAGGATACCGACCCGCAGCAGTACCGTATTTTTCGCCGTATCTGGCGTCAGCAGCCGGACACCGCGCTGCTGCTGATCGGTGACCCGAAGCAGGCGATTTACGCCTTCCGCGGCGCGGACATCTTTACCTACATGCGGGCACGCAGCGACGTGGCCGCCCATTACACGCTCGACACCAACTGGCGTTCCGCGCCGGGCATGGTGGCGAGCGTCAACCGCCTGTTCGGGCTGGTTGATAACCCCTTCATGTTCCGTGATATTCCGTTTCAGCCGGTGAAGTCGGCGGCGAAAAATGCCTCGCTGCGCTTTGAGTTTGACGGCGAAAATCAGCCGGCCATGAACCTATGGCTGATGCCCGGCGAAGGCGTTAGCGCGGGGGACTACCAGAACTTTATGGCTCAGCAGTGCGCGGCGCAGATTCGCGACTGGCTGGACGGTGGCCAGCGCGGCACGGCCCTGCTGTGGCGCGGTGACAGCGCCCGCCCGGTGCAGGCTTCGGATATTACGGTGCTGGTGCGTAACCGCCAGGAGGCATCGCTGGTTCGCGATGCGCTCAACGCGCTGGCGATCCCGTCGGTCTATCTCTCCAACCGCGACAGCGTGTTTGAAACCCCGGAAGCCCAGGAGCTGCTGTGGGTGCTGCAGGCGGTGCTGACGCCGGAGCGTGAAAATACGCTGCGCAGCGCGCTGGCGACGGCAATGTTTGGCCTCAACGCGCGGGATATCGAACGGTTAAATCAGGATGAACAGGCCTGGGATGCGCTGGTTGAAGAGTTCAGCGATTACCGGCTTATCTGGCAGCGGCGCGGCGTGATGCCGATGATTCGCGCGTTGATGAGCGCGCGTTCGCTGGCAGAAAATCTGCTGGCGACCCACGGCGGTGAGCGGCGCTTAACGGATATTCTGCACCTGAGTGAATTACTGCAGGAGGCGGCGAGCGCACTGGAGAGCGAGCACGCGCTGGTGCGCTGGCTGAACCAGCAGATTGCGGAACCGGATACCAATGCGTCCAGTCAGCAGATGCGTCTGGAGAGCGACAAGCACCTGGTGCAGATAGTCACTATCCACAAATCGAAAGGGCTGGAATATCCCCTGGTGTGGCTGCCGTTTATCGCTCGCTTCCGTAAAGAGAAGCAGGCGTTTTATCACGACCGGGAATCGTTCGCGGCGGTGCTGGATCTCAACGAAAGCGATGAAAGCCTTGAACTGGCGGAGGCCGAGCGTCTGGCTGAAGATCTGCGTTTGCTGTACGTCGCCTTAACCCGAGCGGTCTGGCACTGCAGCCTGGGGCTCGCGCCGCTGACCGCGCGACGCAGCGATAAACCCACGGATTCCGAATTACACCACAGCGCGCCGGGAAGGCTGATGCAGAAAGGTGAAGTGCGGGATGCCGCTGGCCTGGAGGCGTGTCTGCGCGCGCTGTGCGATGAACATATTGCGCTGACGCTCGCGACGCCGCCGAACGGCGAGCGCTGGCAGGCGACACAAGCACCCGCACCTGAACTGGCGGCGCGGCAGGTGCTGCGTCGCGTCGTGGACGACTGGCGGGTGACCAGCTATTCCGGCCTTCAGCAGCGTGGTCACAGCGTGGCGCAGGATCTGCTGCCGAGGCTGGATATTGATGCTGCGGGCACGGCAGAAACGCCGCCGGAGCAGCTGCTGACGCCGCATAATTTCCCGCGGGGTGCATCGCCGGGCACCTTCCTGCACAGTCTGTTTGAAGACCTCGACTTCACTCAGCCCATTTCAGCGGAATGGATGGCGGAAAAACTGCAAAGCAACGGTTTTGGCGAAGAGTGGGAGCCGGTACTGACGGCGTGGATTTCTCAGGTGCTGGCCGCTCCGCTGGCGGATACGGGCATTGCGCTCAATCAATTGAGTGCAAAGCAAAAACAGGTTGAAATGGAGTTCTATCTGCCGATAAGCCGCCCGCTTGATCCGCTGGCGCTGGATGCCTTAACCCGCCGCTATGATCCTCTCTCGGCAGGCTGCCCAACGCTGGACTTCCGCCAGGTACGCGGCATGCTGAAAGGCTTTATCGACCTGGTTTTCCGCCACGACGGGCGCTATTACCTGCTGGACTACAAATCCAACTGGCTCGGGGAAAGCGGCGAAGCCTACACCCAGCAGGCGATGGCGGAGGCCATGCAATCGCATCGCTACGATTTGCAGTATCAGCTCTATAGCCTGGCGCTGCACCGCTATCTGCGCCACCGCCTTGCCGACTATGACTATGAACGCCACTTTGGCGGCGTTATTTACCTGTTCCTGCGCGGCGTTAACGGCGACGCGGGGCAGCAGGGGATTTTTACCACCCGACCTGACCCGGCGCTGATCGCAGCAATGGATGCGCTGTTCGCCGGAGAAGGCGAGGAGATGGACGCATGACGCTGGAACAACGTTTGCTGGAAGCCGTGGAACTACGGCTGCTTCGCCCGCTGGACGTACAGTTTGCGCTGATGGTCGCACAAGATGAACACCCGGCGGTGATGCTGGCGGCGGCGATGCTCAGCCGTGATACCGGCGAAGGGCATGTTTGCCTGCCGCTGTCGCACCTGACGCCTGTCGCGCAGCCGAAAGGCCGCGTGCGCGAACTCTGGCAACGGCTGTTTGCCGAAGCCGATGCGCCGGACGATTGGGCCACGCTGCTGCTGGCCTCGGCGGCGGTGAGCGCTGGCGAACGCCCGTCGCCGCTGATCCTCAGCCGCGATCGCCTGTACCTTAACCGCATGTGGCGTAATGAGCTGACGGTCGCGCGCTTCTTCAACGATACCCAACTGCCGTTCGCAGTGGACGACGCGCAGCTTAACGCAACGCTGAACGCGCTATTTCCCGCGAGCGAAAGCGTCGACTGGCAAAAAGTCGCTGCCGCCGTGGCGCTGACGCGGCGTATTTCGGTGATTTCCGGCGGGCCGGGCACCGGTAAAACCACGACGGTAGCCAAATTGCTGGCGGCGCTGGTGCAGATGGCTGGGGGCGAAAAATGCCGTATCCGCTTAGCGGCGCCAACCGGTAAAGCGGCGGCAAGATTAACCGAGTCCCTTGGCGCGGCGCTGCGCAAGCTCGCCCTGAATGAGGCGCAAAAGGCGATGCTACCGACGGAAGCCAGTACGCTGCACCGTCTGCTGGGCGCGCAGCCCGGCAGCCAGAAGATGCGCTATCACGCGGGTAACCCGCTGCACCTTGACGTGCTGGTTGTCGACGAAGCGTCGATGATTGACCTGCCGATGATGGCGCGGCTGATTGACGCGCTGCCGTCGCATGGGCGGGTGATTTTCCTCGGCGACCGCGACCAGCTGGCATCGGTTGAGGCGGGGGCCGTGCTGGGCGATATCTGTAGCTGGGTCAGCGCGGGGTATACCGCCGAACGAGCGGCACAGCTGAGCCGTCTGGTGGGGGCGACGGTCCCGGCGGGCGACGGTCCGGTCGCCGGCGCACTGCGTGACAGCCTGTGCCTGCTGCGAACCAGCTACCGTTTTGGCAGTGATTCAGGTATCGGGCAACTGGCCGGCGCGGTGAACCGAGGCGACAAGAACGCCGTCGGTGAAGTCTTCGCCCGTGGTTTTCACGATATCGAACTGAAACCGCTGCGCTCGACGGATGATTATGCCGCGATGCTCGATGATGCACGCGCCGGCTACGGTCACTATTTACAGCGACTGCGCGAGCAGGCCGACCCGGCAGAAGTGCTGGCGGCCTTTGGTGAGTACCAGCTGCTGTGCGCGCTACGCGAAGGGCCGTGGGGCGTGGGCGGGCTAAACGCCCAGTTTGAGCAACTGCTGGCCCGTCATCGTCAGATCGTGCCGCAGCGCCATTCGCGCTGGTATGAAGGTCGCCCGGTCATGATCAGCCGTAACGACAGCGCCCTGGGGTTGTTCAACGGTGATATAGGTATCGCACTGGACCGCGGGCAGGGGATGCGCGTCTGGTTCCCGATGCCGGATGGTACGATTAAGTCGGTACAGCCAAGCCGCCTGCCGGAGCACGACACCGCGTGGGCGATGACGGTGCATAAATCTCAGGGGTCTGAATTCACGCACGCGGCGCTGGTTCTGCCGACACAGCTGGTTCCGGTGGTGAGTCGCGAACTGGTGTATACCGCCATTACCCGCGCAAAATCGCGGCTGTCGATGTATGCCGATGAAAACCTGCTGGCGCAGGCGATTGCCACGCGCACGGAACGGCGTAGCGGCCTGTCGGCGATTTTTGCAGAGATGGAATAGGGTGGTGAAGAGGGGGCGCGGCGTGCCCCCTCTCTCTTTTTAAGGGAGAGGGCTGGGGTGAGGGTTTAACGCCGATCCAGAATTTCCCCTCACCCTAACCTTCTCCCCAAAGGGGCGAGGGGACAGTTCGGCGCCGCTATGCTAAGTCCGTCATCAGCACCTTCGACCGTCGCTGATAGTTATAAAGCTGTTTCTTACTTTCCGGCAGCAATTCCACGTCTACCGGCTTAAACCCGCGCTCCTGGAACCAGTGAATGCTGCGCGTGGTCAGTACAAACAGGTGATTCAGCCCCATTTGCTTCGCCTGAGCGGCTATCCGCTCCAGCAGCACCTCGCCACGCGATGAACTGCGGTAGTCCGGATGTACCGCCACGCAGGCCATTTCGCCAATTTTTTCTTCCGGGAACGGATACAGCGCGGCGCAGGCAATGGTGGTGTTATCACGCTGAATGATCGTGAATTTATCGATCTCCATTTCCAGCTGTTCGCGGGAGCGGCGCACCAGAATACCCTGCTGCTCCAGCGGGGCGATAAGATCGAGAATACCGCCGATGTCGTTAATGGTGGCGCGGCGAATTTGCTCGGCGCTCTCCATCACGATTTGCGTACCAATACCGTCGCGGGAGAACAGCTCTTGCAGCAGGGCGCCGTCTTCCTGATAGCTTATCAGGTGGCTACGGCGTACGCCGCTGCGGCAGGCTTTCACCGCGCCGCGCAGGAAGCGCGCGGTACCGGAAAGGTAATCGCCTTCCTGCTCCAGCTCTTCGATGCGCGCCTGCGCTTCGTTCGGGAACAGCTCGGGAACAATTTCGCCCGCTTCGTTATACACGCCCTGCGACGAGCAGAAGCCGATCATTTTTTCAGCCTTCAGCTTAATCGCCAGCTGGGTGGCAATTTCTTCCGAAGTCAGGTTAAAGCTTTCGCCGGTCACGGAGACGGCCACCGGCCCCATCAGCACAATCGCGCCGCTATCGAGCTGGCGGTGAATGGCTTCTTCATCAATACGACGAATACGCCCGCTGTGGCAGTAATCAATGCCGTCGTCCACGCCAAGCGGCTGCGCGATAATAAAGTTACCGCTCACCACGTTGATGTGTGCCCCCTGCAGCGGGGTGTTATTCAGGCTCATCGACAGACGCGCGGTGATATCCAGCTGCAGCTGACCGGCCGCCTGCTTAACCAGTTCAAGGGTTTTGCTATCCGTCACGCGAATATGTTTATGATACGTGGGCTGATGGTGATGCTCTTCCAGGTTCGCATCAATCTGCGGGCGCGCGCCGTACACCAACACCAGGCGAATACCCAGACTGTGAAGTAGACCTATATCATTGACAATGCTGGAAAAGTTCTCATGCTCAATGGCTTCGCCGCCGAGCATGATGACAAACGTCTTCCCTCGGTGAGCGTTAATATAGGGGACTGAATGACGAAACCCCTCGACCAGTTCGGTTCTACGTTCCTTCACCACGGCGCAACCCTCAATGCATGAATATTCGTAATAAGTGTATTTTTATTCTGTTTTGCCGCTAAACGCAAGCCGGAATTTACCTCAGGATGGCAAAAATTCGCGTCGAATTTCGCTTAACCAACGAATGTTTACCCTTTTATAGATGACAGTTTATCCCTCATTGGTTAGAGTTTTCGGTCAATCGTATTATGCGTAAATTACAATCGTCTTTTTTTGCCTGGGATGGAGCATGTCCGGAAGTCAGTCTTTGAGTCGTCGCCGCCTGTTAAAAGGGGCGGGCGCCATGTGGTTGCTAAGTGTCAGTCAGGTTGGTTTTGCTGCCGTCAGTCAGGTGGTGGCGGTCCGCATCTGGCCTGCGTCCAGCTACACGCGCGTTACGGTGGAATCCAACCGCGTGCTCAAGTACCGGCAGTTTGCGTTAAGCAACCCGGATCGCCTGGTGGTCGATCTCGAAGGGGTGAATCTTAACTCGGTGCTGAAAGGGATGGCCGCGCAGATCCGCGGCGACGATCCGTTTATTAAATCCGCGCGCGTGGGGCAGTTTGACCCGCAGACGGTGCGCATGGTGTTTGAGCTTAAGCAGGACGTCAAACCGCAGCTGTTTGCCCTGGCGCCGGTCGCCAGCTTCAAAGAGCGTCTGGTGATGGATCTTTACCCGGCCAACAGCAACGATGTGCAGGATCCGCTGCTGGCGCTGCTGGAAGAGTACAATAAAGACGGCCTCGAAAAGCAGGTACCGCCTGCGCAGAGCGGGCCTCAGCCGGGGAAAGCCGGACGCGACCGGCCAATCGTTATCATGCTTGACCCGGGTCACGGCGGCGAAGACTCGGGTGCGGTGGGGCTGTATAAAACGCGGGAAAAGGACGTGGTGCTGCAAATTGCCCGTCGCCTGCGCGCGCTGATTGAGAAAGAAGGCAATATGAAAGCCTACATGACGCGCAATGAAGATATCTTTATTCCGCTGAGGGTGCGGGTGGCGAAGGCGCAAAAGCAGCGCGCCGACCTGTTCGTGTCGATTCATGCGGATGCCTTCACCAGCCGTCAGCCGAGCGGCTCGTCGGTGTTTGCGCTCTCCACTAAGGGGGCCACCAGTACGGCGGCGAAATATCTCGCGCAGACCCAGAACGCCTCGGATTTGATCGGCGGGGTGAGCAAGAGCGGCGACCGTTACGTTGACCACACCATGTTTGATATGGTGCAGTCGCTGACCATTGCCGACAGCCTGAAATTCGGTAAAGCGGTGCTCAAGAAGATGGGGCAGATTAACAATCTGCATAAAAACCAGGTTGAGCAGGCAGGCTTTGCGGTGCTGAAAGCACCGGATATTCCATCGATCCTCGTCGAAACTGCATTTATCAGTAACGTTGAAGAGGAGCGCAAGCTGAAGACCGCCAAATTCCAGCAGGAAGTGGCCGAATCCATCCTTGCCGGGATCAAAGCCTACTTCGCCGACGGCGCGACCCTTGCGCGGCGCGGGTAACTTGCCATGTCGCGTCTGAAATGCGCCCACGGCGGGAATACGCGTGAAGCGGCTGCGCTGATGGGTGTCGCCGCTGACCAGCTGCTGGATTTCAGTGCCAACATTAATCCGCTGGGTATGCCCGAGAGCTTAAAACAGGCCATTGTGGCTCAGCTAAGCTGTACGGAACGCTATCCCGACGTTGAGTATCAGCAGCTGCATCAGGCGCTAGCGGCACATCACGGGGTTCCGGCAACGTGGATTCTCGCAGGTAACGGCGAGACGGAATCTATTTTTACCCTCGTCAACGGTCTGCAGCCGCGCCGGGCGATGGTGGTTGCGCCTGGGTTCGCCGAATATCGTCGCGCGCTGGAAACGCAGGGTTGCGTTATCGACACGTTTTACCTGCGCGAAGAGGACGGCTGGCAGCTGAGCGAGGCGATTCTCCCGGCGCTGACGGCTGAACTCGACTGCCTGTTTCTCTGCACGCCTAACAATCCAACCGGGCTGATGCCGGAGCACACGCTATTGACGGCCATTGCTGAACGCTGCCGAGCGCTGGACATCGCGCTGATTCTCGACGAAGCCTTCCTTGATTTTATCCCCGATGCGCCGGGATTTATTCCTCTACTGGCGGAGTATCCCCACGTCTGGGTGCTGCGTTCACTGACCAAATTCTATGCTATTCCCGGCCTGCGCCTTGGCTACCTGCTCAACGGCGATGAACGGGCGGTCGCAAGGCTGCGCCAGCGGCAGATGCCGTGGTCAATCAATGCGTTCGCCGCGCTGGCCGGCGAGGTGATTCTCAACGATAGCGCCTACCAGCAGGCCACTCGCCGCTGGTTGGCCGATGAAGGGGCGCGCTTTTACCGTGCGCTCAGTAAGATTGACGGGATCACGGTTTACCCCGGGCGAGCCAATTACCTGTTTCTGCGCTGCGAGCGCCCCGACCTTGAGCTGCAATACGCGCTGCTGGAACAGCAGATTTTAATTCGCAGCTGCGCTAACTACCCGGGGCTCGACGGGCGCTACTTCAGGGTGGCCATCCGCAGCGCCGAAGAAAACCAGCGGCTGCTGGCGGCGCTGAGTCAGGTACTGAGCTGAACGCCACCCGATACCGACTTTCGCAGATGCAGCTGCGGCCAGTGCGCCGCTAACGAACGTTGCCCCAGCGCCCAGCGCAGATACTCTACATCGTGACGGCGGCGGTCGAGCATCAACCCGACAACGCTGCCGCTGTGCGCTACGTTCAGGCCATACAGGCCGCATGATTCAACCAGTGCCAGCAGCGCCGCAAACCCCCGCTTGGGCAGCAGAGTCTGGCTGGCGGTGGCGCTGAGCGTCGCCGCTTCGCCCAGCAGGCCAGCATCCTGACGTCTGCAGGCGCTTTGCACTTTTTCCCATGCCAGATCGAGCACCCCGGCGTTTGCCTCCAGCACCGCCTGGCGGGGTAATCGGTGATAGTCGACGGTGCGAAGCCGTAGCGGGCTTTCCAGTACCAGAAGGTCGAAATGCGGCGCGGGCTGGCAGGCAATTTGCGTGCGCGCGTGATGATGATCGAACAGGGTGGGGGCACAAAATAGCGTGCTGTCCGTCGGCTCCAGCGAAACGCATAGCGCGGCGAGCGCCGATTCGCTGAGCGTCTGGCCCAGATGATGCGCGGCGGCAACGGCGGTAGCGGCGATATCGGCGGTGCTGCTGGCCATTCCCTTAGCCAACGGAATCGTTGAGTGAATCTCTATGCGCAGCGAACGGCTTAGCGCCTGTGGATAGCCCAACTGGGCTAGCAGCCGGTTGAGCATCGCCCGCGCCAGGGGGCGCTCGTCGGCAAGCGGCGTTCCGTCGCGCACTTCCACCGTGCTGTACCAGTCAATCGGGCAAGAAACCAGCTTCTCACTGCCGAGAATCCAGCCCTGAATAAGTTCCCCACAGGAGGCGGGACAGCGCGCCACGCTCATGATTTTCCTTGCTTTGCCGAACGAAATATAACTACCGTAAATAAATCTGCCGGTATTGTCATAGCGCAACGAAATCCTTCTTTTGCGGCGCTAGAGTAACCTGTTTTTATTTTATGCGGGCCGACGTGCCGGTATAAATCTGCAACCAACAGGTTTGGCATAGATTATGTGCCAGGGAAGGAGGTGTAAACCCTCCGCAGCCCCCGCTGCTGTGATGCTGACAACCCCGTACACACCACTGATCGACAGATCGGGAAGGACGGGCGAGGATGACGCTAAGCCAGAAGACCTGCCTGTTGGCCATTAACAACAACTTCGGTGGGAAGTGGGTTGCTTTGAGTCGAACGGTCTCCGGACCGGGCGCACGCACGGCTATACCCGATGACCACCCTGCATAGGGTCAGGGTATGGCAGCCAGACAGCACGCATTTGTTCTCGCCGGGACCGGCAGCGGCTGTGGTAAAACCACGGTAACGCTGGGTCTGCTTACGCTGTTACAGCGACGCGGCCTGCGGGTTCAGCCTTACAAAGTCGGGCCGGACTACCTTGATACCGGCTGGCACAGCGCCCTTAGCGGCGTTACCTCCCATAATCTCGACAGCTATATGCTGCCTGCCCCCACGCTTAATGCGCTGTTCTGCGAACATATGCAGCAGGCCGATGTTGCCGTCATTGAAGGCGTCATGGGCCTTTACGATGGCTACGGCACCGACCCTGATTATTGCAGCAGCGCGGCGATGGCGAAACAGCTGGGCTGTCCGGTGATTCTGCTGGTGGATGGTAAGGCGGTTTCGACTTCTATTGCCGCGACGGTGATGGGGTTTCAGCACTTCGATCCCCGCTTGAATATCGCTGGCGTCATCGTGAATCGCGTCAACAGCGAGGGCCACTTCCAGCTGCTTAAGCACGCCATTGAACGCTACTGCGGCCTTCCTGTGCTGGGCTATGTGCCGCACGTGGACGGCGTATCGTTGCCGGAGCGCCATCTTGGGCTGGTCACTGCCCGAGAATCGGCGCTCGACAATGGGCCATGGCAAGACTTTGCTACCGTGCTGGAGCGAACGCTGGATGCCGATCGTCTGCTTGAACTGAGCGCATTGCGCACTTTACCTTCCGGCCAATGGCCGCCCATGCCGGACTCCGGCGCGGGGCTGACGCTCGCCCTTGCCGATGATGAAGCCTTCAACTTCTACTACCCGGACAATCTGGCACTGCTGCTGCGTGCTGGCGTGAAGATTGTGCGCTTTAGCCCGCTGCATGACGCGGTGCTGCCCGATTGCCAGATGATCTGGCTCGGCGGCGGTTACCCGGAACTGCACGCCCGTGCCCTTGCAGATAACCAGCCAATGCTGACGCAGCTGCGCGCGGCGCACGAGCGCGGCGTGGCGATTTACGCCGAATGCGGCGGCCTGATGTACCTTGGCACCACGCTGGAAGATAAGAACGGTGATACCTACGCAATGGCCGATATTCTGCCCGGCCACAGCAAAATGGGCTCCCGGCTGACCCGCTTTGGCTACTGCGAAGCGCAGGCGCAGCAGCCAACGCTGCTCGCTGCTCCCGGCGACGTGCTGCGCGGCCACGAATTCCACTATTCCGATTTTACCGCCCAGACGCCTGCGGTGATGGCGTGCCGTAAAACCCGCGACGGCGCGGTGCTCCAGCAGTGGGCCGGTGGCTGGCAACGTGGCAATACTTTTGCCAGCTACCTGCATCTCCATTTTGCTCAGAACCCGTCGATGCTGAACCACTGGTTTGCCGCCGCAAGGAGTGCCCAATGACGCTGCTGGCCTGGTGCCTGGCCTGGGGGCTTGATTTCATCATCGGCGACCCGCACAGCTGGCCGCATCCAGTGCGCTGGATAGGCAACCTGATTAACGCCGTGCAGCGCGCGGTGCGCAGGATGTGTCATACCGACCTTGCGCTGCGTATTGGCGGCGGGGTGATGTGGTTGGTGGTAGTGGGGCTGAGTTACGCCGTTGCCTGGGGCGTGCTGCACCTCGCCGCGAGCGTGCATCCGTGGCTGGGTTTTGGCGTTGAGGTGTGGATGATTTTCACGGTGCTGGCCGGGCGCTGCCTGGCGCAGTCGGCGCAGGCGGTCGAACGTCCGCTGCGGGCAGGCGATCTTGCCGAAAGCCGTATCAAGCTGTCGTGGATTGTCGGGCGCGATACCTCACAGCTACAGCCGGAACAGATCAACCGCGCGGTGGTGGAGACGGTGGCGGAAAACACCGTCGACGGCATTATCGCGCCGCTCTTCTTCCTGTTGCTCGGCGGCGCGCCGCTGGCGATGGCCTACAAAGCGGTGAACACCCTCGACTCGATGGTGGGTTACAAGCACGAAAAATACCGGGCAATTGGCATGGTCAGCGCACGCCTCGACGACGTGGCGAACTTCATTCCCGCGCGTCTGAGCTGGCTGCTGATTGGCCTTGCCGCCTTTCTCTGCCGCGATAATGGCGCGCGCGCGCTGCGTATCGGCTGGCGCGACCGTAAAAACCACAGCAGCCCCAACTGCGCCTGGTCTGAAGCGACCGTCGCCGGGGCGCTGGGCATCCGTCTTGGCGGCCCTAACGACTATTTTGGCGAGCGGGTGAACAAGCCGTGGATTGGCGACGCGCATCGCCCGATTGCCATTGATGATATTTCCCGAACGATTCGACTGATGTGGGTAGCGTCAACGCTGGCCCTGCTGCTGTTTATGGCGGTCAGGTTCTGGCTTATCGGCGTGGCCTGAGGAGCACTGCATGAACTATATCCAGCAACCGCAAGCGATTGAGCGCAAAAGCTTCGAGATTATCAGCGAGATTATCGCGCAAACGCGCCCGGAGTATCGCTTCGCCAGCCCCTTGCACGAAGCGATTATCAAACGGGTGATCCACACCACCGCCGACTTCGAGTGGCTGGATATTTTGTGGTTCTCGCCGGATGCATTAACCCGCCTGTGCGAGGCGCTGAGCCGCCCGTGCACGCTCTACACCGACACCACCATGGCGCTTTCCGGCATCAACAAAAACCTGCTGGCCACCTTCGGCGGCGAGTGCCGCTGCTACATCAGCGACCCGCGCGTGGTGCGCGAGGCCAAAGCGCAGGGCATTACCCGCTCGATGGCGGCGGTGGACATTGCCGCCAAAGAAGAGGGCGACAAAGTGTTTGTCTTCGGCAATGCGCCAACCGCGCTATTCCGCCTGATGGAGCATAACGCGCTGGAAGTCGGCGGGGTGATTGGCGTGCCGGTCGGATTCGTCGGCGCGGCGGAATCCAAAGAGGCGCTGAGCAAAAGCAGCCTGCCGGGCATTGCCGCGCTGGGGCGTAAAGGTGGCAGCAACGTTGCGGCGGCGATCGTCAACGCCATTCTCTACCATCTGCAGGGGGTGCGATGAGCGAGCCCGCCTTTGATGCCCCGGTGTGGCATAACGGCAAAGCGCTGCGCAAAGGCTACACCACCGGCTCCAGCGCCACGGCGGCGGCGAAAGTCGCCGCGCTGATGGTGATGCGCCAGCACCTGATTCACCAGATCTCGATTGTCACGCCGTCGGGCGTGACGCTAAACCTGAATGTCGAATCCCCGCACGTCGAAGGCCAGCAGGGTATTGCCGCCATCCGCAAAGATGGCGGCGATGATATCGACGCTACCCACGGGATGCTGATTTTTGCTCGCGTCACCGTCAACGACAGCGGCGAGATTATCCTGCGTGGCGGCGAAGGTGTTGGCACCGTTACCCGCAAAGGCATCGGGCTGCCCATCGGCAGCGCGGCGATTAATCGCACCCCACGACACACCATTGAGACCGCCGTTCGTGAGGCCATCGGCCCGGCGCGCGGCGCAGAGGTGGAGATTTTTGCCCCAGAGGGCGAAGAGCGGGCGAAGAAAACCTATAACGCGCGGCTGGGCATTCTGGGCGGCATTTCGATTATTGGCACCACCGGTATCGTGACGCCGATGTCGGAAGAGAGCTGGAAACGCTCGCTGGCGTTGGAACTGGAGATGAAACGTGCCGCCGGGTTGGCGCGCGTGGTGCTGGTACCGGGCAACCACGGCGAACGCTTCGTACGCGAGCAGATGGGCATTGACTCGCAGGTGGTGGTCACCATGAGCAACTTTGTCGGCTACATGATTGAAGAGTCGGTGCGCCTTGGCTTCCGCCAGATTGTGCTGATTGGCCACCCCGGCAAGCTGGTCAAAATCGCCGCCGGGATTTTCCACACCCACAGCCATATCGCCGACGGGCGCATGGAGACGTTGGTGGCCCATCTGGCGCTGCTCGGCGCGCCCCTTGAACTGCTCACTCTGGTGAGCGAGTGCGACACCACCGAAGCGGCAATGGAACACATTGACGCTCACGGCTTCCAGAAAATCTACAACCATCTGGCCAAGCGCATCTGCCAGCGCGTGCTGGAGCGGCTGCGCTTCACGCAAAATCCGCCCATCTGCGATGCCATCATGTTTGCCTTTGATAACCAGATCCTCGGCAGCAATCGCCCGGTCAACGAGATTGTCAAGGACATGCAATGTTAACCGTCGTCGGAATGGGCCCGGCGGGCGTACAGCTGATGACGCCGCAGGCCGTGGAGGCGGTGAAACAAGCTGATGCGCTGGTTGGCGGCGTGCGCCATCTGGCGCAGTTTCCGGCGTTTGATGGTGAACGCTGCCCGCTGGGCGCCAATATTCCCCAGGTGCTGGCGTGGATTGAGGCGCGACAGGCGCAAAACGTGGTGGTGCTGGCCTCCGGCGACCCGCTGTTTTACGGCATCGGCACGCGGCTTATTGCCCATTTTGGCCGTGAAAACGTGCGGGTGATCCCCGGCGTCAGCGCCGTGCAATACCTGTGCGCGCAGGCGGGCATTGATATGAACGACATGTGGCTGACCAGCAGCCACGGGCGCGAGGTGGATTTCGACAGGCTGGCGAGCCACCGCAAGGTGGCGATGGTCACCGACAAACGCTGCGGCCCGAAAGCCATCGCCGCTGAACTGGTGGCGCGCGGTAAGGGACACCGCTGGATGGTGATTGGCGAAAACCTGGCGCAGGACAACGAACGCATCCACTGGCTGCCGGTTAGCGCCGTGGAGCGCGATTATGAGATGAACACGGTGGTGATCCTCGATGAAAGATGAGCTGTTTTTACGCGGCGAAAAGGTGCCGATGACCAAAGAGGCAGTGCGCGCGCTGGCGCTCTCAAAACTTGAGCTGCACGGTGCGAGTCACCTGATTGATATTGGCGCAGGCACCGGCAGCGTGTCGATTGAAGCCGCGCTGCAAAATCCGGCGCTGACGGTGACGGCGATTGAGCGCAATCCGGCGGCGCTGCATCTGCTGGCGGAAAACTGTCAGCGCTTTGAGTGCCGGAATATTCACATCGTAGAAGGCGAAGCGCCGCTGACGGTTGATGCGCTCGCCGACGCGGTCTTTATGGGCGGCAGCGGCGGCCATCTCTGCGCGCTTATCGACTGGTCTCTGCGCCAGCTTCGCCCGGGCGGGCGTCTGGTGATGACCTTTATTTTGCAGGAGAACCTGCACTGTGCTCTCGAGCATCTCCAGCGCGTCGGAGTCCCGGCGGTTGACTGCCAGCAGTTGAATGTTTCAACGCTGACGGCGCTGGGTACCGGTCACTATTTTAAACCGCACAATCCCGTTTTTGTGCTTGCTTGTCACAAGGAGCGACACCATGGCTGAGGCTTTGGATACACGCTGCGTTTGGTTCGTCGGCGCCGGGCCGGGCGACCGCGAACTGATTACTCTGAAAGGCTACCGCCTGCTGCAACAGGCGCAGGTGGTGATTTACGCCGGTTCGCTGATTAACCCCGAACTGCTGAGCTACTGTCCGGCGGAAGCCGAGTGCCACGACAGCGCCGAGCTGCATCTTGAGCAAATCCTCGACCTGATGGAAGCGGGCGTGAAGGCCGGAAAAACGGTGGTGCGCCTGCAAACCGGCGACGTGTCGCTGTACGGTTCGGTGCGCGAGCAGGGCGAAGAGCTGACCCGTCGCGGCATTGACTGGCAGGTGGTGCCGGGCGTCAGCGCGTTTCTCGGCGCGGCGGCGGAGCTGGGCGTCGAGTACACGGTACCGGAAGTCTCGCAAAGCCTGATCATCACTCGCCTGGAAGGGCGTACGCCGGTGCCAGAGCGCGAACAGCTGGAATCCTTTGCCCAGCATCGCACCTCAATGGCGATTTACCTCTCCGTACAGCGCATCAACAAAGTCGCCGAGCGGCTGATTGACGGCGGCTACCCGGCGACCACGCCGGTGGCGGTGATTTACAAGGCTACCTGGCCCGAGAGCCAGACCGTACGCGGTACGCTTTTGGATATCGCCGATAAAGTGCGCGATGCCGACATCCGTAAAACGGCGCTGATCCTGGTCGGGGATTTTCTCGGCGAGGAATACCACTACTCGCGCCTCTACGCCGCAGATTTTAGCCATGAATACCGCAAAGCCTGAGCGCATTGCGCTGTTCTGCCTGACCCCCGGCGGCGTCGCGCTGGCCAGGCGGCTACACTCGGCGCTGCCGATGACCTGCTTTACCCGCGAAGGGCTGGTGGTGGAGGGATTCCTGCCTTTTGACGGCAGCTTTTCCCGTACCGTGCAGCGGGCATTTACGCACTATTCAGCGCTGGTGTTTATCGGCGCGACCGGCATCGCGGTACGCGTGCTGGCGCCGCTGCTGGTTGATAAGCTCCGCGACCCGGCGGTGGTGGTGATTGATGAACGCGGCCAGCACGTGATTAGCCTGCTTTCCGGCCACGTAGGCGGCGCGAACGACCTGGCACGACGGTTGGCGGGCATTCTCGACGTGGAGCCGGTCATCACCACCGCCACCGACGTGAATGAGGTGGCGGCGCTGGATACGCTGGCCTGTCAGCTCAACGCGCGGATGCACGACTTTCGCGCCGCGGTAAAGGCGGTTAACCAAATGCTCGTCAGCCAGCAGCGGGTTGGGCTGTGGTGGGACGACCGTTTTAGCGCTGATATTCGCCGCTGCGACCTACGCGGTTTTATTCCGGTTACCGATCTTCATACGCTGCCCGACCTCGATGGGCTGGTGTGTATCACCTTGCGTAAAACGTTACCCGATCTGCCGGTGCCCCATTGGAAGCTGGTCCCGCGGCGCATCGTTGCGGGCATTGGCTGCCGTCGCGGCACCCCGCGCGAGCTGATTAGCGCGCTGCTGATGCGCCAGTTGGCACTTCAGCAGTTGGACCCGCTGGCGCTGAAGGCTATCGGCAGCATTGTCCTTAAGCAGGATGAACTGGGGCTGATTCAGTTGGCAAGCGACCTCGACGTACCGTTTGAGGTGTTTAGCGTGTCCGCTCTGCGCGAGCATGAGCACCGTTTTCCCTCATCGCTGTTTGTCAAACAAACGGTCGGCGTTGGCAGCGTTTCCGGCCCGTCGGCATGGCTGTTAAGCGATGGGCACTTACTCGGTGGAACCCTGCGTGAACAGGGGATCACCATTACTTTGGGAGTCACATACTGATGTTAAGCGTAATTGGGATCGGCCCTGGCTCGCAGGCCATGATGACCATGGAGGCCGTCGAGGCGCTGCAGGCGGCGGAAATCGTCGTCGGCTACAAAACCTATACCCACCTGGTGAAAGCCTTTACCGGCGATAAGCAGGTGATCAAAACCGGGATGTGCAAAGAGATTGAACGCTGTCAGGCGGCGATTGAACTGGCGCAGGCCGGGCACAACGTGGCGCTGATTAGCAGCGGTGATGCGGGCATTTACGGCATGGCGGGGCTGGTGCTGGAACTGGTCAGCAAACAGAAGCTGGACGTGGAAGTGCGCCTGATCCCGGGCATGACCGCCAGCATTGCGGCGGCCTCACTGCTGGGCGCGCCGCTGATGCACGACTTCTGCCATATCAGCCTGAGCGACCTGCTCACCCCGTGGCCGGTGATCGAGAAACGTATTATCGCCGCCGGGGAAGCCGACTTCGTTATCTGCTTCTACAACCCGCGCAGCCGGGGTCGCGAAGGGCATCTGGCGCGCGCCTTTGAACTGCTTTCCGCGGTTAAAAGCGCCGATACGCCGGTGGGCGTGGTGAAGTCGGCCGGGCGCAAAAAGCAGGGAAAATGGCTCACTACGCTCGGCGCGATGGACTTTGAACCGGTGGACATGACCAGCCTGGTCATCGTCGGCAATAAAACCACCTATGTGCAGGACGGCCTGATGATCACGCCTAGAGGCTACGTGCTGTGAGTTTCGGTGACGTGCTGGTGGTGGGCGGCACCAGCGATGCGCGCGCGCTTTGCCTGCAGCTGGATGCCGCGCAGGTGCGCTACACCGTGTCGGTGGCGACACCCACCGGCGAAGCGCTGGCGGGCGATATTCAGGGGCAGGTGCGCTGCGGTCGTCTGGAGCGGGAAGAGATGGTCGCCTGGCTTCGTGAACACAACACGCGCTGGGTGATTGATGCGTCGCACCCGTATGCCGAAGCGGTCAGCCGCAACGTGCTGGACGCCTGTGCGCAAGCGGGTGTCCTGTTGAGCCGCTACCAGCGCCCGGACAAACTGGATGAACTGACGCACCCGCTGCTGCACTACGTCACCGGCATTGATGAAGCCTGTGAACGGATCAAACCGTTAGGCCAGCGCGTGCTGCTGACCACCGGCAGCAAAGATCTGGCGCGGTGGCGCGCCGGGCTGCCGGAAAAAACGCTGCTGGCCCGCGTGCTGCCGGTGCCGAACGTGGTGCAGCAGTGCGCCGACCTCGGCTTTGGCGTGGGCGAGATTTTTGCTATCTGCGCGCCGTTCAGCGCGGAATTTAACGCCGCGTTTTATCGTCACTGCCGCGCCGACGTGGTGGTGACCAAAGCCTCCGGCGCGGAAGGCGGCTATCTGGAGAAGGTACAACCCTGCCTGGACGCCGGACTTCCCTGCATCGTGATTACCCGTCCGGCACCGCTGGTGTCCGGCGATGAACTACTGCAAAGTCAGTCCGCCTTTGCCGAGCGCTTAGCGCGCTGGTTGGCCGACGACAAAAGGAATCAAGCATGAAAAAAGCCCTACTGGTGGTGAGCTTCGGCACCAGCTACCACGATACCTGCGAGAAGAATATTGTCGCCTGCGAACGCGAACTGGCGGCCAGTTGCCCCGATCGTGACCTGTTCCGCGCCTTTACCTCGGGCATGATTATCCGCAAGCTGAAAGCCCGCGACGGCATTGAAACCGATACGCCGCTTGAGGCGCTGCAAAAGCTTGCGGACCTCGGCTATGACGATGTGGCGGTTCAGTCGCTGCACATTATCAATGGCGACGAGTACGAGAAAATTGCCCGCGAAGTACAGAGCCTGCGCCCGCTGTTTAAACGCCTGACCCTCGGCACGCCGCTGCTGAGCGGCCACGACGACTATGTGCGTCTGATGGAGGCGCTCACCCAACAAATGCCTGCGCTGAACGCCAACGAAAAGGTGGTGTTTATGGGCCACGGCGCCAGCCACCACGCCTTTGCTGCCTACGCCTGCCTCGACCATATGATGACCGCCCAGCGCTTCCCGGCGCGGGTTGGCGCGGTGGAGAGCTACCCGGAAGTGGAGGTGCTGATTGAGAGCATGAGCAGAGAGGGCGTCAGCGCCGTACATCTGATGCCGCTGATGCTGGTGGCGGGCGACCACGCTATCAACGACATGGCCTCCGACGAAGAAGATTCGTGGAAGACGCTGTTTAACGCGGCGGGCATTCCGGCTACGCCGTGGCTGTGCGGGCTGGGCGAAAACCCGGTGGTGCGCGCCATGTTTGTTGACCATTTGCAGCAGTCTCTGGAGGCAGCATGAGCGGCAAACTGTATGCCCTGAGCACCGGGCCGGGTGCGTCTGACCTGATTACCGTTCGCGCGGCGCGCATTCTGGGCTCGCTGGATATTCTTTACGCCCCGGCTGGCCGCAAAGGCGGCGACAGCCTGGCGCTCTCCATCGTGCGCGAATACCTCGGCGAACAGACCGAAGTACGCTGCTGCCACTTCCCGATGAGCGCCGACAGCGCTGAAAAAGAGGCCGTCTGGGATGACGTTTCGGCGGCGCTGGTACGCGAAGTGGAAGCCGGGAAGCGCGTGGGCTTTATCACCCTCGGTGACGCGATGCTGTTCAGCACCTGGGTCTTTTTACTCCAGCGCATTGGCAGCCCTGAGTGGCTGGAGATTGTGCCCGGCGTGACCTCGTTCGCTGCCATTGCCGCGCGCAGCAAAACGCCGCTGGCAATGGAACAGCAGTCGCTGGCGGTAGTCGCCTGCACCGCGCCGGAAGACGAGATTGAACGCGCGCTGGCGCAGCACGACAGCCTGGTGCTGATGAAAGTCTATGGCCGTTTTCCGCGTATTAAAGCGCTGCTGGCAAAAGCAGGACTGCTGGATAACGCACTGCTGATGGCCGAGGCGACGCTGCCGGGTGAACAGTGCTGGCGGCATTTAGGCGAGGTCGCTGACGACCTGCCGCTGCCGTATTTCTCCACCATTCTGGTGAATAAACAGTGGGAGCAAGGAAAATGAAACTGGAACAACAGCTGAAGCAGTTATCGCTCAGTGGATTCGCGGCGGCGATACTGCTGCTGGTGGTACCGCAAGAAGCCTTTGCGATGCACATCATGGAAGGCTTCCTGCCGCCGATGTGGGCGCTGGCCTGGTGGCTGCTGTTCCTGCCGTGCCTGTGGTACGGGCTGGTTCGCCTGCGCCGCATCGTGCAGGAAGACAGCAACCAGAAGGTGCTGCTGGCGCTGTGCGGGGCGTTTATTTTTGTCCTCTCGGCATTGAAGATCCCGTCCGTCACCGGGAGCTGCTCGCACCCGACCGGCGTGGGGCTGGCAGTCATTTTGTTCGGGCCGGGCGTAGTGGCTATTCTGGGGGCGATCGTACTGTTGTTCCAGGCGCTGCTGCTGGCTCACGGCGGCCTGACGACGCTTGGCGCTAACGGCATGTCGATGGCGGTAATTGGGCCAATCGTCGGCTATCTGGTGTGGAAGATGGCCTGTAAGGCCGGGTTCCGCCGCGATGTGTCGGTGTTCCTGTGCGCCATGCTGGCGGACCTGGCGACCTACTTTGTCACCTCTCTCCAGTTGGGCGTGGCCTTTCCGGATCCGCAGGCGGGCTTTGTTGGATCGAGCCTGAAGTTTATGGGGATCTTTTGCCTGACTCAGGTTCCTATCGCCATTGCCGAAGGCTTGCTGACGGTGATGATCTACGACCAGTTAACCAAGCGACAGCTGATCGCCACTGAGGGGCGCTAAAATGAAAAAGACATTAATCCTGCTGGCGATGGTGATTGCGCTGGTTATCCTGCCGTTCTTTATCAACCATGGCGGCGAATACGGTGGTTCTGACGATCAGGCTGAAGGCGTGATTAGCGCCGTTGATCCAGGCTATAAGCCGTGGTTCCAGCCGCTCTATGAACCGGCAAGCGGCGAAATTGAGAGCCTGCTGTTTACCCTGCAGGGCTCCCTCGGCGCGGCGGTGATTTTCTACATTCTCGGCTACTACAAGGGCCGCCAGCGCCATGATGACCGGGCTTGATAGGCTGAGTTACCAAAGCCGCTGGTTTCACGTGCAGCCAGAGCGAAAGTTTCTGCTCTGGCTGCTGATGATGGTGCTGGCCTTTAGCCTGCCGCCGCTCGGACAGGCGCTGCTGATGGCACTGACGGCGGGTTTTACCTGCTGGCTGCTGCGTATCTCGCTGTGGCGCTGGCTTCGCTGGATGGCGCTGCCGCTGGGCTTTCTGCTGGTAGGCGTGGTGACGATTGTTTTTAGCGTCAGCCGCGACCCGCACGCGCTGCTGGTGAGCGTGCCGCTGGGTTCGTTCTCGCTCGGCATCACCACCGCCGGGCTTGCCACCGCCAACGCGACCTTCTGGCGCAGCCTGGCCGCATTGTCCGCGACCTTCTGGCTGGTGTTGAATCTGCCGTTCCCGCAGCTTATCGTGCTGCTCAAACGCGGACGAGTGCCGCGTCTGCTGATCGAGCAGATCCTGCTGACCTGGCGCTTTATCTTTATCCTGCTGGACGAGGCGATGGCGATCCACCGGGCGCAGACGCTGCGCTTTGGTTATCGCAACGTTCGTCTGGGCTACCGCTCGCTGGCGATGCTGGTCAGCCTGCTGTTTACGCGTGTTTTAATCCGCTATCAGCAGATGAGCACCGTACTGGATATCAAACTGTATCAAGGTGATTTTCACCTCTAAGGAACGCCATGCTGGCTACCACTGACCTTTGGTTTCGCTACCAGCAGGAACCGACGCTCAAAGGGCTGACGCTGGACTTCTCGCGCCAGGCCGTCACCGGCCTCGTTGGGGCGAACGGCTGCGGAAAATCGACGCTGTTTATGAACCTCAGCGGGCTGCTGCGCCCACAGCAGGGGGCAGTGCTGTGGCAGGGCAAGCCGCTGGACTACAGTAAGCGCGGGCTGCTGGCGCTGCGCCAGCAGGTAGCGACCGTATTCCAGGACCCGGAGCAGCAGATTTTCTACACCGATATTGATAGCGATATCGCCTTTAGCCTGCGTAATCTGGGCGTTCCGGAAACGGAAATTGCCCGCCGGGTAGACGACGCGCTGACGCTGGTTGATGCCCAGCACTTCCGTCAGCAGCCGATTCAATGCCTGAGCCACGGGCAGAAAAAACGGGTGGCGATTGCCGGTGCGCTGGTATTACAGGCGCGCTACCTGCTGCTGGATGAACCGACCGCCGGGCTGGACCCCTCCGGGCGCGCGCAGATGATCGATATCATCAAACGCATCGTGGCGCAGGGAAATCATGTGGTGATTTCCAGCCACGATATTGATTTAATTTATGAAGTTAGCGACGCAGTATACGTGCTGCGCCACGGCGAAGTGCTGGCTGAGGGCGAGCCGGGCGAGGTGTTTGCCCGTACAGCACTGATTGAACAAGCGGGGTTG
This sequence comes from Klebsiella sp. WP8-S18-ESBL-06, assembly GCF_014169755.1. Taxonomy (NCBI): domain Bacteria; kingdom Pseudomonadati; phylum Pseudomonadota; class Gammaproteobacteria; order Enterobacterales; family Enterobacteriaceae; genus Klebsiella; species Klebsiella sp. WP8-S18-ESBL-06. Next base: position 1,078,558 of record NZ_AP022256.1, read on the forward strand.
AGCCAGCCATGGCTGGTGAAGCTGCATGCGGAGCTGGGGCTGCCGCTGTGTAAAACCGAGGCGGAATTTTTCCGCCGGATGCGTGAAAAAGGAACCGTATGACACAGGCCATTATGTTGCAGGGCACCGCCTCCGATGTTGGGAAAAGTATGCTGGTGGCGGGGCTATGCCGGATTTTTTATCAGGATGGCCTGCGCTGCGCGCCGTTTAAATCGCAGAATATGGCGCTCAATTCCGGCATTACCCCAGATGGCAAAGAGATGGGGCGCGCACAGATTTTTCAGGCGGAAGCGGCGGGCATTGCGCCGGATGTGCGGATGAACCCGATTCTGCTCAAGCCAACCAGCGACCGCAAAGCGCAGATTGTACTGATGGGCGAAGTGGCGAGCGATATGGACGCTGTCAGCTATCACGACTACAAGCCGCGCCTGCGCGAGCAGATTCTCAGCGTCTACCGGAGTCTGGCGAGCGAGTATGAGGTGCTGGTACTGGAAGGGGCGGGCAGCCCGGCGGAGATTAACCTGCGTGACCGCGATATCGTCAATATGGGCATGGCCGAGATGGCGCAGTGCCCGGTGATTCTGGTGGCCGATATAGACCGGGGCGGCGTGTTTGCCGCTATCTACGGTACCCTGGCGCTGCTGCGCGAGCACGAACGGGCGCGGGTGAAAGGGGTGATTATCAATAAGTTTCGCGGCGACGTTGCGCTGCTGCACTCTGGTATTGAACAGATTGAAGCGCTGACTCATGTGCCGGTGCTGGGCGTGATGCCGTGGCTGGAAGTTGACCTGGAAGATGAAGACGGCGTGGCGCTGCAAAAGGGCAAATACCGTCACGCGGCAGCGTATGAGATTGACGTGGCGGTGGTGCAACTGCCGCATATCTCTAACTTTACCGACTTCAACGCGCTGGCGGCGCAGCCGGACGTGCGGGTGCGCTATGTCCGGCATGCGGAAGATTTGTCCGGCGCTGACCTGATTATCCTGCCCGGCAGTAAAAATACGCTGGGCGACTTGCTGTGGTTGCAGGATAACGGGCTGGCGCACGGCGTTTTACTGGCGCAGCGTCAGGGCGTGCCGGTGCTGGGTATTTGCGGCGGTTATCAGATGTTGGGCGATACGCTCATCGATGACGTGGAGTCAGGGTTGGGCTCGCTGCCCGGCTTAGGGCTGCTAAACGTGGTGACGCGCTTTGCGCCGACGAAAACCACCACGCAGGCTACCGCGACACTCGGCGATGCGCTGCCGGGCTGGCTGGCGCCGGTCTCTGGTCTGCCGCTGCGCGGCTATGAAATTCATATGGGTGAAACCACGCCGTCAGGAGACGGTCGTGCGCTGATGCAGCTGTGTAAAAACGGTCAGTACAGCGCGGATGGCGCGGTCAGCGAAGATGGGCTGGTCTTTGGCACCTATTTGCACGGCCTGTTCGACAGCGATGCGTTTACCCGCGCGCTGGTTAACGGCTTACGTGAGCGCAAAGGGCTGGCGGCGCTCAACCACGATTTTCACTATGCAGAATATAAGGCGCAGCAGTTTGATATCCTGGCAGCATCGATGCGTCAGCATATTGATATTGAAAAGATTTATACGATTATGCGCGAGTATCGAGAAGCCTAGGGAAGGGGGCGCCATTCAACCGGGTGGCGCTGCGTTGGCTGAACGACGGGCAAAAAAAAACACCCTTAAGGGTGTCATTTTAATTGGTTGCGGGGGCCGGATTTGAACCGACGACCTTCGGGTTATGAGCCCGACGAGCTACCAGGCTGCTCCACCCCGCGTCCGTCTTTACTCTTCATCGAGTAAACTTGCATCAGATTTTAATTGGTTGCGGGGGCCGGATTTGAACCGACGACCTTCGGGTTATGAGCCCGACGAGCTACCAGGCTGCTCCACCCCGCGTCCGTCATTACTCTTCCATCGAGTAACGTTACTGCTTCTGATTTTAATTGGTTGCGGGGGCCAGATTTGAACTGACGACCTTCGGGTTATGAGCCCGACGAGCTACCAGGCTGCTCCACCCCGCGTCCGTGGATGCGCACTATACTCTGCTGAGCATTTGTTGCAACCCATTTTTGAGATAAATCACTCATTTTTTTATGACTTGTACGTATACGACACAATTTGCCTGTTTTTTGTACGTAATTATGACAAGCATGCGCGATCGCATTTCAATACCCCTGGCGGTTTGTTATCTTCAGCGGGCACTTACGATTATGCGGAATACAAGACACCATGAAAGGACGTTGGGTTAAATATGTGGCAACGGGCGCAATGCTGGCAATGCTGGCCGCCTGTTCGTCAAAACCGACCGATCGCGGTCAACAGTATAAAGACGGGAAATTCACCCAGCCTTTCTCTTTAGTCAACCAGCCTGATGCCGTGGGCGCGCCGATTAATGCCGGCGACTTTGCGCAGCAGGTCGGCCATATCCGAAACGCCTCTCCGCGCCTTTACGGCAACCAGAGCAACGTTTATAGCGCCGTGCAGCAGTGGCTGCTCGCCGGCGGCGATACCCGCACCCTGCGCCAGTACGGTCTTGATGCCTGGCAGATGGAAGGGACAGATAACTACGGTAACGTCCAGTTTACCGGTTACTACACGCCGGTGGTTGAGGCGCGCCATACGCGACAGGGCGAATTCCAGTACCCGATTTACCGCATGCCGCCTAAGCGCGGTAAGCTGCCTTCCCGCGCCGGCATTTACGCCGGACAGCTGAGTGATGACTACATTCTTGCCTACAGCAACTCGCTGATGGATAACTTCATCATGGACGTACAGGGCAGCGGCTATATTGATTTCGGCGACGGCTCGCCGCTGAACTTCTTTAGCTACGCAGGGAAAAACGGCTGGGCATATAAAAGCATTGGCAAAGTGCTGATCGACCGCGGCGAAGTGAAGCGCGAAGACATGTCGATGCAGGCGATTCGCCATTGGGGTGAAACCCACAGCGAAGCGGAAGTGCGCGAGCTGCTGGAGCAAAACCCGTCGTTCGTCTTCTTTAAACCGCAGTCCTTTGCGCCGGTAAAAGGCGCCAGCGCCGTACCGCTGGTGGGCCGAGCGTCGGTCGCCGCCGACCGCAACGTGATTCCGCCGGGCACGACGCTGCTGGCTGAAGTTCCGCAACTGGATAACAACGGCAAGTTTAACGGCCAGTATGAGCTGCGTCTGATGGTGGCGCTGGACGTCGGCGGCGCGATTAAAGGCCAGCACTTCGATATCTACCAGGGCATCGGCCCGGATGCCGGGCATCGCGCAGGCTGGTATAATCACTACGGACGCGTGTGGGTGCTGAAGACAGCGTCTAACGGCGGGAATGTGTTTAGCGGCTAGTGCCGGATGGCGCTTCGCTTATCCGGCCTACATGATTGAGTAGGCCTGATAAGGCGTAGCCGCCATCAGGCGGTAATATCGCGCGAAATTTATGAATTTGAGGTTTTATGTCTGTGGTTATCAGTGACGCCTGGCGCCAGCGTTTTGGCGGCACGGCACGTTTGTACGGTGAAAAAGCGCTACAGGTCTTTGCTGACGCGCATGTGTGCGTGGTCGGTATTGGTGGCGTAGGCAGCTGGGCGGCGGAAGCGCTGGCGCGTACCGGCATCGGTGCGATCACGCTTATCGACATGGATGACGTGTGCGTTACCAACACTAACCGTCAGATCCACGCCCTTGGTGGCAACGTCGGGCTGGCGAAAGCGGAAGTGATGGCCGAGCGTATTCGCCTGATAAACCCTGAGTGCCGCGTCACCGTGGTGGATGATTTCGTCACGCCGGATAACGTCGCCGAGTACATGGGCGCAGGCTACAGCTACGTGGTGGACGCTATCGACAGCGTGCGGCCGAAGGCGGCGCTGATTGCTTACTGCCGTCGCTATAAAGTGCCGCTGATCACAACCGGCGGGGCGGGCGGGCAAATCGACCCGACGCAGATTCAGGTCAGCGATCTGGCGAAAACCATTCAGGACCCGCTGGCGGCCAAGCTGCGTGAGCGGCTGAAAAGCGAATTTGGCGTGGTGAAGAACAGCAAAGGTAAGCTGGGTGTGGACTGCGTGTTTTCCACCGAAGCGCTGGTCTACCCGCAGTCTGACGGGTCAGTGTGTGCCATGAAAAGCACCGCTGAGGGCCCTAAACGCATGGACTGCGCCTCGGGCTTTGGCGCGGCGACCATGGTGACCGCAACCTTTGGTTTTGTCGCGGTGTCCCATGCGCTGAAAAAGATGCTGGCGAAAGCGGAGCGTCAGGCTAGCGTCTGACGCGCGGCTTCTATCATGGCCTCGCTCAGGGCCATCAGGCCCTGAGAGCGAGAGGCGCTCAGTTGACCACGTAGCCCCAGTTCATCAAACAGGTTGAGCGGATCGTCTGCCAGAATCTCCGCTGGCTGTTTGCCTTCTGCCGCCGTCAGTAGCACCGCCAGCAGCCCACGTACAATCCTTCCTTCGCTATCGCCAAAGAAGTGCAGCGTGCCGTCTGGCGCCTGGGTATAACCCAGCCAGACGCGGTTTTCGCAGCCGGGGATCTCGCGCGCTTGCGCTTTTAGATCTTCCGACAGCGCTGGAAGCTGTTTTCCTAATAGGATCAGTTGGCGGTATTTCTCTTCCCACTGCGAAAGCGCCGCAAACTGTTTTCGTAACGTATCTGGGGTTACGGTGGTGCCGAACGGGTGCCCGGCGAGTGAAGACGTCGTCATTAGTCCACCAGAAGTTCGAGCGCACGGTCGACGGCGCTGACCAGCGCCTGTACGTCGTCCTGCGTATTGTAAGGGGCAAACGAGGCGCGCAGCGTACCGCTCACGCCCAGCGCCGCCAGCAGCGGTTGAGCGCAGTGCTGACCGGCGCGCAGGGCGATGCCGTATTCGGCCAGCAGCGTCACCATATCGCTGTGGTGAACGCCAGCAAAATCAAAGGCCAGCAGGCTGGAGTCCTGGCAGCGGAAAGCGCGGAAGCCCGGGCGTTTTGCCAGTTCTTCCTCCGCAAGCGTCGCCAGACCCCGGCTCCAGGATTCGGCCTGTACCATGTCGATATCGGACAGCCACTCCAGCGCCGCGCTGAGACCAATCACTCCGGCAACGTTTGGCGTACCGGCCTCCAGACGATAAGGCACCGGCTGAGTGGTGAAACCGTCGAAGGTCACTTCGCTAATCATTTTGCCGCCGCCGAGCCATGGGTTCATGGCATTCAGCAGTTCGCTTTTACCGTATAGCACGCCGATGCCGGTGGGCCCGTAGAGCTTATGGCCGGAAAAAGCGTAGAAGTCGATATCCAGCGCCTGAACGTCGGCGGGGAAGTGCACCGCCCCCTGGGCTCCGTCCACCATCACCACCATGCCTGCCCGATGGGCGAGGGCAATGGCGCGCGATAAATTCGGACAGCCACCGGTCACGTTCGACATTTGCCCCAGCGCCAGAATGCGGCTGCGCGGGGTGATGAGCGTCGTCAGTTGCTCGACATCCGGCAGACGATCGGTGCCGAGAGGCAGCTGCACAATCTTTGCGCCGGTCTGCTCGGCAACCATCAGCCATGGCACCAGGTTAGCGTGGTGCTCGGCCACGCTCACAATAATCTCATCGCCCGGCTGCAGACGCGGGCGGGCGTAGCACTGGGCCACCATATTGATGGCCTCGGTGGTGCCGCGCGTCCAGACAATGTCTTTGCCGCTCGGGGCGTTCAGCCAGCGGGCTACCTGCTCGCGAGCAGCCTCATAGCGCGCGGTTAAGCGCTGGGCTTCGGCAAACTGGCTGCGGTGCACGTTACCCGCGCTGAGCGAATAAAAATGATGTGTCGCCTCGATCACCGCCAGTGGCTTTAACGCGGTGGCGGCGCTATCAAGGTACACCCCGGCATCATGCAGGGCGGGAAACTGGGAGCGAAACTGTGCTGGGGAGAAGGCGTTCATGGAATTCCTCATATCAATAAGGAGATCGTCGCGCAAAATGCGCGTTGATACAAGGCTTGTGCTCATCGTCGGAATTATCCGGAACTGCATACGCAGCCGCGTCAGTGTCTTATGCTGTTTAGTGTTGGGGAAAAATTAATCCCTGTTGTTAATCTAATATTGAATAGCATAAGTCGCTGTAAGGAGAAAAAATGAAAAAGACTGCCGCCATTATCTCTGCCTGTATGCTGACTTTCGCGCTGAGCGCCTGCGCTGGGCCGAACTACGTGATACACACTAATGATGGTCGAAGCATCGTGTCTGAAGGGAAACCGCAGACGGATAATGATACCGGTTTGATTTCGTATAAAGATGCGAACGGTGTGAAACAGCAGATTAATCACAGCGAAGTGAAAGAGATGGTCGCACTGGAGAAATAAGGGGCGATCGTCCGGGCAAAAAAAAGCACCGCAATCAGGCGGTGCTACATTAATCACTATGGACAGACAGGGTAAATGTACAGGAAGTGAAAAAGGGTAGCTTTGCTACCGTGATCTGAATTGCAGACCAATTGCAAACACAACAACACAACATCACAACCGTAAGCCAAAAGCCCTTCAGAACACGCATTCCGAAAAAAGCTTCTCGTTCCGGCTCAGGAAGTGCCGCCATGATAGGTATTTGCTGGTAGAAGCTCAACGGACAAATTATAATGGCTCAGATAAAAAAAACTAATAGGTTAACTGTTGTTTCCTATTTGTTAAATTCAATTAACAATTGGGTTCTGGGACCATGTCAAAGCGTTTGCCACCTCTTAATGCATTACGTGTATTTGATGCAGCCGCGCGTCATTTAAGCTTCACCCGCGCGGCCGATGAGCTTTTTGTGACGCAGGCCGCAGTAAGCCACCAAATCAAGTCTCTCGAGGATTTTCTGGGGCTGAAACTGTTTCGCCGCCGCAATCGCTCACTGCTGTTGACCGAAGAGGGACAGAGCTATTTTCAGGATATCAAAGAGATCTTTTCGCAATTAACAGAGGCAACGCGTAAACTACAGGCACGAAGCGCTAAAGGGGCGTTAACCGTGAGTTTATTGCCCAGTTTCGCCATTCAATGGCTGGTGCCGCGCCTCTCAAGCTTTAACTCAGCTTATCCGGGAATCGACGTCAGAATCCAGGCGGTAGACCGTCAGGAAGACAAGCTGGCGGACGATGTCGACGTGGCAATTTTTTACGGTCGCGGCAACTGGCCGGGGCTGCGGGTAGAAAAACTGTACGCTGAGTATCTGCTCCCGGTTTGTTCCCCTTTGCTGCTCACCGGCGAAAAGGCGTTAAAAACGCCTGCCGACCTGGCCAAGCACACGCTGCTGCACGACGCCTCCCGCCGCGACTGGCAAACGTATACGCGCCAGCTGGGGCTCACCCATATTAACGTACAACAGGGACCGATCTTCAGCCACAGCGCCATGGTGCTTCAGGCTGCTATCCACGGACAGGGGATTGCGCTGGCCAATAACGTCATGGCGCAGTCAGAGATAGAGGCAGGCCGTCTGGTGTGCCCGTTTAATGATGTTCTGGTCAGTAAGAACGCTTTTTATCTGGTTTGTCATGACAGTCAGGCAGAACTGGGTAAAATAGCGGCCTTTCGTCAGTGGATTCTGGCGAAAGCGGCCCATGAGCAAGAAACTTTTCGTTTCCGTTACGAACAATAAATGAATTTAGGGTAAGACCATCATGACCAGCCGTTTTATGCTGATTTTTGCCGCCATCAGCGGCTTCATCTTTGTGGCACTGGGCGCGTTTGGCGCACATGTGCTGAGTAAATCACTCGGCGTTGTTGAAATGGGGTGGATCCAGACCGGTCTGGAATACCAGGCGTTTCACACGCTGGCCATCTTTGGCCTGGCGGTTGCCATGCAGCGTCGGATCAGTATCTGGTTCTACTGGAGCAGCGTGTTCCTGGCGCTGGGAACCGTGCTGTTCAGCGGCAGCCTGTACTGCCTTGCGCTCTCGCATTTACGCCTGTGGGCGTTTGTTACCCCGGTCGGCGGCGTCAGTTTCCTTGCCGGCTGGGTTTTGATGTTAATTGGTGCTATTCGACTTAAGCGTAAGGGTGTTGTTCATGAATAAGGTTGTGCTGTATTGCCGCCCTGGGTTTGAGAAAGAGTGTGCTGCGGAAATTACCGATAAAGCCGGTCGCCGCGAGGTATATGGCTTTGCGCGCGTCAAAGATAACTCCGGCTATGTGATTTTCGAATGTTATCAGGAAGGGGACGCCGACAAGCTGGCGCGAGAGCTGCCGTTTAGCTCGCTGGTGTTTGCCCGCCAGATGATTGTGGTTGGCGAACTGCTGAAAGATTTACCTGCCGAAGACCGCGTAACGCCGGTTGTCGGCATGCTGCAAGGCGTGGTGGAGAAAGGTGGCGATCTGCGCGTGGAAGTGGCAGACACCAACGAAAGCAAAGAGCTGATGAAGTTCTGCCGTAAATTCACCGTGCCGCTGCGTGCTGCGCTACGCGAAGCTAACGTGCTGGCGCCGTACGAAACCACTAAGCGTCCGGTGGTGCACGTGTTCTTTATCGCGCCGGGCTGCTGCTATACCGGGTACTCCTATAGCAACAATAACTCGCCGTTCTACATGGGTATTCCACGCCTGAAGTTCCCGGCCGATGCGCCAAGCCGCTCAACCCTGAAGCTGGAAGAGGCGTTCCACGTCTTTATCCCGGCCGATGAGTGGGATGAACGTCTGGCAAACGGCATGTACGCGGTCGATCTGGGTGCCTGCCCTGGCGGTTGGACCTATCAACTGGTGAAGCGCAACATGTGGGTCTCCTCCGTGGATAACGGCCCGATGGCGCAAAGCCTGATGGACACCGGCCAGGTGACCTGGCTGCGTGAAGATGGCTTCCGCTACCGCCCGACGCGCAACAACATCTCGTGGATGGTGTGCGACATGGTAGAGAAGCCGGCGAAAGTCGCCGCGCTGATGGCTGAATGGCTGGCCAACGGCTGGTGCCGCGAGACCATCTTCAACCTGAAGCTGCCGATGAAAAAGCGCTATGAGGAGCTGTCGCAGAACCTGGCGCACATCCAGGCCAAACTGGACGAACACGGCATTAATGCGCAGATTCAGGCGCGACAGCTGTACCATGACCGTGAAGAAGTGACCGTCCACGTGCGCCGCCTGTGGGCTGCGGTTGGCGGGCGTCGCGACGAACGTTAATAAGGTAGGCCGGATAAGGCGAAGCCGCCATCCGGCAATAACAAGCGCAGCGATACCGTGAAGTTATGGCGAATTGCCTGATGGCGCTGCGCTTATCAGGCCTACTTCGTCAGACACAATATGCGTCACGTCATCCAGATGCCCAATCCGCGCTTCCCCCGAGCGATTAAATTTACTCTTATCAATCAACAGTAAAGACTGTGACGCGCGCTTGAGCAGCGTGGACTTAAAGTCGGCGTTGATGGCGTTGGAATCCCACAGCGCGCCGTGGCCGTCTATCCCTTCGCAGGAAAAGATAAACAGGTCGATTTCCAATGGCTTTAATTGTGAAATAAGCGAAGGGTTAACGTAGCAGCCGTACTTACGCTCAAGCTTACCGCCGGAGCTAATAAGCTGAATCTGTTCGCGCTTGCCCAGCTCCAGACAAATCGGCTGGCTGTTGGTAAAGACCTGAATATCAATATCGGGAAGCTGCCGCGCCAGATACCAACAGGTGGAGCTGGCGTCCAGTGCGATCACCATGCCTGCCTCGATCCAGCTGAGTGCCTCTCTGGCAATATCGGCTTTGTGCGCGAAGTGGCTCTTCAGGCGCATATGGAAAGGATCGCCGCTGTCCTGGTTTTCCCGGTGGAGGTATTTGGCGCGACCGTGATTGCGCAGCACTTTGCCCTGCGCCTGGAGCTCGCTGAGATCGCGGCGAATAGTCTCTTTGCTGACGTTAAGCTGAGCGGATAACGCTTCCGTCGTCAGGCTTTGATGCTGAATTAACAGATCTACTATCGCTTGCTGGCGTGCCGCTTTCATCTTTTCTCACCCCATCATTCGATACGCGCCCGCATTGGGCGGGCGCACCGGCAAGAGATTACGGCGTTACTCCTTTTTTTAAAAGAATATTCCCGTACTTAGCGCGCTCACCTGTGATAACGATCGCAAAGGCTTTTTGCGCACGTTCATAAAACGCATAGCGGTCAATACGGCTGATCTCCGGGCAAGGGGACGGGCAGGATAGCGCCTCGCGATAGCGAGTCTCGACGGCGGGATCGAGCGCATCCCCCTCGACCGCTGCCATCATCACCAGCGGCGGCGCGTAACTGTCGAGTTCGAACAGCGGAATAATAGCCTGCAGCAGGTCGCTGACCTTCAGCCCATCGGCACGAATAACCTGTGGCCCCATGCTGTGGGCGGGGAAATGGGCATCAGAAAAAATAATTTCATCGCCGTGGCCCATTTCAGCCAGCACTTTCAGCAGTTCGGGCGAGATTAAAGGGGAAATCGTTTTTAGCATCTCACACTCCGTCAATAAGTTCGGGTTCAGTTTGCGGATAGAAGTAGCGGTATTGATAGTGCACCTGCGCTCGTGCCTGCTCGGGGCTGGTAAATTCGCCGACGCCGAACCAGCCGAACATTGCAGCGCCCGCCACCGTGGTTTCTGCGTCGTCGAGCACCTTGATAGGGATGTCGAGCATATTGGCTTTGATCTGGTTCCATAGCGCATTGCGGCTGCCACCGCCGACCAGCAGCAGTTCAGTGGCGTTGAAATGACCAATTTTTTCCAGCGTCCGAAGGTTCAGGGCCAGCTGTTCGGTTAGCCCCTCAAGTGCTGCGCGGTAAAAATGGCCGCGCGTGGTGTTGAGGGTGACACCCTGCCAGCCTGCGTTCTGGCAGGCGAGGAGGTCGCAGTGCATTTTTACCCCTTCTGCTCCCGCGGGAACGAGGCGAGCGGCCTCAATCAGCGTTTGCCACGGCGTCTCTTCCGTCCACAGCAGTTTGCGTACCCACTCCAGTACGCCCGACGCCAGCCACTGCATCCCGGGGTTATACAGCCCTGGCAGGCTATCGAGCTCGCAGGTTGAGCCGGCGTAGTGGCTCAGCAGCGGCGTATCAACCCTGGCGCTACGCACCATCAGGATCTCCCACGTACCGGACGAGAGGACCGGTTCATCCTGGCCGGCACCTGCACCAAAGAGGGCAAACTGGGTGTCGTGGCCGGCAGAGATAACCGGAATACCGGCGGGAAGACCGAGCAAGTTTGCGGCATCGGATTGCAGCGTGCCAATGTACTCTCCCGCTTCAACCAGCCGTGGGAACAGACGACGCGGCAGGCCGGTGGCCTGGATAATGTCTGCACTGAAATCTCGCTGGTGGATATCCAGCATCTGGCTGGTACCCGCCATGGTGATATCGGTGGTGAACTCGCCCGTCAGGCGATGATTTATCAACGATGAAATAAACAGCCAGGCGTGCGCCTGTTCAAGAAGCTGCGGATGATTCTCTTTTATCCACACCATTTTATAGAGCGTGTTGAACGCAAACGCGCCGACGCCTGAGATGGCCTGAAGCCGCTGCTCGGGTATTAAACGGCTGATATTTTCCATGACGGCTGCGGTTCGTGGGCATTTCCAACTGATAACCGGGTAGAGCAGCTTACCGTGTTCATCAACCAGCGCACCGTCCACGCCGAAGGTCGTCACCGTCACTCCCCGAATCTGGCAGGATGAGAGCTCAGCCGTCAGCTTTCGGCTGCAGTCCGCAAAGCGTTGCAAAATAGCCTCAAGCGACCACTGGTGCCAGGCGCTATTCTCGACGGCGATCTCGCTGGCGTTTGCGGTGGCGGCACGGGCGACAATTTTCCCCTGCCGGTTGACGGCAATCACCCGGACGTTGGTAGCACCGCAGTCGAGGACCAGGATAACGTCTTGTTTCATATATAACTCCATAAACGTCGCCGGATGGCGCTGCGCTTATCCGGCCTACGGCTCACACACCCGCAGGCCCGGTAAGCTTGCGCCACCGGGCAAAGCCGCATTAACGTTTATACAGCGGGCCGTAGTTCTGGCAGGCACGATAATCCTGGCCTTCGCTGTCCATGCCGTGCGCGGCCCAGGAGGAAGGGCGATAGATAGCCGACTCTTCCACGTTATGCATACAGACCGGAATACGCAGCATGGATGCAAGGGTAATAAAGTCGGCACCGACGTGACCGATGGTGAGTACGCCGTGGTTTGCGCCCCAGTTAGCCATCACGGAATAGACATCGGTAAATGGCCCCTTGCCGGTTAACCGTGGGGCAAACCAGGTGGTTGGCCAGGTGGAGTTGGTGCGTGCATCAAGCTGGTCGTGCATCTCTTTTGGCAGCTCGACGCTCCAGCCTTCGGCGATTTGCAGTACCGGGCCAAGGCCTTTAATGATATTCACGCGGGTCATGGTAAACGGTACGCCGCCTTCGGTCAGGAAACGGGAAGAGAATCCGCCGCCACGGAAATATTCGTGGATCGCCGGGCACCACTCGGTGGCGGCCAGGCAAGCATCGGCCTCCTGTTGGCTGATTTCCCAGTGTGGCTTCATCGTCGGTTTTCCGTCGCTGCCGCGCTGTTTACACGAACCGTCCAGCGCCGCAGAGCCGGAGTTAATCAGGTGGATGATACCGTGTTCGGCCAGCCCGCTAAGCGCTTGCCCGGTCACGCGTTCTACGGCCTCAGGGGACCAGTAGGTACGGACGTCGGCGAACACCTGAGCGGTGCCGGTTAGCTGATGCCCCATCAGCATCGCAACGCCGTTCAGGCTGTCGTTTTCGGTGGCGACAACAAAGGGTTCACGCACCCCGTTCCAGTCAAAGGAACTGTTGAGCAGCGCTTCGGCGGTATCGCCGTTCGGGTATTGATCGGTCCAGTGGCGCTGCCCCTGGAAGCCCGCCGCAATGGCGTTATAGCCGAGCGACTCCTCAACCAGCCCTTTTTCAGCCAGCTTTTCATTACCCTGCATCATGTCGCGGATGCACATGGCCATCAGCAGACTTTCTTTAAGCACCGCGCGGCTTTGCTCTTCGTTGCGCTTGTACTGTTGGGCGTTCTGATCTTCGCCATAGCGGAAGTTTTTATCCGCCCAGGCCAGCGCCATTTCCAGCTCGGTTTCATCATAAATTTTCTGATCAATGCGACGACGCAGTTCGGTCATGTCGACCGCCTGGACTTTCATCCCCAGCCAGGACTCGAAGAAGTTATGGTCGACGATGGAACCCGCAATCCCCATCGATACGCCACCGACGGAGAGGTAGCTTTTGCCTTTCAGGGTGGCCACCGCTAAGCCCGCGCGGGTAAAGCGCAGCAGCTTTTCTTCGACATCCGCAGGAATGGACGTATCGTCGGCGTCCTGCACGTCGTGGCCGTAAATGGAGAAGGCGGGAATGCCTTTCTGGCTGTGTGCGGCCAGCGCCGCGGCGAGATAAACGGCCCCCGGGCGTTCGGTGCCGTTAAAGCCCCAGATGGCCTTCGGACGCATCGGGTCCATATCGATGGTTTCACTGCCGTAGCACCAGCACGGCGTGACGGTAATGGTGACGCCCACGTTCTGGCTGCTGAATTTTTCTTCGCAGGCGGCTGATTCAGCCATTCCGGCAATACAGCTGTCGGCAATCACGCATTCAATTTGCGCGCCGCAGGCGTGGCGGAGTTTTTCCGTCAGCAGCGCGGCGGTGGCGCGGGCCATATTCATGGTTTGTTCTTCCAGCGACTCGCGCACTCCCATGCGACGACCATCAATCACTGGGCGGATACCAATTTTCGGTAAGCTGATTTTTTTCATGACAGATTCCTCACGTTATTCGGAAAGATGCTCAGCGCGTTGCCATTTGTGAACGGAAACGAGCGAAGATAAAGATGACGGCAAAGCACACCGCTGGAACCAGCTCTGCTGTCGGAATATTGCCTGCGGCATCGCTGACGAAGCCCATGACCGGGGTGACGATACCGCCGCCAATAATGGTCATGACGATGAATGACGAGCCGTATTTTGTGTCCTGGCCCAGATTCTTGATCCCGAGAGAGAAGATGGTTGGGTACTGAATGGACATGAATGCGCTACACAGCGTCAGCGCCAGCAGGCCAATATGACCGCCGCTGAATGCGGATATCAGGCACAGCACCATCGCCAGCAGAGCATAGGCTGCCAGGACTTTGTGCGGCGCGATGCGGCTGATAAGCCAGGTGCCGGTAAAGCGGCCGATAAAGAAGCACACCATGGTGCCGGTCAGGTAGTTGGCGGCGAAACCGGGCGTCATACCGGGGATTTCTTCAATAGCGTAACGAATCAAATAGCTCCAGCAGGCGGTTTGCGCCCCGACGTAGCAGAACTGCGCCAACACCGCCCAGCGCCAGTGGCGAATGCGTACCAGACGGGAAAGGGAGGCCGAGAATGAACTCTGCGTGGTATCGGTATGATCGTCACTCTGCAGGGCCGGAAATTTTGTCAACATGATCAGCAGGGCGACCAGTAACACAATGGCCACGATGATCATGTAAGGCGTTTGTACGGATAACACCAGGCTGTGTTTGTAGGTGCTCAACTGCTCGGGCGACATTTTATCGAGCACATCTTGAGATTGATGTGGCACGTTAGACAAAATAAGACTTTGCCCAAACACAACGGCAATAATGGCACCGAAAGAGTTAAATGTTTGCGCCAGGTTAAGGCGAAAATGACCGCCGCTTTCCGGGCCTAATACCGTAACAAATGGATTGGCCGCAGTTTCAAGACAACCTAATCCAGCGGCAATAATAAACAGACCGATCAGGAATAAGGTATAGTTCATGATTTCAGCAGCAGGCCAGAATAAAGCGGCACCGAAAGCATATAAGAACAATCCGGTAATAATACCTGCTTTATAACTCAGTTTTTTCATCAGTATCCCTGCCGGGATTGGAATGACGAAATAGCCAAAATAGAACGCGGATTGGATTAGCCCCGCTTGAAAATTGGTTAGGGTAAAGGCTTGCTGAAACTGGGGTAATAAAATGTCATTCAGATTGTTAGCGACAGCCCAAAGAAAAAAGAGTGAGCAAAGCAGAGCGAATGGAATAATGTAGCGCTGAGTTTGTCCGGCATCAGCCGCACGAAAACTCTGCGTTTGTATTGTTGTGTTTCCCATAACATCCTCATTGGTTCAGAAGCGTCAGAGTGTGGTCGTTCTTGCTTATCAGACCGTAAAAACTGAAGAGTTCTTTTTGCTCGCCGGTATAAAACGGTTGCCAGGAGTGAACTCATGAATTCATTTTCGAGTAAAAAAGGTTGTTTAATATGATGATGGTCACATTTAATGATAATGCACTGTCTTTATGTGATAGTTGTCACTTTAATTTGTTAAAAGTAATGCCCGTTTGAGAAAATAAATCTTAAAAACCACAGGGCGGATTACCGATTTATTTTATTACGCAAAAAACGGGCATTTATTGCCTTCGGGAAAAATAAAATGCCCGTTTTGATAAATATTATTAATTGCGGTCATTTCACATGGCTGATGTTGTATCAATAATGGCTGGTTTTAACGGTGTTAATTGATGGGGGTCACAAAATAAAGCCATGAAAATTCCATTGGTGCTTTTCAATATGATGATGGTGAACAAATTCACGGTTAGTGCAACAGAATAAATATGATTGTTCTGTTGGTGGTTTGAATCATCAAGAGAGGTAATAAATGGAACGAAATAAACTGGCACGGCAGATTATTGATACCTGCCTGGAAATGACTCGCCTGGGGTTGAATCAGGGTACGGCTGGCAACGTTAGCGTCCGCTATCAGGGCGGTATGCTGATTACGCCAACGGGAATTCCCTATGAAAAATTGACCGAGTCGCACATTGTTTACATTGATGCCAACGGTCAGCATGAACAGGGAAAACTGCCCTCCAGCGAATGGCGTTTTCATATGGCCGCCTATCAGACGCGCCCGGATGCCCATGCGGTGGTCCATAACCATGCGGTGCACTGTACCGCCGTTTCTATCCTCAACCGTCCTATCCCGGCCATCCATTACATGATTGCGGCTGCCGGGGGGAATTCTATTCCCTGTGCGCCGTATGCCACGTTTGGCACGCGTGAACTGTCCGAGTATGTGGCCGTTGCGCTTAAAAATCGCAAAGCGACGCTATTGCAGCATCATGGCCTGATCGCCTGCGAAGAGAATCTGGAAAAAGCGCTGTGGCTGGCCCATGAGGTTGAGGTTCTGGCTCAGCTGTACCTCAGCACGCTGGCTATTACCGATCCGGTGCCGGTGCTGGATGATGAAGCCATCGCCATTGTGCTGGAAAAATTCAAAACCTATGGCTTGCGTATTGAAGAGTGATCGTGGCGCGCGAACAGGAGAAGGGCAATGGCAAACAGAATGATTTTGAACGAAACGGCCTGGTTTGGTCGTGGCGCGGTAGCGGCGTTAACCGATGAGGTGGCGCGTCGCGGCTATCATAAGGCATTGATTGTCACTGACAAAACGCTGGTGGAATGCGGCGTGGTGGCAAATGTGACGGGCAAAATGACGGCAGCGGGGCTGGCGTGGGAAATATACGATGGCGTGATCCCTAACCCGACGATCCGCGTCGTAAAGGAGGGGCTGAAGGCCTTTGAACAGAGTGGGGCTGATTATCTGGTTGCGATTGGCGGGGGCTCACCTCAGGACACCTGTAAAGCCATCGGTATCATCAGCAATAACCCGGAGTTTGCGGATGTTCGCAGCCTTGAAGGATTGTCACCAACGCGTCAGCCCAGCGTTCCGGTGATGGCCATTCCAACGACGGCAGGCACGGCGGCGGAAGTGACCATTAACTACGTCATCACCGATGAGGAGAAACGGCGGAAATTTGTCTGTGTCGATCCGCACGATATTCCGCAGGTTGCGTTTATTGATGCCGATATGATGGACGGCATGCCGCCAGCGCTGAAGGCAGCAACCGGCGTTGATGCGTTGACGCATGCCATTGAGGGGTATATCACCCGCGGCGCGTGGGCGTTAACCGATGCACTGCATATTAAAGCCATCGAGATGATTGCGGGCGCGCTGCGGGGCTCTGTTGCCGGTGAACGCAGCGCCGGGGAAACGATGGCGCTGGGGCAGTACGTAGCCGGAATGGGGTTTTCCAACGTGGGGCTGGGGCTGGTTCACGGGATGGCTCATCCGCTGGGGGCTTTCTACAACACGCCGCACGGTGTGGCCAATGCTATTTTGCTCCCCCATGTCATGCGCTATAACGCCGAGCATACCGGCGAGAAGTTTCGTGATATTGCGCGAGCGATGGGGGAGAAGGTTGAATCGCTGAACCTGGCGCAGGCGCGTAATGCTGCCGTTGATGCGGTATTTGCGCTTAACCGCGATGTTGGGATCCCGCTGTATTTACGCGATGTTGGCGTGCGTAAAGAGGATATTCCGGCGCTGGCGCAAGCCGCCTTTGACGATGTCTGTACGGGAGGGAACCCCCGCGAGGCGAGTATTGCGGATATCGTCGAGTTGTATCAGGCGGCATGGTGATTTTGCCGGATGATGCTGCGCTTATCCGGCCTACATGCTACACCATCCTGTAGGCCGGATAAGGCGTTCACGCCGTCATCCGGCAACGCCACTAACGCGCCAGCCGCAGCTGCTGCAAATTGCCATCAATGTGCAAATCCGTGTGTAGCCGCGCGATATCGCGGCATAAAAACGCCATTTCCTGGTGCTCTACCAACTTCTTACGCCACTTCTCTGGCACTTCATCGAGATGCGCATACAGCGCCTCCAGGGTAGGGAACTGCGTCAACAGCTGCGTGGCGCTCTTCGGACCAATACCGGCGACGCCCGGGACTTTCGAACTGCTAATACCGGCTAATCCCCAATAGTCCGGTAGCTGCTGCGGCTGGACGCCAAACTCCTTTTCGATAAACGGGACATCCAGCCAGCGCTTCTGGAAATAATCGCGGATGCGCAGCGTCGGGGAGAGCAGCTGACAGTAGCCTTTATCGGTCGACACGATAGTGGCCTGATGCCCTGAACCGGCGACCTTAACGGCCAGCGTTGCCGCTAAATCGTCGGCTTCGTTGCCGCTCGACTCCCAGCAGCGCACGCCGCGCAGCTCAAAGGCGGCACGCAGGGCGGGCATCTCGGCGTGGAGATCTTCCGGCATTGGCGGGCGCCCGGCTTTGTAATCCGGCAGGCGCTGGTGCCGCCAGCCGCTGCTGCGGGCCTCATCGTCAAATACCGCCACCGCATGAGTGGGCTGGCTGTGCGCAATCAGCTGGTCCAGCGCGTGCTGACAGGTCGTGACGCAGGGCGAACCCTGAACGGCATGAATACGGCGAATTAAGTTGAGTGCGTCAACGATAAGCAAATGGACGGCCACGGGCGTTCTCCCTAACAGACAGGGCGCTAAGGGTAACATTCAAGGGCAGGAGAGGCTATTGGTGGGGGGTAAAACGGGAAGAGGCCTCGCAAAACGAGGCCTCTGGGGAGTGCGTTAGTCGCAGGCAACCACTTTCATCGCCAGGCCGCCGCGTGAGGTTTCGCGGTATTTGGCGTTCATGTCTTTGCCGGTTTCGTACATGGTCTCGATCACTTTATCGAGACACACGCGCGGTACGCTGGTACGGCGTAGAGCCATACGCGCGGCGTTGACCGCCTTCACTGAGGCAATGGCGTTACGCTCAATACACGGCACCTGAACCTGTCCGGCGACCGGATCGCAGGTCAGACCGAGGTTGTGTTCCATACCGATTTCCGCCGCGATGCAGACCTGCGCCGGGCTGCCGCCCAGCAGTTCAGCCAGACCGGCCGCTGCCATGGAGCAGGCGACGCCCACTTCACCCTGGCAACCCACTTCGGCGCCGGAGATAGAGGCATTCATCTTGTAGAGCGAGCCAATGGCGCTGGCAACCAGCATATAGCGGGCCAGCGAGTTGGCGTTCACTTCGCGGATAAACTTGTCATAGTAGGCCAGCACCGCCGGAACGATACCGCAGGCGCCGTTGGTAGGTGCGGTGACAACGCGGCCACCGGCGGCGTTTTCTTCGTTTACCGCCAGTGCGAACATGTTAATCCAGTCAACCACCGCCATCGGGTCGCTGCTGATTTTGTCCTGGCTGACCAGCATTCGGCGCAGCGCGGCGGCACGGCGCGGTACGCGCAGTTTGCCCGGCAGTACGCCTTCGGTGGTGGTGCCGTGCTCGATGCCGCCCTTCATCACTGCCCAGACGTCGGCGAAGTGCTTTTCCAGCTCTTCTTTGCTGTGCAGCGCGAGTTCGTTCTGCATCATCAGGCCGGACAGCGACAGGCCGGTTTCGCTGCAGTGACGCTGCAGGTCGGCGGCGCTGCTGTACGGGTATGGCACCGCGACCGGCGCTTCGGACTGCTGGCCAAAGTGTTCTTCGTCGACGATAAAACCGCCGCCGATGGAGTAGTAGGTTTTGCTGTACACGGCTTTGTCGCCCGCCAGTGCGGTAATGCGCATGCCGTTTTCGTGCAGAGAGAGATTGTCCGCATGGAAGTTCATGCACTGGTCAACCGGGAACTCCACTTCGTGTTGGCCGTTAGCCAGCATCAGTCGGCCGTGAGTATTCACGTCCTGAATAAACGCCGGAATGGCGTCGATATCAACCGTATCCGGCAGATTTCCTGCCAGACCCATAATAATGGCGATATCCGTATGGTGACCTTTACCGGTCAGAGAAAGTGAACCGTAAACATCGACGACCACGCGAGTGATATCAGTCAGGATCCCACGCGCAATCAAGTCGTCCGTGAATTGTTTGCCTGCTTTCATTGGCCCGACGGTGTGCGAGCTGGAAGGACCAATGCCGATTTTGAAAATATCGAATACGCTAATCATGAGGCGTCCATTGTGTATCGAGGTGCGCCGCCCCGAGAGGCGGCGCAGGGGGATTAACTAAACAGAGAGTAGGAAATGGCGGAGATAGCAATCAGACCCATCAGGACAACGAAGACGTTGCTGATGTGACCGCTATATTTACGCATTGCCGGTACTTTCTGAATCGCATACATCGGCATCAGGAACAGAATCATCGCGATGATTGGGCCGCCCAGGGTTTCAATCATACCCAGGATGCTCGGGTTCAGGGTTGCCACGATCCAGGTGGTAACCAGCATGAACAGCGCAGTGATTTTGTTCAGTTTGTTGATTTCGATGGATTTGCCTTTGCTACGCAGAGACTTGATAACCATCCCGTTGAAACCTTCACGTGCGCCCAGATAGTGGCCCAGGAAAGATTTGGTGATAGCGATAATCGCGATAATCGGCGCCATCCAGGCAATGACCGGCGCGTTAAAGTGGTTCGCCAGGTAAGACAGAATGGAGATGTTCTGCTCTTTTGCCGCCGCCAGGTCCGCCGGGGACAGGCTCAGTACGCAGCTGAAGACGAAGAACATTACGGTCAGCACCATCATGATGTGGGCACGTGCCAGGATAGAGGAGCATTTTTTCTCTGCGCCCTGGCCGTACTCTTCACGCTTCGCGACCGCGAAGGAGGAGATGATCGGTGAGTGGTTAAAGGAGAACACCATGACCGGAATTGCCAGCCACAGGGTCATCCACAGGCCGTTACCGGTAGAGGCAGCGCTGCTAAAGGACAGCGTTTCCAGCGCCGCACCGCTCCACTGAGGAATCAGGTACAGAGCCAGCACCATCAGTGCCGCAACGAACGGGAACACCAGGATGCTCATCGCTTTAACGATCATCTGCTCACCGAAGCGAACGATAGTCATCATACCGACGATCAGAATCAGCGACAGGATAGCGCGCGGCGGCGGCGTGATGTGCAGCTGGTGTGCCAGGAAGCTTTCTACGGTGTTGGTAATGGCCACACTGTAAACCAGCAGGATAGGGTAGATGGCGAAGAAGTAGAGCAGGGTAATCAGTTTACCTGCGCCGACACCGAAGTGTTCTTCAACCACTTCCGTAATGTCTTCACCCGGATTTTTACCGGAGAGCACGAAGCGGGTCAGGCCGCGGTGTGCGAAGAAGGTCATTGGGAAGGCGAGGATTGCCATGATGATCAGCGGAATCATACCGCCTACGCCGGCGTTGATTGGCAGGAACAGTACGCCTGCACCGATTGCGGTGCCGTAAAGACCCAGCATCCACATTGTATCTGTTTTGCGCCATCCGCTAGCAGATTCTGCTGTGACGATAGTGCTGGTTTGAGTGTTTTCCATCTGTATCTCCTGGAGGAAGGAAAAATGCTAATTTTTTAGTCAAATAAAGTGAAAAAAAAGATAAAAGTAATATTAAATTTTATAAGTGTCGGTGTTTTTGTGATTTTTACCCAACGCCGTTTTGACGAGCGCAAATGTACATTTAACTGGTGAATGTATCAGTGATCATGATCTCAAATGTAATAATCCACTTTTAGTGCGGGATATGGCAGGTAATTTTCCTGTGATAACTCTTTAAGCGGATATTTATGGGCGCGAAGGCTAGCATTGGCAGTATGTGTGGTAAATGGGGAGAGGGGTAAATACGATGTTTTTGCTGATAAAAATGATGAAAATGGCGTTTTTTAGCGCCCAATCATAATTATTGCTAATAAAATGCGGTTGGCATTTGTACGCAAACGATTGGCATGAGAGCTGTAACACAGTTTTAGCGATGTTTTAGCGAAAAAAAAACCGGCGGAAAATCCGCCGGTGAGAAGTGAAATGCGCTGTGGCTGACGGTCAGGCGCAGATTTCGTAGCAAGGAATATAGGCAGAGCCGGGAAGCTTCATACGGTGCTGCGCCACAAAACCCTGTAGCAGTTCGTCCATACGGCGCATCATTTCTTTATCGCCATGAATTTTGTACGGCCCGAACTCTTCAATTGCCCGAATGCCCACCTCCTTCACGTTTCCGGCAACGATGCCAGAGAAGGCGCGGCGCAGGTCGGCGGCCAGCACTTCCACCGGCTGGTCCGGATAGAGCTTGAGGTTAGCCATATTCTCGTGCGACGGCTCAAACGGCATCTGTAGATCGGGCGCAATGCGCATTGACCAGTTGAAGCTGTAGGCATCGCCGGTGTCACGGCGGTTTTCTTTGACCAGCGGCATCGCTTTTTTCATCTGACGCGCCACTTCGACTTCATCGTCAATGATGATCTTATAGTGGCGACGCGCGCCTTCACCCAGCGTGTGCACGACGAACTCGTCGAGCACGCGGAAGTAGTCAGCGCTCTCTTTCGGGCCGGTCAGGATCAGCGGCAGCACCTGGTCTTTGTTTGCCGGGTTCATCAGAATACCCAGCAGATACAGCAGCTCTTCCGCCGTTCCCACGCCGCCCGGGAAGATAATGATGCCGTGGGCGATACGGACAAACGCCTCAAGGCGTTTTTCGATATCGGGCATGATGATCAGCTCGTTAACCAGCGGGTTAGGCGGCTCGGCGGCAATGATGGACGGTTCGGTCATACCGATAAAGCGGCCTTCTTTGTAGCGCTGCTGCGCATGGCCGACCGCGGCGCCTTTCATCGGCGCTTCCATCGCGCCTGGCCCACAGCCGGTGCAGATGTTCAGCTCGCGCAGGCCAAGCTGGTTACCTACGCGGCGCGCGTACAGGTACTCGTTTTCATTGATAGAGTGGCCGCCCCAGCACACCACCATGCTTGGCGCTTCGCCGACGTGCAGCGCACGCGCGTTACGCAGGATGGAGAACACCAGGTTGGTAATATGGGTTGAGCTTTCCAGATCCAGATTCGGGAAACGCACGGTGTTATGGATCTGCCCGTAGACGAACAGAATATCGCGCAGCACTGCAAACAGGTTGGCCTGCAGCGAACGGATAATACGCCCGTCAACGAACGCCTCTTCCGGCGGATTAATAAGCTCCAGCTTCACGCCGCGTTCGCGGCGCAGTACGTTGATGTCAAAGCTTTCGAAGCGGGACAGCAGTTCTTTACTGTTATCGGTCAGGCTGCCTGAGTTCAGTACGGCCAATGAGCAGTTGCGAAACAATTGATACAGGTCGGTGCTGGCCGTGCGTTTAAGCATGTCGACTTCCAGCTGCGACAACATATCCATTGCGCCAAGCGGGCTAATATGTGTAATCAAGTGAACTCCTTAACGGGACGAAAATCGTCTTCCTTAGTGATTACAATAGCCTTGCTGGCGCGGGAACGACAACCTTAGATGCGGAACAATGTGCAACACATTGAGACATTGTTCACGTTACTGACGTACCAGGCGGCCAATAGCCGGCACGAATTCCGCATTTGAGCGCCATGGGTTGATATCCAGCCCGCCGCGACGGGTGTAGCGGGCATAAACGCTCAGGCTTTCCGGCGCGCAGAAGCGGAGAATATCGTTGAAGATACGCTCGACGCACTGCTCGTGGAATTCATTATGGTGACGGAAAGAGACCAGATAGCGCAGTAGCTTTTCGCGGTCGATTTTGGGGCCACGATACTGAATTTGCACCGAGCCCCAGTCTGGCTGATGGGTAATCAGACAGTTTGATTTCAGCAGATGGCTGACCAGCGTTTCTTCCACCACCTTTTCACCGGCGGCGCCGTCGAGGTAGTCGGCGTTGAACTGGTAGCTATCAATCTCAATATCCTGATCGTCAATGCAGCTGCCGTGGAAATGGGCGATAGGCTGACCTTCGATTTCGTCGAGGCGGTACAGGGCTACGGTGACTTTACCCTGCGCGCAGGCACTCAGATCGCGCTCAAGCGTTTCCTGCACGTCCTGCCAGCAGGCAAAACGCGTTTGGTTAAAACTGTTCAAATAGAGTTTAAAGCTTTTCGATTCGACCAGATTCCCCGTCTCATGACTGAGCTCAACGTGGCCGACGGCCACCTGCGGCAAGCCTTTGGCATTGAGCCAGGAGAGTTCGTACAACGTCCAGATGTCCGCGCCATGAAACGGCAGGGAATCGGCATGCAGCCCCAGCGGATCGCGGTTCAGGCTACGCGGGACGCCCTGCAGCAGGGTGGCGTCGTAGGTATCACGGTAATCTGTGGTTTTACCGAGCGTCAGGCCGGCAAGCGCCTGATGGTTATCATAAGAAGACATGTTTCACCGTTATAAAGCAGGTACACTATGGTTTTAAGTGTACCCTGGCTAACCTGAAGAGAGAAATTCGTGGATCAGCAGACCGCAGACGCATTACACGCATTTACCCAACGCTATTGCGATGCCTGGCAGCGCACCTATGGCAGCCTGCCGCGCAGCGAAGAGCTGTACGGTATTCCCTCACCGTGTCAGGTGTCTACCACCGGCGAGGCGGTGTACTGGCAGCCGCAGGCGTTTGACGGCGAGCAGAATGTAAATGGCGTTGAACGGGCTATGGATATTGTGGTACAACAACCCATTCACACATATTATACCACTCAGTATGCGGGTGATATGCAAGCGCTTTTCATGGGGGAACCCCTGATGCTGCTGCAGGTGTGGAGCCCCGAAGACTTTCGGCGCGTGCAGGAAAACCTGATTGGTCACTTGGTCACGCAAAAGCGCCTGAAGCTTTCGCCGACGCTATTTATTGCCACGCTGGACAGCGAGCTCGACGTGATTTCCGTCTGCAACGTGACCGGTGAAGTGGTTAAAGAGACGCTCGGAACGCGCAATCGCCTGCCTCTTGCTTCCTCTCTTGCGAGCTTTCTGACTCAACTTGAGCCAATTCTGTAGGAAAATGTCCCCATCCCTTTGTGAGAGATCTCTTACACGCTCTGTGAGAGATCGCCAGAATATCAGTAAGACACTTATCCCATCATTTTAGTAATTCTTTTTTATTTCAACATGTTATTAATTTCGTCAGGCAATTTTTACGTCTGTAAGCCTTAAGGATTTGCCTGTAAGACGCTTGTAAGACGAAGGGAAATAGCGGATTCTATCTACGTCGACAGGGAGTCGCACAATGAAGTGAACATCAGGATGATGACGCTTCATAGGACACACCGGGAAGGTGATTCAAGGAAAGGCTTCAGGAAGAAGCAAGAGGATAGCGCAGGAGCGCGTTAAAGGACACCTCCAGGACGGAGAATGAGAGCCAGACAGGATATCTGGTGGATCAGGAAGATCGGGACACACTCAAGGATTGGGTGAAATCGCATCGGGGTGGTGTGATGCAGGAAGCAACCGTTTAAGGATGAACTGGTCAGGAGACCACAGGAAAAGTTGTCACGGATGAGCAGGGAGCACTAAAAGTAGCTGGATTGCTGCGAAACGAACCGGGAGCACTGTTTTTACAGTGCTCCCTTTTTTTTGTTTCCCACCAACTAGTGGTATCCTGCGCGCGATTTTGTTTCCTCAGAGGTTTTCCATGACACGCCACGATAGCCTTCGCGACCAGCTCCTGCTTATTGAAACGCTGCTTCGCCAGCATCAGCACTGGCAGGATGATGTGCCGCACGAAAGCGCCTTTGCCAGCGACCAGCCGTTCTGCATGGATACCCTGGAGCCGCTTGAGTGGCTGCAATGGGTGTTGATTCCACGTATGCATCAGCTGCTGGACAGCGGAATGCCGCTGCCAAAAGATTTCGCCATCGCGCCTTACTACGAGATGGCGCTTGACGCCGCGCATCCGTTGCGCGCCATCATTCTGCCGCCGCTTGAACAGCTGGATGCCTTCTTTACGAGTGACCCTCACTGATGCTGGAAATTATCTACCAGGATGAATGGCTGGTGGCGGTCAATAAACCGTCCGGCTGGCTGGTGCACCGTAGCTGGCTCGATCGCGACGAGAAGGTGGTGGTGATGCAGACGGTACGCGACCAGATTGGCCAGCACGTCTTTACCGCCCATCGCCTCGATCGCCCAACCTCCGGCGTATTGCTGATGGGGCTCTCCAGCGAAGCCGGGCGTTTGCTGTCCCAGCAGTTTGAGCAGCACCAAATTCGCAAGCGCTATCACGCTATCGTGCGCGGCTGGCTGACCGATGAGGCGACGCTGGACTACCCGCTGGTAGAAGAGCTGGATAAAATCGCCGATAAGTTTGCCCGCGAGAATAAAGACCCGCAGCCTGCGGTGACGCACTATCGCGGTATGGCAACGGTGGAAATGCCGGTCGCGACCGGCCGCTACCCAACGACCCGCTATGGGCTGGTCGAGCTGGACCCGCAGACCGGCCGTAAGCATCAGCTACGCCGCCACCTGGCACACCTGCGTCACCCGATCATTGGCGACAGCAAGCACGGCGATCTGCGCCAGAATCGCAGCGCCGCTGAACACTTCGGCTGTCACCGCCTGATGCTGCACGCCAGCCAGCTGTCGTTGACGCACCCGTTCACCGGCGAGCCGCTGACCCTTCGCGCCGGGCTGGACGAGGTCTGGATGCAGGCTTTATCACATTTCGGCTGGCGCGGGCTTCTCCCCGATAATGAAAGGGTTGAGTTTGTTGCCGACTGCGGTCAGGATGAAGCTATCCAGAAGTAAACAGGGAGTTAAATCATGGCTGAAGTAGGGATTTTTGTCGGCACCATGTACGGCAATTCGCTGTTGGTGGCGGAAGAAGCGCAGACGATTCTCGAAGGGCTGGGCCATCAGGCGGCGGTCTTTGAAGATCCGACGGTCGCGGATTGGGAAAGCTACACCGGGAAATATGCGCTGGTCGTCACGTCGACGACCGGCCAGGGCGATCTGCCTGACAGTATCGTGCCGTTGTTTAACGATCTCCAGGATATGTACCAGCCTCATTTGCGTTACGGCATTATCGCCCTCGGCGATAGCACCTATGCGAACTTCTGCGGCGGCGGCAAGCGATTCGACGCGCTGTTGCAGGAGCAGGGCGCGCAGCGCATTGGCGAGATGTTGATGATTGATGCCTCGGAAGACCCGGAGCCGGAAAGTGTCTCTAATCCGTGGGTCACGCAGTGGGCGGCGCTGTTGAAATAGCCCTTTCTCCTTTCCACACCGGTACGACGGCGTCGTACCGGTTGCTATTTGTTGATCGGCCACACTATTGAAGAAATTTCCCCTCTAATATTGTGCATATGCACGATGAGCTGTCGCTCGCCTGTTCCTATACTGCGTTTAGCATCATTTTGACGATCGCGAGATTTCTCGCTCCGACGCGTCGGGCCGGACGATGTCCTGCTTTCGGCCGTCATTTCAGTAGACAAGGATTTAACCATGACGATTCACTCTTCCACGCCCGTGGTAACGGCCATGCAGGTCATTCCGGTAGCCGGGCATGACAGCATGCTGATGAACCTGAGCGGCGCCCATGCGCCGTTCTTTACCCGCAATATTGTGATTATTCAGGATAACGCAGGGCATACGGGCGTGGGGGAAATTCCCGGCGGCGAGAAGATTCGCTCCACGCTGGAAGAGGCCGTGCCGCTGGTGGTCGGGAAGACGCTCGGGGAATACAAAAACGTCCTTAACCGCGTGCGCGCCGTTTTTGCTGACCGTGATGCCAGCGGTCGGGGCCTGCAAACCTTTGATTTACGCACCACGATCCACGTTGTGACCGCTATTGAAGCGGCCATGCTGGACCTCCTTGGGCAGCATCTGGGCGTGAACGTCGCGACGCTATTGGGCGACGGGCAGCAGCGTAGCGAAGTGCAGATGTTGGGCTACCTGTTCTTTATCGGCGATCGTAAGGCAACGCCGCTGCCGTACCAGAGCCAACCTGACGACGACTGCGCGTGGTACCGGCTGCGTCATGAGGAGGCGATGACTCCCGATGCGGTGGTGCGCCTGGCGGAAGCGGCCTATGAAAAATACGGTTTCAATGACTTCAAGCTGAAGGGTGGCGTAATGGCCGGGGAGGAAGAGGCCGAGTCTATCGTGGCGCTGGCCAGGCGTTTCCCGCAGGCGCGCGTGACGCTGGATCCGAACGGCGCGTGGTCGCTGGATGAAGCGATTCGGATCGGCAAATATCTGAAGGGGACGCTGGCGTATGCGGAAGATCCGTGCGGCGCTGAACAGGGTTTTTCCGGCCGTGAGGTGATGGCCGAGTTCCGTCGGGCAACCGGCCTGCCGACCGCCACCAATATGATTGCCACCGACTGGCGGCAGATGGGGCACACGCTGGCACTTCAGTCGGTCGATATCCCGCTGGCGGACCCGCACTTCTGGACGATGCAGGGCTCGGTGCGCGTGGCGCAGCTGTGCCATGAGTTTGGTCTTACCTGGGGTTCTCACTCAAACAACCACTTTGATATTTCTCTGGCGATGTTCACCCACGTGGCCGCCGCTGCGCCGGGAAACATTACCGCCATTGATACTCACTGGATCTGGCAAGAGGGCAACCAGCGTCTGACGAAACAGCCGCTGGTCATTGCGGGCGGCAAAGTGCAGGTGCCCGATAAGCCAGGGCTGGGCGTTGAGCTGGACATGGACCGGGTGATGCAGGCCAACGCGCTGTATCAAAAGCACGGCCTGGGGGCTCGCGACGATGCGATAGGCATGCAGTATCTGATCCCAAACTGGACGTTTGATAATAAACGTCCCTGCATGGTGCGCTAAGCTTACAGCCGCTACTTCGTACAAGGACTGCTTATGAAGATTGTGATTGCCCCTGATTCGTACAAGGAAAGCCTGAGCGCCCTTGAGGTGGCCAGCGCCATTGAGGACGGATTTCGGGCGATATACCCCGATGCCGAGTATATCAAGGTGCCGGTTGCCGACGGCGGTGAAGGCACGGTGGAAGCGATGGTGGCTGCCACCCAAGGCCGCGTGGTGCAGGTGACGGTGACCGGCCCGCTTGGCGAGCCGGTGGCGGGCTTTTACGGTATCTCCGGCGATGAGCGCTGTGCATTTATCGAGATGGCCGCCGCCAGCGGGCTGGCGCTGCTTCCGCCCGCAGCACGTAATCCGCTTAAGACCACCTCATGGGGAACCGGTGAGCTGATCCGCCATGCGCTGGATCTTGGCGTGACGTGGATCATTATCGGCATCGGCGGTAGCGCGACCAACGACGGTGGAGCTGGCATGGTTCAGGCGCTGGGAGCGAAACTGTTGACCGCCGACGGTCAGCCGCTCGCCCCCGGCGGCGCGGCGCTGGCGACGTTAGCGAAAATCGATATCAGCGGGCTGGATAAACGCCTGGCGCGCTGTCGGATTGACGTAGCCTGTGATGTGACGAACCCGCTGATTGGTGAAGAGGGCGCATCGGCCATCTTTGGCCCACAGAAGGGCGCCACGCCGGAGATGGTCGCCCAGCTTGACCACGCGCTGGCACATTATGCCCGGCATATTGCCGACGACTTAGGGCTCGACGTGCTGACTCTGGAAGGCGGTGGTGCCGCGGGGGGAATGGGCGCCGCGCTGTACGCTTTTTGCGGCGCACAGCTGCGTCCGGGGATTGATATTGTCACCGAAGCGCTGCACCTTGATGCGCTGCTGGCGGATGCGGATCTGGTCATTACCGGTGAAGGGCGTATCGACAGCCAGACCATCCACGGCAAAGTCCCTGTGGGGGTTGCGCGGGTGGCTAAGCGCCACCGGATCCCGGTGATTGGTATTGCGGGCAGCCTGACGGCAGACGTTGGCGTGGTACATCAGCATGGTCTTGATGCCGTGTTTAGCGTGCTGTATCGCATTTGTTCGCTGGACGACGCGCTGGCGGAAGCGGGAGCAAACGTACGGATGGCGGCGAGGAATATTGCCGCAGTCATCAAGATTGGGCAGTCTCTGTAGGCCGGATAAGGCAACGCCGCCATCCGGCAATGTGCGCCGGGCGGCCTGATGGCGCGGTGCTTATCAGGCCGCCCTTTTTGCGCTAACCCAGCATTTTCTTTGTCTCGCGCGTGACGTTATCCATTTCATCAAGCAGCTCCAGCAGTTCAGGCTCCAGCTCCTCTGCCGGGGTGCCGCCGCGCAGCTGGCTTTCAATCAGATAACACAGATGCTTCAGACGCGGCACGCCGCTATAGCCGCAGCTGCCGTGCAGTTTATGAATGGTATCGACCAGATTTTCCGGCTCTTCACCGACCAGCTGTTCCTCAACTTTGTTACGGACTTCCGGCAGGAAGGCGATCAGCATGTGCAGCATTTCGCGCGCCAGGTCTGGCTTGTAGGCTGCCTGACGCAGCGCCAGCTGCCAGTCCAGCGTGGCGTTAAGATCCACCGGCGGTTCTATCGGCTCCATTTGCAGCGGGCGCGGCGGAGTGTTCAGGCCGGGTTTGTAGCGTAGCAGCAGGTCGTGCAGCCGGTTTTCTTCAATCGGTTTGGCCAGATAGTCATTCATGCCAGCGGCCATGAGCTTCTCTTTTTGCCCAGCCAGCGCGTGGGCGGTGACGGCAATCACCGGCGTCTGCTGCTGGTGCGGAAGCTGGCGAATCAGCTCACAGGCGCGAATACCGTCGATATCCGGCATCTGAATATCCATCAGAATCAGATCGAACTTCATCTGTCTGGCGCACTCAACCGCCTGCTGACCGCTTTCACACAGCTCGACGTGCTGCACCTGATCGTCAAGCAGCGCGCCGATGAGCTTCAGGTTCGCCGGGTTATCGTCTACGGCCATCACCGTCATTGGCAGGCGATGTTCGCTGGTTGGCAGCGCTATCGTTGACGACGTGACGTGGTTGAACTCCAGCAGCACCGGCAGCAGGCGGGTTGAGGTCAGCGGTTTCAGCAGGCAGGCCGCCGCACCGTTCTGTTTAAGCGACTCGGCGTCGACCTGTGCGTGGCACGGTAGCGCCAGCACCAGATGATCGGTCATCCCCAGCGCGGCGTTCAGCTTATCGCGGTGGATTGCGAGGTCGCGTACCGACACCGGTACGGCAACCAGCAGAATATCGTAGAACTCGGCGGGCAGGGCGGCAATGCTCACCGCGTACACCACCTCCAGCGGCGTTGAGGCCAGAATATCCAGCGTCGCCTGCGCGGCGGCGGCGTTAGCCTCGACGTAGGCGATACGTTTGCCTGCCAGGCTGCGGGTATCGGGCCCGTCGGCGATCACGTTCGGGTTGAGATCGAGATTGATGTTAAACCAGAAGGTCGAACCGCGGTTTGGCTGGCTGTGGAAGGAGATATCACCGCCCATCTCGCGCACCAGCTTCTGGGTGATAACCAGCCCCAGCCCGGTGCCGCCGTGGCGGCGGGAGATGCTGGCATCGGCCTGGCGGAAGGCCTGGAACAGCCGCGATTGATCGCGCTCCGGAATGCCGATGCCGGTATCGCGGATTTGGACTTCAATCTGCACTTTGTTATTGCTGACGGCGCGCTGTTCGACCAGCACGTCAATATTGCCGTTCTCGGTGAACTTGATGGCGTTGCCGACCAGGTTGGTGATCACCTGCTGAAGACGCAGCGGATCGCCGATGACGTTGTCCGGCACGTCATTTTTAATGTTTAGCGTCAGCTCCAGACCTTTATCGTGCGCCGAGTGCGCCAGCAGCGTGACCACTTCATCCAGCGAATTGCGCAGCGGGAACGGGATGCTTTCCAGCAGCAGTTTACCGGCCTCGAGCTTCGAGAAGTCCAGCACGTCGTTGATGATCGCCAGCAGGTTGTTGGCCGATCGTTCAATGGTATTGAGGTGATCGCGCTGGGTCGGGTTCAGCTCGGTTTTGAGCGTCAGGCGAGTAAAGCCAATCACGCCGTTCAGCGGCGTGCGCAGCTCATGCGACATGTTCGCCAGGAATTCAGACTTGATGCGCGCCGCTTCCTGGGCGCGTTTCTTGGCCAGATCCAGCTCGACGTTCTGAATCTCCATCTGCTCCAGCGTTTCGCGCAGGTCCGAGGTGGCCTGGTCGACGTTGTGCTGCATCTCCTCATGGTAGGCCGCCAGCGACATGGCCATCGAGTTGATGCCGTTTTTCAGCATATCCAGTTCGCCGAGCATAAAGCCTTCAACGCGGCTGTCGAGCTGCCCACGACGGATACGGTCAACGGTATTCACCATGTTGCGAATCGGCCCGGTCACGTCCTGCATCAATCGCCAGCCGAAGATTAACGCAATGCCGATACAGAACAACATCATCACGCTGGAGATGAAGATCTCTTTGTACTGCTGGAGACGCACGGATTTGAGGTCCAGCTCCAGCGCGACGTAGCCCAGCATATTGACCGGGGTTTTCGCATCTGACTGCGGCGACTCATCCGGCGAGTAGTGCTCGGAAATAATCGGCGTTCGCAGAATCATGATATCGCCGTGGCGCGTCACGCTTAGCCTTCGCGGGAAAGGCATACCGCGCGGCAGCTGAAGCTCGCCGGGGTCCAACTGATAGTTCGAGGTGACAAACAGCTTGTTGTGTTCATCATAAACTGAAATGGCCCGCACGATATCGGAATGGCGGCGGTGAAGTACGCTTATCAACTGACCGATCGATTCACGGTTTTGTAAGTTCATACCGTATTCACTGGAGACGGCAAGCGGCTCGATAATACTCGCGCCGGCGTCTTCCAGTTGACGCTGCAGGTCGTTATAGCGGTGTACGACGAAGAAGATGCTGAGCAGTAAACCGATAAGTACGGTCGGCGCCAGGATCAAAATCATCATTCTTGCACGCAGGCTGTAGTTGGTCATGGAGGTCCGTTGTGGGAGAATCAGGGCAATATATTTGATTGAGAAAAATCTCTACGATGGCGCAATTCTACTCTGCAAAACGGCGCGTGACGACGCGTCAGATCATAACCGTGACAGTCAGCGATCTTGATCCCTTTGGGCAAGGTGTGGCGCGCCACAACGGTAAAGCATTATTCATCAATGGCTTACTTCCAGAAGAACGGGCTGAAATTACCCTCACGGAAGATAAAAAACAGTATGCGCGCGGCCAGGTCAAACGTCGTCTGAACGACAGCCCGGAGCGCGTTTTGCCGCGCTGCCCGCACTTTGGCGTCTGTGGCGGCTGCCAGCAGCAGCATGCTGCGGTTGCACTACAACAGCGCAGCAAGCGCGCGGCGCTTAATCGTTTAATGAAGCATGAGGTTGATGAGGTTATCGCCGGTGACGCCTGGGGATACCGCCGCCGTGCGCGTCTGAGCTTGAATTATCAGCCGAAGACCCAACAGTTGCAGATGGGTTTTCGCAAGGCGAATTCGAACGATATTATCGATGTGGTGCAATGCCCCGTTTTGGTGCCCGCTCTTGAGGCGCTGCTGCCGGCGGTGCGTGAATGCCTGAGTAGCCTGAAGGGGCAACGTCAGCTCGGACATGTGGAGCTGGTGGGCGCTGACAACGGCCCGTTGATGGTGCTGCGCCACACCGCGGCGCTGAGCGACGACGATAAAGAAAAACTGGAACGCTTTTCGCATTCTTCCGGCGTGGCGCTGTATCTGGCGCCGGAAAGCGAGATACTTGAACGCGTTACCGGTGAAGCCCCCTGGTATTCTTCAGACGGTCTACGCTTAACCTTCAGCCCGCGTGATTTTATTCAGGTGAACGACGGCGTAAACCAGCAGATGGTGGCCACGGCATTAGCATGGCTGGATGTACAGCCCACAGACCGAGTGCTGGATCTGTTCTGCGGTATGGGTAACTTTACGCTGCCGCTGGCGAAGCGTGCGGCGAGCGTCGTCGGGGTAGAAGGCGTTCCGGCGCTGGTGGCGAAGGGGCGTGAGAACGCCGCGCAGAATCATCTCGAAAATGTCACTTTCTTCCATGAGAATCTGGAGGACGACGTCACCCGTCAGAGCTGGGCGAAGCATGGTTTTGACAAAGTTTTACTCGATCCTGCCCGTGCTGGCGCACCGGGCGTGATGCAGCATGTTATAAAATTAGCGCCGACGCGGGTGGTGTACGTGTCCTGCAACCCGGCTACGCTTGCGCGCGATAGCGAGGCGTTGCTGAGTGCGGGTTACCAAATTCAGC
This sequence comes from Klebsiella sp. WP8-S18-ESBL-06, assembly GCF_014169755.1. NCBI lineage: Bacteria > Pseudomonadati > Pseudomonadota > Gammaproteobacteria > Enterobacterales > Enterobacteriaceae > Klebsiella > Klebsiella sp. WP8-S18-ESBL-06. The sequence goes on from NZ_AP022256.1 coordinate 1,112,131, forward strand.
GTCTGGCAATGCTTGATATGTTCCCGCACACTGGGCACCAGGAATCTATGGTGCTGTTTGAGCGTCGGTAATAACGGTGGCTTGTCGACTTCGACAGGCCGGTCCCTGAAAGGAGAGGACAATGGTTGCGGTAAGAAGTGCACATCTCAATAAAGCTGGTGAGTTTGACCCACAGAAATGGATCGCAAGTCTGGGAATTTCCAGCCAGCAGTCGTGTGAACGCTTAGCCGAGACCTGGGATTATTGTCGCCGACAGACCGTAGGGCGCGATGACGCCGAGCTGATGCTTTGGCGCGGGGTTGAGATGGTCGAGATCCTCTCCACGCTGAGTATGGATAACGACACGCTGCGTGCGGCGCTGCTGTTCCCGTTAGTCGACGCTAACGTGGTGAGTGAAGAAGTGCTCAGCGAGAGCGCCGGAAAATCGGTCGTTACCCTGATTCACGGCGTGCGCGATATGGCGGCGATTCGTCAGCTGAAGGCGACGCATACCGACGCGGTATCCTCCGAACAGGTCGACAACGTGCGCCGCATGCTGCTGGCCATGGTCGATGATTTCCGCTGCGTGGTGATTAAGCTCGCCGAGCGCATTGCCCACCTGCGCGAAGTGAAAGACGCGCCGGAAGATGAACGCGTGCTGGCGGCGAAAGAGTGTACCAACATCTACGCTCCGCTCGCCAACCGTCTCGGCATTGGCCAGCTCAAATGGGAGCTGGAGGATTACTGCTTCCGCTACCTGCACCCGGCCGAGTACAAGCGCATTGCCAAACTGCTGCACGAGCGCCGCATCGACCGCGAACATTACATCAATGAGTTTGTCGGCCACCTGCGCAGCGAAATGAAAACCGAAGGGGTGAAGGCCGAGGTTTATGGCCGTCCGAAGCATATCTACAGCATCTGGCGCAAAATGCAGAAAAAACACCTCGCCTTCGACGAGCTGTTTGACGTGCGCGCGGTGCGCATCGTCGCCGAGCGTTTACAGGACTGCTACGCCGCGTTGGGGATAGTGCACACTCACTATCGCCACCTCCCTGATGAGTTCGACGACTACGTGGCTAACCCAAAACCCAACGGTTATCAGTCTATCCATACCGTAGTACTGGGGCCGGGTGGCAAAACGGTTGAGATCCAGATTCGTACTAAACAGATGCATGAAGATGCCGAGCTGGGTGTCGCCGCGCACTGGAAGTACAAAGAAGGTACTGCCAGCGGGCCACGCTCCGGCCATGAAGATCGTATTGCCTGGCTGCGTAAGCTGATTGCGTGGCAGGAAGAAATGGCTGACTCGGGCGAAATGCTCGACGAAGTGCGCAGCCAGGTCTTTGATGACCGCGTTTACGTGTTTACGCCAAAAGGTGACGTGGTGGATCTGCCGGCGGGATCAACGCCGCTGGACTTTGCCTACCACATTCACAGCGACGTCGGTCACCGCTGCATTGGCGCGAAAATTGGCGGGCGTATTGTGCCGTTTACCTACCAGCTACAGATGGGCGATCAGATTGAAATCATCACCCAGAAGCAGCCGAACCCGAGCCGCGACTGGCTGAACCCGAACCTGGGCTACGTAACGACCAGCCGCGGGCGTTCAAAAATCCACGCCTGGTTCCGCAAACAGGACAAAGACAAGAACGTGCTGGCCGGTCGACAAATCCTCGACGACGAGCTGGCGCAGCTGGGGATCAGCCTCAAGGAAGCCGAAAAACACCTGCTGCCGCGCTACAACTTTAACGACGTTGAAGAGCTGCTGGCGGCCATTGGCGGCGGCGACATTCGCCTCAACCAGATGGTCAACTTCCTGCAGGCGCAGTTCAATAAACCAAGCGCCGCCGAGCAGGACGCGGCAGCGCTCAAGCAGCTGCAGCAGAAAACCTATACGCCGCAGAATCGCAGCAAAGATAACGGCCGCGTGGTGGTAGAAGGCGTGGGTAATCTGATGCACCACATTGCCCGCTGCTGCCAGCCGATTCCCGGCGACGAGATTGTTGGCTTTATTACTCAGGGACGCGGGATTTCCGTACACCGCGCCGACTGTGAACAGCTGGCGGAGCTGCAGTCGCATGCCCCTGAGCGTATCGTTGATGCCGTCTGGGGCGAAAGCTACTCGGCGGGCTACTCGCTGGTGGTTCGCGTGCAGGCCAACGATCGCAGCGGCCTGCTGCGTGATATCACCACGATTCTCGCCAACGAGAAGGTTAACGTGCTGGGCGTTGCCAGCCGCAGTGACACCAAACAGCAGATGGCAACTATCGATATGACGATTGAAATCTATAACCTGCAGGTGTTGGGCCGCGTGCTTGGCAAGCTCAATCAGGTGCCGGACGTGATCGACGCGCGCCGCCTGCACGGCGGGTAATCTTTCTGTAGGCCGGATAAGGCGAAGCCGCCATCCGGCAATTTCACCACGCCGGATGGCGGCATAAATGCCTTATCCGGCCTGCTATTTTTAAATTTCCAGGATTGTCACATGACTCAAATCGACCGACTGCTCGGCATCATGCAGCGCCTGCGCGACCCGGAAAACGGCTGCCCGTGGGACAAAGAGCAGACGTTCAGCTCTATTGCCCCTTACACCCTCGAAGAGACATACGAAGTGCTCGATGCGATTGCGCGCGAAGACTTTGACGACCTGCGCGGCGAGCTGGGTGACCTGCTATTCCAGGTCGTGTTTTACGCCCAGATGGCCCAGGAAGAAGGGCGCTTTGATTTCAACGATATTTGCGCAGCCATCAGCGACAAGCTGGAACGCCGCCATCCGCATATTTTTGGCGACGCGCGCGCCAGCAACAGCCAGGAAGTGCTGGCCCGCTGGGAGCAAATCAAAACCGCCGAACGCGCGGAAAAGGCGCAGCATTCTGCGCTGGACGACATTCCACGCGCTTTCCCGGCCCTGATGCGAGCGCACAAAATCCAGAAGCGCTGCTCGGCTGTCGGCTTTGACTGGACGACGCTGGGCCCGGTGCTGGACAAAGTGTACGAAGAGATCGACGAAGTCATGGACGAAGCCAGGCAGGCGGTGGTTGATGAGGCTAAACTGGAAGAGGAGATGGGCGATCTGCTGTTCGCGACCGTTAATCTGTCTCGCCATTTAGGGGTAAAAGCCGAGACCGCGCTTCAAAAAGCCAACGAAAAATTTGAACGCCGTTTCCGCGAAGTGGAGCGAATTGTCGCGGCGCGCGGCCTGGAAATGACCGGCGTAGACCTCGATGTGATGGAAGAAGTTTGGCAGCAGGTAAAGCAGCAGGAACATGATCTCTAAAGAATTTTTGCGGGGAAGGGCGAAAAGTGCGAAATCTTAAATGACAAGCGCTTGATTTGCGTCAAAAACATTTACCCAAAAGGGGCTATTTTCTCACTCCCCATGTTTGTTTCTGCGGCGATTGAGGAGCGAGAATGAAAGTTTGTGGCGCTCGCCATGTTCGGGTATACTACTTTCCCGTCTTGGTTATTCCATCGTTTCACCCTAACTTCTCAGGTTCAGCATGACAACGAACTATATTTTTGTGACCGGCGGGGTCGTATCCTCTCTGGGTAAAGGCATTGCCGCAGCCTCCCTGGCAGCCATTCTTGAAGCCCGTGGCCTCAACGTGACCATGATGAAATTGGATCCGTACATCAACGTCGATCCAGGCACCATGAGCCCGATCCAACACGGGGAAGTGTTCGTTACCGAAGACGGCGCTGAAACCGACCTGGACCTGGGTCACTACGAGCGTTTCATCCGCACCAAAATGACGCGCCGCAATAACTTCACGACCGGTCGTATCTACTCCGACGTTCTGCGTAAAGAACGCCGCGGTGACTATCTGGGCGCGACCGTACAGGTCATTCCTCACATTACCAACGCCATTAAAGAGCGTGTCCTTGCCGGTGGCGAAGGTCACGACGTGGTACTGGTCGAAATCGGCGGTACCGTAGGTGATATCGAATCCCTGCCGTTCCTGGAAGCGATTCGTCAGCTGGCGGTTGATATTGGTCGTGAACACGCGCTGTTCATGCACCTGACTCTGGTGCCTTACCTGGCGGCTGCCGGTGAAGTGAAAACTAAACCGACTCAGCACTCCGTCAAAGAACTGCTTTCTATCGGTATTCAGCCAGATATTCTGATCTGCCGCTCCGATCGCGCGGTTCCGGCCAACGAACGTGCAAAAATTGCATTGTTCTGTAATGTGCCAGAAAAAGCGGTTATTTCGATGAAAGACGTCGATTCCATTTATAAAATTCCAGGCCTGTTGAAATCTCAGGGGCTGGACGATTATATTTGTAAACGATTCAGCTTAAACTGCCCGGAAGCAAACCTGGCCGAATGGGAACAGGTTATCTACGAAGAAGCGAACCCGGCAGGCGAAGTCACGATTGGTATGGTCGGCAAGTACATTGAACTGCCGGACGCCTACAAATCCGTGATTGAAGCGCTGAAGCACGGTGGTCTGAAAAACCGCGTTAGCGTCAACATCAAGCTGATTGACTCGCAGGATGTGGAAACGCGCGGCGTCGAAATTCTGAAAGATTTGGATGCTATCCTGATCCCTGGCGGCTTCGGCTACCGTGGTGTAGAAGGTAAGATCGCGACCGCGCGCTATGCGCGTGAAAATAATATTCCTTATCTGGGCATCTGCCTGGGTATGCAGGTTGCGCTGATTGAGTTTGCGCGCAACGTTGCGGGGATGGACAACGCCAACTCCACGGAATTTGTGCCAGACTGTAAGTACCCGGTTGTGGCGCTCATTACCGAATGGCGTGATGAAGAAGGCAATGTCGAAGTTCGTACTGAAAAGAGCGACCTCGGCGGCACCATGCGCCTTGGCGCGCAGCAGTGCCAGCTTAGCGATGACAGCCTGGTACGTCAGATGTACGGCGAACCCACTATCGTTGAACGTCACCGTCACCGCTATGAAGTCAACAACATGTTGTTGAAACAGATTGAAGCTGCAGGTCTGCGCGTTGCGGGCCGTTCCGGTGATGATCAGTTGGTCGAGATCATCGAAGTACCGAATCACCCGTGGTTCGTTGCTTGTCAGTTCCATCCGGAGTTTACTTCCACGCCGCGTGATGGGCACCCGCTGTTTGCTGGCTTTGTGAAAGCCGCAGGCGAGTACCAGAAGCGCCAGGCGAAGTAAAAAAAGTTAGAACGGCAGCGCCCCACGAGGGGCGTTGTTTGTCTGGAGTTTTAGTTTAACTTGTACTGAGGAAAACCTAATGTCCAAAATCGTTAAAATCATCGGTCGTGAAATCATCGACTCCCGTGGTAACCCGACTGTTGAAGCAGAAGTACACCTGGAAGGTGGTTTCGTCGGTATGGCAGCTGCCCCGTCAGGTGCTTCTACTGGTTCCCGCGAAGCACTGGAACTGCGCGATGGCGACAAATCCCGTTTCATGGGTAAAGGCGTACTGAAAGCGGTTGCCGCTGTTAACGGTCCGATTGCTCAGGCTCTGCTGGGTAAAGATGCTAAAGATCAGGCTGGCATCGACAAGATCATGATCGATCTGGACGGTACTGAAAACAAATCCAACTTTGGCGCGAACGCAATCCTGGCCGTTTCTCTGGCAAACGCCAAAGCAGCAGCTGCCGCTAAAGGCCTGCCGCTGTACGCTCACATCGCTGAGCTGAACGGTACTCCGGGCAAATACTCCATGCCGGTTCCGATGATGAACATCATCAACGGCGGCGAGCACGCTGACAACAACGTCGACATTCAGGAATTCATGATTCAGCCAGTTGGCGCGAAATCCCTGAAAGAAGCCGTACGTATGGGTTCCGAAGTGTTCCACAACCTGGCTAAAGTTCTGAAAGCTAAAGGTATGAACACTGCTGTTGGTGACGAAGGCGGCTACGCTCCTAACCTGGGCTCCAACGCTGAAGCTCTGGCTGTTATCGCTGAAGCGGTTAAAGCAGCTGGCTACGAGCTGGGCAAAGACATCACTCTGGCGATGGACTGTGCAGCGTCTGAATTCTACAAAGACGGTAAATACGTTCTGGCTGGCGAAGGCAACAAAGCATTCACCTCCGAAGAATTCACTCACTTCCTGGAAGAACTGACCAAACAGTACCCGATCGTGTCCATCGAAGATGGTCTGGACGAGTCTGACTGGGATGGTTTCGCATACCAGACTAAAGTACTGGGCGACAAAATCCAGCTGGTTGGTGACGACCTGTTCGTAACCAACACCAAGATCCTGAAAGAAGGCATCGAAAAAGGCATCGTTAACTCCATCCTGATCAAATTCAACCAGATCGGTTCTCTGACCGAAACTCTGGCTGCGATCAAAATGGCGAAAGACGCTGGCTACACCGCTGTCATCTCTCACCGTTCTGGCGAAACTGAAGACGCTACCATCGCTGACCTGGCTGTTGGTACCGCTGCTGGCCAGATCAAAACGGGTTCTATGAGCCGTTCTGACCGCGTTGCTAAATACAACCAGCTGATTCGCATCGAAGAAGCGCTGGGTGCACAGGCTCCGTACAACGGTCGTAAAGAGATCAAAGGCCAGGCGTAATCCTGTCTTTATCTGATATAAAAATGCCAGCCTTCGGGCTGGCATTTTTTTTATTTGAAATCGACCGCCATCTGCTGAGGGATCGATAGCCCGCGGGTTGTCTGCACGCAGCGATCGATATAGTCGGTAAAACGAGGGGGTTTGGGCATGCCCATGCTCAGCAGCTTATCGTTGCTGAAGCGCACGTTCAGCGTGGCGAACGCGCCGTACAGCCGCATGGCTTTCAACATCAGCCGCTCGTTACAGGGCCCGAAGATGCCTTTAAGCTCGCGGCGCATTTTCACCAGCGTCTCATAGCTTACCTGCGCATAGCGGTCGCCAACCGGTGCCTGCTCCAGCGCTGTCGCCATCGCACTGTCAATGTCGGCAAAACGAACGCTGTTCTCTTCCCCGGCGGAGATGTGCACCACTTCCCCCTGTGCGAGCGGTGAATGAAGCAGCATCAGCAGCGCGCTGGCGCAATAGTCCACCGGAATCACGTCGATGCGGTCTTCCATTGAACACATAAATTTTTGCAGCATCAGCCCCATGCTAAACACCCAGAAGATGCTGCTGGACGGCTGGCAGCCGTGGTGAGTATGACCCACCACGATTGAGGGGCGAGCAATAACTAACGGCAGCGCAGGGCACTGTTGTTGCATCAGCTGTTCAATGGTCGATTTAGAATGGGTGTACTCGACGAGGTGTTCCGCGCGCTCGCGAAATGCGGCGCTCTCGGCTACCAGAGAGTCTGGTTCCGGCGAGCAGGACATCGCTGTGCCAACGTGGAGAAAACGCTGCAGGCCTTCTACCTGTGCCATGCGCTGGGCAAACTTCAGCGTACCTTCCACGTTGACCTTCCAGATCAGCGGGTTGTTACCGAATGACGCTACGGCGGCACAGTTCAGCACGTGGGTAACCTGCGCCAGACGTGGGTCATTAAGAAACCCTTCCGGTGTGGCTAAATCGCCCAGCAGGATATTGCGTTCGCTTAAACCCGCGAGCTGCTCCTCGCTGAGATTGAACTTGCGCAGGTTTGCTTTCACCCGTGCGACAGCCTCTGCACCGTTTTCAGCACGTACTAAAAGCAGTAATTGAGGATGGTTATTGCCATTGAGGATCGCTTCCAGCGCCGCTCCACCCAAAAAACCGGTAACGCCCGTCACTAATAATGTATTCATGAGTACTGTCTCATCAGGGTTGGTTTGCGGATTCTAGGATGAGAAAAGTAAACGGTGATTAAATAAAGAATGGCCTCTTTATGGCGTGTCTTAAGCTTATTTTAAGACTCGGCATTAATGTGGATTACATTCGACAAGTCGCGCTTTGTAAAAATTCAATAAAAATTAATTATAATTATATATTGTTGATTTTATTGTAATTTTATTTATTTCTGAGTTGTAAATTAAAACATTATTTGTTACATCAAAAGTGGCATTTTTTCTTTGTGAAATAAATGAATTATCCGGTTTTAGTGGCGAAATGTTTGCAGGCTAAGTTTTATAATGGTTGGTATGGTTAAATTGAATAATAATACAATCAACGTTTCGACAACGGAGTTAATTCATTTTCGCGGCGTGTCGTTTTAAAAGATATCTTTAATCAGAAGCGCGGCGTGCGGCGTGTACTCGCGGTTGCGCAAGAAGTGCGCGGGATCGTTGGGGCGAAGTATGCAATAATAACGGTTTACCACTATTGAAGAGTTGACGATGCAGTACCCGATTAACGAGATGTTCCAGACCCTGCAGGGCGAAGGTTATTTTACTGGCGTTCCCGCCATTTTTATTCGTTTACAGGGATGCCCGGTAGGCTGTGCCTGGTGTGACACTAAACATACCTGGGAGAAGCTCGAGGATCGGGAAGTTTCTCTGTTCAGTATCCTGGCAAAAACCAAAGAGAGCGATAAATGGGGCGCGGCAAGTAGCGAAGACCTGCTGGCGATTATTGGCCGCCAGGGCTGGACGGCGCGCCACGTGGTTATTACCGGCGGTGAACCGTGTATTCACGATCTGACCCCGCTTACCACAATGCTCGAGCAGAATGGCTTCAGCTGCCAGATTGAAACCAGCGGCACGCATGAAGTGCGCTGTTCACACAGTACCTGGGTTACCGTCTCACCAAAAGTGAATATGCGCGGCGGCTTCGACGTGCTGTCGCAGGCGCTGGCCCGCGCCGATGAAATCAAGCACCCGGTAGGCCGCGTGCGCGACATCGAAGCGCTGGACGAACTGCTTGAGACGCTCTCCGACGATAAGCCCCGCATTATTGCCCTGCAGCCTATCAGCCAGAAAGAAGACGCTACGCGCCTGTGCATTGAAACCTGTATCGCACGTAACTGGCGTTTATCGATGCAGACGCATAAGTATCTGAATATCGCCTAAGACGCTGTTCTTAACCCAGGGCGAGGGGCAATCCGCCTCGCCCGTGGTTTTTTCGTCGGCTGGATAAGGCGACGCCGGCACTGGTCAATTTGCACCGTAGTGCCTGATGGCGCTGCGCTTAGCAGGCCTGCTGATTATTACCTGGCGGCCTCATTCATCAGCTTCGAGAAACGGTCCATCGGACAGAAACCGTTGGCATCCACCGGGCAGCCTTTCAACGCCAGCGTGACGCGCTGTGGCGGTGTTTCCAGCGTCAGCTTATCGGCATTACGCAACTGTTCGGTGCTCTGATAAACGTACTCAATTTTCATTAAGTCCCGATTTTCTTTTGCGTCATGCCAGCGCTGGAAAACGATTTTTCCGCCAATGGGCGTACGCTCATATTGGCCAGGAAGCGTGTAGGCGTCGAAATCGAGCGCGGTTAACAGCGAAGCAATGTTGGAATCATGGCCGACTAATATGGTCACTTTTGGCGCTTTTGCCGCCTCGGTCACCAGCGCATTATCGATATATTTTACCAGCGGTTTTGCGACGTTCTGCGCCACTTCCGTTGAGGTAAACAGGCTATCCTGGTAGCCGTTTTTCAGCTGCGACAGCAGTTGCCACTGCTTATCCGTTTTAATTTCACCCCATGCCACCTGATCCAGCGGGAAACCTTCGTAATATTGCAGCGTAAACGCATCGACGAGCGAGTTACCCACCGCCAGCGGGCCTTTCACGCTCGGCTCTTTTTGGTAGTTAGCGCTAAAGCTGTCTTTTGCTTCGCTCAGAGAGCACTGCTGTTTTTCTTTGCAGGACGGAGAGTCCTGATAGCGAATGATTTGCGACAGCAGTTTAAAGCTTTCGTCCAGATGTTTACCCTGGCGCTCTTTTTCCATCGCCTGCACCGCTTTTTCGCGGAAGGCGTCAGAATCATTGGTGATCACCGGGTTAAACGTAGGGTCCATTGTGCCCATTTTTTCTTGATGGTGGACCACAATATCGCAGCCGGGGAAGGCGCCGTTGATAAAGAACTGAGCGGTGGCGACGGTACGTTGCAGGCTATTGGCATAGGCGTAAACGCTGTTCGGCGGCGGGCATTCTCCGCTGGTGACCAGACCCTGCTGCGCCAGCCACTCGCGCATATAGTGCCCCATATACACTTCCAGAATGCCGCCCTTGGTGGTGAGCTGGCCGCCAGGAACTTCCCACGTAGGCCACGCGTTTGGCGTCGACTGTTGCAGCACGCTGCCGTTAGTGGCAAGCGGTGCACGAAGGTTGTGACGGCTCATCACCAGCACCTGTTGAAGCTGATACCCATCCTCGGTCGTTGTCGCGGCGCTCGCGCCAGAGGCAATGCACAGCGCAGAGAGCGCTACCGCAAGAAACGTTTTCTTCATCCCTATTTCCTCATTATGTATTTACCAACCTAATGAGTCTGGCAGATGCGGGCAATTTTTCCGCGCGGCAGGCCGCAGAATGAAAAATCAGTGAAATGAGGACGATAGCGGAAATGGTGAACGAGGCGGGGGAGTCGTGTACCGGCTCCCCGCGTGCGGGAGAAATTACTCGCCGCGATAAACGCAGCCAGCGGTGCAGGTTTCTTTAACCATGACCGCGCTCAGCAGCGGCACAACCGGTTTAACCTGTTCCCAGATCCAGCGGGACAGCACTTCACTGGTCGGGTTCTCCAGGCCAGGGATATCGTTCAGATAGTAGTGATCCAGACGATCGTAGGTCGGTTTGAACGCCGCTTTCAGTTCGGCAAAATCCATGATCCAACCAGTATGGGGATCGACTTCACCGGTAATCTCAAGACGCACCATAAACGAATGGCCGTGCAGGCGACCGCACTTATGCCCTTTTGGCACATGTGGCAGGTGGTGGGCGGCTTCGAAGGTGAAATCTTTAAACAGTGTGGTGGACATCATGAACTCTCAGTCTTGCGGAAAAAAACGCCGCATAGTACCCGAATGCACATTTTTCTGCATTAACTAAAACGGCTAAACGGGCAATGCGTGCAAATATTGGTCATGGTGATAATTATTTTTCAATCATATCAATTAGTTATTAAATCTGTTTTATCGCTATTAACTACCAGGAAAACAGGTTAGTCCATTTGGTTATTTGATATTTCTATCACTTCTTTAATTGTTATTATCGTCGTCGTTAACCTTACATTCAGTTTTGTTTTTCCTGATTAGAAACAGCTTTGCTACTGGAACATAACGACGCATGACAACACAGTCTCCCCCTTCAGCTTTGCTCCCGCTTAATCCGGAGCAGTTGGCGCGCTTACAGGCCGCCACTACCGATTTAACACCGACCCAGCTTGCCTGGGTTTCCGGCTATTTTTGGGGCGTGCTTAACCAGCAGCCAGGCGCAGCGGTCGCAACAGCCGCGCCGGTAGCCGCTGAAGTCCCGAGCATCACGCTGATTTCCGCCTCGCAAACCGGCAACGCGCGCCGTGTTGCCGAAGCGCTGCGTGACGATCTGCTGGCCGCCAAACTGAACGTGAACCTGGTGAACGCCGGGGATTATAAATTCAAACAAATCGCGTCAGAAAAGCTGTTGGTGATAGTGACCTCTACGCAGGGTGAAGGGGAAACGCCGGAAGAGGCCGTTGCGCTGCATAAGTTCCTGTTCTCGAAAAAAGCGCCGAAGCTGACCGATACCGCCTTTGCGGTGCTGGGTCTGGGCGATACCTCTTATGAGTTCTTCTGCCAGGCGGGGAAAGACTTCGACAGCAAGCTGGCTGAACTGGGCGGCGAGCGTCTGCTCGATCGCGTCGATGCCGACGTCGAATACCAGACCGCGGCTGCGCAGTGGCGCGAGCGTCTGGTTGAGGTGCTAAAAGCCCGTGCGCCAGCAGCGTCTTCCGTCGCGGCCGTGGCAAGCGGTGCGGTCAATGAGGTTCACTCCAGCCCGTACACCAAAGAAGCGCCGCTATCGGCATCGCTCTCGGTGAACCAGAAAATCACCGGCCGTGATTCGCAAAAAGATGTCCGTCATATCGAAATCGATCTCGGTGACTCCGGCCTGCGCTATCAGCCGGGCGACGCGCTGGGCGTGTGGTATCAGAACGATCCCTCGCTGGTCAAAGAGCTGGTTGAACTGCTGTGGCTGAAGGGCGATGAACCGGTCACGGTTAATGGCAAAACGCTGCCGCTGGCGGAAGCCCTGCAGTGGCACTTTGAGCTGACGGTCAACACTGCCAATATCGTGGAAAACTATGCCACCTTAACGCGCAGTGAATCGCTGCTGCCGCTGGTCGGTGATAAAGCCCAGCTTCAGCAATATGCGGCGACCACGCCAATCGTCGATATGGTGCGCTTCTCCCCGGCACAGCTCGACGCCGAAGCGTTAATCGGCCTGCTGCGTCCGCTGACCCCGCGCCTTTACTCCATCGCCTCGGCACAGGCGGAAGTCGAAAGTGAAGTGCACGTGACCGTCGGCGTCGTGCGTTATGACATTGAAGGGCGCGCCCGCGCAGGCGGCGCGTCCAGCTTCCTCGCCGATCGCGTGGAAGAAGAAGGTGAAGTTCGCGTGTTCATTGAACACAACGATAACTTCCGCCTGCCGGCAAACCCGCAGACGCCGGTGATTATGATTGGCCCGGGCACCGGTATTGCCCCGTTTCGCGCCTTTATGCAGCAGCGTGCTGCCGATGGCGCCGAAGGCAAGAACTGGTTGTTCTTCGGCAACCCGCATTTCACCGAAGATTTCCTGTATCAGGTGGAATGGCAGCGCTATGTAAAAGAGGGCGTGCTGAGCCGAATCGATCTGGCCTGGTCTCGCGATCAAAAAGAAAAAATCTACGTCCAAGACAAACTGCGCGAACAGGGCGCAGAGCTGTGGCGCTGGATCAATGACGGTGCCCACATTTATGTCTGCGGCGACGCTAATCGCATGGCGAAAGACGTTGAGCAGGCATTGCTGGAAGTGATTGCTGAATTCGGTGCAATGGACATCGAAGCGGCGGATGAATTTTTAAGTGAGCTGCGCATTGAGCGCCGTTATCAGCGAGATGTCTACTAATGAGCGAAAAATACCCAGGGCCTTTAGTGGTCGAAGGCAAACTGACTGACGCCGAGCGCATGAAGCGTGAAAGTAATTTCCTGCGTGGCACCATCGCGGAAGACCTGAACGACGGCCTGACCGGCGGCTTCCACGGCGATAACTTCCTGCTGATCCGTTTCCACGGCATGTACCAGCAGGACGACCGCGATATCCGCGCCGAACGTGCAGAGCAGAAGCTGGAGCCGCGTCACGCCATGCTGCTGCGCTGCCGTTTGCCGGGCGGGGTGATCACCCCAACCCAGTGGAAGGCCATCGACAAATTTGCCGCGGATAACACCATTTACGGCAGCATCCGTCTGACTAACCGTCAGACCTTCCAGTTCCACGGTATTCTGAAGAAGAACGTGAAGCCGGTGCACCAGATGCTGCACTCCGTTGGCCTGGACGCACTGGCGACCGCCAACGACATGAACCGTAACGTGCTGTGCACCTCGAACCCATATGAGTCCGAGCTGCACGCGCAAGCCTATGAGTGGGCGAAAAAGATCTCCGAACATCTGCTGCCGCGTACTCGCGCCTATGCAGAGATCTGGCTCGATCAGGAAAAAGTCGCGACGACGGACGAAGAGCCGATCCTCGGTTCAACTTATCTGCCGCGTAAGTTTAAAACTACGGTGGTGATCCCGCCGCAGAACGATATCGATCTGCACGCCAACGACATGAACTTCGTGGCGATTGCCGAAAACGGCAAGCTGGTCGGTTTTAACCTGCTGGTCGGCGGCGGTCTCTCAATCGAACACGGCAACAAGAAAACCTATGCCCGTACCGCGAGCGAATTCGGCTTCCTGCCGCTGGAGCACACCCTGGCGGTGGCGGAAGCGGTGGTCACGACCCAGCGCGACTGGGGTAACCGTACCGATCGTAAAAATGCCAAAACCAAATACACCCTTGAACGCGTTGGTATCGACACGTTCAAAGAGGAAGTGGAGCGCCGTGCGGGGATCAAGTTTGAGCCGATCCGCCCGTACGAGTTCACCGGTCGTGGCGATCGCATTGGTTGGGTGAAAGGGATCGACAATAACTGGCACCTGACGCTGTTTATTGAAAACGGCCGTATTCTGGATTATCCGGGCCGTCCGCTGAAAACCGGGCTGCTGGAGATCGCGAAGATCCACAAAGGCGATTTCCGCATTACCGCTAACCAGAACCTGATTATTGCCGGTGTACCGGAAAGCCAGAAAGCGAAGGTAGAGAAGCTGGCGCGCGATCATGGGCTGATGAATGCAGTGAAGCCGCAGCGTGAAAACTCGATGGCCTGCGTGTCGTTCCCGACCTGTCCGCTGGCGATGGCCGAAGCCGAACGTTTCCTGCCGTCATTCACTGACAAAGTGGAAGCGATCCTGGAAAAGCATGGCATTCCTGACGAGCATATCGTGATGCGCGTCACCGGCTGCCCGAACGGCTGTGGCCGCGCGATGCTGGCGGAACTGGGGCTGGTGGGTAAAGCACCGGGTCGCTACAACGTACATCTGGGCGGTAACCGCATGGGCACGCGCATCCCGCGTATGTATCGCGAAAATATTACGGAATCGGAAATTCTCGACGCCGTTGACGAACTGGTCGGGCGCTGGGCGAAAGAGCGCGAAGCGGGTGAAGGCTTCGGTGACTTTACGGTGCGTGCGGGCATCATTCGCCCGGTGCTCGATCCCGCGCGTGATTTCTGGGAATAACCTGAACTGCCGGATGGCGGCATAAATGCTTTATCCGGCCTACCAACCGCGTAGGCCTGATAAGCGCAGCGCCATCAGGCAAGGCAAACAGCGAGGAACTTATGTCCAAACTCGATCTCAACGCGCTGAACGACCTGCCAAAAGTCGATCGCGTGCTGGCGCTGGCTGAAACCAACGCCGAACTGGAAAAGCTGAGCGCCGAGGAACGCGTGGCGTGGGCGCTGGAAAACCTGCCAGGTGAATATGTGCTGTCATCAAGCTTCGGTATTCAGGCCGCAGTAAGCCTGCATCTGGTGAATCAGATTCGCCCGGATATCCCGGTGATCCTGACCGATACCGGCTACCTGTTCCCGGAAACCTACCAGTTTATTGATGAGTTAACGGACAAACTCAAGCTGAATCTGCAGGTTTATCGCGCGAAAGAGAGCGCGGCCTGGCAGGAAGCACGCTACGGTAAGCTGTGGGAGCAGGGCGTCGAAGGCATTGAGAAATACAATGACATCAACAAGGTTGAGCCGATGAACCGGGCGCTGAAAGAGCTCAACGCGCAAACCTGGTTTGCCGGTCTGCGCCGCGAACAGTCCGGTAGCCGCGCCACGCTACCGGTGCTGGCGATTCAGCGCGGGGTCTTTAAGGTGCTGCCGATCATCGACTGGGATAACCGCACGGTGTATCAGTACCTGCAAAAGCACGGCCTGAAATACCATCCGCTGTGGGATCAGGGCTATCTGTCGGTGGGCGATACGCATACCACCCGTAAGTGGGAACCTGGGATGGCGGAAGAAGAGACGCGATTCTTTGGGCTCAAGCGCGAGTGCGGGCTGCACGAAGGCTAAGGTCTTTTTCTGCACATTTCACGCCCCCGGCTCCGTACCGGGGGCTTTTTTAAGGGAGACGGGTTAGCTGTGCTTTCCCGCCTTCGCCAGCTCTTTCATCAGCGGCATCATCACTTTCACCACATCGCGGCTGCGGTGCTCAATGCGCCCCGGTAGCGCTTTATCAATATGCTGCTGGTTATCGAGCTGCGCATTATGCCAGCTGGTGCCGTCCGGGAAGCTGGCGCTTTTGGCGCGCTGCTGGTAACCGTCTTTTTTGCCGAGCGACCAGTTAGTCGCCTCAATAGACAGGACAGGAATACCTGCTTTATCAAACACTTCTGCGTCGTTACAGCAGCCGGTGCCCTGCGGATACTGAGGATTAAGGCCCGGATTCGTCGCGGCGGCAATGCCGTGGCTGCGGGCCAGCGTCAGCGCGCGATCGCGGGTGAGTTTGCGCACCGAGGCAGGCGTTTTTACGCCGCTGTTAAAATAGAGTTTATCGCCAACGACGAGGTTATCGAGGTTAATGACCAGCAGAGTATTTTTCTTCTCCGCGCTGCTCATGCGTTTAAGTAAATTCTCTGCGCCGAGTTTGCCTTCCTCTTCGCCGCTGGTGGCAATAAAACGAATACCGTACTGGGTGGGAATATCTTTAAAGCGCTCAGCCAGCTCCAGCATCACGCCCAGGCCCAGCGCGTTATCATCAATGCCCTGTAGCGTCAGGCCGCCAAAATTCTGCTCAACGTCGCTGTCGCTGCGCGGGGCGTAGGTATCCAGATGTGCCATGATGATAATTTGCTGACTGGATTGACCTTCATGCGCGGCAATGACGGTGCTGCCGACCACGTTATGCCAGTTCTTACGGTTATCTTTGCTGGTGTAGATATAGCGGCTGTGAAACGTGCGGATATCGCTCTGGTAGCCCATTTGCGCAAACTGCTGGCGAATGTAGTCTGCGGAGAGCATTTCCGCCGGTGTGCCGGTAATGCGGCCGGGAAAATAAGTGGCGATATAGCGAGCCTGCGTATTGGCGATAGCGCCCAGCGAAGCGGATGCCGCGTGCGCCGGGAGGGTAAGACATACGCCGAGCGCCAGGGCTGCCATGCAGTGGCGCAGTGCGGAGAACATAGGACGTCCTTACAACAGTGCAAAAAAATAGACGCGCCTAGTATGAAACCAAGGTTTTCATTACACAATTTCCAATACGCTTAAATGCCCGAAAAATAGCATGTTAAGCACTTTTTGATATTTGCTTTTCCAGGGCGTTATTCCTTTGAGTAACTACTCATTCCTTTTCGTAATTTCATTTGGTCTAAACCTACCCCTATAGTCCCTCTATTGCTGATTGTTAGCGAGTTGTAGCACGACCCAATAAGCGCCAACGACAAGATCGGCCCTCAACACAACAGACGTGCAATGAATCAGGCTTAAGGAACGGTTATGGACCAAAAACGACTTACTCACCTGCGGCAACTGGAGGCGGAAAGCATCCATATTATCCGTGAGGTGGCCGCCGAATTTTCCAATCCGGTGATGATGTACTCCATCGGTAAAGATTCCAGCGTGATGCTGCATCTGGCGCGCAAGGCGTTTTACCCCGGTACGCTGCCGTTCCCGCTGCTGCACGTCGATACCGGCTGGAAATTCCGTGAAATGTACGAGTTTCGCGATCGTACCGCCAAGGCCTACGGCTGCGAGCTGCTGGTGCATAAAAACCCGGAAGGGGTGGCGATGGGCATTAACCCGTTTGTCCACGGTAGCGCCAAGCATACTGACATTATGAAAACCGAAGGCCTTAAGCAGGCGCTGAATAAATACGGCTTTGATGCCGCATTCGGCGGCGCGCGTCGCGATGAAGAAAAGTCGCGCGCTAAAGAGCGCATTTACTCCTTCCGCGACCGCTTCCACCGCTGGGACCCGAAAAACCAGCGCCCGGAGCTGTGGCACAACTACAACGGCCAGATCAACAAAGGTGAAAGCATTCGCGTGTTCCCGCTCTCTAACTGGACCGAGCTGGATATCTGGCAGTATATCTATCTGGAAAACATCGAGATTGTTCCGCTGTACCTGGCCGCCGAGCGTCCGGTGCTGGAGCGTGACGGCATGCTGATGATGATCGACGACGATAGGATTGATTTGCAGCCAGGCGAAGTGATCAAAAAACGCATGGTGCGTTTCCGTACCCTGGGATGCTGGCCGCTGACCGGCGCGGTAGAGTCCGACGCGCAGTCGCTGCCGGAAATCATCGAAGAGATGCTGGTCTCAACCACCAGTGAACGCCAGGGGCGCGTGATTGACCGCGACCAGGCCGGCTCCATGGAGCTTAAAAAACGTCAGGGTTATTTCTAAGGAGCCGCCATGAACACCACTATTGCACAACAAATTGCCGACGAAGGCGGCGTGGAAGCATACCTGCACGCTCAGCAGCATAAAAGCCTGCTGCGCTTTCTGACCTGCGGCAGCGTGGATGACGGTAAAAGTACGCTGATTGGCCGCCTGCTGCACGACACGCGCCAGATTTACGAAGACCAGCTGTCCTCGCTGCACAATGACAGCAAACGCCACGGTACCCAGGGCGAGAAGCTTGATCTGGCGCTGCTGGTGGATGGCCTGCAGGCCGAGCGTGAGCAAGGCATCACCATTGACGTGGCCTACCGCTATTTTTCGACTGAGAAGCGCAAATTCATCATCGCCGACACCCCGGGGCACGAGCAGTACACCCGAAATATGGCCACCGGTGCATCCACCTGCGACCTGGCGATCCTGCTGATTGACGCGCGTAAAGGTGTGCTCGATCAGACTCGTCGTCACAGCTTTATTTCAACGCTGCTGGGTATCAAACACCTGGTCGTGGCAGTCAACAAAATGGATCTCGTCGACTATAGCGAAGAGACCTTTAACCGCATTCGCGAAGAATATTTGACCTTTGCTGAGCAGCTGCCGGGCAATCTGGATATTCGCTTTGTGCCTCTCTCCGCGCTGGAAGGCGATAACGTGGCCAACAGCAGCGAAAAGCTGCCGTGGTACAGCGGCCCGACGCTGCTGGAAGTACTGGAAACTGTAGCGATTCGCCGCACGGTCGACAGCCAGCCGATGCGTTTCCCCGTACAGTATGTTAACCGCCCGAACCTGGACTTCCGCGGCTTCTCCGGCACGCTGGCTTCCGGCACCGTGAAGGTCGGCCAGCGCATCAAGGTGCTGCCGTCAGGCGTTGAGTCAACCGTTGCGCGTATCGTCACCTTCGACGGTGACCTGCAGGAAGCGGCCGCCGGTGAAGCCATTACGCTGGTGCTGAAAGATGAAATCGACATCAGCCGCGGTGACCTGCTGCTTGACGCAAAGGACGCGCTGCCGTCGGTACAGCGCGCCAGCGTTGATGTGGTGTGGATGGCCGAACAGCCGCTTGCGGCGGGGCAGAGCTATGACATTAAGGTTGCCGGCAAGAAGACGCGCGCACGTGTCGACGGCATTCAGTACCAGGTGGACATCAACAACCTGACCCAGCGTGAAGTGGAAGCGCTGCCGCTGAACGGGATAGGTCTGGTGGATCTGACCTTTGACGAGCCGTTGGTGCTGGATAAATACCAGGAAAACCCGGTGACCGGCGGGCTTATCTTTATCGATCGGTTAAGCAACGTTACCGTGGGTGCCGGTATGGTTCGCGAGCCCAATACCCAGCAGGCGGTGGTCAATACTGACTACAGTGCCTTTGAGCTGGAGCTGAATGCGCTGGTGCGTAAGCACTTCCCGCACTGGGGCGCGCGCGATTTGCTGGGAGGCAAATAATGGCGGCACACGACGAGAACGTGGTCTGGCACGCGCATCCCGTCACCGCCCAGCAGCGCGAACAACTCCACGGTCACCGTGGCGTTGTGCTGTGGTTTACCGGTCTGTCGGGATCGGGCAAATCAACCGTAGCCGGAGCGCTGGAAGAGGCATTGCACGAGCTGGGCGTCAGCACCTATTTGCTGGACGGCGATAACGTACGTCACGGCTTGTGCAACGATCTGGGCTTTACTGATGACTCTCGTAAAGAGAACATCCGTCGCGTTGGCGAAGTGGCAAAGCTGATGGTGGATGCCGGGCTGGTGGTATTAACGGCCTTTATCTCGCCACACCGCGCTGAGCGTCAGATGGTGCGTGAACGCGTCGGCGAGGGACGCTTTTTTGAAGTGTTCGTTGATACGCCGCTGGCCATTTGCGAAGCGCGCGACCCAAAAGGGTTGTACAAAAAAGCGCGCGCCGGCGAGCTGCGTAATTTTACCGGGATTGATTCATCATATGAATCTCCCGAGCGACCAGCAATCCATCTCGACGGTGAACAATTAGTAACAAATTTGGTGGCTCAATTATTAGATCTACTGAGGCAGAGCGATATTATCAGATCCTGAAAACGTGTCGGCGTGTGCCTGCTCCGACCTAACAGGATTATTTATGCGTAATACTCAGAACATCAACGTGGCCCCGCCCGAGTCACTCGCCCCTGCTTATGACGAAACCACCTGGTCTTTGTCAGGGGCCTTTGTTGGCTTTGCGGCGTGGTTGATGGCGCTGGGAATTCCCTACCTGCACTACGGCAATAACACGCTGTTCTTCTTCCTCTACACCTGGCCTTTTTTCCTTGCCCTGATGCCGGTATCGGTTGTCGTTGGCGTGGCTTTTCATTCGCTGATGAAAGGCAAACTTGCCTACACTATTGTTGCCACGCTGCTGACCGTTGCCGTGCTGTGCAGCTTGTTATTTATGTGGATTATGAGTTAATCCTTGCGCAGTCGGCCTGGTCCAGCGCGTTAGCCGGTCCCCTGTGCGGGTGAAATGTGGTACATTTCCGGCGATATACGGTATTGCCCGCGGCCGGAGTGGAGTATGACGGCGAGTTATGGGATGATAGTGCCGTTTTTCAGGGGGCAGGATGGGTAAATTAACGCTGCTATTACTGGCTTTGCTGGTCTGGCTACAATATTCGTTGTGGTTTGGAAAAAACGGCCTGCATGACTTTAGCAGGGTCCGTGATGATGTATCCGTACAACAATCAACGAACGCAAAATTAAAAGCGCGTAACGATCAGCTTTTCGCTGAAATTGACGATCTCAACGGCGGTCAGGAAGCGATCGAGGAACGCGCGCGTAACGAACTCAGCATGACCCGTCCGGGCGAAACGTTTTATCGTCTGGTTCCGGATGCGTCTAAGCGCACGCAGAGCGCGGGGCAAACGCAAACTAATCGATAACCAGTCCCAGGATGACGACATGGCCGTGACTTTTCCGGGCGTATGCGCCGTGGTGCCGGCAGCCGGATTTGGCCGCCGCATGCAAACGGACTGCCCAAAGCAATATCTCTCAATCGGTAACAAAACGATTCTTGAACACTCGGTGGATGCGCTGCTGGCTAACGCCCGCGTCCAGCGGGTGATTATCGCCGTCTCTGCCGGAGACGAACGCTTCGCGCAGCTTCCTCTTGCGCAACATCCTCAGATTACCGTCGTAGAAGGCGGTGCCGAACGTGCCGATTCCGTGCTGGCGGGCCTGCGTGCGATTGATGATGCCGAATGGGTGCTGGTGCATGATGCCGCACGCCCGTGTCTGCATCAGGACGACCTTGCTCGTCTGCTCGCGCTCAGCGAACGTAGCCGCGTGGGCGGCATTCTGGCCGCACCGGTGCGCGATACCATGAAGCGCGCCGAACCGGGGAAAGTGGCCATTGCGCATACCGTCGATCGTAACGATCTGTGGCACGCATTGACGCCGCAATTTTTCCCGCGCGAGCTGCTGTTAGCGTGCCTGACCCGCGCGCTGAACGACGGTGCGTCGATCACCGATGAAGCATCGGCATTAGAATATTGTGGCTTTCACCCCGAGTTGATCGCCGGACGCGCTGATAATATTAAAGTGACTCGCCCGGAAGACCTGGCGCTCGCTGAATTTTACCTCACCCGCTCGGGTAACCCGGAGAATGCATAATGCGAATTGGACACGGTTTTGACGTACACGCCTTTGGGGGCGTTGGCCCGATTATCATTGGCGGCGTGCGTATCCCTTACGAAAAAGGGCTGCTGGCGCACTCTGATGGCGACGTTGCGCTGCACGCGCTGACCGACGCGCTGCTGGGCGCTGCGGCGCTGGGTGATATTGGCAAGCTGTTCCCGGACACCGATCCGGCGTTTAAAGGCGCCGACAGCCGCGCGCTGCTGCGCGAAGCGTGGAAACGGGTTCAGGCCAAAGGCTACACGCTGGGAAACGTCGACGTCACGATTATCGCCCAGGCGCCGAAAATGCTGCCGCACATTCCGCAGATGCGCGTTTTTATTGCCGAAGACCTCGGCTGTCATATGGACGATGTTAACGTCAAAGCGACCACCACCGAGAAGCTCGGCTTTACCGGGCGCGGCGAGGGTATCGCCTGTGAGGCGGTCGCACTGCTGCATAAGGCAACGTCATGATTCAGTTTGATGAACTCACCTGGCTGCACGGTAAACCGCAGGGGACGGGGCAGTTAAAGGCCAATCCGGAAGATTTTCTGGTGGTCGAAGATTTAGGCTTTGAGCCTGACGGCGAAGGCGAGCATATTCTGGTACGCATCCTGAAAAATGGCTGCAACACCCGATTTGTGGCCGACGCGCTGGCGAAGTTTTTGAAAATCCACGCCCGCGAAGTGAGCTTTGCCGGGCAGAAAGATAAGCATGCGGTGACCGAACAGTGGCTATGCGCACGCGTGCCGGGCAATACCATGCCGGATTTAAGCCAGTTTCAGCTTGAAGGTTGTCAGGTGCTGGAATATGCCCGCCATAAGCGTAAGCTGCGTTTAGGGGCGCTGAAGGGCAACCAGTTTACGCTGGTGCTACGCGAGGTTCGCGGGCGTGACGACGTTGAGGCGCGCCTGCAGGCCATCGCCGAGCGCGGCGTGCCAAATTACTTCGGGGCCCAGCGTTTCGGCATCGGCGGCAGCAACCTGCAGGGCGCACTGCGCTGGGCAGAAAGCGGCGCGCCGGTACGCGATCGGAATAAACGCAGTTTTTGGTTGTCGGCGGCCCGCAGCGCGTTGTTTAATCAGCTAGTGAGCGAGCGCCTAAAAAAACTGGACTTTAATCAAGTTGTTGACGGCGATGCGCTACAATTAGCGGGACGCGGCAGCTGGTTTGTTGCCAGCGAAGAAGAGCGGGCCGAATTGCAGGCTCGCGTCGACGCGCGTGAATTGATGATTACCGCAGCGCTGCCCGGGAGCGGCGACTGGGGGCCACAGCGTAGCGCCCTGGAATTTGAACAGACCGTGCTGGCCGACGAGACGGCGTTGCAGTCGCTGCTGCTGCGCGAAAAAGTCGAGGCCGCGCGTCGCGCGATGCTGCTGTATCCACAGCAGCTAAGCTGGAACTGGTGGGACGACGTTACCGTCGAACTGCGTTTCTGGCTTCCGGCGGGCAGCTTTGCAACCAGCGTGGTAAGGGAACTTATCAATACAACAGGTGATTATGCGAATATTGCTGAGTAACGATGACGGGATCCATGCGCCAGGTATTCAGACGCTGGCCAGAGCCTTGCGGGAGTTTGCCGAGGTTCAGGTAGTTGCACCCGATCGTAACCGCAGCGGCGCATCGAACTCACTGACGCTGGAATCCTCGCTTCGTACCTTCACTTTCGATAATGGCGACATCGCCGTACAAATGGGCACACCGACGGACTGCGTCTATCTGGGCGTCAATGCGCTGATGCGCCCGCGCCCTGATATCGTGGTCTCCGGCATCAATGCCGGGCCCAATCTGGGCGATGACGTCATTTACTCCGGCACGGTGGCGGCCGCGATGGAAGGCCGCCATTTAGGCTTTCCCGCGCTGGCGGTGTCGTTGAACGGTCATCAGCACTACGATACTGCTGCCGCCGTGACCTGCTCGCTGCTGCGGGCGCTTTCTCGCGAACCGCTGCGTACCGGGCGTATCCTGAACGTGAACGTTCCGGATCTGCCGCTCGATCAAATCAAAGGGATTCGCGTTACCCGCTGTGGCAGCCGCCATCCGGCGGATAAAGTCATCCCGCAGCAGGATCCGCGCGGTAATACGCTCTACTGGATTGGCCCGCCGGGCGACAAATGCGATGCCGGCCCGGATACCGATTTTGCTGCCGTTGATGCCGGCTACGTGTCGGTTACGCCGCTGCATGTCGATCTCACGGCACACAGCGCCCACGACGTGGTCACCGGCTGGCTTGAGCAGGCGAGGGTCGATACACAATGGTAGTCAGTAAACGTATCCAGAGCCTGCTTAATCAGCTTCGTCAGCTGGGCATACGCGATGAGCGCGTGCTTGAGGCAATGGCGCAGGTGCCGCGCGATAAATTTATTGATGAAGCGTTCGAACACAATGCGTGGGAGAACGTTGCGCTACCGATAGGTCAGGGGCAGACGATTTCGCAGCCGTATATGGTGGCGCGGATGACCGAGCTGCTGGAGCTGACGCCGGAGTCCCGGGTGCTGGAAATCGGCACCGGTTCAGGCTATCAGACGGCCATTCTGGCGCATCTGGTGCATCACGTCTGCTCGGTTGAGCGCATCAAAAGTCTGCAATGGCACGCCAGGCGTCGCCTGAAGCAGCTTGATTTGCATAATGTATCTACCCGCCACGGCGATGGCTGGCAGGGGTGGCAGGCACGTGCCCCGTTTGACGCCATCATCGTGACGGCAGCTCCGCTGGAGATCCCGGTTGCGCTGATGTCGCAGCTGGATGAAGGCGGAATTCTCGTTTTACCCGTGGGCGATGATCAGCAGTATCTAAAGCGCGTTCATCGGCGGGGAGACGAATTTATTATTGATACCGTTGAGGCCGTTCGCTTCGTTCCTCTTGTTAAGGGGGAACTGGCCTGAGACCCGGATTTTTCTGAGGGTTTTCAGCCCAATTCAGCGTATGGTGAGCATATTTTCCAGTGTTCATCACCTGCGTTGCACGGTATTAAGTCACTGGCAGTTAACCTATTCCTGGGGGATAAATGAGCGCGGGAAGCCCTAAATTTACCGTCAATCGTGTTGTGGCATTATCACTGGTTTCACTTTGGCTGGCCGGCTGTTCTTCTTCAAATAATGCGCCAGCGCCAGTGAGCTCCGTGAACAGCGGTGGCACCAGCAGCACCAACTCCGGCATGCTGATTACGCCGCCGCCAAAAATGGGCAGCACGGCGCAGTCAACGCCTCAGATTCAGCCGGTACAGCCGGTGCAGACCCAGCCCGTTCAAACCCAGCCTCGCGTGTCTCAGCCCGTTGCCGAGCAGCCGGTGCAGATGCAGAACGGCCATATCGTCTACAACCGTAAATACGGCGATATTCCAAAAGGCAGCTACACCGGTGGCAGCACCTATACGGTCAAACACGGCGACACGCTGTTCTACATTGCCTGGGTGACCGGCAACGACTTCCGTGACCTGGCGCAGCGTAATAACGTGGCGGCCCCGTACGCGTTGAACGTGGGTCAGGTACTGCAGGTCGGCAACGCTTCCGGCCAGCCGATTACCGGCAATAACCCGGTCGCTGTGGCCAGCGCGCAGGCCAGCGGTGGAAATACCGGATTAGTCTCAAAACCTGCACAAAAATCAACCGCGGTTGTTGCGTCGACTCCGACAATTACGTATTCTGAGGATTCAGGTGAACAAAGTGCTAACAAAATGTTGCCTAACAACAAGCCTGCGACGACTGTCACAGCGCCTGTAACGGCACCGACTGCGAGCACGACCGTACCGACTGCCAGCAGTACTTCAACCAGTTCGCCAATTTCTTCATGGCGCTGGCCGACTGACGGCAAGATCATCGAAAACTTTAGCGGCACCGACGGTGGCAATAAAGGTATCGATATTGCGGGCAGTAAAGGACAGGCAATCGTCGCAACCGCCGATGGGCGCGTCGTCTATGCCGGTAACGCACTGCGCGGTTACGGTAATCTTATTATCATCAAACACAACGATGATTACCTGAGTGCCTACGCTCATAACGATACAATGCTGGTCCGGGAACAACAGGACGTCAAGGCGGGGCAGAAAATCGCTACCATGGGTAGCACCGGAACCAGTTCAACACGTTTGCATTTTGAAATTCGTTACAAGGGGAAATCCGTCAACCCGCTGCAGTACTTACCGCAGCGATAAGTCGGCAAAGTCCTTCACATGAACGCTTTCAGGCGGCATCGGCAGCCGCAGAGGTCGCCTGAAGAGTGACATGATAAGGTGCATTGCCTGGGGATCACGGGTAGGAGCCACCTTAAAATGAGTCAGAATACGCTGAAAGTTCATGATTTAAATGAAGACGCGGAATTTGATGAGAATGGAGTAGAGGCGTTCGATGAGAAGGCCTTAAATGAAGAGGAACCCAGTGACAACGAACTCGCAGAAGAAGAGCTCTTATCGCAGGGTGCTACTCAACGTGTACTCGATGCGACCCAGCTGTACTTAGGCGAGATCGGCTATTCTCCGTTATTGACCGCTGAAGAAGAAGTCTATTTTGCACGCCGTGCTCTGCGTGGCGATGTGGCCTCACGCCGTCGGATGATTGAAAGCAACCTCCGTCTGGTGGTGAAAATTGCCCGCCGTTATGGCAATCGTGGTCTGGCGCTGCTGGATCTGATCGAAGAGGGCAACCTGGGGCTGATTCGTGCCGTAGAGAAGTTTGACCCGGAGCGTGGGTTCCGTTTCTCAACCTATGCCACCTGGTGGATTCGTCAGACGATTGAACGGGCTATCATGAACCAAACCCGTACCATCCGTCTGCCTATCCATATCGTTAAAGAGCTGAACGTCTATCTGCGTACCGCGCGCGAGCTGTCCCATAAATTGGACCATGAACCGAGCGCAGAAGAGATAGCTGAACAGCTGGATAAGCCGGTTGATGACGTTAGCCGTATGCTGCGTCTCAATGAACGCATTACCTCAGTTGATACCCCTCTGGGGGGCGATTCTGAGAAAGCGCTGCTGGATATCCTGGCCGATGAAAATGAAAACGGTCCGGAAGACACCACGCAGGACGATGACATGAAGCAAAGCATCGTGAAATGGCTGTTCGAACTGAACGCCAAACAACGAGAAGTGCTGGCGCGTCGTTTTGGTCTGTTGGGGTATGAAGCAGCGACGCTGGAAGATGTCGGCCGCGAGATTGGCCTGACCCGCGAACGCGTGCGTCAGATTCAGGTTGAAGGTCTGCGCCGTCTGCGTGAAATCCTGCAGACGCAGGGGCTGAATATCGAAGCGCTGTTCCGCGAATAAGCCTGTTTTATTCAAAGAGGTCAGTCGAGAGACTGGCCTTTTTCTTTGCCATTTTTTCGCGCTAGTCCATCATTTTACGAATTAACTGCGTAAACTGCTGTCGCTCTTCGGCGGTTAAGCGCTGTAAAAATTCATTATCGACGCGATTCCCCACCGGCTGACTGGCCGCCAGCAGCGCTTCACCTTCCGGCGTTAAAAAGACGAACCGACGGCGCTTATCGTCGGGATCGTGCTCGCGTTTGACCCATCCGCGCGTTTCCATCCTGCTCAACATCTCAGCCAGCGTGGCTTTCGTGCTGACCGCCACGCTGGTCAACGCCACCTGCTCAATACCGGGGCATTCGGCAATGGAGCGCATCACCGCGTATTGCGGTTTCGTCAGCTCGGGCAGCTCTTGCTGCCAGCGTGATGTATGTTGCTGAAAAAGATGGCGAAGCAGGTGAAAGGCTTCATTTTTAATTTCCACGAACGCTCTCCGACGATAACCCTGCGACTATGATAGCCGCTCACGTGTCATTGAACAAAAAATGCGAACGACCTTGTCAGATACCGTCGACAGGAGTAGGTTAAGTACATTGTTCGTACACGAACGAATTTGAGGTGAACGATGAGACTGATTATTGGCATGACCGGCGCAACCGGCGCACCGTTGGGCGTTGCGCTTCTGCAGGCGCTGCGCGACATGCCGGAGGTGGAAACGCATCTGGTGATGTCGAAATGGGCCAAAACCACCATCGAACTGGAAACCCCGTGGACTGTGCGCGAAGTGGCGGCAATGGCCGACTTCAGCCATAGCCCGGCCGATCAGGCTGCGACCATCTCTTCCGGCTCATTCCAGACCGACGGCATGATTGTGATCCCCTGCAGTATGAAAACGCTTGCCGGTATTCGCGCGGGATATGCCGATGGTCTCGTTGGCCGTGCGGCCGACGTCGTATTGAAAGAAGGGCGCAAGCTGGTGCTGGTGCCGCGCGAAATGCCGCTTAGCACCATTCATCTGGAAAACATGCTGGCGCTCTCGCGCATGGGCGTTGCCATGGTGCCACCTATGCCGGCGTTTTATAACCATCCGGAAACGGTGGACGACATCGTGCAGCACGTGGTGACCCGCGTGCTCGATCAGTTCGGCCTCAAACATGATAAGGCGCGCCGCTGGCAGGGGCTGTCGACGGCGACACCACTTTCACAGGAGAATGCATAATGGCTTTTGATGATTTACGCGGGTTCTTGCAGGCGCTGGAGGACCAGGGTCAGCTGCTCAAAATAAGCGAAGAGGTTAACGCCGAGCCGGATCTGGCGGCGGCGGCCAATGCGACCGGGCGCATTGGCGACGGCGCACCTGCGCTGTGGTTTGACAATATTCGCGGCTTTACCGATGCGCGTGTGGTGATGAACACGATTGGCTCATGGCAGAACCATGCCATCTCGCTGGGATTGCCAATCAACACGCCGGTTAAAAAGCAGATTGATGAATTTATTCGCCGCTGGGACAACTTCCCGATTGCCCCGGAACGCCGTGCTAACCCGGCATGGGCGGAAAACACCGTCGACGGTGACGACATTAACCTGTTCGACATCCTGCCGCTGTTCCGCCTGAATGACGGCGACGGGGGCTTCTACCTCGACAAAGCGTGCGTTGTCTCGCGTGACCCGCTGGACCCGGATAACTTCGGCAAGCAGAACGTCGGTATTTACCGTATGGAAGTGAAGGGCAAGCGCAAGCTTGGCCTGCAGCCGGTGCCGATGCACGACATTGCGCTGCACCTGCATAAAGCGGAAGAGCGCGGTGAGGATTTACCGATCGCCATTACCCTGGGCAACGACCCGATCATCACCCTGATGGGCGCCACGCCGCTGAAGTACGATCAGTCCGAATATGAAATGGCCGGCGCGCTGCGTGAAAGCCCGTACCCCATTGCCACCGCGCCGCTGACCGGTTTCGACGTACCGTGGGGCTCGGAAGTGATTATCGAAGGGGTAATCGAAGGCCGTAAGCGTGAAATTGAAGGTCCGTTCGGTGAATTCACCGGTCACTACTCCGGCGGTCGCAACATGACCGTGGTGCGCATCGACAAAGTTTCCTACCGTACAAAACCGATTTTTGAATCGCTCTACCTCGGCATGCCGTGGACCGAAATCGACTACCTGATGGGGCCGGCGACCTGCGTGCCGCTGTACCAGCAGCTGAAGGCTGAATTCCCGGAAGTGCAGGCGGTGAATGCGATGTACACCCACGGCCTGCTGGCGATTATCTCCACTAAAAAACGCTACGGCGGCTTCGCCCGCGCGGTCGGGCTGCGTGCAATGACGACGCCGCACGGCCTGGGGTACGTGAAGATGGTGATTATGGTTGACGAAGACGTTGACCCGTTCAACCTGCCGCAGGTGATGTGGGCGCTCTCCTCGAAGGTCAATCCGGCGGGCGATCTGGTGCAACTGCCGAACATGTCGGTACTGGAACTCGATCCGGGATCAAGCCCGGCGGGAATTACCGACAAACTGATTATCGACGCGACGACCCCGGTTGCGCCGGACAACCGCGGTCATTACAGCCAGCCCGTACAGGATCTGCCTGAAACGAAAGCATGGGCTGAAAAACTGACCGCTATGTTGGCTAACCGCAAGTAAGGAGAAAATGATGATTTGCCCACGTTGCGCCGATGAACATATTGAAATCATGGCAAAATCGCCGGTCAAAGATGTCTGGACCGTATACCAGTGCCAGCACTGTCTGTACACCTGGCGCGATACCGAGCCGCTACGCCGCACCCATCGCGAACATTACCCGGAAGCGTTCCGCATGACGCAGAAGGATATCGACGACGCGCCGATGGTGCCGAGCATTCCGCCGCTGCTGGCGGAAGATAAGCGCTGATAAACGGGTCGGCAAACTGTCGGTAGGCCTGATAAGCGAAGCGCCATCAGGCCATCCCGCTCTCTCTAAAGCTCGGACTCTCCGGGCTTTTTTATTTTGCGAGCAGCCTCGTAGCAACGGACTGAATTTATTCGCGATGCGGCAAGCGGACATAGAATAGCGGCGGGTGCTTGAGGCTTTGTGGGCTTTGAGCATTTTCAGGGTTCCAGAAAGACGAAAGCCCCAGACGATATTTCTATCAACCTGAGGCTAGCGTACAAACCCGAACAGTTTGAATGTTAGTCTCTTCTTTGCAGGGAGGCAAGATATGCTGACGAAGTATGCCCTGGTGGCAATCATCGTGCTGTGTGCCACAGCATTAGGGTTCACGCTAATGGTGCGCGATTCGCTGTGTGAGTTGAGTATCCGGGAGCGTGGTATGGAGTTTAAAGCTATTCTCGCTTACGAACCGAAGAAGTAGCGACGACGCGGGGGCAACCCCGCGTATTGACTGCCTGGGTTTACCCTCCAGCACCCATTTATTTCCACCTGCCGGGCTACAGGCGTAGCCCGGCCGCGCGCTGCGGGATCGGGAACGATTTACACCATGCCTTTCAACCGATAAATCCACTCCAGCGCCTGCCGCGGGGTTAACGCATCCGGATCCAGACCTTCCAGCGCTTCTACCGCCGGCGACACCTCTTCTGGTACCGACAGCAGCGACATCTGCGTACCATCAACCTGGGTCGCAGCCGCATTTGGCGAGAGGCTTTCCAGCTCGCGCAGCTTCTGCCGCGCGCGCTTAATCACGTCTTTCGGCACGCCAGCCAACTGGGCGACCGCCAGCCCGTAGCTTTTACTCGCCGCACCGTCCTGCACGCTATGCATAAAGGCAATCGTGTCGCCGTGCTCAAGCGCATCGAGGTGCACGTTAGCTACGCCTTCCATTTTTTCCGGCAGTTGGGTCAGCTCAAAGTAATGGGTGGCAAACAGCGTTAACGCTTTGATTTTATTTGCCAGACTCTCGGCGCAGGCCCACGCCAGCGACAGGCCGTCATAGGTTGAGGTTCCGCGGCCAATTTCGTCCATCAGGACCAGGCTGTGCTCGGTGGCGTTATGCAGAATGTTGGCCGTTTCAGTCATCTCGACCATAAAGGTCGAGCGGCCGGATGCCAGATCGTCCGCCGCGCCCACGCGGGTGAAAATACGATCGATGGGGCCAATTTCGACGCTTTGCGCCGGCACGTAGCTGCCGATATAGGCCAGCAGCGCAATCAGCGCCGTTTGCCGCATATAGGTACTTTTACCGCCCATATTGGGGCCGGTGATGATTAACATCCGGCGCTGTGGCGACAGGTTTAGCGGGTTGGCAATAAACGGCTCGTTAAGCACCTGTTCCACTACCGGATGGCGGCCTTCGGTAATGCGAATGCCGGGCCTGTCGGTAAAGGTAGGGCAGGTGTAGTTCAGCGTATATGCG
Organism: Klebsiella sp. WP8-S18-ESBL-06; assembly: GCF_014169755.1. Lineage (NCBI taxonomy): Bacteria > Pseudomonadati > Pseudomonadota > Gammaproteobacteria > Enterobacterales > Enterobacteriaceae > Klebsiella > Klebsiella sp. WP8-S18-ESBL-06. The sequence goes on from NZ_AP022256.1 coordinate 1,143,095, forward strand.
CGCTCGGCGAGGTTGATGAGCACGTCCAGCTCGGCTAACGCGCTAGCACTCTGCTGAAGATCGGCCAGATGCGGCAGCAGCAGCTCAAACAGCTCGTCATACAGCTGTTTTTCCAGCGCCAGCGCCTTGCCTTTTGAGGTCAGCACTTTGTCCTCGTACTCTTTCAGCTCGGGGATGATATAGCGCTCGGCGTTTTTCAGCGTCTGGCGGCGTACGTAGTTGATGGGCGCCAGATGGCTTTGGCCGCGGCTGATCTGAATGTAATAGCCGTGGACGGCGTTATAGCCCACCTTCAGCGTGTCCAGACCGGTACGTTCACGCTCGCGAATTTCCAGGCGGTCAAGGTAGTCGGTCGCGCCATCGGCCAGCGCGCGCCACTCGTCCAGCTCGGCGTGATAGCCGGGGGCAATAACCCCGCCGTCGCGGACCAGCACCGGCGGCGCATCAACGATCGCCCGTTCCAGCAGCTCGCGCAGTTCGCGAAATTCACCCATTTTTTCACGCAGCATCTGCACCGGCGCGCTGTCGACGCTAGCCAACTGAGCGCGCAGCTCTGGCAACTGCTGAAAAGCATGGCGCATACGGGCAAGGTCGCGCGGGCGCGCGGTACGCAGCGCCAGACGGGCGAGAATACGTTCCAGATCGCCTACCTGGCGCAGCACCGGCTGCAGCTCGGCGGTGGCATCCTGCAGGGCGCCGATGGTTTGTTGACGCTCGGTAAGGATTTTTGTGTCGCGCACCGGCATATGCAGCCAGCGTTTGAGCATGCGGCTGCCCATTGGGGTTACCGTGCAGTCCAGCACGGCTGCCAGCGTATTTTCTACGCCCCCGGCCAGGTTCTGGGTAATTTCCAGATTCCGGCGGGTGGCGGCGTCCATAATAATGCTGTCCTGCTGGCGGTCCATGGTGATGGATCGAATGTGCGGTAGCGAGGTGCGCTGGGTATCTTTTACGTACTGTAACAGACAGCCAGCGGCGCACAGACCCCGGGGGGCGCCTTCGACGCCAAAGCCAACCAGATCGCGAGTGCCAAACTGCATATTCAGCTGCTGGCGCGCGGTGTCGATTTCAAATTCCCACAGCGGGCGGCGGCGCAGGCCGCGACGGCCTTCAATCAGCGACATCTCGGCGAAGTCTTCGGCATACAGCAGCTCGGCGGGATTGGTACGCTGCAGCTCTGCCGCCATGGTTTCGCGGTCGGTGGGTTCGCTCAGGCGGAAACGCCCGGAGCTGATGTCCAGCGTCGCGTAGCCGTAGCCTTTGTTATCCTGCCAGATAGCCGCCAGCAGATTGTCCTGACGCTCCTGCAACAGCGCTTCATCGCTGATGGTGCCGGGGGTTACGATACGCACCACTTTACGTTCAACCGGCCCTTTGCTGGTGGCCGGGTCGCCAATTTGTTCACAAATCGCGACCGACTCCCCCTGATTCACCAGCTTGGCGAGGTAGTTTTCTACCGCGTGATGCGGAATACCCGCCATTGGAATCGGCTCCCCGGCGGAGGCGCCGCGCTTGGTCAGCGAGATGTCCAGCAGCTGCGATGCGCGCTTTGCGTCATCGTAGAACAGTTCATAGAAGTCGCCCATGCGGTAGAACAGCAGAATTTCCGGGTGCTGTGCTTTTAGCTTCAGATACTGCTGCATCATGGGGGTGTGGGCGTCGAGATTGTCGATTTTACTCATGGGGTGTTATCCAGATCCCTGATTAATAGTGTAAAGCGAACTTTTTCATTTTCGTTTTTGTCGCAAGGGGTGGCTATGATAACGGAGATAGCTATTTCAGGGAAAGCGGCGAAATCGAAAGTCGGGATCGCCGTTTAACGGGGATGCGCCCCTGGGCATATGTCCGGCGACGCGCCAAAACGGCGCGCCGCCGGATGGTGTTAGCCAAAGCGCGGAAGCAGGTTAAAAGTGCTGCCAAACCAGCACAGAATGACCGTCACACCAAACAGAATCACCACGGCAGGAATCGCTTTACCGCCCCAGACGGTAAATATTTTATCCGGAAAACGCTCGCGCGATTTCAGGGCGAGGAAGGCCGGGACGATGACTGCCCAGATTGTCGCGCACAGCCCGGCGCCGCCGATGGCGTAAATAAAGCCGTTGGGGAAAATCAGATACAGTGCGGCGGGCGGTAAAAAGGTCAGTAGCAGCGTTTTGAAGCGGCCGACGGGGGTGTTAGACTGGCCCCCTGAATCTCCAGACAGTTGGTATCACTTAAGTTAGTGATAGTCTTAATACTAGTTTTTAGACTAGTCGTTGGAGTCCGAATGATTGATGTTTTAGGTCCAGAGAAGCGCAGACGGCGAAGTGTTCAGGAAAAAATCGCCATTGTTCAGCAGAGTTTTGAGCCCGGAATGACCGTGTCGCTGGTCGCCCGTCAGCATGGCGTTGCTGCCAGTCAGCTGTTCCTGTGGCGTAAGCAGTATCAGGAAGGCAGCCTTACAGCCGTTGCCGCAGGAGAACAGGTTGTGCCCGCGTCGGAGCTGGCATCTGCGATGAAGCAAATTAAAGAGCTGCAACGCCTGTTGGGCAAGAAAACCATGGAAAACGAGCTGCTAAAAGAAGCCGTTGAATATGGCCGACAAAAAAAGTGGATAGCGCACGTGCCCTTGTTGCCGGAGGATGGCGAATAAGCCTTGTCAGTCGTTGCCTCCGGGTCTCACGTGCGCAACTGCATGCCATGGCCCGTCGGTCAAAGGACTGGCAGGATCGTCGGTGCAAGCGCAAGCCTGATGATACTGACGCGCTGGCCCGTATCCATACCGTTATCGGCGATCTGCCCACCTATGGTTATCGTCGGGTATGGGCACTGCTGCGCAGACAATCAGAAACTGACGACATGGCGGTGATCAATGCCAAACGCGTATACCGCATCATGCGTCAGAATGCGCTGCTGCTTGAGCGTAAACCGGAAATACCGCCATCGAAGCGGGCGCATACAGGGAAAGTGGCCGTTGGAGAAAGTAACCAGCGGTGGTGCTCTGACGGCTTCGAGTTCAGCTGTGATAACGGTGAAAAACTGCGGGTCACGTTCGCTCTGGACTGTTGCGATCGCGAGGCACTTTACTGGGCGGCCAGTAACGGTGGATATGACAGTGAAACCGTGCAGGACGTCATGCTGGGTGCCGTGGAGCGTCGTTTCGGTAACAGCCTGCCGACATCCCCAGTTGAGTGGCTGACAGACAACGGTTCAGCCTACCGTTCTTATCAGACGCGTCAGTTCGCCAGAATGGTAGGACTGGAGCCTAAACATACGGCGGTACGTAGCCCGGAAAGCAACGGGATGGCAGAGAGCTTCGTGAAAACGATGAAGCGCGATTACATCAGCATCATGCCGAAACCCGACGGGTTAACAGCGGTAAAGAACCTTGCGGAGGCCTTCGAACATTACAACGAATGGCATCCGCATAGTGCACTGGGGTATCGTTCGCCACGGGAATATCTGCGGCGGCGAACCAGTAATGGGTTAAGTGATAAAAAGTGTATGGAAATATAGGGGCCAATCCAGGTGTTGTCCATTTTGAACAGGTCTGCCAGATAGTCAAACAGCCCCAGTGTGACGCCAAAGAACGAGCTGGCAACCGCCAGGTTAGAGAATATCAGCAGGAAGAATTCGATGACGCCGCGCTGATTGGTGCCTAAAAACGATTTCACCAGCGAGTCAACGTTGCCACCCGAGGCAATAATTTCCTTAAAGTTGCTGCGGTGGATATTGCCCATGGTGCAGTATAGCCAGAACAGATAAATCACCAGCGCCAGCAGCGAACCGAATACGATACTTTTGATTAGCTTATCTTTGCGCTTGCCGTAACAGATGATCAGGCTGGGAATGTTGCCATGGAAGCCAAACGAGGCAAGGCAAACCGGCACCGCCATGAGTATGTACGGGAAGTAGCTGCTATGGCCTTCCGGCGCGGCAATGTCCCGCAGAATGGAGTAGTCGACCTGGAAGAAAAACGAACCAAATACCACGATAAAGGCGATAATTTTGATGCCGAGGAAAAAAGAGGTAATGCGGCTGGCGGCGAGCGAGCTGAACCACAGTACTGCCGCGACAAAAATGGCGCTGCCGATGCCGACAATACGCGGGTTGACGTGCGTCCCGGCGTTGATGGCGATGGTTTCACTGATAATCGCGCCGTTGGCTGAAATATAGGCGTAGGTCAATATATACAGCACAAAGGCCACGGTAATACCGCTAAGCACATTCCATTTATTGCCAATCAGATCTTTCGTTATGGTATTAAAGCTTGAGCCAACGGGGTAATTAAGATTAGCTTCTAATAAAAGCAGGCCGGAATGAAGCATTGAAAACCAGGCAATAATTAAAATAAATGCGCCCCAAAAAAACCAGGCTCCGGCAAGGTCAACCGGTAAAGCAAACATTCCGCCGCCGATGACGGTGCCGGCAATGACCATAATTCCCCAGAATGAGGAATGTTTTGTATTTGAATCTTCGTCCATGGCTTTCCCTTGTTGATAACGTTTAAGTCAATGCTTTCGTCAGGAACAAACTATGACGCCAGGTAACAAGAACCCGAATGACCCGCTATCAGCAGGGCCATTCGGGTCAGTGGTTAATTAGACTTCTTTTAATTTTGCCGTAAAGTGACGCAGTACTTTCGGCTCGTAGGTGAAGGTTAAACCTTTAATATTGGCCGCATTCTCTTTAACGTGGCCGAACGCTTCGATAATAAAGTCCATATGCGTTTGGGTGTAGGTGGCGCGCGGAATAGTTAAGCGCAGCAGCTCAGCCGGACACGGCAGCTGTTTGCCGGTTTTCGGGTCGCGGCCCAGCAGGAAAGAGCCGATTTCGACGGCGCGAATCCCCGCCACTTTATACAGCTCGCAGGCCAGCGCCTGGGCCGGGAACTGCTCGGCCGGGATGTGCGGCAGCAGCTTGCCCGCATCGACAAACGCCGCGTGGCCGCCCGCCTGCTGGCAGGTCACGCCAATCGCCTCCAGGCCGTCGACCAGGTACTGAATCTGCGCAATACGATAGGCCAGCCAGTCCTGATTCATACCGTCGTACAGGCCTACGGCCAGACGCTCCATCGCACCGCCTTCCAGACCGCCGTAAGTCGGGAAGCCTTCCTGTACGACGCAAAGGGTTCGGCATTCGGTATAAACATCGAAGAAGCTGTCGTCTTTAATACACAGCAGGCCGCCCATGGGCACCATGGCGTCTTTCTTCGCCGACATGGCCAGCATATCCGCATATTTGTACGTCTCGCGGGTAATCTCTTCAATGCTCCAGTCCTGATAGCCCGGCTCGCGCTGTTGAATAAAGTAGGCGTTTTCCGCAAAGCGCGCGGAGTCCATCACCACCGGAATATCGTATTTTTTAGCAATCGCGTACATTGCCTTGAGGTTTGCCAGTGAAACCGGCTGGCCGCCCGCAGAGTTACAGGTAATGGTGGCAACAATATACGGCACGTTATTCGGGCCAACGGTTTCAATGCCGTGCTCTAAGCCCTGAAGGTCAAAATCGCCTTTAAAATCATTACGTACGGCGGTGTCGAACGCTTCTTTGGTATACACGTTGCGTACGGTACAGCCGTTAATCTGGCTGTGGCCCTGGGTGGTGTCGAAGAAATAGTTGGAGAACGCCACCATTTTGCTGCGGTCGAGGCCTTTTTCCTGCTCGCGTTTTTTAATCAGTACCGGAATATAAATTTGCTCGGCGCCGCGCCCCTGGTGGGTGGGGATAGTGTGCTGGTAACCAAAAATCTCTTTTACCGCGTTGCATAACGCATAGTAGCTGCGGCTGCCGCTGTAGGCTTCATCGCCGCGTAACATTGCCGCCTGCATATTTTGCGTCACCGCACCGGTGCCGCTGTCGGTCAGCAGGTCAATAAAGACGTCTTCACTATCGAGCAGGAACGGGTTCATTCCAGCCTGAATAATGGCGTTGTCGCGGTGCTCACGGGTGGTGCGTTTTACCGGCTCAATAACGCGAATACGGAAAGGCTCTGGCAGATGTTTAAAGTTATTCATGGTGTTATCCTCAATTTTTTGGCAAGCGTATTCCGCTGACGTCGATAAAAATCAATACGTCATTTTTAACGTAATAAGCATGCCCGCTTCCGCTTTCTGTATTTTGGTTGCAATAAATACGGCGCGTATAATAACCGGCGCAACAATATTGCTGACCTTAATCAGAAATCATGAAATAGGTATAGGTATCCGAAACAGATAATGATAAATCTGTTGTCAGAAATATTTATCAGGAGGCGTGAGAGGCGTTAAGGGCGGTGATTGACAATAATGCTGTCAATATTAAACCACTTTGACGTGTTATAGGTTAGCGTGCGGATGTTCATAATGTATGTTCTCCATTAGACACAGGCATACATTATTAGATTTAATATTTTTGTCTATTCCCAACCTATTCAATTGTGAATCTGGTCACGATTGATTCAGTAGATGAATCTAACGCCCGTCAGGGCGCCAGATAAACCTGCGGAACCGCCGCGTCCGGGTGCGTATTCATGCTGATATCCGCCCCGTACCAGCGATGGATGATCGACTGCTGGATGACCTCATGCGGCGTGCCTTGCGCCACCAGCTTACCCTGATGCAGTAAGAGAATGGTATCGGCCCACAGTGCGGCAAGGTTGAGGTCGTGAAGCACAGCACAGACGTGCAGCTCGTTGCGACGGGTAAGTCTTTTTAGCAGCCGCAGCAAATGCTGTTGATAAAAGAGATCCAGCGCTGAGGTGGGCTCGTCGAGAAACAGCCAGCCCTTTGGCCCATCGCCGTGCCACAGCTGTGCCAGGCTGCGTGCCAGCTGAACGCGCTGCTGCTCGCCGCCGGAAAGCGCCGGGTAAGGGCGTCCCGCCAGATGAGTGCAGCCTGTTTCCGCCATGACGCGTTGAATGAGCGCGGGATCGTCCTGCGCCCCCCACGGTGCGCGCCCCATGGCGATGACCGTTTCAACCGGCCAGTTGGCGTTCAGCTGAGTGCGTTGCAACATCACCGCGCGACGGCGGGAGAGGGCGGCAGCGGACCATTCGCTAAGCGGCTTGCCTTCTATGCGCTGTTCGCCGCTGTCGGCGGCTAAAAAACCGGTCAGCAGCCGCAGCAGAGTCGATTTTCCTGCGCCATTAGGGCCGATCAGCGCGGTGACTTCACCGGGCCGCAGCGTGAGTGAAACGCTATCAATCACCCGCCGTTTCCCCAGGCGTAGCGACAGCGCGCGGGCAATATAGTGTTTATCCATGAGCGGATCTCTCCTGGCGGAATATCAACCATAGGAACCACGGCGCGCCAAGCAGGCTGGTGAGTAGCCCCACCGGCATTTCGGCGGGCGCGGCGACGGTGCGGGCCAGCGTATCGGCAATCAGCAGCAGGATAGCGCCCGCCAGCAGCGAGCCTGGCACCAGACCGCGGTGATCTGGCCCCAGCCACATACGCATCAGGTGCGGAACCACCAGACCGATAAATCCAATCACGCCGCTGATGGCGACCGAGGCGGCGACCAGCACGGCGCTGCACAGCAGCATCAGACGCTGCACCATGCGGACGTTAACGCCGAGGTAGTGGGCCTCTTCATCACCCAATTGCAGCAGGTTGAGGCGCGAGGCCATCCACCACACCGCGAGGGATGACGGAATAATCAGCGTCGCGGCGACCAGCAGCGTCGGCCACTCGGCCTGCCCGAGGCTGCCCATTCCCCAGAGTGAAAGCTGGCGCAGCTGCGTGTCGTTGCTGATCCACGACAGCATGCCAACCAGCGCGCCGCATAGCGCGTTGATGGCAATGCCAACCAACAGTAGCCGGGAGAGCGAACCGCCGCCGGTTTTACTGAGGATAAAAATCACCGCCATCACCGCCAGGCTGCCGATAAACGCTGCCAGCATCGGGGCATACAGCGCCACCAGCATCGGGACTGAAATCGGCAGTATCAGCCAGAAGGCAACCGCTAGCGCCGCGCCGCTGCTGATACCGAGTAACCCCGGGTCGGCTAACGGGTTGCGAAAGAGGCCCTGCATCACGCAGCCAGAGAGCGCCAGCGCGCTGCCCACTACCAGCGCCAGCAGCACCCGCGGCAGACGGATGGTGAGCCAGATATGACGCAGCACTTCATCGCCGGACGGCCACAGGCTGGTTAACGGCAGCCGCATGGCACCAAGCGTGGTAGCCAGCATCGTCAGGGCCAGCAATAGCAGTACCATGAGCCACAGCTGGCGGGAGACGGTGATGCGCATCAGGGCAGCTGCTCCGCTTTTTGCCGCAGCTGTTGCAGCGCCTGCGGCGTACGGGGGCCGAAGCCCAGCAGCGCCATGTCGTCAATCACCAGCACCTGCTGATGACGACCGGCGGGCGTTTGCGCCAGGCCCGGCAGCTTCCACAACGAGGCTTCGCCGCCCATGCCCTTCAGCCCGTCGGCGGAAATCACCACCAGATCCGGACGGCTGGCAATCACCCCCTCCTGCGACATCGTGCGATAGTGGTCAAAGCCCTGCATGGCGTTTTGCAAACCGGCGAGTTTTATCGCTCCGTCTGCGGCCGTTTGCTGGCCGGCGACCAGCGCCCCGGAACCACCGTGGCTGAGGATGAATAGCACCCGTTTGTTCAGCGCCTGAGGCGGGATTTTTGCCATCTGCTCATCGAGCGTTTTACGCAGCGCCTCGCCCTGCGGCCGTTTGTCGAGCGCGTCGGCGATAACGCTGATTTTGCGTTCCATCGCCGCGGTGTCGTAGCCGCCAGGCACGTTAACCACCTTCACCTTGCTGCCTTCTACCTTTTGCAGTACCAGCGACGGCTGCGCCTGGCTGCTTGCCAGAACTAATGTCGGGCGCTGCGAGAGAATACCTTCCGCGTTGAGCTGGCGTAGGTATCCTACGTCCGGCAGCGATTGTGCTGCCGTGGGCCAGGTGCTGGTGCTGTCGCGCGCCACCAACTGAGGCTGTGCATCCAGCGCATAGACGATTTCCGTGACGTCGCCGCCGAGGGTGATAATGCGCTCGGCGGCGTTGGCGAACAGCGGCAGGGCCGCCAGCAGAATCACTAGCCGTTTCATACGGTCTGGCCTTCCGCGGTCAGACTGTCGACCTGCGCGCGCCACTGTGCCTGTTCCGGATGACCTTCGCTGCGCTGGCCGTACAGTTGAGCAATCTGTGTGCCGTCTTTAGCAAACAGCTCCACGCTGGTGACGTGGCCGTCGACGGTCGGTTTACGTGTCACCCAGATTTCGTCAATCGTTTCTTCGCGCAGATGCAGCGTAAACGTACGGTTGAAGATGTTGATCCAGCCACGCATTGGCGTCAGCTTTTCCAGCGTGCCGGTGAAGATCTGTACGCAGCCGCGGTTGCCGACGAAGATCATAAATTCGTTGCCGTCCTGTTGAAGGGTCTCCAGCAGGCGGGGCAGTGCATCCGTATCAATACGGCAGGCGAGATCGTCACTTACCAGGCGGAAGGCCTGCTGGCGCGAGAGGTTGTATTTGCGCAGCAGCACGAAGAACTGATGAACGTCGGTCATCGCGCGCCACGCTTTTTCCAGCGCCGCGCCGTCGGCTGTGTCGGCGTAGCGGGCGCTTTCCGCAGGGCGGATAGCCAGCGGCGTTGGGGTATTCTGGGTATGCTCGGCAATCAGCGCCTGCCAGGCTGTGTGGTCCGTGGCATCGGTGGTGTAAACCTTCAGTACGGCATCACCGTGCGGATCGAAGAACTGGATGCTCTCTCGTCCCGCCTCGTTGAGGTAAAACGCGCTGGCCCATTGGCTCAGGAACAGACGCAGATCGAGCGCGCGCGGGTTCAGCACCAGGCCCGCGTGGCCGTCGAGATGCTGGTGGGTAAAGGCTCCCACCTGCTCGTGGACCGCATACTCATTACGGCAGATGCATTTTGTTTCGCCGACGCTCTCCAGCGCGGCGAGGAGCGCGCGGGCGTTATCGTGCAGGCGTACGGCGTCGTGGCCGACACGGGCTGCGGTTAGCTCGGCTTCGCTGATACCCATTTCCGCGGCGATGTCGCGGGCGTATTTGGCGGTGCCGTTGGCTTTCACGGCCTGATAGCGCTGCCACAGTTCGGCGGGTGTGTTTTGCATGGCTCTCTTCCTTATAATTTCCCCGGCCAGCGGCCGGGGTGCAGGTTTAGGGAATGTTGTTATCAGAAGTCGACGTTAACGCCCAGCTGCCAGGTGCGGCCCGGCATGACCGCCAGCGACTTATCGTTGGCATCCTGATTTGTTGACGTTTCAATATTGCGGCTGCTCAGATAGTCCCAGTATTTCCGGTCGGTCAGGTTATACACGCCGCCGTTGATACGGACGTTCTTCGCCACGCGCCAGTAGGCCGTCCAGTCGAGCATGCCGTAACCCGGTACGCGCATGTATTGGCTGGTGGAATCGGTGATTGCGCTGCCGGTATTGGTATAGGTTTCGCGGTTGGTGGCAGTCGCACGCTTACCCTTCACAAAGGTGGCGGTCAGGGCAGTACCGTAGCGTTTCGCCGGGTCATCCCACGCGACGCCAACGATGGCCTTCATTGGCGCTACGCTGTCGAGATCAACGTACTTATCGCCGTAGTAGCTGGACTTCGATTTCCCTTCGCTGTAGCCGTAGGCCAGCGTTGCGCTCAGCCCGTCGACCTGTTCAAACCAGGTGCCGAAGTTGAACTTCGTGCTGATCTCCCCGCCGTAGATATAGGCTTTATCGCGGTTTTCCGCCTGATAAATGGTGTAAATGTTTGACGGTACGTTAGTGAACTGACTCGGGTTATTCGAGCGGGTGTAGCGGGTGTAGGCAATAAAGTTTTTATAGCTGTTGTAGAACAGGGCGGTACGCAGGGTGATCCCTTCAGTGACTTCGCCCTTCATTCCCCATTCGAGGTTGTCGCTGGTCTCGGTTTTCAGATCGGTATTGCCGATCAGCGCATACTGGCCGCGGCCCGCATAGCTGGAACCGAGATTCCATGAACCGTACAACTGGCTGGTGTTCGGGAATTCCGCGCCGCGTTTGTACTGCAGGTAGGTCATCATGCGCGGCGTGATGTCGTACTGGAAGGTCAGCGACGGCAGCGCCTGGGTATCCGCATTTTTCCCGTACAGCGTGGCAACCGAGGATTCGGTCAGCACCGTGCTGTTGGTGGTCAGGCTGGAGAGATTCTCCGGCTTGGTTGACTGATGCACGACGCGAATGCCGGGGATCACCGCAAAGTTGTGACTGTCGAGATCGAAGTTGATCTGATCCTGTAAGAAACCGGCGATCGTGTAATCGCGGCTGTCCGCTTCCGGCTGCATGATCTCACTGTAGACGCTCGGGATCGGCGACTGGCTGAACGGACGCTGAGTTTTCGTGGTGCTGGCATTGAAGCCCGCGCTCAGGTCATGGCGGCCAAGGGTTTTCGCCAGCGCCGTCTGCATACCCCAGGTATCGGTGTCGTAGTTGGAGTACACCGTCTCCATCGTTCCGCTGCTGCTGTCTGGCATCCAGGTGCGGTCATGTGCCTCGGTGTGCTGGTAGTACACTTTGGTTGAGACGCTGTCGATAACGTCATTCATCGGCGTCCAGTCGTCTTTGAGGCTCAGGCCCCAGCGGCGGGTCTGGCTGGTCTGCTGCGCATCGCCGATAGTTTTGCTGCCGCTGTCGTTCCACACATCGTAATGGGTGTGATTCGTTTTATGGTAGTAGTCGAGGGTACCGGTCAGCTTGTGTTCATCGTTCGGTTGCCAGATCCCGGAAGTCATAAAGGCGTCGGAGTGCCAGTTTGCCGGATAAGCATCAACACGGGTGCTGTTGGTGGTTGTCTGCTGGCCGTCACGACGGCTGTAGACGAAAATCCCGCGCAGGGTATCGTCGCCGCCTGCGGCGGTCAGGCCGTTGTGCCAGCTGCGGTCCGAAGAGTCATACTCACTGCGGTAGCTGAAGGCGCTGGTTTTGCCGGGATGCAGGTAGTCATCTGCCGATTTTGGCTTGAAGGAGACGTTACCGCCGATGGACGTGTTGGCGGTTTCGGTGTCGGTTGCGCCGGACTGAATATCCACGCTGCCGTACATATACGGATCGATGTAGTCACGACCGATGCCAAAAGTATTCAGCCCGGCGCGGCTGACATAGCTGCGTCCGGTTGCGTTCGGTTGGGCGATACCGTCAACATCGATGCCGACGCGGTTGCTCTCCAGACCGCGGATGTTATAACCCGTGTAGCCGCCGCGGTCGAAACCGCTCTTGCCGTTACCTGAACCGCCGCTGGCGCCGGTTGCGCCGATCAGCGGTTCGTAACGCATGATAGAACCAAAATCGTTGGCCCCTTTATCCTGCAGCTCCTGCGCGCTGACCGCATGTTGGCTACCCGGTTTGAGAAGCGGCGCGGGCGCGGTAACGGTCATCTGTTCCGCGCTATCTACGGCGGCGGTTTTATCCTGTGTTTCAGCCGCGCCCGCGGACGTCTGATAGAGTGCTGCGAGCAATGAGGTCACCAGTAGGTTTTTCTTGTGCCACGCCTCTGATTGAATAGATTTGTACATAGTTGCCATGCCTTCATCGTTATTAGTATTGGCTCACGCGACGCTCCCAGCGTCGGCTTTTCCTTAAGCGTTATGACGTTGTCCTATTTTTATCAACGCGAATAGTAATGATAGGTATTATCATTTGCAATAATGTTTGCAAATAATTCTGTCTCTATGCAACAATTTATTTACACTTTAAGCTTTAATCTTTTGTGAGAACGTTATGACGCAGAAAGCCGCCATTACGATTACCTACTGCTCTCAGTGCAACTGGATGCTGCGCGCCAGCTGGATGGCGCAGGAGTTGCTGCACACCTTCAGTACCGATATCGCCGCCGTTACGCTGGTGCCGGGAACCGGCGGAATTTTTACGATTACCGTGAACGAGATGCTGGTGTGGGATCGCAAGCGGGACGAGGGCTTCCCGGATGCCGCCGAGCTTAAGCGCCGGGTACGCGACGTCTGCTTCCCGGAGAAACCGCTGGGCCACGTGGACAAGCACGACGGATAAAGCGGCTGCCAACGCATCACTAAATGTGTATTATTAATGCATCTTTAATGGTGAGGAACGGACTATGCCAGGCAATCGCATTCGTCGTGAAAAACAGACCATCAGCAGCATGATTACGCTGTATCAGCGCCGCTGCCCGCAGGCGCTGGATGACGCCGGGCACTATCAGGCGCTCAACGATTATGCCGATAAGCGGCTGGATAAGTGCGTGTTCGGCGAGGAGAAACCGGCTTGTAAACAGTGTCCGGTGCACTGCTATCAGCCGGCCAAGCGTGAAGAGATGAAGCAGATTATGCGCTGGGCCGGGCCGCGCATGCTCTGGCGCCATCCGATCCTCACGATTCTTCATCTGCTTGATGACCGGCGTCCGGTGCCCGAACTGCCGGAGAAATACCGGCCGAAAAAATAGCCCTCACAGGGTGCGGCAGTGACGGCGATACTCCGTCGGCGATCGCGCCGTGTGCTTGCGAAAAATCCGGCAGAAATAGTTGCTGTCCTCAAAGCCGCAGTGGTGGGCAATCTCTTTAATTTTCAGTTCATACCCGCGCAGTAATTTCTTCGCCAGCTCCAGACGTACGGCGGTGAGGTATTCATTAAAACCAACGGTGCTGGATTTCTGGAACAGGTGCGACAGGTAGTTTGGCGTAATGTGGAACTTCCGCGCGACGGTTTCACGGCTGAGTGCTTCGGCGGCGTGTTCGTCGATGTACTCCTGAATCGCCAGAAACAGCTCTTTGCTTTTACTGACCGTATCGGCCAGATGCGTAAGCTGATCGATACAGTGGCTCAGCAGCCCGCTGAGGACAATCTGTGCCGTTGGCACCACCGGCCGAATGGCCAGCTCGTTTAACGCCAGTAGCAGGTACGACCCCACTCGCGGGCCTAGCCTGGCGACGTGCTGTTTGCGAATCTCAACGAATTTTTTGCCGTCGAAGCGTTGCAGGCTAAAGCCCAGCTTCTGCTTACTGAACAGAACGCTCAGCGTGGTGGCAGGGCCGTGCCACCGCGGGGCATTCCAGCGATTGCCTGGTATATACAGTGCCTGCATCGGGCCAAGCGGTTCCTGTAGGCAGCCGTCTACCAGTTCACCGTCCAATACGATCTCCAGCCGCGGGAATGATACGCTCATGGCCAGCTCCGGTGCGGGCTGCAACGTTTGCGGAAAACGCACGACCAGTTCACCCTGGCGGGCAAGCAACTGCTCCAGCACGGGGACGAGGGATTGCTCTGACATGCTCATGTCCTGGTTATTATTCTGGATTTTGAATCTCATCACACTTTATTTTGCTGTACACAAAAATCCAGCGTTGTGTAGCTATCTCATACAGAATGCCGACCGCTCGTGCAGTAACTTTTCATACATGTTGTGAAATAGTTAACAAAAGAGAGGCGATATGGACAAGCAAGCGGCATTCTGGCTGGATGCACTGGGCGCCAACGGCGAACTGTCGGCCACGATGAAACATGAGCTGGATACCCAGGGCTATACGATTGTGCACGGCGTGGCGGATGCCGACTGGCTACATGCGATGCGCGAGCGTATTGACTATCTGGTGGAGCTGGAAGGCGAGAACCTGGCGGTGGAACACCATCAGGAAGAGACGGCGACGCGCGTGGCGAATCTGATTAACAAGGGCGTGGTTTGGGAAAAGGTCTGGTCGCATCCGCTGATTCTGTCAGCGTGTCGCTATATCTTTGACGGAGGATTTAAAGTGTCCAGCCTCAACGCCCGTGAGGCGCTGTATAACGGCGGTCATCAGCCGCTGCATGCCGACTGGAAAAAACCGCGTCCCGACTTCCCGAAGGTGCATCTGGTGAATACTATCTGGGCGATTGATGACCTGTACGCCGCCAACGGCGCGCCGCGTATCATCCCCGCTACGCACCTGCGCCCGGAGCTGCCGGAAGATGTATTGAAAGACGTAGGAGCACCGCATCCGGATGAGGTGATTTTTGCTGCGCCAGCGGGCAGCGTGATGATTTACAACGCCCACGCGTGGCACGGTGGCACCACGAACCGCGAAGGCTCGCGCCGCCGCGTGCTGCACGGGCTGTATATCGACCGGGCGGATACCGCGCAGCAGGATCAGCGCCGCTGGTTAACGCCGGAAACGGCGAGCCGGTTAACCCCGGCGCAGAAGTGGCTGTTGGATGTGGAATAACGCCATGCATTAGCGTTTTTTATAGGCCCGATAAGCGTAGCGCCATCGGGCAATTTGTTGTGCCGTGCCGGATGGCGGCGTAAACGCCGTATCCGGCCTCCAGGTTTTGTGCAGGACTAGCCCCCCATCACCACCCGATACCCCGCCTGTTCCACCCTCGCCCGAATTGGCGCAATCTCGTAGGCCTGCGGCGCTTTTATCCCCGCCATTGCCCACTCACGCGCCAGCAGGGAATACTTCGGCTCGCCGTACTGATGGAACGGCAGAAGATGCACTTCCTCAACCGGTAGCGGTGCCAGAAACGCCAGAATCTGTGCGACGTTATCGGTGCTGAGGGTGTAACCGGGGATCAGCGGCAGCCGTGGAATCACCTTAATACCTTCCGCGACCAGCAGGCGAAAGTTCTCCAGCACCCGCGGCTGGTTCATGCTCAGCACCTGGCGCGCCTGCGCGCAGTCCATGATTTTGAGATCAAACAGCACTTCATCGCAGGCCTGTGCCAGCGGCAGCAGGCGGCGAGGGGAGGTATCGCCCGCAGTTTCAATGGCGGTGCGAATACCCCACTGTTTGAGGCGCTGCAAAAAGCGGGTGGCGAACTCGGCCTGCAGCAGCACTTCGCCGCCGGAGAGCGTTACGCCGCCGCCGGACGCGCGGAAGAACACCTCATCTTTGAGCACTTCCCGTTCGAGAGACTCCAGCGTCACGTCGCGGCCAATATGCTCCCACGCGCCTGACGGACATTCGTCGGCATCCTGCAAACAGGTGGCGCAGTGCAGACACTTGCTTTCCCGGCGGACGGTCTCAATTTTTGGCGACATCGACTCCGGGTTGGCGCACCACGGGCAGGTATGTGGGCAGCCTTTGAAGAACACCACGGTGCGGATGCCCTGACCATCGTTTAACGAATAGCGCTGGATATTGAAAATGCGCGCCGTGTCGGCGCGCGTCCCAATCACCTCACAGCTGATGCGCGGTGCGGCGGATAATGTCATCCTGAATCTCCTTCGACAGCTCAACAAAGAAGGCGCTGTAGCCCGCGACGCGCACCACCAGACCGGCGAAATCCTGCGGTCGTTGCTGGGCTTCGCGCAGGGTCTCGGCGTTTACCACGTTGAACTGAATATGCTGGAGCTTGAGCTTGGTAAAGGCGTGCAGGAAATCCGCCAGCTTGTTGAGCCCGCTTTCCCCTTCCAGCGTCGCCGGGGTGAACTTAACGTTCAGCAGCGTACCGTTTGAAAGCAGATAGTTATCCAGCTTGCTCACCGACTTCAGCACCGCCGTGGGTCCCTGACCGTCCTGGCCGACCATTGGTGACAGCCCGCCGTCCGCCAACTGTTCGCCGGCCAGACGACCATCTGGCGTCGCGCCGACGACCGAACCAAGCGGCACGTGCGCGGAAACGGTATAAGATCCAGGGGTAAACTGACCGCCGCGCGGGTTACTGTATTTTTCGACCTCTTTACAGTAAAAACGCAGCAAATCGGCGCTGATGTTATCAACATCATCGATGTCGTTACCGTACTTCTCAAAGCGGTTAATCAGCCGCGCGCGGACTTTTTCCCCCTCCGGCGTGGCGAAGTTGGCCTTCAGCACCGTCAGCAGTTCATCGAAGCTCATGCGCTGCTGATCGAACACCATGCCTTTCAACGCATGCAGCGAGTCGCTCAGATTGGCGATACCGATGCCCTGCACGCCGGAGAAGTTATAGCGCGCGCCGCCGTCGGTAATGTCTTTGCCGTTGGCGATACAGTCTTCAACAAACGAAGAGAGCAGCGGCACCGGCGCCCAGTCGCGGTGGCCGATATCGCAAATATTGCTCCCTTCCACCATCAGCTTGATGTAGTGGCGAATTTTATCGCGAATGCTGGCCAGCAGGCCGTCGTAGGTAAGGTGCTCATCGCCTTCGTGCTCCAGCATAACGATCTCCATGACCTTCAGCAGGTTGAACATCGCGATGTCGTGCAAACCGTAGGTGCGACCAGGAATCGATAGCTCGACGCAGCCCACCACCGCGTAGTCGCGGGCATCTTCCAGCGACACGCCACGGTTGAGGAACGCGGGCACCACGACCTCATCGTTGAAGATTTGCGGAATGCCGGTGCCGAGGCGCACGGTTTCGGCGGTTTTGCGCAGGAACGGGCGGTCAATCAGTTCGTTGACCCGCACGCCGAGGTTCGGCTGCGGCAGACGCACGTTCTGGTAGGCATCCAGGCAGGTAAAGGAGAGGATATTCACCGCGCTGCGGCCGTTTTCGGTCAGGCCGCCGAGCAGGGCGGTGTAGCCGGTCGGGAAACCGGCGAAATAGCGGGCACTGCTGGTGGATCGCAGCAGCACGATGTCGTTGCATTTCACCCACAATGACTCCAGCAGCTCCTGCATGAACGCCGGGTCCTCGCCGTGGTTCAGCGATGCCTGCCAGAACGGCAGCATGTACTGGTCAAAGCGGCCGAGCGAGATGGAGCTGGCGTTCGACTCATACTGCAAAATGATGTTCATGTACCAGAACAGCTGGCAGGCCTGCCAGAAGTTTTCCGGCTTCTTCCCGGCGTTATGGCGCGAGACGCTAGCAATGGTCTCCAGTTCCTGACGACGATGCGGGTCAGGGCAACGGCTCGCCATCTCATCGGCCAGCGCGGCGTAGCGCAGGATGTGGCGCTGGGAGGCTTCCAGCAGAATCAGCACCGCCTGGTAAAAGGCGTTATCCGGCTGTTCGCGCAGATGGGCGTGCATCTCATTAACCAGCGCGTCCAGGCCGTTATTCAGCAGGCGCGGATAGTCGATGATGATATGGCCCTGGCCTTTGTCGGTCTGGTTGACGCTGAATATCTGCGTGCTGACGGCAGCTTTCACTTCGTCGGTCATCTGCGCGTTGATGAAGTCCTTCATCGAGCGCTTTTCCCAGTACGGGAACAGCTCGTCGCGGTACAGGCGCTTGTCGTCGTCGCTGATATTAAAACGGTCCTGCGGGCGGGTTGGGAACTGGTCCAGCTCTTTTAGCAGCCAGTACGGGTCCATCTCCGGCGACATAATCCCGGCGCGCGGTTTGATGGTGCGGTTGCCGGCAATCAGTTCATCGTCGCGAATGCTGATGGCGACGTTATCGAGAATATGAGCGGTGGCTTTGGCGCGGCGAATGATGACCGGCTCGCCGTCGGTCTGACGGTGACTTTCAGTGTAGAGGACGGCGCGCTCAAGGGAGATTTCGCGCGGGTTGGCAAAGAGGGCGTCTTTCAGGCGCTGGATACGATTAGTCATTTTGCGGGCTCCTCGGGAGATTAACCTGACATTCCTTATGGCTTCTACGTTAGGCAAATACGGGGCGGGGAGACAGAAGAGAATGAGGTGATTTACTGGATTATTGTGATCGAAAGGGAAAAATGAGATCTCAATTTTGTCTGGGTGGTAAACCAGATTGCCGGATGGCGGCTTCGCCTTATCCGGCCTACAGATCCGTGCCGTTATTGGGTTTGTAGGCCTGATAAGCGCAGCGCCATCAGGCGCGACTAATGCAGCGAAGCAACCCAATTCATCGCCAGCTCCGGCCATGCGGCGGCGGGCAGGCCTTTGGTTCCGCGAATGCCAAACCCGTGTTTACCTTCGGCAAACAGATGCAACTCCGTCGGCACGTTATGCGCGCGCAGGGCGTTGAACATCACCAGCGAATTTTCGACCGGTACTGACGGGTCATCCACCGCGTGCATCAGGAAGGTTGGCGGTGTTTGAGCGGTGATATTCAGCTCAGGAGAGTAGCGCTTAATCTGCTCGGCGGATGGCGTGTCGCCAATTAATGCGGTGCGTGAACCGGGGTGAGCAATGGCTTTATCCATCGAAATAACCGGGTAGCCGAGCACCACAAAATCAGGACGTGCGCTCTGTTTATCGACATCGTCGAGCGGCGAGTAAACCGCTTCGTCGTAGCGCGTCTCAAGGCTTGCCGCCACGTGCCCGCCCGCAGAGAAGCCCATCACGCCGATTTTTTGCGGGTTAATATGCCACTTTGTGGCATTAGCGCGCACGGTGCGCAGCGCTCGCTGGGCGTCAGCCAGTGGCGCATTGGCCCCTTCGGCATGACCGTCGGCGGGCATGCGGTAGGTCATCACAAACAGCGTGTAGCCTTTGGCGTTAAACGGCGCGGCTAAATCGCTGCCTTCTTTATCCAGCACCACCCGCTGATAGGAGCCCCCCGGCGTCACCAGCAGCGCCACGCCGTTCGGATGTGCCGGAGCGTAGACGGTGATTTGTGGCGCGCGGATGCCGGTCACGGCGCGATCCGGCAGTTTGGGATCTTTGCTACGTTCCACCAGCGCGTAGGTTACCGGGCTGTTTTTAGCCCCCGGCGCTTCGCCATTGGGCCAGACGGAAAGGACAGGCAGGGCAGCAAAAGCCGCCTGCGCGGAAAATGCCAGAACAAGAGCAGCGGACAGAGGTAAGCGCATCGTAAACGTCTCCACGGGGAAAACGCTTATTTATCATCCATTAAATTGTGAGAACGGGAATGTATTCACAAAATGGTGTTTCATAAATAGAGAAACGAGACGGTGTGAGGTGGGTGTTATTCCCGGCGTCGCGTTGCTCGGCCAGGCTACGAAACGAGTGTAGCCCGGCCGAGCGCAGCGACGCCGGGGAAAACTTACGCGCGTGTGGCGATAAGGATTGCAGAAGCCTTGATCAGCGCAATAGCGCGGCTGCCTTTCGCCAGCTTCATCTCGCTCTGACTTTCGTTGGTGATGACCGCAACAATCTCAAAGCCTGCGTCGGTTTTGATATGCACGGTCGCGTTTACCGCGCCTTCGGTGACCTGGGTCACTTCACCGGCAAACTGGTTGCGGGCAGAGAACTTCAGACCGCAGTCTTCGGTTGCCAGCGTTACCCACGGGGCTTTAATCAGGGCAATGGCTTCCTTCCCATTGACCAGGCCCAGCGCTTCTTTGCTGCTGTGGGTGACGATAGCCACCAGCTTTGCGCCGCCCGGCAGGGTCAGTTCGATTTCGTCGTTGACCGCGCCGGTTGAGACTGCGCTGATGGTGCCTGTTAATTGGTTACGTGCTGAAACTGCCATACGATACTGCCTCCATTCACTCGTTATCGAATCAGAGGTCAGTATAGCCACAGTTTTTACATTAACGAATCTTTATCAATACCCAGACGTTTCATTCTTGAGAGCAATGTGGTGCGCTTAAGCCCCAAACGCTGCGCCGCGCCTTTCGCCCCGGCGACCACGCCGTTCGTCTCTTTCAGCACCCGAACGATCAGCTGATATTCGTCTTCGCCTTCTTTCGGCGCTTCGGCGGCCGGAACGGGCTCCGCGTTATCTGAGGCAAACGCCAGCTCCGGCATGGACAGCTGCAGCACGCTGCCGCGCGTCAGCAGCACCGCGCGTTCAATCACGTTTTCCAGCTCGCGCACGTTGCCTGGCCATTCCATCTGGCTAAGGATGCGCAGCGTTTCCGCCGGAATACTGTCGATATTGCGGCCCAGCCGACGGGCGATTTTGAAGGTAAACGCCTTCACCAGTAGCGGAATGTCTTCCGGGCGTTCGCGCAGCGGTGGCAGGTGGATCGGGAACACATTAAGACGATAGTAAAGATCGCTACGGAACTCGCGATCGAGCACCATTTGCTTGAGATCGCGGTTGGTGGCGGCGATCAGGCGTACGTCGGTCTGGATCAGCTTATTGCTGCCCAGGCGTTCAAACTCCTGTTCTTGTAGTACGCGCAGCAGCTTAGGCTGTAGCTCCAGCGGCATATCGCCCACTTCGTCGAGGAACAGCGAGCTTTTATCCGCCAGCTCAAAGCGGCCGATTCGCTGGGTGCTGGCGCCGATAAACGCGCCGCGCTCGTGGCCAAACAGGTCGCTTTCCAGCAGGCCGGCTGGCATCGCGGCACAGTTCATTTTCACCATTCGGCGGGTGTTGCGGCCGCTGAGATTATGGATGGCGCGGGCGATCAGCTCTTTCCCTGTGCCGGTTTCCCCGAGGATCAGCACCGTGCTGTCGCTTGGGGCAACCATCTCAACCTGCTTAAGCACGTTGAACATCGCTTCGCTGCGGCCGATGATTTCGCCAAATTCGCCGTCGACGTTGTTCAGCTGTTCGGTCAACGCCAGGTTTTCATCCACCAGGCGCTCTTTCAGACGGTGGATTTCCTGATAGGCGAGGGCGTTATCAACGGCGATGGAGACGCGCTCCGCTATCTGCTTGAGCAGCTTCAGGTTGGCGGCACAAAAGACCTTTTCGTCGCACTGGGCAAGCTTAAGCACGCCGAGCATTTTGTCGCCCGACATCAGCGGCAGCAGGCACAGCGTCTGGATTTTGTCGTCCCACATTTCAAACAGATGGCGCTCGTACGGCGCCAGCTTATCGCGCTCGTCGAGGTTGAGCTTGAGCATCTCCTTGCTCTTAAATACCTGCTCCGTCAGCGTGCCGGATTCGTTAACTTCGCTTTGATCGTGCACCGGATCGTTAACGTCGATGTAGTGCGTCGAATAGATATTCAGTTTGCCTTTGCGGTTGCCGCGCAGCACCACGCTAATGGCGTCAATATTGAAGTAGTAGTGGATCTCTTTGGCGACCGCGCTGACTAACTCATCCATATCCAGACGCGATAGCACGGCGTTGGTGATAGCCACCAGAATACGGAAGTTATCGCGCTCGCGGCACAGCAGATCGTAATCAACGTTGTTGGTGACCCGGCTTTGGATCTGCTCGGTGACCACGGCGACGATCTGCGTAAAGGTATGCAGACGCTGGTACTCTTTTTCCGTCCACGGGCTATCGTCTTTACGGATAAACTCGCAGCCGCCGAAAATGCGCCCTTCCGCCGCCAGCGGCAGCAGGCAGTAGTGACCGAAAGGCGAATACAGCTCGCTGGCGGCCAGCTGTGGCCAGGCTTCGTTGAACTCGCTGTAGCTGCAGTGCAGCGCGTCGGGGCGCGAGAGCAGACGTCTGACCGGGCCGTTGGCCAGGATATTATCGTCCTCGTAGGCCAGCGGTTGGCCCGCGCCGCGCGAGGTATGATAGCCCGCACGCAGGTTGCCCGGCTGGAGCAGGATAATTGCTGCGCTGTCGGCCAGCGCCGCCTGTTTAGCCAGATGCGCCAGCGTTTCGCTTAGCGCAGCCAGATCCGGCTGTTGAAGAAGAGTCCGGGTAATATCGAACAGCCCTTGCTGCCCGAGATCGCCCATCGGTGTATACGACATGTAACTTGCCCATAAATGCACCGCGTTGGGTGCGATAAATAATAATAAAATGCTGACCTTGAGCGGCCGGTTAACAAATTCGCGGCAGCGGTTCGGCGTGGGGGAGATCCAGCGTGCGCTTCACGCCGTAGAGCCCGGCCACGCGAACGCCTCGACGTTCGGTCACTTCGCCGATGATGGCGGCATCCGCGCCCAGTGGGTGCGCGCGCAGTGCGGCGAGTACCGTATCGGCGGCCTCCCGGCTGACGCCGATAACCAGTTTACCTTCATTAGCAAAGTTAAGCGCGTCCAGCCCCAATAATTCGCACACGCCGCGTACGGCATCTTTTAACGGCAGGTATTGTTCCTGGATTTCAACGCCGTAGCCGCAGGTCGCGGCAAACTCGTGGGCGACCGCATTGACCCCGCCGCGAGTGGCATCACGCAGCGCTTTGACGCCGTCGATGGGCCGCAGGCTTTGAATCAGCGGCGTTAATACCGCGCAGTCGCTTTGCAGTTCACCGTCGAGGCCGAGCTGTTCACGCAGGTTGAGAATGGTCGCACCGTGATCGCCTAGCGTACCGCTGACGATGAGCACGTCACCTGGCGTCAGCGTTGCCGCGCCCCAGTGGATATCCGCCGGAATGGCGCCCATTCCGGCGGTGTTGATAAAAAGCTTGTCCGCCGCGCCGCGACCGACCACTTTGGTGTCGCCGGTGACGATGGCGATTTCCGCCGCCTGGGCGGTCGCCGCCATGCTGTTGACCACGGCCTCCAGCGTCTCCATCGCTAGCCCTTCCTCAATAATAAAACCGCAGGAAAGATAGCGCGGTACCGCACCGCTGACCGCCACGTCGTTCGCCGTGCCGCAGACCGCCAGCTTGCCGATATTGCCTCCGGGGAAGAACAGGGGGTCTATCACGTAGCTGTCGGTAGAAAAGGCCAGACGGTCACCGTGGGCGGTCAGAGAAGCCAGCGACAGACGCGCCTGGTCCTCCTGCTCCGCCAGCCAGGGGTTGGCGAACGCCTTCATAAACAGACTGTCGATCAGCTGCTGCATCGCCAGGCCGCCGCTGCCGTGGGCTAACTGGATTGTCTTCATGCTTCGGACTCCTGACTGCGATATTGATACCAGGCGGCACACGCCCCTTCGGATGACACCATCAGCGCGCCGAACGCGCTCTGTGGGTTACAGGTGGCACCGAACAGCGGGCATTGATGCGGCTTACAGCGGCCGGTCAATACGTCGCCACAGCGGGCGCGCGGGTCGTCGCAGACGCGCTGCGGCTGTGGCTTAAAGTGGGCTTCGGCGTCGAAGCGCTGATAGTCGGGCGTCAGCTGCACGCCAGAGTCGTTAATTAACCCCAGGCCGCGCCATTCGCTGTCGCCTTTCACGGCAAACACGGCAGCAATGGCCTCTTGCGCAAGCCGATTACCGTCGTCCGGCACCACGCGGCGATACTGATTTTCCACGCAAGGCGCTTCGGCAATCTTCTGCTCCACCAGCATGTTCACCCCCTGGAGCAGATCGACCGGTTCAAACCCGGCGACCACCAGCGGGCGATGGTAGTCGCTGGCGATAAAACCGTAGGCGTGAGTGCCTATCACCATGCTGACGTGGCCCGGTGCGAGAAAAGCATCGATGCCGTTGTCCGGCTGATCGAGCAGGCTGCGCAGGGTTGGAATCAGCGTAATGTGCTGACAGAAAAAGAAGAAGTTACCCACGTTCTGCGCTTTGGCCTGCTGGAGGGTAATTGCCGTTGTCGGCATGGTGGTTTCAAAACCGAGGCCGAAAAACACCACTTTACGATCCGGATTGTGCTGCGCCAGTTTGAGGGCGTCCATTGGCGAATACACGATGCGGATATCCGCGCCGCGTGATTTCGCCTGCATCAGCGAGCCGTTTTTCCCCGGCACGCGCATGGCATCGCCGAAGGTACAGAAAATGACGTCGGGGTGGCTGGCAATCTCGATGCAGGCGTCAATTCGCCCCATAGGCAGCACGCATACCGGGCAGCCCGGTCCGTGAATAAATTCGATATTCTCTGGCAGGAGTTGGTCGAGACCGAATTTAAAAATCGCGTGCGTGTGGCCGCCGCACACTTCCATAATACGCAGTGGGCGTTCGGCGGTGTAGGCCAGACGCTGTGCCCGGTTTTTCAGGTGGGCGATGAGCTGCATCACCTGTTCCGGCGCACGGTACTCATCAACAAAGCGCATTACCGTTCCTCGCCAAAGAGCAGGGCGCCGACGTCCGGCTCGACTTCAAACATGTTTTCCAGCGCCGCGAGGGTATCGCGAGCCTCGTCTTCGTTAATAATGCTCATAGCAAAGCCTACGTGCACCAGTACCCACTGACCGATACGCGGCTGGCCGTGTTCATCGGTTGCGCCGACCAGCGTCAGGTCGACATCACGCTTGATACCACAAACGTCAACCTTCGCCTGCACGCCGTCAATGGCGGCAATTTGTCCCGGAATGCCTATGCACATCGCTGCGCCTCCAGCCAGTTTAACCAGGTCTCCATGCCTTCACCGCTGGTAGCGGAGAGCAGGATGATTTCAATATTCGGGTTCACTTCACGCGCGCAGGCGAGGCACTTCTCAACGTCGAAATTGAGGTACGGCAGCAGGTCAACTTTGTTGAGCAGCATGACCGACGCGGCGGCAAACATATGCGGGTACTTGAGGGGCTTGTCTTCACCTTCGGTGACCGACAGCACGGCGACTTTGTGGCGTTCGCCTAAATCAAAGCTCGCCGGGCAAACCAGGTTGCCGACGTTTTCGATAAACAGAATCCCGTTGCTCTCGAGCGGCAGGCGCGGGGCGGCATCGGCAATCATCTGCGCATCAAGGTGACAGCCTTTACCGGTGTTGACCTGAATGGCCGGCGTACCGGTTGCGCGAATGCGCGCGGCATCGTTAACCGTTTGCTGGTCGCCTTCGATAACGGCGCAGGAGACGCGGTCTTTCAGGCGCATTAGGGTTTCGGTGAGCAGGGTGGTTTTACCGGATCCCGGGCTGGAAACCAGATTCAGCACCAGCTGTTCGCGGGCGGCAAAACGCGCGCGGTTACGTGCGGCAATCTGATTGTTTTTATCCAGCACGTCAATTTCCACTTCCAGCATCCGGCGCTGGCTCATGCCCGGCGCGTGGGTGCCCGCCTCGCCGTGGCCATAGTGCAGGTCGCCGTTGTCCGCGGCCTGCGGCTGAAATTCTTGTGTTCTGACGCCGGTAATCGACAGAGCCGGACGGCCTGCCGGTGCGAAGGGGGCGCTGCGGAACAGCGAATGCGGGTTACGTTCATCGCCCTCTATATAGAGGTTGCCTTCAGCACAACCACAGGTGCTACACATACATTACTCCTGATCAATTTCAATTCGCTGAATCTGTAAACCGTCGTCGGCGACGATACGCAGGTTGTCGCTGTTGCACTGTGGGCAGCGGCGGACGTGTACCGACACGAGCTGGACATACTGCTGGCAGGCTTCACACCAGCATTCTGCCTCCTGCTCTTCGACGTGGAGTGTACAGCCTTCAGCCAGCGTGCCGCGGCACACCAGATCAAAACAAAAGGTCATCGCGCTGGTCTCTACGCAAGAAAACGCCCCGACCTTGATCCAAACGCCAGTCACGCGCTTAGCGCCGTTCTGTCTCGCCTGCTGTTCGACAATTTCCAGCGCGCGCTGGCAGAGCGTGATTTCGTGCATATCGCCTCTCGTTTTTGATGACTCGCAGATGTAATGCAATAACGATGCCAGAGATGGAATGGCGTCGTAAAAGACTGTCGATGACGATGTCATGCTGACGAAATGACATGTCGTCTACGGCATGTCATTTATATAAATATAATAAAAATCAATTGGTTAAAAACATGGCATGAAATCTGCTTAGGAGGCTTGTTTCTATTAACCGGGTAACCGACATGACTATTTGGGAAATTAGCGAGAAGGCCGATTACATCGCCGATCGTCACCGCCGCCATCAGGATCAATGGCGTGTGTACTGTAACGCTCTGGTTCAAGGGATCACGTTGTCAAAAGCGCGTCTGCATCATGCAATGAACTGCGCACCGGATAAAGAGCTGAGCTTCGTGCTGTTCGAGCATTTCATCGTCTCCGTTACGCTGGCTGACAACTTTAACAGCCACACCGTTGAGTACTACGTGGAAACGCGAGATGGCCTGAATAAAGAATGCGTTGCGCGCGCTGAGCTGAGCGACAGCGGCTTTATCGACGGTACGGTCAACATCCGCGATCGCGAGCAGGTGCTGGAACACTATCTGGACAAAATCTCGCCGGTATACGACACCCTGTATGCCGCGCTGGAGAGCGACAGCCCGGTGAGTTTCGACAAACTGGCGCAGGACTCTCATCGGGCATCCATCGCCTGAATATTTGGTGTGTCGACGGGTGTCGAAATGACACCTGCTCTGCATGATTTCGTCAAAAATGACTGTCACCTGAGGAAGACCTGGTGAATCGTTTTGTAATTGCTGACTCTACCGTTTGTATTGGTTGCCGCACCTGTGAAGCGGCCTGTGCGGAAACGCACCGCCAGCACGGCCTGCAATCCATGCCGCGGCTCAGAGTCATGCTCAATGAAAAAGAATCCGCGCCGCAGATGTGTCACCACTGCGAAGACGCGCCGTGCGCTGGCGTTTGTCCGGTGAATGCTATTACCCGCGTAGACGGAGCCGTTCAGCTGAATGAAAGCCTCTGCGTGAGCTGCAAACTGTGTGGTATTGCCTGCCCGTTTGGCGCCATTGAATTTTCCGGCAGCCGTCCGCTGGATATCCCGGCCAACGCCAATACGCCAAAAGCGCTACCGGCTCCGCCGGCGCCGGCTCGCGTCAGTACGTTACTGGACTGGGTGCCGGGCGTTCGCGCCATCGCGGTGAAGTGCGATCTGTGCCAGTTCGATGAACAGGGCCCGGCCTGCGTACGCACCTGCCCAACGAAAGCGCTGCATCTGGTCAATAACATGGACATCGCCCGCGCCAGCAAACGCAAGCGTGAGCTGACCTTCCACACTGATTTGGGCGATCTTTCGCTGTTTCAGGCGCAACAAGGAGAGGTGAAATGAGCGTGATGACCTTAATTAATAGCGCGGTGGCGTGGTTTGCTTTTGCCGCGGTATTCGCCTTTTTACTGTCGCTGAAAAAATCGCTGAGCGGTGTGATTGCCGGTATCGGTGGCGCACTGGGTAGCCTGTGCGCGCTGCTGGCTGGCGTGCAGGTGCTGGTTCGTGGCTTCCCGGCGATGGGCAGCCTACGGCTGGTGCACTACAGCGTACTGGTCACCCCGCTGAATGCGGTCTGGCTGATAGCGCTGGGCCTGTGTGGTCTGTTTGTCAGCCTGTACAACATTGACTGGCATCGTCATCCGAAGGTGCGTAATAACGGCCTGCTGATTAACGTCCTGCTGGCCGCCGCCGTGTGCGCGATTGTCGCCAGCAGCGTAGGCTCACTGGTGGTGATGGCCGAAATTATGGCGCTGTGCGGCGCATTTCTTACCGGCTGTGCTTCATCCGGCAAGCTGTGGTTCGCGCTAGGTCGACTGGGCACGATTCTGCTGGCGATTGCCTGCCTGCTGCTGTGGCAGCGCTACGGCACGCTGGACCTGCTGTTGCTGAATGAACGCGCGCAGCAGCTGCCCATTGGCTCCGACATCTGGCTGCTGTGCGTTATCGGCTTTGGCCTGCTGGCCGGGATTATCCCGCTGCACGGCTGGGTGCCACAGGCGCATGCCAACGCCAGCGCACCGGCCGCCGCGCTGTTCTCTACCGTGGTGATGAAAGTGGGACTGCTCGGCATTCTCACCGTGTCTTTGCTGGGTAACGCACAGCCGTTGTGGTGGGGGATAGCCCTGCTGGTGCTGGGGATGATCACCGCCTTCGTGGGCGGCCTGTACGCGTTAATGGAACACAATATCCAGCGTCTGCTGGCGTACCACACGCTGGAAAATATCGGCATTATTCTGCTCGGTTTAGGTGTGGGCATCACCGGCCTGGCGCTGCAACAGCCGGTGATGGTGGCGCTGGGGCTGGTCGGTGGCCTGTACCATCTGCTCAATCACAGTCTGTTTAAAACCACGCTGTTCCTCGGCGCGGGTGCGGTCTGGTTCCGTACCGGCCACCGCGATATCGAAAAACTGGGCGGCATCGGCAAGCGTATGCCGATGATTTCGCTGGCGATGCTGGTAGGGCTGATGGCGATGGCCGCGCTGCCGCCGCTGAACGGTTTTGCCGGTGAGTGGGTTATCTATCAGTCGTTCTTCAAACTGAGCACCAGCGGCGCGTTTATCGGCCGTCTGCTTGGCCCGCTGCTGGCGGTTGGCCTGGCGATCACCGGTGCGCTGGCGGTGATGTGTATGGCGAAAGTCTACGGCGTCACCTTCCTGGGCGCGCCGCGGACGCAAGAAGCGGAAAACGCCTGCTGCGCGCCGCTGCTGATGTCGGCGAGCACCGTCGCGATGGCGCTGCTGTGTATCGTCGGCGGTGTTGCTGCACCGTGGCTGTTGCCCATGCTGAGTACCGCCGTGCCGCTGCCGATGGCAACCGCACATACCGTGGTCTCCCAGCCGATGATTACCCTGCTGCTGATTGCTTGCCCACTGCTGCCGTTCATTATTCTGGCGCTGCTTAAAGGCAACCGTCTGCCGAGCCGTTCGCGCGGCGCGGCGTGGGTGTGCGGCTACGACCATGAAAAATCAATGGTCATTACCGCACACGGCTTCGCGATGCCGGTGAAACAGGCGTTTGCACCGGTGCTGAAGCTGCGTCAATGGCTGAATCCGGTGTCGTGGGTTCCGGGCTGGCAGAACGCGGCGGCGCCGCTGCTGCTGCAACGTCTGGCGCTGGTTGAACTGGCGGTGCTGGTCGTGATTGTCATCTCTCGAGGAGCCTGAACATGACGTTCCTATTTGCTGTACTGCAGGCGCTGGTGCTATTCGCCGTCGCGCCGCTGCTTTCCGGTATCACCCGCGTGCTGCGCGCACGGTTGCATAACCGTCGCGGCCCGGGCGTGATGCAGGAGTATCGCGACATCATCAAACTGCTGGGCCGTCAGAGCGTTGGCCCGGATGCCTCCGGCTGGGTGTTCCGCCTGACGCCGTTTGTGATGGTCGGCGTGATGCTGACGATCGCGACCGCGCTGCCGGTGGTGACGGTAGCTTCCCCGATGCCGGGTCTGGGCGACCTTATCACCCTTATTTACCTGTTCGCCGTGGCGCGTTTCTTCTTCGCCATTGCCGGTCTGGACACCGGTAGCCCGTTCACCGCCATCGGCGCCAGCCGTGAAGCGATGCTCGGCGTGCTGGTGGAACCTATCCTGCTGCTCGGACTGTGGGTCGCCGCGCTGGTTGCGGGCTCTACTCATATCAGCAATATCACCAACACCCTGTACCACTGGCCGGTCAGCCGCAGCATTCCGCTGGTGCTGGCCTTCTGCGCCTGCGCCTTCGCCACCTTTATCGAAATGGGCAAACTGCCGTTCGATCTCGCGGAAGCAGAGCAAGAGTTGCAGGAAGGCCCGCTGTCCGAGTACAGCGGTAGCGGCTTTGGCGTGCTGAAGTGGGGCATCAGCCTCAAACAGCTGGTGGTGCTGCAGATGTTTGTTGGCGTCTTCATCCCGTGGGGACAGATGACCAGCTTTAGCGTCGGCGGCCTGGTTCTTGCGGTGATTGCCGCCATAGTCAAGCTGGTGGTCGGGGTGCTGATTATTGCCCTGTTCGAAAACAGCATGGCGCGTCTGCGTCTGGATATCACCGGCCGCATTACCTGGACCGGGTTCGGTTTAGCCTTTTTAGCCTTCGTCTCCTTGCTGGTGGCGTGATAAGAGAGTTGTGAGCATGTCTGAAGAAAAAGTGGGTCAACACTACCTCGCCGCGCTGCACCAGGCCTACCCGGGCGTGGTGCTGGACGAAGCCTGGCAGACCAAAGACCAGTTAACGATTACCGTGAAGGTGAACTACCTGCCGGAAGTCGTCGAGTTTCTTTACTACCAGCAGGGCGGCTGGCTGTCGGTGCTGTTTGGCAACGATGAACGTAAGCTGAACGGTCATTACGCCGTTTACTACGTGTTGTCGATGGAGAAGGGCACTAAGTGCTGGATCACCGTGCGCGTCGAAGTGGACGCCAACACCCTGGAGTATCCGTCCGTTACGCCGCGCGTACCTGCCGCCGTATGGGGCGAACGCGAAGTGCGTGACATGTACGGTCTGCGCCCGGTCGGCCTGCCGGACGAGCGTCGTCTGGTGCTGCCGGACGATTGGCCGGACGAGCTGTACCCGTTGCGTAAAGACAGCATGGACTACCGCCAGCGCCCGGCACCGACCACCGATGCGGAAACCTACGAGTTCATCAACGAGCTGGGCACCAAGAAAAACAACGTGGTGCCGATTGGCCCGCTGCACGTGACGTCCGACGAACCGGGACACTTCCGTCTGTTCGTTGACGGCGAGAACATTATCGACGCCGACTACCGTCTGTTCTATGTCCACCGCGGCATGGAGAAACTGGCGGAAACCCGTATGGGCTACAACGAAGTCACCTTCTTGTCTGACCGCGTGTGCGGCATCTGTGGCTTTGCCCACAGCACCGCCTACACCACCTCCGTCGAGAATGCGATGGGCATCGTGGTACCGGAACGCGCACAGATGATTCGCGCCATCCTGCTGGAAGTTGAGCGCCTGCACTCGCACCTGCTGAACCTCGGCCTGGCGTGTCACTTCACCGGCTTTGACTCTGGCTTTATGCAGTTCTTCCGCGTGCGTGAAGCCTCTATGAAAATGGCAGAAATCCTCACCGGCGCGCGTAAAACCTACGGCCTGAACCTGATTGGCGGTATTCGTCGTGACTTCCTGAAAGACGACATGATCCAGACCCGTCAGCTGGCGCAGCAGATGCGCCGCGACGTGCAGGATCTGGTGGATATTCTGCTGAGCACGCCGAACATGGAACAGCGTACCGTCGGTATCGGTCGTCTGGACCCGGAAATCGCCCGTGACTTCAGTAACGTCGGCCCGATGGTCCGCGCCAGCGGCCACGCCCGCGACACCCGCGCCGATCACCCGTTTGTCGGTTACGGTCTGCTGCCGATGGAAGTGCACAGCGAACAGGGCTGCGACGTGATTTCCCGTCTGAAAGTGCGTATCAACGAAGTGTTCACCGCGCTGAACATGATTGACTACGGCCTTGATAACCTGCCGGGCGGCCCGCTGGCGGTGGAAGGTTTCACCTACATTCCGCATCGCTTTGCGCTGGGCTTCTCGGAAGCGCCGCGCGGCGATGATATCCACTGGAGCATGACCGGCGACAACCAGAAGCTGTACCGCTGGCGCTGCCGTGCGGCGACCTACGCCAACTGGCCGACCCTGCGCTATATGCTGCGTGGTAACACCGTTTCCGATGCGCCGCTGATTATCGGTAGCCTCGATCCTTGCTACTCCTGTACCGACCGCATGACCGTGGTCGACGTGCGTAAGAAGAAAAGCAAGGTCGTGCCGTATAAAGAGCTTGAGCGCTACAGCATCGAGCGTAAGAACTCGCCGCTGAAATAATTGGGGCATTGCGTGGGGGCCCCTCACCCCGACCCTCTCCCCAAAGGAGCGAGGGGGAAGGACAGATCGCGTGCGTATTCACTGACAACGCCGATCTGTTCCCTCTCCCTTTCAGGGAGAGGGCTAGGGTGAGGGTAAAACCCCGCACGCATCCGGGAGCAACTATGTTTACCTTTATTAAAAAAGCCATTAAAACCGGCGTGACCACCTCGTCTTATCCGCTGGAAGCGATGCCGGTGGATAAAAACTTCCGCGGCAAACCGGAACACAACCCGCAGCAGTGCGTCGGCTGCGCGGCGTGCGTCAACGCCTGCCCGTCGAACGCGCTGACGGTGGAAACCGATCTCGCCGCCAATCAGCTGGCGTGGCAGTTCAACCTCGGTCGCTGCATTTTCTGCGGTCGCTGTGAGGAAGTGTGCCCGACCGCGGCGATCAAGCTGTCTCAGGAATATGAGCTGGCGGTGTGGAAAAAAGAAGATTTCCTCCAGCAGTCTCGCTTCGATATCTGCAACTGCCGCGTGTGTCAGCGTCCGTTTGCGGTGCAAAAAGAGATTGATTACGCGATTGAAATTCTCAAGCACAACGGTGACAGCCGCGCGGAACACCACCGTGAAAGCTTTGAAACCTGCCCGGAATGTAAGCGTCAGAAATGTCTGGTGCCCTCCGATCGTATTGACCTGACTCGCCACATGAAAGAGGCCATCTGATGAGCAACTTAATCGGGCCACGCGACGATAACGGCATGCCAGTGCCGATGACGGTAGACGAATCTATCGCCAGCATGAAAGCGTCGCTGCTAAAAAACATTAAGCGTTCCGCCTACGTTTACCGCGTCGACTGCGGCGGCTGCAACGGCTGCGAAATCGAAATTTTCGCCACGCTGTCACCGCTGTTTGATGCTGAACGTTTTGGCATTAAAGTGGTGCCATCGCCGCGCCACGCCGACATTCTGCTGTTTACCGGTGCGGTGACGCGCGCTATGCGCTCACCGGCGCTGCGCGCCTGGCAGTCTGCGCCGGACCCGAAAATCTGTATCTCTTACGGAGCCTGCGGTAACAGCGGCGGTATCTTCCACGACTTGTACTGCGTCTGGGGCGGCACCGACAAAATCGTGCCGGTCGACGTGTACATCCCCGGCTGCCCGCCAACGCCTGCCGCTACGCTGTACGGCTTTGCCATGGCGCTGGGTCTGCTGGAGCAGAAAATCCATGCCCGCGCGCCGGGCGAGCTGGATGCCCAGCCTGCCGAAATCCTCCATCCGGATATGGTGCAGCCGCTGCGCGTTCAGGTTGACCGCGCCGCGCGTCGCCTGGCGGGCTACCGCTACGGTCGTCAGATTGCGGACGACTATATGCTGCATTTGGGGCAGGGTGACGAGCGGGTTCAGCAGTGGCTGGAGGCAGAAAACGATCCGCGTCTGACGGAAATCGTCACGCAGCTGGGCCATGTGGTAGAAGGAGCGCGAATTCGATGAGCGAACAGGTGGTGTTCAGTCAACTGAGCCGTAAATTCATTGATGAGAACGATGCAACGCCTTCCGAGGCGCAGCAGGTTGTCTATTACAGCCTGGCGATTGGCCACCACCTTGGGGTCATCGATTGCCTGGAAGCCGCGCTGACCTGCCCGTGGGATGACTATCGGGCGTGGATAGCTACGCTGGAAGAGGGCAGTACGGCGCGGCGGAAAATGGAAGGGGTGCCGAAATACGGCGAAATTGTTATCGACAGTAACCACGTGTCGATGCTGGCCAACGCGTTTGACAAAGCGCGCGCACGCCAGACGCCGGAACAGCAGGCGTGGAGCGAAGCGATGCTCAATATGCTGCATGCCATTTATCAAGAAAGCGCCATCTACCTGATGGTCAGGAGGCTCCGTGACTGACGTTTTACTCTGTGTTGGCAATAGCATGATGGGCGATGACGGCGCCGGTCCGCTGCTCGCTGAAATGTGCGCCGCCCAGCCGAAAGGGGCGTGGGTCGTGATTGACGGCGGCAGTGCGCCGGAAAATGACATCGTGGCGATTCGCGAGCTGAACCCTGCACGTCTGCTGATTGTTGACGCTACCGATATGGGGCTGAATCCGGGCGAAATACGTATTATCGATCCGGACGACATCGCCGAGATGTTTATGATGACCACCCACAATATGCCGCTGAACTATCTGGTCGATCAGCTGAAAGACGACGTGGGCGAGGTGATTTTCCTCGGCATTCAGCCGGATATCGTGGGCTTTTATTACCCAATGACTCAGGCCATTAAAGACGCGGTTGAGGTGGTGTATCAGCGGCTGGAAAACTGGCAGGAGAACGGCGGGTTTGCGCAGTTAGAGGCTGAGGACGACGAGTCGTGTTGATCCGTTTGTGATGCCGGGTGGCGCTTCGCTTATCCGGCCTACGTACGGCACGTTTCTGGTAGGCCGGATAAGGCAACGCCGCCATCCGGCACCCTATTTTTACGCCAAATCTTCCCCGTTGCTGGCAATCACCTTCTTATACCACCAGAACGACTTTTTACGCGTCCGCGCCAGCGTGCCGTTCCCCGCATCGTCGCGGTCAACGTAGACAAACCCATAGCGCTTGCTCATCTCCCCCGTAGAGGCTGCCACCAGGTCAATACAGCCCCAGGTGGTGTAGCCCATCAGCGGTACGCCGTCTTCAATGGCGTCACCCATTGCGCGGATATGTTCGCGCAGATAGCTGATGCGGTAATCGTCGTCGATCTGCCCGTCGGCGTTGACCACGTCCTTGGCGCCCAGGCCGTTTTCCACCAGGAACAGCGGCTTCTGGTAGCGGTCATACATCATGTTCATGGTAATTCGCAGGCCGAGCGGGTCGATGCCCCAGCCCCATTCACTGGCCTCGACGTACGGGTTTTTCAGTGACTTGACTATGTTTGCCGCGTTGGTGTTGTTGGCGTTCATCTCCGCCGAGGCGCAGCGCGAGGCGTAGTAGCTAAACGACACGAAATCGACGGTGTGCTTCAGCGCCTCGTCGTCTCCCGCTTCTTTCGCGATGGTGACGCCTTTCTCGCGGAAAACGCGGGCGGAATAGGCCGGGTACGCGCCGCGCGCCTGTACATCGATAAAGAACAGGTTCTCGCGATCTTTCTCCAGCGCTGCCCACACGTCTTCAGGCTTACAGGAGTACGGGTAGAAGTTACCGCCCGCCAGCATACAGCCGACCTGGTTTTGCGGGTTGACCTCGTGGGCAATTTGGGTGGCCAATGCGCTGGCCACCAGTTCGTGATGCGCGGCCTGGTATTTCACCTGATCCTGGTTTTCCCCCTCTTCAAACACCAGCCCGGCGCCGGAGAACGGGCTGTGGAGCATGATGTTGATTTCATTGAAGGTCAGCCAGTATTTCACCAGCCCGTCGAACGCCTCAAAGCAGGTGCGCGCATAGCGGGTGAAAAACGCCACCATTTTGCGATTACGCCACGAACCGTATTCGGTCACCAGATGCATCGGAACATCAAAGTGGCACAGGGTGACCAGCGGCTCGATACCGTATTTTTTGCACTCGCGGAACAGGTCGCGGTAAAAGGCGATACCTTCCTCATTTGGCGTCAGTTCATCGCCGTTGGGGTACAGACGGCTCCAGGCAATGGAGGTACGGAATACGCCAAAGCCCATCTCTGCCATGAGGGCAATATCTTCTTTGTAGCGATGATAGAAATCGATGGCCTGATGGCTTGGATAGAACTCGTCATCGCGCAACGCAAAGCGTTTTTCCTGGCCGAGTTTGACCGGCAGACGGTTGGCGCCGTGCGGAATCATATCCACGGTTGTCAGGCCTTTACCGCCTTCCAGATAGGCCCCTTCGGCCTGGTTGGCGGCAATGGCGCCGCCCCAGAGAAATCCTTGCGGAAATGTCGACATGCGTTACCTCGCTATTAAAAATTATGCCACGCGGGCCGCGGCGGCCGGGGCGGTTGCCTGGCGTTGACGCGCATCGGCGGCGGCATCCTCTACCGGAATATCCTCAAAGCCGAGGATCAGCGTCAGCACGAACGACAGCACCACCGCCAGCGCCATGACGCCAAACACCCATACGATAGTCATCGGATTGGCGGGATCGAAGAACTGTACGCTGGTGAACAGACCCGGTGCGGCCATTGAATGGCTCGCCAGACCGGCGATACCGGCGACGGCGCCGCAGATAAAGCCGCTAATCAGGCTGGCGATTAATGGGCGTTTCAGGCGAACCGCCACCCCGTACAGCGCCGGTTCAGAGATACCGGCAAGAATCGCCGAAGCCGCTGCCGCCAGCGCGGTCTGGCGCAGCTCCGGGTTTTTTGTTTTCCATGCGACCGCCAGTGACGAGCCGCCGAGCGACAGGTTAGCGCCGATTTCTGACGGCATCACCATCCCTTCTTTGCCGGTTTCGGCGATGGTCTGAATTATGGTGGGGGTAAACACGCGGTGCATCCCGGTCATCACCAGCAGCGGCCACAGGGCGCCCATAATGGCGACAGACAGCCAGCCCAGATAGCCGTGAATGGTGTACACCAGCGCGGAGATAGCGCTACCGATCCAGATGCCAATCGGGCCGATCAGGACGATCGCCAGCGGGGCGGCAATCAGCACGATCAGCATGGGTTTCAGGAAGTTTTTGGTGACTGCCGGTGTGATCCGATCGACCCAGCGTTCGATATAAGACAGGCACCAGGTCATCACCAGCGCCGGTATCACTGTGTAGGTGTATTTCACCGCCGTCACCGGAATAAAAGCGAACTCAACGTGCTCGCCCTGGGCGGCCTTTGCCATCAGCTCAATAAAGCTGGGATGCACCAGCACCCCGGCGATAGCAATTGCCAGCGACATATTGGTTTTGAATTTTACCGCCGCCGAGGCGGCGACCATCAGCGGAAGGAAGAAGAACGCGCCGTCGCCGATCGCGGTCAGAATGGTCAGCGTTGGCGCACCTTTCGACAGCACGCCGGTCATTTCGAGGATCATGGCCAGCAGTTTGACCATCGATCCACCGATAATCGCCGGGATCAGCGGAGACATGGTGCCGATCAGCGCGTCGAGTATTCCCGCGCCGACGCGCTTGAAGGTGAGTTTGGGCTTCCCGACCGGAACGGCTGGCTGAAGATCGCCGGGCAGCAGGCTGACCACTTCGCGGTAGGCCTGCGAGACGGTGTTGCCAATGATCACCTGGCACTGGCTGTCGGTACGTACCACGCCCATCACGCCGCTGATGCCTTTAAGCGTGGCGCTATCAACCTGCGAATCGTCTTTGAGCACGAAGCGCAGACGGGTCATGCAGTGCGTGACGGCGGCGATATTATCCACGCCGCCCAGCGCGTTCACCACGGATTGCGCCAGAGCCGCATAATTTTTAGCCATCGGAAAATCCTGTTTTATCAGTAGGGTACTTGTCGCGCATCGGCCGAGGCTGGTCGGCGATGAAACGTTGTATAGGAAACCGGTTCCACATAATCATCTTGTGTTTATTTTGTTGCAGCAAGATCTAATTTTTGTTTTTAATTAATTCGTGAAACCGATCACATGAAAGCGCGAAGACCCCTTTTGCCGCGGTTTTGCCGTTGCTGAAAATCCTCAGACGGTGAAGTACACTGCTGACAGATCATTTCTTAAAGGAACAACGATGACGACGATGCTAGAGGTGGCACGACGGGCGGGCGTATCGAAAGCCACCGTATCGCGGGTGCTATCGGGCAACGGTTACGTCAGCCAGGAAACAAAAGATCGGGTGTTTCTGGCCATTGAAGAGAGCGGCTACCGGCCGAATCTGCTGGCGCGTAACCTGGCGACGAAAAAGACGCAGACGCTGGGGCTGGTGGTCACCAATACCCTTTATCACGGCGTGTACTTCAGTGAACTGTTGTACCACGCGGCAAGCATGACGGAAGATCAGGGGCGACGGCTGGTGCTGGCGGACGGCAAGCACAGCGCGGAGGAAGAGCGGGAGGCCATTCAGTATCTGCTCGACCTGCGCTGCGACGGCATTATTATTTATCCGCGTTTTTTAAGCGTCGACGAAATTGACGACATGATTGAGCAGCAGCCCCAGCCGGTGCTGGTGATTAACCGTCGGCTGCGGCGCAACAGCAGCCACTGTGTCTATTGCGATCAAAAAAATGCCAGCCAGATGGCGGTGGAGCGCTTAATCGCGCTGGGCCATCGCGATATTGCGTTTATTACCGGCTCGCTCGATTCGCCAACCGGCATTGAGCGCCTCTCGGGTTACAAAGACGCGTTGGCTCAGCACGGCATTGCGGTGCGTGACGCGCTGATTGTTGAAGGTAAATGGACGCCGGCCACCGGTGCCGCGGGCGTTGACACGCTGCTGACGCGGCAGGTGCCGTTTAGTGCGCTGGTGGCAAGTAACGATGATATGGCTGTGGGAGCAATCAAGCGCCTCCACGATCGCGATATCGCGGTGCCACAGCAGGTGTCGGTGATTGGCTTCGACGATATCACATTGGCACCCTATATGGTTCCGTCACTTTCAAGCGTACGTATTCCGGTGACGGAGATGATTAAAGAGACCATCCACCGGCTTATTTTTATGCTCGACGGCGGCGATTTTAAATACCAGCAAACCTTCCCCGGTGAACTGATCGCCCGTGACTCCATCGCGGCGGGTCCCCACCGCTAGCGTCGTCAGCTGTCATCGTCATTAGTGACGATGACAGCGAATCTTCACGGTTAATCTAAAAAATATCCTTAAAAATCAACTTTGTAAAAGTTGGCTCGAATAATGCATCCTCCCGCGCAATCACTGTCATAGCTGGAGAAGTTGATGAACCGTTTCATCATCGCTGATGCGAGTAAATGTATTGGCTGTCGTACGTGCGAAGTCGCCTGCGTTGTTTCTCACCAGCAGGACCAGGACTGCGCCGCACTGACGCCACAGTCTTTCCTGCCCCGTATTCACGTTATCAAAGGCGTGGATGTATCGACCGCCACCGCCTGCCGTCAGTGCGAAGACGCGCCGTGCGCCAACGTCTGTCCGAACGGCGCTATCATTCGCGACAAAGGGTTTATTCACGTCATGCAGGAGCGCTGCATCGGCTGTAAAACCTGTGTGGTGGCCTGCCCGTACGGCGCCATGGAAGTGGTGGTGCGTCCGGTCGTTCGCGACAGCGGCGCGGGCCTGAAGGTACGCGCGGAAAAAGCGGAAGCCAATAAATGCGACCTCTGTTTCCATCGTGAAGCCGGCCCTGCCTGTATGGAAGCGTGCCCGACACACGCGCTGTTTTGCGTTGACCGCGACAAGCTGGAACAGCTGAGCGCGGAAAAACGCCGTCGCGCCGCGCTGGAAAGCGCCGCGTCTATCTCTCTTTAATCATCCTTAGATTTCTCTTTTAACAGGTCTGTTACTGATGAAAAAAATCACGAGCGTATGCCCTTATTGTGGCGCGGGTTGCAAACTGAAACTGGTTGTCGACAACGGTAAAATTATTCGTGCCGAAGCCGCCAACGGCCAAACCAACCAGAACGAGCTGTGCCTGAAAGGCTACTACGGCTGGGACTTCCTTAACGACACCCAGCTGCTGACGCCTCGCTTAACGCAGCCGATGATCCGCTATGAGAAGGGCGGCAAATTGACCCCCGTGAGCTGGGATGAAGCGATTCGTTACACCGCGAAGCGCCTTGGCGACATTAAAGCTGAATTCGGCCCGCGCGCCATTATGACTACCGGGTCATCGCGCGGTACCGGCAATGAAACCAACTATGTGATGCAAAAATTCGCCCGCGGCGTGCTGCATACCAATAACGTCGACTGCTGCGCCCGCGTGTGCCACGGCCCATCCGTCGCAGGTTTACAGGACGTACTGGGCAACGGCGCGATGAGTAACAGCATCGGCGATATTGAAAACTCCCGCTGCCTGCTGGTCTTTGGCTACAACTGCGCTGACTCGCACCCGATCGTGGCGCGTCGGGTTATTAAGGCCAAAGAGAAAGGGGCCAAAATTATCGTCTGCGATCCGCGCAAAATTGAAACCGCGCGCATTGCCGATCAGCACTTACAGATGCGTAACGGCAGCAACATGGCGCTGGTGAACGCGTTTGCCCACGTGCTGCTGGAAGAAGAGCTGTACGACAAAGAATACGTCGCCCGCTACACCACCGGGTTGGAAGAGATGCGTGAAGTGGTGAAAGACTACGCGCCGGAAGCGGTGGAATCGCTGACCGGCATTCCTGCTGCACAGGTACGTCAGGCGATGCGCACCTATGCGGCGGCACCGTCGGCGACCATTATGTGGGGGATGGGCGTGACCCAGTTTGGTCAGGCGGTTGACGTGGTGAAAGGGCTGGCAAGCCTGGCGCTGCTGACCGGTAACCTCGGGCGCGAAGCCGTTGGCGTGGGCCCGGTGCGTGGACAGAACAACGTACAGGGCGCCTGTGATATGGGCGTGCTGCCAAACCAGTTCCCCGGCTATCAGGATGTGGTTGACCCGCAGGTACGCGCGAAGTTCGCCAAGGCGTGGGGCATTGATGCCAGCGTAATGGATGACAAAGTCGGCGTACGCATTACCGAAGTCCCGCACCTGGCGCTCGAAGGGAAGGTCAAAGCCTACTACATCATGGGCGAAGATCCGCTGCAAACGGAGGCCGATCTGGGCCTGGTGCGCAAAGGGTTTGAGGCGCTCGATTTCGTGGTGGTGCAGGACATCTTTATGACCAAAACCGCCGAACAGGCGGACGTGCTGCTGCCAGCGACCTCCTGGGGCGAACACGGCGGCGTCTTTACCTGTGCTGACCGCGGCTTCCAGCGTTTCGAAAAAGCCATCGAACCGACCTATAACGTGAAGCGTGACTGGGACATTATCAGCCTGATCGCCACCGAAATGGGCTATCCGATGCACTATGACAATAACCAGCAGATTTGGGACGAAATGCGCGAGCTGTGCCCGCTGTTCTACGGTGTGACCTACGAAAAAATGGGTGACATGGGCCACGTGCAGTGGCCTTGCCCGACGCTGGACCATCCCGGTACGCCATACCTCTATGAAGGCAACGCGTTTGCCACGCCGGACGGTAAGGGCCATCTGTTTGCCGCGCCGTGGCGTGCGCCTGCGGAAAGCCCGGACGCCGAATTCCCGCTGGTGCTGTGTACGGTGCGTGAGGTGGGGCACTACTCTTGCCGCTCGATGACCGGTAACTGCGCAGCGCTGCAGTCGCTGGCCGATGAACCTGGCTTCGTGCAGATTAACCCGCAGGATGCCGCACTGCTGAACGTGCAGGACAAACAGCTGGTCTGGGTTTCTTCACGCCGTGGCAAAGTTATCACCCGCGCTAACGTCAGCGAACGTATCAACCAAGGCAGCGTATACATGACCTACCAATGGTGGATTGGCGCCTGCAACGAACTGACCCAGGACAATCTCGACCCGATTTCCAAAACGCCGGAAACCAAGTACTGCGCGGTAAAAGTGGAAGCGATTGAGGATCAACACTGGGCTGAAAATCATGCGTTACAAAGCTATCAGTCGATGAAAATGCGTCTGAAAGCGGCGGTACACGGGTAAATCACTATGCGTGCGAACGGTGTGCAGATCCGCATTTGCGGAAAAGTACAGGGCGTGGGCTTCCGGCCCTTTGTGTGGCAGCTGGCGCAGCAGCGCGGCTGCCTGGGCGATGTCTGTAATGACGGCGCGGGCGTACTGCTGCGCCTGTACGGCGATGAAGTCGATTTTATCGCCGCGCTGTACCAGCACTGTCCGCCGCTTGCACGCATCGACAGTACCCAGGTCGAGCCCTTTGCGTGGCCGACCTTACCCAGCGAATTTACTATCCGTCAGAGCGGCGCGGGGGCGATGAGCACGCAAATCGTGCCGGATGCCGCAACCTGTCCAGCCTGTCTGGCGGAAATGAACGACCCGCAGCAGCGGCGCTACCGCTATCCGTTTATTAACTGCACCCACTGCGGGCCGCGCTTTACCATTATCAACGCCATGCCATATGACCGACCTTTCACGGTGATGGCGGCATTTCCGCTTTGCCCGCAGTGCGCGGCGGAGTATCGCAACCCTTACGATCGGCGCTTTCACGCCCAGCCGGTGGCCTGCGCGGAATGCGGGCCTTGGCTGACGTGGCACAGCGGCAACCAGCGCGAGCAGAAAGAGGCCGCGCTGACCGCCGCCATCGCGCTGCTGAAGGCCGGCGGCATCGTGGCGGTAAAGGGCATTGGCGGTTTTCATCTGGCCTGTGATGCCACAAACGGCGAGGCCGTAGCCCGACTGCGCGAACGAAAACGTCGCCCGGCGAAACCGCTGGCGGTGATGCTAGCAAACGCCGATGCGCTGCCGATGGATGCCCGCTCGCTGCTGCAAACGCCCGCCGCGCCGATTGTGCTGGTCGATAAAGCCCGCGTGGCGCAGCTTTGCGAGGCCATTGCGCCAGCGCTTGCCGAGGTGGGTGTGATGCTGCCCGCCAACCCACTTCAGCACCTGCTGATACAGGGCGCGGATCGCCCGCTGGTGATGACCTCCGGCAATCTGAGCGGCAAACCACCGGCGCTGAGTAACGCGCAGGCGCTGGCGGATCTGGCGGACATTGCCGACGGTTTTCTGCTGCACAACCGCGATATCGTGCAGCGTATGGATGACTCCGTGGTGCGTCAGAGCGGCGAAATGCTGCGCCGTTCACGTGGCTTTGTGCCGGACGCGCTGCCGCTGCCGCCGGGCTTTCGCGACGTGCCGCCCATGCTGTGTCTTGGCGCAGACATGAAAAATACTTTCTGCCTGGTGCGCGGTGACCAGGCGGTGGTGAGCCAGCACTTTGGCGATCTGACAGACGACGGCGTAGAAAGCCAGTGGCGGCAGGCGCTGGGCCTGATGCAGGCCATCTATGATTTTACGCCGCAGGCGGTTGTGGCTGACGCGCATGATGGCTACCGCTCGTCACACTGGGCCGAACACAGCCCGCTACCGGTACAGCGCGTGTTGCATCATCACGCGCATATTGCCGCCTGCCTGGCGGAGCACGACTGGCCGCTTGACGGCGGAGAAGTGATTGCGATGGCGCTCGATGGCATCGGCATGGGGGAAAACGGCGCGCTGTGGGGCGGCGAGTGCCTGCGCGTGAGCTACCGGGAATGCGAACATCTCGGCGGTCTGCCGCCGGTAGCGCTGCCGGGGGGCGATCTGGCGGCGAAGCAGCCGTGGCGTAACCTGCTGGCTCAATGCCTGGCGTTTGTGCCTGACTGGTTGTCTTTCAGCGAAACCCGGACTTTACAGCAACAAAACTGGCCGCTGCTGAAGCAGGCTATGGCGCGCGGGATCAATAGCCCGCAGGCCTCTTCCTGTGGTCGACTGTTTGACGCCGTGGCCTGCGCGCTGGGCTGTGCGCCGCAGACGCTGAGCTATGAAGGCGAAGCAGCATGCCGGCTTGAAGCGCTGGCCGCGGTCTGTGACGGTATTCGCCACCCGGTCACGATGCCGGTACGCGAGCGCTATCTCGATCTTGCGTCGTTCTGGGAAACCTGGCTGCGCTGGCAGGCGACGCCTGCACAAAAAGCGTGGGCCTTTCACGACGCGCTGGCGCAGGGCATCGCCGAGCTGATGCGCCATCACGCGCGGCAGGCAGGCGTCTCCACCCTGGCCTTCGGCGGCGGCGTGCTGCACAACGCGCTGCTGCGTGCGCGGCTGATGCACTATTTACACGATTTCACTTTGCTTTTTCCGAAGCGGTTACCCGCCGGGGACGGAGCAATTTCATACGGACAGGCCGTGATTGCGGCGGCTCGTCATCTGATTTAAAGGAGTAATTCATGTTGTGGAATGTTCTTCGTCAACAGCCGCGTGCGTCGCTGCTGGTGCTGGCTTTGGTGATGGCGAACTTACTGGCCTGGGGTTGGGCATGGCAAGCATTTGGTCATAACGGCGCGCTGATGGCCGCCAGCCTGCTGGCGTGGGGCTACGGCCTGCGCCATGCGGTCGATGCAGACCATATTGCGGCCATTGATAACGTCACCCGCAAAATGATGCAGCAGGGCAAACGTCCGTTTGGCGTCGGCGCCTGGTTCTCGCTGGGGC
Source organism: Klebsiella sp. WP8-S18-ESBL-06 (assembly GCF_014169755.1). Lineage (NCBI taxonomy): Bacteria > Pseudomonadati > Pseudomonadota > Gammaproteobacteria > Enterobacterales > Enterobacteriaceae > Klebsiella > Klebsiella sp. WP8-S18-ESBL-06. The sequence goes on from NZ_AP022256.1 coordinate 1,186,972, forward strand.
ACTCCTCGATTGTGGTGTTAGCGTCAGTGGCGATTGCCGCGACGGCGACGGCCTTCCAGCATAAGATGGGCTGGTTCCACGACACCGGCAGCATTATTGGTACCGCCGTCTCCGCCGTGTTCCTGCTGGCGATGGCGCTGGTGAACCTGGTGATTTTGCGCGGCGTGTGGCGCAGCTTCCAGGCGCTGAAGAAAGGGGAATCGGTTTCCGCTGACGCGCCGATCTCCGGTGGGTTGATGAACGCGCTATTCAGCCGTACCTTCCGGCTGATTGGCAAAAGCTGGCATATGTACCTGGTCGGCTTCCTGTTTGGCCTGGGCTTTGATACAGCGACCGAAATTGGCGTACTGGGTATCTCTGCCGCCAGCGCCTCCAGCGGGATGTCGATGTGGTCGATTATGGTATTCCCGGCACTGTTTGCCAGCGGTATGGCGCTGGTGGATACGCTGGACAATATTCTGATGGTCGGCGCCTATGGTTGGGCCTTCAATAAGCCGCAGCGTAAGCTTTACTACAATATGACCATTACCGGTGCTTCTGTGGTGGTGGCGCTGTTTATTGGCGGGCTGGAAGCGCTGGGGCTGATTATGGATAAGTTCGGGCTGACCGGCGGCCTGTGGAATGACGTTGCCGTGCTGAGCGATAACCTCGGTAATGCGGGGTTTGTGGTGATTGGGCTGTTCGCCCTGTGCTGGCTGGTGTCGATGGTGAACTATCGCTGGCGCAACTATGACGCGCTGGTGGTGCGGTAGGGCGCCATCCGGCAATCTGCCACGTGGTGCCTGATGGCGCTACGCTTATCAGGCCTACAGGTGCGGGGTTGGTAGGCCGGATAAGGCGTTTACGCCGCCATCCGGCAATTTGCCGCGAGGTGCCTGATGGCGCTACGCTTATCAGGCCTACAGGTGCTGGGCTGGTAGGCCGGATAAGGCGTTTACGCCGTCATCCGGCAAGCTGCTCGTGCTTAGCTGGCGAGCAGCTTCAACAACCCAAACGCTTCCTTCATTCTCTCTTCACTGACCACGAACGCTCGTAATTTTTGGTCGGCATCGTAGCCCTGCGCCAGCATACCGTCGGCGCGGGTTTCGATCTGCCAGTTCAAATCCTGACGGCGGGTTTCACCGGCCAGATGCAGCGGCAGATCCGGCGTTTTCACCTTTACCAACATGTTTGGCAGCTTCAGCTCCCCGGACTGACCGAGCAGGTTTTTCGCCAGGCACATGGCGCTCATTAAAATCGGCTGCAGGAATGGCATTACCGCCCCGTTAATCTCGGCGCAGTCGCCCAGCGCGTAGATATCCGGATTGCTGGTGCGCAGCGTACCGTCGACCTTCACGCCGCGGTTAATCTCCAGACCCGCCATGCGGGCCAGCGCCGTTTCCGGGCGCAGGCCGGCGGCGGCCACAACGGCATCGACTTCAATGTGGCGATCGCGATCGAAGCTGGCACGAATGCCGGTGGCGGTTTGTTCCAGCGACTGTAGCTGGGTTTTCAGCAGCAGATGGATCCCCATGTCGGTCAGGCGATGCTGCAGGCGGCTGCTGACTTCCGGCGGCATCAGCGACGCCAGAATGCTGGCTGAGCTGTCGACGACGGTAACGGCTTTACCGGCGCGGCAGAAATCCATCGCCAGCTCGCTGCCGATCAAACCGCCGCCAATAATCAGCACCCGCTGTGCATCGCGCAGGGTGCTCTGTGCGGCCCCGAACTCCTGCTGGCTGTTAAGGGTCAGCATCAGCTCTTTGCCCGGTACCGGCGGTACCATTGCCGAGGCGCCGGTGGCGAGGACCAGTTTATCGTACTGCCAGACCTGATTCTGGCTCTTCACCGTATGGGCCTCGGCATCAATTCCGCTCACCCAGGTCTGCGGAAACAGATTCAGGTTGTACTGCTCGGCAAACTCGCCGGCGGTTTGCAGCGTGAGGTCGGCGGCCGTTTGCCCCCGGCTGACCACGTGGCTCAGATCCGGTTTGTTGTACTCGTCGATGCTGTCGGCGGCGATGAGCGTCAGTCTGACGCTCGCATCCTGTTTACGGATGTTTTTCACCAGTTGGCGGGCGGCGAAGCCCGAGCCAACGATCACAATGCCATGAGTCATTTTGCCTCCGTTGCCAGTACGTCGAAGACGTCTTTGCCTAATGAACATTCCGGGCACAGGAAGTTATCCGGAACGTCGCTCCACGGGGTGCCAGGCTGGACGTCCTGATTCGGTTCGCCTTTGGCTGGGTCGTAGATCCACTGACACACGCTGCACTGCATGCTTGGGCCGAGGTCGGCTGCTGCTGCTGCGGCACAGGCGCACGCTTCTTTTGCGCTGGTGGAAGCGGCGGTCATTTCCGGCAGCGGACCCAGCGCCCATTGACGGGCGATTTCACGACCGTGCTGGCGGCACAGCTCCAGCGCATCCAGGTCCGGTCGCCATTTCGCCTTCAGGCTCAGCGACATCTCGAAACCGGCATCCTGCAAACGGGTGGACAGACGGTCGACCGCACCACCGCTCCAGCCGTGAGACCCAAAGGCGCTGGCGCGTTTGTTACGGAAGCGCAGACCGGTCATCTCTTCCACCAGGCCGGCAATTTTCGGCATCATCACGTTGTTCATGGTGGAGGTGCCGACCAGAACCCCTTTAGAACGGAAAACGTTGGTCAGAATTTCATTTTTATCACTGCGGGCGACGTTAAAGATTTTTACCGCCACGTTCGGGTCGACTTCGTTGATCCCTTGGGCAATCGCATCCGCCATCATGCGGGTGTTATTGGACATGGTGTCATAGAAGATGGTGATGCGGTCTTCCTGATAATCCGCCGCCCATTTCAGGTACAGCTCAACGATCTGCGTCGGGTTGTCGCGCCATACCACGCCGTGGGAGGTGGCAATCATATCGACCGGCAGGTTGAAGCCGAGGATCTCGGTGATTTTTGGCGTCACCAGACGGCTGAACGGCGTCAGGATATTGGCGTAGTAGCGCTGGCACTGTTCGAACAGCTCGGTCTGGTCAACTTCGTCGTTGAACAGGCGTTCGTCGCAGTAGTGCTGGCCGAAGGCGTCGTTACTGAACAGCACGGCGTCGCCGGTCATGTAGGTCATCATGCTGTCCGGCCAGTGCAGCATCGGGGTTTCGACGAAGATCAGCTGTTTACCGTTGCCGATGTCCAGGCTGTCACCGGTTTTGACCACGTTGAAGTTCCATTCCGGATGATGGTGGTGACCGTTGATGGAGTCAATGGCGTTGGCGGTGCAGTAAATGGGGGTGTCCGGGATTTGCGACATCAGCTCGGTCAGCGCACCGGCGTGGTCCTCTTCCGCGTGGTTAATAATGATGTAGTCGATATCGGCAAGGTCGATTTCGCTGCGCAGGTTCTGGACGAATTCACGGCTGAATTTATGGTCAACGGTATCGATCAGGACGTTTTTGCCTTCGCGAATCAGGTAGCTGTTGTAGCTGCTGCCGCGCAGCGTTTTGTATTCCGTCCCGTGGAAATCGCGCACTTCCCAGTCACGTTGGCCAACCCAATGAATGTTATTTTTAACCAGAATAGACATAGCAACCTCAATTAATTCAGCGTTTTTCAAAAAAGATGTATTGCTAATTGCAGGTTGCGTGCCAACTTTTTAATTTATTGATTTTTATGGTTTAATTTATTTATACCTCTTTTTTGTTAGTCAAAATGACTATGCATTAAATTGTCAATATGACATGATGCATTGTCAAAATGACAGTGAGGTAGCGATGAGTTTTTCCGTTGACGTACTGGCCGGTATTGCCATTGAACTGCAGCGCGGTGTTGGCCATCAGGATCGCTTCCAGCGGCTGATTACCACGCTGCGCCAGGTGCTGGAGTGCGATGCATCGGCGCTGCTGCGCTATGAAGCGCGGCAGTTTATTCCTCTGGCCATTGATGGCCTGGCCAAAGATGTGCTGGGCAGGCGCTTTACGCTGGAGGGCCACCCGCGGTTAGAGGCGATTGCTCGTGCGGGGGACGTCGTGCGTTTCCCGGCGGACAGCTCGCTGCCCGATCCCTACGACGGGCTGATCCCCGGCCAGGAGAGCCTCAAAGTGCACGCCTGCGTTGGTCTGCCGCTATTTGCCGGGCAGAACCTGATTGGTGCGCTGACGCTCGACGGTATGTCACCGGATCAGTTCGACATCTTCAGCGATGAAGAGCTCAGGCTGATTGCTGCGCTGGCGGCCGGTGCGCTGAGTAACGCGCTGCTGATTGAACAGCTCGAAAGCCAGAACATGTTACCGGGTACGCCGGGCGATTTTGAGCAGGTAAAAGAGACGCAGATGATTGGCCTGTCGCCGGGCATGATGCAGCTCAAAAAAGAGATTGAGATTGTTGCTGCCTCTGATCTTAACGTGCTGATCAGCGGTGAGACCGGCACCGGGAAGGAGCTGGTAGCGAAAGCGATTCATGAAGGTTCACCGCGCGCGGTCAGCCCACTGGTGTACCTCAACTGCGCCGCGCTGCCGGAGAGCGTGGCCGAAAGCGAGCTGTTTGGTCATGTTAAAGGCGCGTTTACCGGCGCCATCAGCAACCGCAGCGGCAAGTTTGAAATGGCCGATAACGGCACGCTGTTTTTAGATGAAATTGGCGAGCTGTCGCTGGCGCTACAGGCCAAGCTGCTGCGCGTGTTGCAGTATGGCGATATTCAGCGAGTGGGCGATGACCGAAGCCTGCGGGTTGACGTGCGCGTGCTGGCGGCGACCAACCGCGATCTGCGTGAAGAGGTGCTGGCCGGTCACTTCCGCGCCGACCTGTTCCATCGTTTGAGCGTGTTTCCGCTTTCCGTACCGCCGCTGCGCGAGCGTGGCGACGATGTGCTGCTGCTGGCGGGCTATTTTTGCGAACAGTGCCGATTGCGGCTGGGCCTTTCCCGCGTAGTGTTGAGCGACGGAGCGCGTGCGCATCTGCAAAACTATGGTTGGCCAGGAAACGTACGCGAGCTGGAACATGCGGTACATCGCGCGGTGGTGCTGGCGCGGGCGACCCGCAGCAGCGGTGAAGTGGTGCTGGAGGCGCCGCATTTTGCCTTACAGGAAGGCGCGCATACGTCGGTTGTTGAAACAATGCCGGTTGCGCCAACGGTGCAAAACCTGCGCGATGCGACCGAGCATTTTCAGCGGCAGATGATTCGCCAGGCGCTGTCGGCGCATCAGAATAACTGGGCGGCCAGCGCCAGAGCGCTGGAGACAGACGTCGCCAACCTGCATCGGCTGGCGAAGCGTCTGGGCCTGAAGGATTAAAGGATCCCGGCCTGATAGAAGTTTTGCAGGTTAATTGCGCCGACCAGACGGTGTTCTTCGTCCACCACCGGGGCGGCGCTGATTTTCAGTTTCATCAGCTTTTCTTTGGCGTCGATCGCGCGCGCCTGGTCGTGAATCGTTACGCCGCCTTTGGTCATCGCCTCGTTGACGCTATCGGCCAGTGAACCGCCGCCCACCAGCCAGCGGCGCAGGTCGCCGTCGGTAAACACGCCGTGAACCTGCAAAACATCATCGCACACCGCCACCATCCCCATACCGGTGCGGCTCAGTTCAAGCATGGCGTCCATCACGCTGGCATGCACGTTGACCTGGGGAATATCAGCCTCTTTGCGCATCAGGTGGTGCACGCGATTAAGCAGACGCGCGCCGAGCGCGCCGGCCGGATGCGAGCGGGCAAAATCTTCTTCACTAAAGCCGCGCGCCTGCATAACGGCAATCGCCAGCGCATCGCCCATCATCAGGGTGTTGACGGTGCTGGACGTCGGCGCCAGGTGCATTGGACAGGCTTCGCGTTCGACGGAGATATCCAGCACCGCGTCGGCGGCTAGCGCCAGTGGTGAATTGGCTTTGCCGGTCATCGCCAGCAGCGTAACGGCTTTCTCTTTGAGGCGCGGAATAATGTAGTCGAGTTCTTTGGCGCTGCCGGAGTAGGAGATAAACAGCATGACGTCGCGACTTTCAACCATACCCAGGTCGCCGTGCAGTGCTTCTGCAGGGTGGACGAAGAAAGCCGGGGTGCCGGTGCTGGCAAAGGTGGCGGCCAGCTTTTTGCCAATATGGCCGGATTTGCCCATTCCGGAAACGATCAGTTTACCCTGGCAGCCGAGAATGGCTTTTGCCGCCTGAACAAAGGTATCGTCGAGGCGATCGGGCAGGCGGCTGGCTTCCTGTAGTTCCAGTAACAGGGCCTTACGCCCGGCGTCTAACAAAAAATCACTCATGACTTTCTCCGATAATTAGCGCGTACACGGTCCGTTTTGCGCGGCGATGATAAAACATTCCGGCCGTTGAGATCATCGATTGCATCATGATTGTTCGACGGCGGCGATTTTTTTCCCCGCCGGATGCGAAGGCGCTTCCTTGCAGCGCGGCGGATGCTTTACCATATTTAACTCTTGCTGATATTGTTAAATGGAAGTCCCATGTTGAAGCGTCGCGTTCTGGCTTTACTCCCCCTGTGTGTCCTGCTCGCTGCCTGTAGCAGCAAACCGAAAACGGCTGAATCACCGGCACAAACCTCCGGCGGTTTCCTTCTTGAACCCCAGCATAATGCCATGATGCCGAGCGGCGACTTTGCCAATAATCCGGCGGCGGAGCAGTTCATCGACAAGATGGTGAGCAAGCACGGCTTTGACCGACAGCAGCTGCACGAAATTCTCTCTCAGGCGAAACGTCTGGACTATGTTCTGCGCCTGATGGACCGACAGGCGCCGACCGGTCTGCCGCCGACCGGGCCGAACGGTGCGTGGTTGCGCTATCGCAAACAGTTTATTACCCCGGATAACGTGCAGAACGGCGTGGCGTTCTGGAACCAGTATCAAGGCGCGTTACAGCGCGCGCAGCAGGTGTACGGCGTGCCGCCTGAGATCATCGTCGGTATCATTGGCGTTGAAACCCGCTGGGGCCGTGTAATGGGTAAAACCCGCATTCTTGATGCGCTGGCGACGCTCTCCTTCAACTACCCGCGCCGCGCGGCGTACTTCTCCGGCGAGCTGGAAACCTTCCTGCTGATGGCGCGTGATGAACAAGACGATCCGCTGGATCTGAAAGGCTCGTTCGCTGGTGCGATGGGCTACGGACAGTTTATGCCGTCGTCCTATAAGGAGTTCGCCGTCGACTTCAACGGTGATGGCCATATCAACCTGTGGGACCCTGAAGATGCCATCGGTAGCGTGGCAAACTACTTCAAGCAGCATGGCTGGGTGAGCGGCGATGCGGTGGCCGTACAGGCGATGGGTCAGGCGCCGGGCCTGGACAACGGCTTTAAAACCAAATACAGCGTATCGCAGCTGGCGGCGGCTGGCCTGACGCCGATGCAGCCTTTAGGTAACCACCAGCAGGCCAGCCTGCTGCGGTTGGATATCGGTACTGGCTATCAGTACTGGTACGGCTTACCGAACTTCTACACCATCACGCGCTATAACCACAGCACCCACTACGCTATGGCGGTGTGGCAGCTAGGCCTGGCGGTGTCTCAGGCTCGCGCGCAGTAATCTTTCCTCTCCTGCACCTCTCCGTCCGGAGAGGTGTCAGTTACATCTTGCATCATTTCCAGCCGTTTACATCGTAGCGCTCATTCTATATTGTTATGTTATAACATCAAATTATGAGGCGAAGATTTTGACTCCTGTTTTTATGGCTTCCGCCGGCGCGCGGCTTTGGCTGGCGGGGATGCTGCTGGCTGCGCTGTGGCTGGCGGTATGGTGGGCGGTCGCGCTGCCATGATTGAACTCGATAACCTCGTTGTCGGCTATGAAGGGCGGGCGATGACGCCTGCTCTCAGCGGCATGATTCACAAGGGCAGCATGACGGCCATTGTCGGTCTGAACGGCTGCGGCAAATCTACCCTGTTAAAAACGCTGGCCGGATTTATTCCGCCGGTCAGCGGCGTTATGCGCTGGACGCCGTCGCGGCCAACGATCGGCTGGCTGGCGCAGCGTCACGCGCTGGAGTCGCAGTTCCCGCTGACGGTGATTGATGTCGTCAGCCAGGGAGCCTGGCCGCGGATTTCGCTGCTGCGCGGAATTGGCCGCGACGTACGGCGCCGCATCCAGGCCGCGCTGGCGCGGGTTGGGCTGGCGGCCATGGCCACCGCACCGATTGAGTCCCTCTCCGGCGGTCAGTTTCAGCGCATGCTGTTCGCCCGCGTACTGGTGCAACGCGCGCCGCTGGTCATGCTGGACGAGCCGTTTACCGGCATTGATGAAGCGACCACGTTTGATTTGATGGGGGTGATTGAGGAAATGCATCAGCAGGGGCAGACCGTGCTGGCGGTGCTGCACGATAACCAGCGGGTGGCTGATTACTTCCCGCAAACGCTGCTGCTGGCGGAAAACAACGCCTGCTGGGGGCATACCCATGATGTATTGCCCGCGTTTGAATCGGTGAGGCGCGCATGATCTGGCATACCTTTTTTCAACCCTTTATTGAGTTTGGCTTTATGCGCCGTGCGCTGGTGGTCTGCCTGGCGCTGTCGTTGAGTACCACCGTGCTCGGCGTTTTTCTGCTGCTAAGGCGCATGAGCTTAATGGGCGATGCGCTGTCGCATGCCATTCTGCCGGGCGTGGCGGTGGGGTATTTGGTGAACGGCATGTCGCTGCTGGCGATGACCGTCGGCGGTTTTATCGCCGGAATAGCGGTGGCGCTGATTGCCGGCTGGGCGAGCCGCCGAACGCCGTTAAAGGAGGACGCCAGTTTTGCCGGGTTCTATCTTGGCTCGCTGGCGCTGGGCGTCACGCTGGTCTCGCTGCGCGGTTCTAACGTCGACCTGCTGCACCTGCTTTTTGGCTCAATACTGGCGGTGGACAGCAACGCAGCCCTGTTTGTGGCGGGCGTTGCCAGCCTGACGCTTATCTGTATCGCGCTGTTTTATCGTGGGCTGGTGAGCGAAGCCTTTGACAGCGCCTGGCTACAGGTCAATGCACGCTGGCTGCCGATTGTGCTTCATGGGCTGTTCCTGGCGCTGCTGGTGCTTAACCTGGTCGCCGGTTTTCAGGTACTCGGTACGCTGATGGCCGTGGGCGTGATGATGCTGCCTGCCGTGGCTGCATGCTGTTGGGCGCAAACGCTGCCGGGGATTTTACTGCTGGCGGCGCTGATGGGCAGCGTCTGTGCGTGGATGGGATTGAGCCTGTCGTGGGCGGCTAATCTCCCCGCTGGACCGTCGATTGTGCTGACCGCCAGCGGCGTTTTTTTGGTTTCGGTATTTTTTGGCAAGCGTAGTCGGCTGACCGTCAGCTGGCGAAATTGAAGACGATAAGGGGAAAACATGAAGCGTATTGGGGTGATTCTGGCGCTGGCGCTCGGGCTAACGGCGCAGGGGGTAATGGCGAAAACGCTGAACGTGGTCAGCAGTTTTTCCGTGCTGGGTGATATGGTGCAGCAAATTGGCGGCGAGCACGTACATGTCGACACGCTGGTTGGTCCGGACGGCGACCCGCATACCTTTGAGCCGTCGCCGAAAGACAGCGCGCTGCTCAGCAAGGCGGATGTGGTGGTGGTGAACGGGCTGGGGCTCGAGGGGTGGATCGACCGGTTAATTAAAGCCTCTGGCTTTAAAGGGGAGCTGGTGGTTGCATCAACCGGCGTGAAGACGCACACGCTGGATGAGGATGGAAAAATAGTGACCGACCCGCATGCCTGGAACAGCGCGGCTAACGGCGCGCTGTATGCGCAAAACATCATGAACGGGTTGATCAAGGCCGACCCCCAGGATAGCGCGGCGCTAAAAGCCTCCGGCGAGCGTTATATCGGGCAACTGAACGAAGTGCATGATTGGGCGAAAAAACAGTTCGACGGCATTCCGCAGGCGAAACGTAAAGTCTTAACCAGCCACGATGCTTTCGGTTATTTCTCCCGCGCCTACGGCGTGACCTTCCTGGCTCCGCAGGGGCTGTCGTCGGAAAGCGAGGCCAGCGCGGCGCAGGTTGCGGCGCTGATTAAGCAGATTCAGGCCGACGGCGTGCACACCTGGTTTATGGAAAACCAGCTCGATCCGCGTCTGGTGCAACAGATCGCCACGGCCACGGGGTCGCAGCCGGGTGGCGAACTTTATCCCGAAGCGCTGTCAAAGCCCGGCGGCGTGGCAGACAGCTACGTGAAAATGTTGCGTCATAATGTCCAGTTGATTGCCGCCAGCATGCGCTAAATTTCTCGCCGTTTCGCCCCGACGTCGTCGGGGCGATGCAATTTCGGAATGCCCCTCGTAAAATCGCCACCCCATCCCCATATCTGTGCTGAAAGTGCTATCTTTGATGGCCTCTTTATCTGGCTTAAGCGGAGCGACAATGACAGATTCAGAATTACTGCAGCTGAGCGAGCAGGTCGGCCTGGCGCTGAAAGCGCGCGGCGCGACGATGACCACCGCCGAGTCCTGCACCGGCGGCTGGATTGCCAAAACCATCACCGACGTAGCGGGCAGTTCCGCATGGTTTGAACGCGGTTTTGTCACCTACAGCAATGAGGCTAAATCGCAGATGATCGGCGTGCGGGAAGTGACGCTGGAACAGAACGGTGCGGTTAGCGAGCCCGTGGTCGTCGAAATGGCAATTGGCGCGCTGCGCGCGGCACGAGCAGACTTTGCGGTCTCGGTTAGCGGCATTGCCGGGCCGGACGGCGGCAGCGCGGAAAAACCGGTAGGCACCGTGTGGTTTGGCGTTGCCAGCGCCAGCGGGCAGGGGGTGACCCAGTGTGAATGTTTCTCCGGCGACCGTGAATCAGTGCGCCGACAGGCGACGGCTTTCGCGCTAAAACTCCTCTGGCAACAATTTCTACAAAATACTTGATACTGTATGACCATACAGTATAATTGCCTCAACAGAACAGAATTCACTATCCGGTTTCATCCGGTATGACAGGAGTAATAATGGCTATCGACGAAAACAAACAGAAAGCGTTGGCGGCAGCGCTGGGCCAGATCGAAAAGCAATTCGGTAAAGGCTCCATCATGCGTCTGGGTGAAGACCGTACCATGGATGTGGAAACCATCTCCACCGGTTCGCTGTCACTGGATATCGCGCTGGGCGCAGGCGGCCTGCCAATGGGCCGTATCGTCGAAATCTACGGTCCTGAATCCTCCGGTAAAACGACCCTGACGCTGCAGGTTATCGCCGCAGCTCAGCGTGAAGGTAAAACCTGTGCGTTCATCGATGCTGAACACGCGCTGGACCCGGTTTATGCGCGCAAGCTGGGCGTCGATATCGACAACCTGCTGTGCTCCCAGCCGGATACCGGCGAACAGGCGCTGGAGATCTGTGACGCGCTGGCACGTTCCGGTGCAGTAGACGTTATCGTGGTCGACTCCGTCGCGGCGCTGACGCCGAAAGCGGAAATCGAAGGCGAAATCGGCGACTCTCACATGGGCCTCGCGGCACGTATGATGAGCCAGGCGATGCGTAAGCTGGCGGGTAACCTGAAGCAGTCCAACACCCTGCTTATCTTCATCAACCAGATCCGTATGAAAATCGGCGTGATGTTCGGTAACCCAGAAACCACCACCGGTGGTAACGCGCTGAAGTTCTACGCTTCCGTACGTCTTGATATCCGTCGTATCGGCGCGGTGAAAGAGGGCGACAACGTTGTCGGCAGCGAAACCCGCGTGAAGGTTGTGAAGAACAAAATTGCGGCGCCGTTCAAACAGGCTGAATTCCAGATCCTCTACGGCGAAGGCATCAACTTCTTCGGCGAACTGGTCGATCTCGGCGTGAAAGAGAAGCTGATTGAAAAAGCAGGTGCCTGGTATAGCTACAACGGCGATAAAATCGGTCAGGGCAAAGCGAACGCGATCTCCTGGCTGAAAGAAAACCCGGCTGCGGCGAAAGAAATTGAGAAGAAGGTACGCGAACTGCTGCTCAATAACCAGGACGATAAACCTGACTTCGTTGTTGATAACAACAACGTTGAAGAAACCAACGAAGACTTCTGATAACCTCAGAACGAAGACGAAGGGCTGCTGATGCAGCCCTTTTTGCATTTATCACAATGGCAGAAAAACGATGACCGAAAACTCACCGCGCCGCTCCGCCTATGCCCGTCTGCTGGACCGCGCAATCCGCATTCTGGCGATGCGTGACCACAGTGAGCAGGAGCTGCGGCGCAAGCTGACCGCTCCGGTGATGACCAAAAATGGCCCGGAAGCCGTTGACGCGCCGCCGGAAGATGTTGAAAAGGTGATTGCCTGGTGCTTTGAAAACCGCTATCTGGACGATCTCCGGTTTGTGCGGCAGTTTCTCGCCAGCCGTAGCCGTAAAGGCTATGGCCCGGCGCGCATTCGCCAGGAGCTGGGGCAAAAAGGGATAAACCGTCACGATATCGAACAGGCGATGCGGGAATGCGAGATCGACTGGGGGATGCTTGCGCGCGAACAGGCGCAGCGAAAATACGGCGATCCGTTGCCGACGCTGTTTGCCGAGAAGGTTAAAATCCAGCGTTTTTTGCTCTACCGCGGCTACCTTATGGAAGATATCCAGGAAATATGGCGAAATTTTGCTGATTGACCGCACTCGGGATTTTACTTCCCTTTAAAGAAAACTTATCTTATTCCCACTTTTTCCGTTTGGATGCGGGTTGCTTTTACGGTGGCCCGCGTCTGCGACGAATATTCCTTAAATACACGAAATCATTCAAGCCGCATCAAGGCGGCAAGTGAGTGAATCCCCAGGAGCGTACATAAGTACGTGACTGGGGTGAACGAGCGCAGCCAACGAAGAGGCGGTTTGAAGGATGAAGTGTAGCTTGATTTCAGGATAATTATGAGCAAGAGCACCGCTGAGATCCGTCAGGCGTTTCTCGACTTTTTCCATAGTAAAGGCCATCAGGTAGTTGCCAGCAGCTCCCTTGTGCCGAATAACGACCCCACTCTGTTGTTTACCAACGCCGGGATGAACCAGTTCAAGGACGTGTTCCTCGGTCTCGACAAACGTAATTATTCGCGCGCGACCACCGCGCAGCGTTGCGTGCGTGCGGGCGGTAAACATAATGACCTGGAAAACGTCGGCTACACCGCACGTCACCACACCTTCTTCGAAATGCTGGGTAACTTCAGCTTCGGCGACTACTTCAAACACGATGCTATCCAGTACGCCTGGGAGCTGCTGACCGGTGAAAACTGGTTTGCGCTGCCGAAAGAGCGCCTGTGGGTTACCGTGTATGAGAGCGATGACGAAGCTTACGAAATCTGGGAAAAAGAAGTCGGTATTCCGCGTGAGCGCATTATTCGCATCGGCGACAACAAAGGCGCGCCGTATGCATCCGATAACTTCTGGCAGATGGGTGACACCGGTCCTTGCGGTCCGTGCACCGAGATTTTCTACGACCACGGTGACCACATCTGGGGTGGGCCTCCGGGATCCGCAGAAGAAGACGGCGACCGCTATATCGAAATCTGGAACATCGTCTTCATGCAGTTCAACCGTCAGGCTGACGGCACCATGGAACCGCTGCCGAAGCCGTCCGTGGACACCGGTATGGGTCTGGAGCGTATAACTGCCGTTCTGCAGCACGTGAACTCCAACTACGAAATCGACCTGTTCCGCACCTTGATTGATGCCGTGGCTAAAGTCACTGGCGCAACCGACCTGAGCAACAAGTCGCTGCGCGTCATCGCGGACCACATTCGTTCCTGTGCGTTCCTGATTGCCGATGGCGTGATGCCGTCCAACGAAAGCCGTGGCTATGTGCTGCGTCGTATCATTCGTCGCGCAATCCGCCACGGCAACATGCTGGGCGCGAAAGACACCTTCTTCTACAAGCTGGTTGGCCCGCTGGTGGACGTGATGGGTGCCGCAGGCGAAGAGCTGAAACGCCAGCAGGCGCAGGTTGAACAGGTTCTGAAAACCGAAGAAGAGCAGTTTGCTCGTACGCTGGAGCGCGGCCTGGCCCTGCTCGACGAAGAGCTGGCGAAGCTGACCGGCGATACGCTGGATGGCGAAACCGCTTTCCGCCTGTACGACACCTACGGTTTCCCGGTTGACCTGACGGCAGACGTTTGCCGTGAACGTAATATCAAGGTTGACGAAGCTGGCTTTGAAGCCGCAATGGAAGAACAGCGCCGTCGTGCCCGTGAATCCAGCGGTTTTGGCGCGGATTACAACGCCATGATCCGCGTTGACGGCGCATCTGAGTTTAAAGGCTACGACCATCTGGAACTGAACGGTAAAGTCACCGCCCTGTTCGTTGACGGTAAAGCGGTAGAGTCTATTGCTGCGGGCCAGGAAGCCGTTGTCGTTCTGGACCAGACTCCGTTCTATGCGGAATCCGGCGGCCAGGTTGGCGACAAGGGTGAGCTGAAAGGCGCGGGCTTTAGCTTCGCCGTTAGCGATACCCAGAAATACGGTCAGGCTATTGGCCATCTTGGCAAGCTGGCGACCGGCACGCTGAAAGTAGGCGATGCAGTGCAGGCTGACGTGGATGACGCACGTCGTGCTCGCATCCGTCTGAACCACTCTGCTACGCACCTGATGCACGCGGCGCTGCGTCAGGTTCTGGGCACGCATGTGGCGCAGAAAGGCTCGTTGGTTAACGATAAAGTGCTGCGTTTCGACTTCTCCCACTTTGAAGCCATGAAGCCGGAAGAGATCCGCGCGGTTGAAGATCTGGTCAATGCCCAGATTCGTCGCAACCTGCCGATCGAAACCAACATCATGGATCTGGATGCGGCGAAAGCGAAGGGCGCAATGGCGCTGTTTGGTGAGAAATATGACGACCACGTGCGTGTATTGAGCATGGGCGACTTCTCTACCGAACTGTGTGGCGGTACCCACGCTTCTCGTACCGGTGATATCGGTCTGTTCCGTATTGTGTCGGAATCTGGCACAGCGGCAGGCGTGCGTCGTATTGAAGCCGTTACCGGTGAGGGTGCAATAGCCTCTCTGCATGCTGAAAGCGATCGCTTAAACGACATTGCTCAGCTGCTGAAAGGTGATAGCCACAACCTGACGGAGAAAGTACGTACCGTTATCGAACGTACCCGCCAGCTGGAAAAAGAGCTGCAGCAGCTGAAAGAGCAGGCCGCAGCCCAGGAAAGCGCGAATCTTTCCAGCAAAGCTGAGACGATTAACGGCGTTAATCTGCTGGTGAGCGAACTTGCCGGCGTTGAGCCGAAAATGCTGCGTACCATGGTCGACGATCTGAAGAACCAGCTGGGTTCGGCGGTTATCGTGCTGGCGACGGTTGCAGAAGGTAAGGTTTCTCTGATTGCGGGCGTGTCTAAGGACGTGACCGACCGTGTGAAAGCAGGGGAACTGATTGGTATGGTCGCTCAGCAGGTGGGCGGCAAAGGGGGCGGTCGTCCGGATATGGCGCAAGCTGGCGGTACCGACGCTGCGGCTCTCCCGGCTGCACTGGCCAGCGTGAAGGGCTGGGTAAGCGCTAAACTGTAATAACAATAAACGCATGCAGACGCCTAACGTTATCTGTTCAGGCGTCTTGCATATGCGGTACTGATAACGATAAAGTCAGGTTGAAGTCATGTAAATCGGCTAGACTTACATTTAACAGAATGTGATGCCGTGACTGCTTACACATAAGGTGTTTGTCATCGCTGACCTTTTGGCGTTATATGATGGAGAATGCCGGGATACAGAGAGACCCGACTCATTTAATCTTTCAAGGAGCAAAGAATGCTGATTCTGACTCGTCGAGTTGGTGAGACCCTCAAGATCGGAGATGAGGTCACTGTGACAGTTTTAGGAGTGAAGGGTAACCAGGTGCGCATCGGCGTAAATGCCCCGAAAGAAGTCTCTGTCCACCGTGAAGAGATCTACCAGCGTATCCAGGCTGAAAAATCCCAGCAGTCCAGTTACTAAGTTCTCGCGTCTCACCCAGCGGGTGAGACGCAACTCCCGCCGTTTTTCCCGTTTTATCTTCTGCGTCAGCCCTTTTTTCTTCTGTTCTCTCCCTTAGCGCCATTTTTTCGTATTGCCGTTTTGCGGCCGTAATCGCGTTTTATCTGTTGATAAAACGCCCGTTCTGCTTTTTTTAACGCCTGATTGTCTGTGAAATGTGCAAACGAAAAAAATCTGCGGAAAATTGTTTGACTTATAAGTCCCAGAAAGTAATATGTGCGCCACACAGCGACGATGAGCAGAAACAAGTTCTTCGAAGCACTCGCAAGAGGTGTTGTTGGTGAGGTGGCCGAGAGGCTGAAGGCGCTCCCCTGCTAAGGGAGTATGCGGTCAAAAGCTGCATCCGGGGTTCGAATCCCCGCCTCACCGCCATTTGCATCCGTAGCTCAGCTGGATAGAGTACTCGGCTACGAACCGAGCGGTCGGAGGTTCGAATCCTCCCGGATGCACCATCTTCTCTGAGATAACGCATTAGTGTTGTAACAGAAAACAGATAGCGCTTTAGCAGCGGTATCGAATCTGCAGTAAAGTAAGTTTCCCGATGCATCCGTAGCTCAGCTGGATAGAGTACTCGGCTACGAACCGAGCGGTCGGAGGTTCGAATCCTCCCGGATGCACCATATTCTCCGGAATAGCAGCAACGCTGTTGTTTCAAGGTCTGCGAGATGATCGCCAGCACCAGGGAGAATAGCGTTGCTTTAGCAACGACCCGTAGGGCGAGGCGCAGCCGAGTAATCCTCCCGGATGCACCATCTCTTACTTGATGTCGCTTTCTTAGCGGTATCAATATCGGCAGTAAAGCAAGTTTCCCGATGCATCCGTAGCTCAGCTGGATAGAGTACTCGGCTACGAACCGAGCGGTCGGAGGTTCGAATCCTCCCGGATGCACCATCTCTTGTTTTCTCCAATCTGGTTTTACCGATGCATCCGTAGCTCAGCTGGATAGAGTACTCGGCTACGAACCGAGCGGTCGGAGGTTCGAATCCTCCCGGATGCACCATCTTCTCCGAGATAACAGCTACGCTGTTGCTTCAAGGTCTGTGAGTTTTTCGCAAGCACCAGGGAGAATAACGTTGCTTCAGCAACGGCCCGTTAGGGCAAGGCGCAGCCGAGTAATCCTCCCGGATGCACCATCTTCTCCGTAGTTCCCTCTCTTTTTTTTCATCGTAAAATCTTCTTCACGCTTTTCCCATTGGCAACCCATTCTTTCCTCTATAATTTATCCTTGTATACGCCTTTATCCTGGTGACATGACTGCAAGGAGAGAAATCCATGAAATGGTTCAAGGCAACGTCAGCGTTTTGCGCTGCGCTTTTGGTGGCTATCTCGTTGTCCGGCTGTGCTGGCTCGTCAACGAAAGAAAGCACCGGTGGCTATATTGACGATACGGTGATCACCACAAAGGTTAAAACGGCGCTGTTCAGCGATAAAAACATCAAATCGAGTGAGATCAACGTGCAGACCTTTAAAGGTCGCGTACAGCTAAGCGGCTTTGTGTCATCCTCTGCGGATGCCAAACGTGCGGTCGAAGTTACCCGACGGGTTCAGGGCGTACGGGTAGTTGAAAACGATATGCAAATTAAATAATCCGCAGCGAGCGGTAGCGATAAGGCGCCGGAGGGCGCCTTTGTTGTTCCTGCGGCTAACAGCGACAACCATCCCTATTTACGATAAAGTAACGTCACATTATCCGACGGGTGAGAAGACGATGTACGAACGCTATGCTGGATTGATTTTTGATATGGACGGCACCATTCTGGATACAGAGCCCACGCATCGTAAGGCCTGGCGTGAGGTTTTGGGTCGTTATGGAATGCGTTTTGACGAACAGGCGATGGTCGCGCTTAACGGTTCGCCAACATGGCGGATTGCGCAGGCGATTATTGACAGTCATCAGGCCGATCTGGATCCCCATCTTCTCGCTCGCGAAAAAACCGATGCGGTGAAATCCATGCTGCTCGATTCTGTGACGCCGCTGCCGCTTATTGAAGTCGTGAAAGCGTGGCACGGCCGTCGGCCTATGGCCGTTGGTACCGGCAGCGAAAGCGCGGTGGCCGAGGCGCTGCTCGCGCACCTCGGGCTGCGTCACTATTTCGATGCCGTTGTCGCCGCCGATCACGTTAAGCTGCATAAGCCCGCACCGGACACGTTCTTACTGTGCGCGGAGCGGATGGGCGTGGCGCCGGAACGCTGCATTGTGTTTGAAGACGCCGATTTTGGCCTTCAGGCTGCTGCCGCTGCGGGGATGGACGCCGTCGACGTACGCCTGCTGTGAATGAACTTCTGGCGCTGGGATCGCTGCTGGCAAGCAGCTTCCTCAGCGCGACGCTGCTGCCGGGGAACTCTGAAGCCGTGTTGGTCGGGCTGCTGCTTGCGGGCGCGAGTAAACCATGGCTTCTGGTAGTAATAGCAACAATGGGTAATAGCCTTGGCGGGGCTACTAACGTTATTCTTGGTCGTTTTTTTCCATTACGCAAAACATCGCGTTGGCAGGAAAAAGCAGTGGGATGGCTGCGCCGCTACGGCGCGGCTACGTTGCTGCTGAGCTGGATGCCCGTTATCGGTGATTTGCTGTGCCTGCTCGCAGGCTGGATGCGCATATCCTGGGGACCGGTACTCTTTTTTTTATGCCTGGGTAAGGCGCTGCGCTATATCGCAGTGGCGGCGCTGACGCTGCAAGGCATGACGTGGTGGCACTAATTGGATGGCTTGTGGAGCAGTCCTCATCTCCACGATGACAATTATGCTTAATAACATGAATTCGACAGGCGGGAGGTCAATTTGATCCCGGACGTATCACAGGCGCTGACCTGGCTGGAAAAACACCCTCAGGCTCTTGAAGGGATCCAGCGCGGTCTTGAGCGCGAAACCCTACGCGTTAATGCAGACGGTTCTCTGGCAACAACCGGTCATCCGGAGGCGCTGGGCGCCACGCTGACCCACAAATGGATCACTACCGACTTCGCTGAAGCGCTGCTGGAGTTTATTACTCCGGTCGACGGCGATATCAATCACATGCTGACGTTCCTGCGCGACGTGCATCGTCATACTGCACGCCAGCTGGGCGACGAGCGCATGTGGCCGCTGAGCATGCCGTGCTACATCGCACCGGGTCAGGATATTGAGCTGGCACAGTACGGTACGTCTAACATCGGCCGTCTGAAAACGCTGTACCGTGAAGGGCTGAAAAACCGCTACGGCGCGCTGATGCAGACCATCTCCGGGGTACACTACAATTTCTCGCTACCGATGGCATTCTGGCAGGCGAAATGCGGCGTACACGATAAAGAGGCCATTTCCGCCGGCTATTTCCGTCTGATTCGTAACTACTACCGTTTTGGCTGGGTGATTCCGTACCTGTTCGGGGCGTCTCCGGCAATCTGTTCCTCTTTCCTGCAGGGCAAGCCGACGACGCTGCCGTTTGAGAAAACCGACTGCGGCATGTACTACCTGCCGTATGCAACCTCGCTGCGTCTGAGCGATCTTGGCTATACCAATAAATCGCAAAGCAATCTCGGAATTACGTTTAACGAATTGCACGAGTATGTGGCAGGATTGAAGCGCGCGATTAAAACACCGTCTGAAGAATATGCGCGTATTGGTCTGGAGAAAGACGGCAAGCATCTGCAAATCAACAGCAACATTTTGCAGATTGAAAACGAACTGTATGCACCGATTCGCCCAAAACGCGTGACCCGCGATGGCGAAACCCCATCCGATGCGCTGCTGCGCGGCGGTATCGAATATATCGAAGTACGCTCGCTGGACATCAACCCGTTCTCACCGATTGGCGTGGACGAGCAGCAGATTCGCTTCCTCGACCTGTTTATGGTCTGGTGCGTGCTGGCCGATGCGCCGGAGATGAGCAGCGATGAGCTGCTGTGCACTCGCACTAACTGGAATCGCGTGATTCTGGAAGGGCGTAAGCCGGGGCTGACGCTGGGGATTGGCTGTGAAACGGCGCAGTTCCCGCTGACCAAAGTGGGTAAAGATTTGTTCCACGATCTGAAACGCGTAGCCCAGACTATGGACGGTATGAATGGCGGGACGGCGTATCAGAAAGTATGCGATGAACTGGTGGCCTGCTTTGATAATCCGGATTTAACCTTCTCGGCGCGCATTCTGCGTTCTATGCTTGATCAGGGCATTGGGGGGACCGGTAAGGCTCTGGCGGAACAGTACCGCACGATGCTGCGTGAAGAGCCGCTGGAGATTCTCAGCGAAGAGGATTTTGCCAACGAGCGGGATGCTTCAAGAGCGCGTCAGCGTCAGATTGAAGCTGCGGATAACGAATCGTTTGAAGCGCTGCTGGCAAGACACGCCTGATACAAAAGAAAAAGGCCACATCACTGTGGCCAAAATATACATCTCTGAATCAGGGATGATGATAACAAATGCGCGTCTTTCATATACTAAGACTGGCATGGGAACAAAGAGTTCAGTTTATTTTAAAAAAAATCACATTAACCTGAAGCAGAACGCGGCGTATTACAGAAAATTGATTCTATTCAAATGGTTATGTTGTTAATCGGATAGAAAAAATTGCACGCCCGGGAGCATGAAGGTGATATCGGAGGTTACGAAATGCCGTTGTTAGATAGCTTCACAGTCGATCATACCCGTATGGAAGCCCCAGCCGTTCGCGTTGCGAAGAAAATGAACACGCCGCACGGCGATGCGATCACCGTTTTTGATCTGCGTTTTTGTGTGCCGAACAAAGAAGTGATGCCGGAAAGAGGGATCCATACCCTGGAGCACCTGTTTGCGGGCTTTATGCGCGATCATCTGAACGGTAACGGCGTTGAGATTATCGACATTTCTCCGATGGGCTGCCGTACCGGTTTCTACATGAGCCTGATCGGTACGCCGGACGAGCAGCGCGTTGCGGATGCCTGGAAAGCGGCGATGGCTGACGTGCTGAAGGTGAAGGATCAAAACCAGATCCCAGAGCTGAACGTGTATCAGTGCGGTACCTACGAAATGCACTCCCTGAGCGAAGCGCAGGACATTGCTCGTCATATTATCGAACGCGACGTTCGTATCAACAGCAATGATGAACTGGCGCTGCCGAAAGAAAAACTGCAGGAACTGCACATCTAGTTTCTGTTGGTATCGATAATATCGAGCCCCTGCGCGAGCGCAGGGGCTTTTTTATGCGCGAAAGTATATTCATAAATAAAATAATAAAAATAGAATATATTTATTTTATGTATTTATCTGAGGAGAAAGACGCACGCAGAAAAATAAAATCTCTCTTTAATAGGGGAGTTAAGATAATTATCGATCACATAAAATGAAAAACATAATCAGTTAGCCGAAAAACATAATAGATCCTGTCCCTGAATGCGTAAAAAATAGCGCCTATTGAAACCGGTTGCATTCGCTAAAAATACAGGAGTTTATATGTCTTCAGGGGATAGGATCTCTATTAAGGAAAAAATTGGCTATAGCCTGGGAGATGCCGCCAGTCATATCGTGTTTGACTCATCGGTTGCTATTCTGGCTTATTTCTACACCGATATTTATGGTCTGCCGCCGGCGGTGATGGGCACCATGTTCCTGCTGGTGCGCCTGCTGGATGCGATAACCGATCCCATCATGGGGGCGATTGCCGATGCCACCTCGACGCGCTGGGGGCGCTTCCGCCCGTGGCTGCTGGCTATCTGCATCCCGTTTGCGGTCAGCTGCGTACTGGTTTACTCCATTCCGTCATTCTCCGACACCGGAAAGGTGGTTTATGCGGTGGCGGCGTATATCTTTATGACGCTGATGTACACCGCCATTAATATCCCTTACTGCTCGTTGGGCGCAGCGATTACTGCCGATCCGCGTGAAAACCTGTCGCTGCAGTCGTGGCGCTTTGCGATAACGCCTATTGGCGGCGCGCTAGGGACTGCGCTGATTCTACCGCTGGCGGATTTCCTCTATCCGGGTGACCGCGCTACCGGTATTCAGGTGTCGATGGCGCTGTTCGGGGTGATAGGCTGCCTGATGTTCATCGTCTGTTTCTTTACAACCAAAGAGCGCGTGCAGCCGGTGAAAGAGGAGAACCTGAACATCGTGCGCGACGTGAAGATTCTGTTCAAAAACGATCAGTGGCTGATTCTGTCGGTCTACAACTTCATGATGCTGGTAGCCGTGGTGCTGCGCGGCGGCGCGGTGGTGTACTACATTAATACGGTGCTGAATAAAGGCTCGGATATCATCACGCTGTTTATGCTGGGCGGTATGTTCGCATCAATGGCTGGCTCCGTTCTTGCTAAACCCTTTGGCACCCGCTTCTGCAAGGTAAAACTGTCTTTCTGGATCAACCTGCTGATTGCGGTATTCGGCGTACTATGCTTCTTTATGCCGCCGGAGTTATGGATTGTCGTGCTGTTAATTCATTTGATTATTATGCTGATTCAGGGCGGAAACGGCGCGCTGCAGTGGTCAATGATTACTGATGCAAATAATTATGGTGAATGGAAAACGCAGCGACGAATTACAGGTATGAATGTGGCAGCCAATATATTTGTGATTAAGCTGGGCGTCGCCGTTGGCGGAGCGGTATTAGGTTGGGTACTGGCTTATTTCCATTATGAATCTAACGTTGCCGTACAGTCGGCGTCGGCGGCGCAAGGTGTCATGCTGCTATTTACGCTGGTACCGGCTCTCTTTTATGTCCTCACGGCATTTTCCATTAAATTCTATGGGCTCAATGAAAGCCGAATGAATCATATTGTGGACGACCTTAAACAAGGGGCATTCGCGAACTCATCGCATTAATCTTCCGTCGCCTGACGCGACAGGGCAAAAAAAAGCCAGCTCAACCGAGCTGGCTTTTTAACTAGTGAGCGCCTCCGCCCCCGCCCCCGGCGCCAAACGGCGGCCTGGCAAACCACACCAGCCCCAGGAGCACGAGGAAGATCCCCGCTGAAATCCAGAAGATTTCGTTGGCCGAAACAATCAGCCCCTGGTTGGTGATCTGCTGGGCTATCCAGCCGGAAGCCTGCTGCTGCGTCATCCCCATACCCTGTAGCTGATCGTACATCTGCTGGGCGTTAGGGTTAAACGGCGTTACCGACTCCGTTAGCTGCGCATGGTGCATGGCTTCGCGGTTGGTCCAAAGCGTTGTGGTAATTGACGTCCCGATGGAGCCCGCCAGCGTACGCGTGAAGTTCGACAGGCTCGAGGCGGCCGCCAGACGCTCGGGCGGTAGCCCGGAAAGCGTGATGGTGGTCAGCGGCATGAAGAAGCATGCCACGGCAAAGCCCTGAATAAACTGCGGCCACGCCGACGCACCAAAGTCCATTCCCGGTTCGAAGGTGTAGGCGCGCCAGTAGAAGCACACGGCGTACATAATAAAACTGAAGGTCACCAGACGGCGCATATCCAGCTTATGGGCAAAGCGGCCGATAATCGGCGACAGAATCACGGGGATCACCCCGACCGGCGCCGATGCCAGACCGGCCCAGGTCGCGGTATAGCCGTAGACCTCCTGCAATAGCTGCGGCAGTAAAACGATCGCGCCGAAGTAGAGCATATAGGCCAGGCTGATACACAAGCAGCCGATGGTGAAGTTTCGCGACTTAAACAACGACAAATCGACAATCGGGTTATCGTCGGTCAGCTCCCAGACAATCAGGAAGCTCAGCGATATCACCGCGACGATGGTCAGAACGATGATCTCGGTCGAGTTAAACCAGTCGAGTTCTTTACCCTGGTCAAGCATCACCTGCAGACTACCGATCCCGAGCACCAGCAGCGCCAGGCCCACGCCGTCGATACGGCGCTGTTCGGTTCGCGTTTCGCGCCCGCGTAGGGTCTGGAGGCTTAATAGCACGACCACCGCGCCGATGGGCACGTTGATAAAGAAGATCCAGCCCCAGTGATAGTTATCGCTGATGTAGCCGCCGAGAATTGGCCCGCAGATAGGCGCAACGATGACCGTCATCGACCACAGCGCCAGCGCAATAGAGCGCTTGGCTGGCGGATAGTTACTCAGCAGCAGACTCTGCGACAGTGGGATCAACGGCCCGGCAACAATCCCCTGAATAACGCGGAAGAAGATCAGCATGCTAAGGCTGTTGGACATCCCGCACGCCCATGACGCAATGACAAAGGCGACGGTTGACCACAGGAACAGCTTCACCTCACCGACGCGCTTTGCCAGCCAGCCGGTAATCGGAATGGAAATGGCGTTAGCGACCCCAAACGAGGTGATGACCCACGTCCCCTGGCTCAGCGATGAGCCAAGGTTCCCGGCAATGGTGGGGATGGCCACGTTAGCGATGGTGGAGTCCAGCACCTGCATGAAGGTAGCCAGCGACAGCGCAATGGTCATAATGACCAGCTGCGCGCCTTCCAGCGGTTTTTGCTGTTGCATTACGCGCACCCCAGCATTAGTTGGCGTTGGCCTGAACGATATCGTTAATCAGCTTGTTAACCGGATCGAGGCTGATTTCACGCGCGTTGCTCTCGTATGCCGGGCTGTTACGAATCTGGTTGGCCAGAATTTGTCCGTCGCGGTTGGACGTGTCTACTTTCACCAGCGTAGACAGGCCGATACGCAGCGGGTGTTTCGCCAGCTGGTCGGCATCCAGTTCGATACGTACCGGCAGACGCTGCACGACTTTGATCCAGTTACCGGTGGCGTTCTGCGCCGGCAGCAGGGAGAAGGCGCTACCGGTACCCATATCGAGGCCGACAACTTTCCCGGTGTACTTCACGTCATCGCCGTAGATGTCGCTGATCACGGTGACCGGCTGACCAATACGCATATGGGCCAGTTGGGTCTCTTTAAAGTTCGCGTCGACCCACAGGTTATTGGCCGGCACCACCGCCATCAGCGGCGTGGTTGGGCTAATCTGTGCGCCAGGCTGAACGGAGCGACGAGAGACGTAGCCGCTCATCGGGCTGACGATTTTGGTACGCTGCAGGGCAAGCCATGCATTACGGACTTCCGTCGCCGCCTGACGCACGGTCGGCTGCTCTTCCAGTTTCGTTCCCAGGATCATCGCCTGGTTAGCGTTGTACTGCTGGATAGCGACGTCGAGAGCCGCCTGCGCGCTGGTGACCGCATCTTTCGCGTGCTGCAGCTCTTCGCGGCCGATCAGGTTGGCGTTACCCAGTGGGATACGACGGTTGAGGTCGGTCTGCGCCTGCGCCAGCGTCGTTTTACGGATATCGATATTGGCCTGCAGCTGTTTGTTGTTGATCATCAACTGGCGCATCTGACGCACGCTGGAAGCCAGCGCCGTCTGCGCTTTTTCAAACGCCTGCTGAGCATCGGTCTGATCGAGCGTGACCAGAACATCACCCTGCTGGATATAGTCGGTGTTGTCGGCCCAGACTTTCGTCACGCTGCCGGACACCTGCGACATGATTTGAACCTGGTTCCCCGCCACGTATGCGTCATCGGTTTCTTCGAAGTGACGCAGTACCAAAAACCAGTAGGCCCCGTAGGCCACGGCAATAATAACAAAGAGCAAGGTCAACAAGACGAGGGCGCGTTTGCGTTTGCCTTTCTTGTTGGCGGGTTGCTGCGGGGTTTGAGTCTCCGCATTTGCGCTCATGTGATTCTCCACATTCTTATTATTAATATCGGCGACGCCGACCTGTTTACCAGAAAGGCCAGCAGGGGTTATCTGCTGGCCTGTTTGTTTTCATTGTTATCGCGGTAGTATCAGCGCAGGGCGTCAAGTACTGAGCCGTCCTCTTCCATCTGATCCAGACGAGTAAGAAGTTTGCGGGTGATATGTTCGAGCTGATCTTTCTCGGCCGGGCTAAGCGACGACCAGAGCTGATGCAGGCAGTGATGCTGCGGTGGCAGAACTTCGTTCAGGAACTCACGACCTTTGTCGGTCAGCTGCAGATGCAGGCAGCGACGATCGTTGTCACTTTCACGACGTTCAATCCAGCCGCGCTTTTCCAGCTCATCGGCGATGCGGGTCGCGTTAGTACGCGATGACCCCAGCGCACAGCTGAGCTCGGAAGGCTGAATACTGTGGTTTTCTTGAGACTCCAGCGTGATTAGCGCCATAAACAACGTCTCGTTAATCCCTTGAGCTTTCAGCATTTTATTGCGGTTATCCAGCAGCTTACCCTGCATGTGCATGCAAAGGCGAGTCAGAAGAATTTCCTGGAAAGGAAACTCTTCGCAGCGGCTGGCGCGAAATTTCAGCATTTGTTCAATGGGCGTAAACGAACTATCCATCTGGGCATTACCTCATTAGTTACAGTCGATATAGTAACGATGGTGACAAATAAAGTAAATGAATTAATGCCCGTAATTTATGTGATTTACCTATGACATAGAGATGCTGTATACGTAACGCTCATCGCATTTGTGTTATTCGGCTTCCTGACGGTGATAGCCCCACCACCAGACCAGCAGGTTAGCGAGAGAGATTGCTGCACCCGCCGCACATACGCCGGCCCAGCCTGCGTGCTGCCAGGCCGCAGCGGAAAGCAGCGACCCGGCCGCGCCGCCGATAAAGTAGCTGGTCATGTAGCCCGCGGTCAGACGGTTACGGGCATCGGGCTGCACGCGATAGATGACCGTCTGGTTAGTGATATGCACGCCTTGTACCATCAGGTCGAGCACCAGAATACCGACGATCAGCGCGATAGCGGAGGTGTGACCGTACCAGATAGCCACCCAGGAAAGCAGCAGTAGCAACAGGCCCCAGGTGGTGGTCAGGTGCGCTTTGCCCTTATCCGCCAGCCCGCCGACCGGACGTGCGCCCAGCGCGCCAGCCGCGCCCGCCAGCCCGAACAGCCCGATAGCCCCTTCCGAGTAGTTGAACGGCGCGCCGGAGAGCAGGAACGCCATCGAGGTCCAGAGAATGCTGAAGTTGGCAAAGGTCAGACAGCCGAGGATAGCACGGGTGCGCAGCAGCTTATCGCGGGCAAAAAGGCTGAAGATAGAGCCCAGCAGCTGCGGGTAGTTGAGATGCGTCTCCTGCTTGAGTTTCGGCAGGCCGCGCCACAGGGCAAAGGCCAGCAGCACCATCAGCACGGCGGCAACCCAGTAGACGGTACGCCAGCCGCCCAGATTCGCCAGCAGGCCAGCAACGGTTCGCGCCAGCAAAATGCCGAGCAGCAGCCCGCTCATCACCGTGCCGACGACCTTACCGCGCTTTTCCGGCGAAGCAAGGGTTGCCGCCATAGGCACCAGCAGCTGGGCAACGACGGAGAATAGCCCGGTAAGTGCGGTGCCAAGGATCATCATGGCCGGAGTGCTGCTGCTTGCGGTAATGAGCATTCCACCCGCCGCAAGCAGCGTCATGGTCACGATAAGCGAGCGGCGTTCAAACATATCGCCCAGCGGCACCAGGAACAGCAGCCCGGCGGCATAGCCAAGCTGTGCGGCGGTAACGATGAACCCGGCCTGTCCCGCGCTAAGCGAAAAGTGGCGGGCAATGGTCTCCAGCAGCGGCTGCGCGTAGTAGTTGCTGGCAACGGCCAGGCCGGTGGCGACGGACATTAAGGCAATTAAGGCTGGGCTAAGCCCGTGGGCAGGTTTAGTCATAATGGCTGAAATGATTAAGAAAGAGAGAGTGATAATAACCAAAGGCGGGAAGGGCGGGGAAAATGTCGCGTAGCGGAATGTGCTTTTTGGCTACGGGGCCCTATCTTTCCGTAGGCCGGGTAAGCAAAGTGTCTGTAGGCCAGATAAGGCAAAGCCGCCATCCGGCAGTCGGAGGCGGCTCAGGTACATTCTCGGCATCGCCACACTCGGATGCTGCTTTATGCCGCCCCGAGTGGGCATGCCTGATGGCAGGAGGCTGTTCAGGCCTACTTCTGCGCGGCCAGCGCCTCTTTTACCCAGCCGTCAAATACCTGCTGGTGAGCCTGAATCCAGCCATCAACCTGGCCCTGAACGTCGGCTTCTGAAGCCTTGCCGTCATGCATCATCGCGTTCTGTGCGTTAATGTCGGACAGCGGCAGCTTCATAATGGCAAACAGCTTCGCCGCCGCCGGGTTTTTCTCGGCCCAGGCCTTATTGGCGACGATATGCATAGTGCTTACCGGGAAGCCGTAGTTCGCGCCGTTAGCCAGCTTGGTGTCGATATTTTTCTGTACGCCCGGCAGGGAGGAGAACGGCACCTGCAGCCAGACCACGTCTTTCCCCGGTTTCAGCACGTCGCTCACCCAATACGGTGTCCAGGTATAGTAGATAATCGGCTTGCCTTCTTTAAAGCGGGTGATGGTATCGGCCATCATTGCCGCATAGTTGCCCTGATTATGCTCGACCGTTTTGGTCAGATCGTAGGCATCCAGCTGATGATTAATCACCGCCTCACAGCCCCAGCCTGGGTTACAGCCGGTCAGATCGGCCTTACCGTTGCCGTTGGTATCGAACAGTTTGGCGATTTTCGGATCTTTAAGCTGCTCAATATTGGTAATGTGGTACTGGTCGGCGGTTTTCTTATCGATCAGATACCCCTGCGCCGCGCCGCCAACCAGCGTACCTTCGCGGTAAAATTTCTTGTCACCGCCAGCCGCTGCATACATATCGTCATGCAGCGGTATCCAGTTGACGGCGGTAAAGGTCGCGTCGCCGGCGGCGATAGAGGTGTAGCCGACGTTGTAATCGACTTCGTTGGGTTTACTGACGGTGTAACCGAGCTTTTCCAGCGCGCGGCTGACCAGCAGCGTCTGGAACGTTTCTTCGGACAGGGTGCTCTGTACCGGCTGTACGGTCATGCCTTTCCCCGGCAGGTCGGTGGCAAAGGCGCTGGTGGAAACCAGCGTGGCAAACGCTGTCGCAAAAACAAATGAGTGTCGCATCGTTGTTCCTTTAATAGTGATAGTCGTGGAGCGTTGGCCCGCAGCGCAGGCCAACACGATGGTTACTTAGTGAAAGGGCGGAGCAGCAGACCCAGCGGGCCGGTGCTGTACCAGCGGCGATTGCCACGGCTGCGGGAGTCGCGGCCAACGGCCTGGGTCAGGCGGTCGAGAATGATGGCGAGGATAACGATCCCCACGCCGCCAACCGTTGCCAGCCCCATATCCAGACGGCCAATACCGCGCAGGACCATCTGGCCGAGACCGCCGACGGCGATCATGGAGGCGATCACGACCATTGACAGGGCCAGCATCAGCGTCTGGTTGACGCCCGCCATAATGGTCGGCATTGCCAGCGGCAGCTGCACTTTAAACAGCATCTGACGTGGGCTAGCGCCGAAGGATCGCGATGCCTCGATAAGATCTGCAGGCACTTGGTTAATCCCAAGAATGGTCAGGCGCACAATGGGCGGCAGGGCGAAGATAATCGTCACGACGACGCCCGGGACGTTACCAATACCGAACAGCATGACAATCGGCACCAGGTACACGAACGCGGGAGTCGTCTGCATGGCATCAAGCAGCGGACGAATAATCTTCGCCGCCCGCGGGCTTCGCGCCAGCCAGATACCGAGCGGCAGGCCGATTAACACACAGAACAGCAGCGCAGTGAGTACCAGTGCCAGCGTCACCATGGCCTGTGACCATGCGCCAATCGCACCGATGGCAATCAGCGAGATAAAGGTCGCTACGCCCATGCCGAGGCTGGAGATCTGCCAGGCGATGAGGGCGAAAATCACAATCGCCACCGGTGCGGGCATTCCTAGCAGCAGCTGCTGGAAGGCGCTCAGAATATAGTCGACGGGAACGCGAATCCCCTGGAACAGCGGGCGGAAGTGCGTGACCACCCAGTCAATGCCGTGAGTTACCCAGCTATCGAGTGGAATCAGCGTCTTATGGAACGGATCCATAATATTAAAATGCTCAGCCTGCGGAGCGGGCGCGCTGTGCAGCCAGTCTGCGCTACCGCCGGACGGCGTCGATGCCGGAGAGCCCCAGGCGTCGGCAGAATTTGCCGCGCTGTCTGCGGCCGGTGTGGTATCCCACGGGTTAGATTGATCAGCCATTGTTGTTTGCCCCCTCGCGATCTAATGCCTGTAGCAGCATGCGTTTTGAAATCACGCCGACGTACTGCTGTTCTTCTCCCACCACCGGAACGGCGCAGGGCGCGTGGCCCACATGAGAGAGCAATTCGCTGAGCGGCGTCTGCGCATCAACGGCCAGAGGCTCGTCAATCAGCGCCGCGTCGATTCCCAGGTTAGCTTTTAACGCCTCTTTCAGGGAGTCGATGGAGACAATACCGACAAACTTATTTCCGCGTTCAATGACGTAGCCAAATTCGCGGTCATCATCCTGCAATAATTTCAGCGCGGAGCGTGGGCCAAAGCCCGGCGTTTTACGGATTAAGCCATCGGGATTACGACGTGCAATATCTTTGGCGCTAAACACCTGGCTAATATCCACACCGCGGAAGAAGGTGCGGACATAATCATTGGCCGGATTATTCAGAATTTCATCCGGAGTACCCACCTGAACGACTTCGCCATTTTGCATAATGGCAATGCGATCGCCAATTCGCATTGCTTCATCGAGATCGTGGGAAATAAATACCACGGTACGCTGATGTTTCGCCTGTAATTTTACCAGCTCATCCTGCATCTCAGTACGAATTAAAGGATCGAGCGCCGAGAAGGCTTCATCCATTAATAGAATATCAGGGTTGATGGCCAGAGCACGCGCCAGACCGACGCGCTGTCGCATCCCGCCGGACAGTTCATCCGGATAAGCGTGCGCGTAGTTTTCGAGGCCCACCTGACGCAGGGCGTCCAGTGCTTTTTCCTGGCGCTCTTGTACCGGCACGCCCGCAAGGTCCATGCCGAATGCGGTGTTATCCAGCACGCTCATGTGCGGCATCAGCGCAAACGACTGGAATACCATGGCGATTTTTTTGCGGCGCACGTCGCGGAGCTCGGCGTCGGATATTTTGGCAATATCCACACCGTCAATCAGCACCTGACCGCGGGTGGGTTCAATCAGACGATTGAGAAGGCGTACCATGGTGGATTTGCCGGAGCCGGATAACCCCATGATGACAAATATCTCGCCTTCTTCAATGGCCAGACTGGCGTCTTTGACGCCAAGCGATAACCCTGTTTTTTCCAGAATTTGCTCTTTGCTGAAACCCTTCTCGATATATTTAAATGCTCGCTGTGGATGCTCGCCGAATATTTTATAAAGATTCTTAACTTCTAATTTAACTGCCATGCAATATGCGTTTTCCTGTTTTTAGTTTATGTCGATATGGTACCTGATGAGAATAATTACCTTTTTATACCCTAGCACATTCAGATGATGTGACAACCCTCAACCTGTTCTTATCAGAAATATCAGGCAGGGCGATCGTGCGCTCATTTCCCATGATATAAGGGCTGAGCCGCAAATTAGCGCCTGTTGATTTTTTTGTAAATTAAGCTGGAAAATTTGCAGGCGATCGGAAAAATGGCATGAATATTGTCGGAAAAATCACCGTGAATTAGCGTGAGTTATTTGTATGATCATGGCCGTTTGATAAGAAATATCCCGGCGAAAAATGTGGGCGTATATTGGCGAGGATTGAGGCATTATTTACAACGTCAAATCGCCCGTGAATGATGAATAGTCACGGGCGATTCTGGCTTACATCCGCATACCGACAGCCAGACGTTTAAAGGCGTTCATCAGGCTGATAGCAAAGGTCATATCGCTAATTTGTTCCGCGCTAAAATGCGCCAGCAGCGGCTGGTAGACGTCATCTTCGGCGTGTGTTTCGGCGACGTGCGTCAGATCTTCCGCCCAGGCCAGCGCGGCGCGTTCTGCATCGCTGAAGCGATCGCTCACTCTCCAGCCAGCTAGCGCGTCCAGCCTGGTCTGTTCCACACCGGCTTTGCGCAGCGCGTTGCTGTGCATCTCCAGGCAAAACGCGCAGCCGTTAATTTGTGACACCCGCAGGTACAGCAGCTCAAGCAGCGGGCGTTCCAGCGTGCTCTTTTCCAGCGCGATGCTCGCCTGTACCAGCCCGGCATAGACCGCTGGGCTCAGTTCACTATAGGGTTGGCGTAGTGCAGTCATTGTCTTTCTCCTCGTTCAAGATGAGACAAAAATAGCACTATAATGGCCCTAAAAAGATAGCCATATTCTGGGTAAAAAATAAGACCATGAAAACGCGCCATGTACCGCGATACCAGCAAATCGCTCGTCAGCTGAAGGCGGCGATTGAACAAGGTGAACTGAGCGCGGGCAGGCGTCTGCCGTCCAGTCGCCTCTACGCTCAGGAGCTTGGTGTCTCCAGAGTGACGGTGGAGAACGCCTATGCGGAGCTGGTGGCGCAGGGGTGGCTTGAACGACGCGGGCAGGCAGGGACGTATGTCAGTCATCACTTAACGCTTGAAGCCACGCCAGCGGAGCCGCTTGGTTTTGGCGGCGAGCAGTTCCAGCCGCTGCCGTTCCAGCTTGGCTTGCCCGCGCTGGATCTCTTTCCGCGCGGGCTATGGGCTCGGGTAATGGGGCGCAGGCTGCGTACGCAAACCCGCTTTGACCTCGCGTTGGGCGATGTGTGTGGTGAACTGGCGCTGCGTCAGGCGATAGTCGAGTACCTGCGGCTGTCGCGGAGCATTGAGTGCGATGCCGGTCAGGTGTTTATCACTTCGGGCTATGCGGCGGCTATGAGCCTGGCGCTTAAAGCGCTGGATGGGCGCGGTGAGAGCATGTGGGTAGAAGATCCAGGCTTCCCGCTGATCCGCCCGACGCTGGCAGAGGAGGGCGTAAGCCTGCACCCGGTGCCGGTTGACGACGAGGGGATGAATATTGACTGGGCATTACAGCATGCCGGCGACGCGCGATTTGCGCTATTAACTCCGGCTCACCAGAGCCCGACCGGCGTGGCGCTGTCGCTGCCGCGTCGGCGACAGCTGCTCGACTGGGCGGCACACCAGCGGGCGTGGGTCATTGAAGACGATTATGACAGCGAGTTTCGCTATCACGGCAAGCCGCTGCCGCCGTTGAAGAGTCTGGATGCGCCACAGCGGGTGATTTATGTAGGGACGTTCAGCAAATCGTTGTTTCCAGCGCTGCGGACCGCCTGGCTGGTGGTTCCGCTGCCGCTGGTGGCGGCGTTTCGTCGTCAGGCTCAGCGTGCGGCCTGCCCGGTGCCGCTGCTCTGGCAGCACACGCTGGCAGACTTTCTACGCGAAGGTCACTTCTGGCGCCATCTGAAGAAAATGCGCATTCACTATGCCCAGCGTCGCCGCTGGCTGGAAACCGCGCTCGTGGCTCAGGGTTTTCAGGTTGTGGCGCAATCCGGCGGCATTCAACTGGTGGTGACGGTCGAGGGGGACGATCGCGCGATGGCGCGCAGGGCCCGTGAGGCTGGCCTGGCGGTACAGGCTATCAGCGACTGGCGGATAGCGACAGGTGGACGAGGCGGGCTGATAATGAGCTTTACGAATCTTATTTCGCAGGCGATGGCTGACGAGCAGGTGGCGGCGCTACGGCGGGCGCTAAAATAAAAACCCCGGAGCATCAGAGACACTCCGGGGGAGACGCGTTTTTATTATCAACATCATTGTGGTTATATTATCGGCGCGATCCCAATAATACGCCAATAAAAATACCTACCGCCGCGGCCGCGCTCACACTTTGCCACGGTTTATCGCGAATATAGCTGTCTGCCGTTTCGGCAACGTCGCATGCGCTTTGCTGTATGCGGCTACGGCCGTGAATACGTGCGCGGGTTTCGCTGAGTAACGCTTTAGCCTTACGACGAGCGGTATCTACCTCATCTTTATTTTCACTGGCCCAGCTCTTCAGAATATCTTCCAGACTGTCGGCTAATTGGCTGACATCGTTATGAATATCTTGTACTTCGTCGTCAGCTTCATTGCGATTAAACAACTTTGGCATCTCGGCCTCCTCGAATTTGTATTGAGCGTTAAGTGTAGGCCATACGCTATAAATTGCCGGGAATTAATGAGTTTCTGGAATTATCTGAAAGCGAGACGAATACTGATTCATGTAAGGTGGCGATGCAGTAAAAGATAACGAGGAAAAAATATGTATTTACGACCTGACGAGGTAGCGCGCGTGCTTGAAAAAGCGGGCTTTACCATGGATGCGGTAACCCCCAAAGCCTACGGCTATCGCCGCGGTGAGAATTACGTCTACGTTAACCGCGAAGCGCGGATGGGGCGCACTGCGTTGATTATTCATCCGGGGCTTAAAGACCGAAGCTATAAATTTGCCGAACCGGCGTCTGATATTAAAGCTTGCGATCACTATGAACAGTTCCCGCTGTATCTCGGCGGCGATGTGGAACAGCACTACGGCATTCCGCACGGTTTTAGTTCACGAATGGCGTTAGAACGCTTTTTAGATGGGTTATTTGGCGAGAACGTATGAATAAACGACTGGCATCGCCAGTCGTTTATTGCGCGTCTATCAGGCTTTTGCCTGGGTATATTGTTCCACACGGAACAGGCGACGGCAGAAATCGAGGAAGTAGCCGTAAGCCGCCCCCATCACCAGCGAGATCGCCGCGTTAGAGCTGACCGCCGCGGCAATCTGGTGCCAGTCGGCGCCAACGCTCAGCAGAATCATAACGTACACCGGCGACTGGAAGGTCACGTACGCCAGCGGGTCCGCCGCTCTTCTCACCCAACCTGCCGGGCTGATACGCGCCGCCTGGCGCATAATAAAGTCACGATACAGACCGTATGGCCAGGCAATAATAATGTTGACCGGAATAGCAACCAGACGTGATGAAAGTGACTGCTCGAAGGTCATTCCCGAGAGAAATATTTCAATCATCATGTTCACGACGGAACAGTAGACCACCATGGCGAAAGTGTCTGCTGCCGCATGACGCAGGCGTGACTGCGCAGAGAACATCGGTATGCTCCTCGAAAATGGACGTTATAACTGAGTGAAAACGTTTTTTTAGGCGTTTTGGATTGGTTTGTACGACGCTTATAGGTTATCCATCTACAATAAAACAAACAACTAGTGAAATATTTTTATTTAATGCATTTTTGTCAATAAAATACTCTGCCGTCGATTGTTTTTTGAGCGCTACGCTATTTTTGTTTTTGAAGGTTATTTTAATGATTAAAATCATTGTGTTATGTGATGAGTTCGCCGGAGTGTGATGGGCGTAAATGCCGGCATGATTCACGCGTCGGCGTGCGATGCTGATTTTATTGTGATCGCTATCGCTATTGGTTTTTTTATCCAGATTTTGGGCTTTTTATTAGCATTAAATGTTGGATGTTAGATTTTTGAGATATGCGTGAAATTTGGGTAATCATGCAACTGAAGGGGGGAAGGAAGCGGCGAG
Organism: Klebsiella sp. WP8-S18-ESBL-06; assembly: GCF_014169755.1. Taxonomy (NCBI): domain Bacteria; kingdom Pseudomonadati; phylum Pseudomonadota; class Gammaproteobacteria; order Enterobacterales; family Enterobacteriaceae; genus Klebsiella; species Klebsiella sp. WP8-S18-ESBL-06. The sequence continues at coordinate 1,222,004 of NZ_AP022256.1, forward strand.
CGATGCTCACCGCAGAAAGCACTCAGCAGACGCCAAAGTCTCCCTCTTCATGGTACGGGGCAACGTCGTCGTTTTTCAGGGTGTATTGTTTACCGTGCTCATCGCTTGCCTGTACGGCGACGATGCTATCTTCATGCGCTTCAATGACTTTGAGTTTTGGTCCGCCCATTTTGGACTGAACCAGATCGCCAGGTGCAAACATCCACGAACTCCTTTGTTATAGAGGGTGATATCTTGTCGCCGCGGCGGCAGCCGTCAACGACGGTTCCACGGCATCGCGACTAACAGCCGCGCCATGCCGCAAAAACCCGTCACCCCGGCAAAGGTTAAGCCCGCGCCAACGAATGCGCTGAGCAGGAAGAAGGCGCTGGAAACGCTATAGCCGAGGATAACGCCCAGTAAAATTAGCACGCCAGCCGCAATCTGTACCTGGCGCATTAGGGGTAGCGGCTGTGATTTATCTTCAACGGTGAGCAGACCGGCCTGACGCCAGCCATCAATCCCACCTTCAACAATGTTCACCTGTGCAGGCGCGGCCGCTGCGACAAGGCGGGCGAGATTGTTACGGGTACGGTTACCGGACTGGCAGTGAAAAATCACCACGTCCGCTGCGGACGCCTGCACGGTTGCACCTTGCTCAATGGCGCCGAGCGGAAGCAGGCGAGCGGCAGGTATATGTTCGCGGGCATATTCATCGGCGTCGCGAATATCAATCAGCAGGGCACCCTGTTCGGTCAGGGCGAAGGCTTCTTTCGGGGAAATCGTTTCGGTCGTCATGCAGGGCTCCTCAGGGGCAGTAGAGCGTTTTTAAGGTGGCGACTATCTGCTGCACCGCCTCGTTTTTGATGAAATAGTGAAGACGCTGTGCCTCGCGCCGACAGTCAACCAGCCGCTCTTCCCGCATGCGCGCAAGGTGCTGTGAAGTCGCGGACGGGCTTAACCCGCAGGCTTTGGCTAAATCGCCTGCGCTGGTGCCCGGAGCGTCGCAGAGCATACAAAGGATCAGCAGCCGGCGAGGGTTGCTCATCGCTTTGAGTAGCGCGGCGGCCTCGCCGGCACGGGACTGAAGCAGTTCATTTGGGGTCATAGTTAGTTTAGATTTTACTTAATTTAGTAAATACTAAACTAATCGGGAATACATTGCGAGAGATATTTGCGCAGTCGGCAAACTCATTAGTATGCTAAGGAAGGTGCGAACAAGTCCCTGATATGAGATCATGTTTGTCATCTGGAGCCATGGAACAGGGTTCATCATGAGTCATCAACTTACCTTCGCCGACAGTGAATTCAGCAGTAAGCGCCGTCAGACCAGAAAAGAGATTTTCCTCTCCCGCATGGAGCAGATTCTGCCATGGCAAAACATGGTGGAAGTCATCGAGCCGTTTTACCCCAAGGCTGGTAATGGCCGGCGACCTTATCCGCTGGAAACCATGCTACGCATTCACTGCATGCAGCATTGGTACAACCTGAGCGATGGCGCGATGGAAGATGCCCTGTACGAAATCGCCTCCATGCGTCTGTTTGCCCGGTTATCCCTGGATAGCGCCTTGCCGGACCGCACCACCATCATGAATTTCCGCCACCTGCTGGAGCAGCATCAACTGGCCCGCCAATTGTTCAAGACCATCAATCGCTGGCTGGCCGAAGCAGGCGTCATGATGACTCAAGGCACCTTGGTCGATGCCACCATCATTGAGGCACCCAGCTCGACCAAGAACAAAGAGCAGCAACGCGATCCGGAGATGCATCAGACCAAGAAAGGCAATCAGTGGCACTTTGGCATGAAGGCCCACATTGGTGTCGATGCCAAGAGTGGCCTGACCCACAGCCTGGTCACCACCGCGGCCAACGAGCATGACCTCAATCAGCTGGGTAATCTGCTGCATGGAGAGGAGCAATTTGTCTCAGCCGATGCCGGCTACCAAGGGGCGCCACAGCGCGAGGAGCTGGCCAAGGTGGATGTGGACTGGCTGATCGCCGAGCGCCCCGGCAAGGTAAGAACCTTGAAACAGCATCCACGCAAGAACAAAACGGCCATCAACATCGAATACATGAAAGCCAGCATCCGTGCCAGGGTGGAGCACCCATTTCGCATCATCAAGCGACAGTTCGGCTTCGTGAAAGCCAGATACAAGGGGTTGCTGAAAAACGATAACCAACTGGCGATGTTATTCACGCTGGCCAACCTGTTTCGGGCGGACCAAATGATACGTCAGTGGGAGAGATCTCACTAAAAACTGGGGATAACGCCTTAAATGGCGAAGAAACGGTCTAAATAGGCTGATTCAAGGCATTTACGGGAGAAAAAATCGGCTCAAACATGAAGAAATGAAATGACTGAGTCAGCCGAGAAGAATTTCCCCGCTTATTCGCACCTTCCCTAACGTTCCATTCCGTGGGTTCAGAACTGACCGCTCATAATCCTACCCCTTATTTTGTTTCATTTTTCTCCCTTTCGGTCGGCGGTCAGGAGCTGGAGTCTCCGGGCATGATTGCGCCGTTCAGCGACAAAACGTGGCCGATTAGCCGCTTAGGTACCGTGAAATGGCGGGCGATAAATGATTTTGGCGGTGTGACTGATTTCACTCAACGGTAATTATTACGGGCCCCAGCGTGAAGACGACAACCTCAGACTCCCGGAACGACGATACTACACTCGGTACCGCCGTGCTGCTGGCCTGCGTGCCGACGGCACTGTTCGTCTTGTGTTACAACCCTGCTGTCTGGGCTGACGATTACTTTGACCCGGCGGCCGTTGAATTGTCTGACCCGCAGCAAAAAACCGCCGATTTACATTACTTCGCCAGGTCGGGCGGCCAGCAGCCGGGGAGCTACCCCGTAACGGTGTGGGTGAACAACCAGCAGGTTGCGCAGGAGACGGTGGAATTTATCGACGGCGGTGATGGTCTGCTGCCGGTGCTTACGCCAGAGAAGCTGGCGGATTATGGCGTCAACATCAGCGCCTTCCCCGCGTTCGAGCAGTTACATGATGGCGAAACGTTAACCCATATTGAACGCTTTATCCCCGATGCCAGCAGCCATTTTGATTTCGCCAGCCAGCGGCTGAATCTGAGCATTCCGCAGGCGGCGCTGAACCTTAAAAGCCGCGGGTACGTCGATCCGTCACGCTGGGACGACGGCATTCCGGCGGCGTTTGTTGACTATAACCTCAGCGGCGCCCAGTCCCATGAAGACGAACGCACAACGCAAACGAACTACCTCAATTTGCGCAGCGGCGTTAACCTCGGCGGCTGGCGGCTACGTAATATTGCCTCCATGCAGTATGACAAAACCCGCCGCTGGCGTTCACAGAGTACCTACCTGCAGCACGATGTGCGGGCGCTGAAGAGCCAGCTGCGCATTGGTGATACCTATACCAGCGGCGACGTGTTTGATAGCGTGCAGTTCCGCGGCGCGCAGCTGATGTCGGAAGAAGAGATGCTGCCGGACAGCCAGCGCGGATTCGCCCCGGTTATTCGCGGTATGGCCCACAGCAATGCCAAAGTCACCGTCTCCCAGCATGGTTATGTGATTTATGAAACCTTCGTCGCCCCCGGCGCGTTCGCGATTAACGATCTTTATCCGACCTCGCAGAGCGGCGATCTGGAGGTGACGGTTAAAGAAAGCGACGGCTCTGAGCGAAAGTTTACCCAGCCGTTTTCCGCCGTGCCGTTTATGCTGCGGCAGGGACGGGTGAAGTACAGCGTCAGCGCCGGACGCTTTTATTCCACGCAGCCACAGACCCGTGAGCCGCAGTTTGTGCAGTCGACGCTGTTCTACGGGCTGCCTGCCGATATCACGTTCTACGGCGGCGCGCAGGTGGCGGACGATTATCAGGCCTGGTCCGCCGGGCTGGGACACGGTTTTGGCGAACTGGGATCGTTAGGCTTTGATTACACCCGCGCGACGACCCGCACGCCGTCAAATCGGCGCTACAGCGGCAACTCAGCGCGCCTGCAGTACCAGAAAGAGTTTGCCAGCAGCGGCACATCGCTCAGCCTGGCAAGCTATCGCTACTCCTCCAGCGGTTACTATGACTTCAGCGAGGCGAATGCGCTGGAAGGCCGCTACGGCGTCACGGATAATAAACGCACGCGCGAAGAGTTCTCGCTTTCACAAATGCTGGGCAGCCTTGGCAGCCTGTCCGCATCGGCCTGGACGCAGACCTATTGGCACGCTCGCGGCCATGATGAGACGGTGCACGTCGGTTTTTATAGCGCCTGGAAAGGCGTCTCCTGGGGCGTGGGCTACTACTACACCGCATCGTCAGAATATAAAAAAGCCGATCGCTCGTGGTCATTTAATCTGAACGTACCGCTGGGCAAAATGCTGCCGGGCAGCTCTGTCAGCTACAGCAGCACCACCGATAACGCAGGCCACGCCTCGCAGCAGGCTTCACTCTACGGCTCGGCGCTGGAGAAAAACAATCTCTTCTACAGCGTGCAGCAGGGGTACGGTAACAACGGCCAGGGCAGCAACAGCGGCGTGTCTCTGGACTATCGCGGCGGCTACGGTGAAGCGCAGGTGGGTTACCAGCATGACAAAATCAGCAATCAGATAACCTGGGGCGCTTCCGGCTCCATCGTAGCCCATCCTCACGGCGTCACTTTCGGCCAGTACACCGGCGACAGCTTTGCCGTGGTTCGCGCGCCAGGCGCCGACAACGTGGATATCGAGAATGGCACGGACGTGCACACCGACTGGCGCGGCTATGCGATTGTGCCCACGCTGACCGCCTACCGTAAAAACGACATCAGCCTGAATACCGAAACCATTCCAGATGATGCCGACGTGGAGCTGCTGGGACAAACGGTCATCCCCGGCGGCGGCGCTATCGTCGAGGCGGATTATGCCACGCACTTGGGGAATCGGGTGCTGTTCACCCTGCGCGGACGCGGCGGGCCGCTGCCGTTTGACGCCAGCGCGAGGGTTAAAGGCGATGACGATGCGGCGACCGGTATCGTCGCCGAGCAGGGGCAGGTGTACCTGAGCGGCGTGCCGGATGAAGGTACCCTTGAGGTGCGCTGGGATGACCATAACGCTACGCAAACCTGCGTGGCCCACTTCCATCTTCCTGACAATCAGCAACGTCGGCCGGTCAAAACCGCCAGCGTCACCTGTTTATAAAAGGTCGCGAATATGAATCGAAGATATGCTCTTTTTGGCTGGCTGATATTGCTGGTCGCGGGGATCAGCAGCCCACGGGTGTGGGCGGAAAGCTGCAACACCACCGTTGGCGACATGACCATTAACACCCAGAACGTGCAGTACCTGCCGACGCTGCCGGTCAATTCGCAGATGTCGCATTCGCTGGCGGATAACGGCAGCGGTATTCACTTTACCTGTGACCTGCAGGCACCGGCTTCCGCCTGGAAAAGGCTGATTTACCAGCAGGTAGATACTTCCGGTGCCGCTATCGCGGTGAACGGGGTGCACATTTTTGCCAGTAAGCTCAGCGGGCTGGGCTATTCGCTGGGCTTTCAGTGCAACGGCGGGGCGGTGCACTACATCGATGGCACGTCTTCTCCGGCAGGGAAAGAGTCGGTCACCGTGTGCGACAGTGCCGATCTGCCTTCACTGCTTTCCGAGCGTGAGATTATTGTGAAGGCGTATGTCACCTTCTATAAAATTGGCGATGTGCAGTTGGTCAGCGGTAACCACGCTAACGTGGAGTCGCAGCCGCAGGTCGGGAAGCTGTATATGGAACAGCAGGATGCTTCAGGAAACGGCACGGCCACCTCGTCGCCGACGTTCCTGAGTTTGTCGGCCCTGAACGTGGATATTGGCTCCAGCGGCAGCTGCGAGGTCGCGACAACGACCATCAATGTTGGCCTGGGATCAGTCAATAAATCCGCGTTCAAAGGCGTCAATACCACCGGCGGCAGCGCGCAAAACTTTGCCATCCCGGTGTACTGCTCGCAGCCAACGGACGTACGCATCGGCTTTTTCGGCCTGGAGGCCGACGCCAGCCTGCCGGATACGCTGGCATTAACCCAGGGCGAGGGTACGGCTAAAGGCGTGGGTATTAAGCTGAGCTATGGCAGTAACGACGCGCCGGCACCGACCGCTGGCACCGCGGTGAAGCTTAACGAATCGGCGAATCTGCCGGTGCTGAAGAACGTGAAGGCCAGCAGCGTCTCCAGCGCCGAGCGTATCAACTTTACTGCGCAGTACGTACAGACGGGCAGTACCGTGAGTGCCGGCACGGCCAACAGCATGGCGACATTTACGCTGATTTATAACTGACGCTTGCCGTTGCTATGCCGCGCCATCCGGCGCGGCTAAACGTCGGATGGCGGCAGCGCCTGTAAAATGCGCAGCGCTTCTGCGTCGTTCAGCAGGTAGTCAAAGAAACGGCGGTAAAACGCCTGCGTCACGCTTGCCATGTTAACGTCCGGAAATAAGTCTGGATGCAGCATGGCTGCCGCCCATTGAATTTGTAGCGCGCTTTCGGTGCCATAGCGATCCCACGGGAAAACGCCCGCAGGGTTCTGTTGCACTCGATTGTTTTTCACCGCCTTCAGCCCGGCGAACAGCCCGGCGTAGGCAGAATTCGCCAGAGAACCGCAGTTCGCGCCCAGAATGATCACATCGGGTTGCCAGGCGAGTACCTGTTCCGGCGAGACTTCTCTCATATTTCCCTCTATACCCGCCGCCGCATTTTTGCCGCCGGCCAGCGTTATCCAGGTGTCGATCAGCGTTTTGCTTCCGTCCACTTTCAACGGCTTGAGCGATTGGATATGCAGTACCGTTGGACGCTGTGCGTCGGTAAGCCCCTGCGTTTTATGCTGCACGTTCTGGAGGACCGATTGTAGATACTGGTTGTAATCCGCCGCACGCTGACGTGCCGTTTGTGTTCCCAGCGCTTCAGCGGTGGTAGTGACGGATTTCATCAATGAGGGATAATCGGTAAATGCCATCTCGAGCGTCGGTAAGCCAGCCTGACGGTAGCTTTCTGCGCGATCGTTACCCCTGGCGGTAAAGACCAGATCCACCCGTTTTGCCAATAGGCTTTCCGGGTTAAAGGCCGTGCCGCGAACCTGGAGGGCGTGATGGAGCGTCGGGGTGATTTTAAACATCCACGGCTGGCTTTCGGGATGGTTAACGGTGGCGACAATCACGCTGCCTGCACCCAGGGTCATCAGCACCGAATGGTGCGCAAACCAGCCGTCGGCAATTGCGCTAACCCGATCGGGTACCGTTACGGTATGACCAGCATCATCCACGACCTGACGCGAGGCCAGGGCGGGGAAGGCTAGCCACGCGCAGAGTAACCACGCATGGCGACGTTTCATATGAGTGCTCCTTAAAAATCAATCTGCATGGAGAGCTCAGCCTGACGCGGTGCGCCCAGCTGTGCGCTGGCGTAGCCCGCGCCGGTATAACCGGTCAGCGCGCCCGGGACCACGTTGGTCCAGTAGCGGCGATTGGTCAGGTTGGTGACGTCCAGACGGAAGGTGACCGGCGTATTGAACATGCGGGTCGCGTAGCTCCCGCCTACGTCGACGGTCGTATAGCTTCCGACCCAGCTATCGTTGGCATTATCGGTCGCGCGGCGACCGACGTAGCGTACATTGGTGTCAACATCGACGCCCGGCAACTGCTCGAGGCTATATACCGCCAGCATGCTGGCGGTGAATCGCGGCAGGCCGACGACCTGTTTGCCGTTAGCGCTTGCGCTTGCCGTGTCGTGCAGACGCGGATCGAGCCAGGTGGCACCGCCGAACAGGCGCAGGTTACGCGTGACGTGCCCGTCAGCCATCAGCTCCAGACCTCGGTTTTTCTGCGTGCCGTCTTCGGCAAAATCGCCGCTCTCATTGGTGTAGGCGAACGGACGTTTCGCCTGGAATAACGCGGCAGAGAGCATCAGATCGTCAATCGGAGCATATTTGGCCCCCACTTCAATTTGATGGCTACGGTACGGGTCGAGGATCTGTCCGGCATTGCTGGCGCCTGCCGGTGCGGTATCACCCTGCTGCATGCTATCAGCCCAAGTGGTGTACAGGGTGATATTGTCCAGTGGCTTATACATCAGGCTGGCTGAACCGCTGGCCCCGCGATCCTTTTTATCGCTGGTCTGCTGACGGGACTTATTGTAGTTACTGACCGTGAACAGATTTTCACTGCCGGAAAGCAGCAGGCTCCACTGCGGGCTAAAGTGCAGCGTGTCGCTCAGCAGAAAAGCGTGCTGAGTCGTGGTGGCGGATTGATAGCGACGGTTAAAGTCCGGGTACGGCGGTCGTGGATAGGTTGGGTGCTGATCCAGCGAGGAGTGACCGAGCGTGAAGGTCCCTCCGTTTACCGGATTATAGTTTTTCCACACGAAGCCGCGTACGCCGGTACTGATATCGTGCGTTAACCAGCCGGTGTCGACGCTGCCGGTCAGGTTAGCCATATAGCTATTGATCGTAAAGCGGCTGGCGGCCGAGTTGGCGGTGGTGGTGGTGTAACTGCCGCGATTGTCGGTCAGCGTGTTGGTCACGGTGGTTGATTCCCGATCCGCTATCTGGCGCAGCACGCCGACGTCCAGCAGCCAGTTTCCGTCGAAATCATGCTTCAGATGCAGGCTGGCGGTGCTGGTTTCATCGTCATTACCTGCGTAGCGCTGACCGTATTTCGCTTTGGTTGCGTCAAGCGGGGAAGGGAAGTGTACGCCTTTGGCCAATGCAAACGACCCGGCCATGCCTTTTTCATAATAGTGGTAGTAGCTGAAGTTGCTCTCCAGTACCGTTTTATCGGTCAGCTGGAAGTCCAGGCCCAGGCTCGCCAGCTGGCGGCGTTTATGGCTGCCGCTGGTATAGCCATGGCCCTCGTCATTGAGCAGGTTGAGGCGATATTTGACGCGGTCACTGTCGTCAATCGGTCCGCTGAAATCCAGCGCGGTTAACGCGCCGTTGCCGGTGCTAGCACCTACAGTGACGCGGTGCAGCGGAGTGTCGGTGGGGCGTTTGGAGACCAGATTAAACATCCCGGCAGGGTTGGCTGGGCCATAAAGCGATCCCGCAAGACCGCTCAGGACCTCCACGCTCTGGAACTGTTCAGCGGCGTATTCTGTGGTGGAGACAGCGTTCAGGCCATCAATCATATGGTTTTGCACCACGCTGCCCTGCATGCCACGGGTTTGCGGTCGGACGCCCTCTCCCTGAACGGAAGGCATATAGCGGTAAACATCCTTAACGCTTTTTAGCTGCTGTTGGTTTATCAACGACGACGACAGGGTTTGTACCGACCATGGAACATCAATCAGTGCGCGCTTACCCAGCCCGCCGATCGTGGCTTCTTTTTGTGAGGCCAGCGGCTCTTGCTGCGTGCCTTCTGCTGCCGCTGTGGAACTACCGGAGACCACCATGGTGTCTTCAGCGTAGCCAGGATGGGTGATGGCCAGGCATGACAGCGCCAGTAGGCCCATATTGAACGGTTTGCTTTTATAAGAGAACATTTTGAATTCAGTGTGTTAGCGGAAAGACTGGTGGTAAGCGAGTTACCATCGACGCATGAGGGGAACAGCTATTATTATTTGTGTGATGAATATGATGTGAGCTTTCGATATATAAGTCAATATATAACGAAGGGGTAGATCAGGCGAAAAAAAACGCCCAATGTTTCCATTGGGCGTCGGGTGTCGAGCGGGGGAAGAACGTTATTCGCTAACTTTTTTCTGCAGGTCAGCGGCACCTTCTTTGGTTTTATCCCAGCCTTCTTCAGCACCTTTTTTCGTGGCGTCCCAGCCTTTCTGGGAAGTCTCTTTGGTTTTGTTCCAGCCTTTCTGCGCACCTTCTTTGGTGGCATCCCACCCTTTTTCCGTGCCTTCTTTGGTTTTGTGCCAGGTCTTCTGAGCGCCTTCGCTGACCTGACTGCCGACGCTGTCGCTTTTGCCTTCAGCGGCGTGTTTGGATTTCAGTTTTAGCTCTTCGCCCTGATTTTGCGCCTGATGCAGTTTCTCTTTGGCAGTATTCGCGTGCGCCTGAGCCTCGGCGACCGTCTCATCGGTAGCGTGTGTGGTCGCAGCGAAAACCGGGGAAGCCAGCAGGAGTGCTGAAAGTGCAATCGTTGTTTTTTTCATCTTAAATCCTCATCAGTTTGTGAGCGTTAGAAAGCATGGCACAGACATTCTGATGCGGCTCTAGGAATAAACTGTAATTGAATCATTGTGTTCCCAAGGCGGTTTTCACCGCCTGACAATTATCATCGTTCCAGCACGATGAGCGGCGCGTCATCGTGGGACTGCGTAACGCGCATTTCGGCCTGGTAAAGGCTGCGCAGCGCCGGTTCGGTCAACACCTCCTGCGGCGTACCGTTGCTGACGACTCGCCCCTTTTCCAGCAGTATGATGCGATCGGCGTAGCGTGCGGCGAGGTTGAGATCGTGCAGCACGCAGCAGACGTTAAACTGACGTTCCTGCACCAGTTGACGGAGCAGGCGAAACAGGTGCTGCTGGTGGTGAATGTCCAGCGCCGACGTGGGTTCATCAAGAAACAGCCATTTAGGCGAGGGCTCGGGCTCCCACAGCTGTACCAGTAATCGTGCCAGCTGCACCCGCTGCTGTTCGCCACCGGAAAGATGGCGATAGTCGCGAGCGGCCAGCTCGCTACAGCCGCAGAGTGCCAGAATGCGCTCGCTTTCGTCACCCGGATTGCGGGTTCGGTGAGGGTGGCGGCCCATACGCACCACTTCCATCACGCTGAACGGAAAGGCCATGTGACAGTTCTGGCGCATGACCGCTCGCGTTCTCGCCAGCTCTGCCGTTGGCCATTCGCTAAGTGGCTTACCTAACAGCGAACACTGGCCGCTATCCGGCTGCAGATAACCGGTTAGCTGGCGTAGCAGGGTGGATTTCCCCGCGCCGTTCGGCCCGAGAATAGCCACAATTTCGCCGCCGGGTAGCGTCAGAGAGACGTTATTCGTCAGGCGTCGCCCCTGAATGCTGTACGTCAGGTTACGGGCGTCAATCATAGCGCTCTCCGGGTACGTAAAATCAGCCATAAAAAGTAGGGGCCGCCGATCAGGCTGGTCAGCAGACCTACCGGCATTTCTGCAGGCTGGACCAGCGTACGCGCCAGGGTGTCGGCGACCAGCAGCAGGCTGGCACCTGCCAGCGTTGAGCAGGGGATGAGCCAGCGGTGGTCGGCGCCGATGGTCATGCGGATAAGATGCGGGATAACCAGACCAATAAAGCCAATCACCCCGCTGACCGATACCGCCGCGCCGACCAGCAGCGAGCTCAGCAATAACAGCTGCTGGCGCCTGCGTTTGACGTTGACGCCGAGGTAGTGCGCCTCTTCGTCCCCGAGCTGCAGCAGGTTAAGCGTGTTTGCCAGCCAGGCGGTGGCGAGCATGGCGGGAAGCGCAAAGGAGGCTGCTACGATCAGCGTGGGCCACTGCGCCTGCCCGAGGCTGCCCATCATCCACAGCGTGAGCTGGCGCAGCTGTTGCTCGTCGCCGATGTAGCTCAGGATACCTATCGCCGCGCCGCACAGGGCATTGATGGCGATGCCCGCCAGCAGCAGCTGCATCATGCCGCCGTGGGTGTGGCGCAGGCTGATGAGAAAGATCACCGCGCAAACCACCAGGCTGCCGGCGACGGCGAAGATCATCTGTTCATACAGCATCATCACCGCGGGGAGTGAAAGCGGAAAGATAATCGCCATGCCGACCATCAGCGCCGAACCGCTGCTGACGCCCAACAGGCCCGGATCGGCCATTGGATTGCGGAACAGTCCCTGCATGATGACCCCCGCTGTTGCCAGCGCGCCGCCAACCAGCACGGCCAGCAGCACGCGCGGCAGGCGAATATTGAGCCAGATATCGCGATATTGCTCGTCCAGCAGGGAGGTGAAGGTGATTTTTAGCGCACCCTGGCTGGCGCCAACCAGTACGAGCATCGCCAGTATCAGCAGCAGGCCGATAAAAACGCTGAAGGATGAGAGTGAATCCTTGAACACGCAAATCTCCATAACATCGATGCGGCGCTGCCGGGCAGCGCCGCGAAGGGATTAGGCCGGTTTAAGGCCCGGCTCGATCAGGCTGTAAACCTGATGATTGAGCGTTGGGGCGCTGGCCAGCGCCTGAATATGCGCCGCCACGTCGGCACGCTGCACAAAACCATGTACTTCCTGCTGCTGAATGCGCTGCGCTTTGCCGCTGCCCGCGCCGTTAAGCAGGCCGCCGGGGCGCAATATGGCATAGTCCAGCGTGCTGGTTTGAAGCCAGCTTTCCGCCAGCGTTTTTTCTCTGACCGCCTGACCAAATGCCGCCTTCGCACGTTCGGAAAGGAACGGCCAGCTGTCGCCGCAGCCCAGTGAGGTCACCAGAATCATCCGGCGGATACCCGCGCGCTCCGCGGCATCAATGACCGTCCGGTGCGCCAGGTAGTCGTGCGCGCCGCCCATGGTGGATATCACCGTGGCCGACGGGCCCGCGGCCAGGCAAGCCTGCGCAACGCACTTGGCGTCGCAGGCATCGCCGACGATTGTCGTTACGCCGCTAGCCTGTAGACGTGCAGCGGCCTCAGCGGTGCGCACAAGCGCCACGACCGGGCGTTTTTCGACCCGCGCGCGCTCAAGCGTCATGGCCCCCACGCCCTGTCCACCGGCACCAAAAATCAGCCACGGGCTCATCAGGCATCCCCTTTCAGCGCGGCGGCCAGGGTACGGAAGGCATCAACCTGCTCGCTCAGCAGCTGGCGGTGATCATCGCGGCCGAGGAAGATTTTGAACATCGCGCTACCCGCGGCGTTGAAGAACAAGATTGAGGCAGTATCCATCGCCATAAATTTACGTTCGACCAGCGCGATGTGGGTGCAGTTTTCCGCCTTGATGTGGCCGGTCATCCCCTTTTTACCGCGCAGGTTGAAGTAGCCGTGGCGGTGGAAACCGGACGGCAGCTCGCCGGTAAATTCCAGAATGACGTCAGCGGTATGCACCAGCGTGGTGACTTTGCCCCATTGGCAAACGCTGTCCCAGACGGTGTCAAACCGATCGCCGCTCACCAGCGTGTGGGACGGCAGATGGCGTACCACGTCCAGCAGCGTGGTGTTGTATTGCCCGGCGATGGCTTCCAGCGTGCCGTCGGGCTCGGTTTTTAAAAAGTCGTGCAGAGAAACGTTGCTCATCATTAGCTCCTGTTATGGGGTTTCTACCGCAATACGCGGTGCGTTAAGCTCCTGAATCAGTTCATCAAGAGACTGTAAAATGTTGCTGGCCCAAAAACGGCCTTCGTTGGTCAGACGCAGACAGGTGGAAGCGTCCTGGGTTAATCCCGCGCGGTGCCACTGTGCCAGCAGCGGAGCGAGACGGGCGGCGTGTGGCGTCAGATCGTCCAGCGGTACGCGAGCCGTTTCAACGCCAGCCTGTAGCGTATGTCGCCACTGGAAGCCACGGTCGGCGGTACGCATCATCATCATCAGCGGCTTTTTGCCGGCAGCGATGGCGTCATGCCAGTTGTTCAGATTGCGTTCGACCATCCACGAATAGCCATTGACTGAGCCGCCCGCGCCGGAACCCAGCGCCAGGCAGTCTGCGCCTTGCTTAATCAATAGGTTATAGAGATTGCGTTCGCGGGTGGTGCGCGCCCAGTGGCTGTTGCTAATACAGCGCCATCCGGCCTGCGCCATAAAGTCGCAGCCCTGGAGGTACAAATCGCGGCGCTCCGCTGGCTGCGGTACCTGAGTGCGCCCATTTTCAACCGCTTTGCCGAGCGGCGTATTTGGCAACAGGTTCAATGCGTAGAGATCTACGCCGTCCAGGCCGATATCGCGGGCGATCGCCAGATCCTCGCCCCACAGCGTGGCATCCTGTCCCGGCAGGCCAAACAGCAGATCGCACACCACCGCGGCGCGATCGCGGCGCACCAGGCCTTCCATAAAGGCGATGGCGGTAGGGCCGTCGGAGGTGCGGGCCATTTTTTTACGGATTTTGCTGTTAAATGACTGAATACCAATCGAGAAACGGTTTGCCCCCGCGTCCAGGCAAGCGTCGATGCGCGCGTCATCAAAGTTCAGCACGCGGCCTTCAATGGTTATCTCACAGTCCGGTGCCAGCGGCAGACGTTCGCGCAGGGCGGTAATAATGCGTGCCAGATCGCGAGCGGAGAGCGCAGAAGGCGTGCCGCCGCCGAAGTAGACCGCATGAATCGGCGCGGACTGATGCAAAACGCTATCGGCCTCCATCGCAATTTCATGCAGCAGCGCGTCGGTATAACGCGCACAGCTATCTTCTTCATAACGGTTCTGATAGAAGCCGCAGAAGGTACAGTGGGTGGCACAAAACGGAATGTGCAGATACAGCAGGCGTTTGCGCGGCGGCGCGGCCTGGCTCAGTACCTGCTGCCAGGTGGGCTCCAGCTGTTCTTTGGCGATCGGAACGGCGCCTCGCCAGGGCATTGTCGCCCGGCGATCTTTGAAGGGCTGACCGCCCTCCTGCGCGAAGTGCGGGGTGAGATCCAGTTCGTTGTCGGTATTCAGCATAACGGGTATTTCAACATCCTTTAGTTTGGCCACAACTGGCGGTGCAGCGTTTCAACGGCGTCGGCGACGCGCGGGCCCATTCCCAGGATCAGTGCCTGATCGAGAGTGATGATCCGTTTATTTTTCCACGCGGCGGTGCGCGTGATGCCAGCGATGGTGCTCAGGCGGTTGATATCGCCTTCTACCATCTGTGAGGTAACGATAATGACCTGCGGATTGGCGGCGATCAGCGCTTCGGCGCTGTAGCTGCGATACTGCGGATGCTGAGCGACATTTTTCGCCCCCGCGAGCGTCATAATGGCGTCGGCAACGCTGCCTTGTCCGGCAACCTGCGGCGCGCTGCCGCCAGCGCTGAGAATAAACAGGGCGGTAACCGGCGCCGGCTGGCTGGCGGTGCTTTGGGCGACGTTGGCCAGACGCTGGCGAATGTTGTTAACCAGCGCGTTGCCTTTGTCGTCTTCGTTCAGCGTTTTCGCCAGTGCGTGAATATTGGCGTACATCTGCTCGACGGTTGCCGGAACGCGCGGCAGCGTAACGACGTCTACTTTCTGCGCCCGGAGCTGATCGAAGACGAGCTGCGGCCCCGCGTCCTGCCAGGTGATAAAGCGGCTGGGGCGCAGCGACAAAATGCCTTCGCTGCTGAGCTGTTTCCAGTAGCCAATATGCGGCAGGGCCGCGGTTTCTGGCGGGTAGCTGGTGGTTTCATCAACGCCGACTACGCGGTCACCCGCGCCCATGGCATAAATCAGTTCGCTCAGCGAACCGCCCGCAACCACAATGCGCTCGGCTGCCTGCGCGCTAAGCGCACAGGTTAAGGCCAGTAATCCTATGGCGAGTTTTTTCATCATCAGAAGTTCCAGGCAAAGCCGATGGCCGCGTTAAAGCCCGCCGCAGGAATGGATTCGTGCGCCGTGCGGTAGCGTTTATCGGTCAGGTTGTTGAGAGCAAGGTTGACCTGATACTGGTCGTTAGCACCGAATTCGGTATTGACGGCCAGGTTCAGCGTTGCCCAGCCGGGGCTGCGTGTTTCGGTACCGCTGCTGTCGTCCTTAGCGCTTGAGGCAGCGCGGATAAAGACGTCAGAGGTGACGTTCGCGGCGTTTAGCATCAGCGTGTGTTTGAGCCCAACGCGGCCGTTGATCGTGGGTTCACCGGTGTGAGTGGTTTTCAGCGTCGCGGTTTCGTACTGGCGGCGAATCAGGTTACCGCTGATGTAAGGGGAAACGGCCCAGCCGTTATATTCCGCGCTTAGCTCCATTCCCCAGGTTTTGGCTTTGTCCATGTTGTCGTAGTAATAGTAGCCGCCGCGTGAGGTGGCGCTATTGCCTTTGCAGACGGCTTCCCCTGCGCAGGCTACGCTGGCGATATAGTCTTTGGCTTCGGAATAGTAGACGGCACCGTCGACCAGCCACATGTTACCGTTGTAGCGAGCGCCCAATTCAACATTATTGGAGTGTTCTGCTTTCAGGTCCGGATTCCCGTAGGTCACGCTGCCGCCGGCGGACGTTTGCATAAACAGCTGCGAAAGCGTAGGGAATACGTAGCCCTGGGCAAACGCTGCGCGTAGCTCAACGTTGTCGAAACCGGAGTAGCGCAGGCTGGTCGACGTGACCAGCTCGCTGTCATGCGCCGACTGCCCTGGGATCGAGGCATCGCTGGTGACGCCGGAAGCGGTTGATTGACCGTCACCGCGGGTCAGTTTTGATGACAGCCAGTACTGGCGAGCGCCCAGCGTCCACGTCCAGTTGTCGGCAAAGTGCCAGTCGTTCTGCGCAAACAGGGAGGTATTGCTTTGTTCTGACTCGTAATAAGAACGGGTTTGCGTTGCGGTATTGATCAAACCGGTCGCCGATTGATTGGTGGTATTCCCGGCTGACGTCTGAGATACCCGGTCGCGTTTATACTGTGCGCCCAGCACCAGGTTGTTATCCGCTGGCAGGGTAAAATTGCTTTGCAGCGTAAGGCCCTGGGTATACTGCTTATCGTGCGTGTGGGTCTGATTATGCACGGTCAGCGCCTGAATCATCGGGCTCGGAATGGCCTGCGTGGTTTTCACCTCATTCTCAAACTGGCGCTCGATCGTCTGCTGATAAGCGTCAATATGGATCTTTTTCAGGTAGTCGCCGTCTACGTCTATATCGTAGAACAGGCCCACTTTTTCGCGCTCCAGCTTCGGAATTTTTACGCTAAAGGCGTCATAAGCCCCTTCGGTATCTTCAAAATAGGTCTGGGTAGAGAGCCGGTAGCGATCCAGCGACAGGCCAAAGTGCTGGTTGTCGAGGTTATAGCCCAGCCAGATAGCCTGGCTGTTATTGCGGTTGTGGGTGTCCGGCAGGCGGCCGTCAGGGGTTTTTCGGTCGCCCTGGTCGGAATAGCTGCCGTTAATGCGGTAGTCGAATTGTCCGATGCTGCCCCAGGCCGCGGCCGACTCTTCCCAGCCTGCGGTTGAGGAGTTGTAGACCGCTTTTACGGTTCCCGCGATGGGCTTGTCGCCGCCTTTCCGGGTGATAAAGTTCACCACGCCGCCGATGGCCTGTGAGCCATAGAGCACGGAATAAGGGCCTTTCACGACTTCAATACGTTCCAGCGCCGATTCATCGATCAGCAGACCGACGCCATAGTTATCGCCAGCACGCTGGTAGGTTACTTCCTGCCCGTCAATGAGGATCAATACGCGAGAAGAGGCTTCGCCACGAATGCGAATCTGCTTACGGCCGGCCAGCGAGTTATCGGTGACTTCAACGCCGGGGATATCTTGCAGATCGTCAGCAATGGAGGTGCTGGTGGCATTTTTCAGCGTTTGCTGGTCAATCACCTGAATGGTCGCCGGACTTTCCCAGAGGCTGCTCTGCGCACGATTCGCCGTCACCACAAGCGTTTCTTCTTTAGGCGCTGCGTTTTGTGCTGCGTTTGCCGTGGTCGTGCCCACGGTGGTGGAAATACATATCGCTAGGGCCGAGAGTGCGAATGACCCCCGTGAGACGGTGTGTAGCATCATTAAACCTGTAAATGTATATGAGTATGATAATGATAATTAGTATCAAATAGACTTACATATGAAGATCTGTTGCGTCCAGCATTGAACATTCAAACGAAATGCATCTTTGATTTTGGTCAATTTATGCAGGTGGTAACAGACTGTTTTTCCAGTTAATTACTTGTCACTGTTAATAATTATGCGCCTAATTTTTTCGGCTTTTTGCCGGGAAAGCCGGCGGCCGAGTAACGCTGTAGCGACCCGTCAGGTAAACTGTTCCGGTTTGCATTTTCAGGGGAGTAGAGACGTCATGGTTCTGGGTGATTAGCGGGTGATGATAAATAAAATTTGCTGGGGGTTGTTGGTGCTGGCGTTGATAGCCAGCTTTGGGTTCGTTTATCCCGTTTTGGCGTGGCTGCTACTGATCAACATCCTGACCTTTCTGATTTACGGTGCGGATAAGCTTGCCGCCCGCAAAAGCTGGCAACGCGTACCGGAAAAAACGCTGCTGGCGTTTGGGCTGGCAGGCGGGTGGCCTGCCGCCTGGCTTGCGCAGCAGGCGTTCCGCCACAAAACGCAGAAACAGCCGTTCAGACGCTGGTTTTTTGGCAGCGTGGTTTTAAACCTCGCGGCGGTAGCGGCGGCGCTCTACCTCTGGCGGGGAGGGAGCTGGTAGCGAGACAGCGTGCCACATTGGCGGCAGTTGACTCAACGCACCAGGCCCATCCCGGCACGGAGCTGGTGCGTCAGGAATATCAGGATGGCTGCCCTGCCGGTGAACCTAAATACCGATGGTAAAAGGGAATAAGCTGCGCCAGCGCTTGCGACGTGGCTTCCGGGCGATCGTACAGATCGTAGTGAGAGGCACCGTGTACAACCTGAAGCGTTTTTTCCGTGGAGCGGGCGCGCTGATACAGCTCATAGCCGTCGCGGTATGAGCCAAAACCGCCGGGAACATCGCCAATAACAATATGCAGCGGCTGCGTCAGTAATTTTTCCGTAAAGGCAAATGCATCCCAATTTAACGCAGGGGCGATACTGGTAAAGCGCAGTTTGTTAGGTGAGCCGGTCTGACGTCCTCGTGGGGTGGTGTAATAATCCACCGCTTCAGCGATGTCGATATCGGTAATGCCTGATTCGGCCAGCTCAGCCATATCGGCAGGAATGTAGCCCACCACCAGAGGGTCGCTTCCACGGGCTTCCGCGGTGCGTTGTTTACCCAGCGCCTCAATCGTCTTGAGTGCGGCATCAGGGCTCGCGTCTCCCTCACGCAAGATGCGTCCATAGTTGGCAGCAACCACGGTTGCCACTGCACGGAAACGGTGGTCCGTGGTCGCGGCATTCACGGCATACCCGCCGCCGCCGCAGACGCCTAATACGCCAATGCGATCTTCATCGACATAGGGTAAGGTCACGAGATAGTCGATGGCGCAGCGAAAATCTTCCACCCGAGTGGCCGGGTTTTCGCTGAAACGCGGCTCGCCCCCGCTTTCGCCCTGCGTCGACGCATCAAAAGCCAGAGTGATAAATCCCGCCTCAGCCAGCTTTTGCCCATAGATTGCGCCCGATGTCTGTTCTTTGCAGCTACTGATGGGGTGAGCGCAGACAATGGCCGGGTATTTTTGATGCGGGGTAAATCCCTCCGGGAAGCGGAGAGTCGCTGCAACCTGCCAGCTGTTGTGCTTAAAGGAAACGGATTGTTGGTTCGTCATTGTATGAACTCCTGAAACGGGTTGCGGTGCCTAACGTACTGTTGCTTTCAAACAGCTACCTGCGTCATTCGCCAGTTTATCCGCGGTAATACACGACGCCTTGGCGAACAGACCATCGTCATTCATTCCGCTGTTTTCGAAAGCGTGGGCGACGTGTGCGGTGACGATGAAGTGATGATAGGGCTGGACACTGCTTTTGATTAGACGGAATAATGTGATGTCAGTTATTAGCGTGGCTTATTAATATGATCAAAGAGAACCTCAACGATCTCCTCATATTCCTGACGGTGGTTCGGGAAGGCAGTTTCACGCGCGCCGCAGCAAAAGCCGGGACGTCGCAGTCGGCGGTGAGCCAGACCATCAGTAATCTGGAAGCCCGTTTGCAGCTTAAATTGCTCAATCGCACCACCCGAAGCCTGACGCTAACCGAAGCGGGCGAACGTCTGGCGCAGCGGATTGGCCCAGCCATTGAAGAGATTGCCGAGGGGTTGGATCAGCTGGCTGAATGGCGGGATAAGCCTGCGGGCAGGGTGCGCATTTCCGCCGATGAATATGCTATCCAGCAGGTATTGTGGCCGAAACTGGCGCCGGTGCTGAGAAACTATCCCGATATTCACCTTGAGCTCATCACGGATTACGGCCTGGTGGATATTGCCAAAGAGCGTTTCGATGCTGGCGTACGCCGAGGAGGGCTGATCGCCCAGGATATGGTTGCGATACCGATTAGCGCCGAGCATCGTATGGCGGTCGTGGTGTCGCGCGATCATCTGCCCGCGCAAGGTTTACCAGAAAACCCGGAACAGCTACTGGCATTACCCTGTATTAATTTGCAGTTGCCTACGCATGGGCAGAATTTGTCATGGACATTTTTGATTAATGGGCAGGAGCAAAAGTTACGCGTGCAGGGGCAGATTATTGTTAACGGCATTAATCAAGTTCATCAAGCCTGCCTTGACGGCTATGGATTTGCATATGTTCCGCAGGCATTAGTGCAACATGATATTACCTCTGGCAAACTGCTCTCGGTACTTGAACGTTTCACCATTACCTATCCGAAATATTATTTATATTATACCAGCCGCTTGAAATCGTCGGCGGCGTTCAATGTCATTGTTGAGGCGCTAAGATATAAACAGCTTTAATACCAGAGTTCCCAATGTTATTGCTGTGGTTTTAAATATTATTACGATGGTCCAATTATGAATAATGAAAAAGGAATAGGAAGGTGAATTTGAAAGGGTTTATCCATAATGTTAACTATTGTTGAATTTAAAGTAACACCTCGTAAAATCGAGGTGTTTTCATTTTCATAGACGAGTATTTAACTGTCATGATATAATGCGGCGGAAAAACATGCGGGTTATTAACCGGTATGTAATGTGAATAAATTTTCGAGGAGACTATTCCAGTGGGACGTAAATGGGCCAACATTGTTGCTAAAAAAACCGCCAAAGACGGTGCAACATCTAACGTATATGCAAAGTTTGGTGTGGAAATCTATGCTGCTGCGAAACAAGGTGAGCCGGACCCGGAATCAAACTCAGCTTTAAAATTCGTTATTGAACGTGCGAAGCAAGCGCAGGTTCCAAAGCACGTTATCGATAAAGCCATTGATAAAGCTAAAGGTGGCAGCGACGAAACGTTCGTACAAGGGCGTTATGAAGGCTTTGGGCCGAATGGTTCCATGGTTATCGCTGAAACGCTGACTTCCAATGTAAACCGTACCATTGCTAATGTTCGCAACATTTTCAATAAAAAAGGCGGAAATATTGGTGCGACGGGTTCTGTCAGCTATATGTTTGACAATACTGGCGTGATCGTATTTAAAGGAACCGATCCTGACCGTATTTTTGAAATTTTGCTGGAAGCTGAAGTTGATGTTCGCGATGTAACCGAAGAAGAAGGGAATATCGTTATTTATACCGAAGCAACAGATCTTCATAAAGGCATTGCCGCGCTTAAAGCAGCCGGGATTACTGAGTTCACATCAACAGAATTAGAACTGATCGCGCAATCAGAAATTGAACTTTCGCCAGAAGATTTAGAAGTCTTTGAAGGGCTGGTTAATGCCCTTGAAGATGACGATGATGTTCAGAAAGTTTATCATAACGTTGCAAATCTCTAATTATATATTAAAAAAATCTGCCATTATGGCAGATTTTTTATCTTTTTAATTTTTATAAAAATAAATGTAGCCAGAAGCGATGGTGATATTAATGGCTGCTGCTCAAAGTCATCTCCCGAATTTAAATTTCAGGCCTTTATTCTCTTGGCGGTCGGTAGCGTATTGTGCCGTCTGGGGGCTTTGTTGAATAAATCAGATTTCGGGTAAGTCTCCCCCGTAGCGGGTTGTGTTTTCAGGCAATACGCACGCTTTCAGGCATACCTGCTTTCGTCATTTTGTTCAGCGCTCGTACCAGGGCCATAGCCTCTGCAACCTGACCATCGTAGTCACGCAGTGTCAGTGAACCCCCGAACAGCTGTTTTACCCGGTACATCGCCGTTTCCGCTATCGAGCGACGGTTGTAATCTGTTGTCCATTTCCACCGCGCATTACTCCCGGTCATTCGCTGATTAGCCACTGCACGGTTACGGTCTGCATATTCACCGGGCCAGTAACCCGCACCTTTTCGGGGAGGGATAAGCGCGCTGATTTTCTTACGCCGCAGTTCATCGTGACAGAGCCGGGTATCGTAAGCGCCATCGGCGGCGGCTGACCTGATTTTCCGGTGGGTTTGCCGGATTAACCCGGGGAAGGCCTCTGAGTCCGTAACGTTGTTCAGCGACAGGTCAGCGCAGATGATTTCATGTGTTTTACTGTCAACGGCGAGATGCAGCTTACGCCAGATACGGCGGCGTTCCTGGCCATGCTTTTTGACTTTCCACTCGCCTTCACCGAAGACCTTCAGCCCGGTGGAATCAATTACCAGGTGTGCGATTTCACCCCGGGTGGGCGTTTTGAAACTGACGTTAACCGACTTTGCCCGCCTGCTGACACAGCTGTAATCCGGGCAGCGTAGCGGAACGTTCATCAGAGAAAAAATGGAATCAATAAAGCCCTGCGCAGCGCGCAGGGTCAGCCTGAATACGCGTTTAATGACCAGCACAGTCGTGATGGCAAGGTCAGAATAGCGCTGAGGTCTGCCTCGTGAAGAAGGTGTTGCTGACTCATACCAGGCCTGAATAGCTTCATCATCCAGCCAGAAAGTTATGGAGCCACGGTTGATGAGGGCTTTATTGTAGGTGGGCCAGTTGGTGATTTTGAACTTTTGCTTTGCCACGGAACGGTCTGCGTTGTCGGGAAGATGCGTGATCTGATCCTTCAACTCAGCAAAAGTTCGATTTATTCATAGATGGTCGCCTCCTGTTTGCCAAGCTAAATATGTTGTGGTGGCTTTACTGGTCATCGATTGCAGCCATAGATCCGGACTTTGCCGAGGTGATGTAAAATACCTCTGTCCCTGATGGAATACGCTGATGGAGGCCTCTATCAACAAAGCGCTCTTTCAGGAGCCTTGAATAAACCGGGTTTTCCCCATCGCGGTCTGACCTGTCTTGCCATCACTTCATGCTTGCCTGGGCAATCGGTGGTGTTGTTTCTGTCTTACTGATTAAGCAACTTAAGCGCTTATTATTGGTGCACAATACTCCCGCTCTTTGGCCAGGAGCGCCCACACAGTCCGCGCATTCTTGTTAGCCAATGCTACCGAGGCAATGTTGTTATTCCGGCGCGCCATTAGCTGGTTAGCCCAGCTCGATACGGCATCCTGTTTATGTTTGGCCGACTGCAATACCGCCCTGGCACCATGGATAAGCAAGGTCCTCAAATAGGTATCACCTCGCTTGCTTATCCCGAGCAGGACTTGTTTACCCCCACTGGAGTGCTGACGTGGAACCAATCCGAGCCAGGCAGCCAGTTGTCGGCCATTCTCGAAATTGTTGGCTTTACCAATGGTCGCAATCAGCGCGCTGGCGGTAACAGGGCCAATACCAGGGATCTTGCCGATACGCTGGCAGAGAGCATTTTGCCGATAGCACTGCTCAATCTGCTTGTCGAGTGTAGCGATGACATCGAACAGGTACGCCATGTGGTGCTGTAGTAGACTCAGCTGTGTACGAAACAGGACGGGTAACGGGTTATCCGCATCTTCCACGAGCTCAGGTAATCGTCGCTGTAGCTGCTGGATACCTCGGGGGACGACAATGCCAAATTCGGCCAATAACCCCCTGATTTGATTGGCTTGTGCGGTTCGCTGTTTGATGAAGCTCTGACGACTCCGGTGAAGTGCCAATACGGCTTGCTGCTCAGCGGTTTTGACCGGCACGAACCGCATGTTAGGTCGAGTGACGGCTTCACAAATAGCTTCAGCGTCTGCAGCATCATGCTTATTGGTTTTAACATAGGGTTTGACGAACTGAGGGGCCATCAGTTTGACATTATGGCCCATCGATATCAGTTTATTGGCCCAGAAATGAGCAGATGCACAGGCCTCCATGCCGATCAAACAGGGTGGGATGTTGGCAAAAAAGGAGGCCATTTGTGCCCGTCTGAGTTGTTTGTTGAACAACCGTTTTCCGTGCTCGTCAACCCCATGGATCTGGAAAACGTTTTTTGCCAAATCGATTCCAATAGTTTTAACGTTCATGATAGCAGCGCTCCGTTCAATGAGTGACGATTTATCGTCCCACTGTGGCACAAGAGATGGGAGGCGACCATTCCATTAACAAAGCCCCGTCTGGGTACACGGCACAATGGTTGAGTAGGCGATTAAGCCTTTTCGGCGATCACGTCCTGGACCAGCCAGTCATGGAATATTTTTACTTCATGCCGCATGGCGTGATGTTGCGGGGTCACCAGATAATAGGACCATGTGAGCGGCCAGCGATGCCTGGGGTGCAGCAGGACCAGTTGTTCGGTTGCGATAAGCTGCTTCACCAGCGCGTATCGTACAATTGCCACCCCACGTCCGCTCAGGGCCGATAAAACGACGGCGGCTGTGGAATTGATGTGCAAGCCGTTTTCATGGGCCGCGGGCGCGCCGACCGCGCTGAGGACATCATCCCATGAGGGAAAATGCGCGCCGGGGTGCGGCGTGTCATCATGGATCAGTTTCTGCGCGGCGAGCCATTCACCGCAGGTGGTTTTTTCCGCGGGTACCAGGCGCGGGCTGCAGACCAGCACCGCTTCTTCGTCCATTAGCCAGGTTTTATTCACGCCCGGCCAGTCTCCCTGACCGCAGCGAATGCCTATATCGGCTTCGCCGTGTGACACGTCCATGAGCTTTTCGGTGACGTTGAGCCGTAGGTCAATGCTTTCATGGGTTTCAGAAAAGCGATTCAGCCGTTCCATCAGCCAGTTCATCATCAGCACCTGTGAGGCGGTTACGACAACAACAGAACGAGCCCGCCGCCCACGTAGTTTATTTAATCCGGACTCCAGCTTATCGAGCCCTTGGGTAATGTCCTGTAAGGCGTCCTGCGCTTCATCCACCAGCGTCAGGCGCTCCTTACCTGAACGGGTACGGTGAAGTAGCGGATGCCCAACCCAGTCTTCCAGCGAGCGAACAAGCTGGCCTACGGCCGCAGATGTGACGCCCAGTTCCTGCGCTGCGCCGGTAAAGCTGCCGTGCCGAGCGGTGGCTTCAAAGGCGTGCAGCCATTTCAGTCTGTTTAGCGATCGCATGGCCTCTGTCCTGATTGATTATTTTCTTCAGTATACGCCGCCGAGAAAGATTTTCTTTTCTGTGCCGTTATTTCTTCTCAGTCGTCAATCACCGCTCTGGGTGACATTCTGCTGCCACACGATGAAAAGCAGCGCTCTTCATCAATGACAACCAGATGATTTGAACGAGGTTAGCGATGAACGCATCTTTTGCCGGTAAAAAACTGTTAGTGGTCGGCGGGACGAGTGGTATGGGGTTCGAAACGGCGAGGCTGGTCCTGAAAAACGGTGGCAGCGTGGTACTGGTCGGCCATCGTCAGGATAAAGCCGAGCAGGCTCGCCGGGCGCTGGCCGCTGATGGGCAGGTTTCCATCATCGTTGCAGACCTGATGAAAGAAGACGGAATGCAGCAAGTGATGAAGACCATTAACGCTGAACATAAAGATATCAATTTGTTGGTCAACGCGGCTGGCGTGTTCTTTCCGAAAGCGTTCACCGAACATGACATGTCTGATTACGATAAGTATATGAGTATCAACCGCGCGACCTTCTTCATCACCCGCGATGTGGTGCGTAATATGGTTGACGGCGGTTTGAAAGGCTCCATCGTTAACATCGGCTCTATGTGGGCGCAGCAGGCTATCGGTGCTACCCCGTCTTCAGCCTACTCTATGGCGAAAGCAGGCCTGCATGCGTTGACTAAAAACCTGGCCATTGAGCTGGGAGGGAAAGGCATCCGCGTCAATGCCGTCTCTCCGGCGGTTGTTCACACGCCAATTTATGAAGGCTTTATTGCGAAAGCTGACGTGAAGAATGTGATGAATAGCTTCGACAGCTTCCACCCGATTGGCCGCGTGGGAACGCCGGAGGATATTGCTGAAACTATTGCTTTCCTGCTCTCTGATAAGACTGAGTGGGTCACCGGTGCTATCTGGGATATCGATGGCGGCGTGATGGCGGGTCGTAACGCCTGATGACCATGCTGCAGGCGGCGCTGGAGTTATTAAGCAAATGCAGGCTGTGCGCGATTGGCAGGTGACTGACGCGCACAGGAGCGCATTGCTGGTGAAAAGGCGGTGATGCGCGCTTGGTCTGGCTCCCTTTTATCATGGGTGCACGTTCGGTAGACCGCTGCATTGCGGGTACCGATTTTATGGGCTTCTGGCGGGTTATTCATTGAAGCGACAGACACAAAAAAACCCGCAGGGCTTGCGCCGTGCGGGCTCTTAGGACTTCATCGGATGACTCTGGTAATCACCGATGGAGAATTTTGGGGCTGGCGGAGTCTGAATTGATAATGTAATTCATTGAATTTACTTTAGTAACTACTGGTTCAACTTTTCGCTGGTGCCTATTTAGGTGCCTAAAAGTTTATTCACCTCTTTTTGAAGGGAAATAGAAGAGAGGTAGGGAAGAGGGCTAACATGATTTAAGTGCTCATCAGCCCGGTCGCTCGTCTGGTTCTGAGAATATCGGTCGCGGTCAGGATTGGTGTCTGTTCCTGCCATGTAAACCCTTTGCGGTCAGTGTGAACCAACTCATAGCGTCTTACTAGGAAATTTACCGCATCAGCAAGTTTAATGCCTACTTCAATATGCTCCTGTATTGCAAGTTCGTTATGGAATTGTGTGTCGTTGAGTGTGAGGCGGTAATGATGTTTCATCAGATACGTTAACAATTGTTGTCATACCTGGTAGGGCGACAGTAGTGGTGAAACCGGCGCTGTGGCCGTTAGAGTGGGAACTTGCATATGTTGGACCCTGTGGACCTGATTGAAGAATAGATAGGTTTAATTGATCGTTGCCTTCTGAGGATAAACATTAATGTTGTGTAGTTGCGAAACTATCTAGATGAGTAAACCTATGAACATGTTAAAATTATCATAACATGCCGGTGAAGAAGTATAGTATCAGTGACCTGCCCCCACGATTAGATACAACACTCAGTTAGTAACGTCGGAATCTTCATTCTCAGAATGACCCTTTCTCCAGCCCGCTGCAAATTCAGACGGTGTCTGATAATTCAGCGTGGAGTGCGGGCGGCATTCGTTATAATCCTGCCGCCAGTCATTAATAATTTTCCTGGCATGAACGATATCGCTGAACCAGTGCTCATTCAAACATTCATCGCGAAATCGTCCGTTAAAGCTCTCAATAAATCCGTTCTGCGTTGGCTTGCCCGGCTGGATTAAGCGCAACTCAACACCATGCTCAAAGGCCCATTGATCCAGTGCACGGCAAGTGAACTCCGGCCCCTGGTCAGTTCTTATCGTCGCCGGATAGCCTCGAAACAGTGCAATGCTGTCCAGAATACGCGTGACCTGAACGCCTGAAATCCCAAAGGCAACAGTGACCGTCAGGCATTCCTTTGTGAAATCATCGACGCAGGTAAGACACTTGATCCTGCGACCGGTGGAAAGTGCGTCCATGACGAAATCCATCGACCAGGTCAGATTGGGCGCCGCCGGACGGAGCAGCGGCAGACGTTCTGTTGCCAGCCCTTTACGACGTCTTCTGCGTTTTACGCCCAGGCCACTGAGGTGATAAAGCCGGTACACGCGCTTATGATTAACATGAAGCCCTTCACGGCGCAGCAACTGCCAAATACGACGGTAGCCAAAACGCCTGCGCTCCAGTGCCAGCTCAGTGATGCGCCCTGATAAATGCGCATCAGCAGCCGGACGGTGAGCCTCATAGCGGCAGGTCGACAGGGATAAACCTGTAAGCCTGCAGGCACGACGTTGCGACAGACCGGTCGCATCACACATCAACATCACGGCTTCCCGCTTCTGGTCTGTCGTCAGTACTTTCGCCCAAGAGCCACCTGAAGCGCCTCTTTATCCAGCATGGCTTCGGCAAGCAGCTTCTTGAGTCTGGCGTTCTCTTCCTCAAGCGACTTCAGGCGCTTAACTTCAGGCACCTCCATACCGCCATACTTCTTACGCCAGATGTAAAACGTGGCATCGGAAATGGCATGCTTGCGGCAGAGTTCACGGGCGGGTACCCCAGCTTCGGCTTCGCGGAGAATACTGATGATCTGTTCGTCGGAAAAACGCTTCTTCATGGGGATGTCCTCATGTGGCTTATGAAGACATTACTAACATCGCGGTGTATTAATCAACGGGGAGCAGGTCAGTTAGACTAACAAAGGATGAGAAGTACGTTGTGACAGTTTTCTCGTCCTCTCAGGAGAACTCAACTGAAATTGAGCAGTCTGATGCACGCTATATTGATTTCTTTAACGCTCAGCCGGTACCAGTACAACTGATGATGGTTAAACCGACTGAGGTTAAAAAGATTACTGAGTCTATATAGGGTTATTTTTCCGCTATTATTGGCGCAACATATCGAGACCCATATTTGTTAAGATGGCCTATGTCACTATATAGGACATGGCCATTTTTTGACAAATAGCATTTTTCATTGTCGCAAAGCACAGAAGAAAGATTGACTGATGAGACGTTAGGATAATCCTTGATAACGTTATCAGTTATATCATTGTAAGTGCTGTGAGCAATATTGTTAGAATATATGCTCTTATCAAATGAGCATTTGTTATTATTATGGAATATATTGATTGGTCGTGGTGTACAATTCTGCGGTATGAATGGAAGCTCCGGGTTGTCCTTTACAATAACTACTTTCTTACCCGCTGAAACTAATTTTTCTATTGATCTTCTCATGCCACTTTCAATAATTATAGAGGTATCAGTAATGCTAGTATTTTCTATATCTATAGAATCATTGTATGAACATGAAGGATTGTGAGCAAGTATAACCTCATGAATGTTATTATCTTTGATAACATAATCATACGCAGAATTGATTAACTTGTATGCATTCTTTCTAACCGCCAGAGCTTTAGGATCTTTAGTTGATGATGAAACATCAATGAATGGCGCGGCGCAGCTTGCGGGGAAAACAGCCACACCATCATTTCCCTTTAACTCACTCATCCCTATAAATAAATGATTGGCATGTGAGTCACCAATTATCGCAATTTTATTTTTACCGGATGGTTTCTGCATAACGCAAAGGTTATCGGTATATTTTGACCATTCAGGGAAAATATTTGCGCATCTTTTTTGCGATTCGGTGATTAATTTCTCTATATTTCTATCGTCATTTATCTCAGCCCTTGTCTGTGTGAACCTTCCAGAAATACCATTGGTAAAATATATAGCCAGACCTGCAATGCCAACAATTGCCATCGAAATAAATAGGAGTAGAGTCTTACCAGTCAGGTTTCCACCGAATCTTAATTTGTTCTCGATTAGTAGATAGCTCAATACAGAAAGACCGATGGCAGAAAGGACCAACGCCCCCCTAATTAATGGAGATGCCGAACCATTCTCTATTATGTAGGAAAATGAAAGTAATGGCCAGTGCCATAAATAAAGAGGGAAACTGATTAAGCCAACCCAAATAAATACTCGTGATGAAAGTATGTATTTGTTTATAATGGCGTCGGGTCCAGACATTATCAAAAGAAACGCACCGCAAACTGGAAGTAACGCGTATACTCCGGGAAATGCTAAGCTTTCGGTGTATAGGCAATACCCAACAAATAACATCAATACTCCAGTTATTGACGTGGTGTGAGCTACAATATCGAAATTATGTGTTTCTGCTCTAATTACACTCAATAATGTTTTGTTAATGGACCATTTTATTTTATTGAAAAAATCCCTCTTATATAGTGTTATCCATGCAAGTGATGTTCCCGCAAGTATCTCCCAAAATCTTGTTATTGGTGAATAAAAACCCTGAGATGGGTCTGTAGTCATGATGATACAATTTAAGATAAATGATAATGCTAGAAATGTTAATGTCGCTGCGAATAGATTGATATTTCTTTTATGTATAAAGACAAGAAGTAATGGCCAGACAATGTAGAACTGCTCTTCAATACCTAGGCTCCACAGATGAAGTAGCGGTTTACTTATTGATGATGTATCAAAGTAACCGGATTCAGATAATAGGACAAAATTTGATACAAATATAGAACTTCCTGCAATATGTTTACCTAGTTGTTTATACTCCACAGGAAGAAGCAGAAAATATCCAACAACTATGCATGATAGCAAAACTGTCAGTAATGTTGGAAAAATGCGCCTAATTCTTCGAGAGTAAAACTCAAAAAAACTAAATGTTCCTGCTTCGATGTTTGAAAAAATTATTGACGAGATTAAAAATCCAGATATCACGAAAAAAACATCTACTCCAGTATAACCACCTCTTAGACTTTCTGGAAATGCGTGAAAGATTACAACTGGTAGTACGGCCAATGCACGTAATCCATCAATGTCAGGTCGATATTTTGGGTGAGAAACTTGGGGGCTTGTATTTTTGATTTTTAGCAGCATTTTAATTACTTATTCCATCAAAATTCATTGCATGATTAACACTTCATTCCGGACAGTTTACCGAGATTCTAAGCATCGTTGTAGAGATTTCGTCAAGAAATTGCTTAGGGCGCTATAAGAATTGTTAAAATGGTTTTCATAGTAGACATGCTCAAATCACTACAATTAGCTTATTAAAGCGATTGCTACCTACTGAAGTATGTAGGCGTCAACGTCATATATATTTGCATGGCAAAGCTTTGATCATATCATGCAAGAAAGAAGGCAGATAATGCATAATTTGTTAACTAGGAAACCAAGTCAATACTAAGTGCAAGGATATTGTCATTTAAATTAAATCATTAATAATCAATATGTTAGCTGTTTATTTTGGTTTGATTCATTAGCAAATGATAAGGAATGGAGAGGATACAAAGTGAAGCTATTTATGATCTTGGCATTATACGCTGCACAAGAAGCTCTGCATGATGACGATTTATCCGATATAGCCTCCAACGAAACGAGCGGTAGCGGAGCACAATAGAAATTATCCGCTTACGAGCATAAACTAGCCTCTTCAAACATCTCTTGAACAGCTTTACTAATCTGTTCTTTCTCATGCTTGCTGGCGTCTGTATTGATAGCCGGTAACGTCATCATCGGCTTAACTCTCACATCTGCATCAGGGAAGATGCGGTGTACTCTCTTGCTTAACTCCCCCAGAATGATGTCTTTCGCACCAGGCAAACCATCAAAATTCCTTTTGTCATAAACGAGTTCCACAAACATGGTCTAACTCCTCTTTACTGGATGTAATTACAGTATATACTGTATGTATATGGGTCTTCCCTTGTTGTGGTGGCTGAAGGCATGATAATGGTGTATTTAATCGCCAGAGGTCACCGCCATGGACGAAAAGTCCCTCTACGCTCATATTCTCAACCTGTCCGATCCGTGGCAGGTAAAGTCCCTTTCTCTCGATGAAAATGCCGGTTCTGTTACTGTCACTATTGAGATCGCTGAAAACACCCGGCTAGCCTGTCCGACCTGCGGTAAATCCTGTTCTGTTCACGATCACCGTCATCGTAAATGGCGCCATCTTGATACCTGCCAGTTCACCACTATTGTTGAAGCCGATGTTCCACGAATTATGTGTCCGGAGCATGGCTGCCTGACGTTGCCTGTTCCGTGGGCTGGCCCCGGAAGCCGGTATACGTTGCTATTCGAATCGTTCGTTCTCTCATGGCTGAAAATCAGCACCGTTGATGCTGTCAGGAAGCAACTTAAGCTCAGTTGGAATGCGGTTGACGGCATTATGACCCGGGCAGTTAAGCGAGGTCTTGCCCGGATAAAAAAGCCATTATCCGCCCGTCATATGAATGTGGATGAGGTCGCCTTTAAAAAAGGACATCGTTACATAACGGTGATCTCCGATCGCGATGGTCGGGCGCTGGCCTTAACGGATGATCGCGGCACAGAGAGTCTTGCCGGCTATCTTCGCACGCTCACTGATGGGCAGTTGCTGGCTATCAAAACGCTCTCAATGGACATGAACGCGGGCTATATAAGAGCAGCGCGTATCCACTTACCCAGTGCGGTTGAGAAAATCGCCTTTGACCGCTTCCATGTGGCGAAGCAACTGGGCGAGGTAGTTGATAAAACCCGTCAGAATGAACATCCGCACCTCCCTGTTGAAAGCCGACACCAGGCAAAAGGAACCCGCTTCCTGTGGCAGTACAGCGATAAGTGGATGACCGAATCCCGGCAGGAAAAGCTGATGTGGCTGCGTGCACAGATGAAGCTGACGAGCCAGTGCTGGGCGCTGAAAGAGCTGGCAAAGGATATCTGGAACAGGCCATGGAGCGAGGAAAGACGGAGTGACTGGCAGAGATGGTTG
Organism: Klebsiella sp. WP8-S18-ESBL-06; assembly: GCF_014169755.1. NCBI lineage: Bacteria > Pseudomonadati > Pseudomonadota > Gammaproteobacteria > Enterobacterales > Enterobacteriaceae > Klebsiella > Klebsiella sp. WP8-S18-ESBL-06. Next base: position 1,254,060 of record NZ_AP022256.1, read on the forward strand.
GCGCTGGCGGCTAACAGTGACGTTCCCATGATGAAAAATGCCGCGAAAACGATAGGAAAAAGGCTGTACGGGATCCTGAATGCGATGCGACACAGTGTCTCAAACGGAAATGCGGAGGCACTTAACAGCAAGATCAGGCTGCTGAGGATAAAAGCCAGGGGATACCGAAACCGGGAGCGCTTTAAACTGGGGGTGATGTTCCACTACGGAAAGCTGAATATGGCGTTCTGAGCCTTCCCACCATGATCGGGGAAGACCCATGTATATACAGCAATCTGGTTGGGGGTAAAATGCCTCGTAGATACGAAATAGAAGGCGCATTCAGGGATGCAGTTAGAAAAGAGGCCAACGGACGAACAACAGTAACGACTGTTGATTTTGTCGAAAAACTTGCGGCGGTAAATTGGCATTGGTCACTAAAAGAGGCCAACAACTGGATCGAGTGTTACATCACGACGTTCAAAGATATTTCAGACCAGGAAGGGGAAGAGCGTACATTCATGCTCTACAACCCTAACAACGGGGGGTATTGAGATGGGTTTTGTTTCACCTGCGCAAGATTACGTCGAAAGCCGGATTTCCCTCGACCAGCAATTTATCGTGCACCCAAGTGCAACATACTTCATGAGGGCCGCAACAACGTACATACGGGCCGGGATCGCGCAAGGGGCATTGCTTATCGTTGATGCTTCGGTAAAGCCTTGTGATGGTTCTGTGGTTGTTTGCAGCCTGGGTGGTGAGTTCCAGTTGAGGCGATACCGGCTTTATCCATACTCACACTTTGAGCATTTAAGCGGTGACGGTCGTAAGGATAGGATCGATCCTGGATGGGCCGATGAAAACGATGGAATTTTTGGCGTTGTCACACACGCGGTAAACGATATGCGAACGATGGAGTTTGATGATTGCCCGGTCATATGAGTACAGAAACAAAAAAGCCCGCATAAGCGGGCTTTTTTGTCACTCGGGAGCCGCGGCTCCTTTACGTATCCTTTTTAGTCCCCTCACCGTCTGGTCGGTGTCCTGCTGAGACTGCTAACTTCCTGTTATTACTAGTGCTGTCCTAGCACTGTCCAATCATGATTGGTGGAGCTGGCGGGAGTTGAACCCGCGTCCGAAATTCCTACATCCTCGGCACTACATGCTTAGTCAGTCTTTACATTCGCCTGGCACCTGCGGACAGACACGCCACTACCAGACTAGCCTGATTAGTTTTAACGCTTCAACCCCAGGCAGGGCCTCCACGCGATCTCTTTTGGGTTTGACCTCTCTTTGATCCCCGTCTTAAGAGCGGAAGCTAGGGAGAGAGGGCTCAGAGCAGGTTATTAAGCTGCTAAAGCGTAGTTTTCGTCGTTTGCGACTATTTTTTGCGGCTTTTTACGAGGCCAACCGCCCCTCGGCATGCACCTTGGGTTTCGCAAATCCCGTCGAATCCAGAATCAGCCCCAATGTGTACAGCAAGTATAACAGAGTCAGGCGTGCCGTTGCCAGTGAAAAACGTGGCGTAACAGGCCGTTGAGCGTACATTTATCGTTCACGTAGCGCCTCCTTTGCCCGGTTGAACGGTTTCATCAGGTATTCAAAGATGGTTTTTTCACCGGTTTTGATATCGACGCTGGCGACCATTCCTGGGGTAATGGAGAAATGGCGTCCGGCTTTGTTGGTCAGGTAATCCTGATGAGTGCGGATAAACACGCGGTAATAGGTGATTTCAGGCTTAATTTTGTCCTGAATGGTGTCCGGCGAGATAGTCTCAACTTCTCCGTCTAGCCCGCCGTAGATGGCGTAATCGTAGGCGGTAAGCTTAACCAGCGCCCGCTGTCCGGGGTGGATAAAGGCAATATCGCGCGGCGACAGGCGGGCTTCAATCAGCAGCCGATCGTCAATAGGGACTATTTCCATCAGATCACCGTTCGGTGGGATGACGCCGCCGAGCGTGGTTACCTGCACGTTTTTCACAATCCCGCGCACCGGGGAGCGCACCGTCAGACGGGTGACCGAATCTTCACGACCGCGAATGATCGCCTGCAGCATGTCGACTTCAGCGTTGGCCTTGGAAAGTGCCTCGCGCGCCTGTACGTAGTACTGCGATCGCAGGTCGGTAAGCCTTAGCCCGAGATCGCTTTTCTGGCGCTGGAGGCGCAGCACTTCCACGTGGCTGGCGGCACCGCTCTTCTCAAGGCGTTGGGTGATGGCCAGCTCTTTATCCACCGACACCATCGCATCCTTCAGCTCAGCCTCAGAATCTGACAGCTGCGCGCGGCGGGTACGATAGAGGCGCGTTTCGCTGGCGATAAGGTCCGGCCAGGCTTTCAGTTCTTTTGGGAAGATCGGCGGACTGTCGTTTACTTCCGCATACAGGCGGGCGCTGGAGGCCAGCGACGCGCGGTAGCGCGCGGTAGCGCGCGGTAGCGCGCGGTGCTTTCGCCCATGTTGGATTCCGAACGGGTAGGGTCGAGACGGGCGACAATCTGCCCGGCGTGCACCTTATCGCCCTCGCGGACGTTCAGTTCTGCCAGAATGCCGCCGTCCAGTGATTGCAGCACCTGCTCGTGTGAGCTGGGAATCACCTTGCCGGTGCCGGTGGCCACTTCGTCGAGCGTACCGAACCACGACCAGACGCCGAGCGCAATAAACATCAGCGTGCTCAGCAGGACAATGCGGCTGGCGCCGGAAAAGGCCACGTCGCGGCCGATGTCCAGGTCCTCCATCGCGCTATCATGTTGGCTGGTTTTCATGTTTCCACTCCTTCCCGCTTACAGCCTGCGCGCTGGCGCGACCCTGGTTTAACACCTGTGATTTTGGCGCATCCATGGCGATATATCCGTCATTAAGCACCACGACCCGATCGACCAGATCCAGCACCGGCACGCGGTGGGTGGCGACGATCAGCGTACGATTGCCCAGCCATTGATTCAGCCGCTGGATAAATTCGCGCTCGGTATGATCGTCAAGCGAGGCGGTTGGTTCGTCGAGCAGCACGATATTCGGGGATCGCAGCAGCATGCGCGCCAGCAGAATTGACTGGCGCTGGCCGCCGGAAAGACCGTTGCCGCCCTCCATAATCAGGTGATCCAGCCCCTTAGGCAGCCGCTGGACGAACTGGCTGGTACCGGCGATGTCCAGCGCATCAAAAATGTCCTGGTCGCTGGCGTGCGGCGCGCCCATCGTCAGGTTTTCGCGCAGGGTTCCGTAGAACAGCCGCGCATTCTGGCTCAGGAGGCCAATGTTGCGTCGTAGGTCGGCGACGTCGATCTGCGCGAGGCTGAGATCGTCGAGCCGCGCCTCGCCGCTGACTAAATCAATACCGCCCGCCAGCGCGTGCAGCAGGGTCGATTTTCCTGCGCCGTTGCGGCCAAGCAGCGCCACGCGCTCGCCCTGACGGATTTCCAGACGCGCAATTTTCAGCGGGATGCGCTGATCTTCACTGTGGTAGCGGAACTGGGCCTCTTCCAGCAGATAATGACCGTGGAAAATCTCCCGGTGCACGACGCTGCCGCTGCGCTGGGTCTCCGTCGGTAGCTGCATAATGCTGTCCAGCCCCGCTTTGGCGATTTTTACCTGCTGCCAGCGGGTCAGCACGCCGCACAGGTTGGCCATGGGCGCAATCATTCTTGACGCCAGCATTGAGGCGGCGACCACCGAGCCGGTCGTCAGCTCGCCTTCAATCACCATCGGCGCGCCGAACAGAATGACGGCGCTGTAGACCAGACTTTGTACGGTGATGCCCCAGCTAATCAGTCCCTGGCTCAGCTCGCGGGTACGCAGCGCCGATTCCGAGGTAATGCGAATGTAGCTGTTCCACTGCTGTAAAAAGCGGTTTTCCGCCTGCATCAGCTTGATGTCTTCAAGTCCCTGCACGCTCTCAACCAGCACCGCGTTGCGCAGGGTTGATTCATGGGCGCTCTGGTTGGCCAGCTTCGCCAGCCGTTTTTGCATCAGGATACCGGGCAGCACCATGACGATGGCGGCGACCGGGGCAATCCACGCCAGCGGCGGCGAGATAATGCCGAGGACCACCACGAAGAGGAAGAAGAAGGGCAGATCGACGATCGTCGACAGCGTCGATGAAGTGATGGTTTCACGGATCTGCTCAAGCTCGCGCAGCTGAGAGATAAAGCTGCCGGTAGAACGCGGGATAGCGCTGTTACGCAGGCGTAATGCGTGGCTGAAGATGCGGTCGGAAATGCGCAGGTCCGCCCGCTTGCCGAGCACATCCATGATGTGGCTACGGGCGACGCGCAGGATAAAGCCGAAGATCACCGACAGCAGCACCCCAAAAGCCAGCACGTAGAGCGTCGGGTAGGACTGCGCGGGGATCACCCGGTCATACACCTGCATTGAAAAGATGATCCCGCCGAGCGACAGCACATTGACGAGAAAGGCGGCCAGCATGACCGGGCCGTAGGGGCGCAGATCCTTCAGGACCAGTACCTTAAGCCAGTCGGGGCTGAAGCGGGATACGTAGTTGTCCACCCGGCTGTCGCGCAGGGCGGAAAGCGGGCGCAGCGCCACAACATATTCAATACGCGGCATCAGGTCGGCGAGAGGCAGCCGGTTACGCTGGTGCTCATCATCAATAAAACAGACGTCAACGGTGCTTTCGCCGTCAAAGCGCTCGACGATGGCCAACTGCCCATCGTCGAGCGTCGCCACAACCGGCAGGCGCCAGCTGCCGAGGGTGGTGGAATTGGCCTCCAGCAGCTGTACCGAAAGCCCTGCCTGGCGGGCGAGCTGGGTGAGGGCGGGCAGCAGGCTTTTGTCCTTAAACCACGGGGCGTTGGCCTGAAGCATGCCCGGCGAGCAGGCGATGCGATAGTGCGCGGCGACATAGCTCATCGCCCGCGCCCAGTGGCTTAACGTTTTCTCGTTAAGATAGCTTTCGCTGATGTCGGCGCGATTCATGGCTGGATCTCCACGGACTGGATGCTGTGTTGTTCTAACCCGAACGCCTGGCGAAACCGTCCCGTGTTATACAGGCAGTTAAGCTGCAGCTGGTGCAGCTGGTTTTCGGTTTGCAGTTCGGCAAAGCGCGACTGAAACACCTCCTGCTCGGCGTTAAGTACGTCGAGCAGCGGGCGGGAGCCGAGGTCAAGATACTGCTGCTGGTACAGCTCGCGGGTGCGGGTGCTCAGGGCCTGCTGGCGGTACTGCACCTGCAGTGAACTCATCAGGCTCATCGACTGGCTGCGCGATTCGAGCAGCTTTTGCCGGACCTCCAGCCGAACGCGCTGGACGGTCGCCTGCGCCGACTGTAGCGCATAGTTGGCGGCGTCGCGCCGCGCCGTCAGCCCGCCGCCCTGATAGATAGGCATTTCGACTTTCACCCAGGTGGAGTACTGCGTGCGGTCAAGCACCTCGTGGCTGGGGTATTTGTCGTTCAGGTAGTGCTGCACCTGCGGTTCAAGCGAGATCGTGGGCGTCATCTGCGCGTTAGCGTAGTCGACGTTAGCCTGTGCAGCGGTGGCCTGCGCCCAGGCCGCCAGCACCGCGGGCACCAGCCGGTCATCCGTCCGGGCCACTTCACAGCTGTTGCCCAGTTTGGCGGGGAAGTCATTGCTGATCCCATTCAGGTTCTGCCATCCCAGCCAGCTCATCAGCGTGGCCTGCGCGCTGTCGAGCGTCGCCTGGTATTGTAAGAGCTGGGCGCGCGCGGCTTCGATGCGTGCGTTGGTTTGTACGACGTCGGACTGCGATGTCGCGCCTTCGTCGCTGCGCTGTTGGGTGAGTTTTCCTATCGCCATGAGCGCGTCGAGCTGCTCTTTGGCGACGTCGACCATCTGTTGCCAGGTTTGCACCTGCACCATTGCGCTGGCGGTGCTGTGCCCGGCGGTGTCAATCGCCAGCAGGACGTTAGCCTGCTGCTGTGCGACGCCTGCGCTTTCGGCGCGGACCTGGCTTGCCACCTTGCCGAAGTCGTAGAGCATCTGGGAAAGCGACAGCACCAGCGAAGGGCTGAATCCGTGATCAAGATAGGTGTTGGTGTAGCCGTTGTTCATCCCCGCGCTGACCTGCGGATAGTATTTCGATTTGGCGACATCGACCTGCGCGTTCTGGCTGGCTAGCTTACCGATGGCTTCGCTGATGGAAGGGTGCCAGCTGACGGCTCGGCTTACCGCGTCGTTCAGCGTGAGGACGCCGGGAATGGCATCGTTTAGCGGCAGCGCGCGTGCGCCGTCGAGCGCGGGGAGTTCCTGCTGGTCTTGCAGTCCTTGCGGGGAAATCGGCAATGCGGCGTTTTGCGCCAGAAGCGGAGCGGAATATAAGGCACAGAGTAGACCCCAACTGACGGGTATTTTAATGCTCATTATGGATCCTTATAAAAACGGCACAGTTCCCTATTGTTTAACGCCGGGCGTGGCCGCGCCCGGCGTTTGCCGATGACTTATCCGACAACAATATGGTTCTGTTCGACGAGATCGCTAAGCTTGATATTGTGTACATCGTCAAGAACCAGCAAATCTGTAGAAGAATATTTCGTTCCGCTGGCGCCATCTCTGTCAATTGAGATCACCGTCCCTTTTCCTGTGTCGGTTACCGTCAGGAAATTGCCTAATGATGACGACTGGCCGTCCCAGCCAACCAGCAGGCTGTGAATGTCAATTTTGTCCCCCTGAGCGAGCGAGAAGTTGCTCCAGTGATCCACGCCGTTACCACCGGTAGCATCGGTGCTGTTCAGCAGGTTATAAATCAGCGTATCGCCGTAAGCAGAGCCGATAATCACGTCCGACTGGTTAGTGCTGGTGAACAGCGGATTCATGTTAATGGTTAAGGTGGCGGTATCGGTGTGGCCGTTTTGATCGTTCAGCGTATAGGTGAACACCTCTTTATTGACGATGTCAGACGGGTGCACGTTACTGTTCAGGGTATAGGAGTACGACCCGTCAATATTGACGGTCAGCGTACCGTAATGCCCGGTAATGGTCGCGCTGGTCAGGCTGCTGAGCGGGTTAGTGGTGGTGGCGTTGAGCAGCGGCGTCAGGGTGGCGACGCTACCGTTGAAGCCGCTAATGGTTAATGTGGTGTGCGAGCCGGAGAGCTGGTCCATCGCCCCAGCGGCGTCGCTGCCGTCGTAAATATTCCCCGTCACGTTGTGGCTGCCGGTGATCAGGAAGTTGTCCAGATCGTACGAGGTGCCGACGAACGACGGCGTGATGGTAATGGCGCCCAGTTGTGGAATGCCCATATCGGCAATCAGGTGCAGGGTATAGGTATGGCCAGCGCTCAGTTCCAACCCGCTTAGGCTCAGCGTATTCACATTATTGAACAGCGTTAACGCCCCTTTCGCGACGCTGTTAGTGGCGACCTGGACGCCATCTTCATACAGCACCCATTTCAGCGCCAGGCTGCTGATGGCGACGCTTGAGGCAACGCTGAAGCTGATAGACACCGCCTTCAGCGCCGTTCCGGCGGCCACCGTAAAGGTGGTATCGGTTTCCAGGTGCGACGTCGATTTTGCCAGCGTGGTGGCCGCGCCGATGAGGCTGGCCCCGGCGGTCGTGACCTGCGTGGTGCTGAGCGACATGGCGCTGCTGACGTCATCTACCGCATCAAGCGCGTGTGCGCTAGGTTGAATATTCAGCGTCGCGGAGGCCTGTGTCCCGTTTTGCGCGGTGATGGTGTAGATAAAGCTGTCCGGCGAGGTAATGCTGCCTGTGCTGACCCCGCTTTTCAGCGTGTAGGTATAGTTACCGTTGGCATCAATCACCAGCGTACCGAATTTTCCGACGATCGATGTTGTCCCGCTGCCGGCAACGGTGACGCCGTTGACCTGGGTGACGTGGGCGCCGGTGGCGGCGATGCCGGCATCGTTGCTCAGAACGTTGCCGCTGGCGGCCGCGCTAAGGCTATCGACGCGATAGGTGTAGTCCGCCAGGTAAGTGATGGTGTAGCCGCCCAGCAGGTTCAGCCCCTGCGCGGAGTTCATCACAATCAGGTACTCGCCTCCCGGCAGCGTCAGGGTGGTGGCGTCCGATTTTCCCCCCAGCAGCGGCACGATGAGCCAGTTGGTTTTTGACTGGAACAGCTCGTACTGCTGCGTGACCACGTTCAGGCGGTAAACATAGAGGTCAAAGGTCGCGCCGATCATCACGCCGCCCGCAGAGCTTTGCAGAGTGATGACGCGGTCGGTACCTTCGGCCACGCTCAGCAGCGTGGGGTTACGCATATCTTTCAGCAGGCCGACGGAGATGACGTCTCCCAGACCCAGGCTGACGATCGTATAGCTCGTCTGGCTGGCAGGCAGCGTAGCCGCCGTTGCCGCGTTGACCTGGGTGTTGTAAATCATGCTGACGCTGTCATCCACCGCGGTGAGCGCGCTGGTACTGCCAGCACCCAGGGTAATCACCAGGTTGGCGGAGCTGCTGACGCCCCCCTGCACGATGGTGTAGGTAAAGCTGTCGGAATGCCCGAGGGCCGTCGCCGTGGTGGTGGGATAAAGGGTATAGGTGTAGTCGCCGCTGGCGTTAATCACCAGCTTACCGTACTTCCCGTTAATGGTCGTTCCGGCCGGGTCGGCGGTGACAGGGGTGGATACGCCGTTGAGGATAATCGCCGAGACGACGGTACCAATTGGCGCGACGTCGTTGCCTTCGGTAAGCAGATTGCCCTGATGCGGCGTCGTTTCCGTCAGTACTCCCGGGGTGGTTTCGGTCAGCGTGACGTTAATGCCGGTATAGGCGCCAACGGCCAGAATGCTGGTGTTGTAGCTCAGTACCCGGTAGTTACCCGCCGCCAGCCCGTCCATTTGCAGAGATATACCGCTGGCGCCGAGGGTCAGCAGATTGGCGAACTGTGCCTGGGAGGAGTCGACAATGGTTGTCCACGCCTGAAGATTGGTATCAAACACCTGCACCACAATCAGCTGCGAGCTGAGCAGTGAAAGGACGGTGCCGGTCGCAATAGCATTGATGGTGGCACTGCCGGTGTTATTGGCGTCGACGGTGAATTCTGCCTTCGCCACTTTATCCGCCAGCACGGTAATGGTGTTGCCGAGCGCGTTAATCAGCTGCGCGCCGTAGCCGCTGGCCTGTTTGACGGTGACCACGGCATTGGTGGTAATGTCGGTCAGGTTGATGATGTCATCGTTAGCGGCGATCGGCAGCGTGGGGGCGTGGATCGTGGTATTCGCTGATTTATTCCCCGCCGCGTCGGTGGCGCTGACGATAAGGGTTTCGCCGCTCACCAGCCGTGAAGGCAGCAGGGTGGACCAGTTGCCGCTGGCATCGGCCGTCACCGTCAGTTTGCTCCCGTTAGGCAGCGTGATGGTGATGGTCGCATTGGCTTCCGTATGGGTGCCCGTTGGGTTACTGATGCTATAGCCGTCGGCGCTGACCTGCGCATCCGGTGCTGCGGGGGCGGTGGTATCGACGATGATGGTTATTGCTGCAGATGCCAGACCGGTGCCGGTGCTGTTGGTCGCCGTGGCGGTAAAGATATGGGGGCCTTCTACCAGCGCGGTGGTGGTCTGATACTGCCAGACGCCGTTGTTGTCTGCGGTAACGGTGGCGAGCAGTTTCCCGTTGTCATAGATGTTGACGCTGGCGCGCGCCTGGGCGGTGCCGTTGAGGGTCGGTAGGGTATCGTCGGTTGTTTTACCGTTGCCGATACTGCCCTGAATGCTGTCAAAATCATCGATGATGGTGCTAATCACCGGCGCGCCCGGTAGGGTGCTGAACTGTGCATAAACGTCGGTCGGCAACCCTTGGTTACCCGCCGCATCGGTCGCGTAGGCGCTCAGTTTTTCTCCGTTAGATTGCGTCGGAGAGAGCGTGATGTTGAATTTGCCCGTGGCGTCGGCGGTGCCGGTGCCTAATACGACGCCGGTGGCGCTCACCACGGTGACTTTACTGCCAGCTTCGGCGCTTCCTGAAAGGATGTTGCCTGCCAGGTTGACGCTGAGATCTTTTGGCGCATCCGGCGCGATCAAATCGACGGTTAGCGTACGGCTGGAGGAGCTGCCGCTCACGTTGCCAGCCGCATCGGTGGCTTTCGCCGTTAACACGTGAGTACCGGTGAGCAGCGGCACGAGCGGCGTAAATGTCCAGTTACCGGAGCCGTCGGCGGTGGTCGTGCCAATACTTTTGCCGTTGTCAAAAATCTCAACGATCGTATTTTTTTCCGCTGTACCGGAGAGCACCGGAATGACGTCGTTGGTGGCCCCCTGATCCGCTACGTTACCGACCTGCGGCAACGTATCGTCCAGAATGGTCGTGATGACCGGCGCGTTGGGGGCCGCGGTATCGACCACGACGGTGAACGAGTTAGAGGCTAATCCCGTGTTGCCTGCGGCATCGGTCGCTTTGGCGGTTAAGGTGTGGGAGCCATCTGCCAGCGCGGTGGTTGGGGTAAAGGACCACACGCCGGTTAAGGCGTCCGCTTTCACCTGGCCAATCGATTTGTTGCCGTCATAAATGGTGACGGTTGCCCCCGGCTCTGCCGTACCGGTAAGCGTAGGGCGGTTATCGTCGGTGATCTGATTTTGCGTCAGGTCGTTTTGCAGTGTGCCGACATCATCATGCACGGTGATAATAATCGGAGCCTGCGGTGGCTGGGTATCGACGATCACGGTGAAAGGTGACGAATCAATACTGGTGTTGCCTGCGGCGTCCGTTGCCGTCGCGGTCAGCGTGTGGGTGTTGTCAGACAGCCCCGTCAAGGAGACGCTCCAGCTGTTGTCGGCGTTGACTGTGGTTGTCGCTATGGCGGAGTGGGTCACGTTGTCGTAGATGATAATTTTGGCGCCAGCCTCCCCGGTACCGCTGAGCGTCAGATTGGGTTTATTGGTTGGGATGCCGACGATAGGCGTGCTGCCGTCGCTGGCCTGCAGAATAATCGGTGCGGACGGCGCAACGGTATCGATGGTTAGGGTGAATGGGTCGGACGCTACGCTGGTTACCCCAATGTCGTTGGTGACCGTGGCAGTGAAGCTGTGTGGGCCATCTTTCAGCGGGGTGGACGGCTGCCAGCTCCAGGTACCGAATATCGTGGTCATTACATTCGTAACAAAGATACCGTTATCGTAAATGGCGATCGTGGCATTGCTTTCGAAGCTTGTGCCGTGCAGCAGAGGGCGACTATCGTCGGTAGCGCTGCCGTTATAGAGCGCATTCTGGAGGGTTCCGACGTCGTCATCGGCGGTCAAAATTGTCGGCGCCAGCGGTTGAACCGTGAGGACTGTATAGGCGATCGGTAGCGATGTACTGGTATTGCCTGCGGCATCCGTGGCGGTGACGTACACGCTGTGGAACAACCCGGCGGCGTAAGTGCTATCAGGCGTAAATGACCAGTTTCCGTTGCTGTCGGCGGTAACGCGGCCCAGTTCGAGGAGGTTGTCATAGATGATAACCTGCGCGCCGGCCTCCGTCTTACCGCTCATGGTGGGGTGTGTTTCATCGGTGACGGTACCGTTAAGAATCGGCCCTTTCAGGACACCGGTGTTGTCGGTGATCACTAACGTTGAAACCGCCGGCGGCGTGATATCGATGGTGGTATGGAAGAGAGGACTTGGGTCGACAAAGTCCGGCTCAGTGACGTAAAAGGTGTGTGCACCTTCGCCCAGCGGCGTGACAATTGGGAAGATCCACTGGCCGTCGAGGCCAACCAGTACCGAGCCCATTGCGCTGCCGTCGACGTAGACGGTGACGTGCTGCCCCGCAGTGCCGAGGCCGGTCAGGATCGGGGTCGTGTCGTTCGTCACCTGATTATCACCCAGGCTGCCGGTATTGAGGGGCGTATCGTCGATAATTGCCACGATGACCGGCCCGGTGGCGGTCGGGCTCTGGACATACAGGTTAAACGGCCCGGCGGCGTTGCTGATGTTGCCCGCAGCATCGGTAGCGGTAGCGGTCAGCGTATGGGAACCCGCGCTCAGCGTCGGGCTAAATGACCATATGAGACTGCTATCCACGTTAATCGTGCCAATTTTGTTACCGTTGTCATAGATATCGACCGTCGAACCCGCCTCCGCGATACCGTTGAGCGTCGGGGTCGTATCTTTGGTCACCTGGCCCGTAATCAGCGGCAGGCCAATACCACTTGAATCATCCGTCACCGTGAACAAAGGCGCGGTTGGCGCAATCGTATCGACGTTCAGCGTAAAGTCTGCGGAGGTGGCGCTGACATTACCGGCCGCATCGACGGCGAAGACGCTGAGGGTATGGTCACCGTTAGTGAGCGGTACGTCTAAGGTAAAACTCCAGGTGTGGGTTGTGCTATCAACCGTTGCGCTGCCGAGATAGCGGGAACCCTCATAGATACTGACGCTGACGGCGTCTTTTTCGGCGGTGCCGTTCAGCGTGAGTTTGGTATCATCGGTGATGGGCTTCAGCGGATTAATCGTCCCCTGATACAGCCCGACATCGTCGGTGACGCTGGTGATGACCGGCGCTGCTGGCGGCGTGTTATCGAAGGTAAAGGTAAAACTGTTGGAGATACCGCTGGTGTTGCCCGCCGCATCGGTTGCCGTCGCCGTTACAACGTAAGTTTTATCGCTTTGCATGGCGCTGAGGGTATATGACCAGACGCCGTTTTGATCGACCAGTGCGGTACCCACCTCGGTTCCATTCAGCGAGATATGTACGGTGGAGCCGCTTTCGCCGCTGCCGGTGAGCTTCGCGGCCGGATCGTTGGTTGCTCCGTTATTGAGTACGGCGCCAACGGCCGGGGAAACCGCGTCGTTGAGCTGAATGATCGCTGGCGTTGTCGGCGGGATCGTGTCGATAACGACGCTCACCGGGGCCGAAGGTATACTGAGATTGCCCGCGCTATCGACGGCGACGGCGGTGAACACATGGCCGCCATTGGGCAGATTGCCGTTCGCCGTGAAGCTCCAGTGACCCTGACCATCTGCTTGGGTATAGCCGAGGTAGGTGTTGGTATTATCGTAGATTTTTACCGTCGCATGGGCTTCGGCTGTACCGGTCAGTTTTGGCGTGGCGTCATTGGTTAATTTATCAATCAGCGCCTCGGCATCGTTAACCAGCGCGGTAATGACGGGTTGAGCTGGCGGAGTGATGTCCGGCGCGGCGATCGTTGCCGGCAGGCTCTGGTTGTGCGAGGCGTCGGTGGCGGTGACGCTCAGCAGCTCGCCGTTAATTTGCTGCGGCTGCAGTGCGATGCTGAAATGACCTGATTCATCCGCGTAGCCGCGGCCGATTTCGTAGGTATCTGGCCCGGTGATAATCACCAGGCTACCGGCCTCCGCATGGCCGCTGAGCGTGGCGCCGTTGTCGGCAATCTGGAGTTGGTCCGGTGCGGTCGGCGGGGTTAAGTCGGTGGACAGGATCGTTGACGGCAGGCTGGTATTATTGGCCGCGTCTTTGGCAACAGCGGTCAATAAATCACCAGCGAGCTGTGCCGGATTCAGATCGATCGTAAAGCTGCCGTCGTTAGACGTGACCTTCACAGAACCAATGGGCGTGCCGTGACCGTCGGTGACGGTAACCGTGCTGCCGATTTCGGCCTGGCCATAAAGGTGCGTTCCGTCAACGGAGAGGCTGTACAGAACAGGCGCGTCCGGCGGCGTGGTGTCCGGAGCCACGATAATCCCGGGAAGGCTGGTGTTGCCTGCTTTATCGGTCGCGTAAGCGTCCAGCGTTTCGCCGTTCAGCTGTTTGCTGCTCAGATCGACGGTAAACGCCCCGCCGCTGTCGGTAACGACGACGGTACCGAGCACTTTGCCGGAGTCTGATGTGATGGTAATGGTGCTGCCCACTTCGCCAATGCCGCTGAGATGCAGGCCGTCGGCAGAGATTTGCAGGTTGTGCGGGGCGTCCGGCGCGCTCATATCCAGCACCAGTACAAAGGTGCCGGATTCTTTACTTTCCTGGCCGAGTACCGATGCGGTGGCGGTGATTTGGTATTGCCCGTCTTTAAAGGTTCCGTCTGCCGGACGATAGGACCAGTTACCGTTGGCGTCGGCGGTGGTGCTGCCGATAGCCGTACCGTTGCTGTAAATAATGATTTTGGCATTTGCAACGGAGGTACCGTTAATTTGCAGGTGGCTATCGTTAGTTGCGACACCGCTGGTGACCATCGGCGTCGTTGGCTTGTTGCTCTCGGTTACGCTGACAATAGCCGGAGCCGCTGGCGGGGTGCCGGTGTTATTCAGGCTATTATCATTACCACCACTATTATTACTGGTGCCGCCATTATCGCCAGCGCCATTATTATTGTTACTGGTACCGCCGTTGTTGCCGTTGCTATTGGTCGACGAGCCGGTACTTGCACCGCTTGAGTTACCGCCACCGCCACCACCGCCACCGCCACCGGCAGCCAGCCCGATACCGGCTGCCGCACCCAGACCGCCCAGCACCCACGGCCAAACGGCGGCCCCTTCATGTTGAGTTCCTGAAAGGGCTAACAGTGCATCAATGTTATCAAGGTGCTCGAAATGAACGGCTCCATTCGTATCCTGCACCCACCATAGCGCCCCCTGGCCATCTTCAAGCACCAGTTGGTTTGCATCGGCGCCAGTGGTCGCGTAGAAATTTTTAATGGTGATCGTTTCGCCAGAGTGTCGGGTAATCACCAGATCGTGGTTTACCTGCTTCATGGAGGCGATATCGGACCTATCCAGATGTAGCTTCACGATGGAAGGTGAAGTGAGGGTGATAACGTTGCCATCAACGTTGCTGGCGACAGCGGTCAATTTTGAAATGACGGATACGGTGCCCATAGGTTCACTCCATTCAGTGAGGTATCAACTGATAGTGCCTGTCGTTTTTAAAATCACTTTTTGGTTAATGCATAAATGCTTTCTGGCTTTCAGACAAAAATATCCCGCCCCGCTTGCAGAACGGGTTTTTAAGATAATTCTCAAATTGAAATTTGATTTAGGTTGCCGTTGTTTTTATAACGACGATTGCTGTGCGTTCGTCCATGGTTTTTAAATTATCCGTTGATTACGGTATAGCTTAAAAATAACGCATGTCACAAATTAAGCATGCCTTAACAATGATTAATTCCTGATGAATTACACTTTTTTTTCAGTGAATACAGCAAGGTTAAACGATGCTTGCAAAAGCGTTGAAGGTAATCAATCTCTTGATTCACGCTGCTTTTATATTAAATCATGCGCTAAGGGCATGCGACAGTACTTACTGAATCATTGTGGGTATTTATGTTTTAATTGTTGTCTTAGGAAATGTCTGAATTGATTTTTAATGAAGAAATGGCCTGATTGGGTAATGTTTATATAAGCCATTTGAAATATGATATATGCTATATCATGATTATTTAAATATTCAGCAAGCTACGGGTTAAAGATATTATTCATTATTGATGATATGAATAATAAACAGAGGTTATTTTTATTTTTCAAATAAGGGTAAACATCGGTCAGTGAGAAAATAACTGACGGTTTCCCCCCACGGCAAGAACCGATAACCCGATACTCTCTGTTGCTGCTGGAGAATATCGGGGTTATACAAATGGCCTATGGCCTAGCGCCCGGCATGTTTCATAATGCGAGCTTTATCCAGCTGCCATTCACGATCCTTCAGATCGGAACGCTTGTCGTGCTGTTTCTTCCCTTTCGCCACGCCGATTTTGACTTTACACCAGGCGTTCTTCCAGTACAGGGAGAGGGCGACGACGGTATAGCCTTCACGGTTGATGCGGCCGTACAGGTTATCCAGCTCACGTTGGTTAAGCAGCAGTTTACGGGTACGCGTGGGATCGCAGACGTAATGGGTGGAGGCCACGGCCATCGGCGTGAAGTTGGCACCGAACAGGAAAGCTTCGCCATCTTTCAGAATGACGTAGCTGTCGCCGATGTTGGCTTTACCTGCGCGCAGAGATTTAACTTCCCAACCCTGGAGGGCGAGTCCCGCCTCAATTTCTTCTTCGATAAAGTATTCGTGGCGGGCGCGTTTATTCAGCGCAATGGTGGCCGATCCAGGTTTGTGTGCTTTTTTCTTTGTCATAATATCCTGAAGTTATCGCTAATCTGATAAACATAGCCTCAAGCTCCCGCGAGGCGCAATACGCTATCTTAGCACGATATAGCCCGCGTCCGTTTTTTTTAACCGGAGATAAATGATACTATTTACGCCGTGTTTGATCATGGAAATTGCTATGCCTCAGATTAGCCGTACTGCGCTGGTGCCCTACAGCGCAGAGCAAATGTATCAACTGGTGAATGATGTGAATGCCTACCCGGATTTCCTGCCTGGTTGTACCGGCAGCCGCGTTCTGGAGTCTGGTCCTACGCAGATGACGGCGGCGGTCGATGTCTCAAAGGCTGGCATCAGTAAGACCTTTACCACGCGCAATACGTTAACCGATAACCAAAGCATCCTGATGCATCTGGTCGATGGGCCGTTTAAGACGTTGATCGGCGGCTGGAAGTTTACGCCGTTAAGTGCTGACGCCTGCAAGATTGAGTTTCAGCTCGATTTTGAGTTCACCAACAAACTGATTGAGCTGGCGTTTGGTCGCATCTTTAAAGAGCTGGCGCTGAACATGGTGCAAGCGTTTACGATGCGCGCGAGAGAGGTTTACCGTGTCGGGTAAAATAGCCGTTGAAGTGGCCTATGCGCTACCGCAAAAGCAGTATCTGCAGCGCGTGACGCTCGATGAAGGGGCGACGGTAGAACACGCTATTCAAGCCAGCGGGCTGCTGGCGCTGCGTGATGATATCGACCTGAGCAAAAATAAGGTGGGTATTTATAGTCGCCCGGTGAAGCTGCAGGACGAAGTTCATGACGGCGACCGGGTTGAGATTTATCGCCCGCTGATTGCCGACCCGAAAGAGCTGCGTCGCCAGCGTGCCGAGAAATCAGCACAGAAAAAGGGATAGCCGCCGCTAACGAATGGACAATAAAAAAGCGCTCAGTGAGCGCTTTTTTGTCATTACAGGCTAGCTTATTTGGTCAGCGCTGGCTTGTTGTCGATATTGGTCAACACGCCGCTGCTGTTGAAGGTCAGCGTCAGCGTTTGCTGGGTCGCGGCTTCATGGCCTGGCTGCTGGCGGAACACGTAGAACCAGGTGTTGGTGCCGAACGGGTCGGTCATCATCGGGGTACCTAAGGTGTAGGCTACCTGTTGCTGGGTCATACCCGTATGGATTTTGGCTACATCGTTAGGTGCCAGGTAGTTCCCCTGACTAATATCAGGACGGTAAACCACTCGCTCCAGAGTGGAACAGCCTGCAGTCATCATCAGAAGAACCGCTGCGGCAGCAGTCAGCGTTTTACAGCGCATAGTGATTTGATTCCTTTTCGGGCCCGAGCAGTACGCGGCTCATATGTCATGTGCCGATGATAATAGACCTGAGGTAAGTTGGAAACCTTTGATATCAGGTCTGACGGCGTTTTTATTGTGAACTCAGACTGTAAGAAATCCAAAAAGTTTATGCGGCCAGCAACTCTTTCGCATTCGCCAGCGTATTCCGCGTGACTTCACTGCCGCCTAACAGGCGTGCCAGCTCTTGCAGGCGCGCGCGTTTGTCCAGCGGCTGCATGTGCGTTTCAGTCATGGCGCCGTCGGTTTCTTTGCTGACGTAGAAGTGGTGATGACCGCAGCCAGCCACCTGCGGCAGGTGGGTAACGCACATCACCTGCGTTGATTCACCCAACTGGCGCAGCAGTTTGCCAACAACCGCCGCCGTCGGACCGCTGATGCCGACGTCCACTTCATCAAAAATCAGCGCCGGGGTTTCCATTTTACGCGCCGTGATGACCTGAATGGCCAGCGCAATGCGTGACAGTTCACCGCCGGACGCCACTTTCGCAATGGCCTGCAGCGGCTGGCCCGGGTTGGTCGTGACGCGAAACTCAATACGGTCAGCGCCTTCAGCCGTCAGGTGCTGTTCTTCAAAGCTAACGTCGATATCAAAGACGCCGTGCGGCATGGAGAGCATGTGCATGCTGTCGGTAATCAGCTGTGCCAGCTCCTGAGCGCTTGCCTGTCGCTGATCGTGCAGCTGACGTGCGGTTTCCAGCGCCAGATCGTGATAGCGCGAGACCGCGAGTTTCAGCGTCTCCAGCGAGTCGCTTTGATCGTCCAGCTGTTGCTGCTCATCAAGTAATGACTGGTAGTATTCCGGCAAGGCTTCCGGCGCGATTTGATGTTTCCGCGCAAGCGAAATCTGCTTAGACAGCCGCTGCTCAAGCTCAAACAGGCGATTAGGGTCGAGATCCAGACGGTCGCAGTAATGACGCAGTTCATCGCTGGCCTCGCTCAGCTGAATTGCGGCTTCTTCCAGCATGGACAGTACGCCGGACAGTTTACCGTCCATGCTGGCGAGCTCTCCGGCTAACTGACGCGCGGTATAAAGCTGGCTTTGCAGATTGACCTCTTCGCCGTCGGCCAGAATAGCCAGCGCGTGCTGGCTGGTTGCGATAAGTTGCCCGCTGTTGGCAAGGCGTTTGTATTCTTCATCGATCTGTTCGTATTCACCCGGCTGCGGATTGAACTCGATAAGCTCTTTCAACTGGTACTGCAGCAGCTCTGCGCGGGCGGTTCGTTCCTGACTTTGCTGCTGATGGGTGGCAAGGTCACGGCAGCTTTGGTTCCACTGACGGTAGTGCTCCGCCATTTGGCGAGCTAGTTCGGACTCGCCGGCGTAGGCGTCGAGCAGATGCTTTTGATGTTCGGGTTTGACCAACTGCTGGTGCGCATGCTGGCCGTGGATTTGAATCAACAGCTGGCCCAGCTCCCGTAGCTGCGAGAGCGGCACTGCGGTACCGTTAATAAAGCCGCGCGAGCGACCGTCGCTGCTGATGACGCGGCGGAGCAGGCACTCGCGGCCGTCTTCCAGCTGGTTTTCTTCTAACCAGCGCAGGGCGGCAGGCGTATCTTTTAGGGCGAAGCGTGCGCATAGGTCGGCACGGCTGGCACCGGCGCGTACCATATCGGCCTCTGCGCGGCCGCCCAGGCACAGGCCAAGGGCATCAATTGCAATAGATTTACCGGCACCGGTTTCCCCGGTGATGGCCGTCATGCCGCTGTTGAAGTCGATTTCAAGTTCACGAACGATTGCAAAATTGCTGATGGTCAGTTGTGCCAACATAGCCGCTTTCCTGTATGAAAACCCATAACTGTGTTTTCATACAGTATAGACTGGTTTTTTATCCAGTAAAGAGGTGGCGGTAAAATTAGAACAATTTTTTTGACCAGCCGAGCTTGGTGCTTAATGTATTGAAATAGCTATAGCCTTTGGGGTGAATCAGATTCAGGTGATAATCGCAGCGGCGAATCAGCACATCTTCACCTTCCTGGATAGGCAGGGCTATCTGGCTGTCACAGCTGATCTCCAGATCGCTACGGCGGTGCGAGAAGCGCAGGCGAATGGTACTGTCGCCGTTGATCACCAGCGGGCGCGCCGAGAGCGTATGTGGGAACATGGGGACCAGCGTGATGGCGTCCAGCGACGGCGTGAGAATCGGGCCTCCGGCGGAGAGTGAATAAGCGGTAGAACCGGTCGGCGTGGAGATTATCAGGCCATCGGAGCGCTGTGAAAAAGCGAAAGTCTCATCAATGTAGACTTCAAATTCAATCATGTGCGCCACTTTGCCCGGGTGCAGCACCACTTCATTGATGGCGGTACTGATGCGTTTCTGGCAATTTTGCTGGCAGACCTGCGCCTCCAGCAGAAAGCGTTTTTCGGCGATGTAGTTGCCGTCCAGCACGTCGGCAAGCTGCTGATGGGCATTGTCCGGATCGAGGTCGGTAAGAAAACCGAGGTTGCCACGGTTAATGCCGATGACGCTGATGTCGTAGCGGGCCAGCGTACGCGCTGCGCCAAGCATGTTGCCGTCGCCGCCCACCACCACCGCCAGGTCCGCTTTCTGACCAATTTCTGCCAGCGTGCCGGTTTTCACATTGTCCAGCTTGAGCTCCTGGGCAATCTGGCGTTCGACAATCACATCGAGGCCTTTGGTACTCAGCCAGCGATAGAGCATTTCATGTGTCGTCAGGGCCGTCGGGTGACGGGGGTGTCCTACAATACCGATACACTTGAAATGATTGTTCATTTTCTGAATGTCCTTGTGCCGAAGATTGGTGACAATGTGAGAGCTTCCCTTGAAACCCGGAATCAGATCCCCATAATAATCCAGGTTAGCGAGATGATTGCGAAAAAACGCGGAGAAATTCATGAGTAGTAAAGAACAGAAAACGCCTGAGGGGCAATCCCCGGAAGAAATTATCATGGAACAGCACGAAGAAGTTGAGGCGGTTGAACCAAACGCTTCTGCTGAACAGGTGGATCCGCGCGATGAAAAAATTGCGAACCTTGAATCGCAGTTAGCGGAAGCTGAAACCCGCGAGCGTGAAAGCGTGCTGCGCGTGAAGGCTGAGATGGAAAACCTGCGTCGTCGTACTGAGATTGACGTTGAGAAGGCGCATAAGTTTGCGCTGGAAAAATTCGTCAACGAACTGTTGCCGGTGCTGGATAGCCTGGACCGCGCGCTGGAAGTGGCGAACAAAGACAACGAAACCATGGCGGCAATGGTCGAAGGGATCGAACTGACCCGTAAGTCGATGCTGGATGTGGTGGCGAAGTTTGGCGTGCAGGTGGTTGCGGATATCGATGTGCCGATGGACCCGAACGTACACCAGGCCATTGCGATGGTTGAGTCCGATGACGTTGCCGCTGGCAACGTGCTGATGGTGATGCAGAAGGGGTATACCCTGAACGGCCGAACCATTCGTGCGGCGATGGTGTCCGTCGCGAAGGCGAAGGCCTGACGTTGTTTTAACCCTCTCCCCGCCAGGGGAGAGGGTGCGTCTTACTCCGCGACGCTGTCGCGCAGCGGTCTTATCGGGTTCACCTGAACCTGCTTAATCACGTTATCCTGCACGTCGAGAATATCAATATCATAGTGGGCGATACGCACCCGCGTGCCTGCCGCCGGGATCTCTTCCAGCGCTTCGACAATCATTCCGTTCATCGTACGCGCTTCGTCTTCCGGCAGATGCCAGTTGAAGGCTTTATTGAGTTCGCGTACGTTGGCGCCGCCATCGATAATCACCGAGCCGTCGTTTTGCGGGTTAACCTCTTCGGCGAGCGAAGGAGACATCGAGGTGGTAAAGTCGCCAACGATCTCCTCCAGAATATCCTCAACCGTCACCAGCCCCTGAATATCGCCATATTCGTCGACCACCAGGCCCACTTTCTTTTTATTACGCTGGAATTTAACCAACTGAGTACTCAGCGGGGTACCCTCCGGGACGAAGTAAATCTCATCGGCGGCGCGCAGCATCACCTCTTTGGTGAACTCTTTTTTCTCGGTCATCAGCCGGTAGGCTTCGCGCACGCGCAGCATGCTGATGGCATCATCCAGCGAGTCGCGATACAACACAATGCGGCCGTGCGGCGAATGCGTCAGCTGGCGCACAATGGATTTCCAGTCGTCGTTGATGTTGATGCCGACGATCTCATTGCGCGGCACCATGATGTCGTCGACGCTGACTTTTTCCAGGTCCAGCACCGACAGCAGCATGTCCTGATTGCGGCGGGAGATCTGCGAGCGCGACTCGTTCACGATGGTGCGCAGCTCGTCTTTGCTGAGCGAACTGCTGATGGTGATATCGGTTTTGATGCCCATCATGCGCATCAGGATGCGGGTGATCAGATTCAGCAGCCAGACCAGCGGCATCATCAGTATCTGAAGCGGTGCCAGCAGGAAGCTGCTGGGGTAGGCGACTTTCTCAGGGTAGAGTGCGGCAATAGTTTTCGGCAGCACTTCGGCAAACACCAGCACCACAAAGGTCAGCACCCCGGTGGCGATAGCGACGCCCAGGTCGCCGTACAGGCGCATCCCGACGATGGTGCCGAGCGCAGAGGCCAGGATATTGACGAGGTTGTTGCCAATCAGCACGAGGCTGATTAAACGATCGGGCTTTTGCAGCAGCTTCTCAACGCGCTTTGCGGGTTTGTTTCCCTGTTTGGCAAGGTGGCGCAGCCGATAGCGGTTTAGCGTCATCATGCCGGTTTCAGAGCCGGAGAAATAGGCGGAGATGACCACCATGATGATCAGCGTCACGATCAGCGTGGTGGTAGAAATATGTTCCAAGAGAATTCCTTAGTACTTAGCTCACGAATTGTTGAATGACGCGGCTACCAAAGTAGGCGAGCGTCAGAATGCCTGCGCCCGCGACGTTAAACCAGACTACCCGGCGGCCTCGCCACCCTTCATGATAGTGGCCCCATAACAACACGATATAGACGAACCAGGCGATGATGGAAAGGACGGCCTTGTCGATATTTTCCATGCTGAACAGGTTATGCATGTAAAACAGACCGGTACAAAGCGTCAGGGTGAGCAGGACGACGCCCACCTGAGTGATGTGAAACATTTTGCGTTCAATGACCATCAACGGCGGCATTTCATGACTGAATGCCAGCTTTTTGTTTTTGAGCTGGTAGTCAATCCACGCCAGCTGTAGCGCGTACAGGGCGGCGATGATCAGCGTGGCATAGGAGAACAGCGAGAGCCCAATATGCACCATCATGCCCGGCGTGGCTTCCAGGTGGGTAATAAACTCGTTGGGCATAAAGGTCGCGAAGGCGAGGTTGATGAGCGCAAACGCGTAGACAATAGGCAACAGCAGCCAGCCGCGGTTACGCGAGGCGACGATCGTCATCACCGTGCAGATCATCAGGCTCACCAACGAGCCGACGTTTAACAGGCTGAGGTTTTGCCCGCTTTCACCGCCCGGCAGAATGCGGGCTTCCAGCGCGAAGGCGTGGCATACCAGCGCGACGGTGGCGGAGAGAATCGCCATACGCCGCCAGCCGCTGTTTTTTTGCAGCAGACCGGGAATAATCAGCGCCAGGCTGACGGAGTAGGCAACAAGCGCGAGCAGGGCAAAAACAGGCATAAAGAGTCGGCAGTCGTCAAAAATAAGAAAGAGAAGCAGTATATACGCAAAATCCATCGAGTTGTATCAAGGCGCACAGGCTATGTGAAGGCGGCGATGTCACGTTACGCGATATCAGCGCCCACCGTGGCCTCACAACTCGCTCGGTGTCGTGTTATACTCCCGCAAATTTCCGTTTTTTGGTCGCGCAAGCGACTCACCGTTTCCACCCCAGGCGAGAGACAATGTTTGATAATTTAACCGATCGTTTGTCGCGCACGCTGCGCAATATCAGTGGCCGTGGACGCCTTACTGAAGACAACGTAAAAGAGACGCTGCGCGAAGTGCGCATGGCGCTGCTGGAGGCTGACGTTGCGCTGCCGGTAGTGCGTGATTTTATCAATCGCGTAAAAGAGAAAGCGGTTGGTCATGAAGTTAACAAAAGCCTGACCCCGGGTCAGGAGTTCGTCAAAATCGTCCGTAGCGAACTGGTTTCGGCGATGGGCGAAGAGAACCAGACGCTCAACCTGGCCGCGCAGCCGCCGGCCGTGGTGCTGATGGCGGGCCTGCAGGGTGCGGGTAAAACCACCAGCGTCGGTAAGCTGGGTAAATTCCTGCGTGAAAAGCACAAGAAGAAAGTGCTGGTGGTCTCTGCCGACGTCTATCGCCCGGCGGCGATTAAACAGCTGGAAACCCTGGCCGAGCAGGTGGGCGTGGACTTCTTCCCGTCCGACGTTGGCCAGAAGCCTATCGACATCGTTAACGCGGCGCTGAAAGAAGCGAAGCTGAAATTCTACGACGTGCTGCTGGTGGATACCGCCGGTCGTCTGCACGTTGATGAAGCGATGATGGACGAAATCAAACAGGTTCACGCGGCCATTAAGCCAGTAGAAACCCTGTTTGTCGTTGACGCCATGACCGGCCAGGATGCGGCGAATACCGCTAAAGCCTTTAACGAAGCGCTGCCGCTGACCGGCGTGGTGCTGACCAAGGTCGACGGTGATGCACGCGGCGGGGCGGCGTTGTCTATTCGCCACATTACCGGTAAGCCAATCAAGTTCCTCGGCGTAGGTGAAAAAACCGAAGCGCTGGAGCCGTTCCACCCGGATCGTATCGCGTCCCGTATTCTCGGCATGGGCGACGTACTGTCGCTGATTGAAGATATCGAGAGCAAGGTTGACCGCGCGCAGGCTGAGAAGCTGGCGACCAAGCTGAAGAAAGGCGACGGTTTCGACCTGAATGACTTCCTGGAACAGCTCAAGCAGATGAAAAACATGGGCGGCATGGCGAGCCTGATGGGCAAGTTGCCGGGCATGGGTCAGATTCCTGACAACGTCAAATCGCAGATGGATGACAAAGTGCTGGTGCGTATGGAAGCGATCATCAACTCGATGACGCTGAAAGAGCGCGCGAAGCCGGAAATCATCAAGGGTTCCCGCAAGCGTCGTATCGCTCAGGGCTGTGGCCTGCAGGTGCAGGACGTGAACCGTCTACTGAAGCAGTTCGATGACATGCAGCGCATGATGAAGAAGATGAAGTCGAAAGGCGGCATGATGAAAATGATGCGCGGAATGAAGGGTATGATGCCCCCGGGATTCCCTGGCAGATAATACGGATTGCATTTTGCCCAAAAATGAGTAAAATTTTCGGGCTTTTAATATGACACCGGGCCCCTTCCCTCGATGGGGCCCGGTTGTTCTATTCACACAAGAGGATGTTATGGTAACTATTCGTTTAGCTCGTCACGGCGCTAAAAAGCGTCCGTTCTACCAGGTTGTTGTTACTGACAGCCGTAACGCACGTAACGGTCGCTTCATTGAGCGCGTTGGTTTCTTCAACCCGATCGCTTCTGGTTCGGAAGAAGGCACCCGCCTGGATCTGGATCGTATCGCACACTGGGTTGGCCAGGGCGCAACTATCTCTGATCGCGTATCTGCGCTGATCAAAGAAGCTAAAAAAGCAGCTTAATCTGTCACGGTGGTCATGATGAGCAAGCAACACACCGCACAAGCACCTGTTGATCCGATCGTATTGGGGAAAATGGGTTCTTCCTACGGTATCCGTGGTTGGCTCAGAGTGTTTTCCTCCACCGAAGACGCCGAAAGCATTTTTGACTATCAGCCCTGGTTAATCCAGAAGGCGGGTCAGTGGCAGACCGTTGAGCTGGAAAGCTGGCGCTACCACAATCAGGATATTGTCATTAAGCTGAAAGGCGTTGACGATCGCGATGCCGCGAATCTGCTGACGAACTGCGAAATTATCGTGGATTCCTCGCAGCTGCCGGCGCTGGAAGATGGAAGCTATTACTGGAAAGACCTGATGGGCTGCCAGGTAGTGACTACGGAAGGCTACGGTCTCGGTAAAGTCATCGATATGATGGAAACCGGGTCGAATGACGTTCTCGTCATTAAGGCAAACCTGAAAGATGCATTTGGTATCAAGGAGCGGTTGGTTCCGTTCCTCGATGGGCAGGTTATCAAGAAAGTCGATCTCGCTACTCGTACTATCGAAGTAGATTGGGATCCTGGTTTTTAAACCACCGGATAAACGGTAAAAGACGGCGCTATGTGGATTGGCATAATTAGCCTGTTTCCTGAAATGTTCCGCGCAATTACCGATTACGGGGTAACTGGCCGGGCAGTAAAAAAAGGCCTGCTGAGCATCCAGAGCTGGAGTCCTCGTGACTTCACGCATGACCGGCACCGTACCGTGGACGATCGTCCTTACGGCGGCGGACCGGGGATGTTAATGATGGTGCAACCTTTACGGGACGCCATTCATGCAGCAAAAGCCGCGGCAGGTGAAGGCGCAAAGGTGATTTATCTGTCACCTCAGGGACGCAAGCTTGATCAAGCGGGCGTCAGTGAACTGGCCACGAATCAAAAGCTGATTCTGGTATGCGGTCGCTACGAAGGTATCGATGAGCGCGTGATTCAGACCGAGATTGACGAAGAATGGTCTATCGGCGATTACGTTCTCAGCGGTGGAGAGTTACCGGCAATGACGCTGATCGACTCCGTTTCCCGGTTTATTCCGGGTGTACTGGGTCATGAAGCTTCAGCATTCGAAGATTCGTTTGCCGATGGGTTGCTGGACTGTCCGCACTACACTCGCCCTGAAGTGTTGGAAGGGATGGAAGTACCGCCGGTTCTGCTGTCGGGAAACCATGCTGAGATACGTCGCTGGCGTTTGAAGCAGTCGCTGGGCCGCTCCTGGCTTAGAAGACCTGAACTTCTGGAAAACCTGGCTCTGACTGAAGAGCAAGCAAGGTTGCTGGCGGAGTTCAAACAGGAACACGCACAACAGCAACATAAACATGATGGGCTGGTCTGAGACCCCCAAATATCAGTTTACCCAGGATAAGAGATTAAATTATGAGCAACATTATTAAGCAACTTGAACAAGAACAGATGAAGCAGGACGTACCTTCCTTCCGTCCGGGTGATACCGTGGAAGTGAAAGTATGGGTTGTTGAAGGTTCCAAAAAACGTCTGCAGGCATTTGAGGGCGTGGTTATCGCTATTCGTAGCCGCGGTCTGCACTCTGCATTCACTGTTCGTAAAATTTCCAACGGCGAAGGCGTTGAGCGTGTCTTCCAGACTCACTCTCCGGTAGTTGACAGCATTGCTGTTAAACGTCGTGGTGCTGTACGTAAAGCTAAACTGTACTACCTGCGTGAGCGCACTGGTAAGTCTGCTCGTATCAAAGAGCGTCTTAACTAAGATTCGCGCAAGCGACATCCTGTTAAAAAGGGCTGGCCGAAAGGCTGGCCCTTTTTTTATCTTCATGCGCACCTTGCGTTAACATTTGGTTGCTAAATCATTTACAATACCCTTGTTCTCTGGAGGGTAGCGTGAACGGCAAAATCACCCATATCATCGCATTTAAACGGCGGGCCGCCTGGCTTGCGCTGTTTGCTATGGCGCTGATTGTTTTTGCACCGCTGGTTTCCATATCGCTCCAGCCAACGGCGATGAGCGCGATGCCGGGCATGCACCATGAAATGAGCATGCCTATGCTGGCACACCACTCCGTGCCGCAAAACATGCCCGTTGACCATGGCGAGGCCTGCGGCTACTGCGTTTTGTTGACCCACGTGCCGGGGATGATACTGGCGTTGTGCGTGCTGTTATGCGCGCTACTGCTGCGCGTTAACGTTGTTCCCTTCCTGCCAACGATAAGCCACTGGCATTTCTTCCCCTGGCTCTTTCCCGATACCCGCGCGCCGCCGCGAGGGTCTGCTTTACCTGCTTAATAACGATAAATGACGCTTCAGCGTCACGCTTCATTTCGCATGAACAAAGGAAAAGTATGACAACCTGCACCTCGCGGGCGGCATGGGTGCACCTGCTGCGCCGCCTGCATTTTTTTATCGGCCTGTTTGTCGGGCCCTTTATCTTCGTTGCGACCCTGACCGGCACGCTGTATGTGGCTACGCCTCAGCTCGAAAACGTGCTGTATCACCAGGCGCTGCACGGCAGCACCGAGGGTGAGCGTCAGCCTATTGCAGCACAAATTGCCGTCGCGGAACGCGCGCTGGATACACCGCTGCGTCTGAGCGCGGTTCGACCGGCTTTGGACGCGGGTATAACGACGCGTGTGATGTTCGCTGACCCTGCGCTACAGCCATCAGAAAACCGTGCGATTTTTATCGACCCGGTCACGCTGGCGGTGAAAGGGGACATGACGGTCTACGGCACCAGCGGCATTCTGCCGCTACGTCAGTGGATAGACTACGCGCATCGTTCGCTGCTGTTGGGCGATGTCGGACGCCTTTATAGCGAACTGGCTGCCTCATGGATGTGGGTCGCGGCACTGGGAGGTGTGGTGCTGTGGGCTTTTACCCGGCCAAAACGGCGAATAAAAAACCGCCTGCAAAATACCCGCCGCGTTCATGTTACCCTTGGCTGGTGCCTGCTGGCGGGAATGCTGCTGTTTTCAGCCACCGGGCTAACCTGGTCACAGTGGGCGGGCGGCAACGTCGATAAGCTGCGGGCGTCGTTAGGTTGGTTAACGCCACAGGTTAATACCCAACTGCACGGCGCCAGCCCGATGCCGATGGATCCGCATGCGGAGCACCGCGGGCATCATGGCGAGAAGGCTGCTCATGAGTCGACGATCGGTTGGGACAGTATTGATACTGTCCTCAATGTGGCCCAACGAGGCGGCATCAACGCAAGGTCTCTGGAGATCCGCCCGCCGCGCAGTGACGATCGCGCCTGGACGGTCACCGAGATCGATCGGCGCTGGCCAACGCAGGTTGATGCGGTCGCCATCGATCCGCAGTCGCTGGCGATAATCGATAGCACACAGTTTGCTGACTTCCCGCTGATGGCTAAGTTGACGCGTTGGGGCGTGGATTTTCACATGGGGATCTTGTTCGGCTTGCCGAACCAGCTGCTGCTGATCGCCTTTGGCCTGGCGTTGTGCGTGGCTATTGTGATGGGCTATCGTCTGTGGTGGATCAAACGCCCGTCTCAGGCGGAGACAAACCCACTGCTGACGCTAACGCACAGCTGGCGGGCGCTGTCGCTACCGGCCCGCTGTGGCACATTACTACTCGCCGTAGCATGCGGGTTTGTGCTTCCGGTTATGGGCATCAGTCTGGCGCTGTTTATGCTGTTTGACTGGCTACGCTGGCGAGCGGCTGTGCGGATGCCGCTCGTCGAATCGTCCGTCGAGTAACCTTACGGCGCGCTGATCACCACCGCCACACGGCGGTTTTCAGCGCGCCCTTGCGAGGTGCTGTTGCTGGCGACAGGGTATTTTTTGCCTAAGCCGCGCGTGGTGAGATTGCTGCGCGGAATATGAGCGCCTTTTGCCCAGGCATCGGCGACGACATTCGCGCGTTTCAGCGACAGGACTTCGTTATAGCGGTCTTCGCCGTAATTGTCTGTGTGCCCGTCCATCCGGGCGTGGTTTAAACCGGTTGCCGCGAGGCGTGACGCCATGGCCTGGATCTGTGTTTCACTTTCAGGTCGCAGCCCGGCTTCGTTTTTATCGAACAGAATCTTATCCGAGAGGCCCAGCGACCAGTCGCCATTTAATTCGTTAAAGCCATAAGATTGCATCGCTGCGACCTGTTCAGGGGTGAATTTGCCCTGCGGTGTCTGACAACCAGTCAGCAGCAGTGATGCCAGTAAGCATGGAGCAAGATATCGCTTTAACATATCGTTTTCCTTTCTAATGTAGTGTCTTAGACCGCTGATTTTTGGCTTGATACATATTGCGGTCTGCCTTTTCCAGTAGTACCTCCAGCGAGGTACTTTCCCACGCTAGCGCAAAGCCGATGCTGAGAGACATCGATGTATTTTGGCCGTTATGCAGATCGAACGGACGGGTAAACTGCTGTGCCAGCGCGTGACAAATCCGTTGAACGTCGTGTTCTGAATGGACGCCGGAGAGCACCATGGCAAACTCATCGCCGCCAAGGCGGTACGATTGATGACGCTGACCGCCGAACGCAATCATTCGACTGGCAATTTCTGTCAGTACGAAGTCGCCTGCGTTGTGCCCCCAGGTATCGTTAATGTGTTTAAAGTTGTCCCCATCGAGAAAAAGCAGGGCTGAGTGTGTTTTAGCAACGTCATCATTCATTAACGCCGCTATGCGGTTGCCGAACGCCGCGCGGTTCGCCAGACCCGTAAGGGGATCGTGCATGGCGGAACGGAGCAACTGAGCATTGGTTTCCTGCAGTTTCAACTGCCACTCTTCCATTTCAGCCAGCAGGCTGTTGAAGTCTTCGCCGAAACGGTGAAACTCTTCGATTCGACCCTGCTTGACGCGACGGGAGAAGTTGCGATTGGTGCGCGCATCATGTACGACATCGGTGATATTTTGCATTTCCTCAACCATCCCGTGGTGCAGGGAGCGGGTAACCGTGAGCGCGATGCCTGAAGCGAAAAGTATGCAACCGGTGAGGACGGCAAAGGACATCCAGATAAAGTGACCAATCAGGCTGTCGCGTGCGGTCAGATAAATTTCGCCGATTGGTTTGCCGTTATGCATGATGGGCTGAGCGATAGGTTCCGGAAACAGCCAGCGACTGACCAGCGCGCCCAATGTATCGGTATTGTCTTCAGGGTTCCACGACCAGTGAGCAAAGCGCTTTTTATGCACATCGTAGACCTCCGCCATCGCAAACTGCCCCTGTTTCCCGAGCGTTTCCAGGGTGTCATTTGCCGCCTGCGGATCGTTGAAAACCAGCGATGCTTCAAGGGTATGGCTCATTGTCGCACCGGTCAGCTCGAGGTTCTTTTGCGCGTATTGCTTTAATGTCACCACCGACGCGAGGCACAGCAAAAGCCATATAAAGGTCATGGTTATGATGACGCTTATTATGTTAATCCGGCGCAGCGTTCTTTTAAACGTAGGTCGCGGAGTGAAGGTGAAATCCTTATTCATGCTTTTTATTCCGGGCAAGCATTAATACATCCGGATTCACTCTTACGCCGCTGCGAGACAGTGCATCCAGATTAACGGAAAACCGGACCTCATCGTCCTCTATTATTAAACAAAACGCGCTGCCAATAGCACATTCAGGGTTATGTTCGGAGATTAATAGTAACGGTCGGTTGCGATATTGGTTGATTAATTCAAGCTGTTGTTCAGGCGACTCGGTGCCAAAGTAAATACCATCGCATTTTGCGGCGACGGCCTGCTGAGCGTTACCGACCCGCTCAGCCGTATAAGGCAGACCACCGGACATACTGAGGGCGTCGACATATCGGGAAGAGGTCAGGATACAGAGTCGGGGAGGCGCGGAAAGTGACGGCCATCGCGTGTAGCTGACGATGCCGGAGACAATCGAGCGCACCGATTTATCGGTTTCAGTCAGCGGAGCGGCGCTTACCGAGGCCAACGATAGTGTCAGCATCAGCAGTAGAATCAGTCGGGACAAAGCTATCAAGAATGAATTTCTCACGAGAATCCGCCATACC
The DNA here is from genome assembly GCF_014169755.1 of Klebsiella sp. WP8-S18-ESBL-06. Lineage (NCBI taxonomy): Bacteria > Pseudomonadati > Pseudomonadota > Gammaproteobacteria > Enterobacterales > Enterobacteriaceae > Klebsiella > Klebsiella sp. WP8-S18-ESBL-06. The sequence goes on from NZ_AP022256.1 coordinate 1,284,809, forward strand.
GCTCTGGAGCGTGTTACCCGGGGGAGTTGTAGGCAGAAGATCATTGTTTATTAAAACCATCATTATGTCAGAAATTCGATTGATGAAATTTAGGTTAAATCCCACAGTTGTATTTATTTCAGCATGTCAAAAGGCAATAAATTACGGCTGGTGGCGATGTTGATCTCCTCGGCTTCCGGCGCAGCGTAGTGAGTGAGCCGCAAAGGGAAAAGGTTCGCCCGCTAATTCTTTGCGATGGATAAATGTCGGGTTATCCATTTCCTGTGGGCCATCGATCTCACTATAGGCTTATTTATAAGGGATGGTTGGCCGTATTGTTAAATTTATCGGCTAACTTCAGGTTTTCTTTAAGTCGAATGTCATCGTAGGCGTTTTGGCCTGCGAGGGGGAGCGGATATCTATCGGGCAACCGTCGGGAGTTAAACGCGGTGGGAGCCATTTTTTACGGCGGATAACGATCCTATAGCAATGGGTGTAACAATTAGTTTACTATTTTATGGGCTGTTTTCGGCAATAAATTTGCAAGTGTAAATATAAGTGTACGTATTTTGGATTGAAATCTTTACTTTCTGTGGTATTGTAGGTTCTACCTCATTGAGGCAACAACTATCGCAAACGAGTCATAACAGGTAATGCCATCATGCAAAAAGACGCGCTGAATAACGTAAATATCGCCGATGAAGAAGTTTTGATCACGCCGGATCAGCTGAAAGCTGAATTCCCGCTCTCCGTGGAGCAGGAAGCGCAAATCGCCCAGTCACGTAAAACGATTACTGACATTATTGCCGGCCGCGATCCGCGCCTGCTGGTGGTATGCGGGCCTTGCTCTATTCACGATCCGGAAGCTGCGATTGAATATGCGCGTCGATTTAAAACACTGGCGGAAGAGGTCAGCGATAGCCTCTACCTGGTGATGCGCGTCTACTTTGAAAAGCCGCGTACCACCGTCGGCTGGAAAGGGCTTATCAACGATCCGCATATGGATGGCTCGTTTGATGTGGAAGGCGGTCTGAAAATCGCTCGTCGTCTTTTGGTTGAACTGGTGAGCATGGGGCTGCCGTTGGCCACCGAGGCGCTGGACCCGAACAGCCCGCAGTACCTTGGCGATCTGTTCAGCTGGTCGGCGATTGGTGCACGTACGACGGAGTCGCAGACTCACCGTGAAATGGCTTCAGGCCTGTCGATGCCGGTTGGCTTTAAAAATGGCACAGATGGCTCGCTGGCGACGGCGATCAACGCGATGCGCGCGGCGGCAATGCCGCACCGTTTTGTGGGCATCAACCAGGCCGGTCAGGTCTGCCTGCTGCGTACCCATGGTAACCCGGATGGCCATGTGATTCTGCGTGGCGGTAAAAAACCGAACTACGGCCCGGAAGATGTGGCGCAGTGCGAAAAAGAGATGGAACAGGCGGGACTGCGTGCATCGCTAATGGTAGATTGCAGCCATGGTAATTCCAATAAAGACTACCGCCGTCAGCCAGCGGTGGCGGAATCCGTTGTCGCGCAGATTAAGGACGGTAATCGTTCTATCATTGGTCTGATGATTGAAAGTAATATTCACGAAGGCAGTCAGTCTTCCGAGCAGCCGCGCAGTGAGATGCAATACGGCGTCTCGGTGACCGATGCTTGCATCAGTTGGGAAACCACCGATGCGCTGCTGCGTGAACTCGACAAGGATTTACGCGGCCATCTGGCGGCTCGTCTGGCGTAAGAGGATTGTATGGTTGCTGAACTGACCGCGTTACGCGATCAAATTGATGAAGTCGATAAGGCGTTGCTGAACCTGCTGGCGAAGCGTATGGCGCTGGTGGCCGAAGTTGGCGAAGTAAAAAGTCAGTATGGCCTGCCCATTTACGTACCGGAGCGTGAAGCCTCGATGCTGGCTTCGCGCCGCAAAGAGGCGGCGGCGATGGGCGTGCCGCCCGATTTGATTGAAGACGTGCTGCGTCGCGTCATGCGTGAGTCTTATTCCAGCGAAAACGACAAGGGGTTCAAAACGCTGCGTCCGTCGCTGCGCCCGGTGGTTATTGTTGGCGGCGGTGGCCAGATGGGGCGGCTGTTTGAAAAGATGCTGACCCTTTCCGGCTACCAGGTGCGGACGCTGGAAAAAGAAGACTGGCCGCGTGCGGCGGACATTGTGGCGGATGCCGGTATGGTGATTGTCAGCGTCCCTATTCACATTACCGAACAGGTGATTGCGAAGCTGCCGCCGCTGCCAGCGGACTGTATTCTGGTTGATCTGGCCTCGGTAAAAGCCGGGCCGTTGCAGGCGATGCTGTCGGCGCATTCGGGGCCCGTTGTCGGGCTGCATCCGATGTTTGGCCCGGACAGCGGCAGCCTGGCGAAGCAGGTAGTGGTCTATTGCGATGGCCGCCAGCCAGAGGCCTATCAGTGGTTCCTGGAGCAGATTCAGGTCTGGGGAGCGCGTCTGCACCGTATTAGCGCCGTCGAGCATGACCAGAATATGGCGTTTATCCAGGCGCTGCGTCACTTTGCTACCTTTGCGTACGGGCTGCATCTGGCGGAAGAAAACGTTCAGCTGGAGCAACTGCTGGCGCTCTCCTCGCCGATTTACCGCCTTGAACTGGCAATGGTCGGGCGACTGTTTGCTCAGGATCCGCAGCTGTACGCCGACATTATTATGTCGTCCGGCAACAACCTGGCGCTGATTAAACGCTACTACCAGCGCTTTGGTGAGGCGATTGGCCTGCTGGAGCAGGGCGATAAGCAGGCGTTTATTGATAGCTTCCGTAAGGTTGAACACTGGTTCGGCGACTACGCACAACGTTTCCAGAGTGAGAGCCGGGTCTTGTTACGCCAGGCGAATGACAGTCGGCAGTAAGTAAAAACTGTATATACTTGAAAGCCAGGGGAAATCCTCTGGCTTTTTTTATGGGATAAAGACAATGGCTGATGTAAACCTGCTGTTTGATTACACCGGACACCTGCCGGAATGCCCAACCTGGAGCGGTGCCGAACAGGCGCTCTACTGGGCGGATATCATGGAGTGTGAAATTCACCGCTATGTGCCCGCGACCGGCATGCATCAGGTCTTACAGTTTCCGGAAGAAGTTGGCTGCTTCGCGCTGCGGGAAAAAGGTGGCTTTATCGTCGCGCTGCGCAGCGCTATCTGGCTGGCCGACAGCCGCGGCCTGCTACAGCATAAAATCTGTGATAACCCGAGTAACCCCCAGCTTGCGCGGTTCAACGACGGTGGAACGGACAGAGACGGGCGCTTCTACGCAGGAACCTTTTGGGGGCCAGGCGACTATAACGGTGCGCTGCTGATGCGGATCGATAATCAACTCAAACCGAAGGTGATTCAGTGCGATATTCATGGCGCCAACGGTCTGGCATTCAGCGAGGATAAGCGCTGGATGTACACCTCAGATACGCCCAACGGCGTCATTTACCGCACGCCGCTGGATGCGGACGGTGAGCCCGGCGTACGAGACGTTTTTCGCGTGTTTAGCGAGGGTGAGGGGATCCCGGACGGGGCGGCGATGGATGAAGAAGGATGCTACTGGAGCGCCATGTTTGACGGCTGGCGTGTCGCGCGCTTTTCACCAACGGGAGAGCAGCTTGCTGAGTATCACCTACCGGTGCGTTGCCCAACTATGGTTTGTTTCGGCGGCGCGGATATGCGGACGCTGTTTATCACCACCACCCGTGAGAATATGTCGGCACAGGAGGTGGCAAAATATCCCCTTTCCGGGGCTATCTTCACCCTGCCGGTTGCGGTGGCAGGCATGAAGAAGCGGCCGTTTATCGAACGTTAGACCGGATCGACCGGTACGACGTTTTCGCTGGGATAGCAGCCCAGCACTTTCATTGAGCGGGTAATGCCGGAAAGTTCCTTCAGCGCCTTTTGCATGGGCAGTGCGTCCAGGTTCGCCTGGACGTCGAGATAAAACATCTCTTCCCACGGGTTGCCGTGAATCGGACGCGATTCGAGCTTGGTCATGATCAGATTGTGGTTACGCAGCACCAGCAGTGCTTCAACCAGCGCACCGGCCTGCTGGCCGGTTGCAATCAGCAGCGTGGTTTTCGCCGGCACCTGGTCAGAGACGTTTACCGCTTTACGCGCCAGAACCAGGAAACGCGTAATGTTCTGCGTCTGGTTGGCCTGGCAATGTTCAAGCACCTGCAGACCATACAGCTTGCCACCGGCTTCGCTGCCCAGCGCCGCGACGGTCGGTGAGTTGGCCTGCGCGACTTTCTCCATCGCCGCCGAGGTGCTCTCGGTATATTCAATTTTCCACTGCGGATAGTGGCTCAGGAACTGGCTGCACTGCTGGAACGGCTGCGGATGGCTGTAGACCGTTTCAATGGTTTCCAGCGTGCTGCTGCCGTTGGTCAGGACGCAGTGGTCAATGGGTACCGTCATCTCGCCGACGATCGACAGACTGGTGTGCTGTAGTAGATCGTAGACGTCGTTGATGCCGCCGGAGCTGGTATTTTCAATTGGCACCACCGCATAGTCGGCCTGGCCGGTTTCGACCTGATTGAAGATATCGGCAAATTTCAGGCAGCCGCTTTCAATAAACTGCTCAAAATGGCGAGCGGCATACTGGCGGGCCGCAAGATGCGAGTAGGAGCCTTTCGGGCCAAGGAACGCGATACGTGCCGAGTGGGGGTTAATCTTGTTCAGATGCTGCTGAAGCAGCGTTTGTTGGGTAAGAACGGAATCTTCAATGATGAGCTGGAACAGCCGGGTAATATAATGCGCGTCGAGCTGGTGGGTTTTGCCGAGCATAATCAGGCGCTCAAGCAGATCGCGCTCGCGGTCAATGTCGCGCACCGGTCGGTGAGAGGCCAGCTTCGCTTTACCCACCTCGATAGCCAGACCGCGTCGCTCGGCCAGCAGGCTCACTAATTTTTCATCCAGCGCGCTGATTTTATCGCGTATCGCCAGTAACGGGTTTTCCGAAGTCATCATGTTTGCCTTTCTTGTTATCAATAAAAAAGGCCCCCCGGAGTGGGAGGCCTTGTTGTTCGTCTTCGCATTCTTTATCACACGACGAAACGCCTCCCAATCAGGGGAAGGTAAAAAAGAATGCGAAGAAAAACGGTAGACGTTTCACAGTTGGCTTAAATCCTTAGCGTGATGAGGTTTTACAGTACTCGTTCTGTTTTCGTTCTGTCAATAAAAAACGCGCCCGAAGGCGCGTTGGCGATACACATTAAAGTACAGTTTACTCTTCTTCAACTTCCACGAAGCTTGCGTCTTTCACCGATGTGGTGGCACGACGGGCTTCCCCTTTGTGTTGCACCTTATTGAGCTGCCGTTCCAGCTTGTTGATCAATTCGTTAATGGCGGTGTACATATCTTCATGTTTCGCACTGGCGACCAGATGCCCGTTCGGGGTATTCATCGTGGCGTCCGCTACAAATCCCTGTGGCTCTTTAGACAGAATGATATGTGGGTTGATTAAGTGGGTTTGCCATTTATCCAATTTTGCGAGACGGTCTGCGACATGCTGGCGAATAGCCGGAGTAATTTCCATTTGTTTACTGGTAATGTTCATTGTCATAAATTTTACCTCTTGTCTTTCCGTCTTGGTGATTCCAGCATACCTCGGATTTGGTTAAAATGTGTGATGAAGATCACATTATTTTGTCACTTTTTGTCAGTGCATTCTTTTTGTGAGTCAGAACAGGAAGACGTGATTTTTTACTTGTCGGCGCGGGAAAATACGGCCATATTTGATAGGATGGCTTGAGGCTAAAGCGCTTCAGCAAGTCATTAAAATGGATAAAAAAACGGCAGCCATCGGGCTGCCGTTTTACTTTTACAGATCCGAATCAGGACTGGGTGGTCTTGCTGTTGGCGGCGATGATTTTCGCCACTTTGTCCGCCTGCGCCGTCATCTGCATTTGGCGATAGGCATTTTCCATCTTCGGCAGGGCGTCACGCGTTGCCTGCGTATCTGGATAGTTACGCATCATGTTTTCGACGCGGTTGACTACCGCAACCCATGCACCACGCGCGGTGTAGTAATCAACAACGGAAAGTTCGTACTTCGCCAGGCGGTCTTTCAGGAAGATAAGACGTTTGTTGGCGTCGGTGACGTATTGACTGTTCGGGTAGCCGCGCACCAGCTTCGAGAAGTCGTTAAACGCGTCACGGGCATGCTGCGGATCGCGATCGGAGCGGTCAACGCCGAAAAAGCCCTGCAGCGCGCTATCGTCCAGCGCCATGTTGGTTAAGCCGCGCATGTACATGACGTAGTCGATGTTCGGGTGCGTCGGATTCAGACGAATGAAACGGTCAATCGCGGCCTGGGCCAGCGGCAGATCGGCATTTTTGTAGTATGCATAGATCAGATCCAGCTGTACCTGCTGAGAATATGGCCCGAACGGATAGCGGTTATCCAACGCTTCCAGTTGCGTTATTGCCTGTTTCCAGTTACCGTCCTGCAGCTTTTGCTGAGCAGTTGCGTAGATTTCATTAGGCGGATTATCAGGAACCTCTTCCTTTGAACCAGAGCACCCCGCCAAAGCCAGGCTCAACGTGGCCGCTGCCACCAGATATTTCATGCGCGTCATGACGTTTTGACTTTCCTCAAAATGTTTATACGGGATATTCACAGTTCCTGTTCCCGATTAAGACCAGCTACAATAGCACACTATATTAAACGGCGAAGCCGTAAAAACCCAACGTTAACGAAGAAGCTGTATATGGCACAACGAGTACAACTCACCGCAACGGTGTCCGAGTCACAACTCGGTCAACGCTTAGATCAGGCTTTGGCCGAAATGTTCCCTGATTATTCGCGATCGCGCATAAAAGAGTGGATCCTCGACCAGCGCGTTCAGGTCAACGGCAAAGTTTCAGACAAGCCGAAAGAAAAAGTCATGGGTGGCGAGTCCGTCGCTATCGATGCGGAAATCGATGAAGAGATCCGCTTTGAAGCGCAGGATATCCCACTCGATATTGTATATGAAGATGAAGATATTCTCGTCATCAACAAGCCGCGCGACCTGGTAGTTCACCCTGGCGCCGGTAACCCGGACGGTACGGTGCTGAATGCGCTGCTGCACTATTATCCGCCGATTGCCGATGTACCGCGTGCGGGCATCGTCCACCGTCTGGATAAAGACACGACCGGTTTAATGGTGGTGGCGAAAACCGTTCCGGCGCAAACGCGTCTGGTTGAGTCGCTGCAGCTGCGCGAAATCACCCGCGAGTATGAAGCGGTGGCGATTGGTCACATGACGGCTGGCGGTACCGTTGAGGAACCGATCAGCCGTCACCCGACCAAACGCACCCACATGGCGGTTCACCCTATGGGGAAACCGGCGGTGACGCACTATCGCATTATGGAACACTTCCGTGTGCACACGCGTCTGCGGCTGCGTCTGGAAACCGGGCGTACGCACCAGATCCGCGTGCACATGGCGCACATCACCCATCCGCTGGTGGGCGATCAGGTCTACGGTGGCCGTCCGCGTCCGCCGAAGGGCGCATCGGATGAGTTCATTTCGGTTCTGCGTAAGTTTGACCGCCAGGCGCTGCATGCGACCATGCTGCGTCTGTATCACCCGATCTCGGGCATTGAAATGGAATGGCATGCGCCTATCCCGCAGGATATGGTCGATTTGATCGCTGCGATGCGCGCTGACTTTGAAGAACATAAGGATGACGTAGACTGGTTATGACCAAAATCATTGTCCCGGAATGGCCGCTGCCGCAAGGCGTGGCCGCCTGTAGTTCAACGCGCGTCGGCGGCGTCAGCGAAGGCGCGTGGGACTCTCTGAATCTCGGCGCCCACTGTGGCGATAACCTCGAGCACGTTGAAGAGAACCGCAAGCGTATGTTTGCGGCGGGCAAACTGCCGTCGAAACCGGTATGGCTGGAGCAGGTCCACGGTAAAGACGTGCTGCACCTCACCGGTGAGCCTTATGCCTCAAAGCGTGCAGATGCCTCCTACAGCAATACGCCCGGGACAGTGTGTGCGGTGATGACGGCGGACTGCCTGCCCGTGCTGTTCTGCAACCGCGCGGGGACCGAAGTGGCAGCCGCGCATGCGGGTTGGCGCGGTCTGTGCGATGGCGTACTGGAAGAAACCGTCGCCTGCTTTAACGATAGTCCTGAAAACCTTCTTGCCTGGTTTGGCCCAGCAATTGGCCCGCGGGCGTTTGAAGTCGGGCCGGAAGTGCGTGAGGCGTTTATGGCGAAAGATGCCAACGCGGAAAGCGCATTCTATCCCGCAGGCGATAAATATTTCGCCGATATTTATCAGCTGGCGCGCCAACGTCTGGGTAACGTCGGCGTGAATGCCGTGTTCGGCGGCGACCGTTGTACCTTCAGCGAAAAGGATGATTTTTTCTCTTATCGCCGCGACCGTATTACGGGTCGTATGGCAAGTTTCATCTGGCTGATATAACCTATAGAATCAAGACGATCCAGAAGGCAGACAGTTTTTTCTCATCGATTAGGTCATTTAACCTTGAATAATTGAGGGATGACCTCATTTAATCTCCTGTAGCAAAATTGACCTATTATGGGAGGAGTCATGCGTCTGGATCGTCTTACCAATAAATTCCAGCTTGCTCTTGCCGATGCCCAGTCGCTCGCGCTGGGGCACGACAACCAATTTATCGAACCTCTTCATTTAATGAGCGCCTTGCTGAATCAGGAAGGGGGCTCGGTACGTCCTTTATTAACGTCCGCGGGCATCAACGCCGGCCAGCTACGCACGGCTATCGATCAGGCGCTGAGCCGTTTACCCCAGGTAGAAGGTACCGGGGGAGACGTACAGCCGTCGCAGGATCTGATGCGTGTGCTGAATCTTTGCGACAAGCTGGCGCAAAAACGCGGCGATAACTTTATTTCGTCGGAACTGTTCGTTCTGGCGGCGCTTGAGTCTCGTGGCACACTGACCGACCTGCTAAAAACGGCAGGCGCTACCACCGCCAGTATCACTCAGGCAATTGAACAGATGCGCGGAGGTGAAAGCGTGAATGACCAGGGGGCCGAAGACCAACGTCAGGCATTGAAAAAATACACCGTCGATCTGACCGAGCGTGCCGAACAGGGCAAACTCGACCCGGTTATCGGCCGTGATGAAGAAATCCGCCGTACCATTCAGGTACTGCAGCGTCGTACCAAAAATAACCCGGTGTTAATCGGTGAACCGGGCGTCGGTAAAACGGCGATCGTCGAAGGGCTGGCGCAGCGAATCATTAATGGTGAAGTCCCGGAAGGTTTAAAAGGCCGTCGCGTACTGGCGCTGGATATGGGCGCGCTGGTGGCTGGGGCGAAATACCGCGGTGAGTTTGAAGAACGTCTGAAAGGCGTATTGAACGATCTGGCGAAACAGGAAGGCAACGTTATCCTGTTTATCGATGAGCTGCACACGATGGTAGGTGCGGGGAAAGCCGACGGCGCGATGGATGCCGGTAATATGCTGAAACCGGCGCTGGCTCGTGGTGAGCTGCACTGCGTCGGCGCCACTACGCTGGACGAATATCGCCAGTACATCGAGAAAGATGCGGCGCTGGAACGTCGTTTCCAGAAAGTGTTCGTTGCTGAGCCTTCGGTAGAAGACACCATCGCGATTCTGCGTGGTCTGAAAGAACGTTATGAACTGCACCACCACGTGCAGATTACTGACCCGGCAATCGTGGCGGCAGCAACGCTGTCTCACCGTTATATTGCCGACCGTCAGTTGCCGGACAAAGCCATCGACCTGATCGATGAAGCGGCCTCCAGCATTCGTATGCAGATTGACTCCAAGCCGGAGGAACTTGACAGACTCGACCGCCGTATTATCCAGCTCAAGCTGGAACAGCAGGCGCTGATGAAAGAGTCTGACGAGGCAAGTAAAAAACGTCTCGACATGCTTAATGACGAGCTGAATGATAAAGAGCGTCAGTATTCCGAGCTGGAAGAAGAGTGGAAGGCAGAGAAAGCCTCGCTTTCTGGCACTCAGACAATCAAAGCTGAACTGGAGCAGGCGAAAATTGCCATCGAGCAGGCGCGTCGCGTCGGTGACCTGGCGCGGATGTCCGAACTGCAGTACGGCAAAATTCCAGAGCTGGAGAAACAGCTGGAAGCGGCCACGCAGTCTGAAGGTAAAACCATGCGCCTGTTACGTAATAAAGTGACGGATGCCGAGATTGCCGAAGTACTGGCACGCTGGACCGGGATTCCGGTTGCCCGCATGCTGGAAGGCGAGCGTGAGAAACTGCTGCGTATGGAGCAGGATCTGCACAGCCGCGTGATTGGGCAGAACGAAGCGGTTGAAGCGGTATCGAACGCGATTCGCCGTAGCCGTGCCGGGCTGTCCGACCCTAACCGTCCGATCGGTTCATTCCTGTTCCTGGGGCCAACCGGGGTAGGTAAAACTGAGCTGTGTAAGGCGCTGGCTAACTTTATGTTCGACAGCGATGACGCGATGGTGCGTATCGACATGTCCGAGTTTATGGAGAAACACTCCGTGTCGCGTCTGGTGGGTGCACCTCCAGGATACGTCGGCTATGAAGAGGGCGGTTATCTGACAGAAGCGGTACGCCGTCGTCCTTATTCCGTCATCCTGCTGGATGAAGTGGAAAAAGCGCACCCGGATGTGTTCAACATTCTGCTGCAGGTATTGGACGATGGTCGCCTGACCGACGGGCAGGGGAGAACGGTCGACTTCCGCAATACGGTTGTCATCATGACCTCGAACCTGGGTTCGGATCTGATTCAGGAGCGTTTCGGCGAACTGGACTACGGGCATATGAAAGATCTGGTGCTGGGCGTTGTAAGCCACAGTTTCCGCCCAGAATTCATTAACCGTATTGATGAGGTTGTGGTATTCCACCCGTTGGGTGAAAAACACATCGCATCAATTGCCCAGATTCAGCTGCAGCGTCTGTACCAGCGCCTGGAAGAGCGTGGCTATGAAACGCAGATCTCCGATGAAGCTCTGCAGTTGCTGAGTAAAAATGGCTACGATCCGGTATATGGCGCACGTCCTCTGAAACGTGCTATCCAGCAGCAGATTGAAAACCCGCTGGCACAGCAAATCTTGTCTGGCGAGCTGTTGCCGGGGAAAACCATCCGCCTGGAAGTGAAAGACGACCAGATTGTGGCAGTGCAGTAAGTCACAAAAAGAAGAAAACGAGCCCTTTAGGGCTCGTTTTTGTTTATAAACCAGGCGAAAATAAGATGATTGGATGAAAAGTAGACGAACGAAAAGTTTTTCCTATTTTATGCTTGCAGCTTCTTATTTTCTCCCTATAATGCGCCACCACTGACACGGAACAACGGCAAACAAGCCGCCGGGTCAGCGAAGTTCTTCTGAGAACTTCAGCGAAGTAAGCGAAAATAAAAGCTTGACTTCGTGGTGGGGTGGCGTAATATACACACCCCGCGCCGCTGAGGAAAAGCAAAGCGGCACTGCTCTTTAACAATTTATCAGACAATCTGTGTGGGCACTCGAAGATACGGATTCTTAACGTCGCAAGACGAAAAATGAATACCAAGTCTCTGAGTGAACACGTAATTCATTACGAAGTTTAATTCACGAGCATCAAACTTAAATTGAAGAGTTTGATCATGGCTCAGATTGAACGCTGGCGGCAGGCCTAACACATGCAAGTCGAACGGTAGCACAGAGAGCTTGCTCTCGGGTGACGAGTGGCGGACGGGTGAGTAATGTCTGGGAAACTGCCCGATGGAGGGGGATAACTACTGGAAACGGTAGCTAATACCGCATAACGTCGCAAGACCAAAGTGGGGGACCTTCGGGCCTCACACCATCGGATGTGCCCAGATGGGATTAGCTAGTAGGTGGGGTAACGGCTCACCTAGGCGACGATCCCTAGCTGGTCTGAGAGGATGACCAGCCACACTGGAACTGAGACACGGTCCAGACTCCTACGGGAGGCAGCAGTGGGGAATATTGCACAATGGGCGCAAGCCTGATGCAGCCATGCCGCGTGTATGAAGAAGGCCTTCGGGTTGTAAAGTACTTTCAGCGAGGAGGAAGGCATTAAGGTTAATAACCTTAGTGATTGACGTTACTCGCAGAAGAAGCACCGGCTAACTCCGTGCCAGCAGCCGCGGTAATACGGAGGGTGCAAGCGTTAATCGGAATTACTGGGCGTAAAGCGCACGCAGGCGGTTTGTTAAGTCAGATGTGAAATCCCCGGGCTCAACCTGGGAACTGCATTTGAAACTGGCAAGCTTGAGTCTCGTAGAGGGGGGTAGAATTCCAGGTGTAGCGGTGAAATGCGTAGAGATCTGGAGGAATACCGGTGGCGAAGGCGGCCCCCTGGACGAAGACTGACGCTCAGGTGCGAAAGCGTGGGGAGCAAACAGGATTAGATACCCTGGTAGTCCACGCCGTAAACGATGTCTATTTGGAGGTTGTTCCCTTGAGGAGTGGCTTCCGGAGCTAACGCGTTAAATAGACCGCCTGGGGAGTACGGCCGCAAGGTTAAAACTCAAATGAATTGACGGGGGCCCGCACAAGCGGTGGAGCATGTGGTTTAATTCGATGCAACGCGAAGAACCTTACCTACTCTTGACATCCAGAGAACTTAGCAGAGATGCTTTGGTGCCTTCGGGAACTCTGAGACAGGTGCTGCATGGCTGTCGTCAGCTCGTGTTGTGAAATGTTGGGTTAAGTCCCGCAACGAGCGCAACCCTTATCCTTTGTTGCCAGCGGTCGGCCGGGAACTCAAAGGAGACTGCCAGTGATAAACTGGAGGAAGGTGGGGATGACGTCAAGTCATCATGGCCCTTACGAGTAGGGCTACACACGTGCTACAATGGCATATACAAAGAGAAGCGACCTCGCGAGAGCAAGCGGACCTCATAAAGTATGTCGTAGTCCGGATTGGAGTCTGCAACTCGACTCCATGAAGTCGGAATCGCTAGTAATCGTAGATCAGAATGCTACGGTGAATACGTTCCCGGGCCTTGTACACACCGCCCGTCACACCATGGGAGTGGGTTGCAAAAGAAGTAGGTAGCTTAACCTTCGGGAGGGCGCTTACCACTTTGTGATTCATGACTGGGGTGAAGTCGTAACAAGGTAACCGTAGGGGAACCTGCGGTTGGATCACCTCCTTACCTTAAAGAAGCGTTCTTTGAAGTGCTCACACAGATTGTCTGATGAAAAGTAAATAGCAAGGCGTCTTGCGATTGAGACTTCAGTGTCCCCTTCGTCTAGAGGCCCAGGACACCGCCCTTTCACGGCGGTAACAGGGGTTCGAATCCCCTAGGGGACGCCACTTGCTGGTTAGTGTGAGTGAAAGTCGCCGACCTTAGTATCTCAAAACAGACTTCCGAGTCTTGTTTGAGATATTTGCTCTTTAAAAATCTGGATCAAGCTGAAAATTGAAACGACACACTGTGTCTGTTCTCCGTAATAAGAACAGATAAGCGGTGTGTTCGAGTCTCTCAAATTTTCGCAACACGGTGGTGTTTTACGAAACATCTTCGGGTTGTGAGGTTAAGCGACTAAGCGTACACGGTGGATGCCCTGGCAGTCAGAGGCGATGAAGGACGTGCTAATCTGCGATAAGCGTCGGTAAGGTGATATGAACCGTTATAACCGGCGATTTCCGAATGGGGAAACCCAGTGTGATTCGTCACACTATCATTACGTGAATACATAGCGTAATGAAGCGAACCGGGGGAACTGAAACATCTAAGTACCCCGAGGAAAAGAAATCAACCGAGATTCCCCCAGTAGCGGCGAGCGAACGGGGAACAGCCCAGAGTCTGAATCAGCTTGTGTGTTAGTGGAACGGTCTGGAAAGTCCGACGGTACAGGGTGATAGTCCCGTACACCAAAATGCACAGGTTGTGAACTCGAAGAGTAGGGCGGGACACGTGGTATCCTGTCTGAATATGGGGGGACCATCCTCCAAGGCTAAATACTCCTGACTGACCGATAGTGAACCAGTACCGTGAGGGAAAGGCGAAAAGAACCCCGGCGAGGGGAGTGAAAAAGAACCTGAAACCGTGTACGTACAAGCAGTGGGAGCCTCTTTATGGGGTGACTGCGTACCTTTTGTATAATGGGTCAGCGACTTATATTCTGTAGCAAGGTTAACCGAATAGGGGAGCCGAAGGGAAACCGAGTCTTAACTGGGCGTTAAGTTGCAGGGTATAGACCCGAAACCCGGTGATCTAGCCATGGGCAGGTTGAAGGTTGGGTAACACTAACTGGAGGACCGAACCGACTAATGTTGAAAAATTAGCGGATGACTTGTGGCTGGGGGTGAAAGGCCAATCAAACCGGGAGATAGCTGGTTCTCCCCGAAAGCTATTTAGGTAGCGCCTCGTGAATTCATCTTCGGGGGTAGAGCACTGTTTCGGCTAGGGGGTCATCCCGACTTACCAACCCGATGCAAACTGCGAATACCGAAGAATGTTATCACGGGAGACACACGGCGGGTGCTAACGTCCGTCGTGAAGAGGGAAACAACCCAGACCGCCAGCTAAGGTCCCAAAGTCACAGTTAAGTGGGAAACGATGTGGGAAGGCTCAGACAGCCAGGATGTTGGCTTAGAAGCAGCCATCATTTAAAGAAAGCGTAATAGCTCACTGGTCGAGTCGGCCTGCGCGGAAGATGTAACGGGGCTAAACTGTGCACCGAAGCTGCGGCAGCGACACTATGTGTTGTTGGGTAGGGGAGCGTTCTGTAAGCCGTTGAAGGTGTCCTGTGAGGGGTGCTGGAGGTATCAGAAGTGCGAATGCTGACATAAGTAACGATAATGCGGGTGAAAAACCCGCACGCCGGAAGACCAAGGGTTCCTGTCCAACGTTAATCGGGGCAGGGTGAGTCGACCCCTAAGGCGAGGCCGAAAGGCGTAGTCGATGGGAAACAGGTTAATATTCCTGTACTTGGTGTTACTGCGAAGGGGGGACGGAGAAGGCTATGTTAGCCGGGCGACGGTTGTCCCGGTTTAAGCATGTAGGCGGAGAGTTTAGGTAAATCCGGACTCTTTTAACGCTGAGGTGTGATGACGAGGCACTACGGTGCTGAAGTAACAAATGCCCTGCTTCCAGGAAAAGCCTCTAAGCATCAGGTAACATCAAATCGTACCCCAAACCGACACAGGTGGTCAGGTAGAGAATACCAAGGCGCTTGAGAGAACTCGGGTGAAGGAACTAGGCAAAATGGTGCCGTAACTTCGGGAGAAGGCACGCTGATATGTAGGTGAAGTGGTTTACCCATGGAGCTGAAATCAGTCGAAGATACCAGCTGGCTGCAACTGTTTATTAAAAACACAGCACTGTGCAAACACGAAAGTGGACGTATACGGTGTGACGCCTGCCCGGTGCCGGAAGGTTAATTGATGGGGTTAGCGGCAACGCGAAGCTCTTGATCGAAGCCCCGGTAAACGGCGGCCGTAACTATAACGGTCCTAAGGTAGCGAAATTCCTTGTCGGGTAAGTTCCGACCTGCACGAATGGCGTAATGATGGCCAGGCTGTCTCCACCCGAGACTCAGTGAAATTGAACTCGCTGTGAAGATGCAGTGTACCCGCGGCAAGACGGAAAGACCCCGTGAACCTTTACTATAGCTTGACACTGAACACTGGTCCTTGATGTGTAGGATAGGTGGGAGGCTTTGAAGCGCGGACGCCAGTTCGTGTGGAGCCAACCTTGAAATACCACCCTTTAATGGCTGGTGTTCTAACGTAGACCCGTAATCCGGGTTGCGGACAGTGTCTGGTGGGTAGTTTGACTGGGGCGGTCTCCTCCTAAAGAGTAACGGAGGAGCACGAAGGTTAGCTAATCCTGGTCGGACATCAGGAGGTTAGTGCAAAGGCATAAGCTAGCTTGACTGCGAGAGTGACGGCTCGAGCAGGTGCGAAAGCAGGTCTTAGTGATCCGGTGGTTCTGAATGGAAGGGCCATCGCTCAACGGATAAAAGGTACTCCGGGGATAACAGGCTGATACCGCCCAAGAGTTCATATCGACGGCGGTGTTTGGCACCTCGATGTCGGCTCATCACATCCTGGGGCTGAAGTAGGTCCCAAGGGTATGGCTGTTCGCCATTTAAAGTGGTACGCGAGCTGGGTTTAGAACGTCGTGAGACAGTTCGGTCCCTATCTGCCGTGGGCGCTGGAGAATTGAGGGGGGCTGCTCCTAGTACGAGAGGACCGGAGTGGACGCATCACTGGTGTTCGGGTTGTCATGCCAATGGCATTGCCCGGTAGCTAAATGCGGAAGAGATAAGTGCTGAAAGCATCTAAGCACGAAACTTGCCCCGAGATGAGTTCTCCCTGACTCCTTGAGAGTCCTGAAGGAACGTTGAAGACGACGACGTTGATAGGTCGGGTGTGTAAGTGTAGCGATACATTGAGCTAACCGATACTAATGAACCGTGAGGCTTAACCTTACAACGCCGAAGATGTTTTGGCGAAATTGAGACGATTTTCAGCATTGATTACAGATTACATTAACCGGCGATAAGCGGGTTAATAACAGAATTTGCCTGGCGGCCGTAGCGCGGTGGTCCCACCTGACCCCATGCCGAACTCAGAAGTGAAACGCCGTAGCGCCGATGGTAGTGTGGGGTCTCCCCATGCGAGAGTAGGGAACTGCCAGGCATCAATTAAGTGAAGAAGCCCATCCTGACGGATGGGCTTTTTTGCGTCTGCGTTTTGTGGGATCCGGCATTGTGGATATTGCCGGATGGCGGCTTCGCCTTATCCGGCCTACTCAAACTTTTTCACGTTAACCGCCCCCCATTGCCTGCACCTATTCCTAAATCGTGATCCTGCTAATAAAAAACGTGATGTTCGTCACTAAATTAAATATAACAATTATATAACATTTCATTTACTAAAATACCTGCCTGTGTGACGTGTACGCCCGGTAAGGCAGGAGGGCGCTTTTGGCAGGAGTTAACAAATGGCCGTAACCAGTGTAACCCCAGAAAGGACGCTAACCGATAGCGATACTCGCCGTCGCGTCATGGCAATCGTCGGAGCATCATCAGGGAATCTTGTTGAATGGTTTGATTTTTATGTCTACTCATTCTGCTCGCTCTATTTTGCTCACATCTTTTTCCCGTCCGGTAACACCACCACTCAGCTACTGCAAACCGCAGGTGTCTTTGCCGCGGGTTTTTTGATGCGTCCTATCGGAGGATGGCTGTTTGGGCGAATTGCCGATCGCCGTGGCCGTAAAGTCTCGATGCTGATCTCCGTGTGCATGATGTGCTTTGGCTCGCTGGTGATTGCCTGCCTGCCCGGCTACAGCGCTATCGGCACCTGGGCTCCGGCGCTACTGCTGCTCGCTCGTCTGTTCCAGGGGCTCTCCGTGGGCGGGGAGTACGGCACCAGCGCGACCTATATGAGCGAGGTCGCAGTCGAAGGACGCAAGGGATTCTACGCATCATTCCAGTACGTCACTCTTATTGGCGGCCAACTGCTTGCCGTTCTGGTGGTCGTGATATTGCAAAACGTTCTCAGCAGCGAAGACCTTCACGCCTGGGGATGGCGCATACCGTTTGCGATGGGCGCGGTGCTGGCTATTGTTGCGCTGTGGCTGCGCCGCCAGCTTGATGAAACCTCGCAAAAAGAAACCCGCACGCTGAAGGAAGCGGGATCGTTCAAAGGCCTGTGGCGTAACCGCAAAGCGTTTCTGATGGTGCTAGGTTTTACCGCAGCAGGCTCGCTGAGCTTCTATACCTTTACAACCTACATGCAGAAGTACCTGGTAAACACGGCCGGAATGAGCGCTAATCTGGCAAGCGTGATAATGACGGCTGCGCTGTTTGTTTATATGCTGGTACAGCCCTTCTTTGGTCTGCTGTCAGATAAGGTTGGACGCCGTACGTCGATGCTGTGCTTTGGTGCGCTGGCGACGCTGTTTACGGTACCGATTCTTTCCGCGCTGCAAAATGTCACTTCTCCCTATATGGCTTTTGGGCTGGTGATGTGTGCGCTGTTGATTACCAGCTTCTATACCTCGATTAGCGGTATTCTGAAGGCGGAAATGTTCCCGGCGCAGGTCCGCGCATTGGGCGTCGGGCTATCTTATGCGGTAGCGAATGCGCTGTTTGGTGGGTCAGCTGAGTATGTCGCGCTGTCGATGAAATCAGCGGGCGTAGAGAACGCCTTCTTCTGGTACGTCACCGCGATGGCGGCAATTGCCTTCCTGGTATCGCTTAAGCTGCACCGTAAAGGAAAAGGGTTACGCCTGTAGATCAGTGCCGTGCAAGTTGCCACACCGCGTAACCGGTAGTGGCACCGGCCACGTCCCAGGCAAAATCCTTCCAGCTCCAGCCGCTTCCCGCCGGGCGGCTGTCCCACAGCTCTTTTGACGCGCCAAGGCTGACGGAAAACAGAAAGCCAATGGCTGCGCTGCGGTCGCGGCTGATGCCCTGGTGCTGAGCGTATTCATTACCGGCGGCGGCAAGCATGGCGGAGGCGATGAAGTGCTGGGCTTTGTCCTGCCCGCTCCAGGCGTCATTTGCCATATGGCTACAGCCGCTGAGGGCGAGAGTTGAGCAAACAAGAAGTGAACGTAGCATGCGGGCTCCTGAAAAAAAGCCCCGGCGTGCGGGGCTTCAATTTAAAGGATACGGCTGATCAGCCTGTCGATACGAATACGGCGCAGACGGCGAATAAGCTTGCGTACCTTCACCGGATAGTCGGCGATGCTTTGCAGATCGCGGAAGTGATTCACCACCGTTGTGTGCTTGCGAATGAGCTCCAGCTCTTTCTGGCGCATTGAGGCCAGCTGCTTTTTCGGATCGTGAATCAGGACCGCATTTTCCAGGTCCAGACGCCAGGCACGAGGGTTGAGGTTGTTGCCGGTAAGCAAAATCCACTCGTTATCAACCCACATTCCTTTCAGGTGGTAGGTGTTATCGTCGTCTTTCCATAGACGTACCGTCAGTTGGTCAGTATTGATGTAGTACTGCAGACGGCTCAGGAAGCGACGTAGGTTAATCTCGTACAGATAGGGCAGCGCGCCGATAATCTTGAACGGTTCATTCTCTGGGATATAGAAGTCGTTTGCCGTCTTATCGCCAACGATAATTTCCACCTTTTTCCCCTCGCGCAGTAGACGAATAATACTGCGCACCAGCAGCGCCGGCAGGTTGAAGTAAGGTGTGCAGATAGTCAGCTTCTCTTCGGTGCACGGCATCAGGTGGAAAATGGTTTTATTCAGCTCGCTGGTTTTACCCAGCCCGACCAGCGGAGTGACCGTCAGCTCATCATCGCTGGCGTTGCCGGTAAAATGATAGCGGGTATCGCGTAACTCCTGGCGGTACTGGCGAATATCGTTTTTAATTTCCGGGCTTTTCGGTCGCTCGGTATTATCGAGGCGGTTAACCCCGCGACCATCAACCAGATTTTCCGATACCCAGTTAAACATGATATCGGCCATCTGTGGGTTACGGATGCACTGATAGCGGTCATAACGATATTTATCGTGCTGGTGCAGATAGACATCGTTGATACTGGCGCCGCTGTACAGCACGCAGTCATCAATGATAAAGCCTTTAAAGTGCAGGACGCCGAGAGCCTCACGGGTGTTCACCGGCACACCATACACAGGCACGTCTACGCCCGGGTTCTCTTTGGCGGTACGGCAATACCAGTCGGCATTAGTATTGGACGCTGCGGCACCAATGCGCCCACGCTGTGCGCGATGCCAGTCAACCAATACGCGGACATCAAGTTCCGGGCGCTGGCGTTTGGCATCATACAAAGCTTGCAGAATAGTCTTTCCGGCGTCGTCCTGTTCCAGGTACAACGCGACGATGCAGATTCGGCGCGTGGCGCTGGCGATTTTGGCGAGCAACGCTTCACGAAAATCCGCTGGCGCATAAAAAAACTCAATATCATCAACAGACTGTGAAAGCTTGGGTAGTTGGGCAAGGTGTTGTTGATGTTTATTACGCTTAAATTTTGACAACATCACAGTGCGTTTCTTCTCTGGTTTAGTGAAGGGTCTTCTGTACCTGGCAGACGACGTAAGCGGTCAATGATACCACCTCTGTCGGGTAAGGGCAGCATTTCCAGCAACTTAGTCATTACTTAGCCTTAGTGACAGTCCGACAATGCCATCTTCCAGCTGAATATCAACGTTAAAACCAAGCTTTCTCGCTAATGCTATCATCCCGCGGTTGTTGGGCATGGTAATACCGTTCAGGCGCTGCAGACCGTGGGCGCGGGTATAGCCTATCAGCTTATCCAGCAGTCGCCCGCCGAGCCCCAGACCTTTTAAATCGGAGCGCACCAGCACGGCAAATTCCGCATCAATATTGTCGGGGTCGGAAATTGCGCGCGTCACGCCGAGGATCTCAGCGCGATCGTCTGCCGTATGAACCGCGACGAAAGCCATTTCACGATCGTAGTCGATCTGCGTCATATTGGCTAAGTCGTCGTGGGTAAATTCGTTGATCTCACTGAAATAACGATAGTAAAGATCTTCTTTTGTGACACGGGCAATAAACTGCTGCAGCAGCGGTTCGTCTTCGGGCAGAATCGGGCGGAACAGGCAGCGTTCGCCGTTTTTCATTGTCACCCACTCTTCAAGGTGCTGCGGGTAAGGGCGTACCGCCAGACGGCTTTCGCTGAGGCCGCTGAACGGCGCAATATCCAGCGTGACGTCCAGTGCAGTAAATTCGTTACCGGAGGCGAGCAATGGATGGATATCGAGACGCTGAATCTCCGGGCAGTCGACTATCAGGTTTGATACCTGTACCAGCAGTTGGCTCAGTCCGGGGATATCTAGCGGCCGTAGCGCGCTGCGCCCACGGATCTTTTTGCTTTTAATCGCCTGAATGACCAGATAGCGTGCCAGCGTCATATTCAGCGGTGGCAGAGCAACGGCGGCCTGATCTTCCGCACGCCATTCAACGCCGCCTTCGCCCAGCATAATCAGCGGGCCAAACACCGGATCGTGCTCAACCACCACGCGCAGCTCCTGCGCCCCGGCGCGGTTGGCCATACTTTGCACCAGCAGACCGTGAATACGCGCCTGCGGCCACGCCATTTTGACGCGATCGAGAATGGCATCGGCCGCCTGCTGTACTTCGCTGGCGGTGCGCAGATACAGCATGACCCCCTGGACCTCAGATTTATGCGGAATATCCGGCGAGCGCAGCTTGAGCGCGACGGGGTAGCCAATCTGCTCGGCAATATGCACCGCTTCGGCGCTGTCTGCGGCGATCCATGTCGGCAATGTATTGAGGCCATAGGCATCGAGGATTGGGCGGACTTCATGGGTGTCTAGCGCGCGAATACCGCTATCAATAGCCTCTTGCAGCAGCGTATGTGCATGGGCGGTGTTGGCGGTCAGGCTGTGCGGTAGCGCTGGGGTTTCTCGCAGCTGCTTCTGGTTGCGTCGATACTCAACCATGTGCATAAAGGCGGTAATCGTCCCTTCTGGCGTGCGATAGGTTGGGATCCCGGCATCGCTAAACATACGACGAGCCTCAATAGAGGAATATTCGCCGCACCAGTTGGTTAGTACGCTGATGTAGTTGCCGCGAGGGTGCTGCTTAATGAGGTTAATCAGCGCTGAGGCGCTTTCGCTGCCCGGTGCCGTGGCGCTCGGCGAGTGGATAACCATTAACGCATCCAGGTCTGGGCTATTGAGCAGGACATTCACCGCCGCCAGGTAATGCTCAATACTGGCATCATCCCGCAAATCTAATGGATTGTTGGCATCGATAGCCGCTGGCAGCAACTGCTGAAGCTGCTGGCGCGTCTCCTCGCTCAGGGTCGCCAGTTTGCCGTTGCGCGCCCAGTGTTCATCTAACGCCAGTGCGGCCGGGGCTGCACCGTTGCTGATAATCATCAGCCGTTCGCCGCGCAGCGGGCGCATATGGCTGAGGGTTTCAACGGCGGAGAAAAGTTCATGGGTATCCTGCACGCGCAGCAGGCCGGCGCGCTGAATGGCAGCATCCCAGGCGGGGTCCATTCCTGAGTTAACGTGCAGCAAACGCTGTGCTTCTGGGCTACGACCGCTTTTAATCACCAGGATGGGCTTATTACGTGACGCGCTGCAGGCAGCCGACACAAAGCGCCGTGCGTCGCTTAACTGCTCCAGATACAGCAGAATGGCGCTGGTTTTACCGTCGCGCGCCAGATAATCGAGCAGGTCATCGACGTCGATATCCAGGCCGTCGCCCAGCGCGATAAAATAGGAAAAGCCCATTTCACGCTGCTGCGCCCAGTCAAGAATGGTATTGGAGACGGCGGCAGACTGCGAGATAAACGCCAGTTTACCCTTACGAATCGGTACCGGTGAGAAGCTGGCGTTCAACCCCTGCCAGGGGGCCAGCAGACCGAGACTGTTTGGCCCCAGCAGGCGCATTTGATAACGTGCCGCGCATGCTTTCAGCGCGCCGAACTGATCGGGAGTGGAAGAGAGAATAATGCAGGTCTTGCAGCCTTTTTCGCCCAACGACTCCAGCAGCTCAAGATTGCGCCGCGCGTGAGTGCACAGTACGGCGAGATCGGGAGAGAAGGGAAGGCTGTCGATGGTAGGCCAGGCAAGTACGCCAAGTACCGCTTTCCAGGCGGGCGTGACGGGCAAAACCGGCCCCGCAAAGCCACCGGCCAGCAGGTTTTGCATCATCAAAAAACCGGCGCGCCGGGGTTTCATTGAGGCGCCAATCACTGCAATCGATTTGGGTCTCAGCAGCGCTTCCAGCCCACGTTGGCTCATACCGGTCTTCCTTACGCGACAATGTTGTAAGGAGTTTAACCGTTTTCCGTCTCAACTGCTGTGACGCTGCCCTGATGCTGGGATTTTCCTGCCAGATAGCGATTGCGAAAACGGGTGAAGTGCTGGCTGAGCGCCGATGCAGCACCGGTATCGTTGGCTAAATCGAGTAGCGCGATAGCCACCTCGGCGGTGCAGTACTGCCCTTCCGCATGCACTTCACGCAGGCTGTAGGCCGACACGCGGGAGAGGTCGACTGAGATCAGCGGCAAATTATCCAGCCACGGGCTTTTACGGAACATCTTACGCGCTTCCGGCCAGGTACCGTCTAACATAATAAACAGTGGCGGTTTACCGGTCGGCGGCGCGCTCAGTACCTGGCGATCCGCATCGGCGTAAGACGCAGGAAACACCACCATCGGCTGATAGTCAGGGTTTTTGACCAGATCGAGCAGCGCCTGCGGCGGCTCGGTGCGCGACCACTGAAAAGCCTCGGTCTGCGGTAAAATATCGGCTATCAGGCGACCGGTGTTGCTGGGCTTCATGGGTTCCGTATCGAACATCACGAGGCAAAAACGGCTTTTCGCCGGGTGTGGCGTGATGGTCTCGCACAGGCAATAGCGCTGTACCAGCAGACAGCGCTGGCAGCGACGCACCCGGTTACCACGGGCAAGAAAAGGACGAGTCGCGCGGGCAAGACGCTCGGCGCGCAACCGAAGAACGGCGTTATCAATCATGGGAGTCGTACGGCAAAAAGGCTATTGTCGCAGAGGTGAATACGGGGCACAAGATGTGCCCCGTCGGCAATCAGGCTTGCAGAGCCTCGTTCAGCCAGCTTTCGAACGGCGCTTTAGGCACCGCGCCGTTAAGCATATCGACAATTTCACCATTTTTAAAAATCATAATGGTGGGAATGCTGCGAATGCGGAAGCGGGCGCTGAGTTCGCGCTCGGCTTCGGTGTTGACTTTCACAAAGCGCATCTTGCCGCTGCGCTCTTCGGCGACATCTTCAAAAATAGGCGCAAAGCTGCGACACGGGCCGCACCATGGCGCCCAGAAATCCACGACAACAGGAAGATCGTCCTTCAGCAGTTTATCCAGCGTGCTGTCCGTAGCGTTAATGACATCGCCATCAAACAGATCTTCACCACAGCGTCCACATTTTGCCGCTTCGTTAATACGCGCTTCTGGAATGCGATTAAGCGCCTGGCAGTGGGCACAAACGGTATTCATAACTCACCTCTGGGTCGTCTTGTTGCAGAACGGCAATGTTGCCGGATGTTTCTATAATGTTACACATTATCGTCGAGCGCGAATGAATCGACAATGCGTTTTATCCAATGGGTATAATAGTTGTGGTCTTTTGTATGAAGTCATAGCTAAGCGCTATCACATCAGGTAATCTGCGCGCTTCGCGCAGCGCAGGTGGAGAAAAACATGAGCGACGAACTGAAGAACAAAAACGGCAAGGTCAAAGTGATGTACGTCCGCAGTGACGATGACTCGGACAAACGCACCCAAAATCCACGTACTGGTAAAGGCGGCGGACGCCCCGGAACCTCCCGAGCCGAAGGCGGTCGTCGTCCATCTCGTGATGAGCGAAAGGGGCCGAACAGTGAACGCGGCCGCGAACGTGGCCGTGACCGCGATGTAGAACGCGATCGCGAAGGCTCTCCGTGGCGTACGGTTTCCCGCGCGCCGGGCGATGACGCGCCGGCCAAAGCCGATCATGGCGGCATCAGCGGTAAAAGCTTTATCGATCCGGAAGTGCTGCGTCGTCAGCGCGCGGAAGAGACCCGCGTATACGGCGAAAATGCCTGCCAGGCGCTGTTCCAGAGCCGCCCGGACGCGATTGTCCGTGCGTGGTTCTTGCAAAGCGTCACGCCGCGTTTCAAAGAAGCGCTGCGCTGGATGGCGGCAAACCGCAAAGCCTATCACGTGGTCGATGAGGCCGAACTGGCGAAAGCTTCCGGTACCGAGCACCATGGTGGCGTGTGCTTCCTGATCAAAAAACGTAACGGAACTTCCGTACAGCAGTGGGTTGCTAATAGCGGCGCTGACGACTGCGTACTGGCGTTGGAAGATGTGGGCAACCCGCACAACCTTGGCGCGATGATCCGCAGCTGTGCGCACTTTGGCGTGAAGGGCGTGGTGTTGCAGGACGCGGCCTTGCTGGAGTCCGGCGCGGCTATCCGTACTGCTGAAGGTGGCGCAGAGCACGTGCAGCCGATCACTGGCGATAGCTTTATTGACGCGCTGGCGCAGTTCCGCGACGCGGGTTACAGCATTGTCACCACCAGCAGCACCGGCAACGGTATGCCGCTGTTTAAAGCCGAGCTGCCGAAGAAAATGGTGCTGGTGCTGGGGCAGGATCACGAGGGTGTATCCGATAGCGCGGCGTCGCTTGCAGATCTGAGCGTCTCTATTGACGGTACCCGTGCCGTCGAAGGCCTGAACGTCTCCGTGGCAACGGGCGTGCTGCTGGCCGAATGGTGGCGTCAGCATAAAGCGTAAAAGCGTGAGCTGAAAAAAAACCGGTAGAGGAGACTCCACCGGTTTTTTTATGCTTTGAGTACTCACCTACAGCGCACTATTTGGAGGGGGTTCCGGTTACTCTGGCAGCACCGGCATCCAGTCAATCGGCGCTTCGCCGCGTTGTTCCAGCCACTGATTCGCTTTCACAAAGTGATTACTGCCAAAGAATCCACGGTGTGCGGAGAGCGGCGAGGGATGTGGCGCTTTCAGCACGCAATGACGCTGGGTGTCAATAATGGCTCCTTTTTTCTGCGCGTGCGATCCCCACAGTAAAAAGACGACGCCTTCGCGATGCTCATTAATTAATGAAATCACTTTATCGGTGAAGGTTTCCCAGCCGAGGCTGGCGTGCGAGTGTGCCTGGCCGGCGCGTACGGTCAGCACGGTGTTGAGCAGGAGAACACCCTGGCGCGCCCAGCTTTCCAGATAACCATGGTTCGGGCGGGTAAAGCCGGGGATCGTGCCTTCCAGCTCTTTATACATATTCAGTAAGGACGGCGGCGTGGCAATACCTGGCTGAACGGAAAACGCCAGCCCGTGCGCCTGGTTTGGGCCGTGGTAAGGGTCCTGCCCGAGGATCACCACTTTGACATCGCGCAGTTCGGTATAGCGGAAAGCGTTAAACACATCTTTCTGCGGCGGATAAATGGTTACGCCTGACTGGCGTTCGCTGGCCACGGTTGCCAGCGTATTCACAAAATAGGGCTGCTCTTTTTCAGCGGCCAGCACGTCGTGCCAGGTTAATGGGGTTGTCATCTCGCTCTCCTGCGAATTTCTCTCGCCATAGCTTAACTGCTTCTTTCCCCATCACAAAATCGGATAGTGGAATGGCGTTGAGAGTGATAAAAAAAGTTGAAGATTTACAAAGATTTTTGGTTGTTGCGAGGTGCGTAACTTGATGCAAAACAAGTATTTTCCCCTATGACCACTTTTGTGGTGTGGTTTTTATTGATTTAAATCAAAGAATCAAGGGTGTTCGAGGGGTATATATACACTCAAGCAACAATGGTTTTACCAATTGGCCGGAAAGTGGCTGGTTAGAAACGAATATAAAGAGCCTAGGGAGGCATCAAATGATTACAGGTATCCAGATTACTAAAGCTGCAAACGACGACCTGCTGAACTCATTCTGGCTGCTCGACAGCGAGAAAGGTGAAGCACGCTGCCTGTGTGCAAAAGGCGGTTTCAAAGAAGATGACGTGGTTGCCGTGAGTGCGCTGGGCGACATCGAATACCGTGAAATTCCGGTTGAAGCAAAACCAGAAGTCCGCGTAGAAGGTGGTCAGCACCTGAACGTGAACGTTCTGCGTCGTGAAACGCTGATGGACGCCGTTGAGCACCCGGAAAAATACCCGCAGCTGACCATCCGTGTGTCTGGCTATGCGGTACGCTTCAACTCTCTGACGCCGGAACAGCAGCGCGACGTTATCGCGCGTACTTTCACTGAAAGCCTGTAATTTCTCAGGGGTGGGAAAACGTGGCGTTGGGGTAACCCAGTACTCATGACAAATCCCCCGCAGGGTGCCTGCGGGGGATTTTTTTATCTGGACTGCTCGCGTCCCACCAGAAGAGTGGTGAGGGTGAAGGAAAGCACTAGCGCGATGGCAACGCCGGAAATCGCAAAGATAAAGTACGGGCCAATATAGGCGGGCAGGCTGAAAATGCTCGACAAAATATAGCCATACAGCCGCACGCCGAAGAAAGCAATAAACGCGGAAGCCAACGAACTTGCTACCGTAGCGGCGATAAACGCTTTCTTGTAGCGGGTGAGTACGCCAAACAGCGCCGGTTCCGTAATGCCCAGCAGTGCGGAGATAGCAGCGGAGAGCGTGACCGTGCGGTTGTCTTTATTCAGACGCCAGATGGCGAAGGTCGCCCCGGCAATGGCCATGTTGGCCATGAACATCATTGGCATCAGCATGTCATAGCCGCGGTCGCTGAAGTTTTGCAGCGCGATGGGGGTCATCGCATGATGCATCCCGGTGAGGATCGCCACCGGACGAATAGCGCCCACCACCAGCCCGGCAAAGCTTGCCGACACGCCAAACAGCCCTTCGATAAACCACGCCAGCATTTTACCCAGCCAGATTCCAATAGGCCCAATTACCACCAGCGCGGCCAGCGCGGCGAGAAACAGCGTCAGCGTGGGGGTAAAGACGGTTTTCAATACGTCGGGCATGATCCTGTCGACCGCCTGGTGAATGTATTTCAGCGCCAGGATGGAGAAAATCACCGGGATAACGCTGGAGGCGTAGTTGAACACCGATACCGGAATGGCGTTAAACAACCACAACGCGGAGGCGGCATCGGCCTGATGTGCAGCCAGCGCTTTCGCGGCGTCGATAAGCGTAGGGTACATCAAGCAGGCGGCGACGGCGGCGGCCAGATATTCGTTGGTTTTAAAGATCTTCGCCGCCGAGACGGCAAGGAAAAACGGCAGGAAATAAAATACGCCGCTGGCAATGAGATCGATGATCATTACCGTATCGCTTTTGGTCGACACCACTTTTAGCGCAATCAGCCCGGCAAGCAGACCTTTGATCATCCCGGCGCCAGCGATGGCGGGGACTATCGGGCCGAATACGCCGGAGACGGTATCCATAAACAGCGAAACCAGGCTTTTGCGTTCTTTGCTTTTCCCGCTGGTGGCTGCCTGGTTGTTAGCGCCGAGGGCTTCCTGCAGCGCTTCATACCAGCTGTTCACCTTCGGGCCGATAATGATCTGAAACTGATCGCTTTGCAACTGAGCGCCGAGTACGCCGGGCAACTGCTTAATTTCATCCTGCGCCACTTTATTATCATCAATTAAATCAAAGCGCAGCCGGGTCATACAGTGCCAGACTTTATTGATATTCTCCTGCCCACCTACCAGTCGAATAATCCTGCTGATAGCCTCTTGCGTCCCCATAATGGCTCCTGCGGTAAGTTTGTTGTTTTGTTTGTCTCGCTGAATGGTAAGTAAGCGCATCAATAAAAACAAACCAATAAAATATGATTTCAATCACAATTTGCCTTTATAAGGCTCTTATATCGCTACTTGTGATTAAATTGGTTCGTTTTTTTATTGGAAATAAACCCCGTTTTAGACCAAAAAATATATTTAATAAAAAGGTTTACCGAACCGCAAAAATAGAGTGAAGATAATGCCAGTCTTATTATTATTTTCCCAGGGAGCCTTCAGTGAAACCCACGCTGATTACTGCGATTGACTGTTTTATCACACGCCCTGACCGTCACAATCTGGTGACGGTACGGGTGACGACCGACAGCGGCACCGTCGGCTACGGCTGCGCCACCTTCCAGCAGCGCCCGCTGGCGGTGAAAACCATGGTCGATGAATATCTACAGCCGCTGCTGGTGGGGCGCGATGCGAATAATATCGAAGATCTCTGGCAGATGATGAACGTCAACGCCTACTGGCGCAACGGTCCGGTAATGAACAACGCCATCTCCGGCGTGGATATGGCGTTATGGGACATCAAGGCCAAGCTGGCCGGCATGCCGCTGTACCAATTGCTGGGTGGAAAATCACGCGATGCCATCTCGGCCTACACGCACGCCAGCGGCGAAACGCCGGATGAACTGTTTATCTCGGTGGATAAGCTGCTGGAGCAGGGTTATCGCTACATCCGCTGCCAGCTCGGCTTTTACGGCGGTACGCCGCGTGAAATGCAGACGCCAGAAAATCCAACGCCGGGCGCCTGGTTCGATCAGGATGAGTACATCCGCAACACGGTAGAGATGTTCCGCCTGCTGCGTGCGCGCTATGGCCACCGCTTTCATATTCTGCACGATGTCCACGAGCGCCTCTTCCCGCAGCAGGCGCTCCAACTGGCGAAGCTGCTGGAACCTTATCAGCCGTGGTTTATCGAGGACATTTTACCGCCGCAGCAGAGCGCGTGGCTGGCGCAGATTCGCCAGCAAACCTGCGTGCCGCTGGCGATGGGGGAGCTATTTAATAATCCGGCGGAATGGCATGACCTTATCGTTAACCGGCAGATTGATTTTATTCGCTGCCATATTTCGCAGATTGGCGGCATCACCCCGGCATTGAAGCTGGCGGTACTGTGTCAGGCCTTTGGCGTACGTCTGGCATGGCATGGCCCTGGCGACATGACGCCTATCGGCGTGGCGGTGAATACGCATCTGAATATTCATCTGCACAACGCCGCGATTCAGGAATTTATTCCGCGCGCCATCGCCACGGATGCGGTCTTCCCTGGCGGGCCGGTGGTGAACAACGGCTTTATCTATCCACCAATGGAACCGGGTATTGGCGTCGGTTTTGATGAAGCGCAGGCGCTGGCGCATCCAGTGGTCTATCGCCCGCACGAGTGGACGCAAAGCCGTCTGCCGGACGGAACGATGCATACACCGTAACTAAGCCTGCGGCTGCTGACGAAAAGCGAGGTTGTCGCGGTTATGGGGGATAACGTAGGTGCAGGAGTAGTTGATATCGACGATGTCGCTGATCTCATACACCTGCCCGCCGTCGAGGATCCCCCGGTTATTGATGTGCATGGCCGGGCTGCCTTTTTTACAGCCAAGAAGGGCGGCCTGCTCACGGCTGACGCTAATCGCCCGATAGCTGGTCAGCAGGTGGGAAATCGGGTAACCCTTCTCCAGTACATACTGCTGTAGCGAGCGTTCAATGACCTCCTGGTTCAGGTCGCTGAACATCGTTGCGGGCATCCGCGAGACTTCAATTTGCGTGGCGACGTTATCGACAAAGCGCAGGCGGCAGAACTGCCAGATAAAATCGTCGTCGGTCAGGCCGAAAATCTGCCGGTCTTCTCGCTCGGGGCGCTTCTTGTGCAGGCTGATCATCCGGTAACGCATCTGGTCGAAGCGTTTTTCGGTGATCGAGTTATAGACCAGTGGATTGCCGCGCGTCTGCTCGTTAATCCAGATGCCAGAGCCCTGCACAATGCGCACTACACCAATGCTGGCGAGTTTTTCCAGCGCCTGGCGGATGGTGAATCGCGATACGCCGTACTCTTCGGCCAACTGACGCTCCGGCGGTAGCTTACGCGGCCCATCACCCGGCTGCTGGTAAATTTTGCTGAGGAGGTCCTGAGTCACGAACTCTTTTTTCTTCATGGCCGCTATCCCTTACCCGTCGATATAAAAACGCCGGGAATAGGTCCCGGCGTTAGTTTTACTCTTCGGTGCTTTGTTCACCGGTCCCGCTGCCGCTAGGCTTGCGGCGCTTACCGACGTTTTTGGCATCGCGGTGACGCACTTTCACGCGCGGTTTATCTTTGTCTTTCGCTTTTTTCTGCTCGGCGCGCTTCGCCAGCACTTTCTTCGACGGCTTGCCGGTCATCTTCTCGCTTGGCGCTCGAGTGGTCGGGCGCAGCCCATCGATAACGCGAGACTTCAGCGGCTCTTCGATGTAGCGGCCAATTTTCAGCATCAGCAGGTGATCGTGCGTTTCCACCAGTGAAATCGCCGTGCCTTTCCGACCCGCGCGGCCGGTACGACCGATACGGTGCAGATAGGTATCGGCGCCGCGCGGCATATCGAAGTTAATCACATGGCTGACGTCGGGGATATCAATCCCGCGAGCGGCAACGTCGGTGGCAACCAGAACGTTTACGCGGCCGTCGGTCAGACGTTTGATGCCTTCGTTACGCTTAATCTGCGGCATTTCGCCTTCGAGATAACAGTTGTTAATTCCAGCCTGACGCAGAATTTCAGCCAGTTCATGCACGCGCTCACGCTTACGCACAAACACGATGGTGCGGGTGGCGTCTTCCTGCTTCAGCAGGTGCTTCAACAGCTCAACTTTATGCTCGAAGTTATCGGCACGATAGTACCACTGGTGAATCTTCTTACGTTCGCGGGTTGACGGCGTGGCGGATACTTCAACCGGATCTTCCAGCAGACGCTCGGCAAAGTCCTTGATCGCTTCGCCTTCCAGCGTGGCGGAGAAGAGCAGCGTCTGTTTGCGCCAGCGAGTTTCGCCAGCGATGTGTTCGATATCCTGGGCAAAACCCATGTCCAGCATGCGGTCTGCTTCATCGAGGATCAGCGTCTCAACGGCCCGGCAGTCGAAGTTTTCTTCTTTGATGTACTGCAGCAGACGACCGGTGGTGGCGACCACGATGTCCTGGTTTTCGCTGAACACTTCGGCATGGTTCATATATGCCACGCCGCCGGTGATGGTGGCGATGTCCAGATGGGTATTTTTGGCCAGTTCGCGGGCATGATCGGCGACCTGCATTGCCAGTTCACGCGTCGGCGTGAGGATCAGAATACGCGGCGGTCCGGATTTTTTACGCGGAAAATCGAGCAGGTGCTGCAACGCAGGCAGCAAATACGCCGCTGTTTTACCGGTGCCGGTTGGCGCAGAACCGAGAACATCACGTCCATCGAGCGCAGGCGGAATGGCGGCAGCCTGAATGGCAGTCGGGCGTGTAAAGCCTTTGCTCTGGAGGGCATCCAGCAGGCTTTCGTCAAGTTCAAGTTCGGAAAAAGTCGTTACAGTCATGATTACCTCTGTGTGAGGCGCTGATTATAGACGTTACGGCTCTAATCTTCATCTGTTTGTGCGGCTATCTGTTCTCGGGTATTGTTCATAGCCGAATAGTTATCTGGTTTGGCCCGCAAGGTTACTTATGACGTCTGATTCTAAATCCGCGCTGCGTCGCAACGGATTTACCTTTAAAAAGTTTTTTGTCGCCCACGACCGCTGCGCCATGAAGGTCGGTACTGACGGCATTTTACTCGGTGCCTGGGCGCCGATCGCCCGCGTCAGCCGGGTTCTGGATATCGGCGCGGGTAGCGGGCTGCTGGCGTTAATGCTAGCGCAGCGCACCGATGAGAATGTCACTGTGGATGCCGTAGAGCTGGACGAGGATGCTGCTGCACAGGCGCGGGAAAACGTGGCTGAATCACCGTGGGCCGATCGTATTTCGGTGCATACGGCCGATATTCAGCAGTGGGTGGCCGGGTTGACGACGCGCTATGACCTGATCGTCAGTAATCCGCCTTACTACGAGCAGGGCGTTGAATGCGCTACGCCGCAGCGCGAGCAGGCGCGTTATACTACCACGCTCGATCATCAGGCTCTGCTGGCCTGTGCGACGGATGCCATCACCGAAGACGGCTTCTTCTGCGTTGTGCTGCCGGAAAATATCGGCCAGACCTTTACACAGCAGGCCCTGTCGATGGGCTGGCATTTGCGCCTGCGCACCGACGTCGCGGAAACCGAAGTCCGTTTACCGCATCGCGTTCTGCTGGCGTTCTCGCCGCAAGGCGGGGAGTGCTATAGCGACAGGCTAACGATCCGTGGGCCAGAGCAGCAGTACTCAGAAGGCTACGCCGCACTGACCCAGGCGTTCTATTTATTTATGTGAACCAGCGGTGAGAGGATTGACGGCCCGGAGTCCGCAAGCAGCTCCGGGTAGTCGAGCGTATAATGCAGCCCGCGGCTCTCTTTACGCATCATCGCGCAGCGCACGATCAGTTCTGCGACCTGCACCAGGTTGCGCAGCTCCAGCAAATTATTGGAGACGCGGAAACGTGAATAATACTCGTCCAGCTCCTGCTGAAGCATGGTGATGCGGCGCAGAGCACGCTCCAGCCGCTTGGTGGTGCGAACGATGCCGACGTAGTCCCACATAAACAGCCGTAGCTCGTGCCAGTTGTGCTGAATCACAACCAGTTCATCGGAGTTTTCCACGCGGCTTTCATCCCAGGCAGGCAGCGTGTCAATCTGACGGGCATACGGCATGCGTTTGAGAATATCTTCTGCCGCAGACCAGCCGTATACCAGACACTCCAGCAGTGAGTTAGAGGCCATACGGTTGGCACCGTGCAGGCCGGTGTAGCTTACCTCTCCGATGGCGTACAGGCCGTCGACATCGGTACGACCATAGTCATCGACCATCACCCCGCCGCAGGTGTAGTGCGCGGCCGGGACAATCGGCACCGCTTCCTGAGTCAAATCGATGCCCAGCCCCAGCAGCTTCTCATAAATCATCGGGAAGTGCTGGCGCACAAAGGCTTCCGGTTTATGACTGATGTCCAGATACATACAATCAACGCCCAGACGCTTCATCTCATGGTCGATAGCGCGGGCGACGATATCGCGCGGCGCAAGCTCAGCGCGTTCGTCGAAGTCCGGCATAAAGCGGCTGCCATCCGGGCGCTTAAGGTGCGCACCTTCGCCTCGCAGGGCTTCGGTGAGCAAAAAATTGCGCGCCTGCGGGTGATACAGCGCGGTGGGGTGGAACTGGTTAAACTCGAGGTTGGCCACGCGGCAGCCTGCGCGCCAGGCCATGGCGATACCGTCGCCGGATGAGATATCCGGATTGGTGGTGTACTGATATACCTTTGATGCGCCGCCCGTTGCCAGTACCACCGATTTTGCCGAGCAGGTTTCTACTTTCTCTTTATTGCGGTCCCAGATCCACGCGCCAACAACGCGACGGGTTCCCGGCAGGCCGATTTTATCTGAAACAATCAGGTCGACGGCGTTGCAGCGTTCCAGCACGCGAATGTTCGGATGATTCATTGCCTTACCGACCAGCGTATTTTCGACTTCGCGCCCGGTAGCGTCGGCGGCGTGCAGAATCCGGCGATGGCTATGACCGCCTTCGCGGGTCAGATGGTAGCTCTCTTCGCCGTTCGCCTGAACCTGGGTGTCAAACAGCACGCCCTGGTCGATAAGCCACTGCACGCAGTGTCTGGCGTTACTGGCCACAAACGAGACAGCCTGGCGATCGCAGATGCCCGCGCCGGCAATCAGCGTATCCTCAACGTGCGAGTCCACGCTGTCGGTTTCATCGAAAACGGCGGCAATGCCCCCTTGTGCGTAAAAGGTTGAGCCTTCGCTTATCGGGCCTTTGCTCAGGACGATCACCTGGCTGTGCTCAGCAAGACGCAGCGCCAGTGAAAGACCGGCAGCCCCGCTACCGATAATCAATACATCACAGGAGTGTTCTGGGAGTGAGTTCATCATGATTGTTTAATTTACTAAACACGGTGTGGGCAGATTAGCACCATAAAAGCGACATGGGCAGGGTTTTTTTTGATCTTATGTTGTAATGACTAAACATCTTGTGAGGGGGCGCGCGGCTCAAGGGGATAAAAAATCTGAATAAACGCAGGGACTATCACCGCTATTTATGATGAAAAAAAGCCCGGGTTACGTTACTCTTCAGTCGATTTGCGTTTTTATTTCGCAACTTACACATCTGTTAACATCGGCAGACTTATAATGACAGACAATGAACGGTCTGCTGCGAAACAAAAAACAAAGCGTAACGGAACTTTACGAAAATCGAACGCTCTAAGCTTATGCTTGCTCATAATGCAGTGTTGGAGTGGCATTCTGATTACGCATGGGAATAGGGTTTGGGGAGACATTACCTCGGATGAGTGAGCAGTTAACGGATCAGGTTCTTGTTGAACGGGTCCAGAAAGGAGATCAAAAGGCTTTTAACCTCCTGGTCGTCCGCTACCAGCATAAGGTTGCGAGCCTGGTTTCCCGCTATGTACCATCCGGCGACGTGCCGGATGTCGTACAAGAGTCTTTTATTAAGGCCTATCGTGCGCTGGATTCGTTCCGGGGAGATAGTGCTTTCTATACGTGGCTGTACCGCATTGCGGTGAACACAGCTAAAAATTACCTGGTTGCTCAGGGGCGTCGTCCGCCGTCCAGCGATGTAGACGCGAACGAGGCCGAAAACTTTGAAAGCGGCGGCGCTTTGAAAGAAATTTCGAACCCTGAGAACTTAATGTTGTCAGAAGAACTGAGACAGATAGTTTTTCGCACCATTGAAGCGCTTCCGGAAGATTTACGCATGGCAATTACCTTGCGGGAGCTCGATGGCCTAAGCTATGAAGAGATAGCGGCTATTATGGATTGCCCGGTCGGTACGGTTCGTTCACGTATCTTCCGAGCGCGAGAAGCTATCGATAACAAAGTTCAACCGCTTATCAGGCGTTGACGGAAGCGGGATACTGGAAAAGGTATTAGGCATGCAGAAAGAACAACTTTCCGCCTTAATGGATGGTGAAACGCTGGATAACGAGCTGTTGACTGAGTTAACACGCTCGGCAGAGCTGCAGGAAACCTGGGAGAGCTATCACCTCATTCGTGACTCGCTGCGTGGCGATACGAGTGAAGTGCTTCACTTTGATATCTCTTCTCGCGTGATGGCCGCCATCGAAAATGAGCCCGTTCGGCAACCGACCGCGCCGCTCATCCCTGAAGCCCAGCCAGCACCTCATCAATGGCAAAAAATGCCGTTCTGGAACAAAGTTCGTCCCTGGGCCAGTTCGCTCACCCAAATGGGCGTGGCCGCGTGCGTTTCGCTGGCTGTTATTGTCGGCGTTCAGCACTATAATGGGCAACCGGACTCCTCTCAGCCTGAGTCACCGGTGTTTAATACGCTGCCGATGATGGGCAAAGCCAGCCCGGTCAGCCTGGGCGTTCCTTCGGAGGCATCCGCAGGTAACGGTCAGCAGCAGGTTCAGGAACAGCGCCGTCGTATTAATGCTATGCTGCAGGATTATGAATTGCAGCGTCGCTTGCATTCAGAACAGCTTCAGTTTGAGCAGGCACAAACTCAGCAAGCGGCTGTTCAGGTGCCAGGCTATCAAACTCTAGGAACGCAATCGCAGTAATGAAGCAACTTTGGTGTGCCATGTCACTTGTGGCTGGTAGCCTGTTCTTCTCCGCAAACGCCTCGGCTGATGTATCGTCCGGGGCGTTGTTGCAGGAAATGAATCTGGCCAGTCAGTCACTCAACTACGAGCTGTCGTTCGTCAGCATTAATAAATCCGGCGTTGAATCGTTACGCTATCGGCACGTGCGTCTGAACGGTCAGCCGCTGGCTGAGCTGTTGCAAATGGACGGCCCGCGTCGGGCAGTGGTCCAGCGCGGCAACGAAATCAGCTACTTTGAGCCGGGCCTCGATCCCTTCACGCTGAACGGCGACTATATTGTCGATTCCTTGCCTTCTCTGGTGTATACCGACTTCAAACGTCTGGCGCCGTACTACGACTTTATCTCCGTCGGGCGCACGCGCATTGCCGATCGCATGTGTGACGTCATTCGCGTCGTGGCGCGTGACGGGACGCGTTACAGCTACATCGTCTGGATCGACAGCGAAAGTAAGTTGCCAATGCGGGTCGATCTGCTGGATCGCGATGGCGAAACGCTGGAGCAGTTCCGGGTGATTGCGGTTATCACCGGCGAACAGGTTAGCGGTATTATGCAGGGGCTGGCGAAAGCGAGCCTGCCGCCGCAGCTGTCGGTGCCAACCAGCAACAACGTCGCGCTGAACTGGTCCGCGAGCTGGGTACCACAGGGCTTTAAAGAGGTTTCCAGCAGCCGCCGCACGTTGCCGAGCGTCGATAGCCCGGTAGAGTCTCGTCTCTACTCAGATGGCCTGTTTAGCTTCTCCATTAATATCAACCGCGCGGCGGCCAATAGCAGCGATCAAATGCTGCGTACCGGGCGTCGCACGGTCAGCACAACGGTTCGCAACCAGGCCGAAATTACCATCGTTGGCGAACTGCCGCCGCAAACGGCGAAGCGCGTGGCGGACGGCATTCAATTCAAGGGTGCGCCGCAATGATTAAAGAATGGGCCACCGTCATCGCGTGGGACAACGGCGTGGCGCAGGTGAGCTGTGATGTCAAAGCTTCCTGCAACAGCTGCGCCTCTCGTGCGGGTTGCGGCAGCCGGGTGCTGAACAAGCTCGGGCCGCAAACCAGCCACACCATCTCTGTACCCAGCGCGCAGCCGCTGGTGGCCGGGCAAAAGGTTGAACTGGGTATCAGCGAAAGCAGCCTGCTCGGTTCCGCCATGCTGGTATATATGTCACCGCTGCTTGGGCTGTTTGTGGTCGCGGCGCTGTTTCAGGTGCTGTTCGGTAGCGATATCGCCGCGCTGTGCGGCGCGGTGCTTGGCGGTGTGGGCGGTTTTTTGGTTGCCAAAGGCTTCTCGCCGCGGCTGGCCGCCCGGGAAACCTGGCAGCCGGTGATTATCAGCGTGGGGCTCCCGCCCGACCTGGTCCGCACGGTATCGCCATCCGAAATGAGCCAGTGATTACACTGGCTTTATTTTTTTGGAACGCTGCTCGCAGGAAGCGCTATGCTTGCGGGAAGAGCATTTCCTGGTTACGCGGTTGTAGTGTAGAATGCGGCGTTTTCGAACGACAATAATGTCAGGCTCCGTACCGCGGCCTCAAAGTATTCGTAAGGCATAAATATTTTAATATATGAAGAATATACGTAACTTCTCCATCATTGCACATATCGACCACGGTAAATCGACGCTGTCTGACCGCATTATTCAGATTTGTGGCGGCCTTTCCGACCGCGAAATGGAAGCCCAGGTTCTGGACTCAATGGATCTGGAACGCGAACGTGGCATTACCATCAAAGCGCAAAGCGTGACGCTGGACTTTAAATCAGCCGACGGGGAAACCTATCAGCTGAACTTTATCGACACCCCGGGCCACGTCGACTTCTCCTATGAGGTTTCCCGTTCCCTCGCGGCCTGTGAAGGCGCACTGCTGGTGGTTGACGCCGGGCAGGGCGTAGAAGCGCAGACCCTGGCGAACTGCTATACCGCTATGGAAATGGATCTGGAAGTCGTGCCGGTTCTGAACAAAATCGACCTGCCGGCCGCCGATCCTGAGCGCGTAGCGGAAGAGATTGAAGACATCGTTGGCATCGACGCGACCGATGCCGTTCGCTGCTCGGCGAAAACCGGCGTCGGCGTGACCGACGTGCTGGAACGCCTGGTACGCGACATTCCGCCGCCGGAAGGTGATGCGGAAGGCCCGCTGCAGGCGCTGATTATCGACTCCTGGTTCGATAACTACCTGGGCGTGGTTTCGCTGGTGCGTATTAAAAACGGCACCATGCGTAAAGGCGACAAAATCAAAGTGATGAGCACCGGTCAGGTCTATAACGCCGACCGTCTGGGCATCTTCACGCCAAAACAGGTTGACCGTACCGAGCTGAAATGCGGCGAGGTAGGTTGGCTGGTGTGTGCGATTAAAGACATCCTTGGCGCACCGGTTGGCGATACCCTGACCCAGGCGCGTAACCCGGCAGACAAACCGCTGCCAGGCTTTAAAAAAGTGAAGCCGCAGGTTTACGCCGGTCTGTTCCCGGTAAGCTCTGACGACTACGAAAACTTCCGCGATGCGCTCGGTAAGCTGAGCCTCAACGATGCCTCCTTG
This sequence comes from Klebsiella sp. WP8-S18-ESBL-06, assembly GCF_014169755.1. NCBI lineage: Bacteria > Pseudomonadati > Pseudomonadota > Gammaproteobacteria > Enterobacterales > Enterobacteriaceae > Klebsiella > Klebsiella sp. WP8-S18-ESBL-06. The sequence continues at coordinate 1,323,206 of NZ_AP022256.1, forward strand.
TTCTATGAGCCGGAAAGCTCAACCGCGCTGGGCTTCGGCTTCCGCTGTGGCTTCCTCGGTCTGCTGCACATGGAGATCATTCAGGAACGTCTGGAACGTGAATACGACCTGGATCTGATCACCACCGCGCCGACCGTCGTCTACGAAGTTGAAACCACGGCGAAAGAAACTATCTACGTTGATAGCCCGTCCAAACTGCCGCCGCTGAACAACATCTACGAACTGCGTGAGCCAATCGCTGAGTGTCACATGCTGCTGCCGCAGGCGTACCTCGGTAACGTGATTACCCTGTGTATCGAGAAGCGCGGCGTACAGACCAACATGGTTTACCACGGTAACCAGGTGGCGCTGACCTATGAAATCCCGATGGCGGAAGTGGTACTCGACTTCTTCGACCGTCTGAAGTCGACTTCTCGCGGCTATGCGTCGCTGGACTATAACTTCAAACGCTTCCAGGCCTCTGACATGGTGCGCGTTGATGTCCTCATCAACAACGAACGTGTCGATGCGCTGGCGCTGATTACCCACCGCGACAACTCCCAGAGCCGCGGGCGTGAACTGGTCGAGAAGATGAAAGATCTGATCCCTCGCCAGCAGTTTGATATCGCGATCCAGGCGGCCATTGGCACGCACATCATCGCGCGTTCAACGGTGAAGCAGCTGCGTAAAAACGTTCTGGCGAAATGCTACGGTGGCGATATCAGCCGTAAGAAAAAGCTGCTGCAAAAACAGAAAGAGGGTAAAAAGCGCATGAAGCAGATCGGTAACGTCGAGCTGCCGCAGGAAGCGTTCCTTGCCATTCTGCATGTTGGTAAAGACAACAAATAATCTCTAAGGAGTTGGCATGGCGAACATGTTTGCCCTGATTCTGGTGATTGCCACACTGGTGACGGGCGTCCTGTGGTGCGTAGATAAATTTATCTTCGCCCCTAAACGGCGGGAACGTCAGGCGGCGGCGCAGGTTGCCACCGGCGAAGCGCTGGATAAAAAGACGCTGAAAAAAGTCGGCCCGAAACCGGGCTGGCTGGAAACCGGCGCGTCGGTCTTCCCGGTACTGGCTATCGTGCTGATCGTCCGTTCATTCATTTATGAGCCGTTCCAGATCCCTTCCGGTTCGATGATGCCAACGCTGCTGATCGGCGACTTTATTCTGGTGGAAAAATTCGCCTATGGAATTAAAGATCCGATCTACCAGAAGACGATTATTGAAACGGGCCATCCGAAGCGCGGCGACATCGTCGTGTTTAAATACCCGGAAGATCCTCGCCTTGACTACATCAAGCGCACCGTGGGCCTGCCGGGAGATAAGGTCACCTACGATCCGATCGCCAAGCAGGTCACCATTCAGCCTGGCTGCAGCTCCGGCCAGGCGTGCGGTAATGCGCTGCCGGTGACCTATTCCAACGTTGAGCCGAGTGATTTTGTACAGACCTTCTCCCGCAGCAACGGCGGAGAAGCCACCAGCGGCTTCTTCGAAATGCCGCAGGGTGAGCGTAAAGCCGATGGCGTGCGTCTGGATCAACGTCAGGAAACGCTGGGTGACGTTAACCACCGGATCCTGACCGTGCCTATCGCTCAGGACCAGGTTGGGATGTACTACCACCAGTCCGGTCTGCCGCTGGCAACCTGGATCGTCCCGCCGGGGCAATACTTCATGATGGGTGATAACCGCGATAACAGCGCGGACAGCCGTTATTGGGGCTTTGTGCCGGAAGCGAACCTGGTGGGTAAAGCGACCGCTATCTGGATGAGCTTCGAAAAACAAGAGGGCCAGTGGCCGACCGGCGTGCGTTTGAGCCGCATCGGTGGCATTCACTAATCCTCTGTTCGTCTTCACGCAGCGGCCTGGTGTGCGCTGCGTGAATTATTTAGTTTTAATCTATTCAAACTAACGACATCCCTTGTCGTTGCGTATAGAATATCCCCCCGAAGTTTCGGATGTCTCTTATGGGAGACACGGCACACGAAACCGCGTTGGTTTTCCTCAGGTCTGTTTCGTGTGCTGCATTTTTGACGCATTTATTTATTTTGGTATCGCATGAACCCCATCGTAATTAATCGGCTTCAACGGAAGCTGGGCTACACTTTTCTTCATCAGGAGCTGTTGCAACAGGCGTTAACGCACCGCAGTGCCAGCAGCAAACATAACGAACGCTTAGAGTTCCTGGGCGATTCCATTTTGAGTTACGTGATCGCGAACGCGCTCTACCACCGCTTCCCGCGCGTGGATGAAGGCGATATGAGCCGTATGCGCGCGACGCTGGTTCGCGGTAACACGCTGGCTGAAATTGCCCGTGAGTTCGAGCTGGGCGAATGCCTGCGCTTGGGGCCGGGCGAGCTGAAAAGCGGTGGCTTCCGTCGGGAATCCATTCTGGCGGATACGGTTGAAGCGTTAATCGGCGGGGTGTTCCTCGACAGCGATATTCAAACTGTCGAGAAGCTAATCCTCTCCTGGTACCAGACGCGTCTGGACGAAATCAGTCCGGGCGATAAGCAAAAAGATCCAAAAACACGCTTGCAGGAGTATCTGCAAGGCCGCCATCTGCCGCTGCCGTCCTATCTGGTGGTTCAGGTGCGTGGGGAAGCACACGATCAGGAATTTACTATCCACTGCCAGGTTAGCGGCCTGAGTGAACCGGTGGTCGGCACAGGTTCCAGCCGTCGCAAGGCGGAACAGGCTGCCGCCGAACAGGCGCTGAAAAAGCTGGAGCTGGAATGAGCGAAGAAAAAACTTACTGCGGATTTATTGCCATCGTCGGACGTCCGAACGTGGGCAAATCCACACTGCTGAACAAGCTGCTCGGGCAGAAGATCTCTATCACCTCCCGTAAAGCGCAGACGACGCGTCACCGTATTGTCGGTATTCATACCGAAGGCGCGTACCAGGCTATCTACGTTGATACCCCGGGTCTGCACATGGAAGAGAAACGCGCGATCAACCGTCTGATGAACAAAGCTGCCAGCAGCTCCATCGGTGACGTTGAGCTGGTGATTTTCGTCGTGGAAGGCACCCGTTGGACGCCGGATGACGAAATGGTGCTGAACAAGCTGCGCGAAGGCAAAGCGCCGGTGATTCTGGCGGTGAATAAGGTCGATAACGTACAGGAAAAAGCGGATCTGTTACCGCACCTGCAGTTCCTCGGCAGCCAGATGAACTTCCTGGATATCGTGCCTATCTCTGCGGAGAGCGGCCTGAACGTGGACACAGTGGCCGGAATCGTGCGCAAGCATCTGCCGGAAGCGACCCATCACTTCCCGGAAGATTACATCACCGACCGTTCCCAGCGCTTTATGGCCTCTGAAATCATCCGTGAAAAACTGATGCGTTTCCTTGGCGCAGAGCTGCCGTACTCGGTGACCGTTGAAATCGAACGCTTCGTCTCTAACGAGCGGGGGGGTTATGACATCAACGGCCTGATCCTGGTTGAGCGCGAAGGGCAGAAAAAGATGGTGATTGGCAATAAAGGCGCCAAAATCAAAACCATCGGTATTGAAGCCCGTAAAGACATGCAGGAGATGTTCGAAGCGCCTGTTCACCTGGAGCTGTGGGTGAAAGTGAAATCAGGCTGGGCGGATGACGAGCGCGCGCTGCGCAGTCTCGGTTACGTCGACGATCTCTGAGAATAACCCCGATGGAGGGCTGGCAGCGCGCTTTTGTTCTGCATAGTCGCCCCTGGAGCGAAACCAGCCTGATGCTGGACGTCTTCACGGAAGAGTCGGGCCGCGTGCGCCTTGTGGCGAAAGGCGCACGTTCCAAACGCTCCAACCTTAAAGGTGCGCTTCAGCCCTTTACCCCCCTGTTAGTCCGTTTTGGCGGTCGTGGCGAAGTGAAAACGCTGCGCAGCGCCGAAGCCGTTTCGCTGGCGCTTCCCCTTAGCGGCATCACGCTATACAGCGGTCTGTACATCAATGAACTGGTGTCGCGCGTGCTTGAGCACGAAACCCGCTTTTCCGAGCTGTTTTTTGACTACCTGCACTGCATCCAGGCGCTGGCTGGCGCCACGGGTTCGCCTGAACCGGCGCTGCGCCGCTTCGAGCTGGCGCTGCTGGGGCATTTGGGCTACGGCGTTGACTTCCTCCACTGCGCTGGCAGCGGGGATGAGGTCGAAGACACCATGACCTATCGCTACCGTGAAGAGAAAGGCTTTATTGCCAGCGTCGTGATCGATCACAATACCTTTACCGGGCATCAGCTAAAAGCGCTGGCCAGTCGTGAATTTCCCGACGTGGACTCGCTGCGCGCCGCGAAACGCTTTACCCGTATGGCACTAAAGCCGTATCTTGGGGGGAAGCCGTTGAAGAGCCGAGAATTATTCCGGCAGTTTATGCCTAAGCGTTAACTTATATTGCCTCATGCGCTTTGCTTCTGTAGAGAGAGGGCTGCGTGAGGGGAAAGATCGCAAAAATAAAAACACGAGGATTGTCATGGCTGAATTACTGTTAGGCGTCAATATTGACCACATTGCCACCCTGCGTAACGCGCGCGGCACCGCCTATCCCGATCCGGTTCAGGCGGCATTTATCGCCGAGCAGGCCGGTGCGGATGGCATCACCGTGCATTTACGTGAAGATCGCCGCCACATCACCGACCGCGACGTGCGCATTCTGCGCCAGACGCTGGACACTCGCATGAACCTGGAGATGGCGGTTACCGAAGAGATGCTGACCATCGCCTGTGAAACCAAACCGCATTTCTGCTGCCTGGTGCCGGAAAAGCGTCAGGAAGTGACCACCGAAGGCGGTCTGGACGTTGCCGGTCAGCTCGACAAAATGCGCGATGCCTGCAAACGCCTGGCCGACGCCGGTATTCTGGTGTCGCTGTTTATCGATGCCGATAACGCACAGATTAAAGCCGCTGCCGACGTTGGCGCGCCGTATATCGAAATTCACACCGGCTGCTATGCCGATGCCACCACCGATGCGGAACAGGCAAAAGAGCTTGAGCGCATCGCGAAAGCGGCGACCTATGCCGCCAGCCTGGGGCTGAAAGTGAACGCCGGCCATGGCCTGACCTATCACAACGTCAAAGCCGTCGCGGCGCTACCGGAGATGCACGAGCTGAACATTGGTCACGCGATCATTGGCCGCGCGGTCATGACCGGCCTGAAAGAAGCGGTTGCCGAGATGAAACGCCTGATGCTGGAAGCGCGCGCGTAATGGCGATTCTGGGGCTCGGAACCGATATCGTCGAAATCGCCCGTATTGAAGGGGTCATTGCCCGTAGCGGCGATCGCCTTGCACGCCGGGTGCTCAGCGATAACGAATGGGCCATCTGGGAGATGCACCAGCAGCCGGTGCGTTTTCTGGCTAAGCGCTTTGCGGTCAAAGAAGCGGCCTCAAAAGCGCTGGGTACCGGTATTCGTAACGACCTGGCGTTTAACCAGTTTGAAGTTTACAACGATGAGATGGGTAAACCGAAGCTGAGGTTATGGGGTGAGGCAAAGCTGCTGGCAGAGCGAATGGGCGTGGCGCATATGCATGTGACGCTCGCCGATGAGCGCCACTACGCCTGCGCGACGGTGATCGTCGAAAGCTAAATTTTATCCGCGTGGTGCAGCACGACGAACTTGTCCCACAGCTGTTCTTCCGTCTCAGGATGTGCCGGATCCTTCAGGATTGTATTCGGGATCGGGCACACTTTCTGACAGGTTGGCGTATCGTAATGGCCGACGCACTCGGTGCAGCGATCGCTGTTGATCTCATAGATGCTATCACCCATCGAAATGGCCTGATTTGGGCATTCCGGTTCGCACATATCGCAGTTGATACATTTTTTGGTGATTAACAGCGCCATCAGGAATTTCTCAGAAACAAAATAAACAGGGCGCGCATTATACGCTCATTTTCCACTCAGGCCATACCTTTTCTGTGGTAATCGCACCGCCGATCACACCAGCTTTTTCACTAGCGCTTCGCTGTGGCGAATACGCTCCGGTGCATTTTCCAGATCCTGCTGAACCAGCCCCATAAACAGCAGGTCGGTTAGCATCATCTGCGCGCTGGTGGAAGAGATGGCAGCGCTGCGCGTTGCCTGCTCTTCGGCAATGGTATACAGGCAGTGGGTTGCGCGCTGTTGTAAGGTATTTGGTGAAAAGCCGGTAATGGCCAGCACCTTGCCACCCACCCGCAGCGTTTCATCGGCGGCGAGATTGATTTCGCGTCGGGCGCCGGAGTAGGATACTGCGAGTAGCAGATCGTCCTGGGCCATCGCCTGGACGGTGGCCAGTAGGGCGTGCATGTCCAGCTCCGCCACGGCGTTAAAGCCAATTTTCATCAACTTCCAGCTAAAGTTACGCGCCACCAGCCCCGATGCGCCAATGCCGGTCAGGACGATACGTCGCGCGTTACGCAGCAGGTTAACGGTCTCCAGCAGCTTGTCTTCGCTGTTGACGTCCAAAGAGGCGTGCATCGCCGCCACGTTGTCCTTAATCAGCTTCTCACCCACCAGGCGCAGCGGATCGTCGCCGCAAATCTGGTTATGTACCGCGACCGAGTGGGGATTCGCGTTGCTGGCCAGCGCTTCGCTCAGCGCCAGCTTCAGCGCGGGGAAGCCTTTAAAACCCAGCTTCTGGGCGAACTTCACGACGCTGGACTGGCTGACACCCGCCTGGCTTGCCAGCTGCTGTGAGCTTAAGTGACGCGCCAGATCCGGCTGCACCAGAATAAAATCCGCCAGCTTACGGTCGCTTTGCGCCAACTGGGGGTAACGCTGACGGATACTGATTAAACAATTCATAACAACCTCATGGACGCGATAACTCTGCTGCGCCAGAGCAGCAATCTGCTCGTCGGAAAGAATTATGTATTCTATTATAACGGAATATACCGAATTAAATATTCCATGTGTCGGTAAAAACGCAACTCTTTTCGTGCACCAGCGTCGTTGAGCCGCCGTTTGGCGAAAGCGGGCGGGCAATCTGCTAGTCTGTGGGCTTGCTCAGTGAGGAATACAGGAGGCTTCTTTGACACGCAATTCTCGCCGCGTGGTGTTTTTCGATCTCGACGGCACGCTGCATCAGCAGGATCTGTTTGGCGCGTTCATCCGCTATCTGCTGCGCCGTCTGCCGCTTAATGCGCTGCTGGTGCTGCCGCTGCTGCCGTTTATCGGCATCGCAATGCTGATCAAAGGCCGCGCGGCCCGCTGGCCGATGAGCGTTCTGCTGTGGGGCTGCACCTTCGGGCGGCGCGAAGCGACGCTCAACGCGCTGGAAGCGAGCTTTATTATCTGGTTTCGTGCCACGGTCACGCCGTTCCCGAGGGTACAGGCGCGTTTGGATAGCTATCTCCAGCATCAGGATGCTGACGTCTGGCTGATTACCGGGTCGCCGCAAACGCTGGTGGAGCGGGTCTACGCTGACGCTCCCTGGCTGGCTCGGGTGAATCTTATCGGCAGTCAGATGCGGCGCGCTTGTGGTGGACGCGTGCTGTCGGTACGCTGCCTGGGGCATGAGAAGGTGGCGCAGTTAGAGCTGCGTCTGGGCGCACCGCTGCGCTTATACAGCGGATACAGCGACAGTAAACAGGATAACCCGCTACTCTTTTTCTGTGAGCATCGCTGGCGCGTAACCCCGCACGGCGAGCTGGAGCAGCTGGAATAGCGGCGCTGCGCTTTGATGGATATTGTGTATAATGCGCCGCGTTTTATCACCTGGAGTCCCGACGTTGTCTGACATTGAACAGAACCATGAATACTGGATGCGCCATGCGCTGGTGCTGGCTAAACGCGCCTGGGAAGAAGGCGAGGTGCCGGTTGGCGCGGTGCTGGTGCATAACAATCAGGTGATTGGTGAAGGCTGGAACCGCCCGATCGGCCGTCACGATCCTACCGCGCACGCGGAGATTATGGCGCTGCGGCAGGGGGGGCTGGTATTGCAGAACTACCGTTTGATTGACACGACGCTGTACGTCACGCTGGAGCCCTGCGTGATGTGTGCAGGCGCAATGGTCCACGGCCGAATCGGCAGTCTGGTGTTCGGTGCCCGCGACGCTAAAACCGGCGCGGCTGGGTCGCTGATTGACGTGCTGCATCACCCGGGAATGAATCACCGCGTTGAGATGACGGAAGGGGTGCTGGCCGATGAATGCTCGGCGATGCTGAGCGATTTCTTCCGCCACCGCCGCCAGCAGCAGAAGGCACTGAAGCAGGCGGCGAAAGCGGCAAATCTGCCGGCGGAATAACTTATTTATGCTTCGACATTAAGAATGACAGCGCGTCGCTGTGGTTCGGCGTCGGCATAAAGGAAAACAGGCCGTAGTGATTACGGTTTAGCTCATCCGGCGAGACCGCCGGATAGGCCTCGGCAATCGCCATCTGTTCGGTGGCCTTCTTCTCTTTTTCCTGCAAATAGCCTACCAGGCTTATCTGATATTTACGGATATTCTCGACGTAGGCGTAGGCCTCGTGGCCGCGCGCGTAGCCGTAGGTCAGCTTGCTGTACCAGGGTTTCTGGCTCAGCAACGGCAGGCGTTGTTTGACATCAGCCCAGCTATCCGGATTCCCCTTCTGTTTCGCCGTTAGCGCACGGGCATCGAGCATGTGGGCATAGCCCATGTTGTAGGCCGCCAGCGCAAACCAGATTTTTTCTTCCTGCGGCACGCTGTCCGGCACTTTGGTCATCATATCCTGTAAATAACGCATGCCGCCGCTGATACTCTGTTCCGCGTCGGTACGGTCGCTCAGGCCTAAACTTTGCGCGGTATTTTTCGTCAGCATCATCAGCCCACGCACCCCGGTGGGGGAGGTGGCCTGCGGGTCCCAGTGCGACTCCTGGTAGGAAATGGCCGCCAGCAGCTTCCAGTCGATTTCGCTGGCATGCTTCTCAAACAGCGGCCGCAGATCTGGCAGCACGTTATCCACCGCGCGCAGGAATGAGCGGGTATCCACATAGTCGAAATCATCGCCGTGGCCGAGATACTTCTCTTCAAGGCGAGCCAGCGCCCCGTCTTCATTCATATTATTGAAGAAGTCGAGCATGGCCGCGGAGAGCGTGTTGTCGTTGTCTTTCAGACTAAACCAGGTGACGGGCTGTTCGTCAGTGACGTCGAGGGCAACCGCCAGCTCTGGATGGACGCGCTGGAACAGACCGATAGCGACAGAATCGGCGATGGTGTAGCTGAGCTTGCCATCGATGACCGCCTGCATCAAATCTACCGAGCCGCGCTTTTCGTCTACGTTCCAGCTGAGCTCAGGAAACGTCTTCTCTTTTAAGCTTTGCAGATCGTTGATGACGACCTGGCCCGGCGCGACGGTAAGCTGCCCGGCGGTGAGGGTACCCAGGCTGCGGGGACGCGGGCTGCCGACGCGATAAACCAACTGCTGCGACACGGAATAGTAGGTGGGGCCGGCCTGGTAGTTCTGCACGCGCTCGCTGTTGTAAACCAGCCCCGCGGCCAGCATATCGGCGTCGCCGTGGTCCAGATCGTCAAAGAGCTGGCTAATGTTCTGGCGAACGGTGATTTTCAGCTTAACGCCAAGGTAGTCGGCGAACTGCTGGGCCAGCTCATAATCGAGGCCGTAGTCTTTGCCGTTTACCGTGGTGTAGGTCAGCGGCGACAGTATGGTACTGACGCGCAGTTCCCCCCGCTCCTGAATGGCGGCGATGCGATTCTCTGGTTTGCCAAACCAGGGGATTGAGGGCCAAAGGGCCGCTGCCAACAACAGCGTTACAACGCCGATCAGCAGATAATTAATCTTTAGTTTTTTCAAATAGTTAATTCGCTTTGATACCAGTTTGTTTCCCTGATAGCGATGCGGGTTGCTATAGAATGAGCGGCATTTTGCTTAAGATTGCGCCAGTTGGCAACTGATTCGCGAGTCGCGTCACACCGAATGTTAAAGATGGACGATGATTTTATTTCCACGCAAACGGTTTCGTCAGGCCGCAGGATTCTCTATAATAGCCGCCGTTCTCCCCCATTGCGCACACTGAAAGCTGAGAAGACGAGAGACTTATGATGGAAATTCTGCGTGGTTCGCCTGCACTGTCTGCATTTCGTATTAACAAACTGCTGACGCGGTTTCAGGCAGCCAACCTCCCGGTAAGCAATATATACGCCGAGTATGTCCATTTTGCCGACCTGGACGCGCCGCTGACCGAAGATGAGCGGGCCCGACTTGAGCGATTGTTGCAGTATGGCCCAAGCCTGAACAGCCATACCCCTACCGGTAAACTGCTGCTCGTCACTCCCCGCCCTGGCACTATCTCTCCCTGGTCTTCCAAAGCTACCGACATCGCACATAACTGCGGCCTGAATCAGGTGCTGCGGCTGGAACGCGGCGTCGCCTACTATGTTGATGCCGCGAGTCTGACCGCTGAGCAACTCGGCGCGGTGGCGGCAGAACTGCACGATCGCATGATGGAGAGCGTATTTGACTCGCTGCAGGATGCCGAAAAACTGTTTGCTCATCACCAGCCTGCACCGGTTGCCAGCGTGGATCTGCTGGGGCAGGGCCGTCAGGCGCTGATTGATGCCAACATTCGTCTTGGCCTGGCGCTGGCGGACGACGAAATTGACTACCTGCAGGATGCGTTCACCAAGCTGGGTCGCAACCCGAACGACATCGAGCTGTACATGTTCGCCCAGGCGAACTCCGAGCACTGTCGTCACAAGATTTTTAACGCCGATTGGATTATCGACGGTAAACAGCAGCCCAAGTCGCTGTTTAAGATGATCAAAAACACCTTTGAAACCACGCCGGATCACGTGCTGTCTGCCTATAAAGACAACGCCGCGGTGATGGAAGGCTCTGAAGTCGGCCGCTATTTTGCCGACCACAAAACCGGACGCTACGATTTCCATCAGGAGCCTGCGCATATCCTGATGAAGGTAGAAACCCATAACCACCCGACGGCTATCTCTCCATGGCCGGGCGCGGCAACCGGCTCCGGCGGGGAAATTCGCGATGAAGGCGCTACCGGCCGCGGCGCGAAGCCAAAAGCGGGGCTGGTGGGGTTCTCCGTTTCTAACCTGCGCATCCCTGGCTTTGAACAGCCGTGGGAGGAAGATTTCGGCAAACCGGACCGTATTGTGACCGCGCTGGATATCATGACCGACGGCCCGCTGGGCGGCGCGGCGTTTAACAACGAATTTGGTCGCCCGGCGCTGACCGGCTATTTCCGCACTTACGAAGAGAAAGTGAACAGCCACAACGGCGAAGAGCTGCGTGGTTATCACAAGCCGATCATGCTGGCGGGCGGGATCGGCAACATCCGCGCCGATCACGTCCAGAAAGGCGAGATCGTGGTAGGTGCGAAGCTGATCGTGCTCGGTGGCCCGGCGATGAATATCGGCCTTGGCGGCGGAGCAGCCTCTTCAATGGCTTCCGGCCAGTCTGACGCCGACCTCGACTTCGCGTCCGTACAGCGCGACAACCCGGAAATGGAACGCCGCTGTCAGGAAGTGATCGACCGCTGCTGGCAGCTGGGCGATGCCAACCCGATTCTGTTTATTCACGACGTGGGCGCAGGCGGCCTGTCTAACGCCATGCCGGAACTGGTGAGCGACGGTGGACGCGGCGGGAAATTCCAGCTGCGCGACATCCTGAGTGATGAGCCGGGCATGAGCCCGCTGGAAATCTGGTGTAATGAATCCCAGGAACGCTACGTGCTGGCGGTAGCCGCTGACCAGCTTCCGCTGTTCGATGAGCTGTGTAAGCGTGAACGCGCGCCGTACGCGGTCATCGGTGAAGCCACCGAAGAGAAGCACCTGACGCTCAGCGACAGCCACTTTGACAATCAGCCAATCGACATGCCGCTCGACGTTCTGCTCGGCAAAACGCCGAAGATGACTCGCGATGTGCAGACGCTGAAAGCGAAAGGCGAAGCGCTTGCCCGTGAACACATTACGATTGCCGATGCGGTGAACCGCGTGCTGCACCTGCCAACCGTGGCAGAGAAAACCTTCCTTGTGACCATCGGCGACCGTACCGTCACCGGCATGGTCGCGCGCGACCAGATGGTCGGCCCGTGGCAGATCCCGGTAGCCAACTGCGCGGTGACCACCGCCAGCCTCGACAGCTACTACGGCGAAGCGATGTCTATCGGTGAGCGTGCGCCCGTTGCGCTGCTGGACTTCGCGGCTTCCGCCCGTCTGGCGGTAGGCGAAGCGCTGACTAACATCGCCGCGACCCAGATTGGCAACATCAAACACATTAAACTCTCGGCAAACTGGATGTCGGCGGCAGGTCACCCTGGCGAAGACGCGGGGCTGTACGAAGCGGTGAAAGCGATCGGCGAAGAGATGTGTCCGCAGTTGGGTCTGACTATTCCGGTGGGCAAAGACTCCATGTCGATGAAAACCCGCTGGCAGGAAGGCAACGAGCAGCGCGAAATGACCTCGCCGCTGTCGCTGGTCATTTCCGCCTTTGCCCGCGTGGAAGACGTGCGTCACACCATCACGCCGCAGCTGGTCACCGAAGATAACGCCCTGCTGCTGATTGACCTTGGTAAGGGCCATAACGCGCTGGGTGCGACCGCGCTGGCGCAGGTCTACCGTCAACTGGGCGATAAACCGGCCGACGTGCGCGACGTTGCGCAGCTGAAAGGCTTCTACGAGGCGATTCAGGCGCTGGTTGCGCAGCGTAAGCTGCTGGCCTATCACGACCGTTCCGACGGCGGCCTGCTGGTGACCCTGGCGGAGATGGCCTTTGCCGGTCATTGCGGCGTGGAAGCTGACGTGGCAACGCTTGGCGACGATCGTCTGGCGGCGCTGTTCAACGAAGAACTGGGCGCGGTGATTCAGGTTCGTGCCGCTGACCGTGAAGCGGTAGAAGCGATTCTGGCGGCCAACGGCCTGGCAGACTGTGTACACTTCCTCGGTAAAGCCGTTGAAGGTGACCGCTTCACCCTGACTGCCAACGGTCAGCCGGTATTCAGCGAAAGCCGCACTACGCTGCGTATGTGGTGGGCTGAAACCACCTGGCAGATGCAGCGTCTGCGCGATAACCCAGAGTGTGCCGATCAGGAACACGACGCGAAAGCGAACGATAACGACCCGGGCCTCAATGTGAAGCTCACCTTTGATATCGCAGCTGACGTGGCGGCGCCTTACATTGCGACCGGTGCGCGCCCGAAAGTGGCCGTGCTGCGTGAACAGGGCGTCAACTCGCACGTGGAGATGGCGGCCGCCTTCCACCGTGCGGGCTTTGATGCCATTGACGTCCATATGAGCGACCTGCTGGCCGGCCGTACCGGTCTGGCTGACTTCCAGGCGCTGGTGGCCTGCGGCGGTTTCTCCTACGGTGACGTGCTCGGTGCGGGCGAGGGCTGGGCGAAATCCATTCTGTTCAACAACCGCGTGCGCGATGAGTTCGCGACCTTCTTCCATCGCCCTCAGACGCTGGCGTTGGGCGTGTGTAACGGCTGTCAGATGATGTCTAACCTGCGTGAACTGATCCCGGGCAGCGACCTGTGGCCGCGCTTTGTACGTAACCATTCTGACCGTTTTGAAGCGCGCTTCAGCCTGGTCGAAGTGGCCAGCAGCCCGTCACTGCTGCTCGCCGGGATGGAAGGCTCACGGATGCCGATCGCCGTTTCTCACGGTGAAGGCCACGTGGAGGTTCGCGATGGTGCACACCTTGCTCAGCTTGAGAGTAAAGGTCTGGTCGCGCTGCGCTTCGTCGACAACTTCGGCAAGGTGACCGAAGCCTACCCGGCGAACCCGAACGGTTCCCCGAACGGTATTACGTCGGTCACCAACGAGAGCGGCCGCGTGACCATAATGATGCCGCACCCGGAGCGCGTGTTCCGCACCGTAGCTAACTCCTGGCACCCGGAAAACTGGGGCGAGGACAGCCCGTGGATGCGTATTTTCCGCAATGCGCGTAAGCAGCTCGGCTAAGACTCACGTTTAACGAATCAAGCCCCTCCTTGTGAGGGGCTTTTTTATCTGCAGGCCGGATAAAGACATTTACGCCGCCATCCGGCAATGTGCGTCGTTCCGCCCGATCAAGAGTGTCGGCAAACCCCGACATTGGTGATGTTATGATGTCGCCAAAAGGAGACATTTAATTCAATGATTTATATGTACTTTTTTGTGATTGATTTTAAGTGTTGCTAATTGGCGACAGTATTACCAAAACCCGCCCAGTGAATCCTCTAGGGTGATTGGTGTATTTTTCATATTTATCAGTATGTTAATATATTGTTTTGAAATGTGGCACGCATCGTGCATAATAATAACCAGTGGCTCATTCACCTTCTTATGTCAGCCCCTTCGGGACGTGCTACATAAACTTAGAATGACGCACAACAAGGTGCCTGCCGTCCAGCAAATGATAATAGCGCTGCTTTATCAACCATCGGGCGAAACGTTGAGTTAGGCACCGCCTTATTCCATAACAAAGCCGGGCTTATGCCCGGCTTTGTTATTTCTGGCCTTTCCCTCGTCGATATCCTCAGTTAGCATTCCAGTAAGTTGATTCACTGAGATACCTCTTTTGAAACGCCCCTCACTTTCTCCACGCTCGCTTCGCCAACTGGTGACGCTCGCTTTCCTGCTGATTCTGCTGCCGCTGCTGGTGCTGGCATGGCAGGCCTGGCAAAGCTTGAATATGCTCAGCGCGCAGGCCGAACAAACCAACCGCACGACGCTGATTGATGCCCGCCGCAGCGAAGCGATGGCCAACGTGGCGCTGGATATGGAGCGCAGCTATCGCCAGTACTGCGTGCTCGACGATCCGACGCTGGCGAAGGTGTATCAGAATCAGCGTAAACGCTATAGCGACATGCTGGAGGCGCACGCGGGCGTGCTGCCCGACGACACGCTCTACCAGCGGCTACGGCAAAATCTTCACGATCTGACAACCCTACAATGCACCAACAGCGGCCCGGAAAAGCAGGCGGTGGCGAAACTTGAAGCGTTCTCCAGCGCCAACGGTGAGCTGGTGCAGGCCACCCGCACCGTGGTTTTCTCCCGTGGGCAGCAGCTACAGCAGGCGATCGCTGAACGCGGCCAGTTCTTCGGCTGGCAGGCGCTGGTGCTGTTTCTGGTGAGCCTGGCGATGGTGCTGCTGTTCACCCGAATGATTATCGGCCCGGTGAAGGGCATTGAGAGTATGATCAACCGTCTGGGCGAGGGACAGTCGCTGGACGGCGAGGTGATGTTCCGTGGACCACGTGAGCTGCGTTCTGTTGGCCAGCGTATTATCTGGCTTAGCGAGCGCCTGTCGTGGCTGGAGTCACAGCGCCATCAGTTTCTGCGTCATCTTTCCCACGAACTGAAAACACCGCTGGCCAGCATGCGTGAAGGCACCGAGCTACTGGCGGACCAGGTGGTAGGGCCGCTCAGCGCCGAACAAAAAGAGGTGGTCGCTATCCTGGATAGCAGCAGCCGCAACCTGCAAACGCTGATTGAACAGCTGCTGGACTACAACCGCAAGCTGAGTGAGACGGCCGTTCGCATGGAGTATGTCGCGCTGGCGCCGCTGGTGGAGATGGTGGTTTCCGCGCACAGCCTGCCGGCACGCGCTAAAATGATGCACACGCAGGTCGATTTACAGGCGGCAGGCTGCCTGGCAGAGCCCACGCTATTAATGAATGCGCTGGATAATCTGTACTCGAATGCGGTGCACTATGGCACTGAATCCGGTAACATTTATCTCCGTAGCCGCCGGGAAGGTTCGCGTGTCTCTATTGATGTCATCAATACGGGCACGCCAATCCCGGACGCAGAAAAATTAATGATTTTTGAGCCCTTCTTCCAGGGCAGCCATCAGCGCAAAGGTGCGGTGAAAGGAAGCGGCCTGGGATTAAGCCTGGCGCGCGACTCGGTGCGGAAAATGCACGGCGAGCTGCATCTTCTCGACTCCCGTGAGGGTAACGTCTGTTTTCGCATTGAGCTTCCGGCACCAGGGCTCGAAAAAACAACCACATAAATCGATATCGAGTGACTATGCCCCAACTATTAGCACGTACCGGTCGACGGCTCCGCCGGTGGCGTAGCGGCCTGATTGGCGTTGCCTGCCTGATGCTGTCGGGCTGCAACGCCACGCTGCTGCCGCATCATAACGGCGGCAGCGGCGAGGGCAGCGAGCCGCGCCAGCAGGTGGCGGATTACCAGTCGACCGACTGCGATGATATCTGGTCGCTAAACGGCGACACCGCTGAAAATAACCCGCTTTACTGGCTGCGCGGCATGGATTGCGCCGATCGTCTGTCGGCGACGCGCGCGCGCGCCGAGGCCAGCGCGCAGGCTGCCGATCGCTGGCAGGGAGCGCTCAAGCGCGGCATCCTGTTGGCAAACGCGAAAATCACCCCGGCAGAACGCCGCCAACTGGTGGGCGACATCGATGCGTTAAGCTCGCAAATTCCTTCGCGTATTCGTCCGCTTTACCAGGTATGGCGAGATGGGCAGGCGCTACAGCTGTCGCTCTCTGAAGAGCGTTTGCGCTACAGCAAACTGCAGGAAACCAGCGACGGCCAGCTCGATGCGCTGCGTCAGCAGCAGCAGCAGCTTCAGGCCGAACTGGAGCTCACTACCCGTAAACTGCAAAATCTGACGGATATTGAGCGTCAGCTCTCCAGCCGCAAGCCGGGGGCGGATATCTCGCACCCAGCGGCATCTGATGAGGATAAAAATGAGTAACCGTAAACCCGCGCACCTGCTGTTGGTCGACGACGATCCCGGCCTGTTGAAGCTGCTGGGCATGCGTCTGACCAGCGAAGGTTATCGGGTGGATACCGCAGAAAGCGGCCAGCAGGGGCTGCGCGTGCTGGCAAAAGAGCGCATCGACCTGGTGATCAGCGATCTGCGCATGGACGAAATGGACGGCATGCAGCTGTTCAGCGAAATTCAGAAAGTGCAGCCGGGGATGCCGGTGATCATCCTTACCGCCCACGGTTCGATTCCGGACGCGGTCTCTGCCACCCAGCAGGGGGTGTTCAGCTTCTTAACCAAGCCGGTAGATAAAGACGCGCTCTATAAGGCCATCGACGAAGCGCTGGAGCGCACGTCGCCGGCGAACGATGAGCAATGGCGAGAAGCGATTGTGACCCGCAGCCCGCTGATGCTGCGTCTGCTCGAGCAGGCACAGATGGTGGCGCAGTCGGACGTGAGCGTGCTGATTAACGGCCAGAGCGGTACCGGGAAAGAGATTCTGGCGCAGGCGATTCACAACGCCAGCCCGCGCCGAGCCAAGCCGTTCGTGGCAATTAACTGCGGCGCGCTACCGGAGCAACTGCTGGAGTCTGAACTGTTCGGCCATGCGCGCGGGGCGTTTACCGGCGCGGTCAGCAACCGCGAAGGGCTGTTCCAGGCGGCCGAAGGCGGCACGCTGTTTCTGGATGAAATTGGCGATATGCCCGCACCGCTGCAGGTGAAGCTGCTGCGCGTGCTGCAGGAGCGCAAAGTCCGCCCGTTAGGCAGCAACCGCGATCTGGACATTAACGTGCGGATTATCTCCGCGACCCACCGGGATCTGCCGAAGGCGATGGCGCGCGGCGAGTTTCGCGAAGATCTGTTCTACCGCCTGAACGTGGTCAATCTCAAGCTCCCGACGCTTGCCGAGCGTACCGAGGACATTCCGCTGCTGGCCAACTACCTGCTGCGCCAGGCGGCCGATCGGCATAAGCCGTTTGTCCGCGCCTTTTCCACCGATGCCATGAAGCGGTTGATGGCGGCCAACTGGCCGGGCAACGTGCGCCAGCTGGTCAATGTGATTGAGCAGTGCGTGGCGCTCACCTCTTCGCCGGTCATCAGCGATGCGCTGGTGGAGCAGGCGCTGGAAGGTGAAAACACGGCGTTGCCGACCTTCGTTGAGGCGCGCAATCAGTTTGAACTCAACTACCTGCGTAAGCTGCTGCAAATCACCAAGGGCAACGTCACTCACGCCGCGAGAATGGCGGGCCGCAACCGTACCGAATTTTACAAGCTGCTGTCGCGTCATGAACTGGATGCCAACGACTTTAAAGAGTAGCACCGTACATACGAGTGATTTATGATACGGTGAGCAACCGGTTACGCGATAAAAACGACAGGAACACCATGAAAAAGATTGATGCGATTATTAAACCCTTCAAACTGGATGACGTACGTGAAGCGCTGGCGGAAGTTGGCATCACCGGTATGACGGTAACGGAAGTGAAAGGCTTTGGTCGCCAGAAGGGCCACACCGAACTGTACCGCGGCGCGGAGTACATGGTGGACTTTCTGCCGAAGGTGAAAATTGAAATCGTGGTGACTGACGATATTGTTGATACCTGCGTCGATACCATTATCCGTACCGCGCAAACCGGCAAAATCGGCGACGGTAAAATCTTCGTCTTTGACGTAGCGCGCGTTATTCGTATCCGTACCGGTGAAGAGGATGACGCGGCAATCTAATCCGCAAAGCTCATCCTGGGATGTAGGCCGGATAAGCGCAGCGCCATCCGGCGTAACCTGCGCAGCTTGCCGGATGGCGGCATCAATGCCTTATCCGGCCTACTGCCTTAATCACTCGTCGGTCTGTGCTAAAGGTATGCTGGACGAACGCATCAGACGTTTCAACGCAACCGCCACCACGATTAGCGCCACGCAGCCCAGCGTCCATTCCCCCATTTGCGAGAAAAAATGCCCGTAGGCGTCGATAGCCGTTTCGCTAATCTGCGACTCGGTCGTTTTCTGCGCCACTACGCCTGCCAGCCAGTTGGCTACCGAGCCGGTAGCTAACATGTAGATGCCGGTCAACACGCCGGTGACGCCGGGCAGATTGAGGCGGGTAATTTGCGCCATCGCCACCGGGTCGATAAACAGTTCAGCAAAGCCCATCAGCGCCAGGCCGGCAATCATCATCCCCATCGACGCCTGGCCGTGTAGCTGTGCGCCACGCGCGTTCAGGGCCAGCAGCATAAAGCCTGCGGCCATCAATGCCAGACCAAAGGCAAACTTCAACCATACCCGCAGCGTCGAACTGATGCCGCCTTCCGGACGAGCCAGCCAGGCCAATGCCACACCGGCGGACATCACCGCAATGGCGTTAACCGACTGGAAGAGGGCGGTAGGCACCTCAATATTCAACCAGCGGCGGTTGACGAAGCGATCGATAAACAGGCTGATAGAGCTGCCACCCTGCTGGGCCAGCACCCAGAACAGCGTACCGGTTAGCATCAGCAAAACGATTTGCCACAGCGCGCGGCGCTGCTGCGGGAAGCGCAGCATGATGCGGGCGACAATTACCGCCGCGGCGGCGCAGACGATGCCCAGTAAATAACCCGCCGCGTCATTCTCCAGCAGCAGCGTGAAGCACACAGGCGCAAGGCACAGCATTAACAGCAGCCAGCCCCAGGCTGGCAGGGCAAACTTTACCTCACGCAGCGCCGGGCGGTTCACTCCTTGGGTATGACGGAAGTGGCGGTGACCGCTTAAAAAGACCAGCAGGCCAACAAACATGCCCACGCCCGCCAGTGCAAAACCGACGTGCCAGCCGTACCACTGCGCCGCCAGACCGCAGGCGATGGGCGCGGCGATGGAGCCGATATTACCCGCCGCGTACAGCAGCGAGAAACCACCGTCGCGACGCTGGTCGTCGGGCGCATACAGCTCGCCGAGCAGACAGCTGATATTGGACTTAAACAGGCCGTAGCCGCAGATAATAATCGCCAGCGCCAGATACAGACTCCAGATTGCGTCAGACTCGATGCCGAGCACCACGTGGCCGAGCGTCATCAGTATCGCACCGGCAATCACTGCCGTTCGGTTACCGAGCAGGCGGTCGGCGAGCCAGCCGCCCAGAATAGGGGTTACATAGACCAAAGAGGCGTAAGCGCTGAAAAGATTGATGGCGTGGCTGTCGTTAAAGCCGAGCTGGTGGGTGAGATAAAGGATGAGGAGGGCACGCATGCCGTAAAAGCTGAAGTATTCCCAGATTTGAATCGCCACGATGTAGTAGATCGCGCGCGGTTGTGAGGGTGTTTTCATGTGAACTCCTTGCGGCGTGAAAAAAGGGAAGCGGCAAGCCGCTTCCCTTACTGCTTTTATTATTTCGTGTTGTTTTCTTTCAGCACTTTTACGGTATAGCGACCGTCAGCCTGGCGATAGGCGCCGTGGATGTCGGTTTCGAAGCCCGGATAATGTGCGCCGATTTCACACAGCATCTGCAGGAACTCGAGCACCGGACGGCTCTGCTCGGTGATTTTCTCACCCGGCATCACCAGCGGTACGCCCGGAGGATACGGCAGGATCATGTTGGCGTTAACGCGGCCCACCATCTCTTCCAGATAGATCTCTTCGGTTTCACCGTGCAGCTCTTTCTGGAAGGCGGCGTATGGGGTCATTTCCATTTCCGGCAGCACTTCAAACGCGCGGAACATCAGGTCCGGCAGGTTGTGATGCTCAACCAGTTTATGAATATTCTGCGCCAGCTCCTGGATACGCATGTTTTCATAAAACTCCGGCGCTTCGCGGTACAGCGCTGGCAGGATGTTTTTCACGCGTAGGTTCAGGTCGAACGCGCGTTTAAACTCGGTCAGCGCACGCAGCAGACTCAGCGCTTTGGTTTTATCGATACCGATGCTGAACAGGAACAGAAGGTTGTACGGACCGGTTTTCTCAACGATGATGCCGCGTTCGTCGAGGTATTTCGCGACCAGGCTTGCCGGGATACCGAACTCGTCCATGGTGCCGTCTTTCTTCATCCCCGGTGTCAAAATGGTGACTTTAATCGGGTCGAGGTACATGTGCTCGTTATCGATATTTTTGAAGCCGTGCCATGCGCTGTCAGAGCGCAGCGGCCAGCATTCAGGGCCATCGATATGTTCCGGCTGCCAGACATCGAAGAACCAGCCTTCAGACTCGCCTTTCAGACGCTTAATCTCTTTACGGAACTTAATCGCACGTTCGATAGAACCGTTAATCAGGCGTTTACCGGCGTTGCCTTTCATCATCGCCGCGGCGGTTTCGGTGGAGGCCACGATACCGTAGTGCGGAGAGGTGGTGGTGTGCATCATGTAGGCTTCGTTGAAGGTTTCTTCGTTCACGTCACCTTTCACATGAATCATGGAAGCCTGGGAGAACGCCGCCAGCAGCTTGTGCGTAGACTGCGTTTCGTAGATCACTTTACCTTCCACACGGCCGCCGCTCATCCCGCATTTCCCTTCATAAATCGGCGAGAAGTTGGTGTAAGGCACCCAGGCGGAGTCGAAGTGGATGGACTTCACGTCCAGCGTTTTCTTGATGAAATCGGTGTTGTAGAGCAGACCGTCGTAAGTGGAGTTGGTGATAACGGCATGCACCGGCCAGCTGGCATTCGGCGTGGCTTTTACGCGTTTTTCAATCGTGGCGCGCTGGAACTCGCTCTGCGGAATACCGCCCAGAATGCCGTAGGCGTTACGGGTTGGACGGAAGTAGATCGGCGTAATATCGCTCATCATCATCAGATGGGTCAGCGATTTATGGCAGTTACGGTCAATCAGTACGGTGCTGCCCGCCGGCGCGGAGTACATACCAACGATTTTGTTGGCCGTGGAGGTGCCGTTGGTGACCATATAGCTGCGTTCGGCATTAAAGACGCGGGCAATATACTCTTCCGCTTCTTTGTGTGGGCCGGAGTGGTCCAGCAGTGAACCCAGCTCGGAAACGGAAATGGAGATATCGGACTTCATGGTGTTCGGGCCAAAGAAGTCGTAGAAAATGCTGCCGACCGGGCTTTTCTGGAAAGCGGTACCGCCCATATGACCTGGCGTACAGAAGGTGTATTTGCCTTCGCGAACGTATTTGAACAGCGCTTTGGTCAGCGGCGGCATGATGGTATCGATGTACTCATCGGTGTTCTGGCGGATTTTCGCGGCGATATCGTCGGCGGCGCCCAGCGCATACTCGAAGAAGCGAACCTGCATGCGCAGATCGTTCAGACTCACGTCGAGAGTGGAGTAGCTATTAGCAAAAGCGTATACCGGCATGTACTCGTTCATCGCGCTGATTTCTTCGCACAGTTCGAGATTGTATTTATCCCAGTCGAAGATCACGCCGCACAGGCGGGCGTTATTTTCAATCAGCTTCAGCAGGTCTTCACGGTCATTCGGGTAGACAATCTGGAAGTTCAGGCCTTCCAGGGCGCGATGAAGTTCACGAATAGGCTCTTCTTTAAAATAGACGCCCATGTGGTTCATGATAGCAATAACATTCATAGTCATAGTCATGTTTCCAGGTAAAGGAGGCCCTTCCCACCGCGTTAGCGGCAGGGGAGGAAGGGCCTGTAGAAATAGGAGGGGCTAGCGGTTAGTGCGCTTCAGCCGGATTGTTTTCGTTGTCATTGTGCTGACGCTGGTGCATTTTGCGGCCGTAGAACATCAGGATGACCAGGCTGACGATAAAGGTGCCGGACAGCTCGAAGGAGTTGGCGCCCATCAGCGCGATGAAGCAGAATGCGCAGCCGAGAACAGAGCACACCAGGCTTGCTGAGTTACGGATGTTGAAGCCTTCGAAGCGAATCAGGTCAACGCAAGAGTAGAAGTACGGCAGCATGGTCAACAGAACGGCGATACCGGTCAGCTCACCGAACAGGTCGGAGGCTTTACCCCCGCTGGAGTTCATGATGGTGATGATAACCATCAGCGCGGTCATTTTAACGGCGGCCAGCAGCAGACCTTTTTTCGGAATACCGTTGCTATCAACTTCACCGTACACTTTCGGGAAGTTGCCATCGTTGGCCGCGCGCACCCCGGCCTGACCAACCAGCATCATCCAGGAGCCCAGCGAAGTCAGGCACGCAAAGGCGGTGAAGGCAGAAACCAGCGGCGCGGCCCAGCCGCCCAGAATGGTGGAGGCGCTGATGGCGAACGGTGCACCGGACGCTGCCATGACGGAAGCCGGGTACATACCAGAGATAACCTGCGTTGCCGCAATATAGATAACACCGGCGATTGCGGTTCCCAGCATAGTGGCCAGCGGCACGGTACGTTTCGGGTTTTTCACCATACCGGTGCTGACGGCGGCAGATTCCACGCCGACAAACGCCCACAGGCACAGCAGAATACTTTTAATCACCGCGTGTGGATCGGTGCTGGTAGAGGTGTTCCAGTTTGCATGGTAGGTGGCCATATCAAACCAGTGCCAGCCCACCACGGCGGTCAGAACTACCGGGATCAGCACCAGGAAAAGGCCAATAGTGGTCAAACGGCTAACCCAGGCTCCCCCCAGCATGTTGACAAAGGTAAAGACCCACACGATAGCGATACAGGCAATGCCTGCCGGAATAGGATCGTTTAATACCGGGAAGAACGTGGATAAATAAGAGACGGCGGTAATCCCGATAGCCAGGTTACCAATCCAGTTGGCGTGATAATAAAGGACACCAGTCTGGAAACCAAATGCCGGTGATAATTCACCCGCGTAGGCAATTGGCCCACCCTGTTGAGGGTTTTTTGTTGCCAGTCGCGCATAAACATAAGCCAGGGACATTGCCCCGATAATAGAAATGACCCAACCCCAAATAGCAATACCGCCAATGCTGGCGAGGTTCGCTGGTAATAACGCAATACCGCTCCCCATCATATTCCCGGCGACGACGCCGGTACAGGCGAATAGCCCGATCTTTTTGGCAGAACTCATGTTCTTTTCTCCTGAACAGTATTTTTAAGATCGGATCGCGAGGTGAGCTATGGCGAGCGATCCGACCAACTGGCGACCATGTTACTGAGCGGAATAAGGGAAGTCCTAAAGTAAAAGTGAAATAAACACAAACTTGAAAAAGATGAGGTTTTTAGCTTTTGACATTAACATGTCAGGATAAAAACTTTATATCACGAAAAGATAAATTATTAGTAATTACAAGTAGGTATGTGATTTTATTTTTGGAGGGAGATGTTGCCATCTGGTAACAATAAATACCTTATGGCAACATCAATATTACATTTTTGATTGCTTTAGTTAACCGTAAAAATAACCCAATGTCGTTCGCTATGATTCTTTAGGTAGGAAGGTTTGCAGATACGGAACAATTTTTTCTATCGATGTTTGGAATACGCCATTTTCAATCCAGTACAGCGTATTGTCGCCGGGGCGTAAATTAAACGCGGTAATATAAGCATCGGCTGCAAGACGATTCTCGCCTTTCATTTCGTATACCTTTCCTAATATCACGTAGTTCAGCCATGACATTTCCAGATCGATACTTTTATTAATCGCTTCATAGGCGCTATCGATGTTCCCTGTCCCCAGTGCATTAATTGCCTGAATACGGAACAGGATGCCGCTATTTTGCATTTCCGGCATTTTTTCGACTTTGTCTAATTCTTTACTGAGCGCCAGCAGCTGTTGGCTATCAAAAGGCTGCTGAGAATGGCGTAATACATCAACCATTGCCTTCTGCGCGTAGCCGTAGGCAAAATCTGGTGACTGCTTAATAATGCTATCCAGCAATGAGCTGGCTTTGGTTAATGATGGCGCATCGCCGTCAGAAATCAGCAGCAGCGCCTGATAAAACTGCGCCAGCGACAGCGGCCGTGTGAGATCCAGATGCGCCAGTTGCTCCTGTACTTGCTCTGGCCACGGCTGGGTTAGCGCGGTGGAAAGGCTATCGAACAGATCGCGTTGAATGGAGACCAGGTTGCTGTCGGTGACGAAATAGCGCTTATCAAGCATGGTCGAGCCGTCGGCGTTATCGACCAGCAGCACCGACATAAAGCACTGCTGCGCGCGGTAATGGCGCTGGTTCACAAAGCTAATGGTCAGCGTTTTCCCCGAACTGCTGGGCTCGTTAACGTTATAGTTGGTTTTGTCGTGCACCATAAAGGTGGAGTAAGTGTTCAGCGATGTGGTGATCAGCGTTCCCAGCCCAATAGCGTAGGCCTGCTGTGATGCCCAGTTATTGCATG
This sequence comes from Klebsiella sp. WP8-S18-ESBL-06, assembly GCF_014169755.1. Lineage (NCBI taxonomy): Bacteria > Pseudomonadati > Pseudomonadota > Gammaproteobacteria > Enterobacterales > Enterobacteriaceae > Klebsiella > Klebsiella sp. WP8-S18-ESBL-06. The sequence continues at coordinate 1,347,997 of NZ_AP022256.1, forward strand.
ACACCCCTGGCTCGAAGCGCACATCAATATCGCGCGGGTTGAGCAGCAGGTGCGAGCGCGTAATCTGTGGATGCGGACGAACGACGGTCAGCAGCACCATGGCAATCAGCACGCCCAGCGACAGTAAAAAGGCGCACTGGGTCCACAAGCTGGAAAACCAGCGACGCTGGGCTCCTGGCGGCGTCACAGCAGCGGGCGTATTTTCTGGGGCGGGAAGGGGCTGCGCGGTGGGTACGGTTGCTGTTGCGTTAGGGGATGTTACCGGCGGCGGGATATCGGCACCCGTGTCGGTTTCATCGAGCCAGGTCACTTCTGCCGTCAGCTGATAGCCGCGTTTCGGGACGGTTATAATGTATTCAGCGTGACCATCATCGCCGCTGCGAAGCGACTTGCGTAGTTCAGAAATACTCTGGGTGACCACGTGGCTGGTCACCATGTTGCGCATCCAGATATTATCGATCAGTTCATCACGGCTCAGCACTTCACCCGGATGCTGGGCAAAGTACATCAGCAAATCGATTAATCGAGGTTCCAGGGTGAGCTGTTGTCCAGGGCGGCTGATTTGATTAATAGAGGGTGCGATCAGCCATTCCCCAACGCGTACGACCGGTTGTTGCATATAAATGAATCGCCAAAGGATAAAAAATAGGATAGAGGCCTAATCATAACACAATTAACTACCCGTTTTTTTGACCTCAGCGAGCGTTGGCAGGGAGAGGCAGGCGGGCAATCATGCCCGCCTGGAAAGAAATAATTACAGAACTTTGTGCGGCCCGAAGCATTCGTAATGAATGCGTTCGGCGTTGATGCCCTGTGCCACCAGCTGTTTCGCGGCGTGTTGCATAAAGGCTACCGGGCCACAGAGATAGAACTGCATCTGCGGGTCCTGCAGACTTTCTGCCAGCGGGGCCAGCGTCATCAGGCCTTCGCTATCAAAGGCACCTGCCTCGCGATCGGCGTCGGTTGGCGTGCGATACCACACATGCGAGCGGAAGTGCGGCAGCGCTGCGCCGTGGGCCTTCACTTCATCCGCAAAGGCGTGAACTTCACCGTTTTCCGCCGCGTGGAACCAGTTTACCTGCGCCGGATGGTGGCGTTTGGCCAGACTATCCAGCATCGCCAGCATCGGCGTCTGGCCGACGCCGCCGGAAATCAAGGTAACCGGCGTCTGCGCGGAAACATTCAGGAAGAAATCGCCGGCAGGTGCAGCCAGATGGATAACATCGCCTTCTTTTGCCGCGTTATGCAGCCAGTTTGAAACCTGGCCGCCGTTTTCGCGTTTTACCGCAATGCGGTAACCCTTACCGTTCGGGCTGCGCGTCAGTGAATACTGACGAATTTCCTGGAATGCAAAATCTTCCGGCTTCAGCCAGACCGCCAGATACTGCCCCGGCTGATAATCCGCGACGGGCTCACCGTCTACCGGTTCCATTTCGAAGCTGGCGATCAGCGCGCTTTGCGGGATTTTTTTGACGATGCGGAAAGCACGAGTGCCTTCCCAGCCGCCGGTTTTGTTGGCGTTGTCCTGATAGATCTCCGCTTCACGCTGGATAAACACGCCGGCCAGCACGCCGTAGGCTTTACCCCATGCGTCCAGCACTTCCTGACCCGGGCTGAACATCTCATCCAGCGTCGCTAACAGATGAGCACCGACAATGTTGTACTGCTCTGGCTTAATCTGGAAGCTGGTGTGCTTCTGCGCAATTTTCTCCACCGCTGGCAGCAGAGCCGGCAGATTTTCAATATTACTGGCATAGGCGGCAATCGCGTTGAACAGCGCTTCACGCTGATCGCCGTTGCGCTGGTTGCTCATATTGAAAATCTCTTTCAGCTCCGGATTATGGGTAAACATCCGGTCATAAAAGTGGGCGGTGAGCTTCGGGCCGGTTTCAACCAGCAGCGGGATGGTGGCTTTCACGGTCGCGATGGTTTGAGCATCTAGCATGGCAGGTTTTCCTTACGTGTTATCTATTGTTGCATGTTAAATGCATCTTATAAAAATAACCCTTCTTTGTAAATGGTTCTTTGTGACAATGCATCATCGCGGTTACAACATGAATTATTCGCATCACAATCCTGAAAAGAAATCCGTTTACCTTATCAAGTGCTTTATTCCTCAAGCCCTTGTGCAGCCTGAAGGTAAACGTTTGCGTATTTTCGTTTGTCAAGACCTGTTATCACAGAACTAATCAGTTATACTGTGGGCCGTTGTCCAACAGGACTGCCTTTTTCAGGCCAAAATTTTATTGTTAGCTGAGTCAGGAGATGCGGATGTTAAAGCGTGAAATGAACATTGCCGATTATGATGCCGAACTGTGGCAGGCTATGGAGCAAGAAAAAGTACGTCAGGAAGAGCACATTGAACTGATCGCCTCCGAAAACTACACCAGCCCACGCGTTATGCAGGCGCAGGGCTCTCAGCTGACCAACAAATATGCTGAAGGTTATCCGGGTAAGCGCTACTACGGCGGCTGTGAATACGTCGATATCGTTGAACAGCTGGCTATCGACCGCGCGAAAGAACTGTTCGGCGCCGACTATGCTAACGTTCAGCCGCACTCGGGTTCTCAGGCTAACTTTGCTGTCTACACCGCGCTGCTGCAGCCGGGCGATACCGTGCTGGGTATGAACCTGGCGCAGGGCGGCCACCTGACTCACGGCTCTCCGGTTAACTTCTCCGGCAAACTGTACAACATCGTGCCTTATGGTATCGACGAGTCCGGCAAAATTGACTACGAAGAAATGGCCAAGCTGGCGCAGACCCACAAACCGAAGATGATCATCGGCGGCTTCTCTGCTTACTCCGGCGTAGTCGATTGGGCAAAAATGCGTGAAATCGCCGACAGCATCGGCGCTTACCTGTTCGTTGACATGGCGCACGTTGCGGGTCTGATTGCCGCAGGCGTTTACCCGAACCCGGTTCCGCATGCTCACGTTGTGACCACCACGACCCACAAAACCCTGGCGGGTCCGCGCGGCGGCCTGATCCTGGCGAAAGGTGGGGATGAAGAGCTGTACAAAAAACTGAACTCTGCCGTGTTCCCAAGCGCGCAGGGCGGCCCGCTGATGCACGTGATTGCCGGTAAAGCGGTAGCGCTGAAAGAAGCGATGGAGCCGGAGTTCAAAGTCTACCAGCAGCAGGTTGCGAAAAACGCCAAAGCGATGGTGGAAGTGTTCCTGAACCGCGGTTACAAAGTGGTGTCTGGCGGGACTGAAAACCACCTGTTCCTGCTGGACCTGGTGGATAAAAACCTGACCGGTAAAGAAGCTGACGCTGCCCTGGGTCGCGCTAACATCACCGTGAACAAAAACAGCGTGCCGAACGATCCGAAGAGCCCGTTTGTGACTTCCGGTATCCGCATCGGTTCTCCGGCTATCACTCGCCGCGGCTTCAAAGAAGCGGAAGCGAAGGAGCTGGCTGGCTGGATGTGTGACGTGCTGGATAACATCAATGATGAAGCCACCATCGAACGCGTGAAAGCAAAAGTGCTGGATATCTGCGCTCGCTTCCCGGTTTACGCATAAGCGCTGATCGTCAGATGTAAAAAAGGCCGCGAATGCGGCCTTTTTTTATGCCCGATGGCGCTACGCTTATCGAGCCGACATGCTGCGCAGGCCTGATAAGGCGAAGCCGCCACCAGGAAAAAAGCTAGCGCCGATCCAGCGAAATTTTCCCCGGCCCGACAATGGCCAGCAGCAGGAACGCCCCCGCGATACTGATGTTCTTATAGAAGTTAATCATATTCGCCATCACCGCATCGCCGGTCATATCCCAGTAATGGTGGCCTATCACCGCCGTCCCTAGCGTATAGAACAGAAAGATAATCGCCAAAGGACGAGTGAAAAAGCCAAGAATGATCAGAATAACGGCCGGAACTTCCATCACAATCGCGATAATCGCCGCCAGCGCGGGCATCGGCGTACCGATTGACGCCATGTACTGCACCGTGCCGTCGTAGTGAAGCATTTTGGGGTAACCGGAGAGAATAAACAGCAGCACAATGGCGATACGGGCGATTAGCAGCAGCAAATCGCGTGAGGCGCCAAAGTCGAGATAGCGAAGCGAGTTCATGGCCGTTCCTTAGTGTAAGTATGTATGTTTTAAACGTAATACATAATTTTGTGACTTGCCACACAGGAACGAGAAATCAGTCATTTGGCTGTTGGTTGAGTCAACAACGTCGATAGACCTCCTTTCCGTAGGGAAAGGAGGTCTGAACGTGTTAAAGCGACTTCAATGCAACGCTTTCATCACACAGCGCGGTTTCACTGACCGATCGTCCCGATTGGATAAGCTTGCGCAGTACGCGTACGTCGCGCCCGTTATTCAGCGCGACGGCACCGACCAGTACGCCTTCGCGCAGCTGGAACCAGATGGCTTGATGCGCATTCGGATCGCCACGACACAGCCAGCTGTCGCCGTGCATGTCGCCGATAAACTGCAGGTTATCGCTGTACTGATCGGTCCAGAACCAGCTCGGCCCGGCGGCGGGCGGAGGCAGGTTGAGCATCGCTGCCGCTGCCGTCTGCGCCTGAAGGTTTGCATTTTCCCAGCTCTCGATGCGGCGCAGCGAACCGTCGGGCTGGCGCGTTAGCGCCACGTCACCGGCGGCGAAAATCGCCGGATCGGCGGTGGAGCAGGCGGTATCAACGATAATGCCGTTAGCTGCCTCCAGACCGGCATCGCGGGCCAGCGCATCATTCGCCACGATACCGATACCGTAAATCACCGCATCGGCCAGCAGCGTCTCGCCGTTTTGCAGCGTCAGCGAGAGAAACTCTCCCGCTTCGGCGTGTTCAATGCTGCTGTTGAGTAACACCCGCACGCCCGCCTGCTGGTGGCGGGCAAGCAGGTAATCGCGCACCGGAGCAGGGGCGTTGCGGCCCATTACCGACGACGCCATCTCGACCACGGTCACCTGGCAGCCGCGCTGGGTGGCGCTCGCCGCCAGCTCCAGGCCAATCGTGCCCGCACCGACGATCGCGATTGCCTTACCCGGCTGTAGGACGTCGCGCAGGCGTTCGGCATCGCCAGCGTGGCGCAGCGTAAAGCAACGCTCGCCCAGCTTATCCAGCAGCGGCAAAGGCCTGGCCGCTGCACCGGTAGCCAGCAGCAGCTGCGACCAGCGGTAGGTTTGCCCATCGGTGAGCGTTAGCGTACGCGAGGCGCGATCAATCTCGCGAAGCGTCACGCCCAGATGCAGCTGCACGTTATGTTCCTGCCACCAACTGGCGGGCAGCACCGGCTGAAGCTGCGGATTTTCGTCCAGCAGCATGGCTTTTGACAGCGGCGGGCGCTCGTAGGGCAGATGCGCCTCGTCAGAAAAGAGGTGTAACGGCCCGTTAAACCCTTGCTGGCGCAGCGCGGCAGCGGCCATTGCCCCCGCCTGACCGCCGCCAATGATGGCAATAATGTGTTCACTCATAACGACTCCTTACAGATCCAGACCAGCGGCGACGTGGCGGATCCCTCGGATCCCCAGCCCGGCGTCGGCGTTGATCATCACGCCGCTTAAGGTGCGGTTGTTACGACGCGATGCCAGCATCACGTATGGCCCGGTAAAGTCGGCTGGGTCGGGGAAGAACTGGAGCGGCAGAATGGCGGCGATTTTCTCCGGCGTCAGCGATTGCATAATCGAGGTATCGCTTTGCCCCAGCGCCTGTGGGCCGCGCAGATCGGTCGCCATACCGCACGGACCGACACCGTTCACCCGCACCTTCGGCGCCAGCTCGTAGGCTAACTGGCGAATCAGCCCGGTGGCGGCATGTTTCGAGGCGGTATACAGCGGCCCGCCGCCGCCCGGATACCACGCGGCGTTGGACAGGGTAAAGATGATGCTGCCTTCGCTGGCGATAAGCGCCGGGGCACAGGCTTTCGCACCCAGCAGATAGCCCAGCACGTTAACGTTAAACAGTTCGTGAAAGCCGCTCTCCAGCGCCTCAGCAGAGGTGTTCACCAGCGTTGCGTTATGATCCCAGATGCCCGCATTGCCAATAAAACAGTCCAGTTTGCCAAACGCGGTGAGGATTTGATCGACCGCGCGCTGATAGTCGGCGTAGCAGGTGACGTTGCCTTCCACCGCCAGTACATGTTCGCCAAAACGCTGGCGCAGGCTGGCGACTTTGGCTGGTGACAGTTCGAGCGTGGCGACCTTCGCGCCTTCTTCAATAAAGCGCTCGACCAGCGCCAGACCGAGGCCGGAGCCGCCGCCGGTAATGAAAACCACGTTGTCGTGTAAATCGCTCATCGGGCGTCCTCTGGAATATCAACAAATACATCGCTACCTTCCACGTAAACCGCGTAGGTGGTCAGCGGATCGGTGGCAGGTAAGCACAGCGCTTTACCGGTTTTCAGGCAGAAGCTGGCCGCGTGCAGCGGGCATTCCACCGTGGCATCGTCTTCCAGATAACCTTCGGACATCGAGGCGTTACCGTGGCTACAGCGATCGTTAATGGCATAAAACTCGCCGCCAACGTTGAACAGGGCGATGACGGGCGAGGTTTCCAGCCGGAGGGCTTCACCATCCGGCAGCTCCGTGGCGGAGCAGGCAAATACACGGCTCATCAGAACAGTACACTCAGGTTATGGGAGGTGATCACCGCTTGATCCAGCACGATCTCGCGTGCCAGTAAGCGCCACTCATCGCCGGGCAAACGACGGACTTTGTCCACGCGCGTGCCGACGTAAAACGTCTCGTCCCGCTCTTTTTGCGCGCGATACAGCAGATAGTTGAGGCGCACGGCGAACACGCCGGGCACGTCGGTTTCGCTGATTTGTAAGTTGCTAACCAGATGACGGGTACGCGACGGCGGTTCTTCCGCCCAGGCCATGCCGGTTTCCAGCCGCGCGATGCGGCGCTCAAGCTGGTCTTTGTTGTCGTTGAAAATCCAGGTGGTCGGCGGCTGTACGCCTTTGCGACGGTCGCGCGTCTGGGCGTTCACCGTGGTACGCATGGTATAGCGAATGTCATCATCCAGCTGCGCCAGCCAGTCGCGAAACTGCCAGTCGTCCAGCAAACGCGCTTCTTCATACAGAAACTGGCTGATGCGATGATGCAGCTCAAGAGAAACTAAAGCGCTCATTTCATCACCTCCTGCTGGTAGGCGGCGGTTTTGTCGTGCACGTCCTGCCAGCTTTCGCTGCTGAGCAGATCGGCCCAGCGCTGATACATGCCGCGCGCGGCGGTTTCCGAAAAGATGTAGTTGGTGATGCCCGGAATGCCGTCTTCGCGGCGCTTTTCCTGGCCTAAGCCCATTTCGAGGCACAGGTTAGTGTTGCGCGCCCGGTGGCCCTTCAGCAGTTTTTGAATCTCGCACCAGTTTTCCGAATCGTCCTGTTCAAGGAATCCGGCCGGACCAAAGGCGCGGGTAGCGCTGTTTTCAAATGCGGCTTTCACCTCGTCGGAGGCGGCTTTATCGGTAATACAGAACGCCCACACTTCAACCCGATCCGGCCCGCGAGGGTGCCAGACGCGCAGCGTGGCGGTGCCGTTCAGCCAGGAGAGGGTGGGGAAAATGTTGTTGTGACCGGCAAGACGCAGGGCGCGAACTTTGCCCAGACGCTGTTCGGCCTCTTCGTAGGTGTCGCGGTAGTAGCTGGAGACTTCGCCGTCGACCCACACGTTGGCATCGGGGTTTTCAGTAAAGAAGAAACCGCTGCCGTGGCCGTCCTGGCCGAACTGTAGCGCATCTTTGGCGGTTTCCCACACCGGGCGGGCGGTCTGACCGTCGCCGAGGCGCTTATCGCTGCCGTCGTCTTTCGCCCCCAGCACCTGCACCGCAGAAGCATGGCTGAACAGCGCGTGATACTGGTCGCTGGCAAACTGTTCGGCGGGGAATTTCCAGTTGCAGTCGATGGTCCACTTCTGGACGCCACCGACGATTTCGGTGCCGCCTTCACGGCGGTCGAGCACGCCATCGAGATACCAGGCGATGTCGCCGAGATAATCGCCAAGCGTGGGTGCGGTGGTGTCCCAGTTGCCGAAAATCAGCCCTTTATAGCTCTCGACGCATGGCACTTCGTTTAGCCCCCAGTGGGATTTGCATAAACCTTGCGGATAAGCGCGTGGCTCCAGCGGGACGTCGATCAGCTCGCCGTTAATGCCGTACGACCAGCCGTGATACGGGCAGGTGAAGGCGCGGGTATTGCCGCAGTCGGCGTAGCTGACGCGCATCGCGCGGTGGCGGCACTGGTTGAGAAACGCTTTGATGCTGCCGTCTTTCTGGCGAACCACCACCACCGCATCCTCGCCCATGTAGGTGTTAAAAAAATCACCGGGTTTGGGAATTTGGCTTTCGTGGGCGAGAAACAGCCAGCAGCGGCCAAAGATACGTTCCAGCTCAAGCTGGTAGATGTCGGGATCGGTGTAAATGCGTGGCGTGACACGACCGTTTTGGGTGTCGACCAGCTGGTAGACGTCAGTAGGGTTTTTTATGGTCATATTATTAATCCTGCGGGGTAAGAGGTATTGACCTTTCCATTTTTGTGTCATCCTTATGTTGCTTGTGGGTTATCGATATGTGAAATAGATAATTTCTACCAGCTGAGACGTTTTTTCGATGACAAGGAGGAGAGATGGAACTGAGGCACCTACGCTACTTCGTCGCGGTGGCGCAGGCGTTAAACTTCACGCGCGCCGCCGAAAAACTGCATACCTCACAGCCTTCTCTGAGTAGCCAGATACGCGATCTGGAGCAGTGCGTGGGCGTGTCGTTGCTGGAGCGCGATAAGCGTAAAGTGACGTTAACGGTCGCCGGCGAGTGCTTTTTGCAGGATGCACAGGCTATTCTGGATAACGCGGAACAGGCCAAGCTGCGCGCCCGGAAGGCGGCGCAAAGCAATGACCATCTGGCGATTGGTTTTGTCCCCTCCGCCGAAGTGAACCTGCTGCCAAAGGTGCTGCCGGTGCTGCGTCTGCGCCGGCCGGATACCCATATTGAGCTGGCGAGCCTTATCACGACCCAACAGGAAGAGAAGCTGCGCAGCGGCGAACTGGATGTCGGACTGATGCGCTACCCCATTCACGGCCAGGATATTGAATCGATCGAGCTGTTTCATGAACCGCTGGTGGTGGTGCTGCCGGTTGGTCATCCGCTGGCTAATGAGCACAGCATTTCTGCCCAGCAGTTGCACGGTATCAATTTTGTTACCACCGATCCCGACTATTCCGGTGAACTGTCGTCGGTGGTGAAAACATGGTTTGAGAAAGAGCATAGCCAGCCAAATATCGTGCAGGTCGCGACCAATATTCTGGTGACGATGAATCTCGTTGGTATGGGGCTGGGCGCGACTTTGATACCCGGTTATATGAATAATTTTAATACCGGGCAGGTGGTTTTTCGGCCGATTAAAGGCGATGCGCCGACGCTGGCGCTGCTGATGGCGTGGAAAAAAGGCGAGCTGAAGCCCGCCCTGCGTGATTTTATTGAACTGGCTCAGCGGCCGCTATTACCAACGGAAGGCTAGCGTGTGTGTCGGCGCGGACCTGAGGCATTATGTCCGATAGGTTTGAGTTCTATAAGGTGATGTGCATCACAATTTTCTGCTAACCGTGAACGTTAGTTCTCTCCTGAATGTGGGATGAGTCATTAGACTATGTCCTCCAATCCGGGAGGACCCATGGCATTGCACTCCACGCGCTGGCTGGCGCTCAGTTACTTCACCTACTTTTTTAGCTACGGTATTTTTCTGCCTTTCTGGAGCGTGTGGCTCAAAGGCGCAGGACTTTCTCCCGAAACTATCGGTCTTCTGCTCGGCGCCGGCCTGGTGGCCCGTTTTCTCGGTAGCCTGCTGATTGCGCCGCGCGTCAGCTCACCCTCGCGGTTGATTAGCGTGCTGCGAATTCTGGCGCTGATGACGCTGCTGTTTGCGCTGGCCTTCTGGGCGGGCAGCCACGTAGCGTGGCTGATGGTGGTTATGATTGGCTTTAACCTCTTTTTCTCGCCGCTGGTGCCGCTCACCGACGCGCTGGCCAATACCTGGCAAAAACAGATAACCATGGACTACGGGCGGGTGCGTCTGTGGGGATCGATAGCCTTTGTGATTGGCTCGGCGCTGACCGGAAAGCTGGTCAGTCTGTATGATTATCATGTCATTCTGTTGATGCTCAGCCTGGGCGTGGCCTCTATGCTGTTAGGCATGCTGCTGACGCCGTCGGTGATGCCGCTCGGCGAGTCGCGCCATCAGGAATCTGTGGGCTGGCCTGCCTGGCGCTCGCTGGTCACGCAAAACTGGCGATTCCTCTCCTGCGTCAGCCTGCTGCAAGGGGCGCACGCGGCGTATTACGGCTTCAGCGCTATTTTCTGGCAAGGGGCGGGCTATTCGGCATCGGCCGTGGGCTATCTGTGGTCGCTGGGGGTGGTGGCGGAAGTCGTTACCTTTGCGCTCAGTAAAAAGGTGTTTCGCCGCTTTAGCGCGCGGGATCTGCTGCTGCTTTCCGCCATTTGCGGCGTGATTCGTTGGGGGCTGATGGGCTGGACGACCAGCCTGCCGTGGCTGATCCTGATTCAGATTTTGCACTGCGGTACCTTCACCGTTTGTCACCTGGCGGCGATGCGCTATATTGCCGCACGCCAGGGCAGCGAAGTGATCCGTCTACAGGCGGTGTATTCTGCGGTGGCGATGGGCGGCAGCATTGCGGTGATGACCATGTTTTCGGGCTACCTTTACCAGCATCTGCATCAGGGGCTGTTCTGGGTCATGGCGCTGGTCGCGCTGCCTGCGATGGTCCTGCGGCCGAAAGCGGTGGCCCGCTAGGTCTCCAGTATCTGGCAGATACGCTGCTGCTGGTGCTCGCTGAGCGACTGTTCGGCGTGAATCAGCGGCGGTGAAAACAGCGGCAGTACGATGGCATAGGGTGAAATCACCAGCGTGCTGTCTTTTGGCGCACCTTCTTTCTGGAAGGTATGTGCCGCCAGATATTTCACGTTGAGCGGCAGCAGGGTCAGCTCCCGTAGCTGCTGCTCAATTTCTTGTTCCAGCGTCGGATTATCTCCGGTGAGCAGTACGACCTGTTTTTCATGCAGCTCGCTTTCCTGCATCAGCCCCGCACCAAAAATGATCGCCACGAGCGCGGCTTCGTCATCGCTGAAGCGCAGGGTATAACTCGCCTCAAAGTCGGCCAGCGCCGTGCGGGTGGTGCGAATAAGCCGCGGATACAGACGGTGGATCTCTTCAGGGAGGTGATGATCGATCCCGATCTCAAACACGCAGCGGTTAAGCGCCTGCGACAGATGCACGTAAAGTTGGTTATGTAATCCGCGTTCATCGGTGAACCGGCATCCGGCCACCTGCTGGAAACGATCCACCATGTGGACGATCGCAAGGTGAAGCTGCCGTGCCCGATCGCGCCCTTCCTCGTGAGGATTGGGGATCTTCAGCAGCATAAACAGCAGCGCCAGAAAATGCTGTTCGTAAGGATGGGGTATTTGCATCACCCGCCGCTGCCAGTGGTGAACGATGTCCGCCGCCATGTGAAACTCGTCGGTTGGCTGGGTCCAGGCGCTTTGCTGCGGATTGAAAACCGGGCTGATACCCTGATGGTGTTGCAGCAGACAGTATTGTAAGTACAGACGTAAAAACTGACCGTCACGATGTTCAAACTCGCGTTGCAGGCCACGCGCGCAGCGGTTAACCAGTGCCTGGAGGTTGGTTTCATCATACAGCGTGCGGGCAATCTTCAGCTGTTTCAGCTGCGTTTTGATCGCCGGTGTAAAATGTTCAGCGACGAAGCGTGGACATAAACGCAGCGCGCGCCGCAGCCAGTGCAGCAGGCACAGGCGAAGGTTAAGGGCTGTGCCTTCAATCCGATAGCTGCCGTCCGCCTGAGTGGCGATTGCCAGACGATGATAACGCGCGATCTCCTCGCCGGTGTCGACGATATCTTGCCGGGCGGTTAAAACATCGACATTATTGATTGCGCCAATGTATTCCGCAGTCATGGTTTGCCCGGGGAGATACAGCATCAGCAGCGCCTGGCAGCGGCGCTGGGGACTGGAAAGCACAGATGGCGGTTCAAGTACGGTCATCATCTGCGGGCATCCAGTGAAATTAATTAGGATAAGAATAGACAATAGATCGCGGCGACCATGGCGCTTTCGCTAAGGAATGCTGGCGGCGCTCACAGAATTTTTCACTGAGGAACGGATGAAGAGAGTGAAACAATGCGTGGTTATGGTGTTTCTTGCGCTTTTATCATTAAGCGCCCGGGCGCACCCGCATAGCTTTATTTCCATCACTAATCAGCTGCTGGTCAGCGACGGGCAACTGACAGGCATGAAAATGCGTTGGGTGATGGATGAACTGACCTCGGCTGACCTGCTGTATGACGCAGGTAACGCAAAACCGGGCGATGAGGTGTGGAAAAAGCTGGCGGCGGAGGTCATGGCGAACGTCCTCGGGCAGCACTATTTCACCGAATTCTGGCATAACGGTAAAAAGGTTAAGTTTGAGAATCTACCCACCGACTATGGTCTGGCGCGTCAGGAGCATCAGGCGGTGCTGACGTTTACGCTGCCGCTGGCTACGCCGCAGCCGCTGGCCGGGCAGACCTATACGTTTTCGACGTTCGATCCAACGTACTATGTTGATATGCATTACGAAAAAGACAGCGATGTTGCGTTTGCCGCCGATGTCAAAGGCGCCTGTCGGGTGACGGTCCACACGCCGCAGCCTAATGAAGAAATGCTCTCCTACGCCCAGTCGCTGGATAAAGAAGATGCGCCGGAAGAAGATATGGAGCTGGGTAAACAGTTTGCGCAGAAGGTCACCGTACAATGTCAGTGATTTCCGTTAACCGACGCCCGGCGCGTCATTGGGCTCAGCTCTGGCCGCTGGCGCTGTTTTTACTTGCCGCCGCCGTCGGGCTGCTGTGGCTGTGGCAGGCCTGGCCGCAGGTGATGTTGAAAAGCGTGGTCTGGCAGCGCGAAGTGAACCAGCAGATGAGCAGCCTGCTGAAAGCGGTCGCGGCAAATCCGACTCAGGCCGGTGGCACATTGCTGCTGTTCAGCTTTATCTATGGCGTGCTGCATGCGCTGGGGCCAGGGCATGGCAAAGTGGTGATCACCACCTGGCTGGCGACACACCCGTCAAAACTCAAATCAAGCATTGGCCTGACGCTCGCCTCCTCATTATTACAAGGGGTCGTGGCGATAGCGTTGGTGGTTATTGTGCTCACCGTATTACGGCTTCCGGCGCGGCAGCTGCATCTCAGCAGTTTCTGGCTGGAGAAGGGGAGCTATGCGCTGGTGGGCGTTCTGGGGCTGCTGCTGTGCTGGCGGGCGCTGAAGAAGCTGCGCGTGCTGCTGCGTAAACCTAAATTTACCGCCTTCACGTCGCATCATGTCCACCACGAGAACTGTGGCTGCGGGCATCAGCATCTGCCCGACCCTCAGCAGCTTGAGCAGGGGGATGACTGGCGTGCCCGGCTGATGATTATTTTGTCGATGGGGATGCGTCCGTGCTCTGGCGCCATTATGGTTCTGCTGTTCAGTAAGGTGATTGGCGTCTTTGCCTGGGGTGTGGCTTCGGCGCTGGCCATGGCGGCCGGAACATCGTTGACTATCTCGTCGCTGGCGCTATTGGTACACGGTTTTCGCACGCTGGCGGTGAAGCTCAGTGGCCATAAAACGCCGGCGCTGTGGCGGCAGATTGGCTGGACGACGCTGGCATTAGCGGGGGGCGTGGTTTTACTGACGGCGGCGGTGGTGATGTGGATGAGTGCGGTGCCGGTAGGCAGAGGGCTGAGGCCATTTTAAAAGCCGGATGGCGGCGACGCCTTATCCGGCCTATCTCTGATGCCCGGTAAGCGAAGCGCCACCGGGCATGGCTGACTTAGCGCTTCAGCGCTTCGCTCAGCTCATCGCGCATGTTCGCCAGCATCGCTTTCACGACGCGCGGGTTACCCGCAACGATGTTGCCGGTCATCATGTAGTTGTGGCCGCCAACGAAGTCGCAGACCAGCGCGCCTGCTTCACGTGCGATCAGCTCGCCTGCGGCGAAGTCCCACGGTTTCAGGCCGATTTCGAAGTAGCCGTCAACGCGCGCGGCGGCCAGGTAGGCCAGATCCAGCGCAGCGGAACCGGAACGACGGAAGTCCGCGCATTCGGTAAACATTTTGCCGAGGATGTTCATGTAAGCGGTCGCGTGCTGCTTGGCTTTGAACGGGAAACCGGTGGCGATGATGGTGCCATCCAGGTCGCGAGCATTGCTGCCGCGCAGACGGTAACCGTTGAGCTGTGCGCCCTGGCCGCGGGTGGCGGTGAACAGTTCGTTGCGCATTGGATCGTAAACCACGGCGACTTCGGTACGGCCTTTAATGCGTACGGCGATAGAAACAGAGAAGTGTGGCAGACGTTTGATGAAGTTGGTGGTGCCATCCAGCGGATCGATAACCCATTGAACATCCAGATCTTCGCCAACATGTTCACCGCTTTCTTCGGTGATAATGGTGTGTTGCGGGTAAGATTTGCGAATGGTGTCGATAATGACAGCTTCGGCTGCTTTATCTACGTTGGTCACGAAATCATTGCTGCCTTTCTGGCTCGCTTCAACAGCTTCTGGCGTTTCGTAGTTTTTGGCAATCAGGTTACCCGCCTTGCGCGCTGCGCGCACGGCGATGTTCAGCATCGGATGCATCAGGTTACTCTCACTGGATGTTAAAGAACGGGAAAACGGCGCATATCATAGCAGCGAATTCGGATTCTGTCTCAGCTTTATGGTAATATGGACGAATAATCTTTAGACGAAGAATGACAATGCTGCAAAATATCCGAATCGTGCTGGTCGAAACCTCCCACACCGGCAACATGGGCTCCGTTGCCCGTGCTATGAAAACCATGGGTTTAACGAACCTGTGGCTGGTCAACCCGCTGGTAAAACCGGACTCGCAGGCCATCGCCCTGGCGGCCGGTGCGAGTGATGTGATCGGCAATGCGCAAATCGTCGATACCCTCGATGAAGCGCTGGCCGGCTGTAGCCTGGTCGTTGGGACCAGCGCGCGCTCCCGCACGCTGCCGTGGCCGATGCTCGATCCGCGCGAATGCGGCCTGAAAAGCGTGTCTGAAGCCGAGCATGCGCCGGTAGCGCTGGTGTTTGGCCGCGAACGTGTGGGCTTGACTAACGACGAGCTGCAGAAATGCCACTATCACGTAGCCATTGCCGCGAACCCTGAGTACAGCTCGCTGAACCTGGCGATGGCGGTGCAGGTTATTGCCTACGAAGTGCGCATGGCCTGGCTGGCGGCACAGGAAAGCGGCGAAGCGAAAGTGGAACACGAAGAGACGCCGTACCCGCTGGTAGACGATCTTGAGCGGTTCTACGGCCACCTCGAGCAGACGCTGCTGTCGACCGGCTTTATCCGTGAGAACCACCCGGGGCAGGTGATGAATAAGCTGCGTCGTCTGTTTACCCGCGCCCGTCCGGAAAGCCAGGAGCTGAACATCCTGCGTGGGATTCTGGCGTCGATTGAACAGCAGAATAAAGGCAAGTAACCGCGTTAATGCCTGATGGCGCTTCGCTTATCCGGCCTACAAATCGTGCAGCCTGTAGGCCGGATAAGCGAAGCGCCATCCGGCAAATCAATACCGCACGGAACGCCAAATACCTGACTAAATTACTCAAGTAAATAGTTGACTGATTTAGTCGGGAATGTCAGACTTGGCCCTGCTATGCAATACCCACACAATTATTAAAACCCCGGGCAGGGGCGAGTTTGAGGTTAAGTAAGACATGAGACTGACATCTAAAGGGCGTTACGCCGTGACCGCGATGCTGGACGTTGCACTCAACTCCGAAGCGGGCCCGGTGCCGTTGGCTGATATTTCTGAACGTCAGGGAATTTCGCTCTCCTACCTGGAGCAGCTGTTTTCCCGTCTGCGTAAAAATGGCTTAGTATCCAGCGTACGCGGACCTGGCGGCGGTTATCTGCTGGGTAAAGAAGCAAACCACATCGCAGTGGGTGAAGTGATTAGCGCAGTGGACGAGTCCGTTGACGCCACCCGTTGTCAGGGGAAAGGTGGCTGCCAGGGCGGCGATAAATGTTTGACCCACGCACTCTGGCGCGATCTGAGCGACCGTCTGACCGGTTTCCTGAACAATATCACCCTGGGTGAACTGGTGAACAACCAGGAAGTTCTGGACGTGTCCGGTCGTCAGCATTCGCACGACACCTCCCGCACGACCCGCGTCCAGGACGCTATCGACGTTAAGTTACGCGCATAATCCACCTGTCCTGCCGTGTGCCGCGAAAGGCGCACGCCGTAGGGCCGGTTATAGATAAAAATGAGATTTCAGAGTCAGGCCGGGACACCCTCCCGTCAACGCGGTCGTACATCCAGCCGGTTGCCTGACTCCTTGCATTGAGTGATGTACGGAGTTAAAGAGCAATGAAATTACCGATTTATCTCGACTACTCCGCAACCACGCCGGTGGACCCGCGTGTTGCCGAGAAAATGATGCAGTTTCTGACCCTGGACGGGACCTTTGGTAACCCGGCCTCGCGTTCACACCGTTTCGGCTGGCAGGCTGAAGAGGCGGTAGATATCGCCCGTAACCAGATTGCCGACCTCGTGGGCGCCGACCCGCGTGAAATCGTCTTTACCTCTGGTGCGACGGAATCTGACAACCTGGCGATTAAAGGTGCAGCCAACTTTTATCAGAAAAAAGGCAAGCACATCATCACCAGCAAAACCGAACACAAAGCCGTGCTGGACACCTGTCGTCAGCTGGAGCGTGAAGGGTTTGAAGTCACCTACCTCGCCCCGCAGCGCAACGGCATTATCGACCTGAAAGAACTCGAAGCGGCGATGCGTGACGACACCATTCTGGTTTCCATCATGCACGTTAACAACGAAATCGGCGTAGTGCAGGATATCGCGACCATCGGCGAAATGTGCCGTGCGCGTGGCATCGTCTATCACGTTGATGCGACCCAGAGCGTGGGCAAACTGCCTATCGACCTGAGCCAGCTGAAAGTGGACCTGATGTCCTTCTCCGGCCATAAAATCTACGGCCCGAAAGGTATCGGCGCGCTGTACGTGCGTCGTAAACCGCGTATCCGTATCGAAGCGCAGATGCACGGCGGCGGTCACGAGCGCGGTATGCGTTCCGGCACCCTGCCTGTTCACCAGATCGTCGGCATGGGCGAAGCGTACCGCATCGCCAAAGAAGAGATGGAAACCGAGATGGCGCGTCTGCGCGGTCTGCGTAACCGTCTGTGGAACGGCGTGAAGGATATGGAAGAAGTTTACCTGAACGGCGATCTCGAGCAGGGCGCACCGAACATTCTCAACGTCAGCTTCAACTTTGTTGAAGGCGAATCGCTGATTATGGCGCTGAAAGACCTGGCGGTTTCCTCCGGTTCTGCCTGTACTTCCGCAAGCCTTGAGCCATCCTACGTGCTGCGCGCGCTGGGCATGACCGATGAGCTGGCGCACAGCTCCATTCGTTTCTCTTTAGGTCGTTTCACTACCGAAGAAGAGATTGACTACACCATCAATCTGGTTCGCAACTCCATCGGCCGTCTGCGCGACCTTTCCCCGCTGTGGGAAATGTTCAAACAGGGCGTGGATCTGAACAGCATTGAATGGTCACATCATTAATCGGTACCCATAAGGAGAATTCACCATGGCATACAGCGAAAAAGTCATCGATCACTATGAGAACCCGCGTAACGTCGGTTCTTTCGATAACAGCGACGACAGCGTCGGCAGCGGCATGGTCGGTGCACCGGCCTGCGGCGACGTGATGAAGTTGCAGATTAAAGTCAACAATGAAGGTATCATTGAAGACGCGCGTTTCAAGACCTACGGCTGCGGTTCTGCCATTGCTTCCAGCTCCCTCGTGACCGAGTGGGTAAAAGGGAAATCCCTGGACGAAGCACAGGCGATTAAAAATACCGATATCGCAGACGAGCTTGAACTGCCACCAGTGAAAATTCACTGTTCTATTCTGGCAGAAGACGCGATTAAAGCCGCCATTGCGGATTACAAAAGCAAACGTGAAGCAAAATAATTAAGAGTTGAGGTTTTTATGTCGATTACCTTAAGCGACAGTGCAGCAGCGCGAGTCAATACCTTCCTGGCAAACCGCGGTAAAGGGTTTGGTCTGCGCCTGGGCGTCAGAACGTCCGGTTGTTCAGGTATGGCCTATGTACTGGAATTTGTTGACGAGCCGGCGGCAGAAGACACCGTATTCGAAGACAAAGGCGTGAAGGTGGTCATCGACGGCAAGAGCCTGCAATTTCTTGATGGCACGCAGCTCGACTTCGTGAAAGAAGGTCTGAACGAAGGGTTTAAATTTACTAACCCGAATGTGAAAGACGAGTGCGGTTGCGGCGAAAGCTTTAACGTCTAGATTTGAGTCCTGCCAACCCCACCATAGTTTCACCGCTGTGCGTGGGGTTTGTTTTAAATAGTTAACCCTGAGATCGTCATGGATTACTTTACTCTCTTTGGATTGTCAGCCGGTTATCACGTAGACACTCAGGCCCTCGCGGCACGCTTCCAGGACCTGCAGCGTCAGAATCACCCCGACCGTTTTGCTAGCGCCAGCGCAGCTGAACAGCTTGCGGCGGTCCAGCGTTCTGCGACCATCAATCAGGCCTGGCAAACGCTGCGTCACCCGCTGACGCGCGCCGAATATTTGCTCTCCCTCCACGGTTTCGATCTTGCCAGTGAACAGCACACCGTACGCGATACCGCGTTCCTGATGGAACAGCTGGAGCTGCGCGAAGAGCTCGACGAGATTGAACAGGCGAAAGACACCGATCGTCTGGAAGGGCTTCTCAAGCGCATCAAATCGATGTACAGCCAACGCCAGCAGCAGATGGTGGCGGAACTTGATTCACAGACGTGGGACGCGGCGGCGGATACCGTCCGTAAACTGCGTTTTCTCGATAAACTCCAAAGCAGCGCTGAATTACTCGAAGAAAAGCTGCTCGATTTTTGATTCTGGAAGCTTAACATGGCCTTATTACAAATTAGTGAGCCGGGTCTGAGCGCCGCACCGCACCAGCGTCGTCTGGCGGTGGGCATTGACTTAGGCACCACCAATTCCCTGGTGGCTACCGTGCGTAGCGGTCAGGCAGAAACGCTGGCCGACAATCAAGGGCATCACCTGCTGCCTTCCGTTGTGCACTATCAGGAGCAGGGCCACGTGGTCGGCTACGATGCGCGCAGCAACGCCGCACAAGATCCCGCTAACACCATTAGCTCCGTAAAACGCATGATGGGCCGCTCGCTGGCGGATATCCAGGCGCGTTACCCACACCTGCCGTACCAGTTCCAGGCAAGCGAAAACGGCCTGCCGATGCTGGTGACCAAGGCCGGTGTACTGAATCCGATCCGCGTCTCGGCCGATATCCTCAAAGCGCTGGCGGCTCGTGCCACCGAAACGCTTGAAGGCGAGCTTGATGGCGTGGTGATTACCGTTCCAGCTTACTTCGACGATGCACAGCGTCAGGGCACCAAAGACGCCGCGCGTCTGGCGGGCCTGCACGTGCTGCGTCTGCTGAACGAACCGACCGCCGCGGCGATTGCCTACGGCCTCGATTCTGGTCAGGAAGGGGTGATTGCCGTCTACGATCTGGGCGGCGGTACTTTCGATATTTCTATTCTGCGCCTGAGCCGCGGCGTGTTTGAAGTGCTGGCCACCGGCGGCGATTCCGCGCTGGGCGGCGATGATTTCGACCACCTGTTGGCCGACCATATCCGCGAACAGGCGGGCATTGCCGATCGCAGCGACAACCGCGTACAGCGCGAGCTGCTTGACGCCGCCATCGCCGCCAAAATCGCCCTGAGCGATGCCGACCGCGTGACCGTTGAGGTCGCTGGCTGGAAAGGTGAAGTGACCCGCGAACAGTTTAACGACCTGATTTCCGCGCTGGTGAAGCGTACGCTGATGGCTTGCCGCCGCGCGCTGAAAGACGCGGGCGTGGAAGCCGAAGAGGTGCTGGAAGTGGTGATGGTCGGCGGTTCTACCCGCGTGCCGTTAGTGCGCGAGCGCGTTGGCGAATTCTTCGGCCGTACGCCGCTTACCTCGATTGACCCGGATAAAGTCGTCGCGATTGGTGCGGCGATTCAGGCCGATATTCTGGTCGGCAACAAGCCGGACAGCGAAATGCTGCTGCTCGACGTGATCCCGCTCTCTCTCGGCCTCGAAACCATGGGTGGCCTGGTAGAGAAGGTTATCCCGCGTAACACCACCATTCCGGTGGCGCGAGCGCAGGAGTTCACCACCTTTAAAGACGGCCAGACCGCGATGTCCATCCACGTGATGCAGGGCGAGCGCGAACTGGTGCAGGACTGCCGTTCACTGGCGCGCTTTGCGCTGCGCGGTATCCCGGCGCTGCCGGCTGGCGGTGCGCACATTCGCGTGACCTTCCAGGTGGACGCCGACGGCCTGCTGAGCGTCACCGCCATGGAAAAATCCACCGGCGTTGAGTCGTCTATTCAGGTGAAGCCGTCCTACGGCCTGACCGATGGCGAAATCGCCACCATGATTCAGGATTCCATGAGCTATGCCGAGCAGGACGTGAAAGCGCGTATGCTGGCAGAGCAGAAAGTGGAAGCCGCTCGCGTGCTGGAAAGCCTGCACAGCGCGCTGGCCGCTGATGCCGCGCTGTTAAGCGCCGCAGAGCGTCAGGAGATTGACGAGGCTGCCGCCGTACTGAGTGCGGTTGCCGAGGGCAATGACACTGATGCCATAGAACAAGCCATTAAAAACGTTGACAAACAAACCCAAGAATTCGCCGCTCGCCGTATGGACCAATCTGTCCGTGTCGCGCTGAAAGGCCAATCCGTGGACGAGGTTTAATATGCCAAAGATTGTTTTTTTGCCACATCAGGACCTGTGTCCGGATGGCATCGTTGTGGAAGCTGAGACCGGTGAAACTATTCTGGATGCTGCGCTGCGTAGCGGTATCGAGATTGAACACGCCTGCGAAAAATCCTGTGCCTGCACCACCTGCCACTGCATCGTGCGTGAAGGTTTCGACTCTCTGCCAGAGAGCACCGAAGACGAAGACGACATGCTGGATAAAGCATGGGGTCTGGAGCCCGACAGCCGTCTGAGCTGCCAGGCCCGCGTCACCGATGAAGATCTGGTAGTCGAAATTCCGCGTTACACAATTAACCACGCGCGCGAGCACTAATAGGGGATAGTATGGGACTGAAGTGGACCGACAGCCGCGAGATCGGCGAAGCGCTGTACGACACCTACCCGGATACCGATCCGAAAACGGTGCGTTTCACCGACATGCATCAGTGGATTTGCGACCTCGAAGATTTTGATGACGATCCACAGGCATCAAATGAAAAAATTCTTGAGGCAATTCTGCTAGTCTGGTTGGATGAAGCTGAATAGCTGCGCTTAAGACAATATTTAACGGGCTGCCATTCGGCGGCCCGTTTGCTAATAAGGATAAATAAAATGACAGAAGCGATGAAAATTACCCTGTCTACCCAGCCAGCCGATGCGCGCTGGGGCGACAAAGCGGCCTATAGCATTAATGATGAAGGTATTTCCCTGCACCTGACCGGCCGCGATGACGCGGGCCTTATCCAGCGCGCGGCGCGCAAAATTGACGGCATGGGCATCAAACATGTGGCCCTGGCGGGTGAGGGCTGGGACGTCGAGCGCTGCTGGGCATTCTGGGCGGGCTACAAAGGGCCAAAAGGCACCCGTCAGGTAGAATGGCCTGAGCTGGACGACGCACAGCGCCAGGAACTGGACAACCGTTTGACCTATATCGACTGGGTGCGTGACACCATCAACGCCCCGGCGGAAGAACTCGGCCCGGAGCAACTGGCGCAGCGCGCGGTGGATCTGCTGTGCGGCGTGGCGTGTGATAACGTCTCTTACCGTATCACCAAAGGTGAAGATCTGCGCGAGCAGGGTTATGTGGGTCTGCACACAGTGGGTCGTGGTTCCGAGCGTCCGCCGGTGCTGCTGGCGCTGGACTACAACCCAACGGGCGATAAAGAAGCACCGGTTTACGCCTGCCTGGTGGGTAAAGGCATTACCTTCGACTCCGGCGGTTACAGCATTAAACAGAGTGCGTTCATGGACTCCATGAAGTCCGATATGGGCGGTGCGGCAACCGTCACCGGCGCGCTGGCGCTGGCGATTACCCGTGGCCTGAACAAGCGCGTAAAACTGTACCTGTGCTGTGCGGATAACCTGATTAGCGGCAACGCCTTCAAACTTGGCGATATCATCCACTACCGTAATGGTAAAAACGTGGAAGTGATGAACACCGATGCGGAAGGCCGCCTGGTGCTGGCCGATGGCCTGATTGACGCTAGCGCGCAGAAGCCTGAGCTTATCATCGACGCGGCAACCCTGACCGGGGCGGCCAAAACCGCGCTGGGTAACGATTACCACGCGTTGTTCAGCTTTGATGACAAACTGGCTAACCGCCTGCTGGCAAGCGCCAGTGCGGAAAACGAAGCCTTCTGGCGTTTGCCGCTGGCGGAGTTCCACCGCAACCAGCTGCCGTCTAACTTTGCTGAACTGAACAACACCGGCAGCGCGGCGTACCCGGCGGGTGCAAGCACCGCGGCGGGCTTCCTGTCCCACTTCGTAGAGAACTATCACGAAGGTTGGCTGCACATCGACTGTTCCGCCACCTACCGTAAAGCGGCCGTTGAGCAGTGGTCGGCGGGTGCAACCGGGCTGGGCGTGCGGACTATCGCGAATCTGTTGACCGCGTAGGCCGGATAAGCGTAGCGCCATCCGGCAAAATACTGGCGGGGGCGCTTCGCTTGCCCGCCCTACAGTAACCATTGAATTTGTAGCCTTATGTCTGAAACCAAAAATGAACTCGAAACGCTGCTGGAACAAGCGGCGACAGAACCCGCTCATCGCCCAGCCTTTTTCCGTACCTTACTGGAATCCACCGTCTGGGTTCCCGGCAGCGCGGCTGACGACCAGCAGGTTGTTGACGACAGCGCCTTAGAATTACAGCACTGGGAAAAAGACGACGGCACGTCGGTGATTCCGTTCTTTACCTCGCTGGAAGCGCTGAAGCAGGCCGTTACCACCGAACAGGCGTTTGTCGTCATGCCGGTGCGCTCGCTGTTTGAAATGACTCTCGGCGAGACGCTGTATCTGAACGCCAAACTGCCGACCGGTAAAGAGTTCACCCCGCGCGAAATCAGTCTCCTGATAGGTGAAGAGGGCAACCCGCTGAGCACTCAGGAAGTGCTGGAAGGCGGCAGCGCGCTGTTGCTTTCCGAAGTGGCTGAACCGCCGGCGCAGATGGTCGAGTCGCTGACTACGCTGTTTAAAACCCTGAAAACGGTCAAACGCGCGTTTCTGTGTTCTATCAAGGAGCATGCGGACGAGCAGCCGAATCTGCTGATTGGCATTGAAGCAGAAGGGGATATTGAAGCCATTATCCACGCAGCGGGCAGCGTGGCGACCGATACCTTACCTGGTGATGAACCGATTGATATTTGTGAGGTAGTGGAAGGCGAAAAGGGCATCAGCCACTTTATGCTGGCGCACATCACGCCGTTCTACGAAAAACGCTGGGGCAGCTTCCTGCGTGACTTTAAGCAGAACCGGATTATCTGAACACAGGAAGGCCGCCCCGAGGGGCGGCATCCTGGCTTACTTGCCCTGCGCGTTGAGCCTCATGCTGACGGCGTTACCGGAGTGGCTCCGATTGCTGTCGGCGTGAAGCAACAAGGCGGCAGAAACAATCAGCACGATACACACGTATCGTCCTTTCATTGCGCGGTCCATGCGAAGACCGCATCACGGCAGCACCGCCGGCGATAACGCCGCGATAGCAAGCGCTATGGTGTGCCTGCATTTACGGCCGTGGGATACCCTCTCCTGAAGCCAGCGCCCGTTTGCGAGACGGCGGAAAGGGCCGGGATGGATTATACACCAATAGTTAAATAGTCACCTTTGTTACCATCTTGACTTTGTCCTATTTTAAAGCGACTATTATGCCACTATGGTGTGCCTGCATTGCTTTAGCAATGTAGCTTGCTGGAAAGGCCGCGAACCGGACCAGCACAAAGAAACCGCTGTGACAGGCGGTTTTTTTGTGCCTGAAGAACCCCTGATTACCCCGTCGCCTCAAGCAGCAGTAAATCCATCATTAGCACCAGGTTTGACTCGAATGAGGTGATATCTGCCGCTTCGGCCGCGAAATGCACGGCTTCATCGTAAAGCGCGAAATGCAGGTCGGCTAGCTGCGCCAGCGGGTTGGCCGAGGCGCGGGTGAAGGCGACAACGGTCATACCGACGTTACGGGCAATACGTGCTTTATCCAGTACCTGTTCGGTTTCTCCGCTGCGTGAAACGGCAATAAAGACCTGGTAGCGCGAGGCGTTGCTCAGAAAGATGTTGCGGCTGTCGCCCGGGCCGGAGATAAACGCCGTTTTACCCAATACCTGCAGCTTTTTAGTCAGATACTCGGCAAACAGATAGGAAAACCCCGCGCCGTACAGAAAGAAGCTCTCCCGCTCGCGTAAAAGACGGGTAAACTGCTGCCGTTTCTCCGCCGTTGCCCACTGGAATGACTGCTGGTAGTTAGCCATAAAGCGGTTGAACAGCGCGGGAAGATCCGCGCTGGCTTGCGTTTGCTGTGTCGCAATATGCGGCGTTTCCGCCAGCAGGTTTTTACAGTGCCAGATAAACTCGCTGTAGCCGCTAAACCCTAGCTTCTGACACAACCGCATGATGGTGGCAGTGGAGACAAACGTCGCCTGCGCCAGCTGACGAACCGTAATCTTGCCCACCAGTAACGGATGCGCCGTCAGGTGGGCTAATACCCGGTACTCTGCGCGCGTTAACGCTTCGCCGCGCATTAACAGCGGTGCCAGGCGGTTATCCATTACTGCGCGGGCTCGATCGGCAGATCGGCGCGCGCGCCCCATTCGCTCCATGAACCGTCGTACAGGGTGACGTCAGGCGCCTCAAGGGTCGCCAGCGCCAGGGCGACCACTGCCGCCGTCACGCCGGAGCCGCAGCTGACAATAATCGGCCGGTTTAAATCGACCCCTTGTCGTGCAAAGAGGGTTTCCAGCTCATCGGTTGTTTTCAGCTCGCCGTCCACCACCAGATCGCCCCACGGCACGTTGCGCGCACCGGGAATATGGCCACGGCGCAGGCCCGGACGGGGCTCATCAACTTCGGCGTTAAAGCGCGGTGCCGGGCGAGCATCGACGATTTGCGCGGAGCCTTCGTGGCTTGCCAGCAGAACGTCGGTCAGTCGCTTAACCGTATGCGGGGCAAATTTGGCCTCAAACTCGCCTTCCGCAACGTTGACGTCACCGTGCTCCAGCAGCAGTTCATCGCGCTGCCAGCCGGCGAGCCCGCCGGCCAGAATAGACACTCGCTCGGCGCCGAAGGTACGCAGCATCCACCACGCGCGCGGTGCGGAGAAGAGATTGCCTTCATCATAGATAACCAGATGTTTATCACGGCTGACGCCCAGTTCACGCATGGCGACGGCGAAGGCTTCCGGCCTTGGCAGCATATGGGGCAGGGGGGAAGTGTGATCGGAGAGGGCTTCGATATCAAAGAAAACGGCACCCGGCAGATGCCCGGCGCGGTATTCGGCGTTTAAGTCACGGTGTTCTTGCCCCGGCGGTGCCATACGGGCATCGATAATTTGTACCTGCGGGTCATCAACGTGCTCAGCCAGCCAGTCGGCGGCGACAAAAAACGAAGTGGTCATAGTACCCTCCATTGATAAATCAGAAAGGAATTGTCGGTGTTTTTTATCACACCGACAAGCGACCATCGTGTTATTAGCGCGTTGCTTCACCATTTTGCCAGGCGTGCTGCAGCTGCGGCCAGTAATCCTGGTTGGCAACAATCATCTCATCAAGAATAGCCCGCGCGTGTTCTATGGTTGGCACGGTCCGGTTGAGGGTGAAAGCCTGCAGCGCTTTCTCATAACTTCCTTCCAGCGTGGCTTCCACCAATAGCTGTTCCGAAGCCAGCTGCTGCATCAGCAGCGTCTGGTGGAACAGCGGGACGTTACCCATGCGCACCGGCTCCGGGCCGTTCGCGGTGATATACGCGGGCACTTCCACCATCGCATCGTCCGGTAGATTGGCGATCGCCCCCTGGTTTTCCACAATCACCAGATGACGCTGACGTAAATCAAAAGCCAGAGATCGGGCAACCTCAACGATAAACTCTCCGTGCACGCCGACGTGGAAGGCATCAGGCAGAATCCCGGTTTGCTGATACTCAACCGCCGCCGCGAACAGTTTTTTCTCGCGGCCATCCATCACTTCATTGGCGCGGGTATAGTCCGGATTCTGGTGCTCGACGATTTGGTTGGGCATCAGGTAGTACTGCAAATACGGGTTCGGCAGATATTCCGGGAAGCAGTCCATCATCGGTTTAATATTACGCCAGGTCTTCACCCATGATGGATCGGCATGCTGCGGGTCAGTTTGCGCGGCATCTTCGGTTAACAGGCCGAACTTCGCCACGTGGCGTCGCAGCTCTGGCAGCTTGTCTTCGCCATCGACACGCACCTGGGTAAACCAGCCGAAATGATTGAGACCAAAATAGTCGACGTCGAGCCTGTGGCGATCGACGCCGAGAATGGCTCCCATATTGCGCATGGCCGCCACCGGCATATCGCAGATATTTAATACCCGCGCCTGTGGGCGCAGACGGCGGATGCCTTCGGCAACGATGGCCGCCGGGTTAGAGTAGTTGACTATCCACGCTTTCGGGTCTGCATGGCGCTCAACCAGGTCAATCAATTCAACCATCGGCAGAATGGTACGCAGGCCGTAGGCCAGGCCGCCCGGGCCGCAGGTCTCCTGACCCACCACGTCGTGGCGCAGCGGGATTTTTTCATCCAGCTCACGCATCTTGTATTGACCAACGCGCATCTGGGCAAACACAAAGTGTGCGCCGCTGAAGGCCGTTTCCGGGCAGGTGGTGACGGTAAATTTGATGCTCTGGCTGTGGTCGCGTATAACCTTTTCTACCACCGGCGCGAGAGTGTTTTGCCGCGCTTCATCAATGTCGTAGAGGCGAATTTCCGCCAGCGGGAAGTCGCTTAAGCGCACCATCAGGCTCTTCACAATGCCCGGGGTATAGGTGCTGCCGCCGCCGGCGATAGCCAGAATAAATGGGGATTTCAACATGTTATAGCCTCCTTCAGAGAAACATCTCAACGGCTTCTCGCATTTTTTTGACATGCAGCCCGTAGACCACCTGAACGTTATTGCCTTGTTTAATAATGCCTTTCGCACCTGTTGCTTTAAGCTGCGGTTCGTTAATTTGCGCTACATCTTTGACCGTGACGCGCAGCCGGGTGTAACAGTTATCCACCACCTCAATGTTGTCGCGCCCGCCTAATCCTTCGATGATGAGGGTTCCCAGCCCGTCGTTGTTGCCCTTAGCCTGGTACTCCTGCTTGCTGTAGAGCCGGGTCTGTTGGTCTTCCTCTTCGCGGCCCGGCGTTTTCATATCAAAACGCAGAATCAGGAAGCGGAAGATAAGGAAATAGAGTGCGGACATCGTGAGCCCCACCGCGATATACATTGGCCAGTTCGCTTTGGTGGTGCCCAGCGGCAGGTTGTAGAGCACAAAGTCGATGATGCCGTTCGCGCCGATCGCATGGACGCCGAGCAGTGAGAACAGCATCATGCCAATGCCGGTCAGCACCGCGTGCACCACGAACAGCAGCGGCGCGACGAACAGGAATGAAAATTCCAGCGGTTCCGTGACGCCGACCAGCATGGACGTTAGCGCCGCCGGGATCAGAATGGCTTTCGCCGCCGCTTTACGCTCCGGTTTGGCCGTGACGTACATTGCCAGCGCCGCGGCGGGCAGGCCGAACATTTTGCTGATGCCACGCGCGTCCCACACTACCGTGCTGCTCAGTTGCGTGACCTTCGGGCAGGCCATTTCGGCGAAATAGATATTGCGCGCGCCCTGATACAGCGTGCCGCATACTTCCTGTGAACCCCCAAGCTCGGTGTACAGGAACGGGGTATAAACCAGATGATGCAGGCCGGTTGGCACCAGAATGCGCTCAAGGAAGCCATAAATGGCTACGCCGAACGGGCCGGAGCCTTTAATCGCCAACGCCAGCGCGCTGATGCCGTGCTGCGCCCACGGCCAGAGTTCGCTCATGATCACGCCGAGAAGTATGGCAACCGGCAAAATGATAATGGTGACGAAGCAGTGCCCGGAGTAGATAGCCATCGCCCCGGAAAACTGTACGCCGGAATAGCGGTTATACAGGTAGCCGGTGAGCGCACCGGTGAGGATCCCGGCAAACACGCCCATCTCCAGCACCTGTACGCCGAGCACCATGCTTTGCCCGGCGGTGCGCATAAGATCGGCAGGTGCCAGTTCGCCCTGTAGCTGGAGCGTCACATTCATGGCGTTGATAAAAACGATAAAGGTGACCAGGCCCAGCAGCGCCGCGTAACCTTTATCGCGGGCGGCAAGGCCAATGGGAATGCCGACGGCGAAGATCATCGCCAGGTTGACCAGCAGCGACACGGCGGATTTGGCGATCAGCTGGCCAAGATGCTGAACGGCAGGGTAACCGAGAACGTGAATGTACTCGGCGAGGCTACCGTTACCCAGCACGTTACCGAAGGCGATAAACAGACCGACGATTGGCAATATGAGCACCGGGCCGTAGAGAGATTTGCCAAAATTTTGTAGGGCATTAACGGCTCTTTTCATTCCGATCTCCAATTATTGAACCGCGTAGAGTAAGAGGTGACGACCGGCAAAAGGTAACAGCAGAGTGCGAGAGGAATCTAGCTATCTTATTGTTTTAAAAACAAAGTACGCGTAACGTCACAGGTGACGTTCGGTGCTGTGATCGCCGTAACATCCCGTTTGTGATGAAAAATGGTCGTCAATTTTGCGAGCGGGCTGGCTACTGGCAAACTCGGGTCTGGGGCATAATACTGAATCAACGACTCAAACAGACTTCACCAGTCAGAGGTTCCAGGATGAAACCCTTTCGTTTGGCTACGCTAGCGCTGGCGCTGGCAATGACGTTTACCCTGGCGGGATGCGACAATAACAACGATGATAAGCCCGCCTCGGCGGCGGCCCCGGCTGCAGCCGAGCACGCGTCGGCGAATAAACCGGATGCGGCGCAGCTGGCCAAACTTGCCCAGCAGAGTCAGGGCAAAACGCTTTCCCTGCTGGATGCCTCTGAAGTGCAGCTCGACGGCGCGGCGACGCTGGTGCTCACCTTTTCGATTCCGCTAAATCCCGATCAGGATTTCAGCAAAACCGTTCATCTGGTCGACAAAAAGAGCGGCAAAGTGGACGGTGCATGGGAGCTGGCGCCAAACCTCAAAGAGCTGCGTCTGCGCCATCTGGAGCCTAAACGCGACCTGATTGTGACCGTCGATCCTGAGCTGGCGGCGCTGAACAAATCCGCCTTCGGCAGCAGCGTGGAGAAAACGCTGACTACACGTGATATTGCCCCCAGCGTCGGTTTTGCCAGCCGCGGCTCGCTGCTGCCCGGCAAAGTGGTGGAAGGGCTGCCGGTGATGGTGCTCAACGTGCCGCACGTTGACGTCAACTTCTTCCGCGTGAAGCCGGAGTCGCTGGCGGCATTTGTCAGCCAGTGGGAATATCGCAGTTCGCTGAGCAACTGGGAATCTGACGAGCTGCTGAAAATGGCGGACCTTGTCTATACCGGACGTTTCGATCTCAACCCCACGCGTAACACTCGCGAAAAACTGCTGCTGCCGCTGAAGGATATTGCGCCGCTACAGCAGTCAGGCGTTTATATTGCGGTGATGAATCCGGCGGGTCAGTACAGCTACAGCAATGCCGCTACGCTGTTTACCCTCAGCGATGTGGGCGTTTCGCTGCACCGCTATCACGGCCAACTGGACGTTTTCACCCAAAGCCTGGAAAACGGCGCGGCGCAATCGGCCGTAGAACTGACCCTGCTTAACGATAAAGGCCAGACGCTGGCGCAGGCGACCAGCGATGCCAAAGGCCATGCGACCCTCCAGACGGATAAAGACGCGGCGCTGCTGCTGGCGCGCAAAGAGGGGCAAACCACGCTGCTGGATCTCAAACTTCCCGCGCTGGACCTGGCCGAGTTCGACGTTGCCGGTGACCCCGGCTACCGTAAGCAGTTCTTTATGTTTGGCCCGCGCGATCTTTATCGCCCCGGTGAAACGGTGATACTCAACGGGCTGCTGCGCGACAGTGACGGCAAACCGCTGCCCGATCAGCCGATTAAGCTCGAGGTGGTCAAGCCGGACGGGCAGGTGATCCGCAGCGTCGTCAGCCAGCCGCAGAACGGCCTGTATCAATTGACCTACCCGCTCGATAGCAGTGCCGCCACGGGGATGTGGCATATTCGCGCTAACACCGGCGATAACCAGCCGCGTGAGTGGGATTTCCACGTTGAAGATTTTATGCCCGAACGCATGGCGCTGAGCCTGACGCCGCAAACCGCACCGCTGGCTCCTGCTGACGATGTGACGTTCAGCGTGGTGGGTTCCTACCTCTACGGCGCGCCAGCCAGCGGTAACAGTCTCCAGGGCAAGCTGTTTTTACGCCCGCTGCGCGATGCCGTCGCGGCGCTGCCGGGCTTCCAGTTTGGCGATATTGCGCAAGAAAATACCGCCCGCAGCCTGGATGAAATGAACCTGACGCTGGATGCCAAAGGCCATGGTGAAGTGACCACCGCCAGCCAGTGGCAGGAAACCCACTCGCCGCTGCAGGTGATCCTCCAGGCCAGCCTGCTTGAGTCCGGCGGTCGCCCGGTCACCCGCCGGGTAAGCCAGGCTATCTGGCCAGCAGCCGAGCTGCCGGGGATCCGCCCGCAGTTTGCCAGCAAAGCGGTCTATGACTATCGCACCGACACCACCGTCAATCAGCCGATCGTCGATGAAAACAGCCAGGCGGCCTTTGACGTGGTTTACAGCGACGCCAGCGGTAATAAGAAAGCGGTTACCGGCCTGCAGGTCAGGCTGATTCGTGAACGCCGTGATTATTACTGGAACTGGTCGGAAAGCGACGGCTGGCAGTCTCGCTTCGATCAAAAAGATCTGGTCGAGGGCGAAGAGACGCTGGATCTCAGCGCAGATGAAACCGGTAAGGTCAGTTTCCCGGTAGAGTGGGGCGCCTATCGTCTGGAGGTCAAAGCGCCGAACGATGCGGTCAGTAGCGTGCGTTTCTGGGCCGGTTACAGCTGGCAGGATAACAGCGACGGCAGCGGCGCGGCGCGCCCGGATCGCGTCACGCTCAAGCTTGATAAACCGAACTACCGGCCCGGCGATACCATCAAGCTGCACATTGCCGCCCCGGCGGCAGGTAAAGGCTACGCGATGGTGGAATCCAGCGATGGGCCGCTGTGGTGGCAGGAAATTGAGGTCCCCGCCGCGGGGCTGGATCTAAGCATTCCGGTCGACAAAAGCTGGAACCGCCACGATCTCTATCTGAGCACGCTGGTGGTTCGTCCGGGGGACAAATCGCGCTCCGCTACGCCAAAGCGGGCGGTGGGCGTGCTGCATCTGCCGCTCGGTGACGAACAGCGTCGGCTGGACGTTGCGCTGGAGGGCCCGCAGAAAATGCGCCCGAACCAGCCGCTGACGGTTAAGGTGAAGGTGGGACGCAAAGAAGGGGCGGCACCGAAGCAGGTCAACGTGTTGCTGTCGGCCGTTGACAGCGGCGTGCTGAATATTACCGACTACGCCACGCCGGACCCGTGGCAGGCCTTCTTCGGCCAGAAACGCTACGGTGCAGATATTTATGATATCTATGGCCAGGTGATTGAAGGCCAGGGGCGTCTTGCCAGCCTGCGCTTCGGCGGTGACGGCGATGAGCTTAACCGCGGCGGTAAGCCGCCGGTTAACCACGTCACCATTATCGCCCAGCAGGCGCAGCCGGTGACCCTCGACGACAACGGCGAAGGCTCGATAACGATGCCAATAGGCGACTTTAACGGCGAGCTGAGAGTGATGGCACAGGCATGGACGAGCGAAGATTTCGGCAGCGCGGAACAAAAAGTAGTGGTTGCCGCACCGGTCGTCGCGGAACTGAATACGCCGCGCTTTATGGCGGGCGGCGATAGCGCTCGTCTGACGCTGGATCTGACCAACCTGACGGATAAACCCCAGACGCTGAACGTTCAGATTGCCACCGCCGGTCTGCTGACCCTGAAGAGCGGCCAGCCTGCGGCGGTCTCGCTGGAGCCCGGTGCGCGCAGCACGCTGTTTGTGCCGGTGAGCGCCAGTGAAGGCTTCGGCGACGGAGAAGTGAATGTCAGCGTATCGGGCCTGAATCTACCGGGTGAAACGCTGGCCGACCTGCATAAGCAGTGGAAGATTGGCGTGCGCCCGGCGTTCCCGGCGCAAACGGTCAATAACGGCGCGGTGCTGCAGCCTGGTGAGAGCTGGAGCATACCGTCAGGGCAGAACGCGGCGTTCTCGCCGGCGACGGTGCAGGGCCAACTGCTGCTGAGCGGTAAACCGCCGCTCAACCTGGCGCGCTATATCCGCGAATTGAAAGCCTATCCGTACGGCTGTCTTGAACAGACGGCCAGCGGCCTGTTCCCGCAGCTTTATACCAACGCCGCACAGCTAAAAACGTTGGGCATCGTCGGCGACAGCGATGAAAAACGCCGTGCTGCGGTGGATCTTGGCATCTCTCGCCTGCTGCAAATGCAAAAAGAGAGCGGCGGATTTGGCCTGTGGGACAAAGAAGGGCCAGAAGAGTACTGGCTGACTGCTTATGCCATGGACTTCCTGGTCCGCGCTGCGGAGCAGGGTTATAGCGTACCGGTGGAGGCCATCAATAAAGGCAATAACCGGATGCTGCGCTACCTGCAGGAGCCGGGGCTGATGAGCGTACGCTACACCGACGACAGCGCGGCTAGCCGTTTTGCCATTCAGGCCTATGCAGGCCTGGTGCTGGCCCGTCAGCAAAAAGCGCCGCTCGGTGCGCTTCGCGAACTCTGGGAACGCCGCGCGCAGGCCGGGTCCGGCCTGCCGTTGATGCAGCTGGGTATTGCGCTGAAAGCGATGGGCGACGCCCCGCGCAGCGAACAGGCGCTGCAGCTGGCGTTGACTACCAAACGTACTGACAGGGCGCGTTGGCTGGCGGACTACGGCAGCGACCTGCGCGACAACGCGCTGATGCTGGCGCTGCTGGAAGAGAACAAGCTGCTACCGGCGGCCCAGAATGCGCTACTGCAAACCCTCGCTGAGCAGGCTTTCAGCGAACGCTGGCTGTCGACCCAGGAGAACAATGCGCTGTTCCTGGCGGCGAAAAGCGTGCTGGACGCGCCGGGCAACTGGCAGGCGCAAACTTCGCTGGACGGTCAGCCGTTGCGGGGAGAGAAAGCCCTGACGCGTAATCTGGATGCAGAGCAGCTTGCGGCGCTGACGGTGACAAACAGCGGCCAGCAGCCGCTGTGGCTGCGACTCGACAGCACCGGTTACCCGCAAAATGCGCCAGCGGCAAGCGGCAACGTGCTGCATATTGAGCGCCAGTTCTATGGCACTGATGGTCAGCGCAAATCGCTTTCTTCGCTGCGTAGCGGCGAACTGGTGCTGGTGAAGTTAGATATCAACGCCGGACAGAACGTGCCGGATGCGCTGGTGGTCGATATGCTGCCTGCCGGACTGGAGCTGGAAAACCAGAATCTGGCTAACAGCAGTGCCAATCTGCAGGACAACGCCAGCGAAGTGCAGGAGTGGCTCAACCAGATGCAGCAGGCGGATATCCAGCACATGGAATTCCGTGACGACCGCTTTGTGGCGGCGGTGGCGGTCAACGCTAACCAGCCGGTGACGCTGGTTTATCTGGCTCGCGCGGTCATGCCGGGTACCTATCAGGTGCCGCCGTCGCAGGTAGAATCCATGTATGTTCCGGCCTGGCGCGCGGTGGGTACGGCGGACGACATGCTGATTGTCGTCCCATAGCATGCGGGTCGCCTGGCTTAAACGCCCCGTCTGGCGCTGGCTGGCCGGGGCGGTGGTCCTCTTTTGCGGCGCGGTGGTGCTGGCCGATAAGCGCTGGCCGCTGCCGCTGCATGAAGTGACGCCCGCCCGCGTGGTGGTCGCCGAGGACGGCAGCCCGCTGTGGCGTTTTGCCGATGCCGAAGGGATCTGGCGCTACCCGGTGACCGTGGAAGAGGTGTCGCCACGCTACCTGGATGCCTTGATCCAATATGAAGACCGCTGGTTCTGGGACCATCCCGGCGTAAACCCGTTTTCCATTGTCCGCGCGGCCTGGCAGGATCTCTCCGCCGGGCGCGTAGTGTCGGGCGGCAGCACGCTGACGATGCAGGTGGCGCGGCTGCTGGACCCGCATCCGCGTACGTTTGGCGGTAAGTTTCGCCAGCTGTGGCGCGCCTTCCAACTGGAATGGCATCTTTCCAAACGGGATATTCTGACGCTTTATCTCAACCGGGCTCCGTTCGGCGGCACGCTTCAGGGCGTCGGTGCTGCCAGTTGGGCCTATCTCGGAAAACCGCCTGCGCAATTAAGCTACGCCGACGCTGCGCTGCTGGCTGTACTGCCGCAGGCGCCCAGCCGACTGCGTCCGGACCGCTGGCCTCATCGGGCGCAGGCCGCGCGTAATAAAGTCCTTGACCGAATGCTGACTCAGGGCGTCTGGCCTGACGCTGCGGTAAAGGAGGCGAAAGAAGAGCCGGTATGGCTGTTCCCGCGCCAGATGCCGCAGCTGGCACCGCTGTTTGCGCGCGCCATGCTGGCGCGGAGCCGTGAGGAAAAAATTGTGACCACCCTGGATGCCGGGCTGCAGCGGCAGCTGGAAGATCTGGCGATGAACTGGAAATCGCGTCTGGCACCGCGCAGCTCGCTGGCGATGGTGGTGGTCGATAACCGCGATATGAAGGTGCGCGGCTGGGTTGGTTCTGCGGATATTACCGATGATAGCCGCTTTGGTCATGTCGATATGGTGACCGCAGTGCGTTCGCCGGGGTCGGTGCTGAAGCCATTTTTATACGGTATGGCGCTCGACAGCGCGCTGATTCATCCGGCATCGCTGCTACAGGATGTGCCGCGTCGGGTGGGAGACTACCGACCGGGTAACTTTGACAGCGGATTCCACGGCCCGGTGAGCATGAGCGAAGCGCTGGTGCGCTCGCTGAATCTTCCTGCCGTGCAGGTGCTGGACGCTTACGGGCCGAAGCAGTTCGCCGCCCGGCTGCGCAATGCCGGGCTACCGCTGATTCTGCCGACCGGTGCGGAGCCGAATTTATCGCTCATTCTCGGCGGCGCTGGCGCGCGGCTGGCTGATATCACCGCCGCCTATAGTGCCTTCGCGCGACACGGAAGGGTGGGCAAACTGCGGATGCTGGCCAGCGACCCGCTGGTCGAACGGCCGCTGCTGTCGCCGGGCGCGGCGTGGATTATCCGCCGCATTCTGGCCAACGAGGCGCAGCCGTTGCCGGATGCCTCGCTGCCGCAGGGGGTGCCGCTGGCGTGGAAAACCGGCACCAGCTACGGCTATCGCGACGCATGGGCGATTGGCGTTAATGCCCGTTACAGCATCGGCATCTGGACCGGTAGGCCGGACGGTACGCCGGTGGCCGGGCAGTTTGGTTTCGCCAGCGCCATTCCGCTGTTGAACCAGGTCAACAATCTGTTGGCCTCACGCGCTGCGCGCCAGCAGGAGGCGCGCGATCCTCGTCCGGCGTCGGTTGGCGTGGCGGAAATCTGCTGGCCAGGCGGGCAGCCGCTGCCAGCGGGGGACACCAACTGCCGCCGCAGGCTGTCGACCTGGATGCTGGATAATAGCCTGCCGCCGACGTTACAGCTGCCTGAGCAGGAAGGGATGCAGGGCATTCGTTTCCCGATGTGGCTTGATGGCGAAGGCAAACGGGTGGCAGCAGACTGCCCGGGGGCCCGTGAAACGATCCTCGACGTCTGGCCGCTGCCGCTGGAGCCGTGGCTGCCCGTCGGAGAGCGCCGTGCCGCGCGGCTGCCGCCGGTGTCGACGCGTTGCCCGCCGCGTCAAGTGCAGAACATGGCCCCGCTGATGCTGTCCGGTATTCGTGAAGATGCCGTGATCCGACGTTTGCCCGGTGAGTCGAATGCAAGAGTCGTGCTGCACGCGAGCGGTGGAGAAGGGAGGCGCTGGTGGTTCCTCAACGGTGAACCGCAGGCCAGCGCTGGCGATAGTCTGACGTTGACGCTGGCAGATCCGGCGGCTTATCAACTGGTGGTGATGGATGAAGCAGGGCAGACGTCGGTGGTGAATTTTACGCTGCAGTGAGTGACGTTGCCGGTTGGTGCTGCGCTTACCCGGCCTACAATATGGCATCGACCCGTAAGCCCGATAAGCGTAGCGCCATCGGGCAGTAGCAGCGCACAATAACCAAACCGGGTTTGTTACAAAGTGTGTTGCTTAAAAGTATTTTATTTTAAAAAAATGTTACCTTCATCCATAGGCAACGACGCATCCGGTCATTATAATCCGCGCCAGGTAATACAGCTGCTGTATGCACGACAACAAAATAAATTTTATTATTAGAGGTAATCATGGCTATTGAACGTACTTTTTCCATCATCAAGCCAAACGCGGTGGCAAAAAACGTTATTGGCAGCATCTTCTCTCGCTTTGAATCAGCAGGGTTTAAGATTGTTGGCACCAAAATGCTGCACCTGACCGTTGAGCAGGCGCGCGGCTTCTACGCTGAGCACGACGGCCGTCCGTTCTTCGACGGTCTGGTTGAGTTCATGACCTCTGGCCCGATCGTGGTTTCCGTACTGGAAGGCGAAAACGCCGTTCAGCGTCACCGCGATCTGCTGGGTGCCACCAACCCGGCAAACGCGCTGGCAGGCACCCTGCGCGCTGACTACGCGGACAGCTTCACCGAGAACGGCACCCACGGTTCCGATTCCGTTGAATCCGCCGCGCGCGAAATCGCCTTCTTCTTCGGCGAAGGCGAAGTGTGCCCGCGCACCCGTTAAGGGATCGTTTACACTTTATTTCGTGAATGCCGCGTGCAGACGTGGCATCCATGCGCCAGAATTTGTACAATGCAGCGCCCCCGGACGAGCAGAACGCTTTCCTGGGGCGCTTCTTTTTATTAACCCTCCAGGGGCCATAACGTGTAACAACGAGGCCGGAATAGAAAATGTCTGAACAAATTGTCACGCCTGAGAGCGCCATCCCGGCGGTTCCCAACAAAGATGGAAAAATTAACCTGCTGGATCTTAACCGTCAGCAGATGCGCGAGTTTTTTAAAAACTTAGGCGAAAAACCCTTCCGCGCCGATCAGGTGATGAAGTGGATGTATCACTACTGCTGCGACGACTTTGATGAGATGACCGACATCAACAAAGTTCTGCGCGGTAAGCTGAAAGAAGTGGCTGAAATTCGCGCTCCGGAAGTGGTAGAAGAGCAGCGTTCTTCTGACGGCACCATCAAATGGGCGATTGCCGTTGGCGATCAGCGCGTTGAAACCGTGTATATCCCGGAAGACGATCGCGCGACCCTGTGCGTCTCTTCACAGGTCGGCTGCGCATTAGAGTGTAAATTCTGCTCTACGGCCCAGCAGGGCTTCAACCGCAACCTGCGCGTATCTGAAATTATCGGCCAGGTGTGGCGCGCGGCGAAAATCGTCGGTGCGGTCAAAGCAACCGGCGTGCGTCCGATCACCAACGTGGTGATGATGGGGATGGGCGAACCGCTGCTGAACCTGACTAACGTGGTTCCCGCGATGGAAATCATGCTCGATGACTTCGGTTTCGGCCTGTCCAAACGTCGCGTAACGCTGTCCACATCAGGCGTGGTTCCGGCGCTCGATAAGCTGGGCGATATGATTGACGTCGCGCTAGCGATTTCCCTGCACGCACCGAACGACACCATCCGTGACGAAATTGTACCGATCAACAAAAAGTACAACATCGCGACGTTCCTGGAGTCCGTTCGTGGCTACATTTCGAAGTCCAACGCCAACCAGGGCCGCGTGACCATCGAATACGTGATGCTGGACCATATTAACGATGGCACCGAGCACGCCCATGAGCTGGCTGAACTGCTGAAAGATACGCCGTGCAAAATCAACCTGATTCCGTGGAACCCGTTCCCGGGCGCACCGTACGGCCGCAGCTCCAACAGCCGCATTGACCGCTTCAGTAAAGTACTGATGAGCTATG
Organism: Klebsiella sp. WP8-S18-ESBL-06; assembly: GCF_014169755.1. Lineage (NCBI taxonomy): Bacteria > Pseudomonadati > Pseudomonadota > Gammaproteobacteria > Enterobacterales > Enterobacteriaceae > Klebsiella > Klebsiella sp. WP8-S18-ESBL-06. The sequence continues at coordinate 1,386,121 of NZ_AP022256.1, forward strand.
GCTTTACCACCATCGTGCGTAAGACCCGCGGTGATGACATTGATGCCGCCTGTGGTCAGCTTGCCGGTGATGTGATTGACCGCACCAAGCGTACAATGCGTAAGCGTATGCAGGGTGAAACCATTGAGGTCAAAGCGCTCTGATAGCGCGCCGCGTGCGCCAGAAATGGCGCACGCACAGCCAAGTGCTTAAGGATTAGGCGAAACGTACTGATCTGGTTAATAATTACGGTGCGTTTCATCAAGTATTGAGGCAGTATGTAGCGTTGCAATCACAGCGTGAATACGGCTTTTGACGCTGTTTTGGAGTAGGGCATAACGGGCGGCCTGTCCGTCCGTTCGGTAACACGACCGGATGTTTCGCGGTGCGAGAAGGCTTCGCATCAGAACCTTAAATTTCACGAATCAGCAGTTGTAGCGAATGAATACTGAAACCAACCACGATCAACAAGAAGCACAAACTACGGGTGTCCGTTTGCGTAATGCCCGTGAACAACTCGGACTCAGCCAGCAAGCCGTTGCAGAACGCTTGTGCCTGAAGGTTTCCACCGTTCGTGATATTGAAGAAGATAAGGCTCCTGCTGAACTCGCTTCAACATTCTTGCGTGGTTATATCCGTTCCTACGCTCGTCTGGTCCATATTCCAGAAGAAGAACTGCTGCCGATGATGGAAAAGCAGGCGCCGGTGCGCGCTGCCAAGGTCGCGCCGATGCAGAGCTTCTCTTTGGGCAAGCGTCGCAAAAAACGCGACGGCTGGCTGATGAGCTTTACCTGGCTGGTGCTGTTTGTGGTGGTGGGTTTAACCGTCGCCTGGTGGTGGCAAAACCACAAAGCGCAGCAGGAAGAGATCACCACGATGGCCGATCAGTCTTCCGTTGAGCTGAAGGCGAGCGGCAGCGATTCACAAAATATTCCGCTGAATACGGGAGCCGATGCGGCTCCGTCTACGGCTACGACCGATACTGCCGCCGTGCAGGGCTCCAGCGCTGCGGCGCCAGCCGATACCGCAGCTCAGGCTCCAGCCGATACGGCAACAGCCGCCGCGCAGAACAACGCCGTTGTGTCACCGTCCCAGGCGAATGTTGATACCACTGCAGCACAAATTACCCCTGCACCGCAGGCTGCCGCGCCGGGCGCGCTGCCAACCGATCCGGCACAAACTGCCGCGCCGGTGGCTGACGCTAACGCGCTGGTCATGAACTTCTCCGCCGACTGCTGGCTGGAAGTGACCGATGCGACCGGTAAAAAACTGTTCAGCGGCCTGCAGCGTAAAGGTGGTAACCTGAACCTCACCGGCCAGGCGCCTTATAAGCTGAAAATTGGCGCACCGGCTGCGGTACAAATTGAATACCAGGGTAAACCGGTCGATCTGAGCCGCTTTATCAGAACTAACCAGGTTGCGCGCCTGACCGTGAGTGCTGAACAATCACCGGCACAATAACAGACGCGTAATGCGGGAGATTTTTCATGCACAACCAGGCTCCTATTCAACGTAGAAAATCCACACGCATTTACGTTGGGAACGTGCCGATCGGCGATGGGGCCCCTATCGCCGTCCAGTCGATGACCAACACGCGCACGACGGATGTCGAAGCGACGGTCAATCAAATCAGAGCGTTAGAACGCGTTGGCGCGGACATCGTTCGCGTTTCCGTGCCAACGATGGACGCCGCCGAGGCGTTCAAACTTATCAAACAGCAGGTCAACGTCCCGCTGGTCGCCGATATCCACTTTGACTACCGTATTGCGCTGAAGGTTGCGGAATACGGCGTCGACTGCCTGCGTATTAACCCGGGCAATATCGGCAACGAAGAGCGCATTCGCATGGTGGTTGACTGCGCGCGTGACAAAAACATCCCGATCCGCATCGGTGTTAACGCCGGTTCGCTGGAAAAAGATCTGCAGGAAAAATACGGTGAGCCGACGCCGCAGGCGCTGCTGGAATCGGCGATGCGTCATGTCGATCATCTGGATCGACTGAACTTCGATCAGTTCAAGGTCAGCGTGAAAGCGTCGGACGTTTTCCTTGCCGTCGAATCGTATCGCCTGCTGGCGAAACAGATCGATCAGCCGCTGCACCTCGGGATCACCGAAGCGGGCGGCGCGCGCAGCGGCGCGGTCAAGTCCGCAATCGGCCTTGGTCTGCTGTTGTCCGAAGGCATTGGTGACACGCTGCGCGTATCGCTGGCGGCGGACCCGGTCGAAGAAATTAAAGTCGGTTTCGACATTCTCAAATCGCTGCGCATTCGCGCGCGCGGGATTAACTTCATCGCCTGCCCGACCTGCTCTCGTCAGGAATTTGACGTGATCGGTACGGTCAACGCGCTGGAGCAGCGGCTGGAAGACATCATCACCCCGATGGACGTTTCGATCATCGGCTGCGTGGTGAATGGCCCTGGCGAAGCGCTGGTGTCGACGCTGGGCGTGACGGGCGGCAACAAAAAGAGCGGCCTGTATGAAGACGGCGTGCGTAAAGACCGTCTGGACAACGACGATATGATTAGCCAGCTTGAAGCCAGAATCCGCGCGAAAGCCGCGGTGCTTGACGAGACGCGCCGTATCGACGTTCAGCAGGTTGAAAAATAACGAGATGGGAAGCGGCTTGCTTCCCGTGTATGATTGAACCTCTCGTGCGCTGACCGCGCGAGGGTTCATTTTTATATATAAAGAGAATTAACGTGGCAAAAAACATTCAAGCCATTCGCGGCATGAACGATTATCTGCCTGGCGAAACCGCCATCTGGCAGCGCATTGAAGGCACACTCAAGCAGGTGCTCGGCAGCTACGGTTACAGCGAAATCCGTTTGCCGATTGTAGAGCAGACCCCGTTATTCAAGCGCGCTATCGGTGAAGTCACCGACGTGGTTGAAAAAGAGATGTATACCTTTGAAGACCGCAACGGCGATAGCCTGACGCTGCGTCCGGAAGGTACTGCGGGCTGCGTACGCGCCGGCATCGAACATGGTCTTCTGTACAATCAGGAGCAGCGTCTGTGGTACATCGGCCCGATGTTCCGCCACGAGCGTCCGCAGAAAGGCCGCTACCGCCAGTTCCATCAGCTGGGTGTCGAAGTGTTTGGCCTGCAGGGCCCGGACATTGACGCGGAGCTGATTATGCTGACCGCGCGCTGGTGGCGTGCGCTCGGTATGGCCGAGCACGTTAATCTGGAGCTGAACTCCATCGGTTCACTGGAAGCGCGCGCTAACTACCGCGACGCGCTGGTGGCGTTCCTCGAGCAACACGTCGACGTGCTGGATGAAGACTGCAAACGTCGTATGTACAGCAACCCGCTGCGCGTGCTGGATTCAAAAAATCAGGACGTGCAGGCGTTGCTGAATAACGCGCCGAAACTGGGTGACTACCTGGACGATGAGTCCCGTGAGCACTTTGCTGGCCTGTGCGCGCAGCTGGATGCCGCCGGTATCGCCTACACCGTTAACCAGCGTCTGGTTCGCGGTCTGGATTACTACAACCGCACCGTTTTCGAGTGGGTAACGAACAGCCTGGGTTCGCAGGGTACCGTTTGTGCCGGCGGCCGCTACGATGGCCTGGTCGAGCAACTAGGCGGTCGCGCAACCCCTGCCGTGGGCTTTGCCATGGGCCTGGAACGTCTTGTTTTACTCGTTCAGGCAGTTAATCCGGAATTTAAAGCCGATCCTGTTGTCGATATATACCTGGTAGCCTCAGGCACCGATACTCAGTCAGCCGCAATGCGTCTGGCCGAGCAGGTGCGTGATGCATTACCTGGCGTGAAGCTGATGACTAACCACGGCGGCGGCAACTTTAAAAAGCAGTTTGCCCGCGCAGATAAATGGGGTGCCCGTATTGCCCTGGTTCTGGGTGAGTCTGAGGTTGAGCAAGCCACTGTTGTCGTGAAGGATTTGCGTTCTGGTGAGCAGACAACCGTAACGCAGGAAGGCGTTGCCGCGCATTTGCGCACTATTCTGGGTTAATCTCCAGGACATCATTATCAGGAGAAGGGCTGCGTGGAAATTAATAACGAAAACGATCAGGTTGAGGCGCTGAAAAGCTTCTTTGCCGAAAATGGCAAAGCGCTGGCCGTTGGGGTAATTTTGGGGATCGGTGCGCTGGTTGGCTGGCGTTACTGGAATTCCCATCAGGTAGACACGGCCAGGGACGCGTCCATGGCCTATGAAAATGCCGTTTCTTCTCTTAGTTCAGGGAAACCGGAAGCGCTGGCCGCAGCGGAGAAATTTGCCGCTGGGGCGAAAAACACCTACGGGTCGTTTGCTTCCCTGGAGCTGGCGCAGGTCTTCGTTGATAAAAACGATCTGGCACAGGCAGAAAAACAGCTGCAGCAAGGGCTGGCCGCCGCATCTGATGATAATCTGAAGTCCGTTATCAACCTGCGCCTGGCGCGCGTTCAGCTGCAAATGAAGCAGCCTGACGCAGCGCTGAAAACGCTGGAAGGCGTGAAAGGTGAAGGCTGGACGGCAATTGTTGCTGATTTACGTGGGGAAATCCTGCTCAGTAAAGGTGACAAGCAGGGCGCGCGTGCGGCGTGGGAAGCAGGCGCTAAAAGCGATGCATCACCGGCGCTCAGCGAAATGATGCGCATGAAAATTAATAATTTGTCCGTCTGAGAGGGACCCGATGCAATTGCGTAAACTACTTTTGCCAGGACTGCTTTCTGTCACTCTGTTGAGTGGTTGTTCACTGTTTAGCGGCGAAGAAGACGTTGTTAAAATGTCTCCGCTGCCGACCGTAGAAAACCAGTTTACTCCGTCTACTGCCTGGGACGTTTCGGTGGGTAGCGGGATTGGCGATTTCTACTCCAACCTGCATACGGCCTATGCGGATAGCGTGGTCTATGCCGCTGACCGTAAGGGCATCGTGAAAGCGATGAACGCGGATGATGGCAAAGAAGTATGGTCCGTCAATCTGGCGGAAAAAGACGGCTGGTTCTCTCGTAAACCGGCGCTGCTCTCCGGCGGCCTGACCGTTTCCGGCGGCCACGTTTATGTCGGCAGCGAAAAAGCGCAGGTTTATGCGCTGGATGCGGGCGACGGTTCTATCGTCTGGCAGACCGCCGCGGCGGGCGAAGTGCTTTCTCGCCCAACCGTGAGCGATGGTCTGGTGCTGATCCATACCAGCAACGGCCAGCTGCAGGCGCTGGATGAAAACAGCGGCGTCGTGAAGTGGACGGTAAACCTGGATATGCCAGCGCTGTCTCTGCGCGGTGAATCTGCACCGGCTGCAGCTTACGGCGCGGCGATTGTTGGCGGTGATAACGGTCGCGTGAGCGCGGTCCTGATGCAGCAAGGTCAACTGATCTGGCAGCAGCGTATTTCTCAGGCCACCGGATCCACGGAAATTGACCGTCTGAGCGACGTGGACACCACGCCGGTCATCGTCAATGGCGTGGTTTATGCCTTAGCCTACAATGGTAACCTGACGGCGCTGGATCTGCGCAGCGGTCAGATCATGTGGAAACGCGAGCTGGGCTCGGTGAATGATTTCATCGTCGACGGCAACCGTATCTACATCGTCGATCAGAACGATCGTATTCTGGCGCTGACCACCGACGGCGGCGTGACGCTGTGGACGCAGAGCGATCTGCTGCACCGTTTACTGACCTCGCCGGCGCTGTATAACGGCAGCCTGGTGGTGGGCGATGCCGAAGGCTACATGCACTGGGTTAACCCGGAAGACGGGCGCTTCCAGGCTCAGCAGAAGGTTGACAGCTCAGGCTTCCTGACGGATCCGGTTGCAGCCGACGGTAAACTGCTGATTCAGGCAAAAGACGGCACGGTGTACGCCATTACGCGTTAATCCGGCTGTGTTGATTCAGCGATGGACGGCTCCTGTATGCTCAGGGGCCGTTTGCTATTTTTATTAGTACTGATTTCTTGCCCGATGGCGCTTCGCTTATCGGGCCTACACAGACAGAGTAGGCCGGGTAAACGATGCATCGTCCGGCAACGCAGATTGTCACAAATTTTGAGTATATGAGGCTTTAACATGGTACCTGTGGTCGCGCTTGTCGGGCGCCCTAATGTTGGAAAATCCACGCTCTTTAACCGCCTGACGCGCACTCGTGATGCGCTGGTTGCGGATTTCCCGGGTCTGACTCGTGACCGTAAGTACGGTCGTGCTGAAGTTGAAGGGCGTGAATTTATTTGTATCGATACCGGCGGTATCGACGGCACGGAAGAAGGCGTCGAAACGCGCATGGCGGAACAGTCGCTGATGGCGATTGAAGAAGCCGACGTCGTGCTGTTTATGGTTGATGCGCGTGCGGGGCTGATGCCGGCGGATGAAGGCATCGCTAAACACCTGCGTTCACGCGAAAAACCGACCTTCCTGGTGGCTAACAAAACCGACGGCATCGATCCGGACCAGGCGGTGGCCGACTTCTGGTCGCTGGGTCTCGGTGAAATTCACCCGATCGCCGCTTCTCACGGTCGCGGCGTGACCAGCCTGCTGGAGCAGGTGCTGCTGCCGTTCGTTGACGACGTGAACCCGCCGGAAGAGGTGGATGAAGACGCCGAATATTGGGCAAAATTTGAGGCTGAGCAGAACGGCGAAGCGCCTGAAGAGCCGGAAGACGATTTTAACCCGCAGGATCTGCCGATTAAAATCGCTATCGTGGGCCGCCCGAACGTCGGTAAGTCAACGCTAACTAACCGTATTCTTGGCGAAGACCGCGTGGTGGTGTACGACATGCCGGGCACTACCCGTGACAGTATCTACATCCCGATGGAGCGCGATGAACGTGAATACGTCCTCATCGACACCGCAGGCGTGCGTAAGCGCGGTAAAGTCACCGATACGGTGGAGAAATTCTCGGTTATCAAAACATTGCAGGCCATTGAAGACGCTAACGTCTGTCTGCTGGTGATTGATGCGCGGGAAGGTATTTCTGACCAGGATCTGTCGCTGCTGGGCTTTATCCTCAATAGTGGGCGCTCACTGGTTATCGTCGTCAACAAGTGGGACGGCCTGAGCATGGAAGTCAAAGAGCAGGTGAAAGAAACCCTCGACTACCGTCTGGGCTTTATCGACTTTGCTCGCGTGCACTTTATTTCTGCGCTGCACGGCAGCGGCGTGGGTAACCTGTTCGAATCTATTCGCGAAGCGTATGACAGCTCGACCCGTCGCGTGGGTACTGCGATGCTGACCCGCATCATGACCATGGCCGCGGAAGATCATCAGCCGCCGCTGGTACGTGGCCGCCGCGTGAAGCTGAAGTATGCCCACGCCGGTGGTTATAACCCGCCGATCGTGGTGATTCACGGTAACCAGGTAAAAGATCTGCCGGATTCATACAAACGCTACCTGATGAACTACTTCCGTAAGTCGCTGGATGTGATGGGTACGCCTATTCGTATTCAGTTCAAGGAAGGTGAAAACCCGTATGCAAACAAACGTAATACGCTGACGCCGACCCAGATGCGTAAACGTAAGCGCTTGATTAAACACATCAAGAAAAGCAAGTAAGCGTTGAATCAATATCACAAGAAGCCCGCGTAGCGGGCTTTTTTTATGGGCGCACGGCGGTCGCCAGGAAAATGATGATGAGGCATTATCACACCGCAGCGATCTGCTATAGTCGAACGGCAATCGACGTGCATAGCGATAGCGTCGATTCTCACCCGGCTAAAGGTAAAGAGCGGCTCTACGATGATGATTGATTTAAACGCCGATCTCGGCGAAGGCTGTGCGAATGACGGTGCGCTGATGCCGTTGATTACGTCCGCCAATATTGCCTGTGGCTTCCACGCCGGTGATGCGCAGACGATGCGTCAGAGCGTGCTGCTGGCGCAGCGGTATGGCGTGGCCATTGGGGCCCATCCCAGTTTTCCCGATCGGGAAAACTTTGGCCGCACCGCTATGCTGTTAGCGCCTGACGTTGTCTACGCCCAGATGCTGTATCAAATTGGCGCGCTGGCGGCCATCACGCGCGCGCAAGGCGGGACGATATCTCACGTTAAGCCTCACGGCATGCTCTACAACCAGGCGGCTGCGTCACCGGCGCTTGCCGACGCCATCGCCAGGGCGACAAAAGATATCGATTCTGCGCTGATGCTGGTAGGGCTAGCGGGCAGCGAGCTCATTCGCGCGGGAGAACGTTACGGCCTGACCACGCGGGAGGAAGTCTTCGCCGACCGTGGTTATCTGGCTGATGGCTCGCTGGTGCCACGCCACGAGCCAGGGGCGCTGATTCAGGATGAAGAAGAAGCGGTGACGCGCACGCTTGAAATGGTGCTGAACGGCCGCGTGAAAAGCCGTGACGGTATCTGGACGAAGGTAAAGGCGCAGACGGTCTGTCTGCACGGCGATGGTGAGCAGGCGCTGGCCTTTGCCCGACGGCTGCGTGCGGCCTTTGACGCCCACCGGATTGAGATACGGGCCTGAAGCCATGCATGGCGTTAAATAGGATTGGGTGATGGCGATATCCGATTCTTTCAACCATGATTTTGGTATTCGCCGCTGTTAGCGAACAGGTGTCAGCAGGAGGAAATCGCTTCTTTCGCCCGGGACGTCACTATGCGCAACGCACTTCTGCCCACAATCGCCGCGGTCAGTCTTTTTCTGACCGGAGTGTTTATTTTGAATACCCAACTCTGGTTTTCCTCGCGCGCTGAAAGCCTCAGCGGCGCGCAATATGCGGCAAAGAGTATCAATCTTATTCTGGATGAAGCGGCACGGGCGACTCAAACGGCGATGAATATCGCCGCGACGGGATGCGATCTGGATGGCCAGTATCGGCTTGGCATTGATGCCGCGCTGGAACCGCATTTACGTACCGTCGTCATTATCAAACGGGGAGCGGTGTGGTGTTCGTCGCTACCGGGTAACCGCATTATGCTCTCGACGGTCCCGCCGTTATCGGCAAGCCATTTGTTGCTGGCGCCCGCCGTCGACATGGCGAACGGGCAACCGGTGCTGATCTATAACACGCAATTTGACGATAGCCATATTCTGGTGACCATCAGCGATCGGCATATTCGCAGCGCGCTCAGCGTACCGCTAAAAGGGGTCAACTATGCCCTGAGGGTGAACGATGCCGCGATTGGTGTTTCTGATGATGTGACGGCGCTAGCGGGCAACCTAACCTATAACGCGCAGGTCAATTCCGAAAAATATCCTTTTAGCATTGTCTACCGTCAACCGCCGCTATGGAGTCTGCAACGGCTGATCGCGCACGGGCTGGGCATTCTGTTATTTCTGCTGTTTATTTCCATCGTGACGGCCTACGTCCTCAATAAATACCTTAATAAAGACGTGACGCCGGAAGAACGGCTACGTCGGGCGATTCGCCGCGGCGAAATTGTTCCTTTTTACCATATGGTGGTGAACGGCAGGGAGGGGACGCTGCGCGGTGTTGAGGTTCTTGCGCGCTGGAAGCATCCGCGTGCCGGGTATCTCTCCCCGGCATCGTTTATTCCCCTGGCAGAGAAAACCGGGCTGATCGTATCGCTGACGCAAAGCCTGATGGCGCAGGTGGTCGCTAATATGAATGCGATCGCCGTCAAGCTGCCGGAAGGTTTTCATGTCGGCATTAACTTCAGCGCATCGCATATCTCGCGACCGGATTTTGTCGACGAGTGCCTGCGGTTTAAAGAAAGCTTCTTGCGTCAGGATCTTAACCTGGTGCTTGAGGTGACCGAGCGTGAACCCCTGCACGTTGATGAAGCGTTAATACAGACGCTGAATACGTTGCATAAAGTGGGTTTCGTGATCGCCCTGGATGATTTCGGTACCGGGTACTCGGGATTGTCATATCTCCATGATTTACATATTGATTATATTAAAATCGATCAAAGTTTTGTCGCCCGGGTCAACGAAGACCCGGATTCGACGCGGATTCTCGATTGCGTGCTGGATCTGGCCCGTAAGCTCTCGCTCAGCATTGTGGCCGAAGGCGTTGAAACAAAGGCGCAGCTCGACTACCTCAACAAAAACGAGATTACCTTCCAGCAGGGATACTATTTCTATAAGCCGGTTAAATTTACCGAATTTGTGAAAATCCTGCTGTCAAAACCGAAAGTGAAGGTGAACGTGGAGTAAATCCGTGGCGAGTATGCAAACGGCCGTTGACCTCGTAGCGCTTAACGTAGGATAGTCACCGTTTTGCAGGCATTCATTCCAGGAGCTGTGTTATGACTAACGAAATCCCGCTGAAATTTTATGACATCGTCGATGAATATGCGACCGAAGCCGCTCAGGCCGTCGGCGATGACGAACGCGACGCGCTGGCGCACTATTTCCAGCTGCTTATTACGCGCTTAATGAACAACGAAGAGATCAGCGAAGAGGCGCAGCAGGAGATGGCCGTTGCGGCGGGCATTAAAGCACAGCGTATTGATGATATTGCAGAATTCCTCAATCAATGGGGTAACGAGTAACGCTATTTCGCGTCGGCACGGCCGCTGAACGGTACGAGGTAAGTTATGGGACATCGCTCCACTTCCGATTTAAATATCAGTACGCAGCTCACTCAGCTTGGTCGGGACACCACCCGCCAGGCGGGGTTTGTTAATGCGCCGATTTATCGCGGCTCAACGGTGGTTTTCCCGACGGTTGACGATCTGGAACATAATCGCGCCGAGTTTAACTACGGCACGATGGGAACGCCGACCATCGCCAGTCTGGAAAACGCCTGGAGCGCGCTGGCGGGGGCCGCCGGAACGGTGTTGTCGCCATCGGGGCTGGGGGCGATTTCTCTGGCGCTGCTGACCACGCTGAAAGCAGGCGATCACCTGCTGATGCCCGACAGCGTGTACCGCCCGACCCGCAACTTCTGCGCCGGTATGCTGGCAAAAATGGGGATTGAAACCACCTACTACGACCCGCTGATCGGGGCCAATATCGCTTCGCTCTTCCGGGCGAACACGACCACGCTGTTCCTTGAGTCTCCCGGTTCGCAGAGCTTTGAAATTCAGGATGTTCCGGCGATGACGCGGGCGGCGAAAGCGCGGGGGATTGCGACCATCATCGACAATACCTGGGCGACACCCATTTTCTTCCGTGCCCACGAGCACGGCTGCGACCTCGCGCTTGAGGCGGGAACGAAGTACCTCGGCGGTCACTCTGATCTGCTGATGGGTCTGGTCTCGGCGAATGAGGCCTGGTGGCCCCAACTGCGAAAAACCTACGACCTGATGGCGATGCTGCCCGGTGCTGAAGACTGCTTCCTGGCGCTACGCGGGCTGCGCACGCTGCATCTGCGCGTTAAAGAAGCTGAACAGCGCGGTCTGGAGATGGCGCGCTGGCTGCAAACGCGGCCGGAAGTGATGAGGGTGCTGCACCCGGCGCTGCCTGAATGCCCGGGCCATGAGCTCTGGAAGCGCGATTTCACCGGTTCTACCGGGCTGTTTTCGCTGGTGCTGAAGCCGGAGTTCACCCGTGCGGGCGTGGCAAACATGTTGGATCATATGCGTATTTTTGCGATGGGCTATTCATGGGGTGGTTTTGAAAGTCTGATTATTCCCTTCAACTGCGCGGACTACCGCACCGCCACGCGCTGGCAGCCTGGCGGGCTGACGTTGCGTATTCAGGTCGGGCTGGAAGACATGGACGATCTGAAAACCGATCTGGCGGCTGGGTTTGAGCGCCTGTGCGCCGTGCGATAACCGCAATACGCCATCGCGGACAATTTTCTGCGCTGGCGCTTCATGCATAATGCCGCTATCTCGTTTTCCTGCACATGAGTCGATGCGATGAATATTGGATTTGTTGGCCTGGGGGCGGTGGTTGAGACGGCGTATCTCCCGGCCCTGAAGGCGCTGTCGCTGCCCGTCACGGCGCTCTGGGGCTATGACCGCAACCCGCAGCGGTTGCTGCCGGGCGTGACGCCCTGTGATTCTCTTGCCGCGCTGCTGGCGCAACCTATTGATACGTTGTTTATTACCACCATTTCGCTTCAGCATCTGCCGGTGCTCGAACAGGCGCTGCGTTCGTCGATTCCGCGTATTGTGGTGGAGAAGCCGATTGCCGCCACGCTGGCTCAGCTTACCGACCTCCGCCGCCTGCTTATGGTGCCGGAAAACGCGTGCCGCGTGCTGGCGTTGGATCACTGGATGGCCCGTGATGGCGCGCTGTGTCTGGCGCAGGGGAATATGGACGCCCGCTGGAGTCCTGAACGCGGCGCTGCGATTGGCCGAGCGCCGGTCGCCTCGCTGGCCGATATTGTCAGCCTTGATGGCTTTCTGCTGGAGCCGAGTGGCTTTAACGCCGCCGGTGAGCCGATCGCGCTGAATTTTGCCACCGGCGAGCCCGATACCCGCCAGCTACGCCACCCTGACGGCGTGATTGTCGATATTGGCACTCATGTGCTGGCGATGATGCGTGAGACGGTGCACTATCTCGGCGGTAGCGATGAGATCCAACTGGTGGCGGAACAGGTGAAAGACCGGCTGGGGCGGCCTATCGTGTATGGCGATACCGAAACGGCGGAAGGGGAGGCGCACCTCAAAGGCACGCTGGGCCATATTCCGGTTAACCTATGGCTGAACAAATACGCCGGGCCGGGCGTTGAGCGCAAAGGGATCCGTATTTATCTGCGCGATGGGCGTATTATCAGTCAGACCCGTGCCCCCGGTGGTGAAAGCGTGGAGCTGATTGATGGCGATCGCGTGATGCGCTGGGCGCGATCGGGTGCCATTTATGCGCACTGTCTCGGAGAGCAAATCCTCGGCAAGCGCAGCCTGTTTTTCCGCGCGCCGGATGAAGTGGCAAAACTCACTCAGCGGCGCATGGCGGAAGTGGAGACGCTTTTACGTATCCAGCAGCAGCTACGCGGGGAACATTGAGCGGTGAGTCGTGGTAAAATAGCGGCACAAGAACCGCGTTAAGGAGTCGTCATGGAATTCATCTGCCCAACCTGTCAGGCCTCGCTGGAGGTGCTGGGTAATCAGGCACACTGCGACCACTGCGAGAAAGATTTTACGCTGGAGGCGCGCTGCCCGGAATGCCACAAACCGTTGGAGGTGTTGAAAGCCTGCGGCGCGGTGGACTACTTCTGCCAGAACGGCCACGGCCTGATATCGAAAAAGCGGGTGGAGTGGGTGCCGGTCGGCGAATAATTTTACGGTGGTAGCACGTTTAGGCCTGGCGGCGGTTGCGCCTTACCCGGCCTACGTGCGTTTGTGCCCGACGGTAGGCCTGATAAGCGAAGCGCCATCAGGCATTGGCCTTATCATCGGCCTCTTACAACGCTTTTTTACGCGCTCGCGTTTTCTTCTGTGCGGTGACCGTGCGGATTTCACTTTCTACCCAGCCGTCTGCCAGACGCGTAGTCAGCATCTCTCCCGCCTTCGCCTGCTTCGTTTGCTTCAGTACTTTGCCATCGCTGGCGGTCGTGACGCTGTAGCCACGGGCAAGCGTAGCCAGCGGGCTGACGGCTTCCAGATGGGTGACCGCATTGCCAAAGCGCTCGCGCTGCTCGCTTAGCCGCGCGCGAATATTTTCCGCCAGTCGATACTCCAGCTGTTGCACCCGTGACTGCGCGCGATGAATGCGCGGCTGCGGGTTCTGCTGGTTCAGCCGCTGTAGCATGCGCTGCTGGCGCTGATTGGCTTGCTTGATCTGATTTTCCAGCGCGACGCTCATGCGCTGACGCAGCCTTTCCAACGTTGTTTGCTGGCGCGCCAGACGCAGCTGCGGGTGCTGCTGCTGAAGCCGATGCTGAATTTGCGTAAAGCGGCGGTGGCGATTCGCCAGATAATAATCCATCGCCATTTCCAGACGCTGCTGCGCATTTTGCACCTGACGCAGCAGCTCCTGCTGGTTACGGCTGACGATTTCCGCCGCCGCCGACGGCGTTGGCGCGCGCAGATCGCCGACGAAATCGGCGATGGTGACATCGGTTTCGTGGCCGACGGCGCTGACCACCGGGATGCGGCTGGCGAAAATCGCCCGCGCTACCCGTTCGTCGTTAAAGCTCCACAAATCTTCCAGCGAGCCGCCGCCGCGCCCGACGATTAATACGTCACACTCGCCGCGGGCGTTTGCCAGCTCAATAGCGCGCACAATCTGCCCCGGCGCATCGTCGCCCTGCACGGCAGTGGGGTAAATTACCACCGGCAGCGACGGATCGCGACGCTTAAGGACGTGGAGAATATCGTGCAGCGCCGCGCCGGTTTTCGAGGTAATGACCCCGACGCAGTGGGCCGGGGAGGGCAGCGGCTGTTTGAACTGCTGGTCGAACAAGCCTTCGGCCTGTAGCTTCGCTTTGAGCTGTTCATATTTTTGCTGCAACAGCCCTTCGCCCGCAGGCTGCATACTTTCGACGATAATCTGGTAGTCGCCGCGCGGTTCGTACAGCGTAATGTTGGCGCGCACCAGTACCTGCTGCCCGTGCTGCGGGCGGAAGGTGACCCGACGGTTGCTGTTGCGGAACATCGCGCAGCGTACCTGGGCGTTATCGTCTTTTAAAGTGAAGTACCAGTGGCCGGAAGAGGGCTGGGTAAAGTTAGAGATCTCGCCGCTTATCCACACCTGGCCCATCTCGCGTTCGAGCAGCAGGCGCACCGACTGATTCAGGCGGCTAACGGTAAAAATTGCGGGGCTTTGAGAAGATAACATGTGAGCGGGATCAAATTCTAAATCAGCAGGTTATTCAGTCGATAGTAACCTGCTGCCGGGTGAGTGCAAGCCTTTTATGCAAAAAAGTGTGGATGCAATCGCTTACGCTCTGTATAATGCCGCGGCAATATTTAATAACCTCCCAGGTGAGATATTGCCCATGCTACGTATCGCAAAAGAAGCCCTGACGTTTGACGACGTCCTCCTCGTTCCCGCTCATTCTACCGTTCTGCCGAACACGGCTGACCTTAGCACTCAGCTGACCAAAACTATTCGTCTGAACATTCCTATGCTCTCTGCGGCAATGGACACCGTGACTGAAGCGCGCCTGGCAATTGCCCTGGCACAGGAAGGCGGCATCGGTTTTATCCACAAAAATATGTCCATCGAGCGTCAGGCGGAAGAAGTTCGCCGCGTGAAAAAACACGAGTCCGGCGTCGTGACCGACCCGCAAACCGTGCTGCCGACCACCACCCTGGAAGAAGTTAAAGCGCTGACCGAGCGTAACGGCTTCGCGGGCTATCCGGTTGTGACCGAAGACAACGAACTGGTCGGCATCATCACCGGCCGTGACGTGCGCTTCGTGACCGACCTGAGCCAGCCGGTGAGCGTTTATATGACGCCGAAAGAGCGCCTGGTTACCGTTCGTGAAGGTGAATCACGTGAAGTGGTGTTCGCTAAAATGCACGAACGTCGCGTGGAAAAAGCGCTGGTGGTTGACGATAGCTTCCACCTGCTGGGCATGATTACCGTTAAAGACTTCAAAAAAGCCGAACGTAAACCGAACGCCTGTAAAGATGAAAAAGGCCGTCTGCGCGTTGGCGCTGCGGTGGGCGCGGGCGCGGGCAACGAAGAGCGCGTTGATGCGCTGGTTGCCGCTGGCGTTGACGTGCTGCTGATTGACTCCTCTCACGGCCACTCTGAAGGCGTGCTGCAGCGCATTCGTGAAACCCGTGCGAAATACCCGGATCTGCAAATCATCGGCGGTAACGTGGCGACCGGTGCGGGCGCTCGCGCGCTGGCTGAAGCCGGCTGCAGCGCAGTGAAAGTCGGTATCGGCCCGGGTTCCATTTGTACGACTCGTATCGTGACCGGCGTCGGTGTACCGCAGATCACTGCCGTTTCCGACGCGGTTGAAGCGCTGGAAGGCACCGGTATTCCGGTTATCGCCGACGGCGGTATTCGTTTCTCCGGTGACATCGCTAAAGCGATTGCCGCGGGCGCTGCTGCCGTCATGGTTGGCTCTATGCTGGCGGGTACCGAAGAATCCCCGGGCGAAATCGAACTGTATCAGGGCCGTTCTTATAAGTCTTATCGCGGTATGGGTTCTCTGGGCGCGATGTCCAAAGGTTCTTCTGACCGTTACTTCCAGAGCGATAACGCCGCGGACAAACTGGTGCCGGAAGGTATCGAAGGCCGCGTAGCCTATAAAGGCCGCCTGAAAGAGATCATTCACCAGCAGATGGGCGGCCTGCGCTCCTGTATGGGTCTGACCGGTTGTGGTACCATCGACCTGCTGCGTACGAAGGCTGAATTCGTGCGTATCAGCGGTGCGGGTATCCAGGAAAGCCACGTTCACGACGTGACCATCACCAAAGAGTCCCCGAACTACCGTCTGGGCTCCTGATTAGTTTCCGCGCCCGGTTCTGAACCGGGCGTTTTGTTTTTGTTTCACTTGCCTCGGAATGATCGTCAAATGACAGACAATATTCATAAACATCGCATTCTTATTCTCGATTTCGGATCGCAGTACACCCAGCTGGTAGCGCGTCGCGTACGTGAACTGGGCGTTTACTGTGAACTGTGGGCGTGGGATGTTACTGAAGCACAAATCCGTGAGTTCAACCCGAGCGGTATCATCCTCTCCGGCGGCCCGGAAAGCACCACCGAAGCAAACAGCCCGCGCGCGCCAGAATACGTGTTCAATGCAGGCGTTCCGGTATTCGGCGTGTGCTACGGCATGCAGACCATGGCGATGCAGCTTGGCGGCCACGTTGAAAGCTCCACCGAGCGTGAGTTCGGCTATGCGCAGGTTGAAGTGCAGACCGACAGCGCGCTGATCCGCGGTATTGAAGATGCCCTCACCGCCGACGGTAAACCGCTGCTCGACGTGTGGATGAGCCACGGCGACAAAGTGACCGCGATCCCGGAAGGCTTCGTCACCGTTGCCAGCACCGAGACCTGCCCGTTCGCCATTATGGCGCACGAAGAAAAACGCTTCTACGGCGTGCAGTTCCACCCGGAAGTGACCCATACCCGTCAGGGCCTGCGTATGCTGGAGCGTTTTGTACGCGACATCTGCCAGTGTGAAGCGCTGTGGACCCCGGCTAAAATTATCGACGATGCCGTTGCCCGCATTCGCGAGCAGGTTGGCGACGATAAAGTGATCCTCGGCCTGTCCGGCGGCGTAGATTCCTCCGTAACCGCAATGCTGCTGCACCGTGCGATCGGCAAAAACCTGACCTGCGTATTCGTGGATAACGGTCTGCTGCGCCTGAACGAAGCACAGCAGGTCATGGATATGTTTGGTGACCACTTCGGCCTGAATATCGTTCACGTTGAAGGTGAGCAGCGCTTCCTGGATGCGCTGAAAGGCGAGAACGATCCGGAAGCGAAACGTAAGATCATCGGCCGCGTATTCGTTGAAGTGTTCGACGAAGAAGCGCTGAAGCTGGAAGACGTGAAATGGCTGGCGCAGGGGACTATCTACCCTGACGTGATCGAATCTGCCGCTTCCGCTACCGGTAAAGCGCACGTCATCAAATCTCACCATAACGTCGGCGGCCTGCCGAAAGAGATGAAGATGGGTCTGGTTGAACCGCTGCGTGAGCTGTTCAAAGACGAAGTGCGTAAGATTGGTCTGGAGCTGGGCCTGCCGTACGACATGCTGTACCGTCACCCGTTCCCGGGGCCGGGTCTCGGCGTTCGCGTGCTGGGCGAAGTGAAGAAAGAGTACTGCGACCTGTTGCGTCGCGCGGATGCTATCTTCATCGAAGAACTGCACAAAGCCGACCTGTACAACAAAGTCAGCCAGGCGTTCACCGTATTCCTGCCGGTACGTTCCGTTGGCGTCATGGGCGATGGCCGCAAATACGACTGGGTTGTTTCCCTGCGTGCGGTAGAAACCATCGACTTTATGACCGCGCACTGGGCGCACCTGCCGTATGACTTCTTAGGCCGGGTGTCTAACCGTATCATCAACGAAGTGAACGGCATTTCCCGCGTGGTGTATGACATCAGCGGTAAGCCGCCAGCGACGATTGAGTGGGAATAAGCTGACAACCCTTCCTGAGTTTTCAGGCACAGGTAAACGTAAATTAAACCCTCTGTTTTTACAGAGGGTTTTTATTTATCTGCTTTCCCGGAAACGTGGAGTTGTGTGAATCTTTGTTGGTGTTCTAAATATAGTCTCTATTAAAACCGATGCATGACATTCGGCGGACCCATTATGAAAATCGAGACAATCAGCTACGTTAAAAAAACGCAGCAACGCTTGATCTGTCAGAACCCATCCTGGTGACACAAAATGGTGTGCCTGCTTATATCATAGAGTCTTATGATCAGCAGCAGGAGCGGGAAAACGCCATTGCTTTGCTGAAGTTGATTACTCTGTCAGCGAAGGATAAAACCGAAAGGCGCGTCTTCTCAAAAGAGCAGCTGCTGTTTAAACGTCTGACCATGGCCTGATAACCCGTTCAGTTTAAAAACGCCGCCGAAATTAAATCGTACAACCGCTTGATAATCGTATTTTCATCATGCGCGAGTTCAACGCTTGCAACCGTTAAGCGCTTCTCTCCGGCCAAAATTCTATAGCCGGCCGTTAACTCGTGGTTGCCCAACCGATTATGGTGGGGGTAGAGGAGTATAAGTTCCGCACAATCATATATCTGGCCATAAGCCATCATCTGATAGACATCAGCTTGTAAGACACCGCTTTTAGGATCGTCAATATTGCTCCTGATACATTTCCATTTCGTATCGATGATCACCCTATTTTTATTGCTTTGTTTGATGAGAAGATCGGGTTTAGTCTGAAAACAGGCCTTGCCATCTTCTTTCTCTTCAGTCAGGCAAAACAAGCGACCGCCTTGAGCGTAGAGCGTCCAGTCACGACCGTGGATAGCCTTCCTGGCGAGTGCTGCCACATAGCTTTCAAACAGATCGTTCATCGGGAAAAGTAGCGTGAACCCGGTTTGCGCGCGTCTGTCGTGGTGAGTAGCCTGCCAACTACGATTCAGGAATAAGCGTGCAAATTCGTAAAGCGTTCCCCAACGCCGGTTGGTCCTGTCGATGTTGACCTGTGACCAGGGGAGTTGGCTAAGCGATACATCACTGATATCTGCAAACAGATAATGTAGTTCATTCAGTCGACGGATAGTTTCGGTTGCGTGAGCATAACTGCGCAGCATGATGACGCACGATTTCATAATACGAAGTAGCGCAGTATCTGCTGACAGCGTGTCGTAGCGGCAAGCAAGTCGGTCAGGCCGCACGGAAAGAGTGGTAAATTGTCGGGTGACGTTGAGCCGCCCCTTCAGTGCGGACAGGTCGTCTTCTTGTGCCATATAAGCGTGCGGTAGCCCACGCTTAACTTCTGTTAATAATCGATCGGCGAACAGACGTATAAGGATATCGAGTAGGGTACTGTTTTGCCGCGCCATCGTTGCAACTTGCCCGTGCCCAAGTTTAAGCCCGAGGGCCACGTCGAGCATGCGAATAAGGCGGCTTCGAATTGCGGTGTCCGATTCGTTAGCCTCGTTATCTATCTTGGGTAAAATCTCCAGGCTGCATCCCGGCGCGGCAATCACGCCCACCATCTGGCCTGCAAAAATTTTGCTATGCCGATCGATTAATATGTTGGTGCCATGCTTATTCGCTAAAGGATGCGCGCGCGCGACTGCGAGCAGGAGATTGGCCTGAGCGCGAGTAAAAGTATGGCATTCTCCTTCATCCTGCGTACCAACAGAAACGCTGCCCCATTCATGGACGGTCAAGTGCGTCATTATTCTTTGCCATCCGCCATTAATGAATCCTGGTCAGATATCGGTTGGGCATGACCCTCTAGTTGCTTAAAGGCATTTTCCTTAAATGTCGGGTGATGCTACCAACTTGCTGATTTAGTGTATAATGGTGTTTTTGAGGTGCTCCCGTGGCTTCAGTCTCCGTCTGCTGTCCCTCCTGTTCCGCTACTGAAGGCGTGATGCGTAATGGCAAAAGTACTGCCGGGCATCAACGTTATCTCTGCTCTCACTGCCGTAAAACATGGCAGCTCACCTTCACTTATGCCGCTTCTCAGCCCGGTACACACCAGAAAATCATTGATATGGCTATGAACGGCGTCGGTTGCCGTGCCACCGCACGACTAATGGGCGTGGGCCTCAACACCATTTTGCGCCATTTAAAAAACTCAGGCCGCAGTCAGTAACCTCCCGGATACAGCCGGGCAGTGATGTCATTGTCTGTGCGGAGATGGACGAGCAATGGGGCTACGTCGGTGCAAAATCACGTCAGCGCTGGCTGTTTTACGCGTATGACAGGATACGCAGGGCGGTGGTAGCCCACGTTTTCGGTGAACGCACTATGGCCACACTGGAGCGTCTTCTGAGCCTGCTGTCAGTTTTTGACGTGGTGGTATGGATGACGGACGGCTGGCCGATGTATGAGTCACGTCTGAAGGGAAAACTGCACGTCATCAGTAAGCGTTACACGCAGCGAATTGAGCGACACAACCTGAATCTGAGACAGCATCTGGCAAGGCTGGGCAGGAAGTCCCTGTCGTTCTCAAAATCGGTGGAGCTGCATGACAAAGTCATCGGGCACTATCTGAACATAAAACACTATCAGTAAATTGGAGTCATTACCCATATTCATTTCACTATTGAGAGCATCAGTGGCCATTACCACAGACTTCTCACCGCGTTCACGCGCAGGTGCTATGTAGTGATGACGGACATAGTCCCATATTCGATCGGTTTGGGAAATATCACCACTAAGGAATCGACCGTATTGCCCCAGCCAGCTATTCCAACTGACTAATCTGTTGAGCGGGTTTTTTGATTCAGGCATTAAGATGCGATATTCATAGCCACCGTTTTTTGCATTGTTACGAATTTGCTTGATGCGTTCACGTAATTGAGCAAAACCATCCGCTTTATAGGCCTCATTGAGGTCGTTGTATGGGGAACCTAATGCCGCAAGGTTTTTCTCAATCGTTTTTATCGCGTAAACTCGAGTATTTCGGGCAGATAACGCTTGGGCTCCTCTGGCCTCTAGCCATTCACGATATTCAATTTCAAGCATAACTTCCGTCCTTCTGTTCAATTTTAAGGCATAGATTCTTATCTATATTGAGGACTGTGCGGTGGTCAAGGACACTCCGCTAAGATCTCACCCATCTCTTCTTATGCAATTTGCAGCCCGCTAAAGGTCATCAGGAATAGGGTGATTTATCACACGTTTTTGTGCTGTGAGCAGTCTGGCACAGCGCAATGGTCGCCGCCAGCGCGAAGACAACCAGCGCCAGCACGGTGGAAACGTGAAGGCTGCCGCGAATCCCAATCGTCTGGTTCAGCCAGGCGTAGGCAAAGGGCGAGATGGCGGCCAGCAGTTGGGCAGGAATCAGCAGGACACCGGTGCGTCGGGCATAATCTTCGGCGGCGAAAAGCTGAAGTGGCAGCGTGGCCTTAAACACCGTGGTCAGGCCGTTGATTGCCCCATAGCCAAAGATAAACCCCCCCGCGGCCCAGGCAATATGCGTGCTGCTGATACCGAGGGCAAAGCACAGCGGGATAAATAGCGTGGTGAGCAGCGTCAGTTTGATTGGCGTAAGCGCCGACCCTGAGGCGACTTCCAGAAAGCGTGCGCCGGTCTGCCCGATTCCCCACAGTATGCCCACGGTGATGGGAAGACCGTGGCTCGCAATAAACTCCGGCAGATGGGTTGAGGTGCCGTTGGAAATAAAGGTCACCAGCGCAATCAATACGGCATACAGCAGGCCCATTCGCCGGTCCTGAGAAGAAATTGATGCGGATTGTCGCGCGGGCGTCTTCGGTAGCGTTTGGTTTGGCATTCGCCACAGCAGCAGGGCGCTGATGAGCCCCAGCAGGCTATAAACCAGCAGCGCATGGCGCCAGTCGGTCAGAATTAACAGTGCGCTGCCCAGCGGCCAGAACAGCGCCGAGGCCAGCCCGCCCGCGAGCGTTACGCGAGAGATGGTTGGCCTGGCCCGATGGCCGTAAAGATTCACCAGTGCGGCGAACAGGCCGTCATAGAGCGCCAGACGCATCCCGATGCCGGAAATAAACCAGACGCAATACCAGCCGGCCAGGCTATGCACGACAGACATCGTCAGACAGCCCACGGCAATCAGTAGCGTACCGCCCATCACCACGCGCTGGCCGCCGAAATAGGCCAGCAGGCGGGCAACCCACGGCGAGAATAGCGCCATCGTGAGCATCGCCAGCGTGAGCCCGCCGTAGATATGCGTGGGCGGCCAGCCGGTGTCCTGAGCAATAGCCCGGGCAAAGGTGCCCGGCATATAAAATGAGATTCCCCAGTTGATCATCTGATTGACGCCGGCGGCGAGGGTAACGGAGAACGGTGCGGCAGGTGTTTTCATTATCTTCTCGTGAGTGATGCTGTTGCTGGCAGCATAACGCGCGCGCTATTGTGCAGGCAGAGCCCTTTGTTTATGACCCTGATAAGAGAAACTTTGCATGACGACGCTGAATCTGGGAAATCTGGCTACCTTCCGTCTGGTGGTGCAGCGCGGTAGCTTTTCTGCCGCTGCCGACCTGCTGGGGCTTTCGCAGCCCGCGGTGAGTTTACAGGTGCGCCAGCTTGAACAGTTTTTACAGGCCAGGCTGATTGAGCGAACCGGGCGCGGCATCAAGCCGACGGCGGCGGGGATGGCGCTGTTAAAACACGGCGAACGGATTGAACACGCGGTGAACGAGGCGCTTCTGTCGGTTAATGAATGCAGCGACAGCGTAAATGGCGAGGTTTCATTGGGCACCGGTGCCACCGCGTGTATTCATCTGCTGCCACCGTTGTTGCAGCAGCTGCGCGCCCGCTATCCGCAGCTGACGGTGAGAGTGACTACCGGTAATACGCCGGATATCGTGCGCGCAATTGACGAAAACCGGCTTGATATCGGGCTGGTGACGCTTCCCGCTGGTGGCCGGAGTCTGGAGGTGATGCCTGCGCAGCGTGAGGAATTCGTGCTGATTATGGCCGCCTCCTCGCAGGCGCCGCTGGCAGAGGCGACGCCCGAGGTGCTGCGGGCGCTGCCGTTGATTGCCTTTGAAGCGGGCAGCGGAACGCGTGATTTGATTGACGGCTGGTTCCGGCTTGCGGGCGTCGAGGTGCGGCCTGTAATGCAGCTTGGCAGCATTGAAGCCATTAAGCGAATGGTGGTGGCGGGTCTCGGCTACAGCATTATTCCACGTATGGCGGTCGATAAGCCTCGCGATCGCGAAGGTCTGTACGTGTGCTCACTTGCACCGTTGTTGCACCGGCAGCTGGCTATCGTGATGCGTCAGGATAAGCTTCTCAGCAAGGGGATTGTCGAGGTAATGCGTTTATTGCAAAGCGAGACGTAATATCCGCAGAGCGGAATGATTTTCTTTTACGGCAACTTTCCGGCTACCTAAAATAACTTTTTTCACCGATTCGGCTTCTCTTTGGATACGGGTTTAAACATAATGAAAAGCAGGGTGATAGTCTCTTTATAAAAAAGTCACGCAAGAAAATATATTCTGAATATAGATAAATGATGGATGTATTTAATTATTTATATTCACGTAGGATATTAATTATGTCGGATTTATGGACTTGACATTTTTTGCTGATTTATCAAATGTGTAAAAGTAAAGTACCCTTAACAGAAAAAAACATTCTGGGGCGAACGATGATGCACACAACGAGATAAGCAGCGAAACAGCGTAGGGCGAAGGACTGTGCAGATCCCTTAGCGGATGGTTAAATGCGATGGCTTAGCCATCCGCTAAGGAATCTTACGGGCGGTTAACGATCGTCGTTCTGGGCCGCAGGCGTCGGCTGCGAAAGGCTGCTCTGCTGGGATTCTTTTTTGTCCTGGTGGTGATGCCACGCACCGATGGAAGAGTAGACGAAGCGTCCGAAGAAGAAGATAAAACTGATAAGCAGCACGATCCGGGTCATTCGACTGTTAAATCGGTGTCGTTTTCGTAGGCTGGTAACCTGGCTCACAAAGGGGTCCTTTAGTCATACCCATAGACGGGCGATGGTTACATTAAGGCACAGAGTAGCGCAGGGGTCAATTGCGGAATATGTAAAAAACCGTCAGGCAAAACATTAATTAATGTTATATAAGATATTATACGTATTCACAAAAACAAATTAAGAATCTGATTAGCGCCAAGAAAGCGTGATTTAATGTTTCCATGTACGCGGTTTCTTGATTCACATCAAGCTGCATTCGCTATCGACAACTAGAATCTTCGCCGTACCCGCGAATTATCTCAATTCGTGGATTTTTTAAGCCAGGTTGGATGCCTGTCTGAAAATACCCAGCTGGATTTGGGGTATCTATAGAGCATCTATGAATTTCTGTAAAATATATAAGCAATATCGCGATTGTTGGTGGTGTCTGCCGCTAATTTTGCCGCTGGTGATATTGCCAATAATTAAATTTGCTAATACGTATACTTATGTTGGTGGCGGAAAAACCTACCTTTATTATCTGCCGTTGCCATTTCTGTTGTGCATGATGCTGTTTTTTGGCTGGCGCGCGCTGCCGGGTATCATCGCTGGCGTGGGGCTGTATTTAACGCGCGACCTGCACATTGTCGAAGAGATTGGCCTGACGCTGCAGTTTCTGATTCCCACGCTGATTGCTTGGGGCGGTTACCATTATTTCCACAGCGGGCGGAAGATGGTGTCGCACGGCGACATGCAGCTAATGGCACACCGGCTGTTCTGGCAGATGTTTGTCCCCTCGACGCTGTTTATGTTCCTGATACAGTTCACATTGTATATCGGCGTCTATCCGAGCCTTAGCGATGCTCAGTGGACCTCACCGCTTACGCAGCGTAACCTGATCAACTACCAGGCGCTGCTGGTGGGCTATTTGACCGGCGTGCCGCTCTGCTATTTGCTGATTAGGCTTATTCGTAACCCTTATTATCTTCGGAGCTTTATTTCTCAGGTTCGCCGCGATTTCGACCCTAAAGTCACGTGGCCGGAAATGGCGGTATGGTGCGGCGCGGTTGTGTGGATTTTTTCCATGCTGATGATACCGCTGGACAACGCCAGCACCATTTTCAGCACAAACTACACGCTCTCGTTGCTGCTGCCGATCATGCTCTGGGGCTCCATGCGTTTTGGCTACCGTTTTATTTCGGTGGTCTGGACCATTATGCTGATTGTGGCCATTCACTATCACTACCACTATGTGCCGCGCAGCGCGGGCTACAGCGTTCAGCTGGCGATCACCTCGTCCAGCTTCCTGGTGTTCTCGTTTATTATTGCCTACATGGCGATGCTCTCAAGCCGCCAGCGCGCGATTCACGAGCGGGTACGACGGATGGCCTTTATCGACCCGGTGGTTAATCTGCCCAATATGCGGGCCCTGAGCCGGGCGATTAGTCACACACCGTGGTCGGTGCTCTGTTTCCTGCGTATGCCGGATCTCGAGATGCTAACGCGGCATTACGGCATTATGCTGCGCATCAACTACAAACAAAACCTGGCGGAGTACCTGAGCGAAGTGCTGCGCCCGGGCGAAGGGGTGTACCAGCTGAACGGCAGTGAGCTGGCGGTGCTTCTGCATACGGAGTCTTACAAAGAGCGTATTGACGATCTCTATGCGCACCTTAAGCTGTTCCGCTACAGCTGGAACGGGATGCCGTTACAGCCGCAGATCGGCGTCAGCTACTGCTACATTCAATCGCCGGTGGCGCATCTTTCGTTGATGCTGGGAGAACTGAATACGGTGGCTGAACTGTCGCTGGTGACCGATCGTGCGGAAAACCTTCAGCGTCGCGGAGCGCAGCATCTGCAGCAGGAGCTAAAAGATAAAATCGCGATGATGGTCCGCGTCCAGCAAGCGCTGGAGAACGATCGCTTTCGCCTGATGGCGCAGCCGATTGTCGGCATCCGCGGCGATGACTATCACGAAGTGCTGCTGCGTATGCTGGGGGACGATGACGAACTGATTTCGCCGACGCTGTTCCTGCCGGTGGCGCATGAGTTTGGTATGGTGTCGCGTATCGATCTGTGGGTGCTGGAGAATACGCTGCGCTTTATGGCCAGCCACCGCGAAAGTCACCCGGGGATGCGTCTGGCACTGAATCTTGCGCCCTCCACGGCGAGCGGGCTGGGGTTTGCCCGACGGGTTGCCGAACTGTTGGAACAGCACGGTATTGAGGCGTGGCAGCTGGTGTTTGAGATCACCGAAAGCCATTCGTTGGTCAACGTTGAGCAGGCGCGGCGCACGCTGAGCGAACTGCGGGAGCTGGGCTGTCGGGTGGCGATCGATGACTTTGGTACGGGCTATGCCAGCTACGCGCGGCTTAAGCACATCAGCGCCGATATTCTCAAAATTGACGGCAGCTTTATTCGCAATATTGCGACCAGCAGTCTGGACTACCAGATTGTGTCGTCAATTTGCCATCTGGCGCGGATGAAGAAAATGCGCGTAGTCGCTGAGTACGTGGAAAACGACGCTATTCATCAGGCGGCGATTGCGCTGGGCATTGATTATCTGCAGGGGTACAGCATTGGCAAGCCAGCTCCCCTGGAGGAGCTGGCGGCAGTGAAGACAAGCGAAAACGTGGAATCAAGCCGCGACAGTTTCGTCGGGTGCTCGCTCCTCGGTGATTTTTAACAGCCAGCCGGTAACGCTTTCCCAGTATTCCTGCTCTTTTTCCAGATCGAGCAGGACCAGCGCGTTGTGGGTAAACCAGTCATACGGGAAGCACAGCGTCCAGTGGTTCGCTTCGGTCGTCAGCTTCAGCGTTGGCGGCGTCGTTGTCGCCTGACGCTGGTTGTTTAGCAGCACGCCCAGGCGCAGCAGCTGGATCATCGGCAAGAACTGTTTCTTCTTAAACAGCGTAAAGCGCGGCAGCTCGTCGAGCTTAATCGCTTTGCGGTGGAAGCGCACCAGCGTCGCCATCAGGTACTGCTGTTCCTGATTAAAACCGGGTAAGTCACTGTTTTGCAGAATATAGGCCGAATGGCGGTGCATGCCGCTGTGGTTAATATTCAGCCCCACTTCATGCAGCATGGAAGCCCACTTCAGTAGCGCATTGAGCTGCGGATTGCCCAGCTTGGGGTTCTGTTCCAGCCACTGGTCGTACATTTGCATGGTGGTTTCCAGCACCCGCTGGGCCTGCTCGCGATCGATGTTGTATTGGTTCGCCAGGCTTTGGGCGGTGCGGCTACGCACGTCCTGGTGGCGAAAGCGGCCTTCCATTTCGTACAGCACGCCTTCGCGCAGCGCACCGTCGGATAAACGCAGCTCTTTTATCGCCAGCGCGTCGAAGACGCCGCAGAGAATCGCCAGGCCCGGCACGAAGACGCCTTTACGCTCTTCGGACAGCCCCGGCAGGCTCAGGCTGCTGAAGTTTTTGAACTTCAGCACCTCTTCGACCAGCCTTTCCAGGCGCTCCGGGG
The DNA here is from genome assembly GCF_014169755.1 of Klebsiella sp. WP8-S18-ESBL-06. Taxonomy (NCBI): domain Bacteria; kingdom Pseudomonadati; phylum Pseudomonadota; class Gammaproteobacteria; order Enterobacterales; family Enterobacteriaceae; genus Klebsiella; species Klebsiella sp. WP8-S18-ESBL-06. The sequence continues at coordinate 1,413,327 of NZ_AP022256.1, forward strand.
TGATAAACCCGTCTTTTTCGCCCATCTCAACCAGCACTTCATGCGCGGCCTTAATGGTGCCGGAGGCGCCCATCGCGACGCTCCAGCCTTGAATACGGTATTGCCATGCCAGGGTTTCCAGCTTCTGCACCGCCGCCAGGCGTGCGCGCTGGAAGTTTTCGCGGTTAATGGTGCCGGCAAGGAAGAACTGTTGGCCGAAGCTGACGCAGCCCATGCGGCGGCTTTCTACCAGCTTAGGCTCGAAATCTTCGCCAATGACCAGTTCGGTTGACCCGCCGCCGATATCAATCACCAACTTACGGCCTTTTTCCGGCTGTGTGTGCTCGACGCCCATGAAAATCAGACGCGCTTCTTCGTTCCCGGAAATAATCTCGATGGGATACGGGATAACTTTTTCCGCCCGCTTGAGGAACTCGGTGGCGTTAGCGGCCTGACGTAACGAGTGCGTGCCCACGATACACACGCTGGACGGGGAGAAGCCCTGCAGGCGCTCGGCGAACAGCGACAGGCAGCTCAGCCCGCGTTCCATGGCCTCTTCGCTCAGCATGTTGTTTTCATTCAGACCGTCGGCCAGATGGACGCGCTGCTTCAGACGGCCGATGATCTGCATCGCGCCGTCGACCACGCGCGCGATGACCATGTGAAAACTGTTTGAACCAAGATCAACCGCCGCAAACTCCTGCGGCCGGGGTGCTTTGCTTGTTATTGGCATAGGTTAGTCAGGTTGTTCAAGTGATTTGAGGTAATCGTAAATCGCCTGCTGCGCGCGGACCTTGCGTCGGTTGCCGCGCGGAACATAGCGATTACTCAGTTCTTTATCGATAAAGCGGGCCTTTACCGTGTCGCTAAACAGAATATCAATAATATCGAGGATCCGTTGCTTCAGACGCGGGTCGAGCAGCGGCGTCGCCACTTCGATACGGTAGTCGATGTTACGGGTCATCCAGTCAGCGGAAGAGAGATAAACGCGTTTATCGCCGCCGTTCTCAAAAATATAGACGCGATCGTGCTCAAGGAAGCGATCGACAATGCTGATAACGCGAATATTTTCGCTGATCCCTTCCAGTTCGGGAATTAACGAGCACATCCCGCGGATCAGCAGGTTCACCTGGACGCCGGTGCTGGAGGCGGCATACAGGCGATCGACCAGCCCTTTATCTACCAGGTTGTTAAGCTTAAGGGTGATCCCGGCCGCCATGCCGTTCTGGGCGTTGGCAATTTCGCGATCGATCATCTCGTACAGCAGACGACGCGAGTTCTGCGGCGACACCAGCAGATAGTCGAAGTTGACCGGGCGATACGGGTTCTCGATAAAGTTAAACACCCGGCGGACTTCGTTGGTGATGCGCGCGTCGGCGGTCAACAGCGAGTAGTCGGTATAAATACGCGCAGTTTTTTCGTTAAAGTTACCGGTGCCGATGTGGGCGTAGCGCACCACGTCGTCACCTTCTTTACGTGATACAAGGAACAGTTTGGCGTGAATTTTCAGCCCCGGCGCGGAGAAAATAACGTGCACGCCCGCTTCGGTGAGGCGTTTCGCCCAGTGGATGTTGGCTTCTTCGTCGAAGCGAGCCTGTAGCTCAACCACTACCGTGACTTTCTTACCGTTGTGCGCGGCGTGGATCATGGCATCAATAATGCGCGAGTCTTTGGCCACGCGGTAGATGTTGATTTTAATCGCCAGTACGTTGGGGTCGAACGAGGCCTGACGCAGCAGCTCCAGTACGTGCTCGAACGTGTGGTACGGATAGTACAGCAGCACGTCGCGCTCGCGGATAGCGTCAAAGCCGTTGCGGAATTTATCGAACCAGACGTGACGCAGGCGCGGCAGCGGCTTGTTGACGAGGTTAGCTTTGCCGACGTTCGGGAAGCCGATAAAATCTTTAAAGTTATGATAGCGGCCGCCCGGCACGATGGAATCGTAGCGGGAGATCGTCAGCTTTTTACGCAGCATTTCGACCATGGCGTCCGGCATATCACGCTGATAAACAAAGCGCACCGGCTCGGCGGTCAGACGCTGCTTGAGGCTCGAGGACATGAGCTCCATCAGGCTCGACTCCATCTCGTGCACCAGGTCGTACTCGGCGTCACGGGTCATTTTCATGGAGTAGGCGTTGAGGGCATCGTAGTCGAAGAAGCCCTTAAAGATATCGTCCAGGCAGTAGCGCAGAATGTTATCCAGCAGGATCATCGGCTTACGGCGGCGTGGGGTTTCCGGCGGCAGATTAACAAAGCGCGGAACTTTGTCCGACGGAATTTCCAGCAGCGCGTAGTTGATTTCGTCGCCGCGAATGATTTCGACCGCCAGGTAGGTGTAGTCATCTTTAAGGAACTGCACCAGGTCGGTTTCGCGGTTCAGCAGAATGGGCGTGATGTGCTGGCGCAGGTGCTGTTTGAAGTAATGGCGCAGCCAGCTCTGTTGGTTGACGGACAGCTGGCGTTCGTTAATCAGGAAGATTTGGTTGCGCGCCATTTCCAGCAGCAGCTCGTTGTACAGACCGTCGAACTCCTGATCGGCCTTCAGCACCCGGGCCTGGATTTTGCTCAGCAGATGGCGGGAATGCGTGGTCGTACCCTGTTCTTCGCTAATGATGATGCGGCGCTTCAGCTCGGCAAAGCGAACCTTATAGAATTCGTCGAGGTTGTTGGAGTAGATCCCCAGAAAACGCATGCGCTCAATCAGCGGGTTACTTTTATCTGCCGCTTCCTGAAGGACGCGCTCGTTGAAGGACAACCAGCTCAGTTCTTTTTCGATGTACAGTTTTTCCTGACCCATTACTACTCACACTCCGGTTAATTCACGGGACGCGGCAAAGTCGTCTTGCTGTTTATATTGCTAGCTTTGCCGGGCGATGTCCAACTGTGTCATCTCAGTATGACAGTTATCCTATTTCACCTAACAAAATATTCATATCTGTTTTGATATGTAAGCATTTTTATCCCGTTCCGCATACTGACTCCGCGGGAGAAGGACATAAAAAAGAGGGCCATAAAGGCCCTCTTTGGTCATCCATGTCGGCTGGATAAGACGTTTACGCCACCATCCGGCAATGTGCTCGCGGCTTGCCTGATGGCGCTCTGCTTATCAGGCCTATCGTGACGGAATTTATTCCGCTGCATAACCGGCTGGCGGCAGCTTTACATTGTCGAGCCAGGCGTGATTGTCCTGCATTTTCAGGCGGCCATCGAGGAACCAGCCGACCACCATCGGGTAGATGGCGTGTTCCTGAACCTGTACGCGTGAGGTGATTTCCGCTTCGTCGTCGCCGTCGAAAACCGGCACTTTGGCCTGCAAAATAACCGGCCCACCGTCAAGCTCTTCGGTGACGAAGTGTACCGAGGTGCCGTGCTCCGCATCGCCGTTTTCCAGCGCCTGACGATGAGTATTCAGGCCCGGGTATTTCGGCAGCAGGGAAGGGTGAATGTTAAGCAGCCGTCCCTGATAGTGCTGAACGAAGTCGGCGCTCAGGATACGCATGTAGCCTGCCAGCACCACCACGTCGGGCGCGTAGGCGTCAATTTCGTGCATCAGCTCACGGTCAAAGGCTTCGCGGCTGGCAAACTGACTGGCGGCCAGCGCGTGCTGCGGGATCCCCGCTTCACGTGCCCGCTCAAGGCCAAAAGCGTCGGCCTTGTTGCTGAACACCGCCCGAATGGTGCCATGAATCCTTTTCTGCTCACAGGCATCAATGATGGCCTGTAAGTTGCTGCCGTTGCCGGAAATCAGCACCACGATATTTTTCATTTACTCGATGACCACACGCTGTTCGGAATCTGTGGCTTTGATATAGCCGATTTTCCACGCGTTTTCACCTTTTTCGTTCATCAGCGCGATGGCTTTGTCCGCCTGATCGGCAGCCAGAGCGATGACCATGCCAACGCCGCAGTTAAAGGTGCGGTACATCTCATGACGACTGACGTTACCGGCATCCTGCAGCCAGTTGAACACCGCTGGCCATTGCCAGGAGGATTCGTCAATCACGGCCTGCGTGTTGTCCGGCAGAACGCGTGGAATGTTCTCCCAGAAGCCGCCGCCGGTCAGGTGAGCAATCGCGTGGACGTCAACGCTGGCAATCAGTTCGAGAACGGACTTCACGTAAATACGGGTCGGGGCCAGCAGATGGTCGGCCAGCGTTTTGCCTTCAAGCTGGGTGTCGTCCGGGTTGCAGCCGCTCACTTCAATAATCTTGCGCACCAGCGAATAGCCGTTAGAGTGCGGGCCGCTGGAGCCCAGCGCAATCAGCACGTCGCCGTCGGCCACTTTGCTACCGTCGATAATTTCGGATTTTTCGACTACGCCGACGCAGAAACCGGCCACATCGTAATCTTCGCCGTGGTACATGCCCGGCATCTCGGCGGTTTCACCGCCCACCAGCGCACAGCCTGACTGCAGGCAGCCCTCGGCGATGCCGTTGATGACGCTCGCCGCGGTATCAACGTCCAGTTTACCGGTCGCGTAGTAGTCGAGGAAGAACAGCGGCTCAGCGCCTTGAACGACCAGGTCGTTCACGCACATGGCGACCAGGTCGATGCCGATGGTGTCATGACGCTTCAGATCCATCGCTAAACGTAACTTCGTGCCAACGCCGTCAGTGCCGGAAACCAGCACCGGTTCACGATATTTTTGCGGCAGCGCGCACAGGGCGCCAAAACCGCCTAGCCCACCCATCACTTCCGGGCGGCGCGTTTTCTTCACCACCCCTTTGATACGGTCAACCAGAGCGTTTCCTGCGTCAATATCAACACCGGCATCTTTATAGCTGAGAGAGGTTTTGTCGGTCACTGCAAGTCTCCACGCAATTGCGATAGCAAGAAAAATCGGCGCAATTCTATCAGTCCAGGCAAACGTTTGCGAGCCTATTCTGCACCCAATTTTTTGTGCCTCGGTTTTACCGACTTTGGCAGATAAAATCGGTCAAATATGATACTGCTCACGAAAATGAAACCGGGTACAGCCTTGTCCTTGCATCCGCCACGCGGAATCCACATCATGTGACTGAAACCGGTTTCTGTTTTTGTGGCGTCCGTGGGGGAAACCGAAGCAAAATGGCCAGAAGGGACTGAATGGAATGAACATTGCTGCTTTTGATATTGGGGGTACGGCGTTAAAAATGGGGGTGGTCACCGCCAGCGGTGAACTGCTAAAAAAAGGCAAACAGCCAATCAGCAACAGCGACGGTGAACAGATCCTCGCGGCAATGGAAGGCTGGATTGCCGCTCACCCCGAGTGTGAAGGCATCGCCATCAGCGCGCCGGGCTACGTTAACCCCCATACCGGCTATATCGAAATGGGCGGCGCTATTCGTCGCTTCGATCGCTTTGCCATCAAAGACTGGCTGGAGGAACGCTCCGGGCTGCCCGTGGCCATTGAGAACGACGCGAACTGCGTGCTGCTGGCTGAACGCTGGAAGGGAAAAGGGGCCGAGCTTTCCGATTTCCTGGTGATGACCATCGGTACCGGCATCGGCGGGGCCATTTTCTGTAACAACCAACTGGTGCACGGCGCGCGCTTTCGTGCCGGTGAATTTGGCTATATGCAAACGTCGCGTCCCGGCGCTCGCGATGTTCGCCGCTACTCGATGAATGAAAACTGCACCCTGCGCGTGCTTCGTCATCGCTATGCGCAGCACCTTGGCCTGGCGCTGGAGGCGGTGACCGGCGAAGACATTTTTGACCGCTTCGACGCCGGTGACGCCGTGTGTCAGCGCCTGGTCGCCGAGTTTTTCAACGATCTCGGAACGGGGCTCTATAACCTGGTCAATCTGTTTGACCCACAGACGATTCTTATCGGCGGCGGCATTGTGGAGCGCCCGGGTTTTCTGGCGCTGATGCGCGAGCACCTGGCCTGGTTTGGCATTGCCGACAACATCGATACCGTCAGCCACGGCAACGACGCCGGGCTGATAGGCGCGGTTTACCATTTCAATCAGCAGCATTCGCAGCGACAACTTACTGATTAACGAGGGAAAGATATGTCTGGATTTAAAGCTGGGTTTCTCTGGGGCGGCGCGGTAGCGGCACATCAACTCGAAGGCGGCTGGAAAGAGGGCGGTAAGGGCATCAGCGTCGCGGATGTGATGACCGCCGGCGCGCACGGCGTGCCACGCGAAATTACCGACGGCGTACTGCCGGGAAAAAACTACCCGAATCACGACGCTATCGATTTCTACCATCGCTATAAAGAGGATCTGCAGCTGTTTGCCGAAATGGGCTACAAATGCTTCCGTACTTCCATTGCCTGGACGCGTATTTTCCCCAACGGCGACGAGCTGACGCCGAACGAAGCCGGCCTGCAATTTTACGACGATCTGTTCGATGAGTGCCTGAAGCTCGGCATCGAGCCGGTTATCACCTTGTCGCACTTCGAGATGCCGTATCACCTCGTGACCGAATACGGTGGCTGGCGCAACCGTAAGCTGATTGAATTCTTCGTTCGCTTTGCCAAAGTGGTCTTTACCCGTTACCAGCACAAAGTGAAGTACTGGATGACGTTCAACGAAATTAATAACCAGGCAAACTTCCACGAAGATTTCGCGCCGTTCACTAACTCCGGGCTGAAATACCAACCGGGCGAGGACCGCGAGCCGGTGATGTATCAGGCGGCGCACTACGAGCTGGTAGCGAGTGCGCTAGCGGTAAAAGCAGCGCGCGAAATTAACCCGGCGTTGCATATTGGCTGCATGATCGCGATGTGCCCGATTTACCCGCTGACCTGCGCGCCGAACGATATGATGATGGCAATGAACGCCATGCACCGTCGCTACTGGTTCACCGACGTCCACGTGCGCGGTAAATATCCGCAGCATCTGCTGAACTACTTCGAGCGCCGCGGCTTTACGCTGGATATCACTGAGGAAGACCGCCTGGCGCTGACGCAGGGCTGCGTCGACTACATCGGCTTTAGCTACTATATGTCGTTTGCCACCAAGGCGACCGAAGACAACCCGCAGCTCGACTATGACGAAACGACCAGCCTGGTCTCTAACCCGTACGTGCAGAAGTCCGACTGGGGCTGGCAGATTGACCCGGTAGGCCTGCGCTACTCGCTGAACTGGTTCTACGACCACTATCAGCTGCCGCTGTTTATCGTTGAAAACGGTTTTGGCGCGATTGACGTGCTGGAGAGCGACGGCACCGTAAACGACCAGTACCGTATCGACTATCTCTCTGCACACATTGCCGAAATGAAAAAAGCGGTGGTAGAGGACGGCGTGGATCTGATGGGCTACACCCCGTGGGGCTGTATTGACCTGGTGTCCGCCGGCACGGGCGAAATGAAAAAGCGCTACGGCTTTATCTACGTGGATAAAGATAACGAAGGCAACGGCACGCTGGCGCGCAGCCGCAAAAAATCTTTTGCCTGGTACCAACGGGTCATTGCGACCAACGGTGGTGAGCTTTAACTCACTGAATTAAAAATATAAAACCCCGCTTGTCGGGGTTTATTTTTATTGTGTCTTATACTGAGTGGGGCCCCATTCGCCGCTTTGCTTGATCCTGGTCAATCATCACAGGTATGGCGCAATCGAAAAAAAGCGGTATAATCCCGCGATTTTTTTTGTGGTTGCCCTATTCAAAGGAGAAAGAGAATGAAGATTGTGGAAGTGAAACACCCACTCGTCAAACACAAGCTGGGCCTGATGCGTGAGAACGACATTAGTACCAAACGCTTCCGTGAACTCGCCTCCGAAGTCGGCAGCCTGCTGACTTATGAAGCCACCGCCGATCTGGAAACGGAAAAGGTCACTATCGAAGGCTGGAACGGCCCGGTAGAAATCGACCAGATTAAGGGTAAGAAAATTACCGTTGTGCCAATCCTGCGCGCAGGCCTGGGCATGATGGACGGTGTACTGGAAAACGTTCCGAGCGCGCGTATCAGCGTAGTCGGTATCTACCGTAATGAAGAAACGCTTGAGCCAGTACCGTATTTCCAGAAGCTGGTGTCCAACATTGATGAGCGTATGGCGCTGATCGTTGACCCTATGCTGGCGACCGGCGGCTCTGTTATCGCGACCATCGATCTGCTGAAAAATGCGGGTTGCACCAGCATTAAGGTGCTGGTACTGGTTGCCGCGCCGGAAGGTATCGCGGCGCTGGAAAAAGCGCATCCGGACATCGAGCTGTATACCGCCTCGATCGACCAGGGGCTGAACGAGCACGGATACATTATTCCGGGCCTCGGCGATGCCGGCGATAAGATTTTTGGTACGAAGTAAACGAAAAAATAAAAAGAGCCGACTTTGATAGTCGGCTTTTTTTTGAATAAAAAAACCTGACTAATAACACAGAGGAAAACACAATGACGCGCCGTGCAATTGGGGTAAGTGAAAGACCACCGCTTTTACAGACCATCCCGCTTAGCTTGCAGCATTTATTCGCCATGTTTGGCGCAACCGTGCTGGTGCCTGTTCTGTTCCACATTAACCCGGCGACGGTACTGCTGTTCAACGGTATCGGGACGCTGCTGTATCTCTTTATCTGTAAAGGTAAAATCCCGGCTTACCTCGGCTCGAGCTTTGCCTTTATTTCGCCGGTTCTGCTGCTGCTGCCGTTAGGTTACGAAGTCGCGCTGGGCGGCTTTATTATGTGCGGCGTGCTGTTCTGCCTGGTTTCTTTCATCGTGAAGAAAGCGGGTACCGGCTGGCTGGACGTGATGTTCCCGCCGGCGGCGATGGGCGCAATCGTTGCCGTCATCGGTCTGGAGCTGGCGGGCGTAGCGGCGAATATGGCGGGCCTGCTGCCGCCGGACGGCCAGTCTGCGGACACTAAAACCATCATTATTTCGATGGTTACGCTGGGCGTGACCGTCTTCGGCTCTGTGCTGTTCCGTGGTTTCCTGGCGATCATCCCGATTCTGATCGGCGTGCTGGTGGGCTACGCGCTCTCCTTCGTAATGGGCGTGGTTGATACGACGCCTATCGCCCAAGCACACTGGTTCGCGCTGCCGACCTTCTACACCCCGCGCTTTGAGTGGTTTGCCATTTTCACCATTCTGCCCGCGGCGCTGGTGGTGATTGCCGAGCACGTTGGTCACCTGGTGGTGACGGCGAACATCGTTAAAAAAGATCTGATTCGTGACCCGGGTCTGCATCGCTCGATGTTTGCTAACGGCCTGTCGACGGTGATTTCCGGCTTCTTCGGCTCTACCCCGAACACCACCTACGGTGAGAACATCGGCGTGATGGCGATTACCCGCGTGTACAGCACCTGGGTTATCGGCGGTGCGGCGATTATTGCCATTCTGCTGTCCTGCGTCGGTAAGCTGGCGGCGGCTATCCAGATTATCCCGCTGCCGGTTATGGGCGGCGTATCTCTGCTGCTGTACGGGGTGATTGGCGCGTCCGGTATCCGCGTGCTGATCGAATCAAAAGTCGATTACAGCAAAGCGCAGAACCTGATCCTGACCTCCGTTATTCTGATCATTGGCGTCAGCGGCGCGAAGGTACACATCGGTGCTGCCGAGCTGAAAGGGATGGCGCTGGCGACCATCGTCGGCATCTGTCTGAGTCTGATTTTTAAACTTATCAGCGTGCTGCGCCCGGAAGAAGTGGTGCTGGACGCAGCGGACAGCGACGAAGCGAAGTCGTGATCCGACGACCGGGCGGGATCGCCGCCCGGTTCTCTCATCGGTTATTTCTGTGGTAAACTCTTCCCGTTTTTTCGTAAGCCCATGTTGAGGTCTCTTCTGAACGCACCGGCACAGCTCTCTTTGCCACTTTATCTTCCCGATGACGAAACCTTTGCCAGTTTCTTCCCGGGCGATAACCCTTCTTTACTTGCCGCACTGCAAAACGTGCTGCGGCAGGAGCATAGCGGATACATCTATATCTGGGCGCGCGAAGGCGCCGGGCGTAGCCATTTGCTGCATGCGGCCTGCGCCGAACTTTCACAGCGTGGCGATGCGGTAGGCTACGTTCCGCTGGACAAGCGCACCTGGTTTGTTCCGGAAGTGCTGGAAGGGATGGAGCAGCTTTCGCTGGTTTGCATCGATAATATCGAGTGCGTGGCGGGGGACGAACCGTGGGAAATGGCGATCTTTAACCTCTACAACCGCATTCTGGAATCGGGTAATACGCGTCTGCTGATCACCGGCGATCGCCCGCCGCGTCAGCTCAATCTTGGCCTGCCGGATCTGGCGTCCCGCCTTGACTGGGGGCAAATTTACAAGCTCCAGCCGCTCTCCGACGAAGACAAATTACAGGCGCTACAGCTGCGCGCGCGCCTGCGCGGTTTTGAGATGCCGGACGACGTGTGCCGCTTTATGCTCAAACGGTTGGACAGAGAAATGCGTACGCTTTTCCAGACCCTGGATCAGCTCGATCACGCGTCCATTACCGCCCAACGTAAGCTAACCATCCCGTTTGTGAAAGAGATTCTGAAACTCTAGAGTACGAATAGTTTCCTCGCCCTGCGTAGGCCTGATAAGCGTAGCGCCATCTGGCGGATCCGAGCAGATTGCCGGATGGCGGCTTTGCCTTATCCGGCCTACCTGAAGACGATTTTCGTTACGCTTCCATCGCCAAATCATTGAGCAAATGCTGCATCAGCAGGGGGATCGGTCTGCCGGACGCGACGCTTTTTCCGCCTTCGCGCCACAGCGCCGTCCCGCTGACGTCGAGATGCGCCCACGGAATATCCGCCGGGCAGAAGTGGTGCAGCAGCCAGGCGGCGGAGGCGCTGATGGCCGCATTGTTGGTTGGCGTGTTGCACAGATCGGCAATCGCGCTCTCCGTTTGTTTTTTCAGCCTTGCGTCCAGCGGCAGCGGCCAGACTTCATCGCCGCTCTGTTCCCCGGCAACGGTCAGCGCAGCGCGCAGCGCAGCGTCCTGCGTCATTAACCCGCTCAGCTCATAGCCCAGCGCCTTGACGACTGCGCCAGTCAGCGTAGCTAAATCAATGATATAGCGTGTTTTTGCATGGCGCTGGCTAGCCCAGGCAATCGCATCGGAGAGTACCAGACGGCCCTCGGCGTCGGTGTTGTTGATTTCCACCGTCATGCCGTTACAGGCGCGAGCCACGCTGCCCGGCTGCATCGCGTCGGGGCCGATGGCGTTTTCCGCCAGCGCCAGCACGCCCATGACCCGAACCGGTAGCGCCAGCTCGGCGATGCTCAGCATCAGCCCGAGGACGTTAGCCGCGCCGCACATGTCGTACTTCATGGTATACATGCCCGCGCCTTCTTTCAGCCACAGTCCGCCGGTGTCAAAGGTGACGCCTTTACCCACGTAGCTGCGTACCGGACCATGGCCTGCGCCTTCGTAGTGGATAGCCAACAGGCGAGGCGGGCGGCTTGCGCCCTTACCAACCGCGTGCAGCAGGCCAAGGCCCTGTTCAACGATTGCCTGATCATCAAGCACCTCGCAGCGCAGGGCCGGGAAAGCGGCGCACAGGCGTTCGGCTTCTTCGACCACATACTGCGGCGTGCACTGTTCGGCGGGGATATCCGCAAGACGGCGGGCGGCAATCATACCGTTGGCGATCGCCTGTTGCTGTTGGAACAGCGGCGTAAGTCGGCCCACTTCGCTCTCAGGACAGTAAGCGTCGACGTGGCTCAGACGCACATCGCGTTGTGTGGCGCTCTTCAGCCCAAGGTCCGTTAAGCGGTGCTGTTGGTTAAACAAAAAGCGCAGCGTTTTCACCAGCACCGTATCGTCAATCTGCGAGCAGTCCAGCAGCACTTCGCGGCATACCGGCGCGGCAAACAGCGGCCGCAGGTAACCGAGTAGCGTATCGGTCAGGCTATCGCGCCAGGCGCTATGTGGTACGAGCGTAATGCGGGAAAATGGCCCGCAGGCGAAGCAGGTATCCGCCAGTGTGCCCTGTGCGGCGCGCGCTGCCATTTCAGTTATCAGCGGGTTGTCGCGCAGCGCACCCTGCTGGAGCAAAGGGCTTTCGGGATAGGTAATGAGATGGTGCTGTTCCAGTTTATCGGGCAGCGCCGTTACTAAACGGTAGTCAATCATCGCTTACTCCTCGATGGGGGCGCGGATACGGTCGGCATAGGCCTGCATCCAGGCGTCATCCACCGGCTGATAATGGGTTTTCTCTTTGACGCGCTCGGCGCGGAACACGGTCAGCGGCTGGCTTGCGGTGGCCACGACAAAAGAGAAGGTTTTTATATTGGTAGCCGCACCGAACTCACCCTTACGGTTCATACAGACCACGGACAGGTCGCCTGCGCGGCCAAAGCGCGACATCAGCTTATCTTCCAGTTCGTACACCACCGAGTCCGCCGCCTGCTGCGGGGTCATGCCCTGTTCCATCCGGCGAACGATTTCGTAGCTGGTGCAGCCTTTCATCAGGTCTTCCCCCACGCCGGTAGCGGTCGCTGCGCCGATTTGGCTGTCGCAGTAGAAGCCGGAACCGATGATCGGGGAATCGCCGACGCGTCCGCGTTTTTTCATAAACAGCCCGCTGGTCGAGGTGGCGACGCTCATCGAGCCCCGCTGGTCGAGCGCGATAACGCCGACGGTATCATGGCCGTCGTACGGGCTCAGCCCCTTATCCAGCGTCTCTCGGCAGCGCTTGCGATAGTGCTGCATTGCGCGCTCGGTCAGCATTTTTTTCTCGGCAAAGCCCTGGCTCAGCGCCCATTCGCGCGCGCCCTGGCCGACCAGCAGCGAGTTATAGCGCTGGCGACCCAGCGCCTGCGCCACTTTTACCGGGTTGGCGATATCGACCAGGTTGCCCACCGCGCCAAAGGCCAGCGTGTCGCCGTCCATCCAGGCCGCGTCCAGCTCCACCTCGCCGTTTTCGGTCGGCAGACCGCCGTAGCCAACGGATTTATACAACGGAAAATCTTCCACCGCGACGACGGCATCGACGACCGACGCCGTTGCCGCGCTGCCGCCGGCCAGCGCCGACGCGGATTCACTAACCCCTTCCAGCGCCATACGCCAGGTTGCAATAATTCCCCACATATTCTTACTCCTGTTTTGCTAGCGTGCTGGATTCCTCAACGGCACTGATTTCCGCATTGCGGTACTGCTTATCGACGATGCGCATGAACGGCAGGTACAGCATTGCGCCAATCAGCAGGTTAATAATTTGCATCACGCTGCCGGAAATATGCCCGGTAACGATAAATCCGCTGATGACCGGCGGCAGCGTCCACGGAATAAAGACCCCGGTGGTGACCGCAACGGCACCGATTTTCATGGCCATATACTGAATGGTCACCAGCACCAGCGGTACGAGGTTGAACGGAATCAGCATGATGGGGTTCATAATGACCGGCAGACCAAACAGCACCGGCTCGTTAATGTTGAAAACAGAGGCCCCCGCGCCCAGGCGTGCGACTTCGCGCATGTTTTTGCTGCGGGCAAAAATGAGCATGGCAATGACCAGCGACAGCGTGGCCCCTGCGCCACCCATCCAGATCATGTCAAAGAACTGCTCGGTAATAATGTGCGGCGGCGTTACGCCGGCCTGGATGGCGGCGATATTATCGGTCTGGTTTTCCATCCACAGCGGACGAATGATGCCGTTCACCATCGAACCGGAGTTGATCCCCACCGACCACAGGATAGTGATGCTGAATACCGTCATCAGTGCGCCGAAGTAGGAGGTGCCGAAATGGCGAACCGGCGTCGCGACCACTTCATAGATGAACTGGTGAATGGTGTTGTAGTGGGTGTTTTCAAAACCGATGCGGATAGCCAGCACCAGAATCATGACCAGCAGCGCCGGGATTAACGCGGCGAATGATTCCTGTACCGCTGGCGGCACGCCTTCCGGCATCTTGATGACCAGCTTTTTACGCTTCAGCCAGCAGAACAGTTCGGTCCACAGCAACGAGCCAATCATGGCGACGAACAGGCCTTTAGTACCAATCCATTCTACCGGCATCACGGTGATGCCGCCGTTCTCTGCGACCTTAATAAACGGCGTCAGGATGAGGAAGCAGACCAGTGCCAGGATTCCGCTGGAAATTTTGTCATCACCGTAGTGTTCCGCCAGGCGGTAGGCGACCAGGAAGCTGATAAACAGCGACATTGTCGAGAAGACGGCATTAAACGGAATTTCGACGATCGCGCTCCAGTTAGCGCCAAACATGCTGGACATAAACTGCTGGTAACCCTGATTCGGGAACGACGAGATAACCAGCAGGATGGAGCCGACGATAATAAACGGCATAAAGGAGACGTAAGCGCCACGGATGGCGCCAAGGTGACGTTGCTGCGACGTTTTGGCAGCAATCGGCATTAATTTTTCTTCTAAAAATCCCAGAACATTGTTCATTGTGAACTCCGTATAAGATTAACGGACATTGTGTGTGTTATGTAATAGAAACGGCGGGAGGGATTATCGGAGAAAGCCTGGTGTAGAAAGGTGAAACGGGTCACAATGCGCCGACTTAATTCATATAAATCTCATATGATTGGTTATTTGTTTTTCAGAGGGCGTCATGGAAATTAAGCTTCATGCCAACGCAACGACTACGCCGAGGATCAGAAAATACCTTCAGGATTTAACGAAAAGTGACCGTGAACTGGCGCTTGAACTCGGTATTTCCGTTACTACGGTGCGCCGCTGGCGAAACCGTGAGCAAACGGCCGATCGCAGTACGGCACCTTCTGTAGTACACAAAGTAATGAGACAAGAACAGATTATATTGATTAACGTTCTGCGGCAGATTTTGCAGGCGCCGCTGGATGACCTGCTGTTTATCGTGGTGGAGGGGCTGGGCATTCCGCTGTCGCGTGCGACGCTGAGCCGCTATCTGACGCCTTCATATCCCAAAAATAGCGCCGAGCGGCTTAGCGGAAAGAAGGCTATCAAGGCGGGCGTCAGGCCGCAGATGCTGACGCTGCACTATCGTTTTCTGTCGCTGCATATGGATGACGACGGCGATCATCACGTGCTGTGGGCGCAGGAGCCGGTTAGCGGGTGGTGCGCGGCGCGCATCTATTCAGGGATGTCCGCGCCGCTGGTGACGCACTGGCTTGATGACGTGCTGTCGGCGTTTCCGGGTGATATACAATCTGTTGAGATTAAAAGCGACGAATGGCTGAATGAGGCGCATGTTGTCGCGTTGCGCCAGCATCTGGCCGCGCGGGGTATTGCCTGTAGTATGACGATGGCGGGGGAAAAACGTCAGGCAGTGGCGGTAACCGTGCCGTTAGCGGAAATCATTCCGGCCGTACGGGCCGTTACGCCGGATGCGCTGGTTGTGCGGCTGTGTGAACTGTTTAACGCGGGCAAGCCGCAGAAAAAACTCGGTAATATGACGCCGCAGGCGTTTCTCGACGCGCTGCGGCATGAGGGGGGTTAGCTCACGATTTCCAGTACCTGCTCGGGTGGGCGCCCAATGCGCGCCTGCCCGTTGCTGACGACGATCGGGCGTTCAATCAGCTTCGGGTTGTCGACCATCGCCTGAATTAGCTCCGCTTCGCTCAGGTGGCTGTCGGCCAGATTCAGCGACTTGTACAGATCTTCTTTCTGACGCATCAGATCGCGGGCACTGGCGAAACCGAGCAGGGCAATCAGCTCACGTAGCGTGGCGGCGTCCGGCGGTGTCTCCAGGTAGAGCACCACGTTAGGGTCAATGCCGTTGGCCTTCAGCAGGCTCAGGGTGTCGCGGCTCTTTGAGCAGCGCGGGTTATGATAAAGGGTGACTGAATCCGTCATCGTCTCTCCAGTTACATTTTCTGATAAGGGCGGAAACGCTCTTGCAGCTGGCGCAGCTGGTCGATACGCGCGTCGTAGCGTGCCTGCTGCAGGCTGCGTAATTTCACCTGCGCGCTGGCGGCGCTGAGCAGGGAAATGGCCTGATCCAGTCGGCCTACCAGCGCCATGTTTTCAGCACGCGCGGCCAGCTCCTGATCGCGGTTGCCCAGCTTGGCCTCCGCCTGGGCCAGCAGATCCCAGCCGTTGGTATCGTCTTTGTTATTAAAGGTGTAGCGGTTGAGGATCGTCGCCGCCTCTGCGGCCTGGCCACCTTCCAGAAGGGCGTTAGCCAGGTTGAGCTGCAGTACCGGGTTGGTGCGCAGCTCGCGAGCGTTCTTCAGCCGGTTGATGGCTTCACTCGTTTTGTTCTGGCCGAGATCGATATCGGTCGCCAGATCGAGGAACCAGGCGTTTTGCGGATCGGCGCTCAGCAGCGGTTGCAGCAGCTTGCTGGCCTCAGCGTAGTTTTTGGCCTCCATGGCCAGCAGCGCTCGCCCGTACTGGGCGGCGTGTTGCTCGCGGATGTTGCCCTTTGACCAGTTATCGAGCAGGTCGGTGCCCAACTGGTTTTGCCCGTTGTTATACATGCCGAGCGTACGCGCTTTGGCAAAGTAGAAATCGGCGGAAGACTGAACCACCACCGGGCGCATTTGGTTGGCGCGGTTGCGCGCGTCCGATAAGCGGCTTTCCGGCAGCGGGTGAGTTAACAGCATTTCCGGCGGGCGCGAAGAGTAGCGCGACTGATCGAGCAGCTTTTCCATAAAGGCAGGCATGGCCTGCGGGTCGAAGCCGGCGCGCTGGAGAACCTGAATACCAATACGATCGGCCTCTTCTTCATTCTGGCGGGTAAAGCTGATCATCCCCTGCTGGGTGCCCGCTAAAGTCCCGCTCAGCGCTGCCATCCCGGCCTGTGGGCTGGCCATCGCCAGCAGAATGGAACCCAGCGCGCCGACCCACGTTAGCGGGGCGTTACGTTTCTGGTCTTCCATTGCGCGCGCCAGGTGGCGTTGGGTCACGTGGGAGATTTCGTGCGCCATAACCGATGCCAACTGACTTTCGGTGTCAGAATAGCGGAACAGCGCGGAGTGCAGCACTACGTTACCGCCGAAGAAGGCGAAGGCGTTGATATCGTCGTTGTTAATCAGATAAAAATGAAACGGCGTACGTACGGAGAAGGCGTGCGAAACCAGGCGCATGCCCAATGAATTAATGTACTGAACCAGCAGCGGGTCGTTGATGAGCGGCGCGCTACCGCGCAGTTGTCGAACATAGTAATCCCCCATTTGCATCTCCTGACCAATGGAGAGCGTGCTTCCTGCGGATGTACCCATATCCGGTAGATTATCGGTTGTATCGGCAAATGCCGGCGCAACCTGACCGAAAGTGAGTGTCGCAATAAGGGATGCCAACAGCGTTTTTTTCAACTGCCTGAACATAACCTCTGTCCTGTAATGTGGGATGTGCCTGTTTTGACCAGCAGGATAATCTGACGTTCAATTACCGTCTGCTTTTGGAGTGTATCTATCTGCTCACGGCTTGAAAACGATAATCGCGAGAATGCGGAGATAAAAATAAAAAGCGAAGTCTTTTTTGTGACACTTAGATACAATTCATCTTCTATATGAAAGCGATAGGCTTCAGGGAATAGATTTATGCTCGAGATGTTGATGCAATGGTATCGCCGCCGATTCAGCGACCCGGAGGCCATCGCGCTGCTGGTCATTCTGCTCGCCGGTTTCTGCATTCTGTTTTTCTTCAGCGGCCTGCTGGCGCCGCTGCTGGTGGCAATAGTGCTTGCCTACCTGCTGGAGTGGCCGACGGTACGGTTAGAGCGGCTGGGCTGGTCGCGCACCTGGGCGACCAGCGTCGTGCTGGTGCTGTTTGTTGGCATTCTGCTGCTGATGGCCTTTGTGGTAATGCCCATCGCCTGGCAGCAGGGAATTTACCTTATCCGCGACATGCCCGGTATGCTCAACAAGCTTTCCGATTTTGCCGCCACGCTGCCGCGCCGTTACCCGGCGCTGATGGACGCCGGGATTATCGACGCGATGGCGGAGAATATGCGTACGCGTATGCTGACCATGGGCGACTCGGTGGTGAAATACTCGGTCGCTTCGCTGGTGGGGCTGCTGACCCTGGCCGTGTATCTGGTGCTGGTGCCGCTGATGGTTTTCTTCCTGGTGAAAGACAAAGAGCAAATGCTCAACGCCGTACGCCGCGTGCTGCCGCGCAACCGTGGGCTGGCGGGGCAGGTGTGGAAAGAGATGAACCAGCAAATCACCAACTATATTCGCGGTAAAGTGCTGGAAATGGTGGTGGTAGGTGTCGCCACCTGGCTTGGTTTCCTGATGTTTGGCCTCAACTACTCGCTGCTGCTGGCGGTGCTGGTGGGGCTGTCGGTGTTGATTCCGTACATCGGTGCGTTTGTTGTGACGATCCCGGTTGTCTGCGTCGCGCTGTTTCAGTTCGGTCTGGGCACCGAGTTCTGGAGCCTGTTTGCGGTGTATCTGATTATCCAGGGGCTGGACGGTAACCTGCTGGTGCCGGTGCTGTTCTCTGAAGCCGTGAACCTGCATCCGCTGGTGATTATCCTGTCGGTGGTGATTTTTGGCGGCCTGTGGGGCTTCTGGGGCGTATTCTTCGCCATACCGCTGGCAACGCTGATTAAGGCGGTGGTTCACGCCTGGCCGGACGGTCTGGTGGTGGAAGAAGACGAAACGGCATAATCGATAAAAAACCCGGCGTCGCGATGCTCGGCCGGGTTACGTCATTCACGTCAGGGAAAGGGTCAGGCGTTGGCCTGCAGCCAGCTCAGTACCACGTCGTGGTGATTGCTGGTTTTGAAGTCGTCGAAGACGTGCTCAATTTTCCCTTCCGCATCGACCAGGAAGCTGATGCGGTGAATGCCATCATAGGTTTTGCCCATGAAGGTTTTTTCGCCCCAGATACCAAACTGCTCGCAGACCTGGTGATCTTCATCGGAAAGCAGAGTGAAGTTCAGCAGCTCTTTTTCTGAGAAGCGGGAGAGTTTTTCCGGTTTGTCGGTGCTGATGCCCAGAACTTCAACGCCCGCTTTTTTCAGCTCGTCCATATTATCGCGAAGGCCGCATGCCTGCACGGTGCAGCCAGGGGTCATCGCTTTCGGGTAAAAATAGACCAGAACACGTTGTCCCTGG
Source organism: Klebsiella sp. WP8-S18-ESBL-06 (assembly GCF_014169755.1). Taxonomy (NCBI): domain Bacteria; kingdom Pseudomonadati; phylum Pseudomonadota; class Gammaproteobacteria; order Enterobacterales; family Enterobacteriaceae; genus Klebsiella; species Klebsiella sp. WP8-S18-ESBL-06. Next base: position 1,432,172 of record NZ_AP022256.1, read on the forward strand.
AAGTCGGTCAAATTTACTTGCTCGCCGTCTTGATCGGGCAAACTAAATTTCGGTGCGATATCACCGGCTTTCAGTGGGTTCATTACTCAGCTCCATCCTGTTCATCATGCTGTGAATAATTAATCACGTTTATACTGCCTTGCGCTTTCAGTTCTGTACATAGTGCTTTGAACGCTTGCTCAATATTTGATGCATTTTGCGTAGCTGGGCTATGGGCGGTAATTTGAATAAACAGCTGCGCCGCGCCTTCGTCGGCGCCCGGCTGGGTTCGCGACACCAGCTCGGCGATGTTCATTTCCCAGCTGTCGAACAGGGCGGTAAAACGCTCAATAATATGCGGCGAATCAGGGACTTCGACCTGTACCCATACGGTGGCCGGCATCGCCGGGCGCGGGCTGGCGGTGGTGCGTTTCATCACGATAAGCAGGTCCAGCTCCGCACCTTTGAGCGGCAGGGTGGACTCAATCAGCGTGATGGCGTTCCAGGTTCCGGACAGCAGCATAATAAAAGTGAATTCATCCCCCAGCATCGCCAACCGACTGTCTTCGATATTACAGCCGCAGCTGCTCACATGACGGGTAATCGTATTGACAATGCCGGGGCGATCCGCGCCCAGGGCCGTAATGACCAGATAGTGTTGTAATGAGGCTGTCAAACCTGTTCTTCCTTTAAAAAGGTGCGGTATATCCTAGGAAAGCATAAAAAAAACCGGCATACAACATTCTGAAGGCCCTGAGTCTCTTGCTTTTATTACAGGACCAAACGTACCATTGAGTTTCATGTCCGCACGTCAGCACAGAGGATGGCCCATGTTCACGGGAAGTATTGTAGCGCTTGTCACGCCGATGGATGAAAAAGGTAATGTCGACCGTTCAAGCCTGAAAAAACTGATTGATTATCATGTCGCCAACGGAACCTCGGCGATTGTGTCGGTAGGGACTACCGGTGAATCAGCCACGCTGAGCCACGAAGAGCATGGCGATGTGGTATTAACCACGCTGGAACTGGCCGATGGTCGCATTCCGGTTATCGCGGGAACGGGGGCAAATGCAACCGCAGAGGCGATTAGCCTGACCCAGCGTTTTAACGACAGCGGCGTCGTTGGCTGCCTGACCGTGACCCCCTATTACAACCGCCCGACTCAGGAAGGGTTGTTCCAGCACTTTAAAGCGATTGCCGAGCATACTGACCTGCCGCAAATTCTGTATAATGTGCCGTCACGTACCGGTTGCGATATGCTGCCGGAAACCGTAGGTCGCCTGGCGAAAATTAAAAATATTATCGCCATTAAGGAAGCCACGGGGAACTTAAGCCGCGTTCATCAGATCAAAGAGCTGGTTTCAGACGATTTCATCCTGCTTAGCGGCGATGATGCAAGCGGTCTGGACTTCATGCAGCTTGGCGGGCACGGCGTTATTTCGGTAACGGCGAACGTTGCGGCGCGTGATATGGCTGAAATGTGCAAGCTGGCCGCCGAAGGGCAGTTCGCGCAGGCGCGCATCATCAACCAGCGTTTGATGCCGCTGCACAATAAATTATTTGTCGAACCCAATCCTATCCCGGTGAAATGGGCGTGTAAGGAATTGGGGCTTGTGGCGACCGACACCATGCGCTTGCCGATGACACCGATCACCGACCACGGTCGTGACGTTGTGGCATCCGCACTGAAGCATGCCGGTTTGCTGTAAAGTTTAGGGAGATTTGATGGCTTACTCAGTACAGAAGTCGCGCCTGGCCAAGGTTGCGGGTGTATCGCTGGTTTTACTGCTTGCGGCCTGTAGTTCCGACTCGCGCTATAAGCGCCAGGTGAGCGGCGATGAGTCCTATCTGGACGCGACGCCGTTAGGTGAACTTCACGCCCCTGCTGGCATGATCCTGCCGATTGAAAATGGCGACTACAACATTCCTGTCGCTAACGGCAGCGGTGCCGTCGGTAAAGCGCTGGATATCCGCCCACCGGCTCAGCCGCTGGCGCTGGTTGCCGGTGCGCGCACGCAGTTTACGGGCGATACCGCCACGCTGCTGGTGGAAAACAGCCGCAGCGGTTCACTGTGGCCGCAGGTGGTCAGCATTATTCAGGCGAAAAACTACGCCATTACCAAGCGTGATGATGCTAGCCAGACGCTGACAACCGACTGGGTTGAGTGGAACCGTCTGGACGAAGACCAGCAGTATCGCGGTCGTTATCAAATCTCCGTGCAGCCTCAGGGCTACCAGCAGGCGGTGATGGTGAAGCTGGTTAACCTGGAACAGGCCGGTAAACCGGTCGCCGATCGTGCTTCTCTGCAGCGCTACAGCGCCGAAATGCTGAATGTGATCTCCGCCGGTCTGGATAAGAACGCCAGCGACGCGCAGGCCTCTCGCGGCACCGCGGGAGCCACCTTTGACGTGCAGAGCGCTTCCGATGATACCGGCCTGCCGATGCTGGTGGTGCGCGCGCCGTTCAACCAGGTCTGGCAGCGTCTGCCGGGCGCGCTGGAAAAAGTGGGCATGAAAGTGACCGACAGCACGCGTTCTCAGGGCAGCATCGCGGTGACCTACAAGCCGCTGTCTGACGGCAGTTGGAGAGATCTGGGTGCCAGCGATCCGGGTCTGGTCTCCGGTGACTACAAACTTCAGGTCGGCGATCTGGACAACCGTAGTAGCCTGCAGTTCATCGATCCGAAAGGCCATACGCTGACGCAGTCGCAGAATGACGCCCTGGTCGCCGTATTCCAGGCCGCATTTAGCAAGTAATTAAACAGGGCTGGAGCAATCCGGCCCTTTTTTCTGTATAGTGACGCAAACGTGTGCGTAGACAGAAAAGCACAAATATTTATGGTTAATCATCACTGGAGTGACAAAGATGCAAAAGCTAGCTGAGTTGTATCGTGGTAAAGCGAAAACCGTATACAGCACCGAAAACCCGGATCTGTTGGTACTCGAATTCCGTAACGATACGTCAGCAGGGGACGGCGCCCGCATTGAACAGTTCGATCGTAAAGGCATGGTGAACAACAAGTTCAACCATTTCATTATGAGCAAACTGGCGGAAGCAGGGATCCCGACCCAAATGGAAGCGCTGTTGTCCGATACCGAATGTCTGGTGAAAAAGCTGGATATGGTGCCGGTGGAATGCGTTGTGCGTAACCGTGCCGCCGGCTCGCTGGTGAAACGTTTAGGGATTGAAGAAGGCATTGAGCTGAATCCGCCGCTGTTTGACCTGTTCCTGAAAAACGACGCGATGCACGACCCGATGGTCAACGAATCCTACTGCGAAACCTTCGGCTGGGTGAGCAAAGAGAATCTGGCGCGTATGCAGGAACTGACCTTCAAAGCGAATGACGTGCTGAAAAAACTGTTCGATGACGCGGGTCTGATCCTCGTGGACTTCAAGCTGGAATTCGGTCTGTTCAAGGGCGAAGTGGTGCTGGGCGATGAATTCTCGCCGGACGGCAGCCGCCTGTGGGACAAAAAGACCATGGACAAAATGGATAAAGACCGTTTCCGCCAGAGCCTTGGCGGCCTGATTGAAGCCTACGAAGAAGTGGCACACCGTTTAGGCGTGAAGCTCGACTAAGTCATAATGCCTCCCGGCCTCCCGGCCTCCCGGCCTCCCGGCCTCGCGCCATGCGGAGGCCGGATAAGGCGTTGACGCCGCTACTCCGGCAAGGTGCCTATTGTGCCCGATGGCGCTACGCTTATCGGGCCGACTACAATCTCCCTTCCTGACGCATTTCCAGTGGTAATCCCGCCCGTAACCGCCTACGATCGTAACAGTCATAATAAAAAAAGATCGAGGTAGTTATGCGTTGGCAAGGCCGTCGTGAAAGCGACAATGTAGAAGACCGGCGGAACAGTTCCGAATCCCCGTTATCCGGGCGCGGTCCAGGTTTCCGTATTCCAAGCGGCAAGGGCGGCATTATCCTGCTGATTGTCGTGCTGGTCGCGGGCTATTACGGCGTTGACTTAACCGGGCTGATGACCGGCGAGCCGATTGGACAGAGCCAGCAGCAAAGTTCTCAGCGCGTCAGCAACCCGAATGATGATGAAGCGGCTAAGTTCACCTCGGTTATTCTGGCCACTACCGAAGACACCTGGGCGCAGCAGTTTAAAGAGATGGGCAAAACCTATCAGCCGCCGCGCCTGGTCATGTATCGCGGCGCAACGCGTACCGGCTGCGGCACCGGGCAATCGGTTATGGGGCCGTTTTACTGCCCGACCGATAGCACGGTCTACATCGACCTTTCTTTCTACGATGACATGAAAAGCAAGCTCGGCGCGGGCGGTGATTTCGCCCAGGGCTACGTGATTGCTCATGAAGTGGGTCACCATATTCAAAAACTGCTGGGTATTGAGCCGAAAGTGCGTCAGATGCAGCAGGGGGCATCTCAGGCAGAGGTAAACCGTCTGTCGGTACGTATGGAGCTACAGGCCGACTGCTTCGCTGGCGTCTGGGGCCATAATATGCAGAAGCAAGGGATTCTGGAAGCGGGCGATCTGGAAGAGGCGCTGAACGCCGCGCAGGCTATCGGCGACGACCGTCTACAGCAACAAAGCCAGGGGCGCATCGTGCCGGACAGCTTCACCCACGGGACGTCGCAGCAGCGTTACACCTGGCTGAAACGCGGCTTTGACAGCGGCGACCCGGCGCAGTGCAACACCTTCAGTAAATCGTTCTAAGCCGATGCAGGACGTCATGGATGAGCTGCTCGCGCAGGCCGCGCGGATGGCGCAGGAGGGCATTCGCCGCCTGCTGGTGGTCAGCGGCGAGCCCGACTGGTGCGCTCAGCGGGCAGCGGCGTTTCGTGATGCCGTCGGCCCCGAGGTGCTATGGGTCGGCCCGCAGGCCGCCGCCGAGCCTTTTTGCCCACCGGGTAAATTCGCCACGCTGCTGGGACGTGAGTTCCAGCACGCTATTTTTGACGCCCGCGCGGGGTTTGACGTTTCGGCGTTTGCCGCGCTGGCCGGTACGCTGCGCGCCGGTAGCTGGTTGTTGCTGCTGGTGCCGGACCTTTCTCTCTGGCCAACCCGTGCCGATGCGGACTCGCTGCGCTGGAGCGATACGCCGGAACCTATTGCCACGCCGCATTTTGTCCACCATTTTTGCCGCACGCTAAAGAATAACCCGCAGGCGCGAATCTGGCGTCAGGGGCTGCCGCTTGCGCCGCTAAACGAGACGCCGCGCCCGCGCTGGCAACGTGCGAACGGCCAGCCCGACGGTGAACAGCTGGCGATTTTGTCGGCGCTGGCGAACGCGACTGCGCAGGTTTCCGTGGTCACGGCAGAGCGCGGTCGCGGCAAATCGGCGCTGGCCGGGATGCATATTCGCCAGATTGCCGGTTCGGCGCTGGTGACGGCGCCATCCCGCGCCTCGGCGGAGGTGATTGCCGCCTTTGCCGGCGAGCGCTTTCGTTTTATTGCCCCCGATGCGCTGTTGGCTTCCGATGAAAAGGCCGACTGGCTGGTGGTTGACGAGGCTGCCGCCATTCCGGCGCCGTTGTTACAAAAGCTGATCTCCCGTTTCCCGCACGCACTGCTGACGACCACCGTTCAAGGTTATGAAGGCACCGGGCGCGGTTTCTTGTTGAAATTTTGCGCTGCATTCCCCCAGCGGCAGGCGTTTACCCTGAGCCAGCCCATCCGCTGGGCCGCAGGATGCCCGCTGGAAGCGGTGGTTAACGAGGCGCTGATTTTTGACGATGATGCATTTAATTCTCCTCTTCAGGGGGACGTACGGCCAATCGCCGTTCCCCAATCGGCATGGCAAAGTGCACCGGCGCTGCCGCGTGCGCTGTATCAGCTGCTTTCTGGTGCCCATTACCGTACCTCACCGCTGGATCTCCGACGCATGATGGATGCACCGGGGCAGCATTTTATCAGCGCCCAGTGCGACAGCGGCCCGGCAGGCGCGCTGTGGTTGGTGGATGAAGGTGGCCTGTCGCCGGCGCTGAGCCGCGCCGTGTGGGCCGGCTTTCGCCGTCCGCGGGGTAACCTGGTGGCACAGTCGTTGGCAGCGCACGGCGGCAGTCCGTTGGCGGCGACGCTTATCGGGCGACGCATCAGCCGTATTGCAGTACATCCGCAGCGCCAGAGAGAGGGGATAGGGCAACGCCTGGTGACCCAGGCATGGCAAGAGGCGAAAGGCATTGATTACCTGTCTGTCAGCTTTGGCTATACCGACGCGCTGTGGCGTTTCTGGCAACGCTGTGGTTTTACGCTGGTGCGTATTGGCAGTCAGCGCGAAGCCAGCAGCGGCTGCTATGCGGCAATGGCCCTGCGGCCGCTGACGGCGGCGGGGGAGGCGCTGATGCAGCATGAGCATCAGCGTCTGTGCCGTGAATGGCGCTGGCTAAGCCTGTGGGTGGATGAAAAATTGCCGCTGCCGGATGCCGCAGACGCTATGCTTACTGACGATGACTGGTGGGATCTGGCTGGCTTCGCGTTTGCCCATCGCCCTCTGCTGGCGGTGCTGGCAAATCTCCATCGGCTGAGCGAGCTGGCCGAGAGTGCGATGCCTGCGCTACGTGGGCGACTGCGGGGAGAGAGTGAAGCCGCACTCTGCGCCCAGCTGGGCGTACAGGGCCGTAAGGCGCTGCTGGCGCAAATGCGCCGCGAGGCAGCACACGCGATGCGCGTTATTGATGGCGAACGCACAAACCGTTTGTCGGAACAGATCCTACAACTGCAATTTTTTTAACTGACTCATTCAGTTAAATGGCATGGTCATTATTCTGGTGCGGCGTAAACTGACCGTCAAAACCAAGGAGACAGCCATGACACACGATCATTTTGTTGTTCAAAGCCCCGCGAAGCCCGCTCAACAGCTGCTGCTGTTGTTTCATGGCGTGGGCGATAATCCGGTGGCAATGGGGGAGATCGGCAGCTGGTTTGCGCCGCTGTTCCCGGACGCGTTAATCGTCAGTATCGGCGGTGCCGAGCCGTGCGGCCCAGCGCCGGGGCGGCAGTGGTTTTCCGTACAGGGCGTGACCGAAGACAATCGTCAGGCGCGCGTTGATGCCATTATGCCGACCTTTGTTGAAACGGTGCGCTACTGGCAAAAACAGAGCGGCGTCGGTCCACAGGCCACCGCGCTGATCGGCTTTTCTCAAGGGGCGATTATGTCGCTCGAAAGCATCAAAGCCGAGCCAGGACTCGCCTCACGCGTCATTGCTTTTAACGGCCGTTATGCCACGCTGCCGCAACATGCAGATACCAGCACCACCGTTCATCTGATTCACGGTGGGGAAGACAGGGTTATCGATCTGGCCTGGGCCGTTCGCGGACAGGAAGCGCTGCTGGCAGCCGGTGGCGATGTGACGCTGGATATTGTTGACGAGCTGGGGCACGCGATTGACGATCGCAGCATGCAGTTTGCGCTCGACCATCTGCGCTATACCGTGCCGAAGCACTATTTTGATGAAGCGTTGAGCGGCAGTACGCCGAAAGACGACGATATTATCGAGATGCTATAAGAACATGTAGGCCGGAGAAGGCGTTTACGCCACCATCCGGCAATCTGCAGCGGATTGCCTGATGGCGCTACGTTTATCAGGCCTACACGATCCTGCACTATTTCTTCGGCTGGTCTTTCTTCGGCCAGTCGTCGTCATCGTCCCACTTATCGTTAAAGTCGCGATGCGGTGGCAGTTCCGGCTTATCGGCAAGGAATTTTTTATGATCGACGCGGCTAAGATCCTTAATCACGTTGATAATGACCCCCGCCAGAAACACCAGCACCAGAATCCACCAGTATTTTGTCAGCCAATCCATGCGTGTTACCTCTTATGTTATGCCGTCAGGCGACAAGTTGTTCCATGATACGCTGATACATCCGCGCCAGCATCTGCAGGTCGGCGGCGTTCACACATTCGTTGATTTTATGAATGGTGGCGTTCACCGGCCCCAGTTCAACAACCTGTGCACCCATCCGGGCGATAAAGCGGCCATCTGACGTTCCACCGGTGGTCAGCAGCTGCGGTTCTATTTCATTATAGTGCGCAATGGCATTGACTACGGCGTCAACCAGTTTACCGCGGGCGGTCAGGAACGGCTGGCCGGAGATCCACCAGTCCACGCTGTAGCGCAGCTGGTGTTTCTCCAACAGGGCGATAACGCGTTCTTTGATCATCTCGTCGGTCAGTTCGGTGCTGAAGCGGAAGTTGAACTGGACGAACAGATCGCCTGGGATCACGTTGTTGCTACCGGTACCCGCCTTGATGTTGGCAATCTGCATGCTGGTTGGCGGGAAGAATTCATTGCCCTGGTCCCATTCGATAGACACCAGCTCGTTCATCCACGGCGCGGCGCGGTGAACCGGGTTGTCGGCAAGGTGCGGATAGGCAACATGGCCCTGCACGCCGTGAATCGTCAGGTTACAGGTCATCGAGCCGCGACGGCCGTTTTTCACAACGTCGCCCACGACCTCGGTGCTGGAGGGTTCGCCGACCAGACAGTAGTCCAGGCGCTCGTTGCGCGCCATCAGCGCTTCGACCACCTTCACGGTACCGTGGGTAGCGCTCGCCTCTTCATCGGAGGTGATGAGGAACGCCAGGCGGCCTTGATGGTTTGGATGCTGGGCGACAAACCGTTCGGCGGCAACTACCATCGCAGCCAGCGAGCCTTTCATGTCGGCCGCGCCGCGACCAAACAGCATTCCGTCGCGAATCGTAGGTTCGAACGGCGGATTAATCCAACGGTCGGCGTCGCCGGCGGGTACCACATCGGTGTGGCCAGCAAACGCCAGGGTTTCCCCTTTGCCGCGCCATGCCCAGAAGTTCTGGGTATCGCCAAAATCCATCGGTTCAACGGTAAACCCGATTGCGCGCAGGCGTTCAATCATTAATGCCTGACAGCCCGCGTCATCCGGGCTAAGAGAAGGGCGGCGAATAAGCTGCTGAGCCAGCTCAATGACTGGGCAAGACATAAACTAAACCTCGTTATTGTTCGTTATCTGCAAAAAGTCAAAACGGGCGACGGCGTTAACGCGTCTGCGCGAGCCACTGACCATAGCTGGCGTCACTAAAACCCAGCAGCATAGGCTGTGCGGGCGCGTAGAGCAATGGGCGTTTGATGATTGCCGGCATTTCCAGCATTAGCGCGGCGGCGGCATCGGCGTTGTCGATCCCCGCACGAACCTGCTCGTCCAGCTTACGCCAGGTCGTACCGCGCGTATTCAGCAGCGCTTGCCAGCCGAGTTCGGCAATAAAGGACGCCAGCAGTTCTGGCGTCAGACCGTCGACGCGGTAGTCGTGGAAACGATATTCAACCTGGTGGTCATCCAGCCAACGACGGGCTTTTTTTATCGTGTCGCAGTTTTTTATTCCATAGAGGATGGTCATGTTCCACCTTTATATCAACCGGTTTTAGGGACTCGAATATACACGGAATTCCGGCGGCTGCCTGTTTTAATTTTGCTGCCGCAAATTGGCTAAAAATCATGCAGTTTATTGCGCTAATTACGCAGAAAGTCGCAGATGATTTGCTTTGACATAGCGTAAATTTTTATCATAACATTCACACTTCGATAACTATTTCAGAATATTGCTGTCCGTCACATTAAATGTCCACATTCCGGCCCATAGTGGCTTCAAGCAGTAAACAAATGTTGGCAGCGGCAATTAAAGTAATCGGATTAACCGTATTCACAGGTCATACGACAGTACGTAAAATACGCATAATAATAAGAGAGGTAGTTATGATCGAACGTGAACTAGGGAAGGTGCGAACAAGTTCCTGATATGAGATCATCATGTTCATCCGGAGCGCATCCCAGAGGGACATCATGAGCCATCAACTCACCTTCGCCGATAGTGAATTCAGCACTAAGCGCCGTCAGACCCGAAAAGAGATTTTCCTCTCCCGCATGGAGCATATTCTGCCATGGCAGAATATGACCGCTGTCATCGAGCCGTTTTATCCCAAGGCGGGCAATGGCCGACGGCCCTATCCGCTGGAGACCATGCTGCGTATTCACTGCATGCAGCATTGGTACAACCTGAGCGACGGTGCCATGGAAGATGCCCTGTACGAAATCGCCTCCATGCGCCTGTTTGCCCGATTATCCCTGGATAGCGCCCTGCCGGATCGCACCACCATCATGAATTTCCGCCACCTGCTCGAGCAGCATCAACTGGCCCGTCAATTGTTCAAGACCATCAATCGCTGGCTGGCCGAAGCAGGCGTCATGATGACCCAAGGCACTTTGGTGGATGCCACCATCATTGAGGCACCCAGCTCTACCAAGAACAAAGAGCAGCAACGCGATCCGGAGATGCATCAGACCAAGAAAGGCAATCAGTGGCACTTTGGCATGAAGGCCCACATTGGTGTCGATGCCAAGAGTGGCCTGACCCACAGCCTAGTCACCACCGCGGCCAACGAGCATGACCTCAATCAGCTGAGTAATCTGCTTCATGGAGAGGAGCAATTTGTCTCAGCCGATGCCGGCTACCAAGGAGCGCCACAGCGCGAGGAGCTGGCCGAGGTGGATGTGGACTGGCTGATCGCCGAGCGTCCCGGCAAGGTAAAAACCTTGAAGCAGCATCCGCGCAAGAACAAAACGGCCATCAACATCGAATACATGAAAGCCAGCATCCGTGCCAAGGTGGAGCACCCGTTTCGCATCATCAAGCGGCAGTTCGGCTTCGTGAAAGCCAGATACAAGGGGCTGCTGAAAAATGATAACCAACTGGCGATGTTATTCACCCTGGCCAACCTGTTTCGGGTGGACCAAATGATACGTCAGTGGGAGAGATCTCACTAAAAACCGGAAATAACGCCAGAAATGGCGGAAAAAATAGCCTAAATAGGCTGATTCGATGTGTTTGCGGGAAAAAAATCGGCCCAGATCCGCGAAATTTTAATCAGCGAGTCAGCTTTGGAAGAAATGACCTGCTTATTCGCACCTTCCCTAGGGAACTGGAAAGATTTTATCGAAGTGATGCTTCGTAAATAATTTTCAGCAATGTGAGTGACAAGGCGCTGTGTTCTTTCAATAACCAAGACGGTGTTGTTTGCAGTACAGAGTATAAGCATCACATAAAGATAAAAGGCGACATCCTGTGTCGCCTTTTTTTGTGGCTGCGTGAACCCCTCCTGCGAGGGGCTGAGGACTTATTCCTGCTTTTCTTTCAGCGGGAAGCGTCGACGCACCAGCACAAAGAACAGCGGCACGAAGAAGATAGCCAGCACCGTGGCGGATATCATCCCGCCAACTACGCCGGTGCCTACCGCGTGCTGGCCGCCTGAGCCCGCGCCGGTGGTGAGCGCCATTGGCAGCACGCCGAAGATAAATGCCAGCGACGTCATCAGAATCGGGCGCAGACGCTGGCGGCAGGCTTCGAGCGTTGCCGACATCAGGTCTTCGCCTTTCTGGTTCATTTCGTTGGCAAATTCAACAATCAGGATGGCGTTCTTTGCCGAGAGCCCGATGACGGTCAGGAGCCCTACCTGGAAGTAGACGTCGTTCTCCAGGCCGCGCATCCAGGTGGCCAGCAGCGCGCCGATAACTCCCAGCGGGACAACCAGCATCACCGAGAATGGCACCGACCAGCTTTCATACAGCGCCGCCAGACACAGGAACACCACCAGCAGTGAAATAGCGTACAGCGCCGGCGCCTGCGCGCCGGAGAGGCGTTCCTGGTAAGACATCGCCGTCCATTCCAGGCCAAAGCCGGAAGGCAGCTGCTGCACCAGATTCTCCATGACATCCATTGCCGTACCGGTGCTGACGCCCGGCGCGGCTTCGCCGACAATCTCTACCGCCGAATAGCCGTTATAGCGTTCCAGACGCGGTGAGCCCGTTTCCCAGAGAGAGGTGGCGAAGGCGGAGAAGGGCACCATCTGGCCCGCGCTGTTGCGCACATACCACAGGTTGATATCGTCCGGCAGCATGCGGTATTTCGCCGCGGCCTGCACGTAGACTTTCTTCACGCGCCCGCGATCCATAAAGTCATTCACGTAGCTTGAGCCCCATGCGGTTTGCAGCGTGTCGTTGATGTCGTCGATAGAGACGCCTAGCGCCTGCGCTTTGCGTTGATCGATATCGATTTGCAGCTGCGGGCTGTCGTCGAGGCCGTTATGGCGCACGCGGGTCAGCTGCGGGTCCTGGCCCGCCAGCTCAAGCAGCTTGTCGCGTGCCGCCATCAGCGCGTCGTGTCCGGCGCCGCCGTGGTCCTGAAGCTCCATATCGAAGCCTGCGGAACTGCCCAGGCCGCTGATGGCCGGTGGGCTACTGGCGTAGACGCGCGCTTCCTTGATTTTGTTGAGCGCTTTGGTGGCGCGCTCGATAATGGCAAATGAGGTGCCGGTAGTGCTGTCGCGCTGGTCCCAATCTTTCAGGCGCACAAACATACGCGCCACGTTCTGGCCGTTACCACCCGGGCCGGAGCCGATGGTCGCAAAGATAGAGGTAACGTTGTCCGGCTCATTTTTAAAGAAGTAGTCTTCGACTTTCTCAACCACCTTCAGCGTCTGCTGCTGGGTTGCACCGCTGGGTAGCTGTACCGAGGTGGTAAACATTCCGCGGTCTTCCAGCGGCAGGAAAGAAGAGGGCAGACGCAGGAACAGGAACACCATTCCGCCGAGGAGCACGACGTAAATCAGCATCCAGCGTACGCTGCGATGCAGAATTTTCGCTACGCCGGATTCATAGCGACGCGCGCTGGCGTCGAAGCTGCGGTTGAACCAGCCGAAGAAACCTTTCGTGCCGTGGGTTTCGCCTTTATGTACAGGCTTAAGGAGAGTGGCGCACAACGCGGGCGTAAGGATCATCGCCACCAGCACCGACAGCACCATGGCCGAAACGATCGTAATGGAAAACTGGCGATAGATAGCCCCGGTGGTACCGCCGAAGAAGGCCATCGGAATAAACACGGCCGACAGCACCATGGCGATACCGACCAGCGCCCCCTGAATCTGGCCCATTGATTTTCGCGTGGCCTGCCTTGGCGAGAGCCCTTCGGTGCTCATGATACGCTCAACGTTTTCTACCACCACGATGGCGTCATCTACCAGCAGGCCGATGGCGAGCACCATGGCGAACATCGTCAGGGTGTTAATACTGTAGCCACAGGCGTACAGCACCGAGAAGGTTCCCATCAGCACCACCGGCACGGCGATGGTTGGAATCAGCGTTGCACGGAAGTTCTGTAAGAACAGATACATGACCAGGAACACGAGCAGAATGGCTTCCAGCAGCGTTTTCACCACGTCTTTAATCGACGCCTTCACGAAGGAGGTGGTTTCGTAAGCGACTTTGTATTCCAGCCCGTGCGGGAAGTAGGCCTTCAGTTCATCCAGACGCTGAATCACGCGCTCGGCGGTGGCCATTTCGTTAGCCCCGGAGGCAAGCTTAATCCCCAGACCAGAGGCCGGGTTACGGTTGTAGCGGCTAAGGTAGTCATACTTTTCGGCGCCCATTTCGACGGTGGCGACGTCGCCCAGCGTCACTTCTGAACCGTCCTGATTGACGCGCAGCGTGATATTACGGAACTGCTGCGGCGTTTGCAGCAGAGACTGGGCGTTGATGGTTGCGTTCAGCGCCTGTTTATCAACCGACGGCGTGCCGCCTAGCTGCCCGACGGCAATCTGCGCGTTCTGGGATTTAATCGCGCTGGTAACGTCGGCAGCCGTCATCTGATAGCTATTGAGCTTGGCCGGGTCGAGCCAAATACGCATGGAGTATTGGGAACCGTAGGCGTCAATATCGCCCACGCCGTCGACGCGGCTAAGCGGATCCTGAATGTTACTGGCGACATAGTCGGAAATATCTTGCTTATCCATGCTGCCATCGGTAGAGACGAAGGCGATGGTCAGAATATTGGTATCCCCGGTTTTACGTACCGTTACGCCCTGATTTTGTACCGCCTGCGGGAGTTTGTTCATCGCGGTTTGTAGCTGGTTTTGCACCTGCTGTACCGCTTCATCCGGGTTGGTACCGGCGACGAAACTGAGGGTAATGCTGGCCTGACCGGTGGCGCTGCTCTGGGATGACATATACATCAGGTTATCGATGCCGGTCATATTCTGCTCGAGAACCTGCGTTACGGTATTCTCCAGCGTTTGCGCGGACGCGCCGGGATAGTTCGCCGTCACGCGAACGTTGGGAGGAGCGAGGTCGGGGTATTGCTCTACCGGTAAAGAAAAAATCGCCAGGGCCCCGGTAAGGCATAGCAGAATTGCCAGCACCCAGGCAAAAATGGGGCGATCGATGAAGAAATTCGCCATCAGGATCCAAACCTCGTGTTGTTCATTTTTTTTACGTACAGAATTGCGAGAAACACTGTAGCCGTAAGGCTCTCAGCAATCGTGGAGAAAAAAAGGAGATAATGTAAATTATCATGCCGCTTTTACGAAAGCTTTGCATAGCATGACGTAAGCGGCTTAAAGCCAATGAAACGTAATTTCATTTAAGATGAAATTTTTTGATCTGCCACAGCTAACCGACAAATAGTCGCGAATTCTGGACAAATGGACATTGCCTGTACGGTAGCTCCTCGGCTAATAAATAGGGCTTATAAATATAAGGTTTTATAACCATAGGCTGAGAGAGTATGAACCGTTTTATTCGGGTGGATAGCCAAAAATGTATTGGATGTAGAGCATGTGAAGTGGCCTGTGTGATGTCGCATAACGATGAGCAACATGTGCTCGACGTCGCGCAGTTTTTGCCGCGCATCACGGTCGTCAAAATGAATCAACAACGTGGCGCTGCGACCTGCCATCATTGTGAGGACGCCCCCTGCGCCCGCAGCTGCCCGAATGGCGCCATTCGTCAGGTCGATGACGCCATCCAGGTCGATCAGGCAAAGTGTATTGGCTGTAAATCCTGCGCCGTCGCTTGCCCGTTTGGCACCATGCAGATAGTCCTGGCGCCCGCAGCCGATGGCCGTGTCAAAGCCACCGCGCACAAATGTGACCTTTGTCAGACACGTCCGGGTGGACCGGCCTGCGTGGAAAACTGTCCGGCAGACGCGCTGCAGCTGATGACCAGCCAGCAGTTAACTGAGATTGCCCGCACCCGTCGTCTGCAGACGGCCTGTCGCGAAGCGCAGCCGTGGCATGGCGATACCCGGGCCGTAGCGCCCATCGCGCAGCGCAGCAAGGTGCAGCAGATGGCGCAAACGCCCGCGCGCGGCGAAGCTGATAAACTCAACCTGGCGGAACGTAAAACCGGTTTTGGCGAAATCTATTTGCCGCTGCGTGAAGATCAGGCTCAGCAGGCCTCCTCGCGCTGCCTGAGCTGCGGCGAGCACAGCGTCTGCGAATGGACCTGCCCGCTGCACAACCATATTCCACAGTGGATTGCGCGGGTGAACGCTGGCGATATCGATGCGGCGGTGGAGTTGTCGCATCAGACCAACCCGCTGCCGGAGATTACCGGCCGCGTTTGCCCGCAGGACCGACTCTGCGAAGGGGCTTGTACTATCCGTGACGAACACGGTGCAGTGACCATCGGTAATATTGAACGCTATATCTCCGATCGTGCGCTGGCCAAAGGCTGGCGGCCGGATATCGGCAATGTTGTCAGCAGCGGCAAGCGGGTGGCGATTATCGGTGCCGGGCCTGCGGGGCTGGCGTGTGCCGATATTCTGGTGCGCCAGGGCGTTGAGCCGGTGGTATTCGATCGCCATCCGGAAATCGGCGGCCTGCTGACCTTTGGCATTCCGGCGTTCAAGCTGGATAAATCGCTGATGGCCCGCCGCCGTGAAATTTTCACCGAGATGGGTATCCGCTTTGAGCTGAACTGCGAGATTGGCGTAGACATCACGCTGGACACGCTGCTGAATGACTACGACGCAGTGTTCGTCGGCGTGGGGACCTATCGTTCCATGAAGGCCAACTTGCCGAATGAGGACACGCCCGGCGTGTATGACGCGCTGCCGTTCCTGATTGCCAACACCAAGCAGGTGATGGGGCTCGGCGAGTTACCTGATGAACCGTATATCAACACCCAGGGGCTGAACGTGGTCGTGCTCGGCGGCGGTGATACGGCGATGGACTGCGTGCGTACCGCACTGCGTCACGGGGCAGAAAAAGTGACCTGCGCCTATCGTCGCGATGAAGCCAACATGCCGGGTTCGAAAAAAGAGGTCAAAAACGCTAAGGAAGAGGGGGCCGAGTTTGAATTCAACGTCCAGCCCGTGACCCTTGAACTGGATACCAGCGGCCGCGTGTGCGGCGTGCGCTTCCTGCGGACTCAGCTCGGCGAACCGGACGGCCAGGGGCGTCGCCGCCCGACACCCATTCCCGGCAGCGAGTTTGTGATGCCTGCAGATGCGGTGATCATGGCGTTTGGTTTCCATCCGCACAGCATGCCATGGCTGAACGCGCAGGGCGTTGAGGTGGACGACTGGGGACGCATTCGTGCGAACGTGCATTCGCGCTATCGCTATCAGACCTCGAACCCCAAAATTTTTGCCGGCGGCGATGCGGTGCGCGGGGCCGACCTGGTGGTGACGGCCATGGCGGAAGGGCGCCATGCGGCGCAGGGGATCCTCGACTGGCTGGGCGTAAAAGTGACTCGCGCGCATTGACGATACCCGGGCTTCACGGCGTAATATGGCGCGAAAGCGTTATCGCCGTGGAGCCCACATGTCCCTTAATATCAACGTCATCAAAGATCAAATCCTCTCTGACAACTACTTTGTCCTGCGCAATATTACCTACGATTTAACGCAGAAAAACGGTACGGTCGTGCGCCATAAGCGTGAAGTTTACGATCGCGGCAACGGCGCGACGGTGCTGCTGTACAACAGCCAAAAAAAGAGCGTGGTGCTGGTGCGCCAGTTCCGCGTGGCAACCTGGGTGAACGGCAATGCCGACGGTATGCTGATTGAAGCCTGCGCCGGGCTGCTCGACGACGACGATCCGGAAACCTGCATCCGCAAAGAGGCCATCGAAGAGACTGGCTACCAGGTGAGTCACGTACGTAAGGTCTTTCAACTGTATATGTCGCCGGGCGGCGTGACCGAAATCATCCATTTCTTTATCGCGCAATACGATGACCGCCTGCGCGATAACGCCGGCGGCGGGGTCGATGATGAAGATATTGACGTGCTGGAACTGCCGTTTTCCCAGGCGCTGGAAAAGGTGCGCAGCGGCGAAATTTGCGACGGTAAGACGGTGATTTTACTTCAGTATCTTCATGCATCCGGCCTGATGGCGTAATTTTGCCTGTAGCTCAATCCGATAAATCCGATTGAGGGTTGCCGCTTCGTCATCCAGGATAGCCCCGGTAAGTTGATGCTTTTTTCTTCTGGGGTTGTACCGTCCATGCGTTACCGCGTTTTCCTTTTTATCTTCTGCATCGGGTGGCTCCCGACGTCGTCGACGTGGGCGGCGCCGGCGCAGCAGCTTTTCTCCGATTGGTTAGTCACCTGCAATAATCAAAATTTCTGCGTGACCCGCAACGTAGGCCTGCACTATGGGCTGGTGATGACGTTAAGCCGTAGCGCCGGGGCGCATACCGATGCGCAGCTGCGCATTGAGCTGGGCGGGCTGGTTAATCCGGTGGCGACCGTACCGGCGATTGAACCGCGGTTGCTGCTTGACGGTAAGCCGCTGAAGCTGAATGGTGAACGATGGAAAGTTCAGCCGAAGCTGTTGACGACCGGCGATAGCGCCACGATCGATGCTTTCCTGCAGCTGATTCAGGATGCCCACGCGATGACCCTGGCGAGGGGCGTTCAGGTCATTTCATTGCAGGGGTTGAAGGCGGCACTGCTGTTTATCGACGCGCGCCAAAAACGGGTGGGCAATGAAACCGCGTGGGTAAGAAAAGGCGACGAGCCCCCGCTCAGCGTGCCGCCCGCGCCGGCGCTTAAGGCGGTGGCAAAAGTGAATGCCGCGCCGACGCCGTTGGGTCATGATGAGTACAACGACCTGCTGGATTTTGCCACCTGGCGGATGAACAACGTGCAGTGTTCACTCGACCCCCTGCGTCGTGAAGTGTGGGTGACGGCGCTGACCGATGATAAGGCGCTGATCATGACCAGCTGCGAGTCTGGCGCTTATAACACCTTCTACCGTGCCTGGCTGGTGTCGCGAAAAAAACCGTTTGTGACGACGCCGATTCGCCTGCGTCTGCCGTTTGTGCCTTCCGGCAGCGAAGGGCGTGATATTGAGCTGGTCAATCTCACGTACAACGAAAAAAGCCGCGAGCTGGTGACGCTTGAAAAAGGCCGCGGCCTTGCCGACTGCGGTGTACAAACGCGCTGGCGCTACGACGGCCAGCGTTTTCGCCTGGTGCGCTACGCCGCGCAGCCGCAGTGTGATAACTGGCAGGGGCCAGACGCCTGGGCAACACAGTGGGTTTCCGGCTAACATTTTTCCCTTCCTCTGCGCCGCCTGATGACGGCGCATTCCCCCTATATCCTCGTGCGTCTAGCCTATCAACGTAATGATTAATTTAGCTATTCAGGATGATGGCTGAACATTATCGCGGTGAGGCATGATGATGCCAGGAAATGGCCAGACGCTTTGCCCATAGCCATTAGGTTATGGCTGGCATAACAAAAAAGCATATCTGGAAATCATGATCTTACTATCGATACTTGATAACATGTCAGACATAAATAGATAACAAAGACAGGCGTGTTCGCAAGAGTATGGCGGCCTTCAAAGTTTACCGGGCGGCCACAGGCGATACTAGGCGCTTCCCTTCGGGAGTGCATCAGGACGTAATTGCGCTTCACCCTTTTAGTTCGATACGTGAAAGGAACCCTAAATGGACGACCAATTAAAACAAAGTGCCCTCGATTTCCATGAATTCCCCATTCCAGGTAAAATTCAGGTCTCTCCCACCAAGCCGTTAGCCACCCAACGCGACCTTGCGCTGGCCTATTCGCCGGGCGTTGCCGCACCGTGTCTTGAAATTGAAAAAGACCCGCTGGCGGCCTACAAATATACCGCGCGTGGCAACCTGGTGGCGGTGGTGTCAAACGGCACCGCGGTGCTCGGCCTCGGCAATATTGGCGCGCTGGCCGGTAAGCCGGTGATGGAAGGTAAGGGCGTTTTGTTCAAGAAGTTCGCCGGTATTGACGTTTTCGATATCGAAGTGGATGAGACTAATCCGGACAAATTTATCGACGTGGTGGCGGCGCTGGAGCCGACCTTTGGCGGCATCAACCTCGAAGACATTAAAGCGCCGGAATGCTTCTACATTGAGCAGCAGCTGCGCGAACGTATGAACATTCCGGTGTTCCACGACGACCAGCACGGCACGGCGATTATCAGTACCGCCGCTATTCTTAACGGCCTGCGCGTGGTGGAGAAAAATATCTCCGATGTTCGCATGGTGGTTTCCGGCGCTGGCGCCGCAGCGATTGCCTGTATGAACCTGCTGGTGGCGCTGGGGATGCAGAAACACAACATTGTGGTCTGCGACTCCAAAGGCGTTATCTACGAAGGCCGAGAGCCGAACATGGCGGAAACCAAGGCGGCTTATGCGGTGAAAGATAATGGCAAACGCTCGCTGGACGATGTGATTGCCGACGCGGATATCTTCCTTGGCTGCTCTGGCCCGAAAGTGCTGACCCAGGAGATGGTGAAGAAGATGGCCCGCGCGCCGATGATCCTTGCGCTGGCGAACCCGGAACCGGAAATACTGCCGCCGCTGGCCAAAGAAGTGCGCCCGGACGCCATCATCTGTACCGGCCGTTCCGACTACCCGAACCAGGTTAACAACGTCCTGTGCTTCCCGTTCATCTTCCGCGGCGCGCTGGACGTCGGCGCGACGGCCATCAACGAAGAGATGAAGCTGGCGGCCGTTCACGCTATCGCCGAGCTGGCCCATGCCGAGCAGAGTGAAGTGGTGGCTTCCGCCTACGGCGATCAGGATCTGAGCTTTGGCGCGGAATACATCATTCCTAAACCGTTCGATCCGCGCCTGATCGTGAAGATCGCCCCGGCCGTTGCTAAGGCGGCGATGGACTCTGGCGTCGCGACGCGCCCGATTGCTGATTTCGATGCCTACATCGAAAAACTGAGCGAGTTCGTCTATAAAACCAACCTGTTTATGAAGCCTATCTTCTCGCAGGCGCGCAAAGAGCCGAAGCGCATCGTGCTGGCGGAAGGGGAAGATACCCGCGTGCTGCACGCGACGCAGGAGCTGATCACTCTGGGGCTGGCAAAGCCGATTCTGATTGGTCGCCCGAGCGTGATTGAAATGCGTATTCAGAAGCTGGGGCTGCAAATTAAACCGGGCGTTGACTTTGAAATCGTCAATAACGAATCCGACCCGCGCTTTAAGGAGTACTGGCAGGAATACTACAGCCTGATGAAGCGCCGCGGCATCACTCAGGAACAGGCGCAGCGCGAGATGCGCAGTAACACCACGGCTATCGGCTCGATTATGGTACTGCGCGGGGAAGCCGACGGTATGATCTGCGGCACCATCGGTGACTACCATGAGCACTTCAGCGCCGTGAAACCGCTGTTTGGCTACCGTGACGGCGTACATACCGCCGGAGCAATGAACGCGCTGCTGCTGCCGAGCGGCAACACCTTTATTGCCGATACCTACGTCAATAACGATCCTACGCCGGAGCAGATCGCCGAAATCGCCCTGATGGCGGCGGAAAGCGTGCGTCGTTTCGGTATTGAACCGCGCGTGGCGCTGCTGTCGCATTCCAACTTTGGCTCTTCCGATTGCCCGTCGGCCAGCAAAATGCGTGACGCGCTGGAGCTGGTGAAGGCGCGCGCGCCGGAGCTGATGATTGACGGCGAAATGCACGGCGATGCCGCGCTGGTCGAAAGCATCCGCAACGACCGTATGCCGGACAGCCCGCTGAAAGGCTCGGCGAATATACTGGTGATGCCGAATATGGAAGCCGCGCGTATCAGCTATAACCTGCTGCGAGTCTCCAGTTCGGAAGGGGTGACCGTTGGGCCGGTGCTGATGGGCGTGTCGAAGCCGGTGCACATCCTGACGCCGATCGCTTCCGTACGCCGTATCGTCAACATGGTGGCGTTGGCGGTGGTCGAAGCGCAGACTCAGCCGCTGTAAAATAAAAGGCCCCGGAATTCCGGGGCCTTTTCATCTTAGATCCAGTCTTTGACCTTAATAAACTCGCTCAGCGCCGCTTCCGGGCTGCCGTCTTCCGGCTGATAGTTATACTCCCAGCGCACCAGCGGCGGCATCGACATCAGAATGGACTCCGTGCGCCCGCCGGTCTGCAGGCCGAACAGCGTGCCTCTGTCCCACACCAGATTGAACTCAACGTAGCGCCCGCGGCGGTAGAGCTGGAAATCGCGTTCGCGCTCGCCATAAGTCATTGCTTTGCGACGCTCGACGATGGGCAGGTAGGCGTCGGTAAAGCCGTTTCCTACCGCCTGCATAAAGGCGAAGCAGTGGGCAAAGTCTGGCGTATTCAGATCGTCAAAGAACAGGCCGCCAATGCCGCGCTGCTCCTGGCGGTGCTTAAGATAGAAGTAGTCGTCACACCACTTTTTATAACGCGGATAGACGTCATCGCCAAACGGCTGGCACAGGTCGCGCGCGACGGTGTGCCAGTGCACGGCGTCTTCATCAAAACCGTAGTAAGGGGTTAAATCGAAGCCGCCGCCGAACCACCACACTGGCTCAGTACCCGGTTTTTCGGCAATAAAGAAACGCACGTTGGCATGGCTTGTCGGCACATACGGATTACGCGGGTGAACGACCAGCGATACGCCCATGGCCTCGAAGCTGCGCCCGGCAAGCTCCGGGCGGTGCGCCGTTGCGGAGGCGGGCATCGCGTCGCCGTGTACGTGGGAGAAATTGACGCCAGCCTGTTCAAAGACGGCGCCGTCGCGTAGCACCCGGCTACGGCCGCCGCCGCCGGCATCGCGCTGCCAGCTATCTTCAATAAATACGCCGCCGTCGAGCTGTGCAAGCTGGCGGCATATCTCGTCCTGTAGCCCGAGCAGAAAGGCTTTAACCTGATCGACGTTAATGGTCATCAGCGTCGCTTCGCGTGGGCTTTCTGGTTATCGAACCAGTGGAAGTAGCTGATGATACCCGAAGCGATAGCATCGGCGATTTTTTGTCGAAATGCCGTGGTGCCCAGCAGCTTCTCTTCGGCCGGGTTGGTAATAAAGGAGGTTTCGACCAGCACGGAGGGAATCGACGGCGACTTCAGAACCACAAATGCCGCCTGCTCGGTGCTGCGGCTGTGCAGCTTGTGCACTGGCTTAATTTTCTTCAGCACGTGCGAGCCGAGCGTCAGGCTGTTTTTGATGGTATCGGTTTGTACCAGATCGAACAGCACCTGCTGCAGAAGATGGTCTTTGTCTTTGGCCTTCTTGCCCGCCAGCTCATCAGCGGCGTTTTCACGGTCCGACAGATACTTTGCCATTGCGCTACTGGCCCCGCGGTTGGAGAGGGCGAAGACCGACGCGCCTGCGGCAGAGGGGTTAGTAAAACCATCTGCGTGAATTGACATAAACAAATCTGCGCCGTGCTTATGGGCGATTTCAACCCGATCGTACAGCGGAATAAAGGTATCGCCCGAGCGGGTCAGCCGAGCATCGATGCCGTTTTTCTGCAGAATAGCGCGAACGTTTTTGGCAATCGCCAGCACCACATGCTTTTCTTTCGAACCGTTATGGCCGATTGCGCCGGTATCAATACCGCCGTGGCCTGGATCCAGCATCACCAGCCGACGGCTTGATGTTTTTTTCGCCGGCTTACTGTGACCATTGCTGGTTTTTAAGGTGGTGTCTTTTGCTGCCGCGTGGGAAGCTATCCCTGACAGCGTGAGCGCAGCCAATCCGGCTTTCAGCACCTGGCGGCGCGAAGTCAGTATTTTTAATGGTTTAAAAGTGCTCATTCCGGCCTGAGTTGTAAAAACAAGAATCTATATGTTATATCGTATCGCGATCTTCGTTACGACAGTTCGTGATGAGAATTGTTTTACTTTTCATTTCAATACGTGTCTGTACCTTATTATGCCATTTTTTTCACTGTGCCGCGCCAGATATTGGCTAAATTGGCCGTTCACGCCATAATCACTGTTTTTGAACCTGAAAAGGCGGGCAATACCATGGAGATACGCGTTTTTCGCCAGTCGGACTTTGAAGAGGTCATCACTCTATGGGAGCGATGCGATCTGCTGCGACCATGGAACGATCCTGAGATGGATATCGAACGTAAGGTAAACCATGACGTCAGCCTGTTCCTGGTGGCGGAGGTCAACGGTGAAGTGGTCGGTACCATTATGGGCGGCTACGACGGTCATCGTGGTTCAGCTTATTATCTTGGCGTTCACCCGGAATACCGCGGCCGCGGTATTGCTAACGCGCTGCTCAATCGTCTTGAGAAAAAGCTCATTGCCCGCGGCTGCCCGAAAATTCACATTATGGTGCGTGAGGAAAACGACGTCGTGCTGGGCATGTACGAGCGTCTGGGCTATGAACATGCCGATGTGCAAAGCTTAGGAAAACGTCTGATCGAAGATGAAGAGTACTGATTTCTCGCCCGCCGACTACGATCCGCAGGGCCGCCTGCGACTGCCGTTTTTGTTCTGGTGCCTGCTGTTGTTACAGGCGCGGACGTGGGTGCTGTTCCTGATGGCCGGCGCCTCACGCGATCAGGGCGATGCCTTGCTCAATCTGTTCTATCCTGACCACTCGCTTTTCTGGATTGGCCTGCTGCCCGGCGTACCGGCCGTACTGGCGTTTCTGCTTAGCGGGCGGCGCCACGTCTACCCGCGATTATGGCGATGGCTGCATCCGGCGTTAATCGTGTCGCAGATTATCCTGCTGCTGTGGCAGCCGTGGCTGTGGCTCAGCGGTGAGGCGTTGTCCGGCGTTGGGTTAAGCCTGTTTTTGCTGGATATCTATGCCCTGTGGTGGCTGCTGAGCAATCGCCGTTTACGCGCCTGTTTTCGCGAGGTCACAGAATAAACGGCACTTTTTGCGTTTACTGGACTCCAACAGGCCTGACTTGAATTTATAGGAAGTATCAATGAAATCGCTGCGTTTATTCTTCTATGCACTGCCGCTGGCGTTGACCGGCTGCTCAACGCTGTCGTCGGTTAACTGGTCGGCGGCCTACCCGTGGAACTGGTTTGGCTCTTCGGCCGGTATCACCGAGCAGGGCGTGGGCGGGATTGGCGGAACCACGGCGCTGAACGAACAGGCCATTAGCGACGCATTGGGCAGCAGCTATCGTATTCGAAGCGGCATGAAGGCGCACCAGGGCAATATTGTTCACTACTTTGAAGCGCTGCGCGGTGACAAGCTGGCGATGGTGATTAACGGCGACGGCGGCAGCGTCAGCCGGGTTGACGTCCTGGATGACAGCGTTGAAGCCGCCGACGGCGTGAAGGTCGGCGCAGCGTTTAACGCCATTTACGATAAAGCCTTCGGCAACTGTGCACCTGCAGTTGACGACGAGAGTAACGTGGTGGAATGTAAAGCAAAAGAGAGCCAGCACATTAGTTACCAGTTCTCCGGCACCTGGCAGGGGCCGCAGGGGCTAATGCCGCCGGACGATGCGTTGAAAAACTGGACGCTGTCAAAAATAATCTGGCGGCGCTAATTTTGTCGGCAAATTGACCCGCTGCGTCGAAAAGCGGGTACAATGTGTAAGGTTTTTCTATGCCACGATGTCGTGGCATTTTATTTCAGGAGGAGCGATGTCTCAGGTTCAGAGCGGCATTTTGCCGGAACATTGCCGCGCGGCGATTTGGATTGAAGCCAATGTTAAAGGGGACGTTAACGCCCTGCGTGCCGGCAGCAAAATTTTTGCCGAAAAGCTGGCGGCGTTTCAGGATAAATTCCCGGAAGCCCATTTAGGCGCGGTTGTCGCGTTTGGCCACAACACCTGGCGCGAGCTGAGCGGCGGCGTGGGTGCAGAAGAGCTGAAAGATTTCCCTCCGTACGGTAAAGGACTTGCACCCTCCACGCAATTTGATGTGCTTATCCACATTTTGTCGCTGCGCCACGACGTGAACTTTTCCGTTGCTCAGGCTGCACTGGCGGCGTTCGGTGATTCCCTGGACGTGCAGGAAGAAGTACACGGTTTCCGCTGGGTTGAAGAACGTGACCTGAGCGGTTTCGTTGATGGCACCGAGAACCCGGCGGGTGAAGAAACGCGCCGCGAAGTGGCCGTGATTAAAGACGGCGTTGATGCGGGCGGCAGCTACGTGTTCGTACAGCGCTGGGAGCACAACCTCAAGCAGCTTAACCGCATGAGCGTGCCGGATCAGGAAATGATGATTGGCCGTACCAAAGAAGCCAACGAAGAGATCGACGGCGACGATCGCCCGGAAACTTCTCACCTGACCCGCGTTGACCTGAAAGAAGACGGCAAAGGGCTGAAAATTGTGCGTCAGAGCCTGCCTTATGGTACGGCGAGCGGTACCCACGGCCTGTACTTCTGCGCGTACTGCGCGCGTCTGCATAACATTGAGCAGCAGCTGCTGAGCATGTTTGGCGACACCGACGGTAAGCGCGATGCGATGCTGCGCTTTACTAAGCCGGTGACCGGTGGGTATTACTTTGCGCCTTCGCTGGATAAGTTAGTGGCGTTGTAAGGTGCATTCTCTTCAGATGCCATAAAACGGGCCGTCTGATGGTGATACCGGCATGCCGCAACCAGTAGAGCATCGTTATCAAGTTTGTAGACAAGTCGATGCTCTAATGTGATCCGGCGGGACCAAAATCCCGCCAGATCAAATTTCAGCGGTTCTGGCTTACCTTTGCCGACAAAGGGCGTGCGTTTAATCGCCCTGATAAGCTCGTTTATCTTTTTTATCATGCTCTTATCCGTATCTTGCCAGTACAGATAATCGTCCCATGCCTGTGCTGACCAGATAAGTTTCACTCCATCAAATCCCTTTGGATACCTTTTCCAGTTTTTAGCTCCTCAATCGCATCCATGAGTCGTCCGGCATTTGCGGGTGATCGCATCAGATAAGCGGTTTCTTCCAGCGAACGGTATTCTTCGAGCGACATCAGCACGCATGCCTTACCGTTTTGTTGGGTGATGATAATAGGGGCGCGATCTTCCGTTACTTGCCGTAGCGTTGTGGATAGGTTTTGCCGGGCTTCGCTATCGCTGATTATTCTCATGGCACTCTCCTGATGATGTCACATATGTCCATTGTATATGTGTGGGTATTTGACCCTGGATTAACAGCCCGAACAAGCCGTTGATAATGCTTTTGCGAGTCGTTATCCAGATATTCCTGGCATGTTAAAAATCCTTATTCCCTTTTCAACTTCCAAATCACCAAACGGTATATAAAACCGTTACTCCTTTGGTCTCCGTTATAAATACACTGGTGCTCAGAGAGTCTCCAAACGATAGGGTGCGCAATGGCTATGACGTTACTGAAAAAAAGATACCTGGCGCTGGCCGCTTCAATGCTGCTGGTGGCACAAGCACAGGCGACGGAGCTGCTAAACAGCTCTTATGACGTCTCCCGTGAGCTGTTCGCCGCCCTGAATACGCCGTTTGAACAGCAGTGGGCGAAGGACAACGCGGGTGACAAGCTGACGATTAAGCAGTCACACGCCGGTTCTTCCAAGCAGGCGCTGGCTATTTTGCAGGGCTTAAAAGCAGACGTTGTAACTTATAACCAGGTGACCGATGTGCAGATTCTGCATGATAAAGGCAACCTGATTCCGGCGGACTGGCAGGCGCGTTTACCGAACAACAGCTCGCCGTTCTACTCGACCATGGCGTTCCTGGTCCGTAAGGGCAACCCGAAAAATGTTCATAGCTGGAACGACCTGGTGCGCCCGGACGTGAAGCTGATTTTCCCGAACCCGAAAACCTCCGGTAACGCGCGCTATACCTATCTGGCGGCGTGGGGCGCGGCGGATCAGGCTGACGGCGGCGATAAAGCCAAAACGCAGCAGTTTATGACCCAGTTCCTGAAAAATGTCGAAGTGTTTGATACCGGCGGCCGTGGCGCGACCACCACTTTCGTGGAGCGTGGTCTGGGCGACGTGCTGATCACCTTCGAATCGGAAGTGAACAACATCCGTAAGCAGTATGAAGATCAGGGCTTCGAAGTGGTGGTGCCGAAGGTCAACATTCTGGCGGAGTTCCCGGTCGCCTGGGTCGATAAAAACGTTAAGGCCAACGGTACCGAGAAGGCGGCGAAAGCCTACCTGAACTATCTGTATAGCCCGCAGGCGCAGACCATCATCACCGACTACTACTACCGCGTGAACAACCCGCAGGTGATGGACAAGCTGAAAGACAAATTCCCGCAGACCGAACTGTTCCGCGTGGAAGACAAATTTGGCGCCTGGCCTGAAGTGATGAAAACGCATTTCGCCAGCGGTGGTGAGTTAGACAAGCTGTTAGCGGCGGGGCGTAAGTAATGTTTGCTGTTTCTTCCAGACGCGTGCTGCCGGGCTTTACCCTGAGCCTTGGCACCAGTCTGCTGTTTGTTTGTTTAATTCTGCTGCTGCCGCTGAGCGCGCTGGTGATGCAACTGGCGCAGATGAGCTGGTCGCAGTACTGGGACGTGATTACCAACCCGCAGGTGGTGGCGGCCTACAAAGTGACGCTGCTGTCGGCGTTTGCGGCCTCGATTTTTAACGGCGTGTTCGGCCTGCTGATGGCGTGGGTGTTAACCCGCTACCGTTTTCCGGGCCGTACGCTGCTGGACGCGCTGATGGATCTGCCGTTTGCGCTGCCAACGGCGGTGGCGGGCCTGACGCTGGCGTCGCTGTTCTCGGTGAACGGCTTCTACGGCGAGTGGCTGGCGAAGTTTGATATCAAAGTGACCTACACCTGGCTCGGCATTGCGGTGGCGATGGCGTTCACCAGCATCCCGTTCGTGGTGCGTACCGTACAGCCGGTGCTGGAAGAGTTAGGCCCTGAATATGAAGAAGCGGCGGAAACGCTGGGCGCGACGCGCTGGCAGAGCTTCCGTAAAGTGGTGCTGCCGGAACTTTCCCCGGCGCTGGTGGCGGGCGTCGCGCTGTCGTTCACCCGCAGCCTTGGCGAGTTTGGTGCGGTAATTTTTATCGCCGGGAACATTGCCTGGAAGACGGAAGTGACCTCGCTGATGATCTTTATTCGCCTGCAGGAGTTTGATTATCCAGCGGCGAGCGCGATTGCGTCGGTTATCCTCGCGGCCTCTCTGCTGCTGCTGTTCTCCATCAATACCTTGCAAAGTCGCTTTGGTCGACGTGTGGTAGGTCACTAATGGCGGAAGTTACTCAATTGAAGCGCTATGACGCACCCCGCATCAACTGCGGTAAATGGTTTCTGATTGGTACCGGGATGCTGGTTTCGGCCTTTATCCTGCTGGTGCCGATGATCTATATCTTCGTCCAGGCGTTCAGCAAAGGGCTGATGCCGGTGCTGCAAAACCTGGCCGACCCGGACATGCTGCACGCCATCTGGCTGACGGTGATGATTGCGCTGATTACCGTGCCGGTAAACCTGGTGTTCGGCGTGCTGCTGGCATGGTTGGTGACGCGCTTTAACTTCCCGGGGCGCCAGCTGCTGTTGACGCTGCTGGATATCCCGTTTGCCGTCTCGCCGGTCGTCGCGGGTTTGGTTTATCTGCTGTTTTACGGTTCCAACGGCCCACTCGGCGGCTGGCTGGAAGCGCATAACCTGCAAATTATGTTTGCCTGGCCGGGCATGGTGCTGGTCACCATCTTTGTGACCTGCCCGTTCGTGGTTCGTGAATTGGTACCGGTAATGCTGAGCCAGGGCAGTCAGGAAGACGAAGCGGCGGTGCTGCTCGGTGCCTCCGGCTGGCAGATGTTTAAACGCGTTACGCTGCCAAATATTCGCTGGGCGCTGCTGTACGGTGTGGTGCTGACCAACGCTCGTGCTATCGGTGAGTTTGGCGCGGTGTCGGTGGTCTCCGGCTCGATTCGCGGCGAGACCCTGTCGTTACCGTTACAGATTGAACTGCTGGAGCAGGACTACAACACCGTCGGTTCTTTTACCGCCGCGGCGCTGCTGACCCTGATGGCGATTCTGACCTTATTTTTAAAGAGTGCGTTGCAGTGGCGTTTGCATAATCAGGAAAAACGCGCGCAACAGGAGGGAAATCATGAGCATTGAGATTGCCAATATTAAGAAGTCTTTTGGTCGCACCCAGGTGCTGAATGATATCTCTCTGGATATCCCTTCCGGCCAGATGGTCGCGCTGCTGGGGCCGTCCGGTTCCGGGAAAACCACGCTGCTGCGCATTATTGCCGGGCTGGAGCACCAGACCAGCGGGCATATTCGCTTCCACGGCACCGACGTCAGCCGCCTGCACGCGCGCGATCGTAAAGTGGGGTTTGTATTCCAGCACTACGCGCTGTTCCGCCATATGACGGTGTTCGACAACATCGCCTTTGGCCTGACGGTGCTGCCGCGCCGCGAGCGTCCAAACGCCGCGACCATTAAAGCAAAAGTCACCAAACTGCTGGAGATGGTGCAGCTTGCTCATCTGGCAGACCGCTATCCGGCACAGCTTTCTGGCGGACAAAAACAGCGCGTGGCGCTGGCTCGTGCGCTGGCGGTGGAGCCACAGATTTTACTGCTCGACGAACCGTTCGGTGCGCTGGATGCGCAGGTACGTAAAGAGCTGCGTCGCTGGCTGCGTCAGCTGCATGAAGAGCTGAAATTCACCAGCGTCTTCGTCACCCACGATCAGGAAGAAGCGATGGAAGTCGCCAACCGCGTGGTGGTGATGAGCCAGGGTAATATCGAACAGGCCGATGAGCCGGATCAGGTTTGGCGCGAGCCAGCCACCCGCTTCGTGCTGGAGTTTATGGGCGAAGTGAACCGTCTGCAGGGGACCATTCGCGGCGGGCAGTTCCACGTTGGCGCGCACCGCTGGCCGCTGGGCTATACGCCGTCTTATCAGGGGCCGGTAGATCTGTTCCTGCGCCCGTGGGAAGTGGATGTGAGCCGCCGTACCAGCCTCGATTCCCCGCTGCCGGTTCAGGTACTGGAAGCCAGCCCGAAAGGTCACTACACCCAATTAGTTGTCCAGCCTCTGGGGTGGTATCACGAGCCGTTAACGGTGGTGATGCGCGGGGACGATGCGCCGCTGCGTGGCGATCGTCTGTTTGTGGGCTTGCAGAATGCACGCCTCTATCATGGTGACCAGCGTATTGAGTCCCATGAGACGCTTGCTCTGGCAGAAACGGCCTGATAGCTTAATCGCACGTGGTTTTGCCGGGTGGCGCTACGCTTACCCGGCCTACAAAACAATATTGACAGGCCCGGTAAGCGAAACGCAGCCGGGCTTTTTATTGGACAGCAGAAGTGAATACATTAGAACAAACGATCGGCAACACGCCGCTGGTCAAATTACAACGTCTGGGGCCGGATAACGGCAGTGAAATTTGGGTCAAACTGGAAGGCAACAATCCCGCCGGGTCGGTGAAGGATCGGGCCGCGCTGTCGATGATTGTCGAGGCGGAAAAGCGTGGCGAGATTAAGCCGGGCGACGTGTTGATTGAGGCAACGAGCGGCAACACCGGCATTGCGCTGGCAATGATCGCCGCGCTGAAAGGTTATCAGATGAAGCTGCTGATGCCGGACAATATGAGCCAGGAACGCCGTGCGGCGATGCGTGCCTACGGTGCTGAGCTGATTCTGGTCACCAAGGAGCAGGGCATGGAGGGGGCGCGTGATTTAGCGCTGGACATGGCCCAGCGAGGCGAAGGCAAGCTGTTAGATCAGTTCAACAACCCGGATAACCCGTACGCGCATTACACCACGACCGGTCCGGAAATCTGGCGGCAGACGGAAGGGCGTATCAGCCACTTTGTCTCCAGTATGGGCACCACCGGTACGATTACCGGCGTGTCACGTTTTTTACGTGAACAGGAAAAAGCGGTCACTATCGTTGGCCTGCAGCCGGAAGAGGGCAGCAGCATTCCCGGTATTCGTCGCTGGCCAGCGGAATATATGCCGGGGATTTTTAACGCCAGCCTGGTTGACCAGGTGTTGGATATTCACCAGAACGACGCGGAAAACACCATGCGCGCGCTGGCGGTGAAAGAAGGCGTGTTCTGCGGCGTGAGTTCCGGCGGCGCGGTGGCGGGCGCGATTCGCGTGGCCGAGCAAAACCCGGGTGCGGTAGTGGTAGCGATCATCTGCGATCGCGGCGATCGCTATCTGTCTACCGGGGTATTTGGTGAAGAACACTTCAGCCAGGGGGCGGGGATTTAAGTCGCCGTGCTGTCCAGCAGGTCGGTGCCGTACGAGTTATCTACCGTACACAGCCAACGCCCTGCCTGCTGGCGAAATACGTAGGTCGCGCGGCGCGTGACCTGCGTTGTTTCACCGTTTTCCTGAGCAATATCCAGCCGGGTCTCCATGATCACCAGCGCGTTATCGCCGCCTTCGATAATCTCCATCCTGCCTTGCGTCACCGTCAGTCGATGCTGAAAATAATCGGCGATGGCAATAAACGCTTTGCGAATGTTTTCTTTCCCGCTGACCATCATGCCGGGTTTCACCACCAGCGTGGCGTCCTCGGCGTAATATTCCATCAGCGTGGCGTAGTCTTCCTGCGAGATGGCGCGGTCGCAGGCTTCGATAACCGCTTTAAGCGATGACGCTGGCATGTCTTCTCCTTAACGCATTGGTGGTGGGTTACTGCGTCAACTTATCAAGAAATCCCCATAGCTTCTCATTCATTTCGCGATAGTCATAGGCGCGCATCTCATCGACGCTACGGATATACGGCTTACCTTTGGCTTCATCCAGCTCCTGTTGGGAGTGCTGAATCAATCCTTCAACCGCGTCGGCGGTAAACTCCATATGGCACTGGAAGCCATACACCTTATCGGTATATTGCACTATCTGGCGCGGGCAGCCGGCGCTGGTGGCCAGAACGACCGTGCTATCGGTCAGCCCCGGCATGTCGTTGTGCCAATGGCCGACGGTGAGCGGCGAACCGAAATGGTTGAACAGCGGGTGTTGAAGCGCAGCCTCGGTGAGGGTTATCGGGTAGTGACCAATCTCTTTTTCCGGACTCTGGCCTACGGCCGCACCCAAGGCTTCGCCAATCAGCTGCGAACCGAGGCAAATGCCGACCACCGTGCGCCCGGCGTCAATGGCCTGACGAATGAGCTGCTGTTCGGCTTTGGAATCGAAGTAAGCGCATTCGGCGAGCGTTGTGCGCGGCGACTGAGGGCCGCCAAAGACGACAAGCATGTCAAAACCATCGGCGTTGGCGGGGACGCGCTCATGGTTATAGACGTGCGTCCAACTGATCTCATGGCCGCGCGACTCGGCCCACGGCAGGTAAGCGCCCGCAGATTCAAACGATTCGTGAATAACAAAATGGACTCGCACTGTTTTACTCCTGATAGAGGCTAAGCGCCTGATGAATATCGGCCGCTAGTCGGGTGATGTCGTTATCGCTAAGTGTAGAAATGGTAATACGCAGTCCATGCGCAGGGGCACTGACGCCAAACGCCTCGCCTTCACGCACCAGCCAGCCTGATTTTGCCAGCGAAAACGCCGCTGTCTGGCTGGCGGCGGGGAGCGGAAGCCACAGGTTCAGACCATCACCGGGGGGCGCATTTTCAATGCCACGGCTGCGTAGCGCCCGTGCCAGCTTTTGTTGTTGGCTGGCGTAAAACTGACGAGCCAGCGCCTGCTGTTGTGGGAACGCCTCATCCGTCAGGCAGGCGTAGACTAAATCTTGTAGCAGATGACTTACCCACTGGCTGCCGGCGTTGAGCCGCAGCCGCAGCTTCGCCGACGTGGCCGTATCGCTGGCAACAAAGGCCAGGCGCAGATCCGGACCCAGCGCTTTGGACATCGATCGAATCACCGCCCAGTGTCGGGTATCCGACGTAAGCACGGGGTGCCAGTCGGCTGCCGAAAGAAGCGCAAAGTGGTCATCGACGATAACCAGCGCCTGCGGGTAGCGGCTGAGCACCTGGCGGATAGCGGCGGCTCGTGCCGCGCTGAGGCTGTAGCCGGTGGGGTTATGGGCGCGTGGTGTCAGGATCACTGCGCGAGCGCCGGCGGCGAGCGCACGTTCCAGGGCGTCCGCCTGCATCCCTTCGCTGTCGATGGTAACCGGGCTGGCGTGAAAACCGCTGTACCGTAGCATGCTGATGCTACTGAGGAAGCAGGGGTCTTCCACGGCGACGCTATCGCCGGGCAGCAGATGAGCGCTCAGCAGGCGTTCGATGGCATCGACGGCACCGTTGGTCAGATCTATTTCGCCCGCCGTGGGTATCGCCTCTTGCATCCAGCTCTGGGCCCAGTCATACAGCGCGGGTGATACCGGCGCATCGCCATACAGGCGCGGCGTTCGGCTAATGTGTGATAGATAACGACCCAAATCCGGTAATTTATCCGCGGCAGGATTGCCGCCGGAGAGATCGGTGAGCGGGGTATGCGGGTTGCCACCTTCCAGCGCTACCGGCGTTGGCGTGGCTTTAATCACCGTGCCGTTGCGGCCAAGGCTAAGCGCCAGCCCGGAGGTCACCAGTCTTTTATAGGCGGCGGCAACCGTATTGCGGTTAACGCCCAGACGCATCGCCAGGAAACGCACGGGCGGCAGCGTTTCCCCCTTCGCCAACTGTCCGCTGGTGATATGCTGGCGAATACTGTCAAAAATTTCACTGGCGCTTTTTCCGTCGATCATTATTGACCTATGACAAAATGAATTTTAGCATATGACGATAATAGTGAGGCGCCAGCCCGCTGTCCAGAGTCATAAGGAGAAGGAGATGGGGCAGGATAGTGAAATACAGTCGGTGCTGTTCCACGATACGCACCGTGCGCTGCAAACGGACATCGTGGCCGTGCAGTCTCTGGTGGTCTACGGCAGCGTCGGCAACAGTATTGCCGTCCCGGCGATCAAGGCCCACGGTCTGCGGGTGACCGCCGTGCCGACGGTGCTGTTTAGCAATACGCCGCACTACGACACGTTTTACGGCGGGATTATCCCCGGCGAGTGGTTCGGTGGGTACCTCCAGGCGCTGAATGAGCGTGATGCCTTGCGCGAGCTGAAAGCGGTCACCACCGGCTATATGGGCAGCGCGGAGCAGATTGCACTGCTGGCGGAGTGGCTAAAAACGGTACAGATCACCCATCCGGATATCTGCATTCTGGTTGACCCGGTGATAGGCGACGTCGACAGCGGGGTCTACGTCAAAGCGGAAATTCCGCAAGCCTATCGCACTCATCTGCTGCCGCTGGCGCAGGGGTTAACGCCCAACGTATTCGAGCTGGAAATGCTGAGCGGTAAGCCTTGCGGCACGCTGAGCGAGGCGATAGCCGCCGCGCAGTCGCTGCTTTCTGACAGCCTGAAATGGGTAGTGATCACCAGCGCGCCGGCCCAGACGGCCGATAACATTACCGTAGTGGTGGTGACGGCGGAATCGACGGCGGTCATCGATCACCCACGTCTGGAAACGGACCTTAAGGGCACCGGCGATCTGTTCTGTGCGGAGCTTATCAGCGGCATAGTGCAGAAAAAATCGCTTTCTGATGCCGCACACGATGCCGCGCAGCGGGTTCTGGAAGTGATGCGCTGGACGCAAACGTGCGGCTGCGATGAGTTAATTCTGCCACCGGCAGGGGAGGCGTGATGAAGCGCTATCGTCTGGTTGTACGCCATAATGGTCGGCTGGTGGGGCATTTTGATACCAGCGGCAAGGATGCGCTGGAAGATGCTTGCGTGGCGCGGGCAGTATTCGGCGTTACCGGAGGGTATCAGTGCGAGCTGTGGGTGTCCGATTCCGAACGTCGGGTGCTGGAAAGCGGCCCGGATGGGATGAAAGTCCTGATGCACGAGCCCTGTTTTCGCCCGGTAACCTCGGCGCTGTAGGCTGCGGCTGGTGGCCGGATGGTGGCGTAAGCGCCCGCTCCGGCCTGCGGACAAAAAAATGGCGCCAATCGGCGCCATTTTTTATGCAGCAAGCATTACTTCTTGATGCGGATAACCGGGGTTTCACCAACGGTTACGCTGCCAGAAAGTTTGGTCAGCTCTTTGATCTCGTCCATGTTGGAGATAACAACCGGAGTCAGGGTAGACTTCGCTTTCTCTTCCAGCAGGGCCAGATCGAACTCAATCACAGTGTCGCCAACTTTAACGCGCTGGCCTTCTTCTGCGATACGTTTGAAACCTTCACCTTTCAGTTCAACGGTGTCGATACCGAAGTGAACGAACAGCTCGATGCCGCTATCGGATTCGATAGAGAAAGCGTGGTTGGTTTCAAAGATTTTACCAATGGTGCCGTCAACCGGCGCAACCATTTTGTTGCCGGTTGGTTTGATAGCAATGCCATCACCAACGATTTTCTCAGCAAACACTACGTCCGGCACGTCTTCGATGTTGACGATCTCGCCAGAGAGCGGTGCAATAATCTCAATTGTTCCTGTGTCTTTTTTGTCATCAGAAACCAGAGATTTCAATTTATCGAACAAACCCATGATCTTCTCCTAAGCAGTAATTTGGGCCGCGTCTCGTGGATTAGCAGATTGTTTTTTCTTCAATGAACTTGTTCACCAACGCCAGCAGTTCGTCTGTGGTCGGTTGAGCAAGCGCTTGCTCTGCTAATACCTTCGCATCTTCGAAGTTCGTGTTACGGATAATCTTCTTAATGCGCGGGATAGAAATGGCGCTCATAGAGAATTCGTCCAGACCCATCCCCAGCAACAGAAGTGTAGCACGTTCGTCGCCTGCAAGCTCACCACACATGCCAGTCCATTTGCCTTCAGCATGAGAAGCATCAATAACTTGCTTGATCAAAGTGAGGACAGACGGTGACATCGGCTGGTAAAGATGTGAAATCATATCATTACCACGGTCAACTGCCAGAGTATACTGCGTTAAATCATTGGTACCGATACTAAAGAAATCAACTTCTTTGGCTAAATGACGCGCAATGGTCGCTGCGGCTGGGGTTTCCACCATCACACCGATCTCAATGGATTCGTCAAATGCTTTACCTTCGCTACGCAGTTCCACCTTGTAGATTTCAATCTCTTTCTTCAGTGCGCGCACTTCTTCAACAGAGATGATCATCGGGAACATAATACGCAGCTTACCGAAAGCAGAAGCACGCAGGATTGCGCGAACCTGGTCACGCAGGATCTCTTTACGATCCATTGCGATACGCACGGCACGCCAGCCCAGGAACGGGTTCTCTTCTTTCGGGAAGTTCATGTACGGCAGCTCTTTGTCGCCACCGATGTCCATGGTGCGGACGATGACCGCCTGAGAGCCACAGGCTTCAGCAACGGCTTTGTACGCGGCAAACTGCTCTTCTTCAGTCGGCAGCGCATCGCGGTCCATGAACAGGAATTCAGTGCGGTACAGGCCTACGCCTTCCGCGCCGTTACGCTCAGCACCGTCGATATCACGCACGGTACCGATGTTGGCGCAAACTTCAACCTGGTGGCCATCAAGGGTGATTGCCGGCAGATCTTTCAGTTTTGCCAGTTCGGCTTTCTCGGAGGCAACCTGTTCCTGTACAGCGCGAAGTTTTTCAATTTCTTCGTTTGTTGGGTTGACGTAAACCAGATTGTTTACGGCATCCAGAATCAGATAGTCGCCATTTTTCACCTGAGTGGTGACGCTGCCGGTACCCACGATTGCCGGCAGTTCCAGGGAACGTGCCATGATGGAGGTGTGGGAAGTACGGCCACCGACGTCAGTGATAAAGCCCAGCACCTTCTTCAGGTTCAGCTGTGCGGTTTCAGACGGCGTCAGGTCTGCGGCAACCAGGATAACTTCGTCCTGAATCGCGCTCAGGTCAATAATCGCCAGACCCAGGATGTTGCGCAGCAGGCGCTTACCGATGTCACGTACGTCAGCCGCACGTTCTTTCAGGTATTCATCATCCAGTTCTTCCAGGGCAGTCGCCTGACCTTCGATAACTTCATGCGCAGCTGCATCAGCCGTCATGTTCTTATCTTTAATCAGGGCTATGATTTCCTGCTCCAGCTCCTCATCTTCGAGCAGCATGATATGCCCTTCGAAGATGGCTTCTTTTTCTTCACCGAAAGTTTCGCCAGCTTTAGTTTTGATAGCTTCGAGCTGCGCGGACGCTTTAGAACGACCGCTCAGAAAACGCTCAACTTCCTGCTCAACCTTATCGGCAGAAATTTTCTTCCGGTCGATGACAATTTCATCTTCTTTCAGCAGCAATGCTTTACCGAAAGCGATACCCGGGGATGCTAAAATGCCTGAAATCATAACCCTACCTTACTTGTGACTGATATTTAAAAGAACTCGTTGAACTTACTCGAGTTCAGCCATCAGTTTAACCAGATGCTCAACTGCTTTCTGCTCGTCTTCACCTTCTGCGGACAGGGTAACAACGGTACCCTGAGTCAGGCCCAGAGTTTGCAGTTTGAACAGGCTTTTCGCGCTAGCGCTTTTGCCGTTGGAGGTCACAGTGATCTCAGAAGTGAAGCCTTTCGCTTCTTTAACAAACTGAGCAGCAGGGCGGGTATGCAGACCGTTCGGAGCGGTAATGGTAACTTCTTGCTGGAACATTATATTTCCCCAACTTATAGGTTTAGTGTTGTGGAACTAAAGTCTAGCCTGGTGGCTAGACTTTAGCCTGTATTACTCAATTCAAGCGACGTCCACAAATCAGCGCTACCATCGGCGACAAACCTTCCGACGCAGACGCTTCTGGCCTTTGACGTTTCGCTTATCATTAAACATTATGCCGCGAAAGCAGGATTTGAACCAAATCATAAAATCGATTCAGCACAGGAAAACCTGTAATGAATAATTTCGCTGCTCAAAATAAATATGATGGTTAAATACCAGACCTAAGGAGGTGAAGCAATGCCAGGGGGGGTAAAAGTTTGACGTACGCCACAAAAAAGCACCCGGCTGGGTGCTTTTTTACACGATTTTAACGCACTGGCATTACTGTTGCAGTTCTTTCTCGGTGAAGAGATCTGCAAATAACGCGGTGCTCAAATAGCGTTCACCCGAAGACGGTAGGATAACCACAATATTCTTATTGGTAAAGGTTTCATCTTCCTGAAGTTTCAGCGCGGCGGCAACGGCAGCACCGGAAGAGATACCGGCCAGAATACCTTCTTCTTCCATCAGACGACGTGCGGTAGAAATGGCTTCTTCATTGGTGATGGCGACCACTTTGTCGATCAGTTTCAGATCGAGGTTGCCGGGAATGAAGCCCGCGCCGATTCCCTGGATCTTGTGTGGGCCAGGCTTCAGCTCTTC
Source organism: Klebsiella sp. WP8-S18-ESBL-06 (assembly GCF_014169755.1). Lineage (NCBI taxonomy): Bacteria > Pseudomonadati > Pseudomonadota > Gammaproteobacteria > Enterobacterales > Enterobacteriaceae > Klebsiella > Klebsiella sp. WP8-S18-ESBL-06. The sequence goes on from NZ_AP022256.1 coordinate 1,470,301, forward strand.
ACCTGCCAGCGCCTGCGCGATGACCGGAGAATCGGTTGGTTCAACGGCCACGGAGATGAGATCCGTTTTGCCCTTGGTGCCTTTAATATAACGCGTGACGCCGGTAAGAGTACCGCCGGTGCCGACGCCTGCAATGAATACGTCAACCTGGCCGTCGGTATCTTCCCAGATTTCCGGGCCGGTGGTCTTTTCGTGGATTTCCGGGTTCGCCGGGTTGCTGAACTGTTGCAGCAACAGGTATTTTTCCGGATTGCTGGCGACGATCTCTTCCGCTTTCTGGATTGCGCCCTTCATGCCTTTCGCACCTTCGGTCAGCACCAGATTGGCGCCCAGCGCTTTCAGCAGCTTACGGCGTTCAATACTCATGGTTTCCGGCATGGTCAGCGTCAGTTTGTAACCGCGAGCGGCGGCGACGTAGGCCAGAGCGATACCCGTATTACCGCTGGTGGGTTCAACCAGTTCAACGCCCGGCTTAAGAACGCCACGTTTTTCGGCATCCCAAATCATATTGGCACCGATACGGCATTTGACGCTGAAGCTCGGGTTACGTGATTCAACCTTTGCCAGAATGCGCCCGTTACCGATGCGGTTCAGTCGTACCAGCGGCGTATGACCGATAGTCAGGGAGTTATCTTCAAAAATCTTACTCATGGCCTGTCCTTAACTGTATGAAATTTGGGGTACTGGACCAGCATACCTGCTTAAAGATTCTGCGGAAGTAAGGATTTCGCATATCTATATACTGAAGGGAAATAATGGCAAGCGGGATGGAATAAGGCAAGGTATAAGCCTCATCCATAGGGATGAGGCGTGGTGCGCGTTAGCCCTGCGTGGCGGAGAGCGGAGTCGTTGAGGTGTGTCCATAGCGGCCTTTACCCAGCACCTGGATGCCGATAAGGGTAATCACCCACGCTATGATGCCCATCACCAGATAGGTTTTGGCGAAGCCGTAGCGGTCGTATAGCATCCCGGCAATGGGGTTGATAAGCGCAATACCTAAATAGTTAAAACAGCCCAGCACCATATAAACGGTTCCGGTTAAGCGCTTATCGAAATAGAGAGAAAGATATTTAAAGATTGATACCAATAGCAGCGCCATCTCCAGACCGTAGAACGGTTTAATAATGGCAATCATCCACGCGTGAGTCGCCAGCGCGGAAACCACCAACCGCAATCCAATAACAAAACCCGCTAACAAGAGACCATTACGGGCGCCGACTTTATTAATCAGCCAGGGAATGGAAAACATTAAAATGAATTCGGCGGCGGATTGCACTGAGCCCATATAGCCGAGCATCGCATTACCCTGTTTATGGTCGTCAAAGAAACTGACAAAATAACGCGGAAACTGTTGTTCTGCGCTCTGCATCATCCAGATAATTCCGCCGTAAAACAGCATCAGGATCCAGAACCCACTTTGGGTAAAGAGCATTTTGACGTCGGTTTTATTGACCGGTGCTTTTTGGCCTGAGTTAACCGCCTGCCAGTCGATACCGTCGCCCTGCGTTTTTAACATGCCGAGCAGCATGAGCAACACGATGCAGGCCAGCGATGTGACGCAGAAATTATAGTGCGGAGATAGGTTAAACAGCTGCCCGGCAAACAGCGACGCCACCGCCCAGCCCATCGATCCCCACATGCGCACGCGGCCAAACTCAAAGGACCAGGCGCGGCTATAGCGATCGGCGTAGGATTCAAACACCAGCACGCCGGCCAGATAAGCGAAGGAGAGATACAGTGCGCCAACCAGCATACCGGCAACCAGGTTAACGCCAAGCAGCGGCTGGTACACCCAAATGAAAAAGGGGGCTGCCAGCACCGAGGCGAGGGTCACGATGACCAGCAGGTGCTTGCCCAGACCGAGCTTGTCCATGATGTAGCCGCAGACGGGCTTCATCGCCAGCGCAAACAGGGCGTTGATTGAGAGCGCAAAGCCAATCTTTTCACTGTTCAGCCCCACGTTATCGGCCAGCCAGATCGCCAGAAACGACCAGCTGGTGGACCATGCAAAATAGAAAACAAAGAGACAGAGACTTATTCTGATATAAGCCTGCTTATTTATCATGCTGACCATATAATTCCACTCCATTGCGAAATGACAGCGCTACGTTAGCCTGAATAGCGTTTGCAGACTTTTATCTGATTGCCATCTTCTGGCCACCTTGTCGTTTTTATCCTTAGAGGCTGTGTTGTCCCTCACAGAATGAATATGTGAATTTTTTTATCGCCTTGAGAGGGCAATAAAACTCAATTTTTAGCCATTATTTTTAAATTATCCCCCACTATAAAATAAGGTATTTGACAAGGCAATCATCAGCGTTTTAATTTCGCTACTCTGGCAATGGTTCAGGAAATAACCATGCAAACTTTACAACAATCCCACGTATTTAATCGCCCCAGCGACCGGGTTTGCGTGCAGTATTGGTTGCCGGGTATTTCCTATCCAGAGCATGACCACGATTATCACGAAATACTCTTTTTGCTCTCCGGTACGATGACCCATATCGTCAACGGCTCACCCTGGTTTATGCGCGCCGGTTCATTTATGGCGCTGCGCGCCGAAGATCGCCACGCCTTTACTGACATGCACGAGAACAGCGCCATTAATCTGCTGCACGTACCGCTAGGTCAGTTAAACTGGTTTGATAGTCGTATCGCGTCGCTGTTTGAAGAGTCGGAACCGCAGCTGTGGCATATGGCGACGCCCGGCTGGATGAAGGTCGTGAGGGAACTTAATGCATTTGCCTGCGCCGAAATGAGCGATGGCGGTGAGAGTGGCCCATTGCGTAGCGCGCTGCAGGAGACCTTTTTGCTGCGTTTGCTGGCCCAGCTGCCGCGCTATTGCCAGACGGCGTATGGCGATCTCAGCGTCGATGAGCGGGTGTGCCTGGCGATGTCGTGGGTAGACAGCCACTGGCAATTAAAGGTGGAGTGGTCAACGCTGGCGGACCGCTTTTCACTCACGCTTCGCACCTTCCAGCGCCGTTTTAAACAACGAACCGGGATGACGCCGCAGCAGTATTTAATTGCCCTGCGGCTGCGTCATGCCCGGTTTTTAATGCAGCAAGGCGTTCATTCGCTGCGGGATATTGCCGAGTACTGTCACTTTTATGATGCCAGCCATCTCGGCGCTTGTCTGCGACAGCAGGCGCTTACTTCCACATCGCGTGTTTATCGCGATAGCAGTCCACCCACATCGCCGTCGCGCCGCAAATCGCCACCGGAATAATCACCAGGTTAAGCACCGGGATCAGGGTGAACAGGCTGGTCAGCGCGCCAAACTGCATGTTAGTGACCTTACGGGTGCGCAGCGCTTCACGCATAGTTTTAAACGGTACCTTGTGGTTATCGAACGGATAGTCGCAGTACTGAATCGCCAGCATCCAGGCGCTGAACAGGAACCACAGCACCGGCGCGACCGTCTGGCCGACGCCAGGAATGAAGTACAGCAGCAGCAGCACAATCGCGCGCGGTAGATACCACGCCAGCTTTTGCCATTCGCGTTTCATGATGCGGGGCAGGTCTTTCATAATACCGACAATACCGGTGTCCGGCGGGGTGGCGCCGGTTAAGCGCGCCTCTAACTGCTCGGCCAGCAGACCGTTAAACGGCGCGGCTATCCAGTTGGCGATGGTTGAGAAGAAATAGCCGAAAACCAGCAGAATTGAAATCACGATCACCGGCCAAAGCAGATAGCTCAGCCACTGCAGCCAGTCGGGAATACGCCCCATCAGCGAGGGGATCCAGCTCTCCAGCTTGCTGAACAGCCACCAGAAGGCGCCGCCCATCAGCACAATATTGACCAACAGCGGTAAGATGACGAATCGGCGAATGCCCGGCAAGCCGATCAGTTTCCAGCCCTGAGAGAAATAGTAAACGCCGCTGCGTGCGGCAGGGGTGGACGATGAAATCATGGTCAGGTGAAGCTCCTTTGTCTGACTACATTGAAAAGACGACACTATATTAGCGAGTTGTTGGACAATCACCAGTTAAGAAATGTTCGAAAAACAAGCAAAAAGTACGATTTAACGCATCTTTCTGCGGTGAATGTCATGTGCACACTTGCACTTGACGTGATGGGCAAATACTCTTAGTGAGTAAATGTTTGCCGTGGTGGCAAGGTGTTAGAACAACAGAGAATATAATGATGCAGGATTTGCGTCTGATATTAATCATTGTTGGCGCGATCGCCATACTCGCTTTACTGGTTCATGGTTTCTGGACGAGCCGTAAAGAGCGTTCCTCGATGTTCCGCGATCGCCCAATCAAGCGTATGAAGTCTCGCGATGTCGACGATGAGTCGGAAGACGACGTTGATGACAATGTTGAAGGCGTGGGTGAAGTTCGTGTCCACAAGGTTAATCACGCCCCTGGGGCCGCTGGGGAGCATGAAGCCCCTCGTCACGCGCCTCAACACCAGTACCAGCCGCCTTACGAGCGACAGGCTCCTCAGCAGCCTGTGCGTCCGCAAGAGCCGGTACCGCAGCCGCCCGTTCAACAGCCTTATCAGCCTGCTCCGCACGCGCCGGTTACACCGCCGCAGCCTGTGCAGCAGCCCGTGCGCCCGCCGGTTGTCGAACAACCGCAGCCCGTGCCGCCGGTACACCAGCCTCAGCCTGTTGCTCCGCAGCCGCACGTTGCCGCGCCGGTAGCAGCGCCGACGGCCCAGCCGCAGCCGGTGCAGTCGCCGCAGCCAGAACCGGTTGCACAGCCAGCGCCAGAACCCGCCGAACCGGTTAAGCCGGAGCGCAAAGAGACGGTCATCGTCATGAACGTGTCCGCTCACCAGGGCTCATACATTAACGGTGAACTGCTGCTCAACAGCATTCAACAGGCCGGATTCAAGTTTGGCGATATGAACATCTTCCATCGCCATCTCAGCCCGGACGGGAGCGGCCCGGCGCTGTTTAGCCTGGCGAATATGCTCAAGCCGGGGACGTTTGATCCGGACAACATGAGCGATATGCAAACGCCAGGCGTGACTATCTTCATGCAGGTGCCGGGCTACGGTGACGAGCTGCAAAACTTTAAGCTGATGCTCCAGTCGGCACAGTATATTGCCGATGAAGTCGGTGGCGTGGTGCTCGACGATCAGCGTCGGATGATGACCCCGCAAAAGCTGCGCGAGTATCAGGATCGTATTCGCGAAGTGAAAGACGCCAACGCCTGATTCGGCGCGTGCGTTTTCAACCCCTCCTGAACCCCCGCCTGTCGGGGGTTTTTTATCATTGATGGTGTGATATGCAATCTATAGAACAACGACTGAATGAACTGCGAGCGACGCTTCGCCATCATGAATATCTGTACCACGTTCTGGATGCGCCGGAGCTACCGGACGCCGAGTACGACCGCCTGATGCGCGAGCTGCGCGAGCTGGAAGCGCAGCATCCGCAGTTAGTTACCGCTGACTCACCGACCCAGCGCGTCGGCGCTGAGCCGCTGGGCGCCTTTAGCCAGATTCGTCATGAAGTGCCGATGCTGTCGCTGGATAACGTGTTTGATGAAGAGAGTTTCCTCGCCTTCAACAAACGCGTGCAGGACCGCCTCAACAGCAGCGACAAGCTGACCTGGTGCTGTGAACTGAAGCTCGACGGGCTGGCGGTGAGCATTCTTTATGAAAACGGCGTGCTGGTCAGCGCCGCCACGCGCGGTGATGGCACTACCGGGGAGGACATTACCTCTAACGTGCGTACCATCCGTGCGATCCCGCTGAAGCTGCACGGCGACAACATTCCGGCGCGGCTGGAAGTCCGCGGCGAAGTGTTCCTGCCGCAGGCCGGGTTCGAAAAGATCAACGAAGACGCCCGCCGGACCGGCAGCAAGGTGTTTGCCAACCCGCGTAACGCGGCGGCCGGTTCGCTGCGCCAGCTGGACCCGCGCATTACCGCGAAGCGACCGCTTACTTTCTTTTGCTATGGCGTCGGCGTGCTGGAAGGCGGCGAGCTGCCGGATACCCATCTGGGTCGCCTGATGCAGTTTAAAGCGTGGGGCCTGCCGGTGAGCGACCGCGTGACGCTCTGCGATTCGCCGGAGGAAGTGCTCGCTTACTACCATAAAGTTGAAGAAGATCGCCCAACGCTGGGCTTTGATATTGATGGCGTGGTGATCAAGGTCAACTCGCTGGCGCTTCAGGAACAGCTGGGCTTCGTTGCCCGCGCCCCTCGCTGGGCGGTCGCGTTCAAGTTCCCGGCCCAGGAGCAGATGACCTTTGTTCGCGACGTTGAATTCCAGGTCGGGCGCACCGGCGCGATTACGCCGGTTGCACGGCTTGAGCCGGTCCAGGTGGCGGGCGTGCTGGTCAGCAACGCCACGCTGCACAACGCTGATGAAATTGCGCGGCTGGGGCTGCGTATCGGCGATAAAGTGGTGATTCGTCGCGCTGGGGACGTTATTCCGCAGGTGGTCAACGTGGTGGTTTCTGAGCGCCCTGATGACACGCAGGAAATTGTCTTCCCGACCCACTGCCCGGTGTGTCACTCCGACGTTGAACGCGTAGAGGGGGAAGCGGTGGCGCGCTGCACCGGCGGCCTGATCTGCGGTGCGCAGCGCAAAGAGTCGCTGAAGCATTTTGTCTCTCGCCGCGCTCTCGACGTGGACGGCATGGGGGATAAAATCATCGATCAACTGGTGGAAAAAGAGTACGTCCATACGCCAGCCGACCTGTTTACCTTAACGGCAGGCAAACTGACCGGCCTGGACCGCATGGGGCCCAAGTCGGCGCAGAACGTGGTGAATGCGCTGGAAAAGGCGAAGCAAACGACATTTGCCCGTTTCCTCTATGCGCTCGGCATTCGTGAAGTGGGTGAAGCCACTGCCGCAGGGCTAGCGGCCTATTTTGGTACGTTGGATGCGCTGGAGGCCGCGTCGATTGACGAGCTGCAAAAAGTGCCGGACGTCGGCGTCGTGGTGGCTAACCACGTGTTTAACTTCTTTGCCGAAGCGAGCAACCGCGAAGTCATTGAACAGTTGCTGAAAGAAGGCGTCAGCTGGCCTGCGCCGGTGGCAATCAACGTTGAAGAGATAGACAGCCCGTTTGCAGGTAAAACCGTGGTGCTGACCGGCAGTCTGAGCCAGATGTCCCGTGATGACGCCAAAGCACGGCTGGTCGAGCTGGGCGCGAAGGTGGCGGGCAGCGTATCAAAGAAAACCGACCTGGTGATTGCCGGCGAAGCGGCAGGCTCGAAGCTGGCCAAAGCGCAGGAGCTTGGCATCGCGGTGATTGATGAAGCGGAAATGCTGCGGCTGCTAGGAGTGTGACGTGGATAAAGCGCAGCTGATTGAGATTGCCAACACCGAGATGCCGTTCGGCAAGTATAAAGGCCGACGTTTAATCGACGTGCCGGAGGAGTATCTGCTGTGGTTTGCCCGCAAGGATCAGTTTCCGGCGGGCCATCTTGGCGAGCTGATGCAGCTGACGCTGTTGATTAAAACCGAGGGGCTGACCCAACTGGTGCAGCCCCTTAAACGCTAGCCTTAAACGCGGGCCTGCTCTTTGGCCTGCAGTTTTTCGGTCTGCGCTTTGTAGCGGCGCGCCAGCACCGCGCAGGTCATCAGCTGAATCTGATGGAAGATCATTAGCGGCAGCACCATCATCCCCAGAATTGACGTCGGGAAGAGAATATTGGCCATCGGAATGCCGTTGGCCAGACTCTTTTTCGAACCGCAGAAAACAATCGTAATTTCATCGGCTTTATTGAAGCCCAGACGGCGGGCAACCACGGTATTGATCAGAATCACCACCGCCAGCAGCACGATACTGACCACGACGATAAACAGCAGCGACCCCAGACCGACTTTGTGCCAGATCCCGTTAACCACCGCTTCACTGAAGGCGGAGTAAACCACCAGTAAAATTGACGTCTGGTCGGTTTTGGCGATCCATTTTTTGTGTTTGCTGACAAATGCGGCAGTCCAGGGGCGGGAGAGATGGCCAAGCACAAACGGCAGCAGCAGCTGCAGCATAATTTTGCCCACCTGCTCGAGACTGCCGCCGGCGCCGTGAACATTCATCACCAGGCCGACCAATAGCGGCGACAGGAAAATCCCCAGCAGACTAGAGGCGGACGCAGAACAGACGGCGGCAGCTACGTTACCGCCCGCCAGTGACGTGAAGGCAATGGCCGATTGCACGGTTGCAGGCAGTATGCAGAGATACAGGAAGCCTGAATAGAGTGCCGGATCGACGTTAATGGGCGCCCACCAGGCGAACAGTACGCCGAGCACCGGGAAGACCACAAACGTACTGCACATCACCCACAGGTGCAGTCGCCAGTGGCTGCCGCCGGCAATAATTGATTCACGCGATAGCTTGGCACCGTGCATGAAGAACAGCAGCGCGATGGCGGCGGTGGTTAAATTCTCGAAAAATGGTACGAAATCGCCGCGCGCGGGAAAGAAGGTGGCGAGCAGGACGACGGCGATAAGAGTAAGCGTAAACGGATCTAAAATGCGGAAAAGTTTCATAAAGACTCCTGAAGATCGATGATGCTATTTTGCTTTTTTATTGTTGAGAAATAAAATTGATTTATTGCATCCATTAATGAATAAAAAAGATGAATTACTCTCTTCGGCAGTTAAAGGTGTTTGTGACGGTTGCGCAGGCGAAAAGCTTTAGTCGGGCGGGGGAGATCATTGGCCTCAGCCAGTCGGCGGTTAGCCATAGCGTAAAGGAACTGGAGCATCAGACCGGCGTGCGTCTGCTCGACCGCACCACGCGCGAAGTGGTGCTAACCGAAGCGGGGCAGCAGCTGGCGCAGCGGCTTGAGCGCCTGCTGGATGAGCTGCATAGCACGCTGCGTGAAGCCGGGCGTATTGGTCAGCAGCTTAGCGGGACGGTGCGCGTGGCGGCAAGCCAGACCATCTCGGCGCATCTTATTCCGCAATGCATTGCCCAAAGCAATCGCCGCTATCCGGATATTCACTTTGTGCTGCATGACCGACCGCAGCAGTGGGTACTGGAGAGCATCCGCCAGGGCGAGGTGGATTTTGGCATCGTTATCGATCCGGGCGTTGTGGGGGATTTACAGTGCGAAGCCGTGCTGTCGGAACCGTTTTTCCTGTTGTGCCGCGGCGATCATCCGTTTGCTGGGCTGCCGAGCGTGAGCTGGCAGGCGCTACAGGGGGCGAAGCTGGTGCTGCAGGACTACGCCTCGGGCAGCCGAATGCTGATTGATGCCGCGCTGCGCCTGCATGATATTGAAGCCGATATCGTGCAGGAAATTGGCCACCCGGCAACGCTGTTCCCGATGGTGACCGCCGGTATTGGTATTAGCATTATCCCCGCGCTGGCGCTGCCGTTACCTGAGGGGAGCCCGCTGGTTGTGAAGCGACTGACCCCAGGGGTAGAGCGTCAGCTGATGCTGGCGCGGCGAAAAAATCGCTCGCTCTCGACGGCCGCCCAGGCGCTGTGGGACGTGGTGCGTGAGCAGAGCCAGCTGCTGATGGATAACCGCGCTCAGGAGCCGCTGTATCAGATATAGATATCGATTTGACGGTCGTCGCTGGGCTTATTGATGCCGGTGACGGGGGCGGCAGAGGCTTCCTGTTTTTCTTGTTCCTTTTCCGCCTGCTGGCGCTGCAGCTGCGCCAGCTGTGCTTCCAGCATGGTAATCTGCTCCTGAATCATTTCCGCCCGCTTTTGTTTTTCTTCGGTGCTCCCGCTGCCGTCGGCGATTTCTTTTAGCTGCTGGGTGAGCTTCACAATCTGTTGGGTGATACGCGCCATCTGCGATGCGGCATCGTTACCTTCCGGCGCGGCGGAGCTGGTGGTGGCTTTCAGCGCTGCGATGGAAGTTGTGCTGATAGTGGTCATGATCGAGGCCTTATAAAGGGAAATATAACCAATATCGGCCTGCTAGCGGGAAGCTTGAGCATTGCTTCCCGCATTTGAGCATTAGAAATTGAATTTTACCGAGTAGATGATAGCGTCCTGATACCAGCTTTCGCCGAGCTTATCGTCCGCGTAGCGGTATTGAATACCGGTGGTCAGATGGGCTGTTGCGTTCCACCATACCGCCAGCGCGCCGTTCAGCCCTTCCTTACCGCCGTTACCGGCCGCATAGCTTGGATCCCGATCAAATTCGTATTCGTTCCAGTTGGTGACGGTGAATTTCTCATGGCCGAGCATAAAGCTGTACCCGGCAACCCACCCGGCCACGTAGCCATTATCACCGGTGTAGTAGGTCTGATCGGTATAGCGTTTAGCAATAAACGGCTTAAACCAATAACCGTTGCCGGTAAAGTTGTAGCCAAGGCCGTAGAGGAACATATCGTCGTGGAAATTGACCCGGTTCGGTGAGCCATAGGTCCCGTAGACGTGGAGATAGAGATTCAGCCCGGTATCGCCCAGATAAATGCGGTTGGTGTTTTTAAACGTATAACGCTGTTCGCTGCCGGGTTTATCGTGACGGTTGTTATAAAAATTTTCCCAATCGAAGAAACCGTACATTTCGCCCCAGCTGAAATTGGCGCCGCCTTCCAGTTCAAGATAGCCAAAGTCATCTTTATGCGACTTATTACTCGATTTCTCCGTGGTTCGGTTTGACCAATCAAGATAATGCAAACCAATATCGGTGAATCCGCCTTTAAATTCGGCATGAGACGCGGCGGGAAGTAAAAGCAGAGAGGTAATGGCAAGAATAATGCGTTTATTGTTCATTGTTAATTTCTCTATTTTTAGGAATAATAAAAACATGCCATTTGTATTGTTAAACCTGGCCCATTACCAATACTGTTTTTACGCTGAATTAATACTTGCAGAATATAAGTTCCGATTGATTTAAAATTACTATCGATTGTGAGAATAAATAGTATTGGTTAGTTCCATATAAGTATCGCTATAAACAGTGAATTATTTCATGTTCTGTTCACACTGTTTAAGGATAGCTATGACCCATCCTCATTTTTCAAATAACCCGCAGTACTGCGTTGATATTATTCACCGTTACAAGCCGGGCTTTACGCCGCGAGTGGCGTTTATATTAGGTTCCGGGTTAGGGGCGCTGGCTGAGCAAATTGAAGACGCCGTTGCCATTTCTTATGAAAAATTACCCGGCTTCCCGGTGAGTACCGTGCATGGCCACGCGGGAGAACTGGTGCTCGGCACGCTGGCGGGCGTACCGGTGGCGTGTATGAAGGGGCGTGGCCACTTCTACGAAGGCCGCGGGATGCGCATCATGACCGACGCTGTGCGTACGTTCAAGCTGTTGGGCTGCGAGCTGCTATTTTGCACCAATGCGGCGGGTTCTCTGCGCCCGGAAGTGGGGGCAGGCGAGCTGGTGGCGCTGAAAGACCATATCAACACCATGCCGGGCACGCCGATGGTGGGGCCAAATGATGAGCGCTTTGGCGAACGATTCTTCTCATTGGCGAACGCCTACGACGCAGACTATCGCGCGTTGCTCCAGACCGTTGCAAAGGAAGAGGGCTTCCCGCTGAGCGAAGGCGTGTTTGTCTCCTACCCGGGGCCAAATTTTGAAACGGCGGCTGAAATTCGCATGATGCAAATCATCGGCGGCGATGTGGTGGGGATGTCGGTGGTGCCGGAAGTGATCGCCGCGCGCCACTGCGGGCTGAAGGTGGTGGCGGTTTCCGCCATTACTAATATGGCGGAAGGGCTGAGCGATGTGAAATTGTCACACGCGCAGACGCTGGCCGCTGCCGAACTGTCCCGCCAGAACTTTATCAATCTTATCTGCGGATTCTTACGCAAACTGGCCTGATAGCCGATGACAAGGCCCTTTCGGGGGCCTGATGCTACGACAAGGAAATGATGATGGACATTACGTCTCGCTTAAAAATCATGTCGTTTTTACAGTATTTTATCTGGGGAAGCTGGCTGGTCACCCTGGGTTCTTACATGATCAATACGTTACATTTTACCGGTGCTAACGTGGGGATGGTGTACAGCTCTAAAGGGCTGGCGGCAATTATTATGCCGGGAATTATGGGCATTATTGCCGATAAATGGCTGCGTGCGGAACGTGCGTATATGTTGTGTCATCTGGTGTGTGCCGGGGTGCTGTTTTACGCCGCATCGGTCACCGATGCTGACACCATGTTCTGGGTGATGCTGGTTAACGCGATGGCGTTTATGCCGACCATTGCGCTGTCGAATAGCGTGTCGTACTCCTGCCTGGCGCAGGCGGGATTGGATCCGGTGACCCGTTTCCCGCCGATTCGCGTGTTCGGGACCCTCGGTTTTATTGTGGCCATGTGGTCGGTCAGCCTGCTACATCTTGAACTGAGCAATGTGCAGCTTTATATCGCTTCCGGGGCGTCGGTATTGCTGACGCTGTATGCGTTCACGTTGCCGAAAATTCCCACGGCTGAGAAGAAAGTGGCCACCACGCTTGCCAGCAAACTGGGGCTGGATGCGTTTGTGCTGTTTAAAGATCCGCGCATGGCGCTGTTCTTTTTATTCGCCATGATGCTGGGCGCGGTGCTGCAGATTACCAACGTGTTCGGTAACCCATTCCTGCATGATTTTGCCCGTAATCCTGAATTCGTCGACAGTTTTGTAGTTAAGTATCCTTCCATCCTGCTTTCAGTTTCTCAGATGGCGGAGGTCGGGTTTATTCTGACGATTCCGTTCTTCCTCAAGCGCTTTGGCATTAAAACCGTCATGCTAATGAGCATGGTGGCATGGACGCTGCGGTTTGGCTTTTTTGCCTTTGGCGACCCGTCGCCGATGGGCTTTGTTCTGCTGCTGATGTCGATGATTGTGTATGGCTGTGCGTTCGATTTCTTCAATATTTCCGGTTCCGTATTTGTTGAACAGGAAGTGGGGGCACATATTCGCGCCAGCGCCCAGGGGCTGTTTATGACCATGGTGAACGGTGTCGGCGCGTGGGTGGGGTCACTCTTAAGCGGCATGGCGGTAGATTATTTCTCCGTCGATGGCGTGAAAGATTGGCAAACCATTTGGTTGGTCTTTGCTGCCTACGCATTAGCACTGGCGGTGATCTTCGCTATTTTCTTCAGATATAAACACGAGCCGGAGAAAATATCCTCGGCATCGGTGGCGCATTAATTAACTCATCGCTGGTGGGGATTGTCGCCAGCGATTATTTAACTACAAGGAATCGTTGTGAAAGATATTATTATGTCATCCGGTATTGGGTTCGGTATTGGTGCGCTGTTTACGCTTTGCCGCTTACCTATTCCTGCGCCAAATGTGCTTCCCGGTGTTTTATCAATTGTATTTATGTATTTTGGCTATCTGGCCGTCAGGTTTATTTTTCACTGAGGGGTGTGGTAAGTTAATCCTTCAAATAGCCATTATGGAGCGTAATAGTGATGGGACGTGAGCACCGTATCGATCTTAAATTATTACGCTATTTTATCGCCGTGGCGGAAGAGCTGCATTTTGGCCGAGCCGCAGTGCGTTTAAATATGTCGCAGCCTCCGCTCAGTATTCATATCAAAGAGCTTGAACAGCAGCTCGGTACGCTACTGTTTGTGCGGCATTCTCGCAGCGTAGCGCTCACGCACGCCGGCAAGGTGCTGATGGAGGAGTCAAGACGCTTAATCGAAAGCACCAATCAGGCGCTGGCACGGGTTGAAAAGATTGGTCGTGGCGAGGCAGGGCGAATTGAACTGGGCGTGGTTGGCACGGCGATGTGGGGGCGAATGCGGCCGATGATGCATCGGTTTTTAAAGGAAAACCCCAATGTTGATGTGATATTCCGTGAAAAGTCGCCGGGGCTGCAAATGGCACTGCTGGAGAGGCGCGAGCTGGACGCCGGGATCTGGCGGATGGCGACGGCATTGCCAGAGCGCTTTTCTGCCCAGCGCCTGTATGAAGCATCGTTCCTGGTGGCTATGCCGGAAGATCACCTCCTGGCAGCCTGCGATCGCGTTCCGTTAGACGCCTTGCGCAATGAGTACTTCGTGACGCTGCCGTCGGTACATTCCGATTGGGCCTTTTTGCAGATTGTCTGTCAGAAAGCGGGCTTTACCCCAATGATCGTTCGTGAAGTGGTCGAACCGCAAACGGTGCTGGCGATGATCAGCATGGGGATGGGGATTACATTAATGGCTGACAGCTATGCACAAATGAACTGGCCCGGCGTGGTGTTTCGGCCGCTGGAAGAGCGGATAGCGGCAGATCTCTACCTGGTGTATGAGCATCAGCAGGTTACGCCTGTGCTGAGCAAGCTGATTGCAACATTTATGCAGGAAGGTTGTTAATCGCTGATAATTGCGGGTAAATCGCAGATAGCAAAAAAGCGCCTTTAGGGCGCTTTTTTACATTGGTGGGTCGTGCAGGATTCGAACCTGCGACCAATTGATTAAAAGTCAACTGCTCTACCAACTGAGCTAACGACCCGAAGTGGTGGGTGATGACGGGATCGAACCGCCGACCCCCTCCTTGTAAGGGAGGTGCTCTCCCAGCTGAGCTAATCACCCACTTCGGTACTTCACATTTTAACAAGAAATCCAGCTGGCGAGAAAGTGGTGGGTGATGACGGGATCGAACCGCCGACCCCCTCCTTGTAAGGGAGGTGCTCTCCCAGCTGAGCTAATCACCCACTTCTCAATTTCTTGCTTTACACGGCGGAGACTACATAAAGTAGTTGGTGGGTGATGACGGGATCGAACCGCCGACCCCCTCCTTGTAAGGGAGGTGCTCTCCCAGCTGAGCTAATCACCCCCCGCTGTGTGGAGTCGCATTATAGGGAGAGTTGAAAATGAGTCAACGCCTTTTCTAAAGAATTTGTTCGTTCGTCGTAAAATTAATCAATGCGATCGCAAAATACGCTATGTTGTATGAATTGTATGCAAAAAATGCAAAGCATGCGCTTGCGGTGGGAACAACCGAATGGGAGTGATAGAATATTGCCCACTTTTATTTCCAGGATTTGCCGGTTGTCGGCATCTTTATAAACGTAAGGCCATTTCATGAAAATCAAAACTCGCTTCGCGCCTAGCCCGACCGGCTATCTGCACGTCGGCGGTGCTCGTACTGCTCTTTATTCCTGGCTTTTTGCACGTAACCACGACGGTGAGTTTGTGCTGCGTATTGAAGACACCGATCTTGAGCGCTCAAACCCGGAAGCCATTGAAGCCATTATGGATGGTATGAACTGGCTGAATCTGGAGTGGGATGAAGGCCCGTACTACCAGACTAAACGTTTCGATCGCTACAATGCGGTGATTGACGAAATGCTGGAAGCGGGCACGGCGTATAAATGCTATTGCTCTAAAGAGCGTCTGGACGCCCTGCGTGAAGAGCAGATGGCAAAAGGCGAGAAGCCGCGTTATGACGGCCGCTGCCGCCATGGTCATGAGCATCATGCCGCTGATGAACCGTGCGTCGTGCGTTTTGCTAACCCGCAGGAAGGGTCTGTTATTTTTGACGACCAGATCCGTGGGCCGATCGAGTTCAGCAACCAGGAACTGGACGATCTGATCATCCGTCGTACCGACGGCTCTCCGACCTACAACTTCTGCGTTGTCGTCGATGACTGGGATATGGAAATCACCCACGTGATCCGTGGTGAAGATCATATCAACAACACCCCGCGCCAAATCAACATCCTTAAAGCGCTGAATGCGCCGGTGCCGATGTATGCGCATGTTTCAATGATCAACGGCGACGACGGCAAAAAACTGTCTAAACGTCACGGCGCGGTAAGCGTGATGCAATATCGTGATGACGGCTACCTGCCGGAAGCGCTGCTGAACTATCTGGTGCGCCTGGGCTGGTCCCATGGCGATCAGGAAATCTTCAGCCGTGAAGAGATGATTGAATTCTTCTCTCTGAATGCGGTTAGCAAATCGGCTAGTGCGTTTAACACCGAAAAACTGCAGTGGCTGAACCATCACTATATCAATACGCTGGCACCGGAATATGTGGCAACGCATCTGCAGTGGCACATTGAGCAGGAAAATATTGATACCCGCGTTGGCCCGCAGCTGTGCGAGCTGGTGAAACTGCTCGGCGAGCGCTGCAAAACGCTCAAAGAGATGGCGCAGAGCTGCCGTTACTTCTATGAAGACTTCAGCGAATTTGATGCCGATGCGGCGAAAAAACACCTGCGTCCGGTTGCTCGTCAGCCGCTGGAAGTGGTGCGCGACAAAATTGCCGCTATCACCGAGTGGACGGCGGAAAACGTGCACCATGCCATTCAGGCGACGGCCGATGAGCTGGAAGTGGGGATGGGTAAAGTGGGCATGCCGCTGCGCGTTGCTGTCACCGGGGCTGGCCAGTCTCCTGCGCTGGATGTGACCGTACATGCTATCGGTCAGTCTCGCAGTATTGAGCGTATCAATAAGGCTCTGGGCTTTATCGCCGAGCGTGAAAGCCAGCAGTAAGAGACCTTCGGGCACAAAAAAAGCGGGGAAACCCGCTTTTTTTACGTCTCGTTGTCGCTCAACCCGAGTCGCGACAGAAATCCGCATATTCCTTCACGCGCTAGCAGCCGGTGCAGACGCTGTTGTTCCACCGGCGTCATATTTTGCAGCACGTCGGCAATCTGCTGCCACACCACCTCGGATGCTTTTGCGCTGTAGCCGGGCGTGGGCTCATCTATCTGGTTGGTCGTCATCATGTGGCGCAGTGCGGGAATATTGGCAAGATAGTCCCGCACTTCCTGGCTCATAAAAATCAGCCGCGCGCGGCCGCCTTTAATGCCCGGTATCGGTTCGGTGCGCCAGCCTTGTTCGCGAATCCAGCGATTGATGGTCTGCCGGGTCATACCGGTGCGTTCGGCCAGCTCTTCAGTCGACATTTTGGCGGGAAGTGTTTTCATCACGAGGGCTTAACCACGAATTTCTAAACGTTGTAATAAACCGCTGATCCCTTCCCGAAGCAGCAGCGAGGTCAGCTGTTTCTGTTCCGACTCGGTCATTTCATCTACCAGCGTGAGCAGCAGCGTATGGAAAGGATTGTCGGTTGCGTAGGGGGCGGTGGTCTCTGCGGCGCGCTGAGCGCTATGGATGAACTCAACGACGTCCTCGTCAACGTGTACAAGTCTGGCTTTGCCGCCCTGAACGCCAGGGCGGGGAGATGTTTTCCATCCTTCTTTTCGTACCCATTTGTTGATGGTCTGGCGGCTATAGCCCGTCAGGTGGGCGATCTCCTCCGGCGTCATTCGTTCCTTGAGCATGCTATTTCCTGAGTTGCTGTGTGGGAATTACAGGTTCATGTTATAGCATCGTTTTATATGAAAACGTGACACGGATAACTCCTGTTTGCGAGCGAGCGTGGAAAACGGCCCGTTTGTCTGCTTTTTCAGCGGTTAGATGCTGTTAGCGAATTTTGCCGTTGACACTGTGCGAGGGAATTCATATTATGCCGCCCGTCAACACGACAGCTTTACGTTGGGGCTATAGCTCAGCTGGGAGAGCGCTTGCATGGCATGCAAGAGGTCAGCGGTTCGATCCCGCTTAGCTCCACCAAATCCTGCTCCCATCAGGTTTTGGAACGTAAAGGCGCTGTGGGGCTATAGCTCAGCTGGGAGAGCGCTTGCATGGCATGCAAGAGGTCAGCGGTTCGATCCCGCTTAGCTCCACCAAAATTTGAAACCCTCGCCTGATGGCGGGGGTTTTTTTTATCTCCTGTATGTACAAAAATACAGCGTTCCTCTTTTAAAAGACCGGTACAGATCAGGATTTCATCGCTTACGCTTGCGCCAATAAATTCGCGCCCCTAATATTCAAAGAGTCAAACTACGTACGATAAAGGATATCGGCAGATACGCATGACGGTCATCAGGAGTACCCCACTTAGGAAATTCTGCCTGGCTCTGATAATGAGCCTGGTGGCTATTCCATTATCCAGATATATCTCCCCAACCGCATTTTATGACGGGCATTCTGTATATCTGGCCTGGCTACCACTAGGCGTAATGATTGCCCTGATTATGCTTTTTGGTCGCCATGCTATTGCGCCACTAGCGCTTGGCTTTACCGTTACTAACTATTGGCAACTGCATTTATCCCCTTTTTATTCATTAACATTGCTATTCTGTCAGTTGGCCGCAGTTTGCCTTTGTTGCCTTATTTTACGCTATTCTCTAGGTCGTCGGTGGAGACATGGAATTCCTATAAAAAACATCGGCTTGAATGTCTTTTTGTTAGGCTTTTCTGCCCCGATAATGGCCAAGATTTTGATGTATGTTACCGGCGAGATAATTTTTATCCCGGAATTAATGTACAGTTATTTTAATATAACATCAGTTATTTATACTATCGTTGATATACAAGGGCTGGTTTGCGCATCGCTGATTTTTACACGCCTTTTTTATTATCCATTCAGAATGTGCCTCAACCCGCGCTATGCCAGATCATTCTGGCGCAGGAATATTGTTTGCTATACCGATCTCAGGAATAGGATATTTATTACTTGCTGGTTTATTAGCCTGGTCGGAATGTTGGTATTCCTGTGTGCGCCGTTCGGCGACTATTATTTTGCGGGTTATCTGGTACCGGCCATATTTATCTTTTTCTCTTTTGGCATCAGCCAGTTGGCCTATCCCCTGGTTGTGTTGACCTGGACGGTGTCCGCCTTCCTGTTGGTGATGTACAACAAAAACTTCCTTCACGGCATACAGACCCAGTACTCTCTGGCCTTCATACTCTCATCGCTGATCTCCTTTACGGTATGTCTGCTCTATCTGCTACAGGTATACCACCGCAGCCAGAGGCTGCAGTCAATGTGGCAGGCTCAGGCCATGCAGGATCCGATAACCGGCCTGCCGAACCTGCGCGCGCTGGAAGAATACATGATGAAACCGCGAGCGGGTTCCGTCAGCATCTGTTGCTTGCATATCGGCAACCTGGATTTTCTCAGCCGCCACTATGGCATGACTATGCGTATTCAGTGCAAACGCAGCATTACTCAGGTTTTACAGCCGCTCTTATGCCATGAAGAAAAGCTGTTCCAGCTGCCGGGCAATGAGCTGCTTCTGGTGCTGAACGGCCCGGATACCAAAGCGCGACTGAATCATCTGATTGATTTTCTGAGTAACAAGGAAATCCATTGGAACAATGCGGTGCTGAACCTTGAGTACGCCATTTCCTGGTCGCCGGTGCATCCCCGGGATAAAAACTTGCACCATCTGCTGGGCCAGCTGAGCTGGCTGGTGGAGCAGGCCGATGAGGGAAACCAAATACTGAAGCTGGATAACGGCCACGTTGAAGCCTTCGATCAGAATAGCGAACGGGTGGTGTTGTTGAATCGGGTTAAAAACGCGCTGGACTGGGGCGGCTTTGTCCTCTACGCCCAGCCGATCAGAAAGCCGTCGGGGGAAGGGTATTACGAAATTTTAAGCCGTCTCGTCGACGCCAGCGGGGTTGTGACGCCGGATAAGTTTATTCCCGTGCTGGCCCAGTTCAACCTCAGCAAGCGCTTCGATATGCAGGTGCTCGAGTATTTGTTCAGCTCGCTCGACGATCTTCCGGGAATGAGCTTCTCGGTAAATTTGATGCCCTACACGCTTATGCAGAAGGGCAGCGCGGCTGAAATCATCGCGCTGTTCCGCCGCTATCGCGTCGACGTGAAGCGCATCATTATTGAGATTACCGAAGAGCAGGCTTTCTCTAATTCTGACGTTAGCGTGGCCAACATCCAGCAGCTGCGCCAGTTTGGTTGCCTGATTGCGATTGATGACTTCGGCACCGGCTACGCCAACTATGAACGCCTGAAGCGTCTGGAAGCCGATATCATCAAGATTGACGGCTGCTTCGTGCGTGATGTTCTGAATAACCCGATGGACGCAATGATCATCCGTTCTATTTGCGAGCTGGCGAAGGTGCGCAATCTGTCGGTGGTGGCAGAGTATGTGGAAACAGAAGAGCAGCAAGCGCTGCTGTCGCGCCTTGGCGTGCACTACATGCAGGGGTACCTGATTGATAAACCTCGCCCGCTGTGGCAGCTTGAAAACAAAAAAAAGGGCCTGTAACAACGTTACAGGCCCTGTGATGCTCAAGCGTCGCGTTACAGCACCAGCGCGGCGATAGAAGCAGACAGCACGCTCACCAGCGTAGAACCGTAAACCAGCTTCAGGCCGAAGCGGGACACCACGTTGCCCTGCTCTTCGTTCAGGCCTTTAATCGCACCCGCAATGATACCGATGGAAGAGAAGTTGGCGAAGGACACCAGGAAGACGGAGATGATGCCCACCGCGCGCGGAGAGAGGTCTGCGGCAATTTTCTGCAGATCCATCATCGCAACGAATTCGTTGGATACCAGCTTGGTGGCCATGATGCTGCCGACCTGCAGGGATTCGCTAGCCGGTACACCCATGATCCAGGCAACCGGATAGAAGATGTAGCCCAGAATACCCTGGAAGGAGATGCTGTAGCCGAACCAACCGGTGACGGTCGCGAACAGGGCGTTCAGGGCGGCGATCAGGGCGATGAAGCCGATCAGCATAGCAGCAACGATAATCGCAACTTTGAAGCCTGCCAGAATGTATTCACCCAGCATTTCGAAGAAGCTCTGGCCTTCGTGCAGGTTGGACATCTGAATGTTTTCTTCGCTGGCATCCACGCGGTACGGGTTGATCAGCGACAGTACGATAAAGGTGCTGAACATGTTCAGTACCAGCGCCGCAACAACATACTTCGGCTCCAGCATGGTCATGTAGGCGCCAACGATAGACATGGAAACGGTAGACATCGCCGTGGCCGCCATGGTGTACATGCGGTTGCGGGACATTTTACCCAGGATGTCTTTATAGGCGATGAAGTTTTCAGACTGGCCCAGAATCAGAGAGCTGACGGCGTTGAACGACTCCAGTTTGCCCATACCGTTGACTTTAGACAGCACGGTACCAATGGCGCGAATGATAATCGGCAGGATGCGGATATGCTGCAGAATACCGATCAGCGCGGAGATGAAGACGATAGGGCACAGGACCTTCAGGAAGAAGAACGCCAGACCTTTGTCGTTCATGCTACCAAAGACGAAGTTGGTCCCTTCGTTAGCAAAGCCGAGAAGTTTTTCGAACATCTCGGAGAAGCCTCTTACAAAACCCAGACCGATATCGGAGTTCAGGAAGAACCATGCCAGCAGCACTTCAATGACCAGTAGCTGGATAACGTAACGAATGCGAATCTGTTTGCGGTTGGAACTGACCAGCAGGGCCAGAATCCCAACCACCACGAGCGCGAGAATAAAATGCAAGACGCGGTCCATATTTGCTCCAAACATGAGGCGGGTTAAATTTTCGTGCACATTCTATGTAACACAGTTAAATAAAACGAGATCTGTCTCTCACTATATTCAGAACCTGTGAGCAAACTCAAAATTAGTGATCAATCATGCATTTTTGTGATGTTAAGTAAATGTATGAAAAGTTTCCATGTTGTACTACTCTCTTGTAAAGCGTATACCAAACCTTCCTAACCTCCAGTCTGGCTATTGGTTCCGGCTATCAGAGTAATCATTATCACCTTCCCAAATGAACTTGATAATCATTCTCATTGTGTTAGCTTAAAACATAGCAAAGGCTATGTTTTTGAGGCAGAGAATGACAAACAGTCGGATTGAAACAAATCGTTGTCGCACCGCGCGCCGTATGCGACTCGCGCTGATGGGGCCGGCATTTATTGCCGCGATCGGCTATATCGATCCGGGTAACTTTGCGACCAATATTCAGGCGGGCGCCAGCTTCGGCTACCAGCTGCTGTGGGTGGTGGTCTGGGCAAACCTGATGGCGATGCTGATTCAGGTGCTGTCAGCGAAGCTTGGCATTGCGACCGGCAAAAACCTCGCAGAGCAGATTCGTGACCATTATCCGCGTCCGGTCGTGTGGTTTTACTGGGTACAGGCGGAAATTATCGCCATGGCGACCGATCTGGCCGAATTTATCGGCGCGGCGATCGGCTTTAAGCTGATCCTCGGCATTTCTCTTTTACAAGGCGCGGTATTGACCGGTATCGCCACCTTCCTGATTCTGATGCTGCAGCGTCGCGGGCAAAAACCGCTGGAAAAAGTGATTGGTGGTCTGCTGCTGTTCGTCGCAGCGGCGTATATTGTGGAGCTGATTTTCTCTCAGCCCGCGCTGGCGCCGCTGGCCAAAGGCATGATTCTGCCATCGCTGCCGAACGGCGAGGCGGTCTACCTGGCGGCAGGCGTGCTGGGGGCGACCATCATGCCGCACGTGATTTATTTACATTCCTCGCTGACTCAGCATCTGCACGGCGGCACCGCCAAAGAGCGCTACCAGGCCACGCGCTGGGATGTTGCCATCGCTATGACCATCGCTGGTTTCGTCAATCTGGCGATGATGGCCACCGCTGCGGCGGCGTTCCACTTCCACGGGCATACCGGTATTACCGATCTCGATCAGGCCTATTTAACGCTGGAACCCCTGCTGAGTCACGCGGCGGCAACGATTTTTGGTCTTAGCCTGATTGCCGCCGGCTTATCGTCTACGGTCGTGGGCACGCTGGCCGGACAGGTTGTCATGCAGGGCTTTATTCGCTTCCACATCCCCCTGTGGTTCCGACGGACCATCACCATGTTACCTTCGTTTATCGTCATCCTGATGGGGCTGGACCCGACGCGAATTCTGGTGATGAGTCAGGTACTGCTCAGTTTCGGTATTGCGCTGGCACTGGTGCCGCTGCTGATTTTTACCAGCGACGGCAAGCTGATGGGGGAACTGGTGAATACCCGCTGGATTAAGCGCATTGGCTGGGCCATTGTGGCCGTCGTGGTGGCGCTCAACGGCTGGCTGCTGATAGGCACACTGTTTAATTAACGTTCCGCTTACCGTGACCCGCTACAGGTCACGGTTTGCCAGCGATTTTTTCGCTAAGCTGGGCTTTGCGCCAAACAGCAGCGAACGCTAATGAACTCTTTTGATCTCTCCTTTTTAAAATATCTACAGGATAACAGCCCGCTGGCGGTCGATCGCGCGGTGCTGCGCTTTGGCAAAACCCTCTCCACGCTCAAACGCACCATGAAAGAGCTGAATGAGCTGCTGCCGGAAGAGGTTCAGATTCACCTTGATAATCCATTCATTACCACCCGTATTGGTTACAGCGAGTATATTCAGTTTTTACAGCGCGTACGTTTTAACCGCTATCTCACCACCGGCGAGGAGCGAGTCCAGGATCTTTTCGTTGCGCTGTGTCTGAACGATGTCGTCAATAAAAACGAGTACTATAAAAAATTCAACGTTAGCGCAGGGACGGTGAAAAACGATAACCCGCTGATGCTCAGCCGGGTACAGGAGAGCGGGCTAACGCTGCTGAGCATTCCGCGCAAAGGGTCACAGCTGGTGGGCGACGAATTTCGCCTGCGCCTGGCTGCCTGCATGTCGATTCTCAAAACCGTTGAGATAGGTGAGGGAAACCGGCTGATCGCGCATCAGGCTAACGAACCGATCAACCGCTCCATTGCTGAACAATTTCTCCACGGCTGCGCGCATGAAATTACCCTGGCGGCTGAGTACTATGAGCGGCTGGTCAGCCCGATGACGCGGCTTGGCTACAACGGGCGAAAGTATTTGTTGGTTTACCTTAGCCTCGCGCTGCAGCGAATGAAGCGCGGGCTGCGCATGACCGATAGTTCAGCCACCACCTTTTTGACGACCTATGCCTACGGAGTGCTGGCCGATCGCAATGAAAATACCGCACTGGATATGCTTATTGCCTCGCTAACCTTTACCTGGCGGCCCTTTACGCTGTACGACTCCCGGCTGATTCCTCATGTGAAACAGGCCTGTGAAGTCATGTCTCGCGGGCTGAACGCTGCGATATATAACCACGATGCCTGGTTTGAAGAAATTTACCATTTTCTCTACGCGGCCATTATCCAGAACAAACTGCACCTCTGGTTTGATGATAAAAAACTGCATGATGTTCAGCGTCGTTACCCTGATCTGTGGCACCTCGTGCAGCGGTCGCTGGAGAAGATTGAGCGCGGCTGGCAGACGTCATTCTCACCGATTCATCTGGCGACGCTGGTCCTGATCATTAAAAAACATGAGTTAAAGAATCGGGTCGTTAGTGACGCTAAAAAGCGGGTGATCATTGTGACTAACTCCTCGGAAAGCAAAGTCGGCTATTTCAAAGAAGTGCTGCTTTCCCGGTTTCACATTGATATTCTCGGCTGCGTCAATATCAATGAACTTGCTCAACTGCAGCAGCAGCCGTTCGACCTGCTGATTGCGTTTACCAATAAAATTGCCAGCCATTTGCGTCATGCTCAGCTGGCGTATGTGAAAGTGAATTTCTACCTGACGCAGGATGATTTCCAGCTGTTGCGTGAGCAGGGATTAAGCCCGGCACGCAAAAAAATACCTGCTGACGCGTTCGTGCAGCAGGTACAGGGAATGAGCCCGCAGGCTTTGAAGCGCTTTCTCGAGCAACAGTACGGTGATGTGTTTATTTAACCTGCGGCTGACGAACGCCCCGGCACCACACTTCACGCAGCGTTTCCTCGGCATCCAGCACCAGAATATCGGCATCCTTACCGACGCTAAGGCTGCCCTTTCTGTCGGCTACGCCGGCCAGGATTGCCGGGTTGAGGCAGGCAACCTGTGCCGCTGATACCCAGCCGTGCTCCAGTCGTTTGACCACGTTCTTCACCGAATCAAGGAAACTCATCTCCAGCGTACAAACGGCCGGCCAGTCCTCGGCATGAATCGTGCGCGTACAGCCGTGGTCGTTGGTGATCTCCAGCGCGTGCTGGCGGATGCGAAAGGTTTCCTGGCGTAAATAGTGGTGAAACTCGAAGCCTTCCGGAAAATCGACGTAGCCCAGACAGTCACTCATCATGACTAGCCGACGATCCTTTTTCAGCCGGTAGAGAATATCGAACACCTCCGGACGTAGGGTAATACCGCTCTGCTTGGCAACTTCGGCAAAGGTGTCTTCGTAATACATCAGCGCGCCGACCACGCCGGGCTCACGGTGGTGTAACCCACGCATGGCACTGAATGCATGGGTAAAATGATTCAGCCCCGCGTCGATGGCCAGGCCAATTTCGTCAAAGGTCGCGTCGGTGTGGCCAGCTGAGATGGTGACACCGGCCTGGTGCAAATGGCGAATCAGATCCAGCGCTCCGGGCAATTCAGGCGCCAGCGTCATCAGGCGCACATGGCCGCCTGCCGCCTGCTGATAGCGTTCAAAACCGGCAATGCTCGGAGGCTGAACGCAGTCCAGACGCTGCATACCGATAAATTTAGGGTTAATGTAGGGGCCTTCCATGTGGATGCCCACCGCCTCCGCGCCGTCAACGGGCGTTGCCTGTGCTATCCAGGCCGCGGCGTTGGCCAGGCTGGTCAGCAAAAAGTCTTCCGGCTGGGTGGCGGATGTGGCAAGCCAGGCGGTCACCCCCGCGTGCACCAGGTCCTGGCTCATGGCGCGCAGCGAGCGAGTCTCGCCTTTCCAGGCAAAGGAGCCTCGGCCCCAGCCGTGTACGTGAATATCGACAAAGCCTGGCATCAGCATAGCGTCACGGTAATCGATGACGTCTCCACGCGGCACGTCATCCATACCGACAATTTTTCCGCCGCTGACGTGCAGATAGCCGGCGCGGATCCCATCCGGGGTGACGATGCGTTCGCTGGCAAACGACAGCAGGGGGTCAGTCACCTTTGGCCTCCAGTACGCGCGCGGCGGTTTCAAGCGCCATCTCTGAGCACAGCCCAATGTAGTGCGCGGGGTCAATAAGCGCATCGATCTCCGCATCGCTGAAGTTCTGACGAATGACCGGATCGTGACGCAGGACTTCACCGTAGGGGATACCTTCATGCGTGCTGCGCATCGCCAACTGGTATACGCGTTCGTGAGCGGCGTCTTTACCCAGCTTTTCGACCAGATGCATCATGATTTTTTCGCTGTTAATCAGGCCGTGCGTCAGCTGTACGTTCTGTTGCATACGATCGGCGTTGATGACCAGCGTTCGGGTGAGCTCTTCGGCGCGCATCACTATCTCGGCGATGCATTCCATGCTCTCCTGAATATTTCCGTCGAAAATAAAATAGGCCGAACTGTCCGCTTCAAACGGCCGCGGGCTGACGTACAGGCAGGAGGTATGCACGGAGTAGAGCTTTTGCGCGTTGGCGATGATCCCTTTTGCCAGCTTCGGATTAACCTTCTGCGGCATCGTGCTGCTGCCCACGGTGCCTTTGGTGAAGGCTTCAGACACTTCACCAAACTCTTCGCTGGAGGTCTGATAAACCTCTTCGGCAATTTTGTGCAGGGTCGTGGCGAGCAGGCAAAGATTGCTGATGTACTCGGTGCGATACACGCGTGAGTTGCGAGAAGGGATTGCCATGGCCCGCATTCCGAGCTTTTGTGCAACGCTTTCCTGCACCCGGCGGCCGGTTTCGCCCGTCGCATGGAAAGCGCCAACGGCGCCGCCCATCATCACGGTAAAGACGCGTTTTTCGGCCTCCTGCATACGCTCCCGCGCGCTCAGCAGCTCGTCAATCCACACGGCGGCCTTGTATCCCCAGGTGATGGGCAGTGCGTGCTTTCCATGGGTGCGCCCGGCCATCAGCGTGGCGTGATGTTCGCGGGCCATGCTGGCCAGGTTGTGCAGAATATCGTTGAGAAAGCATTGCAGCACGGCATTAAATTGCTTCGCCAGATACAGCTGGGCGGTTTGCTGAATATTCTGCGTGGTCACGCCGTAATGGACATACTTACCGCTTTCGCTGTCGCAGGCTTTGACGAGCACTTTAATCACCGGCACGAAGCCGTGGCCAATTTCGCGCAGTAGGCGCTCCATTTCGACCAGGTCGATATTCTCGACACGACAGTTTGCGGCAATATTCTCCGCCGCCTGGGCGGGAATCATTCCGTGCTCGGCCTGCGCCAGCGCCAGCGCGGCTTCGACGTCCAGCCAGGACTGCACCCGCGCCTGCTGGCCGAGCAGGGTTTTCATTCCACGGTCATCAATCGTTTTACTTTTGGAGTCATACAGTGCGCGCATTTTCGCCTCCTGGTTGCTTATTTGGCGCCGACAAGACGGTCGTCGACCGCATTGCGAACAAATTCAACGTGTGGGCCAAAGACCACATGGACATGGTTACTTGAGGGGATAAAGGTCCCCAGAGAACCGGATTCTTTGAGCACGTCCATGTTGATTTTCTTTTGATCCTGCAAATCGATACGCAGACGAGAAACGCAGTTTTCGACGCGCTTGATATTGTCCCGCCCGCCGAGTCCATCAATGACCATGGCGGCGACCTTATCGTATTCCTTATTATTCAGCAGGGTGCTGTCAGCAATTTCACTTTCGCGTCCCGGCGTTTTAATATCAAACTTACTAATCGCAAAGCGGAACACGAAATAAAAGACAACGAAGTTCACAATGCCCAGGAGAATTAAACTAACCCAATGTGTGTTCTCGTACATCAGGCCGAAAATGCCAAAGTCAAAAATGGTACCGCGAATATAGCCGATGGAAACGTCCAGCATTTGCAGCGGAATAGTGAGTAGACCGCACAGCACCGCATAGACAATAAACAGCTTCGGCGCAATAAACAGGAAGGAGAACTCCAGCGGCTCGGTGATATTTCCAAGCATGGCCGTGAGCACAACCGTCAGAATCATCCCTTTGGCAAATTTCTTATTCTTAAAATAAGCCATGTGATACATCGCCAGGCCAATAGCCGGCACGCGGAATAGCGTGGTCAGCATCTGGGAGGAGGCGAGATAGCTGGTGAGGGTGGGCATGTACTCTTTCCAGGCTGGATGCGATGGCCCAAGCTCAAAGAGGATCTTATTCATCGCGGGCAAAATGCCAACGTAGGTTTGACCGTCAATCAGATAAGTGCCACCGGCCGCGGTGAAGCGCACCGTCGAGCTCAGCACATGATGCAGACCGAACGGAATCAGCAGGCGGTTTAGCGTCATGTAGATGCCTGCGCCAATATCCGGGGCCATCATGATGGTCGATACGGCGCGCATACCTGCGGTAAACAGATCCCAGATAAACGGAATGATCAGACCGACCGGGATCGCGAAGGCGATCGCCAGGATAGCCACCGATTTTTTACCGCTGAAGAAGGCAAACGCGAGCGGAAGCTGCAGACGGTAGAAGCGGTCGGTAATTTTTGCTGCCAGCAAACCGGCGATAATGCCGCCCAGCGCTTCGATCTTCAGCGTTTGTACGCCCAGTACCATCCCCTGTCCGACTAACGAAAGATCGCTTTTCGCCAGCGTCCCCGCCAGCTTCAGATGCACGTGCATGGCAATAAGCAGGGTCAGATAAGCGACCACCGAGGCAAATACTGCAATTCCCTTTTCTTTTTTTGACATGCCGTAGGCCACGCCCATCGCAAATAATAATGGGATATTATTAAAAACGACGCTGCTGATTAAACCCAGAGAGGATAAAACGGCCTTGAAAATATCATTACCTAAGAAGGGCAGTTTCTCGATCATATAGCTCTGGCCAAGCGCCGAACTAATTCCCATGATCATTCCAACGGGCGCGAGTACGGCGATAGGTAACAGAAGTGAACGACCGAATGTCTGAATTTCATTTTTAAAATTAGCATTCATGATGTTAATCCTGACGTGAAATATCTTGACGATAAGATACTGGCAGGATTTTTTTGCTCAAGGGCAAATGCTGAGAAATAAGAAGCGCAGGATTTGCCCATAAAAGAGCCGAAGGGCGTTTATTTCATTACGGTAACGATGACGAGGAGGAGAAGCCGACGCAGCTCGAAGGGCCGCGCCGGCATTGATATCATGGATTGGCTGCCAGATTAACGGTGCCCGTGGCCATGGCCGTGACCATGTCCGCGCCCCGGGCCGCGACGGTCATCGCGATCGCCCCAGCCGTCACGATAGCCGCGATCGTACGCTTTACGGTTGTCCCAGCCGCGGTGCCAGCCGTTATCGTGGCGATACCAGTGCTTATGCCAGTAATCACGATCGCGCCAGCGGCCGCCATCCCAGTAGTTACCGTAATTATCGCGATCGCCAATTTGTAATTTTATGGATGGCAGCAGGGTGATTTCACCAGCATTAGCAAACATCGGGGCCGATGCTAACAACACTGCCGCCAGAATCAGTGACCTGAACATACTTCTCTCCTATACGATCGTGGCCAGAAAGGCCTGTTAACGCAATATTACAATTCGGTAAACACCAGAATTATTGGGTTAACTCTTAAACCGCCAGGAGAGAGCATTTTTTGCTAAAATCGCTGTTATTTTATACTGTGCAAAATGGCGTCAATTTCTGCGCACTCTTCGGCGCTGAAATGGCGGTTTGCCAGCATATTCACTGCATCCTCCAGCTGCGCCACCTTGCTCGCGCCAATCAATACCGAGGTCACCGCCTGCTGGCGCAGCACCCATGCCAGCGCCATCTGCGACAGTTTCTGCCCGCGTTTTTCCGCCAGTGCGTTCAGGCGACGCACGGCGTCGAGCTTGCTGTCGGTTAGCTGTTCTGGCTTAAGGAATACGCTGCCGCTGGCGGCACGAGAATCAGCCGGGATGCCGTGCAGATAGCGGTCGGTTAACTGTCCACCGGCCAGCGGTGAGAACGCAATGCAACCGACGCCCTCTTGCTCCAGCACCGTCAGCAGCCCGTTTTCCGCGGCGCGTTCCAGCATGGAATATTTGGGCTGGTGGATAAGGCACGGCGTGCCCAGATCGTTCAGGATCGCAATGGCCTGACGCGCAAGTTCCGCTGGGTAGTTGGAAAGCCCAACGTACAGCGCTTTCCCCTGGCGAACGAGATGATCCAGCGCGCGCATGGTTTCCACAAGCGGCGTCTCCGGGTCCGGGCGGTGGTGATAGAAAATATCAACATACTCAAGTCCCATCCGCTTAAGGCTCTGGTCGAGGCTTGAAATCAGATACTTACGCGAGCCCCAATCACCGTAGGGGCCTTCCCACATGGTGTAGCCCGCTTTGCTAGAAATAATCAGCTCGTCGCGATAGGGGAGAAAGTCTTCGCGCAGAATACGGCCGAAGTTGCTCTCTGCCGAGCCGGGAGGCGGCCCGTAGTTGTTGGCGAGATCAAAATGGGTGATGCCAAGATCGAACGCGTGGCGCAGTAGCTGACGGCTGTTTTCTACCCGCGTTTCATCGCCGAAATTGTGCCACAGCCCCAGCGAAACGGCGGGAAGCTTGAGGCCGCTGTTACCGCAGCGTTGAAACGTCATGGTTTCATAACGCGCGGGATTTGCCTGATAAACCATTGTGTCCTCCGGAATTTCCGTTTGTGTATACGCTTACACTAGCGAATGTCCATTAGCTCGTACACTGCTGAAATCTGTAAAATTTGCTTTCCAGACGACTTTCTTATCAATACTGGACAGGGTTAACACTTCTTCAATACTCAAAAGAAATCACCGGCTGAAGGAGTTGTACGATGACAGCGTCCTATACCGTGGCAGATTATCTGCTTGACCGCCTTGCCGACTGCGGCGTCGACCACCTGTTTGGCGTTCCGGGGGACTATAATCTCCAGTTTCTCGACCATGTCATTGCCCACCGTACCCTTCGCTGGGTGGGCTGTACTAATGAACTGAATGCCGCCTACGCCGCCGATGGCTATGCGCGGATGCAGGGCTGCGGTGCGTTGCTCACGACCTACGGCGTAGGGGAAATCAGCGCGCTGAACGGCGTGGCGGGCAGCTTTGCCGAATATGTGCCGTTGCTGCATATCGTGGGGGCACCCTGTACCGGTGCGCAGCAGCGCCGCGAGTGCCTGCACCATACGCTGGGCGATGGCGATTTTGACCACTTCCGCCAGATGAGTGCGCCGATTTCCGTGGCGCAGGGCGTACTGACTGCCCGCAACGCTTGCCAGGAGATCGACCGCGTGCTGCAGGCCGTCATTCAGCAGCGTCGACCGGGTTACCTGCTGTTGCCTGCCGATGTGGCCGCGCTGACGACATCGCGTCCTGTAAACGCTCTCAGCGCGGCGGTGGCGGAGCCGGATCCGGCGCAGTTAAGCGCGTTTGTCGATTACGCACGCAAGCTGCTGGAAGGGCGTCAGCGGGTCTCGTTACTGGCGGATGTGCTGGCGCTGCGCTTTGGGCTTCAGCCGATGCTCAACCAGTGGATGGCCGCGCGGCCGATTCCGCACGCTACGTTGCTGATGGGGAAGGGGCTGTTTAACGAACAGCAGCCGGGATTTGTGGGTACGTATAGCGGCGGAGCAAGCCTGCCGCAGACCCGCGAAGCGATTGAGGATGCGGAGGCGATCCTTTGCATCGGCACCTGTTTTACCGACACCATTACCGCCGGGTTTACTCACCGAATTGCAGTCGAAAAATCGATTGAAATACAGCCGTTTGCCGCACGAGTGGGCCAGCGCTGGTTTAGCGGTATCGGGATGCTGTCGGCGATGAAGGCGCTGATGACGTTGAGCGATACGCTCGCGCCATGGCAAACCTCTCCGTTGCGGGCATCAGCGCCCGTGGCGCAGGAGAGCGGCGCCTTAACCCAGCGCCGTTTCTGGCAAACGCTGCAAAAACACCTTCAGCCGCACGATATTCTGTTGGGTGACCAAGGAACGGCGGCCTTTGGCATCGCGGCGCTGACGTTGCCGGTGGGCGCTAGCGTCATTGTGCAGCCGCTGTGGGGATCGATTGGGTTTACGCTGCCCGCCGCATTTGGCGCGCAAACGGCGCGGCCGAAAAGGCGCGTGGTGCTGGTGGTGGGCGACGGCGCGGCGCAGCTCACCGTCCAAGAGCTGAGTTCCATGCTGCGCGACGGCCAGCGGCCGCTGATTCTGCTGTTGAATAACGAAGGCTACACCGTCGAGCGGGCGATCCACGGGCCGGAACAGCGGTATAACGATATCAGCCTGTGGAACTGGACCCAGTTGCCGCAGGCGCTTAACCTCGACTGCCAGGCCGAATGCGCGAAGGTGAGCAACGTGACGCAGCTAAATGATGCGCTGACGCGCGCTGCACACGGCGACAGGCTGACGCTGCTGGAGGTGATGCTGCCTAAAATGGACATCCCGCCGCTGCTCAAAGCGGTCACCGACGCGCTGGAAGCGCGCAACAGCGGCCGTTAATCTTTGCGTCTGCGCGGTACCATCATTGTGGGTTTCCCCGCCAGCAGCAGCCAGGCAGGGAGCATCACGATACACAGCAGCGGCAGCAGGGTGGTGTCCGGTACCACCACGGCGGCCATAAACAGGCTGAGCCAGGCATCGCGCGTCACTACCAGCACCAGCCCCAGAATGGCGCACGAGACGGTAATGGCCGCCGGTACGGCTTCAACGTGCGCGTGCAGCATCAAGCCCAGTGCGACGGCAACAAAGACCGCCGGGAAGATACGCCCGCCGCGGAAGCCACAGGCGGCAGCCACCACCAGAGCAGCCAGTTTACACAGGGCGAACAGCAGGTAGTCGCCCGCGTCAAAGTCCAGCCCGCCCGTCAGGCGCTGCATTTCATCCAGCCCTTTAAACAACGTGATAGGGCCGCCGAGAGTGCCAATGACCCCCAAAAGTAAACCGCCCGCCCCGAGGATGAGCACCGGATGCTTCAGGCGATGCATCAGGGCGTGGAGATGCGGCAGACACCAGACCGCGACCATACCGATGGCGATAGCAAAGAGGGTGACAATCGCGCCGCTGAAGATATCGACGATGCGCATCGTCTGATAGTGCTCAATGGCGAGCGAAAAATGCGGTTGGAAAAACAGGCCGGTGGTCAATGCCCCGGCGGCCGCGGCCAGCAGTGGGGCAAAAAGGCGATCCCATAGCGGAGCATCGTTGCTGCTGGTGAGGGTCTGAGAGAAGATCAGCGCAGCGGCGACCGGCGTGCCGAACAGCGCGCCGATGGTTCCGGCGGCGGCGAGAATCGTCCAGTCGAGCGAGCTGACCCGTGGGAAAAAGCGCGCTCCCAGCGTCACGGCCAGCGCAATATTGACTGACATAATCGGATGCTCTGGTCCCAGGCTCACGCCGCCGGCCAGGCCGAGGATCAGGGCGATCAGCAGCCCGGGCAGGTGCGCTGCGGGTACGGCAGCGCCGATCAGCGGCTCGCAGGCCGGATCCGGACCGGCATGGCCCGGACTATAGCGAATGACCAGCCCCACGGCGACGCCGGTGAGCGTTAGCATCAGGATAATCCATAGCGGCGAGGTTATGTCCATGCCGAAGGCGGTGGGCAGGCTGCTCCACAGCACCTGCTGGAGCAGCGCAGCGATTTTCATCACCACTATCAGAATCAGGCTGGAGGCGATGCCAATCAAGACCGCAGGGATGGAGAGCAGCAACATCGTTCGGGCTCGCGGGTGGAGCATGTTTATATCCTTTTGGCTAAATGCTGGGACGACTTTGCATTGTCCGCCGTTGACGTTCAGCGTAAATGAGGCTGAAACGATACGGCCCTACAGATTATCCCGTTCTATACCTGCTAAAAAATACGCAAAAAATGTGACCTGGATCGATAATCCAGGGGCGCTCACGCAAACGTCGTTGTTGTTAACGCGCCTTGAATTTACAGTGTGGCAAAGATTTATTCTGACTTTAGCGGAGCCGTAACGGAATGACAAAGTTTGCTTTAGTGGGGGATGTGGGGGGCACCAATGCGCGTCTGGCATTGTGCGATGTTGCCAGCGGAGAGATTTCTCAGGCGAAGACCTATTCCGGCCTGGATTACCCCAGCCTGGAAGCCGTTGTCCGCGTCTATCTCGACGAGCATAACGTGTCGGTCGAAGACGGCTGTATCGCGATTGCCTGCCCTATCACCGGTGACTGGGTGGCGATGACCAACCATACCTGGCAATTCTCTATCGCCGAGATGAAAAAGAACCTCGGGTTTGCGCATCTGGAAATCATCAATGATTTCACCGCAGTGTCGATGGCAATCCCGATGCTGAAAAAAGAGCATCTGATCCAGTTCGGCGGCAGCGAGCCGGTAGAAGGTAAGCCTATTGCCGTGTACGGCGCGGGCACCGGGCTTGGCGTTGCGCATCTGGTGCATGTCGATAAGCGCTGGGTGAGCCTGCCTGGTGAAGGTGGGCACGTTGATTTTTCGCCAAACAGCGAAGAAGAGGGGATTATCCTCGAAGTGCTGCGCGAAGAAATTGGCCACGTCTCCGCCGAGCGCGTGCTCTCCGGACCGGGGCTGGTGAATCTGTACCGGGCCATCGTGAAGTCTGACAACCGACTGCCGGAAAACTATCAGCCGAAAGACATTACCGAACGCGCGCTCGCCGATAGCTGCACCGACTGCCGTCGCGCGCTGTCGCTGTTCTGCGTCATCATGGGGCGCTTCGGCGGTAACCTGGCGTTAACGCTGGGCACCTTTGGCGGCGTATACATCGCGGGCGGTATCGTGCCGCGTTTCCTGGAGTTCTTTAAAGCCTCCGGTTTCCGCGGCGGGTTTGAGGACAAAGGTCGTTTCAAAGATTATGTGCATCCGATCCCGGTATACCTGATTGTGCATGATAATCCGGGCCTGCTGGGTTCCGGCGCGCATCTGCGCCAGACGTTGGGCCAGGTGCTGTAATCCCGCCGCCGTGCGGCGCACGCGGGGTGATACGCGTGCGCCAGCCGGCGCTATTTTTTGAGCGGAAACAGGTGCAGCGTGTTGGCGGCCAGCGGGTAAATACCCAGCGCGCGCGTTGATGCTTTCAGCTCCTCAAGCGAATCCTGCTCTGTTGGCATTTTTCCTCCCCAGACGGTAATCCCCTCGCAAAGATGCGCCGGGCGTCGGCTATTTTCGGCGCTGATTTCCAACGTTTCGCCGTTGCTGAGGGTTATTGTCACGGTGGCGACATCCAGTGCCTGCGTGCTGCCATCCTCAAGTTTAAGTGAGATTTTCATTCGTTCGCTCCTGAATTTTTGACGCGCCTACCCCTGCTTTAGCGGCAACCTGGGCACTACAGATGCATTATCTGCCGGAACTCTTTCACCTTGCTGCGGCTGACCGGCACCTGGAACTCCAGATCGCGCAGGCGCAGAATGTAGGTGTTATTAAACCACGGCTCTATTTCGCGAATTTTATTCAGATTCACGCAGAATGAGCGGTGGCAGCGAAAGAAATGGCTGCCCGGCAACTTGCTGCAAAATTCGGTGATGTTCATCGGCATCACGTATGACTCGCGCTTGGTGTAGACAAAGGTCATTTTCTCGTGCGCTTCGGCGTAATAAATGTCGTTAATCGGCGTCACGATGATGCGCTCATCTTTAATCAGGTTGATGGTGTCATTTTCGCGCGCCGCGCTGCCCGTGTTGAGACTGCTGCCCGCCTGCTGCTGCCAGGCCGATTCCAGCTTTTGCAGCATGCTAACGATGCGCGACTCCTGATACGGTTTGAGAATATAGTCGAATGCCTCCAGCTCGAAGGCCTCTACCGCGTGTTCCTTCCACGCGGTAATAAACACAATAAACGGCTTGTGGGCAAACTGGTTGATGTTCTGCGCCAGCAGCACGCCGTCCAGAGAGGGAATGTTGATGTCGAGAAAAATGGCGTCCACTTTGTTGTGCTGCAAGAACTTCAGCACGTCCAGGCCGTCGTCAAAGGTCCCGACTATCTCCATCTGGCTGTGCTGTTGAATCAGCCAGGTCAGCTCCTGTTGCGCCAGGAATTCATCTTCCACAATGATGACTTTCATATGTCCTCCGCGTTAGGGCAGTAATGTGGCGGCCGCCGGGACGGGCGTGCGCTGGTTAGGAATATAGAACGCAATTTCTGTTCCCGGGTCGAGGCGGCGAATGTGCAGCCCTTCGCCGTACAGCAGCTTGACCCGGTGATGGACGTTAAGCAGGCCGATTTTATTGCCCGGCATTTCGTTGGCTTCCACGCGCGCCACGACCATCGGGTCAATACCCGGGCCGGTATCACGCACGCTGATACGCACGCGGTTGCCGGACTCGGTGATGCTGATAGTCACGACGCCTTTGCCTTTGCTGCGCTGGATACCGTGTACGATGGCATTTTCCACCAGCGGCTGGATCAGCAGACTGGGGATCAGACAGTTCACTTCGTCGTCAATATCGTAGATAACCGTCAGCTTATCGCCGAAGCGGGCCTGCTCAATGGCGATATAGTCCTTTATCTGGTACAGCTCACGGCGAATATCAATCTGCTCATCGTCTTTTAATTCAATGTTATAGCGCAGATAGCGCGACAGATTAAAAATCAGCTGCCTTGCGGTGTCCGGATTGAGGCGGATAGATGACGAAATGGCGTTCAGCGCGTTAAACAGGAAATGAG
Organism: Klebsiella sp. WP8-S18-ESBL-06; assembly: GCF_014169755.1. NCBI lineage: Bacteria > Pseudomonadati > Pseudomonadota > Gammaproteobacteria > Enterobacterales > Enterobacteriaceae > Klebsiella > Klebsiella sp. WP8-S18-ESBL-06. Next base: position 1,506,422 of record NZ_AP022256.1, read on the forward strand.
GATTAATCTTGCTTTGCAGCGCGCGCAGCTCTGCCTTATTTGCCATTTCGCGTAGCTGCTCGGCGCGCGACACTTCAAGCTGGGTGGAAATAATTTGCGACAGGCCGATGGCCATCTCCTGTAACGATGAAGTGATCTGGTGCGCGTGGCAGTAGTAGATTTTGAGCGTCCCGGTGATGACGCCTTTCTCCGATAACGGAATCACCAGCATCGAGTGAATTTCCGGCGTGCGGTAGGCTTCATCGTTGTTTTTAATCACGATTTCACCGCTGTTAATTGCCTGGCGGGTGGTCGGGCTGATGGAGTCGTCGTTGTTGTGGTAGTTATCTTCCCCCACGCCCACGTAGGCCAGCACCCGTTCGGTATTGGTGATGGCCACCGCATCGGCGTGGATATCCTGGCGAATGATGTCGCAAATCTGTCGCAGGGTATCGCTGTTGATCTGGCGAAACAGCGGCAGCGTTTTGTTCGCAATATCCAGCGCTAGCTTGGCCTGGCGTGCGGCGCTGGCTTCTTTTTCACCCTCAACGCTCTGCACCAGCAGGACGATAAAGCCGATACAGACGCTGCCGGCGATCATCGGAATGCCGATTTTCGACACAATATCGACGCCGAGCGCGATGCTCGGAGCCCATACGATAACCAGAATCATGGTCAGCGTTTCGCACAGCATACCGCCCAGAATCCCCACCTTCCAGTGCAGCTCTTTTGGCACCCGGCGGTTAATCAGCCCCGACAGGATCCCGGCAATAATACTGGTGATAAAACACGGCACGGCGGTGACGCCGCCGGCGTCAATCATGTAGCGGTGGATCCCGGCAATCACCCCCACGATAGCGCCAACCCACGGGCCGAAAAGGATCCCGCCCGACATGACCGCGATGATGCGCACGTTAACCAGCGAGCCCTCCACCGGCACGCCGGACCAGGTGCTGAAAATAGCGAACAGCGAGAAAATGACCGTGACCGCCAGCAGCTCTTTCGGCGTGTGGGCGGTTTTGTGCAGCAGTTCGCGGAACAGACGGATGCGGATCAGGAAAAAAAGGCAAATCAGCATTAACGCGGCCCGATCGTAGACCGCGAGCAGCATATCGAATATTTCGTGCATGGGGGCGCCGAATGATTTCAGTAAAATCTTATGATAAGTAACCCGGCGGCAGATGGCCAGCGGTACGCAGAATAGGGATAAACCTTAATTTTAAAAGGGGATTGATAGACAAAGGCATTCAACGAGAAGAGATCGCGAAATTTTGCCTGCGTTACGCGCGAGAAAAGAAAAACAATGGAAAACATATTGTTATTATTTTGTTCTGTTTTGAGCGATACCCGCCGCGATTGAAAGTATTCTGTTTCAAAGCGTTCCCCTTTTATATCGCGTAACATTTTTTTACTTACCCCCTCGACAGGGCCATTTTATTCAGGTTATTTTCTGTTCATGCCACATCGGTGGCAGCGTCGCTCGAACGGTTCGGGCGCTAACGTAATCCTGAGGAGCCTATGGCTGAATCCAGTCCTGAACGCCGTTTCACGCGTATCGATCGCTTACCCCCGTACGTTTTTAACATTACCGCTGAACTGAAGATGGCTGCGCGTCGGCGCGGCGAAGATATTATCGATTTCAGCATGGGGAACCCGGACGGCGCCACGCCGCCGCACATTGTCGAAAAGCTGTGCACCGTGGCCCAGCGCCCTGATACGCACGGCTATTCCACTTCACGCGGCATCCCGCGCCTGCGTCGCGCTATTTCACGCTGGTACCAGGAACGCTATGACGTGGAGATTGACCCGGAAAGTGAAGCGATCGTCACCATTGGTTCAAAAGAGGGGCTGGCGCACCTGATGCTGGCAACCCTCGATCATGGCGATACGGTTCTGGTCCCGAATCCCAGCTACCCGATTCATATTTACGGCGCGGTGATCGCCGGCGCTCAGGTGCGCTCCGTGCCGCTGGTGGAAGGCGTCGACTTTTTCAACGAGCTTGAGCGCGCAATTCGTGAAAGCTATCCGAAGCCAAAGATGATGATCCTGGGCTTCCCGTCCAATCCTACCGCCCAGTGCGTTGAGCTCGAGTTTTTTGAGAAGGTTGTGGCGCTGGCGAAGCGTTACGATGTGCTGGTCGTTCACGACCTGGCCTACGCTGATATCGTTTACGACGGCTGGAAGGCACCGTCAATCATGCAGGTACCGGGCGCACGCGACGTTGCGGTCGAGTTCTTTACGCTGTCGAAAAGCTATAACATGGCGGGCTGGCGCATCGGCTTTATGGTGGGTAATAAAACGCTGGTCAACGCGCTGGCGCGGATTAAGAGCTATCACGACTACGGTACCTTTACCCCGCTGCAGGTGGCGGCAATTGCCGCGTTAGAAGGGGAGCAGCAGTGCGTGCGCGATATTGCCGCACAGTATAAGCGTCGCCGTGACGTGCTGGTGAAAGGGCTACATGAAGCGGGCTGGATGGTGGAGATGCCGAAGGCGTCGATGTACGTTTGGGCTAAAATTCCCGATCAGTATGCGGCGATGGGATCGCTGGAGTTTGCGAAGAAGCTGCTGCAAGAGGCCAAAGTGTGCGTTTCGCCGGGTATCGGTTTTGGCGACTACGGTGACACTCACGTGCGCTTTGCCTTGATAGAGAATCGCGACCGTATTCGACAGGCCGTTCGTGGGATTAAAGCCATGTTCCGCGCCGACGGCCTGCTGCCGTCAGAGCATAAGCCTGCCGGGTAATGTCCCGTGCGTAGAAATGCAAACAGGAGCCGAATGGCTCCTGTTTTTTTTGCATTTTTATCAGCTAGATCATCAGGGCAAATGTACCGGCAAAAACGATGACCATAAAGGAAATGCCCATAAAGAAATATTTCACGACTCATCTCTCCGCGTATTCGGTTTCTACGCATTCATGAACGGTGGTGTTACTGCGAGTTGGTAACAACCGACGAAAAAAACGGACGTCTTTCGCGGTTGGCATCACCTCAGAATTCTGTGCTGTTGTGCTCCAGATGGCGCTAATGTACGCCTAAAAAATGAGGGAAACAAGAGGGATTTTTTTATTAATTTTTAGTTACTTACGACTGTCGTGATTCGACGACACTTTAATTTCATACGGTAATAAATTTCGTTCTGGCGACGCGTCTTTTGGGTCTTTAACCCCATTGATTTTACGTCTATTTTTCTGGCGATAATCCGAAAATACGTTTCTGCTGTTTCCTTAACGGTGGGTTATCATCCTGCGCTTGTCGTTTTAGCTGTCATCTCGCGTGCCCGAGTGATTCACGGCGAGGCGCGACAGAAAAATCGCGGCGTTTTGCTTTTCAGTTCGACCTTTTAATGAATACTGATGTAACACGGATTGACCGTATTGGGAGTTTGAGATGGTGACAAAGAGAATGCAACGGATGATGTTCGCGGCGGCGGCGTGCATTCCGCTGCTGCTGGGCAGCGCGCCGCTTTATGCGCAGACGAGTGCGGTGCAGCAAAAGCTGGCGGCGCTGGAGAAAAGCAGCGGAGGGCGGCTGGGCGTCGCGCTCATCGATACCAAAGATAATACGCAGGTGCTTTATCGCGGTGATGAACGCTTTCCAATGTGCAGTACCAGTAAAGTTATGGCGGCCGCGGCGGTGCTTAAGCAGAGTGAAACGCAAAAGCAGCTGCTTAATCAGCCTGTCGAGATCAAGCCTGCCGATCTGGTTAACTACAATCCGATTGCCGAAAAACACGTCAACGGCACAATGACGCTGGCAGAACTGAGCGCGGCCGCGTTGCAGTACAGCGACAATACCGCCATGAACAAATTGATTGCCCAGCTCGGTGGCCCGGGAGGCGTGACGGCTTTTGCCCGCGAGATCGGCGATGAGACGTTTCGTCTGGATCGCACTGAACCTACGCTGAATACCGCCATTCCCGGCGACCCGAGAGACACCACCACGCCGCGGGCGATGGCGCAGACGTTGCGTCAGCTTACGCTGGGTCATGCGCTGGGCGAAACCCAGCGGGCGCAGTTGGTGACGTGGCTCAAAGGCAATACGACCGGCGCAGCCAGCATTCGGGCCGGCTTACCGACGTCGTGGACTGTGGGTGATAAGACCGGCAGCGGCGACTACGGCACCACCAATGATATTGCGGTGATCTGGCCGCAGGGTCGTGCGCCGCTGGTTCTGGTGACCTATTTTACCCAGCCGCAACAGAACGCAGAGAGCCGCCGCGATGTGCTGGCTTCAGCGGCGAGAATCATCGCCGAAGGGCTGTAACTCTCCATAATGGGGCGCTACGGTGCCCCACTTTCTATTTATATATCCGTAAAAGCTTTTCTTGATATACATCTTCAGCTTTTTGTATGATTATTAATATCATTCTTTTCGATGGCCTTAAGACCTTTTTAAGTCAAAAGTATTACCTCCCCCAAAAAACAAATCCGCAAAGTAATGGAAGTAAATTATTTTATTTTGAATAGTCTTCATTGTGATTAGTCACATGACTCATTCTTTTTATTGTAATTATCTGATTTACATTTGCAGTTTTCTCATCGTTTCCGCCGGAAGTTATTCTTCCGCTGTTTTTCCTCTTTATTTCCGCATGGTTGTTTTTCCACCCTTTGGATGGCTTGTAAGAATATTGTTTTAATCCGGCCAATAGAGTTGTTGGGCCTCCAAAAGAATATTGACATCATTTTATGGCAGTGAAATTATTCGATCATGGATAAGGAGGGGGACAATGAAGTCACTAATTTATGATTACGGAAGAATCAACTGTATGAGTTGCCCTTCTCAATGTGAATTAAAACCAAATGCCTCATTGCGCGTTTCGTTTTGCCAGGACTATTGTTTTTGTACCTGGCCAGAAGGGAGTGGCTATTTTTCTCTGGGGATTATGGAGGGGCTCCTCAAACAAAATTATAATAATCTATATTTAGGCTGTATTTTTGTCGATTTTTCTATCAGCCATTTGCGTTTTTTTACTAACGAACGTTGGATAGATTATTTAATTGAAACGAAATTAAAAATTGTTATCGTTTGTGATAAATACCTTAAACCATTGGCTAATTACTGGTTTAAGCATTCTAAAGATATTTTTCTTGTTATCTATCAGCAAGATCGGCTGACGCTGGCCTGTGAAAAGTTAAAAAAGAGATTTATCTATCAGCGCGACGCCTTCTTTGGCGGAGAGTCACTCTCTGAACTGGAGTTTGCTGTCTTAAGCGCATTGATTTCCGGAGACGGTTGTCTGCAACTGGCTGATGAACTCAATGTCGATATTCGTACTATCTATGCTGCAAAGCGCCGTGCGGAAAAGAAAATGGGGGCCGATATCAATACCCTTTTCCGATTCTCACATTCGTTATAAGCGATTTTAAACTGATTGATGGCCCTTTTCATTGTTATCACTTTGCCGTGAGAAGGGCCTACAGTTAAATATTAATGCATAAAGCGGTTGAATACGCATGTTGCCGGATTTTAGCGTTTGCAGCCCCGTGCAAGAGAATACGTTCAATGCGAACTATACAGTTTATTACTACGGCTCTGTAAACGGTAACGGTCAGGATTTTACCCGCTACGTACGATAAGGCAATTATTACCACCAGGGCGACAGGGGGAGCTTCAGGTGGGCTGAAAAACGGGAGTCTGTATTTGATTGGCGAAAACGATAAATTTAACGATCTGACCGTTAATACTTCAGGCTGGTTAGCCGACGGTATTAACCCTGGTCGGGAACGTGCCGGCAGAGATAATAACGTGACGGTAAACCATCAGACCAATATCAAAGCAGCAGGAATAGGGGGCGTGCGAACGCTCCGGTAAATAATGCTAATGAGGTCGCTACCATCACTCTCAATGGCCCCACCACCATTGAAACCACTTCGCCGGTTTCTATAAAGGTTGACTGTGCTGCCGTATCGAGAACGCTATGACTATTTACGCTGAAGAGTTGCGCATCATGATGGATGCTATTATGGATATCATTTTCGACCACGGCGAGGAGGCCCAGCGTGACGCGGCATTTCGCAGGTTATTACAAGAGATTGATGAACGAAAATATTTGTCTCCGGAGTCCGTCAGCACGCTTTGCCAGCAGGCGGCCAGCACGTGGAGCCTGGCGAGCGGTGTGGTAGACGAGCGGGACAAAATGACGTTACAGCAATCGGCGGTGGTCTATCTACTGGCTGCGTTTGGCCGCATTAATGGCTTGGCCGCTACGGAAGAGTATATTCAGCAAAGAAATAGAGAACATCTGGGTCTGCGCTGAACGAGGTTGACTGAATGATTAGCCCGCGAGCGCTCGCGGGCTTTTTTTGCCGACGGTTAGCTCGCCGCGCGGCGATCGCCAATTTGCGCCTGCGCATACCACGCCATCAGCTCTGCCGTACCGGCTTCTCCTTCCGCCGGAGCCCATGGCGCGTAGTCTTCTTCGGCGACGGGCTGATAAGCCCCTTGTTTGACTTCAAAAATGATCCCACCGTTATCCAGCGACAGCACCGCATGCCAGGTGCCGGGCGCCATTTCCAGCACCGTACAGGATTCGCCCAGCACCGCGCGCTCAGTCACCGTACCCTGGTCATCAAAATTAAGCACCACGAACCGTCCGCTCAGTGGCAGCAGCAGTTCAAAGGTATGCGGATGGCGGTGCGGGCGCACGTAGGTTCCTGGCTCCATGGCGATGGCCAGCCGTTGTACGGGGTCGCTCAGCTGCGGGTGGAAATTGCGATGCGCACGCAGGCGAGGTGACTGTGCGGCGGCGGCGCTTTGTTGGTGCATATCGTCGCGGGTAATCTGTTTCATTCGGCGTGGCCTTATTGATGAATCTGCGAAGTCGCAAGGCGGCCAGATTGCCAGAACGCGGCGAGCAAGTGAAGGGGGAGTCTGCGGCGTAGCATCTTGTGTCTTATCGCAACTCAGGCCATAGTTGTTGAACAAGTTATTCGATTGTTAATGATTTTATATTGTGAGGATGTTGCCCGTGCAGATGTATCTACAAAGAATGAAAAGCGAGTGGCTATTGCTGCTTGAGCAAACTGAACCTCACATTCGACAGCAGGCGGCAGAGATCGCGGCAGACAGCGCGCAGGCGCTGAGCGCCGAATTCTATAAAACGGTGCTGATCGACCCTCATGCCGAAGAGTTTCTGAGTAACGAGCAGGTAGAGCGGCAGCTAAAACGCGCGCTGGAAAAATGGATTGTGGAAGTTCTGTCCTGCGAAGTGGCGGATATCGATCGCCTGCTGAAGATGCAGCACGCGGTGGCAGAAGTGCATGCCCGCATCGGTATTCCGGTGGAAGTGGTTGAAATGGGTTTTCGGGTATTAAAGAAAATTCTCTATCCGGTCATCATTCACGGTTCACAGCCTTCGGCAGATAAGCTGCAGATTTATCATTTCTCGATTCACAGCATCGACCTGGCGATGGAAGTCATGTCGCGGACCTTTTCCTTCAGCGAAAACAGCCAGGCCAAAGAGGATGAGAATTACCGCATGTTCTCATTGCTGGAAAATGCCGAAGAAGAAAAAGAGCGGCAGATTGCGACTCTGTTGGCCTGGGAAATCGACATTATCTACAAGGTGGTGCTGGATGCCGACCTGGGGAACAGCCTGCCGTTGAACCAGTCGGATTTTGGTCTGTGGTTTAATCATAAAGGCCGCCACTATTTTAGCGGTATTGCGGAAGTCGGGCATATTGCGCGTCTGATGCAGGATTTTGACGGTGTGATTCATGCGATTAACGCCGCCACCCCCCCTATCGATGATAAAGCCCAGCGCAATAAGTTCTTATTGCAGCTGCGCAGCTCGGTGTCGCAAATCATCGCGCTGCTGCGCGAACTGTTTGAAGAAGTCTCGCGTCATGAAGTTGGCGTGGACGTATTAACTAAGCTGCTGAACCGGCGCTTTATGCCGACTATTTTTAAGCGCGAAATCTCTCACGCCAATCGCGTTAGGGAAGGTGCGAACAAGTTCCTGATATGAGATCATCATGTTCATCCGGAGCGCATCCCAGAGGGACATCATGAGCCATCAACTCACCTTCGCCGATAGTGAATTCAGCACTAAGCGCCGTCAGACCCGAAAAGAGATTTTCCTCTCCCGCATGGAGCATATTCTGCCATGGCAGAATATGACCGCTGTCATCGAGCCGTTTTATCCCAAGGCGGGCAATGGCCGACGGCCCTATCCGCTGGAGACCATGCTGCGTATTCACTGCATGCAGCATTGGTACAACCTGAGCGACGGTGCCATGGAAGATGCCCTGTACGAAATCGCCTCCATGCGCCTGTTTGCCCGATTATCCCTGGATAGCGCCCTGCCGGATCGCACCACCATCATGAATTTCCGCCACCTGCTCGAGCAGCATCAACTGGCCCGTCAATTGTTCAAGACCATCAATCGCTGGCTGGCCGAAGCAGGCGTCATGATGACCCAAGGCACTTTGGTGGATGCCACCATCATTGAGGCACCCAGCTCTACCAAGAACAAAGAGCAGCAACGCGATCCGGAGATGCATCAGACCAAGAAAGGCAATCAGTGGCACTTTGGCATGAAGGCCCACATTGGTGTCGATGCCAAGAGTGGCCTGACCCACAGCCTAGTCACCACCGCGGCCAACGAGCATGACCTCAATCAGCTGAGTAATCTGCTTCATGGAGAGGAGCAATTTGTCTCAGCCGATGCCGGCTACCAAGGAGCGCCACAGCGCGAGGAGCTGGCCGAGGTGGATGTGGACTGGCTGATCGCCGAGCGTCCCGGCAAGGTAAAAACCTTGAAGCAGCATCCGCGCAAGAACAAAACGGCCATCAACATCGAATACATGAAAGCCAGCATCCGTGCCAAGGTGGAGCACCCGTTTCGCATCATCAAGCGGCAGTTCGGCTTCGTGAAAGCCAGATACAAGGGGCTGCTGAAAAATGATAACCAACTGGCGATGTTATTCACCCTGGCCAACCTGTTTCGGGTGGACCAAATGATACGTCAGTGGGAGAGATCTCACTAAAAACCGGAAATAACGCCAGAAATGGCGGAAAAAATAGCCTAAATAGGCTGATTCGATGTGTTTGCGGGAAAAAAATCGGCCCAGATCCGCGAAATTTTAATCAGCGAGTCAGCTTTGGAAGAAATGACCTGCTTATTCGCACCTTCCTTAGCACTCCGCTGTCGGTACTGGTTATTGATGTTGATAAGTTTAAACAAATCAATGATACGTGGGGGCACAGTACGGGGGATGAGATTTTACGCAAAGTATCGCAGGTCTTTTATGACAACGTACGCAGCAACGATTACGTTTTCCGCTATGGCGGCGATGAGTTTGTTATCGTGCTGACGGAAGCGACCCAGATTGACACTTTACGTACCGCAGAGCGTATTCGTAGCCGTGTTGAAAAAACAAAAATTGCTGCCCCCGACGGCAATGATATTCCGCTCTCTTTGTCGATCGGTGCGGCGATGTTTACCGGCCACCCTGACTACGAACGTCTGATTCAACAGGCCGATCAGGCGCTGTATCAGGCCAAAAAACGTGGCCGCAACTGCGTTGAATTATGGCAGGCGAGCCAGCCATAGCGCATACGCGTAAAGAGGCCCCTGGCGATACGCATCAGCACGGGTGAAAGCCCCCTTTAAATTAAGGCTTATTTCACCCGTATCTCTTCAAATTGATCGAATCGACCTTTTCTTGTTTTTTCAATTATTCTGTCATCGACAGCCGCTATAATTCAGCGCTTCTGTGCCGCCACCTGCGCACAATATACCTTCTGAGTTCAGAGGCTCACATTCATGACATGGCAACATTTTAAACAGGCATATCTGATCAAATTCTGGTCGCCTGTCCCGGCGGTTATCGCCGCAGGGATTCTCTCAACCTACTATTTTGGTATTACCGGCACATTCTGGGCCGTCACCGGCGAATTTACGCGTTGGGGCGGGCAGCTATTACAGCTGGTTGGCGTTCACAGTGAAACCTGGGGTTATTACAAGCTGATTGGTCTTGAAGGAACACCGTTAACCCGCGTTGACGGTATGATGATTATGGGCATGTTCGGCGGCTGTTTTGCGGCGGCGCTGTGGGCCAATAACGTCAAGCTGCGTTTGCCGCGTAGCCGTATTCGCATTTTTCAGGCCATTGTTGGCGGTATGATTGCCGGCTTTGGCGCGCGACTGGCGATGGGCTGTAATCTGGCAGCCTTCTTCACCGGGATCCCGCAGTTCTCGCTTCATGCCTGGTTCTTTGCGCTGGCGACCGCGCTTGGCTCGTGGTTCGGCGCGCGCTTTACCCTGCTGCCGCTATTCCGTATTCCGGTCAATATTCAGAAAGTCTCAGCGGCTTCACCGCTCACTCAGCAGCCCGACCGCGCGCGTCGCCGCTTTCGTCTGGGAATGCTGGTGTTTATCGGCATGCTGGGCTGGGCGCTGCTGACCGCGTTCGATCATCCGAAGCTTGGGCTGGCCATGCTGTTTGGCGTGGGGTTTGGCCTGCTGATTGAACGTGCGCAAATTTGCTTTACCTCTGCTTTCCGCGATCTGTGGATCACCGGCCGCACCCAAATGGCAAAAGCGATCATCTTTGGTATGGCGGCGAGTGCCATTGGTATCTTTAGCTATGTCCAGCTCGGCGTTGCGCCGAAAATTATGTGGGCGGGCCCGAATGCGGTCATCGGCGGGCTGCTGTTCGGTTTCGGCATCGTGCTGGCCGGTGGCTGTGAAACCGGCTGGATGTATCGGGCCGTAGAAGGGCAGGTGTACTACTGGTGGGTTGGGCTTGGCAACGTCCTCGGGTCGACAATTCTGGCCTATTTCTGGGACGATCTTGCGCCATCGCTGGCCACCCATTGGGATAAAGTGAACCTGCTGACGACCTTTGGCCCGTTGGGCGGTCTGCTGGTCACCTACGCGCTGCTGCTGGCCGCTCTTTTGCTGATTATTGGCTGGGAGAAACGTTTCTTCCGGCGTGAGTTAACGCGCACGGCGACGGGCGTTGTGACGAAGGAGAATGCATGAGTACTATCGTACCGGATTACCGTCTTGATATGGTGGGTGAGCCCTGCCCGTATCCGGCAGTGGCAACGCTGGAAGCGATGCCACAGTTGAAAAAAGGGGAGATTCTGGAAGTTGTCAGCGACTGCCCGCAGTCGATCAATAATATTCCGCTAGATGCTCGCAACCATGGCTATACCGTGCTGGATATCCAGCAAGATGGTCCGACGATCCGCTATTTGATCCAAAAATAAGCGGTCAGCCTTGCCGCCCGATAGGGCGGCAAGATGGCAGCGGTGGGTCACAACAGAGAAGGCGTCTACCGTTGACGTGTTTTTCCTGAGAGCGTTTGCAATAAAGTCGTAAAATCCATCGGATGATACCAATAATAACCTTGCTGAGACTGTACGCCACGGTCCTGGAGATATCTTGCCTGACTGATATTCTCTACACCTTCGGCAATCGCTTTAATACCGAGCTTGTCGACCATTTCCGTCACGCAGTCCAATAGAACAGTATTGCCGCTGCCGATAGAATTTACGAACATTCGGTCTATTTTCAGATAATCGGGTATCAATTCTGAAATATACTCAAGATTAGAGTAACCGGTGCCGAAATCATCCAGCGATAGTTGGACCCCATTTTGTTTTAACCATGCAAATTTTTTCATTTGTACATCGGTGAATAGCATGGGATGGCGCTCGGTAATTTCAATAATCAGCGTTACTTTGAAGGTGGCGATCTTACGTATAAAAGCCTTACAGTCATGAATAAAGGTACCTGCGGCACAGTGGCGTTGGCTAAAATTCACGCTGATATGAAAAGGACGGTTCATGCCCGGCGAAAGTGTGATGAGATCGCGGCTAATCTGGTTGAGTTGATATTGCGTTAAACGTACGATCAGCCCGCTTTTTTCGGCCATGGGAATGAAGAGGTTCGGTGAAATAATACCTTCTGACGGGTGATACCAGCGGCACAGTGCTTCAAAACCCACAATCTCACCGTCAGCAGCATTGACTATCGGCTGATAGAACGTTTTTATGTCACCATTTTTAATGGCAGCTAATAGGTCATTTCCGGGAGTATTTGTCTTTTTTATAATCAGGTAATAAGCCAAACCCGACAGTATTGATAGTATTAAAGATGCCGATAGCGTAAACGGAAACATCAATAATGCGCTGATCAGCGATAGCCCCAGCGCGGAACTGTAGAATATTGATAGTGAGCTTTCTCTACTGGAGCTGTGATGCAGGCTGTGGCCAACGGATTTTACCGGCGAAATCTCGCCGCTGGCGCTAAGCTGCATGTCGCCAATCTGAAGATACAGAGGATATCCTGAAGCATCCGTTTTCAGATTATTTTTCAAAAAAATACCGCTGATGGCGATATCTAATATCATGCCGTTGTGACCGTGGAATGTTTTAACCAGAAGGGGTTGAGTATGGCGATTTCCAGGATCATGGAAAGTATGCAGAGCAAGGGCTTGAGTTGCCGTATTTCTGTGGGAGGCGTCGGGTAGAAATTCACCGCTCAGGGAGGAACACCTTATCCCTTTTGGGCCGGTAATAACCATCGAGTGCAAATGTGGGTAGCCTGCAACAATATTATCCAGTTCATTTTTGATTAACTCAGTACAAGTACTTTCTACAAGTCCGGACATTTCTTGTGCCGCCAACCGGGCCTCATCCAGGATGCTTTCAGCATAATCCAGAACGGACTCCGCCTTACGCTTTTTTTCTATGCTGACAATATGGCCTGCCTGAATAAATAGCATGCAAACTAAAAATGTGAAAATGCAGCATGCAACAATTAACGGCATGTACATCCTTTTAATGGCAAAATCCATTTAATAAAACTCCGATGGGGAAACTTATATCAGCAAGTTTTTAACGCGAGTAAGAGTAACATGGTTTTATTATGTGATTTATAGGATTTTGGGTAATTATTTGTTACACCATAAACGAAGGCATCATCTTCTATTAATTATCGTGATTAGCATTAAACTGAAAATAGTTACATCGGTCATTATATTGTTCAACAAAACGGCAGAGTATTTTGAAATAGGCTGAGTGCTATTCGCTGGAGCTGATGTAATTTTAGCCAAAAGAAGAGCGGGGAGGGCTGTTGGCCGCTATGATTCAGTATCAGATGACAGATTGATAAAATGTTAATGATTAAAACAAAGGTAAAACAATAGCGCCGATTTTTTTGCCTGATGGTAAGTATATTCATTTTGGGCATTTTTTATGCGTGAAAGAAGCACAAAAAAAATTAAACAACTTCATTAAAAAAATCGAGTAGAAAAAAATGATGATAGGTAATATCTATGGTTTTGTGTGAGAGGATTTAATTTGCCTTAAGTTTATTGATAAAGCACTGGGTTTATTGACAGTGTTTTTTGCTAAATTAAATTTTACCCATAGTATGTTACTTACGATAACTTTTAAGAAAACTTTTCATAATTTGACAAAATATTTCGAGACGACAATAGTTGTTCTATCCCGGTAATCTCAGAAATGATGAGATTATTTCATATGGTATGGAGTGAATAATGTTTAATACTCGAACAAAACGCATTAGCCAGGCTGTCGCGTTATCCATTGCCCTGTGTGGCGTTTCCTATGCAGCGAAAACGACGCACGCCGACTCAGCTAAACATCCTGAAGTCCAGACGGCAGAACCTTTCTCTGCACACGTGCTGGTCAGCGGTCTTGATGCGCCGTGGGATATGGTATGGGGCCCGGATGGTTACCTGTGGGTCACTGAACGTAAAGCTGCTGCTATCGATCGTATTAACCCCAAAACCGGTGAGAAAAAAGTCGCGATTACGCTGAGCGGTGTGCATATTGGCCCGCAGCATGAAGGCGTACTCGGCCTGGCGTTATCGCCTGAATTTATGAAAGCCGGCGGCAATAATTACGTCTATACCGCTTATACCTATATGGACGGGGATCAGGAACACGCCAAAATTGTCCGTCTGGAATATGACGAAAAAACCCAAAAACTGGGGAATGAAAAAGAAATTCTCGCCGGCTTCCCGGCAGGAAACGATCACAACGGTGGGCGCCTGCGTTTTGGACCTGACGGTAAACTTTATTACACCATTGGTGAGCAAGGACATAATCAGGGCGCTAATTTCTGCAAACCGATCGATGCCCAGCGTATTCCGACTGAAGCCGAGCTGAAAAATAAAGACTATTCCGCTTATGCCGGTAAAGTGTTGCGCCTGAATATTGACGGCTCAATTCCGGAAGATAACCCGGTGATCCACGGCATTAAAAGTCACCTGTTTACCTATGGTCACCGTAACCCGCAGGGACTGGTCTTCGTTGGCAATACGCTTTATTCCTCCGAGCAGGGGCCTTCATCGGATGATGAGCTGAATATCCTTGAGCCCGGCGGCAACTACGGTTGGCCGCACGTTGCAGGTTTCCAGGACGATCAGGCTTACGTCTATGCGAACTATTCCAAAGCAGAAAATTGCCCGTCGCTGAAATGGGATCCGAACCATATTCCAGCCGGGGTTCCTGTACAGAAAGAAACCGAATGGAAAGCCGACGACTTTAAAGCGCCGATCAAAACCTTCTTCACGGTCCGTCAGGGCTACAGCTACAGCGATGCCAGCTGCAGCGGCGATTCAGCCTATATTTGCTGGCCGACTATCGCACCGTCCAGCGTCACTTACTACCCGGCGGACGGCGTGATTAAAAGCTGGCGCAACTCGCTTATCGTGAGCTCAATGAAAAATGGCTCGCTGTATCGCGTGCTGCTGAATGCCGATAAGAAAAACGTGCAGGGTGATGTGGCAAAATACTTCCACACCGCTAACCGCTACCGCATGGTCGTCGTCAGCCCGGATACGCGTAAGCTCTTCGTGGCGACCGATAACTTCGGTAACGTGATGGATGAGTCTAACCATCCGACGCATAACCTGAGCAATCCAGGTTCGATTATCGTCTTCGAATATACCGGCAAGTAACCAACTCACTGGCGAATACCCTGCGGGTATTCGCCAGATTTCCTTTCCCTTCGATAGCAATACGTCTACATGAAATTAACTCTGCAGCTTTCCCGGCTGGCGACCGCCGTCGCCCTGGCCCCGGTTTCCTGCGCCTACGCGCAAACGGCCTCTTCAGACGCCAGCTCTGCTGGAGAACAAACCATGATCGTCAGTGCGGCAGCCGATGGAGGGCTGTCCGCGCTGGATACGCCGGCGGCCGTCGCCGTTGATTACGGTGATGATATGCGCCATGCCGCACCGCGTATAAACCTGTCGGAGGGTTTGGCCGACGTGCCCGGCCTGCAGATCCAAAACCGACAGAATTTTGCTCAGGATTTACAGATGTCCATCCGCGGCTTCGGCGCGCGTTCGACTTTCGGTATTCGCGGTCTGCGGCTCTACGTTGATGGTATTCCGGCAACCATGCCTGACGGGCAAGGGCAATTATCCAACATCGATATCGGCTCCATTGAACACGTTGACGTGCTTCGAGGGCCGTTCTCGGCGCTGTATGGCAACGCATCTGGCGGGGTGGTGAATGTCGAAACCGAAACCGGCCGCCAGCCGACGACCCTTGAAAGCAGCAATTATTACGGCAGTTTTGGTAGCTGGCGAACCGGGCTTAAGGCGAGCGGCGCGTCTGGCGATGGTACCCAGGCGGGCGACGTCAATTATACGGTTTCCAGCAGCCGCTTCTCGACCCATGGTTTTCGCGATAATAGCGCCGCGCATAAAAATTTGCTGAATGCGAAACTGGGCGTCAAGCTGAACGACACCGGCAACCTGACGCTGCAACTCAACAGCGTTGATATCACCGCCGACGACCCGGGCGGATTAACCCGCGCAGAATGGAAGGACAACCCAGCCCAGGCGCCGCGTGGTGAGCAGTACCGTACGCGCAAAACGGTCAAACAGACTCAGGCTGGCCTGCGCTATCAGCAGGGGCTCAGCGATCGCGACGATCTTAGCGTGATGACCTGGGCTGGCATCCGTGAAACGGTCCAGTATCAGTCTATTCCCTATTTCGTTCAGCAGCGCAGCGAATCTCACCCCGGCGGGGTTATCGATCTGACGCGTCGGTATCAGGGGATTGATACGCGCTGGACACACCACGATGACAGCGGTTTTATCCCTTACGCCATCACCACCGGCCTTGATTACGAGACGATGACCGAACAGCGCAAAGGCTATGAGAACTTTGTTTATCAGAACGGCGTTTACGATCTCGGCACCAAAGGTGATATGCGACGTAACGAACGTAACCTGATGTGGAACCTCGATCCCTACATTCAAACGCACTGGCAGCTCACCTCAGCCCTGGGGCTGGACGCCGGGGCGCGCTATAGCTCGGTATGGTTTGATTCCAACGATCGTTATGTTGCAGGTAAAAATGGTGATGATAGCGGCGAAGCGAGCTATCACAAGTGGCTTCCGGCGGCAGCGCTGAAGTATGCCATGACGCCGCAGTGGAACGTTTACCTCTCTGCCGGGAGGGGGTTTGAAACGCCGACCATTAACGAGCTGTCCTATCGTCCCGATGGTCAGTCCGGGCTTAACTTTGCTCTGCAACCGGCCACTAACACCACCGTTGAAGCAGGCAGTAAATGGCAGGTGGGCACCGGGATGGCGAGCCTGAGCGTCTTCAATACTGACACGAAAAATGAAATTGTCGTTGCCGCCAGCGACAATGGCCGTACGTCCTATCAGAACGCGGGCAAGACGCGCCGCCGCGGGGTCGAACTGGGATGGGATCAGCAATTTGCGCCCGCCTGGCGCGCCAAACTGGCGTGGACGCTGCTGGATGCGACCTACCGTGAAAACGCCGGCGATGCTATTCAGAGCGGCAATCGGATCCCGGGGATTGCACGTAATAGCGCCTATGCCTCCTTTGGCTGGGTGCCGGAAGAGGGATGGTACGCTGGCGCTGAAGTCCGCTATATGAGCGATATTCAGGTCAACGATGCCAATAGCGAGCAGGCTCCAGCCTATACGGTGACGGCACTGAATACCGGCTATAAATATGTGGTAGATAACTGGACCGTCGACCTCTATACGCGCGTTGATAACCTGTTTGATAAGCGCTACGTCGGCTCTGTTATCGTCAACGAGAGCAACGGACGCTATTATGAACCGGCGCCGGGCCGTAACTATGGCGTTGGGCTATCGGTCAGCTACCAGTTTGATTCACTGTAACAATACGGCTGCCGGAGAGTGCCATTGAGGTGAGGCTCCGGCAGCGGGTAAAGGCGATGGGATAGGCGTTGATCCCTGGTCCTGCGTTTTTATGGCAACGCTTTTGTATGAAAATATAAATACTTGTTTGAGACGTGTTAAATAGATGCGGCCACATTTTACGACATACAGGAAATTCGTTTTCACTATTTCTTAATTAGTACCTATTAATTTCAGGCAATGCCTTGTCGGCCGGTGATATCTGTCGAGAAATAGGTATTTTATATTAACAGGTATATACTCTTACGGTGCCTCACTGGAGAGGGTTTGACATATGGCTATTCATCATCTTTCATTAAATCGTGTAACAAAAATAACAATTGATTTTATCCTCGCGGAAAAAACGAGACGGTTGATTGGTAACGATAATGATAAAATTCAATGTGATATCACGCCGTTGCCAGTTGGCGCTAATAATGTTGCATATCTTTTAAAAAATGGGGTTGATGGGGAAATTTTCCCTGAAAGCCACAAAGGCAAACGAAGCTTTATCATCATCAACAAGTATAAAGAATTTGCCCTGATAAGCTCCCGACATAAAGCCTCTCACAATAGCGACCGATTTCATATTGACCAGATATTAAGTGCCGATACCGGAAGGGTTGATGATATTAATGAGGATATTTTTATCTATTGTTCAGATTGCTCATCGGTGTCCTGACCGCCGCCTGACGCTGGCGGAGGGGCTGGATAACTGCGCAGAGCCTGGGCATTTCCGTACTGCCGAACTTATTGGCCAGGCTTTGGCGGTAATCTTTCATTTTTAGGGCATACCGGCCTCATCGTCATACCGCATTGCGCAGCGATTAACCGTGTTGCTGCCGATCTCTCCCACGTCCCGCCATCCTTCCTTCTTTTTCTCTATGTATGCTATGGCGTGGAACGCTGTTTGCCTGAGATTGGGTAATCGCACATCGTTAACAGCGTTCAGGCACAAAGGCGAATCGGCGCTTTTGTGGATTGAGTTGGATATTCATTGCGCAGATTGGCGGATTTTTGAAGAGGGGCGATGGTGTCCCCTGCAGGAATCGAACCTGCAACTAGCCCTTAGGAGGGGCTCGTTATATCCATTTAACTAAGGGGACGAAGCGGCACGAGTATAGCGTTTTTTGCCCGCTGGGGTAAGTGCGGTGCCGCCTGACTGGTTAAACAGTCGCCATTTAGTGCTGTTTTTCCTCATGTTTGTGTTCTTTGGCATCATGCATCGACCGTAACCGAGCCTCTTGCTTGCGTTTGGTGCTCATGTCGTTGCGAATTTGCGCGTGGCTCATGAGAGCAAAGATAAACGTGCCGCCAACGATATTGCCCGCCAGCGTGGGGAGGGCGAAAGGCCAGAAAAAGTCGCTCCAGTGCAGCGTACCGTTGAATACCAGATAGAGTATCTCTACGGAACCGACCACTATGTGGGTGGTATCGCCGAGCGCGATAAGCCAGGTCATCAGGATAATCACCACGATTTTAGCCGCGCCGGCGGCCGGGAACATCCACACCATTGTGGCAATGAGCCAGCCGGAAATAATCGCATTGGCAAACATTTCCGTCGGGCTGTTTTTCATGACATCCAGGCCAATCTTGATAAAAGCATCGCGCGTCTCTTCATTAAATATGGGCATATATTCAAATGCCCACGCGGCGACGGCGGTACCAATAAGGTTGCCGAGCAGCACCACGCCCCAAAGGCGCAGCAGCAGGCCGATATTGCTCATTGTCAGGTTTTGCATCACCGGCAATACGGCGGTAACGGTGTTTTCGGTAAACAGCTGCTGGCGCGCCATAATTACGATAATAAAGCCGAAGGTATAGCCGAGGTTCTCGAGTAAAAAGCCGCCCGGCACGCCCGTCAGCTCAACGTGGAAAATCCCCTTTGCCAGCAGCGATGCGCCCATCGACAAGCCGGCGGCAATGGCCGACCACAGCAGCGCCATGGCATCGCGCTCCAGCTCTTTTTCGCCTTCCTGACGAATGTGCTCATGAATCGCCATGGCGCGGGAGGGAAGGCGTTCCTCATCCACTTCGATTTTTTCTCCGCTCAGCTTTTCTTCGCTTTCTACTTTGAGGTCATCCATCATGGCGATCCTGAAAAAGAAGGGTATCGCTAAAGCGTAGCGGCTATCGGTAGGCGGTGAGGTAGATATATTCTGAAAGTGCAAAAATGGTAATATTTGTTTTTTTGGGGCCGTTAGAATATAGGCGCCGCAGTGTGGTGTTTACCAGGCTATGATCAGATCAACGAAATTGGCTATACAGACATTGTCGGCGTGCTGTTACAATCACTTACACCTAAACAGGCGGACACGACCAGGTTCCGTCATGGATGGCAATCAGTGATGGCCATAATCACCAGGGAGATATTTATGAAGCTTCGCCTGTCGGCGCTTGCGCTCGGAACAACACTGCTGGTGGGCTGTGCAAGTTCCAGTACTGAACAGCAGGGGCGCTCTGACCCGTTTGAAGGTTTTAACCGTACCATGTACAGCTTCAACTTTAATGTGCTGGATCCGTACGTTGTGCGTCCGGTGGCCGTGGCGTGGCGCGACTATGTTCCGCAGCCGGCGCGTAATGGCCTGGGTAACTTCACCAGTAACCTGGAAGAGCCTGCCATCATGGTCAACTCCTTCCTGCAGGGCGACCCGTACCAGGGGATGGTGCACTTCACCCGATTCTTCCTGAACACCCTTCTCGGTATGGGCGGCTTTATTGATGTTGCCGGTATTGCAAACCCGAAACTGCAGCGTGTTCAACCGCACCGTTTCGGCAGTACGCTGGGGAGCTACGGCGTAGGCTATGGCCCGTATCTGCAGCTTCCGTTCTACGGCAGCTTTACGCTGCGTGACGACGGCGGCGATATGGTCGATACCACCTATCCAGTGCTCTCATGGCTGACCTGGCCGATGTCTATCGGCAAGTGGATGGTCGAAGGGGTGGAAACGCGCGCGCAGCTCCTCGACTCCGATGGCCTGCTGCGTCAGTCTTCCGATCCGTACATTATGGTGCGTGAAGCCTACTTCCAGCAGCACGACTTTATCGCCAACGGCGGCAAGCTGAAGCCAGCGGAAAACCCGAACGCGCAGGCGATTCAGGACGATTTAAAAGATATCGATTCTGAGTAACGAATCGATGGCAATAAAAAGGGGGGAACCGATGTTCCCCCCTTTTTTATGCCGACAAGCTATCAGAAGCGATAGTTGAAGTTGGTACCGAACAGCCAGGCTTTACCTTCAGATTTGAAGGTGTAGTTGCCTTCCTGCACGGTAACGCTCTGGCCGTGCATGTAAGATGCGCCCACGTCGATGGAAGCATCGTCGTTAAACGCGTAGGTGGTACCGGCGCTCAGCCAGAAACGGTCCTGGTCCGGAATGGAGATTGAGCGATGGTTGGCCGGAACCGGGCTATCATCAAACGCAATACCGGTACGGAAGGTCCAGTTCTTGTCGTAGTAATAGGTCGTACCCAGTGCGATACGGTAGGCGTCTTTAAAGCTCTCGTCTTTATAGAACAGTTCCTGACCGTTAGAACCGGTGGCTTTCAGCTCCTGGAACTGACTCCAGCTGGTGTAAGCCATGCTGTAGTGGATAGCCCACTGCGGCGCGATGCGGTTATAACCGGAAATTTCCCACATTTCTGGCAGGTTCAGCGTCAGAGAACCGCCGATGGTTCTGCCGTCGGTGCCGTAAGGCAGACCGGTAATGCCGCGAGCGGCGAAGAGCTGGTTACCGCGGGTGGTGATGGAGCTCTTGTAGTCGCCGTCGAAGTCAATTTTGACTTCAGAGCGGTAGGTCAGGCCCCAACGGTTGTTTTTATCCAGTTCGTACAGGATACCTGCGTTCCAGCCATAGCCCCACTCATCGCCTTTCAGATGCGCAACCTGCGAGTCAGCGCCGGTAATGCCGACCGCTTTCCCGGTCGCGCCAGGGAACATCAGGCTGGTTTCGCCAGCATAACGCTCAATTTTGGCTTTCGCATAGACGGCGTCAAAGCCCAGGCCGAAGCTCCAGTTGCTGCTCAGACGGTATGCGCCGCTCAGGTTCAGGTTAACGGTCTGCAGGTCGGTTTTACCGCCGTACATGCCGGCCGCGTAGTTATTGTTGAATTCCGTTGCCAGGCCGTAGTTGGAGGTAACAGACGCGCCCCAACCAAACTGTTCGTTAATCGGCATGACAAAGTGCGCGTTAGGAACCCACGCGGTCGGTGCAATGTTATCGGCATCGGTACTGCGGCCGGTGGCCGGAGACTTGCCGGTAATATTGACGTCAGGATCGATGTAAACCGCACCGGCAGAAAATGCAGGGCGATCGAACATCATAATCAGCGCCGGGTTACGGCTGGCGTTACCCGCATCGTCGGCGATAGCGCCTTCACCAGAATAGGCACGGCCCAGACCAGAAGACGAAAATTCATTAAGCTGGAAGCCCGCTGACCAGGCTTGGGTTGAAACAAGTGCCACTGCGACAGCAAGAGCAGACTTCGTGTAACGGGTTTTCTGGCTCATGACCATAACCTCATTGAGTTATTTTTATACAAACAATGTTACATGTAGTAACAGAAGCGCGAAGTGTAGGGGCTGGACTACGACAGAGAAATCAGACCAGTGACGAGAGTATAGGTCTGACCAGCTGGTATGTTGCAATATTGTTTATTAATTTTTTCTAAGATGTTGTTTGAAACGAGATCTGGTTGGCAAAAATGCGGGGATGGTCAAAGGCGGAGAAGTGAGAAATTTGTTTTAGATCATTTTTAATTGTGATTTCGGTCACTTATCGGCTTTCGTCACATTATCGACTGGAGGCGTGCAACGGGCGGGCGTAAAATAAGCACATCGTTTATCTGGCACCTTGAGTGCGCAAAACAGAGGAAATCTACAATGAGTAAATGTAGTGCTGATGAAACCCCGGTTTGCTGCTGCATGGACGTTGGTACCATCATGGACAACTCCGACTGCACCGCATCTTACAGCCGCGTTTTTGCTAACCGCGCTGATGCAGAAGAAACCCTGGCAGCGCTGACGGAAAAAGCGCGCGGCGTTGAGTCCGAGCCGTGCAAAATTACCGCAAACTTCAAAGACGTTGAAGGCGGCGTGCAGCTGGATATCGACTTTGTCTTCGCTTGTGAAGCCGAAACCCTGATTTTCCAGCTGGGCCTGCGTTAATCGCCCCAGGCGAATGACCTTTCTGCTCACGCCCTCGTTGCTCACGCTGCGGGGGCGTTTTCTTTATCGCTCAGTGTGTTTTAGCTCGCAATTTTTCCTCTCTCCGATTGGCTAAGTGTAAAAAATTAGTTAAGAATGTTATCAGGTCAGACCACTTGGTCGATTTCCGATAACAGGGGAGAGTTATGAGTCAGGCGTTACCGCTTATCACCCGCCAGGGCGATCGCATTGCTATTGTCAGTGGGTTACGTACCCCGTTTGCCCGTCAGGCTACCGCCTATCACGGCGTTCCCGCCGTTGATTTAGGTAAAATGGTGGTGGGCGAAATGCTGGCACGTAGCGAAATTCCCCCCGAGTTAATTGAACAACTGGTGTTCGGTCAGGTGGTCCAGATGCCGGCCGCACCCAACATTGCCCGTGAAATTGTGCTGGGTACCGGCATGAACGTGCATACTGACGCGTACAGCGTCAGCCGCGCCTGCGCCACCAGTTTCCAGGCCGTTGCTAACGTCGCCGAAAGTCTGATGGCAGGCACGATTCGTGCGGGCATCGCCGGCGGCGCCGACTCCTCTTCCGTACTGCCGATTGGCGTCAGCAATAAGCTGGCGCGTACCCTGGTGGATGCCAACAAAGCCCGCACTCTGGGGCAAAAGCTGAAGCTCTTTTCCCGTCTGCGTCTGCGCGACCTGATGCCGGTGCCGCCAGCGGTAGCCGAGTATTCTACCGGGCTGCGCATGGGGGACACCGCCGAGCAGATGGCAAAAACCTACGGTATTACTCGCGAACAGCAGGATGCGCTGGCAAACCGCTCGCATCTGCTGGCGGCTCAGGCCTGGGCGGCGGGCAAATTGAACGACGAGGTGATGACGGCCTACGCGCCGCCGTACCGTAATCCACTTGAGCAGGACAACAATATCCGCGCGAACTCTACGCTGGCGGACTACGCCAAACTGCGTCCGGCATTTGACCGTCAGCACGGCACCGTTACGGCGGCTAACAGTACGCCGCTGACCGACGGTGCAGCGGCGGTGATCTTGATGACCGAATCCCGCGCCAAAGAACTGGGGCTGACGCCGCTGGGCTATCTGCGTAGCTACGCCTTTACCGCCATTGACGTCTGGCAGGACATGCTGCTGGGCCCGGCCTGGTCAACGCCGCTGGCGCTGGATCGCGCCGGGCTAACGTTCGCCGACCTGACGCTTATCGATATGCATGAAGCATTTGCCGCGCAGACGCTGGCCAATATTCAATGTCTGGCGAGCGATAAATTCGCTCGCGAGGTGCTGGGCCGCAGCCAGGCCACCGGCGAAGTGGAGGAGAGCAAATTCAACGTGCTGGGGGGATCTATCGCCTACGGCCATCCGTTTGCCGCAACCGGTGCGCGCATGATAACCCAAACGCTCCATGAACTGCGCCGTCGCGGCGGCGGCTTTGGGCTGGTGACCGCCTGTGCGGCGGGCGGATTAGGTGCAGCGATGGTACTGGAGGCTGAATAATGGAAGCGATGAAATCCGCATTTACCTTTACCGTGCGCCCGGACAACGTGGCGGTGGTGACGATTGATGTGCCTGATGAAAAGATGAACACCCTGAAAGCCGAGTTTGGCGGCCAGGTGCGCGCTATCCTCCGGCAAATTCGCGATAACAAAGCGCTGCAGGGCGTGGTGTTTATCTCTGCGAAGCCCGATAACTTTATCGCCGGGGCCGATATTAACATGATTGGTCGCTGCAAAAGCGCGCAGGAAGCCGAATCGCTGGCGCGTCAGGGGCAACAGGTGATGGCGGAAATTCAGGGGCTATCAGTCCCGGTGGTCGCGGCCATCCACGGTGCCTGCCTTGGCGGCGGCCTGGAGCTGGCGCTGGCCTGCCATGCGCGCATCTGCTCAGACGACAGCCGTACGGTGCTCGGCCTGCCGGAAGTTCAGCTCGGCCTGCTGCCGGGATCGGGCGGTACTCAGCGTTTGCCGCGCCTGATTGGCGTCAGTACTGCGCTGGACATGATCCTGACCGGAAAACAGCTGCGCGCCCGTCAGGCCTTGAAAGCAGGGCTGGTGGATGAAGTGGTTCCGCACTCGATTCTGCTGGACGCCGCCGCTGAATATGTGCGTAAAGCGCGCCATGAACATCGCCGCCTGCCGGTGCGCGAGCGTATCCTGGCGGGGCCACTGGGTCGTCACCTGCTGTTCAGTATGGCGGCAAAGAAAACGGCACAGAAAACGCAGGGCAACTATCCGGCGGCGGATAAAATTTTGCAGGTTATTGAAACCGGTCTGGCCCATGGCGCCAGCAGCGGCTACGAAGCCGAAGCCCGTGCCTTTGGCGAACTGGCGATGACGCCGCAGTCGCGCGCACTGCGCAGCATTTTCTTTGCCAGCACCGATATTAAAAAGGATCCCGGCGCTCGCGTTGAGGCAGGCCCGCTGCGTTCGGTCGGCGTATTAGGCGGCGGCCTGATGGGCGGTGGTATTGCCTATGTGACGGCGATTAAAGGTAAGCTACCGGTGCGAATCAAAGATATTAACGCCAACGGTATTAACCATGCGCTGAAGTACAGCTGGGATCAGCTGGAGCAAAAGGTGCGCCGTCGTCACATGAAACCCGCCGAGCGAGATGCGCAGCTGGCGTTGATTTCCGGCAGTACCGACTACCGAGGGTTTGCCCATCGCGATCTGGTGATTGAAGCGGTATTTGAAGATCTTGCGCTCAAACAAAAAATGGTTGGCGAAATTGAACAGTACTGCGCGCCGCACACCATTTTTGCGTCTAATACCTCTTCTTTGCCCATTGGCGATATTGCTGCCCATGCGCAGCGGCCTGAGCAGGTGATCGGTCTGCATTTTTTCAGCCCGGTTGAAAAAATGCCGCTGGTGGAGGTTATCCCCCATGTGGGCACGTCAGAGCAGACGATTGCCACTACCGTGAAGCTCGCGAAGAAACAGGGAAAAACGCCGATTGTGGTCGCGGATAAAGCCGGTTTTTACGTTAACCGCATTCTGGCGCCGTACATTGCCGAAGCCATGCGCATGCTGGTCGACGGCGAGCGCGTGGAAGATATTGATAATGCGTTGGTTAAATTTGGATTCCCGGTCGGGCCGATTCAGTTGCTGGATGAAGTGGGCATTGATACCGGCACCAAAATTCTTCCGGTGCTGGAAGCGGCCTACGGGGAACGTTTTAGCGCGCCTGCAACGCTGATTCAGGCAATTTTGAATGACGATCGCAAAGGCAGAAAAAATGGCCGGGGTTTCTATCTTTATGCCACAAAAGGGCGTACAAGCAAGAAACAAGTTGATACTGCCGTTTACGCTTTGCCGGGCATGTCGGCGCGTAACGCCCGCTGCTCGGCCGAACACATTGCCGAACGCTGCGTGATGCTGATGCTCAACGAAGCGGCACGCTGCATGGATGAGAACATTGTCCGCAGCGCGCGCGACGGCGACATTGGGGCAGTATTTGGCATTGGTTTCCCACCGTTCCTCGGTGGCCCGCTCCGCTATATGGATTCACTGGGGGCGGGTGAAGTGGTTGCCCGACTGCAACGATTGGCCAGCCAGTATGGCCCACGCTTTATGCCGTGCGATGCGCTGATGCAGCGTGCGGAACGCGGGGAGACCTTTTGGCCTGGTGATGAAACGGATTCCACGCGCTGATGTCAAAGTCAGTGAACCCTGATGAATCGCAAGGTTTCTGGCTATTTTGTAAACAGATGTTGACTATACTTACGCCAGTAAGGTAAAAATCAGCGTTTCATTCAGTGAATGGATAAGGCACAATGCCCGGCTACCGCGTCACCTTCGGGGTGACGCTGGTGCTTCTGGTTAACAAAAGCGGTGCAATATGCAAGTGTTTATTATGCGTCACGGCGACGCTGCCCTCGATGCAGCCAGTGACTCGGTTCGTCCTCTCACCGGCTGTGGTTGTGATGAATCTCGTCAGATGGCAACCTGGTTGAAAGACCAAAAAGTGGATATCGGTCGCGTTCTGGTGAGCCCTTATCTGCGTGCGGAGCAGACGCTGGAAGTGGTAGGGGAGTGCATGAACCTGCCAAAAGAAGTGGATGTTCTGCCCGAGCTAACGCCGTGCGGTGATATCGGTCTGGTTAGCGCCTATCTCCAGGCTCTGGCGAACGAAGGCACATCATCGGTACTGGTGATTTCCCACCTGCCGCTGGTCGGTTATCTGGTCGCCGAACTGTGTCCTGGCGAAGTCCCGCCGATGTTCACGACCTCAGCCATTGCCTGCGTCACCCTCGACGCAAACGGACAGGGCGTCCTGAACTGGCAAATGAGCCCGTGCAATCTGAAAATGGCGAAAGCGATCTAACCGCTGATTACCCGGCTAAGTGGCCGGGTAATGCCTGACTCCCCGTTGGTCTGATGCCTGTAGGCCTGATAAGCGTAGCGCCATCAGGTAACCGGGCGCAGAACGCCGCATAGCGACGTTGCTTTATCCGGCCGACATCGCGTCTTACGGCAGCTCCGGCGGCAGCCACTCTTCCACTTCAATCAGCACCAGCAGCGCGGCGTCACCGCCGTACTCTTTCGATGCCTGATGGAACGCCATAACGTGCGGGTGCTGCGCCAGCCAGAGCGGCGTTTGCTGTTTGAGAATGTGCTTACCGTGGCCGTGCATGACGCAGGCGCAGAACACATGCTCCCGGCGGCAGGCGGCAATCAGCGCGCCCAGCTCTTGTTTGGCCTGCGTTTGGGTTAACCCATGCAGATCGAGGAACAGCTCCGGCGAGTAGTCGCCGCGGCGCAGTTTCTTCAGCTCAAAATGACTGACGTCCTGGCGCA
Source organism: Klebsiella sp. WP8-S18-ESBL-06 (assembly GCF_014169755.1). NCBI lineage: Bacteria > Pseudomonadati > Pseudomonadota > Gammaproteobacteria > Enterobacterales > Enterobacteriaceae > Klebsiella > Klebsiella sp. WP8-S18-ESBL-06. The sequence goes on from NZ_AP022256.1 coordinate 1,533,539, forward strand.
CGTATTTCACCGGACCGTTGGTGTTGAGCAACGGCTGGAACTCATCGGAAAAGTAGTGGCTATTGTCCGCCTGTTCCTGCAATAGCCGCTTTGGTGGCACTTCGCTGATTTTCTTACGCTGCGGGCGATGAACGATCGTATCCTGCTTGATTTTACGCGTGCCGGTCATCAGCTGCTGGAAGAGTGCCTGATCCTCCTCGCTCAGTGAGTTTTTGTTTTTCATCAATTCTTCTCAAATTCGCCTTTTCCCCTAGTTTACCTTTTCAGCGTGCTTCCTGCAGCGAAAACGCTTTTTTCCCCGCGCCCTACGCAAGAATGCTGATTTATCGCCGTCTTCATGGCAAACTAGCCGCCGAATTTACCCCGACGCATGCCCTGGAGGACAACGTGGATAAGATTTTTGTTGAAGAAGCAGTCAATGAGCTGCACACCATTCAGGACATGCTGCGCTGGGCGGTAAGCCGCTTTAGCGCGGCCGAAATCTGGTACGGGCACGGCACCGACAACCCGTGGGACGAGGCCGTTCAACTGGTTCTGCCGACCCTGTATTTACCGCTGGATATTCCGGAAGATATGCGCAACGCGCGTCTGACCACCAGCGAAAAACAGCTGATCGTTGAGCGCGTTATTCGCCGCGTCAACGAGCGTATCCCGGTCGCCTACCTGACGAACAAAGCCTGGTTCTGCGGTCACGAATTCTACGTTGACGATCGCGTTCTGGTGCCGCGTTCGCCGATTGGTGAGCTGATTAACAATCGCTTCGCCGGCCTGATTAATCATCGTCCACAGCATATTCTCGATATGTGCACCGGCAGCGGCTGCATTGCTATCGCCTGCGCCTATGCCTTCCCGGAAGCGGAAGTCGACGCGATTGATGTTTCGGTGGACGCGCTGGCCGTCACCGAATACAACATCGAAGAGCACGGTATGATTCATCATGTCACGCCGATTCGCTCCGATCTGTTCCGTGACGCGCCGCAGCTGCAATACGATCTGATCGTGACCAACCCGCCTTACGTTGATGAAGAAGATATGTCTGACCTGCCGTCGGAGTATCGCCATGAACCGGAGCTGGGCCTGGCTTCCGGCTCGGACGGCCTGCACCTGACCCGTCGTATCTTAGGCTGCGCGCCGGATTATCTCACCGACGACGGCATTCTGATTTGTGAAGTGGGTAACAGCATGGTACATCTGATGGACCAATATCCGGATGTCCCGTTCACCTGGCTCGAGTTTGACAACGGCGGTGACGGCGTCTTTATGCTGACTAAAGCGCAGCTTGAAGCCGCGCAGCATCATTTCGCGCAGTACAAAGACTGATTTATCCAGCACGCAATAACGCAGAACAACGATAACGGAGTCGTGATGGCAGGAAATACAATTGGACAACTCTTTCGCGTAACCACCTTTGGCGAGTCGCACGGCCTGGCGCTGGGCTGCATCGTTGACGGCGTGCCGCCCGGCATTCCGTTAACTGAAGCCGATCTTCAGCACGACCTCGATCGTCGTCGCCCGGGGACATCGCGCTACACCACGCAACGCCGCGAGCCGGATCAGGTGAAAATCCTCTCCGGTGTCTTTGAAGGCGTGACCACCGGCACCAGTATTGGCCTGCTGATTGAAAACACCGATCAGCGCTCTCAGGATTACGGCGCGATTAAAGACGTTTTCCGCCCGGGGCATGCCGACTACACCTACGAGCAGAAATATGGGCTGCGCGACTATCGCGGCGGTGGGCGTTCTTCTGCGCGTGAAACGGCGATGCGCGTGGCCGCCGGGGCGATCGCCAAGAAATTCCTTGCCGAGAAGTTTGGTATCGTTATTCGCGGCTGTCTGACTCAGATGGGCGACATTCCGCTGGCGATTAAGGACTGGGATCAGGTTGAACAAAACCCGTTCTTCTGCCCGGATCCGGACAAAATTGAGGCCTTAGACGAGCTGATGCGCGGCCTCAAAAAAGAAGGCGACTCAATTGGCGCTAAAGTCACCGTCGTGGCCGATGGCGTCCCGCCGGGTCTCGGTGAACCGGTATTCGATCGCCTGGACGCCGATATTGCCCATGCGCTGATGAGCATCAACGCGGTAAAAGGCGTAGAGATTGGCGATGGCTTTGAGGTGGTGAAACTGCGCGGCAGTGAAAACCGCGATGAAATCACCAAAGCCGGTTTCCAGAGCAACCACGCGGGCGGTATTTTGGGCGGCATCAGCAGCGGCCAACAGATTGTGGCCAATATTGCGCTGAAACCGACATCAAGTATCACCGTGCCGGGTAAGACGATCGACCGCTTTGGCGAGGAAGTTGAGATGATCACCAAAGGTCGCCACGATCCTTGTGTTGGCATCCGCGCTGTGCCGATCGCCGAAGCGATGCTGGCTATTGTCCTGATGGATCATTTTATGCGCCAACGGGCGCAGAACGCCGATGTGACGACGTCAATTCCACGCTGGTAAACATGAAAAAAACCGTTATAGCGCTGCTGGCTCTGCTTGCCAGCGGCACCTCGCTGGCGGCAACGCCGTGGCAGAAAATCACTCAGCCTATCGCCGGCAGCGCCCAGTCTATCGGGGCATTTGCCAACGGCTGTATCGTCGGCGCGCAGGCGCTGCCGCTCCAGTCTGACACCTATCAGGTGATGCGTACCGATCAGCGCCGCTATTTTGGCCACCCGGATCTGGTGCAGTTTATCCAGCGGCTTGGCGGCCAGGTGCAGAAGTTGGGTATGGGCACGATGCTGATTGGCGATATGGGTATGCCCGCAGGCGGGCGCTTTAACGGCGGACACGCCAGCCACCAGAGTGGTCTGGATGTCGATATTTTCCTGCAGCTCCCGAAGACGCGCTGGAGTTCAGCACAGCTGCTGAAACCGCAGGCGCTGGATTTGGTGAGCGCCGACGGCAAGCGCGTTGTGCCGACGCTGTGGAAACCGGAAATTGGCCAACTGATTAAGCTGGCGGCGGAAGACCGCGACGTGACGCGAATTTTCGTCACCCCGGCCATCAAGCAGCAGCTGTGCCTGGAAGCGGGCAACGATCGCGACTGGTTGCATAAAGTGCGCCCGTGGTTCCAGCACCGTGCGCATATGCACGTGCGGCTGAAGTGCCCGGCTAACAGCTTAGAATGTGAAGAGCAGGCGCCGCCGCCTGCGGGTGACGGCTGCGGCGCTGAGCTGCAAAGCTGGTTCGAACCGCCAAAACCTGGCACCACCAAACCTGTGAAGAAGACGCCTCCACCGTTGCCGCCTTCCTGCCAGGCGCTACTGGATGAACACGTACTCTGATGGACAGTTTTTCCGCGTTATTTATGGTCGAGCCGCTCATGCTGGTGGCGCTGTTCTTTATTGCCATTCTGGCTGGCTTTATTGATTCACTGGCCGGCGGCGGCGGTTTGCTGACCGTCCCGGCGCTGATGGCAGCGGGCATGCCGCCCGCGCAGGCGCTGGCAACCAACAAATTACAGGCCTGCGGCGGCTCACTCTCCGCATCGCTCTATTTTGTCCGCCGCAAAGTGGTGAATCTGGCCGATCAGAAGCTGAATATCCTGATGACCTTCATTGGCTCAATGACCGGTGCGCTGCTGGTGCAGCACGTGCAGTCCGATATTCTGCGCCAGATCCTGCCCATTCTGGTTATCAGCATTGGTCTTTACTTTCTGCTGATGCCAAAGCTGGGTGAAGCCGATCGTCAGCGCCGTCTGTACGGCCTGCCGTTTGCGCTGGTTGCTGGCGGCTGCGTAGGCTTTTACGATGGCTTCTTCGGCCCCGGTGCGGGTTCGTTTTATGCGCTGGCGTTTGTGACGTTGATGGGCTTTAACCTTGCCAAATCCACCGCGCACGCCAAGGTGTTGAACGCGACCTCGAACGTCGGTGGTCTTTTGCTGTTTATCATTGGCGGCAAAGTTATCTGGGCGACCGGCTTTGTGATGATGATTGGCCAGTTTTTTGGCGCGCGCATGGGCTCGCGCTTAGTGTTGAGTAAGGGGCAAGCGCTGATCCGCCCGATGATCGTCGTGGTCTCCGCGGTGATGAGCGCCAAGCTGCTCTATGACAGCCATGGACAGGAAATCCTTCAGTGGTTAGGGATGCATTAATGACCAAAACGCATGATTACCAGCAGCTGGTAACGCTCTTTGATAGCTGCTTCGCCGATGAGTTTAATACTCGTCTGATTAAAGGCGATGATGAACCCATCTATCTTCCGGCAGACGACGAGGTTCCTTACAACCGTATCGTTTTCGCCCACGGCTTTTTTGCCAGCGCGCTGCACGAAATTTCCCACTGGTGCATCGCCGGGAAGGCGCGCCGTGAGCAGGTCGATTTTGGCTACTGGTACTGCCCGGACGGGCGCGACGCCGAGACCCAAGGGCAGTTTGAAGACGTCGAAGTGAAACCGCAGGCGTTTGACTGGCTGTTTTGCGTGGCGGCGGGCTTTCCGTTTAACGTCAGCTGCGACAACCTGGAAGGCGATTTCGAGCCGGACCGCATCGTGTTTCAGCGACGCGTGCATGCGCAGGTCATGACCTATCTGAAAGAGGGCATCCCGCCGCGTCCGGCAAAATTTATCAAGGCATTACAAGATTATTATCAGACGCCGACCCTAACGGCGGAACACTTCCCATGGCCTGAGGATCTCTAAGCCATGTTACAGAAAGAGGAAAGAAGATGATCGCGGAGTTTGAAGCACGCATTCTGGCGTTAATTGATGAGATGGTGGAGCACGCCAGCGATGATGAGCTGTTTGCCAGCGGTTATCTGCGCGGCCACCTGACGCTGGCGGTTGCCGAGCTTGAAGAAAGCGAAGCGCATTCTGCCGATGCCCTGTATCGCAACGTGACGCAGAGCCTGGAAACGGCGATTGGTGCCGGTGAACTGACGCCGCGCGACCAGGCGCTGGTCAAAGCCATGTGGGACAACCTGTATCAGCAGGCCGCCCGCTAAGCGCATTTGCCCGGTATCGCTGCCGGGCAAACGTTCTGCGTTATTTTACCGCTTTTCCCTTCAGCAGTTTTCGCACCCATAATCGGTTTGGATTGAGCCCCGCCAGCGTAGTCGCGTCAAGCGGCAGCGGTTCATTGCTCATCTGTGCTGCCAGCACTTCGGCGCTTAACGGCGCAGTACACAGCCCGCGCGACCCCAGCCCCCCCAGCATAAACAGCTCAGGATACACCGGGGCCGAAATCGCCGTTTCCGGACTTTCGTGCAGCGTGGCATATCCGGCGAGCGTGGCGGCGTAGTCCGGCACGTTACCGACCATCGGCAGATGATCGCGCGTGGCACAGCGAACGCCACAGCGGGCGTCGTTAGCGCTAACGTCGACCTCCAGCGGCCATGTTTCCTGCGGGAAGCAGTCAATCAAGCGCTGACGATTATGCTGCTGGTCTTCAGCATTAAACGCCATTTCTCGCGCTCCGCGATGATAGCTGGCGCCAATGCAGTGCTGCTGATTCTGCGGGTTCTGTGGGGTCAGGTAGCCGTCATAGCACAAGACCTGGTTCAGTTTCGCCAGGCTGTCGCTGGTTGGGATATGGCTCACCTGGCCGCCGACGGCGTACACCGGAAGCGTCTCGGTTTGCGTAAATTGATTGATATTGTGACCGTTTGCCAACACCACGCAGGGGGCGGTGGCCGTTTGTCCGTCGCTAAACGCCAGCTGCCAGCCGGATTCCTCACGGGTCAATGCACTGAGCGTTTTGCCAACGTGGGCGTTAAGCCCCTGCTGGCGGGCCAGCGCCAAAGCGCCAGCGGTGAGCTGAGCCGGGCAAAGCCAGCCGCCGAGCGGATACTGAATGCCTCCGCAGCCGGTCTCCAGGCCGATGCTGTCCCGCACGGCCTGCGCGCTGACCGCTCGCGCGATATCGGCGGGAAGGTCGAGCGTCAGCATTTGGGCAATTTTCTGCGCGCTTTTTTCATCCCACCCCAGCTGCGTGACGCCGCACCACTGATGATCGAAAGCCACTGGCAGCGCATCGTACAGCCGGCGGGCATACAGAAACGCCGCCGGGAAGAACTGCGCCAGCGCGGCATCATGCGCGCTCAGCAGTGGATAAAGCGCGCCCTGGCGATTGCCGGAGGCTCCCTGAGCCGGCTCATCGTCTGCGCAATACAGCGTGACCGACCAGCCGCGGCGCAACAGCGCCAGCGAGAGCAGGGCGCTGGCGATGCCGCCGCCGATAATAGCCGCTTCGCGTACCTGGCTGCCGGTGCGGGCAAACCACGGCGCGCGCGCAGCATTCGGCAGCGGCTCACGCATTTCACCGATCAGCATTTCACGCTTGCGCCCAAAGCCTTTGCTTTTACGCATAGTAAAGCCCGCTTCCTGTAGACCGCGACGCACAAAGCCTGCGGAGGTAAAGGTCGCGAGCGTGCCGCCCGGCCGCGCGGTACGCGCCATGGCGGCAAACAGCGTCGGCGTCCACATGTCCGGGTTTTTCGATGGCGCAAAGCCGTCGAGGAACCAGGCGTCAACCTGCTGGTTAAAGCTGTCGTCGAGGGTATCCGTGAGCGCATTGATGTCGCCGAACCACAGGTCCAGCGTCACGCGACCGTCATCAAGCAACAGGCGGTGACAGCCCGCCAGCGGCTGAGGCCACTGCGCCTGAAGCTGCTCGGCCCAGGTTGCCAGTTCTGGCCAGTGCTGGTGGGCCAGACGCAGGTCTTCGGCTTTCAGTGGGTACTTTTCAAAACTGACGAAATGTAATCTTTGTAGCGTAGCATCGGGATGCTGACGGCGGAATGCGTCGAAGGCCTGCCACAGCGTCAGGAAATTGAGGCCGGTGCCAAAGCCGCTTTCCGCTACCACGAAAAGCGGATGCGGATGTTGGGGGAAACGTACCTCTATCTGGTTACCGCCGAGGAAAACGTAGCGGGTCTCTTCCAGACCGTTGTCGTTGGAGAAATAGACGTCGTCAAAATCTCGGGAAACAGGTGTACCCTCACTGTTAAATTCGAGGTTGGCGGATTGTATGGCGTTATGTTTCACGTAAGTTACTCGCGCGGCAAGGAGTCTGCCGATCTTAACGATGCGTGCCCGCAGGCGCAAATTTCTGCATAAAATTGCTGATCGGACTTGTTCGGCGTACAAGTGTACGCTATCTTGCGACTCGAAACTTTAAAATAGTGATGACTTACAGAGGTATTGAATGAAACGTGCAGTGATTACTGGCCTGGGTATCGTTTCCAGCATCGGTAGCAACCAGCAGGAAGTCCTGGCATCCCTGCGTGAAGGACGCTCGGGGATCACTTTCTCTCAAGAGTTCAAAGATTCTGGTATGCGTAGCCACGTATGGGGTAACGTCAAACTGGACACCACGGGTCTTATCGATCGCAAAGTGGTCCGTTTCATGAACGATGCCTCTATCTACGCTTATCTCTCTATGCAGCAGGCGGTTGAAGACTCCGGCCTGAAGGCAGAAGATTACCAGAACAACCCGCGTGTGGGCCTGATTGCCGGTTCCGGCGGCTCTTCGAAAGCGCAGGTATTCGGCGCAGACGCCATGCGTAGCCCGCGTGGCCTGAAAGCGGTTGGCCCGTATGTGGTAACCAAAGCGATGGGCTCTGCGGTTTCCGCGTGCCTGGCAACGCCGTTCAAAATTCACGGTGTGAACTACTCCATCAGCTCCGCGTGTGCAACCTCCGCACACTGCATCGGCAACGCGGTTGAACAGATTCAGCTGGGCAAACAGGACATCGTTTTTGCTGGCGGCGGCGAAGAGCTGGGCTGGGAAATGGCCTGTGAGTTCGACGCGATGGGCGCACTGTCCACCAAATACAACGACACGCCAGAAAAAGCATCCCGTACCTATGACGCACACCGTGATGGTTTCATCATCGCTGGCGGCGGCGGTATGGTTGTGGTTGAAGAACTGGAACACGCGCTGGCGCGCGGTGCGCATATCTATGCAGAAATCGTTGGCTACGGTGCAACCTCCGATGGTGCAGATATGGTTGCTCCATCCGGTGAAGGTGCAGTGCGCTGCATGAAGATGGCAATGCACGGCGTTGATACCCCAATCGACTACCTGAACTCCCACGGCACTTCTACCCCGGTAGGTGACGTGAAAGAACTGGGCGCTATTCAGGAAGTGTTTGGCGACAACAGCCCGGCAATTTCTGCAACCAAAGCCATGACCGGCCACTCTCTGGGCGCCGCTGGCGTACAGGAAGCTATCTACTCTCTGCTGATGCTGGAACACGGCTTTATCGCGCCAAGCATTAACATCGATGAGATGGACGAGCAGGCCGCTGGTCTGAACATCGTGACCGAACCGACCGAGCGTGAACTGACTACCGTCATGTCCAACAGCTTTGGCTTCGGCGGCACCAACGCCACCCTGGTGATGCGTAAGCTGTAATTTCACATTGAATGGAAAAAGGAGCCCCCGGGGCTCCTTTTTTTTATGCGTTGACAACGGACGGAAAGAACAGGCAAACTCGCGGCTCAACATTATCATCACGATAATGCGTAAGCGTTCAACGTCAACCAACGCACCTTAATCCTGATGATCAGGTAGAGGGGGCGTGGCTACAGCACCTCGCCTTACTCAGCATTCTGGAGTAAAGCATGACAGCAGTAACTCAAAGTGAACCAACATCTTCTTCGAACGGGTCGTTATTTCGCATCGCGTTTGCGGTGTTTCTGACCTATCTCACCGTCGGCATTCCGCTGCCGGTCATTCCGCTATTTGTGCATCAGGAATTGGGCTACGGCAACACGATGGTGGGCATTGCCGTGGGCATTCAGTTCTTTGCTACCGTTCTGACGCGTGGCTACGCGGGACGATTGGCTGATCAGTATGGCGGTAAACGCTCGGCGCTGCAGGGGATGGCCGCCTGCGCGTTTGCCGGGGCCGCCTGGCTTGGTGCGGCGTTGCTGCCGGTGGATGCGATGGTCAAATTTGGCCTGCTGATCGTCGGGCGCTTGATCCTGGGTTTTGGTGAAAGCCAGCTGTTAACCGGTACCCTGACATGGGGGATGGGGCTGGTGGGGCCAAAGCAGTCCGGTAAGGTGATGTCCTGGAACGGAATGGCGATATTTGGCGCGCTGGCCGCAGGGGCACCGCTTGGGCTGTATATCAACAACCGCTACGGTTTTGCGGTATTGGCTGGGGTGACGATGATGCTGCCGCTGTTGGCCTGGGCGTTTAACGGCTCGGTGCGCAAGGTCGCGGCGCTGGCGGGCGAACGTCCGTCGCTGTTCAGCGTTATTGGACTTATCTGGAAGGCCGGTGTGGGGCTGGCGCTGCAGGGCGTGGGCTTCGCGGTGATTGGTACCTTCGTGTCGCTCTACTTTATGAGCAAAGGCTGGTCGATGGCAGGTTTCACGCTGACGGCATTCGGCGGCACGTTCGTGCTGGTGCGTATTCTGTTTGGCTGGATGCCCGATCGCCTGGGCGGCGTAAAGGTCGCCGTTGGCTCGCTGCTGGTGGAGGCCGTGGGACTGCTACTGCTGTGGCAGGCGCCCGATGCGTGGTTTGCGCTGGCCGGCGCGGCGCTGACCGGTGCGGGCTGTTCGCTTATTTTTCCGGCGCTGGGCGTGGAAGTGGTCAAGCGCGTGCCGCAGCAGGTGCGTGGAACGGCGCTCGGCGGCTATGCGGCTTTCCAGGATATTGCGCTCGGCGTTTCCGGGCCGCTGGCGGGGATGCTGGCCACCTCGTTCGGCTATCCGTCGGTGTTCCTCGGCGGGGCTATTTCCGCCGTGCTGGGGATTGTCGTGACGCTTTGGTCGTTCCGTAAATAGCGGTTATTGATCGGCCCGCATTTCCCGTGGGCCGGTCGCCGCTTTACGCGGCAGAAAATACTTCACCTGAAATTCGAACATATTAGTGTAGAGAATCGAGTAATCAATAGGGTGTTGCTGCTCGTCTACTGCCTGGGTTTGCATGCGAATAATCGGGTCTAGTGTGCTGATGTGCAACAGCTTTGCCACCTCGGCTGATGGTAGTATCGGCTGGATAGATTCATAGCAGCCGAGGATCTTCACGCCGCATTCATTCTCGAGGTACGAGAATTTCGAGTTTTTCATATGGGCAATCGTCAGGTCCGGGAAACGGCTGGCGGACAGCCAAGTCTCTTCCATCTGCATGGCAATATTGTCGATAAAACGTAGCCGCCTGGCATAATACACCGGCTCACCGTGGCCGACCCGCAGGTGGGTCGCGATGTCGTCAGAGGCGCGCTGGAGCTCGAATTTGAGAATCTGGCTGGTCGGGGTTTTGCCTTCGTTGCGGGCGATTTCGGTAAAGCTGTCGAGATGGGTTACTGAGGCCTGAAAGTGCTTGTTACGTAAATAGGTGCCCGAGCCGTGTCGTCGCTCAATCATCCCTTCCTCTTCCAGCGCTTTGAGCGCCTTGCGTAAGGTATTACGCGATACACCATATAATTCTGCCAGCTCTTTTTCCGACGGCAGAAGATCGCCAATATTGTAGCTCGCGCTGGCTTTGTTGAATAAATCAGATTTCGGGTAAGTCTCCCCCGTAGCGGGTTGTGTTTTCAGGCAATACGCACGCTTTCAGGCATACCTGCTTTCGTCATTTTGTTCAGCGCTCGTACCAGGGCCATAGCCTCTGCAACCTGACCATCGTAGTCACGCAGTGTCAGTGAACCCCCGAACAGCTGTTTTACCCGGTACATCGCCGTTTCCGCTATCGAGCGACGGTTGTAATCTGTTGTCCATTTCCACCGCGCATTACTCCCGGTCATTCGCTGATTAGCCACTGCACGGTTACGGTCTGCATATTCACCGGGCCAGTAACCCGCACCTTTTCGGGGAGGGATAAGCGCGCTGATTTTCTTACGCCGCAGTTCATCGTGACAGAGCCGGGTATCGTAAGCGCCATCGGCGGCGGCTGACCTGATTTTCCGGTGGGTTTGCCGGATTAACCCGGGGAAGGCCTCTGAGTCCGTAACGTTGTTCAGCGACAGGTCAGCGCAGATGATTTCATGTGTTTTACTGTCAACGGCGAGATGCAGCTTACGCCAGATACGGCGGCGTTCCTGGCCATGCTTTTTGACTTTCCACTCGCCTTCACCGAAGACCTTCAGCCCGGTGGAATCAATTACCAGGTGTGCGATTTCACCCCGGGTGGGCGTTTTGAAACTGACGTTAACCGACTTTGCCCGCCTGCTGACACAGCTGTAATCCGGGCAGCGTAGCGGAACGTTCATCAGAGAAAAAATGGAATCAATAAAGCCCTGCGCAGCGCGCAGGGTCAGCCTGAATACGCGTTTAATGACCAGCACAGTCGTGATGGCAAGGTCAGAATAGCGCTGAGGTCTGCCTCGTGAAGAAGGTGTTGCTGACTCATACCAGGCCTGAATAGCTTCATCATCCAGCCAGAAAGTTATGGAGCCACGGTTGATGAGGGCTTTATTGTAGGTGGGCCAGTTGGTGATTTTGAACTTTTGCTTTGCCACGGAACGGTCTGCGTTGTCGGGAAGATGCGTGATCTGATCCTTCAACTCAGCAAAAGTTCGATTTATTCAACAAAGCCGCTCGCGCTATTTAATCTGTTTTTTAGCAGGTTGATGACGTTCTGGTATACCACTTTTGAACCTCCTTAAATCCTTTTTAAACAAATAGTTATCAATCTATTTCCATGATTTTTGCTAAACACGTTCATGTATCTCACGATTATTGAACATCTTGGGCGTGGGTAACTGTGATCGGAATACAGGTTACGGAAATTAACAATTATTAAAGTGATCGTCAATTAAGGCTCGGTTTTAAAAAAGGACGTTGGATGAAAAATATATTATTGGTATGCGCAGCAGGGATGTCGACCAGTATGCTGGTAAAAAAAATGCGTGAACATGCGGAGGCGGAAAATATTACCGCGACGATTTATGCGCTGGCGATTTCCGAAGCCAAAGAGCAGATAAAAAAGCAGGAAGTTGACGTGGTTTTATTAGGCCCGCAGGTCCGTTTTCAACAGCGGGAAATCGAAGCGATTGCTCAGGGGAAAATGCCGGTTGCGGTTATTGATATGAAAAGCTACGGCCAGATGGACGGTAAGGCCGTTTTAGAACAGGCGCTACGGTTATTCCATTAATAATTCAAATTAACTTTTCCAAAAAATTAAGGGACCATTATGGGGTTTATGAATTCATTTGAACGAGGGATGGAAAAAATCCTCGTTCCCGTAGCGATTAAATTGAATTCTCAGATACACGTTTCGGCCATTCGCGATGCATTTATTTTATCATTCCCGATTGTGATGGCCAGTTCGCTGATTATTCTTATCAACTTTGCCATCCTGTCGCCGGACGGTTTTATTGCCAGTATATTACACCTTGGCACGCTGTTTCCTAATCTTGCCGATGCCCAGCAAATATTTACGCCAGTGATGAATGGTTCGGTCAATATTATGGCTGTGCTGATTACCTTCCTTGTGGCGCGCAATATGGCGATCAGCTATCAGCAGGACGACCTGCTGTGCGGCCTGACGGCGATTGGCGCATTCTTTGTGGTGTATACCCCCTATGTGATTATCGATGGCCAGGCCTACCTGACCACCAAATATCTGGGGCCGCAGGGGCTGTTTGTGGCGGTGATCGTGGCGCTGCTGTCGAGCGAAATTTTCTGTCGACTGGCGCGCAATCCGAAGGTGACGATCAACATGCCAGCGGCGGTGCCGCCGGCGGTTGCGCGCTCTTTCAAGGTGCTGCTGCCGATCTTCTTCGTGATGATCTTCTTCTCGGTGCTGAACTTCCTGCTGTCCAAAATCTCGCCGAACGGGCTGAACGATCTGATCTACACCCTGATCCAGGCACCGCTGAAGGATATGGGAACTAACATCTTCACCGTGCTGATTCTGGGGCTGGTGGCCAACTTCCTGTGGATTCTGGGTATTCACGGGCCAAATACCGTAGCCGCGATTCGCGAAACGATTTTCTCGGAAGCGAATCTGGAAAATCTGTCATACGCCGCCTCTCACGGCTCGACCTGGGGGGCGCCGTATCCGATCACCTGGACCGGCATCAACGATGCTTTCGCTAACTGCGGTGGTTCGGGGATGACGCTGGGCCTGCTGCTGGCCATTTTTATAGCCTCTCGCCGTAAAGATTACCGTGACCTGGCGAAAATGGCCTTTGTGCCGGGGCTGTTCAATATCAACGAGCCGGTCATGTTTGGTCTGCCGATCGTGCTGAACCCGATTCTGGTCATTCCGTTTATCCTGGTGCCGTTTGTGAACGCGCTGATTGGCTACTTCTTTATCACGCTGGAGATTATCCCGCCGATTGCCTACGCGGTACCATGGACGACGCCGGGCCCGCTGATAGCCTTCTTCGGCACCGGCGGTAACTGGATGGCGCTGTTTGTTGGCGTGCTGTGTCTGGCGGTTGCGACGCTTATCTACCTGCCGTTCGTGATTGCCGCGAACAAAGTGAATATGTCTGCGGCGGCGGAAGAAAGCGCGTAACGCCTTTGCCCACGTCGTTCTGCTTGCCCCCGGCCCGCGTTCGGCGAACGCGGGCTATCCTCTTCAAGGAGAATGCATGATTAAGCTGATTATTACCGATCTTGACGGGACCTTCTTAAACCGCAGCGGCGATTACAACCGCCAACGTTTTACGCAGATTAAATCACTGATGCAGCAGCAGGGCGTGGCCTTTGCGCTGTGCACCGGTAAGCAGTGTGAGCGGGTGGAGGAGCTGTTTGGCGAACAGGTGAGGGATTTCTGGATCCTTGGCGATAGCGCCACGCGCATTAAGCACGGCGGTGAGTATGTCTATCAATCACCGATCAAAAACGCGCTGGGTCGGGAGATGATTGCCACGCTTGAAGCGGTGAACAGCGAAGCCGTCATCATCGCCTGTACGTCCAACGGCGCCTATGTTAAAGCATCGATTGCGCCGGAAATGCTGGCAAAAGTCAAAATGTCTTATGCGCACGTGGTGCTGATAGACGACTTTAACGCGGTGGAGCATGATTTTGTTAAAATCTCGCTGTTTGATATCAAAGGTCGCTGCCCGCAGATCAAACCGCACCTGGCTGAGTTCTTTGATAAAGCCTATATCGTGGTTTCGGAAGACGCGTGGATTGATATTGCCGACGCCGGCGTTCACAAGGGGCACACGGTGGAGATGTTGCAGCGCATGCTGGGGGTAAGCAAAGACGAGACGATGGTGTTCGGCGATGGCCTGAATGATATCGAGCTGATGACGCGCGCCGCCTGGAGTTTCGCCATGCGTAACGCCTTTGACGAAACCAAACAGGCCGCGCGGTATATCACCGGCAGCAATGAGGAAGACGCGGTGATGACAACCATTGCGCAGATACTAAATCTACAGCAGCAGCCACAGTAGCAGGGCGACAACCACCAGCACGACGGCTGCCAGACCCGGGCGTGCCGACAGCGATTTGAGCGTAGTCATGACCGGGGCAAACGGCGCGTAAATAGGCTGAAGGTCGCGCGCTTCCAGCGTGTACGCATGGGCTACGCGCTCGCGCTCGATGCGTTTGAGGAACAATAGGTTCAGCAGTTCCTGCACCTGTACCGGCGTTAGCACCGTTTGCGGCGTTGCGTTCCAGTTTTGCTGGGCGACATCGCGCAGCAGCTGCCCTTCCTGTGGCTCCAGCGGCTGCTTGAGCGCAGCCTGCAGGACGTTAAGCGTGGGCGCGGGATGCGTACTCAGCGTCAGCCTCGCCTGCAGCAGAGTGACCAGCGCGTTGAAATGTTTCGCCGGCAGCGGGTCACCGGATTTCACGCCGGAAAGTTCCAGTAGTGATTGCCAGATGAGCTTGTTGGAATCCCCTGTGGCGGCGGAGAGCTTGGTGACCAGCTGGTTCAGCGTGTTGTGCTCGGCCGGCAGGAGCGGTCTGTCAGTGGCCGGCCGCTGCTGCGGCTGCGGAATCGACAGCTGATTTTGCTGTAACAGCTGCAGCACGTTTTTTAACTGCTGCGGGGTCAGTTGGCTAAGGGCGGTTTGCCCATACTGCTGGCGGATGTAGTCGCTGACGGCCTGACGATTATTCCCCTGGCCTAGCAGCTCGGTCAGCTGCGATAGCGTCTGGCGCGTGCTCAGCTTTTGTTCGGCAGCGCCGATTCGCTGATTAAGATTCTGCTCGGCGGCGGGAAAGTGGCGCGCCTGCAGCGGGGTATCGTTTTTCAGCCCCAGATCGTGCTTCACGCCCGCCCAAACCTCGGCATTCTGCTGTGAGGTCATTGCGATTAAGCGCGTGATCAGTCGTTCCAGCACCGTACGCTGTTGGGTACTCAACGGCTGTTCTCCCGCAGGGGAGAGGGGCGTTGTGCCGGCCCCCGGAGGGCGCGCGGGCATACCTGAAATGGGTTGCGTCATGATTCATCCTTTCCAATTGCAGTACTGATGCCCGGCGTAAGTATGCCTGGCGGCGAGATTATGGCACACTTCCCCGGTTTACTCTCGTTCTCAGACAGGTACTGAACCGTGAAAATCCTTGTTGATGAAAATATGCCCTACGCCCGCGAACTTTTTAGCCGTCTGGGCGACGTTACCGCCGTTCCCGGTCGACCGATCCCGACCGAGGCGTTAACCGATGCCGATGCCCTGATGGTGCGTTCCGTGACGAAGGTGAACGAAGCGCTGCTGGGCGACAAAGCGATCAAATTTGTCGGCACCGCGACGGCGGGCACCGACCATGTCGATCAGGCATGGTTGAAACAGGCAGGGATCGGTTTCTCCGCCGCGCCGGGCTGTAATGCCATCGCGGTCGTAGAATATGTCTTCTCGGCGCTACTGATGCTGGCCGAGCGCGATGGGTTTGCGCTGACTGACCGTACCGTGGGCATTGTCGGCGTGGGGAATGTCGGCGGCCGTCTGCAAAAACGTCTTGCGGCGCTGGGTATCAAAACGCTGCTCTGCGATCCGCCGCGCGCCGATAACGGCGACGCGGGCGATTTCCTCCCGCTGGAGGAACTGGTGGCGCAGGCTGACGTACTGACCTTCCACACGCCGCTGTATAAAGACGGCCCGTATAAATCGTTGCATCTGGCCGACGAGGCGCTGATTCGTCGCCTGAAGCCGGGCGCGATTTTGATCAACGCCTGCCGTGGCCCGGTGGTGGATAACGCCGCGCTGCTGAAATGTCTTGAAGAGGGGCAGAAGCTGAGCGTAGTGCTCGACGTTTGGGAGCCCGAGCCGGACCTCAACCTGGCGCTGCTGGACAAAGTCGATCTGGGGACATCGCACATTGCGGGCTACACGCTCGAGGGCAAAGCGCGCGGTACGACCCAGGTGTTCGAAGCCTACAGCCAGTTTATCGGCCAACCGCAGGAAGTGGCGCTCTCATCGCTGCTGCCGGCGCCGGAATTTGGCCACATCAGCCTGCACGGTCCGCTCGATCAGCCTACGCTGAAAAGACTGGTGCATTTGGTGTATGATGTGCGCCGCGATGACGCGCCGCTGCGAAAAGTCGCGGGGATCCTGGGTGAGTTTGACAAGCTGCGCAAAAATTACCTTGAGCGTCGCGAATGGTCATCATTAACCGTGGAGTGTGATGATGCCGAGGCGGCCGAGCTGCTGCAAAAACTCGGGTTTAACGCCGTACATTGTTAATGTCTTCTTAATACCTCTGCCGGATACTCCGGCAGGGTCGCTTTTTTTCTGGAGTAAATCACCATGTCTGAAGGCTGGAATATTGCCATCCTGGGCGCAACCGGCGCCGTAGGCGAAGCCCTGCTTGAAACCCTTGCTGAACGTCAGTTCCCGGTGGGTGATATCTATGCGCTGGCGCGCGCCGACAGCGCGGGCGAACATCTGCGTTTCAACGGTAAATCGGTCAGAGTGCAGGATGCGGCGGAATTTGACTGGACGCAGGCGCAGCTGGCGTTCTTTGTCGCCGGTATGGAGGCGAGTGCCACCTATATAGAAGAAGCGACTAATTCCGGTTGTCTGGTTATCGACCTTAGCGGTCTGTTTGCCCTGGAACCGGACGTGCCGCTGGTGGTACCGGAAGTGAACCCGTTTGTGCTGGCTGACTATCGTAACCGTAACGTCATCGCCGTGGCAGACAGCCAGACCAGCCAACTGCTGGCGGCGCTGAAGCCGCTGATTGATGACGGTGGCCTGTCGCGCATCAACGTGACCAGCCTGATTTCCGCCTCTGCGCACGGTAAAAAAGCCGTCGACGCGCTGGCCGGGCAGAGCGCTAAGCTGCTGAACGGCATTCCTATCGACGAAGATGATTTCTTCGGTCGTCAGCTGGCCTTCAACATGCTGCCGATGCTGCCGGACCGCGAGGGCAACGTGCGTGATGAACGCCGTATTGTCGATCAGGTGCGTAAGATTATGCAGGATGAAGGGCTGATGATTTCCGCCAGTTGCATTCAGTCGCCGGTGTTCTACGGCCACGCGCAGATGGTGACATTTGAAGCCATGCGTCCGCTGTCGGCGGAAGAGGCGCGAGACGCCTTTGCGCGCGGCGAAGATATTGTGCTGTCGGAAGCGGGGGAATTCCCGACGCAGGTTGGCGACGCGACCGGCAGCGCGCATCTGTCGGTAGGCTGTGTGCGCAACGATTACGGTATGCCTGAGCAGGTACAGTTCTGGTCGGTGGCCGATAACGTCCGCTTTGGCGGCGCGTTGATGGCGGTGAAAACGGCCGAGAAGCTGGTGCTGGAGTATCTGTACTGATGTCTGAAATGGAGCAACTGCCGGTCTATCGAATTGCGCTGGGCATTGAGTACGACGGCAGCAAATATTACGGCTGGCAGCGGCAAAACGAAGTGCGCAGCGTGCAGGAAAAACTTGAAAAAGCCCTCTCGCAGGTGGCCAATGAGCCGATAAACGTCTTCTGCGCCGGGCGTACCGACGCGGGCGTTCACGGTACCGGGCAGGTGGTGCACTTTGAAACTCACGCCGTGCGTAAAGACGCGGCGTGGACGCTGGGCGTAAATGCGAATTTACCTGGTGACATTGCGGTGCGTTGGGTGAAAGCTGTGCCCGACGATTTTCATGCGCGTTTCAGCGCGACGGCGCGCCGCTACCGCTATGTGATTTATAACCACCGTCTGCGTCCGGCGGTGCTGGGTCAGGGGGTGACGCATTATCACCAACCCCTGGATGCTGAGCGGATGCACCGCGCGGCGCAAAGCCTGCTGGGCGAGAATGACTTCACCTCATTTCGGGCGGTGCAGTGCCAGTCGCGCACGCCGTGGCGTAACGTCATGCATATCAACGTGACCCGCTACGGCGCTTATATTGTTGTGGACATCAAAGCGAACGCCTTTGTGCACCACATGGTAAGGAATATTGTTGGCAGCCTGATGGAAGTTGGCGCAGGAAACCAGCCGGAGAGCTGGATTGCAGAACTGCTGGCGGCAAAAGACAGGACGCTTGCCGCAGCAACGGCGAAAGCGGAAGGGCTGTATCTGGTGGCGGTGGATTACCCCGCACACTTTGCGCTCCCTTCCGTGCCGATGGGCCCGCTATTCCTGGCGGACTAACGTAGTCATTTGGGGCTAAACAATATGGATCTCATCCGTTTTTTGATTGATTTTATCCTGCACATTGATGTGCACCTGGCGGAGCTGGTCGCGCAGTACGGCGTCTGGGTTTACGCTATTCTGTTCCTGATTCTGTTCTGCGAAACGGGGCTGGTAGTGACGCCTTTCCTGCCCGGCGATTCGCTGCTGTTCGTTGCTGGGGCGCTCTCCGCGCTGCCGACCAACGACATCAACGTACACGTCATGGTGGTACTGATGGTGATCGCTGCGATTGTCGGCGATGCGGTAAACTACACCATTGGACGCTTGTTCGGTGAGAAGCTCTTCAGCAACCCGAACTCGAAGATCTTTCGCCGTAGCTACCTGGATAAGACCCATGCCTTCTACGATAAACATGGTGGGAAAACCATTATTCTGGCGCGATTTGTGCCGATCGTCAGAACATTTGCGCCTTTTGTGGCGGGAATGGGCCACATGTCCTATCGTCATTTTGCGCTCTATAACGTGGCGGGCGCGCTGCTGTGGGTGCTGCTGTTTACCTACGCGGGCTATCTGTTCGGCGACCTGCCGGTAGTTCAGGAAAACCTGAAGCTGCTGATTGTCGCTATCATCGTGCTGTCCGTATTACCGGGCGTTATTGAAGTGATTCGCCACCGCCGCGCAGCGGCAAAACGGGCAAAATAACGCACGCAAGCGGGGCACGATTCAGCCGTGCCCTGTTACGACATGTTTCGCGGTTCGACCACTTTTTTATGCCAAGTTTCGGGCTGTTATGTTTTAATGTGCAACATTCATGGTCTATGAAGGGGAAAAGTGGCATTATGCGCGCCCCCTTAATGGCAAAACTGGCATCGACCAGGTTCAGGCAGAAAGGTTATCAATGAGCTGGATTGAACGAATTAAAAGCAACATCACACCTACCCGCAAGGCGAGCATCCCGGAAGGGGTATGGACCAAGTGCGATAGCTGTGGTCAGGTTTTGTATCGCGCCGAGCTGGAGCGTAACCTCGAGGTTTGCCCGAAGTGCGATCACCACATGCGTATGTCAGCGCGTAATCGCCTGCATAGCTTGTTGGATGAAGGGTCCCTGGTAGAACTGGGCAGTGAACTTGAGCCGAAAGACGTGCTGAAGTTCCGTGACTCTAAAAAGTATAAAGACCGTCTGGCATCCGCGCAGAAAGAGACGGGTGAGAAAGACGCGCTGGTGGTCATGAAGGGTACCCTGCATGATATGCCGGTTGTCGCCGCGGCCTTTGAATTTTCCTTTATGGGCGGTTCAATGGGTTCTGTCGTGGGCGCGCGCTTTGTGCGTGCCGTTGAGCAGGCGCTGGAAGACAACTGTCCGCTGATCTGCTTCTCTGCCTCCGGCGGTGCGCGCATGCAGGAAGCGCTGATGTCCCTGATGCAGATGGCGAAAACCTCCGCTGCGCTGGCGAAAATGCAGGAACGCGGCTTGCCGTATATTTCCGTGCTGACCGACCCGACCATGGGCGGCGTTTCCGCAAGTTTTGCGATGCTGGGCGATCTGAACATTGCTGAACCGAAAGCACTGATCGGTTTTGCCGGTCCGCGTGTTATCGAACAGACCGTGCGTGAAAAACTGCCGCCGGGTTTCCAGCGCAGTGAGTTTCTCATCGAGAAGGGCGCGATCGACATGATCGTGCGTCGCCCGGAAATGCGACTGAAGCTGGCCAGCATTCTGGCGAAGCTGATGAATCTCCCGGCGCCGAACCCGGACGCGCCGCGCGAAAGCGTGGTGGTGCCGCCGGTACCGGATCAGGCGCCAGAGGCCTGATGATGTAAAGGGCAGGGCCGGGTGGCGCTGCCCTTTTTGCTATTATTCACCGTTGAAAGTTGCGGGCATCATGGAAAAACATTCTATTCCTCAGGCCACGTCGCCCCTGGCTACGTGGCTTTCTTATCTGGAAAACCTCCATTCAAAAACCATCGACCTCGGACTGGCGCGCGTCAGCAAGGTCGCAGGGTCGCTCGACGTGCTGCAACCGGCGCCGTTCGTCTTTACCGTCGCGGGCACCAACGGCAAAGGCACCACCTGCCGGACGCTGGAAACCATCCTGATGGCCGCCGGCTATAAAGTGGGCGTGTACAGTTCGCCGCACCTGGTACGCTATACCGAGCGCGTGCGCGTGCAGGGGGAAGAGCTGGCGGAAAGCGCGCATACGGCATCATTCGCCGCGATTGAAGCGGCGCGCGGCGAAACATCGCTCACCTATTTTGAATACGGCACGCTGTCTGCGCTGTGGCTGTTCAAGCAGCAACAGGTTGATGTGGCCATTCTGGAAGTCGGCCTGGGCGGGCGACTGGATGCGACTAACATCGTCGATGCTAACGTTGCCGTAGTGACCAGCATTGCGCTGGACCACACCGACTGGCTGGGACCGGACCGTGAAAGCATCGGCCGTGAGAAAGCGGGGGTGTTCCGCGGTGGGCGGCCGGCGGTCGTCGGCGAGCCGGAGATGCCGCAGACGATTGCTGACGTGGCGCGCGAAAAGGGCGCATTGCTGCTGCAGCGTGACGTGGACTGGCGCTATAGCGTAGAGGCGGAAAGCTGGACCTTTAGCGACGCACAGGGCGAACTGCGCAATCTGCCGCTGCCTAACGTGCCGCAGCCGAATGCCGCCACCGCGCTGGCTGCGCTGCGCGCCAGCGGGCTTGCGGTGAGCGAGCAGGCGATTCGTGAAGGCATCGCCAGCGCGATCCTGCCGGGGCGTTTTCAGACTATCCAGTACGCGCCGCGGGTGATTCTCGACGTTGCGCATAACCCGCATGCCGCAGGCTACCTTGCCGGGCGTCTCAAATCCCTGCCGAAAACCGGGCGAGTGCTGGCGGTTATTGGTATGCTGCATGATAAGGACATTGCCGGCACGCTGGCGTGTCTGGAAAGCGTGGTCGACAGCTGGTACTGTGCGCCGCTGGAAGGGCCGCGCGGCGCGACGGCGGAACAGCTGCGCGCGCATTTGCGCGCGGGTGCCGTGTATGGCAGCGTGGCGCAGGCGTGGCATGCGGCGATGGCCGATGCCATGCCGGAAGATACGGTGCTGGTGTGTGGTTCGTTCCACACGGTAGCGCACGTGATGGAAGTATTGGACGCGGGGAGAGCCGGTGGCAAGTAAGTTTCAAAACCGTCTTGTCGGGACGATAGTGTTGGTCGCGCTGGGGGTCATTGTGCTGCCAGGGCTGCTTGACGGGCAAAAAAAGCATTATCAGGATGAATTTGCGGCCATTCCGCTGGTGCCTAAGCCCGGCGATCGCGATGAGCCGGATATGCTGCCGACGGCAACGCAGGCGCTGCCTGCTCAGCCGCCGGAAGGCGCCGCGGAAGAGGTACGCGCGGGCGATGCGGCGGCACCGTCGCTTGATTCCAGCCGTCTGGCGGTGAACGGTAACGGCGATCTCGAGCAGATCCCGCCGGCCGCCGAACTGCCGAAACCGAAGCCGGTCGAAAAACCGAAGCCGAAACCGCAGCCGGTAACGGAACAGGTGGCTGTTACCGCGCCGCCGAAAGCGGCACCTGAAGAGAAGGCTGCGCCGGTGGGCAAGGCTTACGTGGTGCAGCTTGGCGCGTTGAAGAACGCCGATAAGGTGAACGAAATTGTGGCCAGCCTGCGCGGCGCAGGTTATCACGCCTATACGTCGCCTTCGACGCCAGTTCAGGGTAAAATTACCCGCATTCTGGTTGGCCCGGACGCCTCGAAAGATAAGCTGAAAGGTTCGCTCGGTGAGCTGAAGCAGCTGTCGGGGCTGAGTGGGGTGGTGATGGGGTATACGCCGAACTAAGACGTGGGGCTTTTTCCCTCACACTCTCTCCTTTGGGAGAAGGGACCTTAGGGCATCGTTGGTAGGTTTCGCACCCATTTTCTCTCTCGCCCCTTTGGGGAGAGGGTCGGGGTGAGGGGCCGGACAACGCCGAAAACGACCAGAAAAACGATGGCGTTGAATGTTTTTTCAGCGCCATTTTTTATTTATGCCTGGGAAGGAAATCCCTACGCAAACGTTTTCTTTTTCTGTTAGAATGCGCCCGAACTGGATGACAGGGCGTAGAATCGTGGGACATATATGGTCTGGATTGATTACGCCATTATCGCGGTACTGGGCTTTTCTTGCCTGGTGAGTCTTATCCGTGGCTTCGTTCGCGAAGCGCTATCGTTGGTGACGTGGGGCTGTGCATTTTACGTAGCCAGCCATTACTACAACGATCTGTCTATCTGGTTTACGGGCTTTGAAGACGAACGGGTTCGAAATGGGATTGCTATTGCGGCGCTGTTTATCGCGACGCTCATCGTCGGCGCTATCGTCAACTACGTGATAGGCCAACTGGTGGAGAAGACCGGTTTATCGGGTACCGACAGGGTATTGGGGATCTGCTTCGGCGCGCTGCGCGGGGTGCTGATTATTGCCGCTATCCTGTTCTTCCTCGACACCTTTACCGGCATGGCAAAGAGCGAAGACTGGCAGCAGTCGCAGTTTATTCCCTATTTTTCACCGGTTATCAGATGGTTTTTTGAATACCTTCAAAGCTCGTCAAGTTTCTTGCCCAAAGTATAAGCTTTGGGTCGTTGCTGAACGAGGAAAAGACGTATGTGCGGTATTGTCGGTATCGCCGGTGTTATGCCGGTAAACCAGTCGATTTATGATGCGCTAACGGTGCTGCAGCACCGTGGACAGGATGCCGCTGGCATCATCACCATTGATGCCAACAACTGCTTCCGCCTGCGTAAGGCGAACGGTCTGGTGAGCGATGTCTTTGAAGCCCGCCACATGCAGCGTATGCAGGGCAATATGGGTATTGGCCACGTGCGTTACCCAACGGCGGGCAGCTCCAGCGCCTCTGAGGCTCAGCCTTTCTACGTGAACTCGCCGTACGGTATTACGCTGGCGCACAACGGTAATCTGACCAATGCGCACGAGTTACGTCAGAAGCTGTTTGAAGAAAAACGCCGTCACATCAACACCACCTCCGATTCTGAAATCCTGCTCAATATCTTTGCCAGCGAGCTGGATAACTTCCGCCATTATCCGCTGGAAGCTGATAACATTTTCGCCGCTATCGCCGCGACGAACCGCCAGATCCGCGGCGCCTACGCCTGCGTGGCGATGATTATCGGCCACGGCATGGTTGCCTTCCGCGACCCGAACGGCATCCGTCCGCTGGTGCTGGGCAAACGCGATGTGGGCGATGGCCGTACCGAGTATATGGTGGCCTCCGAAAGCGTGGCGCTGGATACACTCGGCTTTGAATTCCTGCGCGACGTTGCGCCAGGGGAAGCGATTTACATCACCGAGAAGGGGCAGCTGTTTACCCGCCAGTGCGCCGACAACCCGGTCAGCAACCCGTGCCTGTTCGAATACGTTTACTTCGCGCGTCCGGATTCCTTCATCGACAAAATCTCCGTCTACAGCGCCCGCGTGAATATGGGCACCAAGCTTGGCGAGAAGATTGCGCGCGAGTGGGAAGATCTGGATATTGACGTCGTGATCCCTATTCCGGAAACGTCCTGCGACATCGCGCTGGAAATTGCTCGTATCCTGGGCAAACCGTACCGTCAGGGCTTCGTGAAGAATCGCTACGTTGGCCGTACCTTTATCATGCCGGGGCAGCAACTGCGTCGTAAGTCCGTGCGCCGCAAGCTGAACGCCAACCGCGCTGAGTTCCGTGATAAGAACGTGCTGCTGGTTGATGACTCTATCGTGCGTGGCACCACGTCCGAGCAGATTATCGAGATGGCGCGTGAAGCCGGTGCGAAGAAGGTCTATCTGGCCTCTGCGGCGCCGGAAATTCGTTTCCCGAACGTCTACGGTATTGATATGCCGACGGCCAATGAGCTGATCGCCCACGGGCGTGAAGTGGATGAAATTCGCCAGATCATCGGCGCGGACGGCCTTATCTTCCAGGATCTGAACGATCTTATCGACGCGGTACGCGCAGAGAACCCGGATATCCAGCAGTTCGAATGCTCGGTGTTCAACGGTGTCTATGTGACCAAAGACGTTGACCAGACCTATCTCGACTTCCTCGATTCACTGCGCAACGACGATGCGAAAGCCGTCCAGCTGCAGAATGAAGTTGAGAATTTAGAGATGCATAACGAAGGGTAAATCAGGACATGCCGGATGGCGACGCATCGCGTCTTATCCGGCCTACAGTCCACCATCGTTGTAGGCCGGATAAGGCATAGCCGCCGTCCGGCTTTTTTTATGGTTATGCCTCGTCGACCCAAATCCGCATTTCGCCCTCGCCACGGTTGGCCCAGCTAAACCACGGAATAAAGGTCAGCATCTGCTTCTCAACCGCTGTCTGACGATTATCAAAGCTGTACAGCGGCTTATTCTCCTGAGCCGTCAACACGCGTAGCCCTTCCGCCTGTAGCAGCACTTTGCCTTTCAGCACGCCGACGCCCTGAATCTCGCGAAAGGTCGCCGTTTTCGGCAGCGACAGGTTGTGCAACTCCGCGCCGTTATCCGCTTCTTCCAGGCAGTAAACCAACGGCCCGCGCTGAATCGCCACTTTACCGGCAGCGTGACGCACCCGCGAGTTAGCATAGACGCAGCGGATGGTCATCGGCAGATGCAGCGTTACCACGTCGCCTTCCTGCCATTGACGATGCAGATGCAGATAGCCTTTGATGATGTCACCCTGCGCGGCGTTCCCGTTCACCCGCACCTGCGGCGCTTCACACCATTCCGGCAGGCGTAGCGCGAGCGTATGCTCGACCGCCTGCGGTTGGCTGAAGCGAATCGTGACCTGCTCATCCCACGGGTAGTTGCCCTCTATTTTCAGCGCCAGCGTCCGGCCATTAACCGTAAACTGTGCTTCGCTTCCGGCATAGAAGTTGATAAACAGCGCGTCCTGGCGAGGGGTAAAGAGGTAGTGGCCGATAGCGACGAGCGTGCGGGCGATATTCGGCGGGCAGCAGGCGCAGCCGAACCAGCGCTGGCGTACCGGCTTAATGTGGTCGTAAATATGGTTGTGTGGAATGCTCTTCGGGTGCGTCTCTAACGGGTTCACGTAGAAAAAGTGTTTGCCGTCCAGCGCCATGCCGCCAAGCACCGTATTGTAAAACGCGCGCTCCATGACCTCGGCGTAGTGGGCGTCTCCCTCCATCTCCAGCATGCGTCGGGCGAACATCATCAGACCGATGGAGGCGCAGCTCTCGCCGTAGGCGGTGTCGTTTGGCAGATCGTAGTCGCTGGTGAAGGCTTCGCCGATGCCCTGTGAACCGATACCGCCGGTGATGTACATCCGACGTTGTACCATATTGTTCCAGATGCGCAGACAGGTCTGGCGCTTTTCTTCATCATGAGTCAGGCGGGCGAGGTGCGCCAGGCCGGTCATCAGGTATACCGAGCGTACCGCGTGGCCGACCGCTTCGTTCTGCTCTGCGAGCGGTTTGTGCGCGTGGGTGTAGGCTTTATCCTTCACCATCCATGCCTCGCCCCAGTTGTCCCAGTGCCAGGTGCCGCCACGCTTTTCAAACTCAATATCGTAGTAGTACGGCTGCTGGCCGCGTTCTTCGAGGAAAAAGCGCGCCAGCGCCTGGTAACGAGGCTCCCGGGTGACTTCATACAAACGCATCAACGCCAGCTCGATTTCAGGATGCCCGGGATAGCCGCGCAGCTGGCCATCGTTCGGGCCAAAAACGGTATCAATATGATCGGCAAAACGGCAGGCTATCTCCAGCAGGCGGCGCTTACCGGTGGCGTTGAAGAACGCCACCGCCGCTTCGAACAGGTGCCCTGCACAGTACATTTCGTGGCATTCGGCCACGTTGGTCCAGCGTAGCCCCGGTTCTTTCACGGTATACCAGGTGTTGAGATAGCCGTCTTCGCACTGCGCCTGTGCCAGCAGTTCAATCACGGCATCGGCGGTTTGTTCAAGTTCGCTATCCGGCTTCTGGCTCAGCGACCAGGCGACGGCCTCCAGCCATTTGGTGACGTCACTATCCTGGAACACCATCCCGTAAAATTCGCCGGGCTCCAGCCCGGCGGCAATGCGATAGTTAGCCAGCGCGTGGCTGGGTTCGGCTTCGGGAATGTTATCGTTCAGCGCTTCCCACTGGTAAGGGATCACCACGTCGCGAATCAACCGCTGGTATTCGCCCAGAAACGGGTCGGTGATGGTAATACGGTTCAGATCGGCTTCAATCACATCAGACTGCATCATGTTTACCTCAGGAAATGTGTGAATGTCTTTGGCGAAGGTCGGTAGAAATACGTTGCATCATTGTGCCGTTAAGTCGGCACTTCAGCAGGCACAGCGCCAGCGCGAGGTGGAACAGCGCCGGTACGATGCTTTGCAGCAGGGTGATACCCTGAATGGACGCTGCGGTCTGGTTTTCCAGCCCTGGCTGGTAGGCCACCATGATCAGGATCAGACTGATGATGCCGCCGGAAGAGGCCCAGGAGAGCTTGATGAAAAAGAGGTTAAAGGCGAAGTTCATCCCTGATGAACGCACGCCGGTTTTCCATTCGCCGTAGTCGTCGGCGAAGGCCATAATCGAGAAGTGCAGCGGCAGGGTGAAGCCTTGAATGACGCTATTTACGGCTATGCAAACCAGCCATAGCGTCTGATAGTGCGGCCCCGTAGGGAGGAAGTACATGCCCACGCCAAAAGCGACCAGAACAAGGTTCGTCCAGTAGTAGAGGCGCACCATATCCATGCGGCGGGAGAGCGGGTTGACGATCACCGCGCCGGCAATCCCGGAAAGCGTCAGAATGCCGAAGAAGAGCGACATGTAGCCGGCGCCACCCTGGAGCACGTAGGAAATAAAGTACATATAGCCGCCGCCGCGGATGCACAGAATGTTCACCAGCAGGAACGACATCACCAGCATCATCAGTAACTGATCGTTTTTGCGCAGTCCTTTCAGGTGTTCGCGCAGGGTGAAATTGCCTGCTAGCGACAGCGGCACCCGCTCTTTTACCCAGAAGAAGCACAGCAGGAACATGATCATGCCTATCGTGCACAGCACGGTGACGCCGTACTGGTAGCCCTTGGCCAGGTTACCGTTACCGAAAAACTCAACCATCCACGGCAGGCCAACAGAGACGAGAAAACCGGCTACGCCGCTGAGCACAAAGCGCCAGGACTGGCAGGACATCACCTGATCGTGGCGATTGGTGATCGCGTTAATCAGCGCACAGTAAGGGACGTTGTTCGCGGTATAGCCAATCGATATCAGAAAGTAGGTACCGAAAGCCCAGGCTATTTTCGCGTTAGGCCCCATATCCGGTACGGTAAATGTCAGGATACCAATGACGGCGAGCGGTACCGCCGTCCACAGCTGCCAGGGGCGAAAACGCCCCCAGCGGCTGCGCGTGCGGTCGGCGATCACGCCCATTACCGGGTCGGAAACGGCGTCGAAAATACGCAGGACAAAAAACATCGCACCAACGATGGCCGGACTGAGGCCAAAGATATCGGTGTAGAAAAAAAGGAGAAATCCGCTGATTAAATCCGAGATGCAATGCCCGCCGGCATCGCCTAATCCATAGCCTATCTTTTCGCGGGTAGACAGCGTCTCTCCCGCATCAACGTTCTGTACATCGGTATTCAGGTTATCAGCAACGGTCATAACCAATCCTCGATCAGGGTGATGATTCAAAAAGTCATTACGGCGTATCTCTGACGAATTTTTAGTAAATAACTAACGGCGATGAGGATAGGGCTTGAGCGCGTTTTTCGTATACAACGTGATTTTTAAAGAGTGAAATTGATCTTATTTTTACTATAAATTAATTATAAATGGTGATTTTGATCTCGTTTATTGGCTGTAATGCAGGAGGTATTGGAGAATGTAGCATTCGTTCTCAGTGTTCTTTTTAATATGTTTAGTAAAAATAAAACTTAGGATTGTCAGCTCGTTGGTGGTAGGGGATACTCTTTGTTCGGTCTGGCGGTGAAGAAGGTAAGCAAAAGCATGACGAAGAAGACCCGAATTAAAGACATTGCCAGCGCCTGCGGCGTCTCGATTGCGGCGGTTTCTCGGGCGCTGAAAGGGCAGCCAGGGCTGAGCGATGAGACACGCCAGCGTATCCTGACGATGGCGCAGGAAGCAGGGTATGACTTCAGCCGTCTACGCAACGGGCGTATTAAGCGGCTGCTTTTTTTGCTGCACCGCGAGCACAACATTGCCAGCGCGCTGCCGTTTTATTCCACGGTTATGCTCGGCGTGGCAGACGCCTGCCGTGAGAATGAGGTCGCCATGAGCTTCCAGCCGATTGGCCCGCAGGACAGGGTGGCGGATCTTATTCATCTGCATCAGCCAGATGCGCTAATCTGTGCCGGGTATCTCGAACCTGAAGTGCTGGCCGAGCTGCGGCAGGCCGCGCTGCCGGTGGCGCTGGTCGACCTGTGGGCGGCCGATTTTCCCTGCGTGAATCCGGATAACTTCCACGGGGGCTTTGTCGCGACGCGCCATCTTCTGGCGCAAGGGAGAACGCGTATCGCCTTTCTGGGGACTTCGCAACGCCATTACAGTATTCGCCAGCGCGTTGAGGGCTACCAGCAGGCGTTATTTGACGCCGGTCTGGCGCTGCCATCGGCGTACCGTATCGAGGTGCCGCCGGTAAAAGATATCGAACAGGCGCTGGTGGAAGGGATGTCGCAGCTGTTGGGGCTAGCGCAGCCGCCGGATGCCATTTTCGCCTATAACGACGTGGCGGCGCTGGTGGCGATGCGTGAGTGCGCGCGCCGGGGTATCCGCGTACCGCAAGACGTGGCGATTGTGGGTTTTGACGATATTGACGCTGCCGCCTGGGCGCATCCGCCGCTTTCGACGGTGGCGGTCGATAAACGCGAACTGGGGCGCGATGCTTTCCAGCTTCTGCTCAGCGATGAGAGCGAACGAAACCTGTTGCTGCCGGTTCGGCTAATAGAGCGCGAAAGTTCGGTAACTCACGCCAGTGCGTCACAGTTGCGTCTGGCTCCATAATCCGGCAAAGTTGGCGCCAGTAGAGAAAAAGGGCGGTCAACGTGAAGCGACTCATCATTGGAATCTCCGGCGCCAGCGGCGCCATTTACGGCGTACGCCTGCTTGAGGTGCTACGCGCCCTGCCGGACGTCGAAACGCATCTGGTGATGAGCCAGGCAGCCCGCCAGACGCTGGCGCTGGAAACATCGCTTTCCCTGCGCGACGTTCAAACATTGGCCGATGTCGTACACGATTCCCGCGATATTGCCGCCAGTATTTCTTCTGGCTCCTTCAAAACGGCAGGGATGGCGATTTTGCCATGCTCTATTAAAAGCCTTTCCGGGATTGTGAACAGCTACACCGATGGTCTGCTGACGCGCGCTGCCGATGTGGTGCTCAAAGAGCGTAGGCCGCTGGTGCTGTGCGTGCGCGAAACGCCGCTGCATCTCGGCCATCTGCGGCTGATGACGCAGGCAGCGGAAATGGGGGCGATAATTATGCCGCCGGTGCCCGCGTTCTATCATCGCCCGCAAACGCTGGATGACGTCATCAATCAGACCGTGAACCGGGTGCTCGATCAGTTTGATATCACCCTACCGGACGATCTGTTTACCCGCTGGTCGGGCGCCTGATGCGCTCATGATGTCTCTTTTGCCCTGTTTCAGGGCAATTCTGCAACGCCGATCAAATCCTCGCGATTAAATCATCCCGATTGCATTTTTGTGCTCGATTTATACGCAGCGGCTGATATCTTCGTCTGTGTTTACCTTTTCTTATCCTTTTGTTAACAAATTTAACGCCATTTAGCTCGTCGGCGAAAGGTTTGGCACAAAAGATGCAGAGTCAGGTTTGCAGACACAACACAACATAACGATATCGCAGTTAACAACATCACGATTTAATAGGGGAACGTATGAAGAAGACGGTTCTTGCTCTCTCTCTGCTGCTGGGTCTCAGCAGCGCTGCCAGCGTCTTTGCCGCACTGCCGCAGAGCATTCGCATCGGTACCGACACCACCTACGCACCGTTCTCATCGAAAGATGCCAAAGGCGATTTTATCGGCTTTGATATCGATCTGGGCAACGAAATGTGCAAACGTGCAAGCATCAAGTGTACGTGGGTGGGAAGCGATTTCGATGCGCTGATCCCTTCGCTGAAAGCGAAGAAAATCGATGCCATCATTTCTTCATTGTCCATCACGGAAAAACGTCAGCAGGAGATAGCCTTCTCTAACAAACTGTATGCCGCTGACTCACGCCTGATTGCCGCCAAAGGTTCGGCAATTAAACCCACGCTGGACGCGCTGAAGGGTAAACACATCGGCGTTCTTCAGGGTTCTACCCAGGAAGCCTACGCCAATGAAAACTGGCGCAGTAAAGGCGTCGACGTGGTGGCCTACCAGAACCAGGATCTGATTTACTCCGATCTGGCCGCCGGGCGTCTTGACGCCGCGTTCCAGGATGAGGTGGCCGCCAGTGAAGGCTTCCTCAAGCAGCCAGCGGGCAAAACGTTTGACTTTGCGGGCCCATCGGTGAAGGACAAAAAATTCTTTGGCGACGGGACGGGCGTTGGCCTGCGTAAAGATGACGTAGAGCTGAAGGCCGCGCTGGATAAGGCGTTGGCCGAACTGCGCGCCGATGGCACCTACGACAAAATGGCGAAGAAGTACTTCAACTTTAACGTCTACGGCGATTAATCCGCCGGGTGTGTCATCGTGGTGCAGATAAATCGCCATGCACCACGGTGGTGCATTTTTTGCTCGAAAGTTGCGCGCAGTTGCATAATTAAGCATTTTTAATGAGAAAAATGCCAGCCGAAAGGGCAGAATGCTTTGCCTTGATGGGCCGAAAGATGGCACGATAACCGCTCAGATAATTTCTAAAAAACCCACAAGAATTACTGTCTGTTGAGGATGATTATGAAAAAACTGGCGTTATCTCTTTCTCTGGTTCTGGCGCTTGCTTCCGCATCGAGCGCATTTGCAGCAATTCCGCAAAAAGTGCGCATTGGTACTGACCCAACGTACGCACCGTTCGAGTCAAAAAATGCCCAGGGCGAATTAGTGGGTTTTGACATTGATCTGGCCAAAGAGCTGTGTAAGCATCCAGGCACAATGTACCTTCGTTGAGAACCCGCTGGATGCCCTGATCCCCTCGCTGAAAGCGAAGAAAATCGATGCCATCATGTCATCGCTGTCGATCACTGAAAAACGTCAGCAGGAAATCGCCTTTACCGACAAACTTTATGCGGCCGATTCGCGCCTGGTGGTGAAAAAAGGTTCTCCGATTACGCCGGATATCGCCACGCTGAAAGGTAAGCGCGTTGGCGTATTGCAGGGAACGACCCAGGAAACCTACGGTAACGAGCACTGGGCGCCAAAAGGTATCGAAATTGTCTCCTACCAGGGCCAGGACAACATCTACTCTGACCTGACCGCTGGCCGTATCGATGCCGCGTTCCAGGACGAAGTGGCGGCGAGCGAAGGCTTCCTGAAGCAGCCTATCGGTAAAGACTACCAGTTCGGCGGCCCGTCGATTAAAGACGAGAAGCTGTTCGGCGTCGGTACCGGTATGGGCCTGCGTAAAGGCGACACTGAACTGCTGAACGCGCTGAACAAGGCGTTTGCTGAAATGCGTGCCGACGGCACCTACGACAAGCTGGCGAAGAAATACTTCGATTTTAACGTTTACGGCGAGTAATCATCACGAGTAACCTGTCGCTTTGCACGCACAGAGCGACGGGCGTCAAGACAGGACTGGCAGCATGCTGTACGGGTTTTCACAGGTAATTTTTCAGGGCGCTCTTGTCACCCTTGAGCTGGCCGTCAGCTCGGTGGTTCTGGCCGTGCTTATTGGGTTGGTTGGTGCGGGAGCTAAGCTCTCCCGAAATCGCGTGCTGGCGTTAATTTTTGAGGGTTACACCACGCTGATTCGTGGGGTGCCCGATTTAGTGCTGATGCTGCTGATTTTCTACGGGCTGCAGATGGTGCTGAACGTGATCACCGATTCACTCGGCATCGATCAGTTTGATATCGACCCGATGATCGCCGGTATCATTACGCTCGGTTTTATCTACGGCGCTTATTTCACCGAAACTTTTCGCGGTGCCTTTATGGCGGTGCCGAAAGGGCACATCGAAGCCGCGACCGCCTTTGGATTTACCAGCGGGCAAACTTTTCGGCGCATTTTATTTCCGGCCATGATGCGTTACGCGCTGCCGGGGATTGGCAATAACTGGCAGGTGATCCTCAAGGCGACCGCGCTGGTGTCGCTGCTGGGGCTGGAAGATGTGGTCAAGGCGACCCAGCTTGCCGGTAAAAGCACCTGGGAGCCGTTCTACTTCGCCATTGTTTGCGGGGTGATATATCTGTTGTTTACCACCGTTTCCAATGGCGTACTGCTGCTGCTCGAACGCCGCTACTCCGTAGGCGTGAAGAGGGCCGATCTGTGATTGAGATTATTCAGGAGTACTGGAAAGCGCTGCTGTGGAGCGACGGCTATCGTTTCACCGGCGTGGCTATCACTCTATGGCTGCTGGTGCTGTCGGTCGTGATGGGCGGCATTATGGCGCTGTTCCTCGCGATTGCCCGGGTTTCCAGCAATAAATATATTAAGTTTCCGGTGTGGTTGTTTACCTATATTTTCCGCGGGACGCCGCTGTATGTGCAGCTGCTGGTGTTCTATTCCGGGATGTATACGCTGGAAATCGTGAAAGGTACTGAGCTGCTAAACGCCTTTTTCCGCAGCGGCCTGAACTGTACGGTGCTGGCGCTCACGCTCAATACCTGTGCCTATACCACCGAGATTTTCGCCGGGGCGATTCGTTCTGTGCCCGCGGGGGAGGTTGAGGCGGCGCGAGCCTATGGTTTCTCGTCGTTTAAGCTTTACCGCTGCATTATTCTGCCGTCGGCGCTGCGTATTGCGCTACCGGCTTACAGCAACGAAGTGATCCTGATGCTGCACTCGACGGCGCTGGCGTTTACCGCCACCGTTCCTGACTTGCTGAAGATCGCCCGCGATATCAACTCGGCAACCTATCAGCCGTTTACCGCTTTTGGCATTGCCGCCGTGCTCTATTTGATTATCTCGTATGTGCTGATTCGCCTGTTCCGTAAAGCGGAAAAGCGCTGGCTAAAACATATGAAACCGACTTCTACGCACTGAGAACATGATGGCTGATAAAAAACTAAACGTAATCGATCTGCATAAACGCTACGGCGAGCATGAGGTGCTGAAAGGCGTTTCGCTGAAAGCTAACGCTGGCGACGTCATTAGCATTATCGGTTCGTCGGGCTCGGGCAAAAGTACGTTCCTGCGCTGCATTAACTTTCTCGAAAAGCCGAGCGAAGGCACGATTATCGTTAACGGGCAGAATATTGGCCTGGTCCGCGATAGTGACGGTCAGCTCAAGGTCGCGGATAAAAACCAGCTGTGCCTCCTGCGTACTCGCCTGACTATGGTATTCCAGCATTTCAATCTGTGGAGCCACATGACGGTGCTGGAGAACGTCATGGAAGCGCCGATCCAGGTGCTGGGCCTCAGCAAGCAGGAAGCGCGCGATCGCGCGGTGAAATACCTGGCGAAGGTGGGCATCGACGAACGTCAGCAGGAGAAATACCCGGTACACCTGTCCGGCGGCCAACAGCAGCGCGTGTCCATTGCTCGCGCCCTGGCGATGGAGCCGGAAGTGCTGCTGTTTGATGAACCGACTTCAGCGCTTGACCCGGAGCTGGTGGGTGAGGTGTTGCGCATTATGCAGCAGCTGGCTGAAGAAGGGAAAACGATGGTGGTGGTGACGCACGAAATGGGCTTTGCCCGCCACGTTTCATCGCACGTGATTTTCCTGCATCAGGGCAAAATTGAGGAAGAGGGCAATCCGGAAGCCGTATTCGGTAACCCGCAGAGCCCGCGTTTGCAGCAGTTTCTCAGCGGCGCGCTGAAATAAAAATAAAGCCGGTTAACCCCGGCTTTGTTTTTAATTGTACTTATTTAATTTAATCATATTTTATATGGGTTTTGTGTGATCGCCAAGAGGCGATTCTTTTTGTGTATGCCGTACTTAAATTATTAATGGCAATAAGATAAAGGTTTTAATAGTTGCGAGGGTTAGTATTTCCCGAAACACGCACAGTAAAGGGAAATAACGATGACACGTTACGAAAGTTTGTTACTGAATAATGGAAATGTTTCGCCAGAAGATTATGTAACTTGTTCCGGTATTAATGAAAATCATGAAGCTTATTTTGGTGCAGTAGCACCGCCAATCATCCAGACCAGCCTATTTGTGCAGGCTAACTATCAGCAGTATTGTGATGATATGCAGCAAGAAACCCGGCGTTACATTTATAGCCGTGGTCTGAATCCCACCGTGCAGATGGCAGAGGAAAGGCTGGCTCGGCTGGAAGGTGGAGAAAGCGCACGCTGTTTTGCATCTGGAATGGGGGCCATTAGCGCGGTGATTATCGGCCATTTAAATCATGGCGATCACATTTTACTGGTCAATCAAGTCTATGGGCCTGCCGTGGAGCTGGTGAAAGCGCTAGCGCATAAATACGGTATTCAATTTGATGTTGTACCGGATGGTGACGTGGCGCTTATTGCGCAAAAAATTAAGCCCAACACGCGCATGATTTACACGGAGTCGCCGGGCACCATGACCATGAAGGTGGTAGATTTACGTGCGATAGCCAGCCTGGCGTCTCACCATGGCATTATCACGGCTATTGACAACACCTGGCCGACGCCGCTGTACCAGAAGCCGTTGAGCCTTGGCTTTGATATTGTGATTCATTCCTGTACCAAATACCTTGCCGGGCACAGCGATATTCTGGCCGGGGCGGTGATTACTTGCGCTGAGTTGATGGAACCAATCCGCGATTTTTCCCATCAGCTATTAGGCGGCGTGTTGGCGCCATTCAGCGCGTGGCTGTTATTGCGGGGATTACGAACTTTACCGATCCGCATGCAGGCGCATCAGCAAAATGCCATTGCCGTGCTCGAGTGGCTGAACCGTCGTGATGATGTGGAAAATATTCGCCATCCATGGCTGGCATCGCCGCAGGAAAAAGAGATTATTCGGCGTCAGATGAGCGGATTTTCCGGGCTCTTTAGCTTCGAGTTAAAACACGCGGATTTTCATGATGTGAAGCGCTTTATTGATGCCTGCAGGGTATTTAAAGTGGGGTGTAGCTGGGGTGGCTATGAAAGTCTGATTATTTCGCCCAATCGTGGATATAACCAGGCTGCGCTGGATGAGTCGGGTATCTCTCGGGGACTTATTCGTCTTTCCATCGGTCAGGAGCCGGTGTCGATATTAATTAACGATCTCGATAATGCTTTTAAGGCATTAAGGATGCCAATATGATTATTCGGCAGCCTTCGTTTCCTTCGGCATTAATTATTTTATTCATCATTTTTATATTTTTTCTCGCCGGCGTTGGTATTTTGGGTTATCCGGTTGAGTTTGTATTAATAATGGTGACGCTTACGACCGCTGGCTACGCGTATTTTTATGGTGCGCGTTGGAAGGATATTGTTTCACTGTTTATGGAGAAAATTAAAGATGCCGTTCCAGCTATGCTGATTCTGTTGTCAATTGGTATGCTGATTGGCTGCTGGATTGTATCAGGCACCATTCCGCTGATGGTGCTGTACGGGCTGGACATGGTGAGTCCCCATTATCTCTATTTGACGGCTTTTCTGGTAACGGTATGCATTTCCCTGTTTACCGGCACCTCCTGGGGAACGGCGGGGACGATCGGTGTGGCGCTGATTGCGGTTTCGTCTGCGATGAACGTTTCCCTGGCGGTAACCGCGGGGGCCATTATCTCCGGTTCCTATTTTGGCGATAAGCTCTCGCCGTTATCGGATACCACCAATATGGCCGCAATGGCGGCAGGCGTAGAACTGTGGCAAAGCATTCGCAATATGATGTATACGTCGCTGCCAGCGTTTATTTTTGCCTGCGCAGGCTTCTGGTGGGTGGGGCAGGATTTAGCGCCGTTGAACGAACAGATCGACAATATCAGCGTGATGCGGGAGGCATTGCAGCAACTGTTCTGGCTTAATCCCCTCTGCTTGCTGCCGGCTTTGTTGGTTTTCGTGGGGGCATTGCGGAAGTGGGACACCACGGTGGTTCTGGTCGCTTCTTCATTTTTTGCACTTCTCCTGGGGGGCATTTTCCAGCCAGTGAGTTGGCCTGATATGGTGCAAGCGGCCATTAATGGATTTAAAAACAGCATGCTTACGCCATTTTCCACGATTGCCCGCGATCCCGACGTTGCAACAAATCTTACTGTTTTACTCAACCGTGGCGGCATTTATTCCATGGTCAGCCCCATTGTGGTCATGTTATGCGCATTTTTGTTCGCCTCCGCGCTGGAGGCATCAGGAGGGCTTAATGTGGTACTACAGCGACTTGTGAAGAAGTTGAGTTCCGTTACGCGCGTCATCCTGGCAACGCTCTTCTCAAGCACACTGCTAGTGGCTTGTACGGGCAACGCGGTGATTAGCTTTTTTCTGGTCAAAAGTATGTATGACCCCTGCTATGATCGGCACAAGCTGCATCGGGTCAACATGTCACGGGCTATGGAGTCGGGGGCGACCTTGCTGGAAGGTCTTTTCCCGTGGACGATTTCCGGCATGTTTATGGCAAAAACGTTGGGCGTGGCGACGCTGGACTATCTTCCGTGGACATTTTTTAATTTGAGCTGTTTTGCGCTGGCGCTGATGTATGCGTTTTTGGCAAGATGGAGTCGTTTTGGGACACGCTACGTTGAGTAACCCATGTTTTCGGGCCTGGACAGTATCATCCAGGTCTGTTCCTCCAGCCGATAGACCCAATCATCGTAATCTTTGCCGTTCAGCCGATAGGCTTTTGTCAGCACCTGCGTGCGGATAAAACCGTGCTTTTCCAGTAGCCTTGCTGAAGCTTGATTATCGCCAAGTACCCAGGCATTAATGGCCCATAGGCCAAGCTGTTGAAAGCCATAATCGCATATTTCACCGAGTGCCTCGCTGGCAAATCCTTTGCCCTGCGCCTCTGGCAGTAGCGCGTAGCCAACATCCGCCTCATGGGGGTTTTTACTGCTGATTTGCAGCCCTATATCGCCAAGCGGCGTACCGTTTTCATCGCGGATAACAAAGATCGCGGGGGAATTGCAGCGTCGGGAAAAAATTGCACC
Source organism: Klebsiella sp. WP8-S18-ESBL-06 (assembly GCF_014169755.1). NCBI lineage: Bacteria > Pseudomonadati > Pseudomonadota > Gammaproteobacteria > Enterobacterales > Enterobacteriaceae > Klebsiella > Klebsiella sp. WP8-S18-ESBL-06. The sequence goes on from NZ_AP022256.1 coordinate 1,571,073, forward strand.
TATCGCCGCTTCGTCCAGTACTTCCCCCATAAACTGCATGACCTTATGGTTTTGTCGCAGCTGAAGAAAGAAGGGCCAGTCGCTTTTATTAAACGGAGAAAGTCGTAGTCGCCGGGTGGTGAGGATTGCCATTTTCCTATGCCATTAAGCCAAATCTGAGGCTGTACTCTAGCACCGGAAGAGAGGGATTGGCACGGAATTAGCCACTGAAGGCGGTCTTGTGTTCCAGATGCTGGAAATAGTGCAGTACCGTTTTGCTCTCCTGAGAGGCGCGAAGCTGTAGTGCCAGGTTGAGGCTATCCAGCGTGCGGGCATGGGCAACCATCGGCGAAGTCTCAGCGATGCGGCCCTCAGTTACCAGCCATTGCACGACTGTCTGCCAGCGCCAGAGTGGGGAGTTACCCTTTACGCGCTGAATGGGCGCAGGAAACTGACCACCACCGCGAGCCCCGTCTTTAAGCAGTGAAATTGCCTGCCGGGAAACGCCGGTGAGTTCGGCAATGTCGCTAAGCCCAACCAGGGTTGAATCAACCGATTCGACCCGCGCATTGAGCAAGGGGGCGGATTCAATATCTCGAATAGCAGAAAGAATAGCCTGCTCTAATGTGTCACTTTCCCGGTCGAAATCAAGATAGACCGCCGTCCCGTAAAAGCAGATCAGGGCATCATCGCAATGCGCATGATAAAGCGCATCTTCAAGATTTGGCGTGCTGCGGCTGACGCCTGAAAGCGTCAGCGTGAAGTTAAATAATGGCATTTTGTTTCTCCCTTGTTCTACGAATTTCTGGGCTGACAGCTCTCGACCATGCGCATGATTTGCCGCGCGTGATGTAGCGGAACGGCAGGTGTCGACCATATGCTCATCATATGATCGCGGTGCTCGGCCGTACCGCACTGCAAAACGGCCAAAACAGTGGGCACTTTTACCGCCAGCGATAAACAACCAGCCGTGCTTTAGCGCGTAATCAATGGCCGCCCTGATATGTTTATCTGGATGTTCCTTCATCAGTGGTTCCCGCAGAGTATTGATATTTTGTTGACGAATGTCAACGGTAAGCTGATGCAAAAATGCGCATTGGCCTGTTATGACAAAGCCAGAGGTAACGCGTTGGAATCGGCTTCACGTTTGTATCAGAGGGAGATGCGTTCGATGGCCGAAATGCGTGGCGAATTCCAGAAGTGGGGGAAGGGCGGTGATAGCCGGGCGCCATCACCGTCGTATGAAAACTTAATGGGCGAGAATATCGCCCAGCGCTTCGTCCAAATCGTACCAGCGAAACGCGAACCCGGCGGCCTCCAGCCGTTTGGGGAGCGCGCGCTGACCGCCCAGCACCAGCACCGAGGATTCGCCCATCAGCAGGCGTATAACGGTAGCGGGAACGCGAAGAATTGCCGGGCGATTCAGTGCCTGACCAAGGGCATGAGAAAATTGCTCGTTGCGCACCGGGTAAGGTGAAACCATGTTGAAAGGCCCGCGTAAATCGTTATCCAGCAGCCAGAGAATACCGTTGACCATATCGTCGATATGGATCCACGCCAGATATTGCCTGCCGCTACCTATCGGGCCGCCGAGGCCGAGCTTAAATGGCGGCACCATTTTGCCAAGAATACCGCCTTTTGGGGCCAGAACAACGCCGGTGCGCAGCAGGCATACGCGGGTACGCTCGCTCTGCGCGCTGCTGGCAATTTGTTCCCAGCGGGCGCACAGCTTGTGGGTGAATTCGTTGTGCGGCGGCTCTTCTTCGGTGACCACCACTTCGCCAAGATCGCCGTAGTAGCCGGTTGCTGAACCGGAAATCAGCACCGAGGGTGGCGTCTGGCTAGCCTGAATGAGATCGCTGATGCGCTGGGTGATGGCCCAACGGCTATCGCATAATTTCTGCTTTTGTGCCGCGGTCCAGCGTTTGTCGGCAATGGGCTCACCGGCGAGGTTAATCACCGCGTCAATGCCGTCGAGGCTGGACGGCTTCTCAAGCCCTGGCCAGATCTCAACGCGAGCATCAAGCATTTGCCGGGCTTTATCCGCAGAGCGGGTCACCACGCAAACCGCGTGGCCGAGCGCCAGTAAACGCGGAATTAAATGGCGGCCGATCAGCCCGGTGCCGCCGGTTAGCAGAATTTTCATGCCACCTCCCACAGGGAGCGCTTAGCGTTGCCAGCTCAGGGTGATGGATACTGAATCGGCATAGCGCAGCGCGTGAAGTTTATCGATCTCCACTTCAGCATAAGTGACCCAGTGATGTTCGCGTGCGATATCGAGCACATCCTGCGTTAATTTTTCCAGTAAAGAGAAACGGTTATTTTCAACGTGGCGAATGATGTTTTTGGTAATGGTGCGGTAGTTCAGCGCATCGTTGATATCTTCGCTGCTGCGCGACTTGTCCGCCGGGTAGCGAATTTCCACGTTGATAACGATGTCCTGGCGGTTGGCGATCTCTTCTTCCTTAATGCCGATGAAGGTACGCAGGCGCAGGTTTTTGATGCGAATGACAGCGTCGGATTGAGACATTGCAGGTGTTCTCCTTAATTTTTGTTTTCCAGTGCATCATACACTAAAGCATCTTTATCGCGGCAGGGTCTGGCGCGCGTTCAGTTCGTGCGCCAGTTCAACAAACGCGCGTAGCGCCGGTAGCACATGTCGGTGTCCCGGATAATAAAGGCGCAGGCCGCCAAAGGTTGGGCACCACTCATCCAAAACGCTGATAAGTTTGCCGCTGTGGAGTTCGTCCTGAATAAACCATTCTGAAATAAACGCCAGCCCCAGTCCAGCCAGCGCGGCACGGTGAATGGCCTGCATTTCGCTGACGGTAATCCGCGCTGGAATATTGACGGTAAATTTCTGCTGATGGCGCTCCAGTTCCCAGTGGTAAACACCGCCGTGGGACATGCGCATACCGATGCTCTGATGCTGCTGGAGATCGTCTGGCGAGACGGGCGTACCGTGGCGTTTGAAGTAGTCCGGTGAGCCGACAATCAGCATGCGCGCATCCGGCGTCAGTGCGACGGCAATCATATCCTGCGGGACGGACTCGGCAAGGCGGATACCCGCGTCAAATCCCTCTGACACGATGTCGATAAGCCGTGACTCGGTGGTGATATCCAGGCGCATCTGCGGGTAGCGTTGCAGATAAGTATCAAACAGTTGGAACAGCAGTGAAACGCATTCGCGCGGCGCGTTGATGCGCAGCGTCCCCGTCGGGTTTCCCGGTTCGGCGGCAATCTCCTCGGCGGCGCGTTGTATTTCCGCCAGGGCCGGAGCGATGCGCGCCACGTAGCGCTGGCCCTGTTCCGTGAGCGCCACGCTGCGGGTGGTGCGGTTAAAAAGCCGGACGTTAAGCCGCGATTCCAGCCCGGCAACGGCATTGCTGACGGCGGTCGCCGACATCCCTAACTCGCGCGCCGCGGCGCGAAAGCTCTGCTGGCGGGTGACGGCAAGGACGATTTCAAGTTCGGTAAGGCCGCTGCGGTGCATGATTGTTCCGATTTTCGTGACAGGTCGTCCATATTATACCCTCTTATCGTTACGATGCGCGGCTCCTATACTCCACGGCATCCCACGATGAGAGGACCGAATCATGCTGCACATCAACCAGATTTACATCAACGGCGAGTTTGTTACCCCACACGGTAGTGAGCTTTTTGAGCTGTTTAACCCTGCAACCGAAACCGTGATTGGCGAGGTGCGACTGGCGGATGAAGAGGACACCCTGCGCGCTATTGCCGCTGCGAAAGCCGCGTTCCCGGCCTGGTCGCAGACGACCCGTGAAGAGCGTATTGTGGTGCTGGAGAGAATGTACCTGGCCGTACAGGCGCGAGAAGCCGATCTGCTGGAAGCGCTGGTCACCGAGTACGGTGCGCCATCGGTACGTGCACACTGGATGGTGTCCTGGCCGGCTCAGACGATTCGCTGCGCCATCGATGCGCTTAAGCAATTTAGCTTCGAAGAACAGGTTGGCCGCGCCAAAGTAGTGATGACGCCGGTCGGTGTCGCCGGGCTGATTACGCCGTGGAACAGCAATGCCGGTTTTATCTGCAATAAGCTGGCGACCGCGATGGCTTCCGGCTGTACCGCGGTTATCAAACCGAGCGAAATGAGCGCCTGGCAGACGCAGATTGTGACTGAGGCTCTGCACGCCGCGCATATTCCAGCGGGCGTGTTTAACATTGTCACCGGGCGGGGAGACGTGGTGGGGGAAACGATCAATCACCATCCGGACATCGCCAAAATCTCCTTTACCGGCTCGACGGCGGTGGGCAAACACATTGTGGAAAGCGGTGCCCGCACGCTTAAGCGCGTCACGCTGGAACTGGGCGGCAAATCGCCGACCGTGATCCTCGATGATGTGGATGTGAAGGTGGCGGTACATCTGGCGCTGGAAGCTGGGTTTATGAATAGCGGGCAGGCGTGCATCGCCGGGACGCGTATTTTGGTTCCCGCCTCCCGTCAGGCTGAGTTTGAGCAGGCATTTATCGAGGCGATGACCGGGTTCACCACCGGCGACCCGCGTGATAGTAAGACCGTGATTGGCCCGATGGTCAGCCAGAAACAGTGGCTGCGGGTGCAGGGCTATATTCAGTTAGGTCAGCAGGAGGGCGCGCGGATTCTGGTTGGTGGCGAAGGGCGCGTCGCGGGACAGCAAAAAGGCTGGTACGTGAAGCCGACCATTTTCACCGATGTGAACAACCAGATGCGTATTGCCCGCGAAGAGATCTTTGGGCCGGTGCTGGTACTGATCCCTTATCGCGACGAGGCACAAGCGCTGACGATTGCCAACGATACCGAGTATGGCCTGAACGCGATGGTATTAAGCGGCTCACGGGAACGAGGCGAGGCGCTGGCGCTGCGGATTGAATCCGGCCGCGTGATGGTCAATACCCTTGAGCATGAACCGCTGGCGCCGTTTGGCGGCATGAAGCAGTCAGGGCTGGGCCGCGAGATGGGAAAATGGGGCATGCAGGCCTATCTTGAGCCGAAAACGCTGGTGGTCGGCTGATTGCAAAATCCTCATGTTGCGGACAAGTGACATCACCTGCCAGACAGGCTATGTTGACAGCTATGTTGGATGGACGCGTTCTGCGTCCATCGTTCGTGCATCTCCTGCCCGTGATTGAGGACGCTATGAGCCAGCCTGTGATAACGCTTTGGTCTGATTCCGATTTTTTCTCACCCTACGTGATGTCCGTCTACGTTGCCCTGCAGGAGAAGGGGCTGGCGTTTACGCTAAAGACCGTTAACCTTGACCTCGGCGAGCACCTCCAGCCGGGCTGGCGCGGCTATTCGGCGACCCGCCGCGTGCCGCTGCTTGAGCTTGAAGGGTTTGAGCTCAGCGAATCCTCCGCCATTACCGAATTCCTTGATGAACGCTTCGCGCCGCCGCAGTGGGAGCGTTTGTACCCTCACGATCTGCAAAAACGCGCCCGTGCACGACAGATCCAGGCGTGGTTACGCAGCGACCTGATGCCGATACGCGAAGAACGTCCGACGTCGGTTATCTTTGCCGGTGAGAAAAAAGCGCCGCTGACGGACGCAGGACGCAAAAGCGCAGCTAAACTGTTTGACACCGCCAGTGCGCTGCTTGCCCACGGGCGTCCTAATCTGTTTGGCGAGTGGTGTCTGGCCGATACTGACCTGGCGCTGATGCTCAACCGTCTGGTGTTCAACGGCGACGATGTGCCGGAGGCGCTGGCGGATTACGCTGCCTTCCAGTGGCAGAGGGCGTCGGTACAGCGCTATGTTGCGCTCTCGGCCAAACGCGCAGGCTGAAAAAAACGAGAGAATCCATTATGATAACAGGGTTATCATCGTGGGAGATTTGATTAATGAAGCTGATGTTTGCATCGGATATTCACGGCTCGCTACCGGCCGCTGAGAAAGTGCTGGCCCGCTTTCACGAGAGCGGTGCACGCTGGTTGGTTATTTTGGGCGATGTACTCAATCACGGGCCGCGCAACGCCTTACCCGATGGCTATGCGCCCGCGCAGGTTGCCGAGCGGCTCAATAGCGTTGCGGAGCGGATTATTGCCGTGCGCGGTAACTGCGATAGCGAAGTTGATCAGATGCTGCTGCAGTTTCCCCTTAGCGCGCCGTGGCAGCAGGTTCTTACCGAACATCAGCGTCTGTTTTTGACCCACGGGCATCTTTATCACCCCGGCAACCTGCCGCCGCTGGCAGCCGGTGATGTGTTTGTTTTTGGACATACGCATCTGCCGGTGGCAGAAAAGCATGAACAGATATTCTTATTTAACCCCGGTTCGGTTAGCATTCCCAAGGGCGGTTTCGCTGCCAGCTATGGGCTGCTTGATGGTCATAAATTGCACGTTTTGACACTCAATGATCAACAGGTTATTGCAGAGGTTGCTATTAACCCGTAAGTTACCCATCAATCATAAAACGCGCCATAAAGAGCGCTTTCAAGGTAAGGTTTTCGGATGGTCGAGCAGAATCATTTGGCAAGCACGGAATGGGTCGATATTGTCAACGAGGACAATGAGGTCATCGCGCAGGCGAGCCGTGAACAGATGCGCGCGCAGTGCCTGCGTCACCGGGCAACCTATATCGTCGTGCATGATGGTATGGGCAAAATTCTGGTGCAACGCCGCACCGAAACAAAAGACTACCAGCCGGGTATGCTGGACGCCACCGCTGGGGGTGTTGTTCAGGCTGATGAAACGCTGCTGGACTCAGCCCGCCGCGAGGCAGAAGAAGAATTAGGCATTGCTGGCGTACCGTTCGCCGATCACGGGCAGTTCTACTTTGAAGATAAAAACTGTCGCGTCTGGGGAAGCCTGTTTAGCTGCGTCTCCCACGGGCCGTTTGCCCTGCAGGAAGAAGAAGTCAGCGGCGTACGCTGGATGACGCCGGAAGAGATCACCGCGCGTTGCGATGAGTTTACCGATGACTCGCTGAAGGCGCTGGCGCTGTGGATGACCCGCAACGCAAACAACGAAACCCATGCAGAGGAAGACGCAGACGACGAATAATGTCGCTCTGCTACAGATATAAAAAATCCGGAACGGTTTCCCGCTTCCGGATTTTTTTTGCCCTAAACCGTCCGCGAACGGGCGGCAGAAGGATTAGCCCTGCTGTGAAGACTGAATCGCGGTCAGAGCGATGGTGTAGACGATATCGTCTACCAGCGCGCCACGGGACAGGTCGTTCACCGGCTTGCGCATACCCTGCAGCATCGGCCCGATGGAGATCAGGTCGGCAGAACGCTGTACCGCTTTGTAGGTGGTGTTACCGGTGTTCAGATCCGGGAAAATGAACACGGTAGCGCGACCGGCAACCGGAGAGTTCGGCGCTTTGGATTTCGCAACGTCAGCCATAACGGCAGCATCGTACTGCAGCGGGCCGTCGATCATCAGGTCAGGACGTTTTTCCTGTGCCAGACGAGTCGCTTCACGTACTTTCTCTACGTCGCTACCTGCACCAGAGGTACCGGTGGAGTAGGACAGCATCGCCACGCGCGGTTCGATACCGAAAGCAATCGCGGATTCAGCGGACTGAATAGCGATTTCTGCCAGCTGCTCTGCAGTTGGATCCGGGTTGATCGCGCAGTCACCGTAAACGTAAACCTGTTCCGGCAGCAGCATGAAGAACACGGAGGACACCAGAGAGCTGCCCGGCGCGGTTTTGATCAGCTGCAGCGGCGGACGAATGGTGTTCGCCGTAGTGTGAACGGCACCTGAAACCAGACCGTCAACGTCGTCCTGTTCCAGCATCAGGGTACCGAGAACCACGTTGTCTTCCAGCTGTTCGCGGGCAACGGTTTCGGTCATGCCTTTGTTCTTACGCAGTTCGACCAGGCGAGCCACGTAGCTTTCGCGAACCACTTCCGGGTCAACGATTTCGACGCCAGCGCCCAGTTCAACGCCCTGAGACGCCGCAACGCGGTTGATTTCATCCGGGTTACCCAGCAGTACGCAGGTGGCGATACCACGTTCGGCACAGATGGCAGCGGCTTTAACGGTACGCGGTTCGTCGCCTTCCGGCAGAACAACGCGTTTGCCTGCTTTACGCGCCAGCTCGGTCAGCTGGTAGCGGAATGCCGGCGGAGACAGACGACGGCTGTGTTCAGAGGTCGCGGTCAGGGAATCAATCCATTCTGGATTGATAAAGTTAGCCACGTATTCCTGAACTTTCTCGATGCGCTCGCGGTCATCAACCGGAACTTCCAGGTTGAAGCTCTGCAGGCTCAGAGAGGTCTGCCAGGTGTTGGTGTTCACCATGAATACCGGCAGGCCGGTAGCGAATGCACGTTCGCACAGCTTGCTGATGCGCGGATCCATGTCGTAGCCGCCGGTCAGCAGCAGGGCACCGATTTCTACGCCGTTCATGGCGGCCAGGCAGGCGGCAACCAGCACGTCCGGACGGTCTGCGGAGGTCACCAGCAGGGAACCTGCACGGAAGTGTTCCAGCATGTGCGGAATGCTACGTGCACAGAAGGTGACGGATTTCACGCGGCGGGTGTTGATGTCGCCTTCGTTAATCACGGTCGCGTTCAGGTGGCGTGCCATGTCGATAGCGCGGGTGGCGATCAGATCGAAGCTCCACGGTACCGCGCCCAGGATTGGCATTGCGCTGGTGCTTTTCAGCTGTTCAGCGTCGATTTTAACGACCTGCGCTTTGGAAGAGTCGTCAAAAATTTCAGACAGATCCGGACGAGTACGGCCCTGTTCATCAACCGGTGCGTTCAGTTTGTTAACGATGACGCCGGTGATGTTGGTGTTTTTCGCGCCGCCGAAGCTGTTGCGAGTCAGTTCAATGCGCTCGTTCAGCTGCTCTGGGGTGTCGGTACCCTGAGACATCACGAAGACGATTTCTGCGTTCAGCGTTTTGGCGATTTCGTAGTTCAGAGACTGCGCGAACTGGTGCTTACGGGTCGGGACCAGGCCTTCAACCAGAACCACTTCTGCATCTTTGGTGTTCGCGTGGTAGTTAGCGATGATCTCTTCCATCAGCACATCTTTCTGATTGCTGGAGAGCAGGGCTTCTACGTGGCTCATCTTCAGCGGTTCAGCTGCCGTGGTGGTAGATGAGTTAGCGCGAACGATAGTGGTCGTCTGGTCAGGTGCATCGCCACCGGTGCGCGGCTGAGCGATTGGCTTAAAGACGCTCAGACGAACGCCTTTGCGTTCCATAGCACGGATAACGCCAAGGCTGACGCTGGTCAGGCCGACGCTGGTTCCGGTAGGGATCAGCATAATAATACGGGACACGGTTTATCCTCTTTCGTTTACCGCCGGTTTTGGGCGGGATACAAAACAGCACCGCCAGCTAGGCTGGCGGTGTGATATCAGGCAGTCAGACGGTTGGCGTCTTGTGCAATGACCAGCTCTTCGTTGGTCGGGATAACGATGGCAGGACGGGTGCCTTCTTTGTTGATGAAGCCAGACTTGCCGAAACGCGCAGCCAGGTTACGTTCGTGATCAACTTCGAAGCCCAGAACGCCCAGTTTACCCAGGGACAGTTCGCGCACCATTGCAGCGTTTTCACCGATGCCGCCGGTGAAGATAACGGCGTCCAGACGACCTTCCATCAGCGCAGTGTAAGAGCCGATGTATTTCGCCAGACGGTGGCAGTAAACGTCCATTGCACGTTTAGCGTCCGCTTTTTCTTTGTAGTTATCTTCTACATAACGGCAGTCGCTGGTGACTTCGGTCAGACCCAGCAGACCGGACTCTTTGGTCAGCATCTTGTTGATCTGGTCGATGCTCATACCCAGCGTGTCGTGCAGGTGGAAGATGATAGCCGGGTCGATGTCGCCAGAGCGGGTACCCATCACCAGACCTTCCAGCGGGGTCAGACCCATAGAGGTATCGACGCATACGCCATTGCGGATAGCAGAAACAGAACCACCGTTGCCCAGGTGGCAGGTGATGATGTTCAGTTCTTCAACCGGCTTGTTCAGAACCTTAGCGGCTTCCTGAGTAACATAGAAGTGGCTGGTGCCGTGCGCGCCATAGCGACGGATGCCGTGTTCTTTGTACAGGCTGTACGGCAGAGCGTACAGGTAGGATTCTTCCGGCATGGTCTGGTGGAACGCGGTATCGAATACGGCAACGTTCTTGTCTTTCAGCTGCGGGAAGGATTTCAGCGCTTCGGCGATACCGATCAGGTGAGCCGGGTTGTGCAGCGGCGCGAAAGAGGCAGAGTCTTTGATGCCCTGGATAACGGATTCGTCGATCACAACGGAGCTGGTGTACTTCTCGCCGCCGTGTACGATACGGTGGCCGATCGCGGTCAGCTGAGCAGACAGTTCTGGTTTTTGTGCCAGAATTGTATTAACGATGAAGTTCAGCGCTTCACTGTGAGCGGCGCCTGCACCTAAAGCCGCTTCTTGTTTACCGCCGTCCATTTTCCACTTGATACGTGCTTCTGGAAGATGGAAACATTCGGCTAAACCAGAGAGGTACTCTTCACCGTTGACTGCATCGATGATGGCAAATTTCAGTGAGGAGCTACCGCAGTTCAGAACCAGTACTAACTTACTCGACATGGAAGTACCTATTTATGATACGTGGCTAAAAAAACGTCAATGAGTCATAAAGCGTAGCGCAGGATGACACCGACATTTATGATTAACATCATGCCCGGAACAGTTTTCAGGCATGATCTAAGAAATACATATTGATTCTAAGCCATTTTGCATAATTTTCAGCCAATGGCAGAATATGCGATAATTTGATATGCCGGAGGGGATAGAATCTGGCTATCTCAGGCTGGCACAGGATACCCGATCGTCGGGTGGATGCCAAAATTTTTTGAACGATGTCATACGCAGTTGTTGTTTTAAAAAATATTTTAAATTTTATACGTGAAGTTGAGGTAAGCCATGTCGACTCCCGAGCAACGCCCGGTCAGTTTTTTCAGTTTGTTTAGCCGGGGGCAGCACTATGCAAAGACGTGGCCGCTGGAAAAACGTCTTGCGCCGGTGTTTGTTGAGAACCGTGTGATTCGCGCGACGCGCCATGCGATCCGTTTCATGCCGCCGCTGGCCATATTTACGCTCTGCTGGCAAATCGCGCTCGGCGGTCAGCTCGGCCCGGCGGTAGCGACCGCGCTGTTCGCCCTCAGCCTGCCGATGCAGGGTCTGTGGTGGTTAGGCAAGCGTTCCGTGACGCCGCTGCCGCCGTCAACGCTGCAGTGGTTCTACGAAGTGCGCGGCAAATTACAGGAAGCCGGGCAGGCGCTGTCGCCGGTCGAAGGTAAGCCGGATTACCAGGCGCTGGCTGACACGCTTAAGCGCGCCTTCAAACAACTGGATAAAACTTTCCTCGATGATTTGTAATTGATAGCGAAAAACGCATATAAAAGAAGACACAAACTTTGTGTCTTTTTTTTTGCCGCAACGCGCAACAGGAGTCGAAAAATGGAAATGACCCATGCTCAACGTCTGATTTTGTCTAATCAGTACAAAATGATGACTATGCTTGATCCCGACAACGCTGAGCGCTACCGCCGCCTGCAAACCATTATTGAACGTGGTTATGGATTGCAGATGCGTGAACTGGACAGGGAATTCGGGGAGCTCAAAGAAGAGACCTGCCGCATCGTTATCGACATTATGGAAATGTACCACGCGCTGCACGTTTCCTGGACCAACCTGAAAGATGCCGACACCATTGATGAACGCCGCGTGACCTTCCTGGGCTTTGACGCCGCGACCGAAGCGCGTTTCCTTGGCTATGTGCGCTTTATGGTGAACGTGGAAGGCCGCTATACCCACTTTGATGCCGGCACCCACGGTTTCAACGCCCAGACGCCGATGTGGGACAAATACCAGCGTATGCTGAACGTCTGGCACGGTTGCCCGCGCCAGTATCACCTGAGCAGCAACGAAATTAATCAGATCATCAATGCCTGATGGAGGCCGCCGTGCAGTGTAAGGGGTTCCTGTTTGATTTAGACGGTACGCTGGTAGATTCACTGGCGGTGGTGGAACGTTCCTGGCGTTTCTGGGCCGAAAGCTACGGCGTCAGTCCTGACGCGGTGCTGGATTTTATCCATGGCAAGCAGGCCATCACCACGCTACGTCACTTTATGCCGGGTAAATCGGAAGCGGAAATTCAGGCGGAATTCCTGCGTCTTGAGCAGATAGAAGCCACCGATCTTGACGGTATCAGCGCGCTGCCCGGCGCGCTGGCGCTGCTGAACCAGCTCGATGCGCAGCATATTCCATGGGCGATTGTCACTTCCGGATCGATTCCGGTGGCACATGCTCGCCATCGTGCGGCCGGTCTGCCGATGCCGGCGGTGTTTGTCACCGCCGAGCAGGTGAAGCGGGGTAAGCCGCAGCCCGATGCCTACCTGCTGGGTGCCGAGCGACTGGGGCTGGCGCCGCAGAGCTGTCTGGTGGTTGAAGATGCGCCTGCGGGGGTACAGTCTGGCCTGGCTGCAGGCTGTCGCGTGGCGGCGGTGAACGTACCCGCCGGAACGCCGGAACTGCGGCAGGTTGACTTTGTGCTATCGACGCTGGCGTCGCTTCGTGTGGAAAAACTGCCGAGCGGGTTGGTCAACGTCTCGCAGAATGCATGATCTTATGATTTAGCCCCACGTTGCTGGGGCTTTTTTCTGTCACTATGGTTAACGGCTTTTTACTTGAACAACTTACCGCTTATTTGATGACAAGGATGTGCTGTGAACGGTGAACTGATTTGGGTGCTCTGTCTGCTGGCGATTGCGGTGGTGCTTTTTGCTACCGGCAAGGTGCGCATGGATGCGATCGCGCTGGGCATTATCGTGGCTTTCGTGCTCAGCGGCACGCTTAGCCTTAGCGAAGCCTTTTCTGGTTTTAGCGACCCTAACGTTATTTTGATTGCCGCGCTGTTTATTATCGGAGACGGCCTGGTCCGCACCGGGGTTGCAACCAAGATGGGCTCCTGGCTGGTGCAGGTGGCGGGCAACAGCGAAACCAAAATGCTGGTATTTCTGATGCTGACCGTCGCCGGACTCGGGGCATTTATGAGTTCGACCGGCGTTGTCGCTATCTTTATTCCGGTGGTGCTAAGCGTTTCGGCGCGCATGAATATCTCGCCATCGCGGCTGATGATGCCGCTGAGTTTTGCCGGTCTTATCAGCGGCATGATGACGCTGGTGGCCACGCCGCCAAACCTGGTTATCAACAGTGAGCTTATTCGCGAAGGGCTGGAGGGCTTTGGCTTCTTCAGCGTCACGCCGATAGGCCTGGTAGTGCTGGTGTTCGGTATCCTCTATATGCTGGTGATGCGCTTTATGCTCAAGGGTGACGACAACAGCCAGCCGCGTGATGGGCGCAAGCGCAGCACCTTCCGTGATTTAATCAAAGAATACCGGTTAACCGGTCGCGCCCGTCGGCTGGCCATTCGCCCCGGTTCGCCGATGATCGGCCAGCGTCTGGACGATATGAAGCTGCGCGAGCGCTACGGTGCTAACATTATCGGGGTCGAGCGCTGGCGGCGTTTCCGCCGGGTGATCGTCAATGTTAACGGGGTATCGGAATTCCGCGCCCGCGACGTGCTGTTGATTGACATGTCCGCCGCCGAAATCGACCTGCGTCAGTTCTGTTCCGAGCAAATGCTGGAGCCGATGGTGCTGCGCGGCGAGTATTTCTCCGATCAGGCGCTGGACGTGGGGATGGCAGAAGTCTCGCTTATCCCGGAGTCTGAGCTGATTGGCAAAACCATTCGTGAGATGGGCTTCCGTACCCGCTACGGCCTCAACGTGGTAGGCATGAAGCGCGACGGCGAGGCGCTGGACGGCTCGGTGGTCGATGAATCCCTGCAGCCGGGCGATATCGTTCTGGTGGTGGGAAACTGGAAGCAGATAAGCCATCTGGCGCAAAACGGTCGTGACTTCGTCGTGCTTAACCTGCCGGTTGAAGTCAGCGATGCTTCACCCGCCCACAGCCAGGCCCCGCACGCGGTTTTCTGCCTGGTGTTGATGGTGGCGCTGATGCTGACCGACGAAATACCTAACCCGATTGCGGCGATTATAGCCTGCCTGCTGATGGGCAAATTCCGCTGCATTGATGCTCAAAGCGCCTATAAATCGATTCACTGGCCGAGCATCATTTTGATCGTCGGCATGATGCCGTTTGCGCTGGCGCTGCAAAAAACCGGCGGCGTTGATCTGGTGGTGAAAGGGCTGATGGATATCGGCGGCGGGCAGGGGCCTTACCTGATGCTGGGCTGTCTGTTTGTGATGTGCGCCGCGATTGGCCTGTTTATCTCTAACACCGCGACCGCGGTCCTGATGGCGCCGATTGCGCTGGCAACGGCGAAATCGATGGGCGTCTCGCCGTATCCGTTTGCGATGATCGTCGCCATGGCCGCTTCGGCGGCCTTTATGACGCCGGTTTCATCGCCGGTGAATACGCTGGTTCTGGGACCGGGGAAATACAGCTTCAGCGACTTCGTCAAAATAGGCGTGCCGTTTACCGTGCTGGTGATGATTATCTGCGTCGTGCTGGTGCCGATTCTGTTCCCGTTCTGACGATTTTCGCAGGGGCAGGCGCGCAATGCCGGATGGCGGCGTAAACGCCTTATCCGGCCTACGGTTCACTTCCTGTAGGCCGGATAAGCGCAGCGCCATCCGGAGGCGTTACAGCGGTGAATCCTGACTTATTTCATCCAGCGAAAGATGGAAGCTTGGCACGAACACCGCCATAAAGTAGTCCATCTCTTCGCTGCGCCGTGAAGCCAGCGTTTTCTCCAGACGACCTTTGGCCAGCAGAAATTCATTGTTGCCGGCCGACAGCTCTTCCAGACACTTCAGATAAGCGCACAGCGCATCGGCCTGCTTGACGATTGCTTTCTCTTCGTCGCTGCTTTGATGCTCATCGATCATCGGCGCAAAAATATCGCGCAGCTCCTCCGGCACCATTTCAATCAGCTTCTGCTGGGCAATTTTTTCTATCGCCTTGTACTCCTGGGCAATCTGCGAATTGAAGTACTTCACCGGCGTAGGAAGATCGCCGGTCAACACTTCAGAAGCGTCGTGGTACATCGCCAGCAGGGCAATACGTTCTGCGTTGACCTGGCCGTTAAATTTGCGATTTTTAATGGCGGCAAGCGCATGGGCGACCATTGCGACCTGGAGGCTGTGTTCAGAGACGTTTTCGGTGCGCACGTTGCGCATCAGCGGCCAGCGATTAATTAACTTCAGGCGGGAAAGGTGGGCAAAAAAATGACTCTGATTCATAGCGACCCTTACGCAGTAACTGTGGTAAAGGCATTGTGCGCAGAGATGGCCGTCGGATGCAAATGCCGACGGCCTGGACACGATTACAGCTGGTGATAACCCGACAGGAAGCGGCCAAAGCGGGTGATGGCCATTTCCAGATCGTCTTCACGCGGCAGGGTAACGATACGCACGTGATCCGGCCACGGCCAGTTGAAGGCGGTGCCCTGAACCAGCAGCACTTTCTCCTGGAGCAGGAAGTCCAGCACCATGCGCTGATCGTCGTGGATATTAAAACGTTTCGCGTCTATTTTCGGGAACATATACAGCGCGCCCTGCGGTTTGACGCAGGAAACGCCCGGGATCTCGTTGATCAGCTCCCATGCGCGGTTGCGCTGTTCGTACAGACGCCCGCCGGGCGTAATAAACTCGCTGATGCTTTGATAGCCACCGAGCGCGGTCTGGATGGCGTGCTGCGCCGGAACGTTGGCGCACAGGCGCATTGAAGCCAACATTTCCAGCCCTTCAATATAGCCTTTGGCGTGTTTCTTCGGCCCGTTCAGCACCATCCAGCCCTGACGGAAGCCAGCGACGCGGTAGGTTTTGGACAGGCCGTTAAAGGTCACGGTCAGCAGATCCGGCGCCAGCGCGGCGATCGAATGGTGCTGCGCGGCGTCATACAGGATCTTGTCGTAGATTTCGTCGGCAAAGATGATCAGGTTGTGCTCACGGGCAATTTCCACGATCTCCATCAGCAGCTCTTTCGAGTACACCGCGCCGGTCGGGTTGTTCGGGTTGATGATCACGATACCGCGGGTGCGCGGCGTGATTTTGGCCCGGATATCGTCGAGATCCGGGAACCAGTCGGCGGACTCGTCGCACAGATAGTGCACCGCTTTACCGCTGGATAACGACACCGCCGCTGTCCACAGCGGGTAGTCGGGAGCCGGCACCAGCATTTCATCACCGCTGTTGAGCAGCGCCTGCATGGCCTGCACGATAAGCTCGGAAACGCCGTTGCCAATGTAAATATCTTCTACCGTCACGTCGCGCATGCCGCGCGCCTGGTAGTGCTGCATGATCGCTTTACGCGCGGAGTAAAGGCCTTTGGAGTCGCAGTAGCCCTGCGCCGTCGGCAGGTTGCGGATCACGTCGACCAGAATTTCATCCGGCGCGTCAAACCCGAAAGGAGCCGGGTTGCCGATATTCAGTTTAAGAACCTTGTTGCCTTCTTCTTCAAGGCGTTTGGCCTCTTTAAGAACCGGGCCACGAATGTCGTAACAAACGTTGTCTAACTTGCTGGATTTTTCGATGGGGGACATGAATCTTTGACCTTTTTAGCTGTTATCGCCACTCCCTGCCGTGGAAGTCAGCACCGAACAATGTACTCCCCATCCCCGTCGTTTTGAAGGGTTAGCAGTAGAAGATTTTGTTCATTCCTTGATGCCGGGACAATGTTTTTTACTAAGGAATGACGTGTCTCTTTGTGCGATCTTTTGTTAATTTATTGCTTTGCAGTTCAATCTACCGCTATCTGGTCTAGGTGTGGTGTTTACGTCTGATAAAAAAGAAATGATTTAGCTTAAGATTCATTTGCCTGGATATACTTTAATCATCCTTCAACGATTTTAATTTTAAATAAAATCTCAGCAAATAAGGATTAGGGAAGGTGCGAATAAGCAGGTCATTTCTTCCCAAGCTGACTCGCTGATTAAAATTTCGCGGATCTGGGCCGATTTTTTTCCCGCAAACAATCGAATCAGCCTATTTAGGCTATTTTTTCCACCATTTCTGGCGTTATTTCCGGTTTTTACTGAGATCTCTCCCACTGACGTATCATTTGGTCCACCCGAAACAGGTTGGCCAGGGTGAATAACATCGCCAGTTGGTTATCGTTTTTCAGCAGCCCCTTGTATCTGGCTTTCACGAAGCCGAACTGCCGCTTGATGATGCGAAACGGGTGCTCCACCTTGGCACGGATGCTGGCTTTCATGTATTCGATGTTGATGGCCGTTTTGTTCTTGCGCGGATGCTGCTTCAAGGTTTTTACCCTGCCGGGACGCTCGGCGATCAGCCAGTCCACATCCACCTCGGCCAGCTCCTCGCGCTGTGGCGCTCCTTGGTAGCCGGCATCGGCTGAGACAAATTGCTCCTCTCCATGAAGCAGATTACCCAGCTGATTGAGGTCATGCTCGTTGGCCGCGGTGGTGACTAGGCTGTGGGTCAGGCCACTCTTGGCATCGACACCAATGTGGGCCTTCATGCCAAAGTGCCACTGATTGCCTTTCTTGGTCTGATGCATCTCCGGATCGCGTTGCTGCTCTTTGTTCTTGGTAGAGCTGGGTGCCTCAATGATGGTGGCATCCACCAAAGTGCCTTGGGTCATCATGACGCCTGCTTCGGCCAGCCAGCGATTGATGGTCTTGAACAATTGACGGGCCAGTTGATGCTGCTCGAGCAGGTGGCGGAAATTCATGATGGTGGTGCGATCCGGCAGGGCGCTATCCAGGGATAATCGGGCAAACAGGCGCATGGAGGCGATTTCGTACAGGGCATCTTCCATGGCACCGTCGCTCAGGTTGTACCAATGCTGCATGCAGTGAATACGCAGCATGGTCTCCAGCGGATAGGGCCGTCGGCCATTGCCCGCCTTGGGATAAAACGGCTCGATGACAGCGGTCATATTCTGCCATGGCAGAATATGCTCCATGCGGGAGAGGAAAATCTCTTTTCGGGTCTGACGGCGCTTAGTGCTGAATTCACTATCGGCGAAGGTGAGTTGATGGCTCATGATGTCCCTCTGGGATGCGCTCCGGATGAATATGATGATCTCATATCAGGAACTTGTTCGCACCTTCCTTAGGCATGATACCCATTTTTGTGAAGCTGATGTTAATGGTGACTCTTCGCAAAGATTAATATTTTTTTATATTTTGAAAAGTAATGAATGTGATTTGTTAGGGAAGGTGCGAATAAGCAGGTCATTTCTTCCAAAGCTGACTCGCTGATTAAAATTTCGCGGATCTGGGCCGATTTTTTTCCCGCAAACACATCGAATCAGCCTATTTAGGCTATTTTTTCCGCCATTTCTGGCGTTATTTCCGGTTTTTAGTGAGATCTCTCCCACTGACGTATCATTTGGTCCACCCGAAACAGGTTGGCCAGGGTGAATAACATCGCCAGTTGGTTATCATTTTTCAGCAGCCCCTTGTATCTGGCTTTCACGAAGCCGAACTGCCGCTTGATGATGCGAAACGGGTGCTCCACCTTGGCACGGATGCTGGCTTTCATGTATTCGATGTTGATGGCCGTTTTGTTCTTGCGCGGATGCTGCTTCAAGGTTTTTACCTTGCCGGGACGCTCGGCGATCAGCCAGTCCACATCCACCTCGGCCAGCTCCTCGCGCTGTGGCGCTCCTTGGTAGCCGGCATCGGCTGAGACAAATTGCTCCTCTCCATGAAGCAGATTACTCAGCTGATTGAGGTCATGCTCGTTGGCCGCGGTGGTGACTAGGCTGTGGGTCAGGCCACTCTTGGCATCGACACCAATGTGGGCCTTCATGCCAAAGTGCCACTGATTGCCTTTCTTGGTCTGATGCATCTCCGGATCGCGTTGCTGCTCTTTGTTCTTGGTAGAGCTGGGTGCCTCAATGATGGTGGCATCCACCAAAGTGCCTTGGGTCATCATGACGCCTGCTTCGGCCAGCCAGCGATTGATGGTCTTGAACAATTGACGGGCCAGTTGATGCTGCTCGAGCAGGTGGCGGAAATTCATGATGGTGGTGCGATCCGGCAGGGCGCTATCCAGGGATAATCGGGCAAACAGGCGCATGGAGGCGATTTCGTACAGGGCATCTTCCATGGCACCGTCGCTCAGGTTGTACCAATGCTGCATGCAGTGAATACGCAGCATGGTCTCCAGCGGATAGGGCCGTCGGCCATTGCCCGCCTTGGGATAAAACGGCTCGATGACAGCGGTCATATTCTGCCATGGCAGAATATGCTCCATGCGGGAGAGGAAAATCTCTTTTCGGGTCTGACGGCGCTTAGTGCTGAATTCACTATCGGCGAAGGTGAGTTGATGGCTCATGATGTCCCTCTGGGATGCGCTCCGGATGAACATGATGATCTCATATCAGGAACTTGTTCGCACCTTCCTTAGATTTCTTAAATTGTTTTGATTCTAAACCTTTTTCAGTTTGAGATACGGCTTATTAAGGCTTATAAATCTTATGGATTTCGGTTAATATGTTGAGGTCAGTAAGAGCCCTATGAGTTAGTTTCACTGATGATTATCATTATAGGTTTTATAACTCAATGTTATTCATCATATTTATTAGCTTCTTTTAAAACGTACAGCAATCCCTCTGAAGCATAATCGCGAAGTCGCTTCCTACAACTTCTTACGCGAGGCCTCACCCAGGGAGAACCCGATAAATAGCGACATGTTTACGGACATATTGTAAAAAGGAACTGCGCGCATTGCCGTCGCAGACAATTTTAATACTGACACTCGTCGGGCAGTCATTCGTCAGAGATTGGTGAAAGATGTTTAAAGGATTAGCCTGAAATTTTTGAGTGCAGCATCAATAAGGCAGGTCGGTTTCCGCACCTGTAAGTGGATTAATATGATAAATGCTAATCGTCCGATACTGAATCTCGACCTCGATCTGCTGAGAACCTTTGTTGCTGTTGCCGATCTGAGCACCTTTGCCGCCGCTGCTGCCGCGGTGTGCCGTACCCAATCCGCCGTAAGCCAGCAGATGCAGCGCCTGGAGCAGCTGGTAGGAAAGGAGCTTTTTGCCCGTCATGGGCGAAATAAGCTGTTAACGGAGCACGGTATTCAACTGCTGGGCTATGCGCGAAAAATTCTGCGATTTAACGATGAAGCATGCACGTCGCTAATGTTTAACCCGCTACAGGGTCAACTGACGCTGGGGTCATCCGACGAATCTGCGGACACCATTCTGCCGTTTTTATTAAACCGCATTAGCTCGGCGTATCCTAAGCTGGCGCTTGACGTGCGGGTAAAACGTCACTGCGTGATGGCCGATATGCTTAAGAATCAAGAAGTGGACCTGGCGTTAACGTCGCACCCGCTGGAAGGTTTTGCCTCGACGGTACTGCGGACCTCGCCTACGCTTTGGTACTGTGCTGCGGAGTTTACGCTGCGCCCCGAAGAGCCGATGCCTCTGGTGCTGCTCGACGATCCAAGCCCGTTCCGCGACACCATCCTCAAGACGCTTGATGCCGCCGGAATGCCGTGGCGTTTAGCCTACGTTGCGTCGTCGCTCTCGGCCGTTCGCGCGGCGGTGAAGGCTGGGCTTGGCGTGACGGCGCGCCCGGTAGAAATGATGAGCCCCGATCTGCGCGCGTTGGGGAAAGGGGAAGGGATGCCGGATCTGCCGGAAACCGAATACATGCTGAGCTATAACGCGGAAAGCGGCAACGAGCTAGCGCAGATGATTTTTGAGTCGCAAGAACCGCGGCACGACGCCTGGCCACAGACGGGTGTGTATACGCCGGAAGAGGGAGATAATCCCCTTATATTTGAAAGGGACATTGATTAACATTCCGGTTGAAAAGTAGTAACAAAATGTAAGTGCAAAAAAGAATCGTAGACGATAAAAAGCCAGTTTGCGGTTCTTTTTTTGCGTTTTTTCGCCAGGACCGAAAAAATAAATTTATTAATGTGATAATAATCATGTAATTAGAATTATTTTTCTATTCATACCTACCCATGGCAAACGCAATGCCATATCTCCTGCTAATGTTAAAAAAACGGATAGATTGTTGCCGTTTTACAGGGCGAATTAACAAAAGCGTGTCTTAGATCAAGAAAATACCCCTCATGGGGGGGAGGAATCGTTAGTAATTCCTGTCAAAATAGAGGGGTAATTCCTGTCATTGCTACAAAACGGACACGATTCACCAACCGATAAACCTTAAGGTCTACTGAGGTGAATAGAATCAAAGGGCACGTAATGTTAATGAAATGACTTTGATGTAAATTAATGTGAGGAAACTTTTGTTAAAGTTGACAAAAGGTTATAGAAAGGAGTAAAAAACCTCAACATTTTGCGGTCTGGCGTTCCAATTGGGCTGTTTGTAGGTTTTTTAATCCTCCCCATGAATCGATGTAGCGTCCATCTGCCGGTAAGAGCAGAGCAGGGTAAGCTACTAATTTGGTAAGCTTTGCGTATGTCAACATCCACTGAAATCATCGCTCATCACTGGGCATTCGCTATCTTTCTGATCATTGCCATTGGCCTTTGCTGCCTGATGCTCATCGGCGGCTGGTACCTTGGCGGTCGCGCGCGCGCGCGTAGCAAAAACACCCCGTTTGAATCGGGCATCGACTCCGTTGGCTCCGCACGACTGCGCCTGTCGGCCAAGTTCTATCTGGTCGCCATGTTCTTCGTCATCTTCGACGTCGAAGCGCTTTACCTGTACGCCTGGTCAACGTCCATTCGCGAGAGCGGTTGGGTTGGCTTTATCGAAGCCGCCATTTTCATATTTGTGCTGCTGGCCGGTCTGGTTTACCTCGTTCGCATTGGCGCGCTCGATTGGACGCCTGCGCGTTCTCGCCGCACGCTGGTAAACCCGGAAAACGACAGCGTCACTAACCGTAATACGCAGTAAAAGCGAGGCAATAAGATGGATTATACGCTCACCCGCATAGATCCTAACGGTGAGAACGACCGTTACCCTCTGCAAAAGCAGGAGATCGTGACCGACCCCCTGGAGCAAGAGGTGAACAAAAGCGTGTACATGGGGAAACTCGAACACGCGCTGCACGACATGGTCAACTGGGGTCGTAAGAACTCAATCTGGCCCTACAACTTCGGCCTTTCTTGCTGCTACGTAGAAATGGTGACGTCATTCACTGCGGTGCATGACGTTGCGCGTTTTGGTGCGGAAGTACTGCGCGCTTCCCCGCGTCAGGCTGACCTGATGGTGGTGGCCGGTACCTGCTTTACCAAAATGGCCCCGGTCATTCAGCGCCTGTATGACCAGATGCTGGAACCGAAGTGGGTTATCTCGATGGGTGCCTGCGCCAACTCCGGCGGCATGTACGATATCTATTCCGTGGTGCAAGGCGTCGATAAGTTTATCCCGGTTGACGTGTATATTCCGGGCTGCCCGCCGCGTCCAGAAGCCTATATGCAGGCGCTGATGCTGTTGCAGGAGTCCATCGGTAAAGAACGTCGCCCGCTGTCATGGGTCGTTGGCGATCAGGGCGTGTACCGCGCCAATATGCAGTCGGAACGCGAGCGTAAACGCGGCGAACGCATTGCAGTGACGAATCTGCGCACGCCAGACGAGATTTAATTTGCGCCTGCGGGCGGTGGCATCTTTTGACTTCGCAAATCAACATACAACAGCGCGAAGGCCACCTCCGGCAGTCACCACGGACCTTTTGCAATGGTGAACAATATGACCGATTTAACCGCGCAAGAAGCGGCCGCATGGCAAACCCGCGATCACCTTGATGATCCGGTCATCGGCGAACTGCGCAACCGTTTTGGGCCGGATGCATTTACCGTTCAGGCCACCCGCACCGGGGTTCCTGTCGTTTGGGTTAAGCGCGAGCAGCTGCTGGAGATCGTCGACTTCCTCAAGAAGTTGCCGAAGCCTTATGTGATGCTGTTTGACCTGCACGGCATGGATGAACGCTTACGTACCCACCGCGACGGTTTACCGGCCGCGGACTTTTCCGTTTTCTACCACCTGATCTCAATAGACCGCAATCGCGATATCATGCTCAAGGTGGCTTTGTCTGAAAACGACCTGAACGTGCCAACGCTGACCAAACTTTTCCCGAACGCCAACTGGTACGAGCGTGAAACCTGGGAAATGTTCGGCATTACCTTCAACGGCCACCCTAACCTGCGCCGCATCATGATGCCGTCGACCTGGGAAGGCCACCCGCTGCGTAAAGACTACCCGGCGCGCGCCACCGAATTCGACCCGTTTGAGCTGACCAAAGCCAAGCAGGATCTGGAAATGGAAGCGCTGACCTTCAAACCGGAAGAGTGGGGCATGAAGCGCGGGACCGAAAACGAGGACTTCATGTTCCTCAACCTCGGCCCGAACCACCCGTCTGCGCACGGTGCATTCCGTATTATTCTGCAGCTTGATGGCGAAGAGATTGTCGACTGCGTACCGGACATCGGCTATCACCACCGTGGTGCCGAGAAGATGGGCGAGCGTCAGTCCTGGCACAGCTACATTCCGTACACCGACCGTATCGAGTACCTCGGCGGCTGCGTGAACGAAATGCCGTACGTGCTGGCGGTAGAAAAACTGGCCGGGATCACCGTGCCGGACCGCGTAAACGTTATTCGCGTGATGCTCTCCGAACTGTTCCGCATCAACAGCCACCTGCTGTACATTTCGACGTTTATTCAGGACGTCGGCGCGATGACGCCGGTCTTCTTCGCCTTTACCGACCGTCAGAAAATCTATGATCTGGTCGAAGCGATTACCGGTTTCCGTATGCACCCGGCTTGGTTCCGTATCGGCGGCGTGGCGCACGACCTGCCGCGCGGCTGGGATCGTCTGCTGCGTGAATTCCTCGAGTGGATGCCGAAGCGTCTGGACTCCTACGAGAAAGCCGCGCTGCGTAACACCATTCTGAAAGGCCGCTCCGTCGGCGTTGCGGCTTATACCGCAAAAGAAGCGCTGGAGTGGGGCACCACCGGTGCTGGCCTGCGCGCCACCGGTATCGGCTTCGACGTGCGTAAATGGCGTCCGTATTCTGGCTATGAAAACTTCGACTTTGAAATCCCGACCGGCGGTGGCGTTTCTGACTGCTACACCCGCGTGATGCTGAAAGTGGAAGAGCTGCGCCAGAGTCTGCGCATTCTTCAGCAGTGCCTCGACAACATGCCGGAAGGCCCGTTCAAAGCGGATCACCCGCTGACCACGCCGCCGCCGAAAGAGCGCACGCTGCAGCACATTGAAACCCTGATCACCCACTTCCTGCAGGTTTCCTGGGGCCCGGTTATGCCGGCGCAGGAGTCCTTCCAGATGGTGGAAGCGACCAAGGGTATTAACAGTTACTACCTGACCAGCGACGGCAGCACCATGAGCTACCGCACCCGTATCCGTACGCCGAGCTATGCGCACTTGCAGCAGATTCCGTCGGCGATCCGTGGCAGCCTGGTATCAGACCTTATCGTCTACCTGGGTAGTATTGATTTTGTTATGTCAGACGTGGACCGCTAATTATGCACGAGAATCAACAACCACAAACCGAGGCTTTTGAGCTGAGTGCGGCAGAGCGTGAAGCCATTGAGCACGAGAAGCACCACTACGAAGACCCGCGTGCGGCGTCCATTGAAGCGCTGAAAATCGTTCAGAAACAGCGCGGCTGGGTACCGGACGGCGCCATTTACGCTATTGCCGACGTGCTGGGTATTCCGGCGAGCGACGTCGAAGGCGTGGCGACGTTCTACAGCCAGATTTTCCGCCAGCCGGTCGGTCGTCACGTGATTCGCTACTGCGACAGCGTGGTGTGCCACATTACCGGTTACCAGGGTATTCAGGCGGCAATCGAGAAGAAGCTGAACATCAAACCGGGTCAAACCACCTTTGATGGTCGCTTCACGCTGCTGCCGACCTGCTGCCTGGGCAACTGCGACAAGGGGCCGACCATGATGATTGATGAGGACACTCACAGCCATCTGACGCCGGAAGCCATTCCTGACCTGCTGGAGCAGTATAAATAATGAAGAATATTATTCTGACTCCCGAAACCCATCCGCTGACCTGGCGTCTTCGTGACGACAAGCAGCCGGTGTGGCTGGAAGAGTATCAGGCGAAAAACGGCTATGCCGGGGCGCGAAAAGCGCTCACCGGGATGGCGCCGGACGAGATCGTCAACCAGGTAAAAGACGCTGGCCTGAAAGGGCGCGGCGGCGCGGGCTTTTCCACCGGTCTGAAGTGGAGCCTGATGCCGAAAGACGAATCCATGAACATCCGTTACCTGCTGTGTAACGCCGATGAAATGGAGCCGGGTACCTACAAAGACCGCCTGCTGATGGAACAGCTGCCGCACCTGCTGGTGGAAGGCATGCTGATCTCCGCGTTTGCCCTGAAGGCGTACCGCGGCTACATCTTCCTGCGTGGGGAATATATTGAAGCGGCGCAGCATCTGCGTCGTGCCATTGCGGAAGCCACCGAAGCGGGCCTGCTCGGGAAGAACATTCTCGGCACCGGCTTTGACTTCGAGCTGTTCGTGCACACCGGCGCCGGGCGTTATATCTGCGGTGAAGAAACCGCACTGATTAACTCCCTCGAAGGCCGCCGCGCCAACCCGCGCTCCAAGCCGCCGTTCCCGGCAAGCTCCGGCGTATGGGGCAAACCGACCTGCGTCAACAACGTCGAAACGCTGTGTAACGTTCCGGCGATTCTGGCTAACGGCGTTGAGTGGTACCAGAACATCTCGAAAAGCAAAGATGCCGGTACCAAGCTGATGGGCTTCTCCGGCCGCGTGAAAAACCCGGGGCTGTGGGAGCTGCCGTTCGGCACGACGGCGCGTGAAATTCTCGAAGACTACGCGGGCGGCATGCGCGATGGCCTGAAGTTCAAAGCCTGGCAGCCAGGTGGCGCGGGGACCGACTTCCTGACCGAAGCGCACCTTGACCTGCCGATGGAATTCGAAAGCATCGGTAAAGCGGGCAGCCGTCTGGGGACGGCGCTGGCGATGGCCGTCGACCACGAGATTGGCATGGTGTCGCTGGTGCGTAACCTGGAAGAGTTCTTCGCCCGTGAGTCCTGCGGTTGGTGTACGCCGTGCCGCGACGGCCTGCCGTGGAGCGTGAAAATTCTGCGCGCCCTTGAAAAGGGTGAAGGCCAGCCTGGCGATATCGAGACGCTTGAGCAACTGTGTCGATTCTTAGGGCCGGGTAAAACCTTCTGCGCGCATGCGCCTGGTGCGGTTGAGCCGCTGCAGAGCGCCATTAAGTATTTCCGCGACGAATTCGAGGCAGGCATTAAGCAGCAGTTCAGCAATACCCATGCAATCAACGGGATTCAGCCGAACCTGCTTAAGACGCGCTGGTAATCTAAAGATTTATTTATTTTGGAAGCACGCTAATGGCTACGATTCATGTAGACGGCAAAGAATACGAGGTTAACGGAGCGGACAACCTGTTACAGGCATGTCTCTCTCTGGGCCTTGATATTCCATACTTTTGCTGGCACCCGGCGCTGGGCAGCGTCGGTGCTTGCCGCCAGTGTGCGGTGAAGCAATATCAAAACGCGGAAGACACGCGTGGTCGCTTGGTGATGTCCTGCATGACGCCGGCATCTGACGGCACCTTTATTTCTATCGACGACGCAGAAGCGAAGCAGTTCCGCGAGAGCGTGGTGGAGTGGCTTATGACCAACCACCCGCACGACTGTCCGGTCTGTGAAGAGGGCGGCAACTGCCACCTCCAGGATATGACCGTGATGACCGGCCATAGCTTCCGTCGCTATCGCTTTACGAAACGTACCCACCGTAACCAGGACCTGGGGCCGTTCATCTCTCACGAAATGAACCGCTGCATCGCCTGTTACCGCTGCGTGCGTTACTACAAAGACTACGCTGACGGCACCGATCTGGGCGTCTACGGCGCGCACGACAACGTCTACTTCGGGCGTCCGGAAGACGGCACCCTGGAGAGCGAATTCTCCGGTAACCTGGTCGAAATTTGCCCGACCGGCGTATTTACCGATAAAACCCACTCCGAGCGCTACAACCGTAAGTGGGACATGCAGTTTGCGCCAAGCATCTGCCAGCAGTGCTCGTTGGGCTGTAACACCAGCCCGGGCGAACGCTACGGCGAACTGCGTCGTATCGAAAACCGCTACAACGGCACCGTGAACCACTACTTCCTGTGCGATCGCGGTCGTTTCGGCTATGGCTATGTGAACCTGAAAGACCGTCCGCGTCAGCCGGTTCAGCGCCGTGGCGATGACCTGATTACGCTCAACGCCGAACAGGCGATGCAGGGTGCGGCGGATATTCTGCGCCAGTCGAAAAAGGTTATCGGTATCGGCTCCCCACGCGCCAGCATCGAAAGCAACTTCGCGCTGCGCGAGCTGGTTGGAGCGGAAAACTTCTATACCGGTATTGCCCAGAGCGAGCAGGAACGTCTGCAGCTGGTACTGAAAGTGCTGCGCGAAGGCGGTATTCATACCCCGGCGCTGCGCGAAATTGAAACGTATGATGCGGTGCTGGTGTTGGGTGAAGATTTAACCCAGACCGGCGCGCGCGCAGCGCTGGCGGTTCGCCAGGCGGTCAAAGGTAAAGCGCGTGAAATGGCGGCAGCGCAAAAAGTGGCTGACTGGCAGATTGCGGCCATCCTCAACATTGGCCAGCGCGCAAAACATCCGCTGTTTGTGACCAACGTTGACGATACTCGTCTGGATGACATTGCGGCGTGGACCTATCGCGCACCGGTGGAAGACCAGGCGCGACTGGGCTTTGCTATCGCGCACGCGCTGGATAACAGCGCCCCGGCCGTTGAAGGTCTGGATCGCGATCTGCAGGGCAAGATCGACGTGATCGTGCAGGCGCTGGCGGGAGCGAAGAAACCGCTGATTATTTCCGGTACCAACGCCGGAAGCGCGGAAATTATTCAGGCCGCAGCCAACGTGGCTAAAGCGCTGAAAGGCCGCGGCGCCGACGTGGGGGTTACCATGATTGCCCGCGCGGTGAACAGCATCGGTCTGGGCATGATTGGCGGCGGTTCTCTGGAAGCGGCGTTGAGCGAGCTGGAGTCCGGCGCAGCCGATGCGGTAGTGGTGCTGGAGAACGATCTGCACCGCCATGCTTCCGCTGCGCGCGTTGACGCTGCGCTTTCTAAAGCGCCGCTGGTGATGGTCATTGACCATCAGCGCACCGCGATTATGGATAAAGCGCACCTGGTGCTCTCCGCAGCAAGCTTCGCGGAAAGCGACGGTACGGTCATCAACAACGAAGGCCGCGCGCAGCGCTTCTTCCAGGTGTATGACCCGGCGTACTACGACAGCAAAACCGTGATGCTGGAAAGCTGGCGCTGGCTGCACTCGCTGCACAGCACCGTGCAGAGCCGCGAAGTGGACTGGACGCAGCTCGACCACGTGATCGATGCGGTGGTGGAAAAGCTGCCTCAGCTGGCGGGTATTAAAGACGCCGCGCCGGACGCAAGCTTCCGTATTCGCGGTCAGAAGCTGGCGCGTGAACCGCACCGCTACAGCGGTCGTACGGCAATGCGCGCAAACATCAGCGTGCACGAACCGCGTCAGCCGCAGGATAAAGACACCATGTTCGCCTTCTCGATGGAAGGGAACAACCAGCCGGGCGCGCCGCGCTCGCAGATCCCATTCGCATGGGCACCGGGCTGGAACTCCCCGCAGGCATGGAACAAGTTCCAGGCTGAAGTGGGCGGTAAACTGCGCCACGGCGACCCGGGCGTACGTCTGATTGAAGCTTCCGAAAGCGGTCTGGCGTTCTTCAGCGCCGTGCCGGAAAGTTTCCAGGCGCAGGAAGGCAGCTGGCGTATTGCACCTTACTACCATCTGTTCGGTAGTGACGAAATGTCCCAGCGTTCTCCGGTCTTCCAGAGCCGCATGCCGCAGCCGTACATCAAGCTTAACCCGGCGGACGCCGCGAAGCTTGGCGTCAACGCGGGCGCACGCATTGCCTTTAGCTATGACGGACAGACAATCAGCCTGCCGCTGATTATTTCTGAAGGTCTGGCGGCGGGGCAGGTCGGTCTGCCGATGGGCATGCCGGGCATTGCGCCGGTGATGGCGGGCGGGCGCCTTGATAATCTGCAGGAGGCAAAAGCATGAGTTGGTTAACGCCGGATCTGATTGAGATCCTCCTCAGCATCGTTAAAGCCGTGGTGATTCTGCTGGTGGTTGTCACCTGCGGGGCGTTCATGAGCTTTGGCGAACGTCGCCTTCTGGGCCTGTTCCAGAACCGCTACGGGCCAAACCGCGTAGGCTGGGGCGGTTCGCTCCAGCTCGTTGCCGATATGATCAAAATGTTCTTTAAAGAGGACTGGGTCCCGAAATTTACGGACCGTATGATCTTTACGCTGGCACCGGTTATCGCCTTCACCTCGCTGCTGCTGGCCTTCGCCATTGTGCCGGTCAGCCCAAGCTGGGTGGTCGCCGACCTGAACATCGGGATTCTGTTCTTCCTGATGATGGCGGGTCTGGCGGTCTACGCGGTGCTGTTCGCCGGTTGGTCGAGCAACAACAAATACTCCCTGCTGGGTGCGATGCGTGCGTCTGCGCAGACCCTGAGCTACGAAGTGTTCCTGGGCCTGTCTCTGATGGGCGTAGTGGCGCAGGCCGGTTCATTCAACATGACCGACATCGTCAATAACCAGGCGCACCTGTGGAACGTCATTCCTCAGTTCTTCGGCTTCATTACCTTTGCGATTGCGGGCGTGGCGGTGTGTCACCGTCACCCGTTTGACCAACCGGAAGCCGAGCAGGAGCTGGCCGATGGCTATCACATTGAATATTCCGGTATGAAATTCGGTCTGTTCTTCGTAGGCGAATACATCGGTATCGTCACCGTGTCAGCGCTGATCGTGACGCTGTTCTTCGGTGGCTGGCAAGGCCCGTTCTTACCGCCATTCATCTGGTTCGCGCTGAAAACCGCGTTCTTTATGATGATGTTCATTTTGATTCGTGCGTCGTTACCGCGTCCTCGTTATGACCAGGTAATGTCCTTCGGCTGGAAAGTGTGCCTGCCGCTGACGCTCATCAACTTGCTGGTAACGGCGGCTGTCATTCTCTGGCAGCAGCCATAAGGGGCTATAGACCATGACCTTAAAAGAATTAATCGTAGGCTTCGGCACCCAGGTACGCAGTATCTGGATGATCGGCCTGCATGCGTTCGCCAAACGCGAAACGCAAATGTACCCGGAAGAGCCGGTCTACCTGCCGCCGCGCTACCGTGGCCGTATCGTGCTGACGCGCGATCCGGACGGCGAAGAGCGCTGCGTTGCCTGTAACCTGTGTGCGGTAGCCTGCCCGGTAGGCTGTATCTCTCTGCAAAAAGCGGAGACCAAAGACGGTCGCTGGTATCCGGAGTTTTTCCGCATCAACTTCTCACGCTGCATTTTCTGCGGCCTGTGCGAAGAAGCGTGCCCGACCACGGCGATTCAGTTGACCCCGGATTTTGAACTGGGCGAATACAAGCGTCAGGATCTGGTGTACGAAAAAGAGGATCTGCTGATTTCCGGTCCGGGCAAATACCCGGAATATAACTTCTACCGGATGGCGGGTATGGCAATCGACGGCAAAGATAAAGGCGAAGCAGAGAACGAAGCCAAGCCTATCGACGTCAAGAGCCTGTTACCGTAAGGAGAGGGGCAATGGAATTCGCTTTTTATATCTGTGGCCTTGTTGCTGTCCTCGCGACGCTGCGAGTGATTACGCACACTAACCCGGTACACGCGCTGCTGTATCTGATTATCTCGCTGCTGGCGATTGCCGGGGTGTTCTTCTCGCTGGGGGCGTATTTCGCCGGTGCGCTGGAGATCATCGTTTACGCGGGCGCCATCATGGTGCTGTTCGTCTTCGTGGTGATGATGCTGAACCTGGGCGGTGCGGAAATCGCTCAGGAACGTCAGTGGCTGAAGCCGCAAATCTGGATTGGCCCGGCGATTCTTTCCGCCGTGCTGCTGGCTGTGATGGTGTACGCCATCCTCGGCCTGAATGACCAGGGCATTGATGGCAACGCCATCAGCGCGAAAGACGTCGGTATTGCGCTGTTCGGGCCGTACGTACTGGCGGTGGAACTGGCGTCGATGCTGCTGCTGGCGGGCCTGGTTGTGGCCTTCCATATCGGTCGTGAAGACCGCATGGGCGAAGTGCTGAGCAACCGTGCTGGCGATAGCGCGAAAAGGAAAACGGAGGAACACGCATGATTCCTTTACAACATGGGCTGATCCTCGCGGCGATTTTATTCGTGCTGGGTTTAACCGGTCTGGTTATCCGTCGCAACCTGCTGTTTATGCTGATTGGGCTGGAAATCATGATTAACGCCGCCGCGCTGGCCTTCGTGGTCGCCGGCAGCTACTGGGGCCAGACCGACGGTCAGGTGATGTATATCCTCGCCATTACCCTCGCGGCTGCGGAAGCGAGTATTGGCCTGGCGCTGCTGCTGCAGCTCCATCGTCGCCGCCAGAACCTGAACATCGATTCAGTAAGTGAGTTGCGCGGATGAACATGCTTGCCTTAACCATTATTTTGCCATTGATTGGCTTTGTGCTGCTGGCTTTCTCCCGCGGGCGCTGGTCGGAAAACCTCTCCGCCACCGTTGGCGTCGGGTCGATTGGCCTGGCCGCGCTGGTGACCGCCTTTGTCGGGGTAGACTTCTTTGCCAACGGCAAGCAGGCGTTCAGCCTGCCGCTGTGGACGTGGATGTCCGTCGGCGACTTTAACATTGGCTTCAGCCTGGTGCTGGACGGCCTGTCGCTGACCATGCTCTCCGTGGTAACCGGCGTGGGCTTCCTGATCCACATGTTCGCCTCCTGGTATATGCGCGGTGAAGAGGGCTACTCCCGCTTCTTCGCCTACACCAACCTGTTTATCGCCAGCATGGTGGTTCTGGTTCTGGCGGATAACCTGCTGCTGATGTACTTAGGCTGGGAAGGCGTGGGCCTGTGCTCCTATCTGCTGATCGGTTTCTACTACACCGATCCGAAGAACGGCGCTGCGGCGATGAAAGCCTTCGTTGTCACCCGCGTCGGTGACGTCTTCCTGGCGTTCGCGCTGTTCATTCTCTACAACGAGCTGGGCACGCTGAACTTCCGCGAAATGGTTGAACTGGCGCCGGCGCACTTTGCCGCAGGCAACGACATGCTGATGTGGGCAACCCTGATGCTGCTGGGCGGTGCGGTCGGTAAATCCGCGCAGCTGCCGCTGCAGACCTGGCTTGCGGATGCGATGGCGGGCCCAACGCCGGTTTCTGCGCTGATCCACGCAGCGACCATGGTGACCGCGGGCGTGTACCTGATTGCCCGTACTCACGGTCTGTTCCTGCTGACGCCGGAAGTGCTGCATCTGGTCGGGATTGTCGGGGCGATTACCCTGGTGCTGGCGGGCTTTGCCGCGCTGGTGCAGACCGATATCAAACGCGTGCTGGCCTACTCCACCATGAGCCAGATTGGCTACATGTTCCTGGCGCTTGGCGTACAGGCGTGGGATGCGGCGATTTTCCATCTGATGACTCACGCGTTCTTCAAAGCGCTACTGTTCCTGGCGTCCGGCTCGGTTATTCTGGCCTGCCATCACGAACAGAACATCTTCAAGATGGGTGGCCTGCGTAAGTCGATTCCGCTGGTGTATGCCTGCTTCCTGGTCGGTGGTGCCGCGCTCTCCGCGCTGCCGCTGATTACCGCGGGCTTCTTCAGTAAAGACGAAATCCTCGCCGGTGCGATGGCCAACGGTCATATCAATCTGATGGTTGCGGGCCTGGTCGGTGCATTCATGACCTCGCTCTATACCTTCCGTATGATCTTCATCGTCTTCCACGGTAAAGAGCAGATCCACGCGCACGCAGGGAAGGGGATTACCCATCATCTGCCGCTGATTGTGCTGATGATCCTGTCGACCTTTATTGGCGCACTGATTGTGCCGCCGCTGCACGGCGTATTGCCAGCCACGACCGAGCTGGAACATGGCCGCGTGCTGACGCTGGAAATCACCTCCGGCGTGGTGGCGATTGCCGGTATCCTGATTGCCGCATGGCTGTGGCTGGGCCAACGTAGCCTGGTCACCGCGATTGCCAACAGCGCGCCGGGCCGTCTGTTGGGCACCTGGTGGTACAACGCCTGGGGCTTTGACTGGTTGTACGACAAAGTGTTTGTGAAACCGTTCCTGGGCATCGCCTGGCTGCTGAAGAGTGACCCGCTGAATGCGCTGATGAACATTCCGGCCATCCTTTCTCGCCTGGCGGGTAAAGGTCTGGTGCTGAGTGCGAACGGCTATCTGCGCTGGTATGTCGCGTCAATGAGCATTGGTGCCGTCGTGGTGCTGGCGCTGTTGATGGTGTTGCGTTAATTCGTTGGGGAGGATTTTCCTCCCCATGAAAATGTCGTGCTGTTTTCCTGTTCCGGCGGGCGATGCGCTACCGGATAGATGAATAAGGAAATGAACTGCCATGTTATTACCCTGGCTAATACTGATTCCCTTTATCGGCGGTTTTCTCTGCTGGCAGACCGAACGCTTCGGCGTGAAGATGCCGCGCTGGATTGCGCTGGTCACCATGGGACTGACGCTCGCGCTTGGCCTGCAGCTGTGGCTGCAGGGCGGCTACTCACTCACGCAATCCGCCGGTCTGCCGCAGTGGCAGTCTGAGTTTATTCTGCCGTGGATCCCGCGCTTTGGCATTACTATCCATCTGGCTATCGACGGTCTGTCGCTGCTGATGGTGGTGCTGACCGGCCTGCTCGGCGTGCTGGCGGTGCTCTGTTCCTGGCGCGAAATCGAAAAATACCAGGGCTTCTTCCACCTCAACCTGATGTGGATCCTGGGCGGCGTAATCGGCGTGTTCCTCGCCATCGACATGTTCCTGTTCTTCTTCTTCTGGGAGATGATGCTGGTGCCGATGTACTTCCTGATCGCGCTGTGGGGGCATAAAGCCTCTGACGGTAAAACGCGTATCACGGCGGCCACCAAGTTCTTCATCTATACCCAGGCGAGCGGTCTGGTGATGCTGATTGCCATCCTGGCGCTGGTGTTCGTGCACCATAACGCGACCGGCGTGTGGACCTTCAACTATCAGGACCTGCTGAAAACCCCAATGTCGCACGGCGTGGAATACCTGCTGATGCTCGGCTTCTTCATCGCCTTCGCGGTGAAAATGCCGGTTGTGCCGCTGCACGGCTGGCTGCCGGACGCGCATTCTCAGGCACCGACCGCGGGTTCCGTTGACCTGGCGGGGATTCTGCTGAAAACCGCGGCCTACGGTCTGCTGCGCTTTGCGCTGCCGCTGTTCCCGAACGCCTCCGCCGAGTTCGCGCCTATCGCGATGTGGCTGGGTGTGATCGGTATCTTCTACGGCGCGTGGATGGCGTTTACCCAGTACGACATTAAACGCCTGATTGCCTACACCTCCGTTTCCCACATGGGCTTCGTACTGATTGCTATCTATACCGGTAGCCAGCTGGCGTACCAGGGGGCGGTGATTCAGATGATCGCGCACGGGCTGTCTGCGGCCGGTCTGTTCATTCTGTGCGGCCAGCTGTACGAACGTCTGCATACCCGCGACATGCGCCAGATGGGTGGCCTGTGGGGCAAAATTAAGTGGCTGCCGGCGCTGTCGATGTTCTTCGCGGTGGCGACGCTGGGCATGCCGGGTACCGGTAACTTCGTCGGCGAATTTATGATCCTGTTCGGCAGCTACCATGTCGTGCCGGTGATTACGGTGATTTCTACCTTCGGTCTGGTGTTTGCCTCCGTGTACTCGCTGGCGATGCTGCACCGGGCATACTTCGGCAAAGCGAAGAGCGAAATCGCGGCAAAAGAGCTGCCAGGGATGTCGCTGCGCGAGCTGTTTATCGTTCTGTTACTGGTCGTGCTTCTGGTTCTGCTGGGCTTCTACCCGCAGCCTATTCTGGACACGTCACATTCTGCGATGAGCAACATCCAGCAGTGGTTTGTTAATTCTGTTTCAACTACAAGGCCGTAATTCGCCATGACAATAACTCCACAACAACTGATCGCGCTGTTACCGCTGCTGATCGTCGGCTTGACGGTGGTGGTTGTGATGCTCTCCATTGCGTGGCGACGCAATCACTTCCTCAATGCCACGCTGTCGGTCATTGGGCTTAACGCCGCGCTGGTTTCGCTCTGGTTTGTTGGCCAGGCGGGCGCCATGGACGTCACGCCGCTGATGCGCGTTGACGGTTACGCAATGCTCTACACCGGGCTGGTGCTGCTGGCGAGCCTTGCCACCTGTACGTTCGCTTATCCGTGGCTTGAGGGCTATACCGATAACAAGGAAGAGTTCTACCTGCTGGTGCTGATTGCCGCGCTCGGCGGCATTCTGCTGGCGAACGCCAACCACCTGGCGGCGCTGTTCCTCGGTATTGAGCTGATTTCACTGCCGCTGTTCGGCCTGATTGGCTATGCCTTCCGACAGAAGCGTTCTCTGGAAGCGAGCATCAAGTACACCATTCTGTCAGCGGCGGCTTCGTCCTTCCTGCTGTTCGGTATGGCGCTGCTGTACGCGCAGTCTGGCGATCTCTCCTTCCTGGCGCTCGGCAAGAGCCTCAGTGATAACATGCTGCACGAACCGCTGCTGCTGGCGGGGCTGGGCATGATGATCGTGGGCCTGGGCTTCAAGCTCTCGCTGGTGCCGTTCCACCTGTGGACGCCGGACGTCTATCAGGGTGCCCCTGCGCCGGTGTCAACCTTCCTGGCAACCGCCAGCAAGATTGCCATTTTTGGCGTGGTGATGCGTCTGTTCCTGTACGCCCCGGTCGGCGACAGCGAAGCGGTACGCGTGGTGCTGGGCCTGATTGCCTTCGCTTCCATCATCTTCGGTAACCTGATGGCGCTCAGCCAGACCAACATCAAGCGTCTGCTCGGCTACTCGTCTATCTCTCACCTCGGCTACCTGCTGGTGGCGCTGATTGCGCTGCACAGCGGCGAGATGTCGATGGAAACTGTAGGCGTGTATCTGGCCGGTTATCTGTTCAGCAGCCTCGGCGCTTTCGGCGTGGTGAGCCTGATGTCCAGCCCGTACCGTGGCCCGGATGCTGACTCGCTGTACTCCTACCGTGGCCTGTTCTGGAATCGCCCGATTCTGGCGGCGGTGATGACGGTGATGATGCTGTCGCTGGCCGGTATTCCGATGACCCTTGGCTTTATCGGTAAGTTCTACGTACTGGCCGTCGGCGTGCAGGCACACCTGTGGTGGCTGGTCGGCGCGGTAGTCGTTGGTTCCGCGATTGGCCTTTACTACTACCTGCGCGTGGCCGTCAGCCTGTATCTCAGCGCGCCGCAGCAGCCGGGCCGCGATGCGCCGTCTAACTGGCAGTACAGCGCGGGCGGTATCGTGGTGCTGATCTCCGCACTGCTGGTGCTGGTGCTGGGTATTTATCCGCAGCCGCTGATTAGCATTGTGCAGATGGCGATGCCGCTGATGTAATGTTCCTGCTGATGATGTGAAGAACCGCCGATTTATCGGCGGTTTTTTTATGCCTGAAAGCGTGTAGGGTATACGGCGTATGAATCTGAACGGAGCAGCGAATGAGAACGCAAAAAAGGTGCCTGGGGCACATCGCCATTGTGGTTGACGACTACGACCGCGCGATTGAGTACTACACGGACAAACTGGGGTTCACGCTGATTGAAGATACGCCGCAGCCGGGAAAACGCTGGGTGGTGGTATCACCCAACGCGGAAAGCGACTGTAACCTTTTGCTGGCGCGCGCGTCTAACGAACGGCAGCAGGGTTTTATCGGTAATCAGTGCGGCGGGAGAGTATTTCTGTTTCTGCAGACCGATGATTTCTGGCGCGATTACCATGCGATGAAGGCCAAAGGTGTGCATTTTTGCGAAGCGCCGCGGGAGGAGGAGTATGGTACGGTGGTGGTGTTTGAAGATCTGTATGGCAACCGCTGGGATCTGTATCAGAACGCGTAGCCTGCGTAACTGACAGACGATCCTGGCGATCGCCTGTGTCTTGTGACGTTATTTCGCCGTCAGTTCCCGGCGAATGATCTCCGCCCCCGCGCTGAGCGCATTCAGCTTGCCCTGGGCCACGTGGCGCGGCAGCGGTGCCATGCCGCAGTTGGTTGATGGGTAGAGTTTATCGGCATCAACAAACTGCAGGGCTTTGCGTAGGGTATCGGCGACTTCCTCCGGCGTCTCGACGGCGTGGTTGGCGACATCAATTGCGCCGACC
This sequence comes from Klebsiella sp. WP8-S18-ESBL-06, assembly GCF_014169755.1. Taxonomy (NCBI): domain Bacteria; kingdom Pseudomonadati; phylum Pseudomonadota; class Gammaproteobacteria; order Enterobacterales; family Enterobacteriaceae; genus Klebsiella; species Klebsiella sp. WP8-S18-ESBL-06. The sequence continues at coordinate 1,608,148 of NZ_AP022256.1, forward strand.
ATCACCTTCTTGCCGCGAATCAGCGCCAGCAGATCCATCGGTACGCGGGAGTTATGGCACTCCAGCGAGATGATATCGATATTCGATGCCTGCAGCTTCGGAAACGCTTCTTCGTATTGACGCCACTCGCTGCCCAGCGTCTTTTTCCAGTCGGTGTTGGCTTTAATGCCGTAGCCGTAGCAGATGTGCACGGCCGTTTCGCATTTCAGCCCTTCAATCGCCCGCTCTAAGGCTGCGATGCCCCAGTCGTTGACCTCATCGAAGAAAACGTTAAACGCCGGCTCGTCAAACTGGATAATATCGACGCCGGCGGCTTCCAGCTCGCGGGCTTCCTGGTTGAGGATTTTGGCAAATTCCCACGCCAGCTTTTCGCGGCTTTTGTAGTGGGCGTCGTAAAGGGTATCGATCATGGTCATCGGCCCCGGCAGCGCCCATTTTATCGGCTGCTTGGTGAGCTGACGTAAATAGCGCGCGTCATCCACGAACACCGGTTTTTTACGCTCGACGGCGCCAACCACCGTGGGCACGCTGGCGTCATAGCGATTACGAATTTTCACCACTTCGCGTTTTTCAAAATCCACGCCGCTGAGGTGCTCAATAAACGTGGTAACAAAGTGCTGACGGGTTTGCTCGCCGTCGCTGACAATATCAATGCCCGCGCGCAGCTGGTCGTCCAGCGATAAACGCAGCGCATCCTGTTTGCCGAGAATCAGCTCTTCGTTCTGTAATTTCCACGGCGACCACAGCGTTTCCGGCTGCGCAAGCCAGGACGGTTTCGGTAAGCTGCCAGCCGTTGAAGTCGGGAGCAATGTTTTCATAAGTAGATAACCTTTATTTTGATTAAATTAACGTGCGTAGTTAGCAGACCATTGCTCAAGAATTTTCTTGTACGGTTTAATGAAATGCTCTTCGGTAAACTTGCCCTGTTCAATCGCCAGACGGCTGCGCTCTTCCCGGTCGTAAACAATTTTGGTTAACGAATGATCCTCGTGGCTCAGGTTCGGCTGATAGTGCAGGCCTGCCGCCGAGTTGGCGTTATAAATCTCCGGGCGATAAATCTTCTGGAAGGTTTCCATGGTGGCGATGGTGCCAATCAGCTCAAGATCGCTGTAATCGCCCAGCAAATCGCCGGTAAAGAAGAAGGCCAGCGGGGCGGCGCTGTTTTTGGGCATAAAGTAGCGCACCTGCAGGCCCATCTTGCTGAAGTACGTTTCGGTTAATGACGTTCCGTGCTGCTGGTATTCGATGCCGAGCACCGGGTGCTGGTTGCCGGTACGCTGATAGGCGTTTTTGTTCGATACGCTCAGGCAGATTACCGGCGGCTTTTTAAACTGCGCGCGGTATTCTGCAGACTGCACGAAATGCTTGAAGATATTGCCGTGCAGATCGCCAAAATGTGCTGGCAGGCTAAACTGCTCGCGGTCTTTATTGTGGCCTAACAATAAGACGCTAAAGTCATAGTCGCGCACATAAGACGAGAAGTTGTTGCCGGCGAGGCCCGCAATGCGTTCGTTGGTCTTTTTATCAATAATATTGGTTTGCAGGATCTCGATTGCCGGGAAAGCGCTGCCCGCAATCTTCATTTCTACGGAAATGATATCCAGCTCGACGGCATAACGATCGCCTTGCGGATTATCCCAATGCGCTAACGTATTAAAGCGATTGTCGATCATGATTAGCGTATTGCGTAAATTCTGCTGACGGTTCTCACCCCGCGCCAGATTGGCAAAGTTGGTGGTAATGCGCGTGTTTTCTGACGGATTATAGTTTTCATCAAAACGGCTGCGCGTAATGGCAAAGGTGAAATCTGTATTCATAGCGACGTTGCATCCTGAGTTCTGACGTGAAAACTGAGCCTGTGAACCGTTTTCATGTTGTCAATAAGTTAACATGGTGTAATTTATGCCAGAGCCGTACGGGGAGAGAAAGCGAGTTAATTTCATTGAACATGAGCTATTTTCATGTTGCGTCGGTGATGCGCTAACCTGGTAAATCGGGGCAAACGCACCTATAGTCGACAAAGATTTCCCGCAACAGGACGCACCAATGCGATTTAACGGCTTGACCAAAGGCTTTTTCATTTTCATTCTGGCCCTCGTTACCTGGGCATTTTTCGATATCCTTTCACCTTATTTCTCCGCCATTTTGTGGGCGGCTATCCTTACCGTGGTGTTTAACCCGGTGAAAAATAAGCTGCGCAGCATGATGGGCGATCGCAATGGCCTGGCGTCGCTGGTGACCATTGTGATCATCTGCCTGATTGTCTTTATCCCGCTGATGGCCATTCTGTCGTCGCTGGCGCTGGAGCTGAACGTGGTGTACACCAAGCTTCAGCAAAACAACGCGCGGTTCCCGGAGACGATCGCCAGTATTTTCTCGCATCTGCCGCGCTGGGCGAGGGGCTTCCTGATCGAACACAACCTGGATAATGTGGCGCAGATCCAGAAAAAATTGTCCGAATTGGCCCTGCAGGGCGGGCAGTATCTTGCCGGCAGCGCGTTTCTGATTGGTAAGGGGACGTTCGGTTTCGCCATCAGCTTCGGTATCATGCTCTATCTGCTGTTCTTCCTGCTCAAAGATGGCCCGTATCTGGTTACCCGCATTCTGGATTCACTGCCGCTGACCGATTTCGTGAAGCAGCACCTGTTTGCCAAATTTGTTGGCGTGACGCGGGCCACGGTCAAGGGCACGGCGGTAGTTGCGGTGGTGCAGGGGACGCTTGGCGGTATCGCCTTTGCCATTGTTGATATCGACGGCAGCGTTCTGTGGGGCGCGCTGATGGCGTTTCTCTCGCTGGTGCCTGCCGTCGGATCGGCCATTATCTGGGTGCCCGCGGCTATCTTCCTGTTCTCCACGGGACAGCTTTGGCAGGGGCTGTTTATCGTTGGCTTCTTCGTGATTATTGTCGGGCTGGTGGACAATATTCTTCGCCCGCTGCTGGTGGGCAAAGATACCAAAATGCCGGATTACCTGATTCTTATCACCACCATCGGCGGTATGGAAATCTACGGTATTAACGGTTTTGTGATTGGGCCGCTGATTGCCGCGCTGTTCCTCGCCTGCTGGAACCTGTTTTCCGGGCGCGACCACGCGGGCAACGTTGAAGGTCTGGACGAAGAGTTTATTGCGGAAGGCAAAAATCCCCCGGAAGCATAATGGGATGACGATAACAAAAGCGGCTATGGCCGCTTTTTTATTGCCACGTGAAAATGGGCGTTTCCTATAATTTCAATGATGCTAATTCATTATTCGTCGCAGAAGGAACCCTCCGGTGAGAATTGCCACAATAACAAACTGGGCTTACGGCGCGACGGTGTGCCTGACAATCGCCTCCGGCATTGTCATGCTGATGGCCTCTAACGCGGATAATCACGAACGCCAGGCGGTGGCGCAGCGCCAGGTGTTTGACCAACTGACCGACGAAGTGGACAACGATGCCTGGGCGCAGTCCGACCTTGCGCGGCTGTATGTGGTCAGCAAAGACCCGGACCTGCTGAAGGAATATCGCCAGAGGGAAACGCGGCTGAAAAACGTTGAACAGCGGCTGTCTAAACTCAAGGATGCTGGTGCGACGGAGGAGGAGCTGGCCCTGCTGCACGAAGGCGTGCTGATTGTGGATGCGCTCCAGGACGAGCAGCAGACGGCGCTCAACAGCATGGCGCAGGGCGACACCTCACATGCGATGGCGCTGCTGTACAGCAAGATTTATGAACAGGAGCTGGATCGCGCGCAGGAGCGTATCGACCATTTTCGCCAGCTGCTCGACAATCGCGCGCGCAACGCTATTGATGATGCGACCCAGGCTTCCCGCACGCTGCGTACGCTGTCTGAGGTGATGGTCGGGCTGACGGCGCTGCTGTTCCTGTTTGTGCTGGGCTTTATTCTGAAGCGCCGGGTGCTCCGGCCCGTCGAGCGTCTGAGCGATGTCATCCACCGGCTGGCGTCGCAGGATTACGCCGTCGAACCGCCCAACTTTAATCAGATTGATGAAATTGGCGATATGGCGCAGGCCATCCGCATTTTTCGCGAGAACGGGCTGATACGCCAGCGGCTTGAGAAGGAGCGCGACGCCAGCTGGGCGATACGCGAACTGCTGGCGCGTATGACCCAACGGCTCCAGGGCTGCGAGAATTTTGACGATGTGGTTAAGGTGGCGGAGCTGTTCGCGCCAAACATCGCGCCGGGCGTGCCCGGGCGGCTGTTCATCCTTGACCGGGAGCCCTGGCAAATGCGCTGCGTGGCGGAATGGCTTTCTCCGCAGGGGGCGCCAACGCCTTTCCATCCGGATGAATGCTGGGCCGTGCGGCGCGGGCAGAGCCATCCGCCGGTGCACGGTGAACCGGATATTGGTTGTTACCATCTGCCGGGATCCTGTCTTAACCATACGCTATGCGTGCCGCTGATTGCGCAGGGTGAGGCGATTGGCCTGCTGTCTTTCCAGAATGTCAGCGAGGAAACCGTCCCGTGGCGCGCCTATCTGGAGCTGATGGCGGAGGCGCTCGGCCTGGCGTTCGCCAACCAGCGGTTGCGCGACGCGCTGCTGGAAAAAGCGCTCTATGACCCGCTCACCGGGCTGCGTAACCGCCACCATCTCGACGACACGCTGGGGACGCTGTTGGGCCACGCGATGCGCAGCCAGGAGCCGCTAAGCTGCCTGATGATTGATATCGACCACTTTAAGCTCATCAACGACCGCTTTGGCCACGAAGCGGGCGATGCCGTGATTAAAAGCGTTGCGGCGATTATTCAGCGCGTGGTGCGCGACAGTGGGACAGCCTTCCGCTATGGAGGTGAAGAGTTTCTGGTACTGCTCAGCAACATGGATGAAGAAGACGCAAGCCGGGTGGCGACCGATATTTATAACGGCGTACGCGAAATGGCGCTGCGCTTCGCTGGTACCGATATCGGCCATGTGGATGTCTCGATTGGCGTTGCCAGCTATCCCGAACATGTGCAGAGCGACAATTTGCTGCGCGCCGCCGACGTTGCGCTGTATCGCGCAAAAGAGCTGGGCCGGGCGCGGATTGTGAGTTTTGGCATGCTGGAAGCAGGGTGAGGGCGGGCATCCTGCTGATATCGTTATTGGTCCTCACCCTGCCGAAGCTATCCTGCGTTCACCCACGATAAAACGGCCCGTATCAGGCGCGGCTGATATTTCTTTCTTGCCCTCTAATGAATTCCTTTTCCCTTCCGATAACCCGGATAGCTGAAATGGAATAAGGCCCGCCTTATCTTTTTCGCCGTCCGAATGAGCTCATGAAAAGAGAAGCGACGCCACGTCGACGATTGCCCTGCGCTCTTCACTCTTGGAGACATTCACAATGGGAAAATGCTATGCCCGAATCAATACCTGTCACTGATGTTACGGCCTCATTTTCCGCGCCCGCTGAAGCGGCCTCTTATCCGTTTGTTCTTCCGCCTGAAAGGCCCGCTATTGCCGGGCCGTGCGGCATTTTTTACGACTTCAACGACGGCGCGCGCTTACTGTTGCCCGAAGGGCGATGGCGGGTTGTGCTGCTGGATGACGATTCCGGCAACATTCTGTTTCGCTGCGAAACCGGCGCGGGCTGGGTCACTTCGGCAAAGAAATACTTTGTTCGTTTTCGCCTTCAGGTCTGGCGCGCGGAAGATAACGCGTTGCTGCTGGATGAAGCGCTTAATCTCGAAGGTCGCGACGTGCTGATCTCCTTTCCCACCGGCACGCTGGGCGACCTGCTGGGCTGGTTCCACTACGCGGAGCGCTTCCGCCTGCTGCATGGCTGCCGACTTGAGTGTTCTATGGCGCCTAACATCATTGCGCTGCTGGAAGCCCAGTATCCGGATATTCACTTTTCGCCGCCGGATGCCGTCCGGCAGAGGGCGCCTTATGCGACCTACCGCGTGGGGCTGTTTTTTGGCGGTAACGATACGCATCAGCCCATCGATTTTCGTCAGGTCGGCTTTCACCGCATCGCGGGGTACATCCTTGGGGTTGACCCCACGGAAGCACCGCCTCGTCTTAATCTCAGCGCGCCGCGCACCATTGAGCAGCCCTACGTTTGCATCGCCGTGCAGTCGACCTGCCAGGCCAAGTTCTGGAACAACGGCCACGGCTGGACGGAGGTGGTGGCCCACCTGAAATCGCTTGGCTATCGGGTGCTGTGTATTGACCGTGAGCCCACCACCGGGCACGGCTTCGTCTGGAACCACATCCCCTACGGCGCAGAAGACTTCACCGGGGCCCTGCCGCTGCAGGCGCGGGTTGATCTGCTTCGCCACGCCAGCTTCTTTATCGGCCTGGCCAGCGGGCTGTCGTGGCTTGCCTGGGCGGCAAAAATACCGGTGGTGCTGATTAGCGGCTTCAGCCTGCCGAACGCCGAGTTTTACACCCCCTGGCGCGTGTTCAGCAGCCACGGCTGCAACGGCTGCTGGGACAGCCTGCATGAGACCTTTGATCATAAAGACTTTTTCTGGTGCCCGCGCCATAAAGGCACGGAACGTCAGTACGAGTGCACCCGTCTGATCACCGGAAAACAGGTCAGCGGCGTGGCTGACCGGCTCCACGCGCAGCTGCGCGGTGAGTAAATAGCGCCACACAGCAGAAGTGACATCCGGAGCAGCACCTGCACCGGAAAACAATAAAAAAAACGAAGAGGCAGGGTATGAACAGAGCGTACAGGATCGTCTGGAGTGCAGCACGCCAGGCGTGGATAGTGACATCAGAGAAGGCGGGAAGCGGCGGGCGTCCGCCGCTGGCGGTGAAAAACGTCGCCGGGGCGCTGATACTATTGGGCTTAGCCGGCACCGCCGCAGCGGAGACGTACAGTGGTTCAGAGGTGACCTATTACACCCCTCTGATGCTTAACGTCGGGGATACGGCGACCAGCGCCTCCGTGTCAAGCGGGGGAACGCTCAATGTCAACAGCGGCGGCCTGGCGAGCAGTAGCAACGTCGGCGGCGAGTTATTTTACGGTTATTATCCGCCGGTGATTAACGTCAATAACGGCGGCGCGGCCGCGAACACCGTCGTGAATTCTGGCGGCCATCTGAACGTCAACAATGGCGGCACGGCAACCAGCACCACGTTGAATTCCGGCGGTTTTCTTAACGTTGCCGCTGGCGGGAATGCGTCCGGTATCAGCCAGGCTTCGGGCGGCGCCCTGCAGACTTATGCCAATGCCACCCTCAGTGGCACCAATGCGCTCGGTGGATTTACCGTCAGCAATGGGGTAGCCAGTCATTTGCTGTTGGAAAATGGCGGGATTCTGTATGTGGCGAACGCACAATCAGCCGTTAACACCACATTGCGGTCAGGCGGGGCGCTGCGGGTCGATGATGGCGGGACGGCAACACAGGTTGTGCAGTCCGCCGGCGGCGCACTGCAGACTTATACCGGTGCAACGGTAAGCGGCACAAACACCCTGGGCGGATTTTCCGTCAGCGGGGGGACGGCAAGCAACGTCCTGCTGGAAAACGGTGGTTTCCTGTATGTGGAAAATACCCACTCGGCGGTCAGTACCACACTCCGGGCTGGCGGCACGCTGACCGTGACTAATGGCGGCACGGCAAGCAGCGTGAGCCAGTCTTCAGGCGGCGCGCTGCAGGTCTATACCGGGGCGACCGTCAGTGGAACCCATGCGCTCGGTGCTTTTTCGGTCAGTAACGGGCTGGCTGAAAATCTGCTGCTTGAAAACGGCGGCTTCGTACAGGTTATGTCCGGGAATCAGGCATCCGACACGATCGTTAACTGGGGCGGTACCGCTTATGTTAACAGCGGTGGATCCGCCGTCAGCACTACCGTCAATTCCGGTGGCGCACTCAGAGTTTATAATGGCGGCTTTGCAGACAGTATTTCGCAGCTGTCAGGCGGTGCGCTGCAAATTAATACCGGCGCCACCGTGAGCGGGACTAACGTGCTGGGCGCGTTTTCTGTTAGCAGCGGCCATGCTCACAACGTGCTGCTGGAAAATGGCGGCGCGATGTTTGTCGAAACCGGCCACAGCGCCTCCGATACCGTCATCAGACAAGGCGGCGCGCAGTACGTCAGCAACGGCGGTTCGGCGATGGGCACCGCCATTGAAGCGGGCGGTATGCTGGTGGTCTATGACAATGGTTCCGCGTCGACGGTCGCGCAATCCTCCGGTGGCGCGCTGCAAACCTATACGGGCGCAACCGTAAGCGGAACGAACGCCCTCGGGGGATTCTCCGTCAGCGGCGGGCATGCAAGCAATGTGCTGCTGGAAAATGGCGGCCGGTTGTTTGTGGAAGCCGGTGGGGATGCCACGGGTAGCGTACTTGGCTATGGCGGTATACAAGACGTCCTTAACGGCGGGTCTGCGGTCAGCACCACGGTTCAGGCCGGCGGCTATGAACAGGTGTATTCGGGGGGCTCAACCAGCGCCACGCTCGTTTCGGGCGGCACGCAGTACATCATGGGCGGCGGCATCGCTTCCGGGACCACCGTTAACGGCTATGGAACCCTGAACAACTACGGTTCGGCGATCTCGTCGGTGATTAACAGCGGTACGTTATATGTCCAGAATGGGGGGCGCACAACATCTTCAGTCGTGAAGGCTGGCGGATCGGAATACGTCAATTATGGCGGCGTCACGTCATCGACCACGGTCAGCGCGGGGGCTTCACAGTATGTTGCCGTGGGCGGCTCTGCGTCATCGACTACGTTGTCCGGAGGCATTCAGACCGTCTATGGCAATGCCACTTCAACGGTCGTGACCTCGGGCGGTGGGCAGTACATTTACAGCGGCGGGACCGCCTCTGACACCACGGTTAACCTCGGTGTAGTGAACGTTGCCAGCGGCGGTACGGCACTGCGTACTGCCGTCAATTCCGGCGGCGCCATGTACGTCCTTTCTGGCAGCACCGTGACCTCCACCGTGGTTTCCGGCGGGGTGCAATATATTAACAATGGCGCGGTGGCCACGGCGACAAGCGTGAGTGACAACGGATGGGCGGTGGTCAGCAGCGGCGGGGCACTCAATAGCGCGAGCGTGAATTCGGGCGGTACGCTCAGCGTCTTTTCCGGCGGCGTAGCAACCGGGCCGACGGTCAACGCTGGCGGCGTGATTGCTGTTGCTGATGGTGGCAACGCTTCGGGCGTGTTCCAGGCCGCAGGCGCGGCTTTACAGGCCAGTACCCGTGCTGCGATCGCCGGTACCAATGCGCTCGGTGCATTTTCTGTCAGCGGCGGTCAGGCGAATAATGTGCTGCTGGAGAACGGCGGCGCGCTGACCGTAAAATCAGGCGATATCTCTCACGGCACGGTAGTGAATGCCGGCGGTAGCGAAAACGTCTACGGCGTCGCGCAGGGTACCATCGTGAATGCGAACGGGGCATTATCCGTATTCAGCGGCGGCACGGCGTTGCAGGCGACAATCAACAGCGGTGGTTCGCTGTCGGTCAGCCGTGGCGGGGTGGCATCGGATACCACCGTGGCGGCGGGGGGGCTGCTGAATATCGCCGAAGGCGCTATCCTGACGCTGGCCAATAACAGCTTTGTGAACGAAGGCATCACCACCTACGACACCAGCACCAGCGCCTCATTGAACACCAACCTCACCGGCAGCGGTCAGTTGACCAAAAACGGCACCGGTACGCTGACGCTGGGCGGCTCGCTGAGCCAGTCGCAGGTCAACCTCAATGCCGGTTCGCTGGTGATGGACGGGCTGTTGGCCACTACGGATATTATTGCTCTGGCCGGTACCTCACTCTCGCTGATTAACAGCGCCACCCTGACGGGGATTATTGACCCGACGGACGTGACGATTGACAGCAGCAGTACCTGGAACATCACCGGCGACTCGCTGGTGGACAACCTGACCAACGCCGGTAACATTGTGTTTGTGCCGTCCCAGGGCACCTTCACGCCGCACACGCTTACCGCAACCAACCTTATTGGTAACGGCGGCACCATCACGCTCAATACCGTGGCGGGCGACAGCAGTTCACCGATAGATAAAGTGGTGATCGACGGCGGCAGTGCCACCGGCAGCACCGGTTTGCGCGTGCTTAACCGCGGCGGGCTGGGCGCACAGACCACCGGCAACGGCATTGCCGTCGTTCAGGCCATCAACGGTGCCACCACTGGCGCGGGGGCATTCAGCCTTAAACAGCCGCTGGTGGCGGGCGCTTACGCTTACAGTCTGTATCGAAATGGCGACCAGAGCTGGTACCTGACTTCGCAGCAGGTTCAGCCGGGGCAAGCCTCCGCGTCAACGGGGCCGGTAAACTACCGCGCGGCGATGTGGAGCTACGCGGCGATGCCGGTGCTGTCAATGGACTATGACCGCCTGGTGGCGGGCTCGTCAGATACCCGCTTCCGCTATGCGCCGGACAGTCGCATTTGGGGACGCGTGGCGGCCGGTAAGCTGAGCCACCCTGACAGCGGTAGCCTCACGGGCGCAAGCGTGCCGGAAAGCAGCGGCACCTACAGTTTCCTCCAGTTAGGCGGCGATCTGTGGCAACTTGACGGCGCGAACGCCGACTGGCGCGCGGGTGTTTACGGTGCCACCGGTCTGCTGCGCAGTGACGTATGGCGCGATATCGGTAGCGCCCATGCGGGTACGGATCGGGATACGGTGTACACGGGCGGTGCGTACCTCTCGGGCCGTAGCCATGACGGTCTGCACGTGGAAGGCGTATTGCAGGCCAGCCGTCATAGCCTGAGCGCGTCCTCTAATGACAACACTCGTCTCTCTACTCACGGTACGGGCTGGCTGGCCTCTGCGGAAATAGGGCAGTCGTTCTCCGTCAGCCCGGCTCTGGCGCTGGAACCGCAGCTCCAGTATACGGTGCAGGGGGTCAACCTGAACGACGGTCAGGACGAGGTCGCCGCGCTTAGCTGGCGCGACAGCCGTCAGCAGTCGGTGCGGGCGGGTCTGAAGGTGGGCACACAGCAGGACGCGAAGGCAAAACTGGCATGGTGGGTGACACCATCGGTGACGCAGTCGTTTGGCGGGCACAGCGGATTCACGGCGTCGGCGCCAGGCGTGTCAGCGTCTGACGCATCGTTCCGCAGTAACCTGTCTGGCACCAGCGTAGGGCTGAACGGTGGCGTGAATGCGCGCATTCGTCAGAACGTGACGCTGGGCGTGCAGGGCGGTTGGTCTGAATCACTGCACGGTAGCGAAGCGGGTGGCTACTACGGTCTGGTGAATCTGGGCGTGTCGTTCCGTTAATTAAGGAGCATGACGTCGGGCGAACGGTCCCGACGTCATGCTTTAATGATTATCGCTGTTCCCCGCCTGCAGCAAATTATCGCGCACCTTAACGATCGCTTTTTGCAGCACCTGAACTTCTTCCAGCGTCAGCCCCAGTGAATAAAAAACATCCATGCAGCGGCGGCTGGCTTTATGCAGCGCCCGGCCTTCCTCGGTCAGCAAAATATGCACCTTGCGTTCGTCTTCTTTTGAGCGCTGACGAATCACGATGCCCTTTTTTTCGAGATTTTTTAGCAGCGGCGTGAGGGTGCTGGACGCTAAAAAGAGCTTCTCACCGAGCTGATTCACCGTCTGACCGTCTTCTTCCGCCAGTGCCAGCAGCGTAATCCACTGCGAGTAGGTTAACCCCAGTTCGGCCAGATAAGGCTGATAAGCCTTACCGAAGGCGAGATTGGTCGTGTAGGTAGCAAAACAGAGAAAATCCTCCAGTTTTGGAAAATCGCCGTGCTCAAACGGGTGGACCGCGTTGTTGTCGTTCATAAGTGACCCCTGAAAATTCCCTGAAATTATATCGCATGCGATTTTTTTTGCCAGATGGATTGACACGGAACCGTTTCACGATATCCTTATCATCATATTAAATCGCATTCGATATAACTCATTGGAAAAGGGCTACTGCTATGAAAATCTTTTATAAAACCCGTGCAACTTCAGTCGGCGGTCGTGATGGTCATGTGGCGCTGGACGACGGCTCCTTCGCGCTGGATTTGGTGAGCTTCACCAATGAGAGTGGAAAAGAGGGCGCTAACCCTGAGCAGCTGTTTGCGATGGGCTATGCGGCCTGCTTCGATAACGCACTGATCCACATTGCCCAGCAACAGAAGCTGACCGGCGTCGCGACCCGAACGTCCTGTGCCGTGGGGATTGGGCAAAATGCGCAGGGCGGCTTTGCCCTGGATATTGATTTGGACGTGGAAGTCCGCGGCCTGGACAAAAATGCGGCCATTGAGCTGGTGAAGAAGGGCCACGAGGTCTGTCCTTATTCCAATGCGACGCGCGGCAATATTGCTGTTCGCCTCCATGTCAGCGTCGTGGAGACGTTTGATATTTGATGCACCGCGGATATCCCTATGAATGACAATAGGGGTATCTGTTTTTTCGCCCGGCACGATTCGTAGTATATTGAGAGTATCGTTGGCGATCGGGTGTTCGGTATGTCTTACTCCATTGGTGAATTTGCGCGGCTTTGCGGGATTAACGCGACAACGCTTCGCGCCTGGCAGCGTCGTTACGGCCTTCTCAAGCCTGAACGCACCGACGGCGGGCATCGTCTGTACAGCGACGACGACATCCAGCAGGCGCTGAAAATTCTCGACTGGGTCAAAAAGGGCGTCCCCGTCAGCCAGGTCAAACCGCTGCTGGCGCGCCCCGGCGCGCGGCGGACCAATAACTGGCTTACCCTACAGGAAAGTATGCTGCAGCGCCTGAAAGACGGCAAAATTGAGTCGCTACGTCAGCAGATTTACGACGCTGGCCGCGAGTATCCTCGCCCGGAACTGGTGACTGAAGTATTGCGCCCGCTGCGCAGCAAGGTCTCGGCTAACGTACCGACGATGATGACGCTGCGTGAAATTCTTGATGGGATCATCCTCTCTTACACCTCGTTTTGCCTGGAAGGGGATAAACGCGCGCCGGGCGATAACTACCTGATTGCCGGCTGGCATCTCACCGACCCCTGCGAGATCTGGCTTGAGGCGCTGCGCCGCACCGGCCAGGGGCATCGTATCGATGTTCTTCCCCAGCCTCCGACTACGCTGGCACCGGAAATCTTCCCGGAACGCAAATGGCTGCTGGTTACCAGCGGCAAGCTCACCGCTGCCCGCCAGAAACAAATAGACCTCTGGCAGCAGCAGGTTAATTCTCTCGAGGTTATCTCGCTCTAACGCCCTTGTTGCACGCTTCCTTTGAAAACCACCCTCGCGGTGGTTTTTTTTCATATTCACGCCAAATTAATGCATCGGCGTGGTTTTTGTAATTTATTGATTATATTTGGTTATTAAAAATATTTAATCCAAAACTTGGACAAATAAAAGTATTTGTGTAAGTTTTAAGTATGCGACAACGCGACGTGCTGACGACTCGGGGTAGAATTCATGAGCACAATACCATCCGTCATTGACCGGTTTGTTGACTACTACGCCCGTCTGGACACCCAGCCGCCTTCGGCGCTAAGCGCGCTGTACGACGCGAATGCCACGCTTGTCGATCCGTTTGGCGAGCATAAGGGGATGCTCGCCATCCACCGCTACTTCACCCATCTGCTGGCTAACGTTGAATCCTGTCGCTTTTCCATTGATGCCCCGTTGCATCACGGCCTGCGTTTTGCAGTGTCGTGGACCATGCACTGGTCGCACCCGCGTATCGCCGGCGGTGAGACGCTCATACTGCCGGGGTGCTCGATTGTTGATATTCACGGGGAAAAGGTGCTTCGCCAGCGCGACTACTATGACGCCGGTGAAATGCTTTATGAACATCTGCCGCTGTTAGGCTGGGCGGTTCGTGGCGTGAAAAGGAGGGTGCGAGCATGATGACTGTCCTCATCACCGGTGCCAGCTCCGGTATTGGTGCCGGGCTCGCCAAATCCTGGGCCGATGACGGTTATTACGTTATCGCCTGCGGCCGCGACGCGGGGCGGCTGGACATGCTGCGTCAGTACAGCGCCAATATCAGCGTACGTGCGTTTGACATGACAGACAGGGACGCCTGTCGCCAGGCGCTCGCGGAGTGCTACCCCGATATGGCGATCCTGTGTGCCGGGACCTGCGAATATCTCGACCACGGTCAGGTCGACGCCGAACGGGTTGAACGGGTCATGACCACCAACTTTCAGGGGCCGGTAAACTGCCTTGACGTGCTACAGCCGCAGCTGATTTCCGGCAGCCGCGTGGTGCTGGTGAGTTCGATGGCGCACTGGCTGCCGTTCCCGCGCGCGGAGGCGTATGGCGCATCCAAAGCGGCCCTGACGTGGTTTGCCAACAGCCTGCGTTTGGATTGGGAACCAAAAGGTATTGCCGTCACGCTGGTCTCTCCAGGGTTTGTGGACACCCCCTTAACCCGCAAAAATGATTTCCCGATGCCGGGGCAGGTCAGCGTTGAACAGGCGGTCAAAGCCATTCGCCGCGGCCTGACCAAAGGCAAAAATCACATTGTCTTCCCGGCGGGGTTTGGCGCAGCCCTGCGCGTGCTGGCTGCCATGCCTTCTTGTTTACAGCGCAGCCTGTTGCGCAGGATGGTGCGCTCATGAAGATCGCGATTATCGGCAGCGGCATTGCCGGGCTGACCTGCGCCTGGCGTCTGGCCGGGCATCATCAGGTGACGTTGTTTGAGTCGGCGGCGACCGTCGGTGGGCATACCGCCACGGTAGATGTCGCCACGCCGCAGGGGCAATACGCCATTGATACCGGCTTTATCGTTTACAACGACCGAACCTACCCACGGTTTATGGGGCTGCTGAGCGAGCTGGGTATCCAGGGGCAAAAAACGCCGATGAGTTTCTCGGTGCATAACCCGCACAGCGGCATGGAGTACAACGGCCATACGCTCACTTCGCTGTTTGCCCAGCGTCGTAACCTGGTGAACCCGGTATTCTGGGGGCTGCTAAAAGAAATAGTCCGCTTTAATCGCCTGGCGAAGCAGGCATTGCACAACGTTGATGCACAGGCCACGCTGCAAACGTTTCTCGATCGGCATGGCTTCAGCGCCTTTTTTGCTCGCCATTATATTCTGCCGATGGGCGCGGCGATCTGGTCGTCATCCTTACAGGAAATGCGCCGCTTTCCGCTGCCGCTGTTCTTACGTTTCTTTGAGCACCATGGCCTGCTGGATATCACCCACCGCCCGCAGTGGTACGTGGTCCCCGGCGGCTCGCGGGAGTATATCCGCGCGATGCTGGCTCAGCTTGGCGAGCGTCTGACGCTGCGCCTGAATACGCCGGTACAGCGCGTGATGCGCGACGAAAACCGCGTGACGGTTTACGCCGCCGACGCGGCGCAGGATTTTGACCAGGCGATCTTCGCCTGTCATTCCGGGCAGGCGTTGGCGATGCTGGGCGATGCCACCCCCGCCGAGCATGACGTGCTGGGCGCTATTGGCTGGCAGCGCAACGAGGTGGTGCTGCACAGCGACCGTCGCTGGCTACCGGTACGCGAACGCGCCTGGGCAAGCTGGAACTATCGCCTGAGTGGGCAAGAGCAGGCCAGCGCCTACGTAACCTATAACATGAATATTTTGCAGGGGCTGCCTGAAGGCAGTCCGCTGTTCTGCGTTACGCTCAACCCGGATGCCCCGATTGACGCGCGCTACGTCTGGCAGCGCTTCGTGTATGAACACCCGTTGTTTAACCCGCAGAGCTGGCAGGCGCAGGCCCGACGTGATGAGATAAACGGCCAGCATCGCAGCTGGTTCTGCGGCGCCTACTGGTACAACGGGTTCCATGAAGATGGGGTACGCAGCGCGCTGGATGTGGTGCACGGCATCGCCGCGCAGGAGGGCACCTGATGAACAGCTGCCTGTATCAGGGCGTGTTACGCCATCGCCGGCTTCAGCCGACGGCGCACCAGTTTAGCTATCAGGTGTTTATGGCCTGGCTCGACCTGGATGAGCTGACGCGGATTGCCGATGCCGGCGTGCGCCGCAATCGCTTCGCCGCTGCGGCTTTCTATGATGTCGATTACCCGCTGGGCACGCCGCTCAAAGCGGCGGCGCTGGATAGGCTCGCCTGCCTGACCGGCGAGCGCCCCGATGGCAGGGTGATGCTGCTGACCCAACTGCGCTATTTCGGCTTTCATTTTAACCCGGTCAACTTCTACTACTGCTACGACCGTGCCGGGACTCTGCGCTGGGTGCTGGCGGAGGTACGCAACACCCCGTGGAATGAGCGTCACTACTATGCCGTTAATGCCGTAACGCCGCAGCCGTTGGCAAAAACCTTCCACGTGTCGCCGTTTAACCCGATGGATATGGTGTACCACTGGCGATTCAACCCGCCGGGCAGCACGCTGCATATGCATATTGAAAATCATCAGGCCGCGAAGATCTTTGATGCCACGCTGATGCTCAAACGCGAACCGCTGACGCCACCCAATCTGCGCACGCTGCAGTGGCGCATCCCGTTGATGACGCTGAAAACCGTACTCGCTATTTACTGGCAGGCGCTGAAGCTTTGGCTAAAGCGTGTGCCGCTTCACGCCCATCCCGCCAGCAGGAGTAAACGATCATGACCGAACCCGTCTTTGCGCTTGAACCCGACATTCCGCGCAACGTGCGAGCTGCGCGATGGCTGCTGTTTCGCCTGTTGAGCGGCCTCAGCGGCGGCTCGCTGACGGTGCGGGAAGGGGCGCAGACCTTTCATTTTGGCGAGGCGGCTGCGGCATTACGCGCCGAGGTGGAGATCCTCTCGCCGAAGGTTTACTGGCGTGCGTTGACCGGCGGTAGCCTGGCCGTGGCTGAAAGCTGGATGGATGGCGAGTGGGAAACCCATAACCTCACCGTATTGCTCGAGCTCTTTGCCGCCAATAGCCAGCTGCTTGAGCGGCTGGAGCGTGGTTTTCGTCTGCTGGGGCGGCCCGTTGAACGCCTGCGCCACTGGACCCGGCGCAACCATCGCCAGCAGGCGCGGGACAATATTGCCGCGCATTACGACCTGGGCAATACCTTTTACGCGCATTTCCTTGATGAGGATTTACTCTATTCCAGCGCGCTGTTTAGCGCCGACGATCAGGATTTGAGCGTCGCGCAGCAGGCTAAAATGGCGCGGCTGTGTGAACAGCTGGCGCTAACGCCGGGCGATCATTTGCTGGAGATTGGCACCGGTTGGGGGGCGCTGGCGGAGTACGCCGCGCGTCACTACGGCTGCCGCGTCACCACCACCACGCTGTCGCAAGAACAGTTTGCGTGGGCCCGCACGCGTATTCACCGCGCGGGGCTACAGGGGCAGGTTGAGGTTCTGCTGTGTGATTACCGTGATCTCACCGGTCAGTACGACAAACTGGTGTCGGTAGAGATGATTGAAGCGGTGGGGCAACGCTACCTGCCTGCCTTCTTTCGCACCTGCCAGGCGCGTTTACGCCCCGGCGGCAAAATGGTGATTCAGGCCATCACTATTCAGGATCAGCGCTATCGCGACTACAGCAAAAGCGTTGACTTTATTCAGCGCTATATCTTCCCCGGCGGATTTTTACCCAGCATTACGGCAATGAGCGAACTGATGACGCGCCACACCGATTTCGTGGTACGCAACCTGTTTGATATGGGACCCGATTACGCCCGGACGCTGGCCCACTGGCGGCAGCGGTTTATCCACGCCTGGCAGGAGATTGAAAAACTGGGGTTTGACGAGCGCTTCCGCCGGATGTGGCTTTACTACTTTGGCTACTGTGAGGCCGGATTTAAGGCCCGCACCATCAGCGTGGTGCAGCTAACGGCAGAGCGGGTATGAAACGTCATTTTTCGCTCTTTTTGCTGGCCATTGGCTTCGACCTTTACTGGCTGCTGGTGGTGATGTTTCGCGAGCGCGGCCAGCTATTATGGCTGGCGCTGGCCATCCTGGCCTGCATTCTGCTGCCGTCGGCCTACCGTTTGTATGCCCTGCTGCTGGCCGTGGCGGGCGGCGGGTTAGATGTATTGTGGGGGCTGTCGGGGCTGATTCACTTTCAGGGTGCCGCGCCGTTGCCGCTGTGGCTGATGGCGCTGTGGCTGATGTTCGCTGCCGTCTGGACGCGTTTGACCTATTCCACCACCCTGCCGGGATGGGTGCTGGCGCTGATAGCAACCTGCGGTGGCCCGGTCGCCTACCTGGCGGGCGCGCAGCTGGGTGCGATGACCTTTGTACAGCCTGTGCCGGTTGTTATGGGCGCAATGGCGGCCGGGTGGCTGGCGCTCATGCTGGCGTTTCACATCCTGATGGGGAAACGGCAATGAAATCTGTCGTGCTGTTACTGCTGTGGCTACTCGTTGCAACGCCTGCCGTTGCCGCTGACTGGTTAAGCTGGCGCAAAGCAGGGGAGGCGACGCTGACGTGGGGACCGTTTACGGTCTACACCTCCCAGTTGCTCACGCCCGACGGGCACTACCGCGGGCAATGGCAAAATCAGGCGCTGATTATCACGTATCAACGCAATATCGACCGGGAGGCGCTTGTCGACGCCACGCGTGAGCAGTGGCAGGCGCAGGGGATTCTTACACGCGAAGCGCAGAGCGGGGCCTGGCTACGCATGCTTGCGGATTTATGGCCGGACGTTGCGCCAGGGGCGCAGTTGGCCTTTGTATTGACCGCAAAGCAGGGGCAGTTCTGGTATCGCGCATCCGCGAGCGCGCCGCGCTTTATACCGCTCGGGAAACCGCAGTCGGCTGATTTTAGCGAAAATTTCCTCGCCATCTGGCTGGGACCCCGCACGCAATATCCCGAGCTGCGTCAGCAGCTCACCGGAGGTAAAAAATGAAACGTTTATTGACCCTATGCCTGCCGCTGATGATGCAACTCACCGGCTGTAGCAGCGACGTTGCCGATTACCGCCAGCAGCAGCCGGTGCTGGATATTTTTCACTACTTCCAGGGGGAAACGGAGGCCTGGGGGATGGTGCAGGATCGCAGCGGTAAGCAGCTTCGCCGCTTCCACGTTGAAATCAACGGCGATGTGGTTGGCGAGACCCTGACCCTCAACGAACGGTTTGTGTATGACGATGGCGAAAAGCAGCAGCGGGTGTGGCATATCCGTCGTCTTAGCGCTGACCGCTATGAGGGCACTGCGGGTGATATTGACGGCGTGGCAACGGGTAAATCGGCAGGCAATGCCTTCAACTGGCATTACAGCATGAATGTGAAAGCCAGCGGCAGAACCTGGCTATTGCATTTTGACGACTGGATGTACCTCCAGGACGGCAAACATTTATTCAATAAAACTGAGATGAAGAAATTTGGCCTCACCGTGGGGACGGTGACGCTGTTCTTCTCCCGTAAAGCGCAGTAGCGAGGAGGCGCCCATGAACACGCAACCTGTTATAGGCATCAGCGGCTGCTTAACCGGCGCGGCCGTCCGCTTCGACGGCGGGCATAAACGGACGGACTTTGTGATGGACAAGCTGGCGCACTGGGTGGCCTTCCGGCCCATTTGCCCGGAGATGGCCATCGGCCTGCCGGTCCCGCGACCGGCGCTGCGGCTGGTACAAACGACGGCAGGCGATATCCGTATGCGCTTCAGCCACGCGCCTGATGATGATGTCAGCGAAAAAATGCACGCTTTTTGCGACGAGTACCTGTCCGGGCTGGGCGAACTGTCGGGATTTATCGTCTGCGCCAAATCCCCCAGCTGCGGTATGGAGCGGGTGCGGTTGTATGACGAAAAGGGAAACCGGGGACGTAAAGAAGGTGTTGGTCTGTTTACCGCCGCGCTGCTGGCGAAATATCCCTGGCTGCCGGTGGAAGAAGACGGACGACTGCACGATCCGCTGCTGCGCGAAAATTTCGTCGAACGGGTGTTTGCGCTGCATGAACTCAATACGCTGCGTAAAAACGGCCTGACCCGCCGGGGTCTGCTGGATTTTCATAGCCGCTATAAACTGCAGCTGCTGGCGCATCATCAGGTGGGCTATCGCGAAATTGGCCCGTTTGTCGCGACGCTGCACCAGTGGGAGGATCTGGAGGCCTTCTTTGTGACCTATCGTGACAAGCTGATGGCGATCCTTAAGAAGCCTGCTTCGCGTAAAAACCACACCAATGTCTTGATGCATATTCAGGGATATTTTCGCCATCAGCTAACGATGCGTCAGCGGGGAGAGCTGCGTGAGGTTATTCTGAACTATCGGGCGGGGCTGCTGCCGATTCTCGCCCCGATGACCCTGCTGAAGCACTATCTTGCGGAATACCCGGACGGCTACCTGCTGACGCAGAATTACTTCGACCCCTATCCGCAGGATCTGGCGCTACGGCTGACGGTAAATTAAGGGCCATTCCCTACCGCTGGCCGCGGGCAGAAAAAAACGCGCCGCCTTAAAAAGGTGGCGCGTTTCGGCTATGGCGTTGAACGGCCTATTGTTCGTCAGCCCATTCGCCCATTTCAATAATAATAAAGTGCGCGTGTTTGTCTTTCGCCTTGAAGGTCAGGGTCATTGGCCCGACGACTTCCAGTGAATCACGTTCATCCAGGGTCACAATACCGCTGACATTGACGCTGTCTTCAATGCTGTTGATGTAGGCCTGGCGACCGGCTTTAAGCTCATAGGTGACTTCTGCATCGCTCTCGGTCAGTTCGCTGACAAACATATTCACATCCTGATTCAGATGCAGCGGGGCATCGTCTTCATTTTGCAGGCTGCCGACGATATGCAGCAGCTTGTTCTCGCGATCCTGATCGGTGAATTTATGGTTTTCATAACGCACTTCCAGACCTTGTTTGGGCGGCAGAATCCAGATTTGCAGGAAGCGACACCAGTCATCATGGTTGTTCAGCTCCGAGTGCCACACGCCGTTGCCTGCGGTGACCGTCTGCACATGCCCACGGCTTAGCACGTCTTCGACCTGCGTTGCGCTGTCCCAGTGGGTCAGGTTGCCTTTCACCAGATAGCTGACGATTTCCATATCCTTATGCGGATGGCGATCGAAGCCGCTGTGTGGTTTAACATCATCATCGTTTACCACCCGCAGCACGCCGTAATGCATGTTTTCAGGGTCGTAATAGTTCGCGAATGAAAAATGAAAATAGGTGTTCGCTGGATGATATTCACTGGCTGGCAGATAATGCAGCAGTTCCGCGCCTTTTTTACGATAATGACTAGCCATAACAGATGATCCTCAATGTTGTTCTGATGCACGTATCATAGGCAGGGGATGGATGCAGATAAATCAGGGCTCAGGTAAGACACCATTACGCAAAATGAAAGAATACGACCTCATCTCACTTCGCAGCTTTGTCGCCGTGGTTGAAAGCGGCAGCTTTAATAATGCTGCCATCCAGCTTGATACCAGCAGCGCGGCCATCAGCCGCCGGGTTTCCGCTCTGGAAACGGCGTTAAGCGTGAAGCTTATCAATCGCACCACTCGCCAGCTTGATTTAACGCCCAGCGGGCAACAATTCTATCAGGACGTTTTAGGGATTTTAGGCGCGCTCGAGCAGGCAGAAGAGCGGCTTAACTGTGCGCAGGAAACCTACAGCGGCATTATTCGGCTCGGTGCGCCGGTAAGTTTTGGCACCCAGAAGCTCGCCCCGCTGCTGCCGGCGTTTCTGAAAACATACCCGCAGATTACGGTGACATTACAGCTCGAAGACCGCGTCAGCGATCTGCTCAATGAAGGTATCGATCTGTCTTTACGCATCGGTGAATTACAGGATTCGTCGTTGGTCAGTTTGCCCATCGCCATGATGCCGCGCCT
This sequence comes from Klebsiella sp. WP8-S18-ESBL-06, assembly GCF_014169755.1. Taxonomy (NCBI): domain Bacteria; kingdom Pseudomonadati; phylum Pseudomonadota; class Gammaproteobacteria; order Enterobacterales; family Enterobacteriaceae; genus Klebsiella; species Klebsiella sp. WP8-S18-ESBL-06. The sequence continues at coordinate 1,629,729 of NZ_AP022256.1, forward strand.
GTATTGCGCTTCGCCAGAGTACCTGAAAACCCACGGCAGGCCGGCGTCACCGGCGGAATTAAAGCACCACCAGTGTTTGCATTATTCCTTGCTCTCCACCCGCAACGAGTGGGCGCTGGCCAGCGGCGAACAAGAGCTGGATGCCCGGGTGCCTTTGGCCGCGAATAATGGCGATGTGCTGCGCGAAGCCGCCATTCAGGGCATGGGGATTGCGATGTTACCGTGGTATATCGTCGAAGACGCGCTGCGCGGCGGCGCGCTCGTCCCGGTGCTTGAACGCTACGCGCCGCCGCCGCTGCCGCTGTCAATCGTGCGGCCTTCGCGTCAGTTTACCCCCGTGCGGGTGACCGTGTTGATGCAGTATTTGCGCGACGCGTTGGCGGGGGCTGGAGCTGGAGAGAGTGGGGGCCGGGCGGAGGGGTGAAACCTTGAATGGGCTTACCGCGATCGGCGATTAGGATAAATTAAGACACGAGACCATCAATATGGAGATGACGACAGATTCGCCTCTCCATATACGCTCCATCATTTGTGCAATATAAATCAATAATCCTCTGTAAGAATAACGATTCTGAGCTGGAGGATTGATGAATAAAATAAATTATCACATTAAGTATATTGAGTATTTTTTCAGGAAGTGCAGGGGGTATTTATCTACAGACGTTTCTTTTCATACATCCAGACTTAATAAAATATCAGGCGGTGACGCCGATCTCTATAACCCATTAACACTTAATGAGAAGATTTGTCATCGAATGGTATTCGAACACAACCCATTCTATACCATGCTTGCGGACAAGTTTGCCGTCAGGGAATACGTAGAAAGATGCACGAACCTAGTTAATGTCATCCCATTAATTGGTGTTTACCCGCGCGTAGAAGATATAAATTTTGATAAACTCCCTGCTAAATTTGTCTTAAAATGCAATCATGATAGCGGCAGTGTGATTATATGTAAGGATAAGGCAAGCTTTGACTTCGATAGAGCAAGGAATAGGTTGAAGCTAGCGCTTAAAAAGAATATGTACTACACAACCAGAGAGTGGCAATATAAAAATATTACCCCCGTCATTCTCTGCGAGAGATACCTTGATTTATTCACTAATCAGGACAGGAATGTCACCCCGGAAATGTTAAGAATACACTGTTTTCATGGTGTGGCCTGCTTTATTGAAGCTGATTTTACTGATGATAATGGCTGCGGGTTCATCAATGTCTATGACCGTTCGTGGAATTTGCAACCTTTTCAGATGGAATATCCCAACACGCCGATCCCGATTAAGGAGCCACCTTCATTGAACAAATCAGTTATTGCTGCTCAGGCGTTAGCAAACGAAATAGAGTATTGCCGCGTCGATCTTATGCTAAAAGGAAGAGATGTCTATTTTAGTGAAATAACATTAAGTCCTAAAAGAGGCAAACTGAAAATCACACCAGCAATATGGGATGCTAAACTCGGGAGTCTGTGGGATTTGTCTCTGGCTAACAACAGGCTCAATTGAGCCTGTTTACCCCTTGAACAGGCCACGATAGCTTGAACGTTGAGCCGTTTTCTGGTGTTAAGCTGTAGGTTACGTTTCCGCCATGGGCACGCATAATTGCTTGTACTACCGAGAGTCCTAAACCCCATCCCTCTGGATGACTGTTTTTGGCGTATTCTCCTCGTTGAAAAGGCTGGAATAAGGATCTCTGGAACGCTTCAGGGATCCCTGGCCCTTCATCCTGTACGATTATAAAATGATCGTTCCCGATGATCCCATTCTTGATTAAAAGCGTTTGCGGAACGGAATATTTTAAGGCGTTGTCAAAGAGTACGGTCAGACACTGGATAATACGTAGAGGATCGCAGAGACTGTGCTGGGACTGTAGTTCGGTTATGATTTTGAATTTTTTCGCTGCAAAGTCCGGCAAAAAGGTATCCAGTGCATTCGAGATTGTCGCCTCAAGATCAACGTCACTGAGTATCAGCGTGTATTTAGCCCCTCCGGAAGAACTGACAACACGAAGATCCTCGATCAAATTGGTCAGGCCTTCGGTTTGTTTAAGAAGGTTTTTGAACAGAGCGGGTTCCGGTTCGAATACCCCCTCAACTAATCCCTGAAGCCTTCCACGTAAAATCGTTACAGGGGTCCGAAGTTCATGGGCGATTGCGGCATTCCATAAATTGCGCTGGGTATCCAGCGTCTGTAATTTTTCCGCCATCTCATTAAAATCGTTGACCAGTTGATTCATCTCACCGAGCTGGGAATGGCTACTCGCGGCTCTTGCGCTAAGGTTTCCTTGCGAGATTTGTTTCAGGCTATATGCTACGGCATTTAAGGGTTTTAATATTCTGGCAGACAGTTTTACGGTAAAAAAAAGTGAAACGGCCAGACTGATGATTGAAGCGATTAGAATCCACATCCAATCAAGTAAGGTCATGTTATCGTCATTCGCTGCGCTTGTCCCCCCCGGTAGGTAGTCAATCAAAAAGCTATAGAATAAGGAGGTACCAAGTATAACGATGGCAATAATAATGAATGTCAGCAACAGCATATGTGTCAGTATCTGGCGACTTAGAATTGATTCTTTCTTCATTTATTATCACCCAGGCGATAGCCTAACCCTCTGATGCTTTCAGGAACGCCTTTAAGTCCGGCATGCTCAAGTTTCTTGCGCAGTTTACTCATATGGCTGTCGACGGTGCGATCCAGCGAATCCCCTTCGGGCAAACATGCATCGAGTAGTTCTTCGCGCGAACACACTTTCCTCGGATTTCTGGCTAAATAGGTTAGAAGCTTAAATTCAGTTGTCGTCAATACGGGGGCGGAAACCTGACCTTGTACGGTGATTTCAACGTAAAATTCGTCAGGAAAAATGGTCACGAAAGGCGTTCTTACAGGCCTTGAAGGCGTAACCTCGGCGTTCGATTGGGTCCTGCGAAGTACGGCTTCAACTCTGGCAACAACTTCGGATGGATTAAAGGGTTTTATCACATAGTCGTCAGCCCCAAGCCGCAGGCCCATCAGTTTATCAACGTCTTGATCCAGAGCGGTCACCATAATGACGGGAATATTGGTTTCCTTTCTCAACGTGGTTAAAACATTCCAGCCATCATATATGGGCAGGTGAATATCCAATAACAGGAGGTCGGGTTTGTGGAGACGGGTAAGATTGACAGCCTTCTCGCCATCTTCAGCTCTTAAGGTTTGCATGCCTGCCTTGTGCAAATAGCCTATCAGTATGGCGGCGATATCATCATCGTCTTCAGCGACGATAATCAGATTGTTTTTGTTCATGTTGACTTCCACAGTACCGATGAATTGAGTGCATTTTACCTTGAAAAAACGTTTACCGTCATTTTAAAGATGGCTTAATCAATAATCTCTATCAATTTTTAAGATGAGTACACTATGACCGGATTATTTTAAAATGGTTCAGGGCGATATTTTTATTATTCGTGTAGGTTAATTATCCGCTTCTCCATACTGGCTACACATTTCTGAAATGAACAGTCAACATTGTGTAGCTATGATGAGTAACCAAGACAGGGAAGATGAGTATTGTAACCACCATTTATCAAAGCAAGAGAACGTTTAATGGTGAAGCAAATATATCGTCATGCAGGGGGAATGGTTGTGATTGACGTGCGCCGTGAGAATTTTATGGCATTATTTTTATTTGTTTTTATTTCATGGGGTATATTATATTTTTGGCTTTATCTTACTCACTCTATTGGTGAAAAGGTATCGACAACCATACTCTCCTCACCATTCATTCCTGTTTTGACCATGGCAGCGTTTTTCGCTTTTATGACTCAAAGAAGGGCGGGGGCGCTAAAATATTTTATCGGTATTACATTGGGGATGGTGTTGGTATTTATGCAGAGTGTTTTTGTTTTTAATCTTTGTTTAAATATTATGCCGGGGTTTAATGATTTTATTTTTTATTATGAGTGTTTTGCGCTATTCTTTTTTTGTGCAACGCCTATGCATTTAGTGATCAGGATGATTTGATTTTTTGCTCGTACGTTTCTGTTAAGCCTGTGGTGATTCACAGCACTTAATTATTTCATACCTTATGAATGACTTCTTATCTGGGGCCTTCACCCTACAAGGGAAGGTTTTAGATAGGCTGTTTGATAAACCGTAACTCTAAACCACACCCCCCATTCTAGTGAGCACCATCCTTTCTCTGATAGTTTCCTATTATGGATTTCAGAACATTTGGCATCAAAGATTTAAGCAATGGGTAGCAGCACCTTCAAACTTTGGTGTTTAAGCGTGCAATTGCTGCATAGGGGGAAGTCCATGAATAGAAAACAAGTTTACCTGCGAATGAGTATGCTGTTCCTTTCCGCTGGCCCTGTTTATGTAATGTCCGCAGAAACACCAACATATTTACCACAGAATGTGATAATCATCTGCTCTCCGGGATATGATTACAATCAGCAGCCACCCGCACCAGCAGAAAATGCAACCAAGCCGTTAGCTTCTGACTCACTCCCCAATCATAATGTGAGCAATTATTTATTTGGGGGATTGGTTCCAGATATTCCAGGAATTACAAGAATTCCAGATATTCCAGGGGTTCCAAAGATTCCAGGATTACCTGGAGGAGGTATTCCGAAAGTCCCACCAGAGTTGTTGCCTCCGGGGATAAAACAGCATCCAGACGGTTCAGTCGTCGTGGATGTGAAACCATTGAAGCCTGAACAATTGGCTCCACAGCTTGTCGCAACATTAGTTTCAAGTACAGGGGTTATTATCAATGAAATCAATAAACAGATTTCTGTTGTTCAGGAAACGGCAAATAATTCGGTTAAAACAGTAGTTAAAGGTGTCACAGATATAGTGGCAACATACGTAAAAGCCTGGCATGACATTGGCGAACAGGCGAAGCGAAGTTTTAACGATATAACCGAGGCCGGCAAAGCAGTTGCAGACTTTGCGGTAAAAGATACTCGCGCCCAGTTCGATATTCTCCAAAATACAGCCAATCAACTTCAAGAAGGAAAAATAATCGATGCAATGTGGTCCTCAGGAGTGAGCCCATTACATGCCACTGAAAAAAACTTTTTTGAAGCGACACAAAAAAGCGCCATTCTGGATATGGCGGCTACCTATGCCGCATCTGTATATGGAGGTCCTGCTGGAGCTGCCGCATATGCAGCATGGAAAACCTTGCAACTAACTGGTGATGTAAACCTGGCATTCAGGATGGGGCTTGTAGCGGCGATTCAGCAGCAAGGGGGGGTATATACTGAGGGAATGCCTGGTGCAACGGTTAGTGACGTTGTAAAAAAAGCGGCAATCGCTGGTGCAGTTGGCGGAATTGCGGTTGCGGCAGCAGGTGGGGATGAAAAGGCGATTACAAATGCGTTTCTGAAGTCATCAGGGAATGTGCTGGTACAAAATGCCCAAGATTCAGTGAAAACCATAATGGATGGAAATCCAGATATAACTACTGCGGCTAAGGTTGTAGGTTGCATTTCTGCCAAAAATGTTAACTGCCTGACAGATTTACCCTATGTTAAAGATGCTACTGGAAAGCTGACGGAACAGATAGCCCCTTCATTCGCTGACATTAAAAGTAAATCGGATGAAGTGGTTGGGACATGGACGACACTACAAAATAACGTCGAGAAACAGGCCGCTGAAATTATGACGTTAATACCGAAACTTCCAGATACCAATATAATACCTTTAGCAAACAATTCTGTGGTTATTACCTGGACGTTAGGTTCCCAAGCCGAAATTAAGAGTGGGATTCCTACAGTTCTGATCAGTGAAATAGGTGATAATGCTCCTTTTAATTCCACTGCCCAATATTTACCAATACAGGCCGCAGATAAATAGAGTCAGGCAAGAGCTCACTGAAATGGGCTCAATGGGGAATGATAATGAAATTAGTAATAGGTTTTCTTGCCCTAATATTCTCATATAGTGCTTATGCACGATGCCCAGTAGCGCCCATTAATCAACCTAATGAAGACGCTAAAAAGCTAAGGGTAAATCAACTATCGGAATTTATGGTCTGTCTGCCAAGTGATCCCGCTAACGACCGCAGCCCATGTAATACATTTGCCAGCCAGGGCCTCAACAAAATTTGGGGCTATAACGATTTTGGCACTGATGAAAAGACATTTCTAACAGCAAATCAGATATGGGACAAGGTGAACTCAGCAGGAGGTAAATGGCTGACGTTGGGGGCACTATCTGACGTGGATAACAACCTCTGTGCTCAAAGTCTAGCAAACTCGGGACGGGCAGTACTGGCAGTTATGAAAGGTACGGATGGTGGTCATGGACATATTGCTTTAGTTATTCCTGGTGAACCGCGAATATCAACTACATGGGGAATACTGGCGGCGAACTCCGCCAGTTTCTTTCTTAATAAACCAACAAAGGCATACATCAGTCAGCCACTGAGTTTTGCATTCAGTAAAACAGATGCAAGCGAAGCCCGTTTTTTTTATCGAGATCGTTGAATAATGTATGCCGCAACTCTCTATTTTAGTCAGGCGATGGGCCGCGTTCCAGAAACGTGGAGAGGGCGATATAGCTGCGGACGGAACGCACGCCTTCTACGCTCTGAACTTCAATCAGGAAATTCTCCAGCGATTCGGTATCTGCTGCGCGTATTTTCATCAGCACGCATCCGTCACCTGCGACAGTGTGCAACTCCTCAACTTCATGCCGATGGGTGAACTGCAAAAGTGCGCGCGTGGCTTCATAGCTGCTGGTATCAATCACCAGAAACGTTAATAGCGTGCGGCCCAGCTTGCAGCCATCCAGTACCGCCACCGTGCCTTTTATCACGCCATCACGTTTTAACTTCTTCACGCGATCGTGTACCGCAGGGGCGGAAAGGTTCACGATTTCGCTGAGCTCGGTGTAGCTACGCCCGGCATCTTCTGCCAGCGCACCTAATATTTTTCGGTCAATATTATCTAGATCGGCCGGTTTATGCCGTGTCTGCCTGATACCATTTTTTTCTTTATCTGGTTCGTTCATTTGGTTAACCCTCAGAATAAAAATATGAATATACTTTCCTTCACCTAATTTTATTAATCAATGATCAGTAATGGAGTTGCAATGCCTATCGCACTTTTTGCCCTCGCCGTGGGGGCCTTCGGGATTGGTCTGACGGAATTCGTGATTGCCGGCATTCTCCCTCAGATTGCCCGCGGCTTCGACGTCAGCATCCCTTCGGCTGGATTAATGGCAACGTCTTATGCACTCGGCGTTTTTATCGGGGCACCGCTTATGACAGTGGTGGGGTCTCGCGTACCGCGTAAGACCATGCTGATAGCGCTGGCGGTCATTTTCACTCTTGGTAACATCATCACCGCTATGGCACCTACGCTGTCGGTGGCCGTCGTCGGGCGCGTCATTACCTCCTTCAACCACGGCGCCTTTTTTGGCATTGGGTCGATTATCGCGGCCTCGCTGGTTGCGCCCGGGCGCCAGGCCAGCGCAATTGCCTTGATGTTTTCCGGGTTAACCCTCGCGAATCTGCTTGGCGTGCCCGCTGGCACCTGGCTTGCTCAGGCCTTTAGCTGGCGAATGGTATTCTGGGGAATTGCGGGAATTGGTCTGTTAACGATAGCCAGCATCGCGCTGTTTGTGCCCGACATAAAAAAAGGGCCGGGTATTGCGCTGAAGGCTGAACTGCGAGCGTTTGTTGATCCCCAGGTTCTGCTGGTCATGGGGATTACCGTTTTCGGGCCCGCGGCCTTCTTTACCTCTATTACCTATATTGCTCCGATGATGATCGAAGTCGCTGGGTTATCACCCGCTGGCGTCGCGGGGCTGATGGTGCTCTTTGGGCTTGGCCTGGCCGTGGGAAACTGGCTGGGGGGGTGCTTTGCCGATCGCTCGCTGTTTGGCACGCTTTTTATCACGCTGGCCGCACAAGGGGGCGTTCTGCTGGTCTTCTGGGCTGGCGTTGAGAACCCGCTGGTTGCCGGTGTTTGCGTGTTCCTGATGGCGGCATTTGGTTTTGCTACCGTTTCTCCGATTCAGAAACTGGTCATGGACCGTGCCAGCCACGCTGGGGCGCCAACGATGGCGGCCTCTGTCAATATCGGCATGTTTAATCTGGGCAATGCGTTGGGCGCGTGGGCCGGTGGTGCGACCATTGCCGCCGGATTTGGCCTCGTCTCACCGAACTGGGCGGGGGCGATACTGTCCTTTATTGCGCTGGGTCTGGCGCTGCTGGCCTGGCAGTGCGCGCGTAAACCCTATTCGCTGAAGGCAGAATCATGTTAACCACATGGAGGCATCGTCGCTCAGTACACTGAGGAGGATGCGCACCACAAATCACCGCCGCGCATCCGTCGCGGCGGTGAGAGAGACGGTCGTGGCTTACCTTACCACTTCATTTCGTGCGTATTGACCTTCGCGCTCAGCTCAAGCGAGCTCTCATCGGCAAGGTTCGGATACGCCGCCTTCATGGCCGCAATCACCTCGGCCGATCCTTTGTGGTCTTTCAGCGCCTGCTCAAAGGTTTGCAGGTAGCGTTGGGTAAAGGTAATGGCCCCATCGTTTGCCGGGCGCTCGCCCAGATAATGCCCCGGAATCACCTGTTGCGGCTTTAGCGCCTGCATTTCGCTCAGCACCTGCATCCAGCCCTGGCGAATCGCCTTCGTCTGGGTATCCGCCGTCCACACATGAATGCCGGAGGCAATACCGGTACCGCCCAGAATGGCTTTGTTCGCCGGGATCCAGACGTACGCGGCATACTCGCCCGCGTGTTTCAGCTCCAGCGGCTCACCGTCTACGGTGAAGCGCGTGGCGTGGGTGGCCTGCGGCACGATAATGCTGTCCGGCTTGCCGTCTTTCATCTGCGGCCCCCAGAACGCCAGCTTAGCGTCCTTCGTCGCTTTGATATGTTCCACCACCGCCGGTGATGCCACCACTTTGGCCTGCGGGAACGCCTTCACCAGCGGCTCAAGGCCAAAATAAAAATCCGGATCGCCGGAGGTAATCACGATTTCTTTGAGCGTTTTGCCGCTGTCTTTGATCATTTTCACCAGTTTTTCACCGTCTTTGACGCTGAACTGAGCATCAAACAGCACCGCTTCTTTTGGACCGGAAACCAGCGTGGACGACACCGGGAAAATGCCTTTTTCCTGCGGGTTATAGACATCAAGGTGCAGCGGGGCGGCAAAGGCCGGCGCGGCGGCCAGCGAGATAATGAGTGAGAGAGGCTTGATATTCATGGTGATCCTTAGTGTCTTATCCGAAGGTTACGGGCTGGCTGAACCGGAATCATTCAGTCAAGCCTGGCACGAAATGCTGTGCTTCATTCTACGGATTTGTACTTCATTAAGAATTCCTGAAACAATACATGCTGAGTTTCATAAAACGATCAAATGGAGATGCAATGGACAGGATCATGGCAGCAATCACCTACAATCGTATTTGCGAGCTTGGTAGCCTGAGCGCGGCGGCGCGTTCGTTGGGCATCTCCCGCCCGATGGTCAGCCGCTATCTTGACGAGATGGAAAAGTGGGCCGGTGCGCGGCTGATTCACCGCTCAACCCGGCGGCTGTCCATTACCCCGGCAGGGGAGAAAACGCTGGAGAAAACGCGCCAGCTGGTGCAGCTGTCTCAGGGGATTGAAGGTGACGCGACGCGCGTCACGCCGTCGGGCACGCTGCGCATCGCCTGCGCCCACTTTACGGCGACGCATTTGCTGGGGCCGGTGATTCCGCCTTTTCTGCGTCAGTATCCCGCGCTGCGTATCGAGGTGGATATCAATAACCATCCCGTCAGCCTGGTGGGCGAGCGCATCGATCTGGCGATTCGGATAACCAATCAGCCTGAACCCGGTGCGATTGCGCGCTATCTGGGGGCCTGCCGGTCCGTCTTGTGTGCCTCACCGGCATACCTGGCTAACAACGGTATCCCCGCCACGCCAGGCGATCTTGCCCAGCATAATTGCCTGCACTACAGCCGTTTTTCCGGGCAGTCCTGGTCCTTTCGCGATCGGCAAAACGGCGTGATGTCGGTGGCGGTGGGGGGCAACTTCAGCGCCGGTATCTCATCACTGCTGTGTGATATGGCAGTTGCGGACGTAGGGCTGGCGATGGTGCCTGAAATTGAAGCGCGAGCGGGGCTGCAAAGTGGAAGGCTGGTGCAGGTGCTGGCGCAGTTTGAACCGCAGCCGCTGGGGATTTATGGGCTCTATCAGTCCCGCGATCATCAGCACGCTGCGCTTGGGCTGTTTCTGGACGCCGTGAAGCAAAGCCTGGGGCTGCCACCCCAATAGACGCGCGGTTACCGCATCTATTGGGGCGACACGCGCCGTTGGCTACAGGACCACCACAATTTTGCTGGGTTCCCGCGCGTTGTCCAGCCATTGGTGCGCCTGCGGAACGTCATCAAATGAACAGACTCGGGTCGCCAGTTTATGCATCTTACCTTTGGCAATATCGCCTGCAATCCGCGCCAGAGGGGAGGCGGTAAGGGGCAGGGCTGGCGTACCAAAGAGCTGGCTCGGGAAGAAGTTCACGCTGACCGCCGGTGGCAAATCGCTCATCAAATTAAACTGGTTGAGTATCGGCGCGCCACCCAGCAGGCCGATGGTGGTCAGATGCCCGAAGGGGCGCAGCGCGCTGGCGGTGTCAGGTAACGTCGACGCGCCAACAATTTCCAGCGCGGCGTCAATCCCCTGGCCGTAGCGTGATTTCAGCTGAGCGCCGATGTTGCCGTCATCAATCACCACTTCGCTCGCCCCGGCCTGCCGTAAAGCGGCGGTATGTTCTGTGCGACGTGTTGTCGCAATCACCGTCAGCCCCGCGTGCTGCGCATAGCTGGTTGCGGCCAGGCCCACCGTGGAGGTTGCACCACGAATAAGCAGCGTCTGCCCAGCCTGGATGTGAAGGCTGTGATCCAGCGCGCCCCATGCGGTTAAAAACGCCTGCGGTAAGGCTGCCAGCTCCGCCCAGCTTAGCGGCGCATCGTCGAGGTCAATAACGTTGCTGCGCAGTACCGTCACTTCTTCGGCATAGCTGCCGTGACGATCGAACTGCATTCCGCCCATCAGCGTGGCGACGCGCTGGCCCGGATGGAAAACGCCGGCCGGGTCTTCAATCACCTCACCAACGGCTTCGATGCCGGGCACGCGGGGGGCATCAATCGGCCCCATTTTCCCGGTGCGCAGGTAGGCTTCCGCTTTGTTGAGGCCAAAAGCGCGTACCCGGATGCGAACCTCATTGGCCTGCGGTTTTACGCTGTCAATGTCGCGCAGCGTTAATACTTCTGGCCCGCCGGTACGTTCAATAACATATGCTTTCATGATGTGCTCCAGTTCGGTGAGTCGGTGAGTCGGAACGGTTATTAACCGTCTGCACAAACAATAGCCTTTCATTAACGATTGCAATATGGCGTTATATGAGAACAAATATTCCATTAATGAGAGGTTGTGAATATGGATTTGAACGCCGTGGAGATGTTTGTGTACGTGGTGCGCGCAGGCAGCCTGAGTAAAGCGGCACAGCAGTCGGGGATCCCGCTGCCCACCTTAAGCCGGCGGGTACGCGCGCTGGAGGATTCACTTAATCTCCAGCTTATCGAGCGCTCCGTACGCGGCGTTAAGCTCACGGTGGCGGGGATGCATTTTTATCAGCAGGCCAGCGCCGGGGTCGATATCCTCAAGGGCGCACAGCTGGCAAGCCAGCATGATGAGCGGCAGATTAGCGGCTATTTACGCTTATCAATCCCCCCGGCAATGACAGTCTGGTGGGAGCTGCTGGCGCAGTTCCAGCAGCGCTATCCGGGGATTCGGCTATTTGTGCAAACCACCGAACGCCGTGTCGATCTCGTTGCCGACGGCATTGATGTGGCGCTAAGGGTCGGGGCGATTGAACACGAAACGATGGTCGCCAAACGGGTTATTTCCTGGCGGCATCAGTTGGTCGCGGCACCTTCGTTAGTTGAGCGATACGGGCGGCCGCAGTCACCCGCTGATTTGAGCCGCTATCCCTGCGCGGTGTGGAATGCCAGCGCCTGGCGGCCAAGCGTCTGGTCCCTCGGTGGTGAAACCGTTCATCCTGCGGCGATACTGATGACCAATGACTACGCGCATCTCTACCAGCGCGTGTTGAGCGGGGATGTTATCAGCGAACTGCCGCCGTTTATGGTGAATGAGGATATCGCGCAGGGGCGGTTGGTCGGCCTTCTTGAGGACTATCCCTTACCCGAGCAGCACATTCATCTGGTTTATCCCCCCCAGCATTATCCGGCTCCGGCCATACGCGCCTATCTCGATTTTTGCAGCCGCTTTACGGCGAATCTGAGCTAACTCGCGCGCTCGTCTGGCGGGCGTTTCGTCCGCCACCATATCTCATTGACACGTTATATCGGTCATTGTATAAAACTCGGCCTCAGTAATGAGTTTCATTTACATTAAGAAATCGCCTGCAATATTTCCCACAATAATTTTAATGAAGGATAGCGTTAATGAAAAAGACCCTCTGCGCGTTAGGCATGGTGCTGGCGTCAATCAGTTCTGCTCTGGCAACGACCTATCCTTTGACCATCGAAAACTGCGGGTATAAAGAGACGTTTACCCAGGCGCCACAGCGCGTGGTGGCGCTGGGGCAAAATACCGTGGAAATTCTGCTGCTGCTGGGGCTGCAAAAAAATGTCGTCGCCAGCGCATTCTGGCCAACCCGGGTACTGCCATCGCTGGCGGAGCAAAATGAAAAAATCAAGCTGCTGACGGTGGAAATTCCGACGCTGGAATCCGTCCTGGCGCAAAATCCGGACTTTGTTGCCGCGCAGCTGCCGCTGTTATTGGGCCCGGAAAGCAAGGTCGCTAAACGCGAAGATTTTGCGACCGTGGGCGTAAACAGCTATTTGTCCCCCGGAATGTGTGCGACTAAAAAGGCCGCCGGCGACATGTACGGTAGCCGTCAGAAACTGTGGGATATGACCTATCTCTATAAAGAGATTGAAGATTTTGCCACGATATTTAATGTCCAGGAGAAGGGTGCTGCGGTTGTTGCCGATTTCAAAAAACGTGAAAACGACCTGCGCGCAGAGTTCGGCAAGCATAAAAAAGGTCTCTCCTTCGTCTTCTGGTTCTCTAGCGCATCGCCTTCTGCCGATGCCTACGTCGGTGGTAAAAATAGCGCCTCCGGCTTTATTGCTAACGTGCTGGGCGGGCATAACGCCATTACCTCTGAAACCGAATGGCCGACGGTGAGCTGGGAAAGTATTATCGCGGCAAATCCGGATGTGATCGTGGTTTCCAGCCTTGACCGCAACCGCTGGGCGCTGGATAACGCGGAGGAGAAAATTAAATTCCTCAAAAGTGACCCGGCCGTCAGCCAGCTGGACGCGGTGAAAAAAGGCCATATCGTGGTGATGGACGGCCAGGCGATGAACCCGACCATCAGAACCCTCTACGGCGCTGAACAGGTGGGTGAACAGCTGAGAAAGCTGGGGCTGAATTAATGACCGCAACCGTGCTGCAATCGCGCCAGGGGTTGTTTTTGACCTCCTCGTGCCTGCTTTCTTTGTGCCTGCTTTTGCTGGTCATTGCCGTTGGCGTTAGCGTCGGCGAGCTGTCGATCCCGCTGGAAAGCGTTTTTTACGCGATTGGCAATAAGCTCGGGCTGACCGATGTCCCGCTCAACCGCATCTATGAAAGCGTGATTTGGGACTTCCGTCTCAGCCGTGCGCTGGTGGCGGCCTGCTGCGGCGCTGGGCTGGCGATTTGCGGCGCGGTGCTGCAAAGCTTGCTGAAGAATGCGCTGGCGGAGCCTTACGTACTGGGCGTTTCCGCCGGCGCGTCAACGGGGGCGGTGTCGGTCGTGGTACTGGGCGTCGGGACCGGTGCGGTTTCCCTGTCGGCTGGTGCCTTTGCCGGTGCGTTTGCCGCCTTTGCCTTCGTGGCCTTTTTAACCAACGGCGCGCGCGGCGGTAACGAACGGACTATTCTGGCCGGCGTTGCGGCCTCTCAACTGTTTAATGCCATCACCGCCTACACCATCAGCACGTCGGCCAGCGCGCAGCAGGCCCGCGATGTCATGTTCTGGCTGCTGGGCAGTTTTAGCGGCGTGCGCTGGCCGGAGTTTCAACTGGTGCTGGTCGTGGTGCTGGTCGGGCTGGCCGTCTGCCTTTACTACTCCCGCGCGCTGGATGCTTTTACCTTTGGTGATGATGCCGCCGCCTCGCTGGGGATTGCCGTGCCCTGGGTGCGGCTGATCCTGTTTACCACCACCGCGCTGATTACCGCGACGATTGTCAGTATGGCCGGTTCGATAGGCTTTGTCGGGCTGGTGGTGCCACACGTGATGCGCTTCTTTTTTGGCCCGCTGCACCGCACGCTGCTGATTGCCTGCGCGCTGGCCGGGGCGATTCTGATGGTGCTGGCGGATATCGCCTCGCGCCTGCTGATTGCGCCACAAAGCCTGCCGGTGGGCGTAGTAACGGCGCTGGTCGGCGTGCCTTTCTTTGCCGTGATTATCTACCGTTCAAGGACTAAGTGATGAGCATCTCTGCGGACAATATCACCTGGAAGGTGGGTAAAAAGGTTATCGTGAATGGGGTGTCGTTAAGCGCCGTTCGCGGCGAAACCGTTGGCCTGCTTGGCCCTAACGGCTGCGGTAAATCCTCGTTGCTGCGCATCCTTGCGGGCCTGCGTCGCCCGGATGCGGGTAGCGTGACGCTGGACGGGAAAGATATGGCGCGGATCGGCAAAAAGCAGCTTGCCCGCCGGGTAGCCTTTGTTGAACAACACGGCATGACCGATGCCAATATGCGCGTGCGCGACGTGGTCAAGCTGGGGCGAATTCCGCACCATTCTCCGTTTTCGAACTGGAGTACCCACGACGACGAAACCGTCACCGCAGCGCTGCAGCGGGTTGATATGCTGGAAAAAAGCGATCAGGGTTGGCTGAGCCTGTCCGGGGGGGAGCGCCAGCGGGTGCATATTGCCCGCGCGCTGGCGCAGACGCCGACGGAAATCCTGCTGGATGAACCGACTAACCACCTCGATATTCATCACCAGATGCAGCTAATGCAGCTGATTAGCGAGCTGCCGGTCACCAGCATTGTCGCCATCCACGATCTCAATCACGCCGCCATGTTCTGTGACTCACTGATCGTGATGCAGAAAGGGCAAATTGTGGCGACCGGTTCGCCGCAGGATATTCTCACTGAAACGCTGCTGTGGGACGTTTTCCGGGTGAAAACGAAAATTGAGATCTCCCGGTTTCATGGCAAAAAACACATTCACTTTATCGTTTAACGCCGGGCGATTGTGATGCGGTCATTTTCCCTGCGCCCTGCGGTTAAGCTCTGGCCGCCCGTGTTACTGGGCAGCCAGTTCATTTTCAATATTGGCTTTTACGCGGTCGTCCCGTTTCTGGCGATATTCCTTCGCGACGATATGCTGCTCTCCGGCGGCCTTATCGGGCTGATTCTGGGGCTGCGTACGTTCTCGCAGCAGGGCATGTTTATTGTCGGCGGTGCGCTCTCCGATCGCTTCGGCGCGCGCGCGGTCATCCTCTGCGGCTGTGTGATTCGCGTGGTGGGCTATCTGCTGTTGGCCTTTGGCGAATCGCTGTGGCCCATTATTGTGGGGGCATGTCTCACCGGCGTCGGCGGTGCGCTGTTCTCACCGTCGATTGAAGCGCTGCTGGCCAGGGCGGGGACCCAGAGCGAGGCGAGCGGCAAACGCAGCCGCGCCGAGTGGTTCGCGCTGTTCGCCGTATGCGGTGAACTGGGTGCGGTGCTGGGGCCCGCAGCGGGCGCGCTGCTGACGGGGCTGGGATTCCGCCAGGTGGCGCTGATGGGGGCCGGGGTCTTTGTCGTCGCGCTGGTGGTGCTCTTTTTTTGTCTGCCGTTGGCGCAGCAGGAAAGGCGGCCGCTCAACGTGCTGCCGTGGTGGACCACGTTTCGTCAGCCGCGTTTTGTCGCCTTTATTATTGCCTACAGTTCGTGGCTGCTGAGCTATAACCAGCTCTACCTGGCGCTGCCGGTAGAGATTCAACGTGCGGGCGGCAGTGAGAAAGATCTCGGGCCGCTGTTTATGCTCGCCTCGGTGCTGATTATTGCCTTTCAGCTGCCGCTGGCGCGTTTCGCCCGCAGAGTCGGCGCGGTCCGCATTCTGCCGGTGGGTTTTTTACTGTTGTCTGCCGCCTTTGCCAGCGTGGCGATGTTTGCCGCCAGCGTGCCGCCGGAAGGGTGGCTGCGTTTTGTGCCCTCCATCTGTCTGGTCACGCTGCTGACGTTGGGGCAAATGCTGCTGGTGCCGGCGGCCAAGGATTTGATCCCGTGTTTTGCCGACGATTCGACGCTGGGCGCACACTATGGCGCGCTCGCGACGGCCGGCGGCGTGGCGGTGCTGGCGGGGAATTTAGCCTTTGGCCACCTGCTGGATGCGGCGCTGGTCCCGTCGGTGCAGGCGATTTATCCGTGGCTGCTGCTGGCGCTGTTTCCGCTCTGCAGCGCGCTGGCCATGGTGCTGATTTGCCGCCCGCTGCCCAATCGCTGAAGGCCCGGCGTTAAGGACGGGCCTGCAGTCAAAATGGCGACGAGAAAGGGGCTTAGATTTGCGCTAATCCGCCGTCGACGTAAATTTCCGCCGCGTTAATAAAGCTCGCGTCATCCGACGCGAGGAAGACGACGGTTTTGGCGACTTCCTCCGGCTCGCCCAGACGGCCAAGCGGCACCTCGGCGGCCAGCGCATCGAACAGCCCCTGGCGATGTTCATCGGGCACCAGCCCGCCGAGCCCTGGGGTGCGAATGGGCCCCGGGCTGACCACATTGATACGCACGCCGCGATCCTTCAGATCCATTGCCCAGGAGCGCACCAGGCTGCGCACTGCGGCTTTACTGGCGCTGTAGACGCTGAAATTGGCGGTACCTTTTACCGCTGCCGTCGAACCGGTCAGAATCACCGACGCGCCGTTGCTTAACAGCGGCAAGGCTTTCTGCACGGTAAACAGCACGCCGCGCACGTTAGTGCCAAAAATACGATCAAAATGCTCTTCGGTGATGGCGCCCAGCGGCATCATGTCGCCGCCGCCGGCGTTGGCGAACAGAATGTCCAGACGACCTGATTCGCTGGCAATGGTGGAAAAGACGGTATCCAGGTCGCTCAGCGCCGATGCATCGGCGCGAATGCCGGTTGCTGCGGTGCCAATTTCAGCGACCGCCGCGTCCAGCTCTTCCCGACGGCGGCCGGTGATATAAACGCGTGCGCCCTGTTCCGCCAGCGCTTTCGCCGCTGCCAGACCAATCCCGGTGCTGCCGCCGGTGACTAACGCTATCTTTCCAGAAAGTTTTTTACTCATGACGCATTTCCTTAACTAAAGTATAAATATGCCAATTGAGTCATCGACTTACAGCGATAACCAGGCTGCTCACTACGGGGGCTACTCTACCGCCATCGCCGGGGGGAGAAAAATGTGCGAAAGTGAAAAACACTGTTTACGTGAGTGAATAATCGCGGGTGATAAAGGGGCATAATGGATCGATTTTTAGCGCTTAAAGTGTTTACCCGGGTCGTTGAAGCCAACAGTTTTACGCGTGCCGCGGATTCGCTGAACATGCCCAATGCCACCATCAGCAAAACGATCCAGCAGCTGGAATCGCATCTTGGCGCGCGCCTGCTACAACGCACTACGCGGCGCATAACCGTTACGCCGGAAGGGCAGGAATACTACGAGAAAGCGTTGAGCGTGCTGCGGGATCTGGATGAGATTGACGCGTCGTTTAAGACCGCGCCGGCAACCATCAAGGGCCATCTGCGCATCGCGATTGGCGGCTCGACCGCGCGCGATGTTCTCGTTCCGTTGCTGGCCGATTTTATGTCGCGCTACCCGGATATTCGTCTCGATCTGGCGGTGGCTGACCGTCCGGCGGACCTGATCGGCGGTAATCTTGATTGCGCTATCCGCGGCGGGCCGATGGACGACTCGACGCTTATCGCCCGAAAAATCGGCGCGTCGCCGTTAATCACCTGCGCCACGCCGGGCTATCTCAAGCGCTACGGTGTACCGGCCTCTCCCGATGAGCTCAAGAACGGGCATCGTCTCGTCAGCTATCTGTCGCCCGCCAGCGGCAGAGCGTTTCCATTCCGCTTTCTACGTAACGGTGTTGTCACCGAGATTAAAACGGAGCATCACCTCGGGATTAACGAGAGCAATGCGCATATTGCCGCCGCCGAAGCCGGGTTAGGTATTGTGCAGACCTTTACCTACTCTTTGCGACACGCGCTGGCCAGCGGAACGCTGGTGGAGATACTCAGCCCATGGCGTCCGGCGCCGTATCCGTTCCACGTCGTCTATGCGCATAACCGGCATCTGCCTTCGCGCCTGAGGGTGTTTATTGAATGGCTTAGCGATGTTTTTCCTGCGGCGTTGAAGGGATAGCAAAGGTATAATAATTAAATATAATGGTTATCAGCAAAGATAATGAGCAAATGAATATCAAGATATTATAATGAGGACAGTTTAAAACAGGCGAAATGAGCAGAGGTAAATATGAAACTTTGTCGTTATGGTGAAGTGGGTAAAGAAAAGCCGGGGTTGATAGATAACAACGGAAATATCCGCGATCTGTCTTTTTTGATGGGTGATATTGACCACCAAACGCTTGATCGAAAATGTCTTGATGCTATTCGCCAACTGGATCCGGAAAATCTGGAATTAATCGATAAATCAGTACGAATTGGCGCGCCAATTGCCACACCTTCGAAATTTATCGCTATAGGATTAAATTACCGGGATCATGCTCAAGAAGCCGGCATGCCCATTCCGCAGGAGCCGGTAGTATTCTTTAAATCACCAGGTTCAATCTGTGGGCCACATGACGATATATTCATTCCTCCCCATTCCAGTCAACTCGACTGGGAGGCTGAATTGGGTATTATTATTGGTAAACAAGCAAAATTTATCCCTCAGGAGCAAGCGTTTGATTATATAGCGGGTTACTGTGTGGTAAATGATATTTCCGAGCGTACTTTCCAGTTTCAGTCTTCACAGTGGGATAAGGGTAAGAGCTTTGATACCTTCGGCCCATTAGGCCCTTACCTGGTCACCGCGGATGAAATCACCGACCCGCAAAATCTGCGTATCTGGCTTGAGGTCAACGGTCAGGTCCGCCAGGACAGTCATACTCGGCAGATGATTTTCCCTGTTGCAGAAATTGTCGCGTATTTAAGCCGTTATATGACGCTGAATCCCGGAGATATTATTGCGACGGGGACACCTCCAGGGGTTGCGATGGGGATGAAACCGGCGCCAGTGTGGCTAAAAGAGGGAGACGTGCTGTCTACTCACATAGAAGGCATTGGCGAGCTGAAGCAGCGCTTAGTCAAATACCCTGGATAATGTTGCCGGCGGTTCAGACGGTGTGGGGAGGAAAAGGCTAGCCGTTGGAGCGCAGACTGCTGACGGCCGTTTTTACCTTCTCCGCATCGGTTTTATGACTGAGGAAGAAAGTTGTGTGTCGGTTTACCCGCACCAGATATTTTCGTCATCTACAACCTATTGTTATCAATACGCTCAATATTAAAGCCAGCGCTTACGCCTTGTTTAAATTGCTGTTTTTACAGTGGCAAATTTAAATGAAAATCAATCTAAAGTATTATTGAAAGCGACTTTCAGCATGCCATAGTTTTATCATGACAAAATCGTTACATTCACTAACATATTTAAATAATCATTAATATTTTCTAACGATTGTCATCGCCCCGTTTTATTTTTTAGCATCCCCCTATGCATTCTCGGCGTAGCGGTATTCGGCTGTCATTTTATTATTTCCTCCAGCATCGTGATTAACCTTTATCGCCAGCGCGGCCCCGCGTCTGTCATTCGGGGACGTGCGTGTCATCAACAACGTTGCCCGGAGGATATCTATGCAACCGCCATTCGATAGTTAATTCAGCAAGATGGAATGTAATTGCCCGAACGTTCGTTAATAAAAAACGAATGTTAATCGCGATTCAATTTTGAGGTAATGACGTATGGCCGCACAATATGATTTTACGGTTACGCTACATGACCTGGCGTTTATTCTCAAGCAGATCAAACTCTCCGAATCGGCTAACAATGCGGATGGCAGCATCGATGGCGATAAGCTCACCGCGCTTGTCGGCGATCCGCTGCTCCCGTATGGAATACGCACCGTTGATGGGTCATGGAATAATCTGTTACCCGGTCAGGAGCTGTTTGGCTCTGCCGACCAGACGATGCCAAGACTCGTTCCGCTGGATCTGGAGGCTATCCGCAACGATCCCACCTTAGCGCAATACCTGCTGGCATCGGGCCCGAACGCCGTGGTGAACGATGCTGACCCGCGTATGATTAGCAATATTATCTCCGATCAGAGTACGAACAACCCTGCTGCGGTCGAAGCGGCCGCGGGTCTTGCGGATGCTCCCGGCGGCGGCGGGAGCGTGAACGGCAGTTTGTCGATTCCGAATCTCTCGCCGGACATTGGTTTATCTCCGGCCTTTAACGGCTGGATGACCTTCTTTGGGCAGTTCTTTGACCATGGTCTGGATCTGATTCCGAAAGCCGGAAATGGGATCGTGTTTATCCCGTTGATGCCCGATGACCCGCTCTATAGCACGGCCCCGGGCGCGGCAAATTTCATGATCCTCACCCGGGCGAAAGTCGACGCAACGCTGAATACGGTCAATACCACCACGCCGTGGATTGACCAAAACCAGACCTATACCTCTCATCCATCGCATCAGATATTCCTGCGGGAATACACTTTTATTGACGGTAAGCCGGAGCCTACGGGCCAACTGCTGGACGGTGCTCATGGGATTGCGACCTGGGGCGAAGTGAAGGCGCATGCGCTGCAGTACCTCGGTATCCAGCTGACGGATGCGGACATTTCCAACGTGCCGCTGCTGGCAACCGACCGTTACGGAAACCTGATATTGAGCGATGGCGGAAAAGTCCAGATTGTTACCCTGCATGGTCTGGTTGAAGCCAACGGAGGACTGTTGCCTGCGGACACGTTGCGCACCGGCCATGCCTTCCTTGACGATATTGCGCACACTGCGGTGCCTAAATTTGTCACGGTTGATGGCGTTAAGATACTGGCGCCGGATGCGGATAATGTCATTAATGGCACGACGGAAGCGGGAACCTACGATAATGAACTGCTCGATCGTCACTTCATTACCGGCGATGGGCGTGGCAATGAAAACATTGGCTTAACTGCGGTGCACTCGGTTTTCCATGATGAACATAACCGCCTGGTTGAGCAGTACAAAACCACGCTGCTGGCGTCAGGTGATGTAGGGCTGGTTAACCAATGGCTGATGCCAGGACATGAAATCACCGCCATTCCGGCGGATACCAGCACGCTGGTCTGGAACGGGGAATATTTGTTCCAGGCGGGACGATTCACCACCGAGATGCAGTATCAGCACCTCGTCTTTGAAGAGTTTGCGCGTGCCGTACAGCCTGCGGTTGACCCCTTCGTCTTCTCGAACACGGCCGATATTAACCCGGCTATTTTTGCTGAGTTTGCCCACGTCGTTTACCGCTTTGGTCACTCGATGCTGACGGAGACCGTCGACAGAACGGGCATCGATATGCAAAGTGACAATCTGGGGCTTATTCAGGCGTTTCTTAATCCACTGGCGTTCGATAACAATGGTTCCATGGATAATAATGCGGCCATCGGGGCCATTGTCCGTGGTATGACCCGCCAGGTGGGAAACGAAATTGATGAGTTTCTCACCGGCGCGCTGCGTAATAATCTGGTTGGTTTGCCGCTCGATCTCGGCGCACTCAATATTGCTCGCGGCCGCGACACTTTTATGCCGACGCTCAACCAGGCCCGCGATCAGTTTTATACGCTCACCGGTAATAGCGAATTAAAACCGTATACCAGCTGGGCAGATTTTGCGGCGCATTTAAAAAATACGGCCTCGATCCTCAACTTTATGGCCGCCTATGGTCAGCATGAGTTGATTCTTAACGCCACCACCATCGAGGCAAAACGCGCGGCCGTTGAGTTTCTGCTGTTCGGCCCTGATGCCGACGCTAGCCGTGCTGACGCCTTTGACTTCTTTAACAGTACCGGCGTATGGGCCAACAAAGAGAGCGGGCTGAACAAGGTCGATTTCTGGATCGGCGGCCTGGCGGAACGCAAAATGGAATTCGGCGGCATGTTGGGCTCTACGTTCAACTTTGTCTTTGAAACCCAAATGGAAATGCTACAGGACGGCGACCGTTTCTATTACCTGAGTCGAACTCAGGGGCTAAACATGCTTAACCAACTGGAGGCCAACTCGTTCGCCGCCCTGGTCATGCGTAACAGCGATCTGGGTGATGAAGGTTCCTCTCACGTCCATGCAAAACTGTTTATGACCCCCGATCACACGCTGGAAGTGAACAAGGCGGTGCAGGTCGGCGCGGACCCTCTCTGGGGAGATCGCTTAAAAGACCTTCTGACGCCATTAGTCGTCCGTAAAGCGGCCGGTGCGGATGTTGACGGTGACGGCAAAGCGGATGGTGCCTACCTCAAATACTCCGGCGATGGCCATGTGGTGCTGGGCGGATCTGCGGGCAACGACACCCTGATAGGCGGTAAAGGTATCGACAGCCTGTGGGGAGACGCAGGGAATGACCGGCTGGATGGCGGCGATGAGGCGGATACCGTCCACGGCGGCGATGGGGATGACATTATTACCGACACCGGTACCCCGGTTGGCGGCGCGGACTTCCTTCACGGTGATGCGGGCAACGACGTTATCTTCAGCGGTAACGGTAACGACCTGAGCTTCGGCGGCAGCGGTAAGGATTTTATCGTGGTGGGCGAAGATGCGCAGGAGGTGTTCGGCGGCCTGGATGATGACTTTATCCTCGGTGGCTCCGGCGGCGATATGCTGATGGGCAACGAAGGCGATGACTGGATCGAAGGCGGGGATGGCTTCGATACCCTGGCCGGTGAAAATTCCGAGCTGTTCTTTAACAGCACCATCGTGGGCCATGATGTGCTGAATGGCCAGGGGAATGATACCGACTACGACGGCGAGGCCGGCGACGATATCATGGTCCAGGGCGCAGGGATCCAGCGTAACAACGGGATGGCGGGCTTCGACTGGGCGATTCATAAAGGTGACCCGAACGCGGCGAATTCCGACCTGGGTATTCCGATCTTCGTCAATCAGCAGGAGTTTATTCTGCGCGATCGCTTCGACCTGGTCGAAGGGTTATCAGGCTGGAAATTTAACGATCTGTTAATTGGTACCGATGCGCCCATCGGCACGGCGCCGGTACAGGGGACGCCGCTGTCCAACAACCTTACCCTCGACGGCGTTGCGCGGATAAACGGTCTGGACAAAGTGGTCGGCAGCAATCTCATCAACAATGCGGTCAATGGCGTGGTGCTTAACCCGGATAATGGCGCCGATATTCTGCTCGGCGGCGGCGGCAGTGACCGCATTATGGGGAAAGCGGGGGATGACATTATCGATGGTGATGCCTGGTTGAATGTGCGCATTGAGGTCAGAGATAAACTGGGGGCGGTGATTAAAAGCGTCGACAGTATGAATGACATCAAGGCTGAACTGCTTAACGGCACGTTGAACCCCGGTCAGCTCCATACTGTGCGTGAAATCCTCAACGACGGTAATAAAGGGGAAATTGACCTTGCGCTCTACCGCGACGTTAACGGCAACTACCTGTTTACCCGTAATCCGGATGGCAGCCTGACGGTCAATCATGCCACGGTATCGGCTAATTTACCTGACGGTGACGGCGTCGACCGCCTGCTTAATATCGAGAAGCTGGAGTTCGGTGATGGCACACAGCTGTGGGTGACGGCGCAAAAAGCCACGGGCAACGTCGATATTAACAACAAGGCACCTGCGGCAGGCGATCTGCTGCGCGTGAGTGCTTCCGATGTGCAGGATGGTAACGGTCTGGTGAGTAATTTACCGATCGTTTATACCTGGCAGGCGCTGATCGGCGGGCAATGGCGAGACCAGGCGACGGGGACCGAATTCCGGGTGGGCAATAATTTGTCAGGCGCCCAGCTGCGGGTGGTTGCCAGCTTTACCGACCGGATGGGCGATGCCGAAACGCTGATCTCGGCGGCCACCAGCGCCGTTGGGCCACGCGATCTTCCGACCCGTGGTCTGCCGGTGATAAGCGATCTGACTCCAACCAGGAACATGACGCTGACGGCCGATGTTTCGGGGATCACCGATGGCGATGGCCTGACCAACGGCAACAACTTCCGCTACCAATGGCAAATGAGCACGCTGTTCGGCTTTATCAATATTGTGGGGGCTACGGCCGCCACCTATACCCCAACGTTACTGACGGTGGACCGTAATCTGCGGGTTGTGGTGACCGTGACCGATGACGAAGGAAACCCTTCCGTTGTACTGACCTCTGCGTCGACCCAGACTGTCGGCAATATGCTGGTGGGCGGTAACGGCGCAACGACGCTCGTCGGTACCAACGGCAGTGATTATCTCGACGGAGGCAACGGTAACGATACCCTGTCCGGCCTGGCTGGTGATGATATTTTGCTCGGCGGCGCCGGCAATGACACCCTCAACGGCGGCGCGGGTGCCGACCAGATGACCGGCGGTACCGGTAACGATAGCTACACCGTTGATAACCTGGGGGATGTGGTGGTTGAGGGCGTGAATGGCGGAACGGACACCGTCTCGGTTTCTCTCAACAGCTACGTGATGGCCGATAACGTTGAAAACCTGATCTTTACCGGCTCGGGGAACTTTAACGGCGTCGGGAACGCGTTGGCAAACACCATGACCGGCGGCAGCGGCAACGACACGCTGAACGGGATGGACGGTGACGATACCCTGTCGGGTCTGGCGGGTAACGATACGCTGCTGGGCGGCAATGGCAACGATAGTCTGAACGGTGGCGTGGGTGCTGATACCCTGACGGGTGGGGCCGGTAATGATATTTATATTGTTGATAATGTAGGGGATAGGGTGATAGAGGCGGTGAACGGCGGCAATGATACCGTCAGAACCAGCCTGAATACCTACACGCTGAGCGACAATGTTGAAGTGCTGGCATTCACCGGGACCGGCGGCTTTACCGGTACGGGTAACGCACTGAACAACATCATTACGGGCGGCAACGGCGTTGACCGTCTGAACGGCGGCAGCGGCAATGATACCCTCTCCGGGGGCGGGGGGAATGACTTCTTTATTTTCGGCCTTAACTTTGGCCAGGACATCATTACCGACTTCGACAGCAACCCGAACCAGGGGCAGGATCTGATCAGCCTGCAGGGTCGGGGGCTGACGGCGGCGAACTTTGCCAGCAACGTCAGTATTGCGGCGAGCGGAACGTCAACGGTCCTGAGCTTCACTAACGGAGACAAAATCACGTTGTTGAATACTGCGGTTAATTCGATCCAGCTGAATGATTTCCAGCTGGGTTAATTCATCAACGCCGTAATAACAGCACAACCTTATTGGTTTAATAAGGAGTAAACTATGCCGCGCCAGTATAAGTCCACAGAATTGAAAAATGCTCTGAAAGGAACCCGACCTGCATTTATTGTGCTGCTGTTTTTTGGCAGTGTCATCAATATGCTTATGCTGGCGCCGGCAATTTATATGCTACAAGTGTACGATCGTGTTCTGGCCAGCCAGAACACCACAACATTATTCATGCTAACGTTGTTAATCATTGGGTTATACTGCGTCATTGGGATGATCGAATTCGCGCGTTCCAGCGTCATGACCCGGCTCGGTAACCGCCTGGATGTAAAGCTGAATCAGTTGGTCTTTAACGCCACGTTTAAGCGTAAAATTGCGACCGGTGATAACAATCCGGCGCAGGCGCTAAACGATCTGGCTCAAATTCGCCAGGTGCTGGCAGGCAATAGCTTATTTGCCTTACTGGATATCCCCTGGACACCTTTTTATTTACTGGTCGCTTTTCTGGTTCACCCCATATTAGGTTATCTGTCGCTTGCGGGGATTATTATTTTATTTTTCCTGACGTTATTAACCGAATTGTCGACGAAAAATCCGATTCAACAGGCGAATATGCTCAGCGTGAATAACAGCAGCAGGCTTAATAAGCAGTTACAAAATGCCGATGCTATTGAAGCCATGGGAATGCTGGCTTCCCTGAAGCAGCATTGGCTAGAAGGCCACAGTAAGGTGATGATTTTACAAACCTACATTGCCGATAGATCGGCGGTATACAGCAGCCTGAGCCGTTTTGTCCGCGTACTTTTGCAATCTATATCGTTGGGCGTTGGCGCGTTGTTGGTGATCGCCGGGGAGATCACCCCGGGGCTGATGATTGCCGCATCGATCATCCTGGGGCGCGTGCTGAGCCCGGTGGAACAGGTTATCAGCAGTTGGAAGCAGTTTGTGCAGTTCCGCAGCGCCTGGAAGCAGTTAACCGCATTATTGCGCGATTATCCGGCCCCGCCAGAGAAAATGAACCTTCCCACCCCGAAAGGCACGATTAGCGTTGAAGGGGTCTTCGCCGCGCCTCCAGGGCAAAAAATCGCCACGCTGCGCAACATTTCTTTCCAACTCGAACAAGGTGAGGTGCTGGGGATTATCGGGCCTTCCGCTTCCGGAAAGAGTTCGCTGGCTAAGCTCATGGTTGGCGTATGGCAGCCGCTGAGTGGAAAAGTACGGATTGACGGGGCGGACATTTGCCAGTGGGACAAAATATTGCTTGGCCCCTCTATCGGCTACCTGCCGCAGGATGTTGAATTGTTCGAAGGGACGATTGCCGAAAATATCGCCCGCTTTAGCCATACCGACAGCCCGCCGATCGTTGCCGCAGCCATGCTCGCTGGCGTCCATGACATGATTTTACGCCTGCCTCAGGGCTACGACACCCCTCTGGGCGCTAATGGTTACCAGCTGTCCGGCGGTCAGCGCCAGCGTATCGGTCTGGCGCGAGCGGTGTTTAATAATCCGGCTTTTATTGTTCTTGATGAACCCAATGCCAACCTTGATGATGCCGGTGAGATGGCGTTAATCAAGGCGATTATCGCGCTGCGCGAGCACGGGCAAACGGTCGCGCTGATCTCTCATCGCCCAACTCTGCTCGGCGTTGTGAACAAAGTGCTGCTAATTAACGAGGGGACGATGCAGGCATTCGGTCCGCGTGAGCAGGTATTCGCCAATTTACGTCAGGCCAATATTCTGAAATCCGTCTCCGCTACCGAAGCCGCGACGGCAGACAATCCCGTTGTGCAGACCCTCAATGACGCCCCTCGCGAGGCCTTATCATGAAAAGTAAACCGAAAGCGTCTGCCATGCCGGAAACCGACACTATCGATACCAATATCTGGCCGCCGCTCATTAAAGGTCTGGTCGTTATCGTGATTGCGGTAGGCGGTTTTTTATTATGGGCCGTCAAAGCGCCTTTAGATGCCGGGGTGGTGGCTGATGGTACCGTCACGGTGTCGAATAATCGCAAAACTATCCAGCATCTCAGCGGAGGGCGGGTAACGGATATCTACATGAAAGAAGGCGATGTGGTGAAAAAAAATCAGGTCCTGATGCGCCTGGATACGTTGCAGCTGGACATGCGCTACAGCGCCTTAAGCGCGCAGTATATTTCGGCGAAAACCAGCGAGGATCGTTTACTGGCGGAAAGGACGGGGGCGGATCACATCACGTTCAGTCCGTCGCTGCTCAAGCATTTTGCTGGCAATAAACGCCTGCTGGAAAGTCAGCAGCTGCAGGCGAAGCTCTTTTTAACTCGCCGGAAAAATGTGCAGGATGAGATATCAATGATTGAGGAGACGCTGGATGGCCTGGCCGGGCAGACGGAGAACCTCAATAAAATCAAAGGCTATCGCGAACGTCAGTTCACGCTAATCAATAAAGAATTGGGCGCCGTTCGGGCGCTCAGTGAGAAAAATTACTACCCCAAAGCACAGCTCATGGTACTGGAACGTGAGGCCGCAGAAATATCCAGTACCGTATCAGAGGATATTCTCAATATCGCCAAGTTAAAGTCGCAGCAAAATGAGATGAGAATCAAGGCCTATCAGGTGCAACATCAGTATTTGCGGGAAGTGGAGTCCGAATTAATGCTTAAGCAAAAAGAGGTTGCGATGCTGGAAGATGAGCTGCAGTCAACCCGGCATGAACGGGATAACACGGTGATTCGTTCTCCTATTGACGGTATTGTGCTGGATGTGAAGGTCAGCACCGTTGGCGGGGTGATTCAGCCGGGGGAACGTTTAATGGACATTGTCGCCGCCGGTCAGCCGTTGCAAATTGATGCCAAAATCCCGGTGCATGCGATTGATAAACTGGCGCCGGGGCTCACTGTCGATGTGCTATTCCCCGCGCTAAACCATGCGTTGCTGCCTTCTGTACCGGCTCGGGTATTGACAGTTTCCGCCGATCGCCTGACCGACAAAGTAACGCAACAACCTTATTACCTGGCTGAAGTTCAGGTGTTACCCGAGGGGGTGCGTTTGCTGCGTGACCATAAAATTAAGGCCGGGATGCCGGCCAGCGTCACCATCAAAACGGGCGAAAGGACATTCCTGAGCTATCTGTTTAAACCGCTAATGGCCCGGCTTGAGATGGCGTTTAAAGAGATCTGAGCGCGGTTGCTGTCTGGCATTCCTCAGAAGGTTGGCGAATTTTTCAGGCCGACCTTCTTGGTTTGTAATACCCTATTACCCACTGACTCAAGCTGGCCTCTGTTGGCCAGCCAGAATACTCGATACCCTAAGGAGCTGCGTCAACGTCATGCTGGTGAAATGGACTAAGCGCATGGTTTTATTTGTTGTTTTTGTGCTGCTCGGCGTGCTGGGGACGCGGATTTACGACATTCAAAGCAAACCGCCTCTCCAGCTGTGGCATACCTTTGTGCCGCACGACATGCAGGCTCCGGCCATCGATAATACAACCTGGGACGGCTACATCCGCGCGGAAAATCGGCTTTTCTCTGACGTTCGCGCCAACGTAACCGACAAATTGCCCGCCAGCCAGCAGGCGTCGTTTAACCGCTATTTTGCGCAAAGCCCGCTTTATCCCGGTCATTTTTCCATGGACTGGAACCGTTCTGTCGTTCTGAAGCCGCAGGGGCAGCCAAAAGGTGCGGTGGTCTTGCTGCATGGGCTAACCGATACGCCCTACAGCATGCGACATATTGCGATGCACTATCAGCAACTGGGCTACGTGGCCGTGGCCATTCGTCTGCCCGCGCACGGCACGGTACCCGGGGCGTTAACGGATGTGGCGTGGCAGGACTGGCTGGCCGCTACGCGGCTGGCGGTAAGAGAAGCGAAGGCGCTGAGCGGTAAGGATCGCCCGCTGCATCTGGTGGGTTACTCCAACGGCGGGGCGCTGGCGATGAAATATGCACTGGATGCGTTGGATGACCCGACGCTGGACAGGCCGCAGCAGGTGGTCCTGATTTCGCCGATGATCGGCATTACGTCGTTCGCCCGTTTTGCCGGCGTTGCCGGTTGGCCGGCGGTCTTCCCGGCGTTTGCAAAAGCGGCGTGGCTCGGCATTGTCCCGGAGTATAACCCGTTCAAATATAATTCGTTCCCGGTCAACGCCGCACGTCAGTCGTATGCGCTCACTCAGGCGTTGCAAAAGCAAATAGCGGCAGGGGCGCGACAGCATAAGCTGAGCGCGCTGCCGCCGATTTTGACCTTCCAGTCGGTGATGGATTCGACGGTCAGCAGTGACGCGGTGCTGACCGGCTTATACGAGCGGCTTACTGCCAACGGCAGCGAGCTGGTGCTGTTTGACCTTAACCAGGCCGCCACCGTGACGCCGCTGCTGCGCGCGTCATCCAGTGCGGCGCTTTCACGGCTGCTGCCCGCGCCGCCGCGTCAATACGGCGTGACCGTTGTGGCGAACGTTGAGCCTACCACCACCCAAACCGAGGCCCGCACCACCGAGGCCGGGCAGATGAATGCGCGCGTGGCGCCGCTGGGCATTGATTATCCGCGCGATGTTTACTCGCTTTCGCATATTGCGCTGCCGTTCCCGGTGACGGATTCCCTGTACGGTCGCGAGCCTCAGCTGCGCAATCAGTACGGTATTAGCCTGGGGACCGTGGCCGCGCGCGGCGAACGCGGGGCGATGGTGGTTGAACTGGATGCCCTGATGCGCATGTCGTCCAACCCCTTCTTCCCGTACATGATAAGCCGTATCGATCGGACCATTGCCCGTTAAGCGGCCGGCGGCACGGGGGATTACACCGCGTGCAGCGCGCCGTCGGTTTTACCGCCCGGTGCCTTTAGCACCTGCTCAATCACCGAGGCCAGCTCGTTAATCTCAAATTTTGCAACGTAGCCGTCGGCGTTCACCTTGCGGATATGGTCCTCATTGGCATTCCCCGACAGCGACGAGTGGATCACCACCGGAATATTGCGCAGACGCGGGTCGGTTTTAATCTTGCGGGTCAGGGTAAAACCGTCCATTTCCGGCATTTCAAGGTCGGTCAGCACGAGGGCGATTTTGTCGCTTACCGGCACACCTTCTTGCGCCGCCTGCTGGGCGATATGCTCAATTTTCTCCCACGCTTCTTTACCGGTGACGTGCAGCTGCGCCGGGATATCCATGGCCTTCAGCCCTTTTTCGAGCATCGCGCGCGCCACTTTGGAATCTTCAGCCACAATGGCGGTGGCGCCCGGCTTAATATTGAATTTGCGCGGATTGAGCTCTTTCGCGTGCAGATCGTGATTTGACGGGGTGATGTCGTAAAGAATCTGCTCCACATCGATAACCATCGCGAGGTTGTTGCTCTCCTGGTGATCGTCCAGGCAGGCGATGCTGGTAATGTACTTGCCGTTTACCGCTTTTTCGGCGGTGTGAATCTGCGTCCAGTCGAGGCGGGTGATATTCTCTACCGACTCGACGGCGAAGGCCTGCACGCTGCGGGCATATTCGGTGATCAGCAGGATATTCAGCCCGTTGCTGGGGGTGCAGCCGGCGACGGCGGCGAGATCGATAACCGGGATAATCTGATCGCGAATGTTCACCATCCCCATCAGCGGCGGCTTGATGCCTGCGGGGCGGGTGAAGCTCGGCATCGGGACGATTTCGCGCAGCTTAAACACGTTGATACCGTACAGCTCCGAGGCGTCGCTCTGTGAGGCTTTGCCCAGGCGGAACAGCAGCAGCTCAAAACGGTTGGACAGGGTCAGATTAGCCCTGTCGTCGATCTCTTTCTGGAAATTATCCATGGTGCCCTCAGCGTATAAAGCGTGAACTCAATAACGCAGTTATCGGCACCGTGAGACAAAACGTTATGCCAGCGTGAAGGTGGCGAAATCGTCGGCCAGCTCGCAGTCCGGGAAAATATGTCG
The DNA here is from genome assembly GCF_014169755.1 of Klebsiella sp. WP8-S18-ESBL-06. Taxonomy (NCBI): domain Bacteria; kingdom Pseudomonadati; phylum Pseudomonadota; class Gammaproteobacteria; order Enterobacterales; family Enterobacteriaceae; genus Klebsiella; species Klebsiella sp. WP8-S18-ESBL-06. The sequence continues at coordinate 1,661,018 of NZ_AP022256.1, forward strand.
GCACTCGGCCAGCAGGCGGCGGCAGCCTTCGGCATCGTATCGCGAGCTGACGTGAGTGACGATCAGCCGTTTGGCGTTAGCCGCTCGCGCCAGCTGTGCGGTTTGTTCACTCGACGAATGGCCGCGACTATTGGCTTTTTCCGCCATCGCGGCCTCCAGCGTGGCTTCATGAACCATCAGATCGACGTCACGGGCCAGCGCCAGCGCCGCATCGCAGGGGGCGGTATCGCCAAAAATAGCGATTTTCTTGCCGGGTGTTGCCGGCGCAAGATAATGGGCGCCGTCGATAATCCGGCCGTCTGCCAGCGTGACGCGTTCGCCCGCTTTAAGCTTCTGGAACAGCGGGCCGGAGGGCACGCCGTCGGCAATCAGCCGCCTGGCGTCCAGCGCGCCGGGCTTGTCGTGCTCTTCCACGCGAAAGCCGTAGCACTCGACCGGATGATTGAGCGGGTAGGCGGTCACTTTGCGCAGACCATCGTCCAGAATCTCACCGGCGCTGATTTCCACCACGTCCAACGGGAAATCGGTCCATGAGCCGCTTAGCCGCAGCGTAGCGTCGACAAACTCAGCGAGCCCTTTCGGGCCATATAGCGTCAGCGGCTGGGCGCTACCGGCCATCGAGCGGCTGCAAATCAGCCCTGGCAGGCCGAAAAGATGATCGCCGTGCAGGTGGCTGATAAAAATCCGCTCAATTTTTCCCGGGTTGAACGCCGTATGCAGCAGCTGGTGCTGGGTTCCTTCGCCGCAGTCGAAAAGCCACAGTCCCGGCTGCGTGGGGTGTTGCAGATTCAGCAGCATTGCTGTTACGTTGCGAGTACGCGTTGGCACACCCGCGGAAGTGCCTAAAAAAGTCAATTGCATAGCGCCGCGCCCCTGGCGGTAAAAAAAGGTCTAAGGAGCCTACCATGATTTGCTGGCAAGATTTGCACCATTCTGAATTAACCGTCCCGGCGCTGTATGCGCTGCTAAAGCTGCGTTGTGAAGTGTTTGTGGTGGAGCAAACCTGCCCGTATCTTGATGTCGATGGCGACGATCTGGTCGGCGAGAACCGCCATCTGCTGGGCTGGAAGGACGACAGGCTGGTGGCCTACGCGCGCATTCTGGTGAGTGAAGAAACGCTCGAACCGGTGACTGTCGGCCGGGTGATCGTCAGCGCTGACGTTCGCGGCGAGCGGCTGGGGCATCAGCTGATGGCCCGCGCCGTCGACGCTTGCCTGCAACGCTGGCCGCAGCGCGCGCTGTATCTCGGTGCCCAGGCACACCTGCGTGACTTTTACGCTCAGTTTGGTTTTGTCGCCGTCACCGATGTGTATGACGAAGACGGCATTCCGCACGTCGGTATGGCGCGTGAGGTGACCCGCGCATAGCCGCCAATTCCCGCTATAGTAAAAGGCAAAGTCCGTTGCTTTTCAGTGCGATATTGCCTTGATACCCGCCCGCTCCCTAATCGTGGGTACTGCAATTTATGGGTAGTACCCCTTATACTATGTGGTTTTTATGATAGGGAGGTTTGCGTGCTGTCAATCTTAGCGGCGCTACAAAGCCTGTCAGCGCGTCTGGCAGACGATTTTCCCGCGTTGCCCGGCACGCGAATCCTTGAAGTCGCTTTCCCCCTGAACGATGCCTTCGATCCGCTCGCCTGGCTCAATGGTCAGGCGGTCTGGCCGCAGTTTTACTGGCAGCAGCGCAGCGGCAAAGAAGAGATCGCCGCGCTGGGCGCGGTACGCGTCTTCTCCTCGCTGACTCAGGCCAATGATTTTCTGGCGATGCAGGCGCGTGACGATGTGCGCGTTTGCGGCATTAACGCCTTCACGCCGACCGAGGGCTCGCTGTTTTTACCCCGCCTGGAGTGGCGGCGCGAAGCGGGACGGGCGGTGCTGCGACTGAATGTGTGCAGCGACGTCTCGCTGGCGCAGGATGCGGCGCTGGCGCGGGCGTGCCTGGCATTGCTCACGGACCACCACGCGAGCGCGGCCTTAACCCTGCGTCAGGAGAGCGAAACCCATCGCCCGGGTAAAGAGGGCTGGTGCCGGCTGATTTCGCAGGCGACCGAGGCGATTCGTCACGGCGAGTTTACCAAAGTGGTACTGGCCCGGGCCACGGATCTCACCTTCACCCATGCGCCGGACGCGGGGGCGCTGATGGCGGCAAGTCGCCGGGTCAATTTCTCTTGCTATCATTTCTTTATGGCGTTTGATGCGCGGCGGGCGTTTCTCGGCTCGTCGCCGGAGCGCCTGTTCCGTCGGCGCGGCGTTGATCTGCTGACCGAGGCGCTGGCCGGTACCGTGGCGGCGCACGACGACCCGACGGTGGCGCAGCGGCTCGGCGACTGGCTGATGCGCGACGATAAAAATCAGCGCGAAAACGGCCTGGTCGTTGACGATATCTGCCAGCGTTTGCAGGACGTAACGCAAGCGCTGGACGTGTTGCCTGCCGAAATTGTACGCCTGCGCAAGGTGCAGCATTTACGTCGCCGCATCCAGGCGACGCTCACGCGGCCGGACGACGCGCTGTGTTTGCTGCAGCTCCAGCCAACGGCGGCGGTTGCCGGGCTGCCGCGCGCGGCAGCGCTGGCGTTTATTGAGCGCTTTGAGCCGTTTACCCGTGAAGCGTACGCGGGCTCCGCGGGCTATCTTTCTCGTCAGCAGAGCGAATTTTGCGTCACGCTGCGATCGGCGAAAGTTGAAGACCGAACGGTACGCCTGTACGCAGGTGCCGGGATTGTCGACGGTTCCGACCCGGAGCAGGAGTGGCAGGAAATCGAAAATAAAGCGGCAGGGCTGCGCTCATTGTTGTTCTCTGAATAGAACATTACCGACTCATATCAAAATCCTACGTTGTCGTAGTATTTATACTGAGCCGCAATCTTTGATACCGGACAATTTCATGTCAGTAAGCGCATTTAACCGACGCTGGGCGGCGGTGATTCTGGAAGCATTAACCCGTCACGGCGTGCGGCACGTTTGCATCGCGCCCGGGTCACGTTCAACACCGCTCACCCTGGCGGCGGCGGAAAACCGCGCCTTTATCCATCATACCCATTTCGATGAACGCGGCCTTGGGCACCTGGCGCTGGGGCTGGCGAAGGTGAGCCGAGCGCCGGTCGCGGTGATCGTCACCTCGGGGACTGCCGTGGCGAACCTCTATCCGGCGCTGATTGAAGCGGGCCTGACCGGTGAAAAAATTATTCTGCTGACCGCCGACCGCCCGCCGGAGCTGATTGACTGCGGCGCAAATCAGGCTATTCGCCAGCCGGGGATGTTTGCCTCACACCCGTCGCATACCGTTTCGCTGCCGCGCCCGAGTCAGGACATCCCGGCTCGCTGGCTGGTATCGGTGGTTGACGATGCGCTGGGAGCACTACACGCCGGCGGCGTGCATATTAACTGCCCGTTTGCCGAGCCGCTGTACGGCGACATGGATGAAACCGGCCTTGCCTGGCAGCAGGCGCTGGGAAACTGGTGGCAGGGGGAAAAACCCTGGCTGCGCGAGGCGCTGCATCAGGAAAGCGCGGCCCAGCGCGACTGGTTCTTCTGGCGACAGAAGCGCGGTGTGGTGGTGGCCGGGCGCATGGGCGCCGAAGAAGGCAAGCAGGTGGCCGAGTGGGCGAAAACCCTGGGCTGGCCGCTGATTGGCGACGTGCTGTCGCAAACCGGGCAGCCGCTGCCCTGCGCCGATCTCTGGCTGGGCAACCCGGCGGCGGTGAACGAGCTGCGTCAGGCGCAGATCGTGGTGCAAATCGGCAGCAGCCTGACCGGTAAACGCGTACTGCAATGGCAGCTTGCCTGCGAGCCGGATGAGTACTGGCTGGTGGACTCGCTTACGGGCCGTCTGGATCCGGCGCACCATCGCGGGCGTCGTCTGGTATGCAACATTGCGCGCTGGCTGGAACAGCATCCGGCGGAAAAACGCGCGCCGTGGGCCACCGTGATTCCTGCTATCTCCGCGCAGGCCTGGCAGACGGTTGCCGCGCACGGCGACCGCTTCGGCGAGGCGCAGCTGGCGCACCGTATTCATCGTTATCTTCCGCAACAGGGGCAGCTGTTTGTCGGCAACAGTCTCGTGGTGCGCCTGATTGACGCTTTAGGCCAGCTGCCCGCGGGATACCCGGTCTACAGCAATCGCGGCGCCAGCGGTATCGATGGGCTGATTTCCACGGCTGCGGGCGTGCAGCGAGCCAGCGCGCGGCCAACGCTGGCGATCGTCGGCGATCTTTCCGCGTTGTACGATCTTAACGGTCTGGCGCTGCTGCGCCAGGTCTCGGCGCCGATGGTACTGATTGTGGTGAACAACAACGGCGGGCAGATTTTCTCCCTGCTCCCCACGCCAGTGGAAGAGCGCGAGCGCTTTTACGCTATGCCGCAGAACGTTCATTTTGAACACGCGGCGAAAATGTTTGGTCTGAACTACCATCAGCCGCAGAGCTGGAGTGAGCTGGAGTCGGCGCTCGGCGCGGCCTGGCGCGCACCGGCGACGACGGTGATTGAACTGGTGGTGAACGACACCGACGGGGCACAAACGCTACAGCAGCTGCTGGCGCAGGTGAGCCAACTATGATCCTCCATGCCGTCGCCGAGCGTGGCGACCCCGCGCAGCCGTGGCTGGTCTTTTTGCACGGTTTTTCTGGCGATCGCCACGAATGGCGTCCCGTGGGTGAGCGCTTCAGCGCGCTAAACCGCCTGTATATTGACCTTCCCGGACACGGCGGCTCGGACAATGTGCAGATAGGCGGTTTCGCTGACATGGACAAATGGCTCACGGCAACGCTGCTGAGTTACAACATACTCAACTACTGGCTGGTAGGGTACTCGCTGGGCGGCCGGGTGGCGATGCACTATGCCTGCTGTTCGCAGCCGACAGGCCTGGCAGGCGTCATCGTCGAAGGCGGTCATCCCGGGCTCGCCGATGATGCCGAGCGCGCCGAACGCTGGAAAAACGACCAGCGGTGGGCGAAACGCTTTGCCCAGCAGCCGCTGGCGACGGTGTTTAACGCCTGGTATCAGCAGCCGGTGTTTGCCAGCCTGACCGCCGTACAGCGCGACGCTCTGGTGGCGCTGCGACAAGAAAACAACGGCGTGGCGCTGGCGGCAATGCTGCTGGCCACCTCGCTGGCGGTGCAGGACGATTTGCGGCCTGCGCTGCAAACCTGCGCTTTCCCATTCCACTTTCTTTGTGGCGAACGCGATCGTAAGTTTCGTGCTATTGCCGAATCGCTTGCGCGGCCTTGCCATATTATTCGTGATGCCGGACACAACGCACACCGGGAAAATCCCGCGGACGTGGCGGCGTGTCTGGCGCAGATTTTGCCTGCTAACTTATAGGACTCGCTATGATTTATCCTGATGAAGCTATGCTGTACGCCCCGGCCGAATGGCACGACTGTTCCGAAGGTTTTACCGACATTCGCTATCAAAAATCCGCTGACGGCATTGCCAAAATCACCATTAACCGCCCGCAGGTACGCAACGCGTTTCGCCCGCTGACGGTGAAAGAGATGATCCAGGCGCTGGCCGATGCGCGCTATGACGACAATATTGGCGTGATTATCTTAACCGGCGAAGGCGATAAAGCTTTCTGTGCCGGCGGTGACCAGAAGGTGCGCGGCGACTACGGCGGCTACCAGGACGACAGCGGCGTACATCACCTGAACGTGCTCGACTTCCAGCGCCAGATCCGCACCTGCCCGAAACCGGTTGTGGCGATGGTGGCGGGTTACTCCATCGGCGGCGGCCATGTGCTGCACATGATGTGCGACCTGACCATTGCGGCCGATAACGCCATCTTCGGCCAGACCGGCCCGAAAGTCGGTTCCTTTGACGGCGGCTGGGGCGCTTCTTACATGGCGCGCATCGTGGGTCAGAAAAAAGCGCGTGAAATCTGGTTCCTGTGCCGCCAGTACGACGCCAAAGCGGCGCTGGATATGGGCCTGGTGAACACCGTGGTACCGCTGGCGGATCTGGAAAAAGAAACCGTTCGCTGGTGTCGCGAAATGCTGCAAAACAGCCCGATGGCGCTGCGCTGCCTGAAAGCCGCATTGAATGCCGACTGTGACGGTCAGGCGGGTCTGCAGGAGCTGGCGGGCAACGCCACTATGCTGTTCTATATGACCGAAGAAGGTCAGGAAGGTCGTAACGCCTTCAACCAGAAACGCCAGCCTGACTTCAGCAAATTTAAACGGAACCCGTAATGCGTCGCGCCCAGGTTTACCGCTGGCAGATCCCGATGGACGCGGGCGTGGTTCTGCGCGAGCGGCGGCTGAAAACCCGCGACGGGCTGTTCGTCTACCTGCGTGACGGCGAGCGTGACGGCTGGGGCGAAGTGTCCCCGCTGCCGGGCTTCAGCCACGAAACGCTGGACGACGCACAGTCGGCGCTGCTGGCCTGGACAAACGCGTGGCGTCAGGATGACGCCGCGCCGCTGCCTGAGATGCCCTCCGTGGCGTTTGGTATCAGTTGCGCACTGGCCGAAATCAACGATGAACTGCCGCAGGAAGCGGATTTTCGCGCCGCGCCGCTGTGTACCGGCGACCCTGATGAACTGGTGCTCAAGCTTGCTGAGATGCCTGGTGAGAAAGTCGCCAAAGTGAAAGTGGGTCTGTACGAAGCGGTTCGCGATGGCATGGTGGTGAATCTGCTGCTGGAAGCCATTCCGGAGCTGACGCTGCGTCTTGACGCCAATCGCGCCTGGACGCCGCTGAAGGCGCGGCAGTTCGCTAAATACGTTGACCCGGCGCATCGCGCGCGCATCGCTTTTCTTGAAGAGCCGTGTAAAACCCGCGAGGATTCGCGCGCCTTTGCGCAGGAAACCGGCATCGCCATTGCCTGGGATGAAAGCCTGCGCGAGGCGGATTTTCGCTTTGAAGCCGAGCCGGGGCTGCGGGCGGTGGTGATTAAACCGACGCTGACCGGCAGCCTGGCGCGGGTGAAAGCGCAGGTGGCGGCCGCCCATGCGCTGGGCCTGACGGCGGTTATCAGCTCTTCGCTGGAGTCCAGCCTTGGCCTCACGCAGCTGGCGCGTATCGCGGCCTGGCTGACGCCGCAGACCGTACCGGGTCTCGATACGCTGGATTTGATGCAGACCCAGCTGATTCGCTGCTGGCCGCACAGCGCGCTGCCGTGCGGTGCGATTGAGGATATGGAGCCGCTGCTGTGACCTTCACAAACTGGCCGTGGCGTCACTGGTGCGCGCAGCGCGGCGCGGCGGCGGCGCTGCGTTTTGATGACGAGACGCTGAGCTGGTCCACGCTGTGCCAGCGCGTTGACTCGCTGGCCGCCGGTTTGCAGGCACAGGGCGTCAGGGCAGGGGACGGCGTGGCGCTGTGCGCCCGCAACCATCCTCAGGCGGTGCTGGCCTGGCTGGCGCTGCTCCAGTGCGGCGCCCGCATTTTACCGCTCAACCCGCGTCTGCCCGCGTCTCTGGTCAGTGAACTGCTGCCGGGGCTGACCCTCAGCCATGTGCTTAATCTCGACGGCGAGGCGCACTACGATTTGCCTGTGCTGCGGCTGCGTAGCGCGCGCCAGTACCACGATGTTGGCTGGCAGGCTGAACGGCTGGCCTCCATGACGCTGACCTCCGGATCGACCGGGCTGCCAAAAGCGGCGGTTCACCGCTGCGCCGCGCATCTGGCGAGTGCGGAAGGCGTGCTGAGCCTGATGCCGTTTAGCGAAGGCGATTGCTGGCTGCTGTCGTTGCCGTTGTTCCACGTGTCCGGGCAGGGGATCTTCTGGCGCTGGCTGTTTGCCGGTGCGCAGATGGCGGTGAGTGAACGCCCGCTGGCCGATGCGCTGTCAGGCTGCACGCATGCTTCTCTGGTGCCTACGCAGCTGTGGCGGCTGTTTAACGACCGGCAGCCGCTCTCGCTCAAGGCGGTGTTATTAGGCGGCGCGGCGATTCCTGCGGCGTTGACGGAACAGGCAGCCGCTCGGGGGATCCGCACTTTCTGCGGCTACGGCCTGACCGAGTTTGCGTCGACCGTTTGTGCCCGCGAGGCCAACGGCGGCGATGACGTGGGTACGCCGCTGCCCGGCCGCGAGATGCGGCTGGTTGAGGGCGAAATCTGGCTCCGTGCGACCAGCATGGCGGCGGGCTACTGGCGTGACGGTGCGCTCGTGCCGCTGGTTAATGCCGAGGGGTGGTTCGCGACTCGCGACCGAGGTGAGCTGCATGATGGCCGCCTGCGGGTAATAGGACGGCTGGATAACCTGTTTTTCAGCGGCGGTGAAGGTGTTCAGCCTGAAGCGGTTGAGCGCGTTATTGCCCAGCACCCTGCGGTCAATCAGGTGTTTATCGTGCCAGTGGACGACGCCGAGTTTGGCCAGCGTCCGGTGGCGGTAGTGGACGGTGAAGCCGCGCTGGACTTGCCTGCGCTGGCCGTATGGGCCAAAGATAAACTGGCCGGTTTTCAGCAGCCCTGCCGCTGGCTACGGCTGCCCGAAACGATGAAAGGGAGCGGGATAAAAGTTTCTCGTCATCAGCTCGGTCTCTGGGTTGCCGCGCAGTTTGCCGCATAAATCATATCCTGTGGTTATTTTGTTAATTTAATTCATTGTTTTTGCAGATGTATGAGTCGTAATTCGTTACAATCGCGGCGATTATTGCCTATTTCGTAGATTGAAACCGCGGTTTAACGCAGTACAATTCAGCGGTTTGTGGGATTTATTTTTGCTTTGCGTGAAAGGATGAAGATGAAAAAGAGCGTGTTATTGAGTCTGGCGGGGCTGATGTTTGTCTCTGCGTCAGCGAGTGCTATCAGTATTAGCGGCCAGGCGGGTAAAGAATATACCAACCTGGGTTTTGGCATGGGCACCGAAACGTCGGGCCTGGCGTTAACCGGTAACTGGACGCACAACGATGACGACGGTGATGTCGCCGGTTTGGGCCTGGGGCTGAATATCCCGCTGGGTCCGTTCCTGGCAACCGTGGGCGGTAAAGGTATTTACACCGATCCGAAAGCGGGCGATTCCGGCTATGCGGCAGCGGTGGGCGGCGGCCTGCAGTGGAAAATCGGCGACAGCCTGCGTCTGTTCGGCGAGTACTATTATTCTCCGGACTCGCTGTCCAGCGGTATCGACAGCTATACCGAAGCGAACGCCGGCGCGCGATACACCCTGATGCGCCCGATCAGCATCGAAGCAGGCTATCGCTACCTGAACCTTGCCGGCAAAGACGGCAACCGCGACAACGCCGTAGCCGATGGCCCGTACGTCGGCGTAAGCGCAGCGTTCTGATCCTCCCCGGCGCGGCGGCTACCGCTGCGCCCCTTTTTTCCCTCTTAAATCCTCCGTTTGCGTGATTCACTTCTCCCCCTTCAGGTCAAAACGCAGGCGCGTTTTGTGATGTAACTCGAATGATTTTGTGTATAGTTAATCGTCCTCTTTTTAATGGAGAAAGTGATGATAACGGTTGAGATGCTGTCCACCGGTGACGAAGTCTTATCGGGACAGATCGTCGATACGAATGCGGCCTGGCTGGCTGATTTTTGTTTCCAGCAGGGTATTCCGCTGTCCCGCCGCAATACCGTAGGCGATAACCTGGATGATCTGGTGGCGATTCTGCGCGAACGCAGCACGCAGGCCGATATTCTCATCGTGAACGGTGGTCTGGGGCCGACCAGCGACGATCTCAGCGCGCTGGCGGCGGCGACCGCCAAAGGGGAATCGCTGGTTATGCATGAAGAGTGGCTGGCGTTTATGGAGCGATTTTTCAGCGAGCGCGGCCGCGTGATGGCACCCAGCAACCGCAAGCAGGCGGAAATCCCGGCCAGCGCGGAGCTGATTGATAACCCGGTGGGCACCGCCTGCGGCTTCGCCGTGAAGCTCAACCGCTGTCTTATGTTCTTCACGCCGGGCGTGCCGTCGGAATTTAAAGTCATGGTGGAACGTGAAATTCTGCCGCGCATCCGCCAGCGTTACCCGGTTGGTGAGCCGCCGGTGTGTCTACGACTCACCACCTTTGGCCGCTCGGAAAGCGACCTCGCCCAAAGTTTGCAGCATCTTGATTTGCCGCCGGGCGTGACGATGGGCTACCGCTCTTCCATGCCGATTATTGAACTGAAGCTGACCGGCCCGTCGGAGCATCGCGAGGCGATGCTGGCACTGTGGCCAGAGGTACAGAAAGTGGCCGGGGAAAGCCTGATTTTTGAAGGTACCGAGGGGCTGCCCGCGCAGTTGGCCCGCGTGCTGAAAGAAAAACAGCTGAGCCTGACGCTGAGCGAGCAGTTCACCAGCGGGCTGATTGCGCTACAGCTCTCCCGCGCCGATGCGCCGCTGCTGGCCAGTGAAGTGGTGCCGCCGCAGGATGAAACCCTGGCGCAGACCGCGCGCTGGGCCGCCGAGCGTCGCGTTAATCACTTTGCCGGGCTGGCTCTGGCGGTCAGCGGACTGGAGAGCGAGCACATTAATTTTGCGCTCTCGACGGCGGAAGGCACCCACGCGCTGCAGGTGAAGTTCAGCAATACGCGACACGGTTTAGCGATACGCCAGGAAGTGTGCGCCATGATGGCGCTGAACATGCTGCGCCGCTGGCTGTACGGCAAACCGGTTGCCAGCGAGCACGGCTGGATTAACGTCGTCGATTCGCTGGTACTCTAGACGTCGGATGCGGAATGCAGGCCGGGTAAGCGCAGCGCCACCCGGCACATCGCGGGCACCAGGCTCAATCACGCGAAATCGCCTGCGCCAGCAGGGTGATGGGATGTTCACAGCGCTTGCTGGTGGACATCTCAATCTGCCATTTGCAGGTTTCGCAATCCGTCACCACCAGATCGGGGCCGCTGGCTTCAATTTGTGCGAACAGCGGCGCGCCTATCGCCTGTGAGGTAGGGTAGTTCTCACTTTTGAAGCCGTAGGTTCCGGCGATGCCGCAGCATTGCGATTCGAGAACCTGCAGCTCCAGACCCGGGATACGGCGCAGCAGTTCCAGCGTATACAGCGACCAGCCCATTTTCTCCATGTGGCACGGCGTGTGATACACCACCTTAAGCGGCAGCGGCTTTAATGCCAGCGCGGCGCCCTCGTCCAATTTTCGCCATAGCCAGCGCGTTGCGAGCTCAATGCTCTCACGGAGCCCGTGGTTATCGACATTTAACAGATGCGGATACTCATCGCGCAGCGTAAAGGTGCAGGTCGACGAGGTCGCTAACACCGGCAGTTGCTTGTCTTCAATGGCTTCGCGTAGCGACGCCACGTTGCTTTGCGCCTGTTGCCGCGCTTTGTCGAAGAAGCCGTTGGCAATCAGCGGCACCCCGCAGCATTTCTCTTTGCTTAATAGCTGCACGCCTACGCCCATGGCGTTGAGAACGGTAATCAGATCGAGCCCCAGCTGCGGGTGGTTGTAGTTAACGTAGCAGCCGTGAAAAAATGCCACCTGCTCGGCGAACTGCGTCTGCCGTTCGGCAATGTGCCGGTAGCGACGGCGAAAGGTGCCGAAGGCGTATTTAGGCAGGCTGCGGCGGTGGTCGATTTTCAGCGCGGTGTCCAGCAGCTGACGTACCGGTTTGAGGCCGGTGGCGGCGTTAACCAGCGGCGCAAACGGCGTGGACAGGCTGCCCATCAGATCGGTATGGCTGAGGATTGCGTCACGCACTCCCGGCTTTTGCTGACCGTAGTCGGCGCGGGCGCGCTGAATAATATCGCCGATTTTCACGTCGGAAGGGCAGGCCACTTCACAGCGCTTGCAGTTAATACAGTATTTCAGCGCGTCGTCGTAGAGGCGGCTGTCTTTGCGCCGCAGCCGTTCGCCGTCCGGCCCGGCCTGTTTTGGCCCGGGGTAGCGTGGGTTGACGCGGCTCACCGGGCAGACGGTGGTGCAGACGGTACATTTGATGCAGTTTTCAAAGCTGTTCTGGCTCATGGTTGGCCTCCCACCGCCGCGATAATCCGCTCCGCAGCGTGCAGGGCGGTGGCCGCGCAGACGCCGCCGCCGCACCCTTGGGCAATAGGATCATAGCCGCCCAGAACGGAACCGATGGCAAACAGATTAGTAAAGGTGACGCCACGTTGCGCCGGGCGCAGGGCGTCATCCACGATGACGCCGGACTGTTGCCACGGCTGCGGCGCGAAGAAATCATCGTGATACCACGCCGCGCGCGGCGTGGGTTGCTGGATATCCAGCCCCAAAATCGATTCGCGGATACCCTCGCGCCCGGCGATCAGCCCGTTGCTGAAAAAGCTGCCGCTGGCCAGTACGGCGTAGCGTGGGCGCAGCGGAATATCGCCGTGGTTACGCGTCCAGACGGCGTCAACGTTACCGTCAGCGTGGCTGACGCGCACGACTTCATCCCCCGCCATCCAGATACCGCCAAGGCTGACGAACTGCCGCTGTAGTGCGGCGTGCAAACGCATACCGGGCACCGAAGGCGGCAGCGTAGGCAGTAAAAATAGCGGGCAGGGCAGGCTGGCGTTAAGCCAGTCGAATAGCGCGGTATCGCGCAGGCCAAAAACGGCGGGAAGCAGCAAGGCATCGTGCCCCTCGCACAGCGGCAGCAGCGCCTGATACAGCGTCTGCCAGTGTGCTTTTTCGTCCAGCACCCTGGCGATATTGGCGGCGCGAAACTCGGTTGGGTTATCGCGCAGCACGTCCAGCTCGGGGAGATCGATTTCGGCGGTATCAGCCGTCAGCCCCTGTTGCTGCAAAGAGGCCGCCGCGAGGTGCGGCTGGAAATCGAGAAAACCGCTGATGCCGACCACGCGAATGGCGCCGGTAGGCAGCGGTGTGACGGGAATATCCGACGGGCTGAGCCAGGCATCACGCAGGGTGCCAAGCGGCGTTACGCGCTGGTGCGTTTGCGTGCTGGAGCCCTGCATATTTAGACCACAGGAAGCCAGCAGCGTTTGCGCATGTTGCGCGTAGCGCAGCACGTTATCGGCACCGAGAAGCGCATAAGGGTGTTGCGGTGATGCCTCGGCGAGCGCGATAAGGCCGCTGACGGGATCGTCTACGCGCTGGCCATCGGGCAGGGCGCCGAGCAGATCCAGCGACCCGGAGGAGAAATGCAGCGCGCTCTGGCCGCGGCTGACAATGACACAGCATAGCCCTGCTTGCTGTAGCCGTAGCCCGCACAGCAGTCCGGCGAGCCCGCCGCCGATGATAACGCTATCAAATCTCATGGTTGTCCTCCTTGTCCAGGCCACACAGACCCTGGTACACCCAGCGCGTGAGTTCGCTTTCGCGCAGCGCATCGCCCCAGGCAATCGGCTGGACGCCTTTCCAGCGCTCGTTAAGAAAGTCAGAAAGCTGCGCCAGCGACTGGGCGGCGGTGGTCACCTGATAACGGTGCAGCAGGCCGCTCGCCCGACAGGCGCACAGTTCTCCCTGGCAGGTCCCCATGCCGACGCGCGTACGGCGACGCAGATCCAGCAGATTATTAACCGCCAGATTTTCCACCGCGTACTGCACTTCACCGGCGGTGACGGCTTCGCATTCGCACACCACGCTGCGGTGCAGGCGGCTGTTGCCGAGCCACTCCGGGGTCCGGTCGCCGTGCCGATAGACCGCAGAACCGCGGAGCGGCGCGGGCAGGGAGATCATGCGCTGCAGCGTTTTCTCGGCGGTCTCCTGAGAACCGGGCAGCGGCGTGTCGGCGGTTGAGCAGGGGCGGCTGTGGCGCAATTTTCGGCAGACGGCGTCGGTGGCCCACTCCGCCATCAGGCGATAGGTCATCAGCTTGCCGCCGGTAATGGTGATAAAGCCTTCCAGCCCATCGCGCTCAGCGTGGTCCAGCAGGACAATGCCGCGGCTGACGTTGCGCCCGCTGGGATCGTTGTCGCTCGCCACCAGCGGCCGTACGCCGCAGTAGGCGCGGAGAATGCGCGTATGTGCCATACGGGGCGCCAGCTTCTCGCCTTCTCGCAGCAGAATGTCAACCTCATCAGGTGTGACCCGGCAGCGATCGATATCACGATAGTCAATGTGTGTGGAGGTCGTGCCAATCAGTGAGATGGTATCGCCGGGCACCAGAATATCGGCGTCGGCGGGAGGGCGGCAGCGGTTGATAACGTGCTGGTTGAGGCGGTTTTCGAAAATCAGCAGCGAGCCTTTGGCTGGAAACATGCGGATGCGTAAATCGGCATATTCGGCGATGCGCTGGCCCCAGATCCCGGCGGCGTTGACCACCACGGGCGCGCGCAGCTCACGTTGTTCGGCGGTGGTGCGATCGACCAGCTTGACGCCCTCTACCCGGTCGCCGCGACGGATAAGCCCCGTGACTTCGTGAGCGGTCAGGATGGTTGCGCCGTGTTCACGCGCATCAAGCATGTTGGCGGCGGTGAGGCGGAACGGATCGACGGTGCCGTCCGGCACGCGCACCGCCCCGGTCAGCGCCGGGTTAACCGAGGGTTCCATGCGCCTGGCGAGCTGCGGGTCGATGGCTTCAGCCTGAATACCGGCGGCCAGACAGGCCTCGATAAAGGGACGTTGATAGTGCAGATCGTCTTCCGGCAGCGTGATGAACAGGCCGCTGGTGGGCTCAATGCAGTGGCGGGCAATCCGGCGCAGGATCTGGTTTTCGCTGATGCATTCGCGCGCCGACTCGCCGTCGGTCACCGCGTAGCGCGCGCCGCTGTGCAGCAGACCGTGATTGCGTCCAGTGGCGCCGGTGGCGATATCAAAACGCTCTACCAGCGCCGCCTTCAGCCCGCGCAGGGCACAGTCGCGGGCGATCCCGGCGCCGGTGGCACCGCCGCCGATGATAATAACGTCGAATTCAGATACAGAGGCGCTGTCCATAGTGTGTCCTCAATGTTCGTTTTCATCACATTAAGTCACATCATTATGGAAAATTGTTTGATATCGAACATATTCGCGCGTTAATCGAAAGCGGAATCGCGCATTTTGCGGTCTGAGTCGACTTCTGCCGGCTGGGCGCGCGGCGGCGTGTTGGCGCAGAAAAGAAAAAGCGCCGTTTATCGGCGCCATTAGCGAAGAGGTATGTCGTGTACTAACCGTTACATCTCGATTTCAATATCGCCTTTTGCCCGGCAGCAGCAGGGCAAAATTTCATCCGGCTGGATAAAGGCCAGCGGCTCGGTCAGCCAGTCAACCTGGCCCGATACCAGCCGCGTGCGGCAGGAGCCGCAGTAGCCTTCACGGCACTGATATTCCACCTCAACGTTGTGGGACTCCAGCGCCGCCAGTAGGGACGGATGTTCATCCTGGCACAGCAGACGCGTGCCGGTGATGCGCAGAAAAACCCGGCTCATCTTACAGCTGGAAGTTGCTGAGATCGTCGGTATCAACTTCCGAGTCAATCTGACCGACCAGGTATGAGCTGACTTCCACTTCCTGCGGTGCTACCTGTACGTTATCAGAGACCAGCCAGGTGTTGATCCACGGGATCGGGTTGGAGCGGGTCTGGAACGGTAGATCCAGGCCGACCGCCTGCATACGGATGTTGGTAATGTATTCAACGTACTGGCACAGAATGTCTTTGTTCAGGCCAATCATCGAGCCGTCGCGGAACAGGTAGTCTGCCCACTCTTTTTCCTGCTGAGCGGCCTGAACGAACAGGTCATAGCACTCTTGTTTGCACTCTTCGGCGATTTCCGCCATTTCCGGGTCATCGGTGCCGCTGCGCAGCAGGTTCAGCATGTGCTGGGTACCGGTCAGGTGCAGGGCTTCATCGCGCGCGATCAGGCGGATGATTTTGGCGTTGCCTTCCATCAGTTCGCGCTCGGCGAAAGCGAAAGAGCAGGCGAAGCTGACGTAGAAGCGGATGGCTTCAAGCGCGTTCACGCTCATCAGGCAGATGTAGAGTTTCTTTTTCAGCTCGCGCAGGTTCACGGTCACGGTTTTGCCGTTGACGCTGTGGGTGCCTTCGCCCAGCAGATGCCAGTAGCTGGTCATTTCGATCAGCTCGTCATAGTAGCTGGAAATGCCTTCTGCGCGTTTCTGAATCTGTTCGTTGGTGACGATGTCATCAAACACAATCGCCGGATCGTTGACGATGTTGCGGATAATGTGGGTGTAAGATCGCGAGTGGATGGTTTCAGAAAACGCCCACGTTTCCACCCAGGTTTCCAGCTCAGGAATGGAAATCAGCGGCAGCAGCGCCACGTTCGGGCTACGGCCCTGAATGGAGTCCAGCAGGGTCTGATACTTCAGGTTGCTGATGAAAATGTGCTTTTCGTGTTCCGGCAGCGCCTGGTAGTCGATGCGATCGCGGGACACGTCCACTTCTTCCGGACGCCAGAAGAAGGAGAGCTGTTTTTCAATCAGCTTTTCGAAGATGTCATATTTCTGCTGGTCGTAGCGTGCCACGTTGACCGGCTGGCCAAAGAACATCGGCTCTTTGAGCTGATCGTTTTTCGTCTGTGAAAAAGTGGTGTATGCCATTGATGTCAATCCTGTCTGGAGAGTAATGCCGGATGGCGGTTACTTACCTGCTTACAATATCATCGCAAAAAAATCCGTACACCGAATAAGGTTTTCGTCGGTACGGAAATCAAAGGCCGGGTCAGCGTATCGCTGCCCGGCAATCGTTATTAGATCTTACAGGCGCCGCTTTCGCAGCCGTCATCCTGAATGGACGGCACCAGGTCATCCTGAGCATCTTCCGCACCGTCGCGGGTGTTTTGATAGTACAGGGTTTTCA
This sequence comes from Klebsiella sp. WP8-S18-ESBL-06, assembly GCF_014169755.1. Taxonomy (NCBI): domain Bacteria; kingdom Pseudomonadati; phylum Pseudomonadota; class Gammaproteobacteria; order Enterobacterales; family Enterobacteriaceae; genus Klebsiella; species Klebsiella sp. WP8-S18-ESBL-06. The sequence continues at coordinate 1,677,606 of NZ_AP022256.1, forward strand.
CGCCAAACTTATAGGCCGTCAGCAGGTCTTTAAGCAGCTGCTGCATCGGTACTTTGCCTGACGGGAAGCGCGTCGGGTCATAGTTGGTGTTGGCGGAAATGGCCTGGTCGATAAACTTCTGCATAATCCCCACCAGCTGCAGATAGCCGTCGTTGTTCGGCATTTCCCACAGCAGCTCGTAGGCGTTACCCAGATGCTCGTAGTCCGGCACGACCTGGCGCAGAATACCGTCTTTCGACGCTTTGATGCTCACGTAGCCGCGCGGCGGTTCGATGCCGTTGGTGGCGTTGGAGATCTGCGAAGAGGTCTCGGACGGCATCAGTGCAGAGAGCGTAGAGTTACGCAGGCCGTGGGTCGTAATGGACTGACGCAGCGCTTCCCAGTCGAGGTGCAGCGGTTCGTTGGTAATCGCATCCAGGTCTTTCTTATAGGTATCGATCGGCAGAATACCCTGCGCATAGGTGGTTTCGTTGAACCACGGGCAGGCGCCTTGTTCTTTCGCCAGCTCGTTAGAGGCCTTCAGCAGGTAGTACTGAATGGCTTCGAAAGTCTGGTGCGTCAGGTTGTTAGCGCTGCCATCGGAGTAACGTTTACCGTTTTTCGCCAGCCAGTAGGCGTAGTTGATAACGCCAATGCCCAGCGTACGACGACCCATCGCACCGCGCTCTGCGGCTTTGATCGGGTAGTCCTGGTAGTCGAGCAGGGCGTCCAGCGCGCGCACTGCCAGTATTGCCAGCTCTTCCAGCTCGTCGAGGCTGTTGATGGCCCCCAGGTTGAACGCGGACAGCGTACACAGCGCGATTTCGCCGTTTTCGTCGTTCACGTCGTCCAGCGGTTTGGTCGGCAGCGCGATTTCCAGGCACAGGTTAGACTGGCGCACCGGCGCAATAGCCGGATCGAACGGGCTGTGGGTGTTGCAATGGTCAACGTTCTGGATGTAGATACGGCCGGTAGAGGCGCGTTCCTGCATCATCAGCGAGAACAGCTCGACCGCTTTAACGCGCTGTTTGCGGATGCTGTCGTCGTTTTCATATTGTACGTACAGGCGCTCAAACTCGTCCTGGTCGGCAAAGAATGCATCATACAGCCCCGGGACGTCGGATGGGCTGAACAGCGTGATGTCGCCACCTTTCAACAGTCGGGTGTACATCAGTTTGTTGATCTGTACGCCGTAGTCCATGTGACGCACGCGGTTACCTTCGACGCCGCGGTTGTTTTTCAGGACCAGCAGGCTTTCGACTTCCAGGTGCCACATTGGGTAGAACAGGGTGGCCGCACCACCGCGTACGCCGCCCTGAGAGCAGGATTTTACCGCCGTCTGGAAGTGCTTATAGAACGGAATACAGCCGGTGTGGAACGCTTCACCGCCGCGAATCGGGCTACCCAGTGCACGAATGCGACCGGCGTTGATACCGATACCGGCGCGCTGGGAAACGTATTTCACAATCGCGCTGGAGGTGGCGTTAATGGAATCCAGGCTGTCGCCGCACTCGATCAGGACGCAGGAGCTGAACTGACGGGTCGGGGTACGTACGCCGGACATAATCGGCGTAGGCAGAGAAATCTTGAACGTGGAAACCGCATCGTAGAAGCGCTTCACGTAGCTCAGGCGGGTTTCACGCGGGTAGTTGGAGAACAGGCAGGCCGCGACCAGAATATACAGGAACTGCGCGCTCTCGTAGATTTCGCCGGTCACACGGTTCTGTACCAGGTATTTACCTTCAAGCTGCTTAACTGCCGCGTAGGAGAAGGTCATGTCACGGTCGTGAACGATAAACGAGTCCATCTGCTTGAACTCTTCTTCCGTATAGTCTTCCAGCAGATGATTGTCGTATTTACCCAGATTGACCATGTGTTTGACGTGGTCGAACAGCGCCGGCGGCTCGAACTGGCCGTAGGCTTTTTTACGCAGGTGGAATACCGCCAGGCGTGCGGCCAGGTACTGGTAGTCTGGTGCTTCGCGGGAGATCAGATCTGCGGCTGCTTTGATAATCGTTTCATGAATATCAGATGTTTTAATTCCGTCGTAGAACTGGATGTGTGAACGCAGCTCGACCTGAGAAATCGAGACGTTATGCAGCCCTTCCGCTGCCCAATCCAGCACGCGATGAATTTTGTCGAGGTTAATGCGCTCTGTGCGGCCGTCACGCTTCGTCACCAGCAGACTCTGATTCATGTGATTGTTACCTGTCCGTGAAAAGGAAAATATCCCCTGATTTATCCACAATGCCGGTTGTAGTAAAACCTGTGGATAAATACTACATGTAGGGGTTCGTTGATTAATTAAACGCTATATGGTGAGTATTCTAGTCTGGATTCTTTTGAGTACAAGGGTTGATTTTGACGTTAAATTGAGGTTGATAAAGGGTGAAAAACGCGAAGTCCACGGCGCATAAGGGCTGGCGGGGATGTCAATAATGCGCAAAAAAAAATGAAAATTTGATCGAGTGCTGATTTCTTCGGCGAAGGGAAAAATTGCGCTATATGATGCAGCGCAATTTTGCCGCAGTGGCAATACCAATGATTGGTAGGGCCGATAGGTTTGCAGGCCTGATAAGCGAAGCGCCATCAGGCGTTGAACGTCGGCGCAGCGCCGGATGGCGGCGCTGCGCCTTATCCGGCCTGCGGGCCAGCGTCATCAGCGGCTTACTCGCTTTTGGCGGTAGTGTGCAGCATATAGTTAACATCAACGCCCGGTGCCAGCTTGAAGCTATTGGTTATCGGGTTGTAGTGCAGGCCAATCATATGGCGCTCTTTGAGCACGGTCCGATCAACCCAACTGAGCAGTTCGGCAGGCTTGATGAATTTTTTCACGTCGTGCGTACCTTTGGGCACCATGCGCAGAATGTATTCCGCGCCGACCACCGCCATCAGCCAGGATTTACCGTTGCGGTTGAGCGTGGAGAAGAAGACCTGGCCGCCGGGTTTGACCAACCGGGCGCAGGCTTTTACCACCGACTGTGGGTCCGGGACGTGTTCCAGCATTTCCATGCAGGTGACGACGTCATATTGCCCGGCGTGCTTCGCTGCGTGTTCTTCTACTGTCTCCTGTACGTATTCGACCTGAATACCGGTTTCCAGCGCGTGGAGTTTCGCCACCTGTAACGGCTCAAAGCCCATATCCAGGCCGGTCACCGTGGCACCTTCGCGGGCCATGCTTTCTGCCAGGATGCCGCCGCCGCAGCCAACGTCCAGCACTTTCTTACCGAACAGGCCGCCGGAACGTTCGGCGATGTAGCCTAAGCGCAGCGGGTTAATGCGGTGCAGGGGCTTAAATTCCCCTTCCAGATCCCACCAGCGTGATGCGACGGCCTCGAATTTGGCGATTTCTTCGTGGTCAACGTTATGCGCTACCGCAGCTTTTTCGGCATTCATGGGTGTTCCTGCTCCTTATTTCATTATTGCCTGCGAGTATATCAGTACCGACGCGCGAATAAAGCGTCCGGCAGGTGCTAATGGGTTTACCTGTCTTTACGCTAATGTGTTATAATTTGCGACCTTTGAATCCGGGAATACAGTAGAGGGATAGCGGTTAGATGAGCGACCTTGCGAGAGAAATTACACCGGTCAACATTGAGGAAGAGCTTAAAAACTCTTATCTGGATTACGCGATGTCGGTCATTGTTGGCCGTGCGCTGCCGGATGTCCGAGATGGCCTGAAGCCGGTACACCGTCGCGTACTTTACGCCATGAACGTATTGGGCAATGACTGGAACAAAGCCTATAAAAAATCAGCCCGTGTCGTGGGTGACGTGATCGGTAAATACCACCCGCACGGCGACGTCGCGGTATATGACACCATTGTTCGTATGGCCCAGCCGTTCTCGCTGCGCTACATGCTGGTGGACGGCCAGGGGAACTTCGGTTCCATCGACGGCGACTCCGCGGCGGCAATGCGTTACACGGAAATCCGTCTGGCGAAAATCGCTCATGAGCTGATGGCCGATCTCGAAAAAGAGACGGTAGACTTTGTGGACAACTATGACGGTACGGAAAAAATTCCAGACGTCATGCCGACCAAAATTCCTAACCTGCTGGTCAACGGTTCTTCCGGTATTGCCGTAGGTATGGCAACCAACATTCCGCCGCATAACCTGACGGAAGTGATCAACGGCTGTCTGGCGTATGTCGACAACGAAGACATCACCATCGAAGGCCTGATGGAACACATTCCTGGCCCGGATTTCCCGACTGCCGCCATCATCAACGGCCGCCGCGGGATTGAAGAAGCCTATCGCACCGGCCGCGGTAAAGTGTATATCCGCGCGCGCGCGGAAGTGGAAGCCGACGCCAAAACCGGTCGTGAAACCATCATCGTGCACGAAATTCCGTATCAGGTGAACAAAGCGCGCCTGATCGAGAAAATCGCCGAGCTGGTCAAAGACAAACGCGTTGAAGGCATCAGCGCGCTGCGCGACGAGTCTGATAAAGACGGGATGCGCATCGTGATTGAAGTGAAACGCGACGCGGTGGGCGAAGTGGTTCTCAACAACCTCTACTCCCAGACTCAGCTGCAGGTTTCCTTCGGTATCAACATGGTTGCGCTGCACCATGGTCAGCCGAAGATCATGAACCTGAAAGATATTATTGCCGCGTTCGTGCGTCACCGTCGTGAAGTGGTGACTCGCCGTACCATTTTCGAACTGCGTAAAGCGCGCGATCGTGCGCACATTCTGGAAGCGCTGGCGGTTGCGCTGGCGAATATCGACCCGATCATTGAACTGATCCGTCGTGCTCCGACCCCGGCTGAAGCGAAAGCGGGCCTGGTGGCGCAGCCGTGGGAACTGGGCAACGTCGCGGCGATGCTGGAACGTGCGGGCGACGACGCCGCGCGTCCGGAATGGCTGGAACCTGAGTTTGGCGTTCGCGACGGTAAATACTACCTGACTGAACAGCAGGCGCAGGCGATTCTGGATCTGCGTTTGCAGAAACTGACCGGCCTTGAGCATGAAAAACTGCTCGACGAATACAAAGAGCTGCTGGAACAGATTGCTGAACTGCTGCACATTCTGGGCAGCGCCGAGCGTCTGATGGAAGTGATCCGCGAAGAGCTGGAGCTGATTCGCGAACAGTTCGGCGACGCCCGCCGTACCGAAATCACCGCCAACAGTGCCGACATTAATATCGAAGACCTGATTAGCCAGGAAGATGTTGTTGTGACCTTGTCTCACCAGGGTTACGTCAAATATCAGCCGTTAACCGATTACGAAGCTCAGCGTCGTGGCGGTAAAGGCAAGTCAGCAGCGCGTATTAAAGAAGAAGACTTTATTGACCGTCTGCTGGTGGCCAACACCCATGACACCATCCTGTGCTTCTCCAGCCGGGGCCGTCTGTACTGGATGAAGGTTTATCAGTTGCCGGAAGCCAGCCGCGGCGCACGTGGCCGTCCGATCGTCAACCTGCTGCCGCTGGAAGCGAACGAACGTATCACCGCGATTCTGCCGGTGCGCGAGTACGAAGAGGGCGTGAACGTCTTTATGGCAACCGCCAGCGGTACCGTGAAGAAAACGGCGCTGACCGAGTTCAGCCGTCCGCGTTCCGCCGGTATTATCGCGGTGAATCTGAACGAAGGCGACGAACTGATTGGCGTTGACCTGACCGCAGGTAAAGATGAAGTCATGCTGTTCTCCGCCGCCGGTAAAGTGGTGCGCTTTAAAGAAGATGCCGTTCGCGCCATGGGCCGTACTGCGACCGGCGTACGCGGTATCAAGCTGGCGGAAAACGACAGCGTGGTATCGCTGATTATTCCGCGCGGCGAAGGTGCAATCCTGACCGTCACTCAGAACGGCTACGGTAAACGTACCGCTGCTGAAGAGTATCCGACCAAGTCGCGTGCGACGCAGGGCGTTATCTCTATCAAAGTCACCGAGCGTAACGGCTCCGTGGTGGGCGCGGTACAGGTCGACGACTGTGACCAGATCATGATGATCACCGACGCCGGTACGCTGGTGCGTACCCGCGTGTCGGAAGTCAGCGTGGTCGGGCGTAACACCCAGGGCGTTATCCTCATCCGTACTGCGGAAGATGAAAACGTGGTGGGCCTGCAGCGCGTGGCCGAGCCGGTTGACGACGAAGAGCTGGACGCTATCGACGGTAGCGTGGCGGAAGGTGATGATGAAATCGCGCCGGAAACCGACAGCGAAGATGATGTCGCGGACGACGCTGACGAGTAATCGTCAAATATCGTAGTGAAAGGGCCGGTGAATACCGGCCCTTTTTTCATTAACATTGCGGCAAAGGCCTTTTCCCGCTACCTTAACCACATCCTGTTAGCCATTGACGGCGGAGTTTCGCCAACTTGAAATATCTTGTCTCCTTCCGCACAACGCTGAAAGTCTCACGCTACCTGTTTCGGGCTCTGGCGCTGCTGCTTTGGCTGCTTATCGCGCTGATTTCCGTGTTCTACATCGTGAATGCTCTGCATCAGAAAGAGTCGGAAATTCGTCAGGAATTTAACCTTAACTCCGATCAGGCGCAGCGCTACTTTCAGCGAACCTCCGATGTTATTAAGGAGCTGAAGTACATTGCGGAAAACCGCTTAACCGCCGCCAACGGCGTCATGCCGGTCGGTGCATTAAAAGACACTTCTGACGTACCGGACTTTGAACCGCTGTTCTCCGATTCTGACTGTGGCGCGCTCGACACCACCTGGCGCGGGCCGCTGGAGTCGCTGGCCTGGTTCCTGCGCTACTGGCGCGAAAATTTCTCGGCCGCCTATGATCTTAACCGCGTGTTCCTGGTGGGCAGCGATAATCTTTGCATGGCCAATTTTGGCCTGCGCGAAATGCCGGTTGAGCGCACCGAAGCGCTGAAAGAGCTGCACCAGCGGATTGTTGATTACCGTAATGCGCCGCAGGACGATCGCGGTGGCAACTTGTTTTGGGTGGGACAGGGGCCGCGCCAGAGCGTGGGCTATTTCTATGCGCTGACCCCGGTCTATCTGGCTAATCGTCTGCAGGCGCTGCTGGGCGTGGAACAAACGATTCGCGCGGAAAACTTCTTTACCCCAGGCAGTATGCCGATGGGGGTGTCTATTCTGGATGAAAACGGTAATACGCTGATCTCACTGGCCGGGCCGGACAGCCGTCTGCGCATCAGCGCGCGGGGGATGCAGGAGCGTCTGTGGTTTGGTTACACCGCAGGCTACCGTGAACTGGTGCTGAAAAAGACGCTGGCGCCGTCGTCGCTGAGCATCGTTTATTCGGTGCCGCTGGACGCCGTGCTGGAGCGTATTCGTATTCTGGTGCTCAACGCGCTGTTGCTGAACGTACTCACCGGCATTGCGCTGTTTACCATGGCGCGGATGTACGAGCGGCGTATCTTCTTACCCGCGGAGTCCGACGCGCTGCGCCTGGAAGAGCACGAACAGTTTAACCGCAAGATTGTCGCCTCGGCGCCGGTGGGAATTTGTATTCTTCGCACCCAGGACGGTACGAATATCCTCAGTAATGAGCTGGCGCATAACTATCTGAACATGCTGACCCACGAAGACCGTCAGCGGCTCACGCAGATCATCTGCGGTCAACAGGTCAACTTCGTTGATGTGCTGACCAGCAACAATACCAACCTGCAAATCAGCTTTGTGCATTCGCGCTATCGTAATGAAAACGTGGCGATCTGCGTGCTGGTGGACGTGAGTTCCCGCGTCAAAATGGAAGAGTCGCTGCAGGAGATGGCGCAGGCGGCCGAGCAGGCCAGCCAATCAAAATCGATGTTCCTGGCGACGGTCAGCCATGAGCTGCGCACGCCGCTGTACGGGATTATCGGTAACCTCGATCTGCTGCAAACCAAAGAGCTGCCGAAGGGGGTCGACCGTCTGGTGACGGCGATGAACAACTCCTCCGGCCTGCTGCTGAAGATCATCAGCGACATTCTCGACTTCTCGAAGATTGAATCCGAACAGCTGAAAATTGAGCCGCGCGAGTTCTCGCCTAAAGAGGTGATGAACCATATTACCGCCAACTACCTACCGCTGGTGGTCAGAAAGCAGCTCGGGATGTACTGCTTTATCGAACCAGACGTGCCGATGAAGCTAATGGGCGATCCGATGCGCCTTCAGCAGGTTATTTCTAACCTGCTCAGCAACGCGATTAAGTTCACCGACATCGGCTGCATCGTATTGCACCTGAAGCGGGAAGGGTACTACCTGAGCATCAGCATTCGTGATACCGGCGTGGGCATTCCGGGTAAAGAGGTGGTGCGCCTGTTTGACCCGTTCTTCCAGGTCGGTACCGGCGTGCAGCGTAATTTCCAGGGCACGGGGCTGGGGCTGGCGATTTGTGAAAAGCTGGTCAATATGATGGATGGCGACATCGCCGTTGATACCGAGCCGGGCATGGGTAGCCAGTTTACGCTGCGCATTCCGCTGTACGGTGAACAGCCGCAGATGCCGCTAGAGATTGACGGGCTGGCGAAGATCCGCTGCTGGCTGGCGGTGCGCAACGCCTCGCTTGCCGACTTTATTCATACGCTGCTCTCTTTCCACGGTATCGACGTGCGCAATTATGGCGGCGAGACGCCGGGGCCGGACGATCTGCTGATCGCCGATGATACCCTGTCGCAGCCTTGGGCTGGCCGGGCGGCGGTCGTCTTCTGCCGCCGGCATATCGGTATTCCGCAGGAATTCGAGCCCGGGCAGTGGGTGCACAGTATTGTGTCGCCGCATGAGTTGATGACCCTGCTGGGCCGTATTTATCGCGTGAAGGTAGAAACCGGCGACGCGGCTGAGCTGCAGGCGGCGCATGAAGCGCCGGCGGACAGCAACGACGATATGATGATCCTGGTCGTCGACGATCATCCGATCAACCGCCGTCTGTTGGCCGATCAGCTGGGATCGTTGGGCTATCAATGCAAAACCGCTAATGATGGCGTCGACGCGCTGAACGTGCTGAGCAAGAACCACATTGATATCGTGCTGAGCGATGTGAACATGCCGAATATGGACGGCTACCGTCTGACGCAGCGCATCCGCCAGCTGGGGCTGACCCTGCCGGTGGTGGGCGTGACGGCGAATGCGCTGGCCGAAGAGAAGCAGCGCTGCCTGGAGTCGGGCATGGACAGCTGTCTGTCGAAGCCGGTTACGCTGGATGTGCTCAAACAGACATTAACGGTTTATGCCGCAAGGGTGCGTAAAGCGCGGGAATAGGCCGGATAAGGCAACGCCGCCATCCGGCGCTGGGTGCAGGTTTGCCCGATGGCGCTGCGCTTATCGGGCCTACGGAATGCAGGCCCGATGTGCAGCAATGCTTAGTCTTTGTCTGACGGCGACAGCGTCACGGAGGAGAGGTAGTTCAGCAGCGCGATGTCGTTTTCCACGCCCAGTTTCATCATCGCCGATTTTTTCTGGCTGCTGATGGTTTTGATGCTGCGGTTCAGCTTCTTGGCAATCTCGGTCACCAGGAAACCTTCAGCGAACAGGCGCAGTACTTCGCTCTCTTTTGGCGACAGACGTTTGTCACCGTAGCCGCCGGCGCTGATTTTCTCCAGCAGGCGAGAGACGCTTTCCGGGGTGAATTTTTTGCCTTTCTGCAGCGCAGCCAGCGCCTTAGGCAGATCGGTCGGCGCGCCCTGTTTCAGCACGATCCCTTCGATATCGAGATCCAGCACGGCGCTGAGAATCGCCGGGTTGTTATTCATGGTCAGTACGATAATCGCCAGCCCTGGGAAATGGCGCTTAATATACTTAATTAACGTAATACCATCGCCGTACTTGTCTCCAGGCATGGAGAGATCGGTAATCAGTACGTGGGCATCAAGTTTGGGTAAATTGTTAATTAGCGCGGTGGAGTCTTCAAATTCACCGACAACATTTACCCATTCAATCTGTTCCAGAGATTTACGAATCCCGAACAGCACAATCGGATGGTCATCGGCAATAATTACGTTCATATTGTTCATGTAAAGGCTACCTTGCTACAGCAAGCTCTTGACGTAGGCGTCAATGTCGCTGATGTATTTTTCTATGCTGGATGCATCTTTCTCTCGAATAAGATGTTCAAGCGTTTCACATAACTGCTTGCCAGGTACCAGATTTAGCATGGCAAACACACCCTTAAGGCGGTGAGCTGTCTGTGCCAGTGCAGCAAAGTCCTTTGCCGCAGATTCAGTATACAGCCTGCTAACATCTTCCGGTACCGTATCAACAAACAGCGCATAATAACCGCTGGCGTGAAGCTCAGCGTTTTCATCGCCCCCCAACGGCGACTCCGTGACTTCTTCCTGCGCCAGCTGTTCTTCGATCAGCTGGAGCACGGCATCCTGCATGGCGTTACTCATATTAAAGTTAACGCGCAGCTGGCCGGGGCCAATTTTACGAACTCCGGCTTCATCATCGCTTAAAAGCAAGCCGGAAGCAGTAAGATTAGACGGATTATCCGTTAAAAACAGATCAAATTCTTGACTTGTTGCACGCTCGTCGGGGCTGATGCAGGTTGCCCCCCAGCTTTCCAGCTGGCGAGTCACGATGTTGCGGATTTCATTGGAGGTGATATCAATCATCGCCACAACGTCGTCGAGCAGCTGCTCTTCTGACTCGGCATCTTCTTCGCGTACCGCCATTTTCACGTGCAGCGTGTAGCGGGTGCCCAGCGATTCCCGCGCTTTAATGTTTAAGTGCCCGCCCAGCTTGCGTGCCAGCTGATCGCACAGCCAGAAGGTGAGGGCGTTAGCCTTCCCGTAGCGGTCCGACTGCGTGTCGTTGAGATACGGGAAATGCAGGTTGTCTATTTCGCCGTGCGACACGCCGTTACCGGTGTCGAGGATGCGGAAGGTTAAACGCTCTTCCGCCGACTCATCGGCGCTCACTTCAAGGGTAATTTTGCCGATTTGCGTAGTGGTGACGGCATACTGAATCAGCAGCAGAAGGATGCGGCGCAGCGCGTCGCGGTCGCCGTGGCGCTGTTCTTTGGCCGGGACCTGGTTGTTGATAAGCAGCTGTAGCCCTTTGCGTTTGATCGAGGGCAGCACTTCCGGCACCACTTCATCAATCAGCTCTTGCAGTGAGAACTGCGAGGAGGTGCCTTTCCAGCTGTCGTTTTCCAGCATGTTCGCCAGCTGGATTTCATCCACCAGGCGCACCAGCAGATCGGCATGGTTGGCCAGCTTCTGGCTGTCCGGCGTGTCGATGCGGCTGGCTTCATTGGCCAGCGCCTTAATCGGCTGCTTCAGCGTATCGCTGATGTTCTGCATAAATGCCGCGCGGCCCTGCTGGTTTTTCTCGTACAGGCGCTGCGCCTGCTTGAGTTTTTTATTCACCAGAATTTCACGATCCTGGTCGCGAATGATGAATATCTGCGTGCGCGGCGAAACCTGGCTGCGGAACTGGCGAATTTCATACAGTTCGTTGTTGATGGTGGCCTGAATGACGCCTTGATGCTGGTCCGCCATGCTGGTGATGTTCTGCAAGTTGAGGTGCGGCAGCAGGTGATCGGCAATTTTATTGCTGATTATTGTACGGTTAGACTCCTGGTCGTGCACCAGCAGCCCCAGCGGTAATAGTGAAACAATCTCTTCATTAATGGCCCTGAGCACCCGTAATTCGTTGTTGGTGCCGCTGGAGGGCATGCTGCTGGCGCTGCCGCGCGTCGGCAGGTTACGGAAGGTGGAGTAGCCAAACAACGCCAGCGCCAGCAGGCCGATATTCAGCAGCAGCGGCAGCATGATGTTCTGGAAGGTGTCCAGCAGCAGCGTGCCGAACGGCACCTGCCACACCAGGCGCATGCCGGTGGAGTTCAGCGCTGAGGTGATCTCAATGCGCGAGCTATTAAAGTTGATGGCCACGCTGTCGCTGGGATCTTTATCCTGGCTGCGCTGGGCGTTCTGTGCCGGGTCCGGCTCCAGGCGGAAGCTGTCCAGCGACATGGTTGGCGGCACCAGGTCGTTAATCGGCAGGTCGAAGGCGACGACGGTCGCCAGATGCCCCGGCTGGTTAAAGGTGGTGCGCAGGGTGAAGTAGCGGCCGTTCTGCCATGCCAGTCGGCGCAGGGTTGAGAAAGTCTCCCGTTCGTCCAGCGTGTTGGCCTGCTGGAGCATCTCGGCGCGTCGTGAATCGACGATACTGCCGACGGTCGACTCCTTAAAACCGGAGGAGAGATCTTTGAGTGGCAGCGTTGAAATCAGGATCAGGCTGTTGTCCTGGCCGTTAAGGTAGTACATGGACCACGGTACGTTTTCCGCGCCCCATAGGGTATCCAGATAGGTTGACATGCGCTGGGTGATATCGAGCGTTGCGCTGTCATGAGAGCCGAAAATCAGCGCCTCGGTTTTACGTCTTGGCTTCTCAAGGTAATAGACGTCCTGCTTGAGGCGGGTCTCCTGTAAACCTTCGGCCGGCGTGGCGCTGGTGCTGGCGGCGGCGATATTGTCGTAGATTTGCCAGGTCGTGTAGCGCCAGGTCTCAATTCGTTTATGGACCGCATGCGTCATATCAACAATCTGATAGCTCTTATCTTTTAGCCACGCGTTGACCGCGCTTTGAATCATCACGCCCATCGTCACCAGCAGGACAATGATCATAAGAAGGAAGAAACGGGTGATGCTCCCTGGGAGCAGGGAAAATTTCGTCGGGCTCATCTTGTCGGACTGACTCATTGGCGTGTGTAACCCATCATAACGGCATCTGAATGAGGATATGCTCAAGCTTATAGCGCATTGAGGCGTGTAAACCCTGCTTTGTTCTGCTGGCAGTATATACAAAAAATCTGCCTAGATGCATCAACGCGGCAAAATCGTCGTGGGGAGAGGGGCCTGGCGCTGAGCCAGAAAAATATCAACGGTATTATTCCGCCGATGGGAAAATTCAATATTGTGCGGAATGTGTACAAACAGGCCGTTATTGTACAATTATTTACCAAACATTAAGAAAAATAGCACTAATTAACAAGATATTAATTTTCATCGGTAGGCGATATTGTTTTTTTTGATGCGAATCGATTAGTTAATAGTCGTTACAATTTAGGCGAGGTAGCACAGTTTGATTCAGTTTATGTAAAGAAGGGTAAAAAAAACCGGATGCGAAGCATCCGGTTGAAATAGGGGTAAACAGACATTCAGAACTGAATGACGGTAATAAATAAAGTTAATGATGATAGCGCTGACTATTTTAGTTGTGGGTGAAGGTTTTGTTTTACCATTCAGTGCTATAACTTTGATGATTTTCAACTCATTGATTTAATGTATATTTCTGTTTGCTTTTTGATTTTTAGTGCTATTTTTCCTGGCTTTTTGTGCTTGTAAAAGTTCCGTAAGTTTTACATTTTGAAACATCTATATGGATAAATGAAACATTTCAAGGGTTTTCGTATCATATTCTTATTGGATTATTCCTGTTTTTACAGCACAATGGGTCTGCCGACTGATTAATGAGGGTTAATCAGTAAGCAGTGGCATATATAAAGGCATATATATATAACAGAGGGTTAATAACATGAAAGTTAAAGTACTGTCCCTCCTGGTACCGGCTCTGCTGGTAGCGGGCGCAGCAAATGCGGCTGAAATTTATAACAAAGATGGCAACAAATTAGATCTGTACGGTAAAGTCGATGGCCTGCACTACTTCTCCAGCGACAACGGTTCTGACGGCGACCAATCCTACGTTCGTCTGGGCTTCAAAGGCGAAACTCAGGTTAACGACCAGCTGACCGGTTACGGCCAGTGGGAATACAACGTTCAGGCGAACAACACTGAAGGTTCTTCTGACCAGGCCTGGACCCGTGTAGGCTTCGCGGGTATCCGTGTTGCTGACGCTGGTTCTTTCGACTACGGTCGTAACTACGGCGTTGTTTACGACGTGACCTCCTGGACCGACGTTCTGCCGGAATTCGGCGGCGACACCTACGGTTCTGACAACTTCATGCAATCCCGTGCGAACGGCGTTGCAACCTACCGTAACACCGACTTCTTCGGTCTGGTTGACGGTCTGAACTTTGCTCTGCAGTATCAGGGTAAAAACGGCAGCGTATCAGGTGAAGGCGCAACGGCTAACGGTCGTCAGGCTCTGAAACAGAACGGCGACGGTTTCGGCGGTTCTATCACTTATGATATCGGTGCAGGCTTCAGCGTTGGTGGTGCAATCTCCTCCTCCAAACGTACTACCGAGCAGAACACCAGCACCTTCAACACCACCGATGCTGCTGGTAACGTGACTAGCACCAGCAAAATCTACGGTAGCGGCGATCGCGCTGAAACCTACTCTGCTGGCCTGAAATATGACGCGAACAACGTCTATCTGGCAACGCAGTACACCCAGACCTACAACGCAACTCGTTTCGGTGGTTCCCCGAACGCTGGCGTTTACGGTTTTGCTGACAAAGCACAGAACTTTGAAGTGGTTGCACAGTACCAGTTCGACTTCGGTCTGCGTCCATCCATTGCTTACCTGCAGTCTAAAGGTAAAAACATCAATAACGGCGTAGTGAACTACGGTGACCAGGATCTGCTGAAATACATCGACCTGGGCGCGACTTACTACTTCAACAAAAACATGTCCACCTACGTTGACTACAAAATCAACCTGCTGGACAAAAACGACTTCACTCAGTCAGCCGGTATCTCTACCGACAACGTTGTTGCACTGGGTATGGTTTACCAGTTCTAATACTGATAACACCGTTGCATAAGGGGCCTTTGGCCCCTTTTTTTATGCCTGAACACCACAAATTAGTGTACTCTTGCGCCGATTGCAGGAGGGTAATAACGGATGGAAATGACTTTTTTACGCATGGCGCTATTGAGCGTCGCAATAGTACTGACGGGCTGCGATAACGCCAGCGAGCCGGCTGCGCCAAAAGCGACGGCGACCGTACTGGAAGGGAAAACCATGGGCACCTTCTGGCGGGTGAGCGTGGTGGGGATTGATAAAGACCGGGCCGAAGCGCTGCGCAACAAGGTGCAGACGCAGCTGGACGGCGATGACCGTCTGTTGTCGACCTGGAAGAACGACTCGGCGCTGATGCGCTTCAACCACTCGCAGAGCACGACGCCGTGGCCGGTGAGCGAAGCCATGGCCGATATCGTGACGGAATCACTGCGTATCGGGCGTAAAACCGCTGGCGCAATGGATATCACCGTTGGCCCGCTGGTCAACCTCTGGGGCTTTGGTCCGGATAAACAGCCGGTGAGTACGCCGACCCAGACGCAGATTGACGCCGCTAAAGCGCGCACCGGGCTGGACAAACTGACGGTGATCAACCGCGCGGATCGGCAGTATTTACAAAAATCGATCCCGGATCTGTACGTCGATCTCTCTACCGTAGGCGAGGGTTACGCCGCCGATCATCTGGCGCGCCTGATGGCGGAAGAAGGCATCTCGCGTTATCTGGTCTCCGTTGGTGGGGCGCTGGTGAGCCGTGGGATGAACGGCGACGGTCAGCCGTGGCGCGTGGCTATTCAGAAACCGACCGACCGTGAGAACGCGGTCCAGGCGATCGTCGATATTAACGGCCACGGTATCAGCACCTCCGGAAGCTACCGCAACTATTACGAGCTTGACGGCCAGCGGATCTCACACGTAATCGACCCGCAAACCGGGCGGCCGATTACTCACAAGCTGGTGTCCGTCACCGTGATCGCGCCGACCGCGCTGGAAGCCGATGGCTGGGATACTGGCCTGATGGTGCTGGGTACCGAAAAGGCCCAGCAGGTGGTGCGCGAGCAGGGGCTGGCTGTGTATATGATTATGAAAGAAGGCGACGGTTTCACCACCTGGATGTCACCACAGTTCCGCGCTTTCCTGGTCAGCGGCAAAAATTAAAAAGCAAGATTGCGGGTTTTTTAATGCCTCCTTTCTGGCACGGTGACGATTACACTAAGAGGAGGAGCCCGCAATGACTATTCATTCTCTCTATACCGACGAGGCGCGCTGGCAGGCGGTTCTCGATCGCGATGTTCAGGCCGACGGTCAGTTCGTGTTTGCCGTACTGACCACCGGTATCTTTTGCCGTCCGTCCTGCCGCGCGCGCCATGCGCTGCGCCAGAACGTACGTTTCTATCGCGACGCCAGCGCCGCGCTGGCGGGCGGTTTCCGCCCCTGCAAACGCTGCCAGCCCGACCGCCTTTCTCCTGAACAGCAAAATATAGCCAAAGTGGCCCGCGCCTGTCGGCTGCTGGAGCAGGACAGCCCGGTCACGCTTGAGGCACTGGCACAGGCTGTGGCGGTTAGCCCATACCACTTTCATCGCTTATTTAAGTCCATAACCGGCCTGACGCCAAAAGCCTGGCAGCAGGCCTGGCGGGCGAACCGGCTGCGCGAGGCCCTGCGTGAGGGGGAGCCGGTCACGCAGGCGGTGCTGGCCGCAGGGTTTCCGTCAAGCAGCAGTTACTATCGCCATGCCGATGCACTGCTGGGAATGACGGCGCGCGCGCGACGTCAGGGTGGCAAAGCGGCGCAGATTCACTATACCGTCGGTGAGTGTTCACTGGGGCGCTGCCTGGTCGCGCTGAGCGAGCGCGGCGTGTGCGCCGTACTGCTTGGCGATGATGATGCCGGGCTGCTGGCCGAACTACAGCACAGTTTTCCTGCCGCCGAGCTGCTGGAGGGCGATGCGCTGGTCAGCGAGCAAACCCGTGCCGTGATTGCCAGCCTTGAGCCTCATGCTGCGGCGCTCAACCTGCCGCTGGATATTCGCGGCACCGCGTTTCAGCAGCAGGTCTGGCAGGCGCTGCGCGCGATTCCTGCCGGTGAAACCCGAAGCTACCAGCAGGTAGCGGCCGCTATCGGCAGGCCCAAAGCGGTGCGTGCGGTTGCCAGCGCCTGTGCGGCCAATCGGCTGGCCATTCTGGTGCCCTGTCACCGGGTCGTTCGCGGCGACGGCAGTCTGTCAGGCTACCGCTGGGGGGCGACGCGCAAAGCCCGGCTGTTGCAGCGGGAAAAAGCTGAGGAGGGGGAATGTTAGATTTATTTGCCGAAGAGACGCCATGGTCAGAGCCGCTGGCACCCGGCGCGATGATTGTGCGTCGGCTGGCGCGCGAGCACAGCACGGTATTGTTAGCTGCGATTGAACAGGTGGCCGCCGTCTCGCCGTTTCGCCATATGGTGACGCCGGGCGGTTACACCATGTCGGTGGCGATGACTAACTGCGGGCCGCTAGGCTGGAGCACCGATCGCCATGGCTACTGTTATGCGTCGGTCGATCCGCTCAGCGGCCGATCCTGGCCGGCGATGCCCGCGTGCTTTCGCCAGCTTGCACAGGCGGCGGCGGAACGCGCCGGTTACCGAGGCTTTGACCCGGACGCTTGCCTGATTAACCGCTATCAGCCGGGGGCCAAATTGTCGCTGCACCAGGATAAAGACGAAGCGCGCCTGGATGCACCGATCGTCTCGGTCTCGCTTGGGCTGCCCGCCGTGTTTCAGTTTGGCGGCTTACGGCGCAGCGATCCGCTGCGGCGGGTGCTGCTCGAGCACGGTGACGTGGTGGTGTGGGGCGGTGAATCACGGCTGTTCTATCACGCGATTCTGCCGCTGAAAGAAGGTTGTCATCCGCAGGTTGGACCGTGGCGCTATAACCTGACCTTCCGCCGCGCCGCATGATAACGAATAAAAATAAGAATTATTCTTGATGTGGTAGCTCAGCAGTTTACACTGCTGGCTGTTTTGATTGCTCTGGTTGCTGTTATGGAACTTCTGTTACTTGTCTGGCGTCAGTATCGCTGGCCCTTTATCGGCGTTATCGCCCTGAGCCTGCTGAGCGCCGCACTCGGTATCGGGCTTATCGCCTTCATCAACGTACGTCTGATTGAGACGGTCGACACGACGCTCGCCGTACTGCCAGAATTTCTCGGCCTGCTGTTGCTGCTGATGGCGGTCACCCTGGGCTCGCAGCTCGCGCTGACGACCCTGGGCCATCATTTTGTCTATCGCCTGCGCCGCGAGTTTATCAAACGGATCCTCGACACGCAGGTCGAGCGCGTAGAGAAGCTCGGCAGCGCCTCGCTGCTGGCGGGCCTGACCAGCGATATCCGTGCCATCACCATTGCCTTTGTGCGCCTGCCGGAGCTGGTGCAGGGCATTATCCTGACCGTTGGCTCGGCGGCCTACCTGGCCATGCTGTCGACGAAAATGCTGCTGATCACCGCGCTGTGGATGGCGCTGACCATCTGGGGCGGCTTTATGCTGGTGGCGCGGGTGTATCGCCATATGGCGACGCTGCGCGAAACCGAGGACCGGCTGTATAACGATTATCAGACGGTGCTGGAAGGGCGCAAAGAGCTGACCCTCAATCGTGAACGCGCGGAGTACGTGTTTGAGAAAAAATTCACGCCGAATGCTCAGGACTATCGTCATCATATTGTGCGTGCCGACACGTTCCACCTGAGCGCCGTTAACTGGTCGAACATTATGATGCTGGGCGCCATTGGCCTGGTGTTCTGGATGGCGAACAGCCTCGGCTGGGCCGATACCAACGTCGCTGCCACTTATTCACTGACGCTGCTGTTCCTGCGCACGCCGCTGTTGTCGGCGGTGGGGGCGTTGCCTACGCTGCTGAGCGCACAGGTGGCCTTTAACAAGCTGAATAAGTTCGCGCTGGCGCCGTTCAGGGAGTCCTTCCCGCAGCCCACGGCCCACCCGAACTGGCAGACGCTGGAACTGCGTGACGTCACTTTCCACTATGAAGACAACACGTTTGCGGTGGGTCCGCTGAATCTGACGCTCAAGCGCGGTGAGCTGGTGTTCTTGATTGGTGGTAACGGCAGCGGCAAGTCGACGCTGGCGATGCTGTTGACCGGGCTTTATCAGCCGGTGTCCGGGCAGATCCTGCTGGACGGCCAGCCGCTGGCGGCCGATAAACCGGAAGACTACCGGAAGCTGTTCTCGGCGGTATTCACCGACGTCTGGCTGTTTGATCAACTGCTGGGGCCGGAAGGCCAGGTTGCCGATCCGGCGCTGGTCGATAAATGGCTGGCTCAGCTGCAGATGACACATAAAGTGGCGCTGGAAGGCGGGCGCATTCTTGACCTGAAGCTGTCCAAAGGACAGAAGAAACGCGTGGCGCTGCTGCTGGCGCTGGCGGAAGAGCGCGACATCATTATGCTTGATGAATGGGCCGCCGATCAGGATCCGCATTTCCGCCGCGAGTTCTATCAGGTATTGCTGCCGTTAATGCAGCAGATGGGGAAAACGATTTTCGCCATCAGCCACGACGACCATTACTTTATTCACGCCGACCGGTTGCTGGAAATGCGCAACGGTCAGCTCAGTGAGCTGGTCGGCGAGGAGCGCGAGCGGGCTTCCCGCGACGCGGTGGCTCGTACCGCCTGATTTTTTTAACCGTTCTGCCGCTTTTTTCAGCGTCCGAACGGCCCGTTTAAACTTTTTTACATCTCTGCGCGCTATGCTTAATTCGCCCGGCGATCCGTCCGGGCGATGTCCCACGAATAAGGATTATTCATGCCACTGTTGAAAAAGAACAGCGCCCGTTTGCGCGATGAAGAGCGTCAGCGCCTGATTTGGCTGTTAACCACCGATAAAGCCGTCACTTCCGCGCTGCTGGGCAAGCTGACGCTTGCAGAGCAGTACGATGAAGGCACGCTGGCTGACGACCTGGCGGAAGTCGGCGCGCTGGTGGCGCATCTGCCGCCGCCGGATCTTGCCGATACGCTGGAAGCGCTGCCGTCCGAAGAACGCCATGCGCTGTGGAATATGGTCGAAGATGACCGCCGCGGGAAAGTGCTGCTGGAAGCATCGGAGAACGTCTGGGACGACCTCATTGAAGATATGAGCGACCGGGCGTTGCTCGATGCACTGCAAACGCTGGATATTGACGAACAAATCTACCTGGTGCAGCACCTGCCGCGTGACCTGACCGGACGTCTGCTGGCGTCGATGTCGCCAGCGGAACGCGCGCGTGTGCATCAGGTAATGAACTATGCCCACGACCAGGTGGGGTCAATTATGGAGTTCGAGGTGATCACTATTCGCCCGGACGTCACGTTGGCCTCGGTACAGCGCTTCCTGCGTCGGTTGGGCAAAATGCCGGAAAACACCGATAAACTGTTCGTCGTGCAGCGCGATCAGACCCTGATTGGCGAGCTGGAGCTGAAAACAATTTTGCTCAACTCGGCCGATAAACACGTTCACGAGGTGATGGAGCCCGATCCGGTGGCTTTTCACCCGGAAGAAAAATCGGAAATTGTTGCCCGTACCTTCGAACGTGACAACCTGATCAGCGCCGCGGTCATTGATACCCATGGCAAGCTGATGGGGCGTCTGACCATCGATGAGATCGTTGACGTCGTGTATGAGGAAACCGACAGCGACCTGCGTCGAATGGGCGGTCTGAGCAGCGAGGAAGACGTCTTTGCGCCAGTGACCAAAGCGGTAAAAACCCGCTGGGCGTGGCTGGCGATTAACCTGTGTACGGCGTTTATTGCCTCGCGGGTGATTGACGGTTTTGAACACACCATTTCTCAGCTGGTGGCGCTGGCGTCGTTGATGCCGATTGTTGCCGGGATAGGCGGTAATACCGGTAACCAGACCATCACAATGATCGTTCGTGCATTGGCCCTTCAGCATATTCAGCCGGGGAACTTTTCGTTTCTGATCCTGCGTGAAATGGGAGTCGCGCTGATTAACGGTATCGTCTGGGGCGGCATTATGGGCACCGTCACCTGGCTGTTGTACGACGATCTGGCGCTCGGCGGCGTGATGACGCTGGCGATGATCCTTAACCTGCTGGTGGCCTCAATCATGGGGGTGTTGATCCCGATGATCATGGCGAAGCTCGGGCGCGACCCGGCGGTCGGCTCGAGCGTGATGATTACCGCCATCACCGATACCGGCGGGTTCTTTATTTTTCTGGGGCTGGCGACGGTGTTTCTGCTTTAAGCTTCGCCCGCTGTTTCAGGCGTGCGGGCACCAGCACCATCATTATAATACCGGCCAGCACGCCAATGGCCAGGTTTCCGGTACTGACCGTCGCTGCGACGGTCACCAGCATCACCAGCGTTTCCGGCCACGGCGTCCGCTTCAGCGACGCTGGCTGGAGGCTTGGCCAGTTGAACGTCTTAAATGCCACAATCACCATAATGCCAGCCAGCACCGACATCGGTATTTTTGCCATCACTTCGCTGAGCGCGGTGACCAGCAGCAACAGCACCAGCGCTGCAGCAACGGTGGAAATTCGGCTGCGGGCTCTCCCCATTTCAACGTTAACGATGGTCTGACCGATCATGGCGCAGCCGGCAATACCGCCGTAGCAGCCGGCCAGGATATTGGCGATGCCCAGACCGGCGCTTTCCCGCGTTTTGTTTGACGGTGTCGCGCTGAGATCGTCCACCAGTTTAGCGGTCAGCAGCGATTCCATCAGCCCGACGAAGGCGATGCTCAGGGCGCAGGGCCAGATAATTTTCAGGGTGTTGAGGTCCAACGGTACCTGCCACTGAGTCAGACCCGGCAGGCCGCCGCTCATTGAGCCTTCATCACCGACGGTTGGCAGAATTTGCCCGCTGGTGACGGTAAACAGAGTCAGCAGCACGATGGCGACCAGTGGGGAAGGGATGCTTTTCATCACGCGCGGTAGCCACAGGACGATAAGCATCGTGGCGACAAACAGCGCAACGATAAGCGGATTCCGACTCCAGAAGTGCGGAACCTGAGCAAAAAAGATCAGAATGCCCAGCGCATTCACGAAGCCGGTCATCACCGCATGCGGGATAAAACGCATCAGCTTCGCCATACCGCAAAGGGCAAATAAAATTTGAATGATGCCAGCCAGCAGCACCGCCGGTAGAATGTACGCCACGCCGTGCGCATGCACCATCGGGCCGATCACCAGCGCCACTGAGCCCGCGGCAGCAGTGACCATCGCCGGGCGGCCGCCGAGAAACGACATACTCAGGCACAGGACGACCGAGGCGATCAGGCTGACCTTGGGGTCAACGCCGGCAATGACCGAAAACGAGATCACTTCAGGAATTAATGCCAGCGCGGTGATGACGCCAGCGAGCACTTCGCGCGTAAACAGCGACGGTGAGCGCAAAACGCTCAGGGATGAGGTGTTTGACATAGGGTGTTCGCAGGTTATCGATGGCCGGTTTTCTATAAGCCACAGCTTGCGTGCGTACCATCACAAAGGGGAGAATAATACCGCTTCCCGTCACATTCTACTAGTACCAAATCTCATTTTCTGTACACATTTATTAAACATTTTAATAACAGATCTCAAAACTCAACTTAAATTTTAAACAATATTTAAATTTACCCGCCCTGGTGGTAACGTAACCGTACGGATGTTTTTACCTGCGTGTAACAACTCGAAAGTCAAGTAAGGCCCCCTACGATGAAAAAAAACATAGCTGTACCCAACTCACAGAAATCGGGTACCGAGAAGACTTCTGTGGCGAATAAGGCGAAGACTCGTGCGGTGCATGAGACAGATGTATTGCTGATCGGTGGCGGAATTATGAGCGCTACGCTGGGTACATGGCTGGAGGAACTGGAGCCAGACTGGTCGATTACCATGGTTGAGCAGATGGAGAGCGTGGCGGAAGAGAGCTCAAACGGCTGGAACAACGCCGGAACCGGGCATTCGGCGCTGATGGAACTCAACTATACCCCACAAAAAGCGGATGGCTCCGTCAGCATCGAAAAAGCCATTGATATCAACGAAGCCTTCCAGATCTCGCGTCAATTCTGGGCCCACCAGGTGACGCGAGGCGTGCTGACGCAGCCGAAAAGCTTTATTAATACCGTGCCGCACATGAGCTTTGTGTGGGGCGATGACAACGTTAATTTCCTGCGCGCCCGCTATCGCGCGCTGCAGAAGAGCCCGCTGTTTAACGGCATGCGCTATTCCGAAGACCACGAGCAGATCAAAGCGTGGGCTCCGCTGGTGATGGAAGGACGTGATCCGCAGCAGAAAATTGCGGCGACTCGTACCGAAGCCGGCACTGACGTCAACTATGGCGAAATTACCCGCCAGCTGATCAACGCACTGAAAAAGCGCGATCGTTTTTCCCTACAGCTGAACACCGTGGTGCGTCGTTTCCGTCGTAACGCCGATAACAGCTGGAGCGTGACGGTATCTGATGCCAACAATAGCCATGAGAAACGCACCATTAAGGCGAAGTTTATCTTTATTGGTGCGGGCGGTGCTGCGTTGAAACTGCTGCAGCAGACCAAAATTCCACAGGCCAAAGAGTACGCGGGTTTCCCGGTTGGCGGCCAGTTCCTGGTGTGTGAAAACCCGGACGTGGTGAACCATCACCTGGCGAAAGTTTATGGTCAGGCTGATGTTGGCGCGCCGCCAATGTCGGTGCCGCACATTGATACCCGTATTATTGATGGTAAGCGCGTGGTGTTGTTTGGGCCGTTTGCGACCTTCTCAACGCGTTTTCTGAAAAATGGATCGCTGTGGGACCTGCTGGCCTCGACCAATAAATCCAACATTCTGCCGATGCTTAACGTCGGGCTGGATAACTTCGATCTGGTTAAATATCTGGTCAGCCAGGTGCTACAGAAAGATAAGGACCGTCATGTGGCGCTGCGTGCCTACTATCCGATGGCGAAAAAACAGGACTGGCGCCTGTGGCAGGCGGGCCAGCGTGTGCAGATAATCAAACGTGACGCGCGGATTGGCGGCGTGCTGCGTCTGGGGACTGAAGTTGTCAGCGACGATGAAGGGACCGTTGCCGCGCTGCTCGGCGCATCGCCGGGGGCGTCGACCGCTGCGCCGATAATGCTTGAGCTGATGGAAAAAGTGTTTAAGGATAAAATGCAGACCGCAGAGTGGCAGACGAAGATTCGCCAGGTTGTGCCAACCTATGGCTCAACGTTAACTGAGAATCCGCATCTGATTGATAAAACGCTGGCCTATACCAGTGAAGTGCTGGGCCTGCGTCATGAAGGCGTTCGCGAGGCGGATCCTGTCCCGGCCGTTCAGACCGCGCCGAAGGCGGTACCGGTGAAAGAGATTGCGGATATTGCGCTGTAAGGTATGAACGTGACCCGCGGCGTAATTTCTGGTCACGAGAGATAAAAAAACCGGCGAATGCCGGTTTTTTTATTGTCACCTCAAGCCCGTCAGGGGGAGATTAACGCACTTCGGCGTTATGCACCGTTTCCTGAGCCTGCCAGATGCGATATTTGACTTCGACATTCTCGGGCGCGTAGACCACGATCGGCAGCTTGCTGTTGTAGCGCAGCATAGCGTCATCGCCTAGCGAAGCGGTGATGAATTTCTTGGTTTTTTCCTGGTTCGGGCAGGCCATCATGGTTGACGCCGGGCCGCTGATTTTTTCAACTACGTAATAGTCGTAGCCCCAGCCTTCCAGCGTTTTGCTTTCCAGTTCGCCGCCCAGGCGATGTTGGTTGCAGTCGACTTCCAGCGTTTTACCAATCAACAGTTCTACCTTATAGGCAGACTCATCTTTCTGCGCCGGTAGCTGAATCACCTGGCGCTTCATGCCTTTCTCAGCCTGCGGGTAAGGGGCAATTTTTTCCAGCGGCTGTTCAGCAGCCCACGCGCTGCTGGAGACGCAGGCGATGGCGAGTAATGATGCGGCAAGCTTATGTGCGTTTTTCACTGTTCATCCTTTTTATCAGTTTGCAACCGGGAGATAATATCATTCCTGGGATGAATGATAATCGTCTTTTACCAAATTTTGCATTAGGAATAGTTCTATATATCGATTTCTGCCTTATGCTTGGTTTTTTATCTCATTAGCGGGCAAGGGGCCTTACCTGTTGCGCACGTCGATGCCGCTGACGGTGAGCTGAGAAAATATCCATAAAATAAATTCCTCTGCATAAATCATCATAGTCGATGATATCCCCGATCAAAAAAAGAGATAGTTGCACCGTGAAAAAGTTTCATTGGTGTATCACAGCACATATTGCTACATTGCCGCGCCTACGTCATTTGCATTACCGAACATGAGCGCGATATTTATCTGCGCGGAATCGCCATGCTCGTTTTACGTATTAATGCGTTTGATGTTGATGTATGTGGGTTGTTAACGAGTTGGCCATATTTATTGTTTTTACATTGATATCTGACCAACGTTGTTAGTAAAAGGTAAGCTGGTTTTAATCAGTAACCGATAAATATTAATAATTTTAAAAAAGCATTATCGCTATCCGAAAGGGTAGGCGTTTTATTTGATATGGTTTGTTGTCATAGTTAAAGGTTAAATGGTGAAAAAGTTAATTGTTGTTCTCTCTTTTATTTCTGCATCTGTTTCTGCGACGGTAGATTTTAGTCATAGTGAGGTCGTCAATGAGGCTCAGGATGGTTCTTATTCTGTAAAAATGTCGGATGGTAGCGTGTGGCGCGGCGTCACTGAAAGTGAATTGACCGCACAACAAATAAAAGGCTACCAAATGCAGCAGGCGCTGCTCCATGCTCAACAAGTTAATCACTATGGCGTGAAAGGTCATTTAAATCTGACGCCGCAGATAAACCCTGGGACTATCAACGTTGCCGTCTCCAGCCTGCATTCTGAGGCTTTAATTCAGACCCCAAACGGCATTGTGAAGGCGGGTTCGCTCCCCCCTGACGCTCAGGTTGCGGTACCCTTCAATGGCGCATTCAATCAGCCGTTAAGAAGAGGGGGCGACCATGGCGGGATGAATTCCGGCGTTGAACACGGTACGGGCAACGGTGGAAATAATGCGGCTAATTCTACTAGTGCGCATGGTTTAGGTGGTGATAATCATATCGGCGGCGGCGCTGCTCAATCAGGTTCCCGAGGTCATTGGTAATGAAAAAAATAATTTTAGCTGGTCTTATTCTCTCCGTCACATTCACCGCGCAGGCCATCAGCGAGGGATATCGTAAACAGCTGGATAAATCTGGCTGTACGCAAATGAATGATGGGCACGGCTGTGATATTCACAAAACCAAAGCGCAGAATCAGGCGGCTGCTGCAAAAGCTAAGCCTGTTGCCATTGGTGAAGTCCGGGGGGATGCCGAAACAATATTAGGAATGCGTGCTAACGTTGCTCTGGATTATTTATTAAACCATAAGTATCAGCCTTATGGCGAAAGTGATTATGTCAAAGGGAAATGGATGATTAGGGTCGTCATTGATAAAAATAAAGATTACCAGGTGGTGAATGCGCAGATTCTCCCTTTTAGTCAATAAAACAATGTTCAGAAAAATACTCTATATTTTAGCGCTGCTGTGTCTGGTATCGATATTTGCAATTGGCTGTATTGCGATTGCATGGTTAATGACGCATACACGTTAAGCCTGAAGAGCAGGCATAAAAAAACCAGCCATGATGGCTGGTTTTTTTTGACTTTTTGGTCGGCACGAGAGGATTTGAACCTCCGACCCCCGACACCCCATGACGGTGCGCTACCAGGCTGCGCTACGTGCCGACGCATGAAGGCCATACTACCGCTTTTATCGCTGATTGCAAGTCGTCGGCTTGCCGATTGATTCATAATTAATCAATCAGTTAGCGATAAAGCGTTTTTCCTCTGTTAACACCTGTAACAGCAGGCTGAGCTGCGCTTTCTGGTCACGCACGCGCTCGCCTTCGGCGGTCCAGGTTTTATAGTGACCGTTACGATCGAGCACCACGCTCATCGTCGGGGTCGTAATGGCCAGCGAGTCGTTATCCGCTGAGGTGACCCAGTTATGACGGCGAGCTGCGCTGAACAGGTCCTGCCCCTGCGAGTATTCGTTGGCCGGCGTACTGACGTGCAGCAGGCGCTGCATCAGTGTCGTCATAATATCTTTATGGTTGGTCAGCAAACCAATGCGCTGCGCCGGTGTGCCCGGCCAGTGGATGACCAGCGGAACCTGAAGCTGAGCGCGTGACCACTCGAAGCTATTATTCTGCCCGTTCAGCGCGACGCCGTGGCCAGCGGTAATAATGACGACCGTATCCTTCAGCTTGCCTGAGTCACGCAGGGCGTCCAGCACGCGGCTAATTTGTTCATCAACCTGGGCGGCCGCGCGGCCGTACTGCTGATCGGTTGCCTGCGCGTTACTGACGCTGGTGCCGTTAAACGATACCCACGAGAACCAGCGGTTCTCATCCTGGGCATTGTTCTTCAGCCAGTTAATCCACTGGTTCGCCGTTTGCGTATCGTTCTGCGCTTTGCCCGGCGGCAGCGAGAAGTCGGACAGCAGCGCCTGACGATAAATCGGGCTTTCAAAACCGTCGGAAGAGAACAGCCCCAGCTGGTAGCCCTGCTGGTTCAGTGCGCTGATCAGCGCCGCGGGAATACGTGCGGCCAGGACGCCATCCATGTAGGTTGGTGAAATACCGTAGAACAGTCCGAAGAGACCGTTATCGGCGGTATTCCCGGCGCTCATATGTTGGGTAAAGTTGACGTTATCGTGGGCAAAACGCGCCAGCGATGGCATCTGTTTTTCGAACCGTGAGTAGTTCAGGCCATCGACGGTAATCAGCAGTACGTTCTGCCCGGCACCCATATCGCGGAAGCGCAGATCGCTAAGCGGATATTGTACGGTGACGGCTTCAGGATCGCCCTGTTCAACCAGACGGCGCTGGTAGTCCTGGGCGTCGAGCAGACCGTGTTTTTCCAGGAAGCGGCGGGCCGTCATCGGATAGGAAAGCGGCAGGTTAGCGCGCTGCATGGTAATCGGGCGATAGAAGTTCGCATCCGCCCAGATATACATCACGTGCGAGGCAATAAAGGACGCAAAGAAGAACCATGCCACCGGGCGCGCATAGTGGCGGCGGCGCGTCAGGCTGCGTAGCTTCTGCCAGCTCCAGGTTGCAAAGAGCATTTCTACGAGCAGGATAACCGGCACGCTGATAAACATGAGCTGCCAGTCGCGGGCCGTCTCGTTTTGATCGGGGTTGATCACCAGCTCCCATACCACCGGATTAAGGTGCAGGTGGAAGCGGGTAAAGACCTCGCTATCGATAAGCAGCAGCGTCATGCCCGCCGTCGCCAGAATGGCGGACAAGAAGCGCATCAGGCGCTGGGACATGACGACAAAGGTCAGGGGGAACAGTATCAGCAGGTAGGCAGAGAACACCAGAAAGCTGAAGTGCCCGACAAGGCTGATGTAGGAGAAAACGCGTCCGGCCAGCGTTGTCGGCCAGTCGGCAACAAACAGATAGCGGCTACCGAGCACCATGGCCAACAGCATGTTGAACAGGGCGAACCAGTGCCCCCAGCTAACCATCTGGGAGACTTTTTCTCGATAGGGCTGACGATGTGTCACCATAAACTGTTGCTTGTACCCTTAGTGCGCAGGATCGCTATCAATGGAAGATTGCAGCGCCTGGGCAAAAGAACGTGCGATAGCCTGGCGTTGAGCCGGAGCTACGCTGCTGTTAATCAGGTTGGTCACCATATTACCCAGAACCATCAGCGAAAGGTCGGTCGGGGCTTTATGTTGTTCCAGCACGTTAGCCAGCTCGCTCAGCAGCTGTTCTACGTGTTCATCACTATAGCGGGATTGTTGTGGCATAAATCGAAATCTGTCTGTTCATTAAAGGGCAGTATATTACCGTAGCAGCAGCATTTTTTCCGCTTTTTTTCGGCGTAACGCGTTATCCTTTGCGCATTATACTGCCGCGACCTCGGTAAAGTGCGTGTTGCACAGTGACATCGGGGGTGGTTGAATACACCCGATCATTAAGGAGAGTTTAACATGAGTCTGGATATCGACCAGATTGCTTTGCATCAGCTCGTCAAACGCGACGAGCAAAACCTTGACGTGGTGCTGCGCGACACGCTGCTGGAGCCAACCGCGCCGGTTGAAGAAATGATGGCAGAGTTGCATCGGGTGTACAGCGCAAAGAACAAGGCCTACGGCCTGTTTACTGAAGAAAGCGAGCTGGCGCAGGCGCTGAAACTGCAGCGTCAGGGCGAGGAAGACTTCCTGGCGTTCAGCCGTGCGGCCACCGGCCGTCTGCGTGACGAACTGGCGAAGTATCCGTTTGCCGACGGCGGCATCGTGCTGTTTTGCCACTATCGTTATCTGGCGGTGGAATACCTGCTGGTGGCGGTGCTCAATAACCTGAGCAGTATGCGCGTTAACGAACAGCTGGATATCAGCGCGACCCACTACCTGGACATTAACCACGCGGATATCGTGGCGCGTATTGATTTAACCGAGTGGGAAACTAATCCGGAGTCAACCCGCTATCTGACCTTCCTCAAAGGCCGCGTCGGCCGCAAAGTTGCCGACTTCTTTATGGACTTCCTCGGCGCCAGCGAGGGCCTTAACGCCAAGGTGCAGAACCGTGGCCTGCTGCAGGCGCTGGACGATTTTGCCGCTGAAGCGGAGCTGGATAAAAACGAACGTCAGAACGTGCGTCAGCAGGTTTACGCCTACTGCAACGAACAACTGCAGGCTGGGGAAGAAATCGAGCTGGAATCGCTGTCTAAAGAACTGTCTGGCGTGAGTGAAGTGAGCTTCAGCGAGTTTACCGCCGAAAAAGGCTACGAGCTGGAAGAGAGCTTCCCGGCGGATCGCAGCACGCTGCGTCAACTGACTAAATTTGCCGGCAGCGGCGGCGGCCTGACGATTAACTTCGACGCCATGCTGCTGGGTGAGCGTATTTTCTGGGACCCTGCGACCGACACGCTGACCATTAAAGGCACGCCTCCAAACCTGCGCGACCAGCTACAGCGCCGGACGTCAGGCAAGAGTTAACCCCTCAGAGCCCGCACGCACTGCTGCGGGCTCTGTCTATCCCCGCATTCGCGTATCTTGAGTGACCCCACTCGCAATTCTGCTATCACACCGCGCCTTAACGGGTTGAATTTTGACCTTACTCTCAGTTATTTCTTAACAAAATAAATAAAAATGCGTTTCATTTTATATGCAAAGTTATTTTGATTCGATAAAAGGAGGGCCGTTTTAGCAAAGAACGGCCTATGGCCGCGGTATTTTTTGCCTGATGCCGCGGGTAACTGAGAGGATAATTAAACATGCACAATACCTTCAGACACTCCCGGATCGCGTTAGCCTTGGCGATCGTCTTCGCTGGTGCGCTCAGCGGCTGTGATAATAGCGCTGCGGCACAGCGCGAGGGATCTGCGGCCCCACAGAATGTCCAGTCGCCGGTACTCTCCGCCGATGATACGCACGCGGTGTTGGTATGGGAAAAGCCGCTCGCCGAGGCAGAAAAGGTGGTCGATTACCATATCTACCGCGACGGGACGTTTGTGGGCAGCGTGCGGGATAACCAGGACGTTTACTCGCCGGCTAAACCCTACATTGATAATTTTTACCAAACGCTGGATGACGGCTGGCAGCAAAAGGTGGATCTGCGCAGTTTCACCGCCGATGGCCTGAAGGCCGATACGCAGTATCGCTTCACGGTTCGCGCCGTCTATGCCGATGGAAAAGAGTCTGCTGACAGCCAGCCAATAACGCTGCGTACGACCAAAACACCGCACGTGATTGATGTGAAAAGCGTGGGGGCGATAGGCGATGGCAAAACGCTGAACACGACGGCGTTACAAAAGGCGATCGACAGCTGCACGCTTGCTGCTTATCCCCAGGGGTGTAAGGTGACGATTCGCGATGGCGTCTTTAAAACCGGCGCCCTGTTCCTGCACAGCGACATGACGCTGGAAATCGCCGAAGGGGCAACCCTGCTAGGCTCGGATAATCCGGCAGACTACCCGATGAGCAAAGGTTATTTCCTCTATCCCTACACCGATAATCCGTTGCCGAAGCGCCCACCGTCGCTGATTAACGCACTGGAAGCGAACGATCGCGGTAGCTCGCATGCGGGAACCTTCCAGAATATTCGTCTGGTCGGTAAGGGTACCGTTGATGGCAACGGCTGGACGCGCGGCGTGAAGGCGGGCGGGGCGGAATCGATAGTGGATGAACTGGGCAATACCCTGCCGCAGTATCGCGCCAGCAATGCGAAGAAAGTCGGGGAAGATGGCGTACTGGCAAAAAATCAGACCGAGCAGGCGATAGCGGAAGGTATGGACCGCGATAGCGCGTATAAAAACCGTCGTTCTAGCCTGATGACGCTGCGCGGCGTGCGCAATCTTTATCTGGAAGGTCTTACCATCCTGAATCCGGCCTTCCACGGCATTATGGTGCTGGAGTCGGAGAATCTCGCCTTCAATGCGCTTAGCCATAAAACTTTCGACGGTAATAACGCCGACGGCATTGAGCTGGGCAACAGTCAGCATGGCCTGGTGTTTAACAACTTCTTTGATACCGGCGATGACGGCATGAATTTCGCCGCGGGCTACGGGAAAGGCGTGGAAACTTTTGCTCAGAAGGCGCAAAGCGGCGCGTGGATCTTTAACAACTATTTCCGCAAAGCGCACGGCGCAGTGGTAACCGGTAGTCATACCGGCGCGTGGATAGAAAAAATTATCGCCGAAGATAACGTGATGTACCTGACCGATATCGGCCTGCGCATGAAAAGTCGCCCTTATTACGGCGGCGGCGCACGTGAGGTGGTATTCCGTAATAACGCCATGAAAGACCTGGCGAAAGAACCCTTTATTTTCACTATTAAATACAGCGCGGATGTTAACGACACCACGCCAGCGGCCGAGCCTGCGCAGTTCCGCAACGTGACCGTGGAGAACGTCTCCGTGGACGGTACGGCAGCGAAGAAAAGTATTCTGGTTGACGGCATGACCGCGCAGGAAATGACGCAAGCGTACGGCATTACCTATGCGCGCGATGCTTATCATCAGGATATTGCGTTCCACAACGTGAAGTTTCGCCATACCCAGGCGAGCAATATTAGCTTCCTGCGAGACAGTCAGTTTACGCAGGTCACTTTCGATCCTGCCGGGAAAGCGTGGAACTTTGCGCAGGTGAGCGGAATTACGCTGAAAGACGGCGTGAATGATGCCGTGATATCGGCGACAGGTACGGAGAAGATTGTGCGGGATGCCGCATCGAAGTAAAAAAAACGGCTCCCATAAGGAGCCGTTCTTTCATCACGTAGATTCGTTAGCGATTAAGCGCGTACGAAGTCGATGTGAGACAGTTTCGGCTTGAACGGGTGACGCTGCACCGCCTGAGCTTTAACTTTTTCTTCTTTACCATCAACAACGATGGTCAGAACTTCGCTGTAAAATTCAGCGTTGTTCTGCAGGTTCCACAGCTTGTCGTGGTCCAGTTCGATAGCAACCGGAGCTGCTTCGCCACCATAAATGATAGCCGGGAACTTGTTAGCTGCGCGCAGGCGGCGGCTCGCACCCTTACCCTGCTCTTTACGTGCTTGTGCTTCGATAGTAAACATTGAATAGCTCTCTTGATTAATCCTGCTACAGGCGACCCAGCAGCAGGCAAATGATCTGCTTCACGGATGTGAAAGCGGGCGGCATTATAGCTTCGATTCCCCGGGCGGGCAATGAAAACCTCACCGGGAAGAGGGCGTTACGCCAGGGCTCGCTCCCTTGTCTGAATTTGACCACGCGGCTTTTCTATCCTCTACACTTAAGGCGAGCCATTTTTGACAGGAGGAGACATGAGAATATGGCCCATCGTGACGGGGGTGGCTATTTCTTTGGCGCTGGTGGCCTGCCGCTCGCCGACGCCGCCGAAAGGCGTCACGCCCATTAATGATTTTGACGCGAGCCGTTATCTGGGCAAGTGGTATGAGATTGCTCGCCTGGAGAACCGCTTTGAACGGGGATTGGAGCAGGTTAATGCAACCTATGGCAAACGGGCCGACGGCGGGATTTCTGTCGCCAACCGCGGCTTCGACCCGCAGAAAGGCGAGTGGAAGCTGAGTGAAGGGAAGGCGTATTTTACCGGTGAGCCCACGACGGCAGCGCTGAAGGTTTCCTTCTTTGGTCCGTTCTACGGTGGCTACAACGTGATTGCGTTGGATGATGAATACCAATATGCGCTGGTCAGCGGGCCCAACCGCGACTATCTGTGGATTCTGTCGCGCACGCCGACGCTGCCGCCGCAGGTACGTCAGAATTACCTGAACATTGCCCGCGGCCTCGGTTTTGCTGTCGATCGCTTGGTGTGGGTGAAGCAAACGCACAGCTAGCGTAGTTCGTTGGCCCGGCGGTAGCGCCCTTCATAGTCGAAGATCTTTTCCCGCACCTGCCAGTAGGGGCCTTTTTTGCGGGCGACGACAAAATCCGGTGCCCGCAGCAGAGCCTGCTGGCTGAGGATATCGGCGGGCGTTATCCAGCGCAGCGGTACGCCGGGCGTACGGGTATGCGGGCGAATAAACAGCTGCTCAAACGCCGTTTTCTGTGCGGGTGTGTGCAGGCGGAAGCGTTCGCTGACGTCGGCACCATCTTCGTCGTAATAGGTGATTTTCAGCCAGCCACCTTTTTCGTCCATCCCGTCCTGTAACACCATGCCGCTACAGCGCAGCACCAGCGCGTCTTTTAGCTTCAGCGCCGCCTTCAGCATATCGTCCGGGTCCACCAGTACGGTGTCGCACTCGCGACAGCGGCGGGCGGCAATATCGTTCTCGGCGTTACACTGCGGGCAGTTTTTAAAGCGGAAGCGGTAGTCGCACTGCTCGCGGTGGCCTTCATCATCCTCAAGCCAGCCCTGGCAGCGGCGGCCAAAATGCTCAATGAGCGTGCCGTCGGTGGTCATTTTGCCCCAGAAGGTATTGGCAAAGCCGCAGCCAGGGCAGAATACCTGTACCGGCACGTTATCGCTTTTACCTTTGGGTGCCCCCACTTCCGGGGCGTACAGGTCGTGTGGGTTGCCGGCGTAATCCAGAATCAGACAGTCCGTTTTCCCCGGCGCCAGCCGCAGGCCGCGGCCGACAATCTGTTGATACAGACTGATCGATTCCGTTGGGCGCAGGATAGCAATCAGATCGACGTGCGGCGCATCAAAGCCGGTCGTCAGGACCGCGACGTTCACCAGGTAGCGGAACCGCTGGTTTTTAAACGCCTCAATCAGGCTGTCGCGCTGCGGCCCCGGCGTTTCGCCGGTGATCAGCGCGGCATCATCGGCGGGCAGCAGGCCGGTGATTTCCCGGGCGTGTTCAACGGTGGCGGCGAAGATCATCACCCCTTTGCGCGTCTGTGCGAACTCTTCTATCTGGCTAATAATGTGCGGCGTGATGCGCTGCTGCTGTTTGAGTTCACGGTTGAGATCCGCCTCGCTAAACAGGCCATTGCTGTTGGCCCGCAGGCGGCTGAAATCGTACTGCACGACCGGCATGTCCAGCCGTTCCGGCGGCGTCAGGTAGCCGTGCTTTATCATGTAGCGCAGCGGCAGCTCGTAGATACAGTCGCGGAACAGGGCATTTTTATCGCCGCGCACCATACCATGATAGTGGAACTGATAAATCCAGCCTTTGCCGAGGCGGAAGGGCGTTGCCGTGAGTCCGAGCAGGCGGATCTGCGGATTGACCTTTTGCAGGTGGCCGAGGATTTGCTGGTACTGACTATCGTCGTCGTCGCTGATGCGGTGGCATTCGTCGACGATCAGCAGCGAAAACTCCCCCTGAAAATGGTCAAGATTTCGCGCTACGGACTGTACGCTGCCAAAAACCACCTTACCGTGACTCTCTTTGCGTTTCAGCCCGGCGGCATAAATATCGGCTTCCAGCCCGAGCGCGCAGTATTTGGCATGGTTCTGTGCGACCAGCTCTTTCACGTGAGCCAGCACTAGAACGCGGCCGCGCGCCAGCCGCGCCAGCTCGGCGATGACCAGACTTTTGCCTGCGCCGGTGGGGAGCACGATAACCGCAGGTTCGGTATGGCGGCGAAAGTAGGCCAGGGTGGCGTCAACCGCTTCCTGTTGATAGGGACGTAGTGTAAAAGTCATTGCCGTGATGTTAGTCCTTAATAGCCAAATAGTATGCCATGAATCTTTTCGCTTGAGTGGGATAACAAGCCCGTTATACTTAACGATTGTTACTACTCCTTTTGCGGACGTTTCGTCCGGCACCCGGCACTATTACAGGCTAAAAATACTTCATGCGACTTGATAAGTTTATCGCTCAGCAACTCGGCGTCAGCCGTGCTATTGCCGGGCGTTTGATCCGCGGGCACCACGTGACCGTTGATGACGAAGTGGTACGCGATACCGCCTTCAAACTGCAACCCGAACATAGCGTGGCCTATGAAGGCAATTCGCTGACGCAGCAGAGCGGCCCGCGCTATTTTATGCTCAACAAGCCTCAGGGCTATGTCTGCTCAACCGAAGATCCGGATCACCCGACGGTGCTGTATTTCCTTGATGAACCGGTAGCGCACAAGCTGCATGCTGCGGGGCGTCTGGATATCGACACGACCGGGCTGGTGCTGATGACCGACGACGGTCAATGGTCTCATCGCATCACCTCGCCGCGTCACCACTGCGAAAAAACCTATCTGGTGACGCTGGAAAACCCGGTAAGCGATGATACCGCCGCGCAGTTTGCCAAAGGTGTGCAGCTGCACAATGAAAAAGATCTCACCAAACCCGCCGTGCTGGAAGTGGTGACGCCTACTGAAGTGCGTCTGACCATCAGCGAAGGCCGTTACCACCAGGTAAAACGGATGTTTGCCGCCGTGGGCAACCACGTCGTAGGACTGCATCGTGAACGCATCGGCGAGATAGCCCTCGACCCCACGCTGGAGCCAGGGGAATACCGCCCATTAACCGCAGAAGAAATCGCCAGCGTTGGCGCCCCAATGCGCTAACCCACTCATTAGAGGTAGATTGTGACGTCCAGGCCGCGCTCGTCGTTAAAGATTGTTTTTATTCTTGGCCTTCTGGCCATGTTAATGCCGCTGTCGATCGACATGTACCTTCCGGCGCTGCCGGTCATTTCCGCGCAGTTTGGCGTTCCGGCCGGCAGCGCGCAGATGACCCTCAGCACCTATATTCTCGGCTTTGCGCTTGGCCAGTTGCTGTATGGCCCGATGGCCGATAGCCTGGGACGCAAGCCGGTGATCCTCGGCGGCACGCTGATCTTTGCCGCGGCGGCGGTGGCCTGTGCGCTAGCACCGACAATCGACTACCTCATCACCACGCGTTTCTTCCACGGTCTGGCGGCGGCAGCGGCAAGCGTGGTGATAAACGCCCTGATGCGCGATATTTATCCGAAAGAAGAGTTCTCGCGCATGATGTCGTTTGTCATGCTGGTGACCACCATCGCGCCGCTGGTGGCGCCGATGGTCGGCGGTGCGGTACTGGTGTGGTTTAGCTGGCATGCAATCTTCTGGATTCTGGCGTTAGCGGCGCTGCTGGCGTCGGCGATGATCTACTTCTTTATCGATGAAACGCTGCCGGTTGAGCGGCGTCAGCCGTTTCGCCTAAGCACCACGCTCGGCAACTTTGCTTCGCTGTTCCGCCACAAGCGGGTGCTGGCCTACATGCTGGCTAGCGGCTTTAGCTTTGCGGCAATGTTCTCGTTCCTGAGCGCCGGGCCGTTTGTTTACATCGAGTTGAACCACGTTTCGCCGCAGCACTTTGGCTATTATTTCGCGCTGAACATCGTTTTCCTCTTTATTACTACCACGATCAACAGCCGCTTCGTCCGCCGGGTGGGGGCGCTGTGGATGTTCCGCGCCGGGCTGCTGATTCAGTTTGCGATGGCTATCTGGATGGTGGTCACCGCGCTGCTGGACGTCGGCTTCTGGTCGCTGGTGCTGGGGATTGCGGCGTTTATCGGCTGCGTGTCGATGGTTTCTTCTAACGCCATGGCGGTCATTCTTGATGAGTTTCCGCATATGGCCGGTACGGCCTCTTCGCTGGCTGGCACCTTCCGCTTCGGTATCGGCGCCATTGTGGGTGCGCTGCTGTCGATGGCCACCTTTACCACCGCCTGGCCGATGCTCATTTCCATTGCGCTCTGCGCCTCCTGTTCCATCCTCTTCTATCTCTACGCCAGTCGACCGCGCAAAGCGTCGCACTAGTCAGCTTTTTGCAGGGGCGAAATACGCCCCTTTGTTGATACATATCAACAGAAATTGCATTGCCGCTGGGGTGTAATGTTTCTTTTATGTAAAATCCATTAATGTAAAAAGTCACATTGTTGTAGATAAAAAGATTGCGTTAGATCACAGATACGGGTACATATAGCGCGCAAATGCATCAGTACACCGAATGATGTCGTAAGAAGAATGTTGAATGCGGGCGTTTTTTTGCTGGATGCAGGACGATTTGTCAACAATGTGTTAATATGGATGTGAAATAATTGTGAAGCACTGTTGCTTCCGGGGAAAGAACGTAATGACATTACAGCTATCAATCGTACATCGACTGCCGCAGGACTATCGCTGGTCTGCGGGTTTTGCAGGTTCCAAAGTTGAACCGATTCCGCAAAATGGCACGGCGGGCGAAAACGCGCTGGTGGCGCTCAAGCTTTTAAGTCCGGACGGCGACAGCGCCTGGCCGGTGATGCACTCGCTTAGCCAGGCGCTCACGGATATCTCCGTCGACTGCTCCGTGCTGGAGTGCGAAGGCGAGCCGTGCCTGTTTGTGAAGCGCCAGGACGAATTTGCCGCGACCTGCCGTCTGAAAAACTTTGGCGTCGCCATTGCTGAGCCGTTTTCCGGCAACAATCCGTTTTAACCGTCAGCTCAGCGCGATGAGCTGACGCGTATACGCCTGCCTGGGTTCGGTAAAAACGCGCCGACATTCACCCTGCTCGACAACCTCTCCCTGCCGCAACACGATGACCTGGTGGCACAGCGATCGGACAACCTGCAAATCGTGGCTGATAAAGATATAGGCCAGACCATGCTTTTCCTGTAACGCCTTGAGCAGCGCCAGGATCTGTGACTGAACGGTGCGATCGAGCGATGAGGTGGGTTCGTCCAGCACGATCAGCTGCGGTTTGAGGATTAGCGCCCGCGCGATGGCGATGCGCTGCCGTTGCCCGCCGGAAAAAGCCGCCGGGTAGCGCTGGCGAGTGTCGGGATCTAACCCCACTTCCTGCATGACGTGGATAACCTGCTGTTCGCGTTCGGCCGACGACAGCGACGGCTGGTGCACCCGCAGACCTTCCTCAATAATCTGTAGCGCGGTCAGCCGCGGGTTGAGCGACGAATTGGGGTCCTGAAATACCACCTGAATACGATGGCGTAGCGGTAGCATCTGCTGGCGATTGCGCCCCTGAAGGGCTTCACCGGCGAAGCAAATCTCACCCTGAGAAGCAATCAGCCGCAGCAGCGCCAGCCCGGTCGTACTTTTACCTGAACCCGATTCCCCTACCAGACCCAGCGTTTCACCGGCCCGCAGAGTAAAGCTCAGGTTTTTCACCACCTGATTCTGGTCAACGATCCGCCGCAGAATGCCTTTACGCACAGGAAATGCCACGCTGAGCTGATTCACTTCGAGTAGCGGCACGGCGTCCGGGGGAAGGGCGCAGGGCTCGCCGGTGGGCTCGCTGTCGAGCAGCCTGCGGGTGTACGGATGCTGGGGGGCTGCGAACAGCGCCGTTGATGCGTTTTGTTCAACGCAGCGTCCGTGCTGCATCACCGCCACCCGGTCGGCCAATTTGCGCACGATGCTCAGGTTATGCGTAATGAACAATAGCCCCATATTGAGCTCCGCGCGCAGCTCGCGCAGCAGCTGAAGAATTTGCGCCTGTACCGAAACGTCCAGCGCGGTGGTGGGCTCATCGGCAATCAGCAGTTCCGGGCGGGTGAGAAGGGCCATGGCAATCATTACCCGCTGACGTTCGCCGCCGGAAAGCTGGTGCGGGTAGTCCGCCAGCCGTTTTAAAGCATGACGGATGCCAACGCGCTCCAGGCAGTCGAGAATTTCGCCGCGCGCCGCCTCTTTACGCATCCCTCGGTGCAACGACAGCACCTCGCCGAGCTGTTTTTCCAGCGTGTGCAGCGGATTTAACGACACCATCGGTTCCTGGATGATCATGGCGATGCGGTTTCCGCGCACCCCGCGCAGGGTTTGCGGGCTGGCATGGAGCAGCGATTCGCCGGCAAAGCGGATATCACCGGTCGGATAGCTGACCGGTGGCTCCGGTAGCAGGCGCAGAATGGACAGCGCCGAGACGCTTTTCCCTGAACCCGATTCACCGACCAGCGCCAGCGTTTCACCGGCGTTCAGCGACAGCGAGAGCTGCTCGACGACGGTGGTGGTCACACCCTGCTGGCGAAAGGCGATAGAAAGGTTGTCGATTTCCAGAAGTGGCTGCTGCATCTTATACCGCCTTAGAAGGATCGAAGGCATCGCGCACCGCTTCACCGATAAAAATCAGCAGCGACAGCAGGACGGCGACGCAAAGAAAACCGGCGATCCCAAGCCAGGGGGCCTGTAGATTATTTTTGCCCTGTAACAGCAGTTCACCCAATGAAGGCGAGCCGAGCGGCAGCCCAAAGCCGAGAAAATCCAGCGAGGTGAGGGTGGTAATGGAGCTACAGAGAATAAACGGAATAAAGGTCAGGGTGGCGACCATCGCATTGGGCAGCATATGGCGCAGGATAATACTGCGGTCGCCCACGCCCAGCGCCTGGGCCGCGCGGATATAGTCGAAGTTACGGGTACGCAAAAACTCCGCCCGCACTACCCCAACCAGCGACATCCAGCCGAACAGCACGGTGATGGCCAACAGCCACCAGAAGTTGGGCTGTACGACGCTTGATAGCAGGATTATCAGAAACAGCGTCGGCATTCCCGACCATACCTCAATAAAACGCTGGCCCCAGAGGTCGACGCGCCCGCCATAGTAGCCCTGAATCGCGCCGACGAGCACGCCCATGACGCTGGAGCAGACGGTCAGAATCAGACCAAACAGCAGCGAGATACGGGTTCCGTAAAGAATGCGCGCCAGCACGTCGCGACCATTGGCGTCGGTGCCCAGCCAGTTCTGCCGCGACGGCGGCGACGGGAAGGGGGTCGTGGTGGCGTAGTTAATGCTGCTGGCGCCAAAACGCACCGGGGCCCACAGCACCCAGCCGTTTTGCGCCAGTCGCTGCTGGAGCCACGGATCCTGGTAGTCGGCGGCAGTGGCAAACGCGCCGCCGAAGGTTTTTTCACTGTAGGTTTTCAATACCGGTGTATACAGGCTGCCCTGATAGCTCACCAGCAGCGGCCGATCGTTGGCGATCAGCTCTGCACACAGGCTGCAGATAAAGAGTGCCAGAAAAATCCACAGCGACCAGTAGCCACGGCGGTTGTGGCAAAAGCGCGCCCAGCGTGCCTGATTAACGGAGCTTAGGGTCATGACTAGCGGCCCTCAAAATCAATACGGGGATCGACCAGCGTATAGCTGATGTCACTGACGATATTCAGCAGCAGGCCTATCAGAGTAAAGATATACAGCGTGCCGAACATGACCGGATAATCGCGTGAGACGGTCGCCTCATAGCCCAGCAGACCCAGGCCGTTCAGCGAGAACATCACCTCAATCAGCAACGAACCGGTGAAGAACATGCTGATAAAGGTCGCGGGGAAGCCAGCGATCACCAGCAGCATGGCGTTGCG
The DNA here is from genome assembly GCF_014169755.1 of Klebsiella sp. WP8-S18-ESBL-06. NCBI lineage: Bacteria > Pseudomonadati > Pseudomonadota > Gammaproteobacteria > Enterobacterales > Enterobacteriaceae > Klebsiella > Klebsiella sp. WP8-S18-ESBL-06. The sequence continues at coordinate 1,717,896 of NZ_AP022256.1, forward strand.
AAAGATGTGCTTCCACAGAATTTGCCGCTCGCTGACGCCTTTCGCCCGTGCCGTGACCACGTACTGCTTGCGGATTTCATCAAGAAAAGCGTTCTTGGTCAGCATGGTCAGCGCGGCAAAGCCGCCGATGACCGTTGCCAGCACCGGTAGCGTAATGTGCCAAAGATAGTCGGTGATTTTCTGATACCACGGCAGAGTAGCGAAATTCGCCGACACCAGCCCACGCAGCGGGAAAATATCGTAGTAGCTGCCGCCAGCGAACAGCACGATCAGGACGATGGCGAACAGAAACGCCGGAATGGCGTAGCCGATAATAATCCCGGTACTGCTCCAGATATCGAAGCGGCTACCGTTATACACCGCTTTGCGGATGCCGAGCGGTATCGAGACCAGGTAGATGATCAAGGTGCTCCAGAGCCCCAGCGTCACCGATACCGGCAGGCTCTCTTTCATCAGTTGCATCACTGAGGCATTGCGGAACAGGCTGTTGCCAAAATCGAAGCGCAGATAGTCACCGAGCATCTTGAAGTAACGCTCGTGCAGTGGTTTATCAAAGCCGTAGCGCTGGGTGATTTCAGCAATCACTTCAGGGTCGAGGCCGCGGCCGCCACGATACTGGCTTTCGGCAATATTGCTGACCCCCGCGCGCGACTGGCCGCCGCCCATACCGCCTCCGCCGCCGGGCAGGCTGCCCTGCTGACCAAACTCTACTGCGGCAATGGCCTGATCGACCGGGCCGCCGGGGGCGATTTGCACAATAAAGAAGTTCAGCGTGATGATGGCCCACAGGGTTGGGATAATCAGCAGCAGTCGACGTACCAAATAGGCGGCCATGTTCTCTCCTTAGCGTCGGGAGGCGGGCAGACGCGCCGCTTTATTGACGTCATACCACCAGGTGTCGAAGCCGGGGGCATCGATGCCGGCGTTATACAGCGGATGTACGGCCGGGTAGGCGAACTTATCCCAGTAGGCGGTGCGGCTGCCCGACATATACCACATCGGCAGCATGTAATAGTTCCAGGTTAACACTCGGTCAAGCGCGCGGCCAAGCGGCACCAGCTTTTGCTTGTTACCCTGCCAGCGGATGATCTGGTCAATCAGGCTGTCGATCGCCGGGCTGGCGACGCCGGGGGCGTTGTAGGACGAGTTGATATAGGCTGATGACCACGAAATCTGTAAATCCCCACTGGGCCACGGCATCGCTCGCCATAGCCGTGGCATCATGTCGTAGTCGCGGCTACGCATGCGGTTAGTGACCTGCGAGATATCGGTCTGGCGGACATCCATCGTAATGCCCAGGCGCTGTAAATTATGCTGGAATGGCATCACCCACTGGTCGTTACCGCCGGACGGCAGCAGCAGCTCAAAACGCAGGGGCTGGCCGGTTTTTTCGTTGACCCGCTGCTGGCCTTTCAGCACCCAGCCCGCCTCGTTCAACAACTGTCCTGCTTGCAGCAGGTTTTGGCGATCGAAACCGTCGCCGCGTGAGGTGGGTGGCTGATAAATAGCGCTGAATACCTCCGGCGGCAGCGCGTCTTTAAGCGGCCCCAGCAGGATTAACTCGTCGGCGGTCGGGTAGCCGCGGGCGGCGTATTCGGTGTTCTGAAAATAGCTATTGGGGCGGCTGTAGGCGTTGTAGAACAACGCTTTGTTCATCCACTCAAAATCAAACGCCATGCTTACCGCCTGACGCACTCGCCGGTCGGCGAATACGGGACGCTGGATATTAAACGCCAGCCAGCGGGTATCCTGTGCAGCATCGTTTTTCTGTTCATTCTTGACGATATAGCCGCTGGCGAAGTTTTTGCCGATATAGCGGGTTGCCCAGTTTTTGGCGCTGCTTTCGGTGCGTACATCGTAGGCACCTGCCTTAAAGGCTTCGAACGCGACGTTATCGTCGAGATAATAATCGTAGCGCAGCGAGTCAAAATTCCAGCGCCCGCGGTTTACCGCTAAATCGGCACCCCAATAGTCTTTCACGCGGGAGTAAATAATATACTGCCCCATTTTCCAACCGCTGATGCGGTAGGGACCGCTGGCCAGCGGCGGTGTGCTTAAGGGATCGCTCAGTTTATGATCTTTCCAGAACGCTTCCGGTAGGATGGGCAGGGTAAACAGCCCCAGCATGTCCTCTTTGCCGGGTTTGGCCAGCACAATGCGTACGGTGAGCGGGGCAATCGCTTTAACGGTGGTGCCTTTATAGATCAGCCGAAACTGCGGTACGCCTTCCGTCATGAATTTCTGGAAGGTGAACGCGACATCGCGGGCGGTTATCGGGCTGCCGTCATGAAAACGTGCGCGCGGGTTAAGCGTCAGCTCCACCCACGAAAAATCATCGGCATAGCGTGCATGCTCGGCAACCAGCGGGTAGTAGCTACCCGGCTCGTCGTCAGAGGTGGTGTATAGCGCATCGTACAGCGATTCGGTACGGACGGCGGCATTGCCGCGCAGAGCGTAACGGTTAAAGTTATCGAAGGTGCCGATGGCCGCCAGCGTGACGTTTCCCCCCTTCGGTGCCGCGGGATTGACGTAATCGAAATGATGGAAGTCGATAGGGTATTTCGGCTCGCCGATCACCGCAAACGCGAAGCTTTCTTTTATCGCCTGCGCCTGCGTCGAGAAAGCGCACAGCAGCAGGGCAAAACAGATACGCGCTACGATCACAATAGGGGCACCCCGCGATGAAACAGCTTGATTGAACACACCTTTTATCACGAAATCTTAATAGACAGTCAATCTTGTGTGAAATACTTTGCGGGCTTACGGTATTCCGCCATCAGGTCGTTGAGCGCCAGCGGGCGGCTTATCAGGTAGCCCTGGAGGTAATCGACGCCGTGGTCCCGCAGCCACGCGGCCTGTTCTTCGGTTTCAACCCCTTCGGCCACGGTGACAATATTCAGCCTCCGGGTTAGCGTCAGCACGGCATCGAGTACCGGGGACGTAATGGTCTCGCGACCAATTGCGCTCACAAAACCGCGGTCGATTTTCAGGTAATCGAGGGTAAAGCGCTCAAGGTAGATGAGGGCGCTGTGGCCGGTGCCGAAATCATCAATTGCCACTTCAATGCCTTCACTGCGCAGCCAGGAAAACAGGCTCATCGCCTTTTCCTGGTGCAGCATGTCGCGTTCGGTAATCTCCAGTACCAGCTGGAAGTAGTTATCCGGCAGGCTGGCCGACAGCTTGCGTATATCCTGCTGGAAGCTCTCGGCGTGCAGATGCCCCGGCGCGATGTTGATACCAAGTTTGGCTCCCGGCGGCAGAATGTCTTTTAGCGTCTGCGCATCGGCGGCAATCAGCTCGAACAGATGCTGTGTCAGGGGCACAATCAGGTTCTGCGCTTCGGCAAAGCTGATAAAAGCATCCGGCGGAATATTGCCCGCCGTTGGGTGTGACCAGCGCATCAGCGCCTCGACGCCGCCAATCTGCTGATTTTTAGCATTCACGACCGGCTGATAAACCACGTAAAACTGGCGATGCTTAATGGCGGAAAGAATCTCTTTTCCCGGCCGCGAGCGGATGGTCAGGATATAGAAGCACAGCATGCCGCCAATCAGCCCACAGGCCAGACCTAATAGCAGGGCATACAGCGAGTTATCGGTGCTGGAGGCGTTGCTGTACAGATACACTTCCAGCGGGACGCCCTTGATTTTCACGTGCCGAACCGGGGTATCGGTAATTTCGCTCAACGCGATAGGTTTGCTGCTAAACGTGGAAATGGCCGTCTTACCGTTCACCACCAGCGCCACGCCGTTGTAGGGCGTTTGTTTCGATGAGTAGAGCACCCACGGCATTAAGTTGGCGTTAATCGAGGCGAAGACGCCGCGATTTTCCAGCAGCGGGCTTTTGACCCACAGCACAAAGGCCGGAGTGGTCGGCATCATCGGCGTGCCGGAGAGGATCCCCATCACGTGGTTTTTGCTCAGGTCGAGATCCGGAACCAGATCCTTAAGCGGCATCGACATCGGCCCGGTCGCAGAGGAACAGTAGGCGACATGGTTTTTTACCAGCAGAAAGGCGCGCACGTTCATACTAAAGGCGGCCCGGGCGGTCAGTTCTGAAGAGACCTCTTCACAGGCGTTCACCGTGAGCGGCTGGAGTGAATCGATGGTGACGAGGATTTGGCTGAAATAGCTGTTCAGGTAGTTTTGCAGGCTTGAGATGGTAGTATCAAACTGCTCGGAACGGCGATGATGAAAAATAGAAAACTGCGCCACCCCGGCAACCAGGGCAATCAGTAGCCCAGCAATAATGCTGGTGAATACAATTCGGCGGTTAATTGATGAGTAACGGGTAAACATGCAACTTCTCTATGCTACGGAACTCTAAAGAAAAGAATACTGATGAAGCATAAAAAAAGCACTGCCAGAGCAGTGCTTTTTTTATGCTTACCGCCAGCCAAGGGAAACCGGCGGTAAGGGCCATTACGAACGGCTCAACACGCGGCGAGCTTCGTTGTAACGCTTGTTCCAGTATGGCTCATTCATGCTGGAAATGGTCACACCGCTGCTGGTGGATGCATGAACGAACTGGTTGTTACCAATATAAATGCCAACATGACGGCCGGTCGAGCCTGCGCGGAACAGCACTAAGTCACCGGTACGAAGCTGACTGCGCGAAACGGATTTGCCCGTTTCCTGCTGCTCCCAGGTGGAGCGCGGCAGCTCTAAACCAAACTGTTCGCGGAAGGTGCGCTGGACGAAGCTGGAGCAGTCGATGCCGCGTTTGGTGTCGCCACCCAGACGGTAACGGACGCCTTTCCAGCCTGCGTATTGCTCCATCAGACGTGATTTCACGTCGAGGTTACGCACCATACTTTCAAATTCATCCTGAGAGGCTTGCAGTGAAGAGGTATCACCGCTACCCACACCAAGCGTCTCAGAATGCATATTCTTTGCGGTATTACCGGTTGAACTACAGGCAGAAAGCAGAACCGCAACTGCTACTGCTGGAATCGCTCGCAAGATATATCTCAAAATCGGCTGAGATTTGACCATTTTCGTTGTTTTCCCTTGAAGTCCTTAACGACCGTAGCCGTTATAAAAAATGCCAAACGCGTCTGAGACTAAATACACGCAATCAATGAGACAATTCTTTGAATTCAGTTTTGTGGCGCAGCGCACAAACTTTAATTTAAGAACGCAATAATTGCCCTTCGAAGCGACAAACGCGAATGAGATTACCTTAACGAAAGCGGCATTGCGAGCGCTTTTGCCCTATTTTTTATAAGAAATAGTGATACACAAAGTTAAAATTTGTGAATGGGTAAAAAAACGCCTGCAGTGGACAGAAAATGGGCAACTCATTCATTATTCTGGTGAATATTGTGACCGGAAGATTACATTGATAAAAAATATATAAGAAATGAAAAAGAGGGCCGTGGCCCTCTCTTTGCTGTGTCAGACACAATGGTTATTTAGTGACCTAATTTCAGTTTGGCGAAATTGGGTAAATTTCGCTCAAATAGCGAAATGAGGGTATCGCTTAATGGCGTCATTAACACCCACGGTACGCCAATCAGTACGGCGGTGAGCGAGCCGACGGCGATATCGGTAAACCAGTGGGCGCCGATCATTACGCGCGGGAAAGCGAAAACCACAAAAATAACCAGTGAAATAGCGAACGCTTTACGACCAAAATAGCGCCACATGAAGGTGGCAAATATCAGCAGCATCATTCCGTGGTCGCCGGGGAAACTGTCGCGTGAACCGTCTTTGGTGGAGAAGGCAATAAAATCGCTGACGCGGTGTACGCCGGGGACGGAAACCGATGGGCTGCTACGGGTGACCGGCATCAGATGCTGGGCCAGCTGATTAATGATGACCGCCGCCAGCAGCATGACCAGGCCAATAATGACGATACGTCGACGGCCTTCGCCATTTTCTTTAACCCAGAAGCTCAGCATCAGGCAGCCCATTGCCAGCAGCGAACAGCCGTCGAACGCGCGGTTGTTAATAATGGCTAAAAACCACGCATAGCCGAGGTTATCCGGCGTTAACCCTTGATTAAATAATTGAAAAATAGCCAGGTCCGCGGTCGACCACAACCCGTGATTGGCAGGCAGATACCAGGACATAAATAACGCCACGCCGGCGGCGTTCAGTAACAAAATCAAGGGAAAACGTGTTCGCATTATCAAATTCACCGCAGTTAATCTCGCAGGAAACCTTAGCGGCATTACCCTAAACGAAGTTTCAACAGCGCGGATTGTAGTACATTCCAGTCGCACTGCGCGTCGTTAATGAGCTCGATTCGGCTGTCGGGCGGGGCGACATTCTGCGTTTCAATATGCAGATCGGCCCCCTGGCGGTTAATACGCACCAGGCCCTCAGGAATACGCATCACCGCTTTCAGCCTGGCGACCGGAGCCAGCCGCGCCCATTCGAGCAGGCCGATGGTATCAAAAGTGGTGTCGGCATCAAAAATCCAGCCGCAGGCATAGTAGCCCTGGCCCTCATTGACGCTGCGACGCCAGCGCTGATGCGCCGGCAGGCTTAAGGCGGCCAGACCTTTGTTCGAGGGATGTGAATGCGCATGGGCGGCGCTGGCGCGCAGCTCGGTCAGGTTGTGGCGCGGGGTATCAAGCAGAGCAACATCAATATTGCCCTGCGTCGCTTCCACGTGCAGGCGCGTGCTGCCGTTATGCTGCCACCAGTCGGCCATTGCCCGCTGGCTTTCTGCCGTTGCGCGGTCGGCTTTGTTGCTGACGATGATGTCAGCCGCCGCCAGCTGATCGCGGAAGTTTTCGTTATGCAGGATCTTTTCATCCAGAAGCTGGCGCGGGTCTACCACACACAGCGTGGCGCGCAGGTCGATCCATGGCTCGTACACCGGGGCGGTCAGCAGATCGAGGATCTGCTTCGGGTGACCCAGACCCGTGGGCTCAATCAGCAGACGATCCGGTTTGCCCTGGCGCAGCAGCGTGTTTAATCCTACCTGCATCGGCAGGCCGTTGACGCAGCACATGCAGCCGCCGGGGATCTCTTTCAGCAATGCGCCGCTGTCGGCCAGCAGTGCGCCGTCGATACCGACTTCGCCAAATTCATTGACCAGCACGGCCCATTTTTCATCGGCGGGTTTATGTGCCAGCAGATGCAGAATCGAGGTGGTTTTACCGCTGCCGAGAAAGCCGGTGATCAGATTGGTTTTCGTCACGAGAGCTCCGGGATAAGAAAAAGTGTTAGCGAGATCACTCTATCCTGACGAAAACGGGATGAAAAGAGAAGGGGAGAAGCGGGCCACGTGAAAATCGGCCCGCGTTATGGCAGGAAATGTTAACGGTTCAGCGCCGTCAGCACTGCCTGGCGTGCGCCTTCGTGGACCAGGCTTTGCCATGCTTGTTCAACGGCTTGCACAAACACTGGATTGGCCGGCAGGTCGCTGCCGAAAACTTCCTGGAGCGTCAGCAGTGCGGCAACCCGGCTTTCGTCATCGCTGTTGGCAACGATGCCGCGAATTTTTTCCGCCAGCGGATCGCGCACATCTATTGGCTCGCCCGCATCGTCAATACCGCTGACGTAGCGCATCCAGCCAGCAACGCCCAGCGCCAGCAGCGGCCAACGGCTGCCGTTTTTCAGGTGAATACGAATACCGTCAAGCAGACGCTGCGGCAGTTTTTGGCTACCGTCCATGGCTATCTGCCAGGTGCGATGCTGCAACGCCGGGTTGCTGAAGCGGTCGATCAGGCTATCGGCGTAGGCGCCGAGATCGACGCCGGAAATGCTCAGCGTGGGGGCCTGTTCGGCCATCATCAGGTGGCGTGCGGCGCGGCGATAGGACGCGTCCTGCATACAGTCGCTGATGTGCGCGTAACCCGCCAGATAGCCCAGATAGGCAAGGAAGGAGTGGCTGCCGTTGAGCATACGCAGCTTCATCTCTTCCCACGGCAGCACGTTGTCGACCATTTGCGCGCCGACGCTACCCCAGTCGGGGCGACCGGCGACGAAGTTGTCTTCAATTACCCACTGAATAAACGGTTCGCAGCTGATAGCGCAGGGATCTTCAACGCCAAGTTCGCGGGTGATTTCAGCCAGTGAGGCGTCGGTGGCCGCCGGGACGATACGATCGACCATGGTGCCGGGGAAGCTGACGTGTTCAGCAATCCAGCTCGCCAGCTGCGGATCGCGGCGGGTCGCCATATCCAGCACGGCGTTTTTGACGACGTGGCCGTTATCCGGAATGTTGTCGCAGGAAAGCACGGTAAACGCCGGCAGGCCGCGCGCGCGGCGACGGTGCAGCGCTTCAACGAGGATCCCCGGCGCGGAATGCGGTTCGTCCGGCGATTGCAGATCGTGCACGATGCGCGGCTGGGTGAAATCGAGATGGCCGGTGGCCGGATCGAGGCAATACCCTTTTTCGGTAATGGTCAGCGAGACGATGGCCACCTGGGGTTCGCAGAATTTTTCGATAATGGCGGCGAGTGAATCCAGCTTTGCGTTCAGGCACTCATGGACCGCGCCGATAATAATCGGCTGGTTACCCGCCGCGCTTTTTTCCATCACGGTAAACAAATGATCCTGCTGACGCAGCTGACTCATCAGGACATCGCCGCTAAACAGGCTGATTTCGCAGATGCCCCAATCGCCGCCGTGCTGGTTGAGCACCCGGTCGGTTAACAGCGCCTGGTGCGCGCGGTGAAAGGCGCCAAAACCAAAGTGCACAATCCGCGAACGCAGCCTTTGTCTATCATATTGTGGGCGCTGCACGCTGTCAGGGAGGGGGCACGAGGCGATAGTCTTCATTGTTTACACATCCAATTAACGATTAATTAACCTGCGCAGTGTAAAGTTATATGACAACAAATTGAATTGGTGTGCCGTATTTATCCCGTTACTGTGAGCTGGATCAATCAATCCAGGCGGATTATTTGACGGTTTAGAATAAACATGTATGGTAGTCGTCATTAACGGTGATTTTATTGGTATAACAACTTTAGAGGTAGAGGCAATGGAACAAACCTGGCGTTGGTACGGCCCGAACGATCCGGTATCTCTTGATGATGTGCGTCAGGCTGGCGCAACCGGTGTAGTGACCGCATTGCACCACATTCCGAACGGTCAGGTATGGCCGGTTGAAGAAATTAAACAGCGTCAGGCGATGCTGGCTGAAAAAGGGCTGACCTGGTCCGTTGTTGAAAGTATCCCGGTTCACGAAGACATCAAAACCGGTTCTGGTCAGTACCAGACCTGGATTGCTAACTATCAGCAGAGCATCCGTAACCTGGCGGAATGCGGTATTGATACCGTGTGCTACAACTTTATGCCCATTCTCGACTGGACGCGTACCGACCTTGAGTACACGCTGGAAGACGGTTCGAAAGCGCTGCGTTTCGACCAGATTGCCTTCGCGGCCTTTGAACTGCACATCCTCAAGCGCGAAGGCGCTGAAGCGGACTACTCTGCGGAAGAGCAGCGTCAGGCGCTGGAATACTTCAACGCCATGAGCGAAGCGGACGTCACCAAGCTGACCCGCAACATCATCGCCGGTCTGCCGGGAGCGGAAGAGGGCTATACCCTTGACCAGTTCCGCGCGCGTCTGGCGGAGTATGACCACATCAGCAAAGATCAGCTGCGTGAAAATATGGCTGTCTTCCTGCGGGCGATCGTGCCGGTTGCGGAAGAAGTGGGCGTGCGCCTGGCTGTTCACCCTGACGATCCGCCGCGTCCGATCCTCGGCCTGCCGCGCATTGTGTCTACCATTGAAGATATGCAGTGGCTGAAAGAAACCGTTAACAGCATCAACAACGGTTTCACCATGTGCACCGGTTCTTACGGCGTGCGCGCGGATAACGACCTGGTGAAAATGATCGAAACCTTCGGCGACCGTATTCACTTCACGCACCTGCGCTCCACCTGCCGTGAAGATAACCCGAAAACCTTCCACGAAGCGGCCCACCTGCAGGGCGACGTGAACATGGTGGCGGTGGTTGACGCGATCCTCACCGAAGAGCAGCGTCGTAAGAAAGCCGGCGATCTGCGTCCGATTCCGATGCGTCCTGACCACGGTCACCAGATGCTGGACGATCTGAAGAAGAAAACCAACCCGGGCTACTCGGCGATTGGTCGCCTGAAAGGTCTGGCGGAAGTGCGCGGCGTTGAGCTGGCGCTGAAAATGACCAAGTTCCGTGACCTGCTGTAAACGCGATTTCCCTGTCCTGATTCTCTCCCTCTGAGGGGAGTGAATCGCCGCTGTGTCCTTGGGCCTCGAGGCGCGCAGCGTGCGATTTTCTTCCTCGCCCATCGGGGGAGGATCGGGGTGAGGGGAAATACGACACACATAAAAAAGGACAGCCTGCCAGGCTGTCCTTTTTCTTTATTGTGCAAGAATCAGCGGTTAGTCCGCGCGGCCCATATAGCGTTTTTCTTCGATATGGATGCGGATTTTCTCACCGGAAGTCAGGTATTCAGGTACCTGGACAACCAGACCGGTGGTCAGGGTAGCCGGTTTTGTACGGGAACTGGCGGAAGCGCCTTTAATGCCCGGTGCGGTCTCGACAATTTCCAGGTCTACGGTCTGCGGCAGCTCAAGCGCCAGCACCTGGCCATCCCACAGCAGCACCTGCATGTCCGGCATTCCGCCTTCCGGGATAAACTGCAGTTCTTCCGCAATCTGGTCGTGGGAGAAGATGTACGGGGTATAGTCTTCTTTATCCATGAACACGTATTCGTTACCGTCGATATAAGAGAAATCGACGAAGCGACGGTTCAGGGTGACGGTATCGACCATATCATCGCCTTTAAAGCGCTCTTCTACTTTCAGGCCGGTGCTGACATCGGAAAAACGCATTTTGTACAGCGTTGCGGCGCCGCGGGCGCTCGGTGACTGAATATCAATATTTTTTACAATCAGCAGCTTGCCGTTGTAATTCAGCACCATTCCTTTCTTAATTTCGTTCGCTCTTGGCATTGCAATTATCCTGTGAATAAGGGGTCTAAAATATCGCGTAAAAGTACTCGTGCCGGGCGTTTCAGGCAAGCGGAATTAAAGGCTTTTGCTATCTCTGACTAAAAGGTGGTACTGTGCGCCGCATCCACCTCTACACCAGAACAGAGAGCCTTGATGGAGTGTCGTCCGGACTGCGGGGCTTGCTGCACTGCTCCTTCTATTACCAGCCCTATTCCCGGCATGCCCAACGGCAAACCGGCCAATACGCCCTGCGTGCAGTTGGACGAACGCCAGCGCTGCAAAATCTTTGGCTCGCCTCTGCGCCCGAAGGTCTGTGCCGGGCTGCAGCCCGCGCGCGATATGTGCGGCGCAAACCGTGAAGAGGCGATGACCTGGTTACTGCATCTTGAGGCGCTGACCGCGCCTTAGACGTCTTTAATCCGCATCAGACAGACGATTGTTGCGGCACACAGGACCAGCGCAATCCAGAACACGGTGTGATAGTTCCAGATTTCGGCCACGATGCCCGCGAGTGAACCGGCAATAATCCAGCCGACGCGTGAGGTGTTGGCGTACAGCGTGGTAGCAGAGCCCGCCTGGCCTGGCATCAGATCCTGGAAATAGAGCATACCAATCCCGCCGAGAATACCGATATACACCGCGTTTAATAGCTGCATAGCGAGCAGCAGCGTCGGGCTGTTGAAGGTCAGCATACCGACATAGAAGAAGAGGCCCGCCACGGCGGCAACGCGCATCAGAAAGCGCTTGCCCAATCGCTTAGCAAAGTAGCCAGCAATCAACATCGTCGGAATTTCCAGCCCTGCGGCGGTGCCCATCATGATTCCTGCTAACTTCTCCGGCAGGTGCAGCTCGTTGATGATGTACAGCGGCATATTAATAATATAGAGGCTGTTAGTCCCCCACATCAGGGTACAAATGACAAACAGCAGCAGCGCGTCTTTACGATTGGTGCGCGGAGCCTGAATAGCGCCGCCGATGGCGGTTGTTTCTTTGCGCATGGTGGGGAGAAACAGCCAGACCATGGCGCCGCAAACCACAAACGCTGCCGCCGCCGACAGATACATCACCGTGAAGCCGAACCCCATCGCCAGCGCATAGGCCAGCGGGGGCCCGATCACCCACGCCAGCGACACCTGCGCACGCATAATGGAGCTGAACATGACCGCTTCGCGACCGGTTTTATCGGCGTGCTCACGCGCCAGTGCAAACATCTGTGGGTTAGCGGTAGAGCCGAAGCTGCTCAGGAACACGCCGACAAACAGCAGAATAAAGTAGTTGCGGTTCCAGGCGAACAGCGCGCAGGCCAGCACCCCAAGCAGGCAGCAGAACACAATCAAATTTTTGCGATCGCCGCGCTTGTCGGACCATGAGGCGAGAAACTGGCTGACAAAAATACCAATAACCGCGCTGCCGGTAAAAAAGAAGCCGACCATCGCCGGACGAACGTGGACTTCGTTGCTGAGAAACAGGCTCAGCGTGGGCGTTTGCAGCGCACCGGCGATACCGGTCAAAAATGCGACAATCAGGAAGGATGAGGACGTGAAATCAAACGATCGCCGTGGGGCGGCGGCGGTACTGTTTTGCATGTTGTTTTATCGGTCACTGTAGGAGAGGCGGCGAGTTTACGCCGCGGCTCATAAGATGAACAGTCACCTGAATCAAATTTGGCACGAAAAATTAAAAAAGCATTTCAAAAAACCAGCTTACATCATGCTGAAGTGGTTGATGGGAGCATCATCTCGCTTCAGCAAATGTGGCGTGAATGCTAATGAAATGTGCTGTAGATCTAATTTATGCAATCAAAATGTCAGCAGAACTTGCAGGCTGATTAAGAAAGGCACAAAATTATTGAAACGTTTCAGCGTCGTCTTCAGCATCTGTCCCGCGGAGTACGGCGATTTTGTCTCACAAAAGCTGAATCGATTCAATTCAGCGAGCGAGGGGAACCATGTTCCAGTTAACTGTTCAGGATATTCATCCCGGCCAGCAGGCCGCGAATAAAGAAGAGGCTATTCGGCAGGTTGCCGCTGCGCTGGTCAGCGCGGGCAACGTCGCTGACGGTTACGTCGCCGGCATGCTGGCGCGTGAGCAACAAACCTCCACGTTCTTGGGTAACGGCATCGCCATTCCGCACGGCACGACCGATACTCGCGATCAGGTGTTGAAAACCGGCGTTCAGGTTTATCAGTTCCCGCAGGGCGTTACCTGGGGGGAAGGGCAGACCGCCTATGTCGCCATTGGTATTGCCGCCAGCTCCGACGAGCATCTTGGCCTGCTGCGTCAGCTGACGCATGTGCTGAGCGATGACGCGGTGGCTGAACAGCTAAAAACCGCGACGACCGCCGAAGAGTTGCGTGCCCTGCTGATGGGGGAAAAACAGAGCGAAGCGCTGAAGCTGGACAACGACATGCTGTCGCTGGACGTCGCGGCAAGCGATCTGGTCACGCTGCAGGCGCTGAACGCAGCACGTTTAAAAGAAGCCGGCGCCGTCGATGCGAATTTTGTCGCGAAGGTGATCAACGATCGCCCGCTGAACCTGGGTCAGGGCATCTGGCTGAGCGACAGCGCTGAAGGCAACCTGCGCAGCGCTATCGCGGTCAGCCGTGCGGCCGAGCCGTTTACCGTTGGTGAAGCAGCGGCATCTGTGCTGATTACCGTCGCCATGACCGATGCGCAGCCAACGGCCGTGCTGAACCGTCTGGTCAACCTGCTGCTGGACAACAAAGCTGAACGTCTGCTGAAGGCTGACGCGGCCACGCTGTTAGCGTTGCTGACCAGCGATGATGCGGCGGCTGACGACGTGCTGAGCGAAGAATTTGTTATTCGTAACGAACACGGCCTGCACGCCCGCCCGGGCACCATGCTGGTCAATACCATTAAACAATTTAGCAGCGACATCACCGTCACCAACCTGGATGGCAGCGGTAAACCGGCTAACGGCCGCAGCCTGATGAAAGTGGTGGCGCTGGGTGTTAAGAAAGGTCATCGCCTGCGGTTTACCGCGCAGGGTGATGATGCTCGTCAGGCGCTGGACGCCATCGGCGAAGCCATCGCTTCAGGCCTCGGGGAGGGCGCATAAATGAGCAGAAGAGTAGCCACAATTACCTTAAACCCGGCCTATGATTTGGTAGGGTTCACGCCAGAAATCGAGCGTGGCGAAGTGAACCTGGTTCGCACCACCGGGCTGCACGCGGCGGGTAAAGGCATCAACGTGGCCAAAGTGCTGAAAGATTTGGGCATCGACGTGACCGTTGGCGGCTTCCTGGGTAAAGATAACCAGGACGGTTTTCAGCAGCTGTTCAGCGAACTGGGCATTGCCAACCGCTTCCAGGTGGTGCAGGGCCGTACGCGTATTAACGTGAAGCTGACCGAGAAAGACGGTGAGGTGACCGACTTTAACTTCTCTGGCTTTGAAGTGACGCCGGCGGACTGGGAGCGTTTCGTTAACGATTCCCTGAGCTGGCTGGGTCAGTTCGATATGGTCTGCGTCAGCGGCAGCCTGCCGGCGGGCGTTAGCCCGGAAGCGTTCACCGATTGGATGACGCGTCTGCGCAGTCAGTGCCCGTGCATCATTTTCGACAGCAGCCGTGAAGCGCTGGTGGCGGGCCTGAAAGCCGCGCCGTGGCTGGTGAAGCCAAACCGTCGCGAGCTGGAAATCTGGGCTGGCCACAAGCTGCCTGAAATGAAAGACGTGATTGAAGCTGCCCACGCGCTGCGTGAGCAGGGCATCGCCCACGTGGTGATTTCGCTCGGCGCGGAAGGTGCGCTGTGGGTGAACGCTTCCGGCGAGTGGATTGCTAAGCCGCCTTCAATGGAAGTGGTCAGCACCGTAGGGGCGGGGGATTCGATGGTTGGCGGTCTGATTTACGGCCTGCTGATGCGCGAGTCCAGCGAGCATACCCTGCGCCTGGCGACGGCGGTTGCCGCGCTGGCGGTAAGCCAGAGCAACGTCGGGATTACCGATCGTACCCAGTTGGCCGCGATGATGGCGCGCGTCGACCTGAAACCCTTTAACTAACAGCAGGAGAGGCGTATGAAAACGCTGCTGATTATCGATGCCAAACTCGGACAGGCTCGTGCTTATATGGCGAAGACCCTGCTGGGCGCGGCGGCGCAAAAAGCGCGCCTGGAGTTAATTGATAACCCGAACGATGCTGAACTGGCGATCGTGCTGGGCTCCGCTCTGCCGGCCGACACGGCGCTGGCGGGCAAACAGGTTTATCTTGGCGACATCAACCGCGCGGTCTCTCATCCGGAGCTGTTCCTGAGCGAAGCCAAAGCCCACGCGCTGCCGTACGAAGCGCCGACGCAGGCTGAGCCGACGGCGACCGGGGCGGTCAAACGCATCGTGGCGGTAACGGCATGTCCAACCGGCGTTGCGCACACCTTTATGGCAGCAGAAGCCATTGAAACCGAAGCTAAAAAACGCGGTCTGTGGGTGAAAGTAGAAACCCGTGGCTCCGTGGGCGCGGGCAATGCTATCACGCCGGAAGAAGTTGAGCAGGCTGACCTGGTTATCGTGGCGGCGGATATCGAAGTGGATCTGGCGAAGTTTGCCGGTAAACCGATGTACCGTACAACAACCGGCCTGGCGCTGAAGAAAACGGCGCAGGAGCTGGATAAAGCGATAGTCGAGGCCAAGCCGTACCAGCCTTCAGGCCAGAGCAAAACGCCGGCCGATTCGGCGAAAAAAGAGAGCGGCGGCGGCGCTTATCGCCACCTGCTGACCGGCGTATCCTACATGCTGCCGATGGTGGTTGCGGGCGGCCTGTGTATTGCGCTGTCCTTCGCATTCGGGATCAAAGCATTTGAAGTGAAAGGGACGCTGGCCGCTGCGCTGATGCAGATTGGCGGCGGTTCAGCCTTTGCGCTGATGGTGCCGGTGCTGGCGGGCTTTATTGCCTTCTCCATTGCTGACCGTCCGGGTCTGACCCCAGGTCTCATCGGCGGTATGCTGGCGGTAAGCGGCGGCTCCGGTTTTATCGGCGGTATCATTGCCGGTTTCCTGGCCGGTTACGTGGCGAAGCTGATTAGCACCAAGCTGAAGCTGCCGCCGAGCATGGAAGCGCTGAAGCCGATCCTGATCATTCCGCTGGTTTCCAGCCTGATCGTGGGTCTGGCGATGATCTACCTGATCGGCACACCGGTCGCCGCGCTGCTGAACTGGCTGACCCACTGGTTGCAGACCATGGGCACCGCGAACGCGGTCCTGCTGGGCGCAATCCTGGGGGCGATGATGTGTACCGATATGGGTGGTCCGGTTAACAAAGCGGCATACGCTTTCGGCGTTGGCCTGCTGTCTACGCAAACCTATGCGCCGATGGCAGCCATCATGGCGGCCGGTATGGTTCCGCCGCTGGCAATGGGGATTGCAACGCTGGTTGCGCGTAACAAATTCGATAAAGGTCAACGTGAAGGGGGCAAAGCGGCGCTGGTTCTGGGTCTGTGCTTTATCTCTGAAGGGGCGATTCCGTTCGCCGCTCGTGACCCGATGCGCGTTCTGCCTTGCTGCATCGTTGGCGGCGCGGTAACCGGCGCTATCTCGATGCTGGTTGGCGCGAAACTGATGGCACCGCACGGTGGTCTGTTTGTGCTGCTGATTCCTGGCGCGATCACGCCGGTGCTGGGCTATCTGGTGGCGATTGTCGTCGGTACGCTGGTGGCGGGCCTATCTTACGCGGTGCTGAAGCGCCCGGAAGGTGAGGTCGCGGCGAAAGCGTAAGCGTTCGAAAAACGTGAAAAAGGGCCGAGGATTCGGCCCTTTTTTTATACCTGATGGCGGCTGCGACTACCCGTAGGCCCGGTAAATGTGACGCCACCGGGCAATCAGGCGGCGGCAGACTCGGTCTGCTGTGCCTTCAGCCAGGCAATCTCTTCTGCCCAGATATCCGGGTTGATGGTTTCCAGAATCAGCGGGATACCGTCAAAACGGTTGTCCTGCATGATAAAGCGGAACGCATCGTGGCCGATGTTACCTTCACCCAGGCTATGGTGGCGGTCAACGCGGCTACCAAATTCACTTTTGGCATCATTCAGGTGCATACCGCGCAGATAGTTAAAACCGACAGTGCGCTCGAACTCAGCGAATGATTCCGCGCAGGCCTCGGGGGTGCGCAGGTCGTAACCGGCGGCAAATGCGTGGCAGGTGTCGATGCAGACGCCAACGCGGGATTTATCCTCTACGCCATCGATGATGGCGGCCAGATGTTCAAACTTAAAGCCGAGGTTGCTGCCCTGACCGGCGGTGTTCTCAATGACTGCCGTCACGCCTTCGGTCTGCGCCAGCGCGATATTGATAGATTCGGCAATGCGCGCCAGACATTTATCTTCATCAATTTGCAGCAGATGGCTGCCGGGATGGAAGTTCAGCAACGTCAGCCCCAGCTGCTGACAGCGCGTCAGCTCATCAATAAAAGCCTCGCGTGATTTCTCCAGCGCCTCTTCAACCGGGTGGCCAAGGTTAATCAGATAGCTGTCGTGTGGCAAAATTTGCGCCGGGGTGTAGTGGTATTTTTCACAGGCGGCTTTGAAGTCGTCGATAACCTCGGGGGTCAGCGGCGCGGCGCGCCACTGGCGCTGATTTTTGGTGAACAGGGCGAAGGCGGTGGCTTCGATTTCAGCGGCCCGAATTGCGGCGTTTGCCAGGCCGCCAGCGGCGCTGACGTGCGCTCCGATGTATTTCATCATGGGTTCCCTAAAGAGTTCGAGTTGCAGGAAGGTGGCAAGAGACAACGACGCGTCTGCAACTTGAAATATGACGAGAAAAACCCGTCATACTCAAAAGGGATGAGTATAGCGGGTTAAGCGGGGAGCGTCGTGTTCGATTATGCCATCACGCTATGGATAGCGAGGTTAATCGCGCCGCCGCCAACAATCAGCCAGATAAACAGCACCAGCGCCATCAGCAGCGGTTTTGCACCGGCTTTTTTCAGCGCGCTGACGTGGGTGGTGACACCCAGAGCCGCCATCGCCATCGCCAGCATGACGGTGTCGAGCGTAATCAGCATTTGCACCAGGCTTTCCGGCAGCAGGTGGAACGAGTTGAAAATCGCCACCACGATAAACAGAATGGCAAACCACGGAATGGTGATTTTACTTTTCTGCTCGGCGTTCGCCGGGGCCAGCTGTTTAACGCGTGCGGCCATAAACAGCAGGAACGGAGCCAGCATCATGACGCGCAGCATTTTGGCGATAACTGCCGCATTTTCAGCGTCCGGGTTGATAGCATGACCGGCCGCGACCACCTGAGCAACTTCGTGCATGGTGGAGCCAATATAAATGCCGTAGGTTTCCGGGCTAAACCAGTGCGCCAGCAGCGGATACATCGCCGGGTAGAGGAAAATCGCCAGCGTACCAAAAATGACTACCGTCGCGACGGCGACCGTGACTTTGCTGGCCTCGGCTTTGACGACCGGCTCGGTCGCCAGCACCGCGGCGGCACCACAGATACTGCTGCCTGCGCCGATAAGCCAGCTGGTCTGTTTATCCAGGCCAAAGACCTTCTGCCCTAACCAACAGGCGATAAAGAAAGTGCTGGAAAGCGTCAGTACGTCAATGATGATGCCGCTGACGCCGACGTCAGCAATCTGCGAGAACGTCAGGCGAAAGCCGTACAAAATAATCCCCAGACGCAGCAGGTGCTGCTTGGCAAAGAGCACGCCCCCGTCGCAGGACTGCCAGATTTTTGGGTAGACGGTGTTACCTATGACCATCCCAAACAGAATAGCCAGCGTCAGGGCGCTCATCCCCGCACCGGCGATAGCCGGCACGCTGCCTGCCCAGATTGCCGCGCCGGTGATGACGGCGCTGAGCGCAAGCCCAGGGATAAAGTGTGTGATACTACGATGATGGTGTGTCTGTAAGGTGACTTGTGTCATAACCCTCTCCTTTGTCTGGTAAAAAGGTTACGCCCGAGTGGTTTAAAAATAAAATTGATTATATATTTATAATTAATCGTAATAACTGGTAAGGGCGGCTCTGACGGGCCGGGAAACTATGCATATCACGCTACGACAGCTCGAAGTTTTTGCAGAAGTGCTGAAAAGCGGGTCCACCACCCAGGCTTCGCAGATGCTGGCGCTGTCACAATCGGCAGTCAGCGCGGCCTTGACTGACCTGGAAGGTCAGCTCGGGGTTCAGCTTTTCGATCGGGTTGGTAAACGACTGGTGGTGAATGAGCACGGGCGTCTGCTGTATCCGCGTGCGCTGGCGCTGCTGGGGCAGGCGGGCGAAATTGAACAGCTGTTTCGCGAAGATAACGGGGCGATTCGCGTCTATGCCAGCAGTACGATCGGCAATTACATCCTGCCGGGGGTGATTGCCCGCTACCGCAAAGATTTTCCCACGCTGCCGCTGGAGCTGAGCGTCGGTAATAGTCAGGACGTGATCAACGCGGTGGCCGATTTCCGCGTCGATATCGGTTTGATTGAAGGGCCTTGCCATTCGGCGGATATCATCGCCGAGCCGTGGCTGGAAGATGAACTGGTAGTATTTTCAGCGCCGCACAGCGCCTGGCTGCTGGGCGAAATCACGCTCGATAAGCTGGCGATGGCGCCGTGGATCCTGCGTGAGAAGGGTTCCGGTACGCGCGAAATTGTCGACTACCTGCTGCTTTCGCATCTGCCGCAGTTCCAGATGGGGATGGAGCTGGGGAATTCCGAAGCTATCAAGCACGCGGTGCGTCACGACCTGGGCATTAGCTGCCTTTCACGCCGGGTGATTGCCGAGCAGCTGGCGGCAGGTACGCTGGTCGAGGTGCCTGTTCCGCTGCCGACGTTGAGCCGCACGCTGTGGCGTATTCATCATCGGCAGAAGCATCTTTCTAACGCGCTGAAACGTTTTTTGCACTACTGTGAATGTTAAGAAACTGCACGGGGGCCAGTCCGTGCTGTTCGCAGATTCCGGCGGTTCTGGCGTAATACCACGTCCCGACAGGAAACGGCTCCCAGCAGCGAATGTAACGATCCGGGCTGAAATAGCTGATGTGAAGGAGCAGGATGAGCGCATTTGCTGTCAGCAATAACGTAAGCGTAAGCCATGCGATGGGCGTCAAGATTCGTTGGACGAGAGGAATGGGCAGGGTAATCGAAAACAAAAGCTTAAGATTACCCAGTATGGTGAACAGGAGTAGGGCGGGTCCGCAGCAGGCGATGCTAGCTTCGAGCATGCTTTGCGACCAGAAGTCCGGCATAGGAAAGAGCCAAAGTTTCGAAATATAGCCGTACGCCAGGTACAGCGAGTAACCCGTCAGCATCGGCAAGAAAACGACGACCCCGAGATAGACTTGCCAGTTCGGCGTGCCCTCCATCACCGTCGACGCGGTCGGTTTGCGCATCAGTCACTCCGTACCACGGTCGGCGAAGGCGTCAAAACGGTACGGCCAAAATGCTGACACCAATCACTGTTTTTGACGTACATGTAAGTTCGATGGCCGCGGCTACGGCTGTAACAAACACCGAATTGAGGCGTTTTATATTGGGCGATTGTCTGGTAGCGCAGAACACAAACACCGATTGACCACAGCGGCGCCATGCCCAGGCAAAAGAGAACCGCCCATTTAGCGAAGCGTTCACCGGCGCACTCGTCAGGTATGTAGCTGCTGGCGACGAAGATGATAATGATCAATCCAATAAATAACGAACCGGCAAAGACGGATCCCGTATCATCGGTAATATAGTCTGGCCTGAAATACCAATCATCGATCGCCCAGAGGGTCTGGAAAAGCCCGACGCCGACGAAAAACAAGCCTAACATGAGGGTGAAAAGAACATTGAGCGTCGATGCGTGCTTATCTTTACGCAGGCCTTTGCGTTTCATTATCCAATCCTTCTTGTTCGCCACCGCGATTTTGCGTAATACCTCCGCTCTTTGTACGCCAATTTGTGCGAATCGCATTTTTGTCCTTTACTAATAATCCAGAGGAAATCATGAAGGTCTCTTATAACAGCGCATTTCTACCGTGATCTGCCGGCTTCGTCTGCTACAATCGCGCCTCATTTTTTGGATGGATAGCATTTTCACATGGGTTCCGAAACGAAAACCACACAAGCGCCCGCGCTACGCCGCGAACTCAAGGCGCGTCACCTGACGATGATCGCCATTGGCGGATCTATCGGTACAGGCCTGTTTGTTGCGTCCGGCGCAACCATTTCTCAGGCGGGCCCGGGCGGCGCGCTGTTTTCCTATATTCTGATTGGCCTGATGGTGTACTTCCTGATGACCAGTCTGGGCGAGCTGGCGGCGTATATGCCGGTATCCGGCTCCTTCGCGACCTACGGTCAGAACTATGTGGAGGAAGGCTTCGGCTTCGCGCTGGGCTGGAACTACTGGTACAACTGGGCGGTGACCATTGCCGTCGACCTTGTGGCCGCACAGTTGGTCATGAGCTGGTGGTTCCCGGACACGCCGGGCTGGATCTGGAGCGCGATGTTCCTGTGCGTCATCTTCCTGCTGAACTACATCTCGGTGAAAGGCTTCGGTGAAGCGGAATACTGGTTCTCGCTGATTAAAGTTGCCACCGTTATCATCTTCATCATCGTCGGTATCATGATGATCCTCGGCATCTTCAAGGGCGCGCAGCCGGTCGGCTGGAGCAACTGGACAACCGGCGATGCGCCGTTTGCCGGTGGTTTGTCGGCAATGATTGGCGTGGCGATGATCGTCGGTTTCTCCTTCCAGGGAACCGAGCTGATTGGTATCGCGGCGGGTGAATCTGAAGATCCGGAGAAGAACATTCCGCGCGCGGTGCGTCAGGTGTTCTGGCGTATCCTGCTGTTCTACGTGTTTGCGATTCTGATTATCAGCCTGATTATTCCGTACACCGATCCCAGCCTGCTGCGTAACGACGTGAAAGATATTTCCGTCAGCCCGTTCACCCTGGTGTTCGAGCACGCGGGCCTGCTGTCTGCGGCGGCTATTATGAACGCGGTTATTCTGACGGCGGTGCTCTCGGCGGGTAACTCCGGGATGTATGCCTCTACCCGTATGCTGTACACCCTGGCCTGCGATGGCAAAGCGCCGCGTATCTTCGCTAAGCTATCCCGTGGCGGTGTGCCGCGCAACGCGCTGTATGCCACTACCGTGATTGCCGGGCTTTGCTTCCTGACCTCAATGTTTGGTAACCAGACCGTGTACCTGTGGCTGCTGAACACCTCCGGGATGACCGGCTTTATTGCCTGGCTGGGGATTGCGATTAGCCATTATCGCTTCCGTCGCGGTTACGTGATGCAGGGGCACGATATTAATAACCTGCCGTACCGTTCCGGGTTCTTCCCGCTGGGGCCGATCTTTGCCTTCGTGCTGTGCCTGATCATTACCCTGGGTCAGAACTATGAAGCGTTCCTCGCCGACACCATCGACTGGGGCGGCGTGGCGGCAACCTATATCGGTATCCCGCTGTTCCTGGTCATCTGGTTTGGTTATAAGCTGAGCCGCGGGACGCACTTTGTCCGCTACAGCGAAATGCACTTCCCGGAACGCTTTAAGCAGTAACGCGAGTGAGCGACCTGATTGCCAATAAAGCCTCTCTTCGGAGAGGCTTTTTTATGCCTGAATGTTTATTAATTGTTACTTCTTGACATAACTTTAAATAACCTTAATTGATAATCGTTATCATTACCTTTATCATCACAACCCATACAAAAAGATGAAGCCACTTCCTTTTCTCGGTGAGATAAATGCCGAAGGACCAGCCACATCTGCATAAAAAAACAGGCCGCCGGTCAGCGGCATTAAGCAGCATTTGTGAGCAAGACCCTTTGTTTTAATTGAGTATTCACCTCATGGAGAATGGAAATGTTTAGGTTAAACCCCATCGTTCGGGGCGGGCTGTGCGCGTCCGTCATGTCCCTGGCGCTGCCGGTGTGCGCGGCAGAGGATAATGAAATCATGGTCGTGACGGCGGCCGCCACCGAGCAAAGCGTAAAGGATGCCCCCGCCAGTATCAGCGTTATTACCCAGCAGGATTTGCAGCGTAAACCGGTGCAGAACCTGAAAGATGTGCTGAAAGAAGTGCCGGGCGTTCAGCTTACCAATGAGGGGGATAACCGTAAGGGCGTCAGCATTCGTGGGCTGAGCAGCAGCTATACCCTCATCCTGATTGACGGCAAGCGCGTGAATTCACGTAACGCCGTCTTCCGCCATAACGACTTTGACCTGAACTGGATCCCGGTTGACGCCATTGAACGCATTGAAGTGGTGCGCGGGCCGATGTCCTCGCTGTACGGCTCCGACGCCTTGGGCGGGGTGGTCAATATCATCACGAAAAAGATCGGTACGAAGTGGACGGGAACGCTCACTGCCGATACGACAATTCAGGAACATCGCGACCGCGGCGATACCTGGAATGGTCAGTTCTTCACCTCCGGCCCGCTGGTGGACGGCGTACTGGGCGTGAAGGCGTTCGGCAGCCTGTCAAAACGTGAGAAGGACGATCAGCAGGCTTCTCGCTCCAGCACCACCGGCGAAACGCCGCGTATTGAGGGCTACACCAGCCGCGACGGCAACGTCGAATTCGCCTGGACGCCGAATGAAAACAACGATATTACCGCCGGGTATGGTTTTGATCGCCAGGATCGTGAGTCTGACTCGCTCGACCGTAACCGTCTGGAACGTCAGAACTACTCGTTGAGCCACAACGGCCGCTGGGATATCGGCAACAGCGAGCTGAAGTACTACGGCGAGAAAGTCGTTAATAAGAACCCGGGCAACACCAGTGAAATTACCTCAGAAAGCAATGCCATCGACGGCAAATACGTGCTGCCGCTGGGCGTGATTAACCAACTGGTCACCTTCGGCGGCGAATGGCGCTACGATAAGCTGACCGATCCGGTCAATCTGACGGGAAGCACCAGCACGAAAACTTCTGCTAGCCAGTACGCGCTGTTCCTTGAGGATGAATGGCGGATTTTTGAACCGCTGGCGCTGACGACCGGGATCCGTATGGATGACCATGAAACCTATGGCGATCACTGGAGCCCGCGCGCGTATCTGGTGTATAACGCCACCGATACGCTGACGGTAAAAGGGGGCTGGGCGACCGCGTTTAAAGCGCCATCGTTGCTTCAGCTAAGCCCGGACTGGACCTCTAATTCCTGCCGCGGCAGCTGCCGTATTGTCGGCAGCCCGGACCTGAAGCCGGAAACCAGCGAAAGCTTTGAAATCGGTCTTTACTACCAGGGGGATGAAGGCTGGCTGGACGGCGTGCAGGGAAGTGTGACCACTTTCCAGAATGATATTGACGATATGATAAGCGTTAACCGTACAAGTGATAAAAACGCTGCGCCGGGTTATCCGAACTTTGTCGGTTTTAAAAATGGCGTACCGGTGTTTGCGTACTACAACGTGAATAAAGCGCGTATTCGTGGGGTGGAAACCGAGCTGAAAGTGCCGTTTGGCGAGCAGTGGAAAATGACGCTGAACTACACCTACAACGACGGTCGCGATCTGAGCAACGGTGACGATAAACCGCTACAGGAGCTGCCGTTCCACACGGGTAACGGGCGCGTTGACTGGACGCCGCTACAGGACTGGTCGTTCTATCTGGCGGCGAGCTACACCGGCAAGCAGCGTGCGGTAAGCAGTACGTCGAAAACGCCGGGCGGCTATACCACCTGGGATCTCGGCGGAGCATGGCAGGCGACGAAAAACGTGAAGCTGCGTGCGGGCGTGCTTAACCTTGGGGATAAGGATCTGTCGCGTGACGACTACAGCTATAACGAGGACGGACGCCGGTACTTTATGGCGGTAGATTACCGCTTCTAAAGCGTCATCATAGTGGTGCCGGGTGGCGCAGGCGCTTACCCGGCCGACAATGTTACGCAAACGCGTAGGCCCGATGTGCGTAGCGCCATCGGGCTGTTTGATTACCAGTAGCTGCGCCAGTTCTGTACCGCGCGCGTTATCGCTTCCATCAGGAAGTAATCCCCCCAACTACAGCACTCGTTCACCCCAATGCCGCCTTTGAAATAGTACACCGAATGCTTCAGCAAACCCTGACCTGGGGTATGTTCGCGGTTAACGTATTCATCGATCATGCGATTAATCATGCGCAGCGCCAGGGTTTCGTAGCTCTCTTTATCCGGATGCGTGGCCGGCAGATGTTTCACCAGCTCAAGCAGCGCGCAGGCGACAATCGCTGCCGCCGAGCTATCGCGTTCGCTGGCGGGATCGGTGAGCGCCAGATCCCAGTAGCAGATCAGATCCTCCGGCAGGCGATTCAGGTAGTAATTTGCCAGCGTCTGGCTGAGCGCCAGCAGGCGATCGTCGCCGGTGTGCAGATAGTTCAGCAGAAAACCGTACACGCCCCACGCCTGGCCGCGTGCCCAGCATGAATCGTCGGAGAAGCCCTGATGCGTATTGCCAAAGCGCGGCTCGCCGGTTTCGACATCCATATACCAGGTATGGAAGGTAGAACCATCTTCACGCACGATGTAGCGGCGCGCGCGATCGATATGCTGTTTGGCTGCGTTGGCATAGCGCGGATCGCCGCTGGCGCGCGTGGCTTCATACAGCAACGGTAGGTTCATATTGCAGTCGATGATCATGCGCCCCTGTTGTTCAGGATTGTTCAGCTCGCCCCATGCCTGAATGATCCCGGCCTTTTCGTTATAGCGCTCCATCAGCGCATCGGCGGCCAGCAGCGCGATATAACCCGCTTCGCGGTTGCCGGTCACCCGTTGCCCCGCCACGCATGACAGGCTGTAGAGAAAGCCCAGATCGTGGTGGTTAGTATGATCGCGGTTGATGATCCGCTGGCCGAACGAGTGAATATGCTGTTCTGCCAGCGAGCGGTAGCGCGGCTGCCCGGTCCACTCGTAGGCCAGCCACAGCTGCCCGGTCCAGAAGCTGGTGGTCCACTCAATATTGTCGATGATGGGGTAGATCCCTTTTTCACTGGCCGCATCGGGGAAGCGCTGGCCAAAATAGTGCGCGTTGCTGTCAATTGCCGCCAGCAGTGTGGGCATTATCCCGCGAATTTTTTGGCTTAGCGCGTCGCGTTCACCAGGCTGAAGCCGATAGGGGGTAAGCGGTTCTTTATTGATCATTTCAGACGTCATGCGGTCATTTTCCCGTATTAATTAAGTGCTTGATGTTTGATTTCCTGACCTACAGCGCTCTTTTTGTGGCTGTAGCAGGCTGAAAGGGTGAGGGCCGAAACGCCGGTAAAGACCAGGGCGATAATGCCCATAATCAGATAGGTATGCTCAAAGCCGATGGTCTGGTAGGCGTAGCCCGCCGGTGGCGCAACGACGATGGAACCGACGTAAATCATCGCCTGGTAGCCCAGCAGGTACATGGTGGCGTTCACGCGTTTATCGAAATGCTCGGCGATATACTTAAAGACCGACACCAGAATCAGCGCGATTTCAATACCGTACAGCGGTTTCACCAGACAGATAATCAGCGGATCGTTGGTCAGGCCGGAGATAATAAGACGCACGCTGATGACCAGCCCGGTGAGCAGCATTCCCTGTTTAGCGCCAATGCGGTTAATTATCGCCGGCACCAGCATCATGCCGAAGAATTCGGCGGCGGACTGGGCGGTACTCATGTAGCCGAACATCGCGTTGCCTTCTTCTTTGGTGGCAAAGAAGGTGACGAAGTAGCGCGAGAACTGCTGCTCGGCGATGAACATCATCCACGCCACGCCCGCGATATAGAGCGCAAACATCCAGAACTTACGGTTCGCCAGCAGGTGCAGTACATCCGTAATCACAATCTTGTCTTTTGACAGGACGCTGTTCTCTTCCTGGCCGAAGTGGTCCACCTTCAGCGTCAGCAGCACGGCAAACATACACAGCGCCGATACGCTGCTGATGGCGAAGTTGATTTTCGGCGAAATGTTATACAGGAAGCCGGAAAATGACGACGCGGTGGCCCAGCCGAGCGCCGCCCACATGCGGATGCGGCCGAACTCCATATTGTAGAGGCGGCTGAAGCGGTCAACGTAGGACTCTTCTGCCGCGACCCCCGCGTACCAGCCGAGGCTGAAGAACAGCGCGCCGACGATCATCCCGCTAATAAAATGACTTTGCAGCAGCGGCAGGTAGATCCAGATGTAAAAGGGCGCCATCAGCGCAGAGACGATGCAGACAAAATAGAGCAGGTGCTTCTTCATGCCGATTTTGTCCATGATGAAGCCGTATACCGGCTTGATGACCACCGCGAAGACGCCGTTCACCGCAAAAACGGTGCCAATGTCTACGGCGTCCAGCCCGGCCTTGTCGCCGAGCCAGATGGCGTACAGGCCGAAGCTGGCCGCCCAGGTAAAGGTAAAAAGAAAAACAAACAGACTTAGCTTGATGTATGCCGAACGAGTCGACTGAATGGGTGTAGTCATAACGGTCTCCGCCGCGAATCAGAGGTCAGGGTTATTTCAACGTGAGCGTTTTGCCGTTCACGGTTAACTGCGAGGTAGCAAGGTCAAAAGTCAGATCATCGGGCATGGGGCGTACCGCGCCTGGGTCGGCGCTGACGTAGCAGGCCAGCCAGCCGGTGCCCGCTTCCAGCTGTGTGGTCAAGCAGGGAATATCGGCCGGTGCCGCAAACAGCAGGTTGCTGTTGGGTGGGGTCGTTACGGTACTTGCACGGCGATTGCCGCACAGATTGACCAGCCGGCTGTAGTCATGGCGCGTTTCCAGCGTTACCGCATCGCCGTAGCAAAGACGGCTGCGCAGGTGGTGGTGATTGACGGCGAATCCCCCCTCAACGCATTGCAGATTTCGAGGTGTCGTGATGCGGTGAACGCGAATGTGACCGTTTTCCTGCGCCATCAGCCAACTGGTGACGATAACGTCAGGCCATGGTCGCCATTCGCTGCGCACCCAGTCCCCGGTGACTTCCGCGCTGTCGCATGCGCGGCGGCCGCGATAGTAGTCGTCTCCTGCGCTGAACAGCAGCATCGAATCCACCGCGGCGTGGTTGAGCCCGTAGCGGCCGCGCTCCAGAGTGAAGCCGAAGTGGCTGGAATAGGCGAATTTGCTGTACTTCTGCTCGAAGTTCACAAAGTTATTTTTGTCGAACTGACCGGACATGAGCATCCACGCGTGGCGGCCGCCGTCGCTGTGCACCACAATTTGCCCGGCCTCCGGGATAGGGTGGTGCACGTCAAGTGCGGGCATCGGCTCACATTCCGCGCGCCAGAATCGACTCTCCTCCGGCAGCGCCAGAATCAGCATGGCTTTCAGCGCCCAGTAGGGGGAACCGGGGCTGTTATAATCTTCGGCCATAATCAGATTCGGGTAGGCGTAGCCAATCGAAAACAGCCCGTCGGCGCCGATAAACGGCTGCGTCTGCCAGTAATCCAGGTGACGTAGAATGAATCCCTTGACCACGCCGGGCGTAAAAACATCCAGTTCGGTAAAGGCGACGGCGCTCCAGAAGGCGACCTGGACAAACCGATAGGTCAAGCTGCGACCGAAGGGAATGGCCGCACCGTCGGTGGTGAAGTAGTAACGGTAGTCCTGCGCAAAGCGCTGGGCGCGCTGACGATAGCGCAGGCAGCGCTCCGGGTCGACATCCTGCATAAAGTGGCTGTAGATGAGGCCGTAGAAGTGAAACGCGCTGGAAATGTAGTAGTCGCGCGGCTTACCGTGGCCGTCGCAGTACCAGCCGTTGCCGAGCCAGAAGGGTTCGATGGCGTCGAGATGACGGTTGATCACCGCCATATCATAGTCGCGCCCGACGCATTTGAGTCCCAGTTGAATCAATACCGGGAAAAAGTGCCAGTTGTTATCCGGCACGGCGACCTCGGCGCTTTGGCTCAGCCAGCGAACCAGATTGTCCTGTTCTGTGGCAGACAGCGCCTGCCATAGCCCGCTGTCCGGCAGCGCCAGCCCGAGACCGAATGACGCCATCTCGACGCAGCGCTGGTCGTTGTCACCAACATCGCCCCAGTATCCGGGGTGCTGCGGATCGCAGCCGTGACGGACGCCGGTCACTAATTGTGCATACCATGGCGGCGTCGTACCGCCGCTAACCAGCGGAAATGCTCCCCACAGCAGACGAATAACTCCCTCCATACCGGCCACCGTGTCCGGATACTGGGCGGCGGTGTCGCCGGCATGAAGGCGCGTGCAGTCGGCCGACAGATGGGGAACTGCCGCCGCAATCCAACCCTGTAGTAACGCACTGTATTCTTGTTTCGTCCGCATAGTGAAATCCCGTTTCAGTCTGTTGATGGCGGACGAATAATAGGAATTTGCGACGGGCAACAAATGTGATAGTGCTCGTACTTTTGCGTACGTCAGGTAATTTAAAATAATTTTTGGCGTATTTTGCCGTGGAAGTTTTATTCCGATGATGAAAGTTTAAGTTTATTAACATGCGAGGCGGACGCGGTGGCACATTCCCGGCAAACGGAAGACACAACCTGGCTTGAACAGATACATCTCAACGATAAGTCTATTTATTTCAATCGTATGCAGAATATGCCCGCCAACTACTACCATTGGCACCAGTGTGCGGAAATCCTCTGCGTATCGCGCGGGGTGGGGATCGCGCTATTGGAACATCAGCAGTACACGGTGAAACCGGGGCGTTTATTTATTTTCCCGCCCGGTAAACTACATAAGGTGTACGTCGAGCAGGACGAGCGCAACGTCTACCATCGGACGACCCTTCACTTTAACCCGCTGCTGCTGGAGCCGTGGTTGCGCGATTTTCCCCGCCAGCAGATGCTGTTGCGCCAGCTGTGCGGGCGAGGTGAGAAGGCGCGGGTGTTCGATGTCGGCGACCTGCACCCGGTGATTGAAACGCTGCTACAGCGCTTTGAAACGTTGACTCAGGATGCCAGCTGGAGCACCAGCGACAGCGCCTTTCTGATCATGCAGCTGATTAGCCTGTTGCCACAGCAGGAGCAAGCGGCCGGGCATAATACCTTCTCGTCGACAATCATCCGCTGGTTGGAAAACCACTACCACGAGCGCTGTTCGCTGGAGGACATCGCAGCGGTGATGGGGTGCTCACGCGGGCACACTTCCCGGCGTTTTCACGATGAAACCGGCGGAACTATCCAGGCGTATTTAATGATGCGGCGTATTCGCCAGGCCTGCGAGTTATTGCTGCATTCACAGCATTCGGTGCGGGATATTGCCGAACGGGTCGGTTTCACCGAGTACGCGTGGTTTATTACCTGCTTTCGCAAGAATATGGGCAAAACGCCGTTGCAGTACCGCAAGGCGTATCCGTATACGTTGCCGGAAATGGAAGCGATGTGATTGGGGGATGATCTGTAGGCCTGATAAGCGCAGCGCCATCAGGCAGACATTGCCGGATGGCGGCGCGAGCACCTTATCCGGCCTACTTGAAGAGGTGTTCGGCGTGGAAGCGCAGGTGATCTTCAATAAACGAAGCAATAAAGTAATAGCTGTGGTCGTAACCCGGCTGAATGCGTAGGGTCAGCGGCCAGTCTTTCTGCCGCGCGGCTTCGGCAAAGACCGCAGGCTGCAGTTGATCGGCGAGGAATTGATCGTTATCGCCCTGATCAATCAACATCGGGATGGCATGTTCTGCCTGGCTTGCCAGCAGCAGCTCGGTGCTGTCCCATTCTTTCCAGCGAGTAACGTCATCCCCCAGATAGGCATTAAACGCTTTCTGCCCCCACGGTACCCGGCACGGGTTGACGATCGGCGCAAAGGCCGACGCGCTACAGTATTTACCTGGGTTCTTCAGCGCCAGCATGAGCGCACCGTGGCCGCCCATGGAATGGCCGCTGATGGCGCAGCGATCGCTGACGTTAAACTGCGCCTGAATCAGCGCCGGCAGCTCGTCGCGCAGGTAATCGTACATGCGGAAGTGGGCCGCCCAGGGGGCTTCGCTGGCGTTGAGATAAAAACCGGCGCCCTGGCCCAGATCGTAGCCCGGATCGTTGGCTACGCCTTCGCCGCGTGGGCTGGTATCCGGCATCACCAGAACAATACCCAGCTCGGCGGCGATGCGCTGCGCGCCCGCTTTGGTGGTGAAGTTCTCATCGTTGCAGGTCAGGCCGGACAGCCAGTACAGCACCGGCGGCGGCGTCTTTTTTCCTTCTGGCGGCAAAAACAGACTCAACGTCATCGGGCAGTTCAGCGTGGTGGAATGGTGCTGCCAGCGCTGCTGCCAGCCGCCATAACAGCGGTGCTCTTCAAGCATTTCCATGCGGGCTCCTCGCGGTTTTGGTCAGAATTAATAATGTCATCATACAGATAATTCATCGTCGGTGAGTAACTTTCACTTCCGCACATGCTTCACATGTTGCATCATAAAGGTAACTTTAATTTTACATTTGAGGCGTTCATGCCGGTACGAATTGCGCTCAGCGGCTTTCTGGTGCTGGTGACGACGGTGGGGATAGGGCGTTTTGCCTTTACGCCTCAGGTGCCGCTGATGATTGCCGAAGGCCAGCTGACGCTGACCAGCGCCGGGCTGGTGGCGGCGTTGAACTATCTGGGCTATCTGGTCGGGGCCTGGGATGCGATGCGCGCCGGTCGCGGCGTTGAAGCGCGGCTGTATCTGGGCATTATTGGCGCTGTTGCGCTAACCTTTTTCTCCGCGCTGGCGGATAACGCCTGGTTACACGGTGCGCTGCGCTTTGTCATCGGCTGCATGAGCGGCTGGGGGATGGTGCTAACGGCAGCGTGGGTCAATGAACGGCTGGCGCATTACGCCCGGCCGGGGCTCAGCGCGGCGGTGTTTGCCGGGCCGGGGGCCGGGATCGCCATCAGCGGGCTGCTCGGCGTCTTTATTCACGCCCAGTCGCTGAGCGCCGCTGCGGGCTGGCAGCTCTATGGCGTGCTGGCGCTGCTGCTGGTGGTCATGGTCGCGCGCTGGCTTCCGCGTCCCGGTGAGCTGCATCGCAGCGGCGAGCAGCCGCCACCCCTGACGCTCACGACGCCTTTACGGCGGCTGGTCTGGAGCTACAGCCTGGCCGGTTTCGGCTATATTTTACCTGCAACGTTCTTGTCACAACTGGCCAGCCAGCGTTTTCCAGACAGTCTGTTTGCCCAGTTTATCTGGCCGGTTTTTGGGCTGGCGGGGGCGACGGGAATTGCGCTGAGCATTGCGATGCGCCGCTTTGGCCACAGCCATCAGCGGTTGGCCATCGTCTTGTGGCTACAGGGGGCGGGTGTGCTCGCTGCCTGGCTGCTGCCGGGAATGAGCGGCCTGGTCGTCGGCGCGCTGCTGGTTGGCGGCGGCTTCCTGGCGGCGGTTCAGCTGTCGCTGCTGTTCGGGCGGGAGCTGGCTCCGCATCATACGCGTTATATGGCCGGGCTCTTAACCACCGGCTACGCCATTGGTCAACTGGTGGGGCCGATGACGTCGGCGCTCTCAACCTGGCTGACGCAGCGGCTGGAACCGGCGCTGGGCATCGCCGCCGTGGCCCTGCTGATTGGCGGGATGCTGGTCTGGCGTCCGCAGCCCGAAAGATAAGAACGATTGCAATAATTATCGCGCCGAAGACTGGATTCTGTGCGTCGCCTCACGCACAATGAGTGCAAACTTTGCACCAATAAAAGCAAAGCGCCACACCTGCAGGAGAAACACTATGTCATCACTAAGTAAAGAAGCGGTCCTGGTCCACGAAGCGCTGGTCGCCCGTGGTCTGGAAACCCCGCTGCGCCCACCGGTGCGCGAAATGGATAATGAAACCCGTAAGCGCCTGATTGCTGGACATATGACTGAGATCATGCAGCTGCTGAATCTCGATCTGAGTGATGACAGCCTGATGGAAACGCCGCATCGCATAGCAAAAATGTATGTAAACGAAATTTTCTCGGGCCTCGATTACGCGAATTTCCCGAAAATTACCGTCATTGAGAACAAAATGAAGGTCGATGAAATGGTGACGGTGCGCGATATCACCCTGACCAGTACCTGCGAACACCATTTTGTCACCATTGACGGTAAAGCGACCGTGGCCTATATCCCGAAAGATTCGGTGATCGGTTTGTCGAAAATCAACCGCATTGTGCAGTTCTTTGCCCAGCGCCCTCAGGTGCAGGAGCGTTTGACGCAGCAAATTCTGACCGCGCTGCAAACGCTGCTTGGCACCAACAACGTGGCGGTGTCCATCGATGCGGTGCACTACTGCGTGAAGGCGCGCGGTATTCGTGATGCGACCAGTGCCACCACCACGACATCACTCGGCGGCCTGTTCAAGTCCAGCCAGAATACCCGCCAGGAGTTCTTGCGCGCGGTGCGTCACCACAACTAATCGGTAAACGGAGTCGGTAGATGGAGCGTAACGTCACGCTGGATTTTATTCGTGGCGTTGCCATACTCGGAATTCTGCTGCTCAATATCAGCGCCTTCGGTTTACCGAAGGCGGCTTACCTTAACCCGGCCTGGTACGGTGAGGTCACCTCGCGCGATGCCTGGACGTGGGCTGTTCTTGACCTTTTCGCGCAGGTTAAATTCCTCACGCTGTTTGCGTTGCTATTTGGCGCAGGACTACAGCTTCTGCTGCCGCGCGGTTCGCGTTGGATCCAAAGTCGTTTAACGCTGCTGGCTCTACTTGGGTTTATACACGCGCTGCTATTCTGGGACGGCGACATTCTGCTGGCCTATGCGCTGGTGGGGCTGATTTGCTGGCGTCTGGTGCGCGATGCCGGTGAAGTGAAGGCGCTGTTTAATACCGGCGTGATGCTGTACGCCGTGGGCGTTGCGGTGCTTATCCTGCTGGGGCTGATTGCCGATAACGGGCAAAGCCGCTCGTGGCTGCCGGATGCGTCAAGCCTGCTTTACGAACACTACTGGAAGCTGAACGGCGGCGTTGAAGCCTTCCGAAACCGCGCCGATATGCTGTCGGCAAACCTGCTGGCGCTGGGTGCACAGTACGGTTGGCAGCTGGCGGGGATGATGCTGATGGGCGCCGCGCTGATGCGCTGCGGCTGGCTGAAAGGGCAGTTCAGCCCGCGCCACTATCGCCGCTGCGCGGCGGTGTGCATTACGCTCGGCGTGCTGATTAATCTGCCGTCCATTGCGTTACAGTGGCATCTTGGCTGGGACTACCGCTGGTGCGCTTTCCTGCTGCAGGCCCCGCGTGAAATCAGCGCGCCGCTTCAGACGCTCGGCTATGCGGCGTTGGCCTACGGTTATTGGCCACAAATCAGCCGATTTAAGCTGACTGCCGCAGTGACCTGCGTAGGGCGTATGGCGCTCACTAACTATCTGCTACAAACCCTTATCTGCACCACGTTGTTCTACCATTTCGGCCTGTTTATGGACTTTGACCGCCTGACGCTGCTGGCGTTTGTGGTTCCGGTCTGGCTGGTCAACCTTGCCTTTTCGCTGCTGTGGCTGCGCCGTTTCCGTCAGGGACCGGTGGAGTGGCTGTGGCGACAGCTGACGGCAAAAGCCGCAGGCGTTTCCTTCCGCAACACATTTAGATAACGATCAAGATCACAACCATTAACAAAATGGATGTAACCGTTTCCAGACGTGTGAACTCCCTCACGTAGTTGCCGCAAACTCGCTGCCAGAATAGCGCTTCTTGATGGACCCAGGAGGTGTCACGTGTACAGCAGCAAGAGTCTACCGGGCGGTGAGTATGGTCACCATTCGTGATGTCGCCCGCCAGGCGGGGGTATCCGTCGCCACCGTTTCGCGGGTGCTGAACAATAGCGCGCTGGTGAGTCAGGACACCCGGGATACGGTGATGAAAGCGGTTGCCGCGCTGGGCTATCGGCCTAATGCCAACGCCCAGGCGCTGGCGACCCAGGTGAGCGACACCATCGGTGTGGTGGTTATGGATGTCTCCGACGCCTTCTTCGGTGCGCTGGTCAAAGCCGTTGATACGGTGGCCCAGCAGCATCACAAAAATGTGCTGATTGGTAACAGCTACCATGAGGCAGATAAAGAGCGTAATGCCATTGAGGTGCTCATCCGCCAGCGCTGTAGCGCGCTGATCGTGCATTCGAAAGCGCTGAGCGACCGTGAAATCAGTGAATTCATGGCGCAGATGCCCGGCATGGTGCTTATCAACCGTCTTGTTCCCGGCTACGCGCATCGCTGCGTGTGCCTGGATAACGTGAGTGGCGCGCTGATGGGCACGCGGATGTTGCTCAATCATGGCCATCAACGTATCGGGTACCTGGCGTCCAGCCACCATATCGAAGATGACGACCTGCGGCGGGAAGGCTGGTCGCGGGCGCTGCTGGAGCAGGGCATTGTTGGGCCCGAGAGCTGGGTGGGTACCGGCACGCCGGATATGCAGGGCGGTGAAGCGGCAATGGTTGAACTGCTGGGACGCAACGCCGGGTTAACGGCGGTGTTTGCTTACAACGATAGCATGGCTGCCGGTGCGCTAAGCGCGCTTAAAGACAACGGCATTGCGGTGCCGCAGCAGGTTTCAGTGATTGGTTTTGACGACATTCCCATCGCGCGTTACACCGATCCACAGTTAACTACCGTGCGCTATCCCATTGTTTCAATGGCGAAACAGGCCACAGAACTGGCATTGCTGGGGGCGGCGGGCAAGCTCGATGCCGATGCGACGCACTGCTTTATGCCGACCCTGGTACGCCGTCATTCGGTCGCTCAGCGGCAATTTGTGCATCCCATCACGAACTAAAGTGTTAAACCGATGTAACCGTTTTCAATCTGTGAGTAAATTCACAGATTGTTAACATCGCCGTGGCTATAGTGGCAGCGTTTACCAGACTGAAACATGATGTAACGGTGATTAATCACTTTTAATCGCGTTGAACGGCTGCAAAAACAGTTTTAATCGTAACCTGGATTGTTACTCAACACGGAAGAACAAATTTTTATCAGTGAATTTCGTCGGGTGGTAACATTCCATTAACCATGCCCGCCGACTATTTTCACCCGTACTACCCTGCATAATAAAACCGGAGATACCATGAATAAGAAGGTGTTAACCCTGTCTGCTCTGATGGCCAGCATGTTTTTCGGTGCCGCAGCGCACGCTGCCGATACGCGTATCGGTGTGACGATTTATAAATACGACGACAACTTCATGTCCGTTGTGCGCAAGGCGATTGAGAAAGACGGCAAGTCCGCCCCGGACGTTCAGCTGCTGATGAACGACTCCCAGAACGACCAGTCCAAACAGAACGATCAGATTGACGTTCTGCTGGCAAAAGGCGTGAAAGCGCTGGCGATTAACCTGGTTGACCCGGCGGCTGCGGGTACGGTCATTGAAAAAGCGCGCGGCCAGAACGTGCCGATCGTTTTCTTCAACAAAGAACCTTCTCGTAAAGCGCTGGATAGCTATGACAAAGCGTTTTATGTGGGCACCGACTCCAAAGAATCCGGCATTATCCAGGGCGACCTGATTGCTAAACACTGGGCGGCAAACCCGAACTGGGACCTGAACAAAGACGGTCAGATTCAGTTCGTGCTGCTGAAAGGCGAACCGGGCCATCCGGATGCTGAAGCGCGTACCACCTATGTTATCAAAGAGCTGAATGACAAAGGTCTGAAAACCCAACAGCTGCAGCTGGATACCGCCATGTGGGATACCGCTCAGGCTAAAGACAAAATGGACGCCTGGCTGTCCGGCCCGAACGCCAACAAAATTGAAGTGGTTATCGCCAACAACGATGCGATGGCAATGGGTGCAGTAGAAGCGCTGAAGGCGCACAACAAATCTTCCATCCCGGTATTCGGCGTGGATGCCCTGCCAGAAGCGCTGGCGCTGGTGAAATCCGGTGCGATGGCCGGTACCGTGCTGAACGATGCTAACAACCAGGCGAAAGCCACCTTCGATCTGGCGAAAAACCTGGCTGAAGGCAAAGGTGCCGCTGACGGTACTAACTGGAAAATCGAAAACAAAATCGTCCGCGTACCTTACGTTGGCGTAGATAAAGACAACCTTAGCCAATTCACCGGTAAGTAATCTTTAAATATATGGGGCGTACGTCCGTGCGCCCCAAAAATACTGACGCAGAATTATCGCAGCCAGGTATATATATGGACAACAATAATAGAGAGCCGTCTGGCGAATTCTTGTTGGAAATGAGCCAGATCAACAAGTCATTTCCGGGCGTAAAAGCACTCGATAATGTTAACCTGAAAGTTCGCCCGCACTCTATCCATGCATTAATGGGTGAGAACGGTGCGGGCAAATCAACGTTATTAAAATGCCTATTTGGGATCTACCAAAAAGATTCCGGCAGTATTCTCTTCCAGGGTAAAGAAATTGATTTCCATTCTGCCAAAGAGGCGCTGGAAAACGGCATTTCGATGGTGCACCAGGAGCTTAACCTGGTATTACAGCGTTCCGTGATGGATAACATGTGGCTGGGGCGTTACCCCACCAAAGGCGTGTTTGTCGATCAGGACAAAATGTACCGTGATACCAAAGCCATCTTTGATGAGCTGGATATTGATATTGACCCGCGCGCCCGCGTGGGCACGTTATCCGTCTCACAGATGCAGATGATTGAAATCGCCAAGGCCTTCTCCTATAACGCGAAAATCGTGATTATGGATGAGCCAACCTCGTCGCTGACGGAGAAAGAGGTGAACCATCTGTTCACCATTATCCGTAAGCTGAAAGATCGTGGTTGTGGCATTGTCTATATCTCCCACAAGATGGAAGAAATCTTCCAGCTGTGTGATGAAATTACCGTTCTGCGCGACGGGCAGTGGATCGCCACCCAGCCGCTGGAAGGGCTGGATATGGACAAGATTATCGCCATGATGGTGGGCCGTTCGCTGAACCAGCGCTTCCCCGATCGCCAGAATAAGCCGGGTGAGGTGATTCTCGATGTTCAGCACCTGACCTCGCTGC
Source organism: Klebsiella sp. WP8-S18-ESBL-06 (assembly GCF_014169755.1). Lineage (NCBI taxonomy): Bacteria > Pseudomonadati > Pseudomonadota > Gammaproteobacteria > Enterobacterales > Enterobacteriaceae > Klebsiella > Klebsiella sp. WP8-S18-ESBL-06. Next base: position 1,755,535 of record NZ_AP022256.1, read on the forward strand.
GTCAGCCGTCGATTCGCGACGTCTCGTTCCAGCTGCGCAAAGGCGAGATTCTCGGGATTGCCGGGCTGGTGGGCGCCAAGCGTACCGATATCGTGGAAACGCTGTTTGGCGTCCGTGAGAAATCTTCCGGCACCATTACGCTGCACGGGAAGAAAATCAACAACCATAACGCCAATGAAGCCATTAATAACGGTTTCGCCCTGGTGACCGAAGAACGTCGTTCAACCGGGATTTACGCTTATCTTGATATCGGTTTTAACTCATTAATTTCAAATATTAAGAGCTATAAAAACAAAATTGGCCTGCTGGATAATTCGCGCATGAAGAGCGACACCCAGTGGGTTATTGACTCTATGCGCGTGAAAACGCCGGGGCACCATACTCAGATTGGTTCACTATCGGGCGGTAACCAGCAGAAGGTTATTATTGGCCGCTGGTTATTGACTCAACCTGAAATTCTGATGCTCGATGAACCCACCCGCGGTATTGACGTTGGCGCGAAATTTGAAATTTATCAACTGATCGCTGAGCTGGCGAAGAAAGATAAAGGGATCATTATTATTTCTTCAGAAATGCCTGAGCTACTGGGTATTACTGACCGCATCCTTGTCATGAGTAATGGCCTGGTTGCCGGTATTGTAGAAACAAAAACAACAACGCAAAACGAAATTCTCCGTCTTGCGTCATTGCACCTTTAATCGCAGGGGCTCGACATGAGTGCGTTAAATAAAAAAAGCTTTCTGACCTATCTCAAAGATGGCGGTATTTACGTCGTTCTTTTGGTTCTGTTGGCCATTATTATTATCCAGGACCCAACGTTCCTGAGTTTGCTGAACCTCAGTAACATTCTGACCCAGTCTTCGGTACGTATTATCATTGCGCTGGGCGTGGCGGGGCTGATTGTGACCCAGGGTACCGACCTGTCGGCGGGTCGCCAGGTGGGTCTGGCGGCGGTTATTGCGGCGACGCTGTTACAGTCGATGGAGAATGCCAATAAGGTATTCCCGGAGATGGCGACCATGCCTATCTTCGTGGTTATCCTGATCGTTTGCGCCATTGGCGCGGTGATTGGTCTGATTAACGGTATTATCATTGCTTATCTGAACGTGACGCCGTTTATCACCACGTTGGGTACCATGATCATCGTGTACGGTATTAACTCCCTGTACTATGACTTCGTGGGCGCATCGCCAATTTCCGGCTTTGACAGCGGCTTCTCCACCTTCACGCAGGGCTTTATTGCGTTGGGGAGCTTCCGCTTATCCTACATCACCTTCTACGCGCTGATCGCCGTTGGCTTTGTGTGGATCCTGTGGAACAAAACCCGCTTTGGTAAAAATATTTTCGCCATCGGCGGCAACCCGGAAGCAGCGAAAGTTTCCGGCGTTAACGTGGCGCTGAACCTGCTGGTGATTTATGCGCTGTCCGGCGTGTTCTATGCCTTCGGCGGGATGCTGGAAGCGGGCCGTATCGGCTCGGCGACCAACAACCTTGGCTTTATGTATGAACTGGATGCGATTGCGGCCTGCGTGGTCGGCGGGGTATCGTTCAGCGGCGGCGTAGGTACCGTGCTGGGCGTAGTGACCGGTGTCATTATCTTCACCGTTATCAACTACGGCCTCACCTATATTGGCGTGAACCCTTACTGGCAGTACATCATCAAGGGCGGGATCATTATCTTCGCCGTGGCGCTGGACTCCCTGAAATACGCACGTAAGAAATAAGCGTAGCAAGAGAAACATAAGAAAAGCCCGGTGAAAAAAGCCGGGCTTTTGATTTTGCAGACCAGGTCGAAGGGATTAAAGCGCGACGGCGTGCGCTTTTTCACCCGGTTTAAAGGCTATCTCCCCAAGGCTAATGCAGGCCACCGGGCAGACGTGTCCACAGAGCAGGCAGCCGACGCATTTTTCGGTATTGCAATGTGGTGTGCGGGTCTCCTCATTCCACTCCATCGCCTGATGCCCGCCGTCGTAGCAGGAGATATAGCAGCGGCCGCAGCCGACGCATTTTTCCTGATGAATATGCGGGTAGACGATATAGCTGCGGTCAAGGTCTTCGGCCGGTACGATGTTGTGGTTGGCAAGGCCAATCATCTCATCAAGCGAATGGAAGCCCTGATCGTGAAGGTAGTGGGAGAGGCCGCTTATCATATCTTCGACGATACGATAGCCGTACTGCATGATGCCGGTCGTGACCTGCAGCGTCGCTGCGCCCAGCAGTAAAAACTCGGCGGCGTCTTCCCAGGTTTCAATCCCGCCGATCCCGCTGATAGGGAAGTCCTTCAGTTCGGGGTGAGTGCGTAGCTGCTGAATGAAGCGCAGCGCAATCGGCTTCACGGCCTTGCCGGAATACCCGGAGACGCTGGATTTGCCGTTGACCACCGGCATACCGATTTTTCGATTGAGGTCGATATTGGTAATCGATTTAACGGTGTTGATGGTCGCAATACCGTCGGCACCGCCGCGTTTGGCCGCCAGCGCCACTTCGCACATATCGCCGATGTTTGGCGTCATTTTGGCCAGCATGGGCAGAGAAGAGCCGCGCTTCACCGCCCGGCAGTATTTCTCTACCAGCTCCGGGCTTTGCCCGACGTCGCTGCCCATCGCGTGGGAGGTCATCTGCGGGCATGAGAAGTTACATTCGATCATGTCGGCACCGGCTTCTTCGACGAGTTTCGCCAGATCCTGCCACTGCTGTTCATTTTCGCCCATGATCGAGGCGATCAGCACTTTATCGGGATAGTCCTGCTTGAGCTGGCGGATCGCCGCCAGGTTTTCCGCCAGCGGGTGTTCGGCAATCTGCTCCATGTTTTTAAAGCCGATAAACCCGGTGTCTTCTTTGGTTAAATGATCGAAGCGTGGGGAGACTTCATTGGCAATAAAGAAGCCGATAGTTTTAAACACGATACCGCCCCAGCCGCTGTCATAGGCCTTGGCGCACATGTCGTAGCAGTTGCCTACCGGTGAAGACGAGAGACAGAACGGGTTCGGGAATTTGACGCCACAGAAGGTGACCGACAGATCTTTAGTTAACATGTTCATGCCTCCTCTAAATAGTGATGAATGGCCTGAGCGGCTTCTTTCCCGGTCTTCACGGCGTAGACGACGGTTTTATCTCCCTTGACGATATCGCCCGCGGCGAACAGCTGAGGATCGCTGGTCTGGTAGTCGTGCGTTTCCACGATATTGCGCTGCGCCTGAATCCCCGCAAAGGCCTCTAATTCGGCGTGTTGACCCACGGCGAGATAAATACGTTCTGCCGTCAGCGTCAGCTCGCCGGGCAGGCGAACGTGCTGGAACGTGACGTTGTTGCCCGTCACGGCGACAGGCGTAAAGCCATCAATAATTGACACGCCTAGTGCCTGGGTGGTAGTGAACTCTTTATCGCTTGCCGGGAATTCGGCCATCTCTTCGCGCGCTACGCAGGTGACGGACGGGCAGCCGAGTATTTTCAACGTGCTGGCCACGTCCATCGCCACGTCGCCGCCGCCGACAATCAGCGCGCTTTGCGGTACGCTGATGTTGCCGCCAGAGGTACGAGCATGCTGGAGAAAGTCGACGGCAATTTCGACCTGGCTGGCGTCGTTAAACAGCGGCAGCGTCGAGCCTTTGGACATCCCAACGGTCAGCAGTACGGCGCGGTAGTCGGTTTTTAGCTCGGCGAGCGTCAGGTTTTTGCCAACCTCGCAGCCACAGCGAATCGTCACGCCCATTTCGCTGATGCGCGCAATTTCAGTATCCAGGACCTTTTGTGGCAGGCGAAATTCCGGAATGCCGTGCCGTAGCCAGCCGCCGGGCTGGGCCTCTTTTTCGAACAGGGTAACGTCATAACCCAGATTGGTGAGCGTGACGCTGGCCTGTAATCCGGCAGGGCCCGCGCCAATAATGGCGACTTTGCCTTTATCCTTACGGCCCGGCTGGTAAATCTGCATTGCCGTTTGCTGCTCAAAATCGGTGACAAAACGCTGCAGGCGGCCGATATCAATCGGTGTATCGATTCCCGAGCGCGAGCAGCCCTGCTGGCACAGCTTTTCCGTTGGGCAGACTCGTGCACACACGGCCCCTAACGCATTATTTTCCCGAATGGTTTCGGCTGCGCCCTTAATGTTGCGGAAATAGACTGAACGAATGAACTTGCCCGGGTCAGTTTCCGCCGGACAAGACTGACTGCACGGCGCGTCGTGGCACAGCAGGCAGCGGGAAGCTTCTTTGATCGCCAATAGCGGCGTAAAGGCGGGAATCAGCTCAGCCTGATATTCGTGTTGTGACATGATGGCTCCCTTAATGATTAGTTTAATTAAGGCAAATAAAGTGAAACAACTACTGGCAGGCTAAGCGGATGAAGGGGAGGGGTCTGTGAAAGCATTCACAAATAGCCCTATTTATACTGTGTTTTTTCGGAGATAGCAGGAATACATAAGATGCAAATAGGAACTGTTTGCGCAATGAGAATCCATTAGAGCAATTTATCTGAAGCGGAGGTTTACTCTGTTTTATTTTGCGCATTCATCGCTGTCCCACCGTGCCAGTTTGTCTGTCATCAATTTAAAGCCAATCGACGGCATCATCAGAATGGCCTCCGGCAGCAAACACGATAAAGACAAGCTACGTACCTGAGATCGCGCGTTATTCGCATTTTACGTGATGTGTGACAGCGATATCACTCTTCAACCTTAGCGGCGGATTTCTTCTTCTGTAGCTCCAGCATTTGATCCGGCGTCACCGCCGGGTAGCCCTGCGCATCTTCGGGGACTTCCTGCTGGGCCGGAATGGGAATCAGCGGGCCTAAGAAGCGCGGTTCGCGTTTGAAAAGATACAGATCGGCCAGCGCGCCGAAGCGGGCGCCAAATTCGCGCAGACGTACGCTCCACATATCCTTCGGCGACGGCACGGCGTAGCACTGCGCCTGAATCCCCATATGCAGTGCAATAAACAGCGCGCGCTCGCAGTGGAAACGTTGGGTGATGATAATGAAATCGTTGGTATCGAACACCTTACGCGTGCGCACAATGGAATCGAGCGTGCGGAAACCGGCGTAATCCAGCACGATATCTTCCGGCGCAACGCCGGCTTTAATCAGGTCGCGGCGCATGGTCATCGGCTCGTTGTAGCTTTGCAGCGCGTTGTCACCGCTCAGCAGCAGATAGTTAACCTTGCCGCTGTTATAGGCGTTGAGCGCGCCCTGAATGCGGTAGCGGTAGTACTGATTGATAACGCCGGTGCGATAATACTTCGCGGTGCCGAGCACCACGCCCACCTGGCGGTAGGGAAGATCCTGAAGCTCGTCGTAAATATAGGGTGCGGTTTTCCAGCTCATCCAACGGTCAAGACCCAGCACGGTCAACAGCAGCAGGCCGCACAGGACTAACAGGCTGTATAACACACGCTTTAACATTCACTTGGCTCAATAGTCGACGAGGGAGACATCAGGCTACTGTACCCGTCGGGCAAGAGCAAGAAACCATCGTTTAATTGCGGGGAAATTAGACAACGGAGACGGATTGCCGTTTGTAGGCCGGATAAGGCAAAGCCGCCATCCGGCAATCTGCTCCAGTTCGCCTGATAGCGCTACGCTTATCAGGCCTACATCGTTAACCTAACAGCACGCGATCGATATTGTGGCAGCCCAGCGCTTTCAGCGTCGCGGCGGTGGCATCCCACTGAATCAGCGGCGCATCGGCGCGTTCGGCCAGAACGGCACGCTGGATATCCGGGTAGTCGTAGCCGTTCAGGCTCAGCAGGTTTAGTGCGCCCTGCAGCGGCGGCAGCGTTGGGTTAAACGCCGCGTTTTCTGCATAGCTGCCGCTGAAAATCGTACCATCACGCAGCGCCAGCGCTACGCCGGAAGGCGCTTGACTGTACGGGGTGTGGCTGTGGTTAGCGGCCTGAATAGCAGCCTGTGCCAGCGCATCGCCTTCAAGCGGATAGCCGTGATCCTGCTCATCCATCAGCAGCGTTTTGATATCGAGATCTTTTGGCCCGAACGCATCCGGCAGGTAGTCTTTCAGCGTATGCGGCTGACGGCCTGGCAGGTTAATACGCAACGACAGCCCGCTGTTCAGCTCGTTCATAAACTGACGGCAGTGGCCGCACGGCGTGTAGTTAACGGTAATGGCCTGCAGAGCTTTTTCGCCGCGCAGCCAGGCGTGGCTGATGGCGCTTTGTTCAGCGTGAACCGTTTGTTGCATGGTGGCACCGAGAAACTCCATGTTGCCGCCGAAGTACCAGGTGCCGCTGACGCCGCGAGCAATCGCGCCGACGTTAAAATGGGAGAGGTCCGCGCGGGCGCAGGCTGCAGACAGCGGCAGGAGCGCGAAAGCGAGCGCGTCTTCGTCCAGCCCCGTCGCCTTTTGCAGCGAAGAGACCTGCTCGGCGGTCAGCAGAGCAGGAAAGTGCGGATCGGCTAACAGCGGGGCGATAGCGGTCTGCAGATCTGCCGCCAGTTGCGTAAAAGCAGATTGAAAACGTGGGTGCATGGCGTTGTGCCTCGTAACGTTGTAATGGAATGGTAGTGTACGGGGCACGAACGCTTCAATTAGTGATCAATATCTCATTGTTAATGCAACGTATGTAATTGCATTTGAAAATGTGTGATTTGTCTCGTTTTATCCCACCACCGACAGAATGATCGGGAACAGGAACGGGGCAATCAGCGAGGTGATAATCCCGCAGATAACCAGTGCCAGCGAACTGAATGCGCCTTCCTGATAGTCCATCTCTGCACAGCGTGCGGTCCCCAGCGCGTGCGATGCGGTACCCATTGACAGTCCGCGCGAGGCTTTCGTGGTGATACGCATCAGGTTGAGCAGGGTATGGCCAAATACTGCGCCGAGGATCCCGACGTAAATCACGCACACGGCGCTGATGGCGGGAATCCCGCCGATGCTGCCGCTGACCGCCATTGCAATCGGCGTGGTGACGGATTTTGGCAGAATAGACGCCGCGATTTGCGGTGATGCGCCCATCATCAGCGCGACCGAAGTCCCGGTAATCATGGCCACCGCGCTACCGATAAAGCAGATGGTGATGATAGATTTCCAGCGGGCGCGAATCTGGTGCAGCTGTTCATAGAGCGGATAGGCGAGGGCCACCACCGCCGGTTGCAGCAGGTCGTTCAGCACTTCGCTGCCTTTAAAGTAGCGATCGTACGGAATGCCGGTCAGCATCAGGAACGGAATGATCACCACCATCGACACCAGCAGCGGGTTGAGCAGCGGCATTTTAAAGCGTGCGCCCAGCCGGCGAGCGGCAAAGAACACGACCAGGGTTAGCGGCAGGGACCACCAGATATAATGCAACATTATTTATCCGCCTCTTCTTGCCCAACGACTTTACGTTCACCGTGCACCAGATGTGAGCTCCAGCTCACCACCACCAGCACCACCAGCGTACTGATGGTGCAGGAGATTACGACCGGGCCAAACTGAGCTTTTAGCAGGGTAAAGTACTGCATGACGCCTACGCCAATCGGGACAAACAGCAGCGCCATGTAGCGAATTAACACATAGCAGCCGGGGTTAACCCATTTGGCGGGCAGAACCTGGAGCGCCAGCAGGACGAAAAGAATAAGCATGCCGATTATGCTGCCGGGAATGGTAATCGGCAGCAACGATGAAACGAAAATTCCGGCATAAAGACAGGCGTAAATCAGCACGAATGCACGCAGGTATTGCCAGATAAGATTCAGTGATTTGAGCATGGGATTCACCTTTGGTGGAATGCATTCATCATACAATTAAACCCTAAAATGTGCTACCGATCACATCATGAAATCTGAGCATACCTGATATAGACACGCGGAACATCAGGCCCAGTGCAAGGGGCTAGCTCTCGCTTTGTACCGGGTGCGATAAATAGTGGAGAAAACGGCTCAGCGCCAGCGACGGTAGATCCTTCTTACGCCAGAATACGCCAACGCTGCCTTTCTGCTCAATGCGCGGCAGCGCCAGAATCGACAGCTGCCCCTGACTTTGGTAGCGCTCGGCGAGACGCAAAGACAGAATAGAGATCATATCGCTGCTTTGCAGCAGGTTGACGCTCACGTTCATCGATGCCGATTCAATCGTATTTTCCGGCAGCATGACGCCGTTTTCTACCAGCGCGTTGTCAATACTTTGGCGGATAGGCGTTCCGTTCGGCCAGACAATCCAGCGCCACGGCGCCAGGTCGTTCCAACCCAGACGAGGAAGGCGCGCCAGCGGATGGTCGGGACGTGAGACAAAACATACCGGCTCGGTGTACAGCACTTCGTAGTTTAACGGCAGCTCCAGCGCCCGGCCGCCGATGCGCCCGACCACCACGTCCACCACGCCCGACTGCAAATCGTGCAGCAGCGGGGTCATGACTTTCTCTTCGATATTGAGATGCAGCGTCGGCATTTCGGCCAGCAGCGGGAAAATGGCGTGGGAGACGCAGTCGGTTGCCACCGGCGAGCAGCCAATTTTCAGGCTGCCGACCAGCCCTCCTTGCTTAAATCGCTCCATCTCAAACTGTGAACGCTCGATATCGTTGATCAACCGCTGGGCGTGCTGAAGCAGCAGTTTACCGCCTTCCGATGGACGCAGCCCTTTGCTGTGCCGTTCGAACAGCGTCAGACCCAGCTCCTCTTCAAATTGGGTGAGCCATTTCGACAGCGCAGGCTGGGTGATGTGCATCATCTTCGCCACCTGGGTCAGATTTCCCTGCTCGCCGAGCGCCACCAGAATATGCAAATGATGTAGCTTCAGTTTCTGCGTCCAGTCTGCCATCAGATATAACCTCCAGGTTATGGTTAGGCATGAAATGCCATTGTACAACTCATTTCTCTTATCACAAAATAGCAACATAAAAGCAAAAAAAGAAACATCTTACCCTGTGCCGTTCGGGCCAGACGCGCGAACGGCGAATAAATGGATAACCTGCATTTTCGAGGCCTTCCCTATGACGCAACGACGTGAACTTCAGGCGCTAATCGACGCCGCCCCTATCGGCGCGATGCAGTGGCGCGTCATCATTTGCTGTTTTCTGGTGGTGATGATGGACGGTTTTGACACCGCCGCCATCGGCTTTATCGCTCCAGCAATACGCGACCACTGGCAGTTGACTGCCGCCGATCTGGCACCGCTCTTTGGCGCAGGCCTGCTGGGCTTAACCGCTGGCGCGCTGCTGTGCGGGCCGATGTCCGACCGCTTCGGGCGCAAACGCGTTATCGAATGCTGCGTGGCGCTGTTTGGCCTCTTTAGCCTGCTGTCAGCCTTCTCGCCGAATCTGGAAGCGTTGATTGTCCTGCGCTTCTTAACCGGTCTCGGCCTTGGCGGTGCGATGCCGAATACCATCACCATGACCTCTGAATACCTGCCTACACGCCGTCGCGGCGCGTTGGTTACCCTGATGTTCTGCGGTTTTACTCTCGGCTCGGCGTTGGGCGGTATCGTCAGCGCGCAGCTGGTGGCGGTGATTGGCTGGCACGGCATTCTGGTGCTGGGCGGCGTGCTGCCGCTGGTCTTGTTCTTCGGGCTGTTGGCCGCATTGCCGGAATCGCCGCGCTGGCTGGTTCGCCGCCAGCGTCCACAGGCGCAGATTACCCGCACCGTGAGCGCAATGACCGGCGAGCGTTATGAAGAGACTGAATTCTGGCTCGACGAACCGGCAGCTACCCAGAAAGGCAGCATCAGCCAGCTGTTTGCCGGGCGTCAGCTCACCATCACGCTGATGCTGTGGGTGGTGTTCTTTATGAGTCTGCTGATCATCTATCTGCTTTCCAGCTGGATGCCGACGCTGCTGAACCATCGCGGCATCGATTTGCAGCATGCCTCCTGGGTTACCGCAGCCTTCCAGGTTGGCGGTACGCTAGGGGCGCTGATGCTGGGCGTGCTGATGGATAAATTCAATCCCTTCTGGGTGCTGGCCGTCAGCTATGCGCTGGGCGCGGTGTGTATCGTCATGATTGGCCTGAGTGAAAACGGCCTGTGGATGATGGCGCTGGCGATATTTGGCACCGGTATCGGTATCAGCGGATCGCAGGTCGGGCTTAATGCGCTGACCGCCACGCTGTACCCCACACAAAGTCGCGCCACCGGCGTGAGCTGGTCTAACGCCGTCGGCCGCTGCGGCGCCATCGTCGGCTCCGTCTCCGGCGGCATGATGATGGCGATGAACTTCTCATTCGACACCCTGTTTTTTGTTATCGCCGTACCGGCCGCCGTTAGCGCCGTCATGCTTACGCTGCTGACGCTGGTCGTACGCCGACCTTCCCGAGTACCCGAATCGCAGCCTGTGATGGGCGCGGTGAAAAGTTAAGGAGAATAATAATGACCTCGGACGTAAAACACGATCGCCAGCAGTTCTATCAGCACATTTCAGGGCAAAACCTGACGCCGCTGTGGGAGTCGCTGCATCACCTGGTGCCTAAAACGCCAAATGCCAACTGCGCGCCGGCCTACTGGAACTATCAGGAAATTCGCCCGCTGCTGCTGGAAAGCGGCAACCTGATTGGCGCAAAAGAGGCGGTGCGCCGCGTGCTGGTGCTGGAAAACCCCGGCCTGCGCGGCCAGTCATCCATTACCTCGTCGCTGTACGCGGGTTTACAGCTGATCATGCCGGGTGAAGTCGCCCCGAGTCACCGCCATAACCAGTCGGCGCTGCGCTTTGTGGTTGAAGGCCACGGCGCGTTTACCGCCGTCGACGGCGAACGCACTCAGATGAGCCCGGGCGACTTTATCCTGACCCCGCAGTGGCGCTGGCACGATCACGGCAACCCGGGTTCAGAACCGGTTATCTGGCTGGATGGCCTGGATCTGCCGCTGGTGAACTACCTTGGCTGCGGCTTCGCCGAAGACTACCCGGAGGATCAGCAGCCGGTCACGCGTAAAGAAGGCGACTATCTGCCGCGCTACGCGGCCAACATGCTGCCGCTGCGCCACCAGGTTGGCAACTCATCGCCTATTTTCAACTATCGCTATGACCGCAGCCGCGATGCCCTGCATGACCTGACCCGTATGGGCGAGGCCGATGAATGGGACGGTTATAAGATGCGCTACGTCAACCCGGTTACCGGCGGCTATCCGATGCCGTCGATGGGGGCCTTCCTGCAGCTGCTGCCGAAAGGCTTCCAGTCGCGTCAGGCGCGCACCACCGACAGCACCATTTATCACGTGGTGGAGGGCAGCGGTGAGGTGACCATTGGCGAGCAGACCTTCAGCTTTAAAGCGAAAGATATTTTTGTCGTGCCGACCTGGCACAGCGTGTCGTTCAACACGCCAGAAGAGACCGTGTTATTCAGTTTCTCGGATAGACCTGTCCAGGAAGCCCTGGGACTGTTCCGCGAAGCGCGTTATTAATTCAGGAGAAGAAAGATGAGCAAATACGTATTTGAACCTCAGGCGCCGGTGGCGATTCCGGTTGTGGGCAGCGATGAGCAGTTCCCGGTACGCCGCGTTTACTGCGTGGGCCGTAACTATGCTGCGCACGCTCGTGAAATGGGCTTTGATCCGGATCGCGAGCCGCCGTTCTTCTTCTGTAAACCGGCAGATGCCGTGGTGCCGGTTGCGGCGGGTGAAACGCTGAACCTGGCCTACCCGGCGCAGACCGACAACTATCACTATGAAATTGAACTGGTCGTCGCGATTGGTAAAAAAGGCAGCGATATCCCGCTGGAGAAAGCGGAAGAGTACATCTGGGGCTACGCCACCGGTCTGGATATGACCCGCCGCGATCGCCAGATGGAAATGCGCCAGATGGGCCGCCCGTGGGAAATCGGCAAAGCCTTTGACCTCTCTGCCCCGATTGCACCGCTGCACAAAGTAGCCGATGCGCCGTCTCTGGAAAAAGCGCCAATCTGGCTGCAGGTTGATGGCGAAGACCGTCAGCGCAGCGATATTGAGCATCTGATCTGGGACGTCAAAGAAACCATCAGCTACCTGTCTGGCTTCTTCGAACTGCAGCCGGGCGATCTGATCTTCACCGGTACGCCGGAAGGCGTTGGCGCCGTGGTGAAGGGCGAAACCATCACCGGTAACGTGGAAGGTTTAACGCCAATCACGGTGAAAATTGTTTGAGGTGAGCGATGAAGCTGTACAGTTTTTTTAATAGTTCGGCCTCTTACCGCGTGCGCATTGTGCTGGCGCTGAAGGGCATTGACCATCAGACGGTGGGCGTCAACATTCGTATTGGCCAGCAGAACGCGCTGGAGTACCGACGCCTCAACCCGGTGGGGCTGGTACCGGCGCTTGTCACCGACGACGGTGAATCGCTGGGGCAATCGCTGGCGATTATTGACTGGCTGGACAGACATTTCCCGCAGACGCCGCTGCTACCGGCGAACGATCCACAGCGCATGCGCGTGTTGGAAGTGGTGTACGCCATTTGCTGCGACATCCACCCCATCAACAACATGCGCGTATTGCGCTACCTCAGCGATGAGCTGAAGGTCAGTGAAGAAGAGAAAAAACGCTGGTATGCACACTGGATCCAGCAGGGGCTAAGCGCAGTGGAACAGCTGCTGCGCCGTAGCCATTCAGGGGCGTTTTGCGTGGGCGATTCGCCGACGCTAGCCGACTGCTGCCTGGTGCCGCAGTGGGCTAACGCTGAGCGTATGGGCTGCGATCTGAGCGGGTTCCCGCGCTGTAAAGCGGTCTATGATGCCTGTACCGCGCTGCCGGCGTTTATCGCCGCGGCCCCTGAAAACCAGCAGGACAAAATCCCGGCGTAGTCTGAGAAGGAGAATTATGATGGCTAAAGTAACGCGTGCAATTATTGTCGGCGGCGGTATCGGCGGTGCGGCTACCGCGCTGTCGCTGGCGCGCCAGGGCATTCAGGTGATGCTGCTGGAGCAGGCGCATGAAATCGGCGAAATCGGTGCCGGGATCCAGTTAGGGCCAAATGCGTTTTCGGCGCTCGACAGCCTGGGAGTCGGTGAGGTCGCCCGTCAACGTGCGGTCTTTACCGATCACATCACCATGATGGATGCGGTCAACGGTGAAGAAGTGATTAGTATCGAAACGGGTCAGGCATTCCGTGACCATTTCGGCGGCCCGTATGCGGTTATTCACCGCGTGGATATTCATGCCACCGTTTGGGAAGCGGCGCTACAGCACCCTGGCGTGAAATATCGCACCTCGACCCATGTGACGGATATCCGCCAGACGGCGGACGATGTCACCGTGTTTGATGATAAAGGCAACAGCTGGACGGCTGATATTCTGATCGGCTGCGACGGCGTGAAGTCGGTGGTGCGTCAGAGTCTGCTCAGCGACACGCCGCGCGTGACCGGGCACGTGGTCTATCGCGCGGTGGTTGAGCGTGAGGATATGCCGGAAGATCTGCGCATCAACGCACCGGTGCTGTGGGCTGGCCCGCACTGCCATCTGGTTCATTACCCGCTGCGCGGTGGTAAGCAGTACAACCTCGTCGTGACCTTCCACAGCCGTGAAACGGAAGAGTGGGGCGTACGCGACGGAAGCAAAGAAGAGGTGTTGTCGTACTTTAAAGGCATTCACCCGCGTCCTCGTCAGATGCTGGATAAACCGACCACCTAGCGCCGTTGGTCTACCGCCGATCGTGAGCCGGTAGAGAAATGGGGCAACGATCGCATCACGCTGGTGGGCGACTCCGCGCATCCGGTAGCGCAGTATATGGCGCAGGGTGCCTGTATGGCGCTGGAAGATGCGGTGACCTTAGGCAAAGCGCTGACCGAATGCGACGGCGATGCCGCCCGCGCGTTTGCGCTGTATGAGTCGGTACGTATTCCGCGTACGGCGCGCATCGTGTGGTCTACGCGTGAAATGGGGCGTCTGTACCACGCGGCAGGGGTTGAACGCCAGGTGCGTAACCTGCTGTGGAAAGGTAAAACCCAGGACGAGTTCTATCGCGGCATCGAGTGGCTGTACGGCTGGAAAGAGGATAACTGCCTGCAACCGCGTTAATTTAGCGTAGTGAAGACAGATCCTGTTGGCCTGATAAGCTGCGCACATTGCCGGATGACGGCGTTGCCTTATCCGGCCTGCATGGCCCCGTGCGGCCGGATATCCCGTAGGCCTGATAAGCGCAGCGCCATCAGGCTCCACTAGCGCAGATTGCCGGATGACGGCATTGCCTTATCCGGCCTGCATCACCAGCGCTTTATCTTTGGCCAGCATAAAGGGTCGTAAATATCCCACCGCATTCGACAACGGCAGGACGTCATCGCTTAATGCAATATTCAGCGTCTCGCGAATATAGCCCCGCCGCGCCTCGATGCGTGCCCACAGTGCTGGATGCTCCTGTGCTATCTGCTGGCGTAGCGTTGCGTCGGCCAGCGCCACGCTCTCTTCCGCGCTGGTTCCGGTGTACCCCGGCACCGAGGGAATAATATCAATCTGCATCACCATGCCGCTTTTCAGCGTCTCGCTCGAGCCAGGGTAGATTGGCGATGACATCCACTCCTCATCCGCGCTCAGGTGCCCCGGATTCAGGTGCCAGCCGTATTGAGCTTTTGGCAGCGCGCGCTCGACTAAATCGTACAGCTCGCCGCCCGGCATCCCAACGCTGATATTTTCGAGCCACGTCGCCACGGCGCCAAAATAGGGCTTCACCACGCGCGCCAGATAATCACGCTGGTTTTCCGGCAGTTCGTTCTCATCGGCAATCACGAACCCGGTACGGCTGGAGAGCCCGCCCTTAAACCCGGTAGTCATCGACAACGGCTGTCCTCGTTCGACCTTTTTCCACGAAGGATAAAGGTTGGCTTTCTCGAAACGCTGCCCGGCTGCGGCGATGGTGACCACCGATGGCGCTTGCCCTTCGGCGGCGAGCAGGGCGCCCAGTTCGACCTCACGCACGCCCGGTTCAACGGCATCCAGCGCCGCCAGCATGCAGCGGGAGGCGAGGTTAGCGCCGTACTCATAATGGGCGATTTCGTTGGCGTTATTGACCGTTCTCGCCCCTTTATCACCGCGAATAAACAGATGCGCGGCGTTGACCAGATCCGCGTGCGTGCTTTGTTTTATCGCCTCGACGATAAACCACGGCAGATCGAAGAGCTTAGCGTTATCGCTGCCGGTGGCGGTAAACATCTTCCAGCCCGCCAGCCCCACTTTTGACATCGCGCTCAGCCCCGTTTCGCTGAACAGCTGCGCCAGCGGTTTTTCGTTGTCCATTGGTTGATTGGGCAGCGAGAACAGCGGGCAGTGCTTCAACGTGACCGGAATGCGCGAATGGGCGGCCATCTTCAGGTTTTCATTGCCGAGGATGGCGGTGGCGTGCCCGGACTTATGCAGCACCAGCAGCCCTTCCTCAAAGCGCGGAATAAACCCGGTCAGGTACTCAAAGTTACCGCCGTGTTCTTTATCAGCGTAAATCACCAGCGCATCGAAGCGTTCTTCCTGCATCCGTTCGAGCAGCTTATTTTTGCGCTCAAGCAGGGTGGCATCGGTCAGCATAACCGGCGGTACATCGCTGAATCCTCGCGGCGGCTGGATGGTCTTTAGCTGGATATCCCTGGACTTCATGATTCACCTCCTGATGTGTCAATAATTGGCGCATTCCTGGCAGTGGAAAGCTGGATGCAGAGACGTTACCATAGCGCCTCTTTTTTTTCCGGATAACAATATGCGTGTTTTACTGGCGCCGATGGAAGGCGTGCTCGACTCATTAGTGCGCGAGCTGCTGACTGAAGTGAATGATTACGATCTGTGCATCACCGAATTCCTGCGCGTGGTGGATCAGCTATTGCCGGTAAAATCGTTTTATAAGCTGTGCCCCGAGCTGCATAACGCCAGCCGTACTCCTTCCGGCACCCGCGTACGCATTCAGCTTTTAGGGCAATACCCTGAGTGGCTGGCGGAGAACGCCGCGCGCGCCGTGGAGCTGGGATCGTGGGGCGTGGATCTCAACTGTGGCTGCCCGTCGAAAACGGTTAACGGCAGCGGCGGCGGGGCGACGTTGCTCAAAGACCCGGAGCTTATCTACCAGGGGGCGAAGGCGATGCGCGCGGCGGTGCCTGCGCACCTGCCGGTGACGGTGAAAGTGCGCCTCGGCTGGGACAGCGGCGCCCGGCAGTTTGAAATTGCCGATGCGGTACAGCAGGCGGGGGCCACTGAACTGGCGGTGCACGGGCGCACCAAAGAAGACGGCTATAAGGCCGAGCGCATTAACTGGCAGGCGATCGCAGACATCCGTCAGCGTCTGTCGATTCCGGTGATTGCTAACGGCGAAATCTGGGATTATGACAGCGCGCAGGCGTGCATGGCCGTGACCGGCTGCGACGCGGTGATGATTGGCCGCGGTGCGCTAAACGTGCCGAATTTAAGCCGGGTCATCAAATATAACGCGCCGCGTCTACCGTGGCCGCAGGTGGTAGAACTGCTGCAAAAGTACACTCGCCTGGAAAAACAGGGCGACACCGGGCTGTATCACGTGGCGCGCATCAAACAGTGGTTGGGCTACCTGCGCAAAGAGTACGACGAGGCCTCCGAGCTGTTTACCGCCGTGCGCGCGCTGCAGGAATCGCGGCTGATTGCTCGGGTTATCAACGATTGGCGCGGATAAACTATCCGATCGGCATCACAATTTTCTCTCTGCGCTATTGAGTCAATCCACTTTTAAATGAAATACTCGTAGCCGATTGTTACTGCTACGGCAGGCAAAACCTGATTATCTGACCTTTGTCAGAAGTCAGGTTTTTTTGTTTCTGGGGTTCGTAAATGCAGATCGCCAAAGTACTTAATAATAATGTGGTGGTGGTTCTGGATGAACACCGGCGTGAGCAGGTGGTGATGGGGCGAGGGCTGGCCTTTCAGAAACGCGTCGGCGATTCACTGGATGAGTCGAAAATCGAGAAAATTTTTGCCCTGCAGAGCGATGAGCTGGTGGGGCGTTTAAGTGAACTACTCAGTCAGATACCGCTTGAGGTGATGACCACCTGCGACCGGATTATCGAACGGGCGCGCGAACGGCTCGGCAAGCTGCAGGAAAGCGTGTATATCACGCTGACCGACCATTGCCACTTCGCCATTGAGCGGCAGAAAAAGGGCGTAGCCTTGCGTAACGTGCTGCTGTGGGAGATCCGACGGCTATACCCGAAAGAGTTTGCGCTCGGCCAGGAAGCGCGTGCGCTGATTGCGCAGCGCCTGGGCGTGTCGCTGGCGGAGGATGAAGCCGGTTTTATTGCCCTGCATCTGGTGACCGCGCAGCTTAATAGCGAAATGCCTGAGGTGATGCACGTCACCCGAGTGATGCAGGAGATTCTCCAACTGGTGAAGTATCAGCTGCATCTTGAGTACAACGAAGAGTCATTAAGCTACCAGCGCTTTGTGACTCATCTTAAGTTTTTCGCCCAGCGAATGCTGACGCGCACGGTAGTAGAGGATGACGACGCGGAGCTGCATAGCGCGGTGAAAGACAATTATCCCAAGGCGTGGAAGTGCGCGGAAACGGTGGCGCTGCATTTGCAAAACGGCTATCAGCGTGCGCTGACGACGGAAGAGATTATGTTTCTCGCCATTCATATTGAACGGGTGAGAAAAGAGGGGCGTTAACCCCTTTAAAACTGGATTGTTACTGCATTACGCAGGCAAAACCTGAGCGCGACGCTACCCGGCGGCGTGCTCGGGTTTTTTTGTTTTTTATACCCGGTCAAGGAATACAGCATGAAATACAAAGCACTCGCGCAGGATATTCTCCGCCACGTCGGCGGCAAAGAGAATATTGTGAGTCTGGTTCACTGTGCCACACGGCTGCGTTTTAAATTGAAAGAGAGCGGCAGAGCCGATGCCGAGGCCCTGAAGGCGCACCCTGGGGTGATCATGGTGGTCGAGAGCGGCGGCCAGTTTCAGGTGGTGATTGGTAATCACGTTCATGATGTCTGGCAGGCGGTGCGCCATGAGGCTGGAATCACCGATGACAGCGAACCGGTTGCGGAAAAGGGGGAGAAAACGTCGCTGCTGGGCCAGCTTATCGACATCGTCTCCGGTATTTTTGCACCGTTTATCGGTGTGATGGCGGCCACCGGTCTGCTGAAAGGGCTGCTGGCGCTGGCGCTGGCGTGCGGCTGGCTAAGCCCGGAGCAGGCGACGTATAAAATCTGGTTTGCCGCCAGCGACGCGCTGTTCTTCTTCTTCCCGCTGTTTCTCGGTTATACCGCGGGGAAAAAATTTGGCGGCAACCCGTTTATTACCATGGTTATTGGCGGCGCGCTAACGCATCCGCTGATGATACAGGCCTTTGAAGCGGCCCAGGCCCCGGGGGCGACGGCGGAGTATTTCCTCGGTATACCGGTGACGTTTATCAACTACAGCTCGTCGGTGATCCCTATCATTCTTGCTGCCTGGGTCAGCTGTTGGATTGAGCGACGTAGCAACGATCTGTTGCCTTCGGCGATGAAAAATTTCTTTACCCCGGCCATTTGCCTGGCCATTGTCGTTCCGCTGACTTTCCTGATCATTGGCCCGGTGGCGACCTGGCTTAGCCATATGCTGGCGAACGGTTACCAGATTATCTATGTGGTCGCGCCGTGGCTGGCTGGGGCGGTGCTGGGAGGGTTATGGCAGGTCTGCGTGATCTTTGGTCTGCACTGGGGGCTGGTGCCGCTGATGATCAACAACATGACCGTGCTCGGCCATGACTCGATGCTGCCGATCGTTCTGCCGGCGGTGCTGGCACAGGTGGGTGCCGTGTTGGGGATCTTTCTGGCAACCCGCGACGTGCGCCAGAAAGTGCTGGCAGGGTCGGCGTTTTCTGCCGGGTTGTTTGGTATTACCGAACCGGCGATCTACGGCCTGACGCTGCCGCTGCGCCGCCCGTTTATCTTCGGCTGCGTAGCCGGTGCGCTCGGCGGGGCCATTACCGCGTTCAGTAATAGCTATGCCTTCTCGTTCGGTCTGCCCAATATCTTTTTCCCGGCGCAGATGATTCCACCGGGCGGCATTGATGCCAGCGTCTGGGGCGGGCTCATCGGCACCGCGGTAGCCTTTATTGTCGCCTGTGCGCTGACCTTTTTTGCCGGGCTGCCGCGCAACGCCGCCGCGCCGGTCGCGGTCGCGATGGCCACGGAAAAGGATGTGCTGGCCCCTATGAGCGGCACCGTACTGGCGTTGGAGCTGGTACCCGACACCACGTTTGCCAGCGGTCTGCTGGGTAAAGGTGTGGCCATCATTCCCAGCGAGGGCAAGGTGATGGCTCCGTTTAGCGGTGAAGTGGCCTCAATTTTCCAGACCAGGCACGCCATTGGGCTGCAAAGCGACAGCGGTATTGAACTGCTTATCCACGTCGGTATTGATACCGTCAAACTCGACGGCGCGCCGTTTACCGCGCACGTCCAGGAAGGGGACAAAATTCAGGCGGGCGATCTGCTTTTAACCTTCGACCGCCAGCAAATTCTCGACGCCGGTTACGATCTGGTGACGCCCATTCTTATCAGCAACAGCGACGACTATCCGGGGCTGGAAATCGTTGCCGGCAGCGCCGTTCAGGCCGGCCAGCCGCTGCTGACCCTTACGCATTAATCACAGGAGAGAGAGATGAAAACATTCCCGCAGACGTTTCTTTGGGGCGGCGCCACCGCTGCAAACCAGATTGAGGGCGCATATCTGGAGGAGGGGAAAGGACTGTCCACCTCCGATGTGCAGCCGCACGGCGTGTTTGGTGAGGTGGTTGAACGGGGGGAGGGTGACAGCGCGCTGAAAGATGTGGCTATCGATTTCTACCATCGCTACCCGGAAGATATCGCACTGTTCGCTGAAATGGGCTTTAACTGCCTGCGCGTGTCCATTGCCTGGACGCGTATCTATCCGAACGGCGACGACGCGCAGCCGAATGAGGCCGGGCTGGCCTTCTACGACAAACTGTTTGATGAAATGGCAAAATACAACATCACGCCGCTGGTGACGCTGTCGCACTATGAAATGCCGTGGGCGCTGGTAAAAAACTACGGCGGCTGGGGCAACCGTCAGGTGATTGGCTTCTTTGAGCGCTATGCACGTACCGTGTTTGAGCGCTATAAAGGCAAAGTGAAGCTGTGGCTGACCTTTAACGAAATCAACATGTCGCTGCATGCGCCAATGACCGGGGTCGGCCTGCCGACGGGCAGTAGCAAAGGGGAGGTGTACCAGGCCATCCATCATCAGCTGGTGGCTAGCGCGCTCGCGGTCAAAGCCTGCCATGAGATCGTGCCGGAAGGTAAAATCGGCAATATGTTGCTGGGCGGACTGGTGTATCCGCTGAGCTGTAAACCGGAAGACGTCTTTAAAACATTGCAGGAAAATCGTAGCTGGATGTTCTTTGGTGACGTCCAATGCCGCGGCGCTTATCCGGGCTATATGCTGCGGGAATTGCGCGATAGCGGCATTACGCTGGCGATTACCGACGCCGACCGTGAAGCGCTGCGCTCCACCGTTGATTTCATCTCTTTCAGCTACTATATGACCGGCTGCGTCACCGCTGATGAAGCGTTGAATCAGAAGGCGCGCGGCAATATCCTCAACATGGTGCCAAACCCTCATCTGGCCAGCTCGGAGTGGGGCTGGCAGATCGACCCGCTAGGCCTGCGCACGCTGCTGAACGTGCTGTGGGATCGTTATCAAAAACCGCTGTTCATCGTGGAAAATGGCCTGGGGGCGAAGGATAGCGTGGACGCCGACGGCAGTATTCATGATGACTACCGCATTAGCTACCTGAACGATCATCTGGTGCAGGCGCGCGAAGCGATTGAAGACGGCGTTGAGCTGATGGGCTTTACCAGTTGGGGGCCTATCGATCTGGTTAGCGCGTCAAAAGCGGAAATATCTAAACGCTATGGCTTTATTTACGTCGACCGCCATGATGATGGTACGGGCACGCTGGCGCGCAGTAAGAAAAAAAGCTTTGGCTGGTATAAAGAGGTGATTGCGACCAACGGCGCGAGCTTGAAAGCGTAAGCCTCGGTGAATTGCCGGATGGCGCTTGCTTATCCGGCCTAAAAGTATCCCCACCTCTGGTAGGCCGGATAAGGCGTAGCCACCATCCGGCAATCCTCCCAATTCACGCTGGCTTACGCGCGCGCAGAATAAAAATCATCGGCCGCTCTTTCTCTTCACCCAGCGCTGGGTTAACGGCAATCTGCGCTGCCGTTGGTCCCCATTCATTCAGGTATTCAATCACAAATCCGGCGGCCACCAGCGCGTTGATCCAACTGCCAAGCGTCCGGTGCTGCTTCTTCACGCCGTCGGCAAACCAATTGCTGATACGCTCGCCTTCCTGCTGATAATGGCTAACCGGCCAGCTTTTCTGCCCCTGTTCATCTTCCTGCCAACCTTGCTTGAGCGGGGCGGTATAGATAGGGTGTTCTGCGGAAAATAGCAGTGTACCACCCGGCGTCAGAGCCTGATAAACGCAGGTGAGCAGCGGGGTAATATGAGGCAAATAGTGCAGCGCCAGCGAGCTGTACACCATATCGCAGCTGTTAGCGGCAAGCGTGAGGGTCTGCAAATCTTCACAACGGTATTCAATGTCTGCGCCGTCGGTCATCTTCCGCGCCCGCTCCAGCATAAGGCTGGAGAGATCGTATCCGGTGGCCTTAGCGGCGCCCTGATCGCGCGCCCAGCGGCAAAACCAGCCGTAGCCGCAGCCGAGATCGACAACCCGTAAACCGGCGAGCGACGGCAGCATATCCTGTATCGCGGGCCATTCCGGCGCGCCGTCCAGCCCCTTGACCGAACGGTCGAGCGTGGCATAACCGGCAAAAAACTGCGGGTCGTCGTAAATATTCTGACTCATGTTCACTCCCTGAAGGCGAAATGTTTGTGGCTGTCGTTAAGTGTGTCCGTCTGTGTTCCCACACGCGTTACTAAAAGGAAGGCGATCATTTAATTTATGATAGCCGCCTCTGTGTTTAACCGACGTATCTCATGAACCTGACTCTGAAAACACGCGCGCTGTCTGGCTTGACCCTGCTCCTCGCGCTGGCGGGCTGTGCGCCTTCGCATGATATTGGCAACCCGATGACGCCGCAGATGCCGGCTTCACAGGTGACAACGACCTTACCCGCGGCGCTGAAGAACGGCTGGCCGCAGAGTCAGTGGTGGCAAGACTATCATGATGCCCAGCTCAATAACTTGATTCGTCGCGCGTTGGCGAATGCTCCGGATATGCAGATTGCTGAACAGCGCATCAAGCTTGCGGAAGCGCAGGCGCGGATGTCGAAATCGGCGCTGGGGCCGGAAGTCGATTTCGGTGCCGATCTCGAACGACAGAAAATGTCGGCGGAAGGTCTGATGGGGCCGTTTGCTACCGATACCGACGGCAATACCGGCCCGTGGTACACCAACGGCACCTTTGGCCTGACCGCCGGTTGGGATCTTGACCTGTGGGGAAAAAACCGCGCCGAAGTGCAAGCGCGCATTGGGGAAGTGAAGGCGCAGGTGGCCGAGCTGGCGCAGACCCGCGAGCTGCTGGCCAGCAGCGTGGCTCGTCTGTACTGGCAGTGGCAGACCGAAGCGGCCATTCACGGCGTGCTGGAGCAGATAAAAAGCGAACAGAATACGATTGTCAGCGTTGACACCTCGTTGTATGAGCATGGCATCACCGACTCCGCTGAAGGGGCGGAAAACGACATTAACGTGGGTAAAACCGATCAGCAGCTGGCCGACGTTGAAGGCAATATGAAAGAGATTGAGGCCCGGCTTATGGCCTTAACCAACGCCCAGAGCCAGCCGCTGAACCTGCGCCCGGCTACGCTGCCCGCCGTGGCCAGCAAAATGCCGTCCCGGCTGGGCTATGAGCTGTTAGCCCGCCGTCCGGATCTGCAGACCGCACACTGGTATATCGAGGCTTCGCTGAGCGAAATCGACGCGGCAAAAGCGGCGTTCTATCCCGATATCAATCTGATGGCGTTCCTGCAACAGGATGCGCTGCACTTAAGCGATCTGTTCCGCCACTCGGCGAATCAGATGGGCGTGACGGCCGGGCTGACGCTACCGATTTTTGACAGCGGCCGGTTAAACGCCAATCTGGATATCGCCAGCGCGCAGAATGGTCTGTCGGTGGCGAAATACAACAAAGCGGTGGTTGATGCGGTAAACCAGGTGGCAAAAACCGCCAGTCAGGTGGAAACGCTGATGGCAAAAAGCCAGCGGCAGGCGCAGGTGGAGAAAGACGCCATGCGGGTGGTTAACCTGGCGCAGGCGCGGATGAACGCCGGGATTATTCCGGGTTCGAAGGTCAGCCTGGCGAAGCTGCCGGTGCTACAGGAGCGTATTAATGCGTTACGCCTGCACGGCCAGTGGCTTGATGCCAGCATTCAGCTAACCTCGGCGCTGGGTGGCGGTTATCACGTCAACGAAAAGTAAGGCTCCCGGCGTTCGCTTCCCCCTGCATTTCGTTTGCAGGGGGAAAATGAAAAACAAATATTCAGATTAAATAGTATTAACCGCTAATATATTTTCTCAAAATCTAATTTTTATTTTAATTAAAAATAACGATAGCGCTTGAATTAAAATATGCCTGCGATCACGTATTTATCTTTAAATGCATGACACCTGTCTACACGCCCCCTAATATCGCTCCCCAGAAAAATAATATCTTTCTAGTTTTAATGTATATTTATTGATAATTACATTTGCTTTTTAAATATTACAGCCAGTTCCTCACTGATTTTTATTAACAAAAAGCAGAGGACGATTGCGTGAAAAAATTAATAACCTTTGGAATGCTGGCGCTGGTCAGCGCATCGGCAAGTGCGGTTACCATTGACCTGCGCCATGAATATACCGACACCTCGCAGGGCCAGAAAGACAGAGTGCTGATCTCTCATCGTTTTGGTAACGGCTTTGGCTTCTCGGTGGAGGCCAAAACCAAGTCGGGCGGCGAGCATTCGGATAAAGCCTTTAATGATGTTGTTGATAATGGCGATGAATATGTTGTTAGCTATCAGTTTAACGCCATGCCGAATATTGCGATTCAACCCGGCTTTGCGTTGGAAACATCGTCATCGAAGGCGATCTATAAACCCTATATTCGAGGGCAGTATAATTTCGAAGGCGGTTTTTATATTGCGGCCCGCTATCGCTATGAATATGCCCGTGATACCTCGACGGATAAAGACGATGAGCATATTAACCGTGGCGATCTGTGGCTAGGCTATAAAACCGGGCCGTGGGCGTTTGAGGGCAATTATCTGTATAAAAAGAGCCAGGATTATAATCGCTATGACAACGGAAAAGACGATTACGAACTGGATTTCAAAGTGGCCTACAGCATTGATAAAAACTGGAAGCCCTATGCGCAAATTGGCAACGTCTCCGTCAGCAGCACCGAGGAAGACCGCCAGACGCGTTACCGCGTAGGGGTTCAATACTCCTTCTGATGCTGATGCCCCCGGACGAGGCGCATACCGCCAACTCCGGACAGTGCCCGGCGGCGTGAACGCCGGGCCGGGTATCCTTATTCCTGCGGTTTTTTCGCCTCACGCCGTTTGAACCACCAGCGTGCGGCGACCACCAGCACAATCGCCAGCGCCAGCCAGATGAGATGCTTCAGGTGTTTATCAAGATGGTGAAGCCACGGGCCTATTGCCTCGCCACCCAGATAACCAAGGGTCGTAAACAGCAGCGCCCACACCACTGCGCCAAAGATATTCAGCGGCAGAAAAATTTTCGGAGGCAGGCCGCTGGCGCCAATCAGCAGCGGGCCGATGACGCGAAAGCCGTACATAAAGCGGGTACCGATCACGAACAGATAGGGGTGGTTCTTAATCAGCCTCTGCGCCTTACGAATTCGTGCCCGGTGGCGCGAGAAGCGCCTCAGCAGTCGCCCGCCGAACTTTCTGCCCAACAGATACAGCACCTGATCGCCAATCATGCCGCCCAGCGCCACGGAGATCACCACCAGCGGAAATTTCAGCAGCCCCTGATGGGCAGCCACACCGCCTAGCAGCGTAATCGTTTCGCCTTCCGCCATGCTGCCGATAATTAACGCGGCGTAGCCATAATGGGAAATCAGGTTATTGATATCCATACAAACACTCACTCCTTACAACATCATACTATTCATCATACACCCTCACGGCGAGATTGCAGGGCCCGCTATTTTTTTGCGTTGTACATAAAATAATCATTGCTGTGAATTATACTTACAGCAACGTGGTACGAAGCCGTGCAGAGGAGGCGTTATGAACCATGTATGGGGACTGTTCTCCCACCCTGATAAAGAAATGCATGTTATCCGTAGCGAGAACGAAACCGTTTCTCACCACTATGTGCATCATGTGCTGGTCATGGCGGCCATTCCGGTGGTCTGCGCGTTTATTGGCACCACTCAGCTGGGCTGGAATTTTGGCGACGGTAACGTGGTCCGGCTGTCGCTGATGACCGGCCTGGGCATGGCGGTACTGTTTTATGCGCTGATGCTGGTTGGCGTCGCGGTGATGGGGCGCGTTATCTGGTGGATGGCGCGCAACTATCCGCAACGTCCGTCGCTCAAGCGCTGTATGGTGTTTGCTGGCTACGTTGCGACGCCCATCTTCCTGAGTGGCATCGTGGCGCTCTACCCGCTGGTGTGGCTGTGTGCGCTGGTCGGTACGGTGGCGCTGTTCTACACCGGATATCTGCTGTACGTCGGTATTCCCACCTTCCTGAATATCGATAGGGAAGAGGGGCTCAGTTTTGCCAGTTCAACCCTCGCCATCGGCGTACTGGTGCTGGAGGTGCTGCTGGCGCTGACCGTGGTGCTGTGGGGCTACGGCTACCGGCTGTTCTGAGTGCCTATATGCATTGCTGATGTGAATTTAATTACGTCAGCAATGCAGCATTTGTTCACCATTATTTTCTGGTAGATGCCGCGTTCTACGCGCTATGATGGGCTGTTCCGCTTCGCAATCGTTTAGGGCGAAGCGGCTGTCTATCATAATGTGCATAAATAACCACCAGAATACTCACCATGCAGAAATTTCGCGTTTCCCTGCTCAGCCTTGCTTTCGTGCTGGCTGTGCCTTTTGCGCCTCAGGCGAGTGCTAAAACCGCCGTCTCCGCCGTGGCTTCGCAGCCGGAAATTGCCTCCGGTAGCGCGATGATTGTCGATCTTGAAACGAATAAAGTCATTTATGCCAACCAGCCCGATCTGGTGCGACCGATGGCGTCAATCACCAAGCTGATGACGGCGATGGTGGTGCTGGACGCACACCTGCCGCTGGATGAAATGCTGACTGTCGATATCAGCCACACGCCGGAGATGAAAGGGATCTACTCCCGCGTGCGCCTCAACAGCCAGATTAGCCGTAAAAATATGCTGCTGCTGGCGCTGATGTCCTCTGAGAACCGCGCCGCCGCGAGCCTCGCGCACCATTATCCGGGCGGCTATGATGCGTTTATCCGCGCCATGAATGCCAAAGCGAAGGCGCTGGGTATGACCCGCACCCGCTACGTTGAGCCGACGGGGTTGTCGATTCATAACGTCTCCACCGCGCGCGATCTGACGAAGCTGCTGATTGCCACCAAACAGTATCCGCTGATTGGTCAACTGAGCACGACGAAAGAAGACACCGCCACCTTTGCTCGTCCTGCCTATACGCTGCCGTTCCGCAACACCAACCATCTGGTGTATCGCGATAACTGGAGCATCCAGCTGACGAAAACCGGCTTTACTAATGCGGCAGGCCACTGCCTGGTGATGCGCACCGTCATGAACAAGCGCCCGGTGGCGATGGTGGTGATGGATGCGTTCGGCAAATATACCCACTTTGCCGACGCCAGCCGTCTGCGTACCTGGGTTGAAACCGGGAAGGTGATGCCGGTACCGGCCGCGGCCCTGAGCTATAAAAAGCAGAAAGAGGCCCAGGTGGAAGGCGACATCGCGAAAGCCCAGCGTAGCGGGCAGACCACCCAGGACGATTAAGTTCTCTTTATTCCGGCAACGTCCAGTCACCATCGTTGAGTGGGCGTTGCATAATAACCGTATCCCGCCAGTCCCCCATCTTGTAGCCGACGCTTCGCAACTGACCGACCACTTCAAAACCGTGTTTTTTATGCAGGCGCAGCGAGCCGGTATTGTTATTGCCGTCGCCGATCACCGCCAGCATTTGCCGCCACGGGCCCTGTTCGCATACTGCAATCAGCGCCGCGAGCAGGCGGCTACCGATACCGTGGGCGGTCATGCTGGTATCAATGTAGATAGACTCTTCCAGCGTGTAGCGATAGGCCGGGCGAGGGCGGTAGGGGCTGGCATAGCAGTAGCCGACAATTTCACCGCGATAGAGCGCCACCAGCCAGGGAAGCCCCTGCTCCTGGATATGCAGCATCCGCTGCTGCATTTCATCGATGGACGGCGGGACTTCTTCAAATGAGGCGCGCCCATTGAGGACGTGCCAGGCATACAGCGCGGCAATAGCCTGAACATCGTCGGCCTGCGCGTTGCGGATTTCAATATCGGTGTTGCAGGTGACATCAAGCGTAGACATCATTGAATTCCTTATGGTTAACCGTGTTGCCCGGACCGCAGGCCGGATAAGCGCAGCGCCATCCGGCTCTCAGCGGCATATTGCCGGATGGCGCTGCGCTTATCCGGCCTACAGGTTTCGAGCTACCTCACATCATGCGTTGGTTTTTTCGCCCCAGTTTTTCAACTTGCTGGTTTTACCGATCCCCGGGTTCATACTATTGGTCGGATCGTTTTCGCGATAGTGGCGTTTGAGATTGTCATCGGCTTCGTACAGATGGCCAACGTTATGCTCCGCCGGATACTGTGCGCCGCGCTCGCGCAGCAGTGCCAGCATTTGTTCTTTTAGCGCGTGGGCATCGACGCCTTTTTTGACAATATAATCCTGATGGAAAACGTGGCACATAAAGTGGCCGTAGTAGAGCTTATGCACCAGTTGGCTATCGATCTCCGGCGGTAAATGCTCAAACCACTCGGTGTCGTTACGACGCAGCGCGATATCCAGCGCCAGGATATCCTCAACGTCGTCGGCGTGCACCGCCTGGTAGCGAATAGCCGCGCCTGCCGCGGCGAAGCGGTGCAGGAACGCTTTACTGCCTTCTTCCGGCGTACAAACGAAGAAATCACCTTCGGCCTGTTTAAAGTATTCCACCAGCCATGCCTTGGCTTCATCAATGCCGTCGCCCGACATTTTCAGCAGCAGATGATGTTCGTACTTATCGCGCCAGGTTTTCATGCGCTCCGGCAGGTGCGCCGGGAACGCGTGGCCCAGCTTCTGCATAAAGCGGTCGGTAAAGTGCGGTTTGAACAGCGACACTTTTTCCAGCATGGCATCGGTACGGCCTTTCAGGGTGAAGAAGAACGGCATTTTGTCGGTGCCGAGCTTATCAATCATCAGGAAGGTGTCTTTGCCGTACTGCTCAGCAATATCGTAGATATCGCGGTGCATATACTCGCCCGCCACCGGCAGGTTGTTAAACTCGGCGAGAATATGACGGCGGATTTCGGTCAGCACATCCGGCTGGTTGGTGCCAATGTAGAATACCTGCTGGCGTTTTTCTGCCGGGAAGGTATCAAGACGCGCGGCGAAAACCGCCAGCTTGCCCGCACACCCGGAAGACTCGAACAGACGGTCCGGATCGGCATTATAGCGTGCCGGTGTATCGGCGTTGACGTCGCGTACGCGGTTGACGTAGTCGTGATCGTGAGCGTGGCGTCCGTCGTGCTGTACATCGCTGTCCTTCACGCGATCGTCATCAAGCTTGCTGAGGATCTGCTCTGGCGTTGTGCCCAGATCGATACCCAGATGGTTAACCAGCGTCAGCTTGCCGTTTTCGTCAATGCGGGCAAACAGCGACATCTCGGTATAGGCCGGGCCGCGTTGGACCAGAGAACCGCCAGAGTTGTTGCAGATCCCGCCGATGACCGACGCCCCGATGCAGGAAGAACCAATGACCGAGTGCGGCTCGCGGCCCAACGGTTTGAGCGCTTTTTCCAGCGAATAGAGCGTGGTGCCCGGCCATGCCAGCACCTGCTCGCCTTTGTCCAGCAGGTGCAGCTTATCGAGACGCAGGGTGCTGATAATCACGATATCGCGATCGTAGTCGTTGCCGCTAGGCGTTGAACCTTCGGTCAGACCGGTGTTAGCAGCCTGCATCAGAATAATTTTATCCGCATTGACGCAGGCGTTCAGCACCCGCCACAGTTCCAGCAGCGAACCGGGGAAGACCACGGCCAGCGCTTCGCCGTTGCCGGAGCGGAAGCCCTTGCGATAGCGGGCGGTTTTCGCCGGGTCGGTCAGCAGGTGAGCGTGACCAACCAGACGGGAGAGTTCGTTAATCAGGGCATTATTATCGGTTGTGGTTTGAGCAGCCATTTTCCACTCCTTGTGGTGGGGCAAATTTGTCGTCTCTAAGAATAGCGCTTTGTATGATCATTGGGGGAGTGAATGTTTCTAAAAATCAGAGAATAACCTTGGCTTTCTTTACCCCGCTCCTTTAACTTTATGGCAAACTGCGGTTTTTCATCGACTCTCAGCCGCTCTACCCGGCATGGATAAAAGAGACTACAAAAATATGAAATGGTTATTTTCTGTTGGCGTCGCCGTGAGCCTGGCGCTACAACCCGCTCTGGCGGAGGATCTGTTCGGCAACCATCCGTTGACGCCGCAGGCGCGGGACGCGTTTGTGACCGAGCTGCTGAAAAAAATGACGGTCGATGAAAAAATCGGTCAGCTGCGCCTGATTAGCGTCGGGCCGGATAACCCGAAAGAGGCTATCCGCGACATGATTAAAGACGGCCAGGTAGGGGCGATTTTCAATACCGTCACCCGTCAGGATATCCGTGCGATGCAGGATCAGGTGATGTCGCTCAGCCGCCTGAAGATTCCGCTGTTCTTTGCCTACGATGTGGTGCACGGCCAGCGCACCGTCTTCCCGATTAGCCTCGGCCTGGCCTCAACGTTTAACCTTGATGCGGTGAAAACCGTCGGTCGCGTGTCGGCCTATGAAGCCGCCGACGATGGCCTGAACATGACCTGGGCGCCGATGGTTGATGTCTCGCGCGATCCGCGCTGGGGCCGCGCCTCAGAAGGATTCGGTGAAGATACCTATTTAACCTCCATCATGGGTGAAACCATGGTGGAAGCGATGCAGGGGAAAAGTCCCGCAGATCGCTATTCGGTGATGACCAGCGTTAAACACTTCGCCGCCTATGGCGCGGTGGAAGGCGGTAAGGAGTACAACACCGTCGATATGAGCCCGCAGCGTCTGTTCAACGACTATATGCCGCCGTATAAAGCGGGGCTGGATGCGGGCAGCGGCGCGGTGATGATCGGCTTAAACTCGCTGAACGGCACCCCGGCCACCTCCGATGCCTGGCTGCTGAAAGACGTGCTGCGCGACCAGTGGGGCTTTAAAGGCATCACGGTCTCCGATCACGGGGCGATTAAAGAGCTGATTAAA
The DNA here is from genome assembly GCF_014169755.1 of Klebsiella sp. WP8-S18-ESBL-06. Lineage (NCBI taxonomy): Bacteria > Pseudomonadati > Pseudomonadota > Gammaproteobacteria > Enterobacterales > Enterobacteriaceae > Klebsiella > Klebsiella sp. WP8-S18-ESBL-06. The sequence continues at coordinate 1,785,854 of NZ_AP022256.1, forward strand.
CATGGCGTTGCCGCCGACCCGGAAGATGCCGTACGCGTGGCGCTGAAGGCCGGCATTGATATGAGCATGAGCGACGAGTACTACAGCAAGTACCTGCCGGGGCTGGTGAAGGCGGGCAAAGTGACGATGGCCGAGCTCGACGACGCCACGCGGCATGTGCTGAACGTGAAATATGATATGGGGCTGTTTAACGACCCCTACAGCCACTTAGGGCCAAAAGACTCAGACCCGCAGGATACCAACGCCGAAAGCCGTTTGCATCGCGCCGAGGCCCGTGAGGTGGCGCGCCAGAGCCTGGTGCTGCTGAAAAACCGTCTGGACACTCTGCCGCTGAAGAAAAACGCTACCGTCGCGGTGGTTGGCCCGTTGGCCGACAGCCAGCGTGACGTGATGGGGAGCTGGTCTGCCGCCGGAGTCGCCGGTCAGTCGGTGACCGTGCTGAGCGGCATTAAAAATGTGATGGGCGGCGAAGGCAAAGTGCTGTACGCCAAAGGCGCAAACGTCACCGCCGACAAAGGCATCATCGACTTCCTGAATCTGTATGAAGAAGCGGTGAAGGTCGACCCACGTTCGCCGCAGGCGATGATTGACGAAGCGGTCAACGCCGCCAAACAATCTGATGTGGTGGTTGCGGTGGTGGGGGAAGCGCAGGGCATGGCCCATGAAGCGTCCAGCCGCACTGAAATCTCGATTCCGAAAAGCCAGCAGGATCTGATAGCCGCGCTGAAAGCTACCGGCAAGCCGCTGGTGCTGGTGCTGATGAACGGTCGCCCGCTGACGCTGGTGAATGAGGACCGCCAGGCTGACGCCATTCTGGAAACCTGGTTCGCCGGTACCGAAGGCGGTAATGCCATTGCCGACGTGCTGTTTGGCGACTACAACCCCTCCGGTAAACTGCCGATGTCGTTCCCGCGCTCCGTGGGGCAGATTCCGCAGTACTACAGCCACCTCAACACCGGGCGTCCGTACAATGCCGACAAGCCGAACAAGTACACCTCGCGTTACTTTGACGAAGCCAACGGCCCGCTGTATCCGTTTGGTTACGGTCTGAGCTACACCACCTTCTCGGTTTCTGACGTGAAAATGTCCGCGCCGAGCATGAAGCCGGACGGCCGGGTCACCGCCAGCGTGCAGGTGACCAACACCGGCAAGCGCGAAGGGGCGACGGTGATTCAGCTGTATCTGCAGGATGTGACGGCGTCAATGAGCCGCCCGGTGAAACAGCTGAAGGGCTTTGAGAAGGTGACCCTCAAGCCGGGTGAGACCCAGACCGTGAGCTTCCCGATTGACGTAGAGGCGCTGAAGTTCTGGAACCAGCAGATGAAGTACGCCGCTGAGCCGGGCAAGTTCAATGTCTTTATTGGCGTGGATTCTGCGCGCGTTAAGCAGGGTGAGTTCGAGCTGTTGTAAGCGTGATCTTGATGTCGTGAACTTCTCCGCGGAGGCGGAGAAGTTCAGCGGCCGCTCATCGGGGGGGCGACCGATGAGCGTCATCTGGCGTGCTTAGAAAGCGTATTTGATACCTAACATACCTTGTGTATCGCTGTAGCCTTTATCCCCGATCTGCTGGGCAACGTTGCCCCAGATATGCAAATTATTCCCCAGTTGCCCTTCGACCCCAGCCTTCAGTTCGCCAATGTTGCGTGTCCCGGCCTGGTAGTTATAGACGCCATTCATTGCGACGCCATACGACTGGCTGTTATAAATCCAGTTGGCTTCAACAAAGGGCTGAAACTCGCGGTTCTTGCCGTCGTCAATGGCGTTATGCCCTTTAATAAAGGCTTTTACGCCGAGACGCGTTTGCAGATTACCGTCGTTTTTACCTTTCACCCGCGTGCCGTTGGCTTCGGTGTGAGTATCGGCCTGCACGTCCATCCATGTTAACTGTGCTTTAGGCTGGATCCAGTAGGTCGAGCGGCCGTCGCTACGTTCGCCCATCAGGTAGCTGTAGCCGCCTTCGATGGACGCGGTGATCCCATCAGAGTCGTACTTCTCCGTGGCGAGCTGTTGCCCATAGACTTTGTTATTAAACCAGTTATAGAGGAACCAGGTATCCACGTAGGTTCCGGTTTTGTCGGCTTCATTCGCGTACCAGGTTCCATAAAGCCCGACGCTATAGCCGGTCACCTGCCCACGGGAGTGATAACGGGTGACGTTAGAGCGGGTATTGCTCTGACTGTTGCCGTAGCCTGCCATCAACCCCAGATGCCAGCGATCCAGCCCGTTGGTGCTCCACTGCGCAATATCCCCGCCAAGCTGCAGGACATAGCGGTTACTTTGGGTACTCGACTGGCCGCTGGAATCTTTAAAGCGGGTGTGACCGCCAATGTTTCGCAGCCACATGCTGGTGACTTTCTCTTCACCGGTCAACCGGTCGATGTACTGGGTATCGCCCAAACGATCGTGCAGGCGGGTGTTAAACATCGAGTTAGCGGCTGCGAGGTTGGCAATATAGGCTCCGCTTTCCGGACGCATGGTAGGCTGTTCCGGGTTGACGATGGGAACTTCCGCAGCGGGGTCGGGGGTCGGCTCTGGCTCAACGATCGGGGCCGCGGTATTAAGCAGATACCAGTTAGCGGACTGCGTTCCCTCTCCACGCTGCAGGGCGTAGTCATAACTCCCGGCAACAATACGCCCGGACTGCACAAACTCGCCGTCAGAGAGGCCATCGACGTGAATCACTTCAATCCCTGTAATGGTTTTATCACCGCTACCGCCGGCGTTATTGATGGCCACCCGAGTCGTCCCGGAGGTATCTCCCTGTACGATCAGCTTATCGGTTAAGGAATTATCATCCCCCAGCACCGTGTTGAGCACCAGCAGCCCGCCGTTACCTACATAGTTACCGTACACGGTGAGCGTTTTCGGTGTTAAGGGATCGCCGCTGCCCGGCGCCTGGAATAGCAGCGTGGCGCTATCCAGCGTCAGGTTGGTTAACGTTGAATCCTTCGTCATTGTCCACAGACTGTCGCTACCCATGATGTTGAGATTAACCGTTGATGCAGCATCGACGCTGGAAGAGCCTAAAAAACGGGAGGTATCAGACATATTCAGCGCAACCGTGCCGCCGCTGGTGGCGTCAATATTGCCTTCAATATCAAAAACCCCTTCGGTGTCAGACAGGGCGGTTCTGTCGATATTGAGCCTATCCAATCTGTTGTAATCATCAGCGATGACCGGCACCGCAAGGGATTGGCTGGAAATAATGGAACCCACCCCTTTGGCCTGGATAACATTGGCGCTGTTGGCGGCTCTCAGTTTTGCACCGCCCTCCAGGTAGACGCTACCTGGGCGTACGTTATCGGTATAAGTACCCTGCTGTTCGGTGGAAGCATAAATGGCGTAAGCGTTGGCACCGGTAGTCGAAATATCGACACCATCGCCTAACTGGATCAGCCCACCTTTGTTGGCATAGACGGCATGGCCCGCGCTAGTCGCCGTGGATATTTCAGAGTTCTTGCCGATGAAGACGTAGGAGTTTCCTAAGGTGTTATTATTTTTTCCCTTAAGAATATCCATAATACCGATGCCGTTAGTATCCGTATTTCGGTTACCGGCATAGACGGCATAACCTTTGCTGTCGCTAGTGTTAGATGCGCTGCCGGTGCCCGTCACCTTAATGACATTACTGCCCGCCAGGATAATAATGCTGTTTGCCCCGGCGTTCTGGAAGTTATTGGCTCTGACGGCGACGCCATCTTTCACCGAAATGTTGGCCGACTCTGTCACATAAACCAGAGAGTCATAATTATTGTTAAAATCAGACGCGACGTTTATCCCGTCGGCGGATGAACCTATGGTGGTAATGGTGAGGTTTTTGGCCCTGAAGTATATGGCTTCACTGTTGCCCCTGATCGCATCGGCGGCTGACCCAGTGGTACTAATCGTAACGTTGTTTAGCAAGTAGGTATTTGCGCCATTAGTCTGCAGATAAGCGCCAAATCCCGCTAGCGGCTGGACGGTTCCAGACCCAGAGACGGTAATATTTACGGTATCATAGCTGCTCAACGGTGTTCCACCGTAAAAGTAAAGGACGTTATCGTAATCCAGTACTGAGTCAGAATAAGCAACAGGAATGTGGCTTCCTACTGAGATGAGAGCAACAGCAATGCTCAGCGCGGTCCTTTTAAAAAAAGTTTTTTTATCGATGTATCTCTTTGTGTTGTTCATCTGCGCACCTCTTCCTTAAAGACGCTGACTGTTGGTTGATAGATAATTAATTGCTGATGAATTAATGAGAACCAAAGCCAGCCCCACAGCTATTTAATGGATAAATATCTGCTGGTATTACAACAATGAGTAATGAGTTCCTTTGAAGCAATGTATACAACCAATGTCAGGGGGTGTCAACGCGTGACGACGGCGAGTAAATTGATGCATTTTTAAGTCTATTTATATTATTTGTATTTTTCTCAATAATATATTTTTATCAATTCTGGCGTGTTTTTGTTTTTATTAAAAATGCTTATAAAACAATATGATAAAAGTAAAAATGCGTTTTACTAAAAGCGTTGTTAAGATTTTTACGACAACCATTGAGAATAATGTTTTTCTGTGGGTTTTATTGCGTAATTCATTCGGAGGAGCGCTCTGCGACTGCGAGTGTCATATGGCTTTATGATTATTGAAAATACTTCTCATGTATCGGTAAGGGTATTCCTGCTATCCGGGGGGCTCGTATTTTCAGCGTTGCTTTATGGCGTATAACCGGCAAGGCTTTTTGAAAATAATATACTGCGATTTCATTTGCGATAGCCTGGCCGGTGTTATTCATATTCTCGTTAGGTTCTTTTTGCTGGTGGTTTTATCGTTGGAAGGATCGCTGTTTGCCCTGAGCATTCTGCGGGCGCGCCTCGGAGCGTGTGCGAACACACCGCACACCCTGGTCCCCGAGAGAGGCTCAGGGTGAGGGGCAATCCCCCAACGCCCGTTTTCGCGCCATTTTGTGCACCCTGTCACCATTTTCTTTCTGCTGTGGCGAAGTCTGCGCGAAACGGCCCGTTTATCGCCCCTGATGTCGTGTGTTCTGTGACGAACTTCACTTATCGCTAAACCCGGGCCACCACGTTTTGTGCGCGGGTTCAAAACCCGTCCGAAGCCGCCATATCCGCCGTGACACCATTCACTAATACGTAAAAAAGCCCGCTTCTGCTCCACGAGAGAGGCGTGGAATCCGCGTTAAATGCAGCTATCTCAACATTCGCAGGTAGCCACATGAAGATTTCACTGCATAACACCTCACTCGATCGCAGCGGTAAAACGCCGCTCACCGCCCAACTGCAGCAGCTGATTGATGAAATCGACCGTGCGGGCGGCGGAACGCTGGTGGTATCGCCGGGCGATTGGCTGACCGGCACGCTTGTTTTGCCGTCCAACTTTACTCTGCACCTTGAAGCCGGCGCGCGGCTGCTGGCGAGCCCGAACGGCGCAGACTATCCGGCGGCGTTAACCCAGACGGTGGCCGAACTGTCGCGCATGGCGCTGATTTATGCGCGCGATCGCCACCATATAACCCTCAGCGGTGAAGGTTGCCTGGACGGCGGGGCTGACGCCTGGTTCGCTACCCGTGCCGATGCCCAGGGCTATCGCCAGCCGAAAACCCAGCGCCCGCGCATGCTGGTCCTGGAAGGCTGCCAGCAGGTGCGTATTCGCGATATCACCCTCAGCAATTCGCCGATGTGGACAGCGCACCTGGTGAGCTGCAATCAGGTATTCATTCAGAACCTGACGATTGATAACGATCTGGCGCTGTCGAACACCGACGCGCTGGATATCGACAGCTGCCAGCACGTGCATATCAGCGACAGCTATTTCAGCGCCGCCGACGACGGTATCTGCATTAAAACCACCCGCAAACCGGCGGCGCTACAGCAGCCGACTCGCCACGTGGTGGTCAGCAACTGCCTGATCCGCTCAAAAAGCTGCGCCATCAAAATTGGCACTGAAACCTTTGCCGATATCAGCCATATCGCCGTGCATAACTGCTCCATCTTTGAGTCCAATCGCGGCATTGGCCTCGTTTCCCGCGACGGCGGCCGTTTCAGCCAGATGATCTTCAGCAACATCCTTTTTGACTGTCGCCACGGCCACCCGTGCCACTGGGGAAAAGCCGATCCGGTGTTTATCTCTGTGCGCCATCGTGACCCGCAGGTTCCTCCGGGCAGCATCGAAGACATCACCTTCAGCCAGCTTTCCGGCGCGAGCGAAGGCGCAATCAACCTGCACAGCGAAACGGCAGGGGAGATTCGCCGCGTCACCTTTAACGGACTGGCCTTGCACCAGCTGTCCGGGCCGTCTGACGAACAGGGGTGCTACGACATTCGCCCGCCGTGCAACCCGGCAAGCCCAACCGGCATGGGGCTGGATAACGCCTATCGCGTCAATCCGCAAACCGGGCGCGCCTGGGGCGTTGAGCGCTATCCGGGAGGGCTACCGGCGGTGTACGCCCGCGGCGTAGACGAACTGACGCTGATCGATCTGCGCATTCGTCGACCTGAGCCGCTGCCCGCGGGCTGGAACACGCACGCCATCGTGCAGGACAACGCCGACGCCTGAGTCTATTTGATGACGGCGTGGCCCTGGCCCCGCCGTTTTGTACTGTTCAAGGGGATGGAAAATGATAAAAAAAGTGCGGGAGATAAAACTCCACAACTACATCTGCTATGGCCTTGCGGATGTTATCGGCTCGGGCGCGTTTACGCTGGTGAGCGCCTGGCTGCTGTTCTTCCTGACCACCTTCTGCGGCCTGACGCCGATTGAAGCTGGCTCGCTGTTTGCGGTGGCGCGTATTGTTGACGTCATCATGTGCCCATGCATGGGGTATATTTCCGATAACTTCCATAAAACGCGCCTCGGTCGCCGCTTTGGCCGTCGCCGCTTCTTTCTGCTGTTGAGTATTCCGCTGGTCGCGGTTTATAGCCTGCTGTGGGTGCAGGGATTCAACTACTGGATGTACCTGCTGGTCTATATTCTGTTCGAAATTGTCTACTCGATGATTTTAATCCCTTACGACACGCTGTCGGCGGAGATGACCAACGATTTCACCAAACGTTCGAAGCTGACCAGCGCGCGTATGTATATCGCCCAGTTCGCCGGCTTTACCGCTGCGTTCCTGCCGGGGCGTCTGCTGGCGTACTTCGGCTCTGACTCCGCTATCTCGTTCTTCTACGCCGGGGCGATTTTCACCGTTGCCTTTATGGTGGTGCTGTTCTTCGTGTACTTCGGCACCTGGGAGCGTTCTCTTGAGGAAATCGAGCAGAGCGAACGCAGCGTCGCCAGCGAAGAGAAGCAGCCGCTGGGTAAACGCCTGTTCGATATCTATTACGACTTTGTTTCTACGCTGAAGATTAAAACCTTCCGTTCGCATCTGGGGATGTACCTGGGCGGCTCGGTCGCGCAGGATATTTTCAACTCGGTCTTTACCTACTTCGTGGTCTTTGCTCTGGCAACCTCGTCGGTGGTGGCCAGTAACCTGCTGAGCGTCATCAACGGCCTGCAATTCTTTGGCGTGGGCGTCGCAACCTGGCTGACGCTGCGCTATTCGCCGTCCCGCGCGTTCGCCACCCAGGCGCTGATGGCGCTGGTGGCCTTTGTACTGTTCGCCGTGACCTACCTCTACGGCTCCACCAGTATGGCGCTGCTGTATCTGGCGGCGGGCGTAGCCGGTCTGGCGCGCGGCGGTATCTATTCCATTCCATGGAACAACTACACCTTCGTTGCCGACGTGGATGAAATTCTGACCTGTAACCGTCGTGAAGGTATCTTCGCGGGCTTTATGAGCCTGCTGCGTAAAGCGTCACAGGCGCTGTCCATTTTCCTGGTGGGCGTGGCGCTGCAAATGTCCGGCTTTATTACCGGCCACAGCAGTCAGCCGCAGTCGGCAATAAACATGATCCTCGGCATCATGATTATTCTGCCGGTCGCGCTGACGCTGTGGGGCATCTGGTCCGCCTTCCAGTTTAAGGTCAACAGCCGCACCCATGCGGTGTTGAACGAGGAAGTGGCGCGCCTGAAACAGGGCGGCAGCAAAGCGACCGTCACCGCAGAGACCAAAGCGGTCATCGAAAGCCTGACCGGGATGCCGTATGACCACTGCTGGGGTGATAACACCGTGGGCCACGTTAACCGCAGCCTGCTGCGGGAGAAACAGCAGCAATCCGCGCAGTTGAAAAACGCATAACCGCGCCCCGGCGGTGCGGCACCGCTGGGGAAAATAAGAGGACTTGCCCGGCTTCGGCCGGGACGTTTTTTTGGGTAACGGACATGACCGATCAAAGTTTATATATTCAACAGGGAGTCTGGGCGCGCCTGGGTCTGCCGCGCGAGCTGGTATGGGGGTTCGTCGGCGTTTTCCTGTTTATCACCGGAGCCACTATCGAACAGAGCTGGCTGGCATCGTTGCTACAGCAGCGCGGTCTTGATGCGGTGCACATCAGCCTGCTGTCTTCCGTTTTTGGCCTGTGCGTGGCGGCCGTCTCCTGGTTTTCCGGCATTGGCGCAGGCGTGCTGGGCGTACGCCGTCTGATGTGGCTGGCAACGCTGCTTTATTTCGTGGGCTCGCTGCCGTTTATTTTCGTCGCACTGCCCGACGGCAACTACCCGCTGATGATGGTGAGCTACGCGGTGCGCGGAATGGCCTATCCGCTGTTTGCTTATTCGTTTCTGGTGTGGATTAACCAGCGCTGTGAAAGCCGTATTCTCGGGCGCGCCGTTTCCTGGTTCTGGATAGCCTTTGGCGTTGGTATGACCATCGTCGGGCCGTGGTTTTCCGGCTTTATGATCCCCCGATTAGGCGAGACCACCACGCTGCTGTCAGGCTTTGTTTTCGTGCTGGCAGGCTGCGGCTGCGCGCTGATCCTCAACCGTGACAAGCCCCAGTGGCAGCAAGGACAGGCGGTGGGACAGGCGCTGGTGGAAGGTATCGTGGTGCTGGCGCGCGAACCGAAAATGCGCCTCGCGGTGGTCGTAAAAACCATCAACGATATTGGCAAATTTTCGCTGGTGATCCTGATGCCGGTATATCTGCCGCGCTTTGGCTTTAGCATTGAAGAGTGGCTGACCATCTGGGGCCTGGTCAACGTGGTAAACATCTTCGCTAACTACTTCTTCGGCTGGCTGGGCGATACCATCGGCTGGCGTAACACGGTGGTGTGGTTCGCCGGTACGCTATGCGGGCTGGCGGCGTTGGCGGTGTGCTACGCGCCGGTGCTGTTTGGCCACAGCAGCGCGGCGTTGATCGTCGCGCTGGCGATTTACGCTATCGGTCTGGGCGCATTTGGCCCCCTCAGCGCACTGATTCCATCACTGTTGCCGGAAAATAAGGGCGCGGCTATTTCCTGCCTGAATCTTGGATCCGGCCTCAGCAATTTTGTCGGCCCGCTTATTGTTACGCTGTGCGTTAACCCGCTCGGTGTGGAAGGAACGCTGTGGGTGATTGCGCTGCTGTATTTTGCCGCCAGCTTACTCACCCTGCCGTTAAAAATGCCGGAACAGGGCTGAATGTTCTATTTTCGTCTACGCTTTTTGCTTAAGCGCCTGTTAATTGAGCGCAAATAAGAGGAACGCGTATGACGATTGCAAGGGGATGGACGCTGGCGCTGCTGGCGGCGGTAAGTCTGCCGTCACTGGCCGCCGAGCCGGTGAAGGTCGGGTCAAAAATTGATACCGAAGGCGCGCTGCTGGGCAACTTAATTTTGCAGGTCCTGGAAAGCCACGGCGTCAAAACCGTGAATAAAATTCAGCTCGGCACCACGCCGGTCGTGCGGGGAGCGGTAACCTCCGGCGAGCTGGATATCTACCCGGAATACACCGGCAACGGCGCTTTCTTCTTCAAAGATGAAAACGACCCGGCATGGAAAAATGCCCAGGCCGGGTACGAGAAGGTGAAAACGCTCGACGCCGAGAAAAACCATCTTATCTGGCTGACGCCGGCCCCCGCGAATAACACCTGGACCCTGGCCGTTCGCCAGGACGTGGCGGACAAAAATAAGCTCACCTCACTGGCCGACCTGAGCCGCTACCTGAAGGCGGGAGGCAGCTTCAAGCTGGCAGCCTCGGCGGAGTTTATCGAGCGTCCGGACGCGCTGCCCGCGTTTGAAAAAGCCTATGATTTTAAGCTGAATCAGAATCAGCTGCTGTCGCTGGCGGGCGGCGATACGGCGGTAACCCTCAAAGCGGCTGCTCAGCAAACCTCCGGCGTTAACGCGGCGATGGCCTACGGTACCGACGGCCCGGTGGCGGCGCTGGGGCTACAAACGCTCAGCGATCCGAAAGGCGTGCAGCCGATCTACGCGCCTACGCCGGTGGTACGTGAGGCGGTACTCAAAGCCAACCCGGATATGGCGAAATGGCTTCAGCCGGTGTTTGCCAGCCTGGATGAGAAAACCCTGCAAACGCTGAATGCGAAAATTGCGGTAGAAGGGCTGGATGCCAAAAGCGTTGCGGCAGGCTATCTGAAGGAAAAAGGCTGGGTGAAGTAACCGGTTATTCTCATGTCTCGTTGTTCTCATCGCGTGGTGGCGCTGCTGACGCTGATGCTGCTGGCCGCCGCCGCGCTGCCGTTTGCCAATTTTGCCCCGAACCGGCTGGTGTCGGGCAACGGCCTGTGGCTGTGGCAAATCTGGTCATTCTCGCCGCTGTTCCTGCTGGCGGTACCGCTGGCTTTCTGGGTCCTCTGCTGGCTTCCCGGACGTCTTTCCAGCCTGTTGATTCTGTTGCTGGGGCAGACCTGCTTTACGCTGCTGCTGTGGACGGCGGGGGCAGCGGCCGAGCGTCTGGCGCAAAATGGCGGCGCGCTGGCGCGGACTTCGCCGGGCAGCGGGCTGTGGTTAGGGCTATTGCTGATATTGCTCATCTGCAGCGAAGCTATTCGTCGCCTGACGCCCCGCGTGCCGTGGCGCTGGCTGCTGAATGTACAGCTGTGGCTGCTGCCGTGCTGGCTGTTGTGGAGCGGGGCGCTGGACGGGCTGTCGCTGCTGAAAGAATACGCCAACCGCCGGGAAACCTTTAACGATGCGCTATACCAGCACCTCACGCTGCTGTGGGGCACGCTGTTGCCCGCGCTGCTGATTGGCGTGCCGTTGGGCCTGATGTGCTGGCGGAACCCGCGTCGGCAGTCTGGCGTCTTCACGCTACTCAATATCATTCAAACCATTCCCTCCGTGGCGCTGTTTGGCGTGCTGATCGCGCCGCTGGCCGGATTGGTGCAGCGTTTCCCGTGGCTGGCGACGCTGGGTATCGCGGGCACCGGGCTTACGCCTGCGCTGATTGCGTTGGTGCTGTATGCGCTGCTGCCGCTGGTGCGTGGCGTGGTGGCTGGGATGCAGCAGGTCTCGCCGCAGGTGCTGGAAAGCGCCGCCGCGATGGGGATGAGCCGCGGGCAAACCTTCCTGCGTGTGCAGTTGCCGCTGGCGCTGCCGGTGCTACTGCGCAGCCTGCGGGTGGTCGTGGTACAAACGGTGGGGATGGCGGTAGTGGCGGCGCTGATCGGTGCGGGCGGTTTCGGTGCGCTGGTGTTCCAGGGGCTGCTCAGTAGCGCGTTGGATCTGGTGCTGCTGGGCGTCATCCCGGTCGTCGCTCTGGCCGTGGTCATCGACGCGCTGCTGAACCTGGCGGCGACTCTATTACAAGGAGAAGCCGGTGATTGAATTTTCGCAGGTAAATAAAACGTTCGGCGAGCATCCGGCCGTGAAGGATCTGACCCTGCGGCTGGAGGAAGGCGCGTTCTCTGTGCTGATTGGTACCTCGGGTTCGGGGAAATCGACGCTGCTGAAGATGATTAACCGGCTGGTCGAACCGGACAGCGGGACGATCCGTTTCGCCGGTCAGGACATCCGTCAGCAGCCGCTGCTGGCGCTGCGCCGCCGCATGGGGTACGCCATTCAGTCGATTGGCCTGTTCCCGCACTGGACGGTGGCGCAGAACATCGCTACCGTTCCGCAGCTGTTGAAATGGCCGCAGGCAAGGATAAACGCGCGTATCGACGAACTGATGGCGCTGCTCGGGCTCGACGTCGCGTTGCGAGCCCGCTATCCGCATCAGCTGTCCGGCGGCCAACAACAGCGCGTCGGCGTCGCGCGGGCGCTGGCCGGCGATCCGGACGTGCTGCTGATGGATGAACCATTCGGCGCGCTCGATCCGGTCACCCGCAGCGCCCTTCAGCAAGAGATGCGCCGTATTCACCAACTGTTTGGGCGCACCATTGTGCTGGTCACGCACGATATTGATGAAGCGCTGCGCCTGGCGGATAACCTGATCCTGCTGGATGGCGGCGAGGTGGTGCAGCAGGGGACGCCGCTGCAGATGCTCGGCGCGCCGGGCAATGCGTTTGTACGCACCTTTTTTGGCCGCAGCGAACTGGGCGTCCGCCTGCTGTCATTACGCCAGGTGGCAGACTATGTGCGCCACGGTGAACGCGCGCAGGGAGAGGCGATTGCCGATTCGCTCTCGCTGCGCGATGCGCTGTCGGGCTTTATGGTCCAGCGGCGTACGGTGTTGCCGGTCAGTAATGCGGCGGGGGAGTCTTACGGCGCGCTGCATTTTGCCGATCTTTTGCGCGAGGAGTCGGCCGATGCGCGCGTTTCGTGATCCCCTGCTGTGGCTGATGGCGCTGTTTATCGGTTTGTTGCTCGGTCTGCCGTACAGCGAGCCGCTGCTGCATTCGCTGTTTCCCGAGCAGCCGCGTCCGCTCTATCAGCAGGCCAGTTTTCTGGCGCTGACGCTGGCGCATGGCGAACTGGTTCTGCTCTCCAGTCTGATGGCGATTGGGGTAGGCGTCAGCGCTGGCATACTGGTGACCCGACCGGCCGGTCGTGAGTTTCGTCCGCTGGTGGAAACGCTGGCGGCGATGGGGCAAACCTTCTCCCCCGTGGCCGTGCTGGCGCTGGCGGTACCGGTGATGGGATTTGGCGAGAAGCCGGCAATCGTGGCGCTAACGCTCTACGGTATTTTACCGGTTCTGCAAGGCACGCTGGCCGGGCTGGCGGCCGTGCCAGCTGGCGCACTGCGCGTCGCAGAAGGCATCGGGATGACGGGCGGTCAGCGTCTGCGTCAGGTAGAACTGCCGTTGGCGGCACCGGTGATCGTCGCGGGAATACGAACTTCGGTTATCGTCAATATCGGTACCGCAACCATTGCATCAACGGTAGGGGCCAATACGTTAGGCACACCGATAATCATCGGCCTGAGTGGGTTTAACACGGCCTATGTGATTCAGGGGGCAATGCTGGTGGCGCTGGCGGCGATTATCGTCGACCGCGTCTTTGAGCGGATAAGTCTGCGTCTCAGCCGACACCGCCGCGCACAATAAACGAATAGCCGGCGAGCATCACGCCACCGATACCGCTGATAGCCATCAGGGCGAAAAGAACGATCGCGGCAAATTTAGCTGACTTCATTGTGTACTCCTTTTGTTAACCAAAAGATTATACCGCGAAGCGCAGCTGTTAACGAACGATTAATTGGCAGGAAGTGCGAAGGCCACGCCGTCTTCCTGCCAGCGCGCCAACTGCTGCTGCTGATGGGCGCTGGGGGCTGCGCCGCACCAGATTAACAGCGTCTGTCCAGGGAACAGTTCAGGCTGGATCTGCGCCAGCGGATGCGCCAGCACGTCAACGCGCCAGCCTTGTTCACAGGCAACCCAGCCTTCCAGCCACAGTCGGGTAACGTCGGTGATATTCCAGCCCACCACCAGCGCCTGCGGCCCGGATTTTCGCCGCGCGGAAGCAAGGCTCAGCGCAATATCATTGATCAGCACACCGTCGAGCAGGCCAAGTAGGGTGGGGAGCGTTAATTGCGCGCTTTGCAGGCGCTGGCGCAGTGGGGTAAAGAGGTTATCGACCAGCGTGCGGGCGCCGTGGCTTCGACGCAGATCCTTAACCCACTGACGCAGGTGCTGGAGATTGCCATTACGCAGGTCGCGCAGCGCCGTCTCCTGCTGCTCTCGCCAGCCGTCGGCCGGTTCGCTGAGCAGACTTTTCACCTTGCTTACCTGAACGCCGGTTTCAATCCAGCGCTGGATCTCGCGAATGCGGTCGATATCGTCGTCGTTAAACAGGCGATGGCCGCCGTCCGTGCGCTGCGGCTTTAAGAGCGCGTAGCGTCGCTGCCAGGCGCGCAGCGTAACCGGGTTGATATCACAAAGCTGAGCCACTTCGCCTATTGTGTAAAGCGCCATCTTGTCCTCCGGCATGCGGTCCCCCATTTAACTTTAGACGGGGTTTGCCGTCGTGACCTGCAGTGGTCGTTTTTTATTCACTTTTCGGCGATGGAAAGTGGATAAAATGTGATCGGTCGCTTTTTTTGCACTTTTTTTGCCAGGTTTCAAAGAAAGTTATGCCGAGTATGTGTATGTTACGCAGTTTTATTTCAGCTGTGGTGTTTGGGTATGTACGAGTTTAATCTGGTGTTGCTGCTGCTTCAGCAGATGTGCGTTTTCCTGGTCATCGCCTGGCTGATGAGCAAAACGCGGCTATTTATTCCCCTGATGCAGGTCACCGTCCGCCTGCCGCACAAGCTGCTGTGTTACGTCACGTTCTCGATTTTTTGTATTCTCGGTACCTATTTCGGCCTCCATATCGAAGACTCTATCGCCAACACGCGTGCCATTGGCGCGGTCATGGGCGGCCTGCTCGGCGGCCCGGTGGTCGGTGGGCTGGTCGGGCTGACCGGCGGTCTGCATCGCTATTCGATGGGCGGGATGACGGCGCTCAGCTGTATGATTTCGACGATGGTCGAGGGGCTGCTGGGGGGGCTGGTGCACAGTTTTCTCATTCGTCGCGGCCGCCCGGATAAGGTTTTCAGCCCGTTAACGGCGGGGGCGATTACCCTGGTGGCCGAGCTGGTGCAGATGCTTATCATCCTGCTGATTGCGCGCCCGTTTGAGGATGCGCTACACCTGGTGCAAAGTATCGCCGCCCCGATGATGGTGACGAATACCGTGGGCGCGGCGCTGTTTATGCGCATCCTGTTGGATAAACGGGCGATGTTTGAAAAATATACGTCGGCGTTTTCCGCAACCGCCCTGAAGCTGGCGGCCTCTACCGAGGGTATTTTGCGTAAAGGGTTTAACGAAGAAAACAGCATGAAGGTGGCGCAGGTGCTGATCCAGGAGCTGGATATCGGTGCGGTGGCGATCACCGATCGTGAAAAGCTGCTCGCCTTTACCGGCATTGGTGAAGATCACCATCTGCCCGGCAAGCCGATTTCCTCGCGCTATACGCAGAAAACGATTGAAACCGGCGAGGTGGTGTACGCCGACGGTAACGAAGTGCCGTACCGCTGCTCGATTCACCCCAACTGTAAGCTTGGCTCGACGCTGGTGATCCCGCTGCGCGGCGAGAATCAGCGGGTCATCGGCACGATTAAGCTGTATGAAGCCAAAAATCGGCTGTTCAGCTCCATCAACAGAACCCTTGGCGAAGGCATTGCCCAACTGCTGTCGGCGCAGATTCTGGCCGGGCAGTACGAGCGGCAGAAAGCACTGCTGACACAATCGGAAATTAAACTGCTGCACGCGCAGGTCAATCCGCATTTTCTGTTTAACGCCCTGAATACGCTGAAGGCGGTGATTCGCCGTGACAGCGAACAGGCCAGCCAACTGGTGCAGTATCTGTCGACCTTTTTTCGCAAGAACCTCAAACGGCCGTCGGAAATTGTCACCCTGGCCGACGAGATTGAGCATGTGAACGCCTACCTGCAAATTGAAAAAGCGCGTTTTCAGTCGCGGCTGCAGGTGCACCTGGCGATTCCTGATGCGCTGGCCCACCACCAGCTTCCGGCCTTCACCCTGCAACCGATCGTCGAGAACGCCATTAAGCACGGGACTTCGCAACTGATGGACGTGGGGGAAATTACCCTGCGTGCGAGCCAGCAGGGGCAGCATCTGGTGCTGGAGATTGAAGATAATGCCGGGCTGTATCTGCCCAACGCACAGTCCAGCGGGCTGGGCATGAGTCTGGTTGATAAGCGGCTGAAAATGCGCTTTGGCGACGAGTGCGGCATTTCGGTGGCCTGCGAGCCGGACCGTTTTACCCGTGTTACCCTGCGGTTACCTCTGGAGGAGAGTGCATGATTAAAGTGCTGATTGTCGATGATGAACCGCTGGCGCGGGAGAACCTGCGCGTGCTGCTGCAAACCCAGCAGGATCTGGAGATTGTCGGCGAATGTGCCAACGCGGTTGAGGCCATCGGCGCGGTACACCGGCTGCACCCGGATGTGCTGTTCCTGGATATCCAGATGCCGCGCATCAGCGGGCTGGAGATGGTCGGGATGCTCGACCCGGAACACCGGCCTTATATCGTGTTTCTTACCGCTTTTGACGAATATGCGGTAAAAGCCTTTGAAGAACATGCCTTTGACTATTTGCTCAAGCCCATCGAAGAAAAACGACTCGAGAAAACGCTCGCTCGCCTGCGCCAGGAGCGTGCGGCGCAGGATGTGTCGCTGCTCGGCGAGAGCCAGCAGGCGTTGAAGTTTATTCCCTGCACCGGGCATAGCCGCATTTATCTGCTGCAAATGGATGATGTGGCCTTTGTCAGCAGTCGGATGAGCGGGGTGTACGTCACCAGTGGCGAAGGAAAAGAAGGGTTTACCGAGCTGACGCTACGCACGCTGGAGAGCCGCACGCCGCTCATCCGCTGCCATCGCCAGCATCTGGTGAACATGGCGCATTTGAAGGAAATTCGTCTGGAGGACAACGGCCAGGCCGAACTGCTGCTGCGCAACGGGCAGACGGTGCCGGTGAGCCGGCGCTATTTAAAGACCCTGAAAGAGGCGCTGGGGCTGTAATTCGTGTAGAATCAGCCATCAAATTTTTTCATCACCACCGTCGAAGGCACTATGGTCAGTAACGATATTTTACGCAGCGTCCGCTACATCCTGAAAATGAACAACAACGATCTGGTGCGCATTTTCGCGCTGGGCGAAGCCGAAGTCACCGCTGAACAGCTGACGCCGTGGCTGCGCAAAGAGGATGAAGAAGGCTTCGTACGGTGCCCTGATATTATGCTGTCGTGCTTCCTGAACGGCCTGATTTACGAAAAGCGCGGTCGCGACGAGTCTGCGCCGGCGCTGGCGGTAGAACGCCGTATTAACAACAACATCATGCTGAAGAAACTGCGTATCGCGTTTGCGCTGAAAACCGACGATATTCTGGCTATCCTGACTCAGCAGCAGTTCCGCGTCTCTATGCCGGAAATCACCGCCATGATGCGCGCCCCTGACCACAAAAACTTCCGCGAATGCGGCGACCAGTTCCTGCGCTATTTCCTGCGCGGTCTGGCGATTCGCGAGCACGCGGTAAAATCATAACGCCGCCTTCGTAGGCCTGAGAAGCGAAGCGCCATCAGGCATTCCGGCGCACGTTGCTGCCGGATGGCGGCGGTGCCTTATCCGGCCTGCGATTTTACAAATGCGGGTGCTGCGGTCGTTGTCATAAAGACCCGATCGCGCTCCTATTTTACTTCTGTGAATCCGGATGCTTCAAATTGCTCCTGCGTCTTTTTCATGCTTAATCCCCTGGTGCCCGTTGTGCTGATGCCCGTTACTTTCTTCAGCATATCAAAATCGAGCTCATCGATATTCATCGTGACGGTCTCTTCAGCATAAGTATCGAAATACACGATTGCGTCCTCTAATCCTTTTATTTTTCGATATTCCTGCTGCATTGGGCTCATGTCTTTTTCGAATGCTTCTTTCGTCTTACCCGGGGTATCGGAATAATACATTCTATTTTTTGATATCTGCTTGAGTACTTTATCTCCCTTATAAATAAATGTGGTGGTTATTTCTACTTTATTGATCTTGTTTATAAAAACCTTCTTTTTTTCGGTGTTGTCGCACCCGCACAGACAGGTCAGTATCATCATGATGGCTGTTACCATCGGTATTATATTTTTAGTGCGCATTTTGTGTTCGGTAATAGAGGAATTGAGAGATATCAGATACTACATTGCGGTAATTTTGGGCGGAACAAAAAAGGCATAAAGGTGGATTTTTTCAGAATTCATAAATAAAAAACGCTGCCGAAGCAGCGTTTTTTTATGCAGTTTATTTCACCTGCTGGCCTGGTTGCGCACCGTCATCCGGGCTTAACAGGAAGATATCTTTGCCGCCAGGGCCTGCGGCCATCACCATCCCTTCCGAGATGCCGAAGCGCATTTTACGCGGTGCCAGGTTGGCCACCATCACGGTCAGGCGGCCAATCAACGGCTGTGGGTCCGGGTAAGCAGAGCGGATGCCGGAGAAGACGTTACGCTTCTCGCCGCCGAGATCCAGCGTCAGGCGCAGCAGCTTGTCGGAACCTTCCACGAACTCGGCGTTTTCAATCAGAGCCACGCGCAGGTCAACTTTGGCGAAATCATCAAAGGTGATGGTTTCCTGGATTGGATCATCCGCCAGCGGGCCGGTAGCCGGGGCTGCGGCTGCTTTCACTTCTTCTTTAGACGCTTCCACCAGCGCTTCCACCTGTTTCATTTCAATACGGTTATACAGCGCTTTGAAGGTGTTGATCTTATGACCCACCAGCGGCGCGTTGATCGCATCCCAGCTCAGCTCGGTGTTAAGGAACGCTTCGGTACGCGCGGCCAGCTCCGGCAGCACCGGCTTCAGCCAGGTCATCAGCACGCGGAACATATTCAGGCCCATGGTACAGATAGCCTGCAGGTCGGCATCGCGGCCTTCCTGTTTAGCGACAACCCACGGTGCCTGCTCGTCAACGTAGCGGTTAGCGACGTCGGCCAGCGCCATGATTTCACGAATCGCTTTACCGAATTCACGGCTGTCCCACGCTTCGCCAATGCTGGTTGCCGCGTCGGTGAAGGTTTTGTACAGCTCTGGGTCAGCCAGTTCAGCGGACAGCACGCCGTCGAAACGCTTAGCGATAAAGCCAGCGTTACGGGAAGCCAGGTTCACCACTTTGTTCACGATATCGGCGTTGACGCGCTGGATGAAATCTTCCAGGTTCAGGTCGATGTCGTCGATGCGGGAAGAGAGCTTCGCGGTGTAGTAGTAGCGCAGGCTGTCGGCATCGAAGTGTTTGAGCCAGGTGCTGGCTTTAATAAAGGTGCCGCGAGACTTGGACATCTTCGCGCCGTTCACCGTCACGTAGCCGTGCACGAACAGGTTGGTCGGCTTACGGAAGTTGCTGCCTTCCAGCATGGCAGGCCAGAACAGGCTGTGGAAGTAGACGATATCTTTGCCGATAAAGTGATACAGCTCGGCGGTAGAGTCTTTCTTCCAGTATTCATCGAAGCTGGTGGTGTCGCCGCGTTTGTCGCACAGGTTCTTGAAGGAGCCCATGTAGCCAATCGGCGCGTCCAGCCAGACGTAGAAATATTTGCCCGGCGCGTTCGGGATTTCAAAACCGAAGTACGGCGCATCGCGGGAGATATCCCACTGCTGCAGGCCGGATTCAAACCATTCCTGCATTTTGTTCGCCACCTGCTCCTGCAGCGCGCCGCTGCGGGTCCATGCCTGCAGCATTTCGCTGAAGGACGGCAGGTCAAAGAAGAAGTGCTCAGACTCGCGCATCACCGGGGTCGCGCCAGAGACGACGGATTTCGGCTCGATAAGCTCGGTCGGGCTGTAGGTCGCGCCGCATACTTCGCAGTTATCGCCGTATTGATCCGGTGATTTACATTTCGGGCAGGTGCCTTTGACGAAACGGTCCGGCAGGAACATGCCTTTTTCCGGATCGTACAGCTGAGAGATGGTGCGGTTTTTAATAAAACCGTTCTCTTTCAGGCGGCCGTAAATCAGCTCGGACAGCTCGCGGTTCTCGTCGCTGTGCGTCGAGTGGTAGTTGTCGTAGCTGATGTTAAAGCCTGCAAAATCAGTCTGATGCTCCTGACTCATTTCGGCAATCATCTGCTCCGGCGTAATGCCTAACTGCTGGGCTTTCAGCATGATCGGCGTGCCGTGGGCGTCGTCCGCGCAGATGAAGTTAACCTCGTGGCCGCGCATTCGCTGGTAACGGACCCAGACATCAGCCTGGATGTGCTCCAGCATATGGCCGAGGTGGATTGAGCCGTTGGCGTACGGCAGCGCGCACGTTACCAGAATTTTCTTCGCGACTTGAGTCATAGTGGATTTTACTTCTTCAGTTGTAAAAAGGGGTTTTGATATTACCAAAAGGGTAGGGGAGGCGCCATACATGCTTGACCGTACCTGTGGTAGACTTAGGCGTACTGAAAGCATGTTAAAACAACAAAGGAGTCGGGATGAACTCAGAATCCCAGGCCAAATCACCTGAACGTCTACGTGCCATGGTGGCCGGCACGCTGGCAAACTTCCAGCACCCCACCCTGAAGCACAACTTAACGACGCTGAAAGCGCTGCACCACGTCGCCTGGCTTGACGACACCGTGCACATTGAACTGCAGATGCCGTTTGTCTGGCATAGCGCTTTTGAAGAATTAAAAGAGCAGACCAGCGCTGAACTGCTGCGGGTGACCGGGGCGAAAGCCATCGACTGGAAGCTGTCGCACAGCATCGCCACGCTGAAGCGCGTGAAAAATCAGCCTGGCGTTAACGGCGTGAAAAATATTATTGCCGTCAGCTCGGGCAAAGGCGGGGTGGGAAAATCGTCCACTGCCGTGAACCTGGCGCTGGCGCTGGCCGCGGAAGGGGCGAAAGTGGGCATCCTCGATGCCGACATCTACGGCCCATCTATCCCGAATATGCTGGGCGCGGAAAACCAGCGTCCGACTTCGCCGGACGGCACCCACATGGCGCCGATTATGGCCCATGGCCTGGCCACCAACTCCATTGGTTATCTGGTCACTGACGACAACGCCATGGTGTGGCGCGGCCCGATGGCCAGCAAGGCGCTGATGCAGATGCTGCAAGAGACCATGTGGCCGGATCTCGACTATCTTGTGCTCGATATGCCGCCGGGTACCGGCGACATCCAGCTGACGCTGGCGCAGAACATTCCGGTGACCGGGGCCGTTGTGGTCACCACGCCGCAGGACATCGCGCTGATCGATGCTAAAAAAGGCATCGTCATGTTTGAGAAGGTGGAAGTGCCGGTGCTGGGCATCGTGGAAAACATGAGCATGCATATTTGCAGCAACTGTGGTCACCACGAGCCTATCTTTGGTACCGGCGGCGCCGAGAAGCTGGCAGAGAAATACCATACTCAGCTGCTTGGCCAGATGCCGCTGCACATCAACCTGCGTGAAGACCTCGATAACGGCACGCCAACGGTCGTCGCGCGTCCGGACAGCGAGTTCACCGAAATCTATCGTCAGCTGGCGGGGCGCGTTGCGGCGCAGCTTTACTGGCAGGGTGAAGTGATCCCGAGCGAAATTGCCTTCCGCGCAGTGTAAGCACTGATATTCCCGTGCGGCGGTCCGCTGCCGCACGATATTATGAAGCCTCTTTTCAGCACAGCCTTATTTATTATCCCCCTTCATTTAATTCACTTTTTATATGTTATTTTTCCCGTAGATTCAGCTCGTTGCGTTATCTTGATGTTAATCAAGTAAACAATTTAATAACATTGTTTTTTCGCATGCGCTATGGGAGGTTATCTTTTATTACCCAACGAGAGGTATAAATAAATAGAGCTGGCGACTATTCGTGATAATTATTGATTCAATAATGGAGAGCGATATGGATAATAATATGCTGATGATAACGCTTCGTGAGCTGCTGGTGTTGCTGATGCAAAACCGCACGCTGCCTGAAAAATCTGCCGATGCGCTCCGCTACTGCCGCGAACACATTGCCGACGGCGCGCTGCCTATCAATATTTACGCTGAATACCGTGACATGGTCGATCACCTGGAAGAGCTTGCCAGTGAAAACCGTTCTATTGCGCCGGACGATCTGTTACGCAGCGGCGGCGATTTAATGCTGGGAATATTGCTGTTATATGAAAAGCTGGCAGTGGAAAACACGATGAATAATATGGCACCGCACGGCGTACATTATTGCTAGCGTAAGGGAAGGGCCAGCGGTGAAATACCCGCTGGCTTTTGCTTAGCGGTGATAGAAAATCTCGCCGTCGAAAATTTTGCTGATTTTGCCGTCCGTTTCGCCGATCTGAACATAGTTGCCGCCCATGTACGTCCAGCGCGTGCCGGCATCCGGCGCGGGCAGATTACGCAACTGCCACTGCTTGATGTTGTACTCTGGCGTGAGATACATCGCAGGGGCGTTGTCGCCAATTTTAAATTGCGTGAAATCTGCGGTGAACTCTTTTAATTCATACTGTTTGATGCCGGTGGCCGGTGCCGCCCATGCCGCGCTCGCCGTTGCCAGCAGCACGCCCAGAAGCATCATTTTTGTTTTACGCATACTATCCCCACATTATCCTGGATATAAAATTGCAGCTCCGTATGATTCCTGATGCGTGGGCCGAATGGCAAGCGCTGCTTTCTTAAAAAATGTAAGCAAACCGCGGTGATGTTCGTTTTGAGGTTTATCCTGGCCCCCAATTTTTGAGGAACCGCCATGTTCAGGCTGGAAGATTTATCATTATTCGTTCGCGCGGCGGCGCTGAGCAGCTTTAGCGACGCCGCGCGCGAAGCCGGTATCCCACCGGCGCAGGTGAGTTCGGCGATTAAGCGTCTGGAAACGGCGCTCAACACGCGCCTGTTTGCCCGCTCCACCCGTAGCCTGCGCCTGACGGTGGAAGGCGAAACCTGGCTGCCGTACGCGCTGCAAATGCTCGATGCGCTGCAAAACGGGCTTCAGCAGCTCACGACGCCAAACGATGAAGTCAGCGGCACGCTGCAAATTGCCGTGCCGTCCGATCTTGGACGTAATCTGCTGCTGGAGGTCTTTCGCCAGTTCCGCGCCCGTCATCCGGCGCTGCGGCTGCGCATTCTGTTTTCCGATCACCTGACCGACGTTTTTAAAGACCCGGTGGATATTGCGTTCCGCTACGGCGACAACGATGATGCGTCGTTTGTTTCACTGCCGGTTGCGCCCGATAACCGTCGCGTGCTGGTGGCCTCTCCCGCGTGGATTGCCCGTCACGGCGAGCCAAAAACGCTGGCCGATCTCGAAAAATGCAATGCGTTAACCTACGTGCTGCGCGGGCGACCGTTCGACCGATGGCCGCTCCACCGCGATGGCGTAGAGCACAGCGTGCAGGTGTGCGGAAATATTACCAGCGATGACGCCGAAGTGATCCGCCGTCTGGCGGTGGCCGGCGAGGGCGTTGCGTTTAAATCGGCGCTGGACGTAAAAGACGATCTGCAGGCCGGGCGTTTGCAGGTGCTGCTGCCGGAATATCTGGGCGATCGGGTACCGCTGAATATGATCTGCCCGCATCGCAAACAGCTCTCAGCTGCGGTGAGGTTGCTTTATGAAGAGGTGAAAGCGCGCTGCGTTGATACGCTGAACGCGGTGTAAGGGCGGCGGGGTTACCCGCCGTTGCGCTACGGTAATCATCGTCCGATGAGCCCGCGCCGCCAGCCGCGACGGTGCGGGTCGTTGAGATCAACGATACGGTGCCAGGATACTCGCTATCATTGCGCCGTTGGTTTCAGCAATCCGCCCGTTGATTTATTCTTTTCTAAATATTGATGCTGGAAAATACACATACGTATCGTGTTGCGGTACTCACCGTTAACGAAAAATTCATGTATTAACTCGCCTTCCTGGATAAAACCAAGCTTACGATAAATATGAATGGCTTTAGCATTCTCTTTATCCACAATCAGGTAGAGCTTATAGAGGTTCAGGACGGTAAAGCCGTAGTCCATTGCCAGCTTAGCGGCGCGGGTTGCCAGGCCTTTGCCCTGATATTCCGGTGAAATGATAATTTGAAACTCGGCGCGTCGATGAATATGGTTTATTTCAACCAGCTCTACCAGGCCCGCATTATTACCATTAAACGAAATAACAAAACGACGCTCGCTCTGATCGTGGATGTGTTTATCGTAAAGATCGCTTAGCTCAACAAAGGCTTCATAGGGTTCTTCGAACCAGTAGCGCATTACGCTGGCGTTATTATCAAGTTGGTGGACAAAGCGCAAATCTTCGCGTTCAAGGGGTCTTAGTTTAATGTCTGATTGTTCTGGCATAATATTTTCAGCCTCTTTGTAAACTGAAAATATATTATCTGCTTGCGGTGGGCGTCATCAAGATTTGAAAAAAATTACAATCAATTCAGTGACCCAAATCAGCGGAGGCGTGGCCTTATTTTCGTGATATCTGTGCTCCCCATCAGGCGTGCGTGTCACGCTCGCCTGATGGGGGCAATAGACTAGTGCTTCACCAGCGTCGCAAAGTAGTACACCAGCGGTATTGCCAGAATCCACAGGCCCACCGGGATTTCACGCCATTTACCGGCAATCGCTTTAATCACGATATAGAACAGCAGCCCACCGGCGATGCCGGTACCAAAGCTGTTGGCAATCAGCGTGATCATCACCATCATCAGCACCGGCAGCCCGTCGGTGAAGTTCGCCAGATCAACCTTACGCAGGCCGCTGAACATGTTCAGGCCAATCAGAATCAACGCTGGCGCGGTGGCTTCTTTCGGGATCATCAACGCCACCGGAGTGAACAGCAGCATCAGCAGGAACATCACTGCAGCCGACAGCGCCGTCAGCCCGGTTTTTCCGCCCGCTTCGGCGGCAGCGGAGGATTCAATCAGCGCGGTAGCCGCCGGAATGCCAAGCCACGGGCCGATGGCGGCCGCAATGGAGTCAACCATAAACGGGCGGTTAATATGCGGCATATTGCCTTCTTCATCCAGCAGCCCGGCTTCGCCGCCTACCGCAAGGGTGGTGCCCATGGTGGAGAAGAATTCCGAGGCGAAGAAAACGAACAGGAACGGCAGGAACGCAATATTCAGCGCGCCCAGCATATCGACGTGACCGAGCACCGGTGCCAGCGAGTGCGGCATATCGATAAAGTGGGTTGGCAGGCGCGTTACGCCTACCGGGATACCCACCAGGGTGGCGAACAGAATTGCCCATAAAATCGCGCCAGGAATGCGTCGCGCCTGGAGTGCAATAGCCAGAAACAGGCCGCACAGCGCCACCAGGGCACCCGGTGCCATAAAATCGCCCAGCATCAGCGAGTTAGTTTTGGCATTTGCCAGCACTAGCCCGGCGTTACGGAAGCCGAGCACCGCCACAAACAGACCGATTGACGCGGTGAGCCCCAGTTTTATTGACTGCGGCACCGAACGGGTGACCACTTCACGCAGGCCGAATTTGGTGAGCAGAAAGAAGAGAATACCCGACCAGCAGGCAATGCCGAGGCCAATCTGCCAGCCAATGCCTTCGCTGCCCGCCAGCGTGACGCCGACCAGCACCGATCCCCCGATGCCCGGCCCAACGATAAACGGTAGGTTGGCGTAAAATGCCATCAGCAGCGTACCGCCAACGAAGACCAGAATGGTGCCGGTAGTCGCGGCGCCTTTATCCATACCGCCCACGGCCAGCAGGCCAGGAATCACGACCAGAAGATAGGCGGCGGCGAGAAAACCGGTGATGCCCGCCAGGCACTCAGTACGCAGCGAACTGCCGCGGGAATGCAACGCAAAGCGTCGCTCCAGCCAACTGCTTGCGGTTGGCGATTGAAGGGTATTATCGGCCATTGTGTGGCGCTCCCATGTTTATTGTTGTGTTGTGTGTTGTGACGAAATAACCGGATCGACAATCTGTCGCGTGGTGCCGTCGGTCAGCCCTAAATCGGTCAAATGCGGTCCGGCGTTGCAGGCCAGACAGGTGCCCTCAATCGCTTTAAACACGCGATACGGCGGCTCCCAGTCGGCGACCTGCGCGCTGAGGTCGCGCAGTTGGCGAAACTCAGCGGCCAGCACGTCGGCGGGTTTGTCTGACAGCATCCCGGCTATCGGCATCGCCACGTGGGCCAGAATGCCGCCGTTTTGCGCCAGCGCCATGCCGCCGCCGGAGGCAATCAGCTGATTGGCCGCCAGCGCCATATCGTCAGGATGACGCCCCAGCACCACCAGGTTATGTGAGTCGTGTGAATAGCTGGTGGCAATCGCGCCGCGCAGTTCACCCCAGCCTTCGAGCAACGCAATCTGCGGCGTCGCTTCATGACGGCCATGGCGGTGTTTTACCCAAATCAGACTAAACCCACTCGGCAGCTGTACCTGGCCGTCACGGATTTCAACGTCCACTTCACCCCATTGGGTAAAACGCGCGCCGCGAATATGGCGCAGCCGGGCAACGCCGTGGCGAATATTGCCGACCCGTAGCGCAAAATCATCGGCGCTGAGTGGGGTAAGGCGCAGGGTATCACGCGGCGGCGTGACGCCCGGCGCGGCGTCGATCGGCGCCAGCAGCTTGCCGTCGCGGGCGATCTGTTTCCCGGCGACATAAACGGCGCGCGCACAGAGCGTATCCAGCGAATCAAAGACCACCAGGTCCGCACGGCGACCGGCGGCAATCAGCCCCAGATCGTTGCGCTGGAGGCGAATGGCGGCGTTCAGCGTAGCAAAACGCAGGGCGTCGGTTGCCGGAAGACCGTGTTCAATCAGCAGATTCAGCAGGGCGATGATACCGCCTTTTTCCAGCAGCATGTCCGGCGGCACGTCGTCGGTGCACACGGTGATCTGCGAGGAAAGATGCGGCAGCGTTTTCAGCGCATTAACGATATCGGGCAGCAGGTACGGGTGCGAGCCGCGAATTTCCAGCGTCAGACCGGCACGCAGCTTTTCCAGCGCGTCATCGGCGGAAGTCAATTCATGGTCTGAGGTGACGCCAGCGGCCAGATAGGCCTGCAGATCGGCGCCGCTCAGCCCGCGGGCGTGGCCTTCAATCAGCTTGCCGCTGTTTAGCCCCGCTTGCACAATTTCCTGCATACGACAGCTGCCGTGCAGGACGCCGTGCATATCCATCACCTCCGCCACGCCGCGCACTTCCGGCCAACCGAGCATGGTGTCCATCTCGGCCCCGGCAAACTCGGCACCCGACATTTCCAGCCCCGGCGTCGACGGCACGCTGGACGGCGCGGCCACCATCACCTGCAGCGGCAGATGGCGGCTAGCCTCTACGGCATAGCGCACGCCCGCCACGCCCAGCACGTTGGCCAGTTCATGCGGGTCCCAGAAGACGGCAGTGGTGCCCTGCGCCAATACGATTTCGGCATAGCGTTCCGGCGGCAGGTGGGAGCTTTCCAGGTGGACATGCGTGTCCATCAGACCGGGTGAGAGAAATACGCCGGGCAGAGCGTGGCGTTCGAGCGCGTCGCGACGGCTGCCGCGCGGGTGGACGCTGGCAATCATCTCGCCGACGATACCCACGTCGGCTTCGCGAATCTCGCCGGTCGCCATATCGACGACGCTGGCGTCGGTCAGCAGCAGATCGAAGGGAACTTCCCCGCGCGCGGCCTGGACGGCGCGGCGGCGGTTTTCAGCATTGCTGGACATAACAACTCCGGCACAGGGATAATGGGCGCTACTTTAGGGGCAGTGCAAACGTTTGCCCAGATGATTAAATTTATCACCTGATAACTTTGGCTTATTCTGCGTGATCGTCACCGGTGAGCACAACAACATGACCGAACCCTGGCAGCGGCTACCCGCGCTTTCGCTCAAACAACTCCAGTATTTTGTGACGCTGGCGCAGCTGCGCCATTTTACCGATACCGCCAACCGCCTGGCGATAAGCCAGCCCGCGCTCAGCAGCGCGCTGCGGCAGACGGAAGCGGTGCTGGGCGGCAAGCTGGTAAACCGCACCGCGTCGTCGGTGACGCTGACCGAGCTGGGCGCGGCCATATTACCCCACGCCCAGCGGGTGTTGAGCGTTGCGCAGGCCGCGTTTCAGGATATGCAGCAAATTGTTGCGGCTGGCGGTGATGGCACGGTGCGTATTGGCCTGGTGCCCTCGGTGAGCTCGCTGCTGTTTCCGATGCTGCCCAGCCTCCTGGCGCAGGCCTTCCCGCGCCTGCGCGTT
Source organism: Klebsiella sp. WP8-S18-ESBL-06 (assembly GCF_014169755.1). NCBI lineage: Bacteria > Pseudomonadati > Pseudomonadota > Gammaproteobacteria > Enterobacterales > Enterobacteriaceae > Klebsiella > Klebsiella sp. WP8-S18-ESBL-06. The sequence continues at coordinate 1,813,741 of NZ_AP022256.1, forward strand.
GAGTTTCACGACCGCACCAACGATGCCATGGTCAGCGATTTGCTCAGCGGCCAGATTGACTTTGGCGTCGGGGCCATCGATAGCTCGTTGCCGAAAGATTTACAGGTGTTCCCGCTGCGCGAAGACCCGCTGGTGGCGGTCGTCCATGCCGACGATCCGCTGGCCGGTCAGCCACACCTGCCGTGGAAGCTGCTGGCTGGAAACGATATCGCGGTGTTCTCAAAAGGAAACGTGCAGCGGCTGGTCGGCGCGCTGGTGGAAAGCCAGCGCCTGACGCTGAATACGCGCTATCAGGTGGACTATATTGAAACGCTGTATGGCCTGGTGCGCTCGCGGCTGGCGGTGGCGATTCTGCCACAGCTTTACACCACCCATTTGCAGGATCCTGTGCTCAAAGTTGCGCAGCTTCAGCAGCCGGCCTTAACCCGTACGGTGGCGCTGATGCGCGGGTCGCAGGCGCTGCCGCCGCTGATTGAGTCCTGCTTTGCCCTGTTGCTGAAACAGCTTCGCGAAAGCAGCGGGGAATTACCCGGGGCGGCGGGAAAGCAAATTATCTCTTGAATAACATGGCCGTTAATTCGCCGTATCATCATCAGAAACGAGGGGAGAGCGGGCGGTGAAATAAAGAGAATAATGACGGAAGATTATTCCTGGGCCGCCCGGCAGCAGGGGGTTAGTTCGCCGCTGATTCTTTTTTAGCGATCGGCAATCTCCTTGTTATTGCGAATGCCGATACGCCCCTTCTTTTAACACGCGCCACACGCCTCTTTTTGATTGTAAATCAGCCTGAAGTTGTACTATCTTTAACCTTTAGTGTAGTGCTAATGGGCGACGGAACTCTAATGTAGTCGCACTCACTCTTATATTCAGGCCTGACTTTCTCTATGGAATCGAATCCTCACGCGCCGTTGAGCAGTTTTATCGATCTCATGCTGGATGCTGTTTTTGCAGTAGATGCCCACGCTAACATTGTTTATGCAAGCGCGTCATGTGAACGTATTTTTGGCTATACGCCGCAAGAACTCATCGGCAAAAACATGTTCGATATGATGCTACCGGAAGATCGAGAATTAACACGAAATTCAGTAGTAGAAATCATGGCTGGCCGCCCGCAGTTCCATTTTGAAAACCGCTATGTGCATAAAAATGGCCAGACCGTCAATATTATGTGGTCGGCACGCTGGTCCCCGGCTAATCAATTACGCATTGGCGTTGCGCGGGATATTACCGAACGCAAACGCTCTGAATCATTACAATCCGCACTGTACGCTATTTCTGAAGCGGCACACACGGCTGAAGATTTACTCAAGCTATTTCAGCGTATCCATGAGATCGTCGGTACGCTGCTTCCCGTCGATAATTTTTCGGTCACGCTTTACGACCCGCAAACGGGCCAACTGACCTTCCCGTATCACGTGGATGCGTTTCAGGAAATACCCGCGCCGTTTACGCTTATTCCCGGGACATTTTACGCGGAGGTGATTCAAACGGGTCAACCGCTACTGCTGACGCCCGAGAGAATGGCGGGCCGCCATGAAGAACTGCGCATTTCGTTTGGCCTGAATCCATCCTGCTGGCTTGGGGTTCCGCTTAAGTCACAGAAAGGCACCATCGGTGTTCTGGTCGTCAAAAGCTACCCGGACGGCGTACGCTATAACGAACAGGATCAGGAGCTATTGCAGTTTGTGTCGACGCAGATTGCGACGGTTATTGAGCGTCAGCAGATGCAGGCCCGGTTACAGCATATGGCACAGTACGATCAGCTGACCGACCTGCCAAACCGTAGCCTTTTGTTCGATCGCCTTAGGGCTGCGCTTGCTACCGCGCGCCGTGAAGGGGGGCATTTGTCGCTGCTGTATATCGATCTCGATAAATTTAAGCAGGTTAACGACACCCTGGGCCACGGGATAGGGGATATACTCCTGCAAGCCGCCGCGGACCGCCTGACGCGCTGCGTCGTGAAATCCGATACCGTTGCGCGTATCGGCGGCGATGAGTTTGTGATTTTGATTGAGAACAGCGCGTTGCCGGACGACGCTTTCGCGGTGGCAGAAAAAATTGTTGAGGCTTTCGCTTCTCCTTTTGTGCTGGGAGAGCACCGTTTGGCGATTGTCCCGAGTATTGGCATTGCGCACTATCCTGAACAGGGTGCCAACGAACGTCAGCTGCTCGATTATGCCGATAAAGCGATGTATCTGGCGAAAAAAGCAAAGCGTCCTGATGGAAAATGATTTTTACTTTATTAATAAATCAATGGGTTGTGTTAAGTGGGGCGCAGCGAAGATATCTGACCTCCGCGCGTTTGCTGCAAAATAGGCCCGATGAAATGCGCCGGTCGTTTTCGCCCTGGCGGCGTTTGGGTGTCTCGTCGCGATGCGCTTTGTCTGACTGCCAGCGGGTTATCGGGCTTGTTTGTCGGGCTGCCTGCTGGCATTATTCTGCACGGCGATTAACAGTCTGTTAATCGTAATCAATTGATTTGAATGACTCGGGGTGCCCTTCCTTGCGAAGGCTGAGAAATACCCGTACCACCTGATCTGGATAATGCCAGCGTAGGGAAGTCAGAGGCCGACCGGCCATTGCTTCTTCGCGTTATGGCAGGAGCAAACCATGCACGTTGACCTGCTTAATTCCGCGCAATCTGCGCACACCGCTTCTCTTCTTCACCAGCATGCCCCCCTTGTTCACTGTATGACGAATGACGTCGTGCAAACCTTCACGGCGAATGTCCTCCTGGCCGTGGGGGCATCTCCCGCGATGGTTATTGATGCCGGAGAGGCCGCGCAGTTTGCCGCGCTTGCCGGCGCGCTGTTGGTTAACGTGGGCACCTTAACCCACTCGCGTGCGCTGGCGATGCGCGCAGCGGTTGACAGTGCCAATCGTGCAGAAACGCCGTGGACGCTGGATCCGGTGGCGGTGGGGGCGCTGATGTTACGCAGCGATTTCTGCCGCGAACTGCTGCGCCTGACGCCGTCGGCCATTCGTGGGAACGCCTCCGAAATCCGGGCGCTGGCCGGCGAGAGCCTGGGTGGGCGCGGGGTCGATACCACCGATACCGCTGCCGCCGCGCTGCCTGCGGCGCAGAAGCTGGCGCGAGAAAGCGGGGCGATTGTGGCGGTGACCGGCGAGGTGGATTACATCACCGACGGCGAGCGCACGCTGGCGGCGAACGGCGGGGCGGCGCTGATGACGCGTATCGTCGGCACCGGCTGCGCACTGTCGGCGGTTGTTGCGGCCAGCTGCGCGCTGCCGGGCGATCGCCTGCTCAACGTGGCGGGCGCCTGCCTGCTGATGAAACACGCCGGGCAACGCGCGGCAGAGGGCCGCGGTCCGGGGAGTTTTACCCCGGCTTTCCTTGACGCGCTGTACGCGATGCACGGGGAGGTGGCGGCATGAAACGTATCAACGCATTGACGATTGCGGGCACGGACCCAAGTGGCGGCGCGGGCGTTCAGGCCGATCTGAAAACCTTCTCGGCGCTGGGGGCCTACGGCTGCTCGGTGATGACCGCGCTGGTGGCGCAAAATACCCGCGGCGTGCAGTCGGTCTACCGGATAGAACCTGACTTTGTCGCCGCGCAGCTGGATTCCGTATTCAGCGATGTGCGTATCGACACCACCAAAATCGGCATGCTGGCCGAGACCGACATCGTTGAAGCGGTGGCCGAGCGTTTACAGCGCTATCGTATCCAGAACGTGGTGCTGGACACGGTGATGCTGGCGAAAAGCGGCGATCCGCTGCTGTCGGCGTCGGCGGTCGCGACTCTGCGCCAGCGCCTGCTGCCGCAGGTTGCGCTGATTACGCCAAACCTGCCGGAGGCGGCGGCGCTGCTCGGCGCGCCGCACGCGCGCAATGAACTGGAGATGCTGGAACAGGGGCGCGCGCTGCGGGCGTTGGGCTGTGAAGCAGTGCTGATGAAAGGCGGCCACCTGGACGATGCCGAAAGCCCGGACTGGCTGTTCACCGCTGACGGCGAAATGCGCTTTACCGCGCCGCGCGTGAACACCAAAAATACCCACGGCACCGGCTGTACGCTATCGGCGGCGCTGGCAGCGTTAAGACCGCGTTACGCCAGCTGGCAGGAGACGGTGCCGGTGGCGAAGGGCTGGCTGTCGAAAGCGCTGGCGCAGGCCGATACGCTGGAGGTCGGCGAGGGGATTGGTCCGGTTCACCACTTCCACGAATGGTGGTAGCTGTCCCGTCCGCGTGCCAGCCGCGCGCGTGCTAAAACCGACAAAAGTTGGACATTCTACGCCCCCGGTACCAGGCTTATCCTGCTCAAAAAAGTTGAGCAGGACATCCAGCCGACATGATGTCGGCGCTTACGGGAGCATAGCTATGACTGATATTGCGCAGTTGCTTGGCAAAGATGCCGACAGCCTTTTACAGCATCGTTGTATGACCATTCCAGCCGACCAGCTCTATCTGCCCGGCCACGACTACGTTGATCGGGTGATGATAGACAATAACCGCCCGCCAGCCGTATTGCGAAACATGCAGACGCTCTACAACACCGGCCGTTTAGCCGGAACGGGCTATCTGTCGATTCTGCCGGTAGATCAGGGCGTCGAACACTCGGCCGGGGCCTCATTTGCCGCCAACCCGCTCTATTTTGACCCGAAAAATATCGTTGAGCTGGCGATTGAAGCCGGCTGTAACTGCGTGGCCTCCACCTACGGCGTGCTGGCGTCGGTGTCTCGCCGCTACGCGCACCGTATTCCGTTCCTGGTCAAACTTAACCACAACGAAACCCTGAGCTACCCGAACACCTTCGATCAAACGCTGTACGCCAGCGTTGAGCAGGCGTTCAATATGGGGGCGGTGGCCGTTGGGGCAACCATCTATTTTGGCTCGGAAGAGTCGCGCCGCCAGATTGAAGAGATTTCTGCCGCCTTTGAGCGTGCGCACGAGCTGGGACTGGTGACGGTGCTGTGGGCCTATCTGCGTAATCCGGCGTTTAAGAAAGATGGCGTCGACTATCACGTCTCTGCCGACCTGACCGGTCAGGCCAACCATCTGGCGGCCACGATTGGCGCGGATATCGTGAAGCAGAAGATGGCCGAGAATAACGGCGGCTATAAAGCGGTGAACTTCGGTTATACCGACGATCGCGTGTACAGCAAGCTGACCAGCGAGAACCCGATTGACCTGGTGCGCTACCAACTGGCGAACTGCTATATGGGGCGCGCGGGGCTGATTAACTCTGGCGGCGCTGCTGGTGGCGAAACCGATCTGTCTGACGCGGTGCGTACGGCGGTGATCAATAAACGCGCAGGCGGCATGGGCTTAATCCTGGGCCGTAAAGCGTTTAAAAAGTCGATGGCCGACGGCGTACAGCTGATTAACGCCGTGCAGGATGTTTACCTCGATAGCAAAATTACCTTCGCGTAATATTTGTCCTCCGTTCCCGTCCGGGAACGGAGGACGATCCCCTTCACACTTCTCTCTCCTTTTGTGAAAAACGTCACGCCTCATTGTGCGCATGCCCAAAAAACAGCCCGGTGTTAGCGGAATTTGTCCGTGGAAGGGCTGATATTTTGTGCTTAGATTAGTCATGAAACGCCTTTTCAATTCCCTGGAACCGATTTATCGGATAAGTGTTGGACACAGGATTGTGGTGCAAAAAGCGCCATTTCGAATGTTGTACTAAGGACACATAATGAAAATTGAATCTGTAAATGTCACCGTTTTCCAGCATCCTACCCGCCGCGTCTCCGACAGCGCCGGGCACTCCCATCCGGGGCCGGAAAGCATGGCAAAAATGGCGATGCTGACCATTACCGCCGATGATGGCAGCCAAGGCTACTCGTTCGCGCCGCCGGAAATTGTGCGCCCGTTTGTGGTGAATACCTTCTTCCGTAAAGTGCTGGTTGGGCAGGATCCGTTTAACCGCGAACGTATCTGGCAGGACCTGGTGCACTGGCAGCGCGGCAGCGCCCATCAGTTGACCGAACGCGCGCTGTCGTTTGTTGAACAGGCGCTGTGGGACCTGATTGGGCGCAAGCTCAACGTGCCGGTGTATAAACTGCTCGGCGGCTATCGCGATAAGGTGCCGGCCTACGGCAGCACCATGTGCGGCGATGACTTAGATGGCGGTCTCTCTACCCCGGAAGAGTATGCGGCATTTGCTGAAACCCTGGTCGCTCGCGGCTATAAGGCCATTAAGCTGCACACCTGGATGCCGCCGGTCTCCTTTGCGCCGAACCCGAAAATGGATATCAAAGCCTGTGCGGCAGTGCGTGAAGCGGTCGGCCCGGATATTGACCTGATGATCGACGGTTATCACTGGTACAGCCGTACCGAGGCGCTATGGATCGGTAAAGAGCTGGAGAAACTCAACTTCGCGTGGTTTGAAGAGCCGATGGAAGAAGACAGCATGTCGTCCTATGCGTGGCTGGCGGAAAACCTGTCGATTCCGATTATCGGCCCGGAAAGCTTCGGCGGTAAACATCACAGCCGCGCCGACTGGGTGAAAGCGGGCGCGTGCGACATTCTGCGTGCGGGCGCCAATGGCGTGGGTGGCATCACGCCAACCATGAAGGTGGCGGCGCTGGCAGAGTCGTTTGGCATGGACTGCGAAGTCCACGGCAACGGCGCGGCAAGCCTGGCGGCGGTGGGGGCGATTCGGAACTGCCGCTGGTACGAACGCGGCCTGCTGCACCCGTTCCTCGACTACGACCAGCCAGCCGCTTACCTGAACAGCATCATCGACCCGATGGATGCCGATGGATTTGTGCATTTGTCACAACGCCCCGGACTGGGCGAAGACATCAATTTTGACTATATCGAAGCCAATACCGTCAGCCACGACTGAATAAAACAATAAATGCCCGATGGCGCTGCGCTTATCGGGCCTACGGCCCGGTAGGCCGGATAAGGCGTAAACGCCGCCATCCGGCAACATGTACCCTACAGTACAGGCAAATAGAGATATGAAAAAATCCTCCTTACTGGGAGCGTGTTTGCTCGCGCTCTCCATGACGATGGGGAGCGGGGCGGCGTTGGCTAAAACGCCGCCGGACCAGCTCATCATTGGCATGAACATGAATAACCTGCTGACCCTCGACCCGGCCGCGATGACCGGTAACGAGGTGGTCGGTATTGTGGTGAATCTCTATGACTCGCTGGTGGAACTGGATCCTCAGCAGTTGACCAACGTTAAACCGGCACTCGCCAAATCCTGGGATATCAGTCCGGACGGCAAAACGCTGACTTTTCATCTGCATAACAACGTCAAGTTCCACTCCGGAAACCCGCTGACCGCCGCCGACGTGGTATGGTCGATGCGGCGTATTTTGCACCTCAACCTCGCGCAGGCATCGGTGTGGAAATCCTACGGCTTTAGCAAAAAGAACGTCGACAAGCAGGTGACCGCGCCGGACGACTATACGGTGCAGATTGTCCTGCCGAAGGATAACGATCCGCAACTGGTGATTTACTCGCTGGGCGCGCTCGGCAACCTGGGCGTGCTCGACAGTAAAACCGTACAGAGTCACGAACAGGATAACGACTGGGGCAACAAATGGCTGACCACGCACGAAGCCGGATCGGGGCCGTTTACGCTGGAAACCTGGCAGGCGAAAGACGTGCTGCGCATGAAGCGTAACCCGGACTACTGGCGCGGCGAGCCGAAGATGAGCCGCGTGGTGCTGCGCCACTTCCAGGAGTCGCAGACCCTGCGTCTGATGATTGAAAAAGGCGATCTCGACATCGCTAACAATATGGCGGTGTCGGATATCAACGCTCTGCGTAAAGACCCACAGCTCACCGTCGATGCGGTACAACGCGGCACCATGTATTACGTGTCGATGAGCATGAAAGAGGCGCACTTCGCCAATCCCAAAGTACGTGAAGCCGTGCGCTACCTGATTGATTATCAGGGTATTAACAAAGCGCTGATGCCGGGCTACGGCGTATTGCACCAGCGGCCGATTAAAGCCGGGATGCCGTCAACGCTGCCGGATCCTGGCTACACCTTCGATCTGGCAAAAGCCAAAAAGCTGCTGGCGGAGGCAGGATACCCGGACGGTTTTGACACCACCCTGCGGGTGCTGGCCGATCAGCCGTTCCTCAACATTGCCATTGCCGTGCAGTCGACGCTGATGCAGGCGGGCATTAAGGCCAAAATCATCACCGGCACCGGTAACCAGATTTACGGTGCGATGCGTGAACGCAAGTTCGACATGCTGGTGGGGCGCGGCGGCAGCGGCATGGAGCCGCACCCGCACTCCAGCCTGCGCGCGCTGGTGTACAACCCGGACAACAGCGATGCGGCGAAGCTCACCAACTTCCAGGGCTGGCGCACCGGTTTCTACGACAAACCGCTCAACGAGATGATCGACGGCGCGCTGCTGGAGCGTGACCCACAAAAACAGATTGCCGATTATCAGGCGATTCAAACCCGTTTTGATTCGCTGATCCCGGCGATGATCCCGGTGTCGCAGATGGTGGATTCGGTGGTGGTGCGCAACGAAGTGAGAGACTACCAGCCGCACCCGTCGGCCACCACGTTCCTGCGAGATGTCTACAAAGTTAGCGAAGGAGATAAAGGATGAGTACGGCTATTCTTGCGCCCGGCTCCCGGACCCGGCGCTTCTCAAAACGGTTGATGCAGGTGGCGGTGACGCTGTTTGGCCTGCTGCTGCTGACGTTCTTTATTGGCCGCGTGATGCCGATTGATCCGGTGCTGGCGATTGTCGGCCCGGACGCTGACCAAAGTACTTACCAGCAGGTCTATCACCAGCTGGGATTCGACCAGTCGCTCATGACCCAGTTTGGCATTTACTTTGTCAACCTGCTGCACGGCGATCTGGGCAATGCGCTGCTGACCGGTAAACCGGTTATCGACGATATTATTCGCGTCTTCCCCGCGACCATGGAGCTGGCAACGATGGCGATTATCGTCGGCGCGGGTCTTGGTATTCCGCTGGGCGTACTGGCGGCGGCGCGTCGCAACAGCCTTTCCGACTACGTGGTGCGTATTATCAGCCTCGCCGGCTACTCTACCCCCATCTTCTGGGTGGGGATGATGGGGCTGCTGGTGTTCTACGCCTGGCTGGGTTGGGTCGGCGGCGCCGGGCGCGTGGATCTGGGGCTGGACGGCATTGTGCCGCGTCGTACCGGACTCATGACCGTCGATGCGCTGCTGGCGGGTAACAGCGAGGTGTTCTGGAACGCGATTAACCACCTGGTTCTGCCTGCCGCGCTGCTCGGCTTCCATTCGCTGGCCTACATCAGCCGTATGACCCGCAGCTTTATGCTGGCGCAGCTGTCGCAGGAGTTCATCATCACCGCACGAGTGAAGGGTTTAACCGAGCGGCAGGTGATCTGGAATCATGCGTTTCGCAACATTCTCGTGCAGCTGCTGACGGTGGTGGCGCTGGCCTACGGCTCGCTGCTGGAAGGGGCGGTATTGATTGAAACCGTCTTCTCCTGGCCCGGATTTGGCTCCTATCTCACCGGCAGCCTGCTGCTGGGTGATATGAACGCGGTGATGGGCTGCGTACTGCTGGTAGGGGTGATCTTCGTGATGCTCAACCTGCTCTCCGACATGCTGTATCAATTCTTCGATCCGAGGACAAAATCATGACGGTTTCTCTGGATACTTCTCTTTCAGGCGCGTCCGGTGAAGGCCGCCAGCGGCTGCTGCGTGCGCTGGCGCGGGCCGGCGGGTTTATCGGCAAGATGGCGCGCAATCCGCTGACGGCGATTGGTGGCGGGATTATTTTCCTGCTGCTGGTGGTGGCGATTTTCGCGCCGCTGATCGCCCCCTATAACCCGCTGGTGCAGGACTTAAACAATGCGCTCACCGCGCCAAACGCCCAGCACTGGTTTGGTACCGATGAGTTTGGCCGCGATATTTTCAGCCGCCTGGTCTACGGCTCGCGCATCACGCTGTACATCGTGCTGCTGGTGTCGGTCACCGTCGGCCCGCTGGGGCTGCTGCTCGGCGTCTGCGCGGGCTACTTCGGCGGTAAGGTCGATATGGTGCTGATGCGCGTCACCGACATTTTCATCTCTTTCCCAAGCCTGGTGCTGGCGCTGGCGTTTGTCGCCGCCTTAGGCCCAGGGCTGGAGCACGTGGTGATTGCCATTACGCTCACCGCCTGGCCGCCGATTGCGCGACTGGCGCGTGCCGAAACGCTGTCGCTGCGTCAGGCGGATTTTATCTCCGCCGTGCGTTTACAGGGCGCGTCTCCGGCGCGGGTGCTGTGGCGTCACATTGTGCCGCTGTGCCTGCCATCGGTGATTATCCGTATCACCATGAACATGGCGGGGATCATCCTGACCGCCGCCGGTCTCGGCTTCCTTGGCCTGGGCGCGCAGCCGCCGGAGCCTGAATGGGGGGCGATGATCTCCAGCGGCCGCACCTACATGATGGAGTGCTGGTGGGTGGTGACGATTCCGGGGCTGGCGATTCTGATCAACAGTCTTGCGTTCAACTTCTTAGGAGATGGCCTACGTGACATCCTCGATCCTCGCAGCGAATAACGCTGCACCGCTGCTCGACGTGCGCGATTTAAACGTCAAATTCGTTAACGGCAGCGCGGTTACCCATGCGGTACGCGGCGTCTCCTTCCAGTTGGGACGAGAGAAGCTGGCGATTGTCGGCGAATCCGGCTCCGGCAAATCCACCGTCGGGCGCGCGCTGCTGCACCTGCACCCGAAAAAGGCGCGCATTGACGCTAGCCAGATGCAGTTTGGCGATATTGACCTGCTCAACGCCAGCGAAGCGCAGATGCGCACCATCCGCGGTAAGCGTATTTCGATGATTATGCAGGACCCGAAATATTCGCTGAACCCGGTAGTGCGGGTAGGCGACCAGATAGCGGAAGCCTGGCTGACGCACCATCCGGGGCATAAAACGGAGGCGAAGGCCAAAGCGCTGGAGATGTTGGACGTGGTGCGCATTCGCGATCCCGAGCGCGTTTACGGGCTCTATCCGCACGAGATTTCTGGCGGTCAGGGGCAGCGCATTATGATTGCCATGATGCTGATTACCGACCCTGAGCTGGTGATCGCCGATGAACCGACCTCCGCGCTGGACGTCTCGGTGCGTTTGCAGGTGCTGGGCCTGCTGGATGATCTGGTTAAATCGCGCGGGCTGGGGCTGATTTTTATCAGCCACGATATCAACCTGGTACGCAGCTTTTGCGACCGCGTGCTGGTGATGTACGCCGGACGGGTGGTGGAGTCCATCGCCGCCTGCGATCTCGACCGCGCGCAGCACCCATACACGCAGGGCCTGATCAGCGCGCTGCCGGATATGCACAGTCGTCGCCCGGTCTTACCGGTTTTGCAGCGTCAGGCCTGCTGGCTGACGGACTAAGGAGCGCATCATGATTGAAGTGAAGAATCTGAACCTGGCGTTTGGCGAAGGCGAGAAGCGCAACCAGGTGCTGTACGACGTCAATTTTCACGTCAGGCCCGGTGAGATTTACGGGCTGGTGGGGGAGTCAGGCTCCGGGAAAACCACGGTGCTGAAGTGCCTGGCCGGGCTGTTTAACCACTGGCAGGGTGAACTGACCATTCATGGTCAGCCGTTGGAACACGCCATCAGCCGCCAACGCTGCCGTAAGGTCCAGATGGTGTTTCAGGACCCGTACGGTTCGCTGCATCCGCGTCATACCATCGGCGATATTCTCGAAGAGCCGCTACAGATTCACGGCATCGGCGAGCGCGATCGGCGGATTAACACGTTGCTGGATAGAGTCGGGCTGAACCGGGCGTTTCGCGACCGCTATCCGCACCAGCTCTCGGGCGGCCAGCGACAGCGCGTGGCGATTGCCCGCGCGCTGATCCTTGAGCCGCAGGTGCTGCTGTTGGATGAACCCACGTCGGCGCTGGATGTGTCGGTGCAGGCGGAAATCCTCAATCTGCTGGCGGAGCTGCAAAAAGAGTCGAATCTGACCTACCTGATGGTTACTCACGATCTGGGCGTGATCGCCCATTTGTGCCAGAAGGTTGCGGTGATGCAGTACGGCAAAATTCTCGAAACGCTGACCGTTGACGCGTTGGTGAACGGCGAGGCGAAAACGCCATACACGCAGATGCTGGTGAACGCCAGCCGCCAGTACACGCGCGAAATGGCGCGCGAAGTCGCGGCGTATTAACCGGATGTTGTAGGCCCGATAAGCGTAGCGCCATCGGGCAGCCCGATGCAGGTGCCGGATGGCGGCGTGGACGCCTTATCCGGTCTACCCGATCAATTTGCCTCTGGGAAATCAATAATATGCATAATAATTCTTTCCGTATTGCTCTACCGCTCGTGCTTTGTGCCTGTACCGCTTCCGCAGTAGCAGCGGAAACCGTCGACCTGCGCATGTCGTGGTGGGGCGGTAACAGCCGCCATCAGGTGACCTTAAAAGCGCTGGAAGCTTTTCATCAGCAGCATCCGGATATTAACGTGAAAGCGGAATACACCGGCTGGGACGGCCACACCTCGCGCCTGACCACGCAGCTGGCGGGCGGCACCGAGCCGGACGTCATGCAGACCAACTGGAACTGGCTGACGCTGTTCTCGAAAGACGGTAACGGCTTTTACGATCTCAACAAGGTAAAAGCGGAAATTGGTCTCGACCAGTTCACCGCCAAAGACCTTCAGCCGGTGACGGTGAAGGGCAAACTGAACGGGATTCCCGTCGCCATGACCGCTCGTATTTTCTATTACAACGACCAGACCTGGAAAAAAGCCGGTTTAGGCTATCCGCAAAACTGGGATGAGCTGATGCACGCCGGGAAAACCTTTGCGAGCAAGCTGGGCAAACAGTACTACCCGGTTGCCCCGGAGAGCCTCGGCGTGCTGGCGCTGCTCAATTCGTATATGGTGCAGAAGTACAACATCCCGGCCATCGATGAACAGAGCAAAAAGTTTACCTACAGCGACGCGCAGTGGGTGGAGTTTTTCCAGCTGTATAAAACGCTTATCGATAATCATGTTATTCCGGACATGAAGTATTACGCCTCATTTGGCAAGGGCAACATGTACGAGATGAAGCCGTGGATCGAGGGCGAATGGGGCGGGGTGTATATGTGGAACACCGCCGTGACCAAATATTCTGATAACCTGAAACCGCCCGCGAAACTGGAGCTGGGGAGCTATCCCATGCTGCCTGGGGCCACCGACGCGGGGCTGTTTATGAAACCGTCGATGATGCTGTCGATTGGCAAAACCACACAACACCCGCAGGCGGCGGCGAAGCTGATTAACTTCCTGCTCAACAGCAAAGAGGGCGTGACGCTGCTGGGGCTGGAGCGCGGCGTGCCGCTGAGCAAAAGCGGCGCGGAGACCCTGACCGCATCTGGCGTGATCAACGACAAAGACCCTTCGGTTGCTGGCATCAAGCTCGCGCTGTCGCTACCGGCGAAGGTCGGCGTGTCGCCGTATCTGGAAGATCCGCAGCTGGTGCAGGAATTTGATAGCGCGCTGCAATCTATTGACTACGGCAAGAAATCCGTCGCCGAAGCGGCGGCGGATTTCAAGCGTCAGTCTGAGCGAATCTTAAAACGCGCAATGCGTTAACGCAGCAGCGGGCAGTCCGGCGGCAGGCGGCAGCGCAGCGCCGCCGGCAAAATTTCCATCCGGAAGGCGGTCCCGCTCAGCGGCTCGCCGTCGAGGTTAAAGGTCATTTCATGCGGTGCGGTGACTTCGAACCACGGCGAGACGCTGTCCACCAGATTCTCTTTGCCATCGCTGCTGGCCAGCGTGTTAAACAGCGCCGGCAGCAACTCTTCACCGGTAAAAATACGCAGATGCAGCAGCCCATCGTCGATTAATGCCTCCGGGCACAGCTGCTGGCCGCCTCCCGCCTGGCGTCCGTTACCGATGCCAATAACCAGCGCATCACCTTGCCAGCTAAAGTTCTCGCCGCGAATTTCACAGCGGTCCGGTTTCAGGGTATCCATGCGCATCAGTCCGTGAATCAGATACGATACGCCGCCCAGCGCTGCCTTCAGTTTCTCCGGGGTTTCCGTGGTGATACGCGTACCGAAGCCGCCGGTCGCCATATTGATAAAGCAGGTTTTATGGTTGACCTGGGCAATATCCACCGGGACGTCGCGCCCGGCAATTGCCAGCTTGAGGGCGTTGGCTAAATCATCAGGAATATTCACGCTGGTGGCAAAATCATTGGCGGTGCCAAGCGGTAATATCCCCAGCGCGGGAACCGCGTTGCTCTCGCAGTGGATCAACGCCGTTGCGACTTCATTGATGGTGCCATCGCCGCCGCCGGCAATCACCGTAGCCACCTCAAGCGCCACCGCTTCGTCGACATAGCGTACGGCGTCGCCTTTCTCCCAGGTGACGCGCACGTGAATCACAATGCCCTCGTCGCGCAGCAGAGTCACCGCTTTGCGCAGCTCGGGGTTATCGGCACTTTTACCGTTAAGTATCAGTAAACTTGCTGGAAAATCTGACATCCTTGGTACCTCTTTAGGGGGTATGCAAAGAGTGTAACAAAGGAAACGGCAGTGTGCTTTAGGAGGGAAGGGCAAAAAATAAGCCCGTGTAAGGGAGATTACACAGGCTAAGGAGGTGGTTCCTAGGTACAGCTAGCATTTATGGGTTATGTTTTTCAGCGAGAGAATAGTATCGATAATCGATAATTCCGTCTGTGATCCATTTCTAAGAATCCTTGCTATTGAAAAACAATATAAATGTACTAGCTGCTATGCGGATTACGAGTGGATTGTCCTGAGAAATTACGCATCAGCAGGCCATACTCCAGCGCCATATCTTCCGGCACGGGTAACCATACGGTGTGACCATCGCCCGGCGCGACCGGCATCGTCTCACCTTTGGCGTTTTCCATATGCTCAAGCGTGAAGTTGACGTTGCCCTGTGGGGTCATCAGCTCCAGACTGTCACCGATCAGGAATTTGTTTTTCACCGCCACGGCGGCCAGGTTGCCTTTACGCTCGCCGGTAAATTCGCCGACGAACTGCTGACGCTCGGAAACGGAGTAGCCGTACTCATAGTTCTGATAGTCGTCATGGGTGTGGCGACGCAGGAACCCTTCGGTGTAACCACGGTGGGCAAGGCCTTCCAGCGTTTCCAGCAGGCTGGTGTCGAACGGTTTGCCAGCGGCCGCGTCGTCGATGGCCTTGCGGTACACCTGGGCGGTGCGCGCGCAGTAGTAGAAGGATTTGGTGCGGCCTTCGATTTTCAGCGAATGGACGCCCATCTGGGTCAAACGCTCAACGTGGGCGATGGCGCGCAGATCTTTGGAGTTCATGATGTAGGTGCCGTGTTCGTCTTCGAAAGCGGTCATGTACTCGCCGGGACGTTTAGCTTCCTCAATCATAAAGACCTGATCGGTTGGCGCGCCGAGGCCGAGGGTCGGTTCGACGTTTTGCACCGGAATCGGTTCGTATTTGTGGACGATGTTGCCCACGTCGTCTTCTTTGCCTTCCTGCACGTTGTATTCCCAGCGGCAGGCGTTGGTGCAGGTACCCTGGTTAGGATCGCGTTTGTTGATGTAACCAGACAGCAGGCAGCGGCCGGAATAGGCCATGCACAGCGCGCCGTGAACGAAGATTTCAATCTCCATGTCCGGAACCTGGCTGCGAATTTCTTCAATTTCTTCCAGCGACAGTTCGCGCGAGAGGATCACGCGGGTTAATCCCATTTGTTTCCAGAACTTCACCGTGGCCCAGTTGACGGCGTTCGCCTGTACCGACAGGTGAATGTCCATCTCCGGGAAGTGTTCTCGCACCAGCATGATAAGCCCCGGATCGGACATAATCAGCGCATCCGGCCCCATATCCACTACCGGCTTCAGGTCACGAATAAAGGTTTTCAGCTTGGCGTTGTGCGGCGCGATGTTCACCACGACGTAGAATTTTTTACCCAGCGCGTGGGCTTCGTTGATGCCGAGCTGTAAATTTTCGTGATTGAATTCGTTGTTACGTACGCGCAGCGAGTAGCGCGGTTGACCCGCGTAGACTGCATCGGCGCCGTAAGCGAAAGCGTAACGCATATTTTTCAGCGTTCCCGCCGGGGAAAGGAGTTCCGGTTTAAACATGATTTTCTCGTTCTGATGACAGGTCAGATTCGCCGCACCTGATGCGACGAGTTGGGGAGTGTCCCCACTTTAAGGGCGGGCATTGTAGCGCTGTGGCGGGGCGAGGTAAAGCGCCGGGTGGCCGTCGCAGACCGCCCGGCGGTGGTGGAGCCGTCAGGTATTATCTTTCACGGTTTCGCTGGCACCGTTGGTTTTTACCGACGCGATGCCCTTATCGCGCGACTGCTCGGTGGCATACAGCTGGCTGGTGCCAATGACCTGGTGGTTGCCCGCCTTGAGGTTGAAGTGAAATTTACCGTTAGTGGCCGTTTTCTTCTCGTAATGCGCGTCCAGCGGGCTATTCACGCGCACGGAGGCGATGCCTTTTTCCGCCGCGGCTCGGGTGGTATAGAGCTCGCTGGTCAGGATAATCTCCCCGTTTCCCGCTTTCAGAACAAATCGGAACTGATCGTTGCTGCTTTTGCTTAATTCAAACCAACCAGCCATGGTGACTCCTTGATTAGATTGCATTCGTTAAACGTATCGACTGACAGTATGAGTATGGGAGATATTGGCGAAGATGCGAGCGGGGAAAAACGAGAGCGGCGCAGACGTGCCGCTCTTAGCGGTTAGGCCATACGGCAGGCGTCGGCTTCCCAGCGGTAGCCTACGCCATAGACAGCGCGAATAAACGACTGTTCGGCGTCCAGCGACTCCAGCTTGCGCCTGAGGTTTTTGATATGGCTGTCGATGGTTCGGTCGGTCACGACGCGGTAGTCATCGTACAGGTGATTGAGCAGCTGTTCGCGCGAGAACACTTTGCCCGGCTCCTGCGACAGCGTTTTCAGCAGACGGAATTCGGCGGGAGTAAGATCCAGCAGTCGCTCGCGCCATGAGGCCTGGAAGCGTGTTTCGTCCACCACCAGCGGGCTCTGTTCGTCCAGCGCCTGCAGCTCCTGACGCGGCCGGCAGCGGCGCAGAATGGTCTTCACGCGTGCCACCACTTCGCGCGGGCTGTACGGTTTGCAGATGTAATCGTCGGCGCCGATTTCTAAACCCAGCAGGCGGTCGATCTCTTCAATTTTGGCGGTCACCATGACAATCGGGACCTCGGAGAAGCGACGGATCTCGCGGCACAGCGTCAGGCCGTCGGTGCCTGGCAGCATTAAATCCAGCAGGATCAGGTCCGGCGGCGTCTGGCGCACGTACGGCAGCACTTTATCACCGTGGTTAATCAGCGTTGGCGCATAATTGGCTGCCAGTAAATAGTCGATGAGCAACTGCCCCAGCTTGGGTTCATCTTCAACGATCAGAATGCGTGGGGCGTTTTCATCAATCGGTAACTCGGTCATATTTCTCTCGGTATTACGCGTTCCAGCGGTAATTCTACTTTAATGCTAACCCCGCCAAAAGGCGAATGTCCGACGTGGAGCTGGCCGCCGTGGGCGGCAACAATATTCGCGCAGATAGCCAGCCCCAGGCCGGATCCGCCGCTGGCGCGGTTGCGCGAGCCTTCGGTGCGGTAAAAGCGTTCACAAAGTCGGCTTAGCTGTTCATCGCTGACGCCGGGGCTGCTGTCGGCAAATTCCAGCACGATGCTTTGCGCCAGCAGCTCGCTGCGAATCTGTACCTGCCCACCGCTGTCGGTGTAGCGCAGACTGTTTTCCAGCAGGTTATTAAACAGCTGCATCAGGCGATCCGGATCGCCAAAGACGGTGGCGTTTTCTGCAAGTGCCAGATTGAGCGTGAGCCCACGACTGGCCAGACGCTCGCGGAAGGCGTCAGCGGCAATTTCAACCAGCGCAATGATATCGACAGGCGCTTTCTGGTAGGCCAGCGCACCTTCGTCGGACATCGAAAGCTGGTGGAGATCGTCCACCAGCTTGGTCAGCGTCGCGACTTCAGCCTGTAGCGAGGTGACCGATTCCGGGGTGAATTTGCGCACGCCGTCCTGAATTGCCTCCAGTTCGCCGCGCAGTACCGCCAGCGGCGTGCGCAGCTCGTGGGATATGTCGGCCATCAGGTCCCGACGCATCTGCTGGTTTTTTTCCAGCGTGCTGGCGAGGCGGTTAAAATCCTGCGCCAGCTTGCCCAGTTCATCACCGCTGCTGACCGGAACGCGGGTAGAAAAATCGCCCGCAGCCAGCTTGTGGGTGCCTTCAACCAGCCGCCGCACCGGCGCGAGCAGACCGCGCGCCAGCGGAAAGGTGGCCAGCGCCGCGAGCAGCGTGGCCAGGCCGACGATAAGCCAGCTGGTACGCCGCTGCTGGCGATCGAAGTTAATATCCGTGTTGCGGGTCAGGCGTTCTACCGGCGAAGCGATCACCGCACCGACTTCAGCGCCGTTGACAATAATACCGCGCCGGGTGCCGTCAATCGGCACCGCTTCACGCGGGCCGACCAGTACGCGGGCTTTTTGATCGACAACCCAAAACTGTGTTCGCCAGCCGTGGGGCGGCATACCCCCGCGATCCGGGCCGCCGCGATCGGGCGCACGGTCAGGCCCGCCGTCGGGGCCGGGAGGGCCTGGCGGCATACGATCTTCACCGTTATCGTGCTCGAAGGAGCGCAGGATCTGGAACACGAAGCGGTCGTTATTGCGTAAAAAACGCCAGTTTCCGTGCAGCGCGTACTGTTCCGCCAGCGCGTCGCTCAGCAGCTGCAGCCGCTGCTCGTTGCCGCGCTTAATGTAGTCAATAAAGCCGCGCTCGAAGCTAACACGCACGGCCCAGTGCATGCTGATAAGCAGCACGATACAGGTGGTTAAAATGACGAGAAACAGTTTGCCGGAGATACCCGGGCGCCATAATTTCACGGTCTACTCCTTCAGTTTGCGTCGGGCAATAACCACGTTTTTGCTGGTGTCGTCCGGCACGCGCGCAAAGACGAGAGCGGGAAGCGCAATAATGATGGCCATACAAAGATAGGTGTACATAAAGACGTGATGCGTCGCCGCGCTGCCGATGGCGATGTGCTGCTGGCCAAACATTCCCAGCAGGAGCCCGGCGAGGGTTACGCCGATACTCATCGACAGTTGCATTATCATCGACAGCAGGCTGTTGCCGCTGCTGGCATGGTCGTCCGGCAGGTCTTTCAGCGTCAGGGTGTTCATTGACGAGAAACGGCTGGAGTTCACCATTCCCTGAATAAACAGCACGACCGGTAGGGCGTAGTACCAGCCTGCCAGAGCGGTAAACATAAACAGCAGGCTGATTAGCGACAGCCCGAGGGTGGCAACAACCAGCACGTGGCGATAGCCGAAGCGGTTAACCACCTGCACGACGATACGTTTCATCCCCATGCTGCCTAGCACCATTGGGATCATCATCAAGCCGGCGTGGAACGGGGTGAAACCGAGGCCAATTTGCAGAAATACCGGCGTCATAAACGGCAGCATGCCGCTGCCGATACGGCCGACGAAGCTGCCCGCCAGCCCTAAAGAGAAGGTGGGGGTATGAAACAGCTTGAGGCTAAACAGCGCGCTGTCGTTGCCCCGTGCGTGCCACAGATAGATCAGGATGGATGCCAGACCAACGCCGACCAGCGCGGCCATCATCCACGGTGAAATGCCCAACCCCTTTTGGCCGTCGAGCGCGAGGGTTAAGGTGGCCATGCCCAGCGCCAGCACGATAAAACCGGACAGATCGAAGCGCCGCGTCTGCACGGTGTAGTTGGGCATCAGCATCAGGGTTGCGATACAGCCGACGATGCCGACCGGGATGTTGATCAGGAAAATCCAGTGCCATGAGGCATACTCGACCAGTATCCCGCCCAGCGCTGGCCCCAGCAGCGGGCCAATCTGCCCGGGAAGGGTGACGAAGGTCATCGCCGCCATGTACTGCTCGCGCGGGACGATTTTCATCACCGTCAGCCTGCCGACGGGGACCATCATTGCCCCGCCGATCCCCTGCAGCACGCGAGCCATCACCAGCTCGTTGAGCGTCCCGGCGAGCGAGCAGAACAGTGACCCCAGGGTAAAGAGGATGATGGCGGTGAAGAAAATATTGCGCACGCCAACCCGGTCAGCCAACCAGCCGCTGGCTGGCAGCATAACGGCGACGGTCAGCACGTAGGCAACCACCACCATGTGCATGTGCAGCGGGCTCTCCCCCAGGCTCAGGGCCATTGAGGGGAGGGCGGTGTTCACGATGGTGGTGTCCAGCGATTGCATAAAAAAGCCAAACGCCACGATCCACAGTTGCCAGCGTACGTTAGCCGGGAGCTCAGTCATGGTTATTCCGTTGCCGATTGTCGGGGTTGACGTGAAAAACGCAGACGCAGACGATCGAAGAACAGATATACCACCGGCGTGGTATAGAGCGTTAACAGCTGGCTCATCGCCAGCCCACCGACGATCGTAATCCCCAGCGGCTGGCGCAGTTCTGAACCATCGCCCCCCGAGAGCACCAGCGGCAGTGCGCCAAACAGCGCCGCCAGCGTGGTCATCATAATCGGGCGGAAACGCAGCAGGCAGGCCTGGAATATCGCCTGCTCCGGCGGCAGATTGCCGTTTCGCTGCGCCTCAAGGGCGAAGTCGACCATCATGATGGCGTTTTTCTTCACAATGCCAATTAATAGCATGATCCCGATTAAGGCAATTAGGCTGAACGGGGCATTGAACAGCTCCAGCGCCAGCAGCGCCCCGACGCCAGCCGAGGGCAGGGTAGAGAGAATGGTCAGCGGGTGGACGTAGCTTTCGTACAGAATACCCAGCACGATATAGACCGTGGCAATGGCGGCGATAATCAGGATCACCTGCGAGTTCATCGTATCCTGGAACACCTGCGCCGTCCCGGCAAACGAACCGCGAACCGTTGAGGGGACGCCAAGCTGCGTCATGGTACGGTTAATCGCATCGCTGGCTTCTGACAGCGATTTCCCGGTCGGCAGGTTGAAGGAAACGGTTGAGGCTGCTGATAGCCCCTGGTGGTTAACCGACAGCGGGGCGTTTGCCGGCTGCCATTTAGCAAAGTAGGACAGCGGGATCGCTTTGCCTTCGCCGTTGATGACAAACATTTTATCCAGCGCGCTGACGTCCTGGGTATAGACCGGGTCGACCTCCATCACCACTTTGTACTGGTTCAACGGCTGATAGATAGTGGATATCTGTCGCTGACCGAAGGCGTTGTTCAGCAGGCTGTTGGCGGCTTCCACGCTGATGCCCAGCCGCGACATCGTTTCCCGATCGTAGACCAGGTCCATTTCCGCGCCGTTGTCCTGCTGATCCGAGTTGACGTCCGCCAGTTCCGGCAGCGCGGCCAGCGCTTTGCGGATCTTAGGCTCCCATTCGCGCAGGGCGCTAAGATCGTCCGACAGCAGCGTGTACTGGTAGCTGGCGTTGGCCTGACGGCCGCCGACGCGGATATCCTGTACCGCCATTAAGAACAGGTTCGCGCCCGGCTCTTTGGCGAGCTTTTTACGCAGCCGATCGATAATCTGCTGCGCCGATGCCTGACGTACGTCGCGCGGTTTGAGGGTGATAAACATCATGCCGCTGTTCACGCGCGAGCCGCCGGTAAAGCCGGTGACGTTATCTACCGCCGGATCCTCACGGATAATTTTCATAAAATCCTGAAGCTTACCGCGCATCGCCTGGAAAGAGATGCTCTGGTCGGCCTGAATGCCGCCCATCAGTACGCCGGTATCCTGCTCCGGGAAAAAGGTTTTGGGGATTGAGATGTACAGCCAGACGTTCAGCGCGATGGTGGCAAGGAACACGACGCCCACCAGCCGGGCGTGCGCCAGCACCCAGTGCAGCGATTTGGCATAGCCGCGCTGCATGGCAATCAGCAGGCGGCCGATGCCTTTGTTACGGTTAGGGGTATGCGCTCGGCTGGATTTCAGCATCCAGCCGCACATCATCGGCGTGAGGGTCAGCGAGACGGCGAGCGAAATCCCGATCGCGACCGACAGCGTCACGGCAAACTCACGCAGCAGCCTGCCGGGCAGGCCGCCCATCAGCAGCAGCGGCAGGAACACCGCCACCAGCGACACGCTCATCGACAGCACGGTAAAGCCGACTTCACGGCTACCCTGCAGCGCTGCCTGTAGCGGTTTCATGCCCGCTTCCAGGTGGCGGGAAATGTTCTCCAGCACCACGATGGCATCATCCACCACAAAGCCGGTGGCGATGGTCAGCGCCATCAGGGACAGGTTGTTGAGGCTAAAGCCGCAAAGGTACATGGCGGCGAAGGTGCCGATAAGCGACACCGGTACCGCGACCGCCGGAATCAGCGTCGCGCGGCCGGATCGCAGGAACAGGAACACCACCAGAATCACCAGCGCCACCGAAATCACCAGCGTCTGTTCCACTTCTTCGAGTGAGGCGCGAATGGTCGGGGAACGGTCCTGAGCGATTTGCAGGTCAATGGCCGCCGGAATGGTCTGCTGAAGTTCCGGCAGCTCGGCGCGGATCCGGTCAACGGTGTCGATAATATTGGCTTCCGGCAGCTTGCGGATCATCAGCAGAATGGCCGGTTTGGCGTTGGTCATCCCGGCGTTGCGCACATCCTGTACCGAGTCGCTGACCGTTGCCACGTCGCCCAGACGCACCGCTGCGCCGTTGTTATAGTGCACAATCAGCGGCTGATATTCGGCCGCTTTTTTCAGCTCATCGTTGGTTTGCACCTGCCAACGCTGGGTACTGTCGTCAATGGCCCCCTGCGGCTTGCGCACGTTAGCGTTGCTGATGGCGGTGCGTACCGCATCCAGCGACACGCCCTGGTTAAACAGCGCCTGCGGATTGAGGTCGACGCGAACGGCGGGCAACGAGCTACCGCCAACGTCTACATCGCCGACGCCGTCAATCTGCGCGATGCTTTGCGCCAATTGGGTGGAAGCGAAATCGTACAGTTCGCCCTGCGAGTAGGTGTCCGAGGTCAGCGTCAGGATCATAATCGGCGAATCTGACGGATTGGCCTTGCGGTAGGTTGGACGGCTCGGCATGCCGCTCGGCAGCAGGTTTTGCGCGGCGTTGATCGCCGCCTGCACGTCACGCGCAGCGCCGTTGATGTCGCGGTCGAAATTAAATTCCAGAATGATTCGCGTGCTGCCCAGCGAACTGCTGGAGGTCATTTCGTTCACGCCCGCAATACGCCCCAACGACCGCTCCAGCGGCGTGGCGACGGACGAGGCCATGGTTTCCGGCGAGGCCCCCGGCAGCGAGGCGCTGACCATTATCACCGGGAAATCGACCTGCGGCAGCGGCGCGACCGGCAGTAGACGAAAGCCCAGCACGCCGCACAGCGTGATGGCGACGGAAATCAAAATCGTCGCTACCGGGCGGTAAATGAAGAGCGCAAAAAATTTCACTTACGCTTCCTCTTCACGGTGCGGGAATCGGCTTTTCAGGTACAGCGACAGACGATCGAACAGCAGGTAGATAACCGGCGTGGTGAACAGCGTCAGCACCTGGCTAACCAGCAGCCCGCCGACCATACCGATCCCCAACGGGCGACGCAGTTCGGCGCCGACGCCGGTACTCAGCATCAGCGGCAGTGCGCCGAGCAGGGCGGCCAGCGTGGTCATCAGAATCGGGCGAAAACGCAGCAGGCAGGCCTGATAGATAGCTTCTCGCGGCGCCATCCCTTGTTCGCGTTCGGCGGCGAGCGCAAAGTCGATCATCATGATTGCGTTTTTCTTCACGATGCCGATCAACAGAATTATCCCGATGATGGCGATCACGTCCAGCTCGTTGCCCGCAATCATCAGCGCCAGCAGGGCGCCGACGCCCGCCGTCGGCAGGGTCGAGAGAATGGTGATCGGGTGAATAAAGCTTTCATACAGTACGCCCAGCACGATGTACATCGCGACGACCGCCGCAACCACCAGCCAGACGGTGCTGCTGAGCGCCGACTGGAAGGCGAGGGTGCTGCCCTGGAACTCGGTGCGGATATCGGCCGGGAAATTCAGCGTTTTCTCCGAGTCCATGATTGCCTGCACCGCGTCACCCAGCGAATAGTTATCCGGCACGTTGAACGAGATGGTGGTCACCGGGAACTGATCGAGATGATTGATCGACAGCGGCGCAAAGCGCTGCTCAACCTTAGCAATGGCGGTCAGCGGCACGATGCCGCCGTCGCTGCTGGTCAGGCGCACGTTATCCAGCGCCGCCAGCCCCGGCGTTGCGCGGGTGTCATGCTCCAGCACCACGCGGTACTGGTTGGCCTGGGTGTAAATGGTTGAAATCAGCCGCTGGCCAAAGGCGTTGTACAACGCGTTGTCGACGTCGGCCATTGAAATACCGAGACGGCTGGCGCTGTCGCGGTCAACGTTAACGTAGGCGACCAGCCCTTTGTCCTGCCAGTCGCTGCTGACGTCGGAAAGCTGCGGCAGCGTCTGCAGCTCGGCCATCAGCTGCGGAACCCACTCGCTCAGCGCGTCCAGCGAATTGGCCTGCAGCGTAAACTGGTACTGGGTGCGGCTGACGGTGGTGTCGATGGTTAAATCCTGCGTCGGCTGTAAATACAGCTCAACCCCGGGAATGCGGTCAACCGATTGCTGCAGGCGGCCGATGACCGTCTGAACGCGGTCATCGCGTTCGCTGAGCGGTTTGAGGTTAATTTGCAGACGTGCGCTGTTTAGCGCCGGGTTGGTGCCGTCGACGCCCACAAAGGAGGTCAGACTTTCTACCGCCGGGTCTTTCAAAATGGCGTCAGCCACCGTTTGCTGACGTTGCGCCATGCTGGCGAATGAAACCGACTGCGGCGCTTGTAGGGTCCCCTGGATAATACCGTTATCCTGAATCGGGAAAAAGCCTTTGGGAATCGTTATCCACAGGATAACCGACAGCGCCAGCGTGCCCAGCGCTACGCTCAGCGTCAGCCATGGATGGTTGAGTACGCGCGCCAGCAGATGGCCGTAGACGGCAATCACCCGGTCAAAGAATCGCTCGCTGGCGCGTGAGAACCGATTCTGTTTGCGCAGTGATTCGTGGCTCAGCATCCGTGCGCACATCATCGGCGTCAGGGTTAACGACACCACCGCGGATATCAGTATCGCCACCGCGAGAGTGACGGCAAATTCACGGAACAGACGACCGACAATATCGCCCATAAACAGCAGCGGGATCAGCACTGCGATCAGGGAGAAGGTCAGTGAGATGATGGTAAAGCCAATCTCGCCCGCGCCTTTCAGCGCCGCGGCCATCGGTTTCTCGCCCTTTTCGATATAGCGTGAGATGTTCTCGATAACCACAATCGCATCATCGACCACGAAGCCGGTGGCGATAGTCAGCGCCATTAACGTCAGGTTGTTGATAGAGAAGTCGAGAAACACCATGACCGCAAACGTGCCGACCAGCGACAGCGGTACGGCGACCCCGGGAATGATCGTCGCCGGGACGTTACGCAGGAACAGATAAATAATCATGACCACCAGCGCAATCGCCAGCATCAGTTCGAACTGCGTGTCGGACACTGAAGCGCGAATGTTGGTGGTGCGGTCAGAGAGCACCTCAACGTTGACTGATTTCGGTAAACTTTCGGTCAGCTGCGGCAGCATCTGACGAATGCTGTCCGCGGTCGAGATGATATTCGCGCCCGGCTGACGTTGCACGTTCATCACGATGGCCTGTTTTTTATTGGCCCATGCGCCAAGCCAGGTATTCTCTGCACCTTGCTCAATGGTCGCTACGTCGCCAAGGCGAATTGGCGCGCCGTTTTTATAGGCGACGATCAACTGACGGTATTCCTGCGCGGACTGCATCTGATCGTTTGCCGAAAGCGTTACCGCGCGCGCCGGGCCGTCGAGGCTGCCTTTTGCGGAGTTGACGTTGGCGCTGGTGATGGCGGTGCGAATATCTTCGCTGGTCAGCCCCAGCGCGGCAATGGCCTGAGCGTTGAGCTTCACGCGCACCGCCGGACGTTGGCCGCCCGCCAGCGTGACCAGCCCGACGCCGGAGACCTGGGAGATTTTCTGCGCTACGCGGGTTTCCACCATATCTTCCACTTCCGTCATCGGCGTGGCGGACGAGGTGACGGCGAGAGTCATTATCGGCGGATCCGCCGGGTTGACCTTGCTGTAAACCGGTGGATTAGGCAGATCGCTCGGCAACAGGTTGGTGGCGGCGTTAATCGCCGCCTGCACTTCCTGCTCGGCGACGTCCAGCGGGAGCGTCAGCTGGAACTGAAGGGTGACGACCGATGCGCCGCCGGAGCTCTGCGACGACATCTGCTTGAGGCCGGACATCTGGCCAAACTGACGCTCAAGTGGCGCGGTAATCGCCGACGTCACCACATCCGGGCTGGCGCCCGGATACAGGGTGACGACCTGAATGGTCGGATAGTCCACTTCCGGCAGCGCGGAAACGGGCAGGAAACGGTAGCCGATGATCCCGGCCAGCAGGATCGCCACCATCAGCAGGGTGGTGGCGACCGGGCGCATAATAAACAGGCGGGATGGGCCGCCAGTATTGCTCGGCGGTAATACTTGCATCAGCCACGCGCTCCTTTATGGCCCGCAGAGCGGCCCTCGGCGGCGGCCGGTTTCTCCGCATTGGCGGTAGCGGCATCGTGGGCGGTAACGACTTCCACTTTCGCACCTTCGGTTAAGCGGTCAATACCGTCGGTCACCACGCGATCGCCCGCGGAGAGCCCGGCGTCGATGACCACTTTCTGGCTATCCTGAATCCCCGGCGTCACGGTGTGTTTGCTGACCTTGTTGTCGCTGTTCAGCACCCAGACAAAGTGGCCATCGTTGCCCATTTGCAGCGCAGCGGCAGGGATCACCACCGCATTTTGCTGGGTATCGACCAGCATACGGGCGTTAACAAACTGGTTCGGGAACAGGGCATCGTCCTGGTTGTTAAAACGCGCTTTCAGCTTGATGGTGCCGGTGGTGGCGTCAATCTGGTTGTCGAGGCTCAGCAGCGTGCCGTCGCTGAGTTTGCGTTTGTTGGTGCGATCCCACGCTTCCACCGCCAGCGTTTGCCCGGCTTTTTGTGCCGCCACGACGGTTGCTATGTCATTTTCCGGCAGGGTGAAGACCAGATCGATAGGGTGCGTTTGCGTCAGCACCACGATGCCGGTGGTGTCGCCGCTGGAGATCTGGTTGCCGATATCGACCTGTTTCAGACCTACGCGGCCGTCGATCGGTGCGGTGATACGGCTCCAGTCAAGCTGCAGCTGCGCGCTGGCGACGGCGGCTTCGTCGGCCTTAATCGTACCTTCGGTTTCGCTGACCAGCGACTGCTGGGTATCCAGCTCCTGGCGCGAAACCAGGTTGGTTTTTGCCAGCTGCTGATAGCGGGCCAGATCGCGGCGCGCGTTGGCCAGCGTTGCTTTGTCTTTAGCCAACTGCCCCTGCGCCTGAGCGAGCGCGACTTTAAACTGGCTAGGATCGATTTCTGCCAGCAGATCGCCGGCTTTGACCTGCTGGCCTTCCTGGAAGTGAATGGCTTTGAGCTGCCCGTCGACGCGGCTACGCACGGTCACGGTGTTGGCGGCCGTAATGGTACCCAGCCCGCTGAGGTAGCGCGGAACGGCTTCGCTGGTGGCGGTTGCGGCCTGTACCGGCGCGAGTGCGCCGCCAAAACGCCCGCCGTGACGTCCGCCGCCGGCCGGGGCGGCCCCTGCCGGTTTCGCTGCGCCTGAAGTGTCGGAATTGCTGCTGAAATGCCAGATGCCTATCGCCCCAGCGGCCACTACCAGCACGGCCAGCGCTACTCGCCAGCGAATCTTATGACTGCCTTTCATTGTTATACGTGTCTCGTCCTGAATCATTCCACGAAATGATACTAGTTTAGTAACGGAACGCTCAGAAAAAATGGAGGAAATATGAAAGACGGAAGGAATCGTCTGAATCGCGTCAGCTTTACGAGCCGCCTCGCAATCCCCAACGATGAAAAACCGCGCCGCCGCCGCACGTGCTACCGTCGGCGGCGTTTAGCAGGGCGCTAAAACAGGAAAGCCCCTCCTGAAGAAGGGGCCTTTTATAAGGAAAGGGTTATGATGAAACACCTCATCATACTGGTGATACTCTTAGTGATTAGCTTGCCAGCATACTAAGACACCAGGGGGAGGAGAAATCCTCCCTTACCCTCATTCCTTTACCATAGGTCGAAAAAACAGCGAAGTCAACGGCGAACCATCAGGCGAATACCACCTGCGCCCAGCGCGCCAGACCGGCGGTTACCGAGCCAAAATCGTCGCCGCCGGCAATCGGAATACCGGGCAGCTGTTGGGCCAGCGCTTTCTTAATCAGCGGCGAGCGGGCGCTGCCGCCGGTTAAGTAGATGACGTCCGGTTTTTCGCTGCTGTTTTCCAGCGCCAGCTGTACCTGCTCAAGAATGCGGGTCAGCGGCTGGTTCAGCGCCGTTTCAAGACCGTCCTGGCTGATGGCGGTCGCCAGTTCATCGCTGATAAACGGCAGTGAGGTTGCGATGTGTTCGCTTTCGGACAATGCAATTTTGCTCTCTTCCGCGCTACGCACCAGACGGTAGCTTAACCGCTGCTGCCACACTTTATAGAGCAGCGCGACTTTATCGGCGTCGCGGGCGTCACGCGCCAGATCGCGCAGCAGGCGGCCGTTGGCGGCGCTGTAGAAGTCGGTTTGCGCCGGCACGTCGTTAATCGCGACCGCGTTCCACCACGGCAGGATCGGCAGGGCGATGCCTTTTTCCGTTTCGCCGCCCATGCCGAGCAGCGGCATCAGGCTTTTGAACGCCAGCGCGATATCCAGATCGTTACCGCCAACGCGGCAGCCGCTGTGGCCGAGCAGGCTCTGCTCGCGGTCGTGACGGGCGCGCCACTGCGGCCCCATCAGCAGCACCGAGCAGTCGGTTGTCCCGCCGCCGATATCCACCACCAGCACCCGTTTTTCCTCGCTGAGGCTGGCTTCAAAATCCAGCCCGGCAGCTACCGGCTCATACTGGAAAACCACGTCGCGGAAACCGGCGCGTTTCGCCGCACGCTGCAGAATACCTACCGCCTGCGCGTTGGCTTCATCGCCGCCCAGCCCCTGGAAGTTAATCGGGCGGCCAATCACCGCCTGCTCGATGGTATCCTGCAGCTGCGACTGCGCCTGCTGGCGAATATGCAGCATCATCGAACACACTAAATCTTCGAAAACGGCAACCTGCTGCGGCTTCAGGCCGCTGGCGCCGAGGAAGGATTTCGGTGACTTCACGAAGTACACCTCTTCCGGGTCATCGATATACTGTTTGAGCGATGCCAGGCCAAACTGCACGCTGTTGCTCAGGACGTCGATATCTTCATCGCGGTTGTAGTTCATCGCGCGGCGCAGCAGGGCCTGGGTTTCATCGCCCGTGGCCGGTACCTGATGATGGCGATACAGCCATTCGCTGACCGCTTCGCGGGTCGGCGCTGACAGCATCGACGGCAGCAGGGTGCTGCCGTTCTCCATCATCAGCATGCGCGGCGCGCCGTCCTGCATCACGGCGATAGAGCAGTTCGCCGTCCCGTAGTCAAAACCAATAAACACGTCAATCATCCCCATGCCAGTGAAGAAAGGGGGGCGACTTTAGCGGAATGTGGGGATGGCGGCAACTGGAATATGAAAGCAAGGTTTTCGCGTTGATTAGCGGCTATGCTGTCACGCTACGCCCGTTGTCTTAAGATAAGGAGACTCGATGTTTGAACTGCCCTGGCGAGCGCCGTACGACTGGCGCTGGATGTTTGGTTTTTTACAGGCGCGTGCCGTTGCGGGAATCGAGCATTTTCATGCGCACAGCTATACCCGTAGCTGGCGCTGCGGGCCACATTGTGGGCTTATCACCATGACGCCGGACGACGTGCAGCAACGGCTTCGGGTGACGCTGTCCGCCGGGCTGCTGCCGGTGGCGGACGAGGCCTTAGCAGGCGTCACGAGGCTGCTGGATTTGCACTGCGATCCGCAGCAGGTGCAGCGCGCGCTGGGGGCGCTGGCGGCAGGGAGGCCGGGGCTGCGCTTGCCCGGCGCATTTGATGCCTTCGAGCAGGGCGTGAGGGCGATTCTTGGCCAACTGGTGAGCGTGAAAATGGCCGCGCGGCTGGCGGCAAAAGTGGTGGCGCTGTACGGCGAACCGCTGGCGCAGACGGACGGCTTTGCTTTATTTCCTACACCGGAGCGGCTGGCGGCGGGTGACCCACTGGCGCTGAAGGCGCTGGGAATGCCGCTCAAGCGCGCTGAAGCGCTAATCCATTTTGCCCGCGCGGCGGCCAGCGGCGAACTGCCGCTGACCCTGCCGGATGATGTCGAGCAGGCGCTTCGTGCGCTCCAGCAGTACCCGGGAATCGGCCGCTGGACTGCAAACTACTTTGCGCTGCGCGGTTGGCAGGCGCAGGATATTTTCCTGCCGGACGATTATCTGATTAAACAACGCTTTCCCGGTATGACGCCCGCGCAGATTCGCCGCTACGCCGAGCGCTGGCAGCCGTGGCGCTCCTACGCGTTATTGCATATCTGGTATGCAGACGGCTGGTCGCCGACCTGACGCGGCGGGCTGTACACCGTCACGATGCCGCGGCCGTTATGCTTCGAGGCATAGCAGGCGGAATCGGCCTGCACAAGCACGTCGGCCAACTGAGCGTTGTGCTCATGGATCAACGTCAGTCCGGCACTGGCGCCGATGCGGTGCCGACGGCCGGCCCAGGTAAACTCGTAATGTTTGATGGCTTCAACAATGCGCTCGGTTGCATTCAGCGCCTGCTCGGTAGAGCAGTGGCGCAAAATAAAGCCGAACTCATCGCCGCCGAGGCGTGCCAGAATATCGCTCGGCCGCAGCTGTGAGCGCATCAGCCCGGCGATTTCATGCAGCAGGGCATCACCGGCGGCGTGGCCAGCGCTGTCGTTGACCGCCTTGAAGAAGTCGAGATCCAGCATGATCAACGCGTGCGATTGGTGGCCGCCCGGTAGCGCCGTCAGCAGCGCTTTAAGCTGGCTTTCGAAGCTTGAACGGTTGGGCAGGCCGGTCAGCGCATCGTGACTGGCGTTATAGCTCAGCTGACGCAGCAGGCGGCGTGACTCGGTTACGTCCTGGATAACCAGCACAAAACCAATATGCTCGCCTTCCTGGGTGCTGAGCGGCGTCATGCTGTGGTGAATATCGAAGCTGCCTCCGTAGCGGTTATGCAGCACTTTATTCAGTTCGATATCGCTATCGAGGTTTTCGTCGCTGTACAGATTTTCCAGCGACGGCCCCTTATCGCCAAAGGTAATATTCAGCACCTCGCGCAGCGATTTTCCCTGGGCTTCCGCCTGCGACCAGCCGCTGATTTTCTCGGCGACCGGGTTCATAAAGGTGATGTTCTGCTGGCTGTCGGTACTGATCACTGCTTCACGAATGGAATCCAGCGTAATGTGCAGTCGCTCTTTTTCCTGGAACAGCGCTTCGTTGGTGTGGGTAATCTCTGCCATCAGGCGCTTGTTGGCCTCGCGGCTTTTTTTCAAGTCGTTGATGTCTTCAATCTGCTGGATAAAGTACAGCGGCGTACCGTCGTTGTTGCGTACCAGCGAGACCGCCAGCAGCGCCCAGACCGCTTCACCCTGACGCGTGCGGTAGCGTTTTTCCAGCGAATAGCTCTCAATTTCACCGCGCACCAGACGGTCTAACTGTACCAGGTCCTGCGGTAAATCTTCCGGCCAGGTGACCTGCTGGAAGGTCATGTGATGCAGCTCGTTCGGGGTGTAACCCAGAAAGACGCCCAGCGCTTTATTCACCTGTAGCCACTGACCATAGGCGTCGACCACCGCCATACCGACCGCCGAGTATTCCATCGCGTTGCGAAAACGGGTTTCGCTTTCCGTAATACGGCGTCGCTCGCTGTACACCGCGTACATGGCGATACTCATCACGCCGGTAGGCAGCAGCACCATCAGGAACGGCAGCCCCAGCATATTGCTTAACCGGTAGCTGTTAAGGGTGTTTACGATGATCTCCTGCACCAGCGGGTGCTGCGCAGAGAGCGTCAATACCGTCATAATGGTCAGCAGAAAAATCAGGAAGGCTTCAATGCGCGGTAGCCGCACTGCGCTCCACATCATCAGCACCATAATGAAGGTGAACGGCCAGGGCATGTACAGCATGGCAATCACGCTTAGTGCCAGCGTGAGGATGGCGGTCAGTAGGGTTGATGCCAGCAGCGTGCGGTTGCGATAGCGCTGGAAATAATCCGGGCGGATCAGTAGCCCCAGCGGCACCAGCGCCAGCGCACCGGCGGCGTCCGACAGCATCCACACTACCAGGGTCTGGAAAGCGTTGTCGCCGGGCGTCCAACTGGCGACCAGGATGCCGCCCAGGAACGGGGGAATCAGCGCCGCGGCAATCGCCATTTGCGTCCAGTCGGCTAAATTTTTCAGCGGATTATCATCCACCAGCCAGCGGCGCAGCAGTAGCGCACCCACCAGCGCCTCCATCAGATTTGCCAGCGGATAAAACAGCCCGACCTGTGCAGGGCCATCAACGGCGGTAGCGGCGATGATCCCCAGTACGCCAGCGATGCCAATACAGGGCCACAGCGTGCTGTTAAAACGGTAGAACGCCGCCGTCATGATGGCCGTTGGGAACCAGACCGGCGAGAGCTCGTTGGGTACGCGCATTAACGACAGTGAAAACAGGGTGAATAAAAACGTCACGACAGTCAGACCAAACAGTATCTGCAACGTGCGTTGCCGCGAGGCGGGGAGGAGAGGGATAAAGCTGGTTTCTTTCTTCATTACCACTGTTTTCCGGAGGCAACCGCTCTCCGGCCATGCCGAGATGAGTGCCGATTATGCAACAACTTTAGCGCTATTTATCAGATCTGTGACACTAATTGACAATAATCGTCAATTAGTTACATCCGTAATATTAATTTCATCAATGTCTTGCGCAGCAGAAACCGACGCGCGGACGTTTCATCTTTTGTCATCACCGATCGATGCATTCGACTGGTATCGTTGCGACGAAATCCCTATAATTGCCACGTTTGGCGCTGATACACGTGTCTATTCAGATCGTTTCCTCTTGAATAATATTGTCTATTCGTGCCGTCCTTCCTATCATCCAGGTTAATCGGGTCGCAAAATTTATGACTGATAAGTCTCATCAGTGCGTCATTGTAGGCATTGCCGGCGCATCGGCTTCAGGTAAAAGTCTTATTGCTAGTACGCTGTATCGCGAACTGCGCGAGCAGGTGGGCGATGAGCACATTGGTGTCATTCCTGAAGACAGCTATTACAAAGACCAAAGTCATCTGTCCATGGAAGAGCGGGTTAAAACCAACTACGACCACCCGAACGCGATGGACCACAGTCTGCTGTTTCAGCATCTGCAAACGCTGAAACGCGGTAACCCTATTGAACTGCCGGTTTACAGCTACGTTGACCACACCCGCACGCAGGAAACGATCCACATCGAACCGAAAAAAGTGATCATCCTTGAGGGGATCCTGCTGCTGACCGACGCGCGTCTGCGCGAAGAGATGAACTTCTCCATTTTCGTTGATACGCCGCTGGATATCTGCCTGATGCGCCGCATCAAGCGCGATGTTAACGAGCGTGGTCGCTCGATGGACTCGGTGATGGCGCAATATCAGAAAACGGTACGCCCGATGTTCCTGCAGTTTATCGAACCGTCGAAGCAGTATGCCGATATCATCGTTCCGCGCGGCGGCAAAAACCGTATTGCTATCGACATTCTGAAAGCGAAAATTAGCCAGTTTTTTGAATAACTCACACGAATTGTGTAACGTGCAATAAGAGCCCTTAACCGTGATGGAAGAGGGCAGTCGTACAAAAGGAGAGTGATATGCGTCTGTGTGACCGAGATATAGAAGCCTGGCTGGATGAAGGCCGACTGGCGATTAACCCGCGTCCGCCGATTGAGCGTATCAATGGTGCCACCGTTGACGTGCGGTTAGGCAACAAGTTTCGCACCTTCAGCGGCCATACCGCCGCCTATATTGATTTAAGCGGGCCGAAGGCGGAAGTTAGCGCGGCGCTGGATCGCGTAATGAGCGAAGAGATTGTGCTGGCCGAAGGCGATGCCTTCTACCTGCATCCGGGTGAACTGGCGCTGGCGGTCACGCTGGAGTCGGTGACGCTGCCGGCGGATCTGGTGGGCTGGCTTGACGGCCGTTCCTCGCTGGCGCGTCTGGGGCTGATGGTGCACGTCACCGCGCACCGCATCGATCCCGGCTGGTCGGGCTGCATCGTGCTTGAATTCTACAACTCCGGCAAGCTGCCGCTGGCGCTGCGTCCGGGAATGCTGATTGGCGCGCTGAGCTTCGAACCGCTGTCGGGTCCGGCGGATCGCCCGTATAACCGTCGTGAAGACGCTAAATATCGCGATCAGCAGGGTGCGGTTGCCAGTCGTATTGATAAAGACTGAACCAGCGCAACGCGGGTGAGGGTGCCATGAGAAGAATATTAACGACGCTGATGATTCTGCTGGTGGTACTGGTTGCCGGCCTGTCATCGCTGGTGCTGCTGGTCAATCCTAACGACTTCCGCAGCTATATGGTGAAGCAGGTGGCCGAGCGCAGCGGATACCAGCTGCAGCTTGAGGGCGGCCTGCGCTGGCACGTCTGGCCGCGGCTGAGCATTCTGGCCGGCCGGATGGCCCTTACCGCGCCCGGCGCCAGCGCGCCGCTGGTGCGCGCTGATAACATGCGTCTTGACGTGGCGCTGCTGCCGTTGCTTTCACATCAGCTGCAGGTGAAGCAGGTGATGTTGAAAGGTGCGGTGGTGCAGCTAACGCCGCAAACCGAAGCTATTCGCGACCAAAACGCACCGGTGGCACCGCAAGGCACCACGCTGCCGCAGGAGCCGGGCGAGCGCGGCTGGTCGTTTGATGTTGCCGGGCTGCAGGTTGTTGATAGCGTGCTGGTGTTCCAGCATGAGGATGACGAGCAGATCACCGTGCGCGATATCCGCCTGCAAATGGAGCAAGATGCCCATCACCAGGCGAGCGTCGATTTCTCCGGTCGCATTAATCGCGACCAGCGTGATTTATCCCTTAATTTCTCCGCTCAGGTTCAGGCCGGCAACTATCCGCAAAGTCTTGAGGCCCAACTGTCGCAAATCAGCTGGCAGCTGCAGGGCGCCGATCTCCCGTCGCAGGGTATCAGCGGCAGCGGCAGCGTTAATGCCAGCTGGCAGGAATCCAGCAAGATGCTGAGCTTCAGCGCGCTGAATATGACGGCCAACGACAGCTCGCTGGCAGGCGAGGGCAGCGTGGTGCTCGGCGACGCGCCGGTTTGGTCGCTGAAACTGCAGTCTGACAAGCTTAATCTCGATAATCTGCTGGTGCGGGCCGATATCTTCAGCGGCAGTGGCGGCGGCGCGCAGCAGGCGCAGTCGGCGCCGAAGCTGCCGCGTCCGGTGATTGCCAACGGCGTCAATGTACCGCCTTACAGCGGTTTAACCGGGTTCAGCGGTACGCTGTCCATGGTGGCCAAACAGGTTATCTGGCGCGGTCTGCCGTTCAGCGATGTGGCTATCCAGGCGGATAACCAGCGCGGTCTGCTGCGTGTTTCCCAGCTTGAAGGTTCGCTGGCCGGCGGGCAGATTTCGCTGCCGGGCACGCTGGACGCCCGCGACGGTACGCCGCAGGCGACGTTCCAGCCGAAGCTCGATAATATTGAAATCGGCAGCCTGTTAAAGGCCTTTAATTACGCCATTAACATGACCGGTAAAATGTCGCTGGCAGGGGACTTCTCCGGTTCGGTGATTGATGCCAACCACTTCCGCCGCGACTGGCAGGGGCAGGCGAACCTTGAGATGAAAAATACCCGCACCGAGGGGCTGAACTTCCAGCAGCTGGTGCAGCAGGCCGTTGAGCGCAGCACCGACGTGCGCGCGCAGGAGAACGATGACAACGCTACGCGTCTGGATGAAATGAGCACCGACATCGATCTCGATAACGGCGTGCTGACGCTCAATAACCTGCAGGGCAAATCGTCGCTGATTCAGTTAACCGGTAAAGGGACGCTCAACCTGGTGAAAGAAGAAGGTGACATGCAGTTCGGTATTCAGGTTGTTGACGGCTGGCAGGGTCAGGGCCGACTCATCGATATTCTGAAATCGACGGCCATCCCACTGCGCGTTTACGGTAAGTGGGAGGCGCTAAATTACAGCCTGCAGGTTGATCAAATTCTGCGTCGCCAGCTGCAAAACGAAGCGAAACGCCGCTTAAATGATTGGGCGGAGCGTAATAAAAATACGCAGTCCGGTAAGGACGTCAAACAGCTGTTAAATCAGCCTTAACCCGCTGCCGTTAACCCGGCGTCGCAGCGTTCAACCGCGCGACGCCGGAAACGCACTTTACACTTCGTAATCCCACTCTTCCTGCGGCTGCGGGATAATCTGGACTTTTTGCACCCTGTGGCTCTCAACCTGTAAGGTTTTCAGCGTCCACCGGCCAATCTGTACCTCTTCGCCGGCTTTAGGAATGCGCTGCAGATGCTCCATGAGCAGCCCGGCAATGGTGTGATACTCGCGCTTTTCATCCAGCGGCAACGGCACATACTGCACCAGGTCTTCCAGCGGCATGTGGCCGTTGGCCGTCCAGCTGCCGTCGGCATTTTTCTGAATATCGTGGCGGGCGTCAATCTCCTCCGCCTCGTTAGGCAGATTGCCAGCAATGGTTTCCGTCACGTCGCTTAAGGTGACCACCCCTTCAACGGAACCGAACTCATCCACCACAAAGGCGAAGTGGGTCCGCGCGTTGCGGAACTGCTCCAGCGCCGACAGCAGCGGCAGCGCTTCCGGGAAGACCAGCGGCTGGCGGATTAATACGCGCAGATCCAGCGGTTCGCCGCGCAGCGACTGCTGCAGCAGATCGATAACGTGCACCACGCCGAGCAGGTCTTCTTCATCTTCGCCGCCGGTGACCACCAGACGCGTATGCTGGTTTTTTTCCAGCAGGGCGCGAATGTCGCTTTCCGGGGCGCTAAGGTCGATATGCTCAATATCATGGCGCGAGGTCATAATACTGCTGACGGTGCGCTGATTGAGATTGAGCACGCGCTCAATCATCCGTCGTTCCTGCGGGTCAAAGACCTGCTGGTCATCCTGATCGACCAGCAGCGATGCGGTGCCAGCATCCAGTTCAGCATCCTCTTTTTTGCCGCTTAATAAACGCAGCACCGCATCGGTGGTGCGGCTACGCAGCGACTGATTGGCGCTCAGGAAGCGGCGTCGGTTGAAGATTGCCAACTGGTTGAGAAACTCGATCATCACCGAGAAACCAATCGCAGCGTACAGGTAGCCTTTCGGAATGATGACGCCGAAGCCTTCCGCGACCAGGCTAAAGCCGATCATCAGGAGGAAGCTCAGGCACAAAATAACGATAGTGGGGTGGCTGTTCACAAAGCGGGTCAGCGCCTTGCTGGCCAGCAGCATCAGGCTGATGGCGATAATGACCGCAGCCATCATGAC
The DNA here is from genome assembly GCF_014169755.1 of Klebsiella sp. WP8-S18-ESBL-06. Classification (NCBI taxonomy): domain Bacteria; kingdom Pseudomonadati; phylum Pseudomonadota; class Gammaproteobacteria; order Enterobacterales; family Enterobacteriaceae; genus Klebsiella; species Klebsiella sp. WP8-S18-ESBL-06. Next base: position 1,851,099 of record NZ_AP022256.1, read on the forward strand.
CGCCAGATGGTCAACCATCCCGACGGCGGTGATCACCGAATCGAGCGAGAAGACCGCATCCAGCACCACAATTTGCAAAACGACCGGCCAGAAACGTGCTCCGCGCCGCTGCGTTGGACTATCGCTGTCTTTGCCTTCCAGACGCTCGTTGAGCTCCACCGTAGCCTTAAACAGCAGGAAGAAGCCGCCGACCAGCATAATCAGATCGCGAGCGCTGAAGGTGAAGTCGCGGAGGCTAAACAGCGGCTTGGTGAGGGTGACCAGCCACGAAATAGAGGCCAGAAGCAGAAGGCGCATGACCATCGCCAGCATCAGCCCGGTGACGCGCGCCCGGTCGCGCTGGGCAGGCGGCAGTTTTTCCGCCAGGATGGCGATAAACACCAGATTATCAATTCCGAGAACCAGCTCAATGACGACCAGCGTCACGAGTCCCGCCCAAATAGAGGGATCGGCAATCCATTCCATACGTTGGTTAAAACCTTATGTTACAAGACGATTTGATCATGGATAAAGCCGCGGCAAAATGCAACGTCTGCCGGTGATTTATCACGATAAACCTTATGGATATGACGAAAATAATCGGCTGAATTGAATTAAAATAAATAACGAAAAAGATAAATAGCCTATATTGTCAATATAAAGAAAATCCTAAAACTTCAACGTTATTAGGTCTTAATATTATTCTTAAAAATATTTTTTAAGCAGCGGTAACCTTGCCTGCTATTCACTTAGCTGCAACAATTCTTCCGACGCTGAATGGAATAACCATTTACGTACGGCATAAAATAGCCATGCGGATGAGATAATTCCTGTAATTATATATCCAGGAATATTTCCTGTTCATTTCGCAATGACCGTGCTTTCTATAACAATATGAATTTTATGTGAATTGGTAGCTGGAAGCCAAGGGCGGTAGCGTGCCTGAAGGCGTGACGCAAAGCCTGAATTATTCTGTCAATAGCCTGCGGATGAATCCCTGTCTTTTTAGGATATATGCCAATTATATTTCATGGGGAATATCGGCGTCGTGGATTTAAAGGTAATCAAAGAGTACGGATTAATTTAATTCGCACAGGATAATTTTCTGCCAAAGTGATAAATAATCAATGATGAAATCCAAACTAAAATTGATGCCATTATTGGTGTCGGTAACCTTGATGAGTGGCTGCACCATCCTTCCCGGCAGCAATATGTCTACCTACGGAAAAGATGTGATTAAGCAGCAGGATGCTGATTATGACATTGGCCGGATGGTGAATGTTTATCCGCTGACCCCGCGCCTGATTGAACAATTACGCCCGCGTCCCAACGTCGCGCAGCCGAACATGTCGCTGGATCAGGAGTTAAGCAATTACCAGTACCGCGTAGGCTCCGGCGACGTGCTGAACGTCACCGTCTGGGATCACCCCGAGCTGACGACGCCGGCGGGGCAGTATCGTAGTTCCAGCGACACCGGCAACTGGGTACAGCCGGATGGCACTATTTTCTATCCCTACATTGGCAAGGTGCAGGTTAAAGGCCGCACGCTGGCGGAAATTCGTCAGACCATCACCCAACGTCTCGCCGCCTACATTACCGATCCTCAGGTGGATGTGAACGTTGCCGCCTTCCGCTCGCAAAAGGTGTATGTCTCCGGGCAGGTGAACAAGTCCGGACAGCAGGCGATCACCAACGTACCGCTGACCGTACTGGATGCGCTTAACGCCGCGGGCGGACTGAGCGAGCTGGCGGACTGGCGCAACGTGGTGTTGACGCATGACGGCAAAGAGCAGCGCATCTCGGTACAGGCGCTGATGCAAAACGGCGATCTGAGCCAGAACCGGCTGCTTTACCCGGGCGATATTCTGTTCGTCCCGCGCAACGATGATCTGAAAGTCTTCGTGATGGGCGAAGTGAAAAAACAGAGCACGCTCAAAATGGACTTCAGCGGCATGACGCTCACCGAAGCGCTTGGCCAGGCCGAGGGGATCGACCTGACCACCTCCGACGCCAGCGGCATCTTCGTGATTCGTCCAACCAAAGCGGGTAACGGCGGCAAAATGGCCAATATTTATCAGCTTGATATGTCCGATGCGACCTCGCTGGTGATGGCGACTAACTTTGTGCTGCAGCCTTACGACGTGGTTTACGTCACGACCGCACCGGTTGCCCGCTGGAACCGTCTGATCAACCAACTGTTGCCGACCATCAGTGGCGTTCGCTACATGACCGACACGGCGAAAGACATTCATACCTGGTAACCATCATGTTTAACAAAATTCTTGTGGTGTGCGTGGGGAACATCTGCCGTTCCCCGACGGCGGAACGCTTGTTGCGCCGTCATCTGCCAACGATGACCATCGAGTCGGCGGGGCTGGGGGCGCTGGTGGGCAAAGCGGCGGATGAGCGTGCCGCCAGCGTTGCGGCCGGACATGCGGTTTCACTTGAGGGGCACCGTGCGCGGCAGCTCTCCGGGCGCATGTGTCGGGATTACGATCTGATTCTGGCGATGGAGAAACGTCACGTTGCCACCCTGCATGAAATGGCGCCCGAGATGCGCGGCAAAGTGATGCTGTTTGGGCATTGGGATAACGAACGCGAAATTCCCGATCCGTATCGCAAAAGCCTGGAGGCGTTTGAAGCGGTGTACCAGTTACTCGACAGGTCTGCCAGCCAGTGGGCGCAGGCACTGAAAGCTCAGCAGGGATAACCATGACAGATAAAGTAAAACAGATAAGTCCGCCGGCTTCGGGCGGTGATGAGATTGATATTGGCCGCCTGGTGGGCACCGTTGTTGAGGGAAAGTGGTGGGTTATTGGCGTTACCGCGGCGTTTGCCGTGGCGGCGATTATCTACACCCTGTTCGCGACGCCGATTTACAGCGCCGATGCGCTGGTGCGTATTGAACAAAATCAGGGCAGCGCGCTGGTGCAGGATATCAGCAACGCGCTGACCAGCAAACCCCCGGCCTCTGAGGCGGAAATCCAGATGATTACCTCCCGCCTGGTGCTGGGCAAAACCGTTGACGATCTGGATCTGGACATCGCAGTCAGCAAGAACACCTTGCCTGTCATCGGGGCCGGGTGGGAGCGGTTGATGGGACGCCAGAATGAGACGGTGAAAGTCACGACCTTCAATCGTCCGGTCGCGATGGCCGACAGCACGTTTACGCTGGAAGTCCTGAGCCCCACCGCCTACCGCTTGAGCAATGATGACGGCTTTAGCGTAGAGGGCAAAGTGGGGGAAGCGTTAAATAAAGATGGCGTATCGCTGGTAGTCGCCGGGATTACCGCCCGTGAGGGCGCGCGTTTTACCGTCACTAAGTACTCCACGCTGGGGATGATTAACACGCTGCAAAACAGCCTGAGCGTGACGGAAGATGGCAAAGATTCCGGCGTGTTGACGCTGACGATGGTGGGGGAGGATAAGGATCGGATCCGCGACATCCTCAACACCATCGCCCATAACTATGTCGCGCAAAACGTGGCACGTAAATCGGAAGAAGCGGCCAAAAGTCTCGAGTTCCTTGAAGTCCAGCTGCCGCAGGTGCGCAGTCAGCTGGATGTCGCGGAGAACAAGCTCAACGCCTACCGTCAGCAGAAAGACTCCGTTGACCTGCCGCTGGAAGCGAAGTCGGTGCTGGACTCGATGGTTAACATCGATGCCCAACTGAACGAACTGACCTTCCGCGAAGCGGAAATCTCCAAGCTTTATACCCGTATTCACCCGGCCTACCGTACTTTGCTGGAAAAGCGCCGTGCGCTGGAAGAAGAAAAGGCGAAGCTGAGCAAACGGGTGACGGCGATGCCGAAAACCCAGCAGGAAATCGTACGCCTGACCCGCGACGTCGAGTCTGGTCAACAGGTTTATATGCAGCTGCTGAATAAACAGCAGGAGTTGAAAATCACCCGCGCCAGCACCGTCGGCGATGTGCGCATCGTCGATCCGGCGATCGCTCAGCCGGGGGTTGTGAAGCCGAAGAAAGCGCTGATCGTTCTGGGCAGTATTATTCTCGGCCTGATGCTGTCGATTGTCGGCGTACTGCTGCGCTCGTTGTTTAACCGAGGGATTGAAAGCCCGCAGGCGCTGGAAGAGCGCGGTATCAACGTCTATGCGAGCATCCCGCTCTCGGAATGGCAGAAATCGCGCGATAGCGTCAAAAGCGTGAACGGCGTGAAGCGCTACAAACAAAGCCAACTGCTGGCGGTGGGCAACCCGACCGATCTGGCGATTGAGGCCATCCGCAGCCTGCGTACCAGTCTGCATTTCGCCATGATGCAGGCGTCTAACAACGTGCTGATGATGACCGGGGTCAGCCCGTCTATCGGTAAAACCTTCGTCTGCGCCAACCTGGCGGCGGTCATTAGCCAGACCCATAAACGGGTACTGATGATCGACTGCGATATGCGTAAAGGGTACGCCCACGAGCTGCTTGGCACCGCTAATGATAACGGCCTTTCAGAGGTGCTGGTGGGCAAAACGGCGATTGAGCACTGCGTGAAGAAAACCGCGGTCACAAATCTTGACCTCGTGCCGCGTGGACAGATCCCGCCGAATCCGTCTGAACTGCTGATGGCCGAGCGTTTTAGCGAACTGCTGAAATGGGCGAGTGCGAACTACGATCTGGTGCTGATTGATACCCCACCGATTCTTGCCGTAACCGATGCCGCTATCGTGGGCCGCCATGCGGGCACCACGCTGATGGTGACGCGCTACGCGGTAAACACGCTGAAAGAGGTGGAGACCAGCCTGAGCCGCTTTGAGCAAAACGGCATTGTCGTAAAAGGGGTGATTCTTAACTCGATCTTCCGCCGTGCCACCGGTTATCAGGATTACGGCTACTACGAGTATGAGTATCAGTCGGATTCGAAATAGTCTTTTCCCTCTCATCCCGACCCTTACCCCTGTGGAGGGAGGGCCAGGGTGAGGGGAATAACCGCTCAACTGCCTATTCAGGGATATACCATGACAATAGACAACCCGTTGATCTCTATCTATATGCCGACCTGGAACCGACAGCAGCTGGCGATTCGCGCCATCAAATCGGTTCTCCGCCAGGACTACCCCCATTGGGAAATGATTATCGTCGATGATTGTTCCAGCCAGTATGAGCAGCTCCAGCAATACGTTGACGGGCTAAACGATAGCCGCGTGCAGTATACGCGTAACGCCATTAACAGCGGCGCCTGCGCGGTGCGCAATCAGGCAATTCTGCAGGCCAAAGGGCAGTTTATTACCGGCATCGACGACGATGATGAATGGACGCCGAACCGACTGTCGCTGTTCCTTGAGCATAAGCATCAGCTGATGAATCACGCGTTTTTATATGCCAATGACTACGTCTGCGAAGGCGAAGTTTACTCGCAGCCGGCCAGCCTGCCGCTGTACCCCAAGTCGCCGTTCTCCCGTCAGCTGTTCTATAAGCGCAACATCGTAGGTAATCAGGTGTTTAGCTGGGCCTGGCGTTTTAAAGAGAGCCTTTTTGATACTGAACTCAAGGCGGCGCAGGACTATGACATCTTTCTGCGCATGGTCATGGCCTACGGCGAGCCGTGGAAAATTGAAGCGGCAACGCAGATTTTGCACATTAATCACGGCGAAATGCAGATTACCTCTTCGCCGAAGAAGTTCTCGGGCTACTTCCGTTTCTACCGCAAACACAAAGCCAGGTTTGACCGCGCCAGCAAGAAATATCAGCTGTTTACGCTGTATCAGATTCGTAATAAACGCATGACATGGAAAACGTTTTTGACGCTGCTGTCGGTACGTAACGGAAAGCGCTGGGTTGACGGACTGCGGAGTAAATAATGCTACTGGAAGATTTACGCGCAAACGGCTGGAGCCTGCGCCCGTGCGGCATGGTTATCGCCTATCGCATCGCCCACTTTTGCTCGGTGTGGCGCAAAAAAAACATCCTCAACAACCTGTGGGCCGCGCCGGTGCTGGTGCTGTATCGGCTGATAACCGAATGTGTGTTTGGTTACGAAATTCAGGCGGCAGCGACCATCGGCCGACGTTTCACCATCCACCATGGCTACGCGGTGGTTATCAATAAAAACGTCGTGGCCGGCGACGATTTCACCATCCGCCATGGCGTCACCCTCGGCAATCGAGGTCCGGGAAGCCTGGCCTGTCCGACGCTCGGCAACGGCGTCGAGCTGGGGGCCAACGTGGTCATCATTGGTGGCATCACCGTTGGCAATCACGTCACTATTGGCGCGGGGAGCGTCGTGCTGGACGACATTCCCGACCACGCGCTGGTTACCGGCGAAAAAGCGCGAGTCAAGGTCATCAAATGAAAATTATGCAATTTAACGTCCGCCTGGCCGAAGGCGGTGCGGCGGGCGTAGCGCTGGATTTGCATCAGCGCGCGCTGCGCCAGGGGCTGGCGTCGAAATTTATCTACGGTTACGGCAAGGGCGGCAAAAAGAGCGTGAGCCACGATTGTTATCCGCAGGTGGTCAAGCAGACCGGGCGACTAACGTCGATGGCGAATCTGGCGCTGTTCCGTTTGTTTAACCGCGATCTGTTCGGCAACCTGAACAATCTGTATCGCCAGGTGAGCGAAATCGAAGGGCCGGTGGTGCTGCATTTTCACGTGATGCACAGCTACTGGCTGAATCTGGCGGAGGTGGTGAACTTCTGCACCCGGTTGAGGGCGCATAAACGCGATGTCACGCTTATCTGGACGTTGCACGATCACTGGAGCGTTACGGGGCGCTGCGCGTTTACCGATGGTTGTGATGGCTGGAAAACCGGCTGTCAGAAGTGCCCGACGCTCGGCAACTATCCGCCGGTGAAGGTCGACCGTGCGCATCAGCAGGTAGAGGAAAAACGCCGGCTATTCCGCCAGATGCTGGCGCTCGGCTGCCGCTTTATTTCGCCCAGCCAGCACGTTGCCGATGCATTTAACGGCCTCTACGGTATCGGGCGCTGCCAGATTATTAATAACGGTATCGATGTTGCCACTGAGGCCATTCTGGCCGAGCTGACGCCGGTAAAACGCCATTCATCGCGTCCTAAAATCGCCGTGGTGGCCCACGATCTGCGTTATGACGGTAAAACGAACCAGCAGCTGGTGCGTGACATCATCGCCCTTGGCGACAAGGTCGAGGTGCATACCTTCGGCAAATTCTCGCCGTTTTCCGGCAGTAACGTGGTGAACCACGGCTTTCTGACCGATAAGCGTCAGCTAATGAGTGAACTGAATCCACTGGACGCACTGCTGTTCAGTTCGCGGGTGGATAACTACCCGCTGATTCTGTGCGAAGCACTGTCCATCGGCGTGCCGGTGATTGCCACCCACAGCGAGGCGGCAAAAGAGGTGCTGGCGAAATCCGGTGGCCGAACGGTGGATGAGACCGACGTACTGACGCTGGTGCAGCAGCCGAAAGCGGAGATCGCCGAATCCATCTTTGGCACGTCACTGGAAAACTTTAGCACGCGCAGCCGCAAGGCCTATAGCGGACAACAGATGCTGGAGGAATATGTCTCGTTCTATCAGAATCTGTAGCTATCTGCTGCTGCCGCTTATTTACCTGCTGGTCAACGTCAAGCTGGCGCAGCTCGGGGAAAGCTTCCCGATTACCATCGTGACCTTTCTGCCGGCGCTGCTGCTGCTGTTTGTTGAGCGCATCAATCTCAAAAAGCTGATGATTGCCCTTGGTATCGGCGTCGCGCTCACGCTGTTCAACTACGCCTTTGGCCAATCGCTGGATCCCGGTAAGTACGTCACGTCGACGATGCTGTTTGTCTATATCGTGATTATCATCGGTATGGTCTGGAGCATTCGCTTTAAAACCATTTCACCGCATAACCACCGCAAAATTCTGCGCTTCTTTTACGTGGTGATTACCCTGGTGGTGATGCTGGCGGCGCTGGAGATGGCGCAGATTATTTTAACCGGCGGCAGCAGCCTGATTGCGACAATTTCCAAATATCTTATTTACAGCAATAGCTATGTTCTGAATTTTATCAAATTCGGCGGAAAGCGAACCACTGCGCTATATTTTGAACCCGCATTCTTCGCTCTGGCATTAATCTCAATTTGGCTCTGCATCAAACAGTTTGGTATCAAAACGCCAAAGTCTGATGCTATGATTCTGGCAGGGATAATTCTTTCCGGGTCCTTTTCAGGGGTAATGACATTTATTCTGTTTTACCTGCTTGAGTGGGCTTTTCAGTATCTGAACAAAGAGGCGATTAAGAAAAAGTTACCGCTGGCGATTATCTCATTAGGGGCGTTTTTTATCGGCCTGGTATTTGCGTTCCCGTATCTTGCGGAACGTATTGGCGATTTGGGCACGGAAGGATCATCGTCATATTATCGTATTATAGGTCCGCTGGTGATGGTCGGCTATTCATTAACCAGCGTTGATGGGGTTGTGCGTTTTGGTTCACTTTACGAATATGTGGCATCATTCGGAATATTTAACGGTGCGGATGTCGGTAAAACCATAGACAATGGTCTGTATCTGTTAATGATTTATTTTTCCTGGTTTGCTGTGGTATTAACTGCCGGTTATCTATATTACGTCTTTAAAATGTTCATTAACGCATTTGGGAATAATCGTAATTTTTCTGTGCAGCTGTATCTTTTTACGCCGATATCGTTGTTTTTTACCGGTTCGATATTTAGCCCGGAATATGCATTTTTAATTGTTTGTCCTTTTATTCTGCGTAAAGCGCTGAATATTGCCGACAGTCGATGAGGTGAAACATGTTGTTGAGCGTGGTAACCGTGGCGTTTCGTAACGTAGACGGAGTGGTCAAAACCTGGCGTTCGCTGGCGCATCTGGCGAACGATCCGAGCCTCACCTTTGAGTGGATTGTCGTCGACGGTGGCTCACAGGACGGGACGGCGGAATTTCTTGAGAAACGCAATGGCCAGTACCGATTACGCTACGTCAGCGAGCCGGATAAAGGGCTGTACGATGCGATGAATAAAGGCATCCGCATGGCGCAGGGCAAGTTTGTTCTGTTCCTGAACTCCGGCGACAGTTTCCATCCTGACGTTTCGCAGTTTGTCCGCCAGCTGCGCGCTAAAAACGATGATGCGATGTACCTCGGCGACGCGATGCTGGACTTCGGCGACGGTCATCGTATCCGGCGCAGCGCAAAGCGCGGCTGGTACATTTATCACAGCCTACCGGCGAGCCATCAGGCGATTTTCTTCCCGCTGCGTGGCTTACAACATTATCCGTACGATGTGCAGTACCGCGTTTCTTCTGACTATGCGCTGGCTGCCCGGATGTATAAATCAGGCTATACCTTTAAGCGTATTAAAGGGCTGGTGTCCGAATTTTCCATGGGCGGTGTTTCCACCACGAATAATATGCAACTGTGCCAGGATGCCAAAAAGGTACAGCGCGATATATTGCGAATGCCGACGCTGTTGACGGAATTATCATATTTATTACGCCTGCGCACGACCGGTAAAACCAAAGCCTTATATCACAAAGCATAAGGGGTCAGGATGCAGGAATTATCAGGATTTTCAGTACCGAAAGGTTTTCGCGGTGCCGGGGGCATTAAAGTTCAAATCTGGTGGGCGGTACAGGCAACATTATTTGCGTGGTCGCCACAGATTCTGTATCGCTGGCGTGCATTTTTATTACGCCTGTTTGGCGCGAAAATAGGAAAAAACGTAGTGATTCGCCCGTCGGTGAAAATTACCTATCCGTGGAAATTAACCATTGGTGATTACGCTTGGGTGGGGGATGACGCGGTGTTATATACCCTTGGGAACATTACCCTTGGGGCAAATTCGGTCGTATCGCAAAAATGTTATTTATGCACCGGCAGTCATGATTATCAAAGCGTGCATTTTGATATTAACGCTGCGCCAATTGTGGTCGGTGAAAAATGCTGGCTGGCAACGGATGTTTTTGTCGCACCCGGTATAACGATTGGCCATGGCACGATCGTCGGTGCCCGCAGCAGCGTATTTAAATCGCTACCGGCAAATACGATTTGCCGTGGCAATCCCGCAGTGGTTACGCGTGAGCGCGTAGAGAAAGTGAATCCCTAAACGGGACAAATTGAGGAAAATAGCATGTCAAAAGTTGCACTTATTACCGGCGTAACGGGGCAAGACGGTTCTTATCTGGCGGAACTGCTGCTGGAGAAAGGCTATGAAGTTCACGGGATCAAGCGCCGTGCTTCCTCCTTTAATACCGAACGTGTCGATCACATCTATCAGGATCCGCACAGCAGCAATCCGAAGTTCCATCTGCACTACGGCGATTTAACCGACAGCTCCAACCTGACGCGTATTTTGCAAGAAGTACAGCCGGATGAAGTCTATAACCTCGGGGCGATGAGCCACGTCGCCGTGTCGTTCGAGTCTCCGGAATATACTGCCGATGTGGATGCCATGGGAACGCTGCGCCTGCTGGAGGCGATTCGCTTCCTGGGGCTGGAGAAGAAAACCCGTTTCTATCAGGCGTCAACCTCTGAGCTGTATGGCCTGGTGCAGGAAATTCCGCAGAAAGAGACCACGCCGTTTTATCCGCGCTCGCCGTATGCCGTGGCCAAACTGTATGCCTACTGGATCACCGTCAACTACCGTGAATCCTACGGCATGTACGCCTGTAACGGCATTCTGTTTAACCATGAATCTTCGCGCCGCGGCGAAACCTTCGTCACCCGCAAAATCACCCGCGCGATTGCCAACATTGCTCAGGGTCTGGAGAAGTGTCTGTACCTCGGCAACATGGATTCCCTGCGTGACTGGGGCCACGCGAAAGACTACGTCAAAATGCAGTGGATGATGCTGCAGCAGGACCATCCGGAAGATTTCGTGATTGCCACCGGCGTGCAGTATTCGGTACGTCAGTTTGTCGAAATGGCGGCGGCTCAGCTGGGCATCAAACTGCGCTTCGAAGGGAAGGGCGTTGAAGAGAAAGGCATCGTGGTTTCCGTGACTGGCCATGATGCGCCGGGCGTGAAGCCGGGTGATGTGATGGTGGCGGTCGATCCACGCTACTTCCGTCCGGCGGAAGTGGAAACCCTGCTCGGCGACCCAACCAAAGCGCATGAGAAGCTGGGCTGGAAGCCGGAAACGACCGTGCAGGAAATGGTGTCTGAAATGGTGGCTAAGGATCTTGAGGCGGCGAAGAAATACTCACTCTTAAAGTCACATGGTTATGACGTTGCGATTGCGGTAGGGAGCTGATTATGAATAAGAAACGTGTTTATATCGCTGGTCATCGCGGCATGGTGGGATCTGCTATTTATCGACAACTTTCTGAACGTGAAGATATAGAGCTTGTTGTACGCAGTCGTGAGCAACTTAATCTATTGGATACCCGCGCTGTGAATGAGTTTTTCGCGAGCGAACAGTTGGATGAAATATACCTTGCAGCGGCAAAGGTGGGTGGGATTATGGCTAATAATACTTATCCGTCAGATTTCATCTATGAAAATATGATGATGGAAAATAATATTATCCATGCGGCGCATAGTTTTAATGTTCAGAAACTTCTTTTTCTTGGTTCTTCATGTATTTATCCTAAATTTGCGGAGCAGCCGATCAAGGAGAGCGAACTTCTACAAGGAACGTTAGAACCCACAAATGAGCCTTATGCAATTGCTAAAATTGCCGGGATAAAATTATGTGAATCATACAATCGCCAATATGGTCGAGATTATCGCTCGGTGATGCCAACAAATCTGTATGGGCAAAATGATAACTTCCACTTACATAATTCTCATGTGATTCCTGCACTATTACGTCGTTTTCATGACGCGGTGTACCGTAACGATAAGACCGTGGTGGTTTGGGGAAGTGGAAAACCAATGCGTGAATTTTTGCATGTTGACGATATGGCGGCAGCAAGTATTCACGTTATGGAACTTGATGATGAAGTTTGGCAGGAACAAACAAATCCGATGTTGTCACATGTAAATGTTGGCACTGGCGAAGATTGTACGATCCGCGAACTCGCGGACACCATTGCGAAAGTAGTAGGATTTCAAGGTGAAATTAAATTTGATCCTTCTAAGCCTGATGGCACGCCACGTAAACTACTTGATGTTAGCCGTCTTAGAAAATTGGGTTGGCATCATGAGATTGCTCTTGAACAGGGGCTCATCTTAACCTACCGATGGTTCCTTGATAATCAGCATCAATTAAGGGGGGAGTAATGTTTCTTAATCCAGAAGAGTTTTCACAGGTTGTCAGAAAAACCCCTCTTATTTCAATTGATTTTATTCTTGAAAATGAACAAGGAGAATTTCTTGTTGGCCGAAGAAAAAATAGACCTGCTCAAGGGTATTGGTTTGTTCCTGGCGGTAGAGTGTTAAAAGATGAAGATCTAAGTTTTGCCTTCACTCGTCTTGCCGAAGAGGAATTAAATCAAAGATTTTCTATTTTAGATGGAAATTTTTTTGGGGTATGGCAGCATTTTTATAATGATAATTTTTCTTCTTCTGAGTTTACTACTCATTATATTGTGCTTGGCTTTCGTCTTAAAATTAATACCGGACAGAGGTACTTTCCGTCGGGTCAGCATGATTCATGGCGGTGGATGACTGCCGCAGAGTTGCTTACCGATGAGAACGTTCATGAGAATACGCGGGCCTATTTTGATAAAAATCTTCAGCATCAGGTATTTGGACTATGAAGATTCTTGTGTATGGCATCAATTATTCACCGGAACTTACTGGGATCGGCAAGGGAAGGTGCGAATAAGCAGGTCATTTCTTCCAAAGCTGACTCGCTGATTAAAATTTCGCGGATCTGGGCCGATTTTTTTCCCGCAAACACATCGAATCAGCCTATTTAGGCTATTTTTTCCGCCATTTCTGGCGTTATTTCCGGTTTTTAGTGAGATCTCTCCCACTGACGTATCATTTGGTCCACCCGAAACAGGTTGGCCAGGGTGAATAACATCGCCAGTTGGTTATCATTTTTCAGCAGCCCCTTGTATCTGGCTTTCACGAAGCCGAACTGCCGCTTGATGATGCGAAACGGGTGCTCCACCTTGGCACGGATGCTGGCTTTCATGTATTCGATGTTGATGGCCGTTTTGTTCTTGCGCGGATGCTGCTTCAAGGTTTTTACCTTGCCGGGACGCTCGGCGATCAGCCAGTCCACATCCACCTCGGCCAGCTCCTCGCGCTGTGGCGCTCCTTGGTAGCCGGCATCGGCTGAGACAAATTGCTCCTCTCCATGAAGCAGATTACTCAGCTGATTGAGGTCATGCTCGTTGGCCGCGGTGGTGACCAGGCTGTGGGTCAGGCCACTCTTGGCATCGACACCAATGTGGGCCTTCATGCCAAAGTGCCACTGATTGCCTTTCTTGGTCTGATGCATCTCCGGATCGCGTTGCTGCTCTTTGTTCTTGGTAGAGCTGGGTGCCTCAATGATGGTGGCATCCACCAAAGTGCCTTGGGTCATCATGACGCCTGCTTCGGCCAGCCAGCGATTGATGGTCTTGAACAATTGACGGGCCAGTTGATGCTGCTCGAGCAGGTGGCGGAAATTCATGATGGTGGTGCGATCCGGCAGGGCGCTATCCAGGGATAATCGGGCAAACAGGCGCATGGAGGCGATTTCGTACAGGGCATCTTCCATGGCACCGTCGCTCAGGTTGTACCAATGCTGCATGCAGTGAATACGCAGCATGGTCTCCAGCGGATAGGGCCGTCGGCCATTGCCCGCCTTGGGATAAAACGGCTCGATGACAGCGGTCATATTCTGCCATGGCAGAATATGCTCCATGCGGGAGAGGAAAATCTCTTTTCGGGTCTGACGGCGCTTAGTGCTGAATTCACTATCGGCGAAGGTGAGTTGATGGCTCATGATGTCCCTCTGGGATGCGCTCCGGATGAACATGATGATCTCATATCAGGAACTTGTTCGCACCTTCCTTAGCTTAGTGATAAAATCGTCAGAGTTACAATACATTTCAAAAATTCTAGTGTTCTGGTAGCTGTTGAGCCAGGGGCGGTAGCGTGCCCATTTCTCGTGAGCTGCAGTTCAGATAGCTGTGAAATATTAAGGAATTAAAATGTTACTTCCAGTGATTATGGCCGGTGGTACCGGTAGTCGTTTGTGGCCGATGTCACGAGAGCTGTACCCGAAGCAGTTTCTGCGCTTGTACGGAAAACAATCAATGCTTCAGGAAACGGTACTCCGCCTGGACGATGTTGATGCCCTGGAACCTGTGGTTATCTGTAACGAAGAACACCGTTTTCTGGTGGCAGAGCAGTTACGACAACTCAATAAGTTATCGCAGAATATCATCTTAGAACCTGTGGGTAGAAATACAGCACCGGCAATCGCATTAGCCGCGTTGAATGCAATTACGACAAATGAGGATCCAATACTCCTGGTTTTAGCTGCCGATCACATCATTAATAATAAAGCAGCGTTTCATCAGGCGGTTGAATCAGCATTAACATTCGCTAATCGTGGACAACTAGTGACGTTTGGTATTGTACCGACTGGCGCTGAAACCGGTTATGGATACATCCAGCGTGGCCAGCAAGAAGTCATTAATAATGATGTAGCGTACCAGGTTAGTCGTTTTGTTGAAAAACCCAATAAAGAAACCGCTGAAGAATACGTTGCCTCAGGGGAATATTATTGGAACAGTGGTATGTTTATGTTCCGCGCCAAACGCTATCTCGAAGAACTAGAGAAGTTCCGCCCTGACATTCTTAATGCTTGCAAAGCGGCAATTAAGAAAGGAAAGGATGGCGATGAGTTTATCAAAATTGATAAAGAGCTTTTTATTGCGTGCCCTGATGATTCGATCGATTACGCCGTAATGGAAAAAACGACCGATGCAGTTGTTGTCGGTTTGGATGCTGAATGGAGTGATGTTGGTTCCTGGTCCGCACTTTGGGAAGTGAGTCCTAAGGATAGTAAGGGAAATGTACTTACAGGTGACACATATCTTCATAATGCGAATAACTGCTACATCAATACTGATGAAAAACTCGTTGCAGCTGTAGGTGTAGATAATCTGGTTATCATAAATACAAAAGATGCAGTGTTAGTTGTAGATAAAAATCAGGTTCAGGATGTTAAAAAAGTTGTTGAGTATTTAAAAGCGAATTGCCGTAGTGAATATAAACGCCACCGTGAAATTTATCGCCCATGGGGACGGTGCGATGTCGTTGTTCAGACCGAGCGTTTTAATGTAAACCGAATTACGGTCAAACCCGGTGCGGCTTTTTCGATGCAAATGCACCACCATCGTACCGAACACTGGGTCGTATTATCCGGGACCGGTGAAGTTACAATTAAAGACCAAAAATTCTTGTTAACTGAAAACCAGTCCACCTTTATTCCTATTGGGGCACACCATCGTCTCGAGAATCCAGGCAAAATACCATTAGAATTACTCGAAATTCAGTCTGGTTCTTATTTGGGCGATGATGACATTATTCGTATTAAAGACCAATATGGTCGTTGCTAATATTTGCAAAGGTGAATGTGACATATGTCCAAACTGACATGCTTTAAAGCCTATGATATTCGTGGGAAGTTAGGCGAAGAATTAAACGAAGATATAGCATACCGTATTGGTCGTGCATATGGTGAAATGCTAAAACCAAAAACTATTGTAGTTGGTGGTGATGTTAGATTAACAAGTGAAAGCCTCAAACTCGCGTTAGCAAATGGTCTGATGGATGCGGGTACAAATGTTTATGATATTGGCTTAAGCGGAACCGAAGAAATATACTTTGCAACATTCCATCTCAAAGTTGATGGTGGGATTGAGGTTACAGCAAGTCATAATCCTATGGATTACAATGGCATGAAGTTGGTTCGCGAGGATGCAAAACCAATAAGTGGTGACACGGGTTTAAGAGACATCCAGTTTCTCGCTGAGGCGAATGAATTTCCCCCTGTTGAACCATTGAATCGAGGCAATTATAAAAAAATTGATATACTTGAAGATTATATCAATCATTTAATGGGATATATCGATTTTGCTAATTTCAAACGCCCAATGAAATTGGTTGTCAACTCCGGTAATGGCGCTGCTGGGCATGTAATTGATGCTATTGAAAAGCGTTTCAATGAGTCAAATGTTCCTGTTACTTTTATAAAAGTTCACCATCAACCTGATGGTACATTCCCAAATAGCATTCCTAATCCATTACTACCGGAATGTCGACAAGATACCTCTGATGCTGTAATAAAACACAATGCTGATTTAGGTATTGCGTTTGATGGCGATTTTGATCGCTGTTTCTTATTTGATGGTGACGGTCAGTTCATCGAAGGATATTACATAGTAGGTCTTCTTGGTGAGGCATTCCTCAAAAAAGAAACGGGTGCCAAAATAATTCATGATCCACGACTGACATGGAATACTATTGATATTATAACCAAGTCTGGTGGTGTTCCGATTATGTCGAAAACTGGCCATGCATTTATTAAAGAACGTATGCGCCAGGAAGATGCGGTTTATGGTGGTGAAATGAGTGCTCATCACTATTTTCGCGATTTTGCTTACTGTGATAGCGGAATGATCCCGTGGTTATTAGTTATTGAAATGCTCTCTATTTCAAATGCTAGCCTGGCATCATTGGTTAATGACAGAATTGCAGCCTATCCTTGTAGTGGTGAATTGAATTTTAAAGTTAAAAATTCAAATGAAATCATCAAAAAAATTAAAGATACATATTCTTCTATTATTAAGAACGAAAATCGTATCGATGGCTTAACGCTTGAATTTGATGGTTGGAGACTTAACGTTCGAACATCAAACACTGAACCGGTTCTGCGCATTAATGTTGAAAGTTGTGGTGATCATGGCTTGATGAAAGACAAGACCGCTGAGGTAGTAAGCATTATTAGAGGGTTTGACTAATGTTGAACTCCGTACTTGCGGCACTGAAATATAAAGATTTTATATTTAACAGCATCAAAAGGGATTTTAAAAGCCGGTATCAAACGAGTATGCTGGGTGCTGTGTGGCTAGTTTTACAGCCACTTTCCATGATTATTGTTTATACAGTGATTTTTTCAGAAGTCATGAAAGCCAGGATGCCTAATAGTTCTGGCTCATTTGCATATAGCATATATCTATGTGCAGGCCTTCTGACTTGGGGATTTTTCTCAGAGCTATTAAGTCGTCTTATAAATGTATTTGTAGATAATGGGAATTATTTAAAAAAGATTAACTTTCCAAGAATATGTTTGCCAATAATAAGCATTGGTGTCGCGTTCTTGAATTTTTTAATAATCTTTTCACTGTATATCATCTTTTTGATTGTTACCGGAAACTTTCCTGGAATTGCATTCCTGTATATCATCCCACTTCTCGTGATACAAATTGTATTTGCACTAGGATTGGGAATGACATTAGGCGTATTGAATGTATTTTTCCGTGATGTTGGTCAATTAATGGGGATACTGCTGCAGTTCTGGTTCTGGTTCACTCCTGTAATTTATCTTATTACGATTATACCTGAGTGGGCTCGTAAATGGTTATATTTAAATCCAATGACAGGGTTGATTACAGGTTACCAGAATATTTTCGTTTATCATAAGGCACCAGATTGGTCTAATTTAATACTGGTATCTATATTAGCTATTATCTTTAGTGTAATTGGCTATTATCTTTATCATAAGCATTCGGGTGAAATAGTCGATGAACTCTAATACTATTATTACAGTTGAAAAAGTTAGCAAAACATATAAAAGTTACAGCAATAAAAAGCATCGACTAATTGAATGGCTTACATTAGGTAAAAAAAAATATCATAAAGATATTAATATCCTGTCAAACATATCGTTTAAAGTTTGTGCTGGCGAGTCAGTTGGTATTTTAGGCATGAATGGTGCTGGGAAAAGCACACTACTTAAAATCATTACCGGTACGACCAATGCTACGACTGGCGTTGTTAATGTAAATGGTCGTGTTGCCGCGTTGCTGGAACTTGGGATGGGATTTCATCCTGATTTTACCGGTAGGGATAATGTTTTCATGTCAGGCCAGCTAATGGGACTTAATACTTCCCAGCTTGCTGAAATAATGCCACAGATAGAAGAGTTTGCGGAGATCGGTGATTATATTGACCAACCTGTGCGAACTTATTCATCTGGTATGCAGATTAGACTTGCTTTTGCAGTTGCAACAGCCGTACGTCCTGAACTTTTAATTGTGGATGAAGCGTTATCAGTTGGTGATGCTTATTTCCAGTCGAAATGTTTTAATAGAATCCGTAAGTTTAAAGAGAAAGGGACTACGTTATTAATTGTATCCCATGACCAGGCTGCTATTGCTAATATTTGTTCCAGAGCAATTTTGTTAGATAAAGGCACGATTGTTGCTGACGGCGCTCCAACCGATATAATGAATTTGTATAATGCAAAATTATCGAAGACCGCTGATGATAACAATATAAGACTTGAGAAAGGAAAATCAGAGTCAGGTAATAAAAAAGCTATTATTGACGGCTTTTATCTTGAAAAAGAGAATGGGACTAAAACAGATATTGTCGAAGTAGCGGATCTGTGTTCCTTATGTTTTACTGTCACAAATTATGAAGTATCTTCAGGTTTGACATTAGGTTTTCACATTAGGGACCGTTTAGGCAATATAGTCTTTGGTACAAATACGTTAGCACATGGTATAGATCTGGCTGGCATAGGGACTAAAGTTATTAAATTCAAGCTGAACATGAATATTGGCATTGGTGAATATAGCATTTCAGCAGCTCTTCATAAGGAGAGAGATCATTATGAAGAATCGTATCACTGGCTAGATGGTATTGGTAGTTTTAATGTAATAGCCCCTGGCAAAGTGTTTGTTGGAAGTGCTTGGCTAAATAACGAATGTTCGGTTTATACTAAGTGAGAGTAAAATGTTTAATATTGTTCAGAAAGCAAAAAATAGATTAAATGATTTCACTAATAAATTAAATCATATCACTGATTCGATTATTCGACTTGACGAGAAAGTCGCTAATTTAAAGACCGGACTGGATGCTCAAGACTTAAAAACAGATGGTCTTGTCAATCGAATTGAATTTGTGCGTGAAGAGCTCTTATTCGAAATGAGAGTTAAAAATGACACGTTCAAAGACAAAAATGTGCGTAAAATTGAAACTAAGATCATTTCTGATGAAAAGTACAAAGAACATGGGTTGCGTAAGATAAATATTGGCTGTGGTCATATTCAACCTGAAGGTTACATCAATGTGGATGCAAGGGCCTTGCCTGGTGTCGATGTAACATGCGAAGCGAGCGAGTTGCCTTTTGATGATAATTGTCTGGAGGAAATATTCTCGTCTCATTTAGTTGAACATTTTACAGAGTTTGAATTACTGCGAAAAATTTTACCCCACTGGAAGTCTAAATTGCAGGAGGGTGGCATTATTCGTGTCGTACTACCTGACGCGGTAAGTATGATCAAAGATTTTAATAATGGTGAAATGTCATTTGATGATTTGAGAAAAGTTACTTTTGGTGCACAAGATTATGAAGGTGATTTCCACTACAACATGTATTCTTTTGCATCATTAACTGAGCTCCTCATCAAGGCTGGTTTCCACGATGTCACTCTTATTGTCGACAATAGGAAAAATGGCCTTTGTCGGGAAATGGAAGTCACCGCTAAGAAGTAGGGACATTATATGAACGAAGATAAACTGAGTGAAATAAATAATAAGGTCATTGCATCGATTTATAATGCAAGAAAAGCAAGGTTATTATTCGAGAGAAATATAATAAGTAAATTACCACAGGAACACCGGTTTTTATTTAAGTATAATTCCTTTGATATAAATCAGTTGATTAGTTTATGTGTGCACAATGAAACTAACTACAAGCAGATTTTATCTATTTTGATCTTTAAAAATGCGCCTGACTCTATTAAGGGAATTGCATTAATAGGTAAATACATAAAAAAACCAGCTGTTTATACCTTGCTATTAGCGTTCCATCCAGCATCTAAAGTTAAAGTGAAAGGTATTCCAAAATATATGGTATTTAGATTGCTACGGAACAATAAGTTTCTGCTCGATCTTGCTCGAAAAATTTATAACCGAATGAGAGGCTGAGGTGTATAGTCATTTTAAAGGTCGATTTATTCAAGTTATCGATGCATTAGATATGTATGATGCATGTTCTAACCACGTCATACATATCGATGAATATGTCAGGAATGTGTATGGTATCAAGACAGAGATATACGCTAAACATGTTCATCCTGAGCGTATGCATTTGGTTAAAGATATTGAGCATCTTGATGCCAAAGACGAAGATATTTTATTTTTCCATTTCTCGTCTTTCTCTGAGCATTGTGCTAAAAAAATCATCGTTAGTAATGGCTTTAAAATATTACACTATCATAATATCACGCCACATACTTTCTTTGATAAAGATTCTATTCTATACGATTTATGTAAAAAAGGGCGAGATCAGCTTGGCCGCATAGTTCATGAATTTAATTATGTAACTGCTGATAGTAATTATAATTTAGATGAAATCATAGCATTAGGTTTTTCTGCAGATAAGACTCAGAAACTACCCATCATAATAAATGGTTTATCTTCAGAAGTAACAGATGTAACAGATGTAACAGAAGAAAATAAAACTAATGATATTATCTTTGTTGGTCGTATTTGTGAGAATAAATGTCAGCATAAATTAATTGAATTCTATCATAATTATTCGCAAAATAATGACATTGGCAAGCTGTATTTAATTGGTAAATACGATACGTCGTCTTCTTATTATAAAAAAATAAACAAATTAATTAAGAAGCTGAATGTTTCCGACAATGTTATCCTAACAGGCTCAGTATCAGATGATGAACTGAAACAATACTACAGCCAATCTAAGTGTTTTATTTCATTCAGTGAACACGAAGGTTTTGGCGTTCCTTTATTAGAGGCTGCACAACATCATATTCCTGTATTGGCACTTAATGCCGCAGCAGTATCCGAAACTTTAGATGACTCTCCCGGCGTCTTCGACAATGAAGTTGACGCTTATAATAAGTTACATAAAGTCCTTACTGACTCCATTTTTTCTCAGGAATTAATAGATTATCAAAAAGAAGTTCTTGATAAAAATAGCCTTAGTTCATGGGCGAAATACGCGGATCGCCTATTTGGTAAGCTAATCCCTAAATCCAACTCTTTTAATACAGTTTCGATTGTTATTTGTACATTTAATCGTGGGGATTATCTTGAGAGATGCCTCGATTATCTTACAAAAAACTACAGTAATGCATTTGAAGTCATTGTGGTAAATGGACCATCCACAGATAATACTGATGCTGTATTAAATAAATGGAAAGAAAAAATAATAGTAAGAACAAATGCTGAACGTAATCTATCTCGCTCCAGAAATATTGGGATAGAAGCTGCTTCTGGGGACTTAATCGCATTTATTGATGATGATGCTATCCCATTCCTTGATTGGGTGGACCGTATTCTGGAGTATTATAACGGCTCGCACAATTTTGTTGCAGGTGTTGGTGGTCCGACATATTATTCTGGTACATTGAAATTTCAAGCTATTGATATTTTTGTCGATCAATATGGTACTGGCGTTGTTAATCCTAGCGATGAAATAAAGAAAAATGCAATGTACAAGAGGAGTTTGTTGGGAACAAACTCTGTATTTAGACGGGACTATTTGGTTTCCTGTGGCGGTTTTGATGAGGAGTATGATTATTTCCTCGATGAAACGGATGTTTGCTTTAGATTAATTAATAACGGTTATCTAATCAACCACTGCCCAGATGCTTATTTACGACATGAATTTGCACAAAGCGAAAATAGAGTTAATAAGTATAATTATAACTGGCGCTCTATTGTTAAAAATACTGTTTATTTTACGCTTACCTATAATACAGGTGATAAACAGGAAATCTTAGCGAAACTCAAACCTATTATTGAGAAAGATCGAGTAGGTTACGTCGCTGAAGGTTTAGCGAAAAACGAAATAACGCAATCAGAGTATGAACAACTCGTTGGTAGTATTTGGGAAGGTTTTGATGCAGGTGTGAAAGCCATAGAGCGTCATCCACAACTCCTTAACACCGAGTCGGCACTGCCTGGATCATTTAAACAATTCAATTCAGAACAAAAACATCACCAAAAGAAACATATTGTGGTGGTGAGTAAAGAGTTTCCGCCTTTCACCAAATCAGGTGGTATTGGTACACTATATTATAACTTGGTCAGTGAGTTCATTCTGGCGGGACATTTTGTCTCCGTTATAATCCAGGGTGATGAAGATACCGTATTTGATGCAGGACGATTTAAGCTAATCTCTTTATGCAAAAGTGTTAACGCTGAGAATTATGTTGCTGATTCCGCTGCGGCTAATGCTATTTTGACCTGGTCAAGCAGAGTCGCTATTGAGATTGATGCTCTTAATGAATTACATCCTGTATCTGTTGTTGACTCATGTCTTTGGGATTCGGAAGCTTATGCTTTCAGTTTAATCAGTAAAGAGCTAAATATACCTCTTGTTATTCGATTGGTTACACCTCTCCTTGTAGCTAATGATATGAATAAATGGGAAATGAATCCTGTTGACCTTGAGTATCTTTCATCTTTCGAACGTGAAGTAGTTGAAAGAGCTGATGCCGTAGTGCCTATCAGCGATTCTATAAAGAGAACTTTCATTAAATATTATTCACCATCTGAAAATGTTAAATATTCAAAAATTAATGCAGGTGTGGCATATTGGCCAACTTTCGATGTGTCAAGTGGTTATAAAGATTTTGGCACGAAATTAGCCAAGGCAAGCGAAATACTTAAGGATAAAAAAATCTTCCTCTTTATGGGGCGCATTGAACTGCGTAAAGGTATTGATGTTTTATTAGATGCCATTGAGAAGCTCAAAAATACTCATGCATTTAATGACTGCTGTTTTGTTATCGCGGGTAGTGCTATCATAGACATAAATAAAATCCTCGCTGAACGATTCGCTGGGATAGACAATGTCTTGTATATTGGTGCAGTAAATGACACTGAACGTGAGAAGCTTTATGCAGTTAGTGATGTGGTTGTGTTCCCTTCTCGGTACGAATCGTTTGGTCTCGTTCCTTTAGAAGCCTTCGTACACGGCAAACCTGTAATTGCAAGTGACGCAGGCGCGATTCCTGAGGTTGTTATAGACAATAAATCCGGTTTAATATTTAAAGACGGATCCGCAGATGATTTGGCGCTGAAAATTGAAAAATTATGTGATAATGAAGAATTATATAAAATTTTAAGTACTGGGGCATTTGAGCGAGTTCGCGAACTATCATCGTATAATTCTGCTGAGCAATCTATCAAGCTTTATGATTCACTTATGTAAATGAAGGTGTATTGACTTATGAAATCTGCAATTATTACTGGTATTACTGGGCAAGATGGTGCTTATTTAGCAGAGTTGTTGCTAGGTAAAGGTTACAAAGTTTTTGGTACATATCGTCGTACTAGTTCGGTAAACTTCTGGCGTATTGAAGAACTGGGTATTAAAAATAATCCTAACTTACATCTGGTCGAGTACGATCTGACTGATTTATCTGCTAGTATTCGATTACTACAAACTACGGGTGCTGAAGAAGTTTATAACCTTGCTGCGCAAAGTTTTGTAGGGGTCTCATTCGATCAGCCGGTAACGACCGCTGAAATTACGGGTATTGGGCCTGTAAATCTGCTGGAAGCTATCCGTATCGTAAATCCAAAAGTACGTTACTACCAGGCATCTACTTCTGAAATGTTTGGTCTGGTGCAAGCAGTACCTCAGAAAGAAGATACGCCATTTTATCCACGTAGCCCGTATGGTGTCGCGAAGCTTTACGCACACTGGATGACCGTTAACTATCGTGAAAGTTATGGTATCTTCGCCTCGAGTGGTATTCTTTTCAATCATGAATCACCACTGCGCGGGCAAGAGTTTGTTACACGCAAAATTACTGATTCTGTTGCGAAAATTAAACTTGGCAAACAAGATGTTATTGAACTCGGTAATTTAGATGCAAAACGTGACTGGGGTTATGCAAAAGAGTACGTAGAAGGTATGTGGCGTATTCTGCAAGCCGATAAACCTGATACATTTGTGCTTGCTACAAACCGCACTGAAACCGTACGTGATTTCGTGACAATGGCTTTTAAAGCTGCTGGCTATACTCTTCGTTTCGAAGGGAAAAATGAGCAGGAAATCGGTATTGATGTTGATTCTGGTAAAACAGTAGTTCGTGTTAATCCAAAATTCTATCGCCCGGCTGAAGTTGATTTATTAATTGGTAATCCTGCACGTGCGAAGGAAGTTCTGGGATGGGAACCGAAAACTTCCCTGGAACAGCTCTGCCAAATGATGGTGGAAGCCGATCTTCGTCGTAACCAACAGGGATCATCTTTCTAATGTCTGATGCCGGCAAACGTGCTCTAGTAACAGGGATCAACGGGTTTACCGGCCGTTATGTGGCAGCGGAATTATCCGCTGCCGGATATCGGGTTTTTGGGCTTGGAACAGCATCTGATAGTCAACCTGACTGTTATCAGGTCGATCTTATGGATGCATCCAATCTAAAAAAAATTGTAAATCAAATTCAACCCAATGTTGTCGTTCATCTGGCTGCAATTGCATATGTTGGGCATGGTGACGCTGATGCTTTTTACAATGTAAATCTGTTGGGCACTCGAAATCTTCTGCAAGCCCTCAGCGAATGCACCTCAACTATTGACTCTATTCTATTAGCGAGTAGCGCAAATGTTTACGGTAATAGCACGACTGGGCAATTACCTGAAACTACTGTTGCCAATCCAGCAAACGATTATGCAGTAAGTAAACTCGCTATGGAATATATGGCGAAGTTATGGATTGATAAACTTCCAATTTTCATTACTCGACCTTTTAATTATACAGGGGTTGGGCAGGCTGAGAATTTTTTACTACCAAAAATAGTCAAGCATTTCAAAGAAAAAGCGGCAACAATAGAACTTGGTAATATAGATGTTTGGCGTGACTTCACTGATGTACGAGCATTAAGTAGTGCATATGTGAAATTGTTAGAAATTAAACCTCACGCTGAAGTAATAAATATTTGCTCGGGACGGACTTATTCTTTACGGAAAACAATTGAACTGTGTGAGAAAATTACCGGGCATCATATTAATGTTCAAGTCAATCCGAATTTTGTTCGTGCAAATGAAGTTAAAACACTAAGTGGCGATACGACAAAGCTTAAATCATTTATTCCTGACTGGAATGTGCCGCCGCTTGAAGAGACTTTGCGCTGGATGTTGGAAAACTAGCTATGAAAGTTATATTTGGAACTGATGCTATTAAATATCCATTAACTGGCATCGGACGCTATGCTTTTGAACTTGCAAATTGCTTGTCTAACAGCAGCGAGATATCAAAGTTACTTTTCTTACGTGGTGGCTCTATTTCTGAAGGGATCCCGGTTGCTAAGGAAAGTAGTCCTTCAACAGAAGGGCTGAAACAGTATATTAAAAAAAGTCATTTTTTTTCCGAGGCATATCGGCTTACTGCTCCATGGTTAAAAACTAATGCATTAAGGAAACATAAAGATTTTATCTATCATGGGCCGAATTTCTATCTGCCCCCGAAAGTTGCACGATGTGCTGTGACATTTCACGACCTTTCTGTCTTTACGCTGCCTCAGTGTCATCCGCCTGAGCGCGTCAGATTTATGCGAAAAGAACTGTTGCAAACAGTCAAGCGTGCGTCTGTTTTTATTACCGATTCTGATTATACCAGGCGAGAACTGATCGATTATTTCAACCTTTCAGAACAGAGCGTCGTTACCGCTAAATTAGCTTGTGGTGATGAGTTCAGACCTTATTCTGCAGCTGAGATATCTTCCGTATTGTTAAAGCATCGTCTGTCATATAAGGGCTATACATTATTTACTGGCTCTATAGAGCCGAGAAAAAACATTAGAACATTACTTGATGCGTATGAGCGTTTGCCATTGCCTGTTCGCCAGAAAGTCCCTCTCGTAATTAGCGGATTTAAAGGGTGGAATAGTGAGGACCTGCATCAGCGATTTGACAGGGGGGAGCGGGAAGGGTGGTTACGATATTTAGGATTTACTCCATCGTCTGAATTACCTGCGCTTTTTTCTGGCGCTATTAGTTTCCTTTTCCCATCATTGTATGAAGGGTTTGGTCTTCCTGTGCTTGAAGCTATGGCATCCGGAACCCCGGTGGTATGTTCTAACAGTTCCTCGCTTCCTGAAGTTGCTGGCGAAAATGCATTAATGTGTGATGCTATGGATGTTGAGACCTTAACTCGCTTAATACACAAGAGCCTTGAAGATACAATATGGCAGCAACAGGCATCCAGTAACGGTTTAGTTCATGCAAAAAAATTCTCTTGGGAACGTTGCGCTGCTGACACAATAACGGCATATAAACAGGTAAAATAAGGCTCATGCTCAAAGTATTGCATTTTTATAAAACATATTATCCTGATACATTTGGTGGCATTGAACAAGTTATTTATCAATTAAGTGAGTCTGCATCAGCCCATGGCGTTGAATCGACGGTGTTGACTTTAAGTCGGCGTGGGAATATAGAAGATGAACGCATCGATTCTCAACATGTCTTTTACTCTAAAACTAATTTTGAAATAGCATCCACCCCGTTCTCGATTTCTTGTTTGAGCAAGTTTAAACAATTGGTGGAGCAGGCTGATGTTATCCATTATCATTTTCCCTATCCTTTCATGGATCTTTTGCATTTCCTGTGTAATGTAAAAAAACCAACCGTAATTAGTTATCACTCCGATATTGTTAAGCAAAAAACTTTTTTACGACTTTACACACCTTTAATGAATCGTTTTTTATCTTCTGTCGATTGTATTGTGGCTGCATCTCCTAATTATGCACAAACCAGCCCAGTACTTCAAAAATACAGAGAAAAGGTAAAAGTCATTCCCTATGGTTTGGATGAAAAATCCTATCCCAAAGCGAGTGAAGAGAAGCTGAATTATTGGCGCAATAAAGTCGGTGATAAATTTTTCCTGTTTGTTGGTGCTTTTCGGTACTACAAAGGGCTACACACTCTGCTCGATGCGGCTGCCGTGACTTCATTACCTGTTGTCATTGTCGGTGGTGGAGGTATCGAATCTGAGTTGCTTGTGAAGTCTAAGGAACTTAATCTGGCAAATGTCCATTTTGTCGGGTCTCTTCCTGATGAAGACAAAAGTGCATTGCTGCAGCTATGTTACTCCGTGGTTTTCCCATCGAATGTTCGCTCTGAAGCCTTCGGCATTACCTTGCTTGAAGGGGCTATGTATGGGAAACCTCTTTTGTCATGTGAGATCGGAACCGGCACTAGCTATATCAACATCAATAACCATACGGGATTAGTCGTTGAACCGGCTAATGTTGCTGATTTAAGTCGAGCAATGCAGGTGATATGGGATGATGAGCAACTGGCTTCCCTCTACGGGAGTAATGCCAGAAAACGATTTGATGAAGTATTTACATCTGAGAAGATGTCTGCACAATACCTCGATCTTTATAAGTCATTGATTTAGCTGTTTTTGCGTTTGACGACTTGCGATCATAAAGATAGCGTATCTTACGATGATAATTCTTCCCTGTACCCGAAGACATACTTCCCCAATTGATACGCGCAGATCTCTAAAAAAAAAGTATAAACATCTGATAACTGACGTGACATTACCGCGAGCGCTAAAATCCTTAGCGTGTGTTTTTTTGCTCGGAAACCGCAATATTTCGCATCTTCCGACATCCACTTCGTCGCAATTTGAGTTAACATCTAGACCACACTTAAACCGCGTACAGTTCGCGGTGACCATCCCCTGACAGGAGTATGTAATGTCCAAGCAACAGATCGGCGTTGTCGGTATGGCAGTGATGGGGCGCAACCTGGCGCTCAACATCGAGAGCCGTGGTTATACCGTCTCCATTTTCAACCGTTCCCGTGAAAAAACCGAAGAAGTCGTTGCCGAGAACCCGGGCAAGAAACTGGTTCCTTACTACACGGTCAAAGAGTTCGTAGAATCTCTTGAAACCCCGCGTCGTATCCTGTTGATGGTGAAAGCGGGCGCTGGCACTGATGCGGCCATCGATTCCCTGAAGCCGTATCTGGATAAAGGCGACATCATTATTGATGGCGGTAACACCTTCTTCCAGGACACCATTCGCCGTAACCGTGAGCTGTCTGCTGAAGGCTTTAACTTCATCGGTACCGGCGTGTCCGGCGGTGAAGAGGGCGCGCTGAAGGGCCCGTCTATCATGCCTGGCGGTCAGAAAGAAGCGTACGAACTGGTTGCGCCGATTCTGACCAAAATCGCTGCGGTAGCGGAAGATGGCGAACCGTGCGTGACTTACATCGGCGCTGACGGCGCGGGTCATTACGTGAAAATGGTTCACAACGGTATTGAGTATGGCGATATGCAGCTGATTGCTGAAGCCTATTCTCTGCTGAAAGGCGGTCTGAACCTGTCTAACGAAGAGCTGGCAACCACCTTCACCGAATGGAACGAAGGTGAGCTGAGCAGCTACCTGATCGACATCACCAAAGACATCTTCACCAAAAAAGATGAAGAGGGTAAATACCTTGTCGATGTGATCCTGGACGAAGCCGCAAACAAAGGTACCGGTAAATGGACCAGCCAGAGCTCTCTGGACCTGGGCGAACCGCTGTCCCTGATCACCGAATCCGTCTTCGCGCGCTATATCTCCTCCCTGAAAGACCAGCGCGTTGCAGCATCTAAAGTGCTGTCCGGCCCGCAGGCAAAACTGGCTGGCGATAAAGCTGAGTTCGTTGAGAAAGTGCGTCGCGCGCTGTACCTTGGCAAAATCGTCTCCTATGCGCAGGGCTTCTCACAGCTGCGCGCAGCGTCTGACGAATACAACTGGGATCTGAACTACGGCGAAATCGCGAAGATCTTCCGCGCGGGCTGCATTATTCGTGCACAGTTCCTGCAGAAAATCACCGACGCCTATGCAGAAAACAAAGGCATCGCTAACCTGCTGCTGGCGCCTTACTTCAAGAATATCGCCGACGAATACCAGCAGGCGCTGCGTGATGTCGTGGCTTACGCGGTTCAGAACGGTATTCCGGTACCAACGTTCTCTGCGGCCGTGGCCTACTATGACAGCTACCGCTCTGCGGTACTGCCAGCCAACCTGATTCAGGCTCAGCGTGATTACTTCGGTGCGCATACCTATAAACGTACTGATAAAGAAGGTGTGTTCCACACCGAATGGCTGGATTAATCTGAAATAGCCAACCGCTAAACTCAGGCCCGGAGCGCACCTCCGGGCTTTTTTATTGTCTGAAAACAGCATTCAGTCAGGTCTGATAGGCGTTGTTGCAGTAATTCACGATATACTGAGCTCACGCCGATCCGAAACGAAAACGTTGGGTCTTACGGTGGTGATGCGTTCACCTTCAAATGTTTAACCGGAAGAAGTTACAGAAAGAATGAAGATAACTATCTCAGGAACAGGTTACGTAGGCCTGTCGAACGGCATTCTGATCGCCCAGCACCATGAAGTGGTAGCCCTGGATATCGTTCAGGAAAAGGTCGACATGCTGAATCAAAAGAAATCGCCGATTGTCGATAAAGAGATCGAAGAATATCTGGCGACCCGACCGCTGAATTTCCGCGCAACGACTGATAAGCATGACGCCTACCGCGATGCCGACTTTGTTATCATCGCCACGCCTACCGATTACGATCCGAAGACCAACTATTTCAACACCTCAAGCGTTGAGTCTGTTATCCGCGACGTGGTTGCAATCAACCCGAATGCGGTGATGGTCATTAAATCCACCATTCCGGTGGGATTTACAAATACGATTAAAGAACAGCTGGGGATCGACAATATCTTCTTTTCGCCGGAGTTCCTGCGAGAAGGCCGCGCGCTGTACGACAACCTGCATCCGTCGCGCATCGTAATTGGCGAGCGTTCCGAACGCGCGGAGCGGTTTGCTGCGCTGCTGCAGGAAGGGGCGGTGAAGAAAGATATCCCAACGCTGTTTACTGATTCTACCGAAGCGGAAGCCATCAAGCTGTTCGCCAATACTTACCTGGCACTGCGCGTCGCTTACTTTAACGAACTCGACAGCTATGCCGAAAGCCTGGGGCTTAACTCACGGCAGATAATTGAAGGGGTATGCCTGGATCCACGCATCGGCAACCACTACAACAACCCGTCATTTGGCTACGGCGGCTATTGCTTGCCGAAGGATACCAAGCAGCTGCTGGCTAACTATGAATCGGTGCCGAATAACATCATTGGTGCCATCGTTGATGCCAACCGCACGCGTAAAGACTTTATCGCCGATTCCATCCTCGCGCGTAAGCCGAAGGTGGTGGGCGTGTATCGTCTGATCATGAAGTCCGGTTCAGACAACTTCCGCGCGTCCTCGATTCAGGGGATCATGAAGCGTATTAAGGCGAAAGGGATCCCGGTAATCATTTATGAACCGGTGATGAAAGAAGACGAGTTCTTTAACTCCCGCGTGGTGCGCGACCTTGATGCCTTTAAGCAGGAAGCCGATGTGATTATTTCCAACCGTATGGCGCAAGAGCTGGCGGACGTGGAAGAGAAGGTGTATACCCGCGATTTGTTTGGTAACGATTAAACGTGAGTTACCGTGCGGTTCCCGGTGGCGCTTTACCTGCCGGGCGATAAGAGAAAAAGCCCTCATTGTGAGGGCTTTTCTTTATACGTTATAAAATTGACGATACCAATCCACGAATTGCTTCACGCCGTCTTTCACCGACGTCTGCGGGCGGAAGCCCACCAGATCGTACAGCGGCTGCGTCTCTGCGCTGGTTTCCAGCACGTCTCCCGCCTGCATCGGCATCATATTCTTTTGTGCTTCAATTCCCAGCGCGTCTTCCAGCGCCGTGATGTAGTCCATCAGTTCCACCGGCGAGCTGTTGCCAATGTTATAGATGCGATACGGCGCTGAGCTGGTCGCCGGAGAGCCGGTTTCCACACTCCATTGATCGTTAGCTTCTGGGATCACATCCTGCAGACGGATAATCGCTTCGGCGATGTCGTCAATGTAGGTAAAGTCACGCTTCATCTTGCCGTAGTTGTAGACGTCGATGCTTTTCCCTTCGAGCATCGCTTTGGTAAATTTGAATAGCGCCATATCCGGGCGCCCCCACGGGCCATACACGGTGAAGAAACGCAGCCCGGTGGTCGGCAAACCGTAGAGATGGGAGTATGTGTGCGCCATCAGCTCGTTGGCCTTTTTGGTGGCGGCATACAGGGAAACCGGGTGATCGACGCTGTCATCGGTAGAGAACGGCATTTTGCGGTTCAGCCCATACACCGAGCTGGAGGAGGCGTACAGCAGATGCTGCACCTTGTTGTGCCGACAACCTTCCAGTACGTTGAGGTGGCCTATGAGGTTAGCCTGTGCATAGGCGTGTGGGTTTTCCAGCGAATAGCGAACGCCCGCCTGAGCGGCCAGATGAATCACACGATCGAATCGGGCATCGGCAAACAGCGCGGCCATGCCGGCGTTATCATCGAGATCCAGCTTCACAAAACGAAAACCTGCGGATTGCAGCAGATCCAGACGCGCCTGCTTCAGGCTAACGTCGTAGTAATCGTTCAGGTTATCAATACCAACAACCTGATGGCCCGCGGCAAGCAGGCGTCTGGAGACGTGAAAACCGATGAACCCAGCGGCACCGGTGACCAAATATTTCATAGCATTCCTTAAAACTCATTCAGTGCGAACGTCTTTTTCTGGCGCGATCATACCGTCTGCGCGCTGAAAAATATAATCGTTATCTGTCATTAAGGTTATCGGAAGGAAGACTAAAGATAAAACCCGGCGCGATAGCCGGGTTCGGGGGGGGGTTACTGATGGCGTTCGCGCAAATTCTCAATCACCGTCGTCAAATCCAGTTCCTGATCCTGCAGCAGCACCAGCAGGTGATACATTAAATCCGACGCTTCATTTTTCAGCTCAAACTTATCGTGTACCGTCGCAGCGAGCGCGGTCTCGACGCCTTCTTCACCGACTTTCTGCGCGATACGTTTTGTTCCGCTGGCATACAGTTTTGCCGTATAGGAACTGGCCGGGTCAGCGGTTTTCCGCTCGGCCAGCAGCTGTTCCAGCTGGTACAGGAACAGCCATTGGTGGCTGGTGTCGCCGAAGCAGCTGGACGTGCCTTTATGGCAGGTCGGGCCAATTGGGTTGACCAGAATCAACAGGGTATCGTTGTCACAGTCTGGCGCCATGCTGACCACGTTCAGGAAGTGGCCGGACGTTTCACCTTTGGTCCACAGGCGCTGCTTGGTGCGCGAGAAAAAGGTGACTTTGCCCGTTTCCTGCGTTTTAGCCAGCGCTTCTTGATTCATATAGCCCAGCATCAGCACTTCGCCGGATACCGCGTGTTGGATAATGGCGGGCATCAGTCCGTCGGTTTTTTGCCAGTCTAATTGCTCAGTTAACATACCCGAATCTCCACGCCCTGAGCTGCCAGGTACGCTTTTAGTTCACCAATATTAATAATCTGTTTGTGGAATACCGAAGCCGCCAACGCACCATCAACATCGGCATCACGGAAGGCTTCCAGGAAGTGCTCCATGGTGCCCGCGCCGCCGGAGGCGATAAGCGGCACGCGACAAACCTCGCGCACTTTTTTCAACTGTTCCAGATCGTAGCCGTTGCGCACGCCGTCCTGGTTCATCATATTGAGGACGATTTCACCTGCGCCGCGTTTCTGCACTTCCTGTACCCAGTCCAGCGTTTCCCACTGGGTGACGCGCGTGCGGCTCTCATCGCCGGTGTACTGATTGACGTGATATTTTCCGCTGTCGGCGTCATACCAGGTATCAATACCCACCACGATGCACTGCACGCCAAAGCGATCTGCCAGGCGCGTAATCAGCTCCGGGTCGGCCAGTGCCGGGGAGTTGATGGAAATTTTATCCGCACCAAAGGAGAGAATGCGCGCCGCATCGTCGATGGACTTAATGCCGCCAGCGACGCAGAACGGAATATCAATGACTTCGGCGACGCGAGAAACCCAGCTTTTATCCACCACGCGGCCGTCGCTGGAAGCGGTAATATCGTAAAACACCAGCTCATCCGCGCCTTCATCGGCGTAGCGTTTGGCCAGCGGCACGATATCGCCAATGATTTCGTGATTGCGGAACTGCACGCCTTTAACCACCTGGCCATCACGTACGTCGAGACAAGGAATTATCCGTTTTGCCAGCATTGGATGGCCTCCGTTACGTTGAATTTACCTTCCAACAGCGCGCGACCGACGATCACGCCGCGCACGCCGGTACCGCGCAGGGCGGCGATATCGTTGAGATCGCCAATGCCGCCGGAGGACTGAAACGCCACCTGCGGGTAGCGAGCGCAGACTTCTTCATACAGCGAGACGTTAGAGCCCGCCAGCGTACCGTCGCGCGAAATATCGGTGCACAGCACGTGCTGTAAACCTACCGGCAGATAGGTTTCCACCAGCTCCTCCAGCGTCACACCGGAATTTTCCTGCCAGCCGCTTACCGCCACCTGTTTTGCGCCGTTTTCATCAATTCGCACGTCCAGCGCCAGCACCAGATGTTCCGCGCCAAAGCGCTTAAACCAGCCCTTCACGATCTCCGGCGATTTCACCGCCGTCGAACCTACCACCACGCGCGCGACGCCGGCATCAAGCAGCGCGGCGACGTCTTCTTCTGTACGTACGCCGCCGCCTACCTGCACCGGCACGTTCACGCCAGCGACCAGCGTTTTCAGCAGCGGAATCTGCCGCTGCGCCGGGTCTTTGGCGCCGGTTAAATCGACCAGATGCAGCACTTCTGCGCCCTGGGCCGCATAGTCCTGAAGACGCGGCAGCGGATCGGTACCGTAGTCGCGCTGCTGACTGTAATCGCCCTGGTGCAGGCGTACTACGGTGCCGTTAATCAAATCTAAAGCCGGAATGATCATCACATCTCCAGGAAATTTTTCAGCAGCTGTGCGCCCGCGGCGCCTGAACGTTCCGGGTGGAACTGGACGCCGTAAAAGTTATCTTTTTGTACCGCCGCGGTGAACGGTTCACCGTAATGGCACTGGGCGATGGTATTTTCATTGACCGGCATCGCGTAGCTGTGCACGAAGTAGAAATACGCGCCGTCCTCAATGCCGCGGAACAGGCGATCGCCCGCCTTCGGATAAACGCGGTTCCAGCCCATGTGCGGCAGCGGCAGGCCGAAATTGGTCATTTTCGGCACGTCCTGGTCAATAATCCCCAGCATGTCGACGCCGTGGGTTTCTTCGCTGCGGCGGCCCAGTAGCTGCATTCCAAGGCAAATGCCGAGCACCGGCTGAGTGCAGGCTTTGATCAAATCCGCCAGGTCGCGTTCACGAATCTGATCCATGGCGGCCTGCGCGGTGCCAACGCCCGGCAGGAACAGTTTGTCCGCGCGCAGGACGACGTCCGGATCGCGGCTTACCACCGGCTCGTAGCCGTGGCGGGCAATTGCCGCCTTCACCGAGTGAAGGTTGGCACAGCCGGTATCAAGCACAACCACGTTCATCACAGCACTCCTTTCGAGGAGGGAAGGGTATTGCCGTCCACGCGAATGGCCTGGCGCAGCGTGCGGCCAAAGACTTTAAACAGGCTTTCCACGCGGTGGTGATCGTTTTTGCCTTTGGTTTTCAGGTGCAGGGTGATGCCCATCGCATAGGAGAGCGAGCGGAAGAAGTGCTCGATCATTTCGGTGCTCAGATCGCCTACGCGCTGATAGGTAAATTCGGCTTTATATTCAAGGTGTGGCCGACCGGAGATATCCAGCGCGCAGCGCGCCAGGCATTCGTCCATCGGCAGCACAAAACCGAAACGGTTGATGCCTCGCTTGTCGCCCAGCGCCGCCTTCAGCGCTTCGCCCAGCGCCAGGCCGGTATCTTCTACCGTGTGGTGATCGTCGATATACAGATCGCCTTTCACGGTAATGTTCATGCGGAAGCCGCCGTGGGTGGCAATCTGATCGAGCATATGATCGAAGAAACCAACGCCGGTGTTGATCTTGCTGCCGCCTTCGCGGTCCAGCCAGACTTCCACGTCAATCTGGGTCTCGCGGGTATTACGTTCGATGCGCGCGTAGCGATCGCGGCGGGTCAACTGCTCGCCAATGGCCGCCCAGTTCAGGGTGTCACGGTGGTAGCGCAGGCCGGTGATACCCATGTTATTGGCCAGCTCGACGTCGGTGGCGCGGTCGCCGATAACATAGCTGTTGGCGGTGTCCATCACGCCATCAGCCAGCCAGGCGGTGACCAACTGCGTTTTCGGCTTACGGCACGCGCAGTTATCGGCCGGCAGATGCGGGCAGATCAGGACATCGTCGAACGCGACGCCCTGTGACGTAAAAATCTGCATCATCAGGTTATGCGGGCCGTCAAAATCGTCCTGCGGGAAACTGGCGGTGCCCAGCCCGTCCTGATTGGTAATCATCACCAGCTTGTAGCCCGCCTTTTGCAGCTTCAACAGCTCGGGAATCACGTCCGGCTCGAAGGCCAGTTTATCAAAACGGT
Organism: Klebsiella sp. WP8-S18-ESBL-06; assembly: GCF_014169755.1. NCBI lineage: Bacteria > Pseudomonadati > Pseudomonadota > Gammaproteobacteria > Enterobacterales > Enterobacteriaceae > Klebsiella > Klebsiella sp. WP8-S18-ESBL-06. Next base: position 1,886,568 of record NZ_AP022256.1, read on the forward strand.
CTACCTGATAGTCGCTCGGCGGCTCGGAAATCAGGGTGCCATCGCGATCGATAAAGAGAAACTTCTGGGTCATACGGTCTCCGCTTTCAAAGCGTCAATCACGCGCTGGCTCTCTGCTCGAGTGCCGATAGTGATGCGCAAACAGCCGCTTAAAGAAGGTTGTTTATTCTGGTCACGTAAGATAATGCCTTGATCCCATAAAGATTTAAATACGCTGGTTGAGGCTTTCATCCGTACCAGTACGTAATTGGTCTCGGAATCGAATACCTGCTCGACGCAATCAATGGTGCGCAGGGCGGTGACCAGATATTCGCGCTCCTCAAGGATCTGCGCCACTCGCTGGCGCATCGCGGCGATGCCCTGCGCGCTAAGCGCCTGGGCCGCGATATCGGCAACCGGGGTGGAAAGCGGGTAGGGGGCAATCACTTTCAGCAGCAGCGCAATCACGTCTTCATTCGCCAACGTGAAGCCGCAGCGCAGCCCTGCCAGCGCAAAGGCTTTCGACAGCGTGCGCAGAATAACCAGATTTGGATACTCCGCCAGCCAGCCAGCGAGCGTGGCCTGCGGGCAAAACTCAATATAGGCCTCGTCGGCGACGACCAGCGCTTTATCGCGGGTCATCTCCAGCAGCGTACGAAAGTCCTGCGGGTTGATAATCTGCCCGGTTGGGTTGTTCGGGCTGCACACGTAGACCACTTTGACGTTGTTCAGGCTGTCGGCAATGGCCGGAAGATCCAACTGCCAATCGACTTTCGCTGGTACGGTGCGGCACTCAACGCCGATGGTTTCCGCGCTGACGCTGTACATGCCGTAGGTGGGGGGGCAAAACAGCACCGCGTCGCGGCCCGGTTCGCAAAAAGCGCGCACCAGCAGCTCGATGCCTTCATCGGCACCGCGGCTAACCAGCACCTGCTGCGGCTTCACGCCTGCGTAGGCGGCGTAGTTCTCAATGACCGCTTTGGGCTGGCATTCCGGGTAGCGGTTCAGCGTCTGCTGGCTGAGCTCAAACGGTACTGCTGTCGGGAATTCGTTGGCATTCAGCCACACGTCGCCTTTACCGCCCAGACGGCGGGCCGACTGATAGGGGGTCAGGGCGCGAACGTTGTCGCGGGCTAACTGTTCGATGCTCATGCTTGCTCCTTCAGGGCGTTGACGCGTAGGGTGACGGCGTTTTTGTGGGCGGTCAGCCGTTCGGCGGCGGCCAGCGTTTCAATGGTGGAGGCGAGGGCGCTAAAACCTTCGCGCGACAGTTCCTGCACGGTCATCCGTTTCTGGAAATCGGCCAGCCCCAGGCTGGAGCAGGTTGCGGTGTAGCCATAGGTCGGCAGAACGTGGTTGGTCCCCGAGGCGTAGTCACCGGCGGATTCTGGCGACCAGTCGCCGAGGAACACCGAACCGGCGCTGGTGATTTCATCAACCAGGTCGCGGGCGTTGCGGGTCTGAATAATCAGGTGCTCCGGGCCGTAGGCATTCGAAATTTCCACACACTGCGCCAGATCGCGGGCGACGATCAAACGGCTGGCGGAGAGCGCCTGGCGCGCGGTATCGGCGCGGGACAGCTCGGCGAGCTGGCGTTCTACCGCGTCGGCCACGTCGGCGGCAAGTTTTGCATCCGGGGTTAACAGAATAACCTGTGAATCCGGGCCGTGTTCGGCCTGTGAAAGCAGGTCCGAGGCGACAAAGTCCGGGGTCGCGCCGCTGTCGGCGATAACCAGCACTTCCGACGGGCCCGCGGGCATATCAATCGCCGCGCCGTCGAGACGCTGACTCACCTGGCGTTTTGCTTCGGTGACGTAGGCGTTGCCTGGACCGAAGATTTTGTCCACTTTAGCGATGGACTCGGTGCCCAGCGCCAGCGCGGCAATCGCCTGCGCGCCGCCGACGTTGAACACCTCTTTAACGCCGCACAGCTGCGCCGCATAGAGAATTTCATCGGCAATCGGCGGCGGTGAGCAGAGCACCACCTTTTTACAGCCGGCAATACGTGCCGGGGTAGCCAGCATTAACACCGTTGAAAACAGCGGGGCTGAACCGCCAGGAATATAGAGACCCACGGACGCGATTGGGCGGGTAACCTGCTGGCAGCGCACGCCCGGCTGGGTTTCGATATCCACCGGCGGCAGAATCTGCGCGTTGTGGAAGGTATCAATATTGCGCACCGCCGCCTGCATGGCTTGCTTCAGCTCGTCGCTCAGACGCGCGCCCGCCTGTTGAATTTCATCCTCGGAGACGCGCAGTGCGGCGACTTCCGTTTTATCAAATTTTGCGCTGTATTCACGCAGGGCCTTGTCGCCGTTGCTTTTGACGTTCTCAAGGATCTCGGCCACCGTACGCGTGATGCTGTCAGAGGCGGAGATGGCCGGGCGCATTAGCAGCGTCTGCTGTTCTTCGGGGCTATAGCTATTCCAGTCAATCAGGGTATTGAAGCTCAAAGTCGTTACTCCATCATGGGGCCATGCCGGATGGCGGCGGTGCCTTATCCGGCCTACAGGGGCCGTAGTATTAATGCGTGTGACAATACTTGTAGGCCTGATAAGCGCAGCGCCATCAGGCAGCCGATCACTCCATCATTTTCTCAATCGGCAGCACCAGAATTGAGCTGGCCCCCAGGGATTTGAGTTTTTCCATGGTTTCCCAGAACAGGGTTTCGCTGCTCACCATGTGCATGGCGACGCGCTGCTGATCGCCCGCCAGCGGCAGAATCGTTGGGCGTTCAGCGCCCGGCAGCAGTGCAATCACTTCGTCCAGACGTTCGGTCGGTGCATGCATCATGATGTATTTTGATTCACGGGCCTGAATGACGCCCTGAATACGGGTCAGCAGGCGGTCAATCAGCTGCTGTTTCGCCTCGCTCATTTCGCCGTCGCGCTGAATCAGGCAGGCCTTGGAGCGGAACATCACTTCCACTTCACGCAGGCCGTTGGCTTCCAGCGTCGCACCGGTTGAGACCAGGTCACAAATGGCGTCGGCCAGGCCCGCGCGCGGAGCCACTTCGACAGAACCATTCAGCAGACAGGATTTAAAACTGATGCCTTTCTGATCGAGGTAACGCTTGAGCAGGTGTGGGTAAGAGGTGGCGATACGTTTGCCGTCGAGCGCTGCCGGGCCGTCCCATGCTTCATCTGCTGGGGTAGCCAGCGACAGACGGCAGCCGCCGAAGTCAAGACGACGCAGGGTAAAGTAGCGCGGGTCTTCGCCCTGCGCGCGGCGGCTCAGCAGTTCTTCTTCCAGCACGTTTTCGCCGATGATGCCGAGGTCGACCACGCCATCCATAATCAGCCCCGGGATATCGTCGTCACGGACGCGCAGAATATCGATAGGCATATTTTCCGCCATCGCAATCAGGCGCTGGGTGTGGAGATTAATTTTAATGCCACAACGGGCCAGTAATTCGCGTGAATCGTCGCTAAGACGGCCTGATTTCTGAATAGCTATGCGTAAACGGCTGTTATCTAACATTCTGTATTCCTCATTACCCTGCTGAATTTGGTTCAAAAAAAAGCCCCCGGAAGATGATCTTCCGGGGGCTCTCTTGCGTTCATGCACCACTGGAAGATCTGAATGTCTCCCAGCACACATCGCCTGAAAGACTAGTCAGGGTGATGGTGATGATGGTGGTGTTTAAATTGAACGCGGCTCATAAATTTCTCGTTGAATGACTATTCACTTGATGTCTTTTAACCTAAACCACTTTTGTCGTTGAGTGCAAGCGCTTTTTTCATTCATTAAATCAATTCATGTTGCCACTATAAATTGTCAGTTTTCGCCCGGTGGCGTAGCCTTAATAGAGGAGTGCAGTAGGAATCAGGAGATAGCGCAATGAAGAAGGTGGCAATTGTCGGTTTAGGGTGGCTGGGTATGCCGCTGGCGCTGTCGTTGATGGCGCGCGGCTGGCAGGTAACCGGTAGCAAAACAACCGCCGATGGCGTTGAGGCGGCCCGTATGTGCGGCATTGATAGCTATCCGCTGCGGCTTGATCCGCAGCTGGTGTGCGAGGCGGACGATCTCGACGCGTTAATGAACGTGGATGCGCTGGTGATTACGCTACCGGCGCGCCGTAGCGGGCCGGGTGAAGATTTCTATCATCAGGCGGTGCAGGAGATTGTGGATTCCGCGCTGGCGTATCATATTCCGCGTATCATCTTTACCAGTTCGACGTCCGTGTACGGTAAAGAAGAAGGCATGGTGAAAGAGAGCACGCCGCGTGAACCGGTCACCGCCAGCGGCAGCGTGCTGAAAGAGCTGGAAGACTGGCTGCATCAACTTCCAGGGACGTCCGTTGATATTCTGCGTCTGGCAGGGCTGGTGGGGCCGGGTCGACATCCGGGACGGTTCTTTGCCGGGAAGTCGGCGCCGGACGGCCAACAGGGCGTCAATCTGGTGCATCTGGAAGATGTGATCTCCGCTATTACGCTTTTATTACAGGCGCCGAAGGGGGGACACATTTATAACATTTGTGCTCCTTTACATCCGGCGCGCGGTATTTTCTATCCGCAAATGGCGCGTGAACTGGGGCTGGCGGTACCGGTATTTAGCGATAGCGGCAAAGGAAAAGGCAAAATTATCGACGGTAATCTTATCTGCCGTGAGCTGGGGTTTGAGTATCAGTATCCGGACCCGCTGCGTATGCCGATGGAATAATCGCCGTTGTTTTAGCAAATAGTGCTATAGATGAGATTTATAATTCAGCAGTTGCTGAATTATCAGACGTTTAGATGAGTTAGCGCTGCGATCTTGCTTTCAGCGGCTTGTATTTTTGCTACCGATTGGGGCAAAATATGCCGAATGTAAAAAATTGAGATTAACCGACGTGCTTGCCGCGTCGGTTATTTTTTTTACATCAAAACAACCATCAAATAAAAGAGGCCGGGCTTCGTACCGGATAGATACTTACTTAAAAAACGACAGTCGTTGTCGCTGAGGAAACAGAAAAAAAATGGGGCAATTTTTCAATTTTGCACCGGCTATCGCCGTCAAGGGGACTAACCGTGTCGCATAACATTACTCCAAACACCTCTCGCGTGGAATTACGTAAAACGCTTACGCTTATTCCGGTTGTTATGATGGGCCTTGCCTATATGCAGCCGATGACGCTGTTTGATACGTTCGGTATCGTATCTGGCATGACCGACGGTCATGTGCCAACAGCTTATGCTTTCGCTCTGGTGGCGATTCTGTTCACTGCCCTGAGCTATGGTAAGCTGGTACGCCGCTATCCGTCGGCGGGCTCTGCCTACACTTATGCCCAGAAATCCATTAGCCCGACCGTTGGCTTTATGGTGGGTTGGTCTTCTCTGCTCGACTATCTGTTCGCGCCGATGATCAACATCCTGCTGGCAAAAATCTATTTTGAAGCGCTGGTGCCGTCGATTCCGTCATGGGTATTCGTCATTGCACTGGTGGCCTTTATGACCGCGTTTAACCTGCGCAGCATTAAATCTGTCGCCAACTTCAACACCGTTATCGTGTTGTTCCAGGTGGTGCTGATTGCCGTCATTCTGGGCATGGTTATCTATGGCGTGGCGCACGGCGAAGGTGCCGGTACGCTGGCAAGCAACCGTCCATTCTGGTCGGGTGACGCACACGTGATCCCGATGATTACCGGGGCAACGATTCTGTGCTTCTCGTTTACCGGCTTTGACGGTATCAGCAACCTGTCTGAAGAAACCAAAGACGCTGAGCGTGTGATTCCGCGTGCTATCTTCCTGACGGCGCTGATTGGTGGCATGATCTTCATCTTCTCCACCTATTTCCTGCAGCTGTACTTCCCGGATATCTCTCGTTTTAAAGATCCGGACGCCTCACAGCCAGAAATCATGCTGTACGTGGCGGGTAAAGCCTTCCAGGTTGGCGCGCTGATCTTCTCGACCATCACCGTGCTGGCTTCCGGTATGGCGGCGCACGCTGGCGTGGCGCGCCTGATGTACGTGATGGGCCGTGACGGCGTGTTCCCGAAAAGCTTCTTCGGTTACGTGCATCCGACCTGGCGTACGCCGGCGATGAACATCATCCTGGTGGGGGCGATTGCGCTGCTGGCGATTAACTTCGACCTGGTGATGGCAACCGCGCTGATTAACTTCGGTGCGCTGGTGGCGTTCACCTTCGTCAACCTGTCCGTGATTTCTCAGTTCTGGATCCGTGAGAAGCGTAACAAGACGCTGAAAGATCACTTCCAGTACCTGTTCCTGCCGATCTGCGGCGCGCTGACCGTTGGCGCACTGTGGGTGAACCTGGAAGAGAGCTCAATGGTTCTGGGCCTGATCTGGGCCGGTATCGGCCTGATTTACCTGGCCTGTGTGACCAAAAGCTTCCGTAACCCGGTTCCGCAGTACGAAGATGTTGCATAACTGAATTAAAACGATGGTTGCAAAACCGGAGGCCTGGGCCTCCGGTTTTTTTTTGCTTTCATGTCATGAGCGACTAAAAAAAACTTCATTAATAACCACCGGTAATAATATAGAGCTTTTGGTTATTGGTGCGGTCAGGCTCGGTCAGGAATAATTTCAGACCTGATTATATTGAGTTAATTGATTCTTATGTTGCACATGATAATAAGCGGAATAATTTGCGGGGCCTTACTGGGATTCGTTATGCAGCGCGGTCGTTTCTGTCTGACGGGCGGCTTTCGCGACATGTATATCGCCAAAAATAACCGTATGTTTTATGCGCTGCTGATTGCTATCTGTATCCAGAGTATCGGCGTTTTCTCGCTCATTCAGCTTGGGCTGGTGCAGTACGATGCCGGAGCATTCCCGTGGCTGGGCACGGTAGTTGGCGGTTTTGTTTTCGGTATGGGTATCGTTTATGCGGGCGGCTGCGCTACCGGCACCTGGTATCGCGCCGGGGAAGGGCTGATCGGCAGTTGGATTGCTCTGGTGACCTATATGGTTATGAGTGCGGTCATGCGTTCTCCACATGCGGCGGGGCTGAACGCCTTTCTTGGCCAGCACACGACGGCCCACAACGGTATTGCCGAAACCCTCAATATTTCCGTGTGGCCGATGATTGCGCTGCTGGTGGTGGTGACGCTGTGGCTGGTACGTAAAGAACTGCGTAAGCCGAAGCTAAAGGTGGCCTCGCTGCCGCCGCGTCGCCGCGGGCTGGCGCATATTCTGTTTGAAAAACGCTGGCATCCGTTCGTAACGGCCGTGCTGATTGGCCTGATTGCGCTGCTGGCCTGGCCGTTGAGCGAAGCTACCGGCCGTATGTTTGGCCTGGGGATAACCTCACCGACGGCCAATATTCTGCAGTTTCTGGTCGGCGGCAATGCGAAGTTCCTCAACTGGGGCGTCTTCCTGGTGCTGGGTATCTTTATCGGTTCGTTTATTGCCGCAAAAGCCAGCCGTGAGTTTCGCGTTCGCGCCGCGGATGCCAGCACCACGCTGCGTAGCGCCGGTGGCGGTGTCCTGATGGGCTTTGGCGCAAGCATTGCTGGCGGTTGTTCCATCGGTAATGGTCTGGTGATGACCGCGATGATGACCTGGCAGGGCTGGATTGGCCTGGTATTTATGATCCTCGGCGTGTGGTCTGCGTCGTGGATGTTGTATGTTCGCCCGCAGCGGAAAGCTAAGCTGAAAACCGCAGCGGCTTAAGGAGTAGAAAATGGTTATTAAGAAACTGGATGTTGTCACGCAGGTTTGCCCGTTCCCGTTAATTGAAGCGAAAGCGGCGATGGCGGAGCTGTCCCGCGGCGACCAACTGGTCATTGAATTTGACTGTACTCAGGCGACGGAGGCCATCCCACAGTGGGCGGCAGAAGAGGGGTTTACGGTGACCGACTATCAGCAGTCCGGCGATGCGGCGTGGACGATTACCGTACAGAAATAATGCTATCAGCATAACGTGATGCCGCTTGTCGAATATGCCAACGCTCTTATCCGGCAAGCGGCGCTGTAGCGCCTGATGACGCTACGCCTATCAGTCAGTGCTTACACTATCTCCTGCGCGTATTGATACAGCGCCTTCAACAAAGTCAGCTTCTCGTTATTTCCTTCATACTGACCGTACAGCGTCTCCAGCTCCTGAGCATAGGCGTGTAAAAATTCCGGCGTAAAAATCTGTCGGCGGTGCTCCAGCCAACGCTGCTGCTCGGTCTCATCAAGCGTGCCGGGGAAGTTGCGCGCCCGGAAGTTAAAGAGCAGTTTTTCAATTCGTTTGTCGGCGAAAGTGATATCCAGCGCCGGCAGGTTACGCGGCTCGGTTTCCAGTACAATTTTCATCGCTGCGCGGTCGGCATCGCTAAAGAAACCGTTGTAGAGCTGCGCATCGACGTTGTCCGACGGAACAAATGGCTCTGCCTCGGCAAAAATGGCGACCACTTTCTCACGTACCAGCGGGTTGTCGCGCAGCAGCTTGAGGTTATCCAGGCAGTGCTGGCGGTTGATGCCCAAGCGATCGGCGTCTTCCGGTCGCAGAGTATTCGCCTGCGCCAGTATCGGACATTTGTTCAGGTGCACCAGTTTAATCGGCACCGGCACATTGTCGCCGAGATCGGCTTTGGCGGTATATAACCGTTCGCGTAGCGCATCGGCGTCCAGCGTCAGCAGCGGGCTTATGTCGCCTGCCAGATCGACCATAATCACCGCATTACGGTTATCCGGATGCCAGGCCAGCGGCGCGACCCAACTGGTATTACCACGCCATGCGCCGAACATGCCAGAAACATGAACCAGCGGCTTCATTTGCGGCACGTCAATCAGCGTGATCAGCTTGTTCTTGCCGCGGTAGGCATACAGGTAGTCGAACAGCTTCGGCTGCTGCGTTTTTACCAGCTTTGCCATGGCGATAGTGGCATAAACATCCGCCATCGCATCGTGGGCGTTACTGTGCTCAATACCGTTGGCTTTGGTCAGGTGCTCCAGACGAAAACTCGGGAGGCCGTCCTCGTTTTCCGGCCAGTTGATGCCGTCCGGGCGGAGGGCGTAGCAGGCGCGCATCACATCAAGAAGGTCCCAGCGCGAGTTGCGATTCTGCCAGCTCCAGGCATAGGGGTCGTAAAAGTTACGATAGAAGATATTGCGCGTCACTTCATCATCGAAGCGGACGTTGTTGTAGCCCACCACGCAGGTATCCGGCACGGTGAAAATGTCGTGGATGCGTTTGGCAAATGCGGCCTCATTTTCCCCTTTCGCACGCGCCTCCTGCGGCGTAATGCCGGTAATCAGCACCGCTTCTGGCTGCGGCAGATAATCGTCCGCAGGTTTACAGTAAAAGACCTCTGGCTCACCGATGATAGTAAAGTCTTTATCGGTACGGATAGCGGCGAACTGCGCGGGTCTGTCGAGGGAAGGGCTGGTTCCAAAGGTTTCGTAGTCGTGAAAGAGGAATGTTCTTTGTATAGTATCGTTTTTTACTGTCACCTGATGTACACGCCTGATGTTGTATGTAACTGATTTATAGGTTTTAAATTGCAATTATTGTCATTGAGCGCTCTTGTTTGTACATGCGTTGATATTGTTGTTTATGTTCGTACATGCGATATTAAGTACAGATTAAGTACATAAATCATCAATTCATGAGTACAGAAAACTATTATGGCGATCAGTGACACAAAACTTCGCTCTATCTATGGTAAACCATATTCCGGCCCAGCTGAAATTACTGATTCTGACGGGCTTGGGATTCGCATTACTCCCCGAGGCGTGATCAGCTTTCAGTTCAGGTTCCGGCGTGATGGAAAACAGCACCGCCTCGGTCTCGGGCGTTACCCGGCCCTGACTCTCCGCGACGCACGTAACATGGTTGCAGATTTAAGAGAATCCGTCGATAAGGGATTGGACCCCAGGACGCTAACCGGAAAGGAAAAAGTTAACCGGCAGCCGACCGTAAAAGATTGCCTGGACTACTGGCAGGAAAATTATGTTGATGTTGTGTTGCGGGAAAAGACAAGAGCTCTTTATAAATCGACCGTGATAAAGCACATGAGTGATGCTTTCCCGGGCGTCCCTGTGGAAGACATTCCGGTTAGGCTTTGGGTTGAGCGATTTACCGAAGAAGAGAGGATTAACCCACGTCGTGCGCGGGAGCTGCTTGTTCAATTGCGCTCAGCTATTAGCTGGTGCTCTCGTCGCCAGTTTGTTGGAAACCCTGACATACTCCTGTTATTACCGAAGGATGTAGGCGTTAAACCTGCTGTAGGAGAGGTCACGCTTAGCTACAATCAATTAGCCAAATTATGGCTGGCTATTGAGCGGAGCCGCGCCTCTACATCAAACAAGTTGCTTCACCAGTTGCTTATGCTTTACGGTGCGAGAAATAGCGAAATGCGCTTATCTGTTAAGGAAGAATTCGATCGGGAGGAGGGAGTGTGGATTGTGCCAGCTGAAAAAAGCAAAACGAACAAAAGTATCAGACGGCCAATTTTTGAAGCGGCAGATGAATTGCTGAAAAAGGCAGAAATGACATACGGCAATATTCTGTTCCCCGGCCCTGATCTGAAAACATCGATGACGATTGCCGGAGCCAATCGCTATCTGAGAAGGATTCAGCAGTCTTTAGGTATCGGGGAATTTACCGCGCATGATTTTAGAAGGACGCTGGCGACCAGATTATCTGAGGAGGGGGTTGCCCCGCATGTGATTGAAAAAATGCTGGGGCATGAGCTTGGAGGGGTGCTTTCCGTTTATAACAAGCACGACTGGATCGCTGAACAGAAAGCTGCGTATGAGTTGTATGCCGAGAAGATATACTGGCATATTAAGAAGGTCTCTGGTTGACGCCTCCATTCAATATCCACGCCTCCACCGCAGAACGAAGGTACTGTTTTGGGTGGGTGCGTATCGGTTTCGGGAAATTATGATTTTCCGTGTATTTCCAGATGGTCATGCGGAGCCTGTACATAGATTTGTGTAATTGCCTGATTTTGATATGTTCAATCCAACATCAAAAACAGGTTAATTTATGGACGAAAAACAGTTGCAGGCTCTGGCTAATGAACTGGCCAAAAATCTCAAAACCCCTGAGGATCTCAACCAGTTCGATCGCCTGCTGAAGAAAATCAGCGTCGAGGCGGCGCTCAATGCCGAAATGACCCATCATCTCGGTTATGATAAAAATCAGCTAAAACCGGGCACCAACGCCCGTAACGGCTATACCCAAAAGACCGTTATCACTGGCGATGGCCCGCTGGAGTTGCGTACACCGCGCGATCGTGAAGGTTCCTTTGAACCTCAACTGGTGAAGAAGAACCAGACCCGGATCACCGGCATGGATAACCAGATTTTATCGTTGTATGCCAAAGGGATGACCACCCGCGAAATCGCCGCCGCGTTTAAAGAGCTGTATGACGCCGACGTCTCGCCAGCGCTGGTCTCAAAGGTGACAGATGCTGTCATTGAGCAGGTTGTCGAATGGCAAAATCGGCCACTGGATGCCGTCTATCCCATTGTTTATCTTGACTGTATCGTCATTAAAGTTCGGCAAGATAGTCGCGTCATCAACAAATCCGTGTTCCTGGCGCTGGGTATCAATATCGAAGGCCAGAAAGAACTGCTGGGTATGTGGCTGGCCGAAAATGAAGGAGCGAAGTTCTGGCTCAATGTGCTGACAGAACTAAAAAACCGCGGCCTGAACGATATCCTCATCGCCTGTGTCGACGGCCTGAAAGGCTTCCCGGACGCCATCAACACGGTGTATCCGGAAGCCCGCATCCAGCTGTGCATCGTGCATATGGTACGCAACAGCCTGCGGTTCGTCTCCTGGAAGGACTACAAAGCCGTCACCCGCGACCTGAAGGCCATCTATCAGGCCCCCACGGAAGAGGCAGGCCAGCAGGCGCTGGAAGCGTTCGCCAGCGCCTGGGACGGTCGCTACCCGCAGATAAGCCGGAGCTGGCAGGCAAACTGGGCCAACCTGGCGACGTTCTTCTCTTACCCGGCAGACATCCGCAAGGTGATCTACACCACGAATGCCATCGAGTCGCTGAATAGCGTGATCCGGCATGCCATCAAAAAGCGTAAGGTGTTCCCGACAGACGACGCAGTGAAAAAGGTGGTGTGGCTGGCAATCCAGGCTGCATCACAGAAATGGACGATGCCGCTGAGGGACTGGCGTATGGCGATGAGCCGCTTTATTATCGAGTTCGGTGACCGCCTGGACGGTCACTTCTGAGAAAAGGCATTTACACAGAATCATGTACAGGGTCGTCATGCGCGACGACACATGCATCATTTGCATTACTTCTTTTTCGTTAATCATTTCGATATCGGCCATAAGCCACCTCCAACGGCCTAAAGGCCTTTCTGAGTAGGAATAAGACGCTGCCAGATGGCTGACACGTACTTAGCCTGATGTTTGGCATCGGCTAGGGCATTATGCATATCGCCTTCAAACGGAATGTCGCGGCGCGGGTTAATTCCTACTTGCCTTCCCAGTTCGACGATAGTTCTGACATCACGATCGTTCCAGAATGGCCATGGACAAGGAATCCATTCACGCTCATAGCTGGACCGTAAAATGACGTTATCAAACGTTGCACCGTTGCCCCATACCTGGACTTTGTCAGGATTGGTGTTGTCACGAATAAAGCAACTTAGGCTGCTTAGTGCCGTAGCTATGCTTACTGCGGATTCTTTATCGCAGATAGCTAGCCTTGCCTTTTCGCTTTGCTGCATCCACCACATAATCGTTTCAGGGTCCGGAACAGCGCCGCCATCTACTGAACTTTTAAGGGTGACAACCTGGTAGAACTCTTTCCCCAGGCCACCGAGTGAGGGATCAAAAAACACAGCACCGATGGAGACGATGGGCGCATTTGGTTTATTGCCCATGGTTTCGAGGTCGATCATTAAATGGTTCACGTTAAATATTCTCCTGTTCTGGTGCTGTTGGTGCGGCTGAAAGCATTGCTGCCCAGCAAAGTTTTGCGCGGTGAGCGGCCTGTTGGCATCCACTCATTGCTTCATATTCTGCCCATATTTTCGCGTCACTAAAAAATTCATCAGGTTCAGACTCTAAACCATCAACGATCATGCCTTCTGTTGGCTCGATTGGCACTAGTTTCCATCCAGCAGGAATTGCTGCTTTCCGGTGTTCCTGAAGCTCTGCGCGTAACTTCCTTACCTCTTGCGCTAACGTGTACGCCGCAAACGCGTGAGAGTGCTCATTTCGCGGGGTTGCAGGGTGATGAATCGCAGCCTTAGCTGCATTGAACCAAACATCAATAACGCCATCTGTTAACTGCTTATTGGTCATTTTCTGGCACCCCTTGGAGTTTGCGGACCTTGATTAAGTGAGGGTTTTTCAGCTTGCAAAGCTGTGTCGTAGCCTCGTCCATCGTGCCGAACTTTTGCGCCTCATCGATATTCAATGTCCAGTATTTGGCCTTACCGTCACCTAAATCAGACTCAAAATAGTTTCTCTTTACGTCCATACGTTTTGGCCTACCGAGCATCAACACAATGCCACGCTCATCAAAGAGAATGTCGTCACCCTCCAGCGTCATTAGGACAAATGGCCCTTCTGGTTTCACCGTTTTGATTGTCATAATCGCTGCTCCTTAGCGCTTATATCCAGTGAGAAACATGAAGCCGACAACGGCGCATACAGCAGCGCCTATTCCCGCAATGCCGATTAACGCCCAGACCAGAATTGTTCCGGTTATTGCTATCATTGTCCTTCTCCTTCGATAACCCGCTTAGCCGCTTTCTCGGCTTCACGGAAATCCCAATCAACGCGGTGAGCAATGTCGATAGCAGAACGCACAGAGTGCTCAATCATCATGTCCAGTTTTTGAATGGTCAGGTCCATATCAGGATTGCGAGCTAGTATCTCGGCTCGCTGAATCTGCCAGTTGTTGCAGGCTTCAAGTAGTGAATTAGCTATTCTTCTGCTCTCCTTCGATAACCTGGATGCCAGCGGCGGCCAGCACTTGACTGAGTTTCACGGCGGCTCTCGTCGCGCCAGCGTTATAAGCGTCCAACTGCTGATATGTAAGATTACGGAGTTTTGATTCAGCAATGGTGATACGCACTTCTGGAAACTTCACGGCGACGGTGCGGGACTTCATCAGCGCCATCTTCTTCAGGTCATCCTGCGCTCGCTGGAACTTCATGCCGTAATCGGTGGCGACTTCCTCCAGTTCTTCAACTCGTTTACGGAGACCTTCTATCTCGCCATTCCGCGAAATCAAATCGCGAGCCATGCGTTCATTTTCCGTGTCTCCAGCTTCCAGCGCTTCTACCAGCACCTTGACGTTGGCTGGGTTAGCTAGGGCTATGTATTTAGCGTCCTCCTCGCGCCAGATGCTCTGACGGGCAAATCCCCACCAAACTACAGCCTCGGCCAAAAACTCCTTATCGCTGGTATCAATCCCATAATTGCCGTCTTCACACGGCTTATCGTGTACATACCACGGGCCAGGAGTCGCTTTCTCTGCTGCCGCTTTCATGGTCGCCATCAGTGCGGTGATATCGTTCATTGGGCTGCCCCTTTCACTGCGAGGAATGTATCCATTGCCTTACCAACCAACTTGGTGTTGTGGTATTTGCTAATAGCCCAGGTGATGGCAAACAATATCCAGCGGAAATGGCTCGTATACGTTTTGAAGGTCAGACCGTCGCAGATATCCCAAGCGCTAAAACCTTCAGGCCAATCAGCGTCATAAACAGCCTGATAAGCGTCATATTCATTGCAAAAGTTTGCGCTGCATAGGTCGCGAACGATCTCGCGTATCACTGCTTTGTCACTGTTAGGGGTATCATCTGCATCGACCCAATCATCACCGTCATCTGAGTCGCTAGCTTCGTTATCTTCTAGGCATCCGCTGAAGTACCCTTTCAGACTTTCGCAAAATTCATCCTCATCAAACTCTTTCGCCAGTAGCTCCCGCGCCGAACATCCCGCCCCAGCTTCCAACTTTTCAGACCAATAGCCGGTATTGATCTGACCGTCCCACGCACCGAAGAAACGGAACATGTCATGAGCGCGGCTAAACGTCCAAGTTCCCATATCACCGGTAACAGTCAGATAACCGGGCCAGGTAATAATGTCGTAGTAATAGAAGTTGGTCCCTGGCTGCTGCATGCGCAGGTGACGATATACGCCATCGTCACGCAGTATCTCCAGTCGGTGGTGTGCGGTATCTATCAACACGCGGTTATCAATATTACTCATTGTGAGGACCTCGCGGAGAATGCTCCCGTTGTAATGGCCAGAGTAAGCCCTTGCGCTGCAGCTTTCTGCGCAGGAATGCTGGCAATAACTGTGGCTCTTTCTTTGCTTGCATCAGCGCAAACACCATCCCAGGACGATATAAGGAAGAAGTCTTCCAGTTCGGCCATAGTGGATTTGGTCACCAGTTCTTCAATCATCTGCACGATGATGTGCGCAGGGCGATGCCTTAGGGAAGGTGCGAATAAGCAGGTCATTTCTTCCCAAGCTGACTCGCTGATTAAAATTTCGCGGATCTGGGCCGATTTTTTTCCCGCAAACAATCGAATCAGCCTATTTAGGCTATTTTTTCCACCATTTCTGGCGTTATTTCCGGTTTTTACTGAGATCTCTCCCACTGACGTATCATTTGGTCCACCCGAAACAGGTTGGCCAGGGTGAATAACATCGCCAGTTGGTTATCGTTTTTCAGCAGCCCCTTGTATCTGGCTTTCACGAAGCCGAACTGCCGCTTGATGATGCGAAACGGGTGCTCCACCTTGGCACGGATGCTGGCTTTCATGTATTCGATGTTGATGGCCGTTTTGTTCTTGCGCGGATGCTGCTTCAAGGTTTTTACCCTGCCGGGACGCTCGGCGATCAGCCAGTCCACATCCACCTCGGCCAGCTCCTCGCGCTGTGGCGCTCCTTGGTAGCCGGCATCGGCTGAGACAAATTGCTCCTCTCCATGAAGCAGATTACCCAGCTGATTGAGGTCATGCTCGTTGGCCGCGGTGGTGACTAGGCTGTGGGTCAGGCCACTCTTGGCATCGACACCAATGTGGGCCTTCATGCCAAAGTGCCACTGATTGCCTTTCTTGGTCTGATGCATCTCCGGATCGCGTTGCTGCTCTTTGTTCTTGGTAGAGCTGGGTGCCTCAATGATGGTGGCATCCACCAAAGTGCCTTGGGTCATCATGACGCCTGCTTCGGCCAGCCAGCGATTGATGGTCTTGAACAATTGACGGGCCAGTTGATGCTGCTCGAGCAGGTGGCGGAAATTCATGATGGTGGTGCGATCCGGCAGGGCGCTATCCAGGGATAATCGGGCAAACAGGCGCATGGAGGCGATTTCGTACAGGGCATCTTCCATGGCACCGTCGCTCAGGTTGTACCAATGCTGCATGCAGTGAATACGCAGCATGGTCTCCAGCGGATAGGGCCGTCGGCCATTGCCCGCCTTGGGATAAAACGGCTCGATGACAGCGGTCATATTCTGCCATGGCAGAATATGCTCCATGCGGGAGAGGAAAATCTCTTTTCGGGTCTGACGGCGCTTAGTGCTGAATTCACTATCGGCGAAGGTGAGTTGATGGCTCATGATGTCCCTCTGGGATGCGCTCCGGATGAATATGATGATCTCATATCAGGAACTTGTTCGCACCTTCCTTAGCCGACAGGATGGCTTTCGCTGGTACACCCGTTATGCGATCCAGATGCTGCGCGGCATTCCCAACAACGTCATACGGTTCAGCGCCTTGGCCATTGCCATCGCTTCACCCACCTGCGCGTCATAGTCCCGCAGGCTCAGATAGTCGCCCAGCAAGATTTTGATGCGGAACATAGCGGTTTCTGCTATCGAACGACGATGATAGCCCACTCTCAACAGCGGACGGCAGAGCAAGTATTGTCGGCTATATTGGCGAGATAAAAACAGGATTTACTGAACTGCCGCCATCAACACCGTATGACGTATGGAATGGTTCCGAATGGGTGACGAATACTGACGCGCAACATGCTGCCGATGTTGCTGCAGCTGCCGCTGAAAAACAGGCCAGAATTGACCAGGCCAATTCATATATCAACAACAAGCAATGGCCCGGCAAAGCAGCCATGGGGCGCCTGAAAGAGTTAGAGAAAGAGCAATATAATTTGTGGCTGGATTATCTCGATGCGCTGGAAGCGGTGGACATATCAAGCGCCCCCGCAATCTGTTGGCCCGTCAAACCGACAGAGTAAGCCATTCGATATCGGGAGCTGCGGCTCGTGATTATGTGCTACGAGCCGCAGCTGTAGGCCAGGTGTTCATGCCGTGGCGCTGGGTATAATCCTATACGACCACGGAGAAGCAACACAATGATATGTATACGGCTTTGATTTTTGAGTACATAAATAAGTACAAAATGAATTTCGTGTTGTTTTATTTTCTTTATTTATCATTTTGTTGCTCTCATTTACTCATAGTCGTGAAACAGGAATCCCGGCGCGCTGGAGGTCTCTTGCATAGCGTTTACTGTGTCCGTGTATGGCATTGAATGCTCATGGTAAACGATTTCGCCGAGCATCAGAAGGGCGGCGGCGAATTCTGGAACCGGCCGCGCAGCGTATTTTTTAATGCGTAAATAGCGTTATGTCATATTTTCTTGCAATTTATGCCAGCCAGGAAGCGCGAAGTTCCGTAAAAAGGACGACGAATTTGTATAAGTTGAGGATGTACCGTTGAAAGCCCGTTTTCTTGTTGCCGTATCTTTGCTCGCTTCGAGCGTTTCTTGTGCGTTTGCCGACAATGTCGCAATGCCTTCCGTCACCCCGCCAGCCATTAAAGCCGGCGCTTGGGTTCTTATGGATTACACAACCGGGCAAATTTTAACCGCAGGTAATGAACATCAACAGCGCAATCCCGCCAGCCTGACCAAGCTGATGACCGGCTACGTGGTCGATCGCGCGATCGATAGCCATCGTATTACGCCTGATGATATCGTCACCGTCGGTCGCGATGCGTGGGCGGCCGGAAACCCGGTGTTTGATGGCTCCTCGCTGATGTTTCTGAAAGCCGGCGATCGCGTGTCAGTGCGCGATCTGAGCCGCGGCCTGATCGTCGATTCCGGCAACGACGCCTGCGTGGCGCTGGCGGACTACGTGGCCGGAGGCCAGCCGCAGTTTGTCAAAATGATGAATGATTATGTGCAAAAGCTAAACCTGCGCGACACCCATTTTGAAACCGTTCACGGCCTGGATGCGCCGGGCCAGCACAGTTCGGCTTACGATCTGGCCGTTCTCTCACGCGCCATCATTCACGGCGAGCCCGAGTTCTACCACATGTACAGCGAAAAGAGCCTGACGTGGAACGGCATTACCCAGCAGAACCGTAACGGCCTGCTGTGGGAAAAAACCATGCATATCGACGGCCTGAAAACCGGCCACACCTCCGGCGCCGGGTTCAATCTGATCGCTTCTGCGGTCGATGGCCAGCGTCGCCTGATTGCCGTAGTGATGGGCGCCGATAGCCCAAAAGGCCGCGAAGACCAGGCGCGCACGCTGTTGCGCTGGGGACAACAGAATTTTGACACCGTGCAGATTCTGCACAGCGGTAAAAAAGTCGGTACCGAGCGTATCTGGTACGGCGACAAAGAGAAGATCGATTTGGGTACGGATCAGGACTTCTGGCTCGCGCTGCCTAAGGCCGAAGTACCCAATATCAAAGCCAAATACGTGCTGGATAAAAAAGAGCTCGAAGCGCCTATTGCTGCGCATCAGCGGGTGGGGGAAATTCAACTGCTCGACCGCGATAAAGTGGTCGCGCAGTGGCCGTTGGTGACGCTGGAAAGCGTCGATAAAGGCGGAATCTTCTCCCGTCTGAGTGACTATCTGCACCATAAAGTGTAATGACGATCGCCCCACAAAGTGGGGCGTTTTTATCTCGCTGTAGTCGCCTAAGGGCAGAATCGTTACAATTCAGCCTTTCATTTTGTTGGAGAATGGGTGTGCGCCCGGATAAGTCACTCAGCCCTTTTGAAATTCGTCTCTATCGCCACTATCGTACCGTGCACGGCGCGCGCATTGCGCTGGCATTCGCGCTGGCGTTTATCATCGTCCGCCTGGCGGGGATCCCCGAAGGCTCCTGGCCGCTGATTACCCTGGTCGTCGTGATGGGGCCTATCTCCTTCTGGGGCAACGTGGTACCGCGCGCGTTTCAGCGTATTGGCGGCACCATTCTTGGCTCGGCGCTGGGGCTGGTGGCGCTCAAGCTGGAGCTTATCTCGCTGCCGCTGATGATTATCTGGTGTGCGGCCGCGATGTTCCTGTGCGGCTGGCTGGCGCTAGGCAAAAAGCCCTATCAGGCTCTGCTGATTGGTATCACCCTGGGCGTGGTGGTTGGGGCTCCGCCTGGCGACATTACTACCGCGCTTTGGCGAAGCGGCGACGTCATTTTCGGCTGTCTGCTGGCTATGCTGTTTACCGGTATTTATCCGCAGCGGGCGTTTATTCACTGGCGCATCCAGATGGCGACGTTTGTGACGCAGTTTAATCGGATCTACCAGGCGGGTTTGTCGCCGAACCTGATAGAGCGGCCGCGGCTGGAAAAACATCTGCAAACGGTGCTTAACGATGTGGTGAAAATGCGCGGGCTGATTACGCCTGCCAGCAAAGAAACGCATATTCATAAAGGTATCTTCGAAGCCATCCAGACCGTCAGCCGTAACCTTGTCTGCATGCTGGAGCTGCAAATCAACGCCCACTGGGCGACCCGCCCAAGCCATTTGCTGATGCTGAACGCTCATACGCTGCGGGAAACGCAGATGATGACCCAGCAAACGCTGCTGGCGATTGCCCATGCGCTGTATGAGGGTAACCCGCGGCCAATCAAAGCCAATAGCGAAAAGCTGAACGACATTGTGGCGGAGCTGCGCCAGCTGGTGAAGGAGCACCCGGGCGAGAATCTGGCGGAAACGCCGATTCACGGCTACGTCTGGCTGAGCATGGAGCTTGCCCGCCAGCTGGAGCTGCTGTCGAGTCTGATGTGCCGCGCTTTGCGTAAATAAAAGACAGATGCGCGCGGTTTTGCGTCTGGTTGTTTCGATTCAGCACGCTTTAGGGTTATGATGAAGCCAAAGCAAAAAAGAATGTTTGCGACAACGGCGGCGCATAAATCTTACCGGTTGAAGGGCATATCAGTAATGTGTACCTTATCGTGTAGCCGTTGTTTTAACGAATCCGACTCTCAACTATCAGGGGTATAAAAATGGAAACCACGAAACCTTCGTTTCAGGACGTACTGGAGTTTGTGCGTTTGTTCCGTCGTAAGAACAAGCTGCAGCGCGAAATCCAGGACGTAGAGAAAAAGATCCGTGACAACCAGAAGCGCGTCCTGCTGCTGGACAACCTCAGCGACTACATCAAACCGGGCATGAGCGTTGAAGCTATTCAGGGCATCATTGCCAGCATGAAGGGCGACTACGAAGATCGCGTTGATGACTACATCATCAAAAATGCCGAGCTGTCCAAAGAACGCCGCGACATCTCTAAAAAACTGAAAGTGATGGGCGAGCAGAAAAGCGAGTAACCGTCGTTCTCAGGTGGCGGCGCTGCCGTCACCTGGCCCCCTGAATACCGTCCTTCCTCTTCCCGCCGATACAACCTCAGTGACATTGCGAGCAATGCGGAGTATAAAGCTCTTTGTTTGATATATAAGCCACAGTTATGTGGGAACGTATTGATATCAAAGGAACTCGCGAACAATGCAGCAACATCAGGAAGCGCAATCATGATGCTGGTGACCGGCGGCGCGCGCAGCGGCAAGAGCCGTCACGCTGAATCGTTACTCAGCCAGTATCCTCAGGTTTGTTATATCGCCACCTCGCAAATTTTTGACGCCGAGATGGCCGAGCGTATTCAGCACCACCGGGATAGCCGCCCCGCGCACTGGCGTACGGAAGAACGCTGGCAGCACCTTGCCGACATCATTACCCCGCACAACGATCCCAACGAAGCCATTTTGCTGGAATGCATCACGACGCTTATCACCAATATTTTATTTGCCTCTGGTGATGCACAAGCTATCGAACGTTGGGATTTTGCCGCCCTTGAGGCTGAGGTCAGCGCTGAAATTGACGCGCTGATTGCTGCCTGCGAACGCTGTCCGTCGCCGGTGGTGCTGGTCACTAATGAAGTGGGGATGGGCATTGTGCCCGAGAATCGTCTGGCCCGGCATTTTCGCGATATTGCTGGGCGCGTGAATCAAAAGCTGGCACAGGCGGCGGACGACGTCTGGCTGGTGGTATCAGGGATTGGAGTCAAAATAAAATGAGCCGACTGTTTTTCGCCACACTCTCTTTTATGAGCCGTCTGCCGGTGCCACAGCGCTGGTCGCAGGGGCTGGATCTGGATCGCTATGTCAGTGGCGTGCTGACCTTTCCCGTTATCGGGTTGCTGCTCGGCGCGCTGAGCGGCCTGGTCTTTGTGATTGTACAGGCCTGGTGCGGGATTCCGCTGGCGGCTTTCTTTGCCGTGTTGACGCTGGCCCTACTGACCGGAGGCTTTCATCTCGATGGTCTGGCCGATACCTGTGACGGTGTTTTCTCCGCCCGTCGCCGCGAAAAGATGTTAGAAATCATGCGCGACAGCCGCCTGGGCACCCACGGTGGCCTGGCGCTGATTTTTGTGCTGCTGGCGAAAGTGCTGGCGGTGAGCGAACTGGCCCTGCGCGACACGCCGATGCTGGCGGCGATGGCCGGTGCCTGTATTGCCGGCCGTTCTGCTTCGGTGTTGATGATGTACCGTCATCGCTACGCGCGTGAAGAGGGGCTGGGTAACCTGTTCATCGGTAAAATCACCTTCCGTCAGACCTGGGTTACCCTGGTGATCGGCGCTGCGCTGGTAGCTGCCCTGTTAGGCATGCACGGTCTGCTTGCGTTGCTGGTGGCGTTTATCGGCGTCTTTATCCTGGGGCTGCTGCTCAAGCGCACGCTGGGAGGGCAGACCGGAGACACCCTAGGCGCGGCAATTGAACTGGGCGAAGTGATTTTCTTGCTGGCGCTCCTGTAAGCCAGCGATTAACCGGAAAGAGATAATGCAAACACTGACTTCACGACTGGCGGCTATTCCTGACGTCGACAGCGCCGCCATGGCGCATGCGCAGCAGCATATTGATGGGCTCTTAAAACCAACGGGCAGTCTGGGGCGGCTGGAAGCGCTGGCGGTACAGCTGGCGGGGATGCCGGGTCTGCGCGGCACGCCACATGTCGCCAGGAAAGCCATGCTTGTTATGTGTGCCGATCACGGCGTCTGGCATGAGGGGGTTGCCGTTTCGCCTCAGGTGGTTACGGCGATTCAGGCGGTTAATATGACCCGACACAATACCGGCGTCTGCGTGCTGGCCGCTCAGGCGGGGGCTGAGGTGCACGTGATTGACGTGGGCATTGATGCTGACCCTATCCCAGGCCTGGTGGAGATGAAGGTGGCGCGCAGCAGCGGCAATATTGCCCGCGGGCCAGCCATGAGCGCAGAACAGGCACAGACCGTCCTGATGGCTGCGATTGACTATACCCGCACTCTGGCGGAGCAGGGCGTTACTTTGTTCGGCGTGGGTGAACTGGGGATGGCAAATACAACGCCAGCGGCGGCCGTGGTCAGCGTACTGACCGGCAGTGAACCAGAGGCGGTGGTTGGCGTCGGCGCGAACCTGCCGCAGGCGCAGTTGGCGAATAAAGTTGACGTGGTGCGCCGCGCTATCGCTGTAAACCAACCGGATGCCGATGACGGTCTCGACGTGCTGGCGAAAGTGGGCGGCTACGATCTGCTGGGTATGACCGGCGTGATGCTCGGCGCGGCCTCCTGTGGCCTACCGGTCGTGCTGGACGGTTTCCTTTCTTACGCATCGGCGCTGGCAGCCTGCCGGATTGCGCCGGGCGTGAAGCCGTATTTGATTCCTTCGCACTTCTCCGCCGAGAAAGGGGCGCGCATTGCGCTGACGCATCTGGCGCTGGAGCCGTATTTACATATGGATATGCGCTTGGGGGAAGGCAGCGGCGCGGCGATGGCGATGCATATTGTTGAGTCAGCCTGCACGATGTATAACCGCATGGGCACGCTGGCGGGCAGTAATATCGTCCTGCCGGTTTAAGAACGTCATTGCGCCGACGCCTGTCGGCGCAGCTATTCTGGCCGTTGCTCATTTTCGGGCGTCTGAACCACAAAACAAAAATCCCGCTTAAGTTTCCTTAAGCGGGATCTTCAGATTTGGCTCCTCTGACTGGGATCGCCTTTGCCAGTAGCTGGCTAATAAATAAGCTAAACCTGAAAACTCTCCCTGTCAAGACCACCAGAATGACCACCAATCAAAACTGATTAAATAAAACTGATTAGAGCGGTCTCGTGCATTTGGTGATCGCTACTATTGTCACATCTATAAGGGCTGTCTGTTCTGTGCCAGAAACGGACACCCAATATGCCGTATTGTAATATTTGAATGACGTGATACACAATATTATTTTCAGGTTGTTAAAAATAATTCAATGGAGTTAAACTTTTTCTTCAGTCCATATATTTGGATAGTGACTCTTTATTTTTTCAATACGTATTGATCCAGATAATTTGGAACAAGCATCAATGATCGCATTAAGCAAAGCCTCAAGTTTGGAGGTGTCATATTTACTTTCGATAAGCTTAGCTTCTGATGTATCAAGATATCTTTTTGCGTAATACTCTTTAAATTCAAGTGCGCCTTGATACATCCCGGTCTCTTTTTTATAGTTAGTCCATCTAACAGTGTATGAGTCATATTCACTATATGTTAAATCCAAGTAACACTCTATAGCGGCAGCAGTTCCATTAATATTGGATAAGGTTAGGCCGTCTGGGCCACAAGTAGGGAAACTTTCAAACTCCTTAAGATTCGGAAGACATATGCAACTCATATTATGAGGAAGCTTCATCTTTATGATTTTCTTGAAAGCTTCAACCCCTTCACTATCATTGTCGAGTACAAAAATGATTTGGTTCTGTACATCAATTTTTACTAATCCCTCAGCAAACTTTGATAATCCCCCAGTGCCGGGGAATGGATGGCCAGATGTTACATCGATGAAACGAAAAAATTCACAAACGCTAGGCTTAATTAGCTTAAATGCCTTTTGTAATATATGTGAGTCCGAGGAACCTTCAGTTGCTATGAGAAAAGAATTTTCACGGTTAATTTCAGTTTTTATTTGGTTAATGTGAACCCATCCGTTAGCGACTATTTCCCCATAGTCCCACTCGACATACTCACTAAGATTATGTTTGTTTTCACTTAAAAGTTTGATCATAGAGTATGGATGAAGTATGTTTATGACACTGAAAAACGCTGTTTTTTCTGACCAGTAAAAGTTGTTATAAGGATCATAGAGAGGAATTCTTTTTAAAATGTCGTTAGGGAATAACTTCAAAATGAAATTATCATTCTCTGTTTTTTTTGAATTATCAAAGTCGATATCTTTATCGTTTAACTCCCCCAGATCATAGCTCTTAAGTAAGCCCAGAAACTCATCAAAACTAAAAAGATTTTCTAAAGGTTCCCAATTATCGGGATAGGCTTCAATCATTTCGTTTCTTTGATAAACCTCATGCTTTACAAGATTTTCATATTCCGCACGAATAGCAGTAAGAGAAAAACCAAGTAACTCAACCCGTTCAGCTACTGCTGCAAGAGGCTTCCTGAGTACGGTCCACTGAAGGCGTCTTTCTTCATCAATTTCATCGGTTTCTTCCAGATCATAGCGTTCGTGCTGAGGTATCATTATGTGGTCGGTTGACTGGAACAATGCACCATGATCAACACCTAAGCTATTTTTACTCCAATCTAGCGTTGCACCTGAAACCTTAAGTGAAATTTCCGTGCCCATAATTCCTCTTTTAAACTGTTGGCAATCACTTAATTAAACCATCAGGAATATCATCTGTCATCAACTATGCTATGAAATTACAAGCGGTATAATGTCTTCAAAATTCAAAGTGAATATCAATCATTATAAATTAATCCAAGGGCAGAACCAAGCGATCGGCTCGTTGCAGATTATCGCGCTGTAAGTTACGTATTGCACCATCGGAGGTGAGAACAATTATGAGCTTCCACTTTTTGCTCATAGCGGATCTGACAGCCAACAGGACTGGCCGCTTTGTGCCAGCAGTAGGCGTTGCTAACGGCGTAATGTGTCACTCAACGCGGAGCAGTCAAACTAATTAATAGACTTTGTCTCTTCCCTAAATTTGTTTGGTAAACACAGTCAATCAGTGGGTAGCATCATCTACATATTTTTAGACGGACTTTTGGCTTTCAGATGTTGACACGAGGGGCTTACTTGAGCACTTTGAGTCATTCTTCCATCTCGGCCAGATCCCGCACAACGCATCGTAGCGTCAGATCAAAGCGAGGCGGAAATTCACTTCCGCACCCATCTCGTAGATAGTCGTTTTGGCTACAAGGCCAATCTCAATCTGCCTCAGCTCTTGGCGACGGATTGTGTTAAGAAATAGCAGAACGCCGTTTTTGATTAATTGAGACAGGTCGTTAAGGACACTCGATCCGGAGATTTGTTTTGTGCGCGAGCTACAGTGCTGCTGTCGCGTCCAGTTTACTAATAAGTTATTCTGCATTTCAAACTCCGTGGGCATTTGGCGAAGCAAGGTTTGCCACCAATATTTGGTGCTTTTCATTGGGTAACGGCGGAAATTCACAGGGACGTAGTAAGGTTTACCGAAGACTAATAGCAGCAGAAAAGGAGCGAGTATGGCGACGATAACGGTTTCTCCGGTTCATTTTGAGGACTACAGTGGTATCCAGTTCGAGCGCCTAGTTTTTGCATACCACCTGCGCGCGGGTTGGCATGATCTGATTTGGCACGGTCAATCAGGAGGTGATCAAGGGCGAGATATCTCGGGTATTGAACCATTTGATGACCAGCCAGCACGTAAGACCATCATCCAATGCGCGAACCGAGACACATTGACACTGGCAAAAGCTAAGAGCGACATGAGTAAGTCGATTAAAGCAACTGGCAGTGTCCCAGACGTCTTTAAGTTCGTCTCTCGTGGTGCGGTCTCGGATGCTGGCAGAACGCGCATCGAGCAAGCAGCAGCTTCCTTGGGCGTCAGGCATGTAACGATATGGTCGGGCGTAGAGTTCGAAGAAAACTTGCGTCTTCGTGCTGAATATCTGCTGCACCGTTTTGTCCAGGGCGTCGAGTTTCCTGATGTTGAAGCTGATATTCAAAAATTCACGGATGATTTTCCCGACCTTTCCGACGCCGATGTTCTGCAACTGATGGCTGCCGTATTTGACCGGCCAGCATTTCGCACACCGTTTCAACAAGAAAGTTCTCTCCCTGCTTTTCAGAAGGCAATCGAAGATACCATTGGCGCACTAAATACAGGTTTGTGGAGAACGCGTGAGGGCGTCGAGATCAGGCGCATTCCTTCGATCCACCATCTCAAAAATCAACGCATCCAGACAGTGATGGGAAAAGTGGTTCGTCAGGTCGACCAACTGCGGCGCATCTTCGTAACTCGGCTTAAGGAAGGGGAAATCAGACCTTGTGGATGTGGTCAGCCCGATTGCCCCACGTTTACGCTCACGCAACGCGTGGCTGACGAGCTAGACGACGCGAGACAGAGAATCTTCACGACGTTTCAATCAGTGTATACTTCCTTCAGTGTGAGCCTTAGTTAGGCAATGAAAAATGGAACCTACAGCGTACTCATTCTTCTTGAAAGCCCAATATAATTTCTTAAGTATGCGAATGTGATGATGGCACTGACCCCGGAACAAATTCACTACCTCAACCAATATGCACCAGGCGAAGCTGTGTCACATGCATTATCCGAGCTACTATTCATTGATCATGATCTTCTCGGTATCGATGCTAACGAACGGTCGATTACCTTTCGCTTTGCGATGTACCTCCAACAATGTTTCCCCGGTTGGACTGTAGATTGCGAATACAACCGGGACAGCATTGACCCTAAACGGCTCAGACATTTGGAACTTTATCCAGACAGCGAAGACGTTGAGGCAAAGACAGTATTTCCTGATGTGATCGTGCATCGGCGAGGTACACGACAGAATCATTTGGTCTTGGAGTTCAAAAAATCAACGAGTCGCGTAGATAGAGAGATCGATCTACTAAAACTTCGAGGTTATAAGCAGCAGCTTGGTTACGAGCACGCTCTGTTTGTGGAGGTCGGCACCGAAGGGCAATCGATCATCACGGCGCTCGAGTGGGCCTGAGAGGTGATAGAAAGATAATTCATGATACGTATTCCATCATTCAACTCTCAGCACCTTGAGGCCGCCTGTCGCGTCCTTGCTGATACCGAACGTGGCTTGAGTGGGTCGCAGATCGAGCGACTGCTACAAGAAATTAAAGTTGCGGACACATCGCCAGGAATGACAAAGTGGAAACGTCTGTTTAATGCGCTCGCAGGTGCGCAGAACCAGTATCAGGTCGGCAACCATCTTATTATGTTCATTAACCGTGCGATGAACCCGGTTAATTACGCCCGTGATCCATCGGTGTTTGCCTGGCGACGTGATGAACTCAATGTTGTCCTGGCTTTTTCCGGTTTTTATATCCGTGAGGATGGTAAGGTCGCGAGCGCCGCTAAAGTAACGACTCTGGATTCTGCTCGAGCCCGCGCTGGGCGACTTAAGGCTGCACTCGAAAGCCGTGCTGTGCATGCGGAAGTTTTGAACTATTGCCGTGCCGAACTTCTTGACGAAAACTATTTTCATGCCGTCTTCGAGGCGACGAAGGGGGTTGCGGAACGTATTCGTCAGTTGTCCGGGTTGAGCGGTGATGGTGCTGACTTGGTGAACAAGGCATTTACCGGACAACAACCTGTTCTGACTTTGGGATCGCTTACCACCGACTCAGAAAAGAGCGAACAGAAAGGTTTTGCGAATCTACTGATTGGTCTATTCGGCGCTGTGCGCAATCCACTAGCCCATGCGCCTAAGAAGAATTGGCCCATGTCTGAACTGGATGCGCTGGACATCCTTACGTTGGTTTCGCTTATTCATCGCAAGCTGGATGGCACACACAAAAAAATAGCCTCCCCATAGGAGAGTTGCATGAGCTATACGGACTGGCGAGTTTATCAGGAGGCCATTGTAGAGGTATTTAGACGTCTTGGATGTAATGCTCTGATTGACTATAGAGGCAAAGGCAATCGAGCGGCTCATGATATTGACGTCTTCGCGATCTTTCTTCGACCGGGTAGTGGATGTCGAATCGTGGCGGTGGGAGGGTAAGTAAACGCTAAAACGAAGAATTTATTATTGGCGTTATTACAATATATCGAATGGCCTTATTAGAGGAATATACAGTCTGATATTTTAATCCATTAGTACAACCGGCTATCTTCATTTGTCTCGGAGGCAATGCTGTTATTCATGTTTCATTAAGGGGCATATGGATTGATTGCCCCTGTTTAGAGTTATGCTGCTGCTGCATAAAACTCTATGTAACATTCAATAATGCTGGTTTTATCATTAAAAGTAAGCTCATGCTCAACTAGTTGTAGTTGAGCACACAGCGCTGGCTTAATTCCTAAGAATCTACGGTAGTCTTCAATAATTATTGCTGCAGATGGGATTCTCTGAACGATTCTGTATGAGGATAAACAGTCCCTTATGATTTTTATGAATTTTTCAGGGCTATTGTCATGTGACATAATGTCTTGTCCTGAAATATCTGAAATATATTTTTGATATCGGTATTTTTCATTGTCGACAATAATTGCTAGTTTGCTTTTTTGATTTTTACTCGAGCCAAATTTTTTAGCACCAAGAAATAACCCTAGTTCCAATGGCATATTAAATCTAGGCAAATTATTGACGTGATCTAATTCAGTTCTAGATATGTCATGGATTCCAATTTTACAATCCTTGATTATGCGATTTATTTTATCGAGCCGTTGATCACCAGCGTCATTTATTTCCAATGCGCATCGAGGTTTAAAATTACAACGGTAAACTGCAAACAATGCTGCATCAATAAAATCAGTGTAAGCATCGTCAAATGGGCAATTTATAAAAACATTAGTCTCATAGCTCATACTTACGCCTTGTTTTTTTCTAAGTTGTCAGCAAGGATTTTAAATATCTCTTTCTTAGCTATTCTGTTGCTAGTATTTGCCCTTTTAATGTTCCAATTTTCGCTGTTCTGGCTAATGACATCACGTATTTTTCCATCTGCAGAATGAATGGACACAATCCCTCCATTCTTAATTAAATTTCTTGCTGCCTCTATAGCATCTTTTTGTGTCCTGTAATTTTGACTGGTAGCTATCTTTTCATTTTTGGCCGACAATATTCGCCAATCAGCGCCAGATTTAACAATGGTATAGTAGTTTTTCATGAACTCCCCCATTCAGTTAGAAAAATTAAGGCACTAGCTGCTTTAAGATTCAGCATACCTTACAGCCTAGTTTTTGTCAGCGAGCTTCGTACGGTTGAAAAAATTTTTTCAATAAGAGTGATACTTATCAAACATATTCACAGGTAAAGACCATCAGATCACCTAAAACTGATGAAAAGAAACACTGTCAAAAAACCTGTTGTTTTAGACGCGCAAGAGGCGCCCATACAAACAATGTTGCATTGGGGTCTCCTGTGATCTTTTCGTTCAATTATAGGCTTACGGCTGATCGTTTCCTAACACAACCCGTCCCGCTAGGATTAATGACAGGCGTTATGTGCACTTGTACGACAGAACAATGTCAGGAAGGTGAACTATCAGGCAATACGAAGACAAAATCACACTACATAACGGAGAAAACATCATGACAATTTCCCTGCATACCCAGATTAGCGTCCTTAACACAGCAGTGGCGACAAGCGCACATTACTCTGTGTATTTGTTGAGGTTAGCTGATTCATACCATACTATTTGATACCCTCGTTCTGTTTAAAGTACTGTATAAAAACCTAGTAACTCAAAGGGTCGCAAGGGAAGAAAATTGAAACACCCAAGGTTGCATCTGATGGGCTGCACTCTATCCATGTGATGGATCTACTGTGGAAGGGGCTAAAAAGCATGATCTGATAGACTTTGTGTCCTTCATAAATTAAATTGATAAGAAATATTAATGGTGAGCCGAGTCATCTCCACTAGGGAAGGTGCGAATAAGCGGGGAAATTCTTCTCGGCTGACTCAGTCATTTCATTTCTTCATGTTTGAGCCGATTTTTTCTCCCGTAAATGCCTTGAATCAGCCTATTTAGACCGTTTCTTCGCCATTTAAGGCGTTATCCCCAGTTTTTAGTGAGATCTCTCCCACTGACGTATCATTTGGTCCGCCCGAAACAGGTTGGCCAGCGTGAATAACATCGCCAGTTGGTTATCGTTTTTCAGCAACCCCTTGTATCTGGCTTTCACGAAGCCGAACTGTCGCTTGATGATGCGAAATGGGTGCTCCACCCTGGCACGGATGCTGGCTTTCATGTATTCGATGTTGATGGCCGTTTTGTTCTTGCGTGGATGCTGTTTCAAGGTTCTTACCTTGCCGGGGCGCTCGGCGATCAGCCAGTCCACATCCACCTTGGCCAGCTCCTCGCGCTGTGGCGCCCCTTGGTAGCCGGCATCGGCTGAGACAAATTGCTCCTCTCCATGCAGCAGATTACCCAGCTGATTGAGGTCATGCTCGTTGGCCGCGGTGGTGACCAGGCTGTGGGTCAGGCCACTCTTGGCATCGACACCAATGTGGGCCTTCATGCCAAAGTGCCACTGATTGCCTTTCTTGGTCTGATGCATCTCCGGATCGCGTTGCTGCTCTTTGTTCTTGGTCGAGCTGGGTGCCTCAATGATGGTGGCATCGACCAAGGTGCCTTGAGTCATCATGACGCCTGCTTCGGCCAGCCAGCGATTGATGGTCTTGAACAATTGGCGGGCCAGTTGATGCTGCTCCAGCAGGTGGCGGAAATTCATGATGGTGGTGCGGTCCGGCAAGGCGCTATCCAGGGATAACCGGGCAAACAGACGCATGGAGGCGATTTCGTACAGGGCATCTTCCATCGCGCCATCGCTCAGGTTGTACCAATGCTGCATGCAGTGAATGCGTAGCATGGTTTCCAGCGGATAAGGTCGCCGGCCATTACCAGCCTTGGGGTAAAACGGCTCGATGACTTCCACCATGTTTTGCCATGGCAGAATCTGCTCCATGCGGGAGAGGAAAATCTCTTTTCTGGTCTGACGGCGCTTACTGCTGAATTCACTGTCGGCGAAGGTAAGTTGATGACTCATGATGAACCCTGTTCCATGGCTCCAGATGACAAACATGATCTCATATCAGGGACTTGTTCGCACCTTCCCTAGAAGGATGGACTTATCAATGGAAAGTAATATTTTAGGTCATGCTCAGAGAGAAACTTCAGGAGCAACTACATTTGGAAAATATAATTTCCAATATCATTGGGCTTTATGCAGAATAATTGAAAAACATAAATCCAATGCAGACTATGCATTATTAATTGAATATCATGAGGATGTCGTTATCGCAGACTCATTGTTTGGCAGTTCGGCGAAATTTGAATTTTTTCAAGTGAAAAATACTGGGAATTCCTTCACTGTTGACTCTTTAACTAAACGAGTAAAAGGTGCAGAGGGACTTAAGAACTCCATTCTAGGAAAACTATTAAGCTCATGTATAGGCACTGAGTATGAAACACGTATTACGGAAATAGGTCTTGTATCCGCTAGTGGCTTCTCATTTGATCAGAAAGATAATAAGTTAAAGTTAGATATTATAACTTCGGGTGATCTTAGCGTGGATTGTCTATCGGGCTTAACTGGGAAATTAAAGTCCGAGCTTGGGATAGATATTTTTCCAGAAAATCTAAAGTTCATCATTCCAAAAATAAAGTTAGAAAATCAAGAAGAATTCGTTATTGCCAGATTTGCTGAATTAGTAAATGAAATATTTCCAAATAGTCATTGTAATGCTGTCAATATTTATAGGGCAATTATCGACGAGATTCATCGCAAAGGACAGAATACTTACGACTTTACTATGTGGGAGAAAATGGTAGAGGATAAGTCTCTCACATCTCATACGGTAAAAGATGTCATAGCTGTAAATACAACGAGTCCAAAATTTGAAGACTTTGAGAAAGACTTTGAGTATTTAGCTAAAAGCGATATGAAATGGAATACCTTAACATATCGAAAGATGGTAAAAAAAATAAAACAAATTTACTTACGTAGAGTCGGGTATGCTTCAGCTTTTGATATGAATATAATGAGAATAGCTCAACAGGCGCTCAGTAATGTTCCGGAAGAAGACTATACTGAAACAAGCGATTACATTAAGGCAGTTGTTATGAAAGCTAAACAGCTGAATATTGAAAGCCAAATCCCAGAAGATGATGATATACTTTGCGAGATAATTTACTGTTTTTTGAAGGTGATGCATGAATAATATAAAAATAACAAAAGAACATTATAAATTATTAATTAGAAATTTAAGGAACAAGAAAAATGAGAAGCTTGCAATTTCAACGATTGGTTCTGATATCAGATTCGAAAAGACTTGCGAATCAGTTCACGTTCCCGAAGAGATTGAATCTAATTACAGGAGAAGATAACAGTATCGGCAAGTCCACTCTAGCCAAGAGTTTACTATGGTCGCTAGGATGCGATCCAGTTATCGACGAAGAATGGAAATCAAATGACATTAAATCGATATTATATTTCACTATAAATAATAAAGAATATTTTTCTTGCCGTGGAAGCCACTCAATAATTTTGGGCGCTATCGATGGTGAAGCGAAAAGATACACACATATAACTGGTGATTTTTCACAAGACCTATCAGATCTTGTTAACTTTAAAATGAAGCTTCCTAATCGGACTGATGGGAAATTAGAGACTCCTCCGCCAGCATATTATTTTTTACCATTCTATATTGATCAGATAAAAAGCTGGAGTTCACCTTGGGATTCATTTGAAAACTTAGGTCAGTATGCCAACTGGAAAAAATCGTTAATAAAGTATTTTACTGGCTATCTGAAACCAGAACATTTTGAATTAGAAGAAGAAATTTATGAATATAGTGAGGTAAAAAAAGAATCAACAGCAAAAATAGAAAAATTTCAAAGCGCAGTTGACGTCATAGTTGATAATTCTGCTGATATCACCATAGCATTAGATAATGAGAAATTTAGCGAAATTCAGAAAGAGATAAATACTGAGCTTCAAGAGTTTATCGATTACCAAAGGAGGCTTTATGATGCTCAGGCTACGATTACCTCAAATATATATGATCTCGAAAAACAGTATGAATTAGCCACCAGTTCTGCAAACGAACTCGAAGAAGATTATAAGTTTGCGGTCGAATCTATACCGACAGATCATTTAGAGTGCCCATTGTGTGGTACTCTTCACGATAACTCACTGACTAACAGAGCATTGCTTCTTTCAGAGAAGGATTCGCTACTTGACGAGGCAAACTCAATAGCATCAGAAATAGAGGCGCTTAGATCCTCATTATTTGAGTTAAATGAGGTAGCTCAATTTGCTACTAATGAAATTGAAAGAATTAATAAGAAGTATCTCACCGATGACAATGCGGGCGAAAAAACACTCATTACACAAGTAATTGATGCTATTTCGAAAGAAAAGGTCTCAAGAAGTATTCAAGTTAAAATTGATAATGAAGATCTTAAAATCAGCAAAGCCAATAACTCTGTCGCCGAATTGAAAAAAGATCAGAGAAAACTTCTTTCAAACAAGGATAAGGAAGAACTGAATTCTTCTTTTATGTCAAAGCTATTGGGAAATATTGAAGCACTAGGATCAACAGGAGTAAATCTTAGCAAAGTGAAATCACCTACTGATTATAAACAGTTACTTGGTGGCGGTGCTGCTGAGGCTGCCAGGGGATTGCTTGCTTATCAACTCTCCGTACTGCAACAAATACATAGTGCTAAAACTTGCATAGTGCCTCCTTTCGTCATTGATACACCCAACCAGCAAGAACAGGCGGGGCATCGTTATGAAACCGTCATCAAAGAACTAATGCGCAGTATCCCAGAGGACTATCAGATAATACTGTGTGCAATGGAGAATAATGCATTAAATGAATTTAAAAATGATGCCAATGTTATTACATTAAATTCTGGAAAGTTATTGGATTCTTCCCAATATGACTCTCTAAGATCTGAGTATAAAAACATTCAATTGGCTGTAAGAGAAACGAGGGATGATGATTAAACAATAAATATTATTTGTAACTTTATGCATAGTAGCGAGTATATTGCTATATACTATATGAATCTTACTTAGCGCTGATCTAATTTTATATAGTAGAGCTAAGTAATTATTCATGACCTTTCTGTGAGGCGGAGAGTGGTCTTTTCAAAATTACTACGGCGTTTAACAAATAGTTGAACGCTGCTAATTATTACCGTTTAATAAATGGTGTAACATAACCAATATATTCGGATTGAACAGTTCGATGGACTTCCCAACGTTTGGCATTAGCAGGCCGTTCACGCTGTGCAGCATGAGTTAAAAATAATCGTCTCTTCGTCCGTGAAACACCAACGAAGAATGCACATCGATTCTCATCTTGGTTACCAAAGAAAATCTCGTTTTCCACCGCCATTATAATTACAGAATCGAACTCAAGCCCTTTGCTTTTGTGAATGGTTAAAATTCTGACTGCTTGGTCATCCGTAAACCGTCCAAGAGCTTGTGGCAAATCTGATTCAATTTCAAGCAACTCTTCAATCCTTGCTTTGGTATCACGAAAAACTTCCTGTAGACGCTTGTGTGATTCGTAATCAGGTGATAGGGCTACGATTGTATCAGTGCCAATATGTTTTAAAAACTCCTTTACAAACTTCCACCAACAAGAAAAAGGTGAATCAAGCTGTTCAGCACTAGTTGCTTCTTTGCGCTGTTTTTTTAACAAACGATCAAGGTCCTTTCGCGCACAGGACTGTACTTCTTCATCAGCAAAAGGAATCAGCTGATTCATCAGACGGATCCAAGCCTTGGGTTCACGCTTTCCATAGAGGCATGAAAGATAATCTACGATTAAACGTGCAACTGGCTCAACAGTAATATCCTGCATTTGCTGCTCGTTTCGATATGGAATTCCTCGTAATTCCAGCTCCATCATTAGGTGGTCAGCATAGAGATCTAACTGCTTAGAAACTAAGACGGCAATTTCTGTTGGTGCCAATCCTTCTTTATTAATCCAGTCATTAATAATATTTGCCAAATAAATGGCTTCTTCTTGACTGTTTCTGAAACTCTCGACATGAATCTCACCTTCGTCACCATTCAATTGTTCATCTGGCATGACAGATGCAAGATCAAGCCGACGAATTATTTCGTTTTGTACTCGCAGCAATTGTGGCTTTGACCGGAAATTTCGGTACATGTTAAGTGGAACTGCATTGAAATCATCAGTAAATGTTTGGAATATACCATCCATCGCTCCCGCCCAACCCATGATTTTTTGCTTGGTATCACCTACTGCAGTAAGCCGGATTTTAGTCCCTAGAAAAGCAAGTTTAACCAATTCATATTGCAAATTTGTACAATCCTGAAATTCATCAAGGAAAATATCGCTGTAAGTCTGACGAATAGAATTACGAGCAATTTTTGAGTTTTGCAATATTTTAATAGCCAACGGAACAAGATCACTAAATTCGATTTGGGAACGAGAAATACTGATTTTCTTATCAACGATCGTATAGTCTGAATCTAATGCCTCTCTTCCTTTCAGTACTGGTCTAAAGCGATCAATTATTCGCTTGGCAAATGCATGGAAAGTATAACTATCGAAACGGGAGGCAAGGTCTGCACCACAGCGCCGTTCGACGCGCTCTTTTAGATTTCTACTAGCATCAACCTTGAAGGAGATAGCGAGAATCCGCTTCGGATACCGACATGTCCCTGTCCGTAACAGGAAATCTGCCCGCTGCGCAAGCATTTCAGTTTTACCTGCGCCCGGTCCAGCGGTAAGAGCTAAGCAACGTTTGCGGGCTTTTGCTGCTCGTTTTGCATTTGGTTCCAGCGTTAATCCATCTGCGGGTTGCCATGCTTCAATAGGAATCATTCAGGTAATTCTCCAAGTTTGGCAATAACGGCATCAACTAGTCTATTAAGCGACTCTGGCATATTCGCAATTAATTTTTTGTCGCTTAGTTTCGCTAGAGCATCAATGTGTGCGGCGGGCTTACTACCTAATTTAAAACGTAGATGATATGTAGCGAAAAAACTCTGTTCATCTACGCTATATTGAGAAATATTGTCATAGCTTTTGCCAAGCACTGCTTTTATTGTTGACTCATCCGGCTCCTCTTTTTCAACTCCATAAGCTTCGGGATAAGCTAGCAACATGGAAAAGTCCAAATCCATAGGAAAGGAAAAAAACACAGATCGGTTTTCAAGTTCTTTGAAAATGTCTTGAGTGCCTTTATTAAAAAAATGGTGAGTTCTTATTGGCGTAGTTTCATCATTCCATTTTGTAATTTTCCATTCTGTAGGAAGTA
This sequence comes from Klebsiella sp. WP8-S18-ESBL-06, assembly GCF_014169755.1. Lineage (NCBI taxonomy): Bacteria > Pseudomonadati > Pseudomonadota > Gammaproteobacteria > Enterobacterales > Enterobacteriaceae > Klebsiella > Klebsiella sp. WP8-S18-ESBL-06. The sequence continues at coordinate 1,922,973 of NZ_AP022256.1, forward strand.
CTTTCTCCGGCTCAAATGCTGCAAGCTGATCGTTAACGTATTTAATTCGCCCCCATCCAGCGCCATACCGAGCTACATCCAGATCAAGCAAAGTCAGATAGGGAATCTGCAGTGCTGAAAGCAACCGCCAGAAATGATTTACATGCCTGCCACCTAACGGTGCTACCGTAATAGCTGATTCATCCACAGGAGTGCCTTTAACTTGGAGCAAACGAGGCAGTACGATTCCTTCACTATCTCCTTCACCAAGCACAACCAAGCGTGAGAAATAGATCTCAGGGAATGCTTGTACAGCCTCTCTCACAAATTTATGTGCTTCATCTGTTTTAGGGGGCAATTTGATACACGTAATTCGTGTTTTTCTTTCCTCAGTAAGTCGTAGATAACGTATAAATTTAGGATCAACTCTTCGTAACATTGATGGTGCATGAGTAGCAATTAAGGCTTGAGCATCAATATTTTTTGCCATGGTATTCAAGGCACTGACGATACGTCCCAGGTAATGGGGAGAAAGGCTATTCTCTGGTTCTTCCACTGCGACCAGCGTAAAAATCGGAGGGCGCAACTTGTCGGGATCAAATGTAACATCTTCCTCTGCGAGAACAGCTCTACCGATCGCTTGAGATGATAGAACAAGAGAAAGGTAAAGCATCGATTTTTGACCATCGCTCAACCGAGAAAAATCGACAAGCGAGCCATCATGGCTGGGAGTAAATGAAACCGATAAATGGCGTAGCAATGCTTCAATCTCCGAAGCCACAAATGTAATTTTAGGATCTGAGAAAAATTTACCTTTGTGTAGGGTTGCCCAAGTTAATTTCAAACTTTCACTGAAAGTATTGATGGAGGGATTAGCTGCTAGGCTGTCGCTTATCTGGTTGGTTAATCCTCTAATCGTATTACGTTCATCATCCCAACGAACAGCACGGAGTAAACGTCCGAGTAAAGCGTTAGCACCGTAAGCAATATGGTCTGCAGGGTCCCGTCTGGCTGGTAAGTAGTGAACTTGAATATTATTACGCTCTGCCCTGGTTACTTGAGCTGTGGTTTGAGGTGAGCTATCAGGACTGACATCCAAAACATATACTAAGTTTTCTTCTATATCCCCATCTGTTCCCATAGTAGCAGTGAGGCGAAAACGCACACGTGGAATACCTTCTGGCTCATCAAGTCGCATGTGACCAAAATAAGGAGCCACAGTACTGTTATCCTCGTCCTCCGCAAGTTCGTGAAACAGAAAGTCAGCTTCAATCCACAACTGTCTCTCAGGAGGAAATTCATCCTCATCAAAAGGGACATGGAAATCTGTTCGCTGGACACGACGCAATGTTGGATCAAACGCAAAAAGTCGGCATAAAGCCTGAAGTGCTGCTGTTTTACCTGATCCATTAGGACCAATGAGATAGGTCACATCTTCCAAGCTTAGTTCAGTTGGTTCTTTGCCAAAAGACTGGAAACCAGATAACCGAATTGCTTCAAGCTTCATTCTACTTCTTCCCTCAGTACAAGTTATCCATTGAATTGATAAGCGAACCCACTTGTTGTTAATAATACGGTAGCCATTCTGCCATTAATCCCATACAGCCCTTAAAGAGAGTTGTTAAAGGGTATAGTCATTAGCGAGCCTAGGGAGTCTAGGTGGCCTTACACTCATAGGAAATTTCAGCGATTGTAATTAAACCGGATGCAACAAAAAATTTCTGGTAAATCTTGAAGCAAAGATCAGTTTTGGGTGGCCCCGACAAAATTACCTTATGCCTAAATTCAATAAACCGCTATACCCTCAAAAAAAATAAAACCATTTCACTTCTGCGGAGCAAGGGCGCTACGCCCGGATATGCAGGGGCAAGTTTTTTCTCCTGTGCGCTTTTCGTTCCTGTATCGGCTTCCTGTTAATCGTTTCCCAACACAACCCGTCCCGCAAGGGTAAATGGCACGCATGCTGCGCCCTTGCAGCACAGAACGATGCCGGGAAAGCGAACCGTCAGGCGATACGAAGACGAAAATCACACACTGACGGAGAAAAAACCATGACAATTTCCCTGCTTAACCCCCGGACAAGCGCCCCTAACACCGCAGCGGCGACCAGCGTATCCCCGCTGGACCCGTCAGGCTCCTCAAAAACGAAATTTTCTAAAACCAGAAAGGATATTTATCAGACCGTTACCGACAACATCATTGCAGCACTGGAAGCCGGTGTTAAACCCTGGTCCTGCCCTTGGCAGCGTGTATCCGGCATGTCTGGTCTGCCATCCAATTACACAACCGGAACAGTCTATAGCGGTATTAATATCATGCTGTTATGGTGCAGCGCATCTAAACAAGGTTTCAGCGATTCCCGCTGGGTGACTTACAAACAGGCACAGGCAACTGGTGGACAGGTTCGCAAGGGTGAGCATGGCACAACAGCTATTTTCTACACCACACTTGAGAAGGAAAACGACGCCGGAGAAATCGACCAAATCCCGATGCTGAAAACCTTCACCGTATTTAACGTTCAGCAAATCGACGGTTTGCCCCTGACAACGGAAACGGTCAGCCCGGAAGCGACATTTGACCCGTTACCGCAGGCTGAAAATTTGTTAAGGAAGAGCGGCGCAAACATCATCGAGAAAGGACAAAATGCTTTTTTCAGCCCATCAACAGATGAAGTCTGGCTACCGGAGCGCCATCTGTTTTCTGATGCGGCGAATTTCTACGCTACCGGCCTGCATGAGCTGGTTCACTGGAGTGGTGGCAAAAAACGTCTGGGCCGTGAAATGAAAGGGAAGTTTGGCAGTGCTGATTATGCAGAAGAAGAACTGGTGGCGGAGCTGGGAAGTGCCTTTCTGATGGCGGATCTGGGGATTGAGGGAGAGGTACAACATGAAAGCTATATTGCTTCCTGGCTGAAAGCGCTGAAAAACGACAAGCGTTATATTTTCAAAGCGACCAGCGCAGCCTCTAAAGCACATCGTTATCTGATGGATAAACTCTGAGGCCGGAGCCGGACAACCGCAAGGGAATGCGGTTACATGGTTTTTAACCGGCAACGCTGCAAGGCGCAGACTGAGGCGGAACGCAGCACAGCGAGTACCGAACAGTCTGCGCCTCGCAGTGGAATAAATAATTTCTGGCCTGGCGGTATCGCCGCCAGGCCGGTGAGGCCACCATGATGGCCTGTGTAAAAGCTTACGTATAGCTGTCTAATGACAGGCGTTTCAGTTCATCAAGGGTATAAATGCGAAACACCCGGCGGTGGCGTTCTTCCAGCGGGACGTGCTGATGGTTGATGATGACATGCCTGATGCTGTCAAACAGCAGTTCAAGTGCACGCTTCTTCTGTGGATCGGGTACAACATAAAAAACGTAAATCCACTGCTTGCGGGTACGGGCCAGCAGGTGGCTTGCCATGATCGACTGATACCGGGCTCGGGTTTTCAGGCGGCGCTCGGTTTCAATGGCAATAACGTTACCGTCGGGCAGCGTCAGTAATCCGTCCGGGCGATGTTTTACCTGATACTGGCTGAGAAAGGTGGCCCGGTCGCCGTTAATCCATCCCGAAGCGCCTTTCTTCTCCAGAATAAGTCTGGCGGCCTGATTATCAAGATGGTGCTCCAGCGTCCAGCCGGTGATTTTTGATGGTTCAAACCGCGCAGGAAAGATTTTATCATTCGGGGTTAACACCACCGCCAGCCCGTCGCTGGTGATCCCCCATAATGAAATCTTCATTGTTCGTGATTCAAGCACATGCTTCTGGATTAACCCCATTTGCTCAGTTTTTGCCAGCAGCGAATAAAGCGATTTATGATCCCGGAAACCAAATAGCAGCATCAGCGTTTTGAAATCGCTGTAGGTTTCTTCTTTCAGGAAGTTCAGCAGTTGTTTTATTTTTTCTCTGTTGCGTGTCTGGCGCTCTTGATATGTCGAAATCAGCATAACCGCTCCTTAAAAATCCAGCGGGGACAGGTGTTCTCCCTCATGAGGTTGGGGCTCTGCCGGTTTGACTTCGCTTTCGTTGAAAAAAAGACCCGGGTGCGTTGTCATTACATCCTGTATGGATGGTTTATCATCCTCGTCAAAATCCAGTGCGATTTTCACCGGTGCCGCCGATGCGGTAATATCAGGGGAAACCGAGAAGATTTTTAGCTGACGCTTTCTGATCTTTATCGGTGAAATCAGTGAGGCAGAAGGTAGCGTTTTTGTCGTAAAGATAAAGCTGACAAAATCGGGCAGGTTCAGGATCATATTACTGTCAATAAAGAAACGTTCGGCCTGGCGAATGGTACGCTCACTGTCGATGGTCTCCGTCAGCATATTATCCGTTTTAGCCTTACGGAGTTCATCATCCACCAGAATAGTGCCTGACATTCTTGCAACCCATTCCGCCGTATCCGGGTCCATAACCCGGTAAACCAGTTTGAATTTAGCGTTCTCAACGACCGCACCGACAACGGCGTCACCTTTCAAATCTGCCGGGCAGTCTTTTAAATCGGCAATGGACTGGTGATCCATAATAATATGCACACCTTTATCCCGCGCCGCACCTAATCCCTCCAGTGCTGGCCTGGATAAATGGTATTTCAGTTCTGAAAGATAAATAGCAATGGGGCGGGGTATGTCTGTTACACGGTCGCGCCTTTCTGCTAACTGGTACAGGCGAACCAGCAGCATGCGCTGTGCGGTAATTATTTTGCTGTTTCGCATTGAACCGATGACGTAACAGCAACCGCCTTCATCAAATATCTTATTAAGCGAAAATCCGGTAGGGGCATTGATGGCATTGAGCAAGGCCAGTTCCTCAATCTTGCCGAAAAAGGCTTTTATCTTATCTGCAATACTTTGAACATAGTCTCCGTTATAAACTTCTCGAATGGTTGAGGCTGTATTATGGATGACAAATTGTGCGGCTATTCGGGCGGCTTTCCGGTCGTCGATCCGATAAAAGTCAGCTTCCTGTCCTTTTTCTGCCAGACTGAAACCTGCAACGAACAATTCTTCCAGTTCCTCGGGCGTAATATCTTCAATCAGGTTTAGCTGGTATTGCTTTTTTCGCAGGTCGATTAAGGCAAAGGGTTTGCCTGCATCCTCGCAGGCTTTGCGGTAAAGATGCGGTGCCCATTCATCATCCTTGGGGTCCATAACAAACACACCTTCACCGGCCAGAATGCTTTGATAAAGCAATATACCAGCAGCAACCCCTTTACCGGCTCCTGTGGTGCCGATAATATCCGCGTGTTGTTTCTGCCAGTCCTTTAACGGGAGATACAACGGCTCCTTCTCGCTGTCCATACCAGTAAAAATACCTTTATTCAGGTCGATATAATCCAGCGGGTTATAATGCAGTGTTTCCGGCAGCAGGGATTTTACGGTGCGGACATCGGTGCGCAATTCCCGTTCAAGGGTGGTTTTTTTAACAAGGCGTTTCTTTATTCTGTCCAGTTCAGGCGTGAATACCCGGCGAAGCATAATATGAAAAATAATCCCGGTCACAGTGAAAGTAATCCGTGCTGACCAGGCCAGTACTGTATTATCACTGGTGAGTCTGGTCTTAAACAGCCACTGGAAGGATCCGATGACTATCGGGGCCAGTGTGCCGGAGAGAAAACACAACAGGGAAAAAGCGATAATCAACCTTTTCCATAACGGGGCTTTCTGCGGTTCATCGCTTTTCATCAAGGCCAAAAACGGCATCGTCAGCCCCGCTAATAACGCCAGCATAAGCTGATTCTGTTGCATAAAAGCAATGAAGGGCAGAGCGCCATTCATTATCGGAGACAGTGAAACGGCGTGCTTATTTAAAATCATGATGCCTCCTTCGTCAGCTATTCGCCCCATAACATCGCCCCATCAATTCGCCCCACGGTGTCGGGCGAAAAGGCGGGGCGAGCGTATGGGGTAAAGAAGGTGGCCGCTGTGCGGCCATGCGTCGGAAAGCATGCTTCCCGGTAAGAAACAGCGTGCGCCAGTACATGCGGGCTGGACGCCCTTATTGCCTGTCACATGGGGGTAATGACGTTGCTGGACGCCGCGCCAAAACCCCCAAAGTCAACGGCGGCACACCGTCGCCCGCTACGCGCGACCACCCCCTTTAAGACGGTCGCTTTCGCCTTTTTCTTCCCTTTGCTCGTTCCTCGCAGCGGGAATAAAAGGGAAGCTGACCTTTAAAGAGGGTGGTCGCGCCACGCTACCGGCTTTTGGCCGGAGACTTAGCCGCGACGGTGTGCGGGGCTGTGCCCCCCGGGTAAACCGCTGTCGTGGGCGACAGCTTTTCGCTCGCTGGGGCGGCGAAATTTATCCGGCTCCCCCCGGCCTGCAAAATCCGCGTGGGCGCGGCTGTTTGCAGGTGAGGCGCGGTGCCTGAATTATTTTCGCTCCTTAACCCGCGAAAATATTTCTGTCCGCTGCCTCATTTTTACGGCCCCTGTTTCTTCGCTCCTTAATCCGCGAAAAACAGAAGCCGTAAAAACCTGAAAACCGTCATGCGCTGTGCCCGTCTCGCCAGTATTAACCACGAACGCGGCCATATTTACTGATGATCTGACTGATAGCCGCCGGGTCTGCCGAATCACATTCAAGTAAAAACGATTGTCTGGCATCAGCTGTATGGTCAGGCAGAAAACCGTGTTTATTCTTTTTCACGATATTAAAGAATGCACGTTCAGCGGAATGACATTCACTGCCGCCGCCATTTCCGGTTGCTTTACCGTACATACATAACACCACCTCGCAGGCATCAGCAGCCAGTACAGATGTTGAACATGATGCAATAACGCAGAACAATAATACGGAGGATATTGCTTTTTTCATTTCAGTTACCATTATGATTAATTAAAGGTTGCGTTTTTTGGCTAATGTTATTTGTCGGGGTTATTTTCTGAATGTCTCTTTCGTGCTGTTTAAATGAACTGGCTTAAAGTAAATATCACTCATCCGGCGCACATCGCCGTGTATATCAATGCTGACGATGACATCAATGCTTTTAAGTACCTTGCGTAACAACACATCAAAAGGAATGTTCCGGCAGTCGGGGTTTTCATAACAGCGGTCAATGATCCCTTCAATACATTCTGCCGGACAGCCCGCATGCAGGGAGGTGATTAACCCCTCATGCCCGGAGCCGACAATTTTCAGCGCGTCCCACGCTTCCCGCCCACGAATTTCCGCCAGTAATATCCGGTCAGGGTTCATACGATAATTAGCACGGATCAGCCTGCCGGGCGTGACAATAGCATTATCCCCGGCATCCGCCGGGTAAAAAAGATGAACATAATTGCTGTGGTGATAAAAACGGATTTCGGGATTATCCTCAATCGTTACCAGACGGAGATGCAGCGGAATATAATGCAGCAGCGTTTTCATATAGGTGGTTTTGCCGGAGCCGGTTTCACCCACAATAAAAATCGTTTTGCCGTATTCCACCGCCTTTTCCATAAAGTGGGGAATATCCCCGCTGTGATATAACCGGATTAGTGCATTATCCTGACTTTCCGTTTTTTCCTGACCGGCCACGCGCTGATAAAATCCCGCATCAATCCATGACTGATGTGTTTTCTGCTCAAACGAGGGTTTGCGCAGCGTAATGGACACCGTATTACGTTCACAGGCCGGAGGAATAATCGCCTGAATACGTTCGCCAGATCCTAATGTTGCAGAAAGGATGGGTGATGTATCGTCAATATTATCGTCATGCCAGGACGCCAGCGCTCTGGCAAAAGCATGGCACTGACGCAACGTGATGGGGGATGCCTGTTTTTGCCATTTTCCCCGAATTTTTGTATGCAGCTCACCCGGCCGGTTAACAGCAATTTCTGTCAGGCCATCCTGAGCAAGAAAGTCGCCAAACAGCCGGTTTTTCATAAAATCCAGTGACAGGTTTTCAGCGTTCATACCATTTCTTTTTCAGCCGTAGTTGATAAACAGAGGAAAAATCAATATCCGTACCGGTCATGATGCCGATCACATCGCCCTGGTTCAGGTACATCGTGGGCGGGATATTGATGCTGTTTTCCAGCGTCGTTTTCGCCATTTCCGCCGTGGCGGCGCGGGTGTTTTCGGTATAGTCGGTATTGCGGTCTTTACCCGGCGCGGCATCTGATGCCGCTGCCGCCACGTCCTGCACGGTACTGAGCATCAGGGCGTTGCCGAAACGCGCCCAGAAATGGCTGTCGATCCAGCCCGCGATACCCGCCTCACCGAGCGGGCCGGTGGCCTGCGTATCGGTGAGCGGGATTTGCAGGCTGCCGGGCTCCGGCGTGCGCAGCTCCGTCCACAGCACAAACATCCGGCTGCGCCCGTGTTGCAGTGCGCCAGTGCGGTAGACGCCACGGGCGACCGTTCCTGCCGGGATCAGCTTCACGTGGTTACTGGCGCTCCAGACATTCTCACCGATCAGGCAGGAGATATGACCGCCAACATCGGATACGAAGCGCCGCATCATCGAACACGGAATATAACGATCCACCGGGATATAGAGATCGGGATCGAGGCCCAGCCGCCTGACACCAGTGACACTGGCAACGCCCGGATTGTCGTTGTTATTGCTGCCTGCCGGTGCTGTCGTATCCGGGCAGCGCAGACGTCCATCTTCGCCACTGACCAGTACAGACTGACAGGATGTGTACGCCGTGGAGGCTGACGGGCTGCCCGACGTTCCCGCGTTGCTGCGCGATCCGCTTCGGGACGTGCGTGTATCGTCGCCTGACCCTGTACTGTCGCTGTTCAGCCCGTCTGCCAGTGCTGCCGCCTTGTTCAGGGCGGGCGGCCCGGGCGGCAGAGCTGGAGTGGCCGGGGCGCTCTGACTGGCAGGGTCTGTGCTTTCCTGCCTCCCAGGCCCGAACAGGCCAAACGGGTTACTGTCCAGACCCAGATTCTTACGCTCATGCTGCACCGTACCGGAGGAGGGCGGCGCGGTGCCAGATTCTTTCTCATCACCCGTTTTCAGGGCGCTGAGAAGACGATCGCCACCGGATGCCAGCGCGATGACCAGGACCAGACTCAGCAGGCTGACGATCAGCGTGCGGCGACCTGAAGCTTTACGGAAACGGGTCACTTCCGGCTGACCGGGCGGCGTTTTCTGCTCCGGCTCCTGATATGCCATTGCCGCGCGGGCGCGTTCACGGGCTTCCGCTTCCCGTTCTGCGGTGGTTTTTTCCGGTTCGTCCGGGAAAGATTTGTCGGTCATTTTGCCTCCAGCGTAACGGACGGCGAAACGGTGTCACTGTTGGTCAGCGGGATACGCCCGGATCCGTCGTTTTCGATCCCCACCACCGAGGTGCCGTAACGCAGAACCAGTTGCGGCGATGCCGGAACCGCCATCACGGTGTAGTTGCCCTGTTTAATGGTTCGGGGCGTGACCGCCTGCTCCAGGCCGTTCACCACCCGGAAAACGGATGGCAGGGTTTTCGCAGGAGAAAAACCGATATACGCAAAACGACCGTCATCCCAGGTAAAGTCCGGGGCGATGGAGGCTGAGCCAGCTGCCACCCGTTTTGTATAGCGCCAGTTGCGCGGCGTGGTGGCCTGCCCGAATGCCGCCGCTATCCGCTGCCGGTCCAGTGCTTCCTGCTGATGTTGCTGACGGGCGGCGCTGGCGGCGGCAGACTTTTTTCGCAGTTCGTCGGGATAGCGGTAGCGGATAACAAAGGCCTGGGCGGGCGAGTCTTTATCCAGCACGTTCAGTTCCAGGCTGTAATCGCGCTTCGAGGTCACCACGAACAGATTGGTTTTCCAGTCTTTTGCCGTCGGCAGAAACACCTGGCTGACGTTGTTGCCGCTGGCGTCCGTGACCGGCTGGGTAATCGGGTTCGGGCTGACGCCCACCCGGTTGTCGCTTTTCGTCACGGTCCAGCCTTTGGGGAAACCCGCCTGCGCATCGATAACGGTTTCACCGTCATCAAACACCAGCATGGTGACGTAGCCGGGGCGGGTACTGACGACCGTGGCGTTCTGGCTGTTGTACGTGACGTTCTGCATCCGGCTGTCATACGCGCTGCCGCGCGGTGTCGCTGCGCCCCATGCCAGGCATGACACCATTAAGCCAGAGAGGAGCAGGGGATGTTTCAGCATCATTCCCCCCTCAGCTCTTTATCGCGCTGGTAGCTGGTGACGATAAAGCCCAGCGGGTTCACTTCGCGCTGGCTGTCGGTCAGTTGCCGGTGCGGGACGTAGCGGTAAGTGAGGCGGATATTCCACACATCCGTTTTCACGGAATTATCAGCAACACGACGGATTGTGCGCTTAATACGCAGTGTTGCCAGATTATCCGGCCCGGTGGCAGGCGCATGCACATTGGAAATAATGGCGATATAAACGACATATTCCGCCTTATTAAAAATCACGTCCGGTGCCTGGTCGCCGTTAAACCCGTCCAGATAGTCCCGGTTCACGCTGTCGCTGTTAAATAACTGCACGTCGTCATAATCACGCTGGAGGGAGAAATAATTATATCCCTCGCGAAGTCTGACATAGTGTGCTGCCAGTGAATGTGCCAGCGCTTTTTCAGCAGCAATATCCCGCTCCTTCACGCGGGTCATATATTCATAGCGCCCGGTCTGTTTATCCACTGACCATAATTCAGTGTCGGAGGTTTTCAGCGGCAGCAGAATAATAATGGCCGCAATCGCCATTGCGGCCAGAACCAGTCCGGCAGCGGCCACCCGCCAGGCGGTTTTTCGGGAACGCTCTTCCTTTTCCAGCAGTATGGATTCAAAAGAGCGGGAAACATTAACAATGTTCTGAATATCAGACATGGTGAGTCAGCTCCTGAATGATGGCGGGGGAATTCACTGGCTCGGGTTCGCCGGATACCGGTGGGAGGTCGCCCTGATGCCGTGCGCAGCCCGTGAGCGCGCACAGCATCAGAAGGATGATGCTGAATTTCATGGAAGCCCCTTATCGTATGGATGCAGGAATGCCGCACCGGTGGCGCAGGCCACGGCGTGACGGGGAAAGGAAATTAACGGCAGGGAGGATTAACGGTGACGCTGCCGGTTCAGGCGTTTCATGCTTTCGATGGCGGTGGTGCGTTTCTGCCAGGCGCTCACGGTTTTACCCGCGCCTGCGCCGGTGAGCCTGCCGGTCGCCGCGGCGACGGCCATGCCGCCTTTCGCAGCCAGGCGGGCACTGCCTCTGACGCCCGGCCCGGCAAGGCTGGAGGATTTATTCGCCAGTCCGCTCAGGCCACTCATGGCTGCCCCCTGCAGCACCGCCTGTACAGCGGCCCCGCTGAGTGCGCTGGCGAGCCTCGCGGAGAACCAGACCACCACACCTGCCGCAATCCCGGCCAGCAGGCACTGCGCCGCCAGCGTGACCATATTGGTTTCAGCGGATGTTTTTGTTGCAGCATCCAGTATCTTATTCAGGTAATTAATGGCGATACGGATGGATAAGGCGGAAAACATGATCGTTAATATTGCCGCAAAAATCGTTTTCAGCCAGTTATCAAACATCGGTTTAAGAAAACCGTACAGCAGGCAGAAAATAAAGAGCGGCGCGGTGGTGGTCATTAACAGGATGGTGATTTCGGCGAGCAGGTTGACAAAGGTGGCTGCCATCAGCAGGACAATAGAGCCGCCCCATACCAGCACTTCGGCAAGGCCGCCATTCAGTTTGACGTAAGTTGATGTGTCCATATTAAATAACTTTTGCCCCAGCGCCTGTGCCTTTCCCCAGACAGTATCGAGCAGCGCCCAGATATTATCATCGCCGCTGACACCGTCTTTGAGTCCCTGGATAGCCGCTACCGCCATATCAAGCCAGCCATCCCGGTTTAACACAAAGGTGGTGATCAGCAACATTCGCCCCACATCCCAGACGACATCTTCAACCGGGGTCCGGAGTTTGCCAGCCAGTGTCTGATAACCGCGATACAGTATAAATAAGGTAAAAGAGCTGACAATGATGACGCTGATCATCGTGCCGTAAGTGGAAGACTGACCTTCCAGTACAGCATTCAGTCCATCCATGATGTTTTTGTCCATACCAACAAAAATACCACCGGACATGGTGCCTCACCTGATATTTAAAGAAAGGAAATAAAAAAACAGGGAGAATTCCCTGTTTTGTTGGAGGAAATATTATTACTGTGTCACTGCATTTCGTTTTGCAGCTTCCTGCTGAAATATCGCCTCGAATTTTTCCTTAACCCCGGGCTGGCCTTCCTGTGCAAACATAAGTGCTGCCCGGTGGGCAAATTCGCAGTTATCGCTTGCCTCGCCATCCTTCAGGCATTGCGTATAAACCGCATAAGTTTCGTCAGGATGTTGCTTATACCAGGCTTCGGATTTGGTTTCCTTGCAGCCGGACAGTAATATCACGCCTGAGAGTGTGCATAAGGTGAATAAGGATCTGAGCACGGATAACCTCCTTATAAATTATTAAGGTCAGCAACAGGTGCCGTTAGCTGCTGCTGTTCAAAGGCTTTCTGTCTTTGCTGTTCCAGCAATGTCGTTCGCTGTTCAGCCTGCCTGACAGACATCTCCCACTGATTCGTCAGCGCATTTAACTGTACGCTTTTCGCCGCGATGGCGTTAGCCAGATCCTGAGACTCTTTCGAGTCCTGCGCATTCGATATACGGTCAGATAAGTCTGATATATCGCTGAGTGTGCTGTTAATCCTGTTTTCAACGTCAGTGGTATTCTCAATCGCCATTGCCTGATTGAGGATTATCTGTTTGCAACTGTCGGCCAGGGCCTGATATTTTATTCCTTCCTGTTCCTCGCTGCATACGCTGAACGATTTGTATTTACTGTAAAGGTGTTGCAGTTCATAAGAATATGAACTGTTCTTCGTGGTCAGCAGATCATCCAGTGAAATACCGTTCTTACGGAGATTATCAATATCGGTTTTCAGGCTTCGGGCATCACTGAGAAAACCCTGAATATCCCGCACGCCGGTTGCGGTAGCCAGTTGCTTCTTATACGCATTAAGTTCGCTTTTATAATGGGTAACCGTACCCTCCCATTGCTGTAGTTTCTGCATCCACTGGTTAATGGATTCGGTATTCTGCACGGCGTCGAAAACCGGTATTCCGGCGCTGAACGCCTGCGCCGAGAAAAATAACAATAATGCCAGACGGTGATTCCTGGAACGCATTGATAGTACCTCAGGTTGGCTTTCAGATTGCCCGGTCAAAAAAAGTATCTTTCCATTCATCAGGTCGCATACCATCCTGATAAATGGCATCGAATATTTTCAGGTTGTCCTCACTGCCGCTGAGAAGCCGGGTGAATTTACCCATCCCGGACAGATCCATTTTCGCCATCGCCACAAACGGGCGGGTTTCCCCGGCCCGCAGCGGTGTTTTCAGGATGACCATATAATGCTCGCCCGGATCCAGGCTCCTGACCGTGTCATAAACACTTTCCGGCACTTTCATTTTCTCCACGTAATCCGCATGGCTGGCTTTCGGGTTGGCGAGGAAAATCTGGGTACCGCACTGCTCAATAATCGCCGGGGCGATGGGGTGTCTGACGATTTCATCCGGTGACTGTGTTGCCGGAACGAAGATACCGTTCAGCTTTCGGATGACTTTCAGCATATTGAGGGAGAAGCGGGAAAATTCGACATCGGCCAGCCAGCGCCAGAACTCATCCATAAACATCACCAGGCGGCGACCATCCAGAAGACTGGTCACACGGTACAGCAGGTAAAAGGTCACGGGGCCGCGAATATCGTCATCATCCAGAAATTCGGTGCCGTCGATACCAAAGTTATCGACATCGCTGATGGTGAAAGTATCGGCCTCGTTATCAAACACCCAGCCGAACTCGCCCCCCTGCGCCCACTGTTTCAGGCGAATACGCAGCCCGTTGGTGCGGGCGTCTGTGGTCGGCGGCTCCGGCAGCACTTCCAGCAGCCGGGTGATCCCGTACCGGCGGTACTCCGGCGGATAGTCCAGCATGATGGTGTCCACGGCGGCACTGATCCGCTCCTCATCGCGCGGATCGAGCGGCTTACCGTTGCGGCGGCACAGCATGCGCACCAGCCGTTTGATGAAACTGATGTTCCGGCGGGTTGGCTCCAGCGCAAACGGGTTGAAGCCGGTGGGCTCGCCGGTATGGATGCGGAAATAACGCCCGCCCGCCTGGCGGATCGCCATCTCCGCCGCCCGGTCCTTATCGAAATACACCGTGGTCAGCCGTTTGATGGTGGCAGAAGGCGCAAACGACGCCGGGTTACGGTACTTCTGCATCAGTTGTTGCATAATGGTCATCAGCAGGGTTTTGCCGGATCCGGTTTTCCCGATAATCGCCGTATTCCCCGGCGTTTTCTCACCGGTGTCATCCCGCCCGGCCTGGCTGTCGTGCAGGTTCAGGTAATACCCGCCACCGCCGGGAGATGTGAGGATGGCGATGGCTTCCCCCCACGGATTACCGCTGCGTTTGTGGGGATGGAAGTTATGCAGGCAGGCTATATCGGCAAAATTCTGGCTGCTGACGGCCACCAGTCGGGGTCGCAGCGTATACACGCCCGGCAGTTGCGCCAGATACGCGGCGGGCAGTGACAGGGTGGAGAGCGTTGTCATAATACCAAGATCGGCGAAGGGCTGGGCCAGAACGTTAGTGTCCTTCACCACCTGTCCGGCACTGTCTGAGGAGATCAGCAGGGAAAAGTGGAATTTACCGCACGACACATGTCCGGACTGGAGCAGGTCGCGCAGGACAATCAGCTCTTCGCGCTGGGAAGTCGCGTCGTCGTCCGTGGAGTTAAGCCGTTTTTCCGCCAGACGGATATGATTCTGCGCCTCATCCCGTGCCATGCAGGTAAAGGACTGCGTCAGAACATACTCGCTTTCGGCGTACAGCAGCGCATCCAGCATACCGGTATGGGTTTCCGGGGAATAATCCTTAATCTCCAGGCTGCGGAAGAAACGGGAACCGCTGACCGTCTGGCATTCACCGGTGTCGGTGGTGAAAAAGACGTCTGGCGTACTGAGCGTTTCATAAAATGGTGAGCGCGTTACGGCCACCTTCTGCCACTGACCGGTAAGCAGACGATGGAAGAACGCCAGTTGTGAGGAATACACCCGCCCGTTTTCTTCATATATCCCCAGCGGCGTTGCCATATAGCGGGATAATGAAGATTCCAGTGCTTCGCGGTATTCCAGCATGATTTTGAGCGCGTCATCCAGTGCTGCCTGGCGTTTACTGTGCGACTGCGCTTTCATGGTTTTCTTCTCAATCTGAGAGAACGGCGCGTAGCAGACGGTGAAAAACAGCCGGTGCCGCCAGAACGGTTTGTCTTTTACCGGCTGGTAATACCGACGTGTTACCTCATCGGAAAAGGGAATACCCGAACAGGCTTCAAAAACATCATGGTATTTTTCACGGAGCCGGTGAATATAGAATGTTACCGGCAGACCCTCATACGAACGAATAACGTTATTCAGGTGCGTGGCCATCAGGGTCAGGTGATGTTCGTCTTCACATTCAAAGACTGTGCCGTCCAGCTCCCAGGTGGCAACCAAATCACGGTGACGGTTTCTGATGACGTAAGGGTGAATATGGGAGGAGTACGGAATATATTTATCCAGCGTAATACGCTCGTTTAATTTCATTTTCTGAATAAACTCCGAGACATCAACGTTATCGTACTGGTTTGCCAGCAGGGCATTCGCGCCAAAATGGGTATTGGTGAAAAGCCGCCCACGGGTTTTAAACGCCAGCCAGAGCAGACTGAAATAATGAATGTCCTTTCGGGTTTTATTTTTCATTTCCGCCCATGCAGGAATGAGCATAATCGCCAGGTAATAGCTGACATAGACTGCCAGCAGGACGATGGCCCCGCTGACGAGAACGAACGGCACCAGAGGAATACCCATAATGGCGGCAGGCCGCGTGAGTGCTTTATTCAGCGTAGCCATCGTTGCCTCCCTTATGACGCCCAGTAGGCACCGAAGCCGGACGCGCCGACGATCAGGATCGCGCCGATGATGATGTTACGCATGTCATGCAGGCTCTTGCCGTCGAACAGCACCTTGTAGCCCACCCACATAGTCGCCAGTGTGATGGTGACGGCGGCCAGTCCCAGCAGGCCGGTCGAGGTATTGCTCAGTGTTTCATTGGCCTTGTTAAAACCACTGTTCGCCGCCAGCACCGGGGCAGACAGCAGCACGGAAACAACAGCGGAGTAACGGCGTTTACGCATGATCATTTCTCCTCATCAGGGATAACAGGGATAGCGCCGCGAATGACGGAATCGGGATAATGCAGGGAAGTCAGGATCGGCGCAGTGGCACCGGCAGGCTCGCCGCGCAGCACAACGGCGGGATAACGGGCAGACGGTTGTGTGCTCGGGTCAGGGGCTCGCTGCCGGTCTTCCCGGGTGGACGGGACGACATAGCCAATGCGCTGTACGTAGCTGGTCTGGTTAAAGGCGGATTCCGGTCGCTGACCGGTTTCAAAGTTGCCGGAGTAGTAACAACTGAGCGCTCGTTTCAGAGTGCTACCGCGCCGGTAACAGTCGGCGAGAATGCGCTCAAATACCGACAGATTGATGCAAGGGTTAAGTAAGTCGCTGGCCGTGACGCCGTAATGGCGGAAATTGGTGCTGGTGATTTGCATCAGGCCGACCGAATAGCGTCGGCCTTGCGCCGCCAGCCGTCCGGTGAGGCTCATCGCCTCATCATGGCTTGCGGGAAAATGTGAAATCACACCTTTGCCGCCCGGCACGATTTCAGCAATGGCGTAAGGGTGAAAACCGGATTCGACCCGTGCCACATCAAGTGCCGTGGACGGGTGAACACTGGTGGCGCACTGCGTCGCCAGCGCCAGAAAGGCTGTGGTGGAAAGCATAGTGGCCTCGTAACCGTGGGTCCGGCAGCGTATACAAAAACACGTTACCGGGGAGAAGGACAAAAGCGGGTTAAACGGCTGCGGCATCCTGTGAAATGTCACTCTCTTCTCTCGGTTCAAGCAGTACCAGCCTGCCTGAAACCGCAATACCGGGGATCAGCACGATATTCAGGCCAGGCTTACCGTTATGTGCGAAGGCCACACCAACCCTGGTCCAGTACGTGTTTTTCTCGCCCTGTGCATCGGGCTGACTTCCCTGAGTGATAAAGACGTGATAATTGGGTTTTCTCATGGTATTTCCTTTAATAAAATAGCCGTGAAAGCAATAAAAAGGTCACATCCCGGTTCTGCATTCCGGTTTTAACGGGTCAGCGAGAACATTCAGCGGCACCCTGAATTGTGGTTACGTGACAGCCCGATCCAATTTGTTAAAGAACAATCCCCGGCCTGGACGAATGAACGTCCATCAGGGCAACCATGTTGTTATGGCATTTTCAGAATCAGATATTCAGTGCGGGATATAAACGATAAATTCAAAACAAAAATAAGAGAGATAAACTGGCGAGGATTATCAGATGCGGAAAGAGGGAGAAGGATGCAGAACAGATAATAAAGAAGGCATTCTATTTTAATGGAAACAGAAAGACGTGCAGAGAAATAATATCCCCGAACGTCTTTATCGCTATTATTAGCGTCTGCGATGCTCAAGTTGTTCCTGACATTCTGTACAGGTGGTTATGCCCGGCAGAGTCTGCCGTCGTTTTTCAGGAATAGGTTTACCACATATACGACAGTGAAATAATGATCGTGTTGAACCCGGCTTAAAACGGTTCTGCTCAATCATCTCCTCCAGTCGCTGTTCATTAAATTCCTGATCGCGGTCGATCTCATCCGGCATGGAGAGTCCTCCTGCCAGTAGCGGCTTCCTGTTCGCACAGTGCGATACGTTTCCAGACCGTGGTGAGTGACAGCGCTTCGGCCTCTGGCTGCAGGATTTCCGTCACCTGCATCATGGTGATCAGTGCATCGGGCGATTCAAGGTTTTCTACCCTGCGCTGCTGCCATTGCAACCAGATAGCCACATCTGTCTTTTCATCCGGTTCAGGCGTTCGGCCATACGGCACGCTGACACCCAGCAACCGACGGCGAAGGCAGACTTCATTGGAGGTGAGACCAAAATAGTGGTTCATCAGTGCGATGGAGCCGCCCAGTCGTATGGCCCGGTCAATTAGTTGTCGGCGCTGTTCTTCCTGACCAGAATGGGCCAGCAACTGGTGCAGAACATCGTGGCGTAGCGAGACTGCGATAAAAGGCGCGGCTGCTCGGCTCAGCGTAAAGAGTGCATCTGGCGAGAGCTGGCTGAGGGCATTCATTTCGTCAAATGTGAAACCGAGATCTTCACAGTGACGAATATTGCCTTCATTAAGCGCCTGCAGGGCATTGGTGAGTACGGCGTAATTTAGTGAAGGGATCATAATATGTATTCCGTATATTTTTTTCAACAGGCAAGATAGATGCAGAAATATCTGGGTATATAGCCTGTTGGAGGGTATTTAGTTGAATCAGTTGCTTTAATTCGCCTTCCCTTGACCGCGTTTAGCGCCGGGACAATTTAATATTGATCCATTCGTCAATTTCTGATTCCAGCCAGGCCACACTGGCTGGTCCGATTTTTATTGAACGAGGAAATGTACCCTCTTTCATATACAGATAGATTTGTGAACGTTTCAAGCCGGTTTTTTCTTCAACCTTTTTTAAGCGTAATAACTGATGTGATGTCATGATTGTCTCCTGTAGCAAAACAAACATTGGTATGCCTGGAGATAATAAAAAAGCATAACGGAAGGAGAAGTGGTAGTGGTAAACCCCGTATTACGGGGTTTAATAAACTAAATACGGGATCATATTGTTGACAGATAAACACAATATCAATTTAATAAGGATGAGGACGGAGGGGAGCCACGCTCTAGTGCTGTTTTTAAAGTATCACCGCTTAGACGGTCAGTGATACCATCAGCTGCCGCCCATTCTTCAAAAATTGTCAATAATTTATAGGGTTGTTTTATTAATGGACTGATAACATCATTGTGCCTACAAGCGAGCCAAAATAACCTTGACAAGGGTGTGGATATTCTAGTTGAAGAGGGGAGGGATTTCTCTGTAACCTGGGTGCTAATTAGTTTCTCAATCTCTGAGTAACGAATAACAAAGCAGGAATCCTGAGGCAAATTATAGAGGGGGAAATATTCTTGCTTTGTATTTTGATTTATCGTTCCCTCTGAAGAAATTCTCTCCATAATATCAAACGCCAGATCTGTTGGTAGGTTTTTTATTTGATGTTCAATTCTACACTTCTAGGTTGTTTTTTCAAACAGCTGAAAAACTTCATTGGACATAGTAACAGTGATGCCATAATTTACCGTGTTTTTCCCAATAATTGGTAATGGTATATTCAATGAGCATGCGAGAAATCGCTTTATTAAAATACATTCAAACCCAATAAGTGATGTATCAATAATATTTTGTGTGGAGTGGACGTATCTGCCCTCAGTACTGAAAATTGAGTCCCATCCATTAATAAAGCTATTTTTTTCTAGCAGACATAAACGATGAATCAATGTCCCTCTAGCTGGATGCATTTTTACTTTTTGAAATGCATATTTTATTTTTCGCAGAATAATTGGAGATTGAAAGTATATGGCGAGATTAATTTTATTATATAATGCATAACGGTAAATATCACTCTCTTTGATTCTTTCGTTGCTCTCTGTATTAATTATGTTAACGGCTTCTTGTATGGTTACCCAGTCAGGTTTCGGAAGCGAACCGTTTATGATCTCGCTGCTTTTCAACATGAAAAACTCCTTTTACATATTTTTCTATGCAAAACTTAAATTACGATTCACTGTTTCATTATTCATGAATATTATCGATAATGTACAAATGAACCCTATTTTATAAAGTAAAGAGTTTAAAAATAAAATTGTTAAACTAGTTTTTAGTTCGCTATGAAATTTTCTCTCGTAACTATGGATGAGGAGACAATTTCCTGAGAGCATAATGAAGGATGAACTGAATAATATTAAGACTAACGAAGATAAAACTCTATGAATAAAATATCGAGCCGAAATAATAAAGAGTAGTAGTACAAGATCTTTATGGCGAAAATTTTCATATTTTCGTTTGTAGGATCCCTGTTGAGAGAATTCAATAGTAATCCAATCTTTTATGTTGCAAGGGTTATGTTTGAGGCAGTTGCTTGAGCGCTGCTTTGGCTCATAGATGCTTCCTGGTGCTGGTAGAGAAATTGCCTCCCAGTGCTCCATTAGTTCTGAAAACCTTACTACTCCGATCATGCTAACGTCTCCTGACTAAAACGAACGGTACGGTTCGATTTGATCAGGATAGACAAAATTTCTGTCAAGAGGCAAGTTAGGGCGCTAACTAAATTTAGTCGCCTGGAGTTATAGAGAAGAACGATTCGGAAAATGTAATCCACTTGATGGTAGTGTTCCATATAATAATATGGAACAAATTGATAATATTATAAACTCCTGAGCATCTTCTAATTTCTTTAAAACTGGAGATTATAATTATCCTTTACGAAAGGCTAATAAAAAGGCATTGACCGCATCCTTTGCCCATTGATCACGCTGTGCAGCAGAAGTGGAAGATTTTGGATGCATTAAGCACTGTATTTGAGGCTCACCGCGTACCATATTCACGAATAAGGAAGCAACTGCATTTCGCCCAATACCACCTAACGAGATTTCTCCTTTAGATTCAGCTTGTTGTAGTATTTCTTCAACAATGTTATTTATCTTTTCTGGACCTGCTAAATAGAAACGTCTACCTAATTCAGGAAAACGCGGTGCTTCAGAAGCTACAACACGGTAGAGAGCGAGGCCATTTTCCGAAAGCACAATATCCAGATACGTTCGGGCTATTTTAAATAATTTATCATAAATATCTTTTCCCGAAATTTTAATTTTATGTACTTTTTGAAGAAAACGCTCACATTCTATTTCAATCACTGCTGTAAATAATGCTTCTTTATTTGGATAATATGCATATACGGTTGATTTTGAGACTCCGGCAGCCTGTTGGATCATATCTGTTGATGCTGCTGCATAGCCTCTTTCCAGAAAAATAGCTTTTGCTCCTTCAAGCACGCGTTGTGCTTTTTCAGGTAAGTTACTAACTATATCATTAGAAAGTATTTTATTTTTTCTTCTAGTGTCAATTGAGGTCTTTGTTGATACCGACATCTGCACTTCCTTATCCGGAATAAAGCTTGATCTTACCATAAGATGAAACTCGAAATCATATCGTTCAGGCCTGAGTGCTACTCACGTATTTTTGCGACGTAGTTGAGTGAAATTTGGTCTTGACTGTACCGAACCGATCGGTTTACTTTGTTCGCCGTAAACTAGAATAAACAGGGCGATCAAGAATGAGGTGTGTGTCAGGTTACAGATTTGCACATGGGACGAAGTCAGTAAGGTACCGTCCGCATTATCTGAAAGGATGTGTTATCTCCGTGCTCAGTCTTGCTTTGGGGTCATGTGCTGCGATCCCCGATCTGGGAACTGCTCCTCAGCCGGAGCAGGCTGCGGCGCTGATTTCACAACGCAGTTTTTCCGCTCCGCATGCTGACTGGCCGCAGGAAAAATGGTGGATGGCCTTCGGCGATACGCAGCTTAACCAGCTGATGAGTGAAGCCACCGCGCATTCACCTTCTCTGGCACAGGCAGAAGCCCGGGTGCGTGAAGCCACGGCCAGAACCGGTGTCGCCCGTTCCCGGTTATACCCGTCAATGGACGCCAGCGCGTCCATTGATAAAGAGAAGCTCAGCTACAACTACATCTACCCTAAAACAGCCGTGCCGCACGGATGGAATGATATGGGGCAGGCCAGCCTCAACTTTAGCTGGGAACTGGATTTCTGGGGTAAAAACCGGGATGCGCTGCGTGCCGCGACATCCGAAGCCAGCGCTGCTGAGGCAGATGCCGCCGCCGCGAAACTGATGCTGACGACGATGCTCGCGGACGCTTATATCCGTCTGCAGTACCAGTATGACAGTCGTGACATTGCGGCCCGACAACTGCGTAACCGGACGGATACCGTCAGGCTGGTGCAGTTACGCCATGCTCAGGGACTTGATTCCAGAGTCTCCGTGGAAGAAAGCGGTGCCCGGCTGGATGTCGCCAGAGCGGCGCTGGCTGAAGCCGATGAGCAAATCAAATTAACCCAAAACGGCATCGCGGCTTTACTGGGCCGGGGGCCGGACAGAGGGCTGGATATCCTCAGACCCCGGTTGCAGATGCGCCGCCCTGTCGGGTTACCTGATGCGCTGAACGCAAACCTGCTCGGACGCAATCCGGAAGTGGTGGCCGCACGGTGGCGGGTTGAAGCCGCCGCCAGCAATATCGGTGTTGCCAGAGCGCAGTTTTACCCGAACGTGAACCTGATGGCCTTCGTCGGATACCAGTCACTGGGGCTGAATAACCTGTTCAGCTCGGGCTCTGATATCGGGAGCGTCGGACCTGCCATCAGCTTACCCCTTTTTGAAGGCGGGCGTTTACGCGCCAACTATAAAGGTGCGAGAGCGGAATATGAATATGCGGTGGCGTCGTATAACGAGGCGCTGACACAGGCATTACGTGAAACTGCTGATGTTACACGGAGCCTTGCTGCTCTGGTGGGCAGGTCAGAAGCAACCGCATCTGCTTTGTCCCACAGCGAGGAAGCTTATCATCTGGCAAAAGCCCGGTATCAGGGGGGGCTGGCCGATTATCAGGAAGTTCTCATTTCTGAAGATGCGTTACTCCAGGCTGAGCTGGCGAATACAGCCATGCATTCCCGGGGTTATGTCTTGGATGTGTCACTCGTCAAGGCCCTTGGGGGCGGATTTGAATCCAGTTCAACATTTGATGCGCAGGTGAAACCGTAATGACTGAAGATAAAGATAAAAACGGCCCACAGGATATGGACAGGGCTCCGGATAACACGAATGCAAAACCGGATAGCGGTGATAAAAAAAAGCATCGCCGTAAATTATTCGCTTTGTTTGGTGGCGTCCTGATTCTTATCGCCATCGGTTATGCCATCTGGCTGATTTTCTTTGCCGGTAAATCCGTCTCAACGGATAACGCCTATACCGCTGCCGAAGTCGCAGACGTCACGCCGCTTGTCGGCGGACCGGTGAAGAAAGTAAATGTGGTCAACACGCAGCTTGTGCATGCCGGTGATGTACTGGTCGTGCTTGATGAGACGGACGCCAGAATTGCGGTGTCACAGGCTGAAGCTGAGCTTGGCAGCGCCCGGCGGAAGGTGATGCAGATTATGGCCAATGACACCGCTCTGGGCGGACAGCTTGATTCGCGTGAAGCAGGTATTCAGAGCGCCGAACATGATGTGGCGAGGGCACGAGCCCGGTTTGATAAGGCCACCCTTGATGAGCGACGTCGCCGGAATCTGGTGAAAGCCGGGGCCGTATCTGAGCAGGATTTTACGGATGCGCAGACAGAATTACGGGAGGCAACGGCCGCGCTGGGAGAAGCGGAAGCCAGTCTGAAAGCTGCTCGCGCTGGCAGTGTCGAAGCAAAAGGATCCCGGCAGGCGAACGAGGCCCTGTTTCTGAACAGTACCGTTGAAACTAACCCCATTGTGGTGGCGGCCAGAACCCGTCTCGATCAGGCCCGTATAAACCTGGCGCGTATGGTTATCCGGGCCCCGGTGGATGGAGTGGTAACACAGCGCTCAGTGGATATCGGGCAGCATGTTCAGGCTGGAAACCGGCTGATGCGGGTTGTGCCCATCGAGGATATTTATGTTGATGCGAATTTCAAGGAAGGTCAGCTCAGCGACGTCAGACCGGGCCAGAAGGTAGAGCTGACTTCAGACCTGTACGGCAGCGGTGTTGTTTATCACGGCGTGGTTCAGGGATTTGACGGAGGCTCCGGTTCCGCGCTTTCACTGATACCGGCGCAGAATGCCACGGGTAACTGGATTAAGGTCGTGCAGCGACTGCCGGTGCGTGTTCGTCTGGAGCGGGAAGAACTGCGTAAAAATCCTCTGCGCATCGGGCTGTCCATGGAAGTGACGGTGGACCTGACATCGAATGCCAGAGATGACCACACGGAGAAATAAGGTATGTCTGGTTCAGCATTTCCACCTCTGTCCGGATTCAAACTAGTTGTTGCGGCAATCGTGCTCTCGCTCGGGAATTTTATGGTGGTACTCGATACCACCATTACTAACGTCGCGATGCCCACAATATCCGGTTACCTGGGCGTGTCGACAACAGAAGGAATCTGGATCATCACCGCCTATGCGGTGGCTGAAGCCATCACGGTGCCGCTGACCGGCTGGCTGGCGATGCAGTTCGGTCAGGTGCGCGTATTCCTTTTTTCTGTTGTTGCATTTGTGATTTTTTCTGTCTGCTGCGGTCTTTCCTGGTCACTACCGAGCCTGGCCATTTTCCGTGTGCTGCAGGGGCTTGCCGGTGGCCCGCTGATCCCGCTTTCTTCCACGTTGCTGCTTGCAGCCTTCCCGAAGAAACAGGCCAACATTGCCGTGGCGCTCTGGGGAATGATGACGGTAGTAGCGCCTATATTCGGTCCGATACTGGGTGGGCTTATCTCGGATAACTGGAGCTGGCAGTGGGTATTTTACATCAATATCGGCTTTGGTCTGATTGTGGGGTTTGGGACCTGGTGGGTGCTGAAGGGGAAAGAAACACATATCAGCCGTTCCCGGCTGGACAGCGTGGGGCTGGGTCTGCTCGTCATCTTTGTGGCAGCCTTTCAGATCATGCTGGATAAAGGACGTGAACTGGACTGGTTTTCCTCGGATATTATCATTGTCTGCGCCATTGTGGCCGCTATTGCCCTGATCTCGCTGATTATCTGGGAGCTCACCGCTGAGCAACCGGTGCTGGATCTGAGCGTATTTAAGTCACGTAACTGGGTGGTATCTACCGTCACGCTCTGTCTGATGTTCGGTATTTTCTTCGGGAATATCGTGCTGACCCCCCTCTGGTTACAGCAATGGATGGGATACACGGCAACCTGGGCCGGGTATGCGACGGGCCCCATGGGGATCCTGGCCGTCCTGAGCTCGCCCATAATTGGTCGTCTGCTGCCGAAGGTCGATCCCCGTCTGCTGGTGAGCTATGGCATGGGGGTACTGGCGGTCTCCTTTGTGATGCGTGCCCTGCTGACGTCGCAGGCTGACTTTATGTCAGTTGCCGTTCCCATGTTCGTTCTGGGGGCCGGAGTTCCCGCCTGCCTTATCACGCTCACCTCGCTGGGCGTGTCCGAACTGCCGCCGGAGAAAGTGGCAGCCGGTTCCGGGCTGCAGAACTTCCTGCGTGTCATGTGCATGGCGGTAGGCTCTTCCCTGACCCAGACCTACTGGGAACATATGACAAAATTTAACCGAGCGGAGCTGGTGACGGCAATCAATCCTGACGTGCCAGGGATTGTCAGCAACACGCTGGGCGCGGCCGGTATTCCGACAGACACGTCAGCGGCTCTGTTTTCGAGAATGATCGACAGTCAGGCCATCATGCTGGCAACGAACGATTTCTATCAGTCGGCCACCGTTCTGATGCTGGGGTCCATAGGCATTATCTGGCTAATCAAAAAACCGAAAGGACCGCTTCAGAAGATGTCGGGCCATTAAATAACAGGAATGGCGGTAGCGGGAATGAGAAGGGCAGAGTATCTCCCCGTGAAAAGGTTTCATTATTTATTGCCGGTCTGCAAGTCCGTGAAATGAGGTTGTCCCATGCGATATCATAAATATAAGACCATTGTGAAGTGCCTGCCGGTAATAACAGGGACGTTATTACTAAGCGGATGTCATGCTGTTTTACTTGATCCCAAAGGGCAAATCGCTATTGAACAACGGGCGCTAATCATTACGGCTTTTTGTCTGATGTTAGTGGTCGTTATTCCCGTGGTTCTGATGGCAGTTGTGTTTACCTGGAAATACCGGACCACGAATACCACGGCGAAATATACGCCTGACTGGTCCCACTCCAATAAAGTGGAGGCGGTGGTCTGGACGGTGCCCGTCCTGATTATTCTGTTTCTGGCCGTGCTGACATGGAAGTCCACCCATGCGCTTGACCCATCCAGGCCACTGACCTCTGCGGTGAAACCCATCGATATCGAAGTCATCTCCCTGGACTGGAAATGGTTGTTTATTTATCCCCAACAGGGCATTGCCACCGTCAATCAGATTGTATTCCCGGTAAATACCCCCTTGAATTTGCGTATTACATCCAATTCCGTGATGAATGGCTTTTTTATTCCGGCACTCGGCAGCCAGATTTATGCGATGCCGGGCATGCAGACCCGGCTGCATCTGATCGCCGGTGAAACGGGAACCTTCAACGGAATCTCGTCCAGTTACAGCGGCAGGGGCTTTTCCGGCATGAAATTTAAAGCGACTGCCGTACCGGATAATACCGCGTTTGAACAGTGGATCGCTGATGTGAAGAAATCACCGGATATGCTGCTCGGTCCGGCTGATTTTGAAAAACTGGCTGAGCCTGACGAAAACCACCCGGTTGAATTCTTCTCTGTCATCGATCCGACGTTGTTCAGATACGTGACTGAAAAATTTAAAGCACACGATCACGATAAGGAGACGGGAATGACTGGGTCAGAGCCGGAACAACACCTCTCACACAGAGCGCGGGGAAATTAATTATGCTCACAGGAAAACTGACGCTGGATGCCATACCTGAGGACCCGATTGTCAGGGTAACGATCGTTGCTATTCTGATACTTGGTGTGGCAATTGTTGCCGCCATCACATATTACGGTAAGTGGAAATATTTATGGTCCGAATGGCTGACCTCCGTTGACCATAAAAAGCTCGGGATCATGTACATCATCGTCGCGTTCGTGATGTTACTGCGCGGCTTTTCCGATGCAATCATGATGCGCAGCCAGCAGGTACTGGCCTCATCCGGAGTGGAAGGGGCGGGGTATCTGCCGCCCTGGCACTACGATCAAATTTTTACGGGTCACGGTGTAATCATGATTTTTTTCGTGGCGATGCCTTTCGTTATCGGCCTGATGAATATTGTGGTGCCCCTGCAGATTGGCGCGCGTGATGTGGCTTTTCCTTTCCTGAACAACCTGAGTTTCTGGTTAACGGTGGTAGGCGTGGTGCTGGTTAATCTCTGCCTGGGAGTGGGGGAGTTTGCGACCACCGGCTGGCTGGCATATCCGCCGCTTTCGGAGTTAGCGTACAGTCCCGGTGTCGGGGTGGATTACTGGATATGGACACTCCAGCTGTCGGGGATCGGGACCACACTGACCGGGATTAACTTCTTCGTCACCATACTGAAAATGCGTGCACCGGGTATGACGATGTTTAAGATGCCGGTGTTCACCTGGGCGTCGTTGTGTACCAACGTGCTGATTATCGCTTCTTTCCCTGTGCTGACCGTCACGCTGACATTGCTGACCCTTGACCGCTATCTGGGCTTCCATTTCTTCACCAATGATATGGGCGGCAACATGATGATGTACGTCAACCTGATTTGGGCGTGGGGCCATCCGGAAGTGTATATCCTGGTGTTGCCGGTCTTCGGGGTCTACTCGGAAGTGGTGGCAACCTTTTCCAGGAAACGTCTGTTCGGTTATACCTCGCTGGTGTGGGCAACTGTCGCCATCACTTTGCTTTCCTTCCTGGTATGGCTGCATCACTTCTTCACCATGGGAGCCGGTGCGAACGTTAACGCCTTCTTCGGGATCATGACGATGATTATCGCTATCCCGACTGGTGTGAAAATCTTCAACTGGTTGTTCACCATGTATCAGGGGCGCATTCAGATGCACTCCGCTATGTTATGGACGGTAGGTTTTATTGTCACCTTTTCTATAGGGGGTATGACCGGCGTCCTGCTGGCCGTGCCGGGAGCTGACTTTGTCCTGCACAACAGCCTGTTCCTGATTGCCCACTTCCATAATGTCATTATCGGCGGAGTGGTGTTCGGCAGTATGGCTGGTGTGTCCTACTGGTTCCCGAAAGCGACGGGGTTCACCCTGAATGAAAAATGGAACAAGAGGGCGTTCTGGTTCTGGATCATCGGATTTTATGTGGCGTTTATGCCGCTCTATGTGCTGGGGTTCATGGGGATGACCCGCCGCTTGAGTCAGAATATTGACCCCCAGTTCCATCCCCTGCTGGTCGTGGCAGCCAGCGGTGCTGCGCTGATAGCCTGCGGGATACTGTGCCAGGTCATTATGTTCTGGGTGTCGGTGCGCGACCGCCACGAAAACCGGGATATGACCGGCGACCCGTGGGGCGGACGGACACTGGAGTGGTCCACCTCTTCCCCGCCGCCATTCTATAACTTTGCTGAAGTGCCTTTTGTCCACGAACGTGATGCGTTCTGGGAAATGAAGGAAAGAGGGGAGGCATACAAGCAACCTGCTAACTATGCCGAAATCCATATGCCGAAAAACAGCGGGGCGGGGCTGATTATTGGTCTGCTCTGCATCGGGTTTGGCTTCGGGGCTATCTGGCATATCTGGTGGCTGGCGGGATTGTCATTCCTCGGGATTATCCTGACCTGGGTTATTAAAAGCTTCGATGAAGATGTGGATTATTACGTACCCGTCGCCGAGATAAAAAAAATCGAGGATCAGCACTTTGCAGAAATAAACAAAGCCGGTGTGACATATGGTAAGTGAAGCCCTGGATTCATCCTTCCGCACCCGTGCTGAGCACGGGCATCAGGGTACAGGTACCAGTAAGGTCTTCGGCTTCTGGATCTACCTGATGAGCGACTGCATTATCTTCGCCACCCAGTTCGCGACTTACGGCGTCATGGTTCATAACATTGCAGGTGGTCCGGCGGGTAAGGATATTTTCGAACCTCCGTTTGTACTGGCGGAAACTGTGCTGCTTCGTAAGCGTTAACCGGACGCCGTATTGACACTGGTCAGGCAGGTATAGCCACGTTCCACGGCAGAAGTTCACCAACCCTGTTGGAAGGCCACTCAGGCAGAACGCTCAGGATGTGGCGCAGATACGCTTCTGGATCGATACCGTTCAGACGGCACGTTCCGATCAGTCCGTACAGCAGTGCACCACGTTCGCCACCATGATCGCTCCCGAAGAAGATGTAGTTTTTCTTTCCCAGGCAGACGGCGCGAAGCGCCCGCTCCGCGGCGTTATTGTCGGGTTCCGCCAGACCGTCACGGCAGTAGTAACACAGGGCATCCCACTGGTTCAGGGCATACGTGAACGCCTCTCCCAGCCGGGATTTTTTCGACAGTGTCGCACTTTTCTCCACCATCCACTCATGCAGTGACGCCAGCAGCGGCGCACTCCGCGACTGTCTGGCCGCCAGACGCTCTGTCTCCGGCATGCCGCGTATTTCCGCTTCGATGGCGTACAGTTCGCCGATGCGTTTCAGCGCTTCCTCCGCCGTGGCGCTCTGGCTGCTGATGTACACGTCGTGGATTTTTCGGCGGGCATGCGCCCAGCATGCCGCCTCTGTCAGCACGCCGCCTTCTCGCGATGTACTGAACAGCCGGTCATACCCCGCGAAGGCATCTGCCTGCAGGACGCCACGGAAGGAGCGAAGGTGCAGCTCCGGGTGTTTTCCCTGCCGGTCCGGTGAGTACGCGAACCACGCTGCCGGAGGATCTGACGAACCGGCATTCCGGTCATCCCGGACATACGTCCAGATACGCCCGGTTTTCGTCTTTTTCCTGCCCGGCGCCAGCACCGGCACTGGAGTATCATCTGTATGCAGTTTGCGGCAGTTCATCACGTAGTGATAAAGGGCTTCGTCCAGCGGCGCCATTAAACGGCAGCACGTATCCACCCAGTTGGAGAGCAGTGCGCGGCTCAGCTCCACCCCCTGGCGGGCAAGGATTTCCGTCTGGCGGTACAGCGGCAGATGTTCACAGTATTTGGCTGTTAACACACGGGCCAGCAGACCCGGTCCGGCGATACCCCGCTCGACAGGACGTGACGGCGCGGGAGCTTCCACGATACCGTCACATTTTGTGCAGGCTTTTTTTACCCGCACTGTGCGGATCACTTTCAGGGCGCTGGCAACCAGCTCCAGCTGCTCCGCGCTGACTTCGCTGAGGTACGCCATTTCACCGCCACATGCCGGGCAGCAGGTTTCTTCCGGCTCCAGCCGGAGTATCTCACGGGGAAGATGTTCCGGAAGCGGACGACGGTGCCGGGACTGACGGAGCTGGCGGGGAACCTGCGGGTCGTCTTCCCGCCCACTGTAACGATCGCTCGCCTGTTCGCGCTGTTTCAGCAGCGCTTCGGCCTGTGCCACCTCGCGGCGCAGTTTTTCAGAACGGGTGCCGAACATCATACGGCGCAGTTTTTCTATCTGAGACCTCAGGTGTTCTATCTCCCGTTCGTCTTCCTCGATCTTTTCTTCAGCGCGGGTCAGCGCAGAGCGCAGGAAGGCCTCAGTCTCGGCAACGAGACTGAGCTGGCTGTCTTTCCGGCGAAGTTCTTCTTCCAGCGCGGTGATACGGGCGAGATAGTCCTGACTCATGACCCATTTATAATGCGGCCATGCTTTTTTTACAACATTGTCAGTGAGTTAAGACGGGGTGTTTTGGGCTGACGCCAGTCCAGCTTATCGAGGAGCATGGCCAGTTGCGAGCGACTAATGGCCACCTTGCCGTCGCGCACGGCGGGCCAGATGAACTGCCCTTCCTCAAGGCGTTTGGTGAAGAGGCACAGTCCATCCGCATCTGCCCAGAGAATTTTGACGGTATCACCCCGGCGGCCACGGAAGATGAACAGGTGGCCGGAGAAGGGGTTCTCATCCAGTACGTGCTGTATCTGCTCGCCCAGACCGTTGAAGGATTTACGCATGTCGGTGGCGCCGGCGACCAGCCAGATACGGGTGCCAGACGGGAGGGAGATCATCGTCCCCTCCCGGTCAGTTCGCGAAGCAGTGTTTTCAGGATAGCGGGAGATAAGTTCCCTGTCAGGCGCAGACTGGCGCTCCCGACAGCCACTTCGCAGGTCATCACCTCACCGTAAGCGGAACCGGATGGTTCATAGTGTGGTTCTGCATGATGTGACAGGGACATGTCAGATACCACAACAGGGATGACAGCATCAGGTTTACTGACTGAACGTTGTATTTCATCGGGCAAAAGGTGGCTGTAGCGCTGGCGCCATGTAAACAACAGATTGTCATTAATCCCGTGTTCTCTGGCCAGTTGGGCCACGCAGGCTCCAGGCTGATAAGATTTTTCGACAAGTTCCAGTTTAAAGTCCATGGAGTAAGACGCACGAACCCTGCGGGGACGAAGAGAATCTGACATTGATAGAGTCCATTAACGTTTATAAGAGGACTCTATCATCGTCAATCACCGGAAATTTCAACAGACGGTACTGAGATGACGCTTACGCTGCTTCTGTTTAGCTCGATTACCTATGGTTTTGCTGTTATCAGCATGGATAAAGACCGCGAGGGCGGTGTACTTGGATGGCTGACCCTGACATTTCTGTGTGGTCTGGGTTTTATCGGAATGGAAGTCTGGGAGTTCAGTCACCTGACTGCTGAGGGTTTCGGCCCACAGCGCAGTGGCTTCCTGTCAGCGCTGTTTACTCTGGTGGGCACCCATGGTCTGCATGTGACATGTGGACTGATCTGGATGCTGATCCTGATGTATCAGGTTGCCCGACGAGGTCTGTCAGGATTCAGTCGCCCCCGTCTGATATGCCTGAGTCTGTTCTGGCATTTCCTCGATGTCATCTGGATTTGCGTGTTCAGTATTGTTTACCTGATGGGAGCAATGCCATGAGACATTCTGCAGACGCACAGGGCGTAGCTTACGGCAATACGATGTCTTATATAACCGGCTTTCTCCTGTCGGTCATTCTGACGGTGATCCCGTTCTGGCTGGTTATGGACAGTGGTGTTTCCGCAGGGATCATCGCAGGCGGGGTCATGACGTGTGCCGTTGTTCAGGTGCTGGTACATCTGGTGTATTTTCTTCACCTGAATGCTTCTTCTGAAATGCGCTGGAACCTCGTAACCATTGTCTTTTCCGCTGCCATTATCTTTATCATTATTACCGGGTCGTTGTGGATCATGTGGAATCTCAATCATCAGATGATGTGAACAGGGCTTTGGCCTTTCTGTTATTCCTGTCTGCCTCATTGTGGGGGGCTATATATGGACATAAAAAAAATACGGAAGGAAAAGATAAACCGACTTGTGGTGTATGAAATTATGCAATGGATTGATGAGCATCTGGAGGAGCCGCTGAAGGTTGAGGATGTTTCTGCAAAAGCTGGTTATTCAAAATGGCATTTTCAACGGATGTTCAAGGAGGTGGCAGGAATAAGTCTAGGGAAATATATAAAGCTTGAAAAACTAAGACGTGCTTATTTTTTACTGGAGAATACGGATATACCCGTCATAGAGGTGTGCTTTATGCTCGGGTTTACCAGTCAGCAGGTATTTACCCGAGCGATGAGAAATGAAATGCATCATACACCAGGGGCTGTCAGAAGGAATAAACCTGTTCTGAAAAAGAGTTCTGGTATAAAGCGTGATGAGTTATAACCCTCTGTGAATATCATACCCCTCATTGTTTTGTTCTAAAATTACAGGGCGGATTTTAATACCAACTGACAAGGATAAATGGAAGGGGAAATACCATGAAGAAGATACAGAAAAATAACAACAGCATCTGCGTTGTCAGATGCTGTTGTTATCGTAATCCTGATTAGTTTTTTGCTGACTCAGGTAGCTTCATGACTGATATTTTTACTATATATATATGGGGGAACATAGTTTTCCCGGCACGTATAAAGATAATCAGACCACCACTGCATCATCGCTTTACGGGCTTCCAGATGTTCAGCTTTGTGGATATAAGCTATCCGCACGCTGTTGCGTTCCTGATGACTCATTTGGCGTTCAACAGCATCCTTCGACCAGAGTCCGGATTCCATTAAGGCGCTGCATGCCATTGCCCGAAAGCCATGGCCGCAAATGTCCATTTTTGTGTCATAGCCCATCAGTCGCAGTGCCTTGTTGACTGTATTTTCACACATTGGCCTGTAAGGGTTATGGTCACCGGGGAACACTAGTTCCAGATGACCTGAGATTTCCTCTACTTGTTTCAGGATAACGATGGCTTGCCGGGATAATGGAACAATGTGGGGCGTGCGCATTTTGGCTCCGCGTCCGGAATAACGAACACCGGGAAGAGCTTCGCGGGTAGCGGGGATGGTCCAGATACAGTTCCTGAAATCAAACTCGCTCCATCGGGCGAAACGCAGTTCACTGGAACGGATAAACAGGTGAAGGGTCAGAAGGACCGCTTGACGGGTTAACCCTCGTCCCTGCTGATAACCATCAATGCGCCCCAGCAATTCCGGCAGGCGTTCCAGCGGCAGGGCGGGGTAGTGGCGCTTAACGGGGGGCGCTGTCACGCCGTCAAGGTTTGCCGCCGGGTTGCTGTCAATGAATCCCTGATGAACCGCATGACGCATGATGTTACAGAGGTGCTGCCGCGTGCGGGACGCGACTTCCAGCAGACCTTTTTTCTCAATGCTTTTCAGCAGGTCAATGAAATGACGGGGTTTAAGTTCCGTGACGGACAGATGTCCGATAACCGGAAAAATATGATTGTGCATGCTGGCAAGCAGACGGTCAGCGGTATTCTGCGACCATTTTTTATTGCTTTTATGCCACGCCAGCGCCACTGTCTTAAAGACCTTTTCCGGTGAGCGGGCGGCTCTTTCGGCTATACGTTGCTGAGCGGGGTTAATGTTCTGCGCCAGCAACTTGCGGATACCGTCTCGTTGTTGCCGGGCGTCGGAAAGGGATACATCGGGATAAGCGCCTAAGCCAAGGCGGGATTCTTTACCGTTAATTCGATACTTAAGATACCAGAGACGTGAGCCGCCTGGATTGACCAAGAGGTATAGACCGTGTGAATCGGAGACTTTGAAGGATTTTTCAGAAGGCTTGAGACTGCGGATTTTCGTGTCGTTGAGAGACATATGGGGGTCACTCCATAATCGAACCAAACTGACCCCAAATCTGACCACCAAATTCTCCCGATGCGGAGGATAAAATCAAAATGCATCGGGAAGAGTTTTCACGCTAACCTGTTGAACCAACATCATATAATGATTCGCAAGGATGCATGAAAGCAGGAAATTGGCTCCTCTGACTGGACTCGAACCAGTGACATACGGATTAACAGTCCGCCGTTCTACCGACTGAACTACAGAGGAATCGTTGTGGAGTCGTATCTTAGCGGCGAAAAAACTTTTGTCAAACCCCAATTCACGCTTTGTGGTGCAGTTGCCTATTCCATCAACAATTTGTCGCCATTGCAGACAAAAATTAAGGAAAAATGTTTTGCAGGAACGCGGTTTCTCCCTCATCATTTGAAATGGAGTTTCAACTTTCAGAACTAAGGCCCATTTTGAACGTCACCGCCGTGCTTCGCCAGGCCGTCTCACGCACGCCCTGGTATAAAAAACGCAAAAGTTATCGAGTTCTCTTCTGGCGTGAAATCACCCCCCTTGCTGTGCCCATCTTTCTGGAAAATACCTGCGTTTTGCTGATGGGTGTACTGAGTACATTCCTCGTCAGTTGGTTAGGCAAAGAAGCGATGGCCGGCGTGGGCCTGGCCGACAGCTTCAATATGGTGATCATGGCGTTCTTCGCCGCGATTGACCTTGGGACCACGGTGGTGGTGGCCTTCAGCCTGGGCCGACGCGACCGGCGCAAGGCGCGGGCGGCGGCGCGTCAGTCGCTGGTCATCATGACCTTGTTCGCCATCGTGCTGGCGGCGGTGATTCACTATTTCGGCGCGGAAATTATCAATATTGTGGCCGGAGATGCCACGCCGGAAGTGAAAGCGCTGGCGTTAACCTACCTTGAACTGACCGTGTTGAGCTACCCGGCGGCGGCGATTGCCTTGATTGGCAGCGGTGCGCTGCGTGGTGCGGGAAACACCAAGATCCCGCTGATGATAAACGGCGGCATGAATATCCTGAACATTATGATCAGCAGCGTGCTGATTTACGGGGCCTTTGGCTGGGATGGCCTGGGGTTCGCCGGAGCCGGGCTGGGGCTGACGATTTCGCGCTATATCGGCGCGGTGGTGACTATCTACGTGCTGATGGTCGGCTTTAATCCGGCGTTGCGCATTCCGCTTAAAAGCTACTTCAAACCCCTGAACTTCGCCATCATCTGGGAGGTCATGGGCATTGGCATTCCGGCAAGCGTAGAGTCGGTGCTGTTTAACAGCGGCAAGCTGCTGACGCAAATGTTCGTCGCCGGGATGGGGACTGACGTTATCGCCGGTAACTTTATCGCTTTCTCGGTGGCGGCATTGATTAACCTGCCGGGTAACGCGCTGGGCTCAGCGTCGACCATTATTACCGGTAAACGTCTTGGTACCGGCCAACTGGCGCAAGCGGAGCGGCAGCTGCGCCATGTATTCTGGATGTCGACGATTGTGCTCACGGTGATTGCATGGGGAACCGCACCGTTTGCCGGACTGTTTGCCTCGTTCTATACCCATGAGCAGGATGTTAAAGACGTGGTGAAAATCCTGCTGTGGATGAACGCTGCTTTTATGCCTATCTGGGCTGCTTCGTGGGTGCTGCCAGCCGGTTTTAAAGGTGCTCGGGACGTACGCTTTGCGATGTGGGTGTCTATGCTGAGCATGTGGGGCTGTCGCGTGGTGGTGGGCTACGTGTTGGGTATCGTGCTGGGATGGGGTGTCGTCGGCGTCTGGATGGGGATGTTCCTCGACTGGGCCACCCGCGCCGCGCTGTTCTATCGCCGTCTGATTACCGGGCGCTGGGCGTGGAAATATGCGCCAGCGAAGAAAGAGGATGCCGCATAACCGCCTGATTGCGGTGAAAATCGGCAAAAAGTCAGTTTTCAACCTGATTGCAGATTAAATCAGCAAACGCGTAATTTTCTGCAAATCAGGCTTTGACAACCACGGGGCACCCCGATAATATGCGCCTCGTTCACACGATTCCTCTGTAGTTCAGTCGGTAGAACGGCGGACTGTTAATCCGTATGTCACTGGTTCGAGTCCAGTCAGAGGAGCCATTTTCAAGAAAGCAGACGTTCACTAACGTCTGCTTTCTGCATTTCTATCAATTGGTTATCCCCTCTCAGTCGTTCACCCTCGTTCATTAAAAACCACTCGAAGCCATATCATTTTGATGGTAAAAATGCTGGTAATGCTGGTTCGATTTCCCTTTTACCAACAAATGAGGGGGTGTTTTCATGTCACTGACTGATATTAAAGCAAAAAATGCAAAACCCCTTGAGAAGGAATACAAGCTTACTGATGGCTTTGGTATGTTCCTTCGTGTTACCCCTAAAGGTTCGAAATACTGGCAAATGGCTTACCGCTTCGAAGGGAAACAAAAACTCTTCTCTATTGGTGTTTACCCTGCAGTTTCTCTTTCTGACGCAAGACAACGCCGTGACGAGGCCAGAAGGCTTCTGGCTCAGGGTATTGACCCTAATGCAAAGAAACAGGCAGAGGTTAAAGAGCTTAAAGCCAAACGTGATAATACACGCTCCTTCAGAACAGTAGCCAAAGCGTGGTTCTCCACGAAAACAAAATGGTCTGATGATTATGGTGATGCCGTATGGAAGCGCCTTGAAACTTATGTCTTCCCGGTAATCGGTGACAAAGATGTTGCCGAACTGGATACGGGTGATCTGCTGGTTCCGGTGAAAAAAGTTGAGGCTCTTGGTTATCTTGAAGTTGCCATGCGCATTCAACAATACATTACGGCAATCCTGCGTCATGCCGTCCAGCAAAAGCTGATACGCCATAACCCAGCCTATGATATGGAAGGTGCAGTTCAGAAACCACAAACTGAACACCGCCCTGCACTTGAGCTGGAAGAAATACCCCAGCTACTGAACAAAATTGCCGAATACAAAGGCCGCAGGTTAACCATACTGGCAATACAGCTCAATCTGATGATTTTCATTCGTTCCAGTGAGCTTCGTTTCGCTCGCTGGTCTGAAATTGATTTCAAAAGTAAGTTATGGGTGATACCCGAACAGCGTGAAGCAATTGAAAACGTCAAACATTCGACTCGTGGTGCCAAAATGAAGCGTAAGCACTTCGTTCCCCTTTGTAAGCAAGCTATGAGGATACTAAAAGAGATCCGACAACTGACTTATGAAGAAGGCCATGATGATGGATTAATCTTCACTGGCTGTTATGACTCGTTTAAACCCATGAGTGAAAACACCATCAACAAAGCCCTGCGTAATATGGGATATAACACGAAGCAGGACATCTGTGGACACGGTTTCCGCACTCTGGCCTGTAGTGCCTTAATTGAGTCCGGGCTATGGTCAGAAGACGCTGTAGAGCTTCAAATGAGCCATAAGGAAAGCAACAGCGTCCGTGCTGCTTATACCCACAAGGCTAAACACCTTGATCAACGCCGTCTGATGCTCCAATGGTGGGCTGACTACCTTGATGCAAGCAGAAACGGTATGGTAAGGCCGTTTGAGTTTGCTTCAAATAAATAAAGGGAAAGGCCGTTCGCGGCCTTTCAACTTCATGCTTAATTACACTCTATGCTGAATATGATACTGAATCTTTCTCTATCACTAAACCAGCGATTTTTTCCAGCATTATTTCCCAGAGTGCGTATTTTCTTTTGTGCTCAATAAACAGGGATTTTAAATACTCTTCTGTAGAAGGGATTTTTTCAGTCCATGTAATATCTTTACTGTAATCAATGCTTTTTTTCATATCAGATGCTGCATAGGTGTAGTATTTACTCTGAGAACGACTGATACTGTCCTCTGCCAGAACTCTACGGAGCAAAGTTGCAGAACATGCATAACCATGCCTGTAAAGTTCACTCGATAAAGTACGAACAAAAGAACCGCGTAATAAAGACATCATCTCTGCGATTTCATTTTCACTCGCATTCATGACTTCAGAATCAAGTTTTCCATAACTATCTGTCCCGGACAAGAAAAGAATAACAAACGGAAAGCCTTTGTTCTTTGCTATGCCAGAGAACAAATCCAGTGAGTCATTATTTTTCTCTACCCGATTATAGATATTATAAAAAATAACATCACACCTGTTCTTAAATCCGTCTATACAAATTGTTTTTGCCTGCTGAATCTCGCCTTCTTCAATCAACGCCAGAGCCAACACCTCAGTCCATTTATCACGAAGCCCTGCCTGATCAACTGATTTATCTTCTTTGATTTTATTGAGAACCTGAATGGCTTCCTCAGTGCACAGTTCATCAACCAGCAACTCAGCAAACTTAATGATGTATTCTGGCTGGTTCAGTTTTCTTTTCTCAAAGCATTGCCTGATGAAATCAACATCCCTGATATACAGACTTAACTCAACAGCATAATTAACATCACCTGTCTTAAGAAGACTTTCCCTTAAAGCACGAATAACATTGTATCCCAGCTCTTTTTTATACTTATCAAAAATATCAAAGTTAAAATATACATCACCTTTAAGCACGGAAAGTATTTTATCCGCTATAACATCAATGCTTTTGTCTTTTTGTAGGGACAGGGATTTTAACCATGTTTCGACAGCACCATTATAATAGTCCATCCATGATCCATCTGATGTATCAGCAATTTCGCTGATTTTATCAAATGAGAGCAGTAAATTATGGCAAAACGCCTCGGTTTTTTCAGGCAGCGTTGATACCGTCTTTTCAAGTGGAAATATGACATTCCTGTATAGCCCCTCAAAAAAAACCGCTGCTTCATAATAATCATAAAAGCGTTTTGTTTTAATTACCCTTTTGTATTCAGCCTCAGCCTTTTTCAGTGATTCTTCTGGAGTTAACAGATATTTATTAATAATAAAGGATTTTGCCTGACCATTATTCTCTGCAATATCACAAATTATTTGCATGAGTTGATCGGCAGGCATTTCCTTGAGTAAAGCAAGTTGTTTCTTGTTCAGTTTAGCCATCATCACATCCTGATAATGTTTGGTAGACGCATAAAGCTAATTGTACTAATACAAGGACAGGACATTCAATAAATGCATTAACATAATGATTTAAAAAGAAATCTGTAGCACACTGTTCATTGATGAAATGCACTATTTACCGTAAAATATCCCCCATCACACAGTAACCTGATACAGATACGTGGAATGGTCAATGAACAAACTTTCGCCTAAAATGCCCGAACTGCAATCAATGAATATCACTGCCGATAACATCACCAAACTTAAATCATTGTTTCCTGAAGCTTTTAATGAAGACAGTGTTGATTTTGAGGTTTTAAAGCAGCTTTTGGGTGAAAATGTAGACGACAAAGAAGAACGCTATGGCCTCAACTGGCATGGTAAACGTCAGGCTCGTCAGCTTGCTCTTACCCCTTCCCGTGGCACCTTACGCCCATGTAAAGATGAAAGCGTTGATTGGGATAACACCAAGAACCTCATGATCGAGGGTGATAACCTTGAAGTGTTAAAACTTCTTCAAAAAAGTTATGCCGGAAAAGTTAAGCTTATTTATATCGATCCTCCTTACAATACCGGTAAAGATTTTGTCTATCCTGATAACTTCCAAGATAATATGAAAAATTATCTGGAGATTACTGGGCAAACAGAAGATGGCGTGCGTGTAAGTTCTAATTCAGAAACCAGTGGGCGTTATCACACAGACTGGTTGAATATGATGTATCCACGTATTAAACGGTAATGACTCCAATTTACTGATAGTGTTTTATGTTCAGATAGTGCCCGATGACTTTGTCATGCAGCTCCACCGATTTTGAGAACGACAGGGACTTCCTGCCCAGCCTTGCCAGATGCTGTCTCAGATTCAGGTTGTGTCGCTCAATTCGCTGCGTGTAACGCTTACTGATGACGTGCAGTTTTCCCTTCAGACGTGACTCATACATCGGCCAGCCGTCCGTCATCCATACCACCACGTCAAAAACTGACAGCAGGCTCAGAAGACGCTCCAGTGTGGCCATAGTGCGTTCACCGAAAACGTGGGCTACCACCGCCCTGCGTATCCTGTCATACGCGTAAAACAGCCAGCGCTGACGTGATTTTGCACCGACGTAGCCCCATTGCTCGTCCATCTCCGCACAGACAATGACATCACTGCCCGGCTGTATCCGGGAGGTTACTGACTGCGGCCTGAGTTTTTTAAATGGCGCAAAATGGTGTTGAGGCCCACGCCCATTAGTCGTGCGGTGGCACGGCAACCGACGCCGTTCATAGCCATATCAATGATTTTCTGGTGTGTACCGGGCTGAGAAGCGGCATAAGTGAAGGTGAGCTGCCATGTTTTACGGCAGTGAGAGCAGAGATAACGTTGATGCCCGGCAGTACTTTTGCCATTACGCATCACGCCTTCAGTAGCGGAACAGGAGGGACAGCAGACGGAGACTGAAGCCACGGGAGCACCTCAAAAACACCATTATACACTAAATCAGCAAGTTGGTAGCATCACCTATTAAACTTGCAAGAAATCTTCTCAAAGAGGATGGGTTTATATTTTTAAGCATTGATGACAATGAAGTCAATAACTTGAAATTAATGTGCGATGATATTTTTGGGCAAGAAAATTTTGTTGCCAATGTTATTTGGCAAAAAAAATATAGCACAAAAGCAGATTCAAAAAACTTTTCAGAGTCACATGACTATATTCTTTGCTACAAAAAATCAGACCAATCAAAAATACTCGGCTTACCAAGAAGTAAGCAACAAGAATCAACATACAAGAATTTAGATAATGACCCTAGGGGTGTATGGGCTTCAGATAATCTTCTCAGAACTGAAGTCAGAGATTATGCAGTTTTTGGTATCACATCCCCCTCGGGGATGGAACATTATCCTCCCGCTGGTAGTAGTTGGAGATTTAACAAGGATAAAATTGAAGAGTTAATTTCTGATAACAGAATATGGTTTGGCGAAGATGGTAATAACAAGCCGCGACTAAAAAGATTTCGCTCAGAGGTGAGAGACACTATTCCTCCACAAACTCTTTGGGGATTTGAGCATGTTGGGCACACAGATGAAGGTACAAAACAGTTAGCAGAACTATTTGATAGCACACGTTCACCATTTCCTAATCCAAAACCCGTGAGGTTGCTACAGCGGATTGTACAAATAGCGACCAAAGAAAATGATATTATCATGGATTTTTTTGCGGGAAGTGGTACTACAGGGCAAGCAGTGTACGAATTGAACGAGACGGATAAACAAGATAGAAAGTTCATTCTGGTTCAACTCCCTGAAACACTATCTAAAAGCAATAAGGAAGATCTTTCTGCAATCTACTTCTGCGAAGAGCTTGATAAGCCATTGTATCTATCTGAATTAACGAAAGAACGCCTCCGCCGTGCAGGTAATAAGGTTAAAGCAATTAATCCAGACTGGAATGGAGATACCGGTTTTCGTGTGTTTAAACTCGATACATCTAATATCCGTCCGTGGGAAGCCACAGCAGAAACCCTTTCAGAACAGATTGATGCCTATGTAAGCCCAATCCTTGAAGGCCGTAGTGAAGAAGATTTGCTCACAGAGTTAATGCTAAAGCGTGGCATTGACTTGAGTGTTAACATTGAAACCCGTCAGTTTGATGGATTAACCGTTTCTTGTGTTGACGGTGGAAAATTGTTTACCTGCTTTACCCGTCAAATCCCTGCCTCTTCTGTTGAGGCACTAACCAAAGGGATCATTGACTGGCATAAGAGTTTAAAAGCTGGCAAAGATACGGTCTGCTATTTCCTTGATGACGCATTTGAAAATAACGTTGCTAAAACAAATCTTTGCGCCATTCTGGAACAACATGGCCTGACTAACCTGCACAGCCTGTAAGGGAATGAGATGAAACTACATTTTGAATCTGACCTTACCTATCAGCAAAACGCCATAACTTCGGTCTGTGATTTGTTTGAAGGGCAAGAGAAATGGGAAAGCGAAATGACTGTGCTGGCCCCAGCTCAGGGTGCACTCTCATTTGAAGGCGCAACGGGTTCAATGCCTGTTAACCCACAAATACCCGAAGATGATGTACTGCTTAAAAATCTGAACAATGTTCAGTTAAAAAACCAGCTTCTACCTTCACCTGTCCTTGACAGTCATGATTTTACTGTCGAAATGGAAACAGGGACAGGTAAAACGTATGTTTATCTTCGCACCATGCTGGAGCTAAATAAACGCTATGGCATGAGTAAATTTATTATTGTGGTTCCTTCAGTTGCTATCAAGGAAGGCGTTTATAAAACACTACAAATCACTGAAGAACATTTCAAAAGCCTGTATGCGGGAGTTCCATACGAATACTATCTGTATGATTCGGCAAAACCTGCGGATGTTCGAAATTTTGCAACCAGTTCTGTTATGCAGATCATGGTAATGACTGTGGGTGCGATTAACAAAAAAGATGTTAACAAGCTCTATCAGTCCAGTGAAAAAACAACTGTGGACGATCTGGATAAGCCCATTGATTTAATCCGTGCTACACGTCCAATTATTATTGTCGATGAACCGCAAAGTGTTGACGGTGGCTTAAACGGTGCGGGTAAAACCGCACTTGATGCAATGCACCCTATGTTCACCTTACGCTATTCAGCAACACATATTCATAAACATCATATGGTGTACCGCCTTGATGCCATTGATGCTTACAATCAGAAACTGGTCAAACAGATCGAGGTTGCCGGGCTTGAAGTCCAGAATGCAAGCAACAGTCCTTATGTGAAACTGGTCAGTATTAATAGTAAGAAAAATGTTATCAGCGGTACTGTTCTTGTTGATATAGCCGATAAAAAAGGGAACGTAAATCGTTCAGAGATTACCGTATATGACGGTATGACACTCGATGTCGAAACAGGACGTGATATTTATCAGGGTTATCGGATAAGCGAGATCCGAACGGGCAAAGAGGGTTATCTTACACTGGAAACACCTTCTGATACCTACTATATGAAAGTCGGTGATGTCGTGGGGGATATTGACCCTATGCTCATCCAGCGTCATATGATCAGACGTACAATCCGTGAACATCTGGATAAAGAACTTCGCCTGAATACTCAGCAAATCAAGGTTCTTACCCTGTTTTTCATCGATAAGGTTGATTTCTACCGTCAGTTCACTGAAGAAGGACAACGTGAGCCGGGTGAATATGCCCGTATCTTTGAGGAAGAATACCTTAAAGCCATCAAAAGTCCTGCCTATAAAGATTTACTTCCTTCTCATCCAGAACATGCTAAAGACGTTCATGATGGTTATTTCTCCATTGATAAAAAAGGTGCATGGGCTGAAACAAGCGAAAGCAATAATGCAGGCCGCGAAAATGCGGAACGCGGTTATAACCTCATCATGAAAAATAAAGAGAAGCTTTTGAGTTTCTCGAATCCGGTGAGGTTTATTTTTTCACACTCTGCTTTGAAAGAAGGCTGGGATAATCCCAATGTATTCCAGATCTGTAGCCTCCGAGAGATGGGAAGTGAACGAGAACGTCGTCAAACATTAGGACGTGGTCTTCGCCTGTGTGTTAACCAAGAGGGTGAACGTGTTCGTGATGAAAGCATTAACATTCTGACTGTCGTTGCCAGTGAAAATTATGAAGCCTATGCCGAACGACTACAGAGCGAAATTGAGAACGAA
Source organism: Klebsiella sp. WP8-S18-ESBL-06 (assembly GCF_014169755.1). Lineage (NCBI taxonomy): Bacteria > Pseudomonadati > Pseudomonadota > Gammaproteobacteria > Enterobacterales > Enterobacteriaceae > Klebsiella > Klebsiella sp. WP8-S18-ESBL-06. Next base: position 1,966,427 of record NZ_AP022256.1, read on the forward strand.
ACAGGCATCCGTTTTGGTATCATCGAAAAAGATGCGTTTGCCCATCTGATCTTCTCTGATTCCTCACAAGTTGTGGGTATCGCCGGTTCACATGAGATTTGGTCTGAACTACAGACCGAAGGTTATCTGGAAAAATCGGGGAAAATCACAAAAGCCCTGAAAGAAGTGTTATTCGAAGACACTTTTGTTGTTAGTGAGAAGTATGCCTCACTACAGGAACAAATTGAAACTATCCTGCGTAAATCAGCAGGGCGACTCAATATAAACAATGCTGATGAACGTAAAACAATCAAATACCGGAAAGAAGTCTTAAACAGCCCGGAATTCGAAGCGTTATGGCAGCGCATTTGTCAAAAAACGCTGTATCGGCTAGCATTTGATGAAGAAGAATTGATCAAATCCTGTACGAAATCACTTTCTGAAATGCAGCCTGTAGCAAAAGCAATGGTCAGTTTCAGCAAAGCAACAATCAAACAAAGTCAATCTGGCCTTGATGTTAAAGCTCTGTCTAATGGAACAACAAGCTCTGTAGTTGATGTTGCAGAGCAGCCATTGCCAGATATTCTTGGTGTTCTACAGGAAAAAACCGGACTGACAAGACGCAGTTTAAGCACCATCCTGAAAGAGAGTGGAAGACTCGCTGATTTTGCTAAAAATCCACAGCAGTTTATCAGTGAAGCTATAGGCCGAATCAACTACTGCAAACGCCTGTCAATTGTTGATGGTATTAAATATTATCCACTAAAAGGAGAGGTGTATGCGCAAAGTCTCTTTATGGATAAAGAGCTAACAGGATATGCCCGTAATCTTTTTGAAACCTCGTCTAAGTCAGTTTACGAATACGTTCCTAAAGATTCTGAAGTCGAAAGCCGTTTCGCTCAGGAACTCGAAGAACAGGATGAAGTTAAGCTTTATGTGAAGCTGCCGGGATGGTTTAAAATCCCGACGCCACTGGGAACCTACAATCCTGACTGGGCGTTAGTTATTGAAGACAATGGTGAAGAACATATTTACTTTGTTGTAGAGACAAAAAGTAAACACATTGGTCTTGGTCATGAAGAAGATGCGAAGATAGCCTGTGGAACTGCACATTTTAGTGCTTTAAAAGCAGAAAAAATCAATGCAGCAAAATATGTTCGAGCCACAGCCATTACAGAAATAATGAGCAGCCTTTAAATTATATAACTGGCCTTTTAGGAGGCCAGTTTATAATTTACAAAATTAAAACATAAAAAATACACATTCAGTTTTATTTTGTCTTCCGTTGCTAGCTACAGCTATAGTAACCCTATACTCAGAAAATTTCTTATGAAAATTCGATATGATATTATAACCTTATATTTCAATCAAAACAAGATGCTCTATCCCATGTAAGAACACCAGCCTTCCAATTTGTAACCCTCATTTCTAACATCCATATGTCGCCTGAACGATAAACAATAGAGTGTTTAGTTACCATATCAGTAGATTGACCGCCTGAAAAAACACAAAGGAGGTGTTTTCCAAGATTTAATGTTTTATAAACATCACCACCTCCAGTTGTGGAAGATTCAAATACAACACTGTATATATTTTCATTAAATTTAAATTTTGCCCATAACCCATTAACACAACTTAATGCCGAACCTTCATCATCTCTCCCTTGTAAACCATTAGGTGAGCAACCACCGCCAGTGGATACTTTCCCATTTATATAAACAAACTCACCTGCATTTATCCTTCCATCAGAATTTATGTTTCCATTTGAATGGATGTAATTAGAATTAAGATTTCCTGATGCCCATACGTATTGAGCATTCACCTGATGACCAGCATTGATATCATTAGAGGCATAAATATTACCAGAACTATTCATATAAGCATTTACAGCTCCTCCCGAACCTGTTCCTACTGTTCCAGCGGCATATACATCAAGTGTTCTTAAACCACCACCCCAGCCAGATGGTAACTCATTTGGATCGTACCCCATTAAACCAAGCCTTTGATCTATTTTGGCATTTCTATTAACTTGTAATACTGTTGTATAATTTCCTGCAGATGGTGAATATAAAGTTAATGGTTTTGCCGTTCCTAAACGTATTTCATAGTCTCCACCATAAGCATCGCCACCAAAACCTATAGCGTCCCCATATCCATTCTTAGCCCACACCCAATTACCGGCTGAAATATTACCGTCCGCATCAATTTTTCCAGTAGCTTTAATGTTTCTTGCTTGTAGGTCGCCTGTCGTCGTAATGTTGCCAGTGGCATTGAGCGCGGCGACATTGTTAATATTATGCCCATCTAAGTTTAAATCGCCAGTCATGGGCAAGGTTCCATCCCGTCTTAAATATACAGAATATAACGCACTATTAAAACCAACTCTAAATGCTAACTGTCCAGCGGATGTAATATTATTAAAATTAGCAGACGTTTCTGACCATTGACCACTATGCCCAGAAGCAATAGATGTTGTTTTAGTCATACCGCTATCTATACCAGCGGTTTGCATGGCATTCCCTAATAAATCATAACGTGTTTTTCCGCCTTCAATCCATGCCGTCGATGTCGTTATAAGACCATTAATAACAAAGTTAGGTGAAGTTCCATCTCGTTTTAATATGATTTTATACGAGGATTTATTAGCATTAGTGCCTGTGTAGGTTGAAGGTAGCAAACCTTCGTTAATCAATGTCTGGTAAGTAATTTCACATACTGAACCTGAACAGGTTCTTGGCCCCGGATCGGTTCCTGTTCCGGCAGCATTGGATAAGGTTGATAATTTATCATAACGGATATTTATATAGCCATTAACTGCTTCACCGATCTGTTTCATTTGTTGACCGACAGTAGAAGCCATTATACTCTCCTGTTCATTTTTCATATCCTGAAACTTCATAAAAGCCACCATCGTCCCAACACCTAAAACAAGAGTTAATTCTAAATAGCTGCGCCTAATACCGCTACACTTTTGCCTGACCATGTTTTCCTCCGGGGAATGGGCTGGCGGTTTCCATAAAATGGCGGACCTTTTTCAGTAACTGCCACATTGAGCGGCACTGATGATTACGGGTTATCGTGTCATGAAGTGCCTGCCATAGCCGTTCCACATGATTCACCCACGGCGAGTAAACCGGCTGGTAAATTACCCTGAACTTGGGATTTGCTTTCAACCAGCGCTGTGTTTCGCGGCTTTTATGGATAATGTAGTTATCAACGATCAGCGTGATTGTTTTCGCCCGCCGGTAAGTGGCTTTCAGGTGCTTCAGCAGAGCGATAAACAGCGCTGAACTTTTGCTGTTGCCGCCCACGTAGCTGACTTTACCCGTGCCACTGTGCAGTGCGCCGGCCAGATAGTATTTTTCGTTCTGCCCCGGCGTCACTACCCGTTTCTGCTGTCCGCGCAACTGCCAGTCCGCACCGATTTTAGGATTAAGGTGAATATCCACTTCATCTTCATAAATACCGGATGCTCTGCGTTGCATTCATCCAGCGCTTTGTGGATTACCGCCATCTTTTCATCTTTATGTGGGTCACGGATGCGCAGAGTTGGCGCGGCCCTGCGCCATACAAGCCCCGCAGATGGCAACCAGCGGCGAACGGTTCCTGCATGTAACTGGCAACCGGTTATCTCATTGATTTTTATTGCCAGTAATTCGGTGCTCCAGCGTGAACGTTGATAACCAAAATCGCCGGGAGAATGCTTTATCAGCTCACGTAACAGGGTGCAGATATGTTCAAAAGGCCAGCGTCGGGAGCGCCCTGCGGGTAAGGATTTCAGGCCTTCAATACCTGAGTGCGTAAACCAGTTAATCCAGCGACCAACGGATGAACGGGCACAACAGAGAGTTCTGGCAACATCGCTGACCCGTTCACCCCGATGAAGCATCAGCATGGCCGTGAGTCTGCGGGCATGATTTTTATCGCGCGTTTTATGAATAGCTTTCTGCATCAGGCGTCGTTCGCCACGGGGTATTGGTGCTATGATCGGCATCGCTCAGTCCGGTTGGTGGTTTTGGTTGGTTTGGCGAATGATCAGATCGCGCAATCCGGGCTGAGTTCCCTTTCAGTGATCTACTATTCCGCGCAGCTATTTAGTAAAGAGAATCCTTTTTTCATTTTCATCGTCCTTTTTATTTTCACGTATTAATTAATTATCAAATAACAAACAAAAATCAAGATGAAAGAAGAACTATATATAGAAGAATAAAAACCAATAAATGATAAAAAAGGCCCCTTTAAATAAGGAGCCAAAAAAAATAATTTATTAAAACATTGTTGTTAAATAGAAGTGAAGATCAATGTATTACTGTTAGCGTCAGAACAAGCACCTGCTGTTGCTGCTACATCAAGTGTTCCACCTGCTGGCTTAACAGTTTTTCCACCTACAGCGGCGATATAGAAGTTACCTGCTGTTGCTGTTATGATCTTAGTACATTCTGCTGCTGGTACGTTATCATAAGTAATTGTGAAAGAAGAACCTGCTGCTGATGATGGACCAGTGTTAGCTACACCTAATGTTACAGCACCTTTGAATGCGTTGATTGGTGTTGCAGAGTTACCTGAACCGCTTAACATGTTGTCAGGGAAGATCTTCGCTTGAACTGCTACTGAGTTATTCAAACCAGTAAAGCTTGAAGCGGAAGTATAAAGGGCTTTAACACCAGCTTGGATTGTTGCGATGTTATTACTCTCAGCTTGTGAACGTTGTGATGCTTGCACTTTAGGATATACGATAAATGCTGCTACCACTAACGCTGCGATAATACCAAGAACAAGTAATAGTTCTAAAAGTGAGAAACCTTTTTTACTTTTTATGTTTTTAATTAATACTGTTTTTTTCATTTCCTTTATATCTCCATTGTTTAATAAAATGATATAAAGAAAATAATAAATTTAAAAATAAACGCAACCACTTAAAAAATATTATATACAAAGTAGCCGATAAGCGGATTACTTAACAGAAAATAAAAAGACCGTGTTCACTTACGGTCGCTTTATCGGGAGGATACCCCCATGACTTTATTAAATACCACCACAGCTTACAAGATTTGAATATGGAGTTATTCATCTGTGATGATAAAATGAAATACAATTAATATAAAATAATGTCAAATTTAATTCAATGAAAGTTGAATACATATAACATTTTATATTTATACAATGACTTCTATATTCCATTAAGTTTTTCGGCCTTTCATACTAGCCAGAAATAACATTCCGTTTCTTTTAAATCTTTCTTTATCATCTGGATGTAGGTGAGGTATCTCTAGTAGCATACCTAAAACAAGATCCTTATCCACTGTAAAAACATCACAATCAAGAGCCTTGGCAACTTCCGCACCTAAAATTATTTTCTGGCGTGTTTCTATCTGTTTAGCTTCTTTCTTAGACTTATATTGCAAACGATTTAAACGCATCTGAGCAGATGCTAATTGCTGCTCCAGTGTCTTTTTTATTCGTGGTTTCTTTCTGGTTTGCTCTTTATCTGAAATATCACTCATTTTCTATCCTCTTATAGTTCCATGATACATATATATTTCTTATATATATGTTAGTCAATGAGGATATTTGAAAAATTGGATTATTATTTCTTTTTATGCGATGGGAACTTTTCTTTTAAGATATTAAAACAGTTAATAACATTTTCATGTTCTACTGAAAAATAATCTATGCTCCTTTTCAGAAGATCATTGGCAACATCAACAACAAATTGGCTCCCTTCACTATGATCATAGACAGTAAATACATCAGCTATCCAGTGGTAGCAGCAAAGCGTCAACAAAATACAATAGTCTTGATATTCTTTAATTCCTGATAAAAAAGTATATCCGTTATAATCTACTTGCCTTGTTCTTCTATAATATTGTCTAAGCGTGGGTTTCATTATTATTAAATTGTTTTTAACTATATCATAGTGAATGTCATCCTGAACGTAGTCGTTTTTAAGAAAGAAGTTATTGCTATGAACATATAAAGCATAGGCAATAGATTCAGTAGAGATTCCATATTTCTCGCATAGAGCCGTTGAGACAACAGGATTGTTTTCTATATATTTTATAAACTCACTTTCTTTCAAGTTTTTTGTTTTGGTTTTCTTCATATATTTCTCACCATTATTATATTCGATTAACGACGGAAGGTTTCTGGTCTTTTCCACTCAAACACTACTGCATGACGTTCTTTGTCTCTTTCTTTTTTGATCTGACAAGATATACGATTGTTGAGGATCTTTTTTCGAGCAATTTTTAAAACTTCTTTCATTTCACATTTTACAAGCTTTCTACCTTTAATTTTCATTTCTTCATATATGGCATTATTGATAAAATCTCTTTCTTTAGCTGATAGTATCTTTAATCTTCCTTGCTCATCCGCATTATTTGATATGGTATTAATTGTTTCATCTTCTTTTTTTTCCATATCAACTCTACTCTTCTTTTGTTTTTTTGATTTTTGCTCTTTTCTAATCGAGCGGACTTGATCACGAGCAATAAATTTGACAGTTTGTTTTTCTTTTTTATTTAGTGCTTTACCTTTTAACTTAGCGGCTTCTTCCAGAAAATCATCTATTATCTTTTTTTCATTCTCAGTAAGATTTTGTATCCATCCCATTCTTAGTTTTTTTGTTTTACTTTCCATATCATTACCTTTTTATTTATATTTTTTAATTAATACAATTAAAAAACAAAAAACTCAAATTAATCCATGCACCATATTTAATTTATAAACCTACTTATCTTTCGTTAGTGCCTTGATGAAATGGCACCTACCTACTGATATTTTTAAAATTATTTTTTTGTACTAGTAGTACTAGAATTTTATTAGATTAGGTTCTGGGGTTTTAGATAGCGACTTTCAGTCGTAGTAGTTTTCCGTCAGGAAAACTTAGTTTTTCTGCAAGCTTCACCCCCCTAACCCCCCGTAAAAAAATACTATTGTAATATTTTTTTTAGGTTCGCAGGTTGGCGATTCTCACCGTAGCTATTGAGTTCCAGCACGTTTCCATTACTGGGACACCCCATCGGACTCCTACGGATACATCATGATCATTTAAAGCATTTTCTCGTTTTACTAAAGAAAATTATACTACCGCTTTATAGATTTTAGATGAACGCTTCAAGTTGGTGGCTACCGACTTCCCCCCGTTTATATGCCACCTACAATAACCTAAGAACAAAACAGTTTTTAACACATGATGTCCAAAGATTCTTAGACCTGATACAGCAGGTTTTAACGTTATTGCTTTCGAGAACTAAAATGTTTTTGGAAATGGTATTTGAAAGGCTTGTAAAAAAGTTGCGATTTAGATTTGACAAATATGAAAAGATTATTTAATACTTTATTATATTTGTAATCACGTTGTCTCTTAACTGATTACAAGGCTTCAAAAGTCGGCAAAACTTTTTTAGTCCTTAAAAAGTCAACTTTGATAAGTTGGCTTTTTTTGTATCTTCATTTTATTTACATCGACATTTTTTATTTGTCAAATAATAATCAATAAAATATTTTCCACACATAGCTTTCAAATTATTATGTATTGAGCTATAGCCAATCATATTCTCTTTTTCGCAGCCTGAGCCTTCTACCATTTAACCATCCCATGATCAATACTTTTACCGAACTTCTTAATTAACCCGTCATTTATATATGATCTTATTTTTAATTTTCTAAAATTGAACCCATAAACTTCCTGTTGAAAAATTGTAATAATCATCGGAACGTCAGAATGCACAATCCTCCCACTATCTAGCCAATTAATCATTTTTTCCAAAACACTCTCTCTGAAACGTTCAGTCACAGTTTTAAATGATATATCAGCATCATCCATCACCTCTTTTATTTCGCTATTAATTTTATCACCATGATCACACAAAAGACTTAAAGATATTTTTTCGCCTATATCGCTTTTGATTTCCATTATCTCATCATTATATGATTTGATGATACCTTTTAGCTCATCGTAAAACTTACCATAAAAATAAAAATCTCGTGTAATGCATAGATTAATATGTTCAAGTTGTTTTTTGTTTTTCTTCTCATTATTATTTGAATTATATTCACTCATCTTATCCACCCTCAGCTAAATAGATAATACTCTTCTTATATTTATTTGCTTTTGTCAAAAACAGCACTTCGTGATTGTCATAAACAATCACTATGCTGAATAGGGCTTGCCCTATTAATGATGGTTTGTTCCAATCATGGGTTTTATTCTCATACCTTGCTAGCGCTCACTCACATAAAACAGGTTAGACCAATTAAACTAAAAGTGATGGAATATTGGAAATAATGAAATTTAAAAACATGATATGTAAAATCCACCTAGCTTTCAAAACCAGACCTCTCCGCGTTACTTATTTTTACATATTAGTGCTTTTCATTTAACCTGTTAATATCCATTCTATTTCTCATAACTAAGCTGTGATTTGTGCAGCACATAAAAGAGTCTGTTATTTTAGGAATTTCAGTTATCAACTAAAGATTTTCAACTCAATTTTAATAAAATTCACGTTCCCGCCTACGGCGGGAGACTAATTAAACTACTTTTGCCCTTACGGGCGCTCTCTAAAACCATAATCATTAAGATTCGTGTAATACCTCAGCCGTTCATCCGAATCTAGCCCTGTAAATTTCACAGCCTATAAAACTAGAGTTATTATTTAAGTATAGAAAAACTTTAAACATTGTCGTTATTTTTAGCTCCGTTAGGAGATATAAAAATAAAGCAATGCCCACCTATACACTGCTACGCAGTGTGTGGGGTCTACCGACGGTTGCCTGCCGCAGGCTAACACCGTTTCCTTCGGAAACAAGGTCAACGTCAACACCAGAGTTTTTCTTGCGAAAAACTAAAACCAGCATAGTCGCATTGGAGAGTTATATTTTGGTTTGATATTTAAACTTATATTGAGGTTGTTTTTATTGTATGGCTATTTTTCATCTTGATTTTAAAATTGTGAAACGTTCAGAAGGCAGGTCTTCCGTTGCGAAGGCTGCCTATCATGCTCGTACACGTATAACAGATGAAAGAACAGGTGATACGTATGATTACAGTCGCCGTACTGATTTATATGGGCACTTCATATTAGCTCCAGCTAATGCACCAGAACACATCGTAAAAGACTCTACAGCATTGTGGAATGAAGTTGAACGGGTCGAGCGTCAGCAAAATGGTCAAACAGCCCGTTATTTCGATGTTTCCATTCCTACCGAGTTAAATAATGATGAAAAGAAAAAACTTGTCCTTGAGTATTGTCAGAAAAATTTCGTTGATAAAGGTATGATTGCTGATATCGCTTTCCATGATCTCGATAGCGACAACCCACATGCTCACGTTATGTTGACGTTAAAAACCATTGGCCCGGAAGGGTTTGGTAAAAAAGAAAGAAGCTGGAATGACAGAAAAATGTCTGTGTTGTGGCGTGAATCATGGGCATCTATGGCTAACAGCTTCCTCGCTGCTGCTGGTTCATCAGAACGTATCGATCATCGTTCTCTCCAAGTCCAGAACGAAGAAGCACTATCCAATGCGGCTATTGCTTTGGATAATGAAGAAAAAGCATTATGGCTTGCTAAAGCGGCTGAAACAAATCGCCCTCCAATGAAGCGTATTCATTGTGGTAAATGGCGTACTAAAGCTGCTCAGGAACAAAGAGCCGCAGAACAGGCTGTTCGTGACGCTGCTAAACAAGAAGCTGTTGAAGTCTACAAAACATTCAGTGAACTTGACCTTGAAATCGTCGTTGATGTCAGAAGCTTTACTGTTGCTGTTCTTGCTGAGCCAGAAGAGATCGTCTTATCTGAAAATCATTCAAGCAGTTCAAATGCTGATGAGCAAAAACCGGTATTGGTTGCTCCTACACCTCATACTCGTATGCGTGGAGTCAAATCTTACCGTGATAAAACAAAAGTCAGTAAGGTTATTGCTGGTAATAAACCATCAGTCAGTATTTCTGATTCTGGAACAAATACTATCCTGCAAACATCCTCCTCTCAAAACCCAAACAGGGCATCCAGAAGCGCCCCTGATAGTGAAAGAAATAATAAGGCTACTCCACGTCAGGATAATATCTTTAAACGCTTTACGAGACTTTTGATTGACTATATCAAAGGAAAATTTGTCTGGGCTAATAAAAACAAATTTAAATATGACCCAGTTGATGAGGCACATGACCGTTTTACCAGTGAAAACTACATTTTTGATGAGGTGTTAGGTCGTTATGTTCCACGTCAGGAATTTGAGCAACGATCTAAATTTAACAGTGACGATTATAAGCCTACACCTTCAGAGATAAGACGCTTCCCTAGTCGTCCTAAGAACGACCAGCCAGTGTATGGGCAAGATATGACTCCCGAACTATCATCAAAGGCCGGGCATGTTCAAAATATCATACCACGCCTCAGACCACCATCTGACAGTAGGTAGCCATTACATTAATTAACGATAATTTATATTACATAACCACAAAAGAATTCTTTATATTTTTTCTCTACACTAATATCTAAAATAATAATATTTTCTATAGCGCGAGTAATTGATGTATATATAACTTCTGGTGTATCTTTGTCATCGAGAATGTAGAATACCGTTTTAGACTCCAAGCCTTTGAAGCTATGTGTTGTTGATAACTTTATGAGTCCACTATTTGCATAAAAATGATTTTTCTTGATGCGACACATATCATTAATTTCAGTTTTAAGATTATACTCTCTTATATACCTTTCATATAACTCTTTTTCTGATAAACACTTGAGTCCTTCTAATGATAGTTCTTTATCATGAATTCTCAATAACTCATAAAGTTCAGAATATGTATCAAACATACAATGTGTTTTTTCAATTTTATTAAATCTTTCTGAGACTTTTCTCAATAAATATTTCCTCGATGATAAAATAACAATATCATTAGGATTTAAGTTATATCCTTTAATATAACTCTGAATTTCGCTAAAGCATTTCTCCTCCCAATCATTAGTATCATAAGAATGATATTTAATAAGATCAAAATTCATTGCAATCTGATTAGCAGTAACTTCTATGATATCAGCATCACTATGCTTATTAATTAAAAACTGAGTCTGAAAACTCTTGATAAGATAATTCATTGGAGAATCAGAACTGATTCTATAAGAACGAGTTAGCGTCTTCCAATCACCAAATCCCTTGGCAATAACTGCTGCTCTACCATCATCTCTTTCATATATATTTTGAGATTGATCGCCAAAAAGAACCATTTCACCATCAGGCTCCAAAAAATTATCTCTTGTAATCTTAACCCATTCACTTTCAAAATCTTGAACTTCGTCTATTAATATAGTCTTATATTTACTAACAGTTTCATTCCTGAAAACATCATGTTGGTATAAATCAACCAATCCATATTTACCTATCAGTGTATTAATATCTATACCACACTCGTTTAATTGTGAGTTGTAAAATTGATGATAATTTGTTATGGCAAAGTGGTTATCATCTCTATGATTTAACACATCACTTATTCTATCCCTTATTAAGTTTTTTAATGTTATATTGAATGTTAATATAAGAACTTGCCCGCAATGTCTTTTATATGCATCTACTGCTCGATTTGCTATTATTTGTGTCTTACCACAACCAGCTACACCTTTTATTTTTTCTTTACCAGAAACACTAGTGGCCATTTTAATTTGTTTTGAATCGAGTGGTATTTTTCTTCCTTGTTTTAAAGTATGCTCACTTGGCATTAATCTTCTTTTAAAATCATCATAAACACGGTCATCGAACAGCACATGAGATTTAAAAGATGATATTTTATTTATAAGCATCTTTAACTTATCATTAGAATAAATCATGGCCCTATCACGCGATAGATTTTTATTTGTTTTTAAATGCCGCTCAAATTGGTAATTATATTCCTTGTCATTAATTTTTCCATTTCTGTATTGCTCATTCAGTTGATTTGATTTATTTTTAACTTTTGAAATTGCATTGTCGTATAAAAAACTCACTTCATTACTAACACTTCCATGAATATATACATATGGATGGACAATGTTGTAAAAATTTCTATTTGAAAGATATGACAGCCCTAAAGCAGGAATATGTAACCTGAATAGATTAGACTTGTATACGAATGCTTGTGACTGCGGAGATGTTATATGGGCTGAGCCTTTTTTAGATTGAACGTGCCATTTATTATACTCATCTATAAAATAATTACTTAAATTATAATCTTTAACTTCCACTATAAATATAGCTGAATTCTTTTTGAGAATTATGAAATCTGGTCGATCACCGTCAAGAAATGGATTAAAAAAAATTTCATACTCATCATTCAAATTTTCAGATAGATAATTTAATAAATAAAATTCACCTTCAGTTGGCTGAACTTTGAGCCGTGATATGTTTTCAAAGCTTGGATATATTATTGCCATTTGTTTTATCTCGTAATAATTTTAGTATACAATATAGCAGGTAAAATCATTATTCAAGAGGTTTATTACATTGCTACCATTTTAGATAGTATATGTTTATACATAAATACACCTACACAACCTATATAGTAATATGACCATGTATTTTTAAAATCATTTGTAGGTTTTCATCTCGGTACTTACGCACGACTACGCCCTTACACTGACCTATTCATTGTGTGTTCATGTATAATCAAAATGTTAAATATAAAGCATTTATGATCGTTAGATTTTTCCTTATGATAATTAATAAAGATCACATTTTGAAAGTTAGCATGTTATTTTCAACATCTAGCATTTACTCTTAAACATATAGGAAAACTATATTCATAAAAGCAGCACTTCGTGATTGTTCGAAACAATCACATTGCTGGACAGGGCTTTGCACTGTTAATGATGGTTTTATCCATAAAGAATTGCGGCGATAGCCGCTATAAAATAAAGGAGAAATAATTTCATCTGTACAGCGACATAAGCAGCGCTTAGTGATTGTTTTAAACAATCACTTCGCTGAAATATAAAACACAGAAAAATCATAACAACTTATAAAAAAGGTTCATTGTAGAAAAAAAACCAATGCAATAAAAAATAAAACTGTCCCCATAAAATACCTCTGCATAGTTATTCTCAGCTTCACTAATTGAATAATGAAGAAGAAAAATGCTCTCAGGCCAGTTATAGCTTAAAACCAAGTACAGACATCCGGGAGTTAAAGTCCCGAATCCCGGTACTTAAGTTGATAACTATTCTCAAATAAAAATTATTAGCTATTTATGAATGAAATTTATATTTTTATTGTAAAGCGTTCCTCTCTGTTTGATTAAAATCCTTTTTTGATAATATCCACTCCCTATGAGCTTAAGCTCATGTGCTGACGCACGGCTACGCCCTGACTCCGACATTAATATATTTTTCTTGATAAGGTAGTTTCAATATTTTCTAGTAAAGGCGTAAAGGATCGGTTTTAGATCGTTTTATCATTCAGTTATAAAAATGATCATATTTTGAATAGTTAGCATGTTCTTTTCAATCTATATTATTTGCGCTTAAATAGATAGAAAAAATATATTCATAGAAGCAGCACTTCGTGATTGTTCGAAACAATCACATTGCTGAACAGGGCTTTGCACTGTTAATGATGGATTTATCCATAAAGAATTGCGGCGTAGCCGCTATGAAGTAAGAAGTATATTAATTATAATTGAATACATTGGCAGCATTTCGTGATTGTATGAAACAATCACTGGCTGATTATTAAAATAGAAAGAAATATCAGCATAAAGATCTAGTACACTTCTCTATCCGAGATTCAAAATCTCGAAGGTGCCATTTCATCGGCACAAGTCCACGTTACGGTAATTAAACTAATTAAATAATTAAACGCTTGTATGTTATTGTTTTAAATAAATAAATTAACAAAAAAGTTTCCTGTACGGAAACTCTAGTTTCCTACAAGGAAATTTGAGTTTCCGTACAGGAAACTTTTTATAATATTATCATACAGAACAGACCGGTAATAGTAGTGAACGATAGTTCGCAAAAAGAAACTTTTTTTACTTTTTTCATTATTTTTTATTGACTAGTATTTATTATGCATTGTATATAAGGAGAACAATAATAAATAAAAGGTATTTTTATGGACATAGATTATAATATCATCATGACATATAGCAGTGAAAAAATAGAGGATTATATTAACAATAACAGGTTTACTGATAACCAAAAACTTGAAATATATAGTTTTTATAACAGAAATAGAAAAGATAAAATCTCAGTAAAAATGCAAAAAGAAAGAGGCTCAGATATAAAACAAGGTATTACATATGCCAGTGCATTTTTAGATAATATTGAAAAACTCGGAAAATCCATGTCGGGAGCAGAGTTTTTAATTATGGTTCGCTTATGTAAACTAATGCAGCATGGCAATATGATAGCAAATATTTCTCAATCAGCATTGGCTGAAGAGCTTGGCATGAGTAAATCCAACGTCTGTAAATGTTGGAAAAAATTAATTGAGAAAAATATCTTAATCATTGAAGGCAAACACACTTTAATTAATGCTAATTTATTTCTCAAAGGACAATATAAAACTTTAAATACAACAAGAAAAGAGTATGTTAAAAAATCACTAAGAACTGATTTTAATGGACAAAAGGATGTATTTATTAATGTTTTTAAAGACTCAATTTTCGAGGAGCATAAAGAGGAACAAAAAAACACTACAGATTCAGTAGATAATATACAGCATAGTGATCTCTCATTATTACCTCCTCTGGATGAAATAGATTGGGATGAAGAGGATTGCGATTTTTACGATAGTCCCGTAGATGAGAATGGTTCAACTGAGGAAATAATATGAAAAAACTACCCGGTTCACTTGAAATAAAACTTCATGAAAGACTCTCAAAAAATGATATTCTTAATGTTCTTGCTGAGCAAATGACTATACTCGAAGAAACTTTTGATATCCAAGAGTTTAAATTATTTTCATTCCTTGAATGTTATATTGATGGTAAAAAACAAGCTCTTTATATCAACGATAGTAATGGCATCGTAAGTTCATTCACGTCAAACACTCAACACAACATCGAGAATACATCGAAAACTGTAATTAAAGATGGCGGGAAGCGTATTGTTTCATATGACAAATCATTCGATGCAGACAAAATAGCTAAAACCATTCATGAAATACAGGCTTTTAATACTTACAAATATTCTTTCAACAATGTTACTGTTATGCCTGCATCTATTATAAACTCTATCATTCAACAGGAAGAAAACAAACGCCGTGAAGAGGAAGATAGACTTTATCTTATCAGCCAACTAAAGCGTAAACAGGAAGAGGAAAAGAAGGCGAAAGAACATGAGGAATATGAACGTCCTTTGAAATTATTCATTAGTAATAAAATAAAAGAAAGTGGATTATCAGAAATGGATTTTAAAAGAACAATAAGTTCAAGTTGTGATTATCTGTTTAGTGTTTCCACCAAAGCCAAATACTTCGCTGAGAAACCTGAACTTTTTGAAAAGTATCGTGATGATAGATTAATCCGCTATTCAATTAAAAGACAAGATGGAAAGGTTGGTAAAGTTGAAATCTATACTGAAGATGGCAAACTTATATTTGAACAATATAAAACCCTTAAACTAGTTTAAATTTGGAGATTATTATGCCATGTGCTCGTAGTAAAACCGATGCTTATTTAAAAGACATAAAAGATAATAATCATCCATTTTCTATTGAGGAAAGAAAATGGGCTGCCGAGGCAGTTGCTGATTGTTATAAAAGAATTGAAAATGGAACTGCAAAACGGATGAAATCAAAAGCTTAACTTAATGGTGCCGGTAATTTATTTCAAATAATATATTTTATAAAAACATCGAAGCAATTCCAATGGAGGAAATAACATGCAATGTTCTTGTGGTAGAGAAATGACTGATAGGTTTTCTGTTTCTAAGACATTTAATTTAAGATGGGAATACTCTTTATGTCAGTCTTGTGGAAGAATAGATGCTGACTATCTTTATAACTACGATAAAACAAAATTTATCAAACGAGGTTATTCAGCAAGAGTAGATTATAGGACTATGACACAAAAAATGGATAATTAAATTAACTCCATGCCTCTCCATTAAATTTGACACTTATTTTCCATATATTAATATATAATACATAGTCAATCAATTTAAAACTAAGAGGAGACAACATGAAAGACCATATAAAAAAAGAACCAGAAGATGAAACAATTATTGATAGTGCTAAAATTTACGATGCGCTTAGGAAAAATTATTTTGATACAAGCTTACTTTTTTCTTGCTCAGATATAAAAACAGATGATGATTTTAATCCCTTCAGTGACGAAGCATATAATAAAATAAAGTCCTTGCATGATGAAAGAGATAATATTAATTTCAAAAACAAAATAAAAGAGATTAAAAAGCATTTATCCACATCTCAAAAAGAGGAAGTCGAGAAAATAATAAAAAACACAATAAAATAATATCTATTGGTTTTATTTAAAATACGTCCCTGATAAATACCTTCTCCGATGAGTTAAAACTAATGGCAACTACCTTTCTCTGTACATATAGAAGTCTCCATTGACTTCTAAACATCATGAAATCTATTAAATACCTTTAATTTCCAATATTCAGGCCCTTCCTCTTTCTCTCTAAGATTAGCATCAAGATTCTTCATGATTAGCGCTTTTACTCCTTGGTTATGTGCTGCCATTACTTTGTTAAAGAGTTCTTTTTCATCTATATCTTCCCGTTTTACTTTTTCTGTTCCATTCACTTTTTTGTAGTAATCGAAATCATCGAATAGATTGTTTATTTGTATTTTAAGTGCCTGTCCCACACACTTTTCATTTTCAATGATCATTACCGCTTCATTATGAAATCCATATGCTATTTCGTATATGAAATCGCAATATAATGATAAGACCGTGCAAATAGCAAAAGACATTGATTCATTTTTTTCGTATAATACCACATCATTCATATCATATTCCTCTTGTAATCGATGTACAGCCCCATTACGGGGCCACATAATCTAAATCAGTGAGTAGATAACAACTCTGCCCATGATTTCTTAATCTATTTTTATTTTGATATTATTTACAATACTCCCATGAATGCCGGACCAGACGTTCCGCTACCTCTTCAAAGTTTACTTCTTCAAGCTTTCCTTCCAGACATTCACATTGGATAATGATGTAAAAATTTTTACTGATATGCTCAATAACATTGCCGATGAAAACACACATAAAATCCGCATCATATACCAAGTATGAGACATTATCAGAGGCCATATCCTGCATAACCTTCCAACTAGCCTCAAACGAACGCTCTGCAATATTATAAAACGTTTCTGTAGATACACTTTTAATTTCAAAAATTTTACTCATGGTTACGCCTCACTATTAAATGATATTTGTTTTCTTTTTTATTTTTTCGCCCCATGAATGAGGCTAAAAATGATTTATTAAATAACCTTTTTATCTTCGTTTGTGATTAACACGTAATGTTATCAACACCACCTCCTTATCAACCATTTTTACTGAATGCCCTTGTTCAAAGTACTCCCATCTGACTACCTTTTTAAAAGATGCGCTTGCATTTTTGATACAATCCTTATAAATACTATCCATGAATGCATCATCCTCCATTAACATCTCTGCTTCATCGGGTCGGACTTCCTTCAGCGTATTTATTCTCATTTCATAAAATAACTCAGCAAGGTGCAGGAATACTTTTCTTGATTCTTTTATCAGTTTTTCACTCATCTCATCACCTCTTATTTTACATCACAGACTGTTTATTTGCGCTGATTTCTACTTTTTTGTAATAACGAACATAATCATCACCATTAAAGCATTTAATCAAAAACTCATGATAGCTACTTAGTATAGTTTTAACCTCCGGGACTGATATGTGTTTAATCTTTATCTCTTCAGGACTTTCAAACCATTCCTGTAACGTGAGATTAATAATATCCATTATGAATATCTCCCTGTAAAATCCATCCTTCATTTTTTTCAGAAATGCATCCTCCCTTAGATTGTAATATAAGTAATGTATAAACTCATTGTAGACATTTACAACATCAGTAGCAAAGTTTGCTGTCTCAGCATTACTTGCGGATATTTTAACGGGTATTTCATTCCAGCCTAAACATTTTTCGTTCATATTCACCTCTCTCATTAATAGTTAGTACGATACGCAGAATAAATAACTCTCAGATTCCTTCTCACCTCATCCAAGAACAGATAATATTCTTTCCCTTTATTATCTTTCATTGATTCAGCAAACTCTTGTTTTGTTCGTTCGATCACTTTTCCAATCACTTCTTCAATATAAAGTCGGTCTTTAAAATGACGCTCATAATCATTTCCCATACAATCAATCATGACCTGAAGATGTTTTCTAAAGTTATTTATTGCCATTTCCATAAATACTTCTGTCTCATCATTCGTAACAGTCACCACACAAGGCAGTACGTTTTTACTTTTCATCTTAACCTCTCATTATTTAATAAACTTTTTTAGATATGATTGCGAGAATCAGAAATGATTTTGTAAATCCATTCATCAATCTCACTTTCAATAAATGCTATAGAGCGCAATCCGGTTTTTACTTGCTTAGGAAATTTACCCGCTCTTATTAAGGTATATATCCACGTTTTACCAAACCCTGTTCTTCTTTTTACTTCTGGCAAACGAATCAGTTTCGGATGTTTATCTGTTTTGTTTTGAACCATATTATCTCCTGTTTTTTTTACGTAATATCTTGGATATTTCGTTTTTTAGTATGTTGTTCGATGGAGATAATTCTAGGATTTTGGCTAGTTCTAAACTAGGGATGTTCACCAACCGTGAGTTTCGCGGAAATTTTGGAGGGATACTCTTTATAGGGACGTTCGCAGGTTGTGAACATCCCTTGTGTTTACTTTTTGTTTTTATCCGAGGATTTATCGTTAAGTGTTATCACATCAACGATACCCCAATCCTTCAACATATTGTTTTTAATATAGAAATCATTTAAAACCTTGAAGTACTCATCGTTATCAAGATAACTTTTCGCGTAATCATAATCAGTATCTTTGATGTTCTCACTACTTCTGACCCCATTATTACCATGCAGGATGTCAGCTAAAATGGTGAAAGGTATATTCTTACCTTCGTTGTAGAGCTGTTCCCATGAGATCAAATCCATCAAAGGGATGACTTTGTAATCAAGTATTCTTTCAAAGGTCTTATGACCAAACCTAAATTTTCGTTTCGGGGGTTTAGGCGTTTTCAGGTGCTTTTGCCATAGAGCAATCAGTACTTTCAGATGTTCTGCGAGATCGTCACTGCTGGCTTCTTCCAAGTCAATTTCAATCAGCATCTTGTTAGCAGGGTTCATGCCTCCTTGTTTCAGATACTCAGAGATGTAGTCGGAACTCACTGCAACAGGGTCTGTTTGCTCTGAAGTCTCCAGCCGATACATAGCCCGCCCATAGTTGAACAATTGAACTCTGGTCATTGGTCTTACAGCATAGCTATGCGACAGTCTGTGATTGTCTGAAATCCAGTCTGATTTAAGTATCACATCACCACATCGGATTGTGGCATCATGGTATATCGCTTGCATTTGATTATCTTTGCCTGCTGTTTCCCATTGTTGTCTTGTTTTGTAAGCCAACATCCGTCTTTCAAGCTCTGCATAGATTTGTTCTAAGGTGAGGTCTTTCAGGCCATCATATCGGCGTACATCAAACCAAGATAACGCTGCCCTGATTTCTTCCATTTCCTTTTGTGTAGTCATTGTTCTACCGATTGCTTTTGTGTTTCCTAAACGTTAGCCCATTCAACATGATAGAGAAAGTGGAAAAGAGGAGCGGGTTTTCAAAATGGTGTGAGCACAGTAAGTGACCTTGAAGGTCAGTGCTTTCACCTTGACTAAACATGATTTATTTAATAAAAAATAACCAATTGTTTTTCATCATTTATTTTAACAAAAATAACGACAACATCATGTTGATAATGAAAGCAAATTTAGATACGTATAGTCAGATGATTATGACAACAACCAATTGATTTTAATTGACATTCTTACCACAAGAAAACAATAATGATGGTAAATATGTTGGTAAAAATATGGCTATATTTAACAAAGTCAGTAATAACAGGAGATGTAGATGAAGTTCGAGTCCAGTCAGAGGAGCCAAATTTAAAAAGCCTGCTTTCGAGCAGGCTTTTTGCTTTTCTGCGTTCAGGAAAATCCCCGGCGTCGCGTGGCCGGGGGCAGTATTTAGCGGAAAGGCGGTTCGTTAAAGGTCCGCAGCTTACGTGAATGCAGGCGATCGCCCTCTGCGCGCAGCAGATCAATGGCGCGAATGCCAATTTGCAGGTGTTCGGAAATTGCACCCTCATAGAAACGGTTGGCCTGACCGGGCAGCTTGATCTCGCCGTGCAGCGGCTTATCTGACACGCACAGCAGCGTGCCGTAGGGTACGCGGAAGCGATAACCCTGTGCGGCAATGGTTGCACTCTCCATATCAATAGCCACCGCGCGGCTGAGGTTGAAGCGCAGCGCGGAAGCCGAGTAGCGCAGCTCCCAGTTGCGGTCGTCGGTCGTCACGACCGTACCGGTACGCAGACGCTGTTTGACTTCTTCTCCCGGCATCCCGCTGACCTGCTTGGTGGCGTCGTACAGCGCGCGCTGTACTTCTGCAATGCTGGGGATCGGGATATCTGGCGGCAGCACGGCATTAAGGACATGGTCATCACGCAGATAGGCGTGCGCCAGCACATAATCGCCGATAGACTGGCTTTCACGCAGACCGCCACAGTGACCAATCATCAGCCAGACATCCGGGCGCAGCACAGCCAGGTGATCGCAGATGTTTTTGGCATTAGAAGGGCCTACGCCAATATTGATAAGCGTAATCCCCTGACCCTCTTTGGTCATCAGGTGCCAGGCCGGCATCTGATGTTTCTTCCACGCCAGGTCGGAGATCGCCTCTTCTGGCGCTTCGGTATCGGCGGTGATCCAGATCCCCCCGGCGCAGGAAAGGGAGACATATGGGCTGTCCGGGTCGAGGATCTGGCTACAGCCCCAGCGCACAAATTCATCGACGTAGCGGGTATAGTTGGTAAACAGCACAAACGGCTGGAAGTGCTCGACCGGCGTCCCGGTGTAGTGGCGCAGACGCGCCAGCGAGAAGTCTACGCGGCGGGCATCGAAGTGCGACAGCGGGTAAAACTCGGTGGCGTGGGTTAAGCCGTCCGCCGTTTCATCGCCAATCTGCGAGAGCTCAGTCGTCGGGAAAACGCGGGTCAGATCGGCGCTCATGGAGCGATCGAGATTCAGGCCGTCAATAACGTAAGGGTAGGGGATCTCATGCTGCGACAGGCCTACTTCGATGTGCGCGTCGTAGTCTTCATGCAGTAATGATAATTGCTCCAGCAGATAGCCGCGGAACAGCGCTGGATGAGTGATGGTTGTGGTGTAGCAGCCTGAGTGGGTAAATCGGCCGAAGGCGCGCGTTTTCTGCGCCTTGTGCGCGCAGCCGCTCCAGGAGACGGAAAGCTGAGGATAGACAAAAAGTCCGTTGGCCCGCGCCTCGGCGCTGGGCAGCGAGCGATGGTCAATAAACAGACGAATCGCGTCACGTAATGCACTTACCGATTGATCGTACAGCGACTGGAGTTTTTCCAGCGCCTGCTCTGGGGTCAGACTTACGCCCGTGTTACTCATCGTTCGCTCCTTGTGTCAGGTCTGCGGCTTTTCCCGATAGTATGTCAGCGGCTGATGAAACAAAAGCGCCAGGCCGCTCACTTATAACAACTGATTAACCTTTAACCATATTCCTGCCGTGAGAAGGCTTTTGCGGCGCGGCGGGGGAAAAAAGCTATAATTAACCGATATCTGCCGTGAATGAGGAAAGGGACATGGGACCTCGTAGAAAACGTTTATGCGCGCTGATGCTGCTGATGGCTAGCCAAAGCGTACTGGCTGTGACTTATCCATTGCCTCCGGAAGGGAGTCGCTTAGTGGGCAGCACGCTGCACATCACGGTACCGGCGGATAACCGCCTGCCGCTGGAATCCTTTGCCGCGCAGTATGGGCAGGGTCTGAGTAATATGCTGGAGGCCAATCCCGGCGTGGACGTATTCCTGCCGAAATCAGGCTCGACGCTGACGATCCCACAGCAGCTCATTTTGCCTGATACCGTGCGCCAGGGGATCGTGGTTAACGTTGCTGAAATGCGTCTCTATTACTACCCGCCGGGTAGTCATACCGTGGAGGTGCTACCGATTGGGATTGGCCAGGCCGGGCGAGAGACGCCGCGTAACTGGGTAACCGCCGTTGAGCGTAAGCAGGAAGCCCCAAGCTGGACTCCGACCGCCAACACCCGCCGTGAATATGCTAAACGCGGTGAAAGTCTGCCCGCGTTCGTTCCCGCCGGGCCCGATAACCCGATGGGGCTGTACGCGATTTATATTGGGCGGCTTTATGCCATTCATGGCACTAACGCGAATTTCGGGATCGGACTGCGCGTCAGCCAGGGCTGTATTCGCCTGCGCAACGACGATATTAAATACCTGTTTGACAATGTGCCGGTGGGGACGCGGGTGCAAATTATCGATCAGCCGGTGAAATATACCACCGAGCCGGACGGTAGCCGCTGGGGGGAGGCGCACGAGCCCTTGTCGCGCAACCGCACAGAATTTGAATCCGATAACAAAGTTCCGTTGCCGATGACGCCTGCATTGCGTAGTTTTACCCAACAGGCAGGCGTGGACGTGAGCCGGGCACAGGCGGTTCTGGATCGACGCTCCGGGATGCCGGTGAATATCAGCGCTTCGCACGCCACGCTGTAACCCGTTTTGATGAAACGAAAAAGCCCGCCTGTTGCTCGCCAAAGCCCTTCACTGACCCGCATTGCTGCATTGCGGGTTTTTTTATTATGAGGAACGCCATGAAATACGTCATCGTTGGTAGCGGAAATATCAGCAATACCTACCTGCGTGCCGTGGAGCATATTGAGGGCTCCACCATTGTCGGCTGTATCTCTCGCCGCGGCAGAACGCCGCAGGCCGCGGGCGATCTACCGTGTTGGCCCGATCTGTCCGCCGTTGATCGTGACTATGACGCGGTCATCGTGGCGACGCCTAATGGCCTGCATCATCAGAGCGCAATCCAGGCGGCTGAAGCGGGAAAACACGTGCTGGTGGAGAAGCCTCTCGAGATAACCTTGTCCGCCGCCGATCGTATGATTGCCAGCGCCGAAGCAGCGGGCGTGGTGCTGGCCGTTGCGTATCAACGGCGGACGCGGCCCGATAACATGGCCCTCAAGGCGCTACTGGAAAGCGGGGCGTTGGGAAAACGTTATTCGGTGGATGTCTCGTGCCGCTTCTGGCGCGATCAGGCCTATTACGACAGCGCTGACTATCGCGGGGGATACGCGATCGATGGCGGGGGCGTGTTTATTCAGCAGGGCGCACACCATATCGATAACTATCTCTGGCTCTTCGGCATGCCTGTAAGCGTCACCAGCGAACTGGCGACCTTCGCGCATCAGATGGAAGCCGAGGATCACGGCGCGGCGATATTTCGCCACGCCGATGGCATGATCGGGACATTCGTCGCCTCCACCTGTGCACGTCCCGGCTTTTCTGCGCGCCTGGAGTTTTCCTGTGAAAAGGGTTCCTTCACCGTCACAGATGACCGCATCACCCAATGGTATATTGACGGCATTGATAACCCGGGTGAGGGCTTGCCGGAAACCCGTAGCGAAGGGGCGCACAGCGCCGTGGTCACCGATACCTTCGGTCACGAGGCTATCCTGCGCGATTTCGCCAACGCGGTGGTCAGCGGCGTGGCTCCGCTGTGCAGCGGCCGCGACGCGCGTCGGGCAACCGAGCTGGTGTTGCAGATTTATAAAAGGAGAGTGGAATGAGTGACGTGGTGAACTGGGGGGTACTGGGCTACGCCCGTATTGCCAAAAATTCGATTATTCCGGCGATTACCCGCGCGGAGAACGCGCGGCTGTATGGCGTCGCCTCGCGTAACCAGGCGGAACTTCCGACCGGTGAGTGGGCGCAGAACTACGGCGACTATGCCGCGCTGTTGGCGGACCCGGCCATTCAGGCCGTCTATATTCCTCTGCCCAATTCGCTGCATAAGGAGTGGGTTATTCGCGCGCTGGCGGCAGGTAAGCACGTGCTGTGCGAAAAACCGATTGGGCTGAATGCGGCGGAAGCGCAGGAGATGCAGCAGGCGGCGATACAGCATAATCGTTTGCTGATGGAAGCCTTTATGTATCAGTACACCGACCGCGTGCGGGTGATCAAACAGGTGCTGGAGAGCGGGGTACTGGGCGAGCTTCGCCATATTAACGTGTCGTTCCGTTTCCTGCTCGATCGCCCTAACACCATTAAGATGCAGCCAACGCTCGGCGGCGGCGCGCTGTACGATGTGGGCTGCTACCCGGTGAACTTTGTCGGCATGGTGACCGGGCGCTTGCCGACGCAGGTGCGAGCGCTGTGCGAAACCGAGCAGGGGGTGGACACCAATCTTTCGGCGCTTTTGCAGTATGATGACGGCCTGATTGCCAATATTCATTGCGGATTCAACGCTTTTGGTCGCAATTATGCGGAAATCATCGGCAGTAAAGGGATGCTGATCATCGATAAACCGTTCCTTGATGACGCCGGCGCGCTGCATCTGCATACCGCCGAAGGCGTACGCGAGCTGCCGGTTAGCGAGTCCGATCGCTATCAGGCAGAGATTCGCCATTTCTCCAGCGCAGTGCTCAATCAGCCATCGCGGTTGATTCCGCTGACGGAAACGGTGCGCAATATGCAGGTGCTGGATCAGATTCGCGCCGCGCTGTAGCCGAGGGTTGCCCGGTATGGTTTTATCGGGCAAACCGCCGTGAACACACAACGCACACAATGACGCCGAGGGTGACCCAAAACATTTGCGGATTGACCGTCTCATGAATCAGCCCGGCGGAAAGCGCGAGGCCAAAAAAGGGTTGCAGTAGCTGTAGCTGCCCCACGGCGGCGATGCCCCCGGCCGCCAGCCCCTTGTACCAGAAAATAAAACCTATCAACATGCTGAATAGCGACACGTAGCCCAGCGCCAGCCAGGTGGGCAGGGTGTAGGCTGCAAAGGTGGTGGGCCAGTAAATAAAGGTAGCAACCAGCATGAACGGCAGCGATAGCGTCAGCGACCAGCTGATCGCCTGCCAGCCACCCAGTTCGCGGGTTAAGGTTGCCCCTTCCGCGTAGCCAAGCCCACAGACCGCAACAGCGGCAAGCATCAACATATCTCCTGTGAATGACAGCGAAGCGCTTTGTGACAGGGCAAAACCGGCGACCAACAGGCTGCCGAACAGCGAAAATATCCAGAACGCCGCGCGAGGTCGCTCGCCGCCGCGCAGTACGCCAAAAATTGCCGTAGCCAGCGGCAGCAGCCCGATGAAGACAATCGAGTGGGCGGCGGTGATGTAGCGTAGCGCGAGCGCGGTAAGCAGCGGAAATCCGATGATCACCCCAAATGATACCGTCAGCAGGGGCATAATGTGCCCGGCGTTCGGGCGCGGCTGACGAAAACTCTGAAGCAGCGTCACGGCCAGTAGTCCGGCGATAGAGGCGCGTAAAAAGGTGAGAAAGAACGGATCCATTTCCAGCACAGCCACCCGCGTTGCCGGCAGTGAGCCGCTAAAAATCATGACCCCGAGTAGGCCGTTGAACCACCCGGTGGTGATAGGTGTATTTCGCTTTTCAGTCTCCATCTCACGCCCCTTAGCGTTGTGTCATTGTGGCGGCGATGGTAGTTTTTCCTATCTGATACAATCAAATTATTGTCATGGATACATTGCATGAAGGCGCGCTATAAAACCCTTGTTGACGATTACGCGCGAGCGATCCGCAGCGGTCAACTGACGGCGGGAACCCGACTCCCCACGCATCGGCGGCTGGCCGCTGAACACCGTATTTCGCTGGCGACGGCAACCCGGGTTTATGCCGAGCTGGAGGGGATGGGGCTGGTCAGCGGTGAGACCGGGCGCGGTACCTTTGTGCGTGAGATTGCGTTGGCGGCTGGGCACGGCATCGATCAGCAGGCGATCGCGGCCGACGTGCTCGATCTTAACTTTAACTATCCATCGCTCCCCGGCCAGGGCGAGCAGCTGCGTGAAGGGCTACGGCAGCTTGCCGCCGAGGGGGATATCGAATCACATCTGCGCTACCAGCCGCATGCGGGTAGAGCGGCAGAGCGGGAGATTATCGCCCGGCATTTACGCGTCAGCGGTCTGGCAACGCAGTCGGAAAATGTGCTGATCGTCAACGGCGCTCAGCATGGGCTGGCCGTGGCGGTGATGGGGCTGTTGCGCCCTGGCGACGTGGTGGCGGTAGACGCGTTGACCTATCCCGGCTTCAAGGCGTTGGCCGCGCTGTACCAGCTTGAGCTGCTCGCTATCCCGACGCGGGACGAGGGGCCTGATTTTGACGCACTGGCCAGCCTGTGCCAGCGTCGTCATATTCGCGCTATTTATGCGATGCCGACGTTGCACAATCCGTTAGGGTGGGTCCTGAGCGCTCGCCAGCGGCAGCGTCTGGCGTCTATTGCCCGCGCGCACGATTTGCTGATCATTGAAGATGCTGCCTACGCCTATCTGGTGACCCAACCGCCGCGACCGCTGGCCTGTTATGCGCCGGAACGCACGGTCTACGTCAGCGGTTTTTCAAAAGATGTCGCGACCGGGCTGCGGGTTGGGGTAGTGGTATGCCCCGCCGGCTATCGGCAGGGGCTGGAACGCGCCATTCGTGCCACCGTATGGAACACGCCTTCGCTCATAACGGCGCTGATCTGTCGGTGGATCGAGAACGGTACCGTTGCGCGCCTGGCAACGCAGAAGCGGCGGGATGCGCGACTGCGCCAGCGTATTGCTCGCGAGTGCCTGGGGGCGTTACCGTCGGTGAGTCACCCGAACTCCTGGTATATCTGGATCCCACTGGCAGAAGAGGGGCGGGCGGACCGGGTGGCCAGGATGCTGATGGACAAGCAAATTTCAGTTTCAACCGCCGAACCGTTTTGCGTTTCAACGGCTATCCCGCAGGCAATTCGCGTGGCGTTAGGCTCGGTATCGATAGCGCAGCTGCGTGCCGCGATGATCGCGGTGCGTGAAACCATTGAATATGAACAGAGTCGGTGAAGGGAAAGTCGAAAAGCAAAAAGCCTGCTCGAAAGCAGGCTTTTTAAATTTGGCTCCTCTGACTGGACTCGAACCAGTGACATACGGATTAACAGTCCGCCGTTCTACCGACTGAACTACAGAGGAATCGTGTGAACGGGGCGCATATTATCGATGTCCTACCGGCTTGTCAAAGGGGGAAAAGCGTAAATCTGTTCGTTTGCTGACAATTTCAGCAATTGTGCGCCAATTGATTATTTTCGCCGCGCTTTGCACCGTGAAAGTGCAGATTTACCCCTTATGGGGCATACGGCAATCTTCTGACTGGGCGAAAAAAGGGCTTCAGCAATAGGTTTCACTGGGTTTAACACGTTTTTAAAAACTGGCAAGCATCTTGCAACTCCTCCGATTACTTAACGCCAGCGTGGCAGTGGATCTCGTACCGGAGGCAAAAATGAACTTAAGACGACTGAAATACTTCGTGAAAATCGTCGATATCGGCAGCCTGACTCAGGCGGCTGAAGTGTTGCATATCGCGCAGCCTGCGCTGAGCCAGCAGGTCGCGACCCTGGAGGGTGAACTCGATCAGCAGCTGTTGATTCGTACCAAGCGCGGCGTAACGCCGACGGAAGCCGGGAAGGTGCTGTATACCCATGCCCGTACCATTCTGCGCCAGTGTGAGCAGGCGCAGCTGGCGGTGAATAATGTCGGGCAGACTCTGAGCGGCACCGTGTCTATCGGCCTTGCGCCGGGCACGGCGGCTTCGTCAATCACCATGCCGTTGCTGCAGGCGGTGCGTAACGAACTGCCGGAGGTGCTGGTGTATCTGCATGAAAATAGCGGCACCGTGCTAAACGACAAGCTGCTCAATAGCCAGCTCGATATGGCGGTGCTGTACGATCGGGCACCGCTGGCCGGGATCGTGAGCCAGCCGCTGCTCAAAGAGGATCTTTATCTGGTCGGTACGCGCGACTGTCCGGGGCAGAGCGTAGACCTGACCGCCGTTGCGGAAATGAATCTGTTTTTACCCCGCGACTATAGCGCCGTGCGCGCTCGCGTCGATGAAGCATTTTCCCTGCGCCGACTGACGGCGAAAATCATTGGTGAGATTGAGTCGATTTCAACGCTGACTGCGGCGATTGCCAGCGGTATGGGCGTTACCGTGCTGCCGGAGTCAGCGGCGCGTTCACTGTGCAGCGCGGCAAATGGCTGGATGGCGCGGATCACCACGCCGTCGATGAGCCTGCCTCTGTCGCTGAACGTATCGGCTCGTGGGCAGCTGTCTCCGCAGGCGCAGGCGGTGAAGGAAATTCTGATGTCGCTGGTGAGTCGTCCGATGCTGGATAACCGTGAATTGCAGCTCGTTAGCTAAGCTTATATTCCATTCAGGTATATGTTGCTGGTTTTTATTATTTGTTTGTCGGTTCAACAGACTTTAACAATAGCGTCATATCTGACTGAATCGGGGTGACGCGTGAACTTCCAGCAACTTAAAATTATTCGCGAAGCGGCACGGCAGGATTACAACCTGACCGAAGTTGCCAATATGCTTTATACATCGCAGTCTGGCGTAAGCCGTCATATTCGCGAGCTTGAAGAAGAGTTAGGCATTGAAATCTTCATTCGTCGCGGCAAGCGTTTATTAGGCATGACCGAACCAGGCAAAGCCCTGCTGGTGATTGCTGAACGTATTCTGAATGAGGCCAGCAACGTGCGCCGTCTGGCCGATCTCTTTACCAATGATGCTTCCGGCGTGTTGACCATCGCCACCACCCATACCCAGGCACGTTATAGTCTGCCGCCGGTCATTAAAGCCTTCCGCGAAATTTTCCCTGACGTACGGCTGGAGCTTATTCAGGGCACGCCGCAGGAGATCGATGCGCTGCTGCACAGCGGCGGTGCCGATATCGGCATCGCCAGCGAGCGGCTCAGCAACGACGCCACGCTGGTGGCCTTCCCGTGGTTCCGCTGGCATCACAGCCTGCTGGTTCCGACCGATCATCCGCTGACGCAGACCACGCCGCTGACGCTTGAGGCCATCGCCCGCTGGCCGCTGATTACCTACCGGCAGGGCATCACCGGGCGTTCGCGTATTGATGAGGCGTTTAATCGTAAAGGTCTGGCTCCCGATATCGTGCTGAGCGCACAGGACTCTGACGTCATTAAAACATACGTCGAGCTGGGGCTGGGGATCGGTCTTGTGGCCGAGCAATCGGGCGATAGGCAGGAATCGGCCAACCTCGTGAGGCTGGATACGCACCATCTCTTCGATGCCAATACGGTCTGGCTGGGGCTCAAACGCGGGCAGCTGCAGCGCAATTATGTCTGGCGGTTTATTGAGCTGTGCAACGCCGGGCTATCGCTGGAAGAGATTAAGCGCCAGGCGATGGAGCTGGAAGAAACGGTGCTGGATTACCAGATTTAGCGCCACGGCGACGCGTTATTTCTGCTTGAGCGTCGTGCTGATAAAGTCGACTATTTCTGCCATCAGGCGCTTTGCAGAGTCCAGCGTGCCGTCCGGCGTGCCAAATGAGATAAGCAGTTCTTTACCGTTGAGCTTGATCTCCCGGTCCGCTTTATTTGCCGAGGGGAGAAAAGCGGGCTGAAGGGCATTGTCGATCAGCCATTGATGTACGCAAGGCAAATCGGCGTGGTCACGCACGTTGATTCTGCCATTGAGATAGTAGCGAATACGGCCCGTACGTTTATCAGGGTAATAGACCAGCGAAAGATAGGTTGAGCCCCAGCATTCAGGGTAGAGGTGAATCGCTTTATAGTCATAGCGCCAATTGTTAATGCTGTGCGCGATGTGCGTGTCTGGCAGCAGCGTCAACAGCGTATTCTTTGCCTCTTCTACCATCGCCGACTCGAAGTCATTGAGCAGGTTTTTGGCTCTCAGAAGTTGGACGAAATGCTCGTCTACGAAGGTCTGATTTTCATGGTTCATCGTCATGGTGCTATCGGCCCCGCTGAGGGTATGAAGGTGGTTGAGAAACTCAGTGTAGAAAATGTGCCATTTACTCAAGGGAAGCCCGGCAAGTTCATGACCGAGCCGGTTTCTGGCGGATGACAGCAGTTGCGAATAGCGCAGCAGAGGCCAGCGCTCAACCGGCTTACAGGGTAGGGCGTCTGGGGCAAGGATACAGCGATAGATTGTCTGGCTATTGTCTGCCAGATTCTGCAGATGACGCTCGTAGCTACAGAAGGGGTTATTAATCGCGGAGATAGTTTTGTGCTCGATACCGATAATAAAATCCTGATGATAGACCACGATATCAAGAAAATTACCTTCGGTTGTGCGCGCTTCACGGCTTACCGTCAGTGAGGTGACGTCCAGCTGGTCAATATCCGCCTCCACCTTCAGGCAGACCATCAGCGCCTTGAGAAGCCAGGGCGGAATATCTTCATGCATTCCCATAAACAGTGCCAGCAGGCTGGAAGTGGGGTTCTCGAAATAACCCGCGCCGCCGATGCTGAAAAAATTGTGCTCTTTGGCCTCTTCGGGCTTGAGCGCATCGAGCTGTTGAAAGAAAGCATCGGTTAAAATATCCATGCAATAACATCCTGATTGGACAGATTTTCTGGTAAGCCAGAATGTGATGTTACGCGTGTGGGGAAAGTGCGGAAAGATAAATATTGATGCAGAAAGATGAAAAGCAAAAAGCCTGCTCGAAAGCAGGCTTTTTTAAATTTGGCTCCTCTGACTGGACTCGAACCAGTGACATACGGATTAACAGTCCGCCGTTCTACCGACTGAACTACAGAGGAATCGTGTGAACGAGGCGCATAGTACTGGGCACGGATAATTGTGTCAACACTAAATTTAACTCGCTGATTCAATTGGCTGAATTTAGCGCAGACTGTCGTTTTAGTGTACTACAGGCTGATTTTCATCCTGCTGGCCGTTATCGCGCAACCGCTGCAGGGGGTCCTGACGGTAGAACGTGCAGAAACGCTGCCATAGCGCCGGAAAGCGTGGGGCGAAAAGTTCAGGGGCGCTGAAAAAGTATTCAGACAGCACCGCGAAGCATTCCGCCGGGTCGGTGGCGGCGTAGGCATCGATGCTGGCCGCGTTTTCCCCGACCAGATCGATCTCATCCTGGATGTTGTTCATCGCGGCGTGCAGGTCGTGCTCCCAGCCGGCCACTTCGCGCAGTGGTATAAACGGCACGCCGCTGGCGCGATCGCCGTTGCGGGTATCGAGCTTATGCGCCACTTCGTGAACGATCAGGTTAAAGCCGGAAGCGTCAAATGAGTCCTGAATATCAAGCCAGTTGAGCACAATTGGCCCCTGCTGCCAGCTCTGGCCAGATTGCACCACCCTTTGACTATGGACTAGGCCAATATCGTCTTCCCATTCGTCGTCAACCACGAATGGGGCAGGGTAGATAAGAATTTCATGGAAGCCGTCGAGCCACTCCAGCCCAAGCTCCATAACGGGCAGACAGAACAGCAGCGCGATACGCGCTTCGGTAACGGGCTCTACGCTGAGGCCCTGTAAAAAGACCATCCGCTTTTGCTGTAAAAAGCGATCGGCAAGCTGAACCAGCTTCACCTGTTCGTCGGCGGACAGATTGGCTAACAGAGGAATCGCCAGGGCCTGCGCCCACGGCATGTCTGCTTTTTCGGCTGTGTCACTCGCTTTCCAGGGCCATTTAATCATCGTTTTGCTCGTAAACTCGTCACTTGAACGCAATTGAAGAGACTGGGTCTGTTAAAATGCCAAAATACCTGGCATGATGGCAACCACAAAACGGAGAGATGCCGGAGCGGCTGAACGGACTAGTCTCGAAAACTAGAGTAGGGGCAACTCTACCGGGGGTTCAAATCCCCCTCTCTCCGCCACTATTCAAGCACTTACGAAATCTTCTTTCAACGACCAGTATCACACTTGGAATGACCGGGATAGCAATTTGGATTTTTCCAGAATTGTTGTGCTGGGCATCAGTGTCATTCTAACCTTTCTCTCGTAAAACAGGGCTTATTGTTCTGCCTCGAGCCCAGAGAAAAGTCGCTTGCCCCTACTCGAATCTCGTTAAACCCGCAGCGCACGCTTTCATATCCAGTGATGTCAGGAGGATTGTGGTATTGACCACAAAAAGACTTACAGGTGTTATTACCTGAAAGAACCAGGCATTTACGGTAACCCTCTGAACCACTGCGGGTTTGTTTTACATTATACCGCAGAAAAAAAACGGGAAAGAAAAGAGAATATGAATATCAGGGGGGCGATGCGCGCTAAATGATATAACCCTGGTTAATACATCAGAAGTGCTCAGAAAATCCCCCTGTACACAAAACGTGTACAGGGGGAATTCAGCAGTTACTCAGGTAGGATTGAATATCCTTTGATTGCCAGGTCTGGATTCCCTTTGGTGTGAACCCTTAACTCGACACTATTAAAATCTTCAGGTAAATTTATTTTTGTCGAGAATTCACCGTTTTTATCAAATGATAGTTCAGCCATGTAAATGACGGTTGATTTTGAATTGTCTACAATATCGATGATATCTCCATTTTTGGAACCGTGACCCTTAATCGTCAACTTATATGTTCCTTTATTTAAAGGAACATATGGGCCAAATAATACGAATCCTTCTTGATCCGTTCCTCGAACTTCACCATCTTTATATTCGCCACTTATAGTTGGTAGCGTTCCTTTATTAATCCTGCTAATGGAATAGCCGTTAGGAGGGAAGATGATCGTGTCCCATACTAAGATTTTTGTTCTTTCGAAGTCTATAACTTTAGCCGGTGTACCAAATTGATTTAACGCGGCATTATATTCTTCTGCATTTCTTGTTAAAACAAAATTGCCCTTATTCGAGAACCATTCTTTCTTTGAGAGCCACATCATTGGTTTTACCCCGTCAAAAATTTCTACGGGATAAACGTGAACGTTACTGATTGCGCTTGTTATTGATGCAGACCAAAACCATGCATATCCATATTTTAGGTTGTTATGTTCTAAAAAAGCACCAAGCCTGGCGTAGTATTTTTCATCAGTTTCTTTTTTGCCAGTAAATGAGGCCAGATTCGCTAATGAAAGCGCAATGATGACAGGGATTGCGATAAGTGTTTCTTTTTTAAGTACAACAGTTCTAGCGATAAGTATAGATGATGAATAAAAAGAGAAAAATACAAATCGAGTAGAGTTTTCATCAATAGCAACAGTACTAAATATGAATGCACAAACGGGCATTAGAGAAGACAAAACAAGTATGGTATCAATGAATGATGACTTCCATCTGCTAATGGCAGAGTAGGAAAACACCATGGCGAAAGACACCAGACATAGAATTCTAAAAATATTTACAGGTACGTTATCATTTTCGGGATCGGCACCAAAATATCGGAAGCAACCATCCAGCAATAACTTCGTGTTTGTGAACATGGCGTCGACAGAAGCGAAGCCTTGACTTCCAATTCCTGGTGTAGTGTATGCAAATATATGTGGATTCAATAAGCCAAATAGCTTGTAAAAAATAGCGCTTAAAAGTGCAAATGCCAGGAATTTTAAATATTGTTGCCGTTTGAATAATATCAAATGCAATACGGAAGCAATCATTACGGGTAGAATGAAAATAACTAGCAGAAGTTTATCTGATTCTGCAAATAGCCCTGCAATAATTGACAGCCCAATGATGGTGGGTAAGTTGATTTTTTCTCTTTTTGAGTTAAAAATAAGTAATGACAATGCCGATAGGGCATAAATGCCAATGTGAATATTTAATTGATCGGAATTCGCAACAGTGAAGTGCGTGGGTATTAATATGGTCGGTAGTATTAAAATTGCCGATTTAATACCATTTAATGAAGCTAATCTTATAGCCGCAAAAGATATAAAACAATAAAGTATGCCTGGAATTGCATGCACAATGATTGGATGATATCCAATCATCTTAATAACTAAGGCAGTCCATATGATATCTGAAAAAAGATATGACTGTGTAGACATTGACCAGCCATCTAATCTTAGATTACCCTCAGCGATATCCTTTGCAATAAGAAGCGATGACATATTGTCACTATTTGCCGAAACGACAAATGAAAGATAAACATAAAATATAGTCGACACTGCGATAGCCGGTAATATACAATATTTAATATATTTATTCATTGCTATTTCCAGTTTGTTCCTCAATGAAATATTTCGGTCTTTCCTTGGTTTCTATATAAATTTTATCAATATACTCGCCAATGATGCCTATAGAAAACATTTGCACGCCACCCAGGAAGAATATGGCGATCATAACAGATGTCCATCCCTCTACAGTATTTCCGGCTATTTTTTCAGCGATGGCATAAATTGCCGCAATTGTTGAAATAAAACTGATGAAAAGGCCAGTTAAAGAAATAATCCGTAAAGGGGTTACGCTCAGTGAGGTTATTCCCTCTATGGCTAATGCAACCATTTTTCGTAAGGGATACTTGGATTCCCCAGCCACTCTCTCTGAACGCGCATAGAAAACTTCTTTTGTTTTGAATCCTAATAAAGGAACCAATCCGCGAATGTAAATATTTTGCTCTTTATATCGCAGTAAAGCGTCAAGCGCTCTTCTGCTCAATAGCCTATAGTCAGCATGGTTTGGGACTTGTTTTACCCCCATTAATTTCATCAACCCGTAGAAACCTTCTGCAGTCTTCCTTTTGAAAAAAGAGTCGGAGAGTCTGTCATTTCGTACACCATAGACAACGTCATATCCACTCCAGTAATCTTTTACCATCGTTTTGATTACAGAGGTATCATCCTGCAAATCTGCATCAATACTGATGACGATATCTGCATCTGAATGGGTTAATCCCGCGATCAGTGCTATCTGGTGGCCACGATTACAGGATAATTTTAAGCCTTTAACTACAGGAGATGTTTGTGATGCATCTTTGATCAAGCGCCACGTTGAGTCAGCGCTACCGTCATCGACAAATACAATAGCGCTAGTGTTAGCAACGAGATTCTCGCTAATCAAATTGTTTAAAATAGTTTCTAATTCAATTAAACAATGAGAGAAGGCAAGCTCTTCATTATAACATGGTACAATTATTTCTAGCTTTGGAGGATTCATTATTTCATTACCCATAACTTGTTAATTAAAAAACCAGCGCAGGTGTAGACAATCATGCCAATAAGCTGCGAAATGTATATTTCTTCGGGAAAGTTCATAAGAAATAATTTTATTGCTGCTACATTCAGAAGCCAGCAAGCAAGACAGGCCAGCAAAAACTTTATGAACCTTTCTGCTGATAGTTGCGAGGAAAAAGTAAATTTAGAATTAACAACGAAACTAAATATTATTCCCGCTATGTAACCTATAATATTGCATGTATAGAGGCCAATATTCATTTTCATTAGTGAAAAAATGACAATGGCTGTGACAGCCGTGTTTGCCAGTCCCACCAGAGCGTAGCGAATAGCTTGTTTTGTAAACGTTAATGAATACATTCCGTCAACCATCTCAAAATTTTGAGAATATTATCACTAATAAATCACTAAGAAAATAGCTTCATCAATCGGGGAATGCATCATTTTTCCTCCTTATAGAGGTAAAAATGGACATAGATACAACATTTGAGTATTAGCTTATGTCATGAGTGGCATGACAAAGAAATTTGCATGAATGCACAGAATGTAAGCCGATTATGCTGGCATCGCGTGCAGCGCGGTATTTCTTTGCTAAGATTTTTTAGCCGCTGCTTTCCGTGATACAGAGGCCATCATACGAAATGTGTAAAAAACAACCAATGGTCGGGTGAGGCAACATGAAGTATGTCATTCTGCTGATAATTATAGTTTCTGTACTGTACGTGCATCTCAGAGGGAAGGTTCGTTTTCGTTTCTGGCGTCAGCTTTCCGATCACTCCACGTTCACCGCGCCGTTGAACGGTTTTATGTATCTTTTTTCCCGTGTGCCTAACCAGCCGTATCTGCGCCCCGATGCCTTTCCCGAGCTCGCGGTGCTGAAACAGCACTGGCAGGTCATTCGTGATGAAGGGCTGCACCTGCAAAATCTTGAGCAGATTAAAGCGGCGGAAAAATACAATGACGCGGGCTTTAATTCGTTTTTTAAAACCGGCTGGAAGCGTTTTTACCTGAAGTGGTATGAAGAGGCGCATCCCTCGGCCAGCGCCCTGTGCCCGAAAACGACCGAACTGCTGCGCGGTATTCCTTCCGTGAAGGCGGCGATGTTCGCCACGCTACCTGATGGCAGCCGGCTGCCGCGCCACCGTGACCCGTATGCCGGATCGTTGCGTTTCCATCTTGGGCTGTTAACGCCTAACGATGATCGCTGCTTTATTGAGGTTGATGGGGAACGTTACAGCTGGCGAGATGGAGAGGGTGTGCTGTTTGATGAAACCTATATTCACTATGCGGAAAATACCAGTGGTGAGAATCGCCTGATCCTGTTTTGCGATATCGAGCGGCCGATGCGCTACGGGTGGGCGCAGAAGGTGAACCATTGGCTGGGGCGCAACCTGATGAGCGCGGCCGCCGCGCCGAATGACACCGGCGACCGTATAGGCGGTATTAACCGCAGTTTTCGCTATATTTACCAGATCCGAATTGTTGGTAAACGGCTGAAAAAATGGAATAAAACGGTCTACTATATCGTGAAATGGCTGCTGTTCGGCGGCATTGCGTTACTTATCTGGCGCGCGCTTTAAGCATTTCGCGCGCCTGAACTGGCGCGTATCACCAGCGACACCGGCAGCAGCACGCTTGCCTCCTTGCGCTCGGCCAGCAGCACGTTAAGCGCTTCGCGGCCGAGCTGCTGCTTGTCGACGGCCACCGTGGTGAGCGGCGGCTGCGACCAGGCGGCAGGTTCAATATCATCAAACCCCACCAGCGCGACGTCTTCCGGCACCCGCAGACCGCGTTCGGCGCAAACCCGAAGGACCAGCAGCGCAGTGGCATCGTTGTAGGCGAAAATGGCGTCCGGCGGCTCGGCAAGATCGAACAGTCCGTTTATGGCGCATACCAGCGCCTGCTCGGTATCAAGCTGCGGAAGGGCGATGGCTTCGTACTCCGGCGGCATGAGACGACGGGCTTCGTACAGCGCCTGGCGATAGCCTTGCTCGCGCTGGCGAATGCTGTAGTGGGCGAGCGTGCTGGCAAGGAATGCAATGCGCTGACGCCCTTGTGCCAACAGATGACGAGTAGCGAGATAGCCGCCCTGTACATTGTCCGGATTGATGCAGGGGAGGCCGGGAGACCACAGATCGACCAACACCAGCGGCAGTTTCAGCTGTTCCAGCATCGCCAGCAGCTCAGGCTCAAAAAAACCGGCGCAGATCATCGCGTCGGGCTGATGACGCACAACCTGCTCGGCCAGCGGGTCGCCGGGGCCGGTGGCGAGGAAGCTGAGGGCAATGTCCTGTTCGCGGCATTGCGCTTCAAGGCTCAGAAATAGCGGCGAGTAGAACGGCAGAGCGCGGCTGATGTTGTGCTGACGGTGCAGTAAAAACAGCACACGTTTGATTTTGTCGCTGCGTAAACGCGAGAAATCATACCCGTGCTGCTCGGCAGCGGCGATGATCCGCTGCCGGGTCTCTTCCCGCAGGCCTGGCTGACCTTTCAACGCCCGGGACACCGCCCCGGGGGAAACGCCGCACGCGGCGGCGATATCGCGAATTCTGACTGCTTTAGCCATCTGTCTCCCAACGTTATTTAGTGCGGCTGCGCTCCGAGCCAGGCTGCACCGCGTACGCCGCTGCTGTCGCCGTGGCGCGCCTGAACGACAGGGGTACAGCACTGTTTGCCAAATACGTATTGCGCAATGCGTTCCTGCAAGCCCGTATACAGCTGCGGAATATTGGACACTCCACCGCCAAGGACAATGGCATCCGGGTCAAGCGTGTTCACGATCCCCGCCAGCGAGCGCGCCACCTGATCCTGATAGCGATCCCACAGCTGACCAATCGCCGTATTTCCAGCATTCATCTGAGAAATAATATCCGGCACTTTATCATGTTTACTAAATTTCTGAAAATACTGTCGCTGCAGGCCGCTACCGGAAATGAAACTCTCGATACAGTTGGTTTGCCCGCAGTAGCAAACGTCGCTGGCACCGTCTTTTTGCGGCTGGTAGTGTGGCAGGACGTTGTGCCCCCATTCGCCCGCGCAGGCGTTTGGCCCGCTAATAAGGCGGCCGTCAACGCATAGCCCGCCGCCGCAGCCGGTGCCTAAGATCACGCCGAAGACCACGCCATAGCCTTTGCCCGCGCCGTCGATTGCTTCAGAGAGGGTAAAGCAGTTGGCGTCATTGGTGACGGCGACCGGCATCTCAAGACGCTGCGTCAGGTGCTGCACAAACGGCTGCTGGTTGAGCACCAGAATATTTGAGTTTTTGATAAGCCCATCGCGGCCTGCTGCGCCAGGTATTCCCAGCCCGACGGTAAGCGGTTGCCGTGCGTTGGCCTGCGCATCGTGAACGGCGGTTATTACCGCCTGTAAGAATTCCTCGTAATGCTGCTTTGGCGTCGCGTAACGCTGGCGGTATATGGCTTCGCCGTGCTCGTCCAGTATCACCGCCTCAATTTTTGTACCGCCAATATCCAGCCCTAGTCTCATGTTGATTCCCCGTCATCGGTTGAAATGAATATGGGGCACAGTGTAGATATTTTGTTTACTATACAAAAGTGATGAGATCGCATTTTTCACCCTGAGGGGGAAATATTCCCGAACGGAGGCATTATCGAGGCTGGAGGAGGGTAATGCGTGCTGAGTGGCTTATGGCTAGCTTTGTATTCGAAACAGCCCGCCGACGTACATGATGTGTCGTCGGCGGGCTGTGATTGTTGAGCAGAACACGACAGCCCCTTAATCGAGGCTGTGTTGCTTATCGCTGAGCGCAACCTGCGCACTGTTTATTCTGAATCTGCTGGAAGAAGTCGTTGCCTTTATCATCCACCAGGATAAAGGCCGGGAAGTTTTCGACTTCAATTTTCCAGATAGCTTCCATGCCCAGCTCAGGATAGGCCACGCATTCCAGACTCTTAATGCTGGTTTGCGCCAGTACCGCTGCCGGGCCGCCGATGCTGCCCAGGTAGAAACCGCCGTGTTTGTGGCAGGCGTCGGTCACCTGCTGGCTGCGGTTGCCTTTGGCCAGCATCACCATGCTTGCGCCGTGAGACTGAAGCAGATCGACATACGAGTCCATACGGCCCGCGGTGGTTGGGCCCAGGGAGCCGGAGGCATAGCCTTCCGGTGTTTTCGCCGGACCCGCATAGTAGATCGGATGGTCTTTCACGTACTGCGGCAGGTCTTCGCCGTTATCAAGCAGTTCTTTAAGCTTCGCGTGTGCGATATCGCGGGCAACAATGATGGTGCCGTTAAGCGACAGGCGGGTAGACACCGGATGCGCAGAAAGCTGGGCTAAAATGTCGCTCATCGGCTGGTTGAGGTTAATGCTGACCGCATTGCCTTCACCCTGCTGGCGCAGCGCTTCCGGGATGTACTGCCCCGGATTGTGCTCCATTTTTTCAATCCAGATGCCGTCGCGGTTGATTTTCGCTTTGATATTACGGTCGGCAGAGCAGGAGACGCCC
Organism: Klebsiella sp. WP8-S18-ESBL-06; assembly: GCF_014169755.1. Classification (NCBI taxonomy): domain Bacteria; kingdom Pseudomonadati; phylum Pseudomonadota; class Gammaproteobacteria; order Enterobacterales; family Enterobacteriaceae; genus Klebsiella; species Klebsiella sp. WP8-S18-ESBL-06. The sequence goes on from NZ_AP022256.1 coordinate 2,006,100, forward strand.
ATGCCGATTGGGCAGGACGCGCCGTGACGCGGCAGACGAATCACGCGAATGTCGTGGGCAAAGTATTTGCCGCCAAACTGCGCGCCGAGGCCGAGGTTACGGGCTTCTTCCATCAGCTCTTGTTCCAGCTTCACGTCGCGAAACGCCTGACCGTGCTCGTTACCTTCGGTTGGTAAACCGTCGTAGTAGCGGGTGGAGGCCAGCTTGACGGTTTTCAGCGTGGATTCTGCGGACGTGCCGCCGATGACAAACGCAATGTGGTAGGGCGGGCAGGCTGCCGTGCCGAGGGTGCGCATTTTCTCGACGAGGTAGTTTTTCAGCTTCGCCGGGGTGATCAGCGCTTTGGTTTCCTGATACAGATAGGTTTTGTTGGCTGAGCCGCCGCCTTTGGCGATGCACAGGAATTTGTACTCGTCGCCGTCAACGCTGTAGAGGTCGATCTGCGCCGGCAGGTTGGTGCCGGTGTTGACTTCTTTATACATATCCAGCGCGGCATTCTGTGAATAGCGCAGGTTGTCTGAGATATAGGTGTTGTACACGCCCTGGGACAGCGCAGCTTCGTCGCCGCCGCCGGTCCAGACGCGCTGGCCTTTTTTGCCCATGATGATCGCGGTGCCGGTGTCCTGACAGGTTGGCAGAATACCTTTTGCGGCGATTTCGGAGTTGCGCAGGAACTGCAGCGCGACGTATTTATCGTTCTCGCTGGCTTCCGGGTCGTTAAGAATGGCGGCGACCTGTTTCTGGTGCGACGGGCGCAGCATAAACGCCGCGTCGTGGAACGCCTGTTGAGCCAGCAGGGTCAGCGCTTCGGGGGCAACTTTCAGCACTTCCTGGCCGTCAAATTCGGCCACGGAAACGTGTTCACGGCTCAGCAGGTAGTATTCGGTATCGTCGTGCGACAGCGGGAAGGGGTCCTGGTAGACAAAAGGTTTGTTTGACATAGCTCTTCACTCCATAAAAATAAAACCGCCGGAGGTTGCCCACCGACGGTTATGAATCAGAACATCATAGACATCCACGGGTAGCCGATAAGCAGCAGGGCCGCCAGGAAGATGCCGCCAAAGATGGTGCCGAGGCGCCAGTAATCTTTGGTTGGCAGGTAGCCGCTGCCGTAATAAATCGGGCTGGGGCCGGTACCGTACGGGGTGATGATCCCCATGATACCCAGCGAGGTCACCATCAGCAGCACGAAGACTTCCATATTCATGCCAGGGATCGTGGAGGCGATGGTCAGCATCGCAGGCAGCAGCGCGGTGGTGTGCGCGGTGGTGCTGGCAAACAGGTAATGCAGCAGGTAGAACGCCAGCAGCAGGACGATGGTCGCGACGCCCGGCGAGATGCCGCTCATCAGCATGCCGCCTTCTTTACCCAGCCAGCCGATAAAGCCGGTAGAGGAGAGACCGTCGGCCAGCGCGACGAGGGTGGCAAACCAGACAAAGGTGTTCCAGGCGGCTTTGTTGCCGGTAATGTCGTTCCACTCCAGTACGCCTGTCCACAGCATCAGGCCGATAATCAGCAGAGCGGCCATGGCCGGCTCAATCCACGCGGCGGCGAAGATCCACATCATCAGCGCACAGCATACGAAGACCAGCAGCAGAATTTCATTGCGTGACAGTTTGCCCAGTTTTTCCAGTTCACGAGAGGCCCACAGCGGCACTTCATCGTTAACCTTCACTTCCGGTGGGTAGAACCAGTAGGCCAGCAGCGGCATGGTGAGGATCAGCAGCACGCCCAGCGGCAGGAAGGCGATGAACCAGGTGCCCCAGGAAATGTTAATGCCGACGATACTTTTCACCAGCGCCAGCGCCAGCAGGTTAGGTGCCAGAGCGGACAAGAACATTGAGCTGGTGATACAGGCTGCGGTAATCGCCACCCACATCAGATAAGAACCAATTTTACGAGCGCTGGGATCGTTGGGTTTTGAACCGTACAGCGGCGGCAGGTTGGCGATAATCGGATAGATGGTCCCGCCGCTGCGCGCGGTATTGGACGGCGTGAACGGTGCCAGCAGCAGGTCTGCCAGGGTGATGGCGTAACCAAGCGTCAGGCTGCGACGGCCAAGATATTTGACCAGAATCAGCGCCAGGCGGCGGCCGAAGCGGGTTTTATCATAGCCTGCGGCGAACATGAAGGCGCCGAAAATCAGCCATACGGTGGAGTTCCCGAAACCGCTGACCGCCCATTTAAAGGAGGCACCAGCAAGCTTGAATTTCGGATCGGCCAACTGGTCCGGGCTGAAAAGCACCCACTGGCTGCACAGTGCGATGGCGACCACGCCGGTCAAACCAATCACGGCACCCGGCAGCGGTTCGAAGATCAGGCCGACGATGACGCCGACGAAGATAGCGAAATAGTGCCAGGCGTACGGTGGCAGACCATCAGGCACGGGGACAAAGAGCAACAGCACGGCCACGATAATTGGCAGTGCCATCATCACGAGACGGTTTTTCTTCCCGTCTTTCGGTTTACTCACCGGTGTTGGCGAGGGCGATGTCGCAGATTTCTCGTTCATATTACGCTTCTATAAGTAGTTAATAATTCGATTCGCAAAAACTGCCGCTCTGCTTTTTTTAGTTTTTTTACTTTATTTAGATTTCAAAAGTACTGCAGGCAATTTTGAGTATAGGTCGTTAGCGCTATTTTATTTAGCGCCAACGTGAAAAATTCTTATATTCATATAATGCGCTTTTGAAGGCCATTACAATTGATCGCGATCAAAAAAAGACAATCATGGTGTTATTTTTATGCGAATCAAAATAACCCTGTTGAATTATAGGTTATTTGACGGGTAAAACATATTTAATGGTTTATTTTTAAGGTGAGTTAATGATGTTTTTGTAATTTAACTAATTGATTTTAAGTGTTTTTATTTGTAGGTGTCACTGGTTTGTCCACTGGTTTTTAAGTTATGTGTTTATTGATATTTATTAAAAAATTGTGAATAAAATATAATTTAATTGGTAACACTATGGGGGTATTGGTGTTATTGGTGGGATTAAATAGTTTTATAACTAACGTAATAGCTTTAGTAACTAAAATTATCGCTATATTAATAGCATGATATCGGCATAACAAATAACTCAAATACAGCCCGATCCCAAATTCTGAGATTTTAATTTTAAAGTTTGGAGTTTACTCGTATGAACAACGATCATCGCGTACTTAGCGCTTTTACCTTGCCGAACGGCACCGAGCTGAAAAACCGCCTGTTTATGGCACCCATGACGACCTGCTCGGGTTATTACGACGGTTCTGTCAGCAGCGAACTGATTGAGTACTACCGCGCCCGCGCCGGACGTATCGGTACCATCATCATCGAGTGCTGCTTTGTGGACGATTTGGGGCTGGCGTTCCCGGGTGCGCTCGGCATCGACAGCGACGACAAAATTGCCGGGCTGGCAAAGATTGCTGAAGCGATCAAATCCAAAGGTTCGAAAGCGCTGCTGCAAATCTACCACGGCGGTCGCATGGTCGATCCGAAACTGATCGGCGGTCGTACGCCGGTGGGCCCTAGCGCCGTGGCTGCGCCGCGTGAGGGGGCCGCCACGCCGGTCGCGCTGACGGCGCAAGAAGTGGAAAGCATGATCGGTAAATTTGGCGACGCCGTTCGCCGCGCCATTCAGGCCGGTTTCGACGGCGTAGAATTGCACGGTGCCAATACCTATTTGATCCAACAGTTTTACTCGCCGAACTCCAACCAGCGCGATGATGAATGGGGCGGTAGCCGCGACAATCGCGCGAAGTTCCCGCTGGCGGTGCTCGACATCACCCACAAAATGGTCCGTCAGTACGCCGACGATGCCTTTATCATTGGCTATCGTTTCTCGCCGGAAGAAATGGAAGTGCCGGGGATCCGCTTTGAAGATACGCTGTATCTGCTGGAAAAACTGGCCGCCCGTGGTCTGGACTACCTGCACTTCTCCGTCGGCGCCACCCTGCGCCCGTCGATTGTTGAAACCAACGACCCCACCCCGCTGATTGAAAAATATGTTGCGATGCGTTCAGAAACGCTGGCGCAGGTGCCGGTGATGGGCGTAGGCGGCGTGGTGAATGCGAGTGACGTTGATAGCGCCATGGACCACGGTTACGACCTCGTTGCCGTCGGCCGCGCCTGCATTGCCTATCCAGACTGGGCCGACCGTATTGCCGATGACCAGACGCTGGATCTGTTTATTGATAGCACCCAGCGCGAAGCGCTGAATATCCCGGAACCGCTGTGGCGCTTCTCGCTGGTTGAAGCGATGATCCGTGATATGAGTATGACGGTTTCCAAATTTAAACCGGGCGTATTCGTGGAAAAAGTACAGGATGAAGCCGGCGAACTGGTGATTAACGTTAGCCTGGAAACCGACCGTATTGCCGATATCGAACTGACCGGCGGTGTCGATCAGGACGTTGAATTCGTGACCAGCTTTGAAGAGATCCGTTCGCGTATTCTTGATGCCAATACCCCGCACGTCGACGCTATTTCGGGCGCGACCAGCCAGAGCGAAGCGGTGAAAAAAGCCGTCTCGAAAGCGATGGTGAAATCCAGCAAAGCGCTGATGGCGGAAGAGGGGGGCGACAACGCAACGCCGAAAGCCTATGACGTTGTGGTGGTTGGCAGCGGCGGCGCGGGCCTCGCGGCGGCAATTCAGGCGCATGACGACGGCGCAAGCGTGTTGATTGTCGAAAAAATGCCGACTATTGGCGGGAATACCATCAAAGCGTCTGCCGGGATGAACGCGGCGGAAACCCGCTTCCAGCGCGTGAAAGGCATTCAGGACAGCAAGGCGCTGTTCTACGCAGAAACGCTGAAAGGCGGCAAAAACAAAAACAACCCAGCGCTGCTGCACCGCTTTGTCGAAAACGCGCCGCAGGCGATCGAGTGGCTGGCCGACCGTGGCATCATGCTGAACGATATTACCACCACCGGCGGTATGAGCATTGACCGTACTCACCGTCCGAAAGACGGTTCAGCCGTTGGCGGCTATCTCATCAGCGGTCTTGTGCGTAACGTCACAAAACGCCAGATTGACGTCATGCTCGACACTTCGGTGGTCGATATTGTGATGGACGGCGGTGAAGTTTCAGCGGTGCGTCTGCTGACCGATGAACAGGAAAACATCACCATTGCAACGCGCAGCATTATCGTGGCGACCGGCGGCTTCAGCGCCAATAGCGAGATGGTAGTGAAATACCGTCCGGATCTGGCGGGCTTCGTGACCACCAACCACAAAGGCGCGACCGGCGGTGGTATTGCGCTGCTGGAACGCATCGGCGCGGGTACGGTGGATATGGGTGAAATCCAGATTCACCCGACGGTAGAGCAAAAAACGTCTTACCTGGTGTCTGAATCCATCCGCGGCGGCGGCGCTATCCTGGTCAATCAGAAAGGGAGCCGTTTCTTTAATGAGATGGAAACACGCGATAAAGTCTCGGCGGCCATTATCGCGCTGCCGGAGCACTACGCGTATATCGTCTTTGATGAACACGTCCGCACCAAAAACAAAGCGGCAGACGAATACATCGCCAAAGGCCTGGTCACCAGCGCCAGTACCGCTGCCGAGCTGGCCGCGAAGCTGGGATTAGACGAGGCGACGTTCCTCGACACGCTGACCCGCTATAACGCAGCGGTAGAAAAACAGGATGACGAAGAGTTTGGCCGTAAAACTGCGCTGCGTGCGCCAATCAATGAAGGGCCGTTCCACGCCATTCAGATTGCGCCGGGCGTTCACCACACGATGGGCGGCGTCACCATCAACACTGAAACCAGCGTATTGAACGTGAACAAACAGGTGATTCCTGGCGCGTTCGCGGCGGGTGAAGTGGTTGGCGGTATTCACGGTGGTAACCGCATTGGCGGAAACGCCGTCGCTGATATTATTATTTTTGGCACACTCGCCGGCCATCAGGCCGCGATGCGCGCGCAGCAGCAGCCTTGGGCGATGCTTGAATCCGCATAATTAACGGATGGCAGAGTCCCGTAGCCCGGCCGAGCGCAGCGACGCCGGGCTATTTCAACTTACATGAAGGGGGATTGGGATGTCAGACAGTACCCGGGTTTACAGCTATTCCGCCGTTCTGATGGGCTCGCCCATTCTGCTAAAACTCTTCGCCCACGACGAGGCGCTGGCCTCCCGCGTTTTTCGCCTGATCAAACAATACGAAGATTTACTTACCGTAAACCGCGCCCAGTCGCAGGTGATGGACATTAACCACGCCGCCGGCCAACATGCGGTGGCCGTCAGCAGCCCGGTCTACGCCCTGATCAAATGCGCCAAAGCCGCCAGTCTGCTGCCGCAGAGCGCGTTTAATCTGGCCATTGGGCCGCTGGTCAAACGCTGGCGTATCGGGTTTCGTGGGGATAGCGTGCCACCGGCGGACGAAATCGCGCGTTTGCTGACGTTAACCGACCCCAGGCAAGTTGTCCTTAACGATGCGGATGAGAGCGTCTATCTGACGCAGCCGGGCATGGAGATTGACCTTGGCGCAATCGCTAAAGGCTACATCGCCGACCGCGTGCGCGACTATCTGCATAAAGAAGGCATCGCGCAGGGGTTAATCAACCTTGGCGGCAACGTACAGACGCTGGGTTCACCGGAAGGCGGTTGGTCCATCGGCCTAAAAAAACCGTTCTCCACTGCTGGCGCGATGATTGGTGCACTCGAGGTGGCGAATAAATCAGTGGTGACATCCGGCGTGTATGAACGTTTTTTTGAGCATAATGGCCATCTCTATCATCATATCCTCGACCCGCGCACCGGCTATCCGCTGGATAACGAACTCGACAGCGTGACCATCATCAGCAGCGATTCTATCGACGGCGATATCTGGACCACGCTGATGTACGGTATGGGGGTGGAGAAAGGCTGCGCGGCCCTGCGGGCAAGGCCGGATATTGAAGCCATTTTCGTTACCAGGACGAAAGAGGTGGTGCTGTCGTCAGCCCACCACTATCGTTTTACGCTGCTGGACAGCGAGTATCGCCTTACTGGCAGTACTGTTTAAGCAGCGCCGACTGTTCCGGCTGCAACCGATAGCGGTAGACCGGGCGGCCGGTGGCGCCATAGTGAATGCTGGTGAAGAGAATATTGATTTGTGCAAGCCAAATCAGATATTTACGACACGATACGCGTGAGATATTCACCGCTTGCGCCAGATCGTCGGTGGAAAACTCGGTCTCAGGGTGGGCGTCAATCCACTGGCACAGGGTACGCAGCGTTTGCGGCGTTAACCCTTTCGGCAGCCGCTTGCTGTCCGCCAACTCCGGCGATCCGCCGTGTAGCAGACGGTCGACATCGGCCTGCTCATAGTACGCGTGGCTCCCCATCAACTGCTTTTTCTCACGCCAGCTCAGCAGCGCTTCTTCAAAGCGCGGAAACTGGAAAGGCTTAATCAGATAATCGACGACGCCATAGCGCAGCGACGTCTGAACGGTGGCGGCGTCGGAGGCGGAGGAGATCATGATAACGTCAATCGCTCGCCCGGCGTTGCGCACTTCCGGCAGCAGATCCAGCCCGTTGTCCTGCTGCATGTAGACGTCCAGCAGAATCAGGTCGATGGCGAGCGTGGCGTCCATGATCTTCTCGCGCGCCTGCTGGAGCGTAGAGGCGATACCGCAGCAGGCAAAGCCGTCAACCCTCTCGATATAGCAACGGTTCAGATCGGCCACCATGGCATCATCATCGACTATTAACACATTAATCACGCGCTGTTCCTCTCGCTGTCCCACGGAATATGTACAAAAAATTGCGTAAACACGCCAGGCTCCGATTCGACGGAAAGCGTTCCGCCGAGGTTTTCCGTCTGCTGGCGGGCCAGAAATAGCCCGACGCCGCGGTTCTCGCCCTTGGTTGAAAATCCTTTATTGAATATCGCATCGATCTGCGCGGGTTCTATGCCCGGGCCATCATCGCTCACTTCGCCGCTAAGCCAGCCGTTCTGGTAGTGTAGCAGCAGGCTGATTTCGCCTTCGCCCAGGCCTGCCATCGCGTCAAGAGCGTTCTCTATCAGATTGCCGAGTACCGTCACCAGCACCGCGACCTGCTCTTCGTTCGGGTTATCCGGTACCAGGCTTTCATCGGCGAGCGTCAGGGTGATGCCTGCATCGCCCGCGCGATTCATTTTCCCCAGCAGGAAACCGGCAATAATTGGTGATTTGATCTTACGCTGCAGCGTGCCGATATCCGCCTGGTAGTTCTGCGCGGTTTGCAGAACATACCCTTCAAGCTTGTCGTAGCGCTTCATATGCAGCAGCCCAAGGATCACGTGGAGTTTATTCATAAACTCGTGAGAATGGGTGCGCAGCGCGTCAATGTAGTTGACCAGCCCGTCCATGCGCTGCATCAGCTGGCTGATTTCGGTTTTGTCGCGGAAGGTACTGATGGCGCCAATCACCCGCTTGTTATTGCGCACTGGCACGGTATTGCACAGCAGCAGTCGGCCATTGCAGCCAATCTCACGGTCGGCGATGGCCGTACCGCTAGCGAGAACGTCTTTAAGATGAGCCAGCAGCGGGGCATGCTGAGCAGCGCCCAGCGCGACGGCCTGCGGTGAAAAAAGAATGTGCCGCGCGGCCTGGTTAATCATTGTTACCCGGCCCTTTGCATCCACGGCGATAACCCCTTCGCGCAGCGATTGCAGCATCGCCTGGCGCTGTTCGAAGAGGCTCGAAATCTCGTGAGGTTCCAGGCCAAACAGGATGTTTTTGAGCACCCGCACCAGTCCCCAGATGCCCAGCGTGCCGACCACGGCGCTGAAGAGCACAAACCAAATGGCGTTCCAGCGTGCCGCGCCGATCTGTTCATCCACTTTTTTAAGCGAGATACCGACGATGGCGACGCCAATTTGCTGCTGGCGATCGTTATAAATGGGCGTAAAGACGCGCATGGCTTCCGCCAGAACACCGTGGTTAATCGACAGGTTTTCTTTGCCTTTTAACGCGGGCTGCAGATCGGCACCGATAAAGTGCTGACCAATGAGCTGCGGGTTAGGATGCGAGTAGCGCACGGCGTCCATATTGGTGATCACCGCGTAAAGCAGCCCGTTGCGCTGCTGCACGGCGGTAGCGATGGGCTGAATAATATTCTGTCCCGGCGGCGCGTTAAGCCCGCGCTTGATATCCGGCGAGTCGGCAAGCGTACGGGCAATTGCAAAGGCGGTATCTTCCACACCGGTGCGCGTTGCTTTAGTGATTTGCACGAAATAGAAGGCGTATACCACCAGCAGGACGCAAACAATAACGCTGCATACCATTAGCGTCACCAGCGTGCTGAGCTTTATGGGGCGCTTTCCCTGAGGCGGCGGTTGCGGCATATCGTGCATGAAAACCTTCAATTATCAACGGCAAAAACCTATTATCGCCGATGTATACCATTTCATAAAGCCGTCGCGTCCTGACAATTCCAAACCTTTCTTTGTGACCGCTCTCGCAGCGTTTTCCATACGAAACACTTTAGTATTGCTGAAGAACCCATAATAAGGAGCCCATTTATGAGCATGAAGCTTGCCGGTTCACTCATCGAAAGACGCAGTTCAACAACGGCTGAGATTGACCGACTGTCTACCCGCGATATGTTAAATCTTATCAATCAAGAAGATAAGCTGGTTACTGAGGCCGTCACCCCTTGGCTTGACGATATTACTCGTCTGGTCGACCGGGCGGTGGTGACCCTGGGCCTGGGCGGCCGGGTGGTGCTGATAGGCGCCGGCGCTTCCGGGCGCAATGCGGTGCTGGCCGCTGGCGAATATGCGCCGGATGAGCAACACCCGCTGGTGGGGCTGATTGCCGGCGGCGCGCTGGCGATGCTTCACGATATGCGCGATGCCGCACAGGACTATAACCGTGGCGTGCTGGATCTCCAGGCGATCGGCTTTACGCAAAAGGATATGCTGATTGCGCTGACCGTTGGCGGCAAAACGCCATGGTTGTGGGGGGCGATGCGCCACGCCTGGTCACTGGGGGCGACAAGGGCGGCGATCACCCGTAATCCGCAGAGTGAGGCTACGGAGCTGGCGGATATCGTGATTGCGCCGCAAACCGGGTCCGAGGTGGTGGCCGGTTACGGCAATCCGAAAGCCATTTTGGCGCAGAAAATGGTGCTCAATATGCTGACCACCGGACTGGCCGTGCGTACCGGGCGGGTGTATAGCAATATGCGTGTGGATATTCGCAATAACACAACCCAAATGGCGGAACGACAGATAGCGATTGTGATGGCGGCGGGCGGCTGTACGCGCACGGTGGCAAAAGCGGCGCTGGAAAGCTGCGACCACAACTGCAAGACGGCGGTGCTGATGGTGCTGACGGGAATGGATGCCTGGAAGGCGCATGCGCTGCTGGCGCAAAATAACGGTTTTGTGCGCGTGGCGCTGCAGGAAGCGCCGTAAACCCTAAACCCTAAAGCAGAAAAGCCCGCGTAATGCGGGCTTTATTTTGGTATTCAATTAGAACTGGTAGGTCATGCCTACGCCGACGATGTCGTCGGTAGAGATGCCGTTCGCGCTATAGAACTGAGCATCCGCATCCAGCAGGTTGATTTTGTAATCAACGTAGGTGGAGAAGTTCTTGTTGAAGGAGTAGGTTGCGCCCAGATCGATGTAGTTCACCAGATCCTGATCGGTCAGGTAAGAACCATTGCTATTAGTGTGCACGCCAACGTCAACGCCTTTGGAATAGACCCATGCCAGAGACGGGCGCAGACCGAAGTCGAACTGGTACTGTGCGGTCACTTCGAAGTTCTGCGTTTTGTTGGCAATACCGTCGTCACCAAACGGCGTCATGTTGCGGGTTTCTGCGTACATCATCGCCAGGTAAACGTTGTTGGCATCGTATTTTGCACCGATGGTCCACACATCAGCTTTATCGCCGCCTGCGGTTACGCTGCCGTTTTGGCCATTTCCATAGCGATTGTAAACGCCGCGGTAGGCAACCTGATCGTTACTACGGTCAGAGACGCCGTAGGCTGCGCCAACGCTTAAGCCTTCCAGCGCCGGGACGGCATTGCTGAAATCAAAGGTGGTAGACATGCTGTAGCCGTCGCCGTTCTGGAAACGAACGTCATTATGGCCATTTTTGGTGCCTTCCTGATGATTGGAGCCCGATTCGTTCGCACCCTGGTATTGCAGCGCGAAGTTCCAGCCGTCAACCAGACCGAAGAAGTCGCTGTTGCGATAGGTGGCAACACCGTTGGTACGGCCAACCATAAAGTTATCGGTCCAGGTGTAGGAATCGCCGCCGAATACCGGCAGCATGTCGGTCCAGCCTTCAATATCGTATACGGATGTGGTTAGGTGATCATTTCTGCACAGTTAATATGAGCGAAGAAATTCGCCGGACGCCTTGATACACAAGGGTTAGGGAGGGATTTAGGTATTTTGCACTGTTCAGAAAAAAACGAGCAAAAATAGTATTTTTTGTATTTTATTCTGCACTGGAATGAGCATGGTTTAAATGTTTTTAAGCGGCGTTTAAGCTGCCCTGAGCATTCATTAATAAAATGATCATTTTCATATAGTTACAGCTTCTACCTTATTTTAAGAGGTGGGCGCTGACCGACTAACAGCCGCATCAAGTGTCGTTGTTTTATCCTTGCGTGAAAAGAAAAAAACATACTCTTTTTCTTTTCGCGGTTTATTCTACGTAACTCATTGAAAAAGATCTTTTTTCCAGATTGTTATGGACGTGCTTTCCATAGAACAAAAAAACCAGTAAAAGAACGCTGAATTTTTGCTTTTCGGTTTATTCACCGCTTCAAATAACAAGTAACAGCGTCATGTATTATGCGGGTAAGTTAGATGCTTTTTTGCATTTATTTTTGCACTGTAGGGGAAGCGGCTTGGCATCCTGACAGTAGAGGTTTAATTGGTGAAGACAGTTCTGTCAGCGTCATTTTGTGTTCACCGCAAAGAGCAGCACTCTGGTTTGCTCGCAAATAAGCGGCCCGCATTTCTCTGTCTGATATAGCGTATTGGGCTATAAGGTGTTGCAAGAGCTGGATGTCAGGAACAAGGGATGGATTCTCAGTATAAGCCTGGAGTATTGAAAACATACTGCCTATCAATGCAGAACGTCGACCAGCTGCATCGCGTGACTGCCTCGAATAAGCAATGTACTCCCCATAAGCTACATAATTCATATGCTCGTTCTCAAATAAAAAGGCTGTATAGCCGCAGAAGCAAACACAGCCAGTTACAGTTAAATTTATTATTTATTTGTCCGGTTGCTACATTTTATAGCTTTGATTTTTTGCTCGCATGCATCCAGTACCCAAGCTGAAAAATTGGCGCTCTGATTACTGTTTTTTTCTCGCTCAATACATGACTCAATCAGTTCAATCATTTCATGGGGAAAGCGAATTCCCTTTGTTGCTGATTTATTGTTGATAGCTCTCGTTGCCATAATGCCCCCTGTAAAGTGTTACTACACCTTACATGAACAACGTATGAAAAAAAAGCATTGACGTGCCCTAACACCACGCGTAAGGTGTACTAACACCTACAGTATCTTAGGTCGATAATAGCGACGCCCCGCGGTGCTTGGAACCACCACGAGGCGTCTTACCACAAACCGTTACTTGGGGTAACAGTCATGGCTAAATTCAAGCATACAGAAAATCATCGGCAATTTACATGGCGCTTTCTCGCTTTAGGTGCCAAAGATGTAAAAGTGATTCGCATTACTACCGCGACAGAGCACGCCGCGCGTGAAATGATGCCTTGCGGCATGGTTGCCATCTTCATGGCCCAGCTCCCGAATACGGGGGAATCAGTATGATAAATTCCACGATCGGAAGCATCCTTCAGCAAGCACTCAGTTCAAAAACATGTGATTTGTCAGATCTTAGGTCTGATGCAGATGGATACAAATCAGCATTGTTGGGTGGTATCTCCTTTTTGGGACGTGAGTTGGATGATGCTGGCGCTCAGTCTAAGTTCGGTAAAAGTTATGGTTCGATGGATTTATCCGAACTCGGAAGATTTCTTAGTAGTTCAATTGAGTTAATTAGTATTATGGACTCCCTGATAGATGGTTGTAACGAGAAGAATCAAAACACTTAACTGAACTCCATCAGTTAGACATGGGGTTTAAAGTATCTTAACTTTGTGTTGTTCAAGTAATTCTTCCTGTACTCAAAGCCCATCAGGCTAAAGTCTGATGGGCTTTTTCATGTTTCTTCTCTGTTGGAACTGAACCTCTTCAGAATGTTTTCATTTTTTCAATATGAGATAGTTCAGTTGTTTTAACGATAAACCATTTAAAAATTGCACACAGGATGAATCATGATTGTTAATAAGCAGAATCTGAACAGCATTTATGTAAACGTAAAGGCCATTTTCACAAAGCGTGCTGAGGAAGCGACTCCGCTTTACCCACAAATATCAACTAAAATCTCCTCTTCAACAAAAACGACTGATTATCCTTTCTTGGGGTATTTTCCGAGTTTGCGTGAATGGATTGGTGAGCGAGTAATTAAAAGCCTTACCACATATAAATTCTCAATTGAAAACAGGAAATTTGAATCAACGATTAGTATTTCGCGTGAAGATATTGAAGATGATAATATTGGTATGGTTAAAAGCATGGTTTCTGATATGGCAGAAGCTGCGGCACACCATCCAGATGAGTTGCTTTTCGAATTGATTAAGAACGGTTTCCACAATAAGTGCTATGACGGAAAACCGTTTTTCTCTGATAAACATCCAGTCGTTATTGGTACGAATGAATCATTTGTGTCCAATATTCAGGTTCCGACTACAACTGCTGATGAAAAGCCGATGTGGTTACTACTGGACACAACGCGCCCTATCAATCCTTTTATCTGGCAAGAGCGTATTCCTTATCAGGTTCAACAGCTGACCAGTTCTGATGATACGGGAACATTTATTAATGACGAGTACTATTATGGTGTCCGTGGTCGTGGGAATATGGGATACGGGTTCTGGCAGATGGCATTTGCGAGCAAGAAAGAGCTGACTACTGAAAACTTCAACGATTTGTACAATCGCATGAGTTCCCAAAAGAATGACGCGGGTCGACCATTGCGTGTTAAGCCAACCATTCTACTTACTGGCGTGAAGAATCGCGAAGCTGCATTCAATATTGCAAAAGCCCAGACGCTGGACAATATGAAACCGAACCCTAACTATGGTCTGGTTGAAGTAATCGTGACTCCTTTCCTCGACTGAATAGCTTAAACGCACTGTTGAAAAATGGTGGCGTGCAGGCAAAATCTGATAATGCCTGCACGCCATTCTAAGCGACTCATAAACACTCCCTGTAGGGTTCATCATTTTTTATAACTGAACGCAACACAGAAAGATTTAAAAGGGGTTTAAAAATGGTCCCGAGACAGATTTCCCACCTCCTATTCATCCTTTGGTTCTTCATCTCATTTTTTGGTAGTGCTTCACTCATCCTCCTGCCGTTCTACAACTAACTCCTACAGGTAACCGATATGGCCAGAAATCTTGCATTAGCACTGAGTCTTACCGCAAAAGACAGTGGATCTAAAGTGCTACGCGCCGCTATGCAGGCGATGAAAAAACAAAATGAAGAGTTTGAAGCAAGCACAAAAAGAACCAGTGAAACAGGTGTCAGGGCATCAAAACGCCTGACTGAAGAATATCGCCGAGCCAGTACAGCTCGCTCAACACTTGGCATTCGTTCTGAACGTGAGATTCGGCGTGAAATTCAGCAGACGCAAGCCGCCTATAATCGACTAACCCGAGCGGGTACGATGTCGGCTAATGAACAGAACCGTGCATTCAGAGGCATGACTGAACGTGTTAGCAAGTTGCGTACTGAGCTAGTTGGTGTCAGCGAAACAATGACCAAAATTCAACGTCTGCGGGCGGTGGGGTCTACGGTTGCTGCTATAGCAGGTGGAGTGACAGCAGCGACGATGATCATTAAAGACCCAGTTCAGCGTCAGATGGCATTTGAACGTAAGAATGCCGAGCTTTCTAATACAGCGTTTAATGAATTATCGGCCGACGAGAGAAAGGAAAAAATCCCGGTAATAAATAATGCTATTCGTGAAACAGTTCGTCGCAGTGGCGGGACTCCGGAATCCGCTCAGTTGGCGCTTGGTTCATTATTTGGTAAAGGACAGGTAGACAGTGATACCGCCATGAAAATACTTCCGGACATTATGAAGTATGCCAATGCAACAGGCGCTGACCCAAAAGACCTTGCAGAAATTGCATCTGCTGGTATTGCAAACTTTGGTATCAAACCAGAGGATTTACCTGAGTTTTTTGATAAGTCTGTTCGCTCCAGTGAAAATGGCGGTTTTGAATTAGCTGATATGGCGAAGAAACTATCAACGCAGATGTCAGCAGCAAGTAAGCTGGGTATGAGGGGGCTTCAGGATTATGATAAATTACTGGCAATGAATCAGGCTAATGTATTGACGTCCGGCACACCAGACTCAGCGGCAACTAACGTTGAAGGATATTTAAATAAAATAACCAGTTCTGATACTCAAAATGCTATGAAAGATTATCGTTTTCGGGGTAAGAATGGTAAGGCTGTTCCTTATACTGAGTACTTAACACAACAACGAGAAAAAGGTATAAATATCTCAGATGCCTTTATGAATGCTGTAGATAGCATTGTTTCATCCAATAAAGGTGTTAAGAGATTAAGGGCTGAGTCAAAACAGTATCAAGGGACAGAAAGAGGTAATAATGCAGATGCTGCGTTAAAGGTTCTTATTTCTTCCATTACATCTAAAATCATTGCCGACAGAGAAGCGGGTGCAGCACTGGCGACAAATATCCTACAAAAGGACTATATCAAAAACCAGATATCAGGAACTCGGAACTCAAAAGGCGCTGGAGAGGCATCATTTGACGTAATTTCATCAACACCTGATTTTAAATCCCAGCAATTTGAATCTGAGAAAATGTTTTCTGAACAGGATGCAATGAAACCTTTGGCTGATATGTATGGCGACCTTGCTTCTAAATTAACCAACTACTCTAAAGAATATCCAGAATTAACCACAGCGGTTTCCGGAGCAACTACGGCGATTAAAGCAATGTCAACAGCCGCTGTGGCGTTTGCCGGATTAAGTCTTCTTACTGGCGGAAGTCTTAAAGTTCCAGGGGGTGGGTCTGGTTCTGGCGGCGTTCTGGGGCGAACCTGGCGTTTCCTCAGTAATGGAGGCGGGCGTATTGCTGGACCTCTCGCTGCCGCCTACGCAGCCTATGACCTTAATAATACTTTTGATGATGCTCGTGACGATGCCAAAAAAAATGGAATGAATACTGGTGAATACCTTGCCAATAAGATGCAAGAACGGAACAAGAACAAAAAACCACTCTTTGATGTTGATTTTGGTGGGGCTATTAGTTCATGGTGGAGTCCGCCTTCAACCATCGGTCAGTTAAATCCAGCAACAACAGGCGTACCTTCATATTTACTTCCCCAGCAGCAAAAAAACCAGCCTGTCACAATCATTACCAAAGTGATGCTGGATCAGCGGGAAATAGCTCAGGGAGTCAATGAGTACAACGGTGAACAGTCGAACCGCGGTTCTACGAGTAGTTCGCAGTGAATATATATTTTATTAGATATTAGAACATAACTTAAGTATATCGAAATCAATCTATTGATGATATGTAAAGGTGATGGGTTGACCCTTTCAACAAAAGCGATCATGATGTTGCGAACTTAAGTAAATAATCACAATGCAGTATATTCTTGCAAATGTTCTGTGTTGTCCATGCATAGAGGGGCTTTGCGGTGTTAAAAGATAAGTCGGAACAACAGAAAGCTGATTTTTTTAATCGGATAACAGACATTACGGTAAAGATTAACTCTGCCGCTGATGATTTGACTTATCTGATGGGTAACAATAGCACTTATTTTACCGAGGATGATGCTAAAAACATTCTTGAAATGCTTGAGAATATAGCATCATTGACTACCAAAGTTTTAGTAAGCGCAATAGACTCAATCGCACCCAATGATATCGGCACAGATAGCAAAGATACAGGCATTGATGCGATGCAAGAAGACCCCCTTGATCCTGATTTGGTGTCGAAACTCCCGGATATGGTGATAGAGATAATTGCTCTTATTGGCCTTAACTCAACCATGAAACTGATTAAGTCCTTTGGTGGAACAACATTCCCTATTGGTAAGGGAATTCGCTTTCTTGGTGGCCCTAATGCCAACAGGTTGAGAACTATCCTTAGTGAGGCTGAAATAAAAGAGCTATCAAATTATTTTGCTGGGGTTCCTCTATATCTTCCTAGATGTGATCGTGCTTTACGTGAAATCCGTAATCGTGTATTCCTCAAGGAATATCATACAATGAGGCAGGCAGGAGCTTCGTCATTGAAATGCATGCGCGAATTACCGCCTAAATATGGGTTCACCGATCGATACGGCTGGGAGCTTCTTAAAAAACACAGGGAATTAGCCCAAAATATAGACAGTACCAAATAGCTATTTTTGCATTATATTTTGCACTGTGCAAAATCGCTAACAATGGCTGGTTTTGAGCAGTGCAAAATACTCCGCAAATCAGTGCAAAACATTTCGCCGCTCTACACGGAGCCGTAGTTACGGCCGTAATCAAAAGAGCCAAAGTTAGCAAACTTCAGGCCGGCAAACGCCAGGCGGTTGAAGGATTTATCGCCGGCACCTTCGGTGTCGTTGGCGTAGGTTTTGTATTCCCACTGGCCGTAGCCAATCAGATCGTTGGTGATCTGGGATTCACCTTTGAAACCGATCTGTGCGTAGGTTTCATCGCCGTCATCGCCAGCATTGTCAGAGAAAGTATGGCGCGCATCCACTTTGCCATACAGGTCAACTTTGTTGCCGTCTTTATTATACATTTCTGCTGCATTTACGGCGCCCGCCATTAATAAAGCAGGAACCAGCAGTGCCAGTGCTTTCATTTTCATTATATTTTCCTTTGCATGATAACGCATGTGAATATAGTAACGTCATCCGGCGTTACGAGTTTGAATACTATATGTGGAGTTCAATTTATCTCACGATATAAATGTAATAAAGATATATTAAATATTTCAAAATATTTCTTTTATTAACTTGATTATATTAATCCGCATTTGATATTTAAAATATCCATATTATTCAGCTTGTTATTTGTGTTTTATATGCTTTGCGGGGGGGGGTATTGATGAGGTTTATAATTATTCTTAGGGCGAAAAAAATCCCGACTGCACTGGCATACAGTCGGGAAGGTCATAAATATAAAACTTGATGCATAAACAAAAGGCTAATAACGGGAAAGATAATGACATGCCAAAAATAAAAAAGAAAGAACCCTGGTGATATTTTTAATATTACTATAATGAATTAAATAAATTTAATTAAATATTATTTTGTATAAATAAAGACGGTGATGCGTGCGCTGAAATTTTCCACAAAATAGCCCTTCTCACGAAGGGCACGAATAATGCGGCCTGCGAGAATACGCTCGCCGATAGGGCGAAAGGTCATGAGTAAACTTAACGGAGAGCAAAACAGCGCCACTTCGTCACCAGGACGACGCACGGGAGACTATCTCACGGCACTTAAATTGCTATAATGTGATTTACGTCACACCATTGGCGTGGCGGTTGTTTGAACGATTGGCGTGATGAGAGTGTTTTTATGGAAGATCGGATTGACCGCGGTCCAGGAGGCAAACTGGCGCTGTGGGTCTTTTACGCGTTTTGCGGCTATTTTGTCTGGGCCATGGGCCACTACATTTGGGTGATCAGCGATGTACAGAGCATCCCAGGGGCAACCATTGACGGTGAAATTGGCTCAACCAGCGGTAAATGGCTTGGCGCACTGCTGGGATTCTTGGTTCTGAGTATCGTCGGCGGCCTGCTGGGAGGGATTGCGTGGTACACGCGTCCGCGCCAGGTTGGGCAGGAAGACGGCCTGTAAACTTGCTATGCTGAGGGGCACGTGTTCACTCAGGCAAATTGAAAATGGATTTAACCGCATGGCAGCAGGACGTTGAGTTCTGGTTTGAAACCCACGAGTTTAGCGGCGATGCCGCGCATGATATTGCCCATGTTCGCCGCGTCTGGCACACCGCGCAGCAGATAGCGCGGGGGCAACCGGCGGATCTGCTCGTCATTCTGCTGGCCAGTTATTTTCACGATCTGGTCAGCCTGCCCAAAAACCATCCGGATCGCGCCCGCGCCTCACAGCTGGCGGCGCAGCAAACGATCGCTATCCTTCAGCGCGATTTCCCGCATTTCCCTCCTGAACGCTACGCCGCCGTTGCCCACGCGATTGCGGCGCACAGCTTCAGCGCCAACGTGCCGCCACAAACCCTTGAAGCACGTATTGTGCAGGATGCCGATCGGCTTGAGGCGTTGGGGGCCATTGGGCTAGCGCGGGTGTTTGCGGTTGCCGGTGCGATGAATACTGCGCTGTTTGACGCCGCAGACCCGTTTGCCGACCGTCGCGCGCTGGATGATAAAGCCTTCGCGCTGGATCATTTTCAGACCAAGCTGCTGCGTCTGCCGGCCACGATGCAGACAGAGAAAGGGCGCGAAATGGCGCAGCAAAACGCCGATTTTCTGGTGCATTTTATGGCGAAATTAAGCGCCGAGCTGGCGGGGGAACCGCAGCGTCTGGATACAGAGATACTGCGGCGATTCGCGCCACAAGAATCTGCCAAACTGTGATAATCTCGATTTTATTGGCGATTTCCTTTTTCTTTTTCTGTATCTGGTCAAATTTATGCAACAACGAGTCTTATCACACGAAGCCGTGCCGCTCGATGAGCCGGATGCTCAGGCGCTGCTGCAGCATATTCTGGAGATTTACGATCTTAAGACCGTTGTCGCCGAGCTTGCCGCGGTCGGCGAGCAGCACTGGAGCCCGGCTATTGTTAAGCGCGTCGTCACGCTCGGGCGGGCCAATACCCGGTTGAGTGAAAATGAGCGTGCGCACCTGGCTTCTCTGCTACCGAAGCCGCCGGCGCATCATCCGCACTACGCTTTCCGCTTCGTCGACCTGTTTGCCGGTATTGGCGGGATCCGCAGCGGCTTTGAAGCCATCGGCGGTCAGTGCGTCTTCACCAGCGAGTGGAATAAGCACGCGGTGCGCACCTATAAAGCCAACTGGTATTGCGATCCGCAGGCACACCGTTTTAACGCTGACATTCGTGACGTCACCCTCAGCGGGCGTGCCGAGGTGAGCGACGCCGAAGCGCAGGCGCATATCCGCGACTGTATCCCACAGCATGACGTACTGCTGGCGGGCTTTCCCTGCCAGCCGTTTTCACTCGCTGGCGTGTCGAAAAAGAACGCCATGGGGCGCGCGCACGGGTTCGCCTGCGATACGCAGGGAACGCTGTTTTTCGACGTGGTGCGGATCATTGACGCCCGTCGGCCGCCTATTTTTGTGCTGGAAAACGTCAAGAACCTGAAAAGCCACGACAACGGCAAAACCTTCCGTATTATTATGCAGACCCTTGATGAACTGGGCTATGAAGTGGCCGATGCGGCGGACATGGGAGCTGACGATCCGAAAATTATCGACGGTCAGCATTTTCTGCCGCAGCACCGCGAACGCATTGTGCTGGTGGGTTTCCGTCGGGATTCCGCGCTGCATCACGGATTTACCCTGCGCGATATTCCGGCGCTCTACCCGCAGCGACGCCCCACCTTTGGTGAACTGCTGGAGCCGAACGTCGACGCCAAGTTTATTTTGACCCCGGTACTGTGGAAATACCTCTATCGCTATGCCCGCAAACATCAGGAAAAGGGCAACGGTTTTGGCTACGGGATGGTGGACCCGACGCGGGCGACGAGCGTTGCGCGAACGCTGTCGGCGCGCTATTACAAGGACGGTGCCGAGATCCTTATCGATCGTGGCTGGGACCGCGAGCTGGGCGAGAAACACTTTGACGATCCGCACAACCAACAGCATCGCCCGCGACGCCTGACGCCGCGTGAATGCGCTCGGTTGATGGGCTTTGAATCGCCGCAGGGTTACCGTTTCCGTATTCCGGTGTCGGACACTCAGGCCTACCGTCAGTTTGGCAATTCGGTCATTGTTCCCGTTTTTGCCGCCGTCGCCAGGCTGCTGGAGTCGCGTATTTTACAGGCCGTAGAGCAGCGCAAGGCGGAAACAGCCGATGGCGGACGTTCACGATAAGGCCACCCGCAGTAAAAATATGCGCGCCATCCGCGCGCAGAATACGGCTATTGAAAAACGGCTGGCAGGCCTGCTGGAGGGACTGGGCCTGTCCTATCAACCCCAGGATACGAGCCTGCCGGGTCGGCCTGATTTTTCACTGGCTGCGTATCGCTGCGTCATCTTTACCCACGGCTGCTTCTGGCACCATCACGATTGTTATCTATTTACGCTGCCGGCGACCCGAACTGATTTCTGGCGACAGAAAATCGACGCCAACGCGACTCGAGACCTGCGCGATAGAGCAAGGCTGGTGGCGCTGGGGTGGCGGGTGATGGTGGTGTGGGAGTGTGCGCTGCGTGGCCGACACAAGCTTACCGACGACGCGCTCTCTGAAAGGCTGGAGGAATGGATCTGCGGCGGCGAAGGCTGCGCGCAGATCGGTATTCAGGGAATGACGAGCGTCGACGTTACTTTTCTGCCGGGCAGGGCGTAACCGTCGCTTTTGCCGGGAACAGATATTTACCCAGCGTAACCAGCACGACCGCGGCAATAATAATCGCCAGCGCCAGCCATTCGGTGCCGGAGAGATGTTCGCCGTTGAAGCCGGTACCAAGCAGTACGGCGACCACCGGGTTGACGTAGGCATAGCTGGTGGCCACCGCAGGCGTTACGTTGCGAATCAGGTACATATAGGCATTAATCGCAATGATGGAGCCGAAAATGGACAGATAGCCCACCGCGAGGAAACCGTGCAGGCTCGGCAGCGTGGTCAAGCGTTCACCGCTGAGCACCGAGGCGAGCATCAGCACAATGCCGGCCGCCAGCATCTCCACGGCACCGGCCATCATGCCGGTCGGCAGCGTAATGCGTGAGCCGTAAACCGAACCGAATGCCCAACTCAGAGAACCAATCAGAATCAGCAGCGCGCCCCACGGGTTGCCGCTCAGGTTGCCGCCGCTGTTCAGCAGGACGATGCCCGCCAGACCGATAGCAATTCCCAGCCACTCCAGTTTACGGGTGGCGATACCAAAAAAACGGCTGAAGCACAGGGTAAACAGCGGTACCGTTGCCACCATCACGGCGGCAATGCCGGAGGGAACGTGCTGGTGTTCGGCGACCGTTACCATACCGTTACCCACGGCCAGCAGCAGCACGCCTATCAGCGCCGCGTTCAGCAGCGGTCCGCGCGCCGGTAAACGGTGCCCGGTGGCCAGCAGGTACGCCATCAGCAGCACGCCCGCCGCCAGAAAACGCACGCCTGCCATCATTAGCGGAGGCCAACTGGCCACCCCAATGCTGATGGCAAAGTAGGTTGACCCCCAAATGATATACAGCGCAAACAGCGCGCCGACCAGCGGTAACAGGTGATTAAAACGCATACTTCCTCACGGCAAAATAGCAAGCAGGCTGATAGTAAACGCCAAAACGACCGTGCTGGCGAGTGCTTTAATTAAGGGCTTGATGTTATATTTGTGTTGCAAATATGTATCTCTTACCTCCGTCGTCATTTTGCTTCATACTTTGTTATCCCTAACAAAAACGGAAGGATGCCGCGAGTGGCAGGAAGTAGCTTATTAACTCTCTTAGATGACATCGCCACGTTGCTGGACGATATCTCGATGATGGGCAAACTGGCGGCGAAGAAAACCGCAGGCGTGCTCGGCGATGATTTATCGCTGAATGCACAGCAGGTCTCCGGCGTGCGGGCGAATCGCGAGCTGCCGGTGGTGTGGAGCGTTGCCAAGGGTTCGCTGCTAAATAAAGTGATTCTGGTACCGCTGGCGCTGTTGATTAGCGCGTTTATTCCCTGGGCGGTGACGCCGCTGCTGATGATTGGCGGGGCCTACCTGTGCTTTGAGGGCGTGGAAAAAGTGCTCCATTCCCTGCATGCGCGTAAACATAAGGACGATGACGCCGCGCGTCAGCAGCGTCTGGAGGCGCTGGCGCAGCAGGACCCCGGCAGCTATGAGCGTGACAAAGTCAAAGGGGCGATTCGCACCGATTTTATTCTGTCGGCGGAAATTGTCGCCATCACGCTCGGCATTGTGGCGCAGGCACCGCTGCTGAATCAGGTACTGATTTTATCCGGCATCGCGGTGCTGGTGACGGTTGGCGTGTACGGCATCGTTGGCGTAATCGTCAAGCTCGATGATATGGGCTACTGGCTGGCTGAGAAGCGCAGCATGCTGGCGCAGGGGCTCGGCAAAGGTCTGTTGGTGGTCGCGCCGTGGCTGATGAAAACGCTCTCGGTCGTCGGGACGCTGGCTATGTTCCTGGTCGGCGGCGGTATCGTGGTTCACGGCGTGGCGCCGCTGCACCATGCTATTGAAGATTTTGCGGCACAGCAGGGCGCGTGGCTAACCATGGTGCTGCCGACGCTGGCGAATCTGGTGCTGGGCTTTATCCTCGGTGCGCTGGTGCTGGCAGGGGTAAATCTGATCGCCAGACTGCGGAAATAATCCGAGTCTGCTACGCAAACCGGGTGCGAATAAGCTAATGTGAAACTGTTTCACCCTGATACCGGAGGCGGTAATGGTCTTTTTGGTCAGTGATGAAGTTCGGCCCAAAAACGGCGGGCCGCGGATGGTGGTAACGGGCTATGCCGGCGGGATGGTTGAATGCCGCTGGTATGATGGTTTTGGCGTCAAACGCGAAGCATTTCGTGAAGATGAGCTGGAGCCCGGCAACATCCGCAAACCACAGCAGACGTAACTTTCGTGTTTACGCCCGGCGTTTTGCCGGGCGTTTTGATGCGCAATGGAGCACCATGAATTATCAGCAGCACAGCGGTCGGGTAGAGGGCAGTGGAATGCGCATCAGGAGGTGGACGTGCGTCCCGTAACCGTCAGTCCGGTGGCGTCCTCAGGATGGTGGGCGCGGCTTTCCCGGCGGATTCGGCCGGAGCGTGTGGTCACTATTTGTTTTGTGGTGGTGCTACTGACCTCCACGCTGCTGACCTGGCGCGAAACCATCGTGCTGGAAGAAGCCTACATTTCCAGTCAGCGCAACAACCTGAAAAATGTGGCCAACGATATGGACGCGCAGCTGCAGTTTAATACCGACAGGCTACTTTTTTTCCGTAACGGTATGGCATCGGCGCTGCAAATTCCGCTGGCCTTCGAGGTGCTACGCACCGCAGAGCTGGAGTTTGAGCATAAGCGCGGGCTTCCCGACTGGCATATTTCGCTCAATAACAACCGTACGCTGCCGCTGTACGGCGTTTCCGATGACTTCGTCGAACATACGAATTTGCTCTCGCGCGACAATGCGCTGCTGGGCAATGAGTTTATGGCCACCATCGAACTTGGCTATCTGCTACGTCTTTCCGCCCTTACGCACCAGCATCTTTCCCGCTTTGAAACCGAAATGCTGTACGTTTCCCGCGCGGGTTTTTACCTGACGACCGAGCAAGGGCATGAAAAGAGCATTACTGAACACTATTACAGCCTGGCAACCAGCCCGTGGTTTATTCAGCAGTCGCAGCGGGATAATCCCAATCGCGGGGTAAAGTGGCGCACCAGCTTCAGCCACGACAAGGTGCCGGTGGCACAGAAAGTCACCGCCGCAGTGCCGCTCGATTACGATAACTACTGGTTTGGCGTACTGGCGATTCAACTTTCGGTGAACGAGATGACCCAGTTTCTGATGCAGTCGGTGGAGGGGGAAGACGAAGGCGAGTACCAGCTCTATGACCGTCGTATGAATCTGATCGCCTCCTCGGAGCAGGATCCGGCTAAACGTACCGTGCTCTCGCAGGAGATTCAGGCGCAGCTGGCGCACGCTTATGAGCACAATAACGAGGGCAGTTTACGCCAGCTTTCGCGCTATATCAGCTGGGAAAAGCTGCGCAATTTTGACGGCGTGCTGCTGCGTATCCACAGTCTCGAAGAGGGGATTCGCGGCGATTTCGGTAGCATCAGTATTGCGCTGACGCTGCTGTGGCTGCTGTTTACCACGATGCTGCTCATTTCGTGGGCGGTGATCCGCCGTATGGTCCGCAACATGTCAACGCTCCAGGACTCCTTAGAATGGCGCGCCTGGCACGATATGCTCACCCGGCTGTACAACCGCGCTGCGCTGTTTGAACGCGCAGGTAAAGCGTTGTCGGCCTGCCAGCAGGCAGGCGAACCGATGTCGGTGATCCAGCTCGATCTGGATCACTTCAAGAGCATCAACGATCGCTATGGTCATCAGGCTGGGGATCGGGTGCTGAGCCATATCGGGCGGATCATTCTTAACAAGGTCCGTAAAACGGATATCGCCGGACGCGTAGGGGGCGAAGAGTTCTGTATTGTGCTGCCAGAAACGTCGCTTGAGCAGGCGAGCGTTATCGCCGAGCGCATTCGGGAGAGCATTTATCGACGGGAGATTTTAATCAGCCGTAACCAGACGCTGCGTGTCAGCGCCTCGTTGGGCGTGTGCAGCAGCGAGGAGCTGCAGCGCTATGACTTTGAACATCTCCAGTCGATTGCCGACAGCCGTCTCTACCTGGCGAAGCAGAACGGGCGTAATCAGGTATGTACGGAAGATTAAGCGATACGTACAATAGTACTAAAATTCATAAATTTAACTTATGGATAAGAAATATAATAAGAAAAGTCTCAAAAAACAAAGCGTGATCGCGATCGCCTCGAATCGCCATCTGATTGATTTATCTCTGTGTTGGGAAGCGCAGCGAGTAAGCATGACTACGAAGTCATACATATTTCTTAGGTGAATAATTCTTGTCATCCGAAATAAACACAGATAATGTTTCATCACGTCAGGTTTCCTGATGTAACGAATATTTCAATGCTTCTTGCTTCGGCAAGGTTGATCCCGACGCAGACGTGTCGGGATTTTTTTTACCGCTAACGCGTCACTTCAGTCACGCTGAAGTCATGAATGTCCAGTTCGAATGCTTCCGCCAGATCGCGCCAGGTGTGGTATTCACGACCGTCCACGCTGACGTGGTGAGGGTCGTTCGACGAACGGTGGATTTCGCTTTCGCTGATTTCATTGATCGCCGCCAGCAGCGCATCTACGTTTACCCCGCGAGGGTCGATTGCTGATTTCATCACAGGTACCCTTTGTTCCTCTCCCTGTATAAGTATGGGTCTTCCCTTGTTGTGGTGGCTGAAGGCATGATAATGGTGTATTTAATCGCCAGAGGTCACCGCCATGGACGAAAAGTCCCTCTACGCTCATATTCTCAACCTGTCCGATCCGTGGCAGGTAAAGTCCCTTTCTCTCGATGAAAATGCCGGTTCTGTTACTGTCACTATTGAGATCGCTGAAAACACCCGGCTAGCCTGTCCGACCTGCGGTAAATCCTGTTCTGTTCACGATCACCGTCATCGTAAATGGCGCCATCTTGATACCTGCCAGTTCACCACTATTGTTGAAGCCGATGTTCCACGAATTATGTGTCCGGAGCATGGCTGCCTGACGTTGCCTGTTCCGTGGGCTGGCCCCGGAAGCCGGTATACGTTGCTATTCGAATCGTTCGTTCTCTCATGGCTGAAAATCAGCACCGTTGATGCTGTCAGGAAGCAACTTAAGCTCAGTTGGAATGCGGTTGACGGCATTATGACCCGGGCAGTTAAGCGAGGTCTTGCCCGGATAAAAAAGCCATTATCCGCCCGTCATATGAATGTGGATGAGGTCGCCTTTAAAAAAGGACATCGTTACATAACGGTGATCTCCGATCGCGATGGTCGGGCGCTGGCCTTAACGGATGATCGCGGCACAGAGAGTCTTGCCGGCTATCTTCGCACGCTCACTGATGGGCAGTTGCTGGCTATCAAAACGCTCTCAATGGACATGAACGCGGGCTATATAAGAGCAGCGCGTATCCACTTACCCAGTGCGGTTGAGAAAATCGCCTTTGACCGCTTCCATGTGGCGAAGCAACTGGGCGAGGTAGTTGATAAAACCCGTCAGAATGAACATCCGCACCTCCCTGTTGAAAGCCGACACCAGGCAAAAGGAACCCGCTTCCTGTGGCAGTACAGCGATAAGTGGATGACCGAATCCCGGCAGGAAAAGCTGATGTGGCTGCGTGCACAGATGAAGCTGACGAGCCAGTGCTGGGCGCTGAAAGAGCTGGCAAAGGATATCTGGAACAGGCCATGGAGCGAGGAAAGACGGAGTGACTGGCAGAGATGGTTGGCGCTGGCGGCTAACAGTGACGTTCCCATGATGAAAAATGCCGCGAAAACGATAGGAAAAAGGCTGTACGGGATCCTGAATGCGATGCGACACAGTGTCTCAAACGGAAATGCGGAGGCACTTAACAGCAAGATCAGGCTGCTGAGGATAAAAGCCAGGGGATACCGAAACCGGGAGCGCTTTAAACTGGGGGTGATGTTCCACTACGGAAAGCTGAATATGGCGTTCTGAGCCTTCCCACCATGATCGGGGAAGACCCATAAGTATACATCGGTGGCTGCGGATTGCTCATTTTTTGCGCTATTTTGAGGTTGGTGGATAATTCACCGGTTGGCAAGCTGGGCCGCTGTCAGCAGGGTGATTTTGTTCTACACTGGGCTAAACCAATCAGGAGAGGCGTTTATGCAAGTTAACGATCGTGTGACGGTCAAGACCGATGGGGGCCCGCGTCGCTCCGGTGTGGTGCTGGCCATTGAAGCGTTCAATGAAGGGACGATGTATCTGGTGGCGCTGGAAGATTATCCGCTGGGTATCTGGTTCTTTAACGAATCGGGCCACCCTGACGGTATCTTCGTTGAGAAAAGCGAATAGCGGCGAATCGTCTGGCGGTAGTCCTACCGCCAGTTTCATCGCTGCAGGCGCTAGCGCATGTTAACAAAAATGCCGGAAGTGACGTTTTCTGCCAGCCGCACAACATGATAGATAACCTGCTTGTTATGCGTTTTTATTTTTTTCTTAATATTACCCTTATGCGATGATACCGTTTTTGCCTTAATATTCATCTGATCGGAAATCTGAATCGTTCCTTGTCCCGACATCCACATTTTCAGCATACTTGACTCTGTCCGGCTTAATGACAAAGTAGACATATTAGTTTGCTTTACGTCCGTTTTTTCTTTTTTCAGATAATTCCCCAGAATACTGTCCAGCGTTTCCGGTTTTATCGATTTGGAACTTATTAACAGATTACTCCGCACCATCAGATATTCGTCGAAATGAATATTGGCAATCGCCATGAAAACAATGAACAACGTCTTGGGGTGTTGATTAATGATCTGCTTGATATGCAGACTACTCTGCACGTCATGAATGAAACAGTCCTCATTAATAAACACTACAGACGGCTGGCGGCTTGCACAGACCTCAGTAAGCCCTTCTACGCTCTCAACATTGTCTATATCTCGTTTTTTTACCCCACGACTGGCCAGGTATCCGGTTAACCCTAGCCGCGTATAACTGCATAGATCCATAATAATCGTTGACATGGCATACCCTCACTCAATGCGTAACGATAATTAACCCATTCCCCTCGCACTTCATCGTCGCAATGAACCTGTTGAATATAAAAATAGAGAATGAAGACGTTCAGGCGGCATCAACTATCCCGTAAAGTTACGTATAATTTGCCAGGAATCATCCCAAAGTAAAGTAAATGTTAGGTTATGTGAATAACGTAAAAACAAATAACCCGCGCCAGCGATATGCTGGTGAATGTTTTTCCGCTTTTACTTTAGGATTTTCCTCATAATAACCAGGTTGGTACTATGGAGAATTTATACGTGGCAACTCACTGATAATATCAGCTAATAGATCGAATATTTCGCTAAATAGATGTTCGCAAAACGGCGCAACCAGCGGCATTAATGCGGCCATCAGCAAAATGCCAACGGTGAGGGTGATGGGGAAGCCGATGACGAACACCGACAGCTGCGGCGTCATGCGGTTGAGCATGCCTAGCGCCAGGTTAACCGTCAGCAGCAGGGTGATAATGGGCAGCGCCAGCATCATACCGTTAAGGAAGATCATTCCTCCGGCGCGGGTCAGCGCCAGAAAAGCGTTGCTGTTAATCGGTTCGCCGCCGATGGGCAGGGTGTGGAAGGTGTCCACCAGCAGTGAAATGAGCCACAGATGACCGTTAAAGACCAGAAACAGCAGCATGGCCAGCATATCGAGAATGCGCGCCAGTACCGGCATGTTGAGATTGCTGCCCGGGTCAACGAAGGTGGCGAAAGAGAGCCCCATTTGCAGGCCGATGATTTCACCGCAGGTGCGCACCGCGGCGAATGCAAACTGCATGGTAAAGCCCAGCGCGATACCAATGAGAATTTGCTGGAGCGCCAGCCACAGCGCGCCAGCGGAGAAAACAGGAACATCTACCGGCGGCAGTGAAGGGGCGATCACCACGGTGATAACCACCCCCAGACCGACCTTGACCCGCTTGGGTACGGCGCGCTCGCTGAGAATAGGCGCGGTCGTAATCAGCGCCAGCACGCGCAGCAGCGGCCAGAAGTAAAGGCCGAGCCAGGAAACCCACTGGTCGCTGGTCACATGCAGCATGGTGCTTATCCGATGATATAGGGTAGGTTGTTGAACAACGTACGCACGTAGTCGAGCAGCAGATTGAGCATCCACGGCCCGGCGACGATAATGGCGATAAACACGGCGATGATTTTCGGAATAAACGACAGGGTCATTTCGTTAATCTGCGTTGCCGCTTGCAGGATGCTGATTATCAGGCCGGTGACCAGCGAGACCAGCAGCAGCGGGGCCGCCAGCGCCAGCGCCACTTTCATCGCTTCGGTGCCCATCATCATGACGGATTCAGGGGTCATGGTTACTCCTTAACTGTAAAAACTTTGCGCCAGCGAGCCCACCAGCAGCTGCCAGCCGTCCACCAGTACAAACAGCATCAGCTTGAACGGCAGGGCGATGGTGGCAGGGGGCACCATCATCATCCCCAGTGCCATCAGCACGCTGGCGATCACCAGGTCGATAATCAGGAACGGAATAAAAATGGTAAAGCCAATCTGGAAGGCCGTTTTTAGCTCGCTGGTCACGTAGGCGGGCAGCAGAATACGCATGGGTACTGCCTCCGGCCCCTGGATGGGCGCGCTGTTAGCCAGACGAGCGAACAACGCCAGATCGGCCTCGCGGGTCTGGCGCAGCATAAACTCACGCAGCGGCTGCGCACCTTTATCCAGCGCTTCCTGCATGGTGATTTTGTCTTCGCTGAAAGGCTGATAGGCATCGGTGTAAATCTTATCGATAACCGGCGACATAATGAAAAAGGTGAGGAACAGCGCCAGCCCCAGCAGGACCTGGTTTGGCGGCGCGGACGGCGTGCCGAGGGCGTTGCGCAGCAGGCCGAAAACGATGATGATACGCGTAAAGCTGGTCATCATCAGCAAAATCGCCGGAATAAAGGTCAGCGAGGTGATAAAAACCAGCGTCTGAACCGGCAGCGACCAGCTCTGGCCGCCGTTAGCCAGCGGCTGGCTGATCAAGCCCGGAAGCTGGGCAAAGGCAGAGGGGGAGAGCAATAACAGCCCGCTCAGCGCAAGGGAATAACAACGGCGCATCAGGATCTCCCGGGACGCTTAAGCATGTTTTTCATCAGTACCGCAAACTCGGGCGAGGCGGCCGGCGGCGGTGAACTTTCCGGCGGCGCGGGCGGCAGCGTGTGCAGCAGCGTGACCTGCTGCGCGGTGACGCCCAGAACGAGCCGCGCGTCTTCAACATTCACAATCACGACCCGTTCGCGTGCGCCCAGCGATGCGCTGGCGCTGACTTTCAGATTGCTGCCTGACCGGCCCTGGACGGTGCCGGGCAGGACGTGCTTAACGACCCATGCCGCCGCCAGAATCAGCACAATAATGCCCAGCAGCGCGCCGCTAACCTGAATCAGCGGCGAGGTCATCGGTTCGTTGGCGTGCGCCACCGTGACCGGTGTCGCGCTATGGCTGGCCGGCGCGGCGTGCGAAGGCGTCACGACGGAGGCGGAATGGGGGGCGCTCATCTTAGCGGCTCAGACGGCGCATACGTTCTGACGGCGTAATGATGTCGGTAATGCGTACGCCGTACTTGTCGGCGACGACCACGACTTCACCCTGAGCAATCAGATAGCCGTTAATCAGAATATCCAGCGGTTCGCCCGCCAGACCGTCCAGCGCCACCACCGAACTCTGCGTCAGACGCAGCAGTTCTTTGATGGTCATGCGCGTGCGCCCCAGCTCCACGGTCAGCTTAACCGGGATATCCATAATCAGATCGATATCCTGCAGCGTGCCGCTGACGTCGCCGCCGCCCAGCTGCTGGAATACCGCATCGGCGGCGCTTTTGCCGCCCACGGTGGTTTTTTGCTCGTTCAGCGCTTCAGCCCACAGATCGTCCACGGATCCGCTGTTGTCATCGGGTGGAGTATTCATATCACTCATTTGGGCTGTTCCTCGTTCAGCGAATTCAAAATCGGGTTGATCAAATGTTCTACGCGCAGCGCATACTGCCCGTTAATCGTGCCGTACTGGCTGGTGAGAACCGGTACGCCGTCTACGTGGGCAATAATGCGATCGGGCTTCTCAATCGGCAGAACGTCGCCGGGCTTGAGTTTGAGTATTTGTGATAGCCGCAGTGAGATATCGGCGAAATTCGCCACCAGCTCCAGCTCAGAGTGCTGTACCTGACGCACCAGGTTCTCGCGCCAGTTCTGATCTTCGTGGCGGGAGTTTTCCAGCGGCGGATTCACCAGCAGCTCACGCAGCGGTTCAATCATGCTGAACGGCAGGCAGATATTGAACTCGCCGGTCAGGTTGCCGATCTCCACATGGAAAGGGGTGTTGACCACGATATCGTTCGGCGAGGTGGTGATGTTGGTGAACTTCACCTGCATCTCCGAGCGAACGTACTCGACCTCTAGCGGGTTAATCGCTTTCCACGCATCGCTGTAGCCTTCCAGCGCCAGCTTCAGCATCCGGTTGATGACCCGCTGCTCGGTATGGGTGAACTCGCGTCCCTCCACCTTAGTGGGGAAGCGGCCGTCGCCGCCGAACAGGTTGTCTACTGCGATGAACACCAGGCTCGGCGAAAAGACCACCAGCCCGGTACCGCGCAGCGGCTTAAGGTGGATCAGGTTAAGGTTGGTTGGCACCGGCAGGTTGCGGGCAAATTCGTGATAGGGCTGAATGCGAATCGCCCCCACGGTAATGTCCGGGCTGCGGCGCAGCAGGTTGAACAGCCCCATACGGAAATGACGGGCAAAACGCTCGTTGATAATCTCCAGCGCCTGTAGCCGCTCGCGAACCACGCGGCGCTGGGTATTGGGATCGTAGGGGCGAATATCGTCTTCGCCCGACTTGCCTGCCAGCGGTTCTGTGGGATTGTCGCTGTCGCCGTTCAGCAGCGCATCGATTTCGGCCTGAGAAAGAATACTGTCGCCCATGGCTCTACCGCAGAATAAAAGCTGTGTACAGAACATCGGTGATGTCCTGTTTCGGCTGGCTGGCAATCAACGGTGCGCTGAGCGTCTCTTTGATGTCATTCGCCAGCTGTTTTTTACCGTCATCGGTCGCCAGCTTTGTGGCATCCTGGCGCGATAAAAGCAGCAGCATACGGCTGCGCACTTCCGGCAGATAGTCATTCAGACGCGCGCGGTCGGCTTCCGTTTTCATGCGGAGCGTCACGCCCACGTAAAGCACGCGGTCCGCATCGCCCAGGTTCACGGTGAAGGTGTCCAGCGGGAAAAAGACCGGAGCAGGCGGCGGCGGGGCTTCTTTCGGCGCAGCGGCGGTGGCGCTCTGATGCTCAATGCGCCAGTAGCTGTAGCCTGCGGTTGCGCAGGCGGCGAGCGTTACCAGCACCAAAAGTGGGATCCAGAGAGAGCGTTTGCTCTTTTTATTGATAGCGGTGTCAGTCATCTGATGCGGTCTTCCTTTTTACTACTGCTTATCCTCTGATTATCCCGTCTCCCGCGCGGGTCAAAGCGTGGAAAAGACGGGAATAATCATGTTACCTCTGGCGTTTAAGCGAAGATGTCTACGGCGTTATCGCCGCGAGATGCGGCGTGAAGCGCCGCAGGCACAGCCAGAAGCGCGTCGTCTTCCTGTGTATCGTTGCCGTTGGCATCAGCGCGGGAGGCGAACGACTGCTGTGAAGAGGGCTGCTGTTGCTGCCCGGCAAAGCCGTCGCTGCTGATGTTGCTCTGCCCCAGTTGAATGCCGTTATCCGCCAGCTGGGTGCGCAGCACCGGCAGCGCGGCTTCCAGCGCGGCGCGCACGTGGCCGTGCGGTGAGGCCATCTGAATCTGCGCGAGGTTATCCTCGACCTTCAGCGTAATATGCACCTGGCCGAGCGATTCCGGGTGAAGACGCAGCTCGGCGGTCTGCTGGCCCTGACGGGTAAACAGGGTGATATGCTGGCTGACATTTTGCTGCCAGTCCGGCGTACCTAACTGAGCATGGATGTTGGCGCTGACGGACGCTGGTGTGGCAAGCGTTGTGCTGCTTGGTGCGGCAACTGGTGACAGCGCGGCCGTTGGCGCGGCTGGGCTTGGCGTACTTTCTGCCTCTGCCTTTTGCGCCGGAAGGACAAAGGCCGAATCGGCGGGCAGGGCGCGCACGTCGGTTTGCAGCTGTGCGGCGGCAGCGCTCTTCATCTCCACAGGGCCGTCGGTTTTCGCACCGCCGTGTTTCAGTGATGTCGTGAGGTTGGCAAGCGTATCGCCAGCGGGCGCAGCAGCGGAACGTTCGACGGTTTGCGGTGCCTGCAGCGGTGCGGGCAACATGGCCATCAGCGCGTTCAGGCTGCTTAGCTGCTCCTCGCTCAGCGCGGTGTCATCATCATCGCTGGTTTTGGCGGTGTCATTCTCTTTATCCTTGCCGACCGACAGTTCGCCCTTAAGATGGGCTGCCAGTGAACTCAGCAGGCTTTGCGCATCGCTCTGCTGCGTTATCTCTGCGGTGGCGGCGTCGGCGGCGACGCCGGTACGCGTGGCTTCCTGCTGTACCAGCCACTCGGTCAGCGATTGGCCTTTCGCATTGAGCTCGCGCGGTGTGGATGTTTCATCGCTGGTGAGCAGCGCCGTTTTTTCGCCGCTCACGGCGTTAGCCGTTGGGTTTAATGCGCCGGCGAGCAGAGCCAGAAAATCCTCGGCACCGCCTGACGTTTTTGCCGCGGTATCGGCACCCGCGAGGTTTGTATCGCTGACGGCAAGATTAGGCAGTGTGATCATTCGGGTTTCCTCAAGGTCGCGCGTTGGGCAAATTCATCCATCTTTTTCTGATCCAAGCGGTTTTCCGCCAGCAGCGCTGCGGAAGCCTGCCGGTCCTGAAGCGTTTGCCATGCCTGCAAACGCTGTTTTTTCTCGCGCCAGAAGTTCAGCGCCTGCTCCACTTTGTTGTTCCACTGAACAAGCTGCTGACGGTGCTGATCGATGGCTTTCTCCAGCGTTTGAATAAACTGCTGGTAATTCTGCCAGCGCAGGCTGGCAATGCCCTGCGTCATGTCGTTGTTCAGGCTGTTCTGGTATTCAAGCTGGTAGTCCATCAACATTTTGAGCTGTTCTTCCGCCTGCTGGCAGCCGCGGCGCATCTCGCCCAGTACCAGGGCGGCGTTGTCGACGTCGGTTTCTGCCAGTTCTTTAAGCGTTGCTAATGCACCATGCTGCGCCATATTCGTGATCCTCTTGCTTCACTATGACGTGGGGAAAATCAATTCCAGCGCCTGGATTGACGATTCCCAGTCTGCTTTTTCAAGAATGCCTTGCTGTAAAAATGCTTCCAGATGCGGCCAGAGCGTAATGGCTTTGTCCAGCATCGGGTCGCTGCCTTTGGCGTACGCGCCGACGCTAATCAGGTCGCGGTTACGCTGGAAACTGGAGAGCAGCTGTTTGAAATTGCGCACCCGCGCGTAGTGCTGCTCGCTGATCAATGCGGTCATGGCGCGGCTGATGGATGCCTCGATGTCGATGGCGGGATAGTGCCCGGCTTCGGCCAGACGCCGCGACAGTACGATGTGGCCATCGAGAATGGCGCGCGCGGAGTCGGCGATCGGGTCCTGCTGATCGTCGCCTTCGGTTAGCACGGTATAAAAGGCGGTGATTGACCCCCCGCCGGTAATCCCGTTTCCGGCCCGCTCAACCAGCGCGGGCAGCTTGGCGAACACTGACGGCGGATAGCCTTTGGTGGCCGGGGGTTCACCGATCGCCAGTGCGATTTCACGCTGCGCCATCGCGTAACGAGTGAGTGAATCCATAATCAGCAGCACGTGCTGGCCGCGATCGCGGAAGTCCTCCGCCACACGGGTGGCGTAGGCGGCGCCCTGCATACGCAGCAGCGGCGACACGTCTGCCGGTGCGGCAATCACCACCGAGCGCGCGCGGCCTTCGGTACCGAGAATATTCTCGATAAAATCTTTCACTTCACGACCACGTTCACCGATAAGCCCCACGACGATCACGTCGGCGCGGGTATAGCGCGCCATCATGCCGAGCAGCACGCTTTTACCGACGCCGGAACCGGCAAACAGCCCCATACGCTGGCCGCGACCCACGGTCAGCAGGGCGTTAATCGGCCGTACGCCGGTGTCCAGTACGTGTTCAATCGGCGTGCGCTGGAGCGGGTTAAAGGGCGGGGTGATCAGCGCGCCGGTTTCGGTGGTGTCCGGTGCGGGCAGACCGTCAAGCGGTTTGCCGCTGCCGTCGAGCACGCGGCCGAGCAGCGCCGGGCCCAGCGGCAGCTGTTTGCCGCTTTGCAGGCCGTCGCCAACGGTGTTGCGGGCGTAAACGCGCGCGCCGGGCAGAATGCCTTCCACTTCTTCCAGCGGCATTAAAAACAGGCGCTGGCCGTTGAAGCCGACGACTTCGGCCTCGACCTCCTGCATCTCAGCGCCCTGCTGGCGTTCGATAATGCAAGTGGCGCCGAGCGGCAACTGTAGACCGGTCGCTTCCAGTACCAGTCCGGTGGCGCGGGTCAGGCGGCCGTAGCGACGCACGGCCGGAAGCTGGGCAATGCGCGCCTCAAAATTGTCGAGCGTGTTCAGCCAGCGGGTCAGGCGCACGGTCATCAGCAGGCTCCCGGCGCCGCCAGGCGGCACAGTTCCTGCCAGCGGGTGGCCACGCTGGCATCAAGATCGCCTTCATCAGCGGAGACTTTACAGCCGCCGGGATGCAGCGTGGGATCGCCGCGCAGCCGCCAGCCGTGCAGGTTCAGGGTCGCGCCCAGCATCTCTTCCACGCGCGGGAGATCTTCCGGGCTCACCCGCAGCTGTGGTTTACCGCTGAACAGCGGCTCCTGCTGCAGCAGCGATTGAATTTGTTTAATCAGCGCGGTGTTATCGACCACTGGCACCTGGCCAACGATTTGCCGCGCGGCTTCCAGCGCCATCTGCATCAGGCGCGAGGCAATCACGCTGTCGAGCGTGTCCAGCGTGTGCTGAAATTCGCTTGCCAGCTGCTGCATACGGGCATGAATAGGGGCCTGCTCTTGTCTGGCCTGCACCAGCCCCTGTTCCAGTCCCTGCGCCAGCCCTTCCTGATAACCCTGCTGCTGGCCGGCGGCGTGACCTTCCCGCAGCCCGGCCTGATAGCCCTGCTCGTGGGCCTGGATTTGCAACTGGGCCAGTTGCTGCTGTTGCAGCTGCTCGGCGGAAATTTCTGCCTGCTCCACGTCGGGCTCGTCGAGGGAGAGCGGGGCGAACTCCATTTCCACCGGCGGCGCAAGATCGTCAGGCTGCCAGATTTTCCACGGTGTGGTATCAGACATAGGTGTCGTCTCCGCTGCCAATCACCATCTCGCCGGTTTCGGCCAGGCGGCGAACGATAAGCAGAATGGCCTTCTGCTCGTTTTCCACCTGAGACAGACGAACCGGGCCGCGGTTGGCCAGGTCGTCGCGCAGAATGTCGGCCGCACGCTGGGACATATTGCGCAGGAACTTCTCGCGCAGCGGCGGCTCGGAGCCTTTGAGTGCGATAAGCAGCGATTCGGAATCCACTTCCTGCAGCAGGCGCTGGATGCTGCGATCGTCGACCTCGACCAGATTTTCGAACAGGAACATCTCGTCGATAATTTTCTGCGCCAGCTCGCCGTCGAATTCGCGTACGGCGGTAATGACCGCCTCTTCCTGCTGCGTTTTCATCAGGTTGATAATTTCGGCCGCCGTTCTCACGCCGCCCATTTTGCTGCGCTTGAGGTTCTGGCCGTCGAGCAGGCCGTTCAGCACTTCGGTCAGCTCCGCCAGCGCCGCCGGCTGCACGCCGCCGAAGGTGGCAATACGCAGCATCACGTCGTGACGCAGACGCTCGTCGAACAGCGCCAGAATATCCGCCGCCTGGCCACGTTTGAGGTGCACCAGAATGGTGGCGATAATCTGCGGGTGTTCGTCGCGGATAATATCGGCGGCGCTCTGCGGCTCCATAAAGTTGAGCGTTTCGATGCCGCTGGTGGTTTCGCGGGTTTCGAGAATGTCTTCCAGCAGGCTGGAGGCGCGCTCTTCGCCCAGCGCTTTCACCAGCACCGAACGCAGGTATTCGTTGGCGTTG
Organism: Klebsiella sp. WP8-S18-ESBL-06; assembly: GCF_014169755.1. Classification (NCBI taxonomy): domain Bacteria; kingdom Pseudomonadati; phylum Pseudomonadota; class Gammaproteobacteria; order Enterobacterales; family Enterobacteriaceae; genus Klebsiella; species Klebsiella sp. WP8-S18-ESBL-06. Next base: position 2,043,668 of record NZ_AP022256.1, read on the forward strand.
ACGCTCAGCGCCGCGAACTGTTCGGCCTCTTGCTCAAATTCAGCCAGCACGTCGGTTAACTGCTTGTTCGAGATTTGCTTGACCGCCGCCATGGCGGTACTGAGCTGCTGAACTTCGCGGGTGCTGAGGTGTTTAAACACCTCAGCCGCGCGATCTTCGCCAATGGTCATCAGCAAAATGACGCTTTTGTCGATTCCAGAAAGATTACTCATGGTCGTTATTCATCCATTGGCGAATGACCAGCGCCACCACGCGCGGATCGTTATCAGACATTTCGCGAATACGCTGGCTCATGACTTCGGCGCTCAGGCGCTGGTTGGCGCGGCGTTGCTGCGTCTGCTCATCTTTGCTGAGGCGAACCTCAACGGCTTCCTGAATTTCCTGCTGCGCTTTGGCTTTTTCCTCGGCGGCCTGAGCAACCTGTTCGCGGCGCGCCAGCTGCGGTTTAATCCCCTTACGCCACAGCAGCCAGGCAACGATCAGTACCAGCAGCCAGCGTCCGGCGGACATCAGCTGATCGATAAACGATTGCTGCTTCCAGAACGGCAGTTCGCCGCCGCTTTCATCGGTGCTGTTAAACGGCGAGTTGACCACGTTCAGCGTGTCGCCGCGCTGCCCGGAGAAGCCCATGGCTTCGCGGGTTAAATCTTCAATCTGCTTCATCTGATCGCTGGTCAGCGGCAGCGGCTTGCCATCAGGCAGATTGCGATAGTTGACTACCACCGCCACCGACAGACGCTGGACGTCGCCAACGTTCTTTTTGGTGTGCGAAATGGTGCGGTCGAGTTCAAAGTTGCTGGTCTCGCTACGCTGGGTATTGCGCGGGCCGCTTGTCGTCGCGGTCGTGCGGGTATTGGTGTTCTGGCCGTTAGCCTGGTTGCCCTGGTTCGCCGGCGGAGTGGAAATCGGTGCTGACGGCGCTGGCGCTGGCGTATTTGACAGTGCGCCCGGTACGCCGCCCGGGTACGGGCTGCCAATCTGATCGCTTTCGCTGACCTGGCGCGAACGTATCGCGGTCTGGTTAGGATCGCCGTTCGGACGATACTGCTCGTCGGTCTGCTCTTTGTTGTCGAAGTTAACCTGTGCGGTGACCTGCGCGTGGACGTTGCCGTTGCCCACGATCGGGCCGAGAATCGCTTCAATACGGCGCTGGACGCGGCCTTCTACGTCGGCGGTGTACTTCAGCTGGGCATCGTTGAGGTCGCGGGCGCTGGTGTTGGATTGCGTCAGCAGATGACCGCCCTGATCGACCACCGTCACGTTACCCGGCGGTAGCCCGGCGACCGCGCTGGAGACCAGATGGACAACGGCCGAAATTTGCCCTTCATCGAGCGCACGGCCCGGTTCCAGGTTGACGGTAATGGAGGCAGAAGGGGATTTTTGTTCGCGCACGAACAGCGACGGCTTCGGCATCGCTAAATGCACGCGGGCGCTTTTCACCGGCCCCAGGGTTTCAATGGTGCGCGACAGTTCACCTTCAAGCGCGCGCTGGTAGTTCACCTGCTCGCTGAACTGGCTGATGCCGAATTTTTCCTGGTCGAGCAGCTCAAAACCGACCGCGCCGCCCTTTGGCAGGCCCAGCTGTGCCAGGCGCAGGCGCAGTTCATGCACTTTATCGGCCGGCACTTCCAGCGCGCCGCCGTTATCGGCAAAACGGTAGGGGATGTTCATCTGGGTCAACTGGGTGACGATGGCCCCCCCGTCCTGGTCGGACAGGTTGCTGAACAGCGTGCGGTAGTCCGGGGATTTGGCCCACAGTACCATCGCCACGAGAATAGCCACCGCGGCGGCACTGGCCACCATCAGCGGGATTTTAGGATTAGCGCGCAGGCGATTGACCCATTCTATCGTTTTATTTTGTGGCGTAGCCGTAGCACTCGCGCTCATTGCGCACCTCGTCGATCCTGATCAATGGCGTTAAACGTAAACGAAAACAAAGCAGACTCCCTGGCGCAAAACGTATAAAGACAGCCATGACATTATTTGATGCTTCAGAAATTTTGATGGGCCAAATAACCCGTTTTTATAGCGCTATTTAACGCCTTTATCTTATTGACAAACTGATAAGCTCGTTCACAGGTAAAAACAATCTGGAGTCAATATGGCGATTCAGGGTATTGAGGGCGTGCTGTCGCAGATGCAGGCCACGGCGGCGATGGCGCGCAATCAAAGCGTTGATGTGCAGCCTGACATTAGCTTTGCCGGTCAGCTGACCGCGGCGCTGGACCGCGTGAGCAACGCGCAAAACAGCGCCAAAGCGCAGGCAGAGAAGTTCACCTTAGGGGAACCGGGTATTGCGTTGAACGATGTGATGACCGATCTGCAAAAAGCGTCCGTGTCGCTGCAAATGGGGATTCAGGTGCGTAATAAGCTGGTAAGCGCCTATCAGGACGTGATGGGCATGCAAGTGTAGCGACTGTATGGGTGGCGAAACGTTCGCCACCACCATTCCTCTCACCTCTTTTTTGTTGGCTCGTCGCGGCTGCCGTTGAGCCTGACGCTGGCGTTGTGCCTGCCTGGCGTTAATCCATAAAGTCGTTTTCTCTCTTCAGGGCTATCGCTCTGCATCGTCATTTCCCGTGAAACGCCAGCGTGTTTAACGCTATAATGTTTCTGTTTTTTCTCCCCGAACAGGATGAATAATGAAAAAATTAGCCATTGTGGCGGCGCTGATGACGTTGGCGGGCTGTGCGCAGATTGACAACTACTCAACGGTGGTGAAAGCGCCTGCACCGGAAGGGCTGGCCGGCTACTGGCAGACCATGGGGCCACAGAGCGCGCTGGTGAGTCCGCAGGCGATGGCGAGCCTGATCATCACTCGCGACGGCGACACTCTCGACTGCCGCCAGTGGCAGCGCGTAATTGCTCTGCCGGGTAAACTGACCCTGCGCGACAAAGACGTCTATAACGTCACGCATAAGCTGGATGTTTACGCGATCGAGCGGGAAGGGAATTCGCTGAGCTATGACGGTATGACGCTGCAGCGGGTGGCGCGTCCGACGGTAGAGTGCGAGAAGGCGCTGGCGAAAACGCCGCTGAAGTCGACGCTGCCGTAAGCCATTGACGCTCCGACATGCACCATGCCGGAGCGCTTTTCGTCAATGGTTGAGGTCGACGTTGTCCTGTGGCACCAGCACGTGACCGCCCTGATTGCCGTAAGTGGTCATGACCGTCTTTTGCATCGACGATTGACCCACCAGTTTTGCCAGCTCATCCATCCGCCCCTGCAGCAGGCGCTTGACGGTGTTTTCGTTATCCAGCACTTTGCGTAGCAAAGGACGCAGCTGTTCCTGAAGCGGATCGGTCGGATCGCTATCTCGCGTCAATTGAGCAATCTTTTGCACCGCATTTACGTACTCTATTTCACTGGCAATCAGTTCGTCCCACAGACCCTCCGTGGCAAGCCGCAGCATCATATTGCTTTTTTCAACCAGCTGTTGGTATGAGAGGTAAAGGTGCGATGCATAGCTCATTAGACGGCATCCTGAATCGTATTGGGCGTAAGTAAAGATTCCTTCCAGGCTTCGGCGATATTGCGCATTAATGCCTCAACTTCCTCAACGGCGCTAACATCATTGTGCAGGTTGGCCTGCAGAAGGCGTCTGACCATATAAGCGTAGAGCGACAGCAGGTTCTGCGTCAGCTCATCGCGGCTGTCTTCATCAAGGCCAATCTTCAGCCCATTGTCGATAATGTTGATGGCTTTCGACAGAGAAAGACCTTTTCCCTGCTGGTTACCGTCCTGCATAAACAGGCGGGCGCGGATCAGCGCGCTCAGCGCGCCGTCGAACAGCATCGTGACGAGCTGATCCTGACTGGCGCTCATGACGGCGCTTTCCACTCCAATCTGTGCGTAGGCCTGCGTACCTTTTGCCCCGTACATGCGCTTTCTCCCGGTTAACGATGATTACTTGGAACTGCTGGTCGACTCAAACTGCTGGGTTAAGTAGCTGCTGGTGCTGTTCAGCGAGGTCATTAACACATCCAGTTGGGTAAACTGCTCTTTATAACGTGCGACCTGGGCATCGATACGATCGCTGGCCGCGTTGTAGTCTTTGGTCAATTTGTTCAGCGTTTTGCTGACGCCATCGGTAGCGGCCTTGATGATGCCGGTGGTGGACAGCCAGCTGGTCAGGTTGGTGCCAATGGTGGTGGTGATGCCGGTTTTTTTACCGTCGCCGACCAGCAGATCGCCCACGCCGGAAGAATCTTTTTTCAGCGCCGCGGTCAGTTTATCGTTGTCCAGCTCCAGCTTACCGTCGCTCGGGTCGGTGGTAATACCGATCTGCGCCAGCGTTTTGTAAGAAGAGGAGCTCAGCGAATTGCTTAACATACTTTTCAGCTGGGTCTGAATGGTACGCAGCGTGGTGTCGCCCAGCAGTGCGCCGTTGTTGGCATCCTGGCTGTCTGCGCCCGCGTCTACAGCGGTGTATTTTGTCAGGCTGCTGAAGGTATCGAGCAGGGTGTTATAGGCGGTCACCCAGGCGCTGATGGCGCTCTGCGCTTTGCTGGTGTCCTGAGTGATAGTCAGCGTCTGGTTGCCGGAGGTGACATCGTTGAGGTTCAGCGTAATGTCTTCCAGCGCGTCGCTGATGGTGTTGCTGCTGTTTTCAATCGGAACGTTGTTGACGGTCAGCTTCGCGTTTTGCGCGTTAACGCTCTGTTCCATACCGTTGCTGGCATCGGTGCTGGTGCCGTTATAGCCCATAAAGCTTTGCAGCGCGCTGTCGCCGCTGACGCTTAAGGTCATGGCGTTATCTGAACCGGTATCGTTCGAGGTGATCGACAGACGATAGGCGCCGTTGCCGACGTTAATAATACTGGCGCTGACGCCCGCTTTCGCATTGTTGATGGCATCGCGAATACCGGTTAACGACGAGTTAGCGGCGCTGATATCGATGGTCACCGGCTTTTTATCGCCGCCCTGCTGGATAGTTAAAGTGCTGTCGCCGGTGGCAATGGCGGTCTTGCTATCGCTCTGGGTGGTTTTGGTGGTCAGCGTTTGCGCCTGCGCCAGCTGCGTGACGCTGATGGTGTATTTTCCCGCAATGGCGCTGCCGGTCGTGGTGGCGCTAAACGCGGTGGTCGAACTGGCGGTAGTGGTCGCGGTGAACAGATCGGCTTTCGACAGCGCGGTGTTGGCGGTCTGGAATGCTTCGAGCCCGCTTTTCAGGCTGCCGTAGGCGCTCAGCTTTGCGGTATAGGAAGACTGTTGTTTAGAAATCGGCGTCAGCGTCTGTTTTTGTGCAGCGGTAAGGCTATCCAGAATGTCGCTCAGATTCAGGCCCGATCCAACTCCTAGTGAAGAAATGCTTGCCATTGTTATTCCTTGATTTGTCGACACGTAGAATGAATGTCTGGGTTATCGGCCTGAATGCGTCAAAGTTTACGCTTAATTGTTTTTTTTTAATGGCAGGAATAAGGGCAAGAGAAAAGAGTAATTCGGCGGCTAAAAAAATGCGTGATTGCGAAAAAAAATTCTAAAGGTTGGTTTACGGCAGACGATAACAAGTTTGACGGCGATTGAGCCGACGGGTGGAAACCCAATACGTAATCAACGACTTGCAATATAGGATAACGAATCATGGCACAAGTCATTAATACCAACAGCCTCTCGCTGATCACTCAGAACAACATCAACAAGAACCAGTCTGCTCTGTCGACTTCTATTGAGCGTCTGTCGTCAGGTCTGCGTATTAACAGCGCGAAGGATGATGCTGCGGGTCAGGCGATTGCTAACCGTTTCACGTCCAACATTAAAGGCCTGACTCAGGCTGCGCGTAACGCCAACGACGGTATCTCCCTGGCACAGACCACGGAAGGCGCACTGTCTGAAATCAACAACAACTTACAGCGTGTGCGTGAACTGACCGTTCAGGCAACCACCGGCACTAACTCCGATTCCGACCTGTCTTCTATCCAGGACGAAATCAAATCCCGCCTGTCTGAAATTGACCGTGTATCCGGCCAGACCCAGTTCAACGGCGTGAACGTACTGTCTAAAGACGGTTCCCTGAAAATTCAGGTTGGCGCGAACGATGGCCAGACTATCTCCATCGACCTGAAAAAAATTGACTCTGATACCCTGGGCCTGAACGGTTTTAACGTGAATGGCTCTGGAACTATCGCAAATAAATCAGCAACAATCAGTGATTTAACCGCTCAGAAAGCAGTTGATAATGGTAATGGTACCTACACAGTTACAACAAGTAATGCTGCGCTGACTGCTTCTCAGGCATTAAGCAAACTGAGTGATGGTGATACTGTAGATATTGCGACCTATGCTGGTGGTACAAGCTCTACTGTTAGCTATAAATATGACGCAACAGCCGGTAATTTTTCCTATAACAATACCGCGAATAAAACTAGCGCAACTGCAGGTTCTTTGGCTGACACTCTTTTGCCTGCCGCAGGTCAAACAAAAACTGGTACTTATAAAGCAGCTTCTGGTGATGTTAACTTTACTGTTGATGCTACCGGTAATCTGACGATTGGTGGTCAGCAAGCTTACCTGACAACTGATGGCAACCTGACTACAAACAACTCTGGTGGTGCGACATCAGCTACTCTGAAAGGTTTATTTACCCTTGCTGGTAACGGTAAATCTCTGGGTAATAACGGAACTGCTACCGTTACGCTGGATAATACCTCTTATAACTTCAAAGCGGCTGCGAATGTTACTGTCCCAGCTGATGTTACTGCTGCTGCCGGTGTGACCTTTACTGCAACAGTATCAAAAGACGTGATTCTTGCTCAGCTGCAGTCTGCCAGTCAAGCCGCCGCCACCGCAGCAAATGGTGACACTGTTGCAACTGTAAACTATAAATCTGGCGTTATGGCTGGTTCTGCGACCTTTACCAATGGTAAAGGTACTGCTGATGGTATGACTTCGGGCACTACACCAGTTGCTGCTGCCGGTGCTAAAGCAGTATACGTTGACGGTAATAATGAGCTCACTTCAACTTCTTCTTATGATACAACTTATTCGGTAAACGCTGATACTGGTGCTGTGAAGGTAGTATCTGGTACCGGTACAGGCAAGTTTGAAGCCGTTGCAGGTGCCGATGCCTATGTAAGCAAAGATGGTAAATTAACTACCGAAACCACAAGCGCGGGCACCGCAACCAAAGATCCTCTGGCTGCCCTGGATGCCGCAATCAGCTCCATCGACAAATTCCGTTCTTCCCTGGGTGCGATTCAGAACCGTCTGGATTCTGCGGTAACCAACCTGAACAACACCACCACCAACCTGTCTGAAGCGCAGTCCCGTATTCAGGACGCCGACTATGCGACCGAAGTGTCCAACATGTCTAAAGCGCAGATCATTCAGCAGGCCGGTAACTCCGTGCTGGCAAAAGCTAACCAGGTACCGCAGCAGGTTCTGTCTCTGCTGCAGGGCTAATCGCTCTCAACCTGACTCAACCCCGCTTCGGCGGGGTTTTTTGTTGCTGAAATTTTACTTACTCTGCAAATAACCCCACATTTTCCCCACTGTTCCATCGATTAAAACGGCTATAGAAACGGATAATCGTGCCGATAACTCATATTGATGCAGGGCTGTTTATCGTGAATTCAATGTATACCGCTGAAGGTGTAATGGATAAACACTCGCTATGGCAACGCTATGTGCCGTTGGTACGACACGAAGCGCTGCGCCTCCAGGTGCGTTTGCCGGCGAGTGTGGAACTGGACGATCTGCTCCAGGCGGGCGGTATCGGCTTATTGAACGCTGTTGAACGCTATGACGCTCTGCAAGGTACGGCATTTACCACTTACGCAGTGCAGCGCATCCGTGGGGCGATGCTGGACGAACTACGCAGCCGTGACTGGGTTCCGCGTAGCGTCAGGCGAAACGCGCGTGAAGTTGCGCAAGCGCTGGGTCAACTGGAGCAAGAGCTGGGACGAAACGCGACGGAAACCGAAGTCGCGCAGCGATTGGGGATTGCGGTTGAGGAATACCGTCAGGTGCTGCTGGATACCAATAACAGCCAGCTTTTTTCCTACGATGAGTGGCGGGAAGAGTACGGCGACAGCATCGAACTGGTGACGGAAGAGAATCAGCACGAAAACCCACTGCATCAACTGCTGGAAGGCGATCTGCGCCATCGCGTGATGGAGGCCATTGAGGCCCTGCCGGAACGCGAGAAGTTGGTGTTAACCCTCTATTACCAGGAAGAGCTCAATCTTAAAGAGATTGGCGCGGTGCTGGAAGTCGGGGAGTCGCGCGTCAGCCAGCTGCACAGCCAGGCGATCAAGCGTTTACGCATCAAGCTGGGTAAGTTGTAGGTTGGAATAACGTAAAGTTTGACCAAAAAATGCCGCATTAATCAATGAAAACCCGGAGTTATCATGATGATGCAGGTAAAAAGACGGCCGCTAAGCCGCTATTTGAAAGACTTCAAACACAGCCAAACGCACTGCGCACATTGTCATAAACTGCTCGATCGCATCACGCTGGTCCGCCACGGGGAGATAGTGAACAAAATCGCGATTTCCCGTCTCGATACCCTGATGGATGACGCCGCGTGGCAGCAGGAGCGTAGCGCGTGGTCTGCACTGTGCCGCTTCTGTGGCGATCTGCACTGCAAAGAGCGGAGCGCTTTCTTCAATATCATCGGCTTTAAACAATACCTTCTCGAACAAACCGACATGAGCGCCGGCACCGTGCGCGAATACGTGGTGCGCCTGCGTCGTTTGGGCAATCATTTCACCGAACAGCAGGTGCCGCATACATTGCTGCAAGAGCGCCACGCGGATGAAAAGCTGGAAGCCTGGCTGCCGGACACCAGCACCAACAATTATCGCATTGCGCTGCGTAAATACCTGCGTTTTCAGCGCCACTCTCCCCGGAGCGGCGAACAAGATTTCGCAGATTGTGAAACCTCTGATATATATTAATTTGGAATAACATGTATCGCATAGGTGTTTGTCATTGATGATGAACGGTTTACACTACTGAAAAAATGATGTTTTTCGGGGGAATGATGAAGCTGAAGTTTCTGGGTCGTCAGGCGCTGATGGGCGTAATGGTCGCTGCGCTGGTCGCAGGCGCAAGCGTTCACGCTTTTGCGGCTGAAAATTTATTAAACCAGGTCAAAGAACGCGGCACGCTGCGCGTTGGGCTGGAAGGCACCTATCCTCCGTTTAGTTTCCAGGGCGATGATGGCAAGCTGACCGGTTTTGAAGTCGAGTTCGCTAACGAGCTGGCGAAGCATCTGGGCGTGAAAGCCGATCTGAAGCCGACCAAATGGGACGGTATGCTGGCGTCGCTGGACTCCAAACGTATTGACGTGGTGATTAACCAGGTCACCATTTCGCCGGAACGTCAGAAGAAATATGACTTCTCCACCCCGTACACCATCTCCGGTATTCAGGCGCTGGTGAAAAAGGGCAATGAAGGCACCATCAAAACCGCCGCCGATCTGAAAGGCAAAAAAGTCGGCGTCGGCCTGGGAACCAACTACGAAGAGTGGCTGCGTCAGAACGTGCAGGGCGTAGACATTCGTACCTATGATGATGACCCGACCAAGTATCAGGACCTGCGCGTAGGCCGCATCAATGCTATCCTGGTTGACCGTCTGGCCGCGCTGGATCTGGTGAAGAAAACCAACGACACGCTGGCCGTTGCCGGTGATGCGTTCTCCCGCCAGGAATCGGGCGTGGCGCTGCGTAAAGGCAACGAAGACCTGCTGAAGGCGGTTGATAGTGCGATTGATGCCATGCATAAAGACGGTAGCCTGAAGGCGCTGTCCGAAAAATGGTTCGGCGCAGACGTGACGCAGTAATCGCTCCGATCGAAAAAAGGCGCTGAAAGGGCGCCTTTTTTTATTTTGGGCGCATAATAAAAACGAGACCAAGGAGATGTTATGTCACTGCAAAATTTAACCCGCTTTCCGCGCCTGGAATTTATTGGCGCGCCGACGCCGCTGGAATACCTGCCGCGCTTTTCTGACTACATCGGGCGCGATATCTTTATTAAGCGCGACGACGTCACGCCGCTGGCAATGGGCGGCAACAAGCTGCGCAAGCTTGAGTTTCTCGCCGCCGATGCGCTGCGCGAGGGGGCCGATACGCTGGTGACCGCCGGCGCGATTCAGTCTAACCACGTGCGCCAGACGGCGGCCGTGGCGGCCAAACTGGGCCTGCACTGTGTGGCGCTGCTGGAAAACCCGATGGGCACCACGGCGGAAAACTACCTCAGCAACGGCAACCGCCTGCTGCTGGATTTATTCAATACTCAGGTCGAAATGTGCGATGCGCTGAACGATCCGAACGCCCAGCTTGCCGAGCTGGCGACGCGCCTTGAGGCGCAGGGCTTTCGTCCGTACGTGATCCCGGTAGGCGGATCAAACGCGCTGGGCGCGCTGGGTTACGTGGAGAGCGCGCTGGAAATCGCCCAGCAGTGCGAAGGCGTGGTGTCGATTTCATCCGTCGTGGTCGCCTCCGGTAGCGCGGGTACCCATGCGGGCCTCGCCGTTGGTCTGGAGCAGGTCATGCCGGAAGCCGAACTGATTGGCGTAACCGTCTCGCGCAAGGTTGCCGATCAGTTGCCGAAAGTGGTGACGCTTCAGCAGGAGATTGCCCGTAGCCTTGAGTTGACGGCGAAGGCCAACATTACGCTGTGGGACGATTACTTCGCGCCGGGTTACGGCATCCCTAACGATGACGGCATGGAAGCGGTTAAGCTGCTGGCGCGTCTGGAAGGTATTCTGCTCGACCCGGTGTACACCGGCAAGGCGATGGCCGGGCTTATTGATGGCATCAGCCAGAAACGCTTTAAGGATGAAGGCCCCATTTTGTTTGTTCACACCGGCGGCGCGCCTGCGCTGTTCGCCTATCATCCTCACATCTAAATAGAACGCGCTCATGCAAGAAAGTATTCAATTAGTGATTGATTCCGCACCGTATTTGCTCAAAGGTGCGGTCTTTACCCTCCAGCTTAGTATTGGCGGGATGTTCTTCGGGCTGGTGCTGGGCTTTATTCTCGCGCTGATGCGCCTGTCGCCGATTGCGCCGGTGCGCTGGCTGGCGCGCTGCTACATCTCTATCTTTCGCGGCACGCCGCTGATTGCCCAGCTGTTTATGATTTACTACGGCCTGCCGCAGTTTGGCATCGAGCTGGACCCCATTCCGTCGGCGATGATTGGCCTGTCGCTTAACACCGCGGCCTATGCCGCCGAAACGCTGCGAGCGGCGATTTCATCGATCGACAAAGGGCAGTGGGAAGCGGCCGCCAGTATTGGCATGACCCCGTGGCAGACCTTGCGTCGGGCGATTCTGCCGCAGGCGGCGCGGGTCGCGCTGCCGCCGCTGTCGAACAGCTTTATCAGCCTGGTGAAGGATACCTCGCTGGCCGCCACCATTCAGGTGCCGGAACTGTTCCGCCAGGCGCAGCTGATTACTTCGCGCACGCTGGAAGTGTTCACCATGTACCTGGCCGCATCGCTGATTTACTGGGTGATGGCGACGGTGCTGTCGATGCTGCAAAACTATTTTGAAAACCAGCTTAACCGCCAGGAGCGAGATCCGAAATGAGCGCGATAGAAGTCAAAAACCTGGTGAAAAAATTCCACGGACAGACGGTGCTGCACGGCATTGACCTTGAAGTGAAAGAGGGCGAAGTGGTGGCGATTATCGGGCCGAGCGGCTCTGGTAAAACCACGCTGCTGCGCAGTATTAACCTGTTGGAGCAGCCGGAGAGTGGCACCATTCGCGTGGGGGAGATAACCATTGATACCGCGCGGCCAATGAGCCAGCAGAAGGGGCTGATTCGCCGCCTGCGACAGCACGTTGGTTTTGTGTTTCAGAGCTTTAACCTGTTTCCACACCGCACCGTGCTGGAAAACATTATTGAAGGGCCGGTGATTGTGAAAGGCGAGGATAAACCCGGTGCGATCGCCCGCGCTCGCGAGCTGTTAGCGAAGGTCGGGCTGACAGGCAAGGAAGCGAGCTATCCGCGACGTCTTTCCGGCGGCCAGCAGCAGCGCGTAGCCATAGCCCGCGCGCTGGCGATGCGTCCGGACGTCATTCTCTTCGATGAGCCCACCTCCGCGCTGGACCCGGAACTGGTCGGCGAGGTATTGAATACCATTCGCGCGCTGGCGCAGGAAAAGCGGACGATGGTTATCGTTACCCATGAGATGAGCTTCGCGCGTGATGTGGCCGATCGGGCTATTTTTATGGATCAGGGGAGAATCGTCGAGCAAGCGGAGGCAAAAGCCCTGTTTGCCAATCCGCAGCAGGCGCGTACGCGTCAGTTCCTCGAAAAATTCCTCATGCAATAGCGCTAATGCGCGCCGGGTAGCCCAACCGGCGCGCGGCGGCGGCTACTTAATTTATATCGCAAAGGATGACCACGTGCGGGCATCCTCTTTTCAATGAAAAATTTTACTTAAGTTCGCCTTATTAATAGGTGGACATTATTTCATTACGGGCGCGCGTAAAGGGCCTGATTGCAGCTATATCGCGTGTTACGTTGCAAAAATGCGGCAATTTAAGATTATTTTGCGATAGCGTGATATTTTATACATATAAATAAGATTTATGTGTTAGGTTTCAGTATTCATAAAAATGATTGTTGATCAGGGGGTTTCTCGTTTGTTATGAGAGACGATGATTTTTTCAGTTGGCGGCGGGAAGTGCTGCATCTTTTCCAGGCGGCGACAGCAAGCGCGCAGATATACACGTTACTTCAGCAGCAAACCGAATATCTGGAATATGATTTCTTCGCCCTGTGCGTTCGTCACCCGGTGCCGTTTACCCGGCCCCGCATTTCGGTGTATACCACCTATCCAGATGCCTGGATGTCGCACTATAAGTCGGCAAACTATATGGCTATCGATCCGGTGCTGAAACCGGATAATTTCTCACTGGGCCATTTGCGCTGGGATGATGAACTCTTTAGCGACGCCCAGGAGCTGTGGCACGCTGCGCGCGAGCATGGTTTGCAAACGGGGGCCACGCAGTGCCTGATGTTGCCGAATCATGCGCACGGTTTCTTATCGGTGTCGCGTTCACGCGTGCTGCGCGTTGCTCAGGATGAGGATGAAATGGCGCTGCGCTTACAGATTCTGCTGGAAATGAGCCTGCTGGCATTATTACGCGTCGAAGACGAAATGGTGATGCCGCGCGAGATGAAATTCAGTAAGCGGGAATTAGAAATTCTGAAATGGACTGCGGAAGGAAAAACATCGGCGGAAATTTCGATGATTCTGTCTATTTCAGAGAATACGGTGAATTTCCATCAAAAGAATATGCAGAAGAAATTCAATGCGCCTAATAAAACGCAGATTGCCTGCTATGCGGCGGCGATTGGTTTGATCTGACTTGTATTCACACGTTCTGCGTGCCAGACGGCAAACCGACCGTCAGCAGCGATGCCGACGGCCGGTTTTTAATTACTGGCGATAAGCTTGTTTAATTTGCTTAACGGTACTGGAAAATACGGCAGCCTGAGCTTCATCTTCTAACTGCGCAATTTGCTTTTCCATCTTAATAATCACACGACCGGCGTCAGCCTGCCCCATCGCTTGCAGCATCAGGGTCAGCATGGCCTTCAGGCAGGAGAGTTCCTGGGCCAGATTTTGATTATTTTCAGCGGTGGAAAAATCAGGTGTGCTCATTTATTGCCTCGTACAATTTCTGCGCATTATGCGCGATGCGGATGATGAAAGCGGCGCAGTATACCACAAGCGGAGAGAAAAAAAGGAGTGCCTGTTTTTTGCGCGCTGCTCAGAGTTGATATTAATTATTATTTTCGACTGCATGGGCAGTGGCTTAGCCGCAAATTGTTTAAATACGGTTCCTGCATCGTTAATAGTTGTTACATATTATAGGGGCTATTTAGCAAATATACGATAAAGCGCCTGTTTACGCCGATAATCACCGCCTGCATACTGATAACGGCCTTTGGCATCTTACTGTTTTTAAGAGCTTTCCAGCATCTGTACATGAATATTTCCAAAAACGAGATCGAAATCGAAGCTCTGGCATTTTTAGACTTTCACAGATGATATAAAACCCGGTAGTATGGGGGAATTAAGCAGTAGTAGCGTTATCCCTATTCTGGAGATTATTCCTTTGATCAACGTCCTTCTTGTTGATGACCACGAACTGGTGCGCGCAGGGATACGACGCATTCTGGAAGATATAAAAGGTATTAGAGTGACCGGCGAGGCAAACTGCGGGGAAGATGCGGTGAAGTGGTGCCGTGCTAACCCTGTCGACGTTGTGCTGATGGACATGAACATGCCCGGCATCGGCGGCCTCGAAGCTACGCGCAAAATTGCGCGGTCTGCGGTCGATACCAAAGTCATTATGCTGACCGTACACACGGAAAATCCGCTACCGGCGAAAGTGATGCAGGCTGGGGCTGCAGGCTATCTCAGCAAAGGCGCCGCGCCGCAGGAAGTGGTTAATGCTATCCGCTCCGTGTTCTCCGGCCAGCGTTATATTGCGTCCGATATCGCTCAGCAGATGGCCTTAAGCCAGATCGAGCCAGAAAAAACGGAATCGCCGTTCTCCAGTTTGTCTGAACGTGAATTGCAGATTATGCTGATGATCACAAAAGGTCAGAAGGTGAATGAGATTTCAGAACAGTTGAATCTGAGTCCCAAGACGGTCAACAGCTACCGTTATCGTATGTTTAGCAAGCTGAACATACACGGTGACGTTGAGTTGACGCACCTGGCAATTCGCCATGGCCTGTGCAATGCGGAGTCGTTAGCAAGTCAGTGAGTGATGTTTTTGATTCAAAAGCCTTTCTGAAAACCGTAACCAGCCAACCCGGCGTTTATCGTATGTATGATGCCGGCGGCACGGTTATTTATGTTGGCAAAGCCAAGGATCTCAAAAAACGCCTTTCCAGCTATTTTCGTGCTCAGGTTGCTTCGCGCAAAACGGAAGCGCTGGTCGCGCAAATTGCGCAAATTGACGTCACCGTGACCCACACCGAAACGGAAGCGCTGCTGCTCGAACACAACTACATCAAGCTCTATCAGCCGCGCTATAACGTACTGCTGCGTGATGATAAATCGTATCCTTTTATTTTTCTCAGCGGCGATACCCACCCGCGCCTGGCGACCCATCGCGGCGCTAAGCATGCGAAAGGCGAATACTTCGGGCCATTCCCGAACGGCTATGCGGTGCGGGAGACCCTGGCGCTGCTGCAAAAGATTTTCCCCATCCGCCAGTGTGAAAACAGCGTGTACCGCAACCGCTCGCGCCCCTGCCTGCAATACCAAATCGGCCGCTGCCTCGGGCCGTGCGTGAAGGGGTTGGTGAGCGAAGAAGAGTATGCGCAGCAGGTGGAATACGTGCGGCTATTCCTTGCCGGTAAAGATGATCAGGTGCTGACGCAGCTGATTGCGCGTATGGAAAAAGCCAGCCAGGCATTGGCCTTTGAAGAAGCGGCGCGTATTCGCGATCAGATTCAGGCGGTGCGCCGGGTTACCGAGAAACAGTTTGTCTCCAACAACGGTGACGATCTGGACGTGATCGGCGTGGCCTTTGAAGCCGGTATGGCCTGCGTGCACGTGCTGTTTATTCGCCAGGGCAAAGTGCTCGGCAGCCGCAGCTACTTCCCGAAGGTGCCGAACGATACTGAACTGGGCGAGGTGGTGGAAACCTTCGTCGGTCAATTTTATTTCCAGGGCAGCCAGGTGCGCACGCTGCCGGGTGAGATCCTGCTCGACTTTACGCTGCAGGACAAAACGCTACTCGCCGATTCTTTATCAGAGCTGGCCGGGCGACGCATTCAGGTGCAGACAAAACCGCGCGGCGATCGCGCGCGCTATTTAAAGCTGGCGCGTACCAATGCGGTGACCGCGCTGTCGACTAAACTTTCCCAACAGTCCACCGTCCATCAGCGCCTGCAGGCGCTGGCCGCCGAGCTGAAGCTGCCGGCGATTAAGCGGATGGAGTGTTTTGATATCAGCCATACGATGGGCGAGCAGACGGTGGCGTCCTGCGTGGTGTTCGATGCCAACGGCCCGCTGCGCGCCGAGTATCGCCGCTATAATATTACCGGCATTACCCCGGGCGATGACTATGCGGCCATGAACCAGGTGCTGCGTCGCCGCTATGGTAAAGCGATTGATGAGAGTAAAATTCCTGACGTTATCCTGATTGACGGTGGGAAAGGGCAGTTGGGGCAGGCGAAAGCCGTGTTTGCCGAACTTGATGTGCCGTGGGATAAACATCACCCGCTGCTGTTGGGGGTGGCAAAAGGCAGCGACCGCAAAGCGGGGCTCGAGACGCTGTTCTTTGAACCGGAAGGCGAGGGGTTTAGTCTGCCTCCGGACTCGCCGGCGCTGCACGTTATTCAGCATATTCGTGATGAGTCGCACGATCACGCCATTTCAGGCCACCGTAAAAAGCGCGCGAAGGTCAAGAGCACCAGTTCGCTGGAGACCATCGAAGGCGTAGGGCCGAAGCGGCGCCAGATGCTGCTCAAATACATGGGCGGCCTGCAGGGTTTACAGCAGGCCAGCGTCGAAGAAATTGCCAAAGTGCCCGGAATCTCGCTTGGCTTAGCAGAAAAGATCTTCTACTCGTTGAAACATTAGGGGCTCTGTAGCAACATAGGGCTAATATTTACTAACAACAGATAGTTACCGCGCCATGCAATATAATATCCCTACATTGCTTACGTTGTTCCGCGTCATCCTGATTCCATTTTTCGTGCTGGCGTTCTACCTTCCTTTTGTCTGGGCGCCGTTCGCGTGCGCGCTGATCTTCTTTGTCGCCGCCGTGACCGACTGGTTTGATGGCTACCTTGCCCGTCGCTGGAACCAGAGCACCCGCTTTGGCGCTTTCCTCGATCCGGTCGCCGATAAAGTCATGGTCGCCATCGCCATGGTGCTGGTAGCCGAGCACTACCACACCTGGTGGGTTACGTTACCGGCGGCAACGATGATCGCCCGTGAAATTATTATTTCCGCGCTGCGCGAGTGGATGGCTGAGCTGGGTAAACGCAGCAGCGTGGCCGTCTCCTGGATTGGTAAAGTGAAGACCACCGCGCAGATGACCGCGCTGGTGTGGATGCTGTGGCGTCCGAATATCTGGGTTGAGTGGGCGGGTATTGCATTATTCTTGGTGGCAGCCGTGCTGACGCTGTGGTCTATGCTGCAATATTTGAACGCGGCGCGCGGTGATTTGCTTCAAGAGTGATCGTTTCGACGCAATTTTCAGCAAACGATACAAAGTTGCGAAAAATACCGTTGACTCACCGCGTCAGATAAGTAGAATGCAACGCATCGAACGGCAGCACAGATTGCCAGACGATAGCAAAATCAAGTGGTTAACGAATCAACTTGATAATGCGGGAATAGCTCAGTTGGTAGAGCACGACCTTGCCAAGGTCGGGGTCGCGAGTTCGAGTCTCGTTTCCCGCTCCAAATTAAAAGCATCGGCAATAGCGGGTGTTTAAGATTTAAAGGCGCGTTAGCAAAGCGGTTATGTAGCGGATTGCAAATCCGTCTAGTCCGGTTCGACTCCGGAACGCGCCTCCACTTTCTTCCCGAGCCCGGATGGTGGAATCGGTAGACACAAGGGATTTAAAATCCCTCGGCGTTCGCGCTGTGTGGGTTCAAGTCCCACTCCGGGTACCATGGGAAAGTAAAGAATAATCAAAGCAATAAGCAGTGTCGTGAAACCACCTACGGGTGGTTTTTTTGCGCCTGAAATTCACGCTCTGTACATATCCTGTACTCACTGAGTGCAATGAATTGTTTTCCCACGCACGTTAATGCGATCTCACTTCATTCCCCTCAAACACAGAGAACAGGGCGTACAGTTCTGGTCTGATTTCGAGTCATGTTGTTTAGATGCGTTTGAAGATTCTGAATCTGAATAAAAGTTGTTACCCCCTTTCGAAATGCTAAAGGCAAGTATTGACGAAGAGTGAATTATGGGCATTAGTATTATAAGAATGGCACTATGACGTGACTTAGAGCATTACTTCCCATCGATTCATTAACCAGTCTAAAAGCGCATCAGCATCTTTCACAAAATATTGGTCTGTCCCTTTCTCTCCTCCGCGTGGGCCAAATGTTGCTGTCGAAATCTTGAAGCCTTCCCCGGTGTATTTGCACCAGATGTGGTAGGTATCCCCTGGTGACCAGTAATAGTGAATTTCCCCATAAGGGGTGTTTTCCTTTGGTTCCCGGTAATCGAAATAGCCTCGAGCTGAATCTTGTAGCTCTGTAAGTAGTGCGTCGAAAATCTCACGCGTTTTAAGCGTCATGGGATGTTTAGATAAATCGACAACCTTTGCCTTCTTGGCATTCAGGCGATCACGGATCATTGATGCTGAATCACTCTGCGTGCTGGTGGCTGCGGGTGTCGTTGTATCGGCACTCAGAGCGAGGACTATAGTTTGCAGCCGGGCGATCTCTTTTTGCGCCTCCGACAGCTCAATCTGACATTGGCTGAGTTCAGAAAGTGCATTTTGGTATGACTCATTCAGGACTATCTTCTCATCCTGCAATGAGGTTGCACGTTCGCGGATACGGCGGGCTTCGACCAGAAGAGCATTGTACTTGTCAACTAACTCGCGTTCTCGATCTGCCCTAATAGGCGCGGTTTCTTCCCGGATAACATGCAGAGAACTCAGGCGTACACCTTCACGCTCTGCATAGCTGAATGCCTGACGAAATGCGTTAGTAGCTTCTTCTTTGTTTGAATTGCCCAGCGCCAGCGCTAGGGATTTAACTGCTTTGCTCATCATTTACTCTCATGCTCGGAAAACGCCAGGGCTTGTATTTCTTCGCGTTTCGCAGAAACGTCAATTAACAGGACAGTTAGGGTAATCCCCCCAATTTTAATGGAGGTGATAAGTAGAATAGGGACATTCGCTGAATATGCTGCATCGTGTTTAGCCATTCAGTGCCATATTTAGGTGTTTGGGATTATAAAACGATTGCCACTGGGCCGCATAGTTTTACATTGCATCCAGTGAGTGAGCTTCCTGTACTCCATTTGCATCTGCCGAAGTCTGAAAAACGATGGGTGCCCGTGACAGGTTCTATAAGCTTTAGCGAAGCTGATCATACGATCACTGACTATATCGTCGTATATTACCGCCCGCAAAGGCCGGATGACTATAACGGTGGGTTATCCCCAAACGAATCGGAAAACCGATACAGCAAAAACTTTAAATCGGTGGCGAGTTTTAGTTGATCACTACACACTCCGGGTACCATGGGAAAGTAAAGAATAATCAAAGCAATAAGCAGTGTCGTGAAACCACCTACGGGTGGTTTTTTTGTTTTTGTCCCTTGTGTTCACTGCGCCTCAGCCATCGCTTTCCCCACTCAGATCGATAACGGCCGCACTGCCTGACATCAGCGGTTTACACAAAATCTTATAGCCATCGTGATCGAAACCGGCCTGCTGGCGCGATAGGGTTGCAGCTTCGGCAAGCGAACCAACCGAGCCCAGCCACATCCAGTTGCGGATAATATGATACTGAATGAGATCATCGCTCTCCTCTGGCAATGCGATCGCCCCACGCCACGGCCAGCAGATGAGCTGAAGCTGCTCAAGTGCACAAAGCAACCTGTGGTGGTGTGCGTCGAGGGTCTCTTTACCGCAGCAGGCACCGGCGCAGCGGTGAAGCGCCGAGCGAAAACAGCCGCGCCCTTTATTCAGCGGTTCGAGGCCGAGCAATCCGTAACAGAGCCGGTGCGCGTCGGCAATAGACCGCAACGCTTCCAGCGCAGTGCGACGATTGGCGAACAGCCCGTATAAGCCAGCGTGATGAGAAAAGTCGATTTCTTTTGCGTACACTACCTCAGGCTTTCTGTTCTGCATATGCAACGCGCACAGCTGGTGGCTGCGGCGCAGGCGCTTATTGAACAGCGGCTGCTGTGCTTTAATCATTTTAGCTTCCAGCAGCAGTGCGCCGATTTCCCCCGCGGTGCGCGTCCAGCTTATTCTTTTCGCCTGATAGAGCATGGCGGCTTCATCGGGCGTACGCAGGTGTGACAGCACCCGGCTGCGCAGGTTGATGCTTTTCCCAATATAGAGCGGCAACGTTTCACTTTCGCCATGAAAGACATACACGCCGGGCAAGGGTGGGATCGCCGAAATAAACGGGCGCAGGTGCTCGGGGTACGCGTATATTGCGGCGGGGGAAAATTGTGGGCGGTACGTTGGGCGTGAGGGCAAGTGGCCTCCGGTATCTGTTTATTTAAACAGTATAACGACAAAATCCAGAGGGCTCCAGAATGGCCAGGGGAACACGTCAATCGTTGGGGCGGGGAGTGTCAGGCCGGATACAGAATATCGCGCCGGGTATTCATGATGTTATGGACGATATTATTCTTATTGCGCACAGTGAAATTTACAAATGTGTAACATTTGTGGTCTTTCTGCTATAACCCTTAGTTTACCGTTTTGACAGGAAATGTTTATGCCGGAAATCAATGAGTTTGGCCAGTGGGTAAACGATCGTATCCCCGACTGGCAGGGGGCCGGGGCGCTGGCGCGTGCGCCGCTGTACGGCCGCTTTTGTTGGCTGGAACCCCTCAATGCAGCGCGTCACGCCGCCGATCTGTACGAGGCCTACGCGCAGGGCGAAGAGAGCGACTGGACGTGGCTTGCCAGTTCGCGCCCCGACTCTCTTGCCGCCACCGAACGGTGGGTGCAGGTCAAAGTTGATGACGCTGCGCTGGTGCCTTATGCGGTGATCGACCGACGCACCGAGCGGGCAGTCGGACTGGTCAGTTTTATGGCCATCGATCGCCAGATGGGGTCGGTAGAAATTGGCCACGTGACGTGGTCGCGGTTGATGAAACAAACGCCGCTGGGAACCGAAGCCGTGTGGCTGCTGCTGAAAAATGCGTTTGAACAGGGCTACAGACGGCTGGAGTGGAAATGTGATTCGATGAATCTCGAATCCCGCCGCGCCGCCGAGCGCCTGGGGTTTAGCTGGGAAGGGCGCCTGCGTCAGCGGATGATCCGTAAAGGTCGCACCCGCGATAGCGACTATCTGTCTATCATCGACGGTGAATGGGCGCGCTGCGAAGCGGTCATCTGTGCCTGGCTGGCTGAAACTAACTTTGATGCGCATGGGCGGCAAATTCAGCGTCTGGAAACGTTCAGGGACAACGCGTGATCTGACGTTACGTTAGCGTCAGACCCTCAGCGGCAGGCCGTTGCACCATTAGTTAACATAAGTTGCACAATTTGCAACAAAAATGCACAAACCGTGACTATTGCAATATTTATGTACTTTATTGTTAAGCAGATGTGATCCCTCCCGTAATTTCACTTCGCCGGTGCAGAGGCCCTGCAACGGCGCTCTATACTCAGAATTGTCAAAATCCGAGCGCGGGTTGTGCAAAGTTGGCAACCATTTTGCTTAATGATTTGGCCTGAGAAGCGTAAGGAAACCTCGCCGTTATCAGCAGGATATTGTCAGGATGTCGTTTGTCCGGCGCAATGCGCCGGTGGTTCGGCTTCACACCGTAATGCATAAACCTCTTTTGCTAAGGTAGATAATAATGTCGCTGAAATTAATAAAAAGTCCGCTTTCGATTGTGTTGGCAGGGTGTCTGGTGACGGCGTTTTCCGCCCAGGCCGATATCGTTATTGGCGTTGCCGGGCCTTTTACCGGGCCTAACGCGACCTATGGCGATCAATATTGGCACGGTGCGACTCAAGCGGCGGAAGATATTAACGCCGCCGGTGGGATTAACGGCGAAAAGATTAAGCTGGTGCAGGGCGATGACGCTTGTGAACCTAAACAGGCCGTAGCGGTAGCGAACCGTCTGGTCGATCAGGATAAAGTTCAGGCCGTTGTCGGCCACTTCTGTTCATCTTCTACTATGCCGGCTTCCGAGGTCTATAACGATGCCGGGGTGCTGGCGATTACCCCGGGGTCAACCAACCCGCTTATTACCGAACGCGGTATGAATGACATGTTCCGTATGTGCGGCCGCGATGACCAGCAGGGTGACGTTGCCAGCAACTTCATCATTGATAAGCTGAAGGCGAAACGGGTGGTTATCATTCACGATAAAGATACCTACGGTCAGGGCCTGGCGGATGCCACCCGCGCAGCGCTGGCCAAACGCGGCGTGAAAGAGGTGATGTATGAAGGCCTGTCGCGCGGCGAGAAAGACTTCAACGCGCTGGTGACCAAAATTGGTGCGCAGAAGCCGGACGTGGTGTTCTTCGGCGGCTGTCATCCGGAAGCCGGACCGCTGGTACGCCAGATGCGTGAGCAGGGCGTGCAGGCGAAATTCTTCTCCGGTGACTGCATTGTGAACGAAGAGATGGTGACCGCTGCCGGCGGACCACAGTACACCAATGGCATCTACATGACCTTCGGCAAAGATCCGCGCCTGATCCCGGACGGTAAAGCGGTGATTGAGAAATTCCGTGCCAATAAGTTCGAGCCGGAAGGCTATACCCTCTATTCCTATGCTTCTATTCAGGCTATCGCAGCGGCGTTTAAAACCGCAGGACCCGACTCGGCGAAAGCCAGCGCCTGGCTGAAGGCCAATCCGGTGGAAACCGTGATGGGTAAAAAAGCCTGGGACAGCAAAGGCGATCTGAAAGTCTCCGACTATGTCGTTTATCAATGGGATGACAAAGGCAAGTATAAGGAAGTTGAGTAACCGGATGGAGTCACGCTCAGCGCCGGTATGGCAGCATACCGGCGCTTTATAACATGGCCAATAACACGAGCGCGCGAAGATGGAGACATTCTTTTTACAACAGTTAGTCAATGGCTTGACGCTAGGATCGGTCTACGGGCTTATCGCCATTGGTTACACCATGGTTTACGGTATTATCGGTATGATTAACTTCGCCCACGGCGAAGTGTATATGATCTCCGCCTATCTCTGCGCCATCGGGCTTGCGCTGCTGTCCTTCTTCGGCCTGCACTCTTTTCCTCTGCTGATCCTCGGCACGCTGGTGTTTACCATCGTGGTGACAGGGGTATACGGCTGGACGATTGAGCGTATCGCCTATAAGCCCCTGCGTAACTCCACACGCCTGGCGCCGCTAATTTCGGCGATCGGCATGTCGCTCATTTTGCAGAACTACGCGCAAATCAGCCAGGGGCCGCGTCAGCAGGGCGTGCCGACGATGTTGGACGGCGTACTGCGCCTGCATCTGGGTGAAGGATTTGTGCAGATAACCTACACCAAAATCTTTATCCTGCTGGCCTCGTTTGCCGGGATGCTGCTGCTGACCTGGATAATCGGCCACACCCGTCTTGGGCGAATGTGCCGTGCGGTACAGCAGGATCGTAAAATGGCCTCCATTCTGGGGATCAATACCGATCGCATCATCTCGCTGGTGTTCGTTATTGGCGCGGCGATGGCAGGGCTTGCCGGGGTATTAATTACCATGAACTACGGTACGTTTGATTTCTATGCCGGGTTTATTATCGGCATCAAAGCCTTCACCGCGGCGGTGCTGGGCGGTATTGGTTCATTGCCAGGCGCGATGCTCGGCGGGCTGTTGCTGGGCGTGGCTGAAGCGCAGTTATCGGGGATGGTCAACTCAGACTATAAAGACGTGTTCTCGTTCGGGCTGCTGGTGGTTATCCTGATTTTCCGTCCGCAGGGGCTGCTTGGCCGCCCGATTGTGGCCAAGGTGTAGGAGCGGACGATGACCCATTCAACGGCTTCACACGATGCGTTTTCACTCAAGCGCTGCATTCTGGATGCGATATTTTCAGGGCTGGTGGCGCTGATTATTTTTGGTCCCATCGTCGGCGTTGTGCTCGATGGCTACAGCTTTAACTTTGAAGGCCAGCGGTTGGTCTGGATTGTTGCTGCCGTAATGGTCGGCCGCTTTGCGCTGAGCGCATTGGCGACCACCCGCGTCGGCAGACGGTTTGCCTCGCGGTTTGAAGGCGATAGCGCGGGCGTCTATGTCCGCGCTCCGGGCTATAAAAGCCAGCTGCGGTGGGTGATTCCGCTGGTGCTGGCGCTGGCGGTCTGCTTCCCGTTTGTGGCCACCAAATATGTGCTGACGGTGGCGATCCTCGGCCTAATCTATGTGCTGCTGGGATTGGGGCTGAATATCGTGGTGGGCCTTGCCGGGCTGCTGGACCTGGGCTACGTGGCGTTTTACGCCATCGGTGCGTACGGCCTGGCGCTAGGGTATCAGTATCTGGGCCTCGGTTTCTGGTCGATGCTGCCGCTGGCGGCGTTGATGGCTGCGGCCGCCGGGGCGCTGCTCGGCTTTCCGGTGCTGCGAATGCATGGCGACTACCTGGCGATCGTCACGTTGGGCTTCGGTGAAATTATTCGTCTGATCCTCAATAACTGGCTGAGCTTTACCGGCGGGCCCAACGGTATTTCCGCGCCGCCGCCCACCTTCTTCGGTCTTGAATTTGGTCGACGGGCGAAAGAAGGAGGCATACCGTTCCACGAGTTCTTCCATTTAACCTACAACCCAAATCTGAAGTTTATTTTCATCTACGCGGTGCTGGTGCTGGTGGTTCTGCTGGTGCTCTACATTAAGCATCGACTGACGCGGATGCCGATAGGCCGCGCATGGGAAGCGCTGCGTGAGGACGAAATCGCCTGCCGCTCAATGGGGCTCAACCACGTCCTGGTGAAGCTGTCAGCCTTTACGCTCGGCGCATCCACCGCCGGGATTGCCGGGGTGTTTTTTGCAACCTATCAGGGGTTTGTGAACCCGACCTCCTTCACCTTCTTTGAGTCGGCGCTGATACTCGCCATCGTGGTGCTGGGCGGGATGGGCTCAACCATCGGCGTGGTGCTGGCGGCCTTTGTCTTGACCGTCACGCCGGAACTGCTGCGCAGCTTTGCCGAGTACCGCGTGCTGCTGTTTGGCGTGCTGATGGTGGTGATGATGATCTGGCGGCCGCGCGGCCTGATTCGTATCAACCGCAGCGGTTTTGCGGTGCGCAAAGGGGTGGCGCCATGAGCCAGGATATGATTTTAAGCGTTGAGCATCTGATGATGCATTTTGGCGGCATTAAGGCCCTTAATGATGTCAATCTGGAGGTACAGCGGGGGTCGATAACCGCGCTAATCGGCCCTAACGGTGCGGGAAAGACCACGGTATTCAACTGCCTGACCGGTTTCTACAAGGCCTCTGGTGGCAATATTCTGTTCAATACGCGCGACAAAACGACCAATGTGATTCAGATTCTCGGGCAGAAATTCCAGCCGGGTGATTGGGTGAATCCGGCGCAGTTTGGTCAGCGGCTGTTCTATAAAATGTTTGGCGGCACCCACCTGGTTAACCGGGCAGGGCTGGCGCGAACCTTCCAGAACATCCGCTTGTTCCGCGAAATGTCGGTGGTGGAGAACCTGCTGGTGGCGCAGCATATGCAGGTTAACCGTAATCTGTTGAGCGGCATTCTGAATACGCCAGCCTACCGCCGGGCGGAAAGTGACGCGCTGGACCGCGCCTTTTACTGGCTGGAGGTGGTGGATTTGGTAGAGTGCGCCAACCGCCTGGCGGGGGAGATGTCCTACGGCCAACAGCGGCGTCTGGAAATTGCTCGCGCTATGTGCACCGGCCCGGAGATGATCTGCCTGGATGAACCCGCCGCCGGGCTGAATCCGGTAGAAACGCGGGCGCTGAGTAAAATTATCCGCTTCCTGCGCGAGCACCATGCAATCACCGTGCTATTGATTGAACACGATATGGGGATGGTGATGGAGATTTCCGACAATATTATCGTACTGGACCACGGAGACGTCATTGCTCAGGGCAAGCCGGAGCAAATTCAGCATGATGAAAAAGTCATTGCCGCTTATCTTGGTGCCAGCGAAGACGAGGTGAGCCTATGAGCGAGCCAATGCTGGAATTTCGTGATGTTGATGTGTTCTACGGCGTTATCCAGGCGTTAAAGCAGGTTTCGCTCCAGGTGAATAAAGGCGAAACCGTATCGCTGATCGGCGCTAACGGCGCGGGGAAATCGACGCTGCTGATGTCGATATTCGGCCAGCCACGCGTGCGCAGCGGGCAGATTCTGTTTTGCGGCGATGATATCAGCCATCGCACCACCCATTATGTGGCGTCGGCGGGCATTGCCCAGGCACCGGAGGGCAGGCGTATTTTCCCGGATATGAGCGTTGAGGAAAACCTGCTGATGGGCACCATCCCGATCGGCAATCAGTATGCGGCGCAGGATCTGCAAAGCATGTTCGATCTGTTTCCACGTCTTAAAGAGCGGCGCAAACAGCGGGCGATGACCATGTCCGGCGGCGAACAGCAGATGCTGGCGATTGCCCGCGCGCTGATGAGCCGCCCCAAGCTGCTGCTGCTCGATGAGCCGAGCCTGGGACTGGCACCGATCGTGGTGAAGCAGATTTTCCAGACGCTGCGTGAACTGGCGCGCAATGGCATGACGATTTTCCTGGTGGAGCAGAATGCCCATCATGCGCTGAAGCTGTCCGATCGCGGCTATGTGATGGTGAACGGGCAGATCCGCCTGAGCGGCAGCGGTGAGGAACTGCTGGGAAATCAGGAGGTGCGCAAGGCCTATCTGGGCGGCGTGTAGCAACGCCGGGCTGGAGTTCAACGCTAAACTGCTGCATCATTGCGCCTGAACTGAGCTTCCTCATTAACCACGATAGAGATTGAGTATGAAAACGGGACCTTTAACCGAAAGCGAACTGGAATGGCTGGACGAGACCATTGCGAAGTATGCCTCCGACGCGTCAATTATCGACGTGTCTGAACTGGACGGTATGCTGACCGCCATCCTCTCCTCACCGCTGGAGATTGAACCCGCCGAGTGGATGTTCGCCGTCTGGGGCGGGGCCGATCATGTACCGCACTGGGCAACCGACCGCGAGCGCGACCGTTTCGTCAATCTTACGTTGCAGCACATGAGCGATATTGCCGATCGCTTAAACGACTATCCCGATCAGTTTGAACCGCTGTTCGGCACCCGTGACGAAGAAGGCCAGGAGCTGACCATCGTTGAAGAGTGGTGCTATGGCTACCTGCGTGGCGTGCGTCTGAGCGACTGGAGCGGATTACCGCAGGAACAGCAGACGGCGCTGGGCTGCATCGCGCTGCACGGCGACGAAGAAAAAAGCGCCGCGCTGGAGGGCTTTAGCGCTGACCAGTATCTGGAAAGCGTCGATAAAATCCGCCCGGCGGCGCTGGCGCTGTTCGATTACTGGATGGACAACCCAAAGGACGCGCCGGTAAAGCAGCCGATCAAAAATGAAAACAAGGTGGGTCGCAACGACCCGTGCCCGTGCGGCAGCGGTAAGAAATACAAGCAGTGCTGTTTAGCAAAATAAAGAAAGGGGCCAATTGGCCCCTTTTTCTGGCATGAAGACCGGCTTGTCGGGGGTTAACCCACCGACGGCAGCAGGCCGGTGGCAATCCCCGCCTGAATCAATATCACCGCAATTCCGCAGGCAAATACCAGCCACAGCATCGGCTTGCCGCCCGCTACGCGGTAGCCTCCCTGCGGGTGCTGCTGGCGGCTTTTCAGCGTCAGCAGCGAGGGGATAATCAGCGCCAGTACCGCCAGTGCGACGCCCGCATAGCCCAGTGCCATCACGAAACCGCGCGGGTAGAACAGCGCAAAGGCCAGCGGCGGCAGGAAGGTAATGCCGCCGGTTTGCAGGCGTCCACGGACGGTATTTTTACGCTGGAACAGATCCGCCAGATAATCAAACAGACCCAGCGCGACGCCGAGGAATGAGGTTGCCAGCGCCAGATCGGCAAACAGATGTACCGCCAGCTCAACGTGCGGTGAAGCCACCACTTCACGAATGGCCAGCAGCAACCCGTTCAACCCGCTATGCTGCGACATCAGCGCGCTGAATACCGGTGAGTCGATGCTGCCAAGCGTGGCAAGCTGCCAGAACACATAGGCCACCAGCGGGATCGCGCTGCCGACGATAAAGATGCCGCGCAGTTTACGTACATCACCGTTCATGTAGCTGACAATACTGGGTACGCTGCCGTGGAAGCCAAACGAGGTAAAGATAACCGGGATCGCCGACAGCGCCAGCCCTTGAGCCAGCGGCAGCGTCATCAGGTTAATCTGGTGAATATGCGGTAGCAGCAGCGCCAGCATGACGATCAGGAAGATAATTTTGGCGCTGAACAGGAAGCGGTTAAACAGATCGACCAATGAAGTGCCGACGCAGATAACCATGCCACCAATGGCGGTGAACAGTAGCACGCCGATGGCCGGCGGTATCTCAACGTTGAACCACTGACTGAGGCTGGAGGCCAGCAGCTCGCCCGCGCCGCTGATATACGCTGCCGTCAGCGCGTACATCAGGAACATCATGCTAAAGCCGGTTATCCATTGCCCGTATCGCCCCAGGTAGCGCAGTGCCAGCGTACCCAGCCCGGTGTCGGCCGGGACATGCTGATACACTTCCAGCAGCAGCAGGGCGGTATAGCACATCAACGCCCACAGCCCCAGCAGCAGCACCATCGTGACGCCAAAACCGACGCCCGCCGATGCCAGCGGCATGGCTAGCATGCCCGCGCCGATCGTGGTGCCGGCTACGATTAAAATACTCCCCAGGGTACGGTTCTTCACGCTTTCCTCTGCTTTACAACGTATTCATAACCAAAGATGCCGCGCAGAGTATGTTAAACCCGCAGTTTCGTCAAATATCAAATACAATCACTGTACATTTAAGTTTACGAAAAATGAAGGCGCGGGAAAGCTGCGCTAGCGCAAAACATGCAATACAAATGCAGTTTATCCTGGTGTTTTTATTGGGAGGAAAAATGAATTCTATTCACGGTCACGAAGTCCTGAATATGATGATGGCATCAGGCGAACAATACAGTCTGGAAAGTCTAGAAGCGGCTATTCATGAGCGCTTTGGTACTCAGGCACGATTTCATACCTGCTCGGCGGAAAATATGAGCGCGAGGGAACTGGTGGCTTTTCTGCATAAGAAGGGCAAGTTTATTCCACTGGAATCTGGTTTTACTACCGCAGAAAGTAAAATTTGCCGCCATTAATGGGCAGCGGCGTTTATACGCCGCTGCGCGGTAATTAATTCTGGGTATCGAGCGTTGCCAGCTCTTTATCGATAAAGTACAGCCCTTCACCGCTTTTACCCGCCAGCGTCAGCTTATCAATAACGGATTTGAACAGCTTCTCTTCTTCGTGCTGCTCAGCCACATACCACTGCAGGAAATTAAAGGTCGGATAATCCTGGTTGGTCATTGCGGCATGTGCCAGTTCGTTGATTTTGCTGGTGATAAGCTGCTCGTGCTCGTAGGTGACGCGGAACAGTTCGTCCAGTGAGGCATATTCAGCAAACGGCGAGGAGACGGTGTTGATGCGTGGCAGGCTGCCGGTATCGGTCAGGTAGTCGAACAGGCGCTGCATGTGCGTCATCTCTTCCTGGGCGTGGCGGCGCAAAAAGGCGGCGGCACCTTCAAAGCTGTTAAAACTGCACCAGGCGCTCATCTGCTGATACAGCAGCGAAGAATAAAGTTCGAGATTCATCTGTTCATTTAATTTCTCGATCATTGGTGCTTTCAGCATCGTGTCGCTCCCCCAAATTCGTTAATAGTTAATTACAGCGGAACTATAAGTTGTTATTAAGTTATTTGCAAAAAGTAAATATAAAAATGTTTATTTAATAATACGAATGGGAATAAAACTCATTGGCATAAATATAATGGGTGTTAACCGGGGAATATAATGACGCCGGCAGGACCGGCGCTGGGCAATTAATAATAGGCCGTTGCGGCGGGGATATTGGCAATCCCCCGGCACTGGTACTGCAAGGTGATATGCTCGTTAAGGCACAGCGAGCCGCTGATGGTTGAACAGGTGGTAATCGGCTGGCCGTAGGAAAAGGCGGTTGCATAGCCCATTTGTTGACAGGCTTTGTTCGCCTCGGACTGTGCCAGATAGCCGTCGGTACGGGCATTTTGCAGTACTGCCTGCCCGTAGGTCAGACGAACGATACCGCTGGTGGCATCAACTTCGCTGACGCTTGCCGCGCGGGGAACCGTGCACGCGGAAAGTGTCAGCAGGGCGGGGATAAGAATGAGGCTTTTCATCATTTCGCTCTGCGCAATCTGTCGTAGCCTGATTGTAGCCGTCGAGACGGCAGCCAATCCTTTGAATAGTCGCCAGATCCAGGTGTTAATCCGTTTGTGACTCATAAATAGCCTGGAACTGCAGATGCAGCTGGCAAAACAGCTTGACCAGCGAAGGGTCAAAATGACTTCCGGCGCTGCTGACGATAATTTCGTAGGCCCGCTCGTGGGAAAAGCTCGGCTTATAAACCCGCTTTTGCCGCAGCGCATCGTAAACGTCAGCAATGGCCAGAATTCGGGCTTCAATCGGAATGGCCTCACCGGCCAGCCCGTCCGGATAACCGCTGCCGTCCCACTTTTCGTGATGGTGGCGGATCAGATTTTCCGCCACCGAGCCCAGCGCCAGGCCCTGAACGATGCGCCAGCCCTTAACCGAATGCTGCTGAATTTCTCTGAACTCGTCCTCCGTCAGTTTACCCTGCTTATGCAAAATATGTTCGGGAACGGCGATTTTGCCGATATCGTGCAGCGACGCGAAATTTTCGATATCGCGAACCCGCTTATACGGAAGCTTAAGCCCACGAGCCAGCAGGCTGCAGTAAGCGGCAACGCGGCGAATATGGCAGCCGGTTTCATCATCATGAACGTGGTTAATTTTCTCCATTGCTTCGACAATGCTGCGGTTGACGGCGCGATGTTTGTTCATATGACGCCACATCATCAGCATCAGGCTGAGAATAAACACCACCAGCACCAGCAGGCCAGCGCTCACGATTTGTAATGCATTTTTGCTTAGCGCACCCGGGGTGGCCGGGGGCGTGGACGATGGCGTCAGCTGATGGCGATAGCTGGAAATCAGGTGTACCTGCGACAGCAGCGCGTTCAGCGGATGTTCGATGTTGACCCAGGTCCCGATCTGATAGCCGGAGTGGGTGAGTCCGGCCACCTTCAGCGCACCGCGGAACAGATCGCTGCCGCGTAGCGCCTGCTCCAGCGAACTCAAGTCGCCGAGGATAAAATCGATTTGATGATTATCAATGGTATCCAGCAGCTCGTCGATGCTAGCGCGGGCGACAAGCGTCACGTCGGTACCAAAACGCTGGCGCAGGTAATAAGCGGCGAAGGAACCACGGATAACACCAACCCGCTGATGGCGTACCTGCTCCTCATCGAGGATAAACGGCATCCCGACCTTGTTGTAGTAGGCGTTGTACCAGTTGACCAACGGACCAATCAGCCCCTCCATCTGACTGCCGTTGCGAATATCAAAAATATCGGCAAGGTGAATTGGCCAGTCTTCATTCTGCATGCGAACCATATAGTTATCGAGAAACTGCACGTCGACGTCAATGTTTAACAGGTCGCGTAGATCATTCACCATGTTAATGGCACTGCCGTGATAGCCCCGCTCGTCTTTCCAGATAATTGGCGCAAAATTTTCATTTTTCGGCAGCGGAATCGTCAGCCGGTTCTCTCTAAGCCAGCTTTGCTCGGCAGGCGTCAGCGTAAGGTGCTGTCGCAAAAACATCAGTTGGCTCTGCTCTTCTAATGCCTGTAGCCTGCCGTTTTGTCGCCATTCATTGAGCAACTGATTCACGTTGCCGCGCATGTAGCTTTGTTCCGGGCTGATGCCGAAAGCGGCGCTCAATCGCAGTGCAGGGAAGGGGCGGGAAAGGGTGAAGTAGTAATGCGGGCCGCCCATTTCCCGGTCTTCGTTGATATAGAAGTCGGCGCCGCCGCTGCGCAGGATCTGCAGCGCCTCTTTGCTGGTATCAACCTCAATGATTTGCTGTAGTTCAAGCGTGGGGTAGGCTTTTTTCACCAGCGCCTGGGTGCGATCGTGGCGGCGGAAGATAACGCGTGTGTTATTGAGATCGTTAGGGTTCTTAGCCTGACGGGTGATGCTCACCGCGACGACTTCAGTATCAAACAGCGGCACGGAGAGCGTCTTATTTTCAGCGTTCGGTTTGGTTTGCAGCACGCTGGTATAGAGGCCATAGTCATGGTGTGCAAAACGCTTTTCGAACGTTTGGCCATCGACAGGGCGCAGGGTGAGATTGTAGCCATAGCGCGCATTGATGGCATGCAGCAGTTCGGGGTAAAAACCGCGGTACTGCCCGTGGCTATCGCGCCAGAATTCAAAGCTGTCGGCATCCAGCACCCACACGGGAACGGGCGCCGCGGGTTTGACCTTCTGCGGCGGGACGGCAAACGCCCGCAGTGTGCAAACGAGTAACAGGGTCAGTAGAACAAGGAGACCCAGCCCGTGTCGAAAAATTCGGCAGTTCTGTGTCACAAGTCAGTTCCTTTGCAGTGACTATTCTATCCATTTAATAGCTGATCTAGCTCCGGGGTTCTCATAACCCCACCCCCAGTTTAGTCGACCAAATGGCCTGATGACAGTAAATAAAATCGGGGTTATGTAATGATTTTTATCCGCCTGAACGCGCAAAAGTGTGACCGTCTCAATAAAAAATAAAACCATTTTTCATAAAATTTGAAAGTGCGTTTGTCTAGTAGTAAGGTTACCCCAACGTAATCGAACGACTGCGGGCGCTCCCGCGTAGCTTTCAGGAGAGGAAAGAATGAAAATTGCACTGATGATGGAAAACAGCCAGGCCAGCAAAAACGCGACCATTCATCATGAGTTAAAAGCCGTTGCCGATGAAAAAGGCTTCCCGGTATACAACGTGGGCATGTGTGATGAAAACGATCACCACCTGACCTACATTCACCTGGGTATCATGGCCAGCATCCTGCTGAACTCGAAAGCGGTAGATTTCGTAGTAACCGGTTGTGGCACCGGCCAGGGCGCGCTGATGTCCCTGAACATTCACCCGGGCGTTGTCTGCGGCTACTGCCTGGATCCGGCAGATGCCTTCCTGTTTGCCCAGATCAACAACGGTAACGCGCTGTCTCTGGCCTTCGCGAAAGGTTTTGGCTGGGGCGCAGAGCTGAACGTACGCTACATGTTTGAAAAAGCGTTCACCGGCCGTAACGGCGAAGGCTACCCGCCGGAGCGTAAAGAGCCGCAGGTTCGTAACGCAGGCATCCTGAACCAGGTGAAAGCAGCGGTCGTTAAAGAAAACTACCTCGACACCCTGCGCGCTATCGACCCGGCGCTGGTGAAAACCGCCGTTTCCGGTCAGCGTTTCCAGGAATGCTTCTTCGAAAACTGCCAGAACAAAGAAATCGAAGCCTTTGTTCGTGAGATCCTGGCGTAAGCCTGAATCTTTCTGTTTGACCAAAAACCCACGCCAAGGCGTGGGTTTTTTCGCTTAAGAGGGCTTCCTTTTCTGCGATACCGCGCTGCCGGCGTCCCGCGTCAGGTGCAATGTATCGAACATGCCAACCAGGCAAATCAGCGCAATAAAGACAAAGGCGAGGCGGAAGCTGATGCCCGGCACCTCGCTCAGCGCCAGCGTCGCGCTTAACTTCTCGCCGATGCGGATGCCAATCGCCCCGAGCGTAATACCAAGGCCAATGGCTAACTGACTGGCGGTGCTGAACAACGTATTGGCGTAGCTCATCTGGGAGGACGGGACGTCGGCAAATGCCAGCGTGCTGACGCCGGTAAACTGGATCGAGCGGAACACGCCGCCGAGATAGAGCACCAGCATAATGACCCAGACCGGCGTCTGCGGCGTCAGGAAAGCACAGGCAAGCAGCGCCAGCACATTCAGCGAACCGTTGAGCAGCAGCAGGCGGCGAAAGCCCAGCCAGCGTATCAGCGGCGTAGTGGCGGGTTTGATCGTCAGGTTGCCTACAAACACCGCCAGCACCAGAAGGCCGGAGTGGAACGGGTCCATACCGAACCCAACCTGGAAGAGTAGCGGCAGCAGAAACGGTACGGCGCTAATGGATGCGCGGAACAGCGAACCGCCGTACATCGTGACGCGAAAGGTGGGGACCTGCAGCGCATCCATGCGGATCATCGGCGCCGGGCTACGGCGAAAATGGCGCAGCGCATAGCAGAAGGTGGCCCCACCGACGATAAGCAGCGCGATGACCGTCCAGCCCTGCATTTTTTCGGCGCCAAGCATCTCCATCGCATACACCAGGCTCACCATCGATACCGAGGTGGCCAGGAAGCCCGGCAGATCGAATGGACGACGCTCATCGTCGCGAACGTTGGGAATAATGCGCAGCGCCAGAATAATCGCAATAATGCCGAGCGGAACGTTAATAAAGAAGATCCAGCGCCAGTCGGCGACCTGGGTAATAAATCCGCCCAGCGGCGGCCCGATAATGGGCGCAATCAGCGCGGGCCAGGTGAGCGTGGCAATCGCCGAGATCAGCAGATGCTTTGGCGTGGTGCGCAGTACCGCCAGTCGGCCAACGGGGACCATTAACGCGCCGCCAACGCCTTGTAGAATACGCATTGCCACGAAACTGTGGGCGCTGGTGGCGAGGCCGCAAAATACCGAGGAGACGGTGAAAATAGCCAGCGCCAGGCTGAAGATAGTACGGGCCCCGAAGCGGTCGGCTATCCAGCCGCTGGCGGGAATCAGTACCGCAAGGGTGATCAGATAGGCGCTGATACCGATATTCAAATCGACGGCTTCAACGCCAAAGGTTTTCGCCATATCCGGCAGGGCAGTGGCAATCACCGTCCCATCAAGAAACTCCATAAAGAACGCACCGGCCACCAGCAGCGCGGCAGGGGATACCCCGCGTGTTGCCTGGGCCTGGAGAGGCTCATTCATTGTTGTGTTACCCTATCAAAAAAATGCGTAAAATTTACAAATTTTGTAGAAGTTGTAAGTAACAGATTTTAATAACAAAATTTATATAAATTTAACGCGATGCACCAATTTTATGTGATATAAATCGCAAAATGGTTGATTTTTGTGACGGCGGTCATATTATGTACGTAAAGACAATAACATCTGCATAACAAAAACCGGAGCATTCACATGAAACAGCGTATGCGTAAAATCCTCAAAAGCATGTTTGAAAACTATTGCAAGACTTTCAAAGACGTACCGCCAGGCGCTATGTTCTGATAAAAAAACCTGCTGCGGCAGGTTTTTTTATCTTTCGCAAAAGTAGGGTACTATTACGCTCCGCAAAAAAGGAGCAAAAAATGTCTCAGAACCTGACCCCTAACGATGAGCTGGTTTCCGACGTCGTCGCCTGCCAGCTGGTCATCAAACAGATCCTCGACGTGATTGATGTGATTGCCCCGGTAGAAGTGCGCGAGAAAATGGCGACTCAGCTGAAGGCCATTGATTTCACGACGCATCCGGCAGGGGCTGACCCCGTGACGCTACGGGCGATTCAAAAAGCGATCGCGCTGATTGAGCTGAAGTTTACGCCGCAGGATGCGACGCATTAATGCCTGTCTGATGGGTTCAGGCACGCGTCCTGAAAACAGAAACAACAAGGGCGGCCATAGCCGCCCTTGTTGCATTATGATGGCTGCCGTTTATTCACGATGTTCAGCAGGTGGCGGTCGGTTTGCTGGATGCACAGGCCCGCTTCACGCGCGCTGCGCACCTCATCCAGAATGGTCTTCAGCAAGATACCATCCTGTTGCTGTTCTTCTTCCAGCGTATTGAGGAAGCTCAGGGTGTTATCGTCTTGAAGCACTTTTGCCTGTTCAGTAAGTTCCGACAGCGTTGAGCTACGCTGATCGTGGTCTTCAATTGTTGTCAGGAAAAGATCTTCGAGGGTTGCACATTTAGCCTGGCGAATTTCGAAGGCTTTCACCACCGGGTAAGCGCCGGCTTTCTTGATAAAATCAAACACGCGCATCATTTGCGTGACGCTGGACTGCGCGCGCGAACGTAAGAACGTCGCAGTGCCATTTAGTCGATGTTCTGAACACCACTCGCTCAAACGCAAATAATGATTAGATGCATGGAATTCGAGATTCATCTGAGCATTAAGCTTTTTAACCATTCCTGGAGCTGCCATATAAATATCCTTATTACTGGTAGGAACGATACGCGTGACATCGCATAGTTCTAAATAGCCGCTAACCATGCGCTATTTACGCGTTTGAATGTGACGACATATTACCTGTCGTCTTCAATCATGAACGCAAGATATAAACCTTCTTTAGTTCACAAAAATAATACTCTGAGTTTGCGTATAAGAAAACTCTTATGACTCGCTTTTTACGTTTCGTTACAACCTATATTAAAGTGGAGGATAATTATCAAGAAATTCCGTCGTAACACCATGAATAATATTAAGTATAAGGCTTCTCTCTTGAGTCGTTAAGACGGGGTTGAACGCGAAGATGTTTGTTGCATTGATAATGAATAAAAGTGTGATGAATATCTCATTTATCCGCCCGTGCCGAACGTACACATAGGCGCGATACGCAATATTTGTTATGAATGGTGTATGGCAAGTAATATTCCCCATTTATATATCATGATATGTACCTGGACCTCAGATATTAGAATGTGGGTAAATTTGTTTTAGATCATTTTTGATAATGACCGACGAGGGGATTATGTTCGCCGGCATGACATATGTGCATAATCCCTCTTTATTTCTCGTTCGGGGGGATGCGTTAATTTAAATTCACAGGAGTTATAATGAAACAGGTTGCCGTACTGCTGGCCCCAGGGTTTGAGGAAGGGGAAGCGATTGTCACTATCGATATTCTGCGTCGCTTACATATTGGCGTTGAGCTGGTGTCGTGCGCAGAGTCGCGGGCTGTGGTGAGCTATCACGATATTCCGATGGTGGCTGACGCCACGCTGGCAGAGCGTCTTGATACGCTGTACGACGCGGTTGTGCTACCGGGGGGGCCGCAGGGAAGCGTGAATCTGGCAGCAAGCAAAGACGTTGTCCGGTTTGTGGCGAACCACGATGCCGCAGGCAAATTCATTTGCCCGATCTGCTCAGCCGCCGCGCGCGTACTCGCCGGAAACGATTTGCTGAAAGGCCGCCGCTACGTGTGCTCTGGCGACCTGTGGCAGGACGTCAAAAACGGTGAATACGTTGATGCACCGGTTGTTGAAGATGGCAACCTAATCAGCGGTAAAGGCTTTGGCCATGTGTTTGATTTCGCCTTTACCGTAGCGGCGCGCCTGCTGGGCGATGAAGCGCCGGTACGCGATCACGCCGATCACATCTATTATCGCTGGTAATTCATCCTGCCCTGTGGCGGAAGGGATTTTCACGCTATCAATATAGATAAAATAGCTATTTCCCTGCGCGAATTGTCAGACAATTCGCGCAGCAGATATGTATTTATCTGCTGAATCTATGCATCACATCACTGTAATTCAGCGGTGTGATGGCGCTCTCTTATGGAAGATTAATTCCTGGCTATTAATGTTTCAACAACGTTAATGCTGTTAATGACACAGCTAATACTTTGTTTTATGTCCGATTTAAATCGTTGGTCTGATTTTTCCCTACATAAAAGAACATTAAGGCTGGAGTTAACCATGCACAAATTTACCCACGCGCTGGCGGCCATCGGGCTGGCAGCCGTTATGTCACAATCAGCTATGGCCGAGAATCTTAAGCTCGGCTTTCTCGTCAAACAGCCGGAAGAACCGTGGTTCCAGACGGAATGGAAATTTGCCGATAAAGCGGGCAAAGACCTCGGCTTTGACGTCATTAAAATTGCCGTACCTGACGGCGAGAAAACCCTTAATGCGATTGACAGCCTGGCGGCCAGCGGCGCGAAAGGCTTTGTTATTTGTACACCAGACCCGAAGCTGGGGCCCGCTATTGTTGCCAAAGCGCGCGGCTATGATATGAAAGTGATCACCGTCGACGATCAGTTCGTCAACGCCAAAGGCAAGCCGATGGAAGAGGTCCCGCTGGTCATGATGGCGGCGAGTGAAATCGGTGCTCGTCAGGGCCAGGAGCTGTATAAAGAGATGCAAAAGCGCGGTTGGGATATCAAAACCACCGGCGTGATGGCCATTACGGCCAACGAACTGGATACCGCACGTCGCCGCACGACGGGCTCAATGGATGCGC
Source organism: Klebsiella sp. WP8-S18-ESBL-06 (assembly GCF_014169755.1). Taxonomy (NCBI): domain Bacteria; kingdom Pseudomonadati; phylum Pseudomonadota; class Gammaproteobacteria; order Enterobacterales; family Enterobacteriaceae; genus Klebsiella; species Klebsiella sp. WP8-S18-ESBL-06. The sequence continues at coordinate 2,081,618 of NZ_AP022256.1, forward strand.
TGAAGGCCGCCGGTTTCCCGGAAAAACAGATCTATCAGGTCCCGACCAAATCTAACGATATCCCCGGTGCGTTCGACGCCGGTAACTCGCTGCTGGTACAGCACCCGGAAGTGAAACAGTGGCTGGTTATCGGCATGAACGATAACACCGTGCTGGGCGGCGTTCGCGCCACGGAAGGTCAGGGCTTTAAAGCGGCTAACGTTATCGGTATCGGGATTAACGGCGTAGATGCCGTCAACGAACTGTCGAAAGCGCAGGCTACCGGTTTCTTCGGCTCCCTGCTGCCAAGCCCGGATATCCACGGCTATAAAACCAGTGAGCTGCTGTATAACTGGGTACAGAAAGGTGCTGAGCCGCCGAAATTCACGGCGGTGACCGACGTGGTGCTGATTACTCGCGATAACTTCAAAGAAGAGCTGGCGAAAAAAGGCCTCTAAGTCCTGATGGTTCTCCTCCCGCGTGCGCGGGGGGAGAGGGATCGTGTCAATGTGGAGGTTGCGATGCAACAGTCTACCCCTTATCTCTCCTTTCGCGGTATCAGCAAAACGTTCCCCGGCGTTAAGGCCCTGTCCGATATCAGTTTCGACTGCTATAGCGGGCAGGTGCACGCGCTGATGGGGGAGAACGGCGCCGGAAAGTCGACGCTGTTGAAAATACTCAGCGGTAACTATGCCCCGACGGCGGGCACGCTGGCGCTGCGCGGCGAAGAGATTTCATTTGTCGATACTACCGCGGCGTTGAACGCGGGTATCGCGATTATTTACCAGGAACTGCATCTCGTCCCGGAAATGACCGTGGCGGAAAATATTTATCTGGGTCAGCTGCCGAGCCGCGGCGGGATGGTTAACCGCAAGCTGCTGAACTATGAAGCGCGTCTCCAGCTCGAACATCTGGGGCTGGATATTGACCCGGACACCCCGCTTAAGTATCTGTCTATCGGCCAGTGGCAGATGGTGGAAATTGCTAAGGCGCTGGCGCGTAACGCCAAGGTGATTGCCTTTGACGAACCGACCAGTTCGCTTTCCGCCCGCGAAATAGACAACCTGTTTCGGGTGATCCGCGAACTGCGTAAAGAGGGGCGAGTCATCATCTATGTCTCGCACCGCATGGAAGAGATCTTTGCGCTGAGCGACGCTATTACGGTGTTTAAGGACGGCCGCTATGTCTGCACGTTTGACGACATGATGGCGGTCAGCCATGACCGGCTGGTACAAGCGATGGTCGGGCGCAATATTGGCGACATCTACGGTTGGCAGCCTCGCCCGCACGGGGCAGAGCGGCTGCGTCTTGAACAGGTGAAAGCGCCGGGCGTGCGTACGCCGATTTCGCTTACGGTCCGCAGCGGCGAGATCGTTGGCCTGTTTGGGCTGGTGGGGGCCGGGCGCAGCGAGTTGATGAAGGGGATATTCGGCGGTTCCAGGATCACCGGCGGCGAGATTTACATCGACGGCCAGCGGATAACCATTGATAAACCGGCGCAGGCGATTCGTGCGGGTATGATGCTGTGCCCGGAAGACCGCAAAGCGGAAGGGATCATGCCGGTGCATTCGGTGCGCGACAATATCAACATCAGCGCCCGCCGCAAGCACATCCACGCTGGGTGCCTTATCAACAATGACTGGGAGGCCACCAACGCCGACCACCACATCCAGTCGCTCAATATCAAAACGCCTGGGGCCGAGCAGCTGATTATGAACCTTTCCGGGGGCAATCAGCAGAAGGCTATCCTCGGGCGCTGGCTGTCGGAGGAGATGAAAGTGATCCTGCTCGACGAGCCGACGCGCGGCATTGATGTTGGTGCGAAACACGAAATCTACAACGTGATTTACGCGCTGGCGGCTTCTGGCGTGGCGGTGCTGTTTGCTTCCAGCGATCTGCCGGAAGTGCTGGGCGTTGCCGATCGGATCGTGGTGATGCGCGAAGGGGAGATCGCCGGCGAACTGTTGCATGAGAGCGCCAATGAACAACAGGCGTTAAGCCTGGCTATGCCTAAAGTCAGTCAGGCGGTCGCCTGAGTAAGGAGATTATGATGTCATCTGTTACAACGCCGGGCGCCCAACGCGCGTCGCTAAGCTTTAGCCGCATCTGGGATCAGTACGGCATGCTGGTGGTCTTTGCGGCACTTTTCGTCTGCTGTGCGATTTTTGTGCCGAATTTTGCCACCTTTATCAACATGAAGGGCCTGGGGCTGGCGATTTCCATGTCCGGGATGGTGGCCTGCGGCATGCTGTTCTGCCTTGCTTCGGGGGATTTTGATCTGTCGGTCGCGTCGGTGATTGCCTGCGCCGGGGTGACGACAGCGGTGGTCATTAACATGACCGAAAGCCTGTGGATCGGCGTCTTTGCCGGGCTGCTGCTGGGGGCCGTGAGTGGATTGGTGAACGGTTTCGTGATTGCGAAGCTGAAAATTAACGCGCTGATCACCACGCTCGCGACGATGCAAATTGTGCGTGGGCTGGCCTATATTATTTCCGACGGCAAAGCGGTGGGGATTGAAGACGAACGTTTCTTCACGCTCGGCTACGCCAACTGGCTCGGGCTACCGGCACCTATCTGGCTGACGGTGGGCTGTCTGGTGATTTTTGGTCTGCTGCTTAATAAAACCACCTTTGGTCGCAACACGCTGGCCATCGGCGGTAACGAAGAAGCGGCGCGGCTGGCCGGGGTTCCGGTGGTACGCACCAAGATTATTATCTTTGTGCTCTCCGGGCTGGTGTCGGCGGCGGCGGGGATTATTCTGGCCTCACGCATGACCAGCGGCCAGCCGATGACCTCAATAGGCTATGAACTGATCGTCATTTCCGCCTGCGTGCTGGGCGGCGTATCGCTGAAAGGGGGGATTGGTAAAATCTCTTACGTGGTGGCCGGGATTTTAATTCTGGGCACCGTGGAGAATGCGATGAACCTGCTGAACATTTCGCCGTTCTCACAGTACGTGGTGCGTGGTCTGATTCTGCTGGCAGCGGTGATTTTCGACCGTTACAAGCAGAAGGCTAAGCGGACCGTATAGCGTTCACTCCCGTCACGATGGGGTATGACAGATGCTGGTGATGTCCCTGCATGCGGCGCTGTTGTACCCCGTCGGCGGCGAGAAGTTTGATTTGTTACAGTGTCACCAATAAGACATCTACGCCGCTGTTACCCACGATGCTTTTTGCCGCGCAGGTGGCGCGTGAAAAGAAACTTTGGTTATGGTTCCCGCAGATAACCAGGTCAACCTGGTGCTTTTTGCTGAATGCGCTAATGTGCTCACCAAGCTCACCCGATGCAATTTGCGCTTTCCAGATAGGGTAATCAACGGCCTCGGCAAGACTGCGCAAAAAATGCTGGGTCTCTTCCTGCATCAGCTCGCGCAGGCTTTCCAGCATCGGCGCAGCTAGCTGATTATACATTTCCGGGTCGGTGGCCAGGGTTATCAGACTCACGCGGGCCTGGGTCGGCCGGGCGATATCCACCGCTTTGCGAAGCAGGGCGTGGCTTTCCGGGGTTGGCGCCACGGCAACCAAAAGATGTGAGTAAGACATCAGACCTCCTTGCTCGAATAATACGCACTCTCTTCTTAATCTCTTACTCTTTTTGCCTGACCCTCGCAAGTGATATAGCGAATACTTATGACGATATATTAACCAAATACATTAGCATTCTTTATGCTAATTATTGATTAAAAGCTACGCAGTTTCTATCCGCGTCACGTGATGTTTTATGTAATCAATATGGTTATTTAATATTTTATTTTTGCTGAAACAATGTTAACTAAAGGTAAATTACATGCAAATGAATATGCTGCAAATGATTCATTGTTTCAATTTATTGAATTTACGATGAATTTTGTATATCGAATGAAACTATGATCTGTGATAATTCTTTCGTCATTGGCTCGCGTAAAGTTGCCCGTCCCCTGCGGTTGTTTAATAGTTGGGGTGAATGAATATCCATCAATCAGGAATAAAACAGCGTTTTGATTGGTTAATTATTGTTCAAAATACAACAATGACTGATGGATAGAGAATAAAAATAGGCTTTGATTTTGTGATACAGATCACATAAATTTCACATTAACAGCGAAGTAACATTGTATGTGTCACATCTGGCGAGTAAAGTTGCGTCGAATTAGGAAAAATCTTAGTAAATTGTAAGAAATGTTTAGATGTGTCGGGCCATGCGGTCAGAACGTTACCCGGCAACGAGACAGAAGATTCACCTAATCGGCTATGCATTTCGACCGATTTTTTTTTATCGGGCCTTGCCCGACGACATCACGGGGTATGCGGATTGTCCGCATAAAGTACTAATTGGTTATTCGGGATGGGGAAAATGCATACATCCGAGTTGCTAAAGCACATCTATGACATCAACTTGTCTTATTTGCTCCTTGCACAGCGTTTGATCGGTCAGGATAAGGCTTCAGCCATGTTCCGCCTCGGTATTAACGAGGATATGGCGAAAGTCCTCGGGGAACTGACGCTCCCCCAGATGGTGAAGCTGGCCGAAACAAATCAATTGGTCTGCCAGTTCCGTTTTGATGATTCCCAGACCATCACCCGCCTGACGCAAGAATCACGCGTTGACGATTTACAGCAAATCCATACCGGTATTCTGCTGTCCACCCGACTGCTGAATCAGGCCAGTAACTCAGGCGAACCTGCCCGTAAGAAAAGGGCCTGACGATGAGCGAAAAAAGCATTGTTCAGGAAGCCCGCGATATTCAGCTTGCGTTGGAGCTGATTACTCTGGGCGCTCGTTTGCAGATGCTGGAAAGCGAAACTCAGCTCAGCCGTGGTCGGCTGATTAAGCTCTATAAAGAACTTCGCGGCAGCCCGCCGCCGAAGGGAATGCTACCGTTTTCCACGGACTGGTTTATGACATGGGAGCAAAATATCCACTCTTCCATGTTCTGCAATGCCTGGCAGTTCTTACTCAAAAGTGGGCAATGTTCTGGCGTTGACGCCGTGATCAAAGCCTACCGTCTGTATCTTGAGCAGTGCCCGCAACAGGATGCCGGGCCGCTGCTGGCCCTGACGCGCGCGTGGACGTTAGTTCGCTTCGTGGAAAGCGGCATGCTCGAACTCTCCAGCTGCCATTCCTGCGGCGGTAACTTCATTACCCACGCTCATCAGCCCGTTGGCAGCTTTGTATGCAGCTTGTGCCAGCCGCCATCTCGTGCCGTAAAAAGACGTAAACTTTCCGAGGATCTTGCCGATAGTAATCCACAACTGCTGGATGAACAGATAGGGCAAGCTGTTTAACCTCACACGGTGTGGACAAAACACTCCAGCAGCGGCCTTAGGGCCGCTGCTTTTTTTTACCCGTGCGTTGGTGACATTGCTCATCTGTCTCCTCTCTTAGTCAACAGTGGAAGGATGATAGCGTGCTTATCTTAATAGGTTACCTGGTTGTTTTGGGGACAGTTTTCGGCGGCTACATGATGACCGGCGGACACCTTGGAGCACTGTATCAACCGGCCGAGCTGGTTATTATCGGCGGGGCGGGGGTTGGCGCTTTTATCGTGGGCAACAACGGCAAGGCTATCAAAGGCACGTTGAAAGCGCTGCCTTTGCTGTTCCGTCGCTCGAAATACACCAAAACGATGTATATGGATTTGCTGGCGCTGCTGTATCGCCTGATGGCGAAGTCGCGTCAGCAGGGGATGTTCTCGCTCGAGCGTGATATTGAAAACCCGAAAGAGAGCGAAATTTTTGCCAGCTATCCGCGCATTCTCGCCGACACGGTGATGCTGGAATTTATCGTCGATTATCTGCGCCTGATCATCAGCGGCAACATGAACACCTTCGAAATTGAAGCGCTGATGGATGAAGAGATTGAAACCCACGAAAGCGAAAGCGAAGTGCCGGCCAACAGCCTGGCGCTGGTGGGCGACTCACTGCCGGCATTCGGTATCGTGGCGGCGGTAATGGGGGTAGTGCACGCATTAGGTTCTGCCGACCGTCCGGCGGCGGAGCTGGGGGCGCTGATTGCCCACGCGATGGTCGGTACCTTCCTCGGGATCCTGTTGGCCTACGGTTTTGTCTCGCCGCTGGCCAGCGTGCTGCGCCAGAAGAGCGCGGAAACCACCAAAATGATGCAGTGCGTGAAAATTACGCTGCTGTCGAATCTGAACGGCTATGCACCGCCGATCGCCGTTGAGTTCGGTCGTAAAACGCTCTACACCAGCGAACGTCCGTCGTTTATTGAGCTTGAAGAACACGTCCGCGCGGTGCGCAACCCGGCGGGGCAACAGCAAACGACCACCGAGGACGCATGAAGAACCAATCGCATCCGATTGTCGTCGTCAAACGGCGCAAACATAAATCTCACGGCAGCGCCCACGGCTCGTGGAAAATTGCCTATGCCGATTTTATGACGGCGATGATGGCGTTTTTTCTGGTGATGTGGCTGATTTCCATCTCCAGCCCGAAAGAGCTGATTCAGATAGCCGAATACTTCCGTACGCCGCTGGCAACCGCCATCACCGGCGGTCAGCGGATGGCCAGCAGCGACAGCCCGATTCCCGGCGGCGGTGATGATGTCACCCAGCAGCAGGGCGAGGTGCACAAGCAGCCAACGATTGATGATCTGAAAAAACGCATGGAAACCAACCGGCTGAAGCGCATACGTGGCGAGCTGGACCAGCTTATTGAAGCCGATCCGAAGCTGCGCGCGCTGCGCCCGCATCTGAAGATCGATCTCGTGCAGGAGGGGCTGCGAATTCAGATTATCGACAGCCAGAACCGGCCGATGTTTAAAACCGGCAGCGCAGAGGTAGAACCGTATATGCGCGATATCCTGCGGGCGATTGCGCCAGTACTGAATGAAATTCCCAATAAAGTCAGCCTCTCCGGGCATACGGATGATTATCCGTATGCCACCGGCGAACGGGGCTACAGCAACTGGGAGCTGTCGGCGGATCGCGCCAACGCGTCGCGTCGCGAGCTGGTTGCCGGCGGGCTGGATGACGGCAAAGTCTTACGCGTCATCGGGATGTCTAACTCGATGCGCCTATCAGAGCACGGCGGCAACGATGCGATTAACCGTCGCATCAGCCTGCTGGTGCTCAATAACCAGGCTGAGCAGGCCATTCTCCATGAGAATGCCGAGAGCCAGAATGAACCCTTAAGCGTTTTACAGCCGCCGACAAACTCGTCACCGGCGGCCGGTACGACGACGCCACAACCCGACTCGAGGTGATAGCGTGAGCATGGATATCAGCGATTTTTATCAAACATTTTTTGATGAGGCCGACGAGCTGTTGGCCGACATGGAACAGCATCTGCTGGATCTGGTGGTGGATGACCCTGACGCTGAACAGCTGAATGCCATTTTCCGCGCAGCGCACTCCATCAAGGGTGGCGCGGGGACCTTTGGCTTTTCCGTTCTTCAGGAAACCACTCACCTGATGGAGAACCTGCTGGATGACGCCCGTCGCGGGGAAATGAAGCTCAGCACCGATATTATCAACCTGTTTTTGGAAACCAAAGATATTATGCAGGAACAGCTCGACGCCTATAAAAGCTCCACCGATCCGGATGCAGCCAGCTTCGAATACATCTGCAATGCGCTGCGTCAGCTGGCGCTTGAGGCAAAAGGCGAAAGCGTTCCGCCGGTGGCCGGCAGCGCCCATTTGAGCGTGGTCGACAATCACGTGCAGGAAGAAGAGGCCGTGATTGAGGCCGCCGATGCCGCGGGGAAAACGCAGATTACGCTTTCCCGTCTGAAGGCCGGTGAGCCGGATATGCTGGAAGAGGAGTTGGGGAACCTGGCGACCCTAAGCCAGGTGCAAAAAACGGCCGACTCTCTGACCGCGGTGCTCGACAGCAGCGTAGATCCGGACGATATCGTCGCGGTGCTGTGCTTCGTCATTGAAGCCGATCAAATAGCCTTCAGCACCGTCTCGACGCCCGAAGCGGTCGTGCCCGCGACGCCGCCGGCGGTAGACGCGGTGGCGCCTGCGCGAGTGGCCGCTGCGCCCGTGGCGCTGGTTTCCGCCGCCGCACCGCGCGTTGAGCGTGAAAAACCGGCTGCGCGCAGCAGCGAGTCAACCAGCATTCGCGTGGCGGTTGAAAAGGTCGATCAGCTGATTAACCTGGTGGGTGAGCTGGTCATTACCCAGTCGATGCTGGCCCAGCGTTCCAACGCGCTCGATCCGGTTTCACACGGTGATCTGATCACCAGCATGGGGCAGCTTCAACGCAATGCGCGCGATCTGCAAGAGTCGGTGATGTCTATCCGCATGATGCCGATGGAGTATGTGTTCAGCCGCTTCCCGCGCCTGGTGCGCGATCTGGCCGGCAAACTCGGCAAGCAGGTAGAGCTGACGCTGATGGGCAGCTCTACCGAACTCGATAAGAGTCTGATTGAACGCATTATCGATCCGTTAACCCACCTGGTTCGTAACAGCCTCGACCACGGTATTGAACTGCCGGAAACGCGGCTGGCGGCGGGAAAATCCGCCGTGGGCAACCTGATTCTTTCCGCCGAACATCAGGGCGGTAATATTTGCATCGAAGTCACCGACGACGGCGCGGGGCTGAACCGCGAACGTATTCTGGCCAAGGCGCTGTCGCAGGGGATGGCGGTCAGCGAGAGCATGACCGATGAAGAAGTCGGCATGCTGATTTTCGCGCCGGGCTTCTCAACCGCTGAGCAGGTAACCGACGTCTCCGGGCGCGGCGTTGGCATGGACGTGGTGAAGCGAAATATCCAGGAGATGGGCGGCCACGTTGAAATTAAGTCTAAACAGGGCGCAGGCACCACCATCCGCATTTTGCTGCCGCTGACGCTGGCGATCCTCGATGGCATGTCGGTGAAGGTCAACGAAGAGGTGTTTATCCTGCCGCTCAATGCGGTGATGGAGTCGCTGCAGCCGCGCGAAGAGGATCTGCACCCGCTAGCGGGCGGTGAGCGCGTGCTGGAAGTGCGCGGTGAATACCTGCCGCTGGTTGAACTGTGGAAAGCCTTCGATGTGCAGGGGGCGAAAACCGAAGCCACGCAGGGGATTGTGGTCATCCTGCAAAGCGCGGGCCGCCGCTATGCGCTGCTGGTCGATCAGCTGATTGGTCAGCACCAGGTGGTGGTGAAAAACCTGGAAAGCAACTATCGCAAAGTGCCGGGCATCTCGGCGGCGACCATTCTTGGCGACGGTAGCGTCGCGCTGATTGTTGACGTCTCGGCACTGCAGGGACTGAATCGTGATAAACGTCTGGCGAACACAGCCGCCTGAAACGCAGAGAAAAGGTAGAAAACATGACCGGTATGACGAATGTAACAAAGCTGGCGGGTGAACCGACAGGGCAGGAATTCCTGGTATTTACGCTGGGTAACGAAGAGTACGGCGTCGATATTCTGAAGGTGCAGGAGATTCGCGGTTACGATCAGGTCACGCGCATTGCTAACACGCCCGCGTTTATAAAAGGGGTCACCAACCTGCGCGGCGTGATTGTGCCGATTGTTGACCTGCGGGTGAAGTTCAGCCAGGAAGACGTGGAATATAACGATAACACGGTCGTGATCGTGCTGAATCTCGGCCAGCGCGTGGTGGGTATTGTGGTCGACGGCGTTTCTGACGTACTGTCGCTGGCGGCGGAGCAGATTCGCCCGGCGCCGGAGTTTGCCGTGACCCTCTCTACCGAATATCTCACCGGGCTGGGCGCGCTGGGCGATCGCATGCTGATTCTGGTCAATATTGAGAAACTGCTCAACAGTGAAGAGATGGCGCTGCTGGACAGCGCAACGATTCACGCCGCCTGATGAGAGACGGGCCCGTCGTATTGTGACGACAGGCCCGTTGCTTGCTACACGGCGATTGTCCAGCCAGACCCAGAGGTCTGGCTTTTATTTACCCGTTCTGCTGTACCACTTGCGGCTCTTCCTGCGCCAGCAGGCCTTCATTCTGCGACAGCATGGCCGTCGCGACGCCGTTGCCAAGCACGTTAATCGCCGAACGTCCCATATCGAGGAAATGGTCAATCCCCATCAGCAGCAGGATGCCCGCGACCGGAATATTGAAGCTTGGGATGGTGGCTGTCAGCACGACCAGCGCCGAGCGCGGTACCCCGGCAATTCCTTTCGATGCCAGCATCAGCGTCAACATCAGTACCGCAATCTCAGAGAAGCTGAGGTGGATGTTATACGCCTGAGCAATAAACATTGAGGCGAAGGAACAGTAGACCATCGAGCCCACCAGGTTAAAGGAATAGCCGATCGGCAGCACGAAGGACACGATATTGCGTGAGCAGCCAAATTTGGTCAGCTGTTCGAGCGTTTTCGGGTAGGCGGCTTCTGAGCTGCTGGTGGTAAAGGCCACCAGTACCGGATCTTTGAGCATGCTGAGCAGGCGGAAGACTTCTTTTTTCAACACCATATAGCCGATAGCCACCAGTACGCAGCAGGTCAGCACGATAGCCACATAGTAGCCGCCGATAAACGAGGCATAGTTAAGCAAAATGCCCAGCCCTTCGGTTGCAATGACCGACGAGATGGCGGCAAAAATGGCCAGCGGCGCAACGTACATCACGTAACCGGTCACCTTCAGCATAATGTGGGAGACCACGTCCAGCGCGGCAACCAACGGTGCGTTGAACTTCTGACCGAGCGACGCGCCGCCGATGCCGAAGAACATCGAGAACACCACGATCTGCAAAATCTCGTTATCGGCCATCGCGCCGACGATGCTGGTCGGGATGGTATGCGACAAGAAGCCTTTCAGGCTCATACCGCTGACGGCCAGACCGGTGTCGACCGTATCTTTCGGTATCGCCAGATTCAGGCCCGCGCCCGGATGCTGTAGGGTGACGATAAACAGCCCCACCAGAATCGACAGCACCGATGAGCTGATAAACCAGACCATGGCCTTACCACCGACGCGGCCAATGGTAGACGTTTCGCCAAGCTTCATGATGCCGACCGTCAGGGTGCTGAACACCAGCGGTGCAATCACCATTTTAATGAGTCGGAGGAAAATGTCAGTCAGGAGAGTGATGTTGCTGGACCAGACTTCGATAGTCTGAGTTGATGCATAAGAATGGATCATTGCGCCGGTGAGAATCCCCGCCAGCATAAAAATCACGATAAAAACCGTGAGTTTGTTTGCGTTTGCCACAAAAAATACCCCGTCAGATTACGAATATGCCCTGCGATGAAAAATGATTTTTTAGTTATGTAATGTCATCAATTCATTCACTACATAAATTGTATGAAAGCGGGGGGATTTACAACTTTTTTTTATATTTTATAAAAAGCGTTGTGATTCAGTGACTCGCCGGCGCTGCGCTTTCGTGCCCGTGAGGGCGGACGATTTTTACCCCGCGCGCGCATAAAGTTTCTATTTGGGATGCCGATAACACCGAATAACAAGTCATAGAGAAGGTGTTGTATGTTAAACCGTATCCGCGTTGTCACGCTGCTGATGTTGGTGCTGGTCGTCTTCGCACTTTTGCAGTTGGTCTCCGGAGGATTTCTGTTCTCCTCGCTCCAGCAAAACCAACAAAGCTTTGCGCAATCTAACACTCTTCGTACGCAACAGGCTGAACTCACCAAAGCGTGGGATCTGCTGCTGCAAACCCGCATCAACCTGAGCCGGTCCTCGGCGCGGATGATGATGGACGCCACTAATCAGCAGAGCAGCGCCAAAACTGAACTGCTGAAGAATGCGCGCACCACGCTTGCGCAGGCGGACAGCCATTTTGCTCGCTTCAGCGCGCTGCCGGCGCAGGCTGAAATGCACGATGCCAGCGCCCAGGTGAGCGCCGCATATCAACGTTATTTTGCTGCGTTACAGGAGCTGGTGGGCTTCCTGGAGGCCGGCAATATGGACGCCTATTTTGCCCAGCCGACGCAGGGGATGCAGAACGCGATGGGCGAAGCCATGAACCAGTACGCTTCGCAAAGCGAAGCGCTCTACCAGCGCGCCTTTACCACCAGCAGCAGCGACTACCAGATAGCTCGCTGGCAGCTGGCGATTCTGGCCGTGGTGCTGGTGATTGTGGTGGTCGGCGCCTGGTTTGGTATTCGCGCCATTTTACTTAAGCCGCTGGCTGCGGTAATGGGGCACATCCGGCAGATTGCCGCCGGGGATCTGACGCCGCGTCTGAGCCTGCGCGGGCGCAACGAAATTACCGAACTGGCTGACACCGTGACGCATATGCAGAGCTCGCTGATTGATACGGTGACCCATGTGCGTGAAGGGGCGGTGGCTATCTATCACGGCACCAGCGAAATTGCGGCGGGCAATAACGACCTGTCTTCTCGCACCGAGCAACAGTCGGCTGCGCTGGAAGAAACGGCGGCCAGCATGGAACAGCTGACGGCTACGGTGAAACAGAACGCCGAAAATGCCCGTCAGGCATCCCATCTGGCACAGAGCGCTTCCGAGACCGCTCTGCACGGCGGCAGCGTCGTCAACGGCGTGGTCAACACCATGCACGAGATTGCCGCCAGCTCGCAAAAAATTTCCGACATTACCGGCGTCATTGACGGCATTGCTTTCCAGACCAACATTCTGGCGCTGAACGCTGCCGTCGAAGCGGCGCGTGCGGGCGAACAGGGACGCGGTTTTGCGGTGGTGGCCGGTGAGGTACGTAACCTCGCCAGCCGCAGCGCACAGGCGGCAAAAGAGATCAAAGCGCTGATTGAAGACTCGGTCTCCCGCGTCGAAACCGGCTCCGCGCAGGTGGAAACCGCTGGGGAAACGATGACCGATATCGTTAATGCGGTGACGCGCGTGACCGACATCATGGGCGAAATCGCCTCGGCCTCTGACGAGCAGAGCCGCGGTATCGACCAGGTGGCGATCGCGGTTGCCGAGATGGACAGCGTCACGCAGCAAAACGCCTCGTTGGTGGAAGAGTCCGCCTCGGCCGCCGCGGCGCTGGAAGAGCAGGCTGAGCGCCTGAATCAGGCCGTCGCCGCCTTTCGTTTAAACGCTGCCGCGCACAGCAGCGCGCCAGCGTCGGCACCGGCGGCGCGCGCGTTGGTCGCTAACAAACGCCAGGCGTCGGTCGCCGAAAGCAACTGGGAAACCTTTTAATTTTATCCGCGGTCCAGGCCGCCTTTAGGAGTGTGGTGATGCTTTATCGTATTCGAATCTCTACCACGTTGTTTCTGATTTTAATTATCTGCGGCATTTTGCAGATTGGCAGTAACGGACTCTCTTTCTGGGCCTTTCGCGACGGACAAAACAACATTTATCAGGTTGAACAAAGCAGCCAGCAGCTGAACACACTGACGGAATCGCGCGCTGCGATGCTGCAGGCCAGCACCATGCTGAACAAAGCGGGCACCCTGACGGCGCTGAGCTATCCGCCTGGTGAAGTGCGCAGCATGATCGACGACGTCAAACAGAATCTCTCGCAGGGCGATGCGCTGTTTAAGGGGTTTATGGCGCTGCCGTTGATGAGTGAGCACGACAAAACGCTACAGGCGGCAACCGCAACGGCGTTTACCAACTGGCACGAGATGCTGGCGCATCAGGTCGCCTGGCTTGAGAACAACCAGCTGGCGGAGTTTGTCGCCGCACCGGTACAAAAAACCCAGGATCAGTTTGACGGTGAGTACCAGAACTGGCGTAAGAACATTGACGGCTACGTTGCTGCCGCCGAACGTGAAAGTCAGAGCGATTACACGCGCTCGACGATGATGTTTATGGCGATGGTCGTCATTTCCGTACTCATTACCGTGGGTGCGCTGTGGTGGGTTCGCCATATGGTGGTGCGACCGCTGGCGATTATCAGCCACCACTTTGAAAGCATTGCGAAAGGCAACCTGGCGCGTCCGATTGCGGTCTACGGCAAGAACGAAATCAGCGCCATCTTTGCCGGGCTGAAGGCCATGCAGCACTCGCTGCGTGACACCGTCAGGGAAGTGCGCCAGGGCAGCTACGCCATGCACACCGGGATCTCGGAAATTGCCGCAGGCAACAACGATCTGTCTGCGCGGACTGAACAGCAGGCGGCCTCGCTGGCGGAAACGGCGGCCAGCATGGAACAGCTGACCGCAACGGTAAGCCAGAACGCCGACAACGCCCGCCAGGCGTCTCACCTCGCGCACGGCGCGGCAGATACCGCCAAGCGCGGCGGAGAACAGGCAAATCATGTGGCGCAGACGATGCATAACATTGCCACCAGCTCGAAGAAAATCAGCGACATTATTAGCGTTATTGACGGTATTGCCTTCCAGACCAATATTCTGGCGCTGAACGCCGCCGTGGAGGCTGCGCGTGCCGGTGAGCAGGGTCGCGGTTTTGCCGTGGTGGCCGGGGAGGTGCGCAACCTCGCCAGCCGCAGCGCCCAGGCGGCGAAAGAAATTAAAGTGCTGATCGAAGAGTCGGTTGCCCGCGTACAGGAAGGTTCCACGCTGGTGGAAACCTCGGCCAGTACGATGAGTGAGATCGTGCAGTCGGTGACCCGAGTGAACGACATCATGGGCGAAATTGCTTCCGCCTCGGATGAACAACGCCGCGGCATTGAACAGGTGGCGCAGGCGGTCAGCCAGATGGATCAGGTGACGCAGCAAAACGCCGCGCTGGTGGAAGAGGGGGCCGCGGCCACCGAACAGCTGGCCGGGCAGGCCGATCGCTTAACGACCGTGGTTTCCGTATTTGAACTTGAAGAAGTGAAGGCGGCGGTGGAGCGTGAAAACGTTACGCTGGCCGCGATACCCGCTGTTTCCTGAATGATGTGATGTAAGAAGGCGCTATGACTGTATCTCTGCCAAATGGGCAATCGCAATTACTGAGCCAGCTGACGCAGCGCCTGACGCTCACCGACGCGCAGTTTCGTCGGATATGTCAACTGATCTACCAGCGCGCCGGGATCGTGCTGGCCGATCACAAGCGTGACATGGTTTACAACCGTCTGGTGCGGCGTCTGCGGACGCTGAACCTGGATGATTTTGGTCATTACCTGGGGCAACTGGAGGCCAACGGCGACAGCGCGGAATGGCAGGCGTTTATTAACTCGCTGACCACCAACCTGACGGCGTTCTTCCGCGAGGCGCACCACTTTCCGACGCTCGCCGAACATGCCGCTCGTCGGCAGGGGGAGTACCGGGTGTGGAGCGCTGCGGCGTCGACCGGGGAAGAGCCGTACTCCATCGCCATTACCCTGGCCGATACCTTGGGTACCGCGCCGGGCCGCTGGAAAGTGTATGCCAGCGATATCGATACCGAAGTGCTGGAAAAAGCGCAGAGCGGCATTTATCGCATGGACGAGCTGAAAACGCTCTCTCAGCAGCAGCTGCAGCGTTATTTCATGCGCGGGACCGGGCCGCACTCCGGACTGGTCCGGGTGCGTAACGAGCTGGCGAACTACGTGGATTTCAGCACGCTGAACTTGCTCAATACCCACTATAACGTTCCCGGTCCGTTCGATGCGATCTTCTGCCGTAATGTGATGATCTATTTTGATAAAACTACGCAGCAGGAGATCCTCAAGCGTTTTGTGTCCCTGCTGAAACCGGACGGATTATTGTTTGCCGGTCATTCAGAGAACTTTAGCCATCTCTCCCGTGAGTTCAGCCTGCGTGGACAGACGGTCTATGCGCTAAGTAAGGGAAGAGCATGAGTAAAATCAGGGTGTTATCCGTTGATGACTCGGCGCTGATGCGCCAGATCATGACGGAAATCATTAACAGCCACGACGATATGGAAATGGTCGCTACCGCGCCGGATCCGCTGGTGGCGCGCGATCTGATTAAAAAATTCAATCCGGATGTGCTGACGCTGGACGTCGAAATGCCGCGCATGGACGGCCTGGACTTTCTCGAGAAGCTGATGCGCCTGCGGCCGATGCCGGTGGTCATGGTGTCTTCGTTGACCGGTAAAGGCTCGGAGGTAACGCTGCGCGCGCTTGAGCTGGGGGCGGTGGACTTTGTCACCAAACCGCAGTTGGGCATTCGTGAGGGGATGCTGGCCTACAGCGAAACCATTGCTGAGAAGGTGCGCGCCGCCTCGCGTGCGCGCATTAGCGCCCACAAACCGCTGGCCGCGCCGGTGGCGATCAAGTCTGGCCCGCTGCTGAGCTCCGAAAAGCTGATTGCGATCGGTGCGTCAACCGGCGGTACTGAAGCTATTCGTCATGTACTCCAGCCGCTGCCGCTCTCCAGCCCGGCGCTGCTGATCACGCAGCATATGCCGCCGGGCTTTACCCGTTCATTTGCCGAGCGCCTCAATAAGCTGTGCCAAATCACGGTTAAAGAGGCGGAAGACGGCGAGCGCGTCCTGCCGGGTCATGCCTATATTGCGCCGGGCGATAAGCATATGGAGCTGGCGCGCAGCGGGGCGAACTATCAAATCAAAATTCACGACGGGCCGCCGGTTAATCGCCATCGCCCGTCGGTTGATGTGCTGTTTCATTCGGTCGCGAAGCACGCGGGGCGCAACGCCGTAGGGGTGATCCTCACCGGCATGGGCAACGACGGTGCGGCCGGGATGCATGCGATGTACCAGGCCGGAGCCTGGACCATCGCGCAGAATGAAGCCAGTTGTGTGGTGTTCGGCATGCCGCGCGAGGCCATCAATACCGGTGGCGTCAGCGAAGTGGTCGATCTTAGCCAGGTAAGCCAGCAGATGCTGGCGAAAATCAGTGCCGGACAGGCAATACGTATTTGAATCAGGAGTATTATTTTATGGCGGATAAAGAGCTTAAGTTTTTGGTTGTGGATGACTTTTCCACCATGCGTCGTATCGTGCGCAACCTGTTAAAGGAACTGGGATTTAACAACGTTGAAGAGGCAGAAGACGGCGTGGATGCGCTGAATAAACTGCAGGCGGGCGGCTTTGGTTTTGTCATCTCTGACTGGAACATGCCGAACATGGATGGCCTGGAGCTGCTGAAAACGATCCGCGCCGACGGTGGGATGGCGGCAATGCCGGTGCTGATGGTCACGGCAGAAGCGAAGAAAGAGAACATCATTGCCGCCGCGCAGGCCGGGGCCAGCGGATACGTGGTGAAGCCGTTCACTGCGGCGACGCTGGAAGAGAAGCTGAACAAGATCTTCGAGAAACTGGGCATGTGAGGTGACGAACATGATGCATTCTTCCATCAAGCCCGGCGATGACCACTCCGCCGCGGATATTATCAGCCGCATCGGCAATCTGACCCGCATGCTGCGCGATAGCCTGCGCGAGCTGGGGTTGGATCAGGCGATTGCGGAAGCGGCCGAAGCGATACCCGACGCGCGTGACCGTCTGGACTATGTTGTGCAGATGACCGCGCAGGCTGCGGAGCGCGCGCTGAACAGCGTCGAAGCCTCGCAGCCGCATCAGGATGAAATGGAAAAAGGCGCCAAAGCCTTGACCAAGCGCTGGGACGCGTGGTTTGAAAATCCGATTGAATTGTCCGACGCGCGTGAACTGGTGAGCGATACCCGCCGTTATCTTGGCGAGGTGCCGGAGCATACCAGCTTTACGAACGCCCAACTGCTCGAAATCATGATGGCGCAGGATTTCCAGGACCTGACCGGTCAGGTTATCAAGCGCATGATGGACGTTATCCAGGAAATTGAGCGCCAGCTGTTGATGGTGCTGCTGGAGAACATTCCGGAGCAGGGCGCGCGGCCAAAACGCGAAAACGACAGTCTGCTCAACGGGCCGCAGGTTGACACCTCAAAAGCCGGCGTCGTTGCCAGCCAGGATCAGGTGGACGATCTGCTCGATAGCCTGGGCTTCTAATCGCGCTGTCCGGGCCTACCGATAAGCATATCGCCGTAGGCCCGGCAGACGCCGCTCCTGTTATATCCCCGCACATTTCTGAAAATGAAACCGCCATCACGGCGGCTTACGCCTGAGTGCCACCCTGATATATAGACTTGTCATAATTATTGCGCTTAAATAGTTTGCAATACAGCCTAAGACAATATTTATTTACTTGCCTCATTATTAAGGCCGGGCGCTATTGTCTTAATAAACCGGAGGCCATGTGAGAATATTACGAGATAGCGAATTTTTTCATTCTGAGCACCATGCCTTTTGTCTTTTTACGATGAATAACCAGCTTATGGAAGGTGTGCATGGGCATGATTTTGACGAACTGGTTATTGTCCGTAATGGCAGCGGTTTTCATATTATTAATGACGAAGTGAAATTTATTTGTCAGGGCGACTTTTTTCTTGTTACCACTAACGACACCCACAGTTATGTTTCCACTAACCATCTTGCTGTTATTAATATCCTGATTCGCCGTGACGGCCATTTTCATTATCTACAGCATATCGATACGCTGCTCGCGAGGATCAAAACGCAGCTACAGCAGCCGCGCGAGATGGCGCTATCCCCTGCGGCCCTGGGGGACGTTGAGCGCTGGAGTCAGGAGATTGTCGCGCGCAATGAAAGCGACTACGACCCCCTCTATTTTGCGCTATGCGAGGCCGCGTTTCTCAACATCATTAATACGTTATGCCAGTGCCATCAGCAGCAAGAGGCGCAAAGCGCCGAAGAGCGAGGCCGCGCTAACCTGATTAAAGCGCTCAAAACCAGCGGTCTGCGTCAGCTTGACTGGTATGCATTGAGCGACGATAACGGCGTGGCGCGGCGGACGATGTTCCGTTTTATTAAACGAATTACCGGCTACACCCCGGTAAAATTCCAGACGCTGTACCGGGTGCTAAAAGCGCAGGAGCTGCTGCGCACCACCGATAAAACCATTAGCGAAATAGCCGCACGCTGCGGTTTCATGAATACCATAAGATTAACCGAAGCCTACAAACATTATTTTAATTACTCGCCAACGCACGAGCGAGAGCTGCACTCACGGGTGCTGACGACGATCTGATTTTTCTGGCTAATAACGAAAATGAACCACAGGGATTTTATCGCAGCACGCGCTGCGAGGGTTTATTTCTCCCTTCATTATCGATGAATTAAAGGAAACGTTATGTCAAAAAATAAAATGCCCAACCCCTGGTATATTGGGGTGGTGTCAGGGATGGCATCATATATTGATTCGGCGGCAATTGTCTCGAACGGTACCGCGCTGGTTATTTATCAAAAGACGCTGGGGATTACCGCGCTGGAAATTGGAATGCTCTCCGGCCTGTTAACCCTCAGCATTGCCGCCGGCGCTTTCGGCGGCGGCCGCCTGGGCGATCGTATCGGGCGGCGCAACGTCTTTATCATCACAATGGCGATGATTTTGTTGGGCACGCTGGCGCTGGCCTTCGGCGCTAGCTTTGCCGTTCTGGCCGTCGGCACGCTGCTGGTGGGGCTGGCGACCGGCGCCGATTTGCCCGTCTCGCTGGCCACCATCTCCGAGGCGGCCAGCGACGAGAACCGCGGCAAAATTATTGGCCTGTCGAATCTGCTATGGCTGGTGGGCATCGGCGCCACGATGGGGATCTCTGCCATCGTCGGCGATTGGGGCCGTGTCGGCGCACAGATCATGTATCTCCACGTGGGCCTGGTGGCACTGGTGCTGCTGGTGCTGCGCTGGTCTATTCCGGAATCGCCGCTGTGGCTGGCGGCGCGCGATGAGCTGCGACGGGGAGTGGCGACCGTACGGGCGCAGAAAAACGGCTGGCGGGACCTGCTGGAGGCAAAGTACCTGTGGCCGTTCATCTCGCTGTGCGCGTTTTACACCTTTACCAACCTGGCCGCCAACACCGGCGGGCAGTTTGGCACCTTTGTTGCGGTGAATGTGGTGGGTATTTCGGTCAGCACGAATTCGCTGTGGGGGCTGCTGATCCTGCCGGTCAGCGTCGCTTCCGGTCTGCTGTTTATGCGTATCGTCGATACCGACAAACGCATTCCGTTCTTTATCTTCGGCGCGGTAATGATGTCCGGCGGCTATTTTGTGCCGGTATTGCTCAATTTCTCACCCCTGTCGTGGTTCTGCTGCCTGCTGTTTACCAATATCGGCGCCGGTTTTGCCTTCGAAGGCATTATGAAAGTGTGGGCCCAGGAGTCGTTCCCGACCATGCTGCGCGCTACCGCTCAGGGGGTGATCGTCGGCGTCGCCCGATTGACCTGTGGGCTGCTGGCTTTCGTCACGCCGGTACTGCTCAGCGCCGGGCCAACCGTCCTTTATTGCCTGTTGACGGCCATTGTGGTGGTGGGGATGGTCATTGGCTGGCTCTGCTTCCACGGCAAGCAGCGCAATGAATTTAACGCCGAAACGGCAATGGTGGCGACGCCGGATGCGCGCCACGACGTCAACGATACGCAACGGGCCAAGGCCTGATCATTCAGCTATTGAGGGAATCATTATGTTAGCAGTAGAAAAAATCACGCTTAACTACGAAAAGACGCTGTCAGGCTGTGAAACGTCGCCGGTTTTCGGCTGGGTTATTGCCAGCGATCGTCGTGATGTGGCGCAGCATAGCTGGCAGCTCCAGCTGGCGGAGGACGAGGATTTTAGCGCGCTGCTGTATGACAGCGGGGTGACGCGGGACGCGCGTTCAAACAATATTACGCTGCCGGCGCGCGAATGGGCCGACTCAACCCGCTATTTTGCCCGCGTGCGCATCAGCGATAACCACGGTGAAGAAAGCGGCTGGAGCCCGCTGGCATCGTGGGTGAGCGGGCTGCCGGCTGCACGCTGGCAGGGCGAATTTATCTCTGCCGAAACGCCGCAGGACAAAGACAATTCCAGGGGGACGCTGCTGCGCCATGTTTTCGCGTTGCCGCCGAGTGAGGAGATTGTATCGGCGGTGGTTCACGCCAGCGCGCTGGGGCTTTATCAGCTGTGGATTAACGGCGAAAAAGTGGGGTGCGACGAGCTGGCCCCCGGCTGGACGAGCTATCACCATCACCTGCTGTATCAGACCTGGGACGTCAGCGACCGGCTGTGCGGTGGTGAGAACGTTATTGGCGCGATGGTCGGCGCAGGCTGGTACAAAGGCGACATGAGCTTTAACCGCTACCGCAACTACTACGGCGAACAAACCGGGTTTATTTGCCAACTGGTGGTCACGCTGCGCGACGGCAGCCAGCGGGTGATTGTCAGCAACGCATGCTGGCAGGCAAGCGACTCGGCGATTTTGTTCTCTGAAATCTACGATGGTGAAACGTACGACGCCCGCCTGGCGCAGCAGGGCTGGAGCGAGCCGGGTTTTGCCGCGTCGGGCTGGCGAGCGGTAACGTTACTGAGCGTGTCAAAAGACGTTCTTCAGCCGCAAACCGCCTGTCCGGTGCAGGAAATTGCACGACTGGCGCCGCGCGCGTTATTCACCACGCCAAAGGGAGAGACGGTCATTGATTTTGGCCAGAACCTCAGCGGCTGGGTAGCGTTTCGCGTTCGCGGCGCAGCAGGGGACAGCGTTAAGCTGCGCCACTTTGAAGTGCTGGACGCGGAGGGCAATGTCTACCTGGCGAATCTGCGCACCGCAAAACAGCGCATCGACTATACGCTGCGCGGCGATGAAGAAGAGCGCTACCATCCGCACTTTACCTTCCAGGGCTTCCGCTATGTGCAGATTGAATGCTGGCCTGGCACGCCGACGCTGGCAGATTTTTCCGCCGTAGTGCTGCATTCAGCGATGACGCCAACCGGCAGCATGGAAACCTCAAATGCCGATCTTAACCAGCTGCACCACAATATTCTCTGGGGGCTGAAGGGAAACTTTGTGGATATCCCGACCGACTGCCCGCAGCGCGACGAACGCCTGGGCTGGACCGGTGATGCGCAGATCTTTTGTCGTACCGCCAGCTACCTGATGCAAACGGATACCTTCTTCGCCAAATGGCTAACCGATTTGCAGCACGATCAAACCCCGGAAGGTGGCGTGCCGCACGTGATCCCGGATATTCTGACCGGCAAGTGCGATAACGACCGTTTCCTGTCGCACGGCCGTACCCATTCGGCGGCGGCATGGGCCGATGCGGCGGTCATCAATCCGTGGACGCTGTACCTGATGTACGGCGATACGCAGACCCTGGCGCGCCAGTACGGCAGTATGAAAGCGTGGGTAGAGTTTATGCGCGCCAACGCGGTTGACAATATCTGGTCGTGGAAGCTGCAGTTTGGCGACTGGGTGGCCCTGGATGCCAAAGAGGGCAGCTACTTTGGCGCCACGCCGAATGAGCTGACCTGCATGGCCTACTATGCGCTGTCTACGCAGCTGCTGTCGAAATCGGCGAAGGTACTGGGCTTTGAGGATGATGCCGTCGAGTACCTCGCGCTTCATGCGGCGATTGTTGACTGCTTCCATCGCGAGTTCTTCACGGCCAACGGCAGACTCGCCGCGCGCACGCAAACTGCGCATATTCTGGCGCTCTATTTCCAGCTGGTGCCGCAGGCGCATCGCGAGCGGACGGTGCAGACGCTGCTGGAGCTGCTGGCCGAGCAGGATGGCCACCTGGTGACGGGGTTTGTCGGCACGCCGTATTTTTGTCACGCGCTGAGTGAGAACGGTCAGGCTGATGCCGCATGGCAGCTGCTGCTGAAGGAGGATTTCCCGTCCTGGTTGTATCAGGTGAAGGCCGGCGCGACCACGATTTGGGAACACTGGGACGGCGTGAAGCCGGACGGCACGATGTGGAGTCCGGATATGAACTCGTTTAACCACTACGCCTACGGAGCCATCGGTGAGTGGCTGTACCGGGCGGCGGCGGGAATAAATACCGAAGAGCACGCGCCGGGCTTTAAGCACTCGGTTCTGCGGCCTATCCCCGGCGGCGGTCTGGCGTGGCTGAAAGCGCGCTATGCATCGGTATACGGTGAGATTGGCGTGCGCTGGCAGCAGTCCGGGCAGACGATCGCGCTTGAGGTGGACATCCCGCCCAATACCCGCTCGACGCTGATTCTCGATCGCGCAAGGACGCTGCTGGAAACCGACGACATCGACTTTACGCCGATGGACGGCGGCTACGCGGCGGAGGTGGGTTCCGGTCATTATCGGGTCGTTTTCCAGCGCTAATCAAGTTCTGGTCATGTGCGCGGCCTGTGAACGGCAGACGCCACAAAACACACATATCTGTAGGCCGGATAAGGCGTTTACGCCGCTATCCGGCAATATACGCGGATACCCATCAATAAACGCCCGAATTCCTTCACTTTCATTCCGCTATTCGTCCTATTGGCAACGCGCCGCATCGAGATAATACTCGCGACCGTATTTTC
Source organism: Klebsiella sp. WP8-S18-ESBL-06 (assembly GCF_014169755.1). NCBI lineage: Bacteria > Pseudomonadati > Pseudomonadota > Gammaproteobacteria > Enterobacterales > Enterobacteriaceae > Klebsiella > Klebsiella sp. WP8-S18-ESBL-06. The sequence goes on from NZ_AP022256.1 coordinate 2,104,663, forward strand.
GAGAGTGATGCCGTGGCAGAAGAAAGCGACGACGACGACAAAACAGAAGACCCCACACCCCAACGGCTTGAAAAGGCGCGTGAGGAGGGGCAGATCCCGCGTTCCCGCGAGCTGACGTCGCTGCTGATGCTGCTGGTGGGCGTTTGTGTGCTCTGGCTGGGCGGCGAGTCGCTGGCTCGACGGCTGGCGAACCTGCTTTCGGGCGGGCTGCGCTTTGATCACAGCATCGTCAATGACCCCAACCTGATCCTCGGCCAGATTATCCTGCTGCTCAAAGAAGCCATGCTGGCGCTGCTTCCGCTGATCGTCGGAGTGGTGACGGTGGCGCTGGTTGCGCCAATGATGCTCGGCGGCCTGGTGTTCAGCACCAAATCGCTGGCCTTCAAGCTCGATAAGCTCAACCCGCTGCCCGGCATTAAGCGCATGTTTTCGGCGCAGACGGCGGCGGAGCTGAGTAAGGCGATTATGAAAGCGGTGCTGATGGGGACCGTGGCGGGCTTTTTCCTGTGGATGCACTGGCCGCAGATGATGCGTCTGGTCAGCGAATCACCGCTGTCGGCAATAGGTAACGCCCTGAATATGGTAGGCCTGTGCGCGCTACTGGTGGCGATGGGCATCATCCCGATGGTCGGCTTCGACGTTTTCTGGCAGATCCACAGCCATCTGAAAAAGCTGCGTATGTCGCGGCAGGATATTCGCGATGAATTTAAGCAGAGTGAAGGCGACCCGCACGTTAAAGGGCGTATTCGCCAGATGCAGCGTGCGGCGGCACGCCGTCGGATGATGGCCGACGTACCGAAGGCTGACGTGATCGTCAATAACCCGACACACTATTCCGTCGCCCTGCAGTACGACGAAAACAAAATGAGCGCGCCGAAAGTCGTGGCGAAAGGCGCGGGGCTGGTGGCGCTGCGCATTCGTGAAATTGGCGAGGAGAACCGCATTCCGATGCTGGAAGCGCCGCCGCTGGCGCGCGCGCTGTATCGCCATGCCGATATCGGTCAGCAGATCCCCGGCCAGCTGTACGCCGCGGTGGCAGAGGTGCTGGCGTGGGTCTGGCAGCTTAAGCGCTGGCGACTGGCGGGCGGCGCCGCGCCGAAAAAACCGGATAACATAGCGGTGCCTGAGGCACTGGATTTTTTGAACGAGAAGGACTCTGATGGCTAATCTTGTCGCAATGCTGCGCCTCCCCAGCAACCTGAAATCCACCCAGTGGCAGGTGCTTGCCGGGCCGGTGCTGATCCTGCTGATTTTGTCGATGATGGTACTGCCGCTGCCGGCGTTCGTCCTCGACCTGCTGTTTACCTTTAACATTGCGCTGTCCATTATGGTGCTGCTGGTGGCCATGTTCACCCAGCGCACGCTGGAGTTTGCCGCCTTCCCGACCATTCTGCTGTTTACCACGCTGCTGCGTCTGGCGCTGAACGTGGCCTCGACGCGTATTATTTTGATGGACGGACACACCGGCGCGGCGGCGGCGGGGAAGGTGGTTGAAGCGTTTGGCCACTTCCTCGTCGGCGGTAACTTCGCTATCGGCATCGTGGTGTTTATCATCCTCGTTATCATCAACTTTATGGTTATCACCAAAGGTGCCGGGCGTATTGCCGAAGTGGGTGCGCGCTTTGTGCTGGACGGGATGCCGGGTAAGCAGATGGCGATCGACGCCGATCTCAACGCCGGGATCATCGGCGAAGAGGAAGCGAAAAAGCGCCGTTCAGAGGTGACCCAGGAAGCGGACTTCTACGGTTCGATGGACGGTGCCAGTAAGTTTGTGCGCGGCGATGCCATCGCCGGGATTCTGATTATGGTGATCAACGTCATCGGCGGACTGCTGGTAGGGGTGTTACAGCACGGTCTGGATCTGGGCAAAGCGGCGGAATCTTACACCCTGCTGACCATTGGTGACGGCCTGGTGGCGCAGATTCCGGCGCTGGTGATCTCGACCGCGGCGGGCGTCATTGTGACCCGCGTAAGTACCGAGCAGGACGTTGGCGAACAGATGGTCGGCCAGCTGTTTAGCAACCCGCGCGTCATGCTGTTGAGCGCCGGGGTGCTCGGCCTGCTGGGCCTGGTCCCGGGTATGCCGAACCTGGTGTTCCTGCTGTTTACCGCCGCGCTGCTGGGGCTGGCGTGGTGGATCCGTGGGCGTGAGATAAAGGCTCCGGATCAGCCGCAGCCGGTGAAAGCGCCGGAAAATACGTCGCAGGCGGTAGAGGCCACCTGGAGCGATGTGCAGCTGGAAGATACGCTGGGCATGGAAGTGGGCTACCGGCTGATTCCGATGGTTGATTTCCAGCAGGATGGTGAACTGCTCGGGCGCATCCGCAGTATTCGGAAGAAATTTGCGCAAGAAATGGGCTTCCTGCCGCCAGTGGTGCATATTCGCGACAATATGGACCTGTCGCCGGCGCTGTACCGTATTTTACTCAAAGGGGTCGAGATTGGCAGCGGCGAGGCCTACCCTGGCCGTTGGCTGGCGATCAATCCCGGTACCGCAGCGGGTTCACTGCCCGGTGAAGTCACCACCGATCCGGCGTTTGGCCTGGCGGCTATCTGGATTGAAAGCGCGCTGAAAGAGCAGGCGCAGATTCAGGGGTTCACGGTGGTGGAAGCCAGTACCGTGGTGGCGACGCACCTGAATCATCTGATTAGCCTGCACGCTTCGGAACTGTTTGGTCGTCAGGAAGCGCAGCAACTGCTGGAGCGCGTAACCCAGGAGATGCCGAAGCTGACTGAAGATCTGGTGCCGGGGGTGGTGACGCTGACCACCTTGCATAAAGTGCTGCAAAATCTGCTGGATGAAAAAGTACCGATTCGCGATATGCGTACCATTCTGGAAACGCTGGCTGAACATGCGCCGATCCAGACCGATGCGGGCGAGCTGACGTCGGTGGTGCGCGTGGCCCTCGGCCGGGCGATCACCCAACGCTGGTTCCCGGGTAACGACGAGGTGCAGGTTATCGGGCTGGATACGCCGCTGGAGCGACTGCTGCTGCAAGCCCTACAGGGCGGCGGAGGCCTGGAACCGGGCCTGGCTGACCGTCTGCTGGCGCAGGCGCAGGAGGCCCTGGCGCGTCAGGAAATGCTCGGCGCGCCGCCGGTGCTGCTGGTGAACCACGCGCTGCGTCCTCTGCTGTCGCGCTTCCTGCGTCGCAGCCTGCCACAGCTGGTGGTGTTGTCAAACATGGAGCTGTCCGATAACCGCAACATTCGCATGACGGCGACCATTGGAGGTAAATAATGCGTCGGTGGTTTGCGTTGCTGTTCGTTCTGCCTGGCCTGGCGCAGGCGGCGGGCGAGGGGGCCTGGCAGGACAGCAATATTGGCATCACCCTGAATCACCGCGGAGTTGCCGTATCGTCGCGGCCGCTGACCGCCTCGCAGTCGGTGCAGGGCATGACCACGCGGGTGGTCTGGCGCTATGCGCTGAACGGCCCCGTACCGGCCGGGCTGCGGGTCCGGCTGTGCTCGCTTTCGCGCTGTACGGAGCTGGATGGGCAGAGCGGCAGCACGCTGGCTTTTAGCCAGGTTTCGGCGGCAGAGCCGTTTCGGTTTATCTGGGAAGTGCCGGGCGGTGGGAGATTAATTCCGGCGTTACGGGTACAAAGCATACAAATTATCGTTAACTACCGCTGAAAGCCCTACATTCCTCTTTTCGCCACCGGATTCTGGTGGCGACCTCGCATTTCTGACCCTCACTTTTGATTGTAAAGAAACGTTGTTTTATAAATCAGTGATGCATATGCCACGACTCTTTGCATTTTTGCCAATCAGGCGTTCGCGCTGGCAGAAATAGGAAGGTATCCCTTAACGCATACTTTTACTGTAGCCGTGTCAGTACTCCTTTGTTATCAGCTCTGGCAGGCTGAAGGAGTTCCATAATAAAAGGCACAGGATAACGTCAATGAACAGAACACGAAAAATAGGACTCGTTAACTATTTTGCCTACGGATCGGGAGATTTTCTCGGCGCCGGTACCACCGCGCTGACCGCCGCCTGGCTGCTGTATTTCTACACCACGTTTTGCGGCTTAACCCCCATTGAAGCCACTTTTATCTTCGCCACCGCTCGCGTACTGGATGCGGTGGTCAGCCCGCTGATGGGCTTCCTGACCGATAACTTCGGCTCCACCTGGTTTGGTAAACGCTTTGGTCGGCGCAAATTCTTTATTCTGCTCGGCATTCCCTGCGTGTTCAGCTATTCCTTCATGTGGATAGGGGAGATGAGCTTCTGGTATTACCTCGTCACCTATCTGATCTTTGACGTGGTCTACACCATGATTCTGGTGCCGTATGAAACGCTGGTCCCGGAAATGACCGACGACTTCAAACAGAAAACCAAATTCTCCGGCGCGCGTATCGGTATGGCGCAGATGTCGGCGATTCTGGCTTCCTTCCTGCCGGGCATTCTGCTGACCCACTTCGGTAAAGACAACGCCATTTCCTTCTTTTATGCCAGCCTGGTGTTCTCGGTGCTGTGCGCCATCATGCTGACTTTTGTCTGGTTCTTTACCTGGGAGCGCCCGCGTGAAGAGTGGACTGTGGCGGCGCTGAAGGCGGAAGAGGAGAAAAAACACCTGACGTTTGCGCAGAGCATGAATCGCCTGTTTGTCGAACTGAGCTCAACGCTGCGCATCAAGATTTTCCGCCAGCACCTGGGAATGTACCTCGGCGGCTATATCGCGCAGGATGTGTTTAACGCCGTCTTTACCTACTACGTGGTGTTCGTACTGATGCAGGAAGCGTCCGTCGCCTCCAACCTGCTCGGCACCATGGCTATCTTCCAGTTCATTGCCGTCATCGCCATGATTCCGCTGTGCATCCGCTTCGGGCCGGCACCGTCCTATCGCATGGTGGTGGTGCTGTTTGGCCTGGGGTCATTCTCGTATGCTGCGCTGTACTATGCGGGTATGAGTGATATCTATGCATTACTGTTGCTGATTTCCGCGATTGCCGGTCTGGGACGCGGCGGCATCAACTATGTGCCGTGGAACACCTACACCTATATCTCTGACGTTGATGAAGTGATCACCGGCCAGCGCCGCGAGGGTATCTTCGCCGGCATCATGACCCTGACGCGTAAAGCCTCTCAGGCGGGGGCGGTCATGCTGGTGGGCATCATCATGCAGATGTCCGGCTTCGTCTCCGGGCAGAAAACCCAGCCGCCGGAAGTGAGCCATACCATCCTGATGATCCTCAGTATGGGCACCATCGTGGTACTGGCATTGGGCTTCCTGGTCTCACTGCGCTTTAAGCTGAACCTGAAAACCCACAGCGTGCTGCGTGAAGAAACCGCAAAAATGCGCCAGTCCGGCCACGTGGTACCGGAAACCGTCACGCCACAGGCGCGCGCCACCGTCGAAATGCTGGCGGGAATGCCGTACGAATCCCTGTGGGGCAACAACAACATTGGTTACCTGAATCGTAATAAACCTGCGGCACCTTCGCTGAAGCAGGCTGCAACATTGAATTCGACTTACAACAGAGGTTAAGAATATGAAAGTTTGGCCCGTCAAACATAGCCCATTATTACGTCAACCGGAGCATTTTATCTCCCGGGAAGAGCTGAAAGCCTTGATTCAGACGGTGACGAACAATCTGGTGAATATCAAGGATGAGACTGGTCAATTTCTGCTGCGTCTTGACGATGGTCGCGTGATCGATACCAAAGGATGGGCAGGCTGGGAATGGACGCACGGCGTAGGGCTGTACGGTATCTATCAGTACTACCAGCAGACCGGTGATGTCGCGATGCGCGATATCATCGATAGCTGGTTCGCCGATCGCTTTGCGGAAGGCGCGACCACCAAGAACGTGAATACCATGGCGCCGTTCCTGACGCTGGCCTATCGCTACGAAGAGACCGGTAACCCGGCCTATTTACCCTGGCTGGACAGCTGGGCTGAGTGGGCAATGCACGAGATGCCGCGCACCGACTACGGCGGCATGCAGCACATCACGCTGGCGGAAGAAAACCATCAGCAGATGTGGGACGATACGTTGATGATGACCGTGCTGCCGTTGGCGAAAATCGGCAAGCTGCTGAATCGCCCTGAGTACGTCGAAGAAGCGGTGTATCAGTTCCTGCTGCACGTGCAGAATCTGATGGATCGCGAGACCGGTCTGTGGTTCCACGGCTGGAACTATGACGGCCACCATAATTTTGCTCACGCCCGCTGGGCCCGCGGCAACAGCTGGCTGACCATCGTGATCCCTGACTTCCTGGAGCTGGTGGATCTGCCGGAGAACAATGCGACGCGGCGTTATCTGGTGCAGGTGCTGAACGCGCAGATTGCCGCGCTGGCGAAATGCCAGCACGAAAGCGGTCTGTGGCACACGCTGCTCGACGATCCTCATTCCTACCTGGAAGCGTCGGCCACCGCAGGCTTTGCCTACGGCATTCTGAAGGCGGTGCGTAAGCGCTACGTGGGCCAGGAGTATGCCGAAGTCGCGGAAAAAGCGATGAAAGGCATCGTGAAGCACGTTTCCCCGGAAGGTGAGCTGCTGCAAACTTCCTTTGGTACCGGCATGGGGTCAAACCTCGATTTCTACCGTGAAATTCCGTTGACCTCCATGCCGTACGGGCAGGCGATGGCGATACTGTGCCTGACGGAATATCTGCGTAAGTTCTTCTAAGTTCTCACACTTCCCGCCAACCCGGCAGCAACCGCTGTCGGGTTTTTTATTATCTGAACCATCAATTTTTTTTGAAATTTTCAGTTTTGGTTATAAAAAAATTTTAAGTGGATCGCATTCCTGCATGATGCGTATTAGCCGTAATGACAATAGTGATTTTGCTCACATTTCAAACCTCATGATAATAATATAAAAACAGTGTTTCAAAATTATAAAACATGAGGTTTATTTTTATGGCAAGAAATGCGGCTTCAGCCCCCCACGGGCTGCAGGGAAGACCTGTCAATCTGCGCCATCAACTGGCATACGGAGGCGGAAACCTCTTGGGCAGCGGCGCGCTGGCAATCAGCGGTGCGTGGCTTCTTTACTTCTACACCACCTTCTGCGGCCTGACGTTAATCGAGGCTGCGTTTATTTTTTCCGTTGCCAGCGTCATTGACGCGATCAGTAACCCTTTGATGGGTTACCTCACCGATAACTTCGGTAAAACCCGCCTTGGCAAACGCTTCGGCCGCCGCCGCTTCTTCCTGCTGATCGGCATTCCACTGATGATGTTCTACCCGCTGTTGTGGGTGGAAGGGCTGGGCTTCTGGTACTACCTGGGTACCTACGTGATGTTCGAGATCATTTATACCTCAGTCATGGTGCCTTACGAAACATTGGCGACCGAAATGACCGACGATTTCGCGCTGCGTTCCAGGCTCACCGGCTACAAAGCGATTTTTGGTAAACTGGCAAACTTCCTGGCGGCGTTTATTCCTGGGCAGTTTATCCTGTTGTACGGCAAAGAGTCGGCGACGCCATTCTTCCTGACCGGCCTGACCTACGGTGCTATTCTGATCGCCGCTGTAGCCTGCCTGTGGTACAACAGCTGGGAGCGCCCGCGTGAAGAAGAGCCGCAGGAACAGGTGAAAACCGGGTTGCTCAACACGCTGCTGTCGCTGGCCAAAGATATGCGTTCGACGTTCTATCTGCGCGTATTCCGTAAGCACCTGGGGATGTACCTGTGTGGCTTTGGCGCCGAGTGGCTGTTCGCCTCTATCTTTACCTACTTCGTCATTTTTGTTCTCCAGCACGATCCGGCAATGGTCGCGGGGCTGAATAGCCTGAACTCCATCCTGCAGCTGATTTCCACGGCGCTGTTTATCGGCCTGTGCGTGAAAAAAGGCTTCAGTAAGCCGTACATTATGGCGCTGAGTATCGTTATTTTCGCGGTGCTGCTGTACACCTCCCTGTGGTTCTTCCATCTGCCTGCGCACCTAGCGACGATTCTGATGTTCGGCATCACAATCATCTTTGGGCTGGGGACCGGCGGCGTGTATTACATTCCGTGGACGGTTTATACCTTCCTCGCGGACGTTGATGAAATCTACACCGGTCGTCGCCGTGAAGGGATCTATGCGGGGGCGATGACCTTCTCCGGTAAAATCTTACGCTCCGTTATTGTCTTTGTGATGGGCGCTGTTCTTAGCTACTACGGCTTCCAGTCGAAAGCGCATGTACAGCCGGAAAGCGCAGTGAACGCCATTGCGGTGGTCTTCTGCGGTGGCGTTGCGCTGCTGGCGCTGGCGGCGGTGGTCTTCAGTAAGCAGATGAAGCTGGATCGCAAAACCCATCTCATCGTGCTGCAGGAAGTGGCGCGAATCAAGGCCGGCGGCAAGCTGGAAGACATTGCGCCGGACGTGCGAGCGGTGGTGGAAGATCTGGTTGGTCACCGCTATGAAGAGTGCTGGGGCAACAGTCCACTGTTCAAAAAAGACGACGCGCCGGTTGTGGTTGAAGCGGTCTCCGCCGGGCGCTAAGACACCCGACGATTTTCCCTCTTACCCCTGGGACGGCGGCTGCGGCTGACTGTCCTGGGGGGCAAACAGATGGTCGAGTATCTGACGCATGACCGGTGCCGCGACCACGCCATCGCTCCCCCCATTCTCCAGCACCAGCGCAACGGCAACCTGCGGATTTTTATACGGCGCAAAGGCGGTATAAAAAATATGATCGCGCAGGCGGGTCGGGATCATCTTCGCATTGTAGGTCTGATTTTCTTTGAGGCTGAACACCTGCGAGGTGCCGCTTTTTGCCGCAATGCCGTACGGTGCGGTATGGAAGAACTTGTAGCCGGTACCGTTGGGCGCATTGGCCATGCCGAACATAGCCTGGCGCACCAGGCTCCAGTACGGAGAGGCGGCGCTGGCAATCTGCGTTTCATTTTTCGGCTGCTGGTAGGGAATCAGCGTTTTGCCAGACGCCTCATCCTTTAACAGGTGCGGAGGGATCACGCGGCCGTTGTTCAGCAGCGCCACCATCGCCTTCACCATCTGAATCGGTGTCGCAATCCAGTAACCCTGGCCGATACCCACTGAGATGGTATCACCCTGATACCAGGTTTTTTTGTGCACCCGCTCTTTCCAGTCGCGGCTGGGCAGCAGACCGGTGTACTCTTCATCAAGGTCAATGCCGGTTGGTTTACCGTAGCCGAACTGGCTCAGCATGCTATGAATCCGGTCAATGCCCATCATATAGGCGACCTGGTAGAAGAAGGTGTCGGCGGACTCTTCGATGGCTTTGGTGACGTCGAGCATGCCGTGACCGGTTTTTTTCCAGTCGCGGTAGTGGCGCTGCGTGCCGGGCAGCGTCCATGTCGGCGCGCCGAAGAAGTGGGTTTGCGGCGTAATGACGCCATCGAGCAGCGCCGACATCGCCATATAGGGTTTCACGGTGGAGGCTGGCGGATACAGCCCCTGAGTGACGCGGTTAATCAGCGGCAGGTTTTTATCCTGTAACAGCGCATTGTAATCCTGGTAGCTAATACCTTTGACGAAGGGATTCGGGTCGTAGCTCGGGTTGGACACCATCGCCAGCACCGAGCCGTCGTGCGGATCTTCCACCAATACCGCCGCGCGCTGGCCGACCAGCAGGCTCTCAATGTACTCCTGCAGGTGCAGATCCAGTGTCAGATGAATATCTTTTCCGGCCACTGGCGGCACGTCTTTTAGCAGACGAACGATACGCCCGTGGTTATCAACTTCCACTTCCTGATAGCCGGTCTTACCGTGCAGTTCGCTTTCGTAGTAGCGTTCAATCCCCTGTTTACCGATGTTGTGGTCGGCGGCATAGTTTTCTGCGATACCCTGTTTATCGAGCGCTTTGAGATCGCTGTCGTTAATTTTTGATACGTAGCCAAGCACGTGGGCCAGCGCGGCACCGTAGGGATATTGTCGGTCCTCATAGCTGTTGACGGTGACGCCGCTGAAGCGAAACTGGTTAACGGAGAAGCGTGCGATTTCGATATCGGTCAGCGCATTTTTCAGCACCACCGGGCGGTAGCGGCTGCTTGATTTGAGGGCTTTACGGAACTGGTCGATATCGTCGGCAGTAAGGTCGACGATGGGCGTTAGCTGGCGCAACAGCGCGTCCATATCGCTGATTTTATAAGGCGTGACGGAAATATCGTACCAGGTCACGTTTTTGACCAGCGGAATACCGTTGCGATCGTAGATGATGCCGCGCGTGGGGGCGACAGGCAGCATTTTTATATCGTTGGCGTCGGATCGCGTGGTGTAGTAATCGTGCTCATCAACCTGCAAATGATAAAGGTTGAAGATAAGAATGCAAAAGCAGACGATCACCAGGCCAAAGGCCACCAGCGCGCGACGCAGGAAGAGCTTTCGCTCCGCTTCATAGTCTCTAAATGTCATGACAGTACCCGGTGTTTAAGCCGCCTAATCATACGGAGCGGCCTGCGTCATGACAGACAAAAAGTGTTCCATCCCTCCGGGAAAATGTGTCATTTCTTGTGTTTTGTAACAAACGCGGCGGGGAGGGGAAAATAAAAAAGCCCGCGACACGGCGCGGGCTTTTTGGGGGAACGGAAATTACATACGTTCGACGGTTTCGATCCCCAGGGTATCGAGGCCCAGCTTCAGGGTTTTCGCCGTCAGCAGCGCTAACTTCAGGCGGCTGTTGCGCACTGCCTCGCTCTCTGCGGAGAGGATCGGGCAATGTTCGTAGAAGCCAGAGAACAGACCCGCCAGATCGTACAGGTATGCGCACATGACGTGCGGCGTACCGTCGCGAGCAACCACATTCAGCGTTTCTTCGAACTGCAGCAGGCGCGCGGCCAGCTGCGCTTCACGTTCTTCGGTAATGTTCACGGCGGCGTTAACGATGGCGCTTTCTTCCAGCTCGGCCTTACGGAACACAGACAGTACGCGGGTATAGGCATACTGCATATACGGCGCGGTGTTGCCTTCAAAGGCCAGCATGTTGTCCCAGTCGAACACGTAGTCGGTGGTGCGGTTTTTGGACAGATCGGCGTATTTTACCGCACCGATGCCGACGGCATTGGCCAGTTTTTCCAGCTCGTCTGCCGGCATATCCGGGTTCTTCTCCGCCACCAGACGACGCGCGCGCTCCAGCGCTTCGTCCAGCAGATCCGCCAGCTTCACGGTACCGCCGGCGCGGGTTTTGAACGGCTTGCCATCTTTACCCAGCATCATGCCGAACATGTGGTGTTCCAGCGGAACGCTGTCTGGCACGTAGCCTGCTTTACGCACGATGGTCCATGCCTGCATCAGGTGCTGGTGCTGACGGGAGTCGATGTAGTACAGCACGCGATCGGCGTGCAGCGTTTCATAACGGTATTTCGCACAGGCAATATCGGTGGTGGTGTACAGGTAGCCGCCATCCTTTTTCTGGATGATGACGCCCATAGGCTCGCCTTCTTTGTTCTTAAATTCGTCGAGGAACACCACGGTTGCGCCTTCGCTCTCGACCGCCATCCCTTTGGCCTTCAGATCGGCAACGATACCCGGCAGCATGGGGTTATACAGGCTTTCACCCATGACGTCATCGCGGGTCAGGGTCACGTTCAGACGGTTGTAGGTCAGCTGGTTCTGGGACATGGTAATGTCGACCAGTTGGCGCCACATTTTACGGAAGTATTCATCGCCGCCCTGCAGTTTAACCACGTAGCTGCGAGCGCGCTCGGCAAAGGCTTCGTCTTCATCGTAGTGCTTTTTGGCTTCACGATAGAAACCTTCGAGGTCAGCCAGCGCCATTTCACCGGCGTTTTCCTGCTGCTGTTTTTCCAGGTAGGCAATCAGCATCCCGAACTGGGTGCCCCAGTCGCCGACGTGGTTGGCGCGGATAACCTTGTGACCCATCAGCTCCAGGGTACGGACCGACGCGTCGCCGATAATGGTTGAACGCAGATGGCCCACGTGCATTTCTTTCGCCACGTTTGGCGCGGAGTAGTCAACGACAATCGTCTGCGGCTCCGGCTGCGCGATACCCAGACGTTCGCTTTTCAGCGCCTGCGTAACGTGCTCGGCGAGGAACGCCGGATCGAGGAAAATGTTGATAAAGCCCGGCCCGGCGATTTCCACTTTATTGGCGATGCCATCAAGCTGGAGATGAGACAGTACCTGCTCTGCCAGTTGTCGCGGCGCCATGCCCAGTTTCTTCGCAACCGCCATCACGCCGTTGGCCTGATAGTCGCCGAACTGTACTTTTGCTGACTGACGAACCTGCGGTTCGCAATCGGCAGGCGCGCCTGCCGCAATCATGGCCTGACTGACTTTTTCTGAGAGAAGAGCCTGAATATTCACCGGAATACCTTACGTTTTAGACGCTGCTGCCCGCGGGGTGCAGCGCCGGGTGTGGATAAATTAAGGCGGGAGTATACTGCATTTGCCCGATGCCGTCAGCATTGGCCCAACGCCGCCTGAGCAGGGATTGACCGCTTGTCCGCCTCGTCGGTTGGTTCAGCGCCCACAACAGGGTAGATTAGCCTTTTCATCAGATAAGAGTAGGGCTGAAATGGCAAACTGGCAGACTATCGCGCAGCTACAGGATATTTCCGCGGACCTTCCGCGCTTTACCGAGGCGTTCACTGCGCTTTCGCAACGGTTGGGGCTCGATATCGCGCCGCTCAATGCCGACCACATTTCCCTGCGTTGTCATCAAAACGCCACCGCCGAGCGCTGGCGTGCCGGTTTCGAGCAGTGCGGTACGTTACTGTCGGAAAACCTCATCAACGGGCGTCCTATCTGCTTGTTTAAACTCGATGAGCCGGTTTGCGTTGCGCACTGGCGCTTTACGGTGGTTGAGCTGCCGTGGCCGGGTGAAAAGCGCTACCCGCACGAAGGCTGGGAGCATATTGAGATTGTTCTGCCGGGCGAGCCTGAGCAGCTCAACGCGCGGGCGCTGGCGCTGCTGTCCGACGAGGGTTTGAGTCAGCCGGGAATATCGGTCAAAACCAGCTCGCCGAAAGGCGAACGCGAACGCCTGCCAAACCCCACTATGGCGATCACCGATGGCCATGTAACGGTGAAATTTCATCCATGGACCCTCGAAGAAATCGTTGCCAGCGAACAAGCAGTGTAACAATGTGAGCTAACGCGGGGTCTGGCGCGCGTAACGATGGCATCATCGGACGCTGGAGAAAAACGGAGAGAAACATGGCATTGCTGGAGATCTGCTGTTACAGCACGGAATGCGCGGTGATCGCGCAGCAGAACGGGGCCGATCGCATTGAACTGTGCGCCGCGCCGCTGGAGGGCGGGCTGACGCCGTCGTACGGTGTCCTGAGAGCGACGCGCCAGCGGGTGACGATTCCCGTGCATCCCATTATCCGCCCGCGCGGCGGCGATTTTTGCTACACCGACGGTGAGTTTGCCGCCATGCTGGAAGACGTTCGTCAGATTCGCTCGCTGGGCTACCCCGGTTTTGTGATTGGCGTGCTCAACCCCGAAGGGCAGGTTGACGTGCCGCGTATGCGGCAAATTATGGTAGCGGCAGGGCCGCTGGCGGTGACGTTCCACCGCGCGTTTGATATGTGTGCCAATCCTTTGCAAGCCGCTGATGTATTGGCAGATTTAGGCGTTTCCCGGGTGTTGACTTCTGGTCAGCAGCCGTCGGCCGAAAAAGGTATTTCATTAATTCGGGAACTTATTGCGCGAGAGGGTACTCCAACCATTATGGCGGGTGCAGGTGTGAGGGCGAGCAACCTTTCGCTCTTCCTGGAAGCAGGCGTCAAAGAAGTGCACAGTTCAGCCGGGCAATGGTTGCCCTCCGAAATGCGTTATCGCAATCCCGGACTGTCAATGTCAACGGATCCTGACGCTGATGAGTATTCACGTTATGCCGTCGACGGTGCGGCCGTAGCCGCAATGAGTGCGATCGTCGCGCGTCATGAGTAGTTAACCGTTTTTTACCGCGCGTCATATCGCCCAATATGATGCTTGCTTGTACCAGGCCCCTGCCCATTAAACAGGGGCCTTTTTTTCGCCATCGTATTTTATTGGCAGGGTCAGCGTCGCGCTGATTACCGGATGGCGGCTTTGCCTTATCCGGCCTACGATTTGTAGTCAGGCAAAACGATTACGGTTTACGCGCAATCAACACCGCGCGCAGCGGCGCAGGATAGCCTTCGATGGTTTTGGTCGGATCGTTCGGGTCGAGGAAATCGGCCAGCGATTCGGTGACCATCCATTCGGTACGACGCTGTTCTTCGGTTGAGGTGACGTTCATATCGACGATACGCACATCGACAAACCCACATTTTTCCAGCCAGTTTTTCAGCGCAGGGGCAGAGGGAATAAAGTAAACGTTACGCATCTGCGCGTAGCGGTCGCCCGGCACCAGCACCGTGTTTTCATCACCGTCAACCACCAGCGTTTCCAGCACCAGTTCACCGTCGTTCACCAGCTGATCTTTAAGCTGCCAGATATGCTCCAGCGGCGAGCGGCGATGGTAGAGCACGCCCATGGAGAAGACGGTATCAAACGCTTTCAGCGCCGGAAGCTGCTCAATGCCGAGCGGCAGCAGATGCGCACGCTGATCGTTGCCGAGCAGTTTACGCACGGCTTCAAACTGGCACAGGAACAGCTGGGTGGGATCGATGCCAACCGCCAGATGGGCACCCGCGCCGATCATCCGCCACATGTGGTAACCGCTGCCACAGCCCACGTCAAGAATGGTTCGACCGCTCAGATCAGACAGGTGCGGCAGGACGCGATCCCATTTCCAGTCGGAGCGCCATTCGGTATCGATATTGACGCCGTACAGCGAAAACGGCCCTTTGCGCCACGGCATCAGGTTGCGCATCAAGGTGTCAATCCGTTTGATCTGACCTTCGCTGAGCGGCGTTTCGCTCTCGGCGGTGACGCTGTGCAGCAGATCCAGCTTCCACGGTTGGATTTCCGGCAGGAACTCGACCGCGTTGGACCACTGTTTAAACAGCCCGTGCTGATCGCGCTGCCAGGCGCCAATCTGTGCGGGCAGCGTTTCCAGCCAGTGAGAAAGGGGGCTTTTGGCGATTTGCTGATAGAAATTACCGAACTCGATCATGCCGGGCTACCCGCCTTAAGCGCTACGAGAGAGCCGAAATTAAAGCACTGGAACCACAGCTCGCTGTGTTCGAAACCGGCCTGGCGCAGACGCGCTTTATGCACTTCAACGGAGTCAGTTAACATGACGTTTTCCAGCATGCTGCGCTTCTGGCTGATTTCCAGCTCGCTGTAGCCGTTAGCCCGTTTAAAGTCATGATGCATGTTGAACAGCAGTTCGCCGACGGTGGCGTCTTCGAAGCTGAATTTTTCCGACAGCACCAGCGCGCCGCCCGGATTCAGCCCCTGATAAATTTTATTGAGCAACGTCTGACGTTCTGCGGGCTCGAGGAACTGAACGGTGAAGTTCAGCACCACCATGGAGGCATTCTGAATGTCGATATCGCGAATATCGCCTTCGATGACGTCGACCGGCGTCGGCGCTTTGTAGGCATCGATATGGCGGCGGCAGCGTTCGATCATCGCCGGGGAGTTATCAACGGCAACGATGCGGCAGTCGCCGTGGGCGATGTTGCGACGAATAGAAAGCGTGGCCGCGCCCAGCGAGCATCCCAGGTCATAGACCTGCGAACCCGGCTGTACGAAGCGCTCGGCCAGCATGCCAATCATGGAGATAATATTTGAGTAGCCCGGTACGGAACGTTGGATCATATCCGGGAAGACTTCGGCTACCCGTTCGTCGAAAGTCCAGTCGCCAAGGTGGGCGATCGGGGCAGAAAATAGCGTGTCGCGGTCAGACATAAGGTGACATCCGGAAAAATAAAAACGGCGTATTGTGCGCTAACGAAGGGAGAAAACCAACTCCCACGGCATATACCAAAGGTTCGCCAGCACCATTAGCAACAGTGAAATGTAGGTTGCACTCATTCCCGAACGGCGCCAGCGGAACAGCCGATGATGGAAACCGTAGTAGTGCATCAGGCGCCCGGCGAGCAGCAGCAGGCCGCAAATATGTACCATCCAGGTTTCGGCACCGTTCATTTCCATAAACAGCAGCAGAACAACGCCAATCGGAATATATTCCACCGCATTGCCGTGAATGCGGATTGCGCTCTGAAGCTCGCTAAACCCTCCGTCGCCGTAGGCAACGCGGTAAAGCATACGCAGACGAACGACATCAAAGGAAAACTTTATCAGCAACAATGCCGCCAGGACGGCATACAGCGCGCTAACCATACAAACTCCCTTTCTGTTGGCAGATGGCACCCATTATCATAGGTAGGAACGTCAGAAAAGAGAAGATTGTTGTGGAATTGCCGGCGCATCGCCGAGGTCGGGGAGGGCGGCGCGAAGCGTATTCCACAGGGTATCGACCAGCTCCGGCGCCTGAGCAATATCCGGCGTGTGCAGGAACAGGTAGGGCGTGGTGGTCTGCTGCCACTGCGGCAACTTTTCCAGCCATGGCGTAAACATCGCCAGATTTTGCGCCATGTTATCGCTGCCGATAAAGCGCACCATCGGCTGGCTGGCGGTGACGACGGCGTGTACCGGCACTTTGGGCTTTTTGCGCTGAGCTTCTATCACGGCTGCGTTATGTGCCACTGCGGCATGCACCGGGCGGCTATCGAGAATTACACCTGTCTTATGATACACTTCCAATATTCCTGATGATGCAGACTTAGCCAGATGAAGAAAGCTATCTCGTACATAAGATTTTCTACTAAGAATCAATCCGTTGGCGACTCAACCAAGCGGCAAACCAAGTATATCAACGATTGGTTGAGCCGTAACCCCGATTACTATCTGGACGATTCACTAAAATTCCAAGATTTAGGTATCAGTGGGTTCTCTGGGGCAAATGCTAAGTCGGGAGACTTTGCTGAATTTCTTGCTGCTGTAGAAAAGGGCTATATCGAACCGGGTTCTGTTCTGCTAGTGGAATCACTGGACAGGGTAAGCCGTCAAGATATTGACGCAGCAGGGGAGCAACTAAGGAAGATACTCAGGGCTGGCGTAGATGTGGTGACCCTCGTAGATAGCTCTTGGTATACGAAAGAGAGCCTGAAAGACCCACTGAGTATGATAAAGGCAATTCTGGTGATGCAACGTGCTCATGAAGAATCAGCCATGAAATCAACGCGTCTACGCTCTGTGTGGGCTGCTAAACGTGACCATGCCGTACAGACTGGTCAAATCATGTCAAAACGCTGTGTAGCGTGGCTGAGAGCGTCTGATGACCTGTCACATTTTGAACATATCCCAGAGAATGTTAAAGCTGTACAGCGTGTCTTCCAGCTACGTCTTGAAGGTATGGCACACGCCAAGATTGCAGCAAAGATGAACGAAGAGGGATTCTTCACGCTCAACCAGTACAAACCCGTACAGGGTGGTTGGTCTCAAACATCAATCACTGAACTACTGAGCAACCGGGCTGTGATTGGCTACAAAGTACCGTCAAAATCTATGGTTGTGAAAGGTGTCGCAGAGATACCGAACTACTATCCCGCCATAATCACAGATGAGCAATTCTACGCTGTACAACAACTCAAGCAGGGTTCAGGACGTAAGCCATCATCTGATAAGCCTCTGCTTACAAACCTCTTCAAAGGCGTTATGCGCTGCTCGAAATGCGGTTTTATCATGATAGTTTCTGGTGTCACGGATAAACGTAGCGGTAACTACAGATGCTCGATGAAAGCCGAAGGTCGATGTGATGCAAAAGGGTTTAGTCGTCTACAGACTGACCGGGCACTGGTGCAGGGGCTTCTGTACAACACGAACAGGCTTTCTCTAACCACTGGCAAAGATTCGGCTGTAGGTGCGTTACAGGCTGAACTGGATGAGCTAACCACACGCAGAGACAACCTTCTGAGGCTGGCAGAACTTTCTGGTGATATTGAGTCCTCAGCCAAGCGTTTACGAGAACTGAACGAACAAATCAAAGAAGCAGAGCGCTCTATATCTGATGTCCACCAGCGGGAAGCATCCAGCCAGTTAGCGACGATTAATCACCTTGACCTGACAACGAAGAAAGACCGTACAGAAGCTCAAATCGTAAGCGTTAACCGGACGCCGTATTGACACTGGTCAGGCAGGTATAGCCACGTTCCACGGCAGAAGTTCACCAACCCTGTTGGAAGGCCACTCAGGCAGAACGCTCAGGATGTGGCGCAGATACGCTTCTGGATCGATACCGTTCAGACGGCACGTTCCGATCAGTCCGTACAGCAGTGCACCACGTTCGCCACCATGATCGCTCCCGAAGAAGATGTAGTTTTTCTTTCCCAGGCAGACGGCGCGAAGCGCCCGCTCCGCGGCGTTATTGTCGGGTTCCGCCAGACCGTCACGGCAGTAGTAACACAGGGCATCCCACTGGTTCAGGGCATACGTGAACGCCTCTCCCAGCCGGGATTTTTTCGACAGTGTCGCACTTTTCTCCACCATCCACTCATGCAGTGACGCCAGCAGCGGCGCACTCCGCGACTGTCTGGCCGCCAGACGCTCTGTCTCCGGCATGCCGCGTATTTCCGCTTCGATGGCGTACAGTTCGCCGATGCGTTTCAGCGCTTCCTCCGCCGTGGCGCTCTGGCTGCTGATGTACACGTCGTGGATTTTTCGGCGGGCATGCGCCCAGCATGCCGCCTCTGTCAGCACGCCGCCTTCTCGCGATGTACTGAACAGCCGGTCATACCCCGCGAAGGCATCTGCCTGCAGGACGCCACGGAAGGAGCGAAGGTGCAGCTCCGGGTGTTTTCCCTGCCGGTCCGGTGAGTACGCGAACCACGCTGCCGGAGGATCTGACGAACCGGCATTCCGGTCATCCCGGACATACGTCCAGATACGCCCGGTTTTCGTCTTTTTCCTGCCCGGCGCCAGCACCGGCACTGGAGTATCATCTGTATGCAGTTTGCGGCAGTTCATCACGTAGTGATAAAGGGCTTCGTCCAGCGGCGCCATTAAACGGCAGCACGTATCCACCCAGTTGGAGAGCAGTGCGCGGCTCAGCTCCACCCCCTGGCGGGCAAGGATTTCCGTCTGGCGGTACAGCGGCAGATGTTCACAGTATTTGGCTGTTAACACACGGGCCAGCAGACCCGGTCCGGCGATACCCCGCTCGACAGGACGTGACGGCGCGGGAGCTTCCACGATACCGTCACATTTTGTGCAGGCTTTTTTTACCCGCACTGTGCGGATCACTTTCAGGGCGCTGGCAACCAGCTCCAGCTGCTCCGCGCTGACTTCGCTGAGGTACGCCATTTCACCGCCACATGCCGGGCAGCAGGTTTCTTCCGGCTCCAGCCGGAGTATCTCACGGGGAAGATGTTCCGGAAGCGGACGACGGTGCCGGGACTGACGGAGCTGGCGGGGAACCTGCGGGTCGTCTTCCCGCCCACTGTAACGATCGCTCGCCTGTTCGCGCTGTTTCAGCAGCGCTTCGGCCTGTGCCACCTCGCGGCGCAGTTTTTCAGAACGGGTGCCGAACATCATACGGCGCAGTTTTTCTATCTGAGACCTCAGGTGTTCTATCTCCCGTTCGTCTTCCTCGATCTTTTCTTCAGCGCGGGTCAGCGCAGAGCGCAGGAAGGCCTCAGTCTCGGCAACGAGACTGAGCTGGCTGTCTTTCCGGCGAAGTTCTTCTTCCAGCGCGGTGATACGGGCGAGATAGTCCTGACTCATGACCCATTTATAATGCGGCCATGCTTTTTTTACAACATTGTCAGTGAGTTAAGACGGGGTGTTTTGGGCTGACGCCAGTCCAGCTTATCGAGGAGCATGGCCAGTTGCGAGCGACTAATGGCCACCTTGCCGTCGCGCACGGCGGGCCAGATGAACTGCCCTTCCTCAAGGCGTTTGGTGAAGAGGCACAGTCCATCCGCATCTGCCCAGAGAATTTTGACGGTATCACCCCGGCGGCCACGGAAGATGAACAGGTGGCCGGAGAAGGGGTTCTCATCCAGTACGTGCTGTATCTGCTCGCCCAGACCGTTGAAGGATTTACGCATGTCGGTGGCGCCGGCGACCAGCCAGATACGGGTGCCAGACGGGAGGGAGATCATCGTCCCCTCCCGGTCAGTTCGCGAAGCAGTGTTTTCAGGATAGCGGGAGATAAGTTCCCTGTCAGGCGCAGACTGGCGCTCCCGACAGCCACTTCGCAGGTCATCACCTCACCGTAAGCGGAACCGGATGGTTCATAGTGTGGTTCTGCATGATGTGACAGGGACATGTCAGATACCACAACAGGGATGACAGCATCAGGTTTACTGACTGAACGTTGTATTTCATCGGGCAAAAGGTGGCTGTAGCGCTGGCGCCATGTAAACAACAGATTGTCATTAATCCCGTGTTCTCTGGCCAGTTGGGCCACGCAGGCTCCAGGCTGATAAGATTTTTCGACAAGTTCCAGTTTAAAGTCCATGGAGTAAGACGCACGAACCCTGCGGGGACGAAGAGAATCTGACATTGATAGAGTCCATTAACGTTTATAAGAGGACTCTATCATCGTCAATCACCGGAAATTTCAACAGACGGTACTGAGATGACGCTTACACATCCTGATTAATAAAAATACAGAATATGTATTGTGCAGGTGATGCATCAGATCAAAACAAAGGCTAAGCCCCGGCATCTCCAGTCAGAAATACCGGGGCTTGTTGTTACCTGGCAATGAGCGCGAACACGCCCCAGCCAAAGTATTCCCGCGCGTACGTTACGTGGCGTTTCGGCGAGAGTGTTAGCTCGGCCCTGACTTCCGCTGCGAAGTCGTCATCAGGATTGGCCTCCAGCCAGCGGCGCATGGTCAGCCATTTCGCGGCCTCATAGCGGTCCCAGCCTTCCTGATCTGCCAGTACCATTTCCACCACGTCATAGCCGAGGTCGTCGAACGCGCTGACAAGCCCTGGTAGCGTCAGGAAATCGGTCTTCGAGCTGACGCCACAGGCCTGGGCAATCTCTTCCGTCGCAGGTTGCTGACGCCAGTAGGGTTCACCGATAAGCATGAGCCCACCCGGTTTCAGGCTTTGAGCTAGCAGCCCGACGGTCCCGGCAAATCCACCGGCTATCCATGTCGCACCGACACAGGCCGCCACATCGCATTTCTCTTCTGTAACGTATCCGGCGGCGTCGTTATGGATGAACTGAACCCGGTCGCTGACGCCGAGCTCTTCGGCGCGGCGTCTGGCTTGCTCGCTGAACAACTGGCTCATATCGATACCGACACCGGTAATGGCGTGGTCCCGGGCCCAGGTACAGAGCATCTCGCCCGAGCCGCTGCCGAGGTCAAGAATGCGGGTCTCCGGTTTCATGCGCAGCACACGGCCCAGCGTGGCGTACTTCTCTTCGGTGAACGGGTTGTGGATGCGGTGTTCGCTTTCACTGATGGTAAAAATACGTGGGATATCCAATCTGGAATTCCTTTTATTGCGTTGAGCATTAAGAGAGTGTTTCTCTGAGATATTTGCTTTTTCAGCCAGCACAACAAACAGCTTCCCTTCAAATGTCTCGCTGACTGGCCAGTCGTAGCTTTCAGGAGGAGGAAGCAGGGTAAACCCGGCATTGTCGAGCAGGCTGATGTATTCGTCATCGCGCCAGGCCGTCATCTGGCTGCCGAAACGGGTGGTTCGACCGTTTTCCTCTATGGCCCAGAACAGCGTTGAGCTGGTCTGCGCGGCTTCATCCCAGCCATGTTCCGTCAGAAGCAGATGAGGGACGCCCAGAAACAGCCCGTCCTGACAGCGTTGCCAGTTCGCTTCAGCCATTCCCTGACGCTTAACTTCGTCGAAAGTATGGACTTCAGTGAGCAGCCTGCCACCCGTCTCCAGCCACAGCGCGCAGCGGCTGACGAGTGAGCGCGCATCCGCCGTGCTAAACACATTCAGTTCCCCGAATGTCATCATGATGAAATCGAACGATTTATCCGGCCAGTATGCGCGGACATCCTGCTGAACATAGTCGATATGCAATCCGGCGTTCTGCGCCTGCTGACGGGCCCAGCTCACGGATGCCGGCGAGAAATCCACGCCGGTGCAGTGAAATCCGCGCTCCGCTAAGCGGTGGGTATAAAAGCCGGGACCGCAGCCGAGATCGAGGATATGTGCGCCAGGGGGTAACTGGCTGGCGATCCACTCGACCTGCTGCTTAATGACCTCCTGCCTGCGGCTGGCCCAGTCGTGGTCCTGCGACAAATGGTTCGCCAGCATGCGCTGGCTGAAGGCCGGTTCGTCCCAGGGGATTTTACTTTCCTCCGCTGACAGCTGGATGTGTCGGGATGAGGAAATAAGGGTGCTGATATCCATCATGCTCTCCTTAGCGGTTATCAAGCTGTGCGCGAACGTTATTCAGCCCGCTGGTGTTGATGCGGTAGGGCTGACCGTTGACGGACTTGATCAGTTTTTTGGTTTTGAGTTTTTTGAAGGTGGCAAGGGTGCAGTCGGTCAGCAACAGCCCTTCGCGGGTGTAGCATTCAACGGCGGTGACGCGGCCAGATGCATCGCGGACGTGCGCAATGCGACCACCTTTGGCGAGAACGTGTAAGGTACGTTGTTCCTGACGGGATAAATTCATACTGGAAAACCTGTTTAATCATCATGTGCAAAACGTGCAAACACACAGCGGTGCCCGCATTCGATTTCGGCGCATTGATAATCAGTTCGGCCTGAAAAGGTCGAGTAACTGATTATCGGATGATTACATTCTCCAGCATCAAAGCCTCGGGTTGAGTTGAAAGATATTTACAGGATGGATAATAACACCTGGTTTTTATAAGTGAATATCCTGAGCTGAAAAGTGTGATCCTGACAGGGGCCAGTGAGGGCTCCCTTATTAAATCGACGGAGATTCTTCGCTGTAAAGGGTCTGTGTAGTGGTCAACTAAAATGGTCACCGCTTTAGCGTTTTTCTTTCGGCTTGGCAGCTCGGCATTGCGTATCAGCGAGCATAATGGGATCTTGTATATTTATTATACCTATAAGGGCTTCCCCGGCATGTCAACGCCGGTGTTTACGGTTTCTGTCTGCACTATAGTAAAAAAATAAAGGGGAGAGACTGCGGTACTATAAACGGTCATGATGAATCGTCATCGATTCGGACCCTGATGAAAGACGCTCGTGAGGCTCTAGTTCGTTAGTCGGGTACACTTGCCCTGTACAATAAGCAGATATACCTCACGGGGTCTAACCCTTTATCATCAACGAGTTGCAGAACAGATGGTCATACAGCTTTGTACTTTAGCTGGCTGAGTACAACCTGAAATCATCACCGTAATGCAATGATGCCCAGCACAGTCTTGCATTTTTGGCAGCGATGGCAACAACAGCGCGCCAGTATCCTCTGCGTTCGACCAGTGAGCAGACCCAACGACTGAATAAATCAGTCCTTTTCTCCGCCCCGATCAGTACCGAGCGGGCACCCTGAACCAGAAGTGTTCTCAGATACGAATCGCCAGCTTTCGTTATCCTGCCAAGCTTCGACTTTCCGCCGCTGCTGTACTGCGATGGTGTCAGTCCCAGCCAGGCTGCCAGCTGGCGCCCATTCTTAAAATCATGTGCATTACCGATACTGGCGACCAGCGCACAGGCCGTTGTGGGGCCAACGCCCTTCAATTCCATCAGCCGCTGACTGCGATGATCTGTTTTGGCCATGCGGGACAAAATTCGGTCATATTCAGCGATGTTATCTTCAATGCGAGCAACGTGCTCCAGCAAATCATCAACACATTGCTGAACCTGAAGTGGTAAAGAATTCTTCTGCTCAAAAACTATGTGGCGCAGGGCATCTGTACTTTGTGGGGCGATAACGCCGAATTCAGATATCAACCCCCGGAGACGATTATATGTTGCTGTTTTCTCTTCGATAAAACCCTGTCGGGTACGATGCAGACACTGCATTGCCTGCTGGCTCTCATCCTTAACCGGCACAAACCGCATATGTGGGCGACGAACCGCCTCGCAGATAGCCTGAGCATCAGCTGCATCATTTTTCCCTGATTTACCAGCCATGCGGTAAGGCGATACAAATTTAGCGGCCATCAGACGCGGCTCATGACCATACTGCCGAAACAGTCTTGCCCAGTAATGAGCCCCGGAGCACGCCTCCATCCCGATAACACAGGGCGGCAAACCAGCAATCAGCCCGGGAAGAGCTGCGCGGGTTACTCTGGATTTAACCAGAACGGTTTTGCCATTCTGGTCAACGCAATGAACAGCGAACACATTTTTAGCAAGATCGATACCGACAGTAGTAATGGTCATAACGAATCCCTCCGGGGTTGTGTTTACCCCATGATTGCACAAGAGTTAATCAGGCGCATAATCAGGGGAAGTCCCTTCCATTCGTTATTGTACTCAGTTAAAATGAAGATGGAAGAATGTTGTCCCCATCCATGTACGCATTTTTGACCGCGTTGGTACGGGATGAGTTGAGACGCTATGAAATAAAAAAATCCACGCAACTGCGTGGATTTTGTGGTTATTTGCGATTCTATGAGATTCAGCGAAACCTCATAAGACAACACATTTTATTTAGACGTTGAACAGGAAGTTCATCACGTCGCCATCTTTGACGATGTAATCTTTCCCTTCAGCACGCATCTTGCCGGCTTCTTTCGCGCCTTGTTCACCTTTGTAGGTGATAAAGTCTTCAAACGCGATGGTCTGTGCGCGGATAAAGCCTTTTTCGAAGTCGGTGTGGATTTTACCGGCTGCCTGCGGCGCGGTAGCGCCGACCGGGATGGTCCATGCGCGCACTTCTTTTACGCCTGCGGTGAAGTAGGTTTGCAGGTTAAGCAGTTCGTAACCGGCGCGGATCACGCGGTTCAGGCCCGGCTCTTCCAGGCCCATTTCGGCCATGAATTCTTCACGGTCAGCATCGTCGAGTTCTGCGATGTCGGCTTCAACGGCGGCGCATACGGCAACCACAACGGAACCTTCGGCAGCGGCGATTTCACGCACTTTGTCGAGGTACGGGTTGTTCTCGAAACCATCTTCGTTGACGTTAGCGATATACATGGTTGGCTTCAGGGTCAGGAAGCTCAGGTATTTGATGGCCGCTTTATCTTCGTCCGTCAGGGTTTTCAGCGCGCGCAGCATACCGGCGTTTTCCAGCTGCGGCAGGCATTTTTCCAGCGCGGCCTGTTCGGCTTTTGCGTCTTTATCGCCGCCTTTGGCTTTCTTCTGAACGCGGTGCAGGGCGCGCTCGCAGGTATCAAGGTCAGACAGCGCCAGCTCGGTGTTGATAACGTCGATATCGTCAGCCGGGTCCACTTTGTTATTAACGTGGATGATGTTGTCGTTTTCGAAGCAGCGTACAACGTGGCCGATCGCTTCGGTTTCGCGGATGTTGGTCAGGAACTGGTTACCCAGGCCTTCACCTTTGGACGCGCCTTTTACCAGGCCCGCGATATCAACGAATTCCATGGTGGTCGGCAGGATACGCTGCGGTTTAACGATTTCCGCCAGCTGGTCCAGACGCGGATCGGGCATCGGTACGACGCCTGTGTTCGGCTCGATAGTACAGAACGGGAAGTTCGCCGCTTCAATACCGGCTTTCGTGAGCGCGTTGAACAGGGTGGATTTGCCTACGTTTGGCAAACCGACGATACCGCATTTGAATCCCATGTTTAAATCACCTTAATCTTTTGATATTCAACCTGTTAGCTTGAACAGATTGTAGAAAAGTAAATAACTTTGCGCATTATACACGTCATACGGAAAAAATACCGCAGTCGTCGGTCTATTGCGCCTTAAAAGCGTGTAATCGGTTCGTGGCTTTAGTCAGCCCGTCTTTCAGCCAGATTTCGGTGCAGCGCGCCGCTTCGTCTACCGCATCGTCGATCAGCTTCTGTTCTGCTGCCTGCGGTTTGCCGAGGACAAAACCGACAACTTTACTTTTATCGCCCGGATGGCCGATCCCGATACGTAAGCGATGAAAATTAGGGTTATTGCCTAATTTGCTGATGATATCTTTTAACCCATTATGACCGCCGTGGCCGCCGCCCAGCTTAAACTTCGCGACGCCAGGCGGGAGATCCAGTTCGTCGTGGGCCACCAGAATTTCATCTGGATTAATGCGATAGAAGGTTGCCAGCGCCGCCACGGCTTTGCCGCTAAGGTTCATAAAAGTGGTGGGCACCAGCAGGCGGACATCTTCCCCCGCCAGGTTAATGCGCGAGGTGTAGCCAAAAAATTTACTCTCTTCGCGCAGCGGGGCACGAAAGCGTTCAGCCAGTAAATCGACGTACCAGGCGCCAGCGTTATGGCGCGTCCCCGCGTACTCTGCGCCGGGGTTTGCGAGGCCGACAATCAGTTTAATCGTCACGTTATTGTTCCTGAGTGGGCAATCTTTCCGGCGGCTAGTTTACGTCGTGACGGGCTGCTTGACAAAAATAAGCGCTGAAAGCGTAAAAAACGGAATAGTTTTCCAGAGTGATAATGCGCATTGAAAAGCATATCAGTAACTTAAATGTAAAGTTATGTTGATGATATGTGCCTATTTGTGATCGGTAGCGCACTTATCCACAGCGGTGTTGTCTATACTTTACACACATGGAATAGGGATATATCCCGAAACCCAAAGCCAATCTACGGAGGTGACACTATGAAACGCAAAAACGCTTCGTTACTCGGTAATGTGCTCATGGGGTTAGGCCTGCTCGTGATGGTCGTCGGCGTCGGTTATTCTATTTTAAACCAGCTGCCGCAGCTTGACCTCCCGCAGTTCTTTGCGCACGGGGCCGTACTCAGCATCTTCGTCGGCGCGATTCTTTGGCTGGCCGGGGCGCGTGTCGGCGGGCACGAGCAGGTGAGCGATCGGTACTGGTGGGTTCGTCACTACGACAAGCGCTGCCGTCGCGGCGGTGGGTCATCACACCGTCCTGGCTAAATAAGGGCTCCGTGAAGGAGCCACTGAGACAGTTAACAAAGTCCTGGCCGTTAAGACCGGGACTTTTTGTTTTTATCACCTTATGACTCAAACAGCCGCAAATGCAGGGCCTTAACGGCGCTATCGGCTTCATCCGCGGGCAGCAGAATGCAAAGATTATTGCTGGAGGCACCGTGGCAGACCATGCGAACCGCATGCGTCTCAAGCCAGACAAAAACATCCTTAAACACGCCAGAGACCTGCGTAAGCTGATTGCCGACCAGCGTCACCAGTGCCAGGCCGGTTTCCACTTCTACGCGACAGTGGGAAGACAGCTCGGTAAATAACGATGTGGTCAGCGTGTGATCTTCACCCGAGGTGGCGTGAGTGGAGTCCAGCGCGAGCGCAATGCTGTTTTCGGAGGTTGTCACCAGATCGGCGGCCACCGAATGACGCGCTAACAGCGCAAACATCTGCGCTAAGAAATGGCAGGACGGTTGTGCATCCAGGCTGTGCAAGCGCAGCAGCGTTTGCTTGCGGCGCACCGCCACCGCACGGTAGCGCGGCGGGTTGTCCGTCGTGCAGCAAACCAGCGTACCGCCAGCGGCGATATTTTTGCTGGAGCCAACGAACACCGGAATGTTTTTGCGCATCGCCGGCATCAGCGTGGCGGGGTGTAGCACTTTCGCGCCGTAGGCTGCCATATCGCTCGCTTCGGCAAACGAGATGCGGTCGATCCGTTTGGCATTAGGCGCAATACGCGGGTCGGTTGTATAAATACCGGCCACGTCGGTCCAGATATCCACCCGTGCCGCGTGGAGGGCTTCGCCGAGCAGCGACGCGGTATAGTCGCTCCCACCGCGGCCGAGCGTCGTGGTGTGCCCGCTGGCATCGCGGCCAATAAACCCCTGGGTAATCATGATGGCCTGCTCAAGGCGTGGGCGCAGGTGCATTTCGGCCAGTTCAGCCAGCGCGGCGACGTCCGGCTCAGCGCAACCGTAGTTGGCGTTAGTGCGAATCACGCTGCGCGCATCAAACCAGCTGGCTTCGACCTCGCGCTCGCGCATGACCTCGGTAAAGAGCAGCGAAGACATCAGCTCGCCGTGGCTCACGAGTTCATCGCTCAGCGCGGTGGAAGGCGACGCCGCGGCGGTTTGCGCCAGGCGGCCGATATTGTCGAGGAGATTATCGATTTCCTTGCTGATAACCGAAGGCTGCTTCAGGCGGGAAATAATGTTGTACTGGATAGTACGTAACGTCTCGAGCTTGTCTAATTGCCGATGGCTTTCCAGACCTTCAGAAAGTTCGACCAGCAGGTTGGTCACGCCTGCCGAAGCAGAAAGAACGACTAAACGAACGTTGGGATCAGCAAGAACAATGCTGGCACTGCGGTTCATCGCGTCAAAATCAGCGACGCTGGTGCCGCCAAATTTGGCAACGATGAATTGTGGATAAATGCGTGTCATAACAATCTCATATCAGGGCGCCATGAAAGCATGGCTAGAAAATTTTCATTCTCGGCATAAGGGAAGCGTCTTCGCCTTACGAAATGTCCGCCCGCGAACATTTCTGATGACAACCCAGGAAAGGCTCCTGTTGTCGATAACGTGTTTCGCCTGTACGCGTTACCGGGTGATGCGCATTAGTTCTTTATTTACAGAGCCTGCAAATAAGCGCGCCATAGTAAGTGATTTATCCAGAGGGATCGACTTTTTTATTTTATTTCAGCATAAACAAGTGAAAAATCATGCATTCGGCGGTTAGTGCTTACATTATTAATGGTAAATTCGTGTAAGTGAATAATAAAACCATGAAAATAAGATGGCTTTTAATACATCATGCGGGAGGCTTCTGCGGAGAGGTCTTTAAGACAAATGGTAACAAAATTTAATAAATTTGAGGGCGCTGCGTCGGTGTTACTCATTGATTTTAAATGAAAATTAAACGATGTTTCAGACCTTAAAATAAATGATTGAGTCCAACGCTAAAACAACATATATTAGCCGCGCTTTTTTACAGGTAATCCTTATAACCATTTATTCAATCAGGCGTTAATCTACACCTGGTTGTAGGAGTGATATGATGACGGATAAAGTCCGTATTGATACTTTAAGTGCTAATTCATTACCACAGAGCAATGATACCTTTTTAGCAAGACAGGCTGAGTTTGAATCTAATGTCCGCAGCTATCCACGTAAACTGCCATTAGCCATCGCTAAAGCGCAGGGCGTCTGGATTACTGACGTAGAAAATAATCAATATCTTGATTGCCTGGCAGGTGCCGGAACCCTGGCGCTTGGTCATAATCATCCTGAAGTGCTGCAGAGCATTCAAAGTGTCATCACAAGCGGCTTACCGTTACATACGCTTGATCTTACTACCCCATTAAAAGATGAATTTTCATCTTATTTACTGTCCTTATTACCGGGGCAGGGCAAAGAATATTGCCTGCAATTCACCGGTCCGTCCGGCGCAGATGCCGTTGAAGCGGCCCTGAAGCTGGCGAAAAAAGTGACCGGCCGTTCCAGCGTGATCAGCTTCTCCGGCGGTTACCACGGGATGACCCACGGCGCGCTGTCCGTGACCGGCAACCTGTCACCGAAAGAAGCCGTCAGCAACATGATGGCGGAAGTGCAGTTCATGCCGTATCCGCATGAGTACCGCTGCCCGCTGGGTATCGGCGGCGAGGCTGGCGTCAAAGCATTAACCTATTACTTCGAAAACCTGATTAACGACGTTGAAAGCGGCGTGCGTAAACCTGCGGCCGTGATCCTTGAAGCCGTGCAGGGCGAAGGCGGCGTGAACCCGGCGCCGGTTGAGTGGCTGCAACGTATTCGTAAAGTGACTCAGGAACACGGCATTCTGCTGATCATCGATGAAGTTCAGGCTGGTTTCGCACGTACCGGTAAGCTGTTCGCCTTCGAACACGCTGGCATTGAGCCAGATATCATTGTGATGTCCAAAGCGGTTGGCGGCGGTCTGCCGCTGGCGGTTCTGGGCATTAAAAAGCAGTTCGACGCATGGGCCCCGGGCCACCACACCGGCACCTTCCGTGGCAACCAGCTGGCGATGGCGACCGGCCTGACGACGCTGAAGATCCTCAAAGACGACAACATTGCCGATAAAGTGGCTGCCCAGGGCGAGTGGCTGAAAGGCAAGCTGGCTGACCTGCAGAAACGCTACCCGGTGATTGGTCATGTACGTGGTCTGGGTCTGATGATTGGTATTGAGATCGTGAAGCCGAACGAAGCGCAGGATCATATGGGCTGCTACCCGGCCGATGGCGAATTGTCCGCGCTGCTGCAGAAAAAATGCTTCGAAAATGGGCTGATTCTGGAGCGTGGGGGCCGCAACGGTTGCGTACTGCGTCTGCTGCCGTCTCTGCTGATCACCAACGCTGAGCTGGAAGTGTTCCTCGATAAATTCGAAAACGCCCTGCTGGGCGCTGGCGTGAAGCCGGTTTAAACGGAGTTGGATCGAATGTCAGACGTAAACCCGATTCTGTCCGGCTCGGCGCAAAGCATTGCCGCCTATCAGGATGCTATCGAGCAGAGTACGCGAGCGGTCGTTGAATGGTTGAAGCAGCCTGAGATGTATCAGGGCAAAACCGTTGAGCAACTGCGCGAACGCATCAACCTGGACTTTACGTCTCAGGGCCTGGGCAACCAGGCCGCTATTGAGCGTGCGGTTGAATACTTTCTGAAAGACAGCCTGTTAGTCCACCATGCCCAGTGCGTGGCGCACCTGCACTGCCCGAGCCTGGTGATTAGCCAGGCGGCGGAAGTGCTGATCAACGCCACCAACCAGAGCATGGACTCCTGGGACCAGAGCCCGTCCGCCACCATCATTGAGATCAAGCTGATCGAATGGCTGCGCGAGCAGGTGGGCTATACGGCGGGCGACGCCGGCGTGTTTACCAGCGGCGGTACCCAGAGCAACCTGATGGGCCTGATGCTGGCGCGCGATGCCTTCTTCGCCCGCCAGGGGCATTCCATTCAGCAGAATGGTCTGACCGGTGACCTGAGCAAAATCAAAGTGTTCTGCTCTGAAAGCGCGCACTTCTCCGTGCAGAAAAACATGGCACTGATGGGGCTGGGCTACCGTTCCGTCACTCAGGTGAAGACCGATGCATTCTCGCGTATGG
Source organism: Klebsiella sp. WP8-S18-ESBL-06 (assembly GCF_014169755.1). Classification (NCBI taxonomy): domain Bacteria; kingdom Pseudomonadati; phylum Pseudomonadota; class Gammaproteobacteria; order Enterobacterales; family Enterobacteriaceae; genus Klebsiella; species Klebsiella sp. WP8-S18-ESBL-06. The sequence goes on from NZ_AP022256.1 coordinate 2,135,583, forward strand.
ATCTGGCTGACCTGAAAGCCAAGCTGGCTCAGGCGAAAGCCAACGGCGAGCAGGTGATGGCGATTGTCGCCACCGCCGGGACCACCGATGCTGGCGCCATCGATCCGTTAGCGGATATCGCGGCGCTGGCGGCGGAGCATCAGATCTGGATGCACGTGGATGCAGCGTGGGGCGGGGCGTTACTGCTGTCTGAGAAGTATCGCGACTTCCTGAACGGTCTTGAGCTGGCGGACTCCGTGACGCTGGACTTCCACAAGCAGTTCTTCCAGACCATCAGCTGCGGCGCGTTCCTGCTTAAAGATGCGCGTCACTACGAGCTGATGCGCTATCAGGCGGCGTACCTGAACTCAGAATTCGATGAAGAGGCTGGCGTGCCGAATCTGGTGTCGAAGTCGCTGCAGACCACGCGCCGTTTCGATGCGCTGAAGCTGTGGATGGGTCTTGAAGCGCTGGGCAAAAAGCAGTACGCCGAAATCATTGATAACGGCGTCACGCTGGCGCGTGATGTGGCTGCGTTTGTCAAAACTCAGCCGCATCTGGAGCTGGTGATGGAGCCGCAGCTGGCAAGCGTGCTGTTCCGCTTCCGTCCTGAAAGCGATGACATGGCGTTCGTTGCGCTGCTGAACCAGCGTATTGGTGACGTTCTGCTGGCTTCGGGGAGCGCCAACGTCGGCGTGACTGAATCGGATGGCATCACCTGCCTGAAGCTGACGCTGCTGAACCCGACGGTGTGCCTGGAGGACGTTAAAGTTCTGCTGGGGAGCGTGAAAGACACCGCTGAGCAGTTGCTGAAAGCGTAAGCAATCACGTTGCGATAAAAATGGCTCCCGAGGGAGCCATTTTTTTTGCCTGTGATGTCACGCGACGCCGGGGAGGCTACGGTGCGATTCCCGGCGGCGCTTTGCTTGGCTGGGCTACGGTCAGAGGATGTCTGCCAGGGCGGCATCTTTGTTTGGGAAGAATGCCAGACGGCCAGGAATCGGCTGAATACCCGCGCGCGCCATGGTGCGCAGCGGCTGGAATTCCAGGTTAGATACCCGCAGCTCGCAGCCTTCAGGCAGTTTTTTCACAAAACGCTGGAAGGCATCCAGGCCACCGGCATCCAGTACCGGGACCGCGTCCCATTTCAGCACCACAATGCGTTTACCGGCAATGCGCGTTTCCAGATCGCTGAATAAACCTTCTGCAGCGGCAAAAAACAGCGGGCCAATGACGCGCAGTACCAGCACATCATCCGGCACCGACACGTTAACCGCCGACAGACGCGTCATACGCGCAATCCGGCGCATAAACAACAGCGAAGCCAGCACGATGCCGACGCTGATAGCGATGACCATATCAAACAGCACGGTCAGCGACATGCAAATCAGCATCACAATAATGTCGTCTTTTGGCGCTTTGCGCAGCAGATACACGACCTTATGCGCCTCGCTCATATTCCATGCCACCATCAGCAGCAGGGCGGCCATCGCCGACAGCGGCAGCCAGGACAGCACCGGCGCGAGGATCAGCAGCGCCAGAATCACCAGAATAGCGTGAATAACCGCGGAAACCGGTGAGGTGGCACCTGCGCGAACGTTAGCCGCGGAACGCGCGATCGCGGCAGTGGCGGTAATACCACCGAAGAACGGGGCGACAATGTTGCCCAGACCCTGACCAACCAGTTCGCTGTTAGCCTTGTGTTTGGTGCCGGTCATGCCGTCAAGCACCACCGCGCACAGCAGCGATTCGATGGCCCCGAGCATGGCCATCGAAAATGCGGCGGGCAGCAGCGCATGCAGCGATGCCCAGCTCAGCGTGAAGCTGGAGCCCGGGAGATCCCACGGCAGCACAAACTGCGGCAGCAGCTGCGGAATGCCGTTGCCCTGAGAGCCGTCGGCCAGCACGTAGTGGAACTGGGAACCAATGGTCGCAACGTGTCCGCCGAGCAGGTTGACCAACAGCATGACCACGCAGCCGGCGATAAGCGCAGGCAGGTGGCCCGGCAGGCGCAGGCCGAGGCGTGGCCAGAGGATCAGCGTGCCGAGGGTGACGATGCCAATGGCCGCATCGCCAACGTTGATGGTCGGCAGCGCCATTACCAGCGCGCCCACCTTCTGTAAGTAGTGTTCCGGAACGTGCGTCATTTGCAGACCGAGGAAGTCTTTAATCTGCATGGTCCCGATGGTAATACCAATCCCCGAGGTGAAGCCAAGCGTCACCGACAGCGGAATATATTCGATCAGGCGGCCAAAGCGGGCCAGGCCAAAGAGGATCAGGAATATTCCGGACATCAGGGTCGCCACCAGCAGGCCTGCCAGACCAAACTGCTGCGAAACGGGATAGAGGATCACCACGAAGGCCGCGGTGGGGCCGGATACGCTAAAGCGGGAGCCACCACTCAGGGCGATAACGATCCCCGCGACGGCCGAGGTATACAGGCCGTACTGTGGCGCAACCCCGCTGCCAATAGCCAACGCCATCGCCAGCGGAATGGCAATGATACCGACGGTTATCCCGGCAATCAGGTCGCGCATAAAGCGCGCCGAGCTGTACTTCTCTTTCCAGCAGGCGTCGATCAGCGCGCGGAAAGGCATGATATCGGAGGAGAATAATTTATTCACAATACTGTTTCATCCATGAGCGCATCATCTGTCACGTGAATGGCAGTGAAGTTGGCATAAATCATACAAATAAATACTATAGACAAAAAAACCCGCCGCAGCGGGTTTTTTAACCAGATTCGATTAATGTTCGAACATGGCAGAGATGGATTCTTCGTTGCTGATACGACGAATCGCTTCGGCCAGCATCCCGGACAGGGTCAGGGTGCGAACGTTCGGCAGCGCTTTGATCTCATCGCTTAACGGGATGGTATCGCAGACAACCACTTCGTCGATGACGGAGTTACGCAGGTTGTTTACCGCGTTGCCGGAGAAGATCGGGTGAGTTGCGTAGGCGAATACGCGTTTAGCACCACGCTCTTTCAGCGCTTCAGCCGCTTTGCACAGCGTGCCGCCGGTATCGATCATGTCATCAACCAGCACGCAGTCACGACCGGCAACGTCGCCGATGATATGCATAACCTGAGACACGTTCGCACGCGGGCGACGTTTGTCGATGATAGCCATGTCGGTATCGTTCAGCAGCTTAGCGATAGCGCGAGCGCGAACCACGCCGCCGATGTCCGGAGAAACCACGATTGGGTTATCCAGGTTCAGCTGCAGCATATCTTCGAGCAGGATTGGGCTACCGAATACGTTATCCACCGGGACATCGAAGAAGCCCTGGATCTGTTCAGCGTGCAGGTCTACGGTCAGTACGCGGTCAACGCCTACGCTGGACAGGAAGTCAGCAACAACTTTAGCGGTGATAGGTACACGAGCAGAGCGAACGCGACGGTCCTGGCGAGCATAACCGAAGTAAGGGATAACGGCGGTGATACGGCCTGCGGAAGCACGGCGCAGGGCATCAACCATAACGACTAATTCCATCAGGTTGTCGTTAGTTGGGGCACAAGTGGACTGGATGATGAAAATATCACCACCGCGTACGTTTTCATTGATTTGTACGCTGACTTCGCCGTCGCTAAAGCGACCTACAGCGGCGTCGCCGAGAGAAGTGTACAGGCGGTTGGCAATACGTTGTGCTAGTTCCGGGGTGGCGTTACCAGCAAAAAGCTTCATATCAGGCACGAGAAGAACCTCAGGCATGCGTCCAGTGGTGGATGAAACGGGCCAAAAACTGTGCGGGCCAGGCGCGATTTCATCCAGGCGGTGTATTAAAGAGCGCGATGCAACGTCTGGAACAGGGTGACGTTGTCACCGGAGCTCAGTTTGCCCGGCTTGGTACTCATCACCATTCTTCTTTCGTCAGCAATACTGACGGAAACCGAATGATTCAGAGCAGGGCTTGCTTCAATGGCGAGAGGTTAACACCTTTTGCCACAAAGCCTTGCAACCATTCCGGGGCTTGCTCAAGCACCTGGCGGGCAGCGAGTTCCGTGTCGAATTCAGCAAAAACACAGGCTCCTGTTCCAGTCAGGCGCGACGGCGCGTATTCTAACAGCCAGGAAAGCACATCATCAACCTCGCGAAAACGTTTTCTTGCGATAACCTCGCAATCATTGCCGAATTCACATTTTAATAACGTTTCTATTGACCTGACCGGGGTATTTCGTGGCAGCTCCGGATCGCGAAAAATGACCGGGGTCGGGATACTGACCCCGGGATGGGCAACCAGGTACCATTTTTCCGCCACCTCAACCGGGGTGAGCACTTCGCCAACCCCTTCGGCAAATGCCGCATGGCCGTGAACAAACACCGGCACGTCGGCACCGAGCGTCAGCCCGATGGCCGCCAGCTCGTCTCCCGACAGCCCGCATCGCCACAGGTGGTTAAGCGCCACCAGCACGGTCGCTGCGTTGGATGAACCACCGCCGAGACCGCCGCCCATCGGCAAACGTTTTTCAATGCTGATATCGGCACCGCTACCGGCTGGCAGGCGCTGCGATGCCGCCGCCGTTTTCATCAACAGCCGCGCGGCGCGAATAATCAGGTTTTCTTCATTCGGCACGCCCTTGACCGGCGTGAGCAGCCGTAGCTGTCCGTCCGAGCGCGGCACAATCGTCAGCGTGTCGCCGTAGTCGAGGAACTGGAACAGCGTCTGCAACGTATGATAGCCGTCAGGGCGCTGCCCGGTGATGTATAAAAACAGGTTGAGCTTGGCGGGTGAGGGCCAGGTGGTCATCATCTTACAATCCAGTTATCCATGCGCAGCTTTATGCGCTGACTGCCTTCGGTCAGCTCCATGTTAGACGGCAGCGCTGGCTGGGTTTTGCTGTCGTAGCCGCTGTAGACCACTTTCCAGGTCTTACCGTTTTCGGTGTAGTGCAACTCGCTCAGGCGGTACTGGTCGTCGAGCGTATAGTCGGTAGCGTTGCCCGGCAGGCCGAGGATCCACTGGCGCAGGCTGTTCAGCGGAATCGGCATACCGGTCAGTTTGCCCACCATTTCTTCGCCGTCGGTATCGGTATAGCGCTGGCCTTTATTGTCGGTTAGCTGCGCGGAGCCCGGTCGGTCAATCAGTTCCATTTCGGTGCTGCCCAGCGGGTTGGTCAGCAGCAGACGATAGTTATCCTGGCCGGTTTGCTGCCAGAAGAAACGGGCATACACTTTTTGCTGGTCGGACAAATAGGCGAAAGCGCCGCGCGTCTGATATTGACTCAGCTGGCGCACTTCCTGCTGGTGCTGCTGCCACTGCGGCGAGGTGGGGCTTTTACCAGGGCCTTTCGGTGCATTAACGGTACAGGCGGTAAGAACCAGTGCTGCGAGAGGCAGCAAACGAATCAGGCGAGGCAGGGCCATGATGACAATCCTTGATGTGCGTTACGATTATAACGCTTAATGCTAGCGTCGCCCGTGGGCAGCGTCTACGCTCAAGTTGTCTTAAATCATAAAATTAACCCAGCTTGCCTATTACTCCAAAAGGGGAGCCTCCCTTTTATTGATCTCGCGCATCCTGTATGATGCGCTCAGACTAACCTTATCAACGCTGGTACTACTCCCGCACAATGACCCTTTTAGCTCTTGGCATCAATCATAAAACAGCCCCGGTAGCGCTGCGAGAACGCGTCACGTTTTCGCCAGATACGCTTGACCAGGCGCTGGAGAGCCTGCTGGCTCAGCCAATGGTACAGGGGGGCGTGGTCCTGTCGACCTGTAACCGCACCGAGCTCTATCTCAGCGTAGAAGAGCAGGATAATCAGCATGAAGCGATTATCCGCTGGCTGTGCGATTACCACGGCCTGAATGAAGAAGAACTGCGCCAGAGCCTTTATTGGCACCAGGACAACGACGCCGTCAGCCATCTGATGCGCGTTGCCAGCGGGCTGGACTCGCTGGTGTTGGGCGAGCCGCAAATCTTAGGGCAGGTAAAAAAAGCGTTTGCTGATTCCAGCCGCGGGCATCTGCACGTCAGCGAGCTGGAACGCATGTTCCAGAAATCCTTCTCTGTTGCCAAGCGCGTGCGCACGGAAACGGATATCGGCGCCAGCGCGGTGTCGGTGGCGTTTGCGGCCTGTACCCTGGCGCGACAGATTTTCGAATCGCTCTCGTCGGTCACCGTACTGTTGGTAGGTGCGGGAGAAACCATCGAGCTGGTGGCGCGCCATCTGCGCGAACATCACGTGAAAAAAATGGTGATTGCCAACCGTACCCGCGAACGCGCACAGGTACTGGCCGATGAGGTCGGCGCTGAGGTGATCGCGCTGAGCGACGTCGATGAACGCCTGAAAGAGGCCGACATCATTATCAGTTCTACCGCCAGCCCGCTGCCAATTATCGGTAAAGGGATGGTGGAGCGCGCGCTGAAAGCGCGTCGCAACCAGCCGATGCTGCTGGTGGATATTGCCGTGCCACGCGATGTAGAGCCGGAGGTGGGGAAACTCGCTAACGCCTATCTCTACAGCGTGGACGACCTGCAAAACATTATTCAGAATAACCTTGCGCAGCGTAAAGCCGCGGCGGTACAGGCTGAAACCATCGTCGAGCAGGAAACCAGTGAGTTTATGGCCTGGCTACGCGCGCAAAGCGCCAGCGACATCATTCGTGATTATCGCTCCCAGGCTGAAACGGCGCGTGAGGAACTCACCGCTAAAGCGATCGCCGCGCTCGAACAGGGTGGCGATCCGCAGGTCATCATGCAGGATCTGGCGCGCAAGTTAACCAACCGCCTGATCCACGCGCCAACCAAATCTCTTCAGCAGGCCGCCCGTGACGGGGATGACGAACGCCTGCATATTCTGCGCAACAGCCTCGGGCTGGAGTAGCACAACTCTATTTATAACAAGGTGCATTTACGCCAATGAAGCCTTCTATTGTTGCTAAACTGGAAGCTCTCTACGAGCGCCATGAAGAAGTTCAGGCGCTGCTCGGAGACGCAGCAACTATTGCCGATCAGGACCGTTTCCGCGCGCTGTCCCGCGAATACGCACAGCTGGGCGACGTGGCTCGCTGTTATACCGACTGGCGCCAGGTTCAGGACGATATTGAAACTGCCCAGATGATGCTCGACGACCCGGAAATGCGCGAAATGGCGCAGGAAGAGTTGCAGGAAGCCAAAGCCAAAGAAGAAGAACTGGAGCAACAGCTTCAGGTGCTCCTGCTGCCTCGCGATCCGGACGACGAACGCAATGCTTTCCTTGAAGTACGCGCCGGTACCGGCGGTGATGAAGCAGCGCTGTTTGCCGGCGACCTGTTCCGCATGTACAGCCGCTACGCTGAATCGCGCCGCTGGCGTGTTGAGATCATGAGCGCCAACGAAGGTGAGCACGGTGGTTACAAAGAAGTGATCGCCAAAATCAGCGGTGAAGGCGTTTACGGTCGCCTGAAGTTTGAGTCCGGTGGTCATCGCGTACAGCGCGTTCCGGCCACCGAATCTCAGGGGCGTATTCATACCTCCGCCTGTACCGTAGCCGTGTTGCCAGAGGTGCCGGAAGCGGAATTGCCGGATATCAACCCGGCGGACCTGCGTATCGATACCTTCCGTTCTTCGGGCGCGGGCGGTCAGCACGTTAACACCACCGACTCGGCTATCCGTATTACCCACCTGCCGACCGGCATCGTGGTGGAATGTCAGGATGAACGTTCGCAGCACAAAAACAAAGCCAAAGCGATGTCAGTGCTGGGCTCGCGTATTCGCGCGGCAGAGATTGCCCGCCGTCAGCAGGCGGAAGCCTCTGAACGCCGCAACCTGCTGGGCAGCGGCGATCGTAGCGATCGTAACCGTACCTACAACTTCCCGCAGGGGCGCGTGACCGATCACCGCATCAACCTGACGCTCTACCGCCTGGACGAAACGATGGAAGGCAAGCTGGATATGCTGATTGAGCCTATCGTGCAGGAATACCAGGCTGACCAGCTGGCGGCGCTGTCCGAGCAGGAATGATGACCTGGAGAGAGTGGCTACAGCAGGCTATCGCGACGCTGCAGGGGGGGGAAAGCCCGCGTCGCGATGCGGAGATCCTGTTAGGGCATGTGACCGGTAAATCGCGCACGCAAATTCTCGCGTTTGATGAAACGACGCTGAGCGCGGCACAGGCGGAAACGCTAACGCAGCTGCTGGCACGGCGACAAAACGGCGAGCCCATTGCCCACCTGGTGGGTAGCCGTGAGTTCTGGTCGCTGCCGCTGTTTGTCTCTCCAGCGACCCTGATCCCTCGCCCGGATACCGAGTGCCTGGTTGAACAGGCGCTGGCGCGTCTGCCGCAGAGGCCGTGCCGGATCCTCGATCTCGGTACCGGCACCGGCGCGGTGGCCCTGGCTCTGGCCAGCGAACGGCCGGACTGCCAGCTGACAGCCGTCGATTATATTGCCGATGCGGCGGCCCTGGCGCAGCGTAACGCGGACCATCTTGGGATAACGAACGTGACGATAATGCAAAGCGATTGGTTCAGCGCGTTGAGCCCACAGCGTTTTGCCATGATTGTCAGCAACCCGCCGTACATTGATGAACAGGACGAACATCTTAGCCAGGGCGACGTGCGCTTTGAACCGAAAACCGCGCTGGTGGCCGGGGATAGCGGTCTGGCCGATTTAGCCCATATCGTTAACCAGGGGCGTGACTGGCTGGAGCCCGGCGGCTATATGCTGCTGGAACATGGCTGGCGGCAGGGGGCGGCGGTTCGCGCGCTCTTTACCTCAGCCGGCTATGCGCAGGTGCAAACCTGCCGTGACTATGGTGACAACGATCGTCTGACGCTGGCGCAGTGGCCTGGCGCTCCGGAGGCACAGGCATGAGTTTTTTCCAGTTTGTGCTCTATTTGCACATCGCGTCGGCGGTAGTTTCCGTCTCCTTTTTCGCACTGCGCTATTGGTGGATGCACCACCGCAGCGCCCTGTTTGAGGCGCGCTGGGTGCGCATTTTACCGCACGCGGTTGACAGCGTGCTGCTGCTCAGCGGCCTCGCGCTGATGGTGATGACGCGCTATTTTCCCTTTACCGAAGAGGGGGGATGGCTGACGGAGAAACTGTTTGGCGTTATCATTTACATCTTTTTGGGGTTTGTCGCGCTTGGACGTCGTCGTCCGCGCAGCCAGCAGAGCAAGTTTATTGCGTTTTTGCTGGCGCTGATGGTGTTGTGCATCATCGTTAAACTCGCCATCACTAAAGTTCCGCTGTTGGGGTAGGGTATGAAGTCACTGGCTGATTTTGAATTTAATAAAGCGCCGCTGTGCGACGGCATGATCCTTATTTCCGAATTAATTCGTGATGATTTCCCGTCGCAGAAGGTGCGCGAGCAGCTCGAGTGCCTGGTGGCGCTGGCGCGGGAAGAGATCAGCCCTTCCTGGACGCTGACGCGCCAGATGGAACGCCTGATTGAGTTGTTCTACCACGAGTGGAACTTTGGCGACTCCTCCGGCGTCTACCGCTTGTCGGATGCGCTGTGGCTGGATCAGGTGCTGAAAAATCGTCAGGGCAGCGCCGTGGCGCTCGGTGCGATTGTGCTGTGGATCGCCGGGCATCTGGATATTCCGGTGGTGCCGGTGATTTTCCCGACCCAGCTGCTGCTGCGCGCCGACGTCGACAACGAAGAGCTGTGGCTGATCAACCCGTTTAACGGCGACACGCTTGACGAGCATACGCTCGACGTGTGGCTGAAGGGCAACATCAGCCCGATGGCGGAGCTGTTCAATGAGGATCTCGATGAAGCGGATAACGCCGAAGTGGTGCGTAAACTGCTCGACACGCTGAAATCGGCGCTCATGGAAGAGCGGCAGATGGAGCTGGCGCTGCGTACCAGCGAGGCGTTGCTGCAGTTTAACCCGGAAGATCCCTACGAAATTCGCGACCGCGGGCTGATTTATGCCCAGCTGGAATGTGAGCACATCGCACTGAACGATTTAAACTATTTCGTTGAGCAATGTCCGGAAGACCCGATCAGCGAAATGATTCGCGCGCAGATTAACACCATCGCGCATAAACAAATTACTCTTCACTAAACGGGAAAAATCCCGGTTATAATCGCGGAAATACCCTAACAAGGCGATCTTATGAAAGAAAAAGTGGTTAGCATTGGTGATATCAAGGTAGCAAACGATCTGCCGTTTGTTCTGTTTGGCGGCATGAACGTGCTGGAGTCACGCGACCTGGCGATGCGTATTTGCGAACACTACGTGACCGTGACCCAGAAGCTGGGCATCCCTTACGTGTTTAAAGCTTCATTTGATAAAGCCAACCGTTCCTCTATCCACTCTTACCGCGGCCCAGGCCTGGAAGAGGGGATGAAAATTTTCCAGGAGCTGAAGCAAACCTTCGGCGTGAAAATCATCACTGACGTGCACGAAGCCAGCCAGGCGCAGCCGGTTGCCGACGTGGTGGACGTGATTCAGCTGCCAGCGTTCCTCGCTCGTCAGACTGACCTGGTGGAAGCCATGGCCAAAACCGGCGCGGTCATTAACGTGAAGAAGCCGCAGTTTGTTAGCCCGGGCCAGATGGGTAACATCGTGGACAAATTCATCGAAGGCGGCAACGACAAAGTGATTCTTTGCGACCGTGGTTCTAACTTCGGTTATGACAACCTGGTCGTTGATATGCTGGGCTTTGGCGTAATGAAAAAAGCGTCCAACAACTCGCCGGTTATCTTCGACGTCACCCACTCGCTGCAGTGCCGCGACCCGTTTGGCGCCGCAAGCGGCGGCCGTCGTGCGCAGGTCACCGAACTGGCGCGCGCCGGTATGGCGGTGGGAATTGCCGGTCTGTTCATTGAAGCGCATCCGGATCCGGACCATGCGCGCTGCGACGGCCCGTCCGCGCTGCCGCTGGCGAAGCTGGAACCGTTCCTGAAGCAGATGAAAGCAATTGACGATCTGGTGAAAGGTTTCGACGAACTGGATACCAGCAAGTAATCATTGCTGAGGTCTGAAAAAACCGCTCCGCGTTCAACGGGGCGGTTTTTTTTGCGTCATTGATAACAAAAAAGGCCGCTGGCTATGACCCCAGCGGCCCATTTCGGGCGCACGCCGCCGTGCGGCAGCCTGATGGTATGAGCTACTGCAACAGCGCGTCCGGGGCAATATTCATATTTTTCAGCACGGGCCCCATAATGTTGCCAAATATTGGTGCTGCTACCGACCCCCCGAAGTGGGTACCGGCCGTCGGGTTATTCACCACGACGACCAGCGCCACTTCCGGATGGCTGACCGGCGCGACGCCAGCGGTGTAGTTCACGTAGCCGCCGTCATATTTGCCGCTGTCACCCAGCTTTTCCGCGGTCCCCGTTTTGGTTGCCAGACGGTATCCCGGCACCGCTGCGCGTACGCCGCTGCCGCCGGGCAGCACGTCGCTCTCCATCATGTGCACCACCGTTTTGACAATTGACGGATCGGCAATCTGCTGGCCGATAACCGGCGGAGTCACTTTGGTAATGGATAGCGGGCGATAGATACCAAATGACCCGAGGGTGGCATATTCACGTGCAATTTGCAGCGGCGTCACGCGGAGCCCATAGCCAAAGGAGAAGGTGGCGCGTTCGATATCGGCCCACTGCTGGCGATGCAGCGGGAAGTAGCCAACGCTTTCGCCGGTCAATCCCAGACCGGTTGGCTTACCCAGCCCAAAAGCGTGGTAGGTATCAACCAGCGCCTGGGCCGGCATGGCCAGCGCAATATGCGACACGCCAATATCGCTCGATTTTTGCAGAATACCGGTCGGCGTGAGCTGCGGCCAGTGACCCACGTCGCGGATCAGGTGCCCGTTGACGCGGTAGGGCGTGGTATCAAGCAGGGTATTGGGCTGAATAATATGCCTTTCCAGGCCTTCGATGATCACTAATGGCTTCACCGTTGAACCGGGCTCAAAGCTGTCGTTAATCGCCACGTCACGCATTTGCAATGGGGTGGCGTTATCAAAGTTATTGGGGTTGTAAGAGGGATACGAAGCCATCGCCAGGATTTCGCCGGTGTCGATTTTCACCAGCACCGCCGCGCCGGAGTCGGCCTTGTTCAGCAGAACGCCTTCACGAAGTTTGCTGTACAGCGTGTACTGATCGAATTTATCGATACTGAGCTGAACGGTAGGTGGCTGTTTCGGTGCATCGTAATCCAGAACGCTGATAATATCGCCGTTGGCATCCTTACGATAAATTTCTTTGCCCGGCTCACCCTGTAAAATAGTATCGTAGCCTTTTTCAACACCGTTGAGCCCCGTATTATCGGCGCCCACAATACCTATTAGTGGGGCTGCCGCTTCGCCCATTGGGTAGAAGCGGCTGTCGTCATAAATTTCGCTGATGCCCTTTATATGCAGATCGGCGATATCCTTAGCAATCCCGAGCTCAACTTTCCGCTCAAGGAAAAGAAAATGACGCCGGGAATTCTGGTAAATTTTGTTCGCAATTTGATCGGTGGTGGTATTCAGCGCTGCGGCGAGATATTGCCATTTTGCATCGCGAAAATTGGGGCTGGCCTCAACGATTTTCACCGGATCGACCACCACGTCACGTGACGGGACGCTCATGGCCAATGCTTCGCCATCGCGATCGACCAGCGTACCGCGGTTGGTGGGCAGTACCACGGTGCGCAGCGAGCGCTGATCCGCCTCTTTTGCCAGCATCGGGTGGTTCAGAAACTGCAGATCGGCGACCCTTACCAGTAAAACGCCGAGGCAGCCAAGAATACCAAGACAGATTATTGTGTAACGAGACGTAATAAATGAGTCTTTATTTTGCTTTTCTGTTGATTTTCTTTTCATTTGTAACATAAAACCACATGAATTTTTATTTTTTATAATCAATTGCCGCCAGTCGTGATTTATCAACGGCTGCCACGATGCAATTTAAAACCCATTGTCAGGCGAACTCGTGAAACAGTTTACAGGTAACGTCATTGATAACAAGCCATTAAGTTAACATATTATTTCAGCGCTAATGGCGTATTGCCGGTGAGCTGATTAACAATAATTGATGAGAAATTACGCAAGCGTGTGCCAATAAATTTACCTGGGGTTGAATTTCGGTGAGCGTGCTTTTCCGTTATTTACTTCATGCTGGCTGAATATTATCGGAGCCATCCGCAGGTTTGCTCATCTTTTTCGATTTGTTATAACATTACGCAGGCGGGGGCGTGATTTTAACCGATGATGCCGTTTGCATCCTCATATCCATTGTCGTGCTGAATACATGGCCGCATAATAGCGCCCAGCCTCCGCAGGTGCGGGGTGAAGCGCCAGCTTTTTCTGGTGATGAAGGATACACAATGCAAAGGCGTAACTTCCTGAAAGGCGCTGCGGCCCTGTCCACGCTGGGTCTGGTCAGTCCGGTTTTTGCCAAAACTGAAGCGAAAGCGCAGCCCGCCGTCTCTTCTTCCGGCAAATACCGCCGTTTTGTGATGACGCAAACCTATAGCCTGAAGGCTCCGCAAGGTTCTTCTGGCAAGGTGAATTTGTGGATCCCTATCCCAGAAGATACCGCCTTCCAGCAGCTGCTGAACCTCTCTTTCAGCGGTAATTACCAGAGCGCGACGTTAAATGCTAATAATCGCTATGGTGCGAAAGTGCTGTTTGTGACCTGGCCATCATCTGACGGGGCGCTGGATATCAAAGTCGAAATGGACATTGAAACGCGCGACTGGGAGGTGCTGAAAGACAATCGCCTGGCCGATTGGCAGCTGCCGGTCGCCGGCGCCGTGATCCCCGACGAGATCAAACCTTTCCTGCTGGCCACGCCGCACATTCCGGTTGATGGCCTGGTGAAAGAGACTGCGCTGAAAATTATTGCCGATGAAAAAGCGCCGCTCAAGCAGGCGCGTCTGATTCACAACTGGGTGAGCACCCATATGCATCGTGATGATGCGGTGATTGGCTGCGGCACCGGCGACGTCGGCGAAATTCTCAAAACCAACAAGCTGGGCGGCAAATGTACCGATATCAACTCGGTGTTTGTGGCGCTGTGCCGCGCGGTCGGCATTCCGGCGCGTGAAATGTTCGGCATCCGCTTAGGTGCCAGCCGTAAGCTGAACGGCTACTCGACGAAAGCCTTCGGCAGCGCCGACGATAAAGGTGTGGCCAAAATCAGCGGTGGTCAACACTGCCGCGCCATGTTCTGGCTGGCTGGTTTTGGCTGGATGCCCGCAGATCCGGCGGATGTGACCAAAATGCGTTTGACGGAGAAAAAAGAGAACGGCGATCCGGCGGTGACGGCAGTGAACGATTACCTGTTTGGTAACTGGGAAATGAACTGGGTCGGCTTTAACCACGCGCGGGATTTCGCGCTGTCACCTGCCGCAGAGCAGGGCGACGTGAACAATCTGGGCTACCCTTACGCCGAAGTGGATGGCGATCCGCTGAACTTCTACGATCCGGCCGCCTTTAGTTACGATTATGTCAGCGTCGAACAGCATTAAGGGCGGGCTGCTGACGCTGCTGGCGGCGGTGATCGCCGCCGGCGCATCAACGCTGTGCTGCATCGGGCCGCTGTTGTATCTGGTGTTTGGCATATCGGCGGCGGGGCTGGTGGGTATTCCCGGTGCCTCGTGGCTACAGATTCCGATGGTGATCGTCGCTCTGGGGCTGATGGCGCGCGGGTTCTGGCACTTGCATCTGTCGGCTAAGCCGGTATGCGTGAACGTGGTAAGCCGTCGGGTGCTGGTGTGGTTGTACTGGCTGGCGGTGCCGCTGGTGCTGGCGTTAATCACTTATCCTTACGTTTTGCCCTGGGTCTGGGAGTGGATGGAATGAAAAAAGCGATTTGTCTGGCGCTGCTGATGTTTACGCCGTTTGGCTGGGCGGCCGATAAGCTGGTCACCATTGATGTTGGCGAAATGAACTGCCCGCTGTGTGTAATTTCCATTAACCAGGCTTTGCGCAGTACCGAGGGCGTTATTAAGGCTAAGGCTTCGCTGAAAACGCGTCAGGCGCAGGTGGTGGTGCCCGAAAACTTTGATAATCAGCGGCTATTAGCGGCCATTGCTAAAACCGGATTCAAAGGGGAAATCCACGGCGAAAGCGTGGTGCAGTAAATAAAGAAAACCCGCCGGCAATGACCGTCATGCTTGCGCAGGCCGGATTAGCATCCGGCACACTGCGCGCTGATTGCCGGATGGCGGCGTAAAACGCCTTATCCGGCCTACCGTTCCTGACCGATCGGCATTAGCGGCGGGTTCTTATATCGTCTTAGAACTGGTAAACCAGGCCCATCGCGACAACGTTATCGGTGTTGATACCGTTTTCCTGATAGAAGGTATCGTTGCCGTCAAGCAGGTTGATTTTATAATCCACGTAGGTGGACATATTCTTATTAAAGTAATAAGTCGCGCCCAGATCCAGGTATTTCACCAGGTCTTTGTCGCCGACTGCGTTTGCTTTTACATTGTTGTTGCCGGTGTATAAATCCTTGCCTTTAGATTGCAGATAAGAGATTGCCGGGCGCAGACCAAAATCGAACTGGTATTGTGCGGTAACTTCAACGTTCTGCGTTTTGTTGGCCACGCCGTTATCATCACCGTATGGCGTCATATTACGCGTTTCTGAATACATGGATGCAAGGTAAAGGTTATTGGCGTCGTATTTCAGACCGACGGTCCATGCGTCTGCTTTATCGCCATCGGCAGTGGTATCTGTTTTCTGCGCGTTAGTACGATCGGAAGTCGCGTACGCGGCCGAAGCGCTCACGCCCATCCCCAGATTGTAAGAGGTGGACAGACCGAAGCCGTCACCGTTGTCTTTACGGACATTGCCGTCAGAACGGTTGTTTGTGCCATAGCTATTGTCGCCTTCGCCACCCTGGTTTTCATTTTTACCCTGATACTGCAGAGCAAAGTTCAGACCGTCGACCAGACCGAAGAAGTCGTTGTTGCGATAGGTCGCTACGCCGTTGGCGCGGCCAGTCATAAAGTTATCCGCGTTGGTGTAAGTGTCGCCGCCGAACTCTGGCAGCATGTCGGTCCAGCCTTCAACGTCGTACAATACGCCATAGTTACGACCGTAGTCGAATGAGCCGTAATTACCGAAGCGCAGGCCCGCGAAGCCGAGACGGGTCCACGCGTTGCCCGTATCGCTTTCTTCGGTATTGGCCTGAACGTTGTATTCCCACTGGCCGTAACCGGTCAGCATCTCGTTAATTTGTGTTTCGCCCTTGAAACCGAAACGAACATAGCTCTGGTCGCCATCAGAGCCGGAATTATTAGAAAAATAATGCAGACCATCTACCTTGCCGTAGATGTCTAATTTATTGCCGTCTTTATTATAAACTTCTGCGGTATGGGCTGCGCCTGCGGTGAGCAGGGCAGGAATGATGAGGGCCAGTACTTTTCTGTTCATTGAGTATATTCCTTTAGTATTTTTATTTGTGCGCTTCCCGATACAGGAAGTATGGCCATGCTAATAGAGAAAAATTCGAGAGGGTAAATAATATTTGTAACGCGATAAGTAAAATCTAAAGGAGGTGAGTCAATTGAAATGGTAATAATTTTGGTGAATGATTTGTCAAAATATATACAAATTTAAAATTATACAAGTAACGATATATAACGTAAGCTGCGGCCGTTATATGCCTTTATTATTCCGTGATTTATTTATGTTGCCGTGTGTCATTATTCTTATTCGTTATCTTAAATGACAAGCCCGAATAACTATTCGGGCTTTTTTTATGGTTTCAGAATGACCTTAGAGCGGTTATTCCTGTGGCGCTGGTTTTTCCGCTTTTCCGGCCATCATGGCAAGGAAGTCGTAGCGTTTTTGCAGATCCTCTGCCGCGTCTTTCCACAGCTGCTCTGCCACCTCTGGCTGCTGGCTGTTCAGGCGACGGAAACGCTGCTCGTTCATCAGCGTTTCGGCCAGCGCGTCTGACGGCGGACGTGAGTCCAGCGCCAGCGGAATCTTGCCTTCATCGGCACGACGCGGGTCAAAGCGGAACAGCGGCCAGAATCCGGTCGCGGTGAGCTGACGCATCTGATCGTGGCTGAGCGCCAGATCGTAACCGTGCTCCTCGCATGGGCTATAGGCGATGATAATCGATGGCCCCGGGTAGGACTCCGCTTCCTGGATAGCTTTCACCGTCTGGTTAAGCTGTGCGCCGAGCGAAATTTGCGCCACGTACACATGACCGTACATCATCATGCTGACGCCCAAATCCTTACGCGCCTTGCGCTTGCCGTGCTCACCAAATTTGGTGACCGCGCCGAGCGGGGTCGCTTTTGAGGCTTGCCCGCCGGTGTTGGAATAACACTGGGTATCAAGCACCAGAATATTGACGTTTTCGGTCAGACTCATGACATGGTCCAGACCGCCGAAACCGATGTCGTAGGCCCAGCCGTCGCCGCCAATAAGCCAGATGGATTTCTCAACCAATGCGTCCGCATCGGTCAGCAGCTCTTCGGCGCCTTCTACGCCGCTAAGCGCGCTGCGTAAGGCGGCAACCTGCTCACGACGCACTTCTGGCGTTGCATCCGCGTGCAGCGCGTCGTTGAGTTCTGCCGGAATATGCTCGGCAAAACCGTCCAGCAGGCGCATCACGCGCTGACGATGTTGATCGACCGTTAAGCGGAAGCCCAGGCCAAACTCGGCGTTGTCTTCAAACAGGGAGTTAGCCCACGCCGGCCCGCGGCCGTTAGCATCGGTGGTGTACGGCGTCGAAGGCAGGTTACCACCGTAAATGGAAGAACAGCCGGTGGCGTTGGCAATCAGCATACGGTCGCCGTATAGCTGAGTCAGCAGTTTGATATACGGCGTTTCGCCGCAGCCGGAGCAGGCGCCGGAGTATTCAAACAGCGGAGTGATAAGCTGGGAGGTACGAATATCAATGCGCTCCAGCTTGCTGCGGTCGATTTCCGGCAGTTCGAGGAAGAAGTCATAGTTCACTTTCTCTTCTTCTACGTGTTCCAGACGCGACATCATGTTGATGGCTTTGATATCCGGATTCTGTCGGTCTTTTGCCGGACAGACTTCAACGCACAGATTACAGCCGGTGCAGTCCTCTGGCGCCACCTGTAAGACATATTTCTGACCGCGCATGTCGCGCGACTTCACGTCGAGAGAGTGTAGGGAGGCCGGGGCGTTATCCATGGCTTCCGGCGACACCACCTTCGCGCGGATGGCCGAGTGCGGGCAGGCGGCAACGCAGTGGTTACACTGGGTGCAAAGATCTTCTTTCCAGATAGGAATCTCTTCGGCAATGTTGCGTTTTTCCCAGCGGGTGGTGCCGACAGGCCAGGTACCATCCGGCGGCAGGGCAGATACCGGCAGCGCGTCGCCAAGACCGGCCAGCATCGCCGCGGTGACCGTTTTGACAAAGTCCGGAGCGGCGTCGGAGACCACCGGCGGGCGATTAGGGCTGCTGGCGTTAACCTGCTGTAGCGGAACCTCAAACAGCGATTCACGGGCCAGCGCCAGCGCCTGCCAGTTACGCTCAACCAGATCCTGACCTTTGCTGCTGTAACTTTTGGCAATGGCGTTTTGCAACTC
This sequence comes from Klebsiella sp. WP8-S18-ESBL-06, assembly GCF_014169755.1. Taxonomy (NCBI): domain Bacteria; kingdom Pseudomonadati; phylum Pseudomonadota; class Gammaproteobacteria; order Enterobacterales; family Enterobacteriaceae; genus Klebsiella; species Klebsiella sp. WP8-S18-ESBL-06. Next base: position 2,154,017 of record NZ_AP022256.1, read on the forward strand.
CATTAGCGCGCTATCGCCCGGCAGAATCTGCGTGAGGTGGAAGAAGGCCATCTGCATAACGGTATTAATTCGCGCCGCCAGGCCGCATTCACGGGCGATTTTCGCCGCATTGATCACGTAGAAGCGCGCCTGTTTCTGGTTCAGTACGGCCTGCACTTCCTGCGGCAAGCGCGCCCAGACTTCATCGGCGCTGTAGGGCGTATTGAGCAGGAAAATACCGCCGGGCTTCAGGCGCTCGGCCATCTGGTATTTATCGATAAACTGCAGCTGATGGCAGCCGACAAAATCGGCCTGTGCCACCAGATAGGCAGAACGGATCGGCTCGTCGCTGACGCGCAGGTGAGAGACCGTCAGGCCGCCCGCCTTTTTGGAGTCATAGACGAAGTACCCTTGCGCAAACCATGGCGTGGAGTTACCGATAATCTTAATGTTGTTTTTGGTCGCAGAGACGCTGCCGTCGCTGCCCAGTCCGTAGAACAGCGCTTCCAGACGTGCGCGCGACGGTAAAGTGTTTTCTACCTGCGGCAAGGAGAGATGGGTTACGTCATCGTAGATACCGACGGTGAAGCGTGGCTTCGGCTTGGCCGCCGTCAATTCGTTGAAAATAGACAGCACGCAGTCCGGGCCGAACTCTTTTGAAGAGAGCCCGTAGCGGCCGCCAATCACGCGCGGCAGCGTTTCGCGCTCGCCCTGGTTAAAGGCTTCCGCTAGCGCGGTCATGACGTCGAGATACAGCGGTTCGGCCTGAGCCCCCGGCTCTTTAGTGCGATCGAGGACCGCCACGCTGCGCACGCTTTCCGGTAGCGCCTGCAGAAGGTGCGCTGCGGAGAACGGGCGATACAGGCGAACTTTCAGTACGCCGACCTTCTCACCGCGGGTCAGCAGTTCATCTACCACTTCCTCGCAGGTACCAATCGCTGACCCCATAATCACAATGACGCGTTCAGCCTGCGGATGACCGTAGTATTCGAACGGTTTGTAACGCCGGCCGGTGGCATCGGCAAAATCATCCATCGCCTGCTCAACGTGGTCGTAAACCGCGTTATACCACGGGTTAGTGGCTTCACGAGACTGGAAATAAGTGTCCGGGTTTGCCGAGGTACCGCGGATAACCGGGTGTTCAGGATTGAGGGCGCGGGCGCGGTGAGCGGTGATGTCTTCCTGCGGTAACAGGCTGCGAATCGTATCGTCGGCCAACGGCACGATCTTGTTGATCTCGTGTGAGGTGCGGAAACCATCAAAGAAGTGAATAAACGGTACGCGGCTTTTCAGCGTAGCGATATGGGCAATCAGCGCAAAGTCCTGCGCTTCCTGCACGCTGCTGGCGCACAGCATCGCGCAGCCGGTCTGGCGTACGGCCATGACATCAGAATGGTCGCCAAAAATCGACAGCGCGTGGGTGGCGACGGTACGTGCTGCAACGTGCAACACAAAAGGCGTCAGCTGTCCGGCGAGCTTATACAGCGTGGGGATCATCAGCAAGAGGCCCTGCGATGAGGTAAAGGACGTTGACAGGGCACCCGTTTGTAGCGCCCCGTGTACGGCGGCAATCGCGCCTGCCTCCGACTGCATCTCGACCACGCGCGGCACGTCGCCCCAGACGTTCTTAAGCCCGTTGCCCGCCCAGGCGTCAGCCTGTTCAGCCATGGTTGAGCTTGGCGTGATCGGATAAATGGCGATGACTTCGCTGGTACGGAACGCCACCGAGGCGACCGCGCCATTACCATCAATTGTGATCATGGATTATGACACCTTACATTGCGCAAAAAAGTGGTCCGCGGGAGCGCCGCCAACCGGGAAATTGTTCGTCATTGACACATCGCTCTTGAGGATGATGTTAAGGGAAGTCTAGCAAACCTCGGGCTGAATCATTTTTGCTTTTGTGTCCTAAGGGGGCGTCGATATCAATGAGGCGAATGATTTTCGCCACAAAATTGCCAGAAAATGTTTCTACAGCGCATAAATGCGCACTTCGTCTCTCGACGGAGCGGCTCGCGCTGCCTATGATGCTTAGGTTTGTTCTTATTTTTGCAATACGGAGAGAAGAGATGCGAGCTGCGTTTTTAGTGGGGTGTGCGGCGCTATTATTATCTGCGTGCAGCAGTGAGCCCGTTCAGCAGGCGACTGCCGCACACGTTACGCCGGGAATGAGAGCGGCGATGTCCAGCACTGGTGAAGCCAACTGCGCGATGATTGGCGGCTCACTTTCTGCCGCGCGCCAGCTGGACGGCTCCAGTATCGGTATGTGCGCGCTGCCAAACGGCAAACGCTGCAGCGAACAGTCGCTTGCCGTTGGCACCTGCGGTAATTACTAAGCGTTAATGCACTAAATCGGCCAGGCGATAAATCAGCGTCTGGTCTGCCGTGGCGAGGGTCAGCTGCTGCTCGGTTAAATCAACCTGCGCGCCCTGGCGCAACATGGTGCTCAGCGTTCCGTCCAGCGAATTAAGCTGTGGGTCGCTGCACAGTTTTCGGGTCACCGCCAGATCGGTGGCCTTCAGCTCGCCTTTATGTAACGTTGCGGTGCCGGAAAAACCGTTGCACATACTGCCTGAAATATAAATCCGCTCCAGAATCGGCTGTCTTTCGCCAAAGCTCAGCTCGAGTGGAGCGCTATGGCTGCTGACCGCCTTACCGTTCACGCTTTCTAACACAAAGCGATGATGCGCAAGGCTCTCGCCGTTGGTCGACATTTTGCTGTTGTAAACGCAGCCTGAGAGAAGGGCGGCCGCCGCCAGCAGGAAAAACAGGTTCTTCATGGCACAGTACTTCTTCTTAATTATTGGTTTGGTGAATATATTGAAGTCTAACTTTAACGCGGGGCGTGTCTGTGGGGCTTATCCGAAAATGCTCCCCGGCCGTTGTTGCCGGGGAGCGGTGGACATCAGGCGATAGCGTTAGGGCAATCAGCACCGGTGTCGATTTGCTGCAGGTTTTGCAGCGTGGTTTCTGAGATGCTGGTCAAGGCTTCCGCAGTCAGGAACGCCTGGTGGCCGGTAAACAGCACGTTGTGACAGGCGGAAAGACGACGGAATACGTCATCCTGAATCACGTCATTCGACTTATCTTCAAAGAACAGATCGCGTTCATTTTCATAGACGTCCATCCCCAGCGCGCCGATTTTCTGCGTTTTCAGGGCTTCAATCGCCGCCTGGGAGTCAATCAGGGCGCCACGACTGGTGTTAACAATCATCACGCCGTTCTTCATTTTTTCAAATGCGCTGGCGTTCAGCAGGTGGTAGTTCTCCGGCGTCAGCGGGCAGTGCAGTGAAATAATGTCCGACTCGGCAAACAGCGTCGGCAGGTCGACATACTCCACGCCCAGTTCAAGCGCGGCAGCGCTTGGGTACGGATCAAAGGCCAGCAGGCGCATGCCGAAACCTTTGAGAATACGCAGGGCGGCAACGCCGATCTTCCCGGTGCCGATCACGCCAGCGGTTTTACCGAACATGGTGAAACCGGTCAGCCCTTCCAGTGAGAAGTTGGCATCGCGGGTGCGCTGATAGGCGCGGTGAATGCGGCGGTTCAGGGTCATCATCAGGCCGATAGCGTGTTCGGCAACGGCTTCCGGGTCGTAGGCCGGCACGCGCACCACGCGCAGCCCCAGCTCTTTCGCCGCGTCGAGATCGACGTTGTTGAAGCCCGCGCAGCGCAGCGCAATGTACTTCACGCCGTTGGCTTTTAACTCTTCCAGCACCGGACGGCTACCGTCATCGTTAACGAAAATACACACCGCTTCACAGCCATGGGCCGTTTTGGCGGTTTTCTCCGTTAACAGGAAATCAAAAAACTCAAGCTCAAATCCATATGCCTGATTAACATTTTGCAGATACTTTTTATCGTACTGCTTTGTACTGTAAACGGCGATTTTCATGAGACTTTTCTCCAATGATTTTAGAGTCAAGTTAGCATAATTCAAAAAATCTTACAAAATATAAAAATGTTTTGAATGCTAAGGATACGTAAAGATATACGCATGAGTATAGGTCGTTTAAATGGGGGCGCGTAGAGGTAATCTCAATCAGAATCAACTGAAATTCCTCACATTTTATTATGCAGCAGCTACGCTTAATCCATCACAGCGGTTTCACTATCTGGTCTGACATGACACAATATGCGCCTTTGGACCGCCCGCTGTGCGGCCAGGCATGACTGCTTTTTCAATCTGGATATGACTGCACCCATGAAGGGTAAATATAAAGCCATCATTGCGCTACTCCTGCTTTTAGTACTGCTGCCGCTCACGCTGGTGATGACGTTGGGGTACTGGGTTCCTACGCTGGTGGGCATCTGGCTTCCGGCCGGAACGCGCATTGCCTTTAACGAAAGCCCGCGGCTGACCCGATCGGCGCTACGCATTCCCGATCTTCGCTATCTGGTAGGCGACTGCGAACTGGCGACGCTCAAAGAAGTGACCCTGTCACACCCAAGCCGCTGGCGACTGCACGCCACGGCGGTCAACCTCAACTCACTCTGCTTTACTAAACTGCCACAAAACGATGCCGTGCCCGGTGCGCCGCGCACGCTGGCGGAGTGGCAGTCAATGCTGCCCAATACCTGGCTGACGATTGATTCGCTCAGCATTTCGCCTTGGCAAAAATGGCAGGGCAAGCTAACGTCTTCGCTCACCCCGCAGCGCCAGGACATCGCGTACGAGGGCGAGCAGGTCGCACTGCGTGCCCGCCTGCACGGGCAGGCGCTGACGGTCAGCGAGTTTCGCGCTAGCCTGCTTGACGGGGAACCGCCGGTAAAGCTGCTGGGGGAATTTACGCTGCCGCTGGTGCCGGATGGCTTACCGATCAAAGGGCATCTCGAGTCGACGTTTCAGGTGCCTCAGGTGCCGTCTCCGGTTGACGCCGAGCTCAACTGGGACGGTAATCAAGGTCAACTGGTGATGATGGCCCGCGGTGAAGACGATCCGCTGGTCGATTTGCCGTGGACCTTAACCGAACAACGGCTCACCATCAGCGATGGCCGCTGGAACTGGCCTTATCAGGCCGGTATTCCGCTGAGCGGGCGCGTAGGCGTGAAGCTGGAAAACTGGCAGCAGGGGGTAGATAAGACGCAGGTAAGCGGTCGTCTTAGCGTGCTCACCTCCGGCGATGCCGGCAAAGGCGTGGCGGTGTTGAACATGGGGCCCGGCGTGCTCAGTATGGACAACAGCGACATGCCGCTTCAGCTGGTGGGGGAAGCCAAGCAGGGCGATCTGATTTTCTACGCCAAACTGCCCGCACATCTCAGCGGCCCGCTGATGACGCCGGTGCTGGCGTTCCAGCCCGGGGCACTGCTGCGTTCACGCGGGCGAGTGATTGATGCGCTCAATATTGACGACGTGCGCTGGCCGCTGGCCGGGGTGAAAATCTCCACTCAGGGGATTGATGGCCGCCTGCAGGCGATCCTTCGCGCCCACGAGCAGCAGACCGGGGATTTTGTGCTGCACCTTGATGGGCAGGCCGACAACTTTATGCCGGATAAAGGCACCTGGCAGTGGCGCTACTGGGGCGACGGTCATTTCACTCCGATGCAGGCTCGGTGGGATGTGACCGGCACCGGAGAGTGGCGCGACAGCGCGATTGTCCTCAATACGTTATCGACCGGTTTTGATAAGCTCCAGTACGGCACCATGACTATTGATAAGCCGCGCCTGAAGCTGGAGCAGCCGATTCACTGGATCCGCAATGAACAGCATCCGTCCTTTACCGGCGCATTGGCGCTGGACGCCAGCGAAACCCGTTTTACCGGCGGCAGCGTACTGCCAGCCTCGGCGTTAACCTTCAGCGTGGAAGGGCGCGATCCCACATTCTTTCAGTTTAAAGGTGACCTCAAGGCGCAGGCTATCGGCCCGGTGCGCGTGACCGGGCGCTGGGACGGTGAGCGTCTGCGCGGCCAGGCGTGGTGGCCCAAGCAGTCGCTGACGGTATTCCAGCCGCTGGTGCCGCCGGACTGGAAAATGAAGCTACGCGAAGGGTCGCTGTACGCACAGGTCGCCTTTTCCGCCGCCGCTGGTCAAGGCTTTGAAGCAGGCGGCCACGGCGTGCTGCGCAGCGGCAGCGCGTGGATGCCGGATAACGAAATTAATGGCGTTGATTTTGTGCTGCCGTTCCGTCTGAAGTCGGGCGTCTGGCAGTTGGGGACGCGACGTCCGGTTTCGCTGCGTATCGCCGAAATTGTTAACCAGGTGACCGCACGTAACGTGACCGCCGACCTTCAGGGCACCTGGCCGTGGAGCGAAGCATCGCCATTGCAGCTGAGCGACGTCAGCGTTGATGTGCTTGGCGGCAAGGTGACGATGCAGCAGCTGCGGTTGCCGCAGCATGATGCGGCGCTGCTGCGTTTACAGCATATTTCGACCAGTGAACTGGTGAGCGCGGTTAACCCGAAACAGTTTGCAATGTCCGGAGCGGTCGATGGCGCGCTGCCGCTGTGGCTGAACGACAGTCAGTGGATTATTAAAGACGGCTGGCTGCATAACCCGGGCCCGATGACCCTCCGGCTTGATAAAGACACTGCCGATGCGGTTGCTGCGGACAACATCGCCGCTGGCGCCGCCATCAACTGGCTGCGCTACCTGGAAATCTCACGCTCGTGGACGCGCATTAACCTCGATAGTCTGGGACAGTTATCGCTTCAGGCTACGGTTACCGGTACCGGGGTGATGGATGAAAAACGCAGTACGGTGCAGCTCAACTATACGCACCAGGAGAATGTTTTTGATTTGTGGCGAAGCCTGCGCTTTGGCGACAAACTTCAGTCATGGCTTGAGCAACACGCGACCCTTCCCGGGGTGCCGTGTCGTAGCGGCAAGGAATGTAAGGAGCAACAATGAAATTATCCATCGCCATGCTGGCCGTCGCGGCAACGGCATTGCTATCGGGCTGTGTACCGCGTATAGAGGTGGCGGCGCCGAAAGAGCCGATTACCATCAATATGAACGTCAAGATTGAGCATGAAATCCGCATCAAGGCCGATAAGGACGTTGAGGATCTGCTCAAATCGCGTAGCGATCTATTCTGAGGCCGGTGATGATAAGACAAATGCGTATAATCGCGGTTTTGCTGGGGGGCCTGATCGGCGCGCAGGCGATGGCATTAACGCTGTCGGACGCCCGCACACAGGGGCGGGTAGGCGAAACGCAGGGCGGCTATCTGGCGCCGATCGAGCAGGACAGTGAAACGCTGGCGCTGGTGAAAAAGATTAATCAGGCCCGTAGTGAGAGCTATCAGCAGCTTGCGCAAAGTCATAACCTGCCGCCGCAGGACGTGGCGCGGCTCGCTGGAAAAAAACTGATTGAAAAAGCGCAGCCTGGGGAATATGTGCAGGGGATTAACGGTCAGTGGGTGCGCAAGTAACATACTGGCAGGGATAAGAAAAAGTCTATTCCGGTTGAAAGAAGGGCTGTAACTCGCTCATAATCCTGGCATCTAACCTGTTTGTCGGCCACGCTTTTACCGACGGCATAGGACAATAATAAAGGAATTCGTTATGGCAGAAGAAACCATTTTCAGCAAAATTATTCGTCGGGAAATCCCGTCGGACATGGTGTATCAGGATGAACTGGTGACCGCTTTTCGTGATATCTCTCCGCAGGCCCCGACCCACATTCTGATTGTGCCAAATACGCTGATTGCCACCACTAATGACGTTAGCGCGGAGCATGAGCAAACGCTGGGGCGGATGGTCACGGTGGCGGCCAAAATTGCGCAGGATGAAGGGATTGCCGAAGATGGCTACCGCCTGATCATGAACTGCAACCGTCACGGCGGTCAGGAAGTTTACCACATTCATATGCACCTGCTGGGCGGGCGCCCGCTGGGGCCGATGCTGGCACATAAAGGCTAACTTATGAAATCGGCATGTCTGGTTCTTTTGCTGGCTACGGCGCTGCTATCCGGGTGTCATTCACGCCCGGAAATCGCCGTCGGTGAACAGCAGACGCTGGTGATGGAGTCCAACGTTCTGGCCGCCGGGATCAGCGCAGAACAGCCTGAACTGACGCTGTCGGACATTCAGGCCACCGCCAGTGCAAAGCTGTTCAATGAAAGGCGAGAGCCGGTCACCGTTCATTATCGTTTTTATTGGTATGACGCCAGAGGGCTGGAAATGCACCCGCTGGAGGCGCCGCGCAGCGTGACGATACCCGCGATGGGCTCGGTCACCCTGTACGGGACAGCTAACGGTTTGGGGGCGCATAAAGCCCGACTGCATCTTTATCTCTGAGGGGTAAACAGGAATGAGTAAATTGGGTCGCTATGCGTTGATTGCTTCGCTGGCAATCGTGCTTGCCGGGTGTACGGTACGTCAACAGCCTGCACCGGTAGAGACGGCGAATCCGCAGCAGCCACAGCAGCCTGTTGAGCCGCAGCAGCCGGTGCCGACGGTACCGACGGTGCCGACGATTCCGCAGCAGCCGGGGCCGATTGAGCACGGCGGAGAAACGCCAGCGCAGCCTACGCCGCGTGTGCGTCATTACGACTGGAACGGCGCAACGCAGCCGCTGGTCGCAAAAATGCTGCAAACCGGCGGCGTTAACGCGGGCAGCATTCTGCTGGTCGATAGCGTCAACAACCGCACCAACGGTTCGCTGAACGCGGGCGAAGCCACCACCGCGCTGCGTAATGCGCTGGCGGGGAACGGCAAGTTCACGCTGGTCTCTGCGCAGCAGCTGGCGGTAGCGAAACAACAGCTGGGCCTGTCGCCGCAGGATAGCCTGGGTTCGCGCAGTAAAGCGATGGGGATTGCCCGCAACGTCGGCGCCCAGTATGTGCTGTATACCAACGCCACCGGCAACGTCAATGCGCCGACGCTGCAAATGCAGCTGATGCTGGTGCAAAGCGGTGAAATCGTCTGGTCAGGTAAGGGTGCGGTTGCGCAACAGTAAACTCTCGCGTGACGCGCTGTTGTCACGCGAATTTCCGCATTATCACGTCGTCGCCAGCCCTGAAACCTCAGGGCTGAGCGGCAGCAGCTGTATTTTGCAATGCGGCGAAAGGCGGCTGGTGCTACGCCAGCATCACGCGCCCGATGCGCCGGAAAGCGAATTCCTTCGACAGTATCATGCGCTGCGTCAGCTACCGTCGACGCTGGCGCCAAAGCCTATCTTTTATACGCCCGGCTGGATGGCGGTCGATTTTTTAGCCGGAGAGATCAAAAGCGTGCTCCCGGCGCCTCGACCGCTGGCCACTCTCCTGTATGATTTACACCAGCAGCGCCGATTCGGCTGGCGGCTCGCTTTGTTGCCGCTGCTTGAGCAGTACTGGCAGCAGTGTAGCCCGTCGCGACGAACCCCGCGCTGGCTTCGCTGTTTGCAGCGCCTGCGTCAGCAGGGGGAGCCGCGCCCGTTACGGCTGGCGCCGCTGCATATGGATGTCCACGCGGGCAATATTGTGCACACGGTAGACGGTTTACGTCTGATCGACTGGGAATACGCCGGTGACGGTGATGTTGCCCTGGAGCTGGCGGCCGTGTGGACGAAGGACAATCAACAGCGTCATCAGCTGGTGCAGGCCTACGCCATGCTGGCGAGAATACCGCCGGAACGGCTTTGGCGTCAGACAATGCGTTGGCGACCATGGGTACTGATGCTGATGGCGGGCTGGTTCGAGTGTCGCTGGCAGCAGACCGGTGACGAACAATTTATCACGCTGGCCAATAAAACCTGGCAGCAGCTTAAGAATGATAAGGAGGCCGTGTGGGGCCAGTAATGTTGGATGTGGAAGGCTACGAGCTGGATGCCGAAGAACGTGAGATTCTGGCGCACCCGCTGGTGGGTGGCTTAATTCTGTTTACCCGTAACTATCACGATCCGGCGCAGCTACGTGAGCTGGTACGCCAGATTCGCAGCGCGTCGCGTAACCATCTGGTGGTGGCCGTGGATCAGGAAGGCGGCCGCGTGCAGCGCTTCCGTGAAGGTTTCACCCGCCTGCCGGCCGCGCAGTCTTTTGCCGCCGTTCTGGGCGAAGAGCAAGGGGGGCGCATGGCGGCCGAGGCGGGCTGGTTGATGGCCAGCGAAATGATCGCCATGGATATTGATATCAGCTTCGCGCCGGTGCTCGACGTTGGGCACATTTGCACCGCCATCGGCGAGCGCTCCTATCATGAAGACCCGCAAAAGGCGCTGGCGATGGCACGCCATTTTATTGACGGTATGCACAGTGCCGGTATGAAAACCACCGGTAAACATTTCCCGGGCCACGGCGCGGTCACCGCCGACTCGCACAAAGAGACGCCGCACGATCCTCGTCCGGAAGCGGACATCCGTGCAAAAGATATGGCGGTGTTCAAGACGTTAATTACCGAGAATGCGCTGGACGCGATTATGCCGGCGCACGTTATTTATGATGCGGTCGATCCGCGTCCAGCCAGCGGTTCCGCCCATTGGCTGCAAACCGTACTGCGCGGCGAGCTGGGGTTCAACGGCGTGATTTTCTCTGACGATCTGTCGATGGAAGGCGCGGCAATTATGGGTAGCTACGCCGAGCGCGGCCAGGCGTCGCTCGATGCCGGTTGCGATATGATCCTCGTCTGCAATAATCGTAAAGGTGCGGTGAGCGTGCTGGATAACCTGTCACCGATCAACGCAGAGCGTGTTACGAAGTTGTATCATAAAGGTTCATTTAGCCGTCAGGAACTGATGGACTCCGCCCGCTGGAAAACGGTTAGCGCTCAGTTGGAACAACTCCATGAACGCTGGCAGGATGTGAAGGCTGGTCATTAACCCTCCCGGTGTGGGAGTAATGGTGTGGTGAGGACGCGATGATTATCTATTTACACGGTTTTGACTCGAATAGCCCTGGTAACCATGAAAAAGTGCTGCAGCTGCAGTTTATCGACCCGGATGTACGGTTGATTAGCTACAGCACGCGGCATCCGAAGCATGACATGCAGCATCTGCTTAAAGAAGTGGACAAAATGCTGCAGCTGAACGCCGATGAGCGTCCGCTGATTTGCGGCGTGGGGCTGGGTGGCTATTGGGCCGAACGTATCGGTTTCCTGTGTGATATTCGCCAGGTGATGTTTAACCCGAATCTGTTCCCCAACGAGAACATGGACGGCAAGATAGATCGCCCGGAAGAGTACGTGGATATTGCCACTAAGTGCGTCAATAACTTCCGTGAGAAAAACCGCGATCGTTGCCTGGCCATTCTCTCTCGTCATGATGACGCGCTGGATAGCCAGCGTTCAGCTGACATGCTGCATCATTACTACGAGATCATCTGGGACGAACAGCAGGGCCATAAGTTCAAGAATATCTCGCCGCACCTGCAGCGAATCAAAGCGTTTAAAACGTTAGGTTAAACGCGGATCGGAAAAGCCCCGGCGTCGTCGAGTCGCCGGGGCTTTTTTTTGTTAATTTTCAACCTGGCACGGGCGTTTTTTGCGGGCTTAGCCGCCGTTCGTTCAACTTCTGCGCGATAAAACTTGATACACATCAATTTTGGTATGACCAATGCACCATTCGTGTTATTCTCATTGCAGCTGAATGGTTTCTTGTTAGTAACTTGTTGTTAATTAAAGGCTATATTTATAACTTTTAATTAACAATTGGTTAATAAATTTTAAGGGGGTCTCGTGACTACGCCAATGAAGAAAATTGTAATTGTAGGTGGCGGCGCTGGCGGCCTGGAACTGGCGACTCAGCTGGGGCACAAACTTGGCCGCGGTAAAAAAGCGAAAATTACGCTGGTAGACCGTAACCATAGCCACCTGTGGAAGCCGCTGCTGCACGAAGTGGCGACCGGTTCGCTTGATGAAGGCGTAGATGCGCTGAGCTATCTGGCGCATGCGCGTAATCATCATTTCCAGTTCCAGCTGGGTTCGGTGATGGACATCAACCGCGAAGCAAAAACCATTACGCTGGCCGAGCTGCGCGATGAAAAGGGCGAGCTGCTGGTGCCGGAGCGTAAGCTGGCGTATGACACGCTGGTGATGGCGCTGGGCAGCACCTCGAACGATTTCAACACCCCGGGCGTGAAAGAGCACTGTATCTTCCTCGATAACCCGCATCAGGCGCGTCGTTTCCACCAGGAAATGCTGAACCTGTTCCTGAAATATTCGGCTAACCTTGGCGCGAATGGCAAGGTCAACATTGCGATTGTCGGCGGTGGGGCGACCGGCGTTGAGCTGTCGGCTGAGCTGCACAACGCGGTGAAACAGCTGCACAGCTACGGCTATAAAGGCCTGAGCAATGAAGCGCTGAACGTCACGCTGGTGGAAGCCGGCGAACGCATTCTGCCCGCGCTGCCGCCGCGCATTTCCGGCGCTGCGCACAGCGAACTGACTAAAATGGGCGTGCGCGTACTGACCCAAACGATGGTGACCAGCGCAGACCAGGGCGGTTTGCACACCAAAGACGGCGAATATATTCAGGCCGATCTGATGGTGTGGGCGGCAGGCATCAAAGCGCCGGACTTTATGAAAGAGATCGGCGGGCTGGAAACCAACCGCATTAATCAGCTGGTGGTGGAGCCGACGCTGCAAACCACCCGCGACCCGGATATCTATGCGATCGGCGACTGCGCATCCTGCGCGCGTCCTGAAGGGGGCTTTGTGCCGCCGCGCGCCCAGGCTGCACACCAGATGGCAACCTGTGCGCTGAATAACATTCTGGCGCAGATGAAAGGCAAAGAGCTGAAGCCGTACACCTATAAGGATCACGGCTCTCTGGTGTCACTGTCCAACTACTCGACCGTTGGCAGCCTGATGGGCAACCTGATGCGCGGCTCAATGATGGTAGAAGGGCGTATTGCCCGTATGGTGTATATCTCGTTGTATCGTATGCACCAGATTGCGCTGCACGGTTACTGCAAAACCGGTCTGATGATGCTGGTGGGAAGTATCAACCGCGTCATTCGCCCGCGTCTGAAGCTGCACTAATCTCTGCACCCGGCCTGCATGTTCTGATGCGTGCAGGCCGGATTGGCACAGCGCTATTCGGCAATGCATGCCAACGTAGCCTGATGGTGCCACGCTTTCCAGGTTTCAAATCGTTACCCGTGTTTATCCTCTCGTTGGCCTTCAGAATTCTCTCAAACACCTCTTTCGCCAGAGAAAATCCTGCTTTTGGGCTTTTGTCTGATAGCGGTCATTTACCTTAAGTTGCACAATTGTTACCAATAGCAACAAAAGAGGATGTCCCGTGAATAAATCAATGTTGGCGGGTATGGGTATTGGCGTCGCCGCCGCGCTTGGGGTGGCGGCCGTGGCGAGTATGAATGTCTTCGATCGCGGCCCGCAGTATGCGCAGGTGATCTCCGCTACGCCCATCAAGGAAACCGTAAAAAACCCGCGTAAAGAGTGCCGCAACGTGACGGTCACCCACCGTCGTGCGGTCCAGGATGAAAATCGTATCGCTGGCTCAGTGCTGGGCGCGGTGGCAGGCGGTGTCATTGGCCATCAGTTCGGCGGCGGGCGAGGTAAAGACGTTGCCACCGTCGTCGGTGCGCTGGGCGGCGGCTATGCCGGTAATCAGGTGCAGGGTGCGATGCAGAACAACGATACCTACACCACCACCGAGCAGCGTTGTAAGACGGTGTATGACAAGTCTGAGAAGACGCTCGGCTATGATGTGACTTATAAAATCGGCGACCAGCAGGGAAAAATCCGCATGGATAAACAGCCTGGTAGCCAGATCCCGCTGGACAGCAACGGCCAGCTGGTACTGAATAAAGCCTAAAAAAGCATGAGTGTGCGATTCGCCCCGTCGTCTCCCCGACTGCGGGGCGTTTTTTTATGCGGCAATCATCTGCGGCCACAGACGCAGGGTGGTTTCCGTAATTTGCATCAGCGTTTCAAAGCTTGCCCCTTCGCGAGCGCTGATTGACATGCCCTGTAAAATACAGCCCAGGAACAGCGCCAGTTCGGCGACGTTTTTCTCTGCCGGGATTTCCCCGCGCGCTTGCCGCAGCTGCAGGAACTGGCTCAGCGTCTGCTCCTGTACCGCGTGGCGTGACTTGATAGTCTTCGCGATCTCTTTAGAAGACGCCGCCAGGGCCGCCGACGTGTTAATCATAAAGCAGCCCGCCGGCGTGTCCTTGCTGGTAAAGCAGGTTGCGACAGCGGTGAAATAGTTGCGTAACGCTTCAATGAGCGTCTGTTCTTCGCAAAACAGACAGGCTTCATTCTTCGATGCAAAGCGGCTGATATAGTGATCGAGAACGGCGCGGAACAGCCCCTCTTTATTCACAAATTCAGCGTACAGCGTCGGTGCCTTTGCCCCCGTAGCCTCGACAAGGTCGGAGAGGGATGTTGCTTCGTAACCATACTGCCAGAATAGCGTCATCGCTTTATCAAGCGCCGCTTCCCGGTCGAATACTTTAGGTCGCCCACGGCCTTTTTTCGCGCAACCTTGCGTGTCAGTTGTCATCGTGCCGCCTACCTCAGTCGGTGATTAGTGAACGGTCATTATAAAAATAATCTGCGGCGGGGGCTAGCGCTTCCGCCGAGAAATACGAATTCATCATATTTGTATGAAAAATATATGAATTTATAATAAATAAACGGTCGTTATAAAAATACGTTGACGTGTGACCTGGATCTCATTATTATTATCTTATCGATCGTTAAGTTAATAACGTCTGACCTACAAAATTCATCTGCAAGGTAACAATCATGAAAAACGTAAAAACCCTGGCCATCGCTGCTGTACTGAGCTCACTGTCATTTGCAAGTTTTGCCGCTGTTGAAGTGCAATCCACTCCGGCAGACCAGCATAAAGTCGGCAACATTGCCGCATCCGCAGGCCCGAACCTGGCATCCCTGGAACAAGAATTAGCGCAGAAAGCCGACGAAATGGGTGCGAAATCTTTCCGCATCACCTCTGTTAGCGGTCCGAACTCCCTTCACGGCACTGCGGTAATCTATAAATAAGCGTTAAAACCCTCATAATGCTTATGTCACTGCAATAAAAAAGGCCCTGAGCGTACCCCGCTCAGGGCCTTTTACTTTTCAGCGTTTTTTCTACATATTTTGCTGCGTGACGCCGTGATGGCGGGTCACATCGACCGGCATACCGGAACGCACGGTCATGACTTTATTCATCACTTCCGCATCGGTACCCGCACTTTGGCTAAACGCCTGCATGCTGGCATTCAGCACAATCGGCAGTGTTTTCGGATCGTCATCAATATGCTCAGACAACGGCTGGTGGACCTCGACCAGATGCACGCCGTTTGGCTCAATAGACGCTTTGATCGGCGTATTAATAATGTTCACTTTAGTGCCCGGGAACACCTTATCGTACAACGCTTTAATGTCGTTATCGCGCAGGCGAATACAGCCGGAGCTCACGCGCATACCGATGCCGAAATCGGCATTGGTGCCGTGCAGCAGGTACACACCGCCGTAGGCCGCCAGACGAATGGCGTGATGGCCCATCGGGTTGTCCGGCCCGGCCGGCATGACAGCAGGCAGCTCGATGCCCTGCGCGCGGTAGCGTGCGCGGATGTTGGCCGTCGGCGTCCAGGTCGGATTGGCGCGTTTATCGGAGACGGTGGTGACCATGGTCGGTGTCACCGTGGTGCCGCCAAGCTGACCGATGCCAATAGGGTAAACGGTGACGGTATTGCTGCCCGGCGGATAGTAATACAGCCGTAGCTCGGCGAGGTTAAGCACAATGCCTTCACGCGGTACATCCGGCAGCAGCGTCTGCAGTGGGATGGTCAGCACGCTGCCGGGACGCGGTACGTAAGGGTCAACGCCTGGATTGGCCTGCAGCAGCGCCAGGAAACCGACGTTATATTTTTTCGCAATGGCTTCCAGTGAACCGCCGTTGTTTTCGACGACGTGGAAGCGGTTTTCACCCACCAGGCGGCTACCCGGCGGCGGCAGCGGCCAGGTGTTGGCGCTGACCGGCAGCGCAACGCTGACGGCAAGCACAATCCCGGCCAGCCAGCGTGAAAGTTGCAGTGTGTGTCGCATCGCGCTAATCCCTCAAAGTCACAAATGTTGTCCAAAAGTTAAAGTGGCTATTATGCGTAAGGATACTGTAGGGAAGTGACGATGGATTGAAAGAGTATGTAAAGCCCGAAGCCTGCACGTACGCTGGCCCCGGGCGGCAGGATCAGAAGGACATTTTCACCGTAAACTGCACTTCACGCGGGTCGCCAATCTGGTTACCCAGGTTATTGCTGGCAATTGACGAGGTGTAGTAGGTCTTGTTAAACAGGTTCTTAACGTTAACCTGCAAGGTGACCGGATATTGCAGCTTCATTTTGTACGCGGCGAAAACGTCCGCGACGGCATAACCCGGTAAGTAGTAGTCCGCGCCGTTGGTGCCGGAACGGCGGCTCAGAGCGTGACCACCGCCGCCTACGGTTAAGGTATTGCTGTCGTAGACGTTGTGAATGTCATAGGTCAGGAATAGCGAACCGGTATGGCGCGGTACGTTCGGCAGCGGCTTACCCGCATAGTCCGGATCTTCCAGAACCTTCGCGTCGGTGTAGCCATAGCTGCCGATAATATTCAGGTTGTCGGTCAATGAACCGGCAACGTCAACTTCAATCCCCCGTGAGCGGACTTTCCCGGCGGTTTTCGCGTAGGTTTCATCGCCGATGGTTTCGGTATACAGCACGTTGCGTTTGTGGATATCAAAGAAGGTCACGTTCGACGTTACACCGTCGAAGAGGTCGAACTTGGCGCCGACTTCGTAGGAGGTTGCTTCTTCCGGCGGCAGATCGCCAATGTAGCTGGCAATAGAGGACTGCGGCATAAACGACTGCGCGACGTTACCGAATAGCGAGACCTGCGGCGACAGTTTGTACACCAGGCCGAATTTCGGCGTCAGTTTTTCATCCTGGCTGTCGGTATTTGCCTGGAACGGACGGCCTTTGCCCGCATACTGGGTGTAGTACTGGTAGCGCACGCCCGCGACCGCAATCCATTTATCCGTCAGATATAACGCGTCCTGTAAATAGGTGGCGTAGGTTTCCTGCTGAATACGCTGATCGCTGTCGGCAGCCGACACGGTGGTGCATTTATCCAGCGTACCGTACACCGGATTGTAGATATTAAGGCTCTTTTTAACATTCTTACAGCGGATCATATCCGTGCGCAGCAGGTCATAATTCTCATAGGCGATGCCGGTGAGCAGCTCATTATAGAAGCCACCGATCACCACGTTTCCTTGTAAATCTGCCCGCGTGGCATGCATGCGCTGGGTTGAACCCTGCGTGGCGTCGACGCGGCGGGTCAGGTCGCCGGTTTTGGCGTCATAGGCCATCACGCGCGCCTGGTTGTCGCTGTACATATCCTGGCTGAAGCTGTAGTCGAAACGCGCGGTCCATTGGCTATTGAGACGGTACTCCGCGTTCAACTGCGCGAGGTCAGAATTGCCGTCGGTAATGTTAAACGGTTCGTCGAAGCGTTCTTTACTCGGTACGTTAACCGCCTGACCGGTATTCAGGTCAAAAATTGTGCCGCGATCGAAAGGCGTATTGTAGTTCCGGTGGGACCACGACAGGTTAACCGTGGCGTCATCGCCAAACCAGGTCAGGGAAGGGGCAATAAAGCTGCTACGCGACTGACCAAAGCTGCGCCAGTAATCTTCATTCTGGTATTCACCAATCAGGCGATAGGCCAGCCGGGTACCGTCGATAGGCCCGGTGACGTCAATCTGTCCGGTACCGCCGCCGAAGCTGCTGGAGGTGGCGGAAATATCACCCGAAAAGGTACGTTCCGGGCGTTTGGTGACAACATTAATCAGCCCGCCGGGATCGAGTATGCCATACAGCGTCGAGGCGGGTCCTTTCAACACTTCAACACGCGACGTCGCGGCATTAAAACTGCGCGGCAATACGGTACGTAGACCGTTGGTCATAATCGAACCGTCGCGGTTTGCGCCAAAGCCGCGACGGGTGAAGGCATCCTGGGTGCCGCCGAGGGTATTGGTTTGCACAACGTTGGCGACGTTATACAGCGCTTCATCGAGTGAAGTGGCATGCTGATCGGCCAGTACCCGATCGCTGACGGTATTCACCACCTGCGGAATATCGAGCATAGGCATTGAGGTCAACGTGGCCGTCGAGCTGCTGAGCGGCTGGTAGCCGTCCGTCACGTCCCGATCTGCCTGCGCGGTCGCGCCGACCACCGTCATGGATTCTTCTTTTTTTGCCGCGTCACCCTGCGGCTGTGCTTCCGCCGCCATCAGCGAAGGGGACGCGACCGCCCCCAGAAAAAGCAGTGAAAAAAGCGCGCGCCCGGTAGTTCCCGTGAACGTCGGGGATAACTGTGTCATCTCTCTGTTTCCCATAAAAAATCTGCCGATGGACGGCAGACAAATTGTATAAAAATCATTGCCCTGAATCGCAAAATCTATCCGTTCACATGCGTTATAAACGTTCCGGATATGTAATGAGAATCATTCAAACATGACGAAATGTAGTAGTAAATGCATGGAGGAATAAATTTATAAGGCACAGGTAACGCAGACTTTCAGGGGCGAGAGTAACGAGGTGGTCTGTTTTAACTATTTGAATATTTATATTTTTATTGTTCATGATGTGTCTGGCGGAACGCGGCGGCGCTCGAAAACCTTATGAAGCAAAGTGGTAATGTAGCGAGCTTGACTACTACATTACGTCATTGCATGATCAAAAGAGAATGAGATTTATTTAAAGTGCGAAACGATATCACGTCGTTGCGGCCGGAGAGAACGAAATATGCCTCAGCGGCAAGATACCCCGCAGGAAAGCGGGATTGTGCTGGAATCCCTGTGCGCAGGATACGGTAATCAGCGAATTGTCGATAACATCAGCCTGACGCTGCCCGTCGGTAAAATGACGGTGCTGGCAGGGGCTAACGGGTCGGGTAAGTCCACCTTACTGAATACGATTGCGCGCATGCTCAAGCCGCTGGGCGGCTGTGTACGTCTTGATGGTCGCGATATTCATCAGCAACCGACAAAGCAGGTCGCACGCCAGTTGGGGCTGCTGCCGCAGTCGCCGCTGACCCCGGAAGGTTTGACGGTATTTGAACTGGTGTCGCGTGGCCGCTATCCCTGGCAGGGGCTGATTCGTCAGTGGTCAGAGCAGGACGAGCTGGCGGTGGAAGAGGCGCTTCGGCTGACCGGGACGCTGGAATATGCGCATCTGGCGGTAGACAGTCTTTCCGGCGGCCAGCGTCAGCGCTGCTGGATTGCTATGGCCCTGGCGCAGCAAACCCCTACCATTTTACTGGATGAGCCAACCACCTGGCTCGATCTGCGCTACCAGGTGGAGATCCTTGAACTCCTTCAGCAACTGACCCGCGAACATGGGCGCACGGTCATTACCGTACTGCACGATCTCAATTTTGCCGTTAACTACGCCGATACGCTGGTGTTTATGAAGCAGGGGCGTATTGCGGGCGTGATTGATGAGCAGCAAACGTGCACGCCGACGCTGATCAAACAGGTGTTCGACGTTGACGTGCAGATGTTGCATAACCCGCAGACCGGCAAACCGTTGTTTATGCCGTTTTGCGCGCGTTCGGCGTTGTCCTGATGTCGGAGCAAAGCATGCTGGCGCGACCGCGTTCTTTCCGTCCGTTCTCGGCATTGATGCTGCTTGGTGCGCTGTTGTGCGCGGCGGCGATTATCCATCTTGGCCTTGGCGCGCGGATGATTGCGCCGCGCGTCGTGGTGGAGGCCTTATTCCACTACGATCCGCGTAATTTTGACCATCGTATTATTGTCAGCCTGCGATTAACCCGACTGCTGGCGGCGCTGCTCACCGGCGCGTCGCTTGGCGCGGCGGGTCTGTTGCTACAAACCGTTATTCGCAATCCCTTAGGTGAGCCGCATATCCTCGGCCTGAACGCCGGTGCCACGCTGGCGGTGGTGGCCTGCTCGGCGGCAGGGGTGTCGTTTAGCGACTGGGGTATCAGCCGCCCGCTGGCAGCAGCGGGCGGGGCGGCGGCCCTGTTTGGTCTGGTCATGCTGCTGGCCTGCGCCGGACGCGCGGGGGCGACGGCCATGAAAATAACCCTCTGCGGCGTGGCGCTATCGGCGTTTGCTTCAGCGATAACAGCCTCTATTTTGATCCTGGATGAGCAGACGCTCCAGGCGATGCGCACCTGGCTCGCCGGTGATTTAGCCGGTATGAATTTTCCCTCGCTACAGCTGGCCTGCCTCCCGGCACTATTGGGTGTGCTGATGGCGGCGTGCCTGACGCCGCGGCTGAATATTCTGGCGTTGGGCGACCGCGTTGCCAGCGGGCTGGGCGTGTCGGTGGCGCGGACCCGGCTACTGGGCGTCGTGGCGATTGCGCTGCTGTGCGGCGCATCGGTTTCAATCGCCGGGCCGATCGGATTTATTGGGCTGGTTGTGCCACATGTGATTCGTCGCTGGGCCGGGCAGGATGTACGCGTTGGGCTGTTGCTGGCGCTACCGACCGGCGCGCTGCTGCTGCTGCTGGCCGATATTCTTGCCCGCTGGCTGCTGGCCCCGCAGGAGCTCGCCACGGGGGTGATGACCGCATTGATCGGGGCTCCGGTGTTTATCGCTATTGCCGTGAGGTATTTCAAATGACGCGCGCGGTGACCAAAGCGGGCTTCCGCCCGTTGACGCTAGGCCCCTGGCGGGTTTTGTTACGCCCAAGGCTATTAAAAATTAGCGCACTGCTGGCGGTGATGATTGCGCTGTTGTTGCTCTATGGGGTAACGCGCGGTTCGTTACCGATCCCTACCAGCGACATTGGGCGCGCGTTGTTTTATCCCCAGTCGCTTAACGCTCAGCAGCTTTATATCGTGCGGGATATCCGCCTGCCGCGCCTGCTGATGGCGATTTTCTGCGGCGGTATGCTGGGGCTGGCCGGCGCTGCGATGCAGTCGATGACCCGTAACGGTCTGGCCGACCCTGGGCTTATCGGCGTGAAAGAAGGCACCAGCGTTGTGGTGCTGACGCTGATCCTCGTTTTCCCGTCGCTAAGCCTGGCCTGGCGGCCGTTGGTGGGGATGGTCGGTGGTGTCCTGGTGGCGCTGCTGGTGATTGTGCTGGCGCGGGATCTTTCACGGCCGCGCTTTATTTTGATTGGTATTGGCGTGTCATGGGCGCTGTCGGCGGCGATGGGGCTGTTTGTCACCACCGCAGATATACGTGATGTCCAGACGGCGATGACCTGGCTTGCCGGCAGCCTGCACGCCGCGACCTGGCCGCTGCTTGCTGTGGCCGTCGCGTGGGCGTTGCCTGCGGTCGTGATTCTGTATCTGACTGCGCGGGCTGCAGATGTGGCGATGCTGGGCAATTCGGTTGCCAGCAGTCTGGGCGTGCGCCTTTCGCGCCTGACCCTGCTGCGCTTTTTCGCGCCGGTGCTGCTGACGGCGGCGAGCGTATCCTGCGTCGGTAGCCTGGGATTTGTCGGACTGATGGCGCCGCATATGGCGCGCTTCTTACTGCGCGGCGGGCAGGTTGCGCTGCTTTCCGGCAGTGCGCTGATTGGCGCACTGCTGGTGTTGCTCACCGATACCCTTGGGCGCCTGGCGTTTGCGCCGCTGCAAATTCCGGCGGGGATCATTATTTCCCTGATCGGCTGTCCGTTCTTTATTTTACTGCTGTGGCGTCGCCGCGACGCTTTGTGAGGATCCATGACCATTCGAGGGTTATTGCCCGTTTTGTGGCTGATAAGCGCCGTTGCTGGCGCGCAAACGCAGGCATTTACTGACGATCTGGGGCGGGTGGTGCAGGTGCCTGAGCACCCGAAACGCATTGTATCGATGCACGATCTCGATATTACCATTCCGCTGATTGAACTCGGCGTGCCGCCGGTTGCCAGCCACGGGCGTACGCGGCCTGACGGTAGCCATTATCTGCGCGCCAGCGCCGAACTCACCGGCGTGGATTTTGAGAATAGCGACATCGCGTTCATTGGCACCGCTGATATCGATCTTGAGGCCGTGGCGGCGGCAAAGCCTGACCTGATTATCACCGAGCCTAACCGCAATGTGCCGATAGAGCAGTTGGCAAAAATTGCCCCCACGGTCAGTATTGACCATTTATTGGGCAGTGCGCCGCGAATTTACAGCAAACTGGCGCAGCTTACCGGCACTCAGGCGCGGCTGGCGGTGCTTGACCACCGCTATCAGACGCAGATTGCGCAGCTCAAGCAGACCGTGGATACGCAAAATATCAGCGTATCGGTCATTCAAGCCAATAATGGCAAAGTGACCGTACATCATTCATACCACTCACTGGGCCGCGTCCTGCGCGATGCCGGCTTTCATTTCCCGCCGTTGATCGAACGCATTCCCGACGGACAGCGAATCGACGTTAGCGCTGAACAAATGCCGGATCTGGATGCGGATTTTGTCTTTGCCACCTGGCGCTCCGACACCGGCGGTAAACCGCAGGATGAGCTCAATGAGATGGAAAAAGTGATGCCGGGCTGGTGCGATTTTATGCGCGCCTGCCGTACCGGGCACTATGTCCTGCTGCCGCGCGATGAAGTTATCTCCAACTCGTATGCGGCGTTGAGCCTGCTGGTGGCGCAGGTGCAGTCCCAGATTGCCGGAAGACCGCTTGCCTCGGAGGGCAAATGAGCCAGAGCGTGCAGCGTAAGGAAAAAAAACGGGTAGATTTGTTCGGCGAGCGCCTGCGCAACCGGGCGGCACAGCTGTCGCCACGGCTATTAGCCGTGGCGCACTGGATTGACGATAACCGCGAAGCGGTGCTTGACCACACGGCAATGGAGATTGCAGCGGCGACGCAAACCTCAGATGCGACGGTGGTGCGCGCCATTCAGGCGCTAGGCTTCGCCGGGCTACGTGACCTTAAGCAAACGATGCAGCACTGGTTTGGCCCGACCATCACGTCATCAGAAAAAATGGCCTCTACCGTGGCGACGCTAACCAGCGACGTCAGCGCCAGCATTGATTTTGTCCTGGAAGGACACCTGCGCGCCTGTGAAGTACTGGCCACACCGGATAACCGTGCGGCTATCGCTCGCGCCGTCGCGCTGCTGAGCGACGCCCGTCAGGTTGCGCTGTTTGGCATTGGGGCATCGGGTATTCTCACCGACTATACCGCGCGAATGTTCAACCGTATCGGCCTGCCGTCGTATGTCCTTAATCGCACCGGATTTAGCCTGGCTGAACAGTTAATTTCACTCCAGCGTGGCGATGTGCTGATTATGATGGGGCAAAAGTCTCCGCACCGTGAAGGGCTGACGACCCTGCGCGAGGCCGCACGTTTGGGTATTCCGACGATTTTGTTGACCCAGGCAACCGACTCGCGGTTTAGCGAAATGTCTCAGGTGGTCATCCATGTTCCACGTGGTGAAAACGGCCGTGTGCCGTTGCACGGGACGGTGATGGTGTGCCTGGAGATGCTGGTGCTGTCGGTCGCGTCGACGGCTTCGCAGCGCACGCTACGCTCCATGAAACGCATTAACGATCTTCACAAAGCCATCGGCAAATCCGGTGGGCGAAAAAGCGAATAGCGCAACCCTCGCTAATGCCAGACCTCAACGGCGGACACTATGATGGACTAACCGGTTGCATTATGACCGGAAAATCATCAGGCTACAAAAAACGACCGAGCATGTGAGGAGAGAGAAATGAAGGCACTGCCCGCGGTAGCGGTTCTGGGATTGGGCGCAATGGGGCACGCATTTGCGGCCAATCTGCTAAAAAAAGGCTTCACGGTATACGGCTGGAACCGCACGCCAGGCCGTGGCGAGGACCTCGAGCACGCGGGGTTACAGCTGTGTAATGACCCTGCGCTGGCGGTCGCCGATGCGCAGGTGGTTATCGCCATGCTGACCGACGGCGATGCGACGCAGTCGCTGATCCGCGCCGTAGCCCCGTCCTGCCAGCAGGGGGCGACTTTCTGCCAGATGGGGACTATCGGGATTCAGGAAACCGCGAATGCGGTCGCGCAGCTTCACGCGCTGCGCCCGGATATGCTCTACCTCGATGCACCGGTATCCGGTACTAAAGCCCCGGCTGAAAATGCGCAGATCCTGGTGATGGCCAGCGGCGATCGCACCCGCGCCGAGGCGGCGCAGCAGGTGTTTGACGCGATTTCTCGCGGGACACAGTGGTACGGTGAGGTGGGTAACAGCCAGAAAATGAAGCTGGTGATCAACGCCTGGCTGATTGCCATGATGCAGGGCGTGGCGGAAAGCATGCAGCTGGCAAAACAGTTTGGCTTCACGGCGGACAAGCTTTGGGAAACGCTGGAAGGCGGCCCGCTGGCAGCACCGTACGTGAAAGGGAAGCTGGCGATGATCCGCGAGAACGACTATACCCCGCAGATGCAGCTACAGCATGCGCTGAAGGATGCGCGTCTGGCGCTGGCAAACGCGCCGCAAGGCACGATGCCGATGATGAGCGATATTGCCACACTGTGGGAGAACGCAGCGCAGGGCGGGCTGGCCGAGCAGGATCTGGCGGCGGTGTACGCGTGGCTTGATAACGCGCGTCAAATCTAACGTGCGGGGAGGGGGCAATGGAGTGGCTACGTCAGCGTATTGAGCAGCAGGTACTGGGCCTGACGGGGATGGCGTTGAAAGAAATAGACTTCGAGCATCCTATCGGCGATCCGGGACTGTTTGGCCCGCAGTCGGCCATCTGGCCGGTGCACGGCGATTTTACCTCCATGCTGTGCGGTGGCATCAGCGCGTTGCTGCTGCAAATGCTGCACCCCTTGGCGCTGGCAGGCGTTTGGGATCATTCGTCATTTCGTGACGATATTTTCGGTCGCCTGCGGCGTACCAGCCAGTTCATTTCCGCAACAACGTTTGCGACCGAGCCAGACGCCGAGCGATTGATTGCCAAAGTCAACGCGATTCACGCGCGAATTAACGGCGTAGATAACGACGGTACGCCGTATGCGGCTAACGACCCGGACTTACTGACCTGGGTGCACGTTGCGGAATGCCGATCGTTTATGGCCTCACACCTGCGCTATCGGCGTACGGTGGTGAGTCCTGCGCGACAGGCCCAGTATTTTATCGAATCGGCCAGCATCGCCGAGCGGCTGGGCGCGCGAAACGTGCCGAAGACGCCGGACGCGGTGGCGGACTATCTGGCGCGAATGCGCCCACAGCTGCGCTGCGACGAACGGACGCGTGAGGTGGCGAGGGTGCTCATGACGACGCGACTGCCCGGCCGGTTGGCGCAGCCCGCCGGGGTGATTTTCATCAAGGCGGGAATCGATCTGCTGCCCGGCTGGGCGCAAGACATGCTGGATTTACGGCTGAGCCCGATCGAACGGCGTGCGGTACGCGGCGGTGTGCGTTTGATTGCCGCCATCCTGCGGCGTTCGGTTCGCAATGGTGCCTACCACTGCGCGATGCGACGAATGCAGCGAGAGGGATAATAAAAAACCGGCACGGGGTGCCGGTTTTTTATCAGATTTTGCAGGCGTCGCCGCAGTCGTCATCGGCGATAATCGCCTGCGCTTTCTTATCCGCATCGTCCAGACGCTCCGCATTACGTTCCTGCGCTTCGTCTAATCCATCAAAAACCAGATTGTCGAGATCAATTTCCATTCGTCATGTACTCACTCTGTTCTACACTTGTCACAGTATATTGCAAAAATGTTGATTAATGTACCCACTCAGACAGCCGCCGACCGTCTATTCAGCACGAACCGTCTCTTTTGCCGAACTCTTGGTCAAAATGTGACGTAGCGCGACTGGAATGCGCACGCATTGTTCAAAGTGATATCGATAACAGGCGAATACTGGAAACAGGAAAGCATATAACCTTAAAAAATGAACCAGTTCGGAGGGATATGCAATGCAGAAACAGGACCCACAGGCATTAACCAATTTTGATTTTTTGGCCCGCAGCTTTGCTCATATGCACGCGTTGGGCCATCCCATCGACATCAGCGCCGTAACGGGCAACATGAACGCGCAGCAGAAAGCCTGGTTTTGTGCAAGGTATGAACATTACCGAAAGCAGGCTGAGAGGGCCCGTACGCGGGCGCTGGAAGTGTGTTAATCATTAGCGGGCCGAATGGCCCGTTTTTATTGGTATCTGAGGGCCTGGGCTTGACGTTATGCGCTGTTCGTTTTTTACCCTCCTGCCGACCCGCATGATTGATGAAATTTATTCATAGGCCAGTTCTGATTTACCCCGCTAATCGCCATCGTCGTCGCTCGCTATAATTCTCGCATCCACACATTCAGACGGGGCGACGGCTCCGTTTCGGAGACCATAACATGCACACCTTACTGAACGCTCGCCAGCAGGCGCTAATCCCGATTGCAGCATTTACCGCCTGCGGCGCGATGGACAAACTCGATCAGGCGCTAAATGCAGGGCTTGATGCAGGCTTAACGATTAATGAAATTAAAGACGTGCTGGTTCAGCTCTACGCCTATTGCGGTTTTCCACGCAGCCTGAATGCATTGGGCTGTTTTATGTCGGTTGTGGACGCGCGCAAACGGCAGGGGAAGGTGGACGACGAGGGCAAAAGCGCCACGCTGCCGCCGGAGGGCTGGAACAGCCTTGTTGCGGGAACGGATAATCAGACCCGGCTGGTCGGGCAGCCGGTTAGCGGGCCGCTGTTCGACTTTGCACCCGCAATAGACGTTTATCTGAAGGCGCATCTGTTTGGCGATATCTTCCAGCGCGATGTGCTGGACTGGCCTACTCGCGAACTGGCGACTATCGCGGCGCTGGCGGCCATTCAAGGGGCGGAAAGTCAGCTGAAAAGTCACTACACCATCAGCCGTCATAATGGCATTACGGTGGAGCAACTGCGGACGTTTATCGCGGTACTGGCGGAAAAATGTTTGCCCGCCATGGCTGAAAACGCGCGTGCGGTGCTTGAACAATTTCTTAATCAACAGGAGCAGTGATGAACACACCGTTTGATGGTAATAGCGCCTTCCCGCGCGGTGAAAAAAATGAAGCCTACGCGCAATATTTTACCGGAACCAGCTACCTGACCATGCTGTCCCGTGAGGGAGTGACGATTGGCAACGTAGCGTTTGAACCCGGCTGTCGTAACTTCTGGCACATTCATCATCAGGGTGGGCAGATTTTGCTGGTGACCGGTGGGCGGGGCTGGTATCAGGCGTGGGGTGAAGCGGCACGTGAGCTGAAGGCGGGCGATGTGGTGAATATTCCTGCCGGTACCAAACACTGGCACGGCGCGGCGCACGATAGTTGGTTTGCCCACATCGCGGTTGAAGTCCCGGCGCCGGGAGCCTCAAATGAGTGGCTTGAAGCGGTGAGTGACGACGAATACGCAAAGCTGCCCTAGGCTTGCATGGAGCTGAATGGTCATGATACATGACTCAGGTCACCTTTTTACCGCGAATGATGGCTATCCCCTATAAATCAGAGGGCTATAATCTGACGTGACGTTTAATTTGAGGAAATATCATGTCTAAACAGCTTCGACTGCTTAAAAATATCCTGCTTGCCGGTACCGTTATGCTGGCCTCTACCGCGACCTGGGCCGCTGAGCATTGGATTGATGTACGCACGCCAGAACAGTATCAGGAAACGCATGTTCAGGGCGCGGTGAATATTCCGCTTAAGCAGCTGGCGGCGCGAATTGGCGAAGTGACGCAGGACAAAAACGATACGCTGTACCTGTACTGCAATACCGGCAACCAGTCGGGTAAAGCAGAAACGCTGCTGCAAAAAATGGGCTACAAGAACGCCATCAATGAGGGTGGCCTGAAAGACGTTGAGAAAAAACAAACGCTGGTGAAGTAATCGCCGTTCGCTGGCCGAGGGTTGGCGAAAATGAGACTCCGTTGCTAGCCTGAA
Source organism: Klebsiella sp. WP8-S18-ESBL-06 (assembly GCF_014169755.1). Lineage (NCBI taxonomy): Bacteria > Pseudomonadati > Pseudomonadota > Gammaproteobacteria > Enterobacterales > Enterobacteriaceae > Klebsiella > Klebsiella sp. WP8-S18-ESBL-06. The sequence continues at coordinate 2,181,719 of NZ_AP022256.1, forward strand.
TAATTCAGGTCCCCGGGTGGTTTCCGCGTGAAGCCGCTCGGGGTAGTCATTAATGCACGAAGGATCTCACATGAGCGAAGTCAAGATTGTTGCCACTCTCACCCCCCGTCCGGAATATATCGACACCATCAGACAAGCCGCGCAGGCCATGGTACCGCTGACGCACCAGGAGGCGGGGTGCCTGCAGTACGATCTTCATGAAAGTAAGGCCATTCCCGACGTGCGTGAGCTGGCGAACGAGGGCAGGGTATCGTTCGTGTTTATCGAGCGCTGGAAATCAGAGGATGATCTGAAAAAGCACGTCGCAATGCCGTACCATGATGATTTTCTGGCAACGCTGGATGGAAAGCTGGACGGCATCAGCGTACAGCGCTTAACCAAGCTGCCGTGATGATGTGATACATAAGAGAAGAGAGAGGCGCCATATCGAGAGGATATGGTGCGTTCGATTGGACTCGAACCAACGACCCCCACCATGTCAAGGTGGTGCTCTAACCAACTGAGCTACGAACGCGTTATGGTGCGTTTAATTGGACTCGAACCAACGACCCCCACCATGTCAAGGTGGTGCTCTAACCAACTGAGCTATAAACGCATAATGGTGCGTTCGATTGGACTCGAACCAACGACCCCCACCATGTCAAGGTGGTGCTCTAACCAACTGAGCTACGAACGCATTGTTGCTTGCGGCAACGGGGACGAATATTAGCGGCAGCGGCGGGCTGTGGCAAGTGGAAAATGTGTGATTTCACGCGACTGGAGAACTTTTGCCCATCTCTGACGCATTTTTCTTCGCTTTACAAAATACGTTGATCTCGCTGGCTTTTATTCCCCCCACTTTTGACGCTTTTTACCACTCCTGCCGCTGCCGGCCATTTTTGTCATCGATGGTTGAAAATGGAAATGTAATGTTATAACGTTTTGCATCCTGTCAATATCACAGAAGGAAGAGGCGAGTGAAGCATCTGGGAAAAATGGCGCTAGCGATGGGCGCGCTGCTGATGAGCGGGCAAACATGGGCCCATGGACATCACGATCACGGCAAGCCGTTGTCGGAAAAAGAGCAGAAGGCAGCAGAAGGCATTTTTGACGTCAGCGACGTGAAGGATCGCCCGCTTGAGGACTGGGACGGCGTGTGGGAGTCGGTGAATGCGCTGCTGCTGTCCGGCGAGCTCGATCCGGTTTTCCGCCAGAAAGCGCAAAAAGACCATAGCAAAACGTTCGCGCAGATTAAAGAGTATTACCGTAAAGGTTACGCGACGGACGTGAACATGATTGGCATTGAAAACGGCGTCATGGAGTTTCACGTAGGTGACAAGGTCAGCGCCTGCCAGTACCGCTATGCCGGGCACAAGGTGTTAACCTACGCGTCAGGCAAAAAAGGGGTGCGCTATTTGTTTGAGTGTCAGGATGCCAAAAGCGCTGCGCCGAAATACGTGCAGTTCAGCGATCACACGATCGCGCCGCGTAAATCCGCACATTTCCATATCTTTATGGGCAACCAGTCGCAGGAAGCGCTGCTGGCTGAGATGGATAACTGGCCGACGTACTATCCGTACCAGCTCACCAGCAAGCAGGTTGTAGAAGAGATGCTGCACCACTAAGGTACGGCCCGCGCCGCGTGGGTTCACGGCGGCGCGGGCGGGGCAATTAGCGTGCCGCGCGTTGTAAAATAACCGCCGCAGGCTGACGCTGAAGGAAACGCATTCTGAGCATCATCATGATTGCGGCCGAGGTCAGACCAATAATGAAGCCCCACCAGAAACCCGCCGGACCCATGCGCTCAACCACCAGATCGGTCAGCGCGAGCACATAGCCGCACGGCAGGCCCAGCACCCAGTAGGCAATAAAGGTGATAAAGAAGATGGAGCGAGTATCTTTATAACCGCGCAAAATTCCGCTGCCAATCACCTGAATGGAGTCGGAGATTTGATACAGCGCTGCCAGCAGCATCAGCTGTGCCGCCAGCGTCACCACTTCCGGGTTATCGTTATAGAGCAGGGCGATATGGGTCCGCATCAGCGTCGTGAATACTGCCGTACAGACGGCCATGCATACGCCGACGCCCAGGCCGGTGCGGGCAGAAACCTGTGCGTCGGGCGTTGAACCCTGGCCCAGACGGAAGCCTACGCGAATCGTCACCGCTGCCGCCAGCGACATCGGCAGAACGAACATCAGCGAGCTGAAGTTGAGCGCAATCTGATGGCCAGCGACATCCACGATCCCCAGCGGAGAGACCAGCAGTGCGACAACCGCGAACAGCGTCACTTCGAAGAATAGCGCCAGCGCAATCGGCAGCCCCAGCGTGGTCAGCCGCTTCAGAATGGTGAGGTCCGGGCCGCTAAAACGCGCGTGGTGACGAATATCTCGCATCGAGCCTGCGTGGCGGACGTAGTACAGCATGCTGAAGAACATCACCCAATAAACCGAGGCGGTTGCCACACCGCAGCCAACGCCGCCGAGTTCCGGCATCCCAAAATGCCCGTAAATAAAGATATAGTTCACCGGAATGTTCACCAGCAGGCCGATAAAGCCCATGACCATGCCGGGCTTGGTTTTCGCCAGCCCTTCACACTGGTTACGTGCTACCTGGAAGCAGAGATAGCCCGGCGCGCCCCACAGCAGCGCACGCAGATAACCAACGGCTTTGTCGGCCAGCGCCGGGTCAATGTTATGCATGGCGCGGATAATATGGCCCGCATTCCACAGGACAACCATGATCAGCAGCGAGACAAAACCGGCCAGCCAGAACCCCTGGCGAACCTGAAGCGCGACGCGGTCGCGTCGGCCGGAGCCGTTAAGCTGGGCGATAACCGGCGTCAGCGCCAGCAGGAGGCCGTGGCCGAAAAGAATGGCGGGTAGCCAGATAGACGTGCCGATCGCCACGGCGGCCATATCGGTGGCGCTGTAACCGCCGGCCATCACCGTATCAACGAACCCCATGGCCGTTTGTGCTACCTGCGCAAGGATAACCGGGATAGCCAGAGCTAATAACTGACGCGCTTCGCTAAAGTACTTCTGCACGTGAACACCTGTATTGTTGTTATTTATTCTCGCCGTACGCCGTGTACGGGAGACAGATAAGCCGCCTTAACCGGCAGCAAGAAGAATAAATAGAGGAATTGCTCCGATATTGTAGCGGGGATTTGCTATTAATCTAGTCAAAAAAAGGGGGGAGCGGCGCGGAAGGTGGCAACCTGTTTTATCAACTGCTATTGTGCGTAGCAGATGAACCGGTAGCGATGCCGGCACGATGATTAATAGGAGTTGACGATATGTTCACGGGTATTGTGCAGGGCACGGCAAAAATCGTGTCTATTGATGAGAAACCGAACTTCCGCACCCACGTAGTAGCGCTGCCAGAATCTATGCTGGCCGGGTTGGAAACCGGGGCTTCGGTTGCACACAACGGCTGTTGCTTAACGGTCACGGAAATCAACGGCGACCAGATTAGCTTCGATCTGATGAAAGAGACGCTGCGTATTACCAACCTTGGCGATGTGAAGGTTGGTGACGTCGTTAACGTTGAGCGCGCGGCGAAGTTCAGCGACGAAATTGGCGGCCATTTGATGTCGGGTCATATTATGACCACTGCGGAAGTGGCTAAAATTCTGACGTCTGAAAACAACAAACAGATTTGGTTTAAAATCCAGGACCCGTCGCTGATGAAATATATCCTCTACAAAGGATTTATCGGCATCGACGGTATTAGCCTGACGGTAGGTGAAGTCACGGCGACGCGTTTTTGCGTGCACCTGATTCCAGAGACGCTGGAGCGCACGACGCTGGGAAAAAAACGTCTGGGTGACCGCGTGAATATCGAGATCGATCCGCAAACGCAGGCGGTAGTGGATACCGTTGAACGCGTGATGGCCGCGAAAGAGGCTGCCGCGCAGGCGGTAGCAGAATAACGGAAAACGCCTGCGCCGGGTGGCGCAGGCGTCAATGCCGGATTACCGCGCGACGCGCAGACCTTGTTCAACCCCACGGGAGAACATAACCTGCCACAGCTGAATATCACGCGCACGGAAGGCTCCCGCACAGGCGTTAAGATAGTAGCTGAACATGCGTTTGAATCGTTCAGAATAGTTGTCGGCGATTTCCGGCCAGCTGGCGAGGAAACGGCTATGCCAGGCCATGAGCGTGGTATCGTAGTCGGCACCAAAGTTGTGCCAGTCTTCCATCACGAAGTGTGGTTCGCTGGCGACGGCAATCTGGCGCACGGACGGTAAACAGCCATTCGGAAAGATGTATTTGTTGATCCACGGATCGACATTGTTGTCGGTTCTTTTCGAACCAATGGTGTGCAGTAAAAACAACCCATCGGGCTTGAGATTGCGGTCAACGACGGAGAAATAGGTGTCGTAGTTTTTTGGCCCAACGTGCTCAAACATGCCGACGGACACGATGCGGTCGAACTGATCGTTTAAGTCGCGGTAGTCCTGGAGCAAAATCTCAACGTCCAGCCCTTCACAACGCGCCTGCGCCATCTTCTGCTGTTCAGCGGAAATGGTGACGCCCTTGACGGTCACGCCGTAGTTTTTCGCCATATAGGCTGCCAGGCCACCCCATCCGCAGCCGATATCCAGCACGCGCATTCCCGGCGCCAGCTGCAGCTTCTGGCAGATAAGCTCAAGCTTGGCCTGCTGGGCTTGCTCGAGGTTTTCAGCCTCTTTCCAGTAGCCGCAGGAGTATTGCATGAAAGGGTCGAGCATGCGGCTAAAGAGATCGTTGCCGAGGTCGTAGTGCTCTTTGCCCACCTGCCAGGCGCGTCTGCGGCTCTGGAGGTTAAACAAACGCGCACCGGCCACGCGCAGCGTATCTTTGAAATGATGGGGGAGTTGGTTTTCAAGTCCGGCGCGCAGTACCTTGTCGAAGAAGATATCCAGACGATCGCATTCCCACCAACCGTCCATATAGCTTTCGCCAAGACCCAGCGAACCTTCCTGTAAAACTCGTTTAAAAAGACGCGGATTTTTAACCTGAATATCGCAGGAGGCATTGCCGTTAATTTCAATGCCTGCTCGGTTTAGCAGCTCGCTAACGATACGATACCAGTCGTCATCCGGTACGCTTACTTCTTCTATACACGATGAGCTCATAGCTTCTCCATCCCGACCTGATGATCAGAACCTTAAAACAGCGTAGACGCTTTTTTCTGGTTTGTGAGAAATGTCACGAAAAATTCGTGAGCCTGCTATCCGACGTAGCACAGAGGAAGGGAAGAACCCCTTGCCGAAAGCCAATCCGTGGTTTAAGGGGAAGCCGTCCTGCTTCCGCATAATAAGTTCAATGTATACTAATTATGTGATGCCGATCCAGTATAGGACGCTAAGTGCCTTGATTCAACAAAAAAACTTAGCGCCCTAATCATTTATGGAGGTATTGATGCGAGGAATATTCAGACGTGGGACGCAGCGGCGTCAGCCTGGCGTTCGGCGCGACGGGCGGCGCGCTGCATGCCGTAACCGATACCGGCCAGCACTACGGTTACCAGCATCACGCTGGTAGTGGTAAGCAGCGGAGTCGCAATCAGTGTCGATACCGCCAGGCTGGCCAGGAAGCACAGACCGAGCTGAAGCGTATTTTGCAACGCCGCCGCGCGACCGGTGGCCTGTGGGAACGGCTTCAGCGCCTGTGCCACGACGATCGGATAGATAGCGCCGTTAGCGGTGGCCATCACGCAGAACGGAATCAGCAGTGCGCTCAGCGACACATCCTGGGCCAGGCCGACGGCCCAGGTTCCCACGACGCTCAGTGCGAACCCGACCAGCAGCCATGGCAGCAGCTGTGAACCCTGCCATTTTTGCAGTGCGGCGCGACAACCGTAGCCACCAATCAGGAACGCGATTGTCTGCGGCACATAGCTCAGGCCAATGACGGTCGGGCTATAGCCCATTTCGTGCAGGATAAACGGCGAGCCGGTCAACCAGGCAAAGAAGCTGGCGGAGCAGGCGGCGTAGATAAGTACGTTACCGCGATAGTCTTTACTGCGCAGCAGGCGCATAAACGTCAGCTTTTCTCCGTTGACGGCGTGCTTTTTGTGCGCGGGCTTGAGACGAAAAGCCGGCAGCATCAGCACCAGCGTGATAATAAACAGCGTCGCAAAGATGGCCTGCCAGTCAAAGTGGACCAGGAGCCAGCTGCCAAGCAGCGGTGCCAGCGCGGGTGACAGCCCGACGAGCGGCATGATGGTTGCGAAAATGCGGTTAGTACGCTGGGCCGGATAGTAGTCGGTGACCATTGCCTGCCAGGTAACGGCTGCGGCGCATACACCGACCGCCTGCACAAAGCGCAGCACCAGCAGGGTAGTGCCGTCACGGACCCACAGCATCCCCAGACAGCCCACGGCGAAAATGGTTAAGCCCGCCAGCAGAATGGGTTTGCGGCCATAGCGGTCAGACAGCGGCCCCCACAGCAGCTGCGCGACGGCGAAGCCGGCCAGGAACAAACTCAGGCTGGCGCTGACCGCCGAGGCCGGCGTTTGCAGGTCTTGCTGAATGGCAGCAAAAGCAGGCAGGTACATGTCGGTGGCCAGAAAACCCAGCACGCTCAGCCCCGCGAGCCAGACTAAAAATCCTTTCCCAGGTTGCATAAATTGCCCTTTATTATCTGATATTAACCTTGCCGCCGAGTGTAGAGAGTGCATTCAGGGTTGTGAAACGCTAATATTTGAGCCATGGATTCAAATTTTTTGCAGGCAGAAAATGTGGTCTGAATATTCTCTTGAAGTCGTTGATGCGGTAGCGCGTAACGGTAGCTTTAGCGCCGCCGCGCAGGAACTGCATCGTGTGCCTTCTGCGGTAAGCTATACGGTACGACAGCTGGAAGAGTGGCTGGCTGTACCGCTGTTTGAACGCCGTCATCGCGACGTGGAATTAACGCCTGCCGGGGCATGGTTCCTGAAAGAAGGGCGGTCTGTTATCAAAAAAATGCAGATCACCCGCCAGCAGTGCCAGCAGATTGCCAACGGCTGGCGTGGCCAGTTGGCGATTGCCGTTGATAATATTGTTAAGCCACAGCGTACGCGCCAGCTGATCGTCGATTTTTACCGTCACTTTAGCGACGTTGAGCTGATTGTTTACCAGGAAGTCTTTAACGGCGTATGGGATGCGCTGGCGGACGGCCGCGTCGAGCTGGCGATTGGCGCCACGCAGGCGATTCCGGTCGGGGGGCGCTTTGCTTTTCGGGATATGGGAATGCTCAACTGGCACTGCGTGGTGTCCAGCGCACATCCGCTGGCGCGTCTGGATGGGCCGCTCAGCGATGATGTGCTGCGCAACTGGCCGTCACTGGTGCGCGAGGATACTTCGCGTTCGCTGCCTAAGCGTACGACCTGGCTGCTGGATAACCAAAAACGCGTGGTGGTGCCGGATTGGGCGTCGTCAGAAACCTGTATTTCCGCCGGCTTATGTGCGGCGATGGTGCCGGGGCATCTGGCTCAGCCATGGCTGGAGAGCGGAGAGTGGGTCGCACTGACGCTGGAGAACCCGTTCCCGGATGCCGCCTGTTGCCTCACGTGGCAGCAAAGTGAAGCGTCACCGGCATTAAGCTGGCTGCTGGAGTACCTGGGGGATAGTGAGACGCTGAACGAGGAGTGGCTGCGAACGCCCGTATAGGGCGCTCGCAGAACGCGATTAACGGCGGTAGTCGCGATACGGACCGTCGGCCACAGAACGACGCTCAATCAGGCGCGGGTGCACCTCAATTGACTGTGACTCTTCGCGCTTGCTGACAATGCGATCCATCAGCATGTTAAAGGCCGTTTCGCCAAGCGAGTCCTTCGGCTGATGGATAGTGGTCAGCGCGGGGGTGAAGAAACGTGAGTTACGCACGTTATCATACCCGATCAGCGAAATATCCTGCGGCACGCGCAGCCCCATTTCATCGGCGGCACACAGTGCGCCCATGGCCATAATATCGCCGCCGCAGAAGATGGCGGTTGGGCGCGGGTGCTGGGACAGAATCTGCTGCATCGCCCGGTAGCCGGATTCTGGTTCAAAGTCGCCCTGAACAATCCAGTTTGCCGGTACGTTAATCTGCGCTTCTTCCATCGCTTTCATAAAGCCTGCCAGACGGCCTGCGCCGGTATTGCGCTCCAGCGGGCCCGGGATCACGCCGATATCGCGATGGCCGCGTTCGATCAGATAGCGGCCCGCCATATAACCGCCTTCGAAGGCGTTATCGATAACCGAGTCGGTAAAATCGGCTTTGGCTTCGCCCCAGTCCATCACCACCATTGGAATGTGACGATACTCTTCCAGCATGGAGAGCAGTGACTCCGGGTATTCTGAGCACATGACCAGCAGACCGTCGACGCGCTTTTGCGCCATCATTGACAGGTACGCGCGCTGCTTCTCAAGATTGTTCCACGCGTTGCCGAGGATCAGGGTATACCCTTTCTGGAAGCAGTTTTTCTCTACGGCCTCAATAATTTCGGCAAAATAGGCTGCTTCACTGCTGGTGGCCAGCAAACCAATGGATTTGGTGTGGTTGACCTTCAGGCTGCGGGCAACGGCGCTCGGCGAGTAGTGCAGTTCTTTAATCGCCGCCCAGACCGCTTCACGCGTCTCTTCGGCGACAAAACGCGTTTTGTTAATTACATGTGATACGGTTGTAGTGGAAACGTTTGCGCGCTTCGCTACATCTTTAATTGTTGCCATTCCATCTCACTCCAGACCCTGGCCTGCCCCTGAAAAAATCGAAAGGAAAACGTTTGCCTTCACACACCCTGACGCAATTTTGTGAATTGCGATTCGCCGGGAAAACGATACAGGACGACAGGAGGGGGTCAATGGCCGGTACGCTTATAAATAAGCGTCGAATTTTGACGTATCCCGACGCAAAGTGGAAGAGCAAAAAACAACATCCTGCTAAATCTGTGAAGATTTTTACGATTATCTGTGCAAAAATGAGTAAGCTCAGTTTCACTGTGGCAATAAAAAGGAGAAAAATTGATGAGTACCGAACTTAAGCTGTCGCTCACCACTACCATTATTACGCTTGCGCTCATTGTTGCCGCTGCACTGACCGCCGTATTGCATTAATTCCTCCGGTGAGGGAGTTCGCTCCCTCCCGTCAATTGTTATCAAATTAGCAATAATCTTTTGCTGTTTTGTACACTTCTGATTTTCTGTGATTGATGTCATGCTTTTGCCCTATGTTGTCATGCCGCCAGCTGTGCGCGGCCAACCGGAGTTTTTGCATGAAAGTCAATTATCCCCTGCTTGCCCTGGCGATTGGCGCCTTTGGCATAGGGACCACCGAATTCTCGCCCATGGGGCTGCTGCCGGTCATTGCGAAGGGCGTTGACGTCTCTATTCCCGCCGCGGGAATGTTGATCAGCGCCTACGCCGTGGGCGTGATGGTCGGGGCCCCGCTGATGACGCTGCTGTTGTCTCATCGCGCGCGGCGCAATGCGCTGATTTTCCTGATGGCGATTTTTACCCTTGGTAACGTGCTGTCGGCTATCTCGCCTGACTACACCACGCTGATGCTGTCGCGCATTATTACCAGCCTCAACCACGGCGCGTTCTTTGGTCTGGGGTCGGTGGTTGCCGCGAGCGTTGTGCCGAAGCATAAGCAGGCGAGCGCGGTAGCGACCATGTTTATGGGCCTGACAATTGCCAATATCGGCGGCGTTCCGGCGGCGACCTGGCTGGGTGAAACCATTGGCTGGCGCATGTCGTTCCTGGCGACCGCTGGCCTTGGGATTGTCGCCATGGCGGGGCTGTGGCTGTCGCTGCCGAAGGGTGGGGCAGGGGAAAAACCGGACGTTAAGCGTGAGCTGGCGGTACTGGTGCGCCCACAGGTACTTTCTGCCTTACTGACCACCGTGCTCGGCGCTGGTGCGATGTTTACGCTTTATACCTACATTTCGCCGGTATTGCGGACCCTGACGCACGCCACGCCGGGATTTATTACGTTGATGCTGGTATTGATTGGCGTTGGCTTCTCTATTGGCAACTTCCTTGGCGGCAAATTTGCTGACCGCTCGGTTAGCGGTACGCTCAAAGGTTTCTTGCTGCTGCTGATGGCCATTATGCTGGCCATTCCCTGGCTGGCGCAGAGCCAGGTGGGGGCGGCGTTTAGCATGGTGGTGTGGGGCGCGGCAACGTTTGCCGTGGTGCCGCCGCTACAGATGCGCGTGATGCGGGTAGCACACGAAGCGCCGGGGCTTTCGTCGTCGGTGAATATTGGCGCGTTTAACCTCGGTAATGCGCTGGGGGCCGTGGTCGGCGGTGCGGTTATATCGGGCGGGCTGGGCTACAGCTTTGTACCGGTGATGGGGGCGATCGTTGCTGCGCTGGCGCTGGCGGTCGTGTTCTTCAGCGGCCGTCGCCGTGGTGCGCAGGCGCTGGTCAGCGAGTAAAAAAAAACGCAGAAGGCAAGCCTTCTGCGCGATGGCATATCACCCGGCGAAGCATGACAACGCCGGGTTTTTTGTGCTTACGCAGCCAGATTTTCAGCCACGAACGCCCAGTTCACCAGAGCCCAGAAGTGCTCCAGGTAGTTAGGGCGGGCGTTGCGGTAGTCAATATAGTAAGCATGTTCCCACACGTCGACGGTCAACAGCGGCTTCGCGTCGGTGGTCAGCGGGGTGCCGGCGTTAGACGTGGATACGATGGCCAGAGAACCGTCAGCTTTCTTCACAAGCCAGGTCCAGCCTGCGCCGAAGTTTTTCACTGCGGCATCGGTAAACTGGGCTTTGAAGTCGGCGAAGCTGCCGAAGGATTTGTTAATCGCTTCTGCAACGGCACCGGTCGGTTCGCCGCCGGCGTTCGGCGCCAGGCAGTTCCAGTAGAAGGTGTGGTTCCAGACCTGAGCCGCGTTATTGAACACGCCGCCTTCAGAGGTGCGTACGATCTCTTCGAGCGTTTTACCCTCAAAGGCGGTGCCTTTGATCAGGTTGTTCAGGTTGGTGACGTAAGTCTGGTGGTGTTTACCATAATGATACTCAAGCGTTTCCACAGAAATATGCGGAACCAGGGCGTCTTTGGCATACGGTAATGCAGGTAATTCGAACGACATTGCTACTCTCCTTTTATTATTTTTACTCTCAATAACCTTGTATTGAGTGGGGATAGAGTAGCAAATTAAAAGGTGAGATAAAAGATAAGCTTACCCCGTTTATTAACAAACGGGGTAAGTAATTAACGAATCGTCTTCGGGGTTACCACGCGACGGGCGCCGACATAGTGGCGTACCCAGTAGTCTTCGCTCAGCGAGGTAATGCGGATGTCCTGACCGGTGCGAGGCGACTGGATAAATTTACCGTTACCAACATACACGCCGACGTGATCGGCAGTGCCGCGACCCTGGGTCCGGAAGAAGACTAAATCACCGCTTTCCAGCTCGCTGCGGTCAACCGGGCGGGCATCGCGCAGGTGGTACATTTCGTTAGCGGTACGTGGAATACGGATATTCACCAGATCTTTATAAGCATAGTAAACCAGACCGCTGCAATCGAAACCGGTACGCGGCGAGTTGCCGCCCCAGCGGTAGGGTTTACCCAACTGGCCCATCAGTTTGTTCATGGCGGTTTTTTGCGCTTTCTGCACGCGAACTTTATGCGCCTGGGCGATGGTGGTGGGCTGACTTTCTACTTTGCTGGTGGTACAGGTTTTTTTATGCCCTTTGCGGGTCGTCTTGCAGGTTGTCACGACGCTGGCGGTTTTTACCGCGCTGGCTTTGCGGGTTTTGCTGGCGACCGTTTTACGTGAAGGGGTAGCGGCCTTTTTCGCTTTGCTGACCGCGGGTGCGGTTTTGTTCTTCGCGACGGTGCTGGTTTTTTTCTTGCTGGTTGATTTGCTGACCGTATTCTTTTTCTTGCGTTCACTGCCCTTAACGGGAAGTGATTTTTGCGCCGTCGGTGTTTTGGCATGCCCTGTTGCATGCGCCAACGGCGTGAACGATAACGATGTAAACAACAATGCACAGAGCGTGATCGACCATTTTTTTATCTGCGCCACTGAACAACCCTCTGAGTATGCAGGCTAAATATCCTTGCCTGGGTATGGTTTACAAAACCCAACGATTCTAATCCATAAAAACACGAAATGTTAATAGTGTTTTTCATCCCAAAACGCTGTTTCGTTAGCAAGTGCAAAAAAAAACATCATTTGATACAGCTTGAGCTAAAAAATGAGCAGGTTTTTCATCCAGCTGCCGATAAACACATATTTATAAGGCAACTTCAATGCGCAGAGGATAAAATAATAAGGCGTGAATAAAATGTTATTTTCTGTTCAGGCCGCAAAACGTTACAATGGTGGACTACTGCCGTAAAAAGAAGTTTGAGGAAGCAAGACAATGAGCGAAACAATTGAAAAAATTCAGCGCCAGATCGCTGAGAACCCGATCCTGCTGTACATGAAAGGCTCCCCGAAGCTGCCAAGCTGCGGTTTCTCTGCGCAGGCCGTTCAGGCGCTGTCTGCCTGCGGCGAACGCTTTGCTTATGTTGATATCCTGCAGAATCCGGACATCCGTGCCGAACTGCCAAAATATGCAAACTGGCCGACCTTCCCGCAGCTGTGGGTTGACGGCGAGCTGGTTGGCGGCTGCGATATCATCATTGAAATGTATCAGCGTGGCGAACTGCAGCCGCTGATCAAAGAAACCGCGGCGAAGTATAAAGCGGAAGAGCCAAAAGCGGAATAAATCTTCAATCCCGATGGCGCGTTGCGCGGCATCGGGGAGTGCTATGCAGAAATAAAAAAGCGACCGTCAGGTCGCTTTTTTTTGCGTTATTCCGCAACGACGGGCAGCGGCCAGCCGCCCAGACGTTTCCAGCGGTTGACGATCTCGCAGAACAGAATGGCGGTCTGCTCGGTATCGTACAGGGCAGAGTGGGCCTGGCTGCTGTCGAAATTCATACCTGCCGCAGCGCAGGCTTTCGATAAAACCGTCTGTCCCAACGCCAGCCCGCTCAGCGCGGCGGTGTCGAAGGTCACGAATGGATGGAAAGGGTTGCGTTTCAGCGATGCACGCTCGGCGGCAGCCATCATAAAGCTATGATCGAACGTCGCGTTGTGGGCCACCATAATCGCGCGGTTACAGTCGCTATCTTTAATACCCTTGCGTACCATTTTGAAGATGGCGTGCAACGCATCGTATTCGCTGACCGCGCCACGCAGCGGGTTATTCGGATCGATCCCGTTAAACGCCAGCGCCTCCGGCTCGAGGTTCGCTCCCTCAAACGGTTCAACGTGGAAATGTAACGTGTTGTCCGGCATCAGCCAGCCTTGCTCATCCATTTTCAACGTAATTGCCGCTATTTCGAGCAGGGCATCCGTTTTGGCATTGAATCCGGCGGTTTCAACATCAATCACCACTGGATAAAACCCACGAAAACGGTCGCATAGACCATTAAGTTGCGCATTGTCGGACATCAGAATCTCTTAACTCAGAAAAAGTAGCGCGCATTATGGCAAATTTTGCCGCGGCTTGGAAAGGCAGGGGGAAAAAACGGGTGCTAAAAGCACCCGCAGAAAATCAGTTGCCGAGACCTTTGCCGGCATCTTTTTCTTCGATCAGTTCGATTTTGTAACCGTCCGGATCTTCAACAAACGCAATCACCGTGGTGCCGCCTTTTACCGGGCCGGCTTCACGAGTGACGTTGCCGCCGTTCTGACGAATACGGCCGCAGGCTTCGGCAGCGTTATCAACGCTCAGCGCGATATGACCGTATGCGTTGCCCAGGTCGTATTTGTCTACGCCCCAGTTATAGGTCAGCTCGATCACCGCTTCATCACGTTCGTCACCGTAGCCCACAAAGGCCAGCGAGTATTTGTACTCGGTGTTTTCGCTGGTGCGCAGCAGCTTCATGCCCAGCACCTTGGTGTAAAAATCAATGGAGCGTTGCAGGTCGCCGACGCGCAGCATGGTATGCAGTAAACGCATGATATCCCTCGTCCTTACTTATGAATAATCTGACTAGTATAGCGGCGGAAGGCCGCCGCTATCAATGTAGGATCACAGGGTTGGGTAATCGGTGTAGCCTTCCGCGTCGCCGCCGTAGAAGCTTTCCGGGCGTTGTGGGTTCAGCTCGGCTTTGTGCTGCAGGCGAGCGACCAGATCCGGGTTGGCAATATAAGCGCGGCCAAAAGCAACGGCGTCAATCAGCCCTTTTTCAATCAGCTCCTCGGCTTTTTCTGGCGTATAGGCACCCGCACCAATGATGGGGCCATGGAAACGTGCGCGTACTTTCTCACGGAAGGCATCGCTATACGGCTCGCCACCCGCCCAGTCAGGTTCGGACATATGCAGATAGGCAATACCGCGTTTACCCAGTTCTTCTATCAGATACAGCGCATCGGCTTCTTCGTTCGGACCGTTGTCGACGTTCTGGAAGCTACCAATCGGCGACACGCGAATACCGATGCGGTCGGCACCCCATTCTTTAATCCCGGCATCCACCACTTCCAGCACCAGACGCGCGCGGTTTTCAACGCTGCCGCCATACTGATCGGTACGGTGGTTAGAAGACGGAGAAAGGAACTGGTGCAGCAGGTAGCCATGAGCAGAATGCAGCTCAACCAGGTCGAATCCGGCTTCACGAGCGTTGGCAATCGCCTGGCGGAAATCGTTCACGATCCCCGGAATTTCAGCGGTTTCCAGCGCGCGTGGCATAGAGGTATCGACGCGAATCGCGTGACCATTTTCATCACGCAGCGAAGTGCGGGTACCGGCGCTCAGCGCGGAAGGGGCAACAGGCGCTTCACCGTTTGGCTGCAGGCTGTTGTGTGAAATACGCCCGGTGTGCCACAGCTGTACGGCGATACGGCCGTTTTCAGCGTGCACGCCGGCGGTAATTTTCTGCCACGCGGCAATCTGCTCTGGGCTGTGCAGACCCGGCGCGCCCTGGTAGCCTTTGGCCTGGGCGGAAACCTGAGTGGCTTCAGAGATAATCAAGCCTGCGCTGGCGCGCTGGCGATAGTACTCGGCCATCAGCGGAGTGGGAATGTCGCCTGGCACGATGCTACGCAGGCGCGTCAGCGGGGCCATAAACACGCGGTTTGGGACGGTAACCGCACCCACTTTCAGTGGGGTAAACAGTTTTTCTTGTGACATGGTGACTCCTAAGTAGACCGGTCGTCTAGCAATTTACGAAATAAAAACGCCGGGATTATTCCGGCGCAGCAATCAGATTTCTGACGTGCGTCAGCGCGCTTTCCAGCGGTGCAGAACTGCGCGAAATTTTTGCCTGCAGGTTCGCCCCCAGCCACAGTGAATAGAGCACCTGGGCTGTCATGGCGGCTTCACCGCTGAACGTCAGGCAGCCTTCACGGCGGCCGTTTTCCAGCGCTTGCGCGAGCAGAACCATAATCTGGCTAGCACCTTTATTCATGGCGGTACGCATATCTTCAGAAAGATCGCACACCTCAGCAGACAGCTTGACGGTCAGACAACCGCTAATCAAACCCTGCTGGCAAAACTGTTCAAGCGTGTGCTGGTAGTAGTTCAGCAAGCGGTCACGGTAGTTACCGGCCCCTTGCGTGAAATGCTGCGTCAGGCGCTGGTGATAATCAGCAAAATGCCGCTCCAGCATGGCCACGCCAAAGGCTTCTTTTGAACGAAAATAGTGATAGAACGATCCCTTCGGCACTTCCGCCGTCTTCAGGAGTTCGCTCAGGCCCATCCCGGTGAAACCGCGGTGCATGCAAAGACGCTCGCCGGTTGCCAGGATATGTTCACGGGTATCATGTTCAATGGATTTGCTCATAGCTGGCACTGTAATAGACCGATTGGTCTAATGCAAATTTTTTTTGCCCCATCTCGCCAGATGAGCACGAAAGGGGATAAAAGTTGCGTACTGGGAAGTAAACGTCTTCAATGAAGGAATGACGAGGTAATGGGGAGGCTAACGTGGCAGAGCAACTGGAGTTTTTCCCGGTTCAAAGTCCGTGCCGGGGAATTTGTCAGTCGGACGAACGCGGCTTTTGTCGCGGCTGTTTTCGTAGTCGCGACGAGCGTTTTAACTGGCAGACGATGAGCGATGCGCAAAAACAGGAAGTGCTGCGGCTATGTCGCCAGCGGCTACTGCGCAAATTGCGCGCAGCGAAAGCGAATCCAACGGAAGATCCTCAGCAGCCCTCACTGTTTTAAGCGCAAAAGTGCGTATACTCAATCCAACTTTTTTGTTGAGGAAGTGGTTATGGTTCAACGTATTACTTTGGCGCCGCAGGGGCCGGAATTTTCACGCTTCGTCATGGGCTACTGGCGTCTGATGGACTGGAATATGTCCGCGCGTGAGCTTGCCAGCTTTATGGAAGCGCATCTGGATCTTGGCGTGACGACCGTTGACCACGCCGATATCTACGGCGGCTACCAGTGTGAAGCGGCGTTCGGTGAAGCCCTGAAGCTGGCACCGCACCTGCGTGAACGGATGGAAATTGTCACCAAATGCGGTATTGCCACCACGGCAAAACCGGAACATGCAATCGGGCATTACATTACCGATCGCCAGCACATTGTGCACAGCGCTGAACAGTCACTGCGTCATCTGGCGACCGACGTTATTGACCTGTTGCTTATCCACCGTCCGGACCCGCTGATGGATGCGGACGAAGTGGCCGAGGCGTTTACGGCGCTGCATCAGAGCGGCAAAGTGCGTCATTTTGGGGTGTCAAACTTTACGCCAGCGCAGTTTGCGCTGCTGCAGTCGCGTTTGCCGTTCACGCTGGCGACGAACCAGGTTGAAATTTCGCCTGTTCATCAGCCGACGCTGCTGGATGGCACGCTGGATCAGCTTCAGCAACTGCGTATTCGTCCGATGGCCTGGTCATGCCTGGGCGGTGGTCGCCTGTTTAACGACGACGCGTTCCAGCTGCTGCGCGATGAGCTGGCAAAGGTGGCGAATGAGCTGAATGCCGGGAGCATTGAACAGGTGGTCTACGCGTGGGTCATGCGCCTGCCGTCGCAGCCGCTGCCGATTATCGGTTCCGGGAAAATTGAGCGCGTGCGTTCGGCAATTGTCGCGCAGTCTCTCGATATGTCTCGTCAGCAGTGGTTCCGCATTCGTAAAGCTGCATTGGGCTACGACGTGCCGTAATGTCTAAACAGCAGGCGCTGCCGCCTGCTGTCGTTTTTACGCCGTTTGCTCGGTCAGCGTATCGGGTGCCGGTGCCGCCTCAAGCTGCGATAGCGAGCAGTACAGCCGCCAGACGATGGACGCCAGTTCACGAGCAGCAGGCTGGTGATGATGGGCCAGGGCGGCGCAAATTCGCTGCAGTTCTTCAAGGGTTGCGGCTAACGGTCGTTGCTGCACCCCGCGTTCGCTCATCACATCCCGCAGCAGGCTAATACACATATCGCGCACCTGCGACAGCGGGTCCGAGCGCGCCTCCCAGCTTCGCAGTTGCCACACCACGTGCGAACAGTTCAGCAGCACCACGCCCCAGCGCAGCAGCCAGCGGCGCGCGGCATCATCCTGGCTCGCGCTGAGCTGGCTAACATGATGATAAACCAGAGATTCAAACTCATGTTCGCGGTTTGACGGGTGACGACTGAGCTGATCGACAAAGTGACGGCGTAACGCGCGAATATGGCGACGACTTTTGCGCGCGTCCGAGCCGGGCGTCAGTACCGCAAATGCCAGCCACGCCAGCCCGACGCCGATAATCTTGGCCAGATTATCGTTGAGAAAATCGGCGAAGTTATACACCGGTGGGTTAGTTACGGCGATAAACGAACCCATAAAGACGATCAGCGATCCCCACAGCCGTGCCTGTTTCGGCATTTGTAGCTTTAACAGCTGCATGGTCAGTAGCAGTGGAAATAAGAACAGCATGAACTGCCACAGATCGTTAATTTGCACCATCAGGCCAAACTTAACGCCGAAGCTAAAGAATGACAGCAGAATCAGCGTGCGCATCAGCAGCGTGAGAGAGCTGAACGGCGAGGGGACATTGGAATAAAGCACGCAGCAAATGGCTGCCAGCGTCAGCGCCGCCGCGCCGGACTCCCACTGGGTGCTGATGCTTAATGCTCCCACGCTGACCAGGGCGAAAAAGGTCCGGATACCGCTCCAGGCCGCCTCGGCGTGATCGGTATGGCGCATCAGTGCGGGCGCAGCCGGGACGGAAAACTCTGTGACCGCCGTTGCGTTCTCCAGCCGCTGAAGCCAGCGACTGGTTTTAAGGTACAGACGACAAAAATAGCGCAGGCGATCCCAGAAGGCATGGTGGCGATAATCCTGCGGATCGACGGGGGCCAGAGGGGCGATAATACGCGCGACGGTGTAGGCGTCACAGCCCGGAGACGCCAGCGCCTGGAGCAAGGTTTCCAGCACCGGGCGAACATGATTTGGCAGATTGGGCCAGTTGAGCATTAGCCGCCGCAGGCTGGAGATAACGCTGGTGAGGCGCAGCTGCTGGTGCAGCAGATAGTTGAGCAGCGCATTTTGCCGACGCAGACGATAGTGGCTCCAGAAGGCCTGAATGCGCAGCAGATTCATGGTCAGGATCTGACTGATGACGCTCTGGTGGGCGCTGCGGATGGCGTCGGTGGTCACCGGCTGCCACAGCATATTGGCATGCTCAAGCAGACGCGCGTGCATATTTTTCAGCGCGGTAAGCAGCGCGCTGCCGTCGGAGGTGCTGGGCAAAATCATCATCATCAGCCCGCCGCACAGAATACCGACGATCACTTCACAAACGCGTGCCTGAGCTATCTCCCACAGTTTAGTCGCGTCGACCACGTTAATGATCGGGAAAGCAATGATGGCGCAGGTGTAGCCCGCCAGTTGGAAGGCGTAGGCGACATTATTGCTGTACATCGCGCAGGCCCAGGTGCAAAAACCCAGCCAGCCAGACATCGCGAACAAAAAGAGCCACGGGTCGGTCAGCGTGTGCCCGGCGATAAGCAGCGCGGCGCTGGCGCCCAGCAGGCTGCCCGCGATGCGGCCCAGGCTTTTGCTGATGACGCCGCCGACGGTGGGGAAGCTGACCACCGCAGCGGAGGTCATGGCCCAATACGGTTCGTCAAGATTCAGCCAGTAGGCGAAGGTCAGCGCCAGACACATGGCGATCGCGTTGCGCAGTGCGTAGCGCCACTGAGGAACGGTGGCTTTAAACCAGGGCAATGCGCTCCACGTCAGCGTGGGCAGGGTCATTGCTGACGGCCTGTAATTGACACCGTGCACGTGGTGCCCGCGATCAGGATGGTATCCGCAGGCTGTGGATCAAGCGCAATGCGAACCGGGACGCGCTGGGCCAGGCGCACCCAGGGGATGGTTGGCTTGATGTCTGCAACCAGCGTTCCATCCGTGGCCAGGCTCTGATCGTGGATAGCGCGACCGATGCTGGAAACGTGACCCTGTAACTTTTTATTATCGCTATAGAGTACGATATCTGCGCGGTCGCCTTCGCGGATATGCCGCAGCTTGGTCTCTTCAAAATAGCCGACAACATAAAATGAGTGGCTGTCGATAAGGGCGAAAACCGGCTGGCCGACCGCGGCATAGTTGCCTGCTCGGGTCGTAAGGTTGGTGACCCAGCCGTCGACCGGCGCTTTGACTTCGGTTTGCGCCAGCTGCCAGCGGGCATGGTCCAGTTCGGCTTTAGCGGCGTCTGCATTGGCCCGCGCGACTTTCAGCGCGATGTTGACGGTATCAAGGTCTTCAGCGGAGATAACATTTTGCGACAGCCCCCGTCGACGTTCCACTTCATGGCTTGCGCGCAGTAGGTCGGACTGCGCCTTGGCCCATTTGGCTTCGGCGTTCATGACGGTGATTTTCCACGGCGTTGGGTCTATTTCGAACAGAACGTCACCGGCCTTCACAAACTGATTATCCTTCACGTTGAGGTGCAGAATGCTACCGGATACCTGCGGGGTGATGTCGACCTGTTCGGCGCGAATTTTACCGTCACGCGTCCACGGTGACTGCATGTAATAGTTCCAGACCAGCCAGACGGCGACGATAGCAACGGCGGCGATCAGCAGCGTTGAGAAGTATTTTAATTTTTTCATTGAATGACATCACCACCAGACAAGGAGCAGCAGCGCGAGGCATACCGAAAGCGCAAAGAAAGAGAGATCCATTAATAGCGGGTGCCAGATATCACCAGCGTACATCCAGTCACGCAGCAGACGGTGGAGAACCAGCCAGAACAGGAAGCCGAGCAAAACTGCCTTAAATACGGGAGGAAAATAGATCGAAGCACCGACGACAAGGTCTTGTAGAGGCAGTCCCGGGATGTGGAGAATCGACTTCACAAGCAGAAATCCTTTGCAATTGAAGAGTTATAACTCGATAGTGTGTCGTGTTTTGACATAAAATCACATGATTTGAAACAGTGTAAAGCATGGATCTGGTTTACGTGCACGTGGCAATTCATTTGTTTTGCTAATTTAAATACTGCACACTATTCTAAAATCAGTATAATAACTTAGCAAGCTAATTATAAGGAGATGAAATTGGAATCGCCATTAGGTTCTGATCTGGCACGGTTGGTGCGCATTTGGCGTGCTCTGATTGACCATCGCCTCAAACCTCTGGAACTTACGCAGACACATTGGGTCACGCTGCATAACATTCATCAGCTTCCGCCCGAACAGTCGCAAATCCAACTGGCTAAAGCGATCGGCATTGAGCAGCCGTCATTGGTACGAACACTGGATCAGCTGGAAGAGAAGGGACTGATCTCCCGCCAGACCTGTGCCAGCGACCGTCGTGCTAAACGTATTAAGTTAACTGAGAAGGCTGAACCGCTGATTCAGGAAATGGAAGCGGTCATCAGCCATACGCGCGGTGATATTCTGGCAGGTATCTCAGCCGATGAGCTGGAGATCCTGACGACGCTTATTCGTAAGCTTGAGCAGAACATCATCGAGCTGCAATCACGCGATTGACACTAAAAACCCGCGAATATCGCGGGTTTTTTATTATCCCCCTCGCATACGCCTGGTGAAGGGGGATACTCTCATTCCCACACCACAACGCGGTTTCGTCCCGTTCCCTTCGCGCGGTACATCGCCTCATCAGCGCGACGCACGCACTCTTCAACCGGTACCGACAAATCGGTCACGGTAAAGACGCCGATACTGATGGTAATTGGCTCAGGCAGCTTGTCCTGGCTGCTATTGGAATCATGCTGGCCGATGGCCAGACGAATACGTTCCGCGATAGCGTGGGCTTCTTCTGCATCGGTGTTGGCTAACAGCAGCGCAAACTCTTCACCGCCGATGCGCGCGGCGATATCATTCTGGCGTACCGAGTCCTGTAGCACTTTCGCGACGAACTGAATCACCTTATCGCCCTGCAGGTGACCATATTTGTCGTTAATGCGCTTGAAGTGGTCCAGATCGCTCACAATAACCGATACCGGGTTTCCGCTGGCGATAGAAGCCTGTAGCGCGGTAAAAGAGTCGTAGAAATAGCTGCGATTGTACAGCCGCGTTAATGGATCGCGGATGGAGTTTTGTAGCGCGGCGATTTTTTTTGCACCAAAACGCGATAAATTTTGCACTGCCAGAAGGTGCCAAAAAGACACATTCTGCACAGTGCAAAAATGAACGCAAAGAGTGTTTAGTGATGCTCTTGCTGAGCCGGATAACGTTTGTAGAGAGTCGACAGGCCGACCCCATATTTGAGAGCTATATCACGATGTGAGCAGCCGGACTTAATTTCCCGTTCAAACGCATCCCAGTGCTCATCAGTATACTTAGGCTTACGTCCGCCAATCCTCCCCTTAGCGCGGGCAACCGCTAACCCTGCCAGAGTGCGTTCACTATTCAGATCAGACTCATATTGTGCCGCAGAGAGAATATTACGGAAGTTATAGCGCCCACTGGCAGTGCTCAGGTCAACGCCATCTGTAATAGAACGAATATTAACATTGCGTTCTGCGAGGCTCTGAAAGGTCAATAATGCGTGCAGTACATTGCGACCGATACGATCTAACTTCCAGATGACCAATTCGTCACCGGGTTCAAGCATCTCAACCACTTTCTTCAAGATTGGTCGATTCGTCTTACGGCCAGAAGCCTTTTCCTCAAAAATTAACTTACAGCCAGCAGCTCTGAGCGCCTGCATCTGAAGCTCGGTGTCCTGATGGTTACTTGATACTCGTGCATACCCAATAATCATAAAGCGATCTCCTGCTCATCCTTCTGTTCGTCAGTAGAACCAGGTTATCAGAGTTTCACTTTTGACAAAGAGCTACGCGAGCATTACAAGCCAACACCATAAAAATTTATTTATATTCAAGGGGATTTCTAGAGCCTCATTACATACATAACCAAGGATTCGTGTAGATTAGCACCTTCCAGCAACAGATAATTGAAGGATTTTCATGAACGACTTTACTAAAGAGCCAAAAATCGAGTGTCTCGAAGACGGAACTCAAATTATTTATCACATGGGGCAAAAGATTACGATGAGCCCTGATGGAAAAGTCACAACCCAGCATAAGGCCGGTCATGTGATAACGATGCAAAAGGATAACGTGGACATCAGCCTTAACTGGGATGCGATAAAGCACATTAATGTTCAGGATATCAATTTGATAAAATCAATAGACTCTAAGGTCGTTGAAGGTGGGACTGTAACAGAAATCACCTTTATAAATGATTCAAGATTCTTGTGTATCTATGATCAGCTAGGTCTACCAAAAGGCGCTAAATCAGAAGGAAGTAATACCATTAAGATCTCAGCCGAAGGCGATGAATTGACAGTGGCAATGGCAGAGTCCAGCTCAACTACAACGCTGCATTAACCCGAATGGTCACCTATATAGGTGACCATTTTCAAAGGTTGGTTTGAAAGAGTCGAAGCAAATTGTTTTCACCTCATCTGCTCAGCTCGCTATTCCCGCGTCAATAACTGAAATCTACGTTACGGGTTGCGCAGCCGGTGGAGGAGGTGCGCCGGGTGCCGGCGGTTCAAATGCGTACTTTGGCGGTGGTGGTGGTGGCGGTGGCGCCGGGCAATCCATAATCAAGAAAAAATTCACAGTTACACCAGGCTCATCGCTCATGATCACAATCGGTGCTGCAGGTGTCGGTGGTGTGGGAAACGTTGACCGAGGCGGCGTGGCAACTGCGGGAGGCGATACCATTATTGGTGCACTGCAAACATTAAAAGGCGGGAGTGGCGGCAGTAACGCTATCAATGGCACTGATGGTGCTACAGGTGGCATTTCCGGGAGCGGATACCCATCAGGTGGCTATGGTAATGACGGGCATATCACCGCTGGATGTGCCAGTGGTGGCAGTGGGGCATCATCGCCATTCGGTGGTGGTGGCGGTAGCGGTCGCGCCGGAACTCAAGGGGGGATGGCAGGTTCTACGGCAGATGGTTACGGCGCTGGCGGTGGTGGCGGTGGTGGTAAATACGGGAATAACGCAGGTGTAGCTAGCGGTGGGAGTGGCGGGAATGGCTCTCCGGGATTTGTGATTATTGAATGGTAAGAGGTGGCGCTAATGGGAAATATTTACGCGATAGTTGAGGGCAATGTGGTAACTAATATTGTCCTCTGGGATGGCGCTGAGAAATGGGAGCCAGCTCAAGGAGTAGCCCACCCTGCACCACCAGAAGCTGGCATAGGATGGGGGTTTATCGATGGTGAATTTATTGCGCCACCACCATTGCCTGATGAAACCAGCGAGGGGGAAAACCAGGAGGATGAGTCTGATATTGAATTAAAGCCGCCAATGGGATAACAGAGCAAAAATAAAAAACAAATATTATTTTGCTGGTAATTCAGGCCATACAATATCGGGTGCTTTGCTGGTATCTACACGCATCAGCAGTACCCGGTACATCTCCCAAGCATCAAGTTCGTCAACTTCCTCCGCTGTGGCTATGCCCTTGCTGACAGCGAATTTACGCCATTCAATTTCTGCCACTGCTTCAGCCAGTAGTTCGGTCTTTTTCTGTTCTGCATTAGCAATCTTCTGCTCATCAGATGGCCTCGCAGCATCAATCCATACAGGCAGGCCGTCAGAAGCCCCCATGGTTTTACCTGCTTTCGGCGCATTGAACTCACGATAAATACTATCCGCCACGCCAATGATGTCTGATAAATCCCATCCCGCCGCCTTATAGGAATCAATCATACACACTGGGAAAAATGCGCAATTTGATGCAGAAAAAACGTAGGTATTCATATCAATAGCCCTCCGCAAAAAATGAAACTTTAGCGTTTGATAACGTTCCACCGCTATTCCTGGAAGAAACAATAAATTGTGATTTAGATGTTGGCGCTGCTGCGCATCCAAATCCATAGCTGGAGAAATCCGAGTAACCAGCGACAATGACAAAACATTTGTTTGGGAAAGGGATTGGGAAATTTCGATAATCAGTATCGTTTATTGACGCTGCTACCGTCCCCCACTGGCGAATGTTCCCGTTAGGCAGTTTTTCCCATCCTGACAATTCCTGGCTAGAAGCAAAGAATGACATATCAGGTATCTGGTTTGCAGAGTTACCAACCGCGCGTTTCGCAGCTTCTCCTATACCAAGGTCTGAGAGAACACCTGCGGCATCACTACGGCTAAGCAGCGTTATGGCGAAAGCCGTCAGGTCTGTCAGGGCCGCCCCTTTAGGACCAGTAAAGTATGGAAGTTTGTTAGCAGCACCGACCAGAGAAGCCAGCGCTCCCAGGGTATCGTTACCGGGGGCATAGAGTTTATTCAACGCTGCCAGAAGCTGACCAGCAGTTGATTCTGGTGCCATCGCAGCAGCAGTAAGAATGGCAATCATCTCGCTTTGAAGATCGCGTATAGATGCCTGTTCATTATTAAGGTGTTCTGCCGGGACAATAGTACCTTCCGCACCTGTTGCAGGATTACCGTCATGGAAGAGTTTATCCGGGGTATCAATGGGAGGCATTAACGGTTTCATTATGAGTTTCCCTGGTAGGCAAAATAACAATAGGTATGAGCGGGTTTGAGGTCTTTAAACATCTCTTCGATAATAGGGTCTCCAAATGAGGTCAACCGCTCACCAGCAGCAGAAGCACCTGCGCGAAAACGGAATGCTATTGTTTTCGAATTACTGACGTTGACCAGCCAGACCCAAATAGTGTCTTTATCCCAGAGCCGGTCGCCAGCTCGGCTGCTACCAGCCCGGAACTGTTTAGGCTCTTCGATGGAAATGTCGTAGCCAAGGCGGGCTGCAAGGCGAGTGAAGTAAGGGATGCTCAGTCCACCTGTTTCAGACAGTTTTGCCAGTACCCGTTGCTGGCGTTGCTGAAAACTGGCATTAGGAGATGACGTTAGCCCAAGAACGCGCTCCCAGTCGGCAAGAAGTGCACCTGCACGATAAGGGGTCACCGCACCCTCGACAATATCGGCAGATGATTCAATATCATCAAATACATGCGACTCAGCCTGTAGCGAGGCTGAAAGGGTGGGCTGGGATGTCGCGTAACTACCCTTTGGCAGTAAAAGGTTCAGGATGGTAAAGGCGCTCATAGTGACTCCACCTCCACATTTCCGAGGCGAAGCCATTCAATTTTTGTCGCATCAGTTACGGGAACAATATTCGCTGCTGGTGTAACCATCTCAATATCAGTGATACCAGGGATAAGCGAAATCAGGGTTGATGCCTGGCTACGGATGAAAGAATCACCCGGTTCCCGACGTAGGTCGTCTTCCTGCAATGCCGAGGTGATGGCTGTTTTGGCATCAGCGAGAGTAATGCCGTCAAGAGAGACTTTGACCCGGACATCAAAGTCCTTAATTGTCGGCCCCAGAACAAGAATACCTTTAGCCGTAACGGGACGGACATCGTTAATATGATCAGTTACCCGATCAATGACATCCTGAGATGGCAAGCCACCGGCTGACGTAATAACAATATCAACCGTACCAAGCCCCCGGCGCAAAGGATAAATATAAGCAGCTGTGACACCGGATACTTCTAGCGCCCATCGCTTATAGTCATATTTATTACCACCTGCGGGTGGTCGACGAATAATTTCCAGCAAACGAGCAAGCAGCTCATCGTCAGTCTCTTCTTCAGTCCCCCCGGCCATAACTCCCACAGTCACCGAACTATCAAATCCAGCAGGAGTGTTGGTTAGCGTGGCCGTCGTGGCAGCAGTATTCCCCGCAGTACCGATAAGTGCCGAAACCGCCTGAGTCGTTCCCTGTCCGTTGTCACCAATAACCACTTCATCAAGGGTGCTCCATGTCAGGTTATCGCGCTTGAATACCAACCCCGCTGCGGCTCGCGTTCCCGCTTGCCCTGTGAAGGTTGCAGGACCGCTTGCACTGTTTGCCGGTTTTTTTGTCAGGCCACGGATTCGCGCATGAAGATACAAGTATTCCGGGTCAGCTGTATCGGGGAACACTTGTCGGATAATCCATGCCTGGTGCTGATAGCAGCCTTCAGCTACGCTGCCGACGGCCGATGCGCGAACGTACCAGTCACTGTCAGGGCCAAGCTTACTGTCGGGCAACTGAAGCAGGTTTTTAATATCACGTAGCTGGTCATCACGTACCTGCGCCGCAGTTTTAGTAGTAAATGGCATCAGCTCACCTTAACCGGGTATTTCCAGGTCTGTGAAATGTTGGTCGAGGACATCACTGTGACCAGAAGGAGCAACCAGCCCGGCTGATAGCTTTCGGTCTGCACGACAATACTGCTGGCCCGGCCATCATCCAGTAATGGCTGGAGAGCCTGCTCAGCGTATTGCCGGGCCAGCAGACGAACGCGGGATTTATCTTTTTCACGCTGGAGTAAATGAAGCTTTGAACCGAGTGACGGGTCCGCCCACCATGAGCCGAGAGGTGTCATCAGGCGAATATAAACAGCATTCGCCAGGGTATCGGATGATTCGCCGGTATAATCACCGGTCACAGGGTCAATAAGCATTTCCATACCGATATACTATCGGTATGGAATATTTAAATAATGCTGATGGGGTTCAGTGGTATTTAAAGGCTGGAGAAAATAAACAATACCATGAATTACATTTGCTGATTGGGTTTATCTGTTGTTCCGGCATCGCCACCATGCTTATGGTCGTGGTCGTCAAATGTATCTCGCATCGCCTGTACTGATGATTTACCGTCAGAAACATCATTAGTTCCGTGGAGTAATGGCGTGTCGAATTGTGCCCCCGTGGTCGCTGTCACATCAAAATCTTCCGTCACAACTTTGAATTGTTTTTTTGCATTCATCAAAAAATAATCGCAGTTCGCTTCAATAAGCTTTCCGCGCTTCAGGACAATATTACTACCTTCATCAGTATAGATAGCAACCTCTCCGGATTTCAGCGCCTTGAGACGATAACCACCATGTTCTGTTGCAATGATAATGCTGTGGCTGGTGAGGCCATTAAGCGGCAATATGATCGCTTTCGTCCCCGGCTGCGGGTTAGACGTAAAACCATAGTGCTGGTACAGTTCGGCGTCCTGAAGCACCTCACCATGTACGCCTTTAACCTGGACAGTCTGTACATCGCCGGTACTGTTAGCGCGGGTTAAAACGCCTCTGAACGCCTTTCTAATGCGGTTTAACGCACTGTTAATTCTGCTGTCAATTTTATTCCACATCGATAATCTCCAGCTCTTTATTAGTCTTAGTACGGCGTTTGCGCGTCTTGCGTTTTTTCGGAAACGCATCAGGTATCCAGATGCCGTCTTCTTTAAACCGAAGGGTTGTAATAGCTCCGTCAGGACGGCCACCGGAGAATTCTCGCCCCATCAGAAAATAAATATCGTCAATGCCCAGAATATCGCAGCGCACCCGTACACGCTGGCCGGGTTGCCATAGCTTGCCACTGGCCATGCGATGCCCCTGAACGACAGCGGTAAGGTCATAACCATTAAGGCGTGCATCAGCCATCGCTTTTCTGGCCCTGAAATCAGCCTGCTCCTGGTTGTCGGCATCTCCAACCATCATGATTTGTGGTCGATAATAGGGGACTGTAGTATCGCGTACGGTGCTACGCAGACCATGCTGGCCTGTTTCAGGCGTCCCGGTGGTCATTAAGATATCATCATCATCTGTAACATCAGCCGAATCATCCGCCAACTGCGCAGCTGTCATCGGCTCTGAAGCCGTATCACTACTATCGTCTACGTCTATAATTTCAGTGTCATTCTTTGCCGACTTGCTACCCTGCGCGTGGCCCTGCGCCAGTACAGTCAGCTCCGAAAAACTTCCGTTTATGGATGACCGGTCATTCAGATCAAGGACATTGGTGCCTTTACCATCACGATTAAGAATGAGTGTTGCCAGTGGGTCTGCGGTGTAATCCGGTCCCCCTATAACCAGCGTCCCGTCCGGGTCAAACCATGGCCACAGGCCACGTGCGGATGCAGCACGCTCCAGCGTATCCCAGGCTCGCTCACCAGGCTCAACGCTGACCTTGTCGCTCTGGATAGAGGACTCGGCCATAATGCGGATATTTTTCACGCCCAGCGGCCGCACGATTCGGGCGATCACTTCTTCCAGGCTTAACTGACGGGATGTGAATACCGGTGAAGCACAGTCAACCAGCACCGCTGAACCATCCCGTCCAGTCACCGTGAGTGAGACTTGCTGGCGGGAGACCCGACGTTGTACGGCATCAATACGCCCGGACATCACTACATCATTACCAATTCTTACCACCACTGGTGCACCGCGCTGGATTACCGCCGGGAATTTACCTTCGGGCAGACCCAGCGTAACACTCCAGGCATCTGCCGGAACCAGAAAATCAGAATCAATCTGATAGCGACTCCAGGCACTGTGCACCTTGCCGTCGATGACAAGCGTGACTTTATCCTGCTCTGTTTTATCGGGAGTAGGCATTCAGAATGTCTCCGGTTTTGATGGCATTAGGGTTGCGTAGTGACGGGTTGAGGCGAAGCAGCTCGGTGGCGCGGGTGTAATCTCCGTACCACAGATGCGCCAGCAAATGCAGGTTAGTCTCAGCGCTGACGACACGGGTTGTCAGCGGAGGGCGTTGCATCATGACCGCTGTCGCCTGTTCCTGAACGATGACCGCCAGTGTCTTGAGACTGTCAACGACAGGTAACCAGGTAATACCGGCTGGAGTGGCGGTGGAACTGACATTCTGCGTATCACTGGCGAACGCATCACGGATTTGCGTGATGGCTGTCTGCAATGATGTTCGGGTATCACCGGCAATATGTTCGATATCATCCGGGGAGAGCAAATCCCCGAGGTCCTGATCGCTCAGAATATCTGTCGCGTCCAGTACCATTTGCAGTGCGACCTGCACTTTGACCGCTGTGACCAGTGTAGTGATGTCGTCAACAGATGAACCGCCCGGAACGGTAACTGATGCAGAGGTTTGCCCGGTGACGATTTGCTCTGGCAGAGCGGCCACATCCTGAAGAGCCGTACGCCCACGCCCCCAGTCAGCCATGACGATGCCCGCTACCCCAGTAACATCGGCTGACTTCGCATAGCTCCCCGGATTGCTGCTGACGGATGATTTAGAAGATAACGATGTGAGCGACAGCGCATTCTGAAGGTCATTCATAAATGCGGCCGGATAGTTAACAAAATCCGTCGTACTGCTGACAAAGCCGGTAAGTTCACCTTTGAGGACAGTAACCATACCCAGTGCCGTCGTTGCCAGTGATTTGGCACGCTTCATCCACTTCTTTGCCGTGCGCAGTGGCGACAGGAGGTCATCAATAGCATTTTGAATGCCGTCAAGCGCCGATTGTACCTGATTGAAGGCGATATCAGCCTGCGACATTGGGTCGCTTGCGCCAAACAAGGCAATGCCCGGCCTGGCCTGAATAAAGACTACTTCGACCACACAGTAGTCCACGTTCTCTGCTTCATGAGACGCCTGGTATTCGATACACTGCATATACAGCATTGAACCAAATACCGGATGGATCATTTCAGCGCTGCCACGCACATCGAGCGCGGCCAGAAATGCCTGCAACCTGGTTTCATAGTCATCACCCCAGAATAAGGCAGTCACCCTTAGATTACGTGGCTTGCGGCCAAGGTCTTCAACATCACCGCCGTCCACATAGGGATACTCATAAACAGCAGTATCCCGGCTGGCACTATCACGGGTGTTGACGATATCAAAGCGAACGCCACGAAATGAGGCATCCTGTAGGGACTCTTCCCAGCTCACTGAGGGCCTCCTGTTGAACCGCGGTTTGACTGTTCACCATTGAACTCATTGACGGCCTGAGCAATTTCACGTTCATTAAGCATCACTTTAGTCGTGATCGTAAGAGGCTGACTTTTTGGCTGTTGGGGAAGCAAATATGACGGCACGCCTGTTGTGGCTGGGTCAACCTGTCCGATAGTAGAAGGTGAGCTCCACCAGGAGCTAAATGCTTTACCTAAATAGCTGCGCCTAATACCGCTACACTTTTGCCTGACCATGTTTTCCTCCGGGGAATGGGCTGGCGGTTTCCATAAAATGGCGGACCTTTTTCAGTAACTGCCACATTGAGCGGCACTGATGATTACGGGTTATCGTGTCATGAAGTGCCTGCCATAGCCGTTCCACATGATTCACCCACGGCGAGTAAACCGGCTGGTAAATTACCCTGAACTTGGGATTTGCTTTCAACCAGCGCTGTGTTTCGCGGCTTTTATGGATAATGTAGTTATCAACGATCAGCGTGATTGTTTTCGCCCGCCGGTAAGTGGCTTTCAGGTGCTTCAGCAGAGCGATAAACAGCGCTGAACTTTTGCTGTTGCCGCCCACGTAGCTGACTTTACCCGTGCCACTGTGCAGTGCGCCGGCCAGATAGTATTTTTCGTTCTGCCCCGGCGTCACTACCCGTTTCTGCTGTCCGCGCAACTGCCAGTCCGCACCGATTTTAGGATTAAGGTGAATATCCACTTCATCTTCATAAAATACCGGATGCTCTGCGTTGCATTCATCCAGCGCTTTGTGGATTACCGCCATCTTTTCATCTTTATGTGGGTCACGGATGCGCAGAGTTGGCGCGGCCCTGCGCCATACAAGCCCCGCAGATGGCAACCAGCGGCGAACGGTTCCTGCATGTAACTGGCAACCGGTTATCTCATTGATTTTTATTGCCAGTAATTCGGTGCTCCAGCGTGAACGTTGATAACCAAAATCGCCGGGAGAATGCTTTATCAGCTCACGTAACAGGGTGCAGATATGTTCAAAAGGCCAGCGTCGGGAGCGCCCTGCGGGTAAGGATTTCAGGCCTTCAATACCTGAGTGCGTAAACCAGTTAATCCAGCGACCAACGGATGAACGGGCACAACAGAGAGTTCTGGCAACATCGCTGACCCGTTCACCCCGATGAAGCATCAGCATGGCCGTGAGTCTGCGGGCATGATTTTTATCGCGCGTTTTATGAATAGCTTTCTGCATCAGGCGTCGTTCGCCACGGGGTATTGGTGCTATGATCGGCATCGCTCAGTCCGGTTGGTGGTTTTGGTTGGTTTGGCGAATGATCAGATCGCGCAATCCGGGCTGAGTTCCCTTTCAGTGATCTACTATTCCGCGCAGCTATTTAGATCGATATCGAAGAGTGGCTTCTTATTCTTATCCCGCTCTTTCATTTTATTGACGAGAAACTCACCAGTATTCATACCTGCATTACCGGCATCATCTCGCGCGTCATCATAGGTATTATTGAGGTCATAGACTGCATATGCGGCAGCCAGAGGGCCAGCAATTCGCCATTTTAGAGGGCCACCACCTTTTGTGATTGCTCCCCAGGTACGACCCAGAACACCACCACCTCCAGCACCGCCACCAGGTAACTTAATACCACCTGGTAATTTAACTCCACCGCCGGTGAGGAAGCTCAGACCCGCGAATGCGATAGCGGCGGCCGACATTGCTTTAATCGCTGTAGTCGCCCCTGAAATAGCTGTTGTTAATTCTGGATATTCTTTTGAATAGTCGGCCAACTTGCTGGCGAGATCACCATATAAATCCGCAACAGGTTTCATGGAATCCTGTTCAGAAAACATTTTCTCAGCTTCTAGTTGCTGGGATTTGAAATCGTTTGTTGATGAAATTACATCAAACGATGCTGCTCCAGCCCCCGTAGAATTACGAGTGCCTGAGATTTGGTTCTTAATATATTCCCGCTGAAGAATATTTGTTGTTAGTGCGGCACCAGCTTCTCTATCAGCAATAATCTTTGATGTAATCGATGAAATAAGAACCTTCAGCGCAGCTTCCGCATTATTTCCCTTTTCTGTCCCTTGGAATTGTTTTGATTCTGCTCGTAGGCGCTGCACGCCTTTATCTGACGAAACGATACTATCCACTGCCTTCATAAATGCATCAGAAGTGTTCACACCTTGCGAACGCTGTTGTGATAGATACTCCATATAAGGGACCGTCTTGCCGTCCTTCCCACGAAAACGATAATTTTTCATGGAATTTTGTGTGTCAGCGCTTGTGATTTTATTTAAATAGTTTTCAACGTTAGTTGCAGCTGAATCTGGTGTGCCTGACGTTAATGCATTTGCCTGATTCATTGCCAGTAATTTATCATAGTCCTGAAGACCTCTCATACCTAAGGAAGGTGCGAATAAGCAGGTCATTTCTTCCAAAGCTGACTCGCTGATTAAAATTTCGCGGATCTGGGCCGATTTTTTTCCCGCAAACACATCGAATCAGCCTATTTAGGCTATTTTTTCCGCCATTTCTGGCGTTATTTCCGGTTTTTAGTGAGATCTCTCCCACTGACGTATCATTTGGTCCACCCGAAACAGGTTGGCCAGGGTGAATAACATCGCCAGTTGGTTATCATTTTTCAGCAGCCCCTTGTATCTGGCTTTCACGAAGCCGAACTGCCGCTTGATGATGCGAAACGGGTGCTCCACCTTGGCACGGATGCTGGCTTTCATGTATTCGATGTTGATGGCCGTTTTGTTCTTGCGCGGATGCTGCTTCAAGGTTTTTACCTTGCCGGGACGCTCGGCGATCAGCCAGTCCACATCCACCTCGGCCAGCTCCTCGCGCTGTGGCGCTCCTTGGTAGCCGGCATCGGCTGAGACAAATTGCTCCTCTCCATGAAGCAGATTACTCAGCTGATTGAGGTCATGCTCGTTGGCCGCGGTGGTGACTAGGCTGTGGGTCAGGCCACTCTTGGCATCGACACCAATGTGGGCCTTCATGCCAAAGTGCCACTGATTGCCTTTCTTGGTCTGATGCATCTCCGGATCGCGTTGCTGCTCTTTGTTCTTGGTAGAGCTGGGTGCCTCAATGATGGTGGCATCCACCAAAGTGCCTTGGGTCATCATGACGCCTGCTTCGGCCAGCCAGCGATTGATGGTCTTGAACAATTGACGGGCCAGTTGATGCTGCTCGAGCAGGTGGCGGAAATTCATGATGGTGGTGCGATCCGGCAGGGCGCTATCCAGGGATAATCGGGCAAACAGGCGCATGGAGGCGATTTCGTACAGGGCATCTTCCATGGCACCGTCGCTCAGGTTGTACCAATGCTGCATGCAGTGAATACGCAGCATGGTCTCCAGCGGATAGGGCCGTCGGCCATTGCCCGCCTTGGGATAAAACGGCTCGATGACAGCG
This sequence comes from Klebsiella sp. WP8-S18-ESBL-06, assembly GCF_014169755.1. NCBI lineage: Bacteria > Pseudomonadati > Pseudomonadota > Gammaproteobacteria > Enterobacterales > Enterobacteriaceae > Klebsiella > Klebsiella sp. WP8-S18-ESBL-06. The sequence goes on from NZ_AP022256.1 coordinate 2,215,195, forward strand.
GTCATATTCTGCCATGGCAGAATATGCTCCATGCGGGAGAGGAAAATCTCTTTTCGGGTCTGACGGCGCTTAGTGCTGAATTCACTATCGGCGAAGGTGAGTTGATGGCTCATGATGTCCCTCTGGGATGCGCTCCGGATGAACATGATGATCTCATATCAGGAACTTGTTCGCACCTTCCCTAATTTACTGGCCGCTGCCATCTGTGTTGATAGTTTGGCCGCCATATCGGATAACTCAAAACTACCGTTCTCACTAGAGCGAACAGATTTATCAAAAAATGTAGGTAAATCTTCTGGTTTAATACCAAAGTTTGCTATTCCAGCTGATGCTATTTTCGCTAAATCTTCCGGGTTAGCTCCAGTAGCAGTGGCGTATTTCATAATATCAGGTAGTATTTTCATGGCGGTATTATTATCAACCTGACCAGCAGCAAATAACGAGCCAAGTGTTGACTGCGCCGCCTCCGGCGTTCCGCCTCCTTTACGGACGGATTCGCGAATAGCATTATTTATTATCGGAATTTTTTTCTTTCGCTCTTCAGGCGATAATTCATTAAATGCAGTATTAGCAATCCCGGCATTTGTACGTTCGAATGCCATCTGCCGCTGTACTGGGTCTTTGATTACCATAGCAGCAGCGGTAACACCACCCGCAACAGCTGCAACAGTTGAGCCTACTGCTTTGATCTTTTGCATTCGGGTCATCGTTTCACTGACACCAACCAGCTCAGTACGCAGCCTGCTAACACGCTCAGTCATGGCTCGGAAGGCTCGACTTTGTTCATTCACGGACATCGTACCCGCTCGGGTCAGTCGATTATAGGCGGCCTGTGTCTGCTGGATTTCACGCCGAATTTCACGCTCGGAACGGATGCCAAGCGATGAACGCGCCGAACTGGCGCGACGATACTCATCCTGAAGCGTTCGCGATGCACGAATAGCCGAACTGGTATTTTGCTGCTGTGATTTTGCCTGCTCATCACCTGCTTTTTGCGTCGCCCTGGTCTGCTTGATGATGTCCTGCATTGCCTGCTTCAGGACTTTCGATGCACCATCTCGGGCCAAAAGGGAGAGCGCAAGCTGAAGGTTGCGTGCCATAAGTTATCTCCGGACGGGTTTCTTTTTGCGTCGGGATTTGACGCTGCGCACAGTACGCGAAGAGGTTTTATCGGATTTTTTGCCGTGCAGACGGGCCAGTGCATCGATATGCGCGTCCAGTTCTGGACGCGTCATGTTTCCGATTTGCTGCTCGCTTATGCCGTATTTTCCGAGTGCGAGGACTGTGAGGCGGTAGCCGCTGATGCGCTGCTCAAACGCATCCGCTTTTTTTTAGCGGCTTCAATCTGCGCATCAATGATGTCGAAGTCATCATCATTGAGCTCGTTAAGCAGCAGCTCCGGCGTGATGTCTTCTTTGGCTAAGTCACCCAAAGCGGTTAATGCGCTGGCCATAACCGCCACACGGTAGTACATCCCTGCTGAAGCACCTTCCGTGGTGCCGCAGGCTTCATCCGTCAGGCGCAGCGCTTCGATGGTATCTTTCACGACCGGCAGGCCAACGCTGAAATCGTAATGCACTTTATCACCGGCTTTAACGCCGTATAAAAGCTCGTGTTTTTCCATTATTCAGTGACCTCACGTAATGCCTGCATGGTGATATCGCGGCGTGCTTCGTTATCCACGCTGTAGGTTTTGCCCACGGTCAGGGTAAAGCAGTCCAGGTAAGACGTACGCTTACCCGTGTTGCTGAGTGGGTACTCAGTAATCTTCGACCCTTCGATACCTGCCCAGTCCAGGTCACCGGAGGCCGGAATCACCACGGTCAGAGAAAGCTGAATCTCTGCGATACCACGGGAAAAGCCCTTAGCTCGTCCGGTACGGTTCATGGTTTTCACCAGCTTACGACCGGTATTGGTATCGACCTTGAGGTCCGTGACTTCAATCTCCTGGCCATCCACTTCCATGACGATGGCGCCAACGTATTCTTCAAGTGCCATTTTTAGTCACTCCTTACAGGTAAAGGTCGATGCGACCCGCGAAGACATGGAGACCGTTCACCACATCTGCCGGAATACGCGCATTGAGGCGGTTGGCATCCTGAGAGTCTTTCTCTGCGATCAGATCGGCGCGATTGGCCATCACGTTCTCAACAATCTCCAGCTCTTCAAGCTTCAGCAACACGTCCAGCAGTTCGCTTTCCACTTTTGGCGGCGTTCGTGTGCTGAGTTTGTCGCGTGGGAATCGTAGGGAGATACGCTCACGACATGACTTGCGGACGTAATCCAGTGTGCGAATGGTGGTCAGGTCGAGTAATGCCACATCATCAACGCCTTCAGCGTTGCGGGTATAAGTGGTGATAGCGCGGACGATCTGAACTTTATCACCTGGCCCGATTTCAAATGGCGTCACCCCATTATGCAGGGCATTTTCCTGCTCAGTACGACCGGGCCAGTTCTCCATTGCGGTTACGTCAAGCGCATCCATAGCCAGGGTGTTAAGTGGACGGGCCGGGTCTTCTTCCGAGGCGATCACCGCCGCATAGGAAGCAGCAATCTCGCACGGCAACTTGACCGAGCCGTTATGCCACCCCAGCGTGATACGGCCTTCGTTAAGCGATTCCGCCAGCGTAATCGCGGAACTGAGACTTTTCTTCCAGCCTGCGACACCAATAGCACCACGCTGCTCAAGCGGGCCGCTGACATTGGTCAGATGAGAGCGCAGCGTAGTCAGGGAGGGCTGATCGTTATAAGGTGAAACCACGATGTTGTGGCCACCGGCGAACGCCGCCGCGAGCACTGGAGCAAGATCGTAATTTCCGCTCCCGCCCGCCATAGCCGTCACGGCCACTGTGGTTCCCGCCGCTCCCGTAATGGCTCGCAGGGAGATATCGTTACCATCAATCCCTTTAGTTCTGGCCGTAAATGTCAGCACCCCCTGAGCACTGGTAACAGTCACTGGCAGGTCTGGAGACGCAGCTACTGCGGCCATAAGCCCTGTGGCAATAATATCCACGGCATCCCCGGAGGCGACGGCCACATCAAGACGAGTATCACCGATATAAATACTCAGCGTACCATTACCGGTTGCGGGACCCGTGATGGTGACCTTTCCGGTGGCGGCAACCGCGCCAGCGGGCTCGGCAATCGTGCTGCTTCCCCCGGCCATATCGGCTACGGTCGCAGTCACCCCCGTAGCTGTTGCCGAAGAGACGACGGTGATCGCATTACCCGCTGTTCCGGGCTGCTTCGCCGTCAGAGTGACCACCGCAGCCTGAGCTGATGCCGTTACCGGCAACGAGGATTTTGCGGTAATAGCTGCGGCCAGCGCGGTATCAGCGTCGCTGACAGCGGCTGTCACATCAGTACCATTGATGGTAGCTTTCACTTCCCCGGCCGCTGTTGCTGGCCCGGTCAGCGTAATTTTTCCTGTGGCGGCCATTTGTGTCTGGCTTCCGCGAGAACCGATCATCTGCAACGACAGGTACGGATTAGACTTGATCGCTGCACGTGCCATCAGATGCCCCAGCGAGCCGCGCCCGAAGAATGTCGCAGCCTGTTCGTCTGAGTAGATATCAACGATTTGCAGATGTTGAGCTGTTCCGGTAGGCAGGATTGGCGTCATCATCAGCACCCGTTGAAGGTTGCCTGGCAGAGTGCGTACGGCGAGGCGGGTATTGAACTCAAAGTACTTACCCGGCTTGCGAATGCTGCTGCCGATTTCGAAAAATTCAACGTTTGGACTGGACACGTTTCACCTCTTTTTCAGGAATATCCGTAATGGCAGGCTGCTCTGCTTGCTCCGGGAGAACCTCAACCAGATCGCCATTCATAATCTGGCGCAGGTAATAGGCGGTCTCAGGAACTGTGATGGCCTTTGCGTCGGTGATATAACGGCGCGGGGTATTCTCCATCGGGACCCGGATACCCTCCCGGGCTTTAACTGTTTTTACTGGCATGGGGAATAATGTCCTCTGCATCAGCCCGGTCATCTCCGGGCTCCAGGTAATAACTTAAATTGGTTGATAACCACGCCGGATCATCTTCAGTCGTTTTGCCGCCATACGGAGTAAACAGGTTATCCTCATGGCCAACCGGGGCATTCTCCAGAGGGAAACGACCATTCTCCAGTGCGTTCTCTACCCATTTGGTGTCAAATTCACAGGCAAACACAGACAATGCGCTGCGTTCATACTGGGTGTTAAACAGAGTTCGAACCTTGCCCGGTAGCAACGCATCAATTTTCAGCCCGGCATCATCAAAATCCTGTCCGGACAGAAGGCGTCTGACGGCGGCTACCATCCGGTACGTACCGATTTCATCCTTGCCGACACCACCGGTGCGGGAGGCCTCTTCGCTGCGCACGCTTCGATCGCCAACAATGACCACAAACCGGCCATAGGTAACGAACTTATTGCGGGCAGTGTTGAGGCGTTCAGTCTTCTGAATACCACCAAACGTGACCCAGACGCCGGGTAACTGGCGGATAACCTCAGCTGGCTCGCCATCCATCTCACCACCATAGGAGCTGACCTCCCTGACCATCCTGCCAAGGCCCTGTTTCAGACGGGCAACGATAGCCTGCTCTATCTGCGTGATAACCATCAGAATCCGCCTCCATCCGTCTGGTCGCGTCCGAAGACGCGCCCACCAGATACGACTTTCGCACCGGAAGTGCTGCGTATTACAGCCCCGGCTCCCGTACGCCCCAGCGAAATGTTTCCGGAAGCCACCTTTTCCAGATATCGGATGGTGTCTTCGTAACGTTCACGAATCTCCTGGGTCATCTGGGTGTCGGCACCGCACAACAGATAACGCGTGATATTGCAGCACTTACCCACCAGAACTCGGGGTTCATCAGACCATGGCACCGGGTAGCGACCGCAGAGATAACCGTCGATTTCGGCACTGGCCTGCGACAGTGCGGCGCTCATAACATCGTCATCAATCAGCCCGGTTAAATCCCGGTCGGTGATGGCGATGCATTCCCGCTCGCCAAACGCTTTCACCATGTCATCTCGGGTCGCATACATGGGTTAACCCTTTTTCTTGCCTGACGTTTTATCGTCCGCAGAGCCTGCCTCATCGGCAGCTTCCGCTTTCGTATCTTGCGCCGGTTCGGCAACCTGTGCGCCATCACTCCCGGTAGCAGTCAGCAGCCCCAGTTTTGCCGCCAGTTCGTCACGTTCGGCTGTCACGGTATCGAGTTTCGACTTCAACTCGCTGGCATCGCTATTGAGCTGAAGTACGACGGCTTCGAGCTCAACGATACGATTACCGGCGTCAACCAGCGCAGTATGCACATTGCCGTTTTCCGCGCCTTCTGCCACCTCAATGACAATCAGGTTTGGCTCAGACTTCAGCTCCTGCAACTGCGCCTGGGTGAAGTGATCATCACCGTACGTGGTTGTGGTTTCGCTGTGGGCGATGCCGCAGCGGCGAAAGCCATCGCGTTTCGCAGTGATTTGAATCGGCATTACGCAACACTCCCATCAGAGCCATAGCCCATCTGCCAGAAACCGTAGCCACCGTTGGCACGTGCTTCGGCACCGAAACGGAACTTCTTATTCATAAAGACGTTATCGTTGCTGTAGTCCGTCTGCTCGACGAAGTCCGGCTTTTTACGCTCCTGATAAATCAGCGGCTTCATCAGCTTGCTGGTATCCAGCAGGAACCAGGCGGTATCAGATTTGAGGTTTGGCACGACCATCACCTCAGACGTCCCCTTATAGATGTTCGGGGTGTTGTCCGGGAAACGGTCTGCCGTCATCAGATAGTTAGCCACATCTTCCAGCGCCGGAGGCACCACCAGAACGGTCGGGTTAATACGTAGGGATTCGCCTTCTTCATCCTTGAAGCTACGCATCGCAGTACGAGCGGCTCCATAACTGGCTTGCGCTTTGGCCAGCGTATCGGCATTGAGTTTTTTGGTTCCCTTGTTGGAGACAGAGGCCCCATTGACGGGATGGTCGCTATCAAAGAAGAACTGACCGTCGTAGCACAGATTTTTAAAACCATCACTCAGCAGCGCAAAGACAATATCGGCGGGCAGTTCTGCCGCTGATTGTCCCGCAGCCTGAGCCTGCTGAGCATAACCAAGGAGCTGATCGTCTTCGATATCGTTACGGTCAACTTCAACGGTCGCTTCCCAGTCTTTGTTCTGGATGGTGTAGTTAAAGGCAGCGAGTGACTTAATAACCTTTTCACCAATCCATTCCCGCATCTTAGGGAAACGACTCAACCAGGAGTAATCGTTCTGGCTACCGGTGGATGGCACCACCATGGCGACCTTTTGCCAGTCTGACGGGGTCTGGGTGAAGGCCTTCTGAAAGGTGGCTTTCAGATTGATAAAAATGGATTTAACGTTCTGTTTATTGACTAACACTGTGATTCTCCTGTCAGAAATAGACCCAGACACCGTCGGCTTCGATCCCGGCGACTTTGCCTGCGTACGGACGTTTGTCTGTGTCGCTGCTCTTGGCCACTGTCACGCTGTCCACGACGTAACAGTTTTTCCCCACCTCAGCCTGGGTTACCGGATCAGCGGTACTGTTGGCAAAAAGGAAGCCCCGACCACGGCGAATAATGACCAGTGCATCGCCATCAGCACCCCCCGTGTTATCTGCCCAGCCATCAGATACACCGAGAACCGTCTGCGTGGATACCGCAGCGCCTGCACTTGCCGGAACGGCATAGCCGGTCGCATTGACGGCGACCATATGACCACCATAAATCACGGTCGCAGCAGCCATCGGCTGAGGACCCAGCTTTTCGTCACGATGAGGGGTATTGCGATCACCGGTCATTACTTCGCTCCTTTATAGAAAGAAGAGATTTCATCGGGGTCGGTGCCCATCAGGGAGCAGACCGCGACATTCAATGTGTCGTCATCACCCGCAGGTTCACGCTCAGGCGCACCTTTTGGTGGCAGGCCACCAGTCTGGCTGTGACTCAACGCAGCAATCTTCGGTGCCTTATCAATGAAAGCGGTAAGGCTTGCCGGGTCGGATTTAGCCAGTGACTTCGCCCACGCTTCCTGTGCCGGTAGAAGTCGGCCATCACTGAGCGCTACCGTGACGAGAGTTTCTGCCTGCTGGATGGCCAGCGCGGCTTCGTTCGTCGAACCTGCTTTTGCGACTGCCTGCTGAATCGCACTGTTCATGACATCGACGGCCACCCATTTAGCCGGGTCAGGACTCTCGACCTGGGCACTCAGTTGAGCAATGGACTGCTCACGCTGAGCGAGGATCTCAATCAGGCTGACTGAAGCAGCTGCCGTTCCCTGACCACCGGACAGCTGGTCAATGAGCTTGTTCAGCTCGGCGATAATGTCGTCCTGGGTTGCTGTGATCGGCAGATTCAGCATCCAGCGTAGACGTTCAAGTAACTCATCCATTGCGGTGGAGTCCTCTGGTTGTGGATTGTCGGTGGCGCTCAGGAGCGAGGCTGCGGCCAGAATGACCTCATCCATGCCATCAAGTGCCGGGGTATTGGTCAGCGCAGCATTAATCAGCAGCTGCACATAGCCATCGGGTTTGCTGTAAGCAAATAAAGGAGAGATATAGCGGTACTCATCGGCGGCAATCATCTCTGCCGCGCGAGCAGTCCAGGCAACGTCAATCGCAAAAAGGCCTTCACCTTCCCGCCATTCCAGTTGCTTGAACCAGCCCGCGGCCGGAACGGGCAGACCGTTGGTCTTCGCCTGTTGCACCTGATGTTCATAATCCAGCATGTAGGGCGTCTGACGTGCATCTGCCTGAGCAATCAGCGCAGCAGCAATCTCCGCCGTCATGACCCAGTGCGCGACATCATCAGGACGACCGTCCATCGCCCGGAACTCACCAGCCGGAAACAACTGGATGACACCGGGAGTCGCTTTGTTGATTTCAATTGCCAGAGCGGCGATACATGTTTTCATGCCGCCCAGAGTACGGCAGCGGGAAAAAGATGATTAGCCTGAGGGACTTCAGTGGGGAGTTATCGAAGTGAAACAGACATACGAGGGAGAGAACAAAGGAGAAAGCATGACAAACGTTTTTAAACCCCTTTTAAAAACGCCTGACGGGTCGCATGACGAATCAGTCTACCACTTTTCCATTAAACGCGTCATGGTGGCTCTCGCTTCGCTTAATGGCCTATTCGATAATCCGCTGCAAATAGGTCTCAATCGTCGTTTCCATGCCGCTGATATCATCCTCGGTCAGATGCAGGAACGGTCTGGCTGGCATCGTGATTTTGTATTCCCCGATGGTGTTCCATTGAGAGAAGTTGGATCGGGACTTTTTGACGAACCGGTTACCGACACTGCCATTTTTATGCTGGCGGTAATAGGCCTGCTGGCTGCGGGCGGCGATATTAATTTCGCCACCCTCCTGGTGGATACGGGCATATTTGACATTGGTGCCGACAACCGCTTCGTCATTGGTGCTGTACTGGGTGATGCTTTTGGCCAGTCTCCCGGATTTTTGCAGAATTTTACCGCCATGACGTTTGCGTGCATATCGGGGACTCCAGCCCATCCACTCCGGACGGCCTTCACGAGCGAAGTTTTCTTCCACCGCATCTGCCATGGCTGCCGCCAGCTCGCGCATGATGGGTTCCCGGTTCTCAAGCTCGTTTATCAGCTTACCCAGCGACTTCTCAAAATCACCGGTGTCATAGGTGATGGTATAGCTCATCGCTTTGAACTCAGTAATACTGCGCCATCAGATATATCCTGTGCCCTGGTAACGTCGCCGCCGTTGACCAGTGACAGACGCCAGCCGTCTGCTGTGCCTGTGCCCCGAACGGCGCGGGTGCCGCTATCCCCGAACAACGTCCACAGCAGATTGTCGCCATCGAGCCAAACGTCTTCGGGCGACGCCAGCAACGCTGGAAGCTCGGACCATAGAGGGCCAGGAGCCTGGCTAACATCGGCTTCGTGGATGCTGAGTGTCACCGGGTGACGAATGCCGCGCTCTTCCAGACGGGTCAACAACGCCGGAGAAATGCCCCCGACGCGCTTCAGGTCACCACGAGTAGACGTGCGCAGGCTAACCTGATCCACCCAGCGGCGCACATCGTCGGAAACAGCATTTAATACGGTTTTATCAGAGAGCGTCTGGTGGATAGCTTCGCTCGCGATACGCGGTGTGGTGGTGGCTGATTTATCCATAAGACGTTGCCCCAGTGACGACAACCATCCCTGGCCGGGATTCTGACCAAAGCCAGCATCAGGCGTATACAATTCCCCTTTGTAGCGCAGAGCCTTAACTTCGCGGGTCTCTTTCGGTCCCCATGCCTGCTGAACGGTCACGATATCTTCTGCCCACGACTTCACTTCGATACCGAGGCGTTTCGCATCAGCCTCTGTTCTGGCACGGATGCGGCAGCGGCAGTGATAGCCGTCTGGCGGGTACATGAATTGCCAGACTGGGTCATCATAGCGGGCGGTAAACCCATTGAGACGAGCATGAAGTGGGCGGGTATGCGTATCCATAACCGCAACACGCTCCCAGATAGGGCGAAACTCAGTATTCGCCATCTGTTCAGCATAACGACCGGCAGCATAGGACGCCTGCATATTGGTCTCAAAGATGGTACGAAGGCGGCGGGGCGTCAGCTGCTTGCCCTCCAGCACACCATCATCATCGGCCAACAGCTTCGCCTTATCGGCAAGCCACCCCTTGCGGGTCAGTATGGGGGTCAGTTGTCGCTCAAAGTCCCGCAATGTACCGCCGCTGTCCTTCATGCTGAGTAAGCTTGCGTGAATATCTTCCAGCACATCCTGCTTCAGTACGCCCGCGACAGTAAACGACGTAGCGTGAGCGCTGGCCTCAACGTCATGCCAGTTAAACCCGATGGCATAGCCTTTGGATTTGAAATACTCAATCGCTTCTTCGGGTTTCAGACCGATGGCGTAACTGAGATCAACATCAGCTTTCGGCATTGAGACGTCCCCAGACTTCGCTCACAAACAGAGCCTGCTTCAGCAGCTGCTGTAGCTGCGAATCATCCAGTAACGGGTAACTGGCAGCAATAATGTCCAGCGCTTCATCGGGAGACTGTCCCTGATTTAATGCCGCTATGACCGGTGCTATCAGTTTCTCCATGGCTTCACCAATGGCGATGCCTGGGTTGGTCTTATCCAGTGCATCCTGTGCCGGGTCGGTAATATCGGTACGGGTACTGAGTGCGGTGAAGTTCGACCAGGCCGCACCATTTTGCAAAGACAATCCCGCCATTGTTGCATTGCGTGCGGGAGCTGCCAGCACGACTTCACCTTTTTGCGGCTCAGGAATGCCAACCTTTTTATGCACCCATGATGCCGGAATAGACGCCAGACCGGCGCGATCAACCAGGGTAGCCACACCTTCCGCAAAGTCCTTAATACTCTCCAGTTCCCGTGTATCAAAGACCAGACGAGGCTGTCGGCGGGAGCTGATGTCATAGCCGTTAATGGCCAGTAACATGCGGATGAAACCACGATAAAAACCCTCTATCTGGCGGGCATCGGCAGTGAGAAGATCATGGCGGACTTCGTTATGTACGTTGCCCAGCGCGTTAGTTGAGCTCTTACCATCAGCCTGGCTGGTCAGCGTCCCGCCCAGAATGACCTTGGACTCGGTACGTTCAGCCCAGTCAATCATCGCCATAAAGGGATCTGATTGCCCGCTGGCCGCCGATTTAAACTCGATGGTTGTCCCTTCAGGGATGACGCCCGAGGCGTTATGCCCCAACGATACCAGCGCCTGCATCAGTTTATCCTGCTCATCTTCGGTAGCACCGGGGAGGTAAGTGCCAATACGAGCCGGGAGACCATAGATTTCCAGAAACTCAGCAAGGTCACGAACGCCGAAGTTCTTAAAGAGATATGGCCAGACCAGTACACGGTATAACCCGGACTGCGAGATATAACCTGATTTGGCATTGTGGGTATGCACCAGCCAGCCGAACGGCCACAGTTCAGCGCCGTCCATTGTGCCGTCATTCAGGCGAATTTCGTCACCCTTATCGGGGGTGGTACAGAACCAGCGATGCGGACGCAATTTAATCTTCACCGGCAACCAGACGCCGTCGGCGAGTTCCCACTTTTCGATTTCCATCGCAGCGAACCCGTGGCCGATAGCCTCGGCCGCATTGAGGGTGATGTCCTCAAAGTCGGGAATTTCAGCAAACCAGCCAGACACTATCTCGGCTATTTTACGCTCTTCTTCGGTGGCGTTCGGTGGTGGCTCAATACTCCAGTCCAGGGTGAGCAGCGCATTCTTTCGCTTACTCATCTCCGAAAAGATATGACCATCACGCTCCACCATATCCTCAAAGAGATCGGCCTGGGCGGCAAGGTCTCCCTGCTCAGCAGCCTCAAGGATGCGCGGTAATTTTGAGATGGTGATACCGCGCGACGGATGCGTTGGCCAGCTGCGGTTGAGCTGTACCGTCTTTGCCGTTTGCGGGGCCTTCAGGACCTGACGATCAAGAGGGCGACCATACTGGTCGAGAATCTGTACCATTACCATCCTCCGGATGTGCCGAACCGGTCGCCATGGCCACGGCGGGGAACGGCTTTAAATTCAAAATTACCCGCGCCTGAGACCGCCAGTGCCCACAGCATGTGAAGACAGTCTGGGCCATCATCGTGGTCAGCCTTAGGAAAGTGGCGCAGTTGCTCAATCAGTGTGCTCTGGGTGGAGTGCAGACGGATAAGTCCGTTGGCCATATGTGGCTGAAGGGACTCAATACGCAGGAGTTTATCGGTATGCGGCATGACAGCACGGGCAGGAACCGGGACACCCGCAGCAGCAGAACGCTTCACCAGTTCAGTGCGCAGAAACTCCTGGAACTGGACGCTTTCCACGGCCCAGACCAGACAGCGGTATTCTTTTTGTAGCGCAATGACGTCTGAGATAATCATGTCAGGCACACGCTTACGGATACGGGCTTCGACCACATCAAGTATGCCGGTAAAACGGTTATATCCACCGACGAGGATCGCCGAGGGGTCACGACTGTTTCCCGCCTTACCAAGACTGGGGTCAAGGGCACCATAGAAGCGCCACTCTGCCAGGCGGTTAACCCAGAACTGAATGCAGCCCGCAAACGGTGCATCTTCACCGCTAACCGGGTCATTCTGATATTCGGCATCGAAGGTACTGTGACCATCACGGGCGCGGATCAACATCAGGGTATAAAGCGGTCTTGCAGCCCATGAGACAATCGCACCGGCCTCCATCTCTTCCTCATGTTCTGTGTAGAAAGCCTGCGCCAGTGCTTCACCATCCTCATCATTGTTACGCAGTATCTCTTCCCACTTGTCCCACAGCTCCATGTTGTGTGGCCAGCTGATAAGTGCCTTAAAACGGGCTCGCTTCCATAGCGGGTTTTTGAGGGTACGGGAGAGTACCGAGTCGTGGTGCAGAATGGTGCCGATATAGACCACATCGAACTTAGAACCCGCGCCGCCCAGTGGCAGTACGGTTTTTTTCAGCCAGTTGTCCAGCTTGTCACGTTGCTCCGGGTTACGTACCTGTTCATCGTTCTCGATATCATCGAGTACAGCCAGGTCAGGACGATATGGGCCATGGCGCAGACCACGCAGTTTTTTACCGCTACCGGCCACCTGAACTTTGATGTCGTTGCGGGTGAGAATTGTGCCCATCTGCCAGACACGCCCACCGCCCGTTGCTTCGGGGAAATCCATCAGCAGGCGCGGGTTAAACTGTAGCTCGGCCTTGATGGCCTCAAGCATCGGATAAGCCTGGTCTATCGAGTCCATAATGATGACCGGGTAATGCTTGAGCGCCAGGACGATACACCAGATAACAAACAGCTGGCTAACGATGGTGGATTTAGCTTCACCACGAGGTGCAGCGATGGCATCGTTCTGCCCGGTCGTTGCCTGGACAATCTCTGGCAGGCGACTGTAGAGATGCTTATGCAGCTCACTTTTGGCGGTATGGCGAACATAGTGCGGGAAGTAGTTCTGCACAAAAAACTCAAAGCCGGTGACTGGGTCAGCTACGCTTGCGCGGCGAACGGCTATCGCCGCAGGCTTCGGATCAAATCCAACATCTTCGGCCTCGATGGTCCGACGAAGGCTGGCCCCCAGCTCGGCAAGCTCGGCGAGGAAATCTTTACTGGAAAGTTTTTTACCACTGGACACAGGCTTAAACCCCATTTAAAGCGTCATTAACCGCCTTTTCAAACCGGTCTTTCGCGGCCCATCGTTCATTACGCAGGGAGAACTCAAGGCATTCGATGCGCCCGTCAAGCAGGTGGACGTTCACTTCATCCCGGAATTCCGGTAACTCTACGTAGGCCACCTGGCTCGCCATGACGCTTACACGCGAGTTAACGCGAATCAACTTGTCAGCCATAATGCTTCTCCATTTCGCCCCCGAAGGGCTCCAGAATTTCAACGAACGCAGCAAGATGCTGCGGGTAATGCTCGGCCACGAAGGTGCTCAGCTTCTGGATCACATCCAGCGCCACCGCCAGTTGACTAACCTCCGGCAGAATCTTTTTGTTGGCTGCAACGGCTTTATTGAAGGCATCTGCCAGGCTTGCCAGCAGTTCAACGCGCTTATCTGCCTGAAGGTCGGTATTGGTGGTAAGCAGTTCCAGCGTGACCTGGTACTGTGTCATCAGACCGGTGAGAATGGCGCGGCCAATATCCTCCAGCCCGTTGCCCGCCATAATGTGAGCAGCCCGCAGTTTGTCCCAGTCATCCCCCGTATCCTGCGCTTCCTTCTTCCAGCGCCGCGCTGTCGCAAACGCAACACCTGCCTGTGCTGACGCAATTTCAAGCGACATCTGGCTGAAGATGTACGACCGTCGCAGTTTTTCCCGTGTTTCCTGCGGATGAGCCATACCTATAGCTCCAGCTTTGCGCGGATTAACAGGATGGCTACAGCAATAAGACCGCCAGTAACTCCACCGGCGATAGCCCCGGCTTTTGCGCCATGACGGGTTGCATCGGCATTAATGGCTGATAAACGGGAGTCGATTCGCTCCAGCTTGTCGTTGATACCGCCCAGAATATCGGGGTTAACTGGCATTTGCAGACGGTCGAGCTGAGCAGAGATTCGGTTCAGCGTTTCGTGCTCATTGCTGGCAATCGGGATACGGCGGGTACGGCGCTTTTGTCTGGCTTTCATTTGTCGGCTTTCCTGTCGAGTTTGTTATCGATGCGCTCAATGGCCGCTCGCAGCTCTTTCATCGCATCCATCATTGCTGTGTAGTTCGTCCGGGCATCTTCGCGGCGCTGATACTCGTCGCGGATGCGTTCGACGGCTTTTTCGAGGTCGTGAATATCCTGATTCAGGCGGCGAATAAAAATGCCGCCAAAGAGTGCGGCCAGTCCCACAGCAATCTGGAAGGCCGTGTCGAGAGTCATTACCGTGTTCACTCCTTTCACCTGTAGTAATCGTTAATAGCTTGCAGACGGTCGCGGAGTGACAGGCACCATTTGCCATATTCCGCGCTATGACCAACTATCCCGGAGGGAGAGAGTCCGCCACCGGCGCGGAGGGCATCTCCGGTATCACCAGTAGCGCTGCCGGTGGTTTCTGGCAGATGGTGACCAGCGTGGACTGTTTGGGCTGAGGGGTAGCCGAGGGCTTCACGCCAGAGTTGCAGGCTGGCAGGGCCAATACCGGTATAAGTATTACCATCGCTTTTAATCGCATTTTTAAGCCTCTCTTTCAGGTCTTTTACTTCCCGACGATGGGATGCATCCTGTTCCGCGAGCTGACGGCTTATTTCGTCAGCTTTACGCTGCCAGGCTTGTTGCGACGCCAGCGCATCTTTAAGGTCGGACGCATACTGGTTCGCGGCGGTAATACGCTCCTGATCCCACTGTGATTTTTGCGTGTTAAACTCGCTGATAAGCGTCGATTTTTCCTTACTGAACGCAAGCGCCTGGTCACTCAACTGCGATTGCGTAATGAGCGTTCCCAGCCATACACCACCACCCGACAGAACGACGATTAGCAGAAGTGATTTCCAGTTACTTTTGAGAAGTTTCAGGGTTATCGCCCACATTGTTCACCTCTCTGGCTCGTTTAATGGACATGTGTTTCGATGCCTGGCTCTGAGCAACCCACGCGCCCAGATAAGCCCAGTACAATTCAGTCGCAATCTCAGTTCGGGTGACCGTGACCCAGACGAGCACAAAGGAGCTGATAAGGAAGGCTCCCAGAATGATGGTGTCGGAGGTGGAAAGCCGCCCAGAGCCGGGATTGGTGATGAGGTCACCCAGGGAGATCAGACGCATAACGCTGCCTTAGCCACGTCATAACGTGCCTGACGATCAGCTTGTCCCTGTGCAGGAGGGTTAATACGGCGGGTGATAGCCAGAAAACTGCCACTGTCGGCCAGCTCGTTGCAGCCGTTCGTCCTCCAGTACCATGCCGCACTTCGGGCAGCCTGATTGAAATCAAGCAACAGGTCTGGATTATTAAGCAGGTCAAGCCCCAGGCCTTTACCACAGTCCCGGTAATTATTTCGCAATGTGATCTGGATTAGCCCACGGCCGCGATAACGCCAGCCATCGCCGGAAGCTTCATTACCGTTACCACCCTGATTGGCATAAACGTAATTCGCCATTTTCTCTGGGTTTCGGATATATCGACGTGCAAATTCGACTTCAGCGGGTTCAATGATGCGGTTTTTATTAAGATCAAAATCGCTTCGGAAGATTCTGGCAACACGCTCAGCGTCGGAGTAATAGAGATTCTCGCTAATAGTGTTAAAGCCACCGCTTTCATGACCGACCTGAGCAATGAATGCCGTCAGCCTTTTTGGGGTATTAATCTGGAATTCATTAGCAGCGGCACAAAGAGGTGCCAGCCAGCGGGCAGCGACAACGGCTGAAATGCCTGCTGCCTTCTGAAATTGTGATTGAGTTAAAAGCATGACGCCATCCGGTTAATTAGGGATGGCGTCAGTATTTCATTGGGTTAGGGAAGGTGCGAATAAGCAGGTCATTTCTTCCAAAGCTGACTCGCTGATTAAAATTTCGCGGATCTGGGCCGATTTTTTTCCCGCAAACACATCGAATCAGCCTATTTAGGCTATTTTTTCCGCCATTTCTGGCGTTATTTCCGGTTTTTAGTGAGATCTCTCCCACTGACGTATCATTTGGTCCACCCGAAACAGGTTGGCCAGGGTGAATAACATCGCCAGTTGGTTATCATTTTTCAGCAGCCCCTTGTATCTGGCTTTCACGAAGCCGAACTGCCGCTTGATGATGCGAAACGGGTGCTCCACCTTGGCACGGATGCTGGCTTTCATGTATTCGATGTTGATGGCCGTTTTGTTCTTGCGCGGATGCTGCTTCAAGGTTTTTACCTTGCCGGGACGCTCGGCGATCAGCCAGTCCACATCCACCTCGGCCAGCTCCTCGCGCTGTGGCGCTCCTTGGTAGCCGGCATCGGCTGAGACAAATTGCTCCTCTCCATGAAGCAGATTACTCAGCTGATTGAGGTCATGCTCGTTGGCCGCGGTGGTGACTAGGCTGTGGGTCAGGCCACTCTTGGCATCGACACCAATGTGGGCCTTCATGCCAAAGTGCCACTGATTGCCTTTCTTGGTCTGATGCATCTCCGGATCGCGTTGCTGCTCTTTGTTCTTGGTAGAGCTGGGTGCCTCAATGATGGTGGCATCCACCAAAGTGCCTTGGGTCATCATGACGCCTGCTTCGGCCAGCCAGCGATTGATGGTCTTGAACAATTGACGGGCCAGTTGATGCTGCTCGAGCAGGTGGCGGAAATTCATGATGGTGGTGCGATCCGGCAGGGCGCTATCCAGGGATAATCGGGCAAACAGGCGCATGGAGGCGATTTCGTACAGGGCATCTTCCATGGCACCGTCGCTCAGGTTGTACCAATGCTGCATGCAGTGAATACGCAGCATGGTCTCCAGCGGATAGGGCCGTCGGCCATTGCCCGCCTTGGGATAAAACGGCTCGATGACAGCGGTCATATTCTGCCATGGCAGAATATGCTCCATGCGGGAGAGGAAAATCTCTTTTCGGGTCTGACGGCGCTTAGTGCTGAATTCACTATCGGCGAAGGTGAGTTGATGGCTCATGATGTCCCTCTGGGATGCGCTCCGGATGAACATGATGATCTCATATCAGGAACTTGTTCGCACCTTCCTTAGGTGCTGGATAAGAATGAGGAGGTTCAGTGGTAAATTATGGAACGTCAATAATTGTTATTTTCTCATCAGTTGCATTTGCATTCTCATGCATCAAGAAGGACTGTATTGCCCTCTTGCAATCGCTATAAGCGTTAATATAAGTAGAATTGACATGTTCTACATTTTTAGCACTATCGGTTAATGTGGATTTTTTCTCCTGCCAGAGATTGTATGCAGCTGTGCTCATCGTACTGCAATCAGAAAATGGTGAGACTTTAAAGCCATTTTCAGCTGACATCCCATATTTTCTAATACCATCCTTATACAAATCGCCCATATCTTTATTTAAAGCTAATAGTGATGATGGGTTTCCTTGACCATTCAAAATGATAGCATCATCAAATCTAGATACTAAGTATTTTGTTTTAGCCATAAGTAAACGTGCATTTTTTATATCTTCGTTCTCTTTCTGTGCGGCAAAAGCACTAGAACTCAAAACAAGCAAAATCATAAGCATTCTGATTTTCATTGAAGCTCCTAAAAAAGTTGTTCTTGCGACGGAATCGGTTTTATTTTTTTTGCGGCAAGTAACTCCCAACCAAAACGATCACTGAATCCATACTTAGGGCACAGTTCAGTCATCAGACGTAAGGAAGATAGACCTTGTTCACGTAAGGCTTCGAACTCAACAATGAATGAACGGTTACGCAGCTCACGGAGGGCACGATCACAGCGAGGAAGATAAACCGGAGGAAGGCCACCAAAATGTTTTGTCAGGATAAACGTATTCTCGTCGCCGACAGCATCTCTGAGTAGTCCCATGCGACGTGCACCAACGGCACGAACCCCCTTGCCAAACGGTATAGTCGTACCTCCAAGGGCTTTAATCAGCAATGCCGTTGCCGGAAAACCAATCAGGCCAGCAATATCAAGTACCGTTTCCGGCAAAAGCGATTTAACCTTCTCAAGTTCCATATACCCTCCGGATCAAAAAGCGGGAAGAACTATTGTCTTCCCGCTTTATTATTACTTATTGCGTCGTCTCGCGTCGATGACTAAAGCCTGTAACAGCTTGGTTAATTGTTCATCATCAAGCCATTCAATCACTTTTTGATGAAACATTCGTTCCGCTATGGACTCAGCATATTGCCAGGGGCGTCCCGAGTCTGCCAGTAACGCTTCAATCTTACTTAGTATTGCTTTACGCGATTTGGCGACGTTAGGCTTGCGGCCATGCTTCCTGGATGTTTTTCTGGGAAATCCCTGCTCATGCATATATTCGCGTAGTTTTTGTAATTCCTCAAGTGTACATTTCGTACTTGATGTTTTTCCGGTAATTCGCTGCATAGTGCTGCGATAGGTAGTATCATCCCAAAGAAGCCATTTCTGACCCGCTTTAATTGCCCCAATTAACGCCTTCTTATTAATTAACATGGTCACACCTCACCATTATTTTCACTGTGACCAGTCACACTGGTTAAGTTCAGCTTCAGACATTTCAGCGTTAACCAGCAATTATGCTCCCCCTTGAAAGCCCCACCACAATGCTCTGGCGGTTTTGAACCACATTTTTTACATGCAGGAGTGTTCTCTTCTTGCTGTTGTAACTGACGAGCATCATTAAGCAGCAATAGTGCGATATATTCATTACGGCTATAAGGTTCACGTCCGGGGTTACGGTTTACACGGCCACGCTCAAGCGCGGCCAGCTCCTGATCGTTAATAATGATTTCAAAGCGGTTTAAACCAGATGTTTTAGCCTGGCTTGCTCGGGAACGCTGCTTACGCAAGCGAGCTCGTTCACGCGCTGTCATTTCGTCCATTTTTGCCCCCATGCCTTAACTTTTAGGTACAGCGGCCAGATAATTTTGTCAGCTAACCAAAACCCAATATTTTTGCTGGCCAGAATAAAGTGAACAGCCCAGTAAACACCCAGATAGCCACCGAACCCCAGAACACACGCTATTCCAAGCAAAATCCAGATGCTATCAATCGTGATGGTCATGAGTATCCTCCATTCCCGCATCGACAAGGATTAGACTGAATGGCCAAAGGAGCAGTGCGGCGGTGTGCTTGAGAGGCGACCAGACGTAATCTGGATTAATACGTTCCAGGACGCTGACCCAACACCAGCCCAGGTGAAAATAAAAAATAATAAGAATTAAAACCCAGCCGATATCCATTATTTAATCCCCCGTAACTTCCGATAATGGTCAATGGCTATTCTCATTTCACTTTGCTCGGCCTTGCCGCGAATTTTCCTGTTATGAGCATCAAAAAACTGGAATCGAATTCGGAGAGGTAATTTGGGGTATTCAACAACCTGGCTGGTGTTTCGAAAATGCCAGATGCGTCGATTGCCATTGTCCAGGAACTGGCATCCAATAACATTATTCACTGGTCACCTCCCGAGGAGAGTAGCGGTTATGCATAATGGCGAGGGTTGCTGTCTCCCATGACTGAAACATAAATACCAGACCTAACTCACGGCCCCGCTGAAATTCCTGCATTGCACCCCGGCTTTTTTCCCATCCATCCAGGAGGAAAACGGAATCAGCCTGCTCCAGCATCGCCAGCGTAATTGCCAGATATTGCTGGTGCTCAAGGCCATCAGGAAGTATCGCCGGATTTAGTACGGTGAAGCCTCGATCGGACAGGACACTAGCCTCGGCGTCGAACTCTGCCCGGTTATAATCCTGATACCCGGTCATCGGCCCGGCGATGAATACCACCGGCTTGCGCTGTTGTTCAGTCATAATTATCCCCTTCGATAACCTGGATGCCAGCAGCCGGAGGTGTGATGCCATTAATCTGGTCGCCCTCCGTCACCAGGCGAATCAGCATTGCCAACAGCTGGACAATCTCGCCCTCTACCTGCTGCCACTCCATCCGTTTCTCTGCGTAATGGACCCCGGCCTGCACGACCTCGCCAGCTTCCTCCGCAACCTTAAGAAGCACGTAGTTCGGCTGAGGGAACTTCCGCATCGCTTTTTCTGCTGAAACACGAGCCATTGCCACCAGAGAGGCAAAGTAATCGCTCTGCGACGCGGTGGTTGTGCCGGACTCCAGTTCTGCGATTCTCTGCTTAGCCATCACCAGTTCATTAGAGAGCTGCATCAGGCCGTTGTGGTGTGGTTGTCTTGCTTCCAGCGCATCTACCAGCGTTTTGCAATCATCAGGAGATAGAACCGGATAACTGAATTCTTCGGCATACACTCTTAGGTGTTGCGCCAGTGCGGTGATATCTCTCATTGAGGCCCCCCTTCAATTCGAGCTACAGCATTTGAAGACCCCGTCACAGCATGATGTAACTGCGCATTGCGGCCAGCCCGATAACCCTGATTAGCTGCATCATCGGTGCCGCTGGCTTTTCCCGGTTTACGAGGCTCCAGTTTCTTCATGCCCTGACTCAGTTTTTTACTGCTATAGCTCTCCATGAGAGTCTCTTCGGCCTCAGTGACGGCAAAGTCACTGATAACGGCATAGGCACCATTCACCCAGGCAGAGCAGAACGTATCGGCACGAGCCACCTTGGTGGCGGGTTTGATATTTTTACGCAACGTGGCGGTGTATTCACGACGGGCCTTCGCCAGCTGCTTGCCAAGAACCTCGAAGGAATAAGCTGCAACCTGCGGACGTTCGTCCGGTCCGTAATAGGTGATGGTTCGTTTTGCTGGAGCATCCCAGCGCTCATGACCGTGGGTGGTATAGAACTTAACCCCGAATGCCAGCGCTATCATATGAGCCAGCAGCGCCATATATTCAGGCATCTTTTCAGCATGTGATGGGGCTTTCTGAGTGGATGCCTCGTTGATATCCATCATCGCCGCATCGGCTTCAGTCAGTTTGTGAGTTTCCATCAGGCGCTGGGCACGTCTCAGCGCTAGTGCTGCTTCTTCAGCACTGGAGTTATTACGAGCCATTGCCAGCAGTTTTTTAATACGCTGGAGATATTTCTCTTTATTTTCCATTACAGAACTCCTTAATTCAGGCGTAAGCCAGCCCCGGCGGGTTTACGCCATATTTAAAACAGGTTTAATTAAAAGTTATTTCAGACAGCAGGAATCAGCGATTTAATATTGGCGAAATAAGGTTCCTGGTTTATTTCAACTACTGATACATCGCGGCAGTCACGAGCCAGGTCAACGGTGCTGACGACCTTACCGCCACGTAAAACCGGATTTGGCTGATAAATAAAGACGCTACCAACCGGGTATCGCTGATTGAACTCTTTAGCTTTCATCCGGAATCCCCCAACCGCGAGTAGCCGCGTTCGCGCAGAACTCCAGTCGACGAGTGGCCCAGAATCGACCGGAAGTACCACGAGCAAACATCAACGCTTTACCCCATAACTCAGCGGCTCTGGAATATTCGCCATTACGTTCGGCACGAATCGCGCCGGTGGCATAGCATCCGTAGTTATTGCGGGCTGAATTTTCTTTAATCTTTCCAGACATATCACACCCCCGCACTGGCAATATCGAGGGCAATCGGGCGGTATTTCTCACTGTCGCCGATACGCTCATAGACCCGAATGTATGATGACGTTCCGACCAGTTGCAGTGCCTCACCAATGATAGTCATCGCTTTCTGCCAGCGCTCATCATCAATATCGAGTTTCCGCAGTTTCAAAACCTCTGCAACTCTGATAAACCCAGTTTTATCAACGCGGAATGCGTCATTAATCAGCGCCCGGATTTCAGGGCGGGCATTCTCTGTCCAGTCTGAAAGGCAGGCGTCAATCAGCTCTTTTGCTGCCTGAATACGCTCATCGAATGACATTTTGTCGCTCATGGCTCGTTGGATTTTGTAGCACCCATCATAAGAGTAAAGGGTGACATTGCCTTTTTTCCCGCCGACACTCACACCGTATTCATTAGCAGAGAGATCAACAAACGCGGCAATATCGGTAAAACCACGCTTCTTAAACTCAGTGAGAATTTCATTCACTTTTTTGGCATGAAACACCAGTTCTTTAACCAGCTGATCACGCTCTTTATCAATCGGCTTAATCAGATGCTCTGGGATTAAGGCACCTTTGGCATCAACCCAATAACCAGCTGGTACGGGTTTATCAGTAAATTGTTGATATTCAGTGGACATTGGACTTCCCCTTTTTCTGGATTGCATTACGGATTTTTTCGTTGACATGGCCCGCCAGACCATACCCCACAGTGGCTGCGACCTTCTGGGTCAGCTCACTGTCTTTTTCATCTGGAACAACCTGGCACTCCACACTGATGCCGTGCGGTGCATCGGTTATGCTGATCACGACTTTTGCCACTTATTTTCTCCTTCAATGAATAGATTCTGACCAGACGACACGACAGCCGTCCTGGATGAAAAGGCCCTGGCGGTATTTACCCGATTTCCCTTGGCCATATTCGATGTAGCTGGCTTTACCGCTGCTGAGCAGGTAATCACACATGGCATGGCGCTGAATACGAATGACCGGCTGACCTTCCCGAACCACGATGCCTTTCACTTCCACGCCACGAGCCTGGAGGGAAACGACAACAGCTTCGGTACGATACAGCGCTGAAACCAGCGTGTTATCTGATGTTAAAGTCAGCATAAAACCTCCTTAAATCCGGATTAATGGATCAGCATTTCGGCTATCTGATTGACGATATGACCGCTGACCGGAACATCATTCATTGCACTGGTACGAACTGCACCGCGCAGCAGCTTGAACAGTCGGCGAGCATTACCTTTTGACGCGTTGAACAGCGCTTTGCTCAGGTCTTCATTCAGGCCATCCGGGAGAACGCTGCTGGCGATGACGTCAATATCAGCACCCGGCAGGCTATGCCCGAGGTTGAGGGCGAAACCGACACGGCTATAGAGCTGTACGAGCTCACCGCGTTTGCCCTTGAGGTTCAGAATCAGGCGAGGCATACCAACCAGGACGATGCCGATCCCCGTTTTGTCATGGATGCGGCGGATAGATTCCAGCGCACGCAGAGGGAGGTTCTCAGCTTCATCAATAATCAGCACGCGCCCGGAGTCGCGCAGCTTGTTGATGCAGGCTTCGCTAAGTTCATGCATATTGCCGCGGGTACTGAGCCCCAGCAGGTTGCAGAGTTCTTCCAGAACTACGCGTGCGGTGTAGCCAGGGTCGGCCTCAATCAGCAACGCATCCCGGTATTTAGAGACGTAGGCTTTGCAAATCATCGTCTTGCCCAGACCGGCTTCGCCGTAAAGCACGTTGATATCACCTTCGACATGCGCCATGCGTATAACATCAACGGCTTTGCGCGTTGTTGGGGTATCAACAAATTTGACGCTGATACGTGCCGAACGCTCTTTTTCATGCTGACGATCGATAAAGCTACGAATATCGTTTTCCAGCGATGCAATATCGCCGTCGTATTTATTATTCAGGTACTGGCTGATTACGGCAGAGCTCTTACCAATAGCGCGGGCGACCTGCGTCTGGTTAAGACCTTTTGCTTTCATCAGTTCGACAAGTTCATTTTTAGCTGACATAATTACTTCCTCTGTTTTAGTAAATCAGCGGCCTGTGATGTCCAGTCAGAAGGCCGCTTTTTTATTGCCCTGACTTTTCAGCCATTCTTCTCGCTCTGACTCGAACAGGAACACGTGTTCCCGGTCATCATTAATACGCTCGGCATCCGATGGTATTAATGCGCCGAAATCAGGGTACATATCGCTTTCTGGCAGCAGTCCTCGCGCCTCTGCTTCAATCTCTTCTCGCTGTTCGTCGATGCGCTTCAGACGACGCTGGCGGCGTTTCTCAACGGCGATATCCATCATGCTGGTTGGCAGCGCGGCACGCTTGTTGCCGTTCCAGATAGCGGTGCAGACATAAGTACCATCCATACGGCGAATGATGACGGCGGCAGGGTCGTGAATGTCATAGGCAACACGAACCTCTTCACCATCGACCTGTATCAGGTCAGCGCTGAAATACTGGTTGTTCATCAGATCAATCCAGCCCCGCTGGGCGGTACGGCACATCTCTGGCATGAAGGCTTCACGAAGCTCGATATCCGTCAGATATTCAATCTCGTCACCCTCAGTGGCCAGAACCTCGCGACGGTACTGTGCTGGCGTCATATGAACACCATTACGCTTCGGTAACTCGCTGTGCTCATGCAGGTTGTTGTATTTGTCGACTTCCTCAGCAATGGTATCCAGCAGCATCTGCCATGACGGCAGTTTACGCAGCGCGTTACGCTGTACGCTCGTGAGCTCTCGGCCATTCTCCTGAGCCTTAATCGCTGACTGGATGGCGCGACCGGTCATCCGGACATGCTCACGGTCGGCCCCGAATCCGTTGTAAGTATCAAATTTGTTGGCAATCGCTCTCGGTATTACGGCGTTCAGGCGTTCGATAATCCCGCGAGACTGAGGTCGGCCAGGAATACTGGTCGGGTGATCAATACCCATGCGGGTGAAAATACCGGTGATATCAGCATCCAGCGTTTTGTTTGTTTCACCGCCACCGTTATCGGAATAGACGAACAGAGGTTTCCCGTGGAATTTCATGGCGTAGCGATAGGCATCCGCTACGGCGATGACGTTCTCCGAGAGCGCCAGGCTCCAGCCCACCAGGAAGCGGGTTCGTCCATCAATCACCAGCGTCAGTTCGGGCGTGAATGGGCGGCCATGGACCGGATGAGCAACTTTCATATCCAGCGATTTACCATCCGCAATCCAGCAACCATTTACAGGCATCTGTGACCAGTCACGTTTCTGGTAAACCTCAAAGGCGAGAGCCGCTGAACCGCTGATACGGCCGCGAGCGCGTTCACGTTTGGGCAACTTTTCCATCGCACGGCGAACGGCATCATAAGACGGGCAGACGGCGAGCATCGCTGGCTGTCCCGCATAGATAGCCTGCCATTCAGTCTTGAATGAACGCCACGCATCCACCAGGGAAGGGCCTGAGAGTTTCCGCCAGTGAGCAAGAAAATCAGGGAGCCACTTAATCTGTTCAGGCTTACGCGCTTTAAGATGGCCTGGGGCCAGTAAAGCAAGGCGTTCGATACCAGGGCGGGTTGAAAGGTAAACAGACAGCCATTCCTGGAGTGTTCTTTCACCCACGCCACGGCGGCTGGAGCCTTTACGGGCATTGGCAATATCAGCCGCAGCCTGGATGTTCTCCGGGAGTGAACCCTTGCGTGACTCTTTGGCGATGAACTCAACCGCCGATGCGCGAGACATACCGATATCCCGAAGGCGCTCAACCTCTGCGGCTAATAATGCACGCGCATCGGCGATCTGTTTCTGGCGTTCGGTAAGGTCGGAAACTTCACGCTCCAGCAATACCGGGCACTGCCGTAATAACGCCAGCTCATCACGGGTCGTGGTGACTTCCCGCTTTGGTGCCGCTGGAGCGGGTGAGCAATCAGACTGTTTCAACACCTCCCGATAATGCCGGGCTTTGACTATTTCACGCGCCTGTTCAGGCAGGCAGTCGATGTGGTACTCGAATGCTTTGCTGCCAGCACGCTTGCGAACCAGTTCAGGGGAGTTGCCTGCACTTTTTTTAAGACTGTATCGCAGTCCTTGTTGTGTTGTTGGCAATCCAGGGACGCCAACTAATTCGTTAACAGTCACGAACATGTCACAGGTCCTTGTTGTAACGGCTTGGCCAGATACTGGCGGGTTCTAAATTGAGAGCATTTGCAATAATGCGCTCTCCTTTTGGATAAGAGCGTGCCAGCGCATTTTTCAGCGTGTCGGGTTTGAGTCCCGCGCTGGCGGAAAGGCCGCGCATAGTGACGCCACGCTTGTGCAGCTCGGCGACAATATCAATGCGATGCCAGTCACGCTGTACTTCATTTCTTTCCATACTTCGATTACCCTAAAAAGTTAACCGGGCGGATAATCCGCATGGGTTATCCGTTGGCATAAGTATTGATCCACTTGTGGAGCATGTAAAGCAAAAAACACCGCTTTCTTTTGTCTTTTTGAGTTTGGCGGTTTGTTTTTATGAGTACAGCAGAAAAATCAACTAGTTATAGGAAAGGAAAATGAAACAGGAAAGAGAAAGTGATTTTGCTATTAGTGATGAAGGCAAAGAAAGCATTGCTTCACGCATTCGGAAGCTAATTGGCCACCGTACAGTGCGAGCTGCTGCGGCTGACTGGGGGCTGGCATTCTCAACCTTGAATAACTATCTTACGCGCGGCACAGAACCATCACTCAATGTGGCAATAAAAATATCACATGTGGAAGGAGTGCCTCTTGAATGGCTTGCTACTGGAATATTGGTTGACGAGGCCCACAAGGGCAACATAGATGATGCTAAAGGTCTGAAGTTAGAAGAGAACGCATCAAATTATATCGGATTTACAGGCACACCAGCACAGTCTGGGACTCAGAATGATGAGCACTTATCCTTGGCTTGGTCCATGATTTATCAGGCCTTAACACGCCAACAAAGAGCGACTCTGGTTAGTCTGTTTATGAGAATGGGAGCAAACGGAGTGATAGAAAAACTCACTGATGAAAGTGAGCGGGAGACGAGTTGGGAGATGCTCACAATAGAAGATAAAGAAAGATTATTACGCCTTAATGAGCAACTGAAAAAAGGGTCATCTGAAGCTGATCAACAGACAGCCGAAGCGGGCCTAACAAGTCACGACAAGAAGGCCGGTTAAGCGAAATGGATTTTGAAGCCAACTTCTTACATACCAACCTACTATAGGGTATAGTGCTTGGCATCGAAAAATGCTTAAACGGTCTTTAAAAAGGATCTAAAGCCTTTCATTCGAGTGCAGAATTAAACGCAAAAATAGCTATTTTTTCTCATTTTATTTTTTGCAGTGCAAAATCACAGAATCCACGCAATCCCTCTATTCATCGGCCTTCCCGGCATTCTCCCCTAGATTCTTCACAGTGCAGAAACGATCACCTCCCCACAGTTTTGGTACGAGTTCAGGTATTTCGTGTTTGACTGGCGGTACAGCGTGAACACATCGCAAAACAGAACGAAGATCAGGAACATTGTTGAAATAGTTTCAAACAGTCGTGCCTGATACCAGCTGTAGCTGGCGGTGTCCTGACCGGACATCAGCACCAGTAGGGTGAAGATATAGCAGGCGCAGAAGAAAGCACCGCTATACCAGAATATATTGTTCAGGCGAGTGATAAATATCAGCGTAAATAGCGTGACCAACCATATTATGACCAATGCCCAGTTCATAATATCGTTCCACGTTTCGCTATATTGATATGTGGCATTATCGACCAGATGTACGCTTAACGCTGGATTATGGCTGGAATACAGCCACGATAATATCAGCATAATAATGGCGAACCCGAAGATGCCGCATAATATAAAAATATGATTTCTGGTACTGTGCATATCGCGAGATTTGATGGCATATAGGCCCACCGAAGCAATAAACAATACGGTCATAATAATATTGCGGAATAAATAAAATATGAGCGTATCGTTATAGTTCACCTCGCTTGCGGCACCGCACAAGAACCACATCGGGTAGCTGCTCAGCGTCCCCATCATCAATATGGCTGAGCTGGCAAAGGCACAGGCAATCGCCATCAAATAAAGACGCTGCCTGTCGCACAGGTACTTCATCACCATGAATACCGCGATCATCGTGTGGAAGACCATCAGAAACATCGTCAGCGTGGGAAAAAGAATAGGCGCAATCGAGGGAACGTGGCGAATAAAAATAGTAGAAAAATGATTGAGTAACAGAATACCAATCAGGCATATCGTGATATAAATCAAGAAGCGTTGCAGTGGGAATTTTAAAAGCATAGATGAGTCCTGTATACGCTAAGCGCTGCAAACCTTCGGGCGTCCTGCCCGGATTGGGCTCAATTTTAATGGATTGGCTGTAAAGAAATATTGTCCGTGCGCAAATAATAGATTGCCTGAATAGACTTTGTATATTTGTAGTATGAATTAATAGAAGGGAAGTTAGCGGTAAGTATTATGAAAGCAGGTGCGCGCGATAGGCACGCACCCGAAGAACATTAACGCGGAGAAACGGTTACCTGGCGGCCGTTGCTGGCCATCACGACGCGCTGACCCGCTGAGAAACGGGTGTCGCCCTGTTTCTGCACCACCATGATGGTGTTGCCGTCATCTTTACGAATTTCCAGCTCGACGCCCTGGGTTTTGTTCATCGCGCCCTGGACGCTCTGGCCCGCTACGCCGCCGGCAACGGCACCCGCTGCGGTAGCCAGCGAACGACCGGTACCGCCGCCGACGGTGTTGCCCAGGAAACCACCCAGTACTGCACCGCCGATAGCGCCGATGACGTTGCTATCATCGCCACCCTGAATCTGAACCGGACGCACGTGTACAATGGTACCGTAGGTCACGTTCTGAACCTGTTTTGCTTCGGATGCTGAGTAAACATCGCCTGACAAACCGCTGTTGTTGGCACATCCGGCCAGGGATAAACCAATCATTGAAACAGCCAATACGCGTAACATCATTTATGAATCTCCAGTTCACTAAGAATTGCTCTCTTGAGCATCCGTACTAAACAATTATATGGCATTTGATCGGAGCGGTCATATCTTCCGCATTCATTATTCACGATAATAAGCCATCCTGACTTAACCAACGCTAAACGCAAGAAAAACTGTGGCGCAGCGCTAAAAACAGCGGTGGGGCGGACGTATATTGTTAAAAAATATTATTGGTTAATAGCATTACGTACGGCTTTATGCTGGAGTGTTAACTTTACAGAGCTGACTAAGGACGGCGTATGAAATCCGGGCGATATATTGGCGTCATGTCAGGAACCAGCCTTGATGGCGTGGATGTGGTGCTGGCGGTTATTGATCAACATAGCGTGGCGCAGCTGGCGAGCCTTTCCTGGCCCATCCCCATCGCACTGAAAGAAGCAGTACTGGCCGTTTGCCAGGGGCAGCCGCTCACGCTCTCTCAACTGGGCCAGTTGGATAACCGACTGGGGCATCTGTTTGCAGACGCCATTATGGCGCTGATGGCTCAGGAAAAACTGGCCGCCCAGGATATTGTGGCCATCGGCTGCCACGGGCAAACCGTCTGGCATGAACCGACCGGCGATGCGCCCCATACCCTACAGATTGGCGACAACAATATTATTGCCGCCCGCACCGGCGTGAGCGTGGTGGGGGATTTCCGCCGTCGCGATATGGCGCTTGGCGGGCAGGGCGCGCCGCTGGTTCCGGCTTTTCACCAGGCGTTGCTGGCAGACCCCAGCGAGCGCCGCATGATCCTGAATATTGGCGGCATTGCTAATCTTTCGCTGCTGATACCCGGCCAGCCGGTACGCGGCTATGATACCGGTCCAGGCAATATGCTGATGGATGCCTGGATCTGGCGCAGCCTGGGCAAACCGTATGATAAAGACGCCGAATGGGCGAACGAAGGTCGGGTTATTCTGCCGCTGTTGCAGGATATGCTGAGCGATCCTTACTTCGCCGCACCCGCGCCGAAAAGCACCGGCCGTGAGTACTTCAACTACGGCTGGCTGGCACAGTTCCTCGCACGCTATCCGGGGCTGCGCGCCCAGGACGTCCAGGCGACCCTGACCGAGCTGACGGCGGTGACCATCAGCGAGCAGGTGCTGCTGAGCGGTGGATGCGAGCGTCTGCTGGTGTGCGGCGGGGGCAGCCGCAACCCGCTGGTTATGGCGCGCCTTGCCGGGCTGCTTGCCGGAACCGAGGTGGCGACCACCGACGAATACGGCATCAGCGGTGATGATATGGAAGCGTTGGCCTTTGCATGGCTGGCGTGGCGTACCGTTGCCGGGTTACCGGGCAACCTGCCGTCGGTGACCGGCGCGTCACAGGCAAGCGTGCTGGGGGCCATTTTCCCCGCGAACCCACAGAATAATAAGAGTTAACTGACATCATCTTTTACACTGGGCCGGTAGACTTAAGCAAAACGGGAGTGTGAAAATCACTCCTTGACCAGGAATGTCGAAAGGCCCGGAAAAATGAAAAAACTTCTTATCGTTGCTCTCCCTTTTATGCTCGCAGGCTGTAGCGCCTATAACCAGTTTATGGAGCGGATGCAAACCGACACGCTGGAGTATCAGTGTGATGAAAAACCGCTGACGGTGCATCTCAACAACTCGCGCCAGCAGGTGAGCTTTATCTATGATAATCAACAGCAGACCCTTGCGCAGGGCGTTTCCGCTTCCGGAGCGCGTTACACCGACGGTATCTACGTTTTCTGGTCGAAAGGCAATGAGGCGACCGTCTACAAACGTGACCGTATCGTGTTGAATAACTGTCAGTTACAAAATCCTAAGCGTTGAGATTTTCAGGCGGGCGGCGCACAATAACGCCACCGAATGATTACGGGTTTCAACGCCATGTCTGACAACGACGATCTGCAGCAAATTGCGCATCTGCGCCGAGAGTACACCCGTGGCGGCCTGCGTCGCCACGACCTTCCCGCTGAACCGCTCCCGCTTTTTGAACGCTGGCTTTCTCAGGCCTGTGAAGCAAAACTGGCCGATCCGACGGCGATGGTAGTGGCAACTGTCGATGAAAACGGCCAGCCGTACCAGCGTATTGTTCTACTGAAGCATTATGACGAGAAAGGGCTGGTCTTTTACACCAACCTGGGCAGCCGCAAAGCGCATCAACTCGAGCAAAATCCGCGTATCAGCCTGCTGTTCCCGTGGCATATGCTGGATCGTCAGGTGATGGTTATTGGCAAGGCCGAGCGTTTATCGACGCTGGAAGTGGTCAAATATTTCCATAGCCGACCGCGCGATAGCCAGATAGGTGCCTGGGTGTCAAAACAGTCCAGCCGCATCTCCGCGCGCGGTATTCTCGAAAGCAAATTTATGGAGCTGAAGCAGAAATTCCAGCAGGGTGAAGTACCGCTGCCGAGTTTCTGGGGTGGTTTCCGCGTCTCTGTTGAACAGATGGAGTTCTGGCAGGGCGGTGAACATCGTCTGCACGATCGTTTTTTATACCAGCGCG
The DNA here is from genome assembly GCF_014169755.1 of Klebsiella sp. WP8-S18-ESBL-06. Taxonomy (NCBI): domain Bacteria; kingdom Pseudomonadati; phylum Pseudomonadota; class Gammaproteobacteria; order Enterobacterales; family Enterobacteriaceae; genus Klebsiella; species Klebsiella sp. WP8-S18-ESBL-06. The sequence goes on from NZ_AP022256.1 coordinate 2,246,251, forward strand.
AAGACGGTGCCTGGAAAATCGACCGGCTGGCGCCGTAATCCCCGAAATTTGTTGTTTTAAGCGCTAGCGCTGAGGGCGTCAGCGCTTTATTCTATAGAGCTTTCGCGTCTGGCGAAAAGTCGTGTACCGGCAAAGGTGCAGTCGTAAAGAGATGGAGAATTTGATGGCAAGCAGTAACTTGATTAAACAACTGCAAGAGCGGGGGCTAGTTGCCCAGGTAACGGACGAGGTAGCGTTAGCAGAGCGACTGGCGCAAGGCCCGATCGCGCTCTATTGCGGCTTCGATCCTACCGCTGACAGCTTGCATTTGGGGCATCTTGTTCCATTGTTATGCCTGAAACGCTTCCAGCAGGCAGGCCATAAGCCTGTGGCGTTGGTTGGCGGCGCGACCGGTCTGATTGGCGACCCGAGCTTTAAAGCCGCTGAACGTAAGCTGAACACCGAAGATACCGTTCAGGATTGGGTGGCCAAAATCCGTAAGCAGGTTGCGCCGTTCCTGGACTTTGACTGCGGCGATAACTCCGCCATTGCAGCGAACAACTACGACTGGTTCGGCAGCATGAACGTGCTGACCTTCCTGCGCGATATCGGCAAACACTTCTCTGTTAACCAGATGATTAACAAAGAAGCGGTGAAACAGCGTCTGAACCGTGACGATCAGGGGATTTCCTTTACCGAGTTCTCCTACAACCTGCTGCAGGGCTATGACTTTGCCTGCCTGAACAAACTGCACGGCGTTGCGCTGCAGATCGGCGGCTCTGACCAGTGGGGTAACATCACCTCCGGTATCGACCTGACTCGTCGCCTGCACCAGAACCAGGTGTTCGGTCTGACCGTTCCGCTGATTACCAAAGCGGACGGCACCAAATTTGGTAAAACTGAAGGTGGCGCGGTATGGCTGGATCCGAAGAAAACCAGCCCGTACAAATTCTACCAGTTCTGGATTAACACCGCGGATGCCGACGTATACCGCTTCCTGAAGTTCTTCACCTTCATGGACATTGAAGAGATCAATGCGCTGGAAGAAGAAGACAAAAACAGCGGCAAAGCACCGCGCGCGCAGTACGTACTGGCCGAACAGGTCACCCGTCTGGTGCACGGCGAAGAAGGGCTGGTGGCGGCGAAGCGCATCACCGACAGCCTGTTCAGCGGCTCCCTGAGCGCGCTGAGCGAAGCTGACTTTGAGCAGTTGGCTCAGGACGGCGTGCCGATGGTTGAGATGGATAAAGGCGCAGACCTGATGCAGGCGCTGGTCGATTCCGAACTGCAGCCGTCTCGTGGGCAGGCGCGCAAAACCATCGCGTCAAACGCGGTCACCATCAACGGTGAAAAACAGGCTGACCCGGAATACTTCTTCAAAGACAGCGATATTCTGTTCGGGCGCTACACGTTGTTACGCCGCGGTAAGAAAAATTACTGTTTGATCTGCTGGAAGTAATCTTTAGAAACAGGGGGGCGTGGGAAACTACGCCCCCTTCTTTTTTGTCGTCTGAGTAGAACTAATGAACAACATTCTCGCCATTCAATCCCACGTTGTTTTCGGGCATGCGGGCAACAGCGCCGCCGAATTTCCTATGCGCCGTCTTGGCGCGAACGTCTGGCCGCTAAATACGGTGCAGTTCTCCAACCATACGCAGTATGGCCAATGGACGGGCTGCGTGATGCCGCCTGCGCACCTTACGGAGATAGTGCAGGGTATTGCGGCTATCGATCAGTTGAAACGCTGTGACGCCGTGCTGAGCGGCTATCTCGGGTCCGCAGAGCAGGGTGAACATATTCTTGGCGTCGTACGTCAGGTGAAAGCGGCCAATCCGCAGGCAAAATACTTTTGCGATCCGGTGATGGGGCATCCGGAAAAAGGGTGTATCGTTGCGCCGGGCGTGGCGGAATTCCACAAGCGTTATGCGCTGCCGGCAAGCGACATCATCGCCCCGAACCTGATTGAGCTGGAGATCCTCTGCGGTCATGATGTGCAGGACGTTAACGGCGCCGTGCAGGCGGCGCGCGAGCTTATCTCCCTGGGGCCGCAAATTGTGCTGGTGAAACATCTGGCGCGTGCGGGCTACAGCGCGGACCGTTTCGAAATGCTGCTGGTCACCGCTGATGAAGCCTGGCACATCAGCCGTCCGCTGATTGATTTTGGCGCACGCCACCCGGTGGGTGTTGGTGATGTGACCAGCGGGCTGCTGCTGGTCAAACTGCTACAGGGGGCTTCGTTGCAGGATGCGCTGGAGCATGTCACCGCAGCGGTGTACGAAATCATGGTTACAACGAAAGAGATGGGCGAGTACGAACTGCAGGTTGTTGCCGCGCAGGATGGTATTGCTAAACCAACCTGCCACTTTAGCGCCACTCAGCTGTAGTCGGCAGCGCCGGATTGCGGCGTAAAAGCGCCGGCTCTCTTATCGAGCCGGCGTGGGATATTACTTCAGACCTTCTGCGGCCAGTGCCGCCGCGACTGCCGGACGCGCTGCAACGCGCGCCATATAGTCGGCAATATTTTTGTATCCCGCCATATCCATCTTCACAGCAAACGCCCAGCGCAGCACGGTAAACAGGTAGGCATCGGCAATCGTGAAGCGAGCGCCGCTGATCCACTGTGCGCCAGCCAGAGACTCATCGATGTAGGCCAGTTTTTTATCCAGCAGCGCACGTACCGTTGGTTTGTAGTCTTCCGGAGTGTCTGGACGGAACAGCGGAGTAAAGCCTTTGTGCAGCTCGGTGGCGATGAAGTTCATCCACTCCAGCGTTTTGTAGCGGTTGATGGTGCCAACCGGTGCCAGCAGCTGGCGGTCGGCTACGCTATCGGCGAGGTACTGCATGATCGCCACGCCTTCGGTCAGCAGAGTGTTATCGTCCAGCAGCAGCGCCGGAACCTGGCCTTTCGGGTTGACCGCCAGGAAATCGTCACCGTTTTCCATACGTTTGTGCATCAGATCGACGCCAATCAGCGTAAAGTCCTTTCCGCTCTCCCGAAGCGTAATGTGCGATGCGAGGGAACAGGCGCCGGGTTTATAGAACAATTTCATGGGTAACTCCTTCAGACTATGATTATTTTTGTTCTCTACTGGCAGAAGGGCACCAATAGATATGAAGGTATGTTAGTGCTTGCGGTAAGAAAAAAAAAGCCGCTAACAGCAGTTAGCGGCCCAAAATTATTCGTTTCCCGATGACGTTAGGCGGAAGCGACTTTACCTTCAGCAGTTGCTTTTGAGTCGTCCTGAGTCATGCGGTTCAGCTTAGGTGCGGTCAGCAGCATCAGTACGGCAATCACGGCAGTCGCGACGCCAATCTGCAGGAACACGCGGCCGTATACTTCCAGCGACATCAGCGGATCGGTCACATTTTCCGGTACTGCCATCATGCCAGCGACATAGCCGCCAATGATGTTTGCGCCGGCAGTGGTCAGGAACCAGCTACCCATGATGAAGCCCATCAGACGTTGCGGTACCAGCTGTGCCACCATCGCCAGGCCCAGACCGGAGATCATCAGTTCACCGATGCTCTGCAGGCCGTAGCTGATGATCAGCCAGTTCACGGAGACGATACCAGCGTCAGAGGCGAATTTTGCCCCCAGCGGCAGAATCAGGAACGCACCGGAACACAACACCATACCTATGGCAAACTTGGTTGGCATCGGCAGGGTATCACCCATTTTGTTATAGATAGCGGCCAGAATCGGGCTACCGATAATAATCCAGAACGGGTTCAGCGCCTGATACTGTTCCGGCTCGAACGCGATGCCCAGAATGGTGTGCTCAACGTTACGAATCGCGAAGAAGTTCAGCGATGTCGGCATCTGGCTGTACAGCACGAAGAAGATGATGGCTTCGAGCATCAGGATAAAGGCCACAATCATTTTACGACGCGGCGCACCGGACATCGCGAAAGTTTCTTTACCAAAGATAATCACGATGCCCAGCGCGATCACGCCCAGAACCATACGTGCGATGCCCTGGTTGTGCAGCAGCCAGGTGGCAACGGCAACCAGAATAACCACGCCTACGATGGTCAGCAGCAGGTTACGGAAGTTAACCGGCTCGAAGTCAGGTTTAGAACCGTACTGTTTCACCCAGCGCTGGCAGAAGGCGAAGTTCACTACGGTGATCAGCATACCCACAACGCTCAGTGCGAATGCGGTGCTCCAGCCGTATTTGGCCGCCAGCCACGGGGTTGCCAGCATAGAGAAGAACGAACCGATGTTGACGGACATGTAGTACATGGTGAATGCACCGTCCAGACGCGGGTCGTCTTTGGCATAGCAGGTAGACAGCAGAGAGGACGGGTTGGCTTTGAACAGGCCGTTACCCACAGCGATAGCCGCCATACCCATATAGACGATACCGGCGTCGTGCCCTGACCACGCCACTAAAGCGTAGCCGATAGCGAGGACCACGGCCCCCAGCATAATAACGCGCTTAGTGCCCAGTACTTTGTCGCCCAGCCAGCCGCCGATGGCAACCAGACCGTAGACCAGAGCACTGAAGGAGGAGAACAGCGTAATGGAGTCTGCTTCAGACATACCCAGCTGTTTCACCAGATAAACGGCCATAATGCCTTGCAGGCCGTAGAAGCCGAAACGCTCCCATAACTCGATGGAGAAAATGAGATAGAACGCTTTAGGCTGTTTGAAGGCGTTTAAGCTAACGCTTTCCGTTGGTTTATTGTTTGCAGTAGACACATATACCTCTTATTTACATCCCATCTTAATGGGGGGTGTACTGGGCGGAGATGCTCTTTTTGGCACCCGCCTTATAGTTATTCTGGAGGGAAACGGGAAGTAATGTTCACTATCCTGCGCCTGCAAACAAGGGTTTTGCAATACTCTGTTACAAATAAAAAGACTGGCACAAACGACCATCTTTGCAAATGTTATTTAGCGTTAAATTTCACGGTTTAAAAATAGATGGTTTTTTCTTCTGGGATTGGGCGGAAAACTGTAGGATATAACGATATCTTCTGCTGATCGCGCTTAGAAGTAGTGATATAGGCTGGATTCTGAAAAAAAGCTGGATGATCGTTTTGTTGGCTGCAAATGTTGCATTGTGATGATGACGGCAGATTGTACGTAAAGAAACATAAATGCAACATTATGTTGCATGGCTGTTCATGTCAGTGTTTGTATAGAAATTTTCGCTAGTGATGACGTATTTAATCTGCAAAATCGTTATATAAGCGATATAAATGCCAAATACTGAATAAATATATGGTGTTAATTGCGGTTGGCGCGAGAGGGTGGCGGCGTGCCATCGACTTGCCACGCCGCAAAAATGCGCTACGGGTCGGTTTTCTCTTTGTATTCACAGAGATCTTCGATGATGCAGGAGCCACAGCGTGGCTTGCGGGCGATACAGGTGTAGCGGCCATGCAGAATCAGCCAGTGGTGACAGTCAACCTTGAACTCGGCAGGGACAACCTTTAACAGTTTCTCTTCAACCTGTTCGACGTTTTTACCCGGTGCGAAGTTTGTCCGATTGCAGACGCGGAAAATATGCGTGTCGACGGCTATTGTCGGCCAGCCAAACGCGGTGTTGAGGACCACGTTGGCCGTTTTTCGGCCCACGCCCGGCAGCGCTTCCAGCGCAGCGCGATCTTCCGGTACCTGACCGTCGTGCAGCGCCAGCAGCATACGACAGGTCTTGATGACGTTTTCTGCCTTGCTGTTAAACAGACCGATGGTTTTAATGTATTGCTTCACGCCGTCAACGCCGAGATCCAGCATTGCCTGCGGTGTGTTGGCCACCGGGTAGAGCTTGGCCGTGGCTTTGTTGACGCTGACGTCGGTCGCCTGTGCCGACAGCAGAACCGCAATCAGCAGTTCAAACGGTGAGGTAAAATTCAGTTCAGTGGTCGGATGCGGGTTGTTGTCCCGCAGGCGGCTTAAAATCTCCAGGCGTTTGGCTTTGTTCATCAGGCTTTCTCTGCCGTTTCAACGCTCGCGCCGTCCGCCGTAGCGGCCTGCGCGCGTCGTTGTTTCGTCCGTTCATCAATCAGGTATTTGATTGCCAGCAGCATGCCCAGGCCGATAAACGCGCCCGGCGGCAGCATAGCCAGCAGGAAAGGGGTGTCGGTATGGAAAACTTCAATGCGCAGCGCTTTTGCCCAGCCGCCGAGCAGACCATCGGCCCCGTCGAATAAGGTACCGTTGCCGAGCAGCTCGCGCAGAGAACCCAGCACAAACATGGTGCAGGTAGCTCCCATGCCGATTGCGAAACCATCGAGCGCCGACAGCGCCGGGCCCTTCTTCGCCGCAAAGGCTTCGGCGCGGCCAACGACAATGCAGTTGGTCACAATCAGTGGAATAAAGATCCCCAGAGACTGATAAAGGCCAAACGCATAGGCGTTAATCAGCATCTGTACGGCGCTGACCACTGAGGCAATGATCATGACGTAAATAGGAATACGAATCTCCGCCGGCGTCCAGCGACGCAGGCTGGAGATAGCCAGGTTGGTCAGGGTGAGCACCAGCGTGGTCGCCAGACCCAGACCCAGCGCATTTGTGGCGGTTGAGGTGACCGCCAGCAGCGGACACATGCCTAAAAGCTGAACCAATGCGGAGTTGTTCTTCCAGAGCCCCTGGACGATAACTTCTTTAACCTCGCTCATGATTTACTCTCCGCAGGCTTGCAGTTGTGAAAGTTGATTCGGTAGGGTTTCAGCATACAGCCCTGCGCGTTTAACTGCGTTGACCACCGCGCGTGGGGTAATCGTCGCGCCGGTAAACTGGTCGAACTGGCCACCGTCCTTTTTCACCGCCCACTGACCGTCATCTGCACCCGCGATTTTTTTGCCAGCAAAGAAGGTTATCCAGTTGGAGAGGCGTAGCTCGATTTTATCACCGAGGCCGGGTGTTTCATGGTGCTCGGTTACCCGGGTCCCAAGAACGGTACCGTTAAAATCGGCACCAACCAACAGCTGGATTGCCCCGGAGTAACCGTCCGGCGCGGTGGCTTCCAGCACGGCGGCAACCGGTTTATCGTCCAGGCGAGCGATGTAAACTTTGTGCGTACCTTTACCCAGCTCGGGAGCGTTCACCACAAAGCAGCTTTTCAGCAGTGAATTATTATAGCTGTCGGCGGGGATCACCTGCTGGAACAGCGCGTTTTGCTGCTTTTCAGCCTGATCGTCAATGGTGTGCTTCGTCAACTGGTTGATGGCCGCCGTAAGCCCGGTTGAGCCCGCCGCGAACAGCGCCAGCGTCACACCGTGTTTGCGCATGGTTTTTAACATCTCAATCCTCAGCGGTGTCCGTAAACGCGCGGGCGCGTGTAGTAGTCGATCAGCGGCACGGTGATATTGGCCAGCAGCACGGCAAAGGCCACGCCGTCAGGGTAGCCGCCGAAGCTGCGAATCAGCCATACCAGCAGGCCCGCCAGCGCGCCAAAGATCAGGCGCCCGCGGTTGGTGGTGGATGCCGTTACCGGATCAGTCAGAATAAAGAAGGCACCGAGCATGGTTGCCCCTGACAGCAGATGCATCTGCGGCGAGGCGACGCTTTCCGGATGCAGCAGCCACCCGAGCGTTGAACAGAAGGCCAGACTGACCAGGAAACTGACCGGAATATGCCAGCGAATCGCTTTCTGCCAGAGCAGGAACAGGCCGCCGACCAGATAAGCGACATTCACCCATTGCCAGCCAATACCGGCCAGCGCACCGTGATAAATGGCGGCGTTGAGAACGGTTTCGACCGGCTGACCGGCATGAAGTGAGGTTTTGAAGGTGTCGAGCGGCGTGGCCTGACTGATACCGTCAATGCCCAGCTTCAGCGCGTTCATATCCTGACCCGCCGTCGTATGGCCAGTGAAAATCACCTGCAGCGCATCCATAAACCCCGGCGTCACGGCGGCAATCTCGTGCGGTGGCAGCCAGGATGTCATCTGTACGGGGAAAGAGATCAGCAACACCACGTAGCCAATCATTGCCGGGTTAAACGGATTCTGACCCAGCCCGCCGTACAGCTGCTTGGCGATGATCACTGCAAAGACGGTCCCCAGCACCACCATCCACCACGGGGCGAAGGGGGGAATACTGATGGCCAGCAGCAGGCCGGTTAGCAACGCCGAGTTATCGGCTAGCGTCCGGGCGATATTCTGCCTACGCAGACGCAGTACCAGCGCTTCGGCGAGGCAGGCAGCAACGATTGCGAGGATGAGCTGTATAAAGGTTCCCCAACCAAAAAACCAGCTCTGCACCAGAATGCCGGGCAGTGCGGCGACGATCACCAGCATCATGATACGAGAGGTCTGGCGATGGTTATGGGTATAAGGGGAACTCGCGATCTTGAAAACCATTTAATCCTCGTTAACGGCCTGAGCGGCTTTCCGGGCTTGAACACGGGCAATAGCAGCGGCAACGGCGGCTTTGCGTGGGTCGTCATTGGCGGCAGCTTCGCTGACGTCCTGTTGTGCGGCTTTGCGCGCTTTGGCCCGGGCAATCGCGGCTTCAACCGCGGCTTTGCGCGGGTCGACGGCGTCGCTGACGGTTTCAGCTGGCGCCGCTTCCGGCTGCTGGGTGGCTTTGCGCGCTTTGGCTCGGGCAATCGCCGCTTCAACCGCGGCTTTACGCGGGTCGACGGTGTCGCTGACGGTTTCGGCAGGCGCTGCTTCCGGCTGCTGGGTGGCTTTGCGCGCTTTGGCTCGGGCAATCGCGGCTTCAACCGCGGCTTTACGCGGGTCGACGGCGTCGCTGGCGGTTTTAACAGGCGCCGCTTCCGGCTGCTGGGCGGCTTTGCGCGCTTTGGCCCGGGCAATCGCGGCTTCAACCGCGGCTTTGCGCGGGTCGACGGCGTCGTTGACGCTTTCGGCCGATGCTGCTTCCGGCAGCGGGTCCTGCGCTTTACGTGCTTTCGTGCGTGCAATAGCAGCCTCAACGGCGGCCTTGCGTGGATCTGACGCTTCACTCGCATTCAGGCGTTTTTCCGCCTGGGCAGCGCGCGCCTGTGCTTTACGCGCTTCACGCGCGGCGGCTACGGCGCTGTTGTCCGGTAGCGCACCGGACTGAATGATAATCGGCTGCGTTGCCTGCTGTTGTTTTTCCCGCACGCGCGCCAGGGCTGCGTGGATAGCATCCTGATCTTTAGCGGCAGGCTGAACGGCGGCTTTCTTATGACGCTCTTCACGAGCAATTTTCTCTCGTTCGAGACGCTGCTGGCGGGCTTCGAAACGGGCTTTCGCTTCCGCAGCGCGCTGCTCTTCCTGGCGAATCGCGTGAATTTCTGCTTTTTCCTGACGGAAATACTGCACCAGTGGAATGCTGCTTGGGCACACCCAGGCGCAGGCGCCGCACTCGATACAATCCGACAGATTGTGCGCCGTTGCTTTATCGTGCTGTTGACCTTTACTGAACCAGTAAAGCTGTTGTGGCAGCAGGTCGGCCGGGCAGGCGTCGGCACAGGCGCTACAGCGAATGCAGCCCTTTTCTTCTTCCGGTTCACCCATTTCAGACGGGGATGGCGCTAGCAGGCAGTTGGTGATTTTGACCACCGGCACATCGAGCCAGGGTAGGGTAAAGCCCATCAGCGGGCCGCCCATAATCACCATTTGATCGCTGACGGGGCAGAAACCCGCGTGGCTAAGCAAATGTTTCACCGGCGTGCCGAGACGCGCCCACACGTTGCCTGGCATGCTAATCGATTCACCGGTCAGGGTGACGACGCGTTCGGTCAACGGCTCGCCGTCAATAATGGCACGCTTGACCGCGTAGGCCGTACCCACGTTCTGCATCAGTACGCCAATATCCGACGAGCGGCCACCGTGGGGCACCTGTTTACCGGTCAGAATCTGCGTCAGCTGCTTCGCACCGCCGGACGGGTATTTCGTCGGGATGACGCGCAGGCTGATACCGTGGCAGCCTGCCAGCACCGCACGCATCATCGAAATGGCCTGCGGTTTATTGTCCTCAATGCCAATCAGCACCTGCTGCGGCTGCAGGATGTGCGCCAGGATCTGAATACCTTCAACAATCTGCGCCGCGCAGTCCTGCATCAGGCGATCGTCTGCGGTGATGTACGGTTCGCATTCTGCGGCGTTAATGATCAGTGTATCAATTTTGTCACCGCCGCCGCGCAGCTTGTTACCCGTCGGGAAACCCGCGCCGCCTAAGCCGGCGACGCCAAACTGATGAATACGCTCAATCAACACTTCGCGGCTGCGGTTTTTGTAGTCGTTCCAGCCATCGCGGGCGATCCAGCGGTCCTCACCATCGGCATCAATGATGACGCTCATTTCCGGTAGGGCGGACGGATGGGCGGTGGCGTGCGGCTCAATGGCCACCACCGTCCCGGAGGTCGGCGCGTGTACGGGGAGCATACGGCCCCAGCCGCGGGTAAGCGGCTGGCCGCGCAGCACGCGATCGCCGGGCTGCACGCACAGTTCACCTTCGGCGCCAATGTGCTGCTTCAGAGGAATCACAAAACGCTGGGCGAGCGGAATCTGACGCAGCGGTGTACCGTTAGACTGCGTTTTCATTTCGGGCGGGTGAATGCCACCGTCGAAATCCCAGATTTTGTCTTTTCTGAAGGCGGAGAATAGCTTAAGCATGGTGTTCCACAGGAATAATTCGTACCGGGATCGTTTGCAGGTCCCATTTCCAGCTTTCGGTGGTCGTCTCTACCGGGCGCAGCGTAATACACTGCGTCGGGCACGGTGCCACGCACAGATTACAGCCGGTACACAGATCGCTCACGACCGTATGCATGGCGCGGGTGGCGCCAATAATGGCGTCAACCGGGCAGGCCTGGATGCATTTGGTGCAGCCGATGCAGTTATCTTCATCAATCACTGCCAGCATGCGGGCCGGCTCGGGGGCCGCATCGTCGCCGTCAATCGGCTGTGGGTCTACGTTCAGCAGGGTAGCGATTTTCAGCATGACGGCTTCGCCTCCCGGGGCGCAGCAGTTGATTTTTTCACCGTTACTGACCGCTTCGGCGTACGGGCGGCAGCCGGGATAACCGCATTGCCCACATTGGCTTTGCGGCAGCAGTTCATCAATTTTTTCTACGACCGGGTCGTCTTCAACGGCAAAACGGCGCGAGGCGTACCCGAGAATGACGCCAAAAATCAGCCCGAGCAGGCTGATCGCAGCGACAGCAATCCAGAAGGTTATCATTACAACTTCACCAACCCACTAAAGCCCATAAAGGCCAACGACATTAAACCTGCGGTAATCAGTGCAATGGCGTTGCCGCGGAACGGGGCCGGCACGTCGGACACCACCAGACGTTCGCGAATCGATGCGAACAGCACCATCACCAGCGAAAAACCGACGGCGGCGGAGAAACCGTACAGCGCGGATTGCAGGAAGTTGTGGCCAAGGTTGATATTCAACAGCGCCACGCCCAACACGGCGCAGTTGGTCGTGATAAGCGGCAGGAAAATCCCCAGCAGGCGATACAGCGCGGGGCTGGTTTTCCGCACGACCATCTCGGTGAACTGGACAACCACGGCGATGACCAGAATAAAGGCCAGCGTGCGCAGGTAGACTAAATCCAGCGGAATAAGAATCCAGGTATCGATAAGCCAGGCGCAGATCGAGGCGAGCGTCATGACGAAGGTTGTCGCCAGCCCCATTCCCATTGCGGTTTCCAGTTTTTTGGAAACGCCCATAAACGGGCACAGCCCAAGGAACTTCACCAGGACGAAGTTATTTACCAGAACTGTACCGATAAAGAGCAATAAATAGTCAGTCATCATTCGACCTGTAACAAAAAAAGCCACCTATTATCTGACAAAGCGCGTCGGGCGACAACAGGGTAACAGTGGGGTTATTACGCACGCGTAAACGTACGCTTTACCCGCTGGGAACGTTTGAAGTAGGGGACGATTAGCGCCGCCGCTAACAGCGGAAGCAGAAGCTGGCGCACGGCCAGGTCGTCAGAGATCGGCGAAAACGCGAACGCTTTAACTGCCAGCAGTACGCCAACCATCAGCCAGATAATGTAGTGTTTAGGAACGTTGCGGCGGCGTTTGAAGAAGGCAATGGTCAGCCACAGCGTGTAATACCACATGGCAATAAACGACAGGAACGACGCGGCTAATAGCAGCATGTTACTGCCGCCCATTTCTTTTACCAATGCCAGAGTGTGCGGCGTCAGCAGGACGTAACCAAATTTAGCCAGGGTGATGGTGATGCTCAACAACTGCACGAGCAGCCAGGCCAGCGGGCCAAGTAACCATCCGCCAATACGTTCTGCAGAATTATCCGACATTGTGTCTCCCGAAAATCAGCGCCAGTGTTGCATGGAAAAATACAGGTCGAGGAGTATAAGCAACTGGCGCTGAGGAAAAAACTATTATTGCACGAATCGCCAAACGTTCTTTGGCACCTGGCCCACATCGTACAAACGGCCACCGGAAACCAGCTCCGCGCGACGATGATCGGCGGCGCGATACATATTGATCAATTCTTCGTTACTGGTGAGGGAATAGTTAAGGTGGTCATAAAGTTTTTCAAGATTGTCCAGCGAACTGACTTTGCGGAACTTTAATAAATAATCCAGAACGGTCATTTGAGGGCATCCATTATAATGTTAAGGCACACCGCACGTCATTTCCGCCGGAGACGGGCAGAATACGCGACGGTTAATGCGGCATTGATAGCCAATGTTGTTAATCGACATCCATTTTTGGCGAGGGTTTCGCGCATCCGGCTCACCCTCTATAGGATATTCTTAATTATTTGGCTAATAGGAATGAATTACAATAACAGAAAATGTGCTTATTGATTTCGCGCCAGAATTAATGCGTTTTTATGCAATCAGGGCGCCGATTGACGCCCTGTAGAGAGAAGGTTGAGGTTACCGCTGTTCGCCGCGGCTGGCGATCACATCTTTGTACCAGAAGAAGCTTTTCTTACGCTTACGCGCCAGGTTCTGCTGGTGGTCGACATAGACAAAGCCATACTGCTTTTTATAACCGTTCAGCCAGCTCAGCAAATCGATAAACGACCATGGATAATACCCGCGCACGTCGGCGCCTTGTTCAATGGCGGTTTCCAGCGCATCAATATGTACGCGCAGGAAGTCGATGCGAGGATCGTCGACCACTTCTCCGTCGATAATCGGGTCAACCGCGCCCAGGCCGTTTTCGGTGATATACATCGGAATATCGCCGTAGCGCGCCTTGATCATCATAATGCCGTCGGTCAGCCCCTGTGGCCAGATTTCCCAGCCCCATTCGGTATAGACGCTCTGTGGATTGCGCACGAAATAGAAAAGCCCCTCGACGCCCTGTTCACCGCTGACTTTTTCTGCTGGCGGCTGTGAAGAGACGGTTTCGCGGCGGTAATAGTTCAGTCCGATAAAATCGCAGCGGTTATTGCGCAGCAGGTCATCATCGCCCGGCGCGAAGCGCGGTACTCCCCAAAGGGCCTGGGACTGTGCCAGCAGTTCGGCAGGATAGCAGCCCTTTAATACCGGGTCGTAGAACCAGTGGGTGTGAATCGCGTCGGCTAACTCGCTGGCAGCCATGTCTTCTGCGCTTTGAGTCAGCGGAGAGTGGGGCTGCAGCACGTTAACGAAGCCGATTTCGCCGTTAATCTGCATGCCGCGGAACGCTTTCACGGCCATGGCATGCGCAATAAATACGTGATGACAGGCCTGAATAGCGCGCGCCGGATTGCGCACGGACGGCGGATGGCTGCCGGTAATATAACCATGCCCGATAAAAACGATGGTTTCATTAAAGGTGGCCCATTTTTGCACCCGCGAACCAAAGCGGGAATAGCACAGCCGCGCGTACTCTTCGAACGCCTCAGCGGTGGAGCGTGCTTCCCAGCCGCCTTCGTCCTGCAACGCCTGCGGCAGATCCCAGTGGTAGAGCGTAATCATTGGCTCAATGCCGTGGGCCAGCAGGTCGTCTATCAGATCGCTGTAGAACTTCACTCCGGCTTCGTTGATGGTGCCGCGCCCTTCAGGCAGCAGGCGAGGCCATGAAATGGAAAAACGGTAGCTCTGAAGCCCCATTTCGGCCATGAGCTTTACGTCTTCTTTAACGCGGTGGTAGTGATCGACGGCGATATCGCCGTTGGTACCCTGATACGTCGTTCCCGGCTGGTGGGAAAACACATCCCAGATTGACGGACCTTTGCCGTCTTCATTATACGCACCTTCCACCTGGTACGCCGCCGTAGCAGCACCCCAGAGAAAATGTTGGGGAAAAGCGGACATACAACACTCCTTATCTGTGTGATAAGGCGAGTGTAAAGTGAGTGAATATCATCTGCAACCGGTTTCAGAAACCGGTTGCATCTATGCGATCCGAATCACTTTTTTCCCACGATGGGCTTATTTTTTCTGCAGCGAGACGGCGGCGGTAGCGGCGGGCTCCGGTGACTTGTAATCGTCGATATGGTGCGCAATAAACAACAGCAGAACGGAAAAACCGAGAACAACCCAACCAATTAATTCAACAATACGAGACAATACAGAATTCATGAAATTTATTTAACAATCCATTGAGAAGTAACGCCAGACCAGGATATTAGCGCGCTCATGCCACAACGCAAGTTTTCAGCGGGATCGATTCCACGGGCGTTGTTTTTTTAATCGATTCTCGGGGAGGCAAGCCATAATGTTATTAAAGTGTTGTGCATTATCGCCAGATGAGGTCAAATAAGAAATCGATTACAAAATAAAAATACCCCCTTAAACTTCACCAGTGAGGCTGCAAATATGAGTGACTCAATCCGCGTTGGACTCGTAGGCTATGGCTATGCCAGTAAAACGTTTCATGCGCCGCTCATCTGCGGCACGCCGGGGATGACGCTGGCGGCTGTCTCAAGCAGCGATGCCGGTAAGGTTCACGCAGATTGGCCTACGGTCAGCGTGGTCTCCGATCCTCAGGCGCTGTTCCACGACCCCAGCATTGATCTGGTCGTGATTCCTACGCCTAACGATACGCACTATCCGTTGGCGAAAGCGGCGCTGGAGGCAGGGAAAAACGTCGTGGCCGACAAACCCTTCACAGTGACACTGTCACAGGCTCGCGAGCTGGATGCGCTGGCAAAGCAGCAGGGCAAGCTGCTGTCGGTATTTCATAACCGCCGCTGGGACAGCGATTTTCTGACGGTGAAAGCGCTGATCAATGAAGGTAAGCTCGGTGACGTCACTTACTTTGAGTCGCACTTTGACCGCTATCGTCCGCAGGTGCGCGCGCGCTGGCGCGAGCAGGCCGGGCTCGGTAGCGGTATCTGGTACGATTTGGGCCCTCATCTGCTGGATCAGGCGGTCAATCTGTTTGGCCTGCCGCACAGCCTGTATGTCGATCTCGGTCAGCTGCGCCCGGGTGCGCAGGCCACCGACTACTTTCATGCCGTATTGACCTGGCCGCAGCGTCGCGTGGTGCTGCACGGCACGCTGCTGGCGGCGGCGGAAACGGCGCGCTACATCGTACATGGCTCGCAGGCCAGTTATATGAAGTTTGGCCTCGATCCGCAGGAAGATAGGCTGAAAAGCGGCGAACGTCTGCCGCAGGCCGACTGGGGCTATGATATGCGAGACGGTATCCTGACGACGGTTGACGGGGAAACGCGGGTAGAAGAGAACTGGCTGACGCTGCCGGGTAACTATCCGGCATACTACGCGGGCATTCGTGATGCGCTTAACGGAATCGGCGAAAACCCGGTACCGGCGGGCCAGGCGATTCAGATTATGGAGCTGATTGAGCTGGGTATCGAATCGGCGAAACATCGCGCGGCGCTGGCGCTGGTCTAACGAAACGGTAATAAAGACCCCGGCAGCGGCGGCTGCCGGGGAGCAGGTTATCCGCGCTGGACGCGGGCGATCAGCGCCTGCTTTTCTGCCGCAGAGAGGAATGCCATCTCCAGCCCGTTAATCTGCGCCTGACGGATTTGTGCAGCCGTGAGGCCTGCCGCCGGTGCCGCCACGCGGTATTCGTGCTGGATATCAATGCCCTGTACCGCCGGGTCGTCCGTATTCAGACTGGCCAGCACGCCATGCTCGAGGAACGTTTTCAGCGGATGCTGCGCCAACGACGGTACGGTGCTGGTCTGGATATTGGAGGTCAGACAGGATTCGATGCCGATACCTTTTTCCGCAAGGAAATCCATCAGCGCCGGATCCTGAACCGCTTTTACGCCATGACCGATACGCTCGGCGCCTAAATCGCGAATCGCCTGCCAGATGCTTTCCGGGCCGGCAGCTTCGCCCGCGTGCACGGTAATGTGCCAGCCTGCATCGCGTGCGCGGCTGAAGTGTTCCAGGAACAGATGCCCCGGGAAACCGAGCTCATCGCCGGCCAGATCGAGGGCGGTAATACCGTCGCGGTGCGCCAGCAGGGCGTTCAGCTCTTCTTCACAGGCGGCTTCGCCAAAGGTGCGACTCATAATGCCAATCAGGCGCGCATCAACGTTAAACGCGCGACTGCCTTCTTTCACCCCGGCAATCACCGCTTCAACCACGCCGTCAACCGGCAAACCGTGGTTCATTGCCATATAACGCGGGGAAAAACGTAGCTCAACGTAGTGCAGGCCATTACGCGCGGCGTCTTCTACGTTCTCGTACGCGACGCGGCGGCAGGCGTCTAATGATGCCAGAACCTTCACGCCCCAATCGAGCTTGCTGAGGAAACTCACCAGATCGGGTTCATTGCTGGTGACCTGAACGTGCGGCAGCAGTGCGTCGAGCGTAGACGCAGGCAGCGTCAGATTGTACTGGCGGCCGAGATCAAGAATGGTTTGGGCGCGAATGTTTCCGTCGAGATGGCGGTGAACGTCAGTTAGGGGCAGGTTGGTATCAATCATGATAGCACTCGAGTTTTAGTTAAAGTGCAAATCATTATACCATAGGAAGATAACTGATTAAAAGTATTGAAAAAATTGCGAGGATACAGGGATTTGGCTGTACGACGATGAATTTTTAGCAGTGTGTATTTTGCGGCTTTCAGGTCAACGGGCCGCAGATTCCAGCCCGTTGACCGTCGTGTCTAACCCGGTTTGTCGTTATTTTTTGTGGCTTGATATGGGCAGCATTCTCAGCAGCGTATTATCACGCATGATGTAATGGTGGAATAATGCCGCCAGCGCGTGCAGACCAATTAAAAAATAACCCGCGTTGGCAATTAATTCATGCCACTCTTTTAAATTGTGCTGAATATCTTGATTCGGGACTTCGGCAACCGGTAGGGCGATACCAAAAAAGGACCATGCCACCTGGCCGAAATACAACGAGGCCATTCCCAGCAACGGCAAGGCGAGAAACATTAAATAGAGCAACCCGTGCACGGACTTTGAGGCCGCAATCTGCCAGCGCGGCGGCGTGGGGGTAATTTCAGGGTCGCGGTGGGTGATTTTTAACACCACTCTGACCAGCATCAACAACAAAACGCTCAGCCCCGCCGTGTAGTGGATTAACGCTATTGTTGCGCGGGCTGGGCTGCCTTTAGGGGCAAAGCCTTTCAGCTCCATGGCGGCATAGGCGATGATAATCAGGATCAGGACGAGCCAGTGCATCAGGATCTGGCTTTTGGCGAAGGTTCTTTTCACGGTGATGTCCTTTTAATATGTGATAATTGATTATCAATAAACAACCTTAAGCACACCTTAACTTTGATAAAGAAAGTCTGGCCGCAAAAACGGGGTTCTTAAAATATAAACAAGTATAAGCCGCCATACGACCGTCTGCGTCATGTGGGGGGGTAACCGTTATCTCGTCAGATATTTTTCGCCTTCCGTCCCCTGAAAACAATGACGGCAATCCATCTACCGTTTTCCGACCGGCATTTTAATCTCTGCATCTCACTATGCAGATTTTTTACGTATCAATCATCGCGCGCTGGCGAACATCCCACGGTATCAGGCGACGATCTCGATAAGATTACCGTCCGGATCTTTAATCACCGCTTCATAATATCCGTCGCCGGTGGTACGTGGGGGGGAGACCAGAATATGCTGCTCCGCTCCGCGCGCCGCCAGCGCATCAACGGCCTCCTTGCTGCCGACCGAAATCGCCAGATGTACCCATCCGGTGGTGTTGTTATCGGGCTGCGCAATCTGTAGCCCGGGTTTGCTCATCAACTCGATGGCAATGGATTCATTGACGGTCACAAAGTATGACTCGAACCCCGGGTTCGTTTTGCTGCGGTACTTCTCGTTGATTTTCCCGTCAAAAAACGTCACCCAAAAACGCGCCTGTGCTTCCAGCGCCTGCGTCCAAAGCGCAACGTGTGCAATTTTCATGTCCGATCTCCAGAAGGTTTTAACGTACGCAACGGCGAAAGTCAGGGCGGGTTGACAGTCACTGTTGCAATGCACGATTATGCTTATTATTGCTCGGTTTAATGATTAAAGGTAATTTCATGCTCGATTATGCAGCTTTTCCGGATCAACGACAAGCCTTGATTCGCCAGGCGCTCGGGCAGCAAGGCCGGGTTGTTTGTGCTGAACTGGCCGTGCAGTTGGGGGTGTCTGAACACACTATTCGCCGTGATTTACATGAACTGAGTAAGGAAGGCGTGTGTAAGAAGGTTTACGGCGGTGCTGTCGCGACGCTGCCTGATACCGGTAGCTTTATTGAACGAAAAACACAAAAGGCGGATGTAAAGAGCATCATCGCGCATAAATGTGCACAACTTATCAAACCCAATAGCTGCGTGTTTATTGATTCCGGTACCACCAATCTGGCGCTGGCTGAGGCGATTGACGACACGTTGGTTCTGACGGCAGTGACCAATTCGCCGGAAATCGCCTGCGCGCTGCTTAAAAAGCCGCGCTGTGAGGTGATCATGTTAGGCGGCGGGATCCAGCGCAGCAGCGGTGGCAGCGTAGGGGCCGCGGCGCTGGCGCAGGTCAACGACATTCTTTTCGATCAGGGGTTTATTGGCGGCTGTGCCATGGCTCCGGAGTCGGGGCTGACCGGATTCGACTATGCAGACTGCGCATTCAAGAAAGCGGTTATCCCGCAATGTAGCGAAATTATTGTTGGATTGACGGCCGATAAAATTCCCGCCGTCGCGCGCTACGTGGTCGCCGGCTGTCGGCAAATAGACGTGCTGGTGGTCGAGGAAAGCGTACGTCAGCAATATGCCGAGGCTTTTGCGCCCTACGAGATTTTGCTGCACGGTGTGTAGCGCGAGAAAATACGCAACGCCGGGCGACGTTGCGCGATGGGATTAGTGCAGAGTGCGGATAGCGGCAATCAGGCGTTCCACGCCTTGCTCAAGCTTCACGCGCGGGCACCCCGCGTTGAGGCGAATGAAGCCGTTGCCTTCATTACCGTAGGTGTAGCCGGGCATTATCGCCACTTTTTGCTGTTTGATCAGCACATCCTGCAGCGCACGATCGTCAATATTGAGCGGGCGTAAATCAATCCATGCCAGATAAGTTGCCTGCGGAGCTTGCCACTGTAGCGCCGGAAACGCTGCGTTAAGCGTTTGCTGGAGATAGCGCATATTGCCCTGCAAATAATCACGCAACGCGTCCAGCCACGGTTCGCCGTGCCGATAGGCGGCAATATGCGCGACCAGTGCGGGAACGGACGGCGAGGAGAGGCCGTCACGGCTTTTTAATGCGTTGAGATAATCATTGCGTGCGCCTTCGTCGTCGATCAGCCCGTATGCGCCGGTAAAAGCCGGAATATTGAAGCTTTTGGAGCCGGAGGTGAACAGCGCCCACGGCCCTTGTGCGACGTCGCACCACGGGATATGGCGATGACCGTCCCACGTCATGTCCATGTGAATTTCATCGCTGATCACCCGAACGTTGTGTTTTGCGCACAGCGCCGCCATCGTTTGCAGTTCTTCACGGGTCCAGACTTTACCGGTTGGGTTTTGCGGGCTGCACAGCAGCAGGATGCGGTTTTGCGGCTGCGATAGCGCGGCCTCCAGCACGTTCATATCGCAGAACCACTGGCCGTCGCGTTGATGAAGCGGAACGCCTACCACTTCGCGCTGATTGCCTTCAATCGTTTTAAAGAAGGCATCGTAGGCCGGCGTGTGAACCACAATGCCGTCGCCGGGGGCTGACCACTGACGAATCATCTCGGCGACCATGTAAATCACCGATGGCCCGTAGACGATGCTGTTGGTGTCGATGGTGCTGTGAAAGCGGTGGGCATACCAGTGGGCAATAGCCGGTAAAAACTCGTCGTTCTTCCAGCGGCTGTAGCCAAATACGCCGTGAGATAAACGCTTGCTGAGCGCGTCGAGAATGCAGGGGGCGGTGGCAAAATCCATATCCGAGATGGTGAACGGCAGCAGGTCAGCGTCGCCGAAGCGGTCGGCAACATAGTCCCACTGGGTGCACCAGGTGCCATGTCGGTCAATCACCGTTGAGAAGTCAAACATGTGAGGGTCCTCACGAAGAAAAGAGGTGAGCTATTGTGCCCCCGCAGCGGGCGGGGGCAAAGTGGTTTACGCCTGTACGGAATGCATCAATACCGACATTTCATCTTTCACCGACTGAACCTGCGGGCCGATGACAACCTGGAGATTGTGCTGGTTGAGCTTAACCACCCCAATCGCCCGGTTGGCCTTGAGCGCATCGACGTTGACTTTGTCCATATCGCTGACCGACAGACGCAGACGGGTGATGCAGTTATCGAGCGAAACAATGTTCTCTGCGCCGCCCAGTGCGGACAGGATTGCCGGAACGTTGTAGCCGGATTTGCCGGTTGCGCCGCTGGTAACGTGCTCTGCGGCCGGTGCGTTGTCGATATCACGGCCCGGCGTTTTAATGTTAAAGCGCACGATAGCGAAGCGGAAAATGGCGTAGTACACGGCGAACCAGACCGCTGCCACTACCGGTACCAGATACCACTTGGTAGACAGACCGTGCAGAATACCGAACACCACGAAGTCAATAATGTTGCCGTCGGTGTTACCGATGGTGACGCCAAGAATCGCCATCATGGTGAAGCCCAGGCCGGTCAACAGCGCGTGAATGACGTACAGTACCGGTGCCACGAACAGGAACAGGAATTCCAGCGGTTCCGTGGTGCCGCCGACGACACAGGCAATGACGCCAGAAATCAGCAGGCCTTTAATTTTATGACGGTTTTCCGGGCGAGCGCAGTGGTACATCGCCAGCGCAGCGCCGGGCAGGCCGCCGAGGAAGGCCGGCATTTTACCCTGCGACAGGAAGCGGGTAGCGCTTTCGGAGAAGCCGTGGGTTGTTGGGCAGCTTAACTGGGCCTGGAAAATCGTCAGCGCGCCGCTGACGCTGTGACCGCAGACGTCCATGGTTCCGCCGGCTTCGGTAAAGCGGATCAATGCCACCAGAATGTGGTGCAGGCCGAACGGTAGCAGCAGACGTTCACCGGTACCAAAAATCATCGGACCAAAATCGCCCGCGCTGTTGATCACGTGACCCAGCGCGTTAATGCCCATGGCGAAAATCGGCCACACCAGCGGGATCACCAGACCGACCAGGCCCAGGACCACGGTAGTAATAATCGGCACGAAGCGGGTACCGCCGAAAAACGCCAGCGCATCCGGCAGGCGGATGGTGTGGAAACGTTCGTGCAGCATCCAGACGATGATCCCGCAGATTACCGCGCCGAGAATACCGGTGTCGATGGACTGAATACCGATAATGTTCTGGATGTTGTTGGCTTTCAGAATGGCGGCGTCGGTGGTCGGCAGAATGCCTTTGGCCGTCAACCAGAAGTTTACCGCCAGGTTCATGACCGCGTAGCCGACGAAACCGGCAAAGGCCGCAACGCCTTTATTGTCACGCGCCAGACCCAGCGGGATGGCAATACAGAACATCACTGGCAGGAAGCTGAACGCGAATGAGCCAACTTTGCTCATCCAGATAAAGACTGCTTGCAGGAACGGGGTATCGAGCCATGGCAGTAGCGTGATGACGTCATGGCTGCTTAATGAGCTGCCGATACCGAGCATAATCCCACAGAAGGAGAGCAGCGCGACCGGCAGCATAAAGGTTTTGCCAAGCTGCTGGAAGAACTCCCAGAGGGTGACTTTTGGTGCGGTTTTCGCCGTCATGAAACGACTCCTTAATCCTGAAAAAAGGTTTCTGGTAATTTCGGTAAAGGAAGATAAAACGTTTTATCAATTTTTAGTGAGAAACAAATCACAAAAGCAATGGATAATACAGTTTATAAAGTATACCTAGAGATAAAACGTTTTATCGGATAAGCAAAAGGAGTCGCGCAGGCGCTATGGCGATTGCAAAGAAAGTCACCATTAACGATGTTGCGCTGGCGGCAGGCGTTTCCGTCAGCACCGTTTCGCTGGTCCTGAGCGGCAAGGGGCGTATCTCGTCGGCCACGGGGGAACGGGTTTATCAGGCGATTGACCAGTTGGGCTTCGTGCGCAACCGCCAGGCGGTGTCGCTGCGCGGCGGGCAAACCGGCGTGATTGGTCTGATTGTCGGCGATCTGTCATCACCGTTTTATGCGGAACTGACGGCGGGGTTAACCGCCGCCCTCGAGTCGCAGGGGAAAATGGTCTTTTTGACCCAGGGGGGCAACTGCGGCGAGCAAATGCTCCAGCGTTTTGAAGCGCTGGTGTCGCAGGGCGTCGACGGCGTGGTGATTGCCGGTTCGGTCGACCGGGCCGCAGAACTGCGGGTCAAAGCCGCTGAAACCGAGACGCCGCTGGTGTTTGCCTCCCGCGCCAGCTATCTCGACGAGGTCGACATTATTCGTCCGGATAACATGCAGGCGGCCCAACTGGTGACCGAGCATCTGATTCGGCGCGGCCATCAGCGTATTGCCTGGCTGGGTGGGCAAAGTTCATCGCTGACCCGCGCGGAGCGGGTGGGCGGCTACTGCGCAACGCTTATCAAGTACGGCCTGCCGTTCCATAGCGATTGGGTGCTGGAGTGCGAGTCCAGCCAGAAACAGGCGGCGGAAGCGATTACCGGCCTGCTGCGCCACAACCAGACCATCACCGCGGTGCTGTGTTACAACAGCGTGATTGCGGTAGGCGCGTGGTTCGGCCTGATGCGCGCCGGTAAGCAGAGCGGCGAAGACAGCGTTGAAAGTTATTATGAGCAGCGGGTCACGCTGGCGGCGTTTGCTGAGGTGCCGGAGCAGGCGCTTGACGATGTGCCCTTAACCTGGGTAACGACGCCTGCCCGTGACATGGGCAAAAGCGTGGCGGAGCGCATTTTGCAGCGCATTGAAACCGGCCAGGGCGAGGCGCGAAATCTGATTATGCCGCCACGGCTGGTGGTGAGAAAATAAAAAAGCCCCAATTCGGGGCTTTTCGCGGGGGCCGTAGGCTTATCTGCGGCTTACTGTGCCGGCGTCTCTGCCGGCGCGTCCGCCGGTTCTTCCGGGTCGGCCAGCGTCGGGATCCCGAACATACCGACAAAATCATCCAACGGCATTTTCTGCCCGTTCAGGGTGACCTGGCCTGAGGCATACTGCAGGCTGCTGTTGATGGCGTCATCCTGGGTGGTGGTCAGACGGAACATTTGCCCCATCGCGGCCAGCCCCTGAATTTGCTGTTTGGCCAGCTTAGCGGCTTCTTCCTGCTGATAGCCTTCCAGCTGCGCCACCTGGGTCATCAGTTCGACAGCCATGTCCGTTGGGATATTCAGCTTCGCGTCCAGCGATTTCACGCCGCGATCGACCTGTTGTGACAGCGTCTGCGCTTCGCCGGTAGCCTGCGCCGGGTCTTTCAGCGCCAGCGACAGGTTCAGCGAACTTTCCCCTTTGGCATTTTTCCAGCTCAGCGGTGACAGTGTCACTACTGGGTCACCTTTCAGCAGGATTGGCAGCGAGCTGAACAGTGCATCTACCGCTTTTTGCTGATACAGCTCCGGGTTTTTTGCCAGGTCCGGCTGCGCCATTAGCGCCTGGGTCTGCGCCTGATACTGCTGGCTGAACTGATGCATGGCGACACCGTCAATGCCGTCGACCTTCAGGGTGAGCTGTCCGCTGCCGAAGTCTTTGTTTTGCAGCTTCAGGCTGTTAAGCGAGTAGTCGAGCTGGCTGTTGATTTTTTTGCCGTCGGCGGTCAGTTCAGACTTACCGGCAATGCGCATACCGTTGAGCTCGGCGAGATCTTTACCTTCCACGCTCATCGCCAGACGTTCGACGCTCAGCGTCTGATCGCCGATGCGTTCATCAAACGAGGTCAGTTTGCTCGAACCGTCGGTTTTCAGGTTGTTAAAGGTAAACTGCACCTTCTGATCGTATTCGTTGACCGCGTTAACCTGGCCGCTCTTCGCTTCGCCGGTCAGCGACACCAGGCTACCCTGGCTGTCGGCGGAGAGAACGAATTCGCCGCCGCTGAAGGTCACTTTATCGGTGTCTTTCTCGTAATCCAGTGGCTTGAGGGTAATAGCCGACTCGGTATCACCGCCGTAGCTAATACGGGTATTGATATCGAACGGCGATTGCCCTTTGGCGATATCGAATAGCGGTTTGGTGACATCGTTGTTGACCAGTACGGTGTTAACCGACGCCATGGCTGGCGCCAGATTGAAGGATTTTAACGATGCCAGCGGGAAGGGGCCGTGGCTGACGGTTTCATCGAGCAGTACGCTCTGGCCCGGTTTCAGCCATGAATTTTCGGCCCCCGTCAGCGGCTTGACCACCATTTTCAGCTGACTGCTGAACACGCCGCGCTGATAGTCCTGGTAGCTCAGTTCAAGGCCCGCTTCCGGCGCGGTCAGCTTCAACTGGGCGTTCGCCTGTGAGACCATTTCGGCGATGCGTGATTCCAGCTGTTTACCCGTGTACCAGGCTCCGCCCGTCCAGATAACCCCCAAAGCAACAATGATGCCTACAGCAACCCGCGTTTTTTTCATCGTATTTGTCCGTAAAAATGAAACCAGGCGAATAGGCCGCCTGGTTAAGTCATAAGGCTATGCGAAAGAGTAGCAAGCCTGTCCAGAAACTTCAGTATTTACTTTAACTTATTATAGACGCGCGCTAAGCGGCCGCTGCCGCTGACCTGAATCGGTGACTCATTGGCGGCGACAAACGCCGACTCGCCCGGTTTTAGCACCAACTGCTGGCCATTTTTATGCAGTACAGACTCGCCCTCTAAGCAGAAGACGATCGCCGCGCCGTCCTGCGCCAGGTGGGTTTCGCTGGCGCTGAGGTCATGTAAAGAGAAAGCAAAATCATCGACCGGAATCGGGAAGTCCAGCTCGCTGCCGCGCTTCTCGGGCTGCGTTAACAGCGTGTTCGCCGGTTTGGCAACAAACTTAACGTTCGCCACCAGTTCCGGAATATCGATGTATTTCGGCGTCAGACCGGCGCGCAGTACGTTGTCGGAGTTCGCCATCACTTCCAGACCGGTACCGCGCAGGTAGGCGTGCGGCGTTTCGGCGTACAGGAACATGGCATCGCCCGGATTCAGCTTGACGATGTTCAGCAACAGCGGTGAGAACAGGCCGCTATCGTCAGGGTAGAACTCGGCAATCAGGCGGATGGCATCCCAGGCGTCGCCACGTTCGGCTTCCAGCGCACGACGCAGCACCTGCAGGGCGTGGGCTTTTTCTGCGCCCTGCATATTAAGCAGACCGGCAAACAGCGCGCTCAGGTTGTCGCCGTCGGGCTGCGCAATAAACTGACCGATCAGCGGGTTCGCGTCGGCGACCGGCGCCAGCAGCGCGGCGATCTGGCCGAATTCGCGGAAGGCATTCATCGCCAGGAAGGGGGTAAGGGCAAAGACCAGCTCAGGTTTGTGATTGGGATCTTTGTAGTTACGTTCCGCCGCGTCCAGTGCGATACCGGCGGCATTTTCTTTGGCAAAGCCGGTTTCCGCGGCCGTTTTGCTCGGATGCACCTGAATGGAAAGCGGCTGTGCGGCGCACAGGACTTTAAACAGGTAGGGTAATTCGCCAAAACGCGCGGCGACTTTCTCGCCTAGCAGCGCGGTTTTGTCGCCGTCAATCACCTCACGCAGTGAATGAACATTTCCCTGAGCATCGGCAATTTTTGAGCTGCTCTTCGGGTGCGCGCCCATCCACAGTTCCGCCATCGGCAGATCGTCAGGATTGGCCATTCCGTAGAGTTCCGTTAACGCAGTTTTGCTACCCCAGGCATAGTTTTGCACTGAGTTAATGAGTTTTTGCATTATCAAGCCCTGTTTCAATGTGGATTCTTTGCGACGTATTAAAGCAAAAAAAAGCGCGCGCGTATTCTCAAGAAATAAAAAGTCGTACTAGTCTCAGTTTTTGTTAAAAAATTGTGTACGATAGGGTAACTCGCTTTTAACCGGGCAAATGGAAAGACTGCCTTTAACAACATCATCAAAGCAGTAAGTGAGAGCACAATGTCGAATAAACCTTTTTATTATCAGGATCCTTTTCCGTTAAAAAAGGATGAGACCGAATACTATCTGTTGAGCAACGACTACGTTTCCGTCGCAGAATTTGAAGGGCAGGAAGTCCTCAAAGTTGCCCCGCAAGCGCTGACGCTCCTCGCCAAACACGCCTTCCACGACGCTTCCTTTATGCTCCGCCCCGCGCATCAGCAGCAGGTGGCCGATATCCTTAACGATCCGGAGGCCAGCGAAAACGACAAGCACGTGGCGCTGCAGTTCCTGCGTAACTCGGATATCGCCGCGAAGGGTATTCTGCCGACCTGCCAGGATACCGGCACGGCGATCATCATGGGTAAAAAAGGCCAGCGCGTCTGGACCGGCGGCGGTGATGAAGCGGCGCTGGCGCGCGGCGTGTATGACACCTTTATTGAAGATAACCTGCGCTACTCGCAGAACGCGCCTCTCGATATGTATAAAGAGGTCAACACCGGTACCAACCTGCCGGCGCAGATTGACCTCTACAGCGTCGATGGCGACGAATATAAGTTCCTGTGCATTGCCAAAGGTGGCGGCTCGGCGAACAAAACCTATCTGTATCAGGAAACCAAGGCGCTGATCACCCCGGCGAAGCTGAAAAGCTATCTGGTTGAGAAAATGCGTACCCTGGGAACCGCGGCCTGCCCGCCGTACCATATCGCATTCGTCATCGGCGGGACCTCCGCGGAAGCAACGCTGAAGACGGTGAAGCTAGCGTCCACGAAATACTACGATGGCCTACCGACCGAGGGGAACGAGCACGGTCAGGCCTTCCGCGACGTACAGCTGGAAAAAGAACTGCTGGAAGAGGCGCAGAACCTGGGGCTGGGTGCGCAGTTCGGCGGCAAGTACTTTGCCCACGATGTTCGGGTGATTCGTCTGCCGCGCCACGGTGCATCCTGCCCGGTGGGGATGGGCGTCTCGTGTTCCGCCGATCGTAACATCAAAGCGAAGATTAACCGTCACGGCATCTGGATTGAGAAACTGGAGAACAACCCGGGTAAATACATACCGGAATCGCTGCGTAAGGCGGGCGAAGGCGAAGCGGTGAAGGTTGACCTCAATCGCCCGATGAGCGAGATCCTCAAGCAGCTGTCTCAGTATCCGGTTTCCACTCGCCTGTCGCTGAGCGGCACCATTATCGTGGGGCGCGATATTGCCCACGCCAAGCTGAAAGAACGCATGGATAAAGGCGAAGGTCTACCGCAGTACATCAAAGATCATCCAATTTACTATGCCGGCCCGGCAAAAACGCCAGAGGGCTACGCGTCTGGCTCTTTGGGCCCAACCACCGCAGGCCGTATGGACTCCTACGTCGATCAGCTGCAGTCGGAAGGCGGCAGTATGATCATGCTGGCGAAAGGCAACCGTAGCCAGCAGGTCACCGATGCCTGCCACAAACACGGCGGGTTCTACCTCGGTAGCATCGGCGGCCCGGCGGCGGTACTGGCGCAGAGCAGTATTAAGAGCCTTGAATGCGTGGAGTACCCGGAGCTGGGAATGGAAGCCATCTGGAAAATTGAAGTAGAAGACTTCCCGGCGTTTATCCTCGTGGATGACAAAGGTAACGACTTCTTCCAGCAGATTCAGGCGTCGCAGTGCGCCCGCTGCGTGAAGTAATCCTTTCACCGCCCCTCGGGGCGGTTTTTTATTTGTACCATACTGATCTTAGCCTGCTTGAGCACTGTCACTTCACAATCACTTTGAATTCAAGGAGAAAGTAATGACAACGTCACGCCGCGAAAGCGATTCAATGGGCCCTATCGAGGTGCCCGCCGACAAACTGTGGGGCGCACAAACCCAACGCTCCCTGGAGCATTTTCGTATTTCCACGGAGAAAATGCCGCTTTCGCTGATTCACGCCCTGGCGCTGACCAAGCGCGCGGCGGCTAAGGTCAACCAGGATTTAGGCCTGCTCACCGCGGATAAAGCCGGTGCCATTATGGCGGCAGCCGATGAAGTGCTGCAAAACCGTCATCAGGATGAGTTCCCGCTGGCCATCTGGCAAACCGGTTCCGGCACACAAAGCAACATGAACATGAATGAGGTGCTGGCCAACCGCGCCAGCGAACTGCTGGGCGGCGAGCGCGGGATGGCTCGTAAGGTCCATCCGAACGATGACGTCAACAAAAGTCAGAGCTCTAACGACGTGTTCCCGACGGCGATGCACGTGGCGGCGGTCATCGCGCTGCGCGAACATCTTCTGGTGCAGCTTGCGATATTACAGGAAACGTTACGCCAGAAAGCCGAACGCTTCCGCGATATTGTCAAAATCGGCCGCACCCACCTTCAGGATGCCACGCCGCTGACCCTCGGGCAGGAGTTTTCCGGCTGGGTGGCCATGCTGGAGCACAATCGTCGTCATCTGGAGCAGAGCCTGCCGCACCTGAGCGAGCTGGCGCTGGGCGGGACGGCGGTGGGAACCGGGCTGAATACCCATCCTGAATATGCGGTTCGCGTGGCAAAAGAGCTGGCAGTGCTGACCGGGCAGCCGTTTGTAACGGCGCCGAACAAGTTTGAAGCGTTGGCCACCTGCGATGCGCTGGTGCATACCCACGGTGCGCTGAAAGGGCTGGCGGCATCGCTGATGAAAATTGCCAACGACGTGCGCTGGCTGGCATCGGGGCCGCGCTGCGGTATCGGTGAATTGTCGATACCGGAAAACGAACCGGGGTCGTCAATTATGCCAGGAAAGGTCAACCCAACCCAGTGTGAAGCCATGACCATGCTGTGCTGCCAGGTCATGGGCAACGATGTGGCGGTGAATATGGGCGGGGCATCCGGTAACTTTGAACTGAACGTCTACCGGCCGATGATTATTCATAACGTGCTGCAATCGCTGCGACTGCTGGCTGATGGCATGGAGAGCTTCAACGCGCACTGTGCGGTGGGCATTGAGCCAAACCGCGAGCGAATTGAGCAACTGCTTAATGAGTCGCTGATGCTGGTGACCGCGCTGAATACGCATATCGGCTACGATAAAGCGGCAGAAATCGCCAAGAAGGCGCACAAAGAGGGGCTGACGTTGAAAAATGCGGCGCTGGCTTTAGGCTATCTCAGCGCCGAAGAGTTCGATCTTTGGGTTCGTCCGCAGGAGATGGTAGGGAGCCTGCCGGGCCTGCGTTAATCGGTCGCGAGCCACAGATGAAGCCGCGGAATAAGCAGCTGTAGAGGCTGTGCCTGCGGCTTATGCCGGTGCTGTACATTATCGGCGTCGTAGTCCAGCAGCTCGCCCAGATCCGGTACGCTGACGCCGTTGCGCCCGCTGCTGACGGCAATCAGCGGGCCGGGGCAGGCGTACTGTATCTGCTTTTGTTCTCCGGCGTACCATACGCGCGCAATGGGCTGCACTTTCACCGGGCGTTTAATCTTCAGCCTGGCCTTTTGCGGCAGAGCGGCAATGTCCTGATATTCGCGCTCCAGCCGCGCCTGCCACTGTTCCCGCGTCCAGGGGGGCACGGCGCGGGGCGATTTCAGACTCTTCTCCAGCTGTGCCAACACCTCATCACGGGTCAGGTTTTTGATAATGTGCTTATTGGCCCAGCCAAAACGAATCGTGCTCGGGTCGTGCAGCAGGGTGAGCGAGCGGTAGGCGTTGAGGGTAATTAGCCCCGGTATATAGCGATGAACCCATTCGAAACGGGCCACCGACGGCAGGCCGGAATCAACGGTGATAATCTGTTCCAGCTCGGCTTTCAGACGGTTAATCAGCTGGACCCGGCGGCTGAGCGCATCGTGCTGTTCGCTGCCTGCCTGCAGGCAGATTGCGCCGGGCAAACGTACCGCGGCCTTACTGCTGCGGTTTTCCGACTGCTGCTGAATAAACAGGTGGCTGAAGTGCTGAAGCGCCATGGCAAACGCCGGCTGGCCGAGATGCTGGACAACCGGAATGCGCGACAGCGGGGCGTGCTCGGCGGTTTTCGGTACTTCCGGCAGCGCGAAGATGCGGGCAGTCAGCAGACGGCACGCAGACAGCTCGTTGCGCAGCTCGGCAAGGTTGCGTTCAAGCTGGCGGAAGGTGTCGGTTAAGCGCTCAACGAGATCGTAACTGGCCATGGTCGCGTTCCTCTGTTGTTAATTAGTTACAACATACTTTTGATGTTGTGACTATAATCCACGATTCGGCACCGTGCAAACCGCGGTCAGCTAGCCGCGGGCAGGGAAATAGAGTGGTAAATAGGCCATTGCAGACTGAAGCGCGCGCCGCCGAGCGGGCTGCTTTCGCAGCTAGCGTGTCCGCCCATGGCCGTGGCGATGGAGTGGACGATAGCCAGACCCAGGCCGCAGCCGCCGGTCGCGCGGTCGCGGCTGGGATCCAGGCGAACAAACGGTTCAAATACGCGCTCGCGTTCATCGGCGGCAATACCCGGGCCGTCGTCGTCCACCAGCAGGCAGGCCTGGCTTCCGCTGAGGGTCAGGCTGACCTGAATCTGGGACTGACTGTAACGCATGGCGTTATTGATCAGGTTATCGAGAACGCGTTCCATCAGGCGCATATCCAGCGCGCCGTAGTCGCCCTGGGTCAACTGCTTAAGCGTGATGTCTCGCTGCGGGTTCACCGCTTGCACATCTTCAACGTGCGCGGCTATCCAGCGCGGGAGGTCGGGAGTGGTCAGAGAAAGCTCGGTCTGCGGGCGATCAAGACGTGCGTAGGTCAGCAGTTCTTCAATCAGCGCTTCCAGCTGGCTAATATCGCGATTCAGCGCCTGAGACTCGGCTTCAGTCAGGTTCTCGCTCATCTCCAGACGGTAGCGCAGACGAACCAGCGGCGTACGCAGCTCGTGTGCAATGCCGTCAATCAGCTGCTTTTTGCTGGCGATAAGCGCATTGATATTGTCGGCCATCTGGTTAAAAGCAACGCCCAGCCGCTCGAAGCTGGATAAACTGTCGAAATGAATACGCTCCCCCAG
Organism: Klebsiella sp. WP8-S18-ESBL-06; assembly: GCF_014169755.1. NCBI lineage: Bacteria > Pseudomonadati > Pseudomonadota > Gammaproteobacteria > Enterobacterales > Enterobacteriaceae > Klebsiella > Klebsiella sp. WP8-S18-ESBL-06. The sequence continues at coordinate 2,277,398 of NZ_AP022256.1, forward strand.
ATGCCCGTCGCCAAAGCGCTGCGCGGCGTTTTCCAGACGTAGCATATCCTGCCAGTGCGGGCGCATCCAGATGAATACCGGGAAGGCCAGCGAAATGGCGATAAACGCCATGAGGGCAATATCGAGTAGCCGCATCTCATGCATAAAGTACAAATACGGGACCGGGCCGACCGCCAGCACATAGTGGCTGCGCGGAATGCGCTGAATAAAGGTGTACTGATCGTCGAGCGCAACGATATCACCGGCGCGAAGGTGCTGCATGGCGCTATCGGCCAGCTGGAACTTGCTCAGTGGTTCAATGCGCAGATCGAAAGACAGGTTCAGATCCAGTTCGTTAAGCGTTTTGCTCCAGTTACGCGGCGGAATCTCACGCAGCTCGCTGCGCATCAGGTACAGCGAGCTTTTCATCAGGTCATCCAACGACTGACGCCCCGCACGCTCGGCGGTAAATTTGTAGACCAGCCCGACCAGCATCGTCATGACCAGAAAGCAGACAAACAGTAGCAGGTAAAACTGCACAAACAGCTTTTTCATCGAAAACCACCGAACGTTCAATAGGGTGTGGCGAGGGGGCGCATGACTCTGGCGTACAAACAGGCCAGAACGCTACCCAGCCGCCGGTTAGCAGCGTACCCGGGAGAGTACACTGTATTCATACTTTCTGCATGCAGCGCACGGGGTCACCGAGATAAATCGCCGCGGCTGTGGCCGGGGAAGCGGTGATTTCATTTGCCGATAAATCCCCCTAATACCACGCCGTTAGCCGCTGACGGTCATGCCGTCGACATATTGGGAGTGAATATAAACATAAGCACGGCAGGAAATAACGCGATCGATAAAGCCAATGCACGCTGATGGTGGCTTGTTAAACAATCATAGTCACGATCGGAATAATGACGAGATGATAGGAATATTCTTCTCGTCGTCTATTTGTGCATTATGTGCTGTTATATAAAATACAGTGCGGGCTCAGATCAAAAAGTGTGGGCAATAAAGCATTAAATGTTTTTTGCCAAAGATGCGAATATTAAGAAAACCTTAAGAAGATAGCATTCAATGCTAATGTATTGTCTCCTCTCAATTTTATTATCGTAAGTCGGTTCTTAAGGTAAATTACGATGATGAAATTTGACACACACTTCTCATTCTCTGCGATGGTCCTGCTGGTGCTTTCCGCATTGTTTCCTTTCGCGGCGGAGTGGCGTATTTCGTTGGACGACGGTGCGCTGGTGACACATATCGAGAATGGACAGGCGCTGTGGTTGCTGTTTGGCGCCGTGTTTACCGTGTGCTACAGCAAGCCGTGGGAAAAACCGGCGGGCGAGAAACAGTTCTGGATGTGGGCTACGCTGTGGTGGCTGGTGCTGCTTGGGCGCAGCACCAGCTGGGGGCGCGTTTATTTTCCTGATGCGCCGCGTATTGTGTTTCACGCGATAGCCACGGTACTGGTCGCAGGGGTGCTTCTTTCTCTGCTGTTGTCGCCGCTGCGTAAAGAGATTGTTCGACGCATTAAAGATAGCCCTAAGCCGCTGTGGTTAATGGCCGTCACGGTGATGACATTTTTGATTGCGGACACGATCGAACATCACCGTCTGCTGGCACCCTTGTTTGTGCGTGAACCGAATTATGCGGATCTGATGGAAGAGTTGTACGAAATACCGTTTATGGTGGGGCTGTTTCTGACCAGCTTTTATTTTATGAAACATGATAATGCGGCGTCGCATTCTGTCGGCGTACGATACCAACACAACCTATAAACCTCTGGCTATATCCAGGTTAAAAAGATCGTGGCGATGCGATCGTTTTCATGACGTTCTGGCCCTAAATAGCTGCGCCTAATACCGCTACACTTTTGCCTGACCATGTTTTCCTCCGGGGAATGGGCTGGCGGTTTCCATAAAATGGCGGACCTTTTTCAGTAACTGCCACATTGAGCGGCACTGATGATTACGGGTTATCGTGTCATGAAGTGCCTGCCATAGCCGTTCCACATGATTCACCCACGGCGAGTAAACCGGCTGGTAAATTACCCTGAACTTGGGATTTGCTTTCAACCAGCGCTGTGTTTCGCGGCTTTTATGGATAATGTAGTTATCAACGATCAGCGTGATTGTTTTCGCCCGCCGGTAAGTGGCTTTCAGGTGCTTCAGCAGAGCGATAAACAGCGCTGAACTTTTGCTGTTGCCGCCCACGTAGCTGACTTTACCCGTGCCACTGTGCAGTGCGCCGGCCAGATAGTATTTTTCGTTCTGCCCCGGCGTCACTACCCGTTTCTGCTGTCCGCGCAACTGCCAGTCCGCACCGATTTTAGGATTAAGGTGAATATCCACTTCATCTTCATAAAATACCGGATGCTCTGCGTTGCATTCATCCAGCGCTTTGTGGATTACCGCCATCTTTTCATCTTTATGTGGGTCACGGATGCGCAGAGTTGGCGCGGCCCTGCGCCATACAAGCCCCGCAGATGGCAACCAGCGGCGAACGGTTCCTGCATGTAACTGGCAACCGGTTATCTCATTGATTTTTATTGCCAGTAATTCGGTGCTCCAGCGTGAACGTTGATAACCAAAATCGCCGGGAGAATGCTTTATCAGCTCACGTAACAGGGTGCAGATATGTTCAAAAGGCCAGCGTCGGGAGCGCCCTGCGGGTAAGGATTTCAGGCCTTCAATACCTGAGTGCGTAAACCAGTTAATCCAGCGACCAACGGATGAACGGGCACAACAGAGAGTTCTGGCAACATCGCTGACCCGTTCACCCCGATGAAGCATCAGCATGGCCGTGAGTCTGCGGGCATGATTTTTATCGCGCGTTTTATGAATAGCTTTCTGCATCAGGCGTCGTTCGCCACGGGGTATTGGTGCTATGATCGGCATCGCTCAGTCCGGTTGGTGGTTTTGGTTGGTTTGGCGAATGATCAGATCGCGCAATCCGGGCTGAGTTCCCTTTCAGTGATCTACTATTCCGCGCAGCTATTTAGGCTAACACCCTAAAATCAGCAGCTTGCTATCCTCGCGTGACGGACGTAGTTTGGTGGTTTTCCGTTCGCGCGAGGGTGCTATGCAAGCGTTACTGATCATCGATATGCAGGGGTTTGTTCCGGAAAGAATCGCCGGGGGCATGGCTTATTTTCCCACCAACAGTATCGACAATATGCGCACCGCCATTGCGGCATTCAGGGCGGCAGGCAAGCCGGTGCTGCACGTGCGCCACGAAACGCTGGAGCCTAGCTCACCGATGCACCGGGACTCACCCCAGTTTCAACCCGTTGCCGGCTTTGAAGAGCGTGCCGGTGAAGCGGTATTTATCAAGACCACATCGTCGGCCTTTAGCTCCACCGATCTTTATGACGGGTTAAAGCGTGCGCAGATAAACGATCTTGCCGTCATCGGTGCCGTAGCTGGTTACTGCGTGAATTCTACCGTACGTATGGCGGCCGACCTGGGGCTGTCAATAACGGTGATTCGCGATGCGGTGCTCAGCTTTCCGCTTGAGAACGCAGGCATTAGCGCTGAGGACGTGTACAACGTGACCCTTGGGCTACTGGAAAATGGCTTTGCCCGCGGCGTGAACACCGCTGCGCTGAATCTGGCTGCGGAGTAATTGCAGAAAATGCTGCCATGTGGCGAAGATTTGCGCCGTTGGCAGCATAAACACGCTGTTTTTAAGGTGGGTGGTGCGCTGTCTCTCGAGGGTTATAGTTTTAGCACCAGCATAAAATGCTGATGGCTATTCCCAGGCATGTGGCGCAAAAAGATAACCTTTATTGCGTACGGTTTTAATACGATAAGGCTCCGTCGCGCTGTCCTGGAGCTTTTTGCGCAGGCGTGAAATAGCCACATCGACGCTGCGATCCATCCCGTCATAGCTTACGCCGCGCAGATTTTTCAGCAGCGCGTCGCGGTCCATAATTTGCCCGGCATGGGTAGCCAGCTCCCACAGCAGATCGAAGTCGGCGGTGGAAAGGGCAATGGAGTCTCCGCTCAGCAGCACCTGGCGGTTGACCGGATCGATCGCCAGCGTGCCAAAACGAATGGCTTTATGCGGCGTCAGCGCCGGCTGGGCGGGCGCTGCTGCGCTGCTGCCGGTAGGGCGCTGGCGCAAATGCAAGCGCAGGCGCGCGAGTAGCACGGCCGGTGGGGTGGTTTTCAGGATATAGTCGTTCGCGCCCATTTCCAGCGACAGGATATGGTTCATATCGCTGTCCAGTGAGGTTAACAGCACGATCGGGCCCGGCCATTGGCCGCGCAGATCGCGACACAGCGTCATGCCGTCCTTGCCCGGCAGCATGATATCCAGCAGCACCAGGTCCGGTTGTTCGCGGGCAATGGTTGCTTCGGCGTTATCGCCGCGTGGCTCGACCACCACATCCATATCATGCTTACCCAGATAAGCGGCGATCAACGCGCCTACATCCGGATCATCCTCAACATAAACGATCTTATTCATGACTCTACGCACTGGCTTAAAAAAAGCTACGATACACTGCGCGCGATTTTGCTGCCACAAAAAGCCGCCCCTGCGGCCGTGTTAAAATGGGGGCTGGCAATACCGTTGAATTTCCATTCATTAATGGCACCGCTTCCGCTATGCTGGAGCAACATGTTGTATATTGGTGAATAATAAGATGGGGTTGTTAATTAAGGCGCTGCTTGGCGCGCTGGTGGTGGTACTGATCGGCATTCTGGCAAAAACGAAAAACTACGCCATCGCCGGACTGATTCCGCTGTTTCCTACCTTTGCGCTGATTGCGCACTATATCGTTGCCAGCGAGCGTGGCACCGAGGCGCTGCGGGCCACTATCGTTTTTGGGATATGGTCGATTATTCCGTACTTTCTGTATCTGCTATCGCTGTGGTATTTCACCGGCATGATGCGTCTGCCGCTGGCATTAGCAGGCGCCGTCGCCTGTTGGGGCGTCAGCGCCTGGCTGTTGATTTTCCTATGGGGCCGCCTGCATTAACCTTTAAACCAGCGGTCGCCCGCCGTCGACGGCGTAGGAGCGGCCGGTGACGTAATCGCTGGTGAGAATATACTCAACCAGGTTGATAATTTCTTTCTCGCCGCCGGCGATTTTCATCAGCGATTTATTCAGCGCCTTCTGACGATAGTCCGCATCGTCGCCTTCATTAAACAGCACCAGCGCAGGCGCAATGGCGTTAACCTTGACTTCCGGCGCCAGTTTACGGGCAAACGAACGGGTCATATTATCCAGCGCGGCTTTACTGGCGGCATAGGCAATATGCTTATCGCTGCCGCGTTCAACCACGTAGTCGGTGAAGTGAATAATATCGCTCCCGGCGTGCCCATGACCGCGCAGCAGGTCTTCCAGCTCATGGTTAAGCAGGTAGGGGGCGTGTACGTGAATTTGCATCATGGCGTTGAGCACATGGCTCAGCGGGGTTGTTGGGCTTTCCGCCTGCCAGCCGCTGGCGTTGTGCAGCACGGCGCGTAGGCCGCTGCAGCGTGATTTTACCGCCTCGGCAAAGGTATAGATTCCATCATCGTGGGAAAAATCGGCCTGAATGCAGACCGCCCCGGCCTGTTCCAGCCTATCGATGGCCGGGTAGCGGGTACGGTAGCTGACGATCACCGGCTGCTGCTGGGCGAGAAAATGGTGGGCAAGGGCGAGGCCGATGCGGCGACCTCCACCGGTTATCAGAACGGGGCGTGATAGCGTATTTCCCATCGTTATCTCCATATGTTGTCGACGATGGGGCGACACGCGTTACCCCATCAACATCCACGTTGCCGGCACGGCGGCAAGCAGAAGCAGGCCAATTAAGGCTAATTCGCGGCGCTTGAGCAGGATATTATCCTGATGCGTGCGGCGTGCATAGATAAACACTAACAGACCCGGCGCGTAAAGCACCACCGACAGCAGCAGATGCATCGGGCCGGACGCATACAATAACCATAAGCCATAAATACAGGCGCCGATACCAATCACCTTATGCAGCGGGCGACGGGCGACCTTCAGCAGAAATGCGCCCACCAGAAAATAAGGTACAAGGATCATTTCGGACGCGATGGTCAGCAGCGTATTGTAATCTGAGCCGGTTAGCCAGATCAGCACCAGGCTTGCCTGGACGCAGAGGTTCGTTAACCACAGCGAGGCCGAGGGCGCATTGTTAGCATTCTGGCGGGCAAAGACACGCGGAAACGCTTTGTGCGTAGCGGCCAGCAGCGGGACCTCCGCCGCCATAATCGTCCAACTGAGGTAGGCACCGCAGACGGAAACAATCAGCCCGGCGGCAATGACAATCTCACCCCAGGACCCCATCATTCGCACCATCAACCCGGCCATTGACGGGTTACGCATTTCCGCCAGCTCAGGGCGAGCGACAACGCCCATCGACAGCAGCGTCACCAGCAAATACACCCCCAGCGCGGAAATGACCGCCAGGAGGGTCGCGCGGCCCACGTCTTTTTTATTGCGCGCACGCGCCGAGACAACAACCGCGCCCTCCACGCCGATAAATACCCACAGGGTAATCAGCATGGTGTTTTTCACCTGTTCCCACACCGGCACGCCGAGATCGATGCCGTGGAAATCCAGGGTAAAGATATCACTGTTAAACGCGATGGCGGCCAGCACAATGAACAGGCCTAGCGGCACAAGCTTCGCCAGCGTGGCAACCAGGTTAATGCTGGCGGCGGTCTGTACCCCGCGCAGGACCAGGAAGTGGACGACCCACAGCAGCACCGACGCGCCGACGATCGACTGCCAGGTATTGCCGTCACCGAACAGACGCAGTTCGGGCGTATCGGTAAAGAAACTGAGGGCGGAAAAGACAATCACCAGATACGACACGTTGGCAATAACCGCACAGAGCCAGTAGCCCCACGCCGAACAAAAGCCAATCAGCTCGCCAAAGCCTTCTCGGGCGTAGGTGAAAATGCCGCCGTCAAGATCGGGGCGAATGCGCGTCAGCACCAGCATAGCGACGGCTAAAAACAGGATACCGACGCCGGTAATGGCCCAGCCAATCAGCAGCGCTGCCGGGCTGGCTACCTCCGCCATGTTCTGCGGCAGACTAAAAACGCCGGCGCCGAGCATCGAGCTCAGAACCAGAGCGGTCAGGGCGCTAAGCCCTAATTTCTTTTCCATGTGAATCCTGTTGTGGAAAGAGAAGAACCAGAATATTTATTTGGCGAAATCGCATAAAAATGGAGGATTGCGCTGAAGGCGGCGATTTTACGGAGAGCGCTGCAGACATGCAACACAGGATGGCAGGAAAAGAATAAAAAAGGCGGCCGGGGCCGCCTTTTGCTGTGGCTTACTTGTACAGGTCGGCGCTGATGGTGACGTTGCCGCCGCGCTCCTGCCATTCACGGGTAATATGGTAGTACTTAGCGCCTTTCTTAGCGGCACGTTTGGCCACCTGGTAAGACACTTCGGTCATGTTGCCGTAGTTACCGGTGAATTTGATGCTGTCGAACGGAATCATCTGCGCAGCGGTGATTTTATTCAGTTCTTCAACCTTGGTGCCATCCGGCAGCGTGACACTGTAACGCCCGCCTTTCGATGTTTGCGTTTCGAAGAAGCGGCCTACGCCGGTGCCGGAACCCACTGCGGCCGTGGTGGCTACGCCTGGGATCTCAACCTGTTTCGCGGCTTCGCCACCTTCTGCCAGCATCTTACGACCCGCATCGGAGTCAGCCGGAATGGCGTCCGGGCTCTGCAGCACACGTTTTTTCGCATCAGCTTTATAGATATAGGCAGTAATACGCTGGTTACCGCCGTCGTTGGCATCCACCTGGCGCACGATAAAGAAAGAGTCTGCGCCTTTTGCTTTAGCGGCTTTAGTAATGGCGTCGTTGACTTCCGGCTGGCTGCGGTAGAAGCCCTGCACGGTAACGGTGTCGTACGGCTCCAGCTCAACGGCCTGATCTTTCGGCAGTTCCATTACGCCGTTGATGATGCGGTTTTTCGGGGTGTCGGCCTTCGGTGCATCTTGTTTATAGAGGTCAGCCGTCACGCGCCAGTTGCCGCTGTTGCCGTAGTCAGACGTATCGACAACATAGAAAGAGGCTGCGCCTTCTTTGTCCGCTTTACGTGACATCGCATTGACGGCGTCGCCAATGGCGGTAAAGCGACCGGTGATCACTACGCGGTCATAGGGCTTTAATGCGGACGCTTGCTCCGGGGTCAGCTCGGTGGCTGCTTGGGCGGACATTGCCGCGGCAGACAGCATGACGGACACGAGGAGGGTGTTCTTAAGCTTCATAAAAATAATCCTTCGCCTTGCGCAAACCAAATTCGGGTCATGTTGTTAATGGGAAAACGTCTGATTATGGCATTGAAATGACGCCATTGTCTGCGTCATTTTTAACTTCAGATGCGAACCCGGTGACGGTTTTGGATAACTTTTCCTGATATGTTGAAAAAACGGGCGCTTGACCAGAAAAAGCGGTCAACCATATGACTTTTTTAAGTTAATGGAATGTTAAACGCGCTGCTGCGCCCGCGAAAAATCATGTTTTCCCACGGAGATGAAGCGAATTATGAGGTTCGCGACTCAAATGGGGGTAAATATCGCTGTTTGCAGCGGCCGGAACTCCTTATTTGGCATTTAATGCAAAAATACTGTTTTTCGGCGCTAGATCACAATCGGTATTTTCAGTAGGTTATAGAAAGTTTGTTACTGTTTTATTTATTCAGGTTGTTCGCCTGTTGGTCACTGACGGGGTATCCGCAACAAACTGACAAAACGGCAAACCATCAAATAAGAACCGCTATAAGGGAATCGTTATGCGTATTGGTGTACCGAAAGAGAGGTGGGCCCAGGAAACGCGAGTTGCAGCAACGCCGAAAACGGTAGAGCAGCTGCTGAAACTCGGTTTTAGCGTGGCAGTGGAGAGTGGTGCAGGAAAATTAGCCAGCTTTGATGATGGCGCCTTTGTCCAGGCTGGGGCGGAAATCGTCTCAGGTGACGATGTCTGGCAATCCGACGTTATTCTCAAAGTTAACGCGCCGCTGGATGAAGAAATTGCGTTGCTGAATCCGGGCACCACGCTGATTAGCTTTATCTGGCCGGCACAAAATGCCGAGCTGATGGCGAAACTCGCCGCGCGCAATATTAACGTGATGGCGATGGATTCTGTGCCGCGTATTTCCCGCGCGCAGTCGCTGGATGCGCTGAGCTCGATGGCAAATATCGCGGGCTACCGCGCCATTGTTGAAGCCGCCCACGAGTTTGGCCGCTTCTTTACCGGGCAGATTACCGCTGCGGGTAAAGTGCCGCCGGCCAAGGTGATGGTGATCGGCGCGGGCGTTGCCGGGCTTGCTGCCATTGGCGCGGCAAATAGCCTTGGCGCGATCGTCCGTGCCTTTGATACTCGCCCGGAAGTGAAAGAGCAGGTGCAGAGCATGGGCGCCGAATTCCTCGAGCTGGACTTCAAAGAAGAAGCCGGCAGCGGAGACGGCTATGCCAAAGTCATGTCCGAGGCGTTTATCGCTGCGGAAATGGCCCTGTTTGCCGCCCAGGCAAAAGAGGTCGACATTATCGTGACCACCGCGCTGATTCCGGGCAAACCGGCACCGAAGCTGATCACCCGCGAAATGGTCGACTCCATGACGCCGGGCAGCGTCATTGTCGATCTGGCCGCACAGAACGGCGGCAACTGTGAGTACACCGTGGCGAATGAAATCGTCACCACCGCAAACGGCGTGAAGGTGATTGGTTATACCGATCTGGCTGGCCGCCTGCCGACGCAGTCCTCCCAGCTGTATGGCACTAACCTGGTGAACCTGCTGAAGCTGCTGTGCAAAGAGAAAGACGGCAATATCGCCATCGACTTTGACGATGTCGTGGTTCGCGGCGTAACCGTGATCCGCGAAGGGGAAGTCACCTGGCCGGCACCGCCGATTCAGGTTTCTGCCCAGCCGCAGGCTGCGCCAAAAGCAGCTCCGGCAGCAAAAGAACCCGAAAAACCGGCGTCGCCGTGGCGGAAATACGCGCTGATTGCGCTGGTCATTATCCTGTTTGGCTGGTTGGCGAACGTGGCGCCGAAAGAGTTCCTCGGCCACTTTACCGTCTTCGCGCTGTCCTGCGTCGTTGGTTACTACGTGGTGTGGAACGTCTCTCATGCGCTGCACACGCCGCTGATGTCGGTGACTAACGCCATTTCGGGCATTATCGTGGTTGGAGCATTACTGCAGATAGGCCACGGAGGCTGGGTGAGCTTCCTGAGCTTTATCGCGGTGCTGATCGCCAGCATTAATATTTTTGGTGGTTTCACCGTCACTCAGCGCATGCTGAAAATGTTCCGCAAAGGATAAGGGGTAACACATGTCTGGAGGATTAGTCACAGCTGCATACATTGTTGCCGCCGTCCTGTTTATTTTCAGCCTGGCCGGTTTGTCTAAACACGAAACGTCACAGCAGGGAAACTACTACGGTATTGCCGGTATGGCCATTGCGCTGATTGCCACCATCTTCGGGCCGGATACCAGCAACGTCGCATGGATCTTGCTGGCGATGATTATCGGCGGCGCGATCGGTATTCGCCTGGCGAAGAAAGTGGAAATGACCGAAATGCCGGAGCTGGTGGCGGTGCTGCACAGCTTCGTGGGTCTGGCGGCGGTGCTGGTGGGCTTCAACAGCTACCTGCAGCACGAAACCGGCATGGACCAGATTCTGGTCAATATTCACCTGACCGAAGTGTTCCTCGGTATCTTCATCGGTGCGGTGACCTTCACCGGTTCTATCGTGGCGTTCGGCAAACTGTGCGGCAAGATGTCCTCGAAGCCGCTGATGCTGCCAAACCGCCACAAGCTGAATCTGGCGGCGCTGGTGGTTTCCTTCCTGCTGATGGTCGCTTTTGTGCGTACCGACAGCGTTGGCACCCAGGTTCTGTGCCTGCTGGTAATGACGGTTATCGCGCTGGCCTTTGGCTGGCACCTGGTGGCGTCAATTGGCGGGGCAGACATGCCGGTAGTCGTCTCCATGCTGAACTCCTACTCCGGTTGGGCGGCGGCGGCGGCGGGCTTTATGCTCAGCAACGACCTGCTGATCGTCACCGGCGCGCTGGTCGGTTCTTCCGGTGCCATTCTGTCGTACATTATGTGTAAAGCGATGAACCGTTCGTTCTTCAGCGTTATCGCTGGCGGCTTTGGTACCGACGGCTCCTCAAGCGGCAGCGAAGAAGAAGTGGGTGAGCACCGCGAAATTACCGCGGAAGAAACCGCCGAGATGCTGAAAAACTCGCACTCGGTCATCATCACCCCGGGCTACGGCATGGCGGTCGCGCAGGCGCAGTATCCGGTGGCGGAAATCACCGAGAAGCTGCGCGCGCGCGGCATCAAGGTGCGCTTCGGTATTCACCCGGTTGCCGGGCGTCTGCCGGGGCATATGAATGTGCTGCTGGCAGAGGCGAAGGTGCCTTATGACATCGTGCTCGAAATGGACGAAATTAACGACGACTTCGCCGACACCGATACCGTTCTGGTTATCGGCGCGAACGACACCGTTAACCCAGCCGCGCAGGACGATCCGAAGAGTCCTATTGCCGGGATGCCGGTGCTGGAAGTGTGGAAGGCGCAGAACGTTATCGTCTTCAAACGCTCGATGAACACCGGCTATGCCGGCGTGCAGAACCCGCTGTTCTTTAAAGAGAACACCCAGATGCTGTTCGGCGATGCGAAAGCGAGCGTGGACGCGATTCTGAAAGCGCTTTAATCACGCGCATAAAGCAGAAAAGCCGCCTGTTGTTTGGGCGGCTTTTATTTGTCTGTCGATTGCTTTTGGTCAAAAAACGCGCAGCGAAAGGTGCTATACTGCATAACGTCGTCTAAACCTATAGAGGAAGTTATGGATACCTTGTTAACGCCTGCACAACTGGCAATCGAATTTCTCCGCCGTGAAACCACGCCTTTAACCCCCGCACAGTACCTGAAACGCGTTAAGCAGCTCGAGCTGGAGTTTGCCGATCTGATGTCACTCTCTGCTATTGAGCTCAAAGAAGAGATCGATTTTGCCTGGCGACTAGGCCTCCATTGATAGACTCCACCGTTCAGCCGGGGAAGCAAAGTCGGCTGGTAGCGATAAGAGATAAAAAAACCGGCCAGCAGCCGGTTTTTAGCCTTAAAAGACGAGCTTAATCGTCTTCTTCGTCGTCCATCTCAACCGGCGTCTGGTAGTCGTTCGGCTTGATGGCGAGCAGGTCACAGCGCAGGTGATCGATCACCTGTTCAGCGGTGTTGCCGAGGAAAGCGGCAGAAATGCCGGTACGCCCGACGGTGCCCAGCACCACGATACCCGCATCCAGATGTGCGGCCAGATCCGGGATGACTTCTTCAGGCAGCCCCTTCTCTACATGGGTAAACTTCTCATCAATGCCGAACTTCTGGCGCAGCGACTTCATGGCTATCAGATGCTGGCCACGAATCGCGTCGTTATAAACGCTGGGATCGAAGTCAGGCAGTTCGATGGCGATATTGATAGGCGTCACCGGGTAGGCACCGACCAGATGCACTTCGGTATGGTTGACCTGTTCGGCCAGTTCGATGGTCTCTTTGACCAGCTTTTCGTTCAGCGCGTTGTGGTACGCCTCTTCGCTGGCAAGATTGACCGCAACCAGCGCTTTCCCGCCCTCCGGCCACGGCTGGTCTTTTACCATCCACACCGGGCACGGGCATTTACGCAGCAGGTGCCAGTCGGTTGGGGTAAAGATCACGGACTCCAGCTTGTCGTGCTGGTGCGCCATTTTCAGCAGCAAATCATGACCGCCGCTGACCACTTCCTGAATAATCGCCTCGAACGGACGATTGTGCCATACCACTTTAATCTCCAGCGGAACGCCGGCTTCCAGGTAGAATTTCGCCTGCTCGCGGATCCATGCGGTTCGCTGGCTAATGACGCCCTGGCGCATTGCGGTGCGTTCATCAGGAGACAGAAGGGTCGTCATCTCGTAGGAAAAATCATAGATTGGCAAAAACGCTTTAATGCGACCGCCAATCAGCTTGTGAAGATAAACAGCGCGCCGCAGCGCGGGCTGATCGTCCTGGTTGGGGTCAATCGCCACGAGCATATTTTGATATCTGGCCATACAGGGTCTCCTTACAGCTGTAACCACAGTTTGTCAGTAAAAGATAACTCATATAATGGGATTGAAACAGGGGAGAACCTTCGTAAGATCAATAAACAGGATAAATTAACCCGACGGCGCCAGGCGGGAAGAATTCAGCAGCGCAGCGCCATGAGCCGGCCACACGGGTTAAAAAATCAGATTTATTGCGTAGGTTATTTTGTTCTGAATCTTTTACATTACTAATAGGTTCCGGCACAGAAGGAAATGATGATGTCCAGACGTTCTTCAGTCTCAACGGCGGTGGTGGCGATCGTGACGTTGGTCCTTTGCACCACTCCCGCGTTGGCTAATCCCGGCAACGGGCACGGTAATGGAAACGGTAATCATGGTAATGGCAATAATGGCAACAAGGGAAGCAGCCAGCAGTGGAGCGGCGGGCATGATAACGGGCATGCGAGCGCAGGGCGAAAAGATTACGGTAAACCCGATCGTGTCGATCGCGATATTAGCTATGCAGCGGCCAGGCAGCTAGCGGTCAACTTTGGCTTAACCGGCTATAAATCGTTACCGCCGGGGATCGCTAAAAACCTGGCCCGTGGAAAACCGTTGCCGCCGGGTATTGCCAAAAAAACGGTGCCCGGTTCGATGCTGAATCAACTGCCGTACTACCCGGGTTACGAATGGCAGATCGTTGGCGACAATCTGGTGCTGATTGCGCTGAGCACGGCCATCGTCACGACGATTATCAACGGCGTGTTTGATTAAACGAAGGCAATAAAAAACCCCGGCAGGCCGGGGTTTTTTATTTGTAGAGCAAAACGGGCATCAGGCAACGTTGCGGGTATGTCCCGCCAGTACCGCCAGCGCATCGCTGTTTTCGATGGTAATGTATTTACCTTTAACCGCCAGCATGCCGCTTTTCTGGAAACGACCCAGCAGACGGCTGATCGTTTCGACCGTCAGGCCGAGGTAGTTACCGATGTCGCCACGAGTCATCGTCAGACGGAATTCGCGCGGAGAGAAGCCTCGCTGGGCGAAACGACGTGACAGATTGTAGATAAATGCCGCCAGACGCTCCTCGGCATTTTTCTTCGACAGCAGCAGGATCATGTCCTGATCGCCTTTGATCACGCCGCTCATTAAACGCATCATCTGCTGGCGCAGGTTCGGCATTTTACCCGAGAGATCGTCAAGCGTTTCGAACGGAATTTCGCAAACCATTGAGGTTTCCAGCGCCTGTGCAAAGCTCGGATGGTGCCCGGTGCCGATGGCATCGAAACCAACCAGATCGCCCGCCAGATGGAAGCCGGTAATCTGCTCGTCGCCTTGTTCAGTAATGGTGTAGCTCTTGATGGTACCGGAACGGATCGCATACAGAGACTTCAGTTCATCGCCGGCTTTGAATAAAGTTTGCCCTTTCTGAATGGGCTTTTTGCGCTCGATAATATTATCCAGCTGATCAAGCTCATGCTCATTAAGAGTGAACGGGATGCAAAGCTGGCTGATGCTGCAATCCTGACAATGGATCGCGCAACCGCCAGACTGAATGCGTCGTATAATTCTCTTTTCCGGGATCATAGGTTTGCTCAAGCCGTAATTGATATTGGTCAATTTTAACATCTTTTTGGTGAGCAGGTAAGTCTCGACGCGCGTATTCACCCAAGATTAAAAAGGGATAGCCTGGATTGATATATATCTAATTGATATGGTTTATAAAATTTCAGACATCTTTACGCTTAAACGCGCCGTTGCACGTCGAAAAGGGCACAGAAAATCAAAGCAGCAGGTAACCTTCATGGCGCAGAAGCCACTCTTTGCGCTGCACGCCTCCGGCATAGCCGGTCATGGTTCCGTTGCGGCCGATGACTCGATGGCAGGGGACCACAATGCTCACCGGGTTCGCGCCGTTTGCTGCACCCACCGCGCGCGCAGCGCCTGGACGACCAAGCTGTTCGGCGAGCTGGCCATAATGCATGACCTGGCCGCAGGGAATGGTGCGCAGAGCTTGCCACACTTCACGCTGAAACGGCGTCCCAGCGGTGGCGGTGGGAAGCGATTCAATAATTGCCAGGTCGCCGTCAAAGTAGTTCGCCAGCTGCTGACTGAGCCCGCCGGGGTTAGCCGACGTTACGCGGGTATAGCCTTCGGCGCGGTAGTGGATATCCAGCAACTGCTCCATGCGGTCGCTGTGTTCTTCCCATTCAACGGCGCGCAGATGAAATTGCTCATCGCACAGAATCCACAGCGGCCCAAGCGGGGTGGTTATTTTATCTTCAAGCAAAGTCAGCATGCGTACTCTCTGTATTTGTTTACGCAAATTATTCTCGCGTCACCATAGCATGTGGGCGGGGACGACTCTATACCTCAGATGTATAACCTTATAATTAATGTGGTGTATTTATAATCAAAGGTAAACTTCGCTAAAACTGATCAATAAATAAGATAAAGCCGAGGCGAGAATATAAAGCGAGGGCCGTAAGGTAAAGATATATCATTGAATGGGCGGGTAAAGTCACTGCCGGCGGGCGTAGAATAAAAATCGGGGTCTGTCGACATCGCCAGACCCCGCAGCAACCACACAATTGTATCCGTACCGTTCCCCACATTTTGCTCCGCACAGCGGGTATTACTATTTATAACGGGTCTGCGTTTATTTTCCAGATAATTCTTGGTGATTTATTTCACGTATTCAAAATAGCCCCCAACAATTAATGGCTGATTTACTGTATTTAAGGTTGAGTTAAATAATTCATATTTTGAATTTGTTACACATTTATATACTTCGCAGAGTGATTATTTAACAGTAAAGGGAAAAGCATTGAGCACGCCAATCCTCACGGCTATAGTATGCGCCAGTTGCAACACTGGGGAGTTCTCATGAATCTTGACGACAAATCGCTGTTTCTTGGCGCCATGGAGGATGTCCAGCCGCTGAAGCAGCACAGTGATGTTCACTGGCAGCCCGTACGAAACTCCCGGACCCGCCAGCAGATCGATACGCTCCAGCTGGACAATTTTCTGACGACCGGCTTTCTTGACATCATCCCGCTGGGGACGCCGCTGGAGTTTAAGCGCGAAGGGCTACAGACCGGCGTGCTGGATAAACTGCGTCAGGGAAAATACGGCCAGCAGGCGAGCCTTGAGCTGCGCCAGCAAACGGTAGAAAGCTGCCGCCAGAATGTGTATGCCTTTATTGTTCAGGCACAGCGTGACAATTTGCGTAATGTCTTGATTATTCACGGTAAAGGCAAAGAGGACGGTTCGCACGCTAATATCATCCGCAGCTATCTGGCCCGCTGGTTAACCGAATTTGACGACGTTCAGGCCTTTTGCAGCGCGCTGCCGCATCATGGCGGCAGCGGTGCATGTTACGTGGCGCTGCGTAAGTCGGCGGTCGCTAAGCAAGAAAACTGGGAACGTCACGCCAAACGCAGCCGTTAGCGCAGCAGCAGCGACAGCTCTGCGGCGGCTTTTTGCAGCTCGGGCAGCACGCGCTCGAGCAGCTCGTTGGCCGACACCTGACCGGCGTGCACGCCAACGTTTAGCGCGGCTTCAACCTGGCCCTGGGCGTTGAACAGCGGCACCGCCAGTGAACGCAGCCCCATTTCCAGTTCCTGATCGTTTAACGCATACCCCTGCTGGCGTACGGCCTTCAACTCGCTGCGCAGCTTGCTGACCGAGGCGATGGTCTGCGGGGTGTAACGAATCATGGTGATGCGTGCCAGCATATCGTTTAGCTTCTCTTCCGGCTGATGGCTTAGCAGCACGCGACCCATTGACGTTGACCAGGCGGGCAGACGGCTGCCGATATCCAGATCGATAGTCATAATGCGCGAGCTTGAGGCGCGGGCGATATACAGAATATCGTCGCCGTCGAGCGTGGCGATGGAGCACGACTCATTCAGCATCTCACTCAAGTGTTTCAGTACCGGCTGCGCCGAACGGGCCAGCGGGGTAGAGGCCAGCCACGCGTGACCCAACGATAAAATACGCGGACGCAGCTGAAAATGCTTACCGTCCTCGGCGTAAACAAAACCCAGTTTGCCCAGCGTATACAGGCAGCGGCGCACCGCCGCGCGCGGGATCCCCGTCTTCTGGCTGATTTGCGAAATCGACAGCAGCCGACGCTGTGGGGTGAACGCCTGAATCACCTCCAGCCCGCGTGCTAGCGAAGCCATAAAGTTGGGGTCGCCCTTAAACGGGTCGCTATCGCCCGTCAAAATATCGTCCGGATGTTTGTCCACTTTTTCTCTCCGATTATGCCGTCGATCACATTCTGAACCTAAACATACATGATGTTCGATTATCGCACCATATTTCGATTATCGCCCTTGACCGACATCGTTAAGCGGGTCACATTTTGTGCGAACAACGAATATTAGTGCGATAACCGCACAACAAGGAGCAACCTGATGATTGATAAAAGTGTGCCGTCGCTGGCCGATGCCGTCGCGGGTATCCACGATGGCGCGACGATTATGATTGGCGGCTTCGGGCCTGCCGGGCAGCCGACGCTGCTGATCGATGCCCTGATTGAACAGGGCGCGCGCGACCTGACCATTATCAACAACAACGCCGGTAACGGTGAAATCGGCCTCGCAGCGCTGCTCAAAGCCGGACGCGTGCGCAAGATGATTTGCTCGTTCCCGCGTCAGGTCGATTCACATATTTTTGATGATCTTTATCGTCGCGGCAGCGTCGAGCTGGAGCTGGTACCGCAGGGCAACCTGGCGGCCCGCATTCAGGCCGCGGGCGCCGGGCTGGGGGCGATTTTCACACCTACGGGCTACGGCACGCCGCTGGCGGAAGGCAAAGAAACCCGTGAAATCGATGGCCGCCACTATGTGCTGGAGTACCCGATAAGCGCTGATTTTGCATTGATTAAAGCTCACCAGGCCGACCGTTGGGGCAATCTGGTTTACCGTAAAGCTGCGCGTAACTTCGGGCCGATTATGGCTACGGCGGCGAAAACCACCATTGTGGAAGTGGCCAGCATGGTCGCGCTGGGCGACCTCGATCCTGAAAACGTCGTCACGCCCGGCATCTTCGTTCAGCGCGTGTATGCGCAGGAATCTCACATCGCTCAGGCACAGCGCGCTTAAGGAGCCGAAAAATGCAGAAACTCTCTCGCGACAATATGGCCAAACGCGTGGCACAGGATATCCCTGAAGGGGCCTACGTTAACCTGGGCATTGGGCTGCCAACTCGCATCGCCAACTATTTGCCGTCGGATAAAGAAGTTTTTTTACACAGTGAAAACGGCCTGCTGGGCATGGGGCCAAAGCCCGCACCTGGTGAGGAGGACCCGGAGCTGATTAACGCTGGGAAAGAGTACGTGACGCTGCTGCAGGGCGGCTGCTATTTCCATCACGGTGATTCGTTCGCCATGATGCGCGGCGGCCATCTCGATATTTGCGTACTGGGGGCCTATCAGGTTTCGGCTCGCGGCGATCTGGCCAACTGGAGCACCGGCGCGCCGGATGCCATTCCTGCCGTGGGGGGCGCGATGGATCTGGCCGTCGGCGCACGTCAGGTGTTTGTCATGATGGACCATCTGACCCGTGACGGCGAATGTAAGCTGGTGGAGCACTGCACCTATCCGCTGACCGGCGTAGGCTGCGTCAGCCGTATTTATACCGACCTGGCGGTTATCGATATCACCGCCCACGGCCCGGTGGTGCGTGAGATTTTCAACGGCCTCTCCTTTGATGAGCTTCAGCGCATCACGCCGGTTACCCTGACTTATGACGCGGTCGCGGAAACCGCTTAAGGAATGATGATGAATCAAGCATTTATCTGCGACGCGGTACGCACACCGTTTGGTCGTTTTGGTGGTACTCTGGCTGGCGTTCGCGCTGACGACCTTGCGGCACTGCCGCTGAAGGCGCTGCTGGAGCGCAATCGCGGGTTAGACCCATCGCGTATTGATGATGTGATCTACGGCTGCGCCAACCAGGCGGGGGAAGATAACCGCAACGTCGCGCGCATGGCGCTGCTGTTGGCCGGTCTGCCGGAAACGGTGCCAGGCAGTACGATTAACCGGCTTTGCGGCTCCAGCCTCGATGCCATCGGCGTGGCGGCGCGCGCGATTAAAAGCGGCGAAACGCAACTGATGATTGCCGGCGGCGTGGAAAGTATGTCGCGTGCGCCGTTTGTGATGGGCAAAGCGGAAAGCGCCTTTAGCCGTACGATGAAAATGGAAGATACCACCATCGGCTGGCGCTTTATCAACGGGCAAATGAAAGCACTATACGGCGTAGACTCGATGCCGGAGACGGCGGAGAACGTGGCGATGGATTTCGCCATCTCGCGTGTCGATCAGGATGCCTTTGCGCTGCGCAGCCAGCAGCGTACCGCGCAGGCGCAGGCTAACGGCGCCTTTAACGATGAGCTGATTCCGGTATGGGTGCCGCAGCGTAAGGGCGAAGCGCTGAATTTCTCACAGGATGAACACCCGCGCAGCACATCCATCGAGGCGCTGGCGAAACTGAAAGGGGTGGTGCGCCCCGATGCGACCGTCACCGCCGGGAATGCCTCCGGGGTCAACGACGGTGCCTGCGCCTTGTTGCTGGCAAGCGAACGGGCGATGACGCAGAATGATTTACAGCCGCTGGCCCGCGTAGTTGGCGTGGCGACCGCTGGCGTTGCGCCACGAATCATGGGGTTCGGGCCGGCCCCGGCGGTACGAAAAGTCCTTGCGCAGACGGGGTTAACGCTGGCGCAGATGGACGTTATCGAATTGAATGAAGCGTTTGCCGCGCAGGCGCTGGCGGTGCTGCGCGATCTGGGCCTGCCTGACGACGCCCACCATGTGAATCCGAACGGCGGGGCGATTGCATTGGGCCATCCGCTTGGTGCCTCCGGCGGCCGACTGGCGATGACCGCTGCTTACCAGCTGCGTCGTACCGGCGGCCGGTATGCGCTGTGTACCATGTGTATCGGCGTCGGACAGGGGATCGCGCTGATTATTGAACGCGTATAAGGAGCTGGAATGAGTGTGTTGACCCCGCTATTGCGTACCCGTGCGCTGACTGATTTTTTCAGCGACGAGCAGACCGTGCAGGGGATGCTGGACTTTGAAGCGGCGCTGGCCACCGCGCAGGCGCAGTGCGGCGTGATTCCCGAATCGGCGGTGGCCCCCATCGCGGCGATGTGCCGGGCGCAGCTGCTTGATCTGCCGGAGCTGGCAAGCGCGGCGGCGAACGCGGGCAATCTGGCGATTCCACTGGTGAAGCAACTCACCCTGCGCGTGAAGGCGCAAGACCCTGAGGCTGCGCGCTATGTGCACTGGGGGGCGACCAGCCAGGACGCCATTGACACCGGCCTGGTGCTTCAACTGCGCGGCGCGCTTCAGGAAGCGGAAATCCGGCTGTGCCGTTTGATTCAGGTGCTGGCAGAACAGACGGCGCGCTACCAGCACACGCTGATGCCGGGGCGAACGTGGATGCAACATGCCTTACCCATCACGTTTGGCCTGAAGCTCGCTGGCACGCTCGATGCGCTGCTACGCTGGCAGGAACGGCTCGTACAGCTGCGCCCACGCGTCCTGTCGCTGCAGTTTGGCGGCGCAGCGGGGACGCTGGCCTCCCTGAAAGCGCAGGGGCCGGAGGTGGCGCAGCGGCTGTCTGCGACGCTCGGGCTGGCGCTGCCGTCTACGCCCTGGCACAGCCAACGCGATCGTATCCTTGAGGTCGCCGGTTGGTTTGCCGGGCTGAGCGTGACGCTTGGCAAGTTTGCCAATGACTTCTCGTTGCTGATGCAGACCGAAGTGGCAGAGGTGAGCGAACCGATTGCCGAAGGCAGGGGGGGCTCCTCGGCCATGCCGCATAAGCGTAATCCGGTCAGCTGCGCGGCCATTCTGGCCGCCGTACAGCGGATGACGGGGCTAATGGCTACGCTGTATGCCGCGCAAATTCAGCAACATGAACGCGCGCTGGGCGGCTGGCAGGCCGAATGGGAGACGCTGCCGGAGCTGGTGATGCTCTCCGGCGGCGTGCTGGAAAACAGTGAATATCTGTTGCGTGGTATGCAGGTCAATACGGCGAAAATGCGCGCCAATCTGGATATCACTCATGGTTTGATTATGGCCGAATCGGTCACTCAGGCGCTGGCGGCCTTTATTGGTAAAGCTGACGCCCATCATCAGATAGAAAAACTCTGTCAGCGGGCCATCGCGCTGGATTGCCCGCTACAACCGCTGTTGGAGAAGGACCCGCTGGTCAGCCAGCACCTTTCCCCGGCGCAACTTTCGCAGCTGCTGGACCCAGCGGCCGCCATCGGCAGTACCGATCATTTCGTGCGCCAGGTACTGGCGCGCTATCAGGAGCAGGGACATGAATATCCATTATCGTCTTGAAGGACCAGAAACGGCACCGGTACTGGTGCTCTCTAATTCACTGGGAACCACCCAGTCCATGTGGGATGCGCAGATGCCCGCGCTAACCGAGCACTTTCGCGTACTCCGCTACGATACCCACGGTCACGGGCAAACGGGTAAACGCGGAAAAGTGACGTTGTCACAGTTGGGTGAAGATGTGATCACGCTGCTTGACCATTTACATATTCAGCGCGCCTTCTTTTGCGGGATATCAATGGGCGGCCTGACCGGGCTTTGGCTGGCCCGCTTTGCGCCAGAACGCTTTATGGCGGTGGCGGTGGCCAACACGGCGGCAAAAATTGGCGAGCAGGCAAACTGGCTGTCGCGTGCGCGCACCGTTCGAAGCGAAGGCATGGGCGTGGTGGCAGCGGGCTCGGCGGATCGCTGGTTTTCTGCCGATTTTCGCCAGCACCAGCCTGCGATTGTTGAGCCGTTGTGCCATCAGCTGGCGCATGCCGACGCCGAAGGCTACGCCGAGTGCTGTGAAGCGCTGGCGGCGGCCGATCTGCGCGGCGAAGTGGCGGCCATCCGACTGCCGATGCTGATCATCGCTGGCGAACACGATCCGGTCACCACGGTTGCCGATGCCAACTACCTGCACCAACAGATTGACGGCGCTTTCCTGGTGAATTTACCGGCTTCCCATCTCTCTAACGTGGAAGCCAGCGAGGAATTTACCTCGGCGCTGATTGCCTTTTTACGGAGGGAAAATGGACGATAAGCAACGTTATGAACAGGGGATGGCGGTACGCCGCAAGGTGCTGGGCGATGCGCACGTTGACCGGACGCTGAAAAACCTGTCGCCACTGAACGAAGAATTTCAGGATTTCATTACCCGCTACGCGTGGGGAGAAACCTGGACCCGGCCGGGGCTGGATCATCATACCCGCAGCATGATAACCATTGCGATGCTGATCGCGCTTAACCGTGAAGCGGAGCTGAAAATGCACCTGCGTGCGGCGTTTAACAACGGGGTGACCCGCGATGAGCTAAAAGAGTTGATCATGCACTCAGCGCTGTACTGCGGCCTGCCGGCTGCCAACGCGACGCTGCATCTGGCGCAGCAGGTGTTTAGTGAGATGGATGCTGAATCCGCCGTCTGAAAATCAACATTTGTTGAAAATTGCAATTTTGTTGAAATTGTCAGCGGGCGATGCTATCGTCAATTCTCCGTTACCTCAGGAGTTTTACGATGGCACTCGTCCGTTATCCCACGACCAAACCCTTTCCCTTTTCCGACGCCGTAGCGGCGAACGGTTTTCTTTTCCTTTCTGGTCAGGTGGCGATGAGCCCGGAGGGGCAGCCGCAGTACGGCACCGTAACTGAGCAGGTTAATGCCATTATGCGCTCGGTCAGTGAAACGCTGGCGCGCGGGGGCGCACAGCTGAGTAACGTGGTGCGTGCGCAGGTCTGGCTGAGCGATATGGCGCATTATGCTGAATTTAATCACGCCTGGCGTCTATGGTTTCCTGAGGGTTTCCCCAGCCGCAGCGTGACGACCAGCGCGCTGGCGTTCTCACTCGATGTTGAAATCGAGATTCAGGCGGTGCAGCCATGAATTCGATACGCGACACCACGATCGCCACGCTGAACGTTGCGCTGGAGGCACTGAAAGCCACGCTCCCGGCCAATACGGAAGTGGTGCTGCACGATCTAACCCAGCCGCAGTCCTCGGTAGTGGGCATTGTCAACGGGCACGTCAGCGGGCGGCAACTGGGTGATGGGCTGCTCAGCGGGCCGGAAGACGATGAAGGGTTTCTGGGGCTGCTTGACGCATCGCAGCCGCCGTCTTCTTCCCGCCTGTTCAGCGGCTATACCTCATTGACGCACGGCGGCAAACCGCTGAGCAGCGCCTCGACGCTCTATTACGATGCCAGCGGCAAAGCGGTCGTCGCGTTTTGTGTCAACGTCGATATGGAGCCGGTGATGCGTTTTCGTCGTGAGCTGGATTACCTGGTTTCCGCTGTCCCCGCAGCCCAGCCCGTTGACCATCCGGTCAGTTCGCTGCCTGAAAGCTCGCTGACGGCGCTGTTAGGCCGCTTTCAGCCGGGGCCAACGGAAAACCCGAAAGCATTTCGTCTGCGAGTGGTAAGCGAACTGCACGCCATGGGGGTTTTCAAGATTAAAGGCAGCGTCAATGAAGTGGCGAAAGCGCTTGGCGTGACGCGTTACACCATTTACAACTATCTGGACAAACTCAATGAACACTAACACCCCGTTAACGCTGCCGTTTTACCAGGTTGATGCCTTCACTGCGCAGCCTTTTGGCGGTAACCCTGCCGCCGTTATGCCATTGCGCGAATGGCCGGATGACAGCGTCTTAAAAGCGATTGCTGCAGAAAACAACCTTTCTGAAACCGCATTTTTCGTCCCGCTCGACGACGGCTTTCATCTGCGCTGGTTCACGCCGGCGGTGGAGGTCGATCTTTGTGGCCACGCCACGCTCGCCGCATCATGGATATTGTTCAACGTGCTGAACTATCCGGGCGAGACGCTGCGATTTTCCACCCGTAGCGGCCTGCTGACCGTCCGGCGCGAAGGCGACGAGCTGTGCATGGATTTCCCGACCAAAATGCTGCGGCCGATTGATGAACCGCCGGGACTGCTGGCTGCGCTTGGCCTGAGTGAAGGCGTTGAAGGTTTCTGGCAGTCTGATGACATCGTGGTGCTGGTGAATGATAAAGCGATCGTCGATGCGCTGACGCCGGACTTTAACCTGCTGGCTGCCTTTAATACCCGAGGGGTGATCGTGACGGCACCAGACGATGAATTTGACTTTGTATCCCGCTGGTTTGGCCCTCAGGTGGGCGTTAATGAAGATCCTGTCACCGGATCAGCACACGCCTGGTTGGCACCGTTCTGGGCGAAGCGCTGTGGCAAAAATTCACTGCGCGCCCAGCAGGGCGGCGCGCGGAAGGGAACCCTGCGTTGTGTGATGCGTGAGGAAGGGCGCGTGGCGCTGTACGGCCAGGCGCGATTGATGATCGAGGGGACGTTCCGTCTGTCGCATAATGGCTGAGAAATCAAAACGTGAGTGCCGGGTTGTTCAGCTTACGCTGGTGTGTATGTTAGTGCTGTACGGCCTGCTGATAGCGTTGTCGTAATAGGGCAAAGCGTGATCGCGAAGGATTAAAACAAAATAGCGTTCCATTATTATCGGTTCTTAGTTTCTGTTTAACGTTGCACATGGAGAACCGATGACAAGACGACCTTATCTGGGCATGTCGACGCTGCTTTGTATGCCGCTGGTCCTACAGGGCTGCGCGGCACCGTCGTCAACAGGAACGGCAACCCGGCCCCTGCTGACGGCGCAGGAGGCCGCGCCTTACACCGTTGAAAACTATTTCGCGCAAGGCGGTCTGTCAGACCGCCCGCAGGGCCCCTGGCGGCCTGCGGCAATCACGCTGGAAAACATCAATACGCCGTGGCGCGTCGCGCCATCCGGTGCACCTTTCACCCGCATTCAGCCAGCGATCGATGCTGCCATTGCTCAGCACCAGGGGACCGAGCGTCTGTACATTCGCATTGAGCCGGGTGTGTATGTCGGCACGGTGTATATCCCGGACGATGCGCCGCCTATCACGATTTTTGGGGCGGGCAACGGGCCGGAGGCGGTGCGTATTGAATTCGCGATCGACTCGCAGTTCAGTCCGGCAACTTACCGGCAGACGGTCAACGCCGAAGACTATCCTCCGGGGTCGCCCGCGTACTACCAGTATGCGCTGTGCGCGGGGAAAACCACCGCGCAGATAGGGACCAACTGTGCGGCGGTGTTCTGGTCGCAAAGCCACGATTTTCAACTGGTGAACCTGACGATTGCTAACAGCCTTCTCGATACCGTCGACGGCGGCACCCATCAGGGCGTCGCGCTGCGTACCGACGGTGACCGTGTACAGCTGAAAAATATGCGTCTGTTGGGGCGGCAGGATACGCTTTATCTCAACGTCAGTAACCGGCGTAACGATGCGCTGACCGATCGTATTCATCGCGTTTACGTGCAGGACAGCTACATTGAAGGCGATGTGGACTACGTGTTCGGCCGCGCCAATGCGGTGTTTGATCGCGTGCATTTCCATACCGTTTCCAGCCGAAAATCGCCGGAGGCCTACGTGCTTGCACCCAATACGCTGCCGGACAATCCCTACGGTTTTCTGGTGAAAAACAGTCGCTTTACTACCGATGAAGGTTACAAAGGCACCTTTAAGGCCAGGCTGGGGCGGGCGTGGGATCAGGGGGCAGGGAAAACCGGCTACCTGCCGGGCAACACGGCCAACGGTCAGGTGCTCATTGTCGATAGCGTGATTGATGGCGGCTATGACCGACTGTCGCCGTGGGGCGCGGCGGCCACCACGGCGCGGCCGTTTAACGGCAACGCTCAGCCGTCACGGCAGCTGAATGATGTGAACCATAATCGCCTGTGGGAGTGGAACACGCGCTGGCAGCGCTAGCCAGGCGAGGCGCCTGGCCGAACCTGTAGCCCGGCCAGGCGTTGGCGTCAGAACGGTAGCTTGCGCGGCTGCGTTTGCATTGTCACCCAGCGCAGTTCGGTAAACTCGTGGACGCCCGCGCGCCCGCCAAAGCGGCCGTATCCGGAATCTTTGGTGCCGCCAAACGGCATTTGCGCTTCGTCATGCACCGTTGGGCCATTGATGTGGCAAATGCCGGTTTGCAGATCCTGCGCGACATTCCACGCGCGGGCGGTATCCCGACTGTAGACCGCAGACGATAAACCGTAGGCGCTGTCGTTAGCGATGCGTACCGCATCCTGCTCATCACGGGCGCGGATCACCGCTTTGACCGGGCCAAAGGATTCTTCGTTCCACAGGCGCATGTCGGGCGTGACGCCATCCAGTAGCGTGGCCGTCATTAGCGTGGAGTCGGCCTTGCCACCGGTCAACAGCGTGGCGCCTTTCGCCAACGCATCGTCAATTAACGCATTGCAGCGCTCGATGGTTTTGCTATCTACCACCGATCCCAGCAGCCCGGCGGGGAGGCCTTCGACGCGTTTTACCAGTGCGGCAATAAACGGTTCGGCAATGGTCCGATCAACGATGATCCGTTCAGTCGACATACAGATCTGCCCGGCATTGGCAAACGCACCGAAGGTTGCGCCAGCGGCGGCCTGGTCGATATCGGCATCGTCCAGCACCAGCAGCGGCGCTTTGCCGCCGAGCTCCAGTACGACCGGTTTCAGGTGCTGCGCGCAGGTCTGCGCGATGATTCGGCCCACCGGCGTGGAGCCGGTAAAATTAACCCGTCGGATGCCGGGGTGCGCAATCAGCGTTTCGACTATCGCTGGGGCATCCTGCGGTGCGCAGGTGAGATAGTTCACGACGCCCGCCGGGAACCCGGCGGCCGCCAGTGCCTCAACAATTAACCCCTGCGTAGCCGGAGAAAGCTCAGAGCCTTTGAGGATCACCGTATTACCACAGGCCAACGGCGTGGCGATGGCGCGAACGGCCAGAATAATCGGCGCGTTCCACGGCGCCATGCCTAGCACGACGCCCGCCCCCTGGCGGATAGCCATCGCCAGGTTACCCGGAATATTAGACGGGATCACCAGACCTTCGATTTGCGTCGTCAGCGCCGCCGCTTCGCGCAAAATATCCGCGCCGAGATGAACGTTAAACCCCGCCCAGTGCGGCGTAGCGCCGGTTTCGGCGTGCATCGCTGCCGTGAAGCGTTCGCTGCGTTGTTCAAGCTGCTCGGCCGCCGCGAGCAGCAGGCGGCGACGTTCACCGGGCGACGTATCGCGCCAGGCGGGGAAGGCCGCCGCGGCGGCCTCGGCAACGTGCACCGCGTCGGCGAGGGTGGCCGCCGGGGCAATACTGGCAACGGAATGATCGATGGGATTATGGCGTGTAAACGTCGCATTGCCTTGCGCGGCGCACGCTTCGCCGTTAATCAGCAGGGTACAGGTGATGGTCATGGAAACCTCTTCTCATCTCGGGTAACGCATCGAGTGTAGAGAGGCGCAAGCGTGCTGAATATCCATGATGCGGATTTCGCACGCTTTTTTTCAGCTTTTGAAAGCGGTTCACATCCCTGTGCCGCCGAGGGTTACCCGAGAAACGCCAGCAGTTCGCGCTGGGCGTTATCGCTGAGCTGGAGCAGATTCACCGCCTCGCCGGGCTCGGTGCTGCGCGCATACAGCGCCACCAGCCAGTCGTACACATAGCGCGTGGCGGCGTGAACCGGCTGCTCGCCGAGCTGAGTCAGGCGTGCGCTGGCCGTCGTGCTGCCGGTGGCGAAAATGGCGCTGCCTTTGGCAATACGGCTGGCAGG
Organism: Klebsiella sp. WP8-S18-ESBL-06; assembly: GCF_014169755.1. NCBI lineage: Bacteria > Pseudomonadati > Pseudomonadota > Gammaproteobacteria > Enterobacterales > Enterobacteriaceae > Klebsiella > Klebsiella sp. WP8-S18-ESBL-06. Next base: position 2,305,095 of record NZ_AP022256.1, read on the forward strand.
ACGTTGCTCAGCCGGCTGCTCGGCATAGCCTAGCCAGTTAATGAAGTTGCCGATCAGCGCGCGCAGCTGCGCGGCACCGGCCTGCTGCTCCGCGCTGGCCCGACGAAGCTGTGACGCTAAGCCCTGGCGCTGGCTGGCGGCAATCAGCGCCAGAACCAGCTGCTGCTGGGCCGAGGGCGTCAGCAACGGGTGAGGCTGACGGCTCCACTGACGCAGGTGCTTAGACCACAGCGCATAGGCCAGGGAACCGTGATCCTGGAAGGATGGTGCATGCTGCGCCACCGTATCTGGCGCGGCAAACAGATCCACCGCATCGTTAAACAAACCGCTGGCTTTCTCTTCGCGCTGCTGCTGTACCTGACACAGGCTGTCGAACTCGCTCAGCGGCGGCAGCAGCGCTTCCAGCAGCTCACCGTGGCGCGCGGCGTGGGTTTGCAGTTCGCGAATCAGGCTTTCTGCCTGTGCGGCCGATGGGCATGAGGAGGCCAGCAGCGGCTGACACAGAACGCGTAGCTGCTGGTGACGTGCCTGGCACATGGCGGTAAAACGGCGCTGGCGTAGCTCAGGCAGCGTGGCCTGCGACAGCCATTCAATCAGCCGCTGAAGGCTGCTGTGATCCAGCGCCTGCAGCGTTCCCCAGTGCTGGCCGGGTTTGCCGACCAGCTGTTGAATCGCTTCATCAAAGTGGCGTTTATGGACAAATCGATCGTCTTGCGGCGTAATCGCCCAGACCAGGCCCGGCAGCTTATTTTCCTGCGTTGGCTGGGTTTCATGCACCCAGCGCAGCAGCGCTTTCGCCGTGGAGGGAATGGCGGTGCGCTGGGCGGTGGCGTTGCAGGCTAACAGAATATCCGGCTGGCGCTGCTGGCGGTAATGATCGAGCAACCAACGGCATTTGCTGGCCCACAGCGGCGTATCGTTGGCGAGCGCCGGGACGGGAATATCAATAATATCAACGTTATCCAGCACGCCTTGTTCTACATTCAGCACCAGTTCAACGGTCAGCAGCGCCAGCGTCGCCACCGGTATGCTGACTGCGTTCTGATAGCCCTCGGCGGTCAGCGGGTGCACCAGCACCGCGTCATCGCTGTCGCCGCCCGGCGTCAGGAAGGCATCCATGGGCAGCGTGAAGCTATCGACCAACAGGCTCAGCGGCGCCATGACTTCGCGACGGTTTCCCGCCTGATGCAGCGCGTGTGCCAGGGTCAGCCATTGCTGGGTCAGCGCCTGCTGTTCCCCCCAGAGCAGTGACCACGCGCGGGCGCGGGCGGTGAGATCCAGCGACGGCAGCAGATGGGCAAACTGGTACCACAGCGTGTCGTCGATTTGCTGATAAGCGCTCGGCAGCGTATCGCGCCAGAAGCGAGCGATGGCCGCAATCTCTGCGGCGGTTATCCCTGCCACCGGCTGCGGCTGGCGCAGGCTCTGCCAGCTGCGCAGGCGGGAGGCGAGTAGCGCATTATCCGGCGGTCTAACCTCTCCGCGCTGCCAGGCGTGGGCGATAAACAGCTGAACCAGATCGGCTTCGCTCATTAATGCCAGGCGCAGCGGGAAGGCGTCATCGGGCGTGGGTTGCTCGCGGCTAAAACGCACCGCCATTTGGGTCAGACTATGCCCGGGATTGATATGGCTGAAGTAATCAAGGGTTTTACTGCCCGTTTGTACCGTCAGCCGCCCGTCGCCGCTGCCGCACAGCGTCCGTAGCAGGTGGGCCTTAGAGGCCTGCGAATGGCCAAACAGGGCAATGCTGGCGCGACGGGCGCTGGCGTGCAGATGTGCCTTGTGCTGAGCGTCGAGCGCCAGCAGGCGAATCATCAGCGCATCGGCATCGTCGTCCAGCGCCGGGTGCGTTTGTCGGGCGGCGGCGAGCCAGTCGATAACTGCAGGTAAAGTGGTCATTTCAGGAATACGCTCCCGCTGTCAATCCAGTAGTGGCTGCCGCTGTGGCGGCGGTCGGCCAGAGTATTGAGCTTCAGTGTCAGGGCATCCGGCGAAACCGGGGTGCCGTCCTGTAGCCAGGCGTCGCTCAGCACAAAGGACAGCGGCGCTTCGTGTCGGCTGCCGCCCTCAAGCTTCAGACGTACCTGAAGAACACCGTCGCCCGCGATCGCTTTTGCAAGCTCCGGCGAGTTGATGCTCAACGTATACAGCGGCGTGGCGGGCCAGCGGGTATTCGCTAACTGGCGGAAGCCCAGCGTCACGTTGCCACGCAGCGGGAAATGCAGCCGTGCGTCAAGCTTTGCGCCGGGTTTGTCGAGATCGAGATCGTGATACCAGATGTTTTCATCACGCAGCGTATTGACGGTTTTATCCAGAACGCCGAGATAGCGCACCGTGGAGTAGGCACCAATGTCGGCCGCTTTGAAATTAAAGTGCGGCAGGCGAAGGTCCAGCGCCAGGCTGCACAGCATTGCGCCCACGGCCGCGGTGGATTTCGGGTTGCCGATGCGCCCCTGTTGACTGAACGGATACCATTCATGAACGTGATATTTATCCAGCCAGACCATGCGGTTAACCGGCACCGGCTGCAGGTAGCGAATCAGCGCCTGTACCCCCGGCAGACAGCCAGGACGTCCGGTCACCAGCAGAACATCGCAGGCGTAGTGAGAAATAGCTTCACACAGCGCGTGCAGCGGGCCAGAGAGGGTAAATTCCCCGGCAAGCATCGCGTCTTGCAGGTTGCTGAAGGTGACTTCTAACGGTACTGCCAGCAGGTCGAACGGCGCGCTGCCTGCGGGGAGCGCATGTTCAATGGCCTGGCCGACATAGTTCATCACGTTGCGGGTTGGCGTTTGGCTCAACAGCTCGCCAAAGGTAGCGTGCAGCCCGGCCAGCGGGTCCTGGACGTCGCTTTGCTCCCACGCCGCCAGAATGGCATGGCCGATCGGCATAAACAGCTGCAGGGCGGTTTGCTGGCGCAGCACCGCCTGGGTATCAAGCCTGCCTGAGTCGCCAAACAGCGTAGCCATTAGAGCCTGGGCGTCGGCAACGCCGGATTTTTGCAGTTGGGTTTGCAGGGCGGGCAGCACGCAGCGCTGGATAATATCCAGCAGCACATCGTCACCGGCGATTTTAAACCCTTCGCGGAACAGGAGCTGCGGGGTAATTTTGACGTTGCCGCCGATGCCGTCATCCAGTTGGTATTGCGCAATGGCCATGTCGGTGGTTCCACCGCCGAGATCCAGCGAGGCGATGCGTAGCGCTCGTCCGGGGGCAGCCCCCGGCTCGGGCTGGCGATCCGGGCGTGCCATCGCGGCGAACAACGCTTCGGTCTGCCCGGAAAAATGCGAGATCGCTTCGTTGTACAGCCAGACCAGCTGGCCGCAGCTGGCTTCATCCCATTCCATGTGAATTTTCGGTACCGGAACCACGCTTTTTTCCTGCAGACGCACGTTGGCAAAGTCTTCATCCTGCGGATGCCAGCCCATGGCTTTCCACACCAGCGCAATCGCTTCAAACATCCGGCGGCGGAAGATTTCCCGCTCCTGTTTCGGCATCGCCGACGGCAGGGTGAGGATCAGCGTACGCAGCTGGCGCGGCGAGGCAGGGAAGCCCAGCCGCAGGCGGGTAGCGACGCTGTTGATCTGCCCCAGCGCCTGCGCCAGAATTTCACACAGCATGTGGGTCATCAGGGTGCTACGGCTATACTGCGGCGAGAAGACCGGCATCCGCTCGTCCGGCGGCAGCGTAAACAGCGGCTGGCCTTCATCGTTCATCAGGTTCATCAGCGGGAAGGCGGTGGCCAGGGGTTCGCGCTGGGTTTTACCGTTCATCTGGCTAAAGCGCCAGTCCTGTACGGTCGGGGTTTCGTCCCACAAATAGCGGCGCGGGCTGGAAATACCGCTATAGCCTTCGGTGCCGGCACGCTGCATCGCCAGCTTACGGGCTTCATCGCCCACGCGCACCAGCGACGGCCAGATAAAGGCGTCTTCGCGGCCGCTTTCCACCGAGAAGTGCTGCTTGCCGAAACGTGACTCTGAAAACTCGACGCGGCTGGTGAACAGCGGTTCATTCAGATACTGCGGCTCGCTTAACGAGCGGACCTGTAGCTCGGCGGTCTGGCGCAGGCCGTCGTTCGCGTCGCCGTGGTCTTCGATAATAACGCCACAGGTATGGGTGTTGCCGACATCGAGGATTAAATCAACCGGAATCGCCGGGGTGCTCAGCGTGGCGGTCACCATTTTAATTTCCGGTACCGTGAGCTGCTCGCCGAGCAGGGCCAGAATATTGAGCCAGTGGCCCTGATACTCAAAGCTGCGCAGCGCCTGCGCCACATCGCGCTCGCTGCGGGTTTCATGCGTCGTTACGCTCTGCTGGAAGGCTTCGCGCAGCCAGCCGTCAATCCACGTCTGGTCGAGAAAATCGCTGATTTCGTCATCGCGCCAGGCCAGCGCGAAGCGGGTGCCGTTCAGCAGGTCGCTGGCGACCGGCGAGAGTGCGTTAAGGTCATCGTGGCCAATCTGGCTATCAAATGCCAGGGTTACGCGGTGGCTATTGCCCGCGCTGTCCGGCTCATTGAGGCGGCGAATTTGCACGCGCGCCCAGTTATCCGGGCCTTCCACGAAGGTGCGCGGCGGGTTAAAGCGCAGGAACGGCAGGGGCAGCCACACTCCGTCCAATAGCGTCAACGAATGGTGCAGCGCGAGCGTGGATTCCGGCTTGACCACCTCAGGCGGGCGTCCCGCTTCACCCGGCAGGGTGTAGCGCTGGTTCACCACGTCATAGTCGAGACGCAGCAGCGGGCCGTTGGCGGTTTTTCGCACGAAGCGGCCGTTTTGCAGCGATTCCTGCGGGCTGAGGCCAAAATCAAGGAACTGCACGCCGCTGTTGGCAATCAGCGTCACGCTCTGTTTGTAATCGCAAAGTGTCACCAGCATGGCTTACGCTCCCGTCTTCTTAAAGGTCAGCGCCACCACCGTTTTGGCATCGAAACGCGCGGAGCATACGGCAACGTTGCTGTTGCCCGGTTTGCAGCTGATTTCCGGCAGCGGATAGCGCGCGCCGTCACTGCACTGCGCGTTGCCGCGGCTTTTGATCATCAGCTCGCCGTTCTGGTGCAGCCCGGAGAACACCGCCGCTTTGCAGACAATATTGCCGTCGCGCAGCAGGCGTGCGGTGCCTTTATTGTTCTGAATCTGGTAGCGCAGATTGGGCGCTTTACCGGTATGGGCGTCGCTGATATCCATCTGCGCACGCCAGCTGCCGTTGAGAAAGCGGGTCGTTCCCGCGCGCATTTGATCGGCATCCATCACCAGCGCATCTTTTGGGATAGCGGCAATCACCAGCGGTTTTTCCTTTTCGTCTTCTTTCACGTCCGGCGTCGTTTTGACGCTTGCCTGATGCAGCGGCAGCCCGTCCGTCAGGGTGGGCATGGCGGGTGCCGCCGCCCGCAGCGGCGGTGCAATATCTTTTGCTACCGGCTCAGGCTCCGCTTCCGCCTGCGTTGAGGGGATCATCAACGGCAGCGCAATGGCAACGGCGGCGATAGCGGCCGCCAGCGGCAGCGCCCAGAGCCAGCGCGGACGACGCGGGGGCGTCATGACCATCGCCACCGGCTCCGCGGGTTCTGCCGGGCGGGTTTGTTCTTCCGGCTCGTCCTCCGGCAGAGTGTAAGCATCCAGGCGCGGTTCATTTGGCGAAATCAACGGGGCGTCGGCCTCGCTGAACGTGGCGATAACCGGTTCGGGTTCTTCTATTATTTCGGGCAGCTCGACAATCAGCGGCACTTCGGGCGGCTCGGGCTCCACATAACGCAGGCAGTCAAAAACGTCTTCGCGCGCGCCTTCGTTAAGGTTTACAAAGCCCCAGAAGCTGATGACGGGCTTGCCGTCGACGAGAAAGAGGTGGTTTTCACCGGGAAACTGCAGCGTTTTTTCCAGCAGCGCGCCGAACAGCTGCTGTGCCGTTTTTTCAGATTGCAGGCATTTCTTGCTGAGCGTCCGCGCGCTATCCTGCAATCCTTCTAAGTAGTGCAGCGCTCGCGTGCGCTGAGATTCATTCGCCGCTTTCCAGCCAATTGGCGTACCGTCAACCGGCGAATACCAGTCTACCCGGTCACCTTCATCGTTCAGCTGCGGTATCGCCAGGCAGTCGACCAGCGCGTCTTGCTTGCGTAGGCGCAGCGTTTCGCGCACCTGGAGCGCAGAGTGAAATACCGTTTGCCCGCCGCCGCCTACGGCCTGAAAGTCATCAAGACTTCCGCTGCGTAAAAGAGTTTTTGCCACGTTCCTGTCCCATAGACTTCTTCACGGCATTACTTTACGCAAAGCAAGATGCAACAAACGGTGAAAGAGAGGGGTAAATAGGGTAATTCTCCTGGCATTGAATATCTGGACTTAAGTAAAACCTGATGGGTAAGCGATGAAGAAACCAGCAAAAAACGGATATTCAGTATAACCTGAGACAAATTGGTTATTTGCCAGTTACCTGGCGCTGTGCTGTTATTAAGCCGTTCATATAATAAAATCGAAAGGCTTATAACCATGATGACAGGGAAAACGCTCCTCGCGCTGGCGCTCAGCGCGCTGTTGCCGGCAGGTGCCATTGCGGCCAATCATGACACGCTGGTTTATTGCTCCGAAGCTTCGCCGGAGTCCTTTAACCCGCAAATTGCCAGCTCTGGCCCGACGTTTGTCGCCAGCTCGCAAACGCTGTACAACCGCCTGATCAACTTTGACCCGGTAAAAAATACGCCCATCCCGTCGCTGGCGACCGACTGGACTATCTCGGAAGACGGCCTGACCTATACGTTTACGCTGCGTCAGGGAGTGAAGTTCAACAGCAACAAGTTCTTTACCCCAACCCGTGACTTCAACGCTGATGACGTGATCTTCTCCGTGTTGCGCCAGAAGGACAACGATCATCCGTATCATAAGGTTTCGCAGGGTAACTACGAATATTTCAACGACGTGGGTCTCGATAAGCTGATTAAGTCGGTGAAAAAAGTCGATGATTACCACGTGCAGTTTGTCCTGAACGAACCCAATGCCGCGTTTCTTGCCGATTGGGGGATGGATTTCGCGTCTATTCTTTCCGCCGAATATGCAGACGCGATGATGAAAAAAGGCACGCCGGAGAACGTCGATACCTGGCCTATCGGTACCGGCCCGTACGTGCTGCAACAGTACAAAGTCGATTCGCAGATTCGCTATCTTGCCAACCCGAACTATTGGGATGGCCCGGTGCCAACGAAACACCTGATTTTCGCCATCACGCCGAACGTTGAAACGCGGCTGGCAAAACTGCAAACCAACGAATGCCAGATTATTCCGGCACCGTCGCCGGTCCAGTTTGAGGCGATCAAAAGCAATCACGATCTGACGCTGCATGCGGTTGAAGCGCTGAACGTTGGCTATCTGGCGTTTAACACGGAGAAAAAACCGTTTGATAACGTTCTGGTGCGTCAGGCGCTGAACTACGCGACCGATAAACAAGCGATCGTTAACGCGGTGTTTATGGGGTCAGGTACGGTTGCAAAATCACCGATCCCGCCAAACATGATGGGCTATAAGAAGGATCTGAAGGATTACAGCTACGATCCCGAGAAGGCTAAAGCGCTGCTGAAGCAGGCGGGACTGGAGAAGGGCGTTGATGTGACCCTGTGGTCAATGCCGGTGCAGCGCCCGTATAACCCGAATTCACGCCGCATTGCGGAAATGATTCAGAACGATTGGGCGAAAGTCGGCGTGAAGGCTAAAATTGTCACCTATGAATGGGGCGAGTACCTTTCCGGGATCCGTAAAGGGGAACACGACAGCGCGCTCTACGGCTGGATGTCGGACAACGGCGATCCGGATAACTTCGCCAACACGCTGCTGGGCTGCGACAGCATTAAGACCGGCTCGAATGCCGCACGCTGGTGCAATAAAGAGTATGATGGTCTGGTGAAAAAAGCGCTGGTGGTGAGCGACCGGGCTAAACGCGCCGCGCTGTACGGCCAGGCGCAGGAGATCTACGCTCAGCAGGTACCGTGGATTGCCCTTGCCAATGGCAAAACGTTCTACGCCACGCGCAGCAACGTGAGCGGCTACAGCGTCAGTCTGATGGGCAGCGATTTCTCGAAAGTGAAAATCAATTAAGGAGCAGATATGTCACATTTGGATGAGGTCATCGCCCGCGTTGATGCGGCGATTGCAGAAAGCGTGATTACGCATATGAACGAGCTGCTGGTCGCGCTGAGCGATGATACGCAACTGAGCCGTGAAGAGCGTTTCACCCAGCAGCAGCGCCTGCGCGTGACCATTTCCCATCACGGCCAGCATCAGCGTGAACAGGAAGAGGCGCGAAGGGAGCATCTCACTGAAGGTGGCAAGATTTTGTAAGCCCTCTTGTAGGCCGGATGGCGCTGCGCTTATCCGGCCTACGCAAGCGATTAAAACTGGCGTTTTGCAATCAGCCACGCGCCGACAATCAACATCACTGCACCACAAACCGGTCCTACCAGCGCTCGCCAGGGTACGCCGTGGCTTCTCACCACATCCATCACCAGCCCGCCAATCAGCTGACTGGCGACCAGTACCGCAATCGTCGTTGCCGCCCCCACGTACTGATAGCCGCTAATGCTGGCAAAGACGAAGAATGATCCCAACAAGCCGGGGATCAGCGTCCACCATTTAATGGTTGAAACCAGTTCGCTCACGCCCGCCAGACCGTGCTTAATCAGCAGAATGCTGACAAACAGCACGATGCCGACTAATGAGTTCAGCAGCATCGCTACCAGAATCGTCGAAGCGGACTGTGTGATCCGCACCATGAGCGTGTTCTGGATAACCAGGCCAATCCCTGCGGCGATCAGAAACGTCAGCGTGAGGGATTGATTCATGCGTTACCGTCCGGGTCGCAGCGGTTATCCAGTTGCAGCTGCATAAAGGTTAAATCCAGCCAGCGGCCGAACTTGGTGCCAACCTGCGGCATTTGCCCGGTGGTGACGAAGCCGTGTTTGGCGTGCAGATGCAGGGACGCGTGATTTTGCGACTCAATCCCTGCCACCATGACGTGTTTGCCGCGACGTTTGGCTTCTTCAATCAGCCGGGTAAGCAGAATATGGCCCAGACCTTTGCCTTGATGCTCCGGGTGGACGTAGACGGAGTGTTCGACGGTATGGCGGAAACCATCAAACGCCCGCCAGTCGCCGTAGGAGGCATAGCCCGTCACCACGCCGTCTTCTTCGCTGACCAGCACCGGAAAATGGCCGAGCTGCCGCGCCTCAAACCAGGCAATACGGTTATCGGTATCGACGGTTTTATCGTTCCAGATGGCGGCCGTATGCAGTACGGCGTGGTTATAAATGGCCGCGATCGCGGCGCAGTCTTCTTTTGTCGCAAAACGAATAGACATAGTTGCACCCTGTATGTTGTTCACTATATTATTACGCCATGAATACTATTGAAGACAACCTAAATCAACGCATCGGCGCACGAATTCGCATTGAGCGTGAGTCTCGCGGCTGGTCGTTGAGCGAGCTGGCCGAGCGCGCGGGCGTGTCGCGGGCGATGATCCACAAAATTGAGCGCGGCGAAAGCAGCCCCACGGCAGCGCTGCTGGCGAGGCTGTCCGGCGCATTTGGCATCAGCATGTCAACGCTGATTGCCCGTGCGGAAATTCAGGAAGGCAAACTGCTGCGTTTTGCCGATCAGCCGGTGTGGCACGATCCACAGAGCCATTATCTCCGTCGTCACGTTTCACCGCGCGGCGAGCTGCCGGTCGATTTGGTGCAGATTGAACTGCCGTCGGGCAGCGATATTCCCATGCCCGCATCGGCCTACGCGATGGCGCGCCAGCTTATCTGGGTGCAGCAGGGCGAGCTGCTGTTTATGGAGGGCGAAACCGCGCATCGCATGCGGGGCGGCGACTGCCTGGAACTGGGGCCGCCAAACGACTGTCGCTTTATTAACGATAGCGGTCACATTTGTATTTATTTAGTGGTGCGTTTGAATATTCCTCTGACGTGATTTTATATCTTCTGAGGTTTTAACTGTGATAAACGGTGAAGCGCTCTTAGGGGCATAAATTTCACTAAAGGTTCGTTTCTGAAATATATGTTGTATTTTTCGCGCAAAATAACCAACTCCAGCTATTAATTATATTAGGGCTCTGAGCCGATTCTATGTGGAGTTATAATAAAAATGCTGGATTTTGCTAAAGCACAACGTATCAGTTTGACACAGCAGGTAGAGAATAATATCAAAAGCGCGCTGATCATTGGCGCACTGAAGCCGGGTGCACGATTAGTGACTCGGGAAATTGCCGTCAATCAGGGCATTAGTATTACGCCAGTACGAGAAGCGCTGCTGCGGCTGGTTTCTTCTGGCGCCTTGCAGGCCGCGCCTGCACAGGCATTTATGGTCCCGGTATTAAACCATTCTGGCTATCAGGAAATAAACCATATTCGTAAAAATCTTGAAGGAATGGCGACCGCAGCGGCGTCTAAACATATAACCATGGAAAGATTAAGGGAACTTCATCATCTCTCAGGATTATTTCATGAGGCAAAAGCTGTGGGCGATATCACACGGATGCTGCAGTGTAATTACCGGTTTCGTTTTCGAATATATGAATACGCGGAAATGCCCACGTTAATGACCATTATCGAACAATTATGGGTACGCGTGGGACCCAGTTGTCATTATTTATATTTAAATTCTATGGAACCGTTTCAGCAAATAAACGTATACCAGCCGTTGCTGTCGGCGCTGGAGAAAAAAGAATCTAACGCCAGCTATAGTGCTATATGTCAGGTTATTGATGAGTCCGCAAGTTTCCTGCAAAAACAATACAGCCATTGATGATTTCGTGAGTAAACCGTTTCCGGGGCTCCCCGGAAACGTTCAGGTTATTTATTCAAAACGCCACGCGACGTTGACCCCGACGCCATAGTTACGGCCGGGTGCCGGTTCGTAATAGCGGCCGTTGGATTCGTTAACGATCACCGAGCCAACGTACTGGCGGTCGAACAGATTGTCGACGCGGCCAAAGACGTCCAGATTCCAGTTACCGATATCGAATTTATAGCCGGTGTTCAGTCCGACAACGGTCCACGACGGCGCGCGAGCGGTGTTTTCGTCGTTCGCCATGATGTCGCTCAGATAGCGCACGTCCGCGCCCGCGTACCAGCCGCTTTCCGGCTCATAGCCCAGCGAGGCGAAGCCCATATTGCGCGCGATGCCCGGTATACGATTGCCGTTACAGTTTGCGTCATCGCACACGTTGCTGCGGTAGGTGGCGTCGAGCCATGTCCAGGCCGCTTTGGCACGCCAGTTTTCAGCAAACTGCTGATCCAGCGATAGCTCCGCGCCCTGGCGGCGGGTTTTTCCCGCGTTTTTGTAGCTGGTACGTCCGCCGCTGCTGGCGTCGGTGACAATCTCGTTATCAGTATCGGTCTGGAACAGTGCGGCGGTCAGCAGGCCATTGCCAATACGCGTTTTACTGCCTATCTCCACGGTCTCATTGGTTGAGGGTTGCAGGGCGAAGTTCAGCCCGCTGCGGTTGTCCGAGCGGTACGACAGTTCGTTGATGGTCGGGGTTTCAAAACCGCGACCGGCGGAGAGATACAGGTTCCACGCATCGGTCAGCGCGTACTTTAACGATCCTGCTGGCAGCCATTTGTGGTAGCTGGCGTCGCCGCTGTCGTCGCCATTTTTGGCGGTAATGTAATGGTCATTGGAGTCAAACCAGACGGAGCTGTAGCGTACGCCCGCGTCGAGGCTCAGCTTATCGGTCAACTGCCACTGAGTTTGCAGATAGGGGTCGAGGTTCCACATCAGGTTGCGCTCGTTGCGGCGCAGATTGCCTTTCTCGCCGTAGACCGGCGTACTGCCGTCCATGACGAAGTTTTCATAGCCGCGGCGCTTCTCGCTCATATTCTCGTAGTTAAGCCCCGTGGTGAGGGTCACCGGGACGAGCAGTTCGCCGCGGTGCGTCCAGCGGGTATCGATGCCCTGATAGTGGCGATCGAGATCGATCACGCCGCCGGCATGAGTCGGGTTAAGCTGCGGTCCGCGCGGAATCGACTGGTACTGTGTCGTCTGTCGTTCACCGGCGTACATCATCACGCTCAAATCATCCTGCTCGCTCAGTTGGCGCTCGTAGCGCAGGCCTGCCTGCGTCTGCTTCACGCTTTTACGCGTATTGTACTGATCGCCACGCGGCGACTGTTCGCGGTTCTGCTGCAGCTCGTTCTCATCCAGCCCGCCGGGATCGTTGGCTTTAATATCGACGCTGTTAAACAGCAGCGTCAGCTTGCTGGCATCATTGATGCGCACGCCGAGCTTGGCATTGGCCAGATTCTTGCGCGCGGCGCTGTGATCGCGATAACCGCGAGTGATGAATCGATTCGTCGACACAGTGTAATCAACATCGCCCGCGTGGCTGCCATCGCCAACCGCGCCGCTGGCCTTCATCACGTAGTGCCAGGTGCCATAGCTGCCGTAGTAGCTGCTGGCTTCAAGCGTGGTGGGCTGTTTGCCGCTTTCTGTGGTCACGTTCACCACGCCGCCGGAAGCGTTACCGTACAGCGCAGAGAAGGGGCCGCGCAGCACATCGATATGATCGATGCTGCCGATATCAATATTTGAGGTTTGCCCCTGGCCGTCCGGCATGGTGGAGGGGATACCATCAACGTACATCCGAATGCCGCGTACCCCGAAGGTGGAGCGCGAACCAAAACCACGAATCGAGAGCTGCAAATCCTGCGCATAGTTCTGACGGTTCTGAATTTGCAGGCCCGGCACCGCGCCCAACGATTCTGATAGATTCACGCGCGGCGTCGCATGGCGCATGTCCTCACCGTCGACCACGCTGACCGCTGCCGGGGTATCCAGTTCGGACACGGTCTGAGGGGCGGCGGTCACAATCAACGTTTGTTCGTCACTGGCCCAGGAAAACGGAGCAAAAACAAGTGGTAACAGCAGCGCAGGCAGCGCTGCTGAGCGTACTGTGATTATTTTCATGAAAAACTCGCAAAATGTACCAAATGGAACAGACTCGACTAGAGTAATGTTTTGTAAACACATTGAAAACTTTAGCAGCATAAATAGTTAATTTCAGGTAATTAAATAGAGGCATTTCGGTTGCGGATGCAAAGAAAAGCTCCACATTCCATGAATTAATGATTACTATTCGCATCTACAAAACGCAGCGCCATGACGCTGCGAAGGCTGAAGCCATGTGAAGCAGTAATCATTCAGTTCATCAAAGGGAGTCGTCATGTCATTACGTCAATTATCCGCACCGCGCCTGCGCCGTTCTCTGTTGTTGAGTGCTTTACTGCTGGCCGGGAGCTTTAGCGCACACGCCGCAGATGAAATGCTGCGTAAAGCGGTCGGTAAAGGGGCATATGAAATGGCCTACAGCCAGCAGGAGAACGCGCTGTGGCTGGCCACCTCACAGAGCCGTAAAACCGATAAGGGCGGGGTGGTGTATCGCCTGGACCCGGTCACGCTGGAAGTGACCCAGACAATTCATAACGACCTTAAACCGTTTGGCGCCACGCTGAACGCGCAAACCCAGACCCTGTGGTTCGGCAACACGATCAACGGCGCGGTAACGGCGATTGACGCTAAAACCGGCGATGTGAAAGGGCGACTGGTTCTGGATGGACGTCAGCGTAGCGAAACCGTGAAACCGTTGCAGCCGCGCCAGCTGGCGGTAAATGAGAAAACCAATACCGTGTACATCACCGGCATTGGTAAAGAAGGCAGCTCGGTATGGGTGGTAGATGGCGATAAAATTGCTCTGAAAACCACCATTGAAGGTACAGGTAGCTTCGGCACCGGGCTGGCGGTTGATGCGGATAAAGAACGTCTGTACGTGACCAACGCCGACGGTGAGCTGGTGACCATTGATACCGCCAGCAACAAAATCGTCAAGCGCCAGAAGCTACAGGATGACGGCAAAGAGCATTTCTACATCAACATCAGCCTGGACAAAGCCGGACAGCGTGCGTTCATCACCGATTCCAAACAGCCTGAGCTGCTGGTGGTTAACCTGAAAGATGGCAAGGTGCTGTCGAAGGTCGATACCCAGGAAGGGCTGGCGGTGCTGTTTAACCCGACGCGCAACGAAGTGTATGTGACCCAGCGTAAAGCCGGTACCGTGACGGTGATCGACGCCAAAGATTATAAAGTGACAAAAACCATCAAGACGCCAACCTTCCCGAACAGCCTGGCGCTGTCCGCCGACGGTAACACGCTGTTTGTGAGCGTGAAGCAGGAGTCTACCCGCCAGAAAGAGGCCACTGCGCCTGACGATGTCATCCGCATCGCGCTGTAATCACCCCGACGGGGGGCGCGTTGCGCCTCCCGCTCGCTCCCGATATAACTTCTGTTACATCCGTCTGGTTTCATTTTTTGCGCTCGGGCCTACAATACAGACACTTAAACCCACTGTGGGTAGGGTTAAATAAGGGAGATACCATGAATAAGCCGTTATCTATTCTGTGCGCGAGCGTCATGCTACTGGCGCTGGCAGGCTGTAGCAGCAATTACGTGATGACCACCAAAAGCGGGCAGACGATTGTGACGCAAGGAAAACCGAAGCTTGATAAAGACACCGGTATGACCAGCTATACCGATCAGGACGGCAACGCACGTCAAATCAACAGTAACGACGTGGCCCAACTGGTCGAAGATAACTGATTCTCGCTATTTAGCGGCCGCGCTTGCGATATTCTCCCGGCGACATGCCGAATCGCTGCTTAAACGCGGTGGAGAAGTGACTGTGGTCGCTGAACCCCCAGCGGTAGCCGATTCCGGCGAGTTTTTCATCGCCGTGCGCGCGCAACAGTGCCTGTGCGCATAAATCGAGTCGGCGGTTTTTAATATACTGCGCCACCACCAGACCTTTATCGGCAAACAGCCGGTAGAGGCTGCGTACCGACATTCCCGTTTCGCTGGCCAGCCATTCCGGGCGCAGGTGCTCTTCCTGAATCGCATCATCAATTAAGGCCATGATTTTCTGATACTGCTTCTCACGCCGTGACGGTCGGACGTCTTGCTGATGTAACATCGGGCGCAGCAGGCAGACCATGGCATCAAGCGCGGCTTCGCTTTCACTGGCTGATAGCTGCGGGCTGCTCATGCTCTCGTGCAGCAGGCGCTGGCTGAGCTGTACCATCGGTAGCGATTTATCCAGCCGGGTCGCCACGCTAATTCCACTCCCGCGCAGCTGGTTTTCCAGCAACTGTCGCGGCAGCAATAGCGAGACCTGACGCGACGTTTGCTGCCAGAGGATGGAGCAGGGCCGCGAGGCGTCGATCAGCGTCATATCGCCGGTTTCCAGCTGCACCTGACGATCATCCTGCTCAATGCTCGCCTGGCCGGAGAGCTGAAACACGGTATAGAACCAGGCATCGTTGCCGCTGCGGATCTCCTGACGAGTGCGGAACAGATTGACGTTGCGGGTGGTGACCGTGCTGAGCTTGAGGCTGCCCGCATAGCTGGTGTCTATCTCACCATGAAAGTCGCCATCCAACGGACGCGCGGCGAAATGCCCGCACACCTGATTGATTTTTGCCAGCCACGACTGATAGGTCTCACCGCTATTTACCGCTGCCATACGCCATCTCTGCAATGAAAATGTTTTGGCATTGTTGCATTTATGTTGCCTTTAACAAGGGCTCAGCGGGGAATATATGAAAGAACTATTACCTGTTGCACATTTCTGCCAGAGCAATCTGTTTAATTGCGGTCTCTGTCACAGCCGCACAAGCGAATGTCACACAGATAAAAGCGCCTTCGCCAGACCCGCCGTAGACTGAAATGACTAACCGCGAAGAATAAGGAGACGATATGTCCGCAGCACAGGTAGCGCTGCTCGCCAGCGTGCAGCAGTTTTTAGACCGTCAGCATGGCCTGTTTATTGATGGCGCACAGCAGGCGGCGCAGAGCGAAAAACGTCTCACCGTCTGGGATCCGGCCACGGGTCAGGCGATTGCCACAACCGCCGATGCCAACGCGGCGGACGTTGACCGCGCGGTGATGTCGGCCTGGCGTGCGTTTGTCTCCCGCAGCTGGGCTGGCCGCACGCCTGCCGAGCGTGAACGCATTCTGCTGCGCTTTGCCGATCTGGTGGAGCAGCATGGTGAAGAGCTGGCCCAGTTAGAAACCCTGGAGCAGGGTAAATCGATCAACATTTCTCGCGCCTTCGAAGTGGGCTGTACGCTGAACTGGATGCGCTACACCGCCGGGCTGGCCACCAAGATCAGCGGCCGCACCCTGGACGTATCGATTCCTTTCCCGCAAGGCGCGCGCTACCAGGCATGGACCAAAAAAGAGCCGGTAGGCGTTGTGGCGGGTATCGTTCCGTGGAACTTCCCGCTGATGATTGGCATGTGGAAAGTGATGCCCGCGCTGGCGGCGGGCTGCTCGATCGTCATCAAACCGTCTGAAACCACGCCGCTGACGCTGCTGCGCGTGGCTGAACTGGCCATCGAAGCGGGGGTGCCGGAAGGCGTGTTCAACGTGGTCACCGGCAGCGGCGCCGAGTGCGGAGCGGCGTTAACATCGCACCCGCACGTAGCGAAAGTCAGCTTTACCGGCTCCACCGCCACGGGTAAACAGATTGCGCGCGTTGCCGCCGACCGACTGACCCGCGTCACGCTGGAACTGGGGGGAAAAAACCCGGCGATCGTGCTGAAAGACGCCGATCCGGCGTGGGTGATTGAGGGCCTGATGACCGGCAGCTTCCTTAACCAGGGGCAGGTGTGCGCCGCCAGTTCGCGTATCTATATTGAAGCGCCGCTGTTCGATACGCTGGTCAGCGGCTTTGAGCAGGCGGTGAAATCGCTGCAGGTGGGGCCAGGTATGCTGGAGACCACGCAGATTAACCCGGTGGTTTCTCAGGCGCACTGCGCGAAAGTGGCGGCCTATCTGGACGACGCCCGCAAGCACAACGCGGAGTTGATTACCGGCAACGTCGGCCCGGATGCGCAGGGTTTCTACATTCCGCCAACGCTGGTCATTAACCCGGATGCCAACCTGCGCCTGACCCGCGAAGAGGTATTTGGCCCGGTGGTGAACCTGGTGCGGGTGGCCGACGGTGAAGAAGCGCTGCGCCTTGCCAACGACAGCGACTTTGGCCTGACCGCCAGCGTCTGGACTCGCGATCTGACCCAGGCGCTGAACTACACTGACCGTCTGCAGGCCGGCACGGTATGGGTCAACAGCCATACGCTGATTGACGCCAACCTGCCGTTTGGCGGCATGAAGCAGTCGGGGACGGGGCGTGATTTTGGTCCGGACTGGCTGAATGACTGGTGTGAAACGAAATCGGTGTGCGTGCGGTACTAATTTTTACCATCAGCACTCTCTCCCTTTCCGGGAGAGAGTGGGTCTAACGATGGAGCGGCAAACTCTGTTCGAATTCTCGCATTCAGACTTCTGCATGTCCTCAAAGTGATTCTTCTTCGAGAAGCGTTTCGAAAATCAATTGAATTCTAAAAAATCGAGGCAGAAGATAGAAGGCATCAAAAACCGAATTGATGCTGAGGATGACTATGTTTATTCAGTTCGAACCGTCAAATATAAAAATTATCACATCAAGTGATGCTGGGGTTTTCATCACAATGACAATTGCGCTTGAGCGTGACGAGCGAATTTATTTTTCTACTGAGGATGGGCTCCAGTTAGCCTCAGCCCCGTGGACTCTCCGTATCTTCCGCATGGGCAGCGAGAATGAAAATGTCGGAACGATGTACTATCTGCAAACACCGCCTGCTGCGCAATTAGACACGTGTCTTAAAAGCCAGGAGTTTGATTTTTTACTGTCATCTTTGATGACGGGAAATAAACCCCAGAATGTTTCGATCAATACCGATGGCATTGAGTTTTCTCGCGATAAAAAAGTGTGGGAGGTAGCGACTCAACCCACCATTTCCGCGCTTTCCGTTTATACACCGATGACTTTTTCTTAATATATCGATAATTTGTGTCAGAAACCGGGCGCTGTCTCTGACACAATAAACGATTTGCCAGTGCGGTTAAGGCGTAGCTTGTCCCGCGCCGACTTTAACGAACGGGCTACCGTGGCTGCGTGCTTTTTTGATTAACTTCCCAACATACAACTCTCTGATTTCTTTAGCGGCAATTCGGCCAACAAACTCCCTTCGTTGAGTGTCAGGGGCAATATTCAATTCACGCGTAAAGTATTCTTGCGAACCCGCTTTTACCCAGCACCGTATTTCGTAGACTTCCATAACCAGCCCACCATAAGTCGCATAAGCAAATTTTAAAGAGTCATCTTTTGGCACGTTTTTCCAGATTCCGCGCGTGGCCTCATAGAGTTCCAATGCACTCATACCGGATTTGTAGGTACTGTTAAGCAGAAATGCGAGGCCAGCGTGCTCCGGTGCAATCTCGGTTTCTTCTTGCAGCAGTAAATGTTGAAGAGAATCAAGGGTGATGCGCCCCATCAGCGAGCTGCTTCCACGCACTTTGTTCGTCAATTCACCCACGCCAAGGAGGTCGATACACGTGGCTTCAACCAGTTTGGCCGTGGGCTCGTCCATGCCATGTCGAAGAATATCGATGCCCAGGCTCTTCTTTGCCAGCAGCGCTTTAATACGCGCAGATTTTGGCGAGTCGTCGGGGTTTCTTATATGGTCAAAACAGCGTCCTGATTTACCTTTACCGATGTAAAAAGGCTTTTTGAAGGGATCCTCTCGATCATAAAAGGCATAAACATAGTACTTTGCTAAATCCAAAGATTTTGTATATTTCGCAATATCCTTCATTAAAAATGCTACCTTAGCCTGGTATTTTCATTGTTAATGATAATCGGCATAATCAGACAGAACTTAAATCGTCAGGTAAGCATTTTCTAAAAGTGCGAGGCTTTGATGGTTAAGCCTGGTTAACTTTTGAGCGCGTCAAGAATAGCCGCTTCCAATTTCTCCGGGGTGGTAAATGGCGCAAAACGTTTGAATGGTTTACCGTCACGGCCGATCAGAAACTTGGTGAAGTTCCACTTTATTCGCCCCCCCAGCACGCCGGGCAGTTCGCGTTTCAGGTAACGAAACAGCGGGTGCGCGCCGGCACCATTAACCTCGACTTTCTCGAACATCGGGAAACTCACCCCATAGTTGATGTGGCAGGTACGGGAAATGTCGTCGCTGCCGCCGGGCTCCTGTTTACCGAACTGGTTACAGGGGAAACCCAGTATCACCAGCCCCCGACCGGCATATTTCTGGTAGAGCGCTTCAAGACCCGCGTATTGCGGCGTGAAGCCACAATGGCTGGCGGTATTGACCACCAGAACCAGCTTGCCTGCGAAATCAGCCATGGCGACGGGCTGGCCATTCAGCGCGGTGGCGGAAAGTTGATAAAAGGTGGGCATAGTGAAATCCTCAGCGGTGAGATGGGGTTAAGATGACGCCTGTTTTTCCATATGGCTTAGCAGAAAATCAATCAACGCCTTCACTCTTTTCGTTTTCCCGGCGCTTTTCGGGTAATAAAGATAGACCGACGGATAGGTTCGCCAGTAGCGCTCCATGACGGGGATAAATTTCTCCCGGTCGGGCTGTAACTGATAAACCGGTTCAAACAGACGACCAATCCCCAGATTATGCCGAATACCGTCGGCCATCACCTCAATATCGTTGCTGATGAGCTGGCTGGGCATCTCAACGGTCAGCGGTTCGCCGTTGTCGTTCAGAATAAGCGGCAGGATACGATTGTTGGTGATAAAGCGGTAGCCAATTAACCGGTGACGGTTGAGATCGTCCGGCACTTCAGGCACGCCATATTCGGCGAGATAGGCCGCAGAAGCATACAACCCTTCACGGAACGATTTCATTAGCGGACGGGCAACGACGCCGCCGTCGAGAATATCGCCGAAACGAATGCCGAGGTCAAAACGGTCGTCGATAATATTCACGGTACCGTCATAGACCGATATCTCCAGCTGGATACCCGGGTATTGCTGGCAGAAGCCGGCCATTGCGGGTTTCAGAATCAACAGATAGGCGAAGCGTGAAAGCGTAATCCGCACCAGGCCAGAAGGTTCCCGATTCTGGTCGCGCAGGCTTTCCAGCGATTTCTCCAGCGAGTCCACCGCTGCGGTAGTTTGCTCAAGCAGCTGTTGGCCTGCTTCCGTCAGCTCAATACGCCGAGTGGTACGGACAAAAAGAGGGTGGCCGAGATGCTGTTCCAGCAGCTTGAGGGCATGGCTGACCGAGGGCGGCGTAATTTCCAGCTTTCGCGCGGCCGCGGAAATACTGCCTTCGCGAGCAATGCTCTGAAATATGCGTATCTGGTTATAAATCGCATTATTCATGCTGTCATCCTGAGTAAATCCCCGACTTATTCTTAACTATAGGCTAAATATGCTTAAGCCCATCGGCACCTAATCTTCCTGAATACAAGCAATTATACTTCAGCCACTTCCCACTGGTAACTGTGTCCAGGAGACCGTTATGAGAATTTTATGTTTGGATGTTCCCGCCGCCGGCGCCACGCTTGAGCAGTATGCGCCGCATCTGACCGCTGAAGCGCTGCACGCCTGGGGGCTTTATAAAGCCGGGTTTATCCGCGATATCTATTTCCGCCAGGACCGGCCCGGCGTTGCCATTTTTCTGGAATGCGACTCGGTAGATGAGGCGATGGAAACGATGGCTGAGTTCCCGCTGGCAAAGGCAAATCTGCTGTCGTTCGAATGCATCCCGCTGGGTTCATTTGTGAACTGGGAAAACTTGTTTAGTGCGGAATTTAAAGATCAAAAGTAGGCGGGCACGATGGCTCCAGGCGCGACGGGCGGTCTGTTGGTCAGCACCAACGTGCCCCCGCACCTTTGCCAGACCGGGCGGTGATTATTCGTTTTTAGCTAAAAGAGATTAAGTTATTACTCGTCTAAAAATAATAATAGGCCAGGTCTATACTGACTTTACGATACACATACAGCTAACTAACGCATTGAATATGAAAAATATTACCATTATTTCCGGGCATCCTGACCTGAATCATTCCATCGCGAATGCCACTATTCTGGGCGAAATCGCCGCGGCGCTGCCTGATGCTGAAATTCGTCGCCTGGACAGCCTGTATCCTGACGGAAAAATCAATATTCTCGCTGAGCAGGAAAGCCTGTTGAAGGCAGATATTATCGTCTGGCAGTTTCCATTTTCCTGGTACGGCCTGCCGGGGCTGATGAAGCGCTGGCTGGATGAGGTTTTTGTACATGGCTTTGCCCATGGTTCAAGGGCAAAACTGGGCGGTAAAAAGCTGCTACTTTCGTTTACCACGGGCGCGCCAGCGTCGCTGTATGACGCGCAGGGGCTCTTCGGCCACGCGGTTGAGGACTATTTAATCCCCTTTGAGACCACGGCAAGGCTGTGTAATCTTGAATTATTAGACCCGGTTTACACCTGCGGAATCAGCTATGCCGACAGGGATGCAGATAAAATTGCGCAGCAAAAAACGCAGGCCAGAGAACATGCCGCCAGGTTGGTGACTGTTTTGCAGGGGCTCTCGGCGAAGGGGCAGACATCCCGCAGCCAACCGGCAGCGTAGGGCGATCGGGCATTTTTTGCCAGCCGCTGACGACCGACTTTACCGTGTGACGTTGACAAAGGGGTCAATATGCAGAATATCGCGATCAATCTTTATGAACTTATCGTTAAAGCCAATCAGAGCGCTCGCTATGATGAGATCGCGGAGCAAACCATTTCAGCCTCTATCAGTAGCGAAGTTGGCACGCTGGCAATGTATGCTCTGAAACACAAGGATGATCTGCGACGGGCTTATATGGTCGAACTCTATAATGACGATGACGCTTATTACCAGCATCTGAATGGCGCAGCTTATAAGACATTCGCCGCCAATGCCGCGGAGATTATCGAGCAGAAACAGAAAATCACGCTGGTACCTCAATTTGTCGGTGATAAGCACGTTATTCAGGATGAACGAACCATCAATAATCTGGTGATTGTGGAGGTGAAGCCGGAATTCCAGATCGCATTCAAAAATAGCGTGTTGCCGGAAATGGCGACTTCGCTCGACGTGGAGCACGGCGTGCTTGCCATATATGCCGCAACGGACGTCACGAATGCCTGCCGCTGGTATTTTTATGAAGTTTATGCGAGCGAGGAAGACTATCAGCAGCACCGGCAAACGCCGCACTTCCGCGATTATATTACGCAGACCGCGGCAATAACGACCCGCAAACAGGCCATTCCGGTTAACCCTGTATTTCTGCGTAATAAAGGCGGAATGAAATCAACAATGGCATGCCGCCCAGGCTAACGATGCACGATGACCTGTTCGGTCCATCCATCAATAGCAGGGCAGCAGCGCTTTTACGATGACAGGGGGAATTTTCGATATTTAACCACGTCATCGATATAGGGCTGAGGTTTACTGAACAGATAACCCTGGGCGAAATCACAGCCCAGCGCCTGCAGGCTTTCCAACTGTTCCAGCGTTTCCACCCCTTCTGCAACCGCCTTCATATTGAGCGATTTTGCCATGCCGGTGATGAGCTTGATAATATTCAGGGCGTCTTCCTGGGTGGATATCGAGTGCACAAAAGATTTGTCTATTTTGATTTTGTCGAAGGACAGCCTGCTCAGTCGTGACAAAGAAGAGTAGCCGGTGCCAAAGTCATCGATGGCGATGGTTACGCCCAGGGATCTGAGCTTGTTGAGCGTATTCATCGGCGTATTGCTCTCGGTAAACAGCGCGGTTTCCGTGACCTCTAGCTCAAGGCGGTCCGCCGGTAGCCCGGTTTCTTTCAAAATAGACAGCACGATGCCGGCAAAGCCTTTGCTGCTGAGCTGCACCGGAGAGACGTTGACGGATATTTTGGCCGGAATCGCCCACGAAGCTGCCTCCCGGCAGGCCATTTCCAGCACCGATCTTCCCATTTCGTTGATCATGCCGGTTTTTTCCGCAACGGGAATAAAACTGTCCGGTGACATCAGCCCTTTTGACGGATGCACCCAGCGAATCAGGGCTTCATAGCTGTAAATCTCGCGGCTGAATGAATCCACAATGGGTTGATAATAAACCACAAATTCTTTATTCACGAGCGCAAGCGCCATATCATGCTCAAGGGTCCGGCGTTCCTGCAGCTTGTCCAACATGCGCTGACGGAAGACTTTAATCTTGCCTGCGCCTTCATTTTTGGCTTCATAAAGGGCCAAATCGGCGAACTTGTACAGATAGTCCGGGCGACGTTCCGTTTCTGAGATAACAATCCCGACGCAGGTGGTGATATTGATAATCGAGTTATAGATGGTGTAGGGCTGGTTGACGGATTCACTGATTTTTTGCGCCAGCAACACGGCACGATTTTCGGTCAGACCGCTCGAGAGAAACGCAAATTCGTCGCCACCTAAGCGATACAGCGCGTCGGAGGTAAAGTTTATCGAGCTCAGCCGATGGGAGATCTGGCGTAATAAGATGTCACCGACATCATGACCATAGGTGTCATTAACTTCCTTGAAGCAGTCCAGATCGAACAACATCACAGTGACCGAGGTGTTGTTTTCTTTGGCGATGTCGATAGTCCTGTTCAAATTTCCCCAGAAGAAATGACGGTTATTCATCTGAGTCAGAGAGTCATGGAATACGTCATATTCCAGTTTCGCATTCTGGATTTGCAGCTTTTCTTTCGATTTTTGCAACTCTTCAGCCAGGCTTTTCACCTGAAGGTGCGCCTTCAGGATGTTCCTGTTCTGATAAAATATCAGAACGCCCAGTATCGCACTCAGTATTATCAGCAGGACCGATGTCGCTGAGTAAATATAATACAGCGTTTGAATTTTGAGGTTGGCGTTATTAATTGAGTTAACATCTTTATTCAAGGCACCGGACGACAGGCGGCCCAGTGGGGTATCAAGCGCATGCATTTTTTTCAGGTATGCCTGGAGCTCCGGGCGGTCCATCTTCTCAAGATTCGCGTCCAGATAGTCAAGAATCTCCTCCAGCTTCACCGCCAGTAAATGATGCGGTTTATTGCTATCAATGTAGTGCCCCAGGTCGCCTTCTTTCAGTAAAGCACTCTGGCTGAGCATAATATCGAGGCGTAGACGCACCGCATCGAGGGGCATGGTGTCATCGATGGTGTACAGGCCTAACGACGATTCGAAGCGGTAATATTCTGACACCAGCTGTGCAGCAGACCATGAATCGGTGTAGTGGGTCAGCTTTTGTAACTCTTGTTGCCTTTCATGCACAAGGAAAGAAATATATCCCGTAGAAATAAAAAGGGAAAAAATGATGGCCGCCAGTATTCTGTTCATAATGCGCTTCTGAACCCTTACTCAATATTCATTCTGCTGACTTGCCATGCGGATCTGGAATAATAAATCTGATTATTCAGTTCCGGCAGACTGTCATAGGGATACACAATGAATAACGGCCCCTTGTCACGGATGCGCATATACTCGCCGTTGATTTTTAAAGCGAGGATCACGTTGTACTTCTTGAAATCGCTGAGCGGGATAACGGTGGTGTAGTCATTAAGCGCGGTGACCTTAACAACGGAACCTTTCGCGCCGACATAATCCATTAATTTCTGTACGGGAATACCCGTAAAGGTCGTGCGCCCATTATACCAGGGAGAGGTTGTCTGGAAACTGACCATGCCCAGTTTCTCCAGACCCGCGATATCCAGAGCCGCTTTACCGCTACCATTTGTATTTTCGATATTGCCGGACAGTGTTAGCAGGACTTTCCCTGTAGGTTTGGGAAGTTCGCCCGCCCAGACCTGCGCGCAGACCACAATGCTTAACAACATGACAATGAATCGCATACTAACCTTACCTATCTATCAGATGTGAAAGAATTATAATTTAGTTAGCATTCTATTTACATATGCTGTCTGGCTATTATGAGTTTAATATTTCTGTTTTATTTTTAACCTCATTTAAATCAGTGAGTTAGTTGTATCCCTCTGGGCCTGTGCGTTGAAAACGATCGCGTCCATTATTTGAGTTGAGCTAAATTTTATTGTAGCTGAACAAAAAAAAGTCGCCCATTTGTGGATGAAAAAAACGCATATAAATAAAGGGGATTATTTGATTGCGCAGCACGGTATTGCCGCTATCCTGCGGCAGGCTTTACTGAATAAATCGTACTTTGGCTTAATGGCAGGATAAGATTTTACATCAGCCTGATAACACAGGCATTCTCATGGTATCGCAATGCGCTGAATCACCAACGCGCAGTGGCAGCGTTGAAGCGGAGGCGCAAAATTGACGCACTCCGCAGGATGGCGGTTTTTTATTCTGGGATTAACGGCTTAAAACCAGCCGGAGACCCAACTGCCAACGCTTGAGAAGAACGTGTTGATGCTTTTCCATGCGGTGTTTAGCCACGCTACGACGGATTTCACGATGCCCGCCACAAAGTCGACAATTTTACTCACCAGCTCATGGAATAACTGGCTAACTGTGTCCATGAGACCGGCAATTAAACCCTGCAACTTCGGATGCTCTTTGCCGATACTGATCGCTTCGTCATAAATCTTATCAATCGTTTTACTGGCGTTCTGTTTAGCATCTTCCCTTTGCTTGTTCATTTTACTGATAAAATCATCGACAGCAGACGATGTCGCTCCGTGGTCCTTGAGGACGCCGGTGGCGTCAGTAATGCCATTTTGGATTGCGGTAGCGGTTGCCGTGGCGCCTGCCTTGGCGGTGATTTTAAGCTGTGCCAGTACTTCTTCGCCAGATACGGCAACGTCATCCGTTACTGCGGCAAACAAAATATCGTCGTGCACTTCCTCTACCGGTCGGAACCGGGTGACGCTTTTCTTGCCTAAATTCTTCTTATAGTGATCGCGCATATCATTCAGGACCAGAGCAAAATCAGACATAATAACTCTCCTTCGATAATGGCTTAGTCACACGGGCTGTGTGCAATTTATTTATCGGCGATTGTTTTTAATATTTTAGATTGACAGAGAATTATTTTTTATTGATATATTATGCATGGTATTGATATGCGTTTAATTAAATTTATTTACACGTTTCGGACTGGTTTTAATATATTATGTGTCATATTTTGTATTGCGCATAATATCAGCGTTAAATACATTTTCTTGATATTCTCGCATTTAAATTGAAATTATTCGCCCATACGGGGCGAAGACGCGTCTGACGTCAGCGCCTGCGGTGACATTTCAGCAGCGCTATGGGGCATTTGATGGCTGGGATGTTTTGACCACTACTGATGAGATTGTGCGTCGCTGTGTCGATAAACAGATAGCCAATCTGCGATCGCGGCGGGAATGACCACAAAAAGCGCCGCCAGGCAATCTGGCGGCGCGTTATCACAAATTACTTCTTCTTTTCGCCTAAGGTCGGCGTCTCGTCAAAGAAGTTCCACGGCTTCAGCAGCGCATGAGCCCACTCGGTTGGCATAATCGGCCACTCTTCGGCGCGCGCCACGTGGGTGGTGCCGGTGGTGATCCAGACCACGTCGTCCTGGTTGCTCAAGGATTCGTCATCTTTCGCATATTGCCCCAGCCCGGTGTCGTGTACGGAACGGTTCGGGTACTTGCCTTCCGGATAGCGTTCATCCTGATGATAGCGGGTCACCCACAGCTGCTTATCCATAAAGCTCAGGCGATGGTAAATCCACTCATCAGGGGCAAACTTGGCGCCGGTCGCTGCCGGGTGAGTGCCGCCCGCGTAAGGGATAATCTGATACGAAATCGGATTCCCCATCCGGTTCTCTTTGGTGGTGTTGCTCAGCAGACGAATGGTGCCCGGGTCGAATTTCTGCGCCGCTTTTTGCTCAGACTCGATGGTGTACTGATTCACCTGCATCGTGCTGGTACGCGGGCCGCCGCTGGTGTTCGGCTTCACTTCCGGGTCCATCGCCACCAGGCTGTTGTTTTCGCCGTCCACGTCGAGATCGAGGCGGAAGTTGTAAATATGCTGGTGAGTGGTGCCGACGATATTATGGTCGATCAGCGTCCCGTAACGGGTGTCATCTTTGGCGCTTGGGTCGTGCATGGTTTTCGCCTTCACGCCTTTTACCGCTTCAATGCCGGTTGCGCCAGCATCGATGCCGATGGTGCCGTTTTCGTGGAATACCCAGTCGAAGATGTAGTCGTAGTTACCTACGGTACTGATCCAACGCACCACCAGCTCACGGCGTTCGGTGCTGACGTTCGGCTGGCCCATCTCCTGGTGCTTATACTCTGGCCCGGCATAGCGTTCGAAAATCGCCACCGCACGAGGGATCGTCGTTGGCGTGCCGGTGTAATCAGCAATGGTTTCATCCAGCAGGACGGCGTTGTTTGGCGCGTCTTTGCCGCGAGCGATAGGCGAGGTCAGGGTGCCCATGCCGTAATCGCCGGAATCCAGGTAGGCTTTGAAGTACCAGCCAACGTCCGGGTCACCGTATGGGACAATCATCCCGCCGAGCGACCCTTCGTACATCACCTGGCGTTTTTTGCCGTTGTCGTTATAGGTCACGGTGGAGAGAATCGGGCCGACGCGGGAATTCAACCGCAGGTGGAAGTCCCAGTTCTGCCAGTGGACCATATCGCCGGTGATGGTGTAGTTTTTGCCTTCCGGCTCGATAATTTCCAGCGGTTTCACCGTTTTTGCCACCCGATCGCGGCCATCAAACGGGCGAGATTCCATCGGCACCGGGATCACCGGGCCTTCTTCAATCTTGATGATTTTCTTCTGCTCAAGGTCAACCACCGCCACCAGGTTTTCAATCGGGTGCGCCCAGTAGTTGCCGTCGCCGGTATCGAGATAGCTCACCACTTTCAGCAGTCGCGCGTCCTGCTTAAGGCCGTCTTTCCCGTCGAAATAACCGACGGTCAGCGGCGTGGTGATGACTTTGGTGGTGTCTTTAATACCGTGTTTTTTCAGTACGTCAGCAAACTCGGTGCTGGCGTTGATGATGTTCTGCACGCTGACGAAATCGTCAATCAGCACCATCCCGTGGGCATCTTTGATAGGCGTCCAGGAGAGGATCTTTTTATTTTGCAGATCGACCACCGCTTCAATCACGTGCTTACCGTCAAGCATCACCACATCGGCGGTGCGCGGTGCATTTACCGGCGTGCCTTTCAGGGCAAATTCCCATACGGCTTTTTTATCCGGTTCATGCAGAGAAATTTCGGTGAAGCGGGTATTCGGCTGGAATTCCGGCGCGGCTTTGACGATAGTGACCGCTTCGCCAATCTCGGCGGATGACAGCGAGTTCAGCGGGTGTGGGACTTTTTCGACCTGGAAGGTTTGATCGAGGCCAGACTGGAAAACGTCGTTGATAAAGGTCTCTGACACCCAGGCTTTGCCTTTTTTCATCACCACCGGTACCTGCAAGGTCAGCGTTTTCCCGTTGACGATGGCCGTTTTGGCGCCCGGTTTGACCTTCACGAACGCCCCGTCTTTAATCAGGGTATACATCTGCGCATAGTCGTCCCACTGCACGTCGGCGCCAAATTCCTGCAGCGTTTTGTCCATTGGCACCATGTGCGCTTCGCCGCCGTGGGCGAAAGCCGTGGCGGGCCCGACGCAACACAGGGCGATAGCCAGCGCGAGCGCTGTTTTTCGGTTAGATCGAATCAAAGCTTTAGACATTGTGACCTCATCTTATCGTTATGTTGTGCCGTGCCAGGCTTTTCAGTTCCAGTGTCTTAACCTAACAGCCGATGGTCATCCGGTGTTTGCCTGCGCTTGCCAGGTTATTTGTCAGTTTTGCCAGATACAAAAAATGCCTCCGCAGAGGCATAGGTGTTTGTGTTGCCGGATGGCTTTGTCGGCCTGATAAGCGAAGCGCCATCAGGCAATAGCGCCAACTTACGCCGGGAAATCCCCGTGCTGACGCGCAACCAGCGTCAGAATGGAATACAGCGCCACCGCCTGCTGGTGCTGGTTGAAAATTTCTACCGCCCATTCGACCACGCCGGTCGCTTTCTCTTCGGCGCTGCGCTGGCGTTTGACCGTTTTACGCTTGCAGGTCAGGCGCACCTGGATGGTATCGCCCGGTTTGACCGGCTCGATAAAGCGCAGGTTTTCCATACCGTAGTTGGCGATAACCGGGCCAACGCCCGCGTCTACAAACAGACCGGCAGCGGCGGAAATCAGGAAATAGCCGTGCACCACGCGTTCGCCGAAAATAGACTCGGCAGCGGCGATTTTGTCCATATGGGCGTAGAAGTGGTCACCGCTGAGGCAGGCAAAGTTAACGATATCCGCTTCGGTCAGTGTACGACGTGGCGTCAGCAGGCTGTCGCCCGGCTGGATCTCTTCGAAGTATTTACGGAACGGGTGAATGCGATCTTCCGTGACCTGCGCGCCGCGCACCCACTGCTGGCTAACGGCGGCAAGCATGGTTGGACTGCCCTGAATGGCGGTACGCTGCATGTAGTGCTTCACCGCGCGCAGGCCGCCAAGCTCTTCGCCGCCTCCCGCACGTCCCGGGCCGCCGTGTACTAGCTGTGGCAGCGGTGAGCCGTGGCCGGTGGACTCAGCGGAAGATTCTTCGTTCAGCACCTGAATACGCCCGTGGGCGCGGGCTGCACCGAGGATAAACTCTCGCGCCAGTTCGCTGCTCGCCGTCACCAACGTGCCGGCCAGGCTACCTTCACCGGCGCGCGCCAGCGTCAGGGCGTGTTCGCTGTTCTGATACGGCATCAGCGTTGCCACTGGGCCAAAGGCTTCAATCGCATGCACGGCGCTGATTTCATCCGGCTGCGGGCAGAACAGCAGCGTAGGGGGGAAGAACGCGCCAGCGGCGTGGAGATCCGCCTTACCGCCAAGCAGCACTTCACATCCGGCTTCCACCAGACGATTCACGTTGTCCTGCACATCCTGACGTTGCTCTGCGTTGACCAGCGAGCCCATCTTCACGCCTTCCTGCGCCGGATCGCCGACCACCACCTTTTGCAGGCGGGCAATCAGCGCTTCACTGACGGCTTTCACCTGCGCCTGCGGCACGATAATGCGGCGAATGGCGGTACATTTCTGCCCGGCTTTGGTGGTCATTTCGCGCACCACTTCGCGAATAAACAGCGCAAACTCCGGCTGCTCCGGGGTGATATCGTCGCCCAGTACGCAGCAGTTCAGCGAATCCGCTTCCATGGTAAAGGGCACAGATTTCGCCACCAGATTCGGATGTACGCGCAATTGCTGCCCGGTATGCGCAGAGCCGGTAAAGGTCACTACGTCCTGGCTATCCAGATTATCCAGCAGATCGCCCGCGCCGCCGCAGATCAGGCTTATTGCGCCGTCCGGCACCAGCCCGCTGTCGACAATGGCTTTGACCATCGCCTGCGTCAGCTGCGCGGTGGCGGTCGCCGGTTTAACGATCGCGGGCATGCCGGCAAGCCAGGTCGGCGCCAGCTTTTCTAACATCCCCCAGCAGGGGAAGTTAAAGGCGTTGATATGTACCGCAACGCCGGATTTGGAGGTCAGCACGTGGCGCGCGGCAAAGCCGCCCTGTTTGGACAACGGAATCAGCTCATCTTCCGGCCACAGCACATCATCCGGCAGCTCACGCCCGCCGAGGCTGGCATAGGTGAAAAGCGTGCCGATGCCGCCTTCAATATCCACCCAGCTGTCGCCGCGCGTGGCGCCGGTTTCGGTGGATATGGCATAGAAGTCGGCCTTCAGTTCCATCAGATGCTTTGCTACCGCTTTTAGCATCGCGCTGCGTTCAATAAAGGTCATTGCCTGTAACGCTTTGCCGCCGTGTTCAATGGCAAAGCGGCGCGCCTGCGCCATATCCAGCCCTTCGCTCGTCACTTCCCAAAGCGGCTCGCCGGTAATGGCGTGATGGATGGTGCGGGTGCGGCCCCGGCCGGTCTGCCAGGCGCCGGATAAATAGCTGGCTAACTGCTGCATCGTAAATCTCCAGATATGTTACGTAATCTCGCCATAAATAGTTCTTTTATGAATCACAAAATGCAAGCGTGATTTTAATAATTTATTAACAATGCGATCGCGAACACTTTACCTTTATTGATTATGGTTCTGAATTTGCTGAATAAACTAAAAGGCTTTGCGGTGCGCATCACAAAATCCACAAACAAAATTTGTGGTTTTATTTAACCAGAGTGTAACTTTTACAAAACAACATGATTCACAAAAAATGAATTGTTTGATTTATCGGAATCATAAAGGTGATGACGTGACAGAAGAACAACGCTTTGACCAGCGCATCGCGCAGGACACCGCCATCGAGGCGCAGGACTGGATGCCGGATGCGTACCGCAAGACGCTGATCCGCCAGATTGGTCAGCATGCGCACTCGGAAATTGTTGGCATGCTGCCGGAAGGTAACTGGATCACCCGTGCGCCAACGCTGCGCCGCAAGGCGATTCTGCTGGCGAAAGTGCAGGATGAGGCTGGCCACGGTTTGTACCTCTACAGTGCTGCAGAAACCCTCGGCTGCGCCCGCGAAGACCTGTATCAGAAAATGCTCGATGGGCAGATGAAGTACTCCTCCATCTTTAACTACCCCACGCTCAGCTGGGCGGATATTGGCGTGATCGGCTGGCTGGTCGACGGCGCAGCCATCGTCAACCAGGTGGCGCTGTGCCGTACCTCTTACGGTCCGTATGCCCGGGCGATGGTCAAAATCTGCAAAGAAGAGAGCTTCCACCAGCGTCAGGGCTTTGAAGCCTGTATGGCGCTGGCGGCGGGCAGCGAAGAACAGCGCCAGATGCTCCAGGATGCGATCAATCGTTTCTGGTGGCCCGCGCTGATGATGTTCGGGCCGAGCGACGACAACTCGCCGAACAGCGCCCGCAGTATGGCGTGGAAAATCAAACTGCATTCCAACGACGAACTGCGCCAGCGCTTTGTGGATAACACCGTTCCGCAGGTTGAAATCCTCGGCATGACCGTACCGGATGCCGATCTGCGCTACGACGAAGAAACCGGTCACTACCGTTTCGGCGAGATTGACTGGCAGGAATTGAATGAGGTCATCAGCGGCCGTGGTATTTGCAACCACGAACGTCTGGGCGCCAAGCGCAAGGCCTGGGAAGAGGGGGCATGGGTGCGCGAAGCTGCGCTGGCGCATGCTCAAAAACAACAGGCCCGCGATGCGGCGTAAGGAGAGAACCATGAGCAAAACATACTGGCCGTTATACGAAGTGTTTGTCCGCAGCAAGCAGGGTCTGTCGCACCGTCACGTGGGCAGCCTGCACGCCGCCGATGACCAGATGGCGCTGGAGAACGCCCGCGATGCGTACACCCGCCGCAGCGAAGGCTGCTCTATTTGGGTCGTGAAGGCGAGTGAAATTGTTGCCTCGCAGCCGGAGGATCGCGGTGAATTCTTCGACCCGGCAGAAAGCAAAGTCTACCGCCACCCGACGTTCTACACCGTGCCGGACGGCATGGAACATATGTGAGGCAACGATGACGACTCTCAATCCCGTTGCAACCTATGCCCTGCGTCTGGGCGATAACGGCCTGATCCTGGCACAGCGTTTAGGCGCATGGTGCGGCCACGCACCGGAGCTGGAAATCGACCTGGCGCTGGCCAATATCGGTCTCGATCTGTTGGGACAGGCGCGCAATTTTCTCAGCTACGCCGCCGAACTGAACGGTAACGGCGACGAAGACACGCTGGCCTTCGGCCGCGATGAACGCCAGTTCAGCAATCTGCTGCTGGTTGAACAGCCGAACGGCAACTTTGCCGACACCATTGCCCGCCAGTTCTTTATCGACGTCTGGCACGTGGCGCTGTTCAGCCGTCTGGTCTATAGCCGCGACGCGCAGCTCGCCGCCATTGCGGCCAAAGGATTGAAAGAGGTGCGTTATCACCAGCGCTTCAGCCGCGGCTGGCTGGAACGTCTGGGTAACGGCACCGCGCTCTCGACGCAGCGTATGCAGCAGGCGGTCGATAACCTGTGGCGCTATACCGGTGAACTGTTCGTTGCCGATGCGCTGGAAATTGACCTGAGCGAGCAGGGGATCGCCGTCGATCCGCGCACGCTCCAGGCGGAATGGCAGGCAACGGTCCACACCGCGCTGCTTGATTCCGGCCTGCAAATTCCCCAGGAGGCGGCGTTCCGCAGCGGCGGTAAGCAGGGGCTGCACAGTGAGCATCTCGGTCCGATGCTGGCAGAGATGCAGTATTTACAGCGTTCGTACCCTGGACAGCAGTGGTAACAGGAGGTGGCTATGCAACGTCTTGCCGATATCGCACCCGCCGAAGTGCGCACCGTGTGGGGACTGTTAAGCGCGATCCCCGACCCGGAAGTGCCGGTGCTGACCATTACCGATTTGGGGATGGTACGCCGGGTTGAACGCCTCGGCGACGGCTGGGTGATTGGCTTTACGCCAACCTACTCGGGCTGCCCGGCTACCGAGCACCTGTTGGGTGAGATTCGTACGGTGATGACCACGCATGGCTACACGCCGGTACATATTGTGCTACAGCTCGATCCGCCATGGACCACCGACTGGATGAGCCCGGATGCCCGCGAACGCCTGCGCCAGTACGGTATCAGCCCGCCGCAGGCCCATGCCTGCCACGCCGGCGAGATGCCGAAAGACGTGGTTTGCCCGCGCTGCGGCAGCACCCACAGCTCGCTGATTAGTGAATTCGGTTCCACGGCCTGTAAAGCGCTGTAT
This sequence comes from Klebsiella sp. WP8-S18-ESBL-06, assembly GCF_014169755.1. Lineage (NCBI taxonomy): Bacteria > Pseudomonadati > Pseudomonadota > Gammaproteobacteria > Enterobacterales > Enterobacteriaceae > Klebsiella > Klebsiella sp. WP8-S18-ESBL-06. The sequence goes on from NZ_AP022256.1 coordinate 2,338,642, forward strand.
CGCTGCGACAGCTGCCGTGAACCCTTTGATTACTTTAAATGTATTTGAGGCTGCGATGACAACATTTCATTCGCTTACCGTGGCAAACGTTGAGCCGGAAACCCGTGATGCGGTGACCATCACTTTTGCTATTCCTGAGGCGCTGCGCAACGATTACGCCTTCCGCCCGGGCCAGCATCTGACGCTGAAAGCCCGCCTCGGCGGTGTAGAGCTGCGGCGCTGCTACTCCATCTGCCGTAGCCGCTCGCCGTCTGAAATCAGCGTGGCGGTGAAAGCCATCGACGGCGGCCGTTTTTCCCGCTATGCCCAGCGCGATATCCAGCAGGGTATGGCGCTGGAGGTGATGGTGCCGCAGGGCCATTTTGGCTATCAGCCACAGGCCGAACGCCAGGCCGAGTATCTGGCGATTGCCGCCGGGTCCGGCATTACGCCGATGATGGCGATTATCGAAGCCACGCTGACGACCGAAGCGGACAGCCGGTTTACGCTTATCTACGGTAACCGCAGCAGCCACAGCATGATGTTCCGCCAGGCGCTGGCTGACCTGAAAGATCGCTACCCGCAGCGTTTGCAGGTGGTGCATCTGTTCAGCCAGGAGTCGATGGACAGCGACCTGCTGCAAGGGCGCATTGACGGCGACAAGCTGCGTGCGCTGGGTAAAACCCTGCTCGATTTTAGCCGTTTTGACGACGCGTTTATCTGCGGCCCGTCGGCGATGATGGACGAAGCCGAAGTGGCGCTGCGCGAACTGGGCGTGCCGGAGAAATCCATTCATCTTGAGCGTTTCAACACGCCTGGCACCAGCGTTAAGCGGGCCACCGGCGTACAGGCAGAAGGCCGCACGGTGACCATTCGCCAGGACGGTCGCGACCGCCTGATTGCCCTCTCTGCCGAAGATGACAGCATTCTTGACGCCGCGCTGCGTCAGGGCGCAGACCTGCCGTTTGCCTGTAAAGGCGGCGTGTGCGCCACCTGTAAATGCAAAGTGGTGCAGGGCGAAGTGGCAATGGCCGCTAACTATAGTCTGGAAGCCGATGAAGTGGCGGCGGGCTATGTGCTGAGCTGCCAGGCGCTGCCCAAAAGCGCGGATGTGGTGGTCGACTTTGACGCACGGGGGACGGCATGAGCGAACTGCTGATTACCCGTCATGACCGCGTGCTGCAGCTGACGCTGAACCGCCCGCAGGCGCGTAATGCCCTGAACAATACGCTGCTATTGCTGCTTGCCGAAGCGCTGGAAAGCGCGGCGGCCGATCCGACGGTGAGCGTCTGCGTGATTAGCGGCAACCCGCGCTATTTCGCGGCCGGTGCCGATCTCAACGAAATGGCCGAAAAAGACCTGCCCGCCACCTTCGACGATATTCGTCCCCGTTTGTGGGCGCGCATCGACGCCTTCAACAAGCCGCTGATTGCGGTGGTGAACGGCTACGCGCTGGGCGCGGGCTGCGAGCTGGCGCTGCTGTGTGACCTGGTGATTGCCGGCGATAACGCCCGTTTTGGCCTGCCGGAAATTACCCTCGGTACCATGCCGGGCGCAGGCGGCACGCAACGTCTTATTCGCAGTGTTGGCAAAGCGCTGGCGAGTCGGATGGTGCTGAGCGGCGAAGGCATTGACGCCGAACGCGCACAGCAGGCTGGGCTGGTGAGCGACATTCATCCGGCGAACCTCTCCGATGAATACGCCTTGAAGCTGGCTGCAAACATCGCTCGCCACTCGCCGCTGGCGCTGCGGGCGGCGAAACAGTCGCTGCGTCTGGCGCATGAAGTGGGCTTACAGGCCGGTCTGGTGCAGGAACGTCAGTTATTTACGCTGCTCAGCGCTACCGAAGATCGTCGTGAAGGCGTGAGCGCCTTTTTAGAAAAACGTACCCCGGAATTTAAAGGACGCTAATCGTGGACGCATTCATTCTCAGCGAAGTGGAACAGGGTGTAATGACCCTCACCCTGAACCGCCCAGACCGACTCAACAGCTTTAATGACGTGATGCACCAGCAGCTCGCCAACTGCCTGAAACAGGCCGAGCGCGACGACACCATTCGCTGCCTGCTGATTACCGGTGCCGGGCGCGGTTTTTGCGCCGGACAGGATCTGAACGACCGTAACGTTGACCCAAGCGGCCCTGCGCCGGATCTGGGCATGTCGGTGGAGCGTTTTTATAACCCGCTGGTGCGTCGTTTAGCCGCGTTGCCAAAACCGGTTATCTGCGCCGTTAACGGCGTGGCCGCCGGGGCGGGTGCAACGTTAGCGCTGGGCTGCGATATCGTGCTGGCCGCGCGTTCGGCGAAGTTTGTGATGGCCTTCAGCAAGCTTGGCCTGGTGCCGGACTGCGGCGGTAGCTGGCTGCTGCCCCGTGTGACCACTCGCGCTCGCGCCGTAGGTTTACTGATGCTGGGCGATAACCTCAGCGCCGAACAGGCCGCGCAGTGGGGAATGATCTGGCAGGTGGTGGATGACGCTGAACTGAAAGACACCGCGTTAGCCATGGCGCGTCATTTTGCTTCCCAGCCGACCTATGGGCTGGGGTTAATTAAGAAAGCGCTTCAGCTTTCTGAAACCAATACGCTGGAAAGCCAGCTCGATCTGGAGCGGGATTATCAGCGCATGGCCGGTCGCAGCGACGACTATCGCGAAGGCGTCAGCGCCTTCCTCGCCAAACGTCAGCCACAGTTCAGCGGGAAATAAGCCATGAACCAGACTCTTCACACCGTCGCCGTGATTGGCGGTGGCACCATGGGGGCCGGGATCGTCGAAGTGGCGGCCAGTGCCGGACACGCGGTGCGGCTGTATGACATTTCGCCTGAGGCGATTACCCGCGCTATCGACGGCATTGCCGAGCGCCTCAACGCCCGCGTCAGCCGGGGGAAAATCAGCGCCGAGCTGGCGCAGTCCCTGCTCGCGCGGATTACACCGGCGACGGAATTACACCAGCTTGCCGACGCGCAACTGGTGATTGAAGCCGCTTCGGAACGCCTGGAGATTAAACAGGCGCTGTTCAGCCAACTGGCGGAAATCTGTTCGCCGTCAACGCTGCTGACCAGCAATACCTCGTCGATTTCCATTACCGCAATTGCGGCGGGAGTGAAGCATCCGGAACGGGTGGCGGGGCTGCACTTCTTTAATCCAGCACCGGTAATGAAACTGGTGGAAGTGGTGAGCGGCCTTGCCACCTCAACGGAAGTGGTTGAGCAGCTATGCCAATGCGTCAGCGCCTGGGGTAAGCAGCCGGTGCGCTGCCGCTCCACGCCGGGCTTTATTGTCAACCGCGTGGCGCGCCCGTTTTACGCCGAAGCCTGGCGTGCGCTGGAGGAACAGGTCGCCGCGCCGGAAGTGATTGACGCGGCGCTGCGCGACGGCGGCGGTTTCCCGATGGGGCCGCTGGCGCTGACCGATCTGATTGGTCAGGACGTCAACTTTGCCGTCACCTGTTCGGTATTTAACGCCTTCTGGCAGGACCGCCGTTTTCTGCCGTCGCTGCTTCAGCAGGAGCTGGCGCTGGCCGGGCGTCTGGGCAAGAAGAGCGGCCACGGCGTCTATCGCTGGCCTGTTGAAGTATCGCCTGATCTGGCTGTTGCAGCGGTAGTGCCTGAAAATGCAGCAAAAAACATTCAGTGTGACGTTGTCACTGAACTGGATGATGTGCTGCTCCTTGAAACCACCGGTGAAACCGCGCTGGCCTTAAGCGTGCAGCATCAGCGTCCGGTGGTGGTTTATGACCATGCGGCGGGCAACACGATCGTACTGGCGAGCGCGCAAACCAACCCACAGTCGGCAACCGACAAAGCGGTGTACTACTTCCAGCAGCAGGGCAAAAAGGTTCTGCACATTGCTGATTATCCCGGCCTGCTGGTATGGCGTACGGTAGCGATGCTGGCGAACGAAGCGCTGGATGCGGTGCAAAAAGGCGTCGCCAGCGCGGATGATATCGATACCGCTATGCGTCTGGGGGTGAACTACCCACGCGGCCCGATTGCCTGGGGTGAATCGCTTGGCTGGGGGCGCGTGCTGCGCCTGCTGGAAAACCTACAACAGCACTACGGCGAAGAACGCTACCGCCCAAGTGCGCGACTGCGCCAGATGGCGCTGCTGGAGATGCGTCATGAGTAACCAGGCCTGGCGCAACGCCCGCGCCATGTACGAGAAAGATACCTGCGCCCGCGCGCTGGGCATCGAGATTATCGAAATGGATGAAGGCTATGCGCAGATGACGATGGCGGTGCTGCCATCGATGCTCAACGGCCACCAGACCTGTCACGGTGGGCAGCTGTTTTCGCTCGCGGACACCGCCTTTGCCTACGCCTGTAACAGCCAGGGGCTGGCGGCGGTGGCGTCGGCGGCGAGCATCGATTTCCTGCGCCCGGCCTTCACTGGCGATCTGCTGACCGCCACCGCGCGGGTGAAACAGCAGGGCAAGCTGACCGGCGTTTACGACATTGAGATTGTTAATCAACAGCAAAAAACCGTTGCCCTGTTTCGCGGAAAATCGCACCGCATCGGCGGCACAATCACAGGAGAAGCCTAATGCGTGACGCCTTTATTTGTGACGGAATTCGTACCCCGATTGGCCGCTACGGCGGCGCGCTGGCGGGGGTTCGCGCTGACGATCTGGCGGCGATCCCGCTGCGTGAATTGCTCCGTCGCAACCCGCGCCTGGATGCCAGCGCCATCGACGATGTGATTTTCGGCTGCGCCAACCAGGCAGGTGAAGACAACCGTAACGTGGCGCATATGGCAACGTTGCTGGCGGGTTATCCGCACAGCGTAGCGGGCACCACCATCAACCGTCTGTGCGGTTCCGGGCTGGACGCCATCGGCTTTGCCGCACGAGCCATTAAGGCGGGCGATGCGGATCTGTTGATTGCCGGCGGCGTCGAGTCGATGTCTCGCGCGCCGTTCGTCATGGGCAAGGCCACCGCGCCGTTCCAGCGTCAGGCGGAAATGTTCGATACCACCATCGGCTGGCGTTTTGTGAACCCGCTCATGCAGCAACAATTTGGTACTGACAGCATGCCGGAAACGGCGGAGAATGTAGCCGAATTGTTAAATATAAGCCGTGAAGATCAGGACGCCTTCGCCTACCGCAGCCAGCAGCGCACGGCAAAAGCGCAGCGTGACGGCATTCTGGCGCAGGAAATCGTACCGGTACAGATTATCGGTAAGAAGGGCGCGGTCAGCGCGGTGCGCGACGATGAGCACCCGCGTGCGGAAACCACAATGGAACAGCTTGCTCAGTTGAAAACCCCGTTCCGCAAGGGCGGCGTGGTGACGGCAGGCAACGCCTCGGGCGTGAACGACGGCGCGGCGGCGATGATTATCGCCAGTGAACAGCAGGTAAAAGAACAGGGACTGACGCCGCGGGCGCGCATCGTGGCGATGGCGACGGCGGGCGTTGAGCCGAAGTACATGGGGCTGGGGCCGGTTCCGGCGGTGCGTAAAGTGCTGGAGCGTGCCGGGCTGAATATTAACGATATGGACGTGATTGAGCTGAACGAAGCCTTTGCCGCCCAGGCGCTGGGCGTGATGCGGCAGCTGGGGCTGGCGGATGATGCGCCGCACGTGAATCCAAACGGTGGCGCCATCGCTTTAGGCCACCCGCTGGGGATGAGCGGCGTGCGTCTGGCGCTGGCGGCAACGCTGGAGCTGGAACGACGCAATGGACGTTATGCGCTGTGTACGATGTGTATTGGCGTGGGCCAGGGCATTGCCCTGATCCTCGAGCGTGTGTGAGCGAATTGACCTGCGAGTACCCTACAAAATGACAACGATAACAACATTAGATCCGATTGAAACCGCATCGCGTGACGAATTAGTCGCTCTGCAGACCGAGCGCCTGAAGTGGACGCTCAAACACGCCTATGAAAACGTGCCGATGTACCGCCGCAAATTTGATGCGGCGGGGGTTCACCCGGCTGATTTCCGTGAGCTGAGCGACCTGAGCAAATTCCCGTGCACCACCAAGCAGGACCTGCGCGATAACTATCCGTTCGATACCTTCGCGGTACCGATGGAACAGATTGTGCGTATTCATGCGTCATCCGGTACGACGGGTAAACCGACCGTCGTTGGCTACACGCAGAACGATATCGATACCTGGGCGAACATCGTCGCCCGTTCGCTGCGCGCCGCTGGTGGCTCGGCAAAGGATAAAATTCATGTGGCCTACGGCTACGGCCTGTTCACCGGCGGCCTGGGCGCGCACTACGGTGCCGAGCGTTTAGGGGCGACGGTGATCCCGATGTCCGGCGGCCAGACCGAGAAACAGGCGCAGCTGATCCGCGATTTCAAACCTGACATGATCATGGTGACGCCATCTTACTGCCTGAACCTGATTGAAGAGCTGGAACGCCAGATGGGCGGCGACGCGCGCGGCTGTTCGCTGCGTACCGGCGTCTTCGGCGCCGAGCCGTGGACCACCGGCATGAAGGCGGAAATTGAACGCCGTCTGGGCATTACCGCGCTGGATATCTATGGCCTGTCTGAGGTGATGGGGCCGGGCGTGGCGATGGAGTGTATTGAAACCGCCGACGGCCCAACCATCTGGGAAGACCATTTCTTCCCGGAAGTGGTCAACCCGGACGACGGTACGCCGCTGGCTGACGGCGAGCACGGCGAACTGCTGTTCACCACGCTCACCAAAGAAGCGCTGCCGGTCATTCGTTACCGCACCCGCGACCTGACGCGCCTGCTGCCGGGCACCGCCCGCACTATGCGCCGGATGGATCGCATCAGCGGGCGCAGCGACGACATGCTGATTATTCGCGGCGTGAACGTTTTCCCGTCGCAGGTGGAAGAAGAGATCCTCAAGATTGAACATCTGGCGCCGCACTACCAGCTGGAAGTCGATCGCCGTGGGCATCTTGATTCACTTTCGATTCGCGTTGAGCTGAAAGAGAGTAGCCTCGTACTGAGCCACGAGCAGCGCTGCCAGATTTGCCACCACCTGCGTCATCGCATTAAGTCGATGGTCGGCATTTCAACGGACGTGAGCATCGTTAACTGCGGCAGCATTCCACGCTCCGAAGGCAAGGCCTGCCGCGTATTTGACCTGCGTAAAGCCGCTGCCAACGGCTAACTCTCGTAGGCCTGATAAGCGTAGCGCCATCAGGCACAATGGCGCAACGCTGCCGGATGGCGGCGTTGCCTTATCCGGTCTACAAACGCCTGGCGTTTCGCTGCTTTATTCCTGTGCTATGATTCGAAAAGGACAAAAATAACAACAGTATGAATCATATGGAAAAACTCGATAGCTTTATTCAACAGGCGGTGACCGCGATGCCCATCAGCGGCACCTCGCTGATTGCGTCGCTATACGGAGACTGCCTATCCCAGCGCGGCGGGGAAGTCTGGCTGGGCAGCGTCGCTGCGCTGCTGGAAGGGCTGGGATTCGGTGAACGCTTCGTGCGTACCGCGCTGTTTCGCCTCAACAAAGAAGAGTGGCTGGACGTGGTGCGTATCGGCCGCCGCAGCTTCTACCGCCTCAGCGACAAAGGATTGCGCTTAACCCGCCGTGCCGAGAGCAAAATTTACCGCGCCAGCGCGCCGGAATGGGACGGCACCTGGCTGCTCCTGCTTTCCGAAGGGCTGGAAAAACAGACCCTCGCCGAAGTGAAAAAACAGCTTATCTGGCAGGGGTTTGGCGTCCTTGCGCCCAGCCTGCTGGCCTCACCGTCGCAAAAACTCGCCGACGTGCAGTCGCTGCTGCATGAAGCCGGCGTGGCGGAAAACGTGATCTTCTTTGAGGCGCACTCACCGCTGGCGCTTTCCCGCGCTGCGCTGCGTGAGCGCGTGGAAGAGTGCTGGCATCTGACTGAACAGAACGCCATGTATGAGGCTTTTATCACGCTGTTTCGCCCGCTGCTGGCGCTACTGCGCGACGCCGAACCGGCGGAGCTGACACCGGAACGCTGCTTCCAGATCCGCCTGCTGCTGATTCACTTCTATCGTCGGGTGGTGCTGAAAGATCCGCTGCTGCCGGAAGAGCTGCTGCCTGCGCACTGGCTGGGGCAGACGGCGCGTCAGCTGTGCATCAACATTTATCAACGCGTTGCCCCAGGGGCGCAGGCTTTCGTCAGTGAAAAAGGCGAAAGCTCGGTGGGCGAACTGCCCGCGCCGGGGCCGCTCTATTACCAGCGTTTTGGGGGATTACCCGAAGCGTAACAGGAGAAGCCATGCCGATTTACCAGATTGACGGGATGGCCCCGGTTGTTCCAGTGGAAAGCTACGTTCATCCGACCGCCGTACTGATTGGCGATGTGATCCTTGGCAAAGGGGTTTACGTGGGGCCGAACGCCAGCCTGCGCGGCGATTTTGGGCGTATCGTCGTCAAAGATGGCGCGAACATTCAGGATAACTGCGTCATGCACGGTTTCCCCGGGCAGGACACGGTGGTGGAAGAAGACGGGCACATCGGCCACGGCGCCATTCTGCACGGCTGCGTGATTGGCCGTAACGCGCTGGTTGGCATGAGTGCGGTGATTATTGACGGCGCGACCATCGGTGAAAACAGTATCGTTGGCGCGTGTGCTTTCGTGAAGGCGCGGGCGGAAATGCCAGCTAACCACCTGATTCTCGGCAGCCCGGCGAAGGCGATTCGCGCCTTAACCGAGCAGGAGCGCGAGTGGAAAAAGCAGGGCACCCGCGAGTATCAGGTGCTGGTCGACCGCTGTCAGAAGACGCTGGTTGCCGTCGAACCGTTAACCGAAGAAGAGCCGGACCGTAAGCGTCTGGCGTTTGACGAAAACCTGCAGCCTAAATCTGCTATTTAGCGCAAGAGGAATGTAGGCCTGATAAGGCTTCGCCTTATCAGGCCTACAAAATCGTCGCTACGGGTAGCGTAGCGCATCGACCAGCAGTGCAAAGGCGGCGGTGTGCTGACGGCGGCTGGGGTAGTAGAGATAGTAGCCGGCAAACGGCGCACACCAGTCTTCAAGCACCGACTGCAAACGTCCGGCGGCCACGGCATCGGCGATGGTGTCTTCCGGCACATAGGCTAACCCCAGGCCCGCTTCAGCGGCTTCCAGACGCTGCGGCAGACAGTTAAGAATCAGCTGGCTCTCAACCCGGACGCGCAGCGGTTCGCCATCCTTTTCGAATTCCCATGCGTACAACCCGCCGCGGGTAGGCAGGCGCATATTAATACAGCGGTGATGCTGTAAATCATGCGGCGTTTGCGGCACGCCGCAGCGTGCCAGATAGTCCGGTGAGCCAACGACGGCCATGCGCATATCCGGGCCGATTCGCACGGCTATCATATCGCGCGCCACCTGTTCACCCAGCCGGATACCGGCGTCGTAGCGCGCATCAACAATATCGGTCAGACCGTTGTCGACGGTCACTTCAATATTGATTTCCGGGTATTGCTGCATAAATGGCTTGATTCGCGGCCAGATCAGCGTATTCATCGAATGTTCGCCCACCGTCAGGCGAATATTTCCCGCCGGACGATCGCGGGTGTCACGCAGCGCGGAAATCTCCTGCTCAATTTCCAGCAGATGTGGGCTAAGACGCTGATACAGTTTTTCGCCCGCCTCGGTTGGTGCCACGTTGCGGGTGGTGCGGGTCAGCAGACGTACGTCGAGACGGCTTTCCAGATTGCGCATCGCGTGGCTCAGCGCCGACTGCGACACGCCAAGCTGCGCCGCCGCACGGGTAAAGCTGCGCTCGCGCGCCACGACCATAAACGAAATGAGGTCGTTGATGTTGTCTTTAAGCATGGGATGTGGCCATTAATGAATCTGGTTCATAGCTCCAGAGGGATTTTTTTAGTTTAATGTTCGTCGCGCGATGTGCAACCCGGGAACGTGAGTGAGAGGCCAATGAAAATCAATGTGGTAGGCACCAGCGGCGTGGGGAAATCGACGCTGGCAAAGCGTCTGGCGACGCTGTTTTCCGTGCCCTATATCGAAATGGATACGCTTTACTGGCGACCAGACTGGCAGGGCGTAACCGATGAGGAACTCTTTGCCGCGCTGACGCAGGCAACCGCTGCACCGGCCTGGGTGCTGGACGGTAATTACAATCGCAGTCGCCCGGTAAAATGGCGCGACGTGGATCTGGTGGTGTGGGTCGATTACAGCTTCTGGCGCACCTTCCGCCAGGCTGTCGGGCGTGCCGCAAGCCGGGCGTGGCGACAACAGGAATTGTGGCCGGGCACCGGTAACCGGGAGAGCTTCCGGCGTTCCTTCTTCAGCCGTGACTCCATCATCCTCTGGACGCTGAAAACCTGGCGGCCAAACCGCGCGCGCTATCTGCGGGATATGGCCGACCCCGCGTGGCAGCATATCCGCTTTGTGCGGCTGCGTAATCAGCGTGAAACCGAAGCGTTTATCAGGCAATTGATGGCCGAAAAAGCGCGGCAATCTGTCGCTTAAGCGCACGAAAAGGCAGTGGTTTACGCCAGGCTATGGTAGCTTTATGGCTCTAACCATAAGGAGCCCTGCAGATGCCACACGTTGATATCAAATGTTTTCCCCGCGACCTGAACGACGAGCAAAAAACCGCGCTGGCAGCGGACATCACCGAAGTATTAATTCGCCATCTGAATAGCAAAGAGGGCGCCGTTAGCGTTGCCCTGAATCAGGTGCAGCAGAGCGACTGGCAGCAGGTGTGGGATACCGAGATTGCCCCACATATGGATGAGCTGATTAAAAAACCCGGCTACAGCATGTAAGACTCCGCAGCCTGGCCAAGCGAAGCGCCGCCGGGAATGGCACCGAACCCTCCCCGGCGGCGCTTGCTGAGTTACTCTGACGGTGTATTGGCGCGGACTTGTTTTCCGCTTGCTACGAACGTTCCTGCGCCAAGATGATGCAGCGTATTGCGCTTATCGTCGTCGAAATGCCAGCGTCCGGCGACAAACGCCTGTTCATCCGCCGCGGCGGAAACCACTTCGCCAAACAGCGTATCGTACTGCCCGGCGGCGGCCGTGGCGGGCAGCAGTCGGCACTCCATCCACGCCAGACATTTCTCTTCAATTACCGGCAGCCCCAGCACCGGGCCTTTTACCACCGGAATACCGTAGGCGTTGAATTTATCCTCTTCGCGTCCGCTGACGCTGCCAACGGCATACGTCCAACTGGCGGCGGCGACGCCTGGCACCACGATGCCGAACGTGCCGTTGCGCTCAATAATTTCCCGCGACCAGGCGCTCTTATCGACCACGATAGCGATGTGCGGCGGCTCGAACTCCACCGGCATTGACCAGGCCGCGGCCATCACGTTGCGTCGTTTGGACTCGACGTCAAAGCTGGTAATGAGGATGGTCGGGCCGTGATTGAGCAGGCGGCTGGCGTGGTGAAGTTCAACGGGGCGAAAACGACTCATAAGGATTTCCTGAATAATGGGATGCGGTTAACCACACACTAAATCGCAATAAAAGCGTAATCAATACGTCATATCACCTGCCTATAGTCGCCAGCACTAAGTCCCAAAGAGGATAACAATATGTTGGCTCCCCTGATCTTCATGCAGGTGAGCGCGGCCCGTCGGATTTCGACCACGGGTGAAGCATCGCTTTCCCATCGGGGAGGGCGAAAATGCGCGCGCTAACTGGCATTCGGCTCGATGGCGTTTCTTTCGCTTTCGGTGCCACCACCGTTCTTAATCACATCAACCTGCAGATCGATGCGGGCAGCATCGTGGCATTGCTTGGGCCTTCCGGCTGCGGCAAAAGCACGTTACTGCGCCTGCTGGCAGGGCTCACCGTTCCCGCTGAAGGTGAAATTCATTTTGGCGACCGTCTGATTGCCAGACCCGGCTGGGGGCTGCCGCCCGAACAGCGCGATATTGGCATGGTTTTCCAGGACTATGCGCTGTGGCCGCATATGACTGCCGCTGAAAACGTCGCTTTTTCACTGCGAATGCGCGGCGTGGCCCGCGATGAGCGGACGCGCCGTGTTAATGACGCGCTGGCGATGGTCGGGCTTTCCGGTTTTGGCGAACGTAAGCCTTCCGGGCTCTCCGGCGGGCAGCAGCAGCGCGTGGCGCTGGCAAGGGCGATCGTCGCCGAACCACGGGTACTGCTGTTTGATGAACCGCTTTCCAACCTCGATAGCGAACTGCGTGAATCGTTATGTCTGGAGATGAGCCGACTGCTGCGCCAGCTCGGCATCACCGCCGTGTACGTCACCCACGACCGCCGCGAGGCCGAACTGCTGGCCGACCGAATTGTGCACCTTTCTGCGGGCAGCATTGCTGCTGTTCGCACTGTTGCTTCTACCTCAGGGGAATTGGTATGAAATCCGTTAAAAAAGGCGTTGCGCTCGCGATGATGTTATCTGCTTCGATGATTTCCAGCGCCCATGCGCTGACCGTATACACCGCAGGCCCAGGCTCGCTGGCAAAAAATCTGGCCAGCGGCTATGAAAAGAAAACCTGTGTGAAGGTGAATATTTTCCAGGCCACCACCGGCAAGGTGATGGCCCGTCTGGAAGCCGAGCAGGCTAACCCGCAGGCGGATGTGCTGATTTCCGCCTCGTGGGACACCGCTGAAGACTTGCACGGCCGCGGCTGGTTGCTGCCATATCAGAGCGGGAATGCCGATAAGGTTCCGGCGGCGTTGAAATCTACCGACTATGTGGCGCAGGGTATTTCGGCGCTGGGGATTGTCTGGAACACCAAAAGCGGTACTCCGGAGCCGAAAGAGTGGCGCGATCTGACCGAAGCGGCGTTTAAAGACAACGTCACCACGCCGGACCCGGCGCTCTCCGGTGCTTCGCTCGATTTGCTGATCGGGTTACAAAACGGTATGGGCGAGAAAGCCTGGGCGCTGTTTGATGAACTGAAAAAGAACGGCATGGTGGTGAGCGGGCCGAACGCGCAGGCGGTGGCGCCGGTGATGCAGGGGGCAAAAGCGGCGGTATTTGGCGCGGTGGACTATGTCTCCTACGGTAATATCGCCCAGGGCGAATCGCTGAAGGTGATTTTCCCGGCAAGCGGTACGGTGATTGCGCCGCGCCCGATGATGATCCTCAAATCCACACAACATGCGGATGAGGCGAAAGCCTTTGTCGACTACGTGCTGTCGCCGGAAGGTCAGGCAATGGTGGCCGAAGCGTGGCTGATGCCGGCTCGCAGCGATGTGTCGGCGAAACGCCCGTTGCTGAACGACCTGAAAGTACTGCCAGCCGCCAGCGATGGTAGCAGCGAGCGCAGCGCCGTTCTGGCTCGGTTTAATACGTTGTTCGGGCAGTAAATTTCCATCGCCCGGCCGAGCGAAGCGACGCCGGGATTTAGCATTGTCTACAGCCCCGGCGGCGCTTCGCTTGGCCGGGCTACAATCTGGAACCTCGGGTGAAACAAAAATCCCTCTCTCTCGTCACCCTCATCGCTTTGGTGGTGCTGGTGGCATTGCCGCTCTTTTTTATCCTGTTACAGGCTATTTTCCCGCAGTTCAGCGCCGGTTCGCTGCATCAGCCGTTTAGTGGGATTACGGCTTTACTGAGCGACCGGCAGTTGATGCCGATGCTCGGCGGAACCTTATGGATTGCCTGCGGCGTGGCGTTGATGAGCGTGATTGTCGGCCTGCCGCTCGGCGTGCTGCGCGGGCTGTTTAACCTGCCGCTGCCGAAACTGTGGGATCTGCTGTTCTTAATTCCGTTCCTCACGCCACCGTATATCGCTGCGCTGTCATGGATGCTGGTGCTCCAGCATAACGGTTACCTGCAGCAGTTGACCGGTTGGGATCTGAACGATCTGCTGTTTAGCCGCACCGGGATCGTGCTGGTGATGACCCTGAATATCTTCCCGGTGGTCTATTTTGCCGTCTCCCGCAGCCTGCTGGCGAGCGGGCAGCGGCTGGCAATTGTTGCACGGGTTCACGGGGCGAGCGCCTGGCGGGCATTCTGGCACGTCACGCTGCCGATGCTTTCCCCGGCGCTGGCGGCGGGGATGCTGCTGGCCTTTACTCTGGCGATTGAAGAGTACGGTGTGCCCGCGGCGCTTGGCTCGCGGGCGGGCGTGGTGATGCTCACCGTGGGCATTGAGAAAAAGCTCGCGGACTGGCCTATCGATCTCACCGGTGCGTCGCTGCTGTCGGTGCTGCTGATTACCGTGGCGCTGCTCGCCTGGTGGTTACAAAAACGGCTGACGGGAACGACGGAGGTCACCAGCGTCACCGGAAAACCCGGGGAGAACAGCGGGGCGTCGCTCGGTGTGATGACGCTACCTGCGTTGCTGGTGATGGGCGGCGTTGGTGGCCTGGCGGTTCTGCTTCCCGGCGCATCGATGGTCGCAACCAGCCTGATGGGGACGCTTTCCGGCGGATTGAACATGGGCAACTTTACGTTGAAGCACTTTAGCGCGCTGTTCGCGCAGCAGGGCGATGCGCTGTCGGCGCTGGGCACTAGTTTATCGCTGGCGCTGGCGTCGGCGCTGATTGTCGGCCTGCTCGGGCTGGTGGCGGCCTGGCTGGTGCTGGTACAAAAAATCAAAGGCAGCGCACTGATTGATGCGCTGTCGCTGATGCCAGCGGCGTTGCCGGGAGTGGTGGTGGGCGTTGGGTTGATTCTATTGTGGAATCAGCCGTTCTGGCCGGTCTCACCTTACAACACGTGGTTTATGCTGCTGCTCTCTTATTGCTGTCTGTTACTGCCGTGGCCGGTACGCTATGTCGGCAGCGCGCTGCGTCAGTTGGGGAATAATCTGGAGCCCGCGGCGCGGGTGCACGGCGCATCGCCGTGGCTGGCGCTACGGTTGATTGTCCTGCCGCTGGTGTTTCCGGCGCTGCTGGCGGCGATGCTGATGGTGTTTGCCGTTGCTTCCCGTGAACTGGTGACCTCGTTGCTGCTGGCACCGGCGGGGACGCAGACCGTAGCGGTGTTTATCTGGCGGCAGTTCGAGCAGGGTTCGGTCGGCCAGGGGATGGCGATGGCGAGCCTGACGCTGTTCGTCGGGCTGGGGTTAATGCTGACCGCGCTGGGGTTAATGCAGCGAAGTACACGGTAGGTTAACCGATCGCACAAATCGGTCAGTGGAGCGGGCAAAATAGGTTATAAAGAACGGACACCAACGCTGGAGGCATTGATGACCCCTTTCCTAAGCGCCTATTTTGCTCGTCTCGGTTGGACGGGAACCCCTGACGTATCCATTGAGACGCTGCGCAGTCTGCATATCCACCATAACAGCGCCATTCCCTTCGAGAACCTTGACGTGCTGCTGCCGCGCGAGATGCACCTCGACGATCAATCGCTGGAAGATAAGCTGGTTCACGCACGCCGTGGCGGCTACTGTTTTGAACAAAACGGTCTGTTCGAGCGCGCGCTGCGCGAACTGGGTTTCCACGTGCGCAGCCTGCTGGGCCGCGTGGTGCTATCGCATCCGCCGCAGATGCCGCCGAGAACCCACCGCCTGCTGCTGGTGGACGTTGACGGCGAGCGCTGGATTGCCGACGTCGGCTTTGGCGGGCAGACGCTGACCGCGCCAATCAAGCTGCTGGCGGATATCACCCAGACAACGCCGCACGGCGACTATCGTCTGCTGTATGAAAATCAGGAATGGATTTTACAGTTCAGCCACCACGATCACTGGCAGTCGATGTATCACTTCGATTTAGGTCGTCAGTATGCGTCAGATTACGTGATGGGCAACTTCTGGTCGGCGCACTGGCCTCAGTCGCATTTCCGCCACCATTTGCTGATGTGTCGTCACCTGCCGGACGGTGGCAAAATGACGCTGACCAACTTCCACTTTACCCACTGGGATAACAACCACGTGGTCGAGAAGATAGATTTCCCGGACGTGCCCGCGCTGTACGAGGCGCTGCAAACCCGCTTCGGGCTTGGTGTGACCGATCCGAAATATGGCTTTAGCGTTAGCGAGCTGGAAGCCATAATGGCGGCATTCGACACCCACCCCGAAGCCGGGAAATAACCCGTAGCCCGGCCGAGGCGTAGCCGACGCCGGGGTTTGGCACCGAGACGCCCCGGCGGCGCTTCGCTTTGCCGGGCTACGAAATGTTCAGGGATGAGATGATGGCATTAACTATCCATGTATTGCTTGAAAACCACCTGGCTCGTGGTGCCGATAGCGGACTCCGAGCCAAAGCGGGACTAAGCCTGCTGCTTGAGGATGAAACCACCTCGATTCTTTTCGACACCGGCCCCGATGACAGCTTCCAGTACAATGCCGAACGCATGGGGATTTCGCTGGATAACCTCACGGCGACGGTGCTTTCACACGGTCATTACGACCATTGCGGCGGCGTGCCTTGGCTGCCGGATAACAGCCGCATTATTTGCCACCCGACCATTGGCAACGAGCGCTATGCCGCGCTGAACGTGGCGGGGCGCAGCCATAAAATCAAAAAGCTGTCGCTGGAGATTGATTACGCTCGCCATCGTATGGAGTACACCCGCGCGCCGCTGCACATTAGCGACCGTTTTATCTGGTCAGGCGAAATAGCCGTTGATAGCCCCAAAGCCTACGGGGTGACCGGCGATCAAACGGATTACGTGATTGATGAGGGGGTGTTGATTTATCTGTCCGAACGCGGGCTGGTCATTATTACCGGCTGCGGGCATCGCGGGATTATCAACATCGTGCGGCACTGCCAGCAGATTACCGGCATCGACAAGGTTCACGCGATTATCGGCGGTTTTCATCTGCGCAGTGCTTCACCGCGCACGCTCTGGCAGGTCAGGCAATTTTTACAGCAGCTTAACCCCGATAAAATCATGGGCTGCCACTGCACCGGCGCGTGGGGAAAACTGTGGCTGCCGGAGGTTATCTCCCCGGCAACCGGCGACACCTTCACCCTGTAGACCGACGTCGCTTCGCTTGGCCGGGCTACGGAATGAGAGGCTTCGCGCTAGCTTAACCCTAAGAAATGCTGGGCGATTTTGAAGTAAATAATCAGCCCGGTGCCGTCAATCAGCGTGGCGATAAACGGCGCGGAAACCACCGCCGGGTCGATGCCGACGCGTTTGATGACCAGCGGGATCACCGAGGAGACGATCGCGCTCCAGATGGTAACGCACACCAGCGTCAGGCTGACGATAAAGGTGATTTCCGGGCCAATGCCCATGATCCATGCTCGCAGGCAGCCTGCCGCGCCGAGCGTGATGGCGACCAGCATCGCCGTCGACATCTCTTTACGCAGAATTCGCCCCAGATCCCTTAAGCCCACTTCGCCTAGCGCCATGGCGCGCACCAGCGTCGAGGTGATTTGCGTACCGCTGTTGCCCCCGGTGCCAATCAGCAACGGGATAAAGAAGGCTAGCGCAATGGCGGACTCCAGCGCCTCTTCAAAGTGCTGAATCACGGTGCTGGTGTACGCTTCCGCGATAAACAGCAGCAGAAGCCAGACGGCGCGTTTTTTCCACAGCGTAACCGGGCTAATCTCCAGATACGGTTTTTCCAGCGGCAACGTCGCCCCCTGAAGCTGCGCATCTTCGGTGATTTCATTGGCTAACAGCTTATCAATTTCTTTTTCATTGAGGCAGCCGATAAGCTTGCCGTTTTCAATCACCGGTAGCAGCGTCAGGCGGTGCTTTTCGATAAGCTCCGCGGCCACGTCGCGGGTATCGTCCGGGCCGACGTGGAATAGGGTGGTGGTCATCAACTGCGCGACCGGCTGATGATCGTCGGACGCTTGTAACAGCGCGCGAGTCGATAATATTCCACGCAGGTTGTCGCCGGAAACCACGAATACGGCGCAGGGGAAATGATCGTCATTTAATTGTCGCAGGAACATCTCGCGCGCTTCTTTTACGCTGAGTGGTTCCGGCAACGAAATAAACGTTTTCGACATGTAGCTTGAGATAATATCGCCCGTAGCCGGGGCAGTTGGGTAGTGCGGCGCAGTGGCATGAATATAAGACATCAAAATGTTCCCTATAGAAATTCTATATAGGGCGAACAAAACTGGAAATGCTGAGAAGAATCCCTACGTCCCGGTTTTAGCACTGAACAACGTATCTGTACGACCTTGAGCCGTCAGAAGTTATCTTGGCAACACCTTGATTCGATGGATGCCTGTATTTCCCTGTGATGGTCTCTCTCGATACCACCAGGGCGATAACTTATGTTTATTCAGGAGCCTCGCCATAACAAGATTATTAATTACGATGCTGAGTGAATTTATATTCCCCGCGTACTTTCAGGCACGCTGGTAAATTCAACGAGCGTAATATAGCGCGTTATTATTCATTGTGGTGGTGAAAGATAAAGTGGTTGAGATTAGGTTTAGTATTTTGTTTGTGGCGTAAAAAACCCGGCGTCGCGATGCTCGGCCGGGCTACAGGGATTAAAACGGTTATCGGCGTGAGCGCACGACCTGATAACGGCGGGTCAGGTATTCCACCGGCGCGCTCCAGACGTGCACCAGGCGGGTGAACGGGAACAGCAGGAAGATGGTCATGCCGAGCACCAGATGCACGCGGTAAACCCAGGCTACGCCGTCCAGGTGCGCCGATGCGCCGCCGTGGAAAGTGACCACCGCCTGCGCCCAGTCCACCAGCTTCAGCATTTCGCTGCCGTCAGGGTGCTGCGCGGAGAACGGAATGGTGGTCAGGCCGAGGCAGCATTGGATCAGCAAAATACTGAGGATCAGAATATCCGCCGTCGATGAGGTTGCGCGAATGCGCGGGTTGAACAGACGACGAATCAGCAGACCAGCGCCGCCGACCAGCGTCATTACCCCACAGGCACCGCCGAGAATCATCGCCATCAGCTGTTTCTGCGACAGCGGCAGCCAGGATTCATAGACCCAGTGCGGCGTCAGCATGCCGAAGAAGTGGCCGAAGAAGATCCCCAGAATACCGACGTGGAACAGGTTGGACCAAATCACCATTCCGCGCTTGTCGAGCATCTGGCTGGAGGAGGCGCGCCACGTGTACTGACCGTAGTCGTAGCGCAGCCAGCTGCCCAGCAGGAACACCGTGCCGCAGAGGTAAGGGTAGATATCGTAAAAAAAGACGTTGAGGTACTGTATCATTTCGGGCCTCCCGCACGGACGTCGACATACTGTGGCGCCACGTCCTGGCTAAAGCGTCGTTGATAACTTTGCAGCGGGGAACTGTCACAGGCGGTGGCGTTATCTTCGATAAACTTCACCTGTTCTTCTTCCCAGACTGCGTCCAGCGCCTGACGGGTATCATCTCGCGCTTCACCCGCCACCTGTTTTGTGACACTGTCACTTGATAATGATGTTTTCGCCAATGACAGCAGGGTGTCGAACAGCTGATACCACGGTGCCTGACGCTGTTTCAGCCGCCCGCCAATCAGCGCCAGAATCGGCGCCACGTTTTGCAGGCCTTCCTGCGCCTGAGCCTGTGGCAGAATGCTGAGATACTCAAGATAGAGCGGCAGATGGTCAGGCAGTTCGCGGCAGTCGAGCTGCAAACCGGCCTGTTCATACTGCGACATGAGCTCAACCATCGCCTGACCACGGTCGCGGGATTCCGCATGCACGTGCTCAAACAGCATGAGTGACGTCGCGCGCCCGCGCTCGAAAATCTCGCACCATTCAGCCTGCTTATCAAGCAGCGAGGCCGCCAGATGTTGTTCAAGGAAGGGACGCAGCGCCGGGGCGTCGCTGTCAATCAGCGCAAACAGCTCCGCCTTGTTGTCCCAGCTTAGCTCATCGGGGTACTCCAGCAGCAGCCCGATGATTTTCAGGACTCGCATTAGTCTTTCTCCCCGATGTTGATGGCATCAATACGGTGGCTGTTAAACAGGTTGAACTTGGTGTCCGACCCGTGACAACCGTCGCCGAAGGTGAAGCCGCAGCCCTTGCTTTCCGGGAAGGCATCTTCCGCCATTTCACGATGGCTGGTGGGGATCACGAAACGATCTTCGTAGTTGGCAATCGCCAGGTAGCGGTACATTTCTTCAACCTGTTCGACGCTTAAGCCCACTTCTTCCAGCGCGCGCGTGTCGGTGACCCCTTCAACGGTCTGCGAGCGTTTGTAGTGACGCATGGCCATCATGCGTTTCAGCGCGCGCAGCACCGGGCCGGTGTCGCCCGCACTTAGCATATTTGCCAGGTACTGTACCGGAATACGCAGGCTTTCGACCGCTGGCAGAATGCTGTCGGTTTTCGGCAGGCCGCCTGCGTCCGCAACGGACTGAATCGGCGACAGCGGCGGCACGTACCAGACCATTGGCAGGGTACGGTATTCTGGATGCAGCGGCAGCGCCAGCTTCCAGTCCATCGCCATTTTGTATACCGGCGAACGCTGGGCGGCGTCGAGGGTGTTCTGGGTGATGCCTTGTTTTAGCGCTTCTTCAATCACCGCCGGGTCGTGTGGGTCGAGGAACACATCGCACTGGCGTTCATAAAGATCGGTTTCTTTCTCGGTGCTGGCGGCCTCTTCAATGCGGTCAGCATCGTACAGCAGCACGCCCAGGTAGCGGATGCGGCCAACGCAGGTTTCCGAGCACACGGTCGGCTGGCCGGACTCGATGCGCGGGTAGCAGAAGATGCATTTTTCCGACTTGCCGCTCTTCCAGTTGAAGTAGATTTTTTTGTACGGGCAGCCGCTGATGCACATACGCCAGCCGCGGCATTTGTCCTGATCGATCAGCACAATGCCGTCTTCTTCACGCTTGTAGATAGCACCGCTTGGACAGGTGGCAACGCAGCTTGGGTTCAGGCAGTGTTCGCACAGACGCGGCAGGTACATCATGAAAGTGTTTTCAAACTGACCGTACATTTCCTTTTGCATTTCCTGGAAGTTATGGTCGTGGGCGCGCTTTTCAAATTCGCCGCCGAGCAGTTCTTCCCAGTTCGGGCCCCATTCAATTTTGTTCATCCGCTGCCCGCTGATCAGCGAGCGCGGGCGGGCGGTTGGCAGATGTTTGCCTTCCGGCGCGTTGTGCAGATGCTGGTAATCGTAGGTGAACGGCTCGTAATAGTCGTCAATCCCCGGGATCAGCGGGTTGGCGAATATTTTCGACAGCACGCCAATGCGCCCGCCGAGGCGCGGCGTCAGCTTACCGGATATACCGCGTACCCAACCACCTTGCCACTTTTCCTGGTTTTCCCAATCCTTCGGGAAACCGATGCCCGGTTTGGTTTCCACGTTGTTGAACCACGCATATTCCATGCCTTCGCGGCTGCTCCAGACGTTTTTACAGGTCACGGAGCAGGTATGGCAGCCAATGCATTTATCAAGATTTAACACCATCCCAACCTGCGAGCGAATCTTCATTTTGCCGCCTCCTGTACCTGGTCATGGCCTTCATCGTCCAGCCAATTAATATTTTTCATTTTGCGGATCATAATGAACTCATCGCGGTTCGAACCGACCGTGCCGTAGTAGTTAAAGCTGTAGGCAAGCTGCGCATAGCCGCCAATCATATGGGTAGGTTTCGGGCAAATACGCGTGACCGAGTTGTGGATACCGCCGCGTCGACCGGTGACCTCCGAGCCTGGAATATTCATCAGACGCTCCTGGGCGTGATACATCATGGTCATGCCCGGCGGCACGCGCTGGCTGACCACCGCGCGGGCGGTCAGCGCACCGTTAGCGTTGAAGGCTTCAATCCAGTCGTTATCGGCAATGCCCAGTTCTTTGGCGTCGGTTTCACTCAGCCAGACGATCGGCCCGCCGCGCGACAGCGTCAGCATCAGCAGGTTCTCGCTGTAGGTGGAGTGAATACCCCATTTCTGGTGCGGCGTCAGGAAGTTGAGCGCCTTTTCCGGGAACCCGTTTGGCGGTATTGCGTTCATCTGACTGACGCTGCGGGTATCGATAGGCGGACGGTAGGCCACCAGGCTTTCGCCGAAGTCGCGCATCCACGGGTGATCCTGGTACAGCGACTGACGGCCGGAAACGGTACGCCATGGGATCAGCTCGTGTACGTTGGTGTAGCCCGCGTTGTACGAGACATGTTCATCTTCCAGACCCGACCAGGTGGGGCTGGAGATAATTTTACGCGGCTGCGCCTGAATGTCGCGGAAGCGGATCTTTTCATCTTCCTTGTTGAGCGCCAGGTGCGCGTGTTCGCGGCCGGTAAATTCCGCCAGCGCTTCCCAGGCCTTCACGGCTACCTGACCGTTGGTTTCCGGGGCGAGGGCGAGGATCACTTCTGCGGCATCTATCGCGGTCTCAATACACGGGCGGCCTTTGGCCGGGCCGTCGAGCTTGACGTAGTTGAGCTTGCCGAGGAAATCGACTTCGGTCTGGGTTTTCCAGCCAATGCCTTTACCGCCGTTGCCGAGTTTATCCATCAGCGGCCCCAGCGAGGTAAAGCGCTCGTAGGTGGCCGGATAGTCGCGCTCGACGGCGATGATATTCGGTGCGGTTTTGCCCGGGATCAGGTCACATTCGCCTTTGCGCCAGTCCTGGATCGCAAACGGCTGGGCCAGTTCTGCCGGCGAGTCGTGCTGTAACGGTTGCAGCACGACGTCGGTTTCGGTCCCCAGATGGCCCTGGCAGATGCCCGAAAATGCTTTGGCGATGCCTTTGTAGATCTCCCAGTCACTTTTCGATTCCCACGCCGGGTCGACGGCGGCGGAAAGCGGGTGGATAAACGGGTGCATGTCTGACGTGTTCATGTCGTCTTTTTCGTACCAGGTGGCGGTCGGCAGGACGATATCGGAGAACAGGCAGGTGCTGGACATGCGGAAATCGAGCGTCACCAGCAGATCCAGCTTGCCTTCAAGGGCTGCAGTCTGCCACTCGACCTCTTCCGGTTTAACGTCATCGGTCGAACCCAATTCTTCCCCCTGAATACCGCTGTCCGCACCCAGCAGGTACTTCAGCATGTATTCATGTCCTTTGCCGGAAGATCCCAGCAGGTTAGAGCGCCAGATGAACATGTTGCGCGGATGGTTCTGCCCGCTATCCGGCTGTTCACTGGCAAAACGGATGTCGCCGGACTTCAGCGCCTGCACGGTGTACGCCTGCGGCGTCATGCCGGCGGCTTCGGCTTTGGCTTTCAGACTCAGCGGGTTGAGGTTGAGCTGCGGTGCAGATGGCAGCCAGCCCATACGTTCGGCGCGAACGTTAAAGTCGATCAGATGGCCGGTATATTTCGCCGGATCGGCCAGCGGGGAAAGCAGTTCCTGCGCGGTCAGCTTCTCGTAGCGCCACTGACTGGCGTGATTGTAGAAGTAGGAGGTACTGTTCATCTGACGCGGCGGGCGGTTCCAGTCCAGCGCAAATGCCAGCGGCAGCCAGCCGGTTTGCGGGCGCAGCTTTTCCTGGCCCACGTAGTGTGCCCAGCCGCCGCCGCTCTTACCAATACAGCCGCAGAACACCAGCATGTTGATCATGCCACGGTAGTTCATGTCCATGTGGTACCAGTGGTTAACCCCGGCACCGAGGATGATCATCGAACGACCATGGGTTTTGTGCGCAGTGTCGGCAAATTCGAGGGCGATTTTCTCGATGTTTTTCCGCGAGACGCCGGTGATATGCTCGGCCCAGGCCGGAGTATAGGCTTTGACATCGTCGAAACTGGTGGCCGCCAGCGCATCGTCCAGCCCGCGATCGAGGCCGTAATTCGCCAGGGTCAGGTCATAAATACTGACGACCAGGCGTTGGCTGCCGTCGGCCAGCGTCAGCGCCTTTGCCGGAAGCTTGCGTACCAGAATCGGGTCCTGCTTCACGCTACGGAAGTGCGGATTTTCATTGCCGCCAAAGTAGGGGAACGCCACTCCGGCCACGGTATCGCGGCTGTCGAGCAGGGAGAGCGTCAGTTCAACCTCCTGACCGGCGGCCTGTGATTCGAGGTTCCATTTCCCTTTTTCACCCCAACGGAAGCCGATAGAGCCGTTAGGGGCGACCAGCTCACCGTCGCTGCTGTAGGCCACGGTTTTCCATTCCGGGTTGTTACTTTCGCCCAGACCATCGACCAGATCGGCGGCGCGCAGCATACGGCCTGCGGTATAGGTACCGTCTTCACGGCTATCGAGCATCACCAGCATCGGCATGTCGGTATAGCGGCGGCAGTAGTTGATAAAGTAATCGCTGGGGTTGTCGAGATGGAACGCTTTGAGAATCACGTGCCCCATCGCCATGGCCAGCGCGCTGTCGGTACCCTGTTTCGGTGCCAGCCACTGGTCGCTCAGCTTGGCGACTTCGGAGAAGTCCGGCGTAATGGCAATGGTTTTGGTGCCTTTATAGCGCACTTCCGTGAAGAAGTGGGCGTCCGGAGTACGCGTTTGCGGCACGTTCGAGCCCCAGGCGATGATATAGCTGGAGTTATACCAGTCGGCGGACTCGGGCACGTCGGTCTGCTCGCCCCAGGTCATCGGCGAAGCCGGCGGCAGGTCACAGTACCAGTCGTAGAAGCTCAGACAGGTGCCGCCAATCAACGACAGATAGCGCGTGCCGGCGGCGTAAGAGACCATCGACATTGCCGGGATCGGCGAGAAGCCTGCGACGCGGTCCGGGCCGTAGGTTTTGATGGTCCAGACGTTAGCGGCGGCAATCAGCTGGTTGAGCTCTTTCCATGATGAACGGACAAAACCGCCTTTCCCACGCGCTTCTTTGTAGCGACGGGTCTTCTCAGTGCTTTGCATAATGCTGTCCCAGGCGATGACCGGGTCCGGATTTTGTGCCAGCGCTTCGCGCCACAGCTCAATGAGCTTTTTACGCGCCAGTGGATATTTCAGCCGGTTGGCGCTGTAGAGATACCAGGAATAACTTGCGCCGCGCGGGCAGCCGCGGGGTTCGTGGTTAGGCAGGTCAGGGCGGGTGCGCGGGTAGTCGGTTTGCTGTGTCTCCCAGGTCACCAGTCCGTTCTTCACGTAAATCTTCCAACTGCATGAGCCGGTACAGTTCACCCCGTGCGTCGAGCGTACGATTTTGTCGAACTGCCAGCGCTGACGGTAGCTATCTTCCCAGTCACGGTTATTGTCATAGACCTGCCCGTGACCATTGGCAAAGGTTTCGCCTTTCTGCTTAAAGTAGCGAAAGCGATCCAGTAGTTTACTCATGACATTCCTCCTGCTCCGATAATGTCCGGCATCGTGCCGTTCCGGATGGCGACGCTCGCGCGCCTTATCCGGCCTACAAGTCCGCTCGACCCCGTAGACCGGATAAGTCGTGAGCCGCTATCCGGCAAATTTCTCGTTATTGTTTTGCCGGTGCGCGGCGGCCATAGACCAGCCATGTCACCAGCACGCAGACGACGTAAAAAACAAAGAACACTTTCATGGCGCCGACCGGTGAACCGGTCATGGCTAAAGAGGTACCGAACGCTTTCGGGATAAAGAAGCCGCCGATAGCGCCGATGGCGGAGATAAATCCAAGCGCGGCAGCCGTATCGGTCACCGCTTCGTGCTGCGCCTGCTCATCGGTGCCACCGCGTTTTTTCACGCTCTCAATGGTTATCTGGCGGAAGATCACGGCAATCATCTGGAAGGTGGAGCCGCTGCCGAGACCGGCGGTGAGGAACAGCCCCATAAACACCACGTAGAAAGCGAGGAAGCTGCCGGAGCCGCTGCCGGGCAAGGTCAGGAACAGCAGACCGGTAAAGACCGCCATCAGGACGAAGTTCACCAGCGTCACCTTCACGCCGCCCAGACGATCGGAAATGACGCCGCCAAACGAACGCGCCAGCGCGCCGATAAACGGCCCGAAGAAGGCCAGCTTGAGGATGTTAACGTCAGGGAACTGGGTTTTCGCCAGCATGGCAAAACCGGCCGAGAAGCCGATAAATGAGCCAAAGGTGGCGAGGTACAGCAGACTGAGCAGCCACATATGAGGGCGTTTCAGTACCGGGAGCTGATCGCGTACCGAGGCTTTTGAGCTGGCGATGTCGTTCATGCCAAACCATGCGGCGATCGTGGCAATGACCAGCAGCGGTACCCAGATGATGGCGGCGTTGCTCAGTGCCAGCGTCGAGCCATCTTCCTGAGTTACGCCATGGACGCCGATAAAGGTGAACATCGGCAGAAAGATCACCACAGGCGCCACCATCTGCATCACGCTCACGCCCAGGTTACCTAAGCCGCCGTTCACGCCAAGCGCGCTGCCCTGTTTGGCTTTTGGGAAGAAGAAGCTGATGTTACCCATGCTGGAGGCAAAGTTAGCACCGGCGAAACCGCACAGTAACGCGATGGTGATAAATACCCAGAATGGAGTAGCGGTGTTTTGGATGGCAATGCCTAACCAGATGCAGGGGATAACCAGGATCACCGTGCTTAATACGGTCCAGTAACGCCCGCCAAATATAGGTACCATAAAGGAGTAGGGCACGCGCAAAATAGCGCCGGAGAGAGAAGGTAGTGCGGTTAATAAAAATAGCTGGTCGGTAGTGAAATTAAATCCTACTTTGTTGAGATTTACCGCAACGGCGCTAAATAACATCCAGACGCAGAAGGCGAGTAATAAGCAGGCTACGGAAATCCACAGATTTCTCCTGGCAATTGACTTGCCTTTATTTTCCCAGAAGGCGGGATTTTCAGGTCTCCAGTCTTTTAAAAGATAATGATTCTCTTTCTCATTTTTTGTCGCCATATTACCCTCGGAAGCCACGTCATAAAAAAGAAACAAAGGAAAAACAGCGAAGTAGGTAGGGAGGAGTTATTATCGCCAGGCCGTTTTATCTCTTTATCGTTGAAGAATAGATAAAAAAAACGCGTTGTAAGAAAACGCGTCGTGAATAAAACGTTGTGAATTGTTACTAAATGTAAATTAAGCAGGGTTAAGCTCTATCGAAATATAATGCTTTATATAGCGAGTGAAAATTTCATCGCTTATTTCTGCCATGCCCAGGGCATAAATACCATCCAGCCCGCAAACCAGCGCAATCAGGCGCCAGGCAATATCGTCTGCGTTATCAATTGGCCGAAATTCATTTGCTTGCGTGCCCAGTAAAATGAGATTGACGGTTTCCTGATGCCACATGTCCATCGTCAGCAGATACGCCCCTTTGATGTCGCTGTCGCTGTCTGCCAGCAGCTGTGCTTCCCGCCATAGGCGGATATACGGCTCCAGCCGTCGATCGTCGCTGCCCACCATGGAAAACAGGCGTTCGTACCAGCTGGCGTCATCGCTGACCAGCGGCATATCCAGCATTTCGCGTATCAGCCTGACAAAAGCCAGCGCCTTGAGTTCGCCTATGGAGGCGAAGTGGTGATGGACCTGGCCGCTGGCGACGCCGGCCACGGTGGCGATATGGCGTACGGTCATCGCACTGAGCCCACCGTTCAGCGCAACCTGCATCGCCGCTTTGAGGATCACTTCCCGTCGTTCTTCACGCGTTAAATAGTTCATTTTTAATTGTTTAAGGAGTGTTTAGCTGAGAATAACAAAAAATTGGACACGCGTTCAACAATCCGGCAGGATCCTTTTTCTGGACGCGTGTCCAATTTCAAAATAACGAGAGGAACAAACGATGTCTCGCCAGTGGTTAACGCTGATGGCTATTTTGCTGGTCTATATCCCGGTGGCAATTGATGCCACGGTGCTGCATGTGGCAGCGCCGACGCTAAGCGGAGCGCTGGGTACCAGCGGCAATGAGCTGCTATGGATCATTGATATCTACTCATTAGTGATGGCCGGGATGGTGCTGCCGATGGGCGCGCTCGGCGATAAAATTGGCTTTAAGCGCCTGCTACTGCTCGGTAGCGGGCTGTTCGGGCTGGCGTCGCTGGCGGCGGCATTTTCATCGACCGCGCTGGCGTTGATTGCCGCGCGTGCGATGCTGGCGGTTGGCGCTGCGATGATCGTACCCGCAACGCTTGCCGGTATTCGCAGTACCTTTGCTGAAGCTAAACACCGGAATATGGCGCTCGGGCTGTGGGCGGCGGTGGGTTCCGGCGGTGCGGCCTTTGGCCCGCTGGTCGGGGGGCTGCTGCTGGAGCACTTTTACTGGGGATCGGTCTTCCTGATTAACGTTCCCATCGTGCTGGTGGTGATGATTATCGGCGCGCGCATGGTGCCGCGTCAGCCTGCGCGTCGCGAGCAGCCGCTGAACCTGACCCAGGCGCTGATGCTCATTGCCGCCATTCTGATGCTGGTCTTCAGCGCCAAATCGGCGCTCAAAGGGCAGCAGGCCGTGTGGCTGACCACGCTGGTGGCCGTGGTGGGGGCCGCCATGCTGTATACCTTTGTCCGTCAGCAGCTGGCGGCCACCCGGCCGATGATTGATATGCGGCTGTTTACCCACCGCATCATCTTAAGCGGCGTGGTGATGGCCATGACCGCGCTGGTCACGCTGGTGGGCTTCGAATTGCTGATGGCGCAGGAGCTGCAGTTTGTGCACCAGAAAACGCCGTTTGAAGCGGGGATGTTTATGCTGCCGGTCATGGTGGCCAGCGGATTCAGCGGGCCAATAGCCGGCGTACTGGTGTCGCGTCTGGGTTTACGCCAGGTCGCCACCGGTGGTATGACGCTGAGCGCGCTGAGCTTCCTTGGGCTGTCCGTCACCAATTTCAGCACTCAGCCCTGGCAGGCATGGGGGCTAATGGCGCTGCTGGGCTTTAGCGCCGCCAGCGCGCTGCTGGCGTCTACCTCCGCCATCATGGCCGCTGCGCCTAAAGAAAAAGCGGCAGCGGCCGGGGCGATAGAAACCATGGCCTATGAGCTGGGTGCAGGGCTGGGTATTGCGCTGTTTGGCCTGATTCTGACCCGCAGTTACGGCGCCGCGATTGTGTTGCCTGCGGGGCTGGAAAGTGAAAACGCCGTGCGGGCCGCGTCGTCGATTGGCGAAGCGATGCAGCTGGCGCAGTCGCTACCCGCCATACCGGCTCAGGCGTTGGTTGACGCTGCGCAAACTGCCTTTATCAGCGCTCATAGCGTTGCGCTGGCAACGGCGGGTGTGCTCCTGTTGCTACTGGCGGCAGGGATCTGGCGCGGGCTCGCCAACGCCCCGGAGGCGGCCCGATCGTGAGGCGATGGTGCAGCCGTCGCCTTTTTACAGTGTACATATTTGAACGTTTACACTACAATTGACATTAAATGTACAGCCTGTTTTTACGGCGATGTACGGTAATGATGTCCGGGAGGAACGATGGCCACAGCACAAGAAAGCCATGTAAACGGTCATGTTGATACCAGTAAGGCGCTGCCTGTCGTGTTCCGTATTCTGGAAAAATGGCACTGCAGCACAGATGAACAGCTACGGCTTTTGGGTATCAGCTCGCGTTCAACATTGAACAAATATAAAGAGTCCAAAGGCGGCATTCGCTTAAGCGCCGACATTCAGGAGCGGATGAGCTATATCCTCAACATCCATAAATGCCTGCGGATCCTGTTTTCTGCCGAGGACAGCATCTATGGCTGGGTGCGTAAACCGAATGCGCATCCTTTCTTTGCCGGGCGTTCGGCGATGGATGTAATGAACGGTGGTCGGGTGGCCGATCTGTATGAAGTCGCTTCGCGGCTTCAGGCCTGGAGAGGGGGAATGGCTTGAGCACTGACACACCTCCGCTGGTTGCGTTTAAGGGCGCAACCGCATACCGCATCATTCCCAGCCGCTATCCGACTATCGATCTGTTTGAGGATGTTGCCAGCAGCGATGAGCTTGAGGCGGTGTGGGCCGTTGAAGCGCTGACCAACGAACGCTTGATGGAGTCCGCCGGCGAACTGATGCGGGTGCCGAAAGAAGACTGGCTGGTCGGGCTTAACGGCAGCAGCTACGTCATGGCGGCGTTTACGCATATTAACCCGGAGGGCGCGCGTTTTAGCACCGGCGATTTTGGCGGTTACTACTGTGCGCCACTGCTCGATACCGCCGTCAAGGAGACGGTATATCATCAGGAGCGTATTTTTGGTTACACCCGAGAGCCAGCGCAGAAAGTGCAGATGCGGGTGTTGTATACCGAGTTTGATGCGACGTTAGTGGATATCACTCAGGAACCGTTTCTCTCTTCGCCGCTCTATCATGCCACCGACTACAGCCAGTCAAAGGCGTTCGCGCAAACGCAGAAAAAGCACAACAGAGACGGCATTCACTACTGTTCCGTCCGCCATACCGGGCATACCTGTTATGTGCTGTATCGGCCTTGCCTGGTCACGCAGGTGTTACAGGCCGAGCATCTGGAATACCACTGGAACGGCAGCGCGATCGCTAACGTACTGAGTATTAAACTCTACGGCGACTAGCGGCTATGGCCGGCGCGTGGCCTGCCAGCAGAGCAGGGAACCGGCGCAGACCATTCCTGCGCCTTGCCAGAAAGACCACGAGAGCGTTGCGCTGAGCAACACCGCCGCCAACGCGGAAGAGAGCACCGGCGTAAAATAGGATGCGGCGGCCAGAAAGCTGACGTTACCGTGCAGGATCCCGACGTTCCACGCCGCATAGGCTAATCCTAACGACAGCGCACACATCAGCAGCTTAATGATCACCGGCCAGCTAAATACCATCGGTGGTTGTTCGCTCAGCAGAAACTTCACCCACAGGCTAAGCGCGGTCAGCAAAACGAACAGCGTGATGCCGTTTTTTCCCCTGGCATATTTGGCGGTGACCGTGCAGTAGGCCGCCCAGATAAACGCGCCGACAAACGCCAGAATATAACTCAACGGGCTGGAAATAACGTTGCGCGTTATTTCTGCGATATCGAGACCACGCTCGCCGCCTAATACCCAGGTGACGCCAAACAGCGCGAGGAGTAAACCGGGGATCGTCAGCCAGCTGCTTTTCTGGCCGTTAAACAGAATAGCGAACAAAATCGTCAGGCTTGGCCACAGATAATTCACCATGCCCACCTCAATGGCCTGCTGGCGACTGGCGGCGTAGCCTAACGACAGTGCGAGACACATTTCATAGCTAACGAACAGCACGCTGCCGGCCAGTAAGTAGCGGCCAGGTATCTGACGCAGCTGAGGAAAACCAACGGTGAAAACCAGTAAGATGCCGCTCAGGCTATAGATCATCGCCGCGCCGCCGACCGGACCGAGGCCTTCACTGACGCCGCGAATTAACCCCACCATGGTGCTCCATAACACAATCGCGGTGAGTCCGATGAGCGTCGCTCTTTTTTTGTCCATATTTAACCTGATGCTTTTAAAACCGAAGTCTGCGGTTATAGCACCTTTTGGCCGCCCGCTGGGATATTTTTGTGAGTGCCATAACCCTAAAGAGTTAATAAAACCTGCGACCCCTGACTATTAAGGGGGGCTCCGTTTTCGACATTGATTTGACGCAAAAAAATCAGGTCTTTTGCTGTTAGTTTTTCCGGCGAAATGTAGATCCATATCATGAGGAATACAATGGACGTCAGTCGCAGAAAGTTTTTTAAAATCTGCGCGGGCGGTATGGCCGGGACGACGGCAGCGGCATTAGGGTTTGCTCCTAAAATGGCGCTGGCACAGGCGCGTAATTTCAAATTACTGCGCGCCAAAGAAGTTCGTAATACCTGCACATACTGCTCCGTGGGTTGTGGGCTGTTAATGTACAGCCTGGGCGATGGGGCCAAAAACGCCCGAGAGTCGATTTATCACATCGAGGGTGACCCGGATCATCCGGTTAGCCGCGGCGCGCTATGCCCGAAAGGCGCCGGGCTGCTCGACTACGTACACAGTGAAAACCGCCTGCGTTATCCGGAATACCGCGCGCCGGGTTCGGATAAATGGCAGCGTATTTCGTGGAATGAAGCCTTCGATCGTATCGCAAAGCTGATGAAGGCCGACCGCGACGCCAACTTCATTGAGAAGAATGAACAGGGCGTAACGGTAAACCGCTGGCTTTCTACCGGGATGCTGTGTGCATCTGCGGCAAGTAATGAAACCGGCATGCTGACGCAAAAATTTGTGCGCTCCCTCGGCATGCTGGCGGTAGACAACCAGGCGCGCGTCTGACACGGACCAACGGTAGCAAGTCTTGCTCCAACATTTGGTCGCGGTGCGATGACCAACCACTGGGTTGATATCAAAAACGCTAACGTCGTGATGGTGATGGGCGGTAACGCCGCAGAAGCCCACCCGGTCGGTTTCCGCTGGGCGATGGAAGCGAAGAACAACAACGATGCGACGCTGATCGTCGTCGACCCGCGCTTTACGCGTACGGCGTCGGTGGCTGATATCTACGCGCCGATCCGTTCCGGCACCGACATTACCTTCCTGTCGGGCGTACTGCTGTACCTGATCGAAAACAATAAGATCAACGCCGAATACGTGAAGCACTATACCAATGCCAGCCTGCTGGTACGGGACGATTTCACGTTCGAAGACGGTTTGTTCAGCGGCTACGACGCCGAAAAACGCCAGTACGATAAATCGTCCTGGAACTATCAGTTCGACGAAAACGGCTATGCCAAACGTGATGAAACGCTCAGCCACCCGCGCTGTGTGTGGAACCTGCTCAAACAGCACGTTTCCCGCTATACGCCGGATGTGGTGGAAAACATCTGCGGTACGCCAAAAGCCGACTTCCTGAAAGTGTGTGATGTGCTGGCCTCTACCAGCGCGGCCGATCGTACGACCACCTTCCTGTATGCGCTGGGCTGGACTCAGCATACCGTGGGTGCGCAGAACATCCGTACTATGGCGATGATTCAGCTGCTGTTAGGCAACATGGGGATGGCCGGCGGCGGCGTCAATGCGCTACGCGGTCACTCAAATATTCAGGGGTTAACCGACTTAGGCCTGCTGTCGACCAGCCTGCCAGGCTATCTGACGCTGCCGTCGGATAAACACACCTCGTTGCAAACCTATCTGGAGGCGAATACGCCGAAGGCGACGCTGCCGGACCAGGTCAACTACTGGGGCAATTATCCGAAGTTTTACGTCAGCCTGATGAAAGCGTTTTACGGCGATGCGGCGACGAAAGAGAACGACTGGGGCTTTAACTGGCTGCCGAAATGGGACCAGGCCTATGACGTTATCAAGTACTTCAACATGATGGATAACGGCAAAGTCACCGGCTACATCTGCCAGGGCTTTAACCCGGTGGCCTCGTTCCCGGATAAAAACAAAGTCGTGCGCAGCTTAAGCAAGCTGAAGTACATGGTGGTTATCGATCCGCTGGTGACTGAGACGTCGACGTTCTGGCAAAACCACGGTGAGTCTAACGATGTCGATCCGTCGACGATTCAGACTGAAGTGTTCCGCCTGCCGTCCACCTGCTTTGCGGAAGAAGACGGCTCTATCGCCAACTCTGGACGCTGGCTGCAGTGGCACTGGAAAGGTCAGGAAGCACCGGGTGAAGCACGTAATGACGGCGAAATTCTGGCCGGTATTTACCATCGTCTGCGCGAGATGTATCGCAACGAAGGCGGTAAAGGCGTTGAGCCGCTGCTGAAGATGGGCTGGAACTATAAACAGCCGGATCGTCCGGAGTCTGAAGAAGTCGCTAAAGAGAACAACGGCTATGCGCTGGCTGACCTGTATGACGCCAACGGCGTACTGGTGGCGAAGAAAGGCCAACTGCTCAATAGCTTTGCGCTGCTGCGCGATGACGGTACCACGGCATCGTCTTGTTGGATCTATAGCGGGAGCTGGACCGAACAGGGTAACCAGATGGCCAACCGCGATAACGCTGACCCGTCAGGGCTGGGCAATACGCTGGGTTGGGCATGGGCCTGGCCGCTGAACCGTCGCGTGCTGTATAACCGCGCCTCGGCGGACGTTAACGGGAAACCGTGGGATCCCAAACGGATGCTGATTCAGTGGAACGGGACGGAATGGACGGGTAACGATATCCCGGACTTTAATACCGCGCCGCCGGGAAGCAAGACCAATCCGTTCATCATGCAACCGGAAGGGCTGGGTCGCCTGTTCGCCATCGATAAGCTGGCGGAAGGACCGTTCCCGGAACACTACGAGCCGATGGAAACGCCGCTGGGGACCAACCCGCTGCACCCGAACGTGATTTCCAGTCCGGTCGTGCGTCTGTACGAAGAGGATGCGGTTCGCCTCGGGAAGAAAGACAAGTTCCCGTACGTCGGCACGACCTATCGTCTGACCGAACATTTCCATACCTGGACCAAGCATGCGCGCCTCAATGCCATCGCGCAGCCGGAACAGTTTGTGGAAATCAGTGAAGGGCTGGCGAAAGCCAAGGGAATTGCCAATGGCGATCGCGTGACCGTCAGCAGCCAGCGTGGTTTTATTCGCGCCGTGGCGGTGGTGACGCGTCGTCTGCAAACGCTCAACGTTAACGGTCAGCAGGTGGAAACCATCGGTATTCCGCTGCACTGGGGCTATGAAGGCGTGGCGCGGAAAGGCTATATCGCCAACACCCTGACGCCAAACGTAGGCGATTCCAACTCGCAGACGCCGGAATACAAGGCGTTCCTGGTTAACATCGAGAAAGCGTAAGGAGCGTTTAGATGGCAATGGAAACACAAGACATTATCAAACGCTCGGCAACCAATCCGATTACCCCCGCGCCACGTGCGCGGGATTATAAGGAAGAAGTGGCCAAGCTGATTGATGTCTCCTCCTGCGTGGGCTGTAAAGCCTGCCAGGTGGCCTGCTCAGAATGGAACGATATTCGTGACGAAGTGGGGCACTGTGTCGGCGTTTACGACAACCCAGCGGACCTGAGCGCCAAGTCCTGGACGGTAATGCGTTTTAGCGAAACCGAACAGAACGGCAAGCTCGAGTGGCTGATTCGTAAAGACGGCTGTATGCACTGTGAGGACCCGGGCTGCCTGAAGGCGTGTCCGTCTGCCGGTGCCATTATTCAGTACGCTAACGGTATCGTCGACTTCCAGCAGGATAATTGTATCGGCTGCGGCTACTGCATCGCCGGGTGTCCATTTAATATTCCGCGCCTCAATAAAGAGGATAACCGCGTGTATAAATGCACCCTCTGCGTAGACCGCGTCAGCGTGGGGCAAGAACCGGCCTGTGTCAAAACCTGCCCGACGGGTGCGATTCATTTCGGCACCAAGAAAGAGATGCTGGACGTGGCACAGGAGCGGGTCGATAAGCTTAAAAAACGCGGCTATCCTCATGCCGGTATTTACAATCCGGAGGGTGTGGGGGGGACGCACGTGATGTATGTGCTGCATCACGCGGATCAGCCTGAGCTGTATCATAAGCTGCCGAAGGATCCGGCGATTGATACCAGCATCAACCTCTGGAAGGGCGCGCTGAAGCCGCTGTCGGCCGCCGGCTTTATCGCGACGTTTGCCGGGCTGATTTATCACTACATCGGTATTGGCCCGAACAAAGAAGTTGACGATGACGAAGAGGAGGATGGCCATGAGTAAGTCGAAAATGATTGTGCGCACGAAGTTTATCGATCGCGCCTGTCACTGGACGGTGGTTATCTGTTTCTTCCTGGTGGCCGTTTCGGGAATTTCGTTCTTCTTCCCGACGCTGCAGTGGCTGACCGAAACATTCGGGACGCCGCAAATGGGGCGTATTCTGCACCCGTTTTTTGGCGTGCTGATTTTCGTGGTGCTGATGTTTATGTTCGCGCGTTTCGTACACCATAACATTCCGGATAAGCAGGATATTCCGTGGGTGCGGGGGATTGTAGAAGTACTGAAGGGCAACGAGCATAAAGTCGCGCGCGTCGGTAAATATAACGCCGGGCAAAAGATGATGTTCTGGACCATCATGAGCATGATTTTCGTGCTGCTGGTGACCGGGGTGATTATCTGGCGACCGTACTTTGCCCCTTATTTCCCGATTCAGGTTATCCGTTATGCGCTGTTGATTCATGCGACCTCGGCCATTATTCTGATCCACGCGATCCTTATCCATATGTATATGGCATTCTGGGTCAAAGGATCGATTAAAGGCATGATTGAAGGTAAAGTCAGCCGTCGCTGGGCGCAGAAGCACCATCCGCGCTGGTATCGTGACGTCGAGCGGGAAGAGGCGAAGAAAGAGAGTATGGAAGGGATGAAGTAGCTTCTTTTCGTCAGGTGAAGAGCGGTTTAGTGTTTCCTCAATAGGAAATATTAAGCCGCTTTTTTTATAGGCGGTATTCGGTATTGATGATTAATGCGTCAAACGCTGCGATGACATTCGTGCGAGAGGCAAGTTGCAAATGAAGTGCCGTGTATTCAGCTTATTTATCCCCTGAGCGGGTTAAAAGGCCATGCCTTTAAAAGAACGCTTCCAGAAAAGCGTATGGCGTTACATTTATCGACATTTTAGCGATCGTCGCACCATTCACGCTGTATTTATGGATAAATCCATCGTTATGCCTTTTTATCTGGTTTGCGTCTGTCCTATGCCTGATAATGCCATCCAGCAAACTCAACATAAACAAGTGATTAGAGGGATGAAAAAGACAATTTTCGCGCTGGCGCTTGGCACTTTTGGCCTGGGGATGGCTGAATTTGGCATTATGGGCGTGCTGCCCGAGCTGGCGCACGATGTCGGGATCTCGATCCCGGCAGCGGGGAATATGATCTCGTGGTATGCCTTTGGCGTGGTGATCGGTGCGCCGATTATTGCGCTGTTCTCAACGCGGTTTTCCCTGAAATCCATCATGCTGCTGCTGGCGGCGCTGTGTATTCTCGGTAACATCATTTTTACCGTCTCCTCTAGCTACGTTATGCTGGCGTTCGGGCGGCTGGTGTCGGGATTTCCGCACGGCGCGTTCTTTGGCGTCGGGGCGATTATTCTGTCGAAAATTGCCCCCCGGGGGCGGGTAACGGCCGCGGTGGCGGGCATGATTGCCGGGATGACGGTGGCGAACCTGGTGGGGGTGCCCGCGGGGACCTGGTTGGGGCATCAGTTTAGCTGGCGCTATACATTTCTGGCCATTGCCTTGTTTGACGTTGCGGTACTGCTGGCGATAATGGCCTGGGTGCCGACCTTATTTGATAAATCGGATGCCCGCCTGCGCGAACAATTCCATTTCCTCAAAAGCCCTGCGCCGTGGCTTATTTTTGCCGCGACGATGTTCGGCAATGCCGGGGTCTTTGCGTGGTTTAGCTATATCAAGCCATTTATGATGAACGTTTCGGGTTTTACCGAAGGGGCGATGATGTTCATTATGATGCTGGTGGGGCTCGGGATGGTGCTGGGGAATATCCTCAGCGGTAAGCTGTCTGGTCGCTTCAGCCCGCTACGCATTGCGGCAACGACGGATTTTATTATCGTGGTTGCGCTGCTGTTGATCTTCGCACTGGGTGGTTTCCCGGTCGCATCGCTGATACTGGCGTTTGTCTGCTGTGCGGGGCTGTTTGCGCTGTCTGCGCCGCTGCAAATTCTGCTGCTACAAAATGCGAAAGGCGGGGAGATGTTGGGGGCGGCAGGGGGACAGATTGCGTTTAATCTCGGCAGCGCGATTGGCGCGTTCTTCGGCGGGCTGATGATTACGCTTAATTTCGGCTGGAACAGCGTGGCGTTGCCGGCGGCGGCGCTATCGTTCCTGGCCATGTCTTCTTTACTGATTTACGCCCGCTATCAACAGCGTCAGGCGTTAGCGGCTGGTGGCTAAGCAATAAGCCTCTCCCCGGCGGGGAGAGGCACTAAGCATTAATGGCGTAAATCGATGACCATACGGCCGCGAATCTGGCCTTGCTCCATTTCTTTGAAAATAGCGTTGATGTCGTTTAACGGACGCAGCGCTACTTTCGGTACCACTTTACCTTCGGCGGCAAACTGGAAGGCTTCGGTCAGATCCTGACGTGTGCCGACCAGGGAACCTACCACTTCAATACCGTCCAGCACCAGGCGCGGAATATCCAGGCTCATGGCTTCCGGCGGCAGGCCAACGGCGACTACGCGGCCACCGGCGCGAACGGCATCAACCGCGGAGTTAAACGCCGCTTTGGCGACGGCGGTAACCACGGCTGCGTGCGCACCGCCGGTTTTTTCCTGCACAATTTTCGCGGCGTCTTCGCTGCGTGAGTTGATGGTCAGGTCAGCGCCCATTTCTGCCGCCAGCTTCAGCTGTTCGTCGTTAACGTCCAGTGCGATCACTTTGGCATTAAAGACGTTTTTCGCGTACTGCAGCGCCAGGTTACCCAGGCCGCCCAGGCCGTAGATAGCAATCCACTGGCCCGGTTTGATGTGCGAAACTTTGACCGCTTTATAGGTGGTGACACCCGCGCAGGTGATGCTGCTGGCCTCGGCAGAGCCCAGGCCGTCCGGTACTTTTACCGAATAGTCTGCGGTGACGATGCACTCTTCAGCCATACCGCCATCGACGGTATAGCCAGCGTTTTTCACCGAGCGACACAGCGTCTCATTACCGGAATTACAGTATTCACAATGGCCACAGCCTTCAAAGAACCAGGCAACGCTGGCACGATCGCCCACTTTCAGCGAGGTCACGCCCGGGCCGATTTCTTTCACAATACCAATTCCTTCGTGGCCGAGGATCACCCCGGTCTTATCGCCGAAATCGCCGTTTTTTACGTGCAGATCGGTATGACAGACCCCACAGCATTCCATGGATAACAGCGCTTCACCGTGCTGCAGCGGACGCAGTTTCTTATCGGTGACGTTTACCTGATGGTCATGAGTGACGACAGCAGCCTTCATATCCTACTCCTGGTTAATTTGTAATCGACAATAATACTCATTAATGATTAGCCATCCATGGGCAAAACGCAAGGCGCGAACAGGGAAAAATCTGGTGGGTTTTCATATTGATACAGTCGGATGTTGCTGCTTTATTCAGCGAGTGGTTACCCGGTAGACAGTGGTAAACACTTTTGTCTGGCTTATAAATGGCGTGCCCTGCACGGGATGAATGATGCCCGACGCCGAAACAAGCTGGCGTCGGGCATGGGGTTACGCTAATTGCGCGTGTATTTTTGCGATCTCCTCACGCCACTGTTCCTGATGCTGCGGCTTCTGATGTTTGGGTTTACGGGCAACATCGTCGGCCAACAGTTGCTCAAGGGTGATTAAGCGTTCCAGCAGCGCATCGTCACTCAGGGCTTCATGGGTAGCGGGAGGAGGCGTTGGCAGAGGAGAACGGCGGCTCGCTGTGTCTCTTATCTGCGCGTACACCGCGTCGGCATCCGGCCATTCGCTCAGCCCGCGTTCGTCAATCAGCCAGAAGCGGTTGCAGCTTTGGCTAATCAGCTGGCGGTCGTGGCTGACCAGCAGCAGGCCGCCGGGATAGTCGCGAATGGTTTGCGCCAGCGCGTCTTTCCCTTCGATATCCAGATGGTTGGTCGGTTCATCGAGCAACAGCAGGCTGTAGCGGGCAAGCGACAGGCCAATAAACAGCAGGCGAGAACGCTCACCGCCGCTGAGCGTACTGACTTTTTGCCCGTGCCGCGCCCAGCCAAAACCCGCTGAAATTAACGCGCGCTTGCGGATTTCCGCTGACGGTTCAAACGATTCCAGCGCGTCGAGCAGCGTGGCATCATCGGCCAACTGCTGAAGCGTTTGATCGTAATAACCGGGATGCAGTCGGGGATGCAGCTTTAGCCCGGCGTCGGGCGTTTGCTGCTGCATTTGCCGCCACAGCAGGCGCAACAACGAGGATTTACCGCCGCCGTTACGCCCCATGATGGCGACCCGATCGCCGCTTTGCAGTCGGGTTGTCGACGTGGTAAACAGCGGCGGCAGCCCCGCGGCTGGCGCAACGGGGAGGCTATCCATTTCCAGCAGCCGATCCGCACGTACGGCATCGCCATGCAGCGCAAGCCGCCAGGGTGTACCGGTAGTCAGCTCGGTTTGTGACGATTTAAGCCGCGTGACCTGTTTCTCCATCTGTTTGGCTTTGCGCGAGAGATCTTCGTTGTCGTATACCCGACCCCAAATCGCCAGCCGTTTGGCACTGGCGGCAACCCGGTCGATCTCCTTTTGCTCGGCCTTGTGGCGCAGCGCATCGCTTTCATCCTGTTCTGCCAGCGCCTGGCGGGCGGCGGAACAGGGCAGAGAGAAGGCGTGCAGGGTGTTATCGCGCAGTATCCAACTGGTGTTGGTTACCGCATCCAGCAGCGGGTTATCGTGGGAAACCAGGATAAAACTCCCGCTCCAGCCGTTCAGGAACGTTTCGAGCCACAGCAGCGTGGGGAGATCGAGATGGTTACCGGGTTCATCCAACAGCAGTAAATCCGGCTGGCGAATCAGTGCGCGCGCCAGCAAAAGACGCGTGTGCTGTCCGCCGCTTAGGGTTGCCGCAGGCTGGTCAATTTCGGTGACGGTGAATCCCATCTCAATCAGCAAACGCTCCGCCTGCCAGCGCTCGCTTTCGCGCGCGGCAACAGGTAATTGCGCCAGCACGGCCTGAATCAACGACTGCGAGAGCAGCGCGTCGGGAAGATGCTGTTCCACGCGCGCCATCAGGCAGCTGGCGGCGAGTGATACGCTACCGGAAGTGGGCGATACTGAGCCGTCAAGCACCTGTAATAAGGTACTTTTCCCGCAGCCGTTATAGCCAATCAGACCGATGCGGTCGCCTTTCTTCAGGGTGAAGGTGAGTGCGTCGAAAAGCGGGCCGAATGCCGTCTCAACGTGAAGAGATTGTGCAGTTAGTAAAGTGCTCATTTGCTTACTCAAGTGTTACAGGCATGAAAATGCCTCGTCAAACATCGCTGACGATAACCTGGTAAGCCCGAGGGAAGGGATTAAGAGTTGGTGTCTTCGCTCAAGCAGAAGTTATCGCAGCACGATACCGATAACGCTTGAGCAGGTACGATCACCAAATGTATGTGAAACATTGAAAATTTCACAGTACAGCATAATTAACCTCCTTTTGATGTTGTTAGATTGAACGGTAAAAGCAGTCTAGCCGCAGCATGCGTTTTATGCCACTTAAAAAGCATTAGTTACAACATACATATTATTACTTCTCAATGAATGGCACATCAGCATCGTGCTTAGTGAACACGTCAAACAGCAAAAAGGGAAAATCCCGGCGTCACTATGCTCAGCCGGGATGAGAGAGGAGATTAAATTGAGGTACGACGATAGCTGCGATACTCCGGCAGCCAGAAGTTCTCATCGATCGCTTCCTGCAGCGCATCGGCAGACGTGTTGGTCGCCACGCCCTGTTGCTGAGCCATTTTACCGACCGCAAATGCAATTGCGCGAGACACCTTATGAATGTCCTTCAGCTCTGGCAGCACTAGTCCTTCGCCCTGGGTGGCAAGCGGCGAGTGCTTGGCCAGCGTTTCGCTTGCCGACATCAGCATCTCGTCGGTAATGCGTGAGGCGCCAGAGGCGATCACGCCTAAACCTATGCCCGGGAAAATATAGGAGTTATTGCACTGCGCAATAGGGTATACGGTATCTTTCCAGGTTACCGGCGCAAACGGGCTACCGGTGGCAACCAGCGCCTGACCATCGGTCCAGCTGATGATATCCTGCGGCGTGGCTTCAACGCGTGAGGTTGGGTTAGACAGCGGCATTACGATCGGGCGCGGGCAGTGTTTGTGCATTTCACGGATAATTTCTTCCGTAAACAGCCCGGTCTGGCCAGACACGCCGATCAGAATATTCGGCTTCACGTTGCGCACGACGTCAAGCAACGAGATCTGCTCATTGTCGTGCTGCCAGTCCTGAATTTTTTCCTGTTTTTGTACCAGCTTACTCTGGAACGCCAGCAGGTTTGGCATCTGGTCCGTCAACAGACCAAAACGGTCAACCATAAAGACGCGGCTACGCGCCTGTTCTTCGCTCAACCCTTCGCGCTGCATCTGCGAAATAATCTGCTCTGCAATGCCGCAACCGGCGGAACCGGCACCGAGGAAGACAATTTTTTGTTCGTTAAGCTGGCTACCGGCGGCGCGGCTTGCAGCAATCAGCGTACCGACGGTGACTGCCGCAGTGCCCTGAATATCATCATTAAAGCAGCAGATCTCATCGCGATAGCGGTTGAGTAGCGGCATCGCATTTTTTTGCGCAAAATCTTCAAACTGCAGCAGCACGTTTGGCCAGCGTTGTTTAACGGCCTGAATAAAGTCGTCAACGAACTGATAGTATTCATCGTCGCTGATGCGCGGGTTACGGCAGCCCATATACAGCGGGTCATTCAGCAACTGTTGGTTGTTGGTCCCCACATCCAGCACGACAGGCAGGGTGTATGCCGGGCTGATACCGCCGCAGGCGGTGTACAGGGACAGTTTGCCGATTGGAATCCCCATGCCGCCAATCCCCTGGTCACCCAGGCCAAGGATGCGTTCACCGTCGGTCACCACGATCACTTTAATGTTGTGGTTCGGGACGTTTTGCAGAATATCGTCCATGTTGTGACGGTTCTGGTAGGAGATGAACACGCCGCGGGAGCGACGATAGATCTCAGAGAAACGTTCACAGGCCGCGCCTACGGTAGGGGTGTAGATGACGGGCATCATCTCGTCGAGATGATTTTCGACCAGACGATAAAAGAGCGTTTCGTTGGTGTCCTGAATGTTGCGCAGGTAGATATGCTTGTCGATTTCAGTTTTGAAACCCTGATATTGGATCCAGGCACGCTCGGCCTGCTCCTCAATGCTTTCAACCACTTCAGGCAGTAGCCCTAACAGGTTAAAATTGCTGCGTTCTTCCATACTGAACGCGCTGCCTTTATTGAGCAGCGGAAATTCCAACAGAACCGGTCCTGCATAGGGGATATACAGGGAACGATTTTTCTTACCTGGTAACATCTGACTTCACTCCGTAATTTTCACTCCACACCAGCGGCGGGCCAGATTATAGAGCAAGCTTTAACATGATGGTGACAAATTGAGGGAAAGGGCACAAAAAAGCGGGGGGGTGGTGATAACTTCAGCAATCAGACTACGTATAGGCGTTCAAAGAATCTAAAATTCAATATATGTAAACCACTGTAACTATATTGTTTTATGATTGTTTCGCGGTGAAATCAAATGTATTTTCAATTCATAATTTCCACATTAAAACAAAGGAATAGTATGAAGAAAATAACTTATGCCCTTGGTTCACTGCTTCTTATATCTGGGTCCGCATTGGCTTCAACCGC
Organism: Klebsiella sp. WP8-S18-ESBL-06; assembly: GCF_014169755.1. Taxonomy (NCBI): domain Bacteria; kingdom Pseudomonadati; phylum Pseudomonadota; class Gammaproteobacteria; order Enterobacterales; family Enterobacteriaceae; genus Klebsiella; species Klebsiella sp. WP8-S18-ESBL-06. The sequence continues at coordinate 2,381,334 of NZ_AP022256.1, forward strand.
GCCCGCATCTGATTGTGTGAAAGTCGACAAAGCACAGATTGAAGGATTATTTGACCGCTGGAATGACTCCCTGAAAACCGGGGATGCTAAAAAGGTGGCCGAAGGCTATCTTAGCGATGCCGTTTTATTACCTACCGTATCGAATCAGGTTCGCCTGACGGATGCCGAGCGAGTGGATTACTTTGAGCATTTCCTGGCAAAGAAACCCGTCGGCAAGATTGATACTCGTACTATTCGCCTGGGCTGCAATAAAGCCATTGATACGGGAACATATACCTTTACTTTTGCCGACAAAACGCAGGTTTCAGCCCGTTACACGTTTACCTACGCATGGGATGGTAGCGACTGGAAAATCTCCAGCCACCATTCATCAGCAATGCCGGAAGGCTAGGTTATTCACGGGCCTGCAGGGCCCGTTGTTTTTATGTGACACCGTCACAATATTCCATCATCAATGAGAACGCTAGCAAACTCTCTTATCGCGCCTCAAACATAATGGTATCTGTAGTGAAGCTGCCGTCATCCTCAATGGCAAAATGCGCGTGCACCTCCTGAGAAACCCGGCTTTGCAGATAGCGGATTGCTTCCACAATATTGTCGGGCGTTTTCATTCGCGCCACCCAGGACGAAAACTCCAGGCGCAGCGTATCGCCCACCAGTCTTTCGACCATCAGGCCCCGACTATTGACCATGGCCAGCCATTCTCCCTGCGAATAGTTACGAATGTGCGAAGGATCGCGCAGCATTTCAATCGTCTGCAGCCAGATGTCGAGAATCGCTTTTCCCGGTGATGCGATATCCATCATGATAAAACGGCCGCCAGGCTTCAGAACGCGGCGAATTTCCATCAATGCCGCCTGCATATCGTGCCAGTGGTGGGCGGAATAGCGGCTGATGACGATATCAAAATGCCGATCGGCAAACGGCAGGGCTTCAGCAGGCCCTTGGGCACAGACGATATTGTGCAAGCCGCGCGTTTCCGCTTCCTGGGCGACGACTGCCAGCATGCCATCAGACAGATCGTAGGCGGTCACCTGCGCAACCAAAGGGGCGGCGGTGAAGCTCGCGTGCCCGGCGCCGCAGCCTACATCCAGCAGATTGGCGTCGCCGGCATTGGCTAACCATTCTGCCAGGCGGCGTAAATCCGCGCCCTGCGCATGGACGTTGCTTTGCAAATAGGCAGCAGCCTGACCGCCAAACTGTGCTTTAACTAATGCTTCATGATGATTGCTCATACCCGACTTCCTCATTGTTATGTTGTTGTTAAAATGGACTATACGCCCGGATTAATACGGGTACAATATTGCTACTTATACTGGTATATCGAGTCACTACCATGGACAAAAGCGGGCTGACAGGGCCACAAGCATTGGGCGCTTTCTTGCGCGTTAAGCGCGAGAATACGTCCCCGGAACGATTAGGTATTCCCATCCTTTCTCGTCGAAGGACCCAAGGGTTACGTCGTGAAGAGGTGGCGCAAATGAGCGGCATCAGCACCACCTGGTATACCTGGCTTGAGCAAGGGCGCGACGTGACCGTTTCGGCACAGACGCTTTCAGGCATTGCGAACGCCCTTCAGCTCAATTCCGCAGAGCGTGAATATCTTTTCCTGCTCGCGCACAAAAGCGATCCGCTAAGTGAACAGGTACCGGCGGTAGAGCAAACCATCTTATCAACCGTTCATCAGGTTGCTGCGCCGTGTTACTTATTAGATCTCACCTGGCAGGTATTGTCCTGGAATAGCGGGGCACAGGCGCTGTTTAGCGGCTGGCTGGATACCGATCCCGCGCCTAATATGATGATGTTTATGTTTCATAACCCGCTGGCGCGTACCCTGGTGGATAACTGGGAGGCACGCGCACGGCGAATCGTCGCCGAGCTGCGCGCCGACGCTATTCATTATCCTAACGACAGCGCCCTGAACGCGTTTGTACAACAGATGACCGACAACAGCCGCGATTTTCGCGAATTCTGGGCGCAACAGCAGGTTATTGTGCGAGAAGGGGGAGAACGGATATTTCACCACACCGGACAGGGCGATGTGACTTATCGCCAACTGAGCTGGCAGTTGTCCAGTAATCGGGCGCTAAAAATGATTATGTTGGTTCCTGAATGCCTCAATAAGTGACGTTGTCACCTAGTCGCGACTATTCTGTAAACAGGCGCATAAAGCAGCGGCGCAGCCAAATGTTAGCGGCGTCCTGGTGTACGTGGCTGTGCCAGAACAGGTTAATCTGGATGCCGGGGAGCGCGTAAGGCAGCGGGCGAATGGCCAACCCGAAGCGCTGCGCCGTTTGCAGCGCCAGCTTCTCGGTCACCGTAACAATAAAGTCGGTTTCGCTCAGGATGTAGGGGATCGCCATAAAATGCGGTACGCACAGCAGGCTTTGATCGCTGATTCCCGCTTTGGCGAAAAGTTCGAAGATCCGCTTATGCCCTGAATCCTGGGCCATCACTTTAATGTGCTGGGCTGCTCGAAACGCCGCCTCATCGAACGGGACGGCGCTTAGAGGATGATCTTTACGCATCAGGCAGACATAGCGTTGGTCGAACAACCGGCGCTGATAAAACCCAGCTTCCAGCTGCGGCAATAGGCCGATCGCCAGATCTACGCCACCGTTTTCCATCTCTATTTTCAGCGGCACCGCGGTGTCGCGCACGGTGGTGATACGGACTCCCGGCGCCTCTTTACTCAGCAGATTCATTAACCTGGGCAGCAGGTAAATTTCACCCAGGTCGGTCATCGCCACGCGAAACTCGCGCTGGCTCTCCCACGGCGTGAAGGTATTGCGATAGCTCAGCGTCTTTTCCAGCGCGCTCAGAACATCATCCACATCACCGGCAATGGCCTCGGCATAGGGCGTAGGGCGCATACCGCGCGACGCTTTTTCAAATAATTCATCGTCCAGCATGACGCGTAAACGTTTTAGCGCATGGCTAACGGATGGCTGAGTCAGCCCCATAATCTCCGCCACGCGCCCGGTATGACGTTCAGTGTACATATGGCGAAAGAGCACCAGCAGGTTGAGATCCACTTCGTGTAAACGTGACATAGATATCGTTATCAATCCGATTAATAACCGCGATAAACCACACGGCATATCTCACTGAGATGTTTTTTTATACGCTTCATTAACAAAATAACAACATTTAAGGGAAGGAACTGTGATGCATGTGGACTTCACTACGGTCAACCGGCAGGTCACCGTGACGCCGGGCAGTAACCTGCTGGATGTGTTACGTGAACATCTAATTGCTATTTCCTACAGCTGTATGGCCGGGCGCTGCCAGACCTGCCGTTGTACCGTACTGCGCGGCAACGTTGAGCAAACGCTGCCGGAGGACGCTCCGGAAATGGCTGCCGGCGAAGTATTGGCCTGCTGTACGACGTTACATTCAGATTGTGCTATTGCGCTGCCGCCGACCGATGAAATTGTGGTGCACCCGGCACGGACGTTAAAAACAACGGTGAGCGAATTTTCGCCCCTGTGCCATGACGTATGGCGGCTGCGTCTGAAACCGGCCAAAGCCTTTAGCTGGTCTGCCGGGCAGTTCGTCAGGCTGACCTTTCCCGGGGGCGGCCAGCGCAGCTACTCCATGGCCGGCAGCCCGCAGGACGATGAGCTGGAGTTTCATATTCGCATTGTTGCAGATGGCCGGGTGACGCCAGGGCTGAGTCAAACGCTAATGCCGGGTACCATGATTAAGCTGAACGGCCCTTTGGGCGCCAGCTGGCTGCGACAAAAACATCCCGGGCCAATCCTTTGCGTTGCCGGAGGAACCGGTCTGGCGCCACAGCTGTCGATTATTCGCTCGGCGTTGGCCGCCGGGATGAAGAATCCCATTCACCTCTATTACGGTTGCCGCTGGGCTGCCGATTTGTACGGTACCGAACAGCTGGAGGCGCTGGCCAATGCATACCCTCATTTCCGCTATCAGATAGTGCTAAGCCAGGAGACACCAACCGAAACCATACGCACCGGGCGTCTGCCCGCCGCGGTTGCGCAGGATCTGCCGACGCTGAAGGGCTGGAAGGTTTACCCGGCAGGGCCACCGGCGATGGTTGAAGCCATGACCCTGCAGGCTCGTGCGCTAGGTGCCCGCGCCGAAGATATTCACGCCGATGCGTTTTATTACCAACCGTAATGTCGTTACCCGGATAGATAACTAAAAGGAGTCACTATGAACTTCACCTCTGAACCCAATAGCAATTTACTCTGGCCAGACGATGGGACCAGCCGTATTCCTTACTGGGCCTATACCCGCGACGATATTTACCAGCGCGAGCTCGACAAGATTTTCTACGGAAAACACTGGTGCTATGTGGCGCTGGAAGCCGAGATCCCAGAGCCTGGTGATTTTGTGCGCAGCGTCATCGGCGAACGTTCGGTGATCGCGGTACGTAATCAACAGGGGGAAATTAATGTGGTTGAAAACGTCTGCGCGCACCGTGGAATGCGCTTCTGCCGTGAAAAATCGGGCAACCGCAGCGATTTTGTCTGCCCGTATCATCAGTGGAATTACGACCTCAACGGTAACCTTCAGGGCGTGCCTTTCCGTCGCGGCGTGAAGCAGGACGGCAAAGTCAACGGTGGAATGCCCAAGGACTTTAACCCTGCGGAACACGGGCTGAAAAAGCTGAACGTCGCTTGCCACAATGGCGTCGTGTTTGCCTCTTTCTCGCCCGACGTCGAGCCGCTTGAGCAGTATCTGGGCCCGGATATCCTGGCATATTTTGAGCGCGTGTTTAGCGGTCGTCAGCTCAAGCTGCTGGGCTATAACCGCCAACGCATTCCAGGTAACTGGAAGCTGATGCAGGAAAACATTAAAGATCCGTACCACGCGGGCCTGCTGCACACCTGGTTTGTGACGTTTGGCCTGTGGCGTGCCGATAATCGTTCACAGCTGATTATGGACGATAAATACCGCCATGCGGCGATGATTAGCCGGAAAGGAAATGGCGGTAAAAGCGCGGTGACACAAGGAGTTAGCAGCTTTAAAGAGCAAATGCAGCTGAACGATGCCAGCTTCCTTGATGTGGTGGAGGAACCCTGGTGGAACGGCCCGACGGTGGTCATGATGACGCTATTTCCGAGCCTGGTTATTCAGCAAAACGTCAATTCGATGTCGGTACGCCATATTCAGCCGCGCGGGCCAAACGCCTTCGATTTTGTCTGGACTCACTTTGGTTTTGCTGACGATGACGAGGAGATGACCCAACGTCGTCTGAAACAGGCCAATCTGTTCGGCCCGGCCGGTTTCGTGTCGGCTGACGACGGCGAAGTCGTGGAGTTTTCTCAGCAGGGGTTCCATCACAATGACCATCGACGCACCCTTGCCGAGATGAACGGCACCGGCTATGAAAATAGCGATCATATGGTCTCGGAGAGCCTGATTCGCGGGATGTACCATTACTGGCGCGGCGTACTGGAGATTTAACATGATGATTAACAATGAAATCTGGCAACAGCTTGTGGCGCTGCAAACCGAGTACAGCGACGCCGTTGATCGCGCTGAGTGGGCAAAGTGGACGACGCTATTTACCGAAGACTGCTGCTATAAGGTGATCCCGCGGGAGAACTACGACCGCCAGCTGCCGCTTTGCACCATCAATCTTGAAAGCAAAGGTATGCTGAAAGACCGTATTTACGGCGTTGCCGAAACGCTTTTTCATGACCCTTACTACCAGCGCCACGTGGTGGGGTTACCGCATGTGATCTCGGTCGATGAACAAGGGATCGTAGCGCGGACCCACTATGCCGTCTTCCGTACCAAGCCGGATGGCCACAGCGAGGTCTTCAACGTGGGCTACTACCTCGATACGGTGGTTCGAACGGCGGAAGGGCTGCGCTTTGCCAGCCGCCTGTGCATTTTCGATAGCGAACTGGTACCTAACTCGCTGATCTATCCTATTTGAGGTGATGATATGTCTGATAACTGGATTTTTGCCGCCGAGCTGGCCGATCTGCCGGAAGACGATGTAATTGGCATCGCGATTAACGGTCGCGATATCGCGCTTTACCGTACCGATGAGGGCGTTTTTGCCAGCGATAATCAGTGTTCTCACGGCAATGCGCGCTTGAGCGACGGTTTTCTTGAAGACGGTGAAATTGAGTGCCCGCTGCATCAGGGCCGATTCTGCATTAAAACCGGTAAGGCAATGTGCAGCCCGTTAACTGAAGGTGTGGCTATTTACCCGGTACAGATCGACGGCGAGCAGGTTTATCTCCGCTTTGCCTGATGAAAAGGGCAGCCGAAGGCTGCCCTTTTAGTCACCCCTCTCTGGAAGGGCTAAACCGAGAGTTGTTCAACAACGTCGGCAACGCTGACAATCCGCTTAATGCCGCCAATCCCCGTACCTAATGAGATATAGCCTTCGTCAGTGTTGCCTTCCAGCATCCCGAGACGCAGTCCGCGCAAACCGCCCATTGCGCTGCCGATGTCTTCCTTCGTGGCACCGGCTTTATCCATGGCCACCAGTTTCTCGGTCAGTTTCCCCGGCAGCGAACGGTAGTAGTCGGGCAGGGTGCGGAACAGGCTAAGGTCCAGACCGTTGGCGGCGACGATTTTTTCTTTCACCGACAGCGGTACGCGGTTTTCTAGCGTGCTGATAAACACCGACCCGGCGAACACGCCTTCCGCGCCAAGCGCATGGGCGGCTTTGGCCGTGCGTTTATCCACAATCCCTCCCGCGGCGAGGACCGGCACGTGCTTCACGGCGTCGACAATCATCGGAACGACGGAGAATGTGCCCAGCGCAGTGCCCGGCAGAGTACCGCCTTCATCAAAGCCTGTGGCCACAATGATATCCGCCCCCGCACGTTCTGCCTCACGGCTATTCGCCGGCGTTGGGTTGATATCACGGTAGATAATGGCAATACCTGCGGCTTTTAATTCCTCAAACAACGCAGGAATAATGGCGCCTTCACCGTAGCCGGTATAAACCACGGCTTTTACCGCCTCTTCCTTCATCACTCGCAGAATACCGGGGGTCCAGATGTCGTTTTCTGCTGATGGAATCAGGTTAACGGCAAACGGTTTTTCCGTTAACGCCTTGGTTTTACGAATTTCTTCGCGCATTTTTTCTGCCGTTTCTTCAGGCGTCGACACCGCCGTTTCTGCCGTCAGGCCAGCGTTTGGGCCTAACACGCCCAGGCCGCCGGCGTTGCTAACGGCGGCAACGAAACGGGCATCGGTCAGCCAGGAAAGCGGGCCCTGGACAACGGGTTTTTCGATGCCGAGGATCTGAGTGATACGATTCGTTTTCATGATGCTATTTCCTCATTACAGCGCGAATTTGCTGGGATGCGGGCAGTGTAGAGAGGTTCATTGTTTAGAAAAATAGTGAAAAAAGTTCTTCACTGTTATTAAATAAATAACAATAATTCTTCGATTGCCGGGAAACGTGCATCATGCAGATGAATCTTTTTGAAAATATTAAGATTTTTATCGAAATTGTCGATTCAGGCAGCTTCACCCAGGCGGCGGAAAACCTGCAAATACACCGCCCGGCGGTGACCAAAGCGGTGCAGCAGCTCGAGCAGGGCAGCGGCGTACGGCTGCTACAGCGCACCACGCGACGTATTTATCTGACGCCGGAAGGTGAAGAATTTTATCGTCGCAGTAAACCGCTGCTGTCTCAGGCAGACGATCTGCTGGAGTCCTTTTCCCCGGATCGCCCGCTGCACGGCCAGCTGCGCGTAGATATGCCAATCGCATTTGCCCGCCTGGTGGTGGTGCCGCATCTGCGGGCGTTCTATGACGCGCATCCGGATCTGGAGATCGTACTCAGCAGTAGCGACATGCGTCGCGATATGCTGCGCGACGGCCTCGACTGCGTATTGCGCATGGGCGAGCTTGACGACGGCGACTACGTGGCCCGGCCGCTTGGCAACATCAACATGACCACCTGCGCCAGCCCGGATTATCTTGCGCGGTACGGCACGCCGACGTCGCTTGAGTCGTTGCGCCACCATCAGGGCGTTAACTGGTTTGTCAACAACAGCCGAGAAGTGGTGCCGTGGCGCTTCCAGACGGAGAAGGGCGTGGAGGAAATATATCTACCGGGCAAGCTGATCCTCGATAATTCCGAGGTCTATATTTCGGCAGGGCTTGCCGGGCTTGGCCTGCTTCAGGGAATGAACTTCTTCTTACAGCCGTACATAGACAGCGGTCAGTTAGTGGAAGTGCTGTCCGATAATCCATGTCCGGCGCGCAGGCTTTCGCTGCTTTATCCGCATCGGCATTTATCACACAAAGTCAGGGTGTTTGCGCAGTGGCTGGAAGGGCTGCTGGCGCAAATCCAGCAGCCGCGCGCTTAAAGCAGACCTTTTACCGCAAGGTGGTACAGCAGCATAATCGTTTTGCCATCGATAATATCACCGTTATCGATAGCGGCCAGCGCATCGTCAAAACGCATCTCTAGCACTTCAATATCTTCGCCTTCTGCTTCAATGCCGCCTCCGGCGCTGACCTTATTCTGGTCGGCATATTCAGCAACAAAGAAATGCAGTTTTTCCGTGACGGAGCCGGGGCTCATAAAGGCCTCAAAGACCTTTTGCACGTTGGTAAGACGGAACCCGGTTTCTTCTTCGGCTTCGGCTTTGATACGGCTTTCGGCATCCATATTATCCAGTAGCCCAGCGGCGCTCTCGATCAGATAGCCCGGATAGCCATTGACGAAGGTCGGAAAACGGAACTGCCGAGTAAGAATAACGGTGCGGCGCTCACGGTTATAGAGCAGGATCGTCGCACCGTTACCGCGATCGTAAACTTCACGGTCTTGCTGCTGCCATTCACCGTTTTGTCGCTGTAGGGCAAACGTATATTTCTTGAGTACATACCAATTGTCAGAGAGCGTATCGATCTTGATAATGCGTATTTTTGCGGTTTTTTGCTGCACGATGATTTCTCCAGGTTAGAAAATGCATCATATACGGCGATTTCGTGCAAATTCAAGATAATTCGTGCATTTCTGGCTTTAGGCATATTTCGTTATCTATCGAAGCATAAGGGTCGAACCCGACGCTACAGTGAGCACCTCACAACGCAAGGGGGTTGCTATGATTGCCGTACTGTTTGAAGCGCAGGCCGCTGCTGACCATCAGGCCCGCTACCTGGTGCTCGCCGCGGAATTGAATGCCGCACTGGCGCATATTCCGGGATTTATCGCCATTGAACGATTTAAAAGTCTCAGTCGTGAAGGGACTATCTTGTCACTTTCCTGGTGGGAAAGTGAGGCTTCGGTGCTCGAATGGAAGCGAAATGCTCTGCATCAGATGGCCCAGGAGGAGGGGAAACGGACGATCTTTTCCCACTACCGTATCCGGATCGCACAGGTGATTCGTGAATATTCGTCTGATGAACGCGGGGGCTCGCATCATGTATGATATCCATGTCATTCTTCAATCTCGTCCGGGAGAGCTGGCGCGATTAGGTACGACGCTGGGCCTGCACGGCGTAGGGCTGGAAGGCGGTGGCGTGTTTGCCGCAGGAGAAATTGCACATGCCCATTTTCTGGTCGCCGAAGGTGAACGGGCCAGACAAGTGCTCGTTGATGCCGGCATGACGGTTATCTGCGTAACCCGGCCATTAATTCGTCGCCTGAAGCAGGAGCGGCCCGGTGGGCTAGGTGAGATAGCGCGCGTGCTGGCCGACGCGGGCATCACGATCCTGGTGCAGTACAGCGATCATGATAACAGGCTGATTTTGCTGACCGATGATGATCCTCTGGCCGCCAGGCTGACCGATAAATGGAGCGTTAGATTACCGTGAAATCGCTTAACTCTTGCCCTGAATTTGACGACGGCGCGCAGCTGGAAAAAACCATGGCCAACATTGCGGCAGCCATGGCGGATCCTTCACGCGTGAGCATGCTCTGTGCGTTAATGGATGGGCGAGCGTGGACGGCGACCGAACTGAGTACCGTTGCCGGGGTTGCGCCATCCACGGCCAGCGCGCATCTGAATAAGCTGCTGAACGGTCAGCTTATTCTCTGCCTGGCTCAGGGGCGACATCGCTATTATCGGCTGGCCGGACGCGAAATCGCGTCTCTGCTGGAAACCCTGATGGGAGTATCGATGAAGACTGTCCCACGCACGAAGCCCACAACGCCGGTGCATTTGCGTAAAGCACGGACCTGTTACGATCATCTGGCCGGTGAAGTTGCCGTTAGTCTGTATGATTTTATGGTTGAAGAGGGCTGGTTTACGTCGGATAACGCATCATTGTCTGTCGTCGGCTCTGCCAGACTCGCCGGGTTAGGCGCCGTCATCAGCGCGCGCTCATCGCGTAAACCGGTCTGCGCCTGTCTGGACTGGAGCGAACGACGGCCGCATCTTGGTGGTGAAGCCGGCGCGGCATTGCTAAAGGCGTTTACCCAACATGGGTGGATTGAACGAGTACCGGGTTACCGGGAAGTTCGTTTTACCGACGCCGGGAAAAGGGCGCTGAGAAAGCATTTCCGGGTTGACGCCTAAGCAGACAGAAAACGAACCTGATGTCTTCAGGTTCAGTTCACGACATCAGCGATTTTCGCGCAGCCACGGCGTAATGGTCACACCCGGCCAATAAGCCTTCGGGGCTGAGCAGACGCGTCACGGTTTGACCCCAGGGCTCGGTACGTTTTGCAACGAGCAGATGATATCCCTGAGCGCACAGTGCATTGGTAGCAATATCAATATCCGCCACTTCAAATTCAATCCATGCCTGAGGAACGGGAATATCATCAGGCCAGAACGCCGTGCCAAAACAAGATTTCGCCGCCTGGGACAGTGGCCAAAGTGCAAAATGCTTAACACCATGCAGTGCATCTACATCCGTCAGCAGATAATCATCATTGCCATCCATGGACTTTAGCGGCAGGCCCAACGCGTTGATATAAAATGCTTTGCTGTCCTGAGTATCACGGGTAACAGGCCCAAAGCCGGCAACGAACATAACGTTAAGATTGGTGAGTTCTGGAACCATAAAACGTCGGATTCCATCTGACCCTACATTAGTGCGCATAATGTGTTGAACATGTTAAATGACTGCACGAAGTGCTGGCATTTAGCCTTCTGCAATGAACTGCCAGACGTTGTTACTTGTTTTCTGGCATAGAAAATCACTGCAACAGCGGAATTACAGATACATCCTGAATGTTCGTTTTTTCTTATTAATAGATAGCATTGTGAAATGCCGGTTATTTTATGACTATTTTATAGCATCATCAACAGGTTGTAGCAACACAGTTTATGTCGGAATTTCTGTTTTCCCACTGAAGTATGAGCCAGCGCAGGTAATGAACATAAACCTGTACATCACCATCAATCATGTAGCAATTACGCTGAATCTTTTTCGTGAGAGGCCAGAACAACACTGTGCCATAAGGGGTTTCAGACAGGATTACTTTCATATTCCCGTTAAGAACAACTTCATAATTAATTTGATTGTTTTTTAATTCATCTTCAGCCTCCGTTAATATCTCATCTCGAATTTTATTTATTTCATGATAATGCCCGGAAGGAATCTTCATGGCAACACGTCGTAATCCAGCTTCCCTGGCATTTTCTTCTGTGCTGATAAATGCCACCGTGTCAGCAGAATAAATGAGCCGATGTGAATAATCTTTATCCAGCTCAAACTCTCCCGGATTATCCTTCCATTTGTTGTAGCCATGCAATTTTGGAAGGTCATTGCAGAAGTTCTGAAAGTTATGCCATCGCTCGCATACAGTGACACCTTTATATCCTTTAAAATATTGTTTCCCTTTAACTGTCATGTAGCACCTTGCCAGCATGTTATGCCATAGAATGAATGACCTCGTTCTCTGGTGACTTCTGGTATTTTCAATAGTGGAGTGTCTTCCATTCCCAATATATCCCACATCATAATAACGCGGCCTCATCAATAATGTTATTCGTTCCTCTTCTGAGGACGGAAAGGCATCATCTGAGACTGCACCCGATTTAATATGCGTACCATAAGCCTCCTTAACTATGCCGCTATCCTTAAATTCCACGACATAATATCCACGCCTTGATTTGTCTTCCGAACGACCAAGAATGGAGCATTCACCATTATGCTTCGTGGTAAATACAGCGCCTGGAAACAAAGTGTTATGGCTGTAGTTCTGATGATATTTCTTATTTCGAAAGTAAGTCATCTGACATTTCCTGGGTGACGAATGAAAAGGGGAAAAAGAATCGGGTCGGGTCCTACTTTTCCCTTTACCTTCTGTCAGGCCAGCACTCCGGGTGGAGGTCAGGAATTAAATTAAAGAATCCATTCAAAAAATAAAAATTAAAAATAATACAGACAATGCAATGTGACAGGTATCGTAGCACTCTACCAGTGCCGCTCTGCGACTGTCACTGAGTGGGCGTGGCATTCATGCCTTATCATGCACCAGTGCGCTCAGAATGCGCTACAGGCACTGTAAATACGGGTCAGGGCAGGGTGTGCTGGGCCTGTCTGATGGCAGGATTCCGGCATATACGGCGCTGTTCATTTATACAGTTAAATGAAATTGGTATAAATTGTGACCAGAGGTTGCGTGGGGGCGATTATGGGCTGTTTTAGGGCCAAAGCATGGTTTTGTACTGGCTGTAGCCCTTTAATGGCTCGTGATGCGTTATATGAATCAGATTATGCTGATGTGCTGCGCCGGAATTACCCGATAGGGTGGAGAGATAAAAAAATAAATATAATATATTTACGTAATTCAATATCCATGCTACCATCGCCAAATCGCCAACCGAGGTTAATCTCTTATATATACCTATTATTACTCTATTATCTTAATCGGTATTCCGTGGTTACTTAGTCTCTTACCTTAGTGTTTTAATATTAGTCCAATATTGAGCCCTCCGCAGGAGAGCCATACGGCTTGAGTTAACAAAGAATCAGAATTAAGAAATAAGAATCCCCACAAAAGTGAAGACTCCTATCAGTAATAAAAATCAGAAACTTATCTTATGAGTGGTGTTTTTAAAAACTAAAATCAATAGGTGTATTTCTAAACACTTTGTACTGACTATCATTCATTGCACTGAGCTTGATTTTTTGGGTTCTCTTTAAAACATAAGAGCATGCATCATTATCACCGGACTCTACTTTTGTTGACAACACATTACCACTTTGAGAGAACCATACTTTAATAGAGCACTTTTGTCCTGTTAAGTCAGGTGCGCCACTCCTGATTTGGCCAAATGCATTACGTATTTCCATGCCATAACTTTGTATTTCTTGCCTTTCCTTTATTTCCTCTTGTGATAAGACTTTCGCTATTGCTTGCTTGTTTTCACTATTTATCTTGGGTGTTTGCTTTCCAGCATTGCAACCCATACGATATGCCTGAGCAATTTCAATATACTCAGCGCGTTCCATTCCATGCAATGTATCTGCCTGTTTATTGAATTGTCGTATTTTGCTTTCGCATGCTGAGTTTCGACCCTGCATCGATTCTTTAGCTCCATTCAGACACATTTCATAAACCACGCCTGGACTGGCAATTCTGGACATACTTGCGTAAGAATCACATGTAGCAGTCGCTCTCATCTGCATCTGTGATTGCGTAATCGCCAGTGACTGATTTGTAAATAACAAACCGGCCATTGATATCAATAAGGGAAGGGTGATTAATTTTTTCATTCAGCACCTACCTGTAAGATGCAATCAATTCCCATTGCGTCAGTACCCCAAAGTTTGATATCCGGCTCGCCACCTGATGCACCCTGAGTGCTCATATCCAGAGCAAGGATATAGAAACTGTTTTTATCAACATCAAACTCGTAGTTAACAAGTGGAGCACCACTGGTCTGATACACCGATTGCTGAATGTCCTGAATGCGTTTTTGTGAAATGAGCTTGCCGTTATGCAATAACTTTATGACGCCAGCATCTTTCATGTAGCTCATGAATCCACTACTGGCACTACCGGTAACGTGTCGCTCAATGCTCCAGCCGCCATGACAAACAATATTGTCTGCCATTGCAGCAACCGGAATGGTCATGCTTGCGGCAGAGGCAAGGATTGGAATCAATCGTTTCATTTGAATCAGGTCCTAAGAAAAATTATCAGGACGTTCGATAATCCCAGTGAAGGCCGCAAGACATTTCAATCGTTAGGCGAACCAACCAGACTCAGCACATCCATATTCTGCGAGAACAAGGATGCCCACAAATCTCTGGATTCTGCCTGAATCCATGTTGGTGCGCATAATGTATATTATGTTAAATTTAATTTGAACCAACACCATAACCCAGTCCTTTACCGACTCCACCACATCCCCCTTAACCTTCTGGGATGTTTTGTCCTCATTTAATTCTATTTCATTGCGGCGCCTGCGTTTAGCGTCTACTTTCTTTACATCCTTTATTGCTCTCGGAAGCCTGATGCCAACGCCGCGCCATCAAACCGTTTTGCTGTGCTTTGCTACCTTTCTCCTGGCCGGCTGTTCATTAACGCGCGTCTCTGATAGCGCACATGCTGAGGAAGTCGATCGTCTTAATATCGTTGGTCTGCGTCTGGATGCCGCGAAAGAAAAAATCAGCGCTGCAGGCTTTGTTTGCGATCGCGATGCCAGGCTCAGCCACGTTGATACAGAATCGGGTGTTCAGGTTTTAAAACAGCTGGAATGTGCGAAAACCAGTCAGGAACTGTTTTGCCCGCAGATTCGCAACGTCGTGCTCAATGTTGATCCGAACACGGAAACCGTGGTTTGGGTCGGAAAATACATAACACAGCACGGTTGCTTCTGAAAAACACATGTAACGTACTGATTTATTGATAAATTATCGATTATGCTAGCGCTACGCGAATTCTGTGATTTTCGCTGTGTCATAGTGGGTCAGATTTTACGTAGCTGCGCGGTTTTATTGGGTGAAAAAACATACAGTAAACGCTGGCATTGCCGCTGACTCCGCTTTCTTGTACCCTTCCCTCGCCGAACTATCAGACACAACGGAATTCCATCACTGTGCATACATCTAAAGATCCTTTACACGGCGTTACCCTGGAAATGCAGGTAAACGCGCTGGTCGCGCGTTACGGCTGGGAGCAGTTAAGCAAGCTGATTAACATCAACTGTTTCAAGAATGAGCCAAGCGTAAAATCGAGCCTGAAGTTTCTGCGTCGGACTCCGTGGGCACGCGCGGAAGTTGAAGCGCTGTATCTGGATTCATTGAATGGTGATGTGGAAATCACGCCGGCAGAACCGGCGTTCGATCCGTGGGCGAATCACCGCGCTAAGGGTTAATCCGCACCAGCGGTTTGCCGCTAAACTGGCGATAGCGCAGTTTATCAAGGAGCTGCGGCAGTTCATCAAAATCGACGGCGACGGTCTCTTCGGCAACCAAACGGTTATTCACCAGATCGTCGAATATCTGCACTCCCGCAGTGGTGAGATCGTTCCAGGCCTCATCATCCCCGTACCAGTGCAGCGCACCGAGTGCCACCTCGTGCATAGACAACGTTCTGCCAAAAGGTGCACACGGCCACTGCGTCAGCCGTCCTTGAATACAAATAATATGTCCGTTCGCCTTAAGCGCCGGCGTCAGGCGCGCAGCGTGATCTTCATTGACGCTATCAATAACGGCGAAGAACGTGCCGTTTTTATCTTCCGGCCAGACCTGTTCCGGCGCCAGTGGCCCGGCAATACAGTGCGCTGCCCCCATGGCCTGCAGACGTGGCCAGTGTCGCGGATTGCACATCGCGGTAATCGCAAAGCCGCGGGCTGCGGCGAACTGCACCAGATAATGGCCCACCGCACCACCGGCGCCGCTAATCAACAGCGGTGCATTCTGAATAGCGGGTAGCTTTTCAATGGCCAGCCAGGCGGTCAGCGCCGGGCAAGGAATGCTGGCGGCAACGTCAAAACTTAGCGCATCAGGAATCGCAATAAGTGCCCGCTCGGCCACCGGGGTATGTTCAGCATAGCTGCCGGGCCTGGCCAGACTTTGATGATAGGCAACTCGTTTGCCTAACCAGCGTTTATCAACGCCCTCGCCCAGTGCTACCACGGTTCCGGCCCCGTCAACGCCCGGAACGTGTCCTGTCTGCCAATCGACCAGCCCCGGGGTCAGCACCTTCCAGTCAACCGGATTCAGGCCAATGACCTGGTTGCGCACCAGCACGTCACCGGCAGCCGGCTGCGGGATCGCAATACGTTCCAGCTGCAGGTCATGGGGTTCGGCACTATTTTGCCAGGTCCAGGCCAGATGCGTCTGCGCGTGTGGGATATTATTCGACATAAGTCTTCTTTACCTATTTTCCAGGAGCATGACTTCCAAAGATAAGAAATGTACTGAAATAAGGCAAATTACCTTCTTTTATAGTAGTCATCATCAGGACTGATATCAGCTCATCGTATTGAGTAACGGTACATTCATTGCTCTGGGTTAGTAAAGACCCTATTTGCTACTGGCTAACCAATTGACTTCGCCGTAAATAGTACGAAAATGTTCTCCACTCGTGACAATCCGAAAAACGGCACCTATGACTCCCAGCTCTTACCGCTTCTTCCGTCTCTCCACTTTGAAAAAGGCCAGCGCGCTGATTGTTGCCGCCCTGTTATTGGTCAGCTGTGATTCGAAGCAGCCAACCACGCCGCCGTCCACCGTGAATCCGGGCAAATCACAGCAGAGCAATCAACCGATGCGTGGCGTTTGGCTGACGACCGTTTCACGCCTGGACTGGCCGCCAATAAGCTCCATCAATGCCGGCAGCGCCACTCAGCGTATTGACCAGCAGCAGGCGGCGCTGCGGGCTAAGCTCGACAGGCTCAAAAATCTCGGTATCAATACCGTGTTTTTCCAGGTTAAACCTGACGGCACCGCGCTGTGGAAGTCTGATATTCTACCGTGGTCCGACGTCATGACCGGCAATATTGGCGAATATCCTGGCTACGATCCGCTGCAGTTTATGCTGGATGAAGCCCATAAGCGTGGAATGAAAGTCCATGCGTGGTTCAACCCGTACCGGGTTTCCACTAATACTAAACCGTCGACCGTTTCGGCGCTCAATAGCACCCTCTCGATGACGCCACCGAGCGTGTTTGTGCTGCATCGTGACTGGATTCGTACGGCGAGCGATCGCTTTGTGCTCGACCCCGGAATTCCGGAGGCCCGTGACTGGATCACCAGTATTGTGGCGGAAGTCGTGTCGCGCTATCCCGTCGACGGCGTTCAGTTCGATGATTACTTCTACACCGAAACCGCTAACTCTTCGCTGAATGACAGCGCCACATTCCGCCGCTATGGCCAGGGTTATGCCTCCAAAGCCGATTGGCGTCGGATTAACACTCAGCAGTTGATCGCCCAGGTATCCCGCACGATTAAACAGTTGAACCCGAACATCGAGTTTGGCGTCAGTCCGGCTGGGGTCTGGCGTAACCGTTCGCATGACCCGGCCGGGTCAGATACCCGTGGCGCGGCGGCTTACGATGAATCCTATGCTGATACGCGTCAATGGGTACAACAAGGTTTGCTGGATTATATCGCCCCACAGATCTACTGGCCCTTTGCCCGTGATGCGGCCCGCTACGATGTGTTAGCCAAATGGTGGGCGGATGTAGTGAAGCCGACTAACACGCGTCTGTACATTGGCATCGCGCTGTATAAAGTGGGTGAACCGTCAAAGAACGAGCCGGACTGGACCATCGAAGGCGGCGTTCCGGAGCTGAAAAAGCAAATTGACCTCAATGAATCTGCATCAAACATCAACGGAACCATCCTGTTCCGCGAAGGTTATCTGGAGCAACCGCAAACCCAGCAGGCGGTTGATTATTTAAAAGACCGCTGGGGTAATTAACGTCTACCCTGAACCGGCCGTTATGCGGCCGGCTCTTTTTTAATAAAAAGCGATATAAGTTACATAGCTGTGAATTATTATCATTAATATATCTAAACTAACGATCGTTAATAAAAATAGCTTGCGACGCCTGCCGAAGTACCAGTAGTATCTTGAAAAGGGCCAGTTTACGGCCTGAAATAAAAATAAAATAACCCCCTCTACCTTCTCATTCCCGTTTGGATACCAACCACTCGCTCGTTAACGCTTGCGTTAATTCTAATATTTATGAGTACTATGAATAAAGAAACCGAAGTATCTCGTCCTCAATGGACGAAAAAGGACACCATCTGGATGATGGGTGTGTATGGCGCTACCGTCGGAGCAGGCACGCTATTCCTGCCGGTAGAAATTGGTACGCGCGGTCCGCTGGTCTTTATTCTACTACTGCTACTCGGTTTTCCGCTGTCGTTAGTTCCCCACGTGCTGATATGCCGTGTCTTTATGCGCGACAACCCGGCGGACGAGCAGAATGATCGCACGCTGCCGCTGTTTGGTTCGTTCTTCGGTGCCAAGGGACGTCAGTTGATGAAGCTGTTTTTCTGCGTTGCACACTATCCGGTGACGCTGGTGTACGCCGTTTCGTTGATTAACGCCCTCAGCCATTTCCTGACCGAACGCCTGCACTTCACCGGCTTTAACCGCGCGACTCTGACGCTGGTTGTGCTGGCAATTTTGCATCTGGTGCTAAGCAAAGGTCGTGATAAAGTCGTCAGCACCATGAGCGCCCTTGCGCTGCCGTTCGCCATTGCTATTATTGTGGTGGCGGCGTCACAGATTCCGGCCTGGGATTTCAGCAATATCGCCCATGCGTGGCAATCAACCCATTCAACGTCGGCCAGCAGTTCTCTGAAGGATTTGTGGTTAACCCTACCGCTGATTGCTTTCTCGCTGTGCTCCGCGCCGCTGATTCCCGCACTGGCTTCCTGGTATCGCGAACCTGGCAACGGTGGCGAGACGCAGTCCGTTCGTGTTATTCGGCACGCCTATGGTTTGATTTTCTTCAGTATTCTCTTTTTCGTACTGAGCTGTATTTTGAGCACCCCGCGCGAAACGTTTGAAATGGCTAAGGCGCAAAACCTTAATGTGCTGTCGGTTATCGGCGGCAACGACGGTATGAGCGTGATGATCTATCTGGCGCCGTTGATTGCGATTCTGGGGATGACTAAATCATTTTTGGGGATCTCGATGCCGGTTGCCGAAACGTTCAATGTCCTGGCGGCAGATCTTTTTGGCATTAAACGCACCAGCCATATTAAACAGGCCAAATTAATCATTTCCGTGCTGATGTTTATTATCACATCGGCGGTGGTTTATCTTAACCCGGACGTCATTAATATGATTGAAACCCTGTGCGGGCCATTAATTGCGATCTTCCTGTTTATTATTCCAACCTGGCTGATTTTCACCCGCGAAGCGCTGAAACCGCTGCGAGGTATGCTCTCCGCGATGGTCATGGCCAGCGGCGTACTGACCGTTTCCGCCCTGCTGTACGGGATGTTCTGATCTCAGTTATTAATATGACGATGGGCTGGCACCGACTATCGGTCCAGCCCGTTTTAACAGTTTACCGATAAACGTACATCCCGCCTTCGGTTCCCCGGCTGAACAATACCTGCCAGAGTTCAATATCACGTGCGCGAAATGCACCGGCGCAGGCGCAAAGGTAATAGTTAAACATTCGACGAAAACGCGGAGTATAGTGCGTGGCTATGTCGGGCCATGCCGCATTAAAGCGCTGGTGCCAGGCCATTAGCGTTTTATCATAATCACTACCGAAGTTGTGCCAGTCTTCCATAATCAGCCTGGATTCACTGACGTTGGCGATCTGACGAATTGACGGCAGGCAGCCGTTCGGGAAAATGTATTTGTTAATCCATGGGTCGACGTTAACCCCGGTCTCGTTACTGCCGATAGTGTGGAGTAAAAACAGTCCGTCGGCCTTCAGGCAGCGGTCCACGACCTTGAAATAGGTGTCGTAATTTTTGGGACCAACGTGCTCAAACATCCCAACGGAAACAATACGATCGTATTTTCTGTTCAGATCGCGATAGTCCTGCAGCAGAATGCTCACATCAAGCCCTTCACAGCGCTGCTGTGCCATTTTTTGCTGCTCTTGCGAAATGGTCACGCCGTCAACGCTGACGCCATAGTGGCGAGCGACGTACGCGGCCAAACCGCCCCACCCGCAGCCGATATCCAGCAAACGCATGCCGGGCTGGAGCTGCAATTTTTCGCAAATCATTTTCAGCTTGGCATCTTGCGCCTCTTCCAGAGAACTTGCCATACGCCAATAAGCACAGGAGTACTGCATGTGAGGGTCTAACATCCTGGAAAATAAATCGTTACCGATATCGTAATGCTCTTTACCGACAATCCAGGCGCGTCGGCGCGACTGTAGGTTAAACAATCTCGCGCTGGCAATTTGCAGAATATCCTTCAGATTTCCCGGCATCTGTTTATCCAGTTTGGCCTGAAGAATTTTACAGAACAGAATGTCCAGCCGGTCACAATCCCACCAACCGTCCATATAACTTTCACCAAAGCCTAACGAACCTTGTTGAAATACGCGTTTAAAAAAATCAGCGTGATGCACCTGAATATCCCACGGGCGCGAGCCGTTGATTTTAATATCCGCCTGCTGGAGCAGTTCGTTGCCCATTCGCGACCAATTATCATTCAATTCTTCAACATTTATTACGTCTGAGCAAACCGTCGCCATAATTCTATTCCATAAATTAGAAGTCAGTATTTTCTGCGTAAGATTATTATTGATAACACGATGGTATGTATTATGATGTGAGGACAATATTTATCGAGTAGACGCCATAACGATGGACGAGCGCCCTTCTTTCTCAACCATACAGGCAAAACGGTGGTTTTCATCGCAGGATAATTCGATGAAAGAGCTGCCGCAGTCGGTGTACTTTCGTTCGTATGTGCTTGAAGCCAATAATCATGTTGCCAATCATAGCCACTCCTTCGCGCAGTTCCATTTTGCTCATACGGGCAGCATGCGAATTGATGTCGCGGGGAAATGCTGGGTGATACCTGCCCACTATGGGATCTGGATACCGCATAATACCGAACATGCGGTGTGGGCACTGGATGAAGTGCACCTGGAGAGTCTGGATATCGAGCCCGCGTTTTTACCGGTGCCGATCGATGACTGTAAAATGGTGGCTATCAGCGATTTTGTACGCGAGTTTATCCATTACGCTACCACAAATATACCAGAACGTTATGATATTAAAGGTAAAGATGGTCAGTTGGTCAGCGTCCTGCTGGACGTTATTTTGAAACTACCGGAAGTGGAGTTGATGCTACCGTGGCCACATAATGCGGCGCTGATAGAGGTCTGTCGGACTATACAGGAATCGCCTGCACTAGGGAAGGTGCGAATAAGCAGGTCATTTCTTCCCAAGCTGACTCGCTGATTAAAATTTCGCGGATCTGGGCCGATTTTTTTCCCGCAAACAATCGAATCAGCCTATTTAGGCTATTTTTTCCACCATTTCTGGCGTTATTTCCGGTTTTTACTGAGATCTCTCCCACTGACGTATCATTTGGTCCACCCGAAACAGGTTGGCCAGGGTGAATAACATCGCCAGTTGGTTATCGTTTTTCAGCAGCCCCTTGTATCTGGCTTTCACGAAGCCGAACTGCCGCTTGATGATGCGAAACGGGTGCTCCACCTTGGCACGGATGCTGGCTTTCATGTATTCGATGTTGATGGCCGTTTTGTTCTTGCGCGGATGCTGCTTCAAGGTTTTTACCCTGCCGGGACGCTCGGCGATCAGCCAGTCCACATCCACCTCGGCCAGCTCCTCGCGCTGTGGCGCTCCTTGGTAGCCGGCATCGGCTGAGACAAATTGCTCCTCTCCATGAAGCAGATTACCCAGCTGATTGAGGTCATGCTCGTTGGCCGCGGTGGTGACTAGGCTGTGGGTCAGGCCACTCTTGGCATCGACACCAATGTGGGCCTTCATGCCAAAGTGCCACTGATTGCCTTTCTTGGTCTGATGCATCTCCGGATCGCGTTGCTGCTCTTTGTTCTTGGTAGAGCTGGGTGCCTCAATGATGGTGGCATCCACCAAAGTGCCTTGGGTCATCATGACGCCTGCTTCGGCCAGCCAGCGATTGATGGTCTTGAACAATTGACGGGCCAGTTGATGCTGCTCGAGCAGGTGGCGGAAATTCATGATGGTGGTGCGATCCGGCAGGGCGCTATCCAGGGATAATCGGGCAAACAGGCGCATGGAGGCGATTTCGTACAGGGCATCTTCCATGGCACCGTCGCTCAGGTTGTACCAATGCTGCATGCAGTGAATACGCAGCATGGTCTCCAGCGGATAGGGCCGTCGGCCATTGCCCGCCTTGGGATAAAACGGCTCGATGACAGCGGTCATATTCTGCCATGGCAGAATATGCTCCATGCGGGAGAGGAAAATCTCTTTTCGGGTCTGACGGCGCTTAGTGCTGAATTCACTATCGGCGAAGGTGAGTTGATGGCTCATGATGTCCCTCTGGGATGCGCTCCGGATGAATATGATGATCTCATATCAGGAACTTGTTCGCACCTTCCCTAGAGCATTCGATGGAATATTGGGCCGATCATTTAGGTATGTCGGCCCGTACCTTCTCGCGTCATTTTAAAAAAGAAACTGGCTTACCGTTTGGCGCCTGGAAACAAAAAATGCGCATTCTCGAGTCGGTAATGTTGCTGAAAAAAAATAAAAACGTGACCGCCGTTGCCCTTGATGTCGGCTATTCCAGCACGGCCGCATTTAGCTTTGCCTTTCGCCAGGCATTCGGTGTACCCCCATCGAGTTACTAATGGATTGGTTTACTACGGGGATTATATTTGTAGATAAACGCGCTCGACCTTCCGGTCATATGCTGCACTTCTTTAATGCTGTATCCCTGCTTCAGAAGCTGCTGAATTTTTAATTTATCGCGTTCAACATGCTGTTTTTTGTCGTTCCCTGCTGGCGCATCATGGGGTGATTTGATACGCAGATGTAAACTGCAGTTATCTATTTTCTCCGAAGCCAGTCGGCACTGAGCCTTGTCGGCATCAAAATGCGTTGAAATTTCTCGCCAAAGACGCAGAGCTCGACGGTAAAAGCCTTTCGTTTCGTTCAGTTGGGCAAGCACAATGAGTGCATTAATTTCGGCGGACATAATCAAAAACCCACGGATAAATGAATAATACGCGTATGCGCTGTGGCTCACTTCATTTGTATGATAAATACAAAATATCCCCACTGTCTATGCCTGTTTGGCTCTATTTCTATACTGAATATTCATACTTGCTATGCCTGAACGGCATCGTTGCGCACAACAGCGGCCATCAATTGGCCCAATACCATCGAAGATTGTCATTACGCCAGCGGCGCAACGCTGAGAATCCGACATACTGTGTTCATCTCCTCACACAACAGGACTCTCACTATGAACATTACCCAAATCCGCAACGCCACCCAGTTGATTCACTACGCGGGTAAACGCTTTCTGATTGACCCGATGCTGGCGGCCAAAGACACCTATCCGGGCTTTCCCGGCACGGCCCGCGCCGATATTCGTATCCCGATGGTGGAACTGCCTCTGCCGATCGGCGAGATTATCGACGTGGATGCGGTGATTGTGACGCATACTCATCTCGATCATTGGGATGACGCGGCCGCCGCTGCTCTTCCAGGGTCGATACCGATTTATGTGCAGAATGCCCATGATGAAGCACTCCTGCGCGCTAAGGGCTTTAGCGAAGTGCGCCTCCTTTCAGCTGACAGTCATTTTGGCCACATCCGTTTGCTCAAAACCGACGGGCAGCATGGATCAGACGCCGCCTACGCGATACCTGAACTGGCAGAACGACTTGGCGAAGCCTGCGGCGTAGTATTTCAGCATCCGGAAGAAAAAACGCTCTATCTGGTTGGCGACACAATCTGGATCGACGCCATTGCTGAAAATATGCGCCACTATCAGCCGGAAGTGCTGGTGATGAATACCGGATGGGCACACGTGCTGGGATTTGGCCCGATTATTTTTGGCAATGAAGATCTGCTAAAAGCACATGCACTATTGCCGCAGGCGCAGATCGTTGCCACCCATATGGGGGCGATTAACCATTGTCTGGTGACGCGAGAAGCGCTGCTGGAATATGCTCGAGATAACCAGATAGAGGATTTCGTCTGTGCCCCAGCAGATGGTGACACTGTCACGTATTAAAGAGTGAGAACATAATGACCCCCACCTCCGTTGCGATTGTGGCCAGTGAAGGGTTCAGCACCTTTCATTTTTCGGTACCGCTAATTTTGTTTGGCGACAGCGCCAGCAGCGAAACGCATTTTCGCCGTATCATATGCGCTGAAACGCCTGGGATGGTCTGGTCTAAGGAAGGTACAGCGGTATTGGCCACGGCAGATTTTATCGCGCTGACACAAAGCGATATTGTCATCGTGCCCTTCTGGCGAGACGTGAACGAGAAACCGTCGACCGCATTGTTGGCCGCGTTGAAAACCGCACGTGCTAACGGTGCGACAGTGGTCGGTCTGTGCCTGGGAACATTTGTTCTGGCCTATGCCGGGTTACTCGACCACCGTCGAGCCGCGACGCATTGGGAATATGAGCCTGACTTTTCACGGCTTTTCCCTCAGGTAACGCTCGATGTCAACGTTCTGTATACCGACGACGATGGTCTGATTACCTCGGCTGGCACCGCCGCCGCGCTGGACTGCTGCCTGTATGTGATTCGTCAGCGTCTTGGTGCGAGCGTCGCAAACCAGATAGCCCGGCGTATGGTCACGCCGCCACACCGTGAAGGCGGCCAGGCCCAGTTTATTGAACCTACGGTACCACTGCGAACTGACGATACGCGGATTAATCAGCTTCTTCTTTTCCTGCAAAATAACCTCGGTCAGACACTTAACATCGACTCACTGGCCGAGCGAGCGGCGATGAGCCGCCGTACGCTAACCCGCCATTTTCAGAAAGCTACCGGTATGTCGATTGGTGAATGGATCACCGCTGAGCGGTTAAGACGGAGTCAGAGCCTGCTGGAGAGCAGCCAGCTTTCCATTGAGCAGGTCGCGGAGCGCGCAGGCTTTCAGTCATCTATTACGTTTCGCCAGACCTTTCGTGAAAGAATGGGCGTCAGCCCGGGGGAATGGCGTAAAACCTTTCGCGGATAACTTCGCTGAGGTTATCCACAGAAACGGTGCACAACCTTGTGGGTAATTAGCCTAAAAGCCGTTGATTAATGAGGCGTTCATGAAATGTACAGGGGCGCAGCGTGTCCTGCGCCCGTTTCAGCCGAGCGTACCGCTTACCAGCCAAGCGCGCGTACCAGCGACAGATCCCAGGCGGTAGCGAACAGTGAAATGAACAGAATGATGTTAACGGCAGTCTCGATTCGTTTTTCCATTTTGATTCTCCTTATGTCGGTGCAACCATTAAACAGGGAAAACCTTAATGATTTATTCTGCATCCTGGCTTTACAGCCTAACACAATAACGTACGTAATCATCTGCGGAGATGAATTCATCATAAAGCTTACGGGCAGGATTATGAATACGCGTATGCCAGTAGAAACGCGACCATTTCTGTTCTTTGGCTTCATTTAGCACGAAATGCATGAGTTGCCGGGCAATGCCCAGGCCACGAAATGACGGGTCCACGAACAGGTCTTCCAGATAACAGATGGGTTGGGTCACCCACGTGCCTTCGTGTAATACGCACAGGGCAAAACCGGTCACGCGCCCTTCTACCACCGCCACTCGGCCAAAAACAGGCGATTGCGGATTGAGCATTCGCTGCCACGTGTTTTCCGTGACATCGTCGGCCAGTGTCGCGCCATAAAAAGTGTTGTAACCCTGCCATAGCGCCAACCACTGCGCTTTATCTTCAGCCTGTATGGCACGAATGATTACGGTCACGCGTTTTTCCTCTTAGCTGAGCTGGTAATGCTTATCGACGGTAAGGCGCTCAGGTATCTGGGGTTCATCGTTCATTTGCAGCAGATCGATTTCGATAGCGTTGCAGATAGCATCCAACGGTAAATCATTATTTTCCATACCGAAGGGTTCTTCAAGCTCTTCCGCCAGCGTATCCAGAGAGATAAAGGTGTACGAAATCAGCACCGAGACAAATGGCGTCATATAGTGTAAGTCAACAACCAGCGCGAACGGCAGCATGATGCAGAACAGGTACACGGTGCGATGTAAAATCAGGGAATAGGCAAAAGGCACCGGCGTATTGGCAATACGTTCACAGCCGGCCAGCACGATGGACATATCGTTGAGGCGAATGTTCAGACCATGGTACAGAATATCCGACAGTTGCCCTGCCCGACGCCTCTGAGCCAGCCACTCCCCCATAATCAGCAAAATACGATTTGCCGGCGACTGGGCGGTCATCACCTCATGAAGATGCGATTCGGAAAGATACTTCGCCAGCACCGCACGCGTAGGCTGGCGGCGTAGCGTCAGACGCAGACAGTGGGCAAACGCAATTTGCAGACCCACAAATTCATTCAGATGCGGATCGTCGTGCAGCGTGTTTTTTACCTCACGCAGCAAAGAGCGTGAGGCAATCATCAGTTGTCCCCAAAGCTGACGGGCTTCAACGTAGCGGGAATAACAGGCGTTATTGCGAAAACCCAGGAATATGGCAATGGCCACGCCGAGAATACTGAACGGGGCGACCGTCAGTTTCACCCCCAGCGAAGAATACCAGGGCAAAATCAGGATCACGACTATCGATAGCAGGAAGTTAAGCAGCAACCGCGAAAAGATTTTCGGCAGCACGGAACCGTGCCAGACAAAGATACGGGCCAGCCAGTGCTGGTGAGGACGAACGATCATTTTGATATCAATCAGGTTAATGAATTGTATATTAAACGTGATCTACGTCATGTATTCAAGCGGTACTGACGGTGAAATGGTATGCTAGCGAAGCCCTTTATGGGCTGTTACGCGGTTTATGCTCGGTGTTTCAGTGGGATAGTGATAAAAGAAAATATGTATGTTGTAACTAAGTTGCCTTGTTACGGCCATAGAAAACCCGGCCGAAGCCGGGCTTGATAAGCGTTGAACCGCCGTTAGCAGAGCGGTTGCACGGCTTTACGCATTCCCTGAGTCAGAATCGCGTCAAGATCGGTTGTCACCTGTTCGACCAATCCGTAAACCTGTGTAAGATCTTGTTCCCAATGTTCGCTCACGGAAAGTACCGCGCTGACCAGATCGCGGGTAGTAATCTGGTGGTCACGATGCTGCGCCCATAGCTGCTGATAACTCTCGATCCAGTGCGCGTCGTCTTGTACCGGATACGCTTCCCCGTTACGTTCCGCACGATAGAAAGCGATCAGCGCAGCCAGCGCAAAGGTCAAGCGCGCAGGCAGCTTACCGCTGGCCTTCTGCCCTGCCAGCAGCTGCGGCAAAATGCGGGTACGGAATTTTGTCATACCGTTCAGGGCAATAGACAACAGCTGGTGCTTGATGTACGGGTTACGGAAACGGCCGGTAACCGCGCTGGCAAAGGATTCCAGCTCGTCTTTCGGCAGATCCAGCACCGGAATAATTTCCTGATAAATCGCTTTTTCAACAAATGCACAGATTTCCGCATCATTCATGGCTTCACCCACGGTATCGATACCGGCCTGATAGGCCACCGGCACTAGGGCGGTATGTGCACCGTTCAGAATCGCGACTTTACGCTCTTTATACGGTTTAATATCGTCAACAATCAGTACGTTAAGTGCAAGCTTGTCGAGACGCAGTTCGCTGGCGAGGGATTTTGGCCCCTGAATCACAAACAGATAGAAGTGCTCAGCGGTATCGAGGAAGCCGTCTTTGTAACCCAGCTCCGCTTCCAGTTTTGCCGCTTCATCACGCGGGTATCCGGTGACGATACGGTCCACCAGCGTAGAGCAGAAAGCGTTTGATTCATTCAGCCAAGTCATGAATTCGGCCGGCAGCGCCCACTCCTGCGCATAGCGAACCACCAGCTCGTGCAGCGCCTCACCGTTATAATCAATCAGTTCGCAAGGAATGATCACCCAGCCTTTATCGGCTGCGCCGTTGAAATGGCTGAAGCGTTCGAACAGCAGGCGCGTCAGTTTCGCCGGATAACTTACCGCCGGGGCGTCATCAAACTTGTCGCCCGCGTGATAGCTGATGCCCGCTTCGGTGGTATTGGAAAACACAAAACGCATGTCCGGGTTGTGAGCCAGCTTAAGGAATTCTGCGTAATCGTTATAAGCGCTGATTTCACGGTTCACCGAACGGATCAGGCGAGCATCGCTGACCGCCTCACCCTTTTCATTCAGACCACGAATAATTGTGGTGTACAGGCCGTCCTGAGTACTCAGAGATGGCGGGAAGTCGCTGGCAATCGGGCGAACGATAACCACGCCTGAATTCAGGTCAGTGTGTTCGTTCAGCAGGTCAATCTGCCAGTCGACAAACGCGCGCAGGAAGTTTCCTTCGCCAAACTGGATAATACGTTCAGGGTATTGGGCACCGGGGAAATCATGGCGGTTCAGTGTTTTCACAATGGGTTCCTTTCTGGATTAGTCATACAACCTGCTCAATTGGTCTAATAACTTATCAGATTTTCCGCTTATGAAACCCTGTTTTGATCAAAAGTGAGAGAATAAATAGCGAGTCTATAAAAATTTGTAAAAAATCGACGTCGCCGTCAACTCACCGTCCGGCATACAGGCATAGCGCGGAATTTCCCCCACCTTTTGCCAGCCGCAGCGCTGATAGAAACTTTCCGCCCCGCTACCGGTCGCCGTATCCAGCACCAGCACGCTTTTATGCCTGTCAACGGCGACCGCTTCCAGGCGCTGCATTAGCGCACGGGCAATCCCCCCGCGACGAGCACGTTCATGCACTAACAGTTTCGCGACATCGGCGCGGTGCGGCTGGTTTTCCGGCTGGTCAACAATCAGCTGTACGGTCCCGACGATATGCTGGTCAACATCTTTAGCGACCAGCACGACACGCTCATCTCGCGCCACGCTACCGGCAGTCCGCTGCCAGAACTGCTGTGCGGTTTCCGGGCTGAACGGCAGCATAAAGCTGACGGATGCGCCGCCGTTAACGCAGTTTGTCAGCACGCCGGACAACGCATCAAGATGTGAAAGGATATCGGATTCAGAAAAGATATGAAGCGAGTACGTTGAATTCATGGCGATCTCCGAAAAAGGGGTACCACCGATTTTACGTTAACATGTTGACAACACAACAGAAGCCGCCATCGCATTTTCTTATCGGTATTAATGGGCAAAAATTTGGTTCTTACCGCGTCGTTTGGCCTCATACAGCGCATTGTCCGCCGCCTGCAACCAGTCCGAAACTTCAAGCATCTCCGGCAACGCTTCGGCAATACCGATACTGAGCGTCAATGTTTGAGAGTGGTCCGGACGTTCGGTGACCAGCGATGTAGCATCCATAATCCGCTGAGCTATCGACCGCCCTTCTTCCAGCGACGTATCGGGCAGCAGGATAACAAACTCGTCGCCGCCTAAACGCGCTGGCGTATCGGTAGCACGCGTCGCCATCTGCAAAATTTGTGAGACGGTTTTAAGCATGACGTCGCCCACTTTATGCCCATAGCGATCGTTGATCTCTTTAAAGTTATCCAGATCGATAAACATCAGCAGCGAGTGGCCACAGTGCTGTTGCAGGCGCACCAGTTCCCACGCAATACGCTGTTCCAGCAGGCGGCGGTTGGCGATATCCAGCAGCGGATCGAGCATCGCAATACGCTCCAGTTCCTGACTCTTCAGCCGCAGCCTGACGGCAATACCATCAGTCAGCAGGCTCAAGGCAAGTACATATAAGGAAATCAGCGGCAGCGTCGCCAGCATAGTGCGTTGAGAAACATAGCCAATAAAAGGCATGCCGGTCAGAACCCAGCTAAGGGCGAAGCAGGAAACCAGCATGAATGCCGCTTTACGCATCAGCGTCACCCCACCGGCGGAAAGCCTGTCGGTGAGCAGAATGGTCGCTATCGTTACCGAGGGTAGCGGGTTCAGTGACATCATGGCTATCCAGAAGCCACCGACGCCAGCATCCAGCAGCAAATTTTGCTGCTCCACCAAACGCGGTATCGGCGCACGTATCGCGCGCAGATAGGCAACCGTCGGCCAGATAAAGGCATTAATGGCAAGCAAGACCTGAAGATAAACCGGCCGGTGATGCTCAGACAGGACGGAAAGAATCGGCAGAAAACACAGGAAAGTGCCGAGCATCCGCATCAGATACATCCGTCTGACAAACCGGGCTCCCGCCACCTCACTATTCGTAATAAGTTTGTCAAAACTATTCATAACGCAATTTATTCCGATACGACGCCCGGCTCATCTTATTAAGAGCCGGAACGCCGATCAAGCTATCAAAATCGATAGCTATTCAGAATAATCTTAGACGTGCTACCGATCCTGACGATTCATCTGAATCACCAGCCAATGGTGAATAACACTGACAATATAGCGCTGCGCCTCATCGCTGAGGACCTGACCTTGCGGAATATGGTGCCACTTTGCCAGACAGCCGCGGCAGCAGGTCGCCGTGGCATGCTGGGCGATAAACACCGGATGACCGCGCATTGGCGTCTGCTTACCGTCGTTGATCGGCTGTGCAGGTGCTAAGCGGTTGGCGATAAAATCTGCCGCGTGGCTATCAATCACCTCCGGCCCTTTATCAATACAATACTGCCGTTCTTTCACCCCAAGGCGAAAACGGCTGCGAAACGTTGAGCGCTGCAGCCGGGCAAATAAGCTATCAAGCGTGTCCATCAGTAAACTGAACGTCCTATCTGCTGAGTGAGTTTTTCCAGGGCAGCAACGCCCGCCAGCGAGTTGCCCGCTTCATCCAGCTCCGGGCTCCAGACGGCAATCGCCATTTCGTGCGGCACGATGGCGACCACCCCGCCGCCGACGCCGGATTTTGCCGGCAATCCCACCCGCCAGGCAAATTCGCCGGCATTCTGATACATGCCGCTGGTCGCCATCAGCGCATTAACCTGACGCGTCTGCATCGGCGTGATCACCGGCGCGTCGAGGTGCAGCGCCTGCCCCTGATTCGCCAGAAACAAAAACGTCTTCGCCAGCTCCACGCAGTTCATTTCCAGGGCGCAGTAGTGGAAATAGTTCTGCAATACCGTCGTGACATCCTGGTGGAAGTTACCGAACGATTTCATCAGCCAGGCAATGGCCGCATTGCGCGCAGAATGTTCAAACTCAGAGCGCGCCACCTGTGCGTTATAACCAATACTGGATACGCCGCTCAGCTTACGCACAATTTCCAGCATCCGCTGACGCGGGGCGCTAAGACGCCCTTGTAACATGTCGCAGACCACCAGCGCCCCGGCGTTAATAAACGGGTTGCGCGGGATCCCCTGTTCTATTTCCAGCTGTAATAGGGAATTAAACGGCTGCCCGGACGGATCTTTACCAACGCGGGACCAGATCTCCTCAGCCTGATAGTGATTCATCGCCACCACCAGACTCAGGACTTTAGAAATTGACTGGATAGAGAATCGCTCGTTCGCATCACCGGCGCTAAAGTGCTGCCCGTCAACGGTGCTGATGGCGATCCCCAGTTTTTTGCCGCTGACGCAGGCCAGCGCCGGAATGTAGTCCGCCACCTTCCCCTGTCCAATCAGCGGCCTGACGTCGTCGAGGACAGACGCCAGCATGGCATTATTGATAACCGTAGCCACTCACACTCCTTGCCCACAGGCTATTTTCGGCCTGGAAGTATAACAGAGCGAAATGGCTACGTCGTTTCGCTTATCGGCGATCTTTCCATACCGTCTGAACGTTACAGAATTCACGCAGGCCAAAATGCGACAGCTCGCGGCCAAAGCCGCTCTTTTTCACGCCGCCGAACGCCACTCGGGCATCGCTCGCGCTATAGCCATTAATAAATACGCCACCGCACTCCAGCTCATCAGCAAAACGCTGCGCCTGCGCCGTATCGGCAGTAAAGACGGTAGCAGAGAGCCCAAACTCACTGTCGTTGGCTAACGCCAGCGCATGATCGGCGTCGCGAGCAACGGTGATCGCAGCGACCGGGCCAAACATTTCCTGTCGGAAGGCGGTCATCGTCGGCGTTACGTTGGCAAGCACGGTTGCCGGGTAGAAGTTACCTTCCCCGCCGCACTTCTCCCCCCCCAACAGCAGGCTAGCCCCTTCTTTGACGGTGGCCATCACCTGACTGTGAAGCTCATCGCGCAAATCAAAACGGGCCATCGGTCCAAGATAGTTGTCTTCCTCACGCGGATCGCCCATTTTCAACTGCGCGGCGGCATCGACAAACTTCCGGGTGAAGGTATCGGCAATACCCGCTTCGACAATAAATCGTTTCGCCGCGGCGCACACCTGCCCGGTATTCTGATAGCGCCCCGTTACCGCCGCCTGTACCGCCAGGTCGATATCGGCATCATTCAACACGATAAACGGATCGGAGCCGCCAAGCTCCAGCACGCATTTCTTCAGCGCCGCACCGGCCTGAGCGCCTATTGCTTTACCCGCACGAACGCTACCGGTGACCGTGACCGCCGCAATGCGCGGATCGTTTATGATCTGCGTGACGCCATCGTTAGTGGCATTCACCCAATTAAAAACGCCAGCGGGTACGCCTGCCTGGGTGATAATCTCACCAATCAGCGCCGCGCAGCCCATCACGTTCGGCGCATGTTTTAATAAATAGCTATTCCCCGCCAGCATAATCGGCACCGCACCGCGCAGCACCTGCCACAGCGGAAAGTTCCACGGCATCACCGCCACCACCGGTCCCAGCGGACGGTACTCAATCACCGCCTGATGATTTTCAACCAGGGTCGCTTCGGTGGCGAGCATGGCCGGGCCGTGTTCAGCATACCAGTCGCACAGGTGGGCTGATTTCGCCACTTCGCCACGCGCCTGTTTAATAGGTTTTCCCATCTCGCGGGTAATACATTGCGCCATCTCTTCGGCACGCTCGCGCAGCACGCGGCCAATCGAACGCAGCGCATCGGCACGCTGCGCAACGGAGGTCTTACGCCATTGACGGAAAGCCGTCTCCGCCAGCGTCACCGCCCGATCCACGTCAGCAGAGGACGCCCACGGCAGCGCGGAAATCGTTTCGCCATTCATCGGGTTCACGGAGACGGCATGAGTTGCAGGTGAAGTCATCTTTTTCTCTCTGATTGATTGCGTTGTGGTCACATACTCACCTATTCTTCCGTTTATGAAAACTGAATAATATTAACCACCCCATTCACGAGACGAGAATACGCATGGATTTAACTCAGTTGGAAATGTTTAACGCTGTCGCCCAAAGCGGCAGTATCACGCAGGCCGCAAAGAAAGTTCACCGCGTACCGTCCAACCTGACGACCCGTATTCGCCAACTGGAGGCCGATCTTGGCGTTGAGCTGTTTATTCGGGAAAATCAGCGCCTACGTCTGTCGCCCGCGGGACACAGTTTCCTTCGTTACAGTCAGCAAATTCTCGCCCTGGTCGATGAAGCACGCATGGTGGTCGCCGGTGACGAACCGCAGGGGTTATTTGCACTCGGCGCGCTGGAAAGTACCGCAGCGGTGCGCATCCCACAGACGCTGGCCCGCTATAATCAACGCTATCCGCGAATCCAGTTCGATCTCGCTACCGGCCCATCCGGTACGATGACCGATGGCGTACTGGAAGGCACCCTGAGCGCGGCCTTTATTGATGGACCGGTGATGCACCCCGGCCTTGATGGCATGCCGGTCTATCAGGAAGAGATGATGATTGTCGCCGCCCACGGTCATCCTCCCATTACCCGCGCCAGCGACGTCAACGGCGCCAGCATTTATGCGTTTCGCGCCAACTGTTCTTATCGTCGGCATTTTGAAAGCTGGTTTCACGCCGATCGCGCCACGCCCGGGCGTATTCATGAGATGGAGTCCTATCACGGTATGCTGGCCTGCGTTATCGCTGGCGCCGGGCTGGCGCTGATGCCGCGCAGTATGCTGGAAAGTATGCCCGGTCATCATCAGGTCAGCGCCTGGCCGCTGGCGGAGAAATGGCGCTGGTTAACCACCTGGCTGGTGTGGCGACGCGGCGCGATGAGCCGCCAGCTGGAAGCGTTTATTGCGTTGCTGGATGAGCCTCAGACGCCAGCGGTTTCATCATAAATACGCTGAGCGGGTCCGGCGAGTACGGTGCAAAGGCTTCGCAGCTGCGATAGCCGCATCGCGTGTACAGGCGAATTGCCGCGTGCTGATGAATTCCGGTTTCCAGGCGCAACAGAGTGCAGCCACGCTGCACCGCCACCGTTTCAAGCTCCACCAGCAGCCGCTCGCCCAGTTGCTTACCCCGGTGCGTCGGCTCGATAAACACCCGCTTCATTTCACCATGGCCGTCTTCCCCCATCACCACGGCACCGCAGCCGATTGCCTTCTCGCCATGACGAATGAGCAGAATGATCACCTGTTCGGCAGGTAGCATCGACAAGTCCAGAAGATGATTACTTTCTGCTGGATAAAGCATGGACTGATATTGGTCTAGCGCAGCAATCAGGCGCACTACGGCGGGTTCAGCGGGAGATGTAAGCATGAAAGCGTACATAGCAGGCTCCTGTTTGTGATTATCTTGCCACTCTACCATTCCCTCTCGCCGCCGCTCATAGCATTAACTTATATTGTCCGCAGACACTTGCGCTAACCGCTTGTTAACGAGTAGCTTTATTCCCGTCGTTTGGCCATACAATGGAAGATTCATGAATACGAAAGCCCGTAAAGTGATGATCATCGGCGCCGGCAACGTTGGCGCATCCGCAGCCTATGCGCTGCTGAATCAGAATATTTGCGAAGAACTGATCCTGGTCGATCTCAATAAAACCCGCGCCGAGGCCCACGCGCAGGATCTCAGCGACGCGGCCGCTTATATGCCCGGCATGATGACGATTTCCTGCCGCGACGCCAGCGACTGCGCCGATGTGGATATCGCCGTCATTACCGTTTCCGGCGGTGCGCTGAAACCCGGCCAGACGCGGCTGGATGAATTAAAAAGCACGGCCAAAATCGTCCACAGTATTGTGCCGCAGATGATGGCCGGCGGATTTAACGGTATTTTTTTGATTGCTACGAACCCGTGCGACATCATTACGTGGCAGGTATGGCAGCTTTCCGGTCTGCCACGCAGCCAGGTGATCGGCACCGGCGTCTGGCTCGATACTACCCGCCTGCGCCGCAAGCTGGCGCAGGATCTGGATATTGGCGCACAGAGTATTGATGCCTTTATTCTCGGTGAGCATGGCGATAGCCAGTTCCCGGTATGGTCGCACTCCTCGGTGTACGGCTCTCCGATTGGCCAGGTTTATCAACGTCGTACCGGCCGCGAGCTCGATCGTCAGGCAATGGCCGATAGCGTGCGCAAGCTGGGGTTCGAAATCTATGCGGGTAAAGGCTGCACCGAATACGGCATCGCTGGCACCATTGCCGAAATCTGCCGCAACGTCTTTACCGGCAGCCACCGCGCGCTGGCTATTTCCTGCATTCTTGACGGTGAATATGGCGTGAACGGCGTGGCCATTGGCGTGCCGGCGGTTCTGGCGCAAAGCGGCGTTCAGCAGGTCATTGAGCTACAGCTGGCGGCGGACGAACGAGAGAAATTCGCCCGCTCGGTCGAGGTGATTAAGGCAAATATCGCCTTGCTGCCGTAGCCGTGTCAATTCTCTGACCCGGTCAAGAGGCCGGGTTAATCCAGCAGCACCTTACCCTGCAAATAGGTTCGCGCTTTTCCCCCATCAGCACGCGGTCGCCTGCCCACTCACAGCGAATATCGCCGCCCCGCGTCGACACCTGCCGTGCCAGCATCTGCGTTTTACCGAGCTTCTCCCCCCAATACGGGATCAGCATGGTATGCGCCGAGCCGGTGACCGGGTCTTCCCATACCGCCTCGCCGGGTGAAAAGAAGCGGCTGACAAAATCATATTCGCCCTCACCGACGGCCGTTACCGACACCTTATGTTCGCCGGGGGTCATCGCGCCGATATCAGGCTGAAGCGCCTCTACCTGCTCGCGGTTATCCAGTTCAATCACCCACGCGCGCCCGCGACGCGCATGACGATAGGTACTGATGCCCAACGCACGCAGCATCGCGGGGGGCGGTGCCGCCGCTTTGGTGTCGCCGGCCGGAAAATCCAGCGTCAGCCAGTCACCGCTGCGCGTCACGGTTAAGCGCCCCGATAGCGTCTCGAAATGGATGCGATCATCCGGGTAGTTGAGATGGTTAAACACCACATGCGCGCTGGCGAGCGTACCGTGACCACACAGGTTGACTTCATTGCGGGTGGTGAACCAGCGTAGCGCAAAACCTCCCGGTTGATTGACGATAAAGGCCGTCTCGGACTGATTATGCTGCTGGGCCATACTGAGCAGTAGCGCATCCTCTGGCCACTCGCGAAGCAGACACACTGCCGCCGCATTGCCGCCGAACGCCTTGTTGCTAAAGGCATCAACCATAAAAAAATCAATCTCGTGCATCTGCTTCTCCGTGTTGTCATGGCGTTAAGGCAAACTGACACAGAACGTTAACAGCAACAAGTCTCTTTTGCCCGCCTAAACGTGACACTGTCACCATAATGTAAAAGTGAGATGTAAATCACATAATGATTGTATTCGCGGCGGTAATAGCTTTAAGATCGTGCGTCTCTTCATTCCTCTCATACTCCCGGTGCATTTACCTATGACAACGAACACGGTCTCTCGTCGGATCGCGTGGCTTCGGGTAGTCACGCTGGCTATCGCCGCCTTTATTTTCAACACCACGGAATTCGTTCCGGTGGGCCTGCTTTCCGATATTGCGCAAAGTTTTGGTATGCAAACCGCCGAAGTGGGCATCATGCTGACCATCTATGCCTGGGTGGTGGCGCTGATGTCATTGCCGTTTATGCTGCTCACCAGCCAGATGGAGCGACGTAAGCTGCTTATTGGTCTGTTTATTTTATTTATCGCCAGCCACGTCCTTTCCTTCCTTGCATGGAATTTCACCGTGCTGGTGGCCAGCCGTATCGGTATTGCGTTCGCACATGCGGTGTTCTGGTCAATTACCGCCTCGCTGGCTATTCGCATGGCACCAGCAGGTAAACGCGCGCAGGCGCTGAGTCTGATAGCCACCGGCACCGCCCTGGCGATGGTCTTCGGTATCCCGATTGGACGGATCGTCGGCCAGTACTTCGGCTGGCGTACCACCTTTTTCGCCATTGGCGTTGGCGCGCTGCTGACCCTGCTGGCGCTGATCAAACTGCTGCCGCGTCTGCCAAGTGAACACTCTGGCTCGCTGAAAAGCCTGCCGGTACTGTTCCGCCGACCGGCGCTGGTCAGCATCTATCTGCTGACCGTGGTGGTGGTGACCGCGCACTACACGGCCTACAGCTACATTGAACCGTTCGTGCAGACCGTGGCAGGCCTGAGCGGCAATTTCGCCACGATCCTGCTGCTGATTCTGGGCGGCGCGGGCATTATTGGTAGCATTGTCTTCGGCAAACTGGGTAATCAACACGCCTCCGGGCTCATCAGCAGTGCGATTGGCATGCTGCTGATTTGCCTGCTGCTGCTGCTGCCTGCCGCGCGCGACGCGAGTCACCTCGCGGTGCTGAGCATCTTCTGGGGTATTGCCATTATGGTGATTGGCCTGGGAATGCAGGTCAAAGTGCTGGCGCTGGCGCCGGATGCAACCGACGTCGCCATGTCGCTGTTTTCCGGGATATTTAATATCGGTATTGGTGCCGGTGCGCTGCTCGGTAGCCAGATCAGCACCCACTGGTCGATGTCATCTATCGGCTACGTGGGCGCGCTGCCAGCACTGGCGGCGTTTATCTGGTCAGTGGTGATTTTCCGCCGCTGGCCAGCGGCGTCGTTGGAAGAACAAGCACATCAGCATTAATGACCCGCGACCGCAGCGCTGTTCCGTGCTGCGGTCGCGGACTGTATCAGGCGGGATAGGTCTTAATAATTTCGAGTACGCCGTTAATAATAAACTGTACCCCCATACATACCAGCAGGAAGCCCATCAGGCGCGAGATCGCCTCGATGCCACCTTTGCCAACCAGCCGCATGATCGCCCCAGAGCTGCGCAGGCATCCCCACAGAATCACCCCGACCAGTGCGAAGATTATCGGCGGTGCCACCAGCACCACCCACTCCGGGAAGTTAACCCCGTGTTTCACCGTAGATGCCGAGCTGATAATCATGGCAATGGTCCCCGGACCTGCCGTGCTGGGCATCGCGAGCGGCACAAACGCGATATTGGCAGTAGGCTCATCCTGAAGCTCTTCCGATTTACTGCGCGCCTCCGGGGAGTCATGCGCTTTTTGCTGCGGGAACAGCATCCGGAAACCGATAAAAGCCACGATAAGCCCACCGGCAATACGCAGCCCTGGTATTGATATGCCGAATGTATTCATCACGACCTGGCCCGCATAATAGGCCACCATCATGATAGCGAAGACGTAAACTGACGCCATCAGCGACTGGCGGTTACGCTCCGCGCTGTTCATATTCCCCGAAAGCCCAAGGAACAGCGCAACGGTCGTTAGCGGATTAGCCAGCGGCAGCAAAACCACCAGCCCCAGTCCAATAGCCTGAAAGAGTTCCTTCATAAGCGTTCAAAAATCCTGTCTGTGTTACGGAAAATGGCCTTTACGCCGCGCTGTCGCTTTTTACACAGCATGTATGACTTCAAAGCGACACTTTAGAGGATATCCTATTTGGGTCGATTTGGAGCGTTTTAGCAATTCGTGGCATCGCCCAATCCATTCAGTTGACTTATGGTTGCGTGAGAAATAATATCCACCGCAACTAAAGTACTTGCCAGGGCAACCATCGTGAACAGCACAAGCAATCTCTTCAATGAAATGATTCCACTTGGGCATTTGATTCACCTGGTTAACCAAAAAAAAGATCGCTTACTCAACGAGCATTTATCGCCGGAAGACATTACAGCCTCACAGTTCAGAGTGCTTTGCTCTATTCGTTGTCAAGGCAGTATCACCCCCGTGGAATTGAAAAAAACCTTGTCGGTGGATCTGGGCGCGCTCACCCGCATGCTCGATCGCTTGCTGTGCCGGGGCTGGATTGCCCGGTTACCCAATCCAAGCGATAAACGCGGTGTGTTGATTCAGCTGACGCCTGAAGGCGCAGCCATTTGTGAACAATGCCATCTGCTCGTTGGGCAAAACCTGCACCAGGAATTAACAAAAAACTTAACGGCAAATGAAGTTGCAACGCTCGAACTTCTCCTTAAAAAAATATTGCCGTAAACAGAAGAAGAGGTAAGACGATGTCCAGACGCAACACTGACGCTATTACTATTCATAGCATTTTGGACTGGATCGAAGATAACCTGGAATCGCCGCTGTCGCTTGAGAAAGTGTCAGAACGTTCCGGTTACTCTAAATGGCACCTGCAGCGGATGTTTAAAAAAGAAACCGGCCATTCATTAGGTCAGTACATTCGCACCCGCAAGCTGACGGAAATCGCCCAGAAACTCAAAGAAGGCAACGAGCCGATTCTCTATCTGGCCGAACGTTACGGGTTTGAGTCGCAGCAGACGCTGACGCGGACATTTAAAAACTATTTTGACGTGCCGCCGCACAAGTATCGCGTCACCAATATGCACGGAGAGTCTCGCTATCTCCACCCTATTAATCACTGTGTTTGTTAATCGCCTGCAAAAGACGTATTGAGGAAATCATGAAACTGTTCGCTTCCGTTGCCTTCGCCCTACTGGCAATGGCCTCCATGCAGAGCTACGCGGAGCAACTTCCAGCCCACAAGAACGCGCACGACACCATGCTGATGCCGTCCGCCAGCAGCCAGTCACCGTTTGACTTTAATCATATGGGTTCCGGCAGCGATAAATCCGATGAGCTGGGCGTACCGTATTACAATGAAAACAATCGCTAAACGCTAATTGCCCCGCCTTTGCGGGGCTTTTTTTAGCCCTTCACCGCTCGCCTCAGTCCCGGCAAACGCAGCCCGAAGACATTAATAAACAGCCCGGCCATAATCAGCAGCGCACCGATGAGCTGCATTACCGATAGCGTTTCATCTAACAGCAGCGCTGCGCTGGCCAGCCCCACCACCGGCACCAACAGCGACAGCGGCGCCACGCGCCAGGTTTCATAACGCCCCAGCAACGATCCCCAGATGCCATAGCCGACAATACTGGCGACAAAGGACAGATAGGCCAGCGACAGCGCGGTAGTCAGATCAATATGAATCAGGCTCTGCGCCATTTGCTGCGATCCTTCAAAAATCCACGAGCTGAGCATGAAAGGTAAAATAGGAATCAGCGCGCTCCATACCACCAGCGACATCACGCCCGGCTTCGAATCATGGTGCATGATCTTTTTATTGAAGATATTGCCGCAGGCCCAGCACAGTGCCGCCGCCAGCGTCAGCATAAAACCTAGCAGCTTGACATGCTGGCCGGTCATGCTGGTTTCTATCAGCACCAGCACACCAAACACCGCCAGCGAAATGCCCACCAGCTGCTTGCGCTGCAGTCGTTCACCGAACGCGAAGGCACCGAGCACAATAGTAAAGAAAGCCTGTGCCTGGAGGACCAGCGAAGCCAGACCGGCCGGCATACCGAAATTAATGGCGCAAAACAGGAAGGCAAACTGGCCAAAGCTAATGGTCAGCGCATAGCCCAGCAGCAGCGAGAGCGGCACCCGCGGACGCGGCACGAAGAACAGCGCCGGGAAGGCAACAAATAAAAAACGCAGACCTGCCAGCAGCAGCGGCGGCATACCGTGCAGCCCCACTTTGATAACGACAAAGTTCAGCCCCCATACCACGACAACCAGCAACGCCAGCAGTCCATCTTTACGCGTCATACCCGCCCCGTCATTTATTAAATTTATGTAAACACAATCAAAGTAACGAAAAATTCACCCCAGGAATAGATCATTATTTCTGGCAGGCTGAAATCGCACTTCCCGACAAGACCCTGGCTATACAAGCCGCTTATGGCGTGATATTTCTGAAAGCGATAACAAAAAATAAGCCAACCACACTTCTCGGGCAGGAAAATGAAACCAACGACAAGGCGATCCACGATTGCGCTGCTGGCATCGTCGTTACTGTTAACCATCGGGCGCGGTGCCACACTTCCCTTTATGACCATTTACCTCACGCGCCAGTACGCGATGACGGTAGATACCATCGGCTACGCGATGTCTATCGCGCTGGTGATTGGTGTGGTGTTCAGCCTCGGCTTCGGCATTCTGGCCGACAAGTTTGATAAAAAACGCTATATGCTGATCGCCATCGCGTTCTTCATCTGCGGTTTTGTGGCTATCCCGCTGGTACACAGCGTCACGCTGGTGGTGTTTTTCTTTTCGCTGATCAACTGTTCGTACTCGGTGTTCTCCACCGTGCTGAAAGCCTATTTTTCCGATACGCTTGCGCCTACCACTAAAGCGCGCGTGTTCTCGCTGAACTATACGTTCCTGAACATCGGCTGGACCATCGGGCCGCCTATCGGCACGCTGCTGGTCATGAGCAGCATCAACCTGCCGTTCTGGCTGGCAGCCATTTGCGCGGCGTTCCCGTTGCTGTTTATCCAGCGCTACGTTGAGCGTGTCTCAGCGGCCGAAATGGCGGAATCGCCGGTCGCCTGGTCACCGTCGGTTCTGCTACGCGATCGGGCGCTGCTGTGGTTTACGCTTTCCGGCCTGCTGGCGTCGTTTGTCGGTGGTTCATTCGCTTCCTGCCTGTCACAGTATGTGCTGGCCATCGGCGACAGCACCTTTGCCGAAAAAGTCGTGGCGGTGATCCTGCCGGTCAATGCCGCCGTGGTGGTGACCTTGCAGTATGCGATTGGCCGCCGGCTTACCTCGACCAACCTGCGTCCGTTGATGACCTTTGGCACCGTCTGCTACGTGCTGGGCCTGGCGGGTTTTATGATGTCGGGCAGCAATCTGCTGTTCTGGGGGCTGGCGGCCGCCGTCTTCACGTTGGGCGAGGTTATCTACGCCCCGGGAGAATATATGCTCATCGACAACATCGCCCCGCCGGGAATGAAAGCCAGCTATTTTTCCGCTCAGGCGTTGGGGTGGTTAGGGGCGGCGCTGAATCCGCTGTTGACCGGGCAGATCCTGACGCATTTCGCGCCCCTTGCGCTCTTCCCCATCATGATGGTGGTGATTGTGCTGGCCTGGCTGTTGATCTTCCGCGGCATTAAAGCCAGCGGCTGGCACCCTGAGCTTAACGCCGTGTGATAGCGCAATCGGCCGGATAAGCGTGCTGCCTAATCCGGCCTTTGCCTGCGCGAATCACCAGACCTGTGCGGCAATCCCCGTCACCAGACGTACCTTATCCCACTGTTGCTGTTCACTCAGACTATTGCCCTCTTCAGTGGAGGCAAAGCCGCACTGCGGGCTCAGGCAGATTTGATCCCGCGCCACGTAGTTTGCCGCCTCTTCCAGGCGCGCCTTCACCCCTTGCGGATTTTCCAGCTCACCGTTTTTGGTTGTAATCAGACCCAGCACCGCTTTTTGATGCCCAGGACGGATGAAGCGCAGCGGTGCAAAGTCGCCAGAACGATCGTTGTCATATTCCAGGAAGAACGCATCAACGTTCACACGGCCAAACAGGATCTCGGCTACCGGTTCATAGCCGCCTTCCGAAATCCACGTCGAGCGGAAGTTACCGCGACAGACGTGCAGGCCGATAATCAGGTCGTCCGGTTTACCTTCCAGCGCGCGGTTCAGCACATCGGCATAAATTGCCGCCAGTCGATCCGGATCGTCACCGCGCTCACGCACCTGCCGACGCTGGTCTTCGGAACACAGATAGGCCCAGACCGTGTCATCCAACTGAAGGTAGCGGCAGCCCGCATCATAGAAGGCACGGATGGCATCACGCCAGGTATCGGCCAGATCATTAAAATAATCCGCCAGATCCGGATATACGGTGGCATCAATATCTTTGCGCCCGCCGCGGAAGTGCAGCACGCTGGGGCTTGGAATCGTCATTTTCGGCGTGGCATCGCCGCTGATGCTTTTCAGGAAACGAAAATCGTCCAGCATAGGATGGTCACCAAAGCCCAGCTTGCCAGTCACGCGAATGCCATGGGCCCGCGTCTGCACGCCGTTAAATTGAATGCCCTGCTCCGCATCATAGCGTTCAACGCCCTGTAGGCCGTCAAAGAAATCAAAGTGCCACCAGGCACGACGGAATTCACCGTCGGTCACTACGTGCAGGCCGCAGTCGCACTGGTGCTGCACAACGCGACGAATTTCCTCGTCCTCTACCGCACGCAGCTGCTGTGCGGTGATGTCTCCGTTAAGCCACTGCTGACGCGCCTGCTTTATTGCCAGCGGACGTAAAAAGCTGCCGACGATATCGGCGCGATAAGGAGCGTGTTGATGTGCCATGCGTTTCTCCTGACTTCCCGGGAGAATGTGTTTCCCCTGGGTGATTATTGGTTATTTAAACTATTTAGCCTTCTGGATGGCTAGATACCCAAATAATGTCATCCGTAACCCACGCAGGCAAACGAGAATAATTCATGGATGATGAAGAAAATTCACGATCCCACGTTAAAAGCGAAACCTTCATCCTGCCAACCGGTGATACCGCCAATCATTATTTTCACCGGACGCCCAAGCATCGCCAGCTTAAGCGCCGCGCGATCTGCGCCGTTACAGTGCGGCCCCGCGCAGTAGACCACAAACAGCGTTTCCGGCGACCATGTCTGCATACGCTCAGCGTTGATCTCTGCGTGACGAAGGTGAATCGCACCGGGGATATGGCGGAACGCAAAGGTCTCGGCGTTGCCCACCACGTGCAGTAATACAAAATCTAACGGCGGCTGCTGGAGCGCGGCATGAACATCAGCACAATCCGTTTCAACGCTCAGACGCTGGCGGAAATGGGCGGCGGCTTCGGCGGCGCTGGCGGCCGGAAATTCAGTTACGTAACTCATCGTTGACTCTCTCATTATGTGTTACCACTATGGTAACGATGCGATGAGTATAAACAGGCACCTGCCGAGAGGACCGCCCCCAGAGATGACAGAAAACGGCCAGAATATGACAATCCGCGCCCCTCGCGTGGTGGTGCTCGCCTATGACGGGCTATGTACCTTCGAATTTGGCGTGGCGGTCGAGGTCTTTGGCCTGCATCGCCCGGAAATGGGCGACGACTGGTACCGTTTCGCCGTTGCCGCCGTCGATGACGGTGAACTTCGCGCCACCGGCGGCATTCGGATTATGGCCGATGGCGGCCTGACGTTACTCGACGACGCCGACACCATCATCGTTCCCGGCTGGCGTGGAATAGACAGCCCGGTGCCCGATGCGCTGTGCCAGGCGCTACGCCGCGCGCACCAGCGTGGTTGTCGGGTGATGTCGATTTGTTCCGGCGTCTTCGTCCTGGCGGCAGCCGGGCTGCTTGATGGCCAGCGGGCAACCACCCACTGGCGTTATACCGCCCCACTGCAGCAGCGCTACCCGCAAATCAAGGTGGCGGAGGACGTGCTATACATCGAGGAAGGGCACGTATTGACCTCCGCGGGCAGCGCTGCGGGGATCGATCTTTGTTTACACGTGGTGCGCCTGGATTATGGTCTGGAAGCGGCCAATCGAGTTGC
This sequence comes from Klebsiella sp. WP8-S18-ESBL-06, assembly GCF_014169755.1. NCBI lineage: Bacteria > Pseudomonadati > Pseudomonadota > Gammaproteobacteria > Enterobacterales > Enterobacteriaceae > Klebsiella > Klebsiella sp. WP8-S18-ESBL-06. Next base: position 2,425,805 of record NZ_AP022256.1, read on the forward strand.
CAGGCGGCTGGTCATCCAGCCGCACCGCGACGGGGCCCAGAAACAGCAGGTAAGTCGGCCGGTTGCCCGCTCCCGTGAGAGCCAGCGTCTGGGCGTGCTGTTTGATTTTCTTCATCAGCATCTGGCCGATAGCCATAGCGTCCGTTCGCTCGCAGAACGGGTGGGCATGAGTGAACGGACATTTCTGCGACGTTTCCAGGAGGCCACCGGCAAAACGCCTGCCCGTTGGCTGCTTGATGCCCGCCTACGGCAGGCACAGCACCACCTGGCGTCCAGCAGAGACAGCGTAGAGCGAGTGGCGGAGATAACCGGTTTTGGTAACGCCAAAAATTTGCGTCTGCGTTTTCAGCAGCATTTGGCCATCAGTCCGCTGGCCTACCGTAAGAAATTTACCGCAACAAATAATTAATTCACAAATGACCGCGTTAGTCTAAGTTTAAAACAGTACGCTAAAGGATGTCCGGAGTGGAATCGTTAAAAGAGGAGGTCATCATGCTGGATAATATGCACGTGTTTCTGGTTGCAATGGGGCTTATTCTGTTTTCCGGTTTTCTGACTGCCTATTTTAGCGGGAAATGGAACGATTAACGACAACCGAAATAAGCCTGTAGCATATCGCGCATAAAAAAACCGCCAGGAAACTGGCGGTATAAATGCTTGCATGGATAGATTTTTACTTCTCCAGTTCCCCATCCGTCCTGAATGAAGAAACCGTTGCTGTAAAGGGATCTTATCACTGCTTTATTCAACTAATGCTAAACGGCCAACGCATTATTTAAGGCGGTGTGTTTCCACGCCTTCTTGCTCTGGCAGCCGGCCCGCCGGCCCGCCCACAATCTGCCGGAACGCGACTCCTGTAAGTCCTGATGCTCAGGACGGGTAGACCAGATGGATTCGCGACGAGCGTTACGCTGGGATTTTTTCATTATTGCCTCCGGGCAGATTGTCGATATTAAATCCATTAACTCAACGATTTACGCAGACATGTTAGCAAGCTGAATGGCGAGTTATTTCAACAACTGCACGTATTTGTAAAGAGCCTGTGAGCCAGCGCACCTCTCTGCGCCAAGAGGTGATACCCTACCGAAAATGTCAGGTTGCGTAATTGTTATCACCACGTAAAATCACAGCAGTTGCCTTCGCTCCAGGAATGGCAGCAACAATGCTCTATTTATTGTGGTACTTAACCCGCCAGCCCTGTGTGCGGGTTTTTTTTCGTTTTTTACGCTCGTCCGGAATATCTAAACAGCCGGACGAGCGGTGCGAGTATTAATCCGTTTCGCTTAAACCACGATTTTTCAGCATCGGCGCAATGCGCGGATCGTGTTCCCGCCAGCAACGATACAGTTTTTCTAAATCGCTGCTGTTACCGCGCGATAAAATAGCATCGCGAAAACGTTGACCGTTCTCGCGATTTAAACCGCCGCGCTCGACGAACCATTGATAACCATCATCGGCCAGCATTTGCGTCCACAGATAGGCATAATAACCCGCCGCGTAGCCGCCGCCGAAAATATGCGAAAAATAGCTGCTGCGGTAACGCGGAGGAACGGCAGCAAGATCGATACGCTCGCGGTGCAGCGCCTGAGCTTCGAACTCCTCTACGCTCTCAGGCAATGAATTTGCCGACAGGCTGTGCCAGTTCATATCCAGCAGCGCCGCGCTGAGCAGTTCGCTCATATCGTAGCCTTTATTGAAGTTCGCTGCGCGGAACAGGCTATCTCGCAACGTTTCCGGCATCGACTCACCGGTTTCGTAATGACGCGCATAGTGGGCAAACACCTCCGGATGGCTCGCCCAGTGCTCGTTTATTTGCGATGGAAACTCAACAAAATCACGTGGCGTATTGGTGCCGGATAACGTCGCATAACGCTGATTCGCAAACAGGCCGTGCAGCGCGTGGCCGAACTCATGGAATAGCGTAATGGTATCATCCCACGAGATCAGCGCGCTTTTTCCGGCAGCCGGTTTCGGGTAATTGCACACGTTATAGATAACCGGACGCGTGCCCAGCAGCGTTGACTGCGGGACGAAGTTGTCCATCCACGCCCCGCCGCTTTTGCTGTCCCGGGCAAAGAAGTCGCCATAGAACAGCGCCATTCCCTCACCATCGGCATCAAAAATCTCCCACACGCGCACGTCGGGATGGTAAACCGGCAGATCGAAGCGCTCGATAAAACGAATGCCAAACAGCTGGCTGGCAGCCCAGAACACGCCATCAATCAGCACACGCTCCAGCGCCAGGAAAGGCTTAATTTGTGCTTCATCTATCGCGTATTTTTCGCGCCTGACCTGTTCGGAATAATACAGCCAGTCCCAGGCCTGTGCGCTGAAGGGCGCATCACCGTTATCAATCAGCGCCTGAATATCGGCCAGTTCACTTTCAGCGCGAGCGCGGGCCGCCGGGGTAATTTCGCGCATGAACTCAAACGCCGCCTGCGGCGTTTTTGCCATCTGGTCAGCCATGCTCCAGCTGGCATAATCGGCATAGCCAAGCAGCTCGGCCTGACGCGCGCGGATGGCGACCAGTTTGAGAATGCGTTCACGCGTATCGTTATCGTCGCCGCGCTGATTGCGCTGCCAGGCCGCATTAAAGAGTTTTTCACGGGTTTCCCGAACGCGCAGACTCGCCAGCACGGGCTGCTGAGTGGTGTTCACCAGCGGAATCAACCAGCGTCCCGCCAACCCGCGTTCCGCGGCCGCAGCGGCGGCCGTGGCAATCTCATCTGCACTTAAGCCGGCTAACGCCGCTTCGCTGTCCACCACCAGTCCACCGTTTTTAGCGGCACCGAGAAGGCACTGGTGAAACTGGCTGCTCAGCGTGGCGGCTTCGGTATTCAGCGTTTTCAGCTCTGCCTTTTGCGTTTCACCCAGCATCGCACCGGCCTGGATAAAACGGGCGTAAATCACCTCAACCAGACGGTGAGACTCGCTATCCAACCCCAGCGATTCACGCTGCGCCCAGACGGACTGGATACGCTTAAATAGCGCATCGTTAAGATAAATATCGTTCGCCAGTCCGGCCAACTCGGCAGAAAACGCTTCATCCAGCCGCTGAATGGTCTCATTGCTGTTTGCGGCGGCCATGGCAAAGAACACGGCGGTGACGCGCGCCAGCATCTCGCCGCTTTTTTCCAGCGCCACGAAGGTATTGTCGAACGTTGCCGGCTCAGGGTTATGTGCGATGTCGGCAACCTCCTGACGTTTGCGCTTCAGCGCTTCATCAAAAGCCGGACGATAGTGCTCATCGTTAATCATATCGAACGGCGGCGCCTGATACGGTAAGGTGCTGCTGGCAAAAAAGGGATTCATGGCCGACATGGTGTACTCCTTAACAAAACGGTTAACCGTAGCAGAATAAACAAAACGGCGCGGGGCTGCCCGCTTATCTCAACATTCCCGCATTTTTCTTCCTCGCGGGTTATCGCCTTTCTTTCAGTAAAGCGCAGGGCCGTGATAGTTATGCCCCAGGCGTTCTGCTATCGTAATGTGACAGTTAAACGTTGAAGGAACAGAGAAATGATCGTACTGGTAACCGGAGCAACGGCAGGATTTGGCGAAAGCATAACCCGCCGTTTTATTGCCAACGGGCATAAAGTCATCGCCACAGGCCGTCGTAACGAACGTTTAAAAGCACTCAAAGATGAGCTGGGCGACAGCATCCTGACCGTGCAGCTTGACGTGCGCAACCGCGCGGCGATTGAAGAAACCATTGCTAACCTGCCGGCAGCGTGGCGCGAGATTGATATTCTGGTCAATAACGCCGGGCTGGCGCTGGGTCTGGAGCCCGCACACCGTGCCAGCGTTGACGATTGGGAAGATATGATCGACACCAACAACAAAGGCCTGGTGTATATGACCCGCGCGGTACTGCCGGGCATGGTAGAACGCAATCGCGGCCATATTATTAACATTGGTTCCACCGCCGGTAGCTGGCCTTATGCCGGTGGCAACGTCTACGGCGCCACCAAAGCCTTTGTGCGCCAGTTCAGCCTTAATCTGCGTACCGATCTGCATGGTACCGCCGTTCGCGTCACGGATATTGAGCCAGGGCTGGTCGGCGGAACCGAGTTTTCCAACGTTCGCTTCAAGGGTGACGATGCGAAGGCCGGAAAAACCTACGAAAATGCCAATGCCCTGACGCCAGAAGACGTTACCGAGGCGGTCTGGTGGGTCGCGACGCTGCCAAAACACGTCAATATTAATACCGTAGAAATGATGCCGGTCAGCCAGACCTACGCGGGTCTGAGCGTTCATCGCGAAAGTTAGCATTTAATCCCAGCCCGCCCCCCGGTCGGGCTGGGCTCGGCGGCAAAAAGAGCGTAAAATAGCTGCTTAATCAGCTGATAAGAACGACTCAATGGCCGCCGAAACCCAACTGAACCCAACACAGCCCGTCAACCAACAGATTTATCGCATTCTGCGTCGCGATATTGTGCACTGCCTCATTCCGCCAGGCACCCCGTTGTCGGAGAAAGAGGTATCTCTGCGCTTTGACGTTTCGCGTCAGCCGGTGCGCGAGGCCTTTATTAAGCTGGCTGAAAACGGACTTATCCAGATTCGTCCGCAACGCGGCAGTTACGTGAATAAAATTTCGCTTTCTCAGGTTCGTAACGGCTGCTTCGTGCGCCAGGCGATTGAGTGTGCGGTCGCGCGCCGTGCAGCAACCATGATTAACGATGCGCAAACCTATCAGCTCGAGCAAAATCTGCATCAGCAGCGAATGGCGATTGAGCGCCAGCAGCTGAATGATTTCTTCCTGCTCGACGATGAATTCCACCAGCTGCTGTCGAATATTGCCGATTGCCAGCTCGCCTGGGACACGATTGAAAATATCAAAGCGGCGATTGACCGGGTCCGTTATATGAGCCTCGATCATATTTCATCACCCGAAATGCTGCTGCGACAGCATCACGAAATTTTCAGCGCGCTGGAACAGCGGGATGCCGATGCGGTTGAGAAAGCCATGACTCTGCATCTTCAGGAAATTAGCGAGTCAGTGCTGTTAATTCGTCAGGAAAATCGCGACTGGTTTAGCGAAGAATAATAAAAAAGGCCTTCATTGCTGAAGGCCTTTTTTTTATCGAATAACCATCGTCGGTATATTTGCGTAACGCAAAATTGATTCTGCGTTAGACCCCAGCAGGTGGGTGGTCATGCCGCGCTGGCGCGAGCCAATGACAATCGCGTCGTACTCGCCGGTTTTGCTTAACGCGATCACTTCATCGCGAATATTACCAAAGCGAACTTCGGTGTGCAGTCGCGACTCTGGAATATCAAACAGCCGCTGCAGGCTCTTCATCTTCTTTGCCGATTCCATCTGCATGAAATCTTCAAATTTTTTAATATCTGACGCGAATCCGCGTAATATTGAACGGTTACTGTTCGGCAATACGTTTAATAACGTAATTTCACCAAACTCCCCCGCCAGATACGCGGCATGTCGAATTGCTTTGTCGCTCAAATCCATTTCGAAAATATCTACAGGCATGAGAATTTTTTTGTACATAGCCCGAGCTCCTTATTTCAGAGAATCCATTTTTGTTTCGCTATAACCATGACACAAGCAGGACTTTCTACATAGCATTAATTCACCAAAATGATAGTTTCAGCATGAAAATAATCGTCCATTATTTCAAGCGAGATGAATTAACTTAAAGAAGTGTAATGCGGAGGAAAAACAGGCAAGAAAATGCCGCCAGGGCTGGCGGCATTATAGGGTGTCATTAACGCGCAGCAAACTCGGCGACGGTCGCCTTCGCGCCTTTGCTCACCAGCGACAGGTAGGCCTGGGTCACCAGATCCACGAATTTGCCTTCCTGCGGCAGATCGTGACCGAAGATGGCTTCGATAGCCAGCAGTGCTTTCACGCGGGATTCGCCCCCTTCGCTCTGCTGGACCGCCGCCTGAATGACCGGCAGCAGCGGATCGCAGACTTCAATGGCGTTACCCTGTTCATCTACTCCACCCACATAACGCAGCCAGCCAGCCACGCCCAGCGCCAGCAGCGCAAAGCTGCTGTTATCCGCCAGGTGCCAGCGTACGGAGTCCAGCATACGCTGAGGCAGCTTCTGGCTACCGTCCATGGCAATCTGCCAGGTGCGATGACGCAGCGCAGGGTTGGTGTAACGAGCGATAAGCAGGTCGGCATAGCGCGCCAGGTCAACGTTCTGCACTTTCAGGGTCGGAGCCTGCTCTTTCAGCATCAGATCGTGCGCAGCGCGGCGATAATTTTCATCGCCCATGCAGTCGTTAATGTGCTGATAGCCCGCCAGGTAGCCCAGATAAGCCAGGAACGAGTGGCTGCCGTTAAGCATACGCAGCTTCATCTCTTCAAACGGGATCACGTCGCTGACCAGCTCAGCGCCCGCTTTTTCCCAAGCCGGGCGGCCCGCGACAAAGTTATCTTCGATAACCCACTGACGGAACGGCTCACAGGCCACACCCGCCGGATCGCGTACGCCAGTCAGCTGTTCAATTTTATCCAGCGTTTCCGGCGTCACGGCCGGTACGATACGGTCAACCATTGTGGACGGGAACGTCACATGGGACTCGATCCAATCGGCCAGACCCGCATCCACGGCGCGCGCATACGCGCACACGACGTTGCGCATCACGTGACCGTTTTCCGGCATATTGTCGCAAGACATAACGCTGAACGCCGGCAGACCCGCCGCTTTACGACGTGCCAGCGCTTCAACCACCACGCCCGGCGCTGATTTAGGCTGATGCGGGTTTTGCAGGTCAGCCGCGATAAGCGGATGATCGAGCATCAGTTGGCCGGTGGCCGGAGAGTGGCAGTAGCCTTTCTCAGTGATCGTCAGGGAGACAATCGCCACCTGCGGTTCACACATTTTTGCCAGCACGGTTTCCAGACCATCAACCTGGGCGTGCAGCGCTTCTTTGACCACGCCCACCACGCGGGCAGTCCATGCATCCGCGGACATTTCCGCCACGGTGTATAAATTGTCCTGATGATTCAGGTCGGCAATCTGCTGCTCACCGCCGATCAGGTTAACTTCGGTATACCCCCAATCGCTGCCGTGCTCAGCGGCAAGGATATCGGCATAAACAGCCTGATGTGCGCGGTGGAATGCGCCGAAGCCCAGGTGCACAATACGTGGCACCAGTTTGCTGCGATCGTAGGTCGGGAGAGTCGCCTTCGCGGTTAATAGCATATTCTGCATCTTTTTTACTCACTGTAGAGAATGTTGATTGCCATACTAGATTAACGAGTTCATCAAGCGAGATTTTGATTTGCATTAATTTATTGGCGATTGGTATGACATGATTTTCAAGCTGTGTGACAGCATCAGCAAAAGTCAGCGGCCGTTGCTGATGCTGTCACGGCGGGCGGTTAGTTTACGCGCGCTGGGCGGCGGTATGTGCTGTCGGTTTTCTGCGGCACATTCCAAAGGTCGTCATAGGAATAGCCGGTCAGGTCTTCCACAATATGCCGCGTTTCCGGCGTCACATCTTGTTTTGCCCCATTCGCCTTCAGACGTTCAACTTCATCAACGAAAATCTTATGCGTGCGTTTATTCAGGCGGAACGTCACCGCCTGCCACAATGCGATGACCAGCAAACCGGCGGTACCGATAAACAGCAGCATGGCAATGGTATTGACCGCACTCTCCGGCTGCACCTGGCTGCCCTTGACGAAGCCCCCTTCCTGCAACATCACGCCGACGATGAACGTCGCAATCGCAACGGTCGTTTTACGCGAGAACGTCATGACCGCAGCGAACAGCCCTTCACGGCGCTGACGGGTGATCATTTCATCAATATCCGGGATAAACGGGAACACGTTCCACGGCGTAAATTCCAGCACGCAGCGGCCAACCTGATACAGCGCGGCCAGTACGACCAGAATCGTCACCTTATTGTCAGTCGGGAACTGGTAAACCATAAACAGCCCGGCCAGGCATAGCATCATCAGGGTATAGGCAAAAACGTACAGTCGTGACGGCCCGAACTTAATGATTGCCACCCCCGCCAGCAGCGTGACCGGCAGGCCGACGATACTCATCGACAGCAGCGTGCCGGACAGCGATGGCGACACGTTCAGGCAATATACACAGAAGAAAACAAAGACCGTGTTATAGACATCTTTTGCCGTAAAGGAGAACAAATAGATAGCCAGATGTTTACGGAAAGCGCGAACTTTCAGCGTCGAGTAATACTCTTTGAACAGTTTGCCCGTGGCGGCTACTTTCGCTGCAAAGGTGGTCGGCTGATGATCTTTTTCCAGCTCGGCCAGCATTTCCGGCGTGAGTTCACGCTCCCAGGTGACTTTCCAGGAGATGAAGACGCAGAACATAAACAGCACTGCAAATACAACGCCATTAATAAAATAAGCGTTTGGATCGTGCTCGCCAAAGTGGCTAATCAGCAGGCCAGGAATAAAGGTCGCCAGGAAAGTACCGGAAGCCGACAGGAACATCCGGCAGGTCGAGAGCTTAGTACGCGAGTTAAAATCTTTGGTCATCTCCGACGGCAGCGTCTCCCACGGGATCAGCACCATTGCCGCAATAATTTCAAAGGCAAGATACACGGCGAGGTAGAACCAGAAGCTCATCCCGGTAATCCACAGCAGAATGTACACCAGCATCAGCGGTGCGCCGATCAGTAAGAAGAAACGGCGGCGGCCAAAGCGTTTGCCTAAGCGGTTTTTATAGAAATGGTCGGTGAAACTGCCCATAAACAGGCTGACGATAGCATCAACGATACGAGCAATCGCTACAATTGAAGCGGCTTCAACCGGCGACAAACCGACAAAGGTGGTATAAAAGAATAAAAGCCAGGCGCCAATAACGGTAAACGCACCGCCCCCCATAATATCTGTTAAGCCATAACCAATGCTGACTGGAATTGTTATTTTTCTATTAGTACGAGACATGTTCTACCCTCATGTAAGGAAGGACGTTAGAATCTAAAATAGTTCACTGCATTATCGTGACAAATATTCTTAACCATCCGCGTTAATATCCTCTCATCATCAGGAATTTCACCACGGTCAACCCAACTACCTATTAAATTACAAAGAATACGCCGGAAATAATCGTGACGAGGATAAGACACCAGGCTACGTGAATCCGTTAGCATGCCAACGAAGTGCATTAATAAACCCTGATCGGCCAGGCTATTCAGTTGGTTTTCCATTCCCCGGCGAGTATCGTTAAACCACCAGCCGGAACCAAACTGCATCGGAGATTTGACACCGTCATCCGCCGACTGGAAATTAGCGATAGTTGTCGCAACAATATCGTTATAACTGGCGTTCAGATTATAAATTATGGTCTTCGGCAGACCGCTATTCTGCGCCATCGCATCCAGCAGGCGATTGAGACCCGAGGCCAGATGATGCTGGTCGGCAATGGAATCAAACCCGGTGTTAATGCCAAGCTGCGCATGCATTTTGCCGTTATTGTTGCGAATAGCGCCAAAATGCACCTGCATCGCCCAGCCGCGCTGTTTATACTCTTTCGCCAGCATCACCAGCATAGCGCTATTGAGTTGTACGGTTTCCCGCTCGCTTAGCAGCATACCGCGGCATTTCTGGCTAAAAAGCGTATTAATCGTTTCCGCATCGGCAGCAAGATACGCAATGCTGACCGGCCCGTGGTCGGAGATGCGACAGCCCACTTCGTGAAACACCTCAATACGCTGCGCCATCGCAATGGCAAAATCGTTAAAGGAGCGAATCGACTGTCCGGTAGCCAGCGCGAGCTTGTCAATAAAGCGGCAAAATGCCTGGGAATCTTCGGTAAAAATATCATCCGGGCGGAACGTAGGCAGTACCCTGGTCGTGAAACTCGGGTCCTGCTGTAGCCGTCGATGATATTCCAGCGTATCCAGCGGCGCATCGGTGGTGCAAATAACTTCAACGTTGGAGCGAGAAATTAAATTACGTGGTTTAAAATCATCGCCGGAAATTAAACCATTACAATGCCGCATAATTTCCTGCCAGTTATCACTAGACAGCATTTCATTACAGGAAAAATACTGACTTAACTCTAAATGCGTCCAGTGATATAACGGATTACCAAAAGCGGCTTCGACGGTTTCCGCATAGGCCTTAAATTTTTCTTCCGGCGTGGCATCACCGGTTATATACTTCTCGGCAATTCCATTTGCGCGCATCGCTCGCCATTTATAGTGGTCACCAGCCAACCACAGCTGGGTGATATTTTCGAAATTTTTATTTTCGTAGATTTCTTTTGCATCAAGGTGACAGTGATAGTCGATGATCGGTAATTTTGCAGCGACGTCTTTATATAACCGAACACCGACTTCACTATCGATCATGAAACGATCGTTAATGAAGTCCATGTTTATTCTCTTGTTAAGATAAAGCTTACTTTACTGATTACGGGGGATTACCAGTTCCACAGCGTGCCGTCTTCAAGACGAGCGACCGGTAAATATGCAGGGTCATACGGATATTTTGCCGCCAGTTTTTCATCAAACTCGATGCCTAAACCGGGTTTATCACCTGGGTGCATATAGCCGTTATCGAAGGTCCAACTGTGCGGGAAGACTTCCAGCATCTGCTCGGAGTAGCCCATATATTCCTGCACGCCAAAGTTGGGTACCCACAGATCGAAGTGCAGCGCCGCGGCCATACACACCGGAGAAAGATCGGACGGGCCGTGTGAGCCGGTACGCACCTGGTAAAGCGAGGCAAAATCGGCGATGCGGCGCATACCGGTGATGCCTCCCGCGTGGGTAATCGTGGTGCGGATGTAGTCGATAAGCTGCTCTTCGATCAGCTGCTTGCAATCCCAGATGCTATTAAAGACTTCACCTACCGCAATCGGCGTCACAGTATGCTGGCGAATCAGACGGAAGCACTCCTGGTTCTCCGCTGGCGTTGGGTCTTCCATCCAGAACAGACGGTAATCTTCAACGCTCTTACCAAAGCGTGCGGCCTCAATTGGCGTCAGGCGGTGGTGCATGTCATGCAGCAGATGTTCGTTAAAGCCAAACTGGTTACGAACGGCATCAAACAGCTTCGGCGTAAAGTCGAGGTATTTTTCCGTTGACCACAGTTGTTCCTCCGGCCATAGACCCTTGGTCGCCGGTTCGTATGCCTGCCCTTTTCCTTTTGCCATCCCGTAGGTGGTTTTCATGCCCGGTACGCCGCACTGAACGCGTATGGCCTTGAAGCCCATCTCTTTATGACGTGCATAATCTTCCAGCACTTCATCAATCGTGTGGCCGGTGGTGTGACAGTAAACCATGACCCCTTCGCGTGACGCCCCGCCCAGCAGTTGATACAGCGGCATACCGGCCGCTTTGGCTTTAATATCCCACAGCGCCATATCCACGGCGGAGATAGCCGACATGGTCACCGGGCCACGACGCCAGTACGCGCCTTTATAAAAGAACTGCCAGATATCTTCGATGCGGTGCGCGTCGCGCCCCACCAGCTGCGGGCAAAGGTGATCTTTTAAATAAGATGCCACGGACAGCTCGCGGCCATTCAGCGTCGCATCGCCGTAGCCAATTAATCCGCTGTCGGTAGTAATTTTCAGCGTGACAAAGTTACGACCCGGACAGGTTACAAAAACCTCAGCACCCACAATTTTCATCTTCAATCCTTACATCTCATCGGTTAGTGCGAAAAATTTACGCCCTGAACTACTACCATACAAGTATAGAGATCAAAAATTACCGAGAAGGATCACAAAAAAAAGGGGAATGCGTGCTGAAGAAGGCATGACAAGTCACACCCGTTATGTCGAAAACTGATGGTCACGCGCGACGATAGCACTACGCTCTGCCCCAGCCGGCAACGATGATCAGCATGCCGCACAGCGCAACCGCCGCGCCAAGCCAATCGTACAGGGTCAGTTTTTCCCCCTCCACGACCCGCAGCCACAAGAGTGCGGTGAAGATATACACCCCACCGTAGGCGGCGTAGACGCGCCCGCTGGCCGCCGGATGCAGCGTCAACAGCCAGACGAACAGCGCAAGCGACAGCGCGGCAGGCAGCAGCAGTAACGGCGTAGCGCCACGCTTAAGCCAAAGCCATGGCAGGTAGCAGCCGATAATTTCACACAGCGCGGTAGCAAAAAAAAGCAGCGAAGTTTTGAGCATCATGACGGATCGATAAACTAAGAATGGCGCCATCATACGGATAAATCATGACGAATCGACCACATGATTTTCGCGGGTATGCCAGCCAGAAGAGATGTAGTAGACTGCTCAACAGGAGCCATCGTTTTTATCACGTTAAAGGAACCCAAAATGAAAATTACACTTAGCAAACGCCTGTGCCTGACGGCAATGCTGACGCTGGGTGCCGTCGTGTACACCGCTTGCGCATCGGCTGAAACCAGCAAACTGATTATTGAATCCGGCGATAGCGCACAGAGCCGTCAGAATGCAGCGATGGACAAGGAGCAGTGGAACGATACGCGCCAGCTGCGCCAGAAAGTGAACAAACGCGCGGAAAAAGAGTGGGACAAAGCCGACGTGGCGTTTGACGCTCGCGATAAATGCCTGCAAAGCCCGAACGTCAATGCCTACTGGGAACCCAACACCCTACGCTGCCTTGATCGCTCAACGGGCCGCACCCTGCATCCATAAAAAGCGCCGTGGCCGTAATGCTTGCCAGTTAAGGCGTTGACTTCAGAAGTCAGGAGCAGGAACGGTAGGCCGGATAAGGCGTTTGCGCTGCCATCCGGCAATCAGCGTGCAGTATGCCGGATGGCGCTTTGCTTATCCGGCCTACGCTACGTATTCAGCATTACGCCGTGGGCGTCTTTTTCATTTCACGGCGGCTAGTAGTATTCAATCGTATTTTTGATCGTGTAGCGCTGGGTCGTCGCAGGTTTGACGCTCTCATCAACGATCGTTAAATCACAGCTCACCGGGTTGTCATGGCCATCGTAATCGCAACGCTGGATCACGTTGCCGACCGGCTGTTTGTCCAGCAGGCTGACCGAGGTATAGTCAAGCTTCTTACGACTGTCCTGTGACGGGGTGGCCACAATCGACAGCGTTTTATTCTTCGTCGTTGACGTTTTCCCCAGCGGGTAGCCTTCGGCATCATAGCGATAGTCGACCTCACTCTCTTTGCCCTGTGCTTTCACCACAAAACCGTTATCGTCCGTTTCCCACGAAACGCCCGCCGACGGAAACTCGGCCAGCTGACATTTGCCCTGCAAACGCACGCGTTTTTCGCGCGTGACGCCGTCGAGATAATAGTTCGCGTCCAGCACCAGCAGCGCGCCGGTGTCATCCTCAATATTGTGAAACTCCAGCATATCGAAGCACCCCTCACGCGAAAGCTGCGCGCTAACGCGTTTCGACACTTCGCCCTTCTCGTTGAGCAGCGTCTGGCTGAAATCCTTCACCGGCCCGCGCAGCGGATCAAAATCAAATTCGTTAGAAAAACTGGCCATTTCCGGCGTGAATGCCGCGGGAGCGCCGGGTTTATCGCAACCGCTGAGCAGGGTCAGCGCTGACGCCAGTAATAATAATTTCTTCACACCGCCATCCTGTTTCGGGAGTTTTCTCAATCATATTAGGAAATACAATTGTTTACACTAGCACTGCTATACTTTTTGCGAGTCTAAAGATAAAGGAGCCGACCATGAGATCTTCACGCTGGTTACTGGCACTTCTGTTAGCAGGCGCGATGCCCGCGCTCGCGGCAGTACCGGAGTCCTGCGAGCGCGTTCGTAGTGACATTCAGCAGAAAATTGAGCAAAACGGCGTAGCACAAGACGCGTTCAGTCTCGATATCGTCCCCAATGACCAGGCCGACCAGCCGGGGGCACAGGTGGTAGGCCACTGCGCCAACGACACCTTCAAAATTCTCTACACCCGCACCGATAACGCTCAGTAACCCCCTGCCGCCTTCGCCCGGAGGCGGCTCGCTTTATCCGCCCTGCTCAACGGTAAACTCAAGCGCTACGCCAATCAGCACGGCATCACGCAGTGAATGATCGTCAGACAGCGCGTCGAGCTCTCCCTGAAAACGCAGCTTCTGCGTAGTCGTATTGATAGTCAGGCGCGAATGCAAACAGGGCAGCGACTGCGAGGTGATGGGATACACCACCCGACCGGAAACCAGCACCGGGATCTTGCGCAACGCCGTCGTTTGCAGCACGCCAACCGTCGAATAAAGCACCGCCAGCGGCGTCACCGCGATCACCGGTTTATCGGTGACGCTAATGAAATCGAGCAAAATTTCGGGGCGCAAAAAATTCAGCCCCTTATGCGGAACGGTGACCGTCTCAATCGCGGGCATCGGGATAACGTGGGTAGCAATATCGTGCATAGGGGAGGTTCCATCAGCATCAGAGTTTCGCATTGCAGGAGGGCCCGAAATGCGCTTTTTTTGTTGTAAAACAATTATGCATAGCCCCTCGAATACTGGCAAATATCGTTACGCAATTCCTTTACGCCGTTCCGTTGAGTTTTGACCACGGTTAATACTTGTATACCACTTAGCGGGTAGGATGACGCTCCATTAGCGTGTTTCTAATTGCACGATGTAATCATTAAATAATAATGGAGTGAGCAATGTCCGATCAGGAAAAGCCCGGGGGGCTAAGCCGACGCACCCTCATTAAATCGTCAGCGATTGGTTCGCTGGCCCTCGCCGCCGGTGGTCTATCGCTGCCTTTCTCCCTGCGAGCAACGGCAGCGGCCGTGCAGCAGGCGCGCGGTAAAGACGATAAAGTGGTCTGGGGCGCTTGCTCCGTTAACTGCGGCAGCCGCTGTGCGCTGCGGCTGCACGTGAAAGATAACGAAGTCTACTGGGTTGAAACCGACAACACCGGCGAAGATCGCTATGGCGATCACCAGGTGCGCGCCTGTCTGCGCGGTCGCTCCATTCGTCGGCGAATCAACCATCCCGATCGCCTCAACTACCCGATGAAACGTGTCGGCAAGCGCGGCGAAGGTAAATTTGCGCGTATCAGCTGGCAGGAAGCGCTGGACACCATTGCCGACAACCTGAAGCGCGTGGTGAAAGATTACGGCAATGAAGCGGTTTACATTAACTACTCTTCCGGCATCGTCGGCGGCAACATTACCCGCTCTTCACCGTCCGGTTCGGCCGTCATGCGTCTGATGAATTGCTACGGCGGCTCGCTCAACCAGTACGGAACCTACAGTACCGCGCAAATCGCCTGCGCTATGCCGTATACCTACGGCAGCAATGACGGCAACAGCACCTCTGATATCGAAAACAGCAAGCTGGTGGTGATGTTCGGCAACAATCCGGCGGAAACGCGCATGAGCGGCGGCGGCATTACGTATTATCTTGAACAGGCGCGGGAACGCTCAAATGCGCGCATGATCGTTATCGATCCACGCTATACCGACACGGCCGCCGGGCGCGAAGATGAATGGATCCCTATCCGCCCCGGCACCGATGCCGCATTGGTTGCCGGTATTGCATGGGTATTGATTGACGAAAACCTCGTCGATCAGCCGTTCCTCGACAAATACTGCGTCGGTTACGACGAAAAAACGCTGCCGGAAGGCGCGCCGGCCAACGGGCACTACAAAGCCTATATTCTCGGCCAGGGCGACGACGGTATCGCGAAAACGCCACAGTGGGCATCGGGCATCACCGGGATTCCGGCCGACCGTATTATTAAACTGGCGCGTGAAATAGGCAGCGCGAAACCGGCGTACATTTGTCAGGGCTGGGGCCCGCAGCGTCAGGCCAACGGCGAACTTGCCGCCCGTGCGATTGCTATGCTGCCCATTCTGACCGGTAACGTCGGAATTAACGGCGGCAACAGCGGCGCGCGTGAATCGACCTACACCATTACCATCGAGCGCTTCCCTGTGCTGGAAAACCCGGTGAAAACCGCGATTTCCTGTTTTACATGGACCGATGCCATCGACCGCGGAGCAGAAATGACCGCCACCCGCGACGGCGTACGCGGTAAAGAGAAGCTGGATGTTCCCATCAAGTTCTTCTGGAACTATGCGGGCAACACCATCATTAACCAGCATTCGGACATCAACAAAACCCACGAAATTCTGCAGGACGAAAGTAAATGCGAAATGATCGTGGTGATTGAGAACTTTATGACCGCGTCGGCAAAATACGCCGACATTTTGCTGCCGGATCTGATGACCGTCGAGCAAGAAGACATCATTCCAAACGACTACGCGGGCAACATGGGCTACCTGATTTTCATCCAGCCCGCCACCGCGCCGAAGTTCGAACGTAAGCCAATTTACTGGATCCTTAGCGAAGTGGCTAAACGCTTGGGCGACGAGGTGCACCAGAAGTTTACCGAAGGTCGCACTCAGGAACAGTGGCTGCAATATCTGTATGCCAAAATGCGCGCAAAAGACGCGGCGCTACCGGGTTACGATGAGCTGAAAAAAATGGGCATCTATAAACGCAAAGATCCCAACGGCCACTTCGTGGCCTATCGCGATTTCCGTCAAGACCCGCAGGCGAATCCCCTGAAAACTCCATCGGGAAAAATTGAAATTTACTCCAGCCGTCTGGCCGATATTGCCGCGAAATGGCAGTTGGAAAAAGATGAAACTATCAGCCCGCTGCCGGTGTACGCCTCCACCTTTGAAGGCTGGGACGATCCGCTGCGCGACAAATTCCCGTTGCAGCTGTTTGGTTTCCACTTTAAGGCCCGCACCCACTCCAGCTACGGCAACGTGGATGTCTTAAAAGCCGCCTGTCGCTAGGAAATTTGGCTCAACCCGATAGACGCGCAAAAACGCGGGATTCAGAACGGCGATATGGTTCGCGTATTCAACGAACGTGGTGAAGTGCGCATTGCAGCAAAAGTGACGCCGCGCATCATGCCCGGCGTGTCGGCCATGGGCCAGGGCGCATGGCACGACGCGAAGATGGATGGCGATCGCATTGACCACGGTTCCTGTATCAACACGCTGACCACCCACCGCCCTTCGCCGCTGGCGAAAGGCAACCCGCAGCATACCAACCTGGTTGAGATCGAGAAGGTATAAGGATTAGTCAATGAGCACGCAATACGGATTTTTCATCGACTCCGCCCGCTGTACCGGTTGTAAAACCTGCGAGCTGGCGTGTAAAGATTACAAAGACTTAACCCCGGACGTCAGCTTCCGCCGTATTTATGAATACGCCGGCGGCGACTGGCAGGAAGATAACGGCGTCTGGCATCAGAACGTTTTTGCCTACTACCTGTCCATCGCCTGTAACCACTGTGAAGATCCGGCCTGTACTAAAGTATGCCCGAGCGGCGCGATGCATAAACGAGAAGATGGCTTTGTGGTCGTCGACGAAGACGTCTGCATCGGCTGTCGCTACTGCCATATGGCCTGCCCGTACGGTGCCCCACAGTACAATGCGGCAAAAGGCCACATGACCAAGTGCGACGGCTGCCACGAACGCGTGGCGGAAGGCAAAAAACCGATCTGCGTCGAGTCCTGCCCGCTGCGCGCGCTGGACTTCGGGCCGATTGAAGCGCTTCGCCAGAAGCACGGGCAGTTGGCAGCCGTTGCGCCGCTGCCGTCGGCGCACTTTACCAAGCCGAGCATTGTGATTAAACCTAACGCCAATGCACGTCCGTGCGGCGATACCACTGGCTACCTGGCCAACCCGAAGGAGGTGTAAGATGGGCAACGGATGGCATGAATGGCCACTGGTGCTGTTTACGGTACTGGGGCAATGCGTGGCGGGCGCCATCATCGTGAGCGGGATGGGCTGGCTAGCGGCACACAGTGAAACCGACGATCGGCGACGCATCGTACGCAATATGTTCTTCCTGTGGGTGATAATGGGCATTGCCTTTTTTGCCTCGGTTTTGCACCTTGGTTCGCCGCTGCGGGCGTTCAATTCGCTCAACCGCATCGGCGCCTCCGCGCTCAGCAATGAAATCGCCAGCGGCTCGCTTTTCTTCGCCGTCGGCGGCTTCTGGTGGCTGTTTTCCGTACTGGGCAAAATACCGGAAACCCTGGGCCGTATCTGGCTGGTGATCGCCATGGCGCTGGGGCTGATATTTGTCTGGGCAATGACGCGCGTTTATCAGATAGATACGGTGCCAACCTGGTATAATGACTATACGACGGCCACGTTCTTCTTAACCGTCATGCTAACCGGCCCGCTGTTTGCTGCCCTGCTGCTTAAGCTCTCGAAGGTGCCTTTTAACGGCAAGTTCTTTGCCGGTTTAAGCACGCTGGCCTTTCTGGCGAGCCTGGCCATTGTGGTAATGCAGACCAACGATCTGGGGTTTATTCACAGTTCAGTACAGCAGGCCAATGCGTTGCTCCCCGACTGGGGACTCTGGCAGGTCGTGCGCTTCGTGCTGCTGGCGGCGGGTCTGGGCTGCTGGTTATGCCCGCTGCTGCGCCGTGTACCGCCTCGGGCCGTCGGCCTGGCGATCGGGCTGCTGCTGCTGATCGTGGGTGAACTGATCGGCCGTGGGCTGTTCTACGGCCTGCATATGACCGTCGGCATGGCGATTGCCGGATAAACTCTCGGCGCGGGACCTCTCCCGCGCCCTTTTAAGGAATTTGCAGTAATGAATGACGTTCAGCACAACGACGCTTTAGCTTTCTCTGCTCGCGTACTGGGAGCACTGTTCTATTTCGCGCCGGATAGCGCACTCGCTGAGCCGCTGGTCGCCGCCTTACGCGACGGCGAGTGGGCCGGGCAATGGCCGTATCCGCTCGAAAACGCCGATGCGCTGTCCACCGCATTTGCCTCCCACAGCGATGAATCGCTGGCCGAGGCCTGGCAGCGGCTGTTTATCGGCCCATCGGCGTTACCGTCGCCGCCGTGGGGCTCCGTCTGGCTAGACCGGGAAAACGTGCTGTTTGGCGATTCCACGCTGGCGCTACGCCAGTGGATGCGTGAAAACGCGATCGCGTTCGACGTTGAACAAAACGAGCCGGAAGATCACTTTGGTACCCTGCTGATGCTGGCGGCATGGCTGGTTGAAAATGACCGACCAGAAGCCTGCGAGCAGCTGCTTGCCTGGCATCTGCTGCCGTGGGCTCCGCGCTTCCTCAAGGAGTTTGTCGAGAAAGCCAATCACCCCTTCTTCACCGCGCTGGGGCAGCTCGCGCAGCATACTCTTACGCAGTGGCAGTCGCAGCTGCTGATCCCCGTCGCTGATAAAAAGCTCTATCGTTAAGCGTTTCAGCCTCATGCAGCGTCTTCATCATTATCCCGACATCAACGCGATGTTTCGCCGCCTTCTGCTCGCTTGCATCATTGGCGTTCTGGCGGCCCTGGCGGTATCGGCGTTTCGCCATGCCATGCTGCTGTTGGAATGGCTGTTTTTAAGTAACGACAGCGGCAGCCTGGTGAACGCCGCCGAAGGGCTAAGCGGCTGGCGACGCCTGATTACCCCGGCGCTGGGCGGTCTGGCCGCCGGTACGCTGCTGTGGGGCTGGCAGCGCTATACGCGTCAGCGGCCCCATGCGCCCACCGACTATATGGAAGCACTGGAGAGCGATGAGGGCCGATTTGACGCCAGCTCCAGCCTGATCAAATCCACTGCCTCGCTATTGGTGGTTGCTAGCGGTAGCGCAATCGGCCGCGAAGGGGCAATGATACTGCTGGCCGCGCTGGCGGCATCGTTTTTTGCCCAGCGCTTTACGCCAAAAGCCGAATGGAAATTATGGATTGCCTGTGGTGCGGCCGCCGGGATGGCCAGTGCCTACCATGCGCCGTTGGCCGGGAGTCTGTTTATTGCCGAGATTCTGTTCGGCACGCTGATGCTCGCCTCTCTGGGGCCGGTCGTGATTGCGGCCGTGGTTGCCCTGCTCGCCAGTCAGCTACTCAATGGCGACGCCAGGCCGCTTTATCAGGTCGACGCGCTGCCTGCTCTCACTGCCGTTGACTATGGACTGATGCTTGCCGCCGGGTTGATCTGCGGCCTTGCCGGGCCGCTATTAATGTGGCTAATGGATACCACTCACCGCGGTTTTGTGGCGCTGAAGCTGTCGCCACCGTGGCAGCTGGCGCTCGGTGGGCTTATCGTCGGTCTGCTGTCGCTACTGACCCCCGCCGTCTGGGGCAATGGCTACAGCGTGGTACAGGGTTTTCTGCTCACGCCACCGACCCTGGCCATCATTACGGGGATCTTCGTGTGTAAACTGCTCGCCATTCTCGCCAGCAGCGGCTCCGGCGCGCCCGGCGGGGTATTTACGCCCACGCTCTTTGTCGGACTGGCTATCGGGATTTTGTTTGCTCAGGCATGCAGCGCCGGATTCCCGGGAAACGAGAGCCTGCCGATACTGCTGGCGATGACCGGGATGGCCGCGCTGCTGGCGGCGACCACGCATGCGCCGATTATGTCAGCGCTGATGATTTGTGAAATGACCGAGCAGTATACGCTGCTGCCCGGTTTGCTGATGGCCTGCGTGCTGGCGTCGGTGCTGTCGCGTACCTTACGCCAGAATTCTATCTACCGTCAGCACGTTCCGGAGCATCGCTAAATCAACGTACTGGCTGAGTTCACGCTGTTCCGGGCGCGGCAGATACGGCAATTCGCCAATGAGCGGCGCCGGCAGTTTCTTGCTCAACACATCGATAATTTCCGCGTAGTGCGCCAGCCCAGGGTTGATACGGTTGGCAACCCATCCGATCAGCGGTAGGCCGTCATTAGCGATGGCCTGCGCCGTCAGCAGCGCATGATTGATGCACCCTTCCTGGATCCCCACCACCATCAGCACCGGCAGTTGCTCCTGCACGACCCATTCAGACAGCGGGCGCAGATCGTTCATCAGGCTACGCCAGCCGCCCGTACCTTCAACCACCACGTTGTCCACCATGCCGCTGAGATTGGCCAGGCCGTCGGACAGCAGCGTGTAGTTGATTGGGCAACTGTGCGCCACGCTGCTTTCTTCTTCGCTCAGTGCGATAGGATTAATCGCTTCATAGGGCAGCGCCAACGACGAAACGCTTTGCAACACCAGCGCATCTTTGTTACGCAGCCCCTCGGCGGTTTCTTTGCTGCCTTTGGCTACCGGCTTATAACCTGCCACACGTTTCCCGCTGGCGGCGAGCGCCTGTAATAGCGCACGAGAAACCACCGTCTTACCGACAGAAGTATCAGTTCCAGTAATAAAGAAACGATTTAGCATCACTCACGAACCCCACAGGTATGCCGATAAAATATCAAGACAATGAATAATTCAACGGGGTGAAAGTTTACGTGATGCGCCAGGGGGTCGGATTGAGGTAGCGCAATTTTTTGCAAAACCGCGAAAAAATGTTAACCCTGTAACAGTCTGATCAGCAGCGTTCCGTTATACAGCGCATCTTTGACCAGCGCGGCACCGGCCATGGTGCCTCTGTTGGAGAACTGCGTTTGCTCCACGGAAATATGCTGGCTGTAGGCTGGCAACGACTGCTGGCGGATGCAGTCGCCAATGGCGGGGAAGAGAATGTCGGCCGCCTGGTTGAACGGCGAACCGATAAGAATTTTTTGCGGATTAAACAGATTCACCATGATTGCCAGTATGCGCCCGACGTTGGTACCAATACTGCTGATGATATCTTTGGCGAGCAAATCGCCCTGCTTTGCCGCCTGGCACAGCCAGTCGACGGTCAGCGGCTGTTGATGCAGCATCGAGCTCATCGACTGCTGCATTCGCACCTGGGTCAGCTCCAGCACGCTTTCCACGCTGGCAATGGTTTCCAGACAGCCGTGGTTGCCGCAGTAGCAACGCTTACCATACGGATCAACCTGGGTATGGCCGATTTCCACCAGGCTGCTGCTGCCTGCATGCAGCAAACGCCCATCGGTAATGACACCGGCACCTACGTTGTGATCGATGACCACCTGAATGACATCGCGCGCGCCGCGCGAAGCGCCGAACAGCGCTTCAGCCATGGTCCAGGCGCTGATGTCGTGCTGAATGTACACCGGCACGCCGGTGTGCGCTTCCAGCGTTTCACCCAACGGTATATCCTTCACATCGTAAAATGGCATGCGGTGAATAATGCCGTTTTCGGTATCGATAATACCCGGCAGCGTAATCGCAATCGCGGTTAACCGTTCAAGCAGCTTCTGATGGCGGATAAAAAATTGATCGATATGGCTCAGTACGCGGTTAAGGAAAGGCGTTTCGTCCTCCAGCGCCAGCTCGAGCAACTCTTCCACCACCAGTTTACTGCTCAAGTCGCGCAGCGCCAGATGGATATCACCACGGCTAATGCGCACGGACAGATAGTGCCAGGCTTCAGTTTCTACCATCAGCCCAACCGCCGGGCGGCCGCGGCTACCCGCTTCCTGAATTTCGGTTTCCTGTACCAGGTGAGCTTCCAGCAGTTCGCGTACAATCTTGGTAATACTGGCGGGGGCCAGTTGCGCAAGTCGGGAAAGGTCAATGCGTGACACCGGGCCGAGCTGATCAATGAGGCGATAGACCGCCCCCGCGTTGGTCTGCTTGATTTGATCGATATGGCCTGGCTGACTATCCGCTACCACCGTTAACTCCCTTATTTTCGCGCTTCGAAATAAACTTTGGGCTATGGTGAATGACTTCAATGGCTGTCGTCAAATATTTACTTAGCCTTGTGATTTACCGCACAATTTTTCACGCTTTTTATCGCTCAACGCTCAGCTTTGCTGCATTTATCAGCTGCTGTTTAAAACGTTCCGCCGCCTGGCTAAGCTCATGATGTTTTGACCACACCAGCCACATTTCCGATACCGCATCCACCTCAGTAATGGGTACCCAGCGCATTTCATTCAGCTGCACGCGGCTAAACGAGGCCGGCAGGATGGAAACACCAAGTCCTGACGCCACGAGGCCGATAATGGTCATCGCTTCCCCAACCTCCTGAGCGATCGCCGGCGTCACGCCGTAGCGACGCATCAAGCCGAGAATATCGTCATACAGACCGGTCCCAACGTGAGGGTCAAAAAAAACGAACGGTTCTTTGCCCAGCTCAACCAGGCTGACCGAGGGTCGCTGAGCCAGCGGGTGGTCACGGTGGATCATCGCCAGCAGCGGCTCGCGCAGGATAATCTGCCAGTCGAGCGTGTCCGGCAGTTGCGTATTACGCATCAGACCCAGCTCAAGCGTCCCTTCAGTTAACGGCGCAATCTGTTCGCGCGTATTGGTTTCGCGAGTCTGAATGTGCACGTCCGGGTAGCGCTGTCGAAAGGCCGACAGCGTATCGGAAACGGCCTTGATAAATGGCGCAGAGGAGGTAAAGCCGATGTGCAGCTCGCCGGTTTCACCATGGTGCAGGCGGCTTGCGCGCGCGGCGGCTTCGTTGACCTGTAATAGGATCTGGCGGCTGTCGGCCAGAAACTGACGCCCGGCTTCCGTCAGGCTAACGCTGCGGTTAGTGCGGGCAAATAAACGGGCGCCCACCTGCTGTTCCAGGATCTGGATCTGCTGGCTCAGCGGGGGCTGCGAGATGTTCAGGCGGGCGGCGGCGCGGCCAAAATGCAGCTCTTCTGCGACAGCGATAAAATAACGTAAATGACGCAGCTCGATATTCATATTTAATACATATCAATTGAGATTATTAATATATTAGACAGAATATTTACATTTTCCTACTCTGATTATGTGACCTATGTCGCCATTACTCGTTGTTTTTAGCCAAGGATCTTCCCGTGAGCCGCACAACTACCGCAGACCATACGCCCGTTATTGATGTCCGCGATGCTAGCCCAACCTCCACCCATGTTTTTATCCGCCGCGGTACGCCGCCGTTTATCCGCGTCACGCTCGCCCTGTTTTCCGCGGGTCTTGCGACGTTCGCCCTGCTGTACTGCGTGCAGCCCATTCTGCCGGTGCTGTCGCATGAATTCGGCATCAGCCCTGCCGGAACCAGTATTTCACTCTCTATTTCAACGGCGATGCTGGCCGTTGGTCTGCTGTTTACCGGCCCGCTTTCCGATGCCATCGGGCGCAAGAAGGTCATGGTGACCGCCCTGCTGCTGGCCTCCTGCTGCTCGCTGCTGTCGACCGTCATGACCAGCTGGCACGGTATTCTGATCATGCGTGCGCTGATCGGCCTGTCGCTGAGCGGCGTGGCTGCCGTTGGCATGACCTACCTGAGCGAAGAGATCCACCCCAGCTTCGTGGCCTTTTCCATGGGGCTGTATATCAGCGGCAATTCTATTGGCGGGATGAGCGGCCGTCTGCTTACCGGTGTACTGACTGATTTCTTCGGCTGGCGCCTCGCGCTGGCGGTGATCAGCGCCTTTGCGCTGGCCGCCGCCATTATGTTCTGGCGTATTTTGCCGGAGTCACGCCACTTCCGCCCCAGCTCACTGAAGCCAAAGTCGCTGCTGATTAACCTTCACCTGCACTGGCGCGATCGCGGCTTACCGCTGCTGTTTGTCGAAGGGTTCCTGCTGATGGGGTCGTTTGTCACCCTGTTCAACTACATTGGCTACCGTCTGATGCTGTCGCCGTGGTCGCTGAATCAGGCGGTGGTAGGTCTGCTTTCCGTCGCCTATCTGACCGGCACCTGGAGCTCGCCGAAAGCCGGCGTCATGACCAGCCGCTACGGGCGTGGCCCGGTGATGATCTTCTTTACCGGCGTGATGCTGCTCGGCCTGCTGCTGACGCTGTTCTCGCCGCTGTGGGTGATTTTTCCGGGTATGCTGCTGTTCTCCGCAGGCTTTTTCGCCGCGCACTCGGTGGCCAGCAGTTGGATTGGCCCGCGCGCGCGCCGCGCCAGAGGCCAGGCCTCATCGCTGTATCTGTTCAGCTACTATCTGGGGTCCAGCATTGCCGGTACGCTAGGTGGCGTGTTCTGGCACCAATACGGTTGGAACGGCGTCGGTGCCTTCATCGCCATACTGCTGGTGGGTGCTCTGGCCATTGGCTACACCCTGCATAAACGCTTGCGTTGATCATAAGCGGCGGCGCACGCGTCGCCGCCCATTATTTTTAATGCTTATGTTATTGACATAAAATGCCTTGTTGTCTCGCCATACTAGATGGCACTTTCTATAATAAGCCCACCTTTGTCTTACCCGCTTCGTGTGATGACTACCTACGCTAACAATACCCAGCTCAATCTGCGCATTATCTCGATCGTTGTTTTTACCTGCATCTGCTACCTCTCCATTGGTCTGCCGCTGGCGGTGCTGCCTGGATTTATCCATTACCATCTTGGTTACAGCACGCTGGTCGCGGGTGCAGTGATTAGCCTGCAGTATATTTCCACGCTCGTTAGCCGCCCTCACGCCGGGCGTTACACCGATATCTGGGGGCCGAAAAAGGTCGTCAGCCTCGGGATCATCTGCTGTATGTTGAGTGGTCTGTTCACTCTGGCCGCCGCCGCCGCACACGGCAGCCCGCTTCTGGCGGTGACGATGCTGCTGGTTGGCCGCGTATTCCTTGGCGTCGGCGAAAGCTTTACCTCCACCGGGTCCACGCTTTGGGGCATAAAAACGGTCGGAGCCGTTCATACCTCGCGGGTTATTTCCTGGAACGGCGTCGCCACCTACGTTGCGATGGCCGCAGGCGCGCCGCTGGGCGTGATGCTGAATGACGCATTTGGTATCAGCGGATTTGCCGCGCTGATTGTGATTATCTCGGTCGTCGGTTTACTGTTTGCCCGCACCCGCGCCGACGTGAGCGTCAGCGCAGGCGTCAGAGCCCCCTTCCCTCGCGGGTTATTTCCTGGAACGGCGTCGCCACCTACGTTGCGATGGCCGCAGGCGCGCCGCTGGGCGTGATGCTGAATGACGCATTTGGTATCAGCGGATTTGCCGCGCTGATTGTGATTATCTCGGTCGTCGGTTTACTGTTTGCCCGCACCCGCGCCGACGTGAGCGTCAGCGCAGGCGTCAGAGCCCCCTTCCACGTCGTGGCACGTAAAATCTGGCCATACGGCCTGGGGCTTGGGCTGGGTACGGTGGGATTCGGGGTCATCGCGACGTTTATCACGCTCTACTTCACCGCCCACGGCTGGCAGGGTGCAGCATTCACGCTGTCATTATTCAGCGTCGGCTTTATCTGTATTCGTCTGGTACTCGGCAACACCATCATTCGCTTTGGCGGTATTCGCGTGTCGCTGGTCTGCTATCTGTTCGAATGCCTTGGGCTGCTGATTATCTGGTTTGCGCCGAATGCGTGGGTTGCCGGGTTCGGCGCTTTCCTGACGGGCTCCGGCTTCTCGCTGGTCTTCCCGGCCCTCGGCGTCGAGGCGGTCAGGCAGGTTGAAGAGCAAAACCAGGGCACCGCGCTGGGCACCTATTCTGCCTTCCTCGACCTGGCGCTGGGTATTACCGGGCCGGTCGCCGGATGGATCGCCGGCTATCACGGGCTGGACAGTATCTACCTGCTTGCCGCTATCGTGGTGGCAATGGCCTTTGTGCTTATTTTCCGCGTCTACCTGTCGCAGCGATCTGACCGGGCAACCTGCGCTGACTAACCTATTGAGGGCGATGAAAAATCGCCCTTGTACGTTTGTACAACAAGTCTTGTACATTCCGTTACACGCCGATACCAATCACTCACGGAAAGACTTATAGCCTGCGGGTATAGTTCTTTCAACGGCCCCGCAGTGGGGTTGAATGAAAAAACCAATTCGAGGGTATGAGAATGAAAAAAGTATTAGCTCTGGTTGTTGCCGCTGCTATGGGTCTGTCTTCTGCTGCTTTCGCTGCTGACGCGACTGCCACTCCGGCACCGGCTGCTGCTGCGACGGCGACTCACGCTGCTCCGGCAAAAGCGACTCACCATAAAAAACACCACAAAGCAGCTGCACCTGCACAGAAAGCTCAGGCTGCCAAAAAACACAAAAAAGCCGCTGCTAAACCAGCAGTAGAACAGAAAGCTCAGGCTGCTAAAAAACACAAAAAAGCAGCAACTAAACCGGCCGTAGAGCAAAAAGCTCAGGCTGCTAAAAAACACAAAAAAGCAGCAACCAAACCGGCTGTAGAGCAAAAAGCTCAGGCTGCTAAAAAACACAAAAAAGCAGCAACCAAACCGGCTGTAGAGCAAAAAGCTCAGGCTGCTAAAAAACACAAAAAAGCAGTGAAACATCACGCCGCTGCTAAACCGGCTGCACAGCCAGCTGCTTAATCATTATTGATAGACATCGGCGCGGTGAACGCGCCGGTTCAGACCGCCGCGTTATCCCGTCACGTCATTCTCTGGCGTCGGATTCGCCAACGGTCTGAACGATCAACTATTCGCATCGGCGCTATTACAGCGCCGATTTTTTCCCGGAGAGCCAATCATGTTGCGGCGCTATCGTTTCGAGCTCATCCTGGCATTACTGATCGTCTGCGCGCTTATTGCGACCCAGTTCTTCTTTTACTGAGTGTAGTTCGCTGATTTTGCTCCCACTTTTCATTGCTCCCGTCTATAGTAGTCTCACTGGGTTTCGTTTTTATAATCATAATTGCCCCATCAGAGAGTGATATGCGTACAGCCTTTGTGTGTTGTTTACTGGGATCGTTATCCGTTCTGCCCTTCATGACTCATGCTGATGACAGTGATAGCGGCATCAGCGCAAAAGATATTAAAACCCTGTTCTTTGGTCAGGACGATCGCACCCTGGTCAGTCATCCATCGCAAGAGCCGTGGGATGCCATCGGTCAACTGGAAACCGCCAGCGGCAACCTGTGTACCGCCACGCTCATTTCACCGCACCTGGCATTAACCGCCGGACACTGTCTGCTGGAGCCGCCTCGCGGCAAGCTGGATAAAGCCGTTGCGCTGCGCTTCGTATCGCAAAAAGGCAGCTGGCGCTATGAAATTCACGGTATTGAGGGGCGCGTCGATCCTTCGCTGGGTAAACGGCTGAAGGCCGACGGTGACGGCTGGATTGTGCCATCTTCCGCCGCACCGTGGGACTTTGGGCTGATTGTGCTGCGCTATCCCCCCTCCGGCATCACGCCGCTGCCGCTGTTTACCGGCAACAAAGCCGAGTTGACCGCCGCGCTGAAAGCCGCCGGGCGCAAAGTCACGCAGTCCGGTTACCCGGTCGATCATCTGGATTCACTCTATAGCCATGAAGACTGTACCGTCACCGGCTGGGCGCAGGACACCGTCCTTTCCCACCAATGCGATACGTTGCCTGGCGACAGCGGTTCTCCGCTGCTGCTGAAAACCGACGCCGGATGGCAGCTGATTGCCGTACAAAGTTCGGCACCGGCGGCGAAAGATCGCTGGCGCGCCGATAATCGGGCCATTTCTGTTACCGGTTTTCGCGATAAGCTGGAAGCGCTGGCCGCCGGTAACTAACTCTGCCGCTGCTGGCGACGCAAAGCCAGCAGCGACGATAACGGCATCGGTTCGCTAAAATAGAAACCCTGCAGCTGATCGCAACCCGCCAGGCGCAGTAGCTTCATCTGCTTCTCTGTCTCAACCCCTTCTGCAATCACCGTCATTCCCAGCGCACTGGCAATACGAATCGTACCACCGACCAGCGCCGCCGCCTGTTCATCATCGTCCACCAGTCCGGCCAGTGATTTATCAATTTTGATGGTGTCAAAATTAAACCGGCGAAGATAACCGATGCTCGAATAGCCGGTACCGAAATCATCCAGCGCAACGGCGGTACCCAGGGCCTTAAGGTTGGCAATCGCCGCGCGGGCGCGTTCAGGTTTCTCCAGCACGTAGGTTTCCGTCACCTCAAGCTGTAGACGTGAAGGCGGGAAACCGGACGACCTGAGTACGCTCGACACTTTATTTTCGAACTCAGGATCGCGGAACTGCGCGGGTGAAATGTTCACCGAGAGCTTTAGATCCGGATGCGCCAGCAGATCGCGGCAGGCCCGCGCCAGCACAAACTGCCCGAGAGAATAAATCAGACCGCTGGTTTCGGCGATGGCAATAAACGCTTCGGGCATCAGTTCACCCTTTGGCCGCCGGGGCCAGCGCACCAGCGCTTCCACGCCAATCATTACCTGAGTGCGCGCGCAGACAATCGGTTGATACCATACCTCGAACTCATCATGTTCCAGGCCGTGGCGGATATCGTTTTCAATAGAAAGCTGGTACTCGCGGGCGCCGTTCAGCTCGGCGTCATAATGGGTAATGCGCCCCTTTCCGGTGACTTTAGAGTGGTACATGGCGATGTCGGCCTGGCGAAACAGCTCGGAGCTTGAAATGGTTTGCAGGCGACCGCTGGCAATACCGATGCTGGCGCTGATGTGCAGCGTCCGTTCGCCGATACGAATCGGCGTGTTAAGATAATCCAGCACGCGACCCGCAAACGCCGAGGCGCGCGCTTCCGACTGTTCACCGCCAACGGTCATTGCAAATTCGTCGCCGCCCATTCGCGCCAGCATGCCCCCGGTTGGCAGCAACGTTTGCAGCATATCGGCAATGCGAATAATCAGAATATCACCGATATCGTGACCATAAATGTCGTTAACATCCTTAAAACCATCGAGATCGATAAATACCACCGTGGTGATATTGTCATCGCCGCGACGGCTAACGCGCTCAAGCTGCTCGATCAGCGCCCGCCGGTTTGGCAAATGGCTCAGCCAATCGGTCAGCGCGATTTCACGCGCCTGGCGTTCCCCGCGCGCCAGTTTCCAGAGCCCTAAGCTACTGAGCAATATAAAGAGCAAAATGAGCCCGGCGGCCAGCAGCGCAATGATACGGATCTGCGGCGATGCCGCGCTGGCCGCTTCAGCGCCCGGTTGACGAAGCTGCCAGTCTAGCCAGCCAACGACCTTATCGCCTGAGGTACGTAGCGGAATGTTGTACATATTCCTGGGCGCATCGACCAGGGTCAGGTTCTCAATCTGAAACGTATTACCAAGGTTTTTCAATAAAACAGGATTGATATGGCGGGTGATAACCAGATAGCGGCGCGTGGCGTCACGCACCTGTAAACGACCGACCATGGGGCGAATCAGGCCGACCCCCACAAAGGCAATCCCTTCACGGGTACGGGTAATACCGGCGAAAATATTGCTACCGCGACGCAGCGCGTCTTCATTTTTGGCAATCAGCGCGGACAATCCTTCGCCAAAAAAATCGAAATTGGTTTCCGTAAACGGCGCGCTGCGAAACGATCCCCACAGTACTTTATCGTGTTCATCAAGTACGAACGTACCGTCATAGAGATTGTTAATTTTAAAGCCTGCGCCCCAGGTATTGTACAGCCAGGTCGTGTTCAGCTTCGGTGCATACACCTCGCGCACCGCGTCATCCCAGATGGCGTTATCGATAACCAGCGACAAAACGCGGTTAATGGAGGTCTGTATCGCGCCATCAACGGAGAGTGCCGAACGGCGAGCATCAATATCGTTTGTTTTGCTGCTTATCAGATTCTGTGAAAGGTACAGTAAAGCGATAATGGAAAAAATCAGGCCGATGCCTGCTAAAAAGATCATCACGAACAGCGTTTTGGCCGTGGCAATATTACGCCAGCGTGACGGATTGAACATGTATCACCCTCGCAGAAACAAAGCGAACCCTTTGTTACAAGCGTAATACAGACAGCGAATTTCGCTGCCCGATTTCTCAGGCAGCGATCACATCAGGCCAGTTTAATCATCACCATACCGACCAGCAGCAGGGCTAGCCCCATCCAACCCTTATGGTTCAGACGTTGGCCGAAAAGAATCCAGCCCGCCGCCAGCGTTGCCGCGACGCCAAAACCACCCCAAATGGCATAGGCAACCGACAGGTCAATCCCCTTTACCGCCTGAGACAGCGCGCTAAAAGCGGCTAACACCGCCGCCAGCGACAGGAAGCCGTAAAGCTTGTGACGGAAGCCGTCCGAAAACTTGAGGAAAATATTAGCGACTATCTCCAGTACAATGGAGCCCGCCAGCCACAAGCCGTGAATCAATTCAAACTTAGGCATGATTCACCTCTTTTTTCATCATAACGCTTTTCTTCGGCGCTTTTCGCGTACCCGATTTGATCAACACGATGCCGACAACCAGGGTCGCCGGGCCGGTTGCTTTCATCACCGTCAGGCTTTCGTCAAACAATAAAACGCTGAACAGGGTAATCAACAAAATGCCGACCCCTTCCCAGAGCGCGTAGGCGACACCGAGAGCTATTTTCTTAACTGCGAACGAAAGAAAAATATAAGACAGTGCGATCATAACAAGCATTAAAATAAAACCAGCGTTGCCATCACTGACGCTCGCCCATTTCATAGACAGCGTACCCGTAATTTCAGCAACGATAGCCAGGGCTAATAAAATCCAGTAAAACATGATCCTTCTCCTGCATGAGAATATAATCTGCTACGGCTCGCGACGTGCGCAAACCGAAATAAAATGATTAGTATTTAGCTCAAACGAAGAGACGGACTATAGCGCGCTGCGCCAGTGATGCTCACCACAGAAGGCAGAAAAGGAAGGAAAAACAGAAGTTTTGGCAGAAACAAACGTCCTGAACATATTGTCCATAAAATTACAATCATCCGCGGTATTGCTTCTCATCGTTGCGGATTAAAATTGTCCTCAGTAGTTAAACACAGTTAATTTCTAACACAGCCAACGAAGTATTTCAAAATGTTTTCAAATCTTTACTAAGGTTGTTTGATGTAAATGCATTTATTATTAGATGATTCGCAATTATCATAATCAGCAGAATTTATAGCAGGAGCAACCATGGCCAGGCCGATCATCACGCTTAATGGATTAAAAATCGTCATCATGCTCGGCATGCTGGTTATCATTCTTACCGGTATTCGCTTTGCGGCGGAAATTATCGTGCCCTTCGTACTGGCGCTGTTTATCGCCGTGGTGCTTAACCCGGTGGTTCAACTGCTGGTGCGCTGCCGCGTCCCGCGCGTGCTCGGCATTTCGCTGCTCATCGCCGTGATTATCCTGGTTGCCGTGCTGCTGTTAGCATCGCTGGGCACCTCGCTTAACGAGCTGACGCGTACGCTACCGCAATATCGTTCGTCGTTGGCGGTACCGCTTTATAACCTTCAGCCATGGATGCAGCGCTTCGGCATTTCCGTCTCTCCCGATGAACTGATTAAGTATATCGATCCCAACGCCGCCATGACGCTGGTTTCACGTTTGTTAAGCCAGCTGTCAAACGCCATGTCGTCAATCTTCCTGCTGCTGCTCACGGTCGTGTTTATGCTGCTGGAGGTGCCGCAGCTCCCGGCAAAATTCCAGCAAATTATGTCGCGACCGGTGGAAGGGATGGCGGCCATTCAACGGGCGCTGGACAGCGTGTCGCACTATCTGGTGCTGAAAACCGCCATTAGCCTCGTTACCGGCCTGATTGTGTGGGGAATGCTGGAACTGCTGGGCGTGCGGTTTGCGTTTATCTGGGGTCTACTGGCATTCGCGCTCAACTATATCCCCAACATCGGGTCAGTGCTGGCGGCCATTCCCCCTATTCTGCAGGTGCTGGTGTTCAGCGGCTTTTACGACGCGCTTATCGTACTTGCGGGGTATCTGATTATAAATCTCGTTTTCGGCAATATTCTTGAGCCTCGCATCATGGGACGCGGCCTTGGGCTCTCCACGCTGGTGGTCTTTTTGTCGTTAATTTTCTGGGGCTGGCTGCTGGGCCCGGTCGGGATGCTGCTATCGGTACCGCTGACGATTATCGTCAAAATCGCACTCGAACAGACTGAAGGCGGTAAAAGCATCGCCATTCTGCTCAGCGATCTTAGCCATTAACGTCAGAACAGCGACAGCAGTAGCGCAACGGGGAAGCTGAATGGCCACGTTGCGCCAATCAATACCGTCGCTATCAGACGAATAGAGGTACTTTCTTTAGTGAGAAACCAGGTGATAAAGGCACAGATCACGGCCATCACGGCGTAGAAAACAAGCATGTGTTGATACAGCGTCACCAATTTAGTCCTTACAATTGATCGTTAAAGCGGCGCAATATGCTACGTTTTTTGACGCACATCAAGTTTTTGCCGCTCTTCGCGTAGGGATCGCTAATCCACACACATTCATCTCCAGATGAATTCACTGCGTGGATGAATTAAAACCAAAGCAACGGTACGCCTCTTTAGTTTTTAATTCTGTGATATGGGTTACGATTAGCGTTTTGCTTGGGAAGCGGTAAAAACCGTATCGGCGACCGGGTCGCTCACCGCATAATTGGGATTGAACTGCGCGATAGGGTTCACTTTCTCCGTATCCCAGGCCTGCGCCAGGCAGGCGGCATCAAGCCGATGTTCGCCGTGACAGGCGGCAATATGATTCGCGGAATAGATAATACCCACGCCGATTAAGGCCGCGATAACGGTAGCGCTACACACAATACTCTTTTTCATGATGCTGACTTTGCCCGGTTTTACAACGGCGCGCATCCTCGCACGTTGCTCCGGGCATGTCAAAAATGGCGCAGTGGGCGGCAGGTTTTTCGCCTACCGCGAAGGGGGTAATCAGTGCTTAATCATCACATGGCGCACGACGGTGTAGTCCTCCAGTCCGTACATCGACATATCCTTGCCGTACCCCGATAGCTTCTGCCCGCCGTGGGGCATTTCGCTGACCAGCATAAAGTGGGTGTTGATCCACGTACAACCGTACTGCAAACGCGCGCTCAAACGGTGCGCGCGCCCTACGTCGCGGGTCCATACCGACGAGGCCAGGCCATACTGTGAATCGTTGGCCCACGCCAGCACCTGCTCTTCACTGTCAAACACCGTCACGCTGACTACCGGGCCAAACACTTCTCGCTGAACGATATCATCTTCCTGCAGCGCGCCCGCCAGCAGAGTCGGCTGGAAGTAATAACCGCTTCCCTCTGCCTTATCACCACCGGTTACCACCTTAATGTGCGGCAGCGCCCTGGCCCGCGCCACGGCATCGCTGACGCGCGTCAGATGTGCCAGTGAACTCAGCGGCCCCAGTTCGGTGCTCACATCCTCCGGGTCGCCGAATTTAAGGGTTGCCACCGCCGCGCCAAGGCGAGCCACCAGCCGGTCATAAACGCCCCGCTGCGCATAGATTCGACAGGCGGCGGTACAATCCTGTCCGGCGTTGTAAAAACCAAACGTCCGTACCCCCTCAACCACGGCATCGATATCCGCGTCGTCAAACACAATCACCGGCGCTTTCCCTCCTAGCTCCATGTGCGTGCGCTTAACGGAAGATGCCGTATGCGCCAGAATATGCTCGCCGGTGGCGATTGAGCCGGTCAGCGACACCATGCGCACCTTCGCGTGGCCGGTCAGCGGATCGCCAACGGTATGACCGCGGCCAAACAGAACGTTCAGCACGCCGGCAGGGAAAATATCTTTCGCCAGCTCGGCCAGCGTGAGCGCCGTAAGCGGCGTAATTTCAGACGGTTTCAGTACCACACAGTTGCCCGCCGCCAGCGCCGGTGCCAGCTTCCACGCGGCCATCATCAACGGATAATTCCACGGTGCAATCGAGGCCACCACGCCAACCGGATCGCGGCGAATCATGGAAGTGTGGCCTTCAAGATATTCCCCGGCCGCCAGGCCATTCAGGCAGCGCGCCGCGCCGGCAAAGAAGCGGAATACATCCACCACCGCCGGAATTTCATCACCGGCCACGCAGTGCAGCGGCTTGCCGCAGTTAAGGGATTCCAGCCGGGCGAACGTCTGAGCATGCGCTTCAATCACGTCGGCCAGTTTTAACAAACACTCTGCGCGGTGCTTTGGCGTGGTTTGTCCCCATTGTATGAATGCACGGTCGGCGGCATGCACCGCCGCATCTACCTGCGCGGCGCTGGCCTCCGCGATGTTCAGCAGGATCTCACCCGTAGCGGGGTTATAGACCGGCTGCGCTTCGCCTTCACCCGCGACCAGCTCACCGTTAATCAGTAACTTATGTTGCATAGCATGATCCTGTTTTATTTAAATGTCGTACCACCGCCGGTGGCCGCGTCGTCTTCGCGCGTCAGCCACCATGCCCCTAAAATCGGTATCATTGTCAGTATCATCACCAGCAGCGCGACCACGTTGGTCACCGGCACATCGCGCGGGCGCCCAAGTTGGTTAAGCAGCCACAGCGGCAACGTGCGCTCATGGCCTGCCGTGAAGGTGGTGACGATAATTTCATCAAACGACAGCGCAAATGCCAGCATTCCCCCTGCCAGCAGCGCCGAGCCCAGATTTGGCAACACAACGTAACGGAAGGTTTGCCAGCCGTTAGCCCCTAAATCCATCGACGCTTCGACCAGGCTCCATGAGGTCCGCCGGAATCGGGCAATGACGTTGTTAAACACCACCACCACGCAGAACGTGGCGTGACCGATCACAATCGTGAACAGCCCCGGCTCCAGATTCACTACCTTAAACGCGGTCAGCAGCGCCAGTCCGGTAACAATGCCCGGCAGCGCAATCGGCAGCAGGAGCAGCAGCGATATCGCGCTTTTGCCAAAAAAATCCCGCCGCCACAGCGCTGCTGCAGCAAACGTGCCAAGTACCAGCGCAATGGCCGTCGACAGCGCGGCAATTTTCAGTGACAGTGTCACAGCCTCGTAGATATCACTGCGCCCAGCAGCCTCGCTAAACCAGCGCAGCGTCAGGCCTTGCGGCGGGAAACTGAAGGCGGCGTCTTCGGTGTTGAAGGCGTAAAGCGCGATAATCACCAGCGGGAAGTGCAGGAAAATAACGCCCCCCCAGGCGGCAATTTTGAGGAACAGCGGTGCGCGTTCAGAGTGCATCGAATGCTCCCAGGCGCTTCACAAACGCCAGATAGAGCGCAATCAGGACGATTGGCACAAGGGTAAACGCCGCCGCCATCGGCATATTGCCAATAGCCCCCTGCTGAGAATAAACCATATTGCCGATGAAGTAGCCCGGCGGCCCCACCAGCTGCGGGACGATAAAGTCCCCAAGAGTCAGCGAGAAGGTGAAGATAGACCCCGCCGCAATCCCCGGTATCGCCAGCGGCAGCACGACATGGCGGAAAGTCTGACGCGGCAATGCGCCGAGGTCAGCGGATGCCTGCAACAACGAGCCGGGGATCCGCTCCAGCGCAGCCTGTACCGGCAGGATCATAAACGGCAGCCAGATGTATACAAACACCAGAAAGCGCCCCAGACCGGAGGTCGACAGCGTATTTCCGCCAACGCCCGGCACGCTCAGTATCGCCGCCAGCAGCGGCTGTAGACCCAGGTGATTTAAAAACCACTGGGCTACACCGTCTTTGGCCAGCAGCAGCGTCCAGGCGTAGGCTTTGACAATATAACTGGCCCACATCGGCAGCATGACCGCCACGTAGAAGAAGGCCTTTTTCTTGCCGTGGGTATAGCGCGCCATATACCACGCCATCGGAAACGCCAGCAGCGCGCTGGCGACCGTCACTGCCAGCGCCATCACCAGCGTACGGACAATAATGTCGTAGTTAGCCGGGTTAAACAGGGCGTACAGGTTTGCCAGCGTCAGCGTCGGGGTAACCGACATGGTGAAATCATCAAAGGTGTAAAACCCCTGCCACAGCAGCGTCAGCAGCGAACCGAAATAGACAATGCCGAACCACATCAGCGGCCCGAGCAGCAGCAGAAAAAGCCCCAGCGTCGGCTTACGCCAGAACAGGCTGGCTATCTTTCCGCCGCCGCGGGAGGAAGGTACCGGCGTCATGCTCATCTCCATTTACCTCCCTCCATCCAGCGCGATCATGGCATCGCGCGGCCAGGAGGCCAGAACATCCCGGCCCACCGCAGGTCCTTCCGCATCCAGCCCGACGGCAAAGTTCGCCTGGCTCACCAGTAGCTTATCGCCGCTTTCAAGCAGCAGCTCATAGCGCGTCGCCGCGCCCTGATACTGCACCGCCTGTATCCGCCCTTTCACCTGCACTTCGCCACCTTCATTCAGGCGGATGTGTTCAGGTCGCAGCGCCCAGTTCCCCGTCATGCCGCATAGCGTCTCCGACATCGCCGGGTCGAACACGTTAGAGGTCCCGACAAAGCTGGCGACGAACGGCGTTCGCGGGCGCAGATAAAGCGCACGCGGCGAGTCCACCTGCTCAATGTGACCGTTGTTAAAGACCGCGACACGGTCCGACATCGATAGCGCCTCGCCCTGATCGTGGGTGACGAAAATAAAAGTGATCCCCAGCGACTGTTGCAGCTTTTTTAATTCGAACTGCATTTG
Source organism: Klebsiella sp. WP8-S18-ESBL-06 (assembly GCF_014169755.1). Lineage (NCBI taxonomy): Bacteria > Pseudomonadati > Pseudomonadota > Gammaproteobacteria > Enterobacterales > Enterobacteriaceae > Klebsiella > Klebsiella sp. WP8-S18-ESBL-06. The sequence goes on from NZ_AP022256.1 coordinate 2,462,763, forward strand.
CTCGCGCAACTTCAAATCCAGCGCACCTAGCGGTTCGTCGAGCAGCAGCACCCGGGGTTCATTAACCAGCGCGCGGGCAATCGCCACGCGCTGACGCTGGCCGCCGGAAAGCTGCGACGGCTTGCGCCCGCCGACGAAACCCAGCGCCACTTTCTCCAGCGCCTGCGCCGCCCTGGCCTGACGCTCTTTCTTGCCAACGCCCTTGACCATCAGCCCGTAGGCGACGTTATCAAGCACTGACATGTGCGGAAACAGCGCGTAATCCTGGAAGACGGTGTTAACGTCACGCTCCCACGGCGGCAGTTCGCTGGCGTGACGGCCAAAAATAGAGATAGCGCCGCCGCTCAGTTGTTCAAATCCGGCGATCAGCCGCAGACAGGTGGTTTTGCCGGAGCCAGACGGCCCCAGCATCGAAAAGAACTCGCCGTCATGGATGGCGATACTCACGCCATCCACCGCCCGAACGTCACCATAAAGTCGCGAGACGTCATGAAACTCTACTGCATACGTCATAATGGACTCCTGGGTAATCAACGGCCGCCCATAATGGCGATATAGTCCTGCGTCCAGCGGCTGTAAGGCACATACTTGCCGCCCTCGGCAATCGGCGTTTTCCAGAAGGCAATTTTGTCAAAGAAGCTGTAGCCGTTGGTTTCACAACCTTTGTCGCCCAACAGCGCGCTGGCTTTACACCCTTCAGCCACCACCGGCAGTGAGCCAAACCACGCCGCCACATCACCCTGCACCTTCGGCGTCAGCGACCAGTTCATCCACTTGTAGGCGCAAACCGGATGCTTCGCTTCGGCGTGCAGCATGGTGGTATCCGCCCAACCGGTAACGCCCTCTTTCGGGAAGACGGTCGCAATCGGCTGACCTTCACCTTTCAGGCCGTTGGCCTGGTAAGGCCAGGCGCTGGACGCCACCACGCCTTCATTTTTGAAGTCGCTCATTTGTACGGTCGTGTCATGCCAGTAGCGATGAATCAGGCTATGCTGATCGCGCAAGACCTTCAGTACCGCCTGGTACTGTTCTTCGGTCAGCTGGTACGGGTCGCTAATGCCGAGCTGCGGCTGTGTCGCTTTCACAAACAGCGCCGCGTCCGCGATGTAGATTGGGCCATCGTAGGCCTGCACGCGGCCCTGATTGGTTTTGCCGTCCGGCAGATCCTGTTTCACAAAGACCACGTTCCAGGAATCCGGCGGCACAGGGAAGGTTTTAGTGTTGTACATCAGAAGGTTAGGTCCCCACTGATACGGGGTGCCATACACTTTGCCGTCGACGTTAAACCATGCACCTTTCTCAAGTCGCGGGTCGAGGGTTTTCCAGTTTTCGATAAGTGCGGTATTAATCGGCTGCACGCGCTTACCCATGATCAAACGCAGCGAGGCATCGCCGGAAGCCGTCACCAGATCGTAGCCGCCTTTCGCCATCAGGCTAACCATTTCGTCAGACGTCGCCGCCGTTTTGACGTTCACCTGGCAGCCGCTCTCTTTCTCAAACTGCGTGACCCAGTCGTACTGCTTGTCGGTCTGACCTCGTTCGATATAACCCGGCCAGGCAATAATATCCAGTCGTCCTTCGCCTTTTCCCAATGACGTTGGCGGCTCGGCGGCATTGGCGGTGGCAACCGTCATCACCAGCGCGCACAGGCTGCTGCGGGCAAATGTCTTGCTCATAAAGTTTTACTCCTGTCACAATGAATTTGAGCGGCAGCCGTGCCGTTAAAAATATCTCCCTGTTTAAAAATAGACGGCGCCATGACAACCACCGTTGCGGCAGATAAAAATTTGCACAGGTTGTGACAAAGTGCGCATTCCGCAAAAAAGCAATAATCAATGCAGATAATATGGATTATAGACAAGGAGTTACTGGCCGCAGGTGCTATGCGAATTTCCTATGACCAGCCAAAATGAAAAGCCCCCGAATAACCGGGGGAATAATTAAATACAGAAGCTGAAAATAAGCGTTGGTGATTAACTCAGCATTTGTCGAATAAGTTGCCCCAGGGTTTCGACCGCTTTATCTTCTCTTTCCCCCCAGCCCCACGCGGTATTAAAGCGGAAAAATGACGACCAGCTGTCGGTCGTCGAAAACATTTTGCCTGGAGCAATACTAATGTGGTGTTCCAGCGCTTTCGCACTCAGCGTGCCCGCATCCATCCCGGCCGGCAGCTCCAGCCAGAGAAAATAGCCGCTATCGTTATGGTGAATGCGCACCTCAGGCGGCAGCGAACGCAGCAGCGACTGCCACGCCAATTGCTTACGTTCGGCCAGCTGGCGGCGCAAGCGGCGCAGGTGAGCGTCGTAGCGCTTCGTTGCCAGATAGTCGACCAAAGCGAGCTGCATCGGCGAACTGGTCGACAGCGTGCTCATCAGCTGCAAATGCTGAATGCGACGCGCATGTTTACCGGCCGCCACCCAGCCAATACGGAACCCAGGAACCAGGCATTTGGAAAACGAACTGCAGTGCAGCGTCATATCCTGCTTATCCCACGCCTTCGCGGGCAGCGGCTTCTCTCGGCCAAAATAGAGCTCGCTGTAAACATCGTCTTCAATCAGGGTCACATTGTGGGCGGTAAGGATCTGAATAAGCTTCGCTTTCTTTTCCGGCGTCAGCGTAAAACCCAGCGGGTTCTGGCTGTTAGTCATCAGCCAGCAGGCTTTCACCGGATAGTTCTGTAGCGCCTGCACCAATGCGTCGAGATCAATCCCATCCTTCACGTCGGTGGCAACCGACAGCGCTCTCAGCTTCAGGCGTTCCAGCGCCTGAAGCGCCCCGTAAAAACAGGGGTTCTCCACGATCACCCAATCGCCCGGCTCCGTTACCGCCTGAAGGCTCAGGTTCAGCGCTTCCAGCGCACCGGCGGTAATCACAATCTCATCAGGGGATATCGTCATACCCTGTAACGCATAGCGGCGGGCAATAGCATGACGCAGCTCATCGTTACCCGGCGGCAGGTTTTCAATCACGCTCATGGCCGTGGCGGTTTTACTCACCTGTGCCAGCGAACGGTTCAGCTGCGGCAGCGGGAACAGTTTAGGGTCGGGAAACGCCGAGGCAAACGGCAGCACCGCCGCGTTGCGGCTGGCCTGCAGTACCTCAAAGATGTAGGTATTGATATCGACGGCGTTATCCGGCATTACCTGTGCGGGGGCCGCCGCGCGCGGTGCTACCGGATGCGGCGCCACGTAATAACCGGACTGCGGGCGTGCAACAATCCGCCCCTGGCTTTCCAGCAGCTGATACGCATGGCTGACGGTCATAAAGCTCATACCGCTATTGGCCACCTGCTCGCGCAGCGACGGCAGCTTATCACCCGGCTGCCACACCCCGTGGGCGATCTGTTCCGTCATCTGCTCGGCAAGCCGCTGGTACTTTTTCATGGTCGATCCCAATCGCGCAAACTGTGCGAATATATTATATCAGCGTTACAATTTTTGCATTTTTATGTAACTGATATATTCACTCTATCGCCATGATTGAATTAGCTTTGTCGGAAAAACGGGCAAATAAAAAAGCAAAACTGTTATCATTTAAAAGGCGGCGACTGTTTCTGCAACCCATTCACGCCGCTGCGTAAAATCACCGGGAGTTATTCTATTTTCCGGAGTCTGCATGTTCGGTCTTGATGCGTTTCACCTCGCACGAATTCAGTTTGCCTTTACCGTGTCGTTTCACATTATCTTCCCTGCTATCACTATTGGGCTGGCAAGTTACCTGGCGGTGCTGGAAGGTCTATGGCTAAAAACCCATAACCCGCTCTGGCGTTCGCTGTATCAGTTCTGGTCGAAGATTTTCGCCGTCAATTTTGGCATGGGCGTCGTCTCCGGCCTGGTGATGGCCTACCAGTTTGGCACCAACTGGAGCGGTTTCTCGCAGTTTGCCGGCAGCATTACCGGCCCGCTGCTGACCTACGAAGTGCTGACCGCCTTCTTCCTCGAAGCCGGTTTTCTCGGGGTGATGCTGTTTGGCTGGAACCGCGTTGGGCCAGGGTTGCACTTTTTCGCCACCTGCATGGTGGCCCTCGGCACGCTGATCTCAACGTTCTGGATCCTCGCTTCCAACAGCTGGATGCAAACGCCGCAGGGCTACGAAATCGTCAATGGTCAAGTGGTGCCGGTAGACTGGTTTGCGGTGGTATTTAACCCATCATTCCCTTACCGCCTGCTGCATATGTGCATCGCTGCGTTTCTGAGCAGCGCGCTGTTTGTCGGCGCTTCGGCAGCCTGGCATTTACTGCGTGGCAACCCCTCACCGGCAGTACGCGTGATGTTCTCCATGTCGCTGTGGATGACCCTGATTGTCGCCCCTATTCAAGCGATGGTTGGCGATATGCACGGGCTGAATACGCTGAAGCATCAGCCTGCAAAGATTGCAGCGATTGAAGGCCACTGGGAAAATCCGCCGGGAGAACCGACGCCGCTGCTGCTGTTTGGCTGGCCGGACATGAACCAGGAGCGTACCCGCTACGGGTTGGAAATCCCGGCGCTGGGCAGCCTGATCCTCACCCACAGTCTGGATAAACAGGTGCCTGCACTCAAAGACTTTGCCAAAGAAGACCGGCCAAACTCGACGATCGTTTTCTGGTCGTTCCGCATTATGGCCGGATTAGGCATGCTGATGCTGTTGCTAGGCGTCGTCGCGCTGTGGCTACGCAAAAAACAGACGCTTTATACTTCACGCCCGTTCCTGTGGTTCGCGCTGCTGATGGGGCCATCGGGGCTCATCGCCATTCTCGCGGGATGGGTGACCACCGAAGTCGGTCGTCAGCCGTGGGTGGTCTACGGCTTGCAGCGTACGGCGGAAGCCGTCTCGGCCCACGGCGATCTGCATATGAGCATCAGCCTGCTGGCCTTCTTTGTGGTGTACAGCGCGGTCTTCGGCGTCGGCTACAGCTACATGGTACGACTGATTCGCAAAGGGCCTCAGCCGTTTAATCCACCGCCGCACGGTACGCCGTCGCGTCCACTTTCCGCCGCGATCACCGCACAGTCGTCCCAGGAGAAGCGAGCATGAATGTCGATCTGTCTATTGTCTGGTTTGTGATTATTGTCTTTGCCACCCTGATGTATATCGTCATGGACGGCTTTGATTTAGGTATTGGCATCCTGTTTCCCTTTACCCGCAGCGCACAGGAGCGTGACGTAATGGTCAACAGCGTCGCTCCGGTATGGGACGGCAATGAAACCTGGCTGGTACTCGGCGGTGCAGCACTCTTTGGCGCGTTCCCGCTGGCCTACGCGGTCATTATTGATGCGTTGACGATTCCGCTTTCGCTGATGCTTATCGGGCTGATTTTCCGCGGCGTCGCCTTCGAGTTTCGCTTCAATGCCACGCCTTCACATCGCCCGTTCTGGGATAACGCCTTTATGGGCGGCTCGATGCTGGCCACCTTCTGCCAGGGCGTAGTTGTCGGAGCCGTCATTAACGGTTTTCCCGTCAGCCAGCGCGCCTTCAGTGGTGGCCCATTCGACTGGCTGACGCCATTCTCGCTCTTCTGCGGCGTAGGGCTGGTCATCGCCTATGCGCTGCTGGGCGCAACCTGGCTGGTCATGAAAAGCGAAGCCGCTCTGCAAAGCCGTATGCGCCGCGCTGCGCGTGGACTGCTGCTCGCGCTGCTGGCGGTGATGGCGATTATCAGCGCGTGGACGCCGCTTCAGCATGCCGCAATCGCAGCGCGCTGGTTTAGCCTGCCCAATCTCTACTCTCTGCTGCCGGTCCCGCTGCTGGTGCTGGCCGCAAGCGGCGCGCTATGGCATCAACTGGCGCTGCGTGAAAGCCATGTGCCGCCGTTTATTCTGACGCTCGCGCTGGTATTCCTGGGCTTTAGCGGGTTGGGTATCAGCATCTGGCCCGCGATTATTCCACCGTCTATCACGCTGTGGCAGGCCGCCGCGCCGCAACAAAGCCAGGAGTTTATGCTGATTGGCGCCATCTTTATTATTCCCGTCATTCTGGCGTACACCTTCTGGAGCTATTACGTGTTTCGCGGCAAAGTGCCGCAAAATGAGGGATATCACTGATGAAAAGCCGCTGGATATCACGCCTGTTCTGGTTAATTGCGCTGTGGGGCGGCAGCGTGCTGGCGCTGGCAACGGTGGGCGGCTTATTTCGCATGCTGATGACCGCTGCCGGTTTTAAAGCCTGAAAGAACAGCTGCCTGGGTATTGAATCGTACTGGCCAAGAGAAATCCTAATTGCTCTGGCCTTCACATTTCCTCCACGTTTTGTTGGTCAACTAACGCCATTGCACCAAAGCAATGTCTGGAGTACATGATGAAAAAACGTATTGCACTGTCTGCGATTCTGGCGCTGGGCCTGTGTTCAACCGCCTTTGCCGCCGATCGTCAGGATCCGCCGAAAAAGCCGCCTGTAGAACAACAGCATCAGGGTCAGCACGATAACAAAGGCCCGCAGCACGATGGCAAAGGCCAGCCGCCGCGTGATGAAAAAGGTCAGCAGCACGATGGCAAAGGCCAACCGCCGCGCGACAACAAAGGTCAGCAGCATGATGGCAAAGGCCAACCGCCGCGCGATAACAAGGGTCAGCAGCACGATGGTAAAGGTCAGCCGCCAAAACATGACGGCGACAACAAACTGCCACCGCCGAACGACCAGCGTAATTAATTAAAAAAGGCCGGAGAGCACACTCGCTTTCCGGCCTTTTACTTTATATGCCCCCGCGCTGGCGAGTGGCATTAGCGTCAAGCTTTCCGCTTAGGCAGCGTTTTCAGCAATTCGTCCGGGCTTACCGAGGCCACCACGCTCCCCGGTAGCGGCATCTTCAGTATGTGATTTTTAATCTTGCCAATCACGTGCATTTCGCACGGACGACAGTCAAACTTCAGCGTCAGGACTTCATCACCGTTGATGAGCTGCATCGGCGTCGCTTTCCAGCTTTTAATCGACCCTTTCGCCTGCTTCGGGCACAGATTGAAGGCAAAGCGCAGGCAGTGCTTGGTGATCATCACCGGCACGTCGCCCTTCTCTTCGTGCGCTTCATAGGCTGCATCAATCAGCTGAACGCCATAACGGTGGTAAAATTCACGCGCTTTATGGTTATAAACGTTAGCCAGGAAACTCAGATGGCTTTCGGGGTACACCGGCGCCGGTTCGGCAACCGTTTTACGACTGCCGCGAACATAGGCATCCAGCCGCGCCTGGTCGAGCAACGCCACGGTTTCACGACGCAGCTGGTTAAGCAGACTGTTCGGAACAAACAGCGCTTCCGGCAGCAGCACTTCAACGTTGCGTGCGTAGTACAGCGTTTGCCCCAGTTTAGCGATCCCGTCTTGCAGCTGGCTCAGCGCTTTCTCTGCGTTATGCGCCGCTGCAAATTCCCCGTCTAAAGTGTGGGTCACCGCCACGCCGTCTTCGCTGGCTAGCGTCAGCACCAGCTGTTCCTGCCAGCCAGACAGCTCGATATCCACGGCGATGCGGCGCTCGCTGGAGGTTTTCAACAGCGCCTGCTGCCAGTTGTGATCGAGGTTCCGGTTGAGCACCTGATGCGGACGCACCTTATGCAGGTCAGCCGGCATCTCGTTTGGCCAAACGCGGTAGCGATTTTCAGCAATCTTCTCCACCGTATTGGCACGAAAACCGACAACTTCGCGTTTGATGAGCACGTTGAGACCGTCGCCGTTGGCCAGCGGCTCGCTCACTTCAACATCCAGCGTCTCTTTGTTAACCTTCAGCACTTCCCCTACCGGCAGACCGACGAACTTCGGCGAGTCAAACGCACCAATGTTCATCTGACGCTGATTGACGAAATAATCCGTGCTGCCGCGGTGGAAGGTTTTATCGGTCGACGGCACAAAGAAATGCTCGGTACGGCCAGCGGAAGCCCGGGCCAAATCGCCGCGTTCTTCAATAATGGCGTCCAGCATCTGGCGATAGTGTGCAGTGATATTTTTCACATAGCTCATATCTTTATAGCGCCCCTCAATTTTGAAGGAGCGCACGCCTGCATCAATCAACGCGCCAAGGTTGGCGGTTTGATCGTTGTCTTTCATCGACAGCAGGTGCTTTTCAAACGCGACCACGCGTCCCCGATCGTCTTTCAGCGTATACGGCAGGCGACAGGCCTGGGAGCAGTCACCGCGGTTGGCGCTGCGCCCGGTTTGCGCATGAGAGATATTACACTGGCCGGAATAGGCCACGCACAGCGCACCGTGAATAAAGAATTCAATGGTGGCGTCGGCAGCATCGTGAATCGCTTTGATCTGCTGCAAATTCAGCTCACGCGCCAGAACGATCTGGCTAAAACCAACGTCAGAGAGGAATTTAGCTTTCTCCACGCTGCGAATATCGCATTGGGTGCTGGCATGCAGTTCTATCGGAGGGATATCAAGCTGCAGGATGCCCATATCCTGCACGATCAGCGCATCCACGCCGGCATCATACAGTTGGGTGATCAGCTTCTGCGCCGGCGCCAGCTCATCGTCATGCAGGATGGTATTGAGCGTGATAAAAATCTTCGCGCCGTAGCGGTGAGCAAACGGCACCAGCGCGGCAATGTCCTGAAGACTGTTGCTGGCGTTATGGCGTGCGCCAAAACCCGGGCCGCCGATATAAACGGCATCGGCACCGTGAAGTATCGCTTCCCGGGCTATCGCCGTGTCGCGGGCCGGGCTGAGGAGTTCGAGAAGAGCGTTCTGCTGGCGCATACGGTCTGAGTTATCCAGTAGAGTCACAAAATGGCGGCTATTGTAGCCAGAAGCGGCGAGAGACGAAAACAGTTTCCACCGCTTCTGCGCCACCGTTAGCTTAATTTCGAAAACCGATTGCCAGAATTCTCAGTTCCGAAGCCGGGAGCAACGCGTTACAGTCGCTAGCGTGTTCGGGATTTCCTCGTAACGGCCACATCAGGATTGATTGTCGCGATTTGCCGCAGGGTTTCCTGCGGCTTTTTCTTTGGGATAGTGAATCAGCGAGTGAAAATGCACGGTCTGCTCTGTGCTGTTGCGATATGCATGCGCAAGATCGCCAGCGAACCGCAGCCCTTCCCCCGCCGACAGCGTGCGCCATTCGTCCATCACGTGCATATCCAAACGCCCTTCAATCACCACCACATGTTCAATCACCCCTTTTTCGTGCGGAGTCGATTCGCTCAGCGCGCCGGGTGCCAGCGTAATGGAAAAATGGTCAAAACACAGTTCCGGATCCCACGGAAACACCGGCGTGACCACCATCGCCTGCTGCTGAGGATCGAACGCCTGTTCAAGACCGGGCGACGGCGGCGTGATAAACACCGAGAACGGCACGTTCAGGCCCGTGGCAATTTTCCACAGCGTTGCCACCGTCGGGCTGGACTCATTACGTTCAATCTGCCCGAGCATAGCCTTGGAAACGCCCGTCTCTTCGGCGAGCTTAGACAGGCTCCATGCCCGCTGCTGACGCAGGTGTTTTAGCGTTGTCGCCAGGTGTTGCGCAATATTCATTCAGCCTCCATGTCGTTGCCTTTTCGCAGTATACCCCAGCCAGCACGTGTTTTCGCCCGTCGCACGCCACTTGTGCGCTATAGCGCACAATGATACATTCAATGTACGTTATAACGCACAAAGGTCTACAATGCGATCCTATCTTATTCCTTTCCCCTCGCTGCTGGCGGGGTTTGTAGCCGTTCTGGTCGGCTATGCCAGCTCGGCGGCAATTATCTGGCAGGCCGCCGCTGCTGCGGGTGCAAGCCCGCTGCAAATTTCCGGCTGGATGACGGCGTTAGGGTTGGCCATGGGCCTCAGCACGCTGGTTCTGACGCTGTGGCGTAAAGTCCCTATTCTGACCGCGTGGTCAACGCCCGGCGCGGCGCTGCTGGTTGGTGGCCTGCAGGGCGCGACGCTCAACGAAGCCGTAGGCATTTTTATTTTCGCTAACGCGCTGATTGTCATCTGCGGCCTGACCGGCTGGTTCGCCCGTCTGATGAGGCTGATCCCGCATTCACTGGCCGCGGCGATGCTGGCGGGGATTTTATTGCGTTTCGGCCTTCAGGCTTTTGCCACCCTACAGGGGCAACTGCTGCTATGCGGCAGTATGCTGATGGGCTGGCTGCTGTGTAAAGCGCTGGCGCCACGCTATGCGGTGGTGGCCGCCATGGCCGTGGGGATCGCGGTGGCATGGCTTAAAGGTGACGTTGTCACGAAATCACTTAACCTGGCTTTCGTTGCACCTCAGTTTGTCACGCCTCATTTTTCACTCACCGCGTTACTGAGCGTAGGCATTCCCTTTTTCCTCGTCACGATGGCCTCGCAAAATGCGCCCGGCCTTGCCACGCTACAGGCGTCGGGCTATCGGGTGCCGGTCTCGCCGCTGATGGTGATCAGCGGCGCCTTTGGCCTGCTGCTGGCGCCGTTTGGCGTTTATTCGGTGTGCATTGCCGCCATTACCGCCGCCATTTGCCAAAGCCCGGATGCTCACCCCGATCCGCAAAAACGCTGGTTGGCCGCAGCGGCGGCAGGCGTGTTTTATCTTCTGGCAGGCATCTTCGGTGGTTCGATCACCGCGCTGATGGCAGCGCTTCCCGTCGCGTGGATTCAAATGCTGGCGGGGCTGGCGCTGCTCGGTACGTTGGGCGGAAGTCTGTTTCAGGCTCTGAATGCGGAACGTGAACGCGACGCCGCGCTGGTCACTTTCCTGGTGACCGCCAGCGGCATAACCCTCGCGGGTATCGGCTCCGCATTCTGGGGCTTAGTGCTGGGTGGGGTGAGCTTCGCGCTGTTAGCCAGCAAGGCTCGCGCGTAGCTGCGATGGCGTCACGCCGATTGCCGTTTTGAAACGGTTGCTGAAGTGGCTCGCGGAGCTAAAACCGCAGCGTAGCGCAATGTCGGTTAATGGCAATGCGCTAAAGCGCACCATCTGCTGAGCCGTATCCATCCGCCGCTGCATCACGTACTGATGCGGCGCCAGGCCCACAGACTGACGGAACATGCGCGCAAAGTGATACTCGCTCAACGATGCCTGCGCGGCGAGGTCGGCCAGCGTTAACGGCTCGCTGAGATGCGCGTCAATATAATCCAGCGTATTTCGTAACACCCCCGGTGCCAGCCCACCGGTGACCGTCGGCAGACGCCACTGGACGTTGGCATAATTTTGTAGCAAATGGGTCAGCAGCAGCGTGCTGGCGCTGCTTAACGTCAGCTGATTCGCCGGCTGCTGCCAGTCACAGCCGAGCAAAAAATGGCGGTAGAGCAGCGTAATTTTCGGGTCATCGCCAAAGATTTGTTCATCCAGCGTCACGCTAGCCGGACTACGATCCCACACCTGCTCCCCAACGTGGCGCAGGTGTTCATCGGTGCAGTAAAGATGCACGAACGACAGATCGCCACGAATATCCCACGTCGATTCACTGTCCTCCGGCATCAGGCAAAAACGGTTAGGCCCGCCGCCGTTTTTCCAGCCGTGTGGCGTTTTCTGGTAGCTTTCATAGCCGTCGGCGACGTACAGGCTTAGGGTATGATGATCGCTTTGCACCGTCAGCGTATCGAGTTTGTTGTACCACGCGGCAAGCTGAATGCCGGAATTGAGCGCGACGGTTTCCCGCAGAATAGCTTTCTGACTCCGTAGTCTTTCAAACGTCGCGTAGGTGTGGGTCATTACGATTTCTGTCACGATTAACGATAGCCCTAGTCTAGGGGCTGTCGCGGGTGGATGCTACTTTTCTGCGCCGCTATACGGCAAAAAACCGCAAGAATATGCAAGTCATCCGCAACCTTCTGCAAGCGGCGACGACACGCGTGCGGCAGACTGGATCTCTGTCGCGATAACCGTTGTGAGGAAAAATGAACGCGCTGCTCTATGCTTTAGTTGTCGTTATTTGGGGTACCACCTGGATTGCCATCTTTTTACAGCAGGGTCCGGTGCCCGAAGCCGTCTCTATTTTCTGGCGCTTCGCCATCGCCAGCACCACCATGCTGACCATTCTGCTGTGCCTGCGCCGCCTGCGGCCGCTAGCGCTGCGTGACCACCTGTTCTGCATGGTACAAGGCTGCTGCGTATTTGGTTTTAACTTCCTCTGTTTTTACACCGCCGCGAAATGGATCAATACCGGTCTGGAATCGGTTATTTTCTCGATGGCGGTTCTGTTTAACGCGATTAATAGCTTTATTTTCTTCCGCCAGACGCCGCCCAAACGCTTTTACGCGGCGGCGCTGTTGGGGTTGGCCGGGATTGTGACGCTCTTCTGGGACGATCTGCAGGCCGTGGGGATGAGCAGTACGTTGCTGGCCGGTATTCTCCTCAGCGCGCTGGGCACCTACGGTTTCTCACTGGGCAATATGCTCAGTCTGCGTCACCAGCGCCGCGGGCTGGAGACGCTCACCACTAACGCCTGGGCGATGCTCTACGGCACGATAGTCATTGGCCTTGTCGCCCTGCTGCGCGGCGATGATTTCACACCGCAGTGGACCCTCAGCTATATGGGCGCGCTGTTCTATCTGGCGCTGTTCGGCTCGGTCATTGCCTTCGGCGTCTATTTCACGCTGGTTGGCCGCATCGGCGCCAGCAATGCCGCCTACAGTACCCTGCTGTTTCCGCTGGTTGCGCTGACGCTGTCAACGGTCTACGAAGGTTACCAATGGCACGCAAACGCCGTCGTCGGGCTGGTGCTGATTCTGCTGGGCAATCTGGTGATGTTCGCCAAACCGCTGGCCTGGCGTCTGCCGTTTCTCAGCCGCGCCTAGTCCTTCACGCAATGTGCTGTGGAAAATAAATCAACCGTGCCGTTCGAGAGTAAAAGTAATGACGCGATCATGCTGACGGCACGATATTTTCTCTGACAGGGAAAATAATCGGCCACAAAATCGGAATAATGTATTCATCAAAAATATAATACCATCATAAATAAAGGGGCTACCTTATCGGTGCCCCTTTATTCATGATGGGATATTTTTTATTTCTGCGACGGATCGAATTTCACCGCATCAATCGCCATATCATCAATCACCTGTTTCAGCGTATCCAGCGTCAGTTTCGCATCTGAGTTCGACAGGTCTTTGCCTTCCCCTTTACGCACCACTTTGATAACCGGTTTGTTGGTGGCCGCATCAATCAGTTCGCCTTCAAAATATAGGTTGGTGTTCATGGTGCGATGGCCTGTGGCCGCCTGCGTACCGGCAACGACCATCGCAATCGGGATCACCTCGTAGAACTGCAGCCCTTCTTTGCTGGAGTCAACAGCAGTAATCGCACCGCGGAAAATCAGGCTATGCGGACCGGCGGTGGTCGCCAGCGGCTTGCGCTCGCTGATGGCTTTTTTCAGCTCGGTATTGGTATAGGCCAGAATGTCGTTCAGCGCTTTTTCACCCACCTGCGTGGTCGGTTTCGGCACCGGATAATAGGTAACAGGGTTATAAACAACGTTCGCGTAGTTGGCCGGTTTGTAGTCCGGAGAGATCCAACGCAGCTCGGTTTTCCCGGACGCCGTTGTCGTTTGTTTGAGGCCAGAATAATCTTTCAAAAAGCCGGAATACTGCTCGGGCGTGGTGGTCTTAGATGCACAACCGGCAAGAGCCAGAACGCCGACAAGAACCGCCGCTTTAAAAAACGTTTGAGTACGCATGAGATAATCCCTGAGAAATGCACAGATGCCAGTAAGTTATAGCAAAGGAATCAGGAGATTGTCGCGACAAAAATAGAGGAGACACGCAATATTAATAAAAAGAATTCACCATATAACGGGCTCTTCGCCCGTTATATAAATACTAATTATGATTTCTTACGCGCCAGCAGGGTGGCAAAGCGCAATTTAATTCGATTACCCTGCTCGTCCGTACGGTGAAGCTCGCCAACGTCTTCGTTATATTTCAACAGATCCCACCCCGCATAATATGCCTTCAACTCGCCGGCCTTAAACGCGAACGGGAAACCCACCGTGCACGGAAAATCATCGGTATCCATCGCCGCAACGATCAGGTTATAGCCCCCTGCAACGGTGCAGCGCTGCATGTTGGCAATCAGACGCGGGATCGTCCCCGGTTCAAGGAACATCATCACCACGGTAGACAAAATAAAGTCGTACGCGCCGTCAAAGCTCAGCGTATTAAGGTCCTTGACCGCCGCCTGCAAAGAGGTTAGCCCTTCAGCCTCGCGAATCGACAACAGATTCTGGATGCTCATCGGGTTTTTATCCCACGCCGTTACGTCATAACCGTTCGCCGCCAGATAAAGACTGTTACGCCCGTTACCGCAGCCCAGATCGAGTGCCTTACCCGGCTTAACGATCGTCGCCGCATGCACGACATCGGAATGGGTACGGGTCAGGCCGTATTTTTCGGTGAAGTAGTTTTCATCACGCATGGTCATTAGTCATCCTTCGGTTTCATCAGTGTCGACGCAGCAGCTCGCGTCAAAAATTTACCCTGAAGCAGCAACAGCAGCGTTTTAATCAGCAGCAGGCCGATCACGATATTCGTGAAGATAAACAGCGGCAGCGCCAGGTAGTGGAAAAAGCCGGAGCCGCTGGCATGCCCGAGATGCAGCCCGGTAGAGGCCAGCGCGGAGATACCGAACGAGAAGCTCCAGAACGAGGCGTTAAACGCCTGGCGCAGATACCACGGCATCAAACGCAGCATAAACAGTAGCTGAAGCAGCCCATAGCCAAACAGCATTTTGGCGAACACGTCCGCGTGGCCGCCGTTGACGCTCAGCCATGCGTTACAGGCCACCAGCGCGGGGGCCAGCTGAATGCCGAGCGAAGTACGCAGCGGAATCGATAGCGCGCCGCCGCTACGCAGGCGCTGTACAATCGCGGGTTCCAGCGTTATCCAGGAAATCACCCCGGCCCCCAGGAACACCAGCCCGGCGTCGTTAAAGCCCAGAGCACCGCAGGCCATGGCGCTGATAAAGTTATTCGCCACCGTCGGCAGATACAGCCCCGGCGTGGTGGCGTCTGCCGGATGTTCGCCGCGCCACAGCCCGGCGGTTTGCCAGGCAGCATAGCTCAGTTGAAGCACAACCCCGATGATAAACAGCGCCAACGCCAGCGGCCGCAGCCACGGCGTTACGCCAATCGCGACCAGCATGGTGGTCGCCGGGAACAGGCTCACAAAGCTGCTGGCGATAGGATGGCGCATTTCCAGCCAGACGCTATACGGAAAGCGGACTGTGCGCACAATAAACGCCAGCGCCAGCAGCGCCCACATCACGATTGCCAGTATCACCAGCCCGTCGCCGATGGCGTGGCTCAGCGGCCAGATAGTGCTGGCGTAGCGCCAGGCGAAGCCCATCCCGATGGTGCCGAGAACCATGCCAAAATAGCCGGCGGGCAAATTCAGCACCTGGCGTTCGTCGTTTTTATTATGCATTTTGTTTATTTATTCAAATTTATTTAAGTTGCATTTTAAATGATTCTTTAGCGCGGCGCTAGCGTGAAAAAGAAGTATAGATAAGCTTCACGCCCAGCAGCCCCAAAATGGTCGCCGAGACCCTGTCTACCGCCCCTTTCATACGCAGATAAACACGACGCGGCTTCTCCGCCGACAGCAGCAGCGCCACCAGCGCGTACCAACCGGCGTCAATAACAAAGCTCATCAAGGGGATCAGGTAATAAAACACGGTAGGAATATGCGCGGGCAGCAGCGCAGTGAAAATTGAGGCAAAAACAATAGCCGTTTTCGGGTTGCTGAGCTGGGTGAACAGCCCATCGCGAAACGCCTTCCACAGTGAAATAGAGACCGTTTCTCCCCCCACGGCAATCGCCATCGGCTGACGTGCGCCGCGAAAAATTTTAATACCTATCCAGATCAGATAAGCACCGCCCGCCAGCTTCAGGCCGATAAACAGTTCCGGTACCGCATTCAGCACCTTTTGCAGCCCCAGCATCGCCATCAGCGCAAACGTCGCGGCCCCAGCCCCGGTGCCCAGCGCGGTCACCAGGCCGTGGGCGCGGGAGTGCACGACGGCCGTTCGCGCCACGTAGATAAAGCTGGGGCCGGGGCTCATTACCCCCATAATCAGCACGGCAGCAATGGCAAGCAGACTCGATAACAGCATATTTTCTCCTGAAGATGGACGTTAGCTAAGGTAAACGGTCTTTCCGTTATACGGCATTTTTCTGTCTTGCATAGAGATAAGCGGTAGCGCGCGAGATCCCAAGATGTTGGGCCACGGTGTCCATCGATTTACGTACTTCCAGCAGCCCTTCCTGACCCAGGGCCTGTATCAGCGCTTTGCGGTCGTCAACGCTCAGCGCTCGTGCGGTGGTCGCCCTTGTTGCCGCATAGCGGTCGATATAACGACGGATAGCCTCCAGGCCAGCAGGCTCAAGGTGCTCGACCAGGGGCGCGCTGGCCACTGCGGTAAACTGAGATAACGCGCTTTGCATACCGCGAAACAGCGTCATATCAACGTTAAGGCACAGTGCTGCGACGTATTCGTCATTGGCGTCTTTAATACCGATGGAGGTGCTTTTTACCGGGCGGCCATCGGCAAACTGATTGGCGTAATTCGCCACAATTTGCGGAAATTCCGCCGATGCAATGCGCGCCAGCCCCATTTCCGTGGCCGGCTGCCCTACCGTTCTGCCGGATAAATTGTTGTGTATCGCCAGAATGGCGTGATCCGGGTGCGTAAGGTCGTGAACCACCACCTCACAAAAGGGTGACAACGTTGCGCTCACCCCTTTCGCGATGTTATCGAGCTGCCGGAGCAGCGTATTATCATCCTGCATCAACTTTCCCTTTCACCGGCCAGAAAACGGGCATAGCGGTGGATATCCACATTACCGCCGCTGATAATCACACCGACCTTTTTGCCCCGCAGCGAGGATTTTCTTGCCCGCGCCGCGGCAAAGCCGAGGCATCCGGTCGGCTCGACGACCATTTTCATACGCTCGGCAAAAAACGTCATCGCCGCGATCAGCTCATCATCACTCACGGTCAGAATATCCTCCACCGTATGCTGGATAATGGGAAACGTGTAGTGGCCCAGATGCTGAGTCTGTGCACCGTCGGCGATGGTTTTCGGCGTCTCAATGTGGACAATTTGACCGCTGCGCAGCGACTGCTGCCCATCATTGCCCGCCTCGGGCTCAACGCCGTAGATAGCGCACCGCGGCGAAAGATGCCGCGCGGCCAGCGCCGAACCCGACAGCAAACCGCCGCCGCCCAGGCACACAAACAGCGCGTCCAGCGGCCCCACGTCCTCAATCAGCTCTTTCGCCGCCGTGCCCTGACCGGCGATCACCTGCGGATGATCGTAAGGCGGAATCAGCGTCAGCCCCTCTTTTTGCGCCAGCTCACGGCCAATCTGCTCCCGGTCTTCGGTATAGCGATCGTAGGTCACAACGCGGCCACCGTAACCTTTAGTGGCCGCCACCTTGGCCGCCGGGGCATCGAGCGGCATGATGATCGTTGCCGGAATCGACAGCAGCTTAGCCGCCAGCGCCACCGCCTGCGCATGGTTGCCAGAGGAAAAAGCCACGACGCCAGCGGCGCGCTGCTCGGGCGTAAACTGCAACAGCGCGTTCATCGCGCCGCGAAACTTAAACGCCCCCATACGCTGAAAATTCTCGCACTTGAAATACACTTCGGCACCAAAATCAGCGTTGGCGGTGCGCGAGGTCATCACCGGCGTACGGTGAGCATAGTGGGCAATACGTTCCGCCGCGGCGGCGACATCGCCATAGTCTGGTAATTTTCGTTCTGTCATTTTTTCACCACTAATACATTTAGTATTAATTAATATTTTTTGTATTATTCGTTATACGCCTCATCCCCGCTTATGCCCAGCGTAATTTGCTACATTTAAGGTATCCGCCAGGTCAGAGGCCACCATGAAAAAGTACCGTCTCAGTGAGAATTCCCGTCGCGTGCAAATTGGCGAGCCTGGTGCTCGGGAGAGCGTACAGGTGTGGCAAATCATTGCCCTGCGTGATTTTGCCGATGTCGCCGCCGGCAGCCTGGGGGGGTGGATTGCGGATGAGCAGGCGTTAAGTCACGAAGGCGATTGCTGGATTTACGATGAAAATAGCCTCGTTTATGCGGGCGCAACCGTCGCCGGCAACGCGCGGCTGACGCAGATCTGCGAAGTCAGCCATCAGGCAGCCATTGGCGGCAACGCACGGGTATGTGCCAGTCGTATCAGCCACGGCGCGCGGCTGAGCGAGAACGTCATCGTTAAAGGGGCCAGGGTTCACGGCCACTGCCATCTGTTTGGCAGTGCCTACATAGGCGAACAGTGCCAGATTGTCGGCGCGAAGGGCCTGACCGCTGACAGCGATCTGCCGCTGCAAATCTACGATCGCGCCCGTTTAACCGACTGCCGGGTTGTGCACCAGGCGCAAATCTACGGTGATGCGTCGCTGTGTCACGCCTTTATCGAACACCGGGCAGAGATCTATGACCGCGCACGGTTAGAGGGCAATGAGGCGAACAACATCTGGGTGTGCGACTGCGCCAGGGTTTACGGCAACGCGCGTATCATCGCCGGACACGGTGAGGATGCGATCCCCACTCTTCGCTACAGTGCGCAGGTGGCAGAAAACGCGGTCATCGAGGGCAACTGCGTGCTGAAGCATCATGTCAGGGTCGGCGGAAATGCCCGGCTCCGCGGCGGGCCGATTCTGCTGGACGATCACGTCGTGATTCAGGGCGACGCGCGTATCGAGGGCGATGTGCTGATCGAGTATCACATTGATATTGGCGACAGCGTGGTGGTAGAAGCGCTGCCGGGTGAGGCCATCCACCTGCGCGGGCGTAAAGCGATTAGCGGCGCGCAGCGTATCACCCGCACCCCGCTGTTCGGTGCGCTATAAATCAGACTGTTCGATAATTCGCGCGTAGAGGTTTTGATCGTAGAAGACATCGTTAAGAAACTCGGCCTGACGTAAGCATCCTTCCAGCTGGAAACCGTTACGCTGTGCCACCTGATTGCTGCGCAGATTATCAACCCGGCATTTGATCACGAAGCGGCGGATTTCGCCGCGGTCCACGTAATAGCGAATAAACGCCTGTAACGACGCCGACAGAATCCCCTTACCCTGCGCGGCTTCATCGAGCCAGTAGCCGATATACCCGGTCTTATTCGACGGTTCAATCTGGTTAAATGACAGCACGCCCGCCATTTTGCCGTCGACAAAAATCAGAAACATTTTCGCGATGCCGCGCTGGTGCAGCATCATATTGCCCTGCACGTTCTGGCGGGTGTCCTGCTCGCTGTTCACAAACTGCGGCCAGTTCAGCGTCTGCTGCAGCCAGTCACGGTTGCGCAGCACCATCTGGTGAAGATCGGTAATATGGCCTTCATTAACGGCCTGAAGGGTGATGGCGTCCGATACCACGATCGTTTCAACGCGGGTCATGTTAGGTTCTCACTCGGAAAGAAAACCCGGCCAGGCAAAGCTCGGCCGGGCCAGGGGCGTTATTTCATAATGCGGTCGTCAACGTACTGACGCTTATCTGGCGCTGGCGGGAAGTACTGATACAGCCAGGTTTCGCTGATCGCTTCGCCGCGGCAGCGCAGGAACAGGCGCATATCCACCGGTTCGGTTGAATCGGAAGTCGGGTACCAGTCGAACAGAATCCGGTAACCGTCAAACGGTTCTACGTACAGGATTTCAACCTGTTTCGCCTCACCGCTGGACAGCGTGATCACCGGTTCAATCCCCTTCGGCGCGGCGGCTTTCAAATCACCGCCGACGAAATCAATGGCGAAACGACGGGACCATTTGTCCGGGTAGTGTTCCCCCGGCGCCCAGCCTTCCGGGAAGCTGCCCATCCCGGTACGCGTGGCCAGCACGCGCGCCAGCGGCGAACGAACCGGCGGCATCGCGCTCCAGTACAGGCGATAGCTAAAGTTGAGCTGGTCGCCCGCCTTCATCGGCTTTTCCGGCTGCCAGAAGCAGACGATGTTATCCAGCGTTTCGCCGGTAGTCGGAATTTCCATCAGACTGACGGCCCCTTTTCCCCACTGATTGCGCGGCTCAACCCACAGACTCGGGCGTTTGTTGTACCAGCCCATGACATCCTGATAGTGGGTAAAGTCGCGATCCAGCTGCAGCAGACCAAAACCTTTCGGGTTTTTGTCCTGATAGGCGTTGAACTGCAGCTTCTGTGGGTTATTCAACGGACGGCAGATCCACTCGCCGTTGCCCAACCACATCGCCAGACGGTCGGAGTCATGAATCTGTGGGTGGATGGTGTCACAGACGCGGCGCTCGTTATTACCGCAGCTGAACATACTGGTCATCGGCGCGATACCTAACTGCTTGATATCTTTTCGCGCATAGAGGTGGTTTTCCACGTCCATGATCACCTGCGCCTTCTCGCAGTGCACAACGAATTTATACGCACCGGTGATGCTGGCGCTGTCGAGCAGCGCATAGACGGTGAAGGTGGTATCGCCCGGTTTCGCGGTTTCAAACCAGAAGGAGGTAAAGTCAGGGAACTCTTCCAGCGAATCCGTGTAGGTGTCGATTGCCAGACCACGCGCGGAAAGACCGTACTGATAGGTGCTGTCTACGGCGCGGAAATAGCTTGCCCCCAGGAAAGCGACGATATCGCGGCGCGCCAGCTCCGGCGCTTTAAACACGCGGAACCCGGCAAAGCCGAGATCGGTTTGCCCTTCCAGCTGTTTCGTGTCGACACCGGCGTCGTGATACTGGAACAGCTCAGGGCGGAAATGAATTTCACGCGCCTGCTGGCTGGCCGGATCGAGTGAGAACATGCGCACGCGACGACGGAAACCCATTCCGACGTGGAAGAACTGGATATCCAGCTGGCGATCGTTGACGTTATTCCACAGAGAGTGCTGCGCATCGTACTGAATGCTGTTGTAAGCCTGCGGCGTCAGGTTGGCCAGGGTTTCCGGCAGCGCGCGCGGCGCGCCAACCCAGGGCTGACGGGAAAGATCGTGGGCCATCGATTGCAGCACGCCGAAATCAAAGCGACGCGTCTGGCCGTCGGCAATATCGGACTCCTGCGCCAGCGCGGCCTGAGAGAAAAGCGATGCAAAACCGGAAGTACCGCACACGGCGGCAACAGCCATTGAAGATTTGAGAAAGTGTCTGCGGTTCATGCCTGGCAAAGCGTCCTTTTTATCATCGGAATGCAGCAAAAAAATGCGCGTGTTAACTGCCGCCCACTCTAGACAAAATTCACTGATAATCCAATTGGTCAGGCAATAAAATCTGCTAATCCAGGTTCACATGGTGTTTCATTACGCGTTTGAACAGCGCCAGTCGCGCGCGCATAAAGCGGTTTTCAACGCGAAATCCGGCGCGCTTATGCAGCCCAATGCGCAACAGGCGATCCCGGCCGCGCACCGCTGCAGGCCAACGTACCGGCCCCGCCAGCACAACGTGCGCGGCGCTGGCTTCACGCGCGAAGCGTACCCAGTAGTCGGCAACCTGCGCGGCGAAGGCCAGATCGTCTTGCGTGGCATAGTCACAGGAGGGGGAAATGTGCCCTAACGTATCAAACACGTAAGGCACCTCATTACCGTGCCAGGCGCCGTGGGGATAAGTGGCGTGTTCAGCCTCGG
Source organism: Klebsiella sp. WP8-S18-ESBL-06 (assembly GCF_014169755.1). Lineage (NCBI taxonomy): Bacteria > Pseudomonadati > Pseudomonadota > Gammaproteobacteria > Enterobacterales > Enterobacteriaceae > Klebsiella > Klebsiella sp. WP8-S18-ESBL-06. The sequence continues at coordinate 2,484,234 of NZ_AP022256.1, forward strand.
CAACATAGTCAAACCAGTAGCGCCAGCACGGTTGATTAATCCGCTGCTGCGCCTGCATCACAACGTAACCCAGGGTGGTAAAGGCCATGTCGCGGCACACCTCACGGCCTAGCGCTTCATCCGCCTTCACGCCCGGATACAGTAGCCGAATCAATCCCAGCCCCAGGCGGCGCTCGCGGCGTAGTTTTTGGATTTCACCGGCAAGATCGACGCCGAACACCGCCATAACGCTGGCTTCATCGCTATTGGAGCCAACCAGCACCGGCATCGCGTGCTGTTTACCGGCGAAGAACACGTCAAGCATCGGCTGCGGCAGCACCGCATCGCCCGCAATGGGCGCGGGGCCGGTGGTATGCGGCGCGGCCAGCGGCCAGAACGCCTCGGCGGGAATTTCACGCAGTCTGTCGGCGGACGCATTGGCGAGATTAAAATGTTCCGCCAGCCTTTCACCGCGAGCCAATGCGGCTTCACGCGGCACATCCGGCAACGTATAGCCGCTCTGAATGATGGCTTTATGGAAGAGCCCTTCAGCTTTGGGTGAGGTCATCAGCGATAGCACGCTGCGGGCGCCAGCGGATTCGCCGAATAACGTGACGTTGTCACCGTCACCGCCGAACGCGGCGATATTCTCCTGTACCCAGCGCAGCGCGGCGATTTGATCGAGCAGGCCAAAATTATACAGCCGCTCGCCGTCTTCGCCTTCCAGCGCCGGATGCGCAAAAAAGCCCAGATGCCCGAGCCGGTAATTCAGGGTCACCACCACCGCGCCGCGTCTGGACAGCGCTTTACCGTCGTATGGCGGCAGCCCGCCAGAACCGATGGTAAATCCGCCGCCGTGCAGCCAGACCATCACCGGCAGCGGGCCGGAACGTTCTACGGGTGCCCAAACGTTGAGATAGAGACAATCTTCCGAGAAACGCCCCGGATCGCCGCCCCCCAGTTCCTGGCAGTATTCCCCATTTTGCCAACTGGCGGCAGAAAAAGTCTCGGCCGGGCGAACGCCCTGCCACGGCGCAACCGGCCGGGGCGCTCGCCAGCGAAGCGCCCCCACGGGCGGCGCGGCATAGGGAATACCGCACCACACATGAATATCGTCATCCACTCGTCCTGATAGCCATCCTTGACGGGTCTCTACGCGCGTTGCGGCATTCTGCATCGGTGTTCATCCTTTTTACATTATTCCTTTGCAGATTAACCGTTTCAGAGCAAACCGCAACGCCGTTTGCTGCGCATCTCCGCCTCTTCGTACAGGCTGAACTCGTTAAGTACCGGCCTTCCCAGCGCCGTTTCAAAGGCGCCGCGGCTGGCGTTGCCATGGCAGTGCGTCTGCGATTCACCGCCGAGATTGGACTGGAAAATACCGGCGGCGCTGACCGGCAGAAAATCTTCATAGGTGATGGGCTGTGCGATAACCCAGCCGCGTTCAATAAACGGCTGCGGATCGTCGCCGGGACGAATGGCCTGGCGATGCGCATCGCCGCTGGGGGTCAGACGATAGCGGAACCAGGCCAGCCCCTGCTGGCGCAGCAGAAATTCGCTGTCCGGGAACGCTTTGAATACGGCCTGTAGATGCTGCTGATGGCTAAGGTTGTCTTTTCCCACACCCGCCTCGCTCAACAGCCGGTCGTACAATGCCCGTCCCTTAGGTGTCAGCGCCACGCCGCGTTGCTCTATTTCCCCAAAGCGCGCCGTGTGCGTGCCGCTGGCGTCACCGGCGAAGGAAACGGGTTCTTCCAGGGCTTTAAAGCTGGTCTGGCGCAGCAGCAGCGGCACCGCGCGACGCGGCGGCCCTTCGATCACCGCTTTCGGTTCGATGCCGTATTTCGCCATCAGCGACTGTACCTGGTCAATATCCAGGGTACGCGGCGTCAGATGGTTAATATGACAGCCGGGAAAACACACCACATCGGCAATCAGCCGATGCTGTTGATGCAGCGCCTGATACGTTTCTTTATCGACCGTCGTGTGGTGATGCCAGCGAAAGGTTTCCAGCGCTTCACGGACAAATTCCTGCCCCTGTGCCGGGGTCAAGCCACCCTGCTCGTCGTGAAGGGCCATCAGCGCCCGACAGCGCGGCGTGAAGATATCGCGTCGGGCAAGAATACGCGCCGCTTTGTCACGCAGCGCCGGGTCGTCAATCAACTCCAAACGCAGCAGCGAGGTAAAAATACGAAAAGGATTACGCTGGAGCGCCGCGTCATCAACCGGACGAAAAGCGGTGGAGTGCACCGGCACGCCCGCCACGGAAAGATCGTAATACCCCACCGGGTACATCCCCATGATGGCAAACATGCGGCACAGCGTCGCCAGCTCTTGCGCCGTTCCCACCCTGATAGCCCCGTGACGCTCCACGTTCAGGCGCGCCAGTTCATCGGCGTTGGCCAGCTGTTCATGTAAGCGCGGATTATTTTCCAGCACCGCCAGATTTACGTCAGCAACAAGCGCTAACAAAGTGCCATATTGCGGGACTTCCTGCTGGTACATTGCCGACATTGCTTGCGAAAAATCTTCCCGAATATCATCTGCTGAAAGGGTATGCGCCATGTTATCTCGCCTCCTGTGACTCTATTTGCAGTGTAGGTAAGCGCATAACGCCGTGCGGTAAGAATTTACAAAGTGTGATCCCGGCGACTGCATAAATTCCACCGTTAACTCTGGCGTTGCCATAACCAGAGGTTATTTAAAACACACCTTAAATTCACTATTAATTAACAATGCATTTACACACACTGAGTGCGGCAATAATAAAATACCCTACACGGAGCCACCTATGAGCACAAAATGGTCACCGCAAGAAGTGATTCATCGTGATTACAACAATCACCCGCCGGCCTATGCGCCAGGCTATAAAACCAGCGTATTGCGCTCACCGCGTAACGCGCTTATTTCCCTGCAAAATTCGCTGTCAGAAATCACCGGCCCGGTCTTTTCTCAGCAGGATATAGGCCCGCTGGATAACGACCTGATCCTCAACTACGCCAAAGATGGCTTGCCGATCGGCGAGCGTATTATCGTGCACGGCTATGTCCGCGACGGCTTTGGTCGCCCGCTGAAAAATACGCTGGTTGAAGTGTGGCAGGCCAACGCCGGCGGACGCTATCGGCATAAGAAAGATCAGTATCTGGCGCCGATTGATCCAAATTTTGGCGGCTGCGGGCGCGTGTTGACCGATGAAAATGGCTACTACTTCTTCCGCACCATCAAGCCGGGCCCGTACCCGTGGCGTAATCAGGTCAGCGACTGGCGTCCTTCACATATTCACTTTTCGATCTTCGGCGAGGCGTTCGCCCAGCGACTGATCACGCAGATGTACTTTGAAGGCGACCCGCTCATCAAGCAGTGCCCCATCGTCAAAACCATTAACAACGATGACGCCGTCCGCACGCTGATTGCTGAACTTGATACCCATGCCGCCGTGCCGCTCGACTGCCTGGCGTACCGTTTTGATCTGGTGCTACGCGGCCAGCGCGCCACGCTGTTTGAGAATCGTACCCAGGGGGCTGCACGATGAAAGACTATTTACCGGAAACCGCTTCACAAACCGCCGGGCCATACGTTCATATTGGCCTTGCGCCGGACGCTGCCGGCTTTCATATTTTCGAGAAAAACTTTGGTCCCACGCTGACCAACAGCCACACGCCGGGCGAACGCATTGCCATTGAAGGACGCGTCTTCGACGGCTCAGGCACCCCGGTGCGCGACGTGCTGATTGAGATCTGGCAGGCCAACGCCGACGGGCGTTATAACCATGTCGCCGACCATCAGGAAGGCAAAGCGCTGGACGCCGATTTTCGCGGCTGGGGCCGCGCCTGCTCCAATTTTGACAGCGGCGTCTGGCGTTTTGACACCATCAAGCCGGGTCAGGCGGTCGGCCGCGATGGACGCATGATGGCACCGCACGTCAATCTGTGGATCGTGGCGCGCGGCATTAACATTGGCCTGAATACGCGCATGTACTTCTCTGACGAACAAGAAGCGAACGCCAGCGATCCGGTGCTCAACCTGATCGAATGGGAGGTTCGCCGTCAGACCTTGATTGGCCGAAAAGAGAGCCGTGGCAACGAAACGGTCTATCACTTTGATATTTATCTGCAGGGTGAAAAAGAAACCGTCTTCTTTGACGTCTGATGGCGGCCCCTTCGCCGCGATTGCGCGCGGGTGAGCAATAGGCCGACACGATCGCACCCGGCGAGGATCGCCACGCCGGGTTTCCTTTCTTCCTGCAACAAAACGCTTGTCTGTTAAACCGCACAAATGTTAATAATAATTTGCTAGCAAGTTATCAAAATTAAACAACATTACTTGTCACCCATGCTGCTCTGTTTTAAACATCGCTTATGGAAAAAAATGCTCTCTTTAGTCAGCGCATTCGTCTGCGCCATCTGCACACTTTCGTGGCCGTCGCCCAGCAAGGAACATTGGGGCGAGCGGCTGAAACCCTTAATCTTAGCCAGCCTGCGCTTTCTAAGACCTTAAATGAACTCGAACAGCTTACCGGTACCCGCCTGTTTGAACGCGGCCGCCTCGGCGCGCAGCTGACCTTAGTGGGCGAACAATTTCTGACCCATGCGGTGAAAGTGCTCGACGCGCTGAACACCGCCGGACAGGCGCTGGTACGTAAAGAAGGTGTTAATAATGATGTGGTGCGCATTGGCGCGCTACCCACTGCGGCTCTGGGCGTGCTGCCTGCGGTAATCGGCCCATTTCACCAGCAGCAAAAAGACGTCACGCTGCAGGTGGCGACCATGAACAACACCATGCTGCTGGCGGCGCTGAAGTCCGGCGATATTGACCTCGGCATTGGCCGTATGTCCGATCCTGAACTGATGACCGGGCTGAACTACGAACTGCTGTTTCTTGAATCGCTGAAGCTGGTGGTTCGCCCGGATCATCCGATTTTGCATGAAAACATCACCCTGAGTCGGGTGCTGGAGTGGCCGGTCGTTGTGTCACCTAAAGGCACCGTGCCGCGCCAGAACGCCGAGACCCTGCTACAAAGCCAGGGCTGCAAAATGCCTGCTGGCTGTATTGAAACGCTGTCTGCATCGCTGTCCCGGCAGCTCACGGTTGACTACAACTACATCTGGTTTGTCCCTTCCGGTGCGGTAAAAGACGACCTGCGACGCGGTACGCTCACCGCCTTGCCGATTGCGACCCAGGGCCAGGGCGAGCCCATTGGCATTCTGACCCGCGTAGATACGCCGCTTTCCTCCGGCGCACAGACGCTGCTGAGCGCGGTGCGAAAGGCCGTTCCCTCCTGATCGGCCTCCGCTGGCCTGCTCCCGGCAGGCCACGCGCTCAGCGTCTCTTTATCACCGTTTCCCAGGATTGTCGGGGAAAAACCGTCACCGCGCTCTCCGTCGATAAATTCACTACATTAATATCATGTTTATCACAATAGGAATGTGCGGCAGTAAAAGCCCGGGTTATTTTATCAAAATCGCGCTGCAGGCGCGTTGATAATATATTATCAGCCTGCTCATAAAAACGAGGCGAATGAAAACTGTTCATATCCAGTCCGGCAAAATAAATATGCTTATAGCCTAAGGCGCAGGCTATTTGTAGCGCTGGATAAGCGACCGTACCATAATCAAATACCGCACGAGATAAATGAGCAGAGAATCCTGTTTCATTAAACCAGTGATATTCGCCATCGTTCGGTTCTACCGGGTAGGCCTTCCCCAGAAAGGTTTCACACATTGCATTGGTGATCGTTTCAATAATTTTAAACTGACAGCGAATGCGCGAAGGCGGAATCAACGAGCAGATAGCCTCCAGACATTTACACGGGCAGAACAACACCAGATCGGACACGCCAACAATTTCCCTAATAAAATCAAGTTTATTGATAATGAAACTGCGATCGATAATCACATACCAACGAAAGTTTATCGGCGTCAGGGCACAGGCGCCGTTAACGCCCATATAGTCGAAATAATCATCATAAAACTCCCCCCGGATACGATTGACCGACGGCCCGGAGGCCATAATCAGCAGTGGTTTATTTCTGGCTCGCGCCTCAATATCAATGTGGTTCAATCGACTATTTTTAAAATAAACGTTTTGAATCATTCCGCAGGGCTTACGCTGGACTTTAAAATAGGGCCAAAGATTTTTATTGTGATCGTATTTTTCAGAATGCGTCAGTCGGTAAAATGTTTTACAGACCCATCTGGAAAAAATATTTATCCCGCTCATATCATTCACACCATGAATATTATTAAATTATTTTTTATCCGGCGGGATTAATAATATTTACACATTTTTATTTCTACGTTTTGAATGCGGCGATTGGGTTCATAGACGGACTTTTCTGCACAACGCTTTTCGCGGCCCGTGTCTGTGGGGTAGACAATATCCGCTTGGTCGTCTGCGGTCGTGCGCATCACCGAACCAAGACCAATACGCAAATAATGCGAAATCTTTTATTAACAATTGCGCAATGCATTTTAACAGATCTATCATAGTCACCAGTTAACCAAATGGTTCACAACTGGTTTCACATGTGAACTAAAACCCTCACTTAGAAACAAGTATTCGCTTCATTCAAAATAAAAACACGGAACTTATACCCCATGTGGTTCAGCCGTGTGCAATATCTGCTGTCGTAAGGAGAACAGTATGTCTACTGGCAACGTGCCGCGAGGATTCCCGCGAATCCTGCAGTGGCTTCTTATTGGGCTGATGGCGATCGTCGGTCTGGCAATCGGCGCGCTGGGGGCGAAACTCGCCGCCGTGGGTGGCTCGGTCTTCTTTGCCCTGATGGGGCTGGTCATGCTCGTCAGCGCTGTGCTGATCGCGCGCCAGCGCCGCGCCGGGATTATGCTTTACGCACTGGCGTTTATCGTGGCAATTATCTGGTCAATTGGCGATGCGGGCTGGGATTTCTGGCCGCTGTTTTCCCGCCTCTTTACCTTTGGCGTACTGGCGCTGCTTTGCGCGCTGGTGTGGCCGTTTATGGCCACGACGGCACCTGCACGTAAAGGGCCCGCGTTTGGCCTGGCGGCCGTGCTCGCTGTTGCCCTGCTGGCAAGCGTAGGCGGTATGTTCAAACCGCAGACGCTGGTATCCGCCACCGAGGCGGTACCGGTGAAACCGGTGGCAGCGGGTGAAGCGCAGAAAAACTGGGCACACTGGGGCAATACCACTCACGGCGATCGTTTTGCTGCGTTGGATCAGATTAACAAGCAAAACGTTAATCAACTGAAGGTAGCCTGGACGGCCCATACCGGCGATATTCCGCTAAGCAACGGTTCCGGCGCGGAAGATCAGAATACGCCGCTGCAAATCGGCGATACGCTATTCGTCTGCACGCCGTACAGCAAGGTACTGGCGCTGGACGTCGATAGCGGTAAAGAAAAGTGGCGCTATGATGCGAAAGCTACCGCGCCGAACTGGCAGCGCTGCCGTGGACTGGGTTACTTTGAAGACACGACCGCACTCACCTCACCTCAGTCCTCTGCGCAACCCGCCGCCTGTCCACGCCGCTTGTTCCTGCCGACCACCGATGCCAGGCTGATCGCCATCAACGCCGATAACGGCCTGCTGTGCGAAGACTTCGGCGACCACGGCACCGTGGACCTGAGCGTCGGGATGGGTGAAATCAAACCGGGCTACTACCAGCAAACCTCGACGCCGCTGGTGGCGGGAAATGTGGTGGTGGTTGGCGGCCGCGTTGCCGACAACTTCTCTACCGGTGAACCGCCGGGCGTCGTACGCGCTTATGATGTACGCACCGGCAAACTGGCGTGGGCGTGGGATCCGGGCAACCCGAATCTGACCGGCCTGCCGCCGGAAGGCCAAACCTACACGCGCGGGACGCCGAACGTTTGGTCCGCGATGTCCTATGACGCGAAGCTAAACCTGGTGTATCTGCCCACCGGTAATGCGACGCCGGACTTCTGGGCGGGTGAACGTACCGCGCTGGACGATAAGTACAGCTCGTCAATCGTTGCCGTTGATGCCACGACCGGTAAAGTTCGCTGGCACTACCAGACAACTCACCACGATCTGTGGGACTTCGACCTGCCGTCTCAGCCGCTGCTGTACGACCTGCCGAACGGCAAAGGTGGTACTACGCCGGTACTGGTGCAAACCAGCAAACAGGGCATGATCTTTATGCTCAACCGAGAAACCGGCGAACCGGTCGCGAAAGTCGAAGAGCGCCCGGTACCGGCAGGCAATGTGCAGGGAGAGCGTTACTCGCCCACCCAACCGTACTCTGTGGGTATGCCGATGATCGGTAATGACACGTTGAAAGAGTCCGATATGTGGGGCGCTACCCCGGTCGATCTGCTGCTGTGCCGCATCCAGTTTAAAGAAATGCGCCATCAGGGCATCTTCACCCCGCCGGGCGTTGACCGCTCGCTGCAGTATCCGGGATCCCTCGGCGGTATGAACTGGGGCAGCGTATCGGTTGATCCAAACAATAGTCTGATGTTCGTCAACGATATGCGCCTGGGTCTGGCAAACTATATGGTGCCGCGCGCCAACGTTGCTAAAGACGCCAGCGGGATTGAGATGGGGATTGTGCCTATGGATGGCACGCCATACGGTGCGATGCGCGAACGTTTCCTGTCACCGCTGGGGATCCCATGCCAGAAACCACCATTTGGCACCCTGTCCGCGGTGGACCTGAAGTCCGGTAAGATTGTCTGGCAGGTTCCAGTGGGGACCGTAGAGGACACCGGCCCGCTGGGTATTCGTATGCACATGCCAATCCCCATTGGCATGCCGACGCTGGGCGCCTCGCTGTCGACACAGTCTGGTCTGCTGTTCTTCGCCGGTACCCAGGATTTCTACCTGCGCGCGTTTGATACCGCAACCGGGAAAGAAATCTGGAAAGATCGTCTGCCGGTGGGGAGCCAGTCCGGCCCGATGACCTACGTGTCGCCGAAAACCGGTAAGCAGTACATCGTGATTAACGCCGGGGGCGCTCGTCAGTCGCCGGATCGCGGTGACTATATCATTGCTTACGCCCTGCCGGATTCACAGTAATCCACAGCCCCGTAGCCACAAGGCTACGGGGATTTTTCCTCGTCAGAACGTTTCCCAGTTATCGGCTCCGGCCGTCGCTACCGCTGGGCGCGTCGGCGTAAACGTTGCTTTTACACTCGCCTTCTCGTGCTCAACGCTTTCGCCGCGCCCAATGCGGAACGTGCCTACTGCCTGAGTTAAGCGCGCCGCCTGCTCTTCCAGCGAGGCCGCCGCCGCCGAGGCTTCTTCCACCAGCGAGGCGTTCTGCTGGGTGACGTTGTCCATTTCGGTCACCGCCTGGCTTACCTGCTGAATACCCCGGTTTTGCTCATCGGAGGCCGCCGCAATTTCCAGCATGATGTCCGTCACGCGTTTAACCGCATCCACAATATCAGTCATCGTCGACCCGGCGCGGACAACCTCATCCGAACCGCGTTCGATAAGCGTAACCGACTCGCTGATCAGCCCTTCTATCTCTTTTGCCGCCTGTGCGCTGCGGCTGGCCAGCGTCCGCACTTCGCTCGCAACCACCGCAAACCCACGCCCCTGTTCGCCCGCTCGCGCCGCTTCGACCGCCGCGTTCAGCGCCAGAATGTTGGTCTGGAAGGCAATGCTGTTAATTACCGAGGTGATTTCGGAGATTTTCTTCGAACTGGTGGAGATGCTGCCCATGGTGGACACCACGCCGGACACCAGTTGCCCGCCGCGCGTCGCTTTGCCGGAGGCATCCTCTGCCAGCTTGCTGGCATGGTGCGCGTTGTCGGCGTTCTGTTTCACCGTTGCCGTCAGCTGTTCCATGCTGGCGGCGGTCTGTTCAATTGCCGCCGCCTGCTGCTCGGTACGCGAGGAAAGATCGGTGTTGCCCATAGAGATTTCACTGGTGCCGCGATAGATCTCTTCCGCCCCCTGGCGCACCGTACCCACGGTCTTCACCAGCGAGTGCTGCATTTTTTGCAGGTTGGCGTTAAGTTGGCCTATCTCACTACGCCCCGCGGGCTCATCAGCCATGGTCAGGTCGCCGCTGGCGATCTGCGCGATACGCGCTCCGGCACGCTGCAGCGGCATAATGACCACCCGGCGCAGAGTCGTAAAGGTCAGCAGCGTCATCGCCACCGCCATGACAAAAGCGCCAATCATAAACATCACGCCCAATCGGGTGCGGTCGTGCGCCAGATCGGCCAGCTGGTTCGCGCGTGCGGTACGAATATCAATCACTTTCAAACGAACATCGTTGTAGGCATCATCCAACGCACGGGCCTGCTCGCTCTCATAGTTGATGATGGCCTCAAACATACCGTTCTGGGCATATTTCAGCATTGGCTTCATCCCCTCAAGATAGGCGGTATAACGCTGATTCATCTCGTTATCCAACGCCCGATCGGCCGGGGTTTTGACGCTGCGATCGGTATAAACCTTGAAACCGTCCTGTGAACGTTCAATCCAGTGGCTGGCCGCCGCGAGGTTCTTCTTCATGCTGTCCATTTCGGCGATACGGCTATCGGCACCGGCGTGGATCATCATTAAACGCGCTTCGCGCAGGTAGTTGGCGCTGTCGGACAGCCCCACACGAACCTGCAGTTCTCGGGTCACATCACGCTGATCGTTATCGGCTTTCCACATAAAGTAGCCCGCCAGTCCAGAGCTCAGGGCAAACAGCAGCAGAATACCGCCCAGAACGGAACTAAAAAACGGCACCAGCCGGATATGGTGTAAGAAACCGATCTTTTGCGCACGGCTCGGCGCAGCCTTGTTATCCATGAGTAAGCTCTCTTGTACTTGAGGTAAGTACTAGAGTCATCGGCCATAGCCGCTAATTTCTTATCAGCAAAGGCGTAAAACGTAAGGCGGGTCACACTTCAGAAAACCAGCGGGAAAACACCCGCTGGTTGATGGCGTTATTTATCGCCGAAATGAATAACGGTACGAATAGATTTACCTTCATGCATCAAGTCAAACGCTTCGTTGATGTGATCCAGCGGCAGGCGGTGTGTGATGAACGGATCGAGCTGAATCTTGCCCGCCATCGCCTCTTCAACCATGCCCGGCAGCTGGGTACGGCCCTTCACGCCGCCGAAGGCAGAACCGCGCCACACGCGGCCGGTAACAAGCTGGAACGGACGGGTTTTAATTTCCTGCCCGGCACCGGCTACCCCGATGATAATGCTTTCACCCCAGCCTTTATGGCAGCACTCAAGCGCGGAGCGCATAACGTTCACGTTGCCGATACACTCAAAGCTGAAGTCCACGCCGCCGTCGGTCAGTTCCACAATCACGTCCTGAACCGGCTTGTCGTAGTCTTTCGGGTTAATAAAATCGGTGGCCCCCATTTCCCCGGCCAGCTTGAACTTCTCCGGGTTGGTGTCAACGGCCAGAATGCGCCCGGCTTTCGCCTGCACCGCGCCTTGGATCACCGCCAGGCCAATACCGCCAAGGCCAAAGACCGCTACGGTGTCGCCCTCTTTGACCTTCGCCGTGTTGTGCACCGCACCGATACCGGTGGTCACGCCGCAGCCTAACAGGCACACTTTGTCCAGCGGAGCCTGTGGGTTCACCTTCGCCAGCGAAATTTCCGCTACCACGGTGTATTCGCTGAAGGTGCTGGTGCCCATATAGTGGTAAATAGGTTCGCCGTTGTAAGAAAATCGTGTCGTGCCGTCCGGCATCAGCCCTTTCCCCTGCGTCGCACGTACGGCCTGGCACAGGTTGGTTTTACCGGATTTACAGAATTTGCACTCGCCGCATTCGGCGGTATACAGCGGAATAACGTGGTCGCCCGGCTTCAGGCTCGTCACGCCTTCACCCACTTCCACCACCACGCCGCCGCCTTCATGGCCCAGCACCGCCGGGAAGACGCCTTCCGGATCGTCCCCGGAGAGCGTAAATGCATCGGTATGGCAAACGCCGGTATGGGTGATTTTGACCAGCACTTCCCCTTTTTTCGGCGGTGCGACGTCAATTTCAACAATTTTCAGCGGCTGACCGGGGCCAAACGCAACTGCAGCACGTGATTTCATAGCTGTCTCTTCCGTTGTGATGATTATTTTAAATAGGATCGTAGCAGATGACCGACCTCAGCCATGCGCACCGCACGCTGATCCGGGGTGGTTTCTCCGCTGACCAGTTCGTCTTTGAGATGCATCTCAACCATTTCGCCCATCAGGCCGTTGGCGGCCCCGCGAATAGAGGCGATCTGTTGCAGTATGGTCAGGCAGGAATCGCCGGACTCCAGCGCGCGCTCCAGCGCTTCAACCTGCCCTTTAATACGGCGAACCCGGGTAAGCGCGCGTTTTTTATCTTCGGGTGAATGTGGCATAGCCCCTCCGGTGATATAGGGGGGTATACTATCATTTTTTATGTGATTGTAAAAAAATGATTTCATTAACGTCAAAAAGATCGGGTTGAGGCGGTAAAACAGGCCCGAGGACAACGAATCTAACGCGGGATAAAGATCGGGTGCGTTGAGGATACCGGACAACAGGAAGAATGGCGGGGATTTCTCCCCGCCTGGCTCTTACCTGGTTTCGTAAGCCATGTGAACCACTATCTCCGTTTCGCCGCTTCGGAAGCGAACATCACAGAGGTTTTTATTGTTAAACAGCAAAGCGCACAAAAGCGTTATACCGATAACGATTAGCGCCAGAAGCGCTGATTTTCGTGGTTCCATAGCCCACTACTCCTTGACCCGAAGGTCTGTAAGAGGCTAGTCTCTATGTTGTAGGGCGTAGATGTGGCCTCGGTAAATGTTAAGCGTCCTGCAAGACGCATAATGTTTCCGGGGCTTTCTTCTATCTGCCTTTCGGTCAATGCCTGAGACAAATAGCCTCAAGCACCCGCCAACATTCTACACCCGCCAATGACGTTCCCTACCGCGATTCAACCAGACGTACTTTTTTCGGAAAATGCCAGGGCTGCGGGCGTAGCAGGTCACGCGGGTGATTTTACGCGCGGCGAGAGTAATATCAGGAAGGAAGGCCGGGTGAGCGTCACGCAACCCGGCACAAGGGAATCAGGACTGGAGCGTAGCCAGGCGTGCGGCAAAACCAACAAACACCAGGCCAATCAGGCTGTTGCCAATTTTTGCTAGCTTTTTACGGGTTTTCACGTAGCGCGTCACCAGCGAGCCAGAAACAATCAGGAAGCTCAGGTAGGTAAAGCTGACCAGCTCAAGCGTCAGCGCCAGAATAAAGAACGCCAGCCCCGGAGTTGCCGCGTGCACATCAATAAACTGCACGAAAAACGAGACATAGAACAGGATAGCCTTTGGATTCGTCAGGCTCAGGGTCAGCGCGCGTTTAAAGATAGCGTGCCCCGGTTCCGCATGCGCGTCCTGCCCCGCCGCCTTTCGCTTCAGCGTGCTGTAAAGCATCTTGCCGCCAAGATACAGCAGATAAAATGCGCCAAGGTAGCGGACGATGTTAAACAGCAGCGGCGTGGTTTTGATAAGCGTCGCCACGCCAGCAAAGGAGAGGAACATCAGCACGGCATCGCCAATAAAGACCGCCAGCGCCGCCATGTAACCTTTGCGAATACCGTGCGCGACGCCGGTTTTCAACACAAAGAGGGTATTTGGCCCCGGCACCAGAATAATAAAAATGGCCCCGAGCAAATACGTCCAGTAATTCAGCACGCCAAAATCTGCGAACACCCTGTTCTCCCTGACTCATACGTTTAAAAGATGACGTATGGTAACGCGAAGCCCAGAGAGTTTAAAGCCTTGTTAACGCTTGCGCGGCATCATGCGCAGCAGCGTATTGTCCTTCCAGAAATAGTGATGCGCCAGCGCAGCCAGAGCGTGCAGCCCTATCAGCCAGTAGCCGAGATTAGCAAGCAGAACGTGATATTGCTTAAGCGTATCGGCCAGATCGAAATTCGCCTCAGCGGCATGCGGCATCACCATGCCAAACGCCAGCCACGGGTTCCCACGATTGTACATCATGACTAATCCGATAAGCGGCAAGGCAATAAACAGCAGATAGATAGCCAGATGCCCCAGGTGCGACAAACCGGTGATCATCGGCTTTGGTTTCGGCACAATCGGCGGCGCCGGTCGTTTGAGACGAATCAACAGGCGCGCCACCATCAGCAGCAGAATGCTGATGCCACAGGAAACGTGAATCATATTGATGATTGGGCGATCGCTACGCGGGAAAAAACCGCGCAACTCCATGGCGGCGTAGGCCACAACCACCAGCAGGAACACCAACCAGTGGATCGTAATTTGCAAGCGGGAGTATTTGTCGTTCATTGTTGATGTCACGCTAAAAATTCACATAAAGACAAAAATAGCTTCCATTCATTAAAAATTCATTAACTTTTTCATATCACTACAAATTATTTTATCACGCTTACATTGCCCTTCAGCCCTGGCTGAACTAAGGAAGGTGCGAACAAGTTCCTGATATGAGATCATCATGTTCATCCGGAGCGCATCCCAGAGGGACATCATGAGCCATCAACTCACCTTCGCCGATAGTGAATTCAGCACTAAGCGCCGTCAGACCCGAAAAGAGATTTTCCTCTCCCGCATGGAGCATATTCTGCCATGGCAGAATATGACCGCTGTCATCGAGCCGTTTTATCCCAAGGCGGGCAATGGCCGACGGCCCTATCCGCTGGAGACCATGCTGCGTATTCACTGCATGCAGCATTGGTACAACCTGAGCGACGGTGCCATGGAAGATGCCCTGTACGAAATCGCCTCCATGCGCCTGTTTGCCCGATTATCCCTGGATAGCGCCCTGCCGGATCGCACCACCATCATGAATTTCCGCCACCTGCTCGAGCAGCATCAACTGGCCCGTCAATTGTTCAAGACCATCAATCGCTGGCTGGCCGAAGCAGGCGTCATGATGACCCAAGGCACTTTGGTGGATGCCACCATCATTGAGGCACCCAGCTCTACCAAGAACAAAGAGCAGCAACGCGATCCGGAGATGCATCAGACCAAGAAAGGCAATCAGTGGCACTTTGGCATGAAGGCCCACATTGGTGTCGATGCCAAGAGTGGCCTGACCCACAGCCTGGTCACCACCGCGGCCAACGAGCATGACCTCAATCAGCTGAGTAATCTGCTTCATGGAGAGGAGCAATTTGTCTCAGCCGATGCCGGCTACCAAGGAGCGCCACAGCGCGAGGAGCTGGCCGAGGTGGATGTGGACTGGCTGATCGCCGAGCGTCCCGGCAAGGTAAAAACCTTGAAGCAGCATCCGCGCAAGAACAAAACGGCCATCAACATCGAATACATGAAAGCCAGCATCCGTGCCAAGGTGGAGCACCCGTTTCGCATCATCAAGCGGCAGTTCGGCTTCGTGAAAGCCAGATACAAGGGGCTGCTGAAAAATGATAACCAACTGGCGATGTTATTCACCCTGGCCAACCTGTTTCGGGTGGACCAAATGATACGTCAGTGGGAGAGATCTCACTAAAAACCGGAAATAACGCCAGAAATGGCGGAAAAAATAGCCTAAATAGGCTGATTCGATGTGTTTGCGGGAAAAAAATCGGCCCAGATCCGCGAAATTTTAATCAGCGAGTCAGCTTTGGAAGAAATGACCTGCTTATTCGCACCTTCCCTAAGCCTGGACAGGTGAAACATATCATCCACACTTATTTATCAGCGATTGTTAAGTACCGATATTGGGTAAAGGCCCATCACTGACAGGAGAGTAACATGAGTAAAATTGGCATTAACGGGTTTGGGCGCATCGGCCGTCTGGTGCTGCGCCGGTTACTGGAAGTATCCAGCAGTCATGAAGTGGTGGCGATTAACGACCTGACGTCGCCAAAAGTACTGGCTTATCTTTTAAAGCATGATTCGAACTACGGCCCCTTCCCATGGAGCGTCGATTTCACCGACAACGCGCTGATCGTCAACGGCAAAACCATCACCGTTTATGCCGAAAAAGATGCCAAAAATATCCCGTGGACGGCCCAGGGCGCCGAGCTTATCGTAGAGTGCACCGGCTTCTACACCTCAACCGAAAAATCACAGGCGCACCTTGATGCCGGGGCTAAAAAAGTGCTGGTCTCCGCGCCAGCCGGAGAGATGAAAACCCTGGTCTTTAACGTCAACGACGACACGCTGAACGCCAGTGATAAGATTATTTCCGTCGCCTCGTGCACCACCAACTGCCTGGCGCCGATGGCTAAAGCGCTCAACGATGCATTCGGCATTGAAGTGGGTACCATGACGACCATTCACGCCTACACCGGCACCCAGTCGCTGGTCGACGGGCCGCGCGGCAAAGACCTGCGCGCGTCGCGCGCGGCGGCGGAGAATATCATTCCGCATACCACCGGCGCGGCCAAAGCGATCGGTCTGGTTATCCCGGCGCTGAGCGGCAAGCTCAAAGGTCATGCTCAACGCGTGCCGACCAAAACCGGATCGGTAACGGAACTGGTGTCGATTCTCGGCAAAAAAGTGACCGCCGATGAAGTTAATCAGGTGATGAAAAAAGCGGCCGAAAACAATGAATCGTTCGGCTACACCGAAGAAGAAATTGTCTCTTCCGATATCATCGGCACCCATTTTGGTTCCGTGTTTGACGCCACGCAAACGGAGGTCACCGAAGCCGGCGGCCTGCAGCTGGTTAAAACCGTCTCCTGGTACGATAACGAATACGGTTTTGTGACGCAGCTGATTCGCGTGCTGGAGAAATTCGCCAAAATGTAACCCCTCCGGCGGGTGCTTAGCGCCCGCCTTTTCTCACAAAATGGTCGTCCAATTTTCGGTTGTGAGCAGGGTTGCCGTAGCGGCACACTCCGTCTGCACACACAACCGGAGACACCCATGGATTTCACTGCCCAACATTATCAACAAAAACCCTTAGTTATCGCCAACGTCTGGGACGTGCCCAGCGCGCAGGCTGCGCAGCGAGCCGGTTATCAGGCGATAGGCACCTCGAGCGCTGCCGTTGCCGCCATGCTCGGGTATCCCGATGGCGAAGCCCTGCCATTTGACGCCCTGCTGTTGATCGTACGCCGCATCCGCGCCGTCTGTTCGCTGCCCCTCAGCGTAGACGTTGAAGCAGGCTACGCCACGACCGCCGAAGATATGACTCTCCATTTGCGCCAGCTGGCTGAGATGGGCGTTGTCGGCATCAATCTGGAGGACAGTCGGGTCATTGATGGCGTGCGTAAGCTTGAAGATCCTGACCTCTTCAGCCAGCGCCTGCAGGCGGTTCGTACGGCGCTGGTCTTCCATCGCTGCTCGCTGTTTATCAATGTGCGCAGCGATGCTTTTTTACTCGGTCTTACCGACGCCCTTGATGTGACACTGTCACGAATAACGCGTTATGCTGCCTGCGGCGCGGACGGTCTCTTCATTCCCTGCGTCATCGAAGCACAGGATATTGCGGCGCTGGTTCAGCACACCCGACTGCCGTTGAACGTCATGGCCATTCCCGGGCTCAGCGACTTTACCACGCTGGCAAAACTTGGCGTACGCCGCATTTCGATGGGGAATGCGCTACATAGTGCAATACAACATCGGCTAAACGATCTACTGTTAACCGTTCAGCAGCAGCAGTCATTCGCAGGAGTCTTTAACGATGAAAATTACCGATAGCGCGCAGTGTGATCGCTGGTACCAGGCGCTGCTGGCGCGTGCGTCAGAATATACCGGGGTATTTTTCGTCGGCGTAAAAACGACCGGGGTGTTTTGCATTGCCGTGTGCCGGGCGCGGAAGCCCAAACGAGAAAACGTTGAATTTTACAGTGACTTCAAATCGGCGCTCGATGCCGGTTTTCGTCCCTGCAAAGTGTGCCGCCCCACGGAAAATGCCTGTACCGCACCGCCTTATATTGAGCAGGCGCTGGCGCTGGTGCGTCTGACGCCCAAAGCGCGGATTAGCGATAGTCAACTGCGCGAGCATCGCATCAGCCCCGAGCGCGTTCGCCGCTGGTTTTTGCAGCATCATGGCATCACCTTTCAGGCGTTCCAGCGGATGCAGCGAGTGAATGTCGCGCTGCAAGAGTTGAGAGGCGGCCGCAGTGCCACTGATGTCGCCTTCGACAATGGCTACGACTCGCTGAGCGGTTTTGGTTATACCTGTAAAAAACTCACCGGCCACTCACCGGCCGCTCGGCAGCAAACGATCGTTATCCACCGCTTTACCACCCCGCTCGGGCCAATGTTCGTTTGCGCTACCGAGCGCGGCGTCTGTCTGCTGGAGTTTGTCGACCGTCGTATGCTGGAAACCGAATTCAGCGATCTTCAGCGTCTGCTGCGCGCGCAGATTATCGCCGGTCAGAACGCGCATACCCGCCTGGCAGAGCGAGAAATCGGTGAATATTTTGCCGGCACGCGCCGCGCTTTTACTCTGGCACTCGATACGCCCGGTAGTGATTTTCAGCGCCGCGTGTGGGCCGCGCTGCGCCAGTTGCCCAGCGGTGAAACCACCCATTACCAGGCGCTGGCGGAGAGTCTGAATCACCCCACCGCCGCACGCGCGGTCGCAGCCGCCAACGGCGTGAACCGTATTGCTATCGTTATTCCCTGCCACCGGGTTATCGGCAAAGACGGCAGTATGACCGGCTATGGCGGCGGCGTTGCGCGTAAAGCCTGGCTGCTGGCGCACGAAAAAACCTGCCGCTGAGGACGGTAACCGCCATAAACACCACACCAAGGAGGAGAAAATGCACGTTGTCACCCAGGAAGATTTGCTGGCGCGGATGGATAAAGCCGCCCGCGCGGCCACCACGTTTTCACTATGGCCCGAAGGCGATGCGCCCGGTGCACGCAATAGCCATGCGGTCCCCGCGCTGGAGGCCGATCACACCGGCCCCAGCGAATGGGATCGTGCGGTAACCGGCATCCGCGCGCCGCACATTACGGTGTTTGAACCCGAACGACCAAACGGCGTGGGTATTCTGGTCACGCCCGGCGGCTCCTACCGCCGCGTCGTGCTGGACAAAGAAGGCACAGCGCTGGCCCCGGAGTTTACCGCGCGAGGCTATACGCTTTTCGTGATGACCTACCGCCTGCCCGACGATGGGCACCTCGAGGGGGCGAATGCGCCGCTGGCCGACGTGCAGCGAGCCATGCGCACGATCCGCAGCCGGGCGGCTGACTGGGGCCTACAGCCCGATAAACTCGGGGTACTGGGATTTTCCTCTGGCGGTCACGTCGCCGCTAGCCTCGGCACCCGATACGAGGAAACCGTATACCCTTCACAAGACCCCATTGACGACCTTTGCGCACGCCCTGATTTTATGGCGCTGGTTTACCCGGTTATCAGTATGGACGACGCGTTTGGCCACGCAGGCTCTCGCCAGGCACTGATCGGCCATATGCCGAGCGCTGCGCAACGCGCACATTACTCGCTGGAAAAAAGAGTGACGCCGGAAGCACCGCCCACCTTTATTTTGCATGCTGTGGATGACCCGGCGGTCAAAGTGGAGAACAGCATCGCACTGTTTAACGCCCTGCATGCTCAGGGCGTACCGGTCGAAATGCACCTGTTTGAGCAGGGGCGGCACGGCTTTGGTATTCGCGATGCGCAGGGTCTGCCCGTCGCGGTATGGCCGCAGCTGATGATGAACTGGATAGCCACTAAAGCCTAGCGACATCTGCCATCCGGCGCAGCAGGTGCCGGATGGCACTCGATTTACGCCCCCTGCGATTGCAGGTAAACCACCTGGGTCTGCAAATATTCGTTCAGACCGTGACGGCCGTCGGCACCACCAATACCCGACTTACGCCAGCCCGCATGAAAACCCTGCATCGCTTCAAAGTTTTCGCGATTAATGTAAGTCTCACCAAACTTCAGCCCGCGGATCGCTTTCATCGCCAGGTTGAGGTCGCGGGTATACACCGACGACGTCAGGCCGTAGTCGCTGTCGTTAGCCATCTTTAGCGCCTCATCGAGCGTATCAAACATCACCACCGGCAGCACCGGGCCGAAGGTTTCTTCATGCATGATGCTCATATCCTGACGCACGTTCAGCAGCAGGGTTGGCGGGTAGAAATAGCCCGGGCCTTGCACCGCTTTGCCGCCGAGCACCACGTTTGCCCCTTCAGCAACGGCCTTCGCCACCTTTTGCTCAACGCGCGCCAATGCCGCAGCATTAATCAACGGCCCCATGGCGATATCATTACGCTCCGTCGGATCGCCGAATGAGACCGCCTTCATCGCTTCGCCCAGTTGACTCACGAAGCTATCGTAAATGCCTTTCTGCACGTACACGCGTTCCGCGCAGTTGCACACCTGCCCGCTATTGATCACGCGGGAATCAACAATTGCCTTCACCGCCAGCGCAATGTCGGCATCATCCAGCACAATGGCCGGGGCCTTGCCGCCCAGTTCAAGGCAAACTTTGGTGATATTTTTGGCCGCCGCCGTCATAATCTTCTCGCCCGCCGTTACGCTACCGGTCATGCTAACCATCGCGACCTTCGGATTGCCCGCCAGTTCCTGGCCCACGGTCTCACCGCGCCCCAGCACCAGGTTAAAGACCCCTTTAGGCAGCCCGATATCGTGAACAATTTCGGCAAAAGCAACGGCGTTATTTGGCGTAAACTCGCTCGGCTTAATCACAATGGTATTGCCGGTAATCAATGCAGGCGCCAGCTTACGGGCTATCAGGAAGAACGGAAAATTCCACGGCAGGATCCCGGTGGTTACGCCCAGCGCACGTTTAAAGACAAAAATATTTTCACCGGCACGGTCGCTTTGCAGGATCTCGCCGTCATAACGACGCGCCCATTCAGCCATATACTCAATGTAATCAGCGGTAAAATTCACTTCCACCTCAGCCAACTGCTGTATTTTTCCGCCTTCGGCGACGATCAGCTTGCTGATTTCCGATGAACGCGCGCGGATGCCGGCGGCAATTTTGCGCAACCACCCTGCGCGTTCAATCGCAGGCAACGCCTCCCATCCAGGCTGGGCGCGTTCGGCAGCATCAATCGCCCTTTTCGCCTGTTCAGCGTCGCCATCGGGGATGCGTGAAAGGCACACCTCCGTTGCCGGGTTAATCACATCAATCCAGCCTTCGCCCTGCCAGTTGACAAACTGGCCATCGATATACATCGGATGTTGTACGGGTGACGTCATAAGCTGCTCCTTTCTGCGTGAGTGTTTAACAGGTAAAAATATTGTTAAACACATATACAATTTGGCAACTTTCCCCAACCGGTTCACGCCGTTTATGTGAGGTCACGCGTAAAGATAACGCCGATACGGCACAAATAATAAACTACCGTTCCAGCTTGGTTGAACCTTTGTTTATTACGCAGAATGTATGATGAAGGATATTATTTTACTTTTGAGTTCTTTCTGAGTTTTATCATGCGTAAAATCGCCAACGCGCTGGTATTTATGTCAGCAATGACGCCAGCTGCGTCGAGCATCGCGAGTGAGTTAAATCTGTATTCCGTGAATACCGGGTCATTCGTTTATCATATGACCGGGAATCACGGGCAATATAATGAGAATTTCAACAACCAATTCTTCTCCGTCGAGCGTAAATTCTCCGCCGAGTCAAAATACAGCGTCCTCGTTGGAACCATGAAAAACAGCTTTGCCGATCGCTGCCTGACGCTGGGCGTGCGCCGCGACTGGTTAAACGGCACGAACAGCAATAAAGGCTGGACCTTTAAAGGCGTATACGCCTATACGGGAGAGTTCTTTTTTGATGCCTTTAAACACTGCGGCGATGAAGGGGCTTACCATACGGCGAAGAAAATCACCGGTGTAGGCTTTTCACCGTATATTTACCACGGGCTGCAGTATAATTTTACCGACAACTTCGGGATTGAAAGCGGCGTGATTTTACCGTCGATATTTGTCGTGAGCATGCAGTGGAGTTTCCGCTAAGCGGTATGCCCCTCCGGCGTCGCTGCGCCTGGCCGGAGAGACTCATTATGCCATACGGCGGCTCGCTAATATTTGCTGTAGCTGCGGGTCGGCGGTTAACCGCTGCCACGCGGCCTCAACGTCCTGCGGAATATCGACATGAGCGATAAATCCCTTTCCTTGTGGACCATAGCCGTCTGCATTGTCGCGCAAACGCGGCAATTCGCCCAAAATCAACGATAAATAGCGCGCTAGCGGCCAGACGCCATTGTCCGGCTGCCGCCAGAGAATGCCCTGCGGGGTATAATCCACCACGGGAAGGTAACCCGGGTAGCTTAGCCAGCGCGGCGCGTACTCAACGCCCTGCCAGACACGGGCAAAGGTCGCCATGGTACGGCGCTGCATCGTTGGGTCCTGCACCACCGTGGCACTGGCTACGCGGATGCCCTTTTCTTCCATCACCTGGCGGGTAAACTCCGCGTTCTCACCGCAGTTGGTCGACTGCGCCTCAACCACAATCCGCGATCGCGGGATTTGCCAGAAACGCTGGGCGATTTCCGCCAGCAGCACCGCCTCCGGTTCGCCCTGGGTGGCAATGCTGCAATAGCGCGGATGATGGACGATGGCGTCATAAAGAAACGACGTTGAGTGGCCAATGCCGCCGCTAATCAGCAGCGTTCCGCCATGTTCGCTGACCAGCCGACAGGCGGCGTCAATGGTTGGCATAACCGCGTTACCCGCCAATACGACCAGTTGACTCTCCGCAGCACAGGGGCGTGCGGAGAAATCATCCTGCGCCAGCCATCCGCCGAGAAGGTTGGCATCCTCAACCGAGGTTTCCGATAAATGTAACAGACTCATCGCGCGCACAACTCCTTTTAATACAGGCTCACAGAGTGCGGAAAAGCGCCTCATCGCAGCCAATTTGTAACAATAATGAAATAACCAGAAACGTCTAAAAACAATGCGGTTGCACCTGAATAATCCGCTATTAAATCAGATTTTTTCAGTATTTAAACCCAATAAATCCGCAAGCCACAGTTCCAATTAATGAAAATGACTCTCATTTTTACTCACAAATTTCAATACCACGCTTGCCAAAAATAACGCACATATCTAATTTGCTTAACAAACACACAACCTTTTTCACAATCCAGGTTGCACCCACAACATCAAAAAGGTGACACCTGATTTTAACCCAATGTGGCGGGAGTTATTCTTCATGACAATACAAGAAAGCAGCACCACAATCCTGAAAAAGAATAAAAGGGTTTTGATTGCTAGCCTGACGGGCAGTTCCATTGAATGGTTTGATTATTTTCTTTACGGCACGGCTGCCGCATTGGTGTTCAACAAGATCTTTTTCCCGATGGTTGACCCGGTCATTGGCCTGATTCTCTCGTATCTCTCTTTCTCCCTGACGTTCTTTATTCGCCCGATCGGCGGCGTGATTTTTGCCCACATTGGCGACCGTATTGGCCGTAAAAAAACGCTGGTGTTAACCCTGTCGCTAATGGGCAGCGCAACCGTGATGATAGGCCTGCTGCCCACCTACGATCAGATTGGTATCTGGGCACCTATTCTGCTGATTCTGATGCGTATCATTCAGGGGATGGGCATTGGCGGCGAATGGGGCGGCGCGCTGCTGCTGGCCTACGAATACGCGCCGGAAAAACGTAAAGGTTTCTTCGGTAGTATTCCACAGGCGGGCGTCACCATCGGTATGCTGATGGCAACGTTTATCGTCTCGCTGATGACGCTGTTCAGCGAAGAACAGTTCCTCTCCTGGGGATGGCGTATCCCATTCCTGATGAGCGCGGTACTGGTGCTGATTGGCCTGTGGATCCGTAAAGATATCGATGAAACGCCGGAGTTCAAAAAAGTGAAAGCCTCCGGTAACGTCGCCAAAGCGCCGCTGCGCGAGACCTTAACTCATCACTGGCGTGAAGTGGTTATTGCCGCCGGGCTCAAGGTGGTAGAGACCGCGCCGTTCTATATTTTCTCAACCTTCGTTGTCAGCTATGCCACCACCACCTTGACCTACCAAAAATCACAGGTGCTGGAAGCGGTGACCCTCGGAGCCCTGGTCTCCACGGTCATGATTCCGCTGATGGGCCTGCTTTCCGATAAAATCGGCCGTCAGCGAATGTATGCTATCAGCGTCGTGCTGCTGGGCCTGTTTATCGTGCCATGGTTTATGCTGCTCAATACCGGCACCACCTGGGGGATTATCGTGGCAACGGTGATCACCTTTGGGGTGCTGTGGTCGCCGATCACCGCCGTACTGGGTACGCTGTGTTCGGAGATTTTCAGCGCTAACGTCCGCTATACGGGCATTACGCTCGGTTATCAAATTGGCGCTGCGCTGGCCGGCGGTACCGCGCCGTTAATCGCCACCGGTTTGCTGGCGAAATACAACGGCGATTGGGTGCCGGTTGCCTGGTATCTGGGTGCGACCGTGGCTATCTCGCTGACGGCGATTTTCTTCGCCAGCCGTCGTAAACGCCAATCCGAAACGGTTAACGCACAAACCAGTCAAATCTAATGCGGTCCCCGGGCGACGCCATTGCGTTCGCCCGGGCCACCCACAAATAGCAACGTTCTACTAACTTTTATTTTTCACATTCTCTTGAATTATGGGTTCCGGCGAATCTAAAATCATTAGAGCTCTAATGATTTTAACGATGATGCCATGGATAACCGCCAGCTGAATTTCTCCCATCTGCTCTATTTGACCGCTCACCACTGGCGGCTTGCCGTCGACCGTCGGCTGAAAGCGCTCGGCATGAGCCAGGCCAGTTGGGTTGCCGTTGCCAGCATTGCCCGTAATGAACGGCCGCTCTCGCAAACGGAACTAGCGCAAGAGCTCGGCGTGGAAACGGCTACCGTGGTGCCGCTCATTAACCGATTGGTCGCCCAGGGGCTGGTCGAACGCGTCCTCACCGAGCAGGACAAACGCAAACGCCTGCTGATTGCGACCGAGCAAGGGCTCGCGCTGTATCACCAGGTCAAAGCCGTCGCGGATGCGTTACGAGAAGAAATTCTGACCGTCCTCACGCCGCAAGAGCAGGCACAGACGTACGATGTGCTGCTCAAGCTGCTGCGTGAAGTGGAGAAGAAATAATGGCTCCTCCGCGCCGCGATCCCTACGCCCCTCGCGACTGGGCACCGCACGAAAAACCGGCCATTCTCGGTTCCCCCTCAACCCCAATTCACAGCACGCCCAGGCGTATTGCCTACGGCATCGTTGGCCTGCTGGTGTGCCTGACCGGTGCGTTGGGAAATGCGGTCGTCACCGCTAATTTGCAGAATTTACAGGGCTCGTTCTCCGCCTGGTCAAACGAAATCGCCTGGCTACCGGCGGTGTACGTGATGACCAACGTCTCCATTAATCTTCTGCTGGTGAAGTTCCGCCAGCAGTTTGGCCTGCGGGCGTTCACCGAAGGCTTTCTGGTGCTGTATGTACTGGTCACCTTTTTCCATTTATTCGTTAACGATCTCAGCTCCGCGCTGATGGTGCGAGCCGCACACGGCATGGTGGCTGCCGCGCTTAGCTCGTTAGGTATTTACTATCAGGTGCAGGCATGGCCGGCAAAGCATCGCCTGAAGGCGTTGACGATCGGCATTACCGGTTCGTCGCTGGCGATCCCCCTCGCCCGGCTGTTCTCAACCGAACTGCTACAAATTGATGAATGGCGCGGGCTGTATTTCTTTGAACTGGGTCTGGCGCTGGTCTCGCTGGCCTGCGTGATTGCCCTGAAGCTGCCGCCCAGCGATCGTATAAAGGTCTTTGAGAAAAAAGACTTCATTACCTTTCTGCTGCTGGCCCCCGGAATGGCGCTGGTCTGCGCGGTGCTCTCACTTGGCCGCCTCGACTGGTGGTTTGAAGCGCCGTGGATCGGCTGGTCGCTGGCTGGCGCTATCGTCCTTATCGTCAGCGCTATTGCGTTCGAACACAACCGCAGTAATCCGCTGCTGAATACGCGCTGGCTCTCCAGCGGCAGTATTCTGCGTCTGGGGCTGATTATGGTGCTCATCCGTATTGTGCTGGCAGAGCAAAACACCGGCGTCATCGGCTGGCTCCAGTATGTTGGCTTGCAAAACGAACAGATGACCACGCTGGCCTGGTCGATTTTCGCCGGTATCATCTGCGGCATTGTCGCCAGTTGCCTGACGCTCAACCCGCGCCGCCTCTACTGGCCAACCGCCACCGCGCTGGCGCTTATCATGGCGGCTTCGCTGCTCGACAGCCAATCCAACAGCCTGACCCGGCCGGATCAACTGATGCTCAGTCAGTTCCTGCTCGGTTTCGGCAGCGCGTTTTTCCTTGCCCCGGCCATGCTGGCGGGCATCGGCGGCGTGGTGGCTGACCAGCGCAATCTGGTCAGTTTCTCGGTGCTGTTCGGCATGAGTCAAAACGTTGGCGGCCTGCTGGGCTCGGCTATTCTCGGCACATTCCAGACCTGGCGTGAAAAATTTCACTCCAGTCAGCTTGCCGATCAGTTAACCACGCTGAACCCGATTATTAACGAACGTTTGCAGCAGTATGCCCAGCAGTATCAAAGCCAGATAGGCGACAGCGCACTGCTTAACGTACAGGCCAGCTCACTGCTACAAACCGCCTCAACGCTGGAGGCCAATATCCTCGCCTACAATGACACCTATATGCTGACGGCCGCCATTTCCGCCGCCACATTATTGTGGGTGTTCTGGCGTTTGCTAAGACTGAAAATCACTGCCCATATCGCGCTCAAGCGCGCCACGGGCAGCAAGTTACCTTAAGAGAGATCGGAGTCGTCATGAGTCAGCAGGATGCCGCCAGGCAGCAGGCCAACACCCGCAACAACATCCGCGTGGTGTCCATTTTTACCGCTGCGGCCATTGGCCTTGTCGGCGTACTGGTCGTCCTGTACGCCTGGCAACTGCCGCCCTTCACCCGCCACAGCCAGTTTACCGATAACGCCTACGTACGCGGCCTGACGACCTTTATCAGCCCGCAGGTCAGCGGCTACGTGACCCAGGTCAACGTGCAGGATTTTAACCGCGTCAAACGGGGGCAAGTCCTCTTTCAGATTGACGATCGCATCTATAAGCAGCGAGTTCACCAGGCGCAGGCGCAGCTGGCGATGAAAGAAGCCGCGCTGAAAAATAACCTCCAGCAGCGAAAAAGCGCCGAAGCGGTGATTACCCGCAACGACGCGGCGCTGCAAAACGCCCGCGCGCAGAATCTCAAATCACAGGCCGACTTAGCGCGCGTGCAGGAGCTGACCGCCGACGGTTCGCTGTCGGTACGCGAACGTGACGCCGCACGCGCCAGCGCCGCGCAGAGCGCGGCCGATATTGAGCAGGCGAAGGCCACGCTGGAAATGTCGCGCCAGGATTTACAGTCGACCATCGTCAATCGCGCATCGCTGGAGGCCGACGTGGCGAACGCTAAAGCGGCGCTGGAACTGGCGGAGATCGATCTACAGAATACGCGTATCATCGCGCCTACCGACGGTCAGTTAGGACAAGTGGCCGTGCGCCTCGGCGCGTACGTCACGGCAGGTACCCACCTTGCCCCGCTGGTACCGCCGCAGCACTGGGTCATCGCCAACCTGAAAGAGACGCAGCTGGCAAGCGTGCGCGTCGGCCAGGCCGTAACCTTTAGCGTCGATGCGCTGAACAGCGAAAAATTCCACGGCACCGTACAAAGTATTTCGCCCGCCACCGGGGTTGAGTTTAGCGCCATCTCGCCGGACAACGCTACCGGTAACTTCGTCAAGATCGCCCAGCGTATTCCCGTGCGTATTGCCGTGAACACGGGGCAGAAAAATCTCGAGTGTCTGCGTCCGGGGATGTCGGTGCAAGTGACGATTGATACGCATGCGGAGGCGGATAAATGATCCGGCCAGCGGTCGTTGCATTAGCGCTCGCCTTAGTGGGCTGCCAGTCGGCAGACGTTCAGCAGGCGCAGCCAACGCTGGCAATCCCTACGGCCTGGCGCGCTGATATCGGCCCCGCCAGCGCCGTCGAAGGTGTCTGGTGGCGTCACTTCCATGACGACGCGCTGAACCGGTACGTTGACCTGGCGTTGCGCCATAACAGCGATGTGCTCATCGCCCGCGAACGAGTCAACGAATATCAGGCCCGCGCCTACGCTGCCGACAGCAGCCTGTTCCCGTCGCTTGATGCCAGCCTGGGCGGTACCCGCGCCCGCGCGCAGTCGGCTGCGACCGGGCTGCCGGTCCACAGCACGGTGTACAAAGGCGGGCTGACCGCCAGCTACGACGTCGATTTATGGGGCGTAAACCGTCGCGCCGCCGATGCCGCGCAGGCGAGCCTGGAGGCGCAAAAAGCCGCCGCTGCCGCGGCGGATCTGACAGTGGCCACCGCCGTCGCTTCCGGTTATCTCTCACTACTTTCGCTGGACGAGCAGCTACGGGTCACCGAACAAACGCTGAAATCACGTGAAGACGCCTGGACTCTGGCAAAGCGGCAGTTTGAAACCGGCTATACCTCGCGGCTCGAACTGATGCAGGCCGATTCAGAACTGCGCGCGACGCGCGCTCAGGTGCCAGTGTTACGTCATCAGATTGCTCAGCAGGAGAATGCCCTGAGCGTGCTGCTGGGTAAAAACCCCGGCGACGTTATGCGTCATGAGTTTGCCCAGTTGACGCCGCTGGTGTTACCTTCTCAGCTACCATCATCGCTGCTCAACCGGCGCCCGGATATCGTTCAGGCACAGCGCCAGCTGCTGGCCGCCGATGCCACGCTGGCGTCTTCAAAAGCACAGCTGCTGCCGTCCATCAACCTGACCGCTACCGGCAGCTTACAGGACCGCACCCTGCCCGATTTGCTGGATAACCCGCTGCGGCTGTGGAGCCTCGGCGGCAGTATTCTGGCTCCGCTGTTGAATCGGCAGGCGTTAAACGCCCAGGTCGATGTTTCGATGGCCCAGCGCAATCAGGCGCTGTACGGCTATGAGAAAACCGTGCGCAACGCCTTTAAAGAGGTGAATGATAGTCTTGATGCTATCGCCCGCTACGGCGAACAGCTCAGCGAACTCCAGGGGCAAGAGACGGTGGCACAGGAAACGCTGCGCATTGCGCAAAACCGCTATCGGAACGGCTACTCCTCCTACCTTGACGTACTGGACGCGCAGCGCACCCTGTTCTCGACGCAGCTTAGCGAAGTACAGGTGAAAAATAATCTGCTGCTGGCGCAGATCGATCTTTACCGGTCGCTGGGAGGCGGCTGGTCTTCATCGTCAGGCTGACAAAACCATGAGAGCATCGCAATGCAAAAACGGTGGACCGATGTTGATAACTATCTGATTGAAAAACTGATTGGCGAAGATGCCATCCTGTCTCAGGTGCTGGAAAATAACCTCCGCGCGGGGCTGCCCGCCCACGACGTCGCCGCCAATCAGGGGCAGTTGCTGGCGCTGTTTGTACGAATGTCAGGCGCGAAAAAAATACTGGAAATCGGCACGCTCGGTGCTTATAGCGCTATCTGGATGGCGCGTGAACTGCCCGCCAGTGGGCATCTGATAACGCTGGAAGCTGACCCGAACCACGCCCGAATCGCGCGGCAAAACATTGCGCTGGCAGGTCTTAACGATCGCGTGACGCTGCATGAAGGCCCGGCGCTGGATTCACTGGCCATGCTCGGCGATGCCGCGCCGTTCGATCTGATTTTCATCGACGCGGACAAACCCAATAATCCTTATTACCTGCAATGGGCGCTGAAATATTCACGCCCGGGTACGTTGATTATTGGCGACAACGTCGTGCGCGACGGTGAGGTGACGGATCCTGACAGCACCGACGAACGCGTGCAGGGCGTACGCCGGTTCATTGACATGATACATAACAACCCGCGCTTAACGTCAACGGCGTTGCAAACCGTAGGGATAAAGGGCTGGGACGGGTTTACGCTCACCTGGGTCAACGCATGATGCTGCGGGTTGGGCGGGACAACCCGCTTTTTCTCATCACGGGTGAAGGCCTGACATACAGCGTTTAATACCGCAAGCGTAGCCAGGAACGAGACGCCCACGCCTTCTGGTTTGTGCCATGACTGCGTCAATCTGATGGTGAACGGATATCGTCACCATAAAAGCATGCGCCGAACCGGGCCGCAGGGTAAACCTTACGCCCCGGTTCGTTGCCATCAGCAGCATGGGTCACGCTTACGCCACTATCTGCTCCATCGCCTGCAATATTCGCTTATCGGAAATCGGATACGGCGTCCCGAGCTGCTGCGCAAAGAAGCTGACACGCAGCTCCTCGATCATCCAGCGGATCTCTTTCACGTCGTCATCTTCCCGGCGCGCTGGCGGCAGCTTATTCAGCCACTGCTGCCACGCCTGCTGAACGCTCTCCACTTTGAGCATCTGCGCGCGATCGCGGTGCGGGTCGACGGCCATTTTCTCCAGCCGTTTTTCGATAGCCTGCAAATAACGCAGGGTGTCGCCCAGACGACGGAAGCCGTTGCCAGTGACGAAGCCGCGGTACACCAGACCGTTCATCTGCGCTTTGATGTCCGACAGCCCCAGAGCCATCGTCATGTCGACGCGCCCTTTCAGGCGTTTGTTAACGTTGAATACCGCCGTCAGGATTTGCTCAACCTGCTTAGCAATGTCAACCACCGTCTCATTGAGCTCCGCGCGCACTTTATCATGCAACGCGTTAAAGCCTGCTTCCGTCCACACCGGGCCACCCGCTTCATCAATCAGCTTATCCACGCCGCAGGAGATGCAGTCGTCAATCAGATCCAGTACTTTGCCGTACGGGTTAAAGTACAGGCCCAGCTTGGCTTTGTTCGGCAGCTTCTCGTGCAGATACTTGATCGGCGACGGGATATTCAGCAGCAGCAGACGACGCAGGCCGCGCCACATGGCCTGTTGCTGTTCCAGCTCGTTATCGAACAGCTTGATCGCCACGCTGTCGCGTTCATCCACCAGCGCCGGCCAGGCCTTCACCTTATAGTTGCCGCGCTTCTGCTCGTAGCGGTCCGGCAGGTCGCCAAAGCTCCAGATATGCAGCCCGGCTTGTTCGATGCCGTCGTCGGCCACCGACGAAAGCGTCTCCTGCACTTTGCCCTTCAGCGCGTCCTTCAATTCCTGCAGCGAGCGGCCTTCCTGAAGCTTCTTGTTTTTATCGTCAACGACGCGGAAGGTAATTTTCAGGTGATCGGGCACCTGATCCCACTGCCAGGACTCACGGTCAACGGTCACGCCGGTCATCCGGCGCAGCTCGCGCTCCATCGCATCGAGCAGCGGTTGTTCAAACGGCGTGACGCGGCCTAACAGCGCTTCCGCGTAGTTCGGCGCAGGCACAAAGTTGCGGCGCACCGGCTTCGGCAGTGATTTAATCAGCGCGATAATCAGCTCACGGCGCAGGCCCGGGATCTGCCATTCAAACCCGGCGTCATCCACCTGATTGAGCAGCGGCAGCGGAATATGCACCGTCACGCCATCGGCGTCAGCACCGGGTTCAAACTGATAAGAGAGGCGCAGCTTCAGGTTGCCCTGGTGCCAGAAGTTCGGGTAGTCCAGCTTGCTGACCTGCTCCGCCCCCTCTTTAATCAGCATGCTCTTCTCAAAATTGAGCAGATCCGGCGTTTCACGGCTGGCCTGTTTCCACCACTTATCAAAGTGGCGCGCGGAAATCACCTCATGGCTGATGCGCTGGTCGTAAAATTCAAACATCGTCTCGTCATCCACCAGGATGTCGCGACGGCGCGATTTATGCTCCAGCTCTTCAATTTCGGTACGCAGCTTCAGGTTATCGCGGAAGAAAGCGTGGCGTGTCTGCCAATCCCCCTCCACCAGCGCATGGCGAATAAACAGCTCACGACACAGCGCCGGATCGATCTGGCTGTAGTTGACCTTACGCGCAGCGACAATCGGCAGGCCGTAGACGGTCACCTTCTCCGTCGCCATCACCGCGCCCTGCGCGCGTTCCCAGTGCGGTTCACTGTAAGAGCGTTTGATCAAATGCTGCGCAACCGGCTCCACCCATTCCGGATCGATTCGCGCGGCAATACGCCCCCACAGGCGGCTGGTTTCCACCAGTTCGGCAACCATAGTCCATTTAGGCGGCTTCTTGAACAGCCCGGAGCCCGGGAAGATAGAGAAGCGCGCGTTGCGTGCGCCGGTGAATTCCTGCTTGTCGGCATCTTTCATACCGATGTGCGAAAGCAGACCGGTAAGCAGCGCGATATGTATCTCACGGTACTCCGCCGGTTCGCTGTTAACCGGAATACCCAGCTCTTTCACCACCTGGCGCAGCTGGGTGTAGATATCCTGCCATTCCCGTACGCGCAGATAGTTAAGAAAATCCTGCTTACACTGGCGGCGGAACTGATTTGACGACAACGCTTTCTGCTGTTCACCAAGGTAATTCCACAGGTTGACGAACGCCAGGAAGTCGGACTCCTTATCATGGAAACGGCGATGTTTTTCATCGGACGCCTGCTGTTTGTCCATCGGCCGCTCGCGCGGATCCTGAATAGACAGCGCGGAGGTGATAATCATCACCTCGCGCACGCAGCCGTGTTTCTGCGCTTCCAGCACCATACGCGCCAGACGTGGATCAACCGGCAGTTGGCTAAGCTGACGCCCCAGCGGCGTCAGCTTGTAAGCGGTTTGCTGCTCGTCGGTGGTGATGGCGCTCAGCTCTTCCAGCAGGCGTACACCATCCTGAATGTTACGTTTATCGGGCGCTTCAACAAACGGAAACGCGGCGATATCACCCAGCCCCAGCGCGGTCATTTGCAGAATGACCGACGCCAGGTTGGTGCGCAGAATTTCCGGGTCGGTAAACTCCGGGCGCGACAGGAAGTCGTCTTCAGAATACAGACGAATACAGATCCCTTCCGACACACGGCCACAGCGGCCTTTACGCTGGTTGGCGGAGGCCTGTGAGACCGGCTCAATAGGCAGACGCTGAACCTTGGTGCGGTAGCTGTAGCGACTGATACGCGCCGTGCCCGGGTCAATAACGTACTTGATGCCCGGTACGGTGAGCGACGTTTCCGCCACGTTGGTCGCCAGCACAATGCGACGCCCGCTGTGCGGCTGGAACACGCGGTTCTGTTCGCTGTTCGACAACCGCGCGTACAGCGGCAAAATTTCGGTGTGGCGCAGGTCGCGTTTGTTGAGCGCATCGGCGGTATCCCGAATTTCACGTTCACCGCTCATAAAGATCAGGATGTCGCCAGGGCTTTCCTGACCCAGTTCATCAACCGCGTCAAAAATCGCCTGTAGCTGATCGCGCTCAGTATCGTCCGCCTCTTCCACGATGGGTCGATAACGCACTTCTACCGGATAAGTCCGGCCGGAGACTTCAATGATCGGCGCGTTATTAAAGTGACGGGAGAAGCGCTCCGGGTCGATCGTTGCGGAAGTGATAATGACTTTCAGATCGGGGCGACGCGGCAATAGCTCTTTCAGGTAGCCGAGCAGGA
The DNA here is from genome assembly GCF_014169755.1 of Klebsiella sp. WP8-S18-ESBL-06. Taxonomy (NCBI): domain Bacteria; kingdom Pseudomonadati; phylum Pseudomonadota; class Gammaproteobacteria; order Enterobacterales; family Enterobacteriaceae; genus Klebsiella; species Klebsiella sp. WP8-S18-ESBL-06. Next base: position 2,517,461 of record NZ_AP022256.1, read on the forward strand.
AGTCGATGTTCAGACTACGTTCGTGCGCTTCATCGATAATAATGGTGTCGTACTGCATCAGCAGACGGTCCTGCTGAATTTCCGCCAGCAGAATACCGTCGGTCATCAGCTTGACCATCGTGTTATCGCTGACGTGGTCGCTGAAACGCACTTTATAACCGATGCAGCCGCCCGGCTCGGTTTTTAACTCTTCTGCAATACGGTTAGCCACGGTGCGCGCCGCCAGACGACGCGGCTGGGTATGGCCAATCAGGCCTTTAATCCCGCGTCCCAGCTCCATACAGATTTTTGGCAGCTGGGTGGTTTTACCCGAACCGGTTTCACCGGCAACGATCACCACCTGGTGGTCGCGAACGGCGTTAAGGATATCCTGTTTTTTCTGGCTGACGGGCAGGTTTTCCGGGTATTCAATCGCCGGACGTGACGCTTCGCGTAGCACGACCTTACCTGCCGCCTGTTCAATTTCCTGCGCCATCTCCTGGTAAATGGCCTGTTGAGCATCAGGATTTTTAACCTTCTTCACGCCGTGCAGACGGCGGGCAAAACGCTGTTTATCCCGCAGCGTCAGCGCGTCAAGGCGCTGGCTGAGCGTGGCGAAGGTGATTTTTTGTTGTTCTGTCATAGTGTTATCGGGCAGCGGAGTGCCTGTAAAAAACGCTTATAAAGTATGGTCCTAGAGTACCACATTTGCGCATTTGTTGCCTTGTTCAAAAAAACTGAATATAGAATTCGATATATTGCGCTATCCCTGCGGCAGGAATGTGAATAGAGTGTCAGCAAGCAACAGGGCACAGCCCGTCAATCAAATATAAGGAATCACCCAATGAGCAAAGTATTAGTTCTGAAATCCAGCATCCTGGCAGGCTACTCTCAATCAGGTCAGCTGTCCGATTATTTCGTTGAACAGTGGCGCGAAAAGCACTCCGCTGACGAAATCACCGTGCGTGACCTGGCCGCCAACCCGATTCCGGTACTGGATGGTGAACTGGTAGGTGCGCTGCGTCCGAGCGATTCCCCGCTGACCCCGCGCCAGCAGGAAGCGCTGACGCTGTCTGATGAGCTGATTGCTGAACTGAAAGCGCACGACGTGATTGTTATTGCTGCGCCGATGTACAACTTCAACATCCCAACTCAGTTGAAAAACTATTTTGACCTGATTGCCCGTGCCGGCGTGACCTTCCGTTACACCGAGAAAGGTCCAGAAGGCCTGGTGACCGGTAAACGCGCTATCGTACTGACCAGCCGCGGCGGCATCCATAAAGATACCCCGACCGACCTGATCACCCCGTACCTGAACGTGTTCCTGGGCTTCATCGGCATCACCGACGTGAACGTGGTCTTCGCTGAAGGCATCGCTTACGGTCCGGAAATGGCGGCAAAAGCGTCTGCTGACGCGAAAGCGGCGATTGATAGCCTGGTGGCTTAATTGCCCTGAAATTGACAAGCCCTGCTCAAAGCAGGGCTTTTTTTTATTCCGACTTTATGCCTTCGTAGCGTAAATACCCGACTACCCCGCCGCTGCCGCCATCTTTGGTGTGATTCGCACCATCAACGACCTCTACGCAGGCAAAATCAAACGGCGATACGCCTTCAATGCACGCAACGTTAATGCCATATTGCTGCGGATTAGAACGACGCTGGTGGAAGGTATAGATTCCGCATACCGAACAGAAAAAATGCACCGCTTCGCCGGTATTAAAGCGGTATTCAGTCAGCTTATCTCGCCCGCGCAGCACCTTAATCCCCGCCAACGGTGCAGACACGGCCACCGCGCCGCGCATCCGGCAATAGGAACAGTTACAGCGCCGTGCGGTGTTAAAACCCTCGCTCAGCGTAACGGTGAACGCGACCGCGCCGCAGTGGCACCGGGCCGAGAGCGTTTGCGTCATGTGACCTCCCGTTAGCCTTTAGCAGCAATCCCGTCAAGCGTCGCCAGCGCCTCGGGCGGCAGCGGCAGCTGCGCCGCAGCCATGTTTTCCCTCAGGTGTGCCACTGACGACGTACCAGGGATCAGCAAAATATTTGGCGAGCGGTGCAACAGCCAGGCCAGAGCCACCTGCATTGGCGTCGCGCCCAGATCGGCGGCAACGCGATTGAGCGTGGTGGATTGCAGCGGTGAGAAACCGCCAAGCGGGAAGAACGGCACGTAGGCAATACCGTCGTGCGCCAGTGCGTCAATCAGCGCATCGTCGGCGCGGTGAGCAATATTGTATTCGTTCTGAACGCAAACAATCGGCACAATTTGACGCGCCTGCGCGACCTGCGCCGGGGTGACGTTGCTCAGGCCAATATGCTTCACCAACCCCTGCTGCTGCAGTTCTGCCAGTACGCTAATGCTGGCCTCAATATCGCCTTCTCGCGGCCCATGTCCGTCGCCAATCATCACCCGCATATTGACCACATCAAGCACGTCGAGGCCCAGATTGCGTAGATTATCATGCACCGCCTGCTTGAGTTCTGCGGCGGAAAATGCCGGTAGCCAGGACGCGTCATCGCCGCGGCGGGCGCCGATTTTAGTGACAATGGTCAGATCGTCGGCGTACGGGTGCAGCGCTTCACGGATAATCTGATTGGTGATATGCGGGCCGTAAAAGTCGCTGGTATCAATGTGATTGACGCCCAGTTCGAGAGCTTCGCGTAACACGGAAATCGCCGCATGGCGGTCTTTTGGCGGGCCAAAGACACCGGGACCGGCCAGCTGCATCGCCCCGTATCCGAGACGATTAACAAATTGAGAACCAAGGGAAAACGTACTGTACTGGGTCATAACGTCCTGCCTGTCGCATCGTGAAGTGTCATTCTATTCTTAACCATCGCGCAAAGGCGCTCAACAAGAATAGATGGCTTTTAACGCTTTGCGCGGCAAATAGCGTTTATTCCATCACGTCAGTTCCCTGCTCAGCAAGCAGCCTATTTTAGTGTTGAAAAAAACATTCTGGCACGATAACGTTAACCAAACCAAGAAACCACTGTGAATCATAGCATTACGAATAAAGTAATGCCTGAAATCACGTGTAGTATTGCGTTTATAAAAGGTCTTGAATAATTAAAAGCAACATCCTCCTTCGTCCTTAATAAAAATTATTATCACGGATAAAAATGTATAAAAATATTTTAGTCAGTGGCCTGGTCGCCGTACTTCTGAGTGGATGCACCGCCGGTTTCCGACCTGCGCTTGAAGATTACAAAGGTAATGATGCCGCGCGTATTCGCGCCAGCACCTCTGGCAATACCGCATTGCAGTTTTATGAAAAGCAGCCTGATGGCTGCTATAAGAAAGTACTGGAAAGGCGAATTACCTCCGGACTGGCGATCATTGGCATTCCGGTAACCGGAAACAAACGCCTCTCAGACATGCCGGCATCAAACGATGTTAAAGGCGCATTTATCAATGAATTTACCATCAAACCGGGGCAACTCATTGATATCGTGCATTACGCCAGCACCACATCCTATTCTGATTTCGTCCCGCAGCCGAACCACAATTACGATATTATCGTCACCGGATCGTTATATTCCGGTGATTCTGTATCGGTAAAAGATCTCGATGCCAACGCCAAAATGGTTCGCTGGAAAACGGACGGCGTTAAATTGTGCCCGAGCAGCGCTTTTGATTAATCATCACGCATAAAAAAGGGAGCCTATTAAGGCTCCCTGTGCCGGATGGCGTCGCCAGCGACGCCCCCATTATCATCCCGCGCTTTCCTCCGCCACGCTGCGCTGATGGCGATTCATCAGCCAGAACACCGCCACGCCCGCCAGCACAATCCCCGGCGCGGAGGCGGCCATCACCCCCACGGTGCCGGTGCCCAGCGCCAGCATTTTTCCGGCCAGCAGCGGGCCGCTCATCGCCCCCAGCCGCCCGACCGCTACCGCCGTGCCAACGCCAGTAGCGCGAATTTCGGTGCCGTAAAACAGCGGCGCCAGGGCATAAAGCACGCTCTGCCCACCGGTCGCAAACATCCCCGCGACAAAACCTGATACCAGCATCATGGCCAATGAGTTCGCCATACCCAGTGAAATCAGCGACGCCAGCATTCCGCAGTAAATCAACAGCGACATTTTGAGCGGGCTGAGTTTGTCCATCAACGCACCCAGCATCAGCGTACCCAGCGCCGCCCCCATTTGCAGTGCGAACATCACGCCGGCAGCCTGCGGGCGGCTAAAGCCCTGATCGACCAGCAGCATCGGCAGCCAGTTAATCAGCATATACACCACCAGCAGGGTGAAGAAGTAACACAGCCACAGCAGCAGCGTTGATGAGGCGGTACCGGATGCAAAAATGGCCCGCAGCGGCGCCGGGGCATCCTGCTGCTGACGGCTAAACGCCTGCGACTCCGGCAGGCGGAGCATCAGCAGCGGAACCAACAACAGCGGCACAATACCGCCAACCCAGAAAATCGTCTGCCAGGCCTGCGTCAGGCCGCTGAACCCCATGGCGGCAGCCAGCGCCGCGCCAATCGGCACCCCGCAGTACATCAGGCTCACTGCGGTACCGCGAAAACGTGGCCCCGCCGCTTCAGAAGTGAGCGCAATCAGATTCGGCAGTGCCGCACCCAGCCCCGCACCGGTCATAAAGCGGGCAAATACCAGCGACGGGAAATCCCACGCCAGCGCGGTCACAATCGAAAACAGGCCAAACAGCACTACCGAGCCCAGCAGCACCTTCTTGCGGCCATGTCGGTCGGCCAGCATACCGCCAAACAGCGCCCCTGGCAGCAGACCCAGTATCCCGGCGCTGAAAATCCAGCCCATCTGCATTTTATCCAGCGAGAATGCCTGGGCAATGCCCACCGCAGCAATACCCGCGGCCTGTAAATCGAGCCCTTCCATCAGGGCGACCAAAAAGCAAAGCCCGACGGTCTGCATCAGGCGGGACGTTTTCGGCGGTGAGGAAACGTGAGTAATATTCGACATCGTGCTACCTTCTGTAGAGAACAGGTGAAAGGCGGCCGATACGTTGCCGGCCGCGTTATTTTTTCATTTTCGTTCGCCCGGTCAGTACATTGCCGACCGGATCGTTATCAAGCCTGCGCTTTGGCTTTCAGATCCAACGCCACGTCGACGATCATGTCTTCCTGGCCACCCACCATTCGGCGTTTGCCCAGTTCAACCAGGATATCAACCGCGCTGAGACCATAACGCGCCGCTGCCACTTCGCTGTGACGCAGGAAGCTGGAGTAGACGCCGGCATAGCCGAGCGCCAGCGTTTCACGATCGACGCGTACCGGACGATCCTGTAACGGACGCACCAGATCGTCCGCCGCCGCCATCAGCGCATACAGGTCAGTACCGTGCTGCCAGCCCTGCTTGTCAGCGGCGGCGATAAACACTTCCAGCGGCGCGTTACCGGCACCGGCACCCATTCCCGCAAGGCTGGCGTCAATACGGTCACAGCCCTCTTCTACCGCCACCAGCAAGTTGGCAACGCCAAGGCTCAGGTTATGGTGCGCGTGCATACCGGTTTGCGTTTCCGGTTTAAGCACCTCTTTCAGCGCGCGGAAGCGATCGCGAATATCGTTCATGTTCATTGCGCCGCCGGAGTCCACCACATAAATACAGGTTGCGCCGTAGCCTTCCATCAGTTTTGCCTGCTTCGCCAGATTTTCCGGCGTGGTCATATGGCTCATCATCAGAAAACCGACGGTGTCCATCCCGAGTTCGCGGGCGTAGGCAATATGCTGCGCGGAAACGTCTGCTTCGGTGCAATGCGTCGCCACACGCACCACGCGGGCCCCTGCCTGATAGGCATTTTTCAGGTCGTGCAGCGTGCCGATACCCGGGATCAGTAGCGTGGCGATTTTGGCATGTTGCACCACTTCCGCCGCTGCAGCGATCCACTCGATATCGCTGTGCGCGCCAAAGCCGTAGTTAAAGCTGGATCCCTGCAGGCCGTCGCCGTGCGCAACTTCAATCGAGTCGACGCGCGCATCGTCCAGCGCCCTGGCTATCTGCCGAACGTGGTCCAGCGAATACTGGTGGCGGATGGCATGCATCCCGTCGCGTAACGTCACATCTGAGATATAGATTTTTTTACCGTTCATGCGACTTCTCCTGCCACTTTAACCAGCGTTTGGGCCATTTTTTCAGCGGTAGACATCGCCGCCGAGGTCATAATGTCGAGGTTTCCGGCGTAGGCCGGCAGATAGTGAGCGGCACCTTCGACTTCCAGATACACGGCCGTTTTCAGCCCGGAGAACTGACCCACGCCGGGAATGTTCACCGGTTTATCCTGCGGGATAACCTCGAACTGCACTTTTTGCTTCAGACGGTAGCCCGGCACGTAGGCCTGTACCGCTGCCGCCATCGCTTCGATGGAAGCCTCAATTTCAGCCTGCGAGGCCGCTTCGCTCAGCACGTATACCGTGTCGCGCATCATCACCGGCGGTTCGGCCGGGTTGAGGATAATAATCGCTTTCCCCTTCGCCGCACCGCCAACCACTTCAATCGCTTGCGACGTTGTTTCCGTAAACTCGTCGATATTCGCGCGGGTGCCCGGGCCCGCGGATTTGCTGGAGATAGAGGCAATAATTTCCGCGTAGTGAACTTTTGCCACGCGGGAAACCGCCGCCACCATTGGGATGGTAGCCTGGCCGCCGCAGGTCACCATGTTGACGTTGCCCTGCGACAGATTTTTGTCGAGGTTAACGACCGGTACGCAGTACGGGCCAATCGCCGCTGGCGTCAGGTCAATCAGGCGGATACCCGGCTTTGCCTTACGCAGCGCGGCGTCATTTTTCACGTGCGCGCCCGCGCTGGTGGCATCGAATACGATATCAATGTCGGCAAATTCCGCCATCGCCATTAATCCGCTCACCCCTTCGTGAGTGGTGGCGACGCCCATACGCGCCGCACGCGCCAGGCCGTCAGAGTTCGGATCAATGCCGACCATCACCGACATCTCCAGATGCTTACCGTGACGCAGAATTTTGATCATCAGGTCAGTGCCGATATTGCCTGAACCGATAATGGCGACTTTACATTTGCTCATGACTGACTTCCTTCTTGCTCTGAAAAGGTCGCGGCAACCGAGCCAATGCCCTCGATAACCGCCTCAAAACGATCGCCCGGTTTGACCGCGACCATCGGCCCCAGTGCGCCGGTGAGTACGATATCCCCCGCACGTAGCGGCTCGCCGAGACTGGCCATTTTGCGCGCCAGCCAGACGGCGGCGTTCAGCGGGTGACCCAGACATTCGCTGCCGCGACCGCTGGACACCTCTTCGTGATTGCGGGTCATGGTCATCGCGCAGTTTTTCAGGTCCAGGGCGGCTGGACGCTGCGCCGGGCCGCCGACCACGTACACGCCGCAGGAGGCGTTGTCGGCGACGGTGTCAACAAACTTAATAGACCAGTCGCGCACGCGGCTGCCCACCACTTCAAGCGCCGGGACAACCCACTCAATGGCGTTATACAGTTCATCAAAGGTGGTGTCGGCATGCGGCAGATCGCGGTTCAGCACCAGGGCGATCTCGGCTTCAATCTTCGGCTGCAGCACGCGGTCGAAGGGAATGGTCTCGTTATCGCCGTAGCACATATCCGCAAACAGGGTGCCAAAATCCGGCTGGTCGACGCCCAGCTGTTGCTGGACTTTCGGGTGGGTCAAACCCACTTTGCGCCCCACGATGCGGCGGCCCTGCGCCACACCAAATTCGACGTTCAGGCGCTGAATGGCATACGCGGCTTCGGCGTTATCGAGACCAATCATCTCGCGCAGCGGCGCGATCGCCACCCCGGTGCGTTCTGCTTCGCGCAGCGCGGCGGCCAGTGTGGCCAAAGAATCGGTAGACATTGCGGCTCCTTATTGACGCGCCAGGAAATTCAGCACCAGCTGGTTAAACGCCTCTGCGTGCTCCCACTGTGCCCAGTGGCCGCAATCGCGGTAAATATGCAGTTCGGAACCGGCAATCCCGGAGAGCAGTCGCAGGCCCGCATCCATCGGGACAAAACGGTCGTTACGCCCCCAGACCACCAGGGTCGGCGCGCTAATTTCACCCAGCCGCGGGCCGAAATCCGGGAACTGTTTCGGGTTGGCTTCCAGGCTCTTAATAAAGTTTTCCAGGTGGTCACGGCGCGACAGCATGTTGTTCAGACGGGCTTCAAACAGCGCGTCGGTCAAATCGCGAGTGTCATAAACGAAAATGCTCATCATCTTTTTGAGATTTTCGATGGTCGGTTCGCGATACAGCGCGTTCAGCAGCTTGATGCCTTCCGTCGGCATCGGTGTGAACAGACTCATGCCGCCGGTGCCACCGCCCATCAGTACCAGTTTGCCGACGCGTTCAGGCCAGGTCAGCGTAAAGGCCACCGCGCTGTGCCCACCCATAGAGTTACCGAGCAGGTGTACTTTCTCGATATCCAACCGATCGACCACGCTTTTCAGAATACGGGCGTTCAAATCGGAGCGAGAGCCCGTGTTCACGATCGAGTCACTTTTGCCCCAGCCCGGGCAGTCCAGCAGCAGTACGCGATAGCCCGCCTCCACCAGCGGATCGATATTGCGGCTGAAGTTCGCCCAGCCGGTTGCCCCCGGTCCGGAACCGTGCAGCAGCACGACGGTTTCATCGCCCTGGCCGCAGTCGTTGTAGTGGATGCGCAGCGTCTGTCCGGCCTCTTCCACGTTAAGAAAACGGCTGGTTGCAGATTCGGTTTGTGGTTGATAGCTCATCATAATCTCCTGCTTAATCAATTCGTTGTCATGGCGCTCAGTGAGCCAAAGCCGGCGATCCATTCCGGGATCGGCCGATAGTAGCGGCCTTCGGCGCGGTAGCGCCCCATGGCGGCAAGCGTGGCAAACGCCGCAGCCCAGGTTTTCACTTCGTGGGTCGATTTGCCGGCGATCGCCGAAAGTTCTTCATTGCTGATAGCATCGAGCTCCGTCAGGCGGCCCTGTTCCAGCAACGTCATAAACTGGTTGTCCCAGATGGGGTTCAGCGGGTGCAGCGTTTTCTGGTCTTCAACAAAGCGTTCAGCCGCTTCAATGACCCGACGCTGGCGCAGCTCACGCTCGTCGGGCGGCAGCTGTTTACCGCTGCCGAGCAGGCGATCGCGCATATGGGCGTCCACCTTCGCCAGCTCCGGTACCGGCGGCTGGTGCGACAGGCCACCGGATCCTAAGATCAGCACCCGTTTATTCAGCGTCGACAGGAAGCGCCCCATGGCCTCGCCCAGCATGCGCGTACGCTGGAAACCCGGCAGCGGCGTGGCGACGCCATTGATAAACACCGGCAGTACCGGCAGTTTGTCCAGCCCGCCAAGCAGCAGCTCCAGCGGCTGGGCAAAACCGTGATCGACCTGCATACAGTAGGAAACCGCCAGATCGATACCGCTTTTCATCACCGAGTGAGCGCAGGCTTCCGCCAGCGCCGTCGGAACCGGCAATACCCCTGCCGCGCTGGAAAAGTCGCCGATGGAGGTGGCGCCGATGCCTAAGCAAAACGGCGGCATGACGTCATAGAAAAAGCCGTTGTAGTGGTCCGGTGCGAACAGCACCACCAGCTCCGGGTCAAATGCCGCAATGCGCGCGCGCGCTTCACTAATCACGCCGTTAACTTCGTCCAGCACCTCCTGTGCGGGGTCGACATAGCCCACCAGCGGCGTGTGGGAAAGACAGTGCAGGTATGCATTCATTTCAGGCCACCTTCTCTTCAGCCAGACCCGATGTCGCGGGGGTCAGCGCCATCGCCTGAGCAAGTTGGTCGAGGGTTGTATTCAGCGTCTGTGGAATGGCCAGCGCAGCAACAAAGCGGTCCGGGCGTACCACCACCAGGGAAGCGTTCTGCGCCGCAAACCATGTTTTCAGCCGATTCTGGCTATCGCCGAGACGTATCACGCCGGTGAAATTGTCCTGCGGCGTACGGATCTGCACATCCGGCACCACCTGAATAAAACAGGTTCCCAGCGCGCGCCATTGCACGATTTGACTGTCGCTCATACCCCACAGCGGGTTGCAGCCCCAGGCAATCACGGCAAACTTCGGTCCAATAACCTCATCCAGCAGCACCACCTCACCGTTTTCGCGGGTCACTTTCGGTTGGATAAACATCTTGCCGACCGGTGAATTTTTAGCGTTAGCTTCCAGCAACAGCGCGCCTTCGCGGTACTGCGGCATCGGTTTAAAGCGCATTTCCAGGAAGTAGCGTTTTACCGGTGGAATGTAGTTCAGCAGCCAGGAGATGCCGTCACGCACCGTACCGTGCCAGCGTTTTGCCGGTGCCAGTACGTTGCCAGCGGTCACCGAGAGATCGATCATGGCTTTGGCATGGTCGCGGCGTTCCTGCTGATACGTGTCCAGCAGCGTCTCGCCCGCTTTGCCGTTGACCACCATCGCCAGCTTCCATGCCAGGTTGAAAGCATCGCGCATACCGCTGTTGTAGCCTTGCCCCTGCCAGACCGGCATGATGTGGGCCGCATCACCGGCCAACAGCACGCGATCGATACGGAAGCGTTCTGCGATACGGGCGTTATGGGTATATACACGCTGGCGAATCAGCTCGACGTTATCCGGATCCGGTAGCACCTGACTCAGCAGGCGACGCATATTCTCCGGCTCGCTCAACTGGGCTTCGGTTTCGCCCGGCATCACCATGAATTCAAAGCGGCGCACGCCGTGCGGCAGCGCTGCCGACACGTAAGGGCGCACCGGGTCACAGCACAAATAGATGTGCGGCGTAGCCAGCGGGTCATTAGCAATATCAATCACGATCCACTGGTTGGGCGCCGTTTTACCTTCAAACGGTACGTTCAGCGTACGGCGAATAAAGCTGGCGCCACCGTCGCAGGCCACCAGCCAGTTAGCCTGTACGGTTTCACGTTCGCCCTCAGGGCCTTTCAGATTAATGGTGACGGTGTCACCTTTTTGGGTGAACGCCTCCAGTTCACGGGAGAACAGGCAGCGCACGTTCGGGAAACGGCTCAGGCCTTGATACATCACCTCATCGACCTGCGGCTGGATAAACGCGTTGCGGCGCGACCAGCCAAATTCGTCGGTCATCGGCTGGATATCAGCAAAGCAGCGGCCTTTCGGGGTCAGGAAACGCATGGCATGCCACGGCGTAGTGTGTGGCAGCACGTTATCGACCAGCCCGACAGACTGCATGGTGCGCAGCGCTTCATCATCAATGCCGATGGCGCGCGGATAGTCGATTAATTTATCCAGCTTCTCGACAACCAGCACCTCCACGCCCATCTGTCCCAGGTAGTTCGCCATCATCAGCCCTACGGGACCCGCGCCAGCGATAGCGACCTGAACATGGTGTTGTACTGCAGGTTGAATATCCGGATTTGATGTTGTCATCTTCAATACCTCACGAATCGGACCAGCCGGGTTGGTGCTATTAACGCACATGCTCAACTGTTAATTTGTTGTAAACATATTTTTATAATGAGCGCAGTATATGTCCGGGAATTTAGGCTACAATCAAAACAGACCAGGATGTGCACCAGGTGCACAACGTTGTTTTAGATATAAAAATGTCAGGAAATATGAAGAATAACGAGGCGACCGATTACAAAACCGTGCGGGGATTAACGCGGGGTTTATTGTTACTTAATTTGTTAAATAAATTCGACGGAGGCGCGTCAACCGCGACGCTGGCGGAGTTTAGCGGCCTGCACCGCACCACCGTACGCAGGCTGCTGGAGACCCTTCAGGAGGAGGGGTACGTGCGGCGCAGTTTGTCAGACGATAGCTTCCGTTTGACGATGAAAGTGCGGCAGTTAAGTGAGGGATTTCGTGACGAACATTGGATTTCTGCACTTGCAACGCCGCTACTTGGAGAATTATTGCGCGAGGTCATTTGGCCCACCGATTTAACCACGCTCGACGTTGATGCCATGGTCGTACGGGAAACCACCCACCGTTTCAGTCGCCTCTCCTTCCACCGCGCCATGGTGGGCCGACGCCTGCCGCTGCTGTTGACCGCGTCTGGCCTGACGTGGCTGGCTTTTTCGCCTGAGCATGAGCGTCAGCCCATCATTGAAATGCTGGCCGCCCGCCCGGAAGAGGAATACCAACTGGCCCGCGAGCCGGAAAAACTGCACGCGATACTCGAACGCACGCGGAAAAATGGCTACGGCGAAAACTTTCAGGGCTGGCAGCTGGAGCAAAAAATCGCCTCCATCGCCGTACCGGTACGAAGCCAGGCGCGGGTTATCGGTTGCCTGAATCTGGTCTATATCGCCAAAGCGATGACCATTGAGCAAGCGGCGGAAAAGCATCTGGCGGCGCTACAGCGCGTGACCCGGCAGATTGAAGAACGCATGGAAGAGGAAGAAATTTTCTTCGAACATCGTTAGCCCACGGCGTGATTTTCGCGGTTTGCGTATAAGTCTTATCGCCGCGACGCCGTTTTTCTCTTCATCGCTTATTTTTATTATCCGGGTAAGACAAATCAGACCTGGAGCCATGATGAAAGCCTTTGCCATTACCAGAGCCGCCGCAGACGGCAGCAACATTCCTTTTATTCAAGAGATTTCCCTGCCCGTTCCACAAGCTGCGGGCCACGACCTGCTGGTGGAGATCAAAGCGATTTCCGTCAACCCCGTCGATGCTAAAGTGCGCGCCGGTTTTTCAGGCGAGACGCCGCGCGTGCTCGGCTGGGATGCCGTTGGCGTCGTCAAAGCCGTCGGCGAACGAGTGACCCTTTTCACCCCCGGCGATGAAGTCTGGTATGCCGGCGCACTCGGCCGTCCTGGCAGCAACAGCGAATTTCAGCGGGTGGATGAACGTATCGTCGCGCTGAAGCCGCGTACCCTGGATAACGCCGCAGCCGCCGCGCTGCCGCTGACCGCCATTACCGCCTGGGAACTGTTGTTCGACCGCCTGGGCGTTGCCCGCGGCGGCAATGAGGGCGATACGCTGCTCATTGTCGGCGCGGCGGGCGGCGTCGGCTCTATTCTGACTCAGCTTGCCCGTAAACTGACGAACATGACGGTCATCGGTACCGCCTCCCGTCCAGCCAGTCAGCAGTGGGTGCGTGAGGCTGGCGCCCACTATGTTATCGATCACAGTCAACCGCTGAGCGACGAGCTGGCACGCATTGGCGTCCCCGCCGTCACGCACGTTGCCAGCCTGAATAATACGGCAGAACACTATTTAGCGCTTATTAACGTGCTGGCCCCACAGGGAAAACTGGCGCTCATTGATGACCCGGAGCACCTCGACGTGGTGCCGCTGAAGCTAAAAAGTCTTTCGCTGCACTGGGAGTTTATGTTCACCCGTTCAATGTTTGAGACCAAAGACATGGATGCACAGCACCGTTTACTGTCTGAAGTGGCGACGCTGATAGATACTCAGGTTATTCGCACCACGCTGGGCGAGCATTACGGCGTGATTAACGCTGAAAACCTGCAACGGGCGCACGCTCAGCTCGAAACCGGCCGCGCGGTTGGAAAAATCGTGCTGGAGGGGTTTTAGGATGATCGCGATACTTGCCGTGCTGAAGGCCCAACCGGGAAAAACGCAGGCGCTGCGCGAGGCGCTAAGCGCTCTGCTGCGACCCACGCGTGAGGAGCCAGGCAACCTCGAGTACGCGCTGTTTCAACGGCGCGATGAACCAGAGACATTTTACATGCACGAGCGCTGGCGCGACCAGGCTGCGCTGGACCATCATGTATCGCAGGCGCACTTTCAGGCGTTTGTTGGGCAAATGGATACTCTGCTGGCCGAGCCGCTACGGCTGGAATATTTAACGCCGATCGAGGCGTAAGTGCGTTAAGACTGATGACCACGTCCGAAAGCCCGATGGCGCTACGCTTATCAGGCCTACGTGGATGGCGTCACAGATTGAAATCGACATCCGTTATAGGCCAGATAAGTCGCTTGCGACGCCATCCGGCACAGCGCGGGCTGGTTTGTGAGCCATCTGAACGCGCTCCCCACAGGGAAGCGCGTTTTGCCTGAGGGCTTATACGACTGCCGTCGTCAGCCGCGAGGAGCAGCAAAGCCGCCCTTCATCGTCGAAGATTTCAATCTGCCAGACCTGATGGCGCCGCCCGGCATGCAGCGCTTTGCACACTCCACGAACCCGCCCGCTGCGCGCAGAGCGGATATGGTTGGCATTCACCTCCAGCCCCACCACCCGCTGATCGCCCTCCGTACACAGATATCCAGCCACCGACCCGAGGGTTTCAGCCAGCACCACCGACGCGCCGCCATGCAGCAGGCCAAACGGCTGATGAGTACGGTGGTCTACCGGCATGGTGGCCTCCAGCGAATCGTCGCCAATACTGTCGAACTGAATATCCAGCAGCCCGACCATATTGCCCTCGCCCATCGCGTTCAATGCCTCCAGCGTGGTTTGCCGTCTCCAGATCATCCGATAATCTCCAGTAAAGCCTGCAGGGGATGGCGTACGCCGTTACCTTCAACGCGCTTCACCTGGCTGCGGCAGGAATAGCCGGTTGCCAGACAGCGGTTGCGCGGCAGGCGCTGCATCGCCTGCTGCCACGATAGCGCATAAATGCCCAACGAATTGGCGTGATTCTTCACTTCATGGCCGTAGGTGCCCGCCATACCGCAGCAGCCGACGCTAACGTTCTCAAGCGTGGCGCCAAAGCGCGCAAAGATAGACGCCCACTGTTTCGGTGCCGTCGGCAGCGCGGTCACTTCCGTGCAGTGGCCGAACAGATACCAGGCCTCACCCGACGGCGACGGGCTTTCACGTTGTGCCAGCGCCTGCGGCAGCCATTCGTGCACCAGCATCACGTTGAAGTCGCCGCGTTTGTCGCCCAGAACCTGGTTGTATTCGTCGCGATAGCACAGCACCAACGCTGGATCGACGCCTACCATCGGCATCCCCAGCGCCGCCACCCGGTTCAGGTAGTCGGCGGTTTTCTGCGCCGTTTTGGTGAAACGGGTAACAAAGCCTTTAATATGCTGTGCCTTACCGTTCGGTGAAAACGGCAGCAGCACCGGCTGGTAGCCAAGCTTGTCGATGAGCCGGACAAAATCGGCCACTACCTGAGCATCGTAATAGCTGGTGAAGGGATCCTGTACAACCAGCACAGTCTGCGCTTTTTGCGCCGGAGTGAGCGTTTCCAACTGCTCCAGCGTCATATTGGCAGAACGGTGCGTCACCATCTGCTTTTGCAGCGACGGCGCGGAAAGCAGCGGCAGATCGACCATGCCGATGTGTTTTTCCGACAGCTTACGCACCAGCGGCTGGCTCATAAAGAAGTTAAAGGTTTTCGGCGCGCGGGCCATCAGCGGCGCGTAGCTTTCCACCGTCGCGACCAGATGATCGCGCACCGGGCGCAGATAGCGCGTGTGGTAGAGCTGCAGGAAGCGGGAGCGAAACTCCGGCACGTCGATTTTAATCGGGCACTGGGTTGAACAGGCTTTGCAGGCCAGACAGCCGGACATGGCCTCTTTAACCTCATGCGAAAAATCATACTCGCCCTTGCGCGCATGCCAGCTATTACGGGTGCGCTCGACCAGCGCACGCAGGCTGGCGCGTTTCTCCGGAAGCTCTTTTTCCAGCAGCAGCGGATCGACGCCGCGGTCGGCCAACAGGCGCAGCCATTCGCGCACCAGGGTCGCACGGCCTTTTGGCGAGTGCATCCGGTTGTTGGTGATCTTCATAGACGGGCACATTGGGCTTTTAGCGTCAAAGTTGAAGCACAGACCGTTGCCGTTACACTCCATCGCGCCACGCCACGCCGAACGCACGGTGACCGGAATTTGCCTGTCGAAAGTGCCGCGCTTCACCGCATCGACTTTCATCATTGGCGCATCAATACCTTCCGGCGGGCAGATTTTGCCCGGGTTCAGGCGGTTGTCCGGGTCAAATGCTGCTTTCACCTTCCGCAGTTCGCCGTACAGCTGCTCGCCGAAGAAGGCGGGACTGTACTCGGCGCGGAACCCTTTACCGTGCTCGCCCCACAGCAGACCGCCGTATTTCGCGGTCAGCGCCACCACCTCATCGGAGATCGTCTTCATCAGAATCTCCTGCTGCGGGTCGCACATATCCAGCGCTGGACGCACATGCAGTACGCCCGCATCCACGTGGCCAAACATGCCGTAGCTCAGGCCGTGGCTATCGAGCAGCGCGCGGAACTCAACAATATAGTCCGCCAGATGCTCCGGCGGCACGCAGGTATCTTCGGCAAAGGGAATCGGCTTGGCCGCGCCTTTTGCATTACCAAGCAGGCCGACGGCCTTTTTACGCATAGCATAGATACGTTCGATACCGTCCAGTTCGTTACAGCGCTGCCAGCCAATCACGCCGCCTTCTTGCTGGCTGATGAGTTCATCCAGACGCTGGCACAGTGCGCTGACCTGGCCTTCGATCAGCGCATCGTCATCACCGGCGAACTCCACGATATTGAGCCCGAGCATGTCTTTGTCGGGAACGTCGGTAATCAGTTCATTCACCGAATGCCAGACGATGTCTTCCCGCGCGAGGTTCAACACCTTAGAGTCAACGGTTTCAACCGACAGCGCGCGCGCTTCTACCATAAACGGCGCGTTGCGCAGCGCCGAGTCGAAGGAGTCGTATTTAATGTTGACCAGCCGGCGCACCTTCGGCAACGGCGTAATGTCCAGACGCGCTTCGGTAATAAACGCCAGCGTCCCTTCCGAACCGGTAAGAATGCGGGTCAGGTCAAACTCGGTCATCTCATCGTTAAAGACGTGACGCAGGTCGTAGCCGGTCAGGAAGCGGTTGAGTTTGGGGAATTTGTCGAGGATCAGCTGGCGGTTTTCGCGACAGCGTTCAAACACGGTGCGATAGATTCGCCCTACCGCCGACTGCTGTTTGGCCAGCGTTTCGGCCAGCGCGATCGGCACCGGTTGAGTATCCAGAATATCGCCGCCCAGCAACACGGCGCGCACGCCCAGCACGTGATCGGAGGTTTTACCGTACACCAGCGAACCCTGCCCGGAGGCGTCGGTATTGATCATCCCGCCCAGCGTTGCACGGTTACTGGTCGACAGTTCAGGTGAGAAAAAGTAGCCATAGGGCTTAAGATATTGATTAAGCTGATCCTTAATCACACCCGCTTCGACGCGCACCCAGCCCTCTTCAGGGTTGATTTCAATGATGCGATTCATATAGCGGGACATATCAATAATGATGCCCTGGTTCAACGACTGCCCGTTAGTGCCGGTGCCGCCGCCGCGCGGGGTGAAAACCAGGGATTGAAAACGTTCTTCCGCCGCCAGACGAGCCAGCAGCGCGACATCGGCGGTGGAGCGCGGGAATACCACCGCATCCGGGAGCAGCTGATAGATACTGTTATCGGTCGCCATCGTTAGCCTGTCGGCGTAGCGGGTGGCGGTATCGCCGGTAAAACCTTGTTGCTCCAGTGCCTGCAAATAATTCAGCACCAGCTGTACTACGCCGGGTGCCTGGGAAATCTGTGGGATCATTACGCTTGACCCTTTCTGAATGTTGTGTTGTACGCACCGTATGTTGCCGATTTGCGCATTCGCAGCAAACGGCAAAAAGACGGTGTATAAATAATTAATCGTTTGCGTCGTGCCGTTATCGTTTTATCACATTTTTTTCTTATACGCCCGGGAGTTTTTGTCGCAGAATCAGCGCCGGGAATTTATTGATATTGCTATCAATGAACGGATTTACGCTGCGTCAGTCCGCTGACGAGCAACAGAAGGTAAAACGCATTTATGAACACCATCCCTCGGCCTCGTGATATTCCACAAATACTGCTATCGGTGCTGTTTTTAGCGCTGATGATCATCGCCTGTTTATGGATTGTTCAGCCGTTTATTCTGGGCTTCGCCTGGGCGGCGACCATCGTCATTGCCACCTGGCCGGTGCTGCTTTGGTTCCAGCGCGTACTTTTTGGCCGACGCGGCCTTGCCGTGCTGGTCATGACGTTACTGCTTTTTTTACTGTTCGTTATTCCGATTGCGCTGCTGGTCAACAGCCTGGTTGATGGCAGCACGCCGCTGATTCACGCCATCACCAGCGGCACCTTAACCCTGCCGGACCTCGCCTGGCTGAACAGCATTCCGTTTATCGGCGATCGCCTGTACAGCGGCTGGCACAGCCTGCTCGATATGGGCGGCACCGCGCTGATGGCAAAGGTTCGCCCTTATATCGGCACCACAACCACGTGGTTTGTCGGTCAAGCGGCCCACGTGGGTCGGTTCCTGCTGCACAGCGGGCTGATGCTGTTGTTTAGCGCCCTGCTGTACTGGCAGGGGGAAAAGGTCGCTTTCGGGATGCGTTATTTTGCGACCCGCCTCGCTGCCAAGCGCGGTGATGCGGCGGTGCTGCTGGCCGGCCAGGCGATTCGCGCGGTCGCGCTGGGCGTAGTGGTCACGGCGCTGGTACAGGCCGTGCTGGGCGGGATTGGCCTGGGTATCTCTGGCGTACCCTACGCAACGCTGCTGACCGTCGTGATGATTTTCTCCTGCCTGGTGCAGCTTGGGCCGCTGATCGTGTTAGTGCCATGTATTATCTGGCTCTACTGGACCGGGGACACCACCTGGGGCACGGTGCTGCTGGTGTGGAGCTGCGTGGTAGGTACCATGGATAACGTCATTCGCCCGATGCTGATTCGCATGGGTGCCGACCTGCCGATGATCCTGATTCTCTCCGGCGTGATCGGCGGCCTGGTCGCCTTTGGTATGATTGGCCTGTTTATCGGGCCGGTACTGCTGGCCGTTTCGTGGCGTCTGTTTGATGCCTGGCTGCACGAAGTTCCCCCGCCATCGACTGACCCGGATGACGTTCTGGAAGAGCTCAGCGAGCTGGAAAAGAATAACTATCCGAAACCATAAGCACGTCAAAGGCGGGGAAACCCGCCTTGTTAGTTAAGCGACGCTGATTTAATGCGCCCCCTCGCCCCGCTCTATCCCCTCTGAACTGCGACATATCCCGGATATTATTCACATTTATTTAACTATTGAGACGAATCCGATCGACGGTAAAAAAGGCAATGCTTACTATTAACGTCAAGACATTAAATCAACCCCTTGATTTATATATCCCCTGAGTGAAACTAAGAATTGCTGTGTGTAGTCTTTGCCCATCTCCCACGATGGGCCTTTTTTTTTACCTGTGACACAGTAATGACCCGGATGCGTAACATCCGGGCAGCTGATTAATACCCCACTTCACAGCGGCTCATCATTTCCCAGTCTGACGACAGAACCCGGGTTTGACCGATGACCGACACCGTTACACGCCCCTGAATATCCGCTGATGAGCGCCCTACCTGCAGCTCAAATTCGCCCGGTTCGACGATACGCTGGCCTTCATAAGAGGTGAAGTTGAGCATATCGACCGGCAGCGTAAAGGTCAGCGTTGCCTGCTCACCCGGCGCTAAGGTGACGCGCTGGAAAGCCTTGAGCTCCTGCAGGGGACGCACCAGGCTGGCGACCTTGTCGCGCACATACAGCTGCACCACCTCGCTACCGCGGCGATCGGCGCGGTTGGTTACCGTCACCCGCAGGGCAATTTCGCCGTCGATCGCCACCTGTGATTCCGCTAGCTCCGGCGTTCCAAATTGGAAGTCACCCCAACCTTTTCCGTAGCCGAAGGGGTAACGCGCGCCAAAGTGAAACGCAAACGGCGTACCGCCGCTTTTGAGCTTGTGGTTATAGTAAAACGGCATCGCGCCCGCACTTTTAGGCACGCTCACCACCAGGCGCCCCTGCGGTTCGACGCGCCCGGTAAGCGCATCGGCAATGGCCCAGCCGCCTTCCTGTCCAGGCGCCCACGCCAGCATCAGCGCAGCGACCTTGCTTTCCAGCCCCTGGAGGCTGTATGGCCGTCCACCGGTCATCACCACCACGACCGGCTTGCCGGTATCGACCAACGCCTGTAGCAGCTGCTGCTGTACGCCAGGCAAATTCAGGCTGTCGGTATCTGACCCTTCCCCCACCGTGCCGCTCTGAAACAGACCGGCCAGATCGCCCACGCAGGCAACGACCACATCGCTTTCTTGCGCAGCGCGCACCGCGTCCGCAATCAGGCTCAGATCCTGCGAAACGGGAGAAGACTGCATCGGTTTGCCAGAACTGTCGCCCGGGAAGACCGGCGCGCCTGCCATCCGTTGCTCAATGATGTGGCAACCTTTCGCGTAACGTACGCGGTCTGCGCCAAGATAATCGCGCAGCGCCACCAGCGGCGTGGTCACCTGCGATGTTTTCTCAACCATATCGCTGATGATCAGATGCACCGGGAAGCTATAGCCGCTAAGCAGCGCCAGCGGATCGTCTGCCGTAGGACCAACGACCGCCACGGTCTGTTGGCCGGACAGCGGCAGCGCATCCCGGTTCTCAAGCAGCGTCATCGAGCGGGTCGCGACCTCACGCGCCACCTGACGCGTGGTCGCCGATTGCAGTGAGATGGCGTGTTCGTCGGTGTAAGGATGCTCAAACAGCCCCAGGCGGAATTTCTCCGTTAACGTCCTTGCGACAATCTCATCAATCTTTTCTGGCGTAATCAGCCCACGAGCCACCGCCTCGGCTAAATGACGCGCACAATCGTCCTTCGGCAGCTCAACGTCGAGACCGGCATTAAATGCCAGCGCCGCCGACTCAGCCGGATCGTGAGAGACACCATGGTGCTGGTGCAGCAGACTAACGCCGCCGTAATCGGCAACCACAATGCCGTCAAAGCCCCAGCGCTCGCGCAGAACCGTGGTCAGCAGGAAGCGGTCGCTGTGGCCCGGCTGATTGTCAATGTCGTGGTATGCGGGCATCACCGAACCGGCGTTGGCACGTTTCACCGCCATTTCAAACGGTAACAGGAAGGTATCGTTCAGCTCCCGGAAACCAAGATGAACCGGCGCATGGTTGCGCGCCCCTTCACTAAAGGAGTGACCGACATAATGTTTTAACGTTGCCAGCACGTCACGTTTTTCGCCCTGTAATCCCTCAACGTAGGCGCAGGCCATCACGCCCACCAGCCACGGGTCCTCGCCGAAGGTCTCTTCCGTCCGCCCCCATCGCACGTCGCGGGAGACATCCAGCACCGGCGCAAGCCCCTGCTTACAGCCGGTCGAGCGGGCTTCCTCGCCAATTTGCTGCGCGGCGCGTTTGACCAACTCAGGGTCCCAGGTGGAGCCGTAGTTTAATGATGACGGGAACAGCGTGGCGTCTTTACACAACAGGCCGACCAGACACTCTTCGTGGAACAGCGCAGGGATCCCCAGCCGCGTCTCTTCCATCAGCATTTTTTGCAGGCGGTTCGCCGCGCGCACGCCGGTTCTGGCATCGACAATGTGGGTGCCTAACGGACGGGTGATCTGCCCAACGCCCAGCTTGAGCCGCTCGCTCAGCGCGGTTTGTTCGCTGACGCCCGCAAACTCATCGCTCATGTCGGTACGTTCGCGATGATTGCCGTCGGGTGACAGCACCAGCCACCAGGCATGCATCTGAGCGTACTTCTCTTCCGGAGTCATTCGCGCCAGTAAATCGGCAACGCGTTCCTTGATGGGACGTTGAGGGTCTTTGTAAATCGGGGTCATAGCCACGCTCCTGATTCGCTGATAAATACCCGAAAACATTCAGGTAAGCACAAGGTATAAGTCTCAGTATTCAGAAGTGACCGGTGGGGAACAATTGTTGAAATTGCCTGCAGATTTACGATATTTGGTTTTTCTGGAGAA
The DNA here is from genome assembly GCF_014169755.1 of Klebsiella sp. WP8-S18-ESBL-06. Taxonomy (NCBI): domain Bacteria; kingdom Pseudomonadati; phylum Pseudomonadota; class Gammaproteobacteria; order Enterobacterales; family Enterobacteriaceae; genus Klebsiella; species Klebsiella sp. WP8-S18-ESBL-06. The sequence goes on from NZ_AP022256.1 coordinate 2,539,048, forward strand.
GTGTGATCGGCCGCAACTCCTGACCGATAAAAAAATCCCGGGTGCATTGACCCGGGATTTGCGCGTTACCGCAGCGTTATTTTTTCAGTTCAGCCAGGCTCAGCCAGGTTTGCACGACGGTGTCCGGGTTTAACGACAGGCTGTCGATCCCTTCTTCCATCAGCCAGGCGGCGAAGTCTTCGTGGTCAGACGGCCCCTGGCCGCAGATACCTACGTATTTGCCCTGTTTCTTCGCCGCGCGGATCGCCATCGACAGCAGCGCTTTCACCGCGTCATTGCGTTCGTCGAACAGCGCAGACACAACGCCGGAGTCACGGTCCAGGCCCAGCGCCAGCTGCGTCATATCGTTTGAACCGATAGAGAAGCCATCGAAGTGCTCAAGGAACTGTTCGGCCAGCAGGGCGTTGGACGGAATCTCACACATCATAATGATCTTCAGCCCGTTTTCACCGCGCTTAAGCCCTTGACGCGCCAGTTCATCAACCACCGCTTTCGCCTGCTCTACGGTACGTACGAACGGCACCATGATTTCAACGTTGGTCAGGCCCATTTCGTTACGCACGCGTTTCACCGCATCGCACTCCAGTGCGAAACAGTCGCGGAAGCTTTCCGACACGTAGCGACCGGCACCGCGGAAGCCCAGCATCGGGTTTTCCTCTTCCGGTTCGTAGCGCTCGCCACCGACCAGGTTAGCGTATTCGTTCGACTTAAAGTCAGACAGACGCACGATAACGCGCTTCGGATAGAATGCCGCGCCCAGCGTCGCGATCCCTTCCGTCAGACGGCCGACGTAGAACTCTTTCGGCGAGTCGAAGCCTTTCATCAGCTCGCGGATTTCGTTTTGCAGCTTCGGCTCCTGGTCATCAAACTCCAGCAGCGCACGCGGGTGCACGCCAATCATGCGGTTAATGATGAACTCCAGACGCGCCAGCCCCACGCCTTCGTTCGGCAGGCAGGCAAAGTCAAACGCGCGATCCGGGTTACCGACGTTCATCATCACCTTCAACGGCAGGTCCGGCATGGTGTCCACGCTGGAGCTTTTCACGCTGAAGTCCAACAGATCGGCGTAGACGTATCCGGTGTCGCCTTCGGCACAGGAAACGGTGACCTTTTCATCATCCTTCATACGCTCGGTGGCATCGCCGCAGCCAACCACCGCCGGGATCCCCAGCTCACGGGCGATAATCGCCGCGTGGCAGGTACGCCCGCCGCGGTTGGTGACGATCGCCGCCGCTTTTTTCATGATCGGCTCCCAATCCGGGTCGGTCATGTCGGTCACCAGCACATCGCCCGGCTGAATGCGGTTCATTTCACTGATGTCCTGAATGACTTTTACCGGGCCCGCTCCGATGCGGTGGCCGATAGCACGCCCTTCAGAAACGATGCGCCCCTGCGAGTGCAGCGTGTAACGCTCCATCACCTGCCCGCGAGAGCGAACGGTCTCAGGACGCGCCTGAACGATAAACAGCTTGCCGGTGTGGCCGTCTTTCGCCCACTCGATGTCCATTGGACGGCCGTAGTGTTTTTCGATCTGTACAGCCTGCTTCGCCAGCTCCTGCACTTCATCGTTGGTCAGCGAGAAAATATCGCTTTGCTGCTGCGGCACGTCTTCAATACGCACCTGCTTGCCATGCTCCTGCGTAGGTGCGTAGACCATACGGATCTTTTTCGACCCCATGGTACGACGTACAATCGCCGGGCGACCCGCGGCCAGCGTCGGCTTGTGCACGTAGAACTCATCCGGGTTCACCGCGCCCTGCACCACCATTTCACCCAGCCCCCACGCGGAGGTGATAAACACCACCTGGTCGAAGCCAGATTCGGTATCAATCGAGAACATCACGCCGGAAGACGCCAGATCGGAGCGGACCATCAGCTGCACGCCTGCAGAAAGCGCAACGCCCCGGTGGTCATAGCCCTGGTGAACGCGGTATGAGATCGCGCGGTCATTAAACAGTGACGCAAACACATGTTTCACCGCCACGAGTACAGCATCGTAGCCCTGCACGTTCAGGAAGGTTTCCTGCTGGCCAGCAAACGAGGCGTCCGGCATATCTTCCGCCGTGGCGGAGGAACGCACGGCGAAGGAGGCGTTGGCGTTATCGGCGGCCAGTTGGTTATAGGCTTCGTGAATAGCCTCTTCCAGTTCGCTCTGGAAAGGAGTGTCGATGATCCACTGGCGGATCTGCGCGCCGGCTTTCGCCAGAGCGGTAACGTCGTCAATATCGGTGTTATCCAGCAGTTGATAAATCTGCTGGTTCACGCCGCTCTGGTCGAGAAACTGATTAAACGCATCGGCAGTGGTGGCAAATCCGTTGGGCACGGATACGCCCATTCCGGACAAATTAGTAATCATTTCACCCAAGGAGGCATTTTTGCCTCCAACTCTGTCTACATCATTCATGCCGAGTTGGTTGTACCAAAGCACCAGCGGTGACGAGCCATTGTTGGACATCGAGACAATCCTTTTTTGATTTAAAGAAGCAGTGATAAGAAACGACTGACTACTCAAAATATCTTGGCATATTTAAACCGCTGAAAAAAACGGTGAATCGTGTAAGCAAATTATTTTTTTACTTTTTAGGATTGATTCCTGATTATTCATAACCTACTGATTAGCCTGAAAAGGCACAGTAACCAGCGGTCTATTGGCAGCTTTTGGAAATTGAAACGACCATTTCATTAAAAATAAAAATACCATTTCATTTTTATTTTTAAGACAAAGATGAGCGGCTTGTGTTTAAATTTAATTTACCCTTTCAGGCAATTAACGGGAGTCAAGCAATATGGATAACGCAGTCGACAGGCAGGTATTTTATATTTCCGACGGTACCGCGATCACCGCCGAAGTGCTCGGTCATGCGGTGATGTCACAGTTCCCGGTGGCGATCAACAGCATTACCCTGCCCTTTATCGAAAGCGAAAGCCGCGCACGGGCGGTGAAGGAACAGATAGACGCCATCTATCAGCAAACGGGCGTGCGCCCGTTAGTGTTCTATTCGATCGTTATTCCTGAAATTCGTGACATTATTCTGCAATGTGAAGGGTTTTGTCAGGATATCGTGCAGGCGCTGGTGGCCCCGCTTCAGGAGGAACTTCAGCTTGATCCTACGCCGATTGCCCATCGAACCCACGGCCTCACCCCCGGTAATCTGACCAAGTACGATGCGCGTATTGCCGCCATTGACTACACGCTGGCGCACGATGACGGCATCTCATTACGCAACCTCGATCAGGCGCAGGTCATTTTGCTTGGCGTCTCGCGCTGCGGCAAAACACCGACCAGCCTTTATCTGGCGATGCAGTTTGGTATTCGCGCCGCCAACTATCCGTTTATTGCCGATGACATGGACAACCTCGTCCTGCCCGCCTCGTTAAAGCCGCTACAGCATAAACTGTTTGGTCTGACCATTAACCCTGAACGGCTGGCGGCAATCCGTGAAGAGCGCCGTGAGAACAGTCGCTATGCGTCAATGCGCCAGTGCCGGATGGAGGTCGCTGAGGTTGAGGCACTGTATCGTCGTAATCAGATCCCCTGGATCAACAGCACCAATTACTCAGTCGAAGAAATTGCTACCAAAATCATGGACATCATGGGATTAAGCCGCAGAATGTACTAATACACTAGTACAATGCAGCAATTTTGTTTATCATGGCTTTGTGATTGAGCGCACATCACCTGCCACGCTTGAATTAAGCGCAGATTGGTTTATCGTGATGTGCATCACTTCTCGGCATTTTGGCCGACGAAGCAACAAATTTCTGAGACTTCCATGAATAAGACCGATGAATTGCGTACCGCTCGAATTGAGAGCCTGATTACGCCTGCTGAACTTGCTCAGCGACACCCCGTATCACCTGAAGTTGCGGCTCATGTCACCGCATCACGCCAGCGTATTGAAAAAATTCTCAACGGTGAAGATCGTCGTCTGTTGGCGATCGTCGGCCCCTGCTCAATTCACGATCTGGATGCGGCAATGGACTACGCCCGCCGTCTTCAGGTTCTGCGTGAAAAGCACCAGGGTGAGCTGGAAATTGTGATGCGCACGTATTTTGAAAAACCGCGCACCGTGGTGGGCTGGAAAGGGTTGATTTCCGACCCGGATCTCAACGGCAGTTACCGCGTAAACCACGGCATTGAGCTGGCACGTAAACTGCTGCTCCAGGTGAATACCCTCGGCGTGCCGACGGCAACCGAGTTTCTCGATATGGTTACCGGCCAGTTTATTGCTGACCTGATCAGCTGGGGCGCCATTGGCGCGCGCACCACCGAAAGCCAGATTCACCGGGAAATGGCCTCAGCGCTCTCCTGCCCGGTCGGTTTTAAAAACGGTACCGACGGTAACACCCGCATTGCCGTCGATGCCATCCGTGCCGCCCGCGCCAGCCATATGTTCCTGTCGCCGGATAAAAACGGCCAGATGACTATCTACCAGACCAGCGGGAATCCGTATGGTCATATCATTATGCGTGGGGGTAAAAAACCAAACTACCATGCCGATGATATTGCCGTCGCCTGCGACACGCTGCATCAGTTCGATCTACCGGAGCATCTGGTGGTCGACTTTAGCCACGGTAACTGCCAGAAGCAGCATCGTCGCCAGCTGGAAGTGTGTGACGATATTTGTCAGCAGATCCGCAACGGTTCGTCGGCTATTGCCGGCATCATGGCGGAAAGCTTCCTGCGTGAAGGGACGCAAAAAATTGTTGCCGACCAGCCCCTCACCTACGGCCAGTCGATTACCGATCCGTGCCTGAGCTGGGAAGATACGGAACTGCTGCTGGAAAAACTGGCCGCAGCGGTCGCGACTCGCCTGTAATGCCCCCGCCCGCCGGACATCGGCGGGTGTTTTCCCTCCTGCCGTTCATTTGCGTAATAAATAAGACTTGCGGTTAACTTATTGAATATTGATAATAGTTATCATTGTTACATTAATTTTCATTATTAAATAACGCAAATGGATACGTGCGCAACGCAGGAACCGCAAAAGGATCATACTCCTCATCCCCTACCCAACGACCGCCGGGTCGACAGTAAAACGCTGCTGGGCCAGGAAGGCAGGTTAATCATTGAACACGGTGAGCAGCGCTATCTGCTGCGTCAAACTCAGGCAGGAAAACTGATACTGACGAAATAGCTGCGCCGCCGTTTGCTGGCGCAGCCAATAGCCCTTAGCTTGAACAGCTGACTTCCAGTCGTTTGCCCCAGTCCGGCGGACGACGGCTGTATTCGTCGTCACGATCGCACCACGGATCGCGAAGCGCATCGTGCAGGCGATGCAGTTCCTGATAGTCCCCCTTCTCCGCCTGCTCAATCGCCCGCTGGGCCAGCCAGTTTCGCAGCACAATGGCAGGATTGGCCTGCTTCATCGCCTGCTGACGCTGCGCATCATCAACCTGCTCTTGCTGTAAGCGCGCGCGATACTGCGTAAACCAGGTGTCAAACGCCGCACGATCGATAAACTCATCGCGCAGCGGCGAGGCGCCGTTATGCTGCTCAGTTTCGCTAAGCAGACGGAAGGTTCGGCTGTAGTCGCTGCCCTCGCGCTCCATCAGCGCATACAATCCATTCAGCAGATCGTTGTCGCCATTTTCTTCGCTAAACAGCCCCAGTTTACGGCGCATTCGCTGACCGTACTCGCGGAAGAGCACCGTCTGATAGTCGTCGAGCGCCGCATTAAGCGTATCGACCGCAATCAGCGGAGACAGCGCCTGCGCCAGGCACTGAAGGTTCCACAGCCCTACGGCGGGCTGGTTATCGAAGCGGTAGCGGCCCTGATGATCGGAATGGTTACAGATAAAGGCGGGCTGATAGTCATCGAGGAAACCGAACGGACCATAGTCCAGCGTCAGCCCCAGAATCGACATGTTGTCCGTATTCATCACCCCATGGGCAAAGCCGACCGTTTGCCAACGGGCAATCATCCGCGCGGTGCGGGCGACAATATCCTGGAACCACAGTGCGTAGCCGTCGGCCTCATGCTGCAAGTGCGGCCAGTAATGGCGGATGGCGAAGTCTGCCAGCGTACGCACACTGTCGATATCGTGGCGATAGTAGAAATGCTCGAAATGCCCGAAACGAATATGGCTTTCGGCAATGCGCATCAGCATCGCACCGGACTCGACCGTTTCACGGTACACCGGCGTATCGCTGGTGACTATCGTCAGCGCGCGAGTACCGGGAATACCCAGATAATGCAGCGCCTCAGAAGCCAGACTTTCGCGGATAGTTGAGCGTAACACCGCGCGGCCGTCGCCCATACGTGAATACGGCGTCAGCCCTGCGCCCTTGAGGTGCCAGTCAACCGTGCGGCCATTCGACAGCTGCTGTTCACCAAGCAAAATACCCCGCCCGTCACCCAGTTGACCGGCCCATGCGCCAAACTGATGACCGCTGTAGACCTGGGCCAACGGCGACATGCCCGGCAGCAGCGCTTCACCGCCCCAGACGCCAGCGCCCTGTGCAGGGGTAAAGAGTGATTCCGGTATCTCAAGCTCTTGCGCCAACGGTGCGTTGTGCCAGATAACGCGAGCGTTATGCAGCGGCGTGGGCCGTAGCGCTGTGTAAAAACCTGGCAGCTCGTCGCGCCAGCGGGTGTTAAATGACAGGTTCATGGTTCCTCCTGCCCGTAGTGTATTGGGTTACTGTACGTTAAACACCCGGGTAAGAGCAGGGTTATTGTTGAACGAGGGTGATGAGGGAGGATTCGGCAACGACAGGCCACAGGCTGCCGAGCATACCGCTAAAGCCATAGGACGCGACGCGCTGACGCGTATTGTCGTCATCGACGCCGGAAATCATGATTCCCTGACAGTAAGGCTGGATCTGCGTCACGATAGCGCGCATAAACGGCTCAAATGACGCAGATCTCGCCTGCCGCTGTACAAAGTTGCGGTCGAGTACGACACGGCTAAACAGCCCGCTAAACACCGCCCGGGTAGAGGCATCACCGGACCCAAAGTCGCTTAAGACCAATGGAAAGTACAGGCTCAGCTGCGCCAGCGGATGCTGATCGTCTATTTGATTCAGCCCTGGGAAACTTTCACTGACGGCTAATTCGAGAAACGGAAAACGCTGAGCGCTGGCGGCCAGTTCAGCATCGGCCAGCAGCACGTCTACGAGGCTAGGGGGGATCGTTATCCAGGCTTTGAGATTGTGCTGAAGAAAGAACAGCTGGCAGTTGTTCAGCAGCGCCAGCTTTTCCTCGAAGAGAGTGATTTCTTGCTGCGGCGTCAGGCGCGGCAGCACCAGGCCGGTGGGAATGCGGATGTCGTTATCAATACCGCTAAACTGGCTGACAATTTTCAGACCGACAAGCTGCCCGTCGCTATTTCTCGCGGGTAGGAAAAACAATTGAGAACAATACGTATTATCCAGCGATACCATCATTGCGACTGCCCTTCACTAAAAGTCATGTCCGGGTTCCTGACGTCACAAAGCAAAAAACCTACGGTAGTGAATGTGGTGGTTATTCCTTTCATCGGTCCCTTTTTATTTTTATAGTCCGTCACTGGATCATAATGATTGTAATCGAAAGTAATGGATTAACACAATCAACCTGAAGTTCTATGATCTCGCCTAACAAAATCAGAATAATACGGGCGGATTAATTAAATTTATGCCGTCTATAAAAAGAAAAGGAGGCATTTCGCCTCCTTTTCTTTTCGATTAAATTCGCCTGGCCTGCCAGAAGTTTTTCTGCCAGTAGACGTTGTTAAGCGACGATCGCGTCACGCCCTGGCTGGTAGAGGCATGGATAAATTTGTTATCGGTGTCATAGATACCGACATGAAGCCCGCTCTCACCTGCTCCGGTCTTGAAGAACACCAGATCGCCGGGCAGCAGATCGTCTTTGTCTATTTCGGTGCCAATTTTCGCCTGCTGTCGCGTTTCGCGCGGTAACTGCATTTCGAATTTATCACGGAACGTCACCAGCACAAACGCAGAACAATCAACGCCGCGACGATTCATTCCGCCATAGCGATATGGCGTACCGTGCCAGTTTTGCAGCTGATCGTTTAAGCTGGCAATCACGGTGATCGAATCCGCAAGCCGGGGATTCGGCGGCGGTGCACGATGGCTACTGCACCCTGCTAAAATGAATGCGACGAGAAAAAGAGCCCAGAAACGCATATCCAGCGAATCCTCTATTTTTTTATTCAGCCAATAAATTATATCCATTGCGTATTGGCTGGCAAGCAATCCGCGCCCCGATAAGCGGAGTTGGATTAATTTTCGCCGACTTCATCGTAAATGAGCATTTGATGACCGGCAATGTCCAGCCGCTGAAAATGCATATTATACGCTACAGCTAAATTCTTCGGCTGCATTACATTTTCAGTTTCACCACGGGCAATGCATCGCCCCTGGCATAATAGCCACACGCGATCGGCATGGCGTAGCGTGTAGTTCAGATCGTGGCTGCTCATTACGATAGCCACGCCTGCGGCGCGGAGTTCATCCAACATTTTGTTCAGCGCCGCCTGCTGGGATACGTCGAGGCTGTTCATCGGCTCATCGAGCAACAGCAGCTGCCCGTCCGGATTCGCTGCGGGGTGAATTTGCAGCATCACCGCCGCCAGCCTGACGCGCTGCCATTCACCGCCGGAAAGCTGATTAACGTTGCGTGCAAGCTTGTTTTTCAGCCCCAGCGCATCGGTAATATGGACGGCAAGCGGCGAGTGCTGCCCCCCCTGCTGATGCAGCATCAGAAATTGCCAGACGGGCATGGCAAAAGGCGGCGTCTGGTGCTGGGAGAGATAGGCTCGGTGGCGCGCAAGCTCGGGAGCAGGCCATGCCTCCAGCGGCTGCGCGTTCAACGTAATCTCGCCCTTACCGCGGTGCAGACCGGCCATTCTGGCCAGCAACGTGCTTTTCCCGGCGCCATTCGGCCCGACCAGATGCACGATTTCCCCGCGCGCCACATCGGCGCTGAAGTCCTGAAGACGGACACCTTCGCCGACGTGTTGAAGCTGCATCAACGTGGTCATAGCTCGGCGATAGCCTGCTTAATTGCCGCCGTCAGAATCGGATCGTCCGGCGTCATATCCGGGGAGAAACGATCGATAACGCGTCCGTCACGGCCAATCAGGAACTTCTCAAAGTTCCACAGGATGTCACCAGGATGCGCGGGCGCACGTCCTTTGCTCGCCATTCGCTCATAAAAGCCGCTCCCCTGCGGCGCAATGGCAACCGGCGCCAGGCGCGTCAACAAACTGTACAGCGGATGACGCGTTGCACCGTTCACTTCAATTTTACTGAACAGCGGGAAAGTTACGCCGTAAGTCGTGCTGCAGAAGATTTTAATGTCTTCCTCGCTGCCCGGTTCCTGGCCCAGGAACTGATTACAGGGAAAGCCCAGCACGGTGAAGCCTTCATCCTGCAATGACGTTTGCAGCGCCTCCAGCTGTTCGTACTGCGGCGTCAGGCCGCACTTCGACGCCACGTTAACAATCAGCAGGACCTTGCCCTGATAGCGTTCCAGGGTCGTGTTCTCGCCGTCAATGGTGGTCACGGGGGTGTTCAGAATCGTGGTTTGCATAGCATCCTCATTTCAGCGTGTTAGGGGGTCTTATCGCCCGGTCTTTAATAATAGACAGATAGGCTAGCCCGACGGCAAGCCTTTTCATTCACGCGTAGCGTCCTGACCTGAGCAGCAGCCAGATAAACACCGGCGCGCCGAGCGTCGCCGTCACCACGCCAATTGGCAGTTCCGCCGCCGACAGCGCCAGTCGCGCGACAATGTCGGCAAACAGCAGCGTACAGGCTCCCGCCAGCGCGCTGGCAGGCAGCAGCACCCGGTGATCGGTCAGACCGCACAGGCGCAGCATGTGCGGCACCACCAGACCGATAAACCCAATCGCCCCAGCCAGCGCGACGCTCACGCCGACCAGCCAGCCGGTCGCCATCACCAGCAGCTTGCGCCAGAATGCGATAGGCACGCCCAGCTGGCGGGCAGACGTTTCCCCCAGCGCCAGCAGATTCAGAGGCTGTGATTGCAGGCAGACCCAGATAATCACCGGCAATAGTGCAATCATCAGCCACACCTGCTGCCAGTCCACGCCGCCAAAACCGCCCATCATCCAATACATTAATTGACGCAGATCGAACGAGGTCGAGAAATAGACGGCCCAAGTCATGATGGCGCTGCAGATAATCCCTAGCGCCACCCCCGCCAGCAACAGCCGGCTGGTCGACAGGTAACGACGCGCGAAGCGCATCAGAATCGCGGTAATCACCAGCGCACCGGCAATGGCCGCAAGCCCGGGAGCCCATCCCGGCAGGCTGCCCTGGCCGAGCATAATCGCCGCGATAAGTCCGACGCCCGCGCCGTTAGAGACGCCCAGCAGCCCCGGCTCGGCGAGCGGGTTTTCAAACAACGCCTGCATCACTGCGCCGGAAAGGGCCAGCGCGGCCCCCACCAACAGTACGGCGGCGGTTCGCGGCAGGCGAATCTGCCAGATAAACAGCTGGCCTTTTGCGGTCAGCCATTCGCCGGGCGGGATCCAGCGCTCACCCGCGCAAAGGCTGATCGCCAGCATACACAGTAGCGCCAGAGACAGCCCGACAAGCCAGCGGCGGTTGCGCCGCTGCTGTTGATGTACGTAAACCTGCATAGTTATCCGTCAGCCCGTAGAGAAGCGGTTGATTTTACGGTGACAATGCCGCACAGAAAAGAAAAAGGCCGCATCAGCGGCCTTTTTAGTTAGTGCAGAATTACTCTTCTTTGGGTGTTGCGTTTTCGACCCGGCTTTTTAACTTCTGTCCTGGTCTGAAGGTCACCACACGCCGGGCTGTAATGGGAATATCTTCACCCGTTTTTGGGTTACGTCCCGGGCGTTGATTTTTGTCACGCAGATCAAAGTTGCCAAAACCGGACAGCTTAACCTGTTCACCGTTTTCCAGAGCACGACGGATCTCTTCAAAAAACAGCTCCACCAGTTCTTTGGCATCCCGCTTGCTAAGCCCAAGCTTATCAAACAGATATTCTGACATTTCAGCTTTTGTAAGCGCCATAGGTTCAATCCCTCAATGATGCCTGGAATCGCTCTTTCAATGCCTCTACGCATTTGGCAACGGTAGTGGCAATCTCCTCTTCTTCGAGTGTACGGCTGGTATCTTGTAGAATCAGGCTGATAGCAAGGCTCTTATAGCCTTCCGCAACACCCTTACCGCGGTACACGTCAAATAAGTTTACGCCAACTACCTGATTTACGCCAACTTTCTTACATTCGTTTAAAATATCTGCCGCAGGCACATTTTCAGCCACAACGACGGCGATATCACGACGGTTTGCCGGGAAGCGAGAAACGTCACGCGCCTGAGGAACCACGCGGTCTGCGAGCTTGTCCCACTCCAGTTCAAACGCCAGCGTACGGCCGTTCAGGTCCAGTTTACGTTCCAGTTCCGGGTGGATAACACCAATGAAACCAATACGTTCACCGTGCAAATAAATGGCGGCGGACTGGCCTGGATGCAGGGCCGGGTTGGCTTCCGCTTTGAACTCAATTTCAGACAATTTACCGGTCAGGTCGAGAACGGATTCCAAATCGCCCTTCAGATCGTAGAAATCAACGGTCTCTTTCGCCAGATTCCAATGTTCGTCATAGCGGTTACCGCAAATCACGCCGCCCAGCAGCACGTCCTGGCGAATACCCAGCGGAGCCTGCGTATCCGGAACAAAGCGCAGGCCAGTCTCGAAAATACGCACGCGGTTCTGCTGACGGTTCTGGTTATAAACCACCGTCGACAACAGGCCGGTGAGCAGAGACAGACGCATCGCGGACATTTCGCTGGAAATCGGGCTTGGCAGAATCAGCGCTTCTTCACCAGGGTGCACCAGCTGCTGGACCTTCGGATCCACGAAGCTGTAGGTGATCACTTCCTGGTAGCCTTTGTCGTTAAGCATGGTTTTGACGCGTTTGAGCGACAGATTGGCTTCTTTATGGCTACCCATCACCAGACCGGCCTGTACCGGCTCGTTCGGGATGCTGTTGTAGCCGTAAACACGCGCCACTTCTTCAACCAGATCTTCTTCAATCTCCATATCGAAACGCCAGGTTGGCGCAACCGCCTGCCACTGGTCGTTACCGACGGTCACTTCACAGCCCAGACGGGTCAGGATATCCGTCACCTGGTCATCGGCAATGTGATGGCCAATCAGGCGATCCAGCTTGCTGCGACGCAGCGTGATAGTTGCACGCTTCGGCAGTGAGGCTTCGTGGGTAACGTCAACAATCGGACCCGCTTCGCCGCCGCACAGTTCAATCAGCAGCGCGGTAGCGCGTTCCATGGCTTTGTACTGCAGCGCCGGGTCAACACCACGTTCGTAGCGGTGAGACGCATCGGTATGCAGGCCATAACGACGTGCGCGTCCGGTGATGGACAGCGGGCTGAAGAACGCCGACTCCAGCAGCACGTTCTGGGTTTCATCATTCACCCCAGAATGCTCGCCACCAAAGATACCGGCCATCGCCAGCGCTTTGTTATGATCGGCAATCACCAGCGTGTCGGCGCTAAGTTTGGCTTCAGAGCCGTCCAGCAGCACCAGCGTTTCGCCCTCTTTCGCCATGCGCACTTTGATGCCGCCTTCAATGCGATCTTTATCGAACGCATGCATCGGCTGACCCAGTTCCAGCAGGACGTAGTTGGTGACATCAACCACGGCATCGATGGATCGAATACCGCAACGACGCAGTTTTTCTTTCATCCACAGCGGGGTTGGCGCTTTCACGTTGATACCTTTGACCACTCGGCCCAGATAGCGCGGGCAGGCATCGGCTGCTTCTACGTCAATCGGCATCACATCAGCGATGGTTGCCGCTACTGGCGCAATTTCCGGCGCGTTGAGCGGCAGCTTGTTCAGCACCGCAACGTCGCGGGCAACGCCAATGATGCCCAGGCAGTCGGCACGGTTCGGAGTCACGCTGATTTCGATAGTGTTATCGTTAAGCTTCAGGTATTCACGGATATCGGTACCCAGCGGCGCGTCGGCCGGCAGCTCGATAATACCGCTATGATCGTCGGAAATGCCCAGCTCGGAGAAGGAGCACAGCATCCCTTCTGACGGTTCACCGCGCAGTTTAGCGGCCTTAATTTTGAAGTCGCCCGGCAGTACGGCGCCAATAGTCGCGACCGCAACTTTCAAACCCTGGCGGCAGTTCGGCGCGCCACAGACGATATCCAGCAGACGTTCGCCGCCCACGTTAACTTTTGTAACGCGCAGTTTGTCCGCATTCGGGTGCTGGGCGCATTCAACGACCTCACCCACTACCACGCCATTGAAGGAGCCGGCCACGGCTTCAACGCCGTCGACTTCCAGACCCGCCATGGTGATTTGATCGGACAGCGCTTCGCTGTCGATAGCCGGGTTAACCCAATCGCGTAACCACAGTTCACTGAATTTCATTATGTTGCCCTGCCCTTATTTAAACTGTTTGAGGAAACGCAGATCGTTTTCGAAGAATGCACGTAAATCGGTGACGCCGTAACGCAGCATAGTCAGACGTTCCATGCCCATACCGAAGGCGAAGCCGGAGTAAACTTCCGGATCGATACCCACGTTGCGCAGGACGTTCGGGTGCACCATGCCGCAGCCCAGCACTTCCAGCCATTTACCGTTTTTGCCCATCACGTCAACTTCCGCTGACGGTTCGGTAAACGGGAAGTAGGACGGACGGAAACGAATCTGCAGGTCTTCCTCAAAGAAGTTGCGCAGGAAATCGTGCAGCGTCCCTTTCAGGTTGGTAAAGCTGATGTTTTTATCAACAATCAGGCCTTCCATCTGATGGAACATCGGGGTGTGGGTCTGATCGTAGTCGTTACGATAGACGCGGCCCGGCGCAATGATACGAATTGGCGGCTGCTGATCTTTCATGGTACGGATCTGTACGCCGGAAGTCTGGGTACGCAGCAGACGGGTGGCGTCAAACCAGAAAGTGTCGTGGTCAGCACGTGCCGGGTGGTGCGTTGGGATGTTCAGCGCATCGAAGTTATGGTAGTCATCTTCGATTTCCGGGCCCGTTGCAACGGTAAAGCCGAGCTCACCGAAGAAACTTTCAATACGGTCGATAGTACGCGTTACCGGGTGTAAACCACCGTTCTCAATACGACGACCCGGCAGGGAGATGTCAATGGTCTCTGCGGCCAGACGGGCGTTCAACGCGGCGTTTTCCAAATCGGCTTTACGCGCGTTCAGTGCCTGCTGCACCTGCTCTTTCGCTTCGTTAATGACCGCGCCTGCGGCCGGGCGCTCTTCTGGCGGCAGGTCACGCAGTGTGGTCATCTGAAGGGTCAGATGCCCTTTCTTGCCCAGATATTCGACGCGGACATTGTCTAACGCGGCAACATCTGAAGCCTGGTTAATGGCTGCCTTGGCACTGGCAACCAGCTCTGCGAGATGTGACATGGTTTTCCTCATTATGTCGGTGCAGACACCGGTTTGGTGGACTTAATCTCGAATTCAGATACAAAAAAAGCCTCCATCCGGAGGCTTATTGGCGCTGATTTTTCGTTTCTTCTTTCACGCGCAAGCCTCCTGGATTCAGGTGCTAAAGTAAAAGAAGAAGCGGAAAATAGCAGCATTCATGCTTGCGTTACCTTGTGTGGTAAGGGTCGTAACACCTTTATTGAAAGGGCTACGGGAATAAATGTCAACGTTTTGATGCGATTAAAATGAAAAGAGGGAGACTAGCTCCCTCTTCCAACTGGCTTATGCCAGTGCTGCTTTCGCTTTTTCGACCAGAGCGGTGAACGCTACTTTGTCGAATACTGCGATGTCAGCCAGGATCTTACGGTCGATTTCAACAGAGGCTTTTTTCAGGCCGTTGATGAATTTGCTGTAAGAAATGCCGTTCTGACGTGCTGCTGCGTTGATACGCGCAATCCACAGTTGACGGAACTGACGCTTTTTCTGACGACGGTCACGATAAGCGTACTGACCAGCTTTGATAACAGCCTGGAAGGCAACGCGGTATACGCGAGAACGCGCACCGTAGTAGCCTTTAGCTTGTTTCAAAATTTTCTTGTGACGTGCACGTGCAATTACACCACGTTTTACGCGAGCCATATGTGCTCTCCTGTATCTATATTCTTAGTAAAAAAATTAAACGTTAACGGCTTATGCGTACGGCAGGCACGCGATAACCAGACCCAGATCGCCTTTAGAAACAAGGCCTTTTGGACGCAGGTGACGTTTACGTTTAGTAGATTTTTTGGTCAGAATATGACGCAGGTTTGCGTGCTTACGCTTAAATCCACCACCACCGGTTTTTTTGAAGCGCTTAGCAGCACCGCGTACGGTCTTAATCTTTGGCATCTTAATAACTTCCACTTCGCATTGTTAATAAACGAAACATAGGCGAACAACGCCAGTGAAGCCCGAAAGCTCCACGGACATTGCTACTTGAAGGCCTTACTGTTTCTTCTTAGGAGCGAGCACCATGATCATCTGGCGGCCTTCGATCTTCGTAGGGAAGGATTCGACTACTGCCAGTTCACTCAGATCGTCACGGACGCGGTTAAGCACTTCCATACCGATCTGCTGGTGGGCCATCTCACGACCGCGGAAACGCAGCGTGATCTTAGCCTTATCGCCATCTTCGAGAAAGCGTACCAGGCTGCGGAGTTTTACCTGGTAATCGCCATCATCGGTCCCAGGACGGAATTTAATTTCCTTAACCTGGATAACTTTTTGCTTTTTCTTCTGTTCCTTAGAAGACTTACTCTTTTCATAAAGGAACTTGCCGTAGTCCATGATACGACAAACTGGCGGTTCGGCGTTAGGGCTGATTTCAACTAAATCTACTCCAGCCTCTTCAGCCTTTTCGATTGCTTCTCTCAGACTCACAATACCCAGCTGCTCACCTTCCAGACCAGTTAAGCGAACTTCCTGGGCGCGAATCTCGCCATTGATACGATTCGGACGTGCCGTTTGAACTCGTTTTCCGCCTTTAATACCTTATTCCTCCAGTTGTTGAAGACTGCGGCTGCGAATCTCTTGTTGCAGCTTCTCAATCACTTCGTTTACGTCCAGGCTGCCCAAGTCTTTGCCACGACGGGTGCGCACGGCGACTTTGCCGGCTTCAACCTCTTTGTCGCCACAGACCAACATGTAAGGGACACGACGTAAAGTGTGCTCGCGGATTTTAAAGCCAATCTTCTCATTTCTCAAGTCTGCTTTTACGCGAATGCCTGCATTTTGTAGTTTACGGGTCAATTCGTTAACGTATTCAGACTGAGAATCGGTAATATTCATCACCACAACCTGCACCGGCGCAAGCCATGTTGGGAAGAAACCGGCAAATTCTTCGGTCAGGATGCCAATGAAGCGCTCCAGTGAACCGAGAATGGCGCGGTGAATCATTACCGGAACCTGACGTTCGTTGTTTTCGCCCACATAAGAGGCGCTCAGACGAGCCGGCAGGGAGAAGTCCAGCTGTACAGTACCGCACTGCCAAGCACGATCGAGGCAGTCATACAGGGTAAACTCAATTTTCGGACCATAGAACGCGCCTTCACCCAGTTGATATTCAAACGGGATGTTGTTCTCTTCCAGCGCGACGGCCAGATCCGCTTCTGCACGGTCCCACATTTCATCGCTGCCGATACGTTTTTCCGGACGCGTTGAAAGTTTGACCACGATTTTTTCAAAACCGAAAGTGCTGTACATATCATAGACTAAACGAATGCACGCGTTCACTTCATCACGCACCTGCTCTTCCGTACAGAAGATATGGGCGTCATCCTGAGTAAAGCCGCGTACGCGCATCAGACCATGCAGCGCACCAGACGGTTCGTTACGGTGGCAGCTACCGAACTCCGCCATACGCAGCGGCAGGTCGCGGTAGGATTTCAGACCCTGGTTAAAGATCTGCACATGCCCCGGACAGTTCATCGGTTTGATGCAGTATTCGCGGTTCTCCGAAGAGGTGGTGAACATCGCATCTTTGTAGTTGTCCCAGTGGCCGGTTTTTTCCCACAGCACACGGTCCATCATGAACGGGCCCTTCACTTCCTGATACTGGTACTCTTTCAGCTTGGAGCGTACGAAAGTTTCCAGCTCACGGAAGATGGTCCAGCCGTCGTTATGCCAGAAGACCATGCCCGGCGCTTCTTCCTGCATATGATACAGGTCAAGCTGCTTACCGATTTTACGGTGGTCGCGTTTTGCCGCTTCTTCCAGACGCTGCAGATAGGCATTCAGGGCTTTTTTGTCCGTCCACGCCGTACCGTAGATACGTTGCAGCATTTTGTTGTTGCTGTCGCCACGCCAGTAGGCGCCTGCGGTTTTCATCAGCTTGAAGTAGTGGCAGAAACGCATATTCGGCACGTGCGGACCGCGGCACATGTCGATGTATTCTTCGTGATGATACAAACCAGGTTTGTCATCATGCGCGATATTTTCATCAAGAATGGAAACTTTATAGGTTTCGCCACGTTTTACGAAAGTATCGCGAGCTTCATGCCAGCTGACCTTCTTCTTGATGACGTCGTAGTTTTTCTCGGCAAGCTCGTGCATACGTTTTTCGAGCGCGTCGATGTCTTCCTGGGTCAGCGTATGGTCAAGATCGACGTCGTAATAGAAACCGTTGTCGATAACCGGGCCGATCGCCATTTTGGTGTTAGGCCACAGCTGTTTGATAGCGTGTCCAAGCAGGTGAGCACACGAGTGACGAATGATTTCCAGACCGTCTTCATCTTTTGCAGTAATGAGAGACAGCGTGGCATCATTT
Organism: Klebsiella sp. WP8-S18-ESBL-06; assembly: GCF_014169755.1. Lineage (NCBI taxonomy): Bacteria > Pseudomonadati > Pseudomonadota > Gammaproteobacteria > Enterobacterales > Enterobacteriaceae > Klebsiella > Klebsiella sp. WP8-S18-ESBL-06. The sequence goes on from NZ_AP022256.1 coordinate 2,556,781, forward strand.
TCAATAATGTCGGATGCATCAACCAGTTCACCGTTCACGCGCCCAGCGATGGTGGCTTTTGCCAGACCAGGGCCGATGTCCAGAGCGACATCCATCGGGCTAACGGCGTGGTCGTAATGGCGTTGGCTGCCATCAGGAAGAGTAATTACAGGCATTTCATGTCCTTATTTGCAGTGGTGCCCCACACGAAAGAGCACATACAAAACAAAAGTATTTAGAAATATCAGTTTGTTAAATGCGTTTCTGAGCTTCACTCTGCTAAGTGTGTACATCCACAAGTATTCTGAATGTACCCGCATTAACGCCCTGATACCGAAGCACCAGTGTACACGCCGCTGACCTGGCAGAAAAGTGTGAATTGGCGACGACAGCCGATGACTGCCGCTATCGAAGATAAAAGCAGCGCATCGTCACCGCCAATGGCGATGATGATGACTGACTGGCGCTTACAGCCCCTCCTCCATCACCCACACGCTGACGCTACCGCCATTACAGGTAAAGGTCGCGCCCCCCGCGTCGTTGGTTTCAACACACTCCTCGCGGTTATTAAGAAAATCTTTCCAGCGCTTATTGGCATAATTTTCGCCGAGCGTCAGCTTCTTTTCACCGGCGTCGCCATTAGACAGCACCACCACGCAGCCCGGCATATCTTCTGTTCCACTGCGACTAAAGGCAATGCAGTTCGGATGATCGAACCACAGGGTCTGTACACCGTGGGCGAAGCGCTGGCGGGCATGAATCAGCTCGTGTAGCTGCTCAATCACCGGCATGTCGATAACGTAGTTTTCACCGTCCCCGCCGCTATCTTCATAGTGGGCGCCAAACAGATCGGGATAAAAGACCGACGGCACGCCGTTTTCACGCAGCAGGATTAGCGCATAAGCCAGCGGTTTAAACCAGGCTTCCACCGGCGCTTCCAACGCCTGAAGCGGCTGGGTATCATGGTTCGCCACCAGCGTAACCGCATGGAACGGGTCGGCCTCAACCAACGTACCGGTAAAGATCTGGCTCATGTCATAATCGCGTCCCATGCGCGACGCATCGTGGAAATGCATTTGCAATGGGGCATCAAACAGCAGAGTTTTCCCCTCAACCTGAGCAATGTACTGCTGTAATTTCTCGACATCATGGGACCAATATTCCGCAACAACAAACAGCGGCTTGGCGGCCACTTCCTGCACGTGCTCAATCCACGCCTTATAGAACCACGCGGGGATATGTTTAACGGCATCCAGGCGAAAACCATCGCAGCCGGTCTGCTCAAGCATCCACCGTGCCCAGTATTTCAATTCTTCCGCCACCGCCTGATTGCGAAAATCAACATTTTCGCCCATCAGATAGTCATAGTTCCCCATTTCGTCGTCGACCTGATCGCTCCAGCCTTCGCCGGTATAGTCGTTCACGATTTTGAAGATGCCATCTTCGTCAGGGTTCTCGATATGGTCAATGCCGCTAAAACATCTGAAATCCCAGATAAACTGCGAGTATTTTCCTGCGCGCGCGGGAAACGTGTAGCGGGTCCACGCTTCACACTCAATGACTTCGTCATCGATTTGCGTACGATCGTCTGCATTCACGCGCTGTACGCGGATACGCTCCTTCTCATCTGCTCCCATCTTATGGTTGACGACCACGTCCATCAGCACCGCAATATCATGTTGTTTCAGGGCGTCGATGGCCGCCAGCAGCTGAGATTTATCGCCATATTTGGTTGCCACCGTTCCTTTCTGATCGAACTCCCCCAAATCAAAAAGATCGTAGCTGTCATAGCCAACGGAATACCCCCCAGACGCCCCTTTGCAGGCCGGCGGCAGCCAAATCATGTTGATACCAATTTCGTTCAAGCTGGGCGCCAACGCCGCCGCTTCCAGCCACAATTCACCACCGGCGGGATAATACCAATGAAAGCATTGTAATAAGGTGGGGTTGCGCATACCTGTTCTCCGCATAAGACGACACAAGAACTATAAGAGGGAAATACGCCAGGTGCGAGATTCTGGTACACTAAGTGCATTCAACGCCAAAAGGAATGGACCATGCCAACACATCGATTTGCAAAAAAACACTGGAAAATGGTGCTAGTGCTGATCGCTATCTGTGGTGCCATGCTGTTGCTGCGATGGGCAGCAATGATTTGGGGATAATAAAACGGAAAGAATGAGGGTTGGGAAAAGTATGGTTAAAGATCATTTATATACAAAAAATGGTGATGCTACCAACTTGCTGATTTAGTGTATAATGGTGTTTTTGAGGTGCTCCCGTGGCTTCAGTCTCCGTCTGCTGTCCCTCCTGTTCCGCTACTGAAGGCGTGATGCGTAATGGCAAAAGTACTGCCGGGCATCAACGTTATCTCTGCTCTCACTGCCGTAAAACATGGCAGCTCACCTTCACTTATGCCGCTTCTCAGCCCGGTACACACCAGAAAATCATTGATATGGCTATGAACGGCGTCGGTTGCCGTGCCACCGCACGACTAATGGGCGTGGGCCTCAACACCATTTTGCGCCATTTAAAAAACTCAGGCCGCAGTCAGTAACCTCCCGGATACAGCCGGGCAGTGATGTCATTGTCTGTGCGGAGATGGACGAGCAATGGGGCTACGTCGGTGCAAAATCACGTCAGCGCTGGCTGTTTTACGCGTATGACAGGATACGCAGGGCGGTGGTAGCCCACGTTTTCGGTGAACGCACTATGGCCACACTGGAGCGTCTTCTGAGCCTGCTGTCAGTTTTTGACGTGGTGGTATGGATGACGGACGGCTGGCCGATGTATGAGTCACGTCTGAAGGGAAAACTGCACGTCATCAGTAAGCGTTACACGCAGCGAATTGAGCGACACAACCTGAATCTGAGACAGCATCTGGCAAGGCTGGGCAGGAAGTCCCTGTCGTTCTCAAAATCGGTGGAGCTGCATGACAAAGTCATCGGGCACTATCTGAACATAAAACACTATCAGTAAATTGGAGTCATTACCCAAAAAATGCGCTTAACCCGATTCAATTAACAATACGTGCCGTTAAAATATCCGAACTGTCGTTTTAAATATCAACATACTTAATTAGCTAAATATCAACAGCAGCAAGAAAAACCGGTACATCTCTACCCGGTTTTCTCTGCCGGTATAAAATAATTAAATCAAATTATTACAGCACAGAATGATTAATACCACTCACCCGCAACAAGGGTATGGACATTGAATGCGTCGTCCATAGAGCGGCCGGTAGACTGTGAGCCGGGGGCGATGTTAGAACCCGCTTCAACGTCATAAGCGCTGGAGATCCCCACGTGTTGAACGGTGGTGGCATTAGTGGTACGGGCTGGCTGCGTTGCAGGTTCGGCGGCAAATACGCCGAAAGAGAGTGCTGACAGCAGAATAGCTGCAGATGCGATTTTGATATTTTTCATAATGTTTATTCTCTAACTGGATTAAGACTCTAGACTGCCAAGCATCATTTCGCCCTTGAACATAGTCTAGATCCAGATCACACTTTTGACTAGTCAAAATATTTAGCTATTCGTGTCAAATTTACTGAATATATGTCTGAAACGGCAAATATGGAGATATTATGGAGGGAGTGTATTTTTAATTAAATAAAACAGCGGTTGAATTTAAGAATAACACAATACGCTAAACTGAAAATACAGGCCGGAAGAAAACCGGCCCATAAATATTACATGGTATAACCCAGCGTCAGAGAAGTGCGGCGATCGGTGTGATTCGGCGCAGTTTCCGGCGGCTCAGAGTTCCAGGTGACGTTGTAAGCAACCTTCAGACCGAAGTGTGCGTTGATTGCCACGTTCAGCGCGGTCTCTGAGTTCACGGTGGTATCATCAGCCCCCAGGACGGATACGCCCTGAGTAAATTTGGCGGTGTCGGTCATCTGCCACGCGTAGGCAGCAGAAGCGTAGCCGAGCGCCTGGGTTTCCGTGTTGCCATCGGTATATTCGTCATAGCGAACCCCTGGACCAAATTCAAAGCGGAAGCTGTGAATAGGGCCATTCAGGAACTGACGACCATAACCAGCCGTGAAGACATCTCGTTCATGATAGCCGTTATAGCGGTCAGTCAACCAGCTGGCCTGACCGAACAGATAGTCTTGATTCGTCATGTTATAACGACTACGGCCGCCAACGGCGTACTTTTCAGAAGATCGTTCATCGTTAGCCGAAGTATTGCTGGCATTGCCCCACAGGGACCATGCTGTCGTATCGCCGTACCAGGTCAGCGTCGTATCAGCGGTGGCTGACGAGCTTTTAGTATTACCTGATTGCGCGAGGTAGCCCGCATTCACGTTACCTTCAAAAGGTTTCTTAGCGGCGGTTGGGTCATCCATGACAGTAAAAACGGTATCACTGGCGGTTGCATACGCAGACGCAAACACGCCCCCCAGCAGCACAACCGCTGCCGGTACTGTCTTCAAAAGCTTCATTTATTATGAGTCCGTACAACAAAAAAGGAGACGCTTACGTCCCGGAAACTTTCGCGAGGATCAACGACGGGGTGGTCCATAGAAAGGCAACAAATTATAAAAAGCCACGTATAACATAGCAATCCTAATCTGCTGTCATTTTTTGAATAAGAGCGTTCTTAAACCGCATTTTATTTCATAATAAAAGTAAGCATTTATTTACTCTTTTCTATAAAAATCATGCCGTTGTTGCTTTATTTATTGTTAACCAGGTGCCAGACTTACCTCTACATGTGTTTCGAGCCGCTCATTAGCTCATAAATGGAGTTTATAGCTATGGTTAAAATTTACACACTCACGTTCGCCCCTTCTCTCGACAGCGCGACCCAAACGCCGCAAATCTATCCTGAGGGGAAACTCCGCTGTAGCGCACCCATTTTTGAACCGGGCGGCGGTGGGATTAACGTTGCACGGGCGATAACCTTCCTTGGCGGCAACGCCACCGCCCTCTTCCCGGCGGGCGGCGCAACGGGCGAACATCTGGTTACGCTGCTGCAGACTGAACATGTTCCCGTCGTGACCATTGCCTCGCGTGAATGGACGCGTCAGAACCTGCACGTACACATTGATGCCAGCGGCGAGCAGTACCGTTTTGTGATGCCGGGCGCTGCGTTACATGATGACGAAATTCAGGCGCTTCAGACGCAGATGTTACAGATTCCCCCGGGCTCGTTATTAGTCATCAGCGGCAGTTTACCGCCCGGCGTTTCACTGCTGCAATTTGTCGCCCTGATCCGTGCCGCTCAACAGCACGGATTACGCTGCATTATCGACAGTTCCGGCGAGGCGCTCACGGCCGCGCTGGAGATTGGCAATATCGAGCTGGTAAAACCGAATCAAAAAGAGCTAAGTGCGCTGGTACAGCGCGATTTGAGCCAGCCGGACGACGTCCGCAACGCCGCGCAGGAACTGGTCCGCAGTGGAAAAGCCCACCGTGTCGTGGTGTCGCTAGGTGCCCAAGGGGCGCTGGCCGTTGACGCGCGTAGCTGCGTGCAAGTTGTCCCGCCCCCCATTAAAAGCCAAAGCACCGTTGGCGCGGGCGACAGCATGGTCGGCGCGATGACGTTGAAACTGGCGGAAAACGCCAGCCTGCAGGACATGGTTCGCTACGGTGTGGCAGCAGGCAGCGCCGCGACGCTTAATCAAGGCACCCGCCTGTGCTCGCGCGAGAATACGCAAAAGATCTACGACTACCTGCAATCGCACTAAATGTGCAGGAAAACGCCCCTGCGGGCTAACCCGCAGGTCGCTAAATTGTTGTAATCAACTATGCTAAGCAAACTCCATTGTTAACAATCGAGTGTCTCCGCTGGTTGAGTCACCATACGTCTGTAGCAGAAACGTTATTACGTCGCTTCTGCTTTCTACATTCTTTTTACCCGTTGTGCGGTATAGCTCGAATTTTTACCCGGCAGTAATGCGCTAACCTTATGATACGGCAGAAAACATGGGGAGAGACATCATGTGGCAAGCGATCAGTAGCCTGTTAGGCGAGCAACTCGGAAGTGGCGAAATCGATCTGCGTAATGAACTGCCCGGCGGAGAAATTCACGCCGCGTGGCATATGCGTTATGCCGGTCGTGATTTTTTCGTGAAGTGCGATGAACGTGAATTGTTGCCCATTTTTACCGCAGAGGCCGACCAGCTGGAGCTGCTCTCTCGCAGTAAAACGGTGTCTGTCCCAGAGGTCTTCGTCGTCGGCGCAGACCGCGACTACAGTTTCCTGGTGATGGAATATCTCCCGCCTCGTCCGCTGGACGCGCACAATGCCTTCCTGCTGGGTCAACAGCTGGCGCACTTACATCAGTGGAGCGATCAGCCGCAGTTCGGTCTCGATTTTGATAACGATCTCTCCACTACCCCGCAGCCCAACGCCTGGCAGCGTCGCTGGTCGACATTCTTTTCCGAGCAGCGCATCGGCTGGCAGCTCGAGCTGGCGGCGGAAAAAGGCATGGAGTTTGGCGATATCGACGCGATCGTCGATCACGTGCAGCAGCGCCTGAGCGCACATCAGCCGCAGCCTTCTCTGCTGCACGGCGATTTGTGGTCAAATAACTGCGCGCTTGGGCCGAACGGGCCGTATATTTTTGATCCTGCCTGCTACTGGGGAGACCGTGAGTGCGATCTGGCCATGCTGCCGCTGCATCCGGATCGCCCACCGCAGATCTACGATGGCTATCAGTCGGTGTCCCCGCTTCCGGCCGATTTTCTCGACCGTCAGCCCATTTACCAGCTCTATACGCTGATTAACCGCGCTATTCTTTTTGGCGGCCAGCACTTCGTCGCCGCGCAGAAGGCACTGGATAAAGTCCTCGCCGTATAACGACAAAGCCCCCTTTCGGGGGCTTTCGCTTAATTCATCTGCACGCCTTTCAGGCGGAATTCAATATTCATAATCAATCCCGTCCCCGGTTTCCCGGCTTCGTAACGCCATTTACGCATCGCCGTTTTCACGTCGCGTTCAAACATATTGGATGGCTGCGCCGAGAGTATTTCCACATTCTCCACACGGCCATCGGCGGTCACGTCGAATTTGACCCGCACTTTACCTTCAATACGCAGCGCCTGAGCGCGCGTCGGGTACCCCGGCTGAGGACGATTCAGCGCACGCGGACCGGTGGGTGCATTCACCGACGGCGCGCTGGCCCCGGGAAGATTGTTCGCTACTGAACTTGCCGGTGGCGCATCGCGGTTGACCGTTGACAGCGGACGAGATTCAACCGGCCGCACTTCTTGCTTCGGTTGCTCAATTTTTTTCACCGGTTTTGGCTTCGGTTTCGGTTTTGGCTTCGGTTTATGGATCACCACCGGCGCCTGCGGCACTTCAGGAATAGGCTCCGGTTCCGGCTCAGGTTCCGGTTCAACGACAGGCTGGGGCTGAACCACGGCCTGAGGCGGTTCTAAATCGGCAGGGGCCACCATCGTGACCGTAATCGGCTGCGCGGGCGCGGGCAGTTCAATAACCTGATGTACCGAGGTATACAGCAGACCGGCCACGACGGCGCCATGGATGCCAACTGAGAGCAACGTCGGCCAGGGAAACCGGCGAGGTAAATCATAGGTCATTGCAGTCATAGTCGTTACAGTTGAAAAATGAGAGCTCAATCTTAAATGCAAATAGCAATCATATTCAATAAGACATCTTATCTTCGGTCAATTTTCTCCCGCAGTTGCCCAAAAAGCGCGCACCGATTTCCCTCTTTTTACGGCAGTGCAACTTTGCATTGCAGTCACCGACGCTTTCCCTTACCGTAATCCGCAAACTATTTTAAACAGGAGTTCTGCCCGTGCTTTACGTCATTTATGCCCAGGATGTCGCCGACTCTCTTGAAAAACGTCTTGCCGTTCGCCCTGCTCATCTGGCCCGTTTGCAACTGCTGCACGATGAAGGCCGCCTGCTGACCGCTGGCCCAATGCCTGCAGTCGACAGCAACGATCCGGGCGCCGCAGGTTTCAGCGGTTCCACGGTTATTGCAGAATTTGAATCTCTTGAAGCCGCCCAGTCCTGGGCCCAGGACGACCCGTACGTGGCGGCCGGAGTCTATCAGCAGGTTTGGGTAAAACCGTATAAAAAGGTATTTTGATAATAAATAATCAATAAATACAATACATTAAAAAAGACACTGCCTTGACTTTAATTCTTAAGGGCGCAGACAAGTACACAATGTTTGTGCCCTTAACTTTACCCTCGATTTGCCTTCCACCGGGTTCAACGTGTTGTTTGCTAATGACATACTTGAAGTATAAGTGCCTGGTCTGCCATTTTGAAAGATAAGGTTATTGTCTGAATGAGTACTTTAGATGCGCTAGGGAAGGTGCGAACAAGTTCCTGATATGAGATCATCATGTTCATCCGGAGCGCATCCCAGAGGGACATCATGAGCCATCAACTCACCTTCGCCGATAGTGAATTCAGCACTAAGCGCCGTCAGACCCGAAAAGAGATTTTCCTCTCCCGCATGGAGCAGATTCTGCCATGGCAGAATATGACCGCTGTCATCGAGCCGTTTTATCCCAAGGCGGGCAATGGCCGACGGCCCTATCCGCTGGAGACCATGCTGCGTATTCACTGCATGCAGCATTGGTACAACCTGAGCGACGGTGCCATGGAAGATGCCCTGTACGAAATCGCCTCCATGCGCCTGTTTGCCCGATTATCCCTGGATAGCGCCCTGCCGGATCGCACCACCATCATGAATTTCCGCCACCTGCTCGAGCAGCATCAACTGGCCCGTCAATTGTTCAAGACCATCAATCGCTGGCTGGCCGAAGCAGGCGTCATGATGACCCAAGGCACTTTGGTGGATGCCACCATCATTGAGGCACCCAGCTCTACCAAGAACAAAGAGCAGCAACGCGATCCGGAGATGCATCAGACCAAGAAAGGCAATCAGTGGCACTTTGGCATGAAGGCCCACATTGGTGTCGATGCCAAGAGTGGCCTGACCCACAGCCTAGTCACCACCGCGGCCAACGAGCATGACCTCAATCAGCTGAGTAATCTGCTTCATGGAGAGGAGCAATTTGTCTCAGCCGATGCCGGCTACCAAGGAGCGCCACAGCGCGAGGAGCTGGCCGAGGTGGATGTGGACTGGCTGATCGCCGAGCGTCCCGGCAAGGTAAAAACCTTGAAGCAGCATCCGCGCAAGAACAAAACGGCCATCAACATCGAATACATGAAAGCCAGCATCCGTGCCAAGGTGGAGCACCCGTTTCGCATCATCAAGCGGCAGTTCGGCTTCGTGAAAGCCAGATACAAGGGGCTGCTGAAAAATGATAACCAACTGGCGATGTTATTCACCCTGGCCAACCTGTTTCGGGTGGACCAAATGATACGTCAGTGGGAGAGATCTCACTAAAAACCGGAAATAACGCCAGAAATGGCGGAAAAAATAGCCTAAATAGGCTGATTCGATGTGTTTGCGGGAAAAAAATCGGCCCAGATCCGCGAAATTTTAATCAGCGAGTCAGCTTTGGAAGAAATGACCTGCTTATTCGCACCTTCCCTAGCTGCTTTGGCTTTTTGTCTGTGCGGCCTCTTCTATATCTGTCATACAGGAAGAGCTATCCAAACTGGCGTTTTCATTGGCTGGTACAAGGGCTCGTATGAAAAATACTATATCTACCGCGCAAAAGAACCCTGGAATTTCTATTTTAACGTTATCGGGATGGCGGTAATAGGCGCGCTGCTTTTCGCAATAGGAGTTGTTATATTCGATGAAAATCTTCAGGTTTTTCTATATATGAGGTCGCTATCGGTGTAAGAATAAGATTGTTCACCTACGGATCCAGTGCGCCGTCTCGATGACCTCCCAGTCTGGTTTTACCATACTTTCCGTATTCTCCAAATCCCGTATCAACTCAGGGATTCTACCCGGTGATGCTCCTTGTAATATCATCAGATATGCGTATTACCAGGCCACAGCATTCTGATTTTTTGAATGACTTTCAAAACATCCTGGCTGAGGCCCGGCGTGGGTTGTTCCGGTGAATGTTATTAACGCTGCATTGCCATTCCACCAGGCCAAACCAACCAAATAACAGGAAGTTAATCTTCCGCTGATTTCCACCAAAAGAACCACCCCTCTTCCCTTCAGGCTGTAAAGCACGCTGAGCCTAATGCGATATACGTATTTGAATGACCGCTTGCTCACAAAAATTAACTATAGGCAAAAACGATCGATACATAAATATTGATCGTTAATGACAATCAATGATATAGTTACAATAAAAATAAAACGTGGTTTCGAAAAAATAAATACGTTTTTATTAAGTACATTTATTTTGCATGGATGTAGATATTAACAAGCTCTGGAGTAATTTATGATTGGTAGTTTAAGTTTTAAGAGACCATTAAATTTTATATTTACGATACTTGCCGTATGCGTATTTCTCTCTAGTCTTGTGCTAGTTCTATTGCAGAAAAATCATATATTCAAACATTATCACTCTCTGCATAATACGCATACGCAAAATATTGCGTCATTTATTCAGAAAGACATAAATGCTAACGAAGAGTCTCTGTTATATCTAAAATCAGAGCTTGTTGAAAAATACAAAGAAAAAAACAGCAAAATGAGTGACGGTGAATTATCGGCGTTTTTGACAAGTCATCTAAGGTTACTACCCGACATCCTGGCAATCATTACGTCTACTCCTGAAGACAGAGAGGTTCATGTTCCTTATGCATCAAGCACTGATTCAGTCGATCATAAAACGCGGCCATGGTATATCGCAGGTCAAATCAGCGCCGGTGATGTAGTATTTACTGAACCTTATACTGACCTGAATACATCAAGAAAAATATATTCAATGTCACTACCGGTCAGTGGCAGTGACGGTAAACATTTTGGTGTTGTTTCGTTCGACATTGATGTTATCAAAGGAGAGCGCTCATTAAAGAAACTGGCCTCACCGTTGCCGAACACTAAGTATCTCATAACCAGAGAGGGTTCTGTCGTACTCAGTTCAGATAGCAAAGATGAACTGACGCATATTCCTGATGTGATGTCCAATATCGGTGAGTACAATGGTACATTTTACCTTCCCGATACTAAGGCATATTATTACTATTATCATATTAGCCATCCGGATTGGTATCTGTTGATTAAAGTAGACCGTTCAGAATACAGTAATATCGCTTATAATAAAAACTTCCCAATTTTCATTATAACAACGATCTTACTACTTGTTCTCGCCACCTGCTGGTGGTCAATGAGGACAATACTTAACAATATATATATCCGTATTACGGGTTCCATACAGAATGGAATTATTGAGAAGAAAGCTGCTGACGAACTGCTCGTCGAGCAAATAAAAAACACCACCCTCCAGATGGATCACGTCAAATCAGAATCGTTAACTGACAGCCTTACTGGTTTAAAAAATCGCCGTGCGTTTGACGCTGACATTCAGAAAAAAAGCAGTAATAACCATGCCATTCTTGCCTTGATAGATATTGATAATTTCAAACTGATTAATGATAGCTTTGGTCATACAACCGGAGATATCGTGCTCAAAACGGTTGCAAGCTTTGGAATGCGCTTGTGCGGGCTATCTGACATCACTTTGTATCGCTACGGTGGTGAGGAAATTGCTGTAATCTTTACCGATGTGAATTTAGATGATGCTATCAAGTGGCTGGAAAACTGGAAAAATGAAGTTAAGCATCGTCAATTCAGAGAGCCAAACCTGAAAGTGACGTTCAGTGGCGGGGTTTGCGTGCTGAGCGATAAAAAAGCTGAAGATGCCATCGCTATCGCTGACGGCTACCTGTACCAGGCGAAATCTATGGGTAAAGATAGAATATATGATGGAACAAAAATTTAATCAGCGTTTAGCCGTATAAACTTATACATTGTCAGTATAAAGCAATAATCCTCTTATGCTTAGGGGATTACTGCTCAAACTAATCTCTGTATTGAGTAATATCTTGCTTGATAATATCCGAAAAGATAACCAGCACAGTCCTCCGTTGTGCTAAACGCCATGCCGCACACCAGGAATTTTATCACTGGCATTCATAGACCCATTAAAGACCATATTGGTTTTACAAAAAATACACTTCGCACCAAATGAGTTTTTCTCTGAGACATCAAACGCTGACATTCGATATTGAGAGCCATGGCAACATGGGCATCTAAAATGAATATTTAAATTAATACTATATACCTCTTTTTGAAGGTTTAACTTACTTTTTGTTATAAATGTGACTTTTACGTGGCAATACCGATGTAAAGCTAAAACAAACAAGCATCCACATGCATAACCGTGTATGGTGACAGTCCATTCAATCAGGAGATGTCTATGTCCGGACGTAAGAATACACAATCAAACCGCAATTATCTGGTTAAGTGCCTATGCCCAAACTGCTCGAAGAACTCAGAGCATAGTTTTACTCGAGTTCAGAAGGGCTCACAGTTAGTCTGCCCGTATTGCAATAGTTTATTCAAATCCTCGCCGCACATCTAAAAATACGCGTGGCCAAATGTTCTCATGGCGTTAACTAAAATCCTCATTTGGCAATCAAATTTGTATGCAATCATTCTTGAAAACATACCGACTTCTTTTACGTATGTTAATTTCGATGATTGCTATAAACACATAGTACTGTACGTTGAACTCAAAGGAAGGAGATATCAGCGATAGCGCCAGACGATGAAGGTTATACAGAAGAATATTTTACGTTTTGCTTGCGTTTCAAGCTTACGCAGCCATTAATGCATTTCCTATGCGGATTAGCAAATTTTATTTTAGCCATCCAGGAGTCCTGATTAAAATTCTGGCATAACATTAGCTTTTAATTTTTTTTAAGCGTATAGTTTGCCCGTAATTTTTAACAAGGAATCTATTTGTCTCGTAAAATGACAGGCATTGTCAAAAGTTTTGATGCTATCAGTGGTAAAGGTTTTATCACCCCTTCCGACGGTCGAAAAGACGTTCTGCTACACATTTCAGCAGTCTATTGTAGTCAATCCGAAAGCCTGATACCGGGAATCCGCGTTGAGTTTTGTCGTATCAATGGTCTCAACGGGCCAGTGGCCGCAAACATCTACTTATCTTGATCTTATTTTCACCCGCAACGCAGCATGCCGTACTCACAGATACGCGTCGCGTCAGAGAGGACGGGGATTCATGGAATGGAACGTCTTTAATCGGAATACGCGAACGACAATATAAAAAGTGTTCTGATTGACGTTAACGCTGAGCCACCAGCAAAAACAGAGGGCACCCTGACGGTGCCCTTTTTTATCATCAGAGATCGTAGATGGCGAACAACAGGCAGTTACGCTGCCGACCGACCAGGCACTTTCTGATGGAGTGGATGCGCATGTTACGACGCGATTGAGCTTCCAGCCAACGCGCTTTACGGCGGCTTGCTTGTCTCAGCATCCGCCAGCGCCCCACTTCAGGTCTACTACGCTTCATTGCTCACGCTCTTGCTAAAAAAGACGCTCCATTATAGCCCCTTGCTAATCGCTGACCAGCGCTTTCTGGGTGCGTTTTTATTTGCCAGATGTCTCCTGATGCGTAAACTCTTAACATCTGGCATTCAAAAGGATTTTCGAACTATGACAACCGTGTACACCGTAGTAAGTTGGATGGCTATTCTGGGGTATTGGTTGTTAATCGCCGGGGTAACGCTGCGTATTCTGATGAAACGCCGCGCCGTGCCGTCGGCAATGGCCTGGCTGCTGATCATCTATATCCTGCCGCTGGTCGGTATTATTGCCTATCTCTCGCTGGGCGAACTGCATCTCGGCAAGCGACGCGCGGAACGTGCGCGCGCCATGTGGCCTTCCACCGCCAAATGGTTAAACGACCTGAAGGCCTGCAAACACATTTTCGCCGACGATAACAGCCAGGTCGCCTCATCGCTGTTTAAGCTATGCGAACGCCGTCAAGGCATCGCCGGCCTGAAGGGCAATCAGCTACAGCTGCTTACCGACTCCGACGATGTCATGCAGGCGGTCATCCGCGACATCCAATTGGCGCGGCACAATATCGAAATGGTCTTTTACATCTGGCAGCCCGGCGGCATGGCCGATCAGGTAGCCGAATCGCTGATGGCCGCCGCACGTCGCGGCGTACACTGCCGCCTGATGCTCGATTCGGCTGGCAGCGTCGCCTTCTTCCGCAGCCCGTGGGCAGCGATGATGCGTAATGCAGGCATCGAGGTGGTCGAGGCGCTCAAGGTTAATCTGATGCGTGTATTTTTACGGCGCATGGATTTACGTCAGCATCGCAAAATGATCATGATCGACAACTATATTGCTTACACCGGCAGTATGAACATGGTCGACCCGCGTTTCTTTAAGCAGGACTCCGGCGTTGGCCAATGGATTGATCTGATGGCGCGAATGGAAGGGCCGATCGCCACGGGAATGGGTATTGTCTATTCCTGTGACTGGGAAATTGAAACCGGTAAGCGCATATTACCACCTGCGCCGGACCTTAACATTATGCCCTTTGAAGAGGCCAGCGGGCATACTATTCAGACTATCGCCTCCGGCCCAGGCTTCCCTGAAGATTTGATTCATCAGGCGCTGTTGACCGCAGCCTATTCTGCCCGCGAATACCTGATTATGACGACGCCGTACTTCGTCCCCAGCGACGATCTGCTGCACGCAATCTGCACCGCCGCACAGCGTGGGGTTGATGTCAGCATTATCCTGCCGCGTAAAAACGACTCGGTGCTGGTTGGCTGGGCTAGCCGCGCCTTCTTTACCGAACTCCTGGCGGCCGGCGTCAAAATCTATCAGTTTGAAGGCGGTCTGCTGCACACAAAAAGCGTGCTGGTCGATGGCGAGCTGAGCCTTGTCGGCACGGTTAATCTCGATATGCGCAGCCTGTGGCTTAACTTTGAGATTACCCTGGTCATCGATGACAGCGGATTCGGCAGCGATCTCGCGGCCGTGCAGGATGATTATATTTCCCGCTCGCGGTTACTGGACGCGCGTTTATGGGTAAAACGTCCATTCTGGCACCGTATTGCTGAGCGACTGTTTTACTTCTTTAGCCCATTACTGTAAAACGTGCCCATCAGCACTCAACAGGTAGCCATCATGGATATGGATTTAAATAATCGTCTGACCGAAGATGAAACGCTCGAGCAGGCTTATGACATTTTTCTCGAGCTGGCGGCAGACAATCTTGACCCGGCCGACATTATTCTGTTCAACCTGCAATTTGAAGAACGCGGCGGCGCTGAGCTGTTCGATCCTTCCGAAGATTGGCAGGAGCATGTCGACTACGATCTGAACCCGGATTTCTTTGCCGAAGTGGTGATTGGCCTTGCGGATACTGACGGCGGCGAACTGAACGATATTTTTGCCCGTGTGCTGCTGTGTCGCGAAAAAGATCACAAGCTTTGCCACATTCTCTGGCGAGAATAACAACATCAAGGGCAGCCTGGCTGCCCTTTTTTATGCCTGTAATACCGCCTTATTGCGACTGATGTTGAGGAAGCGCGGTACCGCAGCTATTGCAGTAGTGCGCGCTGGGTTCATGATGCCGCTGTTTGCAGTGCGGGCAAACGCGCTCCTGGCGACGCTTTTGAAACTCGCTGGTCATCTGCGCGGTAATAATGCCGGTCGGAATGGCAATGACGGAATAGCCGATCAATATCAGTACAGAAGCCACAATTCTGCCCGCGGCGGTGTGCGGCGTAATATCGCCATAGCCCACGGTGGTCACGGTCACAATAGCCCAGTAGACCGAAGTGCTGAGCGTGGTAAAACCGTGTACCGGCCCTTCAATGCCGTACATCAGCGCACCGGACACCACCATCACAATGCCGATAAAGGCATAGAATAGAATCAGCTGATGGCGGGAATTGACGATCGCCGTCCAGAAGCTATTCAATGCGGGCATCAAGCGCAGCAGCTTCAGAATACGTAACACCCGAATAACGCGCATCGCACGCCAGGCAAACAGATATTCCACGCCTATTTCCGGCCACAGCATAATCACGTAAAACGGTAAAATTGTCGCCAGGTCGATAAAACCCCAGAAGCTAAAAACATAGCGAGCGGGATTTGGCCAGCAGAATAGCCGCAGAAAATATTCCAGCGTGAACACCAGCGTAAAGGCTATTTCCAGCCAGACAAAAGCATGCCATTCGTCGTAGCTCAGGTGGTAGGTTGTACCAATGCCCGACTCAATAAAAATAGCGCAGACGCTTAATAAGGCGAAAAAACCGCACAACGCTTCAAACCGGCGTCCGGTTCGTGTGCGTTGATCAAAGAGCAAATGATAGAGACGATGGCGCAGAGCGCTAATACCGACCACGATGAACCCTCGTATAAAAAATAAGGGCTGGCAACCTGCCAGCCCAGATGATTATAACGGGTCAACCTTGAGACAGGAAACCGCGTGGCGGAAACTGCCTTCTAAGAGGGGGCGCGTTTGCGCACATTCTGGCCCGGCCAGCGGGCAGCGCGTACGGAATACGCAGCCTGAAGGCGGGTTAATCGGCGAAGGCAGCTCCCCTTCCAGCAATTGAATGGTTTTATTCTGCTCCAGATCCGGATCCGGAACCGGCACAGCGGACATCAGCGCCTTGGTGTACGGGTGCAGCGGATTGTTGTACACCTCGTCATAGGTGCCCAGCTCCACCGCATGCCCCAGATACATCACCAGTACGCGATCGGAAATGTGCTTCACGACGGCCAGATCGTGGGCAATAAAGATGAGCGACAGGCCCATTTCACGCTGTAGCTGCTGCAGCAGGTTCACCACCTGTGCCTGAATCGACACATCCAACGCGGATACTGGCTCATCACAAATGATCAGCTTCGGCTCAAGAATCAACGCCCGCGCAATGCCGATACGCTGGCACTGACCGCCGGAAAACTCATGCGGGTAACGATTGACGAGGTTTGGCAGCAGCCCCACCTTCATCATCATGGCTTTCACTTTGTCACGGACTTCCTGACGCGGCATTTTCGGGTAGTAGGTGCGTAGCGGCTCGGCGATAATCTCGCCGATGGTCATACGCGGGTTCAGCGACGCCAGCGGATCCTGGAAAATCATCTGGATATCGCTGCGCACGTTGCGCCATTCATCCGGTTTCATCCCCAGCAGATCTTTCCCCAGCCAGGCGACTTTACCATCGGTCGCTTTCACCAGGCCGATAATGGCACGCGCAAAGGTGGATTTACCGCAGCCGGACTCTCCCACCACGCCCAGCGTTTCGCCTTCGTATAAACGCAGCGTCACGCCATCAACCGCTTTCAGGGTTTTTGGCGGCTGCCAGAACCACTGTTTGCCATCTTTAATCTCGAAGTGGACCTTTAAATCGGCGATTTCGAGCAGTACTTTTCTTTCGTCAGTCACGGCGCTCATACCAGTTCCCCCACGTTCTTAAAGCAGGCGCGTAAGCGGCCTGGCGCAAACTCTTCCAGCGGCGGTGCGCTGCTACACACGTCCATCGCATGCGGACAACGCGGCTGGAACGGGCAGCCTGATGGTAAACGCAGCAGGTTTGGTGGGTTACCCGGAATGGTCAACAGCGATTCGCCTTCGCCGTCGAGACGTGGAACCGCATTCAACAGACCAATAGAATAAGGATGCGCAGGCTGGTAGAAGACATCGCGCGCTTTGCCGTATTCCATGGTCCGCCCGGCGTACATCACCAGCACCTTATCGCAGATCCCGGCGACCACGCCGAGATCGTGGGTGATCATGATTATCGCCGTATTGAACTCGCGCTTAAGCTCGTTCAGCAGGGTCATGATTTGCGCCTGAACGGTCACGTCCAGTGCGGTCGTTGGCTCATCGGCAATCAGAAGTTTAGGGCGACACAACAGTGCCATAGCGATCATCACACGCTGACGCATCCCGCCGGAAAACTCGTGCGGGTACATCCTCATGCGCTTACGCGCTTCCGGCATTTTCACCGCATCCAGCATTTTCACCGATTCTTCAAACGCTTCAGCTTTTCCCATGCCTTTGTGCAGCATCAGCACTTCCATCAGCTGCTCGCCTACCCGCATATACGGGTTCAGTGAGGTCATCGGGTCCTGGAAAATCATGGAAATCTGCTCGGCGCGCAGCTTGTTAAGCGTATGCTCCGGCAGGTTCAGGATTTCTTTGCCGTTAAACAGCGCCGATCCCCCAATACGCCCGTTGCTTGCCAGTAACCCCATCAACGCAAACGCGGTTTGCGACTTTCCGGAGCCGGACTCGCCGACAATCCCCAGCGTTTCGCCTGCACGCAGGCTGAAGTTGAGGTCGTTAACGGCGGTGACATCGCCGTCGGGAGTTTTGAAGGTGACGCGCAGATCTTTCACATCCAGCAGACGCTGTGACGCTGTTGCCGTTTCAATTATGCTCATGGCAACGCTCCTTAACGGTCTTTCGGGTCGAGGGCATCACGCAGGCCATCGCCGATAAAGTTAAAACAGAACAGGGTCACCACCAGGAACGCCGCCGGGAACAGCAGCAGCCATGGCGAAACTTCCATCGAGTTAGCACCGTCGCTCAGCAGAGCGCCCCAACTGCTCAGCGGCTCTTGTGTCCCCAGTCCGAGGAAGCTGAGGAATGATTCAAACAGAATCATGCTGGGCACCAGCAGAGAGGCATACACCACTACCACCCCCAGCACGTTCGGTACGATATGGCGCACCACAATGCTGACGGTCGATACGCCGCCTACCTGGGCTGCTTCAATAAACTCTTTACGCTTCAGGCTAAGCGTCTGCCCGCGAACGATACGCGCCATATCCAGCCAGGACACCATCCCGATAGCAACAAAGATCAGCAGGATGTTTTGCCCAAAGAAGGTCACCAGCAGGATCACGAAGAACATAAACGGGAAGGAGTTGAGGATTTCCAGCAAACGCATCATTACCGAATCGATTTTCCCGCCCAGATAGCCGGAGAGCGAGCCGTACAGCGTGCCAACAACCACTGCAACCAGCGCCGCAGCGATCCCAACCATCAGAGAGATTCGCCCGCCGATTGCCACACGGACCAGCAGGTCGCGGCCGGAAGAGTCGGTACCAAAATAGTGCCCGGATTCCATATCCGGCGCATTGGACATCATGCCCCAATCGGTGTCGAAATAGGAAAACTGCGACAACATCGGCGCCAGGGTGACGAACAGCGCAATCAATACCAGCACAACCAGGCTGGCTACCGCCGCGCGGTTATGCATAAAGCGACGACGCGCGTCCTGCCACAGGCTGCGGCCTTCAACCTCAAGCTTCTCACTGAAGTTTTCCAGCGCCTCGCTGCTTTTTTTACTTAACATCATGGCGAACTCCAGCCTTAATAGCGAATTTTCGGGTCAATCACGGCGTAAAGTACGTCGACAACCGCGTTAAACAGGATCGTTAGCGCGCCAACCAGAATAGTCAGGCTCAGTACCAGGGAGTAGTCGCGGTTAAGCGCCCCGTTAACGAACAGCTGTCCAATCCCCGGCAAGCCGTAGATTGTCTCAATGACCATCGAACCGGTAATGATACCGACGAAGGCAGGCCCCATATAAGAAAGCACCGGCAGCAGCGCGGGTTTTAAAGCGTGACGGAAAATAATCCGCCGCATAGGCAACCCTTTCGCCCTTGCGGTACGAATAAAGTTGGAGTGTAAAACCTCAATCATTGAGCCACGGGTAATACGCGCAATGCTGGCAATATAGGCCAGAGAAAGCGCCACCATCGGCAGAATCATGAACTTCAGCGCCCCGCCGTTCCAGCCGCCGCCGGGCAGCCAGTGCAGTGTAATCGCGAAAATCATGACCAGCAGCGGCGCCACCACGAAGCTGGGGATAACCACCCCGGTCATCGCGACCCCCATCACCGCGTAGTCCCACTTGGTATTCTGATTAAGCGCGGCAATCACCCCCGCTGAGACGCCAAGAATAACCGCCAGCAGGAATGCCGCCGCGCCTAATTTGGCCGACACTGGCAGACTGCTCGCCACCAGATCGTTGACCGTATAATCTTTATATTTGAACGATGGCCCAAAATCGCCGTGCGCGAGCTGTTTCAGATAGCTGAAATATTGGGTGGTAATGGGATCGTTAAGGTGATATTTCGCTTCAATATTGGCCATAACCTCTGGCGGCAGCGTGCGCTCCCCCGTAAATGGGCTACCAGGCGCAAGACGCATCATAAAGAACGAAATGGTAATAAGAATAAATAACGTCGGAATCGCTTCAAGACAGCGACGGAGAATAAATTTCAACATTGCCCATACCTTTTGGCTGTGCCTGTAATAATACAATAATGCGAGACACCGTGGGGCAAGCCGAGCCTGCCCCACGTATTGCCATTAGTGCTTAATAATATACATATTTCTTGTATAAGTATTATCCAGCGGGTCTTTGCCGGTATAGCCACCGACCCATGGTTTCACCAGTCGGGCGTTTACATAGTAATAAACCGGTACAATCGCGCTGTCTTTGTCGAGCTGCTGCTCTGCTTTGCTATACAGTGCGGTACGCTGCGCTTCATCGGTCGCTTTCAGCGTTTCAGCCATGATGCTATCAAATGCCGGGCTCTTATAATGCGCGGTATTCATTGAGCTGTTAGACAACATGGTGTTCAGGAAAGAGGTGGGTTCGTTATAGTCGGCACACCAGCCTGCGCGCGCAATATCAAACGTCCCCTGGTGACGGGAATCCAGGAAGGTTTTCCACTCCTGGTTAACCAGCTTCACATCCACGCCAATGTTCTTTTTCCACAGCGATGCTGCGGCAATCGCCAGCTTCTTGTGCAGATCGGATGTGTTATACAGCAGGTTAATGGTCAGCGGTTTATCCGCGGTATAACCCGCTTCGGCCAGCAATTTCTTCGCTTCTTCGTTACGTTTGGCCTGAGTCCAACCGAACCACTCTGGTGGCGTCAGTTTTGCACCATCGGTGTAAGGTGGCGTATAGCCATAAGCCGGCATATCACCCTGTGCTTTTACCTTATTAACAATAATATCGCGATCGATACCCAGCTTCAGCGCAGTACGCACGCGCGCATCGGTAAACGGCGCTTTCTGGTTGTTAATTTCGTAGTAGTAGGTGCAGAGGTATGGGTCAACGTGAACTTCGCTCGGGATCTCTTTTTTCAGCTTCTGGAACAGTTCAATCGGCATGTTGTTATAGGTCATGTCGATTTCGCCGCTACGGTAACGGTTTACGTCCGTCACTTCAGAAGAAATTGGCAGGAAGGTAACCTGATCGATAACGGTTTTCGCGTTATTCCAGTAAGTTGGGCTGCGCTCAAGAACGATACGCTCGTTCACTACCCAATCTTTTAATTTATAAGCACCGTTGGTGACGATATTCGCCGGCTGGGTCCATTTTTCGCCATATTTTTCGATTGCTGCTTTTGGTACTGGCGAAGTGGAAGGATGCACCAGCAGCTTGTAGAAATAAGGAACCGGTTCGCTTAAGGTCACTTCTAACGTATGGTCGTCAACCGCTTTTACGCCGAGATCGGTAATCGGTTTTTTACCTTCGAGGATTTCATCGATACCCGCGACATGGCCATACTGCAGGTAGCTTGCATACGGTGAAGCGGTTTTCGGGTCAACTGAACGCTGCCAGCTGTAAACAAAATCTTGTGCGGTCACCGGCGAACCGTCGGACCATTTAGCGTCTTTACGCAGATGGAAGATCCAGACTTTAAAGTCTTTATTATCCCAGGATTCTGCTACGCCCGGTGCTGGATGGCCGTCCAGATCGCTGACCAGTAACCCTTCGAACAGATCGCGGCTAATATTGGACTCTGGAACACCTTCGATCTTATGCGGGTCAAGAGACTGCACTTCGGAACCGTTATTACGAACCAGGGTTTGCTTTTCTGCCAGCTGCACACCCGCGGGTACTTCTGCAGCCATAGCCGCGTTCCCTGCGATCAGCGCGGTGAGAATACCTGCCGCAACCAAACTTCTTTTTGTGATGATGGACATTGTGTTGATACTCCGTTCATTATTATTACTGACTGAAGTCAGCCTGTTTTAGTCCCCTTGCGGGTTCCTGTACAGCGCAGGAGATTTTTGCGTCTGCCAGGTCATTTACTGCCTGCTATCACCGACTTTTTTATTACGGTCGCTCTTTGTGGCAACCTGACGTCGATTCATTAAAGCCTCCCCCTGTCGGGACGCTTTTCTTATTCTGTTCATCACTGTTTACAAATAGAAACAGTTATCGTTTACATTACGTTATCCGCAAATAACTTAGGCCGGAAAGTACCAAATGACGATTATCACCGCCAATATAATTTGCAAATTTGTTAACCAATTCTCTTTTGCGCGGCATCCCACCCGCAGCAGGACAGCCTATAGAGAAAGCACCTAATCATGAAATCCATAAATTTCAGATAGATATGCAAAAATCTTTCGTATGACCCAACGCGTCAGCGTCGGAGGCGATTTTTTGCACAAAAACTTAACAGTTGCTCAATTTTTAGCACATAACTCTGCTGTGAAACTGAAATTACTAATATCATTTCAATTATCTAACGGCAAGCCCCAGAGTATCGTGTGAGAGAAATAACATTTCTATGCGGGAAGCAAGAAGATGAGGGAATGCATATCGCATTGATATTAATGGTTATTTTAGAATCATTCGAATTAATTATTTCTGTATCGGCATGATAAATGAACGATATGATTTTGTGATATTAACGGCAACAATAGATGTTAACATCCATTGCCGCCGTAGAATATTTAACCGACCAACCCCGGAAAGATGGATTTGATACCGGTCACAATAAATTCGATGCCAAGCGCCATCAATAATAGGCCCATGATACGGGTGACGACGTTAATTCCGGTTTGCCCCAGCATACGTACCAGCCAGGGAGAAATACGGAAAATGCCCCAACAGCACCAGGCAAACAGCGCAATAGATAAAGAAAAGCCGAGCAGATAAGTGAGCGAATGGTAGCGGGTACCCCAAACGATTGTCGAACTTATGGCCCCCGGCCCCGCCATCAGCGGCAGCGCCAACGGCACAACCCCCAGGCTTTCACGTACGGCGGTTTCTGATTTTTCCTGCTTGTTCTGCTTATCTTCCCCCAGCTTGCCGCTGATCATCGACATGGCAATCGATACGACCAGGATCCCGCCGGCAATGCGGAACGAATCGATGGAAATGCCGAACAGTTGCAGGATGAAATCCCCAAGGAAAAGCGAGGTCAGCAGAATAATGGCCACCGACAGGCTTGCCGTCAGGTTGGTTTTATTACGCACCGCCGCCGTTTGATAACTCGTCAGGCTGATAAAAACGGGTATCAGCCCAACCGGGTTCACCAACGCAAACAGCCCAATAAAGAACTTAAAGAAGATAGGAAAATCAAACAGCGTTTGAATCACGTGAACCCCGGAGCATCATTAAAAGTTGTAGTTGACGAACTGCAAATCGCGAGTCGCGCAGACAATACCCTTTTTATTAGCCATGTTCATTAGAATTATCCATAAAAATGAGGCAAAAACAGAGTGTTATGCATTTGTATAAAGTATGCTAATGTTTACACCACCAATACCCACCAATGATTAACAGTTTATACAATTTGCTAAAATCGGCCTGCTGAAAGGTGTCAGCTTGCCTTAAATTTGATTTAGATCACGTAAATCGTACTCAGAAGTGGGTAATCTGCTTACACCGAAAGAGAAACGGCCTCATAAATAAGGCGTATTTTCCGGTAAGCTCCTTGGCTAAATCGAAGCTCTTTTAGTAAATCAGTGAATCAGTTTGTGGGTAACACCTTGTTTCCTTAACTCTTTCACCAGCTGCAGGTGATTTGTCTATACTGACTTGTCGAGCAGATGATTCACTAAAAAAGTTTAACATTATCAGGAGAGCATTATGGCTGTTACTAATATCGCTGAACTTAACGCACTCGTCGAGCGCGTAAAAAAAGCCCAGCGTGAATATGCCAGTTTCACTCAAGAGCAAGTTGATAAAATCTTCCGCGCCGCCGCCCTGGCTGCCGCAGATGCTCGAATTCCTCTCGCAAAAATGGCCGTTGCCGAATCCGGCATGGGTATTGTTGAAGATAAAGTGATCAAAAACCACTTCGCTTCTGAATATATCTATAACGCCTATAAAGATGAAAAAACCTGTGGCGTGCTGTCTGAAGACGACACCTTCGGTACCATCACCATCGCTGAACCCATCGGCATCATCTGCGGTATCGTACCGACCACTAACCCAACTTCTACCGCTATCTTCAAATCACTGATCAGCCTGAAGACGCGTAACGCCATCATCTTCTCTCCGCACCCGCGTGCGAAAGATGCGACCAACAAAGCAGCAGACATCGTTCTGCAGGCTGCAATCGCTGCTGGCGCGCCAAAAGATCTGATCGGCTGGATTGACCAACCGTCTGTAGAACTGTCTAACGCGCTGATGCATCACCCGGACATTAACCTGATCCTTGCGACCGGTGGTCCAGGCATGGTTAAAGCAGCATACAGCTCCGGTAAACCAGCAATCGGCGTTGGCGCAGGTAACACCCCTGTTGTTATCGACGAAACCGCTGATATCAAACGTGCTGTTGCATCTGTTCTGATGTCTAAAACCTTCGATAACGGCGTTATCTGTGCTTCTGAACAGTCCGTTGTTGTTGTTGACTCCGTTTACGATGCCGTTCGCGAACGTTTCGCCAGCCACGGCGGCTACATGCTGCAGGGCAAAGAGCTGAAAGCGGTTCAGGATATTATCCTGAAAAATGGCGCGCTGAACGCCGCTATCGTTGGTCAGCCGGCGCACAAAATTGCCGAACTGGCAGGCTTCACCGTACCAGAAACCACTAAGATTCTGATCGGCGAAGTGAAGGTTGTTGACGAAAGCGAACCGTTTGCTCACGAAAAACTGTCTCCAACCCTGGCGATGTATCGTGCAAAAGACTTCAACGATGCCGTTGAGAAAGCTGAAAAACTGGTTGCGATGGGCGGTATCGGTCATACCTCTTGCCTGTACACCGACCAGGACAACCAGCCAGAACGCGTTGCTCACTTCGGCCAGATGATGAAAACCGCGCGTATCCTGATCAACACCCCTGCTTCTCAGGGTGGTATCGGTGACCTCTACAACTTCAAACTCGCACCTTCCCTGACTCTGGGTTGTGGTTCATGGGGTGGTAACTCCATCTCTGAAAACGTTGGTCCTAAGCACCTGATCAACAAGAAAACCGTTGCTAAGCGAGCTGAAAACATGTTGTGGCACAAACTTCCGAAGTCTATCTACTTCCGTCGTGGCTCACTGCCAATCGCGTTAGATGAGCTGATTACTGATGGCCACAAACGTGCTCTGATCGTGACCGACCGCTTCCTGTTCAACAACGGCTATGCAGACCAGATCACTTCTGTACTGAAAGCGGCTGGCGTTGAAACTGACGTATTCTTCGAAGTTGAAGCTGACCCGACTCTGACCATCGTTCGTAAAGGTGCAGAGCTGGCGAACTCCTTCAAACCAGACGTGATTATCGCGCTGGGCGGCGGTTCCCCGATGGACGCAGCAAAAATTATGTGGGTCATGTACGAACACCCAGAAACGCACTTCGAAGAACTGGCGCTGCGCTTTATGGATATCCGTAAACGTATCTACAAGTTCCCGAAAATGAGCGTGAAAGCAAAAATGGTTGCGATCACCACCACTTCCGGTACCGGTTCTGAAGTGACTCCGTTTGCGGTTGTAACCGACGATGCAACTGGCCAGAAATACCCACTGGCTGACTACGCGCTGACGCCTGACATGGCGATTGTTGACGCCAACCTGGTCATGGATATGCCGAAGTCCCTGTGTGCTTTCGGTGGTCTGGATGCCGTCACTCACGCCCTGGAAGCTTACGTTTCCGTACTGGCTTCTGAGTTCTCCGACGGTCAGGCTCTGCAGGCGCTGAAACTGCTGAAAGAAAACCTGCCAGCGTCTTACCATGAAGGTTCTAAGAACCCGGTAGCACGTGAGCGCGTACACAGTGCAGCCACCATCGCCGGTATTGCGTTTGCGAACGCCTTCCTGGGCGTATGTCACTCAATGGCGCACAAGCTGGGCTCTCAGTTCCACATTCCTCACGGTCTGGCGAACGCCCTGCTGATCAGCAACGTTATTCGTTATAACGCGAACGACAACCCGACTAAACAGACTGCATTCAGCCAGTACGACCGTCCGCAGGCTCGTCGTCGCTACGCTGAAATCGCTGACCATCTGGGTCTGTCTGCTCCGGGCGACCGTACCGCAGCGAAAATCGAAAAACTGCTGGGCTGGCTGGAAGAAATCAAAGCTGAGCTGGGTATTCCTAAGTCTATCCGTGAAGCTGGCGTGCAGGAAGCTGACTTCCTGGCACACGTGGACAAACTGTCTGAAGATGCGTTTGATGACCAGTGTACTGGTGCTAACCCACGTTACCCGCTGATTTCTGAACTGAAACAGATTCTGCTGGATACCTACTACGGTCGTGACTTCGTTGAAGGCGCGCCGGCAGTAGAGAAAAAAGAAGCTGCACCGGCTAAAGCTGAGAAAAAAGCGAAAAAATAATTCGCTTTAACGCTCGCTGAAAGCACAAAGAACAAGCCCCATTCTCGTGATGGGGCTTTTTTTATTACCGTGAAATCAGCAATAAAAAACGCGCTTCTACTCCCCGGCGATGACAGGGGGTAGAAACGCGTCTGAAGGCGTTTAGCAGGAACGATGGGCTAGACGATGCTTATCCTGAATAACGGCCAGAGAGCCTGTTTCCAGCGCTTCTTTGTAATGTTTTCGACAAACGGAGACATAGCGCTCATTACCGCCAATCACCACCTGCTCACCTTCATTGTAAGGACGCCCTTCCTGATCGAGACGCAGCACCATACTGGCCTTCCGCCCGCAGAAGCAGATGGTTTTTAATTCCACCAGTTTGTCGGAGAGCGCCAGCAAATATTGGCTGCCGATAAACAGTTCGCCGCGAAAGTCCGTTCTCAGCCCGTAGCACAATACGGGGATATCGAGGTTATCTACCACGTCAGAAAGCGCATAGACCTGCTCTCGGGTCAGGAACTGGCATTCATCCACCAGCACGCAGTTAACCTGCTCACGGGCGTTCTCCGCACGAATTTCGTCAAACAGGTCGCTACTCTGGTTAAACAGCTTCGCTGGCGAAGAAAGGCCAATTCGCGAGCTGACTTTACCGGCACCAAAGCGGTCGTCTATTTCCGCGGTATAAACCACGGTGCGCATGCCGCGCTCCTGATAGTTGTACGACGACTGCAACAGGGCGGTCGACTTCCCGGCATTCATTGCTGAGTAGTAGAAATAAAGTTGTGCCATTGGCTGAGAAATCCTAATCGATGCGTTTTTTAAACGGAGCGCAGTGTAACATATTTTATCCCCAGGCTTCCTGCGTCATCCATACCATTTCCCCCTTACTTCGCACCAGCAACGCCAGAGAGGGATGAAAAAGGTCGGTAAAACCGAAATTAAACGGCTGCAGAGGTTTATTGCTGCCTATTTATAACCGACATAGAGGTAACTGCATCATAAATCTGAAATATTTAACCGCATCCCGTTCAGTCAGACGTCAATGTACCGCACACCGTGCGCCCACAAATTAGCTCGACAGGTTAATAGTTGAAAAGATTAATGAGTTTGCCTGAAAAAATGTGATCGCCGACAAATTGTGTAGCGCACTGCCGGGTATTGTTATCTGTAAATTAAAC
Organism: Klebsiella sp. WP8-S18-ESBL-06; assembly: GCF_014169755.1. Taxonomy (NCBI): domain Bacteria; kingdom Pseudomonadati; phylum Pseudomonadota; class Gammaproteobacteria; order Enterobacterales; family Enterobacteriaceae; genus Klebsiella; species Klebsiella sp. WP8-S18-ESBL-06. The sequence goes on from NZ_AP022256.1 coordinate 2,584,391, forward strand.
AGCATCGGCTTGAAATAACATCGCCATAACTATGGACTTAACCCTGAGAACCCCATTACGCCGGGCTTATTACCGTAGTTTCCTTGTTGGAATCGTTTTCTCTACCCAACAATTTACCCATACACGCGCTGAGGCAAATAGATGAATAGCGGTTAAGGATACCGCTGCCGAAAGCCGGCCTGGAGGCAGAATGGTTGAGCAGCGTAACCATTCATCATCGATAAAGTAATGCACAAAATGGATGCAACCACGCTAATACATAAGGTTGATATTTATCCATACGGGGTATATTTATGCACCCGTTAGACTGGCCCCCTGAATCTCCAGACAGTTGGTATCACTTAAGTTAGTGATAGTCTTAATACTAGTTTTTAGACTAGTCGTTGGAGTCCGAATGATTGATGTTTTAGGTCCAGAGAAGCGCAGACGGCGAAGTGTTCAGGAAAAAATCGCCATTGTTCAGCAGAGTTTTGAGCCCGGAATGACCGTGTCGCTGGTCGCCCGTCAGCATGGCGTTGCTGCCAGTCAGCTGTTCCTGTGGCGTAAGCAGTATCAGGAAGGCAGCCTTACAGCCGTTGCCGCAGGAGAACAGGTTGTGCCCGCGTCGGAGCTGGCATCTGCGATGAAGCAAATTAAAGAGCTGCAACGCCTGTTGGGCAAGAAAACCATGGAAAACGAGCTGCTAAAAGAAGCCGTTGAATATGGCCGACAAAAAAAGTGGATAGCGCACGTGCCCTTGTTGCCGGAGGATGGCGAATAAGCCTTGTCAGTCGTTGCCTCCGGGTCTCACGTGCGCAACTGCATGCCATGGCCCGTCGGTCAAAGGACTGGCAGGATCGTCGGTGCAAGCGCAAGCCTGATGATACTGACGCGCTGGCCCGTATCCATACCGTTATCGGCGATCTGCCCACCTATGGTTATCGTCGGGTATGGGCACTGCTGCGCAGACAATCAGAAACTGACGACATGGCGGTGATCAATGCCAAACGCGTATACCGCATCATGCGTCAGAATGCGCTGCTGCTTGAGCGTAAACCGGAAATACCGCCATCGAAGCGGGCGCATACAGGGAAAGTGGCCGTTGGAGAAAGTAACCAGCGGTGGTGCTCTGACGGCTTCGAGTTCAGCTGTGATAACGGTGAAAAACTGCGGGTCACGTTCGCTCTGGACTGTTGCGATCGCGAGGCACTTTACTGGGCGGCCAGTAACGGTGGATATGACAGTGAAACCGTGCAGGACGTCATGCTGGGTGCCGTGGAGCGTCGTTTCGGTAACAGCCTGCCGACATCCCCAGTTGAGTGGCTGACAGACAACGGTTCAGCCTACCGTTCTTATCAGACGCGTCAGTTCGCCAGAATGGTAGGACTGGAGCCTAAACATACGGCGGTACGTAGCCCGGAAAGCAACGGGATGGCAGAGAGCTTCGTGAAAACGATGAAGCGCGATTACATCAGCATCATGCCGAAACCCGACGGGTTAACAGCGGTAAAGAACCTTGCGGAGGCCTTCGAACATTACAACGAATGGCATCCGCATAGTGCACTGGGGTATCGTTCGCCACGGGAATATCTGCGGCGGCGAACCAGTAATGGGTTAAGTGATAAAAAGTGTATGGAAATATAGGGGCCAATCCACGAATCTGTTCGACTTCCTGCTGAGTGAGTGGCCTGCTCACCTCGTTCTCTTTTGCTACCAGAAGGGTTATCAGTGGAGGGATAAATACGATCGTCATTTTGTCGGTCACCTCAAATTGGATAAGTACATACTCCCACCAATTTCTACACCGTGTCTTGTTAACAGTTGCTTTGTCCGACCTCATTTTGATGCCCAGCATAAAAAAACGCCGAGGCAGGTTGCCTGCGTCAGCCACCCATGTAGGGCTTCTTCCAGTCCTCGCTCGTGGCTAGCTGCTCAATGGCAAGCAGTATCGACAGATTTGATTCATTGGTTTCCTGCATGTACAGCCAGTGGAGGCGTTTTAGCTGATGAACAAGACGATCTCGATTGGTATCAGCCCCATTCTCTGCCAGTGCCAGGCAACACTGCCCGACTATGCGACACGCTTCGTCATAGACTTTTTCAGACATTTCATCGTATTCGGACATAGAAAAATCCCCTCGTGATTTGAGGGGATTATAGTTCAGGCTGCGATGGATTTTCTGTGACACATCTCTGGCAGATTAGCCCTCACCAGCGCCTCAGCAAACGGCGGCGGCACAGCATTGCCACACCTGGCAACTTGCTTGTCCTTCGCGTACTTCTTGCCCGTGTAGTCCTGGTCAATGATGTACCACTCCGGGAAGCCCTGCGCCCGGTACAACTCATGCGGCTGAAGCATGCGCATACCAATATCAACAATCCGGTAAGTGATCCCGTCCACGGTAACCAGCCCGTCGCAATCCTCGCCGCAGTATTTCCGCAGGAAAGCCAGCGTCTGCTGCGCGCGGTGCTCGTCATATCCGTCAGCTGCCAGCGTGGTTTTCACCTCCCCTACGTGCTGGCCACCAGCGGTGACCGTTGGCATAGGTTCGTCCGTGCGCTGCCCGTCCCGGCAGGTGCCGCGCAGCTTCACCAGGTGTGAGGCGACGATAGCATGGTGATCAACGGTGGTGACAGAATGCGCAGGTTCGTCCAGGCTGACGCCCGGGCCGGAGTAGTTCCCGCCGTAGTGCTTCGCCAGAAACGCGCTCACCGTCGCGAACTTATTGCCGCCGGCGGTAACGGTGCCCAGCGGGTTGTCCAGTTGCAGAACACGCGGTTCCTGCCCGGGGCGTTCGCCATATCCCATCTGAATCAGCGTCGACGTCACCAGCTGCGATTTACCGCCGCCGCCCGCCGTGATAGTCGCGCTCGGCTCGTCGGCCCGGTGCCCAATGCTGGCACCGAACTGCCGGGCGATAACCGGAGCAACGACACATGCGCGGGATTCTTTCAGGATTGTGTGCGCAGGTTTCGTCAGCGGTCGCGGCTTCGCCTGGTACTCGCTGCCGCCATTGCCCGCGAGGAACGGCGTCAACGCAGCTTCCACCACCCCGAGAGCATGCCCATTACCGCCCGGGCGCGCCGACGTGCCAGCGGTAACCGTCGGGACCGGTTCGGTAACTGGCTGCCCGGTCGCACCGGTGCGGAACTTCGTCAGGTGCGGTACGGCGATCGCGTAGCCGTGCGTTTTCGTGATCGTCTGCAGCGGCTCGTCGAGAGCCTGCCCACGGAAACAGTCGTAACTTGTTTTCGTGCTGGTGTGGTTGCATTTCACGATAAACGGCGTAGGGCTATCGATAACAAAACGCTGGATGCCGCGCGCGATCCGCTTCAGCGTATTCACAGCCAGAGACTTTTTGCGGTCGAAAATACTCGGGGCCGGAATTGACCAGTCGATGCATTCTGCCGCGGTGCGCCACGGCGCCAGCTTTCCTGTCAGTACCGCTTCTGTCTTCGGATCGCCGTGTGTTGCTTCAGGCCAAGTAATCGGCTGCCCGTCCCGGCGCATGACCATGAAGAACCGTTTACGGATAGTCGGCGCGCCATAGTCGCATGCGCGCAACTCTCTGAACTCAACGACATAACCCAGGCCTTTCACCAGTCGCGCAGCATCTTCGCTGTTGAGAGGGATCCCCAGAAATTCGCAGCACTCCAGCAGTGCCGGATGATTTGCCGGGATGCCGGTTGTCAGCATGCCAACGAAGGCCTGGAATGTTTCGCCGATGCGCGCCGGGTCCGGCCGCATTTCTGCCGCCAGCAGCGGCCCCCACGTTTTGAACTCTTCGACGTTCTCCAGCATCATCACCCGCGGGTCAGCATCAAGCCCCCAGCGCAACGTTACCCACGCCAGCCCACGAATCGCTTTTTCAACGGGTTTGGCACCCTTCGCTTTCGAGAAGTGGCGGCAATCCGGCGAGGACCATACCAGCGCAACGCGGCGGCCGGCGGTCGCAACTTTCGGACGTACCGCATAAACAGACTCGCAATAGTGCAGCGTGTTTGGGTGGTTGGTGGTGTGCATCGCGATCGCGTTGGGGTCGTGGTTGATCGCAATATCCACGCTGCGGCCGGTAGCCATTTCAATGCCAGTAGACGCCCCGCCGCCGCCAGCAAAGTTATCAACAATGATTTCTGAATCTCTCACGCGAATTTCTCCATGGCTGCGGCCAGCGAACGGGCCGCGGCGATGATTGACGGTACAGGCATTTTTTCCAGCCACATGCGATTGATATGGTGCTGCAGGCGGCGCTGGTGATGCGCCGGGAGTTCCCCGGCGACTTCAACCTGAGATAAGACCATGCCGACTTCGGCAGGCCATACCGTTTCAGGAACCTCCACCAGCAGCAGACCTTCCAGCTCGGCGATACGCTTGCAGGCGTACTCGAGTAATGGATCCATTACTTCACCGCCTTTGTCTCGATTATGCCGCTGGGCGACTCGGCATTTTTCGGTGAAGAATCCAGCGTTGGCGCGGTCTGCATGCCGGGCGGCAACACCTGCACTTTTGCGCAGCTCCTGCAGTTTTGTGGTACTCCTGCAGCTTTTTGGCTTTCCTGCAACATGGCGGCACGGCAGGCGTTATGGCCTTGCGCAAAACTTTTCTGATAAAGATTCATATCATCAGAAATAGCCATTTCATTTGGCACTACCTGCGCTGGCGGTGCGGTGTAGAGCGGTTGCCCACCACGCCGCCCGCAACTAAACTCGTCCACCGTATTTATCTCGATGCCGTCATCATCGGAAAGCACGTAATACGCTGGATCACCACTCGCCTTTCTCCGCTCCCGCAGCTCTCTCATCAACGACAGCAGCTTGGGGTAAATTCCGTCACGCTCCAGACCCAAAATCATGTGTTCCAGGTCTTCGTCGGTTACTGGTGCTGAGTCTGTTAACTGGTTAATCATCGTCCGCATCCTCAATTTCAGATTCAAAATCCTCAGCGACCTGATTATTCACCGCGCCACACTGCTGGCATTCGGTATGAGTCAGGTTCGACCATGGCCCCATCCATACGACAGAGCCACCACATGAAGCACATTTCACTGTCCTTCTCCTTCGATAACTTGGATGCCAGCGGCGGCCAGAATGTTGACCACCTGGTGCTTTGAATACGCCGGGTAGCTGTGGTCGGCATACGTACAGTCTGGTAGGGGGATTTCAACGGTGACAGTGCGGGACTCCAGCTCTTTACAGCGCTTCATCCAATACACGCTATCTTCCGCAGCTTTGTCTGCTCCGACCGCCTCAGCCTCTGCATAATTCTCCAGTTCGGCGATGCGTTGCTTCAGCTCCTGATTTTCGACGTTCATCGATGCAGCAGCTTCCCAATTAACCGCTGATTCGTGTTGCGCCTTCTCCAGCGCCTCTACCAGCGCCAGTACTTCATCAGCAGTGAAGCGTGGATTTTTCGCTCCAACGCGCTTAGCCAGTTCTGCACGTTCTTTTAATTTCTGCATCAGTGCTGTGATATCGTTGCTCATTTCGTTTTCACTCCCCAGTACGTCTTACACTGCATGCAGCGGCCCTGATACAGCTCTTTTCCGTCAACGTTGTAGACCTTCATGAATCCGAAGTGCTGCTCCCATTCCAGCGAGCCTTTGCACTTGGGGCAGTTCGCGGTACCCGCTTTGAGATAGCGTGGCTTGGTCATCGCGCGGCTCCTTTCAGTGCTACTGCGATTTCTTCGAAGAACTTCTCCCGGGTGTGGCTGGTCATGGCCGGTACAAACGCAGCCATCAGCATGCTATGATCGCATTGCTCATCCTCGGAAAGCAGAACGATTTTCTTGTCGAGTCGAACTTTAGCTTCCTGAAGCTGCTCGTTCCGGCTGGCGCGCTGGAGGTACTCAGCGATAATTGCGATCGCCTTGTTGGTATGTTTTATCGTGAATTCGGTCATGCTCACGCCCTCCCAGCGTCTTTGTTGCGTTTGTACTGAGCCATCAGCATCTGAGCCGGTGTCGGCCCGGTTGCCGCCTTCGGCGCGGCCAGCGCGCGGCGGATTGGTGGCACTGGTTTGCCCGACTGCACCCGGCGCTCCCACATATCCAGAACGGCGACGGCTTCGCGCTCCAGCTCCTGGCGGCTCAACTGGCCCTCGGTGCTCCGGTGGCGCAGTTCCAGGCAGATGTGATACATCACCGGCTTACTCCACGGGTACTGCTCGCTGCTGGTGTAACGGAAAACCAGCTTCTGCCACTTCCAGTACTCAGCCATGACGTCAGCAGAGCTAATACCAAGCACGCTACGGCCTTCACGACACCAGGCAATGAATTGCCCCGGCGAAGGTAAGAACGGGCGCTCCTGACGCCGTGCAACGCGCAGACCGGCGTTTACCTGCTCCATGGTGGTGATCCCGTTTTCACGGAAGGCAAGAAGCCACTGGCGGCGCAGTTCGTTGAATGCGTCCTGGTCGTTGAAGCTGTGGACACTTGCGGGGAACGTTGCGCGCAGCTCACTGAACAGAGCGTTGAAGATTTCCGCCGTCTGCTCTGCCTGCGGCGGCAGGGTGTCCTGCACCTCCGGCATGCCGTGAGCCACGCGTACAAAGTTTTCGCGGTCGAAGTTGACCATCTGCTCAGAGAGAGTTTTCATCGAGCACCCCGTTAATCCAGTCTGTGTTGTTGAAGTCGATAGCCTGGCGGCTGGCGGTGGCGGAACGGGCACCAGCATTACGCTGGAGGCTCAACGTGTCCCATTTGGCACGCAGCTTTGCCGGAGAGAGGATGTTCGTATGCCAGAAAGCGTCCTTGCTGGCCCACAGGAACAGCTCGCAAATTTCACGGTGACTGTGACCGTCAAGCTCGCGCATCAGACGCACATCGTTAGCCCAGGAGGCCATGATAGGTTTCTTCGGGAAGGGTTTAACTTTCTCGACCAGGACAACGAGCCATTCGGCGCATTGCTGGTCTGCCGCTGTTCCCCACTTGGTGAAGTTGGGGGTGTAAATCACGGCGTCAGGATGAGCAGATAAAAACTTACTCAGGCGGTCGTCAGGGGATTCGTCAGAATTCTCGGACGAAGATCTTTTAATATTGTTATTGTTATAGTCTTGGGTGTCTACCGTTTCCGGGAAGGTTTTTCCCGATTTCGGGAAGGATTTTTCTGTTTTCGGGAAGACTTTTCCCGTTTTCGATTTGTCTAAAATCCAGGCAGAAAGTTCAGTATTTATACCGACGGTCTTCATCACGCCTTGCTTGTGACTGAAGATAATTCCACGCTCAGAAAGCGACCGAATTGCATCAGAAACGTGTGAATCGCTAAGACCAGTAAGCCCGGCAATTACTGTGTTTGTAACCCGGTCCTGTTTTTTATTCCATCCGTAGGTTAACCAGATCACAGCTTCCAGACACTGCCACTCACGCCCGGACATACGCAGACGTGGTTTGAGCTTCTGAATCTCGTTAGCGATTCGGGTATACCCGTTGGACAGGTCGGCCATAAGACCTCCTGCATTCTCGGCATTTGTGGGAAATTTGAATATTTCAGCGGTGTTTGACATACTTGCCCCGTAATTTCTGCCTGGAATTACACTCGAAGACTGGCTGTGTTGGCGCACAACAGTCTTCACCCTTTCAGAACAGCCCAGGCTGCGGCTGATTACGCTTAACGCGTTTCTTCTCGAACTTGTCTGATGGCAGCATTTGCTTTTCTGCCCATAACTTCGCGTGTCGTAAAACATCATCAAAAATCCTTCCCTTACGGCTGGCCTGACTCATGCGCTTGTACATGTCCACGGCCTGATATGCCCCCCCCTGCGCCACCGCCGGAGTAAAGCCCTGTTTAATCAGCTCATCACGAACATTCTTCTCAATGAATTCGATGTGATTCATAGGCCCCTCACAGCAGACCAGGCGCTAGCGCAGCCAGACCGCTGAGAACTTGCCCCATGGCCTCGGCCGGAAGCATGGCCAGCATCTTCTCGATCCCCTCACGAACCTCCTTCACCATCTGGTGCTGCGGCGCACGAAGCATCAGCGCCTGTTTTGCCTCGCTGACTTCTTTCTCCATAGCCGCATAACGCGCCATGAAGTCATCCTGCGGCGCCAGGCGGCCCCGGAACTCCAGAGGGAGAACAGCGGTGATCGCCGGGGTCAGCAGCTCGATATTGCGCTGCGCCGCCAGAGTAGTGCCATCCAGCCAACGAAACAGCTTCTGCCGGCGGCGGCTCAGGTCGTCCGGGAAGTCCAGCACGCCGCCGCCCTGCCGCTCCCATTCCTCAACGATCAGCCCGGCGACTACATCCTGGTTATTGATTGAGGTCGCCCAGGCGCGGACGGCATCGCGGATTTTTTCTGGTGATACGCTTTGCGCTGGCTGATAACGGTTTATCAGAGGCTTATCGTCAAAGGTTGTATTCTGGTGATACGTAAGTGATTGCATAGTGCTTTCCCTTTCGTGGTTGAAGTGCTGGTCAGGCTACTTTTGGTTTGCTGATTTCAAGAATTTGGGTGGTGGTAAAGCGACCACCCGAGGCCTCAGCAATTTTCGATGCATAAGCCGTCTCGCCGGTGTAATCAGTACGTGGCAAACAGCCGCTATTGATCCATTTGTAGATTGCTCGCGGAGTTCGCTCGCATGCTTTGGCCACCACTGGTACGCGAATCAGCTTGATGATTTCGCCAAGGCTTGTTGGTTGCATTTTTTAATCCTCAATATGAACTGTAGGTACATATTATGTTGGAACTGATAGTTCACGCAAGAGATATTATGATTGAACCTATGGTTCAGGAAGAAAAAGCGCGAAAAGACTTTTCCCATAGGCTAGCGCTGGCCTGCGATAAAGCTGGTTTACCGGTTCATGGTCGTCAGGCTGAGATAGCCAAAAAGATGAAGTTGACACCAAAGGCCGTAAGCAAATGGTTTAACGGGGAATCAATTCCAAGGCGCGGGAAGCTGCAAGAGCTTGCTGCGAGCATTGGCACAACTTCAACTTACCTGTTAGGTGATAGCGAGGCTGATGGGATCTCGGAGGGGCGCTTGCAGAAATCGACAGAAACATTTCGTATAGATGTTCTCGATTTCTCTGTTAGTGCTGGGCCAGGAGTCATTAATAGTGAGTTCGTGGAGGTACTGCGCTCCGTGGAATACTCCGTTGAAGATGCTCGCCAGATGTTTAACGGCCGTAAACAGGAGCAGATCCGCATCATCAACGTTCGCGGCGACAGCATGTCAGGCACGATTGAACCCGGTGATCTGCTTTTCGTCGATATCAGCGTTCAGCACTTTGACGGCGATGGCATTTACGCCTTTATCTACGACGATACATCGCATGTTAAGCGCCTGCAGAAGATGAAAGACAAGTTACTGGTCATCTCCGATAACCCTACCTATCGACCGTGGGAGCCGATTGAGAAGGAAGAGATGAACAAAATCTTCGTCTTCGGCAAGGTGATTGGCAGCATGCCGCAGACGTACAGGAAGCATGGGTAACAACACAAGGGTTTGGATTACGTATGACAGATGACGCTGGCACTAAGATCATTGAAAATCCACCGGAAAAAATAGCCTTTATGTTTCCGGCAAAGTACAGCCCAAAGGGAGCAACTAATCCAGTTTTAAACTTTAAAACAAGGGACAACAATATTCTCCCGATGAGCGTTGGGGTTTCATTCATAGAACTAGACCCGAAAGAAAACTATCTTGTTTCTATAGGATTAGAAGATCCAGAGGGAAACTCAGTAACGAATTCTAGCCATGGAATGTCAGCAATTCCGTCAGATGAAATTGATCCAGTAAAAAGGACTTCATTCCTCTCTGCCAACTTTTATTTCGAAGCTACAAGTTCAGGAATTTATAAATTCTCTTGCGAGTTGAGAAACCTGTTAGTCAATTACGGAAATGTTATTGATTCAAAAGAAATTTATTTTAATGTGACACTTGCAGGAGAACAAGGTGAATAAGAAGGTTCTCACGCTTGTCAGCGCACGTTCTCCAGAAGCTATATCTGGAAATTATCTAGATGATGATGCATCATTAGGGTATGGCAATGGTGGTGGCGGAGGTGGTGGCATGACAGAACGTTTAGATCGCCTGGAAAAGAAAGTTGACTCAATAGAGTTGACGCTGTCACGCCTGAACGAAACTATGGTGCGCATCGAAACTAAATTCGAGCGCATTGATGATCGATTTAATGCAATCGACAAACGTTTCGACGATATTGATAAGCGCTTTGATACTGTCAATAAATCTTTGTCAGACAAGGTAGAGATAACAGCGAAGCTAACTGAAGCTAATACAAAGACATCAATAGCTGAAGCTAAGTTAGCAATAATTCTAGCCATTCCCGCTATAATTGGCGCTGTTTATACCGCCTATAATTTACTGAGTAACCAGTAAAATATCCCGGCCACCGCGCCGGGTTTTTACTGCCCTTTCCTCACGAACTCTGCCGCATCCCGTAACACTCCTTTGTGGATCATATTGCCCACCGCTTTTCGCTTCGTCTCCAGTCGCTCGACAATCGCATCACGCTCTATTACCACCCCGGCGATAATCAACTCAACAACCGCCCCGCCAATCTCGCCAGCGATGAAAGCTGCGCGCTCTTCCAGTAGCTCATCTCGTGACATATCCATTCCTAAACCCATTGACCTGCCCCCACGATTAGATACAACACTCAGTTAGTAACGTCGGAATCTTCATTCTCAGAATGACCCTTTCTCCAGCCCGCTGCAAATTCAGACGGTGTCTGATAATTCAGCGTGGAGTGCGGGCGGCATTCGTTATAATCCTGCCGCCAGTCATTAATAATTTTCCTGGCATGAACGATATCGCTGAACCAGTGCTCATTCAAACATTCATCGCGAAATCGTCCGTTAAAGCTCTCAATAAATCCGTTCTGCGTTGGCTTGCCCGGCTGGATTAAGCGCAACTCAACACCATGCTCAAAGGCCCATTGATCCAGTGCACGGCAAGTGAACTCCGGCCCCTGGTCAGTTCTTATCGTCGCCGGATAGCCTCGAAACAGTGCAATGCTGTCCAGAATACGCGTGACCTGAACGCCTGAAATCCCAAAGGCAACAGTGACCGTCAGGCATTCCTTTGTGAAATCATCGACGCAGGTAAGACACTTGATCCTGCGACCGGTGGAAAGTGCGTCCATGACGAAATCCATCGACCAGGTCAGATTGGGCGCCGCCGGACGGAGCAGCGGCAGACGTTCTGTTGCCAGCCCTTTACGACGTCTTCTGCGTTTTACGCCCAGGCCACTGAGGTGATAAAGCCGGTACACGCGCTTATGATTAACATGAAGCCCTTCACGGCGCAGCAACTGCCAAATACGACGGTAGCCAAAACGCCTGCGCTCCAGTGCCAGCTCAGTGATGCGCCCTGATAAATGCGCATCAGCAGCCGGACGGTGAGCCTCATAGCGGCAGGTCGACAGGGATAAACCTGTAAGCCTGCAGGCACGACGTTGCGACAGACCGGTCGCATCACACATCAACATCACGGCTTCCCGCTTCTGGTCTGTCGTCAGTACTTTCGCCCAAGAGCCACCTGAAGCGCCTCTTTATCCAGCATGGCTTCGGCAAGCAGCTTCTTGAGTCTGGCGTTCTCTTCCTCAAGCGACTTCAGGCGCTTAACTTCAGGCACCTCCATACCGCCATACTTCTTACGCCAGATGTAAAACGTGGCATCGGAAATGGCATGCTTGCGGCAGAGTTCACGGGCGGGTACCCCAGCTTCGGCTTCGCGGAGAATACTGATGATCTGTTCGTCGGAAAAACGCTTCTTCATGGGGATGTCCTCATGTGGCTTATGAAGACATTACTAACATCGCGGTGTATTAATCAACGGGGAGCAGGTCACCATAACCATACCCTCAGTGATGTTTTTGTGAGCATAGCAAGCGCCGCGTTAAAAATAAATCCCTTTAAAGTTCATATTGTTATGTATTTATGAACTTGCCACATTATCATTATGTACTTTTGGTACTTTACATTAATGAACTTATAGTACATCATCACTCCATCGCGAAACACAACGCGCATAAGGTTCAACAACGTTCCGCAGCTCAGCGATACGAGCAACATGGCAGTGGGCTTCGCGGTGGTGAAGTGCAGAGTTCAAACGCTCAACCGTGAAGATCAGCGCCACGGCGCCACCAGCGAAGTTCACTGAGTTCTAAAGACAAGGTATCGAGGGTGAGATGAAGGACGCACTGAAACTAGCCACAAAATACGCAGGGTTCGCAAGCTTAGAAGCAGAGCTTTTGTCTGGATTAGAGAATCTTGAACTGGTTCGTTCAGCAGTTGTTTCCGCTGTTGATAACCTGGATTGCGAAGACAAGGATGCGGTTCTTGAAGCGCTATCTCTTGTTAAACGATTTATGCATCAACAACGCGATATTTCACGTAGTGAGATTCAAAAAATACGCGGTGTTCTCTCTGGCGAACTGGAGTCATACGGTGATTGATTACGCACGTAAACCAGCACGGCAGCAGGCCGTGAAACTGAATTACTTCGAGGCACTCCTGCGCCGTCTCTGCTACCTGCTGGCACAGAAAGGAGATCCGGATGCATAACCAGAAGAAATGCGCTTACCACCTGTGTGGAAAGCCGATTGAGCAAGGCAAAGAAGTGAAGAACACGCTGACGCTGATCCACGGCGCGCAGCTGAAGCGCGAAGAGCGCGATTACTGCTGTGTACGTTGTGCCTCTTACGACCAGATGGCCCACGAGTCATAACGTAAAAACCCGCGCAAGGCGGGCCTGTACGTCCGGTGACACCGACCAAAGTTACACCGGAATTTATACCAAACCAAAAAAGACACCCAATGGGCGCCATCAATGGCCCGGGGATTCTAACACCCAAAAAAGAGGATCTCACATGGAATTCTTCCACGTGGTAAAGGCTACTCAGAAGTCTGGAAAGAAAGACGCAGTGATTTGGTTCAGTGCGAAATCCGAAGCGCGCGCCAACCTGCAGCTCGACGTTGAACTGGAAGACGCGGGGATCGAAACGGGCCGCGGCAAAGACTACATGAAGCCTGTTCGCACTGACTTCCCGGTATTTAACGACCTGCCGGAAGAAAGCACCGTTGATTTAACCTGGTGCGAACGTTACGAACTGGCCGACGACCAGCGCACATGGCAACTGAAAGAAGGCGCGGCACCGCAGGACAGCTTTCACCAGGAAGGCGTCGCCGACAGCGCGCTGACTACGGAGCTGATGGCCGAAGAGAACGGCGATCGCAAAGTTGAATTCTCTGAAGATGAGAATGCAGCATTTCAACTGGTCACAATGCCTTTCCGCATTCAGATCCTCGCGCAGCTGTGCGCAGAGGAAGGCCACGTTTACCACATCAGCATCCCACGCCGTAAAGAGCTTTCAGCGCTGGAGCTGGACACGGACAACACCTACGCTCAGAACCTGCTGCTGGCTGTCGAAAACTGCCCTGAAGTAAAAGCATTCGACATGCCGACACTGTGGAAGCTGACCGACGCAGTGCAAAAAGCCTTGCCACAGATACAACGCCATGAGCTGAACCACTTTATTCAGTTCGTTAAAGCGTGGGTGAGCACCGAATACATCGACCGTGGCCTGCTGGTGAAAGAGTGGCAAAAGGGAAACCGCGTGGCGCAGATTCAGCGCACCGACGTTAAAACCAATGCTGGCGGCGGCAATAAGACCGATCGCAATCCTGAACTCATCCACACGCTGGACACTCTGGACATTGATATTGCGCTGGCCACACTGACAATGGATTTCAACATCTACGATATTCCTGGTGGCGTTTATCGCCGCGCAAAAGAGATTATCAGCAAGAAACAGAGTCCGTTCAAAGAGTGGTCTGAGACGCTGCGTAAATGCGCTGGCATCCTTGATTATTCGCGCGCTGCAATTTTCGCTCTTATTCGCGGCGCTGCCGAGAACGCCCACCACTTCCCCGTCAGTCTGCAGACCTATATCAATGCGAACCTGACTGAAACCGATCACGAGCACCCAACCGAAGAAACCATGGCGGCCGCTGGCCACGTACCCGAAAAGAGCTGGGAAAACGAGATTAACGAGAAGGTCGCGGCAGAAAAGAAAGCAGCAGCCGAACAGCCAAAAATCGGCAACGTCGGCGGCGGCATCTTCTCCGTTGAAGGCCTGATGAACGCCCCAGAAAAACAAACCGAGGAAACCACCAGCGATGAGCCGATGGAAGAGACTGAGTGCGCCGAAGGCGAAGATAACGATGCGGTATCAGCAGGCAAAAGTGCTGTGGAAGATGATCCGCAGGCAGATTCCGTAACTGAAGCCAGCGCTGGGGAAATTCTGGCCGCCGCGGCACCGAGCCTGGCGAACGACACCGCGCCGGACGTAACCACAGAAGAACCGCAACCAGCACCAGATGCTGAGTACCCTGCTTTCTTCGAGCCTGGCCGTTACGAAGGTCTGCCGAATGAGGTTTACCACGCCGCCAACGGCATCAGCTCCACGCAGGTGAAAGATGTCCGCGTGTCCCTGATGTATTTCAACGCCCGCCACGTCGCCAAGACCATCGTCAAAGAGCGCTCACCGGTATTGGATATGGGCAACCTGGTGCATGCACTGGCGCTGCAACCTGAACAACTGGATGCTGAATTCAGCGTTGAACCGGTTATACCGGAAGGTGCATTCACCACAACGGCAACGATCCGCGCCTTTATCGACGAGCACAACGCCAACCTGCCGCCGCAGCTGTCTGCCGACGACATCAAAGCGTTGCTGGAAGAGCACAACGCCACCCTGCCGCCGCAGGTGCCGCTTGGCGCATCGCTGGAAGAAACCGGGCAAAGCTACATGTCGCTGCCTGCCGAGTTCCAGCGTATTGAAGCGGACCAGAAACAAACCGCCGCGGCGATGAAAGCCTGCATCAAAGAGTACAACGCCACCCTGCCGCCACAGGTAAAAACCAGCGGAAGCCGTGACGCGCTGCTCGAGCAACTGGCAATCATCAACCCTGATCTGGTCGCGCAGGAAGCACAGAAACCGCAGCCGCTGAAAGTCTCCGGCACGAAAGCCGATCTGATTCAGGCCGTGAAGTCTGTTAACCCGGGCGCCGTGTTCGCCGACGAACTGCTGGACGCATGGCGTGAAAACCCGGAAGGGAAAGTACTGGTTACCCGCCAGCAGCTGAGCACCGCACTGAACATTCAGACGGCCCTGCTCCAGCACCCGACCGCTGGCAAGCTGCTTACGCACCCAAGCCGCGCTGTCGAGGTGAGCTACTTCGGCTTTGACGACGAAACCGGTCTAGAAGTCCGCGTACGCCCGGATCTGGAAATCGACCTCGACGGCGTTCGTGTCGGTGCCGACCTGAAAACCATCAGCATGTGGAACGTGAAGCAGGAAGGCCTGCGCGCGCGGCTTCACCGGGAAATCATCGACCGCGACTACCACCTGAGCGCAGCGATGTACTGCGAAACGGCGGCGCTTGACCAGTTCTTCTGGATTTTCGTCAACAAAGACGAGAACTACCACTGGATCGCAATCATCGAGGCA
Organism: Klebsiella sp. WP8-S18-ESBL-06; assembly: GCF_014169755.1. NCBI lineage: Bacteria > Pseudomonadati > Pseudomonadota > Gammaproteobacteria > Enterobacterales > Enterobacteriaceae > Klebsiella > Klebsiella sp. WP8-S18-ESBL-06. The sequence continues at coordinate 2,599,847 of NZ_AP022256.1, forward strand.
TCAACCGAACTGCTGGAGCTGGGCATGCTGGAGTACCGCAAGGCGATGCGCGCTATCGCGACCGGCTTTGATACTGGCGAGTGGCCAGCGCCAATCACCGGCGACTACACCGACGAACTGAACGACTTCGACCTGCGCCGCCTTGAAGCGCTGCGTCTGGCATAAGGGGAATGATGATGGAAAACATGAATATCGTGAACGCAGAACAACAGGCACCAACCACCATTTCAGCGAGCAATGCCATTTTCAACGTTCAGGCGCTAACCCAGCTCCAGGCTGTAGCCGGACTCATGGCTCAGGCGGCAGTGACGGTACCAGAACACCTCCGAGGTAATCCGGCCGACTGCATGGCTATTATCATGCAGGCTATGCAGTGGGGTATGAACCCATACGCCGTAGCGCAGAAAACGCATCTGGTGAATGGCGTTCTGGGTTACGAAGCGCAACTGGTTAACGCTGTGATTTCCAGCTCAAACGCAATCGTGGGCCGCTTCCACTATGAGTACGAAGGCGACTGGTCAAAATGCGCCAGCAGCCGTGAAGAGATCGTCAAGAAGCCGGCAAAAGGCGGCGGAACGTACGATAAAAAAGAGACGGTTCGCGGCTGGAGCAGCGCAGATGAACAAGGCCTTTCAGTGCGTGTTGGTGCGGTCATTCGCGGCGAGAGCGAAGTTACCTGGGGAGAGCCAGTTTTCCTTTCCAGCGTGATTACCCGCAATTCCCCGCTGTGGATCTCAAACCCTAAACAGCAGATCGCCTATCTGGCTTTGAAATACTGGGCGCGTCTCTACTGCCCGGCAGTTGTTCTTGGCGTCTACACACCGGATGAAGTTGAGCAGCGCACAGAGAAAGAAATTAACCCGGCGCCGCAGCGCGTTAGCCTGGCTGAAATCTCAGCAGACACTGTCGCAACTACCACCAGCGCTCGGGAATCCGCAGTGAATATTGATGCTATCGCCGATGAATTTCGTGATCGCATTGATGCTGCCGAGGACATCGACGCCGCTAAGGCCGTTGGTGAAGACATCAATCAGGCCAAGGCAACCCTGGGTTCAGCATTATTCACCGAACTTAAGAACAAAGCCACGCAGCGTTATCACCGGGTGAATGCTCGCAACAAAATCGAGGCGACGATTAACTCCCTGCCGTCTGCCGGCGAACCGGACGCAGCCGACCTGTTCACGAAGGCTGAAGCAACACTCACCGCTGCGCGCCGTCACCTCGGCGACGAGCTTTACGAACAGTTCCGCGTAACGCTCGACGACATGAAACCGGAATACGTTGGCTAATGGAGGTCGGCCCTGGCAGGGGCCGAATTATCAGCATGGTAGATAAATTTGAACGTCAGAAAGCGGTCGCTCATTACCTGCTCGAAAATCCGCAGGCCAGCGCCCCACAAATCAGTGAAGCGCTCTGCCTCACCGACCGGGCAACACGTTACATCATTGGCGTAATGACGGAGAGCGGAATGATTATCCGCACCCGGAATACTGTCGATGGCCGGATTCATAACTTCGTTGTGAGTGATTGGTATGCAGACGAGCTCGTCAATGGACCAACACAGGCCCCTACCGAGCACGGTCAATTACGACAGCTACAGTCAACGGCTACGCAACTGGAAAAACGCGGACTGTGGCGCCGGGCGGCTACGGTATGGGCGGAGCTATCCCGCCTCCAGAAAACGGTCACCGGCGTCGCCTTGATCGCCTCTCAACGTAACCGCTGCATTCGGAGGACCAAAGCATGAAGTTGATCAACCGAGGCAGTAGACAATCCCCACTCGCGTACCAGGCATGCGCCATCGCCCTGGCTACGCATCAGGAGCGCTACGGCGACTACGGGCGCAGCAAGATGAAAGAAACGTATACGGTGCGGGTTGAAGGCGTGAAGGTCTGGGTAGAAGTGGTCAACCGTAGCCGAAGCTATGTGGCCACAGCGATGACCGGGATGCGCCGACTGCGTGCGCTGCCGGGCCAGGTATCTTGATTCTGGATTATCAATAACAATTGGCTGGCAGCTATATAATGGGTTGCCAGCAGGAGGCAAGATGGCAAAGCTTTTAAACCTGCAGGAATGGGCAAACTCCGTTTACGCCACTCCACCTTCTTTATCTACTCTTCGCCGCTGGGTTCGCGAAGGAAGAATTTACCCCGCCCCTGAGCGCCACGGTAAAGAGTATCGTCTGCATCCGGACTCAATTTACGTAGATCCGAGCAAAAAAAACTTACGCCACAAGGCACCGCGGCAGGAATTGCCGACGAAAGGCACTCTACTGGAGAGACTGAAATATGGCGAACAGGCCGGTACGTTACGACGCTAATCTGCCCCGTAATCTGACCTTTCGCAAAAGAGATAAGCTTTACTCATGGCGCAACCCGATCACCGGACAGGAAATATCACTGGGTCGGGTTGCCCGAAAAGATGCAGTTGCCCAGGCTATTGAGGCCAACAGCTACATCGATCAGAACTACCTGCCATCTACGCTTCTTGAAAAAATAAAAGATGTGCCCACCTTTACGGTGTCGGCATGGCTGGAGCGCTATGCGGTAATTCTTGAGCGAAGGGAATTAAAACCTAACACAATGAAGGTACGGAAAAACCAGATAGCCACGATTAACGAAGAGTTCGGCAGGATTCCTCTGACTTCGGTGACAACAAAAGATATCGCTGAGTTTCTGGAGTACTACATCATCAGTGACAAGAAAAGCATGGCCTCCGGGCTGAGATCTGTATTGCTCGATATATTCAGGGAAGCAATTGTTGAGGGACGAATTGACAAGAATCCGGCGGAACCGACCAGAACCCCAACGCCAAAGGTCAAGCGTGAACGTCTTTTACTTGAACAGTTCATGGTGATCAGGGCGGCGGCTAACACCAACTCAGAGTGGGCGGCAAGCGCCTGCGACCTAGCACTGGTTACTGGGCAGCGGAGAGAGGATGTCTCGATGTTCAGATTCAGCGACGTGATTGATGGTAGGTTATTCGTGACACAGGAAAAAACTGGGCATAAGCTGGCTATCCCACTCGATTTACGACTGGACGCGGCAAACCTTGTATTGAAGGATGTTATCGAACAGTGCAGAGAGAATAACCCATCCGATTTTATGCTTTATTCATCGGTGAGGCGCGGCGGAAGGAAGCCTGGGCCATTAACTCCAGATGGGCTGACACAGGCATTTTCAGACACGAGGGATTCAACCGGGTTAAAGTTTGGCCCCAACCCTCCTACCTACCATGAGATCAGGAGCTTGGCTGGTAGACTTTACGAAAAGGAACGTGGCGCAGATTTTGCGCAGCGCCTGTTAGGACACAAAAATTTAACAATGACGCAAAAATACCTGGACGCACGCGGTGCAGAGTATGATATGGTTTAAACAGGATATAATTATTTCGGGTGATTTTCGGGGAATTTCGGGTACCACCTAAAAATACCCAGCAAAAACAGACAGATAAAAAGAGACCGAATACGATTCCTGTATTCGGTCCAGGGAAATGGCTCTTGGGAGAGAGCCGTGCGCTAAAAGTTGGCATTAATGCAGGCTAAGTCGCCATGCTTTATAAGAATAGATGACCGTGACAGGTTTTCCAGTCCGCAGCCCTTGCGAGCGGAAAATTTTCGTCAATGAAACGGCATAATGAAAAAAAACCGCAGCCATTTCTCGAGAATGATTGCGGTTTTTTATTGATTATTAAACAGATAGACGATCAGCAGAGCTTCTCGGCACGTTCAATAAATGGTGCCAGGCTCATCTTCACTCCCGGTTGGGCAGGATCGTCAATCTGAATAATGCTCAGCGGCTGTGCCTGGGTTTTACCCGCCTTAACCTGCTGCTCGGCCACATCATTGAGCGGATACTGCACCAGCGTACTGGGGTTAATCACGTATAGCGCGTGCCCAGGGCGGCAGGTCAGCATCACCTCCTCACGGTTGAAAGCCCACTTCTCCTTCCCCACCTCAAATCGACTCACGGTGATGACCTGAGCGGCCAGCGCGCTGCCGGAAGCGGTTAATAACAACAAAGACAGAATAATTTTTTTCATAGTTCGCCAGTTTGATTAAAAAGGTTCCCAGGTCGCGAAGAGACTGACGCACGCCAGCACCAGTGCCCCCAATACAATTTCCGCCTGCGTGGTGCGGAGGAACAGACGCTGTGCCAGCCCCTGCGGCGTCGATGCCATGCGTGGCACTAACAGATAGCGGTTTAGTAGCGCCAGCGCGACCATCAACGCAACGAGCCCCATCTTCACCCAAAGTGCGATACCGTACGGCGTGGCGACGGTCAGCCCCCCTTGAATGAGCCAACTATTGATCAACCCCGTCACCAGCGCTCCGGCAACGGCCAGATGGCCGTAGCGGGAATAGCGCATCATCGTACCGATAGCCGCCTTACGCCAGCGTCCTTTCGCCAGTCGCAGGCAGTAGAGAAACGGCACCAGCCCGCCAACCCACGCCGCCGCACACAGCAAATGCAGCGCATGATTAACACGCTGCAGCGCGCCCGCCGCGCCGTCATACATGGCCGCATGGCCCACGCCAGCCAGCAGGATAAACTGCGCGACACAGAGAAGCAAAAGCCGTCGCATCATCTGCCGCGGCCGCACCCAGGCGATGCCCAATGCAACCCAGGACAGCACGATTTCCCACAGCCAGACGCCGCCAAACTGCGTATGCAGCACCGCTTGCCAGACGTCGGGACGCCAGGTGTCAGACCAGCCCTCCCCCATCAACCCGCCCTGCACCACCAGCATCAGCATCGCCGAAAGCGCGCTAACGGCCAATGCGCTACGCAGTAGCTGGGCAAAGCGCTGAATCAACAGGCGACGCAGCGCGGAGGGTGCCCACCAGCCCGCGTAAAGCGTGCAGCCAAAAGCGACCATCAAGGCCGCAAAGTGAACAAAACGCAGCGCAATATACAGTGCCGTTAGCATCGTTACTTCACGCTAAACTGATATTGGCCTTTGGTCTTATGCCCGTCGACCGACACCACATGCCACGCGACGGTATAGAGACCAGGCATGAGCGTCTGGGTCAGCGGCACAACCAGCTGCATTTTATTGCTCTCGCTGCGAACCGGTTTGCCAGTAGCGACCGTCTGATGATCCGGTCCTGTTAGCGTCACGCCGCTAAAATGGGGCTCAATGCCTTCGGAGAAATTCAGCGTCAGCGCCTGCGGTGCAGGGCTTACCTCAGTGTTTGCTGCGGGCGTTTGCTGTTGCAGATGGGCGTGCGCCCAGACGGATGAGGCGCTCAAAAGGCCAAGAGTAAAAAGCATGGTGCAGAGCGCGCGGGGTGCGGTGAAGTTCATTTCCATCATTCCCTTTTGTTATCAATATAAGTCAAAGAATAACGCTGTATAATGTTCACGTCGAGATGGGTGCCCTGCGGACTTGCCATTTTGCGAGACTCTTAGTAACTTTTGCGCGATATTCCAAGGAGAAAAGCATGCAAACCAACCTGGCAGCCCTGCCTCAGCAGGAGATGGACAAAGTTAACGTTGACCTGGCCGCAGCGGGCGTTGCGTTCAAAGAGCGCTATAACATGCCGGTCGTTGCCGAAGTCGTCGAACGCGAGCAGCCTGCGCACCTGCGCGACTGGTTCCGTGAGCGTCTCATTGCACACCGTCTGGCTTCCGTAAATCTCTCACGCCTGCCGTATGAACCGAAAACCAAATAATGCTTACTGTTAGTGACAGTTCCTTACGTCAGATTTGATACCTTGTTAGAATAAAAGCCCACAGACGACGTGTTGAAGGATGCAACTATGCTGACATGGACTATTGCTGCAGCGCAATATACGCCCAGAACGGGAGATGTTGCTGAAAACATTACCCGCCATCTGCGTTTTATTGATGCCGCCGCCGAGCAGGCCTGTAAGGTGCTTATTTTCCCGGAACTCTCCCTTACGGGCTCAGCTGACGAGCACGCCCTGCCTGCCCCGCCGCCCGACAGCCAGCTTCGCCCGCTTCGCGATGCTGCACAGCGCCACCGGATGACGATCATCGCCGGGCTGCCGATGGAAAAGGAAGGGCAACGGATTAAGGGGATCGTTATTTTTACCCCCGATGACGCGGCGCCGTCCAAACATCAGCAGGGCCATGGCACCTGTCTGGCACCGGGATCTGATCAGATAAGCGTTTTTGAACTTAACACCGAAGGCTGTGAGCTGTCTCACCAGGCCTCGTTGCTGGCAACCGTCAGCTGTATGGCCGAACTTCAGCAGCAGCGTACGACCCAGCGTTTACAGCGCTTTGCCCACAAATATGCCATCGCGGTATTAAAATCCAACTACGGCTGCGGCACGTTCTCCGGCGGCAGCGCGCTGTGGGATGAAAACGGCCAGCTGATCGTCCGCGCCGACGCCGGCGAACTGCTGGTAACCGGCAGAAAAAGCGCCCAGGGTTGGCAAGGCGAGATCATTCCTTTACGCTAGACGTTTTGGCCGGGAGTTCGCCATGCTGCGCGTTATCGATACCGAAACCTGCGACCTGCAAGGAGGCGTCGTTGAGATTGCCTCCGTCGATGTTATTGACGGAAAAATCGTCAACCCCATGAGTCATCTGGTTCGCCCCGACCGCCCCATCAGCGCACAGGCCATGGCGATTCACCATATCAGCGAAGAGATGGTAGCCGATAAGCCATGGATTGAAGAGGTAGTGCCGTTTTATCAGGGCAGTCCCTGGTATGTTGCTCACAACGCCAGCTTTGACCGCCGCGTGCTGCCTGAGATGAACGGCGAGTGGATCTGCACCATGAAAATGGCGCGCCGCCTGTGGCCAGGTATCAAGTACAGCAACATGGCGCTGTATAAATCCCGTAAGCTGAGCGTCGCAACCCCGCCGGGGCTGCATCACCACCGCGCGCTTTACGACTGCTACATTACCGCCGCACTGCTGATTGATATTATTCAAGCCTCCGGGTGGACGCCGGAACAAATGGTCGACGTCACCGGGCGCCCGGCGCTGCTGCGTACGTTTACCTTCGGTAAATATCGCGGGCAGGAAGTCGCCGAAGTGGCTAAAAACGATCCGGGCTACCTGCGCTGGCTGTTTAACAACCTCGACCGCATGAGCCCGGAACTGCGTTTGACGCTAAAACACTATCTCGAGGGCTAGCTAGCGCTCCGCACGCCCTGGCAGCGTCCCCTGCGCCAGGGCAATCAGGAACGCGAACTCCAGCGCCACACCCTCATAGCTTTTATAGCGCCCCGACTTACCGCCGTGGCCGGCATCCATTTCGGTACACAGCAGCAGCAGATTGTCATCAACCTTCAGCTCGCGTAGCTTCGCCACCCACTTTGTCGGCTCCCAGTACTGAACCTGCGAGTCGTGCAGCCCGCTGGTGACCAGCAGATGCGGGTAAGCCTGCGCCCGCACGTTGTCATACGGGCTATACGATTTCATATAGCGATAGTAGGTTTCATCCTGCGGATTGCCCCACTCCTCAAACTCGCCGGTGGTCAGCGGGATAGACTCATCCAGCATGGTTGTCACCACATCGACAAACGGCACCTGCGCCACTACGCCGTGGAACAGCTCGGGGCGTTCGTTGATCGCCGTTCCCATCAGCATCCCGCCCGCGCTGCCGCCCATGCCATAACACAGCGACGGAGCACCGAATCCCTTCGCCAGCAGGGCATCGCAGACGTCGAGATAGTCATTAAAGGTATTTTTCTTCTTCAGGAATTTGCCGTCTTCATACCACTGCTGCCCCAGCTCGCCGCCGCCGCGAACATGGGCAATGGCGAAGACAAAACCACGGTCGAGCAGGCTAAGACGGCTGCTGCTGAAATCAGCATCCATGCTCGCACCGTAAGAACCGTAGCCATAGACCAGCAACGGATTCTTGCCGGAACGGAAATGCTCATGCCGATACACCAGCGAAACCGGGACTTCCACCCCGTCGCGCGCGGTGATCCACAGGCGTTCACTGCGGTAGCGGCTGGCGTCGAAGCCTTTAACCTCCTGCTGTTTCAGCACGCGGCGTTCACCGCTGTCCATATCCAGCTCAAACAGGGTATCCGGTGTGGTCATCGACGAGTAGCCATAGCGCAGGCAGGCCGTTTCTGGCTCCGGGTTATAGGCAATCCAGGTCACATAGGCCGGATCGTCAAAGACGATGGCCGTTTCTTTGTGAGTCTGCCGATGGATCTGCCGCAGGCTTGCCAGGCCACGCTGGCGCTCTTCAACCACCAGCCAGTCACGAAACAGGGTGAAATCTTCCAGCATGACGGCATCACGCGCGGCAATCAGCGTCTGCCAGTTGGCCTCTTCCCCACTGACGCCACGATAAAGGCCAAAGTTCTTACCGTCGCGGTTAGAACGCATGTAGAAATGCCCCTGGTAATGGTCGAGACTGTATTCATGATCTTTGCGGCGGGCCAGGAACGTTTGCGGACGAGCGTCGGGATTATCGGCGTCGAGCAGCTGCATTTCACTGGTGGTGGCGCTGGAGAGCGCAATCACCACAAACTGGCGTGATGACGTTTTATGCAGGCTGACGTAAAAGGTGTCGTCCTGTTCTTCATAGATCAGGCAATCCTGCTCAGGCGCCGTACCAACCTGATGACGCCAGACCTGCCACGGCAGCAGCGTTGTCGGATGCTGGCGAACGTAATAGAGTGAGCGCGAGTCGTTGGCCCACACCACGCCCGGTGAGACGTCTTCAATCACCTCAGGCAGCCAGGTTTCGTTAGCCAGATGGCGAAGGCGTAGGCTGTACTGGCGGCGGGAGAGAAAGTCTTCCGTGACCGCCAGCAGGTTGTTATCAGGCGCGACGTTCAGCCCGCCGAGGGCATAGAACTCACTGCGCGCAGCGCGCTTATTTTCATCAAGCAGCAGCGACCAGTTTTCTTCGCCTGGAGCCTGTCGCTGATAGATAGCGTACTCCTGGCCTGGCTCAAAAATCTGCCGGTAGCGGTAGCCGTTTTTACAATACGGGGCCGACACTTCCCGCGGCGGAATGCGATCGACAATCTCCTTAAGCACGCGATCCTGCAAACTGCGCTGGCTCGACATCACCTCGCGACCGTAGGCGTTCTCCTGCTGTAAATACTCCATCACGGCGGGCTTCGTGCGAGTGTCGTCACGCAGCCAGTAGTAATGATCAACGCGCGTATCGCCATGTAAGGTCATGGCGTGGGATATCCGTTTTGCTTTTGGCGGCATCTCGTTATTCTTCTGTTTTAGTCACACCCTCTAAGGGTGGACAAATTCAACGTTGATGCAAGCAAAACCTGCAAGATTGCACTTAAAGCTGCTGTTTTTGCTGTTGTAAATCGCGCTCGATGCTTTCGCGCACTTCTGACGGCAGCTTCAGCGCCTCGCCCAGCTCATCCAGATAGCGACGTTCCATAAAGTGATCGATGTCGATTGCCGCGCAGCTCACATAGTACAGCTCAAGCGCCTCTTCTTCGTTATGCACGTCGCGCGCCAGCCGCTGCGGATCGAGCGGTTGTTCAATTGCCTGCGCAATCAGCGCACGGCCCTGCGCTTCCACGCCGGCATCGCGCAGCTGTTGTTCAATCGAAGCCTGCTCTTTAGCATCAATATGGCCATCGCTTTTTGCGGCAAACACCAGCGCCAGAATCAAACGCTCGGTACGCACATCCAGCGGCGCGGCCGGTTGGCCATACTTCGCTTCTGCCGGCGTCGAACCGCGTAGCTGATCTTTGTATTTGTTCCACAGCACGCTCCCGGCGACCGCACCGCCGCCCACCAGCAGCGCGCCAGTACCATACTTCGCCAGCATTTTCCGCGATGATTTACTGGCAAGGAGCAGCCCTGCCAGACCACCTAACGCTCCCGGCACCAGCATTTCGCCAAGAGCGCCTTTCCCATTACCCGATGATTTGCCCAACAGTGATTGCAGTTGATTAAGCCAGCCAGACATATGACCCCCAGTATAAATTCATGAGAAGCTTAGCCTATGCGAGCAGACGTCAGAATATGTCTGGTACAGATAAAGATGTGCAAATTTAACGCGATAGCCGCGCTGCCGCGTCGACAACAAGACAGACGCAAACGTTTTCGTTTATAATGCGACAAATTTTTGTCAGACGGTGGAATAGGTAAATGACGTTATTAGGCACAGCTCTGCGTCCGGCGGCGACGCGCGTAATGCTTTTGGGTTCCGGTGAGTTAGGTAAAGAAGTCGCCATTGAATGCCAGCGATTAGGGATTGAAACCATCGCCGTCGATCGCTACGCCGATGCGCCAGCGATGCACGTAGCGCACCGCTCATACGTTATCAATATGCTTGACGGAGCGGCGCTGAAGGCGCTGGTCGAGCAAGAGAAACCGGATTTTATCGTACCGGAAATCGAAGCGATCGCGACCGACATGCTGATTGCGCTGGAACAGGACGGGCAGCGCGTTGTGCCCTGCGCACGCGCCACTCAGTTGACCATGAATCGCGAAGGCATTCGTCGTCTGGCGGCCGAACAGCTTAAGCTGCCGACCTCAGCCTACTATTTTGCCGATAGCGAAGCACAGTTTCGCCAGGCGGTAGCCACCATCGGCCTGCCGTGTATCATCAAGCCAGTGATGAGCTCCTCCGGCAAGGGGCAGACGTTTATTCGCCGTGAAGATCAGCTGACGCAGGCATGGCAGTATGCGCAGGAAGGTGGCCGCGCAGGGGCTGGCCGGGTGATCGTCGAAGGCGTCGTGAATTTTGACTTTGAAATTACGCTGCTGACGGTGAATGCCGTCGACGGCGTGCACTTCTGCGCACCGGTAGGCCATCGTCAGGAAGACGGCGATTATCGCGAATCCTGGCAACCGCAGCAGATGAGCGAGCTGGCGCTGGAACGTGCGCAGGCAATCGCTCGCGACGTGGTACTGGCACTGGGCGGTTATGGTCTGTTTGGCGTTGAGCTGTTTGTCTGCGGCGACGACGTGGTGTTCAGTGAAGTTTCTCCTCGCCCGCACGATACCGGTATGGTTACGCTCATTTCACAGGATGTGTCTGAGTTCGCGCTGCACGTCCGCGCATTTCTGGGCCTGCCTATCGGCGCCATTCGTCAGTACGGCCCTTCTGCCTCTGCCGTGCTGCTGCCAAAACTGACCAGCCGTAACGTGACCTTTGATAAGGTCCATCATGCGCTTGGCGCGGGGATACAGCTACGTCTGTTTGGCAAACCGGATATTGACGGTTCGCGGCGGATGGGCGTCGCACTGGCTACCGGCGACAGCGTAGAACAGGCGGTGGAACGGGCAAAAATCGCCGCCGCCGCCGTGATTATCCAGGGATAAAAAAAGCGGGCCGCTAACGCGTGCCCGCTCTTTTTTTGTCCTACCCGGTCAGTTAACCGGGTAAGGCAAACACCTTACAGTTTCGCGCCTTCAACCGCTTCGCGAGCCAGTTTGGTGATGCGATCGTAGTCGCCAGCTTCCAGCGCGTCGGCCGGAACCAGCCAGGAACCGCCGATGCACAGTACGCTTTTCAGCGCCAGATAGTCACGGTAGTTCGCCGGAGAGATGCCGCCAGTCGGGCAGAAACGGATATGAGAGAACGGACCTGCGATAGCCTGCAGCGCTTTCACACCGCCGTTCGCTTCAGCCGGGAAGAATTTGAATTCTTTCAGGCCGTGCTGCATACCCAGCATCAGTTCAGAAACGGAGCTAATACCCGGGATTAGCGGAATAGTACCCGCGGTTGCCGCTTTCAGCAGCTCATCGGTCAGGCCCGGGCTGATAGCAAACTGCGCGCCCGCATCGGTCACTTCTTTCAGCTGCTGTGCGTTGGTCACGGTACCCGCGCCCACGATAGCATCCGGCACTTCTTTCGCAATCGCGCGGATAGCGTCCATTGCGCACTCTGTACGCAGCGTCACTTCCAGTACGCGTACGCCGCCAGCAACCAGTGCTTTCGCCATCGGTACGGCGTGCTCAAGCTTTTTCACCACGATGACCGGCACTACCGGGCCAGTGGTCAGGATTGCTTCTGCAGTTGTTTTCCAGTTTTTCATCAGAATTATTCTCTCGCCAGATCTACAAAACGTGTCAACTTAAAAGGTAATACAGGTTGCGCCCTGCTCTGCGCCGGACAGTTTTTCCCGTAATGCGCCAAACAGTTCACGGCCTGTCCCCACGCGCGAGGCGCTCAGATCGGGAATATGCGGCTGACGCGCGGCCAGCTCAGCGTCATCAACCAGCAGCGTCAGCTCACCGGTCTGACCGTTCACGCGAATCATGTCACCGTCGCGGACTTTCGCCAGCAGGCCACCATCATAGGCTTCAGGGGTGACGTGAATCGCTGACGGCACTTTACCGGATGCACCGGACAGTCGTCCATCGGTGACCAACGCAATTTTGAAACAGCGGTCCAATAATACACCAAGTGGCGGCATAAGTTTATGTAATTCTGGCATGCCGTTCGCTTTTGGTCCTTGATGACGCACAACCACCACGCAATCTTTATCCAGCAGACCCGCCTCAAAGGCCGGCAGAACATCGTGCTGACTTTCAAAGACCACGGCCGGTGCCTCAATAATCTGGTTTTCCACCGGCACTGCGGAGGTTTTCATCACCGCGCGGCCAAGGTTACCGCTCAGCACTTTGGTGCCGCCGTGTTTAGAGAACGGCTTGTCGAAGCTGGCGATGATGCTGTCGTCCAACGAGGCGTTTGCGCCTTCACGCCAGTCCAGTTTGCCGTTATTGAGCCACGGTTCCATGGTGTAGTGGGACAGACCAAAACCGGCGACGGTATTCACGTCTTCGTGCAGCAGACCGCCTTTCAACAGTTCACGTACCATCACCGGTACGCCGCCAGCCGCCTGGAAGTGGTTGATATCTGCCGGGCCGTTCGGATACAGACGCGCCATCAGTGGTACAACGTCAGACAGTTCAGAGAAGTCGTCCCAGTTGATGATAATGCCCGCCGCGCGTGCCATCGCCACCAGATGCATGGTGTGGTTCGTTGAGCCGCCGGTCGCCAGCAGAGCAACGATACCGTTGACCACCACTTTTTCGTCAATCATTTTACCCAGCGGCATCCATTCGTTGCCGTTGCCGGTCATACGCGTGACCTGGCGTGCCGCCGCAGCGGTCAATTCGGAGCGCAGCGGGGCGTCCGGGTGGACAAACGAAGAACCCGGCAGCTGCATGCCCATGAACTCAATCACCATCTGGTTGGTGTTGGCGGTACCATAGAAAGTACAGGTACCCGGTGCGTGGTAGGACGCGGCTTCTGATTCAAGCAGCGCATTGCGATCCACCTTGCCTTCCGCATAAAGCTGGCGGATACGGACTTTTTCTTTGTTTGGCAGACCGCTGGCCATCGGGCCTGATGGGATGAAGATAGACGGCAGGTGGCCAAAGGAGAGCGCAGCCATCGCCAGCCCCGGGACGATTTTATCGCACACGCCGAGGTATAGCGCGCCGTCAAACATATTGTGAGACAGGCCAACGGCGGCGGACATGGCGATCACTTCACGGCTAAGCAGCGAAAGTTCCATCCCGTCCTGACCCTGAGTGACGCCGTCGCACATTGCCGGAACGCCGCCAGCAACCTGCCCGACCGCGTTCACGCTGTGCAGCGCTTTACGGATGATATCCGGGTAATGCTCGTACGGCTGGTGGGCCGACAGCATGTCGTTATAGGAGGTAATGATCGCGATATTGTTACGCAACATGCTTTTCAGCGACGCTTTATCGTCTGCCTGACAGGCAGCAAAACCGTGTGCCAGGTTGCCACAGGCAAGCTGGGAGCGGTGAACCGTTTCAGTTTTTGCCTGCTCGATACGTGCGAGATAAGCCGCGCGCGTGTCGCGAGAGCGTTCGATAATGCGATTTGTTACCCGTAACATTACAGAGTTCATAAAGGCTCCTTAAAATTTTTCTGTCCAGGCTACGACCTACTGCGGTTTATTTATTGATCTGATTAAGAGATAAATGCCCGAATAGCGCAGCTCAGAGGCAAAGGTCTGCCCGCAGTGTAATAAAAAAAGCCCCGGGGGTGAATCCTCCCGGGGCTTAAATGCGTAAAAAAAGCACGACTTGCTGTGTTAGATCATGTTACCGGTAAAATAACTCTTCCGGATTACAGCGACGCCTTACTCAAACTCGTTCCAGGAACGGCCGTCGCGGGTGATCATCGCCACAGAGGCAACCGGCCCCCAGGTCCCTGCCTGGTAAGGTTTCGGCGCGTCGTTGTCGCTTGCCCACGCTTCAGTAATGGAGTCAACCCACTTCCAGGCTTCTTCCACTTCGTCGCGGCGTACGAACAGCGCCTGGATACCGCGCATCGTCTCCAGCAGCAGGCGTTCGTAAGCATCGGCAAGGTGCGTTTGGTTAAAGGTTTCCGAGTAGCTCAGATCCAGCTTAGTCACCTGCAGGTTATGCTTGTGCTCAAGCCCCGGCACCTTGTTAAGGATCTGAATATCCACGCCTTCGTCCGGCTGCAGACGAATGGTCAGCTTGTTCTGCGGCAGTTCAGGCCAGGTCTCTTTGAACAGATTCAGTTCAGGGTTTTTGAAGTAAACGACGACTTCAGAGCATTTGGTCGGCAGACGTTTACCGGTACGCAGGTAGAACGGCACGCCCGCCCAGCGCCAGTTGTCGATATCTACGCGGATAGAGACGAAGGTTTCCGTGCTGCTGGACTTGTTCGCGCCCTCTTCTTCGAGGTAGCCCGGCACTTTCTGGCCCTGGGCAAATCCGGCGGTGTACTGACCGCGAACGGTTTTATCACGCACGTTGCTGCGGTCGATACGGCGGAGCGACTTCAGGACTTTCACCTTCTCATCACGAATGCTGTCGGCGGTCAGATCGGACGGCGGCGCCATCGCAATCATGCACAGAATTTGCAGCAGGTGGTTCTGGATCATGTCGCGCATTTGACCGGCCTGGTCGAAGTAACCCCAGCGGCCTTCAATGCCAACTTCCTCGGCGACGGTGATTTCCACGTGATCGATGGTGCGGTTATCCCAGTTATTCACAAACAGGGAGTTAGCAAAGCGCAGCGCCAGCAGGTTCAGTACCGTTTCTTTACCCAGATAGTGGTCAATACGGTAAACCTGGCACTCTTCAAAGTATTCACCGACCTGGTCGTTGATCTCACGTGAAGTTTCCAGTGAGGTACCCAGCGGTTTTTCCATGACCACGCGCGCCGGTTTGGCGTTCAGCTTCGCTTCGCCCAGGCCGCGGCAGATGGCGCCAAACGTGCTTGGCGGCATCGCGAAATAGTTGATGGTGGTGCGATTTTTTTGATCGAGCATCTCGCCAAGACGCGCAAATGCCGGGGCATCATTGACATCGAGGTTGCAGAAATCAAGACGTGCGCTGAGGGTGTCCCACAAACCTTCATCGATTTTTTCTTTCATAAAGGTTTCGAGCGCTTCACGGACAACTTTGGTGTATGCCGCTTTATCCCAGTCGGCGCGGCCTACGCCGATAATCCGCGTCTGCGGATTAATCTGGCCGGCTTTTTCAAGCTGGTACAGGGAAGGCAGCAGTTTCCGGCGGGCAAGATCGCCCTTCGCGCCGAAAATGACCAGATCGCATGCCTGGGCCGTTTGCGTTACCGCCATGTCATTCTCCTCAGTTTATATTCCCGGTTCTATGCCAGGCTATCTCCCCGTTATCGCCCGGGTTTCCCCGGAAAATCACGGATATCGTTGTAATTTTCTTACGGTGCACTGTACTGTGTTTACGAAATTGCCGAAACCCTTTAACGCCTTTCAGCGCCGCCGATCGCACAATTCGGAACCAGCAGGGCAACGACGCTTAGGCAATGCGCCAGTTTTGTTCGTTCTTTCGCCTGAAGGGCGTCGGTTAAAATACGACACCGATCATGTAATGAAAAAAAACAACATCTTTTGCTGTTACTCTTCACTTTTCATTCCGCTTCAAGCGTATATTCTTGCTAAAACGCCTGCAGATTTCACCCATTAATGGAATCGTTTCAATCTATGAGCACCTTGTCACGATGAACATGCTGGAAAGAATCCAGTCCCAACTGGAAAACCTTAGCAAATCCGAGCGAAAAGTCGCGGAAGTTATTCTGGCGGCCCCCGAACAGGCAATCCACTCAAGCATTGCCGCCCTCGCTCTGGAAGCTGAGGTAAGCGAACCGACCGTTAACCGCTTCTGCCGCAGCCTGGAAACCAAAGGCTTTCCTGATTTTAAACTGCATCTTGCCCAAAGTCTGGCCAACGGTACACCGTATGTTAATCGTAATGTAGATGAGGATGACAGCGTCGAGGCATATACGGCAAAAATTTTTGAGTCAGCGATGGCCAGCCTCGCCCACGTGCGTCAGTCGCTCGACATGTCGGCGGTGAATCGCGCCGTCGACCTGCTGACTCAGGCAAAGAAAATCGCCTTTTTCGGGCTCGGTTCCTCCGCCGCCGTGGCGCATGACGCCATGAACAAGTTTTTCCGCTTTAACGTGCCGGTTATCTATTCCGATGACATTGTTTTGCAACGAATGAGCTGTATGAATTGCAGCGATGACGACGTTGTGGTGCTGATTTCCCATACCGGCAGGACCAAGAGCCTGGTGGAGGTTGCGCAGGTGGCGCGTGAAAACGATGCTATGGTCATTGCCATCACCTCCTCAGGGACGCCGCTGGCCAGAGAGGCCACACTCGCTATCACGCTGGACGTTCCTGAAGATACCGATATTTATATGCCCATGGTGTCGAGGCTGGCCCAGCTCACCGTCATTGATGTGCTGGCAACCGGCTTTACCCTGCGCCGTGGAGCAAAATTCAGGGATAACTTGAAGCGAGTCAAAGAAGCGTTAAAGGAATCGCGGTTTGATAAAGAACTATCGACACACAGCGATAATCACTAAAAGCGATAAAAAAGCGTCATTTATTTAAGCATTCGGTAACGCATTATTGGCATATTGCCGAATTCCTGTTCACGCAACACCTGAGTTGTACTAGTCAACGGAGTATTACATGTCCAGAAGGCTTCGCAGAACCAAGATCGTCACCACGTTAGGCCCAGCAACCGATCGCGACAACAACCTTGAGAAAGTCATTTCCGCCGGCGCTAACGTCGTCCGTATGAACTTCTCTCACGGTACGCCTGAAGATCATCAGCTACGTGCCGACAAAGTCCGCGAAATTGCAGCAAAACTGGGGCGCCATGTAGCCATCCTTGGCGATCTGCAAGGACCAAAAATTCGCGTATCAACCTTCAAAGAAGGCAAAGTTTTCCTCAACATCGGCGATAAATTCCTGCTCGACGCCAACCTAAGCAAAGGTGAAGGCGATAAAGAGAAAGTGGGCATCGACTACAAAGGTCTGCCTGCCGACGTGGTACCGGGCGATATCCTGCTGCTCGATGATGGCCGCGTACAGCTGAAAGTACTGGAAATCCAGGGCATGAAGGTGTTCACCGAAGTGACCGTGGGCGGCCCGCTTTCCAACAACAAAGGCATCAACAAGTTAGGCGGTGGCCTCTCGGCAGAAGCTCTGACCGACAAAGATAAAGCGGACATCCACACGGCCGCCAAAATTGGCGTTGATTACCTGGCCGTCTCCTTCCCGCGCTGCGGCGAAGACCTGAACTACGCTCGCCGCCTGGCCCGTGAAGCGGGTTGCGATGCGAAAATCGTTGCCAAAGTGGAACGTGCGGAAGCCGTCTGCAGCCAGGACGCGATGGACGACATCATCCTGGCGTCCGACGTGGTGATGGTTGCCCGTGGTGACCTCGGCGTTGAAATCGGCGACCCGGAGCTGGTAGGCATCCAGAAAGCATTGATTCGTCGCGCTCGTCAATTGAACCGTTCCGTGATTACCGCGACCCAGATGATGGAGTCAATGATCACCAACCCAATGCCTACCCGTGCGGAAGTTATGGACGTGGCCAACGCCGTGCTGGACGGTACCGATGCGGTCATGCTGTCAGCAGAAACTGCAGCAGGCCAGTACCCATCTGAAACCGTAGCGGCCATGGCGCGCGTTTGCCTGGGCGCAGAGAAGATCCCCAGCATCAACGTTTCTAAACACCGTCTGGACGTGCAGTTCGACAACGTGGAAGAAGCGATTGCCATGTCAGCAATGTATGCGGCTAACCACCTGAAAGGCGTGACCGCCATCATCACCATGACCGAGTCCGGCCGTACCGCGCTGATGACCTCACGTATCACCTCCGGGCTGCCTATCTTCGCGATGTCCCGCCATGAGCGTACGTTGAACCTGACAGCGCTGTACCGCGGCGTGACGCCAGTCTTCTTCGACAGCGAATGTGACGGCGTGGCGGCGGCACACGACGCGGTAAATCTGCTGCGTGATAAAGGCTATCTGATGTCTGGCGACCTGGTTATCGTGACCCAGGGCGACGTGATGAGCACCGTGGGTTCAACCAACACCACGCGTATTCTGACCGTTGAGTAAGTTATTCTCGCGATAAAAAAACCGGACGATGTCCGGTTTTTTTATCTGCGTAGCCCGGCCAAGCGTAGCGCCGCCGGAAAGGCTCGGTGCCGCCCCGTCGTCGCATTGCTCGGACGGGCTACGGGGCTATTTCTTTTTCTTTGGATAGAGTTCTTTACGCTGATACGGCTCGGTTTCACCCGGCTTGCGCGTTTTCAGCAGCTTCAGGATCCACGTGTACTGCTCAGTATGTGGCCCAACGAAAATCTCCACCTCTTCGTTCATTCGACGCGCAATGGTGTTGTCATCCGCTTCCAGCAGGTCATCCATCGGTGGTCGAACCAGAATGGTCAGACGATGCGTTTTGCCATCATAAACCGGGAACAGCGGCACCACGCGCGCGCGGCACACCTTCATCAGACGGCCAATCGCCGGCAGCGTGGCTTTATAGGTAGCAAAGAAATCCACGAACTCGCTGTGCTCCGGGCCGTGATCCTGGTCCGGCAGATAGTAGCCCCAGTAGCCCTGACGGACGGACTGAATAAACGGCTTGATGCCGTCGTTACGGGCGTGCAGACGACCGCCAAAACGACGACGAACGGTGTTCCAGACGTAGTCGAAGACTTTGTTGCCCTGATTATGGAACATCGCCGCCATTTTTTGCCCCTGCGAGGCCATCACCATTGCCGGGATATCCACCCCCCAGCCGTGCGGTACCAGGAAAATGACGTTTTCGCCATTGGCGCGGAGTTCATCGATAATCTCCTGCCCCTGCCAGTCGAGGCGCGGCAGAATTTTTTCAGGCCCTTTCAACGCCAGTTCGGCCATCATGACCATTGCCTGCGGCGCGGTGGCAAACATCTCATCAATAATGGCTTCGCGCTCGGCTTCGCTTTTATCCGGGAAGCAATACAGCAGATTGATCTGAGCACGACGGCGAGCGCTGCGGCCAAATTTACCCGCCAGGCGACCGAGCTTACCCAGAATAGGGTCACGAATTTTTGCCGGTACGTAAGCGATCCCCGCAAATGCCAGCACGCCTAAC
The DNA here is from genome assembly GCF_014169755.1 of Klebsiella sp. WP8-S18-ESBL-06. Taxonomy (NCBI): domain Bacteria; kingdom Pseudomonadati; phylum Pseudomonadota; class Gammaproteobacteria; order Enterobacterales; family Enterobacteriaceae; genus Klebsiella; species Klebsiella sp. WP8-S18-ESBL-06. Next base: position 2,619,217 of record NZ_AP022256.1, read on the forward strand.
CAGGCACCCCAGTATTGAGGATGGCGGAAAGATTTCTCAAACTCGGGAATATATTCACTGGTATTTTTTTTCGTTTCCATGCCTGTTCCAGGTTCGAATTATCGGGTCGGTGCGAATAATCAAATAGTGTAGCGAGGCAGAATGCTTCGCACAAAAGAAAAAGCCGACGCCATAGTGACGTCGGCTCTGAACGCATACTTCTTAGTCGAAACTAGTCAAAACGCAGCTGCGGCAGAACCTGTTTCACCTGCGCCAGATAGTCGGTACGGTCTGAGCCGGTCAGCCCTTCGGTACGCGGTAATTTCGCCGTCAGCGGGTTAACCGCCTGTTGGTTAATCCACACTTCATAATGCAGGTGCGGGCCGGTTGAACGACCGGTATTACCGGAAAGCGCAATACGATCGCCGCGTTTGACTTTCTGCCCCGGTTTCACCAGCAGCTTACGCAGGTGCATATAGCGCGTGGTGTAGGTACGACCGTGACGCAGCGCCACATAGTAGCCGGCTGCACCGCTACGCTTCGCCACCACCACTTCTCCGTCACCGACGGCCAGCACTGGCGTCCCCTGCGGCATCGCAAAGTCAACGCCACGGTGTGGCGCAACGCGGCCGGTCACCGGGTTCAGGCGGCGCGGGTTAAAGTTAGACGACACGCGGAACTGACGCGCGGTCGGGAAGCGCAGGAAGCCTTTCGCCAACCCGGTGCCGCTACGATCGTAGAATTTACCGTCCTCAGCGCGAATAGCGTAATAGTCTTTACCGTCGGAACGCAGACGCACGCCAAGAAGCTGGCTCTGTTCACGCTTGCCGTCGAGCATTTCGCGCGACATCAGCACCGAGAACTGATCGCCTTTTTTCAGCTTACGGAAGTCCATCTGCCACTGCATGGCTTTGATCACCGCGCTCACTTCCGCGCTGGTTAACCCGGCGCTGGTCGCGCTGGAGACAAAGCTGCCGCCGACGGTGCCGTTGATCAAGCTATTAACCCAGTCGCCCTGCTGCATCTCGCTGCTCATTTTGAAACCGTTTGCAACGCGATCGTAGGTGCGGGTTTCACGACGCGACATTTCCCAGGTTAAACGCTGGAGATCGCCATCATCGTTCAAGGTCCAGGAGAGCTGCTGGCCCACCTTCATATTTTTCAGGTCTTTATCAGCCGCAGCAAGCTGGCTGATGTTGCCCATATCAATGCCGTACTGGTTCAGGATGCTGCTTAGGGTATCGCCCGTGGATACCACATATTCATGCACGCCCGTTTCGTTATCGGCTTTGTCGTCCAGTTCATCCTGAGGAATCGCTTCGTCTTCCTGCGCGGATTGGTCAATCGGTTCGCTGGCCTCCGGTAGCAGAGAGCGAATCTCTTTTTTCTCCAGCTCGATGGTGCGAACAACCGGTGAAGAATTGGGGTGGTAAACATACGGCCGCCAAACGGCGACGGCCAGTGTGAGAACGGTGAGTGACCCCAGCATAACGCGGTGGGGTCGCGGCAAATTGTTAAATGCCAGGGCGACAGAGCGGGCTATCTGCTGCACGTATTCACTTCCTTACTTATCTCCTTTCAGGCAGCTCGCATACTGGGTCGCCAACTGAGTCAGAAATGCTGGATAGCTCTCTTTGCTCAACTGAATGTTCGTGCCTAGAGGATCTAACGTTCCCATGCGAACGTTGGTTCCCCGCGCGACAGATTCAACGACAGCGGGCCTGAATTGTGGCTCAGCAAAAACGCAGGTTGCTTTTTGCTCAACCAACTGTGTTCTTATTTGATGTAAACGCTGCGCACCAGGTTGAATTTCAGGGTTAACGGTGAAGTGCCCAAGCGGCGTCAAACCGTAGTGTTTTTCGAAGTAGCCATAGGCATCATGAAAAACGAAATAGCCCTTTCCTTTTACCGGCGTCAGCTCATTTGCCACCTGCTTATCGACCGTGGCCAGATTAGCCTCAAAATTCTTCAGGTTGGCGTCAAGCCGGGCTCGACTCTGGGGCATAAGGTCCACTAATTTGTCATGGATTGCAACCGCCGAAAGCCGCGCTATCTCTGGGGATAACCACAGGTGCATGTTGTATTCACCATGATGGTGATGTGCGTCACCTTTTTCGCCGTGGGCGTGTTCACCGTCACCCGCTTCAGCAGCATCATGATCGTCATCATCACTCCCTTTCATGAGCAACGGTTTCACACCATCAAGCTGGGCAATGGTGACTTTTTTGCCGTCGGCAATGCTTTGCGTTGACTTGTCCATGAACGCTTCCATCTCTGGACCAATCCACACCACTAAGTCCGCGTTCTGTAAGCGTTTTGCATCAGATGGGCGCAATGAATAATCATGTTCAGACGCACCGTCAGGCAGTAAAACCTGGGTCTCGGTAACGCCATCGGCAATCGCGGAAGCGATAAATCCTAATGGTTTAAGTGAGGCGACAACGGCAGCATCCGCACGCGGTACGGCGGTACCCAAAAGCGCGGCTGATAAGGCTGCGCAAAGAAGCGTATTTTTCTGTAACATAATGCGTCTGATAATCGAAATGAATAAGTGATGTGTGATATTATAACATTCACTATCTTGTGCAACCCCTAATTGCTATGACGAATCTTGTATCGCTGCAAAATGTCTCCGTCAGCTTCGGCCAGCGCCGGGTGCTCTCCGACATCTCACTGAATCTCAAGCCAGGGCGCATTCTGACGCTGCTTGGCCCGAACGGCGCGGGTAAGTCGACGCTGGTGCGCGTGGTGTTGGGCCTCGTGCCGCCCAGCGAAGGCGTGGTCGTGCGTGAAAAACAGCTGCGCGTAGGCTACGTACCGCAAAAGGTCCACCTTGACGCGACATTACCGCTTACCGTCAAGCGTTTTTTACGCTTGCACCCGGCAACGCGCAAAGAAGATATTCTGCCCGCGCTGATGCGCGTACAGGCCGGGCACCTGCAGGATGCACCGATGCAGAAGCTCTCCGGTGGTGAAACCCAGCGCGTTCTGCTGGCGCGTGCGCTGTTAAACAAGCCTCAGCTGCTGGTGCTGGATGAACCCACCCAGGGCGTTGACGTCAACGGCCAGGTGGCGCTATACGATCTGATTAATCAGCTTCGCCAGGAGCTTAACTGCGCGGTGCTGATGGTGTCGCACGATCTGCATCTGGTAATGGCGAAAACCGACGATGTGCTGTGTCTCAATCATCATATTTGCTGCTCCGGCACGCCGGACGTGGTCTCCATGCATCCGGAATTTATCTCCATGTTTGGCCCGCGCGGCGCCGAACAGCTGGGGATTTACCGTCATCAGCATAACCACCGCCATGATTTACAGGGCCGTATCGTTCTTCGTCGGGGAAATGGGCAGTCATGATTGAAATTTTACTTCCCGGCTGGCTGGCCGGAATGATGCTGGCATGCGCGGCGGGCCCTCTGGGCTCGTTTGTCGTCTGGCGCCGGATGTCCTACTTTGGCGATACCCTCGCCCATGCCTCGCTGCTGGGAGTGGCGTTCGGCCTGCTGCTGGACGTTAACCCTTTCTATGCGGTCATCGCCGTCACGCTGCTGCTGGCCGGTGGTCTGGTGTGGCTAGAGAAGCGCCCTCACCTCGCGGTGGATACGCTTCTCGGCATTATGGCGCACAGCGCGCTGTCGCTCGGCCTGGTGGTCGTCAGCCTGATGTCGAATATCCGCGTCGACCTGATGGCCTACCTGTTCGGCGATCTGCTAGCGGTTACGCCGCAGGATCTGATCTCGATTGCGCTCGGCGTCATCGTGGTGCTGGGTATTTTGTTCTGGCAGTGGCGCAACCTGCTGTCGATGACCATCAGCCCGGATTTAGCGTTTGTCGACGGCGTGAAGCTCCAGCGGGTTAAACTACTGCTGATGCTGGTGACGGCGCTGACCATCGGCGTGGCGATGAAGTTTGTCGGCGCGTTGATTATTACGTCACTGCTGATTATCCCCGCGGCGACGGCGCGACGTTTTGCGCGTACGCCGGAACAAATGGCGGGTATTGCCGTCGTGGTAGGGATGATTGCGGTAACGGGTGGGCTGACCTTCTCGGCGTTTTACGATACGCCGGCCGGGCCTTCCGTCGTGCTGTGCGCGGCGCTGCTGTTTATCCTGAGCATGACCCGCAAAGCGGCCGCCTGATTTGCTCTGTGGCGCTTCGCCGACCGGGCCTACAGAATGGTAGGCCTGATAAGCGAAGCGCCATCAGGTGTTGCATTGCTAAGGCATTTCCGGCGGCGTGATGCCAAAGTGGCTCCACGCGCGCGTCGTTGCGATGCGCCCACGCGGGGTACGCTGCAAAAAACCCTGCTGAATCAGATACGGCTCCAGCACGTCCTCAATGGTTTCGCGCTCTTCACCGATTGCCGCCGCCAGGTTGTCCAACCCAACCGGCCCACCAAAGAACTTATCAATCACCGCCAGCAGCAGCTTGCGGTCCATATAGTCAAAGCCTTCGGCGTCGACGTTCAGCATATCCAGCGCCTGCGCGGCGATGTCGGCCGAGATAGTGCCGTCATGCTTGACTTCAGCGTAGTCGCGCACGCGCCGGAGCAGGCGGTTAGCGATACGCGGCGTACCGCGCGCGCGACGGGCAACCTCCAGAGCACCTTCGTCGCTCATTTCCAGCCCCATATGGCGGGCGCTACGCCCGACGATGTGCTGCAAATCAGGCACCTGGTAGAACTCCAGACGCTGGACGATACCGAAACGATCGCGCAGCGGTGAGGTCAGCGAACCCGCGCGGGTGGTAGCACCAATCAAGGTGAACGGCGGCAGATCGATTTTAATTGAGCGCGCAGCCGGGCCCTCGCCAATCATGATATCCAGCTGGTAGTCTTCCATTGCCGGATAGAGCACTTCTTCCACAACCGGCGACAGGCGGTGAATCTCGTCGATAAACAGCACATCGTGCGGTTCAAGGTTGGTGAGCATTGCCGCCAGGTCGCCCGCTTTCTCCAGCACCGGGCCAGAGGTGGTGCGCAGGTTAACGCCCATTTCATTGGCAACAATGTTTGCCAGCGTCGTTTTCCCAAGGCCCGGCGGGCCGAAGATCAGCAGATGATCCAGCGCGTCGCCGCGCAGCTTCGCCGCCTGGATGAAGATTTCCATCTGCGAACGCACCTGCGGCTGGCCGATATACTCTTCCAGTAATTTTGGCCGAATCGCACGGTCTGCCACATCTTCTGGCAACGTGCTTTCAGCGGAAATCAGACGGTCTGCTTCAATCATCCTTTACCTCATAGCGCCGCGCGGAGCGCTTCGCGGATCAATGTTTCACTGCTGGCGTCCGGACGGGTGATTTTGCTCACCATCCGACTGGCTTCCTGAGGTTTATAGCCCAGCGCCACCAGCGCGGCAACCGCTTCCTGCTCGGCGTCGTCGCTCTCCGGCCCCGCAGGAGACGTCAGCACCAGATCGGCGGCAGGGGTAAACAGATCGCCATGCAGCCCTTTGAAGCGGTCTTTCATTTCGACAATCAGGCGCTCGGCGGTTTTCTTGCCAATCCCCGGCAGCTTGACCAGCGCGCCAAGCTCTTCACGTTCCACCGCGTTGACAAACTGCTGCGCCGACATGCCCGACAGGATGGCCAGCGCCAGCTTCGGGCCGACGCCGTTGGTTTTAATCAACTCTTTAAACAGGGTCCGCTCCTGTTTATTGTTAAAACCGTACAGCAGTTGGGCATCTTCGCGCACCACAAAGTGGGTGAAGACGATCGCCTCCTGCCCGGCCTCCGGCAGCTCGTAAAAACAGGTCATCGGCATATGCACTTCATAGCCGACGCCGCCGGTCTCCAGAAGGACCAACGGGGGTTGTTTTTCGAGAATGATGCCTCTGAGTCTGCCTATCACATGACGCTCCTGCGTTAAGGGCTGAAAAGGTAATGCACTATCATAAAAAAAGACTGGATAGATATCCAGATGAAAAACGTCTTTAGCGATTTGCCAGGCGCTTTATCGCCTACGGGTACCGTTGCTGGCACGAACAAAATATACCGTATAATGATTATCGACTTTCTTTCGCCCCACCCGGATAACCTCCTGCCCGCGCGTCGTATGGCAAATTCGATAGCCTTTACCGATAAACCGCAGCGCCTCTTCCCGCTCCTGCGTTTCCAGTAACAAGTGATGACGGCGATCAATAATACGCCAGGTCTCCAGCATCGGCAGGCGGGGATGCAGTTTATGGTGGACAAAGCGCGTCAGACTCATAAAAGCGGCGATTGACCAGATAGCGATTAAATAAGGTACAAAGCTGGCATTGAAAAAGAGATGATGGCAGAGTTTGGCTACGCTTGGATCGTTCTGGACAAATTGTACGCACATCGCCCTTGCTGGCGGGTTTAGTTCTCTGTCGGTATGAAAAACGTAAGATTGCTCTCCTTGCCGCCAGGTCGTGTCGTACGAATAGAGGCCCGCACACGTATCTCGCGCTAAATGACAATCACCGCTCATCTTGCGCTCAGTGGTGCTAACGTAATGAACGGCGGAAACGAGTCCGCTATCACGAACGCTGTTATGATAATAGCCATATTCCGTGTACAACACATAGCCACTGAAAATGATCGGTACTATCCACAATCTATGTTTCATGGCCATTAGTTTACGCATATTCACCAGCAATACCCTAACCATTTATGCTGATTAATCAGAAGCAAATATTATTACAACAATACCGGTATAACCTGACATATTGAATAATAACGTTACGGACAACTCGGTTTAAGCTTGCTGAATTCAATTGCATACCGCCATGTTATTATGCTCAACATGCGTTAAACGACCATGACATAGCAAATATTGTGAAAACTCGCCGTTCATTCCATCAAAATTTACAGCAGGAACACCTTCTGGGTAGCTGTAATAAATATTCACATAATTTTCACTACTAAAAATCGTCTGTCGTTTCGCCGTCAAGCCATAACCTTGTGCCGCAATATACTGGAAACAGTGACCATTTGCACCACAACTTACTCCATCATTAACAATATAAATATCAGCAGTGTTAAACTGTTGTTTTATCCGCTCCTGCCGGATTACACCCCAAATACAGAGCAAAAATAACGCTACGCTCATCATCAGCCAGCCTGATTTATTTACCGCCGTTGTGGACCAGCATGCGATAAACCATGCGACCTGCACACACAAAACTAAGGTTTTATTTCCTGTAGCCAGGGGCCATTGATTAAAGATAAAAGTGATAACAATCGAGACAAACACCACCAGCATTCTGACACTTCGCGCCTTGATAGGAATAAATAAAAAGAACAGCGAAATAGTGCCTGGCTTCAATAAAAAAACGATTGCATTAGCCTCTGTTATATCAATAACCAGACAATAACATAAGCTCAGAAAAAAATGCATGCTGATGCAAATACATACATAAGGCGGATAGAATAGCTTTCGTCTTCCCTGCGACTGTTTACCTTCCATTCCCCTTCCTTCTGATAAAATTAAGCGCTCTTTTTTTAATGCCGTAAAAAACACATTAACAACCCAAATAACAATAGATAACAGCATTCATCGGAATAATTTATCAATAACCCATTTCTTGTCATGGCACTAATATAGTGTTAATTATCTTACAGCGTAAAATAAAGGGCGTCATTTCAGAAAATCACCATGGAACGAGAGCATGAAAAAACATTATTCAACGCAATATGAAACCGGAGATATTGTCTTTACCTGTATAGGTGCTGCGCTTTTCGGCCAGATATCAACCGCATCACAGTGCTGGAGTAACCATGTTGGCATAATTATCGGCCACAACGGCGAAGACTATCTGGTGGCTGAAAGCCGCGTCCCTCTCTCAACCGTCACCACGCTATCGCTGTTTATTCAGCGTTCCGCTGAACAGCGTTATGCCGTTCGTCGCCTGCGCGGCGGCCTGACGGTCGAACAAAAACTCGCGATCATGGAGCAGGTTCCTGCCCGGCTAAATAAATTTTATCACACGGGATTTAAATACGAGTCATCACGCCAGTTCTGTTCGAAATTTGTGTTTGATATCTACAAAGAAGCGTTGTGTATTCCGATAGGCGACGTCGAGACGTTTGAAGAATTGCTGCACAGCAACCCCGGTGCGAAGCTCACCTTCTGGAAGCTCTGGTTTTTAGGGTCTATTCCCTGGGAGCGCAAAACGGTGACGCCAGCCAGCCTGTGGCAGCATCCGAATCTTATTCTGGTGGATTCACAAAATGTAGATACCCCCCCAATCAACGGCGACTGAGGCGGTTTAAGTTATCGCAGCCGTCCACGCGCTAAATTCAGCCTTGCATCGCTCACCTGCATGGCATTCTGGCTGACATGGCAATGGGTAATGGCAATCGCCAGCGCATCCGCGGCATCCGCCTGCGGGTTGGCGGGCAGCTTGAGCAGCGTTCGCACCATATGCTGTACCTGGCTTTTTTCCGCGCTACCGATACCCACCACCGTCTGTTTGACCTGGCGAGCCGCATACTCAAAAACCGGCAGTTCCTGGTTGGTGGCGGCTACAATCGCCACGCCGCGCGCCTGCCCTAGTTTGAGTGCCGAATCGGCGTTTTTCGCCATAAAGACCTGCTCGATAGCGAAATAGTCCGGCTGGAACTGCGTGATGATCTCCGTCACGCCTGCGTAAATCAGCTTCAGACGCGACGGCAGATCGTCAACTTTAGTGCGGATGCATCCGCTGCCAAGATAGGTCAACTGGCGACCCACCTGGCGAATGACACCATAACCGGTGATGCGTGACCCCGGGTCAATGCCGAGAATAATAGACATCACGCCTCTCCTGTTATGTCAGCGTTAAACCACCTCATTCTAAGGTAGCAGCAACCTCGTCAGAGATTTCGCCGTTGTGGTAGACTTCCTGAACGTCGTCACAGTCTTCCAGCATGTCGATCAGACGCATCAGCTTCGGCGCCGTTTCCGCATCCATATCGGCTTTGGTCGATGGAATCATGGACACTTCCGCCGCGTCGGCTTTCAGACCAGCCGCTTCCAGCGCATCACGCACTTTCCCCATCTCTTCCCACGCGGTATAGACGTCAATCGCGCCGTCGTCGAAGGTCACCACATCTTCAGCACCGGCTTCCAGCGCCGCTTCCATGATGACGTCTTCGTCGCCCTGTTCAAAGGAGATCACGCCTTTTTTGCTGAACAGATACGCGACGGAACCGTCGGTACCCAGGTTGCCGCCGGTTTTGCTGAATGCATGACGCACTTCCGCAACGGTACGGTTACGGTTGTCAGACAGGCACTCAATCATCACCGCGGTGCCGCCAGGACCGTAGCCTTCATAGATGATGGTTTCCATGTTGGAATCTTCATCACCGCCCACACCGCGCGCGATAGCGCGGTTCAGGGTATCGCGCGTCATGTTGTTGGCCAGGGCTTTATCTACCGCTGCACGCAGACGTGGGTTCGCATCCGGATCGCCGCCGCCCAGTTTGGCCGCCGTCACCAGCTCACGAATGATCTTGGTGAAGATTTTGCCGCGCTTCGCATCCTGCGCGGCTTTACGATGTCTGGTGTTGGCCCATTTACTATGACCTGCCATAAAAATATCTCCAAAAAACTATGCCCTTTCAGGCAGCGTTAATGACAAATTCTTCAATCGCCTGCCGGTTGCTCCACGACTTGGTGAGCGCCGCCGCAGCGGGCGCATCGAGCCATTGGTAAGCCAGGTGTTCGGTGAACACCACTTCCCGTTCGTGAGGAAGCGCAAGACAGAACCACGATTCCGTATTGCGTTCGACGCCAGGGGCATAGCGATGACGTAAATGTTGAAAAATTTCAAACTCCACCGTGCGTTGACAGTCCATCAAGGTCAGTTGCTCAGACACAACATCAATGGTGACCTCTTCCTTTACTTCACGCATGGCAGCCTGCGACGCGGTTTCCCCTTCCTCTATACTGCCGGTGACCGACTGCCAGAAGTCAGGGTCATCGCGTCGCTGCAACATCAGCACCCGTTTACTGTCCTGGGCGTAAATGACCACCAGAATAGAAACGGGTCGCTTGAATGACATGTTACTTATTCTCCGCCGACTCTTTCGGCTCTTTCGCAATAACCTGAATACCCAGTTCACCCAGCGAAGCCGGGTTCGCGAAGCTTGGTGCTTCGGTCATCAGACAGGCAGCCGCGGTCGTTTTCGGGAAAGCGATAACGTCGCGGATGTTGTCGGTGCCGGTCAGCAGCATGGTCAGACGGTCCAGACCAAACGCCAGGCCCGCGTGCGGCGGCGTGCCGTATTTCAGGGCGTCGAGCAGGAAGCCGAATTTCTCACGCTGTTCCTGTTCGTTAATGCCCAGAATACCGAACACGGTCTGCTGCATATCGCCACGGTGGATACGCACGGAACCGCCGCCCACTTCATAGCCGTTGATGACCATGTCGTAAGCATTCGCCACGGCATCTTCCGGCGCGGCTTTCAGCTCATCGGCGGTCATGTCTTTCGGCGAGGTGAACGGGTGGTGCATCGCGGTCAGGCCGCCTTCACCGTCGTCTTCAAACATCGGGAAGTCGATAACCCACAGCGGCGCCCACATGGACTCGTCAGTCAGGTTAAGATCTTTGCCCAGCTTGAGGCGCAGCGCGCCCATCGCATCGGCCACCACTTTTTTATTGTCGGCGCCGAAGAACACCATGTCGCCATCCTGCGCGCCGGTACGTTCAAGAATCGCTTCCACGATGTCCGCAGTCAGGAATTTGGCCACCGGGCTGTTGATGCCTTCCATGCCTTTAGCACGTTCGGTCACTTTGATGTAGGCCAGGCCTTTCGCGCCATAGATCTTCACAAAGTTGCCGTATTCGTCAATCAGCTTACGGGTCAGAGACGCCCCGCCCGGTACGCGCAGTGCGGCAACGCGGCCTTTCGGATCGTTCGCCGGGCCGGAGAAGACCGCAAACTCAACGTCTTTCACCAGATCGGCAACGTCAACCAGTTCCATCGGGTTACGCAGGTCCGGTTTATCGGAACCATAGCGACGCTCGGCTTCAGCAAAGGTCATGATCGGGAAATCGCCCAGATCGACACCTTTGATTTCCAGCCACAGCTGACGCACCAGCGCTTCCATCACTTCACGCACCTGCGGTGCGGTCATGAAGGAGGTTTCCACGTCGATCTGGGTGAATTCCGGCTGACGGTCGGCGCGCAGGTCTTCGTCACGGAAGCATTTTACGATCTGATAGTAGCGGTCGAAGCCGGACATCATCAGCAGCTGTTTAAACAGCTGAGGAGACTGCGGCAGCGCGTAGAATTTACCTTTATGTACGCGGGACGGTACCAGGTAGTCGCGCGCACCTTCCGGGGTCGCTTTGGTCAGCATCGGGGTTTCGATATCGAGGAAACCGTGATCGTCCATGAAACGGCGCACGAAGCTGGTGATTTTCGCGCGGGTTTTCAGGCGCTGAGCCATTTCCGGACGACGCAGGTCGAGGTAGCGGTACTTCAGACGCGCTTCTTCGGTGTTGACGTGGTTTGAGTCCAGCGGCAGCGATTCTGAACGGTTAATGATCGTCAGGTCAGAAGCAAGCACTTCGATAGCGCCGGTCGCCATGTCCGCGTTGATGTTCTTTTCATCGCGCGCGCGAACGGTGCCGGTGACCTGAATGCAGAACTCATTACGCAGTTCAGAGGCTAACTTCAACGCATCCGCACGATCCGGATCGAAGAACACCTGAACGATGCCTTCACGGTCGCGCATATCGATAAAAATGAGGCTACCGAGATCACGACGGCGGTTGACCCAACCACACAGAGTCACCTGCTGCCCAACGTGGGACTGTCGAAGCTGTCCGCAATATTCTGTACGCATGAGATATCCCTTAACTTAGCCGTCGGCGGATTGTCGCCTGCCGTGCAGGCGTTACTGTCGCAGCTTTAGCTGAATGTCACTACTGGATGAAAAAAGGGGGCTATTATACTGGAAATTCTCGCCCACGATAAGTCCGCAGCTGTTTATACGCCTGTTTGCTGAACGCTTATTGCCCCCGCTCACAAAAATTAACAATATTTATCCGTTCAATAACCTGGCGACGATTGTAAGGTATGCTCCCCATAGCCCGTATACCGAGGAACTCCATGCTGAATTTAGACGCCAAAAAAACCGCCCTTGTGGTGATTGACCTTCAGGAAGGCATTCTGCCCTTTGCCGGCGGCCCGCATACCGCTGACGACGTGGTCGCACGCGCGGCGCGTCTGGCCGAGAAATGCCGCGCCGTCGCCGCGCCGGTGGTGTTAGTTCGCGTGGGCTGGTCCGCCGATTTTGGCGAAGCGTTAAAGCAGCCGGTTGACGCCCCGGCCCCGGCAAAAGCGCTGCCGGATAACTGGTGGACCTACCCGGCCGCGCTGGGTAAACAGGACAGCGATATCGAAGTGACTAAACGCCAGTGGGGCGCATTTTACGGTACCGACCTTGAAATGCAGCTGCGTCGTCGCGGTATTGAGAACATCATCCTGTGCGGGATCTCAACCAATATCGGCGTGGAGTCGACCGCGCGTAACGCCTGGGAGCTGGGCTTTAACCTGGTCATAGCCGAAGACGCGTGCAGCGCGTTTAACAACGATCAGCATCAGAGCAGCCTGTCCTATATTTTCCCGCGCATTGCGCGCGTTCGCAGCACCGAAGCGATCCTGGCCGCGCTATGATTTATGTCGGGCTTCCCCAATGGTCGCATCCGAAATGGGTGCGCCTGGGTATCACCAGCCTTGAACAGTATGCCCGTCATTTTAACTGTGTGGAGGGCAATACGACCCTCTACGCCCTGCCTAAAGCCGAGATCGTCACCCGCTGGCAGGCGCAAACGGACGATCATTTTCGCTTCTGCTTTAAATTTCCGGCAACCATTTCACACCAGGCCGCGCTTCGCCAGTGTGACGATCTCACGCAGGAATTTTTCCAACGCCTGTCGCCGCTCGCCGGGCGTATCGGCCAGTACTGGTTGCAGCTTCCCGCAACCTTCGGCCCGCGCGATCTTCCCGCGCTATGGGCTTTTCTCGATGGTCTGCCGAAAGATTTTCATTACGGTGTGGAAGTGCGCCATCCCGGCTTTTTCAGTAAAGGCGAGGAAGAACGGTTGCTGAATCGCGGCCTGCACGAACGTGGCGTTAACCGCGTTATCCTAATGTCACCCCTCCATTGATACACACCCCCTTAAAGCCTTCAAAATCTCAACTTTGAACATGACCAAAGCCATTGAAAAACATCTGGATAAGGTGTCATATAGCGGGATAAAACCAGCTACGGAGAGTTTCGATGTCTTGGGTATGCCCTCACTGCAACCATTCCGCTGTTATCAGAGGCGATGATAAGAAAACAACGGAAATTGACCTAAATCTTGGCGTTGATATCTGGCATTGCATCACAGTAGGAATTGTGTGCCCTCACCCTGATTGTGGGAAACCGGTTATTACTATTGAAAAAACCGCTTACATCGATATGCACGGGACAATACTCCCAAAAGGCAATAAAACTGTCTTTCCTGTTTACCCTCAAAACATTAATCAAAGAGCAAAGGATTACCCTTCTTACATTCCGTCAGCAATCCTTGCAGACTACCAAGAAGCCTGTGCCATAGTTGACCTATCACCCAAAGCTTCAGCCACTCTTGCACGACGTTGCTTGCAGGGCATGATTCGTGATTTTTGGAAGGTCAACGGAAAAAAGAATCTGCATCAAGAAATACAGGCCATTGAAAATGATGTTGACCCTCTGATTTGGCAAGCAATTTTAAACCTTAAGAGCATTGGCAATATCGGTGCTCATATGGAGCAAGACATCAACCTAATCATTGATGTCAGCCCAGAAGAAGCAGACCTTCTGATTGAGTTGATAGAAATGCTTTTTGATGATTGGTATATAGCCCGCCATAAAAAGCAGCAAAAACTACAGAGAATTAATGAAGTTGCAGCAGAGAAAGCTGAAGCGAGGAAAGGATAATCATGTCAAAAAGCATGTTTCTTCTAGGTGGATTAATGCTGGTGGCTGGTTCCGCTCAGGCCGTGCAGGTAACCGAGGTTATGGGTGTACTCCAATGCACTGTTTATGCTCAAGAAGCGAACATAAAAGGAGATATCTTGCAGAAGGGGCTGAACAAGTCACTTGCGCTGTATAAACAGACTTATGCTTCTAGTAACCTCGGAGTACCTACCGGGGATGACCTCGCTACCGGATTTGCTGAGTTTTATCAGTCAATGGGCATCAGTTACGCATATTCGAATATTGAAACTGCATTGCTCAATAAAGGGTTGTCGCTAGGTGGGCCACAATGGGCAACGGAGGCTCGTAATCTGTTCAATCAGGGCAACTGTGAGCTTGTTCTGGGTAAGTAGTTATTTCATAGGGATGTTCAAGGATGTTTAGGTTAGACCCGCTGTTTGTTACCAGTCTGCTGGTATGGTTCATCATGATTTGCATCGTTGGGTATGCGGTAGAACACAAATCACAGTACCCAGCTATCGGGTATGCAGTGAAGTTGGTGGGTGTGCTGCTCACATCGTTCTGGCTCATAGTGTTCGTATTGAAAGAATTGGGATTCGCCACGTATAGTTTCTGACTCTGAAGGGAAGTCTCTGGAGTCTCCCCAAAGATTTCCCTTTTTTATTTTTTCCAAAACATATGGTCATGTGCTTAGAGGGGCTGGCTCTGTAAAGAGGCTGGCTTACCTAAATTTTAAAGTATGGCGAATGGGCTATCAGAAACGCAAAAAGGCCACCTGTTACGGTAGCCTGATATGAGTTCTTTGGAGTTCGCTTGCTAACGACAAGCTCATTATTGTGTCTGTAACGCTTTGACTTTAGCCACCATGCCAAGAGAACAATCACATAACTTTGCTATCTCTGCATAGGTATATGAGCCTTTCTCTAAGTAAGAAGAAACCTTGTCACGTAACGCTGTGTTAGCTGGTCTCCCCTGATACTTCCCTGCATCCTTGGCTTTTGCAATCCCTTCAGCCTGACGTTTACGACGCTTCGTATAGTCTTCACGTGCCATTGTCGCCATGATGTCAATCAGCATGTTGTTAACCGCTTTGAGGACACCAACTGTAACAGCATCATCATTGCTGGTGGTCAGGAACTGCTGAGTAGTTGGCAAGTCCATTATCACGAGGGAGATTCCAGCATCATTGATACGTGATTTCAGCTTATCCCAATCCTGAGCCTCAAGACGTGACAGACGGTCTGTAGACTCCACAAGGAGAACATCACCGGGCTGTGCATCGTTTAACATGTTGGTGAGTTCGGTACGGTTCAGCTTTGTCCCTGACTCGTTTTCAACGTAGCGAGCAACGATGTTTAAACCTTTATCTGAAGCGAATTGTTCAAGCTGGGACAATGCGCGTGTAGCGTCTTGTTCTTGGGTACTTGCACGACAGTAGATACGGACGTTTTTCATGTTGTGTTCACATAGGGTTTTGATGAACTAACTATACGTGAAAACACTATATAGAGCTAGTGAAAAGAACCCTATGTGAACATCTTTTTTCACGAAAGATGTTTTCAGTCTGGGTATACCCATTGTGAACAGAACTTCTTAAGCAGATTTCAGAAATGGCTTACGTGTGAATGTGGCTGTTTCTTTGGTCACATTGGCTGGTGCTGGTGCATTCGCTTCAATAGCTGATTTTGTCATCGGTACTTTACGGATTGCGATGTTACCAGCAGAGATGAGTTTACCTGCTGCTGTGAATTGCTGGTCAGGGGTCATACTGTCCAGTTCAGATTTAGACCAGTGGAACACGTCACGTAAAGTGGTGTAATCACGAGTCAGGACAGCTTGGTAGAACTGTAGGGCGAGTTCTGAAGCCACGAGTGCAGGGGCTGCTGCTTGGGCTGATGTAGTCATTGTAAATAACCTTATTTTCTAAAGGGGATGTATATGTGGGTAATGCTAAGGGGAGATGGTGCAGGGCTGGATGAGCAGAGGAATGATTATTTATCTATTTAAAATCAATTAGTTACACTCTTTTAATCCGACTAGACAGGATATTTACAGCAGCAAGAGTCATATTCATCTGCTCAGCAATCTCCCGGTGTTTGTACCCGAGCAGTTTTAAACGTAGGAACTCTGTCACACGAGCATCTGCACGTGTTGAATGGGAGAGGGAGTCACGCATCATGCGCTGTTCTGGTGTTAGGGTAATCATTGTGTAAGCCTCATTAAAAGGGAATTTGGTGTCCGTACTGTTGGTAGAAGTACTCGGGTAACTCTGTTTTATGCCAGCGACCATAGCGGTGAATTTCTGTGGCTGTCAGCTTATTTCTGTGGTACTCAGCCTCAAGGATGTAAAGCTGATGGATTGAGTCTTCGTAAACGTTCATTGCTAGAAATACCTTACAAGGGGTTTAAATGCTGGGGCTTGTTGCGGTGGGTGCCTGTCTTCGTCATAGAACCATTCATCATCATCGTCTTGGTCTAATGGTTCATTGTCTTCTTCATCTGGTAACGTGTAAGAGGTTGGTTCAATGTCGAACGGAACACTGGCGTGTTTCTCTTCACGTAGTTCTTCTTTATCTAAAGAGTTCTGTTCAAAGTTGTCTAGACCGCTAGCGCTCTTAATCACAATAGCCTTGTCTCCTTCAATTAAGTCATTACCTCGTGATTCAATCTCTTTTTCTTTAAAGCTATTATTATCTTTATTCTTATCTCTATTATTATAGAGTCGCACTTTGCTACCTCTGGAGGTCGCACTTTGCAAGGTCTGGAGGTCGCAATTTGCGACGTCTGGCTTAGAAGGCAACTTATTAACGGTGACGAGGTTGGATTTGTTGAACCTACGAACCTTCTCAATAGCACCAAGATTAACCAGCTTCTTGGTTGACCTGATAACTGAGTCCTGAGAAATGCTAAGTGATTCAGCCACATGTTCATTAGATGGGAATACCTGAAGACCTGCTTCCTGATAACTCAACAGTGTCAGATAGACCAGTTTATCCGTTGGGTTCAGGTCAGGAGACTTCAATACTTCGTGATAGGCTTTTACAAAAGTGTTTGCATACATTAATACCTCAAATGTTATTAAGCTGGTGATTGGGATTACACCAGTAGTGTGTTTCGCTTCCGTAGAAGCTCAAAAGAAAGTTATAGAAACACCATACCCAGAGTATCAATTAAGAAACCAAGGTCAGTGAGGTATTAGGCTGCATAGTGGTATATTACGTTCCCACACAACTTAACTGACACACTGGAATGATGCTTTTATAAACTACCTATAGATGGGATGGTCTGGAGGTGACAAATTGCCAGGTCTGGAGTTCTTCTGTGACCATAAGAAATGTTAACATAATGTTAATTAAAAGTCAATCTAAATGTTAACGGACACACAAAAACCCCTGAGAAGGGGTAATTGATTACTTACTCAGCAAGGATGGAGACCAGCCAGCATTGTGTGACTGAGACTGCCAGCCGCCACCTGTGGCTTGGGTCTGCATCATCTTAGTATCGAAGTAGTCTTGCGTAGCTTCCAGACTAACCTTTTTGATAACGCCATCAGGCATGGTCACATCAACACTAGCTGATGCAAGAGTGATAGGGTCAACGGTTACACGAACATCAACCGCCTGCTGAACTGCTGTACCAGTAGAACCATTGTAAGCACCCGGAAACATTGGTGCATTCATAGCCTGATTCCAGTTACCCTTAGCTTCGTCATACAGATTTTCAACTTCAGTAAACAGTTTATCAGCCCACGAACCCTTGATGGTATTGCCACCGTGAGTGGTTTCTGTCCCATCTTTACCACCCCACCCCATGTATTTTGCAAAGGATGGAATCAGCTTATCAAAGACAAGGTTACCAACCTCAACAGCAATCACAGCACTGGTAGCAACAATAGAGGCTTTACCGATAGCGCCAGCAATACGACCACCGACACCAGCAGCACCTACCACACCAGCGCCAGAGCCTAAGATTTTGGTGATAGCACCAACACCAAGACGTGCGGTCAAACTCACGATAAGCAAATCAGCAAAGTCATTGAAGATTTTACCGACTGTCTTCAGGGTTTCCTTCAGCGGTTCTGGCATCCACTGGTAAAGGGCTTGCCACTTCTCATGGATGAGCTGACTGTATCCGTCAATGTTCATTGCCACTGAACCGAACATGTTGCTGAGTTCGGTCAATCTGTCCATGAACCAGCCGATAGCATGACCTGCTGTACGGAATGTACCAGAGTTGGCTTTGAGGTTATTGGTCAGTGACTCAAGGAGCCCTTTGAAACCGTCACTGTACGATTGATACATGACATCCTGAGCATCTTTCTGAGCGGAAGTATATCGCCCCAAGGTTGCAATCATGCTTTTCATGGCCTTGTCAGCAGCACCAGTCTGTTTATTCAGGAGTTCCATCGCCTGAACCATCATCTTAGCCGACTTAGCGCCAGACATTGATTTGAGAGCCTTCAGCATATCACCAACATTCTTTGTCTTGGTGAGTTCCTGAAGAGGCTTAACGATGGCTGGGGCTGAGTTCACAACCTGCATCCAGTCCTGACCCTTCAGATGGTCTGATGCTGCAATCTGCGGTAAGACGTAGTTCAATCTACCGATAGCCTGATTATCCATCCCGGTCTGGTGACCGAATACTGATTCTGTTTCGAGTAACTTTGGAATATCAGCATCTTTGAAGATAGAGGCGGGTAACGTCTGCCTAAGGATAGCGGCTTGTTGCTGTGCCTCAGCTTTGTCCATACCAAACCTGTTAGCATAGTCATTAACTTGCTCGGTGATACTGTCTGTATTTTTGCCATAAGCAGACTGGAGCATGACCTTAGCCTGAGCACGTTTCATACCCTCCTGAAGAGAGTCCTGAAAGAACTGCATCGCTTTCTGTAGGGCAAAGAATCCAGCAATCACACCAGAGATAGGAGACAGCAGACCTTCAAACCTACCACCAGCATTCATAGCTGTTAAACGCTCCTGTGCTCGTGCCTGTGACGCTGCACGTACACCCTGAGCAAACTCATAGTTAAGAGAGCGCAAGCCTGTACGGAACGACTGAAGGTCGCCAGATGCTACATGCTGGTCACGTAGTGCGTTGAGGCGTGATGTATACTCTTGCGCTCTCTCTGGTGTGCGTAGCGCCATATTCCCGTAGAAACCTGATGTGGTATTACGGTGAACAGCATCATTAATACGAGCCTGACGGTTAGCCAGAAGGTCACCAGCAGATTGACGTGTACGAGGGTTATAAACTGGTGGTTCAACGGGCAACCTGATACGCATGTTACGGGCAATCTCACGCCCTACTCTACGGGCTGCATTAGTACCTTCTTGTTCATATTGACGGAAGAGACCAGCCCCACCACCTCGCACGTTAAACGCCTGTGTAAGCGATTTATTGACACGACGAGAGGTAGCAATAGCATTCTGTTCAAAACGCTTTAGAGAGCGATTTAGACCCGCTGAGCGGTCACGATTGAAGGTTCTGTTAAGCGTGGTTTCAATCTTCTGAGCGTGTTGACCTACAGCTTTTTCAAGTTTGACTAAGCCGCGCATAACAGTTTCTCGGAACCCTAGCTCGACGACAAACTCGTCTACTACATATTTACTTTCTGACATTGGTAACCTTATCACCAACGACAGCAAGGTTTAGCTTTGCAAGGTCATCAGGTGTGAAGTGATTGGGATAGCGGATTGGTAGCTGGTGGATATACTTCAGCATTTCTTGATTGAGGGGGAAGGATAAACGCCATAAAAGGAGCGGTGATAATGTCATTCATGCTTCCCCCTTTCTCTCAGATACAGAACCCCAGCCGCCAGCAGTCGTAATTGGTCATTAATTTGATTGATTGGGATTCTTGCTTCTTTCAGGGTGACAGATTCGACCTCAGCGATGGCAGACAGTAGCGATGATGGCAGTTGCTTCACCTCATCACTAAGCTGTCGGAGTTCTTTTAAGATTGGGTTAATACGAGGGCGACCATGACCAACGGACACAGTATTACCTTTTTTGAATTGTCCAGAATTGGTCATTGGTATACCTTATTTGAATAATTTACGAGCCTCAGCAATCAAATCTAATTCTGCTTTAACTGTTTTGGTGAATTGAGCCTGTTTAACCTGAGCAGCCTTACGCTTAGCGACAGCCTGAGACATGGATTTTTCATATTTAGCCTCAGCGTATGCGATAGCATCAGATGTCTTCGCAAAATCGGTAATAGCATTGAAGCCATTAGGCCACATAATCACACAAAGGCGTGATGTTACTTCAGATGGCGCTACAACATCTTTCACCGTGTAGCCGTCAATGTTGAACACACCGCTTTTCAGTGCTTCCGTGTAGTAATACAAGTTCTCACAGTAGAAGCGCTTGATGAGTGGCGTACTGTTGGCGTATTCAGCCTGAAGCTGGAGCTTGATGGTGTCTTTGGATTGCTCCAGATACTCCACCTCATCACATGCACGTGCAACGGCATCCTGTAGCTCCAGCAGTCGAGGGTAAGCAAAGTCTTCTACGGCAATCTGACGGGCTGTAGGCGCAAGGTGTCGGAAGCTATCAATGGTAACTACGTCGTCAGGGAGTGCCTGACGGGCTTCAAACTCTGCCATTTCACGAGCCTGTTTATGCTTGATGTTATCCAGTGGGTCGTAATCAGGTTCAGAGGAATCCACCTCATTAGGGATAAACTCAGGCAGACCGTTTGCACCAGTACGCCATTTACCATCACCGGGTACAAGTTTGATACCTGAGGTGACTACAGGCTTGTAACTACCAGCATCCATAAAGGCACTGGTGGTATCGTTTTTAATTGCATCAAATGCAGGGTTGATAGAAGCCATTATTTGTTCTCGTTATTGTAAGGTTGCTGGCGCAGAATGGAATGTTGCAGGTGATGGAGTGGCCTGAGCCTTGGCAATCATACCGTCAAGGTTAGAGCGGATTGTTCCGTACCACTCCAGAGCCTGACCACGTGCCAGTTCTTCAGATAACCCACCAGCAACGAAAGTTTCTTGCAGACTGGTGATAAGAATTTCTGGGTTACCGTAGATACCATTCATCACGGCAGAAAAGGATGCTTCGTTAAAATCAACGGTGAAACCATTCTTCTTAGGGTCAAATTTGGTAAACATTATCTATTTCCCACAAGAGACAAGAATCAGACCAAGGGAATCAAGTTGCTTAACAACAGCATCCAGAACATCCTGAGCATCATCGGTAGCACCAGTCAGGCCAGTGCAGGTGAACTTACCACCATCAAATTCGACACCCTCAAAACCATTGGTCTCAAGAATGGATTGGCGCAGATGTGACACCATATTAGGCACTTCAACCAACATTGCAGACTTCAGGTCAAGAAAGTTTGTCGTTAACTGACCAGCAGCAATAGAGGAAGCAGCAGACAGCATCACGCCAGCAATCTTTGCAGCATCATCAACCACTTTTAAGGTTACCGCCTTACCGCTGGTATCGGAGAAAGCACCGATAAACTGTGATGAGTCAATAGGAACCTCAACACGAGACACACGATTAGGTGATGATGGTTCGGAGATGATGAAATCCAATAGAGGTGCTCGCGTGTACACCGTGTAAATGCCTTTGGATGCATCGCCCAGCTTAATTTTATCTTGGTACATTATTTGGAATCCTTAGACATCAGGGCAAGAACCGCCAAGGTGAAAAGTAGTGTTGCATAGAAGGGAATTTGTTCAATCATTGTGAAAACTCAGATTACGTCTGTTATGCAAAGACCACCAAATACGCATGAACGAACAAGAACGGGCGTATGGGGTTTTGCACCTGTGGAGAGCAGGATTTGATAGACTTTGCGTAACAGACTGGATTTAGAGGATAGGTCAAGGGATTGCAACCAAGACCTATGAAATACTCGGATAGAGTTGCATTTACTTCAGCAGGGAGGCTAATCCCATGTAGTAATGGTAGCATTATTTTAACATATTTGCAACCGTTTATTAACAAATTAAACGAAGTCCATACCACACATCAGTTACCCTGAAAAGGCAAATCGTGCCATTGCATTATATTAACGCTCGATACAAAATTAAAAATGTGCTAAGATAAAGACCTATCTGTAAAGGTTACTGAGAAGTTCGGTTTACCTCTGTTTAGATAGTTGGTTAACAGTTCTGGTCACCATGCGATTAGATGTCATAACACGAAGTGAAGACATCGGTTTTAAGTGTGACCAAACACTTAACAGATTATTTTTAAAAGGTGTTTTAACCTTTTCTTCCCGCTCTCATCGCGGGGAATCAGTTTGCACTGTTAAGTTGCATTTTAAGAATTCTGAGAAGACCCCGTATCGGTGTAAGCTGGTGCGGGGTTTTTCGTTTATCTGATATGGAGCATATGAGATGGGTCACATGAGTTCGTACAGCAAAGCAGAATTACGATTACAGCCCGGTGGCTGTGGGGTAAATATTGGCGGGATTTCTACTGCTATGTGTGGCGACCGTCAACCGGATATGGAAGCGTGGCTTTACCCTGCCTGTAAACAGAAATGGGAAGAGGCGCTGAAGCAGTATCACGAACAGAAGGGTCAGAAATGAGTCATGATGCTGAAATTATCGCCAATGCTATTGCAGCATTGAAGCCAGCACCCGACTACCTGAAGGACTATTGGTTACCAATATTCACTATGTTCTGCTCTGCTCTTCTCGGTGGGTTAGTTGCTATCCGCATCAACAGAGGACAAGAACTCCAGCGTACCGCAAAGGATAACTTTGCCACAGCAAACCAAACGTTCATTCTCGCGCATGAGTGCCTGAATAATCTCATCGCTATCAAGTCAAACTACGCTGGCAACATAACATGGGGTGAACCTCTGTACAGGGCTATCGCTTACCCGACAGTGTTAGCCAAGCTGGAAGAGGTTGCTTTCACCGCTACAGGATTTTATTTCATCAGGGCTGAACCAACAGCTAACAAATCATTGTTCGAAAAAACATCGAGATGGGTAAAGTATCGCTTATTGCGCATGAAGCCCAAAGCACCTAACCCTGATGCTATTGCTATGACGTGGCGAAATACAGTCAGGATTAGCTCAATGTTCGGAAACTACAATCAGGTGATGATGTATCTCCGGGCCAGAAATGAAATCGGCGAGTGGGTAAAAGAACCTCTGTCACGTATGGACTTTGGCAATAAACAGAGCTTCCTTGAGTTGCCTGAGATTATCGGTGCTCCAATGACAGCCAAATATGTAAGCATCACAGAACTCACTATTGCGCTAACTGACCATGTAATCAAAGAGTTGTATTCTTTCCTAATGAACTTCCCTGACATAGCTGAAAGCAACATTGAATTGAGCAGAATCAGGGATTGGGGGACGCTACCACGATACAAGAACGATAAACCATTGTTCTTGAAATGCCTTGAACCGACTCCAGCACCTGATTTTGCAAAGTTAGCGAAGTATACGGGTCTATCGGTGGAAGAAGCACAGAAAAGGCACAGCTTTAGTGATTGGGGCTGAAGTAGCCCCGTTACATTCTCGCCTATTCATACGGGCTAATCGTCTGTTTCCGCTGGTGGTCTTCTCCACTCTTCAGCCATCTCATCCTGCACCCACTCAGGCCAAATATGAGCAGGTGTCGTAGCGGCATCTGCATCTGTGAATGAATGCTCCTGCGAATCGAGCAAGCTGGCAATATCAGCAAGGCGGGAACCATCGACAACGTATGTCAGCGGGTAGTTGTTCAGCTTCACGCCATTGTGCAGAGTAATGTCACAGGTTTTATTTTCCGTGTTCATCCGTATCTCTTTGATGACACGTTTGATGATGATTTGAGGTAAGCGTCATCTCAGTACCGTCTGTTGAAATTTCCGGTGATTGACGATGATAGAGTCCTCTTATAAACGTTAATGGACTCTATCAATGTCAGATTCTCTTCGTCCCCGCAGGGTTCGTGCGTCTTACTCCATGGACTTTAAACTGGAACTTGTCGAAAAATCTTATCAGCCTGGAGCCTGCGTGGCCCAACTGGCCAGAGAACACGGGATTAATGACAATCTGTTGTTTACATGGCGCCAGCGCTACAGCCACCTTTTGCCCGATGAAATACAACGTTCAGTCAGTAAACCTGATGCTGTCATCCCTGTTGTGGTATCTGACATGTCCCTGTCACATCATGCAGAACCACACTATGAACCATCCGGTTCCGCTTACGGTGAGGTGATGACCTGCGAAGTGGCTGTCGGGAGCGCCAGTCTGCGCCTGACAGGGAACTTATCTCCCGCTATCCTGAAAACACTGCTTCGCGAACTGACCGGGAGGGGACGATGATCTCCCTCCCGTCTGGCACCCGTATCTGGCTGGTCGCCGGCGCCACCGACATGCGTAAATCCTTCAACGGTCTGGGCGAGCAGATACAGCACGTACTGGATGAGAACCCCTTCTCCGGCCACCTGTTCATCTTCCGTGGCCGCCGGGGTGATACCGTCAAAATTCTCTGGGCAGATGCGGATGGACTGTGCCTCTTCACCAAACGCCTTGAGGAAGGGCAGTTCATCTGGCCCGCCGTGCGCGACGGCAAGGTGGCCATTAGTCGCTCGCAACTGGCCATGCTCCTCGATAAGCTGGACTGGCGTCAGCCCAAAACACCCCGTCTTAACTCACTGACAATGTTGTAAAAAAAGCATGGCCGCATTATAAATGGGTCATGAGTCAGGACTATCTCGCCCGTATCACCGCGCTGGAAGAAGAACTTCGCCGGAAAGACAGCCAGCTCAGTCTCGTTGCCGAGACTGAGGCCTTCCTGCGCTCTGCGCTGACCCGCGCTGAAGAAAAGATCGAGGAAGACGAACGGGAGATAGAACACCTGAGGTCTCAGATAGAAAAACTGCGCCGTATGATGTTCGGCACCCGTTCTGAAAAACTGCGCCGCGAGGTGGCACAGGCCGAAGCGCTGCTGAAACAGCGCGAACAGGCGAGCGATCGTTACAGTGGGCGGGAAGACGACCCGCAGGTTCCCCGCCAGCTCCGTCAGTCCCGGCACCGTCGTCCGCTTCCGGAACATCTTCCCCGTGAGATACTCCGGCTGGAGCCGGAAGAAACCTGCTGCCCGGCATGTGGCGGTGAAATGGCGTACCTCAGCGAAGTCAGCGCGGAGCAGCTGGAGCTGGTTGCCAGCGCCCTGAAAGTGATCCGCACAGTGCGGGTAAAAAAAGCCTGCACAAAATGTGACGGTATCGTGGAAGCTCCCGCGCCGTCACGTCCTGTCGAGCGGGGTATCGCCGGACCGGGTCTGCTGGCCCGTGTGTTAACAGCCAAATACTGTGAACATCTGCCGCTGTACCGCCAGACGGAAATCCTTGCCCGCCAGGGGGTGGAGCTGAGCCGCGCACTGCTCTCCAACTGGGTGGATACGTGCTGCCGTTTAATGGCGCCGCTGGACGAAGCCCTTTATCACTACGTGATGAACTGCCGCAAACTGCATACAGATGATACTCCAGTGCCGGTGCTGGCGCCGGGCAGGAAAAAGACGAAAACCGGGCGTATCTGGACGTATGTCCGGGATGACCGGAATGCCGGTTCGTCAGATCCTCCGGCAGCGTGGTTCGCGTACTCACCGGACCGGCAGGGAAAACACCCGGAGCTGCACCTTCGCTCCTTCCGTGGCGTCCTGCAGGCAGATGCCTTCGCGGGGTATGACCGGCTGTTCAGTACATCGCGAGAAGGCGGCGTGCTGACAGAGGCGGCATGCTGGGCGCATGCCCGCCGAAAAATCCACGACGTGTACATCAGCAGCCAGAGCGCCACGGCGGAGGAAGCGCTGAAACGCATCGGCGAACTGTACGCCATCGAAGCGGAAATACGCGGCATGCCGGAGACAGAGCGTCTGGCGGCCAGACAGTCGCGGAGTGCGCCGCTGCTGGCGTCACTGCATGAGTGGATGGTGGAGAAAAGTGCGACACTGTCGAAAAAATCCCGGCTGGGAGAGGCGTTCACGTATGCCCTGAACCAGTGGGATGCCCTGTGTTACTACTGCCGTGACGGTCTGGCGGAACCCGACAATAACGCCGCGGAGCGGGCGCTTCGCGCCGTCTGCCTGGGAAAGAAAAACTACATCTTCTTCGGGAGCGATCATGGTGGCGAACGTGGTGCACTGCTGTACGGACTGATCGGAACGTGCCGTCTGAACGGTATCGATCCAGAAGCGTATCTGCGCCACATCCTGAGCGTTCTGCCTGAGTGGCCTTCCAACAGGGTTGGTGAACTTCTGCCGTGGAACGTGGCTATACCTGCCTGACCAGTGTCAATACGGCGTCCGGTTAACGCTTACCAGGATGTCACCATAAGGAGCATCATATGTCACAACATGAACAGTTCTGTCAGGCTTGCGGGATGCCGATGTCTGCACCTGATGCACACAGTGCCAGCGATCGATATTGCGCATACTGCATCGACAGCAACGGCAATCTAAAACCCTGGGAAGACGCGGTATCAGGCTTAGCCAGCTTCCTTGATTCCTGGCAAAAAGTCGGCCCGGAAGAAGCCCGGAAACGGGCAAAACGTTATCTGACGGCAATGCCCGCCTGGGCTCATAAAGCGGAAGAGTGAAATGTATTTCTGCTGCTCAATCAGCATTGAGGCGCATGCCGTACGTCAGTATTTGTGACTATAACTCAACCAGCCAGTTTCCTGGCTGGTTGCACACTCACACAAATCAGCGCTGCCATCATTCCGACATCGAAAGCAAACCATCATCCAGTCGATTCCCCTGGATTTTTATGCCTGCTAACAAAGCATCCATATTAGCCAAATCCTCTTCGCTCAATTCAAGATCAATCGCTTTAATGTTGTCGTCTATATAGGAAACTTTATCCATCCCGGGAATCGGTACGATCCATGGTTTTTGTGCCAATAACCATGCCAGAGCAACCTGTACGGGTGTCGCTCCTTTACTGGCTGCGACCTCCCGGAGCATGCTGACTAACGGCATATTCGCTTTTATTGCCTCTGGGGTGAAGCGCGGAAAGTTTGCACGTAAATCAGTCGCGCTATCGAATTTTGTTGAGGAATCAATCGTTCCCGTCAGGAATCCGGTCCCCAGAGGTCCCCAGGGCACAAACCCGATTCCCAATTCCTCACAAACGGGCAATACTTCTGCTTCAGGCTCACGGGTCCACAAAGAGTACTGGTTTTGCACGGCTGCGACTGGCATGACTGCATGTGCCCGACGAATGGTTGCAGCACCAACTTCGGATAAACCATAGTGACGGATCTTACCTTCCTTTATTAAATCTCCCAGCGTACCTGCAACATCTTCAATAGGGACATTCGGATCCACACGGTGCTGATAAAAGAGATCGATATAATCTGTTTTCAGGCTTTTCAGGGATGCTTCAGCAACAGCGCGGATATTTTCAGGACGACTATCAACGCCCGTTGTCACACCATTTTCCAGTTTGAAACCAAATTTGGTCGCAATAAGCGCTTTTTCACGATGTGCAGATAACGCCTTACCCACAAGTTTTTCATTCGTATAGGGGCCATAGGCCTGAGCAGTGTCAAAAAAGTTAATCCCCCTGTCGAGCGCAGCATGAAGAACGTTAATCCCGGTCCGATCATCAACGGCGCTACCGGTTCCAAAGCTTAAATTCATTGCCCCCATGCCTAATGCTGATACGGTTAATCCGCTACGACCTAACTGACGATATTTCATATTAATTTCCTTACTCATTAAACGCGGGCGATGCCCAGGCTGTCATGTACATAAAGTGATGGCTCAATCACCATACGGTTAATTAGATCGGCAATACTTAACCGGGAAACGCTGCTGCCCCGAAAGGGTTCATTTCTGTGCGTTAGTCCATATTCAACTTCATGCCCATTGGTAAACCACGCAGGCCGGATGATGGTATGATCGAGCCCTGCATTTTCTATAATTTTTGCTGATTCCCGATAAGGCGCCAAAATACTGCCGTATTTCTCTCCCGGCACTTCATCATATATTCCCATTGAGCTAATGAAGATCAAACGACGCACGCCCGTTGATTTCATTGCACGAATAATCGTCGCGGCCTGCTCCTTCATATTTCCGGATAAATTGGCGTACACAATATCTTTACCGCGCATGGCGAGCCTGAGTTGTTCATCATTGAGAACATCCCCTTCAATCAGGGTCACCCTGGCGGTATCCGGGTTTTGCAGGCGTGCACTGTTACGTAAATACAGCGTTAACTGAGCCTGGCTGTTATCCAGTAAGTAGCGGGTAACCACTCGGGCAAGAGAGCCCGCAGCCCCCAGAATCAATACGTTTGTCATTCTTCCCTTCCTCATTTCAAATCACTGAGGGCAATACTAGAGGGTGTGATTGTGTTTGTATGTGGATTTATACCGCATTCAGAATTCTCAATTATGGAATAATCAAAACCACTTTGATGAGCGACAGGTGATAAAAGGTTATATTCATGAGCGCGACTCATAACGCTTATCCAGCCTACGATGATTATTAATTGCCGCCGGGTCGCTATTATTGAACGCAGTATCCTTCCTTAAGCAGGCATGTATGAACCGTTCTCCCTCCGTTAAGACAACCGGACTACTTTTTATTATGATCCTCAGCGCCCTGATGGCGTTTACGTCCTTGTCTACCGATATTTATCTTCCCGCAATGCCCATTATGGCGAAGGAATTGCAGGGTGATGCAGAATTAACTATCACCGGCTTTTTGATTGGCTTTTGTCTGGCGCAGCTTATCTGGGGGCCGATCAGCGATCGCTTCGGTCGTCGCCCTCCCCTGATAATTGGCATGGTGTTATTTATTATCGGTTCAGCAGGATGCGCGCTTTCTACTGATATCACGCATATCGTTTTCTGGCGGGTATTTCAGGCGCTGGGGGCCTGCACCGGCCCGATGCTAGCGCGCGCGATGATTCGTGATCTGTTTAGCCGTACTCGCGCCGCCCAGATGCTTTCAACATTAACCATTGTCATGGCGATTGCCCCTATTGTTGGCCCACTGCTTGGTGGGCAGATGATTAAATTCACCTCATGGCATGCCATTTTCTGGTTGTTGACGGCCATTGGCGTATTCATGCTGCTGTCACTCTACTGGCTGCCTGAGACATTGCCGCTTGAACGTCGTATATCGTCCTCAATTGGTGGTGCGTTCCGGACATATTATCGGTTGATCCGTAACGTGAACTTTATGAAGTTCACCCTTTGTCTGACGTTTTATTATGTGGCCGTTTATGCATTTATTGCAGGCTCTCCTTTTGTCTATATCACGTATTTCCATGTAGATCCGCAGCATTACGGTTGGTTGTTTGCCGTCAACATTGTTGGCGTAATGGGGCTAAGTGCGGTTAACCGTCGCCTGGTACAACGTTACCCACTGGAAACGCTCTTAAAAAGCGCCGTGCTGATTGCCGCTACAGCGTCCCTGGTGCTGGCGGTTGCGACAAAACTGAATGTCGGTGGAATCGCCCTGATTGCTCTCGCAATTTTCATCCTGTTTTCGATGAATGGCATTATTGCCGCCACCGCAACGGCCGCCGCTCTGGATTCGGCACCGAATGCTGCGGGGTCGGCTTCAGCACTGATTGGTTCACTCCAGTACGGCAGTGGCATCGTTTCATCATTGCTGTTAGCGATGTTCAGCGATGGAACCCCCTGGACGATGGACTGGATTATCACCCTTTTCACTTTGGCCAGCGCAGCTATGGCGCTGACCACCCGAATGAGTAAGGCCGGTCATTAACTATTTTTGCCAAAGAAGGCATCAAGCTGCCCCATCGCTGCATTGACATAGCGCGGTACCCGCAAGTTTCTTAAAGACAACAATCTCCAGTAGCCATGCAGAAGCAGTGTTCATCGCTCATTTATGAGTACTGCTAATTAACCTTAGAAAATTTCACCCTCTAATCAAATAAATAAGGCTGCGCTAAGCTCTTTTCACACCCAGGATTGAGGATATTCATGTGCAAACGGTAAAACTGAACAACGGCATTGAAATGCCCCTGGCAGGCTTCGGCGTTTTCCAGATGACGGACGCGGCTGAATGTGAGCGTGCGGTGATTGACGCCATAGAAACGGGTTATCGTCTGATTGATACTGCCGCCGCCTATCAGAACGAAACTCAGGTCGGAAACGCCATAAAGCGTAGCGGTGTTAATCGCGAAGAGCTGTTTATCACCACCAAACTATGGGTACAGGACGTGAATTATGAGGGCGCAAAGGCCCAGTTTGAGCGTTCAATTAACCGACTCCAGCTGGACTATATCGACCTGTATTTAATCCACCAACCCTACAATGATGTCCACGGTGCCTGGCGAGCAATGGAAGAATTGCTCGCTGCCGGGCGAATTCGCGCCATTGGCGTCAGTAATTTTCATCCGGACAGGCTTGCCGATCTCATCGCGTTCAATAACGTCGTACCGGCGGTCAATCAAATTGAAGTGAACCCTTTTAATCAGCAACTTCACGCTGCACCGTGGATGCTAAGCCGACAGGTCCAGCCTGAAGCCTGGGCACCTTTCGCCGAAGGAAAGAATGGACTGTTTGACCATCCGGTGCTGGCGGCCATCGGTCAGAAATACGGCAAGAGCATTGGGCAAGTTATCCTGCGCTGGCTTTACCAGCGAAGCATTATATCGCTGGCCAAAACGGTCAAAAAAGCGCGCATGGCAGAAAATATCGCTATTTTTGATTTTGAGATAAGCGGTGACGATATGCAGAAAATAACCGCTATCGATACCGCGACAAGCGCATTTTTCTCCCACCGTGATCCGGCGCGAGTGGAATGGATTGCAGACTGGAAACTGGATATTTGAGGTAAATCATGATTAAAACCGTAAAAGCGTTGGGTACCGATGCCGCAAACAACCCCTTGCGGGAATTCAGCATCAAACGCCGTGGATTATTAAATGATGATGTGGAAATAGAAATTCTCTACTGCGGCATCTGCCACTCTGATTTACATCAAATCAAAAATGATTTTGGCGGCACTCATTATCCGGTTATTCCCGGGCATGAAATCGTTGGCCGGGTGATTGCTGTTGGTAATAATGTCACCCAATTTAAACCGGGTGATTTTGCCGCTGTCGGCTGCATTGTTGATTCCTGCGGCGAGTGCCCTGCCTGCCGCCACGATCTGGAGCAATTCTGCGAATCGGGTACGACATTGTCATTTAATACGCCAGATAAACATCTGGGCGGCATGACCTACGGTGGATTCTCACAAACCTATGTTTGCCGGGAAAGCTACACGTTGAAAATGCCTGATAACTTAGGGAAGGTGCGAACAAGTTCCTGATATGAGATCATCATATTCATCCGGAGCGCATCCCAGAGGGACATCATGAGCCATCAACTCACCTTCGCCGATAGTGAATTCAGCACTAAGCGCCGTCAGACCCGAAAAGAGATTTTCCTCTCCCGCATGGAGCATATTCTGCCATGGCAGAATATGACCGCTGTCATCGAGCCGTTTTATCCCAAGGCGGGCAATGGCCGACGGCCCTATCCGCTGGAGACCATGCTGCGTATTCACTGCATGCAGCATTGGTACAACCTGAGCGACGGTGCCATGGAAGATGCCCTGTACGAAATCGCCTCCATGCGCCTGTTTGCCCGATTATCCCTGGATAGCGCCCTGCCGGATCGCACCACCATCATGAATTTCCGCCACCTGCTCGAGCAGCATCAACTGGCCCGTCAATTGTTCAAGACCATCAATCGCTGGCTGGCCGAAGCAGGCGTCATGATGACCCAAGGCACTTTGGTGGATGCCACCATCATTGAGGCACCCAGCTCTACCAAGAACAAAGAGCAGCAACGCGATCCGGAGATGCATCAGACCAAGAAAGGCAATCAGTGGCACTTTGGCATGAAGGCCCACATTGGTGTCGATGCCAAGAGTGGCCTGACCCACAGCCTAGTCACCACCGCGGCCAACGAGCATGACCTCAATCAGCTGGGTAATCTGCTTCATGGAGAGGAGCAATTTGTCTCAGCCGATGCCGGCTACCAAGGAGCGCCACAGCGCGAGGAGCTGGCCGAGGTGGATGTGGACTGGCTGATCGCCGAGCGTCCCGGCAGGGTAAAAACCTTGAAGCAGCATCCGCGCAAGAACAAAACGGCCATCAACATCGAATACATGAAAGCCAGCATCCGTGCCAAGGTGGAGCACCCGTTTCGCATCATCAAGCGGCAGTTCGGCTTCGTGAAAGCCAGATACAAGGGGCTGCTGAAAAACGATAACCAACTGGCGATGTTATTCACCCTGGCCAACCTGTTTCGGGTGGACCAAATGATACGTCAGTGGGAGAGATCTCAGTAAAAACCGGAAATAACGCCAGAAATGGTGGAAAAAATAGCCTAAATAGGCTGATTCGATTGTTTGCGGGAAAAAAATCGGCCCAGATCCGCGAAATTTTAATCAGCGAGTCAGCTTGGGAAGAAATGACCTGCTTATTCGCACCTTCCTTAACTACATGGCGTCCATCGCTTTCTGTACCTTCCAGATATAACGCGGTGCCTGCGGTGCCGGGTGGTTTTTCACGACGTGGTCAAAGAATTCATCCTTGTCCAGTTCGTTAATTTCGGCAATCGCCTTTTTCCTGTCCGATGAGAAGGTGCGCAGCAGCGCACCTGCGCCGTTGGCGTAAGACACCACCAGCGCATATTGCATCACTTCCGGGTCGTTAATTCCCGCCAGCGAACCGTGCTCCAGTATGCTCAAGTAGGCCGCGCCCATGGAAATATTGCGCTCCGGATTTTTCAGCTCGCTGGTCGACGGTTGGCCGCTCCAGCCCATATGGCGATAAACATCCAGCCCGGAGGTGGACGCTTTAAGCTGCATCAGCCCTACCGCATTGGATTTACTGACCAACGTTGGGTTGCCGCCGGATTCCACGGCGATAATCGCGGTGATCAGACGCGGGCTGACGCCCCATGCCGCACCGGCTTTCTCGCTAATTGGCATCCACTGCATCGCTCGCTTCACCGGCACCTCAGGGTTCCAGGGTGGATTACGGTAATCCGATTTAGAGCTACATCCGGCGAGTAATACAATTAAAAAAGCAAACCATCTCAATTTCACGCATCTATCCTTTTAGCTGAACTTTGCTGCCGTTAATGACAACCATGGGCTCAGGCGGCATGATACTCGTTTCATACTCTGCAAGGAAATGCCATGTCTCAGTTTCATCTTATCGCCCCTTCCGGCTACTGTATTAACCAATCCGCCGCGCAGCGCGGGGTATCGCGATTAGAAGACGCTGGACATCAGGTGGTTCATCAGCAGGTCATCGCGCGGCGCGATCGTCGCTTCGCCGGTGATGAAAATGCGCGGCTGGCCGATATCAACAGCCTCGTTACGCTGGCGGGTAAAAACCGCATTGTGATGCCGGTACGCGGCGGCTACGGCGCCAGCCGTCTGCTGGACAACATCGACTGGCAGGGCTTAGCCAACCGCCAGAAACACGATCCGCTGCTGATCTGCGGGCACAGCGATTTTACGGCCATCCAGATGGGGCTGCTGGCCCATGGCAATGTGATCACCTTCAGCGGGCCGATGCTGGCAGGCAATTTCGGCGCAGAATCGCCAGAATCCTTCACCGAGACGCACTTCTGGCAGGCGTTAACCCGCCCGGAGTATTGCATCGAGTGGGCGGGCGATGGCCCGAACTGCGATACTCAGGGCACCCTGTGGGGCGGCAACCTGGCAATGATGACCTCACTTATCGGCACCCCGTGGCTGCCGGACATCCGTGACGGTATTCTGGTGCTGGAAGATATTAACGAACATCCGTTCCGCGTCGAGCGCATGCTGTTACAGCTACTCTATGCCGGGATCCTGCCGCGCCAGCGAGCGCTGGTGTTGGGCAGTTTTAGCGGCGCGACGCCGAATGATTACGATGCCGGCTACGATCTTAACGCGATGTACGACTATCTGCGTTCCAGGCTGTCGATCCCGGTCATTACCGGCCTCGATTTTGGCCACGAACCGCGCACGGTGACGCTGGCGCTGGGTGCCCATGCGCAGTTGACGCATTCACTCGGGCGTTCCACGCTCACCGTCAGCGGACACCCGGTATTAACTGAATAAAAAACAATAATCACCGCTTATTAATCCAATGTTTGCGCCCTAAATATGGTAACGTTTTGTGACTAGCAAGCACGTTTAGGGGAGTACGTGAACATTGGACGCCACGGCAGTTATTAGTCTCTTTATTTTGGGTTCTGTCTTAGTAACCTGCAGTATTCTCTTAAGCTCATTTTCTTCCCGCCTCGGCATCCCGATTCTGGTTATCTTTTTAGCCATCGGCATGCTTGCCGGCGTTGACGGTATTGGTGGTATCCCGTTCGATAACTACCCTTTCGCGTATATGGTCAGCAACCTGGCGCTGGCGGTGATCCTGCTGGACGGCGGGATGCGCACCCAGGCCAGCTCGTTTCGCGTGGCGCTGGGTCCGGCGCTGTCGCTGGCGACCGTAGGGGTGCTGATCACTTCAGGCCTGACCGGCATGATGGCGGCCTGGCTGTTTAATCTGGATTTGATGGAAGGGCTGCTGATTGGCGCCATCGTCGGTTCAACCGATGCAGCGGCTGTGTTCTCGCTACTCGGTGGCAAAGGATTGAACGAGCGCGTGGGTTCGACGCTGGAAATTGAGTCCGGCAGCAATGACCCGATGGCGGTATTCCTGACCATCACCCTGATTGCCATGATCCAACAGCATGAAAGCGGCCTGAGCTGGATGTTCCTTGTGCATATTATCCAGCAGTTCGGCCTGGGCATTGTGATTGGTCTGGGCGGCGGCTACCTGCTGCTGCAAATGATCAACCGTATTGCCCTGCCCGCCGGGCTGTATCCGCTGCTCGCACTCAGCGGCGGGATCATGATTTTTGCCGTCACCACCTCACTCGACGGCAGCGGTATTCTGGCGGTGTACCTGTGCGGCTTCCTGCTGGGCAACCGGCCGATTCGTAACCGCTTCGGCATTCTGCAAAACTTTGATGGTCTGGCATGGTTGGCGCAAATCGGCATGTTCCTGGTTCTGGGGCTGCTGGTGACGCCGTCGGACCTGCTGCCCATTGCCGTTCCGGCGCTGCTGTTGTCTATCTGGATGATTTTTGTTGCCCGCCCGCTGTCGGTGTTCGCCGGGCTGCTACCGTTTCGCGGTTTTAACCTGCGCGAACGCACGTTCATCAGTTGGGTTGGCCTGCGCGGCGCGGTACCGATTATTCTCGCCGTGTTTCCGATGATGGCCGGGCTGGAAAACGCGCGGCTGTTCTTTAACGTTGCCTTCTTCGTGGTGCTGGTCTCGCTGCTGCTGCAGGGCACATCGCTGTCGTGGGCGGCGAAAAAAGCCAAAGTGGTGGTCCCGCCGGTCGGCTGGCCTATTTCACGCGTTGGGCTGGATATTCATCCGGAAAATCCGTGGGAACAGTTTGTGTATCAGCTCAGCGCCGAAAAATGGTGCGTCGGCGCGGCGTTGCGCGACCTGCATATGCCGCCAGAAACGCGCATTGCCGCCCTGTTTCGCGATAACGTCCTGCTGCATCCGACCGGCAGCACCCGGCTGCGGGAAAATGACATTCTCTGCGTAATTGGCCGCGAACGCGATCTGCCGTCGCTGGGTAAAATGTTCAGCCAGTCGCCGCCGGTCGCGCTCGATCAAAGCTTCTTTGGCGACTTTATTCTCGAAGCCCAGGCGAAATTTGCCGACGTGGCGCTGATTTATGGCCTCGACGGCGGCGAAGCGTTTCGCGACAACCAGCAGTCGCTGGGCGAAATTGTCGAGCATCTGCTCGGGGCTGCACCGGTCGTCGGTGACCAGGTTGAGTTTGCCGGAATGGTGTGGACCGTGGCAGAGAAGGAAGAAAATCAGGTGCTGAAGGTGGGCGTGCGGGTAGCCGAGGAAGAATCCGAGTAGTGTGTTGTGCCGGAGGGCGCTGCGCTTATCCGGCCTGTCGTAAATCTGTAGACCCGGTAAGCAAAGCGCCACCGGGCTACACGGCAAATAGTTACACTGTCACAACAGGTACACGCGGTGCCAGCGCGCACATGAGCTCGTAACCAACGGTGCCCGCGCTGGCGGCCACGTCATCAATCTTAATCTCCTGCCCCCACAGTTCTACCGCAGTACCAATTCCCGCCTGCGGGCACGGGGTTAAATCCACCGCCAGCATATCCATTGAAATCGCGCCAACTGTTCCCGTGCGAATACCGTCCACCAGCACCGGTGTGCCGTTCGCCGCGATACGCGGGTAGCCGTCGGCATAGCCGCAGGCAACAATCCCGATACGCTGCTCGCGGCTCGCCCGATAGCGGCTGCCGTAGCCCACCGCATCGCCCGCCCTCAGGTTCTGCACGCCGATAATCTGGCTGCTCAACGTCATCACTGGCTTCAGGCCGGTGTTGGCAATATCCTGCCACTGGCCGGAAGGTGATGCTCCGTACAGTACGATGCCCGGTCGCACCCAGTCGAAATGGGTTTCCGGGTGCCACATTGTCGCCGCAGAGTTGGCAAGCGAGCGCGGGCAGTCCAGCCCTTCTGCCGCCTGTTCAATGAGACGCATCGGTGCGGCGACGCCGTCGGTGTTCTCCGCTTGCGCAAAGTGCGACATCAGCGTTATCGCCCCGACGTTGCTCATGCCACGCAGCTGCTGCCAGAGGCTGTTCACCCGCTCAGGCGCGAAGCCAAGGCGATTCATCCCACTGTTGATCTTCAGATAAACATCAATCGGCGCGTGCAGGCGCGCGTTTTGCAACGCTTTAATTTGCCAGTTGCTGTGCACGCTGGTGGTCAGCCGGTATTTATCAAACAACGGCAGTTCGTCGGCGTGGAAAAATCCTTCCAGCAACAGAATCGGCCCTTTCCAGCCGCGCTCGCGCAGCAAAATGGCTTCTTCAAGGTTGAGCATGGCAAAGCCGTCGGTTTCCCGTAGGGCGTTCCACACCCGGTCCAGGCCGTGGCCGTAGGCGTTGGCCTTGACCACCGACCAGACGCGAGCGCCGGCAGCGGCACGACGGGCAATGGCTAAGTTCTCTTTCAGCGCCTGCAGATCGATGCTGGCGAGCACGGGACGTGACATGCGTTCTCCTTAATGGTGCGCACCATGCAAGTGCTGTGGGCGAGCGGGTGTAAAGCCCGGCGAGTAGCGCGCAACGCTGAGATCATCATAGGGTATCGCTGGCATTCTGCCAGACATCAAATCGCTCAGCAGCTGCCCCGAGCCACAGGACATGGTCCAGCCCAGCGTGCCGTGTCCGGTATTCAGCCACAGGTTTTTAAACGCCGTTTTGCCCACAATCGGCGTACCGTCCGGGGTCATCGGGCGCAGCCCGGTCCAGAAGATGGCGTCTTCCACGCGTCCGCCGCGCGGGAACAGGTCGCCGACCACCATTTCCAGCGTCTCGCGACGTGGTGCCAGGAGTTCGGTGTTAAAACCAACGATCTCCGCCATGCCGCCCACGCGGATGCGGTTATCAAAACGGGTAATGGCAATTTTGTAGGTTTCATCGAGGATGGTTGACACCGGCGCCCCGCGCTCTTCGACGATGGGAATAGTCAACGAGTAGCCTTTGAGCGGGTAAACCGGAATATCCACCAGCCCTTTCAGCATGGCGGTTGAATAAGAACCAAAGGCCATCACGTAGGCATCGGCTTTGACCAGTTCATCGCCGCACTTCACGCCGACGATACGCTCACCGTCTTTAATCAGGCTATCAACCGGGGTATTAAAGCGGAAGGTCACGCCCGCCTGTTCAGCCATTTTTGCCAGCCGTTGGGTAAACAGCTGGCAGTCGCCGGTTTCATCGTTTGGCAGACGCAGGCCGCCGGTGAGTTTATGCGCCACGTCGGCCAGCGCCGGTTCGACCTCAGCCAGACGAGATGCTTCCAGCAGCTGATACGGGACGCCAGCCTCTTCCAGCACGGCGATATCGCGGGTGGCGTTCTCATACTGTTGGGCGGTGCGGAACAGCTGCAGGGTGCCGCCCTGGCGACCTTCATAGGCAATACCGGTGGTTTCACGCAGGGTCTTCAGGCAGTCGCGGCTGTATTCCGCCAGCCGCACCATGCGACCTTTGTTTTCCATGTAGTGGCGCGTGTCGCAGTTACGCAGCATTTGCCACATCCACTTTAACTGAAAACCGGTGCCGTCGAGGCGAATGGCCAGCGGCGCATGGCGCTGGAACATCCATTTAATCGCCTTTAGCGGTACGCCCGGCGCAGCCCACGGTGCCGCATAGCCCGGCGAGATCTGCCCGGCGTTTGCCGCGCTGGTTTCCAGCGCTGGACCCGCTTCGCGGTCAATCACCGTCACCTGATGCCCCGCCTGACTTAAATACCAGGCGCTGGTCACGCCCACCACGCCACTTCCCAGTATGACAATGTGCATAGCCACTCCAGTCCAGAATGAGTAAAAGAACAATCTTCTAATTACAAATTGATAACCCAGGTGAAAATATTATTCAACATATGCTTTTTTTATGGTGACTTACCTCACAGAGCGCCCATGCAGCGGGCCAGCGGAGAAATTGACATCTCATGCTGCCCGCTATTTTTTGTCAGCATAAAATCCTGCAAAGAGGCAAAATTATCGCCAGTAAAATGAATAAATCATGAAGTTTAGAAAGGACGGTTGTTACAGAATTTCTGCGGTGTTCTATTCTTGAAGTGAGGCTCTCCGCACAGAGAGAGTCGCCAACAATGAGGGCGCGCTAATGGCTACAATTGACTCGATGAATAAGGATACCACTCGTCTGAGCGATGGACCCGACTGGACGTTTTCGCTGCTGGAAACCTACCTGGCGGAAATTGACCGGGTGGCCAAACTATACCGGCTGGACACCTATTCGCATCAGATTGAAGTCATTACCTCTGAGCAGATGATGGACGCCTACTCGAGCGTCGGCATGCCGATTAACTACCCGCACTGGTCGTTTGGCAAAAAATTTATTGAAACCGAGCGCCAGTATAAGCACGGGCAGCAGGGGCTGGCCTACGAAATCGTCATTAACTCTAACCCGTGTATCGCCTATCTGATGGAAGAGAACACCATCACCATGCAGGCGTTGGTTATGGCGCATGCCTGCTATGGCCACAACTCCTTCTTCAAAAACAACTATCTGTTCCGCAGCTGGACCGACGCCAGTTCGATAGTTGACTACCTGCTGTTTGCGCGCAAATACATCACCGAGTGCGAAGAGCGCTACGGGGTGGACGAGGTTGAGCGGCTGCTCGACTCGTGCCACGCGCTGATGAACTACGGCGTTGACCGCTACAAACGACCGTCAAAAATTTCGTTGCAGGAAGAAAAAGCACGGCAGAAAAGCCGCGAAGAGTATCTGCAAAGCCAGGTGAACACCCTGTGGCGTACGCTGCCAAAACGCGATGAGGAAAAAGCCGTTGAGTCCGCGCGCCGCTACCCCTCGGAGCCGCAGGAAAACCTGCTGTACTTTATGGAGAAAAATGCCCCGCTGCTGGAGCCGTGGCAGCGCGAGATCCTGCGCATT
Organism: Klebsiella sp. WP8-S18-ESBL-06; assembly: GCF_014169755.1. Lineage (NCBI taxonomy): Bacteria > Pseudomonadati > Pseudomonadota > Gammaproteobacteria > Enterobacterales > Enterobacteriaceae > Klebsiella > Klebsiella sp. WP8-S18-ESBL-06. The sequence continues at coordinate 2,658,607 of NZ_AP022256.1, forward strand.
GTGCGCAAGGTCAGCCAGTATTTTTACCCGCAGAAACAAACGCAGGTGATGAACGAAGGCTGGGCGACGTTCTGGCACTACACCATCCTTAACCACCTGTACGATGAAGGTAAGGTGACCGAGCGCTTTATGCTGGAGTTCCTGCACAGCCATACCAACGTAGTCTTCCAGCCGCCTTATAATAGCCCGTGGTACAGCGGCATTAACCCCTACGCGCTCGGCTTTGCGATGTTCCAGGACATCAAGCGCATTTGCCAGAACCCGACCGAAGAGGATAAATACTGGTTCCCGGATATCGCCGGTTCCGACTGGCTGACGACCCTGCACTTTGCGATGCGGGATTTCAAGGATGAGAGCTTTATCAGCCAATTCCTGTCACCGAAAATCATGCGCGACTTCCGCCTGTTTACCGTGCTGGATGACGATCGTAATAACTATCTGGAAATTTCGGCCATTCACAATGAGGAAGGGTATCGGGAAATTCGCAACCAGCTGTCCTCCCAGTACAACCTCAGCAACCTGGAGCCCAACATTCAGGTATGGAACGTCGACCTGCGCGGTGACCGTTCGCTGACGCTGCGCTACGTGCCGCACAACCGCGCGCCGCTCGATAAAGGCCGTAAAGAGGTGCTGAAGCACGTGCATCGTCTGTGGGGGTTTGATGTGCATCTGGAGCAGCAGAACGCGGATGGTAGCGTGGAGCTGCTGGAGCGTTGCCCGCCGCGGCCAAACGCATTGTAGCCTCTATCGTAGCCCGGACGAGGCGCGAAGCGCTGACTCCGGGAAGGCTTTCCCTTTCTGTTGTAAGCCGGATAAGCAAAGCGCCATCCGGCCTACAGGGAACAAAATCAGCGCACTGACTAGCGACTATGGATAGCTAAATCACCCGGCAGCGTTTTCTGCATGCGGTGCCAGATCTCGCCGCTCTCGTGACCATAGCGGCGCACCGTTTCGTACACCTTCTCATGCTCGCCCTTCTCGCACAGCTCAATCAGCTTATGGTAGAAGCCCAGCCCCAGCGCGCGCGCTTCCGGGCTGGAGAAATAGTGGCGACCCAGACGGGTATACAGCCCTTTCATCCCGTTAAGGATAAGCCCATAAATAGGGTTGCCGGAGGCAAAAGCCAGGCCGCGGAACACGCTATAGTCGAGCTCGGCAAAGGCGTCGGCATAATCTTCCACTTCACGCGTTTTTGCCAGCACTTCCAGCGCCTTATCAGGATGCTGACGGAAAGCGGTACGAATGTAGATGGTTGCAATATTGGTGCGAACGGACAGCAGATTATCAATCAGCTGCGGCACGCTGTCATGATCGAGGCGCGCCAGCGTCTCCAGAATATTGAGCCCGGACGTTTCCCAGAAGTTATTCACCTTCGTGGGCTTACCGTGCTGAATTGTTAACCAGCCGTCTCGCGCCAGGCGTTGCAACACTTCACGTAAGGTGGTGCGGGTTACCCCAATTAATTCAGAGAGTTCGCGTTCAGCCGGAAGAATTGATCCTGGAGGAAAACGGTTATTCCAGATACTTTCGACGATGTATTCTTCAGCGAAACCCGCCGGGCTTTGCGCCTTAATGACCATAGTAAAAATTCCATTACACAGCGTTGCAATTACACTCATCATACCAGAGCCAACATAGCGCAGATAGCGGGACAACCTAATTAAAAAGGGATCGCCGTTTCATTTTTCACATTTCTTTTTAAGGACGGAAACGGCCCTTCCAGGGGGAATTCTGGCAGTTGCGCGCATTTAGTGGTAAAAAATGTCATCTTTTCAGGAGGAAGACGATTGTCATGGACATCTCTTACGGTCGCGCCCTGTGGCGCAACTTTTTAGGCCAGTCGCCTGACTGGTACAAGCTATTACTGCTGATTTTCCTGGTCATTAACCCGCTGGTCTTTTTAATCAATCCGTTTGTCGCCGGATGGCTGCTGGTTGGTGAGTTTATTTTCACGCTGGCGATGGCGCTGAAGTGCTATCCGTTAATACCCGGCGGCCTGCTGGCCATTGAAGCGGTGTTTGTCGGCATGACCTCGGCCGAGCATGTGCGAAATGAAGTCGCGGCCAACCTGGAAGTACTGCTGCTGCTGATCTTTATGGTTGCCGGCATCTACTTTATGAAGCAGCTGCTGCTGTTTATCTTTACCCGCCTGCTGCTGAGCATCCGCAGCAAGCGGCTGCTGTCGCTCGCGTTCTGCATGGCGGCTGCATTTCTGTCGGCTTTCCTCGATGCGTTGACCGTTGTGGCGGTGATCATCAGCGTGGCGGTCGGTTTTTACAGTATCTACCATCGGGTCGCCTCTTCTCGCCCGGACGATGACGATCTGCTCGACGACAGCCATATCGATAAACACAACCGCGAAGTGCTGGAGCAGTTCCGCGCTTTCCTGCGCAGCCTGATGATGCATGCGGGCGTGGGTACTGCACTCGGCGGCGTCATGACCATGGTCGGCGAGCCGCAAAACCTGATTATCGCTAAGGTGGCCGGCTGGCACTTTGGCGAATTCTTCCTGCGTATGTCACCGGTCACCGTTCCGGTGTTTTTCTGCGGGCTAATCACCTGCCTGCTGCTGGAGAAATTTAAAGCCTTTGGCTACGGCGCGGAGCTGCCAGAGCCGGTACGGAAAATCCTCCATGATTTTGACGTGCGCAGCAGCCAGCAGCGCAGCCGTCAGGAAACCCTGCGCCTGGTCGTGCAGGGGATTATCGGCGTCTGGCTGGTGCTGGCGCTGGCGCTGCACCTGGCGGAAGTCGGCCTGATTGGTCTGTCGGTGATTATCTTTGCCACCTCGTTTACCGGCATTACCGACGAGCACGCCATCGGCAAAGCCTTCACCGAAGCGCTGCCGTTCACCGCGCTGTTGACGGTATTTTTCGCGGTCGTGGCGGTCATCATTGACCAGCATTTGTTTGCACCTATTATCGACTTTGTGCTGCAAGCCTCACCTCACGCTCAGCGGTCGCTGTTCTATCTGTTTAACGGCCTGCTATCGTCGATTTCGGATAACGTATTCGTGGGCACCGTTTATATTAATGAAGCCAAAACGGCACTGGATAACGGCGCAATCGACCTGCGCCAGTTTGAGCTGCTGGCTGTGGCAATTAATACCGGGACAAACCTGCCATCGGTGGCGACGCCAAACGGCCAGGCCGCGTTCCTGTTCCTGTTGACGTCAGCGCTGGCGCCGCTCATTCGCCTGTCCTATGGTCGAATGGTGTGGATGGCGCTGCCTTATACGCTGGTCCTGACGCTCGTGGGCCTGCTGTGCGTCGAGTTTACTCTCCAGCCCGTTATCGACTGGATGATGAATAAAGGAATGTTGGTGCTTCCCGCAATAACCCACTAATATAGCTGCGCTTCTCAATGCCCACGGTTTTCCGTGGGCATTGAACTGCCATTTACGAATAATTGCGTATAGCCAGATGGCAGGGCTAACGTTTTCGTTTACACTGCTTTTTCAAAGCACGTTCCAGGGAAATGATTATGTTGCGATATTTAAACCAGAGCTCACGTGGCCGCAGTGCCTGGTTATTGCTGGCGTTAACCGCTTTTGCGCTTGAGTTGGTGGCATTATGGTTTCAGCATGTGATGCTATTAAAACCATGCGTACTGTGCATTTATGAGCGCTGTGCGCTGTTCGGCGTCATGGGCGCCGGTCTGGTAGGGGCGATTGCGCCGAAAAGCCCGCTGCGCTACGTCGCGCTGCTGATTTGGCTGTATAGCGCCTTCCGCGGTCTGCAGTTGGCCTGGGAACACACCATGATTCAGCTGCACCCGTCGCCGTTTATGACCTGCGATTTTATGGCCCGCTTCCCAAGCTGGCTGCCGCTGGATAAATGGCTACCGCAGGTGTTTGTGGCATCCGGCGACTGCGCCGTGCGCCAGTGGGAGTTCTTATCGCTGGAGATGCCTCAGTGGCTGGTCGGTATTTTCGCCGCTTACCTGATCGTGGCGCTGCTGGTGCTGATTGCCCAGCCGTTTAAACCCAAAAGACGCGATCTTTTCGGCCGTTAATCCTGAACGCTGCCAGCAGCATCGCCTTTGCGGTTGGCAGCGTGTTTACCACATCCCCGTCAGTGATCCAATCCCGTAGCCAGCCGCTAAAAGTAGCCCCCAACCACAGAGATTAATCATCACTGCCAGCATTAAAAGTTTTATGGAATTACGCATGATTATCCCTCTACCAATACCGATAAGTTATCTATCGGCACGGAGAAGGAATGACGTAGCGTTTTTATTAGCAGAATAATAAAACAGAGGATTCGCGAATAAATCCGGCTTTAGTCAGCCCATTCCGGCTTATTTAAAATATGATCCTGCCAGTCGCGTACTTCCGATTCTTTGACCGCAATATGGCGCACCGAAATACGCTCGCCGTGCATCGCTGCTTTTGAACCGGTCAGCAGCGGGTGCCACGCTGGCAGCCCCTTTCCTTCCGCCAGCAAACGATAGGCACAGGTCATCGGCAGCCATTCAAAGGTGGGCAGATTGTCACGCGTGAGCTTAATACAGTCAGGCTCATACTCGAAACGACGTTCGTAGTTACGGCACTGGCAGGTTTTGATATTCAGCTGTTTGCAGGCGACGTTGGTGAAATAGATTTCATCGGTGTCTTCATCCATCAGCTTGTGCAGGCAGCACTGCCCGCAGCCATCGCACAGCGACTCCCATTCGGCGTCGGTCATTTCATCAAGGGTTTTGCTCTGCCAGAAAGGTAATTCGCTCATCGGGATGTCCACATCAAAAATCAGGTTGCACCTTATAACCAGTCTGGCACAGGGATGCAAGTTTTGCCGCCTAAAACAGGCGGCAAGCAGCCGTTACAATACGCGGGTGGCCAGCGACAGGCCGTTAAACAGCACCTCGAGCTCATCGCCCGCGTGCAGCGGGCCAACGCCTTCCGGCGTACCGGTGAGCACCACATCGCCCGGTTTCAGGGTAAAGAAACGGCTCATATAGGCAATCAGCGGCACGATTTTGTGAATCATATCGGCCGTGCTGCCCTGCTGACGCACTTCGCCGTTAATCTTCAGGCCCAGCGATGTATTCTGCGGATCGCCGGCGAAGTCAGCGACAGGAATGAAACCCGAGATCGGGCACGCGTTATCAAACCCTTTGGCCTTTTCCCACGGCTGCCCCGCTTTTTTCATTTTACCCTGAAGATCACGCAGCGTAAGGTCCAGCGCGACGCCGTAGCCCGCAATGGCCTGCTGGACGTGCTCCGGCGTAGCCTGGCGTAAGGTTGCGCCAATCAGCACCGCGAGCTCAACCTCATGGTGTACCGACCCAAGGCCCTGCGGCAAAATCAGCGGCTGGCGCAAATCGCACAGCGATGTTTCCGGTTTAATAAAGAGAACCGGCTCTTCCGGCGTCGCGCTGCCCATTTCCTGAATGTGTTTGGCGTAGTTACTGCCCACGCAAACAACTTTGCTCACCGGGTAATCCAGCAGAGCACCCTGCCAGTTATGATGCTGATACATGCTTTTCCCTTACTTGTTCGTCAACCAAGGACACACATCGGCCGCAGGCGCAGATTATTCGCCCTTATTTTGTGACTCAGCCAGATGCTGCTTTAACAGATTTTCAGGCGGCGGCGGGATCTGTAAATAATACCCCTGCTCTTTTAACGCCTGTTTTACCTTTTCCAGATCGGCATTGATCAGTTTCTTACGCCCATCCAGCGGCAGCAGCATTGCCAGCTGCGGCTGGCCGAAGCCCTGCATCAGTTCTTCAGGCACGCGAGAGAAATCGTCTTTTTTTTCGACATACAAATAGGTTTGATCACGTTTAGAACTACGATAAATCACACAAAACATACTTTATACTCGGAATTAGGACTGTGGTTACTTGCTTGAATATATTAGTGACTATAACATGACTGATAGTCTTCGGAATATCGCTGCGCATGACGCGGCGGTAAATAGCAAATTGAGTAAGGCCAGGATGTCAAACACGCCCATCGAACTTAAAGGCAGTAGCTTCACCTTATCTGTGGTCCATTTGCATGATGCAAGACCCGAGGTTATTCGTCAGGCGTTAGAAGACAAAGTCGCCCAGGCTCCGGCTTTTTTCCGTCACGCCCCGGTCGTGGTCAACGTCAGCAACCTTGAAGAGTTTACCCAATGGCGCGCAATCCAACAGGCAATCATGTCCGTTGGCCTGCGCATCGTGGGCGTCAGCGGCTGCAAGAACCCGCAGTTTAAAGCGGCCATTGACCAATCGGGTCTCCCTTTATTGACTGAAGGTAAAGAAAAAATCGCCCGCGCGATGCCCGTGGAGCAGCCTAAACCGGCAGAACCCGAGCCAATTGTTAGTCCGATCACAAAAACGCGAATGATTGATACCCCGGTACGTTCCGGTCAGCGCATTTATGCACCAAACTGTGATTTGATTGTGACAAGCCACGTCAGCGCGGGCGCAGAGCTTATCGCCGACGGGAACATTCACGTATATGGCATGATGCGTGGACGCGTTCTGGCAGGCGCCGGCGGAGACCGGGAAGCACAAGTATTTTGTACCCACCTGGCGGCGGAGCTGGTCTCCATTGCCGGGGAATATTGGCTGAGCGATCAGATCCCAGCCGAATTTTATGGCAAAGCGGCGCGCATGCGCTTAGGCGACGGCGCTTTGACTATTCAACCGTTAAATTAATCCCTTTTTAACAAGGAATTTCTATGGCACGCATTATTGTTGTGACTTCAGGTAAAGGGGGCGTGGGTAAGACCACCTCCAGCGCGGCCATCGCGACTGGTTTGGCGCAGAAGGGAAAGAAAACGGTCGTTATCGATTTTGATATCGGTCTGCGTAACCTTGACCTGATTATGGGCTGCGAACGTCGCGTAGTTTATGATTTCGTTAACGTTATTCAGGGTGATGCCACGCTGAATCAGGCATTAATCAAAGATAAACGTACCGATAATCTTTATATCCTGCCGGCGTCCCAGACGCGCGATAAAGATGCGTTGACCCGTGAAGGCGTCGAGAAAGTGCTCGACGAGCTGAAAAAGATGGAGTTCGACTTCGTGGTCTGCGACTCCCCTGCCGGTATCGAAACCGGCGCGCTGATGGCGCTGTACTTCGCCGACGAAGCCATCATTACCACCAACCCGGAAGTGTCCTCGGTACGTGACTCCGACCGCATTCTGGGTATTCTGGCGTCGAAATCCCGCCGCGCCGAAAATGGTGAAGAACCGATTAAAGAACACCTGCTGCTGACGCGCTACAATCCAGGCCGCGTAAGCAAAGGCGATATGCTGAGCATGGAAGATGTGCTGGAAATTCTGCGCATCAAACTGGTTGGCGTCATTCCGGAAGATCAGTCCGTACTGCGTGCATCAAACCAGGGCGAACCGGTTATCCTGGATACCGTGTCTGATGCAGGCAAAGCCTACGCCGACACCGTGGATCGTCTGTTGGGAGAAGAACGTCCTTTCCGCTTCATTGAAGAAGAGAAGAAAGGTTTCCTCAAACGCCTGTTCGGAGGATAACTCATGGCATTACTCGACTTTTTTCTCTCACGGAAAAAGAATACCGCCAACATTGCTAAAGAACGTCTGCAAATCATTGTCGCGGAACGCCGCCGCAGCGATGCAGAACCGCACTATCTGCCGCAGTTAAGGAAGGATATTCTGGAAGTGATTTGCAGGTACGTGCAGATTGACCCAGAAATGGTCACGGTGCAGTTAGAGCAAAAAGACGGGGATATTTCGATTCTGGAACTCAACGTCACGCTACCGGAAGCAGAAGAGTCAAAATCCTGACTTTCGGCGGTGTAAAAAAAGGCGCTAGTGATAGCGCTTTTTTTGTGTCTGCCATTTGAGGATAAGGCGTCGTGGAGACCTGATAAGCGTAGCGCCATCAGGCATGCCCTGAGCAAATTGCCGGATGGCGGTCGTTAGCGCGGGTATTCCGCCAGCAGTTTATCTAACGCGCCAGAAAGCAGCTCACCTCGCCAGCCGGAAATCATTTCCGGGGCGGTAGTGCGCGGCTTCAGTTGCCAATGCCAGTTAAGCAACTGGTTAATCTGCCGACGTGAGGCCAGCATCTCCGCGCTGACGTCGTTCACCTGCCCGACTTCCTGCACCAGCGCTTTGATCTCTTTAAACGCTTTACGGTAGCCCGGCATATCCATCAGGTTGAGCAACGGCTCCGGCAGCGCATCATCAGGCAGCGCCTGTGCCTTAGCAACCATGCTAATCAGCGCCTTACCGTGGAAGCGAATTTCGCTCCCCGATAGCCCAAGGCTGTCGAGCTCGCCGAGGCTGCCCGGCATATAGCGCGCCACGCTCCACAAATGCTCTTCACGAACCACAAAGTTCACCGCCATGTCACGATCGCGAGCTTTGCGCAAACGCCATTCGGCCAGCAGCTGCAGGCAGGCAAGCTGGCGGGTACGCAGCTGCCAGGCGTTGGTGATATCACGCCATGCGTCGCACGGGTCGGTCACTTCCTGGCGGCGCTGTTGCATCAGTTGGCACTCATCAAGCGCCCAGGCCAGACGCCCCACCTGTTCGGTTTCCGCCATCAGCTTATGGGCGATAGGCAGCAAATACCAGACGTCCGCCGCCGCGTAGTCACACTGACGCGACGTCAGCGGACGTGCCAGCCAGTCGGTGCGCGATTCGCTTTTATCGAGCTCAACGCCGGAGTACTCCGCCACCATTGCCGCAAAGCCCCAGGACATCGGGCGACCGCAGAACGCGGCAAGCACCTGGGTATCAATCAGCGGCTGCGGCATCGCGCCGAAGACATTCATAAAGACTTCTAAATCTTCACTACCGGCATGCAGGAACTTAGTAATGTTGCGATCCTGCATAATCGCCTGCAGCGGCGACCAGTCGGTGATATCCAGAGGATCAATCAGCGCCGTGCGCTCACCGTCGAAAAGCTGAATCAGGCCCAGCTGCGGATAATAGGTGCGGGTGCGGACAAACTCGGTATCCAGCGCGACGGAGGAGGTCTGACGCACCGCATCGCACAGAGTGCGGAGCGCGTCGTTGGTGGTGATCATCTGATAGTTCAAATCTTACTCTCTTAGATTGCGCCAAAAAAAACGCCAGCGGAGCTGGCGTCTGGCATCGTAACGCGTAACTTATGCCTTATTGTCTACTTTGGCACGCGCTTCGTCACGTAATTCTCGTCGCAAAATTTTTCCGACGTTCGATTTTGGCAATTCCTCACGGAATTCCACCAGCTTCGGTACTTTGTAGCCGGTCAGCTGGCGGCGGCAGAAGGTGATCAGCGCTTCTTCGGTCAGACTCGGGTCCTTTTTCACCACGAAAATTTTCACCGCTTCCCCACTGTTGCCTGACGGCACGCCGACCGCAGCCACCTCCAGAACGCCGGAGTGCTGCATCACCACGTCCTCAATTTCATTCGGGTAGACGTTAAATCCCGACACCAGAATCATATCTTTTTTACGGTCAACGATACGCAGGAAGCCTTCGTCATCCATCACCGCAATATCACCGGTATGCAGCCAGCCGTCTTTGATGATTTCAGCGGTTGCATCAGGACGCTGCCAGTAGCCTTCCATCACCTGCGGCCCCTTCACGCACAGTTCCCCCGGCTGGCCGGCGGGCACTTCGTTATCGTCATCATCCACCAGCTTCACATCGGTAGACGGCACCGGCAGACCGATGCTGCCGCTGTGGTAATCGATATCGTGCGGGTTAACGCTCACCAGCGGCGCGCATTCGGTCAGGCCGTAGCCTTCCAGCAGATACTGGCCGGTCAGCTTCACCCAACGCTCGGCGACCGCGTGGTTTACCGGCATTCCGCCGCCGGCGGACAGATGCAGCGTGGAGAAGTCAAGCTGCTGGAACTCTTTGTTATTCAGCAGCGCATTGAACAGGGTGTTAACCCCGGTCATCGCGGTAAACGGATATTTCGCCAGCTCTTTCACCAGCCCGGGAATGTCGCGCGGGTTGGTGATGAGGATATTCTTGCCACCCAGCTCGATAAACAGCAGGCAGTTCATGGTCAGCGCGAAGATGTGATACAGCGGCAGCGCGGTGATCACCACCTCTTTGCCTTCATGCAGCAGCGGCCCGTAAGTGGCCTTTACCTGCTCGAGGTTAGCCAGCATGTTACGGTGCGTCAGCATCGCGCCCTTCGCCACGCCGGTGGTGCCGCCGGTATATTGCAGGAAAGCAATATCATCGGCCGTCACTTCGGGCTTAACATACTGCAGCCGGTAGCCCGCGTGCAGCGCGCGGCGAAACGAAATCGCGTCCGGCAGATGGTACTTCGGCACCAGGCGCTTAATGTACTTGACCACGAAGTTCACCAGCGTGCCCTTAGCGGTCGACAGCTGATCGCCCATTCGGGTCAGGATCACATGCTTCACCTGGGTATTCTCAACCACTTTTTCCAGCGTATGGGCAAAGTTGGAGACAATCACGATGGCCTGTGCGCCGCTGTCGTTCAGCTGATGCTCCAGCTCGCGCGGGGTATACAGCGGGTTAACGTTTACGACAATCATCCCGGCGCGCAGAATGCCAAACAGCGCCACCGGATATTGCAGCAGGTTCGGCATCATCAGCGCGACGCGATCGCCCTGTTTGAGGCCCAGCCCCTGCTGGAGGTAAGCGGCAAAGGCGCGGCTGCGCTCTTCGAGCTTACGGAAGGTCATGACTTCGCCCATATTCACGAAGCCAGGCTGGTCGGCGAAGCGCGTCGCCGAATGTTCAAACAGTTCCACCAGGGATTGATAACGGTCAGGATTGATCTCTGCCGGGACATCGGCAGGATAACGGTTGAGCCAAACCTTTTTCAAAGCATCACCTCTAAAATACGTATTCGTCGTCATCGCAACCCCAAACGGTAAACTTTCGTTAACATAATATTAACTCAGCGTACCAGTTTAAGAATTAATCGGAATTAAGGTTGCGAAGCGCGTCACTCTTTATTTTTTTTATATCCATTACAACGAAGAAACAGCGGACTAGCCGCTGTTTCTTTTTTGACGGTTTGACCGCAAAAATTATTCCGTTACGACGTTACGTACTTCAGCCGGGCCGGGGTTATACCAGCCCCAACCGCCGTAGCCGTAGTTCCAGGGGTGCGGGCCAAAGACCCACGGGTCGATAGGCTGCGGCGGCATCACCACCTGCTGGGTCACGCGCCAGCGTTTATAGCCGGTGACCTGAACGTGAAGGAAATTGTACTTCGTGGTGCCCACTTTGCCCTCAACGGTGCCGACAATCGGCCCGACGACCGTCACCAACTGGCTGCGGAAATCCACCGGGTCGAGGAAACCGTTAACGTCGGCGTAAATACGCCCACGCGAGGCTTCGCCCAGAATAGGCCGCGCGCCGCTATCCAGCGGTACCGTGGCGATTTCCAGGCGGGTATGACCCTGCTGATTTTCAATCCCCACCACCGTACCGCCAAAGCGGGACTCCTGCCCGACGTACAGCTGTGGTGCCGCCATCACCCGAACCAGATCCTGCTGCGGCGTAGGGCTGCTGCCCTGTATGGCATCCGGCACGCTGACGCAGCCGCTTAACGCAACGGCGATAAGCCCGGCAATGGCGCCACGAACGATGAATTTTTTACCTGCCATGATGCTGCTCCCGATCTCAATATTCACTTACTAAGATTCATTCGCGGCCAGGAAGTTTCTTCCACGCAACTTCATTACGCAAATAAACGGGTTCCGCTTTGTCTACGGCGACCGTTTTGCCCTGAGCCAGTAGCTGACAGGCAATCGGCAGCATATCTTCGGCCTCAGGCAGGTTAACTCCGCCGTCGCGCAGCGTCACGCTTGTTCCCTGCGCCATCTCAGGCCATGCGCCCCAGCCGGTGCCAACGGTGGCCCATTCGCCGCTCAGGGCGCTCAGGCGCTGCTGTACCGCTTCCGGCTTAAGCACCGCTTCGCTTGCTTCGCCGTGCCATACGCCCTGCTCATCACGCTGGTACTCAGCCCAGTACACTTCGCCCATGCGCGCATCGATAGCGGCCAGTACGCGGGTTGCGCCCTGTTTGCGCCACGCCCCCTGCGCCATTGTCGCCAGCGTGGATACGCCGATCATCGGCAGCTCGGCGCCCAGCGCCAGCCCCTGCGCAATACCAATGCCAATACGCACGCCGGTAAAGCTACCCGGCCCGCGGCCGAACGCCAGCGCGTCGAGGTCGGTAAGGCTCACGCCGCCTTCAGTGAGAATATCCTGCACGATCGGCAGAATACGTTGAGTGTGTTCACGAGGACAAAGCTCGAAGTGAGCACAGGTTTTACCATCATCCCACAGGGCAGCCGAACAGGCTTCCGTGGCAGTATCGATAGCCAGAATTCGCATGGTTAGTCGCGCTCTCGCAGTTACGGATCAACAAAATGGCGCGCATCTTATCACACTTTGCCACGCATTACCGCGTCGATGACAGCGCCAGAAATCGCACCGCCCGGCGAATATCGCGGGTGCGCGGGGCCGGCGGCAGGCTGGCGAGGAACGTTGCCCCATAAGGGCGCATCACCAGACGGTTATCGCAAATCACCAGCACGCCGCGATCGTCAACGTCGCGGATCAAGCGGCCCACGCCCTGCTTGAGGGTAATGACCGCATCAGGGAGCTGCACCTCCTCAAACGGATCGCCGCCACGCAGGCGACAGTCTTCCATTCGCGCCTTCAGCAGCGGATCGTCCGGCGAGGTAAACGGCAGCTTGTCGATAATCACCAGAGAAAGCGTATCGCCGCGCACATCAACCCCTTCCCAGAAGCTGCTGGTGGCAACCAGCAGGGCGTTCCCGGCGCTGACAAATTGTTGCAGCAACTGGCCTTTACTGGTTTCACCTTGTAACAACACCGGCAGGGTCATGGTGGCGCGGAACTGCTCGGCGAGATCGCGCATCATGGCGTGCGAGGTGCACAGCATAAAGCAGCGCCCGTCGTTGGCCTCAATCAGCGGCTTAAGCATCGCGGCCAGATGGCGCGCGGCGCCGGGCTGATTGGGCAGCGGCAGATTGCGCGGCACGCAGAGCAGCGCCTGGCTGGCGTAGTCGAACGGGCTTGGCAACAGCAGCGAGTGCGCCGCTTCAATGCCCAGTCGTTCGGTAAAATGGTGCAGATCGTCGTTCACCGACAGGGTGGCAGAGGTGAAAATCCAGCTGCCCGGCTTGGCCGCCATCACTTCTTTGAATTTATCCGCGACGGTCAGCGGCGTCAGCGCAAGGGTGAAGTGGCGGGAATTACATTCATACCAGTAGCTATAGCCGGGTGTGTTGATCTCTTTTAACCGCTTAAGCCGCGCACGGTAGAGCGTGGCCCGTTCAAAGGCGGCGTCGAGCAGCGCGGAGCGGCCGAGCGACAGCTTTGCGACGTCGTAACACAGCTCAAGCGCATCGTCGAGCAGCAGCAGCGCGCGCTGAACGGCGCTGTCCGCCAGCAGATCGCGCAGGTTTCCGCGATAGCCCGGGTCGCCCACCTGCAGGCGGAAATCCTGCGTCGCCTGCGCCAGGCGGTCGGCACATTTCTGTAGCTGCTGGGTATCTTTGAGTTCAGTGCGGTAGGCAATAACCACGTCTTTCGCGAGATCCAGCAGCTGGCGGCTGGAAAGCGACTGGCCGAAATACTGGCTGGCGATATCCGGCAACTGGTGGGCTTCATCGAAGATCATCACATCGGCCTCGGGGATCAGCTCACCGAAGCCGCTCTCTTTGACCACCATGTCGGCAAGAAACAGGTGATGGTTAACCACCACCACGTCAGCGTCCATGGCTTTTTTACGCGCCTTCACGACAAAACAGTCCTGATACTGCGGGCAATCGCTGCCCAGGCAGTTGTCATTAGTACTGGTGACCAACGGCCAGGCCTGGGAGTCTTCAGGGACGCTCACGCAGGTGCTGATATCGCCATCAAGCGTCTGGTTAGCCCAGCTACGCAGCAGGATCACATCGCTCAAGGTGTTAACAGGCAGGTCGCCGCCCGCCAGCGCCTGCTGCTCCAGACGTTCGAGACACAGGTAGTTTGAGCGCCCTTTCAGCAGCGCCAGCTTACCGGTGAACGTCAGCGCCTTCGCCACGGTGGGCAGATCCCGACTGTAGAGCTGATCCTGTAACGCCTTGGAGCCAGTAGAAATAATGACTTTTTTACCCGCACGTAGCGCGGGTGCCAGGTAGGCATAGGTTTTACCGGTACCCGTACCGGCTTCCACTACCAGCGGCTGACCTTCGTCAATCGCCTGAGCGACGGCGTGCGCCATCTGACGCTGCGGTTCACGCGGTTTAAACCCGGTTATCGCCTGCGCAAGCTGGCCGTCTGCTGCAAAATCGTCCGTCACGTTACCCCCTGGAAAAATTTCCAGTGATTATGTCAGGCCAATCGGGCTTACGCCAGCCGAAGTCGTGACGCGGCGGCGACAATGTGGCAGTCTTAGCGCGATGACGTGATGTGAATAAGGAAATGGAAATGACAATTGTACGTATCGATGCCGAAGCGCGCTGGTCTGATGTTGTGATCCACAACCAGACCCTCTACTACACCGGCGTACCGACAAACCTGGACGCCGATGCGTTTGAGCAGACGGCAAATACGCTGGCGCAGATTGACGCGGTGCTGGAAAAACAGGGCAGCAATAAGTCGCGCATTCTCGACGCCACCCTCTTCCTGGCGGACGGCGATGATTTTGCCGCCATGAATAAAGCGTGGGATGCGTGGGTGGTTGCCGGTCACGCGCCGGTGCGTTGCACCGTGCAGGCGAAGCTGATGAACCCGAAATATAAGGTTGAGATTAAGATTATCGCCGCGGTGTAAATCAGTATGCCGTGCCTCCCCGGATCGGTGAGGCACGGTATCTGCACGCCGCCATCCGGCAACGTGCGCCAAATGCCTGATGGCGCTACGCTTATCGGGCCTACAATCCCGGACACCACATCAGCTGCTCTTTCAACTGTAGCGTCTCCTGCGGCAAGCACTTCAGCACGTCACGATAGCTCGCCGACTGCTTTGGATACCCGCGCACCGTCTGCAACAGGACACGCAGCGCGCTGTCCCAGACAATCCCCTGCAAATCGCTGTATGGCCAGAGATCCGGTTCGCGGATAAACGGTACCAGGTAGTCAATTCCCTGCTTCACCCCGCGCCCGTCACGAATGTGGTTCCAGCGATCGAACTCAACGTGCTCGGCATAGCGGTTGAGCAGCAGGTGCGCCTCAAGGTTAAACAGCGAGTAGTGGAACGGAATGGTGCGCTCCAGTTCCATCGTCTGCTTGCCGTCCTGGTCAATCTGCGCCGCCATACGCTGGGTGATCCCCTGCTCAATAATCCTCGCCACCAGCCCTTTGTCACCGTAGAACAACGCATTCACCGCGCGCTGGGCGTCGTACCAGGTGCCGTGGTTGTTGTGCCAGACGTATTCAGAATGGCCGATTTCGCTGTAGTACATCCAGTGGTTAAAGTCGCGGAACCACTGGTGTAAACCGATAATATCGTCGGTATCCAGTACGCTGGCGCCGTTAATCAGCCCGATGGTGTCCACCACCATCCACAGCAGGCGGGTATCGATAAGCCCGGTGCCGCGCCCGGAAACAATCCCCGGAATGGCCTGGCCATAGTTCAGATGCGGGTTCATACGCGTATCCGCGTCAAGGAACCAGCAGCGTATCTGCTGCGCCGCAGCCTGCGCGTACTGACGCTGACCGGTGAAATACCACGCTAAACCTAAAGTCAGGCAGCGTTCACACATGCGGATAATCCGCGACGTGTCGGTATCGTTATTTTCACACTGCGGGTTAATGTGCCCGTCGCGGCGAATATACGGCAGCCCGTTGGGCCGCCGGGGATTGGGCCACCAGTAGGTGCCCAGACTGTAATAATCATGCGCATCGCCGCTCGCCGGGCGCAGCTTCTTATGCACCACGCTTTCCGGCGGCTCGCGCCGAAGCTGGTCCGCCTCGGCCACCAGCTTGCTCAGCGCCAGCTGCAGCGGCGAAAACGGCTGTTTCAGCCCCGCGCGGGTGTTTTCAAGGCAATTTTCATCAAGGGTGTACAGCTTCATCGCCACCTTATTGTTCCTCCAGGCATGCTATGCGCTGGCCGCTTTGTGCGTCGAACAAATGCACGCCGGAGAGCTTCGGCTGCAGCCAGATATTATCGCCCTCTTTCACCGCCAGGCGCTGCTTAAAGACCGAAGTAAAAGCGCCGCCGCCGGTGTCGCAGAACAGCTGCATGTCTGAGCCGGTGTTTTCCACCGCCGTGACCTTTGCCGCCAGCGCATCATCGCGCGCCTCGTGCACCACGTTGACCTGTTCCGGGCGAATCGCATACACCACCTGCTGGCCATGTTTGACCTGCATGCCCGTCGGCAGCGCCAGCAGCGAACCATCCTTCAGACGCAGGCTGGTGACGCTGCCATTGAGCACCACTTCGCCCGGCAGTTGGTTGATTTCAGGCGATCCGATAAAACCAGCAACGAACAGATTGGCCGGCTGGTCATACAGCTCCAGCGGCGTCCCGGCCTGTTCGATACGACCATCGCGCAGCACCACAATCATCTGGCCCATAGTCATGGCTTCAATCTGATCGTGGGTCACGTATACCGAGGTGGTTTTCAGGCGTCGGTGCAGGTCGCGAATCTCGCCGCGCACCTGGGTACGCAGCTTGGCATCCAGGTTAGAGAGCGGTTCATCAAACAGGAACACCTGCGGTTTACGCACGATAGCGCGCCCCATCGCCACGCGCTGACGCTGGCCGCCGGAAAGGTCCTTCGGCAGACGCTCCAACAGCGGTCCCAGCCCCAGCAGCGACGCGGCTTCGTTCACTTTGTCGTTAATTTCGCCTTTCGGCAAACGCGCCATTTTCAGGGCAAATCCCATGTTTTCACGCACCGTCATCTGCGGATAGAGCGCGTAGCTCTGAAATACCATCGCAATATCGCGCAGTTTTGGCTCCACGTCAGTGACGTTCCGCTCGTTAATATGCACTTCGCCGCCGGAAATCTCTTCCAGACCGGCAATCATCCGCAGCAGCGTTGACTTGCCGCAGCCGCTCGGGCCCACCAGAACGCAAAACTCGCCGTCAGGAATAGTCAACGACACATCTTTAATGACGTGTGCCTCGCCGTATGATTTACGCACGTTATTCAGTACAACGGATCCCATCGGTAGCTCCTTATCCTTTGACCGCGCCGGACATAATCCCGCGGTTGAAATGTTTTTGCAGGCCCAGGTAGACGATGATGCTCGGCAGCATCGCTAACAGCGTAATGGCGATAAAAATGTTTGGCGTGATGCTCTCATCGGTACGCAGCGTGCCGAGGATCACCGGAATGGTGTTCAGGCTGTCCTGGTTCACCACAATGAGCGGCAATAAATACTGGTCCCAAATCATGATGAAGCCGAAGGTGACCACCGTGCCCAGCGCCGGCTTCACCAGCGGCAGGATGACGTGGAAGAAAATCTGCCACTCGTTGGCACCGTCAATCCGCGCCGCCTCTTCCAGCTCTTTCGGAATCGCCGACATAAATTCGGTCAGCACGAAGATGGAGAACGCCCAGCCGACCACCGGCAAGATCATCCCGAGGTAGCTGTTGTACAGCGAGGCGTCAATAAACGGCAGCCGCCAGTTAATGATCATGTACAGCGGAATGGCGATGACCTCTTCCGGCAGCATCATGGTCGAGAGAATGACCAGGCTCACCAGCGCCACGCCGCGAAACTTTTTACGCGCCAGCGCATAGGCGGCCAGCGCGCTCACCGACACCTGCAGGATGGTGCCGAAGAACACCACCAGGATGGAGTTCAGCAGATACTGCCAGACGCCAATGTCCTGCCAGGCAAAGATAAAGTTTTCCAGCGAGAACTGGTTCGGCCACGCCAGCAGCTCCCCCGGCTTCACCGGCGCGCCGCTGAACGCGGTCGCGACGATGCCCCAGAATGGTCCAACAAAAACAATCAACAGCAGCGCATAGATGCACCAGCGTCCTGCGGTATCCCAACGTTTACTTAACATCGCGGCTCCTTAGTAACGTGCGATACGTTTTTTCAGCGTCAGATGGCAGATGGTTAACACCACCGTGAAGGCGAACAGCAGGAATGACACCGCCGAGGCGTAGCCGTAGTCGAACTGTTCAAAGCCCAGCTTGTAGATATGGGTCATGATCATCTCCGTGGCGTTAGACGGCCCGCCGCCGGTGGTGGCATACACTTCGGCAAACACACGGAAGCCACGAATGAACGAAAGCATCAGCACTACCGACAGCGCGGGGATCATGCCGGGCAGCGTGACGTAGCGCAGGCGGTTCCACCAGTTTGCGCCGTCGACGTTGGCGGCGTCGTACAGATCGCGGCTAATGCCTGCCAGCCCGGCGATGAAAATCACCATGTTGTAGGGCACCGCTTTCCAGATATGCAGCAACATAATCACCCCAAGCGCCTGATCGGAGCTGGCCAGAAACCCCTGGTCGGCCACGCCAAACCAGCTGAGAATATGGTTTACCACCCCATTCGGCGTTGGGTTGAACAAAATACGCCACATTTCGGCGACAATCGCCGCACTGGTTACCGCAGGCAGGAAGATGGCGGTACGGATGAAACGCAAATGGCGCGCCGGGCCTTCCAGCAGCATCGCGAGGAAGAACGCGAGAATTGCGGCCGCAAACATCGTCACTAATACGTACAGCAACGTGTTGACGACCGCCGCGTGCAGCTCCACGTCGGCAAAGGCACGGGTAAAGTTCGCGAACCCCACCCATTCGTCCGGCTGGTTAAAGTTGACCTTATAAAAGCTCATCACCAGACCCTGGATCATCGGGATAAACTTAAACCAGCTGAAGATCACCAGCGCCGGGGCGAGAAACAGCCAGGGTATCAGCGCCCGTTTGCGCTTTGCCGTCAGCCAGCCGGTCGCGTCAGGCGAAGCGGCTTGCTTTAGCGGCGAGGACTTCGTCTCATGCAGCGTCATCACTTACTCCTTTATTTAGCCAGCACATTTTGTTTCGCCAGCTCGGCATTGACCTTCTCGTCCGTCTTTTTCAGCTCTGCGGTAATATCGCTGTTACAGTCAGCAAAGATACGGTTGAAACCGTCGGCAGCGACCTGACGCACCGGCGTCCAGTTAGGGATTTGCGGTACGTAACGGCCCTGCTCGTTATACAGGCGGGCAAAAGTCTCCCAGCGGTCGTCCTGATAGACGTCCTTCACGTTGACATTCTGGTTCACCGGCAGGCGCACCACCGGAATATGCTGGCTGCCCTTGCCCATCCCGATCTCCTGCCCTTCCGGCGAGATCATGAATTCAATAAATTTGCGCGCCGCCTCTTTCTGCTGGCTGCTTTTCATCATAAAGACGGTGGTCCCTTCGGCGAGGGTCGCTTCGCCTTTCGGCCCGACAACCGGCACCACTTCGAATTTCTCCTTACCCGGGTCTTTATCAAACAGCGCAATATGGTACGGGCCGCTGAAGAACATCCCGCTCTGCCCGGAACGGAACGACGGGATCACGTCGGCAGTCGTCGCGTTAATCGCCCCCGGCTGAGTCACCTTCTCGCACATCATGGTGCGCATAAAGGTCATCGCCTGCGCGACCTCCGGCGTAGCCAGCGAGGCGCTGAACGTCCCGTTATGTTCTTTGACGAAATCACCGCCCGCCTGCCAGATAAAGCTACTCATAAACCAACTGGCGTAGCCGCGCGTGGTGGAGCCCGGCATGATAAAGCCGTAGGTATCGTTTTTACCGTTGCCGTCCGGATCCTGGGTGGTAAACGCTTTGGCCAGCGTCTGAATATCCTCCCAGCTTTTCGGCTGCGGCAGACCCAGCTTTTCACGCCAGTCCTTGCGCACAAACAGCGCGAAGGTTTGCGCCGAGGTCGGTACACCGTAGTACTTGCCATCGATATAACGGGTGCTGTTCCAGGCGGTAGGATAAAGCTGGTCGCCGCCGCTGATGGTTTTCGGGTCGATCTCATCAGCAATACCGAGCTGTATAAACTGGCCCAAAGAAGCCGCATCGTTGAAGATTAAATCAGGTAGGGCGTTGCCCGCGCCGCACGCGCCAGGCGCTGCTCGAAGTCGGTCGTGGCATTGAAGTATTCAATTTTTATCCCGGTCTTCTTCTCGAACGTCTCGGCCTCCTGCTTATAGATATTCTTCGAATCGTTGCTGGCGCGGATCCAGACGTTAAGCGTCGTGGCGGCGTAGCTTTGGCTCACACCAAGACCCAGGGCGGAAAGCAGTAATAATGAACGTAATTTATTCGCAGACATGGTGGCATATCCTTTATTGTAGGGCACAACGGTAAATAAATTCGCACCGGCTGTTTATCATTTCCTGATAAGCAGCCGACATTAATACAACGGACGTAAACGTTATTTTCGAATATTAAATAGAAATGTATTTTCCAATACAACCACGCCAAAAAGAAATCCCATTTCAAAAACGCAAAAGTTGAATCAGATCACATGAAAAAGTGACAATAAAAGTGACTTAATTATTAAATCATTAAAAATCATAAAGATATAATTTTACGCATTTCATTGAAGGAATCAAAAAATGTAGAAAATGGCCAAAATATGTGATCCGCACTACATTAAATGCGCCATTTTTTATTCACACCGCTAAATATGATGAAAGTCACAAAAAAAATCACTTTGTCTTTTACACTGCACGAAATCCTATTTCAGAAATTATTTTGTTAATTAAAAAGCCTGCCTTTTGCGTTTTATTAAATACGCAATGGGGTAATTCTCTTGTTATCTTTTCTCATATTTGCAGAAGGGTTATCACTATGAGTTCAATACCACGTCAAGGACTATTAGGCATTGCCTTACTCTGTTCCGGGCTGAGCGCGTCGCTGTACGCCGCCGAACCGTACACGCTGGATGCTAAAGATCTGGCCTTCAGCCGTCAGCAGATCGCCGCCAAAGACCCGCTGTTCGTGCAGGCCGAAGGCGCGCTGTTGAAAAAGGCGGATCTGGCGCTAAAGCACCCGCTGTTTTCAGTTATGGATAAGTCGCTGGTCGCCGCCAGCGGCAACAAGCACGATTACTACAGCTTCCCGCCTTACTGGTGGCCGAACCCCGACACCCAAGACGGCTTGCCGTACATTCGCAAAGATGGGCAAACCAACCCCGATGCCAACAGCGACGCCACCGACAAAAACCGGCTGGTGAAGATGAGCAACGATGTCTCGACCCTGGCACTGGCCTGGTATTTCTCACATGACGACCGCTACGCACAAAAAGCGGCCGCGCAGATAAAATCCTGGTTCCTCGATCCTAAAACCTACATGACGCCCAATCTCCAGCATGCCCAGGCCATTCCCGGTATTAATACCGGGCGTGGCATTGGGATCATCGACAGCCGGGCGCTGGTTGAGGTGGTTGACGCCATCGCCATTCTGCAGCCGTCCGGTGTGCTCAGCGACAAAGAGATCGGCGAGCTGAAGACGTGGTTCGGTGATTTTTATCACTGGATGACCACCAGCCAGAACGGTTTTGAAGAAGAAAACTGGCACAACAACCACGGGACCTATTTCGATATGCAGGCCGCGACATTTGCGCTGTTCAGCGGCAACGCCGACGAAGCCAAAAAACGGCTGTACATCACCCAGCTACGCCGCATCGCCGGGCAGTTTGACATAGAAGGCCGCCAGATGGCCGAGCTGGAGCGCACGCGTCCCTGGCACTACAGCAACTTTAACCTTGATGCGTATAACCGTCTTGGTCGCCTGGGCGAAAAAGCGGGCGTCGATATCTGGAACTTTACCCTCGACGATCACAGCCTGCGCAAGGGCTACCAATACATCGCCGGCTTTATCAACAGCGACGCCGCCTGGCCGTGGAAAGATCTCGATAAAATGGATGACAAAAAAGCGCTGCGTAACCTTGCAAGCGCCGCTCACGCCTGGCCGGATGACGCACAGTTCCGTGAAAAAGCCCGGTGGCTGCGGGCAAAATATCCTGACGATATCACCACGCTGATTGCCCCGCTGCCAGCGTCGACAGAGGCCAGGGAAAACCAATAATGAAACAATTTTCTGGGCTATGGCCCGAGATTGCCAGACGTGCAGCCGGCAATAGCGGCCTGATTGAACGGCTCATTAAGGATGCACAACCGGCGCTCCACGCTGCGGTCTGTATTCCGCAAAGCGGGATCGCCACCTGGAATCTCTACTATTTTTGTCCGCACCACGGGGTGCGGCTGACCTGGCAGGCGGACTCACCGCACCATCATCGCTGCCCGGTGGACGGCGAAGTCTTCAGCGGCGAGCCGTGGGACGGCGCATGGTGGCGAGAAATGAACGGGCGCAACGCCAGCGCCTGTCAGCAGTTGGGGCTACTGTGGCAATTGACTGGCGAAACCGCCTACCGCGACAAAGTACGCACCCTTCTGATGGGCTACGCTGACGTTTATCCGGCCTATGAAGTGCATGGCGATATTCCGCACAACGGCCCGGGGAAAATGAACGCGCAAACTCTGTGCGAAGCCAACTGTATTCTCGATATGGCGCTGGGCTATGACTTTATTTGCCAGAGCCTTAGCGTGGCCGAACGCGAGCATATCAGCCGCCACCTCCTGCGCTGTGCGGCGACCTTTTTACAGGCGCATCGCAGTCCGCAAATCCATAATCATGAGGTGAAAATCAACGCCGCCCTCGGTGTACTGGGTTTTGTGCTGGAAGATGACAGCCTGCTGGAGTTTGCCGTTAACGCTCCCTACGGCCTTCGCTGGCAGCTCGAGCACGGCCTGCTGGCGGAAGGTCTGTGGTTTGAAGGTTCGGTACACTACCACTACTACGCGCTACAGGGCTTTTTTGCCTTTGAAAAACTGGCGCGCGGCAGCCGCTGGAGCCTGATTGACGGCCCGTGGTACCGGCAGATGCTCAGCTTCCCGCTGTCGCTGCTGCTCCCCGACGGTACCTTCCCACGTCTGAACGACTGCATTGCCGGTCAGGAGAAGCTGCACCACCGGGATCTGTACGAATTCGCGTGGTTTATCTGGCGCGATCCGCAGTACGCGGCGGTGCTGCAGTTTACCGATGTGCAGACGGATGAAATGGAAACGCTGCTCTGGCGCGCCCAACCGCTGCCAGAGGTCGCGGCCTCCCCCATCCCCGAGCATTCCCTGTTTGCCCCTGGTGCCGGTTTAACCCTCTGGCGTCGGCCGCAGCAACGGCAGGCGGTGCTGATAAAACACAGCCCATGGGGCGGCGAACATGACCACTACGATCGCCTGAGCCTGCTGCTGTGGCACCGGGACGGCTGGCTACTACCGGATCTTGGCACCACCGGCTACGGGGCCCGAATGCACTATGACTACTACAAAAACAGCGCTACTCACAATACGCTAACGGTTAACCAGACCAATCAGCCGCCTGCCAACCCAACGGTACTGGGCCAGCATCAGGGTGACGACTATTTGTGGCTGGATTGCGAGGTGGACTGGGGGCAACCGCCGCCGACGCTTAACAGCCACACCCGCGTCGAGTGGGACGCCGAAGCCTGGCGCGAGGTACGCTTCCGCCGTCGTCTGCTGTGGCTGGACGATGTGCTGATCGACCTTTCGACGGTCGATAATCCGCATCGCCAGCAGCTTGACTGGACGCTGCATCTGGCGGCGCAGGCGCTTGACCAAAGCGGCACACCACAGCCGTTCTCACTAGGCGGTCCGCTGCGAAACATGTCGTCGTCGACCGTCACGCCGCTGTATGGCTGCCAGCCGCGCCACTTTGCTCGCGAAGGCGATACCTTCGCCCTGTGGCTGGCCGGTGACGGAGAGCTGTGGCAAGGGCTGGCGCCGGATAACCCGGCGGTGAGCGACCTGAGCTATCTGGTTATGCGTAACCATCTGCCGCAGGCACAGTTTGTCTGTCTGTGGGATTTGGCTACCCGCTCACCGCTCACTGAAGTCAGCGTACACACCGCACGAGGCGCTACGCAGCTGACCTTCTGGCGAGGCGAGCGAGCGGCACACGTCACGCTGCACGACGACCCTCAGCTGTTGCCGGATATCCAGCTTTAACCCGCCGCCTTCCGGAAACGGAAGGCGTATCTACCGCTTCTCAACGGTAATCAGGGTGACGAAAGGATGATACTGCCAGGGGATCGAGCCCCCCTGCTGGTACATTTTAGAAATGGTGCCGTCCAGATAGAGCATCTGCCGGACGTTGAGACGAGATTTTGCATAGCAGGCAAAGTCGTAGAAATTGGTTTCGCGTTCGCTCAGCATAAATACCACCTTTCCCTGAGCGGTGATGCCGACGCCGTTGCGCAACTTGCGCGAACTGGCCGACGGCTTGAGTCGCCAGTTGATGATGCCATTTTCAATCAGCATCGGGCCGGACTGAACCGCGTAGTCCATGCCCTTCGTCGACTTTAGCTTATCGAGGCTGACAATTCCCGCCTGCTGACCACGCAGATAGAATACGCCCCCGGGCTTAATGAAAAAGTTGCCGCCGCCGGAAGCCCGGTTGAGGGCCGCTTTGCGCTCGCCGTTTTCAATGTACAACCCCAGCGGCGCATAGGCTTTATCGTAGATTCCGCCGTTCATCGCCATGTGCACCCGACCGTCGTCGTTAATCACATTAAGCAACCCACGCAGCGAACCGTAGGCCTTACCGCCGGGCTTAAGCCAGTACATCGCAATACGCTCGCGAGCAGCATCAACGGTATAGCTTTGCAGCGTCAGTTGAGGATCGGTTAGCGAGCAAGATTCTGCGGCCGCTGCTGTCAGCGGCGCTATCGCCAGCAGCAGCGTTAAACGGGAAGCCATCGCTTACTCGTCTTCGTCCTCAAAGCGGGCGACGATGCGCTCACCGGTGTGGTTCGCACGCAGTTCATCGGCTACCAGCGCAATAGCCTGGCCGCTCGCCATACCTTGCGCCATCAGTTCCTGAATACGCTCGACGGCTTTCTGCTGCTGCTCATGGCTCAGTGAAGGTAATCCTGCAAACATTATTGACTCCTGCTACATTGTGGGCGCTTATTATTTCATGCTGCCCGATTCTTCGCCAGAGGCAGCGCAGACCTGGCTGGACAGAATAACCATGTTACACCCTTCTACGATGACGCTGCCGTGGCGACAGGACGCCGCGGAATTCTATTTTGCCCCGCTCAGCGCCTCTCCGTGGGCGATGATGCTGCACTCCGGCTACGCCGATCACCCGCACAGCCGCTATGACATCGTGGTCGCCGAACCCTGTGCCACGCTGGTAACCCACGGCGAAATAACCGTGGTAAACCACGATGGCAGCAGCCATACCTCAACGGCTGACCCGCTACATCTGTTGCAGCAGACGCTGGACGCGCGCGGTTTTGCTCGCCAGCCGTTAAGCGATTTACCCTTTACCGGCGGTGCCGTTGGGCTTTTCGGCTATGATTTGGGGCGACGGTTCGAAACGCTGCCGCAGCACGCCGAACGCGATATCACGCTGGCAGATATGGCGGTTGGCCTCTACGACTGGGCGCTGATTGTCGACCACCAGCGCGAGGTCGTCACCCTGCTCAGCTACGGCGATATCGATGCGCGTCTGGCATGGCTCCAACAGCAGGCAATGCCTGAGACCGAGCCCTTTGCTCTGACGTCGGCCTGGCACTCAAACATGAGCCGCCAGCAGTATGGCGAGAAGTTCCGCCAGGTGCAGGCCTATCTGCACAGCGGCGACTGCTACCAGGTCAACCTGGCGCAGCGCTTTCAGGCCCGCTATCGCGGCGACGAGTGGGCGGCATTTGTCCGCCTGAATCACGCCAACCGCGCGCCGTTCAGCGCATTTTTACGTTTTGCCGACAGCGCTATTTTAAGCCTGTCGCCGGAGCGTTTTATCCAACTGGAACAAGGGCAGATCCAGACCCGCCCGATTAAAGGCACCCTGCCGCGCCTCGACGATCCGCAGGCCGACGCCGCGCAGGCGCAGAAGCTGGCCGCATCGCCGAAGGATCGGGCAGAAAATCTGATGATTGTCGACCTGATGCGCAACGACATTGGCCGCGTGGCCACACCCGGTAGCGTACGCGTGCCGGAACTGTTTGTCGTCGAACCCTTCCCGGCGGTACACCACCTGGTGAGCACCATCACCGCCGAACTGCCCGCCGCGCTGCACGCCAGCGATCTGCTGCGCGCCGCTTTCCCCGGCGGCTCCATTACCGGTGCGCCGAAGGTGCGGGCAATGGAGATTATTGACGAGCTGGAGCCGCATCGTCGTAACGCCTGGTGCGGCAGCATCGGCTATCTCAGCGCCTGCGGCAATATGGACACCAGCATTACTATCCGTACCGTCACCGCTACCGGCGGCACGCTTTACTGCTCCGCTGGCGGCGGTCTGGTCGCCGACAGTAATGAAGATGCGGAATATCAGGAAACATTTGATAAAGTGAATCGTATCTTACATCAACTGGAGTCCTGAACATGGAAGAGCGTTCGCTGAATCTGGACGACTTTCTCTCCCGCTTTCAGCTGCTTCGCCCGCAGCCCAGCCGCGCGGCCTTAAACGCCCGCCAGGCAGCGGTGCTCGTGCCCATTGTGCGCCGTCCCGAGCCGGGTCTGCTGCTCACGCAGCGCTCAGCGCGTTTGCGCAAACACCCCGGACAGGTAGCGTTCCCCGGCGGCGCGGTAGACAGCAGCGACGCCTCGCTGATTGCCGCTGCCCTGCGTGAAGCACAGGAAGAAGTCGCCATTCCGCCAGAAAGCGTGGAAATTATCGGCATGCTGCCGCCGGTCGACAGCGTCACCGGTTTTCAGGTGACGCCGGTGCTTGGCGTGATCCCGCCGAATTTGCACTATCACGCCAGCGAAGATGAAGTGGCCTCCGTGTTCGAAATGCCGCTGGCCGAAGCGCTGCGTCTGGGCCGTTACCATCCGCTCGACATCCACCGTCGCGGCAATTCGCACCGCGTCTGGCTCTCCTGGTATCAGCACTATTTTGTCTGGGGCATGACCGCCGGCATCATTCGTGAGCTGGCGCTACAAGTGGGCCTGAAGCCCTGACTATACTTATCATAACCGCCGGTTTTCAGTATTAGTAAAATCACAGAGATTCATTAGTTAAATTCATGTGAATAGTTAAGCTGAACGCCGGGTTCCCTCATACACTATGCGCAGTTATTACATCGTTGCCGCAACAACGCGGCAACCCTGTCAGGAGTGTTAAAGTGATTAGTATATTCGACATGTTTAAGGTGGGGATTGGTCCCTCATCTTCCCATACTGTAGGGCCGATGAAGGCTGGCAAACAGTTCGTCGATGACCTGGTCGAAAAGGGACTGATTGATGACGTGACGCGCGTTGCCGTCGACGTCTACGGTTCACTGTCCCTCACCGGTAAGGGCCACCATACCGATATCGCGATTATTATGGGGCTGGCGGGTAACCAGCCGGACACCGTCGATATCGATGCGATCCCGGCGTTTATTCGTGACGTAGAAACCCGCGGCCGCCTGCTGCTGGCCAACGGGCGCGTGGAAGTTGATTTCCCGGCCGATGACGGCATGCGTTTTCGCAGCGAAAACCTCTCGCTGCATGAAAACGCCATGCGTATTCACGCCTAGGCCGGAGAAACTCTGGTTTACAGCAAAACCTACTACTCTATCGGCGGTGGCTTTATCGTCGATGAAGAACATTTCGGCAAAGAAGCCAGCGACGCGGTCAGCGTACCCTACCCGTTTGCTTCCGCCACGGAAATGCTCGGCTACTGCAAAGAAACCGGGCTGTCGCTCTCCGGTATGGTGATGCAAAACGAGCTGGCACTGCACAGCAAAAAAGAGATTGAAGACTATTTTGCCAACGTCTGGCAGACCATGCGCGCCTGTATCGACCGTGGCATGAACACCGAAGGCATCCTGCCTGGGCCGCTGCGCGTCCCGCGCCGTGCCTCTGCGCTGCGCCGCATGCTGGTGTCCAGCGATAAGCTCTCCCACGACCCGATGAACGTGGTTGACTGGGTGAATATGTTTGCGCTGGCGGTCAACGAAGAGAACGCCGCCGGTGGCCGCGTGGTTACCGCACCGACAAACGGGGCCTGTGGGATCGTACCGGCGGTACTGGCCTACTACGATCACTTTATCGAGTCGGTAAGTCCGGATATCTACATCCGCTATTTCCTTGCGGCGGGCGCTATTGGGGCGCTGTACAAGATGAACGCGTCTATTTCCGGTGCCGAAGTAGGCTGCCAGGGGGAAGTGGGCGTGGCCTGCTCAATGGCGGCGGCCGGCCTCGCGGAACTGCTGGGCGCGAGCCCGGAGCAGGTATGTATCGCGGCGGAAATCGGCATGGAGCACAACCTGGGGCTGACCTGTGACCCGGTGGCCGGTCAGGTGCAGGTGCCGTGCATTGAACGTAATGCGATCGCCTCGGTGAAAGCGATCAACGCCGCGCGGATGGCGATGCGTCGTACCAGCGAGCCGCGCGTGTCGCTCGATAAAGTCATTGAAACCATGTACGAGACCGGCAAAGACATGAATGCCAAATACCGCGAAACGTCGCGCGGCGGTCTGGCCATCAAAGTACAGTGTGACTAATCAGCCTTTTCACCCACCCCCTAATACGGGTGGGTGATTTATCTCCTTATTTTCCTCACAATTTTCGCTTCCCACTACACTTGCTGTGTCGGCACTGGTATTTTCATTATCAATACATCCGCACTGAGCATCGGAAATGCAGACAGCACAATGGATTATCAGGCAGTACCTCCGTAAGCGAATCGCGGTATGTATGGTGATCGCGGTCTGCGCCTTCGCGCTCACCCTGGGGACACGATTTATTTCGCAGCGTGGCGAAAATCAGAAACAGCTAGACCAGCTCACCGCGCATTCCGTTGAGCGATTGAATAAAATATTACAGCCGCTGCAATCTCGGCGCAGCGACATGCTGGCGCTGGTGGGCCAGCCCTGTCAGGCCATCCATTTGCCGTTGCGCAAGCTGGCCGTTGCGCTGCAAACCGTGCGCTCTATTGCGCTGGTAAAAGCCGGTAAGCTGTACTGTTCCAGCGCGCTGGGCGCACGTGACGTTGCGCTACACAGCCTCCAGCCACAGTTGCCCAGCCGTCTGCCGCTGCTGGCGCTGACGCTCGATCACTCCCTGATCGTGGGAACACCAATTCTGATTCAGTGGTACCCGGCCTCCGACGACGGTCAGGACGGCGTCATGGTCTCGATTAATATTGATTTGATCAGCAATATCATTCTTGAACCCTCGCCGCCGTTAATTAACCGTATCAGCCTGAACGTGGGCGATCTGAATTATCAGCACGGTCCTGGCATTAATAACGCGCTGTCGCCGGGTGACGACAAAATCTATACCCGTACATCCACCGCCTTCCCCTTTAGCATCAGTGCCTTGAGTCCGGGCCCCGCGCGGCTTGCGCTACGCAATCTGATCACCGATCTGCCGCTGGCAATTATTATGAGCGTGCTGTTTACATGGATTGCCTGGCTGGCAACCGCTGGGCGGCTGAGCTTCTCACGCGAGATCAACATGGGCATCGCCGGTAAAGAGTTCAGCCTCTACTGTCAACCGCAGATGGACGCCCGTATGCAGCGCTGCATCGGCGTTGAGATCCTGCTCCGCTGGCACAATCCCCGAGTGGGCTGGGTAGAGCCGGACGTGTTTATCCCGATTGCGGAAACGCAAAACCTGATTATTCCCCTTACCCGCTATGTCATTAGCGAAACGGCGAAAAAACTGCATTTGTTTCCCAACGACCGCGCGTTTCAGATAGGTATTAACGTCGCGGCTGCGCACTTTAAACATGGTCGGCTGCTGAAGGATTTACAGCAGCACTGGTTTAGCTATCAGCCGGTACAGCAGTTGACCATCGAGTTAACGGAACGCGATGCTCCGCATGATGTGAGCTATCCGCTACGCAGTGAACTGGGAAATCATCAGGTTAAGCTGGCAATTGACGATTTCGGAACCGGCAATAGCTCCCTCTCCTGGCTGGAGATGCTGCATCCTGACGTGCTGAAGATTGATAAAGCATTCACCGCGGCAATTGGCACCGATGCGGTGAACTCCGCGGTGACGGACATTATCATCGCGCTGGGGCAGCGCCTGAATATTGAGCTGATTGCAGAAGGGGTTGAGACGCAGGATCAGGCGCTTTACCTGCAGCGCCACGGCGTGCATTTACTGCAGGGATATTTGTTCTCACCGCCAATGCCGCTGGCGGATTTCCCCCGCTGGCTGGCTGAGAATGAAGCAGAAAAAGTCTAGCCGCAGGAGCAGGCAAAACCCCGGCGTCGGCGCTGATACGCCTCGGCCGGGTGAACACGGATTACGCGTCTTCGTCGTGCGGTGAAGACAGCTTCAGCACCCGTACCTGATCGATACGGTAGCCGTTGGCCTCGGTCACGGTGATTTGCAGCGGCGGCAGTTCAACCGTTTCGCCCACTGCCGGAATCTGCCCGTTGACGGCAATCACCAGCCCCGCCACGGTGGCGTAGTCGTGATCTTCGTCCACGAGGTTATCCAGGCCTAGCGTCTGCTGTAGCGCGTGCAAATCGGTAGTACCTTTCACCCGCCAGCCTTCGCCATCGGCCACGATTTCCGGCGTTTCATCGGCATCCGGGAATTCACCGGCAATCGCTTCCAGCACGTCCAGCGGCGTGACCAGCCCCTGCACGACGCCAAACTCGTTGGTCACCATCACAAAGCTACCGCGCGCCCGGCGCAGCACGCCCAGCAGGTTAATCGGGTCCAGCGTGTCCGGGACGATAATTGCCGGGTTGGCGGCAGCCAGCGCTAACACATCTTCACCGGCTTCCAGCGCCACCAGCAGCTCTTTGGCGCGCACAATACCGACAATTTCATCCAGTTCGCCACGGCACACCGGGAACAAGCTGTGCGGTGACGACAGCAGCTGCTGACGGATTTCATCAGCGTTCAGATCGGCATCGACCCAGCTGATTTCGCCACGCGGCGTCATGATGCTGCGTAACGAACGCGAGGCCAGCGTCAGCACGCCGTTAATCATGTAGCGTTCTTCTTCCACGAAGGCCCCTTCCGGCACCGGCACGGTCGTCGTGTGGCCTTCTTCCTGCGCGGCGCTGACCGGTTTGCGGTTGCCCATCAGGCGCAGGATGGCGTCTGCCGTGCGCGCACGCAGCGGCAGCGTCGACTGATGACGGATAA
Source organism: Klebsiella sp. WP8-S18-ESBL-06 (assembly GCF_014169755.1). Taxonomy (NCBI): domain Bacteria; kingdom Pseudomonadati; phylum Pseudomonadota; class Gammaproteobacteria; order Enterobacterales; family Enterobacteriaceae; genus Klebsiella; species Klebsiella sp. WP8-S18-ESBL-06. The sequence goes on from NZ_AP022256.1 coordinate 2,689,661, forward strand.
AGTTACGGCGCGCAATCTGGTTAAACAGTTCAATGATGATCGAGAAGCCAATTGCCGCGTACAGGTAGCCTTTCGGAATATGGAAGCCAAAGCCTTCAGCCACCAGGCTCAAACCGATCATCAGCAGGAAGCTCAGACAGAGCACCACGACCGTAGGATGTTCGTTCACGAATCGCGTCAGCGGTTTAGACGCCAGCAGCATCACGCCCATGGCAATCACCACGGCGGCCATCATGACCGGAAGATCGTTCACCATGCCGACGGCGGTAATCACCGCATCCAGCGAGAACACGGCATCCAGCACCACAATCTGCAGCACCACCACCCAGAAGCTGGAGTAGCCCTTACCGTGGCCTGAGTCGTGCTGGCGGTTTTCCAGCCGCTCATGCAGCTCGGTGGTCGCTTTAAACAGCAGGAACAGGCCGCCGACCAGCATAATCAGGTCGCGTCCGGAGAAACTCTGCCCCCATACGCTAAACAGCGGCGCGGTCAGCGTGACCAGCCAGGAAATAACGGAAAGCAGCCCCAGACGCATCACCAACGCCAGCGACAGACCAATAAGGCGGGCTTTATCACGTTGCTTTGGCGGCAGTTTATCGGCCAGGATGGCGATAAACACCAGGTTATCAATACCGAGAACAATTTCCAGAACGACAAGCGTCAACAATCCGGCCCAAATTGACGGGTCCATCAACAGTTCCATAAACCACTCCAACGAGAGACGTGACGAGTCATCGCTATGTCATGTTTAAGCGAGACGATACCGGGCGATAAAAAAAGGTGGCGCAGAAGGCCGGGAGGTGTGCCGCAACGGCGGTCAATGGCGAAAAGACGTCGGTGACGATCCATACTACGGGCTGATGCCCTATACTCCTGTGTAATTAAACGGAAATACAACATAGCAAAAACAATGAGCATTTTGGCAAAGATTTACGCGTCTTTGCAAAATGTAAGACAATTTTTTGCACCACAAAATAATTGCTGTCCTTTAACTAAATTACGGATCTTCATCACATTAATTATTCTTTCACTGTCTAAAATAATTCTCGGTAGTTATTGGATTTTCTCTCTAACCCTTGTCTGAATCGATTCGGTTATGGCATCGGTTCAAAATGTATCAGCCCTACTGATACACACGATAATAAAGGAGGTAGCAAGTGACGATTGCTATTGTTATAGGCACACATGGTTGGGCAGCAGAACAACTGCTGAAAACGGCAGAGATGCTGTTGGGTGAGCAGGAGAATGTTGGCTGGATCGATTTCGTGCCTGGCGAGAATGCAGAAACGTTAATCGAAAAATACAACGCGCAGCTGGCAAAGCTTGATACCAGCAAAGGCGTGTTGTTCCTTGTTGATACCTGGGGCGGTAGCCCATTCAACGCGGCTAGCCGCATTGTTGTCGACAAAGAAAACTATGAAGTGATCGCCGGCGTCAACGTTCCGATGCTGGTTGAAACCTTTATGGCGCGTGACGATAACCCAAGTTTTGATGAGCTGGTTGCGCTGGCTGTTGAAACCGGTAGCGAAGGCGTGAAAGCGCTGAAAGCGAAACCGGTAGAAAAAGCCGCGCCCGGTGCCGCACCTGCTGCACCGAAAGCCGCTGCTCCAGCGAAACCGATGGGCCCGAACGATTACATGATTATCGGTCTGGCTCGTATTGATGACCGTCTGATTCACGGTCAGGTCGCCACCCGCTGGACCAAAGAGACTAACGTGAGCCGCATTATTGTCGTCAGCGATGAAGTCGCTGCCGATACCGTGCGCAAAACGCTGCTGACTCAAGTTGCTCCTCCTGGCGTAACGGCACACGTTGTCGATGTCGCCAAAATGATCCGCGTTTACAACAACCCGAAATACGCGGGTGAACGTGTGATGCTGCTGTTCACTAACCCGACTGACGTAGAACGTATTGTGGAAGGCGGCGTGAAGGTGACCTCCGTAAACGTCGGTGGTATGGCGTTCCGCCAGGGCAAAACCCAGGTGAATAACGCGGTATCCGTTGACGAGAAAGATATCGAGGCGTTTAACAAACTGAACGCACGCGGTATCGAGCTGGAAGTCCGTAAGGTTTCAACCGATCAGCGACTGAAAATGATGGATCTGATTGCTAAAGTGCCGAAATAAGCACTCTGGCAACTTTTTAGCTTTCACACTTAAGTTTGAATTAGCAATAGGAGAAGTACAATGGAGATTACCACTCTTCAGATTGTGCTGGTGTTCATCGTCGCATGTATTGCGGGTATGGAATCGATACTCGATGAATTTCAGTTCCACCGTCCGCTGGTCGCCTGTACGCTGATCGGTATCGTTCTCGGGGATATGAAAACCGGTATTATCATCGGTGGTACCCTGGAAATGATCGCACTAGGTTGGATGAACATCGGTGCGGCGGTTGCACCAGATGCCGCTCTGGCATCTATTATTTCCACCATTCTGGTTATCGCCGGGCATCAAAGTATTGGTGCAGGTATCGCACTGGCGATTCCGCTGGCGGCAGCGGGCCAGGTACTGACCATCATCGTCCGTACCATCACCGTGGCATTCCAGCACGCAGCAGATAAAGCCGCTGAAAACGGTAACCTTACGGCGCTGTCATGGATCCACGTCTCTTCCCTGTTCCTGCAGGCGATGCGTATTGCTATCCCGGCCGTTATCGTTGCTATTTCCGTCGGTACCAGCGAAGTTCAGAGCATGCTGAACGCCATTCCGGAAGTTGTGACCAGCGGTCTGAACATCGCCGGTGGCATGATCGTGGTCGTCGGTTATGCGATGGTCATCAACATGATGCGCGCAGGCTACCTGATGCCGTTCTTCTACCTCGGCTTCGTCACTGCGGCGTTCACTGACTTCAACCTGGTTGCTTTGGGTGTGATTGGCGCCGTTATGGCCGTTCTCTACATCCAGCTTAGCCCGAAATATAACCGCGTCGCCGGTGCGCCAGCTCAGGCTGCAGGCAACAACGATCTTGATAACGAACTGGACTAACAGGTGAGCGACATGGTTGATATGACTAAAACTACCACTGAGAAAAAACTCACACCGAGTGACATTCGTGGCGTGTTCATTCGTTCTAACCTGTTTCAGGGTTCATGGAACTTCGAACGTATGCAGGCGCTGGGTTTCTGCTTCTCCATGGTTCCGGCAATTAAACGCCTGTACCCAGAGAACAACGATGCGCGCAAACAAGCCATCAAACGTCACCTGGAATTCTTCAACACCCATCCGTATGTCGCGGCGCCAGTGCTGGGCGTAACCCTGGCAATGGAAGAGCAGCGTGCGAACGGCGCAGAGATTGACGATGCGGCCATCAACGGCATCAAAGTTGGTCTGATGGGGCCGCTGGCGGGTGTCGGTGACCCGATCTTCTGGGGTACCGTTCGTCCGGTCTTCGCGGCGCTGGGTGCCGGTATCGCGATGAGCGGTAGCCTGCTTGGGCCACTGCTGTTCTTCATCCTGTTCAACCTGGTCCGTCTGGCAACCCGTTATTACGGCGTGGCTTACGGTTACCGTAAAGGTATCGATATCGTTAGCGATATGGGCGGTGGCTTCCTGCAGAAACTGACAGAGGGGGCGTCTATCCTCGGCCTGTTTGTCATGGGGGCATTGGTTAACAAATGGACGCACGTGAACATTCCGCTGGTGGTTTCAACCATCACCGGTCAGGATGGTCAAACCCGTGTGACTACCGTGCAGACTATCCTGGACCAGCTGATGCCGGGTCTGGTACCGCTGCTGCTGACCTTCGCCTGTATGTGGCTGCTGCGTAAGAAAGTCAATGCCCTGTGGATCATCGTTGGCTTCTTCGTCATCGGTATCGTGGGCTACGCTATCGGCCTGCTGGGTCTGTAATATCTGCTGTTCGCCGGGGGCCCTGTGCCCCCGGTTTTTTTATCTGGAGGCTTAATGACCGTAACGGACCTGATACTGGTACTTTTCATTCTTGCGCTGCTGGCATTCGCCATTTACGACCAGTTCATCATGCCTCGCCGTCATGGCGCTACCCTACTCTCCGTCCCGCTACTGCGCCCAGGCCGCGTAGACAGCGTGATATTCGTCGTGCTGATTGTCATTCTGGTTTATAACAACGTCACCCACCACGGCGCAATAATGACCACCTGGTTATTATGCGCGCTGGCGCTGATGGGGTTTTATCTGTTCTGGATCCGCAGCCCCAAAATTATTTTCAAAACGGAAGGCTTTTTCTTCGCCAATGCGTGGATTAAATACAGCCGCATCCAGAAAATGAATTTATCCGAGGATGGCGTACTGGTGATGCAATTAGAGCAGCGCCGTCTTCTTGTGCGGGTCAAAAATATTGATGACCTGGAAAAGATCTACAATCTTCTCATTAACAATCAATGAGTTAAAATATAGCCATCGCTATAACTGTGTTATATTCAAACAGTCGTAATATAGCGTTGGCTATGTTTATTCCGCCAAATGACTTCCTATTTTTTAACTTCTTGATTACGCAATAAATCTAAATGAAAATCGTTATCATTAAACGATGAAATATGCAATAGCAAGAGTTGTTTTATATTCTAAAAATATGTTAAGGTTGCGCCCGTCGTTGGGGAGTAGCTGATTTCCACTTGCTGGGAATGTACGTGTCAACATACTCGTTGCAAAACGTGGTGCGTACGGATTACGTCAGTAGTCAAGCGAGACCATAGACGCATTTACTGCTGATTACTGGGGGCAGGAATGTGTCGTATGGAAACTTCCCGGTCTGGACACGCTCATGAATTTAACCGCCACTATCCTCCTTGCCTTAGGCATGTCAATGGATGCATTCGCAGCATCAATTGGTAAAGGCGCAACCCTGCATAAACCTAAATTCTCTGAAGCCCTGCGCACCGGTCTTATTTTTGGTGTGATTGAAATGCTGACGCCGCTTATTGGCTGGGGGCTGGGCATGCTGGCCAGCCGCTTCGTCATGGAATGGAGCCACTGGGTCGCGTTTGTGCTGTTGGTATTCCTCGGTGGACGTATGATCGTCGAGGGCGTCCGTGGCGATGACGACGAAGAAGAAAAAGAAGCGCCGCGCCGTCACGGCTTCTGGCTACTGGTCACCACGGCCATCGCCACCAGCCTCGATGCAATGGCCGTCGGCGTAGGCCTGGCATTCCTTCAGGTCAACATCCTGGCGACCGCTTTCGCTATCGGCTGCGCCACCTTCCTGATGTCGACGCTGGGTATGATGGTAGGCCGTTTCATCGGCCCGCTGCTGGGTAAACGAGCCGAAATTCTTGGCGGGATTGTGCTGATCGCGATTGGCGCGCAGATCCTCTACGCCCACTTTATGGGTTAATCAGCCTCTCGCTGCCAGGCGTGGATGGCAAAATCCGTCTGGCAGTCAAACTGGCTGCGCTGCTTAAGTGCATCCCACACGACCGGCTTCGCCCGCCACGCAAACGGCGTCATCTGTAATAGCGTAACCGCTTCACTGCCGGTCAACGCCATCGGATAGGCCAGCGCTTCATGGCTGTGCAGCGTAAAACCCTCAATCACTTCCGAATGCGGCGCATGCAGCTGCACTTCGCTGTAGATTAATCCCTTCAGTTCGACCAGATGACGTGGGCCGGGCGTCACGGTAATGACCCACCCTCCAGGCTTCACCACGCGCTTCAGTTCCAGCGGATTACACGGGGCATAAATGCGGATCACCGCGTCCATGCAGCCGTCGGCAAACGGCAGACGCTGGCTGGAGGCGACGCAGAAATTCACCTGCGGATAACGCTTCGCGCCGTAGCGAACCGCCGTTTTCGACACATCGAGCCCCCACGTTTCCTGCGCTTCAGCGGCGAACGCGTGGGTGTAGTAGCCTTCACCACAGCCGATATCCAGTACCTGCCGCGGCGCAATCATGCGTAGCTTATCGCAAACGGCATCGCGCAGCGGCTGATAGTGCCCGGCATCGAGAAACGCGCGTCGCGCCTGCATCATCTCAGCGCTGTCGCCCGGATCGCGGGAGCGCTTATGCTGGACCGGCAGGAGGTTGACGTAGCCCTCTTTCGCCCGGTCAAACTGGTGGTGCTGCGGGCAAAGGTAACTATTGCCGCTGCGCGTGAGCGGCGCGTGGCAGAGCGGACAACTGTAGGACATAGCAACTCCGGCTTGATAACAAAGGGCGAAGTGTACCGCTATTCTGGCAGCGGCGGAAGGTAAAGCGAGGGGGAAATCGCAGGGGGTATAAATGATAAAGCCCCGCAATTGCGAGGCTTTATGTCTGATAATGTTGCGCTTGCGCGCCGCAAGATCAGTGGTCGTCGAATCAGATAGCGGTTACGTTAACAGCCGCTGGGCCTTTCTGGCCGTCCTGAATTTCGAACTCAACGTTCTGACCTTCAGCCAGAGTTTTGAAGCCGTTACCCTGGATTGCAGAGAAGTGTACGAATACATCTTTGCTGCCGTCAGCCGGAGTAATGAAACCAAAACCTTTAGACTCGTTGAACCACTTAACTTGACCTTTAATCTTTGCCATTTGCAAAATTCCTTAGAGTGTTTTCTGCGCCCGCAGGCGTTTTCATAGATAAAACTGAGACATGACTGCATGAGGCACTAATATAAGGTTCGGCAGAGAAGCGGTATCAACGTCAACGTGTTTACTCAGAACTTCTTTACTGATAATGCCATACATAAACAGAACTGTACCTCGTTTAACCCAAAACGTGTTATCACATACAACGTAAATAATGGCAAGCCATTTTTAAACGCGAGTCGATCGGCCGCACAAATCCCAACAAATCATTTGCTCACCGGCGCTTTTCCACCGACAAGAATGCGCTGCAGGTCTTTGCCAGACAGCCTGATACGTGACCTAGCCTACGGTAACGTAAGACTTTTTTAACATAGACCAACTTTTATCCTGCGTCCAGATTTTGCCTACCGCTTCATAAAAAATTTATATCGTTAGATTATTTTCGCTATAACTTTCTTGCCCGCCGGTTTACCGGCTAGTTATAAGGCGTTCTTCTGTTGCCGCCCCTTCTCAGGACGTACTGCTTAATTGCGCTAACTATATTGCACCAAAATAATGATCGTTTCGTGACATTGCTTCATGATTAGGCAATAAAAACGTTTCGCTATTATGATTTGCATTATGCAAGCCGGGATTGCCTGGTTATTAAGCGACGCTACAACATTAATACCATCGATAATAATGTTGAGTTAAATAGAAAACATCAATGAATGATAAATAACAACAACATAAGGTTAGATCTTCAGCAGGAGGAATATCGGTGAAGCGCGCTCAACCACGTTTGCGCAAAATCATGCCAACGGCGCGCAAAGGTGACGAACAGTGATGGGGGGATGGAGTACGCACCGCTTTGGTGCAGCGCGTTGCGGTCCGGCAGCCCATTGCAGGCTGCGCGGTGTCATCACGCAAAGTGTTTATCGCTCGGCAACCAGGCGAATAAAATCATCTTTGTCGTCTTCTTCTACTTCTTCAGCTTTTGGCGCGTCTTCTTCTTTCTTCTCGGGCTCGTTTGCTTCGCACAGACGACGCAGCAGCGCATTCTGGCGCTTTTGCTGATCGAGCAGCGATTCAAGGAGTTCGATTTGCTCGTTAGCGCGGGAGCTGGCGCGGTTCACAAAGAACCACAGAACCAGGCCGACTAACAGCAGCAGGAAGGATAACGCCAGAGATGCCAGATTTAATGCCCCAGAACTTACAAGATCACTCATTTTACCACCTCAAAAGGAACGATCTATTCTACCACTCACATTACGGAAGGAAATGCTGCCGGCAAAAATGTTTTACCAGGGTATAAACCGGTTAATGCTGCAAATTCCGCTGAAAAACTGAACGTCCTGATCGCACATCACGTTGATCATCTGTGTCCAGAGCAGCAGGCAGGCGGCAATCACGAGTATCAGTAATACCCACCGAAACTTTTTCACTCCACTCTCCGCATGAATTCTTATTCAGATACAACCAAATTAGCATGCTAACCTTAAACCGCGGCTAACTGTAATGGCATCTCGTGCTTTTAGGAATCATAGACTTGTATCAATGCGTTATCACGTTACGGTAGTATTGATGATAGATATAATAGAAGAGGAATGTTTATGCGCTTGTTAATCAGAACCATCGTTTGCCTGGTCATTATCGCGATTGGGGTTCTTTTGAGCGGCTACGGCGTGCTGGCGGGAAGCCAGAAGACCGCCGGTGGGTTAGGACTACAGTGTAAATATCTGACCGCAGAGGGATTTAGCACCGCATTTTATTTGCACGGTGACAACGGCGTTGTCGGCCGTCCGAGCTGCCCGCTGCTGCGCAAAAGCGTTAGCGTCGTCGATCAAGGCTAACGCCAGACGTAAAAAAACCGGCTTTTTGCCTGATACCTGTCAGTTAAGCTAAATTCGTAGGTCGGATAAGCAAAGCACCCTCCGGCACACTGCGCTGATTGCCGGATGGCAGCGTAAACGCCTTATCCGGCCGACGGTTCCAGCTTCTGAATTCAACGCCTTAACTGACCAGCATTAGGCTATTTGCCGGTTTTTTTTCATTTCACCATCAGAATGGGTAATCGTTATAACCCATTTGTTCGGAAATTTTACGCGCCGCAGTATGCAACATCTCGACATACTCATGCAGACGTTCTTCAGAGAAACGTAGCGTCGGGAACGAGATACTCAGCCCGGCGATGACCACGCCAAAACGGTCGAATACCGGCACACCGATACAGCGCAGCCCTTCTTCCTGCTCTTCGTTATCTTCACCGTAGCCCTGCTTGCGCACCTGCTCGAGCACGGTAATCAGCTCGTCGGTATTCGCAATCGTACGCTCGGTACTGCACTTATACTCCACGCCTTCAAGAATCTGACGCACTTCAGCCGTATCGCGCCAGGCCAGCAGCACTTTCCCGATTGCCGTACTGTACAGCGGGTTACGACGACCGACGCGGGAATACATACGCAGGTTATACATGGAGTCGATTTTGTGAATGTAGACAATGCTGTCTTCATCCAGCGCGCCCAGGTGGATGGTCTCTTTCGTCAGACGAGAGAGTTCACGCATCTGGATGTCGGCACTGCGGATCAGGTCGACGTTTTGCAGCGCACGTGCGCCAAGCTCAAACAGCTTCAGGGTCAGCGAATACTTCTCGGACTCCCCTTCCTGGGCAACGTAGCCCAACGATTTCATGGTTTGCAAAAAGCGATAAACGGTGCTTTTCGACATCATGACGCGCTGCGAAAGTTCAGTAATGCCAATCTCGCGTTCTTCGCCAAGTGCCTGCAGGATACCAAATACCTTTAGTACCGAAGAGACAGAATCTGGCTGTTTGTCCAAATCTGCTGCTGACATTTATCACCTCATCGCAACTGTTTTATAAATATTAGAACCGGTTTTTATTATAATTTCGCAAGGCCGCCGTAGCAATGAAACTTCTGTGACCTGGTTACAAATCTTCGACATTCAATTGATTAATCAATGCTAGAATCATTCTCCGGTTAATAATTTCATCATAAACAAATTCCCACATGACTAAAAACATGATTGATGGCCTGCCGTTGCCTCAGCGCTACGGTGCCATTTTGACGATTGTCATCGGCATTACGATGGCCGTTCTCGACGGAGCCATCGCCAACGTTGCGCTGCCGACCATCGCCAGCGACCTGAACGCGTCGCCCGCAGCGTCCATCTGGATCGTGAATGCCTATCAAATTGCTATCGTCATCTCCCTGCTGTCTCTTTCTTTTCTTGGCGATATGATTGGCTATCACCGTATCTATAAAGCAGGGCTGGTCGTTTTCACCCTCACCTCGCTGCTGTGCGCGTTCTCGCATTCGCTGGAAATGCTGACCCTCGCGCGTATCGCTCAGGGCTTTGGCGGCGCAGCGCTGATGAGCGTCAACACGGCATTAATTCGTCTGATTTACCCGCAGCGCCAGCTTGGGCGCGGGATGGGAATCAACTCATTTGTCGTGGCGGTATCCTCGGCGGCAGGCCCGACGATTGCCGCCGCAATTCTATCGCTGGCCTCCTGGCAGTGGCTGTTTCTGATTAACGTACCGCTCGGCATTATTGCCTGGCTGTTAGCCGTACGCTTCCTGCCATCAAATGCCAGCCACAGCGATAAACCGCGTTTCGATCTGCCGAGCGCAGTCATAAATGCACTGACCTTCGGCCTGTTGATTACCGCACTCAGTAGCTTTGCCCAGGGGCAGTCGACCACGCTGGTGCTGGCCGAAGTGGTCGCGCTGCTGGTCATTGGCTTCTTCTTCGTTCGCCGCCAGCTGCGCCTCCCGGTGCCGCTGCTGCCGGTTGATCTGCTGCGTATTCCGCTGTTTTCGCTGTCAATCTGCACATCGATATGTTCGTTCTGTGCGCAAATGCTGGCGCTGGTCTCCCTGCCGTTCTTTTTACAGACCGTTGTCGGGCGTAGCGAAGTGGAAACCGGTCTGCTGTTAACGCCATGGCCGCTGGCTACCATGGTAATGGCCCCGCTGGCGGGCTATCTGATTGAGCGGGTTCACGCGGGGCTGCTTGGGGCGTTAGGGATGGGGGTGATGGCCTGTGGGCTGTTTGCGCTGGCGCTGCTGCCCACATCGCCGAGCGACCTCGATATCATCTGGCGTATGCTGCTGTGTGGCGCAGGCTTTGGTCTGTTCCAGTCGCCCAACAACCACACGATTATCGCTTCCGCGCCGCGCAACCGCAGCGGCGGCGCCAGCGGCATGCTGGGCACTGCTCGGCTGCTTGGTCAGAGCACCGGCGCCGCGCTGGTTGCACTGATGTTTAACCTCTTTGGCAACGGCGGCACCCACGTCTCTTTGCTGCTGGCAGGCGCGCTCGCGGTCATTGCTACGCTGTTCAGCGGCCTGCGCGTAACGCAGCCGCGCGCCCAAAGCTAACCCGCATTATCCAGACGATACCCGCCGCCGACCTAACAGGCCGGTATCGTCCACCGCCTCCAGCAGATTATTTTTGAAGATAAACAGGCAGGCCTCATTAAAGTTCTCCACGCCAAGACGCTCAGACAGTTCTGTTCGCTGACGATAAAGTCCCCGTGCCGACGTATTTAACGCATCGGCCACCTCCTCCATGGTTCTCCCGGCCATTAAAAGACGCAGCATGCGCTTTTCGCAAGCGCTGAGCGCTAGGTTCTCTAACCAGACCGGCGTCAAACGACGGCTTTTCATATTTAACAGCAGCGTAAACAGCGCGGCCGTATCCGTCGGCGCGAGTAGGCTGTGTAAAAATACCTTCATATTTAGCATCTCGGCTTCACGATAGCGCATATCCAGCATGATACAGGAGATCGGTTTTTTCGAGCGCATAGCATCAAGGATCAGATAGTCATAGCAGTGGAGCGGCGACCGGCTATCAATCAATACTGAATACTCATCGGCACCACCATCAAATACCTTACGGTCGATCGAATCTAACTGGATAATATCAGGAAACAACAGTTCAATGCCTCTGACGAGGTAGCTGTCTTGCGTGACGAGCAGTATAGATGTTGCCACAAATCATCCCTTATACATTAAAGCAGGAACATCCTTTCAGGAGAAAAGACAACCTCCATTGCATGGCTTATTATAATGGTGACAAACGCGATTAATTTGATTCCCTCTTTCCGTCATATCAAGCACACACCACCTGCAGCACAGTAATGACGAGTCGTAATTATAATTAAAAAACAACCACAGAAAAGATGCTGATTATAAGATTAAGATTTTTTGTCATAAAACGTCCTAAATATTAGCGGATAAAATGTCTTTTTCTTCGACGAGACGCGTATGACACAACGACAAAAATTAATACTTAAAAACCAACAAAATAGATCATTATCAATAGTTTAAAAATAAAAAACATGCTGAGATAAATCATAAGATTGCAGCCATCTACAGATAAATCCTAAAATATAGCAGCCATTTGTCGTATATTTATCGCCAAACATATCAGGTGTATATTAGCGTTCACACGGCCCGATCACGAGGAAAATTCATTATTACCTAAAGGTAAGTTAGACACTGCAAAAGAACAATCGCGTCATCACCATTATTACCTTTCCCTGAATCAGGATTGAAAGGCAGCCACGTTTTGTCATGGACTCTGGATACAGCCATGGTAAATAGATATGGATAGTTCGTTTCAACACAATAAAGCGCACGGTTATCTCAACTCGGCATTATCGCTTTCAGTTAGCCTGATATTACTCATTCCGAATCTGGTTCACGGCGCTGAATCCATATATGAACAAAAGATTCAGCAGGCAGGTAACGGTAATTATCGGCCATTTCTTATTTACGTTCAGCGCTATCAGCAGCATCGCGCCTTAAATGCCGAGCAGGTGGCCGACTGGTTACAGGTTGCATTATGGGCCGGAGACGACCGGGACGTCATTCACCTCTGGCAGCGCTATCAGGTGTATATGCCGCTGCCAGCGCGCGGGCTTGCGGCCGCGGCGCAGGCCGCCCGAAACCTTCAGCAGTGGCAAACGGCACTATTGCTATGGCAGCAGGCGCTGACGCTGGCACCCAATAAGGATGACTACCGTATTGGTTACATCAAAACGCTGGCCGACGCCCGTCAGGATACCCTGGCGCTGGAAGCCGCGCGCGGTTTGCTCGCCGAAAGCCCTACCCCAGCGCATCGGCAAACGCTCGCCTATGTGTATCAACAGCAGGGAAAAGAGTGGGATCGGCTGTTAAACGATACCCTCGCGCTCACCCAGAACTCCCGTGATAGCGCGTTGCTTAGCGAATGGGTAACGGCATTAAGCCGCAACCGCGTTGATACGCCCGCGCAAAGACATGCTTCTGAAGCGAAGCTTTCGCCTGCCCAACAACGGCAATTGGATCTCAACGCGGTGGCTGAAATCGTGCGTCTTGCCGTGCTCCCTACGCGTACTGAGCGCGAGCGCTACCATCTGGCACAGCAGGCGCTCAGCCGCTACGAGGCGCTGCTAACACGCTGGAAAAATAATCCTGACGCGCAGATGGACATTCTACGTGCCCGTATCGACCGGCTTGGCGCACTCTACGCCAATGCCGATTACCCGGGAGTTACCCATGAATATCTTGCGCTGGCCGCCGCACATCAGGCCATCCCCGACTGGGCCATCGGCTGGGTCATTTCGGCCTATCTGGAACAACAAGATGTCGCCGCCGCCCAGACGCTTCTCGCCCGGTACCCCGGTTATGTCCCGGATGCGGAGGATGAGCAAAACGAACTGTTCTTCGCTTTACTGGATACCGGTCAATACCCTGCTGCGCGGCAATACGTGGACCGCGTCATGCAACATGCCCCTTGGGCTCGCTATAACCCCGGCGATCCCAGCGCGCAGCCTAATGACCTCTGGCTTATCGGCCAATCGCTCAACGTCCAGTATCTGACGGCAAGCAACGCGCTGGCGCAGGCACAAACCCTTGCCCGGCAGTTGGCCGATTCCGCACCGGGGAATCAGGGTTTGCAGATTGATTACGCCGCCGTATTGCAGGCCCGCGGCCAACCCAGAAGCGCCGAACGCAGGCTCAAAATGGCTGAAGCGCTGGAGCCGACCAATATTGCGCTGGAAAGCCAGCAGGCCTACATCGCCATGGATCTGCATGAGTGGCGACAGATGGATTTACTGACGGATGATGTTATCGCCCGTACGCCAAAAGATCGCAGCACACAAAAGCTGGCGAGGATGCGCGATATTCAGCATTTTTCCGAGCTGCGCGTTAACGCCACTAAAGGGCTGTATTCCGACAACCCGATCAGCGGCTCCCGCGATCTGTCCTGGGATGCCACGCTCTACGGCCCGCCCATGGCGGACAGCTGGCGGCCTTTTGCGGGCACCCGCTTTGCGCAAGGCCATTTTGATGAAGGTAACGGTTCTGCCCATCACCTGTTTGGCGGCCTGGAGTGGCGGCCACGCGATTTTAGGGGAGAAATCGAGCTCTCCAGCAACCACTTTCACGGAGGCAGCAAGCCCGGCGGACGTATTATCGGCGAGTATCGCCCCGTCGATAGCTGGCAGTTTGGCGGCGAACTGGAGCGTATCTCGCGCTCCACGCCGCTGCGGGCGCTGCGCAATGGCATCAGCGCTAATCGGGCTGCCGCTTCGGTGCACTGGTATCAGAACGAGCAGCGTAACTATCGCCTCAGCGCCGCTTACAGTGATTTCTCTGACGGTAACCGTCGACAGGAATACAACATAACCGGCGAAGAGCGGATATGGCAGCGGCCTTCAATGACGCTCACCCTCGGGCCAGAAATATCCACCAGCACCAACAGCCGTGCAGACACGCTGTATTACAACCCTTCCAGGGATCTCGCTACGGCGGCTTCGCTGACCCTTGACCACGAGATGTATCGACATTACGACACGCTCTGGAGCCAACAAATCCTCGCTGGCGGCGGCGTTTACTGGCAGAAGCAACAATCCCCTGGCGCTATCACTCTCCTCGGCTACGGGCAGCGTATCCAGTGGAATAACGTTCTCGATACCGGGCTGATGCTCAATTGGGATAAACGCCCTTACGATGGCAAACGGGAAAGCAATCTCGCCGTCACCTTTGATGCAACTTTACGGTTTTAAGGATGAATATGCTGAATATACGTCTCCGTATCAGCCTGGTAGCCCTCGGCTGGCTATGCCTGAGCGCAGCCGTCTGCGCTCAAGCGGTACCGTTTATCGCCCCACAGGATCGCTCCCCGCTGGCTGCCAGCCAGCCGTGGCCGAAAAATCATTTTCTGGTGCTGGGTTATCACGACGTTGAAGATGATGTTGCCGATCAGCGTTATCTGGCCGTTCGCACCAGCGCGCTCAATGAACAGATAAGCTGGCTGCTGCACAACGGTTATCACGCCGTCAGCGTGCAGGATATTATCGATGCGCACGCATCGCGCAAGACATTGCCGCCGAAGGCTTTCTTACTGAGCTTCGATGATGGATACAGCAGCTTTTACACCCGCGTCTGGCCTCTGCTGAAGGCATGGAACGTCCCCGCACTATGGGCACCTGTCGGTAGCTGGGTGGATACGCCCGCCGGGCAGAAGGTCAATTTCGGCGGGTTGATGACGCCGCGCGATCGCTTCGCCACCTGGCAGATGGTGCAAGAAGTGAGCCGTTCATCATTGGTTGAAGTGGGGGCGCATACCTGGGCCTCACATTACGGTCTTCCGGCTAACCCGCAGGGAAGCCTGGAACCGGCGATTGCCAATCGGTTTTACGATCGGAAAAGCGGCCGCTATGAAACCGACCAACAATTCACCCAGCGCATTAGCGAGGACGTGCGCAAAGTGACCGAGAAAATCAGCTCGGTGACGGGAAAAGCGCCGCGTGCCTGGGTTTGGCCTTACGGCGAAGCCAACGGCGTCACGCTGGCAATAGCTAAAAAACAGGGGTATCAACTGGCCTTTACGCTGGCCGACGGCCTTGGCGATGCACGCAATATCGACAACATTCCGCGCATGCTGATTTCAGGAAACCCCTCGCTGAAAGCCTTTGCCAGCATGGTTACGCAGGCGCAGGAACCGGAGGTGGTGCGAGTGATGCACGTCGACCTCGACTATCTCTACGACCCGGATATTGCCCAGCAAACCCGGAATATCGACAGGCTGGTGCAGCGGGTCTACGACATGAAAATCAGCCACGTTTTTTTACAGGCGTTTTCCGATCCGCAGGGCGATGGCAACGTGAAAGCGCTCTATTTCCCGAATCGCTGGCTCCCCGTGCGGGCCGATCTGTTTAACTTCGTCTCCTGGCAGCTTCAGACTCGTGGCAGGGTTAAGGTGTTCGCCTGGATGCCGGTGCTGGCCTTCAACCTCGCGCCCCACCTTCCCCGCGTACAGCGCTGGGATCCGCAGAGCGGTCGCACGCTGACGGCCACTGAGCCTTATATCAGGCTGTCACCGTGGAACACGCAGGCGCGCCGCCAGATAACGGATCTCTACGAAGACCTGGCCCGCTACGCTCCGTTCAACGGCATTCTGTTCCACGATGATGCGGTGTTAAGTGATTTTGAGGATGCCGGACCGGAAGCCCTCAGCGCATGGCGACAAACCGGTTCAACCACCGCTATCGCGGAGATGGCGCACAGCCCCGCCGCACAAGAAGCGTGGACCCGTTTCAAAAGTCAGGCGCTCACCACCTTCACGCTTCAGTTAAGCCAGGCCACGCAGCGCATTCGCGGTCCACAGATACAGACCGCGCGTAATATTTTTGCCCTACCGTTGCTTGAACCGAAAAGCGAAACCTGGTTTGCCCAGAATCTTGACGATTTTCTTGCCGCCTATGACTGGACGGTACCCATGGCCATGCCGCTGATGGAGTCAATTTCGCCCGCACAAAGCCATGCCTGGCTGTCGCAGTTGGTACGCACGGTGGCAGCACGCCCTGGCGCGCTGAACAAAACCATTTTCGAACTGCAGGCCAAAGACTGGAACCAACGACAGCAAAACGCCGTTCCTGACGCCCTACTGGTGAAGTGGATGCAGGTGCTTCAGCTCAACGGCGTGAAAAACTATGGCTATTACCCCGACGATTTCATTAATAACCAGCCCGATATTTCTCATATTCGGCCCGCGTTCTCTTCGTACTGGTACCCAAACAATGACTGATCGCCTTATTGCTTTTTGTATTTTAGGACTGGTATTGGGTCTGCCGCTGGGCGTCGCGGCCATTTTTACCGGTGAACTGATTCTCGATTTCGTCTTCTTCTG
This sequence comes from Klebsiella sp. WP8-S18-ESBL-06, assembly GCF_014169755.1. Classification (NCBI taxonomy): domain Bacteria; kingdom Pseudomonadati; phylum Pseudomonadota; class Gammaproteobacteria; order Enterobacterales; family Enterobacteriaceae; genus Klebsiella; species Klebsiella sp. WP8-S18-ESBL-06. The sequence continues at coordinate 2,706,329 of NZ_AP022256.1, forward strand.
GCCGCTGTTTATGTCCGTACTGTGGGTGACCGGCGGCCTTTACTTCTGGTTCCAGCTCGAACGTCACTGGCCGTGGAGTGATGAAATGCCGCCGCCCGAACTCAGCGGCGAGCCGCTGATATCTATTCTGATTCCCTGTTTTAACGAAGGGAAAAATGCGCGAGAAACCATCGCCGCCGCGCTGGCGCAGCGGTATCGGCACATTGAGGTGATCGCCATCAACGACGGTTCATCTGATAACACCGCCGAGGTGCTTGAGCAGCTTGCGCACGAGCAGCCGCACCTGCGGGTCATTCATCTGGCAGAAAATCAGGGTAAGGCCGTGGCGCTAAAAGCCGGTGCAGCGGCGGCCAGAGGCGATCTGCTGGTGTGTATCGACGGCGATGCGCTGCTCGACCGCGATACGGCGGCCTATCTGGTCGCCCCGCTGATTCAGTATCCGCACGTTGGCGCGGTCACCGGCAATCCGCGAATTCGCACGCGATCTACGCTGATTGGCCGCATTCAGGTTGGCGAGTTTTCCTCCATTATCGGTCTTATCAAGCGAACGCAGCGCATATATGGCCGGGTATTTACCGTATCCGGCGTCATTGCGGCTTTCCGCCGACAGGCGCTGGCCGACGTCGGCTACTGGAGCCCCGATATGATCACCGAGGACATCGATATCAGCTGGAAACTACAGCTACGCCATTGGGACATTTTTTTTGAACCACGCGCGTTGTGCTGGATCCTGATGCCCGAAACGCTAAAAGGACTTTGGAAGCAGCGGCTACGCTGGGCGCAGGGCGGCGCAGAGGTTTTCTGGGTCAACCTGCGCAAGTTATTTTATTGGGAACACCACCGCATGTGGCCGCTATTTGCAGAATACACGCTCTCTACGCTGTGGGCTTTCGCCTACGCGGTGACGGTGCTGCTGTTTGTGCTCAGCTACCTTGCGCCGCTTCCGGAAAATCTGGCCGTCAAAAGCCTGTTTCCACCGGAGTTCACCGGACTGCTGCTGGGGGTGATGTGTCTGCTGCAGTTCGCCGTCAGCCTGTTTATCGAACGTCGCTATGAAAAACAGGTTGCAACCTCCCTGTTCTGGGTTATCTGGTTTCCGATGGTGTACTGGATGATAGGCATGCTCACCACTGTCGTCGCGTTCCCCAAAGTCATGCTGAAACGCCAGCGCGCCCGTGCACGCTGGGTGAGTCCCGATCGTGGAAAAGGAAGAATGTCATGAGCGAGCATTGCGTTATCTTAACCGAACACCGCCTGCTGCCCCGCTGCTTTGATGCAGTATTAACGTTGATCGCCTGGTGTGGCTTTCTGTTTTTCCTTTATGTCAATCTGGTGATGAAGCTGACGGAAAGCAGCGGTCAGCGCTGGGATACCGCCATCGAAGCATTCAATACGCTGCTGGTGTACCTGCTGATTGCCGTCGCCAACGGCTGGCTATTGATTATCTGGTATCAGTACAACCGCCGACGAACGCATGCCCGACGTCATGCTCGCCTGGCGTCGCTGGAGAATGACGAACTTGCCAGGAGCTTTAATATTGCGCCGCAGATGATTTCGGAGCTGAGCCAGTACAACCTGCTTACGGTCTATCACGATAACATCGGCCGGATTATTGATTTAAAGGCAGAGCCGCCGCAAAACCGCGGCTAAAAAAAAGCCAGCCCGTGACTGACGGGCTGGCTTCATTTTCGGCAACGCCGATTACTTCATGTATTCGCCGCTGCGCAGCGCTTCAATACGTTTATCCAGCGGCGGGTGAGTCATGAACATTTCGCTCAGCGACTTCGACTTACCGTTGATGCAGAATGCCATCATGCTGCTGGCCTCCTGCGGCTCATAGCTTGTTTTCAGGCGCTGCAGCGCCGCGATCATTTTCTCACGGCCAACCAGCTTCGCCGAACCGGCATCTGCGTGGAATTCACGATAGCGCGAGAACCACATGGTGATAATGCTTGCCAGAATACCGAACACCAGCTCCAGCACCGTTGCCACCGCGAAGTAAATCAGCGGGTTGCCGTTACTGCTCTCTTCGCCGTCGTCGCGGTTACCGCCGAGGAAACCGGCTGCAATCTGCGCAATCACGCGGGAGATAAAGATAACAAAGGTGTTCACGATACCCTGAATCAACGTCATGGTAACCATATCACCATTAGCGATGTGGCTGATTTCATGCGCGATAACCGCCTCAGCTTCGTCACGGCTCATGTTCTGCAACAGGCCGGTGCTCACGGCGACCAGCGATGCATCACGGCGCGCGCCGGTGGCAAAGGCGTTAATATCCGGCGCATGGTAAAGCGCAACCTGCGGCATAGCGATACCCACCTGCTGCGCCTGGCGGGCAACGGTTTCCATCAGCCAGCGTTCCTGCTCATTACGCGGCTGTTCAATGACCTCGCCGCCCACCGACTTCAGCGCCATCCACTTAGACATCATCAACGACACAATGGAACCGCCAAAACCAAATAGCAGCGCCATAATCAGCAGACCGGTCATGCTGCTCGACTGAATTCCCGTCAGGCTTAGCACCAGCCCAAATACGACCATCACCGCCAGGTTGGTCATCAGGAAGAGCGCGATTCGCATCATAATTTACTTTTAACCTCTTTTTAACAAAACGCACTATGCGATTACCCATATCGTATGGGTAATCCGGGAATTTTCAACGATTACGTGAGGCTAAGTCACGAGAAAGACACAACTTTACATTTTGTAGCATCGTTGTTTACGAGAAGCTGCGGGAGATAAAAAAACAGGCACAATTGCTTGTGCCTGTTGGGGGGTTACTTGCTTGCCGCCGGCTGTTCAGCGGAGGTCGCCTTCTCCAGCTTCGACAGGTCAATAGCGATATTGACCGTCTCATCCAGATACGGATCCGGCTCTTTATAATCCTTCGGCAGATCGTCAAGTTTCTTGATTGGCGGTTTGCCTTCACGCTTGTAGCGATCATTTACGCGCGCCAGTCGCGTCGCATCATCTTCCTCGTTCTCTTTGTTACGCTGTGCGTAGTTGAGAGAAACGATGCTGCGCTTGTCCTTCAGCGCATTGAAATGTGCGATATCTTTCGCGATGTACTGGAACTCAGGATCTTTGGCAATACGATCGGCATGCAGCTTCAGCAGCTGCGGCTCGAACGGTGCCATATCGCCCGACTTCACGTAGGTGGCTGCGTTGATGCTGTCCCACGGCAGCGCGTTATCCTCGAACTTCTCGCCGGTTTCGGTCTCTTCGGTACCGGTCGGCATCATGATGTCCGGGGTGACGCCTTTACGCTGCGTACTGCCGCCGTTAATGCGGTAGAACTTCTGAATGGTGTACTGGACGGAGCCCAATGCCGGCCATTCAGGGCGCAGCATCTGATCGTAGATACGGTTCAGCGAACGATACTGCTGCACGGTGCCTTTACCGAAGGTCGGTTCGCCGACGATCAGCGCGCGGCCGTAGTCCTGCATCGCCGCAGCGAAGATTTCCGACGCCGAGGCGCTGAAGCGGTCAACCAGCACCACTAGCGGGCCTTTGTAGTAAACGACGCCGTCGTTGTCGCTATCTTCGCGCACCTTACCGTTATTATCGCGCACCTGCACCACGGGGCCGGACGGAATAAACAGACCGGAAAGCGAAACCGCTTCGGTCAGCGCACCGCCGCCGTTGCTACGCAGATCGATAATAATGCTGCTGACGTTCTGTTTTTCCAGCTTCTGCAGCTGTACCTTGACGTCTTCGGTCAGGCCAACGTAGAAGCCAGGAATATCCAGAACCCCCACTTTCTCGTTGCCGGTACCTTTGATCGTCATTTTCACCGCGCGGTCTTCCAGACGGATGCGCTCGCGGGTCAGCGTCACAATACGCGTTTTAGAGCCTTTACCGGCCGGCAGGATCTCCAGGCGCACCTTGCTGCCCTTCGGCCCTTTAATCAGCGCGACCACATCATCAAGACGCCAGCCGATGACATCAACCATCCCTTTACCCGACTGGCCCACGCCGACGATGCGATCGCCTACGCTAATGGCCTTGCTTTTCGCCGCCGGGCCGCCAGCCACCATGGAGTTAATCACGGTGTAATCGTCGTCCATTTGCAGCACCGCGCCAATCCCTTCAAGAGACAGGCTCATCTCGGTATTGAACTGTTCGGTGTTGCGCGGTGAAAGGTAGTTGGTGTGCGGGTCGATCTCGCGGGCGAACGACGTCATCGCCAATGAGAACACGTCTTCGCTGTTGGTTTGCGCCAGGCGACGGATCGCGAACTTATAGCGTCGCGCCAGGGTGTCGTGAATTTCTTTGTCGTCTTTACCGGCGAGCTTGAGGCTCAGCTGGTCGTACTTCACTTTACTGTCCCACAGGGCGTTCAGCTCAGCCTGATCCTTCGGCCACGGCGCTTTGCTGCGATCGAGGTTGAAGGTGTCATTACCGGTGAAGTCCATCGGACGATCGAGCACCTTCAGCGCATATTCATAGCGCTCAAAGCGGCGTTTTTGCGCCAGATTGTAAAGATCGTAGAAGACGTCAAGTTTGCCTGAACGAAGTTCGTCGCCAATCTGACCCTTTTTCGCCGCAAACTGCGCCACGTCGCTGGCCAGCAGCACGTTGTGGCTGTAGTCCAGCAGGTTCAGATAGCGGTCAAAAATTTTAGCCGAAAAGGCCTGGTCGAGATCGAACTGGCGGTAGTGGGAACGGGTAAAGCGCGATGTCACGCGCTCGCTTACCGTGGCGTGCTGAGTCTCTTCCTTAAGAATAGGAAGCTGATCAACACGGGTAATATCTTCTACCGCTACGGCCTGGCCTGTTATTAATAACAGGCCAGCAAGCGCGGAGAGCCTAAAAAATTTGTTCATGCCTGGCCCGGCCTCCGTTTCAGAACACCAGGTGTTCTGCGCGTACAATCATTGACATACCAGAAGTAAGCTGAACGCGAACGCCATCCTTGGTAATTTCCAGGATCGTTGCATCCATAGCGTTATTGCCCGCTTTAACTTTCAGGGATTGACCGACCGTCAGCGCAGACAGATCGGATACCGGCGTCAGTTTTTCTTCACGCACTTCGCGAGCCGGTTTAGCAGCCGGTTTTGCAGCAGCAGCGCGCGGCTTGCGCTCGGCCCCTTCTTTACGGCGTACCGGAGGACGCGGTTTACGCTCACGACGTGGCGCATCACCCTGCTCGCCCGCCGCAGCGGCCGCTTCGCGTTTTTTCGCCTGCTGTTCAGCGCGCTGCGCCTGAACGCGAGCTTTGGCTTCTTCAAGCTGTTGACGTGCGTGTGCAACGTGCTGCTCGTCCAGCTCACCGCATGGGTTGCCGTCGAGATCGACGCGAACGGCACCGGCTTTGATACCGTAAAGGTAGCGCCAGCTTGAAGTATAAAGACGTAATGCGGAACGCAGTTGGGTTTTGCTGAGGTTCATTTCCCCTTCAACACGCTCGACGAGATCCTGAAAAATACCGACTTTCAGAGGACGAGCTTCACCTTCCGCGCTAAAGCACTGCGGAAAACGTTCGGCTAAAAATGCGATAACTTCTTTACTGCTATTCAACTTAGGTTGATTTTCCATGAAATTTCCTGATTACAACGGACGTAGCCAACAAGCCGCAGGCATGAACAGGCGACATTATAATGACGCCATCCGTAAATGCTACGTTATCCGTTGATTATCCTGCGACGGGTGCAAAGAATTTTTGATAATCGGTGGCTTCAAGCACTTTTTGCAGGTGGCCGACCAGTTCACATAAGCCCTGTTCATCCTCTTCGCTAAAGCGCGAGAACGCGGTGCTATCAATATCCAGCACGCCAATCACCTGATTGTTTACCTGCAGCGGTAACACGATTTCGGCGTTGCTGGCTGCATCACAGGCAATGTGCCCATCAAAAGCATGAACATCTGCAATACGCTGAACGCGATTTTCCGCCACCGCGGTGCCGCAAACGCCGCGCCCAACCGGGATTCGCACGCAGGCAATTTTGCCCTGGAACGGCCCGAGAACCAGCGTATCGCCTTCCAGCAGATAGAAACCGGCCCAGTTTACGTCGGACAGACGCTCATACAGCAGCGCGCTGGTGTTAGAGATTACCGCTAAGAAACTTGTTTCACCTGCCATTAATGCCTGAAAATCACGGTTAAGGTCCGCGTAAAATTCTGTTTTGCTCATTATTCAATCACTGTTGTTTACGATGTTACTGGTTCGTTACCCATTCTCTGGCCTGATAAAATACGCATTAAGTGCGTTCGGGCTCAAGATGAATCCATACTTAGGTTAAGATAGAGTTATACATTCATTTATCAATGTAATAAATGGCACTGAAAATATCATCTATAACGCCGACAAAGAAAATACGCATTCACGCGGTGAGCGAACCACTACCGTGGGCACATTACCAACGTTGCCCGCAGTGCGATATGCTTTTTCGGTTACCGGTCGTAAAATCATCGCAATGTGCCTACTGCCCACGCTGTAACGCCAAAGTGCGCGACGGCCGCGATTGGTCGTTAACGCGCCTGGGCGCCATGGCGATTACCATGCTGCTGCTGATGCCCTTCGCCTGGAGCGAACCCCTGCTGCGTCTGCACCTGCTCGGGGTGCGCATTGACGCCAACCTGCTACACGGCATCTGGCAGATGACCGACAGCGGCGACCCGGTCACGGCGGCAATGGTCTTTTTCTGTACCGTCGCCGCCCCGGCGGTGCTGGTTGTCGCTATCGCCTATCTCTGGCTGGGTAATATTCTAGGGATGAATCTGCGTCCTGTCCTGTTGATGCTGGATAAACTCAAAGAGTGGGTGATGCTCGACATCTACCTGGTCGGCATCGCCGTCGCCTCAATTAAAGTTCAGGACTACGCTTTTTTACAACCGGGTGTTGGCCTACTGGCCTATATTTCGCTGGTCATACTCAGCATCCTGACGCTCATTCACCTTAACGTCGAACAGCTGTGGGAACGCTTCTACCCGCAGCGCCCCGCCACCCGGCCGGACACGTCGCTTCAGGTATGTCTGAACTGCCACTACACGGGCTATCGCGACGCGCGCGGGCGTTGTAGCCGCTGCCACACCCCGCTTTATCATCGCGGTAAGCAGAGTTTACAAAAAAGCTGGGCGGCGCTGGTCGCGTCAATCGTGTTCCTGATTCCGGCGAACCTGCTGCCGATATCGATTATTTATGTCAACGGCGGCCGCCAGGAAGACACCATTCTCTCCGGGATTATGTCGCTGGCTAACAGCAACGTTGCCGTGGCCGCAGTGGTCTTTTTTGCCAGTATCCTGGTGCCGTTCACCAAAGTTATCGTGATGCTGACGCTACTGCTCAGTATCCGTTTTAAATGCGAACAGGGGCTGCGCACGCGTATCCTGCTGCTGCGCTTTGTGACCTGGATTGGCCGCTGGTCAATGCTCGATCTGTTTGTCATTTCATTAACCATGTCGCTCATCAATCGCGATCAGCTTCTCGCCTTCACGATGGGCCCCGCTGCGTTTTATTTTGGCGCTGCGGTAATATTAACTATCCTTGCTGTTGAATGGCTGGACAGCCGCTTACTTTGGGACGCACATGAGTCAGGAAACGCCCGCTTCACAGACTGAAGCGCGAATTAAAACAAAACGTCGCATTTCACCGTTCTGGTTACTGCCGGTTATCGCGCTGATAATTGCCGGCTGGCTTATCTGGAATAGCTACGAGGATCGCGGGACGACCATTACCATCGACTTTATGTCGGCGGATGGTATCGTCCCCGGGCGCACGCCTGTGCGCTTCCAGGGCGTAGAAGTGGGGACGGTACAGGACATCCGCCTGGCAAAAGACCGCAGCAAAATTGAAGTGCGCGCCAGCATCAAAAGCGACATGGAAGACGCGCTGCGCACGGATACGCAGTTCTGGCTGGTCACACCAAAAGCCTCTCTGGCCGGCGTTTCCGGCCTTGATGCTCTGGTTGGCGGTAACTATATCGGAATGATGCCCGGTAAAGGTGAGCCCAGCGATCGCTTTACCGCACTAGATACGCAGCCGAAATACCGTCTGAATAACGGCGAGCTGATGATTCACCTGCATGCGCCGGATCTCGGTTCGCTGAGCAGCGGGTCGCTGGTGTATTTCCGCAAGATTCCGGTTGGCCGCGTGTACGACTACACCATTAACCCAAATAACCAGGGCGTGACGATCGACGTGCTCATTGAGCGTCGCTTCACTAACCTAGTGAAAAAAGGCAGCCGCTTCTGGAACGTCTCCGGCGTGAAGGCCGACGTAGGCCTCAGCGGCGCGAAAGTGCAGCTGGAAAGCCTGGCGGCGCTGGTTAACGGCGCCATTGCCTTCGACTCGCCGGCAGACTCCCAGGCCGCTGCGCAAAACGACGAATTTGGTCTGTATGAAGACCTCGCCCATAGCCAGCGCGGGGTGCTGATTCAGCTCCAACTGCCAAACGGCGATGGGCTGAAAGCCGGTTCGACCCCGATGCTGTATCAAGGACTGGAGGTCGGCCAGCTCACCAAAATGACCTTAAATCCTGACAGCTCGGTGACCGGTGAAATGACCGTCGATCCAAGCGTGGTGTCGCTGCTGCGCGAAAGAACGCGCATCGAACTGCACCAGCCGAAGCTGTCGCTGGAAAACACCAACCTCAGCCAACTGCTGACCGGCAGTACCTTTGAGCTGGTACCGGGCGAAGGCGCGCCAAAAAACAGCTTTACCGTACTGGCGGCGGATAAAACCCTGTTGCAGCAGCCCGGGGTAATGACGCTCACCCTCACGGCACCGGAGAGCTACGGTATTGAAGCCGGGCAGCCGATTATGCTGCACGGCGTGCGTATAGGTCAGGTGATGGAGCGCACGCTAAGCGCAAAAGGGATCGCCTTCGCCATCGCTATTGACCCGCAGTACCGCGACCTGCTGCACGGCGACAGCAAATTCGTCGTCAACAGCAAGATGGACGTCAAGGTTGGGATTGATGGCGTTGAGTTCCTTGGTGCCAGCGCTAATGAATGGTTAAGCGGCGGCATTCGTATTCTGCCCGGAGAAAAAGGGCCGATGAAGGACAGCTATCCGCTGTACGCCAATCTGGAGAAAGCGCAGGAGAATAACCTGAGCGACTACCCGACCACGACCCTGATGCTTACCGCCGAGACGCTGCCGGATATTCAGACCGGATCGGTGGTGCTGTACCGTAAGTTTGAGGTCGGTGAAGTCACCTCGGTACAGCCGCGTGCCAACGCCTTTGATATCGCCGTGCACATCAAACCGGAATACCGTTCCTTGTTGACCCCAAGTAGCGTCTTCTGGGCAGAAGGCGGCGCGAAGGTACAGCTCAACGGCAGCGGGCTAACGGTACAAGCATCGCCGCTATCGCGTGCGCTGAAGGGGGCTGTGAGCTTTGACAACATCAGCGAAGCCAATAATGGCACCCGCAAAGGTGATAAACGTGTGCTGTTCCCGTCAGAAACGGCCGCCCGCGCCGTCGGTGGTCAAATTACGCTGCACGCTTTCGACGCGGACAAACTGTCCGCCGGTATGCCAATCCGCTACCTCGGTATCGATATCGGCCAGGTGCAGAGCCTGGCGCTTAACGCCTCTCGCAACGAGGTGCAGGCCAGCGCCGTGCTGTACCCAGAGTACGTCAACACCTTTGCTCGCCGCGGCACGCGCTTCTCGGTGATCACCCCCCAGATCTCCGCGGCAGGCGTCGAGCACCTGGACACGCTGCTACAGCCGTACGTCAACGTTGAACCGGGGCACGGCGAGCTGCGTCGTGACTTCGAGCTGCAGGAAGCCACCATCGCCGACTCCCGCTACCTGAACGGGCTGAACGTCGTGGTGGAGGCGCCAGAAGCCGGCTCGCTGAGCATCGGCACGCCGGTGTTGTTCCGCGGTATCGAAGTGGGCACGATTACCGGCCTGCACCTCGGCAGCCTGTCTGACCGGGTCATGGTCGAGCTGCGCATCGGCCAGCGCTACCAGCATCTGGTGCGCAACAACTCGGTGTTCTGGCTGGCATCAGGCTACAGCCTTGACTTTGGCCTGATTGGCGGCGTGGTGAAAACCGGCACCTTCAACCAGTTCATTCGCGGCGGTATCGCCTTCGCCACGCCGCCGGGGACGCCGCTGGCGCCGAAAGCGCAGGAAGGTAAACACTTCCTGCTGCTGGAATCTGAACCCAAAGAGTGGCGCGATTGGGGCACCGCCCTGCCGCGTTAACATCCAGCCTCACGCGCCGGTGTCCCGTCACCGGCGCGTTTTATGCTAGACTGCGCGCTCGTTATCTCCTTGTGGTATCCGCCAGTGGCTCAAAACTCTGTCTATTTTCCTGATGAATTCCTTGCGCAGATGCGCGAGGCCATGCCCGCACATCTCTCTTTTGAGGATTTTCTTGCTGCCTGCCAGCGCCCGCTGCGCCGTAGCATTCGCATCAACACGCTGAAAATCACGGTGGATGATTTTCTGGCGCTGGTCGCCCCCTATGGGTGGCAGCTGACGCCGGTGCCCTGGTGTGCGGAAGGTTTCTGGATTGAACGCGAAGAGGAAGACGCCCTGCCGTTGGGTAGCACCGCCGAACACTTAAGCGGGCTGTTTTACATTCAGGAAGCCAGCTCAATGCTGCCGGTGGCCGCGCTGTTTGCCGAAGGCGAGCGCCCCGAGCGGGTAATGGACATTGCCGCGGCCCCAGGCTCTAAAACCACGCAAATTGCCGCGCGGATGGGCAATCGCGGTATGCTGCTGGCCAATGAGTTTTCCGCCAGCCGCGTGAAAGTGCTGCATGCCAACATCAGCCGCTGCGGCATCAGTAATACCGCCCTGACCCACTTCGACGGCCGCGTATTTGGCGCCGCGCTGCCGGAATGCTTCGACGCCATTCTGTTAGATGCCCCCTGTTCCGGCGAAGGCGTAGTGCGTAAAGATGCGGACGCACTGAAAAACTGGTCGCTGGCGAGCAATCAGGCGATAGCCGATACGCAGCGTGAACTGATCGACAGTGCCTTCCATGCACTGCGCCCCGGCGGCACGCTGGTCTATTCAACCTGTACGCTAAACCGCGACGAGAACGAATCGGTGGTAGCCTGGCTGCTGGCGCGCTATCCACAGGCGGTAGAGATAGCGCCACTGGGCACGCTATTCCCTGGCGCGGAACAGGCGCTGACGCCAGAAGGTTTTCTGCACGTCTTCCCGCAAATTTATGACTGTGAAGGCTTCTTCGTCGCCCGTTTGCGTAAAACCGCCGCCATCGATCCCCTACCGGCTCCGGGCTATAAAGTGGGTAAATTCCCGTTTGCGCCCATGAAAAGCCGCGAGTCCGCGGCGGTTGCCGACGCTGCGCGTAAGGTCGGTATTGAATGGGACGATACGCTGACGCTGTGGCAGCGCGACAAAGAGATATGGCTATTCCCGGGTGAGATTGCGCCTCTGCTGGGAAAAGTTCGTTTTTCCCGTATCGGGCTTAAGCTTGCCGAAACACACAATAAAGGTTTCCGCTGGCAGCATGAAGCGGTTATCGCGCTGGCAAACACCCGAAAGTTAGGGCATGAGCTGACGCTGGAAGAAGCGGAAGAATGGTATCGTGGCCGCGATGTATACCCGCAGCAGTCGCCCGCCACGGACGATGTGATTGTCACTTTCCAGGGATTCCCGCTGGGCCTGGCCAAACGCATCGGCTCACGGCTGAAAAACAGTTATCCCCGTGAATTAGTTCGTGACGGCAAGCTTTTTGCCAACAGGTCGGAGTAGCGCACAAAAAAAGCGCACCTTTTGACTGGCAGAATTCTCCGCGTTGACTACGCTGAAAAGGTACGGCCTAACTGGTCGTACCACAACGGTCAGCAGATTAACGGAGAGCATTATGAGTAAAACCAGCGTACGCATCGGCGCATTCGAAATTGATGATGCCGTGATGCACGCCGATCAGCACGGCGAGCGAACGTTAAGCATTCCTTGCAAGTCCGATCCTGATTTATGCATGCAGTTAGATGCCTGGGACGCTGATATCAGCATCCCGGCCCTTCTTGATGGCGAACATTCCGTTCTCTATCGTCAACGCTACGATCGACCGTCCGACGCCTGGGTTATGCGGCTTGTCTAACCCAAAAGGAACCCGCCCAAAGGCGGGTTATTTATTTCGCGTGCGGTACGGCTTTGTACAGTGACGCCTCTCCGCGCGGCCGGGTTTTGAACCGGCGATGCACCCACAGATACTGCTCCGGCGCACGTAGGATTTCGCGTTCAATAATTTTGTTCATATAGCACGCAGCGGAGATCTCATCACCGCACGGATAATCCGTCATGGCTTCGCTAATATGCAGCGTGTAGCCACGCTGACACGGCTTGCGCACCATGGTCACGGTCAGCATCGCCGCGCCGGAAAGGCGCGACAGCACGTTGGTACCGTTGGTCGTCGCCGCTTCGTTTACCGAGAAAAACGGCGCAAAGACGCTGCCTTTCGGACCGTAGTCCTGATCCGGCGCAAACCAGACGGCCTCACCGGCCTTCAGCGCCTGCACCAGACCACGCAGATTACGGCGATCGATCATCGCTTTGTTCGAACGCAGGCGACCGGTGGTTTGCACCCATTCCATCAGCGGGTCATTATGCGGACGGTAAGTTGCCATCATTGGACGGCACAGCCCCATCGCACGACCGCCGAGCTCCAGTGACATAAAGTGCACGCCCACCACCATAACGCCGCGCTGCTCTTTCAGCGCGTCCATCAGGTTGGCATAACCTTCAACGTCAAACCATTTCTTAACGCGGGCATCGCTCCAGAACCAGGCCATACCGGTTTCGATAAGCCCCATTCCCAGTGACATAAAGTTTTGTTCAATCAGCTTTTCCCGCTGTGCGGCATCCATATTCGGGAAGCAAAGCTCAATATTGCGCGCGGCAATTTGCTCACGGCGCTTTAAAAAACGTCGTGACGCTTTACCAAGAGAAGTGCCAAGCAGGTGTAAGAGTGGGTACGGCAACTGCACCACCAGCCATAAAGAGGCCAGAGCGAACCACTTCAACCCGTTACGGGGATGAAGTAAAGCGGTATCAAATTTTTTGGACATCATTGTTTCCAGCAACGTAATGCAAGGGTAACGCGTAAGGAAAAAAACGAGTCCGTTCATTTGTCTTTATGCGGTACGTATAATCGTTGGACAGTGCTACGTTCGACAAATTCACTGCCCAGACGTTTATTTACAAAACGGTGGTCAACAGAGGTATGGCGCGGTGTGGCAGGCTGTGGCTCAACTCGCCGCAAAGCATGCGCCTTTTTTAGCAAAAAAAATAGAGATTTTAATTCACAATAGAAAATAAACTTTTTAACGCGACAAATAATATTATTAGCGACATATCTATTTTTCGGAAAAATATGAGTTCTTAGCATTTTGTATTTCGTCTGCGACTATTGTCACTTTATAAAAAGAAAAAAAAGTCGCTAAATTGTACAAAAGTGCTTGGATGGGAGCGAGAATCTGTTTACATTGGGTTAACAAGCTAACGGATTCCCGCGGAGCTTGTCCTGCTGAGTGCATACGGCAGAGAAAAAGAGACCGAATACGATTCCTGTTGTCCAGTCATTAGAAAAAATGACAATAAAATCAAACAGTTAAATCAGCCTTAAAGCCTAAAAACACTTACCATTACGGCTTAATCCAACCTTTTAATATCAAACGGTTACTATGAAGTTCGGGATCGCGACGAGTGAAATTGGAGGGTGTTTGTCCCTAAGAATTAGCGCAAGACTAATCACCACCTTCATCGGTTTTGAGTTGCTTTGCGCTAATTTTTAGCCCCATGGATTCCCAGTAGTTCCAATGGCATGAACACCTGGCCTACAGCAGCGGCCCGCGCTTACATGTCGCGGGCCGCTGTTTTCACACTGAGTATCTATTCTGTCAGAGCTTTCAATTTTGCCTCCAAGTCGGCCATCCGCTTGACCATGTCCTGCATAACAGCCGTAAGCACCGCAACAGTCACCCCGCTATCGCCAGCCTGAACGGTCAGCGCATCCTTAAGCGTTGTGCCGTCGTCCATCTCCAGATCACCAGCATATAAAGTCGCTTCCGGGAACTGGTCATAAAGGCCATTTGCCAGGACGCCAATGCCGAACCTGCCCTTTCCTGCCTTCGTATTCATGCGCCACGTGCGGGCCTTGATTCCATCAAGCGCGCCATAAGCATCTTTCAGCTCTTCGATCTCATACTTCGCACGCTCATCTGAAGCACCATTAACCCATGAGCCATTCGCAGCAATGCCGTTTCCAGTCGCGGAGTCGAATCGCCACATGCACGGGGTGGTATTGGCCTCAGTCGTGTACGACAACACGTATTGCGGGCCGCCAGTGTTCGTTAGCCCTGACCATGTAAATACGCCAGCGTTAACCCCAGGAGTGAACAGCTTCAGGCTAATATGCGGGTAAAGGTAGCCGGTTCCCGGGGCATTCATTTGTTCAGACCAATGACCCAGGTTTCTGTTATTGTTGTACAGAGAATCATAGGACGCGTTGGAAATTCCGGAACGCCCAATAGGGCTGGTTACAGCTCCGCCTGTCAGTCCATCAACGGTGCCTAGCTTGATAACTTTCGTTGTTGTCGTCGACCCGGTTGAGTCAGACACCAGCACTTCAGCGCTTACCGTCTTAACGCCAGTTGAGCTGTTGGTAACTACGGTGCGCAATCCCGCTTTGCCGTAGTCAGCGGTGCCGACCTTCAGCGTAGAGTTAACCACGCCGCCGTAGTTTGTCGTTGACACTCCAGGGGCTGCCGTCAGTGCGTTGACAACGTCCCACGTCGTGTTTGCAGCAACGAACCCGCCGGATGCGCGAACGAGCCATACCCCATAAACACGGTTAGGTGCGACCTCCGTAGCGTTATTTCGTCCATATGCTGCGTTAGAATAGGACCCTTTGAACTCCCAAAGGCCATACCCACTATATTTATCGAAACCTGATGTTGGGTGGAAAATATTATTCGTCTGATATGCTGTGACCTTAAACCCGCCGGACGCCGAGGTTGCTGCGAGCCACGCAACACCTGCCATGTCAGACCCGAAAGAGCCGCCAAAATCTGGAGCGGCGTTAAGCGCTAACAGCTTGTCATTCGTCCCCGCGCCACCGCCAAAGAACACGCCAGGGATCGAGCCTGATTGAACGCCGTTCCAGTCCGGCAGGCGGAAAGTAGTTGAGCCGTCGCCGGTGGAATAAGAGCCGCGCTTCGTCACGTCGGCCAACCATGCCGCATCTGTGATCGGCGATGTTTTTTGCGCCCACGCCCACAGCTCAGGCCAATCCGCGCGGTTGACGATCTGGCCGTCACGCGGCAAACAGTTTGGTGGATAGTATGCACGGGTTTCCCACTGCACAGCTTCGCCGACGTGATAGTTCATTACACCGTTCATTGTCGGCCCGCCAGTACCAGCGCTTACCAGGTTTTGAACCTGCAACCACTGCGGAGCATCACCGTCGTTTACCGCCGCCGCCGCTAACGGCGTTGAGCCAACCGGACGAACGTTAAGCCATGCCGCTGCGCGGTCTGCCAGATCCTGCAGATTAAGGCTCTTCTGTAGCGCCAACTGCGGGTTTGATGCCGCTGCTTGCTTTGCAGATTCTGCTGCTTCGTTGGCTTTTGTGCTGGCTGTGGATGCCGATTCCGCCGCGTTGCTCTCTGACGTAACGGCGTTCCCTTCTGAAACGGCTGCTGCGGCTGCTGCGGCCTCGGCGTCTTCCTTTGCCTGCACGATAACGGGCTTATCTTCGGCTACCTGTTTTGCATCCGCACGAATTTGCTCCGCTATAGGGATTAGCTCATCTATCTGCAACTCCTTCATAACATCAATCAGCTTAAGCCATGAAGGGCCCGTGTAGCTCGAGCCGTCGGCCATTTTGATTGTTACATCACCATTAACCTCAAGCAGCTGATACCAGTTATCGATTTCAAGAACACGCTGGCGGATTGCATACGCCGTATCAGCGGCAATTTGCCCACTAATTCGATTCAATGTATCGCGCGGCATCGCTGTCCAAGCAGCGCCTGTCACCGCCGGGCCGCTGTAGTTCCTGGTGAGAGTCAGCGCAGTATCTCTCTCGATGGATTTTATCGGGAGCGTATAGGTCACCCCGCCGGTGGTAATAACGATGAAATCACCAGCCGCAAGCTCAGCAGTAAATGCCGTTCCATCGCCGGCAACCGCCGCGGCATTATTTTGAATGGAAATTGTTCCAGCAGACATTTCGGCTCCTTTTAATAAAAATTGGGTATGGCGGGGAGTTTCACGCCCGACATGCCTTCTGACTGAATATCGTATTTTTGCCGTGATACGCGCCTGATAACCCGGCCAAAACCGCTTTTCACACTCCCGCCGCTCATCATCAGTCCTTTCATCCTGACGATGTTCCAGCTCGTGGAGTTCGTTGCAGGGCGTACGGCCCAGCCAAAGGTGCCGAGCGGCACCATTCCGCCGATGCCCTGAAAGCTTGTCGAAGGATAGAAAAAGCCCTGAATCACAAAGGGCTTACGCGTGGTTGAAAATGTGCACTGCCCTGCGGCGTTGAAATAATTAAGGCCCGTTCCGGGATAAGGGACAGCATTTGCAAATATCGCAATGCGTACCCCTATATTCCCGCTGGTTTCTTCATAAATATTCTGGTCGAGCGTGTGACCTGCTCCCCGTTGATTAGTACACCCCGATGTTAGTAATGTCTTCATAAGCCACATGAGGACATCCCCATGAAGAAGCGTTTTTCCGACGAACAGATCATCAGTATTCTCCGCGAAGCCGAAGCTGGGGTACCCGCCCGTGAACTCTGCCGCAAGCATGCCATTTCCGATGCCACGTTTTACATCTGGCGTAAGAAGTATGGCGGTATGGAGGTGCCTGAAGTTAAGCGCCTGAAGTCGCTTGAGGAAGAGAACGCCAGACTCAAGAAGCTGCTTGCCGAAGCCATGCTGGATAAAGAGGCGCTTCAGGTGGCTCTTGGGCGAAAGTACTGACGACAGACCAGAAGCGGGAAGCCGTGATGTTGATGTGTGATGCGACCGGTCTGTCGCAACGTCGTGCCTGCAGGCTTACAGGTTTATCCCTGTCGACCTGCCGCTATGAGGCTCACCGTCCGGCTGCTGATGCGCATTTATCAGGGCGCATCACTGAGCTGGCACTGGAGCGCAGGCGTTTTGGCTACCGTCGTATTTGGCAGTTGCTGCGCCGTGAAGGGCTTCATGTTAATCATAAGCGCGTGTACCGGCTTTATCACCTCAGTGGCCTGGGCGTAAAACGCAGAAGACGTCGTAAAGGGCTGGCAACAGAACGTCTGCCGCTGCTCCGTCCGGCGGCGCCCAATCTGACCTGGTCGATGGATTTCGTCATGGACGCACTTTCCACCGGTCGCAGGATCAAGTGTCTTACCTGCGTCGATGATTTCACAAAGGAATGCCTGACGGTCACTGTTGCCTTTGGGATTTCAGGCGTTCAGGTCACGCGTATTCTGGACAGCATTGCACTGTTTCGAGGCTATCCGGCGACGATAAGAACTGACCAGGGGCCGGAGTTCACTTGCCGTGCACTGGATCAATGGGCCTTTGAGCATGGTGTTGAGTTGCGCTTAATCCAGCCGGGCAAGCCAACGCAGAACGGATTTATTGAGAGCTTTAACGGACGATTTCGCGATGAATGTTTGAATGAGCACTGGTTCAGCGATATCGTTCATGCCAGGAAAATTATTAATGACTGGCGGCAGGATTATAACGAATGCCGCCCGCACTCCACGCTGAATTATCAGACACCGTCTGAATTTGCAGCGGGCTGGAGAAAGGGTCATTCTGAGAATGAAGATTCCGACGTTACTAACTGAGTGTTGTATCTAATCGTGGGGGCAGGTCACTAGCTATAACTTTTAGGCAATCGTGTTTTGGTTACGATAGGACCACGTTCGACGAAGATAAACGTACCATTTTTTCACGTTGTAGCATTTATCGACGAAGTTTCCTGTCAGGAAACACTCTTTTAAACCACAATCTGTGGTTTTTGTTTAGATGCCCTCCCTTCAAATCATGTGTAACATTACACACCAATAGCACTTTTTGCACAAAAATCACGTTCTACTGACAATGCACACCTCAAAAAATTGCTGTAATATTTCGCCCCCTTTGAATGAAGCGCTTAAATTTTCACCTCCCTGCATCAAACAAAAAGCCACCTAACCCCAGATAGCAAAAACCCGCCAGATGGCGGGCCAGTAATCACAAAGGATACATTGCTCTGTCTCTGCGCTCTTGTATGCGAATACCATGATGTTTGCGTTGGTTTCCGCACATCCAGCAAGAACATAAGCAAGGTGTTTGATAAACAATACCTACAGCCTTCTCCCCTCCAGCACCTGCATTGTGATAGCGGGTTCGTTTGGCTTTAAGTCTTCTGGCGTGATGTCGGCGCACCGCGCGCTTTTGTGATTTCATGATAGAACTCCATAGAAAATTCAGGAGCGGCCACGCCTTCGCATGACCGCCTAAACGGGAGTTCTGAATAGATAATTTGTCTCATCAGAGGAGTATAACATCCAAACAGTTATGGATTAAGCCCACATATGTGGGCTGTGATTAAAACCCGGTCGGGGCTTGGTGTTGATTAGCCTGTATGGAACCCGATGTTATGAATTCGGCATAATCACATATTTTTGTAGTAACCAATCTTCGAATCGAAATCTTGTTTGGCGAGAGGTGTTTGGCTAGTTACGTATGTTTCCCAAGCGCTATATGCCTCGACTAGTGCGCGTTTTTCATCTGCATTATTGGTAGTCGCCTTAATTCGCTCGAAAGCGACCGATGCCATTTCCTTACGCTTATCCTTTCTGTTGGCCCCACACGATGCAATAGCGTCAGCGACAGAAGAATTCCAGCCAACAAGCTGAAGGATATCCAACCTTTTTTGAGTTACGAACTGATCAGCTGAAGCATTGCGAGCTTGCACAGAGAGAAACTCTGCGAATTCCTTTTTGTTTGTCGGTGAATGGGAAGGTGCTTCGATAGCAACATCGCATTTAGAAAGCTCATCATACTTGGCTTGCTTTTGAGCGTTACTGTTTGAGCCACTCCCAGCACACGCAGAAAGCGCCATAGCTAACACTGTAGTCACAAAGACCTTTTTCATTATTATCCCCTGATTAGTATGGTTTTGAGCATAATAACCAAGGGATGCTATGATGTAACTAGGTGCGTGCGATATTGATTTCTCAATATTACTTCAATGAAAATTACTTCGGCTGGAACTGTCGTCCAAGTAAGCCATCGCTCCTTGATGCCCTCATTAAGACCTCAGTCACCTTAGCTTCAATCTCCTTCCCTAACGCCCTTGCTGCGTCGCTTCCATCACCGGAAGTGGTTGATGATGCGTTGCCCTTATTGTCGACGTAAATATCAATGTTGACCTGCGGTTGAGACACACCACCGCCCTGGGCCCTAACCCCAAGTCGTCCGGCAGAATCACGCGTCAGCGGCATGATGGCCTCTTCGCCCGCCTCAGCAAATACTCCGCCTTTGGCGAATTTAGATGCCCCCTGGAAGGTGAAATACTGAGGAGAGTCGTAGACGCCATTTACATACTTACTAAGACCCGGCGAATCATAGACGCCGCCTTTAGCATTCGGGGTGTAAGACGGAACAGCAAATGATTGCCCTCCTCCGGAGGATGGTGATGCACCACCATTTATCCAGCCCATAGCTGCTTGCACTGCATAGGCAACCATCAACTGGTTTACGACTTGCGCGATCATCTTCAGCATCGACATCCCAAACGACTTAATCGATGCCTTACCAGTGGTCATAAGGTCGGTAAGCATGTCGGATAATCCGGTAAGAGCAGAACCAGCAACCCCCTTCACTGCGCTGTAGGTATCGGTCGCAGCCTCCAGATATTCATTCCATCCGCTCAATGCACCTGCTTTCCAGTCCCCCCGCAGCTTATCCTCTTCAGCGTAGTAGTTACGAAGGGCTGCTAGCTCTTTTTCATAACCTGAATCCTCAAGCTTGCCGCCGCCATTCAGCCAACCTTGCCTTAACTGGGCCTCCTCAGTCATTCGTTGAGCCATGCGGCTACTCAAACCAGAACCACTCCTGAGTGCCTCGGACTTTTCTGTCATCTGCGTGACGTACTTATTTGCCTGCTGTGCTAGGCCGTTAATCTTCTGCTGGGCCTCAACTTCCTTGTTCTTTTGATCAACAATCTTAGCAGCATTAAGAATGGCTTCACGGCTCGACAGGAGTGATTTTTCCTGTGCAGTAAGCGACCGTGTTTTCGCAGCCTCATCCAGCTCTGCAAAACGTGATTGCTGCTTGCTGAGTTCAGTGTTTTTGGCGTGGACATCACCGGTCTGCCGCAATGTTTCGAGGGTTTCCGTTAATGTTCTGGCCTGGGCTCGGTAGTTCTCCAGAGTGCGATCGCCAGCATCCAGAGTGGCTTTGGTCTCCCGGGTCTTTTTGGCGGAATCTTCAGCTAACTTGGATACAGCGTTCTTTGACTCACGACTGGCGCCGCCATTTCCTGATACTCCACTCCCCCTTGCCTCAGATTCATAATTGGCCTGGGCATTAGGTGCAGTTATGCGCTTCCAAAGCTCGTCGTAGCGTTTTTTGTTCGCAGCGATCTCTTTGTCAGCTTCTACCCCTGCCTTTTTCATTGCCTCGACATCCATACCGAGGAAGTTCGTTATTGCTCCACCACCAGGGATTTTCTCCGCCCATCCCGCAATGGTTCCAGTGAACTTGGCATCCAGCGAGGTGATGTTGAGGAACAGGTCCTTTATCGAAGCTTCAACTAGGTTGAAAATATCGATCACCTGATTTCCCCAAGCACGAACGGTAATGCCAATATCTCTGAAGTTGTCGGATGCACTTTTTTTCAGCGTATCCCAAACCCGACCAATATTATCAGTAGCCTTGTTCGTTTCTTCAGCACGCTTGGTCATGACGTCAGCGTAAAGCTGAATAGCCTCAGCAACCGCAGCTTCTTCCCCCTTCTGCTTACGCAACTGAATGATGTGCTTCATCATGGCTTCATCGACAATGCCGTATTGCTCATTCAGGCTCGCGAGACCTTTCACTGGATCGTTAACAATCTTTCCGAAATCAGACATTGCCGCTTTGGTATCGCTACCTGCCTTGCCCATCAGGGTTATGGATGTAGCGATCAGCTTCATCTGTTCGGCTGTATACTTGCCTGTATCATTCAGCGCAACCAAGGTGTCGACCGTCGAACTGATTGATGTATTGGTTCTGTCCGCAACATCATCCGCAGCCTTATTGAGTTGCTGCATAGATGCAAAACCAGCCCCCCCCATCATAATGACTGACCGGGCGACTTGATCGAACTGTTCGGATGAGCTGTATGCAGCAGCAGCCAGTAGGCCAATAGTTCCAACCAAACCGCCAAGAGCAATTGTGGTCGGGGTTATCATCCCGGCCAAATTGCGAATGTATTCCCCAACTCCACTTATCGCCCCCTGAACGCCTCCAAACTGGTCTTTAATCTGACCACCCTGCTGGAGCAGGATAAGGAACGGAGACTGCCCGCCAGCCAACTGAGTCGCTATATCCGTTAGCTGTGCCGGTAGCATACGCATAGCGTTACGGTATTGCCCTGCGCTGGTTGCACCGCTTTGCCAGGCCTTTTCCTGTTCTTTGAGTTTCGCCAGCATTGGCGCGGCTTGCTGAGATACCCCCAATTGCGCCGCTTTCAGTTCGAGCATTTCGGTGCGGGTTTTACCGATTGCCGAGGCTTGTTCTTCCAGTGACGCGATAAAACTTTTACCAGCAGCCGCGGCTCGTTGCGTAGCCTGGGCCTGTTCGATTCGAGCCCGGCCCTCTGCTGTCTCAGACTCCATGACCTGCGCCAGTTTTGAGCGAGTCGTCTCCAGCACGCTGTTGTAGCGAGCGTAATCTTCATCGCCAACCAGCCCTTTACCCCGGAATTTCGCTAGATTAGTCTGGATAGTATCCAGTTCATCCAGCGCCTTATTCACCGGGCTGATTTTATTCAGCAGGTTTTCGAGTTCCTGCCGCTGCTGCTTGAGGCTTTCGGTATTCTGCTTTTGAGTACTGGCGCCAGCCTTAAAGCTGCTGTTCAGATCATCGGCTTTGCCTGCGGCTGTCGCTGCGGTGTCCTGGAATTTATCCAGCGCCTGATTACCACGCTCCAGGTCACCGGTATTAACGCGAAGAGAAATAGTGGCGATATCGTTACTCATTGTGGCCTCTCTTTATGCATTACCTTGAGTGCCTCGCTTTCCATGATTTGAAGGTCAGCCATACAGGCCGCCGCATCCTCAACCCCGTGGATCTGGAACACCCAGGGGAGGACGTTGTAATCAAGGCCTGACGCACCGTTAGCCCCAACACGCCATTGGGTGGCTAACGCGGAGAAGATGGTGAAAGCCCGCCAGACTGACGGCAATACTCCCACCTCTTGCTCCACGTCTTCAGGCGTCAAACCAAAAGCGCTCAGTTCCGCTAATGTCGGCCCCGGCGTGTACAACGCTGCGGCGACCTGCCTCAGTTTTTTTCGCGAAAGCCCATCAACTCTTTCGTATACGCCAGACCGATACTATCGAAAGCACGTGGGTAATTTTTCAGCAGGACAATCACATTTTCTCGCGTGAATTCATCTGGAAGCGCCCAACCTTCCGCGATTTCCATCAGATAATCAGCCTGTGGCTCGATTGCGGCTTTTTTGCCTTCAGCCTTTTTTTGAAGTTCATCATCCATTACACGAAGCTCTTCGAGCGTCTTGTGACGAAAAGTGAACGACAGTTGACCATCTTCAGCACCGGCACGAGGGATACTGGCAGTAGCGGAAAAGGTTGGGTTTGGGATCAGGGAGAATTTAGTCATTACGGTTCCTTAGAAAAAATGAAACCCGCCGGAGCAGGTCTTAGTTGATGCCTGGTAAATACATCTGAACTTCGTCAGCAACACGTTCCCGCGCTGCATGCAGTAGTTGTTTACGACCACCGCTACCCCACCTTGCCATCTGGCTGGCGCACTGGCTGATCGCTTTGGTTTCGGTGTTAATAATGTGGTCGATCTTGTTCAGGCGGGACATGGCACTGATGCCGAGGCGCACCACGGTTCTGAACACCTCATATACTTCGACCTCAAACTCTGGCTTAATCCATGCGGCATAACGGATAGCCAGTAATTCGACGCCCCAAGCACCAGACTCGGAGCCACCCTTTATTACTTTAAGTGGTTGAATTTCTTCCGAAGCTCTTTTTTGAGCTTTGGTTTTTAGTGCAAAAATGAATCGTTTAATTTGCGCAGTTCTCAAAAAGTTACTGGGACGCTGCGATTCTGTGGCTTCGCCGTTTGCCACTGCGGCAGCGTGAAGGTCATTGAGGTTATAGCGCCCTTCGTCGTCAACACGAACGGAAACACCGTTTACTGCTACGGTTGGATAAGTCATGGTGTATACCCTTTAAAAAGCGAACCTGTTCACACAGAAAAGCCGCCCCAAGAGGCCCACCGGCGCTAACGGCAGTTCTCAGGATCGCTTTCTGAAAGGTTCTTGGTTAAGAGAGCGCGTGTGAAGGCGCAGTTTGATAAATCAGAGGGTGTGGATACAGAAAATTCGCCAGCGGTACTCTTCAATAAAAAAAGCCCGGCGAACCGGGCAAGAAGATTAACTGACAGTGACGGTGCATTTAGCCGAGGTCATTGTCGTACCAGTAGCATCGGTGACTTCACAGGCGTATTCCCCGGCGTCACCAGCTGCAACTGAAGGGATATTGAGCGCCGAAGCCGTTTTGCCCGAAAGTGCGGTGGTCCCTTTCTTCCACACATAGGCGTATGGCGCTGAACCGCCCTGCATGACAACCGCAAGATCCAGCGCATCACCCGCCGCAACATCCATTGTCGCCGGCAAGTTAGACAGAAAAGCCAGCGGCGAAGCGGAAGAATCAGCAATCGGGTAAATCTGCATATCCGACTCAAAGTTCATACGCGCTTCATTGCTTTCCACTGCGTTGATTTCGGTCTTTGGCACTTTCTGGAATGAC
The DNA here is from genome assembly GCF_014169755.1 of Klebsiella sp. WP8-S18-ESBL-06. Classification (NCBI taxonomy): domain Bacteria; kingdom Pseudomonadati; phylum Pseudomonadota; class Gammaproteobacteria; order Enterobacterales; family Enterobacteriaceae; genus Klebsiella; species Klebsiella sp. WP8-S18-ESBL-06. The sequence goes on from NZ_AP022256.1 coordinate 2,730,310, forward strand.
ACTTTGGCAGAGTAAAATCGATCAGCCTTGCCACGCGGGTTATGGAACCAGATGGCGGTGGTATCGCTCGACTCATCCAGTTCATTCAGTCGCGCGTAGATAGCCAGCAGCGGATCATGGGCAAACGAGTAGACCTGCACCACAGCGTTTTTAAACGTGGGAATGGTGCGGGCCTTATCATCCTCCAGAAACTGCACACTGATCGTCTGCTGGTCACCGCCCTCAGTAGACAGCGTCATCACCTGTGGCATGGTGATCCATGAGTCGATTTTACGTAGCGTGCCAGCGCCGGTCCCCGCCGTGAATTTATTCGTGTCTGAGGTATTAAACCCTTCCAGGACAACTTTAGTGCCGCTCACTGATTTAACCCGCAACACCATGTTATCGAGCCTCAGCCAGCCTGAGTTAACCTGAATAACATCCCCGGCGGCAATACCATCTGCCGACGCAACAGTCAGTTCGCACTCGGTCGCATTGGATGCCGCTGTGAAGATAATCGGCGCAAGATAGGCCTTGGCCACGTTTACACGCGACCCGTTAGGAATTGCAAATGCCATTGCATTCTCCTGAATTTAGGTAATAAAAAACCCGCCAGGCGACGGGTCATATCGGTGACATAAAAGCAGTTAGCTGACGATATCAGCCTGATAGTTCAGGCTGACGGGTACGGTGTAGGAAACAGCGGTCGGGATACCACGAAAAATTGCGGGCGTGCTGGTTATCCAGCAGGTAAAGCCATCGCCCTGCAGCTCCTGCCCTTCTGGAAATAGCGCAGCAACCTGACTCGCCAGCGCTATAGCATCCGATCGCCCGGTTCCGGTGGGGGTCACAACATTAACCTGGTACACCCCAGAATAGACCCGGCAATTCAGGCCAAGGTCCAGAGTCCGGGGCGTTGCAGGCATATCGTGAACCACCAGATAAATTCCGGTAGCCGGCGGCGTGAATTCGATATTTTCCCACGCGACGGTGATGTTCGCGGCATCTGCCCAATTTCCCAGCCTGGCGGCCATTGCCGACGCAATGTCAGGAATCACTTCGGCACCTCCCTGACAGCCTCTTCAAAGAAGCGCTGGAATTCTACTGCAGTGATCCGCACCATCCCTCCGGGTGCCTGCTCGGAGTGCCCCATCTCAAGCGGGTATGCATACGGGACGTTGTTGCAGAAGTAGATGGATTTCATGCCAACCTTGAACAGCGACAGCGTGTAGTTGCCCGCTGCTTTTGTCAGGTCGCCGGTCTTATCTATTCTCCCAGTTTCGTCTGTTGTCGGTGCATCAAACGATACCTGCCAGTTACCGCGAAAACGCCCGCCTGTGTAACCTGCCGGAGCGTTGATATCCATGCTGTCGGTTACGCGTGCTTTCTTCTTCAGACGCCCGGTTTTAGTGCGGTTTGCCGGATCCGTTAGCTGTGTCTGATTGTGGTCGTAAACTGCTTTGTTATAGGCAACGGCTGTCTGGTTCACTTCCCACAGTTCCGGGTTGCCTACAGGTGACATCATCACCAACTGATTGAGTATTTTGATACCAACAGCACGCACCACGGCTTCCTGATTGACTTTGGCCTTATTCACGAATGCCGTGATTTCAGCCATAAATGCGGCGTTCTCTCCCATACTAAGCCCTCAGCTGCGCTTTATAGCAGAGTACCAGGGAGGCAGGTTTTGCCGGATTCGGTTTGATAACGCGGTGTAGTGTGCCGTCGATATCCACCAGGTCACCGATTTTAATTTCCTGCTCTGCTGTAAAAACGATCTGCACGTCACCGTTAACGATGACCGTTCCATCAATTTCGCCCGGCGAGTATTCGGTCTTCACGCCCACCGCGAAGAACTGTACCGCATCAGTTTTATGCTCAATGCCCCCGACTACAGTTACTGAGCCCTTGCGAGTGACGTTGTACGTCGCGCCGTTCTTCCTGAGCATGCGGGTTGTTCTGGCCTGCATACGTTGGTAATCAATCGCCATATCAGGCCCTCTCTGCAAATGCATTGATGGCGTAACCACGACCACCAGCGAGGTCGCCCAGCAGCGCCATTACAGCAGGATAAGACGGCGTGAAGACTTCACCATCTGCGACCGCATAGGTCATGGTGACGGCACCTTCCACGCGTTCAGTTTTCACAGCAGCCTCGCGCACGCTGGAGAGTAAATCGCCGTCGGTTGCCTCTACTGCTAGCATGCACTGTGCGGTTATTACCTGGCGCGGAACTTCATCCGGCGGGAAATCATGTTCATCCAGAACGACATTCACGCGTGGCCATGCCAGAGCCTGTCTCGGATCAGCTTTTGAGCCAACCCAGTCCAGCCCTTCTAGGTAGTCCATCGCTTTAATCAGCAGAGGTATAAGGCTGTCCGGCAACTCTATGCCACGTAGCGCGCCGAAAGCTATTAATTCAGCTTCAGTGGCATAGCTGTTGGCATCCTGGGAAGTGATATCGGTATTGATCATCGAATCATCCAGTTTATGGGGCTTTCGCCCCATGCGTTATTCACCGGAAGGCGCAGTGAAGGTGATCTCTTCAGTGGTTTTCGCCACACCGTCAACCATGCCGGTTACCGTGAAGGTGCCAGCCGCGCCTGACGTGAGTTTCACCGTTGCACCACCAGCAGAGCCTGTCTGTGAGCTGGCGACGTTCAACGAGCCGCCCGTGGATGTCCACGCGACAGTTTTGCCGGAAACGCCGGAGCCATTCAGGGTGTATTTGAGAGAAACGGTAACCGCATCAGTACTGTCAGCAGTAGCGGAGGTTTTATCCGCTGACAGTGTTACTCCCCCGCTGCAGCCGCCAGCTTGATCAGCACGCCAGCTGTGGATTTGTTGCTGGTGAAGTGTTTCTTCCAGTTCGCGCCAGTACCGATTTTCGTCAGGTCAGGGTTGACTCCCTTCGTTTCATCCCAGCTATAACCCAGCAGTTCAACGTTAACCGTGCCTTCTGCACGATAGCCGATTGCAAGGTTCTCCTGGTCGTTGATGTCGTAGGAACGGAAGCCCGGAGCCTGTGATTCAGTTACGGACACTGCACCGGCCACCAGCCCCAGAATCGCGTCAACGGGCATGGTATCGGTCACCAGAACAGGCTTACCCAACGTACCTGGTTGACCGCCGTATACCACCACGCCCGCTTCTTCGTAGATTTTGTTGTCGATGGCCTGATCAACAATGTCAAAGTAGGTAGTGGAGTGCATGACGAACAGCGAAACGCGGTTGAACTTATCGCCGTAGGTACGAAGGCCACGTGTCAGCGTTTTCTTGCCGTCAGTCGCAATGTCCGCAGTAACTGTCATTTCGGCGTTCGCGCCAATAGCGGCAATAAGCCCCTGAAGAGCATATTTGATGTAGCCTTCCAGCGTGGCATCAGCAACATCAACGCCGATCACTTCAGAGAATTCATCAACAGAACGCCCACGGCGTTTAAACGCCTCTTCAGTGGTTTCATACGGGCCGTATTTCCACGGTGCTTTGATGCTGACAGACTCGCCAGCACCAATTTTTTTCCCCGTGACCGGGTCAGTGGAGTTAACGTCACGCGATTCGATAGAGCCGCCAACTTTATAGAAAGCACGCTTGCGCAGATCACCTTCAATCAGTTCGTTATCGAGAATAATTGCGCCATTAGAGGCGGCATTAAATACCTCCAGATTATCCTGGCGGCGCTCAAGAAATGCAGTCTGCGCGAGATCGTCATAGATAATCAGGTCGGTGTTTACAGTCGTAGTCATTGATTAATCCTTACTTAGGCAATTTGAGATAGGCCTGCTGGCCGTGCTTACGGATGTACTCCGCTTTATTGCTGGCGCTCATTTCGGAACGTTTCAGGCTGCCGCCGCCGTTCCCCGGTTTATGTCCGCCCGCGCCAGTACCTTCAGCACGCGGGAACAGGTGCGGGGCCGTCTCCTTGAGAGACTCCGCCCATTCGATGGGGCTTAGTGGGGTTTTGCCATCTTTGCCGAACAGAACATCGCCATTTGCATCAACCGCTACGGCCTCGCCTTCGTCGTTGAGCTGGAATGTGCCTTTGGCACGCAGGATCAGATCGTCGGACGCCTCAGCCAGCGCACCAGCTTTAAGGGCTGCGGCGCGGATAGCATCGCCCAGGACGCGATCCCGAAACTTGTTGGAGAACGCTTCGGCTTTATCCGCGCGCTCGTTAGCAACTTTGATTTGCTTATCGACGTCCGCGCGCAGCCGTTCAGTGCGCTTATCCAGCACCTCATCAATTTTTCCGGCAGCGATAAGCTTCGCCTCTTCGTCGTCAGAAAAACGCTGCAGGATGCCGCGTACAGCGTCCGGGTCGATACCATCAAAGCGGGAAAGGTTTTCTTTCTGCTGCTTAATGGTACCCAGCAGTTCACTATTTTTCGTTTTCAGTCCCATGACTTCGCTGGTCACCCGCTCATCAATCAGCTTCTGAATTTCAGGAGTGATCTCGAGATTGCCATCACCGCCGCCAGCACCTTCACCATTGTTTTCAGACGCGTAATACTTCAGAAGCATATTTCGGATTAACATAATTTCCCCTCGGGATTTTGTCGGGCCTCGCCCATAAAAAAGCCCCGGCGGATGCCAGGGCTAGGTGTGTTTGTATAACTCTTAATCAGGGTTGTTTAGCCGGGTATAAACCGAGCCAATCAGGATGCCGATCATTCGGCCTTCCGGCGTGGTCTCACCCGCCTCTTTGCAGATAGTGTCCAGTTGTTCGATGATGTCATCTGGCAATGGCTCCATGTGAGCCAGCTCTGACGCTTTTTTCAGGAACGGGAGTGTTGTTTCAGCCACTGGAGGATCTCGGGGTTGATAGTGTCATTCTGGCCGCTCATAAACGCCGATACGACCTCAGCAAAAAGTTCTTTCGGCGCTTCTGCGGCATAGGCGCTGAGAGCACGCCACCAGCCATCATCATAAGCACTTTCAACCAGAGCACCAACTTCAGGCCGGGAATAATACAGATGGTGACCCAGTTCATGCCACACGGAGCCCTTAACCGACGCCACCGCAACATACGGCAATTCCGCAGGGGAAGCATCCAGCACCCCCTGAGACAGCGAGGATGACGCGACGGATGGCCTTACCATCATTGTCATGTCGATTCCTGCGCTGTTCTTCAGAATGTTTTCCCATTCACTGCTGTCCATCGCCCACCGGGAAAGGTGCACGGTTCGTGAGGATGATTCATATGCACCTGCCGCAGTTGCCGGAACATCCAGTGTGTTACCGAATGCCGCAACGGGCTGGAGCCCGAACCGCTGGATAACATCGAATGCCGCCTGTGCTGCCTGTTTCGCTTCATCCAGAGATACACCATCCGGGAACTTCACATTCTGCGCCACGCGGCCGGTCATCCACTCCACCAGCTCATCCAGAGAACGTGAGGACTCAGCGGTTGATACCCCGCCGGAACGCTCCTGGAGCTGTTCGAGGCTTATCCACTCGCCTTTGTCCGTAAACATTTCCCCCAGGTCGATTTCTCCTGCGCGGAACATCCGGCCACGTTCAGAACCAAGAACCTGATCCTGCCGCTGCGGCGGCTGGCGCTTTAGCCATTCGAGATACGTCGTTTTCGCCGGAACCTGTCCGTCCATGCTGGCGCGCGTGCCTTCGTCCATCTCATCAATATCGATGCCCAGTTCCCGCCATGACTTCAGGATCAGCGTTTCGGTTGAGCGACAGCAGAAATGTATTTTCCCCGGCCCCTGTAAATACGGCACCTTGTGCCCTATCGGCTTATTCTCCAGCGTATAGCGCAGCAGGTCGCGAATAATGCAGTCGTGACTGGTTTTGTTGTCCAGCGTCGATAGCCATTGCTTGCCCTTCACAATATCGCTGTTGGCACTGGTGAAGCTGTTGCGCGCTGTAGCCGCCAGGTGACTCACTGCTGTTTTTGCAATACTGGCAGCGTTTGCCCTGCTCATTTGCAGCGCCCCGTCGCGATAGTCTTTGTTGGCATGTCCACGCACATTTCGCGCAATGGCTTCCACCGTATCACCGGCCAGATACCCACGACGCACAGCATTAACGATGCGCGCCAGCCTGTCCGATTCCAGATTGCTCACCCACTCGCTCAGCAGTCGCCCCTGAAAGGGCTGAGCCATCGCAGCGGCGTACACCATATCAGCGGTGATGCCCTGTAGCGGGTAGCGAGACAGTACCTGTGACGACAGGAGGGAATCGAACAGGCTCAGCTGATAACTGGTTTCATTCTTCGCCAGCGTCACCAGCTCATCCTGAAGCCCGGTTTGCATAGCGGTGACGGCCTGATGGTTGAGTTCCCGCACACTGCCGAGCAAACTTTCCAGCCGGGAGACGGTGAAACTTTCAGGTGGGAGTCTGTCCAGCGCATCGAGCAGGCGCGCCGTCAGTTCAGCATCCGTTTCGTTAAGTAGTTTGACCATCCGGCTTGCAACACCAGTCGAATAACGGCTAATCCAGACAGAATGCGCTATCGCTTCATCGCGCAAGCTCTCGTTGACTGTCCCCATATCAGCCCCCGGTCATTGTCGGTGCCTGATTACGAAGAGCATCGATAACGTCTGTCGGGCTGTCCGCCGGGTCAATCAGATCCAGCTTTTGCAGCGCGCGCACCATATCAGTGTCACGCAGCGCGCCAGATTGCCAGGCGCTGACGATTGCAGACACCATGCCGGACTCTGCAACCTTCGCGATGAATTCCTGGTTGATCGTGTAGCTCGTTGATTCGCCATTGATACCGAGGTATTTAGCACACCAGCGAAGCGCCAGCGTGTAGGCTTCAGAGACATTCGATACACAGATACCGAGTACTGATGTAGAGGATGATTGCTCACCGCTAGCCTGGGTTGCCGTCTTCGCCGCTGAGTTTTGTTCGATCAGCCGCGCGCCGAGCTGCACCATGTAATCGCGCTTGCTGTCCATGGCCTCTTTCGCCAGCATGTTTGGCTGTGCCTGGGCGTAACCGAATGAGCCCTCCTTGGGAAGCAAAAGCGGTGACCGGGAACCAATTTTAACGCCCCGCTTTTCGAGGTGGTCACGCCAACCGGTATCGAGTCCAGTGATATACGGCTGCACCTGACCGCAGAACCACACGCTATCTTCATAATCAGCACTGTTGCGGTAATGACCATGGTTTATCTCCACCAGCGCAGCCAGCGGTGAATCATCGATTGTGGGATCGTTGTTTTGGGCACCGACAAAGGTGAACGGAATTTCGTCCCAGTAGTCCTTCCCTTTAGGCTTCGGATGGTATTCACTGTCGACGGTGTAGGTTCCGCTTGCTGTGCCGCCAGCCCGGCGCCACACCCGGCAGATGAACCGCCCTTCTTCCAGTGCAAGCTCGCGATACTGGATTTCATCTTTAAAGGCGTAACCATCCGGCTCTTCGACGCATTCTCTCAGAACCACCAGCACCAGTTGATCGCGTCCGTTAATACGCTTTGTGCGCCAGTTGATGATGTTTTCTGCCGGATAGCGGAGAATGATTGCTTCATCTGATGCTGCGGCGTAGTCAACATAAAGCCCCTCTCGCGCAACCTCCAGCACGTTTTCGGCAACCAACTGAGATTGTTGATAGATACTGGTACCGGCCCCGTCAGCATTGTCCAGCAGGTAGTTCAGCTTATCCTGGCCGTTAAAGGTGGGATCCTTTCGATAGGCCATGCCAAGCATGCCGATCTTTGTATTACCAGCGATGGCGTAGAACACCGCGCGGCTCAGATAGTCTTCGTTGCGTTTGCGGTTACGCGTTGATTTATCGATTGGGTCGAGATACGGCAGATACTTATTACCCGCCGCTTTTACGGCCTCAGCTCCTTTGCAGAAGTCCCTGTATTTCCGCCAGGCAGCAGAAGCCGCCCGGTGCTCTGGTCGAACCCAGGTGATGTCGTCATTTGCCATATCAGAATGTGGTGTCCATGGTGATTGAGTAGGCGGGCTTCACGATCGGGTAATCTTTCACAATGAAGTACCCACCAGCGTCGTTGGGATGATCGTTATCGGCTGATTTATCCGGTTCGCCGTTTGCAGCCCAGACTTGTTGTTCAAGGCTTTCGGTATAGACCGGGCAGTTTTGCACGTTAACCAGATAGCGGCGTTCGCCGTTGGCGTTGCAGAACATTGCGTTCATCGAGTTGATGCGGTCTTTAACCGGCGGGTTGGCATCATCTACAATGACGCTGAATCCTGCATCGTTGAGCTGGGCAATATCGGTCTTGCTGGCGTTCTGGGATTTGCGGGAGTCTCCGGAGGCATCGGGATAGATGTAAATTTCCCGGCTTTTCACGTAACGACCGCCTTCGTAGCGCCAGAACTCCTCCTGGATGCGCTTAATCATTGCTGGCGTGTCGTATACCTTCACCAACTCGCGAACCGCGTGCGGCAGGCCGTTACGCTTGACGTGAACTATCGCGGCCATTTTCCCCACGTTGAAATCCATACCGATAAACAGCGGATCATTGTCCTGAATTTCATCGGTGCAGTTATTCAACTTGCGGTTGAACGTGTGATAAATGGTGCCGCTGTTAAGGTTGGTGAACCTTCCACGCAAATAAGCCTGAATCAGTTCGTCAGGGTAAGAACTGAGTAGCGAAGGGATATAGTCAGCAGGAAGATTCTTCTCGTTATCGAACGTACTGGCCTGAATCAAGCCATACAGCGCAGCCAGTTCAGGTTTTTCGCGTACGGCTTTCACGAACTGCTGATAGACGAACTTAAAGCCTTCCGGGGTCGTAGTGACATCAATACCGTTGCGCAGTCCATCAACCTTGTAACGCATACGCGCGATAATTTTTCGCCATGCCTGTTGCGCTTTGGCGGCGGCCATGACATCCAGCTCATCTACCATCGCGTTGCCGATTTTGAAACCGACTATCGAGCCGGGTTTCTCCATCGAACGGCAAATCGTCGTGCCGCGATAACGCCGCCCTTCATAGAAGTGAACCTCTTTGTTCCCCTCATTGATTTTGACGCTCAACCCCCAGTCAAAGGCCACCTCCTCAACCGTCGGATAAAAGATGTCACGGATCTGCGGATAAGTCGGCGCGAAGTAACCCTGGTTGATTTTGGGAAACTCCCACATACCCTTGCAGATGCCTCCGCAGCCAACCCACGCCTTACCGGAACCGAACCCAGCAACATAGGCCTTGAACTTATGCGGCATGGCGAGGAAGCGCGCCTGAGGGACGTTAAGCGTCGGCGCTATCATCACGAACCCTCGCGTCTACCACGTTGATATTGATTGCAACTGGTGTCGGCACATCATCTTCAGGATCCGCCGCCAGTTCCTTGCGTAATTTCTCGATCTCCAACTGCCGGCGCTCGATTTCAATTTGCTGCAGCTTCTGAGCGAACTCGCTATCAGCCAGGCCAAGTCGCTTCATCACAGCCTCAAACATCTTCTCGCGACTGATAGCTGTTATTTCGACACCGTTTTTACCGACCTTCACACCGGAGTAAGCCAGCGCAGCTGTTGGCGGCAGATATCTAGAGTCAGGGAAGTGAGGGCGACCTATTCCATCACCATTGCAGCGAGGGCATTCTGGATTTGGTTCCCTGTTGTGATCGTAACCATAGCCGCCAGTGTCTTCGGGTTGTTTAGCACCTCCTCGCCCCTCAACCTTTGCCGTTTCCTCATTGAACTCGACCGCATCGCGCCACTGGTAATGATGACCGAAGCCCCAACAGTAACGACAAGCGCCCCGGCGGTATTGTGAGAGTTGGTTTGCATCGAAAGTGGCGAGCTGCCACATCTGCGCGAGGACCACATCGGCATCGGCCAGCGTGCGCGCAATGGAAGCTTTCTGCTGCTGCGCAATAGCCTGCGCAACGTTAGGATTCGCAATGAGCTGACGACCATAATTCGAATCGCTATATCCTGCACGCTCCGCGGCAGCAGTCGCATTCTGGTCTTTCAGATATTCAGCGATGAAGAGCTTTATCTTTGGACTTAGCTTGCTGTCCACCAGCTCTTCTGCGCTCTTTTCAATTTGCGCACTGCGCACTTTCTTCTGCGCAGATTTTTGCGCACTTTGAGCAGCTGGTTTTTTGATATATCGGCGGGCGGTGGCGTAGTTCAGTCCCTGCGCTTCGCACCAGTCTTTAGGTGATATACCCGTTTTGGCATGCTCGGACAGGAACCGTTGCTGAAGCTCGCCCCAGTCCGGTTTTGCCATAAATTCCTCTGGATAGTTTTTTCAAACAAAGAGATAGTAACCATTCGAACCAATGAGGTAATCATGGAAGAGCATTTCTTGTGCGTCCTTGGTTACCGTAACCAATTACAAGGAGTAAAAAGTTATGAATGATGAGTTTAAGTCTGGAGATATTGTTAAGTTGAAATCTGGCGGCCCTGATATGACTGTCAAAACCTTTTCAACAACACAGGGATATTCATATATATGTCAATGGTTCGCGGGGAAAAAGCTAGAGCAAGGCTTTTTCAAGGCAGATTCGCTTGAGTTAGTCACCCCAAAGCCTTAAACCCAAACACTACTGCCTTATCAATTCATGATGTAACAAAATGGATGATGTCAACTCTTGCTAATGATAGATGCCTCTATCAACAGGATGTTGTTGATCACTTGGTGAAATCAGGAAACGAACAGCACCTCAAAGAAAACGCAGATGGTAACCAAGCCTTATCAACTAAGGTGATAAATTCCTTCCGAGTTGAAAGCGGTGAAAATGTTGTTTGGGTCAAACCAGATAAGTACTGGCGATACCGTGTTCCTGAAGACGAGGAAAGCCGAGAGGCTCGCGGTTAAGACGCAGGGCGATAACCTCGCCCTTGTTTTCGACATTACCATGGAAAGCTAAATCCTAATGGTGATAAAAAACCGCCCTCGGGCGGTTTAGAAATTAGTCGATATTCTTAGAAAGAGCCTTCTGAATAGCGTCAGCAAGGGCCTCAATTTTACTTGTAACGAATTCCAAATCTTCATCAACCCGCGAATGAGTACCTTCTCCTCCGGGGCCAACGGAATGCTTCGCTATTTCTAACGCCGCCTGAACGGCTGCCAGTCGCTGAAACTTTTTTTGTGCTTCAGTTTCGGTCTTACTTGTCCCATCAAAATAATTCTCAAGCATTCGCTTCTCCTTTTACCACAGCCTATCTGTGGCAATAAGAAGATTGGGGCAATGTTAAAAATTTCAACTTTAGCAATGCATTATCGAAGTCACGCGATGATGAGCTTTGTAATGGCTTAACAGTCGTCGTCAGGCTGCGCAACTGCGCGACAAGCCGACATACAGGCTTTTTGCATTTCGGTTTTAGCCATAGCAATCCAGCGCGGATCGGCGCCAGTTTCCTTGGCTGTATCCAACAAATTTAGAAAATGGCGGCTCACATCTTTAAGGCGATTCATCACCTCGATGTCACCTGCCGTTAAAGTTCGATAGCCTTTAACGGTGCTGCCGTCCTGCGGTTTAGCTTCACTCATTGCGTTACCTTCGATATCGGTTTTTGTGGGTTATTATTTGATTCTCTCACCGAGTCGTAAATCCGCTCACACGTCATTCCTGCCCGGTAGCTTTCGTCAGCGCGTCCAGCATAATATCGAGCTTCTTCTCCAAGGCTTCCGAGCATGTCGGCAAGCATTGCTGCGGTGGCTCCGGCTGTTTTGCTTCTGACGGAAGCGGCGAGATCTGTGGTGTGCTTTGCGGCGTCCAGGTGGGTAGCGAGTTTTGTTGCTTCGGCGCGCAGCTGCTTAACGCTGGCAGACAAGCCAGCATAAGTAGCGGCAGCGCTCGCTGCTTTAGCTTGAGCATCTTTAACAGCCTCATCCCGGGCGATTGTTCGCCCTTGTTCAATCATGCGAGCTGCGGTCTGTGCATTCGCTTCCAGTGAAGATTCCGCGCTATTCCGGTCAGCCCACTTTGTTTCCCAGCTGCGATTCGTCCATTCGCTGCCAGCGAGAAACGAACCAACCAACGCAACAATCACAATGATGCAGATGCCACCCGGTTTCACTGGTCTATCCCCCAGCACGTCAACGCGCTTTCCTGGTCCCGCCGTTCTACCTGCCCATAGCAGCCATTCTTCTGGCCTTTTGTCAGGCGGCAATCGCGGCCACCGTCTTTAATCCACCAGCGGATAGCTTCACAGGCGCCTTTCGTGTCACCGGCGTTCATACGGCTATAGAAGGTTGATGGGTAGCATTTACCAGGTCCGATGTTGTAAGGGCAGAACGACGCGATGCCGACCTTCTGCGGCTCGGTCAGCGGCACCTTGATATTCCGGTCAACCCACGCCAGCGCCTTGTCGCGCTCAATAGCGTTAACCTTCTTACATTTCGCTTCGGTCGCGGTTTGGCCTTTCACGACTCGCTTACCGTCGATTACTGTGACGCCGTGGCATAGCGACCAGATGCCACCGGGATCGACAACGGCCACCAGCGCATTACCTTCTTTCTCGCTCATGAACTGGTCAAACAGTTCAGGAGCTGTTGCTCCGGCAGCGAGAAGAGCAAGCATGGCGGCGCTGAACTTTACTTTGTTCGACATCAATCACCCCGCGCGGCCTTTCGCCTGTCGTCTTTGATTTTGAAATACAGATTTGTCAGGTACGTCATCAGGCCAAACATCAGACTTCCGAGCACGCCAATTGCAGCCCACTGCGATGGGCTTACTCTGTCCAGTAGCTGAAGCACCCAGAATCCGGCGTTACCGGCTGACGCACCGTAGGCAATGCCTGTTGTCAGTTTGTCCATTCGATACATGCTCTCACCTCGCTGCGTGGCGGGTGCTGTGTGTTTTAAAGGGGTTCAGGCTCTCGGGCTGATTTAACGACAACACACGTCTGGGAGTTTTCCCGGGGCCTGAAATAAAAAAGGCCCACTCAGATGAGCAGGCCAAGGTAAGGGGTGCAGCGCCGGGTGCCTCCCGGTGAATCAGCCAGTCAACTGATCCGCGCGCATTTGTGCATTCATCGTTTTGACTGTACGCCCCTCCGCGTTGGGGGATTCGCTGCACAAATAAATTAAATCTATTTCATAAGCATCGTCAATGCTTACCAACACGGGTCAATAATCTTTAAAGCAAAATGCCCCAGCAATCAGAACCACCACAGCCACCAGGAGCAGAATTGTCATTATCATCTTTTTCTCCAGACCGTAGGCAACCATTGCTAACCCTAACAACAGGATCGATAAGATGGGCCATGTGCTTTCAAAGAAAAACAGCATACTGGTTACTCACAAATGACTGTACTCACCATAAGACTACGTGAATATTTATGTAGTTACCAGCCACTCTTACGCAGTGGCCACGCTCATGCCCTTGAGGTGCTATCGCTCTATCGCCGCTGATAACCGGTAAAGGGGAAGTTAGGAGTGATTCCCGGAGCCTGAAAATAAAAATCCCCGGCGGGTGCCAGGGATTGAGTGTTTGGTGTTTTTATTTCGGTGGCTGCAGCGGCCCTTCGAGAACCTCTGCTTCACCGTTGTGGCAGATATCGTCATTCATGGCCAGATGCCATATGCCGGTCACCGTCCTGCCAGTTTCAATGTCTTCAAACTCTTCTGGTGTGAAGTAAGCTACTTCAACGATGCCATCGTGTTGAATCCAGTAATACCCTTCTTTCATATCCCCTCCTGTACGGTGAGAGGGAATTATAAAGGTGCTGAAGGATGCATGGTTTTAGAAAATCTTAAATCGCTATAAAGCAAAAGCCCCACGGGGTTAACCGCAGGGCTTGAATGTATTCGCTAACGTATGAGCAGAATATCCCATTGTTGGACGTAGATTAGTCCTTTTTATTCGAACATGCAATACCTTGCTTTTAAAATGCTGCGTATTAGCAAAACACTGCTGCTATCGTGTGACGGACTTCAAAGCAGCATCAGCGCTACTCTCTTCCATGTGGCATTGAGTTATCAGTTGCTCGTAGAACGGCTTGTAGCTGCGGGACCAGGTCGGTTGGCTAATTTCCATGACCTCTGCGCATATGGCCTTCCTGGCGTTCTCCGCTGGCAATCTGGCATATCCCCTGCCCGAGCACTTCCCGCATTCTTTCATCACTGGAACGCCCTGCAACCGCGTGGCCTCTTTATCCAGCACCTTTCCCTTCCCATGGCAGCGGCACGCATTGCTGATAACACCCTTTCCGTTACATGCAGAGCATAAAACGCGCGCTGTATCCCGAACCGACTTCCATTCCTCCCAGTATGACGGGCAAACGCCTTTTGTGACCTTTGCCCACTTAGGCGGCTTCCCGTCCGGGTACTGGACTTTATTAGTGAATACTTCTGCTTCGGTAAATCCCTCGCCACCGCAACATTCGCAGCTGCGAACGCTTGCAGCACTTCGCGTGTAGTCCTGGTAAGCAAAGGTGCAAAGGATTTCGATAACGCGGCGGCGTACGCTTTCGCTGAGTCCACAAATCGCGCTATGTCGTTTTGATAATTGTTCGGCTGTTTCACAGAGCGCCTCCATCGCCCGGTCTGGGCTGCTGATACCAATTTTTGCCAAGTAAAGATCAAAACCAAATCCGCATTTCGCGTTAACCAGGCCCAGTGCTGCCATTACATCCGTTCCGGTGAGGTTGTCAGTAGCAGTTGCCCGTGAGGAGTCACTGAACATCGGGGACTTCGGTGCAAAATATTTAGCGATTGATTCGAGGTTCATAGCGTTTCTCCAGCACAGGTTTTCACGTAATTTTTCAGTATCCGGTAGTCCGTAAGCACAGAGCCGGGAAAGTGGTATAAGCGCAGCCGCTGCCAGCGAACGCGGAGGTGATCGGCAAAATAGGATTCGAATGTCACGCGGCCTCCTGCTTTTTCAGCGTGCGCAAATCCGCCAGGGCCGCGAGCCTGATTTCCTTCAGCTCTTCGACCGTCCAGCGGTGCGGGGTGTTGTTGTTCTCCAGTGCCAGCACCGGCTCTTCGCCGTAACGCTCCACCAGCGCGGCCCGGTATGCTTCGATGTTCCCGGATTTGTAGACGTTGCAGGCGTCACACTGAAGATGGATGTTGAAGCGGGTGAAGCGCAGGTGCCCGGCGGCGGCCGTCGTGCGGTAGTGCCCTGCATGCCATGCGAACGCTGTTTTCGTTCCGCAAGAAATACAGCCCCGCCCTTCTGCCAGCTCAGTCTCGCGGCAAATGTCGTTCACGGCGCGCTGCGTCAGGTCAACCCAGTGCTTCAGCGGTTTAACCGCGGCTTTGCGCTGGCGCCAGGCCGCACGCTCTTTCTTCTCGACGGCGCGCTGATGCGATAGCTCCTTGCGCAGCGCGGCTTCGCGGGCTTTCCTGGTCTGTTCTTTGGCAACGGCGCTGGCACACTCATAGCCGCACACTGTCTGCGTGTCGCGCGCAGGGTGGAACCACTGACGGCATTCTTTGTTGGCGCACTTGCGGCGCGGTAGCTTAGCCATGCTTACCCCCACGCCTTGCTTTGCCATACCCGGCTCGGGCGCGGCGCTTTGTCGCCTTCCGGCAGCTGCGCGCTGACAGTCCAGGTGATGTTGTCACGGTTCAGGCTGCGCTCGACTTTGACGCCGCGGCGCCGGTAGTTGGCCAGCAGTTCGTCGGCCTGTTCTGTGGTGCATTCTTGATGATGGAACCAGCTAAATTTCATCGGCATCATCCCCCGAAACTCATCAGCTGAGCCGCGGCGTTCTCGGCCTCCTGCTGCGTGCGGAACGTGCGGGACAATATCCAGCGCCAGAGAACATCGAGCGCGGCCTTGTACAGCTGCTGGAACTCGATTTCGTCCATGTTGGCAAATGAGATGCTGCGGGGATGCTTGCGAAGCGTGCCGTCCGGCAGCTGAATAGCGTCGTAATGCCCGGCCTCTACGATTACCCAGGCCCGGTACGCATCAAAGGATTTGCACAGGCTGATGCCGTTGGTGACACGGCGACTGGCGATCTGGTCAAGATATTGTTCAGCGGCATCCAGCAGCGCGCCTTCGTTGCCACCGTATGCAGACAGGTATTTGGCGTAGCCGGTTACCAGCCTGCGCTCGTTTGACGAGATAGCACCGCCGGCAGGTTCCCAGTATTCGAAGCCGAGGTTGAGCAGTGCGAAGAAGCGGCGATGAAATGCCGGATTGCGGACCTGTTTGAACTCAGCCACCAGCACGGCGCCGAGCTTAATTTTTGATTGCAGAATATCGCTGGTCTCCGGCGTCGCCGGGATCAGGATTCCAGAGTTTTGCTTGATGAGTTGTAACTGCGCCATGGTCTTCTCCGTGGCGCATAAGGCTGTCAGTTGTTCAAGCTGACACTGACATTATGTACAGGTGATAATGGGAAATCAATGTAAAAACCCGCCGTGGCGGGTTATGTGAGTACTGAGAGGGAATCGACCCCGAGCCCCATCAGTTTTCAATGGTTCTAGGGTTAAGGATATGCAGTTTTATCTCAGAAAAAATCTTACCGTAACTCTCATTAGCCTCGCTCGCAGTGGTGAACGACAGGATATGTCCAGTTACTGAAATTTCCAAAGTAGAGCCATTGCCAACAAATGTAACATCATCACGGTCCGAAACCAGAATGGGCCTAACGAATTTAAGCACATCCAGCGCATTGGTATCATCCTGAACCTGATCCACAAGGAAATAGCGGTATAGCCCACGTTCAATCGGTTGTTCCGATTTAGTCACATATAGCCAAACATTTTTTTCGACTTGAGCCTTATGTATCACGCTCTCTTGTGGTCCCGGAGATGAGCAAGTCGTAAAACTAAGCACACCCAACAGAACAACGGCCAAAAATAGAGCCAGCATTACAGTGGGTTGATTCATGAATTGAATTTTTTTAATTTTCATCCGGGCCTCCTGCCATCAGTGCGCTTATCGCAATCCTTGAAGATATAACAACAAAGCCACTGACTCCGGACAACTAACTTCAGTCTAACGTTTGATATATATCAACCTCGAAACAACAGACACGACGAATGTGCTACTACCTAAACGCCAACCACTCTTCCCAGGCCATCTCCGGGTTGATATCCGGATATCCCCTCTCGTCAGCCATAGCTTCAGCAACATCGTCAGGCAGGTCGATAGCCGTAGCGTTATCTCGAATTAGACTGGCCCCCTGAATCTCCAGACAGTTGGTATCACTTAAGTTAGTGATAGTCTTAATACTAGTTTTTAGACTAGTCGTTGGAGTCCGAATGATTGATGTTTTAGGTCCAGAGAAGCGCAGACGGCGAAGTGTTCAGGAAAAAATCGCCATTGTTCAGCAGAGTTTTGAGCCCGGAATGACCGTGTCGCTGGTCGCCCGTCAGCATGGCGTTGCTGCCAGTCAGCTGTTCCTGTGGCGTAAGCAGTATCAGGAAGGCAGCCTTACAGCCGTTGCCGCAGGAGAACAGGTTGTGCCCGCGTCGGAGCTGGCATCTGCGATGAAGCAAATTAAAGAGCTGCAACGCCTGTTGGGCAAGAAAACCATGGAAAACGAGCTGCTAAAAGAAGCCGTTGAATATGGCCGACAAAAAAAGTGGATAGCGCACGTGCCCTTGTTGCCGGAGGATGGCGAATAAGCCTTGTCAGTCGTTGCCTCCGGGTCTCACGTGCGCAACTGCATGCCATGGCCCGTCGGTCAAAGGACTGGCAGGATCGTCGGTGCAAGCGCAAGCCTGATGATACTGACGCGCTGGCCCGTATCCATACCGTTATCGGCGATCTGCCCACCTATGGTTATCGTCGGGTATGGGCACTGCTGCGCAGACAATCAGAAACTGACGACATGGCGGTGATCAATGCCAAACGCGTATACCGCATCATGCGTCAGAATGCGCTGCTGCTTGAGCGTAAACCGGAAATACCGCCATCGAAGCGGGCGCATACAGGGAAAGTGGCCGTTGGAGAAAGTAACCAGCGGTGGTGCTCTGACGGCTTCGAGTTCAGCTGTGATAACGGTGAAAAACTGCGGGTCACGTTCGCTCTGGACTGTTGCGATCGCGAGGCACTTTACTGGGCGGCCAGTAACGGTGGATATGACAGTGAAACCGTGCAGGACGTCATGCTGGGTGCCGTGGAGCGTCGTTTCGGTAACAGCCTGCCGACATCCCCAGTTGAGTGGCTGACAGACAACGGTTCAGCCTACCGTTCTTATCAGACGCGTCAGTTCGCCAGAATGGTAGGACTGGAGCCTAAACATACGGCGGTACGTAGCCCGGAAAGCAACGGGATGGCAGAGAGCTTCGTGAAAACGATGAAGCGCGATTACATCAGCATCATGCCGAAACCCGACGGGTTAACAGCGGTAAAGAACCTTGCGGAGGCCTTCGAACATTACAACGAATGGCATCCGCATAGTGCACTGGGGTATCGTTCGCCACGGGAATATCTGCGGCGGCGAACCAGTAATGGGTTAAGTGATAAAAAGTGTATGGAAATATAGGGGCCAATCCACCCGTGTGCTTCAGCATGGCACTCGTTATCCCGCTGCGCTTTCCCGCAATAACGACCGTTCAACCGAAGAAGTCTGGCCGCAATTTAACTTATAAATATTAATGGCAGCATCAAATAACACGTTATTTTGAATTCCTTACATTCTTCCCTATTGCACATCTGATTTTATCGCTCTATTATTACTTCAACAAACCACCCCACAATATAAGTTTGAGATTACTACAATGAGCGAAGCACTTAAAATTTTGAACAACATCCGTACTCTTCGTGCGCAGGCAAGAGAATGCACCCTTGAAACGCTTGAAGAAATGCTGGAAAAATTAGAAGTTGTTGTTAACGAACGTCGCGAAGAAGAAAACGCAGCTGCTGCGGAAATCGAAGAGCGCACCCGTAAACTGCAACAATATCGCGAAATGCTGATTGCTGACGGTATTGATCCGAACGAACTGCTGAATAGCATGGCTGCTGCTAAAACCGGCACCAAAGCAAAACGCGCTGCACGTCCGGCTAAATATAGCTATGTTGACGAAAACGGCGAAACCAAAACCTGGACCGGCCAGGGTCGTACCCCGGCAGTTATCAAAAAAGCGATGGACGAACAGGGTAAATCTCTGGACGACTTCCTGATCAAGGATTAATCCTTACGCTTCGCAAAAATCCCGCTACGGCGGGATTTTTTATATCCACAATACCCCGTCTGCACGAACGCACCTACGCAAGCACGCTCATTTTTTATCCTTTTGTGTTATTCAGAAATAAAAAAACCGGGTTTCCCCGGCTTTTTAAAGCATCCGCTATATTACTTAGCAATGCCCAGCGTATCTTGCAGCCACGCTTTGAACTCTTCGCCCAGCGTATTGTGACGAATACCGTATTCAACAAACGCCTGCATATAACCCAGCTTATTACCACAGTCATGGCTTTTGCCTTTCATATGGTATGCTTCGACGGTTTCTTTATCGATCAGCATATCAATCGCGTCAGTCAGCTGGATTTCATCGCCGGCTCCCGGAGGGGTCTTCGCCAGCAGCGGCCAGATATCCGCGCCAAGAACATAACGCCCAACGACCGCCAGATTAGACGGCGCAACGTCGGCTTTCGGCTTCTCAACGACGCCCACCATCGGTACGCTGTCGCCAGGCTTCAGCTCTGCGCCTTTGCAGTCAACCACGCCGTAGGCCGTCACGTCTGCAACCGGTTCGACCATGATTTGACTCACGCCGGTTTCATCGAAACGGCTAATCATTTCGGCCAGGTTTTCACGGCTCAGATCGGATTCATATTCGTCGAGAATAACGTCCGGCAGAATGACCGCAACGGGCTCATCGCCGACCACCGGGTGCGCGCACAGTACCGCGTGGCCCAGGCCTTTCGCCAGACCCTGGCGAACCTGCATAATGGTGACGTGCGGCGGGCAAATAGCCTGCACTTCGTCGAGAAGCTGACGCTTAACGCGCTTCTCCAGCATCGCTTCAAGTTCGAAGCTGGTGTCGAAGTGGTTTTCAATAGAATTCTTAGAAGAATGAGTCACCAGCACAATTTCAGTGATACCAGCTGCAATACACTCGTTCACGACATACTGAATTAAAGGCTTATCCACCAGCGGCAGCATTTCCTTAGGAATTGCTTTGGTGGCAGGCAACATCCTTGTACCTAATCCGGCAACCGGGATAACAGCCTTTCTTACTTTCGAATTTAGGGCAGCCATTCAAATCTCCTGAACTGTTCAAACTTTGAACTTGCTCGTTTATTAATAACGCGCCGAGTATATCATCACAACCTACTGAGGCTGCTCTGAAAAGGACGCGATGACCTCGAATTAAGATTTATACTCGAAAGTCGGGCTGAAGGAGGAGCGCCGCCCATAAGATCGGCGCTGGCATAAATCACCTAAGCCGAAGATAACGGGTTCGTTCAACGCACAGCACGCTGAAGTATGACGAGTATATCCACATCAATTTGCCTGATAGTATCACCACGGCAGTTAAGCTGTTAAAGCTATCCCTGAAAAAAAATGCGTTTGCTCATTCCGCAGACAACATTAAGCGTAAACGGCCGCCTTTACCCCAAATCTGGCACTGCCATGAAGTGCAGCGCTGGCTTATTTGGTTAAGGTAGGCGTTTCCTAACGTACCCAGCGGTACGCCATTGCTTATTTGTATTTGATGGTCGCCGGTATTTAATGTGCCGTTCAAACCGGCCGATACCAGGATAAGATTTTTTAACCCGCTGTGATAATAACCCACCAGCAGCGGGAACTGGCCGGGTAGATTGGCCTGACGGAGCAGTTGATTAACCTGTTTTAACAAACTGCCTAATTCTGGCAGACGCTGGCCTTGATGCGCGAACTGCTCTTGCAGCAGACCATTAAACAGCACACGTAATAGCAATGCGGCAAGAACGCCATTATCACCCGCGCGGGTAACATCCAGACAATAAAATGCCAGATCGTGTTCAGAAAGCGGCGCAATATCCAAAACTAAGCCTGGCGCATCCACCGCCATCAGCTGGCGATAATTTATCCGGCAATGGGATATTTTTTGCTGCACCGGCGGCTGTAGCTCTTGTAACAGTTTTGCCGCCGCTGCCGGATTGCTCACTAACGCATCCCAATCTTCAAATAACCGCTCTTCCTCTTCCACTCGGGAATTAAACATATTGGGATACAGACAAGCCAGCACGGTTTCCCGCAGCCGGTTGAGGTCTTTCACCGGCTTTAATAACACATCCTGCACGCCAAGGCGCAGTGCCCTCGCGATATCGGCCATATTTTCAGTCGCGGAAATAATCAGAATCGGCAAGGCATCACCTGCATTACGCAAATGCTCCACCAACTGCAGGCCGTTCATCCTTGGCATGGCCAGGTCGCAAATCATCAGATCTGGCCTCTGACACTCTATCTGCGAGAGCGCATCAACGCCGTCCTGGGCCAGCAACGTGCGCGCGCCAAGCGACGAAAGCCATGAATCCATAAGTGAGCGGAAAACGGGTTCGTCTTCGACAATTAAAATGTGTTTACCCGCCAACGGCTGCGTCATGATATCTCCCCTGCCCGACGATATTTAAATAGTGGCATGCTATTGCGATCATCGCCTTTCAGATTTTGCTGAAGTAGTCGAAAAAAGTGCCTTAAGTTGAACTCTGAACCAAAGGCAAAAGCTCATCTGTCTTTTTTTCAACCGCTTGTTGGCCCGCGGCGATTGCAGATGAGGCTCGATGAAAATCCAGAGTTGAGATCTGGGGACAAAACGGTTGCAGTAAAATATCCGGCGGGTCACCCGCCATGCGGTTACGCTTGAGACGGTTTTCCAGCACCTGTATCGATGTGGTCATGATTTCCATTGCCGTAGGCGCCACCACGGAACGACGTGAGGCAACGCGTCCTAGCCGAGCGCGCAGGCGTTCATGCCATGATAGCTCATCGGGAGACTCATCGATCTCCGCATCGGGTTGAATATTCACGGACAGCAGATCCTGCTGCATAAGATGTGCGTCATGTTGCAAATCGACAGCGATAACAATGTCCGCGCCCAGCGCACGCGTGAGCGAAACCGGTACCGGGTTAACCACCGCACCGTCAACTAACCAGTAGCCGTTATGCAACACCGGCGCCATCAGACCGGGAATACTGCATGACGCGCGCACGGCCATATGTAAATCACCTTCCGTAAACCACAACTCGCGACCGGTGCTTAAATTGGTGGCGACGGCCGCAAAGCGTCGCTCGCACTGCTCAATGGTGTCATTGGGCATAATCTGCCGATATTGATTAAATACGCGTTCACCGCGCAGCAACCCACCGCGCCGCCAGGAGAGATCCATCAGGCGCAGTACATCCCAGTAGCTAAACGAACACACCCACTGCTCGAGCGCGGGAAGCTGGTTGCTGGCGTAAGCTGCCCCTACCAGTGAACCAATAGAGCAACCGGCAACAATATCAACTTCAATGCCCATTTTCTGTAGCGCTTTAATCACGCCGATATGCGACCAGCCGCGCGCCGCTCCTGAACCCAACGCCAGGCCGATTTTAATTTTTCTCATTGTTACCGACGAACATCCTCTTATTTCTGGCGTGGCATCATCTCCATCGCTCGGTTACCATATCGCAATCAGGCGAAACCTCGCCGTTATTTTATCGAATCAGGGAGATCTCTTTGTCTGAACTTTGCCCTTGTGGGAGCGCTCTCGAGTATAGCTTATGTTGCCAGCCTTATCTGTCTGGCAATGCCGCGGCCCCCAGCCCATCGAGTCTTATGCGTTCGCGCTATTGCGCCTTCGTGAAGAAGGATGCAGATTATCTGGTGAAAACCTGGCACCCCACCTGTCAGGCCGACGCGTTTCGCGACGACATTCGCAACGGTTTCGCCCATACTGAATGGCTGGGGCTCACCGTTTTCGCCGAGGAAGACGGCCGCCACGCCGACGAAGGCTTCGTGAGCTTCGTTGCCCGTTTTCGTGAACATAACAAGAACGGCGCCATCATTGAGCGTTCACGATTCTTAAAAGAAAACGGGCAGTGGTATTATATCGATGGCACACGGCCAGTCATTGGCAGAAACGATCCCTGCCCCTGTGGTTCAGGGAAGAAATTTAAAAAATGCTGCGGGCAGTAGGCCCGGCAACAGCTTCGCAAACATCATCAACAGGATTTACCCGGCAATGCATTCCATCCAACGAAAAGTTTTACGCACAATCTGCCCTGACCAGAAAGGCCTGATCGCGCGCATTACCAATATCTGTTACAAACACGAACTGAACATCGTGCAGAACAATGAATTTGTCGATCACCGCACCGGGCGTTTCTTTATGCGTACCGAGCTGGAAGGGATCTTCAACGATGCAACCCTGCTGGCCGATCTGGACAGCGCCCTGCCGGAAGGTTCGGTACGCGAGCTGAATCCCGCCGGGCGTCGCCGTATCGTGATTCTGGTGACCAAAGAGGCGCACTGCCTGGGCGATTTGTTAATGAAGGCGAACTACGGCGGCCTGGACGTTGAGATTGCTGCCGTTATTGGCAACCATGATACGCTGCGTTCGCTGGTTGAACGTTTTGGTATTCCGTTCGAACTGGTCAGCCACGAGGGTCTTGCCCGCGAGGAGCACGACAAGCTGATGGCGGATGCCATTGAAGCCCACCAGCCGGATTATGTCGTGCTCGCGAAATATATGCGCGTGCTGACGCCGGAGTTTGTTGCCCGCTTCCCGAACAAAATCATCAATATTCACCACTCGTTCCTGCCGGCCTTCATCGGCGCGCGTCCGTATCACCAGGCCTATGAACGCGGCGTGAAGATCGTTGGTGCCACCGCCCACTACGTCAACGATAACCTGGACGAAGGTCCGATCATTATGCAGGATGTGATTCACGTCGATCATACCTATACAGCAGAAGATATGATGCGCGCCGGGCGCGATGTAGAAAAAAACGTGCTCAGCCGCGCGCTTTATCAGGTGCTGGCACAGCGCGTCTTTGTGTACGGTAACCGGACGATTATTCTTTAATCGTTAGCGAAATGAATTGATTAGCTTTAACCCGTTACGGATAAAAAGCAGGCAAACAGTTCATTTTCGACAAACGAATGCTTTACAGCGGCGCGTCATTTGATATGATGCGCCCCGCTTCCCGAGAAGGAAGCAGGCCAGTAAAACCTAGCATTACCCCAGTGGTGGGGTTCCCGAGCGGCCAAAGGGAGCAGACTGTAAATCTGCCGTCATCGACTTCGAAGGTTCGAATCCTTCCCCCACCACCATCACTTCCTGATAGTATCTCATTTAATTAAAACGCTAAAATTGTATATTCTGCCCATGCGGGGAAGGATGAGACGCTTCGACTAAGGTTCGATTCGAGCGTAGCGAGAAAGCGTTGTCGCAGACAACGACCCGAAGCGCGTAGCGCTGAGTAATCCTTCCCCCACCACCATCTTCTCCCGGTTGTATCTTCCCCAATTAAACATTCAAATACATCTCTGTTATTTCTTTAGCTCTATTTTGCGTCTCTGCCATATATATCCCGGCGGCGCTGCGCTTGGCCGGGCTACAAATGCTTCGATATCCGTGTAGCCCGGCCAAGCGCAGCGCCGCCGGGGAACACAGGCCGCACAAACAAAAAACCCCGCCGAAGCGGGGTTTAGCACGTCACTACGCCGTATTAATGGCGCGCACGAACAATCTGATACTTGCGGGTCAAATACTCGACCGGCACGCTCCAGATGTGCACCAGACGCGAGAATGGGAACAGCAGGAACAGCGTCATCCCCAGCACCAGGTGCATACGATAGATAAACGCCACGCCGTCCAGGTGTGCAGACGCACCACCGTGGAAGGTCACCACGGACTGCGCCCAACCAACCAGTTTCATCATCTCGCTGCCGTCCATATGTTGCGCCGAGAACGGAATGGTCAGCAGGCCCAGCGCACACTGGATAACCAGCACGGAAAGCACCAGGATGTCAGCACCGGTCGTCGTCGCACGCACGCGTGGGCTGAACAAACGGCGTTTAAGTAACAGCACGCCGCCGACCAGACACATCAAGCCAGCCGCGCCACCGCCAAACATCGCCATCTTCTGTTTGACTTCCAGCGGCAGCCACGCTTCATACATCCAGTGCGGCGTCAGCATACCCAGGAAGTGACCGGCGAACACGCCCAGGATCCCAAGGTGGAACAGGTTAGATGCGAGATTCATCCCTTTACGATCCAGCATCTGGCTGGACGCGGCGCGCCAGGTGTACTGGCCGTAGTCGTAACGTAGCCAACTGCCAATCAGGAAGACAGAACCCGCAATGTACGGATAAATGTCGAAGAAGAACATATTCAGGAAGTGCATTATTGCTGTCCTCCGTTAGAGATATTCAGATATTGCGGGGCCACGGCACCGGCAAAACGACGCTGGTGGTGAGTAATTTCCGAGTCACCACAGCCCTGGTCGGCAAAGAATTTCACCTGCTCTTCTTCCCACACCGCATCCAGCGCCTGAGGCGTATCATCGCGCGCTTCGTCGGCAATTTTTTCCGCCACTTTCGCTTCATCAACCGCGCTGTTCGCAAGCTTCAGCAACTGCTCAAACAGCACCGCATAACGACTCTCACGCTGTTGCAGACGCGCGCAGAGCAGCGCCAGAATCGGCGCGATGTCCTGCAAGCCGCCAATCGCTTCGCTCTCTGGCAGCTGCGCCAGGTACTCCAGATACAGCGGCAGGTGGTCCGGCAGCTCGCGGCTGTCGAGAACCAGGCCATGCTGCTCGTACTGATTCAGCAGATCGACCATCGCCTGCCCGCGGTCGCGGGATTCGCCATGCACGTGTTCGAACAGCAGCAGCGACGTCGCACGACCGCGGTCAAACAGCTCGCTGTAGGCAGCCTGAGCATCCAGCAGATCCTGCGCGGTTAAATCGCGCAGGAAAACGCCCAGCGCCTGGGCATCCGCTTTTTCCAGTTTTTCTGATTCAGACAGAA
This sequence comes from Klebsiella sp. WP8-S18-ESBL-06, assembly GCF_014169755.1. Classification (NCBI taxonomy): domain Bacteria; kingdom Pseudomonadati; phylum Pseudomonadota; class Gammaproteobacteria; order Enterobacterales; family Enterobacteriaceae; genus Klebsiella; species Klebsiella sp. WP8-S18-ESBL-06. The sequence continues at coordinate 2,756,091 of NZ_AP022256.1, forward strand.
CGTCAAAGAGTTCGCCTTGATGCTGCCATAAGGCAGCATCCGGGTACTCAAGGAGACGTGAAATCACCACGAGTTCAATCATGCGTGTGGCTCCGTTTTGCTGCTCACATCCACAGAATCAATACGACGGCTGTTGAACAGGTTGAACTTGCTGTCCGAACCGTGGCAGCCATCGCCGAAGCTAAAGCCACAACCGTTTTTCTCCGGGAACGCGTCGCGCGCTTGTTCACGGTGACTGCTTGGTACCACGAAACGATCTTCGTAGTTGGCAATCGCCAGGTAACGGTACATTTCCTGCGCCTGCGCTTCGGTCAGACCGACCTCTTCCAGCGCGCGGGTATCAATCACACCGTCAACGGTCTCGGTACGTTTGAAATGGCGCATCGCCAGCATACGTTTCAGCGCCAGCACTACCGGTTGGGTGTCGCCTGCGGTCAGCAGGTTTGCCAGGTACTGAACCGGGATACGCAGGCTTTCCACGTCCGGCAGAATGCCGTTGCTGCCCAGTTCACCCGCATCGGCTGCGGACTGAATCGGTGACAGCGGTGGCACATACCAGACCATCGGCAGCGTGCGGTATTCCGGGTGCAGCGGCAGTGCCAGCTTCCAGTCCATCGCCATTTTATAAACCGGCGATTTCTGTGCTGCATCAATCACGCTCAGCGGGATACCGTCTTTCTGCGCCTGCTCGATCACTTTCGGATCGTTCGGATCGAGGAACACGTCCAGCTGACGCTGATACAGGTCTTTCTCGTTCTCGGTGCTGGCTGCGGTTTCAATGGCATCCGCGTCGTACAGCAGCACGCCGAGGTAACGAATACGGCCCACGCAGGTTTCAGAACATACTGTCGGTTGACCGGCTTCGATACGCGGGTAACAGAAAACGCATTTTTCCGATTTACCGCTTTTCCAGTTGAAGTAGATTTTTTTGTACGGGCAGCCGGTGATGCACATACGCCAGCCGCGGCACTTATCCTGATCGATCAGTACGATGCCATCTTCTTCACGCTTGTAAATTGCACCGCTCGGGCAAGTAGCAACACACGCCGGATTCAGGCAGTGCTCGCACAGGCGCGGCAGGTACATCATGAAGGTGTTTTCGAACTGGCCGTACATTGCCTTCTGCATGTTCTCGAAGTTTTTGTCTTTCGACAGCTTCTCGAACTCACCGCCGAGGTCGTCTTCCCAGTTCGGACCCTTGGTGATTTTGTCCATGCGCTTGCCGGTAATCAGCGAGCGTGGACGTGCAATCGGCTGCGCCTTGCTATCAGCCGGCGCGTTGTGCAGCGTCTGGTAGTCAAAATCAAACGGCTCGTAGTAATCATCCAGACCCGGAAGATGCGGGTTGGCGAAGATTTTACCCAGCAGCAGCGCTTTGTTACCCATGCGCGGTACCAGCTTGCCGTTGATTTTACGGATCCAACCGCCTTTGTACTTCTCCTGATCTTCCCAGTTGGTCGGGAAACCGGTGCCCGGCTTGGTTTCAACGTTGTTAAACCATGCGTACTCGGTCCCTTCACGGCTGGTCCAGACGTTTTTACAGGTGACTGAGCAGGTATGACAGCCGATGCATTTATCGAGATTCAGCACCATGCCGACTTGTGAACGAATTTTCATTTTACGCTCTCCTGTACCTGGTCATTGCCTTCGCCGTCCAGCCAGTTAATGTTCTTCATCTTACGTACCACCACGAACTCATCACGGTTTGAACCTACGGTGCCGTAGTAGTTAAAGCCGTAGGCCAGGTGCGCATAGCCACCGATCATATGGGTCGGTTTTGGCGTAATGCGGGTCACCGAGTTATGGATACCGCCGCGTTGACCGGTAATTTCTGAACCCGGCAGGTTCACGATACGTTCCTGCGAGTGGTACATCATGGTCATGCCGGCCGGTACACGCTGGCTGACTACCGCACGCGCGGTCAGTGCACCGTTGTTGTTAAAGACTTCAATCCAGTCGTTGTCTTCAATACCGATCTCTTTGGCATCTTCTTCACTCATCCACACCACCGGGCCGCCGCGACCTAAAGTCAGCATCAGCAGGTTGTCGCTGTAGGTAGAGTGAATGCCCCATTTCTGGTGCGGCGTCAGGAAGTTCAGCGCCTTCTCTGGGTAACCGTTAGATTTCTTACCCATCACCTCTTTTACCGAGCGGGTGTCGATAGGCGGACGGTAAACCAGCAGGCTTTCCCCGAAGTCGCGCATCCACTGGTGATCCTGATACAGCGACTGACGACCAGACAGCGTACGCCATGGAATCAGCTCGTGAACGTTGGTATAACCAGCGTTGTAAGAGACGTGTTCGTCTTCCAGACCGGACCAGGTTGGGCTGGAGATAATCTTGCGCGGCTGCGCCTGAATATCACGGAAGCGAATTTTTTCGTCTTCTTTGTTGAGCGCCAGATGCGTGTGGTCACGACCGGTAAACTCACTCAGCGCCGCCCAGGCTTTTACTGCCACCTGACCGTTGGTTTCCGGGGCGAGAGTCAGAATCATCTCTGCGGCGTCGATTGCTGTGTCCAGCTTAGGCTGGCCTTTCGCCGGGCCTTCCGCCTTGGTGTAGTTGAGCTTACGCAGCAGATCCATTTCACTCTGGGTGTTCCAGGCAATCCCTTTACCGCCGTTACCGATTTTTTCCATCAATGGGCCGATAGAGGTAAAGCGTTCATAGGTTGCCGGATAATCACGCTCAACCGGAATAATGTGCGGTGCGGTTTTGCCCGGAATCAGGTCGCATTCGCCTTTTTTCCAGTCCTTCACGTCTAACGGCTGTGCCAGTTCGGCAGCGGAGTCGTGCTGAATTGGCAGCGTGACAACGTCGGTTTCTTTACCAAGGTGCCCCACGCAGACTTCGGAGAATGTCTTCGCGATGCCTTTGTAGATTTCCCAGTCGCTTTTTGATTCCCAGGCCGGGTCAACGGCGGCAGACAGCGGATGAATAAACGGATGCATATCCGAAGTATTCATATCGTCTTTTTCATACCAGGTCGCGGTAGGCAGCACGATGTCGGAGTATAGACAGGTGCTCGACAGACGGAAGTCCAGCGTCACCACCAGATCCAGCTTGCCGTCGAGGCCGTTATCCTGCCATTCCACTTCTTCCGGCTTCACGCCGCCCTGCTTGCCGAGATCCAGCCCCTGAATGCCGTGCTCGGTACCCAGCAGGTACTTCAGCATGTATTCGTGACCTTTACCGGAAGAGCCCAGCAGGTTAGAACGCCAGATGAACAGGTTACGCGGGTGGTTTTTACCGTTTTCCGGCTGTTCAGCCGCAAAACGGATAGAACCTTCTTTCAGCGCTTTAACGGTGTAGTCCACCGGGGTCATACCCGCTTTCTTCGCTTCATCGGCAATGCGCAGTGGGTTAGTGCCTAACTGCGGAGCAGACGGCAGCCAGCCCATGCGTTCAGCACGCACGTTGAAGTCCAGCAGGTGACCGGTATAGCGAGATTTGTCCGCCAGCGGTGACAGCAGTTCCTGTGCAGTAACCGACTCATAGCGCCATTGGCTCGAGTGGTTATAGAAGTAGGACGTACTGTTCATATGACGAGCCGGACGCTGCCAGTCAAGGGCAAACGCCAGCGGCTGCCAGCCGGTCTGCGGACGCAGTTTTTCCTGGCCTACGTAGTGTGCCCAGCCGCCGCCGCTCTGACCGACGCAGCCGCAGAACACCAGCATGTTAATCAAACCACGATAGTTCATATCGAGGTGGTACCAGTGGTTCAGACCGGCACCGACGATGATCATCGAACGACCGTGCGTCTTATCGGCGTTATCGGCGAACTCACGCGCGATACGGACGATCTGCGCGCTGGATACACCGGTGATTTTCTCAGCCCACGCCGGGGTGTACGCTTTAATATCTTCGTAGCTGGTTGCGCAGTTTTCATCGTTCAGGCCGCGTTCCAGGCCGTAGTTGGCCATGGTCAGGTCATAAACGGTGGTCACCAGCGCGGTGCTGCCGTCTGCCAGCTGCAGGCGTTTCACCGGCAGTTTGTGCAGCAGAATATTTTCCAGTTCTACGCTGGCGAAGTGTTCGGTACCGTCGCCGCCAAAGTACGGGAAGCCAACCTGTGCAACATCGTCATGGCTGCCCAGCAGGCTGAGGCGCAGCTCAACCTCTTCGCCGGTTTTGCCGTCGCGCTGTTCGAGGTTCCACTTACCTTTATCGCCCCAGCGGTAACCGATAGAACCATTTGGCGCGATCATCTCACCTTTTTCATCAAAGGCGACGGTTTTCCATTCTGGATGCTCTTCCTGGCCCAGGCCATCAACCAGATCCGCTGCGCGCAGCATACGGCCCGCGGCGTAGAAGCCGTCACGCTCTTCCAGCATCACCAGCATTGGCATGTCGGTATAGCGGCGAACGTAATCGGTGAAGTACTGGCTCGGCTTGTCGAGGTGGAATTCACGCAGCATCACGTGGCCCATGGCCAGCGCCATGGCCGCATCGGTACCCTGCTTCGGAGCTAACCACAGGTCGCAAAGTTTAGCGATTTCAGCGTAGTCCGGCGTGATAGCAACGGTTTTGGTGCCTTTATAGCGAACTTCGGTGAAGAAGTGGGCGTCCGGGGTACGCGTTTGCGGAACGTTGGAACCCCAGGCGAGGATGTAGCTTGAGTTATACCAGTCGGCTGATTCTGGAACGTCAGTCTGCTCACCCCAGGTCTGCGGAGAAGCCGGCGGCAGGTCGCAGTACCAATCGTAGAAGCTCAGGCAGGTACCGCCAATCAGGGAAAGGTAACGTGCGCCGGAGGCGTAGGAGACCATCGACATCGCCGGAATTGGCGAGAAGCCTGCCACACGGTCTGGGCCGTAGGTTTTTACGGTGTAGACGTTAGACGCCGCAATCAGCTCATTCACTTCCTGCCAGGAGGAACGAACGAAACCACCGCGACCACGCGCCTGCTTAAAGCTTTTCGCTTTATCCGCATCTTCAATAATGGAGGCCCAGGCATCAACCGGATCGCTGTGCAGTTTCTTCGCATCACGCCACATTTTCATCAGGCGTTTACGCATCAGCGGGTATTTCAGGCGGTTGGCGCTGTAGAGGTACCAGGAATAGCTCGCGCCGCGCGGGCAGCCACGAGGTTCGTGGTTCGGCAGGTCCGGGCGGGTGCGCGGATAGTCAGTCTGCTGGGTTTCCCAGGTGACCAGACCGTTTTTAACGTAGATTTTCCAGCTGCAGGAACCGGTGCAGTTCACGCCGTGCGTGGAACGAACCACCTTGTCATGCTGCCAGCGCTGGCGGTATCCATCTTCCCAATCCCGGTTGGTATTTAGAATCTGTCCGTGCCCATCGGCAAATGTTTCACCCTTTTGTTTAAAGTAGCGAAACCGGTCCAGGAATTTACTCATCGGGTCTCTCCTGTGTGGAGCCTGACGGCTCTCTGATAAGTCGACATTGCTGAATTTGCAGCGAAGGTAACGCGCTGAAAGATGAAGGGAATTGATAACGATCAAGATGCTCTTGCTTAACAACCACCACGCAAAACACACATACCACCAAGGTGGTATTAACACCTATTTTTTAACACCATGTATTTTAAGGATATTTTATTAATTTTATGCGTTTCGTATTGTTACAACTTAGCGTACTGGTATTAAGGGGTAGGTATTTCTCTCTCCCTGCAAGGCCCCCAACGGGCACGCGGCTACAAGCACAGATTCGGTTATTAGTATGTTGTAACTAAGAGGGAATAAAATAAAAGCGCGAACCCTCGCGCTTTTATTTCACAAATAACCGTCGCGGTTATTATTTTGCTTTACGACCGTATACTGCCCAGGTGACGATCACGCAGACAATATAGAACACGAGGAATACTTTCATCGCGCCAACCGGTGAGCCGGTTAATTCCAGCGAGGTCCCGAAGGCTTTCGGAATAAAGAACCCGCCGATCGCACCAATGGCGGAAATAAAGCCCAACGCTGCCGCCGTATCGGTCGCCGCTTCACGCATCGCTTTCTCTTCAGAACCGCCTTCGGCTTTCACGCGATCCATCGTCAGCTTACGGAAAATAACCGAAATCATCTGGAAGGTAGAACCACTGCCCAGACCGGCCGTCAGGAACAGCGCCAGGAACACGCCGTAGAACGCGATAAAGTTACCGCCTTCACCGTTGCTCGGCAGCGTCATGAACAACAGCGCGCTGAATACCGCCATCATAATGAAGTTGATCAACGTCACGCGCGTGCCGCCCAGGCGGTCAGAGATCGCCCCGCCCGCTGAACGCGCCAGTGCGCCAATAAACGGGCCGAAGAAGGCGTAATGCAGGATCTGAATTTCCGGGAACTGGGTTTTTGACAGCATCGCAAAGCCCGCCGAGAACCCGATAAACGAACCGAAGGTCGCCAGATACAGCAGGCTCATGATCCACAGGTGGCCGCGTTTCAGCACCGGCAACTGCTCTTTCAGCGATGCCTTAGACGTCGCCAGTTCGTTCATCCCGAACCAGGCCGCGACGGTGAAGATGGCCAGGAACGGCACCCAAATCCACGCGGCGTTTGCCAGGAACAGCTCGGAGCCGTCCGGCTGCTGTACGCCATGACTACCGAAAGCGGCAAAGATGGACAGCGAGATCGCCAGTGGAGCCACCAGCTGCATCACGCTCACGCCCATATTCCCCAAACCGCCGTTCAGGCCCAGCGCCCCGCCCTGCTTTTGTTTCGGGAAGAAGAAGCTGATGTTCGCCATGCTGGAAGCGAAGTTAGCGCCCGCAAAACCACACAGCAGTGAGATAATAATAAAGGTGCTAAATGGCGTAGACGTATCCTGAACCGCAAAGCCCAGCCATACGCAAGGAATGATCAAGATCCCGGTACTGAATGCCGTCCAGCGACGGCCGCCGAACATCGGCACCATAAAGGAGTAAGGAACACGCAGCAGCGCCCCGGACACCGACGGCAGCGCCGTCAGCATGAACAACTGGTCAGTGGTAAACTGGAAGCCCACTTTCGGTAAATTCACCGCGACGGCGCTGAACAGCATCCAAACGCAGAACGCCAGCAGCAAGCACGGTACTGAAATCCACAGGTTCCGGCTTGCGACGCGATGGCCGCGCTCTTGCCAGAACGCCGGATCTTCCGGACGCCAGTCGGTAATGACAGCGCCGGTTGCCCTTTCGGGGGCAGTGGAGTGACTCATAGACACCTCTGATTATTAATATTAACCCCCGCCACATTAGGGTTTACACCGTGAGGTAAGTTGATATAAATCAAAGGAAAAGTTGGCTGTAGAATGCGCAAAAAAACAGCGTCATCCTTAGGGAGTAGGCTTTTATGCCCAAAAAAACCTGTTTTATCACGTGGCTGTTACGTCGCTACCCCTCCGCGTACCCGCGCCTTACTATTATGGAAATAAAGAGGTAACCCTTTAGGGGTATGGGTATACTCCAGGCGATAGCCGAAAATAACGCCACTCGCCGGAGAGTCTTCCGCCAGGAGCCGCATCGCACAATGTTTAAACGTTTTTTTACACCACTCACGCTGGTGAATCAACTGGCCCTCATCGTCCTGCTATCAACCCTTATCGGGGTGGCAAGCATGATGATTTCTGCCCGCCTGGTCAACGGTGTCCAGGGCAGCGCACACGCCATTAACCAGGCCGGTTCGCTGCGTATGCAAAGCTATCGCCTGCTGGCGGCCATCCCGGTAAAACCGAGCGACCAGACGTTATTTGATGAAATGCAGCGCACCGTCTTCAGCCCCGAGCTGCAGCTGGCAGCCGAGCGCGACGGCCAGGTGCCGCAGCTGAAGTCGTTACAGCAATACTGGCTGGGCCATCTGGCGCCGGACATTCGTAACGCCCGCAGTCAGGATGAGGTGCTGAACGACGTGACCGGTTTCGTGAGCCGTATCAATCAGTTGGTGACCGTCTTTGACCACACCACGGAAGAACGTATTACCCACGTGGTATGGATGCACCGCCTGATGGCCTTCTTCATGGCGCTGCTGTTTATCTTTACCGTCTTCTGGCTGCGTACTCGGCTGCTGCATCCGTGGCGTCAGCTGCTGCGTATGGCTGAAGCCATCAGCCATCGTGATTTTACCTACCGCGCGCAAATCAGCGGGCGCAATGAGATGGCAACCCTCGGTATGGCGCTGAACAATATGTCCGCCGAGCTCGCCGAAAGCTACGCCTCGCTGGAGCGGCGCGTTCAGGAAAAAACCGCCGGGCTGGAGCAGAAAAACGCCATCCTCTCCTTCCTGTGGCAGGCCAACCGACGCCTGCATGCCAGCGCGCCGCTATGTGAGCGCATTTCGCCAGTATTGAACGGCCTTCAGACGCTCACCCCGCTGCGGGAAATTGAAGTGCGGGTTTACGACACCGAAGATGAGGAAAACCATCAGGAATTCAGCTGTCATTCCGGCCGTGAATGCGACGACCGGGGCTGTTATTTGTGCCCGCGCGATGAAGAAGCCTCCGCGCCGGACGGCGTCACGCTGAAATGGCGGCTCACCGACCCTCGCAACCAGTACGGGATCCTGCTCGCCACGCTGCCACACGGGCGTGAACTGAGCCACGATCAGCAGCAGTTAGTCGACACGCTGCTCGAACAGCTAACGTCGACGCTGGCATTGGATAAACAGCTCGAACGCCAGCAGCAGCTGATCGTGATGGAAGAGCGGGCGACCATTGCCCGTGAGCTGCATGACTCTATTGCCCAGTCGCTCTCTTGCATGAAAATGCAGATCAGCTGTCTGCAAATGATGCAAAACGAAAACGCCTCGGCAGAGAGCCGCGAGCTGCTCGGCCAGGTGCGTAACGAGCTGAACACCTCCTGGGCGCAGCTGCGCGAGCTGTTAACCACCTTCCGTCTGAAGCTGACCGAGTCAGGTCTGCGTCCGGCGCTGGAAGCCAGCTGTCAGGAATACAGTAATCACTTCGGCTTCCCGGTCCAGCTGGATTACCAGCTGCCGCCGCGCCACGTGCCGTCACACCAGGCGATCCACGTCCTGCAAATTGCCCGCGAGGCGCTCAGCAACGCGCTAAAACACGCGCAGGCCAGCGAAGTGAAGGTAACGGTCACCCAGCAGGCCAATCAGGTCAAACTGGTGGTGGCGGATAACGGCTGCGGCGTGCCGATGCACGCCGAGCGCAGCAACCACTACGGTCTTATTATTATGCGTGATCGCGCACAAAGCCTGCGCGGCGATTGCCAGGTTCGCCGTCGTGAAAGCGGCGGCACTGAAGTCGTGGTCACGTTTATCCCCGAAAAATCGCTTTCAACCCTCCAAGGAGAAATCCATGACTAATCAGGAACGGGCTACCATCCTGCTCATTGACGACCATCCCATGCTGCGTACCGGCGTTAAACAGCTGGTCAGTATGGCCTCGGATATCCAGGTCGTCGGGGAAGCCAGCAACGGCGAGCAAGGTATTGAACTGGCGGAAACGCTCGATCCGGATCTGATTTTGCTCGATCTCAATATGCCCGGCATGAACGGTCTGGAAACGCTCGACAAGCTGCGTGAAAAGTCGCTCTCCGGGCGCGTTGTCGTGTTCAGCGTATCGAATCATGAAGAAGACGTTGTCACCGCCCTCAAACGCGGCGCCGACGGCTACCTGCTGAAAGATATGGAACCCGAAGATCTGCTGAAGGCGCTGCAACAGGCCGCCGCCGGTGAAATGGTGCTGAGTGAAGCATTAACGCCGGTGCTGGCCGCCAGCCTGCGCGCTAACCGCGCAACGTCGGATCGCGACATCAACCAGTTGACCCCACGCGAACGCGATATCCTCAAGCTGATTGCCCAAGGACTGCCGAACAAGATGATTGCCCGCCGTCTGGACATCACCGAAAGCACGGTGAAAGTGCACGTGAAGCATATGCTGAAAAAGATGAAGCTGAAATCCCGCGTGGAAGCTGCCGTTTGGGTGAATCAGGAACGTATTTTCTGAGCCACCGCCGCTTAATTGTCGTGGCAGCCGCTGTCACGCACAATTAAGGTGCAACGTTCGACCAACCGTTCTCGGTCGGCGAAACGCTGACCACCGGTTCGGTCAACGCCAGCGTGATCTCATTCGAGGTCACCCGCTGGCCTTTGTTATCCTCCACCACCACCGATAAATGCCAGGTGTTGCTGGCGCCTTCCGTATAATCCCACGCCGGCATGATGATGCTCCAGCCCTCGGTGCTGTTATTAGCCGCAGGTGGCGTCAGGCTGAGCGCCGTGGTATCCCCCTGCCAGGTCAGCGACTTCACGCCATACCGATCGCGCACCTGCAGCTTAAGCTCAACCGTTTCATCATCGGTGAGGTTCCACGGCGGCGTCGCCAGATACACCGTCAGGCTCTTACGCTGACGAAACTCCATGACCGGTAGATTATTGCGCTCCGGCGCATCGTAGCGGCTGCCGCGTAGCGTACGCCGCTGCGCAACCTCGTCGGCTGCCAGCTGTTTTTTTAACGGCACGCCGAAGCGGTAGTTCACCTTCATGCCAAGGTTGTTCTGATTAACCCCGCTTTCGCCCTGTTTGTGCTGGGCGCTGAAGGTAAGCAGCGGAACGGGCGTGTAATTGAGCCCCAGGGAAACGGCGACCGGATTGTGGTAGCCGGTACCGCTGCGAAACAGATCAACGTTATCACCAAAGTATTGTTCAACGCTGAGGCTGGTATTGATGTGGTTATAGGCCGGTATCCAGGCCTGTGCGGTCACATCGTAACCGCGCGCCATCCGCTGCTGCAACGTCGTACCGCCACGATACCAATCATGAAGAGGATGATAATAGTTGGCTGAGAAGCGCAGGTTCTCGCCCCACGCCTCCGCGCCGACGCCGCCGCGATCGAGGCTGGCGTCCAGCAGGCTGTCATAAAAGGTGTTATAGCCCAGCAGCCAGTGCCCCGCGACCCAACGCTGCCCCACGCCGAGATTGCCCACCAGCCCTTCATCCTGCTGGCTGAGTCCAAGCTGGCTCCAGGTGAGGTAGCGCGTATTGTCCTCAAGCGGAATAAACCAGCTGCCGTGGCTGCCGGTCAGTTTGCCCTTTTCATCCACCAGCATCTGGAAGTCGGTGTTCCCCCACGGCGACAGCCAACTGCCCAACTGTTCGTTCACTTCGCCGTTGACCTTTTCCTGGATCTGCGTGAGGGCAAAAAGCCGCGCCTGCTCGCCGGTATCAAGGCCGTTGTCGGTCATGCTGGCTTCGCCAAACGACTTTACCATTTCGGCAAACTGTTTTTCGCCATCGTGTGTTTCCGGCGCGATACCCAGATCCGGTAGATTATCGAAAGGGTGTTCGGCCTCTTCAATAAACGTTTGCCGTGCCCGCGCGCTGCCGCTGGTTAATATCAGCAGCACCAGAAATGACGAGTAAAAACGCAAAGACAAATCCACAACCTCATAGCCAGCGTAAATCAAAGGTCGGAAATCGCCGACCCTAACGCCTTAAGTCTATTCCCTTTACGCGCATTGTTCAGCTTCTGCGGCGCATTCCAGGAATAGACTGAAAGGCTATAAAATCGCCGCCCTGCGTTCGGCGCAGGCCAGCAGCGCCTTTAGCTCCGGCAGACACGAACCGCAGTTGGTCCCGCATTTCAACCGTTCCCCCAAAGCCTCCGTTGTGGCGCATCCCTGCCTTTCAATGGCATCGACGATGGTTTTTTCACCCACGCTGAAACAGCTGCACACAATTTTCCCTACCGCCGGCCGCGCCAGATCGCGCCCGCCGAGCAGCGCATGACGTTCGGCAAGCGCCTGCGGCGCTTCGTCGAAAGCGCGTAAAATCAGCGAGACGTCAACGTCCGGCAGCGTGCGGCTGCTCCAGAATCCCAGCATCAGCTGCCCGTCATGCCAGGCCAGCAGATGCCAGGTATCCCCCAGGCTTGCGACCTGAATCTGCCAACCTTGCCGTTGACACCAGGCGAGCAGTGCGCTCTGAATCAGGCGCTCGCCGCACAGCGTCAGATGATGCAACCCCGGTGCGGCTTTACGCCACCAGTGCAGATGGCGCGGTAGCATTACCGGCGCGCGGCTCAACAATTCCCCTTGCCACAGCGGCTGCCACGGCGCAATACGCACCGCCGTTTGCTTGCTTTCCGGCTGCCCGGAATGCGGATCGACCGTGGGGGCAACCAGATTGTTGACTTTACCCTGACGCGCGAAGCCGTCATTCCAGTGCATCGGCGTAAACAGCGAGCCCGGGCGCTGCGTATCGCTCACCGCGACGCGAGCCACCATCACGCCGCGCGGTGAGCTGATCCGCGCCAGGCCGCCGTGCTGTATCGTATAGTGGGCGGCATCCTGTGGCGAAATTTCCACCATCGGCTGCGCGATATGCTGCATCAGCAGCGGTACGCTGCCGGTTCGGGTCATGGTGTGCCACTGATCGCGTACGCGCCCGCTGTTGAGAATCAGCGGATACAGCGGCTCGCTGCGCGCCTGCATGGTTTGCGGGGTTACCGGCACCATTCGTAGACGACCATCCGTACGCCAGCCGCGATGAAGATCCCATTTGCCTTCACCACGGCTAACCGGCCAACGCACCGGCGCCAGCGCATCCCACTGCGCACGGGTAAGGCTCGCAAGCCCACTGATATCGAACGCTCGCTGGCCGTGGTTCTCAAACCCGGAAAGCGCCGCATGTTCACTGAACACCTCATGCGGATGCTGCCAGCCGAATGCCTCGGCAAAGCCGAGTTCGTCGGCCACCTGAGCAATTATCCACCAGTCAGCACGCGCCTCGCCCGGCGGCGGTAAAAACGGGCGCTGACGGGAAATGCGCCGTTCGGAGTTCGTCACGGTGCCATTTTTCTCCCCCCAGGCCAGCGCCGGGAAACGAATATCGGCATAGTGCGACGTGTCCGTTTCCGCAGCGACCTCAGAGACAATCACCAGCGGGCAGGCCGCCAGCGCCTGACTCACCGCGTGGCTGTCAGGCAAAGATACTGCCGGGTTGGTCCCCATGATCCATACCGCTTTGACATCACCGCGCCCAATAGCAGTGAACAGGTCAACCGCCATCAGTCCCGGCGTCTGCGCCAGCCGCTCAGTGCCCCAGAACCGTGCTACACGGGCCAGATCCGCCGGCTCAAAATTCATGTGCGCCGCCAGCATCGTCGCCAGACCGCCCACCTCGCGCCCCCCCATAGCATTAGGCTGTCCGGTCAGCGAAAATGGCCCACAGCCTTCGCGGCCGAATTGACCGCTCGCCAGATGGACATTAATGATGGCGTTGCATTTATCGCTGCCGCTGGAGGATTGGTTGATGCCCATGGTGTAGAGCGTAATGGCACGCGGCGCCGCGATAAATTGGGCATAGAACGCCTGCACCTCGCCCTCACTCAGGCCACAAAATGCGGCGACGCGAGCCACCGTCCACCCCTCTGCCGCCGTCAGCGCAGCGCTAGCGTCGGCGTAGTCCATTCGGGCCACGCCCGCTTGCGCCAGCGCCCGCAGCAGGCCGACAAACAGCCCACCGTCGGTGCCCGGTGAAATCGCCAGGTGGCAATCGGCAATATCGCAGGTAGCCGTGCGTCTGGGATCGATAACCACCACTTTCATCTGCGGACGCCGCTGTTTTGCCTGAACCAACCGCTGATACAGCACCGGATGGGCCCAGGCAGCGTTGGAGCCCACCAGAATAACCAGGTCGCTACGCTCCACGTCTTCATAGCTGCACGGCACCACATCCGCACCGAACGCGCGCTTATAGCCCGTCACCGCCGACGACATACACAGCCGTGAGTTGGTATCAATGTTGCCCGCACCGATGAACCCTTTCATCAGCTTGTTGGCCGCGTAATAATCCTCGGTCAGCAGCTGGCCTGACGCATAAAAAGCCACCGCCTGCGGGCCGTACGCATCGATGATCGCCCGCAGCCGTTCGCCGGCCGCGGTCAGGGCTTGCGGCCAGCTCACCGCCTGACCATCAAGCTGCGGGTACAGCAATCGCCCTTCCAGGCCGATAGTTTGCGCCAGCGATGCCCCCTTGACGCACAGACGCCCCGCGTTGGCCGGATGAGTCGCATCGCCCTCCACGCTGACGACGCTGCCCTCAACGCGCGCGACAACCCCGCAGCCAACGCCACAGTAGGGACAGGTGGTTTTCGTTTCCCTCATGACGCCTCCGCGCGCAGTACCAGCGCCTGGTTGCCAACCCATACCTGCCCCTGTTCAATCTTCACCGGCCAGGCCCGCACGACCTGCTCGCCGCTGTCGCACTGTCGCCCGTCGCGCAGACGAATGCGCTGCTTATACAGCGGTGAAATGACAATCGGTTCACCGCTGGCGTCGCCCAGCAGCCCGCGCGACAGCACGTTAGCCTGGCTGCCCGGCTCCAGATTATCCAGCGCATAGACCTTATCGTTAAGCCGGAACAGCGCTATCTGCAGCTCGCCCAGACGCGCGCCAATACCGGCCTGCGGCGGAATATCCTCCAGCGAGCAGATAGCCTGCCAGGGCTTACGGCTGACCTCCAGCGCGAGCGGTGCAGCGATGACAGCCCGTTGCGGCTGCCCGCGCACCGACTGTCGCTGCATCGCTTCGTCCGGCGTTTCGCTGTTGACGAAGGAACGGAACAGCGCCAGTCTCTGCGGATCGTTGAGGGTGGTTTGCCATTCGCACTGGTAGCTCTCAATCACCCGCGCCATTTCCTGCTCCAGCTCGTCGCCGATGCCCAGTGAGTCGTCCATGATCACGCTACGCAGATAGTCGATGCCGCCTTCCAGGTTATCCATCCAGGTGCTGGTGCGCTGAAGACGATCGGCGGTGCGAATATAGAACATCAGGAAACGATCGATGGTGCGTAGCAGCGTGGCATCATCCAGATCGCTGGCGAACAGATCCGCATGGCGCGGCTTCATACCGCCGTTGCCGCAAAGATAAAGATTCCAGCCCTTGTCCGTCGCAATCACGCCGACGTCTTTGCCCTGCGCCTCGGCGCACTCCCGCGTGCAGCCGGACACCGCCATCTTAATTTTGTGCGGCGCGCGTAACCCCTTGTACCGATGCTCAAGCGTCACCGCCAGCCCGGTGGAGTCCTGCACACCGTAGCGACACCAGGTCGAGCCGACGCAGGATTTCACCGTACGCAGCGATTTTCCATAGGCGTGTCCGGTCTCAAAGCCGGCCTCCAGCAGCGCACGCCAGATTTCCGGTAGCTGTTCTAATCGCGCGCCGAACAGATCGATACGCTGCCCGCCGGTAATTTTACTGTACAGCGCATAGCGCTTGGCGATCTGCCCAATGGCGATCAGCCCGTCCGGCGTGACTTCCCCGGCGGGCATTCGTGGGACAATCGAGTAGGAACCGTCTTTTTGAATGTTGGCAAAATAGCGGTCGTTAGTGTCCTGTAGCGGCAGATGCGCCGGTTTCAGCAGATATTCATTCCAGCAGGAGGCCAGCACCGAGCCAACCAGCGGTTTACAAATTTCGCAGCCATCGCCATGTCCATAGCGGGCAATCAGCTGATCAAAGGTATGAATACGGTTGACGCGCACCAGATGATAGATTTCCTGCCGCGAATACGGGAAATGTTCGCAGATGTCTTTCTTCACCTCCACCCCCTGCTGCGCCAGCTGATATTCCATCACCTGTTTTACCAGCGCGCTACAGCCACCGCAGCCGGTCGCCGCCTTGGTGCATTGCTTAATAGCCCCCACGCTGGTTGCGCCATCGCTGACCGCCTGACAAATATCCCCTTTGCTGACGTTATGGCATGAGCAGATCTGCGCCGAATCAGGCAGCGCCGCCACCCCCAGCGCTTTAGGCGCACTGCCCTCCAGCGCGGGTAGAATCAGCCATTCCGGCTGCGACGGCAGCGCCATGTCGTTAAGCATCATCTGTAATAACGTGGCGTAGTCGCTGGCGTCGCCCACCAGCACACCGCCGAGTAGTCGTTTACCGTCGGCGCTGACCACGATCTTTTTGTAGATCTGCTGCGGCCCGTGGATCCACTGATAGCTCTGACTACCGGGAGTGCGCCCTTGGGCATCACCAAACGAGGCCACGTCAACACCCAGCAGCTTCAGCTTGGTGCTCATGTCAGCACCGGTAAACGCGGCCGGTTCACCGGCCAGGGTCGCGGCCGTGACGCGTGCCATCTGGTAGCCCGGCGCCACCAGGCCATAGATTTTGCTGTCCCACAGCGCGCATTCACCGACAGCGTAGATATCCTCACAGGAGGTACGACACTGATTATCAATCACGATGCCGCCGCGTTCACCCAGGCACAGCCCGCTGGCACGCGCCAGGCTATCCTGTGGGCGGATCCCGGCCGAGAAGACCACCAGATCGCCGCTCAGGCTCTCGCCGTCGGCAAAACGCAGCGTCAGTCCCTGCTCCGTCTCTTCAATGCAGGTTGTCGCCTTACTGGTGTGTACATTCACGCCCAACGCCGTGATTTTTTCACGCAGCATCGCCGCGCCGCCGTTATCCAGCTGTACCGCCATCAGATTTGGCGCAAACTCCACCACGTGCGTCTCCAGCCCCAGCTGACGCAGCGCATTCGCCGCCTCCAGCCCCAGTAAGCCGCCGCCGATCACCACGCCACAGGTCGCCGTTTTTGCGCGGGCGGCAATGGCATCCAGATCGTCGAGTGTGCGGTAAACAAAACAGCCGGGCAGCGTGCTGCCGGGGATCGGCGGCACGAACGGGTAAGATCCGGTCGCCAGCACCAGCTTATCCCAGTGCAGCTCGTGACCGTCGGCATCGCGAATCAGCCGGGCATCGCCATCAATCGCCGCCACGCGCTGCGACAAGCGCAGCTCAATGCCGTGTTCGGCGAAAAAGTCGCCCTCAACCAACGACAGCGAGTCGGCGCTGCGTCCGGCGAAATATTCTGACAGATGGACGCGGTCATAGGCGGCATAACGCTCCTCGCCAAAGACCACGATCTGGTACTGCCGATGCAGATTACGGCTGACGCACTGCTCAAGAAAATGGTGGCCGACCATGCCGTTTCCGACCACCGCTAAGGTTGATTTAGTCATTGTTTGCGTTCCTGCAGCCCGCGGCTGCGTCGTGAATTGGTCGAAGATCCAACCCGCTTGCGCAGGCTGCGTAGCGTGCAATAAATCGGTAAAGGTCGCCGCACGGGCGCAGTCGCCCAGCAGCAGAACGCCTATCAGGCGTTCATCGCGCACCAGCAGGCGACGATAATGGCCGGTCTGCGGGTCGAACGATGACCACTGTTCATCCTCATCGCGAGCCTCAACCTGCCCGGCGCTGAACAGATCGATACCGCTGACCTTGAGGCGCGTTCCCGCATCCTGCCAGTGAAAATCCTTGCCGGGCGCGCCGCACAGCCGCGCCGCCAGCACATCCGCTTGCTGCATACAGGGCGCGACCAGGCCAAAAGTCTGGCCGTCAATTTCGCAGCATTCGCCGATGGCGCTAACGCCGGGGACCGACGTCGCCAGCTGGCGATCAACCACAATGCCGCGCTGACACAGCAACCCTGCGGCCTGCGCCAGCGCGATATTTGGCCGCACGCCGGTCGCCATCACCACCCGCTGTGCAGGAATGTTGCGACCGTCATCAAGCATGACTGCCTGAGGGGTGATGGCCGCAATTCCGGCATTCAGTTCGCAGCGGATGCCGCGCGCCGCCAGGCGCTGTACCAGCAGTTTGCTGGCCTGCTCATCGAGCTGCTGCTCCATCAATCGACCGCTGCGTTGCACCAACGTGACGTTGTCACCTGATTGCCGCAGCGCGGCCGCCGCTTCCACCCCCAGCACCCCGCCGCCGATCACCACCGTCGCCCCCGGACTTGCCAGGATGGCATCAACATCAGCCTGAGTGCGGAAGGCAAACACATGCGGCAACGCGATGCCCGGCAACGACGGCATAAAAGCGTGGGAGCCACAGGTGAAGACCAGCTCGTCCCAGATCAGCGTGCGCTGGGTGGTGGTGACCCGACAGGCCGCAATATCCACCGCCAGCGCCGTCTCCCCGGTGCACAGCGTGATGCCGTGTCCGGCGTACCATCCCTCCGGCTGCAGCAGCGTCTGCGGAAACGTTTTCTCTCCGCCCAGCACCGGAGAAAGCAGAATACGGCTGTAGGCCGGGTGCGGCTCATCGCCGATAATCGTTATCGCAAATACCCCCGGTGCAGCGGTCACCAGCTTCTCCGCCAGCCGGGTTGCCGCCATACCGTTACCGATCATCACCAGTTTCCGCATACGCCCGTCCCTTACGCCGCTTTGGGCTGTTTTTCGTAGAGGAAATGCAGAATCTGCTGACGCAGATGGTGATAGCGCCCGTCATCAGCCAGCTGTACCCGATTGCGCGGGCGCGGCAGATTAACCTCCAGTATTTCGCCCACGCTGGCCGCCGGGCCGTTGGTCATCATCAGCACGCGATCGGAGAGCAGCACCGCTTCATCCACGTCGTGGGTTATCAAGACGATGGTGGTATTCAGCGCCTGCTGGATCTGCATCACCGAGTCCTGCAAATGCGCACGGGTCAGCGCGTCCAGTGCACCGAACGGTTCATCCATCAGCAGCACCTTAGGTTTCATCGCCAGCGCGCGGGCAATGCCAACGCGCTGTTTCATGCCGCCGGAGATTTCCGCAGGCCGTTTGTGCATCGCATGACCCATCTGTACACGATCGAGGTTGTGTTCAATCCACTCCCGGCGCTCGGCCTGGCTCATGCTGCGGCGGAAAACGTGGTCAACCGCCAGCGCGACGTTATCAAAGCAGGTCAGCCACGGCAGCAGCGAATGGTTCTGGAACACCACCGCCCGCTCCGGTCCCGGCCCCGCGATCTCCCGGTTATCGCAAATCAGCCCGCCTTCGCTTGGCAGGGTAATCCCGGCGATCAGGTTGAGCAGCGTGGATTTCCCACAGCCAGAATGGCCTATCAGACTCACCGTTTCCCCTTCGTGAATATCAAACGAGACGTTTTGTAAAGCCAGAAACTCGCCGCTGGCGGTATGGAAACGCTGGCTCACGGCCTGGACCTGAATTAATGGTTTCATGCGATTCTCCTTATTTCTCTTGCCAGCTAAAACGACGCGCAATCAGCATCAGCCCCTGCTCCAGCAGCAGCCCGACGACGCCAATGATGACGATCGCAATGAGGATGTTTTCCACGTTGAGGTTGTTCCACTCGTTCCAGATCCAAAAACCAATGCCCAGACCACCGGTGAGCATTTCCGCCGCCACAATCACCAGCCAGGCGATACCGATCGACAGCCGAACGCCGGTCAGTACCGAGGGCAATACCGCCGGGAAGAGGATTTTGCGCATGACCGTCCATTCAGAAAGCTGTAGCACCCGCGCAACGTTGAGGTAGTCCTGCGGAATGCGTCTGACCCCTTCAGCGGTGTTGATCACCATCGGCCAGATAGAGCAGATAAAAATGGTCCAGCTCGAGGCAGGCTCCGCCTTCTGGAACAACAGCAGGCCAATTGGCAGCCACGCCAGCGGGCTGACCGGGCGCAGCAGTGCGATAAGCGGCGTAAACATGCGGGAACAAAAGGTAAAGCGGCCAATCAGGAAGCCCAGCGGGATCCCGACCAGCGCCGCCAGACCGAACCCCACGGCCACACGCTGGAGCGACGCCAGCACATTCCAGCCAACGCCCACATCGTTAGGGCCATTGTTGTAGAACGGATCGGCGAACAGCGTCAGCGCGGAGTCGAGCGTGCTTAGCGGGGTCGGAAAACCTTTGCTGTTGACTGCCGCCAGCTGCCAGAGCAGCACCAGCATGCCTAATCCCATCAGCGCCGGGATCGCGCGCTCAGCCAGACCGCGAATCCGCCGACCCCATACGGGGGCATGTCGACGTACCTGCACCGGCGGCAGCGTAATCACTTCTCCCGCTGGCGCGGGCATCTTCTCAACGGTTTTGTTTCTGCTCTTCATCTCATGCTCCCAAACGTTGAATGGCAAAACGGCGGGCGTATCCGGCGGGGTCACTCCCATTCCAGACGGTGCCGTCAATCAGGGTGCTGCTGCGTAAGGTTTGCGTTGGTGCGGCGATCCCTCCCACGGCCTGCGCGGCGTCTTTCCACACGTCGATGCGGTTGATGCGCTGGGCAACGGCCAGATAATCCGGATCGCTTTTCAGCAGACCCCAGCGGCGGAACTGGGTCAGGAACCACATGCCGTCCGACAGCCACGGGAAGCTAACATCGCCCTGGTCAAAAAAACGAATCGGGTGCGCATCGTGCCAGCGACGCCCGATACCGTTGTCGTAGTCGCCGAGCATACGGCCGGTCAGGTACTGTTCTTTGGTGTTGAGCCACCCGCGCTGGGCCAGAATTCGGGCGGTTTCCCGCTTGTTATCCGCAGAGGCGTCAATCCAGCGGGCGGCGTCCATCAGCGCAGCCACCAGCGCACGACTGGTATTCGGGTACTGTTCAACCCACTCACGGCGCGTGCCCAGGACTTTTTCCGGGTGTTCCGACCAGATTTCCTGGCTGGTGGCGGCGGTAAAGCCGATGCGATCGTTGATGGCGCGGGCGTTCCACGGCTCGCCGACGCAAAAACCCACCATGTTGCCAATACGCATGTTCATCACCATCTGCGGCGGCGGAACCACCACGGTACGAATATCGCTGAAGGGATTAATGCCGCCGCTGGCCAGCCAGTAGTAGAGCCACATCGCATGAGTGCCGGTCGGAAAGGTATGCGCAAAGGTGTAGGTGCCCGGCGCGCTGTTGCCAATAAGCGTCTTCAGCGCGCTGAGATCGCTCACGCCCTGCGCATGCAAATCCGTCGATAGGGTGATTCCCTGGCCGTTACGGTTCAGCGTCATCAGGTTAGCCATCGCCTGCGGTTTACCCGCCACGCCCAGCTCCAGCCCATACAGCAGGCCATAGAGTACGTGCGCCGCGTCCAGCTCGCCGTTAACCAGTTTGTCGCGCACTGCCGCCCAGCTGGCTTCTTTACTTGGCACGAGGGTGATGCCGTACTTCTTATCGAATCCCTTTAACGCCGCAATCGCCAACGGCGCGCAGTCGGTGAGCGGGATAAACCCCACCTTGACCGTTTGCCGTTCCGGTTTATCGGAACCGGCCGCCCAGGCTGCCTGCATGATGCCCGGCAGCAGCATCGCGCCGCCCAGCGCCGCGCCCGCCTGAATAAATCGCCGCCGTGATAGTGAAAACGTCTCGCCCATATTCGCTCCCGAATGCAAAAAAAAAGCGCCCGGCAATGCTTCGCATTGCAGGACGCCTTTATCCTCGTGGTCTCCGAACCGCCGTTGGCTCGTGACCGATGATTTATTAAGTTAATGCAATTCAGATGCCAGGTCGTAAACACACGGGGTTGCGGCAAATAATGTTGTCTACGTCACCTTTTTTGCACCGCAGCAAAGCATTCATGCCCGTTCATTGTGCAACGGTGGGGGGGCCTCCTGCTGCCATAACGTCTTTACCGCCAGCAGCGCGCGCGCGATCTCTACCATGCGCTGATTCTTCTCCATCGCCATTTTGCGCAGGCAGTGCCAGGCCTGCTCTTCGTTCATCTGCCGGTAGGTCATCAGCACGCCTTTGGCTTTATCAATCAGCCGCCGCTCTTCCAGCGTATCCTTCAGCGACGCCAGTTGGCTGGAAAGCTGCTCCAGTTCGCGCGCCTGCTGGCGCACCAGCGGCAGCAGCTGCCTGTCCAGGTGCAGCAACATACCGTCGCTGACGGCGTCATCCTGCCGTGGATCGGGGGCGTTATCGTCCAGCAGCAGGCCATCAACGGCCGTCATCAGCTCGCCAATCAGCAGCTCTTCCAGCCCGCGCATCTGCTCCAGCCGCTGAGTTTGCAGCTGGAACCAGCGCAGTGCCGTTTCGCCATCATCCTCGCCGGGCTGGCGGGTACAGGCGATCCGCCGCAGCTGTTCAATCGCTATCCCCGCCTGACATTCGGTGTAAAACAGCATCTTCAGCGGGCTCGTCGCCAGCGACAGAAAGCTGTCAAAACAGGGCTGCTGGCCGTCAATACGATCGACCAGCCGTTGGCGAAGCTCCTGGCTAAAACAGCCCAGCGCAAACCCCTGCGCCCCCAGCGCACGCTCCTGACCCACCAGCTCTTTGCCCTGCATAAAGCTGTACAGCGCCACCAGCCGCGCGGCGAGCTGCGGATCGTCAATGCTGTCGTTCAGCTGTGGAATAATGTTGAGTAAATGGCGAATGGTGCGGCTGAACTGGCCGGTGGCCGTCTCGGCGGCAATTTGCCGGCTGGCAACATTTTCGCGCAGCGCGGGCAGCTGTTCCAACGACCAGACCGCACGAGCGATGCGCTGGCAAAGGCCGCTGGTTGATGGCAGATGGCGCGGCGACAGGCACCGCAGCAGCGGGCGCAGCTGTTCATCCACCAGCGCGGCGCTGGCCCGGCGCTCGGCGCCGTACAGTCGCCCCTGTGAACATAACCAGATGTTGGAGGCCCCGCGTTCACACTGTAACATATGCACGACGTGGCTTATCTGGCTGACCAATTGCCCTTGCCGCGCCAGCTGCCGAAGCTGGTCTTTCTGCACCTGCCGCGCGTAGCGAAACCACTCGATAGCGTCGGGGGTATCATCTTCATGATTTATCATATGCGCTCCCGGTAGAGGATTTACCTATCTTTAGCAACAACCAGCAATAACCGTGCCTAAAAGGAGTTCAGATGCAACGTATCGTCATTATCGCCAACGGTGCCGCCTACGGCAGCGAATCTTTGTTCAACAGCCTGCGCCTTGCTATCGCCCTGCGCGAACAGCAGGAAGACCTGCATCTTCAGCTATTTTTGATGTCTGACGCCGTCACCGCAGGCCTGCGCGGGCAAAAACCCGCGGAAGGCTACAACATTCAGCAAATGCTCGAGATCCTCACTGCGCAAAACGTGCCGGTGAAGCTGTGTAAAACCTGCACCGACGGCCGTGGCATCACCGCCCTGCCGCTGATTGACGGCGTCGAGATTGGCACGCTGGTCGAGCTAGCGCAGTGGACGCTGGCCGCGGATAAAGTGCTGACCTTCTGATATCGTCGCCATTTACCCCGTTTTTAAAGGATTTTGTATTACGTCTGCTGCATTCTGCGCAGCAATGTGGCGAAGGCTGAATGCATTCAGGAACATTGTCATTTTTGTTGAAGCATTGCGGCATTTTTTGATCAAAATCAGCATCCGCAGGCACAGGGTTTGGTGTTATGCGATGAGTGAATTGTGAACAACATCACAAGCAGGATTTCATCGCAGGGAGCGCATTGACTCATGGCAGCGGGGTATTTTGGTGATGGTAAAGGCAAGTTTGACGTTATTTGGCGGAGATACGGTGGTGGTGCGTTGCTCTGAGCGTTGCCACATTCATTTAATGAGCACCCAAAAGAGCGCCAGCAATCACGGCGCCGATATTCTGAGCGTACAGAACGAAGAAAAGGCATACCTGACCGTGCCTTACAGCGGTACCTGGAACGTACTGATTGACAGTCATAGCCAGTCTCTTGAGCACTCTATCAGCTACGTCGCTGCCTGAGCCCTGCCCCGGAAGCACGCTTCCGGGGTGGTCCTGCGACTAAGCCAGCCCCGGCGGATTGACGCCCCCCACCAGCAGCCGCACTTTATGAATCAGTTCATTTAATCCATCGTCCGGCATACCCAGCTTTTGCAGTTCCTGTTCCAGCGAGAAAAGATACTGCGCATTTGTGCCAAGCGGGCCGCTTGCGCGCGCAATCAGCGGGGCAATGACCTGCACGCTGGTGTCGGATTCATACAGCGGATGGCGCGGGTCCATAATAAACACCAGCGCATTTACCGTACGCCCATCGTCGAGCGCCAGTTTGCACCAGGTGGGCAGGTAGCAGCCGGTGATCATCTCGCGTTTCCACAGCAGCGACAGCTCGTTTTCAATTTCGTCATCCGGCAACCGATAGGCGACGCCCGTGGTGCGCCCGCCTTCTTTCAGCGCCAGCATACGGCCCGGCTGGCACGCGCTGCCGCGCCCCGCCGTCAGGCGCAGGCAGAAGGCCCGATGCCAGCCAACCAGCGTGCCGGTAACCGACTCGCTGTAGTTGAGCGCCGGGTTCCACATCAGCGAACCGTAGCCAAATATCCATACCGGGCCATTATCCGGCCGACAGGCCAGCGTTGCCGCCAGCGATGCCGCGCGCTGTTCAGCTGACCATAGCAGCGACGCCTCAATGGCGCCAAACGCCGTCGTACAATCCGCCTTCATTAAGAAATCACGCGTTAACACTTTAAACCTCCACCACCACAACTCGTCCTTGCAACACATACGCTCTCAAGGGAACGGATGGCGACTTCCGGCGCTGTCATTGACGAAATATTATCCAGCTTTACGCCCTCGGATGCAATTTGTCTGCCGGATCCCTATTGCGTTTCACCGTGAACACTCCAGACGAATAATAAAAATAACAACATGACAATTGACTGTTATTTAATAGATATTTATCAGTTGTTTTATATTATAGACCTTTAACCATAAAATTCGCGCCATGGGTAAATTTTAGTAAAAGATTGCCTGACACATGGAAAAATTTGTTAATTTATGCCCCTGATTTTTTCTATAATTATAAATACCTGCATATATGGAGAAACACATGACCCACGCACATGAGGCGGTGAAAACTCGCCACAAGGAGACGTCGCTCATTTTCCCGGTCATCGCGCTGGCAATCCTGTTCTTCTGGGGAAGCAGTCAGTCATTGCCAGTGGTTGTTGCGATTAATGCTCTCGCTCTGGTTGGTATTCTGAGCAGTGCCTTTAGCGTGGTTCGCCACGCCGACGTCTTAGCCCACCGTCTCGGCGAGCCCTACGGCTCCCTGATTTTAAGTCTCTCTGTCGTTATTCTGGAAGTCAGCCTGATTTCTGCGCTGATGGCCACCGGCGATGCCGCCCCTACCCTGATGCGCGATACGCTGTATTCGATCATTATGATCGTGACCGGCGGACTGGTGGGCTTCTCGCTGTTGCTTGGCGGGCGCAAATTTGCCACGCAATATATGAACCTGTTCGGCATCAAACAATATTTGATTGCCCTGTTTCCGCTGGCCATTATTGTGCTGGTGTTCCCGACGGCGCTGCCGGGGGCCAATTTTACCATCGGCCAGTCGCTGCTCGTGGCGCTGATTTCCGCCGCCATGTACGGCGTATTTCTGCTTATTCAAACCAAAACGCACCAGAGTCTGTTTGTCTACGAGCATGAGGACGACAGCGACGATGATGACCCGCACCACGGTAAACCGTCGGCGCACAGCAGCCTTTGGCACGCCCTGTGGCTGATTGTCCATCTGGTGGCGGTGATTGCAGTGACCAAAATGAACGCAAACCCGCTGGAGACGCTGCTGACCAGCATGAACGCGCCGGTCGCGTTTACCGGTTTCCTGGTCGCTCTGCTGATCCTCTCGCCGGAAGGCTTAGGCGCGCTGAAGGCGGTTCTTAATAACCAGGTGCAGCGTGCGATGAACCTGTTCTTTGGCTCGGTGCTGGCGACCATTTCCCTCACCGTGCCGGTGGTGACGCTGATCGCCTGGCTGACCGGTAACGAACTGATGTTCGGCCTGGGGATGCCGGAGATGATCGTGATGGTTGCCTCGCTGATACTGTGCCACATCTCGTTCTCGACCGGGCGTACCAACGTGCTGAACGGCGCAGCGCACCTGGCGCTGTTTGCCGCATACCTGATGACCATTTTTGCCTGAATGGCAGCATGCGCCCGAACCAGGCCGCCGCGAAAACGCTGCGGCCTTTTTTGTTTTCAGGAGAAATTTAGGGGTATTTCCGTCAGACGGTTTGCATTTCCCTTCGTTATATAATCAAATACACATCGATTACTTCCCCTCCTGAATGAGCGACTCATGTCTACATTACACCGTTTACTTGTTGGTCTGACGCTAGCCTGCGCCAGCCTGGCGGCAGCGACCCCTGCGCTTGCCGACCGTACCGTAACCGACCAGCTTGGCCGCCAGGTTACCCTTCCCGATACGGTCAACCGCGTGGTGGTGCTCCAACACCAGACCTTAAACCTGCTGGTACAGTTGGACGCCTCTGCGGATATCGTTGGCGTCCTGAGCAGTTGGAAAAAACAGCTCGGCCCGGGTTTTGCCCGCTTCATGCCCGGCATTGAAACGCTGCCGATGCCGGGCGACCTCACCCAGGTCAATATTGAAAGCCTGCTGGCGCTGCACCCACAGGTGGTGTTTGTCGCCAACTACGCACCGGCGGCCATGATTCAGCAAATTTCCCATGCGGGGATCCCCGTCGTTGCCATCTCTCTTCGTGAAGACGCCGCCGGTGAGCAAAAGAAAATGAATCCCACCATGGCCGATGAAGAACGCGCGTATAACGAAGGTCTTAAACAGGGTATTCGCCTGATTGGTGACGTGGTTAACCGTCAGGCACAGGCGGATGCGCTCATTGATTACACCTTTGCCGCGCGCGCCAAATTCAACGCGCCGGTCGCCGCCATTCCGTCCGCAGAGAAAGTTCGCGTGTACATGGCTAACCCGGATCTGAATACCTATGGTTCAGGGAAATATACCGGCCTGATGATGCAACATGCGGGCGCTATCAACGTGGCCGCCGCAACCGTAAAAGGCGCACGCCAGGTGTCGATGGAACAAGTGTTGCAGTGGGATCCGCAGGTTATCTTCGTGCAGGACCGCTACCCCGAGGTGGTGAAACAGATAGTCAACGACCCGCAGTGGCAAGGCATTGATGCTGTGAAAAATCACCGCGTCTGGCTGATGCCGGAATACGCGAAAGCATGGGGCTATCCAATGCCGGAAGCGCTGGCTATTGGCGAACTGTGGCTGGCGAAAAAACTCTACCCGCAGCGCTACAAAGATATCGACGTCGATGCGCAGGCGCAGGATTACTACCATCGTTTCTACCGTACCGATTGGCAGGCTAATGCACATCCGTAGTCGCCCCAAAACGTTACAGGGTGGGCTGATGCTGCTCACGCTCACCGTTGCCGTGCTCTCTTTGTGTTTTGGTCAATACGGTTTATCTATCGGTGAAGTGCTGGCGCAGTTGATACACCCGCATAGCCGCGATATCGCCCACCAGATCGTCTGGTCCGTTCGCCTGCCGCGCATTCTGATGGCGCTGCTCGCCGGCGGCGCGCTGGGGCTATGCGGCGCGACGCTCCAGGGCGTGTTCCAGAATCCGCTGGTCGACCCGCATATTATCGGCGTCACTTCGGGCTCTGCCTTTGGCGGCACGCTGGCTATTTTGCTCGGACTCAGTATGCCGCTGATGATGGGCACCACCTTCTTCTTTGGCCTGCTGGCGCTCACGCTGGTTTACCTTCTGGCGGCGCTTCAAGGCCGGGAAAGCACGCTGGTGCTGATACTTGCCGGGATTATTCTCAGCGGTTTCTTCGCCGCACTGGTCAGCCTGATGCAGTACATGGCCGACACGGAAGAGGTATTGCCGAATATTGTCTTTTGGCTGCTTGGTAGTTTTGCCACCGCCAACTGGCACAAAGTGCTGCTGCTCGTCATCCCGGTGGCGGCCGCCTCGCTGGTGCTTTACACGCTGCGCTGGCGCATCAACCTGCTGTCGTTGGATGATAAAGACGCCCGCGCGCTGGGCGTTAGCGTAACCGCGTTGCGCCGCGTCGTGCTGCTGTGCTGCGCGCTGCTGGTCGCGGCGCAGGTGGCCGTCAGCGGCAGTATTGCCTGGGTTGGTCTGGTGATCCCTCACCTCGCGCGAATGCTCAGCGGCGCCGATCACCGTCGCCTGCTCCCCTGCGCCTTCTGGATCGGTGCCAGCTTTATGGTATTGGTTGACGATCTCGCCCGTACGCTGACCGCGGCAGAAATCCCCATCGGGATTATTACTGCGCTGGTCGGTGCGCCGCTGTTTGCCATTATGCTGGTACGCGCCAGCCGAAAAGGAACGATCTGATGACCCCGACGCTCACATTCTCGCAGCTCGAATATGGTCACCACTTGCCGCTGTTTACCCCGCTGAATCTGCACTGCCAGCCCGGCGAAGTGTGGGCGATTCTGGGGGCCAATGGTCGGGGGAAAAGTACGTTACTGGACACCATTACCGGCGTACTGCCGTCGTTATCCGGCCGGGTGGTGGCCAGCGGTGGCGTAGGGATTGTTCCACAGTCTTTTCGCCCCGCTTTTGGCTGGCGGGTTCGAGAAATCGTACTGATGGGACGCGCGCGCCATATTGCCCTGTTTTCACAGCCGCAGGAAGAGGACGAACGTCAGGTGCAGGCGGCGTTGGTTCAGCTGAATATCGCCAATCTGGCTGACGCGCTGTTCAGCAATCTGTCCGGCGGTCAGCAGCAGCTGGTGATGATCGCCCGCGCGCTGGTCAGCGCCAGCCAGAATATCCTGTTGGATGAACCCTGCTCGGCGCTCGATTTGGGCAATCAGCAGACGGTGTTACAGTTGATAAGCGATCTGTCGCGCGCCCAGTCGCGTACCGTGATGTTTACCACCCACGATCCTACCCACGCGCTTCAGGTGGCGAGCCATACGCTACTGCTGATGCCTGACAGTCAATGGCTGGCCGGACGAACAGCCGAGGTGGTACAGGAAGCCAATCTCCAGCGCGCTTACGGCGTACGGGTTCGTAAGCTTCAGCTTGAGGATTACCCTTCCCCGGTGGTGACTCCGCTTTTTACTATTCACCGCTCGCCGACATAAACCCGGCGTCGCGCAGGCAGCGCTGCCCCTCTTCACCCAGTATAAACTGGCGGAACAGCCGCGCGTCGTCATGCTCATCAACATCGGTCAGGTAATATTCACAGTGAATATTCCACGGCTCGGGAATAACGACGCAGCGAACGTTGCTTTGATTCTCCAGCGCGGTGGCGTAGTGAGCATAGCCGATAAACAGATCGGCGAACCCCTCATCAATCAACCATTGGCTGGCCATCGCCCCGTTCGGCAGCGCGAGCGAATGCCGCCCGCCAACCAGCGGCATTGCGCGCTGCTTGAGCGCATTGCCCAGCGCCGGATAGCAGGACGCTATACGCTCAAAAAGCTGCCAGGTGTAGTCACCGGAAGGGTCGCACAGCGGCGTCGAAGTCGCTAACCGCAGCGTCTCATCCGCCAGCAGTTCCCGCCACGTTTTTCCCTTCGTCTGCGGGGTATTTCGCACGGTAAGCATCAGCGAATTGCGGGCAAAAAGATGGAGACCGCTTGCGCGGCCGGCGTCACAAAGCGCCTGAGGATGCTGGCGATTCGCCGATGCAAACAGCGAACACGGTTCACCGCTTTCAATACGCTCGCGCAGTAAACCGGCGGGGCCAAAAACCAGCTTCAGCGCAATGCCGGTTTGCCCGGAAAACTGCGCCTGTAACGGGATAAACGCGCGGCGCAGGCTGCCGGCCGCCAGAAGTGTTAACGTGGAATGCATAAGAAGAAACGAAGTAGCCCAGACATAAGCGTTATATTATCTGGGCTATTACGCTTCTGACCAGCACTTTAGTCGTGAATTTCCGCCAGCATCCGCAGCCGATCCGGCGTTGCCACCGGCAGATGGAAGAAGTCCAGATAGGCCGGGATCATTTCAAACAGCATATCCGTCCCTGGCTGTACCGGACACCCGCGCGCCATTGCCGCTTGCAAGAAAGGCGTAAACGTCTGCTTCATGACGACTTCGCCCACGAACGTGCCGGGCTCTATTCGCTGAACGTCCATCGGCAGCGGATCGGCAGGGAGCATGCCCAACGGTGACGCATTGACAACCAGGCCATGCCCCGCCGGATCGTTGTCCATCACCGTCAGTTCGAGCTGCGGGTAATGCCCCTGTAAACGGTCAGCCAGCGCGTGCGCCGTGCTTTCCCGCGCATCGTATAGCGTCAACGCACTGACGCCCGCTGCCGCTAGCGAAGCCGCAATCGCCGACCCCACGCCGCCGCTGCCCACCACCATCGCGCGTGCCCCGACGGTACCAAAGCCCTTGCGCTGAATGCCGCGCACAAAGCCGTCACCGTCAAACATATCACCGGTCAGCGAACCATCGGCTTCGCGGCGGATAGCGTTGCAGGCACCGGCAATTTGCGCGGTGGGACTCATCCGGTCGACCAGCCCGCAGGTCGCCACTTTATGTGGCATCGTCACCAGTGCGCCCGCAATATTGGTTAGCGAAAACAGCGCGGGGATCAACGACGCATAATCTTCCGGCTTGATGCCCATCGGCACCACTTTGACGTCGACGCTCTGGTTTTCAAACCAGGGGTTATAGATCATTGGCGCCTTGAAGCTTTCCGTCGGATATCCCAAATGCGCAATCAACCGCGTACGCCCACTAATGTGCATGCGTTTCCTCCAGTTCAGGCAGATCCAGTTCGATGCGCTTCACATCACCGAGAATAAACAGATACGCCACCACGCCAAGCAGCGCCGCGCCGCCGATATACACCAGGGCGTAGAAGAAGCTGCCAAACGCCGCCACGATAAAACCAATCACCAGCGGCGTGAGGATCCCCGCCAGGTTGGCGCAGAAGTTAAATAGCCCGCCGGTCAGCCCGCCCAGCCCCTTCGGTGCCATATCGGAAATTAACGTCCAGCCCAGCCCGACCATCCCCTGGCCAAAGAACGCGAACGACATCACCAGGATCACCGCCGTGTCGCTGGACAGCCAGTTAGCACTAATAATGCAGCTCGCCATCAGCAGCCCCGCGATAATGGGCAACTTACGGCCCAGGTTGGCGCTGCCGGTAGCTTTCAGCAGCTTATCCGACACCCAACCGCCGAACATCACGCCGCCCGCCGCTGCCAGAAACGGCAGAATGGCGAAGAACCCGACTTTCAGCCACGGCATATGCCGCTCGGTCGCCAGATAGGTGGGGAACCAGGTCAGGAAAAATACCAGCACGGTATTGCCCGCAAACTGGCCGATACTGGCGCCAATAATTTGCCGTTTGCGCAACAGCTGACGTACCAGCGGCCAGCTGAACGCCTTGCGCTGCTCAGCGCCAGAGCTGATGCCGCCGCCGGCGGCAATGTACTCGCGCTCCTGCTGGCTCAGACGGCTGTCCTCATGCGGTTCGCGATAGCATCGCCACCAGACCAGCGCAAATAACATGCCGACGACACCTACCGAGATAAACAGCATGCGCCAGCCAAAACCGCCCATAATCCAGAACAGCAGCGGCGCAAAACAGGCCAGCCCGAGATATTCACCAACGGTATACACCGCGGTCGCTTTTGCTCGTTCATGCTGCGGAAACCAGGCGCTCACCACCCGGCTATTCACCGGGAAGCACGGCGCTTCGCTGACGCCAAGACCAAAACGGCACAGCAGCAGCGTTTTCAGACCTACGGCAAAACCATGCAGCAACGTAAACAGCGACCAGAAGCTCAGCGCCAGAAAATAGGTCAACTTGTTGCCGAAGCGATCGAGGAACATGCCGCCGGGGATCTGCGCCAGCGCGTAGGTCCAAGCAAAGGCAGAAAAGACAATCCCCATCACCGCGGCGCTAATGCCCAGCTCCTGGGTCAGCTGCGGCGCGGCAATCCCCAGCACCGTGCGGTCGAGATAGTTGATCATGGTCCCCACGGCCAGCAGCGCCAGAATACCAATGCGCCGCCGGGAGCGAGGGATCGCGTTCACCGCCGCAGCGGTGGCCACACGAGGTTGGCCGAGTGAATTCATAGTGTTTACCTGTCGTTGTCGAGTGCAGATGAATGTTTATTGTTATGGTCTAGCCTGTGGCGCCAGCGTACCGAATGGTACATTCCGGCGCTAACGGTACTGCATTGCCGCCAGTCGTACGGCAGCATTCACCGCGCCGTACTGCGCGTAGCCGTGACGACGTTCGGTAAATTCAAAGAAGAAGCGCCCTTCGCTGAACGGTAAGGTGTAACGGTGTAAAAATTCGCCGCCCGTACCGTCACGATCGTAGAGAATCTGCTGGCGGCGTAGGGTTTCCACCTGCGCGCTATCGCCAAATCGCGCCTGCAAATCATCGTAATAGTTTGCCGGAACCGGCAGCGACAGCGCGGCTGCCAGCGGTTGGTTGTCCAGCAGCGTGGGGAGATCGCGACCCGCGAACGCCGCGTGCTGTAGCCCGGCCCCCTGATAGCAGGCCACCGAGCGGGCAATCTGCGTTGCGCGGCTTTGAGAGATATTCAGCGCCAGGCGTACGGTACCCTGCGGGCTTTGCACCGCCAGGCTGCGCACCAGGCCGTAAGGGTCTGGTAGCGTTTGTTCATGCTCCAGCGTAAAACCCAGCACCGCGCGAACAAACATCACCCAGTTGTCACGGCTGTCGGCCTCCATCCCTAGCGCCAGATGGTCGATCCCCAGCAGCGGCCCCACGTTCGCCGTTTCGGTGAGGGTAAAATCCTGCGCGTAAATATCCTGTTGGCTATCGACAAGATAAATCAGGCTGCCGTCCGGTGCGCATACCGCCGGGATGGTGCTTTCATTCGGCCCGGCTTCGCCCTGCCAGGTGGCGTAGCCATAGGCTTTGGCGCGAGCGATCGCTGGCGCACTTTCGCTGACCCGTAGCGCAATCGCACACAGCGAGACGCCGTGACGTTGATAGAAGTGATCCGCCCAGCTGTGGGGCTGATAGTTGATAATTACCCGCGCGCCGCCGTTACGCCACAGCGCGACCTGCTTGGAACGGTGCATCCCCTCCAGCTGGAATCCCATACCGCCGAGCATGGTGCTCAGCTTTTTCGCTTCGCCAGGGCTCGCGGCGAACTCAATAAACTCAATGCCCTCAAAAGTCGGTAGATTGGCCGTGTGGAACAGATCCGCCCCGCTCTCACCGAGTGTGCGTTGAGTCTGCTCTTCCAGCCACAGCAACGAGCGATAGCCGTCTTTGGCCGTCGCGCCGTTGGGCGAGGCGCGGAAGCCGTCGTTAAAAATTTCCAGCGACCATGGGCCACGGTAGCCAAGGCGCGTCAGTTCTTGAGTAAACGCCACCAGCGGCAGTTCACCCTGCCCCGGAAAGCAGCGGAAATGGCGGCTCCACTCGAGCACATCCATTTTCATCAACGGTGCATCGGCCAGCTGGAGGAAGGTGATCTTGTCCATCGGCACTTCGTGCAAACGACGCAGATCGTCGCCTAATGCCAGGATATGGAAGCTATCGAGCACGATCCCCAACGCCGGGCTATCTACCGCTTTCACCCGCTCCCAGGCCTGATACCAGCGATTTACGTGGGTACCCCACGCCAGCGCTTCATAGCCAATGCGGATATTTTCCCGCTCCGCCAGCGTCGCCAGCGCGCGCAAATCTTCAACCTGCAGGGAAAAGTCGGCAGAACAGTCGGCCTGAACGTTACTGCACAGCAGCAGCGTGTCGCAGCCCAGCTCGTGCATCAGCGCAAATTTGCGCTCGGCTCGCGCCAGGTTAGCCGCAAACCGCTCGCGCGGGCCGCCTTCAAAATCGCGAAAAGGCTGAAATAACGTGATTTTAAGCCCCAGATCGTCGGCCATATTACGGACATCCGTCGGCGTACCGGTATAATAGAGCAAATCGTTTTCAAAGATTTCAACGCCCTGATAACCGGCAGCGGCAATCGCGCTGAGCTTTTCAGGCAGGGTTCCAGAAAGGGATACGGTAGCAATTGAACGCAACATGGTTTCACCTGGCTTTGGCGGTAGCAGTTGCATCGAATATGAATCATTTGGTTCAAGTGCGCCAGATTTGGTTGCTAATTTGTGATCGTTGTGTGTATTTTTTGTGCCCGGCAAAAATGAACAGGAGTGGTTATGTCAGCCATCGCTCACGATGAAGCGCAGTCGCTAAAAACACGGATTTTTACCGCCGCAATCGCGGTTTTTGCGGAGCACGGCTTGGCCGGTGCGCGTATGGAACAGATAGCCGGCGAGGCGCAGACGACCAAGCGTATGGTGGTGTACTACTTTAAGACTAAAGAGCTGTTGTACCAGGCGGTACTGCAGTACGTCTATACGCGCATTCGCGAGACCGCGCAGCAATTGGGGCTGGAGAATCTGCCGCCGGTGGAAGCACTCGTCCAACTGGTGAAATGGAGCGTACGTTATCACGCCGAGCACGCTGATTTTATGCGGATTATCTGTATGGAGAATATGCAGCGCGGGAAATGGCTGCTGGCTTCGGGCGATCTGAAGCGGCTGAATAAAAGCGCCCTCTCCTTGCTGGAGCAGATTCTGCACCGCGGGCAAGAACAGGGCATATTCCAGCCCGCGTTAGACGCGCGCGACGTTCACCGTCTGATTAGCAGCTTCAGCTTTTATCAGGTGTCTAATTTTTACAGCTTTAACAGCCTCTATCTGGACGGTCCGCTTCCGGATATCAACGATGAGGGGCTGATTCATCACCACAGCGAGCTGGCGGTGAAATCGATTTTGCGCTTTGTGATCGCCTGATCCGCTGTCAGGCCTGCCCTGACAGCGCAGTTACCACCTTCTGCATCGCTTCACGCGTCAGCTCTGAACGCTGGACCTTGGTGTTTGCCAGCGCCGTGCGGACCACGCCAGCGATCACAATATGCTTCGGTTCCTGGCCCAAATCGCGCATTTCCAGCACAACTTTTCCCACTACGCGGCACATTTCCTGGTATAAAACGTCGTCTTTTGCCTGATTTCCCATCGTTTACGCTCGCTAATTTCCATTAAGAATCAAATTATTATTGTTTCGTTTCGCACAGAAAGCAAATCAGCAGGCTCCCGGCGTCTGCCGTTGCGCATCTATGCTGTTACATTTTCACCTATAATTCGTTTTTATTTTGTTAAACAGCCTTCATTCATTTTGAAACAGCGTTTTTATTTTCTTTTTTCGCCATAACATCGTATAATCCGCCGCGTTTCTTTCTTGAATGGTTTCAGCTCATTGGACTACATCAATAAACGATTAAAACATCGCCTTTTTGACTATGCTGAACCTCTAGCACACTTTCCTCTGCACGCTTTTTTTATGTCACCTATCCTTATGGCGTGGCATAGCAACTTTCGTAACACAGGTTTGACTCCGTGGCCGTGCGCGCATGGGGCGAGAATTCCAAATCCTTCTCAATCTCAACTTAAAGACTAAGACTGTCATGAAAAAGACCAAAATTGTTTGCACCATCGGGCCGAAAACCGAATCCGAAGAGATGTTAGGCAAAATGCTCGACGCGGGCATGAACGTTATGCGTCTGAACTTCTCTCACGGCGACTATGCTGAACACGGTCAGCGCATCAAGAACCTGCGCAACGTGATGAGCAAAACCGGTAAGAAAGCCGCTATCCTGCTGGATACCAAAGGTCCGGAAATCCGTACCATCAAACTGGAAGGCGGTAACGACGTCTCCCTGAAAGCGGGCCAGACCTTCACCTTCACCACCGACAAATCCGTTATCGGCAACAGCGAAATCGTTGCGGTCACCTACGAAGGCTTCACCTCTGACCTGAAAGTGGGCAACACCGTGCTGGTTGACGATGGCCTGATCGGTATGGAAGTGACCGCTATCGAAGGTAACAAAGTTATCTGTAAAGTGCTGAACAACGGCGACCTGGGTGAGAACAAAGGCGTTAACCTGCCGGGCGTTTCCATCGCGCTGCCAGCGCTGGCTGAAAAAGACAAACAGGACCTGATCTTCGGTTGCGAACAGGGCGTTGACTTCGTTGCCGCATCCTTCATTCGTAAACGTTCTGACGTTATTGAAATCCGCGAGCACCTGAAGGCGCACGGCGGCGAAAACATCCAGATCATCTCCAAAATTGAAAACCAGGAAGGCCTGAACAACTTCGACGAAATCCTCGAAGCCTCTGACGGCATCATGGTTGCTCGTGGTGACATGGGCGTTGAGATCCCGGTTGAAGAAGTTATCTTCGCCCAGAAAATGATCATCGAAAAATGTATCCGCGCGCGCAAAGTCGTTATCACTGCGACCCAGATGCTGGATTCCATGATCAAAAACCCGCGTCCGACCCGCGCTGAAGCCGGCGACGTAGCAAACGCCATCCTCGACGGCACCGATGCAGTCATGCTGTCCGGTGAATCCGCAAAAGGTAAGTACCCGCTGGAAGCCGTGACCATTATGGCCACCATCTGTGAACGTACTGACCGCGTGATGACCAGCCGTCTGGAGTTCAACAACGACAGCCGTAAGCTGCGCATCACCGAAGCCGTCTGCCGTGGCGCAGTAGAAACCGCTGAGAAACTGGACGCACCGCTGATCGTGGTAGCAACCCAGGGCGGTAAATCCGCACGCGCTATCCGTAAATACTTCCCGGATGCCACCATCCTGGCGCTGACCACCAACGAAACGACTGCGCGTCAGCTGGTGCTGAGCAAAGGCGTTGTCGCACAGGTTGTCAAAGAAATCAGCTCTACCGATGATTTCTACCGTCTGGGCAAAGAAGTCGCTGTAGAAAGCGGTCTGGCACAGAAAGGCGACGTCGTGGTGATGGTTTCCGGCGCGCTGGTACCGAGCGGCACCACCAACACCGCCTCCGTACACGTACTGTAATAATCCACATACTTATTATAGTTTGCCTAAAAAGCGCCCATTGGGCGCTTTTTTTATACACTCAGATAACCCTGCTCAATAAAAAATCAAATAGGCTCTCACTATTTAAACTTCGATTATCTAAGATGAATCCGATGGAAGTCCTCTGTTTTCACACGCATTTTCCCGGCAAAAGCGCAAAGTCGGTGCTTCTTTGAGCGAACGATCAAAAATAAGGGAAAACGCATAAAAAAATATTCTCAATATAAAAAAGTTTGTGTAATACTTGTAACGCTACATGGAGATTAACTCAATCTAGAGGGTATTTATAATGAATCGTACTAAACTGGTACTGGGCGCGGTAATCCTGGGTTCTACTCTGCTGGCAGGTTGCTCCAGCAATGCTAAAATCGATCAGCTGTCTTCTGACGTTCAGACTCTGAACGCTAAAGTTGACCAGCTGAGCAACGACGTGAACGCAGTGCGTTCCGACGTTCAGGCTGCTAAAGACGACGCAGCTCGTGCTAACCAGCGTCTGGACAACCAGGCTCACTCTTACCGTAAGTAAGAGTTCTGGTAATAAAAATGGCGCACATTGTGCGCCATTTTTTTTGCCTGTAAATCCCCCGCCCTACTGCGTAACCTTCCCTGATGTCATGTCCGCATTCTGTGCTGACACGACCGGCTCCGAAGCTGAAGCCGCCCCAGCGCCCTGAGACACCGCCACCGGATATCCGGCACGACGAGACAGCACGCGCTTCACCTGCGCTTCATCCACGCTACCGTGACCAGCAAACACTTTAAAGCCGGATGACAGCGTCATCTTCATCGTTTGCGTGTCCTGCTCGGCGTTCTGCGACAGCGGGCGGTGCACTTCCAGATAGCGCGCGCCGTTCGGTTCCACTGAATATTTCACCGGCTCATTGATCACCCGCACCGGCGTCCCGCTGCGCACCTGGGCGAACAGCGCCTTAATGTCCGGCGCATTCATGCGAATACAGCCCGAGCTGACGCGTAGCCCGACGCTATCCGGCGCGTTGGTACCATGGATAAGGTATTCACCGTTACCGTACGCCAGACGCAGCGCATACAGCCCTAGCGGGTTATGCGACAGCGGGCGGTGCACTTCCAGATAGCGCGCGCCGTTCGGTTCCACTGAATATTTCACCGGCTCATTGATCACCCGCACCGGCGTCCCGCTGCGCACCTGGGCGAACAGCGCCTTAATGTCCGGCGCATTCATGCGAATACAGCCCGAGCTGACGCGTAGCCCGACGCTATCCGGCGCGTTGGTACCATGGATAAGGTATTCACCGTTACCGTACGCCAGACGCAGCGCATACAGCCCTAGCGGGTTATGCGGCCCGGCAGGCACGACAGCGGGCAACGTCACGCCGCGCTCCAGCGAACGCGCGCGGATACCCGGCGTTGGCGTCCAGGTCGGGTTCGGGATCTTCTGCCCGACCCGAGTCGTCATTTCCGGCGTTTCCAGCCCCTGCAGGCCGATGCCTATCGGATAGACCTGGACCTGCTGTTCACCCGGCGGGAAGTAATACAAGCGCAGCTCGGCGAGGTTGACGACAATCCCTTCACGCGGGACGTCCGGCAGCAGCATCTGCGACGGAATCGTCACCACGGTGCCGGGACGGGGAACCGGTGCGATGGTATTGTTGGCTTCAAGAATCAGCATCGCCGCCGTATCAAAGCGTCTGGCGATGGCCTGTAGGTTCTTATCCCCCTCCTGAACCGTGTAGGTTTGATTGTGGCCGATTAAACGACTGTTGGCAGGGGGTAATGGGTAGTCAACCGCCCAGGCGCTTGAGATCGCGCTGAGGGCGCCTAAAATGCCGAGTGTTAAGAGGGACGCGCGCTTCATATCTGGATTCCTTATTCATATTCACTGACAACATGCCAGAAAGCTGAACCACCAGCGTGGTGGGCTGCCCGCCCACCTTTCGTAACAGAATGAAAGCTGTCTATTTGATATTAGCTAAAACTTGCCGCCTGCGTGCGGATAGCGCGAATCATGGCCTCCAGTCCCTGAGAACGTGACGGCGTCAGATGCTGCGCCAGCGCCATCTGTTCAAACCAGGGCCGTACATCAAAAGCCTGTACGTCCGCAGCGGTCATCCCATCGTAGAGGATAAACACCACGGCAATCAAGCCTTTAACAATTGCCGCATCGCTGTCGCCCTGCAGCGTGATACGACCCCGATCGTCACGCCCCATCACAATCCACACCTGGCTCTGGCACCCCTGAATAATATTCTCCGGGCGGTGCTGCTCGGGGCTGAGCGGCGCCAGACGCTGGCCCAGCTCAATAATATAGAGATACTTCTCTTCCCAGTTGGCGCAGCGGTTAAAGTTGCGCAACAGTTTATCTTTGTCCGGTAAAGCCGCCATGGTTGCTCCCTGTTACCCCAGTAATCGGCGAATGCGCTGCAGGCCCGCCACCAGGCGGTCGACCTCTTCAACGGTGTTGTACATGGCCAACGACGCCCGGCACATTGCGGGCACCTGATAAAACGCCATCAGCGGCATCGCGCAGTGATGACCGGTGCGTACGGCAATCCCATAGTTATCGAGAAAGCTGCCAACGTCGTAGGCATGATGCTTGCCGAGATTAAAAGCAATGATCCCCAGGCGTTCGGCGGGCCCGTACAAATGCAGATCCGGCACGTCTGCCAGCGCGTCCAGCGCGTAGCGCATCAGCGTCTGTTCATATTCAGCAACGTGCGTCAGCCCCAGGCCGTTGACATAATCCAGCGCGGCGCCCAGACCGATAATGCCGCCGGTATTCGGCGTTCCGGCCTCGAAACGCCACGGCGCTTTCGCCCACGTGGTGCCTTCCGTCAGGCTAACGGTGGCAATCATTGACCCACCGCCTTCCCACGGCGGCATCGTCTGTAGGATGTCGGCGGTAACATACAGCGCGCCAATTCCCGTGGGGCCGTAGAGTTTATGGCCAGAGAAGGCGTAGAAGTCGCAGCCCAGCGCCCGCACGTCGACCGGGTGATGCATCACCGCCTGCGCGCCGTCCACCAGCACTTTCGCGTTATGGCGATGCGCGATGGCAATCAGCTCCGACAGCGGGTTCTCGGTCCCCAACACGTTAGACACCTGGGTCACCGCCAGCAGGCGGGTGCGCGCATCAAATAGCCCCTCGACCGCCGCCATCTGCAACGTGCCATCGGCGTTGAGCGGGATGACCCGCAGCTGTGCCCCCGCACGTGCACAGAGCATTTGCCACGGCACAATATTGGCGTGGTGCTCCATCGCCGTGATCACGATATTATCGCCCGCCTGAACGTTACGGTTGCCCCAGCTGTTGGCGACCAGATTAATCGCTTCAGTCGTACCGCGCACAAAGACGATCTCTTCGGCGCTGGCTGCATTAAGAAAACGCGCGACCTTCTGGCGCACCTCTTCCATTCGCTGGGTGGCTTCGGCGCTCAGCGTGTGAATGCCCCGGTGTACCGCCGCGTAGCCGTTGCGATAAAACGCCGCTTCCGCGTGGATCACCTGCTCGGGTTTCTGCGCGCTGGCCGCGGAGTCCAGATACGCCAGCGGCTGGCCGTTGACTTCGCGGGAGAGTACCGGAAAATCGGCGCGCACCTGTTGTACGGAAAAAGTCATTGTTTACCTCCTGCCAGACGCAGCCCGATCCGCGCCAGTACGTGCTGCTTCAGCGCCTCCAGGGTAATGGCATCGGTCAGCCCGGCGGCAAACGCATAAAGGATGATGTTCCTCGCTTCCTCCAGCGCCACGCCGCGTGAACGTAAATAAAAGAGCTGCTCGTCGTCGATTCGCCCGACGGTGGCACCGTGGCTGCATTTCACATCGTCAGCGTA
The DNA here is from genome assembly GCF_014169755.1 of Klebsiella sp. WP8-S18-ESBL-06. Lineage (NCBI taxonomy): Bacteria > Pseudomonadati > Pseudomonadota > Gammaproteobacteria > Enterobacterales > Enterobacteriaceae > Klebsiella > Klebsiella sp. WP8-S18-ESBL-06. The sequence goes on from NZ_AP022256.1 coordinate 2,796,223, forward strand.
AATCTCGAGCTGCGGTTTGCTGTCGACTTCTGCCAGCCGACCCAGCAGCAGATTGTTGTTGGTCATCTGGCCGTCGGTTTTAACGGCGTGCGGCGCCACGGTAATCACACCGTTGAATACCGCCCGCCCCTTATCATTGACGATGGTTTTATGCAGCTGCCGGCTGTTACAGTAGCCCTGATTATGTTCAAGCCACGTGCGGGAATCGCACACTTCAGCGTTAACCGGCATCGCCAGGCTATTCAAACGCAACGTGCTGTTTTCGCCATTCAGCTGGCTGCTGGTGTGGTGTCTGGCAACCGCCGCGCCCAACAGGAAGCTGTGGCTGAAAGCGGCTGCGTCTCGCCCTAGCCGTAGATCGTTATGGGAAAAGTGGTAGCTCTGATCGTTTTCAAACCCCAGCTTCAGATGCTGTAGCTGGGCATTATCGGCCACGTCCATCGTCAACCTTGCGCCGGTAAAGTGGCGCAGCGCATTCAGGCTGACATAGTGCTCGATAACCGTCGCCTGGGCCCCTTCCTCTAGCTGTAAATGGTGGCGGTAATGCGCCGTATTCATCTCGCCCGTTTCCAGGCCGCGCGTCAGATGCAGCAGCAGCAGCGGTTTTTCGGGACGCTGATTACGCCGTACGCGGATACGCGTCACGCTGGTGGCCAGACTTTCCGTCAGATGCAGGAAGGCCTCGGGATGAACCGCATCCGGCAGCGACTGGCGCTGATTATCCACCGTCACCTCAAACCCGCTACCGCCAGGATCATCGCTGAGACGTGCATCAAACTGACCGTCAACGAACACCAGCCGATGCGCCGCCAGCGCTACCGCGTGAGCATCGCGCTGTTGAGCCGTCAATGCAGGCAGCGCGGGCGCGACAAAGGTGCTGGCGAGCAGCTTATCAAGCGCGGTGTACTTCCAGTCTTCATCCTTGCGTGTAGGCAGGCCAAGCTGATGGATCTGCTGCAGGTGCGCCAGCGCCTGCGGCGACGGCTGTCCGCCGCGCGCCTGCAATAGCGCATGCCACTGCTGCAGCGCGCTACTGTTGTTCGCTAAGCCAGCCATAGCCCTGTTCCTCCAGCTGTTTCACAAGCCGAAAATCACCCGATTTCACGATCCGCCCCTGATACAGCACATGCACCACGTCAGGCTTGATATAGTCCAGGATACGCTGGTAGTGAGTGACGATAATAAAGCTGCGTTTGCCGTCCCGCAGCGCGTTAACGCCTTCCGAGACAATTTTCAGCGCATCGATATCCAGCCCGGAATCGGTTTCATCAAGAATGCATAATTCAGGCTCCAGCACAGCCATCTGTAAGATATCGTTGCGTTTTTTTTCACCGCCAGAAAACCCGACGTTCACCGACCGGGTCAGCAGGTCCGCCGGCATTTTCAGCAAGGCGATTTTCTCTTCCATCAAATCCTGAAAATCGAAGCGATCCAGCGGCTCTTGCCCACGATGGGCGCGCACCGCGTTGAGCGCGGTTTGCAGGAAAAACTGGTTGCTCACGCCGGGAATTTCAACCGGGTACTGGAAGGCCATAAAAATCCCTTCCCCGGCCCGCTCTTCCGGCGACAGCGCTAACAGGTCATGGCCTTTAAAGGTGACAGCCCCTCCGGTCACCGTATAGTCTTCACGGCCAGCCAGCGTCGCAGAGAGCGTACTTTTCCCCGACCCGTTCGGTCCCATAATGGCGTGGACTTCGCCCGGGCGGACGTTCAGGCTGACGCCGCGCAGAATCTCTTTGTCCTCAACGGAGACCTGTAAATCTTTGATATTCAACATATCGTTTCCCTTAATGCTTAACCGACGCTGTGTTCAAGGCTGATAGCCAGCAGTTTTTGCGCTTCCACGGCGAACTCCAGCGGCAGCTCCGAGAAAACATCCTTACAAAATCCGTTAACAATCATTGAGATGGCATCATCTTCGCTGATGCCGCGCTGCAGACAATAGAACAGCTGGTCTTCACCAATACGCGAAGTGGTCGCCTCGTGCTCCAGCTGGGCGCTGTTATTGCGACACTCCACGTACGGAAACGTATGTGCACCGCAGTCAGGGCCGATGAGCATCGAGTCACACTGGGTGTAGTTGCGGGCGTTGGTCGCCGTCGGCATAATTTTCACCAGCCCGCGATAGCTGTTCTGGCTATGCCCGGCGGAAATCCCCTTCGAGATGATGGTCGATTTTGTGTTTTTACCGATGTGGATCATCTTGGTGCCGGTATCAGCCTGCTGGTGACCGCTGGTCAGCGCCACGGAGAAAAATTCCCCCACCGAGTTATCGCCGCGCAAAATACAGCTAGGGTATTTCCAGGTAATGGCCGAGCCCGTTTCCGACTGCGTCCACGACATTTTGCTATTTTCACCTTCGCACAGCGCGCGCTTGGTCACAAAGTTGAGGATCCCGCCGCTGTTGTTGTCACCGGGGAACCAGTTCTGCACGGTGGAGTATTTCACCTCGGCGTCTTTATGAATGATCACCTCTACCACCGCCGCATGCAGCTGATAGCTATCGCGCACCGGCGCCGAGCAGCCCTCAATGTAGCTCACATAGCTGCCCTCGTCGGCTATCAAAATCGTGCGCTCAAACTGGCCGGTTTTTTCTGCGTTGATACGGAAATAGGTCGACAGCTCCATCGGGCAGCGGACGCCCTTAGGGATATAAATAAAGGTACCGTCTGAGGCCACCGCCGCGTTTAACGCAGCAAAGAAGTTGTCATTTTCCGGAACAACCGTACCGAGGTAACGCTGGACCAGCTCCGGATGGTCATGAATCGCTTCACCAAACGAGCAAAAAATAATCCCTTGTTCAGCGAGTTTTTCCCGGTAGGTTGTCGCCACCGACACCGAATCAAAAATGGCGTCTACCGCCACCTCTTTACCTTCACGTACCGGAACGCCAAGCTGGTTAAACGCGGCTTCAACCTCATCGGTTAAAAAGCTGCTGCTCCCGGTTTGCTGCTGTGCGCCAGGTTCAGAGGCGCAGCTATCGTCGCAGTTTCCGCAGGACGGCGCGGAATAATAGCTGTAGTCCTGATAGTTCAGCGCATCATAGTGCGCCTTCAGCCAGTGAGGCTCTTCCATTTCCAGCCAGGCACGATAGGCCTTGAGGCGAAATGCCAGCATCCATTCCGGCTCGTTGCGCCTGGCGGAGATCGCCCGCACCACGTCTTCGTTAATGCCCTTCGCCAGCTCGTCGGTTTGCAGCTGAGTGAAAAAGCCTTCTTTATAGTTCAGCGGGCCGCCGGCCCAGGTCTGGACATCGTCAGTTGCGTCAGTATTACGCGTCATTATGTACCGCCTATACCCCGAAGCTTTCGCCACAGCCGCATTCGTTCTGCGCCTTGGGGTTATGATATTTGAACAGCTGATTCAGCCCTTCGCGCACGTAATCCACCTCGGTACCGTCAATAAACGGCATTGCGCGTAAAGGCACCCACAGCTTCGCGCCCTCGTACTCAAACAACAGATCGTCACGATCCGGCTCGCTGACTGCGTCCAGCACGTAGCCGAAGCCCGCACAGCCGGTTTGCTTAACCCCCAAACGCACGCCCTGGAGCGTCGGCTGCTGTTTGACCAGTTCGCGAATATGCGCCGCTGCCGAAGGCGTCAGCGTGATACCGCGCCAGGTCACATCGTTGGGATCAAAGGTTCCAGAATGCACTTCCATAGGTCTACCTCATCAGTGGAGCCACAAAGGGAATAACGCCATGTTAGTGATAATGATTATCACTTCAACCCGCGCCGCGTGGGGGTATTGCGCCTGCGCCCCTTTGTGTATCGCTTTTTATAAGCATAGACCCTGCTACGGCAGGTGAATGGGATAGAGAAAATTTTGCAATGCTTTGAAAAATAATAGATTTAATTGCATTGATAGGCTTAATGCGGCAGAGAATTAAAGATGCATAGCTAATGCCTATTTATTTAATCGGTTTTGGCGTGTTCTGTGAATCAAGGGGTTAGAGCACTATCAATGGGTTACGGAAACTACTGTATAGCTATATAGGGACATATACAGACTTTTTTATGCCCCCAAACATGCCCCCACAATACCTTTTGCCCCCATTCCCCCCCAGATTCGTGCTATTGCATTTCGCTGTAACCTCTTAATGATCGCAGGGAATTTTAAATCGTAGAATCTCTGGTAGTGTGCTGCAATGGTAACTCCCCCTACCGGCTCCTAATAAATCATCATGTCACGGTATAGCTAACGTCCGCCTCTGGCACAAAGCGGAAAAGATCACAGAGCTAAAGGCTGCTGTGAGCTAGAAGCAGCCCCGAAATCAGGGCCCGCCTGTTTTATCTGAGCATTAGCAGGGGCTGACGGCTATCAGATAGCATCTCTGTTGTGTTGCTGCCGATAAAGAATTTGCGCAGCCGTGAATGTCCGTACGCTCCTATAACCATAAGATCAATCCCGTGTTCCTCGGCGTAGCGGCACAGCGCATGAGCCACAGTATCGGCTTTTAGCAAACTTGCCTGACTGGTTATGCCTGCTCTTTGCAGCAGAGACTGAGCGACCTCCAGCGACTCTGACCTTCCATTCACCATCACCAGATGGCATGTCAGATTCAAAAACAATGGACTTACGGATAATTGGCGCAAATTTTCCAGACTCGCTTCACTTCCGTCATAGGCGAACATGACACGTGAAGGAACAGAGAAGGTTTCGGGTACAATTAAGACAGGATTTTTTTGCAGACGAATAACATTCTCAAGATGGCTTCCGACCGGATTTGATGCCCCTCGACGCCCCAGCACCATAAGACGCGTCTCCCCTAATTCAGCCAAAATCCCATCTAGCGTGCCATGTTTTTGCAATTGTTGTGGTGCTTGTAGCCCCGTCTCTGCCAGCAGCTCAGAACAATTTTTCAGAATGGCTTTACCCTGCGCCATCAATAATCGGTTACGTTCGCCCTCAAGGTGAACCAGCTCTTCTGTAAAATGTTCCCAACTGTCTAAGCCGATGGTTCCTGTCAGGTCCGAAGCCACAGGCTGGCTACTTTTTTCCAGTACATGAAGCAGGGCCAGAGAGACCTTCAGCGTGGAGGCCGCCCAAGCCGAATATTTACAGACGGCCTGTGTTGATGACGAACCATCCACACAGGCAACAACGGTGTTGTTCATTTCATGACTTCCGGACATTAATGACCTCCCATTAATTTATCAACTTCTTCGGGTTTATCATGCATACCAAACCGATCAACAAGGGTGCGGGTGGCATCATTCATCCCGCGAATCTCAACCTCAGTACCCTCTCTGCGGAACTTAATAACCACTTTGTCCAGGGCTGTAACCGAAGTGATGTCCCAGAAATGGGCATGTGAAACATCTATCACCACATTCTCAATCGCTTCACGGAAATCAAAGTGGCTGGTAAAGCGATCTGCTGATGCAAAGAATACCTGGCCGGTAACGGTATACGTCCGGCTCATCCCTTCCAGAACTGAGGTTACACGCATGAACCGGGATACTTTAGTGGCAAAGTTAAGCGAAGCAATCAGTACACCGGTCAGTACACCGAAGGCCAGATTATGTGTTGCCACCACAACCAGGACGGTGGCAAGCATGACCACGCTGGTTGAAAGGGGGTGTGAACGCAGGTTTGTAATAGAGCGCCAGGAGAATGTTCCGATGGAAACCATAATCATCACTGCGACCAGCGCCGCCATCGGTATTTGAGATACCCAGTCGCGCAGGAACACAATCAGGCAAAGCAGAACCACGCCCGCCGTGAGGGTTGAAAGCCGTCCACGTCCACCAGATTTTACGTTGATAACGGATTGCCCAATCATCGCGCAGCCTGCCATTCCTCCGATAAAGGATGTGCAGATATTCGCGATACCCTGAGCTTTGCACTCCCGGTTTTTGTCACTTGGCGTGTCGGTCATGTCATCCACAATCGTGGCGGTCATCATCGACTCAAGCAGGCCAACCATCGCAAGCCCGGCAGAATAAGGCAGGATGATGAGCAGCGTCTGGAGATTTAAAGGTACGTCAGGAAGCAGGAATACCGGCAGGCTGTCGGGAAGTTTCCCCATGTCCCCGACGGTCCGAACATCAAGCTGCAGCAACACGGAAATGCCGGTCAGTACCACGATGCAGACAAGAGGTGAAGGAATGGTTTTGTTGAGATAGGGGAAGAGATAGATAAGCCCCAGGCCCGCTGCAGTCATGGCATAGACATGCCAGGTTACGTTGGTCAGTTCTGGCAACTGGGCCATGAATATCAGTATTGCCAGCGCATTAACGAATCCCGTCACCACTGAGCGTGAAACAAAGCGCATCAGCCCGCCGAGCTTCAGATAGCCGGCTATCAGTTGGAATACCCCTGTAAGAATGGACGCGGCCAGTAAATATTCCAGGCCTTGATCTTTCACCAGAGTCACCATCAGCAGCGCCATTGCCCCCGTGGAGGACGAAATCATTGCCGAACGCCCGCCAAAGAAGGCCGTAACGAGAGGGATACAGAACGCTGAGTAGAGGCCTACCTGGGGATCCACACCGGCAATAATGGAAAATGCGATCGCTTCTGGAATGAGCGCGAGCGCGACAACAATACCGGCAAGAACGTCACCACGGACGTTACCCAGCCAGTCCCTACGTGTCGAGGACAGCAGCATAATAATTTCTCAGTTTTTAGATACAGTCAGCCCTGGAGGGCAACGATTTTACGTACGATAAAGCACATCCGCAGACGGGATGTAATTGAGTGCGTGCTGAGACTCGCTCAGTACGACGGAGGTAGGAAAAACTCAGGGTGGCGTAATACGCATAACGGTTATCAGATTCTCCATTGCTGGTGTATATGTATTGTCCGCGTGTTGCCTGGGGGTGACCTGCTCCCCGTTGATTAGTACACCCCGATGTTAGTAATGTCTTCATAAGCCACATGAGGACATCCCCATGAAGAAGCGTTTTTCCGACGAACAGATCATCAGTATTCTCCGCGAAGCCGAAGCTGGGGTACCCGCCCGTGAACTCTGCCGCAAGCATGCCATTTCCGATGCCACGTTTTACATCTGGCGTAAGAAGTATGGCGGTATGGAGGTGCCTGAAGTTAAGCGCCTGAAGTCGCTTGAGGAAGAGAACGCCAGACTCAAGAAGCTGCTTGCCGAAGCCATGCTGGATAAAGAGGCGCTTCAGGTGGCTCTTGGGCGAAAGTACTGACGACAGACCAGAAGCGGGAAGCCGTGATGTTGATGTGTGATGCGACCGGTCTGTCGCAACGTCGTGCCTGCAGGCTTACAGGTTTATCCCTGTCGACCTGCCGCTATGAGGCTCACCGTCCGGCTGCTGATGCGCATTTATCAGGGCGCATCACTGAGCTGGCACTGGAGCGCAGGCGTTTTGGCTACCGTCGTATTTGGCAGTTGCTGCGCCGTGAAGGGCTTCATGTTAATCATAAGCGCGTGTACCGGCTTTATCACCTCAGTGGCCTGGGCGTAAAACGCAGAAGACGTCGTAAAGGGCTGGCAACAGAACGTCTGCCGCTGCTCCGTCCGGCGGCGCCCAATCTGACCTGGTCGATGGATTTCGTCATGGACGCACTTTCCACCGGTCGCAGGATCAAGTGTCTTACCTGCGTCGATGATTTCACAAAGGAATGCCTGACGGTCACTGTTGCCTTTGGGATTTCAGGCGTTCAGGTCACGCGTATTCTGGACAGCATTGCACTGTTTCGAGGCTATCCGGCGACGATAAGAACTGACCAGGGGCCGGAGTTCACTTGCCGTGCACTGGATCAATGGGCCTTTGAGCATGGTGTTGAGTTGCGCTTAATCCAGCCGGGCAAGCCAACGCAGAACGGATTTATTGAGAGCTTTAACGGACGATTTCGCGATGAATGTTTGAATGAGCACTGGTTCAGCGATATCGTTCATGCCATGAAAATTATTAATGACTGGCGGCAGGATTATAACGAATGCCGCCCGCACTCCACGCTGAATTATCAGACACCGTCTGAATTTGCAGCGGGCTGGAGAAAGGGTCATTCTGAGAATGAAGATTCCGACGTTACTAACTGAGTGTTGTATCTAATCGTGGGGGCAGGTCAGGGGCAACTGACAGGCATAAGGCCGGAACCTGAATTCGTTCAAAGCCGAACAATACTATAAGCAAACCACAGACAGGGTCAAACTGTGAGTGGACTTCTGTACGCGCTATTTGACATTTATTTATCCATTCTGTTTTGGAAGTGTCCGCTTTTGGCACAACGCGGACCAGCTAGCTGAACTGAAGTTCCGCAGTAAGCGAGTAACGGACATTAGGCTTACAGGATAACTGAACCGTTCTCCAGATAGTCTTTGAAAGTGAATGGTTCGGTTTGCCATGGATACTTATAGGGGCTGTTCCCTCACCTGAACAAGGAGAGATGTGTTCTGAGCATTCCTACCGACGTCAAGACTGCCAGTCTTTAAATACCTCAATACCCTGAAGCAAACAGCTTCATCATTTCTACAAGGTGTATTATCAACTTTGTGAACAAGGCGGCTATTCGACTCACATAACTATCTGTATCATAAGCCAAAATCACAAATTTTGTTAATGATGAAAACTATCTATCTAATTAAGGTTGATATGATATGAAAATAGAGAAAATAATCATAATTGCAGCAATATCTCTTGGGGTTACTGGATGCGCAAGGGTACTGCCCCTTGATTATGATAATTATAATGGCAGTGATGCTGCAACATTGTATGTACTGAATCGTCAGGGAAACATAGGAACTATCTATCTCGGCTCTTACGTCCTGAATAGTAAAGATGATTGTTTCGAAATGGCTGATCGTTATGAGCTTGATTCTAATGTTTTCAAATCAAAAGGAAACGTAGTCGTCAGTAAAGTAAAACCGGGTGCTTTGTATTCTGTCTCACAATTAAAGAATCTCGGCTCATTTATTAGTAGCACTCATTCATCACTTATTCCAGAAGCAGGAAAGTACTATTACATATCATCCGGAAGCCACGCGGTTCAGGTCCCTGCGGACTTTGTTCCTGACGCGTCAGTCAGCTCAGAAGAGGTGGTAAAACAATACAGCAATAATCCAGTTAAATATTGGAATGTTAAAAAAATATGTTCTCGCCCGTTCTGGAAGGTTTTTTAATTTCGGCTTCGTAGCAAGAAATACGACATTCTGTCTGCCAGTAATTCAGGCCCACGCTCAGTGGGCCTATGTATCCATCATTGACTGTAACAAAATAGATGATCGCTACAGTGCGCAACTTACTGACTGCGCTAAGGGTGAACTGCCACAAGGGGAGATGGAGGTCAATGTTGACGATTAATTCAGCCATTACAAAGACGCACTAGCCCTTCCGTGCCGGAGCCCAACTGCACGCTCCACAATGCCTGCGCAGGAGGAACGTACGTTTGGCTTTCTTGTTCATTAAGCCACCTGTTTTATGTTGTGGTGAGAATATCACCTTTAATCAGGTGGCCAAATTTACTGCGCCACTAGAGCGATTTCTTCAAAGAACTTCTCCCGGCTATGGCTGATCATGGTCTTCTCGCCGCTGCGGCCGCGCTGAATGCTGACCTCGTCCAGCACAAGCAGGTCAACCGTGCATAGATTCTCCTGGTGAGAGGCTTCCGACTGGCCGCCGTCGTAGCACTCTCGAACCCGAAGCATCAGATCCGGAATGGTGACGACCAGGGCCGAATAACCAGCAGACAGTAGATGGTTACCAATCGCCGCGGCAAGATGGTTTTTCCCGGTACCCCGGTCGCAGCTAAACACGAAGCGAGCAAAGCCATTCCCGAAGTTCTGCGCGTAGCTTTTCGCTATGGTGTAGGCCTTGCGCTGTTGCTCGCTGGACCCTTCGTCGTTGGCGAACGTACAGCTGCGATGCAGGCGTTTAATGCCGGAACCACTGCAGATTTTATCTGTCCGCGCTTCTGGTTCAGTTTGTCCAGCGCCTCACACCGTTTGAGTCCGTCTTCCCGTTGCCGCGCCAGCAGCTCTGCTGGGTTGGTGAATTTCGGCTAGATAGCACATCCCCCCCTATTATCGGAGGGATGAAATCAATCACCGCTTTAAAAATACATATTCATATCCTGTATACTTTGCGGCGAATGAATCCACTGAATGAGAATTACGATGAAGACTTATGGTGTTTTAGCCACAGGATTGGGTTGTTTAATAATAGGTGGCCTCGCCGGTTACCATTTTGCTGGCAACTCCCACGATAGCGCAGGGGAGATCCCACCATCAGTTCCGCACCAGCAGGAAGTAAAGCCACAACCGAAAATTGAGGTTTACACATACAGCATCGATAGCGTATCCGAGCAGCGGCTTAAAAACGAACTGAAGCTGAAAGACCAACTCAAACGAGGCTGGATCAGATTCTCAATGACTATCGACCGTATTCAATGTGAAACAGACGTTGATTGTTACGCAGTGAGTAAAGAAGGCGGCATGGGATTTTCTTTCCGCCCGCACAATACGAAATCTGAAGACATTCAGTGGCTGAAAGATCTGGATGTTGGCAATGCTGTAGATCTGGTTTGCAGCCGCTACATCGACAAAGGGCTGTATTACGACATGCGCGATTGCGTGCCATTCGACCGCCTGAAACCCGAGTTAATCAATACGCATAATATAGGTGAATAATTAATCACCAGAACGCCCCTTCTTTTCAGGTGTATGAAAAAAGCCGCAATCTGCGGCTTTCGTTGTTATTTTTTCTCGTCAGTGTAACGACGAGCATTATCAAAAAGATTAGTGCACATATTACCCCCATTAAAAATATGACAATAACATGCCCCATAATGGGTTGATATCTGACCAGTTTTCTCCCATGGAAGCAGCGTAGATTAGACATAAACGCTGGCGATTTGGGTTCCATGCAAAACCACCGCGGTGCGAAAAACACCAGCATACGGCGGTTTCATTTCATCGTGGGCAATGGAGGGTGGATAATAAATCCCCTTCGTCCGACTGGATTTTTCCCCGCACCATCCGAATAATGCATAAAAAAAGCCAGCGTTCAGGCTGGCCTGGCGGTCGTTCGGGCAGAGAACGAAACTCAGCTTCCTTTATAGGTCGAATATCCATACTGACTCAGCAGAAGTGGAATATGCAGCTTTTCATTGGTCTTTGTCACCGTGAATAATACCGGGACTTCAGGGAAGAACGACGCGTACTTTTCACGCTTAAAATACTCCCCGGTTTTAAACGTGACCCGATAAACGCCTGGCTGCATGTCCCGATCGTCAGGATACAGCGATTTAATCCGGCCATCGCTGTCCGTTTTTCCTTTCGCCAGCATATCCCAGCCCGTCGCCTGCTGTTTTTCCAGCGTCACATCAACGTCTTTTGACGGTATCCCGGTTTGCTGGTTGAGAATGTGGACGCTGAGCGTTCCTATTGGTGCGCTGTACGCCACCGGCGCTAACAGAGAGGTCAGTAACAACGCCAGACTTATTTTTGCATTCATTGTTTGCTTCCTGTAATCAAAATCACAGGTCAATCTTAGTCATCTTATTGATAAATAAAATTCAACTTTTTGTTATCAATTGATGGGAAAATGTCCTCTGTTCACGGAGTGGTGTTCTGAAGAAGCACGCGCATATTTTACATGGTGAGCCGCATCTGATGCTGGCGAATAAGACAAGCGGTAAAGCGGCTTCCGGCGTTTTTGTCGATGCCGATGGCCAGTGTGTCAGCCCGAACAACATTCAGCTTGTCCATCGGGATAGGTATTAAGCGGGCAAGGGCACAGTTGTTTTGTCCATAAATCCCGACAAAAAAAGCCGCATTTTGACAGAGCGCAAAACATGACACCGTCTACCGCGCTATTAATTCATACCGCCAATCTAACCCGTCTTACAATGTGAAAGGAGGAGACGATGAAAACTTACGATCGTAACCGTAACGCTATCACCACTGGTAGCCGTGTGATGATCGCCAACAATGGCGCAACCGGTGTGATTACCACTATCCACGGAGAAGGCAAAACGGCGGAACAGCTACGCCGCGCAAGCTGCGTAGAGATTGATGGTCAGGACGGTACGTTTTGCCCGATTGATCTGATCCGCCTGGGGCTCAACTAATCAGTCCCCCGTTCTCACCGCGTTAAACGGTGAAAGCACGCCCATTAAGGCCGCTCAGCGTGGCCTTAATGGCAGCCCGCTATCTGGCAACCGGCAGATCCGTATAGCGCGTTGTGTAGCCAGGAGACAGCATCGCTCGCTTCATTGCCCATGCCTGTTCAATCCCTTTACCGGCAAAGCCAATGTGCCCCCGTCCCGAGTGATTAATACTATCGATAACCTGCATCAACGCGTGCCCGTTAGCCTGCGGCGGATGAGGGTCAAACAAGTTAAGCTGCGCTACGCCCTGGCTGAAAAAATCGCTTAGCATCACCCCCGCCTTCATATAACGAAAACCCTCGCGCCAGACGGTGTCCAGCGAACGGGTCGCTGCACGAATAATATCTCGGGTGTCACAGGTCGGAACGGCCAGCCTGCCGCTAGACTGCGGCGCGTAAAATACCTCATTTACCGCATGCGGGCTGGTGCGCATAAACAGACTAATCACACAACAGTACTGCCTTTCCGCACGCAGTTTCTCCGCTGCGCGTTCAGCATAAGCACAAACAACCTGATGCATTTCATCGTAGTCCGTGATGCGGTGGCTAAACGAACGGCTATAGATAATTTGCTGCTTAATAGGCGCAAACTCCTCAAGCGCCAGGCAAGACTCGCCGCGCAGCTCCCGCACCGTACGCTCCATCACCACGTTAAAATGCTGGCGAATCACCCATGTTGACGTGTCAGCAAGCTGCAATGCTGTCTCAATGCCCATCAGTTCGAGTTTTTTACGCGTGCGACGCCCGACTCCCCAGACTTCATGTGCCGGGAGCAGCGCCAGCAGCTTGCGCTGGCGCTCTGTCGCTGAAAGATCCACCACGCCATGGGTTTTACGCCAGGTTTTAGCGGCCAGGTTCGCCAGTTTGGCGAGGGTTTTGGTTGGCCCGATCCCCACGCCGACCGTCAGCCCGGTATGCTTCTGCACCGTTTCGCGTATCTGGTGGCCAAATGATTCCAGCGAACGGCAGCCCGACAGATCGATAAACGCTTCATCAATAGAATAAATCTCGACATTCGGCACGAACGCCAGCAGCGTCTGCATGACCCGATGGCTAAGATCGGCATACAGCGCGTAGTTTGAGCTAAAAACGGTTACTCCCTGACGGCGCAGCTCATCCTTAATTTTAAAATACGGCGCAGCCATCTTGATGCCGAGCGCTTTTGCCTCTGCCGAGCGCGAAATAATGCACCCATCGTTATTGGACACCACGACCACTGGTTTACCCTGGAGATCGGGGCGAAAGACCGTCTCACAGGAAGCATAGAAATTGTTAACATCAACCAGCGCGAACATATTTATGGGCTTTTAAACTAAAGGTCACGACGCCGAAGATTTGTAGCTCCTCTTCCGCGTGAAAAACAATCGGCGCATAGCGAGCATTATGCGCAACCAGCTGAACCGATGGCCGGATTCGCAGCTCTTTAACCGTAAACTCCCCCGCCACCGCCGCCACCACGATGTCGCCATGGCAGGCTTTTAGCGAGCGATCCACGACCAGCAGGTCGCCATCACCGATCCCCGCGCCAATCATCGAATCCCCGCTCACCCGGATAAAATAGGTCGCACTGGGATGCTTGACCACCAGCGCAGTCAGATCCAGACTTTCTTCCACATAATCCTGCGCCGGGCTAGGAAAACCGCAGGGAACCCGCTCTAAGAACAGCGGCAGTTTGACAGGGGGTTCGGGTTTAGAGAGATAAAGCACCTTCATATTCAACCACTCAATAACACTGTTTATATATGGGTCTTCCCTTGTTGTGGTGGCTGAAGGCATGATAATGGTGTATTTAATCGCCAGAGGTCACCGCCATGGACGAAAAGTCCCTCTACGCTCATATTCTCAACCTGTCCGATCCGTGGCAGGTAAAGTCCCTTTCTCTCGATGAAAATGCCGGTTCTGTTACTGTCACTATTGAGATCGCTGAAAACACCCGGCTAGCCTGTCCGACCTGCGGTAAATCCTGTTCTGTTCACGATCACCGTCATCGTAAATGGCGCCATCTTGATACCTGCCAGTTCACCACTATTGTTGAAGCCGATGTTCCACGAATTATGTGTCCGGAGCATGGCTGCCTGACGTTGCCTGTTCCGTGGGCTGGCCCCGGAAGCCGGTATACGTTGCTATTCGAATCGTTCGTTCTCTCATGGCTGAAAATCAGCACCGTTGATGCTGTCAGGAAGCAACTTAAGCTCAGTTGGAATGCGGTTGACGGCATTATGACCCGGGCAGTTAAGCGAGGTCTTGCCCGGATAAAAAAGCCATTATCCGCCCGTCATATGAATGTGGATGAGGTCGCCTTTAAAAAAGGACATCGTTACATAACGGTGATCTCCGATCGCGATGGTCGGGCGCTGGCCTTAACGGATGATCGCGGCACAGAGAGTCTTGCCGGCTATCTTCGCACGCTCACTGATGGGCAGTTGCTGGCTATCAAAACGCTCTCAATGGACATGAACGCGGGCTATATAAGAGCAGCGCGTATCCACTTACCCAGTGCGGTTGAGAAAATCGCCTTTGACCGCTTCCATGTGGCGAAGCAACTGGGCGAGGTAGTTGATAAAACCCGTCAGAATGAACATCCGCACCTCCCTGTTGAAAGCCGACACCAGGCAAAAGGAACCCGCTTCCTGTGGCAGTACAGCGATAAGTGGATGACCGAATCCCGGCAGGAAAAGCTGATGTGGCTGCGTGCACAGATGAAGCTGACGAGCCAGTGCTGGGCGCTGAAAGAGCTGGCAAAGGATATCTGGAACAGGCCATGGAGCGAGGAAAGACGGAGTGACTGGCAGAGATGGTTGGCGCTGGCGGCTAACAGTGACGTTCCCATGATGAAAAATGCCGCGAAAACGATAGGAAAAAGGCTGTACGGGATCCTGAATGCGATGCGACACAGTGTCTCAAACGGAAATGCGGAGGCACTTAACAGCAAGATCAGGCTGCTGAGGATAAAAGCCAGGGGATACCGAAACCGGGAGCGCTTTAAACTGGGGGTGATGTTCCACTACGGAAAGCTGAATATGGCGTTCTGAGCCTTCCCACCATGATCGGGGAAGACCCTTATATATACAGTATTATAGGACACATAAAAAGATCAAGTCATCCCGTGCCCCACGGCGTGAACCCATTGAAGACGAACAACATTTACCGCGTGGCAACGACCATCGGCGGGTCAGTCGGCGCTGTCGTGCAAAACATGCTGGCATTCGTCGCCGTAATCCGTACCATACACGCCACACATTCGCTGATTCGCCGTCAGCGCGGGACAGCGCTTTTATCGTAAATCAAATGGACTGGAAGACGCTGTAGTGGGCCTGAGTTTCCATTTAGATTTCTGAGTAACTATTAAATGCAACAAAATCAAGAAATTAGCAAAAAAGAACAATACAATCTGAACAAATTACAGAAGCGTCTGCGTCGTAACGTGGGCGAAGCCATCGCCGACTTCAACATGATTGAAGATGGCGACCGTATTATGGTCTGCCTGTCCGGCGGCAAAGACAGCTACACGATGCTGGAAATTCTGCGCAACCTGCAGCAGAGCGCGCCGATCAGCTTCAGCCTGGTGGCGGTCAACCTCGACCAGAAGCAGCCGGGCTTCCCGGAGCATATTCTGCCGGAATACCTTGAGAAGCTGGGCGTCGAGTACAAAATTGTCGAAGAGAACACCTACGGCATCGTGAAAGAGAAGATCCCTGAAGGCAAAACCACCTGCTCGCTGTGCTCTCGCCTGCGCCGCGGTATTCTCTATCGGACAGCCACCGAACTGGGTGCGACGAAAATTGCCCTCGGCCATCACCGCGATGACATTCTGCAAACCCTGTTCCTGAACATGTTCTACGGCGGGAAAATGAAAGGGATGCCGCCGAAGCTGATGAGCGATGACGGCAAACATATCGTTATCCGCCCGCTGGCCTACTGCCGTGAAAAAGACATCGAGCGCTTCTCCGAAGCGAAAGCGTTCCCGATCATTCCATGTAACCTGTGTGGTTCGCAGCCGAACCTGCAGCGTCAGGTGATTGGCGATATGCTGCGTGACTGGGATAAACGCTATCCTGGCCGTATTGAGACCATGTTCAGCGCGATGCAGAACGTGGTACCGTCGCACCTGTGCGATACCAGCCTGTTTGACTTCAAAGGACTGACCCACGGTTCTGAAGTGGTTGACGGCGGTGACCTGGCGTTTGATCGGGAAGAGCTGCCGCTACAGCCGATGGGCTGGCAGCCGGAAGAAGAAGACGGTCAGTTGGACGAGCTGCGTCTGAACGTGGTCGAAGTGAAGTAAGCGATTTAGCGTCTCAGGCTGCGGCCTGAGACGCTGATTCAAGCGGTTATTTCAGCAGACGCGCACGGCACGCTTTGCCTTTGATTTTCCCTTTCTGCAACAGTTTCCAGGCCTGATGGGCCACGCCTTCGCGCACCGCCACGTAGACATGCGCCGGGTGCACATCAATTTTCCCGATATCCGCAGCCACCAGCCCCACGTCACCGGTTAATGCACCCAGCACGTCGCCCGCGCGCATCTTGGCCTTTTTACCGCCGTCGATGCACAGGGTCATCATTTCCGGCGCCAGCGGCGTAACGCGCGTTTTGGCCGGTTCCGGCATCCAGTTCAGCTTTAATTGCAGCATTTCGGCCAGGATATTGGCGCGCTGCGCCTCTTCCGGCGCGCAGAAACTTACCGCCAGCCCGCTGTTACCCGCGCGGGCGGTACGGCCAATACGGTGAACATGCACTTCCGGATCCCACGCCAGCTCGTAGTTCACCACCATCGCCAGCGATTTGATGTCCAGCCCGCGAGCCGCGACGTCGGTTGCCACCAGAATACGCGCGCTGCCGTTGGCAAAGCGCACCAGCGTCTGATCGCGGTCGCGCTGTTCAAGGTCGCCGTGTAAGGCGATCGTGCTCTGCCCTGCGGCATTCAGCTCCTCAAACACGGCCTGGCAATCTTTTTTGGTATTACAAAACACGACGCAGGATGCTGGCTGATGCTGGCTCAGCAGCTGCTGTAAGAGTGCAATTTTACCGTGGCGCGGCACATCAAAGAACTGTTGCTCTACCGCCGGTAATGCATCAACGCTGTCGATTTCGATTGTCTCCGGCGAGCGCTGCACGCGGCCGCTGATGGCGGCAATGGCCTCCGGCCAGGTGGCGGAGAACAGCAGCGTCTGGCGAGACGCGGGCGCAAAGCGGATCACCTCATCCATCGCATCGCTAAAGCCCATATCCAGCATGCGGTCTGCTTCATCCATCACCAGCGTATGCAGGGCATCCAGCGAAACGGTGCCCTTTTGCAGGTGATCCAGCAGGCGGCCCGGCGTCGCCACAATAATATGCGGCGCGTGCTGTAAGGAATCCCGCTGTGCGCCGAACGGCTGACCGCCGCACAGCGTCAGCACCTTAATATTCGGCAGATAGCGGGCCAGTCGACGAATTTCACCAGCGACCTGATCGGCCAGCTCACGCGTGGGGCACAGCACCAGCGATTGGGTCTGGAACAGGCTGGCATCAACGTGTTGAAGCAGACCGAGACCAAACGCCGCCGTTTTACCGCTGCCGGTTTTTGCCTGCACGCGCACGTCCTTCCCGGCCAGAATTGCCGGCAGCGACGCGGCCTGAACCGGCGTCATAGAGAGATAGCCCAGATCGTTCAGATTATCGAGCTGGGCGGCAGGAAGGGCATTCAGGGTGGCAAAAGCGGTCACAATATTTTCTCGCGAATTAGGGGGCTAACGGTCAGCAGGCGCGTATCGTCGCAGATCTCGCCGCGGGATGCGACAAATTAATCGGCGGGTGCGGTCAGGCCGCGGAAAAAGGACAAAAAAAAGCCGACTATTCTAAGCCGGCGTCGTACGAATCAATTGTGCTATGCAGTAATTCAAAAAAAGGAAGTAAGACAATATGGAGCGCAACGCCCATCGCTTGACGTTGCATTCACCTGCGAGATCGATATTGCCTCGATTGGCATACCGTTTTATTGACTTCGCTCAAATTAAGTGGCGTTACCCTATCCTAAGGGGGTAAAAAAGGCGATTTTTTACAACCAGTTACTACGATGTAACCACCACGTAACACCGCCTATCAGCAGCACCAGCATAATGCAGAAGAGCGAAAAACCCAGATGCGATCCGCCGCCGGGGATGCCGCCAAGGTTGACGCCAAACAGCCCGGTCAGGAAGGTGCTCGGCAGAAAAACCATCGCCATCAATGACATGGTATAGGTTCGTCGGGAGAGCGATTCCTGCATCATCTGGGCAATTTCATCGGTCATGACCGCCGTACGCGCAATACAGCCGTCAATCTCATCCAGCCCGCGTCCCAGACGATCGGCGATATCCTGCATCCGTCGGCGCTGGTCATCGGTCATCCACGACAGACGTTCGCTGGCGAGCCTGGCGTAAACATCACGCTGTGGAGCCATATACCGGCGCATGACGATAAGCTGCTTACGCAGCAGCGCCAGAAAACCGCGCGGCGGTACCTGCTGCTCCAGCAGGTTATCCTCAAGGTCGATAATTTTATCGTGCAGTTGTTCAATGAACTCGCTGGCGTGATCGGTCAACGCATCGCAAATATCCACCAGCCAGCTGCCACAGTCCGTCGGGCCGCTGCCCTCTTGCAAATCGCTGACCACGTCATCAAGCGCCAGCACTTTCCGCTGGCGGGTAGAGACAATCATACGTTCGTCAATATACAGACGCATCGCCACCAGCTGATCGGGTCGTTCATCGGTGCTGCCGTTAATGCAGCGCAGCGTAATCAGCGTCCCCTCACCCAAGCGGCTCACCCGCGGCCTCAGGCTCTCGCCAGCAAGCGCATCGCGCACCACGTTTGGCAGCAGCGGCGTGGTCGCCAGCCATTGGGCGCTGTCTGGATGGGTATAGTTCAGGTGCAGCCAGCACGGATTGTCCTGGCTGACACAGTCCGCATCGGTTAACGGCTTCACGCCGCCCTGGCCATCCAGCAGCCACGCAAATACCGCATCTGGTACGTTAAGGTCAGATCCTTTTATGGCTTCCACTTCGCCTCCGCTCACCGCTCTTTATCCTGATAGTCTAGCCATCTCGCTTTGTTAAGCAACTTGTGACTGCGCCATGGCGCTGAAATCGTTCATAAAAGCGGCAGTGAGTGGGCGTAAGGCAAAAAAAACCCGGCATCTCTGCCGGGGTGAGGGAAGCAAAACGGGTTAAAACGATTGCCAGAAATTCTGCTCGCTGCTGCCCGCCACCGCAGGCTGTAGCGGTTGACCTACGATGGCCGGGCGTGGAGATGCAGCCTGCTGTTCGTCACCAACGCGGAAATTCTGCGTCCGCGACTGTAGCTCAATAACCTGACGTTTCAGAATATCCGACGATCTCGCCAGCTCTTCGACCACCGTAATATTGCTTTGCGTGACGGTCTCGAGCTCATTCAGCGCCAGGGTTATCTGGTCGATACCTTTTTCCTGCTCGGACGTCGACACCGCAATCTGCTCCATCAGACCGTTCAGCTCGCCAGAGCCGGTCACGATCTCCTGCATATTTTTCTCCGCCTCGGCGACAATACTTGCCCCCTGGGTGACGTTTTCGCTGGTGACATTGATCAAGGTCTTGATGCTCTTCGCCGCTTCCGCGCTGCGGTGCGCCAGATTACGCACTTCACCGGCCACCACCGAGAATCCTTTTCCGTGGTCGCCCGCCCTCGCCGCCTCAACCGCCGCGTTCAGCGCCAGAATATTGGTCTGGAAGGCAATACCGTCGATCATGGCGATAATTTCCGTCATCTGCCGGGCGCAGTCGGTAATAGACTGCATATTGGTCGCCACTTCCCCCATCAGCGCGCCGCCTTTGCGGGCGCACTGGGTTGCGTCACCCGCGCGCTCGCTGGCCAGCCGCGTATGCTCGGCGTTATTTTTGGTACTGGCGGCAATTTGTTCCATGCTCGCGGCGGTTTCCATCAGCGTGGCCGACTGCTGTTCCGTTTTTACCGACAGTTCGCCGCTGCGGGTCGCCAGCTGTTCAGACAACGTCATCGCCGTGTCTGATGAACTGCGTATTTCGGCGACCAGCGTCGAGATATTATTCGATAAGTTATTGATCCCCGGAATTAAGCGGCCTGCACAGTTATTGCCAAAGACCGGAATACGTACCGACAGGTTGCCATCATTGACTTCATCTATACTGCGTTTCACCGCATTGATAGGCGTGACCAGATATTTGGTCATATACAGCCACAGCAAGGCGATCGCTGCCACCCATATAATATTAATAGCCAAAAGCAAGAATATATTTTTAGACAATATAAGGCAGATCACATCCGCAATAAAAAATACCGCCAAAATAAACACCAGGATAAACGTTCGGACGCTAATGTTTTTAAACATAAATTCCCCTCAACGCTCGTTGTGTCATTTTGTTATATCACCAGAAGATGTATTTTCCAGACTCTTTTAAATATTTTCATCACTTTAACCGTTAGCTGTGCGAGTTTCACTTTTTTCAGCGCATTATCTCAACCAAAGCAAAACTTATTACCACACCCACCAGAAAATAGATTAACTCCATAGAAAGTAAGCATAATATAATGCCCGACGCTGTATTATTCACTGTCATTTCACCGAGTTTAAGCCCTGCTTAATTAATTTCTAAAGGTATCTAATCCGTGAAAAAAAACGGATTTTGATAGTTATTTTTCTGGATAAAATTCGGATTATGCTGATAGATTAAATAGAACCCACTTTATGAAAAGGTATGGATTGCATGATGCTGCACGCTTCGTGGGACCCGATACTGGTCGGTATTTCATTTTTGGTGGCATTCATCGCATCTTTCGTTGCGCTTGATAGTGCTGCAAAAATCGCTGCTTCAAATAAGAAAGCGGCTATCTTCTGGCGCATAACCGGTGGCGCCACGCTCGGCATTGGTATCTGGTCAATGCATTTTATCGGCATGCTGGCGATGAAAATGTCGATGCCCATGAGCTATCACCTGGGGCTTACGGTAATTTCGCTGCTGGCCGCGATTATTGCGTCATCGCTGGCCATTAATATTGCCGTTGCCGGTAACACGCTATCGCTTAAGCGGTTGTGCATTGCCACCGCGCTGCTGAGCAGCGGCGTCGTGACCATGCACTATGTGGGCATGGCGGCACTGATGGCTCACGATGAAATAACCTGGAGCATTCCGCTGATTATCGTCTCGGTGGTGATAGCCATTGTCGCCTCCTGCGTCGCCCTGTGGCTGGCGTTCAGCCTGCGACTGAACAGCAAAGGCGTCCTGCTGACGCGCATTGGTGCAGCGCTGGCGATGGGGATAGCGATTGCCGCCATGCACTATACCGGCATGAGCGCCGCCACCTTTACCGGGCATGGCCACATCATGGTAAGCCATACGGCGATGGTCAGCGAAGAAGGCCTGTCTATTTGGGTCTCCGTCACCACGCTGCTGCTGCTGGGGCTGATGCTGATGATTTCCATGGTCGACTCTCAGGTCCGCACCACGCGGCTTACCGAAAACCTGCAGCGTTTGAACCAGCAGCTTGAACAGCAGGCCCGCTACGATGGTCTGACTGGCCTTGCCAACCGCAGCCAGATCGATATGCGTCTGCTGGCCTGCCTGCACCAGGCTCGGCTGGCGGGCAGCACTTTTGCTCTGGTGCTGATGGATCTTGATCGTTTTAAACTGGTCAACGACGCCTGGGGGCATCACGTTGGGGATAATCTACTGGTCTCCGTTGCCAACCGTATGAGCGCCTGCCTGACGCCTAAAATGACCCTTGCCCGTATCGGCGGCGATGAATTTATTCTGCTGGCCCCCGACAGCACCGAAGCCGAGATTGCCGATATCTGTACGCGCATGGTCGAAAGCATCCGGCGGCCGTTTTATCACTCCGGGCAGATTCTGCAAATATCGCTGAGCGTCGGCATCAGCCTGTACCCGGGTCACGGCGAAACGCCGCAGGATTTGAAGCTTTCTGCCGATACAGCGATGTATCACGTGAAGCACAATGGTCGCAACGGCTGGGTGTTTTATCATGAGTCGATGCTCGACAGCACATGGCAAGGCGCGCACTTCTTGCAGGACCTGACTCAAGCGCTGGAGCGCGGTCAGTTTGAGTTGTGGTATCAGCCAAAATATCATGTCAAAGAAAAGCGCATTTACGGTTTTGAAGCGCTGCTGCGCTGGCGCCACCCGAAAAAAGGCATCCTGCTGCCGGAAGTGTTCCTCTCGACGCTGCAAAACACCGGGCTCATTGTGCCGGTGGGTAACTGGATCCTGGAACAAGCCAGCGCGCAGCTGCATAAATGGAGTCTTGCCGGGCACGATGACTGGACGCTGTCGATTAACATTTCCCCGGTGCAGTTTGAGCAGCAGAACTTCTATGAACTGGTTTGCGACACGCTGGTCCGCCATCGCGTCTCGCCAACGCGCTTAACGCTCGAACTCGCCGAAACCGCAGCGCTGCACGGATTTGATCGCAGCGTTCAGATCTTTCACGATTTCTGCCGTATCGGTATCACGATCTCAATTGATAACTTCGGCGTCGGTTATTCCAACATGCTGGCGCTGCAGGACCTCCCTGCCGGAGAGCTGAAAATTGATAGAAGCTTTATGAAAGACATGCGGGAAAACAGCAAACATATCAAAATCGTCTCCACGATTATCTCGATTGCGCATTCGATGAATATGGCCGTCGTGGCGGAGGGCGTAGAAACGCAGGAACAGCAGCGCATTCTCACCGGGCTGGGCTGCGATGCGCTACAGGGCTTCTGGTTCTCCGATCCGGTCCCGGCAGAAGATATTGAAGTGATGCTCAATAATCTCCCGCTCAGCGGCGAGCTGAATGCCCCCGCCGCGCTGCGCCGCGATATCTCCTCTTCCGCCGGGAAGAAAAAGCACGCCTGAACGCCGATGGCCGGCAGGTCTGGCCATCGGTTATGAATAAAATTCATTAAGCTTATCGAATTAGACCCTCTGATAAAATAAATCCACCCGCGCTATTCTCTGCTCACACAAGACAGCCCGCAGCACCCTCGCCCGGCGGGCCGCCGTTTCACGTATTGAGGAGCTTGATATGCAACAACGCACTCTTGGCCGTTCCGGCCTCACCATTTCCGCGCTTGGCCTAGGTTGCATGGGGCTGAGCCACGGCTATGGCCCGGCAACGAACACGCATGAAGCTATCGCATTAATTCGCGCTGCCGTCGAACGCGGCGTGACGTTCTTCGATACCGCCGAAGTTTATGGCCCTTATGTCAACGAAGACGTGGTCGGTGAGGCGCTGAAACCGTTTCGTGAACGTGTGGTCATTGCCACCAAGTTCGGATTCACATTCGGCAATGATAACAAACAACAGATCTTAAACAGTCGTCCGGAGCATATCCGCCAAGCGGTAGAAGGCTCGCTGCGCCGCCTGAAAACAGAGACCATCGACCTGCTTTATCAGCATCGCGTCGATCCGAATGTGCCGATTGAAGAGGTGGCGGGCGCAGTCAAAGACCTGATTGCCGAAGGTAAGGTGAAACACTTCGGCCTGTCTGAGGCCGGTGCACAAACCATTCGCCGCGCGCACGCCGTACAGCCGGTCGCGGCGTTACAGAGCGAATACTCTATGTGGTGGCGCGAGCCTGAAGAGGAAATCATTCCGTTACTGGAAGAGCTCGGAATCGGATTTGTGCCGTTCAGCCCGCTGGGAAAAGGTTTCCTGACCGGGGCGATTAACGCCAGCACCGCTTTTGGCAGCGACGATTTTCGCAGCCAGGTGCCCCGTTTTCAGGCCGATGCGCTGGCCGCTAACGCGCAGCTGATAACCGTACTGGGCGCGCTGGCCGCCGAACGTCAGGCGACGCCCGCGCAGATTGCGCTTGCCTGGCTGCTGGCGCAAAAACCGTGGATTGTGCCGATTCCCGGCACCACAAAACGGTACAGGCTGGAGGAAAACCTCGGCGCGGTGGATATCCAACTGACCGCCGATGAACGCCAGCAAATCACCCGGGCGCTGGACGCCGTGAAGATAGTCGGTGACCGTTACCCGGCGGCGCTTCAGGCACGCGTAGGGCGATAACCACGGCAGCCCGGAGACGATACTCTCGTCATGCCGGGCTATCTCAGCGCGCCCCGCGTTCGAGGTATGCCAGAGTAAATGTCTGATAATCGCGCGCATCCACCCGCTCTTCCACACCGTGACACCGTAACCGATTGGTCGATTCACCTAGCGAATGTCGCTCATATTTCTCCACCACTGAACACTCTTCCAGCCAACGTTTGCCCAGCGACACTTCATCCTCCCGGATCCCCGGCATCAATACCAACACCACCAGCAACGCAAACGCCGCGGCAGTAGAAAGCCAGGTGGTCAATAGCACGGAAATCGGGAAATTGAATTTTGCGAAAAGATAGCTTGCCAGCAACAGCAGCAAAAAAATGGCGAGCAACACTTTGCCAAAGATCATGATATCAGATGCATAGATCATCTCAGTTTGCCCGCAGCCAGAATGGGAAAATTGCTTGAGCAAGTATAGCAGCGGCGGCGGCAAATGGAGCGCTACGCAAGCAGCTATACTCCTTGCTGGCAGCGCGGTCTGCCGCACGTCATCATCATCGTCGCATCATCTGCATGAGGGTCGATTCTATGTCTGTCTTTCAGAATAAATCCGTACTGGTTTTAGGCGGCAGCCGCGGCATCGGCGCGGCCATCGTCAGGCGCTTTGCCGCCGAGGGCGCGGCGGTCACGTTCAGCTATGCTGGCTCACGAGAAGCCGCCGAACGGCTGGCGGCAGAAACGGGCAGCACTGCCGTAGTAGCGGATAGCGCTGACCGCGACGCGGTCATCAAACGGGTACACGATTGCGGTCCGCTGGATATTGTGGTGATTAACGCGGGTATCATTATTTTCGGTGATGCGTTAGAGCAAGACAGCGACGCCATCGACCGCCTGTTCCGGATTAACATCCATGCGCCCTATCATGCTGCGGTGGAAGCCGCCCGCCTCATGCCCGACGGCGGGCGGATTATTGTGATTGGTTCAGTCAATGGCGACCGAATGCCCCTTCCCGGCCTGGCCGCCTATGCGGTGAGTAAATCGGCGCTACAGGGGTTGGCTCGCGGGCTGGCGCGCGATTTTGGCCCGCGCGGTATCACGGTGAACGTGGTGCAGCCGGGGCCGATTGACACCGACGCCAATCCGGAATCCGGCCCGCTAAAAGAGCTGATGCACAGCTTTATGGCGCTGAAACGCCACGGACGCCCGGAAGAAGTCGCCGGGATGGTGGCCTGGCTCGCGGGGCCTGAAGCAGCATTTGTTACCGGTGCGATGCACACCATCGACGGCGCATTCGGTGCCTGACGCTGTCCTCGCCGTCTACCGCGCGGGCTCTCGTCATATCCGTGATGCAGCGCGCGGTTTGCGGTTCGCTATCCCTTCACCGCCAGGCTATATCTTAAACATCTTGATTTCTTGAGGGTAGATTATGGTTGGCAAGAAAATTCTCATGCTGGTTGGTGATTATGCGGAAGATTACGAAACCATGGTGCCATTTCAGGCGCTGCAGATGATTGGCCATCAGGTTGATGCGGTCTGTCCGGATAAGCCGAAAGGCGATTACATTATGACGGCGATCCACGATTTTGACGGTGCCCAAACCTACAGCGAAAAGCCCGGCCACCGCTTTGTGCTGAACGCCGATTTCGCCTCGGCAAACGCGCAGGATTATGACGCCCTGCTGATCCCCGGCGGACGTGCGCCCGAGTATCTGCGCCTCAATGAGCAGGTGATTAAGCTGGTGCAAGACTTCGATGCAGCCAACAAGCCGATTGCCGCCGTGTGCCACGGCCCACAGCTGCTGGCAGCCGCTGGCGTATTAAAGGGCCGTACCTGTAGCGCCTATCCCGCCTGCGCGCCGGAAGTCAGGCTTAGCGGCGGTCAGTATGCCGACATTGGTATCGATCAGGCGCACGTGGACGGCAATCTGGTGACGGCTCCTGCCTGGCCCGCGCACCCACAGTGGCTGGCCAGGTTCGCAGAGGTGTTGCAGCGGTAAGAGAAGAAAGACCGCTGGCGCAGTTCACTGCGCCAGCGAAGAGGTTAGTGCTTGATAATATACATCGTGCGCGTATAGGCCACGTCTTCCGGATTGGTGATCGGGTATCCTTTCACCCAAGGCTTAATTAAGCGCCCGTTGGTATACTGGTAAATCGGCGCAATCGGCGCTTTTTCCGCCAGAATTTTCTCGGCCATGTTGTAATCGGCGTTACGCGCCTCGGCGCTGCTCTCCAGGCTGGCCTGGCGAATCACCTTGTCATACGCCGCATCGTTAAAGCGTGCGATATTGCCGCTGTTGGTTGAGGTGAGCAACGACAAGAAAGTCGACGGCTCGTTGTAGTCTCCAACCCACGACGCGCGGATCACATCGAAGTTGCCGGTGTTGCGGCTGTCGATATAGGTTTTCCATTCCTGATTTTGCAGCTTCACGTCGACGCCCAGATTTTTCTTCCACATCGACGCCACGGCAATGGCAATCTTCTGGTGAACTTCCTGGGTGTTATACAGCAGCGTCAGCTTCAGCGGGCGATTCGGACCGTAGCCTGCGGCCTGTAGCAGCATTTTGGCCTGCGCGTTCAGCTCGGCCTGGCTACTCTCTTCCAGCGCCGACGGTTGCGGCTTAAAGCCTGCCGTGACATCCGGAGTAAAGCGCCACGCCGGTTTTTCACCGGTTCCCAGCACTTTATCGGCGATAATGCGCCGATCGATGCTCATGCTGAGCGCCAGACGCACGCGCGCATCGGCGGTCGGCCCCTTCTGGGTGTTAAAAGCGTAGTAGTAAGTTCCCAGCTGTGGGGGCGTAAAGACCTGGCCCGGCAGCTCTTTTTTCAGCTTCTGATACAGGTTTTTCGGGAAAGATTCAGTGATATCAATATCCCCGGCCTGATAGCGTTTAGTGGCGGCTGACTCCTGGTTAATCGGCATAAAGGTGACTTTCTGGATCACCGTTTTGCCGTTATCCCAGTAATGCTTATTCGGCACCAGCTCCAGCTTTTCGTTAACCACACGATCGGCCAGCACGTAGGCGCCGTTACCCACCAGTTTGCCCGGACGCGTCCAGTTTTTATCGCTGTCAACGGCGGCTTTATTGACCGGATAGAGCGAGAAGTTAGCGGTCAGGTTGACGAACCACGGCAGCGGTTTGTCGAGCTGCACGCGCAGCGTATGGGTATCAACCGCCGTCACGCCCAGCGTTTCAGGCTTCGCTTTACCATCGATGATGTCCTGCGCGTTCATGATCCCCGCCAGTGCGGCAAACCAGGCAAACGGCGAGGTGGTTTTCGGATCGACCAGACGCTGCCAGCTGTAAACGAAGTCCTGCGCGGTGACCGGCGTGCCGTCCGACCATTTCGCATCACTGCGCAGGGTAAAGGTCCAGGTTTTCTGATCGTTCGTTTGCCAGCGGGCAGCCACGCCAGGAATGATATTGCCGTTAGCATCCTGGTTAACCAGGCCTTCAAACAGATCGCGAATAACCTGAATTTCCGGCAGCCCGACGGCTTTTGCCGGATCTAATGAAGCGGGTTCATCTTTAATATGGCGAACCAGCTCCTGCTGCTTCGCCAGCGTCGTCCCGGCAGGCACTTCCGCCGCCACGGCGACAGTACTCAGACCCACTAACAGCGCAGCACAGCAGGTCAAGGTGAAAGGATACTTCATGACATCCCCTTAAAAGTAGATAAACCCACACAACATAATGAAAATATTATTTGTTTCACTTGCCATAATTGCAAACGCCATGTCGTAGAAAGTTGATTTACACCGTCAATTCATATGCAGGAAACTATTTGATTCACGGCGAATTTTGCACAACACTGCACAATATCCCCTTTAAGTATCAGGACTCACGCTATGTCTGCTACCCGCCCCCGCGCCCAGCGCGGCGCTTTCCCTCCTGGGACACAACACTATGGCCGCTCGCTGCTGGGCGCGCCGCTGATCTGGTTCCCTGCGCCGCTGGCCGGGCCGCAGAGTGGCTTAATCATCGCAGGCACCCACGGGGATGAAAATTCCTCGGTGGTCACGCTCTCCTGCGCTCTGCGCACCCTGTCGCCGGATCTGCGTCGGCATCACGTGGTGCTGGCAGTCAATCCGGACGGCTGCCAGCTCGGACTGCGCGCCAACGCCAACGGCGTGGATCTGAATCGCAATTTCCCAGCGGCAAACTGGAAGCAAGGGGAAACGGTATATCGCTGGAATAGCGCTGCGGAACAGCGCGACGTAGTATTGCTCACCGGCAGCCGCCCGGCCTCCGAGCCGGAAAGCCGCGCGCTGTGCCAGTTGATTCACCAGATTAGCCCCGCGTGGGTGGTATCGTTCCACGACCCGCTGGCCTGCATTGAAGACACCCGCGGCAGCGAGCTGGGGCATTGGCTGGCGGACGCCTTCACTCTGCCGATGGTCAGCAGCGTCGGCTACGAGACGCCCGGTTCATTCGGCAGCTGGTGCAACGATATCGGGCTGCACTGTATTACCGCCGAGTTCCCGCCCATCTCCTCAGACGAGGCCAGCGAGCGTTATCTGGCGGCGATGACCAGGCTGCTGCACTGGCAGCCGAAACCTCACAAATGAAGCTCACCGCAGGTAAAGCGTAGCGCCGGCTGCGCGTCGGCGGCGAGCCACGTGGGGCCGTCGAGATCGGCAAAACGTACCTGTGGTGCCAGCGGTAGCGCGGCGGCAATGGCCCGCGACGTGCAAAGCATACAGCCAAGCATCAGCGCAAAATTCTGCGCTTTTGCCTCGGCCGCCAGCGCCAGCGCTTCGGTCAACCCGCCGGTTTTATCGAGTTTGATATTCACCATCTCATAGCGCCCGTGCAGCATCGACAGATCTTCACGGGTATGGCAGCTTTCGTCAGCGCAGATCGGCAACGGGTGAATAAACGTCTCCAGCGCGTCATCTTCGCCCACCGGCAGCGGCTGCTCCAGCATGGCGACGCGCAGGTCCGCCAGCAGCTGGCAGCGTGCGGCCAGCCCCTCTCCGCGCCAGGACTCATTGGCATCGACAATCAGCGTCGCCTCCGGTACGGCTTCGCGAATCGCCACCATTCGCTCACAGATAAAATGATTGTCCAGCTTCACCTTCAGCAGCCTGGCGCCGCTGGCATACAGTGCCTTTGCGCTGGCAGCCATTTGTTCGGGCGTGCCGATCACCACCGTTTGCGCCGTCGTCACCGTGCCGGGCAGCGTGACGCCCAGCTGCTTGACGACGGAGCGACCGGCCAGTGCGCTCTCCAGATCCCACAACGCGCAGTCGACCGCATTGCGGGCGGCCCCGGCTGGCAGCAGTTGAGCAAGCTGTTCGCGGGTGATCCCGCGCTCCAGCTGCTCCCCGATGGTCATAATCTGCGCCATCACCGAGGCGATGCTCTCGCCATAGCGCGGGTACGGCGTGCACTCACCGACGCCCTTTACCCCATCCTGCTCCAGTTCAACCACCACCACTTTTGCTTCGCTGCGGCTGCCGCGGGCAATCACAAAAGGCGTATGCAGCGGCCAGGCCTCTTCAAACACGCGCAGGTTTCTCATTTTGGCTCCTTTTATTCAGGCGTAAATAGGGTTTGCCGTGTTAACGTCTGTTGTCATACACTAGGGTTGACGTTAACTATATGTAAACAGGAAGATAATCATGTCGCAAACCGTACATTTCCAGGGCAATCCCGTTGCTGTTCAAGGTTCTATCCCACAGGCGGGCGATAAAGCTCAACCGTTTACGCTGGTGGCAAAAGATCTGTCCGACGTCACCCTGGGCCAGTTCGCTGGCAAACGTAAAGTTCTGAACATTTTCCCGAGCATCGATACCGGCGTATGCGCGGCATCCGTGCGTAAATTCAACCAGCTGGCTGGCGAACTGGAGAACACCGTTGTTCTGTGCGTGTCCGCTGACCTGCCGTTCGCCCAGTCTCGCTTCTGCGGCGCAGAAGGCCTGAGCAACGTCGTGACGCTGTCTACTCTGCGTGCGCCGGAATTCCTGCAGACCTACGGCGTCGGCATTGCCGATGGCGCGCTGAAAGGCCTGGCCGCTCGCGCGGTTGTCGTGATTGATGAGAACGACAACGTGGTATACAGCGAACTGGTGAACGAAATCACCAACGAGCCGGACTACGACGCTGCGCTGGCAGCGCTGAAAGCGTAATATTCTTGTCCTGACCGCACTGCGGTCAGGACAATTTCTTATCCCTCAGCCTCTTAGACTATATGATTTGCGGTACTGGAGGGGGGTTTTTGCCATATATTTTCGAAAACTGGTGATAAACCAGGCATATTCCGTAAATCCCGAGCGCTTCCCCACTTCCCTGACCGACAGGGTTGTATGCACGAGCAGTTCACAGGCATGGCGGATCCGCCTCATGATCAAATATTCCTGCAACGTACCGCCCGTTTCGCGACGAAAGCGCCTCGATGCATGCCCCTCCGAACAGCCCGATGCGGCAGCCAGCGCCTCCAGCGAGCAGTGCTCCTGAAAGTG
Organism: Klebsiella sp. WP8-S18-ESBL-06; assembly: GCF_014169755.1. Taxonomy (NCBI): domain Bacteria; kingdom Pseudomonadati; phylum Pseudomonadota; class Gammaproteobacteria; order Enterobacterales; family Enterobacteriaceae; genus Klebsiella; species Klebsiella sp. WP8-S18-ESBL-06. The sequence continues at coordinate 2,826,793 of NZ_AP022256.1, forward strand.
TTCTTCAATCCAGCGAATAATACTGGCGGAAAACGCATTCTGCTCTGAATGCAGCGCATTCTCCAGTTCCTGCCCGGGCAGAAAGCTAATCAGTTGCATCAGCAACAGCGCGCTATCATTGATTGTGACCAGGCCATCATGCCCCAGACCGTCGAAGCGCTCGAGCAGCATTTCAATCATTGGCTGAATAGCAGAAACATCGAAAATACGTATTTTCTCACCGTAACTGCTCAACTGGCGCAGCAGTATCTGCAGCCGGGGAAAGTCACGAAAGAAAGGTTCCAGCAGAGTGCTATTGAAATGTAGCGTCGTACGGTGATATTGATTGTTCGCCCCTTGTTCAACATAAATTTTATGCACTCGCCCAGGCGGAAAAATAAATAGCCGCCCGGGTTTCACCGTAAACTGCTGATGTTCGGCGACGGCAATGCCAATACCCCTCGTAATAAAAAGCATTTCAGGGCATTCATGAAAATGATAATAATCTGCTGATGTATTTTTCATTCGATTGAAATAGATGGCCGTTTCATCAATTTCAAGGGTTTCCAATAGGGTGGCATCTTTTCCATAGCCGCGCGATGTCGCCATAGAACCTCAGTTCAGAGAAAGTAAATTTATCCGGGCTTACGCCTGGCCGCCCGTTCGAGACGACAATAGAATTGTCTTCGTGCTGACCAGGTTAAACCCAGAGACCCATCACATTAAATCAATCAATTAATGTTCCAGCCTCCTGCGTCCGTCAATATGATGATCTTGCTCACCCGCATGGTCATATTCAAATAGCCGCAGAAGCCCTTAAGCGAGTGATATAAAATCATCGTAATATAAAAGGAGGTGATAAATAGATTGATGACGCGTCGTGTATTTTATCGCCCCGCCAGAGGCAATTTATTCATTGTATTGTACCTGCCAGCTAACGGTGAACTCCGTTCGTTCGGCGCACGCGAGGCTGCCAACGATTTCCTGCGCCAGCGGGCCGGTCGGGCTACGTAGCGTGGTCGCCCGACGCTGGATCTGCGTATACCCTTGCAACCGGACCAGCGTGCTTTCAGCATAAACCGCCGCGATCAGCTCAATGCGCAGCGATCTACCCGGCGGACAGGTAAAGGTATCCTCGCGCGTCACGCTCCCGGGCGCGATCAGAAAGCGCGTCCTGCAACCGAATTCGGCGTCGCGCAGCGGTTCTTGCACCACCTCACCAGCTTCGGCGACCACGTCCAGCCCGTCATATTCGATAATAATTTCCCATCCCCCGGCGGTCTTTTGCTGCCGAGTACCGCGAAACCAGACCAGCGGACGCAGCACGCGGCCGCGCTCATCATAAATACCGGGCACCCATAGCGGCGCATCGCCCTGCGCCACGCCGGTAAACAGCCCTTCACTGAACGGAATAGGGAAATAAGGCGACGTACCGTGGTAGGGGCGAGCACCGTTTATCAGCGGCAGCACAAAAGCACGCTGCCCGTCATACCACTGATACAGGCCGCGAGCATAGCGCGCTTCACGAAATGCGGTGAAGGTTAGCGCAAGCTGCGCCGGACGTGGCACTGACGCCGATGCGGCAGCTCTCGCGGACCAGACCTGCTGGACGTTCAGGTGCTGCACGCAAAGGCTAATATTCTCCCCGACCAGCCGATGCTCGGCACGATAGGCGTCGGTCTGACGGCCCTTAAACCACAAATTTACGCTCTGCTCATCCGGGTCATACCAGAAGCTCAGGAAGCGTTCGCTACAGGCTAGAGAAAACGCGCCTGCCGCCGCCAGTTCCTGCGCATTCAGCAACCCAAGACGCGCACTGACCGCCAGAATCTCATTAAAGGCACTGTCGCCATAGGCACCGATCGAACGTCCCCACTGGAAACCGCTACCATTATCGGTACACATCGACAGCACCAGCGTTGCCGCCTGGCGCAGCGACGCTTGTAACCAATCGGCGACCGGCAACCCGGTTTCGAGGTGGCGCTGGCAAATTTCCGCTACCAGCAGCACGCTGTAACGATCAAAGCGGCCATGCCCACGGGTTTCGTCACAACAGCCGTTCTCCGCGTGGGCGCGGTAATGCTCAAGGAGCCGCTGTAAGATTTCCTGCGATGCCCGTTCGCTTTCCCACCCCAGCAGGAACCTGAGCCGCGCCACGCTGAACGCAACGCCGTAGAAGTTAGTGGGAAAGCACGATTTCAGCTGCCACGTCGTCTCTTCGACCATCTCCTGCCAGTCTAGCTTACCACGCAGCACCGCGAGCTGCCCGGCGGTCAATACCTGTTCCAGCACCCTTTGTTGTTGCAGCCTCAGCAGCGCCTGGAGGAAATAATATTTGCCCCAGTTATCGCAAGGCGCACTCACCAGTTCAGGCCAAAGGCTTTCCCATTCCGCGCAACGCTCTGGAGACTGTTCAAGCAGCAGGCTCAACGCCAGCGCAAACTTCCCGCTAATGTAGGGATCCCCCGCTAATGTTAATGTCTGAGCAAAGCTTTGTTGTTTATTCAGCGTTCGGGTTACGGTGCTATTTATTATCTGGTAAAGTCGACTGATAATTCGCGCTCTTGTCATTTTCGGCTCATGAGTGTCGGGGGTTCAAGGTTAATTGCGCTGTTTTACAATTATTGTTCAACAGCACCGCCGATAAAACCGTAAACAGCAGTGCGGTACCGCCCATTAATAAATAGGTATCAGCAAAGCCGATTTTTTCGTATAAATAACCGCTCAACGGTGACAGCAAAACGGTGCCCACATAGTTCACGCTTTGATAGCCTAATAAATACATGGTGCCGTTAATTTTTTTATCAAAATTTATCTCGAGGTATTTAAATACCGACACCAGCAGAAAGGACATTTCAATGCCCCAGGAAAGTTTGATAATACCAATCGCTAGCGCGCTGGTGACCAGCCCGGAACCGATAAAACGTGCGGCGACGACAAAACCGGTGATCAGCATCCCCGCTTTTGGCCCCAGCCGGTTAACGATTCCCGGCGCAACCATCATGCACAGAAACTCGCAGCCAAGGCTCGCTGCGCCAAGATAGCCGTACATCTGATGTCCCGTCTCTTTACTGTCATAAAAGGTAATAAAGAAACGAGGATACTGCTGCTCCGCGACAAACAATACCCACACCACACCGCAAACATAAAGGACAAACGTCCAGAAATTGCGCTGGCGGAACAGGGCTGTGATGTCTTTCAGCGTCGTTTTTTCTTTGGCGATAATCCGGCTTTTCACCTCATCGCTGACCTCAATCTTCATGGTCAGAACAATAATCAGAATGACCAGCGCACCGGCAGAGCTGATGCCAAAGTTAATCATGGGGTTAATATTAAAAATGTAGCCAGTGCTGGCCGCCGAGAAAACTGAGCCAATCGCTCCCCACATGCGAATTTGCCCAAACTCAAGGTCAAACAGGCGACCAAAGCGGTCAAGATATGACTCGGCCGCCGCGCAGCCCGCGTAATACCCCATACTTAAAAAGACCGCACCCGCCACGATCCCCAGATAAAGAACATTCTGTAATAGCGGTTTGTAAATATAAAAGAAGAATGGAAACACGGTAATAGAAATAAGTGATATGAAAAAAAGCAAATCCTTACGCAGCCCAAGCCGATCGATTAAAAATCCGTAAACCGGTTTAATCAATACCGCACAAAAACCGTTTACTGCGAAAACAATACCGATCGCCACGCCGTCCAGACCTATTTTTTCTGATAACCAGAAGGAATAGGTATCCAGGGTCGCTTTCCATGAAAAAAAGTACACTAATATAAATAAGCTCAACGTAATATAAATTTTACGCTTTGCTTTTACTGCTTCGTCGCACGTATTCATAGGCTCTCCTATTTTGGAGTGCCAACAGTATTCGGGCAACCTGTTCTAAAACGGCATTGAGATCACAAAAAAAATCATTCTGCTAAAAACGTGGAAGTAATTGTCGTCGGGGCGGGGAAAAAGTTTGGAATTATGATGCAAACTTTTCTATTTTGATATGTCCAGAATAACCCGGTGGCACGGCACCACCGGGTTATTACGCGGCAGGGATTACTCTTCGCCCTTCTTATTACTCAAGCCATATTCCCGCAATTTATTGGCAATCGCCGTATGCGATACGCCAAGACGCTTAGCCAGCTTGCGCGTACTCGGATAGCTGCGATAAAGCTGAGTCAGCACCGAGCGCTCGAAACGGCGGGTAATGTCATCCAGCGAACCTTCCATCGCCTCTTCACCGACCGCCGCGCTTGAGACATCGTGATCCGGCAGCAGCACGTCCTGCGGACGCAGTTCGTAGCCTTCCAGCTGCGTCAGCGCACGATAGACTGCATTTTTCAGCTGCCGCACGTTGCCCGGCCAGCCATAGCGGGTCAGCACCGTATTCAAATCGGCAGACAGCTTCGGCCGCGCGATCCCCTGCTCATCGGCAAAGCGCGCCACGAACAGCTCGGTCAGCGGCATGATATCCTGCGGACGATCGCGCAGCGGCGGCAGGTTGAGCGTCAGCACGTTGAGGCGATAGTAGAGATCCTCACGGAATAATCCCTTTTGCACCAGCTCGACCAGGTTTTTCTGCGTGGCACAGATAACGCGCACGTCAACGTGCACTTCATGATCTTCACCCACCCGGCGGAAAGTGCCGTCATTGAGGAAGCGCAGCAGTTTCGTCTGCATACGCGGCGACATTTCGCCAATTTCATCCAGCAGCACCGAGCCGCCGTTAGCCTGCTCAAAGAACCCTTTTTTGCCATCGGCAGCATCGCCAAACAGCTCGCTCTCGACGGCATCTTCCGGGATAGAACCACAGTTCAGAGCCAGGTACGGCTTCGCCGCGCGCGGGCTCGCCAGATGGCAAGCGTGAGCCAGCAGATCTTTACCGGTGCCGGTTTCCCCCACAATCAGCAGCGGCGCGGTCAGCAGCGCCAGCTTACGAGCCTGATCGACCACCTGCCGCATACGCGGGCTGACGGCGACAATCTGGCTGAACGCGCTAACATCCTGCGTGGTCATGGTTTGCAGCTGACGGCCCATACGCAATGTCGAGCGCAGCATGACGACTGCCCCCGCCAGGATTCGGCTATCGCCCTCGCCGTTGATGTAGACCGGCGTGGCTTCCAGCAGGAAGTTTTGCCCGTGGATCACCACATGCTCAGCATGTGATTCCACCGCATCGCTCTCCAGCCAGCGCTGGAAGTTGAAGCCGCTAATCAGCTGCGCCACGTTGTGGTTACGCATGCGATCCTGGCTCATGCCAAACAGCTGGCAGCTCGCCGGGTTGGCACGTTCGATTTTGCTACGAGTATCCAGCGACAGCACCGGTTCCGGCATGGCTTCCAGCAGCGCGCTCAGCGCCAGGTGTTCGCGCTCGGAGGGCATCCACGGTACGGTACGTACGTCAGTGACGCCGGCGATACGGCGGATTTCCGCCATCAGGCTGCTGAAGCTGGAGAAATCCAGCTCCGCGAAATTAAGGTAGATTCGGCCAACAGGGTCGATATCGATACCGCGCAGATCAATACCGCGCAGGACCAATAAATCGAGCAGTTCACGAGTCAGACCAAGGCGGTCTTCACAAAAGACTTCAAGACGCATGGGAGTGTTCACCCTTAAGAGCCAAAGACGTATGAATAATAAGACAGTTATCGGTCGGCGGGAAGATGACTGTCAACAATTATTGACAGTATGGCGGAAAAATGGCCTTTGTGCCGTAAAGTTATACGATCAATCGGACAAAATCACTAAACTGCACCCGCGCCCTCTCCCTTTTAAGGGTGAGGGCGCGGACTGCGTCGGGCATTGAGGGGTTACCCCATACGGTGTTCGCCGCGCGTTAACGCTTCGCGATCGAAAAAGCGCTGAATGACGCCGCCGGCCATAAACGCCGCGCGATCCGACATATGCGCAATCACGTCCGCATCGTGGCTGACTAACAGATAGGTCATGCTGTGCGCCTGTTTGAGACGGTTAAGCAAATTAAGGATCTCCGCCTGCACCGACATATCCAGCGCCGATGTGGGTTCATCCAGCAGCAGGATTTTTGGACGCAACAACAGCGCGCGGGCAATGGCAACGCGCTGACGCTGGCCGCCGGAGAGCTGATGCGGATAGCGCCGCGCGGCATCGGCGGGCAGGCCCACCTGCTCCAGCGCGGTGCGCACGCGCATGTCGACCTCCGTCTCGCCGTGAATGCGCAGCGGTTCGCCCAACGTGCGCCACAGCGTATGATTCGGGTGCAGCGAGGCGTAAGGGTCCTGGAATACCATCTGCACATTGCGCCGCAGATCGCCGTGAAAGCGCGCCCCCGCGCCAATCTGGCGGCCGAACAGCGCCACCTTCCCGCGCCATTCCCGCTGAAGCCCGGCAATCACCCGCAGAATGGTCGACTTCCCGCAGCCGGACTCGCCGATCAGGCTGAACGTTTCGCCCTCCTCGACCTGAAAACTGGCAGCAGAGACTGCCGTTTTGTCACCAAAGGTCACCTGAAGCGACTCAAGATTAACGATCGCCATGCGCCGCCTCCTCAAAATTCTGCGTACGGTCCAGCGTCGGCAGCATCTGTCCATAGGTTTGCGCATTCGGGCGACAGGTCCACAGGGTGCGCGTATAGGGATGCGTAGCCTGCGGCAGGTCTGCAGCCGCCATCTCATCAACGCCGTTGCCCTGGTACATCACCAGCACGCGGTGGCAGTGCTGCGCCACCAGCGGCAGGTCGTGGCTGATCAGTAGCATGGCCATATGGCGTTGCTCGCACTGCGCGACCAATAGCTCAAGGATCTGGTTGCGCAGCCGGGCATCCAGCGCCGAGGTCGGTTCATCGGCGATCAGCACCTGCGGGTCGTTAATCAGCGCGATGGCGATCATCACCCGTTGCCCCATTCCACCGGACAGTTCGCCGGGATAGCGATCCAGCACGCGCACGTCCAGCCCCATGGCCAGCACGGCGGATTCTATTTTTTCCTGCCGCTCGCGTCGCCCCAGACGCTGATGCAGGGTCAGCGCTTCTTCCAGCTGTGCCCGTATGGTTTTCACCGGGTTCAGCGCATAGCGCGGGTCCTGTAATACCATGGCGATATCGTTACCACGCAGCTCACGCCAGCCACGCGCGTTGAGCGTCAGCACATCGCGGCCTAGCACGCTCAGTCGTTCGGCGCTGACGATACCGGGCTTACGCACCAGCCCCATCAACGCCCGTGCGGTCATCGACTTACCGGAGCCCGATTCGCCCACCAGCGCCAGGCGTTCATTACCCAGGGTAAAATTCATATTATTGACCACCCGGGCAGCAGGATAGTCAATATTCAGCCCCTGTACGCAGAGACGTTGTTCAGTCATGTTGCGGCTCCAGTACGTCACGTAAACCATCGCCTAGCAGGTTAAATGCCAGGCTGGCCAGCAGAATGGCCGCGCCCGGCGCGGCGGCAATCCACCACTGGTCAAAGATAACCTGCATACCATCGGCAATCATCGCCCCCCACTCCGCCATCGGCGGGCGAGCGCCCAGCCCGAGGAAACCGAGTCCCGCTGCCGCAAGAATAATGCCCGCCAGATCCAATGCCAGACGCACAATGGCGGACGGTAGGCACAGCGGCAGAATGTGGCCCACCAGCAGCCGTAGACCACGAATGCCCATCATTTCGGCGGCGGCCAGATAGTCGCTGTGGCGCAGACGCTGAATCTCGCTGCGCGCCTGGCGCGCATAGGCAGGCCAGGTGGTTAAGGCCAGCGCCAGCGCACCGTTCACGAGGCCAGGGCCGAGCATCGCGACAAATGCGAAGGCCAGAATCAGCCTCGGCATAGACATCACGACATCGGTAAAGCGCATCAGAGCGCGTTCCAGCCAGCCGCCGTAATAACCGGAGAGGATGCCAATCAGCAGCCCGACCGGCAGGGTAATCACCGTCACCAGCGCGACCAGCCCCAGCGCAGGCCGGGTACCGTAGATCAGCCGGGAAAGCAGATCGCGCCCGTAGCTGTCGGTCCCCAGCCAGTGCTGCACGCTGGGCATTTGCAGACGCGCGGCGGCATCCTGCCAGTTCGGGTCCTGCGGCGCGAGCCACGGCGCAAACAGCGCCGTCAGGACCAGTAAAGCAATAACCGTCAGCCCACAGCACGCCGCAGGTGAACGCAGCAGACGACGTAAAAATAGCGAAGTGGGCATTAGCGAACCCTCGGATCGGTTAGCCGCACCAGCACGTCGGTGAGGTTATTTATCAGGACAAAACACACGCCAATCAGCAGCGTTCCGCCCATAATCGCCGACGTATCACCGGCAAACAGTGCCGTCGTCAGGTAACGCCCGATGCCCGGCCAGGAAAAAACCGTTTCGGTCAGCACCGCGCCTTCCAGCATGGCGGTATAGGCCAGCGCAATCACCGTCAGCAGCGTGCCGCGAATATTCGGCAGCACGTGGCGCAGCAGAATGCTCATTTCTCCGGCCCCTTTGGCGCGCGCCAGCAGGATGTATTCTTTATTCATTTCGCTCAGACAGGCCGAACGCGTGAGGCGCGTAATGCTGGCCATCGAATAGTAGGCCAACAGCAGCACCGGCAGCACCAGGTGGCTGAAAGCGTTGCGGAAAGCCTCTTTATCGCCGGAAAGCCAGGTATCGATCAGCGCAAAGCCGGTTTTTGGCTCAATGGTGAACTGATAAATATCGTCAAGGCGACCGGGGCCGGGGCTCCACTGTAGCTTCGCGTAAAACAGCGCCAGCATCAGCAGCCCGAGCCAGAAAATCGGCACCGAGTTACCCAGCAGCGTCAACGTGCGCACGGCAAAATCCCACGGCGAGCCAGCATAGCGGGCGCACAAGACCCCGGCGATAACGCCGAAAATCGCACCGATAATCAGCGCCAGCGTCGCCAGTTCCAGCGTGGCCGGAAATGCCGCCAGCAGATCGTGCAGTACCGGCTGTCCGGTGGCGCTCGCGGTACCCAGATCGCCGTGGGTCAGATTCACCAGATAGTGCCAGAACTGTACCGGCAGCGATCGATCCAGCCCCAGCTGGTGGCGCACCTGGTCATAGGTAGATTGGCTGGCATGGTCGCCAACAATTTGCAGCACCCGATCGACGGGCGAAAGCGCAGAAAGCGCAAAGGTCACCAGCAGCAGCCCCAGAAGCGTCAGCGCCAGCGTCAGTAGCCCCTGAAGCAGCGCCGACAGCAGACGCCGGGTTCGCAGAGCGGTTAGATTCGGTAAAACGGCGGGCATGGGAATTCCGTATTTCTATCAACAACAAAACAAACGGCCGCGGCCCGTAGGCGGATACCTGCGGGCCGCGGCTGCGATAGCGGTTACTTGGTCACGCGATCGTACCAGACCATATCGGCGTTAAGCCCCTGCTGGTAGCCTTTCACATTATCGCGGATAACAATCTGCGTTTTCCCCTGATCGATAAAGATATACGGCGAGCTGCGCTGTAGCTCTTCCTGCATTTTCTTATACAGGTCAAGACGTTTAGCCGCATCCGGCTCAGCCACTGCCGCCAGCGTCGCTTTGTTCAGCTCAGGAATTTTCCAGCCGTTTAGCCCGGCGACGGTGCTTGATTTACCGTCATTAAAGGCAAAAGCGCTGGCGTTAGAGTGCGCATCGAAGTAGTCCGGGATCCATAGACGGATGGCCGCCTGGTGCTGCTTCGCACGCACGCGAGCGTACACCTGGCTGCCCGCGGCCGGCAGCAGTTCAACCTTCACGCCACCCTGGGCAAAGCTGGCCTGCATCGATTGCGCGATGGTGATAAACGGCGGCTTGTTTTCCACATCGAGGGTAAAGTGCGCATCTTTAATGCCCGCTTTCGCCAGAATCGCTTTCGCTTTTTCAGGGTCAAATTTAAACGGCGTGTTGTCCAGCGCGCCCGGGAAGCCGACCGGCAGGAAGCTCTGATGCACAAAATACTGCCCTTTCAGCAGATCTTTGGTAATCCCGTTATAGTCGACCAGCCAGCGCGCGGCCTCCCAGAACGCCGGGTTAGCCAGCAGCGGGTTGGCGGTATTGGCAGTGTTGAAGGCAACGTAGTTTTGCTCCGCAGAAGGAATGCTCAGCACCTGTAGGCCTGGCTTGCCCTGCAAGGCATCAATTTGGTCGGCGCCGAGATCGCGCGCCACGTCAGCGTCACCCTGCTGAATCAGCAGGCGGCGCGAGGCCGGATCGGGCACGTTTTTAATGATCACGCTTTTCAGCTTCGGCGCACCGGTTGGCGAGGTAGCGTTTGCTTCCAGTACGATGGCCTGGTGCGGCTGGTAAACGCGCATTTTAAACGCACCGCTGCCGGCCGAGTGCATTTTTAGCCACTCGTTGCCAAAGTCATTCCCCTTCACGTTGGCCGCGACCAATTTTTCATCCACGATAGAGGCAATTGGCGTCGACAGAATATTCAGCGCCACCGCCGGACTGACGTCAGCGGTCCAGTGAATTTGCAGCGTGTGATCGTCAACTTTCTTCAGTTGGCTAGCAATGTTATCCGGCTGCCAGCCTAAAACGTTGAGGATGAATGCCGGCGACTTGTTGAGCGTCACGGCGCGGGTGTAAGAGAAAATCACGTCTTCTGGACGAAGGGCGTTGCCGGAGGCAAATTTGGCGTCACTCTTAAGCTTGACGGTCAGCGTTTTCGCCGCCGCATCGGCCTGCCAGCTTTCGGCGAGAATCGGCGTGATTTTTGCCGGATCGTTGCGGTCCGGCTGGACCAGCCGCTGGTACAGGCTCGGCACCGTCTGGATGCTGGAAAGCTCGTTCGCTTCCGCCGGGTCAAGGCTGACGATATCATCCAGGCCCTGTGCGACCACCAGCGTCGTGGGCGGCGTAGCGGCATAGGCAGAAGCTGACAGCGCGGTCAGCACCAAAAACGGCAGCAATTTTCTTGTCATCGGGACTTCCTGATAATGATCATGCGGTTGGCGATACCCGCTAAGGTAGCGCCGCTTGTCACTTTCAGTAAAGATAAGTATAGATATACCTTATGCTATTTTCGCATAAGGTTATTTTATCTCGTTCAATCGTCCCGCGACGGCGCGCTTTTGCCCTTCTGTACCGTCGCCTTCAACTGCCCGACCAGCTCGCGGCGGAAATCCCCCAGACGCGGTTTGTCGTTGTCGATCCACGGCAGCGGGCGGCACAGTTCCATGGCTTTAATGCCCAGTCGTGCCGTGAGCAGCCCGGCACCAATACCCTGCGCTGCGCGAGTCGAAAGACGCGCGGCCAGATCCTGCGACATCCAGTCCATGCCAATTTCACGCACCAGCTCGCTGGCACCGGCAAAAGCGATATTGATCAGCACCAGTCGGAACAGGCGCAAACGGCTGTAGTAACCGAGCTCAATGCCGTACAGGTTAGCAATACGGTTAATCAGCCGCAGGTTACGCCAGGCGATAAACCCCATGTCCACCAGCGCCAGCGGACTGACGGCGATCATCAAGGTCGATTCTGCCGCTGAGCGGCTGATTTCGCGCCGCGCCTGCGCATCGAGCACCGGCTGCACCAGGTGTGCATACAGGCTCACCACTTCACGGTCGCTTTGGGTCTCGTGTATTGCGGCATACCAGCGCTGTAGCGCCGGATGAGATTGATCCAGCCCAGCCTGACGCGCCAGGCTCTCACAGAAGGCACGCGCTTTGCCGACGCTGTGGCTGTGCATCAGCGTGCGGGCCTCATCACGCTCCTGCGCGCGCTGGCGTAAACGCCACAGCCTGCGCCACTCGGTCGCGACCGAGCCCACGCCCGCGCCAACGATCAGCGCGCCCGCAACGCAGCCGCCCAGCGCGGCCCAGTCCTGGGTTTGCCAGGCATTCACCGTCCACTGCACGCCCTGCGCAACCACGCTGGCGCCAAACAGCGTAAGCCCGGCGGCGACCATTTTACGCCACAGACTGCGTTTCGGGCGCAGCGCCGCTTCCACGGTAGCTTCGGCCTGCCCTTCCGGCTCGCCGATGTCATCCAGCGCCACGGGGGCGAATTTTTCCGCCGCTTCACCGTCAAACGCCTGCGCGCCTTTAAACTGTTCCGCCTTCGCTTCGTCAAGCGGCCCGTCAAAATCGATTCGCGGTTTAAAAGAATCGGTCATCGCAGCTTATCTCCAATCAAAAACTCCAGCGCCGCATCCAGGCGGATGTGCGGCAGCGGCTGGTCAACGTCCATCGTTAGCGGGCGAAAAGCCTCGAACTGGAAGCCCTGTTTGTCCCAGAAAGCCTGGCCCGGCAGCCGTGCCGGAACTTCGCCAGGATAAACCGTCAGCGGCTGGCCGTCGCTCAAACGATGGCCGCGCAGCGCGGGGATCTTCTCGCCGTTGACCTCAATCAACCCGCTTTGCGTCGCCTGCACCGAAGCCAGCCCCAGGCAGTCCATGGTGATACCTTCAAAGGCGGCATTCTGCCAGGCATCCTGAATCAGCTGTTGTAGCAGCGACACCATATTGCCGTGCTGATCGACGGTCACGTGATCCGCCTTGGTAGCGGCAAACAGCAGCTTATCAATCACCGGCGAAAACAGGCGGCGGAACAGCGTGCGCTGACCATAGTGGAAGCTGTGCATCAACTGAGTCAGGGCCAGACGCATATCGTTAAACGCCTGCGGCCCGCTGTTGAGCGGCTGTAAACAGTCAACCAGCACGATCTGGCGGTCGAAACGCAGGAAATGCTCTTTGTAGAACCCTTTCACCACTTTTTCGCAGTAATAATGGAAGCGTTCGCGCAGCATCCCCGCATTGCTGTGTTTGTCCGCCTGCGCCAGTTTTGCCTCACCCGCACCGTCGACGTCAGGCCACGGGAAGAACTGTAATGCCGGGGCGCCCGCCATATCACCGGGCAGCACAAAGCGCCCTGGCTGAATAAAGTGCAGCCCTTCCTGCTTACAGCGGTGCAGATAGTCGGTCCAGGCCTGGGCGATTTCCGCCAGACGGTTTTCATCGGCGGGAGCCAGCGGATCCAGCCCGGCGCACAGCTGGCGCCATTTTGCCGACCACTCGCCGCGCTGGCCGTTCAGCAGACCGGTCATCTGTCGCGACCAGGTCAGGTAGTCCTGATTCAGCATCGGCAGATCGAGCAGCCATTCGCCGGGATAGTCGACAATCTCCAGATACAGCGTGGAGGTCTCTTTGAAATGACGCAGCAGCGAATCGTTGGATTTGTAGCGTAGCGCAAGGCGAATTTCACTCACTCCGCGAGTGGGCGTCGGCCACGCCGGCGGCTGGCCGTAGAGCTGCGCCAGCCCTTCGTCATAGGTAAAGCGTGGAATGCCGAGATCGCGCTGGGGAATGCGCTTCACGCCCAGCAGGCGCTCCTCACGCACCGCGCTCAGCAGCGGCAGCCGCGCGCCGGTATGCACGTTCAGCAGTTGATTCACCAGGCCGGTGATAAATGCGGTCTTGCCGCTCCGGCTCAGGCCGGTAACGGCAAGACGAAGATGCCGGTCAACGCCACGGTTGACCAGCGCATTGAATTCATTTTTGAGTCGCTTCATTGCTTATCAGACACTCCCGTCCACGCCGATAGCGCTATTTTGCCATGGGGAAATAGCGTTTGGCGAGGCGCGACAGCAGCGGTTCCAGCGCCACCGCCAGGATCATTTTCAACGGACGGCGCGCCACGGACTTCACCGCCCATCCGGCGACGCCCGCCGGACCGTAACGCAGTGCGGTCAGCAGAGCGAGTTTGCCGACGATTTTCAAACCGGGCTTCACCTTCTGTCCCGCCCGCTGCCATTTATTGCTCATCGTTTACCTCTTTATCAGAGCTGACGGAAGCGGCTGCGCAACGTAAAGGTATCGGACGTCACGTAGCGTTCCATCTCGCGTAACCGCTGTTCGCCAGCGGCCAGTTCGGCATCGACCGCGTCCAACAAGTCGCGGCTGGTGGGCTGATGCTCGCCGTTCATGGCCCCTTCCGGCATCGGATCGAGGGCAAAGGTCAGAATGACGTAGGCGACGAGGACGAAGAAAAACAGGCCGAACAGCATCGCCAGCACGGTAATAATACGAATCAGCTTCACCGGCACGTCGAGGTACTCGGCAATGCCGGCACAGACCCCTTTCACCATGCCCCGCTGCGGGATTCGCCACAGCTTTTTGTTAAAATCCAGCGCCATTATTTGTCTCTCCAGTTTGGATGCTCGGCATCGAGAATCGCCTCCAACGCCTGAATGCGTTCGCGCATTCGCTTCGCGTCATCGGTCAGCTGCAGCAGACGCTGCTGCTCGCCCTGCGAAAGCTCACCCGAACGGGAGCGGTTGCTGTAGTGAAGCCAGAGCCAAATTGGCAATACGAACAGCACAAACAGCGTCAGCGGTATGCCAAGAAAAAGCGCGCTCATAATAACTCCTTATCATGTATGAGCAGCGGCGCGGGGATGGCGCGCCGCTGGAATAATTATTCGTTATCTTGCTTCATTTTGGCTTTCAGCGCGGCCAACTGCTCGCTGATTTCATCGTCCGCCTTCAGCTCAGCAAACTGCTGGTCCAGCGACGGCTGTTTACCAAAGCGGTGGCTCTCAGCCTCGGCTTCCATATGATCGATACGACGTTCAAAGGACTCGAAGCGGGCCATCGCTTCATCCAGTTTACCGCTGTCCAACTGACGACGCACATCGCGGGACGAACTGGCCGCCTGATGACGCAGCGCCAGCGACTGCTGACGGGCGCGGGTTTCGCTCAGCTTGTTTTCCAGCTCGCCAATCTCTTTTTTCATTCGCGCCAGCGTTTCATCCACCAGCGTGACTTCATGCTCCAGCGTATCGATAACATCGGTCAGCTTTTGTTTTTCAATCAGCGCCGCGCGCGCCAGATCTTCTTTATCTTTGCGCAGCGCCAGCTCGGCTTTCTCCTGCCACTCAACCTGTTGCGCCAGCGCACGTTCCACGCGGCGGGTCAGGTCTTTCTTTTCCGCCAGCGCGCGGGCGGAGGTGGAGCGCACTTCCACCAGCGTATCTTCCATTTCCTGGATCATCAGTCGCACCAGCTTCTGCGGATCTTCTGCTTTCTCGAGCAGCGAGTTGATGTTGGCGTTCACGATGTCGGCAAAACGAGAAAAAATACCCATTGTTCAATCCTCATAGTTCTGTGTTTCGGGCTTAGCCCTGCGTAATGCTTATTACAACTTCCGTGCCAACTTTTTATCTCATTGATTATAAAAGAGGTGATTGAATTTTGCGCCGCAAGCGTCTACAGTAAAATGCCGAATTACACCAACAAGTGGCGAATTTCATCATGGCAGAATACAAAGATAACCTTCTCGGCGAGAACAACCGCTTTCTCGAAGTGCTGGAGCAGGTTTCCCGGCTGGCGCCGCTGAATAAACCGGTGCTGATTATCGGTGAGCGCGGGACGGGCAAGGAGCTTATCGCCAACCGTCTGCACTACCTCTCCTCCTGCTGGCAGGGGCCGTTTATTTCGCTCAACTGCGCGGCGCTGAATGAAAACCTGCTCGATTCCGAACTGTTCGGCCATGAGGCCGGCGCCTTTACCGGCGCGCAAAAGCGTCATCCAGGCCGTTTCGAGCGCGCCGATGGCGGCACGTTGTTCCTTGATGAACTGGCCACCGCGCCAATGCTGGTACAGGAGAAACTGCTGCGCGTCATTGAATACGGCGAGCTCGAACGCGTCGGCGGCAGTCAGCCATTGCAGGTCAACGTCCGCCTGGTCTGCGCTACCAACGCCGATCTGCCCCAGCAGGTTGCGGAAGGCACCTTCCGCGCCGACCTGCTTGACCGTCTGGCGTTTGACGTGGTGCTGCTACCGCCCTTACGCGAGCGCCAGAGCGATATCATGCTGATGGCCGAACATTTTGCGATTCAGATGTGCCGCGAGCTGAAGCTACCGCTGTTCCCGGGCTTTACCGAACGCGCGCGCGACACGCTGCGGCACTACCGCTGGCCGGGTAATATTCGCGAACTGAAAAACGTGGTGGAGCGTTCAGTTTATCGCCATGGCTCCATTGATGAACCGCTGGACGACATTATTATCGACCCCTTCCACCGCCAGCCCGCCATCAGCAGCGCAACGCAAGAGGCTACCGCCCGCCCCGCGCTGCCGCTTAACCTGCGCCAGTTTCAGCTGGAGCAAGAAAAAAGCCTGCTACAGCAAAGCCTGCAACAGGCCCGGTTTAATCAGAAAAACGCCGCAGAACTGCTGGGGCTAACCTACCATCAACTGCGCGCGCTGTTAAAAAAACATCAGATCTGACAACGGCACGACGCGCCGCACCAGCGGCGAATTTTGCGTGGCGATCAGAGAGCAACACGCGGGTGTGATACGCGTTAACCCCACTGATTTGATGACTTTTAAAGCAGTTACGCGCAGACATTTGTACCTGGCAGCCGTAAGTGCGATACACTTTGCAGATCAATCGAAAAAATACAGAAACTATGCGCCTGAATTTGTCACCTTTCCTGGCAGCGTTGGGGTTAATCTGCGGCCAGGCGATTGCCGCACCGCAGCCGCTTGCCCCACCCCATGCCGACATTCGCGACAGCGGCTTTGTCTACTGCGTTAGCGGGCAGGTTAACACCTTTAACCCGCAAAAAGCGGGCAGCGGGCTGATTGTCGATACCCTCGCCGCACAGCTTTACGACCGTCTGCTGGACGTCGACCCGTACACCTATCGTCTGGTGCCGGAGCTGGCGGAAAGCTGGGAGGTGCTGGACAACGGCGCAACCTACCGTTTCCATCTGCGCCATAACGTGCAGTTTCAGACCACCCGCTGGTTTACGCCGTCGCGCGCGCTGAACGCCGACGACGTGGTGTTTACCTTCGAGCGCATTTTCGATCGCCAGCACCCGTGGCATAACGTCAACGGCAGCGCGTTCCCCTATTTCGATAGCCTGCAGTTTGCCGACAGCGTACAGAGCGTGCGCAAGCTCGATAGCCACACGGTTGAGTTTCGCCTCGCGCGGCCGGACGCGTCTTTCCTCTGGCATCTGGCCACCCACTACGCGTCGGTGATGTCAGCAGAATACGCCGCCAGGCTCACCCAAGAGGATCGTCAGGAGCAGTTGGATCGCCAGCCGGTAGGCACAGGGCCGTTCCAGCTTGATGAATATCGCGCCGGGCAATATATCCGCTTGCAGCGTCACCCGCAGTTCTGGCGCGGTACGCCGCTGATGCCGCAGGTGGTGGTTGACCTCGGTTCCGGCGGCACCGGGCGGCTGTCGAAGCTGCTGACCGGCGAGTGCGATGTTCTGGCCTGGCCTGCCGCCAGCCAGTTAACCATTTTACGTGACGATCCGCGCCTGCGCCTGACGCTGCGCCCGGGGATGAACATCGCCTATCTGGCCTTTAATACCGACAAACCGCCGCTCAATAATCCTGAGGTACGTCATGCGCTGTCGCTGGCTATCAATAATCAGCGTCTGATGCAGTCGATTTATTACGGTACCGCCGAAACGGCGGCGTCGATTTTGCCTCGTGCCTCCTGGGCCTACGATAACGAAGCTAAAATTACCGAATACAACCCGAAAGAAGCGCGGCGCCGTTTGCAGGCTCTGGGCCTCGATAAGCTGACGCTGCGCCTGTGGGTGCCTACCAGCTCTCAGGCGTGGAACCCCAGCCCGCTGAAAACCGCGGAGCTGATTCAGGCCGATATGGCGCAGATTGGCGTCAAAGTGATTATCGTCCCGGTGGAAGGCCGCTTCCAGGAGGCCAGGCTGATGGACATGAACCACGACCTGACCCTCTCCGGCTGGGCCACCGACAGTAACGACCCGGACAGCTTTTTCCGCCCGCTGTTGAGCTGTGCGGCGATTAACTCGCAAACCAACTTTGCCCATTGGTGCAACCGCGAATTCGACAACGTGCTGCGCAAAGCGCTGGACTCGCAGCAGCTGGCATCACGTATTGACGCCTACGACGAAGCCCAGCAGATTCTGGCTCGCGAGCTGCCGATACTGCCGCTGGCCTCCTCGCTGCGGCTGCAGGCCTACCGGTACGATATTAAAGGGCTGGTGCTGAGCCCGTTTGGTAACGCCTCGTTCGCCGGCGTCTCGCGGGAAAAAGAAGAGAAGGTGCAAAAACCATGATTATTTTCACCCTTCGTCGCCTGTTGCTGCTGCTGGTTACGCTCTTTTTCCTGACCTTCGTTGGCTTCAGCCTGAGCTACTTTACCCCGCACGCACCGCTTCAGGGCGCATCGCTGTGGAACGCATGGACGTTCTGGTTTGAAAGCGTCCTGCACTGGGATTTCGGCGTGTCGAGCATCAACGGCCAGCCGATCTCCGAGCAGCTGCGCGAGGTCTTCCCCGCCACGATGGAGCTGTGCATTCTGGCGTTCGGCTTTGCGCTGCTGATGGGTATTCCGGTCGGTATGCTGGCCGGGATCACCCGCAACAAATGGCAGGACAAAGTCATCAGCTTCTTCGCGCTGCTCGGCTTCTCCATTCCTGTTTTCTGGCTGGCGCTGCTGCTGACGCTGTTCTTCTCGCTGACGCTGGGCTGGCTGCCGGTTTCCGGCCGCTTTGATCTGCTGTACGAAGTGAAAAACGTCACCGGTTTTGCGCTGATTGACGCGTGGCTTTCCGACTCGCCGTGGCGCCATGAGATGATCGTCAGCGCCCTGCGTCATATGGTGCTGCCGGTACTGACGCTGGCCGTCGCCCCAACCACCGAAGTGGTGCGCCTGATGCGTATCAGCACCATCGCTGTCTACGACACCAACTACGTGAAGGCCGCCGCCACCCGCGGCGTATCGCGCCTGACCATTCTGCGCCGTCACGTGCTGCACAACGCGCTGCCGCCGGTTATTCCCCGCCTGGGGCTGCAGTTTTCCACCATGTTGACGCTGGCAATGATCACCGAAATGGTCTTTAGCTGGCCGGGGCTCGGACGCTGGCTGATTAACGCCATTCGCCAGCAGGACTACGCGGCCATTTCGGCCGGTGTGATGGTGATTGGCGCGCTGGTGATCATCGTTAACGTGATTTCCGATATTTTGGGTGCTATGGCTAACCCACTGAAACATAAGGAATGGTATGCCTTACGATAGCGTCTACCTTGAGAAGCGCCCGCCGGGCGCCCTGCGCACCGTGTGGCGTAAGTTCTACGGTGACACCACCGCGATGATCGGCTTTTACGGCTGCATCGCCCTGGCGGTAATCTGCATTCTCGGCGGCTGGTTTGCGCCATACGGTATCGATCAACAGTTCCTCGGCTATCAACTGCTGCCGCCGTCGTGGTCGCGCTACGGCGAGGTCTCCTTCTTCCTCGGCACCGACGACCTGGGCCGTGATGTCTTAAGCCGTCTGCTGAGCGGCGCGGCCCCCACCGTTGGCGGCGCGTTTGTGGTGACCCTCGCGGCTACCGCTTTTGGGCTGGTGCTGGGCGCGTTTGCCGGGTCAACCCACGGCCTGCGCTCGGCGGTACTGAACCACATCCTTGATACGCTTTTATCCATCCCCTCTTTGCTGCTGGCGATTATCGTGGTGGCCTTTGCCGGGCCACACCTGACGCACGCTATGTTTGCCGTCTGGCTGGCGCTGCTGCCGCGCATGGTGCGCTCTATCTACAGCATGGTGCACGACGAGCTGGAGCGCGATTACGTCATCGCCGCGCGTCTGGACGGCGCGACGACGCTGAATATTTTATGGTTTGCCATTCTGCCGAACATCGCCGCCGGGCTGGTCACCGAAATTACCCGCGCCCTGTCGATGGCGATTCTGGACATTGCCGCGCTGGGCTTTCTTGATCTTGGCGCGCAGCTGCCTTCCCCCGAATGGGGCGCGATGCTGGGTGATGCGCTGGAACTTATCTATGTTGCGCCGTGGACGGTGATGCTGCCCGGCGCGGCCATTATGGTCAGCGTACTGCTGGTCAACCTGCTGGGCGACGGCATTCGCCGCGCGATTAATGCGGGGGTGGAATAATGCCGTTACTGGATATTCGCAACTTAACCATTGAGTTTAAAACCAACGAAGGCTGGGTGAAGGCCGTCGATCGCGTCAGCATGACGCTGGCAGAAGGTGAAATTCGCGGCCTGGTAGGGGAGTCTGGCTCGGGCAAAAGCCTGATTGCCAAAGCAATTTGCGGCGTCACCAAAGACAACTGGCGGGTCACCGCCGACCGTATGCGCTTTGATGATATTGACCTGCTGCGCCTGTCCAATCGCGAGCGCCGCAGGCTGGTCGGCCACAACGTATCGATGATTTTCCAGGAGCCGCAGTCCTGTCTCGATCCGTCTGAACGTGTGGGCATGCAGCTGATGCAAAATATCCCTGGCTGGACCTTTAAAGGCCGCTGGTGGCAGCGTCTGGGCTGGCGTAAGCGCCGCGCCATCGAGCTTTTACACCGCGTGGGGATTAAAGATCACAAAGACGCGATGCGTAGCTTCCCCTACGAGCTGACCGAAGGCGAATGTCAGAAAGTGATGATCGCGATTGCGCTCGCCAACCAGCCGCGTCTGCTGATTGCCGACGAGCCAACCAACGCCATGGAGCCCACCACTCAGGCGCAAATCTTCCGCCTGCTGACCGGCCTTAACCAGAATAACAACACCACCATTTTGTTGATTTCACACGACTTGCAAATGCTGACCCACTGGGCGGATAAGATTAACGTCATGTACTGCGGGCAGACGGTGGAGAGCGCGCCCAGCGAAGAGCTGGTGACGATTCCACATCACCCGTATACCCAGGCGCTGATTCGCGCTATTCCGGACTTCGGCCGTTCGATGCCGCATAAGAGCCGCCTGAACACCCTTTCCGGGGCCATTCCGCTGCTCGAACAGCTGCCGATGGGCTGCCGCCTGGGGCCGCGCTGCCCTTATGCACAGCGCAAATGCATTGAAACCCCGCGCCTGACGGGAGCGAAGAACCACCTGTTCGCCTGTCATTTCCCGCTGAACATGGAGAAAGAGTGACATGGTTGAAACGCTGCTTGAAGTTCGCAACCTGAGTAAAACCTTCCGCTACCGCACCGGCTGGTTCCACCGCCAGACGCTACAGGCGGTGAAGCCGTTGAGCTTTACGCTGCGCGAAAAACAGACGCTGGCGATCATCGGTGAGAACGGTTCCGGCAAATCGACGCTGGCCAAAATGCTGGCGGGGATGGTCGAGCCGACCACCGGCGAGCTGCTGATTGACGATCACCCGCTGGAATTCGGCGATTATTCGTTCCGTAGCCAGCGTATTCGCATGATTTTCCAGGACCCGAGCACCTCGCTGAACCCGCGTCAGCGTATTTCGCAGATCCTTGATTTCCCGCTGCGCCTGAACACCGATCTCGAGCCGGAGGCGCGGCAGAAGCAGATTATCGACACGCTGCGTCTGGTCGGCTTGCTGCCGGATCACGTCAGCTACTATCCGCATATGCTGGCGCCGGGCCAGAAACAGCGTCTGGGGCTGGCGCGCGCGCTGATCCTACGTCCCAAAGTAATCATCTGTGATGAAGCGCTGGCCTCGCTGGATATGTCGATGCGCTCGCAGCTGGTTAACCTGATGCTCGAACTGCAGGAAAAACAGGGGATCTCGTATATTTACGTGACCCAGCATTTAGGCATGATGAAACACATCAGCGATCAGGTGCTGGTGATGCACCAGGGTGAGGTTGTGGAACGCGGCAGCACTGCTGATGTGCTGGCCTCTCCGCTGCACGATTTAACCAAGCGACTGATTGCTGGCCACTTTGGCGAGGCGCTGACCGCCGACGCCTGGCGTAAAGATCGCTAACACTGAAGAGAAGGATGAAATACGATGGGTTTTCTTTCCGGTAAACGTATTCTGATTACGGGCGTCGCCAGTAAGCTCTCCATCGCCTACGGTATTGCCCAAGCGATGCAGCGCGAAGGCGCCGAGCTGGCATTCACCTATCAGAACGACAAACTGAAAGGCCGCGTAGTCGAGTTCGCCGCCTCTCTGGGCTCCAGCATCGTTCTGCCGTGTGACGTGGCGGAAGATGCAAGCATCGATTCCCTGTTCACCGAGCTGGCTAAAGTCTGGCCGACGTTTGACGGTTTTGTTCACTCTATTGGCTTTGCTCCGGCAGATCAGCTGGACGGTGATTACGTCAATGCCGTGACCCGTGAAGGTTTTAAAATCGCTCACGACATCAGCGCTTACAGCTTTGTGGCGATGGCGAAAGCCTGCCGCAGCATGCTGAATCCCGGCGCTGCGCTGTTGACCCTTTCCTATCTGGGTGCCGAGCGCGCTATCCCGAACTACAACGTGATGGGGCTGGCTAAAGCGTCGCTGGAGGCCAACGTGCGCTATATGGCGAACGCTATGGGGCCAGAGGGGGTGCGCGTAAACGCGATTTCGGCCGGCCCAATTCGCACGCTCGCCGCCTCCGGCATCAAGGATTTCCGCAAAATGCTGGCGCACTGCGAAGCCGTCACGCCGATTCGCCGCACCGTCACTATCGAAGACGTGGGGAACTCCGCCGCCTTCTTGTGCTCTGACCTTTCCGCCGGGATCACCGGAGAAGTGGTGCACGTGGACGGCGGTTTCAGCATTGCCGCGATGAACGAACTGGAACTGTAGGCCGGGTAAGGCAACGCCGCCATCCGGCAATGTGCTCCGCATTGCCGGATGGCGCTACGCTTATCAGGCCTGCATTCTCCGGCGTCACTGCGTTCTGCCGGGCGACAAGGTTTCCCTTCTTCCCCCTCTGTTATTCCAGTCAGTTATTAATTATCGCCGAACAATATTTTCTCCCTCGTCACGCATGCGCCAGGATATTTACCCATAACGATCCGGCAACATCACCTTCGACGCTGCTGGTTCGCCACCTTCAGATCAAGGAACACCCATGGAGCCACGCCGCGTTTCCGGCAAAAACCACTGGTATCACGAAACCCAGTCGAGAACCCAACACAGCGACGTGATGCCGCTGGTTCCCGAAGCCGCGCACGTAGACGACCGTTTTTTACTGGATCTCGCCCTGCCCGATGCGTTGCTAAACACCAATCTGCGCTGGTTGGGTGCCGCCACGCGGTTAGCCAATACCCTGTTCCCTGATACCGTCGCCGTCAGCCGTTTACAGACCTTCAGCGCGTACGACAGGCTGAGCACCGCGCTGACCGTCGCCCAGGTTTCCGGCGTTCAGCGGCTGTGTAACCACTATGCCGCACGCCTGGCGCCGTTGCCCGGCCCGGACTCCTCGCGTGAAAGCAACCGCCGTCTGGCGCAAATTACGGAATATGCCCGCCAGCTCGCCAGCTCGCCGTCAATCATCACGCCACGCGCGCGCCAGCAGTTGGACGACGTTGGCCTGACGCTCCACGATATGATTCTCATCAACCAGATCGTGGGGTTTGTCGGCTTCCAGGCGCGAGTGGTGGCGATATTCCAGGCTCAGCTCGGCTTTCCGGTGCGCTGGATCCCCGGCATGCCGGTGCAGGAAGATGCTGACGCCGAACGTTTTCGCCACGAGAACGCGCGCTGGCACAGCGATCTGCCGACCATTGAGGCCCAGCAGGCCAATACCCCGCAGAGTGATGTTCTCGCCCGCTGGCAACATCTGCCTGAGCTGAACGCACTGGCGCCGGTACTGGCGCACGAGGCGGCGCTGCTTGATGGCTTTGGCGAGCTGATTAATGCGTTAACTTTCGCCCACCCGATGCTGCCGCTGGCGGCGCTGATCCCGGCGCGCGTCAATGGCAGCGTCAGCTGCTTTAACCATTACAGCACCCTCTGGCAAGGCGCCAGCGGCCTGCCCGACGCTGTGCGTAACGGCGAGCGCGCGATTCAGGCCTGGAGCCACCACTATCCCTGCGAGCGCGCGCTTGCGCTGGCAACACAGCTGTTGACCCGCGCGCCGGACCGATTTAGCGCCGCGCAGCTGAGCCCGCTCGCCGAGCACGGCATATCAACACCTGACGCAATTGCGCTGCTGGTCTGGAGCGCGCTGAGCGGCTGGCTAAACCGGCTGCGCATCGCGTTTAGTAGCGCACAACAAGTTACGTAAAAGGGTGAAAGAGCGCTTGCTGCAACCCATCGATTCGCGTAAAAATGTCAGCCGCTCTTTTGGCCACGAAAATAGATCAATATGCTTCAGGACAACCCGCTGCTTGCGCAGCTAAAACAGCAACTCCATTCCCAAACGCCCCGCGCGGAAGGGGTCGTCAAAGCCACGGAAAAAGGTTTCGGTTTCCTCGAAGTCGACGCACAGAAAAGCTACTTTATTCCGCCGCCGCAGATGAAAAAAGTGATGCACGGCGACCGCATTATCGCGGTAATTCACTCTGAAAAAGAGAAAGAGAGCGCCGAGCCCGAAGAACTGGTTGAGCCGTTCCTGACTCGCTTTGTGGGCAAGGTTCACCGCAAAGACGATCGTCTGTCTATCGTGCCTGACCATCCGCTGTTGAAAGATGCGATTCCATGCCGCGCTGAACGCGGCGTAACTCATGATTTTAAAGAGGGTGACTGGGCCGTTGCTGAAATGCGCCGTCATCCGCTGAAAGGCGATCGTAGCTTCTACGCCGAACTCACCCAGTTTATCACCTACGGTGACGACCACTTTGTGCCGTGGTGGGTCACCCTCGCCCGTCACAATCTGGAAAAAGAAGCGCCGAACGGCGTCGCCACCGAAATGCAGGACGAAGGTCTTGAGCGCCGCGATCTGACCGCGCTGGACTTCGTCACTATCGACAGCGCCAGCACTGAAGATATGGATGATGCGCTGTACGTAGAAGAAGCGGCCGACGGCAAGCTGCTGCTCACCGTGGCCATCGCCGACCCAACCGCCTGGATAGTCGAAGGCAGCAAGCTGGATGAGGCGGCAAAAATCCGCGCATTCACCAACTATCTGCCGGGCTTCAATATTCCGATGCTGCCGCGTGAGCTGTCTGACGATTTGTGCTCCCTGCGCCCTAACGTCGTGCGTCCGGTGCTGGCCTGCCAAATGACGCTGGCCGCCGATGGCACCATCGAAGACAACATCGCGTTCTTCGCCGCCAACATCGAGTCGAAAGCCAAACTGGCCTATGACGACGTGTCCAACTGGCTGGAGAACACCGGTAGCTGGCAGCCGCAGAACGATGCCATTGCGCGCCAAATCACCCTGCTACAGCGCGTGTGCCAGCTGCGCAGCGAGTGGCGTAAAATCCACGCGCTGGTCTTTAAAGACCGCCCGGACTATCGCTTCGTCCTCGGTGAAAAAGGTGAAGTGCTGGATATCGTGGCCGAGCCGCGCCGCATTGCCAACCGCATCGTTGAAGAGTCGATGATCGCGGCGAACATCTGCGCTGCCCGCGTGCTGCGCGATAAGCTCGGGTTTGGTATTTACAATGTTCACACCGGCTTCACTCCGGACAACACGGAAGCGCTGGCCGCCCTGCTGAAAACCCATGACGTGCATGTTGATCCGGTTGAGGTTCTGACGCTACCGGGCTTCTGCAAGCTGCGCCGTGAGCTGGATGCACAGCCGTCGGGCTTCCTCGATAGCCGCATTCGCCGCTTCCAGTCGTTCGCTGAAATCAGCACGGAGCCGGGCCCGCACTTTGGGTTAGGGCTCGAAGCCTACGCCACCTGGACCTCACCGATTCGTAAGTACGGCGACATGATCAACCATCGTCTGCTGAAAGCAATCGTGAAAGGTGAAAGCGCAACGCGCCCTCAGGACGACGTTACCGTGCAGATGGCCGAACGCCGCCGTCTGAACCGCATGGCGGAACGCGACGTGGCCGACTGGCTCTACGCACGCTACCTCAATCTGCAGGCAGGTAAAGATACCCGCTTTGCCGCTGAGATTATCGACGTCAGCCGCGGCGGTATGCGCGTGCGTCTGGTTGATAACGGCGCGGTTGCCTTTATCCCGGCACCGTTCCTGCACGCCGTGCGCGACGAGCTGGTCTGCAGCCAGGAAAACGGCACCGTGCAAATCAAAGGCGAAGTGGTTTATAAAGTGACCGACGTTATTGATGTCACCATTGCGGAAGTCCGCATGGAGACACGCAGCGTGATTGCCCGACCAGCAGCATAATGCTGTAAAACGGCCCCTGACGGGGCCGTTTTTTTATCCGCGATACCCTTCTCTTTTTTTTCCAGCGAAATTACCCAAATGCGTTCACACTGAATACCAATGACGTGGAAATTGGTCTCATCAAACGCAGGTGTACGAGGGGAAGAAATGGAGAAATCTCTGGCACAAAGTCTGCTCGACCCAAACTCCAGTGAAAGCAGCCTGTACTGGCGTATGTCGCACGGTGAGTCCGCGCTGCATATGGGGACGGACCCCGACAGAAACACCGACCTCGCCATTCCGCTAAGCGAAGAAAGCGTCAGCCGTATTCGCGCCATGACCGTTACGACCTCAAGCGTGGCTATCTCTATTCAGCTCAACGGCTATGACGTGCCTGTTCATCTGATTGGCCGCAAAATCAGCTGTACCGAATGGGCCGGTACCGCCTCCTCCTGGTTCGACACCTCTTCCGTCGCCCGCGATCTTTTACAGGGTCTGCTGTTTGCCGAACAGGTCGTTTCCGAAGCCAATACCGTCATCGTTATCCTCGACCGTGAAGGCAAAATTCAGCGCTTTAACCGCCTGTGCGAGGAATACAGCGGTGTCAAAGAGCAGGACGTGATTGGTAAAACAGCGTTTGAGCTGTTTATGTCCGCCCCGGAGGCCGCCGCCGCCCGGGAAAACGTTGCCCATTTTTTTACTAACGGCGGGCCCTATGAAGTTGAACGCTGGATTAAAACCCGCAAGGGGCTACGCCTGTTTCTGTTCCGCAACCGCTTCGTCCACAGCGGCAGCGGCAAAAATGAAATCTACTTAATCTGCTCCGGCATCGATATTACCTAAGAGCGTAAGGCTCAGGAGCGGCTGCGGGTGCTGGCGAATACCGATACCATCACCGGCTTACCCAACCGTCACGCCATCACTGAGATGATCGGCCACGCCATTGACGCCCGCCAGGGGGACGAGCAGATTGGCATCGTCTATTTTGACCTCGATAACTTTAAGAAAGTGAACGATGCCTATGGCCACGTTTTTGGCGATCAGCTGTTGCAATCGGTCGCGCTGTCGATTTTAAGCTGCCTGGAAGAGGGTCAGACGCTGGCCCGGCTCGGCGGCGACGAATTTATCGTACTGGCGGTCAATACGTCGCAGGGGGCGTTAGAGGCGATGGCATCCAGGGTTCTGAGCCGCCTGCGCGATCCGTTCCGCATTGGGTTGCTTGAAGTTTACAGCGGCTGCTCGCTCGGCATTTCGCTCGCCCCGCAGCACGGTGAAGACCCGGAAAGCCTGATTCGCAATGCCGATACCGCCATGTACACCGCCAAGGAGCGCGGACGCGGTCGTTTTAGCATATTTTCCCCTGAGATGAATCTGCGGGTATTTGAATACCTGTGGCTGGACACCAACCTGCGCAAAGCACTGCAAAGCGATCAGCTCATCATTCACTATCAGCCCAAGGTGACGATGAACGGTGAAGTACAAAGCGTAGAGGCGCTGGTACGCTGGAATTCGCCGGAGCGCGGGCTGATCCCGCCGATGGACTTTATTGCCTACGCCGAGGAGTCCGGGCTGATTGTCCCGCTGGGGCGCTGGGTGATGCTGGAGGCTATCCGCCAGCTGGCGCAGTGGCGCGATCGCGGCATTCATCTGCGCGTCGCAGTGAACGTCTCAGCGCGCCAGCTGGTCGATCAATCCATCGTCAGCGACCTCAAACAGGCGCTAAAGGCGCAGCATTTTGCGGAATGCCCGATTGATATCGAGCTGACCGAAAGCTGTCTGATTGATAACGCGGAACTGGCGCTGGAGGTCATCAAGCAGTTTCGTTCGCTGGGCGCGCAAATCCATCTTGATGACTTCGGTACCGGCTATTCTTCTCTTTCGCAGCTGGCGCGTTTCCCTATTGATACCATCAAACTGGACCATCTTTTTGTGCATCACGTACACACGCATTCCGTATCGCAATCGCTCGTGCTGGCGATTATCGCGGTGGCCCGCGCGCTGAATTTACGCGTTATTGCCGAAGGCGTGGAGGATGCAAACGACGATGCATTTTTGACCCACAACGGCGTCGAGGAACGTCAGGGCTATTTTTTTGCCCGCCCCATGCCCGCATCCGAGCTGGAAAGCTGGCTGGCGGCGCGCCAGGGGGTTATAAGCTAAGCTTTTTTTTCACTTCTCTTTTGTCTGTAAATTTTGCATCATTGATTTCAATCGAATTTATTAACAGGATCCCACCATGTCCGAGCTCGATGCGCGCCAGGTTGCCCAACGTATTGATACCGTATTGGATATTCTGGTCGGCGGCGATACCCACTCCGCCATCAATAATCTGGAAATATTAAAAGCCGAGCTGCTGGCGTATGCCGCAGATGAACGCGATGCCAAAACAGGTCAGCCTAAATCCCCGTGGGAAATCTGACGCCATTTGCCCTGCCATCGCGTAACGGACGCCTTAGCATAGAGAAATTAATCGATTTATTATGAACGCCCGACAGCAAACTATTCTCCAACTGGTCATTGATAAAGGCCGTATGAGCGTCGCCGATCTGGCGAAAATGACCGGCGTATCGGAAGTGACGATTCGTCAGGACCTGAACCTGCTGGAAAAACAGAGCTACCTGCGCCGTACCCACGGCTATGCGGTGCCGCTGGACAGCGAAGACGTCGAAACGCGCATGATGAACAACTTCGCCCTCAAGCGTGAGCTGGCAGAGTTTGCCGCTTCGCTGGTTCGTCCGGGTGAAACCGTATTTATCGAAAACGGCAGCAGCAACGCCCTGCTCGCGCGCGCGCTGGCAACTCAGGCGGATATCACCATTATTACGGTCAGCAGCTATATTGCCCATCTGCTCAAAGAGACGCCGGGAGAAGTGATTCTGCTGGGCGGCATTTACCAGAAAAAAAGCGAGAGTATGGTCGGCCCACTGACGCGTCAGTATATTCAGCAGGTGCATTTCAGTAAGGCGTTTATCGGCATTGACGGCTGGCAGCCAGAGACTGGCTTTACCGGCCGCGATATGATGCGTGCCGATATCGTCAACGCCGTGCTGGAAAAAGGCAGCGAGGCGATTGTACTTAGCGACAGCTCGAAATTCGGTGCGATTCACCCTTACGCGCTCGGCCCGATGAGCGCATTCAACCGGGTGATCACCGACGATAATCTGACCACCGAAAAGCAGCTTCAGCTTGAGCAAACGGGTCTGACCGTGAACATCGTTAAACGCCCGTAACGCCTTGACCCGATGCGCACCGCGTCGGGTTGTTTCCCTTTCCCGCCCCCGCCTCGCTATGAGATTTTTCCGACCACGGAATTAAGAGTTTTTACCTGTCTACAACATCACAAAACCGTAAAATTAATGTTAGCGATATAACAGGAAGTAACTATCACTTGCGTGACTTTTAGCAGCAAAATTTACAACCTGCGCAACAAGCTTTACGGGAGAGGACCGCCTGCGATGTCTATAATGACGGTAGCGCTTCCGTGAATAGAAACATTCAGGAGAAACAAAATGACTTCAATGAGCAAAAAAATGGCTGCCGCGATGGTAGCAGTAACACTGGTCATGTCGCTGAGCGCATGTTCTAACTGGTCTAAACGTGACCGTAACACCGCGCTGGGTGCCGGTGCAGGTGCCATCGGTGGCGC
This sequence comes from Klebsiella sp. WP8-S18-ESBL-06, assembly GCF_014169755.1. Lineage (NCBI taxonomy): Bacteria > Pseudomonadati > Pseudomonadota > Gammaproteobacteria > Enterobacterales > Enterobacteriaceae > Klebsiella > Klebsiella sp. WP8-S18-ESBL-06. The sequence continues at coordinate 2,856,279 of NZ_AP022256.1, forward strand.
AGTATTAACGGACGGCAGCGCCCTGGGTACGCTGGGTGGCGCGGCGGTTGGCGGGATTATCGGCCATCAGGTTGGCAAGTAAGTCGCACGCAGAATTGCAGGGCTCCGATGAAAATCGGGGCCCTTTTCATGGAGGCTACTCAGCCTCCCGCCAGCTTCACCTTCATGCCTTTCGCTTCCAGCAGTGATTTCAGCAGGTCACGTTTATCGCCCTGAATTTCAATCACGCCGTCCTTCACCGCACCGCCACAGCCGCATTTTTTCTTCAGTTCGGCGGCCAGCTTTGCCAGCGCATCGTCATCCAGATCGATGCCGGTAATCAGGCACACGCCCTTCCCTTTACGCCCGCTGATTTGGCGCTGTATACGCACAATACCATCGCCTTTCGGACGCGCTGCGACAACTTTCGGTTCGTCAATACGCCCGGTTTCCGTTGAGTAAACCAGACGGCTGTTCGTCTCGCTCATTACGCCCCCAGATTTAACGATGCGTTAATATCACGCAGAGTTTGTGCCGGATTGTCGGACTGCGTCACCGGACGACCAATCACCATATAGTCCACGCCCGCCGCCAGCGCCTGTTCCGGCGTCATAATACGACGCTGATCGCCCGCCGCGCTGCCAGCCGGACGAATACCCGGCGTCACCAGCTTAAACGCTTGTCCCAGCTCCTGCTTAAAGCGTACCGCTTCCTGCGCCGAGCATACCACGCCGTCCAGCCCGCAGTTCTTGGTCAGCGTCGCCAGCTTAGCCGCGTAGTCGGCCGGGGTCAGCGCGATGCCCAGATCCTGTAAGTCGCTGGACTCCATGCTGGTGAGCACGGTGACCGCAATCAGCAGCGGCGCATCGTGGCCAAACGGCACCAGCGCTTCACGCGCGGCGGTCATCATGCGCGCGCCGCCTGAAGCGTGGACGTTCACCATCCACACGCCGAGATCGGCTGCTGCCGCCACCGCGTGGGCGGTGGTGTTTGGGATATCGTGAAACTTCAGGTCGAGGAAAATATCAAAACCGCGCTGCTGTAAATCACGCACCAGCTGTGGGCCAAACAGCGTGAACATCTCCTTGCCGACCTTCAGGCGGCAGTCGCGCGGATCGATACGGTCAACGAAGGCGAGCGCCTTATCGCGATTATCATAGTCGAGAGCAACAACAACGGGAGAGGATGTGACGATACGAGAAGAAGATGAAGCAACGGACATGACTGGACCTTCTTGTTGATGGGCACGCGCGGTGCAGAAAAGGTAAACGGGCAGCATTCTACCTGCGTGACCCAGCAGGCACAATGGCAGAGGCGGCAACGGTGGGGAAATTAAAGTATGTTGTAACTAAGGAGGGCGTTTTTTTACAATTACTGCCCATCAAGGCCGCGAATTGGTTTTATGGTTGACCATGCCCGGCACGACGGGCAGTGCCAGTAAAGCGTATAAGCGGTGAAGCCGCACTTCTGGCAGCGGTAGCGCGGCTTGCTGCGCACCTGTTCGCCAACCATGTCGCGCAGTACCATCAGGCTCTCTTTCGCGCGCCCTTCTTCCGCCTCGTTGAGGTGGTAGTCCATCAGCTTATGGAACACGCGCATCGTCGGGTGACGCTGGAGCTGGCGCGTAACGTAGGTTTGCGCCGCGTCGCTGCCTTTGCTCTGCTCCACGACCTGCGCGAGCATCAGTTCGGCCGCTGCGCCGGTGTTTTCTTCCACGCAACGCTGCAGGAACGGTTCCCACTCTTTGTCTTTGCCCAACTGGTGATAGCAGGTTTGCAGCATCTCGAGGGTTTCGCTAACCAGTTCTTTATCCTGGTTAATCACCCGCAGCAGGCTGTCCATGGCTTTGGCGTAGTCGCCTTTCGCCATCCACGCGCGGCCCATCATAATGGAGACACGGGCGCTGGACGGATCGGCCGCCGCGCCGCGCTTGAGTAACGACAGGGCTTTATCCAGCTCGTCGTTGCCCATCTGCTGAAGCGCCAGTTCACACCAGAAGTGGGCAATTTCGCCGCGGTGTTTGTCTTTACCCAGTTTGACCAGCCGCTCGGCGGTATCAATCGCCTTCTGCCAGTCGCTGGTAGCCTGATAAATTTGCAACAGCTGCTGCAACGCGCTAATGCGAAAATCGGTTTCGTCGACCAGTTGGCTGAACATATCTTCGGCGCGGTCGTACAGCCCGGCGGCCATATAGTCGCGACCAAGCTGCTGCACCGCCAGCAGACGCTGGTCGTAAGTTAAGGAGGCGCTTTCCATCAGCGTCTGGTGAATGCGGATAGCCCGGTCAACCTCGCCGCGTGAACGGAACAGGTTGCCCAGCGTCAGGTGCGCTTCCACGGTGCCGGTGTCCTCTTTCAGCATGTCGAGGAACAGGTCAACCGCTTTATCCTGCTGGTTGCTTAAAAGAAAGTTGACCCCTGCCACGTAGTCACGCGACAGGCGGTTCGCTTCGTCCTGTTTGGACTGTTGCGCACTTCTGCGGCCCATATACCAGCCATAGGCGGCGGCGACAGGCAAAAGCAGAAACAACAACTCCAGCATAGATAATTATTCCTTCGCCGCCGCTGCCGCCGGCGTTACCGCTGGGGCCGTCTCTGGGGCAAGTTGATGTTCCAGTCGTTTGATTTTACGTTCCGCACGCATCAGCGACACGCGCACACGCAGCCAGAACAGGCCACAAACCAGCCAACCAATGGCGAAGCCAACGGCAAACAGCACCGCAAGCAGCGTCGAAATTCTGAATTCACCCTGTGCCAGCAGATAGTTGAAGGTCACAAGCTGATCGTTTTGCGCACCCAGCGTCACTGAAATGACGAAAATCGCTAACACTAATAAGAAAATGAGTAAGTATTTCACATGACTTCCCGTTATGCGGCTTCTGCAGTGTTAACACAGCATCCAGCCTTATAAAATAACATCTTCACCGCGGCGACGAAATGGAAAAGCGTTCTGTAAGACCAGGATCTATGGGTGACAACGAAGGAAATCAACCCTTTTCCCCTTTTCATCGCTTCGCGCCCTGTTTTTATGTCTCTTTTTCCAGCAGCCCACAGTACCTCACGGCGAGCCAGCCGGCGAGCGTCGCCAGCACCCACGACATGACGGTGGCCACCATCAAATCCAGCGGCCAGTGCATCCCTAACAGCAGACGGCTGCCCATCACGGCAATCGCCCAGGCCATCATCAGCGCTACCGCAATCGCGCGACGCCGCGCCCACAGCAGCCCGGCGGCCAGCAGAGCCCAGGTTGCGGCAAACATGGTGTGTCCTGACGGGAACGCAAAACCGGTCTCTTTTTGCCAGTGATGGCGTAAAAAACCGGGAATATCACGCTGTTGCGCCAGCTGCTCTTTGACCAACGCCGAGCGTTCGCTCCGTTTTAAAGTGTAGAACTGCTCAACCGGGATTTGCTGCGTTTTTTCCAACCAGACCACAAACGGCCGGGGTTCCTGCACCATGCCCTTCACCAGCGATTTTGCCCCCTGCCCCAGCACAACCGCTGCACTCAGAATCAACACCAGCACAATCGCGCCACGCGGACGCGGGCGCAGCGCCCAGACAAACAGGCCGCATAGCAGCAGATGGGTGATAATCCCCCAGGGCTGAGTGACCGTTTCCGTTACCGCGTATAGCGCCTTGAGCCCCCAGCCGCTCGGCCCCGGAAGCCACTGCCAGCCGGTTATCCACACCGCGAGCGGCATCAGTAAAAGTATGGCGGCTCCAATAAGGGTTCGCGTGGCAATGGTCGGCATTTTTCTTCCTTTTTTCAGCGATGTCACAGTGTGGAAACCCAATAAAGTGTCAATTTTGTGCGCTTTAACGGCGGTCGCCCGCGCACGATTAGGTGAAGTAAAGCACGTTGTGGCAAAATAAGGAAAACAGAAGGCGTCGTTGGCGCTGACATAATCTGGAGAATCACATGCAGCTTAAACGTGTGGCAGAAGCCAAACTGCCAACCCCCTGGGGCGATTTCCTGATGGTGGGCTTTGAAGAACTGGCAACCGGGCACGACCACGTCGCGCTGGTTTTTGGTGATATTACCGGGCAAACGCCGGTGCTGTCGCGGGTACACTCTGAATGTTTGACCGGCGATGCGCTATTCAGCCTGCGCTGTGACTGTGGTTTCCAGCTTGAAGCCGCGCTGTCGCACATCGCGGAAGAAGGCCGTGGGATCCTGCTGTATCATCGCCAGGAGGGTCGCAACATTGGTCTACTGAATAAAATTCGTGCCTATGCGCTGCAGGATCAGGGCTACGATACCGTAGAAGCCAACCACCAGCTCGGCTTTGCCGCCGATGAGCGCGACTTCACCCTGTGCGCCGATATGTTCAAGCTGCTGGGCGTTGACGCGGTGCGTCTGCTGACCAACAACCCGAAGAAGGTCGAAATTCTGACCGAAGCGGGAATCAATATCGTGGAACGCGTGCCGCTGATCGTTGGCCGTAACCCGAAAAATGCCCACTATCTTGACACCAAAGCAGCCAAGATGGGGCATTTGCTGACTAAGTAATATTTGCGGTCGCCGTTACGTTCCTGAACGGCGACCGTCCCCCACCCTACAGCGAAATATTCAGCTCGCTCTGCGCATCAAAGATGTGACATTTCTCCATATCAAAGCAAAACCAAACCGGGCGGTGAAGACCGGCGTCAAGGATCTCTTTCGCATCGTCTGACGGTATTCGCGCCGTCATTTCAAACTCCCCTACCTGCAGATAGAGGAAGAACTCATGGCCCATATTTTCCGCACGGATCAGCGTGCCCCTACCGCCGCCTTCCGCGAACGGACGGACTGATACCGCAACATATTCAGGGCGAATGCCGAAGAACACGTCTTTGTCGATGTGGCCGACGACTTTACGCTGCTGCTGGGCGCTCAGCGGCAGCGTATCGTGGCCGACGGTCACGTGCAGCCCGTCCGCTTTTTTCAGTATTTTCGCCGGTTTGATGTTCATCTCCGGCGCGCCGATAAACCCGGCAACAAACATATTATGTGGATAGTGATAGAGGTTGTCCGGGGTATCGACCTGCATAATATGACCCAGCTTCATCACGCAGATGCGGTCGCCCATGGTCATTGCTTCGGTTTGATCGTGGGTGACGTAAACGGTGGTCGCCGGCTTACCCGATTGTTTGAGCTGTTTATGCAGGTCAGAAATACGGATGCGCATCGACGCACGCAGCTTAGCGTCAAGGTTAGACAGCGGTTCATCAAACAGGAACACGTCCGGCTTTTTCACAATCGCGCGGCCCACGGCCACACGCTGCGCCTGCCCACCGGAGAGCTGTCGCGGCAGACGGTCCAGCAGCTCTTCCAGCTCGAGGATTTTGGCGGCTTCGTTCACCTGGGCCGCAATCTGCTCTTTCGGCATTTTGCTCAGCTTCAGGCCGAACGCCAGGTTTTCACGCACGGTCATGTGCGGGTACAACGCATAGTTCTGGAACACCATCGCGATGCCGCGCGCTTTCGGCGCGAGGTTATTCACCACCTTGTCACCAATGCGAATTTCGCCGCCGCTGATGGTTTCAAGCCCTGCCAGCATGCGCAGGGTCGTCGATTTAGCGCAGCCGGATGGCCCGACGATCACCATGAATTCGCCTTCGGCGATTTTCAGGTCGATACCATGCACCGCTTTGAAGCCGTTGGAGTACACCTTTTCCAGTTTGTTAAAAATCACTTCAGCCATGATATTTTCCTTTTAACCTTTAATTCCGCTACTGGAGACACCCTGGACGAAGTAACGCTGCGCCAGGAAGAAGACAATGATCGAAGGCAGAATGGAGATACTTGCCATAGCCAGAATTTCGTTCCACGGCGCGCCTTCGGTGACGTCGATAGACATTTTCAACGCCAGGGCGATCGGGTACTTATCCACGCTGTAGACGTAGATCAGCGGACCGATAAAGTCGTTCATCGACCACATAAACTGGAACAGGGCCACGGAGATGATCGCCGGCTTCAGAATCGGCACCAGCACATACCACAGCACCTGAATGGAGTTACAGCCGTCAATCTGCGCGGCTTCTTCCATGTCACGCGGCACGCCGCGCAGGAACTGAATCAGCATAAAGACGAAGAACCCCTGAGTGGCGAATGCGGTGGGCAGATACAACGGCAGATAGCTGTTGAGCATGCCCATTTCGCGGAACATCAGGTACTGAGGAATCAACAGCACGGTGCTCGGCAGCAGCATGGTGGCAATCAGGGTTGCAAACCAGAATTTCTTCCCTGGGATGTCAAAACGGGCAAAACCGTAGGCCACGATGGTCGAGGAGATAATGGTCAGAATAACTTTCGGGATCACGTACTTGAAGGTGTTGAGCATGTAATGACCGAAGTGATATTCCGTACCGGTCTTCCAGCCGTTAATAAAGCCGTCCCAGGTGGCGTGTGAAGGCCACAGACTCAGCGTGGTGAAGATTTCATGGTTCGGTTTAAACGCGGCTGAGAACATCCACGCCAGCGGGTAAAGCATCAGCAGCCCCACCAGCATCAGGATGGTATAACGGATGTTGCGGCTGATCTTTTCACGCCGCAGCGTACGTGCAACCTCGCGCGCGGCTGCCATTTCCGAAGGGGTCTGGTGGGTCAGTTCACTCATTTTTGCCTCCCTTATCGGCAGAATAAAACACCCAGTATTTCGACGATTTAAAGGCAAGTAAGGCGAAGGTAGCCACGACCAGGAACAGCACCCACGCTAGCGCAGCGCCATAGCCCATATCGAAGTATTTAAAGGCGGTATCATAGATGTACAGCGAGAACAGGTAGGTGTAATACGTTGGGCCGCCGCCGGTGATAACATACGGCGCGGTAAATTCCTGAAAGGCACCGCTGGTTTGCATAATGAAGTTAAAGAAGATAACCGGGGTAATCAGCGGCACCGTGATTTTCAAAAACATCTGCCATTTTGTCGCACCGTCGATCATCGCCGCTTCATATTGCGACTGCGGGACGTTTTGCAATGCAGCGAGAAAGATCACCATCGACGAACCAAACTGCCATACGCTCAGCAGCGTGACCGAGAGCAGCGCTAAAGGCGGCTCCCCAAGCCAGTTAATCGGGTCAACGCCAAATACGCCAATAAAGCTGTTCAGCAGCCCATCAATGGCGAACAGCGCTCGCCACAGCACCGCAATCGCGACCGAACTGCCGAGGATCGAGGGAATGTAATAAGCCGTGCGAAAAAAACCGATGCCACGCAGCTTAAAGTTAAGCACGAAGGCAATGCACAGCGAAAACGCGAGCTTGAGGGGAATCGTGACAAAAACGTATGCAAAGGTCACCCCAAGGGACTTCCAGAACAGACCATCCTCCGTCAGCATATACCGGTAGTTTTCAATACCGGTAAACTGCGGCGGGCTCATCAGATCGTATTGAGTAAAACTCAATAGGAACGATGATACAAAGGGGAATGCGGTAAACACCAGTAACCCTATTATGTAGGGCGAGATCCATGCCAGACCTAATAGTTTATTTTCGTTCATAGATTCCTCTAATATATAAAAACATGCTGCGGTTGTCTCCTTACGGTCGAAAAAGCCATCTTGCTACGGCATTAAATAGCAGCTAATAAAAATTAGCTGTGAAGCCACACAGATTAATGAAAGAACATTTCATTTTTCTTTATCAGGTTGTATTATTGAAAAACAATATATTTCTGGAGGTACCGGCTATGACACTACGTCGCCACGCGACCTATTTCCCAGATAACGCCTCATTGATGATTAAACATATTGCCGATCAGGATATCTGCCCGCTGCACGCTCACGATTTCTATGAAATGGTCTGCGTTTCCTCCGGCAGCGGCATGCACGTCATTGACGGGATTTCCTGGCCCATCAGCCGCGGTTCCGTGTTCGTGGTGGCCCCGCATGAAGAGCACTACTTTGAGAAAGTGGAAAAGCTGTCGCTGCTGAATATTCTGATTCGTCCGGCCTTTCTCACACCGCCGCTGCTCGCCCTCCTCGCCGAATTTGCGCCAGAAAAACAGTTTATGGCGACCCATCAAACTCTTGTTCACAGCGCCTTTTACACGAATCAATTAAATGAAGAGCTGATTAATGAACTCGCTCACCGCCCCCTGATGCTCGAAACGTTATTAATACAGCTGGCAATATTCTTGCAGCGCGGTCATATTTCTCAGATTATTAATAACCGTGTAAAAGAAGACTCAATCATTTATTTACTGAATTATTTACATCATAATTACGCCAACGATGAGTTGAGCATCGACTATCTGGCAAGAAAGTTTAATAAATCGGTTTTAGCGCGAGTGGTGTAGAGCATGAACGCATTAATGATGCTGTTCAACATGCTGGGTCCGTTTTCCCTTTTGCAATCGTCCGTTTTGGGGGCCGTCACCGGCCCCCTTTTTTTAATGCAGCATATTGCGAATCACATAATGCAAAATGCCGTCGTTCTGGTAGTAGGTCAGCTCGGTTGCCGTATCAATTCGGCAGCGGCACAGCACGGTTTGCTGCTGACCGTCCGCGCGGGTGAACAGCACCGGAATAGTTGCGCCGGGCTTCAGTTGCTGTAACCCGCCGATATCAATCCGCTCTTCGCCGGTCAACTGCAGCGTTTTGCGCGTTTCGCCCTGCGGGAACTCCAGCGGCAGAATGCCCATACCGATCAGATTCGAGCGGTGAATACGTTCAAACGATTCGGCAATAACGACCCGAACGCCCAGCAGACGCGGGCCCTTTGCCGCCCAGTCGCGGCTGGATCCTGAGCCGTACTCTTTACCGGCAATCACCGCCAGCGGCGTTCCCTGGGCCTGATACTGCATGGCCGCGTCATAGATAGACATCACGTCGTTGCCCGGCAGCAGTCGCGTCATTCCCCCTTCAACGCCAGGCACCATCTCATTGCGGATACGGATGTTGGCGAACGTCCCGCGCATCATGACCAGATGGTTACCGCGGCGTGAGCCGTAGGAGTTGAAGTCGCGGCTGGCGACGCCGTTCTCCTGCAAATAGCGGCCAGCGGGGCTATCGGCCTTGATACTGCCCGCAGGGGAGATATGGTCGGTCGTCACCGAATCGCCGAGCATGGCCAGCACGCGAGCACCGTGGATATCCTCAACCGGATCGGGCGTTACGCCCATCTCATCAAAGAACGGCGACAGCCGGATGTAGGTTGAATTCGCCTGCCAGCCATAGGTATCAGAGGCAGGCACGCTGATGGCCTTCCACTCCGGCGTCCCCGCGAACACTTCTGCATACTCCTTATGGAACATATCGGTCGACACCTGCTGCACCGCATGCGCAATCTCAGCGCTGCTCGGCCAGATATCCTTCAGATATACCGTGTTACCCAGGCTATCCTCCCCAAGCGGCTCCTGCGTCAGGTCAACCGTCATGGTGCCCGCCAGCGCATAGGCCACCACCAGCGGCGGAGAAGCCAGCCAGTTGGTTTTCACCAGCGGATGAATACGCCCTTCAAAGTTACGGTTACCGGAGAGCACCGCCCCAACGGTTAAGTCGCCCTGCCTGATCGCGTGCTCAATCGGTTCCGGTAGCGGGCCGGAGTTGCCGATACAGGTTGTACAGCCATAGCCGACAAGATTAAAGCCCAACTGGTCGAGATACGGCGTCAGCCCGGCGTAATCCAGATATTCGGACACCACCTTCGATCCCGGTGCCAACGAGGCCTTGACCCAGGGTTTGGGCTTCAGGCCGCGCGCGACGGCGTTTTTCGCCAACAGCCCGGCGGCCATCAGCACGCTGGGATTGGACGTGTTGGTACACGACGTGATGGCCGCAATCACCACCGCCCCTTCCGGCAACGCATGCTGTTTACCATCGAGCGTGAAGCCAACGGCCGGTTTCGCACGCGGCGCGCCGTTAACCTCGAGCTCCGTCGCGGCGCTAAAGGCTTTCGGTACGCTGCCCAGCGCAACGCGGTCCTGCGGGCGCTTCGGCCCAGCCAGGCTGGCTTCGACAGTGCCCATATCCAACGCCAGCGTCTGACTGAATACCGGTTCGTCTCCGCTCTGTCGCCACATCCCCTGCGCTTTGGCGTAGGCTTCTACCAGCGCGACCTGCGCGTCGCTACGCCCGCTCAACCGCATATAGCCAAGGGTAACCTCATCAACCGGGAAAAAACCACAGGTTGCGCCGTACTCCGGCGCCATATTGGCAATCGTGGCACGGTCTGCCAGCGGCAAAGCGTCGAGCCCATCGCCGTAAAATTCGACAAATTTACCCACGACGCCAAGCTGACGCAGCATCTGAGTAACGGTCAGGACCAGGTCGGTGGCCGTAATGCCTTCACGCAGTTTACCGGTCAGCTTAAAGCCCACCACGTCAGGTATCAGCATGGAGACCGGCTGCCCCAGCATCGCCGCTTCGGCTTCAATACCCCCGACGCCCCAGCCCAGAACACCCAGACCATTAATCATCGTGGTATGAGAGTCGGTGCCGACCAGCGTGTCGGGATAGGCAACCCATTCATTGCCCTGCTGTTCGCTCCACACCGCCTGGCCAAGGTACTCAAGGTTGACCTGGTGGCAAATACCGGTGCCCGGCGGCACGACGCGGAAGCGGCTGAAGGCCTGCTGCCCCCAGCGCAAAAAGGTATAACGTTCGTGGTTACGCGCCATTTCGAGGCAGACGTTGTCATCAAACGCCTCATCATCGCCAAAGCGGTCCACCGTCACCGAGTGGTCAATCACCAGGTCGACCGGCGACAGCGGGTTAACCTTGTGGGTATCGCCGCCCAGCCGTTTTACCGCTTCACGCATGGCGGCCAGGTCCACCACCGCCGGTACGCCGGTGAAATCCTGCATCAGCACGCGCGCAGGGCGATAGGCAATTTCTCTGTCCGCATGGGCACCATGAAGCCAGCCGGCCAGCGCCTGAATATCCTGCGCGGTAACCGAGTCGCCATCCTGCCAGCGCAGCAGGTTTTCAAGTAAGACTTTGAGTGATTTGGGCAGGCGGGAGAGATCGCCCAAGGCTTCAGCGGCGCGCGCTAAACTGTAGTAGTGGTACGTTTTATTATCGACCTGTAGCGTTTCCTTGCAGGCCTCTCGTAGGGTTGACGACATAGCTCCTCCTTAAATGGCGGGAATTGCGGTACTCAGACACTCCTTAGGGTCCTTATTAAAGATAACACACAGGCCCGAACACGCCGGAAAAGGGCTCGGAATGACAAATGCGATCAACGCCTTATTCAGGGACAGCGATGGGACGTAATAAAGAGCTAAGGGGAATAGCAGGCTGGTAAACAGGAGGGATCGGACGGCGGCAAAACAGCTATATTGTTATTGTTTCTTATTCTCATCCTGATTGAAGAGTTCGATAAATTCCTTTTGCTCCGGCGTCAGTTTCCATTCTTCAGGGAGCTTAACCTTATTCTCATCATCGCGGGCCGGCTTCTCTACCAACGGGGCGCGAGGTTTCTTCGGCTTAATGCGTTCGGACGCCAGCATGTCAGCCCCAGAATTTCCAGATCAGCAGCGCAATGACAATCCAGAACAGCGCAGACCCGAGGAACACGCTCAGCCAGGCTTTACGTTTCACGCCTGATGCTTTATTTTCTGACGTCATTACCGCCCTCTCACAATCGATATTACTTATCACTTTCACACCAATTAATTGTTACAACTAATCATCATTGAGATAAATCCTAAGTAAATTTTAAGCAAAGATCCAGCGATTTTACGAACCCGCGGCGGAGATTTATTTAATCTTTTGACAGCCATGGGTTATTTACGCGAAGAAGTTTGCCTTACCTTAAATTTATTTCTACTTTTGTGGCTAAATGGCTAATAGAAACAATTCTTATTTCTTGAAATTGCAGGATGACAGCATAAAAAACAGGGGATTATTGGGGAGTATTATAAGCATTTCCGCCTTCAAGGGCTGAAGGCGGATAATCATTACGGATTACTTCTCAGGCAGCTTAATATCTTTAAACATGGCCTCGATATCTTCATTCGAGCGCAGCGCAACCGCTGTATCCACTACATCTCGGGTCAGGTGTGGGGCGAAACGCTGAATAAAATCATACATATAACTACGCAGGAAGGTGCTGCGACGGAAACCTATCTTAGTGGTGCTGTGGCTGAAAATACCGTCCGCATCGAGCTTCACCAGATCGGGGTCGGAAATCGGATCGACCGCCATGCTGGCAATCACCCCCACCCCGAGCCCCAGACGCACGTAGGTTTTAATCACGTCCGCATCGGTAGCGGTGAAGACGATGCGCGGCGTCAGGCCCGCGCGGTTAAATGCCGTATCCAGCTCAGAGCGGCCGGTAAAGCCGAAGGTGTAAGTGACCAGCGGGTACTGCGCCAGCTCTTCAATGGTGACCGACGTTTTCGACGCCAGCGGATGCTCCGGCGTCACCACGATAGAACGGTTCCAGTGATAGCACGGCAGCATAACTAAATCGTCATAAAGATGCAGCGCTTCGGTAGCAATAGCAAAGTCAGCGTTCCCCTTAGAGACCGCCTCGGCAATCTGAGTCGGCGACCCCTGGTGCATGTGCAGGGACACGCGCGGATAGCGCTCAATGAAGCCTTTAATCACGCCCGGCAGCGCATAGCGCGCCTGCGTATGGGTTGTCGCCACGTACAGCGAGCCTTTATCCGGCCAGGTGTGCTCCCCGGCAACCGACTTGATGGCGTCAACCTTCGACAGCACCTCTCGCGCAATGCGGATAATTTCCTGTCCAGCGGGGGTGACCTGCGTCAGATGTTTACCGCTACGGGCGAAAATCTGAATACCCAGCTCGTCCTCCAGCATTCTGACCTGCTTACTGATACCCGGCTGTGAAGTGTATAACCCTTCTGCGGTAGAGGAGACGTTGAGGTTATGGTTTACCACCTCAACGATATAGCGGAGCTGCTGTAATTTCATGCGGTTGTATCCAGTCTGTACTCAGAAATCGATCATAAAGACGATTTAATCATAAGAAATGCATCGGCTATAACCACTATATCATTTATAGCAAGTGTGTATAGATGGAAACAAAAAATAATAACGAGGTTATAAAAAAGGGCCGCAATGCGGCCCTTTGTGATGTTTTGATGAAAAACGTTACTTTTTCGCTTCGACCCATTTACCGTCAACGAAGAACGCTGACCAGCCCGTCGCTTTGCCGTCTTTTTCAGAGGCAACGTACTGCTGTTTGGTTTTACGGCTGAAACGCACCATCGTTTTGTTGCCCGCGGGATCCTGCTGCGGCGCGTCGGCCAGGTAGCGCAGTTTCTCCGGCAGACGGTCGCGGAAGCGGAACAGTTCTTCCACCAGCGGCGCGCGAGTTTCACGTGATTTCGGGAAGGTGTTAGCGGCCAGGAATACCCCAGCGGCGCCATCACGCAGCACGAAATAGGCGTCAGACTTCTCGCACGGCAGCTCCGGCAGCGGCACCGGATCTTCCTTCGGCGGCGCCACTTCACCGTTACGCAGAATTTTACGCGTGTTCTTACATTCGTCATTGGTGCAGGCCATGTACTTACCGAAACGCCCCATTTTCAGGTGCATCTCAGAACCACATTTTTCACACTCGACGATCGGACCGTCATAGCCCTTGATGCGGAACTCGCCTTCTTCAATCTCGTAGCCGTCGCAGGTCGGGTTGTTACCACAAACGTGCAGCTTACGCTTCGGATCGATCAGGTAGCTGTCCATCGCCGTGCCGCATTTCTGGCAGCGACGTTTGGCGCGCAGCGCATTGGTTTCGGCATCGTCGCCTTCCAGCACGTTGAGGACTTCGTTTTCCGGCACCAGGTTAATGGTGGTTTTGCAGCGTTCTTTCGGCGACAGCGCGTAGCCGGAACAGCCGAGGAACACACCGGTGCTGGCGGTACGAATCCCCATCTTACGGCCACAGGTCGGGCAGTCGATGCTGGTCAGTACCATCTCGTTCGGCTGCATGCCGCCCTCTTCTGGCGGCTTCTCAGCTTTTTCGAGCTGCTTGGTGAAATCACCAAAGAACAGATCCAGCACCTGCTTCCACTCGGCTTCATGGTTCGCCACGCGGTCGAGGTGGTCTTCCATCTGCGCGGTAAAGTCGTAGTTCATCAGCTCGCGGAAGTTCTCTTCCAGACGATCGGTGACGATCTCGCCCATTTTTTCCGCGTAGAAACGGCGGTTTTCGGTACGCACGTAGCCGCGGTCCTGAATGGTCGAAATGATCGACGCATAGGTAGACGGACGGCCAATTCCGCGTTTTTCCAGCTCTTTCACCAGCGATGCTTCGCTAAAGCGCGCAGGCGGTTTGGTGAAGTGCTGCGCAGGGGTCAGTTCAACCAGGCTCAGTTTATCGCCCTGGTTGACCATCGGCAGCGTGCGGTCTTCATCGCCTTTACGCAGCGCTGGCATCACTTTAGTCCAGCCGTCGAAGCGCAGCGTACGACCGCGCGCTTTGAGTTTGAAATCCCCGGCCTTCACGGTCAGCGTGGTGGAGTCATACTGTGCCGGCGTCATCTGACAGGCCACGAACTGGCGCCAGATCAGCTGATACAGCTTCTGCGCGTCCGCTTCCATGTCTTTCAGCGCTTCCGCCTGAACGGAAACGTCGGAAGGACGAATCGCTTCGTGCGCTTCCTGCGAGTTCTCTTTGCTGGCGTACTGGTTCGGGTTCTCCGGCAAATATTTTTTACCGAAGTTATCGCCGATATAGTCGCGAACCATGTTGACCGCATCCTGACTCAGGTTGGTTGAGTCGGTACGCATGTAGGTGATGTAGCCCGCTTCATACAGGCGCTGCGCCATCATCATGGTTTTCTTCACGCCAAAGCCCAGACGGGTGCTTGCCGCCTGCTGCAACGTGGAGGTAATAAACGGCGCACCCGGCTTGCTGCTGGTCGGCTTATCTTCACGTTCCAGCACGCTATAGCTGGCTTTTTCCAGCAGGCTGACCGCCGCCATGGTTTCGTCACGGTTTACCGGACGGAACGGCTTGTCACCCTGATGGGTTACCTCCAGCGCCAGCGCATCGCCGCTCGGCGTGGTGGTGCTGGCGTCAACTTCCCAGAACTCTTCCGGAACGAAGGCTTTAATTTCGCGCTCGCGCTCTACGACCAGGCGCACCGCAACGGACTGTACGCGACCGGCGGATAAACCACGGGCGATCTTTTTCCACAGCAGCGGCGAGACCATATAACCCACAACGCGGTCCATAAAGCGACGCGCCTGCTGGGCGTTAACACGGTCGATGTTCAGTTCGCCCGGCTTTTCGAAAGCCTGACGAATCGCATTCTTGGTAATTTCGTTAAACACCACGCGGCTGTAGCGCGTTTCATCTCCACCGATCACTTCCCGCAGGTGCCATGCAATGGCCTCCCCTTCGCGGTCAAGGTCGGTTGCGAGATAGATGTGGTCGGCTTTTTCCGCCAGCTGTTTGAGTTCCGAAACTACCTTTTCTTTGCCTGGCAGCACTTCATAGTGTGCCGCCCAGTCATGCCATGGGTCGACGCCCATGCGGTTAACCAGCGCGCCTCGTTCATCCTTTTTAGGCTTTTTGGCCGTTTTGGTGGAGGTAGAGTCAGCGCTCTTTTTGGCGGCTGAGCCACTTGTCGGCAAATCGCGGATATGACCGACGCTGGACTTAACCACGTAGTCATTACCCAGATACTTATTGATCGTTTTGGCTTTTGCCGGGGACTCAACGATAACGAGAGCTTTACCCATATTCACCTTTACCTAATTTGATTCTTCCAGGAATACATCGCACATGTTCCACATCCCACTGGCGACAAACCTTGTATGTTGCGGCAACGCCAATGGATATCAACCCTTTACTGACCGGCTTTTGAGGCAAGCGGCCAGGCGGCTGAGTTTACAGACTTTTTTTCGTCAGGTGCTATAGCACGAAGAATATTTGGTCGAATGTCAAGCAAATCTGCTGCCAGATTGCCGAAAGCGTCACACTGTACCTGATAAAATTCGTTACGCAACTTTATTAGCATGCAAACACCATTCGTGCCAACTTTGCGATAAAATGATTGCCCCTGGTAAACGTCGGGAATATTTGCCCACAGCATCCTCCCGGCGTACACTAGCGCGAGAATGTTGAGGAGTTGAATATGTCAAAGAATAGCCAACCTATCGATCGTCAGACGCTGCTGATTGAAGCCAATCGCCTTATCCGCGAGCACGAAGATACCCTGGCCGGAATTGAAGCAACGGGCGTTGAACAGCGTAACGGCGTGCTGGTTTTCAGCGGAGAGTACTTCCTGGATGAACAAGGCCTGCCGACGCCGAAAAGCACAGCCGTGTTTAATATGTTCAAGTATCTCGCCCACGAGCTATCTGAAAAGTATCACCTGGTTGACTGAGCGTAAGGCCCTGGCCTAAGCCCCAACAAAAACGCCCGGTAAACGATGTTTACCGGGCGTCGTCATTTCAGACGGAGGCCTCTTACAGCATCGGCTTCTGCCCACGCTGCCACCAGCGCATCATCAGACGATCGGCGCTTTCTGCAGCACTGCCGGTAAAGCGATCCATCATTTTTTTACGCTGAGTGTAGCGCACGTTCACCACTTCATGGTCGGCCATCAGCCCCAGCAGCAGCTCATCGCTGGTGCCCACTTCATCCACCAGCCCTTTTTCCTGCGCCAGCGAACCGTACCAGTGTTCACCGGTGGCAACCTGTTCGATGTCCAGCGACGGACGCATCGCTTTCACGAAGTCTTTAAATAAGTGGTGGGTTTCGTTGAGCTCTTCGCGGAACTTCTGTCGCCCTTCTTCGGTGTTCTCGCCCAGCAGAGTCAGCGTGCGCTTATACTGGCCGGCGGTATGCAGCTCTACGTCGATGTCTTTATTTTTCAGAAAACGGTTCAGGTTCGGGATCTGCGCCACCACGCCAATGGAACCGAGGATCGCAAACGGCGCCGCAACAATTTTGTTCGCCACGCAGGCCATCATGTAGCCGCCGCTGGCGGCGACTTTATCCACCGCCACCGTCAGTGGGATTTGCTTATCGCGGATACGCTGTAGCTGGGAAGCCGCCAGACCATAGCCGTGCACCACCCCTCCAGGACTTTCAAGACGCAGCACCACCTGATCTTGCGGAGTCGCAACCGTCAATACGGCGGTAATCTCTTCGCGCAGCGAGGCCACTTCGTGAGCGTCCATGCTGCCTTTAAAATCCAGAACCCAGGCGCGCGGCTTGCTGGATGTTGACGACTCACCCTGTTTAGCCTTCGCCTTCGCGGCTTTCGCCTCCTGCTTCAGCTTTTTCTTCTGCGCTTTCTGCCACAGCTTCTGCTGCGGGCCATCAAGCAGCGCCACGGCTAAGTCTTCCTGCATGTCCTTGTGCTGCTCGCTTAAGTTGGTGATCCGCAGCTCGCCGCGCTGCCGCTTACGCGACGTCAGATTAACAATCAGCACCGCCACCACGGCGATGGCAACGACAACGGTGACGATTTTCGCCAGAAACAGACCATACTGAAAAAGTAATTCCACACATCCACCTTGTACAAAAATCACATATTCTGTCGCTCAGTGTACAACACCGAGCCCGGCGCGTCTCGGCCCGAGTATCAGCCTTCGAGGCGGCTTCCAGATGACTTTTTTGCAAATGAAATCATTGCAAATTGTTAATCAGACGTTGTCTCTCCGGCTCGCTGATTGAAATAGCGAGCAGATTCAGGCATAAAGCCCAAAAGCCATGAAAAGTACATAAAATATGGTCAGCAAGGGCCATAGAGGAGCAACCGTGCACTATCAACCCCAGCTCGACTTGTTGCAAAACCGTATCATTCTGGTCACCGGTACCAGCGACGGCATCGGTCGGGAAGCCGCAATCACCTACGCGCGCTACGGCGCCAGCGTCATTTTACTGGGCCGCAGCGAAGAAAAATTGCGTTCAGTTGCGCAGGAAATCAGCAAAATCAGCGAATTGCCTGCCCACATTTACACGCTGGATTTGTTAACCTGCACCCCGCAGGACTGCCAGCAGCTTGCGCAGCGAATCCGTTTGCACTCCCCGCGCCTTGACGGCGTGCTGCACAACGCCGGGCTATTGGGCGACGTGGTCCCGATGGCCGAGCAGGATCCGCAGGTCTGGCAGCAGGTGATGCAGGTGAACGTCAATGGCACCTTTATGCTCACCCAGGCACTGTTGCCGCTGCTGCTGGAATCTGAAGCCGGTTCACTGGTCTTCACTTCCTCCAGCGTCGGGCGCGAGGGCCGCGCTAACTGGGGGGCCTACGCGGTGTCTAAATTCGCCACCGAAGGTATGATGCAGGTGCTGGCCGAGGAGTATCAAAGCCGCCATCTGCGCGTAAACTGCATTAACCCGGGCGGCACGCGCACTAAAATGCGCGCCAGTGCGTTCCCGACGGAAGATGCAATGAAGTTAAAAACCCCTGCCGATATTATGCCGCTTTACCTGTGGCTGATGGGCGACGATAGCCGGCGGAAAACCGGTATGACTTTTGATGCCCAGCCAGGGCGTAAACCAGGAATTGCCCAATGAGTGATGAACGTTACCGTGAACGCCAGCAGCGCGTAAAAGAGCGCGTGGCCGCCCGCGTCGCCGCCGCCCAGGATAGCCGGGGGATCGTGATCGTCTTTACCGGCAACGGCAAAGGTAAAACCACCGCCGCCTTCGGCACCGCCACCCGAGCTGTGGGCCACGGCCATAACGTCGGCGTGATTCAGTTTATTAAAGGCACGTGGCCTAACGGCGAACGTAACCTGCTTGAGCCGCTAGGCGTTGAGTTTCAGGTGATGGCGACCGGCTTTACGTGGGATACGCAGAACCGCGAAAGCGATACGGCGGCCTGCCTTGAAGTCTGGCAGCATGCCAAACGAATGCTGGCCGACGATAGCCTGGATATGGTGGTGCTCGACGAGCTGACCTATATGGTGGCCTATGATTATCTGCCGCTGGAAGAGGTGTTAACCGCGCTGAAAAGCCGCCCGCATCACCAGACGGTCATCATCACCGGTCGCGGCTGTCACCGTGACATCCTCGACTATGCCGATACGGTCAGCGAACTGCGCCCGGTAAAACACGCGTTCGAAGCCGGAATCAAGGCGCAGATTGGCATCGATTACTAAGCAGCGTGAGCCTGTCGAGCAACGCGCGGTTGAGCGGCAGGCACAGGCAATCTTCCCCTTGTGCCAGGGTACTCTCCGCCAGATTCTGACGCGAAATAAAGCGCTTTCGGTATTCGGTCGGCGTTAGGCCACAGTATTTATTAAACGCGGCGATCAGCGATTTATGCTCCTGAAAACCGCAGCTGTGGCTGATTTCCGTAATCGGCGTTCGCGTATCACGCAGCAGCGTGCGGGCTTTGTTGAGCCGCACCAGCGTCAGATACTCTTTAAAATTGTGTCGACTGACCTTTTTAAACAGCCTGGAAAACCACGAGTAGCTCATGCCGCTATGGTGGGCGACATCGCTAAGCGTCAACGGCCGGTCGAAATGCTGGTTAATGTAGTCAATGCCTTCTTTTATCATCGCCTCTTCCCGCAGCGTACTTTCCGCCCGCTGGGTAGGTTTGCCGCCGGCAACTAATGCATCCAGCAACAGGTAAATTGCCGCGATGCGCTGAAACGGCGCACGTTCATCAATAATCTGCGCCAGCAGCGCGATGAGCCGCTGAAACACCTGCCGAGCTGCGTCAGTCGGCGCCTGGCGAGATGTCCGCCAGTCCAGTACCGGCGCCGGGTGCAGCTCATCAAAAAGTCCGGGGGAAAACTGGACGGTCACCAGTTGACTCCCGTCCTCTAGCGCACTCAGCGCGTGTACCTCTTCCGCATTGATGTACAGCATCTCCCCCTGCCCGAGTTCCACATTGCGCTGACCAACCGTCAATGAAAAACGGCCGCTGAGGACGGTGATAAGCTCCGGCGCAAGATGCCAGTGGGGTTCGCAGTAGCGAACCTCCGCGGCAAATACGTTCAGCTTCTCGGCGTCGAAGGCAATCAGCTCATAGCCGCTGTGGGCCGTCTGCCGCCCGGTTTGTACCACCGGGCCCGGGTGAGTGACTGAAAAAGGAAACACGCGCGCTCTCCTGTGTACTTACGGGTAAGGCCGCCCTGCCAGTACTGCATTCAGCTCATCGCGCTCAATATCCAGCGCAAGGAACTCCGTCAATGCAATCAGCAGGCCGCAAAACAGATCCGGGGCCAGGCGAATCAGCTTTTCCCGCACCCGATCCGCAGGCAGATGGCTTTTATCGCTAATCAGCTGCACCACGCGGGCAAACGCTTCCGGCTGCTGAATCAGCTGCTGCAGCGAGTTATCGTCGCGCAACGGAACATGGCGAGCCGGGCAGTCAACGGTAAATTCCGCCTGCAACGGCAGGTCACGTGAAGAGCCGCCAATCTGGACCTGCCATGTCCCCGGGGTTACCAGCCAATCGGCCAGCCCCGGATGATAGCAAGCCAGCTCCGCAACCGGCAGCCTCAGCGTTACCCGCCGCGTTTCCCCGGCCGCCAACGCAATTTTATCAAAAGCTTTCAGGGCACGGACTTCACGAATCAGCTCGCCCTGCGGCGCGCTGACGTAAAGCTGAACGACTTCTTTACCGTCAATCTGGCCCACGTTGCTCAAATCAAATGATACCGCCAGCGTGTCCTCCGCCCCTAACCGAGTGGCCTCCAGGGTCAAATTCGCGTAGGTAAATTGCGTGTAGCTTAAGCCGAACCCGAACGGGAACAGCGGCGTCAGGCGGCGTTTATCATAGTAGCGGTAGCCAACAAACAGCCCTTCGCCGTAGTGATGGCGCAGGTTTTCCCCCGGGTAATGCAGCCAGGCGGGCGTCTCTTCCAGCGTATTTGGCACCGTCACCGTCAGCTTACCGCTGGGGTTACGCAAACCGAAGAGGATCTCGGCCACCGCGCGCCCCATGCCCTGCCCGGCGAAGAACGTCTCCAGTAGCGCCTTACATTCCCCCAGCCACGGCATCACGACCGCATCGCTGTTAGCCAGCACCACCACGACATTAGGCTGTACCGAGGCGACTTCACGGATCAACCGCTCATGCACGGCGAGAATATTCAGATCCTGGCGATCGCCGTTTTCACCGTCCTCACCGACGGCCGTGCTGACAAAAATCACCGCGACGTCAGCTTCCTGGGCCACCGCTTTCGCCTGCGCTAGCGCGGCTTCGTCACTGTGGACATCATCCGGTGCCCCTACCGCCCAGCTCACGCTGAAATCGTCCCCGGCGAGGTCAAAAATTTCGTCCAGCGGGCGGTCAAGCAGGTACGGTACCGTGGTTGCACAGCCTGAACCTTGAATAACCGGCTCCTGCGCGGGCTTGCCCAGAACGGCAATACGTCGCGTTTTTTCCGCACGCAGCGGCAGAAGATCGTGTTCATTTTTCAACAATACAATGGATTCAGCAGCCAATTGTTGAGACAGCGCGTGATGTGCAGGGAAGTCTGCCTGCACGTCAGGCCGCCGGTGACGATGTACTTTATCCAGTAGCGTCAGCATTCGCAGACAGGCTCGATCCACCACCGCCATCGGTACAGTCCCTTCCTCAATGGCCGCCAGCAGCGTCTGTTTATCGCGACGCGTTTCCGGCATGGCCAGATCGTTGCCCGCCAGCAGCGACGCCGGGCGATCTTTCACGCCGTACCAATCAGACATCACCAGACCGTCGTATCCCCACTCTTCACGCAGCACCTGCGTCAGCAGGAACGGGTCCTGAGAGGTTTGCACGCCGTTGAGGCGGTTATAGGAGGACATCACCGTCCACGGCTGCGACTTCGCAATCGCCCGCTGGAACCCCGCGAGATAGATTTCACGCAGCGCGCGTTCTTCAATAATCGAATCCATCTCGGTACGACGGTATTCCGAGTTGTTGGCAGCAAAGTGCTTGAGGCTTGCCCCCACCCCCTCATCCTGCAGGCCGTTAATCAGCGCGGCGGCAATATCGCCGCTTACAACCGGGTCTTCGGCATAATATTCATAACCGCGCCCGGCCAGCGGCGTACGGCGAATATTGATCCCCGGCCCAAGCAGAATGCCGACACCCATATGCTGGCACTCACGCCCAAGCGCCTGCCCCATTTGGTAGACCAGTTCACTGTCCCAGCTACAGGCCAGACTGGAGCCGTTCGGGAAGCAGGTTGCCGGCAGTGACGCGCTAAACAGAGCCTCACTGCCCCCTTTCGCGGCCGATTCTTCAGCGCTGGCCTGATTGGCGGTTTGCGTGATGACGGAGATGAAGTCATCCATGCTCCACTTCTCGCTACCGTCTATCTGCGCACTGCTGTAGCGCACGCCATAGGTGCCATCGGTCATCACAATGTCGCGGATGCCATGCTGTGGCAGGTTCGCCGTGCGCCACAGGCCGCTTCCGGTAAGCAGCGCAACTTTCTCTTCGGCGCTCATTGCCGTAATGATGCTGGTAAAATCACGATTCATTTCTCTGACTCCCTGAGGTTAAAGCGCATTCTGCTTACGCAGGCTGATTTTTTGTACGATGTCGCGATAGGTTTTCTCATCCAGCGCGTAACTGGCCACAAAGATGGCACCGATCGCAAACATCGCGCCGGGGAACAGCGTCATCAGAATATTGATTCCCGCCAGCGCGCTGGCGCTCACGTTAGCCGCATCGTAGTGGTAGTAATCGAGCATCCATCCGGCACAGCCGCCGCCGATAGCCATGGCAATTTTGGTGATGAAATTGAAGAAACCGTATATGGCGCCTTCCGTACGCACGCCATGGTGCCATTCAGCATACTCAACGGTATCGGCAATCATTGACCACATGGCGACGAATCCCATGCCTAGCGTAATACTGAATAAACAGACGCCGGTCATAATCAGCCAGAT
The DNA here is from genome assembly GCF_014169755.1 of Klebsiella sp. WP8-S18-ESBL-06. Lineage (NCBI taxonomy): Bacteria > Pseudomonadati > Pseudomonadota > Gammaproteobacteria > Enterobacterales > Enterobacteriaceae > Klebsiella > Klebsiella sp. WP8-S18-ESBL-06. Next base: position 2,879,013 of record NZ_AP022256.1, read on the forward strand.
ATTATGACCGGCAACAAAATACTGCATGAGCATCCCCAGTACGCCTATCAGCAGCGCCACCAGGGTCATTTTCTTTTTGCCCATGACGGCGATGACTTTCTCAGAAATGACGGTCCCCAAAATATAGGCCGCAGACTGGATCATAAAGAAAGAGGAGGTAAAACCTTCATTACCAATAATGTATTTAATAAAGTAGATAGCAATCGCCATCCAGACCGTATAGGCAATATAGAAAAAGACGGTAAACAGAGACAGGTTAATCAACGGCGCATTCCCCATTACCGCACGGAACATTTCACGCAGCGTTGGCGCGGGCGTATCTTCCTCTGCCCCCACGCGCTCTTTGGTCATGCCAAAGCAGGCCAGGAACAAAAACGTCGCCAGCAGCGCAAAACAGGAAACGGCAAAAACGTAGCCCATTTGCTTGTCATCAAACGGAGAAATCAGAATATCTGCAGTCGTTGATACAATCAGATAGCCGACAATCGCCAGCACGAAGCGATATACGGACAGCGATGAACGCGAGGATTCATGCTGCGTTAAGCGGTTAGTCATGGCCGAATACGGCGTATTGACGGCGGTATACGCCAGGCAATAAAGGGTATACGAGCACAGCGCAAACCAGAATTTCACCTCACCGCCAAACGGCAGAAAGCAGAGTACGGTTAATAACCCAAGGGGGATTGAACCATATAATAACCAGGGGCGAAGCTTGCCGTAACGGCTGTGGGTTTTATCAATCGCAAAGCCAATCAGAATATTGAAAATGGCGTCAACCACCCGCGCAATCACAAATATCAGGCTCGCCTGAACGGCGCTAATGCCGTAGATGTTGGTATAGAAAAATAATAAAAAGAGCGAAACAAAACCGAAGGATAAATTAGAGGCAAAATCGCCAAAGCCATAGCCAATTTTTTCTTTTACGCCGATAACCACATAGCTTGCCGAGAGTTTTTGGGTTGTTTCCATTTCGGGCTACCTGTTTAAGTAATCTGTAGCGACAGTATATGGCGGGGGTTATTTTATCACTTTGCGTTCTTTGTCTGGGGAATTCCTGTTTTTTGTCTTTATACAGAAGTGTGAATGCAATCACAGGAGAGAATGAAAACGAGAAGATGGTTCCGGCGGACGCCCGCCGGAACCTACGTCATTACCCTTTCGGGTTGTTACGCGTGCTGGAACGACGGTTGCCGCCGTTACCGCTATTGCCGGTGGTCGCATGGCGCTTCACGGCGCGACGAATCTGGTTGGCCTTCATACGGCGACGGTCTTTTTCCACCGCCACTTTTGAGGACGTTTCTGCCGGCAGTTCAACCAGCTCACGCAGATAGTTGGTCTGCGCCAAATCCAGCTCAGTCCAGCCGCCGCGCGGCAGGCCTTTCGGCAGCGGAATGTCGCCGTAGCGGACGCGAATCAGTCGGCTAACCTGTACGCCAACGGCTTCCCACAGGCGTCGTACTTCACGGTTACGGCCTTCAGTCAGGGTCACGTTGTACCACTGGTTGATACCTTCACCACCGCTGAATTTAATAGTTTTGAACGCCGCCGGGCCATCTTCCAACTGCACGCCGCGGGAAAGCTGACGCACCTTATTGTCATCGACCTCACCGAACACACGTACCGCGTACTCACGTTCAACTTCACGGCTTGGGTGCATCAGGCGATTAGCCAGCTCACCGTCGGTAGTAAACAGCAACAGACCACAGGTGTTGACGTCCAGACGCCCCACGGCAATCCAGCGTGCGCCACGCAGTTTAGGCAGGCGATCGAACACGGTCGGACGCCCTTCCGGATCGTTACGCGTACACAGTTCACCTTCCGGCTTGTAATAAGCCAGAACGCGACAAATTTGTTCTACGGATTCTTTAACGGAGATCAGATGCCCGTCGATACGAATTTTGAGACCAGGGATGACTTCAACGCGATCGCCCAGCTTGGCGATTTTGCCGTCGACGCTCACGCGGCCCGCTTCAATAATCGTTTCAATTTCACGACGGGAGCCGTGGCCAGCGCGTGCCAGCACTTTTTGCAGTTTTTCGCTTTTATCGCTCATTGAGCTTCCTTCAGGTGTCGCCTTCACAGGCGTCTTAGAGACTTCATTAGCCGCGCGGGAAGTATACACCGGGCCGCATAAACAGGCCGGCAGCGGCGCTTTACAACAGCGCAGGCTACCCGCCCAGAATGGTGACCGCACATACTACACGAATTTTAGAAGAAATGGGCAGCTTGTTCCTGCCCTTTTCTACCGCGCGCGACATAATAGCGTCTGAATGAAGCAAAAGCGTCGCCGCCCGCTACAGGGTTTGCATCATCTCGAACCACTCTTCGCCACCGTGGGTCGAATCGGAGCGCTTAAGGAATTGATAGCCAAAACGCTTATACATCTCCAGGTACTGGGCCTTACACATCAGATAAATGGCCGTTTTTCCCTGCTGACGCAAGTGGGCGATAAAGGCCTGCATCATTTGCGTCGACAGCCCCTGGCCCTGATAATCCGGATGCAGCACGACGGACATAATGACCGCATTGGGTGCCGCCGGATCGTGGCCGACCAGCTCTTTAAAAGCCTCATCCGACATCACCACCTCCCAGGCGCAGCCGGCATTAATAAAGCCGATCACTTCTCCGCGCTGCTCCATACACAAAAAGCCCTGTGGATAGCGGGCGATACGTATGGCGATTTTTTCCCGGGTTGCCGCCTCGTCGGCCGGATAGGCCGCCGATTCGATTTCATAACAGCGGTCAATATCCGCCGCGGTCGCCTGACGAAAAGTCACGTGTGACACAATGCCTCCTGATTAACGCACTCCGATAAGAAGTCGCTATTTTAGCGCTGACATGATATGAACACGCTGCATTCTTTTCACTACCAAACTGAATATCATGCATCATAATCTTCGCCTGCTCGATCTCAATCTGCTGCTGGTGTTCGACGCACTTTACCGGCTTGGCAGCGTGACGGAAGCCGCCAGCGACCTCGCCATCAGCCCATCGGCTTTTAGCCATGCGCTCGCGCGTTTGCGTGTTGCGTTAGAGGATCCGCTCTTCGTCCGCCAGAACAGCCAGATGCAGCCCACGCCAAGAGCCGACGCGCTTTTTCCCGCGATCTCCCGTGCGTTGGAAACGCTCAATGGGGAATTGGGGAAAGTCGACAGCTTCGATCCCGCCACCAGCACTCAGACCTTTACCTTTGCGGCTACCGATTATACCGCCGCCGTTTTCTTTCCCGAACTGATTGCCCGCCTGCAGGCCGCTGCGCCGGGAATTCGTGTCCGTATCATCTATTCACGGGAATATGATGCGCTGGAAGACTTACTCGCAGGGCGCGTTAATTTCGCGGTGGGATTTGAAGAGGAAAAAGTTCAACCGCGCCACGGCCTGGCGTCGCTGGCGCTGTTTACCGATGATTATGTTGTTGCGGTGCGTAAAGGGCATCCGCTGGCGGGAGAGACGCTGACCCCAGAAACGTATCTCCAGCTCGGTCACGTGGTCGTTAGCCCATGGAACGAGCACCACCGTCCGATTGACAGCTACCTGCTATCACGCCACGTCAGCCGCAATACGGTGGTAGAGCTGCCAAGCGTTATGTCGGCGCCGTTCATCGTCAGTCGAACCGATCTGGCGATTACCCTACCGCGCCGTGGTGTGCATCAACTGTTTGATACCCGCCAGCTGGCGCTACACGCACCGCCATTCCCTATTCCACCGTATACGCTAAAAGTCTATTACCGCCCGTCCAACGGACAGGCAAAAGCACAGCAGTGGATGCTGGCGCAGATTGCGGCCTTGAAATAGCAATAACCCGGCGGGCGCCGGGTTATAAGAAGCATTACAGGAACGGTTTAACGTCCCCCACGCCTTCACGCACCACCACCGGTGCATCTTCGGTAAGGTCGATAACCGTAGTCGGCTGCTGTCCGAGATAGCCACCGTGAATGATCAGATCGACCACTTTCTCGAGGCGATCTTTAATCTCTTCCGGATCAGACTCGGTAAACTCACTGCCTGGCAGCATCAGCGAGGTAGAGAGCATCGGCTCGCCTAAGGTTTCGAGCAGCGCCTGCGCGATCGGGTTGGACGGCACGCGCATCCCGATGGTTTTACGCTTCTCCTGCAACAGCCGACGCGGTACCTCTTTCGTCCCTTTCAGGATAAACGTGTAGTTACCCGGCGTGTTGTTTTTCATCAGGCGAAACGCCACGTTGTCGACGTAGGAATAGGTCGACAGCTCGGACAGATCGCGACACATCAGCGTAAAGTTGTGGCCGTCCGGCAGTTGACGAATGCGGCAGATACGCTCCATCGCGCCTTTATCTTCAATTTTGCAGCCCAGCGCGTAGCCGGAGTCGGTTGGGTAGACGATAACGCCGCCCTTACGCACAATTTCGACCGCCTGGTTAATCAGACGCGCCTGCGGGTTATCCGGATGGATATAAAAAAACTGACTCATGCTTCCCTCTCAGTTGTATTCTGCGGCTGTTCCCAGCGCTGCCAGACGCCCTCGACGCCCGCCGGGAGCCACAGTTTGCGGCCCAGCTCAATCCACGGGCAGGGTTGATGGAAATCCGACCCCTGTGACGCCAGTAATCCGTATTCACGGGCATAGGTGGCAAGCTGAGCGCGCTCGTGAGGCGCCTGCTGGCACTGGGCCACTTCCATCGCGTCACCGCCGTGTTCACTGAAGTGTGCCAGCAGTCTTTTCAGCCACTTGGCGGACAAATTGTACCGCCCCGGATGGGCCAGTACGGCGACCCCACCCGAATGATGAATGACATCAATAGCTTCCCTTATTGTACACCACTGTGGCGGAACGTAACCGGTTTTCCCTCGCGCGAGATATTTTTTGAAGACATCGCCGATATTGCTGGCCTTGCCCTGCTCGACCAGAAAACGGGCAAAGTGGCCGCGGGTAACCGCTCCGCCGTCGGCCAGCGCCAGCGCCGCTTCCCACGCGCCGGGGATATGCGCCTTTTCCAGGCGCTCGGCAATCATCATGCCACGCTGCTGGCGGCGTTCGATCTGGGCGCGTAAAAACGCCGTCAACGCCGGGTCAGCAATATCAATATTCAGCCCGACGATATGAATTTCGTGATTTTCCCACAGCGTCGAAATTTCAACGCCGGTAATTAACGTTAACGGCAGCCCGGCGCGGGCAATTTCTGCCCGCGCGCGCGGAATGGCGTCAACGGTATCATGATCGGTGATGGCGAGCGTCCCCACGCGCATCTCCCCGGCGCGGTGCACCAGTTCTTCCGGCGTCAGGCGGCCATCAGAGGCGAGAGTATGGCTGTGCAGATCGTAAATCACTGCGTAATTGGTGTCGCTCAAAACGGCTTCCTTTGTGCTACTCAGAGTTATTCGCGACCTATCATAGCGGGAATACGGGAAATTCTAAAATCAGGGGTTGACTTTGCCTTCATGAACTAGTTAACTAGTACGCAAGTTCACTTAGTAAAGGTATCTGCAAATGGCTCGCAAAATGATTGCTCTGCACGGCGGTTGGTGGCGTACTTCCCTATAGGGCGAAGTCATCACGTCTGCGTTACGCATACAGATACCAGCCCGCCAATGAGCGGGCTTTTTATTAAGCAAAGATTATACAGAACAGGCGAGAACAACGATGCAAACACCAAAACCCATGCTCGAGCTTCTGACCAGTGACGCGATTTACCGTGAAAACCCAACCGCACTGTTTCACCAACTCTGCGCGAAGCGCCCGGCCACGCTGCTGCTTGAATCAGCCGACATTGACAGTAAAAACGATTTAAAAAGCCTGCTGCTGGTGGATAGCGCACTGCGCATCACCGCGCTGGGCGATACCGTCACCCTTCAGGCGCTCTCCGCCAACGGCGCGTCTCTGCTGCCGCTGCTGGACGCGGTACTGCCCGCAGGCGTTGAGAATACGCATCAGCCTGACGGCCGCGTCCTGCGCTTCCCGGCGGTCAGTGCGCTGCTGGATGAAGATGCCCGCCTGTGCTCGCTGTCGGTCTTCGACGCCTTCCGTCTGTTACAAACGCTGGTCAACGTGCCGCAGAACGAACGCGAAGCCATGTTCTTTGGCGGCCTGTTCGCCTACGACCTGGTTGCCGGGTTTGAAGATTTACCGCATCTTGACAGCGACACCGCCTGCCCGGACTACTGTTTCTACCTGGCAGAAACGCTGCTGGTGATCGACCATCAGACCAAAAGCACCCGCATTCAGGCCAGCCTGTTTACGCCATCAGCAGCGGAAAAAGATCGCCTGCTTGAGCGTATTGCCCAGGTTCGCCAGCAGCTCAATGAGCCGCCGTCGGCGCTACCGGTAGAAGAAATCAGCACCATGCGCTGTGAAACTAACCAAAGCGATGAAGAGTACGGCGACGTCGTGCGCAAGATGCAAAAAGCGATTCGCGCCGGGGAAATTTTCCAGGTGGTGCCGTCTCGCCGCTTCTCACTGCCCTGCCCCTCACCGCTGGCGGCCTACGACGTGCTGAAGAAGAGCAACCCGAGCCCGTACATGTTCTTTATGCAGGACAACGACTTCACCCTGTTCGGCGCATCGCCGGAAAGTTCGCTGAAGTACGATGCTACCAGCCGCCAGATTGAAATTTATCCGATTGCCGGTACCCGTCCGCGCGGCCGTCGCGCCGACGGTTCGCTGGATCGCGACCTCGACAGCCGTATTGAGCTGGAGATGCGCACCGACCACAAAGAGCTGTCGGAGCACTTAATGCTGGTTGACCTCGCGCGTAACGATCTGGCGCGCATCTGCACCCCGGGCAGCCGCTACGTCGCGGACCTGACCAAAGTTGATCGCTACTCGTTCGTCATGCATCTCGTCTCCCGCGTGGTCGGCGAGCTGCGTAAAGATCTCGACGTGCTGCACGCGTATCGCGCCTGCATGAACATGGGCACCCTTAGCGGGGCACCGAAAGTGCGCGCGATGCAGCTGATTGCCGCCGCCGAAGGCAAGCGCCGCGGCAGCTACGGCGGTGCGGTGGGCTACTTCACCGCACACGGCGACCTGGACACTTGTATTGTTATTCGCTCTGCGTTTGTTGAAAACGGTATCGCCACCGTTCAGGCTGGCGCAGGCGTGGTTCTGGATTCCATCCCGCAGTCTGAAGCCGATGAAACCCGTAATAAAGCGCGCGCGGTGCTGCGTGCCATTGCCACCGCGCATCATGCACAGGAGATTTTCTGATGGCTGACATTCTGCTGCTCGATAACATCGACTCATTTACCTATAACCTGGCAGATCAGCTGCGCGCGAACGGGCATAACGTGGTCATTTACCGTAATCACGTTCCAGCTCAGACCTTAATCGACCGTCTCGGCACTATGGATAACCCGGTGCTGATGCTCTCCCCGGGGCCGGGGGCGCCGTCCGAAGCCGGCTGCATGCCGGAGCTGCTGACCCGTATGCGCGGCAAGCTGCCGATTATCGGCATCTGCCTCGGCCATCAGGCCATCGTGGAAGCCTACGGCGGCTACGTCGGCCAGGCCGGCGAAATTCTGCATGGCAAAGCGTCCAGCATTGAGCACGACGGCCAGGCCATGTTTGAAGGCTTAAGCAATCCGCTACCGGTAGCGCGCTACCACTCGCTGGTCGGCAGCAACATTCCGGCCGGCTTGACCATCAACGCCCACTTTAATGGCATGGTGATGGCGGTTCGTCACGATGCCGATCGCGTCTGCGGCTTTCAGTTCCATCCGGAGTCCATCCTGACTACCCAGGGTGCGCGTCTGCTGGAACAAACGCTGGCATGGGCGTTGCAGAAGCTGGAGCAGAGCAACACCATCCAGCCGATTCTGGAAAAACTGTATCAGGCACAAACGCTGAGCCAGCAGGAAAGCCACGTACTGTTTTCCGCCGTGGTGCGCGGCGAAGTGAAACCGGAGCAACTGGCCGCCGCGCTGGTCAGTATGAAAATTCGCGGCGAGAGCCCGAACGAAATCGCCGGCGCCGCCACCGCGCTGCTGGAGAACGCCGCGCCGTTCCCACGCCCGGACTATCCGTTTGCCGATATTGTCGGCACCGGCGGTGATGGCAGCAACAGCATTAACATCTCTACCGCCAGCGCTTTTGTGGCCGCGGCCTGTGGTCTGAAGGTCGCCAAGCACGGTAACCGCAGCGTCTCCAGTAAATCAGGCTCGTCAGACCTGCTGGCGGCATTTGGTATCAATCTCGACATGAACGCCGACAAGTCTCGCGCGGCGTTGGACGAACTGGGCGTCTGTTTCCTGTTCGCACCGAAGTATCACACCGGTTTCCGCTACGCCATGCCGGTTCGCCAGCAGTTGAAAACCCGCACCTTGTTTAACGTGCTGGGGCCACTGATTAACCCGGCGCACCCGCCGCTGGCGCTGATCGGCGTTTACAGCCCGGAGCTGGTGCTGCCGATTGCCGAGACTCTGCGTGTGCTGGGTTATGAGCGTGCGGCGGTGGTACACAGCGGCGGCATGGATGAAGTGTCGCTGCATGCACCGACCGTGGTTGCCGAGCTGAACCATGGCGAAATCAAAAGCTATCAGCTGACTGCCGACGACTTCGGCCTCAAGCCCTACCACCAGGCCGAGCTGGCGGGCGGTACGCCGGAAGAAAACCGTGACATTCTGACGCGCTTGCTACAAGGTAAAGGCGAGACCGCGCATGAGTCCGCCGTCGCGGTAAACGTCGCCATGTTGATGCGCCTGTACGGTCATGAAGACCTGAAGGCGAACGTCAAGAAAGTGCTGGACGTGCTACACAGCGGTGCAGCCTACGACCGCGTAACCGCATTAGCGGCAAGAGGATAAGAAATGCAGACCGTATTAGCAAAAATCGTTGCCGATAAAGCGATTTGGGTAGAAGCCCGCAAACAACAACAACCGTTAGCCTCGTTCCAGAACGACGTGCAGCCGAGCCAGCGTCATTTTTATGATGCGCTCAGCGGCACCCGCACCGCGTTTATTCTGGAGTGCAAAAAAGCCTCTCCGTCAAAAGGGGTCATTCGCGATGATTTCGATCCGGCACGTATTGCCAACGTTTACAAGCATTACGCCTCCGCCATTTCGGTACTGACCGATGAAAAGTACTTCCAGGGCAGCTTTGATTTTCTGCCGATCGTCAGCGGTATCGCACCGCAACCGATTCTGTGCAAAGACTTTATTATCGACGCCTATCAGATTTATCTGGCGCGTTTCTACCAGGCGGACGCCTGTCTGCTGATGCTCTCCGTGCTGGACGATGAACAGTATCGTCAGCTGTCCGCGGTGGCGCATAGCCTGAACATGGGCGTGCTGACCGAGGTGAGCAATGAAGAAGAGCTTGAGCGCGCCATTGCGCTGAAGGCAAAAGTCGTCGGCATCAACAACCGCGACCTGCGCGATCTCTCCATCGACCTCAACCGTACCCGCCAGTTGGCACCGCGTTTGGGTCACGAGGTCACCGTCATCAGCGAATCCGGTATCAACACGAATGCCCAGGTTCGTGAGCTGGCCCATTACGCCAACGGTTTCCTGATCGGTTCAGCGATGATGGCGCACGATGACCTCAACGCGGCGGTCCGCCGCGTACTGCTGGGGGAGAATAAAGTCTGCGGGCTGACCCGCGCGCAGGATGCCCAGGCGGCCTATGAAGCGGGCGCTATTTATGGCGGACTGATTTTTGTCCCCACTTCACCGCGCGCGGTAAGCGTTGAGCAGGCTCGCGAGGTTATCGCCGCCGCGCCGCTGAGCTACGTCGGAGTATTCCGCAATGCCCCGGTTGCGGAGGTTGTTGGTCGCGCGACTGCGCTTTCCCTGCGTGCGGTACAGCTGCACGGTGATGAAGAACAGGCCTACATCGATGACCTGCGCGCCGCGCTACCGGCCGATGTACAAATCTGGAAAGCGCTGAGCGTCACCAATGCACTGCCGCCGCGCAGCCTGAAGCACGTCGACAGATATCTGTTCGACAACGGCCAGGGCGGCACCGGCCAGCGGTTTGATTGGTCACTGTTACAAGGTCAGGATCTGAGCAATGTGATGCTGGCCGGTGGGTTAAGCGCAGACAACTGCGTAGATGCAGCCAAAAGCGGCTGCGTCGGGCTGGATTTCAATTCAGGTGTCGAGTCAAAACCGGGTATTAAAGATGCCAGCAAACTGGCCTCGGTGTTTCAGACGCTGCGCGCATATTAAGGAGCAAGAATGAGTACTTTACTGAACCCCTACTTCGGCGAATTTGGCGGCATGTACGTTCCGCAGATTCTGATGCCCGCCCTGCGCCAGCTGGAAGAAGCGTTTGTCAGCGCGCAGAAGGATCCCGAATTTCAGGCCGAATTTACCGACCTGCTGAAAAACTACGCCGGTCGTCCGACTGCGCTGACCAAGTGCCGCAACCTGACGGCAGGCACCAAAACCACGCTGTACCTCAAGCGTGAAGATCTGCTGCACGGCGGCGCGCACAAAACCAACCAGGTTCTGGGTCAGGCGCTGCTGGCAAAACGCATGGGTAAAACCGAAATTATCGCCGAAACCGGTGCTGGTCAGCACGGCGTAGCCTCCGCGCTCGCCTGTGCCCTGCTCGGTCTGAAGTGCCGCATCTATATGGGCGCGAAAGATATCGAACGTCAGTCGCCGAACGTTTTCCGTATGCGCCTGATGGGGGCAGAGGTTATTGCAGTACACAGCGGCTCCGCGACGCTGAAAGATGCCTGTAACGAAGCGCTGCGCGACTGGTCTGGCAGCTATGAAACCGCGCACTATATGCTCGGCACCGCAGCAGGCCCGCACCCGTTCCCAACCATCGTGCGTGAATTCCAGCGCATGATTGGTGAAGAGACCAAAGTGCAAATCCGTGAAAAAGAAGGTCGTCTGCCGGATGCGGTTATTGCCTGCGTCGGCGGCGGTTCTAACGCCATCGGTATGTTCGCCGACTTCATCGATGAAACCAGCGTTGGTCTGATTGGCGTTGAGCCAGCCGGTCACGGTATTGAAACCGGCGAACACGGCGCGCCGCTGAAACACGGCCGTGTCGGCATCTACTTTGGTATGAAATCGCCGATGATGCAGACTGATGAAGGCCAGATTGAAGAGTCTTACTCAATCTCTGCGGGTCTGGACTTCCCGTCCGTTGGGCCGCAGCACGCCTTCCTGAACAGCATTGGCCGTGCTGAATACGTCTCGATTACCGATAACGAAGCGCTGGATGCGTTCAAGGAACTCAGCCGCCATGAAGGGATTATCCCGGCGCTGGAGTCCTCCCACGCCCTGGCCCACGCGCTGAAAATGATGCGTGAAAACCCAGAAAAAGAGCAGCTGCTGGTCGTAAACCTGTCCGGGCGCGGCGACAAAGACATCTTTACCGTACACGATATTCTGAAAGCGCGAGGGGAAATCTGATGGAACGCTATGACAACCTGTTTGCTCAACTGAAGGCCCGCAAGGAAGGCGCGTTTGTTCCCTTCGTCACCTTAGGCGATCCGAATCCGGAACAATCACTGAAAATCATTGATGCGCTGATTGAAGGCGGTGCCGATGCGCTTGAGCTGGGTATTCCGTTCTCCGATCCGCTGGCCGATGGCCCAACCATCCAGAACGCGACCCTGCGTGCGTTTGCTTCTGGCGTCACGCCGACTCAGTGCTTTGAGATGCTGGCGGCTATTCGCCAGAAGCACCCGACGATTCCGATTGGCCTGCTGATGTACGCCAACCTGGTGTTCAACCGCGGCATTGACGAGTTCTACGCCGAATGCGCGCGCGTAGGCGTCGACTCCGTACTGGTCGCCGATGTGCCGGTGGAAGAGTCCGCGCCGTTCCGTCAGGCCGCCATGCGTCATAACGTGGCACCGATTTTCATCTGCCCGCCGAACGCTGACGACGAGCTGCTGCGTCAGATCGCCGAACACGGTCGTGGTTACACTTATCTGCTCTCCCGTGCGGGCGTGACGGGTACCGAAACCCGCGCCGCCCTGCCGCTGCACCACCTGGTGGCGAAACTGGCAGAGTACAACGCCGCGCCGCCGCTGCAGGGCTTTGGTATCTCTGCGCCGGATCAGGTATCCGCATCGATTGAAGCCGGTGCCGCCGGGGCTATCTCGGGCTCCGCCATTGTCAAAATCATTGAGCGTAACGTCGACAATCCGCAGGCAATGCTGGATGAGCTTTCACGCTTTGTGGCCCGTATGAAAGCGGCCACCAAATTGGCGTAACGCCTCAAGCCGCCTGACGCTCGTCGGGCGGCTTATTGCTGTTGCAGGCTGTCGGCGTATTTGCGCGTCAGCGTAAACAGCGTCTGTACCTCTTCCGGCGACCAGTTCTCCAGTACCCGATTCATCAGCGTCTGCCGCGCGACCGCTATCTGCGCAAAAATCGCCTGCCCCTGCTCGCTCAGCGTCACTTCGCTAATCCGCCTGTCGCGTTCGTTCGGCTGCTTATGTGCCAGCCCCTGAGCTTCAAGCTTCTTCACCTGGCGGCTGACGGTGGTGTAATCCCGCCCGATGTTATCCGCCAGCTCCACCACGCCTATCGGCCCACAGCGACCAATCGCCACCAGCAGCGGAAACAGCAGCTGTTCAAGCTGAACGCCCGCCGCCTGTAACAGCTGCTCGTCGCGGGCCGGCTGATTCATGACGCCGATAATATCCAGCAGCGCACCGTGGAAGTCCGTGATGTCATAATTATTATGTGCATATTGCATATATTTTCCAACCAAGTATAGTGCCGTTATCTGATATGTGCATTTTACACATAATTATCTTCTGGAGACACCTTTATGCAAGCAGCCGTCGTTTTTGACCTTGACCAGGGCCCGGTATGGGCCGATTTTGATGAACCGCCGGTGGGCGATGAACAGACGCGGATTCGCGTCCGTGCCGCCGCCATCAGCCACGTCGTGAAAAGCCGCGCCTCGGGTAAACATTACAGCTTTGACGGCAGGTTGCCGTTTGTCGTCGGCATCGACGGCACCGGCACGCTCCCTTCCGGTGAACGAGTCTATTTTGCCTTTCAAACCGCGCCGTGGGGCAGCATGGCGCAGTACGCCCCTGTTGACCGTCAGAACTGCTTTGCGTTGCCGGACGACCTGGACGATATCACCGCCGCGGCGATGGCCAATCCAGGCATGTCCGCCTGGGCGGCGCTGGTGAAGCGCGCGAATTTCCGGGCCGGTGAAACCGTACTGGTCAACGGCGCAACCGGCAGCGCCGGACAGCTAGCGGTGCAAATTGCCCGCCATCTCGGGGCCAGCAAAGTGATCGCTACCGGGCGTAACCCCAGCGCACTGGCGGCACTGGACGCTGATGTCAGCATCCTGCTCACCGGAGATGACACCACCCTCAGCGCCGAATTCGCCGTTCAGGCCAACCTGGGGATTGATGTCGTCGTCGATTATCTCTGGGGGCACAGCGCGGAACTGATGCTGCCGGCGCTGGCGAAATACAGCCGCGGCCACACCCCCATTCGTTACGTACAGGTCGGGTCACTCGCGGGAAGCGACATTGCGCTTAACGGCGCGATACTGCGATCCGCCCCGCTGCAGCTAATGGGAAGCGGGATTGGCAGCCTGCCAATGTCGCAGCTGTTACAGGCGACCGGCGAGATGCTGAATGCGGCGGTTGCGGGCGGATTTACCATCGCCACCACGCCCGTGCCGCTGCAAAACGTTGCCACAGCCTGGTCACTGGACAATAGTCTGAAACGGACGGTCTTCACCCTCGGATAAAAAAATCGCTTTCACACAAAAAATAGGGTTGATATCTTAAATGAGAAATATTATCTTTCTCATTACCGAGTAGTTGAGCAAATCACTCAGGTATTCGGTACGACATTGCTCACATTGCTTCCAGTATTTTTGCCCGCATCCGATGCGGGCTTTTTTTTCGCCCGAAACGCTACGCCTGGCGTAACTGACCTTCCCACTAACAATGACCTCCGCAGTAAAGCCTGGCATCGTAGGATGAAAAAATCACCGTCTCGCTGGGCATGGCGCTGACGCCGGGTCCGAATATGATCTACCTGATTCCGCGTTCTATCGCCCAAGGGCGCGCGGCCAGGCTGGCGGTGAAAATCACTACCGAGGCCTGCCGCTAGAAAAACATCCCGACCGCATAAATTGCCGCCGGGAACGCCTTAGAAGCGATAACCCGCCGAGAACATAAACACCCACGGATCCAGTCGGGTACTGACGCTCTGGTTCACGCCATTGTGTTTAAACTTCACGTTGGTGTCGATATCCATGTACCAGACGGACATGTTGATCAGCCAGTCGCGGTTGATCAGATAATCCAGCCCCACCTGCCCGGCCGCGCCCCAGGAATCGTCAAGACTGAGATCCGACAGCCCCGCCTCTTTACCGGTTTTATTGAAATCATTATCAAAGAAGGTGGTGTAGTTAATACCCGCGCCAATATAAGGACGGAATTTGCTCTGCGCGTCGCCAAAGTACCACTGCGCCATCAGCGTCGGCGGTAAATGATGGACAGTGGCGATATCGCCGGTAGGGCCCGTGCCAACCTTATGACGGAACGGCGTGGCGGCCAGCAGTTCAATACCAATATTGTCAGTCGCCATATAGGTAAAGGTTAAGCCTAACTGGGTGTTATTACTGACGTTAAAGCTTCCCAGACTGCCGAGGACGCTATCCGATCCTTCCGTAGGACGTACCGTTGCCGAACCCGCACGAATAAAAAACTCGCCGGCTTCATGCGCCCAGGCGCCGCCGGAAACAGTACTTAACGCCAATGCAACCGCTGCTAACTTTTTCATATCCACTTCCTCATTATGGTTTTTCAAGCGCGGCAAATATACCCACAATGAGTTACTTTTGATCCGTCACGGATCACACAAAGTCATTAGATTTAACATTTGTTAATCCAGATCAATTTTGTGGCTTTATGTCACAACCGTTATTAATAGCCATATCAATTTTATTGATTTGTCGGAAAATTTTTTTTGTCTCCTCTTGTCGGCTTCTCAGCGGCTGGATAATTTAGGACACGACAATATTGTTGATGCGTTTTGATCAGGTGTAATCATGAGTGAAATCAACCCGTGCATGACGTGCGGTGCCTGTTGTGCGTATTTTCGAGTCTCTTTTTACTGGGCAGAAGGTGATGATGCAGGTGGCCCCGTCCCCGCGCAGCTTACTGAGCCTGTTACCCCCTTTTTGCGCTGTATGACCGGCACTAACCAGCGTCAGCCGCGCTGCTCGGCCCTTTCGGGCACGATAGGCGATTCCGTCAGTTGTACTATCTATGCTCACCGTCCCTCTCCGTGCCGCGAGTTCGCGATGTCCGGTGAGAACGGCGAACTCAACGAAGCGTGCAATCGAGCCCGCGCGCGATACGGCCTGCCGCCGCTGGAACCTCTTTACAAAGATATACTTAGCGGAGCTGGCGCAGAGGCTGCTACGCAGGCGCGATTTGCGGTACAATTGCCGGCTAATTAACACCTGCAATACTCAAGGAGAGTGCATGTCTATCACGGCGCAGTCTGTATACCGTGACACGGGTAATTTTTTCCGCAATCAGTTCGTCACCATTTTACTGATTGCCTTGCTCTGTTCATTTATCACGGTGGTGCTTGGCCATGCCTTTTCCCCCAGCGATGAACAGCTGGCGACGCTGACAACCGGCGATCATCTCGCCGGCAGTACGGGGCTGTTTGATTTGGTTCAGAACATGACGCCGGAGCAACAGCAGATCCTGCTGCGCTCCTCTGCGGCATCGACCTTTGCCGGGCTGATTGGTAATGCCATCCTTGCGGGCGGTATTCTGCTGATGATTCAGCTCATCTCTGCCGGGCAGCCGGTGAGCGCGCTTCGCGCCATTGGCGCCAGCGCGCCGGTGCTGCCGAAGCTGCTGGTGCTGATTTTATCAGTACCTTCCTCGTCCAGATGGGCGTCATGCTGATCGTGGTGCCGGGCATTTTGCTGGCTATCGTGCTGGCGTTCGCGCCGGTCATGCTGGTCCAGGACAAGCTGGGTGTCTTTGCCGCCATTCGGCACAGTACCCGACTCGGCTGGGCTAATATGCGCCTGATTGCGCCCGCCGTCGTGGGCTGGATGCTGGCAAAAACGCTGCTGCTGCTGTTTGCATCAAGCTTTGCCTTCCTGACGCCGTACCTTGGCGCCGTAGTGGTTAATGCGCTCAGTAACCTGGTTTCCGCCCTGTTGCTGATCTATTTATTCCGCGTGTATATGCTTATTCGTCAATAATCTGATGCCGCCCGCTGGCGGGCGGCGCTGAACTACGGAATCGAAGTATGAAGCAGTTTCTGGATTTCTTACCGCTGGTTGTCTTTTTCGCTTTTTATAAAATTTATGATATCTATGCGGCAACCGGCGCGCTGATTGTCGCCACTGCCGTGGTCCTGATTTACAGCTGGGTGCGCTATCGCAAAGTCGAAAAAATGGCCCTGATCACCTTTATCGTGGTGGCGTTCTTCGGCGGTTTGACCATTTTCTTCCACAACGACGAGTTCATTAAGTGGAAGGTGACGGTGATTTACGCCCTGTTCGCCGGCGCGCTGCTGGTGAGCCAGTGGGTAATGAAAAAGCCGCTGATTCAGCGCATGCTCGGCAAAGAGATTACCCTGCCGGCCGCGGTCTGGTCGAAGCTGAACCTCGCCTGGGCGGTGTTTTTCATCCTCTGCGGGCTGGCAAATATTTATATCGCCTTCTGGTTACCGCAAAACATTTGGGTAAACTTTAAGGTGTTTGGCCTGACGGCGTTGACGCTGGTATTCACCGTACTGAGCGGCGTGTACATCTATCGTCATATGCCACAAGACGACCACAAGTAAGCACAGAGAATAAGAATGACACTACAGAATGACGCTCCGCAGGGAGAGCTGGTATTACGTACGCTAGCCATGCCTGCGGATACCAATGCCAACGGCGATATTTTTGGCGGTTGGCTAATGTCACAAATGGATATTGGCGGCGCCATTATGGCGAAGGAAGTGGCCCACGGCCGCGTGGTGACGGTACGGGTCGACGGCATGACGTTTTTGCGCCCGGTCGCGGTCGGCGACGTAGTGTGCTGCTACGCACGCTGCGTCAAGCGCGGCAATACGTCGGTCACCATCAATATTGAAGTCTGGGTCAAGAAGGTTTCATCAGAACCGATTGGCCAGCGCTATAAAGCCACCGAGGCGCTGTTTATCTACGTTGCGGTCGACCCTCAGGGCAAACCGCGCGCCATTCCCGCTGCATAAAACAATAGGCCCGGCAATGAATCGCCGGGCCTATTGTTTGTCGACCGGATACGGTCAGATGACCGAATAGCGGCGTAAACGCCCTATCCGGCCTGCATTAGAGAAAACCCAGCACCTTCAGAACGAAATAACCGATCGCGATGACGATAATCGGCAAAATATACAGCGGGAAGAACTGCACAAAAATCGTATGGCGAGGTACCTCTACCCGCGCCTCCAGCGCTTCACGGCTCAGCCCTTCCGCCCCTTTCGCTTTCTCCAGGATGAGCTGATCGTTCACCCCTTCGCGCAGAAACTTCGCCTGACGCGCCATCCGCGCCCCGGAATCCTGCAGCGCCAGCGCCACAAAGATCAGCGCAAAGATAATCCAGAACATAATATTCAGCCCGTTTTGAAAGTCCGGCTGCGGCGAGTTGTACCAGAACAGATTCAAAAACGGCGTATTGAAACGCATCATGTCGACCATCACGTGTACGAAATCCATCATGACGGCATCGATCCCCGGCTGCTTTGCACTGTGCTCGTACATGAATTTCAGCACGGAAATCAGCGTAGAGATAAGCGCAGGAATAAATATCACCCACCCGGCGATACGCTTGAGGATGGCAATGCGTCCAGCTTGTTGATACGTCATGAGTTCCCCTTGTTAAGACGCCTGAATCTCGGGCTAAGTGCTTATGAAGTCTACCTGCTGAAGGCGACTTTCGCCCGACTTTACGCGCGATATGATATACCATTAAGCCGCATTCGTTACCCTAAAGGAGAGGTAGTTATGTCCGCCGAGCGTCAAATACGCGCCGCTATTTTCGATATGGATGGCTTACTGATCGATTCTGAGCCGCTGTGGGATCGCGCCGAACACGAAGTACTGAGCGAACTGGGTGTCGATTTCTCCCGCCGACACGAGCTTCCTGACACCCGCGGTTTGCGCATCGACCTGGTGGTGGATCTGTGGTTCGGTCAACAACCCTGGAGCGGCCCGGACCGCGCGACGGTCGTTGAACGCATGATTGCCCGAGTGATTGCGCTGGTTGAGCAAACGCGTCCACTGCTGCCGGGGGTACGCGAAGCCGTCGCCCTGTGTAAAGCGCAGGGGCTAAAAGTGGGCCTCGCCTCGGCCTCTCCGCTGTATATGCTGGAAAAAGTGCTGACCATGTTCGACCTGCGTGACCAGTTCGATGCGCTCGCTTCCGCCGACAGCCTGCCCTACAGCAAACCGCACCCGCTGGTGTATCTCAACTGTGCGGCGGCGCTAGGCGTTGACCCGCTGTGCTGCGTGGCGCTGGAAGATTCCGTGAACGGCATGGTTGCCAGCAAGGCCGCCCGCATGCGCTCGATTGTCGTGCCTGCCGCAGAAAGCCAGCTCGACCCGCGTTTTGCGCTTGCCGACGTTAAACTGACGTCGCTGGAATATCTGACCCGCGAAAATCTGTGCGGCTAATGATAATGCGGGCACCAATTGTGCCCGCAAATGCCAACCCAATCATAAAAATGAAACGCTGTTTTATTTTTATTTGAAATTTCTGCTATGCCCTTCTATGCTCTAGCCCTGTAAGTCTTCTCATAACGATAAAAACCAAATACAGGGGTCGAAATCATGCTTCATACTTTCAATCTGCAAGGTAAAGTCGCGCTGGTGACCGGGTGTGATAAAGGTCTTGGTCAAGGGATGGCGCTGGGGCTGGCGGAAGCCGGCTGCGATATCGTGAGCGTCAGCCGCAGTATCCCGCAGGAAACCGCAGAAAAAGTGGCCGCGCTGGGCCGCCGGATGTTTGCTATTCAGGCCGATCTCAGCCGACCTGAGGGGATCGCCGATATCGTGCCGGCCGCCGTTGCTGCCGCTGGCCGCATCGATATTCTGGTGAATAACGCCGGGACTATCCGTCGCGAAGATGCGCTGAGCTTCAGCGAAAAAGACTGGGACGACGTCATGAACCTGAATCTGAAATCCGTATTCTTCCTTTCCCAGTCGGTAGCAAAGCAGTTCCTGAGCCAGGGCAGCGGCGGCAAGATTATCAATATTGCGTCAATGCTCTCTTTCCAGGGCGGCATCCGTGTGCCATCCTACACCGCCTCCAAAAGCGGCGTATTAGGTATCACCCGCCTGCTGGCTAACGAATGGGCGCAGCATGGCATCAACGTTAACGCCATCGCCCCGGGCTACATGGCGACCAGCAACACCGAGGCGCTGCGTGATGACGTCGAGCGCAATAAAGCCATCCTCGAACGCATTCCCGCCGGTCGCTGGGGAACGCCGGACGATCTCAAAGGCCCGGTGGTGTTTCTTGCCTCGCCGGCATCAGACTACATCAATGGCTATACGATAGCCGTAGACGGTGGCTGGCTGGCACGTTAATTTTTTGACAAAGAGTTACACCGTAACCTCTTCCGCCTACTGTACAAAAACCCTATACTGTATGAATTCACAGATTAATGGGTTTTATCATGACGGCGGAAGGTCATCTGCTCTTTTCTATCGCCTGCGCGGTATTTGCTAAAAATGCCGAACTGACGCCGGTACTCGCACAAGGAGACTGGTGGCACATCGTGCCTTCGGCGATATTAACTTGTCTGCTTCCGGACATCGACCATCCGCGCTCCTTCCTCGGGCAACGGCTCAGTTGGCTGTCTAAACCCATCGCCCGAATGTGCGGCCATCGCGGCTTTACCCACAGCCTGCTCGCCGTGTTCGGCGCGCTAACCCTTTTCTACCTGAAAGTCCCGGATAGCTGGATTGTCCCCGCCGATGCCGTACAGGGCATGGTGCTGGGCTACCTGAGCCACATTCTTGCCGATATGCTCACGCCCGCCGGCGTACCGCTACTCTGGCCGTGCCGCTGGCGCTTTCGTTTGCCGATTCTCGCACCGCGCAAGGGCAACCAATTAGAGCGCGTACTGTGCATGGCGCTGTTTGCCTACGCCGTTTTTATGCCGCAATCGCTGCCAGACAACAGCGTGGTGCGCTGGTCTTCGTCGATGATTAATTTGCTGCAAAACGACTTCGATCGCTTTATTAATCGCCGGGCTGAGCAATAATCCAGCGATAATGTCTTTTTTGGCATAATCCATTCCATTTGGATATAAGCGGACTTTTTTCAGTTCTGTTAACCTTCTCACATCCAGACAAATCTTTACGGGTTTGTCCTAAAAAGACACCCGCTGCGGCATCTTTACTGCCCGCAGACGGCGTGGAAAATACTTCAGGAGAACGGGGATGAACCTTCCATTAATCGCGAACGTCGTTGTGTTCGCCGTATTGCTGCTGGCGCTGGCGCAAACGCGTCACAAGCAGTGGAGTCTGGCAAAAAAAGTGCTGGTCGGTCTGGTTATCGGCGTGGTCTTCGGGCTTGCACTGCAGCTTATTTACGGGTCTGATAGCCAGGTACTCAAAGACTCTATTCAGTGGTTTAACGTTGTCGGCAACGGTTACGTACAGCTGCTGCAAATGATTGTCATGCCGCTGGTCTTCGCCTCGATTCTGAGCGCGGTGGCCCGTCTGCACAACGCCTCTCAGTTGGGTAAAATCAGCGTGCTCACCATTGGTACTCTGCTGTTCACCACGCTGATTGCCGCGCTGGTCGGCGTACTGGTCACCAACCTGTTCGGCCTGACCGCCGAAGGTCTGGTACAGGGCACCGCCGAGACGGCACGCCTGAACGCAATTCAGAGCAGCTACGCAGGTAAAGTGGCCGACCTCAGCGTTCCTCAGCTGCTGCTGTCGTTTGTGCCGAAAAATCCGTTTGCTGACCTGACGGGTGCTAACCCAACGTCAATCATCAGCGTGGTTATCTTTGCCGCTTTCCTCGGCGTTGCTGCGCTGAAGCTGCTGAAAGATGACGCGCCGAAAGGCCAGCGCGTGCTGACGGCTATCGACACCTTACAGGGCTGGGTAATGAAGCTGGTGCGTCTGGTCATGCAGCTGACGCCGTACGGCGTACTGGCGCTGATGACCAAAGTGGTTGCCGGTTCTAACCTGCAGGACATCATCAAGCTGGGCAGCTTTGTGGTTGCCTCATACCTGGGCCTGCTGATTATGTTCGTTGTGCACGGCATTCTGCTGGGCGTCAACGGCGTCAGCCCGCTGAAATACTTCCGTAAAGTGTGGCCAGTGCTGACTTTCGCCTTCACCAGTCGCTCCAGCGCGGCCTCCATCCCGCTGAACGTTGAAGCGCAGACGCGTCGTCTGGGCGTACCGGAATCTATCGCCAGCTTCTCCGCCTCTTTTGGCGCGACCATCGGCCAGAACGGCTGTGCGGGCCTCTACCCGGCCATGCTGGCGGTAATGGTTGCCCCAACCGTCGGCATTAACCCGCTGGATCCGCTGTGGATTGCGACCCTGGTCGGTATGGTCACCGTTAGCTCCGCAGGCGTTGCGGGCGTTGGCGGCGGTGCAACCTTCGCCGCGCTGATCGTCCTACCCGCGATGGGTCTGCCGGTCACGCTGGTGGCGCTGCTGATCTCCGTTGAACCGCTGATCGACATGGGGCGTACCGCGCTGAACGTCAGTGGCTCAATGACCGCCGGTACGCTGACCAGCCAATGGCTGCGTCAGACCGATAAAGACGTATTGAACAGCGAAGAAGATGCCGAGTTAGCCCACCGCTAATCTGTCGGGCTACCGTTATCGCCGCCCCTCTCCGGGGCACAAAAAAACCGCGGGTTAATCACCCGCGGTTTTTTGATATCCGGTGTTATACCTGCTACGCCTCAATGTCCCCTTCCTGACGCATCTGCACCGCCCAACGCTGGGCCGATTCCGGAACGCTGAACGCCTGAGAACGTCGAAACGCGCTGCCCATCAGCACAAACGCCACGTATTTGCCGCGCAGCAGCCACACGTCGCGAAAGCCTTCAACCTTCACAGCATGCTCGGGCGGAGCGGGTTCGGAACGGGGGACATAGCTGATAATCTGCCGATTTTGTTGGCGAAGCGGTTTCATAAGCAGTTAAATTCACAATCAGTAAGACAAAGCGGTAAACCCTTATGATAGCAGGATTCACGCGCAATCGTCATACACAAAAAAGCCCGACAGGGTGGCTGTCGGGCAAAGGGTTGAGGGGGTAAAACAAGGATTACACGTCGCGGAATGTACCGAGGCGGTAGCCTCTTTCCGCAATAGCATATTTCAACGACGCTGAGGTCAGTACATCCAGTTCAGCCAGACGCGGGTAGCAATACGCGCTGCCCATAATGGTGTTGTCGACAAACGCCGGATGGCACATCACTTCCAGCGACTGCTCGCCGCGCGCGGCAGAGCTATCCAGTACCTCAAGGAACAGCGCATCTGAGATAGCATCGCCATAAAACTCGCTGCTGAACCCTTCACTGCTGCGCAGCCCTTCCGGGAGGGTAAACGGATACGGAATGGTGCGGTCAACCCGCAGCGCAATGCCTTTGGATTTCGCAAACTCGGCCACCAGCGGGAAGATTTGCGGGATCATATGCACGTGATGATGGCTGTCAAAATGCGTCGGCTCAGCGTCGAACAGGTCGACAAAGCGCTGGTACTGACACTCCAGCTCGCGGGCAATCTCATCCATCGGCAACGCGTCTTCTTCCGCCATCTGCCAAATCCATTTGCCCAGCTTACCCTCACGGGTCAGACCCGGCATCGGCGTCAACGGTTCGCCCAGCGTCAATACGAAGTGCATCCCCACCGCCAGCGCTGGCGTGCGGCGGCTCAGTTGAGCCGCGTGGTCGATAGCCGCGCCGTTAACCAGCGCGGTGGTCGAGGTAACCAGTCCATTCTTACAGGCTTCGATAATGCCGTAGTTCTGCCCTTTGCTCAGGCCAAAATCATCGGCATTAACGATTAACAAACGCTCCATCATGCCTCCTGTCACTGTTTCAGTTTCTCCACGGTGGCGGCGAAGTTCGGCAACCATTTTTCATGGGCCAGAATCAGTTCGCGCGCCAGCACCTCTGCATCTTTATCAGAGTGGATAAGCGGGCTTAAGTTCAGCGCCAGCAGCACATCGTTGAATTCACCGCTGATAGCCGCCTGGCTAGCGGCAATTTCGAACCCTTTGATGGTGTGAATCAGGCCCAGCACCTTCTCATCGAAATGGGTCACACGCGGGTGCGGTTTCGCACCGTCGCGGCCCAGAATAGAAGTGACCTCAATAGCCCAGTCCGCCGGAATATTGTCAATGTGTCCCTGGTGCGGAATGTTGACGTAGTGTTCGGTCTGCTTATCGTTGTAGATAGCGTTGATCACTTCACACGCCGCGTCGGAGTAATACGCTCCACCGCGCTGTTCCAGCTCCTTCGGTTTGACGTTCAGATCCGGATTCTTGTACAGCTCAAACAGCTGTTTCTCAACCTTCTGCACCACCTGCGCGCGCGCGCCGCCTTTGTAGTACTCGCCCATTTCGATAGCCAGCATCTCTTTCTGCTTGAAGTAGTACAGCAGATAAGAACACGGCAGCAGATTCAGGGAGCGCAGCAGCCCTTCGCTGAACGGCATGTCGAAAATGTTCTTCACCGTGTTGGCAGACAGCGTACCGGAGGCCACGCCGTCCAGCAGTTCGGCAAAACGGGACTCGCCGTTGACGATCACATCACGCACGAAGACCATGTGGTTCAGACCAAACAGGTCGATGGAAAGATCGTCTTTCTCAGTCAGTCGCAGCACGTCGGTGAAGAACATCTTCATGCCGATCGGAATGTTGCATACGCCAATAAAACGCTTGAAGTTGGTATGGCGATACACCGCCTCGGTCACCATCCCGGCCGGGTTGGTGAAGTTGATAACCCACGCGTTCGGGCAAACATCTTCAACATCTTTAATGATGTCGAAAATCACCGGAATAGTGCGCAGACCTTTAAACAGGCCGCCCGCACCGTTGGTTTCCTGGCCCAGGTAACCGTGGCTCAGCGGAATGCGTTCATCTTTTTCACGGGCTTTAAGCTGGCCCACGCGTAGCTGGGTGGTCACGAAGTCGGCATCTTTGAGGGCTTCACGGCGGTTCAGCGTCTTATAGACCTTCATCGGCACGCCGGCCTTTTCTACCATGCGCTCACAAAGTGCGTGAATGATGTCCAGCTTCTCCTGGCCATCTTCCACGTCCACCAGCCACAGTTCGCTGACCGGCAGTTCATGATAGCGCTTGAGAAAACCTTCCAGTAATTCCGGCGTATAGCTGCTACCACCACCAATTGTGACGACTTTTAATTTCTGGCTCATACTTTTCTCCCTCGTGATCCACAAGTTAAACGTGGGTTACCCTCCACATTATGCGTGGATAGTTAAAGTCTTTAATTCAGAGCTGCGGCGAAATTCCGCAGCGCGTTATTTAATAACCGTCAGTTGCTTCCGATAATTGCTCGGCGTGAATGAGGTGAGCTTTTTGAATGTTTTAATAAACAAACTTGGGCTGCTATACCCTGACTCATAGGCAATATCGGTAATCGAGTAGTTGGTTATTTCAAGCTGTTTTCTGGCGAAGTTAATGCGGATATCATTAATGATCTGCATTGGCGTTTTGCCATAGTAGCGCTGGGTCGCTCGAGTTAAGTATTCCTGAGTTTTTCCGGATAACTCGACCATATTTTCCAGGGCACCTTCACCAAATTTTAATTTATCATGCATGGCTTCAACGGTGGATTTTAACCACGCTGGCGTAACATCCTGCGCCTGTTCTTCACGGTAATGCCGCAAGCGGTTAATCACATAGAAGGAAACCAGTTCAATAAATTCGTCAAATTCCGTTTCACGAAAATGCAGCGAAGAAATAACGGACTCAATGTAGCTGAGAAACGTGCTTTTAATCGAATAGACTTGCGAAGCAACCAAAGCAAACGGTACCAGCGCCTGATAATGGGTGTCGAAGAAGTCTTTGCTGATCCCGACGTTGAGGATCCGCGTCGCGCCAAACTCGTAAAAGCTCTGGTGGTGCGAACCCATCGGGATGAAAACAAAGTCTCCGCGCTCCAGCATGACCCGCTTGCCGTTTATCTCCTGATAATAGCGCCCGGTCAGTACGATGGTGAACTCGTAGTAGTCATGCTGGTGCAGCCCGCTGATGCTTTCCGTTTTGTTGTAGATGAAGACATGAAAATTCTTACCGTTAAAGAGCTGTTGTTCTCGGGCGGTGTTGATTTCCATGGTGATCATCTTTGGTTGCCTCATAGGGAAAAGCCTATTGTACCTTCTCGTGAAGTTCGATCAATTCAGCAACCAGCTCGCGCGCTAACATTGACGTCATAAGATGATCCTGCGCATGAACCAGCACCAGGCTAACCTTCATTCGGCCTTCACCTTCATCGCATTCAATCAGCTGCGTCTGTACGCGGTGTGCTTCGCTCAGCGCGATGCGGGACTGTTCCATGGTCGCCTTCGCGGCCTCAAATTCACCCTGCTTTGCCTGCTTCAGCGCGGCGTATGCCAGGCTACGCGCCTGACCTGAGTTGATAATCAGACCCATCACCACTTCTTCGAGATCGTTTTCCTGCACGTCCTCAGCAACAACATTATCCAGATCGAACATACTTATTCCCTTTTGTGAGGGCGGTATGGAGGTTCGCTCCATACCGCATTGGCATTAGAATTTCAGAGCAGCGGCGATGTCTTCTTCGCTTTCTTCTTTGTCAATGGTGGCCTGCGCTTTATTCGAGATAATCACGAACGGCATGTAGACCAGCGTTGCGACACCCAGGTTGAACAGCGCCAGAATCAGTGCGGCTACGCTACCGTTGGTGTTAAAGAATGCACCCAGACCGGTTGGCATTGTCCATGGCGCCACGTTGGTGATTGGCGGGATGATGCCCAGGGTATACGCGGTCATGGTAATCGCGGCCAGCAGCGGCTGAATCAGGATGAACGGAATAAACATAACCGGGTTCATGATGATTGGCAGACCGAACAGAATCGGTTCGTTAATCTGGAAGATGCCTGACGGCAGCGCCAGCTTAGCAACCTGACGGTGATCTTCGCGGCGAGAGGCGATGAAGATAGCGATGATCAGACCCAGCGTTGCACCCGTACCGCCGAGGAAGATGTAGGAATCCAGCATCGGCTTCGCCCACATGTGGAACTGGTGACCGGCGGCAACCGCGGCTTCAACAGAACCGTACTGCTGGTACAGAGAGATGTTTTCCAGCGCCCATGGGGTCATGATGCCGCTGTCCAGCGCGGAAAGCGCCAGGGAACCGTGCACACCGAAGAACCACAGCAGCGAGGTAAAGATAACGTAAGCCCAGCCCACGACGTGACCCATAGAAGCCAGCGGCGTAGAGATGGTGTCCATGATGATCTGGTGGAAGTTGGTGCCCCAGTGGGTCAGCGCCCAGGAGATAATCCCCATGATGGACAGAATAATGAACCCCGGGATAACCGCTGAGAACGAACGGGACACCGAGCCCGGTACGCTATCCGGTAAACGGATGACCCAGTTACGGCGCACCACAAAGGTGAACAGTTCGGCAACAACCAGACCGATAATGATACCGGAAATAATGTTTGCCCCGCCTAACCAGTTAGCGCCTACGGCATAGGCTTCGCCTACGCTGTACGGTGTAACGGTCATAAACGCAGCAATTGCAATTAAGCCTGCGGCCATCGGGTCAACTTTGCGTTCTTCGGCTAACGCTGAACCGATAAAGAAAGGTGCCATCAGCGACATAATGCCTAAGGTACCGTTATAAACGTTACCGCCGATGGCTTTAAAGCCGTTTAATGTTTCAATGGTGGACGCATCCAGACGAATGCCCATTGAATAGAAGAATGACCCCTCACCAAAGCTCAGAAAAACGTTGTTAATTAATACAAACATGGCCCCCGCGAGGGTCAGCGGCATTAATTTAATAAAGCCGTTTTTAATGGCATTGACGTGTGGCTGCTTTCCTATTTTAACAGCAAAAGGAAGGAGTACCTTTTCAAGCGAATCGATCACTTTACTCATAGAAAAATACCCTTAAAGGGCCGCAATAAAATTGCGGCGATTAAATATGAAATAACTCTTTGACGGGAAAAATAAAAAAATTACTGCGCAGCTGCTTTTTTAATTGCAGCAACAGCTGCCTTAAGCACACCTAAACCATCGACCTTGCCATACAGCGTTGAATCAATAACCTCAACCGGCTTGTTCGGTAAAATCTTTTTAATATCGTTCAACATATAGGCGATTTGCGGGCCGAGTAAAATAACATCAGCCTGCGGACCTTTCTCACCGGCAAATGTTTCCGAGAAGGCTTCAATCACGACCGGTACTTCGTATTTCTCAGCCTGTGCACGCATTTTGGATACCAACAATGAAGTGGACATTCCGGCAGAGCAAAAAAGATAGATATGTTTCTTTTCCATTCACGCTTCCTCAACTTGTGAAATCTGTCATCATCGGGCGATGTTCCATGTGCCCATAACCCTCGTATGTAACAGATGAGTTATCTACTGTTTATGCCTTGAGTATACGGCAACAATTTGCCTACCGATAATTCCTAAGACCCAAAAATTGTCTCTCATTGACCTCTTGTTTTGACTACCTTCACACTTTACTCAAAATAATTCGCGACAAGAAATAAGCATGACATCTGATAAAAAAGCCCGACGCGAAGGTCGGGCTTTCGTAGATGTCCTCTGGATGCGCGATTATGACTTCTTAACCGCCGGATCGGTATCGTACTCAGCGCAGGTCTGATAGCCGGAATTGATAACGTGACCGGTGTCATCCAGGGCCACAAAGTAGGTTTCAGCTTTACCATCACGTTGACCCAGGATATAGGTCTGGCACGTGCCGCGTGCGTGGATCATCGTCACTTCCGACGACGGCTTGCCGGCGACCTGCATCACCTGTGAACGGCTCATCCCTTTTTTCACATCTTTCACAACCGGCTGTGTGAACTGGTCTTTGGTACGATCGTAAGCGGTACAGCCTGCCAGCATTGCCAGTACGGCTGCGGCCCCCAGAAGTCCTGCAACATGCTTTTTCATCTTCCCTCTCCTTTCGTTCGATGTTTTTTAAGCCTGGAATAAATATTGCTAATTATCAACCGATACGCCGAAATCAACGCCAATCAGGTTAATGAATCGGATTTATTTACCTCTGGTAAAACTGTGATCCTTGTCGTTTTACCGTCAAAGAGGTAGCTTTAACACTTTGTTCTGATGGGCTATCGGCAAGGCTGGCACACTCATTCCGGAGGGGTAAATGGCATTACAGCAAGAGATCATTCAGGCGCTCGGCGCAAAACCACAAATAGATGTACAAGCAGAGATCCGCCGCAGCGTGGATTTTCTCAAGGCATATCTGAAAACCTATCCGTTTATCAAATCCCTGGTGCTGGGAATCAGCGGCGGTCAGGATTCGACGCTAACCGGCAAGCTGTGCCAACAGGCCATTAACGAGCTGCGCGCGGAAACCGGTGACAGTGCGCTGCAGTTTATCGCGGTCCGCCTGCCCTATGGCGTGCAGGCCGACGAACAGGACTGTCAGGATGCCATCGAATTTATTCAGCCGGACCGCGTACTGACGGTCAATATTAAGGGAGCCGTGCTGGCCAGCGAACAGGCGCTGCGCGAAGCAGGCATTGAGCTGAGCGACTTCGTTCGCGGCAATGAAAAAGCCCGTGAGCGCATGAAGGCCCAGTACAGCATCGCGGGGATGACCCACGGCGTGGTGGTCGGTACCGATCATGCAGCGGAAGCGATAACCGGCTTCTTCACCAAATACGGCGACGGCGGCACCGACATTAACCCCATCTTCCGCCTCAACAAGCGCCAGGGCAAACAGCTGCTCGCCGCGCTGGGCTGCCCTGAGCATCTTTATCTGAAAGCCCCCACCGCTGACCTTGAAGATTCCCGCCCTTCTCTGCCGGACGAGGTCGCGCTGGGCGTCACTTATGACAACATTGACGACTATCTGGAAGGTAAAACCCTGGCGCCTGAACAGGCGAAGATTATCGAAGGCTGGTATCTGAAGACGGAGCACAAACGCCGTCCGCCGATTACCGTTTTTGATGACTTCTGGAAGCGATAAATGAGAAAACCGCCGGAGCTGCCCATAGCCATCGGCATTTATGGGCAACTTCGGCGGTCTTAAGATCGTATGCCGGGTCGATTATTCGGCAGGCGCAGGAGGCATTTTACCTTCCGGTGCATTATGTTCTGTCAGACGCTTCTCAAAATTAGCATTAAACTGCTTTTTCTGTTCCGGCGTTAAAATGTTGTAAATCTTGTTCTGGGTTTCCAGACGAGACAGCATCATGGTCTTATGCTGCTCTTCCATCTTGTTAATCTGTGCTTCAGCCTTAGCTTTGTCGAAGCTGTCGCTGGCAATCAGGCTGTGCATTGCACGCATCTCTTCCTGCGGCGGGCGTTTCATGTGTTCGCGGCTGTCTTTCATAATGTCGCGAATCTGCTGTTTCTGTGCATCGGTCAGGTTCAGCCCCTGGAACATCATATCGTGACGTGGGCCCATCTTACCTTTGTGATGATGCATCATCTTACCGGCCGGCTGCGTCGCATCTGCCGCGGTGGTCGTGGTGGTATCCGCAGCGTGAGCCAGATTAGCCGCGCCCAGAGCCAGGGTAGAAGCAACAAACAGTGCAGTTAATTTTTTCATCATCAAGTCCTTACTTTCAGTTATTCTGACGGCGCATTGCCGTGTTGACGAGATTAACTTTACGGGGTTTATCGTCAAATAATCAGAGTGTAGGTAAAACAATGAAAGTGTAAAAAACAATTTTACGACAATTATGAGGAAATTAAGGATAAACTGTGGAGAGTTGCAACAAAAATATGCAATATGCTGATTAAGAAGAGATTTTGAAGAAGTATAAAGCAAGCATGTTTATTAATAAAGCAAAACACCAGGAATATTCTGCAATATCCTCGAGGAGAAATAATAAAAAGCCGCAACACCATGATGTGCGGCTTTTTTATATTATGGGGGAAGACGTTCAAGCATGAGCCCCGCCCGCATACCCAGCGCGACGTCAGGGTTAGGAAACAGCACGTACTCGCAGGGCGATTGCACCACGTAGCGGATCTCGCCGTCCTGCGCCAGCAGCGTCCCTTTGGCAAACGGCGTAAAGTTCAACGTCTGTGCCGACATGTGCAGCTGGAACTCAGCGCTGCGACGCGTTATTTCTTGTACCACCCGGTAGTTGAGCGGCGGCGTTGCACAGCCGCCGCCGCGCTCGTCCGCCAGCAGATTGGCCAACTGTCGTTCCACCAGGGCAAACTGACTCAGATCGTTTTGCCCAAACGGCCGCGCTTTACCCAGCTCCAGCGTGCATGACAGCGCCGCAAAGGCCTCGCTAGTAAAATGGCTGAACGTGCCGCCCGGTGCCTGATGAAACACCAGCGCCTGAAGCCCCGCTGAGCCTAACCAGCTTAAAAACTCCGGCTCCCAAGGCAGCTCGCGCGCCGGCAGGACGCCAAAGCGCGGGTGATGTGAGCCGCGAATGGCGGTGTGCATATCAAGGTGCCAGCGCGTGTCGGCCGCACCGCGCTGGTAAAATGCCGTCACGGTCTGCTCCAGACTGGCGGCACGGATGGTTTCATCGCTGACCGGAAAATGCAGCCAGCGTCCGCCGAACATGCGGTTAAGATCGCTGTGCAGGTAGCGCTTGTTATCACGCAGCGCCGGCGGGTTACCTAACACCACCAGCAGATGCCAGCGTAGCGCCTGCTTGCCGCCGATCAGCGCGCTCAACAGTTTATCGAGGATTTCGACCGGTGCCGTTTCGTTACCGTGGATCCCCGCCGACAGCACCATCGCCTGCGAGCAAGGGCGGTGCGGCGTCAGCTGCAGCACCCCCGCTTCTCGCCACTCCCAGTGAAACGTGCCCATGTCCCCTTCGGGCTGCGACGGCAACCGCCCCGCCAGCGTTAATGCCAGAAACTGTTTCATGCCGCCTCCTTAACGCTGAAAGGGGTAGAGGGAACCCAGCTGTAAAATTTGCGTCAGACGGTCGAGCGCTTCGCGCCCTTCTGTCAGCAGCAGCGGATCGGCAAGATCGGCCTGAGTCAACCGATCGCGATAATAGCGGTCGACCCAATTATTGAGCGTGGCAAACAGCGTATCGTTCATCATCACCGCCGGGTTTACCGCCCGGCGCTCATCTTCGGTCAGCACGACCCGCAGACGCAAGCACGCCGGGCCGCCACCGTTGGCCATGCTTTCGCGCAGATCAAACACCTTTAGCTCGTCGATAGGATTATCCTGCGCCAGCAGCGTATTCAGATAACGCCAGACGCGCGGGTTCTCCTCCACTTCTCCCGGCAACACCAGCAGCATGCTGCCGTCAGGCTTACTCAGCAGTTGGCTGTTAAACAGGTAGGTCGCCACCGCTTCCGCCACCGTCACCTTCGCACGGGGAACTTCGATGGGCATAAACCCCGGCACTTTATGCGCCAGCAGCTGCAATAACGCCGGCTGGTCAACAAACGCCTGCTCATGGCAAAACAGCACCTGGCGGTTACTGACGGCGATAACATCATTATGAAACACGCCACCATCGATCGCCTGCGGATTTTGCTGGGCAAAAATCACCTGATTGGGATTGATCTGGTTAAGCCGGGCCACCGCTTCGCTAGCGGCGCGGGTCTGCCGCGCCGGATAGCGCTGCGGTGATGTGCTGGCATGCGCATCACGGCCGTAGATAAACAGCTGAGTGCCCGGCTGCCCGTAATCACGCCCCAGTCGATTATGGTTTGCCGCACCTTCGTCCCCCATCGATGTGCCCGCAGGCAGCGGGCCATGTACCGCAAACTTATCCGGATCGGCAAATATCGCCTGCAGGATGGCCTGGGTGGTGGGCGCTTCGCTGGCGCGATGCAACAGGCTGCTCAAATTGGCAACCGTCAAATGGACCTTTCCGTCCAGCGCGTCGGCGGAGGGGCATACCGTCGCCGCATTCGCCACCCACATCGCCGACGCCGAACTGGCGGCGCTGAGCAGCGCTGGCGCCTGCGTGGCGGCTTTCGCCAGCACCTGCTCGTCGCGGCCGCTAAACCCAAGCTGACGCAGCAGCGCCACGTTGGGCCGTTCCTGCGGCGGAATCACCCCCTGCGGGAAACCGGCATCAGCCAGCGCCTTCATTTTCAGCAGCCCCTGTCTGGCCGCTCGCTGTGGATTCGACACCTGATGTTGATTACGCGTCGACGCCTCGTTGCCAAACGACAGCCCGGCGTAGTGGTGCGTCAGACCCGGCAGGCCATCGAAGTTAACCTCCCAGGCGTTCATGAGGGCACCTCACGCTGAAAATCCAGCCCGGGATTAAGCGCGGCAGGCAGCACCAGCGTCGGCGATTCGAGGCTGGCCATTGGCCATGCGCAATAATCCGCAGCGTACCAGGCACCTGGACGATGGTTGCCCGATGCACCCACGCCGCCAAACGGTGCGGTGCTGGCCGCGCCGGTTAACGGTTTATTCCAGTTCACGATCCCGGCGCGCGCCTCCAGCAGCAGACGGTCAAACTTGTGCCGGTCCGGCGAAATCAATCCGCAGGAAAGCCCGTAACGCGTCGCGTTCGCCAGCGCGATAGCCCGATCGAAATCATCATAACGCCAGACGCCCAATAGCGGGCCAAAGACCTCTTCATCAGCCAGATCGCGCGCTTCGCTCAGATCAACAATCCCCGGCGTGAGCAGCGATGTTCCTGGCTGGAGAAGACGCGGGGCCAGCAGCGTCACGCCGCCCTTTTCCACCTGCATTTGCCAGGCCTGATACACGCGTTCGGCGGCCTGCGCAGAAATCAGCCCACCGATAAACGGCTGCGGTTCAGCGTCCCAGGCGGCAGGAATAATCCGTCCGCTCACCTCGACCAGCCGCTGCAGGAACGCATCGCCCAGCGCGCCGCGTTTCACCAGCAGACGGCGCGCGCAGGTACAACGCTGACCGGCGGTGATAAACGCCGACTGAATGGTCAAATGTACGGCAGCGTCAATATCCGCAGGTTCATCGACGATAAGCGGGTTGTTGCCGCCCATTTCCAGCGCGAGTATCTTCTGCGGCTGACCGGCCAGCTGACGATGCAGATGGAAACCGGTCGCCGAGCTGCCGGTAAACAGCACGCCGTCGATTCCCGGCTGGGCGCTCAGCGCCTCCCCGGTCTCCCGCCCGCCCTGAACCAGGTTAAGTACGCCCGGCGGCAGCCCCGCCCGTTCCCACAGTTTCACCACCGCCTGCGCGCAATCTGGCGTCAGTTCGCTGGGTTTAAACACCACCGTGTTGCCTGCCAACAGCGCCGGTATGATATGCCCGTTCGGCAAATGACCGGGAAAGTTGTAGGGACCGAAAACCGCCAGCACGCCGTGCGGGCGGTGCCGCAGCGTTGCGGCCCCGTCGGCCATATCGGCCTGGCTTTCGCCGGTCCGGCTGTGATAGGCCTTCACGGAAATGGCGATTTTGTTGATCATCGCCGCCACCTCGGTCGCCGCTTCCCAGCGCGGTTTGGCCGTCTCGCGTGCCAGGGTTTCCGTCAACCCCGCCTTATTCGCCTCAAGCAGCCCGGCAAAGGCCTCAACAATCTGCTGACGTTCGCCGAACGGCCGGCGCGCCCAGGCGGGAAACGCCGCCCGCGCCGCGTCCACGGCCAGGGTCACCTGCTGCACGCTCGCGTCGTACCCCTGCCACACCGTTTCACCGCTTACCGGGTTTGCGCGCTGGCGACGCGGGCCATCGCCAGCAAGCCAGGTTCCATTAATCCACAGGCTCATTATTTTTTCTCCTCTGGGCACAGGCGCACCAGGCGTACGTTATCGCCAGGATGGCAGTTCAGCGCATCTCGCTGTTCGGCGCTTAAGCTCAGGCTGTCACTCGCCGGGTCAGCGTGAACCAGCATGGCGCGATAATGCTGGTACTGTTCGTTAGCCACTACGCACAGCGGCAGGTCGCCGCCGCCGGGTTCGCCTTCAGCCACCGTCACCAGACGGCTTTTACGCACCGCGCGCACCCGGTCAATTTCACATTCCAGCGTCGGGCCACCGTCGAAAATGTCGACATAGTCACGGTAGCGAAAGCCTTCTTTTTCCAGCACCGCCCGCGCGGGAGCCGTTTGCGGATGCACCTGGCCTATCACTGCCCGCGCTTCTTCGCTCAGGAAATCGGTGTAGATCGGATGCTTTGGCATCAGCTCAGCGATAAACGCCTTTTGCCCGGTGCCGCACAGGTAATCCGCGCGAGCAAACTCCATAGAAAAAAAGCGTTTGCCCAGGCTTTCCCAGAACGGCGAATAACCGTGCTCATCAATTACCCCGCGCATTTCCGCCACCACCTTGTGGTTAAAGCGATCGCGAAAAGCCGCCATAAACAGAAAACGCGACGAGGACAGCAGGTGGCCATTACTTTCTTTGCGCCACGCCGGGTCGAGAAACAAGGTACACAGCTCGCTGCTGCCGGTATGATCGTTGGTCAGGAACAGCGTCGGCAGCGCGTTATACACGTTCAGCTCCTTCGAGGCATGTACCAACGTACCGACCCGGTAGTTATACCAGGGATCGTTGATGCCAACGGCGACCTCAATCGCGCACACCCCAACCACCGCGCCGCTGCGGGTATCTTCCAGGACAAAAACATAGCCCTGGTCGCCGCGCGGCAGCGTGCCCTGCCAGGTGGCCTGCGAGCGGGCGATACGCGCCGCCAGGGTCTGTTTGTCGGCCGGCAGTGAGGTCAGCCCGCCGCCCGTTTCCCCCGCCAGCGTATAGAGGCCGGGCAGATCGTCTACGCCGACCGGACGGATAATCATCATGATGATTCTCCCGCAATGAACCGTTCACAGGCGGCGGCGAAGCGATTGAGGCCAAGGGTCACATCGTCTTCTTTGATAATCAGCGCCGGCGCAAAACGCACCACGTTAGCCCCGGCAATCAGCACCATCAGCCCCTCTTCAGCCGCCAGTTGGCTTATCAGCTTCGCCTTCCCGGCATACTCATCCCGCAGCGCGCAGCCAATCAGCAGGCCAACGCCGCGGATCTCTTTAAATAACGCAAACTGGTGGTTAATCGCCCGCAGGCGTTCTTTGAACCACTGTTCGCGCTGCTTCACCCCGTTTAACACCTGCGGCGTATTCACGATCGACAGCACTTCACCGGCCACCGCACAGGCCAGCGGGTTACCGCCATAGGTGGTGCCGTGCGTCCCCACCGTCATCACGCTGGCATACGCATCGCGTGCCAGCAGCGCGCCAATCGGGAAGCCACCGCCCAACGCTTTGGCGGTCGTCAGCAGATCCGGCGTCACGCCATAATGCTGATACGCATAGAGTTCTCCGCTACGCCCTACGCCGGTCTGCACCTCATCAAAAATCAGCGCCGCGTGGTGACGATCGCACAGCGCGCGTAGCGCCTGTAAAAATTCACCCGATGCCGGTATCACGCCACCTTCGCCCTGGATAGGCTCCACGATAACGGCACAGGTATCGTCATCAATCAGCACGCTGGCCGAGTCGATGTCGTTATATACCCCGTGACGGATCTCCCCCGGCAGCGGCGCGAAGTCCTGCGAGTAGGCGGGCTGCCCGCCGGCGGTTACGGTAAACAGCGTGCGGCCGTGAAACGCATTCTTAAAGGCCACGATCCCACTCTTATGGCTGCCAAACTTGTCGTGCGCATACTTACGCGCCGTCTTCAGTGCCGCTTCGTTAGCTTCGGCGCCGGAGTTACAGAAAAACACGCGGTCGGCAAACGTGGCATCGATCAGCTGCTTTGCCAGTCGCAGCGCCGGTTCGTTGGTGTAGCCATTACCGGTATGCCAGAATTTTGCCGCCTGCTCGGTCAGCGCACGTATCATCGCCGGGTGGGCGTGTCCCAGCGCATTTACCGCGATACCGCCAGCAAAATCGATATAGCCTTTCCCCTGTTGATCCCACAGCCAGGCGCCCTCACCGCGAACCGGAATAAACGGTGCCGGTGCATAAACCGACATCATCCACTGATCAAAATCTTGACGGCTGATTGACTGAGACATAGCGACCTCTACAGGTAAATGAATGGTTTAATTTATGTTAATTATTTGAGTGTTTTTCACTGTAAATGTAGATTGCACGGTTCGTGCCAGCGAGAGAGAAAACTGCATAAACGCGGACTGCAAACGAAATATCAATAGGTTACACACCATCACCATTCAATAAATGTGCATAAAAAGTGAATATTAAGGCATTAACGGCGCTTTGCAGGGCAAAATTAAGAAATGTTATGCATCGGCAAAATATCATTCTGGATTTGTGATCCACTACGAAATTTATCGTAGCTTTACGCTTCATCACGGCGCAGATTGCCTCAACCTGGTGCACATTTTGCTCGGGAAGATGGCAGCAGCCATCAAAGAAATTGGCGATACCGCGGAGTGAAGGCAGCGGCTGACGTTAAATTCTGCTACTATCCCGTCACAATTCACTCTGCAAAGTGGCAACGACTATGAAATTTGTCTCTTTTAATATCAACGGCCTGCGCGCCCGTCCTCATCAACTGGAAGCCATTGTCGAAAAGCATCAGCCCGACGTGATTGGTCTACAGGAGACAAAAGTTCACGATGACATGTTTCCTCTGGAAGAAGTGGCAAAGCTCGGCTATCACATTTTCTATCATGGCCAGAAAGGTCACTATGGCGTGGCGCTGCTGACCAAGGCCGAGCCGGTGGCGGTTTATCGCGGCTTCCCGAACGATGGCGAAGATGCCCAGCGCCGCATTATCATTGCCGAAGTGCCGTCGCCGTTTGGCAACGTGAAGGTGATCAATGGCTACTTCCCGCAGGGAGAAAGCCGCGATCACGAAACCAAATTCCCGGCCAAGACCAAGTTCTATCAGGATCTGCAGGATTACCTGGAAACCCGGCTGAACAAAGATAACCCGGTACTGATTATGGGGGATATGAACATCAGCCCGACCGATCTCGACATCGGTATCGGCGAAGAGAACCGCAAGCGCTGGCTGCGCACCGGTAAATGTTCGTTCCTGCCAGAAGAGCGTGAATGGATGCAGCGTCTGCTCGGCTGGGGTCTGGTGGATACCTTCCGTCACGCCAACCCGGAAACCAACGACCGCTTCTCGTGGTTTGATTACCGCTCCAAAGGGTTTGACGACAATCGTGGCCTGCGCATAGACCTGCTGCTGGCCAGCCAGCCGCTGGCAGCACGCTGCGTGGAAACCGGCATCGATTATGAGATCCGCGGGATGGAAAAACCGTCGGACCACGCGCCGGTATGGGCGACGTTTAAATAATCGGTTGCCGCGCGGCGCGCTTTGCTGACGTAAAGGGCGTCGCGTTAACGCAGCTTTGTAAAAATCCTGAGCAAAATCAACAAACAGGCGCGAAATCCTTGCCGAGGTGGCCGTTCTATAATACCGTCGCGCGCACCTTTTCTTCCCGGCAGGAGGACCCCCATGCAAAAGAAGTCGCAACCACGCAGCCGTTAAGCTCCTGCTGATTGTTGCCGTTGTCGCACTGCTGTCCTTTCTGATACACCGCATCGGCCTGATTGAGCTGGTCACCCATTTACGTCAATTACAGGATACCGTGCAGCAAAGCGGCGCGATGGGCTATGCGCTTTACATCACCCTGTTTGTGCTCGCGTCGCTCTGCCTGCTGCCGGGCAGCGTCCTGGTGCTGGCGGCGGGCATGGTATTCGGCCCATGGCTCGGTACGCTGCTGTCGCTTATCGCCGCGACCGTTGCCTCGGCGCTCTCTTTTTTGCTGGCCCGCGGGTTGGGACGCGCGCTGGTGCTCAAATACGTCGGCCATACCCGCACCTTTCAGGCTATCGAGCGCGGCATCGCCCACAGCGGCATTGATTTTCTGATCCTGACCCGACTTATCCCGCTGTTTCCGTATAATATTCAGAACTACGCGTACGGCTTAACGTCGATGCCCTTCTGGTCATACACCCTGGTTTCTGCGCTCACCACCCTGCCGGGGATTGTTATCTATACGTTGATGGCCAGCAAACTGGCGGCGGAAGGCATCACCCTGACCTTTGTGCTTCAGCTTAGCCTTGCCGGGCTGGTGCTGTTTGCGCTGGTACAGGCGGCCAAGGCTTACGCACGCCATAAGCACATTGCGCTGGCCGAAGAGGACGAGAAATGAAGCCTATCTGGTACGCCCGACTGCTGATGATTGCCGCGCTGACGGCGCTGGTGCTCGCATGGCTATTGATTCCCGGCGTACATGCGTTCGTTCGCGATAGCCTCGATGCCTTTCTGGCGGTAG
This sequence comes from Klebsiella sp. WP8-S18-ESBL-06, assembly GCF_014169755.1. Lineage (NCBI taxonomy): Bacteria > Pseudomonadati > Pseudomonadota > Gammaproteobacteria > Enterobacterales > Enterobacteriaceae > Klebsiella > Klebsiella sp. WP8-S18-ESBL-06. Next base: position 2,917,320 of record NZ_AP022256.1, read on the forward strand.
ACCAGCAGGGCATCGAGCGTTTTATTCGCGCCTACGGTTCGCAAGCGGCGATCGTCTCGTTTCTGCTGATGATTTTTCAGGCTATCGCCGCGCCGCTGCCGGCGTTTTTGATCACCTTTGCCAACGCCTCGCTGTTTGGCGCATTCTGGGGCGGCGTGCTCTCCTGGAGCAGCGCGATGGCCGGCGCAGCGCTATGTTTTTATATTGCGCGCATTATGGGCCGCGGCGTGGTAGAAAAGCTCACCGGAAAAGCGGTGCTCAACGGCGTCGACGGTTTTTTTGCACGCTACGGTAAACACACGATCCTTATCTGCCGCCTGCTGCCTTTCGTGCCGTTCGATCCGATAAGCTACGCCGCCGGGCTAACGTCAATGCGCTTTCGCCACTTTTTGATTGCCACCGGCCTCGGTCAACTGCCCGCCACCATCATCTATTCGTGGGTCGGCAGCATGCTTACCGGCGGCACGTACTGGTTCGTGACGGGGCTGCTGATTCTGTTCGCACTGACTATCGTTATCTTTGTCGCGAAGACATTTTATCTCGAACGCCAGAAGAGGAAATCCTGATGCGTTATCACGGAGCACACCGTTACCTGCGCGGCGCGCTGCTGGGCCTGCTGTCGCTATGTTCATCGGCGGCCATCGCCGCCGACTGGCAGCAAATTGAACATGAAGCCAAAGGCCAAACCGTTTGGTTCAACGCCTGGGGCGGCGATGAAGCGGTCAATCACTACCTGGATTGGGTCAGCGGTGAAGTGAAGCGTGATTACGCCATCAACCTGCGGATTGTGCACATTGCCGACGCGGCGGATACGGTTAAACGCATCCAGTCCGAAGCCCGTGCCGGGCGTACCCAGCGCGGCTCGGTCGACCTGCTATGGGTCAACGGTGAGAACTTCCGTACGCTTAAAGAGGCCAACCTGCTGCGCACCGGCTGGGCAGAACAGCTGCCAAACTGGCGCTATGTCGATCTCAGCAAGCCCGTACGTGAAGACTTTTCCGTGCCGGTCGAGGGCGCTGAATCACCGTGGGGCAGCGCGCAGCTGACCTTTATCGCCCGTCAGCAGCAAACGCCGCAGCCGCCGCAATCACCGCAGGCGCTGCTCGATTTTGCCCAGGCGCATCCAGGTACGGTGACCTACCCGCGTCCGCCGGACTTTACCGGCACCGCGTTGCTCGAACAGCTGCTGATCAACCTGACCACACAACCCGACGCCCTTAAGCTGCCACCGGACTCCCAGAGCTTTGCCGCCGTTACCGCGCCGCTGTGGGCTTATCTCGACCGGCTGCATCCGCTGATGTGGCGCCAGGGCAAAGATTTCCCGCCCTCGCCCGCGCGGATGGATAGCATGCTGGCCAACGGCACGCTACGCCTGTCGTTGACCTTTAACCCTATGCACGCCAGACAGAAAGTGGCAAAAGGCCAACTGCCGAAGGACAGCTACAGCTTCGGCTTCCGCTCCGGGATGCTCGGCAACGTTCACTTCGTCACCATTCCGGCAAATTCCTCGGCCAGCGCCGGAGCGCAGGTGGTGGCGAATTTCCTGCTGTCGCCGACGGCACAACTGCGTAAAGCGGACCCCGCCGTATGGGGTGACCCGAGCGTGCTCAACCCGGCAACGCTCAGCGCCGGCCAGCAAAAAACGCTGCGGGCGCTGATGCCGGAAGATACGCCGCCGGTGCTGGCTGAGCCGCACGCTGCCTGGGTGAACGCGCTGGAGCAGGAATGGCTTCGCCGCTACGGTACGCACTGATTCTGCTGTGCTGGGGCATGATGCTGGTCATCTATCTGCCCCTGCTGCCCGCTGCGGGTGTGCTCTTCACGCCTGTGCTATCGCTATCCTCATGGCAACAGCTGCTGGCGGATCCTCAACTGCCTCAGGCTGCAGCGGCGACGTTTATCTCAACGCTGATTGCCGTCGGCGGCGCGCTGCTGTTAACCCTGCTGATTATCGCCACCCTTTGGCCCTCTCCCGCCTGGCAGCGGCTGGCCTCGCGTCTGCCGTGGCTGCTGGCGCTGCCGCATGTGGCCTTTGCCAGCGCGGCGCTGCTGCTGTTTGCCGAAGGCGGCGCGCTGTATCGGCTGCTGCCGGCCCTGAGCCCGATTCAGGATCGCTATGGCATCGGACTCGGGCTGGTGCTGGCGGTGAAAGAAAGCGGCTTTCTGCTATGGGTCTGTTGGGCGCTACTCGGCGAGCGGCGGCTGGCGGAACAGGTGGTGGTGTTCAAAAGTCTCGGCTACGGGCGCGGCCAGTGTCTTAATCGGGTGATCCTGCCCTCGCTGATGCCATCGCTCAGCGTTGCGCTGCTGGCGACCACCGCCTGGACGCTTTCAGTGGTCGACGTCGCCATGATAGTCGGCCCGGGGAACCCGCCGACGCTGGCCGTCCTGGCCTGGCAGTGGTTGAACGACGGCGACGTCGACACGCAGGCCAAAGGCGCACTGGCCTGCCTGCTGTTGCTGGCGGCCCTCGCCGTCATTGCCAGCGCCGCCGCGCGACTGTGGCGGTACGGGCAAAACCGCACGCCGCACTTTGACGGCGAACGGCAGCCGCATTTCCCGTTGCTACCGGGGCGCAGCCTGGGGCAACTTCTGCCGCTGTGCGGCCCGCTTTGCGCGCTGTTCCTGCTGGCGCTGGCGCACGGCGCGCTGCCCGGCCAGGAAACGATCGGCAACAGCCTGTGGCTGGCGCTGCTGTCGGCCACGATTGGCGCTGTCGTCTGCCTGCTGTGGCTGGAATGGGGGCCAGCGCGGCATCAGCGCTGGCTGGATCTGCCGCTGCTGCTGCCGGCGCTGCCGCTGGCCGCCGGGCAGTATCAGTTAGCGCTGTACGGCTGGGTAGACGGACTGTTCAGTACCGTGCTGTGGGGACATCTGCTGTGGGTCGTCCCCTGGATGCTGTTTGTACTGCGTCCTGCCTGGCGGCAGATAGACCCGCGCCAGACGCTGCTGGCACACACGCTGGGATGGGGGCGCGGGCGCGTCTTTTTACAGCTAAAGTGCCCGCTGGTCATCCGCCCCCTGCTCTCTGCGTTGGCCGTCGGCTTTTCCGTCAGCATCGCGCAATATCTCCCCACGCAATGGCTCGGCGGCGGGCGCATTCCCACGCTCACCACCGAAGCGGTCGCGCTGAGCAGCGGCGGCGCCACCGCCACGCTTGCCGCTCAGGGACTCTGGCAAACGCTGCTGCCGATGTTCTTCTTTTTGTTAACCGCGCTACTGGCGCGGCGAATCAGCCATTTCAGACGAGGGCTACGCTGATGCTACAGGTGCAGAATTTAACGCTCATGCAGGCAGAGCAGCCCCTGCTGCGCGAGGTTAACTTTAGCGTCGCGCCGGGTGAAATTGTGACGCTGATGGGGCCTTCCGGCTGCGGAAAATCGACGCTCTTTTCGTGGATGGTTGGCGCCCTGGACGGCGCGTTCCGCAGCCAGGGCCAGCTGTGGCTCAACGGCCGCCGCTGCGATGCGCTGCCTACCGAGCAGCGGCGCATCGGCATTCTGTTTCAGGACGCGCTGCTGTTCGATCATCTGAGCGTTGGGCAGAATCTGCGGCTGGCCCTGCCCGCCAGCGTGCCGCGCAGCGCACGTAATGCGCAGGTTGAACAAGCGCTGACCCACGCGGAGCTGGCCGGGTTTTTCTCGCGCGATCCGGCGACGCTTTCCGGCGGTCAGCGCGCCAGGGTGGCCTTGCTCCGCGCTCTGCTGGCGCAGCCGGATGCTCTGCTGCTGGATGAACCGTTCAGCCGTCTCGATCAACAGCTGCGCGGCAGCTTTCGTCAGTGGGTCTTTCACGCGCTACGCGCGCAGCAGATTCCGGTCGTTCAGGTCACCCACGACCCGGACGATGTGCCGCCGAACGGCCGCTGTTTACCGCTCGCGGACTGGCGCTGACGCGGTAAATACTGCGTTAACGCAAGGTATTTCTTTTAGCAGAGGTTCAGAATGACGCTCCTTTTATCTTCGTCGGACGATTTGATGAAACGTGTTTCTCAACTGACTGCGCTAGCCCTTGCGCTTGGCCTCGCCTCTTCTGCTTTCGCCGCTGAAACGGCGAATACCTTCACCTTTACCCACCTGCTCCAGCAAAAGGGTGCCGCCATCGATACGCGCATGAGCGCCTTTTACAACGGCTGGCCACAGCAGGAAAATGGCCCTCGCGGGCATGAGCCAGGCGCGCTGAACCTCTCTGCCAGCTGGCTGTCAGCCATGAACAACGAGCAGTTGGAAGCCTGGGCGCAGCAGCATCAGCTGAAAAAAGAGACCGACATTGCCCTCTACGGTGACAGCAAAGATAACGATGCCGTGGCGAAGCGCTTAAAAGCGGCAGGTTTCACCCGTATCTCCACCCTCAGCGATGCGCTGCAGCAGCCGGAACGGCTGCAAAAGCTGCCGCACTTCGAGCAACTGGTGTACCCGCAGTGGCTGCACGACCTGCAGCAAGGTAAAGCGGTGGCCGCCAAACCGGCGGGCGACTACAAAATTATTGAAGCCGCATGGGGCGCGCCGAAGCTGTATCTGGTCAGCCATATTCCGGGGGCTGGCTATATCGATACCAACGAGGTTGAAAGCGAGCCGCTGTGGAATAAAGTGTCCGACGAACAGCTCAAGGCGATGCTGGCCAAACACGGTATCCGCCACGACACCACCGTGATTCTCTACGGTCGTGATGTGTACGCCGCAGCGCGCGTCGCGCAGATCATGCTGTATGCGGGCGTGAAGGATGTTCGCTTGCTGGACGGCGGCTGGAAGACCTGGGCCGATGCCGGGCTGCCGGTCGAGCGTGGCTTACCTCAGGACGTGAAACCAGCGCCTGATTTTGGTGCCACCATTACCGCGCAGCCGCAGCTGATGCTGGATATGGAACAGGCGCGCGGCCTACTGCACCGTCAGGACGCTTCGCTGGTGAGCATTCGCTCATGGCCGGAATTTATCGGTACCACCAGCGGCTATAGCTACATTAAGCCAAAAGGTGACATTGCCGGCGCGCGCTGGGGCCATGCGGGCAGCGATTCAACCCATATGGAAGACTTCCACAACCCGGACGGCACTATGCGCAGCGCCGATGATATCACCCGGATGTGGAAATCCTGGAATATCCTGCCGAGCCAGCAGGTTTCCTTCTACTGCGGTACCGGCTGGCGCGCCTCGGAAACCTTCATGTACGCGCGCGCCATGGGCTGGCAGAACGTCAGCGTCTACGATGGCGGCTGGTACGAATGGAGTGCGAACCCGAAAAACCCGGTTGCCACCGGCGATCGCGGGCCAGAAAGCGCACGCTAATTCGCGCCTTCATGACGCTGAAGCCCTTTCAGCGTCATGTAACCTCCCCACACCCGGTTAAAGGTCGTCAGCCAGCACAGCGCGCCGAAAACCCACGCCATCCACGCAAACCACGCCGGAAACAGGCAGCCCAGCACAAACAGCAGGATCGTCTCCGTGCCTTCAGTTAAGCCGCCCAGGTAATAAAACGATTTATGAGCATAGCCCGGATTGTCGATTTGGTGCTTCGTCGCCAGCGCGGCAAAGGCCAGAAAGCTGCTGCCAGTGCCCATAAACGCAAACAGCAGCCAGCCGCCCGCCAGCGCATTGGCTGCCGGATCCGCCAGCATAAAGCCGAACGGCACCAGCGCGTAGAACAGAAAATCGAGCGCGATATCGAGAAATCCCCCGGCATCCGTCAGGCCGCGCCGCCGCGCCAGCGCGCCGTCAAGACCATCCAGCAGACGGTTGGCCACAATCGCCACCAGCGCCGCGCCATACCAACCGAGCGCAAGGAACGGCAACGCCAGCACCCCAATGGCGAACCCCAGTAGCGTAATGCCGTCCGCCGATACGCCGGGCTTGTCCAGCGCCTGCGCCAGGCGGTTGAGTACCGGCTTAAGTCGCGGATGAAGGTGCTTATCAAGCATCGGCTTTTTCTCCCATCTGACACAGCCCCTGCGACGGAATATCCAGCGCGGCGTTGAAGCGAGCGGATAAATTCTGAAACGCCACCAGCGCCGTCATTTCGCTAATCTGCTCCGCATTAAAGTGACAACGTAACGCATCTTTTTGCGCAACAGTGACCTGCGGCGGCGTAGCGGTCATCGCTTCGGCATAATCCAGCGCCGCGCGCTCAGCATCGTTAAACAGCGGCGACGATCGCCAGTCGCTCAGCGCCAGCACCTTGTCCATCGCCCCGCAGCGCTGAGCCAGGCGGAGGCTGTTGGCGTCAATGCAAAACGCGCAGTCGCACTGCTGGGAGACGCGGGTCATCAGCAGCGCGCGCAGCGTCGGCGTCAGACGCGCTTTTTTCCGCTCCAGGTAGCCGACAAACAGCGCCACCAGCCAGAACAGTCGCGGCATCCGCCCCCACCAGCGCGTGGGGTTCAGCACCTCGCCATAGTGCTTTTGCTGCATCGCGGTAATCGGCTTCAGGCTCAGCGGCAGCTGGCTGAGCGGCGGCACCCAGGGTTGTTGATTTTTCACCCGAAAACTCCTGTAAGGCTTTAGCACACGACAAAGCAGCGATAATATGGCAACTCATTCACGGAGTCTTTGACCGCTATGCTGAAAACCATTGATGTTGTTGCCGCTATTATCGAACAAAATGGCAAAATTCTCCTTGCGCAGCGCCCGCCGCATGCCGATCAGGCCGGGCTGTGGGAATTTGCCGGTGGGAAAGTTGAAGCCGGTGAAAGCCAGCAGGAGGCGTTAGTGCGCGAACTACAGGAAGAGCTGGCTATCGTCGCGTGGCCGGGGCGCTATATTACTAGCCATCGGCGCGAAGTCTCAGGAAGGATCGTGCATCTGCACGGCTGGCACGTCCCCCGTTTCGACGGCGAACTCATTGCCCGCGAACACAGCGCGCTGGTGTGGTGCACGCCGCAGGAAGCCTTACGCTACGCGCTGGCCCCTGCCGACGTGCCGTTACTCGCCGCGTTTATGGCTTTACCCGACGCCACACCAGGGGATTCGTACTGATGGCGCGCTCATCGCGCTGGCACTGAAGCAGCACGCCTTCCGCTTTAATCACCGCCCCTTCCGAGTAGTTCCTGTCTTCATACATGCAGCAACGGGCGCACGGCTGTGCGCGCTGGCTGCTGGCATTGTTGCTGAACACTTCAGGTGGAACGTTCACTTCCACCTGCGGCCTCGCCTGCGCGACGCTGCACAAAAGCGACAGCCCACCGACCATCCACACCCATTTCATCAGCAATCTCCTTTAAAAAGCCCTTTTATTACTATCGACCAAATGGACGTCTAACTTAACTTTTTTACATCATCGCTTTTCGTTATGACCCGACGCGACGTATTAATTTTATTACGCACCCGGAAATTCCTTGTCATCCGTTAGCAGGGTAGTGATATAGTCGAAATAACGCACGTTATTAAACACAACCATAACAACTACATACATTCACAATCATAAGAGGTACTTATACTTATGGACAAGGCTTGCTCCCTTAATACCTTCCTGGCTCATGTTCAACAGCGCGACCCACACCAGACCGAGTTTGCTCAGGCCGTACGCGAAGTCATGACGACCCTCTGGCCGTTCCTCGAGCAGAACCCGCGCTATCGTCAGCTTTCCCTGCTGGAAAGACTGGTTGAACCTGAGCGCGTCATTCAGTTCCGCGTGGTGTGGGTAGACGACCGTAATCAGGTTCAGGTGAACCGCGCATGGCGCGTCCAGTTCAGCTCGGCTATCGGGCCGTTCAAAGGCGGGATGCGCTTCCACCCGTCCGTAAACCTCTCTATTCTGAAATTCCTCGGCTTTGAACAGACCTTTAAAAACGCCCTGACAACCCTGCCGATGGGCGGTGGCAAAGGGGGTTCTGACTTCGATCCAAAAGGCAAAAGCGAAGGTGAGGTGATGCGCTTCTGCCAGGCACTGATGACCGAACTGTATCGTCATCTGGGCGCCGACACCGACGTTCCAGCGGGCGATATCGGCGTAGGCGGCCGTGAGGTCGGCTTTATGGCCGGAATGATGAAGAAACTCTCCAACGACACCTCTTGCGTGTTTACCGGCAAGGGGCTCTCTTTTGGCGGCAGCCTGATTCGTCCGGAAGCCACCGGCTACGGTCTGGTGTATTTCACCCAGGCAATGCTGCAGCGTCACGGCCTGGGCTTCGAGGGGATGCGCGTCGCGGTCTCTGGCTCCGGCAACGTAGCGCAGTATGCGATTGAAAAAGCGATGGAGCTGGGCGCGCGCGTGATCACCGCGTCTGACTCCAGCGGTACCGTGGTTGATGAGTCTGGCTTCACTAAAGAGAAACTGGCGCGCCTGTGTGAAATCAAAGCCAGCCGAGACGGCCGCGTCGCCGACTACGCGCGTGAATTTGGTCTGGTGTACCTCGAAGGCCAGCAGCCGTGGAGCGTGGCGGTGGATATTGCCCTGCCGTGCGCTACCCAGAACGAGCTGGATGCCGATGCGGCACGCGTGCTGATCGCCAACGGCGTGAAGGCGGTCGCGGAAGGTGCCAACATGCCAACCACGATCGAAGCGACCGACCTGTTCCTCGACGCGGGCGTATTGTTCGCGCCGGGCAAAGCAGCCAACGCCGGTGGCGTTGCCACTTCCGGTCTGGAAATGGCGCAGAACGCCGCGCGCATGAGCTGGAAGGCAGAGAAAGTCGACGCGCGTCTGCACCACATCATGCTGGATATTCACCACGCCTGCGTTGAGCACGGCGGTGAAGCGAAGCAAACCAACTACGTGCGCGGCGCGAACATCGCAGGCTTCGTGAAAGTGGCCGATGCCATGCTGGCGCAGGGCGTGATTTAATCGCGTTATCCCGCCATCCTGAGCAGGTTGTCGGATGGCGGCGTAAACGCCTTATCCGGCCTACGATAGTCTTGTAGGCCGGATAAGCGCAGCGCCACCAGGCATGAGGGGCTATCCGGGCTGCTCTGAACTCGCCGCGGGCTTCTTACTCTTCCCCTTCCCTTTACTGAATGACTTCTTCGCCCCACCCGGCGCTGCCAGTCCGCGGAACTGCCGCACCGGCGTGCTCTTAGCCTGGTCAATCAGCTGGAACAGCGTCCCCACCAGCGGCTGCATAAAGTCCTGATAGCGACACTGTTTTTCGCTGATCTGCGTCAGGGTAGACTCCCAGTGCGCGGTCATATCCGGACGCGTCGCCATCTCGGGTAGAGAGTGGAACAACGCTTTACCGGCGTCGGTAGAATGGATATAACGCCCTTTCTTGGTCAGGAAACCGCGTTTAAACAGCAGCTCGATAATGCCAGCACGCGTCGCTTCGGTGCCTAAGCCATCGGTCGCGCGGAGGATTTTTTTCAGGTCTTTATCCTGCACGAAGCGGGCGATCCCGGTCATCGCCGACAGCAGCGTAGCGTCGGTAAAATGCCGCGGCGGCTGAGTTTGCCGCTCGACAACTTCGCCGTTCTCACACAGTAATTCGTCAGCTTTCGCCACCACCGGCAGCGGCGTGCCGTCGTTCTCTTCATCACGTTCTTTCGCCCCCAGCAGCGTACGCCAGCCCGCTTCCGCAAGGAAGCGCGCTTTGGCGACAAATTTACCGTTGGCGATATCGAGGTCGATCTGGCATTTACGGTAGACCGCATCCGGGCAAAACTGCATCAGATACTGGCGCGCAATCAGGTTATACACCTTTGCTTCGTTGTCATTGAGATTCACGTGGCTGGCGCGCGCGGTCGGGATTATCGCGTGGTGAGCATCAACCTTTTTGTCGTCCCAGCAGCGGTTGCGGGTATCGGTATTGACCACCGGCTGCGGCAGCAAATCCGGCGCATGCACGCCGATGGCGTTAATCACCGCGTGGCGGCCAGCAAAATGCTCTTCCGGCAGATAGCGGCTGTCAGAACGCGGATAGGTGATCACTTTATGGGTTTCATACAGTTTCTGGCAGATATCCAGCACGTTCTGCGCGCTCAGGCCAAAACGCTTCGCCGCCTCAATTTGCAGCGCAGAAAGCGAAAATGGCAGCGGCGCCGGTTCAGAGTCACGCTTATCGTTATAGGCGGTGACGAGCGCCGGCTGGCCGGTAATGCGCTTCACCACATGCTCGGCCAGCGCCCGGTTGAGCAAACGGCCTTCTTCATCCTGGTGCGGTTCACAGGCTTCGCTTGGCTGCCAGACGGCGGTAAAACGCTCATCTTTCGGCGTCACGATGTGCGCTTTCACCTCGAAGAAGTCTTTCGAGACAAAGTGTTCAATCTCTTCATCACGACGCACCACCAGACCCAGCACCGGCGTTTGCACGCGCCCGACGGAGAGCACGCCCTGGTAACCGGCGTTACGCCCCAGAATAGTGTAGGCGCGGGTCATGTTGATGCCGTACAGCCAGTCGGCGCGGGCGCGGGCCAGCGCCGAAACGCACAGCGGAATAAACTCGCTGTTGGCGCGCAGGCGCGAAATCGCACGCTCCACCGCCTGTGGGTTAAGGTCATTAATTAAGCAGCGCTGCACCTGATGGCGCTTCTCCGCCGGCAGTTCCAGGTAATCCAGCACTTCATCCACCAGTAACTGCCCCTCGCGATCCGGGTCTCCGGCGTGAATGACTTCGCTGGCGTCGTGAAGAAAGCGCTTAATGACGTTGAGCTGCTTCGTCACCGAAGGTCGCGGCTGCAGCCGCCATTTTTCCGGGACGATGGGTAAATCCTGCAGATTCCAGCGCGCATAGCGGCTGTCATAGACATCCGGCTGCGCCTGCTCCAGCAGGTGACCGATACACCAGGTCACCACCTGGCCGTTGCCACACTCGATAAAGCCATCGCCCTTGCGGTGAGGCTTTGGCAGTACATCAGCAATGGCGCGGGCCAGGCTCGGTTTTTCCGCAATAAACAGCCGCATGGGTTCAGCGCAGCTCGATCATCGGACGACCGCCGCGGGCCGTCACCAGCTCGCCGATGGCGGTCAGGGTGATGCCAAATTCGGCTGCCGCTGCCTGCACGTCAGCTTCCGCGTCCGGCGTCACCGCCAGCAGCAGGCCACCGGAGGTTTGCGGGTCGCACAGCAGCGCGCGCTGAGCGTCGCTCATCGCGCCCATCAGATGGCCATAGCTGGCAAAGTTGCGCTCGGTTCCACCCGGTACCGCGCCCAGCGCGATATACGCTTCAACGCCCGGCAGCTTCGGTACGGCGGCAAAGTCAATCTGCGCCTGCACGCCAGCGCCCTGGCACATTTCGCTCAGGTGGCCCAGCAGGCCAAAACCGGTCACGTCGGTCATGGCTTTAACGCCTTCGATATTGGCAAACGCCGAGCCAACCAGGTTCATCTGGCACATCACTTCCGTCGCCAGCCCCTGATGTTCAGGCTTCAGCAGCGATTTTTTCTCGGCGGTGGTCAACACGCCAATGCCCAGCGGCTTCGTCAGGAATAGCTTGCAACCCGCCTGCGCGGTGCTGTTTTTCTTCACCCGTTCGGTTGGTACGATGCCGGTAACCGCCAGGCCGAAAATGGGCTCTGGCGCGTCGATGGAGTGGCCGCCCGCCAGCGCAATGCCCGCCTGTTTGCAGGCAAAGCGCCCGCCTTCGGTCACTTCGCGAGCAATTTCCGGCGCCAGCGTGTTGATAGGCCAGCCGAGGATCGCAATTGCCATAATCGGCTTGCCGCCCATGGCAAAAATATCGCTGATGGCGTTGGTCGCGGCAATGCGGCCAAAGTCGAACGGATTGTCGACAATTGGCATAAAGAAATCGGTGGTGCTGATGACCGAGGTACCGTTACCCAGGTCGTAAACGGCAGCATCGTCGCGCGTTTCGTTGCCGACAAGCAGGTTGGGGTCGATAAACTTCGTTTGCTCGCTGTGCAGGATAGTCTCCAGCACTTTCGGCGAAATTTTACAACCGCAACCTGCTCCGTGGCTGTACTGCGTTAAACGAATGGCCTGCTCGCTCATGGACAACTCCTGTCATTGCTTTGGCATGGGAATAGAGATGTATGTTAACGCCAGAACACTGCGGTGATAAGTACGACTGTCTGAATTCGCGGGCATTTGCGTGAAATCCAGACAATCGTAGCCGTTTTTCAGAGATAACGGACGAACGGCGCGGTATCCGGCACGCCGATCGTCGTCGACGCTTTCAGCTGCGGGGTACCCAGATAGAGGAAGCCAACAATTTTATCCTGCTCGGTGCAGTCGAAGCCTGCACGCACCACCGGGCTGTCGGTCAGCGCACCGCTGCGCCAGATACCGTTGAACCCTTGGGCTATCGCGGCCATCTGCATCGCCATCACCGCGCAGCCAGCCGACATCTCCTGCTCCCACTTCGGCACCTTCGGGTGATCCTGGCATTTGGCGATCGCCACGATAATCATCGGCGCACGGAATGGTGCGTTGCGCGCTTTTTCAATCGCCTTATCATCGCCGTTAGCGGCCACCGCGCCCTGCTCAAGCAGTTGACTGAAGCGCTCGCGGCCTTCGCCTTCGACAATCACAAACTGCCACGGCTGCAGCGTGCCGTGATCCGGCGCGCGCAGCGCGGCACGGAGAATATTTTGCAGCTGTTCGCCCGCCGGCGCCGGTTCGGCCAGGCGCGACGCACTGCGGCGATTCACTAATAGTTCCAGGGCATCCATTGAACCACTCCTCTCACGTTATTTTTCATAAAATTAACATGCGCAAGGATTTTGTTACAGCGCCGAAGGCGATTCCTGCTGACAACCGGCGGCGGTCTATTTAGGATAGCCAGACGTTTTACCGTTTCGGTAAACCTTTTTTGTTTTGCAGGGAGAATACATGCGAACCGTATGGCGCTTCATTGCCGGATTCTTTAAATGGACGTGGCGATTACTTAATTTCGTCCGGGAACTGGTGCTGAACCTGTTCTTTATTCTGCTGGTGCTGGTCGGCGTCGGCATCTGGATGCAGCTCAGTTCCAGCAGCAGCACGGAGCACAGTACTCGTGGTGCGCTGCTGATGGACATCAGCGGCGTGGTGGTGGATAAACCCTCGCCCAGCAGCAAGCTCAGCGTTCTGGGCCGTCAGTTCTTTGGCGCCAGCTCGGACCGTTTGCAGGAAAACTCACTGTTCGATGTCGTTCAGACCATTCGCCAGGCGAAGGATGACCGTAACATCACCGGCATCGTGCTGGACCTGAAAAACTTTGCCGGCGGCGACCAGCCTTCAATGCAGTATATCGGTAAAGCGCTGCGCGAGTTCCGCGACAGCGGTAAACCGGTCTATGCGATCAACGACAGCTACAGTCAGGCGCAGTATTACCTCGCGAGCTTCGCCAATAAAATCTGGCTGTCGCCGCAGGGCGTGGTTGATTTACACGGCTTCGCCACCAACGGCCTGTACTATAAAACGCTGCTCGACAAGCTGAAGGTTTCGACCCACGTGTTCCGCGTCGGCACGTATAAATCCGCCGTCGAACCGTTTATCCGCGACGATATGTCCCCCGCCGCGCGCGAGGCCGACAGCCGCTGGATAGGCGAACTGTGGCAGAACTACCTCAATACCGTCGCCGCCAACCGTCAGGTTACTGCGCAGCAGATCTTCCCGGGCGCGCAGGGCGTGCTGGACGGCCTGCGTAAAGTCGACGGCGACACGGCGCAGTACGCGCTGGATAACAAGCTGGTGGATGCCTTAGGCTCAAGCGCAGAGATTGAAAAAGCGATGACCAAAGCGTTCGGCTGGAGTAAAAAAGACAATAACTTCAGCGCCGTCAGCATGTATGACTATGCGGTGAAAACCCCGGCCGACACCGGCTCAAGCATCGCGGTGGTGTTTGCCAACGGTGCTATCATGGACGGTGAAGAAACCCCGGGCAACGTCGGCGGCGACACCACGGCAGCGCAGATTCGCGACGCACGCCTGGACGCGAAGGTGAAAGCGATTGTGCTGCGCGTGAACAGCCCAGGCGGCAGCGTCAGCGCCTCTGAGGTGATCCGCGAAGAGCTGGCGGCGGCGAAGGCGGCGGGCAAACCGGTTGTGGTCTCAATGGGCGGCATGGCGGCCTCCGGCGGCTACTGGATTTCCACCCCGGCGGATTACATCATCGCCAGTCCAAGCACGCTGACCGGCTCTATCGGTATCTTTGGCGTGATCAATACCGTGGAAAATACGCTGGATTCTATCGGCGTGCACACCGACGGCGTCGCAACCTCACCGTTGGCCGACATGGCGGTCACCAAAGCCTTAACGCCGGAAGTGCAGCAGATGATGCAGCTGAGCATTGAGAACGGCTACAAACGCTTTATTACCCTTGTTGCGCAGTCGCGTCACAGCACCCCGGAAGCGATCGATAAAATCGCCCAAGGCCACGTCTGGACCGGCGAAGACGCGAAAGCGAACGGCCTGGTAGATAGCCTCGGCGACTTCGACGATGCGGTGGCGAAAGCCGCTGAACTGGCGAAACTGAAGGTGTGGCACATCGATTACTATCAGAGCGAGCCGACGTTCTTTGATATGGTCATGGATAACCTCTCCGGCTCGGTGCGTGCATCGCTGCCGCAGGCGCTACAGGCCTACCTACCGGCACCGCTGGCGAATGCCGCCAGCGCGATGAAGGCTGAAGGCGACAAGCTGGCGATTTTTAACGATCCGCAAAATCGCTATGCAATTTGCCTGACCTGCGCCAATATTCGCTAATCGTAATCCCCTCCTCGCCGGAGGGGATTTTCTTTTGCTCAATCAATAGACGAACCATGCCTAAAAAATCCATTTACGTCGCCTATACCGGCGGGACCATCGGGATGCAGCGCTCAGACCACGGCTATATTCCGGTCTCTGGGCACCTGCAGCGTCAGCTGGCGCTGATGCCGGAGTTCCATCGCCCCGAGATGCCGGACTTTACTATCCACGAATACGAGCCGCTGATGGACTCTTCCGACATGACACCGGAAGACTGGCAGCACATCGCTGACGATATTAAAGCGCACTACGACGAGTACGATGGCTTTGTGATCCTGCACGGCACCGACACGATGGCGTTCACCGCCTCGGCGCTGTCGTTTATGCTGGAAAACCTCGGTAAACCGGTCATCGTCACCGGCTCGCAGATTCCGCTGGCGGAGCTGCGGTCTGACGGGCAAATCAACCTGCTCAATTCGCTGTACGTGGCGGCCAACTACCCGATCAACGAAGTGACGCTGTTTTTCAACAACCGTCTCTATCGCGGTAACCGAACCACCAAAGCTCATGCCGACGGCTTCGATGCCTTTGCGTCACCGAACCTGACGCCGCTGCTGGAAGCGGGCATCCATATCCGCAGGCTCGGTACGCCGCCCGCCCCGCACGGTGAAGGCCCGCTTATCGTGCATCCCATTACCCCGCAGCCGATTGGCGTGGTCACGATCTATCCGGGCATTTCCGCCGACGTGGTACGCAACTTCCTGCTGCAGCCGGTGAAAGCGCTGATTCTGCGCTCCTATGGCGTAGGCAATGCGCCGCAGAACGGCGTATTCCTCAACGAACTGGCGGAAGCCAGCAAGCGCGGCATCGTGGTGGTCAATCTGACACAGTGTATGTCGGGTAAGGTCAATATGGGCGGCTACGCCACCGGCAATGCGCTGGCACAGGCAGGAGTGATTAGCGGCTCGGACATGACCGTTGAGGCGACGCTGACCAAACTGCACTATCTGCTAAGCCAGGGGCTGGATGCGACGGCGATTCGTAAGGCCATGCAGCAAAACCTGCGCGGTGAATTAACCCCGGACGACTAAGGAGAGCATAATGAGCGCACGCGCATTGTTATTAGTTGATCTGCAAAACGATTTTTGTGCGGGCGGCGCGCTGGCCGTTGCCGATGGCGACAGCACCGTTGATGTGGCGAATGCGCTGATCGCCGCCGCGAAACAGCGCGACGAGGCCGTTATCGCCAGCCAGGACTGGCATCCGGCCAACCACGGTAGCTTTGCCCGCCAGCACGGCGTGGAACCTTACAGCCAGGGGACGCTTGACGGTTTGCCGCAGACCTTCTGGCCGGATCATTGCGTGCAGGGCAGCGAAGGTGCCGCCCTGCACCCGCTGCTCTCTCAGCAGGCGATCGACGCGGTGTTCTACAAAGGCGAAAGCGTCAATATCGACAGCTATAGCGCCTTTTTCGACAACGGGCATCGGCAGAAAACCGGGCTGGATGCGTGGCTGCGCGAGCACGATATCCGCGAACTGATCGTCCTGGGCCTGGCCACTGACTACTGCGTGAAATTCACCGTGCTCGATGCGCTGCAACTGGGCTATACCGTTAACGTCATTACCGACGGCTGCCGCGGGGTGAATCTTACGCCGCAGGACAGCGCCAACGCGTTTATGGAGATGGCAGCGGCAGGCGCAACGCTGTATACGCTGGACGACTGGCTGGAAATTCACAACTAGCACCACGTAGGCCTGATAAGCGCAGCGCCATCAGGCACTGCGGCACAGTTTGCCGGATGGCGGCTTTGCCTTATCCGGCCTACGCTCCTCCTCTCCCTTCGGCGTGAACCACCTCGCAGATTTCCCCTCACGGCAATGCTATGTTCAGGCGGTTGTTTTTTCGCCACACCCTTTCCGTGGCATGTTTGCTTTTTCAATGTCAAAGAGGACCGTGTATGAAACTTTTGCCTTTGCTGGCAGCATTACCCCTGCTCTGCGTTTCGGTTGTTTCCGCGAATTCCCTGATGTCCGTCGGCTACTTCAACGGCGGCGGTGACGTTACCGCCGGGCCGGGCGGCGATATCAATAAGCTCGACGTGCGGCAAATCACCCACCTGAACTATTCGTTTGGCCTTATCTACAATGACGAAAAAAATGAAACCAACGACGCCTTAAAAGATGCCGCCAGGCTGCATCAAATCTGGCTGTCGCCGAAGGTGCAGTCCGATTTAGAAATCATCCCCACGCTGCGTAAACAGAACCCCAATCTGAAAGTACTGCTGTCGGTCGGCGGCTGGGGGGCTCGCGGCTTCTCCGGCGCGGCAGCGACGCCTGAAACACGCGCGGTGTTTATCCGCTCGGCCCAGGCGGTAGTGGCAAAATACGGCCTCGACGGAATCGACCTTGACTGGGAATATCCGGTCAACGGCGCGTGGGGGCTGGTCGCAAGTCAGCCAGCGGATCGCGATAATTTCACCGCGCTGTTGAAAGAGCTCCGCGCGGCGTTCGGGCAGAAAAAGCTGGTCACTATCGCCGTGGGGGCCAACGCAGAAAGCCCGAAAAGCTGGGTAGACGTGAAGACAATTGCGCCACTGCTGGACTACATCAACCTGATGACCTATGACATGGCATACGGCACGCAGTATTTTAACGCGAACCTGTATGATTCAACCCAGTGGCCAACGGTGGCGAACGCCGATAAATACAGCGTCGACTTTGTGGTCAATAACTACCTTGCCGCCGGGCTGAAGCCCAGCCAGATGAACCTCGGCATCGGCTTCTATGGTCGGGTGCCCAAACGCAGCGTAGAGCCGGGCATCGACTGGAGCAAAGCGGACGCACAGAAAAATCCGGTTACCCAGCCTTATTTCGGCGAGCCGGAGCTGGCGCTGTTTAAATCGCTCGGCGTTGACTTAACCAAAGATACGTACGTCAAGTACAACGATATCGTCAGCAAGCTGCTGAACGACCCGCAGAAACGCTTTACCGAGCACTGGGACGACCAGGCGAAGGTACCGTGGCTGTCGGTGCAGTCAAGCGACGGTAAACCGCTGTTTGCGCTGTCGTATGAGAATCCGCGATCGGTCAGCATTAAGGCCGACTACATCAAGCGTAAAGGTTTGGCTGGCGCGATGTTCTGGGAGTACGGCGCGGATGACCACAACCAGCTGGCGAAGCAACTGGCTGAGTCGTTAGGCATCAAGCATTAAGACGCGGTGATCCTATAGGCCTGATAAGCGCAGCGCCATCAGGCGCTCCGGCGCCATCAGGCGCTCCGGCGCCGTTTGCCGGATGGCGGCGTCGCCTTATCCGGCCTACAAAATTCAGACCGGCGTTAACAGCCCGCTGGTTTCATGAATACGGTAACCGGCCCCCGGATGTGGCGCCTGAAGCCGGGCGCTACCGCCGAATAGCTTCTCGCGCAACGTCCCCTCGCGGTACGCTTTTTTATACACGCCGCGTTTTTGCAGCTCGGGGATCAGCAGCTCCACCACGTCGGTAAAGGTTTCATGCGTCACCGCATACGCGAGGTTAAACCCATCAACGTCGGTCTCTTCCACCCAGGATTGCAGCTCATCGGCCACGGTCTGCGCGCTGCCGACCACCAGCGGGCCAAACCCGCCGATGCCCACCCACTCCGCCATTGCCTTCACCGACCACTGTTTATCGGGATCCGCGGTTGAAAACGTATCCACCACCGACTGAATCGCGTTGGTTTTGGCATAGGTAAACACTTCATCCGGCTGATACTGACCAAAATCAATGCCGGTCCAGCCGGAAATCAGCGCCAGCGCGCCTTCGTAGCTGGTCCAGTTTTTATACTCCCGCCATTTGGCCTGCGCGGCGAGATCCGTCTCGCCAACGATCGCCGTTTGCATGTTGAAGATCAGAATGCTGCGCGGATCGCGCCCGGCCTCTTCGGCGCGACGGCGAATATCGGCCACCGTTTTTTTCAGCGCGCTTTTCGACGGCGAAGCCACAAACACGCATTCCGCATGGCTGGCGGCAAACTGTTTACCACGGCTTGACGCGCCCGCCTGGTACAGCACCGGCGTACGCTGCGGCGACGGCTCGCACAGATGGTAGCCCGGTACATCGAAGAATTTACCGTGATGATTGATAGCGTGAATTTTACTCGGGTCACTGAAAATACGCCGCTCGCGATCGCGCAGAATAGCCCCTTCTTCCCAACTGCCTTCCAGCAGTTTATACACCACTTCCAGATATTCATCGGCGTAGTCATAGCGGGCATCGTGCGCCGTTTGCGCCTGCTGGCCAATATTGCGCGCCCCGCTCTCCAGATAGGAGGTGACAATATTCCAGCCCACGCGGCCCTTGGTGAGGTGGTCCAGCGTCGACAAACGGCGCGCAAACGGATAAGGGTGCTCGAACGACAGCGAGGCGGTGAGGCCAAAGCCCAGATGTTCGGTCACCAGGGCCATCGGCGTCACCAGCGCCAGCGGATCGTTTACCGGTACCTGGGCCGCCTGGCGAATCGCCGCGTCGCCGTTACCGTTATAGACATCGTAAACGCCCAACACATCGGCGATAAACAAACCGTCGAATTTGCCACGTTCCAGCAGACGCGCCAGATCGACCCAATATTCCAGGTCTTTATACTGCCACGAACGATCGCGCGGATGCGCCCACAGTCCCGGGGACTGGTGGCCGACGCAGTTCATATCAAAGGCATTTAGACGAATTTCACGTTGTGATGGCATAACGGTCTCTCCTGCGCCCGGATTCCCCAGCGCAATCATAAGGTTGTATTAATTTCAGAAGGCTACGGATTGCCGACAGGCCAGGGTTTGTAGTACCGACCGGGCCACCCGTTGAGCGTGGTCCGCAACCTGCGGCAGCCCCATCAACTCACCGAAATAGCCGCGCGCCGCCGGTCCGGCGACCCAGATGTGGTCGGCACGCCCCACGGCCAGGGATTGCGCATCGACCGCTATCCCCAATCCCAACGCATCCGCGCGAATCAGTCCTGCCTGCCGCAGCGCGGTGAAAAAAGGCTGGCCGTCGAGTAAATCGTGATGCGCAGGCCCGGTAGTCAGCACCAGATAATCCACCGCTTCCCGATGCTGACCGCCGCCGCGCAGCGCCAGATGAAGCGCCAGCGCCTCGTCATCGGCTTCCAGCGTCTGCAAACGCGCGGCCAGCGAGCGAAACGTTCCGTTGGCGCGTCGTGCCTCAATGGCCTGCGCAACCTGTGGCGCAATCCGGTAACGGTGCACGTCCCAGTAGCGCCGCAGGTGACGTAAGAACTGCCGTTTTTCTGCATCGCCCATCTGCTGCCAGAGGGTTTGTCCCTGTCCGCGCACCGCGTCCAGCACCGCCTGCCACGGCAGCCCCACCGCCGCTGCCCGGGCGATATCGACGCGAATCTGGCGTAAACGCTGGCGCAGCGTTCCCGTCTGATAGTCGGCCTGCCATTTCTCGGCGGTCAGCGGCGCATTGGGCCGCGAGAGCAGCCCATGACGTGAAAACGCGACAATGTCACCGTGATGCCCCTGACGTTGTAGCGTCGCGACCGCGTCAGCCATGCTCAGCGCCGTTCCCATAATGGCGACCCGCGCGGTGGCGGGGATCGCCGACAGCGCCCCGTCGCGCCAGGGGTCGGCAATTAAGCGCGGGTGCTGCGCCAGCGGCCGTGCAGCCTGAGGCAGTCGCGGCGGCGGATGGCTCACCGCCAGCACCAGGCCATCCGCGCGCAGGCGTTGGCCTTCAGCTGTGATAACGCAGCCATCCTGCCAGCCCACCGCACGCTCCCGGACGTGAGTCACACGATCGCCATGGGCCCGCGCCGCCGCGGTAAACGCGTCCTGAACATAGCGACCAAACGCGCCGCGCTGCGGGTAAACGCTACCGTCCGCCAGCAGGGCCTGCGGGTCCTGAGGGAAATCACCGTGCCGCCGATACCAGCGATCGAACGCGCCATCGTCGTCACCGGCAAGCTGCATACGTGCGGCAGGCACGTTAATGCGGTGCGCCGGATCGGTGGCTGAATAGGCCACGCCGAATCCCAGACTCGGGCGCGGCTCCACGACGCTAATGCGCAGCGGGCTCGTCGCCTCGCGCAGCAGATGAATCGCCACGGCCGTGCCGCTAAAGCCGCCGCCGACAATCACAATATGCGGGTCCTTCTCACGCTCGGGCATGGTTTCCTCCTCAGTTGGCGCTGGCGTGCTGAGTGGGGCGTTTGGCCCCGCCGATGGTTTCGCCAAACGGCCCGGTGTTCACCTGCCCCGTCGCCGAACGCGGCTGGCTGCTGGTGTTCAGCAGCGGCATCACCAGCTCAGCAAAGCGGTGCGCCTCTTCCAGATGCGGATAGCCGGAGAAAATAAAGTGGCTGATGCCCAGCGCCTGATACTCACGAATACGCTCCGCCACCTGCTGCGGATTGCCCACCAGCGCGGTCCCCGCGCCGCCGCGCACCAGCCCGACGCCCGCCCACAGATTGGGCGCAATGCGCAGGTTGTCGCGGCTGCCGTTATGCAGCGCGCTCATCCGCGCCTGCCCCGCTGAATCCATACGGGCGAAAATCTGCTGCGCTTGAGCGATGGTGTCGTCGTCAAGATGCGCAATCAGCCTGTCTGCCGCCGCCCATGCCTCTTCTTCCGTCTCGCGCACAATCACATGCAGACGAATGCCATACTCAAGCTGACGACCTTTTTCTTGCGCCCGCGCCCGGACTACTGCCAACTTTTCCGCCACCTGCTGAGGCGGCTCGCCCCAGGTCAGGTAGGCATCGATGTGGTCAGCGGCAACGTCGATCGCCTGCGTCGACGAACCGCCAAAATAGAGCGGTGGCCCATTTTTCTGCGCCGCCGGGAACAGCACTTCTGCCCCTTCCACCTGAATATGCTGGCCGTGGTAATCCACTTTTTCGCCCGCCAGCAGTCGGCGATAAACCTCCAGGAATTCATGGGTGACTTCGTAACGCTCGGCGTGGCTGAGGAAAATGCCGTCGCCTTTGTTTTCGACCGGATCGCCGCCCGTAACCACGTTAATCAGTAGCCGTCCTTCTGACAGGCGATCGAGGGTAGCCGCCATGCGCGCCGCCAGCGTCGGCGGTTGAAGCCCGGGACGTACCGCCACCAGATAGCGCAGGTTGCGGGTCATCGGTGCCAGCGCGGCGGCCACCAGCCAGGAATCTTCACAGCTTTTACCTGTCGGGATCAGCACGCCGTAATAGCCAAGGCTGTCCGCCGCCAGCGCAACCTGCTGGAGATACGGTAAATCGACCGGCCGACCGCCTTCGGTAGTCCCCAGGTAGCGCCCGTCACCGTGGGTGGGTAAGAACCAGAAAACATTTATTTTCTCAGCGGCTTGTACTGTCATTATCCATTTCCTTTATAACTATATTTGGTATTTATAGAAGGCATTATCTTCGTCAGTTATAAAGACATTAGCGAAATGCGTGCCAGTTTTTCGTTAAAATAAAAACGTTATTTATCATTGAATTAAACAGAAATCCGTCGTTCGGTGCGTGTTGCAAATACAACAGCGCAACGGCGAAAGCTGCTGCAATGGCGACAAACCGCCGCCTTCCCCCTCTGGTATCTTGCGTGGGCAACGGATAACGTCGAGCCATTAATCCGCAGGAGATACACGATGCTTAACGCCGAACTCACATTATCCGGACCCGCGCCGATCGACCCCGCGTCGCAGGCCTTCCAGAAGGTCCTTGCGCGCCTTGCGCCTACCGACGCGACGGTGCTGATTATCGGAGAAACCGGCACCGGCAAGGAGGTGGTGGCGCGCTACCTGCATCGCCATAGCCCGCGCGCCGGCGGGCCATTTTTAGCCGTCAACTGCGGCGCGCTGACCGAGTCGCTGGCGGAGTCGGAGCTGTTCGGCCACGAAAAAGGCGCATTCAGCGGCGCCACCCACACCCATCAGGGCTGGTTTGAGGCGGCAGAAGGCGGCACGCTGCTGCTTGATGAGATTGGTGAGCTCAGCCTCGCGCTGCAGGTGAAACTGCTGCGGGTGCTTCAGGAACGGGAAATTACCCGCGTCGGCTCTCATCGCCCCATCCGTATTAACGTGCGGGTGCTGGCGGCCACCCACGTCGATCTGGCGCAAGCGATTCAGGCGCGCCGTTTTCGTGAGGATTTGTTTTATCGTCTGAACATCGCCGCCGTCACGCTGCCGCCGTTGCGCCAGCGTCGGCAGGATATTCCGGTGCTGGCGCACCATTTCGTGCAGCTGTATGCCAGTCGTCTGGGGCGACCAACCCAGCGGCTTTCCGCCCAGGCGTTGGCGCGGCTGAGCGCTCATCCGTGGCCAGGCAACATCCGCGAGCTGGAAAACACGCTGCACAACGCGGTGCTGCTGAACCCGGAAAGCGAACTCGGCGCCGAACATCTGCGCTTAACGCCGGTTTCGCCCACGCAGCCGGGCGCACCGGAGGAGAGCGATGAACTGGCCGCCTTTATGCGTCGTCAGTTGGACAGCCACAGCGGCGCGCTGTACGACCGTCTGCTGCAGGCGATGATCCACGCCGCCATGGACCGAAGCGACCATAACCAAAGCCAGGCCGCTCAGCTTCTGGGTATCAGCCGCCATACGCTGCGCACGCATCTGGCACATTTGGGCGTGATTAAACAGCGGCGGAAAGCCGGGGTGCTGCCGCCCCCTGCGCCACGCGAACGCGAACTGCGTATCGGCTATCAGCGTTTTGGCAACCTGGGCGTGCTGAAGGCGCGTCAGCTGCTTGAACAAAACTTCGCCGAACTGGGGGTTAACGTGATGTGGAGCGAATACCCGGCAGGCCCACAGCTGTTACAGGCCTTAAGTCACAACGAAATTGATTTTGGCACCACCGGTGAAGCCCCGCCGATTTTCGCCCAGGCGAAGGACAACGCGCTGCTGTACGTTGCCTGGGAGCCGCCAGCGCCTAGGAGCGTGGCGATGGTCGTGCCCAACGCGAGCGATATCCGCACGCTTGAGCAGCTCCGGGGAAAACGGATTGCGTTGAATAAGGGATCGAACGTGCACTGGCTGTTGGTACAGATTCTGGAGGAAGCCGGGTTGGGGCTTGAAGATGTGAAAGTGGTTTACGCGCCGCCGAAATACCCGCTGACCGCCAGCGACGTGTTGTCAGCCGACGCCTGGATGATGTGGGACCCGCTGCTGAGCACCGCCGAGCGCAGCGGTACGCTGCGTGTCCTGGCCACGGGCGAAGGCCGCGTCAACAATCATCAGTTTTACATCACCCGCCGCCAGTACGCTCAACAAAACGAGGATATTATTGCCGGGGTGGTGGCCGCGCTGGTCAAAACTGGCAAATATATCGATCGTCACCGCCAGGAGGCCGCGCAGCTGCTGACCGGGGAGTTGGGGCTGGATACCGGGTCTCTGGCCTGCGCGCTGGCAAGGCGCAGCCATCAGACCCGGGAAATGGACATGCAGGCCATTCGCGCGCAGCAAACCATCGCCGATCGCTTCTACGCGCTTGGCCTGCTGAGCAGGCCGGTCGCGGTCAGAGAGGCGATGTGGTACGCCAAAGAGCGGTTAATTGAGCCGTGGGCCGCCGCTTAGTGCTGCTTAAAGGTCGCAATAGGCTTCGGCGCAATGCCGAAGTCTTCCTTCAACTGCTGCTTGCTTTTCATCACCATCTGGCCGTTGGTATCAATGGTCATGTGCTGGGCATCGCTGTTGTTGCGCGACTGCCACAGCATCACCAACTGCAGGCAGTTTTCTTTTTGCTCTGCGGTCAGCGCCACGCCGTCGGGCCATTTACCCAGCTCCACCGCGGTGGCTAAACGCTGGTAAATTTCCGGCGTCATATTGTCGATCATTTGCTCAATACTCATGTTCAGCCCCCTCTCCTGTGGAATAATTTGCTGAATCGTTTCTTCACCCTTTGATTGCGTCGCCATTTTCGTCATCCGTGAAGCTAAGCGATGCGGAATTGACGCAAAAACGTTCACCCGTTGGCTGCGGACCGTCGGGAAACACGTGCCCCAAATGCGCGTCACAATTTCCGCAACGAATTTCAGTGCGTTGCATACCGTGGGAGTAATCGTTGAGATAACGAATGGCCGTATCGCTAACCGGCTCATAAAAGCTCGGCCAGCCGCATCCGGAATCGTACTTACTTTGGGAGTGGAAAAGCGGCGCATCGCACACCAGACAGTGGTAAATCCCATCACGCTTGTTGTGCAATAAACGCCCGGTAAACGGCGGCTCTGTGCCATGTTTCTGCGTGACATAGAACTGCATTTCACTCAGGGTATTTTTCAGTTCTTCTGGGGTGGGTTTGTTCACCATTTTGCTCACATCTCGCTATGAAAAATACATTTGCCAGTCGATTCTAACAAAACATTAACAATGAAGCGTGAACTTTTGTTCTAAACTTAATCGGCGTAAAAAAGCTGCCGGGTAATTGTGACGCCAATCACATTTTTATCTCCAGTGCCCTTTAAAATTCCCGGCGCCGCCCCCACGTGGTTTCAAGCTCAAAGGGAGAGTGAGGCAGGTTAGTCGTGCAAAGCTTAGGCAGCAGATTGATTTGTCGCAATGATTGACACGATTCCGCTTGACGCTGCGTAAGGTTTTTGTAATTTTACAGGCAACCTTTTATTCACTAACAAATAGCTGGTGGAATATATGACTATCAAAGTAGGTATCAACGGTTTTGGCCGTATCGGTCGCATTGTTTTCCGTGCTGCTCAGAAACGTTCTGACATTGAGATCGTTGCAATCAACGACCTGTTAGACGCAGAGTACATGGCATACATGCTGAAATATGACTCCACTCACGGCCGTTTCGACGGTACCGTTGAAGTGAAAGACGGTCATCTGATCGTTAACGGTAAAAAAATCCGTGTTACCGCTGAACGCGATCCGGCTAACCTGAAATGGGACGAAGTTGGTGTTGACGTTGTTGCTGAAGCTACCGGTATCTTCCTGACCGACGAAACCGCTCGTAAGCACATCACCGCTGGCGCGAAAAAAGTTGTTCTGACTGGTCCGTCCAAAGACAACACCCCGATGTTTGTTAAAGGCGCTAACTTTGACAAATACGAAGGCCAGGACATCGTTTCCAACGCATCCTGCACCACTAACTGCCTGGCACCGCTGGCTAAAGTTATCAACGACAACTTCGGCATCATCGAAGGTCTGATGACGACTGTTCACGCGACCACCGCCACTCAGAAAACCGTTGATGGCCCGTCTCACAAAGACTGGCGCGGCGGCCGCGGCGCAGCTCAGAACATCATCCCGTCCTCTACCGGCGCTGCTAAAGCTGTAGGTAAAGTACTGCCAGAACTGAACGGCAAACTGACCGGTATGGCGTTCCGCGTTCCTACCCCGAACGTATCCGTTGTTGACCTGACCGTTCGTCTGGAAAAAGCTGCTTCTTACGAAGAAATTAAGAAAGCAATCAAAGCTGCTTCCGAAGGCGCAATGAAAGGCGTTCTGGGTTACACCGAAGACGACGTTGTATCTACCGATTTCAACGGTGAAGTTTGCACTTCCGTATTCGATGCTAAAGCAGGTATCGCTCTGAACGACAACTTCGTGAAACTGGTTTCCTGGTACGACAACGAAACTGGTTACTCTAACAAAGTTCTGGACCTGATCGCTCACATCTCCAAATAAGTTTGAGATGAGAACCTGATCCAAAAAGGCGACTTCGGTCGCCTTTTTTTATGGCTAAAAGTTTTCAACACCAAGGATTGCATCATGATTAACAAAATTTTCGCTCTCCCGGTTATCGAACAGCTTACCCCTGTCCTCTCCCGTCGCCAGCTCGACGAGCTGGAACTGATTGTCGTAGACCATCCCAAAGTAAAAGCCTCAGTGGCCTTCCAGGGTGCACATCTGCTTTCCTGGAAGCCAGAGGGGGAACAAGAAGTGCTGTGGCTAAGCGCCAATACCCCGTTTAAAGACGGCGTTGCCATCCGCGGCGGCGTGCCCATTTGCTGGCCGTGGTTTGGCCCAGCCGCGCAGCAGGGTTTCCCGGCGCACGGTTTTGCCCGTAACCTGCCGTGGGCGCTGAAGGCGCATAATGAAGACGATAATGGCGTGGTCTTAACCTTCGAGCTCAAAAGCAGCGATGCCACCCGTCAGTACTGGCCGCACGAGTTCTCTCTGCTCGCGCGCTTCAAGCTGGGTAAAACCTGCGAGATGGAGCTGGAAGCCCACGGTGAATTCGAAACCACGACCGCACTGCATACCTATTTCAACGTCGGCGACATTCATGCCGTGAAAGTGAGTGGTCTGGGCGATCGCTATATTGATAAAGTGTTGAATGCGCAAATCGGTGAGCTGAGCGACGGTGTACAGACCTTCCCGGATCGAACCGACCGCGTTTACCTGAACCCGGAAGCATGCAGCGTGATCCACGACGCCTCGCTGAAGCGTACTATCGACGTGATTCATCATCACCATGTGAACGTTGTCGGCTGGAACCCTGGCCCGGCCCTGTCCGTTAGCATGGGTGATATGCCGGATGACGGCTATAAAACCTTCGTTTGCGTAGAAACCGCCTGCGCCAGCGCAACGCAGAAAGCCACCGAAGAAAAACCGGCGCGCCTTGCGCAAACCATTCGCGTCCTCAACCGCTAATTCCCTCCTCCTGGCCGGGCCTATCCTATTGCCCGGCCTTTTTCTCTACGGCACATCAACAAAGCGCATTTATTCAAAATAAGTTACCGGTAACATTGAATAGATCAATCTTCTAAGCAAGATCCTAAATCGGCACAAAAATCGGTGATAGTCTGCATCGATAAAAACAACTCACTAGCTAATAGTGAATGAATACCATTTTTATCTATTTAAATCCCTCCTCGCCTCCCTTATCAACTCTATTGCGCAAACCATGACGCCATAAAGGCCTCACCTGCGCAAAGCGTATATGTGCCGATTCAGTTTTTAGCAGAGGATTACCATGCCTGTTTTACACGCGCTCCCCTTCAGGCAGAGCGCAATTGCGTTTGCCACAAGCCTGGCGCTTTACGCCGCCTTCAGCCAGGGTGCCTATGCCGCCAACGGTGCGGATGGCAGCCCAGCGACATCGGATGCCAGCGCCCAGGGCGGACACGGCGGCAATATGGACCTTGTCACCGGCGTAGGGGGTAACGGTGGCCGCGGCGGCGTCGGTGGCCGTGGCCAGGCCAGCAGCGATGGTGAAAACGGCTATGCTGGCAGCACCGGCAGCACGCCGCTCCCCGCAGGAACAGGTGGCCGTCATCAGGAGCCCGTTAGCAGTGCAAACAGCGGGTCCGGGGCTGCAGGCGGTGGCGGCGGCGGCGGTTCGGCTGGCGTTGTCTTTAACGGCAGCGGATCAACCAGCAATACCGGTACGATCGTCGGGGGCCGTGGGGGCCACGGCGGCAACGGCGGCGCAAACACTGCGGATATCGCGAATGCCGGCAACGGAGGTAACGGCGGCGATGGCGGCGGCGGCGGTAGCGGTGTGCTGTTAACCACCAGCGGCAGCTATACCAACAGCGGAACAATAAGCGGTGGCGATGGTGGCACCGGCGGGAATACCGGTAGCGCCAGCGCTAGCGCTCTGACCACCAGCGGCAGTACGCTTCATGCGGGAAGCGGCGGATCCGGCGGGAAAGGCGGTGACGGCGTGACCGCCACCCAGGGCGGCAACATTAATAACACCGGTACCCTTCGCGGCGGTCGCGGTGCGACGGGCGGGCTGGCGGCTAACGCCAACAGCACGCAAAACAGTACCGTTACCGGCGTTGGCGGCACCGGTGGTGAAGCCGCCAGCGGCGGCAGTGGCGTCTGGCTGAGTGATACCAGCACCCTTACCAACAGCGGGCAGATCGTCGGCGGCATTGGTGGCGACGGCGGTAACGGCGGGGCTGCAGAAGTGGGTCAGGGATCCGGCGTTGTCGGCTATGGCGCAGAGGGCGGCGACGGCGGCAGCGGGATCACCGTCGTTGGCAGCGGCATCATCACCAACCAAGCCGCAGGACAGATAGTTGGCGGTAGCGCCGGTACCGGCGGCGGCGGAAACTCCACCAGCAGCGGGCTCAACCTGACCGGCGGGGACGGTGGCGACGGAGGGAACGGAGGCAGCGGCATTGCGTTACAAAACGGCGGGAACGTCGATAACTTTGGCGCTGTGCTCGGCGGCGCGGGCAACCGAGGCGGCGGTAGCGGTAACCTCCCCTCTGCGCGCGGCGGTGATTCAGGCACCGGCGGCACCGGAATCGAAATCAGCCAGCAGGGCAACGTCACTAACGAAACCTCCGGTAAGGTATCAGGCGGCAAAGGCGGCGATGATTCTGCCGGCGGCGGCGGCGTCGGCGGCGTTGGCGGCGTTGGCGGCACCGCCGTCAGCATTATCGGCGCGGGCGAGGTATTGAATAAAGGGCAGTTTATCGGCGGTGACGGCGGCGCGGGAGCCAATGCCAACGGCACCAGCGCGAACGGCGGTACCGGCGCGCAGGGCGGCAACGGGCTCGCCATTGACGGCCAGGGCACCGTCACCAATGCCGCTGGCGCCTCGGTGCGCGGCGGGATGGGCGGTACCGGCGGCGGCGGGAGCAATACCGGCAACGGTGGCGCTGGCGGGAAAGGCGGTAACGGCGTGCTGATTGGCGCGGGGGGAACGGTGACCAACGACGGCACGATCCTCGGCGGTACCGGTAATCGCGGCGGTGGCAGCGGTAAAGCGGATGGCGGTAGCGGCGGCGACGGCGTACACATCGCCAGCGGCGGCGGAACGCTCAATAATACCGGGACCATTGCCGGTGGCAGCGGCGGCAATGCCGGAACGGCCAGCGGCACCTCCGGCGCGGGCGGTATCGGCGTCTACGGCAGCAATATGACGATTATTAATAGCGGCACACTTGAAGGCGGGATGAGCCAGGACGGCAAGACGCGAGCCCGGGCGGTCGAGTTTACCGACGGCACGAACTCACTTACACTGCACGCGGGGTATCAGGTGATCGGCACGGTAAGCGGCGATAGCGGTGACGATACCCTTATGCTCGGCGGGTCGCAAAATGCCCGTTTTGATGTTTCCAGCATCGGCAACGACGCCCAGTATCAGGGCTTTGACCATTTTACGAAAAAAGACGCGAGCACCTGGCTTTTGCAAAACACCACGACGGCCACGACGCCGTGGACGCTCTCCGGCGGCATACTGCAAATCGCTAAAGATGCCAACCTCGGCAACGCCAGCGGTACGCTGACGTTTGACGGCGGTACGCTGCAGCTGCTGGATAATCTGGATTTAAACAGCGCGCGTCCGATCGCGCTTAACGACGCGGGCGGCACGCTCGATACCCAAGGCTACAATACGACGATTAAGCAAGGGATCACCGGCCCCGGGGGCCTGACTAAACAGGGGGCGGGTACCTTAACGCTGAGCGGCGACAATCGCTTTAGCGGCGAGACGAAGCTTGCCGCCGGGCGTCTTGATGTTACCGGCTCACTTGCAGGAGCCGTGCGTGCGCAAACCGGGACGGCGCTTTCAGGTAACGGCAGCGTTGGCAGCACCACTCTCGATGACGGCAGTTCGTTGACCGTCGGCTCGCTCGCCCAGGCTACGAGCGCTGATGCCGTCTTTAGCATTACCGGAGCGCTGGATAATAGCGGAACCGTCACCCTCTCACGCAGCGCCGAGCATGCCGGTAATCAGCTTAATATTAGCGGCGATTACCGCGGCCAGGGCAGCGCCCTGCTGGCGATCAACACCGTACTTGGCGGCGATCATTCGCTGACCGATCGCGTCAGCATTGCCGGCAGTACCGCCGGAACCACGGCGGTCAGTTTTCGCAACGTCGGCGGGCTGGGAGCGCAAACCCAGCAAGGGATTGAGGTCATTAGCGTTAGCGGGGCCTCCGCTACGGGCGCATTTCGCCAGACGGGGCGCGTGGTTGCCGGGCCATGGGATTACAGCCTGGTGCAAAAAGGGAAAAACTGGTATCTGACGTCGATCAATACCACCCCGGTAACGCCAGTTTCACCGCCATCGCCGGTGCCACAGTATCGCCCGGAAGCCGGCAGCTATCTGATGAACCTTGCCGCCGCCAACACGCTGTTCAATCTCTCGCTCGACGATCGTGAAGGGGCCACTGAATACGGCGTTCAGGGAGATCACCGCCCTGCTCTCGCCGGGTCATTCTGGCTGCGCCAGGAAGGGGGGCAGAATCGCGTTAGCGCTGCCGACGGGCAGCTTCGTTCGCGGGCCAATCGCTACGTTGCCCAAATGGGCAATGAGTTCCTCCACGGCAGCCGCAACGGTGACGATCGCTGGGGGGCTGGCTTAATGGCGGGCTACGGCGACATACAAGGTTCAACCCGCGCCGCCACGACGGGCTATCGCTCGCGCAACAGCATGGACGGTTACAGCGTCGGGGCTTACGGCACCTGGTATCAGAATGCGCAGAACCGTCGGGGCATGTATCTGGACAGCTGGCTCAACTACAGCTGGTTCAATAACCAGATTAAAGGCGAGAGTCTGGCCAGCGAGCATTACCGCAGTAAGGGAATGACGGCCTCGATTGAGAGTGGATACAACATTCTGCTGCATGAATCGCGGCGCCAGGCGGTCTATCTTGAACCTCAGGCTCAGCTGACGTGGATGGGCGTAAAAAGCGCAGCGCATACCGAGGATAACGGGACCCGAATTCAGGACAACGGACACGGGAATATGCAGTCGCGGCTGGGGCTTCGTCTCTATCTGCGCGGCCATCGTGCAGAGGATGACGGTAAAAACCGTGAATTCAAACCTTATGTTGAGCTCGACTGGTTGCACAATACGCACGCTGCAGATATTCGCATGAATACCGTACGCATCACCCAGCAAGGCGCGCAAAACGTGGCGCAGCTTAAGCTTGGCGTTCAGGGGCAACTGACGTCGGCGTTGAACGTCTGGGGCGGAACCGCACTACAGGCAGGCAACAATCGCTACAGCGATGTCTCGGTGATGGTTGGGATGAAATACGCGTTTTAGCGGGAGGGATCATGACGGTGCGACGCACCGTCATGGGGCCTGAATTCGGTGCGACATGTCGCACCGAATGCTCACGCCTTAGAAGGTGTAGGTGATACCGGTAGACAGCAGTCCGGACCAGCTCTTATCAACCATCGGGCTATCGGTGATTTCGTCAGACAGACGGGTATAACGCGCGGTACCGTACACGCTCCAGTTTCCAGCGAAACGATAATTCGCGGTCATTTCCAGATACGGGTTCCAACTGCTGTCTGCGCTGTAGCTACGCAGGCCGCTGCGCGCCGCTTCACGACGGGAAACGCCGTAGTAGTAGTCGTTCTGGTTATCGCTGTTCCACTGTACGCCGATGCCCGGCGTTAAGGTCAGGCCACCGTTGGTGTAACGGTAAACCCAGCCCAGATCCCAGACCAGACCGTTGCTTTCATCCAGCATATCGCCCGCCAGGGTGGTACGCAGAGAACCGTACTGAGTATGGTGGAACCAGGACAGCCCGCCCATCATCGTGGACTGACGACGATCCAGTTTACGCAACTGGCTGTTATCGCTGTCGCCCGGTTTGAAATACATGGGTGACCAGTACGCCGTCAGAGACAGCTGGTCAGTACCGTCATTCCACAGGTAGTAACCACCACCAAAACCACGGAACCAGAAGTTATCGCCTTCATAGGTGATTACCGGTACCGGGTACACATCGTGGTCATACTGTTTGTATGCATGCTCAACGACGCCGACGCCCGCACCCAGCGTGAACTTACTTTCCGCTTGAGCAGCGGTAGCAGAAGTGGCAATCAGCACCCCTAGGGCTAGAAGTTTGATTCGATTCACAATCTGTAATTCCTTTTTTTTCAACGTATCAGCGGCGAAAGTTTACCTTCCACTTAGCCGGACGACAAATTTTTTACCTGTAATTACATAATGTGACTTGTCATTATCTCGCCTATTGATGGCAATGCCCTTACAAATGCATGACGGCTATATGAAAGCACAAAAAAGTTGAAAAGATTTAATGCTCGTATTTTTTGATGAGTTATTGATATGTCATTGAAAATCGATTTTATCGCCATGCAAGTTTTGCAAATGCCATCTACGCTTATTTTTAGAAGGCGTAATCGCCACACGCGTAACCGTTAATTGTCCGCAGACCTGGCATACAGGTTGCTGGGTCAAGGTTGAACGGCGTTCGGCTTACCTCTTCCGGGAGCCCCCATTATTCATACCAACGGCTCTTAACCTGTGCTAAAAAACGAAAGGACGGCATGCCATGAATATATTCGATCACTATCGCCAGCGCTATGAAGCTGCCAAGGACGAAGAGTTCACACTGCAGGAGTTTCTTGCTGTATGTAAGCAGGATCGCAGTGCCTATGCTAACGCGGCAGAACGGCTATTAACGGCTATTGGCGAGCCGATAATGGTTGATACCGCCCAGGAACCGCGGCTTTCCCGTCTCTTTTCGAACCGAGTCATCGGGCGCTACCCGGCGTTCGAAGAGTTTTACGGCATGGAAGAAGCCATCGAACAGATTGTTTCCTACCTGAAACACGCCGCCCAGGGACTGGAAGAGAAAAAGCAAATTCTCTACTTATTGGGACCGGTCGGCGGCGGTAAATCATCGCTGGCTGAACGTCTGAAATCCTTAATGCAGCGCGTGCCCATTTATGTGCTGAGCGCCAACGGCGAGCGCAGCCCGGTAAACGATCATCCGCTGTGTCTGTTTAACCCGCAGGAAGATGCGCAGATTCTGGAAAAAGAGTACGGCGTCCCTTCCCGCTACCTCGGCACGATCATGTCGCCGTGGGCGGCGAAACGGCTGCATGAATTTGGCGGCGACATCACCAAATTCCGCGTAGTCAAAGTGTGGCCATCCATTCTTGAACAGATTGCGATTGCCAAAACTGAACCCGGCGATGAAAACAACCAGGATATTTCGGCACTGGTCGGTAAGGTCGATATCCGTAAGCTTGAACACTACGCACAAAACGATCCGGATGCCTATGGTTATTCCGGCGCACTGTGCCGCGCCAACCAGGGGATTATGGAGTTCGTTGAGATGTTTAAAGCGCCTATCAAGGTGCTGCATCCGCTGCTGACCGCCACCCAGGAAGGGAACTATAACGGTACTGAGGGGATCTCTGCCCTGCCGTTTAACGGTATTATCCTCGCGCACTCGAACGAATCGGAGTGGGTGACTTTCCGTAACAACAAAAATAACGAGGCGTTCCTTGACCGTGTTTACATCGTCAAAGTGCCTTACTGCCTGCGGATCTCCGAAGAGATCAAAATTTACGAAAAACTGCTCAACCACAGTGAGCTGACCCACGCGCCGTGTGCGCCGGGTACGCTGGAAACGCTGTCGCGCTTCTCGATTCTTTCGCGTCTGAAAGAACCGGAAAACTCCAGCATTTACTCAAAAATGCGCGTCTACGACGGGGAAAGCCTGAAGGATACCGACCCGAAAGCCAAGTCATACCAGGAGTATCGCGACTATGCTGGCGTCGACGAGGGAATGAACGGTCTGTCGACCCGCTTCGCCTTTAAGATCCTCTCGCGGGTGTTTAACTTCGATCACGCCGAAGTGGCGGCTAACCCGGTACATCTTTTCTACGTGCTGGAGCAGCAGATTGAGCGCGAACAGTTCCCTCAGGAGCAGTCGGAGCGTTACCTGGAGTTCCTGAAAGGCTACCTGATTCCGAAATACGCCGAGTTTATCGGTAAAGAGATCCAGACGGCGTACCTTGAATCCTATTCTGAATATGGACAGAACATTTTCGACCGTTATGTCACCTATGCGGACTTCTGGATTCAGGACCAGGAATATCGCGATCCGGACACCGGACAGCTGTTCGATCGCGAATCGCTGAACGCCGAACTGGAGAAAATTGAGAAGCCTGCCGGGATCAGCAACCCGAAAGACTTCCGCAACGAAATTGTCAACTTTGTGCTGCGCGCCCGCGCCAACAACAACGGCCGCAACCCGAACTGGACAAGCTACGAGAAGCTGCGCACGGTCATTGAGAAGAAAATGTTCTCCAATACCGAGGAGCTGCTGCCGGTGATTTCGTTTAACGCCAAGACCTCAACTGACGAACAGAAAAAGCACGATGATTTTGTCGATCGGATGATGGAAAAAGGCTATACCCGTAAACAGGTTCGCCTGTTATGTGAATGGTATTTGCGCGTACGTAAATCATCATAACAGCCACATACGGCCCGGAAGCTTACGCTTACCGGGCCAAGGCATGCATAAGTTGGCAACGCAGTTCAGGAGGGGCTATGACCTGGTTCATTGACCGGCGTCTGAACGGCAAAAACAAGAGTGCGGTTAACCGCCAGCGCTTCTTGCGCCGTTATAAAGCGCAAATCAAACAGTCGATCTCCGAGGCTATCAATAAACGTTCGGTGACCGACATCGACAGCGGCGAATCTGTCTCTATACCGACGGATGATATCAGCGAGCCGATGTTCCATCAGGGGCGCGGCGGATTACGCCACCGGGTACATCCCGGTAACGATCACTTTGTGCAAAACGATCGCATCGAGCGCCCACAGGGCGGCGGCGGCGGCAGTGGTCAAGGACAGGCCAGCGCCGATGGCGAAGGTCAGGATGAGTTTGTCTTCCAGATTTCCAAAGACGAGTACCTGGATCTGCTGTTTGAGGATTTAGCCCTACCGAACCTCAAGCGCAATCAGCAGCGCCAGCTCACCGAGTACAAAACCCATCGCGCGGGCTTCACGTCTAACGGCGTGCCCGCCAATATCAGCGTGGTACGGTCGCTGCAAAACTCCCTTGCTCGCCGTACCGCCATGACGGCCGGGAAGCGCCGCGAGCTGCACGCGCTGGAGGCCACGCTTGACGAGGTGGCCAAAAGTGAGCCCGCACAGCTGCTGGAAGAAGAGCGCTTACGCAAAGAGATAGCCGAGCTGCGGGCCAAAATTGACCGAGTTCCGTTTATCGATACCTTTGACCTGCGCTACAAAAACTATGAGAAGCGGCCAGAACCCTCCAGCCAGGCGGTAATGTTCTGCCTGATGGACGTTTCCGGCTCGATGGATCAGTCCACCAAGGACATGGCCAAGCGCTTTTATATCCTGCTCTATCTGTTCCTGAGCCGGACCTATAAAAACGTCGAGGTGGTGTATATCCGCCACCATACCCAGGCCAAAGAGGTGGATGAACATGAGTTCTTCTACTCGCAGGAAACCGGCGGCACCATCGTGTCCAGCGCGCTGAAGTTAATGGACGAAGTGGTGAAGGCCCGCTACGACCCGGCACAATGGAATATCTATGCCGCGCAGGCGTCGGATGGCGATAACTGGGCGGACGATTCGCCGCTGTGCCATGAGATTCTGGCGAAGAAGATTCTGCCGGTGGTGCGCTACTACAGCTATATCGAAATCACCCGCCGGGCACATCAAACCCTGTGGCGCGAGTATGAACACCTGCAGCAGACGTTTGATAATTTTGCCATTCAGCATATTCGCGATCAGGATGATATCTATCCGGTGTTCCGAGAACTGTTTCATAAGCAAGGCAGTACCGTTAAGGACTAAGTCATATCAATCAGCCAGTTGACCGTGATAACTGGCTGATTTTTAATGCTCATCCGGGATGATTTTATTTCAAATGGGTTGATTTTCACCCAATCGATATACCATAAACAGACATAAATTTAAATCACGCCCCTATTTTAATCAATAAATTCACAATTTATGCCGTATTATTCAAACGTTATTCAATGCTGAATAGCAAATGATGATGAGTTCTATAATCACTATACGAATGTTAATTCCTGCTGAAATTACTTAATTTTTACATGTTTGATTTTTATAATAACGAGTTTTAACATATAAGTTGATGAAAAAAAGAGCGAATATATTGTTTGTATCAAGTATGCTCATCATTCGGCAAATGGATAAAAAACATTAAAAACACTTTAAAATCAAATAGATAACCAACAGACCTTGACTTTTACATGCAATCATTGAAGAAAGCTGGTATGTTTCCTCACATAACATTACTAGTCAGATTATTCTCATTCATATAGTGCGCACTTTATAACTCTATACTTAATAAATATTACCCGCGCATTATTTCAACACACAAATAACTAGAGGTATGTTTTGCAAAAGCTTTTTGGGAGAAGAATTTATACTCTTGATATATTGAGAGGAATAGCAGCGCTTTCCGTTGTTCTATGGCATTGGCAACATTTTTTCATGAACGATAAAAATGTTTTTGTAACTACCAGTCAGCCATTTTATAAATATCTGTCTATTTTTTACACCCATGGTCTTTATGCTGTCGAGCTTTTCTTTGTAATTTCTGGTTTTATCTTCTTCTATTTGTATTCTGATGGTATATATTTAAAAAAAGTTTCTTTTAAATCCTTTTTCGTTAAAAGACTAAGCCGGTTGTACCCCCTTTATATTATCAGCTTTGTATTCGTTGCATTATTGCAAATATTATACTTCCACTCTCATAATACTTTTTTTGTTTACCCGATGAATGACATTTATCATGCGATATTAAATATATTTATGGTACAGTCATGGGGATTTGAAAAAGGATGGTCATATAATGCGCCTACCTGGTCTGTATCTATTGAAATGCTCATGTATCTGTTTTTCTTTATGTTATGCGCCCTTGTGCAGAAACGGATAACATCATCGATATTAATAGTTTTAATGGCATTCATGTTATATAACGTAAATAATGCAATCATGATTGGTGCATTTTGTTTTTTCCTTGGTGGTATTTGTTTTAAAATAACAGAACAAAGCATATATAAATTTGGCGCACAAAAATCCCTTCTGATTGCCTCATTAGCATTTATCATTGCATGGTTTTTCATTTTAAAATTAAAAATTGACAATGTGTTCTTAATAGTTATTTTTGGATTTACATCACTCACATGTGTTCTTGCCATGTTAAATGCCGCGAACAAAAATTTAGGAAAAAAAAATTGAATGGATTGGCGATATTAGCTACTCGTCATATCTTCTTCACTTTCCGCTACAAATTATTTTTGTACTTTATTATGATTTCAGCGGGTATGGCCGCAATGTTTTCTATAAGCCATATGTGATGATAATCTTTATGGTCACTCTTGTCATTATAAGCTATACATCATTTAAGCTAATTGAGTCACCTCTACAGAGAAAATTAAGAACGTTATTATCCAGATAGAAAATAAAAAGAAGCAGGCTTTTCCATTTTTGTATGAATATGGAAAAGCCACGCTGCGTGTAGAACCATGTCATTACTATAAAACGACATTATTATGATGATGAGCGCAAGAAAGCATTATTGAAATATCAAATACGCTCTTCGTGTTTGCTTCCAGTTACCCGCTTCATTTGTCATTATCTCTTTACACGAGATAAATCAACCTCTCATTGCGGTCAGATAGATAAACTGAGTCCTATCTGGCAAGCATAGACATCCCCAGAAACAATTTCACATCTCATGCTTCACTAGTGATCCACACCATAGCATGGTAAAATTCCGAATTACACGGAAGAAGATTTAATTTCACCATGAAACTGCAGAACAAAATATTACGTTTCGTCATCTCCTCCGGTGTGGTAATACTGACATCATCATTTCTGATCTATGAATTGGTGGCCAGCCACCGGGATATGACAGAATATATGCGATATATCATAGACAAAGGAGAAGCCGCTTTTCTCTATGATAAATATCAGAACCAGCTAATTATATCGCAATTCACCCGCAAAATGGGCGACCGACCTACTGCCCAGGCGGCGGCGCGCGCCTGCGCCAGCGTTCAGCACCGCGGTGACATCAGCGGCCTGAACGTCGACGACTACACCTATACGCCGCTGCAGGGCACGTTGACCGCGGGTCATTCTCCCTGCCAGACGTGGGTGAACGATCTGCCCGCGCTGGAAGCCTTTGATTCTGCCATCGCCAATAATACAGCGTGGAAATCTATTCTGCCGAATGAACCGCAGCCACAAAAACGTTTTCGTTATTATATTGATTTAATGAATCAATATATTTATTTTAATTCCCCGGTTAAAATTACAAATACGGCGTTAACCGGCTGGAATTTCCTCTACGGTGGGCGTTTGGGTATTTCTCCCGCCAGTCTGGAAAACCTCTTTCTGGGTAGAACGGTGGTATCAAGCATCTATGCCGATACCTTTACCCGTAAGAATATCTTAACTTTCCTGACCCCTGTCTTTCAGCATGAACTGCTGAAAGGGATCGTGATGGTCGATCTTTCTCATCAGGATATGCGCGATATCTTTTATACCCACGATCGGCCGCTGGTCTGGCGCTACCTGGATATCTCGTTCACCGACTCCGACAATAATGCGCATATTGAAGTCCATCGCAGCGCAGCGCATCTACTGAGCTATGTGAACTACTCACGCCCGCTAGCAGAAAATATGCGCATCGAGCTGTCGCTGGACGTGATGTACTTCCTGCTCAGCTCGTGGAAACTGTTCCTGTTTTATCTGCTGACAACCGCGACCTTAATGCACCTGGTGCGCACCCACTTCCGTCTTTACCAGATGGTCAGCAAAGAAAACATCAGCGATTCACTCACCGGGCTGTATAACCGGAAGATCCTCTCGCCGGTGCAAAGCATGCGCCTTCAGCGCCTGACCGAGCAAGGTGCCAGCATCGTGATCATCGCGCTCGATCTCGACAAGTTAAAGAAAATCAACGACACCTGGGGGCATAACGAGGGCGACCGCGCCATTATCCTGCTTGCCCAGGCGATTTCCGCTACCGTGCGCAAGAGCGATTATGCGGTGCGTCTCGGCGGCGACGAGTTCTGCATTATTCTGGTCGACTATGACGAAGAAGATGCCCGGTTGATCCCGCAGCGCATCAAAGCGCAGTTGGCGCTGCTTGACGATGAAAATCGCGTTAGCTTCTCGTGGGGCGCGTATAAAATGCAGGTAGGCGATAACCTGGATACGGCGATGGACATTGCCGACCAGCGCCTTTATCAACATAAACATCAGCGAAATGGCAATAATGGGGGGAAGCATGATTGAGCCCGTATCACCGAATATCCACCAGCGGCTGCTGGCATTATTGGATAACCAACAGGCGCGCTATCGGGTGATGGAGCACGACGCAGTGGGTAAGTGTGAAGCCGTTTCCGCCCTTCGCGGTACCGCGCTTGGCCAGGGCGCAAAGGCGCTGGTATGCAAAGTAAAAGGCAATGGCGTGAACCAGCATGTGCTGGCGATTCTGGCGGCCGACCAGCAGGCCGATCTGTCGCGCCTGGCACAGCATATTGGCGGGCTGAAGGCATCGCTGGCAAGCCCGGCGGAAGTTGAAGCGCTCACGGCCTGCGTGTTCGGTGCTATCCCGCCGTTCAGCTTCCACCGCGCGCTGCGGCTTATTGCCGATCCGCTGCTGTTTGAACGCTTTGATGAAATTGCCTTTAACGCAGGCAGTCTCGAAAAATCCGTGATCCTCAATACCGCTGATTACCTGCGCATTGCCCAGCCGGAGCTGGTTGCCTTCCGCCGCCAATCCTGATGATACCCCTGGTCGATCGTAGGCCGGATAAGCGAAGCGCCAGCCGGCACCCTGACCCCCATTGCCGAACGGCGCTACGCAAAGTATGGCTGAAGACGATTCCACTGTTTATGCGCGAAGGCAGCCCATTAATGACGGTATTGGTCAAATAATCAGGCAAATGCCTGAAATTCTGCGCAAAGATTGAAAAACACCTGCCAGCGCGCCGCTTCTTGCGTACAGTAGGGAAACGGAAATACGTAGCCCGGCCGAGCATAACAACGCCGGGGCACGACCCGGGGGACAATAAATGCCTCGCCAGGGCTACGGCAACGCTGTCTTTTTCTCTTTTTGGCAAGGATTACCGCTCTATGCTCGATACCACCCTGCTGATCCTCCTGGGTCTGGCGGCGCTTGGCTTTGTAAGCCATAACACCACCGTTGCCGTGTCTATCCTGGTTCTGATTATTATCCGCGTTACGCCGCTGAGCGCCTTTTTCCCGTGGGTGGAAAAACAGGGGCTCAGCATGGGTATCATTATTCTGACCATCAGCGTCATGGCGCCTATCGCCAGCGGCACCCTGCCCGCCAGCACGCTGATTCACTCTTTCGGTCACTGGAAATCACTGGTTGCTATCGCCGTCGGGGTCTTTGTCTCCTGGCTTGGCGGGCGCGGCGTGACGCTGATGGGCAGCCAGCCGCACCTGGTAGCGGGTCTGCTGATAGGTACCGTGCTCGGCGTAGCGCTGTTTCGCGGCGTGCCGGTAGGGCCGTTGATTGCCGCTGGGCTGGTGTCGCTGCTTATTGGGAAGTCGTAGTCAGCGCCATCAGATAGCGCCCCGGCGTTTGCCCGAGCCCCTTACGGAACATGGTGATAAACGCGGTCGTCGAGTCATAGCCTAACGATAGCGCCACCTGCTGAACGCTCAGGCCACGTACCAGCATCTGTAGCGCGAGGATCAGCTGCAGCTGATGCCGCCAGCGGCGAAAATTGAGGCCGGTCTCTTTAACCACCAGCCGGGCAAGGTTGCGTTCGCTCATCGCAAAGCGGCTGGCCCACTGCGTCAGCGTCTGCCACTGCGCCGGTGCCGATGCCATCGTGTCGACCATCAGGCGGATTTTCGGGTGCGCGGAAACCGGCAGCTGTAGCTGTTGCTCCGGCTGCTGCGGCAGTTCATCAAAGAGAACCTGTATCAGCCGCTGGCTTTCCACCGTCAGACGCGCGTCCTTATCCCGCCGGGCCAGCGTCAGAATCAGCTCACGTACCAGCGGCGAAATTTTTAGCGTGCAGCAGTGCGCGGGCATCTTCGCGGCGCCCGGTTCAATAAACAGAAAGCATAGCTCCGCCTGTGGCGTCGCGCGATTGCTGTGCGGTACTTCTCCGGGGATCCACACCGCAAACTGCGGCGGCACCATCCACATAGCGTTTTCAACTTCGCAGGTAATCGCACCGTGCAGCGCCAGAATCAGCTGTCCTTTTCGGTGCTGATGCAGCGGAATATGCTGTTCCCCTTCTGATACCTGCACACCAAAGGCTACTGCAGCATCCTCATGGCTGTCAGGATGATAGCCACCTAAACCCAACCCCAGC
The DNA here is from genome assembly GCF_014169755.1 of Klebsiella sp. WP8-S18-ESBL-06. Lineage (NCBI taxonomy): Bacteria > Pseudomonadati > Pseudomonadota > Gammaproteobacteria > Enterobacterales > Enterobacteriaceae > Klebsiella > Klebsiella sp. WP8-S18-ESBL-06. Next base: position 2,958,910 of record NZ_AP022256.1, read on the forward strand.
ATTATTTTGTCCGAATTTAGCGATAATTTGTCATTTTAGCTTGATTTAAACGAAGGCTAAAGCAGGTATCGTAGCGTCTCTACTGTTGACCTGAGAACACTATGTCTGACGCTGTGACTTCTTCCAGCCGCCGCTGGCTGCTGATTGTCGGTATTTTACTGATTGCTTCGACGCTACGCGTCACCTTTACCGGCGCGGCACCGCTGCTTGACGCCATTCGCGCCGAATACGCGCTCACCACCGCGCAAACAGGCCTGTTAACCACCCTGCCGCTGCTGGCGTTTGGGCTGGTCTCGCCGCTGGCCGCCGGCGTCGCTCGCCGTTTTGGTATGGAACGCAGCCTGTTTGCCGCGATGTTACTGATTTGCGCCGGCATCGCCGTACGCTCACTGCCCTCGATCGCACTGATGTTTATCGGTACCGCGGTGATTGGCTGCGGCATTGCGCTGGGCAACGTGCTGCTGCCAGGGCTTATCAAACGGGATTTTTCTGGCCAGGTCGCGAAAATGACCGGTGCTTATTCGGTAACGATGGGGGCCGCCGCCGCGCTGGGCTCCGCGCTGGTAGTACCGATTGCGCTCAGCGGCCTGGGCTGGCGCGGTGCGCTACTGATGTTAATGGTATTCCCGCTGCTGGCACTGGCGTGCTGGCTGCCGCAGTGGCGTTCATCGCGCGCTAGCGCAATCTCCAGTAGCGGCGCGATGCATAACCGGGGGATCTGGCGTTCGGCGCTGGCCTGGCAGGTCACGCTTTTCCTCGGGCTGAACTCGCTGGTCTACTACGTCATTATTGGCTGGCTACCGGCAATTTTGATTAGCCGGGGCTACAGCGAAGCGCAGGCGGGTTCTCTGCATGGCCTGCTTCAGCTGGCCACGGCCGCACCCGGTTTCGCCATCCCGCTGATCCTCCATCGGCTAAAGGATCAGCGCGGGATCGCCATTGCCGTGGCGTTAATGTGCGCGATCGGCGCGCTGGGCTACTGGCTGCTGCCGGCACAGGCAGCGCTGTGGACGGTTATTTTTGGTTTCGGTTCCGGCGCGACGATGATTCTCGGGCTGACGTTTATCGGCCTGCGCGCCAGTTCGGCACATCAGGCGGCGGCGCTGTCCGGTATGGCTCAGGCGGTGGGCTATCTGCTCGCCGCCTGTGGCCCGCCGCTGATGGGGAAAATGCATGACGCCACCGGAGCATGGCAGCTGTCACTGATGGCGGTCGCCGGGCTGGCGCTGGTGATGGCCGTATTTGGCGGATTGGCCGGGCGCGACAAAGAGATTCACGTCGGCCAGTAGAGAGAGAGTCACAGTCGGCCGGGCAAGGCGTAGCCGCCATCCAATCGACTGTGAGTCTATTTTTACTGCGCGGCGGCGTGCAGGAAGGCCTGCACCAGCGGTGCCGGCCGGCCCGCCAGCGCATTGCGCTCATGCTGGAACAGCGTCGCGACAAAGAACGGGTGAGTGACCAGTTCTACCGCGCGAATATCACCATTATCATCCCAACCCGTCACGCGCAGCGGCTGCGCATCAAGCTCGGCGGCGAAGTCGGCGGCAATCCCGTAGTTGCAGTGATACCCTTCTTCGATCGTGTCGCGGCCGTAGGCGCGGGCAATCAGCGTGTTGGCGCGCAGTTCAATGGCATCACTTTTTTCCACCAACGAGCAGGTGAGCGGCGCGATGACCATCCGCCCCTCGCGGTCAGTTTCCGCGTGCGCGGCATCTTCCCAGCCCATCACATTACGCGCGTATTCAACGATCGCATGCTGAAAACCCCCGCAGGTACCCAGAAACGGCAGGCTGTTTTCACGCGCATAGCGCACGGCAGTCAGCGCGCCTTCGGTATTCTGGTACGGGCTGGCAGGCACCAGCCAGAGGGCGTCAAAACCGGCCAGATCGTCAGCGCTTTTCACGTCGCGCGTGGCCAACCAGCAATATTCAACGGGCAGTTCCAGCACCGCGGCAGCATCGTCGATCGCCAGCGGGATCGCCTGATGCGCAATGACATCCGCATTGTAGTCGCCAACGAGGGCAATACGGAGAAGAGGAGTAACGGCGGAGTTTTCCATGATGGGTCCTTATGGGCTGACGTTAACGTACGGCATAAGGAGCCTCAGACTAGCGATGTCTGCGCACAATAGCAATAGCTGACCAGAGAACCCAACCAAAGTTTGTGGTATGGTCAAAAAGGACAAAGGGAGGAAGGATATGATCCAGTGTAAACGCGTATACGAAGACGCTGCACCTGATGATGGCTACCGTGTTCTGGTTGATAGGCTGTGGCCGCGCGGCATCAAAAAGGAAGACCTCATCTACGATGAGTGGTGTAAAACCCTGGCCCCGTCGGCAGAGCTGCGTAAGGCCTTTCACGGAGAAGTGATCGATTTTGCCAGCTTCTGCCAGCACTATCGCGAAGAGCTTTCACACCATCTGGAGGACGGTCGCAGGCTGGCCGACATTGCGCATAATCAGGGCGTTACGTTGGTTTACGCCGCCGCAAACACCGCGCAAAACCACGCGCGCGTGCTCGCCGACTGGCTGAAAAATCTCTGACCTACCGCGCGACGTCAGCCGACGTCGCGTTTACGCTACCCGCACCTCACGCTCACGCGCCGGCAGCATATCGGGCATCAGCGGCATTAAATATTCCGATCGCACAAAGGCAAAACCGTGCAGACCGTCGCCGGCGCTGACGTCACCGGTCACCAGCCACAGCGCGCGCGGCGCGTCGGCAGCCAGTTCAGTCATCACGCCGTTGACAGGATTCAGGCAGCGTTCACCGGGTTGGATGAGAGCGAAAAGCTCAACGCTCTTGCCTATATTGGCACGGCCAGCAACCGTACGGGCACCGATGATCATGGCGGTAGTGCCCGGTTTTAGCGAAAACATACATCACTCGTTAGTCAGAATAATCCTGGTTACGAAGTGTACTGGATGTCACCTTCGCTGTCATTTTTTCTGCGGATGATCGCGACGCCACAGCGCCCATTCTTCGATCGTTTCCCCATCTGGCAGTTTACACAGGCTGAATTGTCCCTTCTCATTAATCTGCGGAATGCTTTCTCCGCCCTTCTGCTGGCAGTAGACGGCAGCAGGATTTGCCATACCGATCTGCGGCGGTAATGGCGCCTCCGGTTGAGCCTGTTTTGCGCAGCCAGCAAGGAACAGCGGCAGCAGTAAAAGATAGCGGGATGACATAATTTTTCCTTATTTTTACGCCGGAGTTTAGCTTTAAACTCCATAATTTCTTCATTTTAACTACACTTTTGATAGGTAAAGTCATTCTCGTTCTCAACTGACCAGAGAACAGAACATTCCATAATCAATGAGTTACTTTGCCCCATCTCCCCCGATGGGGCTTTTTTTTACCCGTCATTCACGGTGCTTCTCGGTAAACACCCCCGTTTTGCCAGCACTATGCTTACCTTTCTGATACAGAATGTATAAAATTCAGGAGATACGATTTCGTTTGAGGATCATACACTATGATCGCTCATACCATTCCAGGGGACCGTTGTTTTCATGTCAGATATTATTCTCGCCAGAGTGTCACAAACGCTTGCTACGGAACAGTCGCTGGAAAGCCTTGTCCGGCAACTGCTTGAAATGCTTGAGTTAGTTACTAATATGGAATCGACCTATCTGACAAAAATTGATACGCAGGCCGACCTGCAGCACATTGTTTATTCGCGCAACAGCGGCGATATGACCATCCCCGAAAACCTGACGGTGCCGTGGGGCGATACGCTATGTAAGCGCGCAATGGACGATCGCTGTTTCTATAGCGACAACGTGCCAGAACGCTGGGCCGACTGCGAAGCGGCAAAAGCGCTGGGTATCACCACCTTCCTCAGTACACCGATTCACCTTACCGATGGTTCGCTCTATGGCACGCTGTGCGCCACCAGCACGCAGCAAAAGCCGCTCAGCTTTAACAGCGAACAGGTGCTGCAGCTGTTTGCCAGCATTATCGCGCGCTATATCGAAAAGGAGTCGCTGGTAACCCAGCTGCAGGAGGCCAACGCGGCGCTGGTCTATCACTCCTATACCGATGCGCTGACCGGTCTGCCTAACCGCCGGGCGGTTTTTGAAAACCTGGAGACGCTGTTTTCACTGGCGCGTCATCTGAACCACGCGGTCATTCTCGCGTTTATCGACCTCGATCGCTTCAAGGAAATTAACGATGTCTACGGTCACCAGGCGGGCGATGAATTTTTACAGCTGGTGGGGCAACGTCTTAGGCACGGCATTTCTGTCGACGATCAGCTCGGCAGACTAGGCGGCGACGAATTTATGGTCGCCACGCTTGAGCGTTCGACCACTCAGCTTGCGCAGTTTACCGAAACGCTGCGCCAGTTGCTGATCGGCGATTATCTGCTGGGTGAGGTGTTGATCCACTATCCTGGCGCCAGCATCGGCGCAGTGCGCGTCGACCCATCGCACATGGACCCGGACAGCGCCCTTCGCGCCGCCGATAGCGCAATGTACGAGGACAAAAAATTTCGCCATCGGCCGCAAATTAGCGCCCAGCGGGTAGGCTAATTACAGTATCATACGCGCTGTTTATAACAGGAATCAGGATGTCACCATGAGATTGGGTATCGCTTTCCCTATCGTTATCTTTGTTATTGCCGTGATCTTTCTGGGCTGGTTTTTTATTGGCGGCTACGCGCTGCCGGGAGGAGCACAATGAGAAAGACCACGATTATCATGCTGATCGTCGCCATCGTCACCGTCGTTGGCGTCCAGCTCGGCTGGTGGTAGCTCGCCAAAGATAAGCCGCGCCCCCGCCGGCTTATCCCCTTTCCCCGCGCCGCTTTTTCATCTGATACATTTCCGCATCCGCCTGCTGAATCGCCTCGTCCAGGCTATCCCGGCACGATGCCACGCCCCATGATACCGACAGCGGCACCGGCGTCCCCTGGACGCTAAATGGCAGCATGGCAATACCGGAAGCTATCCGTTCAGCCACCATATGCGCGTGGGCAACATCCGTACGGCTGAGCAGCACAATAAACTCATCGCCGCCGCTGCGAATGACCCAGTCACCGTTAGCGCGCACTGAATCCAGCATGCGGCCAGCAATCGCCTGTAGCGCAAGGTCGCCCACCTGGTGCCCGTAGCTATCGTTAATTGACTTAAATTTATTACAGTCGAAGAGGATCACCGTCATATACGGCAGCGAGCGTTGCTGAATCACAGAGAAAATATTGCGCGTAAAGCAACCGGTCAACGCGTCGCGATAAAAGCGCAAATCGGCGCGATTAAGGTGGAAGCGAATCAGTATAAACAGCAGTATGAGCAGCACAGGCGCAAGTGCCAGGGTGGTCATCGCCGCAGGATCTTCGCCCAGGAAGGACCAGAAAGGCAGCGCATATTTGATCTCATAACGCGACGACACCGTATGGGTATGATAGTTATCCAGCCAGCTACAGTCATTAACGATACACAGCAATTCGCCCGTACGACGATTCTGAAAACCCAGTATTAATCCGTCCTGCACCCGATTATTGAATGCCTCCTTCAGGGCAGACATCAGCTGGGGTGAAGATAAATCATAAACCAGGTAAGCAACAATATGATTGCTGGCCTCCCCCTCGGAAAGATCGTAAATATAGCTCACCACGCTATAGGCTTTACTGCCCGTAATTTTATCATCATAAAAATCCGTCGAACTGCGCGATTTTTTCAGGACACTGGTCTGTAATACGCGATCGTAAAACGGTTCTGGCTCGGAGAAGAACTTTCGCAGGTTATTAGCCATTTGTGATGTGTCAAAATTAAACGGCACGGAGTCAGAGGCGTTAAACCAGTAAAACCAACTCGCGTCGCTGGCAATAACATAGCGGTGAATGTCTTTGAGGGCTGGATTCAGCGCGTGGCTTTTCTGACGCACGAATTCGGCGGCCAGGTACATGCAGCGGCCACGACGCTCCTGGGTGCGGGCAACCATCGCGCCGCGCTGAAGGTCAAGCGCCTGCGGGTTAGCGTTAATCCCCCATGCGCTACCTCGCGCCTCGAAAATATCGGCCTCGCCACACATCGCATGAGAGCTTATCTGCTGAAAGCGCACGCCCGTCGCATCGGCAATCAGCTCATTATCATTAAACATCTCCGTCATCTGATTTTGCAGAGCGTTAATGCCTTCGTTAACCTGCGACATGGCGCGGGAATAAAGAATGAAAAGCGTTACGCAGATCAAACCCAAGGTCATCAATGCCGATGCCAGCAGCGCCTGTTTCTTACGTAAACTGTCCTGGATAATTCTCACTGGCACCCCGAATGAATGGGCTTTCTTCCTGAAACACGCTCTACGTTAGCATTTTTCGTATTGCGATAAATTTGCATTACGAAGCAGGATCATTCTGGATAACGAAGTGCGCACGCGTGAATTTGATCGTGTCAGGTCTTTATCAAAATGGCAATCAGAATACGGTAAGGCGAGCAGAACGCTCGCCGGAAAGAATTAACGCTGGTTATCAGAGCCTAAAAAGAAAAAACCCAATGGAATTGAAAACAGTAAGGTAAAAATAGAGCTGTAAACCAGCACCATTGCCCCCTGCAGCACAAACATACTTGTGGTCCATTCGGAATACGGCAGGTTGTATTCACTCACCACCCCACCGAAGGTCGCTCGTCCCACCACCACAACGGCAATCGCAAACACCACAAAAGCGGACAACAGGAATTTTTTGCCGTTTGACGTCCGCAGTTTCTCCAGAATCATTGCATCCTCCCGACGCTGACTTCACGATATTTCACCGTATTTGTAACACTAATGAAGCATAAATTGAATATTTATCATTGCAACAAGTGAACAATTAACGGCAAAAAAGAACAAGAATTTAACACCACACGAAAGATGCATTTAAAATACATTTTATTGTGAACAGGCTGGAAAAAATGTGCTTTAATACATTCAACGTATAGGGGGAAAACATGCTACGCATTCCGCAAACTTGTATTCATACCCGTTCCACCCCGTTCTGGAACAAAGACACCGCGCCGGCCGGTATTTTTCAACGTCACCTGGATAAAGGTACGCGACCGGGCGTTTATCCGCGACTGTCGGTCCATCAGGGGGCCGTTCGTTATCTGGGTTTTGCCAGCGAAACCTCACCGGAGCCGGAGAGCGAACTGGTTATCAACGCCGGCCATTTTGGCGTGTTCCCGCCGGAGAAGTGGCATTACATCGAAACGATGACCGACGATACCGTCTTTAACATCGACTTCTTTGTCGAAGCTGATGTGCTGAAATCCCTATAGAACACTATGGTGATGTAGTAAGGAGCCATCCATGTTACGTATTCCTGAAAACTTTGTTCATTCGCGTTCGACCCCGTTCTGGAATAAAGACACCGCGCCGAAAGCCCTGTTCACCCATCACAACACTAAAGCCCACGTTTACGGACGGTTATCCGTGATGCAAGGGGCCGTGCGCTACTTTGGCTTCCCCGACGGCGACGCAACCGAACCCGACGTTGAGGTGGTGATAGAAGCGGGCTCCTTTGGCATTTCACCGCCGCAGAAGTGGCATCGCATTGAGCTGCTCACTGACGACACCTATTTTAATATCGACTTCTTTGCCGATCCTGATGCTACGCTTGAGGGTATTGGCCTGGGCAAAGTGGTTAATTCACATAAGGGGTAACAGCAATGGGTAAGGCAACCTATACGGTGACCGTCACCAACAATAGCAACGGCGTTTCCGTCGATTATGAAACCGAGACGCCGATGGAGCTGTTGGTCCCAGATGTTGCCGCTGACGTGGTTAAAGAGCTGGTCAATACCGTGCGCGCTTATGATACCGAAAACGAGCATGATGTTTGCGGCTGGTAGCGTTCGCATGAAATGAAAAAAGGAGCCTGAAACGGCTCCTTTTTTTTGCTCTCGCCCGGATGGCGTAGGCCATCAATGCAGATTCATACTTTGGTTGCAGCGCCCTAGCGCCCGCGTTTTGCCAGGTTTAAAACAATCACTGGCGGAGGAAAACGCAATGGCCTGGCGACCTTTTCTTTATTTGATCATCAACAAAACACCACACCTTACGCCAGGACGCGGCAAGCTCAGGCTGGTCAGCAGCGTATAGCGGCGCAGGTTTGTCGATTACTCGAAGAAAACGTCTGGGTTATCGGCCAACGACACGAAGCGCTTGCTGTTTTTTTCCAGCGCACGAATTTCGCCGCTCTCAATGTCGTATACCCAGCCATGCAAACGCAGCGCGTTATCGCGCAGGCCTACTGCCACCGACGGATGGGTTTTAATATTATTCAGCTGAGCAATCACGTTCTCTTCAACCATGGCGTTCACTTTATCGGTTTCGTTGTCGAAGGTTTTCTTCTCAACGACCGCTTTCGCCGCATCGGAGTAACGCAGCCAATGGGATACCGCAGGCATAGGCTCCAGGCACTGGCAGGTCGCAATGGCTTTCATGGCACCGCAGTTAGAGTGACCGCAGATAACGATATCCGTGACGCCTAACGCGACAACAGCATATTCGATCGTCGCTGATACGCCGCCCGGCTCCGGGCCAAATGACGGCACGATGTTCCCGGCGTTGCGGATAACAAACAGCTGCCCCGGCTCTTGCTGTGTCACCAGTTCAGGCACCAGACGGCTGTCTGAGCAGGAGATGAACAGTGCTTTTGGATTCTGGCTAGACGCCAGGCTGCGGAAGAGTTCCTTACGCTGAGGGAAAACTTCTTTCTGAAAGTTGAGGAACCCTTCAATGATATGTTGCATAGCAGTATCTCTTTTTCGTTTTTACGCAGGTCATGATTAACATCACATTTTCAGTGTACCACCTGCGCGCAGAAGGAAAAGACCCTTCTGGCATTAACATGCAAGTTACGTACTGGTCATAACCCGGTTACGCCCGGCGCGCTTGGCGGCGTACAGCGCGCTGTCGGCGAAAGAAATACATTCATCGGCGGAGAACACTTTGTCCGACGAACAAAACAAACCTATGCTAATCGTCATTGGCTCCGGAGTCCGATACGCCACGCCCTGCGCCGTTTCCCGCTCTATTTCAACGCGTATTCTTTCGGCAATCCGCGCCGCCACCGTCGGGGGCGTGTCGTGCAGTAGCACCGCGAACTCTTCCCCGCCGATGCGTGCCAGAATATCCTCCTCGCGCACCGCGTTTTTCGCCAGCGCAACCACCGTCTTAATCACCGCATCGCCCGCCGGGTGCCCATAGCGGTCGTTGATACGTTTAAAATGATCAATGTCCATAATCATCAGGCTGATTGGCTTCCTGGAAACCACCAACTGCTGCAGCTCCTGGTAGAAATAGGCGCGGTTATAGATCCCGGTAAGCGGATCGTGAATCGACAACATCGTCGATTTTTTATGCATTTTGAAAATATCGTACAGCAGCACGACAATCACAAAGAAGGTACAAACGACCTCCACGCCGCGGCTAAGGTACCAGACGGGGAAATTGTACTCGTTCAGGTTAAGCAAAATAATATTGCTGAACAGGCTGGAAACACAGAACGCGGCGATGCTGCACCACAGCAAGCTGCGCAGTTGGGTAATCACAATAGTCAGCACCAGGGTCATAAGCCAGGCGGCCACAACGGCAACGCCGTAGTAGGAATTCCAGGCATTGCGGCCATTCGCAAAGCGCGTCCCCATAAGATTAAGTGAAATCTGCGGATTATAGCTGGACAAATTATGCGCAGAGATCGCCATCACCAGGAATATGCAGGCAAGGAGCAGCACCAGCGCTTCATCTTTACCCACAGGCGCAATATTCTGGTTCATTCGACGGGCATAAAACAGCGCAATCAGAAATGACGACATCAGCGTTAGCTGGCGAAACAGATAAAAAATCGCTAAATCATTGGTGATAGCTTTCAATGGAATACACAGCGCAATCATTTCCTGGATAAGAACCAGAACCTCGACCCAATAAATATCCGCACCGAGAAATCCCAGCCCAAGGATGGCGACAAAAAGCAGTTTTCTATTACAGATAAACTGGAAAAACATAAAGAAAAAGATAATTGCATCAAGCAACAGCAGTAGCCCGGAAAAAACCAGGTAATAAATATCGGCAATAAAAATGGTATAGGTAGCCAGATGGCCCGCCAGCATAAACATCGCCACGATAAGCAGGCTGACGGCGGTGAGGCTAAAAATAATTCGTTTACTGACGCAGGAACAGCACAGGCTCATCAATGAGTCCTCCATGACAACTTCTCATGTTATAGTCTGTCGTCACGCCAATGCATATTGCGCTTAATCAATATTTAACTTTATAAATAGCAGGACATCCACTTGCTATTTCTTTGCTAATGTTTTATCAGCCATTTATATGAAGAGAAAAATCATTCACGCGATGAATACTTTAATCACCATCATTAATAAAATGTATTTATATTGGCAAAAAGCGTTCCAAATAAATACCCGCATTAATAGATAAACCGCCTGATACGCTTCACGTCGGAAATAACCGCCCGAAGGCGGTATTGCGATACTACACGTCTGACTCCAGCGCATCCTGGATTGCATCAGCCAGGGTAGCAACCTCTTGTGAGACGTTACGCAGGTCCATCTGCGAACGAATCCCGGCATTCGCAGTGGTGGCAGACACGGCCGCTTTAGCTATCTCTAGCGCAGCCTGAACGGCCAGCAGACGCTTGCGGTTCTCAGCGGCATCAACGCCGGTTGCATCATCAAGATCAAAGTACCCTTCTAACATGGTTATCTCCTTTATAAGTGCTTGCCTAGTGTAGGGGGATAGCCGCGCGCAGGCCACCAAAATCGCCCACCGTCAGCCACATAAGCGCGGCATAACCTGCGCAAACAGACAAAATAACCATCACAAACTATTAGTTTTGCAATTAATCGTCTACACTCATTTCAGGGAATACAGGGATGGTGAATCAATAAAATTAATATAAGAAACAGGGATACAGGGGAGATAAAAATGGAATTGAGCGACACGCTGTGCGAACTTTTTGAGCAAGTCAGGTATAAATCAGATTTCCCGCAGTTCTTAACACAGTTAAAACAAAATGATATTTCGTATTACATTTATTTTGTCGCCACGGGCAATGTCAAAATTGTCACGACCTCTGACTCTTACGTATCCATGAAGAGTGACCGTAGCTTAATTAAAGTCAGCGCGGGCGGCAGCAGCCATTTGGCCAGAATGGCCGCAAAGCGACATTTTACCGGCATCACCCCGTTTGAACAATATTGCCGCGAATTAGCCAGAGCAGGCGTCTTTAAGTGGGTAGTGGATGTGAATGAAGTCAACCGCTCTTACTGGTCGAAAGACAATCAGCTATTACATACCGAGAATATTATTAGTCCCACCTGATAATGACCCATAAAAAACGGGAGAACGCCGGTTACGATCGTCTCCCGTTTCCGCCATCGCAGCAATGGTTAGATTTTAAGCAGCTTTATCGTGGCGTCAATATCGATCTCATCTTCCGAGAAAATCAGCGTCGTCCCCTGGAAGGTCGTGATCGCCAGCTTTTTCAGAGAGCGCATTTCGCCGGGCTTCGCTTCTGATTTCGGGCGGATACTGTTCATCAGCAGGCCAACCGACAGCACCGCATTCTCTTTATCGACACGCGTCTCAGCGGGCACCTCTTCGCTGTAGACCACGAAAGATTTGATTGACGTCAGCTTCAGCTTTTCGCCTGCAATGTAGATGTACTTACTATCCGGTATCACCTTCACCGCATAGGCCGACAGACCTTTATTATTGGTGGTCGGTTCAAAAGTGACGGCTGCATCTTTTTTTATCAGCTCAGGGTTGGCAACCTTAATCACGTGAAAATAGCGGTTGTCGCCATTTTCATCTTTGATAAATCCAAAACCTTTATCTTTAAACCACGTTGTGATTGTTCCGTTCATCGCCGTTACCGCCTGGTTAATCGTTAATCAACTCAATTTTTTGCAGCGCGCAGTGTAATGCACAATGCGCGCGCAGACTATGTCTTTGGGTTAAGTGTGGATGATAATTTTCTGACGGGCGAGCGTGTAATTCGCCAGCCGAGGGAAAATTGGGTATCATCCGCTTCCACTCTCCAGCCGTGCAGCCTGATGTCTACCATTCTCGATACCTTTATTGCGCCACCCTGCGATAAGCAGATTGAAATACGCTATCAGGACGAATACCTGGTGATTATCAATAAACCCAGTGGGCTGCTCAGCCTGTCGGGGAAGAATCCGTTAAATTTTGATTCCGTACACTACCGTCTGACGCAGCGCTTTCCGGGCTGTACCCTGGTGCATCGCCTGGATTTCGGGACCTCCGGGCTGATGGTGGTGGCGCGAAATAAGGCCATCAACGCGGCGCTCAGCCAGCGGACGGTCAGCAAGGCCTACAGCGCTCTGCTCTGCGGGCACCTGAGCCATGACGAGGGGCTGATTGACGCACCCATCGCCAAAGACCCGGCACGTTTTCCCCTGATGTCGATTTCCACCGCCAACGGTAAGCCCGCGCGCTCGCGCTATCGCGTGCTGTCGCGTTTCTGCCAGGAGCAGGAAAACGGCAGCGCGCTGCCGCTCACCCGGGTACATCTGCTGCCGGAAACCGGGCGTACCCATCAGCTCCGTATCCACTGCCAGCTGCTGGGCCACCCGATACTAGGCTGCGATCTGTATGGCGGCCTTCTGCTTCCAGGCACCGAACGGACGCCGCGGCTGATGCTGCACGCCAGCGAGCTGCGTTTTGTCCATCCCGTCACTTTGGAACATATCAACGCCCACTGCGCGAGCCCGTTTTGATGGGCAATGCGTTACCACATCAGATCGTCAGGGATTTTAAAATCAGCGTACGGATCGTCTTCATCCTGCACATCCTGACTTAGCGCACTGTGCAGTACGATGCTGCTGGTATCACGCTGGGCAATTTTATCCGCGACAATCGCCGGAATGATCGCATACTCACTTTCCCCAGCCGCATTCGTCGCCAGGCGTGCAATCGCCAGACGGCCGTTAATCAGCTGAGTCTGTGTCGGTTTATCCACCACCAGCTTTTTGATCACGTTATTATCGGTGAAGTTAAAGTTGATATCCCCCCTGGCAATAGTGATGCGGTTCATCTCAATCAGTTGCTTCACCTGCGCTTTATACTCTTTAGACAGCGTCGCCTGCTTTTGCTGTTCGCTCAGTTGCTTATCGCGCTCCAGCTGGGCCTTTTTATTCTCTTCCACCGCTTCTCTGGCCTCACGAGCCTGAACGCGCGACTTTTTAGCCGTTCTTTGTACTTTGGCCATTTTCTTGCTGGTGACGAGCCCGGCTTTTAGCATCTGCTCTTGTAAGGTCAGTTTGGTCATCGTTGTTTTAAACTCATTGAAAAATTTAGTCCGATTATAGCCGCAATGACCACCGCGAAGCCAGTTGGCGGAGCCGCTAAGCGCGTATCGCGAGATGTATAAAAAATAATCATTGCTCAGATATGCTTCGATCCGCTAAAGTCACTGCGTTTTACGGTTGATGCCAATAACATCATCCGAAGACGCCGTTGACGATCCGATGTTTGTTGAAATGAGGTATACCGTGAAAGTATTTCCGCTGATTGCCCTGCCAGTTGTCTGGGCAATGAGTTTTAGCGTTTTTTCCGCTGATGCCCCGGCCAGCGCCGATGAGAGCACCGCAGAAGCATTAAAGGATCTCGACCGCACTCTGCCTAAGTTAGCCCCCGTGACCTTCACCGCCGCTGATGAAAAACACAAGGTTCTGGTGTTCATCGATAATCAGTGTTCTTTCTGCTCGCAGGTTGTAAAAAACATCAAGAGCTACAACGATGCCGGGCTGACAATGTCATTCCTGACCGTCGCACCGCCTTCCATCCGTGATTCCGTGATTGAAGATATGGGGCGAGTGTGGTGTGCCGATGACCGTAAAAAAAGCCTGCAAGGCGCAATGGCGGGCTTTTTGCCCAATAATGGCACCAGTACCTCCTGCTCGGACGAAGTGGTGCAACAGTCGGCCTTAGCCGAACGCCTGGGGATTCAGTTGACCCCAACGATGATCGTGCTGGATAACCCGCCAAAGGTCATTCTGGGCAGCGCCAAGCCGGATGCCATTCTGGATAAAATAGCCGGCAAAGCCCTGTAACCCGCAGGCGCCTGAGATAACCCCGCACGGCGGTAATCCCGCGAGGTTAAGCATTATGGCGCCGATAGATTCATCATAATCGCGCGGTAGGCCGGATAAGGCGTTGACGCCGCCATCCGGCAATCAAGTACAGGCTGCCGGATGGCGCTTCGCTTATCCGGCCTACCACCCGCTAAAACCTGCATTGCCGTACAGCGTTTTTTGCGCAAACCCTGGCCGATACGCTCGCTGATATTGACACCACCACGCCTCCGATATATATACTGTTATTATATACAGTAAGATGGAGTGTTAGCATGTTTGTGGAACTGGTGTATGACAAACGGAATTTTGAAGGGTTGCCCGGCGCAAAAGAGATTATCCTGTCAGAGCTCAGCAAAAGAGTTCATAACCTCTTTCCCGATGCCGACGTTCGCGTAAAGCCGATGATGACGCTGCCCGCCATTAACACTGACGCCAGCAAGCACGAAAAAGAACAAATCAGCCGCGTCGTCACGGAAATGTTTGAGGAAGCTGAATTCTGGTTGGTCAGCGAGTAAGCGCGTTATTCACCGATAAAAAAAACGGGAACCATCAGGCTCCCGTTTCACACTAACCCAGAATCTGGATTACATGTTTGAGATGATCGCGTCACCAAACTCTGAACATTTCAGCAGTTTAGCGCCTTCCATCAGACGTTCGAAGTCATAGGTCACGGTCTTGTTGTTGATCGCACCTTCCATACCTTTAACGATCAGGTCAGCCGCTTCGAACCATTCCATATGACGCAGCATCATTTCTGCGGACAGGATGATAGAACCTGGGTTCACTTTGTCCTGGCCTGCGTACTTCGGTGCTGTACCGTGGGTTGCTTCGAACAGTGCGCATTCGTCACCGATGTTCGCGCCCGGTGCAATACCGATACCGCCAACCTGCGCCGCCAGGGCGTCAGAGATGTAGTCGCCGTTCAGGTTCATACAGGCGATCACGTCGTATTCTGCCGGACGCAGCAGAATCTGCTGCAGGAACGCATCGGCAATCACATCTTTAATGATGATTTCTTTACCGGTGTTCGGGTTCTTGATTTTCTGCCACGGGCCGCCGTCGATGAGTTCGCCGCCGAATTCGTCGCGAATCAGCTGGTAGCCCCAGTCTTTGAACGCGCCTTCGGTGAACTTCATGATGTTGCCTTTGTGCACCAGGGTCAGGGAGTCACGGTCGTTGGTGATCGCGTATTCGATCGCCGCACGTACCAGACGCTTGGTCCCTTCTTCGGAACACGGTTTAATGCCGATACCGCAATGTTCCGGGAAACGAATTTTCTTCACGCCCATCTCTTCGCGCAGGAATTTAATCACTTTCTCAGCGTCTGCGGAGTCAGCTTTCCATTCGATACCCGCGTAGATGTCTTCGGAGTTTTCACGGAAGATAACCATATCGGTCAGTTCTGGATGTTTCACCGGGCTAGGTGTGCCCTGGTAGTAACGCACCGGGCGCAGACACACGTACAGGTCGAGTTCCTGACGCAGCGCAACGTTCAGAGAACGGATACCGCCGCCAACTGGCGTGGTCAGAGGGCCTTTGATAGCAACGCGGTAATCGCGGATGAGATCCAGCGTCTCTGCTGGCAGCCATACGTCCTGGCCGTAGATCTGAGTGGATTTTTCCCCGGTGTAAATTTCCATCCAGGAAATTTTACGCTCGCCTTTGTAGGCTTTTTCAACAGCGGCATCAACCACTTTCAGCATTGCCGGAGTCACGTCAACGCCGATACCGTCGCCTTCAATAAATGGGATAATCGGATTGTGTGGCACATTCAGCTTGCCGTCTTTCAGGGTGATTTTTTGACCTTCCGCCGGAACAACTACTTTGCTTTCCATTCACCTCTCCTTCGAGCGCTACTGGTGTGCTCGTCATCCTTTACGCCACAGGTTCTTGCCGCTACTACGCCCACTCCACTTAGTCTGGAGATGCACTGTCTTACCGTCTTCCTGCAACACAAAGAGTTAGAGCATTTTTGTTAATGTTTTGTAATAAGCCTGTCAATACTACCTGATTGTTTGGCGCCATGAAAGACTCTCGTTCTTAGGCTATAATGCGCGAATCTATAAAGCCTGAAAATACTATGATTAAAACTTCTTTTAGAAAACACCGGGTTGAGCGATTCAGCTCAAAACAAGCCGCTAAGCCGCGCCGGGATAACCAACCAAAACGCGTCATACTGTTCAATAAACCCTATGATGTTTTGCCGCAATTTACCGATGAAGCGGGCCGCAGCACGCTGAAAGATTTTATTCCCGTGCAAAATGTGTACGCCGCCGGACGCCTTGACCGCGACAGTGAAGGGTTGCTGGTGTTAACAAATGACGGCGCGCTGCAGGCCAGGCTCACCCAGCCGGGTAAGCGGACGGGAAAAATTTACTATGTACAGGTAGAAGGCGAGCCTGGCGAAGAGGCGATGCAGGCGCTGCGCGACGGCGTCACGCTCAACGACGGCCCGACGCTGCCGGCCGGTATCGAACGCGTTGAGGCTCCGGAGTGGCTGTGGCCGCGTAACCCGCCGATCCGCGAGCGTAAGTCTATTCCCACTGCCTGGCTCAAAGTGACGCTTTATGAAGGCCGTAATCGTCAGGTAAGGCGGATGACCGCTCACGTGGGCTACCCGACGCTGCGGTTAATTCGTTACGCGATGGGTGGCTACACGCTGGACAACCTCGGCAACGGCGAATGGCGTGATGCCAGCGGCGAGCGCGAATAGCGCTCGCCTGGCGTGAGCGGTCAGGAAATATCAGGAACGATGATACTTTTGTATTTTTCGAGTACCGGTGAATTGATATCCGAGGCGTTCTTCAACTGCCACAGGTTGCGGGTGATCCCGTCATTGACCAGATAAATGACGCCGGTTTCAATGGCCGACATCAGGCACAGCATGACCGGTTCATTCACCGTGTAGCCCACTTCCCCTTCAAGCAGACGCTGATAGTCGATATAGCGGAAGACGCCCGCCTGGAACTCGTAGGACAGAATCGTTTTACTGGTATTCACCGAGGAAAGTACTTCGCCGGTGCTCACGTTGACGACCCTCAGGTTGACGGCAATCTGATCGAGCTGGTACTGCGTGCTGGCGCCAATACCAAAGTAACGCGCCCCCGCCCCGCCCGATTTCACATTACTTTCATAACCGATGATCGAACCTTCAATCAGGATATTAGCCGCCACCAGCGACGGCAGCTGACCGCGGTTATTTTCTGCGACGGTACCGTTTTCCTGCGCGGCGCGAATAATTTTGCGCTCATTGAGCAGGTTTTGCAGCCCCTGACGTTCCAGCGGCGTAAACCAGTTGGAATCTTTCAGCGCCGAAACCAGCATCGCGGTGGCACTCTGCGGGACAGAGGTTGAAAAGTTACTCGCCGGGTAAGGTTTAAACTGCCCGGTTTCATCCTGGATATTATAAACTGAGACAAACAGTTTACCCTGCGGTGGCGGCAGATGCGTTAAGTCCTGATAGCTCTGCGAGCGCGGCAACAGCGTTGGTTTTGCAGCCTGTTTAGGGGGAGAGGTAATGCAGCCCGTAAGCATCGACAGGCTAATTAAAATGACCACTACGCCGGTTATATTTTTCATCTCAGCATCCCGCCACTGATTAATTTGTTGAAACACTGCTCAGGCCGCTGACCTGAATAGAGGACGATTTCCCGGTAGAGCGGTCAAGGATGTTCATCATCAGCTGACCGTCGGTATTGGTGATATCAACAATAAAGTCTTTAGTGACCAGCCGCCCCGGTTTACCGGTAGAGAGGTTGCCCATCAGGCTACCGAGCAGCTGCGACTGGATAGCTGAAGTGAAATTATCAAGTGTTGAACTTGATGACGAAGTACTCCAGTCGTAAGCATTGGGATCTTTATATGAGTTTTGCGCATTCGCCTCCGAGAGCAGAAAAGAACCATTATTGGGGTTGCCGCCAAAATTAGGGTTAACAAACTGGAAGGTCAGGTTCCCCGCCTGGGCTGTGGTAGATAAAAAACCAATACCAAGAATTAAAGAAAGCACTTTCATCGTACGCTCCTAGAACTCATCTTTGGTTAAGTCGCCAGTATTTAATAAAGCTTTATTAATGGCGCGCTTCTGCAAAGCCTCATACACGGAAGCTAATGCGACATTAACTTGTTTATCAAAGTCATTTTTACTTGGAAATAAAAACGTCTGATACAGCAAATCTTGATCGACCTTGATCGTTATCCAGCTGCCCCAGCGGGCACTGGGGCGTTCATTAATCGTAATCGAACCCGGGTACTCTTCCTCCCAATGGTCGGTAAACTCCCGATAAAAATCGTGGCCCACACGGGTGATCGTATTATCCGTCACCAGCCCCGGCACCTCTATTTCTGCTGCAGCGGTGACGCGTACTGCCAGCAGCATTATTAATGTTACCGTTATCACTATCAGTTTTTTCATGATTAGCGTCTAAGGTTTTCGTTAGCCCAGGTAACAGCCTGCGTTCTATTTTTTACAGATATCTTGCGAAAAAGATTATATAAATGTGTCTTCACGGTATTCTCGCTAATAAATAACAGGCGGGCAATTTCAACATTCGAGGCACCCATTCGCAGCTTATTAAGAATATCCTTTTCGCGCTGCGTCAACCCGCTGGTATCGTCATGGTACCGGTAACTGCCCGACTGATTAATAAGATAGCTGGTGAGATCGTGAGGAAAATGGCAACCCCCGTTCATCACGTTGCGAATGCCACCCACTAAGGTTTGCTCATCGACGGAAAGATGAAACACTGCGCTAATACCAAACCATGACTCTACTTCATGAAAGTGATAGTCCTCTGGCATATTAATGAGCAAAACTTTCACTTTTTCACGTAATCGTCGTAGTTCACTTTGCCAGAGTAAGGTCCTTTTTTTATCCGACTCACTAAGATCAAAAAGAACCAGAACGCGCTCGGCGTCAGTCTGCTCGAGCATTTTTTGAATATTCTGAATTCTGACATTAATTGGTAATGATGTTTTGAGTTGATGAACCAGGGCAGTGGCCTGCAATGACGGCCTGGTTATTAACAGCAAAATATCGTTATGTACCGGTTCAGTTTCTTTCGGCATTATGAAACCCCATCCCGCTTGCTGCTCGGAACGCGATCTCTTTCTGCTATGCACACAATATGCATACGCAGAAAGAGTCGCCGTTCTGTGTAGTTGCTGATTTAATAAGTATGACAATTAATAAGTATGACAATAAAGGGTATTAAGCACAGAATGTGCGCTTGTTTCCTAAGTGCTGCAATACTGTTCAATCTAGACATTGGCATTTTAATCGCAAGGGTTATTTGTGTTTCAAAATGTAACAATAACATGTCAGGTTATTACGAAGAAATACACTATTGGTTATGATTTATATAAAGAAAATAATTTTATCTTTTCCCATAGCGCCTGAGCCAACATGCGTATTTACACTTCAGTCTATTCAAGGTATGCCATCTTCTGCCGACAATGCCGCTAAATAGCTGCGCGGAATAGTAGATCACTGAAAGGGAACTCAGCCCGGATTGCGCGATCTGATCATTCGCCAAACCAACCAAAACCACCAACCGGACTGAGCGATGCCGATCATAGCACCAATACCCCGTGGCGAACGACGCCTGATGCAGAAAGCTATTCATAAAACGCGCGATAAAAATCATGCCCGCAGACTCACGGCCATGCTGATGCTTCATCGGGGTGAACGGGTCAGCGATGTTGCCAGAACTCTCTGTTGTGCCCGTTCATCCGTTGGTCGCTGGATTAACTGGTTTACGCACTCAGGTATTGAAGGCCTGAAATCCTTACCCGCAGGGCGCTCCCGACGCTGGCCTTTTGAACATATCTGCACCCTGTTACGTGAGCTGATAAAGCATTCTCCCGGCGATTTTGGTTATCAACGTTCACGCTGGAGCACCGAATTACTGGCAATAAAAATCAATGAGATAACCGGTTGCCAGTTACATGCAGGAACCGTTCGCCGCTGGTTGCCATCTGCGGGGCTTGTATGGCGCAGGGCCGCGCCAACTCTGCGCATCCGTGACCCACATAAAGATGAAAAGATGGCGGTAATCCACAAAGCGCTGGATGAATGCAACGCAGAGCATCCGGTATTTTATGAAGATGAAGTGGATATTCACCTTAATCCTAAAATCGGTGCGGACTGGCAGTTGCGCGGACAGCAGAAACGGGTAGTGACGCCGGGGCAGAACGAAAAATACTATCTGGCCGGCGCACTGCACAGTGGCACGGGTAAAGTCAGCTACGTGGGCGGCAACAGCAAAAGTTCAGCGCTGTTTATCGCTCTGCTGAAGCACCTGAAAGCCACTTACCGGCGGGCGAAAACAATCACGCTGATCGTTGATAACTACATTATCCATAAAAGCCGCGAAACACAGCGCTGGTTGAAAGCAAATCCCAAGTTCAGGGTAATTTACCAGCCGGTTTACTCGCCGTGGGTGAATCATGTGGAACGGCTATGGCAGGCACTTCATGACACGATAACCCGTAATCATCAGTGCCGCTCAATGTGGCAGTTACTGAAAAAGGTCCGCCATTTTATGGAAACCGCCAGCCCATTCCCCGGAGGAAAACATGGTCAGGCAAAAGTGTAGCGGTATTAGGCGCAGCTATTTAGCTGTAAACTTTCTATTCCATCATTTAGCTTATGGAAGAATAATTTAGCTTAGGCCGTAAAGCGCTAAATACTGTTGTGCTATCGCGGCAGCCCGCTCCGTTTGCATCCGCCTGGTGACGCCGCTGCCAGCCTGTCTCATTCCTGAATCCTCATACTATCGACTGACGCTCATTTTCAAAATACGTAATCCAGGCGAAAACAATGATTATTTCTGTCGAACATACTCAATCCATAAATCAGCGACTGCCGCACTCCGTAAGCGGACGAAGCTATCGCTGGTTTAACTCCTGACTTTAACCGTCGGTTAAATCAAGGTGCCATTATGAAACAGTGGTTCTTATTAATACCCTTATTGGGCTGTTCATATCTGGCTACTGCGGGAGGCGATCTGGCGGGCTCTGAGTTTTCAGGGTTAAGTCAATATCGTCAGAACTACGATATGGTAGCAATTACTGGCCAACATGGCAGCGGTAATAACGCGTCTATTAACCAGTCAGGCTCGCATATTTATGGTTCTATTTCTCAGGTGGGTGGGTATAACAACGCGATATTAAATCAAAATGGTTTTAATAATCGCGCTGCAATAGCGCAATACGGTAATGGTAATAACGCTACGGTAAGCCAATCAGGGACGAATAATTCTGCAGAGGTCGTGCAGGCAGGATCGGCGAACCAGGCGGATATTACGCAAACTGGTTTTGATAACTCTGCAAAAATTGTCAGCAAAGGCGTTGGCAATATTACGCAGATTAATCAAACAGGCACAAGCCGCGGCGCGGCCGTTGTGCAAAATTCGGCAGGAATGGCAATTCGCATTACCCAAAATTAGCGTTTTAACTGATTGACCAATCTCTAAACCTATGGGGTATCTTAATGAAAACGTGGAAAATTGTTATTTTGTCAACACTGTTAGCATCGGGTGTCGCTGTGGCAAGTGAAGATGGCAAAGGCGGTGGTAGTTGGCCTGGTAATGGTAATGGCGGCGGCGGTGGCAGCGGCGTCACGCTTCCGGATATCCCGACAATTACGGGCAAAGCCCCTATCGTCCCGCAAAGCGGCAAATGGGATCAGGCCATTCATATTTACCAGCCGGGAAACGGTAACTTCTCCCAGGCCGATCAGGCGAGCTCATCCGGCTCCGTCATTGATGTCCATCAGTACGGCAGTTATGGCAGTTCTATCGTCAACCAGGCTGCGACCAAAAGCGCTGTCTTCGTAAACCAATATGGTTCGGGTAACCAATCTTCGGCGACGCAGAAAGGTACCACTAGTTCTATCAGCGTCACTCAAAAAGGCGCAAACAACATCTCTTCTGCGACACAGCAATCGGGTGGTCAGGGTAACGCCATTGTGGTGTCACAAGATGGCACTGGCAATAATTCCGGCGTTAAACAATCTGGCACCAGTAACTCAAGCTCTGTAGTACAGAGCGGCAACTACAACCTCTCTGATATTGTCCAGGCGGGCAGCAAAAGTATTGTTGATGTACAGCAGTCTGTCGGCAACAACAAGTCTTACGTGAATCAGAGCGCTAATGATTCGGCTATTTTAGTGTCTCAGACCAACGCGGGTAACTTCAGCAGCGTCGGTCAGACGCATAACAATGCGGTGACCTACGTTCAGCAATCCGGTTCAGGTAACATTTCGTACGTTAATCAGAACTAACCCCTACAGCCGGATGAATTTTTCATCCGGCTGTCTTTCGCTCAATGACGAGGACTTCTATGCACCTCCTGCTTATCGCCGCCGCGCTCAGCAACCAACTGTGGTTTGAAACCCAACAGCAGGATAACGCGCTGGTTGTCACACCGATGGCGACGCTGACAAACGATTGCAGCTGCCAGATGACGATTAACGTGATTCATCAGGGGCAGTCCGGGCAAAGCAACAGCAGCCAAAGCGGCAGCGTCGTGATAAAAGGTCAGCATCCGCAGCCGCTGGCCAGCATGATGCTGGATATTCCCCACGGCGAATGGACACAAATCACCGTCACCCTCAGCGACAGTAAAGGCGTTATTTTGCAGCAAAGCTGGAGTTCGCCGACGAAGGTTTGATTTTCCCCTCCCCTTCTTTATATCCTTATCCTCTTTCTTGCCCGATAAGGATGCCGCATGTTTAAACCTCACGTTACCGTCGCCTGCGTGGTTCACGCCGAAGGCAAATTTTTGCTGGTAGAAGAAACCATCAATGGCAAAGTGCTGTGGAATCAGCCTGCCGGCCATCTGGAAGCCGACGAAACCCTGATACAGGCCGCCGAGCGCGAGCTGTGGGAAGAGACCGGCATTCGCGCAACGCCGCAGCATTTTGTGCGTCTGCATCAGTGGCTGGCACCCGACCACACGCCGTTTCTGCGCTTTCTTTTCGTCATTGAACTTGCCGAAATGTGCGCCACTGAACCGCACGATAGCGATATCGATCGCTGCCTGTGGCTCAGCGCCGAAGAGATCCTCAATGCCAAAAACCTCCGGTCTGCGCTGGTTGCCGAAAGCATCCGCTGCTATCAGCAGGACGAGCGCTATCCGCTGTCGTTGATCGGTGCATTTAACTGGCCGTTTACCGAGGGTGCCAAGTAACAGGCTGCGTGCTAGAATATGCCGCCTTGAAGTCCAATGTCGTGAGTATTCCAATGTCAGAAAGCCAGAAAAAAGTGATCGTCGGCATGTCCGGCGGTGTTGATTCCTCCGTTTCCGCCTACCTGTTGCAACAACAGGGCTATAAGGTGGAGGGCCTGTTCATGAAGAACTGGGAGGAAGACGACGGCGAGGAATACTGCACTGCCGCCGCCGACCTTGCCGATGCGCAAGCGGTATGCGATAAGCTCGGCATTGAGCTGCACACCGTTAACTTTGCCGCCGAATACTGGGACAACGTATTTGAGCTCTTCCTGGAAGAGTACAAAGCGGGCCGCACGCCCAACCCGGATATCCTGTGCAACAAAGAGATCAAATTCAAAGCCTTCCTCGAGTTTGCCGCAGAAGATCTCGGCGCCGACTACATTGCCACCGGCCACTACGTGCGCCGCGCCGATGTTAACGGCAAGAGCCAGCTGCTGCGCGGCCTCGATGGCAACAAAGACCAGAGCTACTTCCTTTATACGCTGAGCCACGAACAGATCGCGCAAAGCCTGTTCCCGGTCGGCGAACTGGAAAAGCCGCAGGTGCGTAAAATCGCCGAAGAGCTGGATCTCATCACCGCGAAGAAAAAAGACTCCACCGGTATCTGCTTTATCGGCGAGCGTAAATTCCGCGAGTTCCTCGGCCGCTACCTGCCCGCACAGCCGGGTAAAATTATCACCGTCGATGGCGAAGAGATCGGTACTCATCAGGGGCTGATGTATCACACGCTGGGCCAGCGCAAAGGTTTGGGCATCGGAGGCACCAAAGAAGGCAGCGAAGATCCGTGGTACGTGGTGGATAAAGACGTTGAGAACAACATTCTGGTTGTCGCTCAGGGTCACGATCATCCGCGCCTGATGTCCGTGGGGCTGATTGCCCAGCAGCTGCATTGGGTGGATCGCGAACCGGTCACCGGCACCTTCCGCTGCACCGTGAAGACCCGCTACCGCCAGACGGATATCCCGTGCACCGTCACCGCGCTGGATGCAGAACGTATTGAGGTTCGCTTTGATGAACCTGTTGCCGCTGTTACCCCTGGCCAGTCCGCCGTGTTCTATCGCGGTGAAGTCTGCCTCGGCGGCGGCGTGATTGAGCAGCGCCTGCCGCTGCCTGTGGAATAAAGCCCTCCCCGAGCAGGGCATAACGTAGTCTGCCTGGCGTCGCGCCGTCGGGCAGCGCAACAAGGAGTTAGCGTGGCGAAGAATTACTATGACATCACCCTGGCGCTGGCGGGAATTTGCCAGTCCGCCCGTCTGGTGCAGCAGTTGGCCCATCAGGGGCACTGCGACGGCGACGCGTTACACGTTTCGCTCAACAGCGTCATCGACCTTAACCCAGACTCCGCGCTGGGTGTGTTTGGTGGCAGCGAAGCCTATCTTCGTCTCGGCCTTGAAACCTTACTCGGCGTGCTGAACGCCAGCAGCCGCCAGGGGCTGAACGCCGAGCTGACTCGCTATACGCTCAGCCTGATGGTGCTCGAGCGCAAGCTTGCCGCCGCCAAAGGCGCAATGGACACGCTGGGCAACCGCATCAGCGGCCTGCAGCGTCAGCTCGACCATTTTGATTTGCAGTCCGATACGCTGCTCAGCGCCATGGCAGGTATCTATGTGGACGTCATCAGCCCACTCGGCCCGCGTATTCAGGTGACTGGCTCCCCTGCAGTGCTGCAAAGCCCGCAGGTGCAGGCCAAAGTCCGTGCTTCGCTGCTGGCGGGGATCCGCTCGGCGGTGCTGTGGCACCAGGTCGGCGGCGGACGTCTGCAGCTCATGTTTTCTCGTAATCGCCTGACCACTCAGGCAAAACAAATTCTCGCTCATTTAACCCCGGAGTTGTGATCTATGGAATTATCCTCACTGACC
The DNA here is from genome assembly GCF_014169755.1 of Klebsiella sp. WP8-S18-ESBL-06. NCBI lineage: Bacteria > Pseudomonadati > Pseudomonadota > Gammaproteobacteria > Enterobacterales > Enterobacteriaceae > Klebsiella > Klebsiella sp. WP8-S18-ESBL-06. The sequence goes on from NZ_AP022256.1 coordinate 2,984,102, forward strand.
GCCGTTTCCCCTGTCGATGGACGCTACGGCGATAAAGTCAGCGCGCTGCGCGGGATTTTCAGCGAATATGGTTTGCTGAAATTCCGTGTACAAGTCGAAGTACGCTGGCTGCAGAAGCTGGCCGCACACGCAGCCGTCAAGGAAGTTCCTGCTTTTGCTGCCGACGCAAACGGTTACCTTGATAGCATCGTGGCTAACTTCTCTGAAGAAGACGCCGCGCGCATTAAAACTATCGAGCGCACCACCAACCACGACGTCAAGGCGGTTGAGTATTTCCTGAAAGAGAAAGTCGCGTCGGTGCCTGAGCTGCACGCCGTGTCTGAGTTTATTCACTTTGCCTGCACCTCCGAAGACATCAACAACCTGTCCCACGCGCTGATGCTGAAAACCGCGCGCGAAGAAGTGGTGCTGCCGTACTGGCGTAAAATTATTGATGCCATTAAAGACCTGGCGGTGCAGTATCGTGATATCCCGCTGCTCTCCCGTACCCACGGTCAGCCCGCTACGCCGTCCACCATCGGCAAAGAAATGGCCAACGTCGCGTACCGTATGGAGCGTCAGTTCCGTCAGCTGGGCCAGGTAGAAATTCTGGGCAAAATCAACGGTGCGGTAGGTAACTACAATGCCCACATCGCCGCATACCCGGACGTTGACTGGCACCAGTTCAGCGAAGAGTTCGTGACCTCGCTGGGCATTCAGTGGAACCCGTACACCACCCAGATTGAGCCACACGACTATATTGCCGAGCTGTTTGACTGCATCGCGCGCTTCAACACCATCCTGATCGACTTCGATCGCGACGTGTGGGGCTACATTGCGCTGAACCACTTCAAGCAGAAAACCATCGCTGGCGAGATTGGTTCTTCCACCATGCCGCATAAGGTCAACCCAATCGACTTCGAAAACTCCGAAGGCAACCTGGGCCTGTCGAACGCGGTGCTGCAGCATCTGGCGAGCAAACTGCCGGTATCTCGCTGGCAGCGCGATCTGACCGACTCCACCGTGCTGCGTAACCTGGGCGTGGGTATCGGCTACGCGCTGATCGCCTACCAGTCTACGCTGAAGGGCGTGAGCAAGCTGGAAGTGAACCGCGACCGTCTGCTCGACGAGCTGGATCACAACTGGGAAGTACTGGCCGAGCCTATCCAGACCGTTATGCGTCGCTACGGCATCGAGAAGCCGTACGAGAAGCTGAAAGAACTGACCCGCGGCAAACGCGTTGACGCTGAAGGCATGAAACAGTTCATCGACGGCCTTGCGCTGCCGGAAGAAGAGAAAACCCGCCTCAAGGCGATGACACCGGCTAACTATATCGGCCGCGCCATCACCATGGTCGACGAGCTGAAATAATCCCGTCTCCTCCTCTCCTTCTTTCCGAAGGAGAGGACATCTACTGCCATTTCAGAAATATCCATTTCCATCTCGACATAATCAGCGCGAAGCAAAGCCAATACCAACAAAATCGTTTAAAATCAAATAGATATAAATAAACTATATGCCTATTGCAGCGGGCAGAATAAGGCCGGACATTTATTACCCTTTACCCTCCCCCTGAATGGCCTTTTGTCCTCGTAATGTTCAAATATATGTTTACATCGCAGATGTTTTCTGGGAAGGAGAGATACGCTGATACCAAAGGACCTGGCCCATTAATATCCTGTAACAGAAGCATCGATAGTTTCCGCATGAAAATAGCCAATAAACCTATAAATAATAAGGATATCACAATACAATCTTATTTTTACGGTGCCCATGGTGTTGTACCGAACAAACTCAGAGGACTTATCTGAATGAACCTTACTACACTAGCTACAATATATTTAATTTGTGCCATTTGCTTTTTTTTCACACTCCAATTGACCTTATCAAAAGCAACTATATTGGAGGAGCGAACGACTAATCTTGAAATGGCATGTTATGTATTGATTGCCTTACTCTGGCCAATAGAATCTGTTATCATTTTTATTGCTTTTTTGTTACTTGGCCCGCTCATTTACCTATTCAGGCATGCGCGCCGAACTACCCGACAATACCATTAGAACACGACTGTTTCCCTGAATAACGCAGGGTGGCGGCGCTATTAGCTAGCAGTACCGTCACCCATCACAATATTTATTCAACTATCTGATTACAATGCACTTTGTTGCACCACATTAGACTTCACGTTATAGAAATAAATGTAAAGTGTATTGCTTTCATCAATAGCTACGGACAGTTATTGCGGACATGAAAATACGACTAAAATGCATTCCCTATCATTTGTTAATGTAGCGTAAATCATAATGATACTGGCTATGTTTTGACAACAGAGCCGTTAGGATTTATGCCGTAATAAATAGTGTGAGAGGGACTATCGTCAGCACCTCAGATTTACCGCTCCCAGAACAGTATTGCTAATGTATCCGCCAACATAAGCAATCTCGTACGACTTGTGCCAGTTCCTGCATCAATAATTAAACCATCGACTGTCGCCATTGCATATAATGCTGCATAGCCACTCATATTTTTCCATTTTGAGACAATTCTAGAAAAAGATAAATCTGTCAGCGTCGTTATTCAGGAAGCTGGAATCTATCCCCACTTGTCAGGCAAGCGCAGTCGCGCTAGCTACGTAGCATGAACGCTACGGCGACTATGGTCGCAGCAAGATGAATATTGGTACGTTTTTCTGCAGGCAATGGCTCTCGCGGCTTACGGCTCTTCACGGGTTGTCAATAGCAGCCATAGCCAACACATTACGCAGAATCAATGGCGATCGCGAATCCGCTCAAAATCCAGCCGTGCGCCCTCAACCGCCAATAAACAAATGTCTGATTTATCAAAAATGCTTAAGCTGGCGAATCAAAGTCAGCTTATAGTTCATGCTCACCAGGAAAGCGCGGCCGGAATAACATTCTCGGAAAGAGGCCCCACCCCGGCTCGAAGAGAAACGCACCTTTACGTGTAAGATGCTGATCGGGGCAACATTCAGCATCGCAAACATGGAAAAGCGGAACAATAGACACTACCGTTTGTTTTTAGAAACAAAAAACCATTTGATTTCAGCATCATGTGGTTCGGAACAATATTTAGCGTTAAACTATTCATGTCACTAATTTAATGGAGAAACAGCATGCGCGTACTCGTCGTAGAGGACAACGCTCTGTTACGTCACCATCTGAAAGTTCAGCTCCAGGAAATGGGCCATCAGGTGGATGCCGCAGAAGACGCGAAGGAAGCAGATTATTATTTAGGCGAGCACCTCCCCGATATTGCGATTGTCGATCTGGGCCTGCCGGATGAAGATGGCCTGTCGCTGATTCGCCGCTGGCGCAGCCACGATATCTCACTGCCGATTCTGGTGCTGACGGCCCGTGAGAGCTGGCAGGATAAGGTGGAAGTTCTGAGCGCCGGTGCTGATGATTACGTGACCAAACCGTTCCATATTGAAGAGGTCGCCGCCCGCATGCAGGCGCTGATGCGCCGTAATAGCGGCCACGCGTCGCAGGTGATCTCTCTGCCGCCGTTCCAGGTTGACCTGTCGCGCCGCGAGCTGTCCATTAATGAAGAAGTGATCAAACTCACCGCCTTCGAATACACCATTATGGAAACGCTGATCCGCAACAATGGCAAGGTGGTCAGTAAAGATTCTCTCATGCTTCAGCTCTACCCTGACGCCGAACTGCGCGAAAGCCACACGATTGATGTGCTGATGGGGCGTCTGCGTAAGAAAATTCAGGCCCAGTATCCGCACGACGTGATTATTACCGTGCGCGGTCAGGGCTACCTGTTCGAACTACGCGAATGAAGCATATTCGTCGGCATATTCTGCCGCTGTCGCTGCGGATGCGTTTTCTGCTGGCGACGGCTGCCGTGGTTATCGTGCTGTCGCTGGCCTACGGCATGGTGGCGCTGGTCGGCTACAGCGTCAGTTTTGATAAAACCACTTTTCGTCTGCTGCGCGGCGAGAGCAACCTGTTCTATACCCTGGCAAAATGGGAAAACAATGCGCTGAGCGTTGATATTCCCGACAATCTCAATATGCAAAGCCCTACGGTAGCGTTGATCTACAACGACAAAGGCCAGCTGCTGTGGCAGCAAAAAGACCTGCCGTGGTTGACCAAACGTATTCAGCCGGAGTGGCTGCGGGGCAACGGTTTTTATGAAATTGAAGCCGACGTCAACTCTACCAGTACGCTGCTGCGCAACGATCATGAGATGCAAAAAGAGCTCACCGAGATGCGTGAACAGGGGGACGACTCAGAAATGACCCACTCGGTGGCGGTCAACAGCTACCCGGCCACCAGCCTGATGCCCGCGCTGGTGATCGTGGTCATCGACACCATTCCGATAGAGCTGAAACGCTCCTATATGGTCTGGAGTTGGTTCTCCTACGTGGTTGCCGCCAACCTGCTGCTGGTCATTCCGCTGCTGTGGATAGCCGCTCACTGGAGCCTGCGCCCGATTGCCGACCTCACCCGCGAAGTGCGCGAACTGGAAGAGCACCACCGTGAGCATCTTAATCCCGATACCACCCGCGAGCTCACCAGCCTGGTACGCAACCTGAACCGACTGCTGAAAAGCGAACGCGAGCGCTATGACAAATATCGCACCACCCTAACCGACCTGACGCACAGTCTGAAAACGCCGCTGGCGGTGCTGCAAAGCTCGCTACGTTCGCTGCGCAGCGAGAAAATCACCGTCAGTGAAGCCGAGCCGGTTATGCTGGAGCAAATCAGCCGTATCTCGCAGCAAATCGGCTACTACCTGCACCGTGCCAGCATGCGTACCGACAGCACCCTGGTCAGCCGCGAGCTGCACCCGGTTGCGCCGCTACTAGACAGCCTGACCTCGGCGCTGAATAAAGTCTATCAGCGCAAAGGGGTGAACATCACGCTGGATATTTCGCCGGAGATAACCTTTGCCGGTGAACAAAATGACTTTATGGAAGTCATGGGCAACCTGCTGGATAACGCCTGTAAATACTGCCTGGAGTTTGTGGAAGTGTCCGCCCGCCAGACCGACGATTACCTGCACATTATCGTTGAGGATGACGGCCCCGGTATTCCACAGAGCAAGCGTGATATCGTCTTCGACCGCGGTCAGCGCGCCGATACCATGCGTCCAGGTCAGGGCGTTGGCCTCGCCGTCGCTCGCGATATTGTTGAACAGTATGACGGCCATATCGCTGCCCACGATAGCCTGCTCGGCGGGGCGAAAATGGAGGTTATCTTCGGCCACCAGAACCTGGACAGTCACGAAGGGTAAATTCTGTTTCCGCAGCAAGGTAGTTTTGTGAATAAGATGTATAATCCAGGACATATCTCTGCTGCGGAAATAGTCATATGGAATACCACTTAACGTTAAACTGGGCCGATTTTCTGGCTCGCTACTGGCAAAAGCGCCCGGTCGTTCTTAAACGCGGCTTCGCCAACTTTATTGACCCCATTTCACCGGATGAACTGGCGGGTCTGGCGATGGAAAATGAGGTCGATAGCCGCCTGGTTAGCCATCTCGACGGCGACTGGCAGGTGAGCCACGGCCCGTTCGAAAGCTTCGACCACCTCGGCGAGAGCAACTGGTCGCTGCTGGTGCAGGCCGTCGATCACTGGCACGAACCGTCCAGCGCGCTGATGCGTCCATTCCGCGCCCTGCCCGATTGGCGTATTGACGATCTGATGATCTCTTTCTCGGTACCCGGCGGCGGCGTTGGCCCGCATGTCGATCAGTACGATGTCTTTATTATCCAGGGGACCGGCCGCCGCCGCTGGCGCGTAGGCGAGAAAACCGCCCTTAAACAGCACTGCCCGCACCCTGACCTGCTGCAGGTGCAGCCGTTTGACGCCATCATTGATGAAGAGATGGAGCCGGGTGACATTCTTTACATCCCGCCAGGATTCCCGCATGAAGGCTACGCGCTGGAAAACTCGCTTAACTACTCTGTAGGCTTCCGTTCGCCGAACAGCCGTGAGCTGATCAGCGGCTTTGCCGACTACATTCTGCAGCGCGACTTGGGCAACCAGCACTACAGCGATCCGGACGTGCCCTCGCGCGATCATCCGGCAGATTTACTGCCACAGGAAGTCGACAGCCTTCGCGAGATGATGCTGGGATTAATTCAGCAGCCGGAGCACTTCCAGCAGTGGCTGGGCGAATTTATCAGCCAGTCGCGCCACGAGCTGGATATTGCGCCGCCGGAGCCGCCGTACCAGCCGGATGAAATCTACGATGCCTTGCAGCAAGGCGACATGCTTCAGCGTCTGGGCGGGCTGCGGGTGATCCGTATCGGCGATGATTTCTTCGTCAACGGCGAGAAGGTGGATTCTCCGCACCATCAGGCGCTGGATGCGATGGCGGGCAGCATCATGCTGGAAAGCCAGCATTTTGGTGAAGCGCTGGACGATCCATCGTTCCTGGCGCTGCTGGCTGCGCTGGTCAACAGCGGCTACTGGTTCTTTGCAGAATAAACCACCGAATCTATACCGATAGTAGGCCGGATAAGGCGTTTACGCCGCCATCCGGCCTGCATAAAAACCCAGCGCGAATCTACGCCGGGTTTTCTTTGACGGTTAGCCGCGCTGGGCCGTCAGCTCAGCGATACGCACAATCACCTGCACCGCTTTCTCCATCCCTTCCAGGGTCACAAATTCATGCTTGCCGTGGTAGTTATAGCCACCGGTGAAAATGTTCGGACACGGTAGCCCCATAAAGGAGAGCTGCGCGCCGTCGGTGCCGCCGCGAATCGGCTTGAGATCCGGCTCAATATCGCAGTCGCGCATCGCCTGCTGAGCAATCTCGACGATATGCGGATGCTCCGCCACCTTCTCGCGCATATTGTAATAGCTGTCTTCAATGATCAGTTCAATATAGCAATCCGGGTGCAGGCCTTTGCCGACCTTTTTGGCGATTTCCATCATCTTGCGCTTACGGGCTTCAAACTGCTTACGTTCAAAGTCGCGCACAATGTAGTGCATCTCGGCGCGATCTACCGAACCTTTGATGCTGGTCAGATGGTAAAAGCCTTCATAGCCTTCGGTTTTTTCCGGGCTTTCATCGGCGGGCACTTCCGCATGAATGCGCGCCGCCAGCGACAGCGCGTTGACCATCACTCCTTTCGCGGTTCCCGGGTGGACGTTATTACCGACAATCTTGATCGTCACCGATGCGGCATTAAAGTTTTCGTACTCCAGCTCGCCCACGCCGCCGCCGTCAATGGTGTAGGCCCACTGAGCGTTAAAAGCCTCAACGTCGAAATGTTTTGCCCCTTTGCCCACTTCTTCGTCCGGCGTGAAGGCCACGCGAATGTCGCCGTGCGGGATATTTTTCTCTTTCAGCACCGCCAGCGCGGTCATGATTTCGGCGATCCCTGCTTTATCATCGGCGCCGAGCAGCGTTTTACCATCGGTGGTGATCAGCGTCTGCCCCAGCAACTGGTGCAGCACCGGGAACATCACCGGTGACAGCACTTCGTCGCCGATACCCAGCGCGATATCGCCGCCGCGGTAGTTTTCCACGATCTGCGGGTTAACGTTTTTACCGCTAAAGTCCGGGGCGGTATCCACATGGGAGATAAAACCAATCGCCGGAATGTCGCCGCTGACGTTGGCCGGCAGAGTCCCCATGACGGTGCCCTTTTCGCTCAACGTGACGTTAACCAGCCCCATCGTTTCCAATTGCTCTTTGAGCAGATGTAACAGTTTCCACTGCCCTTCGGTACTCGGCACCTGACGCACGCCGGGCTTCGATTGCGTGTCCAGAGAAACGTACTGCAAAAAACGCTCAAGCAATTTATCCATGTAGCCACCCTCACTTTTTGTGACAACATTATCAATAAGCCATAAAAGACAAATATTGCGTCAGGTCACTTTTAGCCCGTCAAAGGCGACTTTTTTTCCCCGAACGGCATCTAATCGTCAGATATTCCTATAGGAAGTTTAACAAGGATTGGCGATTGAGTACGTTTGCCGTAGAATGCCAGCCCTTATTAATACGAATCAGACCTCTAAACGTCTAAAGGTGGTTAACCACAAACCCCGCATCGGGAAGCGATACCGTCGATCGAAGATGATGTGTATCCACGGTGCGTTTACATGGGACAGAGTAATAAATTGAACACAAAATCGCGTTCGCTGTCGCCGCTGGTCGAACTGGTGGGGATTCGCAAGGACTTCGATGGTAAAACGGTCATTTCGGATCTCGATTTGACCATCAATAACGGTGAGTTCCTCACGCTGCTTGGCCCTTCTGGCTGCGGCAAAACGACCGTACTACGCCTGATCGCCGGGCTTGAAAGCGTTGACGCAGGGCAGATCCACCTGGAAAACCAGGATATCACCCGCGTTCCGGCCGAAGATCGCCACGTTAATACCGTATTTCAGAGCTACGCGCTGTTTCCGCATATGACCGTTTTCGATAACGTCGCGTTTGGCCTGCGTATGCAGAAAACGCCGGCGGGCGAAATCGCGCCACGCGTGCACGACGCCCTGCGGATGGTACAGCTGGAAGAGTTTGCCCAGCGCAAGCCACACCAGCTCTCCGGCGGCCAGCAGCAGCGCGTCGCCATCGCCCGTGCGGTAGTCAATAAGCCAAGCCTGCTGCTGCTCGACGAATCGCTCTCTGCGCTTGACTACAAGCTGCGTAAACAGATGCAAAACGAACTGAAGGCGTTGCAGCGTAAGCTCGGTATCACCTTCGTGTTCGTTACCCACGATCAGGAAGAAGCGCTGACGATGTCCGACCGTATCGTGGTCATGCGCGACGGCAAAATCGAGCAGGACGGTACGCCGCGTGAAATCTACGAAGAGCCGAAAAACCTGTTTGTCGCCGGCTTTATTGGCGAGATCAACCTGTTCGATGCGACCGTGATCGCACGTCTTGACGATCAGCGGGTACGCGCCAACGTCGAAGGCCGTGAATGCAATATCTACGTCAACTTCCCGGTTGTTCCGGGACAAAAGCTCAACGTTCTGTTGCGCCCGGAAGATCTGCGCGTCGAGGAGATCCACGACGGCAATGAACTGGAAGGACTGATTGGCTACATCCGTGAACGTAACTATAAAGGGATGACGCTGGAGTCGGTCGTTGAGCTGGAAAACGGCAAGATGGTGATGGTCAGCGAGTTCTTTAACGAAGACGATCCGGACTTTGACCACTCGCTGGACCAGAAAATGGCGATTAACTGGGTCGAAAGCTGGGAGGTCGTACTGGCTGATGAAGAGCACAAGTAAATTCCAGAATGTGGTGATTGCCACAATTGTCGGTTGGCTTGTGCTGTTCGTGTTCCTGCCCAACCTGATGATCATCGTCACCAGCTTCCTGACCCGTGACGATGCCAACTTTGTTCAGATGGTGTTCACGCTGGACAACTATACGCGTCTGCTCGATCCGCTCTACGCGCAGGTGCTACTGCACTCGCTGAACATGGCGGCCATCGCCACGCTGGCGTGCCTGGTACTGGGCTATCCGTTTGCCTGGTTCCTGGCCCGGCTGCCGCAGAAAGTGCGCCCGCTGCTGCTGTTTCTGCTGATCGTGCCCTTCTGGACCAACTCGCTGATTCGAATCTACGGGCTGAAAATCTTCCTCAGCACCAAAGGCTACCTCAACGAATTTCTGCTGTGGCTTGGCATCATTGATACGCCAATGCGGATTATGTTCACCCCCAGCGCCGTGATCATCGGCCTGGTGTACATCCTGCTGCCGTTTATGGTGATGCCGCTCTATTCCAGCATCGAAAAGCTCGATAAACCGCTGCTGGAAGCCGCTAAAGACCTTGGCGCCAGCAAGCTGCAAACCTTCATTCGCATTATTATTCCGCTTACCATGCCGGGTATTATTGCGGGCTGTCTGCTGGTGATGCTGCCGGCGATGGGCCTCTTCTACGTCTCCGATCTCATGGGCGGGGCGAAAAACCTGCTGATTGGTAACGTCATTAAGAGCCAGTTCCTCAACATTCGCGACTGGCCGTTCGGCGCGGCCACCAGCATAACGCTGACGGTGGTGATGGGGCTGATGCTGCTGGTGTACTGGCGCGCGTCGCGCCTGCTCAATAAAAAGGTGGAGCTGGAATGATAGGTCGACTGCTGCGCGGCGGCTTTATGACCGCCATTTATGCGTATCTTTATATTCCGATTATCATTTTGATCGTGAACTCGTTTAACAGTTCGCGTTTCGGGATCAACTGGCAGGGTTTTACCACCCAGTGGTACAGCCTGTTGATGAACAACGATAGCCTGCTGCAGGCGGCCCAGCACTCGCTGACGATGGCGATTTTCTCCGCGACCGCCGCCACGCTCATCGGCTCGTTAACCGCCGTGGCGCTGTATCGCTATCGCTTCCGCGGTAAACCGTTCGTCAGCGGCATGCTGTTCGTGGTGATGATGTCGCCAGATATCGTCATGGCTATCTCGCTGCTGGTGCTGTTTATGCTGCTTGGGATCCAGCTCGGCTTCTGGTCGCTGCTGTTCTCCCACATCACCTTCTGCCTGCCGTTCGTGGTGGTCACCGTCTTCTCCCGTCTGAAGGGCTTTGACGTACGCATGCTGGAGGCGGCAAAAGATCTGGGGGCCAGCGAGCTGACTATCCTGTGGAAAATTATTCTGCCGCTGGCGATGCCGGCGGTGGCGGCGGGCTGGCTGCTGAGCTTCACCCTGTCGATGGATGATGTCGTGGTCTCGTCGTTCGTTACCGGGCCCAGCTACGAAATTCTGCCGCTGAAGATTTATTCCATGGTGAAAGTCGGCGTGTCGCCGGAAGTGAACGCGCTGGCAACGATTCTGCTGGTTCTGTCGCTGGTCATGGTGATTGCCAGCCAGCTGATTGCTCGTGATAAAACCAAGGGCCTGAAGGTCAGGCGCACAACTCAGGGGACGTAAAATGATGAAATGGTCACGCCACCTGCTCGCGGCAGGTGCTTTAGCGCTCGGCATGAGCGCAGCCCACGCGGACGATAGCAAAACACTGTATTTCTATAACTGGACGGAATACGTTCCGCCCGGACTGCTGGAACAGTTCACCAAAGAGACCGGCATCAAGGTTATCTATTCGACCTACGAGTCGAATGAAACCATGTACGCCAAGCTTAAAACCTATAAAGACGGTGCCTATGATCTGGTGGTGCCGTCCACCTACTTTGTCGACAAAATGCGCAAAGAAGGGATGATTCAGAAGATCGATAAAACCCAACTGAGCAACTTCAGCAATCTTGACCCAGAGATGCTCAACAAGCCGTTTGACCCGAACAATGACTACTCTATTCCGTACATCTGGGGCGCAACGGCGATCGGCGTCAACAGCGATGCCATCGATCCGAAAAGCGTCACCAGTTGGGCCGACCTGTGGAAGCCGGAATACAAAAGCAGCCTGCTGCTGACCGACGATGCGCGCGAAGTGTTCCAGGTTGCTCTGCGCAAGCTCGGCTACTCTGGTAACACGACGGATCCGAAAGAGATTGAAGCCGCCTATAACGAGCTGAAAAAACTGATGCCGAACGTTGCCGCGTTCAACTCCGACAACCCGGCGAACCCGTATATGGAAGGCGAAGTTAACCTCGGTATGGTCTGGAACGGCTCGGCGTTCGTGGCTCGCCAGGCCGGCACGCCGCTGGAAATCGTGTGGCCGAAAGAAGGCGGTATCTTCTGGATGGACAGCCTGTCGATTCCGGCCAATGCCAAAAATAAAGAGGGCGCGCTGAAGCTGATTAACTTCCTGCTGCGCCCGGACGTGGCAAAACAGGTTGCGGAAACCATCGGCTACCCGACGCCTAACCTGGCGGCACGCAAACTGCTGAGCCCGGAGGTGGCCAACGATAAGTCGCTCTACCCTGACGCCGAAACCATTCAGAAAGGCGAGTGGCAGAACGACGTCGGCAACGCCAGCGCGCTGTATGAACAGTATTATCAGAAACTGAAAGCCGGACGTTAAGCGTCCACGCGTCGGGACACCGTGCGTCCCGACGCTCACCTCACCCGCGGGTAGAAATAGCGCACCCGAAATTCATCGTTATTGTTATACAGTACCGAATAGTCGAGCGGCCTGCCCGAGGGTTCCACGGCCTGCGTTTCGATACGAATCACCGGGTCCTTTTCGCTCAGATTGAGCATCCGCGCCACGTCTCGGCGAGCTAAAGTGGTAGAAAACGTCTCGTAACAGCCGGCGATGGTAATACCGCACTCTTGTTCGAAGAAGTCGAACTTTGAGTGGTTCATGTGCTCCAGCGTCAAACGAGGAAAACGCAGCGCCGACAGCCAGGTTTCCTCCAACTGCATTGGGGTTTTATCCATAGTGCGAATCCGCTTCACGTGGAACAACGGCTCACCCGGGTCACACTGTAGCCAACCGGCAATATTCTCCACTGCCGGGATCACCTCAAAGCTCAGCACGCGGCTGACCGCCGGTTTGCCTTGAATGCGGGCAATCTCGCTAAAACCCATAAATCCATTCAGCCAGGCCACCGTTTTTTTGTGGCGAATAATACTGCCGGCGCCCTGCCGTTTTTCAATAATGCCTTCCGCTTCCAGCACCGCCAGCGCTTTACGCAGCGTATTTCGCGACACCTTAAAATGCGCAGCGAGCGATTTTTCCGCCGGTAGCGCATCGCCCTCCCGCCGGTTCGACGTATCAATATATTCATTTATTAAGTGGACAACCGAACGGTAAATCATGGCAGCCTCCCTGCGGTTCAGAGAAACAGCATAACGCGATTTCCTCGGATTGCCAGCACGCAAAGGCACCACTAAGGAACACGTTTTTTCATCATTATTTCAATAAGATAAATAGTAATTACGCACCATTCCCGCCTACCTATTCCTGTCTGGCGATGTAAATGGACAAGTCAGCGCAGAAAAATATTGATGGACTTAACATTATCCCGAGCCAATTAAAACAAAAATACCCGACGACCTGACCACTTATCATTAACCTCATGAATAAATTAGAAAAAACCTTTCATAAAATAAATCCTCTTATTGTCTGGCTCGGGAAAAGCCCATGGCTACAGGCCATCTCTATTTCGATGGTCTCTACCGTCGCAATTACGCTCATCGGATCGCTCAGCGTGCTCCTGATGGTGCTGCCTATCGACAGCGTGCATCAATTTTTTGTCAGCAGCAGCATGATGCCGGTGTTTAACAACGTCACGACCAGCACGCTAGGCATCCTGGCCATTTACGTTACGTTCTTCATGGCGCGCAACCTGGTCCGGCAGTACAACGTCGACACGGACAGTACGCTGAGCGGCGTGGCGGCTGTCATGGCCTTTTTAATCGTGACGCCGATGGCGGACGAAAGTGGCGCAATTACCGCTATTCCCCTGACCTGGCTCGGTGTACAGGGTGTTTTTTCCGCGATGCTGATTGGCCTGGGCGTCGGGCGTCTGTTTATCTTTACCATCCAGCGCGGCTGGACGCTGCGTCTGCCAAAAGGCGTGCCGCCGATGATTGGCCGGGTGTTCGAAGGCCTGTTTCCGTTCGTGCTGGTGGGTATTGTGTTTCTGCTGATTAACCGCCTCTTTGTGGCAACACCGTGGGAAAACATTCACCAGTGCATCTATACCCTTATCCAGCAACCGCTGAAAGGGCTGGGCGGTAGCCTCTGGGCGTTCCTGCTGGTCACGCTGGTCATGCAGCTGATGTGGTTTCTCGGTATTCACGGCACCAACGTGGTGCTGCCGCTGGTGACCCCCATCTGGCTGGCGATGGATCTCGAAAACCTTGACGCGTGGCGTAACGGTCTGGAAATGCCCAACGTGCTCGGGCTGGCGTTCTTTAACATCGTGACCTGGAGCGGGCTGGCGCTGGGGCTGGTACTGTTGATGTGTCTGTCAAAAAGCAAACAGTTTAACCAGATGGGCAGGCTGGCGCTGATGCCCGCGCTGTTCGGCATCACCGAACCGGTGATCTTCGGTACGCCGCTGGTGATGAACTACCGCCTGATGGTGCCGTTTGTGACCAACAACGCCATCGCCATCGTCATTGCGTGGCTGCTGATCAAACTGGGGCTGGTGGCCAAAATCGTGGGGGCTCAGACCCTCTTTGGCCTGCCGGTCGGCTTCTTCGCTGCGGTAGGCGGCGCGACATCAATTATCGCCCTGCACCTGTTCCTGCAGCTGATTCTTTCGCCGCTGCTCTGGTATCCGTGGTTCAAAATGGCCGAGCGCGCCGCGCTGGCGGCAGAACGCAACGCTGACCAGGAGGCCCAATGACCTCCCTTCACGCGCTGCTGGCGCAGATGACGCTGGACGAAAAAATAGGCCAGCTGGTGCAGCTGTCCGGGGAATTTTTCCTTGATGAGCCCCAGCTGACCGTGGGGCCGAAGGCGAAGCTGGGTATCGCGCAGGCGGTGGTGGATAACGTCGGTTCGGTGCTGAACGTCTCCGGTGCGGTGAAAACGCGCGAAATCCAGCGCAAACACCTGCAAAACAGTCGGCTAAAGATACCGCTGCTGTTTATGGCCGACGTGATTTACGGCTACCGGACGATCTTCCCGATCCCGCTGGCGCTCGGCTGCAGCTGGTCGCCCGCGCTGATCCGTCAGTGCTGCGTCGTGGCGGCGAGAGAAGCCGCCAGCGCCGGTAGCCATGTGACCTTTGCGCCAATGGCCGACCTGGTGCGCGATGCTCGCTGGGGTCGCTGCATGGAGTCAACCGGCGAAGATGTGTTTCTGAACACACAGTACGTGCGCGCCAGCGTTGAGGGTTTCCAGCAGGATATGCCCACGCAGCATGGGTTGGCCGCCTGCGTGAAGCATTTTGCCGGCTACGGCGCGCCGATCGGCGGTCGCGACTACAATACCGTCGAGCTGTCGCACCAGAGCCTGTTCGAAGACTATTTCCCGCCCTTCCAGGCCGCCATTGACGCGGGCTGCGAGATGGTGATGACGTCCTTCAACACCGTTGACGGCGTTCCCGCCACCGCCAACCCATGGCTATTGAAAACCCTGCTGCGCGAGCGCTGGGGGTTTCAGGGGATCACCATTGCCGACTATGCCGCCGTGAAAGAGCTGATTGCGCACGGCGTCGCGGCCGATGAACAGGACGCCTGCGCGATCGCGTTCAACGCCGGGCTGGATATCGACATGAAAACCGCCTGCTATGCCAACGGCCTGAAGCCGCTGCTGGCGGCCGGAAAAATCAGCGAACGCGCGCTGGATGACGCCGTCCTGCGCGTGCTGCGGCTGAAGCAGAAGCTGGGGTTATTCGACGATCCGTATCGCGGCGTCACCCCCGAGGGCGAGCAGCGCTGCTGCTATCACCCGGAGCATCTGCGCCTTGCCCGAGAGACGGCGGGGAAATCGCTGGTGGTGCTCAAAAACGATCGTCAGACGCTGCCGTTTAACCCAGCGACAACGCGCGTTGCGCTGATTGGCCCTTATGCCGACAACCCGGATATCTTTGGGCTGTGGGCCGTTTACGGCGAGAAATCGCGCTGTACGACGCTTAAGACCGCGCTGCAAGAGACCATCCCCGACGGCAACCTGTGCGTAACGCCGGGCTGCGACCTGCTGCTGGACTACGGTTTTCTCGGCGAATTTGGCGCAACGCACCAGGTAGAACAAACCCGCTGCCTGACCGATAACGAGCGAGCACAGGAGCTTGAGCGCGCGCTGGACTACGCGCGTCAGGCCGATGTGGTCCTGCTGGCGATGGGGGAACATATGATGCAGAGCGGCGAAGCCGCCAGCCGCACCGACCTGCATCTGCCCCGCCACCAGGTCGAATTTATTCAGCAGATCGCCGCCGTGGCAAAGAAAACCGTGCTGATCCTGTTTAACGGCAGACCGCTGGTGCTGACCGACGTTGTCGACCACGTTGACGCCATCGTCGAGGCCTGGTTCCCCGGCATTGAGGGCAGCCACGCGCTGGTCGATGTACTCAGCGGCAAACGCAACCCTTCCGGACGGCTGTCGATGAGTTTCCCTTATGCCAACGGCCAGGTGCCGGTCTATTACAACGCGCTGAATACCGGCCGACCGGCGCATCAGTCCGACCATAGCCCGCGCTTTCTGTCCAAATATCTGGACTGCCCGAACGCGCCGCTGTTTCCCTTTGGTTTTGGCCTATCGTGGCACGAGACGCGCCTCAGCGATCTTCACGTGACGCCCCGTCTGCTGCCCGGAGGGACGGTCATGGTGAGCGTGGCAGCTCACAATACGTCTGACGTTGACGGCCTCGAAACCCTCCAGTTGTATCTTCATGATTGTGTCGCCAGCATCGCCCGCCCCGCCCTGCAGCTGAAAGGCTTTACCCAGGTGATGCTCGCCGCGGGTGAAACGCAGGTGGTTCACTTTGAGATAACGCCGCACGATCTTGGCTTCTACGATGCCGAAGGCGATGTTCGGCTGGAGTACGGCAGGTTCAGGGTCTTTGTCGGCCTGAACAGCGCATCACTGCTGGAGGGAGAATTTTACTACGCAGAAAGTTAATTTTCGGGCGCCCGGCGAGTTGTCGCGGGCGCCCGAACGTTTACAGCGATTTCAGCAGCGCGTCGACGTAGGCTGGCACCACTTCGCTCGCCAGACCGTAATGCTTCTCCTCAAACTCGCTGCCCACCTGGCTCGGTTCAAGATTCAGCTCAACGGTATGCGCACCGTGCAGTTTCGCCTCGTGCACAAAACCCGCCGCCGGGTAGACGTGGCCAGAAGTGCCAATAGCGATAAAAATATCGGCCATCGACAGCGCAAGGTAGATATGGTCCATCTCGAACGGCATCTCGCCAAACCAGACGATATGCGGGCGCAGCGGCGCCGGGAACTGGCAGCAGTGGCAGCGGTCTTCCACCGTTAAATCCCCCGGCCAGTCAAACACCTGGCCGCTTTGGGTACAGCGCACCTTCAGCAGCTCGCCGTGCATATGCAGCACGTTGTGATTGGCCGCGCGCTCGTGCAGGTTATCGATGTTCTGCGTCACCAGCATAAAGTTCTCGCCAAGCGCCGCTTCCAGCCGGGCCAGCGCCAGGTGCGCCGCGTTGGGCGCAATCTCCGGCTGCTGAAGCTGGCGACGACGGGCATTATAGAAACGTTGCACCAGTTGCGGATCGCGCGCGTAGCCTTCCGGCGTCGCCACATCCTCAACCTTGTGTTCTTCCCATAAGCCATCCGCCGCGCGGAAGGTCCGAATACCCGACTCTGCCGAAATCCCCGCGCCCGTAAGCACAAGTACTCTTGGTTTATCCATCTGTTCTGGCATCACCCTGTCCGTGAAAAAAATACGCTGGCGCAGACGCTGGCGCAGCTGACGTTTATTCCGACGGAAACGGCTCAATCGATGTAAGCGGCGCGACTGCATATCTACTCCATGTTAGTTGGTCAGATGAAGGAACGCAGCGCCGCGCATTCCCCCTGCATCGCCGTGGCGCGCGCGTTCAATACGCGGCGTGCGGGCTACAGGCAGTAAATGACGCGGTAGGCGGTGCGCTAGTCCATCGGCGATCGCTGAAAAGTTTGATAGCCCACCGCCGAGCACCAGCAGATCCGGGTCGACAATGGTCAGTATATTGCCCAGGCAGACGGCAAGCAGATCCAGGTAGCGTTCAACGTGTTCACGCGCCTTTTCATCTCCCTGCTGCCACAGGGCCACAATCTCCGGTGAAGTGAGCGACTGTTGATAAAAATGGTTATACAGCCAGGCAAACCCGCGACCGGATAAATAGTTTTCAATGCAGCCAAGCTGGCCGCAGCCGCAGCGGACGAGCGGAAAATCACGCCCCACGACTTCCAGCGCATCGACCGGCAGACGAATATGGTCAAACTCGCCGGTGATATAGCTATGCCCGGTAATCGATTTACCGTTCTGTACGATGCCGCCACCCACGCCGGTGCCGAGAATCAGCCCCATCACCAGCGGGTACTGGGTAAACTCGTCGTCCCAGGCCTCGGAGATGGCAAAGCAGTTGGCGTCGTTGTCGAGCCGTACGTCACGTTCCAGTAGCCTGCTCAGGTCCGCGCGCAGCGGGCGTCCGGTCGCCGCTGGCACGTTCGCCGCGTACAGCGTACCGTCTTCGGTTTCCGGCATACCGGGAATACCGATACCGACAGAGCCCCGGCAGTGAAAGCGTTCGTCAGCCTCCGCCACCAGGCCGGTCACCGCCTCAAGAAAGCGTTCATAGCTCTCTGTCGGCGTCGGAATGCGTTTTTCCCACTGAAGCTGGCGCGATGAATCAAATACGCCCAGCGCGATTTTGCTGCCGCCAATGTCAAATCCATAATGCATCATGATCAATTTCTCTAACTGACGCACGCAGCAGCAACGCCGCGTGGTCAGGACGTCAAATTACTGGCCACTCAGCACCCTCGCAGGGTCGATACGGCTGGCGCGGCGGGCGGGATACCAGCTTGCCAGCAGACTCAGCAACAGTGCCGTGACCAGCACATAAACGACATCCAGCCAGTGCAGTTCAGACGGCAGGAAGTCGATAAAATAAATGTCACCCGACAAGAATCGGTGACCAATCAGTTTTTCAATCACGTTAATAATGCCGGTCAGATACAGGGATGCCAGCACCCCGATAACCACACCGCAGATGCTGCCCAGCAAACCGGCCAATAAACCATACCACACGAAAATTGCGCGAATCAGCCCGTCTTTGGCACCCAGTGTGCGCAGCACCGCAATATCGCTACTTTTATCTTTAACGGCCATCACTAACGTCGACACGATGTTGAAGCAAGCCACACCTATCACGAGTACCATCGCCAGATACATGATCGCACGGATCATCTGGATATCGCGGTACATATAGCCGTAGGTGCCAATCCAGCTTTTGATATAGACGTAGTTATTCGTCACCTCGCCCGCGTCGCGCACCAGTTTATTGGCGTTAAACACGTCGTTCACTTTGATGGCGATACCGGAAATGCTCTCGCCCATATCGAGATACTGCTGAGCATCCTGGAGCGGGATCATGGCGAAGCTATGGTCAAGCTGGCCGCTCAGCTGCAGAATGCCGGTCACGTGCAGACGCACGCGTTTTGGCTGCAGCAGCTTGTGTTCAGGGTTGGAGTTGGGGATCATTATCGATACCCAGTCACCGGCTTTGACCTTTAGCGCATCGGCAACGCCTTTGCCGAGAATAATTTGCTGTTCACCGGCTTTAAAGTTGGCCCAGGCATCGGCCTGCACAAAGCGCGGTAGCGCGCTCAGTCGGGTTTCCTGCTGTGGATCCACGCCTTTAACCTGAATCGCGCGCAGATTGCTGCCGCTCTCCACCAGACCGGTAAAGTTGATGTACGGCGCGGCGGCCTCAATGCCCCTCACCGCTTCAACTTTCGGTAACACGCTCTGCCAGTGGTTCCACGGCTGGTTGACCGCCTCAATTTCGCCGTGCGGTACCACCGCCAGAATGCGGTTGTTCAGCTCGCGCTCAAAGCCATTCATCGCGCTTAGCCCGACGATCAGTACCGCTACGCCCAGCGCAATGCCAACGGTTGAGATAACGGAAATCAGCG
The DNA here is from genome assembly GCF_014169755.1 of Klebsiella sp. WP8-S18-ESBL-06. Classification (NCBI taxonomy): domain Bacteria; kingdom Pseudomonadati; phylum Pseudomonadota; class Gammaproteobacteria; order Enterobacterales; family Enterobacteriaceae; genus Klebsiella; species Klebsiella sp. WP8-S18-ESBL-06. Next base: position 3,003,518 of record NZ_AP022256.1, read on the forward strand.
ACACCATGCCGCTGCGCCGACGCCCGCGGCTAAAGCGCAGGCCGATCAGTAACGACAGCGAAGGAGCCATTAATGCGCTCCCATCAGGGTCAGTTGGTCGCTCAGGTGGCCGTCGCGCATCTCAAGCTGACGCCCCATACGTTTCGCCAGCTTCAAATCGTGGGTCACGACGAGAAAAGCGGTGCCCTGAGACTGATTCAGTTCGCCAAGCAGTTTGAAGATGCTATCGGCATTTTTGGCATCCAGGTTGCCGGTCGGCTCATCCGCCAGCACCAGACGCGGGTTATTGACCAGCGCGCGGGCGATCGCGACGCGCTGACGTTCGCCGCCGGACAGCTCCGATGGACGATGGCTGGCGCGATGCGCCAGGCCGACCGCATTGAGCATTTCCAGCGCGCGGGTGTTAATTTCTGCCGCTTTTTTCTTGCCAATCAGCAGCGGCATCGCCACGTTTTCAAGCGCCGTGAAGTCTGGCAGCAGGTGGTGGAACTGGTAAATAAAGCCGAGCTTCTGGTTGCGCAGTTCGGCTTTTGCCGCCGACGACAGTTTGCTCATCGGCTGGCCGCTGAAAATCACATCACCGCTGGTCGGCGTGTCCAGGCCGCCCAGCAGGTGCAACAGCGTACTTTTGCCCGAGCCGGAGGTGCCGACAATCGCCATCATTTCCCCCTCGCCGACGCTGAAGCTGACGTTGTGCAGCACGTCAGTCTGCACCGAGCCTTCCTGATAGCGTTTGCACAGGTTGTCGCATTGCAACAGGATCTTATTCATAACGTAAAGCCTCAGCGGGTTGGGTGGCGGCAGCGCGCCAGGAAGGGTAAAGCGTTGACAACAGCGCCAGGGCCATCGCCACCAGCGCAATCACGATAACCTGCAGCGGCTCGATGGCAACCGGCAGCGCCGCGCCGTCGAGGAACGCACCGATAATCGGCATTAAATTATTGAGCTGGCTGGCCAGCAGCACGCCAAGCACCGCGCCTAACAGTGCGCCGATAATACCCGCGCTGGCCCCCTGCACCATAAAGACGGTAAGGATCTGCCGCGGCGTCAGGCCCTGGGTTTGCAGAATAGCCACTTCGCCCTGCTTCTCCATCACCATCAGCCCCAGCGAGGTAATGATGTTAAATGCGGCAACGGCGACGATCAGGCTGAGCAGCAGGCCCATCATGTTTTTTTCCATGCGCACGGCCTGGAACAGCTCGCCTTTACGCTCGCGCCAGTCCTGCCATTTGGTGCCTGCCGGCAGCGTTTGCTGGCTAAGGGTGTCGACCTGCAGCGGTTTATCCAGCCACAGACGCCAGCCGGTGATGTTGCCCAGCGGGTAAAGCATCAGGCGCGAAGCGTCCTGAATGTTGACCAGCATCTGGTAACCGTCGACCTCACTGTTCGCCGCAAAGGTGCCAATTACCGTGAACAGACGCTGACTCGGCAGACGCCCCATCGGCGTGAACTGGCTGGCCGAAGGCACCATCACGCGGATTTGATCGCCGCGATTCACGCCCAGTTGGCCTGCCAGCTGTTCACCCAGGATCACGTTGTATTTGCCCGGCGCCAGGTCGGTTTGCTTAACGTTCACCAGATATGGCGTCAACGGATCTTTCTGCGCAGGGTCAATGCCCAGCATCACGCCAACCGACACGCTGCGCGCGCTTTGCAGCACGACGTCGCCGGTCGTCAGCGGTGCCACGCGGGTCACGCCCTGTAGCTTCACGCTATCCTGCGGAATTTTTTGCGGATTGAGTGAGCCCTGATCGGCGCTCAGAATGGCCTGCGGCATCAGCCCCAGGATGTTGTTTTGCAGCTCGCGTTCAAAGCCGTTCATCACCGAAAGTACGGTGACCAGCGCCATCACGCCAAGCGTAATGCCGATAGTTGACAGCCAGGAAACAAAGCGACCAAAGCGGTCCGCTGCTCGCCCGCGCATGTAGCGCAGGCCGATAAATAGTGCGACAGGTTGGTACATGTAATCCGTCTGGTTGCTGATAGCAGAAGCACGAGTATATAAGCGAAAGCAGGATGGGTAAATGACTGAACCGTAAGCGCAAGGTTGACAATTCTCCGCCGGGCGGCGACAACGTTGAAATTTTCGCCGTAACGGTTAATAGTGATGTTTTCCCTTATTAGCCGTGAATTCATGATGATCCGCACCGTTCCCCCACAGATATTAGCCGCTGGCGCCCTGTTGCTGAGCTTGTTCTTACTGTATACCGGCGTCAGCGCCGCAGAAAAAGTGACCTGGCTGATGGAGGTGACGCCGGTGATTATTGTGGTCCCGCTGCTGCTGTTAACGGCAAAGCGCTACCCGCTGACGCCACTGCTGTATCTGCTGATTTTCCTGCATGCCGTCATTTTGATGGTCGGCGGCCAGTATACCTATGCGAAAGTCCCGCTGGGGTTTGAGGTGCAGGAGTGGCTGAGCCTGAGCCGTAATCCCTACGACAAACTCGGCCATTTCTTCCAGGGGCTGGTACCGGCGCTAGCGGCGCGCGAAATTCTGCTGCGCGGGCACATTGTACGCGGTGAAAAAATGCTGGCGTTTCTGGTGTGCTGCGTGGCGCTGGCGATCAGCGCCACCTACGAGCTGATTGAATGGTGGGCGGCGCTGGCGATGGGGCAAGGCGCGGACGATTTTCTTGGCACTCAGGGGGACCCGTGGGATACCCAGTCGGACATGTTCTGTGCGCTGCTGGGCGCATTGACGACGGTGCTGCTGCTGGCGCGCTGGCACAGTTGCCAACTGAAATCTGCCGGATGGCGTTGGCGCTTATCCGGCCTACGGGATCGAGTTGTAGGCCGGATGGCGGCGCACGTTACCCGCGACGAAACTTGATAATTAAAATCGGCAGAGCAAACACCAGCGTCAGAAAATTCGCCATGCTTACCGCCGCGTCTTCAATCATCAGGCCATAAACCAGCCACATCACCAGCCCGCAGACAAACATCACGTACATCAGCCCGGAAATACCCTGCGTGTTGCGCGTGGCGATAACCTTTATCGCCTGCGGTAAAAACGAGAGCGTGGTGAGGCTGGCGGCCAGATAACCAATCCATGACGACCATTCCATGCTCATGCCTTTACGTCACGTGCCGTTGCCACCGCGATGGCCGGTTTCTCCGGGGTCACCGTCGGCTGCGGGACTTTGCGGTATTTATCCAGCAGCTGGATTTGAATCTTACGCAGCATGTCGCCATTCAGGCGATAGAAGCGGTAATAAAGCACCAGCGTCACGATGAAAAACAGCACCGGCAGCACAATCATAATGAACTGCATCCCCTGAATGGTTTGCGCCGACTGCGCCACGTTAGGCGTATAGCCAATCACCCCGAGCACCACGGCGATAAAGAATGCGGCAAACGCCGAGCCGCCTTTTACCACCATTGTTTGTACCGAATAGGCAATACTTTCACAGCGCACGTTGAGCTTATACTCGCCGTAGTCGACGGTGTCAGCCACCATAATGACCTGAAGCACCCAGAACAGCGCGGTACCGACGTTAAGGAAGATCCCTGCCAGCACAATCATCGGTGCGTTATGATAGCCCGCCAGCGCCATGGCAAATAACGCCGCGCAGCTGATAACCGGCAGCACCGATGCCCCGGCCCACAGCACCCGGCGCGAGAGCGCATTCACCAGCCGCGGGAACAATATCAGCGTCAGTAAATTTGCCGCCCCGGCGTAGGACAGGTAATACGGGAACAGCGCCGCATCGCCAATCACGTAGGTGAAATAGTAAATCGCAAAGCCGGTAATGATGTTTGAGGCAATGTTATAGGCCAGCGCCATACCAAGCAGACAGGAGAGCTGATCGTTTTTGTAGATCAGCGCGACAATCCCTTTCAGCGTCAGGCGAGCGCCGTCGGCAGAGGCGTCACTATCCGAGGAAAAGACCTCATGGACATTGCGCAGCGTGACCAGGGTGGAGACGATAAAGAAGGCAATTAACACCAGCGTAAACATCTGGAAGCCAAAGCCGCGATCCGCCCCGCCGACAAATTCCACAAACGGCAGCGTAATACCCGCCGTGACGAACCCGGCCAGGCTAGCGAAAAAGCGTGGATACGGCACCAGCTGCTCGCGTTCACGTTTATCAAGCGTAATGGTCGGTACCAGCGACCAAAAGGGAATATCCATAATGGTGTAGGTCATGCCCCACAAAATGTAGGTGACGCAGACAAAAACCACCTGCGCGGTGCCTTCAAACAAATGCGCACTGAACAGCAAAAACAGTACCAGCGAGTTCGCCAGCGTGCCGATAAAAATCCACGGTTTAAACTTCCCCCATCGCGTGCGGGTCGCGTTGACAATCCACCCCATAATCGGGTCGTTTATCGCGTCCCAGATGCGCGCCACCAGAAAAAGCGTGCCCACGAGGCCCACCGACAGCCCCACAACATCGGTGTAGTAATACATCAGGTACATGTACACAATACCGATAGCGAAGTCCTTACCAAATGCCCCGAATCCGTAACTCAGTTTTGTCGTCAGAGAGATGCTCATAGGGTATCGGGTCGCTGTTACCAGCGCCCGCCTTCTGTAGAGTAGCAAAAGGTAACGCGCCGGATACATTGCCCGGCGCAGTGTCATTTTGATTAATGATGCAGCCAGGCTGGCAACCAGTCGCCGTGGGCAGCAATCAGGTCATCCACCAGCGCATAAATCTCCTCAATACCCAGCACGGCAGCGGTATGCGGGTCCATCATTGCCGCATGGTAAACACGATCGCGGTTTTCCGTCAGAATGGCTTCCGTGAGCAGCGTCTGCACGTTGATGTTGGTCTGCATCATCGCCGCCAGGTGAGCAGGTATCGCCCCGACTTTGGTTGGCTGGATCCCGTTAGCATCAACCAGACAAGCCACTTCCACGCAGCTGCCCTGCGGCAGGTTATCAATCAGCCCGTCATTGCGCACGTTGCCATAAATGACGCTGGGCTCACCGGTCCACAGCGCGTTCATAATGGTGCTGGCGTACTCGCGCGACGGTTTAATATCAATGCGATCGGCGCGTTTGTACTCCTCCAGCTCCTTATGCCAGTTCGCCACCTGCTCAACGCAGCGTTTCGGGTACTCATCCAGCGGAACGCGGTAGCGCGCAATGAGATCTTCCCGTCCGGGTTTGATAAACCACGGGGTATATTCCGCAAAGTGTTCAGACGACTCGGTGACGAAGTAGCCCAGCTTTTTGAACATTTCATAGCGCACGATGTTCTGGCAACGCGTATTTCCATGAATATTCGGCTTAGGCGCCTGCCCGGCCTCATAGGCAGCCAGCAGCTCAGGGTACAGATTGACGTAGCGGCCATCGGCCGTTTTACGCTCCAGCTCAAGATAAAACGCCATATGGTTAATCCCGGCGCAGCGATAGCGGAGCAATGCCGGATCGATATCCAGGTCACGCGCCAGCTCTTCCGCCGTTCCCTGTACGGAGTGACATAACCCAACCTGTTTGATATGCGGATAGCGGGCATACATCGCCCACGTGTTCATCGCCATCGGGTTGACGTAGTTCAGCATGGTGGCATCCGGACACAGTTCGCTCATATCCTCACAAATCTGCCACAAATGCGGGATCGTACGCAGCGCGCGCATGATGCCGCCGGGGCCAAGGGTATCGGCGATCGTCTGTTCCAGACCGTGGCGCTTACAAACCTCAAAGTCGGTGACGGTGCACGGCTCGTAGCCGCCAATCTGGAAGGCGACGACCACGAAATCAGCCCCCTGCAGCGCAACGCGCTGGTCGGTGTGGCAGGTAATATGGCCGGATGCACCGGCGGAATCCATCAGCTTGCGCACCACGATATGCGACTCTTCCAGCCGCGTTTCGTCGATATCCATCAGCGCGATATGCGCCGACTTCAGCGCCTCGCGGTGAAACACGTCGCCGAGGATATTCTTAACAAAAATGGTGGAACCGGCGCCGATAAAGGTAATTTTTGGTGCTGTCATCATGACTCTCCCGAACAGTATTGGACACCTTCATGGTGGCACGCGCCAGGTACAGAAAACTTCCACCTTCCACAATGAGCATTCCCATAAACTCAGATCCTCTGCGGGAAGGCAAATAATCTGAGTTTATGGGAACAAATAGGCAAAAAAGCAGAGTATCCGGCCCTTTTTTGAGTCTATTCTTATGAGTAACGGTGGCTTTTGCGGCCTGCTTCCCGGTTTAAAAGCCACCGCGATGGCATGATTCTGATAAATCAGGAAATGGAGCAATCATGAGCAGCGAACCGATAGTCTTTCTTCCTCCCGACCCGCACATGTGTAACGGCGATGAAAAACAGACCCGCAGCCCGCTGTCGCTTTACTCCGAATACCAGCGGCTGGACGTTGAGCTGCGCCCGCCTCACGCCATGCCCGCCAGCCACTGGCACGGGCAGGTTGAGGTCAACGTCCCGTTCGACGGCGATGTGGAATACCTGATTAACAACGAAGTGGTGCAGATAAAACAGGGGCACATCACCCTGTTCTGGGCCTGTACGCCGCACCAGCTAACCCGCCCCGGTAGCTGTAAACAGATGGCCATTTTCAGCCTGCCTATGCATCTGTTTCTCTCCTGGCCTTTGGACCGGGAACTGGTCAATCACGTGACGCATGGTATGGTGATTAAATCACTGGCTACCCAGCAGCTCAGCACTTTTGAAGTGATGCGCTGGCAGCAGGAAATCAGCAGCCCCAACGAGCAAATTCGCCAGCTGGCGATCGACGAAATCGCCCTGATGCTCAAACGCTTTAGCCTTTCCGGCTGGCAGCCGATCCTGCTGAACAAAACTTCACGCACCCACAAAAACAGCGTCTCGCGCCACGCGCAGTTTTATGTCAGCCAGATGCTGGGCTTTATTGCCGACAACTACGATCAGGCGCTGACGATCAACGACGTCGCCGAACACGTGAAGCTTAACGCTAACTACGCAATGGGCATCTTCCAACGCGTCATGCAGCTCACGCTGAAGCAATACATTACCGCCATGCGCATCAACCACGTGCGCGCGCTGCTCAGCGATACCGATAAAACCATTATCGACGTTGCCATGACCGCCGGGTTCCGCTCGAGCAGTCGTTTTTACAGTACCTTCAGCAAATTTGTCGGCATGTCGCCGCAGCAATACCGCAAGCTCAGCCAGCAGAGACGGCAAATGTTCTGAAACCCGAACGCCCCGCACTTTCAGCGGTTGCACTCCCGCCGCCATCACGGATAATAAGTACAGCAAATTTATATTATTACCGTGAAATTACGGCCTTCTGGAGAACGTGCGCTGACTATGCCTGAACTTGCTCGTTATGCCCTACCGACAAAACCTGGCGACCAGCGCCAGCTTGGCGAACTGACCGGCGCGGCCTGTGCGACGCTGGTGGCAGATATTGCCGAACGCCACGCGGGGCCGGTGGTGCTCATCGCCCCGGATATGCAAAACGCTCTGCGCCTGCACGATGAAATCGGCCAGTTTACCGACAGCATGGTGATGAACCTTGCCGACTGGGAAACCCTGCCCTACGATAGCTTCTCGCCGCATCAGGATATTATTTCCTCGCGCCTGTCGACGCTGTACCAGCTGCCGACCATGCAGCGCGGTGTACTGATTGTGCCGGTCAGCACGCTGATGCAGCGGGTATGCCCGCACAGCTTCCTGCACGGCCACGCGCTGGTGATGAAAAAAGGCCAGCGCCTGTCGCGCGACGCCCTGCGCGACCAGCTAGACAGCGCGGGTTACCGTCACGTTGATCAGGTTATGGAACACGGCGAATTCGCTACCCGCGGCGCGCTGCTCGACCTCTACCCGATGGGCAGCGACCGACCCTATCGTCTCGATTTCTTCGACGATGAAATTGACAGCCTGCGCGTGTTTGACGTCGACAGCCAGCGCACCCTGGAAGAGGTTGAGGCCATCAACCTGCTGCCCGCGCACGAATTTCCCACCGACAAAGCGGCTATTGAGCTGTTCCGCAGCGCGTGGCGCGACAAGTTCGATGTCAAACGCGATGCCGAGCATATCTACCAGCAGGTCAGCAAAGGCACCCTGCCCGCCGGGATCGAATACTGGCAGCCGCTGTTCTTCAGCGAGCCGCTGCCGCCGCTGTTTAGCTATTTCCCCGCCAACACGCTGTTGGTCAATACCGGCGATCTGGAAGCCAGCGCGGCGCGTTTCCAGGCCGATGCGCAGGCGCGTTTTGAAAGCCGCGGCGTTGACCCGATGCGCCCGCTGCTGCCGCCTGCCCAGCTTTGGCTGCGCACCGACGAGCTGAACAGCGAACTCAAAAAATGGCCGCGCGTCCAGCTGAAGACCGACCGTCTGGCCGAGAAAGCGGCCCGCACGAACCTGGGGTTCCAGCCGCTGCCGGACCTTTCCGTGCAGGCGCAGAATAAATCGCCGCTGGATAACCTGCGCAAATTTATTGAGTCCTTTGGCGGCTCAGTGGTGTTCTCGGTAGAGAGCGAAGGCCGCCGCGAGGCGCTGGGCGAGCTGCTGGCGCGCATTAAGCTGTCGCCTAAGCGTATTCAGCGGCTGGATGAGGCCAGCGGCAAAGGTCACTATCTGATGATTGGCGCGGCCGAGCACGGTTTTATCGACACTCAGGCCAATCTGGCGCTGGTCTGCGAGAGCGATCTGCTGGGCGAGCGCGTGGCCCGTCGTCGTCAGGACGCACGGCGTACCATCAACCCGGATACCCTGATTCGTAACCTGGCGGAGCTGCACGTTGGCCAGCCGGTGGTGCATCTGGAGCACGGAGTCGGCCGCTATGCCGGAATGACCACGCTGGAAGCGGGCGGCATAACCGGCGAGTATCTGATGCTCACCTACGCGAACGACGCCAAACTGTATGTGCCGGTGTCGTCCCTGCATCTGATCAGCCGCTATGCAGGTGGGGCCGAAGAGAACGCACCGTTGCACAAACTGGGCGGCGATGCCTGGACCCGCGCGCGACAGAAAGCCGCCGAGAAGGTGCGCGATGTCGCAGCAGAACTGCTGGATATTTACGCGCAGCGGGCGGCAAAAGAAGGCTTCGCCTTCAAACATGACCGCGAGCAGTACCAGCTGTTCTGCGACAGCTTCCCGTTCGAAACCACGCCGGACCAGGCGCAGGCGATTAACGCCGTGCTCAGCGATATGTGCCAGCCGCTGGCGATGGACCGACTGGTGTGCGGCGACGTCGGCTTTGGTAAAACCGAAGTCGCCATGCGCGCCGCTTTCCTCGCGGTAGAGAACCACAAGCAGGTGGCAGTGCTGGTACCGACCACCCTGCTGGCTCAGCAGCACTACGATAACTTCCGCGACCGCTTCGCCAACTGGCCGGTGCGTATTGAAATGCTCTCGCGTTTTCGCAGCGCCAAAGAGCAAACACAGATCCTTGCCGAAGCCGCTGAAGGCAAAATTGACATTCTCATCGGCACCCATAAGCTGCTGCAAAGCGACGTCAAGCTGCGCGACCTGGGCCTGTTGATTGTCGATGAAGAACACCGCTTCGGCGTGCGCCATAAAGAGCGCATTAAGGCGATGCGTGCCGACGTCGATATACTGACCCTGACCGCCACCCCGATCCCGCGAACCCTGAATATGGCGATGAGCGGGATGCGCGATCTGTCCATTATTGCCACCCCGCCCGCCCGACGCCTGGCGGTGAAAACCTTCGTGCGCGAGTACGATAGCCTTGTCGTACGCGAAGCGATTCTGCGTGAAACCCTGCGCGGCGGCCAGGTGTACTATCTGTACAATGACGTCGAGAATATCCAGAAAGCGGCCGACCGGCTGGCTGAGCTGGTGCCCGAAGCGCGTATCGCCATCGGTCACGGCCAGATGCGCGAACGCGAGCTGGAACGGGTGATGAACGATTTCCACCACCAGCGTTTCAACGTGCTGGTGTGTACCACCATCATCGAAACCGGTATCGACATTCCGACCGCCAACACCATTATCATCGAGCGAGCGGACCACTTCGGCTTAGCGCAGCTACACCAACTGCGCGGCCGCGTCGGTCGGTCGCATCACCAGGCCTACGCCTGGCTGCTGACGCCGCATCCGAAAGCGATGACCACCGATGCGCAAAAACGCCTGGAAGCCATTGCGTCACTGGAAGACCTCGGTGCGGGCTTTGCGCTGGCGACCCACGACCTCGAGATTCGCGGTGCGGGCGAACTGCTCGGCGAAGACCAAAGTGGTTCCATGGAGACCATCGGCTTCTCGCTGTATATGGAGCTACTGGAAAACGCCGTCGATGCGCTCAAAGAAGGTCGCGAGCCGTCGCTGGAGGATTTAACCAGCCAGCAAACCGAAGTCGAGCTGCGCATGCCGTCGCTGCTGCCGGACGATTTTATCCCGGACGTCAACACGCGCCTGTCGTTCTACAAGCGTATCGCTAGCGCGAAGGGCGAAAACGAGCTGGATGAAATCAAGGTTGAGCTGATTGATCGCTTCGGCCTGCTGCCGGACGCCGCGCGTAACCTGCTGGATATTGCCCGTCTGCGTCAGCAGGCGCAGAAGCTGGGCATTCGCAAGCTGGAGGGCAACGAGAAAGGTGGGGTTATCGAGTTCGCCGAGAAGAACCACGTTAACCCGACGTGGCTGATTGGCCTGCTACAGAAGCAGCCGCAGCACTTCCGTCTCGACGGCCCGACGCGTCTGAAGTTCTTCCAGGAGCTCGGCGATCGTAAAACACGCATGGACTGGGTACGCCAGTTTATGCGCCAGCTTGAAGAGAACGCGCTCGCCTGAGTTTCTCCTGCCGAGCGGCGCGACGTTTACCCGGCTTTTAACCTCATCATGGTAGGCCCGGTAAGCGTCGCGCCGCCGGGCCATTTCTCCCCGCCCCCCCTTTCCTCACCGATCGCTCCCGACTGAAAAACCGTTTCACTTCGCCCCTTATCCGGCTTACTTTTGTTTACATATGAATAAAAATGCGTATATTTCTCATTTGCATTTATCTTTAAGTGCACATTGGCATCACTCATTGACCGTGGCCACAGAGCTGCGGAACACAACAACACTCGTTAGATTAAGGGTTTATCATGTCTTTCATTTCCACTACCCGGGATAACCGTGCCGCCCTCACTCTCGTGGCTATGGGCATTGCGCTGGCGCTCTACCCAGGCCTCGGCATTGCTGCCAGCAGCGGCGAAGACACCATCGTCGTCGATGGTTCGGCCGACAGCAGTGCTGCCAACGACCAGCAGGACTACAGCGTAAAATCCACCACCGCTGGCACCAAAATGCAGATGGTTCAGCGCGATATCCCGCAGTCGGTCAGCATTGTGAACGAGCAGCGTATGCAGGATCAGCAGCTGCAAACGCTCGGCGACGTCATGAATAATACCCTCGGCATTACCAGCAGCCAGGCCGACTCCGACCGCACCAGCTATTTCTCACGTGGCTTTCAAATCGATAACTATATGGTCGACGGTATCCCGACCTATTTTGAATCCCGCTGGAACCTGGGCGATGCGCTTTCCGATACCGCGCTGTTTGAACGCGTGGAAGTGGTACGCGGGGCAAATGGCCTGATGACGGGGACTGGGAACCCTTCCGCCTCCATTAACATGATCCGTAAACATGCCACCAGCCAGGAGTTCAAAGGCAACCTTTCCGCTGAGTACGGTAGCTGGAATAAACAACGCTATGTTGCCGACCTGCAAAGCCCGTTGACCGATGACGGTAAAGTGCGCGCGCGTATCGTTGCAGGCTATCAGAACAATGATTCCTGGCTTGACCGCTACAATAACGAAAAGACCTTCTTCTCAGGCATTCTGGATGCGGATCTCGGCGACACCACCCGCCTCTCCGTTGGTTATGAATACCAGCAAATCAATGTCAACAGCCCTACCTGGGGCGGTTTACCACGTTGGAATACCGACGGCAGTACCAACCATTACGATCGCGCGCACAGCACCTCGCCGGACTGGGCCTATAACGATAAAGACATCAATAAAGTCTTCATGACGCTGACGCAGCGCTTTGCCGATACCTGGCAGGCGACGCTGAATGCCACCCATTCAGAGGTGAAGTTCGACAGTAAAATGATGTACATCGACGCCTATGTTAACAAGGCGGATGGAACATTAGTTGGCCCGTACGGCAGCTACGGTCCGGATTATGAATACGTTGGCGGGACGGGCTGGAACAGCGGTAAGCGTAAAGTTGATGCGTTAGATCTTTATGCAGACGGGAGCTATGACCTGTTCGGCCGCCAGCATAACCTGATGCTGGGCGGTAGCTACAGCAAGCAGAACAATCGCTATTTCAGCTCCTGGGATAACGTTTTCCCGGATGCAATCGGCAACTTTGATAACTTCAATAGCGCCAGTTTCCCGGAAACCAACTGGTCCCCACAGAGCCTCGCGCAGGACGATACCACGCGCATGAAGTCGCTGTATGCGGCTACGCGCATCACGCTCGCAGACCCGCTTCATCTGATCGTTGGGGCACGTTATACCAACTGGAGCGTTAACACGCTGTCCTACAGCATGGAACAGAACCACACGACGCCGTACGCGGGGCTGGTTTACGACATCAACGATAACTGGTCTACCTACGCCAGCTATACCTCCATCTTCCAGCCGCAAAAGGACAAAGACAGTTCCGGCAAATATCTGAAGCCCATTACCGGCAACAACTATGAAGTCGGCCTGAAATCCGACTGGATGGACAGCCGCCTGACCACCACGCTTGCCGTGTTCCGCATTGAGCAGGATAACCTGGCGCAGTCTACCGGGGTACCGATCGCCGGCAGCAACGGCGAAACGGCCTACACCACCGCCGACGGCACCGTCAGCAAAGGCGTTGAATTTGAAATTAACGGTGCGCTGACTGACAACTGGCAGATGACCTTTGGCGCCACCCGCTATGTTGCCACCGACAATCAAGGTCAAGCGGTTAACCCGAACCTGCCGCGCACCACCGTGAAGCTGTTCACCCACTATCGCCTGCCTGCAATGCCCGAACTGACCGTTGGCGGCGGCGTGAACTGGCAGAACCGCGTCTACAAAGATACCGCCACCGCATACGGAACGTTCCGAGCAGAACAAGGCAGCTACGCGCTGGTGGATTTATTCACCCGTTATCAGGTCACCAAAAACTTCGCTATTCAGGGCAACCTGAACAACCTGTTTGATAAAACCTACGACACCAATATTGATGGTTCAATCGTGTACGGTGAACCGCGTAACGTGAGCGTGACCGCGAGCTATCAGTTCTGACCGGGGAGCGTCACTAGACAAAAGGAGCCTGATGGCTCCTTTTTTATTGCCGGATGGCGCTGACGCTTATCCGATCTACGGGATGTTCAGCTGTAGGCCGGATAAGGCGCCGCCGCCATCCGGCACCCTGCTCCAGACGTAAAAAAGGCAGCCATTCGGCTGCCTTAGTCTCCCCAACTTTTCGACTTCGAATAACTTAGTTATTACGAATATAGTCGTCCATCTCGGTTTTCAGGTTATCGGATTTGGTACCGAAAATAGCCTGAACGCCGGAACCTGCAACCACCACACCCGCAGCGCCCAGTTTCTTCAGGCCAGCCTGATCCACTTTCGCGACGTCGGCTACGCTCACGCGCAGACGAGTGATACAGGCGTCAAGGTTCGTGATGTTTTCTTTACCGCCGAAGGCTGCAATCAGCGCCGGAGCCATTTCACTGGTTGCGCCCGCTTTGGTTTCTTCAGTGGTGTCTTCGCGGCCCGGCGTCTTCAGATCCAGTGCTTTAATCAGCACGCGGAAGATGACGTAGTACACGATCGCATAGCAGATACCGACAATCGGGAACAGCCACAGTTTGCTGCTGTTACCGGACAGGACGATAAAGTCGATCAGGCCGTGAGAGAACGACGTCCCGTCACGCATACCCAGCAGGATACAGATCGGGAATGCCAGACCCGCCAGAATCGCGTGGATAACGTACAGAATCGGCGCTACGAACATGAAGGAGAACTCGATCGGCTCGGTGATACCGGTCAGGAACGAGGTCAGCGCAGCGGAGATCATGATACCGCCCACTTTTGCACGGTTCTCTGGTTTAGCAGAGTGCCAGATTGCAATCGCAGCAGCCGGCAGGCCGTACATTTTGAACAGGAAACCGCCGGACAGTTTGCCCGCGGTCGGGTCGCCTGCCATGTAACGAGGAATATCGCCATGGAAGACCTGACCCGCTGCGTTGGTGAATTCGCCGATCTGCATCTGGAAAGGAACGTTCCAGATGTGGTGCAGACCGAACGGCACCAGGCAACGCTCGATGAAGCCGTAAATACCGAACGCCACAACCGGGTTCTGGTAAGCAGCCCACTGAGAGAAGGTCTGAATGGCGGTACCGATTGGCGGCCAAATGAAGGACAGGATCACACCGGTAAAGATGGCGGCCAGACCTGAAATGATCGGAACAAAACGCTTGCCCGCGAAGAAGCCCAGGTATTCCGGCAGCTTGATACGGTAGAAGCGATTGAACATGTACGCGGCAATCGCACCGGAGATGATCCCGCCGAGCACGCCGGTATCAGCCAGGTGTTTCGCGGTAATCTCTTCAGCCGGTAAGTGCAGTACCAGCGGCGCGACCACGGCCATGGTTTTCACCATGATGCCGTAAGCGACGACGGACGCCAGCGCGGAAACACCGTCGTTATTGGTGAAGCCTAATGCGACACCGATAGCGAAGATAAGCGGCATGTTGGCAAAAACAGAACCGCCTGCTTCTGCCATAACATGGGAAACGACGGCTGGCAGCCAGCTGAAGTTTGCGGAACCGACGCCCAGCAGAATACCTGCGATAGGCAGTACGGATACCGGCAGCATCAGCGATTTACCGACCTTCTGCAGGTTAGCAAATGCATTCTTAAACATAATAAGGAGTGCTCCTGAGTTTGTACTTTTATCTACGTTTTCACGCATCGGTGAGATGGGGAGAAACTCACCAGGGACAGGGCATCTAAGTGCCCTTTTTATTTATTACACAGAGTAAAATAAATCCCTGTGCTTTTGTTTGACGGCTATCACGTTTCAAAGAGCCATGGCTTAAAAACTTAATCTTCTTTACATAAAACGTGTCTGTATGTTGCAAGATTAACATTCACCGCCACTTTTATGGCGGTGAACTGTACTCGCTTTGACCATTAATTACGAGCATTAAAATAAGCTCTAAAATCAGGCAGATTGCAGGCGGGCGGGGTCGATATGGAAGAGCGTAGAGAAGTTTTCGGTGGTCTGTTCGGCCAGCTGTTCAACGCTTACGCCCTTCAGCACCGCCATATATTCGGCGACGTCACGAACCATGGCCGGCTGGTTCTCTTTGCCACGATGCGGTACCGGCGCCAGATAAGGTGAATCGGTCTCAACCAGCAGACGATCCAGCGGCACATAGCGCGCGGCCTCGCGAAGCTGTTCAGCATTACGGAAGGTCACAATCCCGGAAAATGAAATATAGAACCCCATATCCAGCAGCTTGCCCGCCGTCTCCGCGTCTTCAGTGAAACAGTGTAGTACACCGCCGCAATCCGTCACTTTTTCTTCCCGCAGAATCGCCAGCGTATCGGCCCGGGCGTCACGGGTATGGACGATAACCGGTTTGTTCAGTTCACGACCAATCTGAATATGCTGGCGAAACGACAGCTGCTGCTGCGCTTTGGTTTCCGGCGTATAGAAGTAGTCCAGGCCCGTTTCACCCATGGCCACGACGCCCTCCTCCGCCGCGAAACGGCGAAGCTCTTCAACATCGTAGGCTTCGTCCTGGTTGAGCGGGTGTACGCCGCAGGAGAACACCACCTCCGGGCGCGCGCCCACCAGCTCGCGCATATGACGGTAGCCCGGCAGCGTGGTGGCCACCGCCAGAGCAAAACGGACGTCACGCGCGGCGGCTTTCGCCATCACGTCGTCTACGTCTTTGTGCAGGGATTGATAATCAAGGCCATCAAGATGGCAGTGCGAGTCGACTAAAAACATGGTGTCTCTCTTAGAGGTGAGATACTGGCAGTACCGCACCAGGTTGCAAATACTGTTCCCAGCGCAGCAGGCGCTCGGTGAGGATTAATTCGCGGTTCAGCCCGGTCACGCTTTGCAACTGCTCACGGCAGGTGCAGGCATCGGCGGCAATCGCCTGCAGGCGAGCGCCGGACAGCGTCTGCGCCAGCTGGTGAACCAGCGCCGAACAGTCGGCATTGGTCAGGCGCGTAATCCGCTGCTGATGCTTAAGGGCATCCAGCAGCAGCGATGAAAACCAATGTAAACGCTGTACGACTGAATCATGGTTCAGCGACGGCAAAAATGCCAGCCAGTCGCCGCTGTCGATCGTGGCACTCAGCGCCTGACATAATTTTTCCCGTGCCGCCCAGGTATCGGGGGCAAGCAGTTCCAGCGCCGCAGCGGGCGCGTGATCGGACAGGCGCAGCGCGCTCAGCAGCGTCTCACGCGACGCACTGATTTCACGCTCAAGCCACGCCAGCGCGTACCCTTCACCCGGCGGAGCCAGATGGTAAAAACGGCAGCGGCTGCGCAACGTAGCCAGCAGCCGCGCGGGCTCCTGACAGGCCAGAAAGAACCAGGTATTCTTCGGCGGCTCTTCCAGCGTTTTCAGTAACGCGTTAGCGGCAGCCTCGGTCAACAGCGCCGCATCGGCTATCCACACCACTTTAGCGCCACCGAGACGCGCGTGCTCGTACAGCTTTTCGCTGACCTCGCGCACCGCATCAATCCCCAGCGTACTTTTGCCTTTCTCAGGCTGTAGCGCATAGTAATCCGGGTGCGTACCGGCCTGCATCAGCTGGCAGCTGTGGCAGTGGCCGCAGCTTTTATGACCGTCCGGCGTCTGGCACATCAGGAAGCGGGTGATAGCATAGACCAGCGAGTCAGCCCCCATTCCCCTGCGCGCTTGAACCAGCAGCGCATGGTGACCACGTCCGGCCTGATAGCTCGTGACGAGCTGTTCAAACGGCGGGCGTAACCACGGATACCATTTCATGCCTGTTGCTCCACCACCCACGCGGTCACTGCCGCACGGATATCGCTCATCACGTTGTCCAGCGGCTGGGTGGCATCAATGGTGAGAATACTGTCATCCGCCGCAGCCAGTTCAAGGTAGCGCGCGCGGGTGCGGTTAAAGAAGTTCAGCGACTCTTGCTCAATGCGGTCAAGATCGCCGCGCGCGCGGGCGCGCTTAAGGCCAACTTCCGGCGTCACATCAAGGTAAATCGTCAGGTCAGGACGGAAGTCACCGAGCACCGCATCACGCAGCGTCGACAGCAAATGGCGATCGATACCGCGCCCGCCGCCCTGGTAGGCCTGGGTTGAAAGATCGTGGCGGTCGCCAATCACCCACTGCCCGCTTGCCAGCGCCGGTTTAATCACCGTTTCAACCAGCTGCACGCGCGCGGCGTAGAACATCAGCACTTCGGCCTTATCAGTAATGACTTCGTCGCCGACTGATTTGATATCCAGAACCAGGCTGCGCAGCTTCTCTGCCAGCACGGTGCCACCCGGCTCGCGGGTAAACAGCAGATCGTTGACGCCGAGGCCGCGCAACGTGTCAACGACGACATCCCGTGCGGTGGTTTTCCCGGCCCCTTCCAGTCCTTCAATGACGATGTAATTACTGCGCATTTTTATCCTTTAGCACTTTCAGGTAATCCTGCACCGAGCGATTATGGCTCGCAAGATTGGTATTAAACGTATGACCACCTTTACCGTCGGCCACAAAATAGAGGTACGGCGTTTTTGCCGGATGCGCGGCGGCATTCAGCGACGCTTCGCCCGGGCTGGCGATCGGGCCCGGCGGCAGGCCAGATATCGTGTAGGTATTATACGCAGTTGGGGTCTCAAGATCCTTACGCGAGATCTTCCCATCGTAGCGCTCTCCCATGCCGTAAATCACGGTGGGATCGGTTTGCAGACGCATACCTATACGCAGGCGATTGATAAATACCGACGCCACGCGATCGCGCTCTTCCGCTACCGCCGTCTCTTTTTCAATAATCGACGCCATGGTCACCAGCTGGTTTTTATCCTGATACGGCAGGCCGTCCATTCGCCCTTCCCAGGCTTTATCGACCTGGGCAACCATTTTCTGGTGCGCACGCTTGAGGATGGCGACATCGGTCGTGTGGGCGGTATACATCCAGGTGTCAGGCCAGAACCAGCCTTCAATCCACTCTGGGTTCTCCAGCGCCAGCGCTTTCGCCACGGTGGCGTAGCTATCGTCACTCAGCGTGTGTTTGATATAAGGCGCTTCGCGCAGCTGCTTCAGATAATCGCTCAGACGCATACCTTCAACGAAGCGCAGCGGGAACTGCGCCTCTTTGCCGCTGGCCAGCAACTGCATCACGTCGCGAACGGTCATCTGCGGCGTAAAGCGATAGGTCCCGGCTTTGAAGTGGGAAAGCTCCGGCTCAAGGCGCAGCAGCCACTGGAACACCCGCGGACGATTGATCACCTTCTCGGCGTACAGCTGGTCGCCCAGCGCCAGTCGCCCGGTGCCCGCTTTTAAGGTGAAGATGGTCTCGTCTTTCACCAGGATAGTGCTGTCTGCCAGCTGGCGCACTTTCCACATGCCGACGCCGGCGGCAACGCCGAGGGCAACCAACAGTAACAGAACAAGGCGTAACAGTTTCTTCATGCTAATCAGACGACTCACAAATTGGGGCTAAATATTGGTAAAGTTCGCGCGCAGGCCACTGCTGCTCCGCGTAGCGCTGAACGGGGATCACCGGCATCAGCGCGTTACAAATAAGGATTTCATCGGCCTGTGCGAGCGCCGTTAGCGGCGCATTCACTTCGACAACGCGATACGCGGTCAGTGCCAGTTGGGCGATGATAAACTGCCGCATAATACCGTTTACGCCAGCCTGGTCGAGGCACGGGGTATAGACATTCTGCCCGCAGCGCCAGAACAGATTTGCGGCACAGCATTCCGTAAGCCACCCGTCGCTGTCAAGAACAAGGGCCTCATCAGCGTCCGTCTGCTCAAGATGAGAACGAATCAACACCTGCTCAAGGCGATTGAGGTGTTTCATTCCTGCAAGATAAGGATTGCGGCCCAGTGGAACCGGGCTGAGGGCAAGCGTTATGCCCGTTTCTTTCCAGCGGGTGTAGTGTGCGGGCACGGGAGAGGTAGACAAAATGCGCGTCGGCGCGAGGCAGGCGCTGCCGCTGTAGCCGCGGCCGCCGGCACCGCGGCTGAGAATAACCTTCAGCACGCCGTCACGCTGCGACTGCGCCAGCTGCGTCATCTCCTGACTCAGGGTAGACCAGTCGGTAAAGGGAATCGCCAGGCGCTGGCACGCCTGCTGCAGACGGGTGATGTGGGCCGCCAGCATCTGTACTCGCCCTTGTATCACCCGCGCGGTGGTGAAACAACCGTCGCCAAACTGCGTGGCGCGATCGCCCGCCGCAAGGGCGTTCTGCTCAATACCATTAATTAAGAACATCATGGCTCCTTATTGATGGCCGGGTAGTGTCGCAGGATGAACCACGCTGAACAAGCAGAGAAAGCCGAATAAAAAAAGGCCCGACTAGCGGGCCCTTATCACGGCGTTGTCAGACAACGAACTCAGACTTTTTTGAAAATCAACGAGCCGTTGGTACCACCGAAGCCGAAGGAGTTACACAGGGTGTATTCCATTCCGCTGACCTGACGCGCTTCGTGCGGAACGAAGTCCAGATCGCAACCTTCATCCGGGTTATCCAGGTTGATGGTTGGCGGCACGGCCTGATCGCGCAGCGCCAGGATGGAGTAGATAGACTCTACTGCACCCGCAGCGCCCAGCAGGTGGCCGGTCATTGACTTAGTGGAGCTGACCATAACGCGGCTGGCGGCGTCACCGAAGACAGACTTAACGGCCTGTGCTTCTGCTTTATCGCCCGCTGGCGTAGAGGTACCGTGAGCATTGACGTAGCCAATCTGGCCCGCTTCAATACCTGCATCGCGAATGGCGTTAACCATCGCCAGCGCTGCACCTGCGCCGTTCTCCGGCGGTGACGTCATGTGGTAGGCATCGCTGCTCATACCGAAGCCAACGACTTCCGCATAGATTTTCGCACCGCGTTTTTTCGCATGTTCGTACTCTTCCAGCACGACCATACCTGCGCCGTCGCCCAGCACGAAGCCATCGCGATCTTTATCCCACGGACGGCTTGCCGCCTGCGGGTTATCGTTACGCGTAGACAGCGCACGCGCTGCGCCAAAGCCACCCACGCCCAGCGGGGTACTGGCTTTCTCGGCACCACCGGCAACCATGGCATCTGCATCGCCGTAGGCGATGATACGCGCGGCCTGGCCGATGTTATGCACACCGGAAGTACAGGCGGTCGCGATAGAGATGCTTGGCCCACGCAGACCGAACATGATGGTCAGGTGACCTGCCACCATGTTAACAATCGTGGACGGAACGAAGAAGGGGCTGATCTTACGCGGCCCGCCGTTTACCAGCGAACTGTGGTTTTCTTCGATCAGACCGAGGCCGCCAATACCGGAGCCGATAGCGGCGCCAATACGGTGAGCGTTCTCTTCCGTCACTTCAAGGCCAGAATCCTGCATGGCCTGAACGCCAGCGACAATTCCATATTGAATGAAGGCATCCATCTTGCGCTGTTCTTTACGCGAGATGATGTCATCACAGTTAAAATCCTTTACTAAGCCAGCAAATTTGGTTGCATAGGCGCTAGTATCGAAATGGTCGATCAGGCTGATGCCACTCTGACCGGCAAGGAGAGCTTTCCAGGTAGACTCTACGGTATTGCCGACAGGAGACAACATGCCCAGTCCGGTCACAACTACACGACGCTTAGACACGTTTGTCCTCCAAGGAGGGATAAAATAGATACTTGTGGGACAAAAAGATAAAACTCAGGCGGTCGAATGACCGCCTGGAGATGTTCACTTACGCCTGGTGACCGTTGATGTAATCAATGGCAGCCTGAACGGTGGTGATTTTCTCAGCTTCTTCGTCCGGAATCTCAGTATCAAACTCTTCTTCCAGAGCCATTACCAGCTCAACGGTGTCAAGAGAATCTGCGCCCAGGTCTTCAACGAAGGAAGCATTGTTGGTCACTTCTTCCTGCTTAACGCCCAGCTGTTCGCCGATGATTTTCTTAACGCGTTCTTCGATAGTGCTCATACTCTTAAATTTCCTATCAAAACTCGCTTTCGCGATGGTTTTCGTAGTGTATAAAATGTTGAAAAATTTGCAACTAAATCCCGGCAGGTCATACCACGATTTTACGCTATTTTGCGGGTGTTTGCCCTCATAACGCAAATGATTTTGCACTAATCATACTCAGACATACGTAGATTGCCCGTTGTCTGAGCACTTTGTGCAAAACACGATCAGACCATGTACATCCCGCCGTTTACGTGCAACGTTTCACCAGTGATGTAACTTGCTTCGTCGGAGGCCAAAAATGCAACCGCACTGGCGATTTCATTTGGAGTGCCGAGGCGCCCCGCAGGAACTGCCGCCAGTGTACCCGCACGCTGCTCATCGGTCAGCGCACGCGTCATGTCCGTTTCAATAAAGCCCGGAGCAACAACGTTCACAGTAATACCGCGTGACGCAACTTCACGCGCCAGTGATTTACTGAAGCCGATCAGACCGGCTTTCGCCGCAGCGTAGTTAGCCTGACCCGCATTTCCCATGGTACCAACCACAGAACCGATAGTGATGATACGCCCATGACGCTTTTTCATCATAGCGCGCATTACCGCTTTTGACAGACGGAAAACAGATGACAGGTTGGTTTCGAGGATATCGTTCCACTCGTCATCTTTCATGCGCATTAACAGGTTATCACGAGTAATCCCGGCATTATTGACCAGAATATCGACTTCACCAAACTCTGCGCGGATATTTCCCAGAACAGATTCAATAGATGCAGGGTCGGTCACATTCAACATCAGGCCTTTACCGTTCGCACCCAGATAGTCGCTAATCGCCTGCGCGCCGCTTTCGCTGGTCGCAGTGCCGATAACTTTTGCGCCGCGAGCGACGAGAGTTTCAGCGATCGCGCGGCCAATACCGCGGCTTGCACCCGTTACCAGGGCAATTTTTCCTTCAAAGCTCATGCGTTCCTCTTTATTGCGCAAGTGCCGCTGACAGGGCAGTCGGTTCGTTAATGGCCGACGCAGTCAGGGTATCTACAATACGTTTGGTCAGGCCGGTGAGGACTTTACCCGGACCAACTTCATACAGATGCTCTACGCCCTGGGACGCCATAAACTCAACGGTTTTGGTCCACTGAACCGGGCTGTACAGCTGGCGAACCAGCGCGTCGCGAATCGCGTCGGCATCGGTTTCGCACTTCACGTCAACGTTGTTCACAACCGGAACCGTCGGCGCATTAAAGGTGATTTTCTGCAGTTCTACGGCCAGTTTTTCTGCGGCAGGCTTCATCAGCGCGCAGTGAGACGGCACGCTGACCGGCAGCGGCAGCGCGCGCTTGGCGCCTGCGGCTTTACAGGCTGCGCCCGCACGTTCAACCGCCTCTTTATGGCCCGCGATAACCACCTGGCCCGGCGAGTTGAAGTTAACCGGAGAAACCACCTGCCCTTCAGCAGACTCTTCACACGCTTTGGCAATAGAGGCGTCATCCAGACCGATAATTGCGGACATGCCGCCGGTGCCTTCCGGTACGGCTTCCTGCATAAACTTGCCGCGCATTTCAACCAGACGTACCGCGTCAGCAAAGGCAATAACGCCCGCGCAAACCAGCGCAGAGTATTCGCCCAGGCTGTGGCCCGCCATCACCGCCGGTGCTTTACCGCCCTGCTGCTGCCATAGGCGATACAGCGCAACGGAAGCCGTCAGCAGCGCAGGCTGCGTTTGCCAGGTTTTGTTCAGCTCTTCCGCCGGACCCTGCTGAGTCAGCGCCCACAGGTCATAACCCAGCGCCGCAGAAGCTTCATGAAAAGTTTCTTCGATAACCGGATAGGTAGCCGCCAGTTCAGACAGCATGCCTACCGCCTGTGAACCCTGCCCCGGGAACACAAAAGCGAATTGCGTCATGTTTTTTATCCTTATACTTAGAAACGAACCAGCGCAGAGCCCCAGGTGAAACCACCGCCGAAGGCCTCCAGCAGCACCAGCTGACCGCGCTTAATGCGGCCATCGCGTACGGCTTCATCGAAGGCGCACGGTACGGAAGCCGCCGAGGTGTTACCGTGACGGTCAAGGGTGACGACGACGTTGTCCATGGACATGCCGAGCTTCTTCGCCGTCGCGCTGATAATACGTAAGTTCGCCTGGTGCGGCACCAGCCAGTCCAGTTCAGAACGGTCGAGGTTGTTCGCCGCCAGCGTCTCATCAACGATGTGCGCCAGTTCGGTCACCGCGACTTTAAAGACTTCGTTACCCGCCATCGTCAGATGGATAGAGTTTTCCGGGTTAACGCGATCGGCGTTCGGCAGCGTCAGCAGCTTACCGTAGCTCCCATCGGCGTGCAGATGGGTAGAGATGATGCCCGGCTCTTCGGAAGCGCCCAGCACCACGGCGCCCGCGCCGTCACCGAAGATAATGATCGTGCCGCGATCGGTAGGATCGCAGGTACGAGCCAACGTATCCGCACCCACAACCAACGCGTACTTCACCGCGCCCGTTTTCACGTACAGATCGGCCACGCTCAGTGCATAGGTAAAACCTGCGCACGCGGCGGCAACGTCAAACGCCGGCGCGCCTTTCACGCCCAGCATATCCTGAATCTGGCAGGCAGCGCTTGGGAACGCGTGGGTCGCCGAAGTGGTCGCGACCACAATCAGGCCCAGTTCGCTTGCCTCAATACCCGCCATTTCCAGCGCGCGTTTTGCCGCTTCGTAACCCAGCGTAGACACGTTTTCATCAGGGCCAGCAATACGGCGCTCACGGATACCTGTACGGGTGACAATCCACTCGTCAGACGTATCAACCATTTTTTCCAGATCGGCGTTAGTCCGCACGTGCTCAGGCAGATAGCTGCCGGTACCAATAATCTTCGTATACATGTACGCTCAGTCACTTTTCGCTAATTTAGCCGCTCTGTTTAACGCACGGCGAAGCGGGCCTTACTGCTTGCCCGTTTCCAGCACGTCAAACCCTGCGGGGTATACGGATTCCAGGCGAGCGGCAATTCGCTGAGGAACTTGTCGCTGCACCGCCTGCACTGCCTGTTCAATGGCGATCGCAAAGGCTCGCTGGTTGGCGGCACCATGGCTCTTAATCACCGTGCCGCGCAATCCTAACAGACAGGCGCCATTATACTGGTCGGGGTTGAGGTGACTGAATCGCCTTGTCAGGCTTTTTTGTAACCAACGCTTTAATAAAATCAGCCACCACGCCCGTTTTTTCCCCTCGCTCTGCGATTTCAGCAGCGAAAGGAACATGCGAACCACCCCTTCCATCGTCTTTAAGGTGACGTTTCCTGTAAAGCCGTCGCAAACCAGAACGTCAGTTTTGCCCGTTAACAGCTCATTGGCTTCAAGATAGCCGATATAATTGAGCGAAGAGATTGTTTTTAACATTAATGAGGCGTCACGAATACTATCATGACCCTTAATCTCTTCTTCGCCGATGTTGAGCAAGGCAACGCGCGGGTTAGCAATTCCCAGCACTTCCTCGGCCATCACCGACCCCATGACGGCAAACTGCACCAGCATGGTACTGTCGCAATCTACGTTAGCGCCGAGATCCAGCACCACCGTTTTGCCCTTCTGCTGATGCGGCAGTACCGTCACCAGCGCCGGGCGCTCAATCCCTTTAATGGGCTTGAGCAGCAATTTTGCCAACCCCATCAGCGCACCGGTATTTCCAGCGCTGACGCAGGCTTCGGCCCGCCCTTCTTTCACCATCTCCAGCGCCAATCGCATTGAGCTGCCGCGACTGTGGCGGATAGCATGCGATGGCCGCTCATCACTGGCAATAACCGACTGGGCAGGAATAATCTGCAAACGTGAACGTTGTTCAAAGTCAGCTCTGGCAAGTAATGGCGTAATGTCGTCGGGATTGCCGACTAAAAGAAGTGAGAGTTGCGGATTAGAACTCAGTGCCTGCAAAGCTGCAGGCACTGTCACGGAAGGACCAAAATCGCCCCCCATGACATCTAACGCCAGGGTTAGACGTGTCAAGGTATCGTCGCCGCTCGGTTTGGTTTATCCCCGCTTGCGCGGGGAAATCCTCACTAAGCTTCACCACGCTTTCGCGTGATTACTTAGCGATGACCTTACGGCCACGGTAGAAACCGTCGGCAGTGATGTGGTGACGCAGGTGTTGTTCACCAGAAGTTTTGTCTACAGACAGGCTGGTGACTGCGGTCAGAGCGTCATGAGAACGACGCATGCCACGTTTGGAACGGGTTGGTTTATTCTGTTGTACGGCCATGGACCTTACTCCTCAATTACTTTTGCTTTAAGCTGGCTAATACGGCAAATGGATTTGGCTTCTGTGCCTCTTCAGGCAATTCACCAAAGACCATGTCCGCCTCGGACACTTCACAGTGTTCAGAATCATGCACCGGAACTACCGGCAAGGCGAGGATGATTTCATCTTCTACCAACGCCAGCAGGTCGATTTCACCGAATTCGTTAACCTCAATCGGCTCATACGCTTCCGGGAGTGCCTCAACCTGATCGTCATTTTTGACCGGGCTGAAACAATACTTTGTGTAGACATGATGAGTAAACGGTTTCCCGCAACGCTGACATTCCAGCGATACCGTCACCTTCGCATCACCGGTCAAGACCGCGAGGCGTTGGTTATTGATAGCGAAGG
Organism: Klebsiella sp. WP8-S18-ESBL-06; assembly: GCF_014169755.1. Taxonomy (NCBI): domain Bacteria; kingdom Pseudomonadati; phylum Pseudomonadota; class Gammaproteobacteria; order Enterobacterales; family Enterobacteriaceae; genus Klebsiella; species Klebsiella sp. WP8-S18-ESBL-06. The sequence goes on from NZ_AP022256.1 coordinate 3,029,208, forward strand.
ACATCTCGCATTCTACATCACTGTCCACACTGACTACGGACGCGGCGACGCGCTCCGCCTGATCGGGGGTATAGATACCCTGGTAATCAAGGCGTTTTTGAGCCGTACGAACCGGATCGAGAGTCAGGGGTAATTTTACCTTTTGCATAGGGCGCGCATATTAACTTTGTAACGTCATAGAGTCAAAGAAAAAGGCAGCCTCAGGTTGCCTTTTGCCAATAATTCGCACACATTGCGGCCTATAGTTTAAAATGTCGGAATCTAATTCGCTACCGTCTATTTGAAAAATTATGCCTGATTTGATCCTTGCCTCCACTTCCCCCTATCGCAAACAGCTGCTAGAGAAGCTTGGCGTGCCCTTCGAATGCGCGGCTCCGGAGGTGGACGAGCTGCCGCTGCCGGGCGAAACGCCACGCAGCCTGGTGCTGCGTCTGGCGCAGCTAAAGGCGCAGGCGCTGGCACAACGCTTCCCGAATCATCTGATTATTGGCTCCGATCAGGTCTGTATGCTGGATGGTGAAATTACCGGCAAACCGCACACGCCGGATAACGCCCGCCTGCAATTACAAAAAGCCAGCGGTAATGTGGTGACATTTTATACCGGGCTGGCGCTGTACAATTCCGCTAACGGACAATTACAGACCGAATGCGAACCGTTCGATGTGCATTTCCGCCATTTAAGCGAACAAGAAATCACCGCCTATATTCGCAAAGAAAACCCGCTCAACTGTGCCGGCAGTTTTAAAAGCGAGGGGTTAGGTATTACGCTTTTTGAACGGCTTGAAGGCCGTGACCCCAATACGCTGGTGGGGCTACCGCTGATTGCGCTGTGCAAAATGCTGCGCCGCGAAAATCATAACCCGCTGTTAGATTAGTCGCTTCCCGGCGTTGTGATCCGGCGTCGGGAAACGCGCGCTATAAACGTGCTTATTTCTTCCACGATCACAGTTTATTTTTTCCTCACCGTTAAAATCCCCTTACCATATTGAAACAACGTTTTAATTTAAGGGGTAATAATGCGTGGCAAACGTAACATATTATTTATGCTGGCAATGCTAACCGCAGTTCAGGCGCACGCCGCTGATGACTGGCAAACAGAGGGCGTGGTGGAGGGCAATCTCCCTGCCAGCTGGCAGCAGATGAAAACCAGCATGCAGTACCCTGATTCGTGGCTTTCCGGGCATTTCACTGATTTTAAACGCTGGCAGCAGCACGCCCGGCAGGTATTCCGGCAATCCCTGCTGACGCCGGACGCAACCAAACCTTTCGATGCGCGTAAAGTCGCCAGTGAAGACCGCGGCAGCTATACCGCGGAAAAGCTAGCGCTCAATATTACCGACGACAACCGTATCTCCGCGCTCATGCTCACGCCCAAATCGCCCGGCCCGCATCCGGCCATCGTCCTGCTGCACGACCATGGTTCAAAATTCGATATTGGTAAAGAGAAGCTGATTCGCCCCTGGGGCAATCCGCAACAGCTCGCCAGCGCCCAGGCGTGGGCCGATAAGTTCTTTACCGGGCGCTTTATCGGTGATGAACTGGCCAAGCGTGGCTATGTGGTGATCGCCATCGACAGCCCCGGCTGGGGCGATCGTGGCCCGATGGTCTACGAACAGCAGCAGGCGCTGGCCAGTAACTACTTCAATCTTGGCCGTTCGTTAGCCGGGGAAGTCGCCTATGAAGATATGCGTACCGTCGACTTCGTCGCTTCGCTTAAGGGCGTCGACCCTCAGCGTATCGGCGTGCTCGGCTTCTCAATGGGCGGTTTCCGCGCCTGGCAGCTGGCTGCGCTCTCTGAAAACGTCGCCGCCACGGCGGTTATCTCCTGGTTTGGTACCTACGATGGCCTGATGACGCCGGGCAACAACGTGCTGCGCGGCCAGTCGGCGTTTTATATGCTGCATCCGGGGATGCCTGCCAGAATGGATATCCCTGATATCGCCAGCCGCGCCGAAACCGATGCTGATTTTCAGCGGCGGGCAGGACAAACTGTTCCCGGCGAACACCGTCAATGATGCCTTTGCTAAAGCACACCGCGTCTGGTCTTCGCAAAACGCCGACGATAGGCTCGTCACCAAAACCTGGCAAGATTTAGGTCACGTCTTTTACCTGCAACAGCAGGAGGAAGTTTTCCCCTGGCTGGATAAATGGCTGAAGTGAGTGAAAATAAGAGAGGCTAGTAGGCCGGATAAGCGAATCGCCATCCGGCAATCTGGGCGGCATCAGCCGGATGGCGCTTCGCTTATCCGGCCTGCGGCCTTACAGCTTACTGCTGCTTGCTTTGATTACGCAGTACCTGAAGACAACGCTTAAGCTGGTCGTCCATCGGCGCTTCCACGCGCATAACTTCGCCGGTACCCGGGTGGGTAAACTTCAGCGCCGCCGCGTGCAGGAACAGGCGATTCAGGCCGGTGCCCGCCAGCTGTTTATCAAACTCGCGGTCGCCATAGCGGTCATCAAAAGCGATGGGATGGCCGGCATGCAGCGTGTGTACGCGAATCTGGTGCGTACGTCCGGTCACCGGGCTACAGCGCACCAGCGTAGCGACCGCATAGCGCTCTTCCACCTTAAAGCGGGTTTCCGACGGTTTGCCTTCCTGACTCACGCGCACAATGCGTTCGCCGCTTTGCAGAATATTTTTCAGCAGCGGCGCCTGCACCGATTTCACGTGCGACTGCCACTGCCCGCGCACCAGCGCCAGATAGTCTTTCTGCATCCCCTTCTCGCGTAGCTGCTCGTGCAGCGAACGCAGCGCCGAGCGCTTCTTCGCCACCAGCAGCACGCCGGAGGTATCGCGGTCGAGACGGTGAACCAGCTCAAGGAAGCGGGCTTCCGGGCGCAGGGCGCGCAGCCCTTCAATCACCCCAAAGCTTAAGCCGCTGCCGCCGTGCACTGCGGTACCGGAAGGTTTATTGAGCACCAGGATATGATCGTCTTCATACAGAATCACATCGCTCAGCGCGGCCACCTTTTGCAGATGCGGCGAGACCGCTTCTTCTTCACGCTCGGCGACGCGCACCGGCGGAATACGCACTTCATCGCCGGCTTCCAGCTTGTACTCTGGCTTGATGCGCTTTTTATTCACCCGCACCTCGCCCTTACGCAGGATGCGATAAATCATGCTCTTTGGCACGCCCTTTAACTGGGTGCGCAAAAAGTTATCAATTCGTTGCCCGGCTTCATCAGCGCTAATGGCAATCATTTTTACGGTCGGAGTCTCAGTTTTCATGGTGCGCGATTTTAAATATCCCGGCACATTAGCGCCACTCATTTTTCTATGCTTATATTTATCATTACCCGTTTATTGCTGTTGCTTTTCCCCGCGAGCTGTTTGTTATTAGAACAATCTCAGTGAGCGAGTGAAGAAACTGTGAGTAACCGGGTGATAAAAGGTGAAAGTCATCTTGCTATAACCGGGTTACCAAGGAATAATGAAGCTGTTTTCCGTGTTGAACCTGGAATAACAAGGATAAATGCACAAAATCATTCTAGCGGCATCAAGGCGGCAAGGGAGTGAGCCCGCAGGAGCGTACTTGAGTACGTCACTGAAGCGAACGAACGCAGCCAACGCCGAAGCAGCTTGAACGATGAAGTGTATGACGGAATGACCAGTTTTGTCTGTTCGATCATCCACGCAGCAATGGCGTAAGACGTATTGATCCCTCAGACAGTTAGCGGGCTGCGAGTTGCAGTCCTTACCGGTACATATACTGTACGAATTTTAGATGGCAGAAAGAAAACGCAACGGGAAACATCCGTGCACCCTCTACCTTCTGAAAGATGACGAGTATAAATGGAATCTTCTCTGGAGAGTTATCCCAGGCTGTTCCCCAAATAATTGCGCTGTGTTTCCGTTTGAAACACAGGCTACCGACACTCTGCGCCTCTTAAGCGAGCGACAACCGTGAGGTTGGCGACGTGAATAGTCACGAGGCCATCGGTTTACCCCGGAAAGGCAACACTCTGCTCGCAGCTTAGTCGTCAATGTAAGAATAATGAGTAAGTTACGATGAAAAGAATGTTAATCAACGCAACTCAGCAGGAAGAGTTGCGTGTCGCCCTTGTTGATGGGCAGCGTCTGTACGATCTGGATATTGAAAGCCCAGGGCACGAACAGAAAAAAGCGAACATCTACAAAGGCAAAATTACCCGTATTGAACCGAGCCTCGAAGCCGCATTTGTTGATTACGGCGCCGAACGTCACGGTTTCCTCCCTCTCAAAGAAATCGCTCGCGAATACTTCCCAGCCAACTACAGCTCACACGGTCGTCCAAACATCAAAGATGTGCTGCGTGAAGGCCAGGAAGTTATCGTCCAGATCGATAAAGAGGAACGCGGCAACAAAGGCGCTGCGCTGACGACCTTTATCAGCCTGGCGGGCAGCTATCTGGTACTGATGCCGAACAACCCGCGCGCGGGCGGTATCTCCCGTCGCATTGAAGGTGACGATCGTACCGAACTGAAAGAAGCGCTGTCCAGCCTCGAACTGCCTGACGGCATGGGCTTAATCGTTCGTACCGCAGGCGTTGGCAAATCCGCCGAAGCGCTGCAGTGGGACTTAAGCTTCCGCCTGAAGCACTGGGAAGCCATTCAGAAAGCCGCTGAAAGCCGCCCTGCGCCATTCCTGATTCACCAGGAAAGTAACGTCATCGTTCGCGCCTTCCGCGACTACCTGCGCCAGGACATTGGCGAAATCCTGATCGACAACCCGAAAGTGATGGAAATGGCGCGTCAGCACATTTCTGCGCTGGGCCGTCCGGATTTCAGCAGCAAAATTAAGCTGTACACCGGCGAAATCCCGCTGTTCAGCCATTATCAGATTGAATCGCAGATTGAATCCGCCTTCCAGCGTGAAGTCCGTCTGCCGTCAGGTGGGTCTATCGTTATCGATAGCACCGAAGCGCTGACCGCTATCGACATCAACTCCGCGCGGGCAACCCGCGGCGGCGATATCGAAGAAACCGCCTTCAACACCAACCTTGAAGCGGCCGATGAAATCGCTCGCCAGCTGCGTCTGCGTGACCTCGGCGGCCTGATCGTCATCGACTTTATCGATATGACCCCGGTACGCCACCAGCGCGCGGTCGAAAACCGTCTGCGCGAAGCGGTGCGTCAGGACCGTGCGCGTATCCAGATCAGCCACATTTCTCGCTTCGGCCTGCTGGAAATGTCCCGTCAACGTCTGAGCCCGTCGCTCGGCGAGTCCAGCCATCACGTTTGCCCGCGCTGTTCCGGTACCGGCACCGTGCGTGATAACGAATCGCTGTCGCTCTCCATTCTGCGTCTGATTGAAGAAGAAGCGCTGAAAGAGAACACCAAAGAAGTTCACGCCATCGTCCCGGTGCCGATTGCATCCTATCTGTTGAACGAAAAACGTGCGGCAGTCAGCGCCATTGAATCCCGCCTGGGCGGCGTTCGCTGCATCATCGTTCCGAACGACCAGATGGAAACGCCGCACTACTCCGTACTGCGCGTGCGTAAAGGCGAAGAGACGACCACCCTGAGCTACCTGCTGCCGAAGCTGCATGAAGAAGCCATGGCGCTGCCGGTTGAAGAAGAGTTTGCTGAACGTAAGCTGCCTGAGCAGCCGGCGCTGGCAACCTTCGTCATGCCGGAAGTTCCGCCTGAGGCGACTGCCGAGAAAGCTGCACCGGCCGCCGTACAGCCAAAAGTCGCTGTTGCTGCCGCACCGGGCCTGCTCTCTCGCTTCTTTGCCGCGCTGAAGAGCCTGTTTGCCGGTAGCCCGGAGAAGCCGGTTGAAGCCGTACCGGAGAAGCAGGATGCGAAACCTGAGCGTCAGCAGGAGCGCCGCAAGCCGCGTCAGAACAACCGTCGCGATCGCAACGAACGCAGCGACCGTCGTAACGACCGTAATGATCGTAACGATCGCAGCGAACGTAACGAAAACGCCGAAGCTCGCGAGCCGCGCGAAACCCGTGAAGGTCGCGAAGACAATCGCCGCAACCGCCGCGAGAAGCCTCAGCAGACCGAAGCCCGCGAAAATCGCCAGCAGAACGCCGTAGATGACGCCGAGAAAGCGAAGTCACGCGACGAACAGCAGCAGTCCCGCCGCGAACGTAACCGCCGCCGCAATGACGAAAAACGTCAGCAGCCGCAGGAAGCGAAACCGCAGCAGGTGCGTGAAGAATCGGTTGTCGAGTCAGACGCCGCGCAGGAAGAACGCGTACAGACCATGCCGCGTCGTAAGCCGCGTCAGCTGGCGCAGAAAGTGCGTATCGAAACGCCTGAGCAGACCGCAGCCCGCGAGCTGATCGTCGACGATGAACCGCAGCAGGAAGCGCCGCGTACCGCGCTGGCCAAAGTTGACCTGCCAGCCGTTGTCGATGCGCCGGTTCAGGGCGAGCAGGACGAAAGCGCCGAAGGCCGCGATAACAACGGTATGCCACGTCGTTCTCGTCGTTCCCCGCGCCACCTGCGCGTGAGCGGCCAGCGTCGTCGTCGTTACCGTGACGAGCGTTACCCGACCCAATCACCGATGCCGCTGACTGTCGCCTGTGCGTCACCTGAGCTGGCTTCCGGTAAAGTGTGGATCAGCTACCCGATTGCACAGGTGCAAAATCAGGCCGATCTCGAAGCACCGGTTGAGCAAGAAGAAGTCGTGCAGCCGATTGAGACGCAAGCCACCGAGCAGGCTGTCGTTGCTGAAGCCGTCGCGGTAGAAACCGTAACGGAACACGCTGAAACCGTCGTGACTGAACCGGCTGTCATTGTGCAGGAACAGGCAGCGGAAAGCGAAGCCCCTGTCGCCACGGTCGTCGAAGACGCCGTCGTAGCACAGGTGGAAGAAGCCGCCGCGCCGGCAGTCGTCGAAGAGGCAAAAGCCGAAGCAGACGCACCGGTCGTCGAAGCGGCACCGGCTGTTCAGGCTGAGCCGGTCGTTGCCCCTGCGGTTGAAGCTGAACCGGTTGTTGTTGCTGCCCCGGTAGTTGAGGCTCCCGTTGTTGAAGCGCCGGTCATCGAAACACCGGTCGTCGCTGAACCTGCCGCCGCCAGCCCGGCGATTGCCGAGCCAGCTCCGGTTGCAAAACCGGTGGCCGCTAACCGCGCCTCTGCACCGATGACCCGCGCACCTGCGCCGGACTACGTGCCGGAAGCGCCGCGTCATAGCGACTGGGTTCGTCCGTCCTTCGACTTCGACGGCAAAGGTTCCGCTGGCGGCCACAGTGCAACGCACACCGCTACCGCAGGCCCTACTCGCCCGCAGTCGGTTGAATAAACCGCGCGCGTGAAATAAAAAATCGGCCCTCCGCGGCCGATTTTTTTTATCCGTCGAGTGGCTGCTAGCGCCAGGCCTGGGGCCTTCTAGTCCTGCTCCGGCAGCCGCATCCCCGCAATCTGCGGCATCACTTCGCGCATCAGGTTCAGAAACGTGCGCAGACGCGCCGGATAATAGCGCGCCCACGGGTAGACCAGATGGACCGGCAGCGGCGCGGCCTGCCATTCCGGCAGCAGTTCCACCAGCGTACCGTTTGCCAGCTCCTCTTCCACCGTCCAGCTTGATACGACCGCCGCCCCAAGCCCCGCCAGCGCCGCGTTCTTTGCCACATACAGGCTGTCGGTGCTCAAACGGGCGGCGATCGCAATATTCTCACTCAGCCCGCGTTCCACATGGTGCAGCACAACCTCATGCTGATAGAACGTACTGATGGCAATCCACGGCAGCGCAGATAGCTGGGAGGGCCCGGCTATCGTCGGATAGTGGGCCAACAGCTGGGGTGAGGCTACGGTACAGCGCGGCACTTCCGCCAGCAGTACCGAAACCGTTGCCGGATCGACCTCAGCGCCAACCCGAATCGCACAGTCAATATTATCGCTAATAAAATCCACCGCCCTGTCGTGCAACATCCACTCCACGGAAAGCTGCGGGTAGCGCGCCAGGAATCCCACCAGCGGCATCAGCAACTGCTGCTGGCCGAACGCATGCGGGGCACGTACGCGTAGCGTCCCCACCGGCTGTTCCTCAGTAAGCTGCAGCGCGTCCTCCAGCGCCAGCCATGCGTCGACCACCTGCCGCGCGTGCTGGTAAGCGCGTTCGCCGTCGTCAGTCAGCTTCATCGCATGGGTCGAACGCAGCAGCAGCTTCGCCCCCAGCAGCGCTTCCAGCGATTGCAGGCGACGGCTGATGGTCGCCTGCGTGGTTTCCAGCTGTCGCGCCGCCGCCGACAGCGAGCCGGACTCGACGATGCGAATGAAGGTGCGCATCAGCTCGACGCGATCTATACGCTCATTTCTTTTCATTACCCTATTGCCTATACGCAAAACGTATAACTGTTTTACCACCGCTGCGGCTACCGCACCACCCTGAAGAAGCAGAGAATACGCGGCATACACCGTTGAGGATGACACCATGAAAACCGAACATATCCACACTCAGGCATCCCGCCTGATGATTTTTGTCCTGGCGCTTGGCGCAGGCTTTAGCGTCGCCGCCATCTACTATGCTCAGCCGCTGCTGCCGCTGATGGGGGAAACGTTGAAGCTGAGCGTTGAAGGGATGGGGCTTATCCCGACGCTGACCCAGGCCGGCTACGCGCTGGGCATTTTGTTCCTGCTGCCGCTCGGCGACCGCTACGATCGCCGCACGCTCATTTTGCTTAAAAGCCTGTCGCTGGCAGCGCTGCTGCTTGTTTACAGCCTGACCCAGCAGTTTCACTCGCTGCTGGCGGTCAGCCTGCTCATCGGTATGGCGGCCACCATGGCGCAAGACATCGTTCCGGCGGCGGCCATCCTCGCCCCGGCGGGTAAGCAAGGGAAGATGGTAGGCACGGTCATGACCGGCCTGCTGCTAGGGATCCTGCTGTCGCGTACCGTCAGCGGCGTGGTGGGTGAGCTGTTCGGCTGGCGCGTGATGTATCAGGCCGCCGCCGTCAGTATTGCGCTGATTGGCGCGCTGCTGTGGCGCGTGCTGCCGCACTTTACCGCCCACTCCGAGCTGCGCTACCCGGCGCTGATGATGTCGATGGCGCACCTGTGGCGTCGCTATCCCACGCTGCGCCGCGCCGCGATGGCGCAGGGCTTTCTGTCCATCGCCTTTAGTGCCTTCTGGTCAACGCTGGCGGTGATGCTGGCCGAACGTTACCACATGGGTAGCGCGGTCGCCGGGGGTTTTGGTATCGCCGGGGCGGCGGGCGCGCTGGCCGCCCCGCTGGCAGGTGGTTTAGCCGATAAAGTAGGCGCGGAAAAGGTTACCCAGTTGGGTGCCCTGCTGGTCAGCATTTCGTTTGCCCTGATGTTCCTGCTGCCTGCCCTGCCGCCGATGGCCCAGCTGGCGCTGATTGCCATCTCCGCCATCGGCTTTGACCTGGGTCTGCAATCAAGCCTGGTGGCGCACCAGAATCTGGTCTATAGCCTGGAACCTCAGGCGCGCGGTCGCCTGAATGCGCTGCTGTTTACCGGCGTGTTTATCGGCATGTCCGTGGGCTCCGTGCTGGGAACGCAGGTATATTCACTGGCGGGCTGGGAAGGCGTGGTGGCGTTAGCGACGGTCGCAGGCCTGGTGGCGCTGGCTATTCGCGTGAGTGAAACCTACCGTCTGCGCCAGACGGCGCTTAACGCGCGATAAAACAGGAAAAAAAGCCCGCGACGGGGTAGTGACGCGGGCGACAAAAACATATCCAGTTTCCAGACATGTTCAAAACTGCATGTTGTTATTTATTCAGTTGGAACAGTGACATGCCCTGCATATCGGTAAAGGCTTTATAGGCCGCCTGCAGCGCCGTTTGCTGCATGGTGTAGTTGGAAATCGTCGAGTTCCAGTCCACATCCACCAGGTTGCTCATCTGCTGCGTTTGCGCCAGCGCACGGTCATCGCCCAGGGAATCCAGCTTATCCAGCTCATTGAGCTGGGTGCCCAGTTCGGCGCGAACGGTCAGCACGTTATTCAACGCATTGCTCAGGCTGCGGTTAGTTTTATCAATCGCCGCCGATGCCGTCGCCTGGGCGGTTTCATCGTCAGCGACCGGGATTTTCAGCTGAGCAATGGCCGTATCGAGCGCGGTAAAAATGTTTTTATCCGCATCCGGCTTGGCATTGCTGGTCGCATTATCAAAAATCAGATTGCCCGTGTGCCCGATAACCATGGTCCGCGACGAATCCACCTGCTGCTCAACGTTGATATTGCCGCCGACGTAGGTGCCATCATCGCTAAACGGTGGCGTATCCGTTTTATAGCCCGCAAAAATGTAACGCCCATTACCGTCCTGGCTGTTGGCCAGGTTCATTAACTGGTCGCGGATCCCTTGCAGGTCGGTTGCCAGCGAAGCGCGGTCATCGTCGCTCAGCGTGCCGTTACCGGCATAAACGATCTTCTCCTGCGCCGACTGAATCGCAGTGGTCACCTGCGACAACGTGCTTTCTTCAATCGATACGCGCTGGGTGGCAAAGGTTCGCGCGGTAGCGTACTGGCTGTTCTGCGCCTGGGCCTGTGACAGCACCACCGCCTGCGACGCGGCGACCGGGTCATCCGAGGCGCGGTTAACCCGCTTGCCGGTAGACATCTGTTCGCCGTACTTTAACCATTCAGACTGAGAGTCCGTGATGCCTCTCATATTCTGCTGGTACATCATGATGGTACTCACGCGCATGGCTGCCCCCTTCCTTAGCGGATATTAATTAATGCATCGAACAGCGTGCTGGCGGTTTGCAGCACCTGCGCATTGGCCAGATAGTACTGCTGAAACAGCTGCAGGTTACCGTACTCTTCGTCGAGGTTAACCCCGGAGATAGACTGCTGCTGATTGCTCAGCTGGGTCACCACGTTCGCCTGAGTGGTACTGCTGCTCTTCAGCGTCGCCGTTTGGGTACCGATATTACTGACCAGCGCGGCGTAGGCATCGTTAAAGGTCTTCGATCCGCCGACTACCTTGCTGTTTTGCAGATCCAGCAGCTTCTGTCCGTTACGGTTATCGCTTTCACCCACGCTCGTGCCAGTGGTGGTATCCGCCAGCCCCATCGCAATCTGCGATTCACTGCTGATGGCCACCTTCATATTCACAATGGTGTCGCTGACCGGTTTAACGGTAAAGCTGTCGCCGGTGTTGGCAGCGCCCTTGGTGCTGTCGACTTTGACCGACAGACCATCAAACACCAGAGTCTGCGCGTCGCTGGTCGGGTCCAGCGTCACGCTCGTGTTGTTGGACAGACGAGTCACTTCCCAGCCGGAATCGGTTTTGGTAATACGATAATCGGTCGCCTGCACCGCCGATGAACTGGTCATCGTCGCCGTCAGCTCGGCTTTACCGCTGTTTTTACCGTTAGCCACTACCGATGGATCGCCGAAGTCGAAGAAATCGACGTTGGTGTTGCCATCGGCATCAATCCCGCCGCGATGCACCTGGTTAAACGCGTCGGCAAAGGCCAGCGCCATCTGGTTCAAGCTATTACGGGTCTGGTCCAGGTCCTGTGAACGGAAGGTCAGCAGGCCGCCCAGCGAACCGGTGGTCAGCAGTTTTTCCGGGATTTCCACGTTGCCGGCTACATTATCCACATACGCTACGGTCGTGCGCGACGCGTCTGCGCTGCTCGGTACCGCGGCAAGCTGGTTTGACTTCGTCCCCGCCACCAGCGTATAGCCGTTGGCCATGGTGATGTTGTAGGTGCTGCCGTCCTGCACGCTGACTTCCACGCCCACCAGCTTGTTCAGATCGCTCACCAGTTGATCGCGCTGGTCCAGCAGGTCGTTCGGTGACGCTCCGGCGCCCACGCCGGTCAGGCGCGAGATCTTGTCGTTGAGGCTGGCGATCTGTGAGGTGTAGTTGTTGATCTGATCAACGCTCGAGGCAATCGACAGGTTAACCTGCTTGTCCTGATCGCGCAGATACTGATCCGTCACCTTAAACTGGTTCACGACGCCGTCGGCCTTGCCGAGCACGGTCTGGCGCGCCGCCGGATCTTCGGCGTTGCTGACCAGCGTTTGCAGGCTGCTGAAGAAATCCTGCAGCGTTGTCGACAGGTTGTTGGTTGAGCTGGAGAGCATATTGTCAATTTTCGACACCTGCTCATAGCGGGTGGTTAAACCGCTGCTCTGGCTCTGCGCCGAGCGCAGCTGGTTGGTAATGAAGGCATTATATTCACGCTGCACGCCAGAGACGTACACACCGTTGCCCACCCAACCGCCGGCACCCAGCGTACTGTTGGCAGAGGCCAGCACCGTTGTCTGACGCGTGTAGCCGGCGACGTTATAGCTTGCGATGTTGTTACTGGTGGTATTCAGCGCCGACTGCGCGGCGCTGAGCCCGCTCATCGCGCTGTTAATTAAACTGGACATGAACGCTCCTTCTTAAGACCATGGTATTACTTATCGGTTGGCGGACGGCAAACTTGAGATGAATCAGAACAGATTTTCAATATCATTTCGGTAGGCGCTGCTGACCTTATCGCTCATTGATTTCAACTGCTGAATCATGCTGGTCAGCTTACGCGCGTACTGCGGATCGGTCGCATATCCGGCGTTCTGTAGCGCCTGCGCGCCCTGCTCTGCCGTCGCCGCCGAGGTCACCGCCGCATAGCGCGGGTTGCGGGTCAGCAGGCTGACATAGTCAGACAGCGCTTCCAGATACGAGCCGTAAACGCGGAACTTCGCCTTCACCTTTTTCGCCTCGCCGTTTTCAAATTCTGTGGTGGTGATCTCGGTAACCTTGCCCTTCCAGTCGCCGGACGCTTTCACGCCAAACAGGTTAAAGCTTGGTTCACCGTTCTCGCGGCGAATCTGCCGCTGGCCCCAGCCAGATTCCAGCGCCGCCTGCGCCAGAATCAGGTGATGCGGAATACCGCTCTGCTCGCTCGCCAGCCGCGCGGGCAGCGACAGCTGTGCGAGGAAGTCTTTACTGTCGCCGGACAGCGGCGTATCGCTGTTGTCCGGCGCCTTCGGCAGCGCTTTACGCACCATCTGCGTCAGCGCGGCGTTCTGGTAGCTGGTGACCGTTTGCATATCAAACTTCATCGGAACCTGGCCGACGGAGTCAGCCGGTTCCTGCTGCTGCGCCGACAGCTGTTTGACCATCTCATCGGCCAGGCCAAGGCCCTTCCCGGCGGTCATCTGCTGGGCGATTTGCTGGTCATACATACTGGTATAGAGCCGGGTCTGATCGCTGCTGAACAGCCCGTCTTTGGGCAGGGCTTCGCGCATACTTTTCAACATCATCTGCACGAACATCCCCTCCACCTGACGCGCCACCGGACGCAGGTTGGCCTGCGGGTCTTGCCCGGCTTTGGTTTTCAGCTCGTTCAGCGACTGCGCATCCCACGCGGCGCTAGACAGTAATTTGCTGTCGGTCAGCATCAGACAATCTCCACCTTGGCGCGCAGGCAGCCCGCGCTCTGCATGGCCTGAATAATCGACATCAGCTCCATTGGCGAAGCGCCCAGTGCGTTCAGCGCGCGCACTACGTTGTTAAGATTGGCGCTAGCGCGCACGCTCTGCAACGAACCGCCGCTCTGGCGCAGGTCTATCTGGGTTTGCGGTGTAACCACCGTCTGACCACCGGCGAACGGCGTATCCGGCTGGCTGACCTGCGCGGAACGGTTAACCGACACGGAGAGATTGCCCTGCGCCACGGCACAGGTATCCAGCGTCACTTCGCGGTTCATCACCACCGAACCGGTACGCGAGTTGATAATGATCTTCGCGTCCTGCGGCGGCATCCCCACTTCCAGGTTCTGGATATCGGCCAGTAACCGCACCTGACCGCTGCCACCGACCGGCGCGCGCACCTGGACGGTACGCGCGTCCAGCGCGGTGGCGTTACCCAGGCTGCTGCGGCGGTTAATGGTGTCGGCAATCTGCTGCGCCATGGTGAAGTCATCATCATTGAGCTGCAGATTGATGGTGTTGCCCGCGCCGAACTGGCTCGGCAGCTCGCGTTCAATGGTCGCGCCGCCGGTGATACGCCCGCCGTTAAGCTGGTTCACCTGAACGCTGCTGCCGCCCGCCGACGCGCCCGCGCCGCCGACCAGAATGTTGCCTTGAGCCAGCGCATACACCTGACTGTCGACGCCCTTCATCGGGGTCATCAGCAGCGTGCCGCCGCGCAGGCTTTTGGCGTTGCCCATGGAAGAGACCACCACATCGATGGTCTGCCCCTGACGACCAAAGGCCGGTAGCTGTGCGGTTACCATCACCGCCGCCACGTTTTTCAGCTGCATATTCGTGCCCGCTGGGACGGTGATCCCCAGCTGCGACAGCATGTTATTCAGGCTCTGGGTGGTGAACGGTGTCTGGGTCGTCTGATCGCCCGTGCCGTCCAGGCCCACGACCAGACCGTAGCCTATCAGCGAGTTTTCCCTGACGCCCTGGACGCTGGTCAGATCGCGGATGCGCTCGGCGTGCGCCAGGCCGGTGACCAGCACCAGCGCCAGAGTAAGCAGAGTTTTAAACATGGTTCACCTCGTTACATCGGCGATAAGTTAAGGAAGAAACGCTGCAGCCAGCCCATATTCTGCGCTTCGTTGATATAGCCGTTGCCGACGTATTCGATGCGCGCATCCGCCACCTGCGTCGACGGAACGGTGTTACTACCGCTGATCGTGCGCGGGTTAACCACGCCGGAGAAGCGGATAAATTCGGTCCCCTGGTTGATGGCGATTTGTTTCTCACCCACCACATGCAGGTTGCCGTTGACCAGCACCTGGTCGACGGTCACGGTCAGCGTGCCGCTAAATGTATTGCTGGCATTCGCGCCGCCCTTACCGTTAAACGAGTTGCTGCCGGAGGAGTCCACGTCGGCGCGCGCATTGCCAAACAGCCCTTGCAGATAGCGCGGCACCGTATCAATGCCAAAGCTAGTTTTGCCATCGCGGCTGGCATTCGCTGACGAGCTCTTGCTTGCGCTGACGTTTTCCTGCAGCTGAATGGTCAGCGTATCGCCAATATTGCGCGGACGACGGTCTTCAAACAGCGGCTGGTAGCCGTAGTTAATCGGCTGAGCGGTCTGGAAAATAGAACCGTTCACCACCGGCACCGGGCCGGGGATCGGTTGTGCGGTCGTCGCCCCTTCGACCAGCGGCTTAGAGGGGATCCATGCACATCCCGCCACGCTCATGGCGATGACGGTTAAAAGCGGATAACGAAACGCTGCGGATTTTTGCATTGTTTTCTTCTTCTGAATCTCGGGAACATCTCGGCCTCGCGTCGCTCAGCCTGGCGACGGAGTGCCGGATGGCGGCTTCGCCTTATCCGGCCAACAAACGATGGAAGTCCGTAGGCCGGATAAGCAACGTGAGCGTCGCCATCCGGCAATGTAGTCGCCCTGCTTACCGTTACAGCTGCGTCAGTTTTTGCAGCATCTGGTCAGTCGTCGATACCGCTTTACTGTTGATTTCGTACGCACGCTGCACCTGAATCATGTTGACCAGCTCTTCCGCCACGTTGACGTTCGAGGTTTCAACATAGCCCTGATACAGCAGCCCCGCGCCGTTCAAGCCCGGCGTGGTGTCGTTCGGTGCGCCCGACGCCTGGGTTTCGATGTACAGGTTTTCCCCGATGCTTTCGAGACCGGTTTCGTTCATGAAGGTCGACAGGTTCAACTGCCCCACCTGCACCGGATTCGCCTGCCCCTGCTGGGTCACACTGACGATCCCGTCGCGGCCAATGGTGATGCTGATGGCGTTCGCCGGAATGGTGATCGCCGGCTGCACCTGATAGCCGCTGGAGGTCACCAGTTGGCCGTTCTGGTCAACCTGGAACGAGCCATCGCGGGTATACGCCGACGAGCCGTCCGGCAGCAGGATCTGGAAGAACCCTTCGCCTTTGATCGCCACGTCTTTGCTGTTATTGGTTTGCGACAGGTTGCCCTGGCTGTGCAGGCGCTCGGTGGCGACGGGGCGTACCCCGGTACCGATCTGCAGGCCGGAAGGCAGCGTCGTTTGCTCGGATGATTGCGCACCCGGCTGGCGCACGGTTTGATAGAGCAAGTCTTCAAACACCGCGCGCTGGCGCTTAAAACCATTAGTACTGACGTTCGCCAGGTTGTTGGCGATAACGTCCATATTGGTTTGCTGCGCGTCGAGACCGGTTTTGGCGATCCACAATGAACTGATCATAATTTTCCTTAGCTCATGGACAGCAGCTGGTTAGCTTTCTGCGTGTTTTCATCCACGCTGCTGATAACCTTCATCTGCATTTCAAAACGGCGCGAACTGGCGATCATATCCGCCATCGCCGCCACAGGTTTCACGTTGCTCCCCTCCAGCACGCCGGACTGCAGGGCAGCGTCGGGTCGGCCTGCAGTGCCTGCCCGCGCGCGGCAATGGCCGTCGGCGTCAGGTGGAACAGCCCGTCATCGCCGCGGGCGACTTCGGTCGGGTTAGCTTTGACCATCTTCAGTTTGCCCACCGGCGACACCGTATTCGGCGGGTCCCCCGGGGTTAGCGCGGAGATGGTGCCATCGGCGGCAATGGTCACCTGCGAGCCTTCCGGCACGTTCAGCGGCCCGGCTTCGCCGATGACCGGGTTGCCCTGGATAGTCAGTTGTCCGGTGGCGCTGACCTGGATATTACCGTTGCGGGTATACCCTTCCGTGCCGTCGGCCGCGCGTACCGCCAGCCAGCCGTCCTGCTGCACCGCGACGTCCAGCGGACGCGCGGTGTAGTCGAGCTGCCCGGGCGTCATATCCGCCCCCGGCGTGGTGGCGGCAACCAGCGTACGGGTTTCCACAATCGGGCCGACCACCGGCACCGCGCGCATCGCCGTCAGCTGGGCGCGAAAGCCCGGCGTCGAGGTGTTGGCCAGGTTGCTCGCCGTGACCGCCTGCTGCTGCATGGTCTGGCTGGCGGCACCCATGGCCGTGTATATGGCGTGATCCATAACGTTACCCTGTTAAGCGATTAACGCAGGTTAACCAGCGTGTTGAGGATCTGATCCTGGGTCTTGATAGTCTGCGCGTTCGACTGATAGTTACGCTGCGCGACGATCATGTTCACCAGCTCTTTGCTGAGGTCAACGTTGGATGCTTCCAGCGCACCGTTGGTCAGCGAGCCGAAGTTACCGGTACCGGCGGTGCCCAGCAGCGCGACGCCGGAAGACTGAGTTGCCGACCAGACGTTGTCGCCTTCCGACTTCAGGCCTTCGTTGTTGGCGAAGTTCGCCAGCACGATCTGCCCCAGCAGCTGGCTTTGCTGGTTGGAGTAGTTACCCACCACCGTGCCGTCTTCGTTGATCTGGTAGCTCACCAGGTTGCCCGGAGCGAAGCCGTTCTGAGTGGTGGCGACGATATCGTTCGAACCGGTGTTCTGCTGCATCGAGTTGAGGAAGCTCAGGCTGAACGTGGTGTTGGTGGCGGAGCCATTTAACCCTGCGAGCGTAATATTGATCTGCGGAGCCGCATTCGCGCCTGTTGTCGTATCCAGAGCCCAACCGTCCGTTGCGGTGGCATCCGCTTTATAGTTCGTGACGCCAAGCAGCGTGCCGCTAGAGGAAAACTCCATCTGCGCCGCTTTCACCGGGGTTGCGCCGCTGACGCTAGAGTCCAGCGTCCAGACATCCCACTTGTTATCCGTGTTCTTCACGTAATAAACGTTCATGTCATGGGCGTTACCGAGGGTGTCATAAACCGTCACGGTACCCTTTTTGTTGTAGGTATCCGGATCGCTGGCGTTAAAGGTCTTGGTAATAGCGCTGTCGGTGGAGTTCAGGTTCATCTGCATCGCTGCCGTCGACGTCGCTTTTGCCGACATCAGCGTATTCGGAATCGTCAGCGCAACCGGGTTAGCCCCCTGCTGGATCGTCGCAGGTGAACCGGTAGCCGGGTAACCGGTCACGCTCAGGCCCTGGGTATTGACCAGATTGCGGTTTTCATCGAGCTTAAACTGACCGTTACGGCTGTAGTAGACGGAACCATTAGCATCCACCAGGCGGAAGAAGCCGTTCTGGCTGATTGCCACGTCCAGCGCGCGGCCGGTGTTGGTTGTCGTACCGTCGGTAAAGTCCTGGGTAATTCCCGCCACTTTGACCCCCAGCCCGACTTTGGAGCCGGCGAACATATCGGCAAACGAGGCGGTCCCCGATTTAAAGCCATAGGTGGCGGAGTTGGCGATGTTGTTGCCGATAACATCGAGGTTGGTGGCAGCCGCGTTTAAACCGCTGACCGCTTGTGAAAAGGCCATAACGTCTCTCCTGAAATAGTTAAAGGCTTAAATAATCTGGCGAACCTGATCCAGCGTGGTGGTGCCGTACGTTCCCAAATCCAGTTTGTTGCCATCGCTGCCGAGCGTGACGCCCTGCACCAGTGCGAACTGCAGCGGCTGAACCACCAGTTGCGTGGTGCCCTGGCTGGCGGCAAAGTTGATGTTGTAGGCGCCGTCCGGCGCTGCGGTACCGTCGTCCATCTTGCCGTCCCAGGTATAGGTATGTACGCCCGCGGTCTGCGCCCCTAAGTTCAGCGTGCGGACGACCTTACCGGTACCGTCGACGATAGTGGCCGTCACCTTCTCAGCGGCCTGCGTCAGCTCAATACCAAACGGCGTGGTGTCCACGCTGGTCTCATCGCTGCTGTTTTTGCCTGCCAGAATGGTGCTGCCCGGAATCATCACCCCGTGGCCGACCAGCGCGCTGGCCTGCAGCGACTGGCCGCTGTTGATCTGTCCGGAGATAGACCCCAGCGTAGTGTTGAGCTTCTCAATGCCGCTCAGGGTGCTGATCTGCGCCAGCTGTGAGGTGAGTTCGTTGTTTTGCAGCGGATTGGTTGGATCCTGGTTTTTCAGCTGAGCGACCAGCAGCGTCAGAAAGCTGCTTTGCAGATCGGACGAACTGTTGGTGCCGGAACTGCTGAGCGACGACGATGACGAAGTCGCGCTGCTGCTGGTGGTATCGTTAATATTGGCTACGACAGACATCGGTGACCTCCGTTATTGCCCAAGCGTCAGCGTTTTGAGCATCATGCTCTTCACGGTATTGAGAACCTCGACGTTCGCCTGATAGCTGCGTGACGCCGACATGGTGTTAACCATCTCTCCCACGACATCCACGTTCGGCATACGTACATAGCCTTTAGCGTCCGCCAGCGGATTACCCGGTTGATAAACCAGCTTGTCCGGATCCTGGCTTTCCACCACGTCGGCCACCTTCACACCGCCGGTCGCTGCCCCCATCGGGGCATCCACCTGGAACACCACCTGTTTGGCACGATACGGCTGGCCGTCCGGCCCGGCTACGCTGTCGGCGTTCGCCAGGTTACTGGCGGCCACGTTAAGACGTTTGGACTGCGCGGTTAGCGCGGAGCCGGCAACGTCGAAGATATTGAGTAATGCCATGGATTAGTTCCCCTGCAGGACACTCATCATGCCCTTGATTTGTCCGCCCAGAACCGAAAGCCCGGTCTGGTACTGGAGGCTGTTATCGGCGAACTGCGTGCGTTCCCGGTCCATATCGACGGTGTTGCCGTCCAACGCGGGCTGGTCAGGAATGCGATACAACAGATCGGCGTTGGGCGTAGAGATCGCCTGGGCTGGAATATGCCGTTCAGAGGTCAGGGTCAGCGCCACGTCGCTGTTTTCCGGACGTCCGCGCGCCATCACTTTTTTAAGTTCGCTGGAAAAATCAATATCGCGCGCCTGAAACCCTGGGGTATCGGCGTTCGCGATATTGGCAGCCAGAATTTCCTGCCGTTCGGCGCGCAGGTTTAATGCCTCTTGCTGAAAACGTAATGCGGCGTCGAGTTTATCGAGCATGTCTCCTCCGCTAATGACAAAGTTTCAGCCGACAGCTTAATTCTCATTACGCGCGCGTCATCGCCGGAATAAACGCAAAATGCGTCGCTATTTGTTGCGTTGATGTCATCGCAAGATGGGTAAAATACGTCCATTCGCCACCCACTGGAGCGTTCAATGCGTCAGCTCATTGCCCCACTCACCGCTGCGATACTGGCCTTTAGCCCGCTGGTTCAGGCGGCCGATATTCAGACGCAGCTGACTGCGTTTTTTAGCCAGCGGCTTGCCGGTTTTAGCGATGAAGTCAGCGTGAGTCTGCGCAATACGCAACGCCAGCCGCTTGCCTGCGAAGCGCCCACGTTCAGCACGCCGGGCAACTCGCGGCTGTGGGGAAATTTGACGGTGCAGGCCCAGTGCGGAAACGCGAAACAGTTTTTACAGGTCAACGTACAAGCGATGGGTAACTACGTGGTCGCCGCCGCCCCCATCGTGCGCGGAGCCCCCATCGAAGCACAGAGCGTGGCGTTGATGCGTGGGCGACTCGACCAGCTACCGCCGCGTACGATGCTCACGCTGTCGCAGGCAGAAGATGCCATCAGCCTGCGCGACGTGGCGATAGGCCAGCCGCTTCAGCTGTCGATGGTGCGCCAGTCATGGCGGGTGAAAGCCGGGCAAAAAGTCATGGTGGTTGCGCAGGGTGAAGGCTTTAGTATTAATAGTGAAGGCCAGGCGTTAAATAACGCCGCCGTTGCCCAGAACGCGCGGGTGCGAATGCCCTCTGGCCAGGTGGTCAGCGGGCAGGTCGGCGCTGATGGGAATATTCTGATTAATCTATAAACTTCTTAAAGAATATGTGTCGCTTGCCGATAGATAATTAACAATTAATGAGAGTCGGCGCCTGCGCCATACAAAAGCCTCCAATGAGGAATACATCATGAGCATCGATCGTACATCATCTTTGAAAGCGGTAACGGCGGTACAGCATCGCGAAACTCCGGAAACCCATTCACAGAAAGTGCGCGCGGAAAAAACCGAAACGGCCACCAGCGCCAGCGTCACCCTGAGCAATGCACAGACCGCACTGACCCGTTCAAGCAGCGGTGATATCAATATGGCGCGCGTTGAGGAACTGAAAACCGCCATTCGTAACGGCGAGTTAAAGATGGACACCGGTAAAATTGCCGACGCGTTAATCCAGGACACGCAAGATTATCTGCAGAGTAAATAATCACATGAGCAGTTTGTCAGCCATTCTGGACCAAATGACCAGCATCCTTCATTCGTTGAAAACGGTGATGGATGCTGAGCAACAGCAGCTCTCTGCGGGTAACGTTAACGGCCTGCAGCTTGCCAGCATTACGGAAGAGAAAAGCTCTCTGCTGGCCACGCTGGACTACCTGGAAAAACAGCGTCGCGTCGAACAAGACGCCCAGCGCAGCGACGATGCTGAAGACATCAGCGGCCGCTGGCACCATATTACCGAGACCACGCAGCAGCTGCGTCGCTTAAACCAGCATAACGGCTGGCTTCTGGAAGGGCAGATTGTCCGCAACCAGCAGGCGATTGCGGTACTGAAGCCGTATCAGGAAACGGGGCTGTACGGAAAGGATGGTCAGGCGGCGGGCAACCCTATCGCCCGCAGCGCGAAGAAATTCTCTGTCTGACAGCGTGCGGGGTCAAAAACGACCCCGCGAAGTGCCCCTTCATTACGCCGTCCGGCGCGCAAACTCTTTAATCTTGAAGCCCAGAATCGCCAGCGTCGCAAAATAGGCCACCACGCCGACCACCACCACGCCCAGCAGGCGCAGCAGACGATATGGCATGGTGCCCAGCGACCACTCCGGCATCACGTACATCATGCCGAGCAGCGCGGCCGCCATGACCAGCACCGACACCACCAGACGCACTAAGAACGCGCCCCAGCCCGGCTGCGGCGTGAAGATTTTCTGCTTACGCAGCTGCCAGTACAGCAGCGCAGCGTTCAGACAGGCAGCCAGACCAATCGACAGCGACAGCCCGGCGTGTTTAAGCGGGCCGATAAACGCCAGGTTCATCACCTGGGTCATGATCAGCGTCACGATGGCAATTTTAACCGGCGTTTTAATGTCCTGACGCGAGTAAAAGCCCGGCGCCAGCACCTTCACCACAATCAGCCCCATCAGGCCAACCGAGTAGGCGACCAGCGCGCGCTGAGTCATGGCCGCGTCAAAGGCGGTAAACTTGCCATACTGGAACAGCGCTACGGTGAGCGGTTTAGCCAGAATACCCAACGCAACGGCGCTCGGCAGCGCCAGCAGGAAGCATAAACGCAGCCCCCAGTCCATCAGGCGGCAATATTCATCGTGGTTGCCGCTGGCGAAACTTTTCGACAGCGACGGCAGCAGAATGGTGCCCAGCGCCACGCCCAGCACGCCGGAGGGGAACTCCATCAGGCGATCGGCGTAGTACATCCACGACACGGAGCCCGAGACGAGGAACGAAGCAAAGATGGTATTGATGATGAGTGAGATCTGGCTGACCGAGACGCCGAGGATCGCCGGCCCCATCTGTTTCACCACCCGCACCGCGCCAGCATCTTTAAAGCTGATACGCGGCAGCACCAGCATGCCAATTTTTTTCAGGTGCGGCAGCTGATAGGCCAGCTGCAGCACGCCGCCGACCGTTACCGCCCACGCCAGCGCCAGCACCGGCGGATGGAAGTGCGGCGCGGCAAACAGCGCAAAGCCTATCATGCTGATATTGAGGAACGTCGGCGCAAAGGCCGGCACCGAGAAACGGTTCCAGGTGTTCAGAATGGCCCCCACCAGCGAAGCCAGCGAGATCAGCAGGATATACGGGAAGGTAATGCGCAGCAGCTGCGTGGTCAGCGCAAACTTATCGGCGGTATCGGCAAAGCCCGGTGCGGTAATGGTGATCACCCACGGCGCCGCCAGCATCCCGAGCACGGTGACGATCGCCAGCGCCAGCGTCAGCAGCCCGGAGACATAGGCGACAAAGACCCGCGTGGCCTCTTCGCCCTGTTTGCTTTTGTATTCGGCAAGAATCGGCACGAATGCCTGGGAAAAAGCGCCTTCGGCAAAGATACGGCGCAGCAGGTTCGGCAGCTTAAACGCCACGAAAAAGGCGTCGGTTGCCATACCGGCACCAAACACCCTGGCCACAATCGCGTCGCGCGCAAAACCCAGCACGCGCGAAAACATTGTCATCGAGCTGACGGCTGCCAGCGATTTTAATAGGTTCATTAACTTGTGATTCCACAAACCGGAACGAGCGCCCGATGGATGAGCGCTAAAAAAGTGGCGTTAGTCTACCGGGTTCGGGATGAATTGCTACTGCCAGTTGTTACAGTGGATTGCTCCGGTCATGTGCCATAGGGTGCCGGATAGCGCTGCGCTTATCCGGCCTACGGCACGTCCTACTCGCGGATCGCCTCACGCCACAGCCCTTCAACGATACGCTGCGCCAGGATGGCCTGCTCTCCCGCCGTTTCCGGAACGGTCTGATTTTGCACGCACTCGATAAAGTGTCGCGCGCAACCCACAAAACCGCGCTGCTCAAGCGCGGTTTGCCAGCCGGGAATCGGCCGGGTCACCACCCCCGCGCCGCGTTCCTCGCGCCATTCGCGCATGTCGGTCACGTCGTACAGACCACCGTCCGCGACCGCCAGCACTGACTCACGCTGGCTGCCCGCGCGGCGGTGCATGCTGGTGGTGATTTGCAGACCCGGCTGGCTGAAGTGATGCTCAGCATAGAACAGACAGCCTTCGTCGGTGGTGTGCAGAACGCCGCCGCCGAGCTTCGCTCTGCCCCCCGCCAGCCATAGCGCGGTGTCGACCACGTGCAGGTAATCATCAAGCAGGGTAAAGCGCAGATCGTGCGGCCCGACGCTGTCGCTACGGTGTTTATCCATGCGCAGCGAAGACATCTCTCCCGCGCGCTTTTTCAGCTCTCGATACAGCGGCGAGAAGCGACGGTTAAAGCCCACCATCAGGATCAGATTTTTACGTGCCGCCAGCGCCACCAGGCGTTCGGCGTCGTCGAGCTTATCGGCCAGCGGCTTATCCACGCAGACGTGAACGCCGGCATTGAGCAGCTCGCTCACCACCGCGTAGTGCGAGGCGGTAGAGCTATGCACAAAGACCGCGTCGCACTGGGCCGCCAACGACGCCAGCGAGTCGGCATACGGCATTCGGTAGGCTTCGCACACCTTCAGCGCTTTCTCTTTGCCCGGCGACCACGCCGCCTGCAGCGTCCAGTCGGTCGCCGCGCTGACGACCGGCAGCCACGCCTTCTGGGCGATTCCGCCCAGCCCAACGACGCCAATGCGAATCTTCGCCATGCTGATTACTCCCCTAAATGCGCCAGCAGTGAATCCAGGCGCTGTTTCAGTTCGGCGACCTCACCTTCCAGCGCCTCAACGCGCGCGCGCAGATCGTCATCGACCGCCGACGCGTCGCTCTGAACCGCCGCAGCCTGGAGGTCGACCTCGCCGCTGAACAGATGCATGTAGCGGCTTTCACGTTTACCCGGCTCGCGCGGCAGGCGCACCACAAACGGGCCGTCCTCGCGATTTGCCAGCCGTTCAAGGGTGCTTTCGACTTCCGCCATATCGGCAAATTCGTGCATCCGCTGGGCGCGACCGCGCAGCTCGCCAGGGGTTTGAGCCCCGCGCAGCAGCAGCGTAGTGACCAGCGCCACTTCCGCGGAGGAGAGCTTCAGATCGCCGAACTCAGAGTTACAAAAACGCTGCTCGTATTTGGTCACACGATTGCCGAAGCCGCTCACCGTGCGTAAATAATGGCGCTTCACCAGGGTATCGAGCTGCTCCTGCACCTCGGCTTCGCTGAGCGTCATCACCGGCTCGCGGTTGGTTTTCTGGTTACAGGCCGTCGCCACGGCGTTAATCGACAGCGGATACTGCTCCGGCGTGGTGACCTGCTTTTCCAGCAGACAGCCGATCACTCGAGCTTCAAGAGGTGTTAATTGGTATTTCATCGTTTTTCCTTAGCGGCCAGGCGTCCATTGTGGGGTAGTTAACGCGGTCAGCACGTGATCGCGCCATTCGCCGTCAATCAATAAGTAGTCCTTCGCATAACCTTCTTTTTCGAAGCCAAGGCGCGCCAGCAGATTCCCGCTGCGCTGATTATGCGGCATATAGTTCGCCATAATGCGGTGAATATGCTGCGTGCGCTGCATATAGCGAATGGCGCTGGTGAGCGCTTCGTACATCATGCCCTGCCCCTGCCATTTCTGGCCAATCGAGTAACCGAGATAGCAGGCGTGAAATGAACCGCGCACCACGTTGGAGAAATTGGCTACGCCGATAATTTCCTTCTCTTCCGGGTCGAGCAGCGCAAAATAAAAGGCCGTGCCCTGCTTATGGAATTCATTAATCATCGACAGGCGCGCCTGCCACCCGGAGGGGTAGCAGTGGCTGTCATCGCGAATGGGCTCCCAGGGTTTTAAAAACTGCCGATTTTCGGCGTAATAGTCCGCCAGACGCCATGCGTCTCGGTCATGGATCAGCCGAACAACCAGCCGGTCCGTCGTTAACCTCACTTTCGGCACATTACTGCGATAGCCAAACATCTCACTACTCCTGTACCCAATCTATACCCTGGTCATTTCACTATACCTGCCTGACGGCAGCCAATGAAAACAACACGCTGTCTTTTTGCATTGTGATAAAAAAGGGTTACCGCTGGCAATACGTGAAAAGGTGAGATAGCGCGGAAAATGAAGATGTTTCTCCTGGCCGGGCCTCTGCGGCTAAGCAATTGAGAAATGTGATAAAATGCAGCGGCGATTTTTTTGTCATCGGTGCCCCGTCTCGTGGCGTTATTGATCGGCGCACGCGACCGCTTTCGCGCCGTTTCGCGGCCCACGGCCTCAGCCATTTTGTCCGTCGGCGGCACTTTCAGTATTTTCCGCTGTCAGAGACCTACTGACAGCGTATGCTGCTTTATGTCAGGATGCATACAACGCTTTACGTTGAGGAACCCCATGAAAAAATTGTTTGTCATTGCCGCCCTGATCGTCAGCGGTCTGGTCGTCGGCTGCAATCAGCTGACGCAGTATTCCGTCAGCGAGCAGGAGATTAACCAGGCGTTGCAAAAACGGAATAACTTCTCCAAAGATATCGGGGTCCCCGGCGTCGCCGACGCCCATATCGTCCTTAACAATCTGACCAGTGCGATTGGCCGCGCAGAGCCCAATAAAGTGACCCTCAGCGGCGATGCGAAGCTGGACCTGAATTCGTTGTTTGGCAGCCAGAAAGCCAACATCGCGCTGACGCTGAAGGCGCTGCCGGTGTTTAACCAGGAGCAGGGAGCCATTTACCTGCAGGAAATGGAAGTGGTGGATGCCAAAGTGACGCCAGAGAAAATGCAGTCAGTCGTACAGACGTTAATCCCGTATCTCAACCAGTCCCTGCGTACCTACTTTAACCAGCAGCCGGCCTATGTGCTGAAAGAAGACGCCAGCAGAGGCGAAGCGCTGGCGAAGAAATACGCCAAGGGCATTGAAGTCAAGCCGGGCGAAATTATCATCCCGTTCACCAATTAAGCCTCGTGCCACGTATGCCCGATCGCGTATCGGGCATCACCCACCCCGCGTTATTTTTTACAGAAAAGGATGCAAAGGAAAACGTTTCCGCTTATCCTTAGTGCCCGGCAAAAATGACTGATATCCCACCAGCCGGAGCCTTACATGACCGCACTACCGCAAGTTCTGAAAATTCGCCGCCCAGACGACTGGCACATCCATCTTCGCGACGGCGAGATGCTGAAAACGGTTGTACCGTATACCAGTGAGCTGTATGGCCGCGCAATTATCATGCCGAACCTGGTTCCGCCGATTACCACCGTCGACGCCGCGATCGCTTACCGCCAGCGTATTCTCGACGCCGTTCCCGCCGGGCACGATTTCACGCCGCTGATGACCTGCTATCTGACCGATACTCTCGATCCGAATGAGCTGGAGCGCGGCTTTAACGAAGGCGTATTCACCGCCGCCAAGCTGTACCCGGCCAATGCCACCACCAACTCCAGCCACGGCGTCACCAGCACCGATGCGATTATGCCGGTGCTTGAGCGCATGGAAAAATTGGGTATGCCGCTGCTGGTGCACGGTGAAGTCACCCACGCGGACATCGATATCTTCGACCGTGAAGCGCGCTTTATCGACACCGTCATGGAGCCGCTGCGCCAGCGCCTGCAGGGCCTGAAAGTGGTGTTTGAGCATATCACCACCAAAGATGCCGCCGAGTACGTGCGCGACGGTAACGATCTGCTTGCCGCCACTATCACACCGCAGCATCTGATGTTTAACCGTAACCATATGCTGGTCGGCGGCGTGCGCCCGCATCTGTACTGCCTGCCGATTCTCAAGCGTAATATTCACCAGCAGGCGCTGCGTGAGCTGGTCGCTAGCGGCTTTGAACGCGCGTTCCTCGGCACCGACTCCGCGCCCCACGCTCGCCATCGTAAAGAAGCCAGCTGCGGCTGCGCCGGCTGCTTTAATGCGCCGACCGCGTTGGGCAGCTACGCGACGGTGTTTGAAGAGATGAATGCCTTATCGCACTTTGAGGGCTTCTGCTCCCTCAACGGCCCGCGTTTCTACGGCCTGCCGGTGAACGACGGCTACGTCGAACTGGTGCGCGAAGAAAGCCAGGTCGCCGAAAGCATCGCCCTGAGCGATGACACCCTGGTGCCGTTCCTCGCCGGGGAAACGCTGCGCTGGACGGTAAAAAAATAAAATCACGCCCCCTGTTGTAAATATTCGCGAATGACTGTATAAATATGGGTCTTCCCCGATCATGGTGGGAAGGCTCAGAACGCCATATTCAGCTTTCCGTAGTGGAACATCACCCCCAGTTTAAAGCGCTCCCGGTTTCGGTATCCCCTGGCTTTTATCCTCAGCAGCCTGATCTTGCTGTTAAGTGCCTCCGCATTTCCGTTTGAGACACTGTGTCGCATCGCATTCAGGATCCCGTACAGCCTTTTTCCTATCGTTTTCGCGGCATTTTTCATCATGGGAACGTCACTGTTAGCCGCCAGCGCCAACCATCTCTGCCAGTCACTCCGTCTTTCCTCGCTCCATGGCCTGTTCCAGATATCCTTTGCCAGCTCTTTCAGCGCCCAGCACTGGCTCGTCAGCTTCATCTGTGCACGCAGCCACATCAGCTTTTCCTGCCGGGATTCGGTCATCCACTTATCGCTGTACTGCCACAGGAAGCGGGTTCCTTTTGCCTGGTGTCGGCTTTCAACAGGGAGGTGCGGATGTTCATTCTGACGGGTTTTATCAACTACCTCGCCCAGTTGCTTCGCCACATGGAAGCGGTCAAAGGCGATTTTCTCAACCGCACTGGGTAAGTGGATACGCGCTGCTCTTATATAGCCCGCGTTCATGTCCATTGAGAGCGTTTTGATAGCCAGCAACTGCCCATCAGTGAGCGTGCGAAGATAGCCGGCAAGACTCTCTGTGCCGCGATCATCCGTTAAGGCCAGCGCCCGACCATCGCGATCGGAGATCACCGTTATGTAACGATGTCCTTTTTTAAAGGCGACCTCATCCACATTCATATGACGGGCGGATAATGGCTTTTTTATCCGGGCAAGACCTCGCTTAACTGCCCGGGTCATAATGCCGTCAACCGCATTCCAACTGAGCTTAAGTTGCTTCCTGACAGCATCAACGGTGCTGATTTTCAGCCATGAGAGAACGAACGATTCGAATAGCAACGTATACCGGCTTCCGGGGCCAGCCCACGGAACAGGCAACGTCAGGCAGCCATGCTCCGGACACATAATTCGTGGAACATCGGCTTCAACAATAGTGGTGAACTGGCAGGTATCAAGATGGCGCCATTTACGATGACGGTGATCGTGAACAGAACAGGATTTACCGCAGGTCGGACAGGCTAGCCGGGTGTTTTCAGCGATCTCAATAGTGACAGTAACAGAACCGGCATTTTCATCGAGAGAAAGGGACTTTACCTGCCACGGATCGGACAGGTTGAGAATATGAGCGTAGAGGGACTTTTCGTCCATGGCGGTGACCTCTGGCGATTAAATACACCATTATCATGCCTTCAGCCACCACAACAAGGGAAGACCCATAAATATACAGTATATTACACAGGGGGCAATTATGCGCATTGAAGTCACTATTGCAAAAACCACCGCGTTGCCGGCAGGCGCCTTAGACGCGCTGGCCAACGAACTTTCCCGCCGTATCAACTCTCAATTTCCGGACCGTGATGGCGCCGTCAGCGTGCGCTATGCGGCCAACAATAACCTTTCCGTGATCGGCGGCATTAAAGAAGACAAAGACCGCATCAGCGAAATCCTCCAGGAAACCTGGGAAAGCGCCGACGACTGGTTCATCACCGATTAGTTTTTCCCTCATTGTGTCTTTGCCGGGTCGCCCCGGCTTTTTTTATCTTCCCGCTTGTTTTTTTGTGATCCATCCCCACTTTTTACATTAGCGGCAAAACAATGGCCGACATGGTCGTTTATTGCGCAAACAGGCCGCTAACTCAGGAATTTATGTTGCTTTTGATTTCGATTCTCGAGTATTTATTGAAGTGTTGTATACTGATAAAGCTTCACAAAAAATTGCATTAAACCTCGAGAGTTGTTGCCTTTTAACACGTAAATAAGGGGTTATGATGGAAAAGAATAATGAAGTCATCCAGACCCATCCCCTCGTCGGATGGGACATCAGCACCGTAGACAGCTATGATGCGCTGATGTTGCGCCTGCACTACCAAGACCCCAATCAATCGAGCAGCAAAGAGGCAGAAGTTGGCCAGACCTTGTGGCTAACCACGGACGTCGCACGTCAGTTTATTTCCATACTGGAAGCCGGGATTGCCAAAATTGAATCTGGCGATTACCAGGTCAACGAGTATCGCAGGCACTAACGCCGATACTTTCCGCCGATTTCGGGCAAACAGGCACCTTAGGGTGCCTTTCTTGTTTTCACGCTTGTATAACAACTGTGGCTTAATTACTCTACAAAACACAGATTTCGGCCTTATTATCGCGTCAGGAAAGACTATGCAATACGATCTCATTATTCTGGGCAGCGGCTCCGTTGGTGCCGCGGCTGGATATTACGCCCGTAAAGCGGGCCTGAACGTTCTGATGACCGACGCCCATATGCCGCCTCATCATGAAGGCAGCCACCACGGCGACACCCGCCTGATGCGTCATGCCTACGGCGAAGGCGAGAAGTATGTTCCGCTGGTGCTGCGTGCCCAGGCGCTGTGGGACGAACTGGCCGCCGTCAGCGGCGAGCCGTTGTTCGAGCGCAGCGGCGTGGTCAATCTTGGCCCTGCTGATTCCGAATTTTTGCGCACCGTGGCCCACAGCGCCGCACAGTTTAACCTCGAGGTAGAGCAGCTTGATGCCGACGCGCTGATGGCCCGCTGGCCGGAGATTACCGTACCCGCCCATTACCGGGCTATTTTCGAGCCGGGTTCTGGCGTACTGAAAAGCGAGCTGGCGGTCAAAACGCTGATTGCCATGGCCAAAGAGGCTGGCTGCGCCCAGCTGTTTAACTGCCCGGTCACCGCGATTCACAGCGATGCTGACGGCGTGACGATTGACACCGCCGAAGGTAGCTGGCGAGGTAAAAAACTGCTGCTGACCGCCGGGACCTGGGTAAAGCAGTTTTACCCTGAGCTGCCGATTCAGCCGGTACGTAAGGTTTTTGCCTGGTTTCAGGCCGACGGCCGCTACAGCCAAAAAAATAACTTCCCGGCCTTCACCGGCGAGCTGCCGAACGGCGATCAGTTCTACGGTTTTCCGGCCGTCGACAACGAACTGAAGATAGGTAAGCACAACGGTGGCCAGCAGATTCACCAGCCGCAAGAACGTAAAGCGTTTGGCGCAGTAGCCACCGACGGCTCGGAGGCATTTAGCTTCCTGCGTCAGATTCTGCCGGGTATCGGCGGCTGTCTGCACGGAGCAGCCTGCACCTATGACAATTCGCCAGACGAAGATTTTATTATTGATACCCTGCCGGGCCAGCCCGATGTGCTGTTTATCGGCGGTCTCAGCGGTCACGGATTTAAGTTTGCCACCGTGCTGGGCGAAATTGCCGCGCAGTTTGCGCAGCAGCAAGCCCCGGCATTCGACTTAAGTCCCTTCGCCCTCACCCGCTTTAACCGCTAAAATAGCAACGGCCCCGACGATGCGGGGCCGTTTAGCAGGAATGACTATGCGCCGTCTGTTCTACTTTCTGGTCAACAATATTCGCGAGCATCTGATGCTCTATCTGACGCTATCGATGCTGTTGGCCATCGCCGACCTTCTCTGGCTCTATTTCAGCTAGTCATTATGCGCCTGGGGGTCGGGGATCCCCAGACGGGTATTCAGACGGCCGCGCGATTTATTAAAGATCTTATTGCCGTTTTCACGGCCGGCGCGGCGCTGACGCTGTTCCTCTTCCGGCAGCTTGTGTTCTTCCTGACACACTTCACTGCAGCAGCCTTCGAACTTCTCGGCACAGGCCGGGCACTGGATAAACAGCAGATGGCAGCCGTCATTAAGACAGTTGGTGTGGCTGTCGCACGGCGTTCCGCACTGGTGGCAATGCGCGATGACCTCATCGGAAATACGCTCGCCCATCCGCTCATCAAAGACAAAATTCTTGCCAATAAAGCGCACCGGCAGCCCCTGCTCGCGAGCGCGGCGGGCGTATTCAATGATTCCGCCTTCAATATGCCACACCTGCTTAAAGCCGTTGTGTTTCATCCATGCGCTGGCTTTTTCACAACGAATACCGCCGGTACAGTACATCACGATCTTTTTATCTTTATGTTCCTGCATCATCTCAACGGCTTTCGGCAGCTGTTCGCGGAAGGTGTCCGCCGGGATCTCCAGCGCCTGTTCGAAATGGCCTACCTCATATTCGTAGTGATTACGCATATCGATAAACACCGCATCCGGATCGTCAAGCATGGCGTTCACTTCCGCCGCCTTCAGATAATCGCCAACGTCGCTGGCGTCAAAGGTCGGATCGTCAATGCCGTCGGCCACGATACGATCGCGCACCTTCATACGCAGCACCCAGAAGGATTTGCCGTCATCATCCAGCGCGATGTTCAGACGCAGGTCCTTCAGCGCCGGATCGAAGCGGTACAGACGCTCACGCAGGCTTTCGACCTGACTTGCCGGCACGCTTATCTGGGCGTTAATCCCTTCATGGGCGAGATAGATGCGACCAAAGACCTTCAGTTCGGTCAGCGCAATGTAGAGGGCATCGCGGGTCGCTTTTGGATCGACGATGGTGAAATATTTATAGAATGAGATGGTGGTGCGCGGCTCGGTTTCAGCCAGCATTTGCGCTTTCAGCGTCTCATTCGAAATGCGGTTATGCAACACTGGCATGGTGTTCTTATCCTGCAAAATAGAATGGAGAGTTATGATCGGGGCGCATGATATAGCAATCATCGTTAATTTACATCCCCACATTTTGCGCTACATTTTCATCACTATTAATCCTGGCGCGTAAAAACTATGCCTAAAATAGCGCCACTTGCGCCCCCCGCATTTTGGTTGAGGGAAAAATAGTGCGACAATAGAACCCGTTGCTCGTAAAAACAGGAAACACATGACCCAGTTACCTAAGTTCACCGCTGCGCTGCTGCACCCCCGCTACTGGCCCTCCTGGCTGGGTATTGGCCTGCTCTGGCTGGTTGTTCAACTGCCGTATCCGGTCATCTATCGCCTCGGCAACGCCATGGGGCATCTGACCATGCGCTTGATGAAGCGCCGCGCGAAAATTGCCTATCGCAACCTTGAGCTCTGTTTCCCGGAAATGAGCGCGGCCGAGCGTCACCGAATGGTGGTAAAGAATTTTGAGTCCGTGGGCATGGGCGTGATGGAAACCGGCATCGCCTGGTTCTGGCCGACTAAACGCATCAATCGCTGGATGGACGCCAGCGGCCTCGAACACATTCGCAGCGTGCAGGATTCAGGGCGCGGCGTTCTGCTGATCGGTATCCATTTCCTGACCCTCGAAATGGGTGCCCGTATGTTCGGTATCCATAACCCGGGGATCGGCGTCTATCGGCCAAACGACAATCCGGTTCTTGACTGGCTGCAGACCTGGGGCCGCATGCGCTCGAATAAAAGTATGATCGATCGTAAGGATCTGAAGGGCATGATCAGAGCGCTGAAAAACGGCGAGATTATCTGGTACGCGCCGGATCACGACTACGGCCCGCGCGCCAGCGTGTTTGTACCGCTGTTTGCGGTTAAAGACGCCGCGACGACCTCCGGCACCTGGATGCTGGCCAAAATGTCAAAGGCCTGCGTGGTACCGTTCGTACCGCGTCGTAAGCCGGACGGTAAAGGCTATGAGCTGATCATCCTTGAACCGGAGTGTAATCCGCCGCTCGATGATGCTGAAACTACCGCGGCGTGGATGAACACCGTCGTTGAGAAATGCATCATGATGGCCCCCGAGCAATATATGTGGCTGCACCGACGCTTTAAAACCCGCCCGGAAGGCGTTCCTTCTCGCTACTGATCCCCCGTGCGCGGTCCCCGACCGCGCGCGTTTTAGCTTTAAAAGCCCTTCGCGTTGCGGTGATATGAACACAGGCGCATAATTAGCAGGCTTACAAATACACCCTTTTTCCTGCGGAACCTTATGCAACCCTCAGATGCCCCCATTAACTGGAAGCGTAACCTCGCTGTCGTCTGGCTAGGCTGTTTTTTAACCGGCGCCGCCTTCAGCCTCGTCATGCCCTTCCTCCCGCTTTACGTTGAACAGCTTGGCGTGACCGGACATGGCGCGCTGAACATGTGGTCTGGCCTGGTATTCAGCATCACGTTCCTGTTTTCCGCTATCGCCTCGCCGCTGTGGGGCGGATTAGCCGACCGCAAGGGGCGTAAAATCATGCTGCTGCGCTCGGCGCTAGGCATGGCTATCGTCATGCTGCTGATGGGGATGGCGCAGAATATCTGGCAGTTTCTGATTCTGCGCGCGCTGCTCGGCCTGCTTGGCGGCTTTATTCCCAACGCCAATGCGCTGATCGCCACGCAAATTCCACGCCATAAGAGCGGTTGGGCGCTGGGCACGCTGTCTACCGGCGCCGTCAGCGGTGCGCTGCTCGGGCCGCTGGCCGGCGGCTTTCTGGCCGATAACTATGGTCTGCGTCCGGTGTTCTTTATGACCGCTACCGTGCTGTTTATCTGCTTTGTGCTGACGCTGTTTTTCATCCGCGAACAGTTCACGCCGGTGTCCAAAAAAGAGATGCTGCACGTCAAAGAGGTGTTTGGTTCGCTGAAAAACCGCGAACTGGTGCTCAGCCTGTTCGTCACCACGCTGATTATTCAGGTGGCAACCGGCTCGATTGCCCCCATTCTGACGCTCTACGTCCGCGATTTAGCGGGTAACATCAGTGATATTGCCTTTGTCAGCGGCATGATAGCCTCGGTACCCGGCGTGGCGGCGTTGATCTGCGCGCCGCGGTTAGGCAAGCTGGGCGACCGTATTGGGCCTGAAAAAATTCTGATTGCCGCGCTGATCGTTTCCGTGCTGCTGCTGATTCCCATGTCATTTGTACAAAACCCGCTGCAGCTTGGCATTCTGCGTTTTCTGCTCGGTGCCGCTGACGGCGCGCTGCTGCCGGCCGTACAAACGCTGCTGGTCTATAACTCCAGTAATCAGATCGCCGGGCGCATATTCAGCTATAACCAGTCGTTCCGCGATATCGGTAACGTCACCGGGCCGCTAATCGGCGCCGCGGTGTCGGCCAACTACGGTTTCCGCGCCGTATTCTGCGTCACCGCCACGGTGGTCCTGTTTAACGCTATTTATACCGGTTTTAGCCTGCGCCGTAGCCCCGAGCCCTCCCGCCCCTAGTCATCCCTGCCCTGCGCTGAGTATGAAAACATCGCGCAGGGCGTGTACAACCGAAAACTTCAGCTATTATTTCCCTGAATACCACGTCAAATTGCAGGGAGTTGAGATGACTTTATACGCCACGCTCGAAGAAGCTATTGATGCGGCACGCGAAACTTTTCTCGCCGATAACCCTGGTCTTGAGGAGAGTGAAGCGGACGTACAGCAGTTCAATATGCAAAAGTACGTTTTACAAGACGGTGACATCATGTGGCAGGCCGAGTTCTTCGCCGATGAAGACGGTGAAGGCGAGTGTCTGCCTATGCTCAGCGGTGAAGCCGCGCAGAGCGTGTTTGACGGCGATTTTGATGAGATAGAACTGCGTCAGGAGTGGCTGGAGGAAAACACGCTGCACGAGTGGGACGAAGGCGAATACCAGCTGGAGCCCTCTCTCGATACGGAAGAGGGGCAGACCGCCGCGGATGAATGGGATGAACGCTAGCTACTCGTAGGGGCCATGGCTGGCGTCAATAGGGAGCAGCAGCGTGTCAAACACCAGTGAAAACGGCAGGTCGATGATGGTGACATAGCGCCAGGCAGAGTCGCGCAGGTCCCACTTCACGCCCGGATAGTACTGGTTTCCGTGGCCCTGCCCGGGGATCGTTCGACTGATAATACTACCGCATCCGCTGAGCACGATCGCCATGGCGGCAACCAGTATGATTCTTATCACGTCATTCTCCTCATTAAACAGACAAAAAAATACCGGCTTGATGGCCGGTATTTTTTGCGGCAAACAATGGCTCAGAGCCCTCTCTGGCGGTGCCACACTTGCCCGGGCTACTAACCGGCAGCCCGGACGAGGCACAACACCGACGCCAGAGAAGCGCCGCGCTATTTGGCTTTCAGCGCCAGCGGGTTCAGCGTCAGCTTATCGTACTCGGCCACCCATGAGGAGTATTTCTCCGGTGCGGCCCAAACACGATAGTGCATTCGCGACAGCGTGACCGGGTCGCTCAGCAGTACCAGGCGACGATCGCGGTTCAGCTTGTCCGGCGTTTCGTTCAGCGCCTGCTCGACGTGGCGATCGCGAGCGATCTC
The DNA here is from genome assembly GCF_014169755.1 of Klebsiella sp. WP8-S18-ESBL-06. Lineage (NCBI taxonomy): Bacteria > Pseudomonadati > Pseudomonadota > Gammaproteobacteria > Enterobacterales > Enterobacteriaceae > Klebsiella > Klebsiella sp. WP8-S18-ESBL-06. The sequence goes on from NZ_AP022256.1 coordinate 3,064,833, forward strand.
CAGCACGTGGCTCGCGCGGTGACGCGCGGTGGCCATCGCCGTGGCCAGGGCGTTAAACGACGGGTTAAACACCGCGTGCATAAAGCCATCGTCCAGCACGCGCGCACGGTTCTGTTCCAGATAGGCTTCGGTATCGGCCAGCACTTTCGGCGTGCTGTACTCTTCCGGAATCAGGAACAGCTTCCAGCGCTTGGTGCGCAGCCCCATAGTGGAACGGCTGGAAATCACCGACACGAATGGCGAGAGGATCAGCGAGAACACAATCGGCGCCAGCCAGAACAGGAAGCGCAGATCCAGCCACGCCATCCCGACCGCCCATACCAGCCCCAGCAGCAGCTGAGAACCATGACGCATAAAGGCTTCGCTCCACGGCGTAGAGTCATCGTCACGCTGCGGCGAGTTCCAGACCACTTCCCAGCCGAGGAACGCGCTGACCACAAACACGGTGTGGAACAGCATACGTACCGGCGCCAGCAGCACAGAGAACAGGACTTCAAGCAGCAGAGAGATCGTCACGCGCACAAAACCGCCGTACTCTTTCGACCCTTTGCACCATACGAGGATGATACTCAGCAGTTTCGGCAGGAACAGCAGCACCATGGTCGATGCAAACAGCGCAATCGCCAGCTCAGGACGCCACTGTGGCCATACCGGGAACAGCTGACGCGGCTGCAGGAAGTACTGCGGCTCGGTCAGGGCGTGAACCACCTGCAGTGCGGTCGACAGGGCCAGGAACATAAACCACAGCGGCGCAGACAGGTAGGACATCACGCCGGTCAGGAACACCGCACGGTGAACCGGGTGCATCCCTTTCACCAGGAACAGGCGGAAGTTCATCAGGTTACCCTGACACCAGCGGCGGTCACGCTTCAGTTCGTCCAGCAGGTTCGGCGGCAGTTCTTCATAGGAGCCCGGCAGGTCGTAGGCGATCCATACGCCCCACCCTGCGCGACGCATCAGCGCGGCTTCAACAAAGTCATGCGACAGAATCGACCCGGCAAAGTTACCGTCGCCCGGCAGCGGCGCCAGCGCGCAGTGCTCGATAAACGGCTTCACGCGGATGATGGCGTTGTGCCCCCAATAGTGCGATTCACCGAGCTGCCAGAAGTGCAGACCGGCGGTAAACAACGGCCCGTAGACGCGGGTAGCAAACTGCTGGCAGCGCGCGTACAGGGTGTCCATACCGGAAGCGCGCGGCGAAGACTGGATGATCCCCGCGTTCGGATTCGCTTCCATCAGGCGCACCAGGTTAGTCAGGCAGTCGCCGGACATCACCGAGTCAGCGTCCAGCACGACCATATAGCTGTACTGGTTACCCCAACGACGACAGAAATCATCGATGTTACCGCTTTTACGCTTCACGCGACGGCGGCGGCGGCGATAGAAGATCTGCCCTTCCCCTTGCACTTCGGCAATCAGCTCCATCCAGGCCTTTTGCTCCGCAACGCAGATATCCGGATTGTAGCTGTCGCTGAGGATATACACGTCGAAGTGCTTCTGCTGGCCCGTGGCTTTCACCGACTCCCAGGTCGCACGCAGGCCGGCGAAGACGCGAGAGACGTCTTCATTACAGATAGGCATGATCAGCGCCGTCCGGTGCTCTGGATTTAGCGGCTCATCGCCAACGGTTGACGCAGAAATACTGTACTTATCGCGACCTATCAGCAGCTGTAAGAAGCCCATCAGCGCGGTCCAGAAACCGGCGGAGACCCAGCAGAACAGCACGGCGAAAAGGATCAGAATCCCGGTTTGCAGCAGATATGGCAGCAGCTGCATAAAGGAGACCCACAGATTTTGCCCGACCATATCGGCCGGGTTAATCAGCGCCCAGCCCTGATACGGCAGGATGGTCTTCATATACCAGGTGGCGACGACGGTCTGCGCCAGCGTCAGGATCAACAGGGTGTAACGGCGTAACGAACCCACCGTACGCCATTTCGCCTCATGCTCCTGCTCTTCTTTGGTCAGACGAGACAGGTAGCGCGGGGTGACATCGCGACCACGTAGACGATCCCAAAAGCGGCCGACCGGGTTGGTCCGCCACGGGTCCGGGAACATAGAAGAGCGCGTTGCTTTCGGCATCGCCTGCAGCTGCGTGCGCCCTTCGTCGTCTTTGATAAGCTGCTCGCCGCCCAGGGAGTCCGGCCAGCCCTCTTCCAGACGCGCCTTCACGGACGCCAGCGGCGTGTCGTCATCGCGTGGAAAAGCCTGATGCTCGTCATCCAGCGCTTCGTGCACGGCGCGCAACGTCGTGTCCGGGAGCGCCGCTTTTTCTGCATCCGTAAGCGACAGTGCGTCGATATACTTCGTTGTCTTATTCATTTGCAGGCAGCTGATAGCTCCAGGTTTCACTCAGCGTCTGGTCAGCGTTGACCAGCGCAGCGCGCATTTCAGTGGTTTTCTTCGGATCTTTCACCTTCACGCGCAGCGTCAGACGCCAGCCTTTGGTCACCGGATTGTAGCGAACGCTGTTTTCAACGATTTCACCGTTATCACCGATGCTGGCCTGCGCCGTTACCGGCGTGTCCTGCGGCATTTTGCGCATATCCGCGCCGGTAAAGTCGATGATAAACGCCTGCGTACCGTCCGGCTGACGGATCAGGTTCGACTGCTTCACATCACCGGTGGAGCGACGCGTCTGCATCACGTATGCGCTGTCCGCATCGTGCAGTTTGTCTTCGTCACGGGTGAAGGTGATGGTGTACTTATAGTTCATCTCTTTACCGGCTTCCGGCAGCTTGTCCGGCGTCCAGTATGCAACGATGTTATCGTTGGTTTCGTCGTTGGTCGGAATCTCTACCAGCTCAACGGTGCCTTTGCCCCAATCGCCTTTCGGGGTGATCCAGGCGCTTGGGCGCAGATCGTAGCGGTCATCAAGATCTTCGAAACGAGAGAACTGGCGGCCACGCTGTAACAGGCCAAAGCCCTGCGGGTTTTCGGTCGCATAGCTGCTGACGGCCAGATGTTTCGGGTTGTTCAGCGGACGCCAGATCCACTCATCGTTACCGGCATGAATAGACAGACCGTTAGAGTCATGCAGCGCCGGGCGATAGTTGGTTGTGGTCGAAGGCTGGTTCGGCCCGAACAGGAACATGCTGGTCAGCGGCGCGACGCCCAGTTTACCGACTTTATCGCGCAGATAAATTTTGGTCTGTACGTCAACCACGGTATCGCGGCCCGGCATCACCACGAAGCGGTAAGCACCGGTCGCGCGCGGGGAATCCAGCAGCGCATAAATCGTCAGGCGCTTGTCGGTCGCTTTCGGACGCTCGATCCAGTATTCGCGAAAACGCGGGAACTCTTCGCCGGACGGCAGGGCGGTATCAATCGCCAGACCGCGAGCGGACAGACCATAAACCTGGCCCTGACCCAGCACGCGGAAGTAGCTAGCGCCCAGCATGCTGACGATTTCGTCGTTTTTGTCTTTGCTGTTGATCGGGTACAGCACTTTGAAGCCCGCGAAGCCAAGATCCTTCACGGTATCTTTGTCATGCTGAACATCGCCGAACGTGAAGTAGTCCGGGCTGTACTTAATTTTGCGCACGGAGGTTGCCGTGACTTCATTAATCGTCACCGGCGTGTCGAAATACATACCCTGATGGTAGAATTCGAGCTTAAACGGGGTCTTAACTTTGCTCCAGTATGCCTTATCGTGATTAAACTGGATTTGCTGGTAGTCCGCGTATTTCATGTCGCGGAAGACGGAAGGCAGGTTGCTTTTTGGCGCTTCGTAGCTCTTGCCCGCCAGCGTTTTAGCCTGCTTTGCAACGTCATCAATACTGAATGCCCATGCAGATGAAGTACACAGGGACAACATTACGGCTGCGCCTAACCAACGCAGTTTCATCATCTGTGGTTTCTGTTTCATATAACTAAGCACTTCCCCCTTTGTGTGCTTAAATCGATCCGATCCATTTTACTGGAAATTCAAGCTATCCGACAACATAATCCCCGTATTGTTGAGCGCGGTGGCTTATCGAGTAAGCAACTGTTAACTGCGCTTTGCACTTTGCGTGCTTATCCTGGAGACAGGTAACCAGAGTTCGTGTAGGGTTGCCAACGAATGTAAACTTTATCACCTTACGCTGTAAGGCGATTAGTCTGAGAATCGTACCTAACCCTATGAATAACAAACCCGCACAGCGTGAATATTTTCTCGACTCGATCCGGGCCTGGCTGATGCTGCTGGGGATCCCCTTTCACATCTCACTTTTGTATTCGACCCACACCTGGCATATGAACAGCCCGACGCCGTCATGGTGGCTGACGCTGTTTAACGATTTTGTGCACGCGTTTCGCATGCAGGTGTTCTTTGTCATTTCCGGCTACTTTTCCTACATGCTTTTTCTGCGTTACCCGCTGAAAAAATGGTGGAAAGTTCGCGTGGAACGGGTCGGTATCCCGATGCTAACCGCCATTCCGCTGCTCACGCTGCCGCAATTTTTGATGCTGCAATACGTTAAGGGTAAGACGGAAACGTGGCATACGCTGACGTTTTACCAAAAATATAATACGCTGGCCTGGGAGCTGGTGTCACACCTGTGGTTCCTGCTTGTGCTGGTGGTGCTCACCACGCTCGGGATTATGGCCTTCCGCTTTATGCGCCGTCGCCAGACGCGCCGTCGCGCGGATCTGTTCGATAACATGACGATGGGCAAACTGACGGTCATGTTTCTGCTGCTTGGCCTGCTCTACGCCGCCATCCGTCGCACCATTTTCATCGTCTATCCGCCGATTCTGAGCGATGGGCTGTTCAACTTTGTAGTGATGCAGACGCTATTTTACGTGCCGTTCTTTATCCTGGGCGCGCTGGCCTTTATTCATCCAAAGCTCAAAACCCTGTTCACCACCCCGTCACCGTGGTGCATCGTCGCGGCGCTGCTCGGCTTTATCGCCTACCGCCTGAACCAGCACTATGGTTCTGGCGACGCATGGATGTATGAAACGGAATACCTGATTACGATGGTGCTGGGGCTGTGGATGGTGAACGTCGTGTTCTCGTTCGGTCACCGCATGCTCAATTTCCAGTCTGCCCGCGTGACCTATTTCGTGAATGCTTCCTTATTTATCTATTTAGTACACCATCCGCTAACGCTGTTCTATGGCGCATGGATTATGCCGAGCATCAGCTCAAACTCACTCGGCTTCCTGACGGGGCTGGTCTTTGTGGTCGGCTGTGCGCTGGTGCTCTATGAAATTCACCTGCGTATCCCGTTGCTGCGTTTCCTGTTTTCCGGTAAACCGCAGCAAAAGGTGACGAAAACCCAGGCTGCCAGCCACTAAGTGTTCGCATCGTTGGCCAGAACGGGGATTCTCGTCTGGCCAAGTACCTCCCGATACAACCGGGTGGTCGCGTCATCAAAGCACACGAAATAGACCGTCTCCGGTAGGCTACGGCGGGTCAAAAATGCCGCCACCGTGCTGACGGCGATTTCCGTTGCCGCCTTCAGCGGGTAGCCATAAGCGCCCGTTGAGATCGCCGGAAAGGCGAGCGTGTGATAGCCATTATCCAGCGCCAGCTGAAGGCTGTTATAATACGCCTGCTGTAACAACGATGCTTCCTGCTCACCGCCCCCCTGCCACACCGGCCCGACCGTGTGAATCACGGCTTTTGCTTTCAGGTTTCCCGCATGCGTAATCACCGCATGCCCCGTCGGACAGGTCCCCTGCTGCTGACGCACAACCGCGCAGGCTTCCTGTAACGACGGCCCGGCAGCGCGATGAATCGCACCATCAACGCCGCCACCGCCCATTAACGAAGGGTTGGCTGCATTGACGATAACATCCACCTCCAGGGTGGTGATATCCCCCTGCAGCACCTGAATTCGTTCGGCCATGCTTACTATCCTCTCACTCAGACAAATCGATTATCTACCATAGACAACGCGACTCGTCATTTCGTTTCGGCTATTTGTATTCCACGGTGAGGACTGCTGTTTTTTTATCCTTATCAATCCAGCGCAGGTTGGCGGTGCTTTTTTCATTCACGAACTGCCGCCCGTCCAGCAGCGTATGGATGGGAACCGACTGGTGCTGAGTTTTTCCATCTTGATAACAGCTGACCCCCACTTTGCCCGGTAGGGTTTGATAATCACAGGGGGATTCGACAATCTGCCCACGGAAATGGATAACACCGCTGTTTGCCGCCAGCGCTCCGGTTGTAAAAACAGACAGCAGTGAAACGATCGGAATGAAAATGCGCGTAAATGTTTGCATGGTAACTCCCCGTTTATCTGAGATCGTCCCTGAGCAGGATCTGTCCCGAAGCAGAAATGGTTAGTTAGTACATTTTGTAAACATTATGTTTACAATAGTAACCAAGCCTGCCAATTGCAATCTCTTTTTATATAGAAAATTTATATAGTTAGACTCATTATCGGCAACTGAACCATATACTTTATGCCTGCCGTGCAAACGACAAAAAAAGGCCGTAACGCTTGGGTTACGGCCTTTTACTAACGATCTGTCTTGATGCTTTGTTAACGATAAAGCGTTATCGCTCAATTAGCGGAAGTTACAGCCAATAGCACCCGGTTGGTTGCACAAGCCGGAGCGCGACCTGTCGCCGTTGTTACCGCTTGATTGTCTTCCGGTCGTCGTCACCGTGGTGCCCGTAATTCCGCTGGTTGTTTGAACCCCGCCGACGTTACTACCACCATTGCTGCCACCGTTATTACCGCCACCGTTATTACCGCCGCCATTGTTGCCACCGCCGTTGTTACCGCCGCCGTTGTTGCCGCCGCCGCCGTTACCACCGTGGTGACCACCGCCATGGTTGTCATCGCCGCCGCCGTTTCCGCCGTGGTGACCACCGCCATGGTTACCATCGCCGCCGCCGTTTCCGCCGTGGTGACCGCCGCCATGATTATCATCGCCGCCGCCGTTACCGCCGTGGTGACCGCCGCCATGATTATCATCGCCGCCGCCGTTACCGCCGTGGTGACCGCCGCCATGATTATCATCACCGCCGCCATTACCGCCGTGGTTACCATGACCGCCAAACGGGTTATGACCCTGGCCGCCGCCCATACCGCCGTGATTATCACCACCGCCCTGGTTACCACCGCCGCCATTGCCACCGTGATTACCATGACCGCCAAACGGGTTATGACCCTGGCCGCCGCCCATACCGCCGTGATTATCACCGCCGCCCTGGTTGCCACCGCCGCCGTTGCCACCGTGATTACCATGGCCGCCAAACGGGTTATGACCCTGACCGCCGCCCATACCGCCGTGGTTATCACCACCGCCCTGGTTGCCGCCGCCGCCGTTGCCACCGTGATTACCATGGCCGCCAAACGGGTTATGACCCTGACCGCCGCCCATACCGCCGTGGTTATCACCACCGCCCTGGTTGCCGCCGCCGTTGCCACCGTGGTTATCATGACCACCGAACGGGTTATGACCCTGACCGCCGCCATTACCGCCCATACCGCCGTGATCGCCACCGCTGCCGCCCTGGCCACCACCCATACCGCCGTGATCGCCGCCGCTGCCGCCCTGGCCACCACCCATACCGCCGTGATCGCCGCCGCTGCCGCCCTGGCCACCACCCATACCGCCGTGATCGCCGCCGCTGCCGCCCTGGCCACCACCCATACCGCCGTGATCACCGCCGCTGCCGCCCTGGCCACCACCCATACCACCGTGATCGCCGCCGCTGCCACCCTGACCACCACCCATACCGCCGTGATCGCCGCCGCTGCCGCCCTGGCCACCACCCATACCACCGTGATCGCCACCGTCGCTGCCGCCCTGGCCACCACCCATACCGCCGTGATCGCCGCCGCTGCCGCCCTGGCCACCACCCATACCGCCGTGATCGCCGCCGCTGCCGCCCTGGCCGCCACCCATACCACCGTGATCGCCACCGTCGCTGCCGCCCTGGCCACCACCCATACCGCCGTGATCGCCACCGCCGCTGCCTTGGCCACCACCGCCGTTATCGCCGCCTCCATTGCCGCCACCGCCGTTACCACCGCCTCCATTGCCGCCACCGCCGTTACCACCGCCTCCGTTGCCGCCACCGCCGTTACCACCGCCTCCGTTGCCACCACCGCCGTTGCCGCCGCCATGGTCGCCACCACCGCCGTTACCGCCGCCTCCATTGCCGCCGCCTCCGTTGCCACCGCCTCCGTTGCCACCGCCTCCGTTGCCACCGCCTCCATTGCCGCCGCCTCCATTGCCGCCGCCGCCGTTACCGCCGCCTCCGTTGCCACCGCCTCCGTTGCCACCGCCTCCGTTGCCGCCGCCTCCATTGCCGCCGCCGCCGTTACCGCCGCCTCCATTGCCACCACCGCCGTTGCCGCCGCCTCCGTTGCCACCGCCGCCGTTGCCGCCGCCTCCATTGCCGCCACCGCCGTTACCACCGCCGCCGTTGCCGCCGCCTCCATGGTCGCCACCACCGCCGTTACCGCCGCCTCCGTTGCCACCGCCTCCATGGTCGCCACCACCGCCGTTGCCGCCGCCTCCGTTGCCGCCGCCTCCATGGTCGCTGCCGCTATTGCCGCCTCCGCCCTGACCGTTATCCTGACCGTTTCCGCCATTTCCGTTGTCGTTGCCATTCCCCCGGTTATTTGAATTTTGACCGCGGTTGTCGTTATTACCATTCTCACCTGCAGCTACGGCATATATAGTCGTCGCAGGGTATAAAACGGTGAGCGCCATAATGATGGCGAGTTGCTTCATTTTCATGATGAACCCTTTCACACGTTATAAGTTGCTGTATGCTATTGCCGTAACAATCGATTATTTTGCAATATAAACAAAATAGAACTGGTGATAATCACGACACCCATTGATAAATGACCTAGCATTCTGACGATATAGATAAAAGCCAATCTGCAGATAATGGTCTTTCTTTCAATCCGTTATCGCAGACAATGTCGAAAGAAGAAAATAATGGCCAAAAATAAGTTGATAGCTGCCCGGCACAATCTGAAAAAAGATTACGCACAGTATTTGATGGTATAATAATCCTCGCCACGAATTTAAATAAAACCCGTAGTGCAGACCGCATCCCATTTATCTGTATTCGGTTAGCTCATCATACTTTTGAAAACAAACCACCCCGCCATGTTAGAAATATCGAAGGAAAGCTGCATTATGTTTACCACACCGATAATACTGAGTGACTCGATGCTATATGGATGAGTATGCATACCAGTTTGGCGTGGCGATCTCATAACAAAGGTTGATTTATTTTCAAAAAGTCAACCTTTAGTATTAATAAATCCCCAGAGAGGCTAACCGAATAACGCACACGGAAAACAACACGTTATAAAGAAGACGATTCAACAAAAGTTTGAAAAGTGCTTAAGGTCACACGCAATCATCACACAAATTGTCTGATGCGATCATATTACTTAAAATAAATCAGCCGATATCATATTGAATAATAACAAAATAAAATATAAAGGCGCAATATGTATGATCATTAAGAATGCAGGTTAAAAACTTAATAAATCGGCCTTATTTACATTTTGTAATTTATTTTTACATTATGTTTCATGATTATTTCTTGATTTAGGTTTATCAGCGTCTAAATTTTAAATTAAGAAACTTTAGTTTTAATTCTCTTATTTGAAACACTTCATCCATACAGCAACCACATTTCAGCAGTGCTTAAATAGATGATTTGATAATATTTGCCTGCTGCATAATTTATATTGGGGACTCATCATGGCAAAAGAGCTTACCTCGACAAACCAGACTCTCTCCTTAGTCACAAGGCCTTCATTACAGTCTTGTGCCCTGTCGCAGAATTTGAAAAAGTTACTCAGGATGGAAATTAAAATTGTTAATATTCATCTAGTTAACATTGATAATTTAGACCCGGGCATTATCCTTTTCGATATGATGGATACCGATAGACGGTTAATGAAGGCCTGGCAGGAAGCGCTGTGCAAATTGAACAACGGTGCAAAATTATTGCTGTTCAACACGCCAGAAGAGTACTCCTATCCCGACATCGAGGCATGGCCGCACATCAGCGGCATATTCTATGAACATGATGAAGAACACTTTCTGGTCAAAGGGCTGCAAAAGGTGATGGAAGGCGAATGCTACTTTTCACGTAAATTAGCAAGCTATCTTATTATGCATTCCGGTAACTATCGCTATGATAATTCGGAAAGTACTATTCTCACCTATCGCGAGAAAGAGATCCTGAACAAGCTGCGGATCGGTGCCTCCAATCTTGAGATCGCCCGTGCGCTCTTTATTAGTGAGAGTACCGTTAAAACGCATCTCTATCATTTATTTAAGAAAATAGCCGTCAAAAACCGCACACAGGCCGTTTCCTGGGCTAACGATAACTTCAAACATTAAGATCGCGTGACAAAAAAACGGCGGCCAGGGTATTCCCCCGCCGCCGTTTTGTCTTCGTCATGTCTGAACCGTTATAGCGCCGATTCTTCCGTTTGCTTACGTTCCGCCTTACGATTCGCCAGCCATAGGCCGCTGTTTTTCATGGCATAGCCAAACAACAACCCCACCAGCAGCGACGGCACAACCGCGCGCCAGTCGCCCTGTCCTGCGAACGTAGCGCAAGCGCCAATAAACGTGCCGGGGACAAATGACAACAGCAGCTGCTTAGACTGAATGCACATCAGAAATGCCACGACGCCAGTCATCATGTAGCCGACAATCTCCAGATGCGGCGCTAATGCGCTGCCGTAGATAATCACCAGCGCCCAGACAACCCCGCTCATGGTCGTGCAGGTGGAAATAGCCAGCCCTTTCAGCCCGCCCTGCGGACAGGCGAAATAGGCCGTACAGCCAAGAAAACCGGCCCAGCTCAAGAGTCCGAGAGACACGGCCACCCATCCCCAGATACCGGAGAGAATGCCTGTTGTGATTGCGATAGCTAAGATAACGTTCATGGCGAGCATCTTAGCAGATGCCCGCCGTTATGATGAGATCACGAGCACATTATGCTCATCATATACATTTCATTTTCATCAAAAGCGTGACTTAAATCACTCTTTAGCTTCTTCCTGCAGCTCATCCCACATGGCCGCAATCGCTTCGCGGGTCAGCGGTGCCATCGTACGCCAGAAGGCGGTCGTGGCATGAGCTTCGACCTTCCCGAGGAACGTTTCAAACCACGGTAACAGATAGTCGGCAAACAGGGTTTCCAGCGCCTCATTATCATCTTCAACGTTGTCTTCCAGCCATGAAGCCGCCAGCAGCAGCGTCCCCATCTGATCCGCCGGGCTCTCCCCCAGCGGCATACCTTGACCGCTGAGGAACGCACGCACTTCCGCTTCGCTCGCCCCTTCTACCCAGGCGCTGCGCACCGGCGGCACGCGGCACTCTTCACCCACAAACAGCGCGTTATAGTCGGCAGCAATCTGCTGGATATCGCAGCTTTTTTGCAGACGAGCCAGCAGTTCATCCTGCTCCAGCGGCCAGCTTGCCGCCAGCTTGCCTTCCCGAATCAGGGTAAACAGCGGCACCAGCAGCGGATCCTGCGGCTGACGGTAGTACAGAGAACCCAGCGCGCGGCAGAGGATAGAAAACTCGTTCATTCAATTATTCCAGTTAGTCGTTAAAATTCAGCAAATTCAGGAATCGGCGGCATCCCGCGCGACTCAAGGAAATTCAGAAAACGTCGCGGCGTGACGTTCAGGATCCGATCCTGCGGGAAATCAACCGCATCAAGGATCTTCTGGCATTCGGTAAACTCACCAAGCGTGAACGCGGTGTGCGAGTCCGAGCCCAGGGCCAGCCAGCCCCCCGCATCACGAACCGCTGCGGCAATAGCCCGACAGTTATGTTCACTGCCGACGCGCGAGCTGACAAACGATGAGTTGTTGATTTCCAGCGCCACATGATATTTCGCCGCCGCCGCCGCGATGGCGGGAATATCCACCGGGAATTTAGGGTTTCCCGGGTGTGAAATCATATGCACATTACCGCTCGCCATCGCCGCGATCATCGCCTGAGTATGGGTCTCTTTGTCCTGCGGCGCGAAAACCGGCTCATGGAACCCGGCGATAATAAAGTCCAGCGACGTCAGCATCGGCCCGGTGCAATCAATCTCACCCGCAATATTTTTAATATTGGATTCAATACCGCGCAGGATACCCACACCATCGACAACGCGCGGCCAGATACGCATATTCACGAAGTGCCAATAGTGGGGCGCATCGGCCATGTCCGGGCCATGATCGGTGATGGCGAAGAGCTGAATCCCTTTACGTTTCGCCTCGGCAATATAGTCATGCAAGGTACTGTAAGCGTGCGTGCTCGCAACAGTATGCATATGTAAGTCAACAGGATACATCACTTTCTCCTCTCTCGTGATAAACCAAGGATAGCAGGAATGGCGTGCGTTTATAACGCCTGGCTCAATAGCCGCGAACTCGGTCGACCTGCCCGCCTGGCGTTTCACCGCGCTCCAGCTGCGTGATGGTGCGGGCAATATAGGCGATGGCTTCCTGCGGACGGGTGACGGCCGCCACGTGCGGCGTCATGGTGACGCGCGGATGACGCCACAGCGGACTTTCAGCCGGCAACGGTTCACGGCTGAACACGTCAAGCATCGCCGCTTTGAGTTTACCGCTGTCCAGCGCCGCCAACAGATCGTCTTCAACCACGTGAACGCCGCGCGCCAGATTAAGCACGTAGCTATTGTCCTGAAGCTGCGCAAGCAGCGGTGCCTTAATAATGCCAGCGGTTTCCGCGGTATTCGGCAGCAGGTTGATCAGGACGCGGGTACCGCTGAGGAACGCACTCAGTTCGCCTTCGCCGGCAAAACTGGTGACCTGCGGCCACGCTTTGCGGCTGCGGCTCCAGACCCGTACCGGGAAACCCCACGCCAGCAGGCTTTCCGCGACCTTTGAGCCAAGAACCCCCGCGCCCATAATGCCAACGGTGAATGCATCGTGGGTATAGTCCTCCAGCGGCTGCCAGAGAGATTCTCGCTGCTGCGCCTGATAATCATCAAAACGACGGAACCAGTGCAACACCTGGCTGACCGCATATTCCTGCATCTGAATACCCATGCCGGTATCTTCAAGGCGGAACAGGGGGATCGACAATGGCAACATCTCCGGATGTGCCTTTAGCTTGCTGAGAATCGAGTCAACGCCCGCCCCCAGCGCAAAAACCGCCTTCAGCGTTCTGCCCTGTAACATCTCAACCGGCGGATGCCACACCAGCGCATAGTCAGCCGGCGCATTGTCCCCGCGCACCCAGGCACGAATATTGGCACCGGGCAGCTTTTTGCTCAGTTCGGCAATCCAATAAGGGGTATCAAACGTCGGGTGATAAAAGATGATCTCCATAGTGACTCCAGCTCAGGGCGCCCGTATTTGTGCGATCGGACGCGGTTTTTGATTATTTTTGTGATTTTACAGAATAACAAATTTCGCCAGGCTGTCCCGGGAAATGCGGCGGCGATCGCAAAAAAGACGATTTATGAATGTTTAAGAAGCAATTTGATTGAAGTTTGTCTAAACGCGCGATTTTTCGAAAAAGTTTATTGACGCTGGAGAGCCTTTTCCCTACATTAGCGCTCGTCCCAGCGACGCTGGGAAGACAATATGGTGAGGTGTCCGAGTGGCTGAAGGAGCACGCCTGGAAAGTGTGTATACGGCAACGTATCCGGGGTTCGAATCCCCGCCTCACCGCCATATTTAAAGAAGAGCTCGTACGCAAGTACGGGCTTTTTTTTCGCCTGTTGCACAGCCAGGCGGGGTGAGAACCCCGGACCCGGGTTCGACACAAAATTGCCGGGAGCAATTTTGAACAGCGCATGCGCTGGCCCCGGAGGGGCGAGGCCCAGGGATGGGCCGAGTAGCGGCGCAGCCAGTTGGACAGACCGTGAACACAGTGAACGGGCTGCCCGCAGGGCGAGCGAAGCGAGTCAATCCCCGCCTCACCGCCATATTTAAAGAAGAGCTCGTACGCAAGTACGGGCTTTTTTTCGCCTGTTGCATGGCATGGTGGGGTGAGAAGTCCGTCCCTGAATGACTAATGGCTCTCCATCAGCCAGTTGTTAAAGACTTCGCTGCGCAGTTTTTTCAGCAGATCCACCGCGCCGCTGCATCCCATCTTTTTTATCAGCGCCCGGCGCGTCTGATAGATCGTTTTGATATGCAGATCCAGGTGATCGCCCATATCCGCCATGCGTTTACCCTGCTTAATTAAATCAATCAGCCGTCGTTCCCGTGGCGTCAGCAACACCCTGTTTTTACGGGCAGCCCGTCGCCCTTTTTGATTCACAACCGACAGAATAAATTCATGCAGTTCTTCAACGCTTGATTTCATCGGAAACTGATACACCGACAGGTCATCGAGAAATTCAAAACGCGAACCATCGGTCAGCAGAATTATCCTGCTTTTTCTCAGGTTATAATTATGATTAATAACTTCGGCATATTCATGTTCAGTTAAAAATACATAGCGGATTGCGTTATCGCCAAAGGACACCTTTGTCAGAATATTCTCCAGGCCACAGCGGAGATAGTTGTCGGAAAGCCAAAGGTCGGCATGCCCCGTCCGTACATAGTCGTCGCAGCACATTGTTCATTTTCCACTGAAAATCAAACGGCAATTACCAGGCTGGTCAGCGTCTACCGACCGCCATAGCGTATTGGGTTAGAGTACGGATGAATTAACCCGCTGACATCGCGATCAAATATCATCCATGGTATGACCAACCACAATCTCCAGCGTCTTTCTTATAACATCTGCCTGTACCACGTCAGCGGTGACCTCCAGCCGTTGTACAAGTGATAAAATAATATTCTTATTATTAATATGCTCACCGTTCATCAGAATATGTCGGATGGCTGAACCTAATACAGCCGCTTCCTCAGCAAGCACATCGCCAGCATGACGAAAATAATCGGACAGAGAATGATCGGATAAAGCGCTGTAAATATCGGGTTGTTGAATCATTGCTGTGTTCATTCTTTTCACCACTGTTGATAAGTAAAGGTTTTAGTGAACTTTCCTTTTTCGTTGTCTCGAGCCGTCGCGCGATCTCCATCGGGCATTTTCCCTATGCTCGCCCTGCGTTAATTTGGTTTGCTTACCCGTCGCCGCTTCAATGCGGGCAATCAGCGACGGGAAAACATCACGTCGGGACCGTTCAGTTTCAGTCGCCTGCATCGCACGAAGCTGAGTGAGCAGCGCCATTGAGTTCACTGGAACGTTGCGTTTAAGCAATAACAGCACTGCCTGCCCGATAAGTTCATCCGTGAGTTTCTCAATGTCATTTTTGTACATTACCGCTCTCTTATACCCCTTGAGCCAGAAACGAAGTCGCAGCATGCTGCTGCTCGCCTCTGGCGTGACCTGCGCTCAGCGTTCGAAAAGTAAACCGATTAACGCATTGTAATGACCTTTTTCCTCAGCGCAGGACGCCTGTTCAAGGCGACTCAGTAATTTCGTGCACAATGATTTACGATTAAGGTTTCGCCCATCGTGCAAAATTTCGACCACAATCTCTCCTAGTGTCTCCTGCTGTGTAGGCAGGCTGGCCTTATTGAAATACTGTGCGATGGCACCAGCCGTATCAAAAATGTAACCATTCTGCTGCATGAGATGCTCCTGTACGAATCAGTAAAAAAGTAAACGCTTCGTCACTCAAAGTCATAAAAATTGTACACAATATCTGTACAAACATATGTTTTAAAATTTAGCTAAAAATGCTAATGCAATACTTTCAATTACTTACTGTGCTAATTTTCATTTTTTAACCATTGTCATTGTACTAATTTTGAAAGAGAAAAAACGCTACCCCCCTCTCCTTCTGGCATAACGTAAGCGTGATAATCATGAGTGGTAAAACTTTTGTTAATTTAATGTGTTAATTACGCTGCTATCTGTTAGGGTTAAGGTCCTTCTCTCCTACGCCGGAAAATCATGCTTACTACCATCATCTACCGCAGCCATCTCTGTGATGACGTGCCGGTGAAAGCGCTCGAAAGTATGGTCGCCGCTGCGAATCTTAAAAATGGTCATGCCGACGTCACGGGCATCCTACTGTTCAACGGTACGCATTTCTTTCAGCTCCTCGAGGGTCCGGAAGAAACGGTAAAACCCATCTACCGCGCAATTTGCCAGGATCGCCGCCACTACAACATCGTCGAGCTACTTTGCGATTACGGTCCTTCACGTCGCTTTGGCAAAGTCGGTATGGAGCTTTTCGATCTCCGTGAACACGACAGGACAGAAGTACTGCAACTCATTCTTAATAAAGGCACTTCCCGCTACCAGCTCACCTATAACGATCGTGCGTTGCAATTCTTTCGCACGTTTGTCGAGTCGGTAGAAAAGGAAAATTATTTCGAGATCCCGCCCGCCGATAGCTGGGCGTTTATCACCACTGAACGCGACCACATCCTCGACGCTTCCGTCATCCGCTGCGAAGCGCAATGCGGCTTTGCATTTCAGCCCATTATTGACCCGCTTGCTCAGGAGGTTGTCTCGCTTGAAGCGCTGGTCCGTGCGCCCTCCGGCGGTTCTCCCGCGGTTTTCTTTGACTCACTCAACGGCGACGACCTTTATCTGGCTGACCTGCACAGTAAGAAAACGGCCTTCGCGCTTGCCGTTGCGCTCGGTATTGGCGATCTGACGCTGTCGATTAACCTGCTGCCGATGACGCTGGTTAACGTGCCGGATGCGGTCAACATTTTGCTGCAGGCGATTGCCGACAATGGCCTCATTCCCGAGCAAATCATCGTCGAATTCACTGAAAGTGAAGCCATTTCGCAATTTGATGCTTTCACTCAGGCCGTGCGTACGCTGAAGGGTTCTGGGATAAGCGTCGCTATCGATCATTTTGGCGCGGGATTCGCGGGCTTGCAGCTGCTGGCGCAGTTCCAGCCCGACAGAATTAAAATCAACCGCGACCTTATTCAGGATGTTCACAAAAGTGGCCCACGTCAGGCCATTATTCAGGCCATCATCAAATGTTGTTCGTCACTTGAAATTGCCGTGTCTGCGGTAGGCGTCGAAAAGGCGGAAGAGTGGATGTGGCTTGAATCTGCTGGGATTACCGAATTCCAGGGGCATTTATTTGCGGCGCCGTGCCACTATGGGATCCCGGCCATCACCTGGCCAGAGAAAAAAACCGAACTGTAATTAATTATTTCGCCTGAGGTTCCGGCCGAAGGCGCGCACCATTCTTTTTTGTCATTAAAAATCAATAAATTACCATCTTAATCACCTCTACGCTTACTTCTTCTCGGCAGGTAATCATCCACGATGACACCTGTACAAACGGCACTGTACAATAAATTATAAATTGTACAGATGGCGGTGAATTCGTTATTTTTATACAGGACGTTTGGTTATAGCATGAGGGATTGTATGAGCTTTTACAGCATAGGCGATGTTGCCGAACGATGCGGTATCAATCCCGTCACCTTGCGCGCATGGCAGCGACGCCACGGCTTATTAAAGCCCCAGCGTAGCGAAGGCGGCCACCGACAGTTTGATGAAGAAGATATTCAGCGTATCGAAGAGATAAAGCGCTGGATCAAAAGCGGCGTGCCCGTGGGTAAAGTCAAAGCGCTGCTTGAAGAAAGTCAGACCACGACGCACGATGACTGGAGTGCCTTGCAGGAAGAGATGATGGCAGCACTCCGCTCCGCTCGCCCGGCGCGGCTGCGCGCCAAAATCAGCGCATTAGGTCGTGAACATCCCTGTGATGCACTGATCGACCATGTTTTTGTTCCCGTTCGTCAACGTCTCAGCCTCGACCAAAACACTGCCCGCATCATGTGCAGCCTGCTCGACGGCGTGCTGATTGAGTTTGTCACCTCCTGCCTGTCCGAATCACGCCGCAAAGCCGGCAAAGATGCGCTGCTGATGGGCTGGGACACCGACGATCGTACGCGTTTGTGGCTTGAGGCCTGGCGGCTTTCTCAACGGGGCTGGCATATTGCAGTGCTCGCCGAGCCGCTGGAATCACCGCGCCCTGAACTGTTTCCCGGCCAGCAGCTGTTCGTCTGGACGGGGGTTACCCCCACCCGCCGACAGCAGGAATTGCTACAGCACTGGCATGAACAGGGCTATTCTCTGGCTTTCCACCTCGCCTGATTACCTGCCCGGAAACGTCACTCTTCAATCATCTGCGCATACTCCTCGCGGAGAAAATCCACCAGCGCTCGCACTGCGGGCAGTTGACCGCGACGCGAGGGGTATACCGCGTGAATGACTTCCCGCTTCGGCTCCCAGTCCTCCAGCACGCGCACCAGCGCGCCTTTCGCCAGCTGTTCCCGCACCATCAGGAGCGGTAGCTGTACCACGCCCACTCCCGCGACGGCGGCTTCACGCAGCGCCAGCATATCGCTAGCGATCAGCCGCGGGGTGAAATGTACGTCCACCTTCGCGCCGTTCGGTCCGCTAAGCGACCATGAGTGAACCTGTTTGCCCATCGCCATGCTTAAGCCTGGCCAGCGGCTCAGATCGTCCGGCGAGCGCGGCAGGCCGTGCTCCGCAACCAGGGACGGGCTGGCGACGAGGCAATGCCCGCGATCGGCCAGCACGCGCATCACTAAGTCACTGTCGTCAAATGGCCTTGGCCGCACGCGGATGGCGACGTCAACGCCTTCTGCTATCAGGTCAACCCGTCGATTGGTTGCTTCCAGATGAAGCTGAACGCCCGGGTATCGCCGCATAAAGCGCGCCAGCATCGGGCCGATGTGGACATGCAGTAACGTCACCGGGCATGTCAACCTGACGCTGCCACGCGGCTCCGCCTGTAACACCGCAATCGCCTCCTGTGCCGCCTCCGCTTCAATCATCATCGCCTTGCAGTGCTGATAAAAGGTTTGCCCCACGTCGGTGACCGTAAACTGGCGTGTGGTACGGTGAATCAGCCGCACGCCGAGCTGCGCTTCCAACTGGGCAATGCGTCGGCTGAGTTTTGACTTGGGAATATCCAGCGCTCTGCCTGCCGCCGCAAAGCCACCGTGATCGACCACATGCACAAACCACGCGAAATCATTGAGATCCTGCATACCCACTCCATCGTTCTATTTTTGCAACAGTGTAGGTCACTTTTGCTATCTACCGGATATTTACCCTCGAATATAAGCTTATTGACATCCAGACTCGCTCCTGAGGAGAAAACCATGAAAAAAATTACGGGTGTTTATACCGCACCACGTCCGCACTGGGTGGGCGACGGTTTTCCGGTTCGTTCGTTATTTTCTTATCAGTCGCACGGCGAAAGCCTGAGCCCGTTTTTACTGCTTGATTACGCCGGGCCGCAACACTTCCCCGCTGACGGTGCTAAACGCGGCGTGGGTGAGCATCCGCACCGCGGTTTTGAGACGGTCACTCTCGTCTACGCGGGAGAAGTCGAGCATCGTGACTCTACCGGTAAAGGCGGCGTTATTGGACCCGGCGACGTGCAGTGGATGACCGCCGGCTCGGGCATTCTGCATCAGGAATTTCACTCGGCAGCGTTTGCCCAGCGTGGCGGCGAGCTGAAAATGATCCAGCTGTGGGTCAATCTGCCGGCAAAAGACAAGATGACCGCGCCGGGATATCAGAGCATAGAAGCCGCATCGATTCCTGTCGTGGCGCTGCCGGATGACAGCGGAACGCTACGCGCGATCGCCGGGCGCTACCGCGACACCAGGGGCCCGGCCCACACCTTCTCGCCGCTTAACGTCTGGGATATCCAGATTAATCAGGACAAAGAGGTCATGTTTGAGCAGCCCGACGGCTGGAGCACCGCACTGGTGGTGCTGGAGGGTAGCGTAACGGTCAACGGTGAAAGTGCCGTCCAGGAAGCGCAGCTGGTTGTCATGAGTCATCAGGACGAGCAGGTGCATTTGCACGCCAGCAGCGATGCCAGGGTTCTGGTGCTGGCCGGAGAACCAATTAATGAACCGATTGTGGGCTATGGCCCCTTCGTGATGAACAGTCAAACCGAAATTGCCGAAGCCGTTCGCGATTTTAACGCTGGCCGTTTTGGTCAAATGTAAAACGACAGAAGTTAAAAACATGGCGCTCCCGCGACACAAAGGCGCAGTGCGTGATTACGCATTGAGCGGCTCGATCCACAGCGTCAGTCCCCTCCCCCGCCGTTTACGGTGGGGGAATGCTCAATGCTTAACCGAACGATAAAGAAAGCCGAAATTATGCTTGACCGTTTTAGGTCAACTCCCTATAGTAGCGCCCCGTTGACCACCTAAGGTGAGCAGCAAAACAATATGGTGAGGTGTCCGAGTGGCTGAAGGAGCACGCCTGGAAAGTGTGTATACGGCAACGTATCCGGGGTTCGAATCCCCGCCTCACCGCCATATTTAAAGAAGAGCTCGTACGCAAGTACGGGCTTTTTTTTCGCCTGTTGCACAGCCAGGCGGGGTGAGAACCCCGGACCCGGGTTCGACACAAAATTGCCGGGAGCAATTTTGAACAGCGCATGCGCTGGCCCCGGAGGGGCGAGGCCCAGGGATGGGCCGAGTAGCGGCGCAGCCAGTTGGGCAGACCGCGAACGGGCTGCCCGCAGGGCGAGCGAAGCGAGTCAATCCCCGCCTCACCGCCATATTCGAAGAAGAGCTCGTACGCAAGTACGGGCTTTTTTTTCGCCTGTTGCACAGCCTGGCGGGGTGAGAACCCCGGACCCGGCACAATCACGTAGCCCGGCCAAGCGCAGCGCCGCCGGGGGCCGCTCGGTCTACCTGACCGCCACCTTATCCGCGACCTGAGTCACCCGCTGCAAAGACTCCGCCGTCAGCGGCGTATCGACACGCACCCGCAGTTGCCCAACGATCCGCCCCTGAATCGGTTCACAGCTGCTGTACACCAGCTGCGGGTGACCACCGAGCGCCTTCGCAATCTGCTGCAAATCAGGTTCCCGCCCGTTCACACCATTAAAATGTAGCGTGATCAGCTGCTGTCCTTCGACCATGATTTCACGATTCTCCTCGCGCCCGTGATGCAGCGTCCCGAGCATTCCGCGCGTCACCTCATGCTGCGGGTCGCCAAACACCTGCCAGACTTCACCGTGCTCAATAATCCGTCCTTTCTCCAGCACCGCCACCCGATCGCACAGCGTACGAATCACGTCCATCTCGTGGGTAATCAGAATAATGGTCAGCCCCAGACGCTGATTAATCTCTTTGAGCAGGCTCAGCACGGCTAGCGTATTTTCCGGATCGAGCGCCGAAGTCGCCTCATCGCAAAGCAAAATTTCTGGCTGCGTGACCAGCGCCCTGGCAATCCCGGTTCGCTGTTTTTGCCCACCGGACAATTGCGAGGGATAGCTCGCGCGGAGTGACTCCAGCCCCACCAACCGAAGCATCTCCTCAACGCGGCGGCGGCGTTCGATGGCCGGAATACCGGCCATTCGCAGCGGCAGTTCAATATTCTCCGCCACCGTCCTGGTGGAATGCAGATTGAAGTGCTGGAAAATCATCGCCACCCGGCGGCGTAAATCGCGCAGCGGCCCGCTGCCGCCGCCATCAATGGGGACGTCGTGAATACCTATTTCGCCGCGATCGGCGCGCTCCAGGCGGTTAAACAGCCGCAGCAGCGTCGATTTCCCCGCACCGCTGCGCCCGATAATGCCGAATATTTCACCCGCGTGAATATCGAGACTGATGTCTTCCAGCGCCTGAACGCCGTTCGGGTAGGCTTTACTGATGCCGCGCAGGCGGATGTGCGGCGTATTCTGGTGCTGTGTCATACGCTGTCTCCTAAAAACCGGGGGCAATCTTTCCCTGATAACGGGTCAAAATAAACTGGCGCACCGCGTCGGAATTAAGCGCTTTCGCCAGCTTTTGAATGCCGGGATCGTTAATGTTGTCGGGGCGCGCCACAAGATATTCGACGTACAGGCTTTTGCCTTTTTCAACGATCAACGCTTTATCCGTATCAATTCCCGCTTCCAGCGCATAGTTAGCAAAGACAAACGCCAGATCCACCTGATTCAGCGCCCGCGCCAGCATCGCCCCTTCCAGCGGGCGAATTTTGAAATGGTGTGGATTGGCGGTGATATCTTTCTCCGTCGACTGCGGGTCCTGTGGGTTTTTCAACGTAATCAGCCCCGCTTCGCTGAGCAGCACCAGCGAGCGCCCGGTATTGACCGGATCGTTAGGAATCGCGATCGTTGCGCCGTCCGGCAGGTCGTGCAGATTTTTATATTTCGTCGAGTAGGCGCCAAACGGCTCGATGTGGACACCCACCACCGGCACCAGGTTGGTATGACGGTTTTTGTTATAATCATCGAGGAACGGGCGATACTGATAGTAGTTGGCATCGAGATTTTTCTCCGCCAGCTGCTGATTAGGCTGAATAAAATCGTTGAAGACTTTGATTTTCAGATCTACCCCTTCCTTCGCCAGCACCGGTTTCACAAACGCCAGTATTTCAGCATGCGGAACGGGCGTGGCGCCTACCAACAGGGTTTCATTGGCCATCGCCGAATAAGAGAACAGCGCCAGCAGCCCGGCAATCACGGTTTTTTTCATTGTTGATACCTGTTAAGCGATTTATTGACGACTCATACGGCGCACCAGGCGGTCGCCGCTCATTTGTAAAACCTGTACCAGCGCAATCAGCAGCACCACCGTCACCGCCATCACGTCGGTCTGAAAACGTTGGTAGCCAAAGCGTATGGCTAAATCTCCCAGCCCGCCGCCGCCGATAACGCCGGCCATTGAGGTGTAATCCACCAGCACAATCGCCGTGACGGTAACGGCGGCAATCAGCCCCGATCGCGCCTCCGGCAGCAGCGTGTACCAGATTAGCTGCCAGGTGCTGCCGCCCATCGCCCAGCTGGCTTCCACCAGCCCGTGGTCCACTTCGCGCAACG
This sequence comes from Klebsiella sp. WP8-S18-ESBL-06, assembly GCF_014169755.1. Classification (NCBI taxonomy): domain Bacteria; kingdom Pseudomonadati; phylum Pseudomonadota; class Gammaproteobacteria; order Enterobacterales; family Enterobacteriaceae; genus Klebsiella; species Klebsiella sp. WP8-S18-ESBL-06. Next base: position 3,087,625 of record NZ_AP022256.1, read on the forward strand.
ACGTCTCTACCAATCGTGCAAAGAACGGCGCACAGCCCGCGACCAGCGGCGGAATGGTACCTTCCACGCCCAGCGAGGTGCCGGTAATCAGCGTGGTCAACGGGATCATGACGATCAGCAAAATGATGAACGGCAGCGATCGCAGTACGTTAACCAGTAGCGAGAGCACGCGATACAGCATCGGGGCATGCAACAGCCGCGGCTGCCCGGTGAGGTAGAGCACCACGCCCAGCGGCAGGCCGATCAGTACGGTAAAGCCCAGTGCCCAGGCCAGCATCGTCAGGGTATCTGCCCCCGCCTGCGCCACGTCACCCCAATCAATTTCGGCCAGAAAAGCGAGCATCGAGCCTCCTCAGTTCCAGTCGTGGCGCGCGGGCGCTTTGCCGTTCAACACCCAGTTACCCAGCAGGTGATACTTCCAGCGCACCGGATCGTGCAGCGTGTGAACCCGCCCGTTGCGCCAGTGGCGATCGAAGTTGTAGCGCGGATGGGTTGAGCGAGTACCGCCCAGCTCAAACAGCCGCGTCGAGGCCTCCAGCGCGGCTTCGGTGGTAAATATTTTGGCGCGAGCAACCGCTATAGACGCTAGCGCCACGGTCTCTTCGGTCAGCGTGTGTTTATAGCGGTCGAGCACTCTACCCGCCTGTTCAAGCAGCGCCTCAGCGGCGGCGAGTCGGCTATCCAGCGCGCCAATCTGATACACCGTCAGCGGATCGTCTCCGGCCCGCTCCACCCCTGCGTCGATCCACGGGCGAGCGAACTGATTCACAAAACTGACGGTATCGTTCAACGCGGCGCGGGCGATCCCCGCATCAATAGCCGCCGTCGTGAGCTGGGCAAACGGCCCGGCGAGAGTGGGCGTCGCGTAAGATTTCCAGCAGGGAATGATATTGAACGGCTCAACCCGCAGGTTCTCCACCAGCACCGTACCGCTGGAGGTGGTGCGCTGGCCCAGGCAGGCCCAGTCGTTGACAACCGTCACGCCCAGCGTGTTGCGCGGCACGAAGGCCAGCTGTGCCAGCCCATCCTCATCCAACGCCAGTACGCCAAGCCAGTGAGCATACAGTGAACCCGTGCAGTAGCCTTTGCGTCCGTCAATGCGCAGGCCATCGTCAGTCTGGGTCAGCCGGGTCTGAATATCCTGTACCGTTTTACCGCCGGTTTCCGACAGCGCATTGGCAAATCGATAGCCCTGCAGCACGAGATCGAAGAAGTAGCGCTGCTGTTCTTCGCTGCCCTGCAGACGAATATCTTCCAGCAGGCAGTAGTGGTTTTGCGGGATTTGCCCCAGCGCCGGATCTGCCGCCGAGATAATGGCAATCACCGACGCCAGCGTCGCCGCGGAAACTTCGGCCCCGCCAAAACGGCGCGGTACGGTTATCCCCCATAGCCCGCTGTTGGAGTAGGTATTGACGACGTCGGACGGCACTACGCCGCTCAGGTCTCGCTCGGAGGCGCCGGCCTGTAAAAAAGCAGCGATCTCGTGGGCGATGCTCAGCGCCTCTTCATCACTGGCGATACGATGGGCGTTCGGCGCATGTTGCGTATAGTCGGGAACAGCGTGATTTACGGGCATAGCATGGTCTCACTTGAATGTTATCAGCACGTTCAGACGCAACATCCGGTTGATATTTATACATATCATTAAATGGAATGAATTATTGCGTCTTTAACTTTTTAGGTTATATGCATTGATAGCAAACTTTGTGCCATACATTATTATTTATATTTTTCAGTACGTTATTGCCGTTATCGCGCGATAAGGAGTGTGAAATGCAACACGCTGCTGCTGCCACTGTTGGATTTGCAACAACCAAAAACAACAAAGCCCGGTTTCCCGGGCTTTGCAGACGTAACTGCGATTAATAGTAGGCTTTCAGCGTGCGCTGGCACAGCGCCGAACGCACGCAGTCATCTTTGGTAAAGCGGACAATGCCTATCATTTCATCTTCTTCAAAACGATCCAGCGCGTCACTAAGACCGGACTGAACGCCGCGCGGCAGGTCACATTGGGTGATATCCCCGTTGACGATAACCGTGACGTTCTCCCCGAGGCGGGTTAAAAACATCTTCATTTGCGCTGCGGTAACGTTCTGAGCCTCATCAAGAATCACCACCGCATTTTCAAATGTACGTCCGCGCATATAGGCGAATGGCGCAATCTCTACCTTACCAATTTCCGGGCGCAGGCAATATTGCATAAAGGAAGCCCCCAGCCGTTTTACCAGCACGTCGTAAACGGGGCGGAAATACGGCGCGAATTTCTCTGAGATGTCGCCGGGCAGGAAGCCGAGATCTTCATCGGCCTGCAAGACCGGGCGCGTGACGATGATTTTATTCACATCCTTATGTATCAGCGCCTCGGCCGCTTTGGCCGCGCTAATCCAGGTCTTGCCGCAGCCTGCCTCGCCGGTGGCGAAAATCAGTTGCTTACTCTCGATAGCATTCAGGTAACGTGCCTGAGCGTCATTGCGGGCCACGATGGGTGAATGGTCGCGGCTGTCCCGCGCCATGCCAATCGCTTCCACTCCACCCATTTGCACAAGCGAGGTGACCGATTCGTCTTCACGTTGTTTGTGGCTGCGTGAATCCCGCCTCAGCACACGTTTTGCTTCGCGATGAGCTTTGATCACTGCTTTCTGTCTTCCCATGGATAGCACCTTGAGTTGTTGGTTTACATCACACGCGCTAAATACAGCGCGATTATGCGCACGAACGTCTGAGGTTTGGCTTCCTTGTAAGCCATAGCAACTGCCTGTCGAAATGACGAAAACGCACGGCTACGCGCACCGCACAATACGTCGGGAACAACGAGATGAATGCACATTGGATGAAAAATTGAGGTGACGAAATCGCTGCCGGAGAGAGGGCCTCCGCGCTGGATGGTACGGGCTGTTGGTTTGTTGAGTCCGGTCAAGGACGCTACCATTCGCGATCTCCATAGTGAAACGGAAACTACCGCTTTATTTATTATTACATCCAAATCAACAAAAGATGCAACATAATTTTTACATAAACATAACGATAGCGTTCAGAGATAGCATCTGACACTTATGTGACAGTTTTATATCAATCAGGGGGGAAATGAAAAAAAAGGACTGATTTTTGGCGATATTCTGAAGTTTGGGAGAAATCCCGGGGTCGCTTGCGCTCGCCCGGGCGACAAATAGGCAGCCGGATGGCGGCGTGAACGCCTTATCCGGCCTACAAGCGTGCACCGTACAATGTAGCCCGGCCAAGCAAAGCACCGCCGGGACTGCACTCAAGCCTGCAACAGCGTGCTGCCCAAATAACGCTTATCCGATGCCACGCCCGGCAGCACAAAGAAATACCCGCCGCCAATCGGCTTCACGTACTCCTCTAGTGCTTCACCGTTCAGGCGTTTCTGCACCGTCAGGAACCCTTTTTCAAGGTCATGCTGATAGCAGACAAACAGCAGGCCCATATCGAGTTGACCCGAGTTAGACACCCCCAGCGAGTAGCTGTAACCCCGCCGCATCATCAGGCCCGACTGCGTCTCTTTAGTGCGCGGGTTGGCCAGACGAATGTGGCTGTCCAGCGCAATCACGTCACCGTTCGGGTCACGGGTGTAGTCAGGCGTATCGTGCTCGTTCTTCATCCCCAGCGGCGCGCCGCTGTGCTTATCACGCCCGAAAATCGTCTGCTGCTCTTTAAGCGGCGTACGATCCCAGGACTCAACGTGGAACTGAATAATGCGCACAGCCTGATAAGTACCGCCCTTCGCCCACGCGGGTTCACCCTGATCGCCCGTTACCCACACCACCTCGTCCATCAGCGGTTTATCGCTGCCGTCCGGGTTGGCGGTGCCGTCTTTAAAACCGAGCAGGTTGATGGGTGTCTCTTTGCCTTTACTGCGCGCGGCATGGTCAGAGATAAACCCTTCCCGCTTCCAGCGCACGCTCAGCAAATCGGGCGAGTGCTTGATAATGTCGCGCAGCGCATGGATCACTGTATCCTGCGTGTTGGCGCAAATCTGCAATAGCAGATCGCCGTGGCACAGCGCCGCATCCAGCGAATCATTCGGGAAACGAACCATTTTTTGCAGCTTCTTCGGCGCTTTATCGGCAAGGCCAAAGCGGCTATCAAACAGCGAGTGTCCGACCGACACCGTGATGGTCAGATTATCCGGCGCGATAAACGCGCCGAGAATGCCCGAATCCATCGGCGGCAGTCGCGGGTTTGGCGTATCCGGCGCCGGGCCACCTTTGGTGAGGAAAGCAATGCGGTCCGTCAGCAAACGAAACAGACGCTCAAGGTCTGATTTGTCTGCCGCCAGCACATCAAACGCCACCAGCATCATTGCAGCCTGCTGCGGCGTCAAAACGCCTGCCTGATGCTCGCCGTAAAACGGCTGGGTTTCCATCCGGCTATTGGCCACCGGCGCATCACTGGCTTTCGCCGCGTGCGCCACCGGGCAACCGCCTGAAATTGCCAGCGCGCCGCCCAGCGCGCCGATCCCTTTTAATAAACGGCGACGTGAAGGTTCATTCAGGTCGTCGGCGTGTTGCTTTGCCATCTTACTTAATCCAGCCCCAGAATCCCGCGCAGTTGAGACAAATCTTCCGCCAGCGTGGTGATCGGCCCCTTCAGCGCATTACGGTCCGCATCGGTCAACTTGTCATAAGTTTCAAAACCGTCTTTCGTGCGATATTTCGCGAGAATGCCGTCCACTTTCTTGAAGTTGGCGTCAACTTTCGCCAGCAGTGCGACGTTCTCTTTTTGCAGCTGCGGACGCAGCAGGTCGACAATTTTGTGTGCGCCGTCGATATTCGCCTGGAAGTCCCACAGATCGGTATGGCTGTAGCGGTCCTCTTCCCCGCTGATTTTGCTCGCGGCCACTTCTTCAATCAGGCCAGCTGCACCGCCCACCACTTTTGACGGCGGGAAAGCCAGCTCGTCGATACGTTTTTGCAGCTCCAGCACGTCGCCGTTAAGCTGGGTCGCGTAGTGCTCCATGCCCTTAACGCTGTTGTCGCCAAACAGCGCTTTTTCCAGACGGTGGAAGCCGGTAAATTTCGGGTCGGCCGCTTTTTGCTCGTAGTCGTCTTCACGCGCGTCAATGCTGCCGTCGAGGTCAGAGAACAACTCGGCAATCGGTTCAATACGCTCGTAGTGCTGACGCGTCGGCGCATACAGGGATTTCGCTTTTTCGATATCGCCCGCTTTTACCGCGTCGGTAAAGGCTTTAGTGCCTTTGACCAGTTCGGCGGTTTCGGCCGTCACGTAGGCTTTATACGCGGTAATCGCCGCGCCCAGATCGCGCAGCGCGTCGGCTTTCGCCACGTCTTTGCCCGCTTCGCCCTTCACGATCAGCTTGCCTTTCGGGTTGGTCAACAGGCCGCAGGTCATCTCGTACTCACCCGGTTGCAGGTTGGCGGTCATCTTCTGGGTAAAGCCTGGCGCGATATTCTCGCGCTCTTCCACCACCATCACCCCTTTCAGGATCTCCCATTCCAGCGCCTTCTGGCTGTGGTTCTGAATGATAAACTGGGTTTTACCCGCGTCCACGGTAATCGACATCGGTTCACACTGTTTGTCGTTTACCGTCACTTTAACCTGCGGAATATCGGCAGCGTGTGCCATAAACGCCGTCGAGAAGAGCGCGGCAATCCCCGTCTGCAACGCGCTGCGGCGGAAGTTCTTGGTCATGGTCCATCCCTTTCAATAAGTAGAGTGTGATGCCATCACCGTTATCGCTTTCAAGGGGCGATACGGGATGTTGACGTTGTTGCACGCGGCGGCCAGAAGAACAGCACCAGTGCCGGAATCAAATACAGGAAATAGACCGCCACTTCGCTGATGCTCGGCGCTTCCTGATAGCCAAAGATACCTTCCAGCAGGGTGCCGAAAAGCGAATGCGTAGTCAGCGTGCCGCTGAGATCGAAGGCGACATCCTGGAAGGCGTTCCACAGGCCCGCTTCGTGGAAGGCGCGAATCGCCCCCGCAGCCAGCCCAGCCGCAACCAGCAGAATAAACAGGCTCGTCCAGCGGAAAAATACGCCAAGGTTCAGGCGAATACCGCCCCAGTAGAGCAGAAAGCCCAGCACTACCGCGGTGGCCAGGCCGAGCATCGCACCCAGCGGCGGCCAGATACCGAGATCCTGCTGGAAAGCCGCCAGCAGGAAGAAGACCGACTCCAGCCCTTCGCGCGCCACGGCGAAAAAGACCATCATGATCAGCGCCCAGCCGTGGTTATTCCCCTTTTGCAGGGCATTGTCTACCGCCTGCTCCAGCTGCTGTTTGACGTTGCGGGAGACTTTACGCATCCAGAACACCATCCAGGTCAGGATAACCACGGCGATGACCGCCACCAGCCCTTCAAACAGTTCCTGCTCTTTTTGCGGGAACTCACCGGTCGTCTCGTTAATAAAGATCCCCAAGCCCAGGCACAGCGCGGCGGCCAGGAAAACGCCAATCCACATTACCCCAATCCAGCGACCGCGCTGGGTTCGCTTCAGATAGCTGGCAATCAGGCTGACAATCAGCGCTGCTTCCAGCCCTTCGCGCAACATGATGAGAAAAGGAACAAACATGCAAACACCCTTAAATGTGAAACGCCGTCAACTTATGCAAAGACAGGTAAATGTGAGTGATAGTGATTATCATTAAGCCAAAAAGAAACACAAGTGAAATATGTGGGAAATAATGACGAGATGTAAAAGAATAGCAACGATATAGTTGCGTTGATTATCACTGGCACGCTAGAGCAATGGTCGTAAAAAACCCGCGAAACCGCGGGTTTACGTAGGCCTGATAAGCGTAGCGCCATCAGGCTGTTCGGCTCATATTGCCGGATGGCGGCGTAAACGCCTTATCCAGCCTACCGCTGTTCCTGTTCCTGTAAACGTGACGGCGGCGCAGAGTGGTAATGGGCGTCTGCTTCAGCAAAACGCGCCTGCATCGTCTTCGACGGCGCCTTATCCAGCAGGCTGAACAGCACAATGCCGACGCTACCGAAGATAAAGCCAGGAATAATTTCGTACAGCCCCAGCCAGCCGAACTGTTTCCAGACGATAACGGTAACGGCACCGATGATCATCCCGGCCAGCGCGCCGTTGCGGGTCATACGTGACCACATCACCGAGAACAGGACCACCGGGCCAAACGCAGCGCCGAAGCCAGCCCACGCATAGCTCACCAGTCCCAGTACGCGGTTTTCGGGGTTAGCGGCCAGCGCAATGGCCACCAGCGCCACCACCAGCACCATCAGGCGCCCTACCCACACCAGCTCTTTCTGACTGGCGTTTTTACGCAGAAACGCTTTGTACAGATCTTCGGTAATCGCGCTTGAACACACCAGCAGCTGGCAGCTCAGGGTCGACATCACCGCAGCCAGAATCGCTGACAGCAGAATACCGGCAATCCACGGGTTAAACAGAATCTGCGCCAGCTCGATAAACACGCGTTCGGCGTTCTGGCCAACCGGTCCGGCCAGCGCCGGGTTGTTCTGGAAGTAGGCAATACCGAAGAAGCCTACCGCCACCGCACCGGCCAGGCAGAGGATCATCCACGTCATGCTGATACGACGCGCATGCACAATGCTGTGGTGGGAATCCGCGGCCATAAAGCGCGCCAGAATGTGCGGCTGGCCGAAGTAACCCAGCCCCCAGCCCATCAGCGACACAATGGCAACAAAGTTCAGCCCTTTGAGCATATCGACGTTCTCAATGCTCTTCTGCTTAATCACTTCCAGCGAATCGCCAAGGCCGCCAACGGCGAAAATAACGATAACCGGCGTCAGGATCAGCGCGAAAATCATCAGGCTGGCCTGCACGGTGTCGGTCCAGCTCACCGCCAGGAAACCACCGATGAAGGTATACAGGATGGTCGCCGCCGCCCCCGCCCACAGCGCGGTTTCATAGCTCATGCCGAAGGTGCTTTCAAACAGTCGCGCACCGGCCACAATTCCGGATGCGCAATAAATGGTGAAGAACAGCAGGATCACCAGCGCAGAGATAATGCGCAGCACGCGGCTCTTGTCTTCAAAGCGGCCGGTGAAATAGTCCGGCAGGGTTAAGGCATTATTATTGACTTCGGTATGCACGCGCAGACGCCCGGCAACCAGCTTCCAGTTGATCCACGCGCCCAGGGTCAGGCCGATAGCGATCCAGCTTTCAGAGATCCCGGCGATAAAAATCGCCCCCGGCAGGCCCATCAGCAGCCAGCCGCTCATATCAGAGGCACCGGCGGACAGCGCGGTCACGAATGGCCCAAGACTGCGGCCGCCAAGAATATAGTCATCAAAGTTTTTGGTGTTGCGCCATGCAATAAAGCCAATGAGGATCATGCCAAAAATATAGACAAGAAAAGTCACCAGCATCGGGGTGCTAATAGTCATTCAACTCTCCAGAAATATGCGTCGGCAACATCCCAATTTGCCGTTTTTTATCATTGCCGGAACGGGGCAATCATTTGAAGCGACCGTATCCTGACGGAAGCGGAATTTTTTCACAAACGATTTAACACTGCATTTACATCGAATGCATCAGGCTGGAGATAGCATTTTTCTATAGGTTGCACTCCCTCACGCTTTTTCAGGTTGCACCCGAAATAACTGTTAAGTAGCGCATAAAAACTCGCACCATGACGTATTGCTCAGCGCCTTTATCATAAGTTTTATCTTTAACAATTAATTCATTTTTAAGCCTGCAACAGACGTCACATTTAACACGGTTGCACAAAGTTGCAACATGGGTGATATTCCTGTTACGCAAAAAATATGACAACCGAGCAACAGGAGTAGATGGCATGGGCACCACCACCATGGGGGTTAAGCTGGATGACGCAACGCGTGAGCGAATTAAGAGTGCGGCGACCCGAATCGACCGTACCCCTCACTGGCTAATCAAGCAGGCAATTTTCAATTATCTGGAAAAGCTGGAAAATGACGAGCTCCTGCCGGAGCTGCCCGCGCTGCTGTCCGGTGCCGCTAACGAAAGCGACGAAACGCCACAGCCGGCCGACGACAACCCTCAGCCGTTCCTTGAGTTCGCCGAGCAGATCCTGCCCCAGTCGGTCACCCGCGCCGCGATCACCGCCGCCTGGCGCCGCAGCGAAACCGACGCCGTCCCCATGCTGCTGGAGCAGGCACGCCTGCCGCAGCCGATCGCCGAGCAGGCGCATCAGCTCGCCTGGAAGCTAGCGGAAAAGCTACGCAATCAGAAAACCGCCAGCGGTCGCGCCGGAATGGTACAAAGCCTGCTGCAAGAGTTCTCCCTCTCCTCTCAGGAAGGGGTAGCGCTGATGTGCCTGGCGGAAGCGCTGCTGCGTATTCCTGACAAGGCAACCCGCGATGCCTTAATTCGCGATAAAATCAGCAACGGCAACTGGCAGTCGCATATTGGCCGCAGCCCGTCATTATTTGTTAACGCCGCCACCTGGGGGCTGCTGTTTACCGGCAAGCTGGTCTCCACCCACAACGAAACCAGCCTGTCGCGCTCGCTGAACCGGATTATCGGTAAAAGCGGTGAACCGCTGGTGCGCAAAGGCGTGGACATGGCGATGCGCCTGATGGGCGAGCAGTTCGTCACCGGCGAAACCATTGCCGAAGCGCTGGCCAACGCCCGCAAGCTGGAAGAGAAAGGCTTCCGCTACTCCTACGATATGCTCGGCGAAGCGGCGCTTACCGCCGCCGACGCCCAGGCCTATATGGTTTCTTATCAGCAGGCTATTCACGCCATTGGTAAGGCCTCCAACGGCCGCGGCATTTATGAAGGCCCGGGCATTTCTATCAAACTGTCTGCCCTGCACCCACGCTATAGCCGCGCGCAGTACGATCGCGTGATGGATGAGCTGTACCCGCGTCTGAAGTCCCTGACCCTGCTGGCACGCCAGTACGATATCGGCATTAACATCGATGCCGAAGAAGCCGACCGATTAGAGATCTCCCTCGATCTGCTGGAGAAACTGTGCTTCGAACCGGCGCTGGCCGGCTGGAACGGCATCGGTTTCGTGATTCAGGCCTACCAGAAGCGCTGCCCGTTCGTCATCGACTACCTGATCGACCTCGCCACCCGCAGCCGTCGCCGTCTGATGATCCGTCTGGTTAAAGGCGCGTACTGGGACAGCGAAATCAAACGCGCGCAGATGGACGGCCTGGAAGGCTATCCGGTGTATACCCGCAAAGTGTATACCGACGTTTCTTACCTGGCCTGCGCCAAAAAGCTGCTCGGCGTCCCTAACCTGATTTACCCACAGTTCGCGACCCATAACGCCCACACGCTGGCGGCGATTTACCAGCTGGCCGGCAATAACTACTATCCGGGGCAGTACGAATTCCAGTGCCTGCACGGGATGGGTGAGCCGCTTTACGAGCAGGTGGTGGGGAAAGTGGCTGACGGCAAGCTGAATCGCCCGTGCCGCATTTATGCTCCGGTGGGGACCCACGAAACGCTGCTGGCCTACCTGGTTCGCCGCCTGCTGGAAAACGGCGCGAATACCTCGTTCGTTAACCGCATCGCCGACAGCAGCCTGCCGCTGGATGAGCTGGTCGCCGATCCGGTGCTGGCCGTCGAGAAGATGGCTCTGCAGGAAGGCGCGTCCGGGCTGCCGCACCCGAAAATTCCGCTGCCGCGCGATCTCTATGGCAGCGGCCGCGTCAACTCAGCAGGCCTGGATCTGGCCAACGAACACCGCCTGGCGTCGCTCTCCTCCTCGCTGCTCAACAGCGCGCTGCATAAATGGACCGCAAAACCGATGCTGGAGCATCCGGTTGCCGACGGCGATATGCTGTCGGTGATTAACCCGGCGGAGCCGAAAGATATCGTCGGCTATGTCCGGGAAGCCAGCGAACAGGAAGTAGAGCAAGCGCTGGAAAGCGCGGTGAACAACGCACCCATCTGGTTCGCCACCCCGCCGCAGGAGCGCGCCGCCATTCTCGAACGCGCCGCGGTGCTGATGGAAGATCAGATGCAGCCGCTGATGGGCATTCTGGTACGTGAAGCCGGTAAAACCTTCAGCAACGCCATCGCCGAAGTGCGTGAAGCAGTGGACTTCCTGCACTACTACGCCGGTCAGGTTCGTGACGACTTCGATAACGAAACCCACCGCCCGCTGGGCCCGGTGGTGTGTATCAGCCCGTGGAACTTCCCGCTGGCGATCTTTATGGGGCAGATTGCCGCCGCGCTTGCCGCAGGCAACAGCGTGCTGGCAAAACCAGCCGAACAAACGCCGCTCATTGCCGCGCAGGGTATCGCACTGCTGCTGGAGGCTGGCGTACCGGCTGGCGTGGTCCAATTGCTGCCGGGCCGCGGTGAAACCGTCGGCGCGCAGCTGACCTCTGATGCCCGCGTGCGCGGCGTCATGTTTACCGGTTCGACGGAAGTCGCCGGCCTGCTGCAGCGCAATATCGCCACCCGTCTGGACACACAGGGCCGCCCGACGCCGCTGATTGCCGAAACCGGCGGGATGAACGCCATGATCGTTGACTCTTCCGCCCTGACCGAGCAGGTGGTGGTGGACGTAGTCGCCTCCGCCTTCGACAGCGCCGGTCAGCGCTGCTCCGCCCTGCGCGTATTGTGCCTGCAGGATGACGTCGCGGACCATACGCTGACCATGCTGCGCGGCGCAATGGCCGAATGCCGCATGGGCAACCCGGGCCGCCTGACGACCGACATCGGCCCGGTGATTGACGCCGAGGCGAAAGCCGGCATTGAGAAACACATTCAGGCCATGCGCGCCAAAGGCCGCACCGTGTTCCAGGCCGCGCGTGAAAATGCCGAAGACAGCCGCGAATGGCAGAGTGGGACCTTTATCCCACCGACGCTGATTGAACTCGACAGCTTCGACGAGCTGAAAAAAGAGGTCTTTGGTCCGGTGCTGCACGTTGTTCGCTACAGCCGCAACCAGCTGGATCAGCTGATCGCGCAGATCAACGCCTCGGGCTACGGTCTGACCCTGGGCGTGCACACCCGCATTGATGAAACCATCGCGCAGGTGACCGGCAGCGCGAAAGTCGGCAACCTGTACGTTAACCGGAATATGGTGGGCGCTGTGGTTGGGGTGCAGCCGTTCGGCGGTGAAGGCCTCTCCGGCACCGGCCCGAAAGCGGGCGGCCCGATGTACCTGTATCGCCTGCTGGCGAGCCGCCCGGAAACGGCGCTGGCGAAAACGCTGGCACGTCAGGACGCCGGTCAGGCCGTCGATACCCAGTTGAAAACGCTGCTGGAAAAACCGCTGACCGAACTACAGGGCTGGATGGCCGATCGCCCGGCGCTGCTGGCGATCAGCAAGCAGTACTGCGAGCTGGCACAGGCCGGCACCCAGCGGGTGCTGCCGGGCCCCACCGGCGAGCGCAACACCTGGACGCTGGTCCCACGCGAACGAGTGCTGTGCGTGGCGGATAACGAAACGGACCTGCTGACCCAGCTGTCTGCAGTGATGGCAGTAGGCAGTGAAGTGCTGTGGCAGGATGCGCCACTGCAACGTGAGCTGGTGAAATCATTGCCGAAAGCGGTGAGCGAACGTATCCACTTCGCGAAACCGGAAACGCTGATGAACGCCTTCTTCGATGCGGTGATTTACCACGGTGATTCTGACCAGCTGCGCGAACTGTGCGAACAGGTGGCGGCGCGCGACGGGGCGATTGTGTCGGTGCAGGGTTTTGCCCGCGGTGAAACCAACCTGCTGCTGGAGCGTCTGTACCATGAGCGTTCGCTCAGCGTGAACACCGCCGCAGCGGGCGGAAACGCCAGCTTGATGACGATTGGTTAAGATTTTCAAACCCGGCGATTGCCGGGTAAGACTGATGACAACATCCGCAATGCCCGATGGCGCTACGCTTATCGGGCCTACGTGGATGGCGTCGCTGATTGAAATCGACATCCGGCACCGCGCGAGCGGGTTTGTCTGCAATCTGACCCGGCAATCGCCGGGTTTTTTATGGGGAGGCCGGATAAGGCGTTTACGCCGCCATCAGGCCGGCCTAAAACATCGACTTCGTTGTCCACACCCGGCTGCGCCAGCGGCGGTACATCAGTATCGCCCGCAGCCCTTCATCAATAATATAGGCCAGCCAGACCCCCACCAGCCCCAGCCCGATGTACACGCCGAGGCAATACGAAAACGGCAGGCTGATAATCCACATCACAATAATGCCGCAGATAAACGGAAAGCGAACGTCGCCGGTGGCATTCAGGCTGCTGATCACAATGATATTGGTCGCACGCCCCAGCTCCAGCAAAATAGACAGTAAAAACAGCTTACGGGTTAGCGCGATAATTTCCTGATTCGGGGTAAAGAGCTGCATGATCGGCGCAGCCAGCAGGTAGATAACCACGCTGATAGAAAACGCCACCGCCAGCCCGAGGCACCAGCTTTTCAGCCCCTGCTGGTAGGCGGACTCAATCTCCCTTGCCCCCACCGCACGGCCGATAATAATCTGCGAGGCCTGGCCTATCGACATCGCAAACAGCGCGACGAACTGACTGATGGTCGAGGCATAAACTTTGGTCGTCAGCGCCTCGGTGCCCAGAAAAGCGATAATTCCGGTGACCACCAGCTGCGACCCGGCATAGGAGAGGTTCTCACCCGCCGATGGCAGGCCGAAGCGCAAAATCGCGCCGAGTATTTTGCGCGAGCAGTGGCGCAGGTTTTGCCAGCGAAAGGCATAGCCGATGTACTTTTTCAGCATCCACGCCGACATCAGCATCCCCACAACGTTGGCAATGCACACCGCGATACCGACACCGGTAACGCCAAGCCCAAGGAAGCTCAGTTGGCCGTACAGAAACAGATAGTTAAATACCACGTTGATAATGCTGACGGCGATCGGCACCAGCATAGCCTGACGCACGTAGCCGTGGGTACGTAGAATCGGCAGGATGGAGGAGTACAGCGCAATAACCACCGAAATGCCGCCGATAATACGAATAAACGGCGACCCCACTGTCACCAGTTCGTCGCTGAGCCCCAGCAGCCGTAGGAAGGTATCGCCAAACAGCACAAACACCAGGCTCATCGCCACGCCGATCAGAAACGCGACCACCAGCCCGTTGGTGATCACCCGCTCAATGCGCCGGAAGCGCTTCGCCCCCAGCAGCTGCGCCACCACAATTTGCACGCCGACGGTCAGAAAGCCGTAGAAGATCACCGAAATGGCAAGGATCTGGTTAGCCACGCCGGTGGCGGCCACGGCCTCATCCGAGTAGTGCCCCAGCATAAAAACGCTCACGTAGCCCAGCATCAACCGCAAAAGCTGTTCCACAAATATCGGCCACGCCAGAGTAAAAAGCCCCAGCCGCACCTGACTTTCCGTGCCCGTCATCACTGACAATCTCCCTTGTTTCACACCCAGCGTGGGATCATCAACCTTCTCGACCAAAGGCGTCTATCCGAACATTGCGCTGGCTTTGAAATTCAGAAAAACGCACGCTGGTTGGAGGAGATTCCAGGTTAAAATCGTGTTATATCCAGAGCCTATGCTCGGGAAGCCTACTTTTGGGAGTCAACGAATGAAATCTGTTTTACCGGCCCTCGCCCTGCTGTTAACCAGCGGCTATGCGCTGGCCGACGAATGCGCCAGCGCCAATACCCAGGCCGAGATGAACGCCTGCGCCGCCGAGCAGTATCAGGCAGCGGATAAGAAGCTCAATCAGACCTGGCTGGACGTACTAAAGCGCGCGGAACCGACCCAGCGCGATTTACTGAAAAAAGCCCAGACGGCGTGGATTGCCCTGCGCGATGCCGACTGTGCGTTTCTCAGCTCCAGCACCCACGGCGGCAGCGTACAGCCGATGATCAACAGCCAGTGCCTGACCGATAAAACCACCGAGCGCGAAGCGTTTCTCGCCTCGCTGCTCCAGTGTGAAGAGGGTGACCTGAGCTGCCCTCTACCGCCCGCCAGCTAGCGCACACGAATACCGTCGATAATGATCCGCTGGACGTTCTCGACGGTTTGCTGGAAGAAATCCTCATCGCGCAGCGTTTTGCCGGTCACCGCCTCAACCTGAGTGGCGAAGTCCGCATAGTGCTGCGTGGTGGCCCAAATCATAAAAATCAGGTGGTGCGGATCGACCGGTGCGAGTTTGCCGCTCTTCACCCACGCGGCGACGATCGCCGACTTATCGGCTACCAGCTGTTTCAGATCGCCGGTTAACGCGTCCATCACCAGCGGCGCCCCCTGAAGCATTTCCAGACAAAACAGCTTAGAAGCCTGCGGGTAGTCGCGCGAAACCTCCAGCTTGCGGCGAATATATTCGCCGATGGCCGCCAGCGGCGCCAGATCTTCGCGAAAGGCGCGCAGCGGCGCCAGCCAGATATCGAGGATCTGCTGCATGACGGCAACGTACAGCGCCTCTTTTGACGGGAAGTAGTACAGCAGATTCGTCTTTGACACCCCGGCCAGCTCGGCAACCTGATCCAACCGGGTGCCGTGGATGCCATACTGGGAAAAGGTATTTAGCGCAGCGTTGAGTATCGCCTGTTTTTTGGCGCTTACCGCCTGAGAACGTTTGCCGCTTTTCTTTACTGCATCCTGAGCCATACGCCCTCTCCTTGTGAATTCTCCTCTATTTTGCGTATCGCGTCGCCCTGCTTCAACCCCCAAAAAAACACCGCCGGTAAAACCGGCGGTGGGCAGAGAAAAATGCCGTCAGCCGCGCCTAGGTTCCGCGATGGCTACCGTGACTGTTTTTCCCGCCTTTCTTACCCGCTTCCGAGGCGCGCTGGGGATCGTTTTTAAAATTCCCGCCGCTGTGCTGGCCTCCCTTACGACCTGCTTCTGCTGCTCTTTCCCGGTCTTCAGCAAAATTACCGGAACCGCCGCGATGATTTGCCATGACTGACCTCCCGTTAAGAGAACGACATCGTGCATGACGTCGATGTAAAGCGTCATCACCCGCGAGATGGCGCGGGTAGTCATAAGCGTAGCTGGCAAAGACAGACACCGCAGCGGCTGGATATATTTTGACATATCTGCCGTCGGGTTTTAGGTTTTCCCCCTCACGCCAGGCGATAACCAACGCTTGCGGCAAGGAAAAGCGGCGGGAGAAAAATGTATCGTGATGCGTCAGCGTGATTTTAGTACTCCCAGGTAGGTGCCGTTCTTCATTAACCTCACCTTACCCGTGCGTTTGTGGAACACGATGCGGTACGGCCCGTGAACAAACACATCGGCGTCGGCGCTGTATTCCTGTTTTCGCGCCGCCTCACCGTTCACCCTCACCGCGTCGCCCGCGCGCGTGACGGTGATACCAAACCCGTGATACGCGCGCTTTTTCGCCACCTGCGTGTACTGCGTCACCGCCTGCGCAGATGCCAGCGTGACCGCCAGCAGGCTCGCGCCCATCAGCGCTGCCGCAACCATCCGTTTTTTCATTCATCTTCCGTCATTGCGCTGAATCATTCGCAGGCATTGTCCTGATAAGACGGGGCGGTTTTGTTGATGATAATCAATCAAATAAATAATTAATGCTCAGTATTATTTATTATGGTTATTAATAACATATCCATTTTCACTCAAAACCTGAGCAAGTTTCGTTTAATAAAGCAGCAAACGAACGCAATTGGCAATTAATTGCCGCTGCGATGCAGCGAATCCCGCAACACGAACTATGCTTATTGGAGCTTGTTACGTAACCAACGAATTTGACACAGGAGAGTTAAGATGAGTGGAAATGCAAGTGTTCTGGTGCTCTATTATTCTATGTATGGACACATTGAAACGATGGCCAAAGCCGTTGCTGAAGGCGCAAACAAAGTCGATGGCGTAGACGTTGTCATCAAGCGCGTACCAGAAACCATGCAAGCAGAAGCATTTGCGAAAGCCGGCGGCAAAGCGCAGGCGGTCCCTGTAGCCACCCCGCAGGAACTGGCAAACTACGATGCCATTATCTTCGGTACCCCCACCCGGTTCGGCAACATGGCCGGACAAATGCGTACCTTCCTCGATCAAACCGGCGGTCTGTGGGCATCCGGCGCGCTGTACGGCAAACTGGCGAGCGTCTTTAGCTCTACCGGTACCGGTGGCGGCCAGGAACAGACCATCACTTCGACCTGGACGACGCTCGCCCACCACGGTATGGTCATTGTACCGATCGGTTATGCGGCACAAGAACTGTTTGATATTTCGCAGGTGCGTGGCGGTACGCCGTATGGCGCAACCACCATTGCTGGTGCCGATGGTTCACGTCAACCAAGCCAGGAAGAGCTGGCGATTGCTCGCTATCAGGGCGAATACGTCGCAGGCCTGGCGGTTAAATTAAAAGGCTAATTGAGGGAGAAGAGATATGCCCACACAAGAAGGCAAAACACATCATATCGGTGAATGGGCGAGCTTGCGCAACACTTCGCCAGAGATCGCCGAAGCGATTTTTGAACTCGCAAAATATGATGAAAAAGCGGCGGAACAAATCTGGGAAGAAGGCAGCGATGCCGTCCTGGAGCTGGCCTTCAGCAAAACAGATAAAGACTCTCTGTTCTGGGGCGAACAAACCATCGAACGTAAAAACGTTTGATCCGAGCGTGTAGGCCAGATAAGGCAACGCCGCTATCCGGGATAGCGCTATACTTATCAGGCCTACAAAATTCATTCAGTAGCCCGGCCAGCCATCGCGACGCCGGGCTATTTTTTTATACCCTCAGTCGCCGCTGCCAGCGCTTTGCCCCCCTTTCCAGGCCGAAACACAGCAGATAATAGACGACGCCGATAAAGACAAAGATTGCCGTCGGATAGATTTGCACGCGGTTGTTCACCTGCCCGGCCACGGTCGTCAACTCCGGTACGTTAACGATAAACGCCAGCGATGTATCCTTGAGCAGGCCGATAAAAATACCCACCAACGACGGCAGTACGTTGCGCAGCGTTTGCGGTAGCAGAATCCGCCACAGGATTTGGCCGGCGCTAAAGCCCTGCGTCAACGCCGCTTCATACTGCCCGCCCGGCAGCGCATGCAGCCCGGCCAGCACCGAGTGCATTACCGAGGCGGCGGTAAACCACGCCAGCGCAAAAGTCACCGTCACCGCGCCGGGCATATCGCTACCGGTCAGCATCGGCAGCAGATACCACAGCCAGAAGATGACAAAAATCAGCGGAATACCGCGAATAATCTCTGCCCACAGATACAACAGGCGACGCACGGTACCGGGAAAACGCCACGCTGCGCAGGCCAGCAGTACGCCGCCCGGTAGCGCCATGGCCCCCGCACCCAGCGCCATCATTAGCGTGAGCACGACCCCGCCGGGCTCTCCCTCGGCCAGCCGCCCCCACAGCAGATAGTCGAGATTATCCACGATCGTCGCCAGACTAGCGTTCATGCTGTATACCTCTCTGCGCAATGGCCGCCCGACGCCGTCGCATCGATACTCCGCGCGGTTTCGGCCCCAGGCGGCTCAACAGCAGCCCCAGCACCACGCCGGTCAGCAGATACAGTACGGTGCCCACGGCGAAGGCCTCCAGCGCATGGGCGTTATAGCTTTCAATCTGCCGTACCTGATAGGTCAGTTCGGCAAAGCCAATGCCGCTCGCCAGCGAAGAGAGCTTCATCAGGTTAAGATATTGCCCAACCACCGGCTGCCAGGCGTTCGCCAGCCCCTGCGGCAACAGAATATGGCGCAGCAGGCTGGCATGCGAAAAACCCTGCGCCAGCGCGGCTTCTCGCTGGCCGTCAGGGACGCTGCGTAGCCCGGCGGCGATCTCTTCGACCAGAAACGCCGACGTGAACACGCCAAGGCCCCACGCCGAACAGAGAAACTCGGGCGTCAGCCACCAGACATTACCCGGCAGAATTGACCAGTCGTGCGGATCGTTAACGAAGTCGCGTACGATCTGCGGCAAAAAATTCCAGCCGGCAAAGTACCAGAACAACAGCTGCACCAGCAGCGGCGTATTGCGAAAAAGCGAGACCCACACGGCGGCCACCGCCGCACCACCGCGACCGCCCGCCAGCCACAGCAGCAAAAACAGCACCGCCAGCAGGCTGGCCAGCGCCATGCCGGCAAGCGTCACCCAGAGGGTGGTGAGAAAACCGGAGAGTATCCACTGCAAAGGCTGCCCGCTGAGCACGCCCTGCCAATCAAAAGGAATCATCACGCCATTCGCTCCTGATGCAGCGGGTCGAGCACCTTCTGCAAAAAACGTACCGCGCGCGGGTGCTGCGGCCGGGTGAAAAAGGCCTCCGCCGCGGCGACCTCCAGCACGTCGCCGCCGTCGATAAACACCACGCGATCGGCGATTTCACGGGCAAACTGCATTTCGTGGGTCACCACGATCATCGTGATACCGCTGTGCGCCAGCGACTGCATGACGTGCAGCACCTCGCCAATCGTTTCCGGATCCAGCGCCGAGGTGGGTTCATCAAACAGAATGATTTGCGGCGATGAGGCCAGCGCCCGCGCTATCGCCACGCGCTGCTGCTGACCGCCGGAGAGTTCAGACGGCATGGCGTCGGCTTTTTCCGCTAGCCCAACCTTATGCAGCAGAGCCAGCGCGCGCGCCTGTGCGTCCTGATGAGGCCAGCCGTGCACCGTCTCCAGCGCCAGGGTAATGTTTTGCGCTGCGGTCAGGTGGGCATAGAGATTGAACTGCTGAAAAACAAAACCAATGCGGCTGCGCAGCTGGCGTAGCGCTCTGCCGCTGAGCCCTCGGGTCGGTTTACCGTCTATCAGGATCTCGCCGCCGCTCAGGTTTTCCAGCTGGTTAATGAGGCGAATCAGCGTCGATTTCCCCGAGCCCGAAGGCCCAAGGATCGCCACCACCTCGCCGGGGTTAATCGTCAAATCGATACCGTTAAGCACGCGATGATCGCCGTAGGTTTTCACGACCTGTCGGAAGGCCACGCTGGCGTTCTCCAGATGTGAAAAATCCGCGGCCTTGGCCGCGGAAAGAGTGCGTAAAGCCGACAACATATTATTTTGCTTCTATGGTAAAGGAACGGGGCTGTGGCGCTTTGGTGGCGGGGCCAAACCAGACGTCATAGATTTTTGCCGCGTCGCCGGATTTTTCCAGCGCCACCAGCTCATCGTTAACCGCTTTCAGCAGCGCCGGTTCGCCTTTCTTCACGCCGACGCCAATCTCTTCTTTGCTCAGCAGATCCGGCAGGATTTTGAATTTGGCTTTATCCGGCGCTTCGCCCAGCAGACCGGCCAGAATCGTACTGTCCTGGGTAATCGCCTGCACGTTACCGTTGCGCAGGGCGGTCAGCGCCAGCGGGATATCGTCATAAGAAAGCACGCGGGCCTGCGGGAAGCGCTGGTGCAGCGTTTGCTCACCGGTCGTCCCCTTCACTGCTCCAATGCGCGCCTTGCTGTAGCCGTCAAGCTTATCGCTACCGCTGACCGGTACCAGGAACTGCTGTCCGGTCACAAAATAAGGCGTGGAGAAGTCAATCACCTGCGCGCGCTCCGGGGTGATGGTGATATCGGCCACAATCAGGTCGGCCTTGCCGGACTGTAGCAGCGGGATGCGGTTCGCCGGATTGGTTGCGACCAGCTCCAGTTTTACCCCCAGCGATTTGGCCAGCGCCTTCGCAAAATCGACATCGTAGCCGACCAGCTCGTGCGTTTTGGCATCCACGGAACCAAACGGTGGGTTCGCGTCAAACGTGGCCACCTTCACCACGCCCTTCGCTTTAATATCGGCCAGCTGATCTGCCTGCGCGCTAAACGCGGTAACGCTGGCGACGACCAGGCCGGTCATGATGGCGAGCTGTGCTACTGTCTGTTTTGTCTTTGCCATAATCTTTCTGGATACCCCTGTTTTTGTATTGTCTTTTTACGCTCCCACACTGCCCTTAGCGGAACAAATAACGATTTGCTATGCCTTATTACCAAATATCATTTGGCGAAAGTGATTGTTATATAAAGGTAAAATAATTGATGCGCGTGGCTAAAGGCGGGTGAAAAATGCAAATGCTTAGCGATATTTCGCATTTCCTTTTGCCACCATTTAAGGTTGAAATAGGCGTTCGAAGAGAAAGAAGAAAACGGCCTTAATAGGCAAAAAGTCATGATGTCGTGCGGTGATTGTTTCCCATCGTGACCCGCGGAAACAGCGATCCGCGATATGCGCATCGCGGATGAACGCTATGATAACAGGCTGATTTCTACTACAAGTTGTGACCTCTCACGCATTACCCGCATTCATTTTACGGACATCCCGCACGCCTTGATCGCCGTCAAAAATAATCATACCGTCTGGTCGGTATGATTCGGCCCATGAATATCGACACTCAGCACCGTAAAAAAGATCCCGTCCGTTTGCATCAGCAGCTGCTTGAGTCCGCTGCGACGATCGCCGGACGAGACGGCATTGCCGCTCTCTCGCTAAACGCCGTGGCCCGCGAGGCTGGCGTCAGCAAAGGCGGTCTGATTCACCACTTTCCCAATAAACAAGCGCTGATCTTTGCCCTGTTCGCCCGTTTGCTGGCCATTATGGAAGAAGCGATTACCGCGCTCATGCAGCAGGACGGCGTGAGCTACGGCCGCTTCACCCGCGCTTACCTGAACTATCTTGCCGATCTGACGGACACCCATGAAAGCCGCCAGCTGATGGTGCTATCGCTGGCGATGCCCGATGAACCGGTGCTACGTAAATGCTGGCGCGACTGGATGCTGGACAAACTGGCGCAGGGTGACGAGCTGGACAACGGCCCAACCGGCACGCTGGTGCGCTACGCCGCTGACGGAATCTGGCTGTCGGAGTTGACGGAAGGGATCACCATGAGCGCAGGCCACCGCCGCGCGCTGGTTGACTCCCTCAATAAGATGACGCTTCCCGCATGAAGCACTGAGACTGAGGCCGCGATGCGCTACAACATCAATGCCCGTTTTATTTACGATGCTACCGACGGTACCCTGACGCTGCCGCAAAGCGATGAGCCGGACAGCCAGCTGTCGATTACCGCCAGCGCGCTGCTCGATTTTTTCCTGCGCCACCCCGGCATCGTCAGCCGCGAAGAGGTGTTGAAAAAAGTTTGGGATGACAACGGATTAACCTCCTCGAACAGCAACCTGAACCAGTACCTCAGCATGCTGCGTAAAACGTGCCGCCACTACGGTATCGACAACATCATCATCACCGTCTCGCGCGGCTATTTGCAGCTTAATCCAGACGTGTTGGTGGAACCGCTGGACGCCTCCCCGCCCGTTGAACCCGCGGAGTCCGTCCAGCCCGAGACGCAGCCAGACGCGCAGCCCGAGGCGTTACCCTCTGCCGCCAACACAGCGCTGCCGCGCAGCGCCCACGCGCGCGGTATGTGCTGGTATATGGCGGGAGGATGTTTACTGACTATCGCGCTGCTGCTGATCCTGTTTAGCCTGATTGGCCCGCGGGAATCGCGGCCCATTGCGCTTACCCGTCTCAGCCACAGCCAGTGCGAGCTGCTGGCCAGCGACGAGATGCGCCGTTCGGTCAGCGCCGGTGCCTACGGTAAAAATTTCGATGAGGTGCGCCAGCGTTTAAATATCGCCTGCAAACCGGGGGAACGCTTTCTCTTTTTCTACGGCGACCGGCTGGAAACCAACGGTCTGGGACGCGTGTTTCTTGCCCACTGCGCCATGCATGAAGATAACCCGTTCAGCTACTGCGATAACTACTTTTACTATTCCTGGAAGCCGCAATGAGACTCGCGCCGCGTACCTTTTTTGCCCTGTCCGTTCTGGTACTGATTGCCGCCGTCGGATTTAGCGCCTGGCGGCTGCTGCCCGCCAGCGACGCCGGGGCGATGAGCTGCTCTACCAAAGGCATTATGCGTTTTGAAAACATGGACAAAGAGAATGTAAACGGCAATATTCACTTCAATTTTGGCCCTCAGGGGAAAGGCTCAATGGTGGTGGAAGGCTATACCGATTCTGCCGCCGGCTGGCTGTACCTGCAGCGCTACGTGAAGTTCAACTACAACAGCAAGCGCATCTCCGCCACCGAGCGCCACTATCGCATCAGCCAGTGGGAGGCCAGCGCCTCGTCCATCGATGAGTCGCCGAACGTGATATTCGACTACTTTATGCGTGAAATGTCCGACAGCCACGACGGGCTGTTCCTCAACGCCCAAAAGCTGAACGATAAAGCTATCTTGCTGAGTTCCATCAACTCCCCGCTGTGGATCTGCACGCTGAAATCAGGCAGCACGCTGAACTAACCCACATCATCAAAAAAGCCCTTCCCCGGAGAGTCATGCTGGTCAGTTAACGCGTTGAATTCAGGAACCGGAACCGTAGGCCGGATAAGGCGTTTACGCCACCATCCGGCAATCTGCCGCGCGGTATGCCGGATGGCGCTTTGCTTATCCGGCTTACGAATATAGCTTAACTGACTGGCATGACTCCCCGGAGCAAAATCCCGCTCTGCCGCGCTAAATGCATAGTGAAGGCCGTCACCGCGAGCCACTCGCTCGACAAAAATGTCGTTATTAACGAAGTTAATAGTGTGATACACCGCACTCTTCGGCTTAACCTCATTTTTTCAACTGAATAAACAGCACTTTTTGCATTTAGACTCCATAAAAAATCTTGAGCCTCGCCACAGTTAACCGCCCGCCTTTTTACCCCAGCCGCATAATTATTTAGCAAATAAATAACATTTATCGCCGATGAAAAATTTGCGCTCCAGGCCGCGATATTGGCAGCCAAATCGCCTCCTCCATAACAGGACAAATAGATAAATGGCGGTGATAAAATAGCTAAATCACAGAGTTTTATTCTAATTCACTACGCCTTCTGGATTTAAATTCCAAATCACTCGCCCTTCCTTATAGTGACTCACGAACGCCGCAGCCGTGGGTAAATGCCGTGACACGGACGGTTTTCCAAATCACAAACCTGTTCTGAGGAGAAAGCCATGGGTGATGCATTAGGGCTTATCGAAACCAAAGGTCTGGTGGCCTGCATTGAGGCGGCGGATGCGATGTGTAAAGCCGCTAACGTCGAACTGATTGGCTATGAAAACGTCGGCTCCGGCCTGGTCACCGCGATGGTGAAAGGCGACGTCGGCGCGGTGAAGGCGGCGGTAGATTCCGGCGTCGAGTCCGCGCAGCGCATCGGGGAAGTGGTGACGTCGCTGGTCATTGCGCGTCCGCATAACGACATCAACAAAATCGTCATTAAACACAAGGCTTAAGGCCAGGAGAACGCAAATGGGTGATGCATTAGGTTTGATCGAAACCAAAGGCCTGGTGGCCTGCATTGAAGCGGCGGACGCGATGTGTAAAGCCGCTAACGTCGAACTGATCGGCTATGAAAACGTCGGCTCCGGCCTGGTTACCGCGATGGTGAAAGGCGACGTCGGCGCGGTAAAAGCGGCGGTGGACTCCGGCGTCGAGTCCGCACAGCGCATCGGTGAAGTGGTGACCTCGCTGGTTATCGCCCGCCCGCATAACGACATCAACAAGATTGTCGCTCACTACAAAATTACCGAATAACCGGAGAAATCATGATGAAAGAAGCGCTTGGCTTAATTGAAACCAAAGGACTGGTGGCCTGCATTGAAGCGGCAGACGCCATGTGTAAAGCCGCCAACGTTGAGCTGATTGGCTATGAAAACGTCGGCTCCGGCCTGGTCACCGCGATGGTGAAAGGCGACGTCGGCGCGGTGAACGCCGCGGTGGATTCCGGCGTGGAAGCGGCAAAACGCATTGGTGAAGTCGTCACCTCCCGCGTGATTGCGCGCCCGCATAACGATATCGAAAAAATCGCGTCGCAGCACAAAGCATGACCTGACTGGGCACGCCCCGTCTGCACTCTTTTAGTCTGATGAAGGATAGACTCATGATTGAACTGGATACCGATTTGCGCTCTCGCCAGAATGCGCGTGAGCTGGTGCGTAACGCCAAAAAGGCGCAAGCGATTATGGCCACTTTTTCGCAGCAGCAAATCGACGCCATCGTGAAGAACGTGGCCCAGGAAGCGGCGCATCATGCCGAAGCGCTGGCGAAAATGGCCGCAGAAGAAACCGGGTTTGGCAACTGGCAGGACAAAGTCCTGAAGAACCGTTTTGCCTCGCTGCGCGTTTACGATGCCATCAAAGATATGAAGACCGTCGGCATCATTCATGACGATCAAGCGAAAAAAGTGATGGACGTGGGCGTACCGCTGGGCGTGATTTGCGCGCTGGTGCCGTCGACCAACCCGACCTCGACCGTCATCTACAAAACGCTGATTGCGCTGAAAGCCGGTAACGCCATTATCTTCTCGCCGCATCCGGGGGCGCGTCAGTGCAGCTGGAAAGCCATTGAGATCGTTAAACGCGCGGCAGAAGCGGCGGGCGCACCGGCAGGTATCGTCGACGGTATTACCGAACTGACGCTGGAAGCCACTTCCGAGCTGATGCACAGCAAGGACGTCTCGCTGATCCTGGCGACCGGCGGCGAAGGCATGGTGCGCGCGGCCTATGCCTCCGGTACGCCGACCATCAGCGGCGGCCCGGGTAACGGCCCGGCGTTTATCGAGCGCAGCGCCGATATCCACCACGCGGTGAAAGATATCATCACCAGCAAAACCTTCGATAACGGCGTGATCTGCGCCTCTGAGCAGTCGATCATCGTCGAACGCTGCATTTACGATGAAGTCCACCGCGAACTGGAAGCTCAGGGCGCCTACTTCATGAACGAAAGCGAAGCGGCGAAAATGGCGGCCCTGCTGCTGCGCCCGAACGGCACCATCAATCCACAAGTGGTCGGCAAAACGGCGCTCTATTTAAGCCAGATGGCGGGCTTCTGCGTTCCGGCCAGCACCCGCGTGCTGATTGCCGCACAGACCACCGTCTCCCACAAGAACCCATACTCGCGCGAAAAACTGTGCCCGGTGCTGGGCTTGTACGTGGAAGAGGACTGGAAAGCCGCCT
Source organism: Klebsiella sp. WP8-S18-ESBL-06 (assembly GCF_014169755.1). Lineage (NCBI taxonomy): Bacteria > Pseudomonadati > Pseudomonadota > Gammaproteobacteria > Enterobacterales > Enterobacteriaceae > Klebsiella > Klebsiella sp. WP8-S18-ESBL-06. The sequence continues at coordinate 3,113,417 of NZ_AP022256.1, forward strand.
GCCACCGCGTGGTGGAGCTGCTGACCAACGAAGGTCTTGGCCACACGCTGGTGATCCACACCCGTAACCAGGACGTGATCCGCCAGTTCTGCCTCGAAAAACCGGTCAACCGCATCCTCATCAATACGCCCGCGGCCCTCGGTGGCATCGGTGCCACCACCAATATCTCGCCGGCGCTGACGCTCGGCTGCGGCGCGGTCGGCGGCGGTTCCAGCTCCGACAACGTCGGGCCGATGAACCTGCTGAACGTGCGCAAAGTGGGTTACGGCGTGCGTTCGATTGATGAACTGCGCGCGCCGGGCAGCCGTGTGGAACCACAGCCGACGGTCGTCAGCCCGCAGGCAGACCCGCGCCGCAGCATCCTCGACGACGCACGCTTCGCCTCCCCTGCTCCGGCCAGCACCGCGGGTGATAACCGCTTTGCCAGCGCAACGGCAGCCGTAGAAGGCGACATCAGCGAGCAGAACGTGGAGCGCGTCATCCGCCAGGTGCTTGAGCGCTTAGGCAAGTAACGCATTGATATAAGGCGATAAAAAAGATGATTCTCGCAAAAGTAACCGGACATGTCGTCGCCACGCAGAAATGCGATGAGCTGCGCGGCAGCAATCTGCTGATGATCACGCAGCTGGATGATGAACAGCGCCCCATGAAGGACCGCACCTGGGTCGCCGTCGACAGCGTCGGCGCGGGGATGCACGACATCGTGCTGGCGGAGGAGTATTTCGCGCTCAACAAGGACCGTTATAAAGCGATGTCCGTGGTCGCCATTGTCGAGAACGTCTTTCGGGACGCTTGAGGAGTGAATAACCCAATGAGTGAATTTTTACTGAAACCCCGGATCTGCTTCGGCCAGGACGCGCTTGCGGTCCTGACCGAAGTGAACGCCCAGCGTGCCCTGCTGGTCACCGACCAGGCGATGGTCAAGTTTGGCCTCGCCGACCGCGTGACGACGATTCTGCGCGCGCGCGGCGTTGACGTGCAGATCTGGGACGACGTGGTGGCCGACCCGGATATCGCCACGGTCGTGCGCGGTATGAAGCAGATGGACAGCTGCGCGCCGGATCTGGTGGTCGCGCTCGGCGGCGGCTCGGTGATTGATGCCGCCAAAGCGGTTATTTTCACCCTGGCGCAAACCCGCCCGGACGCTGCACGCCAGCGCCCGCAGTTTGTGGCCATCCCCACCACCAGCGGCACCGGTTCAGAAGTCACCAGCTTCTCGGTAGTCAAAGCCCACGCTGAAAAGCTGGTGCTGGTTGACCCGTCGCTGCTGCCGGATATCGCCATTCTGGACCCGACGCTGGTGGCCTCCGTGCCGCCGGCGATTACCGCCGACACCGGAATGGACGTACTGTGCCACGCGCTGGAGGCCTACGTCTCCACCGCCGCCAGCGACTTTTCCGACGCGCTGGCCGAGAAAGTGGTGCAGCAGGTCTTCCGCTATCTGCCCACCTGCTGGCGCAACGGCGGCGACCTGCTGGCGCGCGAGAAAATGCACAACGCCTCCTGCATGGCGGGGATGGCGTTTACCAACGCATCACTCGGCGTCACCCACAGCCTGGCACACGCGCTGGGCGGCGTGTTCCGCGTGCCGCACGGCCGCGCCAACGCGCTGCTGATGGCATCGGTAGTGGCCTGGAACGCCGATGTTAACGGCCAGTGCGACACCGACGCTGCTCGCAAATATGCCCGTCTGGCGCATCTGCTGGATCTCCCGGCGCACACCGTGCGTGAAGGGGTGGCCAGCCTGCTGGTCGCCATTGAGACGCTGAAAGAAGAGATGCAAATGCCCGCTGGCATTGGCGCCACCGCCGTCGATGCCGCCGATTTCGAGCGCCGATTGCCGGAAATGGTCGGGCAGGCATTGCGCGACAGCTGCACCCCGACCAACCCGCGCACGCCGGACGCGCAGGCATTAACCGAACTTTATCGCCAGGCATGGAGCGGCGCACCGCTTGCACGAGCCAACGGGTAACGTCCTGGTAGGCCGGGTAAGCGAAGCGCTACCCGGCACAATACGGGCACCCAATAAGAACATCTGGAGAATACGACATGGCACTCTACAGCTTAACGCCGCGCGTCAAAGTGTTGGCAGAACGTTTACTTTCGCAAAAAAGCACCCTGTGCACCGAGCACGCCGCCGTGCTGAACGCGCTCGATAGCGATATCGCCGGCGTTCCTGCCGCCGTAAAACCGGCGCGCCGTTTCTATGAACTGATGCGCCAGCTGCCGCTGACCATCAGCGCCGACGAACTGATCGTCGGCAACCAGACCCGCAAACCGCACGGGGCAATTTTCCACGATGACAGCGCCGCGCATCGCCCGTCCGCCTTCCAGTTCCTCAATCTGAACAGCAACCTCGACTCCCCGGATTACAAACTGGTGGTCGAAAAAGGCGTGCTGGCGATTAAACAGCAGCTGGAAGAGAAAACCCGCGCGCTGGGCAGCGCCGTCAGCCGCAGCGGCATGGACGAAGTCAACGGCTGCCGCGCCGCCATTTACGCCTGCGACGCGCTGATGGCGCTGGCGCAGAACCTGGCCAACAGCGCCGAAACGCTTGCCGCTGCCGAAACCAACGCCTACCGCAAAGCGGAGCTGTTAGACAGCGCCGCCATTCTGCACCACGTTCCGGCGCACCCGGCGCGCAGCTTTAAAGAAGCCTGCCAGGCGTTCTACCTGTTCCAGCTGGCGCTTCAGCTCGACAACGGTAGCTACGCCGTCAACCCGGAAGGTGCCGATAAAGCGCTGCTGCCGTACTACCAGCATGATGTTGCCAACGGCACGTTAACCGACGCACAGGCGTATGAAATCGTTGAATGCCTGTGGTTTAAGCTGGCGGAATTAAGCGAAGTCCGCGCCGCTTGCGCAATCGACGGCTACCCGATGTTCGACGCCCTGCTGCACGGTGCGAGCCTTGAGAACGCGTGTATTAACGCGCTCTCAGAGATGTTCCTCAGCGCGCAGCAAAACCTCAGCGCCCTGAATCTGCCGGTGCGTCTGTTCAGCGGCGCGCAGCAGGTGTCTGCCGCGCCGTTCGCGCAGGTCAGTGAAACCGCTACCGTGGAAGGGCTGACGCCGCGCATGCAGCGCCTGCGTAACCACTACCTGACCGTGCGCCCGAGCGTCTCTATCTACCGCGCGCTGGCCTTCACCGAAGTGGTCAAAGCCAATCCGGGCATGCCGACCATTCTGCTGCGTGCCAAAGCCTTCCGCCACGCCTGCGAAACCGCGCCGATTCTGATTCAGGACGACGAACTGATCGTCGGCCATCCGTGCGGTAAGCCGCGCGCCGGGGCCTTCTCGCCGGATATCGCCTGGCGCTGGGTGCGCGACGAGCTCGACACCATGAGCACCCGTCCGCAGGATCCGTTCGAAATCAGCGAAGAAGATAAAAAAACCATCCGCGAAGAGATCGTGCCGTTCTGGGAAGGCCGTTCTCTGGATGAAATCTGCGAAGCGCAGTACCGCGAAGCGGGCGTGTGGGCGTTCAGCGGCGAAACCTTCGTCAGCGACCTCTCCTACCACCAGATCAACGGCGGCGGCGACACCTGCCCGGGCTACGACGTGCTGCTGTTCACCAAAGGCATGAACGGTATCAAGGCCGACGCCGAGGCGCACCTCGCCAGCCTGAGCATGGAGAACCCGGACGATATCGACCGCATTTACTACTACAAAGCGGCGATTGAAACCTGCGAAGGGGTGATTAACTATTCGCACCGCATCGCCGCCCGCGCCCGCGAACTGGCGGCCGTTGAGCAGAACGCCCAGCGCCGCGCCGAGCTGCTGACCATCGCCGACGTGAACCAGAACGTGCCGGCCAACCCGCCGAAAACCTTGCAGGAAGCGCTGCAAAGCATCTGGACGGTGGAATCGCTGTTTGAAATTGAAGAGAACCAGACCGGCCTGTCGCTGGGCCGCGTGGACCAGTACTGCTACCCGATGTTTGAAGCTGATATCCGCGAAGGCCGCCTGACCCATGAGAGCGCGCTGGAAATGATGCAGGCGTTTATCATCAAATGTGCCGAGCTGATGTGGATGTCCAGCGAGCTGGGGGCTAAATATTTCGCCGGTTATCAACCATTTATCAACCTGACCGTCGGTGGCCAGAAGCGTTCCGGCGGCGATGCCTGTAACGACCTGACCTATCTGATCATGGACGCCGTGCGCTTTGTGAAGGTTTACCAGCCGTCGCTGGCCTGCCGTATTCACAACCAGTCGCCGCAGAAGTACATGGAAAAAATCGTTGACGTGGTCAAAGCGGGCATGGGCTTCCCGGCCTGCCACTTTGATGATTCCCACATCAAGATGATGCTGCGCAAAGGCTTCGATTTCGAAGACGCCCGCGACTACTGCCTGATGGGCTGCGTTGAGCCGCAGAAATCCGGCCGTATCTACCAGTGGACCTCTACCGGTTACACCCAGTGGCCGATCGCTATCGAGTTTGTACTCAACCGTGGTCGCATGGTGCTGTTTGACAGCTACCAGGGGCTGGACACCGGCGACCTGCGCGACTTTAGCACCTTCGAGCAGTTCGATGCCGCGGTCAAACAGCAGATTGCCCATATCGTGCGCCTGTCCGCTATCGGCACGGTAATCAGCCAGCGCGTACACCGCGACGTGGCGCCGAAACCGCTAATGTCGCTGCTGGTCGAAGGCTGCATGGAGAAAGGTAAAGACGTTGCCGCCGGTGGCGCGATGGTCAACCACGGCCCGGGGCTGATTTTCTCTGGCCTGGCGACCTACGTCGACTCGATGGCGGCAATTCGCAAGCTGGTGTTTGAGGATAAGAAATACACCCTCGAGCAGGTTCGCGATGCGCTGCTGGCCAACTTCGAAGGCTTTGAAGCGCTGCGCCGCGACTGTCTGAACGCACCGAAGTACGGCAACGACGACAACTATGTTGACCAGTATGCGCTGGACATCACCGAGTGGACCGAGCGCGAGTGCCGCAAATACCAGATGCTCTACTCCACCCTGAGCCACGGCACGCTGTCGATTTCCAACAACACGCCAATCGGCGAGCTGACCAACGCCACGCCGAACGGCCGCCTGGCGTGGATGCCGCTCTCCGACGGTATCAGCCCGACCCAGGGCGCGGATAAAAATGGCCCCACCGCCATCATTAAATCCGTCAGCAAGATGAACGTGGAAACCATGAACATCGGCATGGTGCACAACTTCAAGTTCCTCAAAGGGCTGCTGGATACCCCGGAAGGCCGCCACGGCCTGATTACGCTGCTGCGTACCGCCTCCATTCTCGGCAACGGCCAGATGCAGTTCAGCTACGTCGACAACGAAGTGCTGAAAAAAGCCCAGCAGGAGCCGGAGAAATACCGCGACCTGATCGTCCGCGTGGCGGGCTACAGCGCCTACTTCGTGGAACTATGCAAGGAAGTTCAGGACGAGATCATCAGCCGTACGGTGATCGAGAAGTTCTGATAACACGGACAGTAATCGGACAAGGACGTCCGCAGTTTTCAGGAGGCAAGCGTGATTGGCAATACACAAGAATTAACCGGGCGCATTTTCAATATTCAGAAGTATTCGATCTACGACGGCGACGGCATTCGCACGCTGGTGTTTTTCAAAGGCTGCAATATTCGCTGCCCGTGGTGCGCTAACCCGGAAGGCTTAAGCAGCCAGTTTCAGGTGATGTTTTCGCAGGACAAGTGCATCAACTGCGGCGACTGCGTTAACGTCTGCCCGGCGGGCATTCACTACCGCGCGGAAGAAAACGGCGAAATGAAGCACTTCGTCAACCGCAATAAAGACTGCATTGGCTGCCGTAAATGCGAAGAGATTTGCACCCAGCACGCGCTGGATATTCTCGGCAAAGACGTCACCGTCAGCGAGCTGATGGACATCATCATGCAGGACTATGATTTCTATGTCTCCTCCGGCGGCGGCGTCACCATCGGCGGCGGCGAGATGAGCCTGCAAACCGATTTTGCCGTCGCCCTGTTCAGCGAATGCAAGAAGATGATGATCAACACCGCCGTCGAGACCCAGGGCACCACGCCGCTGGCCAACTACCAGAAGCTGGCACCGGTGACCGATACCTTCTTGTTCGACATTAAACAGATCGACAGCGATCAGCATAAAACGCTGTTTGGCATCGGTAACGAAGGGGTGCGCCGCAACCTGGAGTGGCTGGTGGACTCTGGCGCTAACGTCATTGTGCGGATGCCGCTGGTGCGCGGCTACAACGACTCATGGGAAGCCATTACGGGGGCGATTGACTACGTCCAGAAGCTGGCGAAGCGCGGCAATATCCGCCGCATCGACATGCTGCCGTACCACCAGTTGGGGCGCAAAAAGTACGATCGTCTGGAGATGCCCTACCCGATCCTCAACGATCCCACCTACAGCGTGGAAGAGCTGAACAAGCTGGAGGCGTTTTTCGCACAGTTTGATTTTGATATTCGCTTAGTTCGTCATTAAAGGAGCCGATAATGAAAAGTTTAGGCGTCATTGAAACACGTGGACTGGTCGCCGCCGTTCAGGCCGTCGACGCCGCCTGTAAAGCCGCGGGCGTGGCCTGCATTGGCTATCGCAAGGCCGGTTCCGGGCTGGTGAGCGTCTGTTTTGAAGGCGAGATCAGCGCCATTCATACCGCCATCGAGCGCGGCGTCGCGGTAGCAAAAACCGTCGACTCGCAGGTGAAATCACTGGTGATTGCCCGCCCGGAACGCTGCGTGGTGGAAGCGCTCAGCAGCCTGAAAGGCCATCCGCCGCGTGCTAAAGCGCAGGAAAAGGTTCACGCTGAACCTGCCGTTGAGCCTCAGATTCCTGCCGTAGAGCCGACACCTCTCTCTCCGATTGTTGATGAGAAAAACGCCGTGCATAAGAAAGGGAAAAAGGCATGATTGACGCCCTGCTACAGGAAAAAATCACCGCCCGGCTGGCCCACACTGCGCCCGCCATTCCGGTGGGCATCTCTAACCGTCACGTGCATCTGTCGCAGCCGGACGTCGAAGCGCTTTTCGGCAAAGGCTATACGCTGACGCCGCTTAAGCCGCTGCGCCAGCCGGGGCAGTTTGCCGCCGAAGAGTGCGTGACCATCGTCGGCCCGAAAGGCTCGCTGACCAACGTGCGCGTCCTCGGCCCGACCCGCCCCATCACTCAGCTGGAAGTGTCGCGCGCCGACTGCTTCGCGCTGGGTATTAAGGCGCCGGTCCGCGAATCCGGTCAGTTGGAGAACGCGGGCAGCGCGCTGCTGGTGGGGCCGAAAGGCCACGTTGAACTTCATTCGCAGGTGATTTGCGCCTGGCGTCATATTCATATGTCGCCGCAGGACGCTCGGGCGCTGAACGTCAGCAATGGGCAAAAGGTCAGCGTACGCAGCGGCGGTGAACGCCAGCTCACCTTCGACGAAGTGGTGGTGCGGGTGCGCGATGATTTCGCCCTTGAGTTTCACATCGACACCGAAGAAGCCAACGCCGCCGGGCTGAAAAACGGCGCGCAGGTGACGCTGGTGCGTTAACGGAGGCCATCATGACCGAGCAACAGATTGACCGCCTGGTGGCGCACATTCTCCAGCGCTTGCAGCCGCCGGTGCTGGTAATGGTGACCGCCGCAGAGGGCTATCGCCACGAGATTTGCCAGCGTCTGGCGCGCTGCGGCGAGCGGCTGCATCTGGCGCTAGAGGGCATGCTGCCCGATAGCGAACGCTGGGCGTCGCTCGGCGAAACGCTGCCTGCGCAAAGCTGGCAACGCGCGCTGCCGCCGGCCCCTTACAAAGCGCTGCTGCTGCCGTTTCTTGATTATCCGCTGGCGATGGATCTGCTGAACGGCACGCTGCACAGCCCGGTAGCGCAGAGGGTACACGATGCGCTATGCGCCGGTATTCCGGTTCTGGCGCTGCGCTACCTTTGCGATCCGCACAGTGAGCTCAACGCCCTGCGCGGCGAAGCGGACAGCGCCTATGCGGCCCATCTTGGTACGACCCTTACCCGTCTGGCCGAATGCGGCATCATGCTCGGATCGCTGAACGATCTGCTGGCGCGGCTAGAAGCGGGCGCAAAGGCGCCCACCGTCACCGACGGCACACGGCGTTATCTGACTGTCACAGATATCGTCAATAATCCGGCGTTGGCCGATTCACCCGACGCGGTATTAACCGATGCCGCCGTCGATTTTTTAAAAACACAGAGAAAAATAACCTTACCTCGATAACACACCCTGGAGTGTAGATATGTCTTCGAAAACAAAATGCTGGCTATGGATGCTGCTGGTTATCGTCTCAGAAACCTCGGCCACCTCAACGCTTAAAATGTTTGATTCCAGCGAAGGGATGACCAAAACCCTGCTGCTGGCGCTGATCGTTGTGCTGTACTGCGTGTGCTACTACTCGCTGTCCCGCGCGGTGAAAGATATTCCGGTTGGGCTAGCCTACGCCACCTGGTCGGGCACCGGTATTCTGGTGGTCTCGACGCTGGGCATGGCCTTCTACGGCCAGCACCCGGACACCGCCGCCATCATCGGCATGGCGATTATCGCCAGCGGTATTATCATCATGAACCTGTTCTCGAAAATGGGCCACGAAGACACAGAAGAGACGCCGCCTACCCCGGTCGCCAAACTCGATAACAATATCGCTAACTAACGCAAAAGGAATCGCTCATGTTTAATCTCGGATTTTTATGGCTGGCGCTGTCTATCGGCTCCGAAATCACCGGCACGTCAATGATCAAAAAAACCCACGGCTTTAGTAAACTGGCGCCATCGGTACTGGTGGTCTGCGCGTACGCGCTTTGCTACTTCGCGCTCACCCGCGCGATGAGCACCATTCCGGTCGGCGTGGCCTATTCACTGTGGTGCGGCTTTGGCATCGTCGGCGTCACGATCTGCTCCATGATCCTCTACAAACAGAAACCGGATCTGCCCGCTATCTTTGCTATGCTGTTGATTATCAGCGGCGGCATCATTATGAACGTTTTCTCCGGCATGTAACGCCCGACGGCATCTTCCCCCTCGGGGAAGATGCCAGCGATTCCCCTCAGCCCATCCCTGATTCGCCATTCAGATGAAATGGCATCCCTCTTCATGATATTTCTCCCCTTTATCAGCGTTAACAAAATCCGGTTAGAAAACGCCCCTGAATTATTATATTCATGCAAAAAGGGAAGCTATACTTCCTTTAATATGGAATTCTTTATTCCTTAATGCCTAATATTTTCCGCTAATATGTAACTTTCAGAAACATACATGCGCAACACCTTTATTGATTAAAAATAATTTATTTTTTATTGCTTTAAAGCAGAATAATAAAGGCTGAAACTATCGCACAGAATTAATAGTAACAAATTGTTCTAAAAGGATTTTACACGGAAAGTTTTTATATATTAAGATCGTTTTCACCAATCAATAATAGGTTATCGATCGTTCTGCCCTGGCGTTTCATTAATGATAGTTACGATCGGTTTGAACGATCGATATGAATCAATTTAATCGTCTTTGACAATGATATTTACAGGTTGTAACATGCGCCTCCTTTAATAAATAGCAGCCTACCTTGTTCAATGGATGAATATGGCAAAATAGGGAACATAGTGTTTCCTTTTTGTAAAACGCTGCAATAGCACAATGAAAACATTGCTCTGGTACGAATGGACCTGTTGATTTTTGCTTCTGGAGAAAGCTTTGATTAGGAACCTGAATTTTCGTCGCCCTTTAAATATCTGCTTCCTGATAACGGCTATCGTATTTACCTTAGTCTGCACGGCAGTGCTGGCGCTGCAATGGCAAGATGCCAAAAGTACCTACCAACGGCAGAATTTACGCTACGTCCAAAATCTGTCGGCCTATACCGCCAAATATCTTTCTGGCTACGAAAGCATGCTGGACGAAACCATCAAGCAGCTGGCCGCCAACACTCAGGGTAAAATCCGCGACGGCGAAAACCTTCGCCACTGGCTGTTTGAGCGTTTCAACGCTATGCCCGACGCGCGTTCGCTGATTTATGCCAGCAGCGACGGTCGCTTTATCCGTCTGCCCAATGTCGATCTGGACGATGAAACCACGCGTCAGGCCGACCCACGCAACAAGATTTGGTACACCGTCGCCATGCGCGATGACTTTGACAGCGCGCATTACACCAGCAGCAGCGACATTTTTGATAACGGCAGCCGCACGCTCACTATCTCAAAATCGTTGGTCGACAACGATGATGGTGAGAAAATTGGCGTACTGGCGGTGCGCCTGAATCGCGCGTCCACTGCGGATATTCTGAACGCCGCCGTGCCTCCCCTGCCCGGACAAAAGTGGATCATGGACGGTGAAGGGCAACAGATTGCAAGCGATCGAGGCGCAATTAGCCCCGCCGTGCTGGCGGAAGTCTCGGTGAAGCTGCATAAATCTTCCCCTTTCTTCTCTCTGCCCGAAACCGGTAAATGGTATTTCACCAGCGCGATAGGCGATACCGGCTGGTACCTGGTGCACGAGGTGCGCGACAGCGACTTAACATCCCATGTCTTTGACCGCAGCGACAACGTGCTTTACTGCCTGCTGTTTGGCCTGCTGGCGCTGTTCATCTGCTGGTGGATGGTTCGAATCGCCCTGAACGCGCTGTATATTCGTATCGCTAACGGTATCCGTAACGGCGCGATTGAACAAAAAGCGGCGGAAGAAATGCTGTATGAAGAGATCCACAACACCTCGGTGCAGCAGGAAAATATCAAAAATGAGGCGCTGACCGACGGCTTGACCGAGCTGAAAAACCGCCGCGCGTTTGATAACGATCTTGAGTTCATGCAGCACGCCGACGATTTGTGCCTGGCGATGATTGATATTGATAACTTTAAGTCGATTAACGATACCTACGGCCATGCCACCGGCGATATGGTGCTGAAAACCGTCTCCGACATTGGGCTGCGCCTGCGCGGGCTGGATAACATTACGCTCTACCGCTACGGCGGTGAGGAAATTGCGGTGTTATTCCAGAACGTGAGCCAGGAAGACGCACGGGTCTATCTCGAACGCTGGCGAGAAACCTGCGATCAGCGGCGGTTCCGCGAGGCGAATTTGCACGTAACGTTCAGCGCCGGTCTCACGGCCAAGGGCACAATGAGTATCGAAGAAGCGCTGGCCCTGGCGGACAAACGGCTGTACGAAGCCAAGCGCAACGGAAAAAATCGCATCATCAACACATCGGCCGAAAGTCACTAAGGTCACACGCGCCCTTCAAACCTCACCCGCACCGCAACGGCGCGGGTGAGTCAATGGATTCCACGCCCTGCCCTCGTTCAAGCGGCGAAAACCTCGATGACCCGCGCCTTCATATAGTATGACAAATTATGTTTATTTTGTGACCTGATAAACATCTTATAACCTTTTTTCTGGCTAAAAATCGGCTGAAGGCGTTATTTTCTCCATCAAATAGTCATACTAATAAACATAAACGGAGATGCTTGATGACGCTCGACCGCTCCTTATTCCTCTCACCCCCTGATATCACCGCGCTGCAGCAGCACTTCACGCGCGATACGCAGCCCGGCATCACGCTGCGTGAACAACGCCAGAAGCTGGAAACGTGGCTAGCGCGCCCGCAGTGGATCCCCGGCCACGGCGAAGGCGGCGGCCCGGAACATGCTCAGCATAAAGACAACTATCAAATGATGGATCTCGCCGGCCTGCACTGGCTGCTGAGCGGCGACATTCGCTATCGTGATGCGCTGCTCGCGCTGCTGCGCGGTTATGCCGATGTCTACCCGACGCTTGGCAGCGCCACCAGCCGCGACAGCAACCCGCCGGGCAGACTGTTCCATCAGACGCTCAATGAAGATATGTTTTTGCTCTACGCCGCCGCGGCATGGGCCTGTGTGAAAGGCTCAGCCAGCGCCCACGATCGTGCGCACATTGAAGAGAATTTACTGTGTCTGATGGCGCATGAGGCCATCACCGTCCACCATAGCACCTTCGATATCGTCCATAACCACGGAATGTGGTCGGTGGCCGCCATTGCCGTATGCGGCCTGGCGACCGATCGCCCGGAGTGGGTGGAGATCGCCCTGCACGGCAAACGGTACGATGACGTTAGCGGCGGCTTCTACGCCCAGCTCAATCAGCTGTTCTCCCTCGACGGCTATTATATCGAAGGCCTCTATTACCAACGATTCGCTCTGCGCCCGATGCTGCTGTTCGCGACGGCGCTCGAACGCTGCCAGCCGGAACGGGAAATCTGGTCCTACCACGATCGTTTAATCCACCGAGCCTGCATGACCCTGTTCGATATGGCCTTCCCGGACGGAACCCTGCCTGCGCTGAACGATGCCTCAAAAACCATGAATCTTCGCGATGAAGGCGCGCTGATGGCGGTCAGCCTATGCCGTCAGCACTACGGCGCATCGCCACAGCTATCGGCTATCGCGCGCTATCAGCAGGCCTGCTGGCCGTGTCGGGGCGCGCTGTTGCTCAGTGAAGACGCGCAAACGCCGTCCCCTGCCCCCCTTCGCAGCTCACAGCTGGTGCGCGACGGCGTGGAAGGCGAGCGCGGGGCCGGCGGAATTCTGCGCGCTCAGCCCGCCGGGCAGTCAGAAAGCATGGCGCTGTTGTGGTGGGGCGGGCACGGCAATATTGCCGGTATGCACAGCGCCCTGAACCACGGCCATTTTGACGGCCTGCACCTGAGCTACTTTACCCGTGGACGCGAAATTCTTCAGGACTACGGCTTCGCCCGCTGGGTCAACGTCGAGCCCAAATTTGGTGGCCGCTACGTCCCGGAAAACAACGGCTATGCCAAAAAAACCGTAGCGCATAACACCGTGGTGGTGGATGAAGGCTGTCAGAACCTGGGCGACAAAGAGCGGGCGGCGGCGCATTTTGGCCATACCCATTTCTTTCTCGGCAGCGGCCAGTATCAGGGCATGAGCGCCTTTGCCGACGACTACTGGCCGGGAGTCAACCAACAACGCACGGTGCTACTGCTGTCGCTGCCGCAGTGCGAGCACCCGCTGCTGGTCGATCTGTTTGCGCTCTATAGCGACAGCCGCCATCAGTATGACTATTGCCTGCACACTCTGGGGCAAATTATCCATTGTAACCGAGCGCTGACGACGGAACCTACCCGCTCGCCGCTTGGCGTATCGCAAGGCTATGAGTACCTTTGGCGCTGTGCCAGCGCCGAGGTGCCTGCCTCACTCGGAGCCCAGCTAAGCTGGCTTTGCGCCGACAGCTTCTACACGCTGACCAGCGCGATGCAGCAGCCCGGCGAACTGATCGTCGCCCGCAGCGGCGCCAGCGATCCGGCGTTCAATCTGCGAGAAGAACCGGCCTGGCTGCTGCGCACCCACGCACAAAACACGCTGTTTGCCAACGTGCTGGAGTGCCACGGCGAGTTCGACGAATCACGGGAAGTCTCGCGTCAGGCGCGGGGCAACGTGCGGGAGGTCATCATTGAGGAACATACGCCGACGCGGACCGTCATCCTGATTGCTTTCCATCATGGCGAGACTTGCCGGGTAGAGGTGGATAACCGCCGCGGGCGCGGCGGATTCAGCATCGCATGATTACAGGCGGTGCTTGCTGGCGTCCATCATCCCGAGGGACGCCTGGAACGCCGCCTCCGCATCGCCGGCCATGATCGCTTTATAGATACGTTCATGGTCGTCGAGGCACATACCGCCCTCTTTTGAAGAGTGGCTGATAAACCATTTGAACACCGTCGTCAGCACGTTACCAAACGGCTGATAGAAGCAGTTGCCGGAAGACATAAAGATGATGCGATGAAAGCGCGTATCGGCATCCACCCACTGTTCGGCATCAAAGTGTTGCGCGATTCGACACATCTCTTCCCACGTCTGGGACAGAGCAATACACTGCTCCCGGGTAGCGTTAATGGCCGCCAGACGCGTAGCATGCGGTTCAATCACTCGCCGGAACTCCAGAAACTGCTGGTACATTTCCAGCGTGCCTTCCATACCGCTCAGCCATTCTAACAGCTGTACGTCGAGAATATTCCAGTCGGTGCGAGCACGAACGCGGGTGCCGGTTTTCGGGCGAGACTCCAGCAGTCCTTTGGACGATACCAGCTTCAGGGCCTCACGCAGCGCCGTACGGCTAACGCCCAGCTGTTCACACAGCTCTACTTCTGTCGGTAATACGCTGCCGGGCTGCAATTGCCCGGAAAAAATCTTGCGGGCAATGTCGCTGGCAATCAGGCCGTCCAGGCCACGCTGTGTCGTCGTAATCGTCGTGAAGTTCATGCTTTTGTCATACCTGAACAAGAATGATGCCTCAGTGTAACATAGCGGCGGGCGCCAATTAGCGCATCCAGCGCAATTTTATCGGGTTTTTCCGTACATTTAACCATCGATAGCTCACTCAATAAGACATTTAGTCATACTAATACGGATTATTTTCACGCCACATTGTTTAATTATTCAACACAGATCACAAGTAACTCCCTTTTAAACGCCAAAAATTGAACCCGCTCGCAAAACGGTATACCGCAATTTTATTAGTCATACTAAATGACAAATAATACCTCATCTCCTGATACAACAAGCGAGTGTGGACATAATGGATATCAACATTATTGTGATGGTCGTGTACTTCGTACTGATGATTGCTATCAGCTACGCGTTTAAGAAGATGGGAACCGGTTCGGCAAGCCACTACTTCCGCGGTGGCGGCAGGATGCTGTGGTGGATGGTGGGCGCAACGGCGTTCATGGCGCAGTTCAGCGCATGGACCTTCACCGGTGCCGCCGGTCAGGCCTATCGCTACGGCTTTACGGCCATAGGCGTCTTTGCGGGGAATATTATTGGCTACATCGTCGGCTGGTGGTGGTTCGCTACCCGCTTTCGTCAACTGCGCGTCGATACACCGACGCAGGCTATCAGCCAGCGTTTTGGGCCGAAAAACGAGCAGTTCTTCACCTGGATTCTGATTCCGCTCAGCATCCTGAACGCGGGCGTGTGGCTTAACAGCCTGGCGGTGTTCGCCAGCGCGGTCTTTAAGTATGACTTAACGTTAACCCTGTGGATCACCGGGCTGGTGGTGCTGCTCATTTCACTACTGAGCGGTTCATGGGGCGTCGTGGCGAGCGATTTCGTACAAACGCTGATCGTCGCCATTATTTCGGTGGTCTGTGCGGCGGTGGCGCTGTTTAAAGTGGGCGGACCGGTCAACATGGTCAATGAATTTCCGTCCGGCTTCTTTACCGGCCCGGACACCGGCCCGCACTATATCTTGATCCTGATAGTCTGCTTCGCCTTCTTCTTTGTGAAGCAGCTGCAAAGCTTTAATAACCTGCAGGATTCCTATCGTTACCTGAACGCTAAGGACAGCGCCAACGCCAAGAAAGCCGCGCTGTTTGCCCTGTTCCTGATGCTATTCGGCACCCTGATTTGGTTCATTCCGCCATGGGCGACCGCCATTCTCTATCCGGATATGGCCCAATCGCACCCTGAACTGGGAAAAAACGCCACCGATGCGGCCTACCTGGTGTTTGCTGAACGCGCCATGCCGGAAGGAACCGTCGGGCTGCTGATGGCCGGCCTGTTTGCGGCCACCATGTCATCAATGGATACCGCGCTCAACCGCAACTCGGGGATCTTTGTGCGCAGCTTCTGGACGCCGGTGGTGAATCGTCATGAAGCGAAAAGCGAGCGCTACCTGCTGCGCGTGGGGCAAACCGCCTGCATCGTCAACGGCGTGCTGGTGATTCTGGTCGCACAGTATATGCAGTCACTGCAAGAGCTAAGCCTGTTCGATCTGATGATTCAGGTGGGAACGCTGGCCTCCGCGCCGATTATCGTACCGCTGTTCTTCGGGATGTTTATCCGTAAAACGCCGGACTGGTCGGCGTGGGGCACGGTGGTATTTGGTCTGATCGTCTCTTACGTCATCACCCACTGGATCACGGTGAAAGACGTCACCGATACGCTGGGCCTGACGCTGACTAACCGTGAACTCAAAGACCTGTCCGCCGTCTGGAATATTTTTTGTCACCTGGTGTTCACCGGCGGCTTCTTCTGCCTGTCGACGCTGTTCTACCGCGAGCCGGGCAAAGCACGCGCTTCGGTACTCGCCACCTTCTTCAGCAATATGGAAACACCGGTGTATGCCGACCACGAGCAGGACGGTTTCGACCGGCTGCAACGTAGCAAAATCGGCAAAATTTCGCTCGCCATGGGTCTCTGTATGCTGCTGATGATCCTGATTCCAAATCCATTGTGGGGACGCCTGCTGTTCCTGCTTAGCGCAACCGCCATCATGCTCTTCGGCTACGTACTGTGGCGCAGCGCCTCTTCTGATTCTTCAACACAAGGGAGCAACTATGTTTACCGACCTGAAAAATAAGCGCGTATTAATTACCGGGTCTAGCGCAGGTATGGGGCTGGCCGCAGCGCTGGCGTTCGTTCGCCAGGGGGCTAAAGTCGGCATCAACAGCCATACGGCACCGCCGGAGCTGCAACAAACCCTGGACAAACTACGTCAGTACAGCGGTGAGGTGGAGTTTTTCCAGGCCGATATCACCCGCTCGAACGACTGTGCGCATCTGGTTGATGCATTTGTTGCCCGCTTCGGCGGCCTGGACATATTGATCAACAACGCCGGCGGCCTGGGGGGACGCGCCAATCTGGAAGCCATTGACGATGCGTTCTACGATCGGGTGATGGACCTCAACGCCCGCTCGGCGCTGATGATGACAAAATTCGCCATTCCGCATCTGCGCGCATCGGCAAAAGTCCGCGGAGAAACCAGCTGTGTTATCAGCACGGGCTCCATCGCCGGACGCGAGGGCGGCGGCGTTGGCGCGGGGATTTATGCCGCATCAAAAGCGTGGCTCCACGATATTCACCGCAACTGGGTGAAAGAGTTCACCGCCGACGGTATCCGCTTCAATATCGTTTCACCGGGGACTATCGATACCGCCTTTCACGACGGCAAAAGCGACGAGCTGCGGGCGAAAATTGCCGCCAGTATTCCGATGGGCCGCTTCGGCTACGCCGAGGAGGTGGCGCCCGCGTTCCTGTTCTTCGCATCTCATGCCTGTAGCGGCTACATAACCGGACAGATCCTGGACGTTAACGGTGGACAAATAGCGCCATAAACGCAAAAGACGCCCCTTCAGTTAATTCTGAAGGGGTATTTCGTATCAAGCAAAAATCCGAAAGTCACAGAATAGTAGGTACAATCTTTATATTGTTATAGTCTATGGGGTCTGACCAACGATATAATCCGTCGCTAATCGTTTGCTTACTAACCTCCCGCTCGAGCACTAAGGAATCATGATGACCACGCAGCGTCTGGTGAGCATAATCACGGGCGTGCTGATTATCCTCATCTTCCTGCCCATTACGCTCAGCCTCTGGCTAGCCCACCGTCAGGCCCACGAACTCTTTAATCAGGAGCTGGATAGCTATACTGAACGCGTGATTGCTCGCTCCGAACGCGTGAGGCAGCAGACCCGCGACGCGCTGGAAGAAGTCGATCGTTTTCAAGGCGAACTCTGTAGCCTGGCGCACCTGCGTCAATTGCAGAAGGTTTCCTACCTTCATCAGTACGTACAGGGCGTATTCTACCTTGAGAACGCTGCGTCTCCCTGCGCCCTGCTGAGCAATACGCTGGCAGAGAAGGTGCCTGACTCCGAATTCACCGCGCCTGGGGGCTATCACGTCTGGCTGACCTCGCGCCACGACCTGCAAACCGATGACAAAATGGTGGCCGTCAGCAACGGTCGCTACGTTGCTATCGTCGATCCCGATTCACTGATTGACGTGTTGCCGCACCCTAACTACCCCATTCACGCTGCGTTAATTAGTGAAAACGGGCATCGGGTGATCGCCAGCAATGCCGCTATCGCGCCCGATTTCTGGCTCAATAATCTGCATGTTTTTCAGTCGACGATAGAAAAAGACGGTACGGTGTACCGCCAGCAGCATCTGCCGACGGTAGGCGCAATTTTGTTGACCTGGTCTTCCCAGCAGCCGATGGAGTCCAGCCTGCGTCACCAACTGATGGTGTGGGTTCCGCTTGGCGTTCTCCTGAGCGTTATCGCGGCGTTTCTGATGCTGCGGGTCCTGCGTCGCCTGCGTTCATCACACTACCGCATTCTCGACGCCATCCGTGCGCAAGAGATTTCCGTCCACTATCAGCCGGTGGTTGACCTGAACAGCGGGCGTATCGTTGGCGCAGAAGCGCTAGCGCGCTGGCAACAGCCGGACGGCAACTGGCTGCCGCCGGATATATTCATCCCGCTCGCTGAACAGACCGGCGTCATTAGTCAGCTCACCGAGTACATTGTGCGCTCGGTATTTGACGATCTGGGCAACTGGCTGGCGGCGCATCCGCAGCAGCATATTTCGATCAATATTTCCGCCGCCGATCTCAGTTCGCCGTCCCTACCGGCGCTGATTAAGCAACAGCTCGCGCGCTGGCGGGTATCCCCCAAGCAGATTGCCATCGAAATCACCGAGCGCGATATGGTGATGCCCAAAACCGCGTGCCCGATGATTCAGACCTACCGGGAAATGGGTCACACCCTCTCTATTGATGATTTTGGCGTCGGCTATTCGAGCCTCAGCTATTTGCAGGAACTGGACGTCGACACGCTGAAAATCGACAAATTCTTCGTCGACGCGCTGGAACATAATCGGGTGATCGGCCACATCATCGAAATGGCGAAATCGCTCAACCTCACAATGGTGGCAGAAGGGATTGAAACACCTGCTCAGCGCGAATGGCTACGAGCCCACGGCGTACAGTACGGCCAGGGCTGGCTGTTCAGCCAGGCGCTGGACAAGAAAGCGTTTATTCGCTGGGCGAAAGAGAACCTGCAAGCACATCATGCCTACTGGTGATAGGCCAGCGTTTGTACATGCAGCGGGCCTTCGGAGAGCTTCCGGCAGTGCTGCCATGTTTTTTGCCCCGCGTAGCGGTACAAAAATTCATCGGTGCGGCTACGGTGAACCAGCCTGTCGCCGTTCGTAAAGCTCACCAGCACGACGCCATCGTGCTTACGATGGCCGGACCCCACTTCATAATGCCCCTGCCACAGTTCGGATACGTGGTCATAGACATGCAGGGTAATTTCAACCAACCCGCGCGATGGGCAATTAAGATGCAGCGCCGTAGAGGTAAAATTAAGGGCCGAAGCAGGGGTTGAAACAAAAATAAGAGATAATAATAACAGCAGGTTTTTCATCATTTTACAGGTAAGCAGACTCAATTTGAGGCGCTACCATACCGATCTAATGAATACGTTTTTTTTGTTCTCGCGCAATAAAAATGCATAAATGAAAATGCAATTTTAGAAATTAAATACACTTCACAATATTATAAAAAATAAGCGGAAATATACTTTCCTGAATGGTGAATTATTTTATTTCAGAGGATGCAAAACTTCCGCCCTTTATTTCCGCAGGTGCCACACACCAGGCAACGCCGCGCTATTCTCGCTTCGCCAGCCACACGGTATGCCCGGTGCATTCCGGGTCCTCCGCGCGCATCGCCAGCACCGTGAAACCATTTTCTGCCAGCAGCGCGCGGTATTCTTCGGGGGCCAGGCTGGCGTGGAACAGCGGCTCGCCTTCAAACTCCCCCATGGCAATCCCGTCACCGGGGCCGCTGGTAAATAGCAATGCGCTCCCGGGATGACTGTGGCGGGCAAAAACCGCAAACATCGCCCGCTGATCGCCCTGCGAGAGATGGAAAAAACTGTCCCAGGCAACCAGGCCATCGAAGGTTTCCTCCAGCGCCAGAGCGCGCATGTCCTGCAGACACCAGCGCTGCGTTGGAAACTGCGCGCGGGCATAGGCCAGCATCGCCTCGCTGCCATCAACGCCGGTCAGCGTGTACCCCTGAGCCATAAAATAGGCGGCGATAGGCTCGCCGGTACCGCAGCCAATATCCAGAATATGCCCCGTTTTTCCAACGGCGGCGAGGAAGGCATCCAGCCAGCTTTTTTCAAACAGCGCGCGCGAACGTAAGCGCACGAAGGCGTCGGCGTGACGCTGATAAAGACCGAGAATGTGCTGCGCGGCAGGATGGTCCATCCAGGGCCTCATGACAAAGGTGAATGAACGCACAGGTTAGCGAAATCGTATTCAAAAGTCCCCATCTGCTTTTCGTTCGTGCCTTTCCTTTCCCCACCGTGCGCCAAACAATGTCAGGGCATCTGTACCCTATGAAAACGTGGAGAAAACCATGACAGAATTACAAGCATCCCCGGACTGGCTGGGCCTGCGCGGCCAGGTATTTGCCGTCACCGGCGCGGCGAGCGGCATTGGCGAAGCCATCGCCACGGCGCTGGCCCAGCAGGGCGCTAACGTTGCGCTGCTCGACAGTCACCCGCAGCGCGGCGATGCGGTACGCCAGAAGCTTGAACACCTGCCGGGAAAACGGGTGGCGGTGGCCTGTGACGTCAGCTGCGAAGCGCAGGTCAAAGAGGCAGCGTTGAGCGTGCGTTCGCTGCTCGGCTCGTGCGACGGGCTGGTCAATGCGGCCGGTATTTTACGCCCCGCGGGGCTAGCGGACATCAGCCTTGAGCAATGGCAAACGCAGCTCAACGTCAATCTCACCGGCTATCTGCTGTGCGCCCGCGAATTTGCCCACGATATGCGCGCGGCCAAACGCGGCAGCATCGTCCATATCGGCTCGATTTCCGGGCGCATTCCGCAGCCGTGGAGCGGTGCCTATAGCCCCGGCAAAGCCGCCGTCGGGCTGCTGTCGCAGCAGATTGCCGTGGAATGGGGTCAGGATGGCATTCGCAGTAACCTGGTGGCACCGGGGATGATTGAAACCGCGCTGACTGCCGACTACTACGCTCAGCCTGGCGTGCGCGAGAGCCGCGAGGCCTTTACCGCCAGCCAGCGCATCGGCAGGCCGGAAGATATCGCCAACGCGGTACTGTTTTTACTCAGTGAAAAATCCAGCTATATCAACGGGGCGGAAATTGGCGTCGACGGCGGCCTGCCGACCATGTTGATGGGCAAGCTGCCGCGCCCGGGCTTCACCCGCTAGTCGAAAGACCTGCCCGGCGACGTCGTTCGGGCAGGTTCAACGCCGGTATCGGATGGCCTATCGCGGAAATCGCGCGGTGAAAAACCGGTGCTGCGGCGGAAAAAACGAGAGAAATAGGTGGCGTCGCTGAAACCGAGATAGTCGGATATCTGGCTGACGGTCATGCTGGTATACAGCAAGCTGCGCTTCGCCTCCAGCAGCAAACGGTGGTGCAGCACGCTCAGCGCACTGCAGCCATGGAACTCGCGGCACAGCGTGTTGAGATGCACGCCGGACATCCCAATTTGACTCGCGTAGTGCGCCAGCGGCAGATGCTCGCGATAGTGGTTTTCCACCAGGTGATTAAAACGGCGAATCGTTGCCCGTTTGCGTTCTACTTTATCGCTCACTTCCACCGGCGTCGCACCGCGTCGGTTCAGCCACACCACCAGTGCGCTAAGCTGCGAATGCAGCATCATATCGCGCGCCTCGCTATCGGACTGATACTCCTGCTGTAACGTGTGGAACAGCGTATGAAGATAGTCAGCGGCCTCGCCGACCGCTACGCGTCTGGCCTGATTCAGCACCTGTAAAGCACGGCCAAACTGCCGCTCGAGCTGCGCCACCAGCGGAGCGGCAAGCGACAGGGAAAACCCCTGCGTCCCCGGCGAAAAGCGAAACCCGTGCACGCAGAGCGCGGGGATAATCTGCACGCAGGCCCCGCAGAACGCACGACGCTCACCTTCAATTTCAATGTCCCCCTGCCCCTGCTGCACGAAGAGGATCTGCACCAGATCGCTATGCTGATGGGCGCGAATGCTCCAGTCATAGAGGCTACTGCGGCTTTGAATCGATTCGCAGTGCAGCAGATCCGGCGTCGGCCAGTGCCAGCTTTCGCCGTACAGCTTGAATACCGGGATGCTGTTGGTCAGGTTCATGGTGCCTCCGTGAGTGTGATGAGCGGTTTCCCCTCACCCTAGCCCTCTCCACAAAGGGGTGAGGGTTATTGCCGCACAAAACTACCCCGCTACCGACGGCATCGCCGTGGCGCGAATCAGCCGCGTCTCCTGCGCCACAATATACGGCTCCGACGCTTTAAGGTAGGCGGCAAAATCCGGATGCGTGTCGCGCAAACGGCTACGACGCTCGTACTCCGCGAGGCTTTCATAGCCCCACAGATGAACGAACTGGTTCTGCGGCCCGACAAAACTGGTGTAAAACCCCAAAGGATTCCCCAGCGTTTCGCGCAGCACCGGCATCGCCAGGCGGTCAAACACCGCGATAAAGTCATTCATTTTACGTGGACGAATCGTGTAGATCCGGTGATCGATAAGCGGCAGATTCATCCTCTGGCCTCCTGCGGACGGTGCGTCGGCCAGCCCAGCGGCCCGAAGCGGTCATACGGTTTTGGCCACGGCGGGTTTTCCCCAAGGGCTATCGCCGCATGAATCGGCCAGTTCGGGTCGTCAAGCATCCCCCGGCCAATCGCCACCAGGTCCGCCCGCCGATCCCGGACGATCGCCTCTGCCTGCTGCGCTTCATAAATCAGCCCAACGGTAATGACTACCGCCTGCGGCAGCGCCTTTTTCACCGCTTCGGCGAACGGCACCATATAGCCCGGCTGGTCGGCCGCCGGGGTCTGAGTGTAGATGTTATAGCCGCCGGAAACGTGGAGATAATCATAGCCCAGCGCGTGCAGTTCACGCGCAAACAGCACCGCTTCATCCAGCGACAGACCACCTTCGGCAAATTCACCGCCGTTGAAGCGGACGCCGAGAGCGCGGTTTTTCGGCCAGACCTCGCGCAGCGCGCGAGCCACCTGCAGCGGAAAGCGCATACGGTTATGCGGGCTGCCGCCGTAGTCATCTTCGCGTCGGTTGCTCAGCGGCGAGAGGAACTGGTTCAGCAGATAGCCGTTGGCCGCATGCAGCTCAATAAAGTCGACTCCCGCATCCAGCGCCCGGCGGGCGGCATCGACGAAGCCCTGGGTAATGCGCGCCATACCCGTCTCGTCCAGCACCTGCGGTACGCGCCAGCCGGGTTTATAGGCAATCGCCGACGGCGCAACCGTCGGCCAACCGCCCTCTTCATCGCTCAACGATGCGCCCTGGCTTCGCCACGGCGCGTTGGTGCCCGCTTTACGCCCGGCATGGTTAAGCTGCACGCCAATCGGCGTCGAACTGTAGGTGCGAATACCGGCCAGCAGCGTTTGCAGCGCCTGCGCCTGATCGTGATTCCACAGCCCCAGACAGTGCGGGGTAATGCGGCCATCGGCCGTCACGCCGTTGGCCTCGCAAATCACCATACCCGCGCCGGAAACGGCCAGCCCGCCAATATGCTGAGCATGCCACGGAGTGGCGATGCCGTCCGCCCGCGCGGAATACTGCGACATGGGCGGAACCACGATACGGTTAGCCAGCGTTAGCGGACCAACCCGTAATGAACTGAAAAGTGTCGACATGATGTTCTCCTGATTCATGAGGCGGCTTGTGCAGGCTGTACCGCCGTTTCACCGCGTGCCGCCATACTGCGGGCGGCGATGTAGCCAAAGGTCGCCGCGGGGCCAATCGTGATCCCCGCGCCGGGATAGCTGCCGCCCATGATGCTCGCCATTTCATTGCCGGCCGCATAGAGGCCCGGTATCACCCGCCCCTGGTTGTCCAGCACTCGCGCTTCGGCGTCGGTTTTCAGGCCGTGGAAGGTGCCGAGATCGCCCATATACAGCTTCACCGCATAAAAGGGCCCCTGTTCTATCGGCGCCACGCAAGGGTTAGGCTGATGGTGACTGTCGCCGAGATAGCGGTTGTAGGCCGATTCACCACGGCCAAACTGCGGATCCCGCCCCTGCCGCGCGGCGGCGTTGTAATCGCTGACGGTGCGTTCCAGCGCCTGAGGCGGCACGCCCATTTTTTGCGCCAGCTGGTGCAGCGTTTTACCTTCGAGCAGATAGCCGTTTTTCAGGTACAGCGAGACGGGTATCGGCGCCGGTTTGGCAAAGCCCATACCGTATTTGCGCAGCGCCCGGCGGTCGCAGATCTGCCAGGCGAAGGTTTCCGTATCGTCACGGCAGGTGTCTATCATGGCGATCCCGACGTCGTGGTAGGAATCCGCCTCATTACAAAAGCGCACGCCGTGACGGTTTAGCATGATAAAACCGGGCTTGTAGCGGTCGACCAGATGCGGGAAGACATACGACTGGCGGCCAATTTGCACCTTCGACGCGGGGATCCACGCCGCACCGTTTGGGTAGCTGTCATCAAAGCGGGCGCCGATTCGTTCGGCCATCGCAATGCCGTCGCCGGTATCGACGCCCGGCGGCGTCGGCGACAGCTGAACACCGCCGCGCTGTACGTGCGGGTACAGTTTTTTCAGCCTCGCCTCGTCGCGGGCAAAGCCGCCGGAAGCCAGCACCACGCCACGGCGGGCGTACAGGGTGATTCGTTCACCGCCGCGTTCAACCACAACGCCGCGCACCGCGCCCTGCTCGACAATCAGATCTTTTACCGCCACGCCGGTGTGAATAGGGATGCCAAGATCCCGTGCCGAACAGGCCAGCCGGGCGACGACCGCGTTGCCGCCGTTAGCGGTAATACCGCGCCCGTAGCGCGCCACCTCCAGCAGGTGGCGGCTCAGGCGTTTCACGACGTAGGTAAACGACTTCAGCGAACGGGTCGCGTTAAAGAAGTGCTTGAGATCGTTATTGGACGAGCTGAACATCATTCCCATAAAGGTGATGGTCCGCAGCGGCTTGCGCAGGCGCGGCATCGCGTCACCGAGCTCGCGGATATCAAATGCCTCCGGTACCACCGAACGACCGCGCATAACGCCGCCGGGCGCGTCGGGATGATAGTCGGGATATTGATACAGGTTGCAGCGAAAGCGGGTATGCTCTTCAAAAAAACGCAGCATTTCCGGCCCGTTTTTCAGGAAAGCGTCGACGACCTCCGGGCGGAAGCTGTCGCCCGCCTCCCCCTGCAAATAGGTACGCGCCGCGGCCTGACTGTCATCGATGCCCTGCTGACGCGCCAGATGGTTGTCAGGGATCCACAGCACGCCGCCCGAAAACGCGGTGGTGCCGCCAAAAACCGCGTCTTTTTCGATAACCTGAACGCTCAGCCCGTTCAGGCCAGCGGTCACCGCTGCGGACAGCCCGCCGACGCCGCTGCCAATCACCAGCACATCGCACTCACGAGCAGGAAGTTCTACAGCCATAGGGTACCTCGCAGATGAAGGATTCCGATCGTTCCATTGATGTTGCAAAAAAGTTACATGTGCATTTTTCACAGCCCTACCGGGAAAAAGAAGGGCACTTTCACGCCAAAACCTGCACTTTTCGACAATTGCCAGGAAGTGTGTGCTGGCGCAACTTTTACGCCCGTGCTGCCATAGAGAAGCGCCGCTGAGCCGACCCTCGCCACATCACAAGATGAATATTCAGCGCTTGCGCCCGGGTCCGTTTTACCGCCGAATAACAGGTCATCTCATCGTTGGAGTCACCCATGACAACCGGACAAAACCCGCACCATGCCCGCTAACGCCAGCGCCCGTCGCCACCTGCCCAACTACGCGCTGTACGGCGCGCAGCCCGGCCATGCCCCGGTGGACAGCGTGCACCATGAGCGCATTCCATCGCGCGCCAGCCGCTTTGGCTTCGAAATTGAGCCGCACTTTCACGATGCGCTCATCCAAACGCTGTACATCACGCGCGGCGGCGGTGAGACGTCGATAGATGGCCAGCGCTGGCGGCTGGAAGCACCGTGCCTGGTGGTTATTCCGGCCCGCTCGGTACACGGTTTTCACTTTGATGCCGACATTGACGGCCACGTAGTGACCACCGCGCAGTCGGCTATTGAATCGGTCGCGATGACCGCCGCACCCGAACTGCTGGATTTTGTGCGTACACCCGCGGTGCTGACGGTCGATCCCTACAGCCGCCGCGGCGAACCCCTGGCGGCGCTTTTCGAAGGCATCGGCCGCGAGGCGGCGCATCCGGAACGCTGGCAGTACACCGCCGGGCTGGCGCTCACCCTTGCGCTGTTTGTACAAATTGCCCGCCTGAGCGAGAAGGCGCGGCTGACGGGTAACCCCGCGCGTGCGGCCCTGGTCGCACGAATTGAACGCTTCCGCCTGCTGCTCGATGCGCGTTGCCGTAGCCGTCAGCCGGTCGCCCGCTACGCCGAGGCCATGGGTATCTCCGCCGGGCAGCTCACCCGAATCTGCCGCGAGGCGTTCGGCATTTCAGCCATTGAAGCCATTGACCGCCGCGCCGTTCACGAAGCCCAGCGGCTGCTGATGTACTCCAGCCTCAGCGTTAAACAGATAGCCCGCGAGCTGGGCTTTCGCGACGAAGCCTACTTTGGCCGCTTCTTCCGCAAGCAAACCGGACTGCGGCCCACCGAATACCGCCTTCGGGAACAGGGCCGCCTGTCACACTCCGCTTAGTCCGCCTTTGCGCGCATCTGCACAAACAGATGCGCCGGGCCAGAGTTAGTCAAATTGTTACCGCGCACATACTCGATGGGGCGCGCAGGATCGAGACGAATCTCGCTGACCTTACGCGCCACCAGCTTCGTGGCAATCAGGGTTTCGAGCTTCGCCAGCGGCTGGCCAAGGCACTTGTGGGCACCGTTGCCGAAGCCAAGATGGCCTTGCGTATCGCGATCGATATTGAAGGTTTCGCCATCGGCAAACTTACGGCTATCGCGGTTCGCCGCCGACAGCAGCAGGCGTATCACCGCACCTTTCGGGATCTCGACCCCCGCCACCGTCGTGGCTTCAGTGGTGATACGGCTTACCCGCTGTACGGTGCCACGGTAGCGCGCCACCTCCTCCACAAACAGTTCGGCGTCATCCATATTGTCGCGAATGCGCGCCACCAGCTGCGGCTGTTCGGCAAACATGCGAAAAGCATTGGCCACCAGGATGGTGGTGGTGTCGTGCCCGGCGATGAAAACGAAGGCGCACAGCTCTTTGGCCTCTTTTTCCGACAGCTCCCCGGCTTTCCACATTCGCGCGATATGACCGCCAATGGACGGGCTATTGCTGAGATACAGCCGCTCCATCGCCGCCTTCAGGTAGGCGAAGAAGGCCATTGCGCTTTGTTCATCGGTACCGGTTCCGGGGGCATTGCGCGCCAGACGCCCGAAGTAGCTGAAGGTTTCATCAGACCAGAACTTCATCTTTTCTTCGTCTTCGTTCGGCACATCGATCATCGCCGAAATGGTGGCGATACTCAGCGGAATGGCAAAATCCTCCACCACATCGCCGCCGCCACGGGCAAGCATTCCGTCAATTAGCGCCTCGGCACGACGTTCTATTTCAGGGATAAACGGCTCCAGGGCCAGTGGCATAAACGACGGCTGCGCCACTTTACGCAGCCGGGTATGCCCAGGGGCGTCAAACAGCGTGAGGAACGTCAGCGGCGGAGGGCTTACCACCTCAGAGGAAAACAGTTTCGGGTTGCGGATTGCCTGATAAACATCGTCATAGCGCGAGATAAACCAGACGTCAGAAGTCGCGGAGCGGCAGCGCAGCACTGGCGCGTGTTCGCGCATCCAGTTGTAGTGTGCATACGGGTCGCCCTGTGCGCCGTCGTCCACCACTTTAAAAGGCTCGAGCCCCGGCGGCCAGGCCAGTTCGTCTGAGTATGGCGGCAGCGGCGGCGCCGGCTCATGAAATGGACAGCGCGGCGCATCTGACGCTGGCAGAGGTGTAGCCGCAGGCGGCAATACGGCGCAGGGCACGTTTTTCAACGCCAGCGACCGATTCATGGTGGTGCGTGAATGCTGGGCGTGCTGGGCCAGCACGTCGCGAGCGGCATTTAAATCACCGAATTCGAAGGCGGAAACTAAATCCCGATGCTGCTGCACAATGTCGCCAACAATCTCGACGCCTGCGGTTAACGCGCGGTCGATATAGTCCTGCACCGCCAGCTCGGCATACAGCGCGATAAGCTGCGCATTACGGGTCGCTTCAATCAAGAACCGGTGGAAGGCCTGGTTAGCCGCAACGTAGCCCGCCACGTCCAGGAAGCGCCGCCCGGAGACAAATTCGGCCGTCGCATCGGCCAAACGGCGGAAGGTGGTGAGCTGCTCGCCGCTCAGCCGCCCCATGGTCAGCTGTACCGCACCGAGCTCCAGCGCCAGCCGCAGGTCAAAGGCATCGTCGACGTCCGCAGACGCGATCGGCGGCTCGTCATCTGCCGCCACTGGCGCGGCGGCTGCACCGGCGAACTTCTCGTAGTAGAAATGACGCGGCGTCAGCCCCTCGCGATCGAGATAGCTGCGTACCGCATCGACCATTGGCGGCGGGCCGCAGAGATACACATCGACATCGCCACCGTGAAGCTGCCGGGCATCAATATGCGCGGTGACGTAGCCCTTATGCGGATGGCTGCTTTGCGGATCGGCCACGGTACAGCGGTAGCTGAAGTTCGGCAGGCGCCGCGTGTACGCATCCAGTACATCAATCGCCACCCGATCTTCATCGCGGGTCACGCCAAAAATCAGGTGTATCGGCATTGACGCAGCGCCATCATCCGCCAGCTTTGCCAGCATCGACAGGAACGGGGCCAGCCCGGTTCCCCCTGCCAGAAAGAGCACCGGGCGCTCAAGCGGACGCAGGTAGAAACTGCCCATCGGCCCACGAAAGCTTATCGCATCCCCCACGCGGGCCCGTTCACGCAGCCATTCGGACATCAGACCCTGCGGGACATTGCGCACGACAAACGACGCTTCAGGGTCTGAGGGACCGGAGCTAAACGAATACGCGCGTGTCTGGTCGCTGCCGGGCACCTGCACGTTGACGTATTGCCCGGGCAGGAAGCTCAGCGCATGACGATCGTCGAGCGCAACGGAGAACGTTAACGTGGTTGGCGACAGCATCCTGCTGGCGGTGATGCGCCCGTGATAGGTCGCTACGCCGGCAGCCTGCGAAGCCGCGGCAATCTCCACGACGCAATCGCTCTGCGGGCGCATCTGGCAGGTCAGCACTCGCCCCGCGCGGGCTTCTTCGGCCGATAACGCGTCGTCAACGTAGTCGCCGTGCTGGTAGTCGCCGGATACACAGGTCGCTTTGCAGGTGCCACAGACGCCGTCACGGCAGTCGAGCGGAATGCTAATTCTATTGCGCACCGCGGCGTCAGCGACGGACTCACCGGCGCGGCACGGCAGAGTTTGCGTTGCGCCATCCTCAAAACGCAGGGTAATTTGATGGGTCATCTCTTCTTATCCTCCAGGCAGTTGCGGTCGGAAAATCCGAAGCCTCATCAAATGCTGGATGCCGTTCTGGCGCAACGGACAGAGATGACATTAAACAGGACAAAAACCGCATCCCGTCGGGTTAGCGGTACCGATCACGTTTCTTAATCCGCTGTCAGCAGAGCCATAAACGTTTCCCCCGAAGAATGCCCCTTTGCTCCCCCGGCCGCGGCGACGGCAGATGAGGGTTAATACCCCGCGGCTGACGCCCATCATAATTAATAGCTATACAACACCCCGTTTTTTAGATAAAAATTCTCCCTGCGGCGTCAAAAAACGATGGAGTGATAGATATAAAAGATTAAACCAGTCTAATATGTCGACTTTTAAAAAAAATTAACAAAATGAATCAATCTGCCGATAATACCTTTTTAAATTAACGTATATCGTGTACAGGCTAAATACACTGAAGCATTTTTTGACAATCATCAAAAATATAAATCAGCTGCCCGCACATGGGTTTTACTCAATACGCAAACAATGTTATATCTTGCTGGAATTTATTGTTTCTGGCTTCATCGCGATCAATCTCTTCTGGCATATAACAAAATAAACAGTGATATTTGATAGGAAATCAGCATGAATAAAATAGCTAAATGGTTCGCCGTTTTCGCCTTCATTAGCATTCTGGCAGGCTGCGCGCGCACGGCGCCAATTGAACAAATTAACACCGTCGTATCGGCAGGCCACAGCGCCGAACAGGTAAAAAACGCCATCTTAAAGGCGGGCATCCAGCGTGATTGGATCATGACGGAAGCGGCACCAGGCGTGATTAAGGCCACTCAGAAAGCCCGCGACCACTCTGCAACGGCAAATATCAAATACTCCGCAACGGGCTATTCAATTGTTTACGATAGCAGCTTCAACCTGAAAGCTTCCGATGGAAAAATTCACAAGAATTACAATCGCTGGGTGAGAAACCTCGACAAAGATATCCAGGTCAATCTGGCCAGCGCTGCTCTGCAATAAATTATCGCCGCCTAATCCCGCCACCTGCGGGATTAGGTTCTTTTACCCTCTGTATAGACCCTAAAACAATGTATGAACAGGACTCACTCAGCGCACTGGAAGCGATAACGGAAGCCCAGAAAATTGCGTTTGCTCCGATGCTATTTCAGACGGCGCTCAGCCTTCGCAATACCGGTATTCTCGCTTATTTAGATAAACAGGGTAAAAATGGCGCCACGTTGTCAGATATTGCGGCGCAATGTCCTCTCAATGAATATGCTATTAGTATTCTTCTGGATATGGGGCTGAGTGGGCGCATCGTTACCGCGCAAAACGATGCGTATTGTTTAACCAAAATCGGCCATTTCCTGCTGCATGACAAGATGACTAACGTCAATATGGATTTCACGCAGGATGTTTGCTATCAAGGGTTATTTTTTCTGGAACAGGCGCTAAAAGAAGGTAAGCCTTCGGGGTTGAAAGTTTTTGGCGATTGGCCGACAATTTATCCCGCGCTTTCTCAGCTGCCGGAATCGGCGCGCGCGAGCTGGTTTGCCTTCGATCATTATTACTCGGATGAAGCCTTCACGGCGGCGCTTCCGCGCATTTTCGCCAGCAATCCAACGATATTGTATGATGTCGGTGGAAATACCGGTAAATGGGCGCTGCATTGTTGCCAATACAATGACAATATTACGGTAACGATATTAGATCTGCCGTCGCAAATTACGCTGGCGCGCGCGAATATTGCTAATGCGGGCCTCACGCATCGGGTTAATTTTCACCCGGTGGATATGTTAAGCGCTGCCCCGCTGCCCGGTGAGGCTGATATCTGGTGGATGAGCCAGTTTCTTGACTGCTTTTCGCCCGAACAGATTATTGCTCTGCTGGCTAACGTCGCCCGCGCCATGAAGCCCGGCGCGAAGCTGTGCATTATGGAACTGTTCTGGGACGCGCAGAAATTTGAAGCGGCGGCCTTTAGCCTGAATGCTACCTCGCTGTACTTTACCTGCATGGCGAACGGTAACAGCCGGTTTTATAGCGTAGAGAAGTTTTATCACTATCTGGACCGCGCAGGTTTCCAGGTAGATGAACGCCACGACAACCTGGGTATTGGTCATACCCTACTGATTTGTCATAAGAAATCATTCTAAGGCAACATAATTTAGCGTTGGGCATTCAAAAAATGCCGATGGACTCATTGATTTAGGCGCGAGTGGATGAAATTTGCATTAAACATAATTGACTGGCAGGCCAGCGCGCCGGGCATCAATGACGCAGAACAGTGGCGGCAATGGGCGCAGCAGCCGTATGCCATCGATCCTGCTGCGCCGCTCGCTAAACCCAGCGAACTGCCAATGATGACCGCGCGACGCCTCAGCTCCGGCAGCAAGCTGGCGGTCGACTGCGGCCTGTCTTTACTGCGCAAACAGGATATCGATGCCGCGCTGTTCACCAGCCGTCACGGCGAGCTGGAGCGCAACTTCCGCATTCTTCAGGCGCTGGCCACCGAGCAGCCGCTCTCGCCCACCGATTTCGCCCTTTCCGTACACAACTCGTCGGTCGGTAATTTGACCATCGCCGCCAAAAAGCCGCTGGTCTCGTCGTCGCTGTCGGCGGGAAGAGACACCTTCCAGCAGTGACTGTGTGAGGTCATAGGCCTGTTACAGGCCGGCTACCAGCGCATCTTAATGGTCGATTTCGATGGCTTTTTGCCGGCCTTTTATCATGACCGCCTGCCGCCGACGATGCCCACCTGGCCTTTTGCCGTCGGGCTGGTGCTGGAGGCGGGCGACGCATGGCAATGCGAAACGCTGCCCGCTGCGCCGCAGGATGAAAGCGCATTGCCGCAAAGCCTGCTGTTTTTACAGCATTATCTCCAGGATGCCGCCACGTTCACCGTTCCCGGCGAACGCGCGCAGTGGCGCTGGAGCCGATCATGAGCACGCTATTTTCACGCCTCAACCGCCTGTGGCGCGCGGCAATGACCGGCGTGTGTTTCGCGCTGTTCGGCCTTGGCGGGCTAATGCTGTCGCTTATCTGGTTCAACCTGCTGCTGATTGTCGTGCGCAACAAAGCGCGTCGCCGTCGCCTGGCGCGGCGCAGCATCTCCGCCAGTTTCCGTCTTTTCCTGACGGTGGTCAGAACCGTCGGCGTACTGGATTACCAAATCACCGGGGCCGACAGGCTGCGCCAGGAGCGCGGCTGTCTGGTGGTGGCGAACCATCCCAGTCTGATTGACTACGTGATGCTGGCCTCTATCATGCCCGAGACCGACTGTCTGGTAAAAAGCGCGCTGCTGCATAATCCGTTCGTCAGCGGCGTTATCCGTGCCGCCGATTATCTGATTAACGATCAGGCCGACGCGCTGCTGCCGGCCAGTCGACAGCGGCTGCAGCAGGGCGACACCATTCTGATTTTTCCGGAAGGCACGCGCAGCGTTCCCGGCGAGAAAATGACGCTTCAGCGCGGGGCGGCCAATATCGCGGTACGCTGCGGCAGCGACCTGCGCGTTGTGGTTATCCGCTGCACCGAGCACATGCTGGGCAAACACAGCAAATGGTACGACGCGCCGCCGACCAAGCCCGTGTTCACCATCGCGGTCGGCGAACGGGTGCCGCTCAATCAGTTTTACAACGCGAATTCACAAGAACCGGCGCTGGCGGCACGGCAGCTAAACCGGCATCTTTTACTTAAATTACAAACAAATTCTACGAATGGCATAGGACTTAATGATGCAAGCGCTTCATCTTGAAATTAAAAATCTCATCATCAATACCTTAAATCTGGATGAGCTATCCGCAGACGATATTGATACCGACGCGGCGCTGTTTGGCGACGGTCTGGGACTGGACTCCATTGATGCCCTGGAACTGGGCCTGGCGGTCAAAAATCAGTACGGCGTGGTGCTTTCAGCGGAAAGCGAAGAGATGCGTCAGCACTTCTTCTCCGTTGCCACGCTGGCCTCTTTCATTCACGCGCAACGTGCCTGAGGATCGCTCGTCATGACAGAACAACAAGCCATTTACGACGAAGTCTCTGCCCTGCTGGTTAAGCTGTTTGAAGTGGACCCGCAGGATATTCAGCCGCAAGCGCGCCTGTACGAAGATCTCGAGCTGGACAGCATCGATGCGGTTGACATGATCGTTCACCTGCAAAAGAAAACCGGCAAGAAGATCAAACCGGAAGAGTTCAAAGCGGTACGTACCGTGCAGGACGTGGTTGACGCGGTAGAACGTCTGCTGAAAGAAGCCTGATTCACGATGCCGAGCCTTCGCTCGCTGCCCGTCGTCCCGCTGCTGACAGGTTTATTGCTGCTGGCCTGGCCTTTTGTTATTGGCTTTGGTCTGGCGCATAACGGCCTGCACTGGCTGCTGCCGCTGATGGCGCTGCTGCTGTTTTTACGCTTGCGCCAGACCCGGCAACAGGCGGGACCGCTACGCGTGGTCACGCAGGTTGTGGCGGCGGCGGGCATCGCCCTGTGCCTTGCCAGCTACCTGCTTAAGACCCACCAGATGCTGCTGTTCTATCCGGTAGTGGTGAATGCGGTCATGCTGGCGGTATTCGGCGGTTCTCTGTGGTCGGCGATGCCGATCGTCGAGCGTCTGGCGCGCCTGCAGGAACCCGCGCTTCCCGAGTCTGGCGTGCGCTACACCCGCAGAGTCACGCAAATCTGGTGCGCCTTTTTCATCATCAACGGCAGCGTGGCGCTGTTTACCGCCCTGCACGGCGATATGTCGCTGTGGACCGCATGGAACGGCATGATTGCCTACTTGTTAATGGGGCTGCTGATGAGCGCGGAATGGCTGGTGCGCCGGCGGATGATTAAACGAGATTCACAATGAAGCAGACCCTGACGCTGACGCAATGGCTCACGGCCTCACGTCCTGCGCATACTCCTATTGCCTGGCAGGACCACCACACCTGGACGCTCGGCCACCTGCGGGCGGATGTCGCGCGGCTGATGGCCGACCTGCAGCGGCTGGAAGGTGAACGCTGGGCGCTGTGCTTTGAAAACAGCTATTTGTTTATCGTGGCGCTGCTGGCCACGCTGCACGCGGGAAAAACGCCGGTGATACCAGGGCATAACCGCGTGTCGCTGCTGGATGAACAACGTGCATTTTTCGACGGTGTCCTCAGCGACCGGCCGCTGGACTGGCATGGGCCACAGCAGGTCGTGCACTCGGCGATGACCGTGAGCCTCGACGCGCTTTCCCTGCCCGCGCTGCGCCACGACGCGCACGTAACCCTGTTCACCTCCGGTTCGACCGGGCAACCCAAACGCATCAATAAATCGATCGCCAGCCTCGATCGCGAGGCCATGCTGCTGGCTGCACGCTTTGCCGATCGCCTGGCCGACAGCCGGGTGGTGGCGTCCGTGGTGCCGCAGCATTTGTACGGCCTGACGTTTCGTATCTTCCTGCCGATGGCGCTGGGCCTGCCGCTGCACGCCGCGATGCTCTATTACGCCGAACAGCTGGCAGCGCTCGACCCGCAGTATCGCTACACCTTTATCAGCAGCCCGGCCTTTTTAAAGCGGCTTGATTCCCGGCTCGCCGCGCCTCCGCTGGCGGCGCTGGTTTCGGCGGGCGGCCTGCTGCCGTGGCAGGATGTTAGCCACGCCGCCGAATGGCTCAGAATCTGGCCGGATGAAATCTACGGCAGCACCGAGACCGGCGTTCTCGCCTGGCGTTCCCGCCAGCAGGATAACGTGAGCTGGCTGCCCTTCCCCGGCGTCCGATTTGTGCCTGAAAACGACGCGCTGCGCGTTTTTTCACCGCTGATCGCCGACGCTCACGGTCTGCTGCTCGACGACATTCTGCGCTTCGATGCCGACGGTCGATTCCATCTCGCGGGCCGTCGCGGCCGGGTCGTCAAAATAGAAGAAAAGCGCGTTTCGCTCAGCGAAGTTGAGCGCCGGCTGCTGTCGCTGGAAGGCATCCGAGAAGCGGCCGCACTGCCTATCATTCGCGGCGGGCGCCAGAGCGTGGGCGTGCTGCTGGTGCTGGATGACGCCGTGCGTCAACGCTGGCAGGCGCGCGACGGCAAGGCCCTGGAACAGGCGTGGCGACACGCGCTGCGGCAGTGGCTGGAACCGGTCGCCGTGCCGCGCTACTGGCGGGTGATCGAGCAGATGCCCGTCAACAGTATGAATAAGCGTGTCTATGCGCAATTACAGGAGTTATTTCATGAAACCCCGTGAAATTGAGCGCCGCCAGGCACAGCCGCATCGGCTCGACGTAGTGCTGTCTCTTGACCCCGATCTTTTCTGGTTCAAGGGTCATTTTGCCGTGCAGCCTCTGCTGCCCGGCGTCGCACAGCTGGACTGGGTGATGCACTATGCCACCACCTTACTGGCCCCCGGCTGGCGTTTTCACAGCATGCCGAACGTGAAGTTTCAGGCTCCGCTGCTGCCGATGACGCGCGTCACGCTAAGCATGGAGTGGCAGGAAACGCGCCAGACGCTCACGTTCAGCTACCAGCGCCACGACGGCGAAGCCCGCCATACGGCCAGCAGCGGGAAAATCCGCCTATGCCGCTGACGTTCTCTCCCTGTGTGCTGATCCCCTGCTATAACCACGGCGCGATGATGCCGGGCGTGTTGGCGCGCCTGCGATCGTTTGCTCTGCCCTGTATCGTGGTCGACGATGGCAGCGATGCCGCCACGCGAGAGACGCTCACCCGACTGGCAGCGCAGACTGAAGGCCTGACGTTGATACGCCTGGACGAGAACGCCGGCAAAGGTGCCGCGGTGATCCGCGGGCTTGAAGCCGCCGCGGCCGCAGGCTATAGCCATGCCGTGCAGGTCGACGCCGATGGCCAGCACGCCATTGAAGATATTCCCAAACTGCTGGCGCTTGCCGAGGAGCACCCGACGGCGCTGATTTCCGGTCAGCCCATTTACGATGACTCCATTCCCCGTTCGCGCCTCTACGGCCGCTGGGTCACCCACGTATGGGTGTGGATTGAAACGCTTTCGCTGCAGCTCAAAGACAGCATGTGCGGCTTTCGCGTCTATCCGGTGGCCCCCACTCTCCAGCTCGCCGAGCGCGCAACGCTCGGCAAACGGATGGATTTCGATACCGAAGTGATGGTCCGTCTGTACTGGCAGGGCAACACCAGCTATTTCGTCCCCACCCGCGTCACCTATCCGCTGGATGGGCTGTCGCACTTTGATGCGCTCAAAGACAACCTGCGGATTTCCCGTATGCACACGCGGCTGTTCTTCGGCATGCTGCCGCGCATTCCGACGCTGCTGTTTCGCCGCGCGTCGCCGCACTGGGCGCGGCAGCAAGAAGTGAAAGGACTGTGGGGGATGCGTCTGATGCTGTGGGTATGGCGATGCCTCGGTCGGCGGGCATTTACCCTGCTGCTGTATCCGGTGGTTGGCGTTTATTGGCTGACGGCAACACAGGCGCGGCGCGCTTCGCAAAACTGGGTAGCCCGGGTGCGCTCCCGGCTCACCGCCCGCCAGATGCCGGTACCGGCCAACCTGACGAGCTATCAGC
This sequence comes from Klebsiella sp. WP8-S18-ESBL-06, assembly GCF_014169755.1. Taxonomy (NCBI): domain Bacteria; kingdom Pseudomonadati; phylum Pseudomonadota; class Gammaproteobacteria; order Enterobacterales; family Enterobacteriaceae; genus Klebsiella; species Klebsiella sp. WP8-S18-ESBL-06. The sequence goes on from NZ_AP022256.1 coordinate 3,150,075, forward strand.
ACTTTCTGCGCTTTGGCAACGCAATGCTCGATAAAATCGCCGGCTGGCGCGGCGAACTGCAGCTCGGCCGTGATGTGGTCTTTTCTCCGGGAGCAGAAGCGGCGCTCCACGCCGATGACACGCGCGGCAAGCTGCTGCTGGCCTCACATCTCGGCGATGTTGAAGTCTGCCGTGCGCTGGCGCAGCGCCAGGGCAGCAAAACCATCAACGCGCTGGTGTTCAGCGAAAACGCTCAGCGCTTCAAACAGATTATGCAAGAAATGGCGCCACAGGCGGGCATCAACCTGATGCCGGTCACCGACATCGGCCCGGAGACGGCAATCTTACTCAAAGAGAAGCTGGATCGCGGCGAATGGATTGCCATCGTCGGCGATCGCATTGCGGTCAATCCGCAGCGCGGCGGCGAGTGGCGCGTTTGCTGGAGCCGCTTTATGGACCAGCCCGCCCCCTTCCCGCAGGGGCCGTTTATTCTCGCCTCGATTCTGCGCTGCCCGGTGGTTTTACTGTTCGCACTGCGCCAGGCAGAGAAGCTGCATATTCACTGCGAGCCGTTTGCCGATCCCCTGCTCCTTGCGCGCGCTACGCGTCAGGAGGCCTTACAGCAGGCAATTGACCGCTACGCACAGCGTCTTGAGCACTATGCCCTGCAGTCGCCGCTCGACTGGTTTAACTTTTTCGATTTCTGGCAGCTGCCGGATCCCCAAAACAAGGAGTAAAGGGTGCTAAACGATCCCCGCTTTACGGCTGAAGTCGAGCTGACCATTCCCTTTCATGATGTCGATATGATGGGCGTGGCGTGGCACGGCAACTATTTCCGCTATTTCGAAATTGCGCGCGAGGCGCTGCTTAACCAGTTTGACTATGGCTATCGCCAGATGAAGGATTCGGGTTTCGTCTGGCCGGTGGTTGATACGCGCGTGAAGTACCGCCATCCGCTGACCTTCGAGCAGCGTATCCGCGTGCGCGCGCGCATTGAAGAATATGAAAATCGCCTGCGCATAGGCTACGAAATTTTTGACGCCAACAGCGGCCAACGAACCACCACCGGCTACACCATTCAGGTGGCGGTCGATGAAGCCAGCCGCGAGTTGTGTTTTGTCAGCCCGGATATTTTGTTCGAACGCATGGGGGTGACGCCGTGAGATTTCTGCCATTGCTGGCGCTGCTGATAAGCCCATTTGTGAGCGCCCTGACGCTCGACACGCTGCAACAGCGTTTTACGGAACAGCCGGTGATCCGTGCGCACTTCGATCAGACCCGCACGATTAAAGATCTGCCGCAACCGCTGCGATCGCAAGGCACGATGCTGATCGCCCGCGACCAGGGCCTGCTGTGGGACCAGACGGCGCCGTTCCCGATGCAGCTGCTGCTGGATGATAAACGCATGGTACAAGCTATCAACGGTCAGCCGCCGCAGACGATTACCGCAGAGAACAATCCGCAGATGTTCCAGTTTAACCACCTGCTGCGCGCGCTGTTCCAGGCCGATCGCACGGTGCTCGAGCAGAACTTCCGCGTCGATTTTGCCGACCTCGGCGACGGGCGCTGGACGCTGCGCCTCACGCCGACCACCACGCCGCTGGATAAAATTTTTGCCACCATTGATTTGGCCGGTAAGACCTATCTGCAGCACATTACGTTGAATGATAAACAGGGCGATCGCACCGATATCACTCTTTCCCAACACCAACTGACGCCCGCCCAGCTAACCGATGACGAACGCCAACGCTTTACCGCCCCGTAAACGCCCGGCGCTGCTGTGGGCCCTCGCCTGCCTGCTGATGCTGGCGGCGCTGCTCACGCTGCTGCCCCAGGCACGCCTCAACAGCAGCGTGCTGGCCATGCTGCCCAAACAGGCCATGGGCGCGCTGCCGCCGAACCTCAACGACGGCTTTATGCAGCGCCTCGACCGTCAGTTGGTCTGGCTGGTCAGCCCCGGTAAGCAGGCCGACCCGCAGGTCGCCCGCGACTGGCTGACGCGGCTACAGCAGTCGCACGCGCTCGCTACGGTAAAAGGCCCGATGGATGCCGACAGTCAGCAGGCCTGGGGCGCTTTTTTCTGGCAGCACCGCAACGGCCTGATTGACCCTGACACCCGCACGCGGCTGCAAAACGGCGGCGAAGCACAGGCGCAGTGGATCCTCTCCCAGCTCTATTCGGCTTTTTCCGGCGTGAGCGGCAAAGAGCTGCAAAACGATCCGCTGATGCTGATGCGCGGCTCGCAGCTGGCGATGGCGAAAAACGGCCAGCGCCTGCGGCTGATGGACGGCTGGCTGGTCACCCAGGATAGTGAAGGCAACTATTGGTACCTGCTGCACGGCGAACTGGCGGGTTCTTCTTTTGATATGCAACAAACGCACCGCCTGGTGACCACGCTCAATACGCTTGAGGAGGAGCTCAAAGCGCGCTATCCGCAGGCTCAGCTGCTGTCACGCGGTACGGTATTTTACAGCGACTACGCCAGCCAGCAGGCCAAGCGGGACGTCTCGACCCTCGGCGTCGCCACCCTGCTGGGCGTGCTGCTGCTGATTGTCGTGACCTTTCGCTCGCTGCGCCCGCTGCTGCTGTGTTTGATCTCCATCGCCATCGGCGCGCTGGCAGGGACCGTGGCGACGCTGCTGGTGTTTGGCGAGCTGCACCTGATGACGCTGGTGATGAGTATGAGCATCATCGGAATTTCCGCCGACTATACGCTCTACTATCTGACCGAGCGGATGGTGCACGGCGCGGAGGCCACGCCGTGGCAAAGCCTCGATAAAGTGCGCAACGCCCTGCTGCTGGCGCTGCTGACCACCGTCGCGGCGTACCTGATTATGATGCTCGCCCCGTTCCCCGGCATTCGCCAGATGGCGCTGTTTGCGGCGGTGGGGCTGAGCGCCTCGTGCCTGACGGTCATTTTCTGGCATCCGTGGCTGTGCCGCGGCCTGCCGGTGCGTCCGGTTCCGGCGATGGTGCTGATGCTGCGCTGGCTGGCGGCCTGGCGGCGGAATAAAAAGCTGTCTGTCGGGCTGCCGCTGGCTCTGGCACTGCTGTCGCTGGCGGGCCTGGCGACGCTACGCGTCGATGATGATATCGCCCAGCTTCAGGCGCTGCCGCAGCATCTGCTGAAGCAGGAAAAAACCATTACCGCCCTCACCGGGCAAAGCGTCGATCAGAAGTGGTTTGTGGTGTACGGTGCCTCCGCGCAGCAAACGCTGGAGCGCCTGGAAGCCTTTACGCCCGCGCTGGACGCGGCGCAAAAATCCGGTCTGCTGAGCGGCTTTCGTCCCCTGGCGCTGAATTCGCTCGCCCGTCAACAGCAGGATCTCGCCCTCTTAAGAACGGCCGCGCCCGCTATCATCAATGCGTTGCACAGCGCCGGGTTGACAACGGTGACGCCGGACCTGTCGCCGATGCCGGTCACGGTTGATGACTGGCTCAATAGCCCGGCCAGCGAAGGCTGGCGGCTGCTGTGGCTCACACTGCCCGCTGGCGAAAGCGGCGTGCTGGTGCCGGTTGACGGCGTAAAGGACAGCGCGGCGCTGAACGCACTGAGCGAGAAATACGCCGGGGTAGCGTGGGTGGATCGTAAGAGCACCTTCGATGCGCTGTTCGCGCTGTATCGTAGCGTGTTAACCGGACTGCTGTTTATCGCCCTGGCGGTGATCGCCTGCGGGGCGATCGTCCGGCTCGGCTGGCGGCGAGGGCTTATCAGCCTCGTGCCGTCGGTACTCTCGCTCGGCTGCGGCCTGGCGGCGCTGGCGCTGAGCGGTCACCCGCTCAATCTGTTTTCGCTGCTGGCGTTGGTGCTGGTGCTGGGTATCGGCATTAACTACACCCTATTTTTCAGTAATCCGCGCGGCACGCCGCTCACGTCAATGCTGGCGATCGGTCTGGCGATGCTGACGACGTTGTTGACCCTCGGGATGCTGGTTTTCAGCGCCACGCAGGCCATCAGCAGTTTTGGTATCGTCCTGGTGAGCGGGATTTTCACCGCCTTCCTGCTGTCGCCGCTGGCGATGCCGGGCAAAAAAGAGAAGAAAAAACGATGATGATAGCGACATTTTTTGCCGGATGGCGACGCGTTGCCATCCTATCCGGCTTACACACACCACCACACCCGGCAGGCCGGATCACGCTACGCCGTCATCCGGCAATCCACGCCATAATCCTGAGCTGTGCGTTCGTCCTGGCCGGCTGCAGCCATTCGCAGCAGGATCAATCCGGCCGCCCGCAGGCCTGGCTGGAACCGGGTACCCGTGTAACCCTGCCCGCGCCGGGCATCACGCCGGCGGTCAGTTCACAGCAGCTGCTGACCGGCAGCTTCAACGGTCAGACCCAGTCGCTGCTGGTGATGCTGAACGCCAACGATCAAAAACTGACGCTGGCAGGGCTGTCATCGGTCGGTATCCGTCTGTTTCTCGTGACCTACGACGACCGTGGGCTCCACGCCGAGCAGTCGATCGTTGTGCCGCAGCTGCCGCCCGCCAGCCAGGTGCTGGCCGACGTCATGCTCAGCCACTGGCCGATTAGCGCCTGGCTGCCGCAGCTGCCGAAAGGCTGGACCCTGACGGACCACGGCGATAAACGCGAGCTGCGCAACGCGCGCGGCGCGCTGGTGACGGAAATCACCTACCTGAACCGCAAGGGCAAGCGTGAGCCTATTAGCATTGAGCAGCACGTCTTTAAATACCACATCACCATTCAATATTTAGGTGACTGATATGATTTATATTTCTGCGGTCGGCATGATTAATGCGCTGGGCAGCCATACGGATGATATCGCTGCGAATCTCACCCGCGGCGTGGCGCCAGGCATGCGTGCCAGAACCGGCTGGCTCCAGGGGCACCCGCACGCGGTGCTCGGCGGCGTCGACGGCGAGCTGCCCGCTATTCCTGATACCTTTTGCGATCACCGTTCGCGCAACAACCAGCTGCTGCTGGCCGCCCTGTCCCAGATTGCGCCACAGGTCGACGGCGCCATCACCCGGTACGGGCGCGATCGGGTCGCCGTTGTCCTGGGTACCAGCACTTCCGGTCTCGATGAGGGCGACGCGCACGTTAACCTGACGCTCAACGGCCAGCAGAGCGCCGCGTGGCATTATCCGCAGCAGGAGCTCGGCGATCCGTCGCGCTTCCTCAGCCGCTGGCTGGATCTCGATGGCCCGGCGTTTACGCTGTCTACCGCCTGTTCCTCCAGCGCTCGCGCCATTATCAGCGGGCGTCGCCTGATCGAAGCCGGGCTGGCCGATGTCGCGATTGTCGGTGGCGCCGACACGCTCAGCCGCATGCCAATTAACGGCTTTCACAGCCTGGAGTCGCTCTCACCAACGCGTTGCCAGCCGTTCGGTGAGGGGCGCAGCGGCATTACCATCGGCGAAGGCGCGGCGCTGATGCTGCTCACCCGCGAACCACAGCCCATTGCGCTGCTGGGCGTCGGAGAATCCAGCGATGCCTACCATATTTCCGCACCGCATCCGCAGGGGGAAGGCGCCATTCGCGCCATTGAGCTGGCGCTGAGCGATGCCGGTATGGCCCCTGACGATATTGGTTACATCAATCTGCATGGGACCGCCACGCCGCTGAACGATCAGATTGAATCACGGGTGGTCAATGCGCTATTTGGCGAGCGGGTACCGTGCAGCTCTACCAAACACCTGACCGGGCATACGCTTGGTGCGGCGGGCATCACCGAAGCCGCGCTCAGCATGTTGATTTTACAGCGCAATTTGCCGCTACCCGCCCAGGACTTTAGCCAGTCGCCGCGCGACCCGGCGCTGCCACCCTGCGGCATTATCACGCAGCCACAGCCGCTGGAACGCCCGGTTATTTTGTCGAATTCCTTTGCCTTTGGCGGCAATAACGCCAGCATTTTGCTCGGGAGAATCGCATGAGCCCCTATCTGTCGCCCGCCGAATATCTGCCGCACGACGCCCCGATGCTGCTGCTCGACGAGGTCGAGTGGGTCAGCGAGGAGCAGGCGGTTTGCCGCGTGAGCATCGACAGCACCGGCGTGCTGTCGCCGTTTCTTGACCCGGAAGGAAATCTACCGGGCTGGTATGCGCTGGAGCTGATGGCGCAGACCGTTGGCGTCTGGTCAGGCTGGCATCGCCATCAACAGGGGCAGGCGGCTATCGCTCTCGGCATGGTGCTGGGTGCCCGCGAACTGATCTGCGCCGCAGGCTGTTTGCCCGGCGGAAAAACCCTCACCATCACCGTCAAGCTGCTGATGCAGGACGCGCGCTTTGGCAGCTTTGAATGCGCCATTACCGCCGATGAACAGACGCTGGCCACCGGCCGCGTTAACACCTTCCAGCCGACGGCAGAAGAACTTCAATCACTCTTTCAACAGGGAGCGTCCTCATGAGTCGTTCAGTTTTAGTGACCGGCGCAAGTAAAGGTATCGGCCGCGCCATTGCCCGTCAGCTGGCCGCCGACGGCTTCACGGTCGGCGTCCACTACCACCGTGACGCGCAGGGCGCGCAGGCAACGCTGGAAGCGATTCTCGCCGCCGGTGGCGCCGGGCGTCTGCTGTGTTTTGACGTCGCCGACCGCGCCCAGTGCCGCGAAGTTCTGGAGCAGGATATCGACGCACACGGTGCATGGTATGGCGTGGTGAGCAACGCGGGCATCGCCCGCGACGCCACCTTCCCGGCGCTAAGCGACAGTGACTGGGACGCGGTGATCCATACCAATCTCGACAGTTTTTATAACGTCATCCAGCCGTGCATTATGCCGATGATTGGCGCTCGCCAGGGCGGTCGCATCATCACGCTGTCGTCAGTCTCCGGCGTGATGGGCAACCGTGGGCAGGTCAACTACAGTGCCGCCAAAGCCGGGATCATCGGCGCGACCAAAGCGCTGGCCATTGAGCTTGCGAAACGCAAAATTACCGTTAACTGCATTGCGCCGGGGCTTATCGACACCGGCATGATTGAGATGGAAGAAGCCGCGCTGAAAGAAGCGATGGCGATCATTCCGATGAAGCGCATGGGCCAGGCCGACGAAGTGGCCGGGCTCGCCAGCTATTTAATGTCAGACGTGGCGGGCTATGTCACCCGCCAGGTGATTTCCATCAATGGAGGGATGTTATGACACGTCGCGTAGTCATTACCGGCATGGGCGGCGTGACCGCCTTTGGGGAAAGCTGGCAGAACGTCTCCGCCAGGCTGCTGGCCTACGAAAATGCCGTGCGCAAAATGCCCGAATGGCAGGTTTACGACGGGCTGCACACGCTACTGGGCGCCCCTGTTGACGATTTTGCTCTCCCGGAGCACTACACCCGCAAACGAATTCGCGCCATGGGCCGCGTGTCGTTGATGTCGACCCGCGCCACCGAGCTGGCGCTGGAACAGGCAGGTCTGATTGGCGACGACGTGCTGACCAACGGGGATACCGGTATCGCCTACGGCTCATCAACCGGCAGCACCGGTCCGGTGAGCGAATTCGCGACCATGCTTACCGAAAAGCACACCAACAATATTACGGGCACCACCTATGTGCAGATGATGCCGCACACCACCGCCGTGAACACCGGGCTGTTCTTTGGCCTGCGCGGTCGGGTCATTCCCACCTCCAGCGCCTGCACCTCAGGCAGCCAGGCTATCGGCTACGCGTGGGAAGCGATTCGTCACGGTTATCAAACGGTGATGGTCGCCGGCGGTGCGGAAGAGCTGTGCCCGTCGGAAGCGGCGGTATTTGATACGCTGTTTGCCACCAGCCAGCGCAACGATGAACCGAAAACTACCCCTTCGCCGTTTGATGAAAGCCGCGACGGTCTGGTGATCGGCGAAGGCGCCGGGACGCTGATTCTGGAAGAGCTTGAGCACGCTAAAGCGCGCGGTGCGACGATTTACGGCGAAATCATCGGCTTCGCCACCAACTGTGACGCCGCGCATATCACCCAACCGCAGCGGGAAACCATGCAGATTTGTATGCAGCAGGCGCTTAAGATGGCCGGGCTGAGCCCGCTAGACATCGGCTATATTTCCGCGCACGGCACCGCCACCGACCGGGGCGACATCGCCGAAAGCCAGGCGACGGCCGCTATCTACGGCGATAACGTTCCCCTCTCCTCGCTGAAAAGCTATTTTGGTCACACCCTGGGTGCCTGCGGCGCGCTGGAGGCCTGGATGAGTCTGCAAATGATGCGCGAGGGTTGGTTCGCACCGACGCTGAATCTGCATAAGCCGGACGCCAACTGCGGCGCGCTGGACTACATCATGGACGAGGCCCGTCGCATCGACTGTGAGTTTTTGCAGAGCAACAACTTTGCGTTTGGCGGCATCAATACCTCCATCATTATTAAACGCTGGCCGTAGCGTGTACCGTCTGCTGCTGGGGAAAGTGTCGGTATTAAGCGCAGGCTTTCTGCCGCCCGCGCTTATTGCCGAGGCACCGTCTGGCCCCCGGCGCCCCCGCTGGCTGGCCGGTCGGGCCCTGCTTGCCCGCGCCGTCTCACCGCTGCCCGACATCGGCTACGGCGAGCAGGGCAAGCCCTGCTTCTCCTCGCCTTCCCCGCTGTGGTTCAACCTGAGCCACAGCGGGGATGATATTGCTCTGCTGCTCAGCGATGAGGGCGAAGTCGGCTGCGATATCGAAGCGCTACGCCCGCGAGCCCGCTGGCCCGCGCTGGCCGAGGCGCTGTTCAGCCCCGGCGAACGCGCGCAGATCGCGGCAGCGCCACCGGCGGCACAGCTGCCCACCTTCTGGCAAATCTGGACCCGTAAAGAAGCGATGCTAAAACAGCGCGGCGGCAGCGTCTGGCAGATGGCGCAGGCCGACAGCACGCAGCCCGATTCGCTTTTTATCGCGCATCATTGGCTGAATACGCTCAGCATCGCCGTTTGCACGCCAACGCCGGTTAATCTGGCGGCGCTGATAACGTCAGCAACCGTGCGTTAATCCGCCCCACGTGCAGTCTGCACAAATGCCAGATAAACGGAAAATCGCTTATTTTGATGCACATCATTTTTACCGCTATCGTCGGCGGCGACCTACAACATTGATTCTGGTCAACTCCATTCCGCCAGCGGCAGTGCATTTTATGCGCCATTTTATTTATGCGGTGAATGAGAAATTGGTTTTAAGACTTGAACAAATGTTTGTCCGGCCAGCCAGTCTGTGGGGGTGGTTGATGTGTAATGCGCTGAATGCGATGGCTATCGTTATCTGCTTTTCCGCCATCAGCGCGTTTATTGGCATCCGGGAATCTGCCTGGCACATCGTGGTGACGGTAGCGATAATTATCTCCACATTCTACAGCGCTAACTATTTTTCCGCGCTGGAGTCGCGTAACGACAGGCGGCGTTTTTTCCTTTTCGCCTGGGTGGTTGTGACCATCATTCTGAACTTCATCCATATTACAGGCTGACTCGCCGCGTAACGGGTGCCGGTCCTCTCCCGTTTCGGGAGAAAGACCTGACGATGATAGCCTACGGACGCGGGCCGAACATCTCGATCAGCTGTTTTTCATCCGGCATGCCAACCACCTGCTGCAGCTCATTTTTATCATTCATGTAGTAAATGGCTGGCGTGACGTTAGCCCCGAGATCGTCCATCAGCTTCTGATGCTGCTGGAGTAAATTGAAGGTTTCGCGCGGCGTCGTTCCGGTAAAATGCGGCAGTTTTTTACCGCCCGACAGTTCGTAGTCCCGCCAGGCCGCTACCGGGTCGGCCGCATTCAGAATCGCCGTCGCGTTGCGGCCGCTTTGCGGGTTCAGGAAGGCCACCAGCAGCGTGTTGAGCTGTACTTTACCTGCCGCTACCCAGGGCTGGGCCGCCGACCAGAAGGTTTTACAGTACGGACAGAACGGATCGGCAAACACCACCACCTTGCGTTCGGCGCTATCGGGCCCCTCTTTCAGCGCGTGAGCGTCGTTCAGCTTCTGCCACATCTCGCGCCCCAGCGGGATGTAAATCTCGCTTTTGAAAAAGTCCTCGCTCAGGTTTTTTCCTTTATCATCATAAAGGTAGCCAGAAACCACGTGTTTACCGTCGGGAGTAAGAAACAGCGTGACGCCCATATCCTGATACTGACCGACCCAGCTTTTGAGCCCGCCTGGCGCATCAATTTCTTTGATAATTTTGATGTTTTGCTGCTCGCTAAAGCGTTTAACAACGTCGGGCAGCGGCGTGCTGGCAAAAGCCAGCGCGGGCATCAGCGTCAGCGCCATCAGTAGCGTGGATTTCATTTTCGTCTCTCCTTAAAGCGGGGACGCCCCGCGAGTGAAGTGGTTCGCCGCTGGAGAATCGGCCTGATAGCGTCGCCATCAGGCCGTTGAGGCAGGTTATGGCGCAGTACGGTGAATTTCCGCTACGCGCTTGCGTACGCCAAACCAGCCCGCGACCAGCAGAATGGCAATCAGCGGCAGCGCGGCAATAGTGTAGGTACCGTTCGGGTAGTCAAACGCCATCAGCACCAGCACGCTCAGCAGGAACAGCAGCGTTAGCCACGAGGTAAACGGCGCGCCCGGCAGCTTGAAGCTCACGTCGGCGGCTTTGCCCTCTTTGATGGCCTTACGCAGACGCAGCTGGCACACCATGATGAAGCCCCATGACGCAATAATCCCCAGCGAAGCGAAGTTAAGGACAATCTCAAACACCTGCGATGGTACCAGATAGTTGAGGAACACGCCCACCACATAGACCACCAGCGTCGCCATAATACCGGCATACGGCACGTGCTGGCGGCTCATTTTGCTCATGAACTTCGGCGCCGAGCCGCCCATCGCCATGGAGCGCAAAATACGCCCTGTGCAGTACAGGCCTGAGTTCAGGCTGGAGAGCGCCGCAGTCAGCACTACGATATTCATAATGCTGCCAATGTACGGTACGCCCAGCTTGGAGAAGAAGGTCACGAACGGGCTTTGCCCCGCCTGATAGGCCGTCCACGGCAGCAGCAGCACCAGCAGTACGACTGAACCAACGTAGAACAGACCGATACGCCAGATGACGCTATTGATTGCACGCGGCACCATGGTCTGCGGATCTTTACATTCACCGGCGGCGGTGCCCACCAGTTCAATGGACGCAAAGGCAAAAACCACCCCCTGCACCAGCACCAGCGCAGGCAACAGGCCGTGCGGGAAGAAACCGCCGTTATCGGTAATCAGGTGGAAACCGGTCGCGTTGCCGTCCAGCGGTTTGCCGCTGCCGAGGTAGACGGTGCCGACCACCAGAAACACCACGATCGCCAGCACTTTAATCAGCGCGAACCAGAACTCCATTTCGGCGAACCACTTCACGCCAATCATGTTCATGGTGCCCACCACCGCCAGCGCGCCGAGGGCAAACACCCACTGCGGGACATCGCCAAAAGCGCCCCAGTAGTGCATATACAGGGCGACCGCGGTGATGTCGACAATGCCGGTCATCGCCCAGTTAATGAAATACATCCAGCCAGCCACATAGGCCGCCTTTTCACCGAGAAATTCGCGGGCATAAGAGACGAAACTGCCGCTCGAGGGACGGTGCAGCACCAGCTCACCCAGCGCACGCAGGATGAAGAACGAGAAAATACCGCAAACCAGGTACACCAGCGCCAGCGCGGGCCCGGCCATTTGCAGGCGCGCGCCTGCGCCGAGGAACAGACCGGTACCGATTGCGCCACCGATCGCGATCATCTGTACCTGGCGATTACCCATCGCCTTGTGATACCCCTCTTCGTGGGCATTCAGCCAGCGTCTTTTCGCCGCGCGTTGCTCCGCGGCAGATGTGTTTTGTGTTTCCATTTTTCCCTGTTACCTGTCTGATTTTAGGAGGACTTCAGGCCGTCGGCGGCGGAACGCAGGCCGCGACGGTCAACGCGATTTTTCCCGTCATTCTGCGTAGGGATAAAATCGCCGCGAAGCATCCTACCTGCAATTAATAAGCGGTGCAAAACATACGCGGGGGTCAGCGGCGACGCCGGCAGATAAAGCGCGCGTTGCCGCCGCTGAGCACAGCGATTTGCTCTGCGTCAGACCGTGCAGATTTCACGTTGTTGCCGCAATAAGGATCGTCTGTCGACAGGCAGAGAAAAGGCCTCTGCATAGAGGCCTTGGGGAAAGAGAAAGCCGCAAGAAAACTTAATTTCGTCGAATCAACTTAGCGCTAAAAATATATTTTTCATTCAGAACGGTGCGTTGCCGGAAAAAGATTAACCGATGCCCCCAGGCACAGCATATAACCAAACAGCTCGCAGCCCTCTTCAACCATATTTTTAACCACACGAACATAGCCGTCCTGTAAAATAGAGTGCCAAAGCATCGACATGCCAAACAGGCGAGAGAAAATAAGAATTGCCAGCAGGCCCGAGATCATCAGCCCGTACGACGGCGTGGTGGTATACTCAACCAGCTGCGCGAGCACCCGCTGCGGACGGCGAAACGTGTAGGCTATCGTCACCACGCTGACCGCCAGCGCAAACCACAGCCAGCTGCCGTGGTGGATAAGGTCAAAAACCGCGTCCAGCTCGCGAATGAGCATAGCCATAAAGAAGCCGGCAATCAGGATATGACGCTGTCGCGCGGTGCGCGCTTTACGGGCGCGGAAAAGGTGTATCACCACGATGCCAAACAGAATGCATTCCTGGACAATTTCGGTGAGTGAATCTTCCGACAGGTCGTTTTTAAAAATATTCACATCAACATGCAAACAGAGAACCGCCACCACCACGGCCGCAGCCAAAAAAATAACGCGCAATAATAAATTAACTAAAAGCATAAAATTCACTACATTTTATAAAACGTTAATATTACTGCGCCCACCTTTCTGTAACTTATCGTTCTGTGCCACATCCTCTCGATATTTAACATTACATGCTATTAACCGGCAAGATTATTTAAACCACACAAACAGCATTGTTAAAATAATCGCTAAAAAACGTCTATTTATCATGTTGCATTTTCATACGCATAGCGGCACAGCGTGTTAATGCCGCGCTCGGGGCTTTTAATACCGGTATGGAGATAGAGCGCTTTTGCCTCATGCACCCAGAAGCTGCCCCCGGCTCTCGCCTGCGCATGAAACAGCGTCGCCTGCGGGTACATGGCAGACAAATTCCCTTTACTGAAGCCAAACCACTTGCGCGACACCTCGCGCAGCTCGCGAGTCGTTAGCAGCCGTCCGCCGAGGCGGTGGCAGCGCTCGCGGGCTTCTGCAAAATTATCATCGACCGCACCGTCGCCCACCAGCCAGACGCCGAGCGTAAAGCGATAGCGCTGGGTATCGCCGGTTTTGCGATTGTGCATCGTCAACACCCCTTCTCGCTCACTCGCCAGCGGGCGCCTTTTCATACGCAGCGTCACTCGCCCTTCATGATGTGCCCCGACTTCCAGCCAGCCATGGTTAAAGCTAAAGGTAACGTCATTCAGATTGAGTCCTTCATAATTACTGCTCATGGTGACGGTCGCGCCGGTAAAACCGGCGGTCAGGATACTGGCCGTGCGAAAACCGGGCGTGCTGGGGGCATGAAAGCTGATGCGCCGGAACTCATCGCGCATCTCAGCCTGCGCCGCCAGACCCGCTGACGGCAGTAAAAGCGCGGCCATCGCGACGGCCCACGGGGAAATCATCATCTGCACACATCCTGTCGTCGCTAGCGAAAATCCTGATGCTGACAGAATAGTGTGACGCATTGATAAATAAAGATAATTTACATATTCTGACGCTTTAAAACCGCGCGTGCCCGGCAGTACTACCGTTCCGGCATATCGCGGTTGAATGGCCGATGAACAAGGGGAAGATTGGGAAAGACGTCGCCCGCTACAGCGACTGTTCCAGCTCGCGTAGAAATTCGGCAATGACCGACTCGTTGCGCTTGTAATAGGTCCAGGTCGCGACCTTTTTACTGGTCAGCAGCCCTGCCTTGTGCAGCTTATTAAGATGCGAAGAGATGGTCGGTTGCGACAGCGCGGTTTTATCCTGAATAAAGCTGGCGCATACGCCGTCCTGCTGCGGATCGAGCAAATGCGGATAGTCGGCAAAATGACGAGCAGGCTCGCGCAGCCAGTGGAGGATCTCCCGGCGCGTGGGGTTAGAAATGGCTTTCAGAATATCGTCAGTATTTAGCGGCATCAGGCTGGCTACGGCAAGGAAGATGGGCTGTACATTAGGCAGCGTGCCCACAAAAGTCAATGCGGGCGACGTCTGCCGCCCGCATTGCGCTTATTTCGCGCGGTAAACCGGGTAATCGGTATACCCGGCAACGCCTCCGCCAAACAGGGTATTGCGATCCACCGGGTTCAGCGGCCAGCCGTGGGCGATGCGCGCCGGCAGGTCCGGGTTTGCAATAAAGGTACGACCAAAACCGAACAGGTCGCCCAGCCCGGCATCTAACATACGGCTGGCTTTTTCTGCGGTGTATTTCCCGGCGTACATCAGGACGTTACGGAAGGTTTCCCGCAGTGCGGGATAAAACTCCTGCGGCAGATCCGGCGCGTTATCCCAGTCGGCTTCGGCGATGGACAGGTAGGCAATACCCAGCTCATTAAGCTGGCGAGCCGCCGTAATGTAGGTCGTGAACGGATCCGGCTCCACCAGTCCCAGATAGACGCGATCTTCCGTAGTGCTTTCAAACAGCGGCGCAAAACGCACGCCCACGCGCTCTTTTCCTACAACCTCAATCACCGCCTGGGTGACTTCACGCAGGAAGCGCAGACGATTATCAAGGGAACCCCCGTAAATATCATCACGTTGGTTGGTATGCACGGACATAAACTGGTTGATCAGGTAGCCGTTGGCCGCGTGCAGCTCCACGCCGTCGAAACCGGCCTCCATCGCGTGACGCGCGGCGGCGGCGTACAGCGCCACCAGCTCACGGACTTCATCGGTGCTGAGCGCGCGCGGTGCGGACGGCGCAGCCAGCGCGCCGGTACCCGGCCCGGTTTCGATAAACACTTTCACATTGGTCGCCGCAATGGCTGACGGGGCGACCGGCGCGCCTTCGGCGGGCTGAAGAGAGGTGTGCGAAACGCGACCGACGTGCCACAGCTGGGCAAAGATCACCCCACCCTGCTGGTGAACGCGGTCGGTGACTTTTTTCCAGCCCGCGATCTGTTCCGGCGTGTAGATCCCCGGCGTCCAGGCATAGCCCTGACCACGTGGTTCAATTTGTGTGCCTTCGCTAACCATAAACCCGGCGCTACAGCGCTGGGCGTAATATTCTGCCATCAGGTCGTTAGCGACGTTGCCCGGCTGGCCGCTGCGCGAGCGGGTGAGCGGTGGGAGGGCGATGCGATTTTTCAGATTGAAGGCCCCAAGCGTTAAGGGGGTGAACAGCGCGGCGTTTTCCATGATCTTATCCATTGCGGGTTCTCTGGCGGGCAACATCGCCCGCCGACGGTGAAACGCAGGCTACGCCTTATATCGAAACATTTCAATATTTATATATTTCAATATTTGAATTAATGACGCTCTTGCTCGCCCCCACGGCAGACCAGCCCGGTCGCAACAGCGTTGCGTGGCCCTTCCGTGCCGCGGATATTCCCCTGACCGGCAACAACCCCGTAGTGCGACAGCGCATCGGTAATCAACTGCGGTATTTCAAAATCCAGCGACGAGCCGCCGACCAGAACGACAAAGGCGATGTCGCGGATCTCGCCTCCAGGCGATACCTGACGTAGCGCGCGCAGACAGTTGGTGACAAATACTTTTTCTTTTGCCTGCCGGCGCACAAGGCGGATTTTTTCCAGCGATGTCTGGTTATCGATGGGCACCAGCGTGCCGTTTTTGATATAGACCACCCTGGCAAATACCGCAGGGCTGAGCGGTTCGCGGAAAAATTCGACGGCGCCGTTTTCATGGCGAATGCTGAACAGGCTTTCCACTTTCGCCAGCGGGTATTTTTTGATTTCCTCTGCCAGCAGTAAATCACTTAACCCCAGTTCGGTTTTAATCAACAGGCTCACCATATTACCGGCCCCGGCCAGGTGCACCGACCTGACCTCTCCCGCCTGATTAATGGTGGCGGCATCGGTTGAGCCTGCGCCGAGATCGAGAATCGCCAGCGGCATATCGCTGCCCGGGGTGGTCAGCGCACCGACGATCGCCATGTCGGCCTCAACGCCACCCACGTCGACCCGCGTCGCCAGCTGCTGGCTCAGCTCATTGGCAATCGCTTCCATTTGCAAGCGGTCTGACTTCACCATGGCGGCAATCCCCACCGCATTTTCCATCGAGAACTCTCCCGCCAGCCCGCCCTGAACCTTGCGCGGAATGAACGTATCAACCGCCAGCAAATCCTGAATAAAGACGGCGTCCATACCGTGACCGCTCAAGGACGCCATCACCTGGCGCACGCGCTCCAGCATCCCTCCGGCGTGCGTACCGGCTTCCCCGCGAATATCACGGACCGGCGCGCAGCCCGAAATCACCCGCATAATGGCACCGGCGCCGTCAGCAACATCGACCTGCACCGTGCGTTTATCGCCACGCACGGTGATATGCCCCGCCGGAATCACCCGCGATTTCACATCGCCCTGAGGCGTTTTCAGCACCACCGCCGAACGATTGCCTATCAGCGCCCGCGCAACGGGCACGATCATCTTCGTCTCTTCAGGGGTCAGTTGAAACCAGGTGGCGATACCATAGGGGTTAGAGAGCAATGAAATAACCTGCCCGGTCGCGGCCACCTCAACCGCCGCCAGCACCCCTTCCGGGACCTGCTCAATGAGCGTCACCTCATCGACGATCGGCAAGGTGCGTTGCAGACGATTGTTGATCAGCACGCCGTCATCCTGTTGCAGGATCACCGCCACCACGTTAATGCCGCGATCGAGCGCGGCGTTTAGCTGCCACGCCGCCTCCATAAAATCAATCTGGCGGCCGATTAGCGGGATCCAGCCTTCGTCATAACGCGCCCTGGGCAGCGATGCCAGATGATTGAGGCTAATGGTGGTGCCCACGCCCAGCCCTTCGCCACCGGGGGTCTGCGGATTGTGCCCAATCATCGTCGATTCAGTGATGATGGTCTCGGTGATGGTTTCCATGGCCACATCACCGATCACCGGTGCGGCCTCATTGAGATAGACGCGTTCCAGCGCCTGCGGACTGCGGCCCGCTTTTTCCAGCGCCTGATGGAGCGAGGCGATCACGCCGTTGATGTTCTCGCGCGTACCTTTGGTACCGGTCGTGGCAACAATACCGCTGGCCAGAAAGCGTGGTCCGTGTGGTGTGGAGTCCGCTAATGCCACTTCCGTGGTGGCATTGCCGATATCAATTCCCGCCATTAACGCCATTATGCCTACCCTTAATCTTCTTTTTTCCGCAGCTTATCGCGCTGGCGATAAACCTCCGCCGCCTCGCGGACAAAATCCGCGTTGACCGTGGCCTGATACTGCTGTTCCAGCTCGTCGGCAATGGCAAGCAGCGCCTGTTCGGAAGAGCGGTACGGGCGCAGCGCATTGTAAATTTCGAGGATCCGGCCATCGGGAATCGCGATCAGCTCCCCGGCGCGGCGCAGATTGCGGGCTATCGCATGGCGGTGCATCTGTTCAGCTATTTGTGCCTGATATTCCAGCGTTTCCCGTGAGATACGCACATCCTGCGGCCCAATCTTCCCGGCAAGGACATTTTCGAGAGTAATCTCGGTTAACGGCTTACCGGTAGGCGTCCGGATGCGTTCCGGGCAGCGGGAGGCCAGCGGATAATCGGCGGCAGTCATCGTGGTTTTATTGCTCATACGTCCTCCCGGGTAATGTCAATCTTCAGCGCGACAGGTTTGGCGTTCGGCACGACGTGCTTAGTTTCTTTAATGTGGAACAACGCTGCTTTTGCCATAAATTTCGGCCGCACCATCTGGTCGTTCACCACCGGTACCGGCGATGGCGATTCTTTACGGGCATAACGTGCGGCGTTTTTTCCTATCTGGCGGTAGGTTTCCAGGGTAAGTAACGGAGCCTGCGAGAAGAGCTCCAGATTACTGAGCGGCAGCAGGTCACGCTGGTGAATCACGGTTGTACCTTTGGATTGGATACCAATACCGATTCCTGAACCGCTCAGGTTGGCTGCATCCCAGGACATAAACGAAACGTCCGAGGTCCGTAATACCCTGACCACTCTGGCATGGAGCCCTTCTTCTTCTACACCGGCGATCAGTTCCTTGATAATCGCTTTATGCGGCATATCAATCAGCGTGCGATGCTGAAATTTATCAAACGCCGGGCCGACAGCAATCACCACTTCGTCCACGCGTTCACCCGCTTTCGCGACCCCGTTCTCGACCAGGTTAAGCGTAAAAACCGGGCGTTTACTCTGTGTTGTATCCATTGCGTATCCCCGTTTACTCGATACTGTCCGGTTGAATGACCGTGGCAATGTTTTTGATCTCTTCCCAGCGCTCTGGCGACAGGCGATAGCCCGTCCCCGGCCCCTGATAGTCATTGACATCATTGACCGCGCTCACGACTTCAAACTGGCGGTCGAGAATGGCGGAGGTTTGCAAGTAGTCACCGGTGACGCGCTGGCGCAGCATCGCCAGAATATTGTTAGCGACATCATCAAAGCCGTTTATGCTCAGAGCCTTAACGATATCGAGCCCAGTGATGTTGCGCTGCATCATGTCCTCGACCGCGCTGAGATCCTCCACCACATTGCGCGACGGCATGTCCTTACTGCCGTGGGCGTAAGTGGCTGCCGTCACTTCTTCATCGGTAACCGGCGGGAGCCCGAGCTCGCGGAATACGGCCTGCACCGCGCGTGCGGCCTTGTTACGAATGGCAATGGTCTCCGCCTCTGAGACCGGGCGCAGGCCGCCATCGACCATCAGGTCTCGTTGCAGAATGTTGTAATCGTCAAAGTCTTCCGCATCGAAGTTCGATCCGGCAAACATGTTGTCGTAGTTCGGCACCGCGCTGTAGCCGGAGAAGATAAAATCGGTCCCCGGCAGCATCTGCATCAGGGTACGGGCCGTGCGGCGAATATCTGAATGAGAGAAGGTTTGATCGTTGGCGGAAGCCACTTCGAGGTCGAGCATCGAAGCAATCAGGTTTTCAGCCAGCACTGCGCGAATGCCGGATGGCACGGCACCTGTCATGCCGATGCAGCTTACCGCCCCGTTCTGCAGCCCCTGAACGCCCGCACCTTTGGTGATAAAAATACAGCGCGACTCGAGGTACAGCATGGATTTACTCTCTGCATAGCCCATCAGCGCCTCAGAGCCTGTTCCGGAGGTGTAGCGCATTTTCAGCCCGCGCGAGGCGTAGGCTGATGCGAGAAAACCCTTCGACCACGGCGTGTCATCGCCATCGGTGAACACCGCTTCGGTTCCGTAGACAGAGACCGTTTCCGCATAGCTGGTAAAGCCGCGCATGCCCAGCTCCAGCTCCGTGGCCTCTTCCACTGAACACTGGGTTAACACACCAGGCCGACCGGACTGGGAGCCAATCAGCAGCCCCAGCGCGTTAAACGGCGCATAGCGCGCAATCCCGACGGTGGTTTCTTGTTCAGAAAAACCACGGATCCCGGCTTCAGCGGCATCCGCAGCAATTTGCACGGGATTATCCTTCAGGTTGGTAACGTGACATTGATTAGACGGCGTACGGCGGGCGCGCATCTTTTGCATCGCCATCATCATCTCCACCACGTTCATATGCGCCATCACCTCTACGGCTTTGGCTGGCGTAATGGCGGTCGTTATCTTGATGATCTCAGCGCGGTCAACGTGGATATCCACCAGCATGCGCGCAATGGTTAGCGCATCAAGAGACATCGCATGCTCGGTTTCATTGATGTTAATGGCGTAGTCCGCGATAAAGCGGTCAATCATGTCAAAATCGGCGCGCGCTTTGCCGTCCAGTTCCACAATGCGCCCATTTTCCACTTTTACCGATGACGACGGATCCCAGGGGCTGCCCATCGCGATCAGCCCTTCCTCTGGCCATTCGCCGATCAGCCCATCCTGGTTTACCGGCCGTTTTTCAAGGACTTCAAATCGTTTTGATCGTCTCATTTTCTCTGGCTCATAAAATTAAAAATAGCGCCCGGCAATGCCATGCCGGGTGAGAATGATCGGCAACTTAAAGGGTCGAGAGGCACAAACAAATTAAATAAATTACGTTCCATTTTGATACGCATTTTTATTAATGTGTTTCAAATTGGAACTGCAAAATACGATTCACGAGGCAAATGTGATATTCGGCCGTCGCCAAATCAAAAATGACGCTAAAAATACTCTCCCACTGAAATAACGTACCTATTTCGCACCGTTGACTTAGTCTTTTTTTTGTCAAAAATAACACTAAAGCGTTAATGCCGTTTTCGACATTTCATCCTTCACGACACAACCTTTTATTAATTTATAACTACTGCTATTAACAAACTACGGATTAGGTCAGGAGTAGCCATGAATAAAAGTCTTTCTCGCGCCACCGTAAGCCTGGCGATGGCCAAAGCCATGGCGGCAGAGGCTGAAAAAAAAGCCATTGAAATCAGCGTTCCGGTGGTTATTTCCATCGTCGACGGCGGTGCTCACACGCTGTTACTGCAGCGAATGGACAATGCATTGGTGACCAGCTGTGATATTTCGCTAAACAAAGCATGGACCGCATGCTGTATGAAACAGCCCACCCACGCGCTGACTGAAGTCGTGCAACCCGGGCAATCTCTGTACGGTTTAGCGCTAACCAACCAACAGCGCATTGTTATTTTTGGCGGTGGTTTTCCAATAATGGAAAAAGGCGAAATTATTGGCGCCATTGGCGTTAGCGGCGGCACCGTCGAGCAGGACATGGAAATAGCCAGCGCGGCGCTGGACTATTTTAAAAAGAATTAATCACGCTAATTCATTCATTATTTCAGAAGGTGCAACATGAGCGACCGTATGTATGATTTTCTTGTTCCCAATGTGAATTTCTTTGGCCCGGGGTCAGTCTCGGTGGTGGGCGAGCGCTGCAAACTGCTGGGCGGTAAAAAAGTCCTGCTGGTGACCGATAAGGGGCTGCGTTCAATAAAAGACGGCGCCGTCGATCGGACCGTGAAGCATCTGCACGAGGCCGGTATTGAGGTCGTGATTTTCGACGGCGTAGAGCCAAACCCGAAAGACACCAACGTTCTCGACGGGCTGGCCATTTTCCGCAAGGAACATTGCGATATGATTATTACCGTCGGCGGCGGTAGCCCGCACGACTGCGGTAAAGGTATCGGCATTGCCGCGACCCACCCGGGCGATCTCTATCAGTATGCGGGTATTGAAACCCTGACCCATGCGCTGCCGCCCATTATTGCCGTCAATACCACCGCCGGCACCGCCAGCGAAGTCACCCGCCACTGCGTGTTAACCAACACCAAAACCAAAGTAAAATTTGTCATCGTCAGCTGGCGTAACCTGCCTTGCGTGTCAATCAACGACCCGCTGCTGATGCTGGGCAAACCGGCGGGTCTGACCGCCGCTACCGGCATGGATGCGCTGACCCACGCGGTGGAAGCCTATATTTCGAAAGACGCCAACCCGGTGACCGACGCGTCGGCCATTCAGGCGATCAAACTGATTGCCACCAACCTGCGCCAGGCGGTTGCGCTGGGGAGCAACCTCAAGGCACGTGAGAACATGGCGTGCGCTTCGCTGCTGGCCGGCATGGCGTTCAATAACGCCAACCTCGGGTATGTCCACGCGATGGCGCACCAGTTGGGTGGTTTGTACGACATGGCTCATGGGGTAGCGAACGCCGTCCTGCTGCCGCACGTTTGCCGTTACAATCTGATCGCTAACCCGGAAAAATTCGCCGATATCGCCACCTTTATGGGGGAAAATACCGCCGGACTGTCCACCCTCGACGCCGCAGAGCTTGCTATCAAGGCCATTACCCGTCTCTCTAAAGACGTCGGTATCCCTCAGCACCTGCGCGAACTGGGCGTAAAAGAAGCGGACTTCCCGTACATGGCCGAAATGGCGCTCAAGGACGGCAACGCGTTCTCTAACCCACGTAAAGGGAATGAAAAAGAAGTCGCCGAAATCTTCCGCCAGGCGTTCTGATCCTGTCGCGTCGCGGGCCTGTAGGCCCGCTCTTTTCCTTTCCCCCGTTTGGAGCGATGTATGCCAAATCCCGGTATTTCTGCCTCACCGGCGGTGCATCTGTGTTATTACCACAGCCTCGCCGATAGCAATATCCTGCGCCAGATTTGCCTTGGACTGGAAGAACAAGGGGTGCCCTGCCGTCTCCAGCCCTGTTCCCACGACGACAGCGCGCTGGCGTACGCGCGTGCAGCGGCGGCGCGTTCAGCCCTGCAAACCGGCCTGGGGGTTAATGTTAACGGCGAAGTGGTCCTGACCCACCAGCAGTATCCGGCGGACCGCGCGTTGCGTCGCTGCTCACCGGGCAGCTCATCTGTCCAGTGGCGCAATATCGGCGCAAATGCCGGGCAGTTAGTGAAAGTGATCCCGTTTAGCGAGGCACAATAAGCATGTACCGTATCTACACCCGAACCGGTGATAAAGGCACCACCGCCCTGTTTGGCGGCAGCCGAATCGATAAAGACGACATCAGAGTAGAAGCCTACGGCAGCATAGATACCCTGATCTCGCTGCTTGGCGTTTGCCGCGCAGCCAGCGAGAAGCCGACGATTTGCCGCACGCTGCTGCGCATTCAGGAAGAGCTGTTTGTCGTCGGGGCCGAACTGGCCAGCGATGAGCGCGGCGCCGCGCGCCTCAGCCGCCTGATTGCCGCCGAAGACATTGCACGACTGGAGCAGGAAATTGACCACCATATGGCGGCCACTGGCCCGCTGAAGGCTTTTGTGATTCCGGGTAAGACGCTGGCCTCGGCGCAGCTGCACGTTGCCCGCACGCAGGCCCGGCAGATCGAGCGTACCCTGGTCGCCATGGATCGCCGCAGCCCCTTGCGCGAGGCGCTCAAAAGCTACATGAACCGCCTGTCGGATGCGCTATTTGCGATGGCGCGATTCGAGGAAGGCCCGCTTACTCTTGATGCCGACGTTTAAACTGGCTGACGTCTATCTCAAACTGCTTCAGCTTGCGCCACAGGGTGGTGCGCCCGATATTCAGCAGATGTGACATCTCCTGAACCCGGCCATGGGTGATCCTGGCGGCGTGAATAATCGCTTCCTTTTCAATAGCCGAAATGCTCATCCCGGCAGGGGTCGCCGCGCTGTTGGCCGCCGTACCGGGATGGTCGTTGAATAACCAGCCGGGCAGGTTGCTCAGCCGAATGTGGCCGTGCTCGCTGCTGATGGCAATATTTTCGATAATGCTATTCAGCTCAAAATCATTTCCCGGCCACGAATAGGCCACCAGCCGTGCCAGCGCGTCGTCATCCACCTTGAGCCGGGAGGAAAAGCGCCGCTCCAGCGTGCGCAGCCGGCTGTGAACCAGTGAAGGAATACTGTTACGCCGCTCGCGTAGCGGCGGAATGCTGATTTCAAAGGAGTGCAGCGCATAGTAAAGCTGGCGGCTAAAGCGGTTTTGTTCCACCAGGTTCGCGAGATCCATGGTGGTGGTCGCGATCACTTTCACATCCACCGGGATCAGCCGTCGGGCATCCAGACGCGTCACGACCCCTTGCTTAATGACCTGCAGCAGCACCGATTGCAGCTCCGGTGCAAGATACTCGACTTTTTCCAGAAACAGCGTCCCGCCGGAGGCCAGTTCAAGGCGGCTCAGGCGGCCATTTTCTTCTTCCGTCGCGCTGCTGCCCATAAAGTCTACGCCCAGCGCGTTATCGGCATACAGCTGGCAGTTCACCGCAATAAACGGCCCCGCCGCCCGCGCGCTTTCATTATGAATCGCCTGGGCAATCAGCTCTTTGCCGACGCCCTCTTCCCCGCACATTAACACAGGGAAGCTGCCGCGCGCGGCCTGGCGACCAAAGTGGATCACGCGGCGGGTTTCCGGGTCGTCCGCCGACATCTGCGCGAAGGTGTGGCTCACTTTGCCTAGCTGACTGGTCATCAGCTGGCGCATTTGCTCAACCGGGTGCAGCAGCAGGATAAAGCTGGTGCCCTGCGATTCGACAATCGGCTTGAGCGTGATGACCGCATCGACAAACTGGTGCTGACTTTCGAAAGTCACTTCTGCGTGGCTTAGCGGCCTGGCGTGCTTGATGGCACGGCGCAGCAGCGCGGGGAGCGTCACCAAATCGCCGATATTTTTCCCCTGGCTGGCCTGACCATCGAGATGCAGCAGGCGCGCCGCCTGAGGATTAATAAACTGTAATATCCCCTGCTCATTCCACGCCATCACCCCATCGTCCATGCTTTCCAACAGGCCGTACATCTGGTTTAGGTGGCGATTCGACTCTGCCAGCAGGCTATCGGTCAGCAGCGAGTTGCCGACTTCTCGGGCCATCGCCAGGGTCAGCGAGAGATCCGCCGCGCTCGCCTCCTGCGTAAGACAGCACAGGGCGATAGAACCAGACAGCCGGCCATGATTGTCAAAGATGGGCGTCGAACAAAATGCCCAGGGGAACAGCGCCTGCTTAAAATGCTGCTCCCCCTGCGTTTTAATCGGCTGCCCCACCAGCGAGGCCAGCGACAGCGCGCAGGTGCCGATGATGCTTTCCGCACAGTAGCTGCCGGGCAGGAAGCCAAGCGCGTCAAGCTGCTCAAGGGTGTCGGGGTGACCGCAGCGGGTGAGAAGGCAGGCGGACTCATCCAGAATAAACAGCGCGCACGGGCGGCTGTCCATATATTCCCATGCGTCTTCCAGCGCCGCCTGTCCGATGGTCAGCAGCGCCGTCTTGCGTCGACCTATCGACTGAAACGTCAGCCCCTGCGCCTGGTGCGGCGTGGTCCAGGTCTCGCGCTGCATCATTTTGCCGCAGCGATGCCAGGACGGCGCGATAAACGACGACGGCGCCGATTCGGCGCGTTGATTCTGCATGGTCATACTCTCTTCTTGAGTGCCGAGAACGGCAAATCCATAAACGCAACAACCCCCGGCGCCGGGGACCGCTCGCCAGGGGGAAAACCACAACGCAGGTGGCACACCAACCGGGTTAACGGTCGGTGGAAAATTTTACTTCGCGGCCAGCCATTCCGCGCCCAGACGATCGGCGGTCAGAATGGCGCCATACACGCTGTCCGGGGTCACCGGGAACGGCATATTGTGAATGGTCTCGCCTTCCGCACAGGTGGCTTTGGCCACCGCGGCAATTTTCGCTTCAATCCCGTCCTTCACGCCCATCTGGGCCAGCGTAACCGGCAGCCCGACCTTCTGGCAGAAGCCCAGCACGGTTTCAATTTCTTCCATCGGGCTGTTTTGCAGCACCAGCTGCGCCAGGGTCCCGAAGGCAACTTTCTCACCGTGGTACAGGTGGTGGCACTCTTCCAGAATCGTAAAACCATTATGGATAGCATGCGCCGCCGCCAGGCCGCTGCTTTCAAAACCAATGCCGCTCAGGTAGGTATTCGCTTCGATAATCCGCTCCAGCGCCACCGTCACGACCCCCGCTTCGGCTGAGCGACGGGCTTTCTCGCCTTCCGCCAGCAGGGTTTCATAGCACAGACGGGCCAGGTTCAGCGCCGCAGCGGTCGACTGACCGCCCGCCATACTGACCGCATGGGCGTCGTAACAGGCTTTGGCTTCAAACCAGGTTGAAAGCGCATCGCCCATCCCGGAAACCAGCAGACGAACCGGCGCTTTGGCGATAATCGCGGTGTCCATCACCACCATATCGGGGTTTTTCGGGTAAATCAGATACTCTTCAAATTCACCCGATTCGGTATAGATAACCGACAGCGCGCTGGTCGGCGCATCGGTTGACGCAATGGTCGGAATAATCACGACCGGCAGGTGCTGGTAATAGCCGATCGCTTTCGCCGTATCGAGCGTTTTACCACCGCCAATCCCCACCACCCCTTTACAGCCTTTTTGTTTAGCTATTGCCCCAAGACGGTTGATTTCCGCATGGCTGCACTCGCCGTTAAAACGTTCCGCGTGGCAGGTGATACCGTTTTCGTGCAGGCCGTTAAGGACTTTATCGCCCGCCAGCTTCATCACAAAATCATCGGCAATCACAAAAAAGCTGTCCGCCAGATTTTTGGCGTACTGGCCGAACAACGCTGATGCATCAGGACCCTGGAGATATTTTGCTGGAGACTGAATAACTTGTAGCATTCTCTACACCCTCACATTGAACTCGTTTCCATGATGGCGCCTGGCGTTGCTCGCTTCTGCCTTTACGGGAGGGAAGCATCGGCATGGCCGGCGCGGTAGACATCACTTTAGAGCGGGTGCAGCGCAAAAAAATGCTTTGCTATTTCGTTCCACAACGAAACCTAAGCCCGAAATTTTCGTTCCATGATGAAACACTAACACGCAAAGAGCGTCAGGTTTGCGATCCAGGTCCGGATCGTTCTCACACTATTGTACGCCGTAAAACGCCCTTTCCCGCGGCTTTGCCAGCGCTGAACGAAAAAAAATGCACGCCAACGGCAAAGCGGTCAGCGGCAAATACGCAACGGTGGCGAGAAAAGCTTGTTCAGGCTCTCACTTTTGCGTCCTGTCCGCAAAAAACGTTTCATTAAGAAACGTTTCTCTGCAATCAGGTTTCGACTTGAAACTAAAATAAGTGGGGATTTTCTTTTTTCCATGCCAGGCCAGAATCACTCTATCGGCACACACCTGAATGCCGACCCTACGCGGAGTTGCCCACGGGCGCTCCACATCACATCCAGCGGAGTACACATAATGAAAAAACTGATTAACCGTGTGGAAGAGGTATTAACGGAACAACTGGCCGGGCTGGCAAAAGCGCACCCGTCACTGAAATTGCATCAGGATCCGGTGTACGTGACCCGCGCCGATGCGCCGGTCGCCGGGAAAGTGGCGCTGCTCTCCGGCGGCGGCAGCGGCCACGAGCCGATGCACTGCGGGTTTATCGGCCACGGTATGCTGAGCGGCGCCTGTCCTGGCGAAATTTTTACGTCGCCAACCCCGGATAAAATGTTCGAATGCGCGATGCAAATTGACGGCGGCGAAGGCGTACTGCTGATTATTAAAAATTACACCGGCGACGTGCTGAACTTTGAAACGGCCACTGAACTGCTGCACGAAAGCGGCATTAAGGTCACCACCGTGGTGGTGGATGATGACGTCGCCGTGAAAGATAGCCTGTATACCGCCGGGCGTCGCGGGGTCGCCAATACCGTGCTGATTGAAAAACTGGTCGGCGCGGCGGCTGAACGCGGCGACAGCCTGGACGCCTGCGCCGAGCTTGGCCGTCGGCTCAATAACCAGGGCCACACGCTCGGCATTGCGCTGGGTGCCTGCACGGTACCGGCAGCGGGCAGGCCGTCGTTCGAACTCAATGATAATGAAATGGAGTTTGGCGTTGGGATCCACGGCGAACCCGGTATTGACCGCCGCCCCTTCACGTCGCTTGATGACACCGTGGACGCCATGTTCGCCACGCTGCTGGAAAATGGCCAGTACAGCCGCACGCTGCGTCAGTGGGATACCGTCAACGGCAGCTGGCAGGAAGTGACCCAGAGTAAACAGGCGCTGCAAAAAGGCGATCGGGTGATTGCCATGGTCAATAACCTCGGCGCCACCCCGCTTTCTGAACTGTACGGCGTCTATAACCGTCTCGAAAGCCTGTGTGGTGAAGCCGGGATCGTCATCGAACGCAACCTGATAGGCTCCTGGTGTACCTCGCTGGATATGTCAGGTTTTTCCATCACCCTGCTGAAAGTAGATGAGGATATTCTCACTCTGTGGGATGCCCCGGTTCATACCCCTGCCCTCAATTGGGGTTGCTAAGGAGATCTGCAATGTCACTGAACAGAGAAAACATTGTCGACTGGCTGTATCGCTGCGGCGAAATTTTCACCACCCAGTGTGACTTTCTGACCGGCCTGGACCGCGAGATAGGCGACGCCGATCACGGCCTCAACATGCACCGCGGTTTTAGCAAAGTCGTCGAAAAACTGCCGTCTATTGCCGACAAAGACATTGGTTTTATTCTTAAAAACACCGGCATGGTGCTGTTGTCTAACGTCGGCGGCGCCAGCGGGCCGCTGTTTGGCACCTTCTTTATTCGTGCCGCACAGGCTACTCAGGCGCGACAAAGCCTCTCGCTCGACGAGCTCTATTTGATGATTCGGGAAGGCGCAGACGGCGTCGTCAGCCGCGGCAAGGCGGAGCCGGGCGATAAAACCATGTGCGATGTCTGGCTGCCGGTCGCCGACTCGCTGCGGCAATCCAGCGAACAGCATTTGTCGATCGACGCTGCGCTGGACGCAGCCTGCGACGTGGCGCAACGCGCCGCACAGTCCACCATTACCATGCAGGCGCGCAAGGGCCGTGCCAGCTATCTGGGGGAGCGCAGCATCGGCCATCAGGATCCGGGGGCGACCTCGACGCTGTTTATGGTGCAAATGCTGGCCGCTGCGGCAAAAGCCTAAGATAAAGGATAAGGCGATGGTAAACCTGGTAATCGTATCTCACAGCGCCCAACTGGGCCAGGGGGTCGGGGAACTGGCCCGCCAGATGTTAAGAGGTGATGGCTGCAGGCTGGCCATCGCCGCCGGGATTGACGATCCCGACAACCCTATCGGCACTGACCCGATTAAGGTCATGGATGCCATTATTTCGCTCGCGGACGCCGATGCCATTCTGGTGTTGATGGATATTGGCAGCGCCTTAATGAGTGCAGAAACGGCCCTCGATCTGCTTGAGCCTGAGATCGCGGCGAAGGTACATTTGTGCCCGGCTCCGCTGGTTGAAGGCGCGCTAGCCGCTGCGGCCAGCGCCGCAGGCGGCGCGAGTATCGACAAAGTGATTTTTGATGCACAGACCGCGCTGCGGGCCAAACGCGTTCAGCTTGGCTTCCCCGCGCAGGAGACGGAGGACGACGCCGCGTCGGGCGAAGAGAGCGACTTCAGCGACGCACAGTCTATTACCGTTGAAATTCAGAACCCGAATGGCCTGCACGTTCGTCCGGCGGCCCGGCTGGTCGAAGGGCTTGGCGGTTTCAACGCGGCGCTGCTGCTCGAAAAAGACGGCAAATGCGTGAAACCCGACAGTATCAATCAAATTGCCCTGCTGAAGGTTCGCTGCCACGATCGGGTACGTCTGATTGCCAAAGGCCCGCAGGCGCAGGAAGCGCTGGCGGCGTTTCGGGCGCTGGCAGAGGATAATTTTGGCGAACGCCTGGCGGCTATAGCACCTCCGGAAGACCGCCCGAGCACGCCGTCTACGGCAAGCGGCCAGGTCCTGCACTATCAGCCTGCCGCCTACCCGGTCGTACGTACGGCAAATGGGCGAGCAGAAGACGAATTTCGCCGCCTGAAAATCGCCGTCAGCCGTACCTTAGACGATCTCGCGGGCCTCACGGCGCTGGCGGCCGAAAAATACGCTGACGATATTGCCGCCATTTTCGCCGGCCACCAGACCCTGCTCGATGATCCGGAGCTGATGAAAGAGCTGGAACAGACGCTGCGTGAACAGAAGTGCAGCGCAGAATGGGCCTGGCAACAGACGATGAGCGCACTCAGCCAGCAGTATCAGGCGCTGGACGATGCCTATCTTCAGGCACGGTATATTGACGTCGACGATATTCTGCACCGCACCCTCGGGCACCTGCTCGATGCCGCCGATAGCGCGCCAGCGCTGCTGCATCGCACGATCCTGATTGCGGATGATATCTACCCTTCCGTGGTGCTGCAGCTTAACGCTGAAAACACCGCTGCCATCTGCCTGCGGCAAGGCAGCCCGCTGGCTCACGGGGCCCTCATCGCCAGACAGGCCGGTATTCCCTGGCACTGCCAGCAAGGCCCGGCTTTCGACACGCTGCGCAACGGCGACCCGTTGACGCTTAATTTCACGCTTTAATCTCCCCGGCAATGTTCTGCGCAGCGCGCTGCGCAGGCTTGCTACAGCCAAAATTCAGGAATCTGTTATGTCGCAATTTTTCTACAATCAACGCGAAAACCTTGTTAATGACGCTATCGAAGGGGCCATTATCGCCAGCCCGTGGAATAACCTGGCCCGCCTGGAAAGCGACCCGGCCATTCGCATCGTGGTGCGCCAGGATTGGGATAAATCAAATGTCGCGGTGATTTCCGGCGGCGGTGCCGGCCACGAGCCAGCGCATACAGGTTTCGTGGGTAAAGGTATGCTGACGGCGGCGGTGTGCGGCGACCTGTTTGCCTCGCCTAGCGTGGACGCCGTGTTGACGGCCATTCAGGCGGTCACCGGCGATGCGGGCTGCCTGCTGATTGTTAAAAACTACACCGGCGACCGTCTTAACTTCGGACTTGCCGCCGAGAAAGCCCGCCGTATGGGCTACAAAGTGGAAATGGTGATTGTCGGCGATGACATCTCATTGCCGGATAACAAACACCCGCGCGGTATTGCCGGTACTCTGCTGATCCACAAAGTGGCCGGTTATTTTGCTGAAAATGGCTACAACCTGGACACCGTCACCCGCGAAGCACGGCTGGCGATGGCGCGCGTGTTCAGCATCGGCGTGGCGCTGGCAAGCTGTCACCTTCCCGCAGATCCGAATGACGGCGTGCGGCATCATTCCGGCCAGGCCGAACTGGGCATGGGGATCCACGGCGAACCGGGTGCCAGCATCGTCGACACGCAGAATAGCGTTGAGATTGTACGCATGATGGTAGACAAAATTCGCGCTGTGCTACCGGATACCGGGCGGCTGGTGCTGATGCTGAACAACCTCGGCGGCGTGTCGGTCACGGAAATGGCGATTATCACCCGCGAGCTGGCGCACAGTGCCCTTGGCGCCCGTACCGATTGGTTAATCGGCCCGGCAGCGCTGGTCAGCGCGCTGGATATGAAAGGTTTCTCCATCACGGCAATGGTGCTGGAAGAAAGCATTGAAAAAGCGCTGTTATCAGAAGTCAGGACCGCAGGCTGGCTGCCGCCGGTGCGGCTGCGCGCGCAGCGTACTCAGCCCTGCGCCATTCGCAGCGCCCGGGTAGAATTTACGCCGTCGGAAAATGCGCTGGCGGGCCACTATGTTGAAACCGTTACGGCAACGCTATCGGGCCTTGAAGCCGAGCTGAACGCGCTTGATGCCAAAGTGGGCGACGGCGACACCGGCTCTACCTTTGCCGCCGGCGCACGCGAGATTGCCCACCAGCTGCATCAGCACCGCCTGCCGCTGGCACAGCTGGATACGCTGTGTGCACTCATTGGCGAACGCTTAACGGTGGTTATGGGCGGTTCCAGCGGCGTGCTGATGTCAATTTTCTTCACCGCCGCAGGCCAGGCCATTCACGAAGGCCAACCCTTCGTCGCGGCCCTTCAGGCGGGCCTGACGCAGATGAAATTTTACGGCGGCGCCGACGTAGGCGATCGCACGCTGATTGACGCGCTCCAGCCCGCACTGGAGGCGCTGGCCCAGCAGCCAGACAATCTTAGCACCGCCTATCTGGCGGCACAGGCTGGCGCCGACGCCACCGTCCACGCCACCCGCGCCAATGCAGGCCGCGCATCTTACCTGAACAGTGACAGTCTGGCGGGCAATATGGACCCGGGGGCACACGCGGTGGCCATGGTGTTTAAGGCGCTGGCGCAGCGGTAGTCGGGAGAGAAAATGGGCACCCGCATGGAGCAGCGGGTATTTTATTCTTTCGCAAACAATTGCTGAATTGTACGTACATAAACGCGGGACGATAAATATCGTACCCGCGTGAGTTAATCATAAAGGGCTGAACGGCCAGGCATAGCCCGACTGTTCGGTTCGATATTCCATCGATAACGACATAAGTAGATGTATTTTGTGCCCTATCGCGCTGACACCAACCTTGCCCTGGTGATACTCATTTTTTATTGAATTGTTCAAATGTGACATTGTACAGAAACGGTTTAAATTCAGGTCATAAAAAGAAGACGACCTGGCTTTATGGTGGTTGAGAGGCCAGTAAAGAGGCCTCTCAGTACGTACATAAACGTCAATAATATCATTATGTTAGTTTAGTGTACCTGAAGATAGTTTAGAGATAATAAGCTTCTCTATTTACAGGTATGCCGCAAGATTGATACGCGTTCAATTATTGGTCATGACGCCAACTTAGTGCTGCTGTATACTTCGCCTTTTGGATAAGTGATGGCAAAGATTGATGTGGTTTGTCCCCGTTGCTCTGAAACTCAAGGGGTTATCCGTAATGGTCACTCAACGTCAGGTGCTCAGCTCTATCGCTGCAAGCTCTGCCTGAAAACCTTCCAGCTCAGCTTTCAGTACAACGCCGCTAAACCCGATACCCATCAATCCATTATTGATATGGCAATGAATGGGGCCGGGTGTCGTGACACTGCACGAGTCCTTGATATCAGCCTCAATACTGTCCTCCGCCATCTAAAAAACTGGCGCCGAAACAGGTAGCGCAACACATTGAGCCCGGAGCAGAAGTTGTCATCTGTTGTGAAGCTGATGAGCAGTGGTCATTCGTACGTTGTAAGGGCAATCCACGCTGGCTCTTTTATGCCTATGACCGCATCCGAAAGCGGGTTCTTGCTCACGTCTTTGGCCCCCGAAATGCGGTGACGTTACAGCGGCTTCTGGCACTGCTGAGCAAATTTAATATTGCCTTCTACATGACCGATGCGTGGCCGGTATACCGGACGTTGCTGGACTCAGCCAGCCATGTAGTCAGCAAGAAATATACCCAGCGAATAGAGCGTCATAACCTGAATCTGCGGACTCACCTTAAGCGCCTTACCCGAAGGACAATCTGCTTTTCAAAATCAGAAGAAATGCACGATAAGGTCATCGGATGGTATCTGACAATCAACCATTACCACTAAATCAGCGTCACGACCCAATTATTCACTACTGATATTAACGAACAATACGTTTGCATATATCATCAGATTATAAAATCGAAAACAGGACTCAAACTTTATGGCAAGCCGGGGTATATTTAACCCAAAAATCTTTCCCATGCAAAACGCTTTTTTTGTAGACTCTATAACCCAACGAAAACGCCCATAACGCAGCTGCTTCTGGATCATCAAATGATTTCATAACAGAATGTTCAATCAGAACGCTGGCTTTATTATTATCCTCAACAATATATGCTGTCTTTATCATATCCGACACCTTTATTTAGTATTGATTATCTACAACCTGACGCTATCACCGACCTTGTCATTCTCACAAGGAATATTAATATTCCATTTTTTATGGTGTGGAATTGATATAATCAGTACCCAATTAAAGTTTGCATTAAATGAATTTATTTAAAAATTTAACGATATCGAACATTTGGTAAGGCATATGAATATCAAAATATACCGTTCAACAAACCACGAAATCCACTATCTTATGTCATACATAGGTGGTTGTATGGAAGTGATGAGCTTTATTTATCTCTATAAAGCGTTGATAGGGTTTATGACGTCAAACATGGTATTTGGTATAACATCGCTTGTAAAATTCAGTTTTGACTTTGAGTCTGTTTATCATATTTTAATCATTGTTATATGGCTTGTGATAAGCGCCATCCATCAACTTATCGAATATAAATACATCAGTAAAACCAAAAGTCCGTGGCATGTTTATGCTATAAGTCTTACGCTAAATTGCTTTTTAATGATTGCATTTATCGCGCTGGGGAATTATATGTTTACGCATGAATTATTCACAAACCATCCAACGATAAAAGTAATGCCGCTAGTAACCATCGGTCTTATTTTTATGTACATACAGAATTTCATCATTAAAAGTGGCGGCACCAAACTCCCGACGTCGACTTCTGTTGTCACATCCGTTTATATACTGATGATAACCACGTTATGCCAATCGTTTCTGAAAAACAAAAACAAAGAAAGGACAAGGTTAAGATTTGAAAGTTTGCATTATTTCCTTGTGATTCTGCATTTTTTCATCGGTGCATTTATCACTGCGATATTAAATAAATACATTCATTTTTATGCACTTATTATTCCATCAGTGGTATTAATAGTATTTTGCATTAAAATCTGGTCGTTGCACATGTCCAAAGCTGCATAGTGAGCATCATCTTTAATATATTGTTGCAGTCAGAGTCCGATGGCAGTTATGCAAAGCACAACTGCCATCAGCGAACAGCGTCGTTATCATGCTCAGGGGATAAACCTGACAATCAGGCCCGTCACTTCGCCTGAAGAAAATAGGCTTATTCTGTATTTCATTTTTTCAGTAGCAACTAAACTAAAAATGAGCGCAAGAATAAACGCTTATGACTACTTAACTCGTGTAAAGACAAGCGTGTAGGGGGTTTTATTCTTATCAAACCATAATATTTCAGCGCTATCACCAACAAACATCTCTGCATATACTGCTCGTGAGCGCATATAAGAAATATTTTTCCCTAACATACATGAAAAGAGACTGAGACTGTGAAAATAGACTATATCCCCTGAAGGTTTGATAACTTTAAGGGAATAGGCTCTTTGTCGCATTGCACCACGTATTGATGAATTAAATGGAGCGAAGGTTCTGTATCCGCTGGTTGTTAATGGCATCCCACCGCCTCTCGCATAATATTATCTACACCATCAAATATGGAGGTCTATCTTTCGTGATCCATCTCTCTATTACCATTCATATTGGCTATTGCCGCACGGATCAGAGTATGAACAGGATCTTTTGTAGAGCGTTCGTGCCACATAAGATTATAGGCAAATGATGATGTTGCATCATTTAATTTAATTTCACGATACTCACCTTCTTTCAGCAACTCGTTGCCGGTGGTTCTGAGCGTAACTAAGATTACATTATCGTCAGTCAGCTGCGAGATCCACTGCCTAAAGTTATTGGTTACCGTCATAAGAATATTTAACGCATTCTTGTTTAGTCTATTTTCTTCGATAAAACTATTAAACAAGTAAGGACTAACATTGTACACAAGAAGTGGTGTAGCGTATATTTTTTCAAGATCAATGCAATTCATATACATATCGCTATTTTTCTTGCATAGAAAAATAAGCTCAGAAAATCCAAGTATTTTAGAATGAAATCCTGCAGGTATATCATGGAAAAAATGACATACCGCAACATCTATTTTCCCCTGTTTTAAATTCTCAAGAATTTCTTTGGAACCAGAGATATAGGGTGGGGAGAAGTTTAATGAAATATCGGTATAGCTTGCTCTGATCTTTTGGAGCAACGTCGGGGCTTCGTACAAGTTAAACCAGTGCGGTAAAATTATATTATATGTTTTCTTAACTCCATTTTTCAGCTGCTCTAAGATCGACTGGTTGGCATAAATCGTATTTTTCACAAGTGAACACAAGACTTCACCCACAGGCGTCAATGTGTATAAATTATTAGACTTAATATATAACGGATCGTTAAACTCCTTTCTCATCTCCATCAACAACTTACTCATTGAAGGCTGACTAATACCAAGAGCAAATGCGGCAAAACTGACGCACTGCTCATCAAAAAGCGTTGCTAATGCAACCATACCCTGGTATGAATTGTTGAACATTGAACGATAATAGTTATTATTCATATTAACCCTATATGACATCTGTAACACGCTATCGCGCTACGCGAAGTCCACCTCTGACTCCATTTTTACTCAATAAGACTTGCCATAGCTGGATTTCTCTCGCTCTAAATGCACCGGCACAAGAGCAAAGATAATAATGGAACATTCTTAAAAATCTTTCATCATAATCTTTTTCGTGAAATTTCCAGTTGTGAAGGAAGTTCTCATCCCACGCCATCAATGTCTTATCGTAATCAGCACCGAAATTGTGCCAGTCTTCCATGATAAAACGTCCTTCAGTGCAGGATGCTATTTCCTGTATAGACGGCAGGCGTCCATTAGGAAAAATGTAACGATTAATCCACGGATCCACCCCACCGCCGGATTGATTACTGCCAATACAGTGTAATAAAAACAAGCCATCCTCTGTTAAGCACTCATGCATTTTATTGAAAAACACACCATAATTCTTCAATCCAACATGTTCAAACATGCCTACGGAGACAATCCTGTCAAATTTTCCCTGCAACTCACGATAGTCGGTTAGTTCTATCGTGACATCTAGCCCACGGCATCTGTCTTCAGCCAGTTTCTTTTGTTCTTCAGAAATTGTTATCCCTGTTACCGAAACATTATAATTCTGAGCTATAAATGATGCTAATCCTCCCCAGCCACACCCAACGTCTAAAACTTCCATTCCTGGTTTCAACATTAATTTATCACATATTAATGATAATTTATTAACCTGAGCCTGCTCGAGATTACAAGCGTCTTTCCAGTATGCGCAAGAATATTGCATCCATGGTTCAAGTATAGACTCAAAAAGGTTATTCCCAAGATTATAGTGTACTTTAGCTACTTTTCGGGAGCGTGAAATAGACTGTAAATTAATAGCCCGCGAGACAACATAGTAGACAGCATCGTGAAAATTATCCGAGACTTTGCTATCAATTCCCTCACTCAATAATTTATAAAAAAATGCGTCCAGATACTCGCAATCCCACCAGCCATCCATGTAGGCCTCACCTAACCCTATTGACCCTCTTTTAAAACACGTTTATATAGCCTGGAGTCATTAACTTTAATGTCACCCGGATTGTCTCCATTTATGATGACGTCACATTGGTATAATAATGATTCAATGATTTGACGACTGCGGCTAATCTTACTTATTTCTAATGTGCTCATTATATCTCCTTAAAATACAGTGAAGAATGTTATGCAAAGGAGCCATAAAAAATCAATGAATATAAATATTCTTATAATGAATATTTCACAGATAACATTAACGACGTATGATTATCGTTATCTGAACCATCTAAAGGTGAACAGTATATTGCTTGATTTCACTGCGAATGCACCTTCTGAAGTAAAGTTGACAGCCTCATCGGTTATCAATCTGCAACGGGCAGCATCAACAGCTAAATCCGCAACGGTAGAGAACATAGTGGCGGCTGTAAGGATGCGCCAAAAACAACGTCAGCAGCAAAATGCTATTATATACAGGCGATGCTGCTGCAAAACTTAAAATATACGATACCGCTTTTGTCTTTTTATATTAAAGCATTCCAATATAAAATCTTGTTTGT
Source organism: Klebsiella sp. WP8-S18-ESBL-06 (assembly GCF_014169755.1). NCBI lineage: Bacteria > Pseudomonadati > Pseudomonadota > Gammaproteobacteria > Enterobacterales > Enterobacteriaceae > Klebsiella > Klebsiella sp. WP8-S18-ESBL-06. The sequence goes on from NZ_AP022256.1 coordinate 3,187,022, forward strand.
TCATTTTTAGCCACAGGAGTAAACCACTGGAAGCCTGATCCCTGCGTTACGCCCGAGCTATATGATTGCCCACTGACGTAATCAGCGCACGGCTTTACAGCCTAAACCTTCATAATAAATACATGCACTCGATGTCAATCCATTATTATTTAACAAAGACATCTGCTTTACCGAGCATTCCTTATTAAGGCGGCACTTACCCTTCCCGTAAATATTGATCGCCATCAAAAACAATAAAATAAGATTTTATTGAAAACTTATTTTTTGTAAACACGTGTATATATTTTCAATTCAACGTCAACCAATACGACTAGCGTCATTCATTTAGCATAGGTTTAATATTGAGAAGATTAAATAATACTCAACATTCATTGCCAAAAGGATTGGTGCCATGACATTCATAAGAAAACCTCTGGCCTTTACAGTACCATTAGCTTTATTTGGCATTTCCTCACCCATTATCGCTTCAGATTTTGAGGTTAATGATGGTGAAACGACCAGTGGTGTTATTGTTAATAGTACGCAGATACAGAATGTAAATAATGGTGGCACATCGACAAGTACATCGGTAAACACGGGGGGAGTGCAGAATATCTATGATGGCGGTATGGCAAATAGTTCAACCGTTACCTATGGCAAACAAAACGTCTACTCGGGCGGTATAGCAAATAGTTCACTCATTCAAGGTGGCACCCTCACCATTGATGGAGGGACGTCTAACGATGCTTTTATGCTGTTGGGCGTTGTGAATATTATCAACGGAGGTATCAGTAATGGTCTAACACAAACAGGTGGGAGTACCTATGTTGCAAATGGCGGAATAGCCAATAACACAACCATCCATGGCAATAATACGCATATGATCGTTAATGACGGTGGAATATCGAATAACACCACCATTATTGGCCGCAATGCCGCACGTGAAACCATTAATAGCGGGGGAATATCTTATGGTACTACCATATATAATGGCGGCACTCAATATATTAATAGCGGTGGCTTAGCCAACGGGGCGATTATCCATGACGAAACGGCTCAGCAGATTGTTTCCGCTGGCGCTACGACCCATAATAGTATTATGCACAATGGATTAATTACACTAGCGGGCACCGCTAATAATACCGTTATTCACGGCGGCACAATGGAAGTGAATCGTATCGGCATCGCCAACAACACGCTCATCAATAACGGCACATTGCATGTTTTCGGCACGTCGACTCACACCACGATTAATGGCGGTCAATCCTGGTTATATACCGGGGGATTCGCTGATGGCAAAACCGAAATCAACGCCTCGGGCGAAATGCTGATGGAAGCGGGTTCTCATGCCACTGACGTTGTGATACAGGGAGGCACCCTTTCCATCACTGACCTGACGGACGATACGACAAGCTATACGGCCGCCCAGGTTGATAAGCTAACCCTGTCGGACGGTTATGTTTCCTTCCTGCGTGATAGCGAAGGAGACTACGCCGCGCTTAATATTACCGAATTAAACGGCACGGGTAATTTTCTGTTCAACGCGTCGCTGGCTGAACGTAATGCCAACTTCGTGACTATCGCGCATGGCACGGGTCATTTCGGCGTGGTCGTCATCGATTCTGGCCAAGAAATTACCGACCATACCGACCTGACCGTTAACCTGATTCACGATCGGGGCGGAGATATTGATTTCTCCATGGTGACCACAAACGGCCGCAGTACGCGGGCCGTTGATGGCGGTACCTATATGTACACCCTTCACAGCGCGCAGGATAAGGATGGACTGGACGGCGGCACCGTCTGGTATCTGGGGGCCATGACCGATGAAACAGACGGCGGTGATAACGGCGGGAGTGATGGCGGCGGCAATAGCGGAGGTGGAAATCTGGTCACGACCCCATCGACAGATGCCATTCTCAGTATGGCGAATGCCGGGATGAGCATTCTGCGCACGGAACTCGATGCTCGCCGCGTTTATCGCACTAACCAGAATACAGAACGCAAGCGCGGCGAAGGCAACGTCTGGGGACACTACCTGGGTAAAAAGAGCGCTATCGACACCCGCAACGGCGCGGCTTATAAACTGTACCAGAACGGCTTTGTACTCGGTGGCGATCTCAATACCTCGTTTGAACGCGGCGATCTGGTGACCGGGGCGTATATTAGCGTATCCGATAACCATGTGAATCACTCGCGCGGCGGCCAGAGCAAAATTGACAGCTATGGTCTGGGCCTATACGCCACATGGTATGACAACCGAGGTTTTTACCTGGATAGCGTGATGAAAACAAACCGCCTGGGCAGCCAACTCAACGCCAGAATGACCCACGGTGGCCAGGCATCCGGTAACTGGCATCATTACAGCATCAGCTCAGCAGTGGAAGGCGGTATTATTTTTAAGCCTACCGAAAGCCTGCGCATAGCGCCCTTTACCCGCATAACGGGTAGCCATATCAACAATGCCAACATAAAACTTTCCAATGGCATGAAGGCTGAAACAGGCAAAGCTCGTTCATTCATCGCAGAAGCAGGAACGCGAGTGGGGACGCAATTGAGTCTGGGGGGAATCGCGTTTGCACCGTATCTTAGCGCAAGCGTGGAGCAAGAATTTGCTAAATCAAACCAGACCACCATTAACGGCCTTAATCGATTCGATAATGATCAGAACGGAACCTCTGGTAAGTATAGCGCGGGAATCTCCGTCTCCTTTGCCCAGGATGCCGCGTTCTATGGTGAAGCCAGCTATCGTCAGGGCAGCTATATTGAAGAACCTGTTCAGGGTGCGCTGGGGATCCGCATTGGGTTTTAATACTTAATACGTGACAGATCCCCTCGGCGTGTGACGGGGACTGACAGCGCGGATCGTGATTGCGTTCTTAACCCCATCCTGAATGGTATCCACACCCTGAAGGTTGCCGTACAGGGCGTAATCACGACGACGATCATCACTGACAAGCTAACCATTTTTATTTTATTGCGATGTTTTAAAGAACATCGCAATAAAATACTCACATGACGGCAATTGAAAATAAAGAGACCTACTGACCGCAGAGAATCTACGCGAACAAGATGTAATAACGTTCGGCGATCACCATTGGAGGGTCGGTGATTTATCACAAAATAGATTCAAGATTACCCTGTGATATAACGCCATAAATATCAGAATCAGCCATAAAAATAATTGCCCTGTCGATAACCTCTTCTGCTGCATTTACTCTTTTTTTTCGCTGGCGTATTACTTATCTCGTCCCAACATACCGAAGAGATTAACGAGATGAGAATACTAATTGTTGAAAGCGAATTTCTACGCCAGGACACCTGGGTTGGCGCGGCCGTGCATCGCCTGGTGCAGGCACTAAGCCGTCAGGGTATTGAGGTTATGCAATCCGCCTCGCTTGACGACGGTTATGCCATTATCGCAGCCAATGAAGCCATTGACTGCCTGATGTTCAGTTATCAAATGGAAGAGCAAGATGAACACCAGCGCGTGCGCCAACTGCTCGATAAGCTTCACGAACGTCAGCAAGACGTGCCGGTATTTCTGCTCGGTGAGCGTGAGAAAGCCACCGCGCTGATTGACCCGCAACTGATGGAGCTTATCGATGAGTTTGCCTGGATTCTGGAGGATTCTGCTGACTTTATCGCCGGACGCGCCGTCGCCGCAATGAATCGTTATCGACAGCAACTTCTGCCCCCGCTGTTCTCAGCGCTGGTCAAATATAACGATATTCATGAGTACTCCTGGGCCGCACCGGGGCACCAGGGAGGCGTCGGCTTTACCAAAACGCCGGCAGGTCGCCTGTATCATGACTACTACGGTGAAAATCTGTTCCGCACCGATATGGGGATTGAACGCGCCTCTTTAGGCTCTCTGCTGGATCACACCGGTGCCTTTGGGGAAAGTGAAAAAAACGCGGCACGCGTGTTCGGAGCCGATCGCTCCTGGTCCGTCGTGGTCGGGACTTCCGGCTCGAACCGGACGATTATGCAAGCCTGCATGACCGATGATGATGTCGTGGTGATTGACCGCAACTGCCATAAATCGATCGAGCAGGGTCTGATCCTCACCGGCGCTAAACCCGTTTATATGGTGCCCAGCCGAAACCGCTATGGCATTATCGGACCTATCTACCCGCAGGAAATGCTGCCGGAAACCCTGCAGGAAAAGATTCGCACCAGCCCGCTGACACACGAGTATGCGGCGCATAAACCATCCTACAGTGTGGTGACAAACTGCACCTATGACGGCGTGTGTTATAACGCCAAAAACGCCCAGGCGCTACTGGAACAGACCAGCGATCGTATTCACTTTGATGAAGCCTGGTACGGCTACGCGCGTTTCAATCCGGTGTATCACGATCACTATGCTATGCGCGGTAATCCCGGCGACCACACCGGCCCTACCGTCTTCGCGACCCACTCCACGCATAAATTGCTCAATGCCCTCTCTCAGGCTTCCTATATTCATGTGCGCGAAGGCCGTGGCGCGGTGAACTTCTCGCGCTTCAATCAGGCCTATATGATGCATGCCACCACCTCACCGCTGTACGCCATCTGCGCATCAAACGATATTGCAGTCTCCATGATGGACGGTCATAGCGGCCTATCGCTGACTCAGGAAGTCATTGATGAGGCGGTAGATTTTCGTCAGGCGATGGCGCGTCTGTATCGCGAGTTCAGCGACAATAACGATTGGTTCTTTAAACCCTGGAACAAAGAAACGGTGATTGATCCGCAAACGGGTAAAGAAATCGCCTTCGAGGATGCCCCCGCTGAACTGCTCAGTCACGATCAGAACTGCTGGATTATGCGTCCAGGAGAAAGCTGGCACGGTTTTAAAGATCTGCCGGATGACTGGAGCATGCTGGATCCTATCAAGGTCAGTATCCTCGCCCCTGGCATGGGGGATGACGGCAACTTGCTGGAAAGCGGCGTACCAGCTGCGCTGGTCACCGCCTGGCTTGGCCGTCACGGTATCGTGCCAACCCGCACCACCGACTTCCAGATAATGTTCCTCTTTTCAATGGGTATTACCCGCGGGAAATGGGGTACGCTCATTAACACGCTGTGCTCCTTTAAACGCCATTATGATAGCAATGCCCCGCTGTCACAGGTCATGCCGGAACTGAGCAATCAGTATCCGAAAACTTATGCGGCAATGGGCATGCGTGATTTGGGCGATAAAATGTTTGCCTGGTTGAAAAGCAATAACCCGGGAGCCAGTCTTAATGCTGCCTACGCGTCGCTGCCAGAAGCCATGATGACGCCGCGCGATGCGTATCAGGCTATTGTCTCTGATAACGTTGAAATGGTGGCGATTGAACGGCTAGAAAAACGCATTGCCGCCAATTCCGTGATTCCTTATCCGCCAGGCATTCCTATGCTGCTTTCCGGAGAAAACTTCGGTGACAGCAATAGCCCACAGATTGCCTATTTGCGTGCTTTGCAGTCCTGGGATCACGAGTTCCCTGGTTTCGAACATGAAACAGAAGGAACAGAAATTATTGAGGGCATTTACCACGTGATGTGCATAAAGGCCTGAGGCCATTGACGGCTTTTTATATGAAATCTAAAAGCCCGGAAATGTCATTAGTTTAAATCCTGAGTCTCATTTTTGCGCGGGTCGCCCCGCGCTTTTTTCAGTCATGGAGTCAGTTTATGATTTTTATGGTCACCAAAGATGAATTCCTGTATCAGGGGGTGGCACATTTGTTCAATAATGAAAACGTCATCAGAATACAACGTGTACCTGATATCGAGCGGCAGATGACGGATTCCACCGCCAAAATGATTATTGATGTCTATCACAATCATGTTATTGACGATAATGCCGTCAAGATCATTCAGTCACTCAATATCGACCGTATTGTCGTGCTGGCACCGTTTCATATCAGTAAGATAAAATGCCGATCGCCGCTGTTCTTCATAAATAGAAAAATGCCGCTGGCAAACTGGCCCGCACTATTGGCCAGCGGCGGAACATCCTATCGCAAACCCAAAATAGGTTTCTCACACAATCAATTCAAAATTGTCAGCTATGTTTTGCATGAGGAAGATAATGATGGCATCGCTTCTGCGTTAAACATCTCCGGAAACACGCTACGCAGCCAGAAGTTTAACATTATGCTTAAGCTAAAACTTCGCAGGATGAGTGACATCGCCACGCTCAGTATCTCTCCGTACTTCTGAATGTGGTCTGTCACGCATGATCTACCCGCCCTCGGGTAGATCATTAACCGTCGGTTTATTATTTTGTGAACAAGCGCACCAGTGACCAACAGCCCATCGCACTCACCATCAGTTCAATTCCCACCACCAGCGAAACCATCACTACCGACGCCTGCGGTGCGGCGCCGATAAAGCACCAGGCAATTAGCAGGTCAAGCACGCCAATCACGATCTGCAGCCAGCGGCCTTTAACCTGACGATGGTTAAACCAGTCCATAATGCGAATGACCCCACCAAGCGCAAACAGGCAAGCGAGAAAACTGGCTATCGTAAACAAACCAAACGCGGGTGCGGTAATAAAAAGGTATCCCATGACGGCGTAAGCGATACAAATAAGAACACCAGAGACCACCGGCCAAAAATTATGCAACCGATTTTTTATCATAATGGCCGCATAGGCAATACAGCTGCAGATCAGCACGATGCCCAAAATCATGGCCAGAATTTCTCCTGAAATAAAGGGGTATACAATGAGCAGCACGCCGGAGATAAACATCAAAACGGCAATAATTCTTAGCAGATTTTTTTGTTTTTCGAGCATTTGCACATCGAGTTTAGCAATAATTTCCTGATTGATATTTAACACACTACACCTCTAAAAAATGAATAAGAGCACAGTGTAAATTTACAACAAAAAGGGATGGCCAGATAAAACCAATTTAATAAAATATTCTGATATCAGACTCTTAAAATAAAATTAAGCAAATGAATTACAAGAATTTTTTAAAATGTAGCATGCATTTTAAAAATAACTGATACTCTGTTCCTCGGCACCGCTAGTGATATAATTTCGCGGTGTCGTTAACTGTGTTATTGAGGATTAAATGATGAAGAAAATATCCGGTATTATTCTCGGTAGTCTACTGTTGATCCCGGTCCTGGGTCAGGCGGCTGAAAACCAAAAACCCGTCAACACCTGGACCTGTGAAGATTTTCTGGCCCTCGACTCCACTTTCCAGCCTACCGCTGTGGGTTTTGCCGAAGCTTTAAACAATAAGGACAAACCGGAAGACGCGGTGATGGATGTTAAAGGCATTGAAACCGTCACTCCGGCCATCGTGCAAGCCTGCACCGAGAATCATAAAGCCAGCTTCAAGGAAAAAGTAAAAAGCGAATGGGACAAGCTTAAAAAACATATTTAATGAATAAAATTTCAGTTAAGTCTGAACTGACTTAACGGACTGTTCAACAGGGGTGAATTCCCGGCACGATAAACATATCACCCCTGCTGATAAAATTTAAAGTTAGAAATACTTATCTATTTTACAGATACCGACCATTCCCTTGACCGGCCCTTTTCCCTTTCCAGTTGTGTCAATAAAAATTGACACTATCAATTCATCTATCACAATTGCCATTATCATTAGTTCGTGTATTTTATGCCTGCCCCTGATTCATCATACAATTCATTTTTAACCTCAATATACATCCTTTGTTTTGAGGTTTTTTTGTTCGTATCTCTGGAGTGCGTGTATGAGACTGAATAGCAGTGCCCCCTGCGTTGTTGTATTAACAGAAGATGACGTTGCCGTAAATATTAACGACAACACATCCCTGGTATTACCGGCAAATCATCTTAACATCATAGCCTGCAACAATAACGTGATTGATTTTTCCTACCTGGATAATGCCCTCGTCGCACACATGAGCCGTGAGGTTTTGAATGATTATTTACTCTTTTTGAATAGAGATTTGACGCAGGTTTCGCCATGGCCAAGACAGGCAATTTCCGTTATCTCCTGTCATTGCCGGACGCCAGAGATCTTCCGTGAGGCAGCGTTACATAGCGTGCTCAAAACCAGCGACAGATGCGAAATTGAACGTACCCGGTCATTGCTCTTTACCGTTTTGTCTCTCTTTCTCGATAGCCCGGGCTTCATTTCACTGATCATGCAAATGCTGAGAAATAGCGTCAAAGAGAGCGTTTATCAGATTATCCAGAGTGATATTCAAAAAGAGTGGAATCTAAGTCTGGTGGCCAGCGCGCTCTGCCTAAGCCCAAGCTTGTTAAAAAAGAAGCTGAAAAGTGAGGACACCAGCTACAGTCAGATAATAACCGACTGTCGTATGCGCTATGCTGCTCAGCAGCTGCTCATCGCGGAAAAAAATATTTCACAGATTTCGCAATTATGTGGTTATCGCAGTACATCCTATTTTATATCCGTTTTTAAGACCTTTTACGGCATGACACCATTACATTATGTCACACAGCATCGCCAACAATGTGTTAGGGAAGGTGCGAACAAGTTCCTGATATGAGATCATCATGTTCATCCGGAGCGCATCCCAGAGGGACATCATGAGCCATCAACTCACCTTCGCCGATAGTGAATTCAGCACTAAGCGCCGTCAGACCCGAAAAGAGATTTTCCTCTCCCGCATGGAGCATATTCTGCCATGGCAGAATATGACCGCTGTCATCGAGCCGTTTTATCCCAAGGCGGGCAATGGCCGACGGCCCTATCCGCTGGAGACCATGCTGCGTATTCACTGCATGCAGCATTGGTACAACCTGAGCGACGGTGCCATGGAAGATGCCCTGTACGAAATCGCCTCCATGCGCCTGTTTGCCCGATTATCCCTGGATAGCGCCCTGCCGGATCGCACCACCATCATGAATTTCCGCCACCTGCTCGAGCAGCATCAACTGGCCCGTCAATTGTTCAAGACCATCAATCGCTGGCTGGCCGAAGCAGGCGTCATGATGACCCAAGGCACTTTGGTGGATGCCACCATCATTGAGGCACCCAGCTCTACCAAGAACAAAGAGCAGCAACGCGATCCGGAGATGCATCAGACCAAGAAAGGCAATCAGTGGCACTTTGGCATGAAGGCCCACATTGGTGTCGATGCCAAGAGTGGCCTGACCCACAGCCTAGTCACCACCGCGGCCAACGAGCATGACCTCAATCAGCTGAGTAATCTGCTTCATGGAGAGGAGCAATTTGTCTCAGCCGATGCCGGCTACCAAGGAGCGCCACAGCGCGAGGAGCTGGCCGAGGTGGATGTGGACTGGCTGATCGCCGAGCGTCCCGGCAAGGTAAAAACCTTGAAGCAGCATCCGCGCAAGAACAAAACGGCCATCAACATCGAATACATGAAAGCCAGCATCCGTGCCAAGGTGGAGCACCCGTTTCGCATCATCAAGCGGCAGTTCGGCTTCGTGAAAGCCAGATACAAGGGGCTGCTGAAAAATGATAACCAACTGGCGATGTTATTCACCCTGGCCAACCTGTTTCGGGTGGACCAAATGATACGTCAGTGGGAGAGATCTCACTAAAAACCGGAAATAACGCCAGAAATGGCGGAAAAAATAGCCTAAATAGGCTGATTCGATGTGTTTGCGGGAAAAAAATCGGCCCAGATCCGCGAAATTTTAATCAGCGAGTCAGCTTTGGAAGAAATGACCTGCTTATTCGCACCTTCCCTTGCGCGGATGCTGCTTCAAGGTTTTTACCCTGCCGGGACGCTCGGCGATCAGCCAGTCCACATCCACCTCGGCCAGCTCCTCGCGCTGTGGCGCTCCTTGGTAGCCGGCATCGGCTGAGACAAATTGCTCCTCTCCATGAAGCAGATTACCCAGCTGATTGAGGTCATGCTCGTTGGCCGCGGTGGTGACTAGGCTGTGGGTCAGGCCACTCTTGGCATCGACACCAATGTGGGCCTTCATGCCAAAGTGCCACTGATTGCCTTTCTTGGTCTGATGCATCTCCGGATCGCGTTGCTGCTCTTTGTTCTTGGTAGAGCTGGGTGCCTCAATGATGGTGGCATCCACCAAAGTGCCTTGGGTCATCATGACGCCTGCTTCGGCCAGCCAGCGATTGATGGTCTTGAACAATTGACGGGCCAGTTGATGCTGCTCGAGCAGGTGGCGGAAATTCATGATGGTGGTGCGATCCGGCAGGGCGCTATCCAGGGATAATCGGGCAAACAGGCGCATGGAGGCGATTTCGTACAGGGCATCTTCCATGGCACCGTCGCTCAGGTTGTACCAATGCTGCATGCAGTGAATACGCAGCATGGTCTCCAGCGGATAGGGCCGTCGGCCATTGCCCGCCTTGGGATAAAACGGCTCGATGACAGCGGTCATATTCTGCCATGGCAGAATATGCTCCATGCGGGAGAGGAAAATCTCTTTTCGGGTCTGACGGCGCTTAGTGCTGAATTCACTATCGGCGAAGGTGAGTTGATGGCTCATGATGTCCCTCTGGGATGCGCTCCGGATGAATATGATGATCTCATATCAGGAACTTGTTCGCACCTTCCTTAGGTTACGCCTTGCTCAAGATTTGACGATACCAACGTTGCTTGTCCCTCGCTCACGTCAAGGCAGTTAATCGTTTTGAAATGGATAGAAAAGTCTGTATACCGACACAGCTGATCATTTCACTGCTGACAAAAGAAGAAGAGTTGATGAGGGGATAAAGCGAGAAACGTGATGGCAGCGATACCAACAGCCAAAGCAAAAAGGGGTTACCTTTCGGTAACCCCTTTTCTGATTTGGCGGAAGCGTAGAGATTCGAACTCTAGAACCCTTTCGGGTCGCCGGTTTTCAAGACCGGTGCCTTCAACCGCTCGGCCACGCTTCCAATGAGGCGCACTATAAACATCCCGAACGGACCTGTAAAGCACCAAAACATTCGTTTGCCTGAAAAACAGCCAAAAAGTTGTTATTCGTCTGAAAAAACAACAAAATGGCTAGTTTTAAAACGCTTTTCCCGCCCTCATCCTGCTTAATGTTTTTTGATAAACATATCTTTGGTGTAGTAGTACCCCAAGCGATCGGGGGTAAATCCCCCTACCCACGGTTTCACGAGGTGCGTACGCACGTAGTGATAGACCGGGATTGCGGGGACATCGCGAGCCAGCAGATCTTCAGCCTTCTGGTAATCGCGAGCGCGCTGGGCGACATCCTGCGTTTTCGCCGCATCGCGCAGCGCCGCATCATAGTCCGGGTTACTGTATTTAGCGGTGTTCTCGCTGTCGCCGGTACGGAAGGTGTTCAGGAAGGTTGAAGCGTCGTCGTAGTCGGCAATCCACGCATAGCGCACCACGTCAAAATTACCGGTGTGCATCGTGTCCAGCATGGTCTTCCACTCCTGGTTTTGCAGCTTCGCCTCAACGCCAAGATTTTTCTTCCACATTGAAGACGCGGCAATCGCCACGCGCTGGTGTGATTCCGAGGTGTTATACAGCAGATTAAACGACAGCGGATGCGCCTCACTGAACCCGGCCTCCGCCAGCAGCTTCTTCGCTTCAGCAATACGTTTTTCACGCGGCCAGCTTGCATAGTCAGGCCCGTTCAGCTTCACACCGCCAATCTCCGGTTGGCTTATGACCCACGCCGGACGCTGCCCCTGCCCCATGACCTTTTCAGCAATAATGTCTTTATCCAGCGCCATATTCAGCGCACGACGGACGCGCGCATCGTTAAACGGCGCTTTGGTGGTATTGAACTCGTAATAGTAGGTAGCCAGCTGCGGCGATACATCCACCTCATCGCCCAGCGTTTTCTTCAGCTGGCTGAACTGGTTTATTGGCAGCGTATACACAATATCAACCTCACCCGCCTTATAGCGGTTCACGTCCGCCGCTTCGGAACGGATAGGCAAATAGGTCACTTTATTGATCACCGTATGCTTATCGTCCCAGTAACGTGGGTTACGTTCGGCGACAATGCGCTCGTTAACCACCCATTGCGACAGGTGATAGGCGCCACTGCCGACAAAATGCTCCGGCTTCACCCATTTATCGCCGTAGCGGCCGATCAGTACTTTATCCAACGGCACCATCGACGGGTGCGCCAGCATAGCAAGGAACGCCGAGGTCGGCTGCGTCAGCGTCACTTCCAGCGTAGTATCGTTGATAGCCTTAACGCCAAGGGTATCCGGCGTTTTTTTGCCCAGCGCGATATCGGCAGCATTGACGATGTGCATATTGCCAGGATAGCTGGCGTACGGCGACGCGGTCGTCGGCGTGACCAGACGCTGCCAGCTCCACACGATATCCTGCGCGGTTATCGCCGAACCGTCCGACCAGACGATCCCCGGGCGCAGATGGAAGGTCCAGACCGTGTTGTCTTTATTCTCCCAGGATTCTGCCAGCCGCGGCTCAATGCTGCCGTCCGGTTTTACCGCCACCAGACCGTCAAACAGGTCGCTGATAATATTGAACTCAACGTCGCTTTCCACTTTATGCGGGTCGAGTGACGCCGGTTCATTGCCGTTACTGCGAACCAGCTCCTGTTTGTCGGCAAGTGGGGTTCCCTCCGGCACGGTTGCCGCCTGCGCCGCCCCCGCCAGACCCATTGCCAGAAATACCGTCGTGATGGAGTTATGTTTGTATAATTTCATTTCCATTGCCTTGTTGTTATTACCCTTTTCACTGTTGACACAGACACGCATTAACGCAAGTTCTTTCAATAACCTATAAGAGATTGATCTCGCTCTTTGGCGCAGAATGAGGTGATTCTGTGACGCGCTCAAAGTCTGAGTAAAGATGGGTAAAAACATTTGGGAATAAAGAAGAGTTTTCTTATGCTGAGCCACTAATAACATCTGTCATAAGAGAGTGACTCATGGATCGCATAATTACTTCATCGCGTGACCGCTCATCACTGCTGAGCACGCACAAAGTCCTGCGTAATACCTACTTCCTGCTGAGCCTGACGCTGGCATTTTCCGCTATTACCGCAACCGCCAGCACCGTGCTGGGGCTGCCGTCGCCGGGCCTGATTCTGACGCTGGTTGGTATGTACGGCCTGATGTTCCTGACCTATAAAACGGCAGATAAACCGGTGGGTATTCTGTCCGCGTTCGCCTTTACCGGCTTCCTGGGCTATATCCTTGGGCCCATCCTGAACGCCTACCTGTCTGCGGGCATGGGTGACGTGATCGGCATGGCGCTGGGCGGCACCGCGCTGGTGTTCTTCAGCTGCTCGGCCTACGTGCTGACCACCCGTAAAGACATGTCCTTCCTCGGCGGTATGCTGATGGCCGGTATCGTGGTGGTGCTGATCGGTATGGTGGCCAATATCTTCCTGCAGCTGCCGGCACTGCACCTGGCGATTAGCGCGGTGTTTATCCTGATCTCCTCCGGGGCAATCCTGTTCGAGACCAGTAACATCATCCGCGGTGGTGAAACCAACTATATCCGTGCGACGGTGAGCCTGTACGTTTCGCTGTACAATATCTTCATCAGCCTGTTAAGCATTCTGGGCTTCGCCAGCCGCGATTAAGGCTTAACGCTTCAGTCTCCAGGGCCTCGCTTATGCGGGGCCTTTTTATTTGCTACACTTCCCGCCATCTGTTTGTTGTGTGAAAAATTATGCTTATCTACGAAAACATCGAAATTGAGACCGATAGCGAAGGCTATCTCAAAGACACCACGCAGTGGAGTGAAGGGCTGGCTCAGGCGATTGCCGCCAACGAAGGGATTGAACTGAGCCCTGAACATTGGGAAGTGGTGCGCTTCGTGCGCGAATTTTACCTGGAGTTCAACACCTCGCCGGCCATCCGTATGCTGGTTAAAGCCATGGCGAATACCTTTGGCGAAGAGAAAGGCAACAGCCGCTATTTATACCGCCTGTTCCCAAAAGGCCCGGCTAAACAGGCGACGAAAATTGCCGGCCTGCCTAAACCGGTAAAGTGTATTTAATAGCGAATACTGAACTTGTTCCACGCCTTATCGGGTTGGTGAGGTTCCGCCAGGACTTTATCAACCCGCGCGCTGCGTGGCCCACCGGCTTTTAGCCAGGCCAGTAGTTGCTCTACCTGCTCGCTTTTGCCGCAGGCAACCACCTCGACGCTGCCATCGTCCAGATTCAACGCATAGCCGCTTAGCCCCAGGCGCTGCGCCTCCTGCTGGGTAAAAAAACGAAAACCCACACCCTGCACCTTGCCGTAGACCCAGCAGATCACACATTTATCCATCATGCTTCCTCCTGTATATACCCCAACTGTAGCGCCAATTCTCCCCACATTCTTCCGCCGCGCGTTGCATTTGTGCGGGGAAGTCGGGAAAATGCAGCCTGATTCCCTCAAACAGTCAGATAAATAAACTATGAGTGTACGTTTAGTGTTAGCCAAAGGGCGCGAAAAATCATTGCTGCGCCGCCATCCCTGGGTCTTTTCCGGCGCGGTCGCCCGCATGGAAGGCAAAGCCAGCCTCGGAGAGACCATTGATATTGTCGATCATCAGGGTAAATGGTTAGCCCGCGGCGCATACTCTCCCGCTTCGCAGATCCGCGCGCGCGTCTGGACGTTTGACGCCCATGAAAGCATCGATATCGATTTCTTCGTGCGTCGCCTTCAGCAGGCACAAAGCTGGCGCGACTGGCTGGCGAAAAAAGACGGGCTGGACAGCTACCGTCTGATCGCCGGTGAATCCGATGGCCTGCCGGGCGTCACCATTGACCGTTTCGGTAACTTCCTCGTATTACAACTGCTGAGCGCCGGTGCGGAATATCAGCGCGCCGCCCTCATCAGCGCCCTGCAAACCCTCTATCCGGAATGCGCTATCTACGATCGCAGCGACGTGGCGGTGCGTAAAAAAGAAGGTATGGAGCTGACCCAGGGCCCGGTCACCGGCGAATTGCCGCCAGCCCTGCTGCCCATCGAAGAACACGGCATGAAGCTGCTGGTCGATATTCAGGGCGGCCACAAAACCGGCTACTACCTTGACCAGCGCGACAGCCGTCTTGCCACCCGTCGCTACGTGGAAGACAAGCGCGTTCTCAACTGTTTCTCCTACACCGGCGGCTTTGCGGTTTCTGCCCTGATGGGCGGCTGTCGCCAGGTCACCAGCGTTGATACCTCGCAGGAAGCGCTGGACGTGGCGCGCCAGAACGTTGAGCTGAATAAACTCGATCTCAGCAAAGCCGAGTTCGTGCGTGACGACGTTTTCAAACTGCTGCGCAAATACCGCGATCAGGGGGAGAAATTCGACGTTATCGTGATGGACCCGCCGAAATTCGTCGAGAATAAAAGCCAGCTAATGGGTGCCTGCCGCGGCTATAAGGACATCAATATGCTGGCTATCCAGCTGCTGAATCCGGGCGGCGTGCTGCTAACCTTCTCCTGCTCCGGCCTGATGACGTCAGATTTATTCCAGAAAATCATCGCCGATGCCGCTGTGGATGCCGGTCGTGATGTACAATTTATAGAGCAGTTCCGTCAGGCAGCCGATCACCCGGTGATTGCGACGTACCCGGAAGGACTGTACCTGAAAGGATTTGCCTGCCGCGTCATGTAACTTGAAAAGCGAAATGGTGTCTATATATCTAGAGAGAGGCCATTTCCCGGGAGGTGAGTATGATGATGACCAGCAAATTCGGTATCGGCCAGCAGGTGCGTCACTCCCTGCTGGGCTATCTGGGCGTGGTGGTGGATATCGACCCGGTATACTCGCTCGACGATCCTGAACCCGACGATCTGGCGGCTAACGACGAACTGCGCGCGTTGCCGTGGTATCACGTGGTGATGGAAGACGACGAAGGCCAGCCGGTGCATACCTACCTGGCCGAAGCCCAGTTAAGCAGCGAGCCGCGCGAGGATCATCCGGAACAACCCACGATGGATGAACTGGCGCGTACTATCCGCCGGCAGCTACAGGCCCCACGGCTGCGTAACTGACTGCCGCATCAAAAAACCCCGCGCTGCGGGGTTTTTTATTTACAGCTCAACCGGGCTTCTCTCTTTGCCCAGCCCCCGCTATTTTGCGAGCCCTAAGCGCGGAATTTCGATGGCCGGGCAGCGGTCCATCACCACGTTTAACCCCGCATTGCGCGCCAGTACGGCAGCTTGTTCATTGATGACACCGAGCTGCATCCACAACGTTTTCGCCCCGATGGCGATAGCTTCCTGCGCGACGCCCCACGCGGCCTCTGAATTACGGAAGACGTCCACCATGTCCACTTTCTCTGGCACCTCGGCAAGGGTTGCATAGCCTTGCTGCCCGAGCAGGGTTTTACCGCCCACCTTCGGCGAAACCGGAATGACGTGGTAGCCCTGATCTAACAGGTATTTCATCACCCGATAGCTCGGGCGGTCAGGTTTGTCGCTGGCGCCCACCAACGCGATAGTACGGGTGCTGGTCAAAATGCTGGCAATATCGTTTTCAGTCATCATTATCCTCCTGGCCAATAACTTAAGTGTACGCGAGTCCGCTAATGTCGCGCGTCAAATTTTTGCCAATCAGCGCTTGCAGCCTGAGTCGCATGCAGTAATCTGTCTGCATTTAACACTCAGGGATCGTTTTATGGAACTGACCACTCGCACCTTACCGGCGCGTAAACACATTGCGCTGGTTGCGCACGACCACTGCAAAGATATGCTGATGAAATGGGTGCAGCGCCATCAGGCATGCCTTGCGCAGCATACGCTGTCGGCGACCGGCACCACCGGCAACCTGGTGCAGCGCGCAACCGGCCTGGAAGTTAAAGCGATGCTCAGCGGCCCGATGGGCGGCGATCAGCAGGTGGGCGCGCTCATTTCAGAAGGCAAAATCGACGTGCTGATTTTCTTCTGGGACCCGCTCAACGCCGTGCCGCACGATCCGGACGTTAAGGCTCTGCTGCGCCTCGCGACCGTGTGGAACATCCCGGTCGCGACCAATGCTGCTACCGCGGACTTTATCATTCAGTCACCCAACTTTGCCGAGCCGGTAGATATCCTCATTCCAGACTACCCACGCTATCTGGCCGAACGTCTCAAATAAGCCAGGCTGCGCCCGGAGCAAAAACTTCGGGCGTCATTCAGGGTTTGCGTGCCACTGGCACCGACAGCTGCTTCAGTAGCTCAACAAACGGAGACGGCTGCGCCTTGTTAAACAGCAGCCAGACGCGCAACCGCGCGCGGGTCATGGCCACGTACAGCAAACGCCGCTCTTCCGCGTCGGGAAAATCCTCCGGCTCGGGCAACAGGGCCTGCTCCATAATAGACTCCCGCACGGGAGCGGGAAAACCGTCGAAGCCCTCTTGCAGCCCCAGCACAATGACATAGTCAGCCTGCTGCCCCTTACTGGCGTGCACGGTCATAAAATCAATATTCAGCTTCGGCCAGCGGGTAGCGGCTTTTTCCAGCGCGGCAGGCTTAAGATGATGATAACGGGCCAGCACCAGAATGCGCTGGTCTGGCGTGGCGTAGCCGCTGAGCTTATCAAACAGCGCATCGAGCTTATCGTCTTCCAGCAGCGTAACGGCGTGCTTATCGCCAACGGTCAGGCTGTTCAGCGGTTTACTCAGTTGATGTGGATTCTGCTGAATGAAGCGGTTGGCAATTTCGCCAATGCGGCTGTTAAAACGGTAGGTCGTATCCAGCGCGCAGTTATCGCCCTCGCCAAAATAGTGGCTAAAAGCCGTAGTCAGCGACAGCTGCGCGCCGCTGAAGCGATAAATTGCCTGCCAGTCGTCGCCAACGGCGAACAGCGATGTTTGCGAATTCTGTTTACGCAGCGCCGCCAGCAGCGCGGCGCGCTGTGGTGAGATATCCTGGAATTCATCAACCAGAATATGCTTCCACGGGCTCACAAAACGGCCCTTATCGAGAATAATAATAGCCTGGTGAATTAAACCGGAAAAATCGACGGCGTTCTCGTCTTTCAGCGCGGCTTTCCACGCTTTCAGCAGCGGTGCCATTAGCTTTATCCGTTTACCAAAGCACTCTCGCACGGCTTCCGGCGCACCAGCGATCATATCCGCCTGCGAACCGCCGTGCATTCGCATCAGGCTCACCCAGCGGTCGAGGCGGCTGCCCATCCGTTTTACGATTTTGTCATCTTCCCAGAAGCTGTCTTCGCCGACCTCCCAGCCCAGTTCGTCCTGTAGCCACTGCCGCCAACCTTTCGCCTGCGCTTTTTTCTCGCGGCACTGCTGCTGCCAGCAATCGGTAAACAGCTTATAACGTGCGGCAGCATCGTTTTCCAGTTGACTGACGACAGGCACTTTTTTACTGCCCTGCTGGATAATCGACAGCGCCAGCGCGTGGAAGGTGCGTGCGGTAATGGCATCCGTATTCAGGCGTGATTGTAGACGCTCGTCCATCTCTTCAGCCGCCTTGCGGCCAAAGGCTAACAGCAGAATCTGTTCCGCTGAGGCCTCCTGGCGCTCAAGCAGCCAGCCGGCACGCGCCACCAGCACCGACGTTTTACCGCTGCCGGCCCCGGCCAGTACCAGCAGTGAACGCTCACCGTTCACCACCGCGCGAGCCTGTGACGGGTTCAGCGGTGAAGATTCAATGCGAGCAAAAAAGTCGCCGTACTGTGTCAGCATGGCGTCGGTATAGCGTTGATTATGCTGCACGCGACCGCTTTCTTTATCCGCCAGCCAAGCCTGGCACTGCCGCCAGGCCTCTCGGCAGTTATCAAATTCTGCCAACCGCGTGGTTGGCAAGGGCAGGCCTTCGAGCGCGTTAACGATCTGCTGCCGGATAGTCTGCGCCTGCTGGCGGGTAAGCCAGCGCGTCTGCTCGCGGCTACCGGTAATAATTGCCAGCTGCGCCTCGAGCAGCCCAGCGGCGATATCGCTCATCTCTGCGCTCCACTGCTGCCACAGCGCCGTCAAGTGGCGGTGAAAACGCTGGGTTTCACCCCATTCCGTACCGTGCAGGCGCACAACTTTGTCCTCGGGCAGAACAAACTCCAGCTCCCCCCACACCAAACCACGCTTGCAGTTGATGGCCAGTAACTGATTAAAAGGGATGAGATATTCATGCTGAGGGCCGGACACCCTGACGCCCGCATTGAGGATCTCAACCCGGTCGTAAGGATGCTGCGCCATGCGCTTGCCCAGCGTCGTTGCTTTTAATTCCATGTCGTGCTGAATCCTGACTTTTTCGATATCTCACAGTGTAACCGCCAGAGAATAGGTGCTCCAGCCTAAAAAAACGTTACAATCAACAGGACTTATTATTCACAGCGCTGCACTGAGGATTTATGCGTACTGTTCTGAATATTTTGAATTTTGTGCTGGGTGGTTTTTTGACAACGTTGGGCTGGCTGCTGGCAACGCTGGTCAGCATCGTGCTGATTATTACGCTGCCGCTCACGCGGTCCTGCTGGGAAATCACCAAATTATCGCTGCTGCCTTACGGTAATGAAGCGGTACACGTTGACGAACTGGAGCCCGGCGCGAAAAGCGGCGTCATGAACGCTGGCGGCACCTTGCTCAACATTCTGTGGTTCGTGCTGTTCGGCTGGTGGCTGTGCCTGACGCACATTATGGCCGGGATCGCCCAATGCATCACCATTATTGGTATTCCTGTCGGCATTGCGAATTTTAAAATTGCCGCTATTGCTTTGTGGCCCGTAGGACGCCGGGTTGTGCCTGTCGAAGTTGCACGCGCGGCGCGTGAAGCGAACGCCCGCCGCCGTTTCCAGTAATCAGGACGATTAATTGCTATGCTAAGCCCGCTGCTTCGCCGCTATACATGGAACAGTACCTGGCTATATAACGCCAGGATATTTATTGCGTTAATTGGCACAACCGCTCTGCCCTGGTGGCTGGGCGACGCAAAGTTGACCATTCCGCTCACCCTGGGGGTGGTTGCTGCTGCGCTAACGGACCTCGACGATCGTTTGGCCGGGCGGCTGCGTAACCTGGTCATTACCCTCATCTGCTTTTTTATCGCCTCGGCGTCGGTAGAACTGCTGTTTCCCTGGCCGTGGTTATTTGCGGTAGGACTGACCCTTTCCACTATCGGTTTTATTTTGCTCGGCGGCCTTGGGCAGCGCTATGCGACTATCGCCTTCGGCGCGCTGCTGATTGCCATTTATACGATGCTCGGCGTATCGCTGTACGCCCAATGGTATCAGCAGCCGCTGCTGCTGATTGCGGGAGCCGTTTGGTATAACGTGCTGACCTTAACCGGGCACCTGATTTTCCCAATTCGCCCGCTGCAGGATAACCTCGCGCGCAGCTACGAACAGCTCGCCCGCTACCTCGAACTGAAATCGCGTCTGTTCGATCCCGATCTCGACGATGACAACCAGGCGCCGTTATATGAACTGGCGCTGGCGAACGGGCAACTGATGGCGACGCTGAACCAGACTAAAACATCGTTACTGACACGCCTGCGTGGAGACCGCGGCCAGCGCAGCACGCGCCGGACGCTGCACTACTATTTCGTGGCTCAGGATATCCACGAACGCGCCAGTTCATCGCATATCCAGTACCAGGCGCTGCGCGATCAGTTTCGCTACAGCGACGTCATGTTCCGCTTCCAGCGCCTACTCTCAATGCAGTCTATCGCCTGTCAGGATCTGGCGAAGGCCATCCTGCTGCGCACGCCGTATCAACACGATGCTCGCTTTGAACGCGCGTTTACCCATCTGGATGCCGCGCTCGATCGTATTCGCGCTGGCGGCACCGCGCCGGAACAAATGAAAGCGCTGGGTTTTCTGCTCAATAACCTGCGGGCAATTGATGCCCAGCTCGCCACCATCGAGTCAGAACAGCTCCAGTCGCAAACGCGAAGCGAAACGGAAAACCTCCTCGCCGACGACAGCCTGCACGGCTTCGCCGATATCCGTTCGCGGCTGAGCCGCAACATGTCACCGGAGTCAGCGCTGTTCCGCCACGCCGTTCGCATGTCTGTGGTGCTGTGCGTGGGCTATGCCTTTATTCAGTTCACCGGTCTACAGCATGGCTACTGGATCCTGCTGACCAGCCTGTTTGTTTGCCAGCCCAACTATAACGCCACCCGTCACCGCCTTGCGCTGCGTATTATCGGCACGCTGGTTGGCGTTGCGCTGGGTCTGCCCATACTCTGGCTGGTACCGTCACTGGAAGGTCAGTTGATTCTGATCGTCGTAACCGGCGTGCTGTTTTTCGCTTTTCGCAACGTACAGTACGCGCATGCCACCATGTTTATTACGCTACTGGTGCTACTGTGCTTTAACCTGCTCGGCGAAGGATTTGAAGTGGCGCTACCGCGCGTCGTAGATACCCTGATTGGCTGTGGTATTGCGTGGCTGGCGGTAAGCTTTATCTGGCCGGACTGGAAGTTCCGTAACCTGCCGCGCGTGCTGGAACGCGCCGTGGATGCCAACTGTCGCTACCTGGACGCCATTCTTGAACAGTACCACCAGGGGCGCGATAACCGTCTGGCCTATCGTATTGCGCGCCGCGATGCGCATAATCGGGATGCCGAGCTGGCGTCAGTGGTGTCGAATATGTCGACGGAACCGAAAGTAACGGCGGAAATGCGGGAAACGGCGTTTCGACTTCTCTGCCTTAACCACACTTTAACCAGCTATATCTCTGCGCTGGGTGCCCATCGAGAGAAACTCACCACACCGGAAATCCTGGCGCTTCTCGACGATGCGGTCTGCTATGTCGATGATGCCCTGCACCATCAGCCTTCCGATGAGGAGCGGATTCAACGTGCGCTTAGCGAGCTCGCGGCGAGGATCCAGCATCTCGATCCTCGTCCGGACAGCAAAGAACCATTGGTCCTGCAACAAATTGGGTTGATGATTTCACTTCTGCCTGAAATTTGCCGTCTGCAAAAGCAGGTTATGATGTAATCACCGTCGTTGGGTGTAGTTCTGCACCCATATTTCCAGCTCCTGGCGCGTTTGCGCCGGGAGTGCGGCAGAATGTACTCCGATGATTGCCCCCTCTAGCGAATACAGCACGCTAACGTTCAGCTGTTTACGTATCTGCCGCAAACGCATCCACGCCGTTTTCGCGCCCATCTGCCGCAGCGTACGCACATCTTTGATTCCAGCCTCGAGCAACAGCAGTTCCAGATGAAAAGAAAGATTGGGAAGATCCCTGAGCCTGCGGCACCGTCGTCGTCGCTTTTCATTTTGCGCATCTTCCAGGGAACATTGGCCAAGCTGCACTAAGGCAGATTTATTCGACCAAAGCCGTTCGTCGACGCGAAAATAGTTGAGCTGCTGTTCATGCCCGCGTTTGCGTACCGTCAGCAGAGGCGGCGAGTACTGACTCTGATAAGCAGCGTTTTTTTCACACGCCCTCAGATACAGTTCCCCTTCTGCAACCATGGCAAAAACGGTATTGTCGACCGCAAGGCTGTAGCCGCCGAACAGCGCCCGAGACTGCACTTTGCCCAATCCAGAAAAATATTCCATGGATTGGTAAATCCTTTTATACGAGATTATCTTCATGATTAATCCTTAATAATCATGCACATGAATACATCAGATTTGTTAATCGATCAGATAATAAGCAACATAGGGAAGTTCCGCCGGTACGGCAAGGTGTATTTGTAGTCACGGGTGTTTCTTATGCAATTTTGCGAGTTGGTTTCAGAAAATGAGGTTGATCTTTAGTCTTCAGGGTAGTACTGTATATTCATGGGTCTTCCCTTGTTGTGGTGGCTGAAGGCATGATAATGGTGTATTTAATCGCCAGAGGTCACCGCCATGGACGAAAAGTCCCTCTACGCTCATATTCTCAACCTGTCCGATCCGTGGCAGGTAAAGTCCCTTTCTCTCGATGAAAATGCCGGTTCTGTTACTGTCACTATTGAGATCGCTGAAAACACCCGGCTAGCCTGTCCGACCTGCGGTAAATCCTGTTCTGTTCACGATCACCGTCATCGTAAATGGCGCCATCTTGATACCTGCCAGTTCACCACTATTGTTGAAGCCGATGTTCCACGAATTATGTGTCCGGAGCATGGCTGCCTGACGTTGCCTGTTCCGTGGGCTGGCCCCGGAAGCCGGTATACGTTGCTATTCGAATCGTTCGTTCTCTCATGGCTGAAAATCAGCACCGTTGATGCTGTCAGGAAGCAACTTAAGCTCAGTTGGAATGCGGTTGACGGCATTATGACCCGGGCAGTTAAGCGAGGTCTTGCCCGGATAAAAAAGCCATTATCCGCCCGTCATATGAATGTGGATGAGGTCGCCTTTAAAAAAGGACATCGTTACATAACGGTGATCTCCGATCGCGATGGTCGGGCGCTGGCCTTAACGGATGATCGCGGCACAGAGAGTCTTGCCGGCTATCTTCGCACGCTCACTGATGGGCAGTTGCTGGCTATCAAAACGCTCTCAATGGACATGAACGCGGGCTATATAAGAGCAGCGCGTATCCACTTACCCAGTGCGGTTGAGAAAATCGCCTTTGACCGCTTCCATGTGGCGAAGCAACTGGGCGAGGTAGTTGATAAAACCCGTCAGAATGAACATCCGCACCTCCCTGTTGAAAGCCGACACCAGGCAAAAGGAACCCGCTTCCTGTGGCAGTACAGCGATAAGTGGATGACCGAATCCCGGCAGGAAAAGCTGATGTGGCTGCGTGCACAGATGAAGCTGACGAGCCAGTGCTGGGCGCTGAAAGAGCTGGCAAAGGATATCTGGAACAGGCCATGGAGCGAGGAAAGACGGAGTGACTGGCAGAGATGGTTGGCGCTGGCGGCTAACAGTGACGTTCCCATGATGAAAAATGCCGCGAAAACGATAGGAAAAAGGCTGTACGGGATCCTGAATGCGATGCGACACAGTGTCTCAAACGGAAATGCGGAGGCACTTAACAGCAAGATCAGGCTGCTGAGGATAAAAGCCAGGGGATACCGAAACCGGGAGCGCTTTAAACTGGGGGTGATGTTCCACTACGGAAAGCTGAATATGGCGTTCTGAGCCTTCCCACCATGATCGGGGAAGACCCATATTCATACAGTAACCCACAGGGCTGGATTAACTATGTATACTTCTGGTGTCGTAAATCGTTCTTCTGTCGCTGCCGTCACTACGGCCTCCCATACGCTGACTTCCGTCAATAGCGCGCATACCGCGTTAATTAGTGAAGTGCAATATCGTGAGGATCAGCCAATGATGGCACAGCTGCTGCTCTTGCCATTATTACAGCAGTTGGGCCAGCAGTCGCGCTGGCAGCTCTGGCTCACACCACAGCAGAAACTGAGCCGCCAGTGGGTACAAGCTTCCGGCTTACCGTTGACCAAGGTCATGCAGCTTCGCCAGATGTCATCTTGCGACATGCTTGATTCAATGATCCGCGCGTCGCGTACCGGTAACTATAGCGTGGTTATTGGCTGGTTGACGGACGAGTTGTCCGCTGAGGAACATGCACGTTTACAGAGTGCAGCGGAGAAAGGTAACGCGATGGTGTTCATTATGCGACCAGTTCGGTCTGCGTTACACCCAACAGGACAATACAATGGGATAAAAATTCACTCAAATTTGTTCCATTGAGCCAAATTAGGAATTTTCCTGGGAATTTTTTTGCATTTTTTTTATGTCGCCGTTTTTCTGGGCATTTTCAGGCAGAATGCCGGTCTGATGCGGTTTCCCGCCGTTAATATCGATTATTTTTTCGACGCATTTGTTAAATATTGCGTATACAACTCTTTTTTTTTCATAAGCCTGACGGAGTTCACACTTGTAAGTTTCCGGCGACGTTGTAGACTTTACATCGCCAGGGGTGCTCAGCTTAACACCGCAGATATCTGCTGAGTATTTAACTAAGCCCCGCCCCCGGTGGAAGGATTTAACCGTGAGTCTATTTAGAACTTCATGGCAAATTTTGGATGATAACGAGGCGCAAAAAATGAAAAAGACAGCTATCGCGATTGCAGTGGCACTGGCAGGCTTCGCTTCTGTAGCGCAGGCCGCTCCGCAAGACAACACCTGGTATGCTGGTGGTAAACTGGGTTGGTCCCAGTTCCATGACACCGGTTGGTACCAGAGTGACCTGAACAACAACGGTTCCACCCACGAGAGCCAGCTGGGCGCAGGCGCGTTCGGTGGTTACCAGGTTAACCCGTACGTTGGTTTCGAAATGGGTTACGACTGGCTGGGCCGTATGGAATACACCGGCAGCCAGACCAATGGCGCTCTGAAAGCTCAAGGCGTTCAGCTGACTGCTAAACTGGGCTACCCAATCACTGACGACCTGGACATCTACACCCGTCTGGGCGGTATGGTATGGCGTGCTGACTCCAGCAACAACATCGCTGGCGACCATCACGACACCGGCGTTTCCCCAGTATTCGCTGGCGGCGTTGAGTGGGCTGTTACTCGTGACATCGCTACCCGTCTGGAATACCAGTGGGTTAACAACATCGGCGACGCAAACACCGTCGGCGTACGTCCTGACAACGGCATGCTGAGCGTAGGTGTTTCCTACCGCTTCGGCCAGCAGGATGCAGCAGCTCCGGTAGTTGCTCCGGCTCCGGCTCCGGCTCCAGAAGTACAGACCAAACACTTCACTCTGAAGTCTGACGTTCTGTTTAACTTCAACAAAGCAACCCTGAAACCGGAAGGTAAACAGGCTCTGGATCAGATGTACTCCCAGCTGAGCAACCTGGATCCGAAAGACGGTTCCGTTGTTGTTCTGGGCTTCACTGACCGCATCGGTTCTGACGCTTACAACCAGGGTCTGTCCGAGAAACGTGCTCAGTCCGTCGTTGATTACCTGGTATCTAAAGGTATCCCGTCTGACAAAATCTCTGCACGTGGCATGGGCAAATCTAACCCGGTTACTGGCAACACCTGTGACGGCGTAAAAGCGAAAGCTGCGCTGATCGACTGCCTGGCTCCGGATCGTCGCGTAGAGATCGAAGTTAAAGGCATCAAAGACGTTGTAACTCAGCCGCAGGCTTAAGTTATCGTCTAATAAAAAACCCCGCGCTGCGGGGTTTTTTTTGGTCTTTTCTCGGCCTGCTTTGCAGAACGACGAGCAAAATAGCCTATTTATCTTTGCCCAGCATAGCCTCAAGGTCCTGCTTCAGGCTGGACATTTTACTGGCGTATTTCTCTTTATTTTCCGCATCTTCAATCAGCTGAACGATAGTTTCAGAGAGCGTAATACCGCGACGCTGCGCCAGCCCGGCCAGACGTTGCCAGACCGCAAATTCCAGATCGATAGATTTCTTGCGGGTATGCTGATGCTCGGCGTTGAAATGGCGCTTACGGCGCGCACGAATAGTTTGCTTCATCCGATTAACGAGCTG
Source organism: Klebsiella sp. WP8-S18-ESBL-06 (assembly GCF_014169755.1). NCBI lineage: Bacteria > Pseudomonadati > Pseudomonadota > Gammaproteobacteria > Enterobacterales > Enterobacteriaceae > Klebsiella > Klebsiella sp. WP8-S18-ESBL-06. The sequence continues at coordinate 3,213,172 of NZ_AP022256.1, forward strand.
CGGATTGATATGCTGAGCAATCCAGCCATTGACCTGCACCGGCTCGTTTTCCAGCTTCAGCAAAACATCGACGGCCTCTTGCGCGGCGCTGGCTTCAATATAGCGGGTGATGGGCTCGCCTTCCCGGTGCTTTTTCACCAGGTATTTCCACTTCCAGCCGCTTTCAAGATTTTCCAGTTGTTGATATTTCATTGCGATCTCAGTGTGACCGTGTAACTCTTTTCAGGATAACAGTTTTTTCTCAATGTGCTGAGAAGAAATCTGCAACTGTGATACGGATAAAAACCGTGGTACAAGATACTTCCCTATTCTCCGTGAGCTTCCCGACGGCATCGGGTATAATCACGCACTTTACATCTGACTAAAAATAGCGACATTGACTATAAATACTCTTTCCCGGCGCTTTCTCGCCCCCGCGACTGAAGCATTCCAGGCGCTATTTACCCAGCCTGATTTAGCCTCAGAAAACGACATTTTATTCAGCGAGCTACAGGCTCGTTTACACTACGCGCTTGAGCAGTTTCTGCATCCTCAGGGCATCTCCCCTTTCTTACTGGTTAAAGCGCCAGAAGAAAAAGAGTACCTGCAGCTGCTCGCTCAAACGACGCAGTCCCTGCGTGATGACGCAGAACCAACCCTGACGGGCGTCGACTATCAGGTTTCCGGCAGTCACATCACCATGCACCCCGCCAGCAGTGCCGAAGACAACTTCGCCAGCCAGGGGCCGGTCATTTTTGCCGACTGGGCTGAGGCCGAGCAGCTGTTTGGCTGCGTGCGTCAGTTTAATGGCGAAATCAGCCTTCAGCCGGGCCTGGTGCATCAGGCGAACGGCGGCATTCTCGTGCTGCCTCTGCGCACGCTGATGAGCCAGCCGCTGCTGTGGATGCGCTTAAAGAATCAGGTGATCCAGCAGCGCTTTGAATGGCTGACCTTTGACGATGCTCGTCCACTGCCGGTCAGCATTCCCTCAATGCCGCTTAATCTGAAGGTTATTCTGGTCGGCGAGCGTGATTCGCTGGCGGATCTTCAGGAAATGGAGCCAGAGCTCTGCGAATCCTCACTGTACAGTGAATTTGAAGACAGCGTGCAGCTTGCCGACGAAGAGACGCTGCGCCAGTGGTGTCAGTGGGTATGGACCGTAGCGCGTGAAAAATCGCTGCCCGGGCTGGCCGCTGACGCCTGGCCACTGCTGATGCAGGAAGGCGCGCGCTATACCGGTGACCAGGAAATCATGCCGCTCTGCCCGCTGTGGATTAGCCGCCAGCTGCGCGAAGCGGCGCCGTTTACCACCGATAAAGTGATTAACGCAGAACAGCTGAAAACGATGCTGACTCAGCGCCAGTGGCGCGAAGGTTTCCTTGCCGAGCGTATGCAGGATGAGATTCTGCTTGAGCAAATCCTGATTGAAACCGAAGGCGAATGCATCGGCCAGATTAACGCCCTGTCGGTCATTGACTTCCCAGGCCACCCGCGCCCGTTCGGTGAACCGTCGCGTATTAGCTGCGTTGTCCACATCGGCGACGGCGAGTTCACCGACGTTGAACGTAAAGCCGAACTCGGCGGTAACATTCATGCTAAAGGCATGATGCTAATGCAGGCTTTCCTGATGGCCGAACTGGACCTGGATCAGCAAATCCCGTTCTCCGCCTCGCTGACCTTTGAACAGTCGTACAGCGAAGTCGACGGCGATAGCGCGTCAATGGCAGAACTGTGTGCGCTGATCAGCGCCCTGGCAAACGTCCCGATTAATCAAAGCATCGCGATGACCGGTTCGGTTGACCAGTTTGGCCGTGCTCAGCCGGTCGGCGGACTGAATGAAAAAATTGAAGGTTTCTTTGCTATCTGCGCTCAGCGCGGCCTGACCGGAAAACAGGGGGTCATCATTCCCTCTGCCAACGTACGCCATCTGAGCCTCGCAACTGAGGTACAGGAAGCCGTAGAGGCCGGTGAGTTCTCTATCTGGGCTATTGATGACGTCACCGATGCGCTGCCGCTTCTCACCCAGCTCAACTGGGATGGCGAAGGCCAGACGCTGTTGCAAACTATTCAGGAACGCATTGCACAAGCCACTCAGCAGGAGCCTCGCTACCGCTATCCGTGGCCGCTACGCTGGTTAAACCGTCCGAACTCCAACTGATCGGACTTGTTCAGCGTACACGTGTTAGCTATCCTGCGTCCCGAACTTAAAATAAGGCTTACTTAAAACATGGTAGATAAACGCGAATCTTATACAAAAGAAGACCTTCTTGCCTCTGGTCGCGGTGAACTGTTCGGCGCTAAAGGCCCGCAGTTACCGGCTCCTAGCATGCTGATGATGGATCGTGTCGTGAAAATGACCGAAACCGGCGGCAATTTTGACAAAGGTTACGTTGAAGCCGAACTGGATATTAACCCGGACCTGTGGTTCTTCGGTTGCCACTTTATCGGCGATCCGGTAATGCCTGGTTGCCTGGGTCTGGATGCAATGTGGCAGCTGGTCGGTTTCTACCTCGGCTGGCTGGGCGGCGAAGGCAAAGGCCGTGCGCTGGGCGTGGGTGAAGTGAAGTTCACCGGTCAGGTACTGCCAACGGCGAAGAAAGTGACCTACCGTATTCACTTCAAGCGCGTTGTTAACCGTCGTCTGATTATGGGCCTGGCGGATGGCGAAGTGCTGGTTGATGGTCGCCTGATCTACTCCGCAACCGACCTGAAAGCCGGCTTGTTCCAGGATACCTCTGCATTCTGATACGAGTTATCGCCACTTTCTGCTGGCGATAAATTTGTCTGATGAATCTAAGGCGAAACCTCCGCACTGCGGAGGTTTCTTTTTAAAGAGACAGTGTCAGGCAACTACTGCCCTGTCCTCCATGGCCTCTCGCCAGCCTCCCAGCCAGTAAGACCTCTGGTTTATAGTCTGGTAAGGACACATTTCTTTCGGACGCCCGGTAATACCGGCCTGATATCCACGCTGATGTGCCCGCTCCAGGCGATCTCGTTTTTGTCTCTTCATGCCTCGTTTCCCTCATATCTTGGTCTGGTGGAAAAGAAAACAGTGGCTACAAAGTATGCAACCACACAATACGAATACCGCTAAAAAATGGCCCCGTCAATGCGTAGAATTCATACCTTTGTCATATTTGTGAGCTACTCAGAAGAACATTTGTACAAGAAATGTGAGGCCGCACAGGTAACACGCTGACATCAGGGATAAAAAAACCGCCGTCGGTTTAACACCGGCGGCGGCCTTTAGAACGATTAATTCTACTTATAGTTAACGATTGATAGTCCTGGCGATAGATGCCGCTTCCTGGCTCCATGCCTGGGCGAGCGTTTTCACCATCGCATCGTAACCGTCCTGCTGCTGAGCCAGCTCAATGTGGAAAGGACGTTTGGTCAACTGCCCCTGGTGATTAAGCAGCCATTCGCCGCTGACCACCACTTTGCCATCATAACGGCCATGGAAGCCGCTCACCGAGACATTCAGCGTATCCTGATCGCTACCTAGCGGCTGCGACGACACGACCCAGCCTGGCAGCTGATTGCTCAGATTGGAGACCAGCGTCGTGCGCAGTTGCTGATCCAGCGGGCTGGCCCACAGATTGTTACTGGCAATCACGTACTGAACGTCGCTGGTCTGGTACACCACGCCGCTGCCGGCAAGAAAGTCAGGAATATTCACCTGCTCAATCCACAGCATCCGCTGACCGGTGCTGCTGGCACCGTTTTGCACCGTGCCCGTAGCCAACGGCAGCTGATAGTACGTTTTATTCTCCGTGCTGCTACAGGCTGCCAACAGGCAGGCGGCGGCAATGACTAACCACTTTTTCATTATTTCGCCCTCTTAGGCTCTGGATCTTTTTTATCCTTCGCTTCGAATACCAGCGCGTTGCTCTTCTCATTCAGCGTCTTCAGCACCGGCTGCAATTCGCGCAATACCTGATCCAGGCGCTGCATATCGGCGACCATTTTGTTGTAAGCCGCAGATCCTGGCTGGAAGCCCTGCATGCTACGGTTCAGCTCACGCAGTGTTTTCTGCATGTCGGCCGGCAGCTGCTGAGCGGACTGGCTGGCGGTGATTTTGTTCAGATTATCCAGCGTTGTTTGCAGACGGCGCATGGTGTTCTGGCTTTCCGACAGCGTGTTGGTCGCCTGTTCAACCATCGGCGTTAACGGCAGATTGTTGATCTTATCCAGGGTGTCCATCAGGCGCTGCTGAATCTGCGCCAGGCCACCGCTGACGGTAGGCACAATCTGGTAGCCGCCGAAGCTTCTCATGCCGGTCACTGCCGGTTCTTTCGGATAAAAGTCCATGTCGACATACAGCGCGCCGGTCACCAGGTTCCCCGTTTTCAGCGCCCCGCGCAGGCCGCGCTGGGTTAGCTCATCAAGGTGGCTGGCGATATCCGGATTTTCACCCAGCGCGCTTTTCAGACGCTCCGGCTCAATGCGAATCTTGACGGGAATACGGTAGTCATTATTCAGCGCCTGCTGAAGCCCCGGAACGAAGAAAGGCACCTGATCGACCGTCCCCAGACGAATGCCGCGGAACTCAACCGGAGCCCCCGGCTGCAGACCACGCACTGAATCTTTAAAGAACATCAGATAGTCAACGTGCTCGGTATACAGCGAGTCCTGGATACTCTTCTGATCGTCATAAAGCTTGAACTCGGTCTTTTCGGCGATCGGTTGCCCCAAATCTACACCTTCCGGCACGTCAAAACTAACGCCGCCGCTAAATAGCGTCGCCAGTGAGCCCATTTCTACGCGCATCCCGGCAGAAGTCAGGTCTACCGCCACGCCGCTGTCCTTCCAGAAGCGAACGTTGCTGGTCACCAGACGATCGTTAGGTGCGCTGATAAACAGCTGATAGGAAATGCTGCGACTCTGCGGATCGAACGAGCTGGTTTCCACCGAGCCGACGCGATAGCCGCGGAACAGTACCGGATCGCCGGGGTTAAGCTGCCCGGCCTTCTTGCTGTCGAGAAGGACACGAATCCCCTTCGCATCCGGCGGCGCCAGCGGCGGCGCATCAAGGAGTTGATATTGGTCCTGCGTCGAACCTTTGGTGCCCGGCTGCAGCTCAATATAGGCACCGGACAGCAGCGTGCCCAGCCCGCTAATGCCCTCGCGGCCCACCTGCGGTTTCACCACCCAAAAGACGGAATCTTTATGCAGCAGCTTCTCCATCCCCGAATTCAGACGCGCCTTAATCTCCACGTGCGTCAGGTCATCGGTTAGCGTAGTGCTTTCGACCACGCCCACGTCGACGCTGCGGCTTTTGATGGTGGTTTTACCGCCTTCAATGCCCTCTGCGTTGGTGGTGATAAGCGTCACTTCCGGGCCCTGATGGCTATAGTGATAGAACAGGATCCACGCGCCAATAAGCGCAGTCACAATCGGGAAGATCCAAACGGGAGACCAGTTTTTCACTTTTTGCACCTTTGCCTCCCCACTCTTGGTTTCCATGCTTTTACGACTCCTCATGGCTTGATTCAGGTTCCCGATCCCACGATAAACGCGGATCAAACGTCATTGCCGAGAACATGGTCATTATGACAACCAGCGCAAACATCAGCGCACCGATTGCCGGGTAAATATTCATTAATCCCCCAATGCGCACCAGCGCAGAGAGTACGGCGATCACGAACACGTCAATCATCGACCAGCGGCCCACGAACCGACCACTTCATAAATCAGATGCATCCGCTCGCTGTCGCGATGGCGTCGCTTCATGCCGTTGGCATCCAGACACAGCCAGGCAATGGCAATCATCTTCAGCGTCGGCACCATGATACTGGCCAGGAAAATCACCATCGCTACCGGATATGACCCTTCGCTCCACAGCAAAATGACCCCCGCAATGATCGTCGATGGCATTTTGTCGCCGAGCAAATCGGTAATCATAATCGGCAGAATATTGGCCGGGAGATACAACATAATCGAGGTCACCAGCAGCGCCATGGTCCACTGCAGGCTGTTCTTACGGCGCACGTGGCCTTTACTGTGACAGCGCGGGCACTCGAGCTGGTCGGCAGGTAAAATCGCCGTGCAGCACGCACACGAACGCAGCCCCTGGCGAATACCGGTGACGCCAGGTTGCAGCGTCTGCTTCAGCGGCGGCATGGGCGCAATATCATCCCACAGCCAGCGGCGGTCGACGCACTGGAACGTACGCAACTGAAGCAGGCAGAACAGACACCAGGGCAGGAAACTGCTGCCCACCCCAATATCGCCGTAGGCCATCAGCTTCACGAAGCTCACCAGCACCCCGGCAAGGAAGATTTCCGCCATTCCCCAGGTTTTCAGCGTGAACAGAATACGTGCCAGGAAAGCCTTCAGCCGATGCGGCATACGCACACGGTTTACCAGCAGAAGAATAGTGACAAGACAAAACGCCGGCACTAGCTGGACAAACAGCAGGAAGAAAGTGCCCAGGCTGGCGTAGTCTTCGGAAAACATGACTCCGGGAATTTCCAGCAGTTCAATCTGGCTGTTAACCCCCGCCACGTTCATGCTGATAAACGGGAACAGGTTGGCCAGCAGCAGCATAAACAGCGCCACCAGCACATAGGCCGTGGGACGGCGTCTCGGCTCGTCCCACGCGGTGGTCAGCGTTGTGCCGCAGCGCGGGCACGCGGCCTTATGTCGGTGCTCAAGGTGCGGCAACGCCACCAGCATGTCGCACTGTGAGCAGAGAATATGCTGCGCAGCATGATGTTGATCGCACATGAAAATTCCTCAATCAGGCGCCGTTTTTCAACGCTTCCAGATATTCCCAACGTTCAAACGCCTCTTCCAGCGCCTGCTCTGCCTGGGACAGGTCGGCCAGCACCTTTTGGGTATGGTCGTGTGGCTGACTAAAGAACGCCGCATCCGCTACCTGCGCCTGTAACACCTCGAGTTCGGCTTCCAGCGACTCCAGTTTTTGCGGCAGCTGTTCCAGCTCGCGCTGCAGGTTATAGCTTAGTTTGTTACTGCCGCGTTTGACAGTTTCTGCTTTTGGCTGAACAACTTCCGTCGTTTTTTTCGCTACTGCCTGTTTTTGCGCCAATGACTGCGACTGCTGACCGCGCGCATCATGATAGCCGCCAACATACTGACCGATGCGCCCTTCGCCTTCGAAGATCCAGCATTCGGTGACGGTGTTGTCGACAAACTGACGGTCGTGGCTCACCAGCAGCACGGTACCCTGATAGCCGTCAATTAACTCTTCCAGCAGTTCAAGCGTTTCAACATCGAGGTCGTTGGTGGGTTCATCGAGAATCAACAGGTTACTTGGCTTCAGGAACAGACGCGCCAGCAGCAGACGGTTACGTTCCCCACCGGACAGCGCGCGCACCGGCGTCATTGCCCGTTTCGGGTGGAACAGGAAGTCCTGCAGATAGCCCAACACGTGACGCGGCTTGCCGTTGACCATGACTTCCTGCTTGCCTTCCGCCAGGTTATCCATCACCGTCCGATCCGGATCCAGTTCAGCGCGGTGTTGATCAAAATAGGCGACTTCCAGTTTGGTACCGACGTGAATGCGACCGCTATCGGCCTGCAGCTGGCCAAGCATCAGCTTCAGCAGCGTGGTTTTACCGCAGCCGTTGGCCCCGATAAGCGCAATTTTGTCACCGCGCTGTACCTGCGCGGAGAAGTCTTTCACCAGCACCTTGCCGTCAACCTGGTAGTTGACGTCTTCCATTTCAAAGACAATTTTGCCGGAGCGCGAGGCCTCTTCAACCTGCATTTTCGCGCTGCCCATCACTTCACGACGGGCACTACGTTCGTTACGCATCGCTTTCAGCGCGCGGACGCGGCCTTCATTACGGGTACGGCGCGCTTTAATGCCCTGGCGAATCCACACTTCTTCCTGCGCCAGCTTGCGGTCGAACTCGGCGTTTTGCAGCTCTTCTACGCGCAGCGCCTCTTCTTTCTCGATCAGATACTGATCGTAGTTGCCCGGATACGTCACCAGCTTGCCACGATCGAGATCGACAATACGGGTCGCCATATTGCGAATAAACGAACGGTCGTGCGAGATAAAGATAATCGTACCTTTGAAGGTTTTCAGGAAACCTTCCAGCCAGTCGATGGTTTCGATATCCAGGTGGTTAGTCGGTTCATCGAGCAGCAGTACGCGGGGCGCGCTGACCAGCGCACGGCCCAGCGCCGCTTTACGCAGCCAGCCGCCGGAGAGCGAGGCCAGCTCCATATCCGGCTCCAGCCCAAGCTGCGCCAGCACTTCGTTGATACGGTTTTCAAGCTGCCACAGGCCGTGGTGATCCAGCTGTTCCTGAACCTTTGCCAGCTCCTGCAGGTTTTTATCGCTCGGATCGCTCATCACCAGATGCGAGATATCGTGATAGCGTTTGAGGTATATCGCCTGTTCTTCAATACCCTCGGCGACGAAATCATACACGCTGCCCTGCACGTTGCGCGGCGGATCCTGCTGCAGACGCGCGACGACCAGATCCTGCTCGTAGACAATGCGTCCATCGTCCAGGCCCTGTTCACGGTTGAGGATCTTCATCAGCGTTGATTTGCCCGCGCCGTTACGGCCGACCAGACAGACGCGCTCGTTATCCTCAATATGCAGTTCGGCATTATCGAGAAGCGGCGCATCGCTGAACGACAGCCAGGCGCCATGCATACTAATCAATGACATTCTTTATTCCTTTCAGGCTGCGGTAATCAGCCAGCAGTTGTGGATCTGACGGTTACGAGCGAAATCCTGTGACTGTGTTTTTTGGGTAATATCTTGTGCTTTCAGTCCCAGTTCTGCCAGGCCGTCGTGATCCATACGGAAACCGCGTTTGTTGTTGGAGAACATGATGGTGCCGCCTTTGCGCAGCAGACGCTTCAGATCCTTCATCAAACGCAGGTGGTCGCGCTGAACGTCAAACGCATCGTCCATGCGTTTGGAGTTGGAGAAGGTCGGCGGATCGATAAAGATCACGTCGAACTGTTCGTCAGTATCGCGCAGCCATGCCAGCACGTCTGCCTGCATCAGGCGATGCGCGCGGCCGGTCAGGCCGTTCAGGCGCAGGTTGCGCTCCGCCCACTCCAGGTAGGTACGCGACATATCCACGGTGGTCGTGGAGCGTGCGCCGCCCAGACCTGCGTGCACGCTGGCGCTGCCGGTGTACGAGAACAGATTGAGGAAATCTTTGCCCTTGCTCATTTCGCCCAGCATGCGGCGAGCGATGCGGTGGTCGAGGAACAGGCCGGTATCCAGGTAGTCGGTCAGGTTGACCCACAGGCGCGCGTTGTATTCGCTCACCTGCATAAAGTCGCCCTTCTCGTTCATCTTCTGGTACTGATTTTTACCTTTCTGACGCTCGCGGGTTTTCAGCACCAGCTTGTTTGGCGCGATGCCCAATACGGCGATAGTGGCGGCAATAATGTCGAACAGACGCTGACGCGCTTTATTGGCATCAACGGTTTTCGGCGGCGCGTATTCCTGCACCACCACCCAGTCGGCGTAACGGTCAACGGCCACGTTGTATTCCGGCAGGTCAGCGTCGTACAAGCGGTAGCATTCAATTCCTTCCTGTTTTGCCCACTTTTCATATTTCTTCAGATTTTTACGCAGACGGTTGGCGTAATCTTCTGCCAGAGAAGCGGGCTTCTCACCGGTGGTTTCGGTCAGATGGTAGTTTTTCTGTACGCAGTCCAGCGGGCCGTTTTTGGCTTTAAACTGACGCTCAGCGCGCAGCTGCAGGCAGCTTAACAGCTCCGGAGAGGCGCTAAACAGCGACAGGTTCCAGCCGCCAAAGTGGTTTTTCATATTGCGGCCCAGCAGGCTGTGCATCGCAATCAATGCCGGTTCGCTTTCCAGACGTTCGCCGTATGGCGGGTTGCTGATAACGGTACCGTAAGGGCCTTTCGGCAGCGGGTTGGTCAGCTGCGCCACGTCTTTCACTTCAAAGGTGATAAGCTCGCCAATTCCGGCGCGACGGGCGTTGCTGCGCGCCAGCTCAACCACACGGCTGTCAACGTCAGAACCAAAGAAACGGGATTCATAGGCCGCCAGACCGGCACGAGCGCGGGTCTGAGCGTCAGCTTTTACCTCTTTCCAGACCGCATCATCGTGCTGTGCCCAACCGTTGAAGCCCCAGTGACCACGATGCAGCCCCGGCGCGCGGTCGGTAGCCCACATTGCCGCTTCGATAAGCAGCGTACCGGAACCACACATCGGATCGAGCAGCGGCGTCCCCGGCACCCAGCCGGAACGCATGACGATAGCGGCCGCCAGGTTCTCTTTGATCGGCGCCATACCGGTACGATCGCGGTAGCCGCGCAGGTGCAGACCTTCACCGCTCAGATCAAGCGAAATATAAGCGGTCTCTTTATTCAAACGGACGTTAATGCGCAGATCCGGATTGTCACGATCGACGTTCGGACGCGGCAGATTCTTACGCGTAAAGGCATCGACAATCGCATCTTTCACCTTCAACGCGCCGTACTGGCTGTTACGAATGCTATCGTTCAGGCCGCCGAAGCTCACCGCAAAGGTGGCATCGGGGGTAAAGATAGACGTCCAGTCAATGGCCTGCACGCCCAGGTAAAGATCGAGATCGCTCCAGACGCTACATTCTCCCAGCGGCATCATAATGCGCGACGCCAGGCGGCTCCACATCAGGCTTTTGTACAGAAGCTGCGTGTCGCCCTGGAAATGGACGCCGCCCTGGGCAATCTGGCACTCTTGGGCGCCCAGGCCTTCCAGTTCAGTTTTTAACAGCTCTTCCAGCCCACGGGCCGTACTGGCAAACAGAGAATTCATATCGTCACTTTTACTCGCAGAAAATTGTTGCGCATTATAGCCAATCTGCGCCCCATGTCATAAAGTTAAAGGCTTATTTTCGACTCAGGGACAGCGTTGTGGCCACGTTATCGCGACTTTTTATACATCCGGTGAAATCGATGCGGGGCATTGGCCTCACGCACGCCTTTGCTGATATTAGCGGATTAGCATTTGACCGCATTTTTATGATCACCGAACCCGACGGCACTTTTATTACCGCCCGCCAGTTTCCGGCGATGGTTCGCTTTACCCCCGCGGTCCTGCACGACGGTTTACACCTCACCGCGCCCGACGGCAGCAGCGCGCTGGTGCGCTTTGCCGATTTCATCGGCCAGCCTTCGCCGACCGAAGTCTGGGGCAATCATTTTACCTCGCGTATTGCGCCGGATACCATTAATCAGTGGCTTTCTCCGTTCTTTAAACGCGACGTCCAGCTGCGCTGGCTCGGTGCCGACCTCACGCGCCGCGTCAAACGCCATGATGCCGTGCCGCTGTCGTTTGCCGACGGTTTCCCTTTCCTGCTGGTCAACGAAGCCTCTCTGCGCGACCTACAGCAGCGTTGCCCGGCCAGCGTAAGGATGGAGCAGTTTCGCCCTAACCTGGTGGTCACCGGCGTAGCCCCATGGGTAGAAGATACGTGGAAAACGATTCGCATCGGCGACGTCGTGTTTGACGTCGTTAAGCCGTGCAGCCGATGTATTTTTACAACCATCAGCCCGGAGAAGGGGCAAAAGCATCCCGCCGGGGAACCGTTAAATACTCTGCAGACGTTTCGTACCGATCCGGCCAGCGGCGACGTCGATTTTGGCCAGAATCTGATTGCCCGCAATAGCGGCGTTGTACGCGTGGGTGATGAGGTGGATATTCTCGCGACCGGGCCGGGCAAAGTCTATACCGCCGCGCAGAGCGACGAAGCCGTGGCGCCGCAGGCGCAGCAAAATGCGTTGGTCGATATTGACTGGGAGGGAAACACCTTCAGCGGCAATAATCAGCAGGTATTGCTGGAGCAGCTCGAGCAGCAGGGTATTCGCATCCCCTACTCCTGCCGCGCTGGCCTGTGCGGTAGCTGCCGCGTGACGCTGGTTGAAGGGGAAGTCAGCCCGCTTAAGAAAAGCGCGGTCGCGGCCGACGGCACCATACTGAGCTGCAGCTGCATACCTAAAACGGCGCTGAAGCTAAAAAGTTAAACCGCCTGTTCCAGGCTGTAACCGTCGAGCCCAGGCTGCGGTTGCAGCCTGTCATTCATCACTTTGATCGGGTCGCCAAGCTGCATTGTGCGCCCGGCCAGAACCAGACCCGGCTGGGCCAGCAGACACAGCGCGGCGTTCTCACCCGGCTCAACCACCAGCAGGTTCACCTGGCTGTCGTCATCGCTCAGCCAGACGCGAGCCGCATCGCCGGTGACCGGCGTCCAGGCATCTTGATGGGCGCGGAAGTGCCAGCTTTTCGGCATTTGCGGCTTCAGGAAGCGGATCGCCACCAGCGCGTTAAGAATAAGTTCAGCGCGGTGTTCTTTCGACAGCAGCAGGTCGCGGCATTTTTCTTCAAAAGAGAAATACAGTGCAGCGTCATCGACGCAAAAACCGGTAGGAGCAAAAGCATCGGGCGTTAACATGCGACGAGCAAAACGCGAGCGGAACAACATGCCGTTGGCTAAATCGAGCATCATACGATCGTGCTCTTCATCATAATACCAGCGCCAGTTATCATCAGGTTTAATTCGCATGTGTTTCCCCCATCATTTTTGCATCCATTGCGCTGTCTGTTCTTCCATTCCGTTATTGTCGCCCTAAATAATAAAAGACTAATATGTCTAAATAAGTAACAATAGGGAAATATAAAGCAACCAGGGCTGGAAATAAAGCCCTGGATCACATTACGAAGAAAAAGACTAGATGTGGGTGACGATTTCTTTAATCAGCGGTGGGCCTTTAAAAATAAAGCCGGAATAAATCTGTACTAGCGTTGCGCCAGCCGCCATCTTTTCGCGCGCCGCCATCACCGAATCGATACCACCGACGCCAATAATAGGCAGCTGACCTTTTAATTCAGCCGACAGCATACGAATAATTTCGGTACTTTTTAATTGTAATGGACGACCGCTCAAACCACCGGTTTCATCACAGTGTTTCATCCCCTGAACCAGCGAACGATCCAATGTCGTATTGGTGGCAATTACCCCATCGATATTATGGCGAAGCAAACTATCGGCCACCTGGATCAACTCCTCGTGAGAAAGATCCGGCGCGATCTTCACTGCCACAGGAACATATTTATGGTGCTTTTGCTGAAGCTCTGATTGTTTATTTTTAATACCAGAAAGCAGATCGTCCAGCGCCTCACCATATTGCAACGTGCGTAATCCCGGGGTATTTGGCGATGAAATATTAATCGCAATATAACCAGCATAGGCGTAGATTTTTTCCATACAAATCAGATAGTCATCTTTGCCGTGCTCGACAGGGGTGTCTTTATTTTTGCCGATATTAATCCCCAGAATACCGTCGAAATGCGCCTTTTTAACGTTCTCAACCAGGTTATCTACACCATGGTTATTGAAGCCCATGCGGTTGATCAGCCCTTCCGCATCCACCAGGCGGAACAGGCGCGGTTTATCGTTACCCGGCTGCGCGCGCGGCGTAACGGTGCCAATTTCGATCGAACCAAATCCCATGGCCCCTAAGGCATCTATACATTCACCGTCTTTATCCAGACCGGCGGCCAGACCGAGAGGGTTTTTAAACGTCAGCCCCATACAGGTGACCGGTTTTTCCGGTACTTTCTGGCGCACGAGCGCTTCCAGCGGCGTACCGGTGACACGGCGTAATTGTTGGAACGTTAATTCATGAGCGCGCTCTGGATCGAGCTGGAAAAGTGCTTTACGAACGAAGGGATAGTACATGAACTCTCCTGGATTCCCGGTGTGCAAACCGGGGGCGTATTATGTGCGATCTTGCTTCGAAAGGGAATTGACCTATGGCAAAAAAAGCGCAATCGTTTTCCTCTCCTCCTTTATCGCGCTCAGCGCATATGCATTTTCCGGTAATCCTACGCCGGAAAAAGTATTTCGCGCGCCAGAACGGCTTTGAGACACTGGTACAAATGTTATCAACTTTAACTTTATGTTTATTTTTGGTTATAAGGAGAGATTATGCGCGTCATTACTTTAGCTGGCAGTCCCCGCTTTCCTTCTCGCTCCAGCGCGCTGCTGGAATACGCACGCGAGAAGCTGTCAGCGGCCGACGTCGAAGTGTTTCACTGGCATCTGCAGAATTTTGCGCCGGAAGATCTCTTCCACGCTCGTTTTGACAGCCCGGCGCTGCAAACCTTAACCGAACAGTTGAGCCATGCGGATGGGCTTATTATCGCCACGCCGGTGTATAAAGCCTCATTTGCCGGCGCGTTAAAGGCTCTGCTCGATCTGCTGCCAGAGCGCGCGCTGGAAGGAAAAATCGTGCTGCCGCTGGCCACCGGCGGCACCGTGGCGCATATGCTGGCGGTCGATTACGCCCTCAAACCGGTGCTCAACGCGCTGAAAGCACAGGAGATTCTGCAGGGCGTATTCGCCGACGACAGCCAGGTGACCGATTATCAGCACAAGCCGCAGTTCAGCCCGAACCTGCACACGCGGCTGGACAACGCGCTGGAGACATTCTGGCAGGCGCTGCACCGGCGGGACATTCAGGTCCCCGCTTTAAATACCGCGCGACAGGCTGCCCATGTTTGATAAAAAAAACGCCGCAGGCAAATACCCGCGGCGTTTTTCATTTATTGCGTGAAGAACCCCCGGGAGGTTAACGCCTTCCGGGGCAACGATTACGCTAGCGCTTTCGTAATCTTCTCGAACAGATCGCCGGACAGATTTTCCAGCCCTTTCAGCTGCTCCAGCGCCGCACGCATCAGCGCCTGGCGTTTGGCATCATAGCGTTTCAGGCGGATCAGCGGCTCAATCAGACGTGAAGCCACCTGCGGGTTTTTGCTGTTCAGTATGGTGAGCATTTCCACCAGGAACTGGTAGCCGCTACCGTCCTGGGCATGGAACGCCGCCGGGTTACTACCGGCAAAAGCACCTATCAGAGAGCGAATACGGTTCGGGTTATTCATACTGAATGAGCGGTGGTTCAGCAGTTTACGCACCGTCGCCAGCACATCTTCCGCCGGACTGGTCGCTTGCAAAATCAGCCATTTATCCATCACCAGACCGTCGTGATGCCACTTATCATCATATTCCTGCATCAGGGCATCGCGACACGGCAGCTCTGCCGCCACCGCCGCCGACAGCGCCGCCAGCGCATCCGTCATGTTATCGGCATGATGGTACTGATCGCTCACCAGCTTATCGCCAAGCTCACGGTCACCAAATGCCAGATAGCGCAGGCAGGTATTGCGCAGCGAACGCTTGCCTATGTCGGCATGCTCTACGCGATAGCTGTCGAGCTTGTTGGCGTTATACACCGCCAGACATTCATCGGCCAGTTCAGTCGCCAGCGTACGGGTCAGCGCTTCGCGCACCGCAGCAATAGCGATAGGATCAATAATCTCGAACAGCTCAGCAATTTCGCTCGTTGATGGCAGCGTCAGGATTTCAGCCGCCAGCGCCGGGTCGATGTGCTCATCAAGCAGAATCGCGCGGAACGCATCGGCAACGTGTACCGGCAGCGACAGCGGCTGGCCCTGCTGATGGCGCGCGACGTTGAGTTTGATATAGGTCGCCAGCAGGCTCTGCGCCGCATCCCAACGGGAGAAATCGTTACGCGCATGACGCATCAGGAACGTGAGCTGCTGATCGCTCCATTTATACTCCAGCTTCACCGGCGCGGAGAACTCACGCAGCAGCGATGGCACCGGCTGGAAGTAAACATTATCAAAAACAAACGTTTGTTCTGCCTGAGTGACGTTCAGCACGTGATGCACCGGATGACCGTCTTTTTGCAGCGGGATCACCTTCCCCTCGTTATCGTACAGTTCGATATCGAACGGAATGTGCAGCGGGAACTTCTCTTCCTGCTCGGCGGTTGCCGGCGTGCGCTGACGAATAGTTAAGGTGTATTGCTCCGTTTCCGGATTGTAGTCATCGTGGACGCTGACAATCGGCGTACCGGCCTGGCTGTACCAGCGGCGGAAATGCGAGAGATCGATATTGGAGGCATCTTCCATCGCCTGAACAAAATCATCACAGGTTGCGGCGCTGCCGTCATGGCGCTCGAAATAGAGCTGCATGCCTTTCTGGAAGTTTGCTTCGCCCAGCAGGGTGTGCAGCATGCGGATCACCTCCGCCCCTTTCTCGTAGACCGTCAGGGTATAGAAGTTATTCATTTCAATAACTTTATCCGGGCGGATCGGGTGCGCCATCGGGCTGGCGTCTTCGGCAAACTGCAGCCCGCGCATGGTGCGCACGTTGCTGATGCGGTTCACGGCGCGTGAGCCGAGATCCGAGCTGAACTCCTGATCGCGGAACACGGTCAGGCCTTCTTTCAGGCTCAGCTGGAACCAGTCGCGGCAGGTCACGCGGTTGCCGGTCCAGTTATGGAAATATTCGTGGCCAATAACGCGTTCGATATCGAGGTAATCTTTATCGGTGGCGGTATCGGTACGCGCCAGCACATACTTGGAGTTAAAGACGTTCAGGCCTTTGTTCTCCATTGCCCCCATATTAAAGAAGTCGACGGCGACGATCATATAGATGTCGAGGTCGTACTCAAGGCCGAAGCGCTCTTCGTCCCATTTCATGGAGTTTTTCAGCGAGGTCATCGCCCACGGCGCACGGTCAAGGTTGCCGCGATCGACAAACAGCTCCAGCGCAACGTCGCGCCCGGAACGGGTTTTGAAGGTATCGCGCAGCACGTCAAAATCGCCCGCGACCAGGGCAAACAGATAACATGGTTTCGGGAATGGGTCCTGCCACTGAACCCAGTGACGACCGTCTTCCAGCTCGCCTTCGGCAATGCGGTTCCCGTTGGACAACAGGAACGGATATTTGCTTTTATCGGCGGTAATTTTGGTGGTAAAGCGCGCCAGCACATCCGGGCGATCGAGATACCAGGTAATATGACGGAAACCTTCAGCTTCACACTGAGTACATAGCGCTTCGCCAGACTGATACAGCCCTTCCAGCGCGGTATTCGCCGCCGGGCTTATCTCGTTAACAATCTTCAGGATGAAACGCTCGGGCAGGCCGGAGAGCACCAGCTGATTATCTTCTTCTTTATAGTCGGCCCACGGCGCGCCGTTAACATGAACGGAGACCAGCGTCAGGTCTTCGCCATTCAGGCGCAGCGGCACATCAGACGCTGCATGACGGGAAACCTGGCTTTCCGCAGTCACGATGGTTTTTGCGGCATCCAGGTCAAAGGCCAGGTCGATATCACTAATCAGGTAGTCCGGCGCACGGTAGTCGTGGCGGTACTTGGCTTGGGGCTGTTGTGTCATAAAAAACCTTTAGCATCTTTTGTAAATGTCACCTCAGTCTATTCCTGTTGTGTTAAACGCGCTACGCAGAATCTTCATCTTTTCCAGTCAAATAGGGAAAAATGATACATTTACGCAACATGCCGCACAAAACGCACAGGTGGCGCTTCGTGCCTTATGATGTGATCGGGGTTCAATAAATCGATAAACAAGGTATACTCCAGCCATTCTCCCCTGTTGTTTATTGTACTAAACGCTCCTGTGAGAGGATGCTACTGCGCACCATGACACAATTCGCTTCTCCTGTTCTGCATTCGCTGCTGGATACAGATGCCTACAAACTGCATATGCAGCAGGCCGTTTTCCACCACTACTACGACGTAAACGTCGCGGCTGAATTCCGCTGCCGTGGGGACGATCTGCTGGGCATTTATGCTGACGCTATTCGCGAACAAGTCGAAGCCATGCGTTCACTCACGCTGCGTGATGATGAATACCATTGGCTGTCCGGTCTGCCTTTCTTCAAGCAGGACTACCTCCGCTGGCTGCGTGACTTCCGCTACGATCCGCAGCAGGTTACCGTCATCAACGATAACGGTAAGCTGAATATCCGTCTGGAAGGGCCGTGGCGTGAAGTGATTATGTGGGAAGTTCCGCTGCTCGCCGTAATAAGCGAGCTGGTGCACCACTATCGTTCGCCGGAAAACGGCGTGCCGCAGGCGCTGGCAATGCTCGAACATAAGCTTACCGACTTTAATCAAATGACGGCTGACCTGAATATGTCCGCTTTCAAACTGATGGACTTCGGTACCCGCCGCCGTTTCTCCCGTGAAGTACAAGAGGCTATCGTCAGCCGCCTGCAGCAGGAGCCGTGGTTTACCGGCACCAGTAACTATGACCTGGCGCGTCGTCTGAACCTAACCCCTATGGGCACCCAGGCGCACGAGTGGTTCCAGGCACATCAGCAAATTAGTCCGGATCTGGCCACCAGCCAGCGGGCCGCGCTGGCCGCCTGGCTGGAAGAGTATCCCGACCAGCTTGGCATCGCACTCACCGACTGCATCACGATGGACGCCTTTCTGCGCGACTTCGGCCGGGAGTTTGCGACGCGCTATCAGGGGCTGCGTCACGATTCCGGTGATCCGGTTGAATGGGGCGAAAAAGCCATCAACCACTATCAGAAGCTGGGCATAGACCCGATGAGCAAAGTGCTGGTGTTTTCCGACAACCTCGATCTGCCGAAGGCCGTAGAGCTCTACCGTCACTTCTCTTCGCGCATTAACCTGAGCTTTGGCATCGGCACTCGCCTGACCTGCGATATCCCGCAGGTGAAGCCGCTGAACATTGTC
This sequence comes from Klebsiella sp. WP8-S18-ESBL-06, assembly GCF_014169755.1. Taxonomy (NCBI): domain Bacteria; kingdom Pseudomonadati; phylum Pseudomonadota; class Gammaproteobacteria; order Enterobacterales; family Enterobacteriaceae; genus Klebsiella; species Klebsiella sp. WP8-S18-ESBL-06. The sequence goes on from NZ_AP022256.1 coordinate 3,231,697, forward strand.
ATCAAGCTGGTCGAATGTAACGGCAAACCGGTAGCAAAACTCTCCGACAGCCCGGGCAAAACCATCTGCCACGATAAGGCATTTGTTCGCGCGCTGCGCAAAGCCTTCGATCTCCCACAGATCAAAAAGGCCAGTTAATCACCAAAGGGAGCCCTGAAGGCTCCCTTCTTCTTATTTATTTCTCAAAACACCCTCTCGCTATGCGAATTCTGCTTGTCTGACGGAAGATGACAGGTAACATAGATATCCCCCGCCGTTCCGGGGTAAACGATTTTTTTATTGGACTACGAATAGAGAGACTATTATGAGCGTTGTGCCTGTAGCCGACGTACTCCAGGGCCGCGTAGCCGTTGACAGCGAAGTCACCGTGCGCGGCTGGGTACGTACCCGCCGAGATTCAAAAGCTGGCTTTTCCTTCCTCGCCGTCTATGACGGTTCCTGCTTTGATCCTGTACAGGCCGTTATTAATAATTCTCTGCCCAATTACAATGACGAAGTCCTGCGCCTGACCACCGGCTGCTCGGTGATTGTCACCGGTAAAGTGGTCGCGTCTCAGGGTCAAGGCCAGAGCTTTGAAATTCAGGCTGCCAGCGTAGAAGTCACCGGTTGGGTTGAAGATCCCGACACCTACCCGATGGCGGCGAAACGCCACAGCATTGAGTATCTGCGTGAAGTCGCGCATATGCGTCCGCGTACCAACCTGATTGGCGCGGTTGCCCGCGTTCGCCACACGCTGGCACAGGCGCTGCACCGTTTCTTCGACGAACAGGGTTTCTTCTGGGTTTCCACCCCGCTGATTACCGCTTCCGATACCGAAGGCGCTGGCGAAATGTTCCGCGTGTCCACGCTGGACATGGAAAACCTGCCGCGTAACGATCAGGGCAAAGTCGATTACGATAAAGATTTCTTCGGCAAAGAAGCCTTCCTGACCGTTTCCGGCCAGCTGAACGGCGAAACCTACGCCTGTGCGCTGTCAAAAATCTACACCTTCGGCCCGACCTTCCGTGCAGAAAACTCCAACACCAGCCGTCACCTGGCGGAATTCTGGATGCTGGAACCGGAAGTGGCGTTTGCCGATCTGGAAGATAACGCCCGTCTGGCGGAAGCCATGCTGAAGTATGTCTTCAAAGCCGTACTTGAAGAACGTGCCGACGACATGAAATTCTTCGCTGAACGCGTCGATAAAGACGCGGTCGATCGTCTGCAGCGTTTCGTATCCGCCGATTTCGCGCAGGTCGACTACACCGACGCGGTAACCATTCTGGAAAACTGCGGCAAGCAGTTCGAAAACCCGGTTTACTGGGGTGTGGACCTTTCCTCTGAGCACGAGCGCTACCTGGCCGAAGAACACTTCAAAGCGCCGGTCGTAGTGAAAAACTACCCGAAAGAGATCAAAGCCTTCTATATGCGTCTTAATGAAGACGGTAAAACCGTTGCCGCAATGGACGTTCTGGCTCCGGGTATTGGTGAAATCATCGGGGGCTCCCAGCGTGAAGAGCGTCTGGACGTGCTCGATGCGCGCATGGCCGAAATGGGCCTTAATAAAGAAGACTACTGGTGGTACCGTGACCTGCGTCGTTACGGCACCGTACCGCACTCCGGCTTTGGCCTGGGCTTCGAACGCTTGATTGCCTACGTCACCGGCGTACAGAACGTTCGCGATGTAATTCCGTTCCCAAGAACGCCGCGTAACGCCAGTTTCTAAAGTCCGACGTCTCTTCAAGGCCAGCCGTTCGCGCTGGCCTTTTTTTTACTGCTCATGTAAAGAAATCTTTATTAATTTTAACAAACCTAAACATCAACACCTTGCCGCGCGCTGTTTGTTACATCACATTTCGCAGAAATAAAACTGTACAAAAAACACACTAATCCTTATTGCACCTAAGAATCACCTTGCGCTTAGCACGTTTTTTGTTCAAAACAACAGCTATCCAGACGGCTAAAAAATATCATAACGAAATGATCACACATCCGCTCTGTGCGATAGGAAAAAGCGTTATGCGAATAAAAGATAAGAAATTCATATTGATAGATAAGCTGCTGCTTAATTAATCTCCGCCCCCCCAGAACTTTGAGGTACTTCACAAAGTTCCTTAAATTACACATTCAGTTACACATTATTTCTTTTGCTTACTCATTCTCGATGTTTGTAGCATTTTCAGGGTGGCGAAAGAGTGTTTTGAATGGAAAGATGCCTCTCAGACACATAAAGACACCAAACTATCATCAATAGTTCCGTAAATTTTTATTGACGGAAGTTATTGGCGGCAGTGGCGAGTGTCTATAAAAAAAACCTAATGAGGGTAATAAATAATGATGAAGCGTAATATCCTGGCAGTGGTAATCCCTGCCCTGCTGGTAGCTGGCGCGGCCAACGCGGCCGAAATCTATAACAAAAATGCCAACAAACTGGACTTCTACGGTAAAGCAGTTGGTGAGCACATTTGGACCACCAACGGTAACACCAGCAACGAAGACACCACCTATGCCCGTATCGGTTTCAAAGGTGAAACCCAGATCAACGATCAACTGATGGGTTACGGTCAGTGGGAATACAACATGGACGCCTCCAACGCGGAAGGCTCCCAGGGCAACAAAACTCGTCTGGCGTTCGCTGGTCTGAAATTTGGCGATGCAGGTTCTCTGGACTACGGTCGTAACTACGGCGCTATCTACGACGTCGCAGCTTACACCGATATGCTGGTTGAGTGGGGCGGCGACTCTTGGGCTGCTACCGACAACTTCATGAACGGTCGTTCTTCCGGCCTGCTGACCTACCGTAACAGCGATTTCTTCGGTCTGGTTGATGGTCTGAGCTTCGCGTTGCAGTACCAGGGAAAAAATGATCGTAACAGCCCAATTACTGTTGACTACGATGATAACAGCGGCGCAGCACAGAGCTACAGCCTGACCGGTAACGGCGCGAAAGCAAACGGCGACGGCTTCAGCACATCTGCACAATACGACTTCGGTAACGGCATGGCATTTGCTGCTGGTTATGAAGTTGCAGACCGCACTAACGCCCAGGTTAATCCGAAAACCTTCACCGTTCCATCCGGTCCTAACGCTGGTTTGGTTTACGGGAATGCAAGCGCAGATGGTAGCAAAGCGGAAGCATGGTCCACAGCATTCAAATATGATGCAAACAATGTTTATGCTGCTGTCATGTATGCTCAGACTCTGAACATGACTCGTGAAAACGACGGCAACTTTGCTGAAAAAACGCAGAACATCGAAGCAGTGGTTCAGTACCAGTTCGACTTCGGTCTGCGTCCGTCCATCGGCTACGTACAGTCTAAAGGTAAAGACCTGCATGAACGTGTAGGCACTGGCTTCAAAGGCGGCGATGCTGACCTGGTTAAATACATCGAAGTGGGTACCTGGTACTACTTCAACAAGAACATGAACGTCTACGCGGCGTACAAGTTCAACCTGCTGGACGACAACGCTTACAGTGCAGCTACCGGTCTGGCGACCGACGATCAGGCTGCTGTGGGTATCGTTTACCAGTTCTAATCAGCAGACCCTCGCTGCTATATGCCTCAAAAGCAGGACTTCGGTCCTGCTTTTTTGCGTTCAAGAGAGGAAGATCGCAACTTTTGAAAAGCTTCGCGCTTTTAGTCTCTAACGGTTGGCATTTTGTAAATCTGCCGTTAACCTGATAGCGGATTTCCCCAGAACTTATTAATGGAACCTCGTCATGTTTGAGAACATTACCGCCGCCCCTGCCGACCCGATTCTGGGCCTGGCCGATCTGTTTCGCGCCGACGAACGCCCGGGAAAAATCAATCTCGGGATTGGTGTTTATAAAGATGAAACCGGCAAGACGCCGGTGCTGACCAGCGTTAAAAAAGCTGAGCAGTATCTGCTGGAGAATGAAACAACCAAAAACTATCTCGGTATTGATGGTATTCCTGAGTTTGGCCGCTGCACGCAGGAGCTGCTGTTCGGCAAAGGCAACAGCATCATCAGCGATAAACGTGCGCGCACCGCTCAGACGCCTGGCGGTACCGGCGCCCTGCGCGTAGCGGCGGACTTCCTCGCAAAAAACACTGACGTGAAGCGCGTTTGGGTAAGCAACCCGAGCTGGCCGAACCACAAAAGCGTCTTCGGCGCTGCTGGCCTCGAAGTACGCGAATATGATTACTATGACGCCGAAAAACACGCCCTCAACTTTGACGGCCTGCTGGCAAGCCTGAGCGACGCTCAGGCCGGTGACGTAGTGCTGTTCCACGGCTGCTGCCATAACCCAACCGGCATCGATCCTACGCTGGAGCAGTGGCAGCAGTTGGCTACCCTGTCCATCGAAAAAGGCTGGCTGCCGCTGTTCGACTTCGCCTACCAGGGCTTCGCCCGCGGTCTGGAAGAAGATGCTGAAGGTCTTCGCGCGTTCGCCGCGCTGCATAAAGAGCTGATCGTCGCGAGCTCTTACTCGAAAAACTTCGGCCTGTATAACGAACGCGTTGGCGCCTGCACCCTGGTGACCGCCGATGCCGATACCGCCGATCGCGCCTTCAGCCAGATGAAAGCCGTTATCCGCGCCAACTACTCTAACCCGCCGGCTCACGGTGCCTCCGTGGTGGCGACCATTCTCAGCAACGACGCGCTGCGCGCCATCTGGGAACAAGAGCTGACCGATATGCGCCAGCGCATTCAGCGCATGCGTCTGCTGTTTGTGAACACGCTGCAGGAAAAAGGCGCGAGCCGCGACTTCACCTTCATCACCAAACAGAACGGGATGTTCTCATTCAGTGGCCTGACCAAAGATCAGGTGCTGCGTCTGCGTGAAGAGTTTGGTATCTATGCCGTCGCTTCCGGGCGCATCAACGTGGCAGGCATGACGCCGGACAACATGGCGCCGCTGTGCGAAGCCATCGTCGCCGTGCTGTAACCGCGTAGGCCGGATGAGGCGTTTACGCCGCCATTCGGCTATGTCTTGCAGACGTCACCAGAAAGTAAAAAGGCCGCATTCGCGGCCTTTTTTATTATCACTTACCAGACAGGAAGTTCATCCTGCAGGAACGGGTTGTGCTGCCGTTCATAGCCCAGCGTCGACATCGGCCCGTGGCCCGCAATAAACTTCACGTCGTCGCCCAGCGGCAGCAGTTTACGCTTGATAGCATCAATCAGCTGCGTGTGGTCGCCACGCGGAAAATCACTGCGCCCAACGCCGCCCTTAAACAGAACATCGCCAGAGATCAGCAGACGCGTCTGGTCATCGAAGAAGACCACGTGCCCCGGCGTATGCCCCGGACAATGCAACACCTGCAGCTTCACGTTACCAACGCTAACCACATCACCTTCGTTCAGCCAGCGGTCCGGCGTTAACGGCTGACAGTCGTCAAGGCCAAACATCCGGCTTTGCGCAGGGAGCCCCTGCAACCAGAACTCATCTTCTTTTTCCGGCCCGATAATCGGCACACCGTAGTGCTGCGCCAGCTCGGCCGCCGCGCCCACATGGTCAAGATGACCATGGGTCAGCAAAATTTGCTGCAACGTTACGCCCGCTTCAGCAACCTGCTGCTTGATAGTTTCGGCATCACCGCCCGGATCGACCAGCGCCGCCAGTTTGGTTTGCTCACACCAGATCAATGAACAGTTTTGCGCGAACGCAGTCACCGGAATAATGCGATAATTCATGTTGCTCCTGTTTAGGCTCGTCACCGTTCAAACGCATCAATGTGCCTGAACGATTGGCGTAGAGCTACCAGTGCCGGACCGGACCGGTATCAATATGCACAAAGTTGCTTCGTGGGTAATATCCTACACCACCTGCGCGCATAGATAACGCGGCTTTGCGTATATTACTCAATGAAACGCCTTCGATATGGAAATCCATTGCCTGACCTTTCGTGTGATAGCTATTTTTAGCCACCCCACGGCTGTGCGCTCTGAGCTCGGTATTGGTATCAATAGAACGATACCCGGAGATTAATTGCACAGGTTTATTTGTTCCTAATAATCCCTGAAGGCGATAAAGCTGATCGAACAAAGAAGGATCGATACTCTTTATTTTATTCGCGCGATAGTCACGGAAAAAATGGTTCAGTTTTGCTAATTCATCCTGAATATAGCCTCGGCCGTCAAAAAACTCGGCTTTTATCAACTCACCTGTATGCAGGTTATTCAGCGTTAAAATACGCGGACGTGGGGTCGAGAGGGTTGCAAACGCAGGCGTGGGCAAGATGGCGGCAGCGCCGAGCGCAACCCCACCTAACGCCAGCAGCTTGCGGCGATTAGCGTCAAATTTGTCCATGATAATCAGGTCTACAGTCAGTAATGTAATCGAAATATATGCACTTCTGGCGCACGTTAAGCACCTTACCGGGCATGAAAGCCAGCGTCAAGGCGGCCTACCGCGCAGAGCCGCCAGCCCTGGACCTGCGGGGCTGGCATCTGCGCTTTTAGTTCGACAACTACATTACCTGAACTACTTCATTTATCTGATCAATTGTTCCGCTTTTGGCAAAATCTGTGCACCCGATCGCGCGGTGATATCGTAATTGTAAATATCTGTTCGATATTGTGTCTGACCATCAGCGCCGACAAAGGCGGTCAGATAATAGAGATTAACCGGAATATTCTGCCGGATATTCACGTATCGCGTATTCCCGCCCTTCAGCGCATCAGAAATTCGCGCGTCATTCCAGCCCGCATCCTGCAGCAACATATTTGCCAGATCGGAGGCCTTATTTACCCGCACGCAGCCCGAACTTAATGCCCGCACATCTTTCTGGAACAGATTATGGTTAGGGAAGGTGCGAATAAGCAGGTCATTTCTTCCCAAGCTGACTCGCTGATTAAAATTTCGCGGATCTGGGCCGATTTTTTTCCCGCAAACAATCGAATCAGCCTATTTAGGCTATTTTTTCCACCATTTCTGGCGTTATTTCCGGTTTTTACTGAGATCTCTCCCACTGACGTATCATTTGGTCCACCCGAAACAGGTTGGCCAGGGTGAATAACATCGCCAGTTGGTTATCGTTTTTCAGCAGCCCCTTGTATCTGGCTTTCACGAAGCCGAACTGCCGCTTGATGATGCGAAACGGGTGCTCCACCTTGGCACGGATGCTGGCTTTCATGTATTCGATGTTGATGGCCGTTTTGTTCTTGCGCGGATGCTGCTTCAAGGTTTTTACCCTGCCGGGACGCTCGGCGATCAGCCAGTCCACATCCACCTCGGCCAGCTCCTCGCGCTGTGGCGCTCCTTGGTAGCCGGCATCGGCTGAGACAAATTGCTCCTCTCCATGAAGCAGATTACCCAGCTGATTGAGGTCATGCTCGTTGGCCGCGGTGGTGACTAGGCTGTGGGTCAGGCCACTCTTGGCATCGACACCAATGTGGGCCTTCATGCCAAAGTGCCACTGATTGCCTTTCTTGGTCTGATGCATCTCCGGATCGCGTTGCTGCTCTTTGTTCTTGGTAGAGCTGGGTGCCTCAATGATGGTGGCATCCACCAAAGTGCCTTGGGTCATCATGACGCCTGCTTCGGCCAGCCAGCGATTGATGGTCTTGAACAATTGACGGGCCAGTTGATGCTGCTCGAGCAGGTGGCGGAAATTCATGATGGTGGTGCGATCCGGCAGGGCGCTATCCAGGGATAATCGGGCAAACAGGCGCATGGAGGCGATTTCGTACAGGGCATCTTCCATGGCACCGTCGCTCAGGTTGTACCAATGCTGCATGCAGTGAATACGCAGCATGGTCTCCAGCGGATAGGGCCGTCGGCCATTGCCCGCCTTGGGATAAAACGGCTCGATGACAGCGGTCATATTCTGCCATGGCAGAATATGCTCCATGCGGGAGAGGAAAATCTCTTTTCGGGTCTGACGGCGCTTAGTGCTGAATTCACTATCGGCGAAGGTGAGTTGATGGCTCATGATGTCCCTCTGGGATGCGCTCCGGATGAATATGATGATCTCATATCAGGAACTTGTTCGCACCTTCCTTAGGCGTATCATGCAGATAAATGGCGTCGGAACTTGGCATATTAAACTTATAGCGCCCCAGAGAATTGTGTTCTCCCGGCGCCTGCTGGAAGCGGAACGGCAGATTTGACGGCGTGATGGTAGACCAGTCAACTCGCCACGGATCGATGGTTTCTTTGCTGTTCCAGCCGCGTAGCACGGTGTAGTTATGCCGTTCAAGGTAGCCCGGGTCGTTGCGCAGTTTCGGCAGAATATCGTTACGCGCCAGCGTCGGCGGCACGTTCCATGGCGGGTTAACCACCACGTTATTCAGTGCGCTGCTCATCATCGGCGTTTTGCGATCGGGGCGGCCCACAATCACCCGCGAAGCCAGCGCTTCGCTGCCGTTGAGGTAGTACACCAGCGAATAGGCCGGAATATTCACCATAATGCCGGTTGATACTTTCCCCGGCAGCAGACGCAAACGCTGAATGTTCAGCGCCAGCACGCCGGCACGTTCAGCAGAGGAAACGTTCAGCCAGTCCCGGGTGGATGCTCCAATAACTCCATCGGCCCCCAGCCCCTGAGCGGCCTGAAAGCGCTTCACCGCCTCCACCAGCTGACGGTCGTAGGCCTGCGGTCCGCTCTTCGCCGTTTTTTTCGTTTTACCGACATTATCGCCCGGCAGCGCAATCGCCGGGCCGTTATCCAGCATACCGTTACGCTGGAGGATTTCGCGCAGCGCTGGCACGTCGCTGCTCCACTGCCCTGGACGCAGCGACGCCGTTGAGGTCAGCTTCGGCCACGGGCGCGCGTCGCCGGTTAGCGCCAGCAGCGCCTGATGCATCGTTGCATACTGCGGATGCTGGGGTGCCAGCTCGGCAATAAACTGCGGCAGCGAACCGTTGTCCAACGAGAGCTGCCATTGATTCATCACCGACAGCGGCGGTGTCGCCAGCGCATACGGCTTAGCGCTATACAGCCAGCGGTTGCCCTGTACCGGGATACCGCTGATAAAGTGCAGATAGCCCATCAGCGCATCGGAAAGCACCACATCACGCGCCATGCCGTTGACGCTGGGATCGGTCAGCAGCTCAACCCAGCGGGTAAACTGCGGCTGAAAACCGGCAATCGCTACCTCCGCCAACTGCTGCTGGAAGGCGCGCACCGCCTCGCGATTTTCCCACATGGGCTTCATTTCGCGGGCGGCATACAGCGTCACCAGCGGGTTGAGATAGACGGGTTGGTAGCCAGAAGGCAGCGTGGCAAGAAGCTCGGCGCGGCTTTTTGCTGCCGTCCCTTCGGCCAGCGGTTGCGCACCGGTGAGGCTCGCCATTGCGGGCGATTGGGCGCCAGGGTGCAGAAGCACCGGCGACTGGTCTGCTGGCGTTGCGGTACTGTCAGAAGGAACCAATTCAGGCTCGTCCGCAAAGGCAGTAAACAGTGGAGCAAACGTCATAGCCAGACACAAACTCACGGCTGACAAACGACGACCATTTTCTTTTTTCAGCAACATCCCTTGCCCCCTGTTAAATATACGAAGACCCCTAACGTGGGCTTACCTTCAGTATATAAAGACAAAAACTTTTTTGCCCGCTCAAATGTAAAGAAGTCTAAAGATAATAACGCGCTAGCGGCCAAAAGCAGAAAACAAAAAGGGCGACATCACTGTCGCCCTTCATTCCGTTTTCAAACTTCCGGGACGGCCTGCCTGATGGCGCTACGCTTATCAGGCCTACACAGTCCGATACCTGTCAGCCGGATAAGGCAAAACCGCCATCCGGCAATGTTATCCGGCCGGTGACGCCTCGGCGGTACCCGGCAGCGTTTCCGGCAACTGGGCGGCAAAGCCGCGCAGCCCTACCACGTGGACGTGTTCATGGTTATTCACCACTTTACGTACCAGCTTGTAGGTGGTGCCTTTTTCCGGGCTGATGTTTTCCGGCGCCGCGATGATAAGCTGCATTTCCAGTCGTTCACACAGTTCGAACAGCGTGGCGATAGAACGCGCATCCAGACGTGCGGCTTCATCGAGGAACAGGAGTCGACACGGTGACAAATCTTTACCGCGCAAACGCCGCGCTTCATCTTCCCAGCTCTGTACCACCATCACCAGAATCGACATCCCGGTACCGATCGCTTCACCGGTGGACAGCGCACCGGACTCCGCGCGCAGCCAGCCGTCGGAACCACGGTTAACCTCAACTTCCATCTCCAGATAGCTACGGTAGTCGAGCAGTTCTTCACCGATAGTCTGCGGCGTACGCTGCCCCATGTCGATCTGCGGGTTCAGGCGCTGGTACAGCTTGGCCAACGCTTCCGAGAAGGTCAGGCGGTTGCTGTTGAACAGATCCTGATGCTGTTCATGCTGTTCTGACAACACATCCAGCAGCATTGAGTGGGTTTCGCGTACGTTCACATTCAGACGCACGCTGTTGACCTGGCCAAACGACACGCTCTGCAAGCCCTGGTTCAGCTGGCGAATACGGTTCTGCTCGCGCTGGATGGTTTTACGGATAATGTTCGCTACGCTGCGGGAGCTGATGGCCAGCTTCTGCTCGCGATTGGTCAGCTCTTCGGTCAGACGGCTCAGCTCAATTTCCATCTGCTCGATGGCTTCAACCGGGTCGTCGGTGCGAATAATATCCTGACGGATACGTTCGCGCAGATGCTGGTACACCGCGACGAAGAACTGAATCTTACGCTCCGGACGCTTAGGATCTTCCGACATGCGCAGCACATCGCGCAGATGTTCGTTATCCGCCACCGCCAGACGCAGCGCACCCAGCGCCTTATCCGACATCGAGCGCAGATCGTCAGCGGAGAGATAGGCCAGCTCGCGACGGTGCAAACGACGTTCGACGTTATTGTCTTTCACCAGACGCATCACCGCGCACCAGCCCGCTTTCGCGCTCACCACCTGCTCGCGCATTTCGAGGTAATCACGCTCCAGCTTGCGCAGCCTGCGGGTCAGGTTATCCATCTCCGCTTCGCAGAAGGTCAGCGCTTTTTCCAACTGGTTACGACGCGCGCGGTTGTTACTCAACTGCGCATGCAGCTCGTCACGGCGAATACGCGCGCGCTCTTCGGCACCCGCATCGGCGCGCACGCCAATGTCTTTCAGCTCTTTATACAGATCGTTGAGCAGCTCTTTCTTGGTGTCATAAGAGCTTTTCAGCGATGCCAGTACCTGGCTGTACTGACTCACCTGGGCGGCGTGGCTACGCATGGCTTCACGCGCGCGGCTACGCTCGCTTTCCGCCTGCGCCAGACGCTCACGCAGTTTTTCGTTCAGGTCGCTATTGCCGCTCAGCATTTCCGCCGAGTCGGAGTAGCCAAAGTGGGCGCGACGCTGCACGACTTCCGTCAGGGCAAACGCCTGCTGACGCGCTTCGCGCTGCACCTGCTGTGACCAGGCATAGTCTTCTTTCAGTTGTTCAAACTGCTCCGGGTCGCTCTGTAGTACAGAGACCATCGGCTCGAGCTTCGCCAGTTGGTTACCGTGCTGCTGAATAAAGCGCGCGGCTTCCTGCGCTTCATCCAGACGCTCCTGAATTTCATCCACGCGGTCGGCCAGCGTTTCATCGGCCAGCAGACTCAGGCGCGGCAGGATGCGGTTAAGCAGCGCAACGCCCTCTTTTGCCTGTTCGTACTGCACCTGCTGCTGCTGGTTATCGCTTTCGTGGCTGCTGAGCGCACGCTCCAGCTCGTTGCGACGAGTATTCAGCTTACGAATTTCTGCTTCCGGGTCATCGTCAAACGCCACCGACAGATGACTACCGATAAAGCGGCTGAACGCCTGGTGCAGACGCTGGGTCTTCTGGACGTCAAACGACAGGGTCGCGAAACGCTCAGACAGCACTTCACGCTCGGCGTGCAGGCTTTCAATGCGGCTTTCGCGCGCCGCGCGACCAAACAGCGGCAGCGACGGGAAGCGCGAGTAGCGCCACTGGCGATCGGCAATTTTCACCACCACCGCTTTTTCCAGCTCATCGACGCTGAATACGCTGTCATCAAAGGACTGCGGATCCCCCTCAATGAGATAGAGATCTTCCGGGCAATCTTCCAGCCCTTCCAGATACTCGGCGATCTGCGACAGATCCGGCACCACGATAGCGTGTCGAGACGGGCCGTACAGCGCGGAGAAGTACGGCGCATCTTCCAGGCTAACGTCGTCGTAAATTTCTGACAGCAGCACGCCGCCAAAACGTTCTGCGAGCGCGTTCAAACGCGGGTCCTCAGAACCGCCCGGCTGGCTTAAACGCTCAATTTCGTCGTCAACGGCACGCTTACGCGCCCCCACTTCATCGCGTTCAACGATCGCTTCGCGCTCGCGCTCCAGCAGCTGCTGGAGATATTCGGTCACGTCCTGGCTGGACTCAAACTGTTCACCGCTCTGCTCGCACAGCTGGCTCAGGCTGTTCTGCGCCGCCAGCCATACCGGCGCACGGTGCATCAACGCGGAGATCCGCGATTGCAGCTGTTCCTGCTCCTGGCGCAGCTGCAACCGCTGCTCGCGAGCGTCGGTGACGCTGTCGCTCAGCGCAGCAATACGCGCTTCCAGCTCGTGATGCAGGTTTTCCAGATCGTCAATATCATACTGTTTACCCTGGCGTTTACAGAAGTCAGCGAGCAGGCGCTCAGCCTCCTGCTGTTCACGCAGACGCTGTTCCAGCTCATTCAGACGGCTGCGCAGCGGCTGCGCCTGTTCTGCCAGATGGCGCTGATTCACGCCGTCGCGCAGCAGCTCTCGTGCCACGGCCCAGGCTTCATTACGCGCCAGCGGACCGTTGATGGCCGCCACCAGTTGGTAAGCTTGCTCAAACTGACTGTGCGCCGTTTCAGCCACGCTCATTTTTTGCTCGAGCGACAGCAGTTTTTCCGTCGCTTCCTGCTCTTTGGCCTGGAAGGTTTCCAGCCATTCACCGGCGCTTTCCGGCGTTAGGTCCGGCAGGTGGCACAGTTCTTTTGCTCGTTCCAGCGCCTGGAGGGCCTGGGTGTACTGAATCGCGCGCGTTTGCTGTACGTCCAGCGCCTGCTGGTAATCGGCAAGCTGGCTTTTCAGCTCATCCACTTCCAGTTCGGCGGCTTCGGCGCGGGCTTCGTTTTCTTCCTGCTTTTCGGCAGCTTCCGCGACCACTTCGTTCTGTTCTTCCAGACGAATTTGCAGCTCGTCTAAGTCCGCTTCATAGCGTTCAATTTTTTCCTGCTGACGCAGTGCGGTCTGCACCAGGTTGAGATGGTCGCTGGCAGCCTGGTGATCGGCTTCGAGATCGCCTTCCGCACCGTTGTGCTCCTGTAGCTCACGCGCCATCTCGACGTGCTTGTACTGCTCCGCGGCCAGCTGCGAGCGGGAGGTGAACAGCTCGCGACGGTACTCCAGCGCCTTATCCAGATGCACCCGACGCTCGTTGGCGTGGCGCATATAGTCAGCGGCCACGTAGTCGGTCGCTTCCGAGATCAGGTGCTTAAACAGGTCGCGGTCAGACTGAGTAACGCGAATCGCCTCCAGCGTCATGCGGTTTTCGCGCAGCGCCGCTTCCATATCCTGGAAGGCTTTACGCACGCCGCTGTTTTCCGGCAGCAGGTAGTCACGCAGCGAGCGGGTAATGGCGCTGGAGATCCCGCCATACAGCGAGGCCTCAATCAAACGATAGAACTTGCTACGGTCGGCTGCAGAACGCAGGCGGCGCGCGACGATGCCCAAATCAAACATCAGCGCATGGTAGTCGGTGATCGAGTTGAACTGCTTGAACTGCACGCCTTCGATGGCTTCGAGCTTATCTTTCAGCTCCTGCAGCGTCAGCACGCGCGCCTGTCGCTCGTTGAGCGTCTCGGTCAGCAGTTGGGTCGGCTGGATAGAGGTCGGCAGCCCCTGAATGGCGAACGGTTTGATGTCGACTTTACGGTCGCGTCCCGCAACCTGCTGCAGACGCACGCCCACCACCACGCGCTGGTGGCGCGAGTTCATGACGTCCAGCACGGAGTAGCAGACGCCCGCCTTCAGTTTACCGTGCAGGCCTTTATCGCGCGAACCGCTGGTCGCGCCCGCTTCGGTGGTATTACGGAAGTGCAGCAGGGTTAAATCGGGGATCAGCGCCGTGACGAAGGCCGCCATGGTGGTGGATTTACCCGCCCCGTTACCGCCCGAGAGGGTGGTAACCAGTTCATCTAAATCGAAGGTACGGGCAAAGAACCCGTTCCAGTTAATCAGCGTTAGCGAACGAAATTTACCGCGTTCGATCATTACTCTTCCTCCCCGCTATCCTGCTGATGGTCATCGTTCTCGTCATTGAGCTGCAGATGATTTTCAATCGCCATGGCTTCACCGTCGCGAATCATGCGCAGTTGCGCTTCGCGCGCGTCGTCGCCGGAGCGCACGTCGGCGCCGAAGCGGAACACGGACTCGGTAATGCGAAACTTGCTGCTGTCATGGCCCATAAACCACACCATGCCCAGACGGCGCAGGCGGTTGAGCGACGAGCGCACTTTCTCCTGCAGCTTCTGACGGTCAAGGTCAGAGCCGGTGGAACGGTTGTTAACCAGCTTCAGCAGCTTGGCTTCGTCGGCCAACGCCAGCAGCTCGTCATACAGCTCCTGCTGGGTGAAGATGCCTTCATTCGCCAGGCGCTCCGGGCTGAGGTAGAGGTAGCAAAGAATTTTGCCGACCATCATGTCCAGCTCGGACAGCACCGAACGCGGAATCAGCGTCGTCGAACGCGGGCGCAGGTAGAAAAACCCTTCGGGCGCGCGAATAAGTTCAACGTTATAGCGGGCATAAAACTCTTCCAGGTATTCCTGGAAATCCATCAAAAAGGCGTGGTTATCGAGCTCGTCCAGGCCAATGTGGCGACCGGCACGCAGCGCGCTATCCAGCGCAGGGAAAAGGGGGTTGGCCAGGGCCTGTGCCAGTTTAACCGGCATCACTTGTTCAATATTTGTCGATGACATGCGCCTGTACCTTGGCTCCGTAATCATTAATTGCCTGCCATTTGGCCGGCAGTCCGGTGAAATCTGCTTGCGCGACGCCCAAACGAACCGCCTGGTCCACCACAATACGCGCCACGTCGAAGTGCCGCGCACGCGGATACTGTACCAGGTACTCTTTCACCACCAGACCGAGGTCCAGCGGCAGCTGTTTGGTTTTATAGATAGCCAGCTGTTCTTCAATCAGCGCGGCAAGCTGTTCGCGGATTTCGTTAAATTCTTCGTACTCTAAGTCCGGCGGAAGTTCCCCGGTGACCTCTTCGTCGCGCAGCGTCATCTCTTCATCGCGCATATCCAGCAGACGATCGGCGCTGGCGTAGGTCAGGGCCCACGGCGCATCAAAGTAGGACTGCACCGACTGGCGCAGACGCTGAGCGAAGACGCGGTTTTTATCCATATCAATCGCGGTACGGATAAATTTGTGGACGTGGCGGTCGTAGCCGATCCACAGGTCGATGGCCTGCTGTCCCCAGCTGACGATGCGGTCGAGCTTGCTTTGCAGATCGAACACCAGCCGATCGACAAAATGCAAATCATTATGGCTGAGCGTGGCATCCTGAATGCGCAGCAGGTTGGCCTGCAGCTTATCGCCCGCCGCGTCCAGCGTATCCTGCAGCTCGCGCAGGGTGCCGGAGGTTTCAGACAGCAACAGCTCACAGCTGGAGATCGCCGCGCGCCAGTCTTTATTCAGCAACTGGGCGATATCGTCTTTCACCGATTGCTGCTGTTCATCCATGATGCGTTGCGTGAGGTCGATACTGTCGAAAATCTCCGCTACCGAATATTTCAACGGCGCATAGACGTTACGGTGCCAATGGAATTCATCGCCGCCCTCTTCCGCCGCATCGGCGGCTCGCTTCAGCTCGCCGGCGACGATCGACAGCTGCATCGACAGGCGCAGCGTGGAGAACTCGCGCTGACGAATATAGTAGTCGGTAATGCCAATGCCCAGCGGCGTCAGACGATAGATGGCGTTTCCTTCCGTGACTTCGCTGGTAAAGCGGTTCAGCAGACGCTGGCGAACCAGATCGTTAATCGCGTTATTCGCACGCGTACCGATGGTTTCACTGGTTTGCTCAAACGCATCACTGACGTGACGGAACGCATCCACCAGCTCGCCTTCCGTCATTTCACCTTCCAGCCGTTCACCGTTCAGCGTTGCGACGGCCAGCAAAAATGAGAGCCTATCGACGGGTAGCGAAATGGCGAAATCATTTTTTCTGGCCCAGGCAACCAGTTCGGGGACTGTCTGGGAAAATTCACTCATCGTTTATCCTTGTTTCTGTCTGCAGCTTAAGCGCGGTGACATGAATGTAGCGCCCCAGGCTGACGTAAGGTTCCTGACGGCAATAGCGCGTTTCCAGCTCGAGCAGGATGTCATAGCTGTCCTGCTGTTTATGCTTATCGCGCAAATAGTCATGAAACACCCGCACGCCGGTTTTCCCGTTAATGCGCCAGCCGATCTCTTCCAGCCAGCCGTAGACCTGCTGCGGGTCGCGCGGATAGTTCGGCGACAGCGTACGCTTTTTCTTTTTCGGCATGCCGGCAACGACGTAGTCAAAGTTGCCCGCTACCATGTTGTGCATCAACAGGCCGTTTGCATTGTAGAACATTAATGATAATGCGCCGCCCGGGCGAAGCACCGACCACAGCGTTTTTAATACCGCCTGTGGTTCAGCCACCCACTCCAGTACAGCGTGAAACAATATCAGATCAACCGGGCTTTCCAAATGCCCGGCCACGTCCTGCGCCGCGCATTGTATGAAATGCATGTTGTGGCTCACACCTTTGTCGCTGGCTGCCTGGCTTGCCCGGGCGATCATTTCAGCAGACAGATCGCACAGCGTCACATGGTGACCACGCTGCGCCATTTTGATCGCCGTCTGGCCTTCCCCGCCGCCGGCGTCCAGAATACGCAGCGGCTGCGAACCCAGGGTTGCGAGCAGCGCATCAAGATCCTGCCACAGAATAGCCTGACGCAGTTGGCCCTTAGTGGTGCCATATATATTGCGCGAAAACTTTTCCGCAATGTCATCGAAATTGCGATCCTGCACGGGA
This sequence comes from Klebsiella sp. WP8-S18-ESBL-06, assembly GCF_014169755.1. Taxonomy (NCBI): domain Bacteria; kingdom Pseudomonadati; phylum Pseudomonadota; class Gammaproteobacteria; order Enterobacterales; family Enterobacteriaceae; genus Klebsiella; species Klebsiella sp. WP8-S18-ESBL-06. The sequence continues at coordinate 3,248,649 of NZ_AP022256.1, forward strand.
TGTCCTTACTTCGCCAGCCACAAAGGGTCTATTTTGTCACACCCACGGCGAGAATGAAGCTATCTGGTGTAATATCCCTGCATTCATGCGGTCAGATGGTTAAAAAAGGTACGCTACAGAATGCTTTTTATGCTGAAAAAGTTCATCGGCGGGATGATGCTGCCGCTGCCTCTCCTCCTTTCATTCATCGGTTTAGGAATTGTCCTGGTCTGGTTTACCCGCTTCCAGAAGCTGGGCAAAAGCGCCATTACCCTCGGCTGGCTTTTTTTACTCCTGCTAAGCCTCCAGCCGGTGGCCGACGGCTTGCTCAAGCCGATTGAAGATACGTATCCTACCTGGCGCGGCGAACAGCCGGTTCAGTATGTGGTCGTACTCGGGGGCGGGTATACGTGGAATACCGAATGGGCGCCAAGTTCAAACCTGATCAGCAACAGTCTGCCCCGCCTGGCGGAGGGCATTCGGCTGTGGCAGGCCAACCCCGGAGCGAAGCTGATCTTTACCGGGGCGCGAGCACTGACTAACCCGGTCAGCACCGCCGAAGCGGGGGCGCGCGTGGCCGAAAGCCTCGGGGTGCCGCGCAATGCCATTATTGTCCTCGATACGCCGAAAGACACCGAAGAAGAAGCCAGCGCCGTGAAGGCCGCCATTGGCGAGGCGCCGTTCCTGCTGGTGACGTCGGCATCACACCTGCCGCGAGCCATGATTTTCTTCCAACAGGCGGGCCTTCACCCGCTGCCTGCACCGGCTAATCAGCTGGCGATCGCCTCGCCGTTGAACCCGTGGGAGCGCATGATTCCCTCACCGGTGTGGCTGATGCACAGCGACCGGGTGGGCTATGAAACGCTGGGGCGTATCTGGCAATGGCTGAAAGCCGATTCAGACAAGCCAGGGGCGCAGTGATTTCGCCGCCAAATCGACATTATCACGGCTGAATTTACCCGTATTCACCAGCCTGTCGACTTCGTCCCACAGCAGGTAGAGCCAGCGCCGCCACATAAACCCCTCGGCGACCGGCGCGCGCTGGAGATAGCGCCACAACAGCTGTTCAGCCTGCGGGCTTTCATGCAGCCGGAACAGTTCATATTCGCGCGGGGCCCATAAAATCGGCCCCGGGCCTACCATGGCTAACAGTTGGTCACTCCGCGAGTCCTTCAGCATGCTGCGCAGCGTCAGGTGGCCATGGATTAACACGCAGTTGTCGTTAAAGTCCTCAAAAAGCGTATCCAGGCATTCGCGGGTGCGGAACAGCAGCCGCTTATCCTGCATCGTCAGGCCGGTGTTCTGGTACAGATTCAGCGTCCCCCACAGCACTTCAATTCGCTGGCGATACCAGTGTGGCCAGCTGTTTTCCTGAGCGCTATCGACAAAGCCGACGCAGCCGGCGCTGTCCACGCGGTGCCAGGCCAGCAGCGCTTCGACAATTTGATCTTTGAGCGCATCCCAGCGTTGCGGGCTGCGCGTCGGTGCTTCAACGGCGACGCCGCGCAGGCGCTCTAGCAGCAGGACATCGGGTCCGGGATGTTCTTCATGGGTCATGATGCCGTAAACCACGGGCATACGTACGGTGCCCTGGCGCGCAAGAGTCGAGATTTTCCACGCCAACTGGCGCGCCACGCCGGGGGATGAAAAGCTGCGCGCCAGCAGCGGCAGCGGGTTACCTTCAGCATCATACAGCGACCACAGCGCCGTATCCGCCTGCTCATTAATGCACTCCACGCGGCTGAGCGATTCACCCAACAGATGGCTGAGTTCTACACGTAGCTGTTCCATGTCAGATTACCCCTATGAAAGCCATTGCTTTCATAATGAGCATATGAAGGGTGAATTTCACCAGACAAGATCAAAATTGCAACAGAAAGAGAGGAAATACCCGACGGGAGGCGCCCCCTTGTGGCGAGGGGGCGGCAGGACTACTTCAGTTCGGCGCGAACGCGGGCCAGATCTTCCGGCGTATCAACGCCTGTCCCCGGCACTTCTTTGGCGACGGCAACGTGGATTTTTTCTCCGTACCACAACACGCGCAGCTGCTCGAGCATCTCAATGTGCTCCAGCGGGCTTGGCGCCCAGTTGACATAGCGGCGAATAAACCCGGCGCGGTAGCCATAGATACCAATGTGGCGCAGCAGGGTGTCACCAATCTCGTCGCGACTTTTGGCGAAGCGATCGCGGTCCCACGGGATGGTCGCACGGGAGAAATAAAGCGCATAGCCGTCTTTGTCCATCACCACTTTCACCGCATTCGGGTTAAAGGCTTCTTCCGCATCGTGAATCGGTACCGCCAGCGTCGCCATGCCGGAATGGCTGGCAGCGAGGTTTTCAGCCACCTGACGAATAATGACCGCCGGGATCATCGGCTCATCGCCCTGCACGTTGACGATCACCGTGTCGTCGCTGAAACCACACTTCTCTACCACTTCCGCCAGGCGTTCGGTACCAGACTGGTGATCGGCGCGGGTCATGCAGACTTCCCCGCCCGCCGCTTCAACGGCTTTTGCAACGTCGGGATGGTCGGTGGCGACAATGATACGCTCGGCACCGGATTCGCGCGCGCGCTCCAGCACGTGCACAATCATCGGTTTGCCGTTGATGTCCTGCAGCGGTTTGCCCGGCAGGCGCGTAGAAGCAAAGCGCGCCGGAATAATCACAACGAAACTCATGGTCGGTTCTCTTCTGCAGCTAAAACGCGGGCTTCGTTTTCCAGCAATACGGGGATACCGTCACGCAGGGGAAACGCCAGATTATCAATTTTGCAAATCAGTTCTTGCTTGTCCTGGCTATAGTAGAGTTTGCCGTTGCAAACCGGGCAGGCAATAATTTCAAGTAGACGGTGATCCATGATTCCTCCTGATGGGCCGTATCGAAAACCAGTGCAGCATATCATAGAGCGCTACCGGTCGGCGTCAATCTCCCAACCGTCGCGTTGATTGAGAAAGAGTTTCTCCGCTACCGCGCCAAGTTTAACCCGCGTCGCGCCCTGCCAGCGGGCAAAATCGTTGATGGCCTGCGTCAGGCCTTTTTCCAGATGTTGGCTGACCCGCACGCCCGCCTCCAGATAGAGGGCGAAAATCTCCAGCACGCCGTCGCTGCGGTGCATTTTGCTGTCCATGCGGCCGACAATCTCACCGCGATGCAGCAGCGGCAGGACAAAATAACCGTACTGACGCTTCGGCGCAGGCGTGTAGCACTCCAGGCGGTAGGTGAAGTTGAAAAACTGTTCGGCGCGTTTTCGATCCCAGACCACCGGGTCGAAGGGCGACAGTACCGCACTGTGCGTCGCCGTCAGCTTACCCTCCGCCGCACGCTCCAGCGCGGGCTGAAGGCTGCGATGTACCCACATCTCACCGAGCTGTTCAACCTCTACCGGTACCACCTGCGCCAGCGCCTGCCACTGCGCCAGCAGCGCGTGGAGATCTGGCTGCCGTAGCCGGTAATAATCCGCCAGCCACTGAGGACGGAAAATACCCAGGCTGCGGGCGCTGTTTTCCAGCATCGCCGCCTCGGCCTGCGATTGCGTGAGCGCATCACGGCGATCGTCCCACTGCGGCATCACCCGTTGCGTCAGATCGTAAACCCGATGAAAGTTGCGGCGTTCAACCACCATCACTTCGCCAGCGGTAAACAGCCCTTCCAGGTGGCGCTTATGCGGCTTCCACTCCCACCAGCCGCTCTGCCCTTTACGCGGATGCGCAAAGTCGGCGGAGCGTACCGGCCCGTTTTCAGCAATATGCGCCTTCAGCGCAATAATCTCGTCGGCGTGCTCATCCATCCAGCTTTGATGGTACTTCCAGCCCATCTTATGCGGCGCAAGCATACGATGGCGAACCAGTGGAAAATCGCTGCGCGGCAGGAAACAGGCCTCGTGGGCCCAGTATTCCATAAGCTCGCCGCGGGCAAGCGCATCATCAAGCCATGCGGAAGGGTAAGCGCCAAGACGGCTGAAGAGCACCAGATAGGGGCTGCGGGCGACCACGTTAATGGTATCGATTTGCAGCAGCGACATTTGCTGGATGGTACGAAGGATATCCGCCGCTTGAGGCTGGCGGCGCGGACGGTTCAGAAGCCCCTGCGCCGCCAGGTGAAGATGACGCGCGGCGCGAAGGGTTAACTGCAGCTGTGTCATGCTTTTCCCCTGCTATCGCCGACGCCTATTAACGCCGTGCGAGGGTAATCAAATCCTGTAGCAGCGTCTGCGCACGATCGCCGGAAAGCACGGCATCGACCGGCAGATACCACCAGTTCTCCTGCGCAAAACGGCGACATTTTACCGCGTCTTTTTCGGTCATGATCAGCGTCTGCCCGGGTGCCACCAGCGCCTGAACGTCGGCTTCACTCAGCGCCTGATGGTCGGCCAGCGCCACCGTGCGCACCGGCTTCAGGCCGCCGTCGTTAAGGGTGGCAAAAAAGCGCGGCGGATGCCCAATACCGGCCATCGCGACGACGTTGTTCAACGCGGCAACCGGCCGGCGCTCGCCGGTCAGCAGATTGACTGCCTCACCAGGACGTAGCGTCATCGGGATCTCGCCCGCCAGCGCTTCGCCGCCGTTAACGATCCGCACATCTACACTCTCAAGACGCGAGGCTCGTTCACGCATGGGCCCGGCCGGCAACCACCAGCCGTTGCCGAATCGACGTATGCCGTCGATCACCACGATCTCTTTATCACGGGCCAGACGGTAATGCTGCAGCCCGTCATCGGTGACGATCATCTGGAGATCGTGAGCCGCCAGCAGCGCTTTGACGGCATCCACTCTTACCGGCGAAACCGCTACGGGCGCACCGGTACGTTGATAAATCAGCACCGGTTCATCTCCGGCCTGCGCGGTCGTGGTATCCGCGTTTAGCAGCAGCGGGTAACGCTCCGCTTTACCACCGTAGCCACGGGAAACCACGCCAACGCGAACGCCCTGACGCTGAAGCTGCTCCACCAGCCAGATGACCACCGGTGTTTTACCGTTGCCACCTGCCGTCAGGTTACCCACCACAACGACCGGACACGGCGCACGCCAGGACTTTTTCAGCCCCAGTTGATAACACAGGCGGATGATGCCGCTCGCCAGACCATATAGCCAGGAGAGCGGCAGCAGCAGCCGCCAGAGCGGCGATTCACCGGACCAGATTCTGGCTATCATTCGCCAAACTGCATTTTATGCAGCTGAGCATAGACGCCGCGCTGTTCAAGCAGATCGTTATGGCTGCCACGTTCAACAATCCGGCCGTCTTCCACCACAATGATTTCATCAGCCTGTTCAATTGTCGACAGACGGTGCGCAATCACCAGCGAAGTCCGGTTTTTCTGCAGTTCATCCAGCGCCGCCTGAATCGCACGTTCCGATTCGGTATCCAGCGCCGAGGTGGCCTCATCAAGAATCAGGATTGGGCTATTACGCAGCAGCGCGCGCGCAATCGCGATACGCTGACGCTGGCCGCCGGAAAGCAGCACGCCGTTTTCACCGATGACCGTATCAAGGCCGTTATCCATTTTGTTGATAAAGTCCATCGCGTAGGCCATCCGCGCCGCTTCTTCAACCTGCTCGCGGCTGAACTCTTCGGTACGCGCATAGGCAATGTTATTCGCCACCGTGTCGTTAAACAGATGCACGCTCTGCGAAACCAGCGCTACCTGATTACGCAGCGAAGAAAGCTTGTACTCACGCAGGTCATGACCATCGAGCAGAATTTCACCTTCATCGATATCATAAAAACGGGTCAGCAGGCTGGCGATGGTTGATTTACCTGAACCAGAACGCCCTACCAGCGCCACCGTTTTTCCCTGCGGGATCGACAGGTTGATATTTTGCAGCGCCGGCGTTTCACGGCCAGGATAGGTGAAGGTCACGTTACGGAACTCAACGCTGCCTTTGGCACGGTCTACTTCGAGCTTACCTTCATCTTTTTCCTGCTCGCTATCCAGAATAGCGAACAGCGTTTGACAGGCCGCCATCCCGCGCTGGAACTGCGCGTTGACGTTGGTTAACGATTTCAGCGGGCGCATCAGCGCAATCATGGAGGAAAAGACGACCGTGATCGTACCGGCAGTCAGGGTTTCCATCACGCTTGGGAAGCTCGCGGCATACAGCACAAACGCCAGCGCCAGAGAGGCAATCAGCTGAATAATCGGGTCAGAGATAGACGATGCCGAGACCAGCTTCATCCCCTGCAAACGCATCTTGTTGCTGACCTTATCAAAACGCTTGGTTTCCACTTCCTGGCCGCCGAACATCAGCACTTCTTTATGCCCTTTCAGCATCTGCTCAGCGCTGGTGGTCACCTGCCCCATGGTGTTCTGCATATTTTTACTGATGCTACGGAAGCGCTTGGACACCACGCGGATCGCCATCGACACGATAGGTGCCAGTACGATGAGGATGACCGACAGCTGCCAGCTGTAGTAGAACATCATGATGAACAGGCCAATGATAGAAGCCCCTTCACGCACCACGGTAATCAAGGCACTAGAGGAAGAGGATGCCACCTGCTCAGAGTCATAGGTTATGCGCGACAGCAGGGTCCCGGTGGACTGCTTGTCAAAGAAGGAAACCGGCATGCCCATCATATGGCTGAACAGCCGACGGCGCATGGTCATCACGACCTTGCCAGAAACCCAGGAAATACAATAGCTAGAGATATAGCTTGTAATACCACGTAGGATCATCAAGCCAATAACGACCAGCGGCATCCAAAGCAGCACTGAGCGGTCTGTTTTGCCAAAACCATCATCCAGTAACGGTTTAAGAAGCGATAGCATAAAGGTATCGCTGGCTGCGTTAAGGATTAACGCGACGCCCGCCACGATCAGCCCTGCTTTAAACGGCGCAATAGTTGGCCAGAGTCGGCGGAAGGTCTGCCACGTGGAGAGATCTTTGTCGTTCTGCATTCAAAAAACCAGCTTATGTTGAAATAGCCGCATATTCTACCCGTTATCGAGAGACTCGCCAAACCACTGATGATACCAACGAGGTAAAAGTTGATCTCGTAAGCCTTCAATCTGCCAGCCTTTCGCGTCAAAAGTGACCGTTATCTGGCCCTGGTGTGGCGTGTCAAACCAACCGTAATGCCGCTGCAGATAGCGGGCCTTTACCTTCGCAGAAGGCAGGCGCCACGCGTTATAGCGGGATGCCGAAGCCAGCGCAACGGCACCACCGACCCGCTGAATCAGCGAGATACCGGAAGACGTCGAGCTGCCGTGATGAGGAACCTGGATAATTGTAGACGCAAATGGCTGCCAGAAATGGCTCATCATGGCCATTTCTGCCGGTAATTCAATATCTCCGGTCAGCAGAAAACTGTTTTTACCGTCGTCAACCCTAACCACACAGGAACCATTATTGCCTTTCTGTACTTTACCGGGCAGCGGCCAAAGCGCACGAAAGGTTAACCCCTGCCAGCGCCAGGCCTGCCCGCGTGCACAGGGTTGATGGCCGGACCACGCGAGCGGGCTTCTGACCCATGCCTTCGGCCAGTTTTGCTGGAGCGTTCGCAGGCCACCGCGGTGATCTAAGTGATCGTGACTCAGAATAATGCCCTGTGGCGTCAGCCCGTGCCAACGAAGCCATGGCGCAATCAGCTGAGCCCCGCTGTCGCCGCCAGGCCACGCCAGCCCGGTGTCATAGAGCAGCGCTTTGTCGCCGCGTGAAATGACCATTGCCAGCCCCTGCCCGACATCCAGCATCGTCACCTGCCACTGGTCCGGCGGCGTTTTTCGCCAGAGTGGAAACGTCAGCAGCACGCTTAGCGACATCCACAATGCCGGAAAACGCCGCCAGCCGTGGAGCCGCCAGAGCAACAGCGCCCCCCACGGTAATAACGACGCTCCCAGCCATGCTCGCCCAATGTACCACCATCCCTCGGGCAACAGCCGCAGGTAGCCAAACACCAGCGCCATCACCCTGTCGGCGCAATACCAAATCAGCGTCTCCAGCACCACCGGACCACACAGATGCAGAAACATCGCCAGCAGAATCAAGGGCACGGCAATGAAGGTAACCACCGGCACCGCCAGCAGATTTGCCAGCAGCGAAGTGGTACTGATGCCGTGGAACAGCAGAATTTGTAGCGGCGTCAGCAGGAGCATCAGCCCTAGCTGTAAATGCATCAGCTGCGCCAATGGACGCAGCAGGCGCGGATAATGCCATTCCGGCAGCGGTACCCACCGGTACCAGAACAAGAGCGTACCAACGGCAAATGCTGATAGCCACAGACTGTCGGAAAGCACCGCCAGCGGGTCTACAAACAGGATAGCCGCCAGGCAACAGAGCCACACCTCCCAACCGGCCCACTGCCTGCCGCTTAGCCGCAGTAAACACCAGACGGCCGCAGCAACGATCGTTCTCTGGGCGGGCGGCTGCATGCCCGTCAACATGGCGTAAGCCAGCCCGCTTGCCAGCGAGGCCAGCAGCGGTAGCCGCCAGTTAATCAGCCATGCCGGTAGAAAAAACTGTATGCCGCGTACCAGCAGCCAGCCCAGCGAAGCGCCGAGCGCAATATGCAGGCCGGATATCGCCATCAGATGCGAAGTACCGGTTTGCTGCATCAGCGTTTTAATCTCTGGCGAGACCGAGAGCCGTTCACCCATCCCCAGCGCCAGCAGCACGTCACGCCAGGGGTATGCTGCTAGCGTGGTTTTTAGCGATGCCAGATAGCGCGCTCGCAGGCCGCAACTGAGCGCTAACGGTTCAGCGCTAATGATTCGCCCGGTCAGCGCACGGTGCTGGGAGAGCGCATAGCGCTGGGCATCAAACCCGCCGTCATTGAGTTGACCATGCACTGCACGGGCGCGAATCGTCATCTTCCAGCGCTGGCCCACGCATGGCGGCTGTGGCAGGTAGCTGCCGTAGAGCGCAATCCGAATGCCCGGCATCAAGCGCTGCCCTTCCAGACGGGTGAGCGTGCCCTGATGCACCGTCTGCCCGTCCGTTTGCGTGAGCGTCAGCTCAACCTGCCGGTTTTTACCCGGCAGCATCTGCGCAGATAGCTGAAGCTGCCAGGCCGCCAGCGCCCCCCAGCAGAACAGTAGCCCCACCAGAGCAATGCGGCGCCCTGCCCGGCCGCAAACGCCGAGCGCGATGAGCCCAACAGCAGCGATCTTAATATATTCGAGCGAGGGTAAGACAGGCAGTACGGCCAGCGGTAATATTCCGGCCAGCACGTAGCAGGCCAGCAGTGGCAAGCGCATCGATACCTCCTTGTTGCAAGGAGTATCGCGCGCGACAACGTCTACGTCATGATCAGAAAAGTCAGTTTGCGTGGCGGCTCGCAGCATGAATTCGCTGCGTACAGGCATTGAGAAAACGTTGGAAGGACGATTCCACAATCGGCGTGCAGAAATGAAAAAAGCACCCGTAGGTGCTTTTCTCTCAATCAAGTTTAGCGCAAGCTAGCGCCAGAAACTCAATCGTAAATGTTGGCGCGATCGCGCAGTTCTTTGCCCGGCTTGAAGTGCGGCACGTATTTGCCTTCCAGTTCCACTTTGTCGCCAGTCTTCGGGTTACGCCCGGTTCGTGGTGCTCGATAGTGCAGAGAGAAGCTGCCGAAACCGCGGATTTCAATGCGCTCACCCTGTGCCAGGGTCGAGGCCATATGCTCCAGCATTTCTTTTACCGCATCTTCCACTGCTTTTGCAGGGATATGGGATTGCTGGCTGGCAAGTCTTTCAATCAATTCTGACTTGGTCATGATTCCTCCGGTTTCCTTTTAAGGAAAATTAGCTAACAGCTTATTAAACAAGGGCGGCCGTAGCCGCCCTTTGTGCTAGATTACAGGCCGAAACCTGCAATCTGTCAAGTAAACTCATCACAATTCAGGTTGTTAAACCCAAATGCGTAAGATTACTCGCCTTTAGCTGCTTTGAATGCTTCAGCCATAGCGTTGGAGAAGTTGCCGTCTTCCTGTTTGTTGTTAACAGTAGCGATTGCATCTTTCTCGTCAGCTTCGTCTTTCGCACGAACAGACAGGCTAATTGCGCGGTTTTTGCGATCAACGCCGGTGAATTTAGCTTCAACGTCGTCGCCAACGCTCAGAACCAGAGTTGCATCTTCAACGCGGTCACGGGAAGCTTCAGAAGCGCGCAGGTAACCTTCAACGCCGTCAGCCAGTTCTACGGTTGCGCCTTTCGCGTCAACTGCAGTCACTTTACCGTTAACGATAGCGCCTTTCTTGTTCAGAGCAACCCAGTTGTTGAACGGATCTTCTGCGAGCTGTTTAACGCCCAGGGAGATACGTTCACGTTCTGCGTCAACCTGCAGAACAACTGCAGCGATTTCGTCGCCTTTTTTGTATTCACGAACTGCTTCTTCGCCTGCAACGTTCCAGGAGATGTCAGACAGGTGAACCAGGCCGTCGATGCCGCCGTCCAGGCCGATGAAGATACCGAAGTCAGTGATAGACTTGATTTTACCTTCAACGCGGTCGCCCTTGTTGTGGGTTTCTGCGAACTGCTGCCATGGGTTAGATTTGCACTGCTTCAGACCCAGGGAGATACGACGACGTTCTTCGTCGATATCCAGAACCATAACTTCCACTACGTCGCCAACGTTAACAACTTTGGACGGGTGGATGTTTTTGTTGGTCCAATCCATTTCGGAAACGTGAACCAGGCCTTCAACGCCTTCTTCGATTTCAACGAAGCAGCCGTAGTCGGTCAGGTTGGTCACGCGACCGGTCAGTTTGGTACCTTCCGGATAACGCTTAGCGATAGCTACCCATGGATCTTCGCCCAGCTGTTTCAGGCCCAGAGATACACGAGTACGCTCACGGTCGAATTTCAGCACTTTAACGTTGATTTCGTCACCAACGTTCACGATTTCGCTCGGATGCTTAACGCGTTTCCATGCCATATCAGTGATGTGCAGCAGGCCGTCAACGCCGCCCAGATCAACGAATGCACCGTAGTCAGTGAGGTTCTTAACGATACCTTTAACTTCCATGCCTTCCTGCAGGTTTTCCAGCAGCTGATCGCGCTCTGCGCTGTTTTCGGATTCGATAACGGCACGACGAGAAACAACAACGTTGTTACGCTTCTGGTCCAGCTTGATTACTTTGAACTCAAGCTCTTTGCCTTCCAGGTGCAGAGTATCACGCACCGGACGAACGTCTACCAGGGAACCCGGCAGGAACGCACGAATACCGTTCAGCTCAACAGTGAAGCCACCTTTAACTTTGCCGTTGATAACACCAACTACAGTTTCAGCGTCTTCGTAAGCTTTTTCCAGCGTGATCCAAGCTTCGTGACGTTTAGCTTTCTCACGGGACAGCAGGGTTTCACCGAAGCCGTCTTCTACTGCATCCAGAGCAACGTCAACTTCGTCACCAACCTGGATTTCCAGCTCGCCCTGGGCGTTTTTGAACTGCTCTGCCGGAATGGCGGACTCAGATTTCAGACCGGCGTCAACCAGTACTACGTCTTTGTCGATAGCAACAACAACACCACGAACGATGGAACCCGGGCGGGTTTCGATTTCTTTTAAGGATTCTTCAAACAGTTGAGCAAAAGATTCAGTCATGTTTAATCTTCAGGTTAAGTATTAACGTCCACCTGACACCTTGTCGGATGGGGTTGTTTCACATACCCGCTGTCAGTCCATTGCAACGGGGGTACTGCAAATTCGGTCGCGTTTTACGCGATTGCCAATTTCTGGCGCGCATAGTTTAACGCTTTTTCAATTACTTGCTCAATGCTTAAGGTGGTGGAATCCAACACTAAAGCATCGGCGGCAGGAACCAGCGGCGCAACAGCACGATTACGATCGCGATCGTCACGCTCCTTTATCTCTGCCAAAAGGCGCTCAAAGTTAACACTAAAGCCCTTTTCCTGCAACTGTAGCATGCGACGCTGCGCACGTTCTTCCGATGACGCGTCGAGGAAGATTTTGACCGGCGCATCCGGGAACACCACCGTGCCCATATCGCGGCCGTCGGCAATCAGGCCCGGCGCTTCGCGGAAAGCCCGCTGACGGCGCAGCAGCGCTTCACGCACGCGCGGGAACGCAGCGACCTGCGAAGCGGCATTGGCCACTTCCTGGGTGCGGATTTCACCGCTGACGTCTTCCCCTTCAAGGATCACCTCCAGCGCGCCGTCGGTAGAGACAAAACGTACGTCCAGATGGGCCGCCAGCGGGACCAGGGCATCTTCTGAGTTCACATCAACATGGTGATGCAAAGCCGCAAGCGCCAGCACGCGATAGATCGCGCCAGAGTCCAGCAAATGCCATTGCAGCGCTTCGGCCATCGCTTTGCACAGCGTGCCTTTACCCGCGCCGCTTGGACCATCAATGGTAATTACCGGGGCAATTGCCGTCATTTTTCTCTCCTTAATAAAAGGCATACACAACGTAAACGCCGCGCATTATACGCATCTCTGCGCCAGACGGTTACTTTTGTCTGCGAATGACAGAATGAGACGCGCTCACTGCAGGAGAATAAATAAGTATAGTGGGCCGGCAAAGCGCCGACCCGAAAATGATGATGATTTACTTTTTATCCGCCGCAATGCGGTCGCGAATGTGCTGCGCGCGCTCGGCTGAAGGAGGGTGAGAGTCAAACAACGATTTCGTATGACCCGCGTCAAGGCTGGCCAGCTTGTCAAAGCTACCCACCAATCCCTGGGTGCTGACGCCGCGTTTTTTCAGCAGATCGTAGGAGAAATCATCGGCCTCAGACTCCTGGGAACGAGAAAACGCCGAGTTAATCACGCCTTCGGCAATATCGCCGAGCTGTGATTTTGACAGCTGCGCCGCCGCGCCGCTGGTGGCTGAAATCGCGTCGCGCGCCGCAACGGTCGCATAGGCGGTTTGCATCGCTTTACGCGAGTGGCCCAGCGCAACGTGGCCCAGCTCGTGGCCCAGCACGCCCTCGACTTCATTGTCGTTCATCAAGTCCATCAGACCGCTGTAGACGCGCACGCAGCCGTTAGCCATTGCCCACGCGTTAACGTCAGCGGTCATGTAGACTTTATAATTCACCGGCGTGCCGTTGATGTTATTGCCCAGCGCTTTGGCAATTTTGTTCAGCCGTTTGGTGTATTGACTGGACGCGCTCGCAAGCTGGTTTTCGCCGTCCATCTGCTGACAGGCATCGTCAGATAGGGCCTTCACGTCAGCATCGGACAGCGTTGCCGCTTTATAAGCCGTCATGCCGGACCCCACCAATGCATTGGTATCCATACCCTGCATATTTTTACAGCCAACCAGTAACGTGGCGGAAATCGCCAGCGTCAGCATCACCTTTGCATTCTTCATATGAATCATCCATTGATTGATTACTATTAAATATCAATAAGTTATTTCACACAAAAGGGTAACACTGCATCGCAAGGGCAAAAAAGTCCGAAAAAAAACGCCGACATCAAGTCGGCGTTTTGGCGGTAGGAAAGGATTAGGCCAGAGTACTAATACGCGCCAGCTGCTCGAAATAATCCGGGAAGGTTTTCGCCGTACATTTCGGGTCAAGGATTGTGACCGGCGTATCCGATAGCGCAACCAGAGAGAAGCACATCGCCATACGATGATCGTTGTAGGTCGCAATCTCAGCAAAATTCAGCGTCGTCGGCGGCGTCACGCGAATATAATCTTCGCCCTCTTCCACGATCGCGCCCACTTTGCGCAGCTCGGTTGCCATGGCGAACAGACGGTCTGTCTCTTTAACGCGCCAGTTGTATATATTACGCAGCGTGGTGGTGCCTTTGGCAAACAGCGCGGCGGTGGCAATGGTCATAGCGGCATCAGGGATATGGTTCATGTCCATATCGATGGCATTCAGTTCACCATGAGTGCAGGCAATAAAATCATCGCCCCAGGTGATGGTCGCGCCCATTTTTTCCAGCACGTCAGCGAAGCGAATATCGCCCTGTACGCTGTGACGGCCAATGCCGGTCACCTTCACGGTGCCGCCTTTAATCGCGCCAGCGGCCAGGAAGTAGGAAGCCGATGACGCATCGCCCTCAACCAGATACTGGCCCGGCGAGACATACTGCTGGTTACCACGCACAACAAAACGCTGATAGTTCTGGTTTTCAACTTCAACACCGAAAGTTTTCATCAAATGCAGCGTGATGTCGATATACGGCTTGGACACCAGATCGCCCTTGATGGTAATGACTGTGTCCTGCGGTGCCAGCGGCGCCGTCATCAGCAGCGCGGTCAGGAACTGGCTGGAGACGCTACCGTCTACTTCAACGCTACCGCCGATAAACCCACCATTCAGGCGCAGCGGTGGATAATTTTCCTGCTCTAAATAGGTAATCTGCGCGCCGCCCTGACGCAGGGCATCCACCAGGTGGCCGATTGGGCGTTCTTTCATGCGCGGCTCACCGGTCAAGACAATATCATTTGCCCCCAGGCACAGCGCGGCGGCCAGTGGGCGCATAGCGGTGCCCGCGTTGCCGAGGAACAGTTCCAGTTCGCCAGAGCCCTGCAGCGGGCCCGCGTTGCCGGTGACTTCACAGCGCGTGCGATCGTCAGACAGGGTGTAGTGAATTCCCAGCGCTTTCAACGCGTTCAGCATGTGGCGAACATCATCGCTGTCCAGCAGATTAGTCAGGATGGTGGTGCCGCTTGCCAGCGCCGCCAGCAGCAGCGCACGGTTCGACACGCTTTTAGAACCAGGCAGATTAATCGTGCCGTCTACGCGCGCGATAGGTTGTAACGTCAGGGATTCCATGAAACTCAACTCTCAAAAAACAAAAGAAAAACCCCATGACGCGGCCATGGGGAGGATAGGTCAAAAATCGATTAGCCGTGACGACGCTCGAAGTCCTGCATAAATTCCGTCAGCGCCTGTACGCCCGCCAGCGGCATGGCGTTATAGATGGAGGCGCGCATCCCGCCGACTACGCGGTGGCCTTTCAGCGCGTGCAGACCGGCGGCAAACGATTCATCCAGGAAGACTTTGTCCAGCGCGCTGTCTGCCAGCTGGAACGGAACGTTCATACGGGAACGGTTGGCGCTCGCCACATCGTTACGGTAGAAATCGCTGCTATCGATGGTGCTATACAGAAGATCGGCCTTCTGCTGATTAATACGATCCATTACGGCCAGGCCACCCTGCTCTTTCAGCCATTTGAAGACCAGACCGGACAGATACCAGGCAAAGGTCGGCGGGGTGTTGAACATGGAGTCGTTGTCGTTGAGCACGCTGTAATCAAGGATAGATGGGCAGGCAACATGTGCTTTACCCAGCAGGTCTTCGCGCACGATAACCAGCGTTAAGCCGGCAGGACCAATGTTTTTCTGCGCACCGGCGTAGATAACGCCAAAGCGGCTCACGTCGATCGGGCGGGACAGAATGGTTGAGGAGAAGTCAGCGGCAACAACAACCTCGTTGCCAAAGTCAGGCGTCTCATCAATAGCAATACCGTCGATAGTTTCGTTCGGGCAATAGTGCAAATACGCCGCGTTATCGGAAAGCTGCCAGTCGCGCATGGGTTTTACCGCGCGCTGACCGTCGACGGTAATCTTCGCGTCAATCACGTTTGGTGTGCAGTATTTTTTAGCTTCTTTCACCGCGCTCGCTGCCCAGTAGCCGGCGTCAACGTAGTCAGCTGTGGTTTTATCACCGAGGATGTTCAGCGGTACGCCGGCAAACTGACCGCGCCCGCCGCCGTGGCAAAACAGCACTTTGTAGTTGGATGGGATGTTAAGCAGGTCACGAAAATCTTTTTCTGCTTCCTCCGCCACGTGGATAAACTCTTTACCACGGTGGCTAACTTCCATTACCGACGTGCCTAATCCGTTCCAGTCGCAGAGTTCCTTCTGCGCCAGTTTAAGGACATCTGCCGGAAGCATCGCCGGACCTGAACTGAAATTAAAGACCTGAGCCATAACCCTCACCACATTGCAATGTTGTCTGACCGCATGCCTCGCGCGTCATCAACGCGTGGGCATAAGTTATTCCTGTGGCTATTGGTTTTATCATTCAGTGACACGCGCCGCAATGTCTAAAACCTTTCGTCAGCGAAATGCGCCCTCCGTCACACAATAGATTCTACCGTCTTGCCGTGTGAAAACCGACAAAATGGCTATCAGGCAATCCGTTTCGCGCGGCTCACCTTCGTCCAGGCCGGATTTGCGCAGCGCGGACATAATTGTCGCTCCCCCGCCCGCATGCTAACGACGTAGCTACAGCGCACACACGCGTACTCACCTGGCGCAGGAACTGCCTTAAAACGCTGAGTGAGGCTGTCGGGCAAAATGCATAACCCCGGCTTCACCTGCTCGTCAGCATAATAAAACACGCTAATCTGACCGTCGGTTTCCATAATCGCCAGCCGGACCTGCCCAAGCTGCTCCACGCTGTTCAACCGCAGTTCCATAAAAAAATCCAGCTCCGTCAGATTTGCCGCGCGCACGTTTTCCCAGGCCAGTTGCCCTTCTTTAACGATGACGATCGCTTTACCTTCCAGTAAGCCCTGTAACTTTTCACTTTTCGCCATCAACCACATCACCAGCCGATACAGCAGCGCCAGCGAAATGAAAACCACAAAAACCGGCACCAGCGGGACATCATCATAGAAGGCAACATCGCCCGCCGCCGATCCCAGCGTGAGAATAATCAGCACTTCAAACAGCGACATCTGCCGCACGCCGCGACGTCCGGTCATTTTGAGAAACAGAAACACCAGCGCGAAGGTAAACACGCATCTCAGCGCCACCTCGCCTAAAAATTCTGGCGGAACGTTGTCAAATGCCATTCTCTGAAGATCAAACGCTTTCATTTTTTCTGCGCCGTAACAGTCGGTTATTGCCTGTAAGCATAGCCGTCTCTTTTATTTTCGCCGAAGATAGCACCCGTCACGCAAAACCCGTATCATTGCGCGCTTTCCGTACGACAAAAGAGATTGCTATGACGCAAACCTATATCCCCGGCAAAGATGCCGCACTGGAAGATTCCATCGCTCGCTTCCAGCAAAAGCTGCTCGACCTGGGCTTCGATATTGAAGAAGCTTCCTGGTTGAACCCGGTTCCTAACGTCTGGTCGGTACATATCCGTGATAAAGCCTGCTCGCTGTGCTTTACCAACGGTAAAGGCGCGACCAAAAAAGCGGCGCTGGCATCCGCGCTGGGTGAATACTTCGAGCGTCTGTCGACCAACTATTTCTTCGCTGACTTCTGGCTGGGTGACAAAATCGCCAACGGCCCGTTCGTTCACTACCCGAATGAGAAATGGTTCCCGCTGACCGACGACGACGAAGTGCCGGAAGGTCTGCTCGACGCGCGCCTGCGCGCATTCTACGATCCTGACGATCAGCTGACCGCCAGCATGCTGGTCGATCTGCAGTCCGGCAACGACGATCGCGGCGTGTGCGGGCTGCCGTTTACCCGTCAGTCCGACGGCGAAACCATCTACATTCCGATGAACATCGTCGCGAACCTGTACGTTTCCAACGGCATGTCTGCGGGCAATACCCGTAACGAAGCCCGCGTACAGGGGCTGTCGGAAGTGTTCGAACGTCACGTGAAGAACCGCATTATTGCCGAAAGCATCAGCCTGCCGGAAATCCCGGCCGAGGTGCTGGCACGCTATCCTGGCGTAGTGGAATCCATCAAAACGCTGGAAGCGGAAGGTTTCCCTATCTTCGCCTACGACGGTTCACTGGGCGGCAAATACCCGGTTATCTGCGTGGTGCTGTTCAACCCGGCTAACGGCACCTGCTTTGCTTCCTTCGGTGCACATCCGGACTTCGGCGTTGCGCTGGAGCGTACGGTAACCGAACTGCTGCAGGGTCGCGGTCTTAAAGATCTTGATGTGTTCACGCCGCCGACCTTTGACGATGAAGAAGTGGCCGAGCACACCAACCTCGAAACCCACTTTATCGATTCCAGCGGTCTTATCTCCTGGGATATGTTCAAACAGGATGCAGACTATCCGTTTGCAGACTGGAACTTCTCCGGCACCACCGAAGAAGAGTTCGCAACGCTGATGGCTATCTTCAAAGAAGAAGATAAAGAAGTGTACATCGCCGATTACGAACATCTGGGCGTTTACGCCTGTCGTATCATCGTGCCCGGCATGTCTGATATCTATCCAGCGGAAGATCTGTGGCTGGCGAATAACAATATGGGCAGCCACCTGCGCGAAACCATTCTTTCCCTGCCGGGCAGCGAGTGGGAAAAAGAAGAGTACCTGAATCTGATCGAGCAGATTGACGACGAAGGCCTCGACGACTTTACTCGCGTGCGCGAGCTGCTGGGTCTGGCGACCGGCCCGAACAACGGCTGGTACACCCTGCGCGTTGGCGAACTGAAAGCAATGCTGGCATTAGCCGGCGGCGACCTTGAGCAGGCGTTAATCTGGACCGAATGGACCATGGAGTTTAACGCGTCCGTGTTCAGCGCCGAGCGCGCCAACTACTACCGCTGTCTGCAAACGCTGCTGCTGCTTTCTCAGGAAGAAGAGCGTGAACCGCTGCAGTATCTGAACGCGTTTGTCCGCATGTACGGCGCAGACGCCGTCGAAGCGGCCAGCGCGGCGCTGAGCGGCGAAGAGGCCTTCTACGGCCTGCAGCCAGCGGACGGCACGCTGGAAGCCTTCCCGGCGCATCAGTCGCTGTTAGAGGCCTACGAAAAACTGCAGCGCGCGAAAGCGGCTTTCTGGGCGAAGTAATTTCTTCACCACAGAAAAAGTAGGCTTAATGCCAGACCTACGCTATATTACGGGGCCACTTGTTGGCCCCTTTTTTATATTTCAACGCTTCGCTTCACGGGCATGTGAAAATAAAGTTAAATATAAGTAAATACTATAATTGGTAGCTTACTTTTATTGTTAATTTTACCGATCATTACTCCATTTTAATTAACCAATAAAATGAAGGGCAAAGAAAAAATTCAACTGATTTTGTAAATCTTAAAATTTATTTTTATCTTAATATTTATATTGTTAGCAAAGGATTGTTGAAAAACCATTCGTTATTCAGGCCTATAAGCCAGGTGAGATATGATCTATATCAAATTCTCATCTATAATGCTTTGTTAGTATCTCGTCGCCGATTAAATAAAAAGAGAGAGTTAGTGTGAAAGCTGACAACCCTTTTGATCTACTCCTTCCTGCTGCGATGGCCAAAGTTGCCGAAGAAGCAGGCGTCTATAAAGCAACCAAGCATCCGCTGAAAACCTTTTATCTGGCGATTACTGCGGGCGTCTTTATCTCGATTGCTTTTGTTTTTTACATTACCGCAACGACGGGCACCGCGGGTATGCCATTCGGCATCGCGAAGCTGATTGGCGGTATCTGCTTCTCACTAGGCTTAATCCTTTGCGTTATTTGTGGCGCTGACCTCTTTACTTCGACCGTGCTTATCGTTGTAGCGAAAGCCAGCGGGCGAATTACCTGGGGTCAACTGGCAAAAAACTGGCTCAACGTCTATGTTGGTAACCTGATCGGCGCGCTGCTCTTCGTGCTGTTGATGTGGCTGTCCGGCGAATACATGACGGCCAACGGCGGATGGGGGCTAAACGTCCTGCAAACTGCTGACCACAAAATGCACCACACATTCATTGAAGCCGTCGCTCTCGGCATCCTGGCGAACCTGATGGTCTGCCTGGCAGTCTGGATGAGCTACTCTGGCCGCAGCCTGATGGACAAAGCCATGATTATGGTTTTACCGGTTGCCATGTTCGTCGCCAGCGGCTTTGAGCACAGCATTGCAAACATGTTTATGATTCCGATGGGTATCGTAATACGTCACTTTGCTAGCCCGGAATTCTGGACCGCAATCGGTTCAACTCCGGAAAGTTTTTCTCACCTGACCGTGATGAATTTCATCACCGATAACCTGATTCCGGTAACCATCGGGAACATCATCGGCGGCGGTTTATTGGTTGGGTTGACATACTGGGTCATTTACCTGCGTGGCGGTGACCGTCATTAACTGATGGTTGCTCCAGGCAGTAAATAAAAAGTCCACTTAAGAAGGTAGGTGTTACATGTCCGAACTTAATGAAAAGTTAGCCACAGCCTGGGAAGGTTTTGCGAAAGGTGACTGGCAGAATGAAGTAAACGTACGTGACTTCATCCAGAAAAACTACACTCCGTATGAGGGTGACGAGTCCTTCCTGGCTGGTGCTACTGACGCGACCACAGCTCTGTGGGACAACGTTATGGAAGGCGTTAAACTGGAAAACCGCACTCACGCGCCAGTTGACTTTGACACCGCCGTTGCTTCCACCATTACTTCCCACGACGCTGGTTACATCAACAAAGCGCTGGAAAAAATTGTTGGTCTGCAAACTGAAGCTCCGCTGAAACGTGCTCTTATCCCGTTCGGTGGCATCAAAATGATCGAAGGTTCCTGCAAAGCGTATAACCGCGAACTGGACCCGATGATCAAAAAAATCTTCACCGAATACCGTAAAACGCACAACCAGGGCGTGTTCGACGTTTATACTCCGGACATCCTGCGCTGCCGTAAATCCGGTGTTCTGACCGGTCTGCCAGACGCCTACGGCCGTGGTCGTATCATCGGTGACTACCGTCGTATCGCCGTATACGGTATCGACTACCTGATGAAAGACAAATTCGCTCAGTTCACCTCTCTCCAGTCTGACCTGGAAAACGGTGTAAACCTGGAAGCGACTATCCGTCTGCGTGAAGAAATCTCCGAACAGCACCGTGCGCTGGGTCAGATCAAAGAGATGGCTGCTAAATACGGCTACGACATCTCTGGTCCGGCTACCAACGCTCAGGAAGCTATTCAGTGGACTTACTTCGGCTACCTGGCCGCTGTTAAATCCCAGAACGGCGCTGCAATGTCCTTCGGTCGTACCTCCACCTTCCTGGATATCTACATCGAACGTGACCTGAAAGCAGGCAAAATCACTGAACAAGAAGCTCAGGAAATGATTGACCACCTGGTCATGAAACTGCGTATGGTTCGCTTCCTGCGTACCCCTGAGTATGATGAACTGTTCTCCGGTGACCCGATTTGGGCAACTGAATCCGTCGGTGGTATGGGCGTTGATGGCCGTACTCTGGTCACCAAAAACAGCTTCCGTTTCCTGAACACCCTGTACACCATGGGCCCGTCTCCGGAACCGAACATCACTATCCTGTGGTCTGAAAAACTGCCGCTGGCGTTCAAAAAATTCGCCGCAAAAGTGTCCATCGATACCTCTTCTCTGCAGTATGAGAACGATGACCTGATGCGTCCGGACTTCAACAACGATGACTACGCTATCGCTTGCTGCGTAAGCCCGATGATCGTTGGTAAACAAATGCAGTTCTTCGGTGCGCGTGCAAACCTGGCGAAAACCATGCTGTACGCAATCAACGGCGGCGTTGATGAAAAACTGAAAATGCAGGTTGGTCCTAAAACTGAGCCAATGAAAGGCGACGTTCTGAACTACGACGAAGTTATGGATCGTATGGACCACTTTATGGATTGGCTGGCTAAACAGTACGTCACCGCGCTGAACGTCATCCACTACATGCACGACAAATACAGCTACGAAGCGTCTCTGATGGCGCTGCATGACCGCGACGTTATCCGTACTATGGCTTGCGGTATCGCTGGTCTGTCCGTTGCTGCTGACTCCCTGTCTGCAATCAAATATGCGAAAGTTAAACCGATTCGTGATGAAAACGGTCTGGCTGTTGACTTCGAAATCGAAGGCGAATACCCGCAGTTTGGTAACAACGACGCTCGCGTCGATGACATGGCGGTTGACCTGGTTGAGCGTTTCATGAAGAAAATTCAGAAACTGACGACTTACCGTAACGCTATCCCGACTCAGTCTGTTCTGACCATCACCTCTAACGTGGTTTATGGTAAGAAAACCGGTAACACCCCAGACGGTCGTCGCGCTGGCGCGCCATTCGGCCCAGGTGCTAACCCAATGCACGGTCGTGACCAGAAAGGTGCTGTTGCCTCTCTGACTTCCGTTGCTAAACTGCCGTTTGCTTACGCTAAAGATGGTATCTCTTACACCTTCTCTATCGTTCCGAACGCACTGGGTAAAGACGACGACGTTCGTAAAACCAACCTGGCTGGTCTGATGGACGGTTACTTCCACCACGAAGCGTCTATCGAAGGCGGTCAACACCTGAACGTTAACGTCATGAACCGCGAAATGCTGCTCGACGCGATGGAAAACCCGGAAAAATATCCGCAGCTGACCATCCGCGTATCTGGCTACGCAGTACGTTTTAACTCCCTGACTAAAGAACAGCAGCAGGACGTTATTACCCGTACCTTCACTCAGTCCATGTAATGGATTTGACTGAAATCGCGATTTAAAAAGCGTACAATAAAGGCTCCACGTCAGTGGGGCCTTTCTTATAACTGCCCTACTCTCTCCGAGCCTATTTTGCCTGCTAACTTCTATAATCAGGTTAACAAGCAAAATAAACTCAAGACGGCCTGAAATAATGATCGTCACCCTGCCGGACGCGGGGAAGAACTGGAGATAATACTGCAATGTCTGTAACTGGTCGCATTCACTCCTTTGAATCCTGTGGCACCGTCGATGGCCCAGGCATCCGTTTTATTACCTTCTTCCAGGGCTGCCTGATGCGCTGCCTGTACTGCCATAACCGCGATACATGGGATACCCACGGTGGCAAAGAAGTCACCGTTGAAGAACTAATGAAAGAAGTGGTGACCTATCGCCACTTTATGAACGCGTCCGGCGGCGGCGTCACCGCATCCGGCGGCGAAGCCATTTTACAGGCTGAGTTCGTGCGCGACTGGTTCCGAGCGTGCAAGAAAGAAGGTATTCATACCTGTCTGGACACCAATGGCTTTGTGCGTCGTTACGACCCGGTCATTGATGAGCTGCTGGAAGTCACCGACCTGGTGATGCTTGACCTCAAGCAGATGAACGACGATATCCATCAGAATCTGGTTGGCGTATCTAACCACCGCACGCTCGAGTTTGCGCAGTACCTGTCGAAGAAAGACGTGAAGGTCTGGATCCGCTATGTGGTGGTCCCGGGCTGGTCAGATGACGATGACTCCGCGCACCGCCTGGGCGAGTTCACCCGCGATATGGGCAACGTCGAGAAAATCGAACTGCTGCCGTACCACGAGCTGGGCAAACACAAATGGGTAGCCATGGGCGAAGAGTACAAGCTCGACGGGGTGAAGCCGCCGAAGAAAGAGACCATGGAACGCGTAAAAGGCATTCTCGAGCAGTACGGTCACAAGGTGATGTACTGATCCCTTCTGGCCAGTAGCTATACCTGGCCTGACAATGCTGATGACGAAAAACCCGACGCTAAGTCGGGTTTTTTGTTGTCTGTCTCGGCACGACAGGCGACGAAAAAATCAAGAGGCGCGCTCGCGCCAGCGCATCAGGCGTGGGCAACCGGGGTTGGATGATGCCCGGCTTTGCGCAGCAGCATCATCAGGTAGACGAACGACACCCCGGCAATCATGATAAACAGCAGGTTATCTGAGTAGCTTTGCATCAGCATGGCGGTCAGCGTAGGCCCTACCAGGCTGCCGATGGTGTAGCTTAGCAGCAGCGCCTGATTCATTGACACCAACTGGTGGTGCTCGACCTTCTCACAGGCCCAGGCCATCGCCACCGGATAGAGCGTAAAACCGGCGGCACCAAGGATAAACAGCGCCGGTGCCATCATTGCCTGGCTTAGCATCCCCAGACAGCCGACAATCACCACAAATACCTGCACGCGCAGTACCAGCAAACGACCAAAGCGATCCGCCAGACGGCCTATTGGCCATTGACCCAAAATACCGGCGCTGACCATCACCGCCATCCAAAAACCGATACCGGAATCGCTGACGCCACGGTGGTTTAAATACAGCGGCATCAGCCCGTACAGCGAGCCCAGCACGATGCCGGAAATAATACAGCCATTCACCCCAAGTCGCGCCTGACGCAGCTTGAACATTGGCCAGACGCGCGCGTTGGCGTCCTGCTGTTCATCTTTCTGGTTCAGGATACGGGTAAACAGCAGCGGCAGAATACCGGCCAGGATAACGCCGGTCATCAGCGGCAGAATGGTCGCCAAATCGGTCGGTAGTTTACTCACGATAAGCTGGCCGAGCACGGTACCGATGTAATACATCATCATGTAGGCCGCCAGCAGACGCCCGCGATTGCGCGAAGTACCACTGCACATCAGCGCGCTTTCCACCACCACCCAAATCATGGCGCAGCCGACGCCGGCGATAAAACGCCAGAACATCCAGCTCCAGAAGCCCACCATAAAGCCCAGCCCCACGCAGCCCGCGGCGAAGATAAGCGACGCAATATAGTAGCTGAAGTTAAAGCCAAGACGCTTAATCAGACGCCCGGTCAGCATCGTACCCACTAGGTTACCGGTGAAATAGGATGAACCAACCATCCCAACCTGCCAGGTTGGCAGATTTTCATGGGCGAGCCAGAGCGGGACGAGCGTGTTGAGTACCGCGATCGCCAGCGTCAATAACAAAAGGCCACAGAGCAATAACAGCACTGGGCGGGTATAGGTGGACATGGGCTAAAAACCGTGAGGATAGACAGATTTCGAGCGCATCATGCCACTGCTAAAAACATTGTCAATCCACCTGATTTGTGTCGGAAGCGGCTTTCTGGCACCACGATTGATGTTTCTTATTCAGCGCAGCGGCATAACGACATTCATCAAATCTATCTGATTGTTTTTACTGAAAATGAAAGGAATAAATGGAAAGGGTTCAGTTGAAAAAATTCATGAACAAAAAGTGCCAGGGCGAGGCAGCCCCGGCACGTTTTATTTAGCTGGCGACCGCCATCCCGACGGTCATATGCAGACCGTAGAAGACGCCACGGCCGATCAATTCGCCGACCAGCACCAGCACAAATGCCAGACTCAACAGCGGCAGCGCCGGCTGGTAGCCCTTAAGCTGCGGCACCACCCAGCACACCAGCGCCAGCGCAATGGCCGCAACGCGCCACGCCATCAGGGAGCCGTAGTTCGGGACCAGTGCGGAAGCCTGCTGGATTGAGCTATGGATTGAAGCCAGCTCAACGCCCTGCATCAGCGAAACAATCGCGCTAACGCCCAGCGCAGCCAGGCTCACCACCGGCAGCAGACGCAGCGCCCAGCCTTCGACACCCGCCCAGCGCAGCAGCAGATAGCCGAGCAGCGGACCGCCGATAAACAGCGTCAGGAAGAAGCTCAGCGGCGTCCAGATGCTATACCAGGTCGGTACGGTATCGATGGTGTTATACACACGCACCATCATCCACACGAAGACCACACCCAGCACCATCGTCACCACCAGCCAGACGCTACGCAGCGCGCAGGAGAGCTTATTGGTGACGGCCAGCAGCCAGCCAATGCCCCCCACGGCGAAGAAAATCGCGCCGCTGGCAATCTCGTTGCTCAACGACGAGGCCCCCACGCGGTTAAGCGAGTTAAATGCGCGCATCGGCGAGCCGAGGTGCAGCGTCGAGGCGATAAAACCAATGCCCATCAGCCCCCACAAAGCGAACATACTCAGCACCACGCGCTGCTGCTGCTCGCGCGCCAGCTGCCCTTTCATCAGCGCCAGCGCCAGGACGATAAATCCGCCGGCAACGCACTGCCCAAAGACCGTGAAGATCATCAGCGGCCATTCATGCCATCCACTTCCCATCTCACACCTCCTTCGGGTTGGCCAGGTAGCCAGTGGTATCGCCGCACGGACGTGCATTGGCGTTAGGTTTAATCACAATGCTCGGCTTGGTAAAGTGCGCCGACGGCAGCGGCGCAACGGCCGCCAGCTGCCCGTGCTTCTGGCGAAGCTCTTCAATCGGCCCGAAGTCCAGCGCGCGCAGCGGGCAGGACTCGACGCAGATCGGTTTTTTGCCTTCCGCCACGCGTTCGTGGCAGCCGTCGCACTTGGTCATGTGGCCTTTTGCCGCATTGTACTGTGGGGCACCGTACGGGCAGGCCATATGGCAGTAGCGACAGCCGATGCAGACGTCTTCGTCAACGACCACAAAGCCGTCTTCTCGTTTATGCATCGCGCCGCTCGGACACACTTTAGTACAGGCCGGATCTTCACAGTGGTTGCAGGCGATGGACAGGTAATAGGCAAAGACGTTCTGATGCCAGACGCCGTTATCTTCCTGCCAGTCGCCGCCGGCGTATTCATAAATACGGCGGAAGCTGACGTCCGGGGTTAAGTCTTTGTAATCTTTACACGCCAGTTCACAGGTTTTACAGCCGGTGCAGCGTGCCGAATCAATAAAAAAGCCATATTGGGTGGTCATCGGTTACTCCTTGCACCTTCTCGACCTGAACAAGGTTCGTGTGCGATGGATTGCCTTTCGCCAGCGGCGACGGGCGCTGCGTGGTCAGCACGTTAATGCTGCCCGCCTGGTCAATACGCTTGGCATCCGGGTCATACCATGCCCCCTCGCCCAGCGCCACGATACCCGGCATCATGCGCGGTGTGACCTTAGCTTCAATATGCACTTCCCCACGATCGTTAAAGATGCGCACGCGATCGCCGTTGGCGATGCCGCGTTTTTTCGCATCCAGCGGATTAATCCACATTTCCTGACGGCAGGCCGCCTTCAGCACGTCAACGTTGCCATAGGTGGAGTGAACGCGTGCTTTATAGTGGAAGCCGGTCATCTGCAGCGGATACTTCTCAGCTAGCGGATCGTTGTAGTTTTCAAAGCCCGGTGTGTAGATCGGTAACGGATCGATAACATCACCTTCCGCCAGTTCCCAGGTGGCAGCGATTTTCGCCAGCTCCTGCGAGTAGATCTCAATTTTGCCCGACGGCGTAGTTAGCGGATTGGCCTGTGGGTCTTCACGGAACGCTTTATACGCCACGTGATGCCCTTCCGGATCGCGCTGCTTGAAGATGCCCTGCTTGCGGAACGTATCGAAGTCCGGCAGCTCAGGCACTGCCTGGCGGGAAAGTTCGTGCAGATGACGCATCCATCCTTCCTGCGTGCGCCCTTCGGTAAACTGCTGCTCAACGCCCATGCGTTTAGCCAGCTCGGTCGTCATGTCGTAAATCGTCTTACACTCGAAGCGCGGCTTAATCACCTGATCGGTGAAGATGACGTAAGACATGTTGCCGCAGGATGCATCCAGCGCGAAGTCCATCTGTTCGGATGCCGTGCAGTCCGGCAGCAGGATATCGGCATACTTCGCCGACGAGGTCATGTGGCAGTCGATGACCACTATCATTTCGCACTTCTTGTCATCCTGCAGGATTTCATGGGTGCGGTTTATCTCAGAGTGCTGGTTAATCAGGCAGTTACCGGCATAGTTCCAGATCATTTTGATCGGTACGTCCAGCTTATCTTTGCCACGCACGCCGTCACGCAGGGCCGTCATTTCCGGGCCGCGAACGATCGCATCAGTCCACATGAACATAGAGATGCTGGTTTGAACGGGGTTTTCCAGCGTTGGCATACGCTCAAACGGCACTTCATAGGAGCCTTCACGCGCCCCGCTGTTACCGCCGTGAATGCCCACGTTGCCGGTCAGAATGGACAGCATAGAAATGGCACGGGTCACGATTTCGCCGTTCGCGTGACGCTGCGGCCCCCATCCCTGAGAGATATAAGCGGGCTTTGCGGTGGCGATTTCACGCGCTAGTTTGACAATGCGCTCGGCCGGAATACCGGTAATCGTCGATGCCCATTCCGGCGTTTTTGCCGTGCCATCACTACCCTGACCCAGAATATAAGCCTTGTAGTGGCCATTGGCCGGCGCGCCTTCCGGTAGCGTTTTTTCGTCGTAACCCACGCAGTATTTATCGAGGAACGGCTGATCGACCAGATTTTCGGTGATCATCACCCACGCCAGCGCGGAAACCAGCGCCGCATCGGTACCCGGACGAATCGGGATCCATTCATCTTCGCGGCCTGCCCCGGTATCGGTATAGCGCGGATCGACAATGATCATGCGCGCATTCGATTTCTGCCGCGCCTGCTCCAGATAGTAAGTCACCCCGCCGCCGCTCATGCGCGTTTCGCCAGGGTTGTTACCAAACAGCACCACCAGTTGGCTGTTTTCGATATCGGACGGGCTGTTGCCGTCAGCCCAGCCGCCGTAGGTATAGTTCAGGCCCGCAGCAATCTGCGCAGAGGAGTAGTCGCCGTAATGGTTCAGATATCCGCCGCAGCAGTTCATCAGGCGCGCAATCAGCGTTTTGCCCGGCGGCCAGGAGCGGGTTAACGTTCCTCCCAGGGTACCGGTGCCATAGTTGAGATAAATCGATTCATTGCCGTAATCTTTGATCAAGCGTTTCATATTATCGGCAATAGTATCAAAGGCTTCTTCCCAGCTAATACGCTCGAATTTACCTTCACCACGTTTGCCTACCCGCTTCATTGGGTATTTCAAGCGATCCGGGTTGTAGACGCGGCGACGCATTGAACGCCCGCGCAGGCAGGCACGAACCTGGTGCAGCCCGTCGTAGTTATCATCGCCGGTATTATCGGTTTCTACGTACTTAATCTCGCCATCGACAACATGCATGCGCAGCGGGCAGCGGCTTCCACAGTTTACCGTGCACGCACTCCAGGTGACGCGTTCCGCTGCCGTTGCCGGGTCCAGCGCTTCGGCAGCATTAACGATACGGCTAAACGGGAGCGTAAAAGCACCGCTGGCCATCGCCAGGCCGCTAATGGCCGTGGTTTTCATTAAACCACGACGGCTGACCTCGGCTGCCAGTAAAGCATCGGGGGTTTCAGTTTTCATGGATACTCACTTCGTTGCTGACATTGAAAGTTTCGCTATATAGATTCTTATATAACGAATTGCTATTATTATAGTGTTTTATGCTATTGCTAGTTCGAAGGGAGTATTAAACGTTCTACCAGGAGAGGTATTGTTCGGTATCAATAGGGATATAAAAAAAGCGCCTTGCGGCGCTTTTTTTGTGAAACAGTCGAGGATTAACCGATAAATTCCAGACCGTTCATATATGGACGCAGCACCTCTGGTACTTCAATGCGGCCATCAGCCTGCTGGTAGTTTTCCAGCACGGCAACCAGCGTACGCCCTACCGCCAGCCCAGAACCGTTGAGGGTATGGACCAGACGGGTTTTCTTATCGGACTTGCTGCGGCAGCGAGCCTGCATGCGGCGCGCCTGGAAATCCCAGACGTTAGAGCAAGAGGAGATCTCGCGGTAGGTATTCTGCGCCGGAACCCAGACTTCGAGGTCATAGGTTTTGCAGGCACCGAAGCCCATGTCACCGGTACACAGGATGATTTTACGGTATGGCAGACCCAGCAGCTGCAGGACTTTTTCTGCGTGACCGGTCATTTCTTCCAGCGCCGCCATAGAATCTTCCGGACGAACGATCTGTACCATTTCAACTTTGTCGAACTGGTGCATACGGATCAGACCACGCGTGTCACGACCGTAGGAACCCGCTTCAGAGCGGAAGCACGGCGTGTGTGCGGTCATTTTGATCGGCAGATCGTCTTCGTCGATGATTTCATCGCGAACGAGGTTAGTCAGCGGCACTTCCGCCGTTGGGATCAGCGCATAGTTGCTGCTGTCAGCTTCTTCTTCCAGCGGACGAGTATGGAACAGGTCACCGGCAAATTTCGGCAGTTGCCCGGTACCGTACAGGGTGTCCTGGTTGACCAGGTAAGGCACATAGTTTTCGCTATAGCCATGCTGTTCGGTGTGCAGATCCAGCATGAACTGCGACAGCGCACGGTGCATACGGGCGATCTGGCCTTTCATCACGACGAAACGTGAACCGGTCAGCTTAACGGCGGCAGCAAAGTCGAGGCCGCTGTGCATTTCACCCAGCGTCACATGATCGCGGATCTCGAAATCAAATTCACGCGGCGTGCCCCAACGGGAGACTTCAACGTTGTCGTTTTCGTCTCGACCGATCGGTGCGTCGTCGTGCGGGATGTTCGGGATGGTCAGCGCGATATCGCGAATCTCTGCCAGCAGAACGTCCAGTTCGGATTTCGCGGCATCCAGCTGTTCGCCGAGCTTGTTCACTTCCAGGCGTAAAGGCTCAATATCTTCCCCGCGTGCTTTCGCCTGGCCGATGGATTTCGATCGCGAGTTACGCTCTGCCTGCAGATTTTCAGTTTCTACCTGCAGCACTTTACGACGCTCTTCGAGAGCGCGAAGTTTATCTACATCCAGCTTAAAGCCCCGGCGTGCCAGTTTTTCTGCGACTGCGTCTGGCTCTGTACGCAGCAGATTGGGATCGAGCATGCTTATCCTATGCTTATCGAATTGAAAGTGGAGTATGCGACCACAGCCCGCGGTCGCAGAGGTACGTTGACAACATTACCGCAACGCCTGCGCTAGCGGTAGCGTTTTGTGCGGCTATTTTGATCCTGTTCAGCGAGCCAGGCGAGCTTTTCGCCAATCTTGCCTTCAAGACCCCGATTGGTCGGGTGATAGTAGCGAGTTTGCGCCATTTCGCTGGGGAAATACTCTTCACCGGCGGCGTAAGCGTTCGGTTCATCGTGGGCGTAGCGATACTCTTGCCCGTAGCCCATCTCTTTCATCAGTTTGGTCGGCGCATTGCGCAGATGCACCGGTACGTCGTAATCCGGGCGTTCACGCGCATCGGCCATCGCCGCTTTAAACGCGGTGTACACGGCGTTGCTTTTCGGCGCACAGGCAAGGTAAACAATGGCCTGCGCAATGGCTCTTTCGCCTTCGGCCGGGCCAACGCGGGTGAAGCAGTCCCAGGCTGAAATCGCAACCTGCATCGCGCGCGGATCGGCGTTGCCGACATCTTCGGAAGCAATCGCCAGGCAGCGGCGCGCAACGTACAGCGGATCGCCTCCGGCGCTGATAATGCGCGCATACCAATACAGCGCCGCATCCGGCGCGCTGCCGCGCACCGACTTGTGGAGCGCGGAAATCAGATCGTAGAAACGGTCGCCTTTGTTATCAAAACGGGCGCTGCGTTCACCGGCAATTTCGGTCAGTAGCTGCGGCTGGAGTACGCGCTTACCCGCCTCGTCAAGCTCGGCCATATCGGCCATCATTTCCAGCGTATTCAGCGCTCTACGCGCATCACCGTTAACCAGCTCCGCAATCGCCCGCCGGGTTTCGTCCGGCAGGACAATATCCTGCCCGCCGTAGCCGCGCGCCTTATCTTCCATCGCCTGAGTGAGCACTTGCTCAATATCCTCGGTGGTGAGCGATTTCAGCAGATAAACGCGCGCCCGGGAAAGCAGCGCCGAGTTCAGTTCAAACGAGGGGTTTTCCGTGGTTGCACCAATGAAGGTGATGGTGCCGTCCTCAATATGCGGCAGAAACGCATCCTGCTGGCTTTTATTGAAGCGGTGAACTTCGTCAACGAACAGAATAGTGCGACGCCCGGCATTGCGGTTCTGCCGCGCGCGTTCAATCGCTTCACGGATCTCTTTCACCCCGGAGGTAACGGCAGAAATTCGCTCGACGTCGGCATTCGCGTAGCGAGCAATCACTTCCGCCAGCGTGGTTTTGCCGGTGCCAGGCGGCCCCCAGAGGATCATCGAGTGCAGATGCCCCGCCTCAATGGCTCGCGGCAGCGGCTTACCGGCAGCCAGCAGGTGTTGCTGGCCGATGTACTGCGCTAAGTTCTCTGGCCGCATACGCGCGGCCAGAGGTTGAAACGTATTCTCTGAAAAATCGAGCGACAGGTTGCTCACGCCGACCTCTTACTTACGCTGATCGTCCACCGTCACGCCCTGCGGCGGCGTAAAGGTGAATTTGGAGGCATCCACCGAGCCGTTCTGCTGCGATTTCAGCTGATAACTGCTACGCTGATCGTCCTGCTCGATGGCGCTGAACTGATGGATGGTGCCATCGCGGCCAACGTTGATGGTGAATTTCTTCAGGTTACCGTTGTTGCCGCGCGGCGTTAACACAAAATCATCGCCATTTTGCTGAATGTTATATTGCTGCCAGTCGCTGGCCTGGTTACGGGCAATCAGCATAAACGGCGTATTGCCGGTAGCGTCTTTCAGCCAGGTCGCGGTCGCCTGCTCGACGAACGGGTTGTAGAACCACAGGGTTTTACCGTCAGAAACCAGAATGCTTTCATCCGGCTGCGTCATATGCCAGTTGAACAGATTCGGGCGTTTCACCCACAGATCGCCCTGACCATCCTGCACCGCATTACCGCTGCCATCGGTGACTTTTTGCGTGAAGCTGGCGTGGAAGCTGCTGACTTTATCCAGACGGTTTTTCAGGTCACCGGCGGCATCAGCCCATACGCTGCTGACAACAAAGCTGGAAAGTAATGCACACGTGATCGCGATCTTTTTCATTGTTATTTCCTTAAATAGCCTCATGCTCCCGCCAGGAGAGCTTCTGTCACTCACTCTAAAACGTCATTATGAGCGGCGACAGAAGAAAATACTGAATTTTGACTTATTTACCCATCTTTGCAATCAATCGAACGGCGGCGGCGCAAGCACCTCACGGTTGCCGTTGTGCCCCTGTTCGCTGACAATCCCCTGCGCTTCCATCTGTTCGATAATGCGCGCCGCACGGTTGTAGCCGATACGGAACTGGCGCTGAACGCCAGAGATAGACGCTTTACGTTTCTGGGTAACAAAGTTGACCGCCTGATCGAACAGCGGATCTAACTCCTCGCCGCCGTCAAAGCCACCGCCGCCGCCTTCGCTTTCGCTGTCGGAGGTGATGCCGTCGATATACTGCGGACGACCGCGTGCTTTCCAGTCCTGAACCACCGCATGCACTTCCTGGTCGCGAACAAACGCGCCGTGAACGCGAATCGGCGTATTTGAGTTAGGCGCGGCGTATAGCATATCGCCCATCCCCAACAGGGATTCCGCACCGCCCTGATCGAGGATGGTACGGGAGTCGATTTTACTGGACACGGTAAACGCAATACGCGTCGGAATGTTAGCTTTGATGAGGCCGGTGATCACATCCACCGACGGACGCTGGGTCGCCAGAACGAGATGGATACCCGCCGCACGTGCTTTCTGTGCCAGACGTGCAATCAGCTCTTCCACTTTTTTACCGACGGTCATCATCAGGTCGGCAAATTCATCAACCAGCACCACGATGTACGGCAGTTTTTCCAGCACCGGATGGGTGGCGTCCATACTGTCACCCGGCTTCCAGTAAGGATCCGGAATCGGACGCCCCATACGAGCGGCTTCGGCAATTTTTTCGTTATAACCAGCAAGGTTTCGCACACCCAGCGCCGACATCAGCTTGTAGCGACGTTCCATTTCGTTGACGCTCCAGCGCAGGGCGTTTGCGGCGTCTTTCATATCAGTGACCACTTCCGTCAGCAGGTGCGGAATCCCCTCATAGACCGACAGCTCCAGCATTTTCGGGTCGATCATGATGAAACGCACGTCTTCCGGCTGCGCTTTGTAGAGCATACTGAGGATCATGGCGTTGACGCCGACCGACTTACCGGAACCGGTAGTACCGGCCACCAGCAGGTGCGGCATTTTCGCCAGATCGGCCACCACCGGCTCCCCGGCGATGTCTTTACCCAGCACCACGGTCAGCGGCGACGGGTTATCGCGGAATTTATCGCAGTCCAGCACTTCACGCAGGTACACGGTCTGACGCTTTTTGTTCGGCAGTTCCAGGCCAACATAAGGCTTGCCAGGGATCACTTCCACCACGCGCACCGCCACGGTCGACAGCGATCGCGCCAGGTCACGAGACAGGTTAGAAATTCGTGCCGCCTTCACGCCAGGCGCCAGATTCAGCTCGAAGCGGGTGATAACCGGGCCCGGCGAGTAGTTCACCACATCGGCCTTAATACGATAATCCGCCAGGCGAGTTTCGACCAGGCGCGCCATCTGCTCCAGCGCGAAGGTGTCTACCGGCTCGACTTCCGTCGGCGGTGGGGTCAAGAGATCCAGCGACGGCAGCGGTGTCGTCGGCTTTTGCAGAGGACGGTCGTCGCCGTTACGCATCAGCAGCGGGTGAATCAGGCTTTCCTGCGGCGGTGTTGCCGGCTGCGGCGGCACGTACTGCGGCTGCTGAACCTGCGGCTGCTGCGCTGCATATTGAGGTGCCTGCTGCGGCTGAGCATACTGCGGCGTCTGCGGCTGCCCATACTGAGGCTGATGGACGCTCTGCGCATGCTGCGTCGCCTGCGGCTGCGCGTATTGCTGAGGCTGCGGTGTCGCAGGCTCCGGCATCACGCCAGGGGTAAAGAGCGGCGCTTTTGGCGTATCGTCCACCAGCGTTTTCATTGGCGAAAATTCGAAATCATCGAGGGAGAACGGATGAGCGCCTTCCGGCTGTTCGCTGGCATAGCGAGTCTGTTGCGAAGCCGCAAACTGGCGCGCCAGCTCGGCTTCAGCGACCGCGTCAGCATCCTCTTCCGCGACGACATCCTCTTCGACGTGCGCTTCGCCGTAGCGTTGTTGCTGGGAGGCAGCAAACTGGCGTGCCAGCGCATCCTGCTCGAGCGCATCGGCTTCTTCATCGCTGAGCGGGGTATGATCGTCATGCTGATAGCGCTCGGCTTCACGCGCGGCGCGCTCTTCGGCCATCCGCTGCGAAGGCAGCTTAATTCCGTAGGATGCCAGTTCACGGCGAGTCGGCACGCGAACGCGATTCGGACGCGGCAGTTTCGGGCCAATGCCCTCTTTCACCTGCGGGCGCGGGCCTTCTGCCGGGCTAAACAGCGGCGCTGAGGCCGCGGCTGTCGCAGCGGCACCCGCAGCAACGGCCGCATGGCGAACGCTCGCCGCCACCGGGGCAACCGGCGCTGTTGGCTCAGGGATCGACACTGGCGTTGAGGCAGCAGGCATTGACGCCGCGCGCGCTTCTACCGGCGCTAAAGGCTCAGGGATAGGCTGATACCATGCCGCCAGTTGCTCACGCTCGCGCGCACGTTTTTCTTCCACTTCTTCGAAGTAGTAAAGCGGTGGGCGATGTGCGGGTTTAACCTCTTCTTCCACAACCGGCTCTGGCTCAGCGACAGGTGTCGGCTCAGGCTGAGCGATATACTGCGGCTCCTCGTAAACCGGCTGCGGCGGCTGCGCGTACTGTGGCTCGGCATAAGCGGGCTGAGGCGGCTGCGCGTACTGTGGCTCTGCATAAACAGGCTGCTGCGGCTGCGCGTACTGCGGTTCTGCATAAGCAGGCTGCTGCGGCTGCGCGTACTGCGGATCGGCATAAGCAGACTGCTGCGGCTGCGCATACTGCGGTTCTGCATAAGCAGGCTGCTGCGGCTGCGCGTACTGCGGTTCTGCATAAGCGGGCTGCTGCGGCTGCGCGAAAAGCGGGTCCACATAATCATGCTGCTGCGGCTGCGCGTACTGCGATTCTGCATAAACAGGCTGCTGCGGCTGCGCGTACTGCGGGTCGGCATAAACAGGCTGCTGCGGTTGTGCCAACAGCGGGTCGGCATAAACAGGCTGCTGCGGTTGTGCCAACAGCGGGTCGGCATAAACAGGCTGCTGCGCTGGCGGCCAACCCTCTGGCGCGGGCGCAATCACCGGCTCCGCGGCAACGGGATGGGGAACAGACTGCCACTCAACGCCAGGTTGCTCGGCAGCAGGCGCTGCAGTCTGCATCGGGTCAGCGGCCCATGCTGGTGTCGATGCCGCAGCGGCTGCGGCAGACAGCGGATCGGCCACTGAATGTCCGTTCAGCAGCGGGTCGTATTCATCGTACTCCGTCGCGCGTGCTGCGCTGGCGCCGGAGAAAAGAACGTCATCAGGATCCACTGCGGCGACATAGTGCGACGCCGCTTCCGGCTCATCCATTCTGCGGCCGGAAAAGAGCGCTTCGTCGGTCTTGCGCCCCATCGGATTAGAGAATTTTTCGGCTATGCGTTTACGGCGGGCCAGCGCACCGCGCAGGATACGAGCGCGGCGGGATTCATGCACGGCTTTGCGCGCAGGCTCACCTTCATCCTCGTACTCGTCTTCGTCGTCGTATTCATCTTCATCAACCCAGGTATCATCGCGACGCGTACGGTTACTGGCAAAGGTGAGGATATTCAGTATCCAGCTGCCCATTTTCTCGGCAATGCTCACCCATGACCAGCCGGTAAACAGCGTCAGACCCGCAGCCCAGATACACAACAGCGCAATGGTGCCGCCGCTGCTGTGCAGCATCGGCTGTAGCGCCGTGCTGAGCAGGCTGCCAATCACGCCTCCGGAAGCAAAGTACCAGATATCATCGGCGTTGATAGCGGCCAGGCCGCAGGAGGTCAGGATAATCGCCAGCACGCCAATCAGGCGCAGGGAGACGGCGAAATAGTCGATGTAATCTTCGCTGGCACGGTGTCGCCAGGCAAACCAACAGCCGCCCACGATAATCACCGGGATGGTGTAGGCCATCACGCCGAAGATAAAGAACAGCGTATCGGCAAGCCATGCGCCGGATGCGCCGCACAGATTATGGATAGGTTCATGCCAGGCCGTTTGCGACCAGCTGGGATCGGAAGGATTGAAGCTCAGTAGTGCTGCCATTAACCAAACGGCAAAAATGGCGCATAGGAGAAGTAACGCCTCAAGGAGCCGGCGTCCGCTGCTGAGTTTAGTGAGTTTGACTTCTTTGTCTTCTGTATATTCCTGGCTCAAGAAAGGCTCTCCAGGTGCCAAATGCTAAAACGGACAACAGTGTCAGATTGCGCCGACACTGTTGCTGTATGGATTAACAGGAGTGTAATCAAACTACGCTGATTTTGCACCTGTTCCGTTTTAGCGGGTCTTAATTACCAGACGATTACTCTGCTTGACCTCTTCCATCACGACGTAGGTACGGGTGTCGTTGACGCCCGGCAGGCGCAGCAGGGTCTCGCCAAGAAGCTTACGGTAAGCCGACATATCCGGTACACGGGTTTTCAACAGGTAGTCGAAATCACCGGATACCAGGTGACACTCTTGAATTTCTTCAAGTTTTTGCACGGCGGCGTTAAATTGTTCAAACACGTCCGGCGCACCGCGATTCAGAGTAATCTCAACAAAAACCAGCAGCGATGCATCCAGATAATGCGGGTTCAACAGCGCGGTATAGCCCTGAATAAACCCTTGTCGTTCCAGACGACGTACGCGCTCAAGGCACGGGGTCGGAGAAAGTCCTACTCTTTTGGAAAGCTCGACGTTCGAAATACGCCCATCTTTTTGCAGCTCATTGAGAATGTTGCGGTCGATGCGGTCGAGATCTTTGCCAGGGCGTTTTTTACTATCTACCATTATTATTGTCTCTCTGTATTCCTTCCCTACTCCTGTCTTGACTCTGTGCACTTCACTGTTCAGAGCCTTCTCCCGATTTCAATACGCCATTGTTGCTGCAACGACGTATATCCCAGGGTTTGCGTATGAGAAGCCCCGGCGCCTCGCGGCAACTCTCCGACATCACGTATGGTGTCTGTCCACACCATACGTAGATTTCAGTGATCCGGGTAAAAATGGCATTTGTGTGCATGAAAATTCACCGCACGCGAAACACTGCTTTTCTTCTTCCTTGAATGTTGTCGCAAAAGCACAGGGGATTGTCAAAGCAAAACATCTTTTTTTAGTACAACATGCCAGATATTCATTATCACCGGGGCCTGATTCACATGTAATCGTCTTATAATTAGGCAGCGGACAGTAGAAAGAGTTATATTTTTTGATGTTAAAATAAGCAATCAATCGGTTCACTCTATTGCACATATCGTTAACAAAACCGCTGTGCTCTTTTTTTACGTCTACAAATTCCCTACAATCCCAAACCATGTCTGCCAAACAATTATGGGGATCTCATGGGCACGGCCAAACACAGTAAACTGCTTATCCTTGGTTCTGGACCTGCGGGATACACCGCTGCGGTCTATGCTGCACGCGCAAACCTGCAACCGGTTCTGATTACCGGGCTGGAAAAAGGCGGTCAGCTGACCACCACCACAGAAGTGGAAAACTGGCCCGGCGATCCAAACGATCTGACGGGTCCGCTGCTGATGGAACGTATGCATGAGCATGCGACCAAATTTGATACCGAAATTATTTTCGATCATATCCACAGCGTCGATCTGCAAAACCGTCCGTTCCGCCTGATCGGCGACAGCGGCGAGTACACCTGCGACGCGCTGATCGTCGCGACCGGCGCTTCTGCCCGCTATCTGGGCCTGCCGTCAGAAGAAGCGTTCAAAGGGCGCGGCGTTTCCGCCTGTGCCACCTGCGATGGTTTCTTCTACCGCAATCAGAAAGTGGCGGTCATCGGCGGCGGCAATACCGCCGTTGAAGAAGCGCTGTATCTGTCCAACATTGCGTCGGAAGTACACCTGATTCACCGTCGTGATGCTTTCCGTGCGGAAAAAATCCTGATCAAGCGTCTGATGGATAAAGTGGAAAGCGGTAATATCGTGCTGCACACCCACCGCACGCTGGAAGAAGTCACCGGCGATCAAATGGGCGTGAGCGGCCTGCGTTTGCGTCACACGGAAAGCGATGACATTGAGTCGCTGGACGTCGCGGGCCTGTTTGTCGCTATCGGCCATAGCCCGAATACCGCGATTTTCGAAGGTCAGTTAGAACTGGAGAACGGCTACATCAAAGTGCAGTCCGGGATCCACGGCAACGCCACCCAGACCAGCGTACCTGGCGTGTTCGCCGCGGGCGACGTCATGGACCACATTTACCGTCAGGCAATTACCTCTGCGGGCACCGGCTGTATGGCAGCGCTGGACGCAGAACGCTACCTCGACGGTCTGGCTGACGCCTGCAAATAATCTTTACAAGTCAGTAACAAAAGTAAAAAAGGCGACGATAAGTCGCCTTTATTTTTTCTGCGATGTAACATTGCCGCGCCTATAACAGAAACCATTATCCATAAGCCACCTGCTAAGCGCCCAATGAATAAAAGTCGCCAACACGAACTCACCCGCTGGCTCAAACAGCAAAGCGTCCTGTCGCGCCGCTGGTTGATGCTCTCCCGCCTGCTCGGTTTCGCCAGTGGGGTACTGATTATTGCGCAGGCCTGGCTGCTGGCCCGCATACTCCATCACATGATCATGGAGAGTATTCCGCGCGAGGCGCTGCTGATGCCGTTTATTCAGCTTGTGCTGGTGTTTGTGCTGCGAGCCTGGGTCGTGTGGCTGCGCGAGCGCGTGGGCTTCCATGCCGGGCAGCAAATTCGCTTTGAGATCCGTCGTCAGGTGCTGGACCGATTACAGCAGGCTGGCCCGGCGTGGATTCAGGGCAAACCTGCCGGCAGCTGGGCGACGCTTATCCTTGAGCAGATTGACGACATGCATGACTACTACGCCCGCTATCTGCCGCAAATGGCGCTGGCCGTCTGCGTGCCGCTGCTGATCGTCGTGGCGATTTTCCCTTCGAACTGGGCTGCCGCACTCATTCTGCTGGTCACGGCCCCGTTAATCCCGCTGTTTATGGCGCTGGTAGGGATGGGCGCCGCCGATGCTAACCGCCGCAACTTCCTTGCCCTGGCGCGCCTGAGTGGCCACTTCCTGGACCGCCTGCGGGGGATGGACACCTTACGTATTTTCGGCCGCGGCGAAGCCGAGACCGACAGCATTCGCGAAACCTCGCAGGATTTCCGCCAGCGCACCATGGAAGTCCTGCGCCTGGCGTTTCTCTCCTCTGGCGTGCTGGAGTTCTTTACGTCGCTATCGATTGCGCTGGTGGCGGTGTACTTCGGTTTCTCCTACCTGGGCGAGCTGAACTTCGGCAGCTACGGTGCCGCGGTAACGCTTTCCTCCGGCTTCCTGGCGCTGATTCTGGCACCAGAATTCTTTCAACCGCTGCGCGATTTAGGCACATTTTACCATGCTAAAGCGCAGGCGGTGGGTGCCGCCGATAGCCTGAAGACCTTCCTTGAAGCACCGCTGGCGCACCCGGAGCAGGGAGACCAGATACTGGATACCAGCGAGCCGGTTTCGTTAAGCGCGCAGGATCTGTTTATCACCTCGCCGGAAGGCAAAATGCTCGTCGGCCCGCTCAATTTCACGCTCCATGCCGGGCAACGTGCGGTGCTGGTCGGGCAAAGTGGTTCAGGGAAAAGCTCGTTGCTTAACGTCCTGGCCGGATTCCTGCCCTACCGCGGCTCGCTCAAGGTTAACGGCGTCGAACTGCGCCATCTTCAGCCGGAAGGCTGGCGTCAGCTGATGAGCTGGGTGGGCCAAAACCCGCAGCTTCCGGCCGCCACGCTGCGCGAGAACGTGCTGCTGGGCAACCCCGACGCGAGTGAACAGCAGCTGCATCAGGCGCTGGAAAAAGCGTGGGTTAACGAGTTTCTGCCGCAGTTGCCCGAGGGTATCGACACCGCCGTTGGCGAACAGGCGGCGCGTCTGTCTGTCGGCCAGGCGCAGCGCGTTGCCGTCGCCCGTGCGTTACTCGCGCCTTGCCGCCTGCTGCTGTTGGATGAACCGGCCGCCAGCCTGGACGCGCACAGCGAAAGGCGCGTGATGCAGGCGCTGACCGACGCCTCTACTCAGCAAACCACGCTGATGGTCACTCACCAGTTGGAAGGCCTTGCTGAATGGGATGCCATCTGGGTCATGGAAAACGGCCAGATTATCGAACAAGGGACGTATCAGCAGCTGCTGGACATGCAGGGCGTGTTTGCCAGCCTGCTGGCCCATCGTCAGGAGGAGATCTAAATGCGCGCACTGTTGCCTTATCTGGCGCTCTATAAACGCCATAAATGGCTCTTAAGCCTCGGCGTGGTTCTGGCGATCGTTACCTTACTCGCGAGCATTGGCCTGCTGACGCTGTCAGGCTGGTTCCTTTCTGCCTCGGCGGTGGTCGGCTTTGCCGGCGCCTACAGTTTTAACTACATGCTGCCTGCTGCCGGTGTGCGCGGCGCGGCTATCATCCGTACCGCCGGGCGCTATTTTGAGCGTCTGGTCAGCCACGATGCAACCTTCCGGGTGTTAGCGCATCTGCGGGTATTCACCTTTAGCAAGCTGCTTCCGCTTTCTCCTGCGGGGCTGGCGCGCTTTCGTCAGGGCGAGCTGCTCAACCGTATGGTGGCAGACGTCGATACTCTGGACCATTTGTACCTGCGGGTCATTTCGCCGCTGGTGGGCGCGCTGGTGGTCATTCTGGTGGTCACCGCCGGTCTGAGCCTGCTGGACGTCAGCCTGGCGCTAACGCTCGGCGGGATTATGCTTGCCACGCTGCTGATTCTGCCGCCGCTGTTTTATCGCGCCGGTAAACCAACCGGCGAGCAGCTCACGGCGCTGCGCGGTCAGTACCGTCAGCAGTTAACCGGCTGGCTCCAGGGCCAGGCCGAGCTGACCATTTTCAACGCCAGCGACCGCTACCGTAAGCAAATGGAACAAACCGAGCTGAACTGGCACGATGCCCAGCGTCGCCAGTCAGAACTGACCGCGCTTTCTCAGGCGTTGATGCTGCTGATCGGTGCCGTGGCGGTCGTCTCGATGCTGTGGCTGGCAGCAGGCGGCGTTGGCGATAATGCCCAGCCGGGCGCGCTGATCGCGCTCTTCGTCTTCTGTGCGCTGGCGGCCTTCGAAGCGCTCGCCCCGGTGACCGGCGCCTTCCAGCATCTGGGGCAGGTTATCGCCTCGGCGCTGCGCGTCAGCCAGATTATCGAACAGCAGCCGGAAGTCACCTTCCCACAGCAGGCCGCCGCCGCGCCTCATCAACAGGTGGCGCTCACCCTTGAACAGATTACCTTTACCTATCCGGAGCAGTCGCAGCCGGCGCTGGATAATCTGACGTTGCACGTCGCGGCCGGTGAACATATTGCAATCCTTGGCCGGACCGGCTGCGGTAAATCGACCCTGCTGCAGCTACTGACCCGAGCCTGGGATCCGCAGCGCGGCCGTATTCAGTTGAACGATACGCCTCTCAACCAGTTGGACGAACACACGCTGCGCCAGACCATTAGCCTGGTGCCGCAGCGCGTACATCTGTTCAGCGCAACGCTGCGCGACAACCTGCTGTTGGCCAGACCCGATGCCAGCGATGAAAAGCTGGCAAACGTGCTGCGCCGCACCGGTCTGGAAAAGCTGCTGGAAGACGCCGGGCTCAACAGCTGGCTGGGCGAAGGTGGCCGTCAGCTTTCCGGCGGCGAGCTACGCCGTCTGGGCATTGCCCGCGCGCTGCTGCACGATGCGCCGCTGATGCTGCTGGATGAACCCACTGAAGGGCTGGACGCCACGACGGAGAATCAGATTCTCGAACTGTTGGCGGACGTGATGCAGAACAAAACGCTACTGATGGTCACCCATCGCCTGCGTGGTCTGGCGCGATTTAATCAGATAATTGTCATGGACAACGGGCAAATTATTGAGCAAGGTAATCATACAAAACTGCTGGCAAAACAAGGTCGTTACTACCAGTTTAAACAGCGTCTGTAGACTATGATTGAGTAAACTTTGTCTCGTGGGGTTATCGCGATATGCGCCTTGTGCAGCTTTCTCGTCATTCGATTGCTTTTCCCTCACCTGAGGGCGCATTACGTGAACCAAACGGACTGCTGGCGTTAGGCGGCGATCTCGGCCCGGCGCGCCTGTTGATGGCCTATCAACGCGGGATCTTCCCGTGGTTTTCACCCGGCGACCCGATCCTCTGGTGGTCGCCGGATCCCCGTGCCGTTTTGTGGCCCGAGCAGTTTCACCTCAGCCGCAGTATGAAGCGTTTTCATCGCCAGTCGCCCTATCATGTTACCCTCAACTACGCATTCAGTGATGTGATCGAAGGCTGCGCCCAGGATCGCCATGAAGGCACCTGGATCACCACCGGTATCAGCCTGGCCTATCAGCGCCTGCATGAGCTTGGCCATGCGCATTCCATTGAAGTCTGGCAGGGCGAAACGCTGGTCGGCGGTATGTACGGCGTGGCGATGGGCGAGCTGTTCTGCGGCGAGTCAATGTTCAGCCGTGCGGAAAATGCCTCTAAAACGGCCCTGTACGTCTTCTGTGAGGCGTTCAGCCGTGCAGGCGGCAAACTCATTGACTGCCAGGTGTTAAACGGCCATACGGCTTCTCTCGGCGCAATTGAGATACCTCGCCGCGACTACCTTGAACAGCTGAATGTTCTGCGCACGCAGCGGCTGGATGATAAATTCTGGGTACCAAGGCGTCTCTTTTCGCCCCAGACGTAAATGTTTTCAGCACAATTTCCATCAGGATGATATAATTGCCGACGAGAGTCGCTTCTGCCTTTTGCCCCGCCGCCGTTTGGGAATCATTCGAGTCAGATAACGCCCACGTTTATCCTGCTGTTTCCGGCCTGGTTCGCGCCCATCACATGCTGTTTTGGTGTGGTGAAAGGGTAATGCGCAAAAACGACTTTCGCCGATTAATACGCACAATTCTTTACTTACATGATGAACTTCGGCATTATCTTGCCGGTTCAAATTACGGTAGTGATACCCCAGAGGATTAGATGGCCAAAGAAGACAATATTGAAATGCAGGGTACCGTTCTTGAAACGTTACCTAATACCATGTTCCGCGTAGAACTGGAAAACGGGCACGTGGTTACTGCACATATCTCCGGTAAAATGCGCAAAAACTATATCCGCATCCTGACGGGCGACAAAGTGACTGTCGAGCTGACCCCGTACGACCTGAGCAAAGGCCGCATTGTCTTCCGTAGTCGCTAATCGCCGCAGATAATGAGCGTTGGCGCCCTATTCGCCGAGCGCTATTTGCCGAAAACTGATGCCCTGCTTATGCGGGGCATTTTTTTATGTATTAAAACGGTATAGCGTGACTAGCGTAACGCCGCTTCGGGTTTGCGCGATTTTTGCCAGTGATGGTGTGACCTGCCCCCACGATTAGATACAACACTCAGTTAGTAAC
Source organism: Klebsiella sp. WP8-S18-ESBL-06 (assembly GCF_014169755.1). NCBI lineage: Bacteria > Pseudomonadati > Pseudomonadota > Gammaproteobacteria > Enterobacterales > Enterobacteriaceae > Klebsiella > Klebsiella sp. WP8-S18-ESBL-06. The sequence goes on from NZ_AP022256.1 coordinate 3,292,286, forward strand.
GTCGGAATCTTCATTCTCAGAATGACCCTTTCTCCAGCCCGCTGCAAATTCAGACGGTGTCTGATAATTCAGCGTGGAGTGCGGGCGGCATTCGTTATAATCCTGCCGCCAGTCATTAATAATTTTCCTGGCATGAACGATATCGCTGAACCAGTGCTCATTCAAACATTCATCGCGAAATCGTCCGTTAAAGCTCTCAATAAATCCGTTCTGCGTTGGCTTGCCCGGCTGGATTAAGCGCAACTCAACACCATGCTCAAAGGCCCATTGATCCAGTGCACGGCAAGTGAACTCCGGCCCCTGGTCAGTTCTTATCGTCGCCGGATAGCCTCGAAACAGTAAGCGTCATCTCAGTACCGTCTGTTGAAATTTCCGGTGATTGACGATGATAGAGTCCTCTTATAAACGTTAATGGACTCTATCAATGTCAGATTCTCTTCGTCCCCGCAGGGTTCGTGCGTCTTACTCCATGGACTTTAAACTGGAACTTGTCGAAAAATCTTATCAGCCTGGAGCCTGCGTGGCCCAACTGGCCAGAGAACACGGGATTAATGACAATCTGTTGTTTACATGGCGCCAGCGCTACAGCCACCTTTTGCCCGATGAAATACAACGTTCAGTCAGTAAACCTGATGCTGTCATCCCTGTTGTGGTATCTGACATGTCCCTGTCACATCATGCAGAACCACACTATGAACCATCCGGTTCCGCTTACGGTGAGGTGATGACCTGCGAAGTGGCTGTCGGGAGCGCCAGTCTGCGCCTGACAGGGAACTTATCTCCCGCTATCCTGAAAACACTGCTTCGCGAACTGACCGGGAGGGGACGATGATCTCCCTCCCGTCTGGCACCCGTATCTGGCTGGTCGCCGGCGCCACCGACATGCGTAAATCCTTCAACGGTCTGGGCGAGCAGATACAGCACGTACTGGATGAGAACCCCTTCTCCGGCCACCTGTTCATCTTCCGTGGCCGCCGGGGTGATACCGTCAAAATTCTCTGGGCAGATGCGGATGGACTGTGCCTCTTCACCAAACGCCTTGAGGAAGGGCAGTTCATCTGGCCCGCCGTGCGCGACGGCAAGGTGGCCATTAGTCGCTCGCAACTGGCCATGCTCCTCGATAAGCTGGACTGGCGTCAGCCCAAAACACCCCGTCTTAACTCACTGACAATGTTGTAAAAAAAGCATGGCCGCATTATAAATGGGTCATGAGTCAGGACTATCTCGCCCGTATCACCGCGCTGGAAGAAGAACTTCGCCGGAAAGACAGCCAGCTCAGTCTCGTTGCCGAGACTGAGGCCTTCCTGCGCTCTGCGCTGACCCGCGCTGAAGAAAAGATCGAGGAAGACGAACGGGAGATAGAACACCTGAGGTCTCAGATAGAAAAACTGCGCCGTATGATGTTCGGCACCCGTTCTGAAAAACTGCGCCGCGAGGTGGCACAGGCCGAAGCGCTGCTGAAACAGCGCGAACAGGCGAGCGATCGTTACAGTGGGCGGGAAGACGACCCGCAGGTTCCCCGCCAGCTCCGTCAGTCCCGGCACCGTCGTCCGCTTCCGGAACATCTTCCCCGTGAGATACTCCGGCTGGAGCCGGAAGAAACCTGCTGCCCGGCATGTGGCGGTGAAATGGCGTACCTCAGCGAAGTCAGCGCGGAGCAGCTGGAGCTGGTTGCCAGCGCCCTGAAAGTGATCCGCACAGTGCGGGTAAAAAAAGCCTGCACAAAATGTGACGGTATCGTGGAAGCTCCCGCGCCGTCACGTCCTGTCGAGCGGGGTATCGCCGGACCGGGTCTGCTGGCCCGTGTGTTAACAGCCAAATACTGTGAACATCTGCCGCTGTACCGCCAGACGGAAATCCTTGCCCGCCAGGGGGTGGAGCTGAGCCGCGCACTGCTCTCCAACTGGGTGGATACGTGCTGCCGTTTAATGGCGCCGCTGGACGAAGCCCTTTATCACTACGTGATGAACTGCCGCAAACTGCATACAGATGATACTCCAGTGCCGGTGCTGGCGCCGGGCAGGAAAAAGACGAAAACCGGGCGTATCTGGACGTATGTCCGGGATGACCGGAATGCCGGTTCGTCAGATCCTCCGGCAGCGTGGTTCGCGTACTCACCGGACCGGCAGGGAAAACACCCGGAGCTGCACCTTCGCTCCTTCCGTGGCGTCCTGCAGGCAGATGCCTTCGCGGGGTATGACCGGCTGTTCAGTACATCGCGAGAAGGCGGCGTGCTGACAGAGGCGGCATGCTGGGCGCATGCCCGCCGAAAAATCCACGACGTGTACATCAGCAGCCAGAGCGCCACGGCGGAGGAAGCGCTGAAACGCATCGGCGAACTGTACGCCATCGAAGCGGAAATACGCGGCATGCCGGAGACAGAGCGTCTGGCGGCCAGACAGTCGCGGAGTGCGCCGCTGCTGGCGTCACTGCATGAGTGGATGGTGGAGAAAAGTGCGACACTGTCGAAAAAATCCCGGCTGGGAGAGGCGTTCACGTATGCCCTGAACCAGTGGGATGCCCTGTGTTACTACTGCCGTGACGGTCTGGCGGAACCCGACAATAACGCCGCGGAGCGGGCGCTTCGCGCCGTCTGCCTGGGAAAGAAAAACTACATCTTCTTCGGGAGCGATCATGGTGGCGAACGTGGTGCACTGCTGTACGGACTGATCGGAACGTGCCGTCTGAACGGTATCGATCCAGAAGCGTATCTGCGCCACATCCTGAGCGTTCTGCCTGAGTGGCCTTCCAACAGGGTTGGTGAACTTCTGCCGTGGAACGTGGCTATACCTGCCTGACCAGTGTCAATACGGCGTCCGGTTAACGCTTACTCGAAACAGTGCAATGCTGTCCAGAATACGCGTGACCTGAACGCCTGAAATCCCAAAGGCAACAGTGACCGTCAGGCATTCCTTTGTGAAATCATCGACGCAGGTAAGACACTTGATCCTGCGACCGGTGGAAAGTGCGTCCATGACGAAATCCATCGACCAGGTCAGATTGGGCGCCGCCGGACGGAGCAGCGGCAGACGTTCTGTTGCCAGCCCTTTACGACGTCTTCTGCGTTTTACGCCCAGGCCACTGAGGTGATAAAGCCGGTACACGCGCTTATGATTAACATGAAGCCCTTCACGGCGCAGCAACTGCCAAATACGACGGTAGCCAAAACGCCTGCGCTCCAGTGCCAGCTCAGTGATGCGCCCTGATAAATGCGCATCAGCAGCCGGACGGTGAGCCTCATAGCGGCAGGTCGACAGGGATAAACCTGTAAGCCTGCAGGCACGACGTTGCGACAGACCGGTCGCATCACACATCAACATCACGGCTTCCCGCTTCTGGTCTGTCGTCAGTACTTTCGCCCAAGAGCCACCTGAAGCGCCTCTTTATCCAGCATGGCTTCGGCAAGCAGCTTCTTGAGTCTGGCGTTCTCTTCCTCAAGCGACTTCAGGCGCTTAACTTCAGGCACCTCCATACCGCCATACTTCTTACGCCAGATGTAAAACGTGGCATCGGAAATGGCATGCTTGCGGCAGAGTTCACGGGCGGGTACCCCAGCTTCGGCTTCGCGGAGAATACTGATGATCTGTTCGTCGGAAAAACGCTTCTTCATGGGGATGTCCTCATGTGGCTTATGAAGACATTACTAACATCGGGGTGTACTAATCAACGGGGAGCAGGTCAGGTGTTCACGCAAGCCTTCCGCCGACTCTTCCGCCACTGCACGTAGTTCATCGCTATCAGCTTCATGGCGTAGCTGGTGATCGGCATTTTTTACCCACAGATACTGATGACCTTTATGACCCGCCATCAGTTGTCCTGAAAATAACGCACAGGTGAGTAAAATCACCGACAACGCTTTCGTCAACATCATGTCACCGTTTGGTTATATTCTTCCGCCATCATGCCAGTCGCTACGTCGGGTTATTATTCGGCAGTTAAAATTAGCGCAAACGGATTGTCAGTGATAAATACAGAGATAATGCCGAGAGAAACCGCATAAAAAAACCGAGCGGCTAAGCGCTCGGTTTTTATTTCATGACTAATTAGATCGTCAGTGCGCCGCTTCCGGCTTATGTTTCTGCGCGCTGTGGAAACCGTAGGTCAGCTCGTTTTTCTCTTTATCGAGCGCCACGGTGACCTGCCCGCCGTCCACCAGCGAACCGAACAGCAGCTCGTTAGCCAGCGGTTTCTTCAGGTTATCCTGAATCACACGCGCCATCGGGCGCGCACCCATCGCGCGGTCGTAGCCTTTATCGGCCAGCCAGTTGCGGGCCTCCTGGCTCACTTCCAGCGACACGCCTTTCTGATCCAGCTGTACCTGCAGCTCGACGATGAACTTATCCACCACCTGATGGATCACATCGGTAGACAAGTGATCGAACCAGATAATGTTGTCCAGACGGTTACGGAACTCCGGCGCAAAGATCTTTTTGATCTCTTCCATCGCGTCGGTGCTGTTGTCCTGTTGGATAAGTCCGATCGATTTACGCTCGGTTTCACGCACGCCGGCGTTGGTGGTCATCACCAGCACGACGTTGCGGAAATCAGCCTTACGCCCGTTGTTATCGGTCAGCGTGCCGTTGTCCATCACCTGCAGCAGCAGGTTAAAGACGTCCGGATGCGCTTTCTCGATTTCGTCCAGCAGCAGCACCGCGTGCGGATGCTTGATGACCGCATCGGTCAGCAGACCGCCCTGATCGAAGCCTACGTATCCCGGAGGCGCGCCAATCAGGCGACTCACCGTATGGCGTTCCATATATTCGGACATATCGAAACGCAGCAGCTCAATGCCCATCGCTTTCGCCAGTTGGACAGTCACTTCCGTTTTACCCACCCCGGTCGGGCCCGCAAACAGGAAGGAGCCCACCGGGCGATGCTCGTGGCCAAGACCCGCGCGGCTCATCTTAATAGCTTCGGTCAGCGCGTCGATGGCTTTATCCTGGCCGAATACCAGCATTTTCAGACGGTTGCCAAGCGTTTTCAGCGTATCGCGATCGCTCTGGGAGACGCTTTTCTCCGGGATACGCGCAATGCGTGCCACCACGGATTCGATATCCGCCACGTTGATCGTTTTCTTACGCTTGCTCACCGGCATCAGACGGGCGCGCGCGCCAGCCTCATCAATGACGTCAATGGCCTTATCCGGCAGATGACGATCGTTGATGTATTTTACCGCCAGCTCCACCGCTGCCCGTACCGCTTTCGCGGTGTAGCGAACGTCGTGGTGCGCTTCGTACTTCGGCTTCAGACCGTTGAGGATCTGCACGGTCTCTTCCACCGACGGCTCGGTAATATCAATTTTCTGGAAACGACGCGCCAGCGCCCTGTCCTTCTCAAAGATATTGCTGAATTCCTGATAGGTGGTTGAGCCCATCACGCGAATCTTACCGCTCGACAGCAGCGGTTTGATCAAGTTGGCGGCATCGACCTGGCCGCCGGACGCCGCACCCGCACCGATAATGGTGTGGATCTCGTCAATGAACAGAATACTGTTGGTATCCTGCTCGAGCTGCTTGAGCAGCGCTTTAAAGCGTTTTTCGAAATCACCGCGATACTTAGTCCCCGCCAGCAGCGAGCCAATATCCAGCGCATAAATTGTGCAGTCGGCCATAATTTCCGGCACGTCACCGCGCACGATACGCCAGGCCAGCCCTTCAGCAATGGCCGTTTTACCGACGCCAGATTCCCCCACCAGCAGCGGGTTGTTTTTACGACGGCGGCACAGTACCTGAATGGTGCGCTCCAGCTCTTTGTCGCGACCAATCAGCGGGTCAATCCCCCCGACGCGAGCAAGCTGATTAAGGTTGGTGGTGAAGTTTTCCATACGTTCCTCCCCGCCTGCTTGCTCTTCGTTAGGCTGCTGATTTCCGGCGTCGGAAGACTGGCTCGGCTCGTCTTTGCGCGTACCGTGAGAAATGAAGTTCACCACGTCGAGGCGGCTGACTTCATGCTTACGCAGCAGATAGGCGGCCTGCGATTCCTGCTCGCTGAAAATCGCCACAAGTACGTTGGCGCCGGTCACTTCGCTGCGCCCGGAAGACTGGACGTGGAAAACCGCGCGCTGCAGAACACGCTGGAAGCTGAGCGTAGGTTGCGTTTCGCGCTCTTCCTCACTGACCGGCAGCACCGGCGTGGTTTGTTCAATGAAGGCTTCGAGTTCTTGACGCAGCGCCACCAGGTCGACCGAACACGCTTCCAGCGCTTCGCGGGCCGATGGGTTGCTCAGCAGAGCCAGCAACAGATGCTCGACGGTCATAAACTCGTGACGGTGCTCGCGCGCTCTGGCGAAAGCCATATTTAAACTGAGTTCCAGTTCTTGATTGAGCATAGGCACCTCCCCCAATTTTCATGCCTGTATCAGGCTTGTTCCAGCGTACACAGCAGCGGATGCTCGTTCTCCCTCGCGTACTGGTTCACCATGGCCACTTTGGTTTCGGCGACTTCTGCCGTGAAAACACCACAAATGGCTTTACCCTGATAGTGAACCGTTAGCATCAGCTGTGTTGCGCGTTCAACATCATAAGAAAAGAATTTTTGTAACACGTCAATAACAAACTCCATCGGAGTGTAATCATCATTGACCAATATCACTTTATACATTGACGGGGGTTTAAGCCCATCCTGAAGTTTGTCTGCCGAAAGCTGGTCGAAGTCCAGCCAGTCTCTGGTCTTACTCATTGTCAGTCATCATCGTCGGTATCATCACTTGCTGCTGACGAGGCTGCGTACACTTCAGGGCCCGTTTTATCACCGGAATTAATGACACATCCCTCGTTTATCACGTTACCCATCGTTCATGTGTATACAGCTTCTCAATTTACTGTAGATCATAGATAACTATCACCTATAGCTGTCATTCGCGAACTCTGTCACATTCCCGTCAATAGCGTTAACTGCTTCAAATTTTGGCGCATTTTCCCCCTTCACTCCTCCTCAAACGCTTGACGCACTGTACGAAATATCTAAATTGTACTGGCGAGAGTTGGTGAGGTTTTGAACAACTCCTGACTCCACCACCGGTTCATTCCATCTACTTATAAACGTATAATAGTGTTACGAAGGATGTCGAAGTATGGAAATGGGTACTGTTAAGTGGTTCAACAATGCCAAAGGGTTCGGTTTCATTTGCCCGGAAGGCGGTGGCGAGGACATCTTCGCCCATTACTCCACCATCCAGATGGATGGGTACAGAACGTTAAAAGCCGGGCAAGCCGTCCAGTTTGATGTCCACGAGGGGCCGAAAGGTAATCATGCCAGCGTGATTATCCCCGTGGAAGCAGAAACAGCCGCCTAGTTTACTGCCCCATTGTGTACATCCCGCTGTCAAAATGCCAGTCCTTCTGACTGGCATTTTTTCATTTATTTTCGCCCTTATTCCCGCGCCAGCGCATCCACCGGATCGAGCCGCGCGGCGTTACGTGCCGGCAGCCAGCCAAAGAGTACGCCGGTTAAGGTAGAGCAGATAAATGCCGTCAGCAGCGCCAGCGGCGAGAAGCCTATCTCCCAGCCCGGCAGCACCAGCTGAAGCAGCAGCGCAATCATCAGTGAGAGGGTCACCCCCAGCGCACCGCCGACCAGACAAACCAGAACGGCTTCGATTAAAAACTGCTGCAGCACGTTACTCGCCCGCGCACCTACCGCCATCCGAATACCAATTTCACGCGTCCGTTCCGTCACCGACACCAGCATAATATTCATCACGCCGATACCGCCGACCACCAACGAGATCACCGCGACCAGCGTTAAGAACAGCTGTAATGTATGTGTGGTGCGTTCCGCCGTTTTCAAGACGCTGTCCATGTTCCAGACGAAGAAATCTTTTTTTCCGTGGCGCAGCGTCAGGAGTCGGGTCAGCTGTTCTTCAGCTATTCCGCTGTCGTAGCCCTCTTTGACTCTGACGGTAATCGAATTGAGCCACGCCTGGCCCATCACCCGCCCGGCCATCGTTGAATAGGGCATCCAGACGCGCAAAATTTTGCTGCTGCCAAACATCGACTGCTTCTCATCCGCCACGCCAATCACCGTCGCGGGCGTGTTACCCACCAGAATCACTTCTCCGACCACGCGGGCTTTGTCAGGGAACAGCTGGCGGCGCGTATTGCTGTCCAGCACCACCACCTGCGAGCGCTCGGCCGCCTGCACATCATTAAAGGTATTCCCTTCGCTGAAGGTCATGCCGTAAACGTTAAAGTAGTGCTGCCCGATGCCCTGCACGCTGGCGGCTACGTCGATATTGCCCGCGCGAATGCGCAGGTTTTTTGATACCGACGGCGTTACCGAACTGACCCAGGACTGCTTTTCAATCGCCAGCAGGTCGTCATATTTGAGCGACTGCTGATACTGCGGGTCATCATCGCCGAAATCTTTGCCTGGATAGACGTCAATCGTATTGGTCCCGATGGAGCGAATATCTGCCAGCACCATCTGTTTCGCCGCGTCGCCCACCACCACAATCGAGACCACCGATGCAATGCCGATAATGATCCCCAGCATGGTCAGCAGCGTCCGCATTTTGTTGGCGACCATCGCCAGCCAGGCCATCGACAGCGCTTCGCGAAAGCTGTTGTTGAACTGCCGCCAGCCGGAAGCGTCCTGCCGCGGTGGCGCAGGTGCCGTAACCGACGTCGGCCGCGCCGGTGGATTGTGAATTATTTCACCGTCGCGAATCTCAATCACCCGTTCCGCCTGCGCGGCGACCTGCGGATCGTGGGTCACGATAATAATGGTGTGCCCCTGCTCTTTAAGCTGATGCAGAATCGCCATGACCTCTTCACCCGAACGGCTGTCCAGCGCGCCGGTGGGTTCATCGGCCAGGATCACCTGACCGCCGTTCATCAACGCACGGGCAATACTCACCCGCTGCTGCTGGCCGCCGGAAAGCTGCGACGGCGCGTAGTCCACACGATCCGCCAGCCCCAGACGCTGCAACAACTGCTTTGCCCGCTCAAGCCGCGCCTTACGATCCTGCCCGGCATACACCGCCGGAACCTCCACGTTCTGCACCGCCGTCAGGTGCGACAGCAGATGGTAGCGCTGGAAGATAAAACCAAAGTGCTCACGCCGCAGCGCCGCCAGCGCGTCGCCGTCAAGCGTCGCCACGTCGGTCCCCGCCACGCGGTAGGTGCCGCCGGTGGGTTTATCCAGGCAGCCCAGAATGTTCATCAGCGTTGATTTGCCCGAGCCGGAGGCCCCGACGATCGCCACCATTTCCCCGGCGTTAATCTGTAGCGAAATGCCTTTCAGCACTTCCACGCTGCCGTCACCGGAGGGATAGCTGCGCCGAATATCGGTCAGTTCAAGCAGTGCGGTCATTTTGCCGCCCCGGCTTTACCCTCACCGATAATCACTTCATCGCCTGCTTCCAGCCCTTTGGCAATTTCCACATCGGTATCATTACGCGCGCCGATCACCACTTCACGGGTTTTGACTTCACCGTTGCGCAGCAGGCGGACGTTGTAGCGATTGTCGCCCACGTTATCGCCCAGCGCCGACAGCGGAATGGTCAGCACGTCGTTCACGCCGCCCAGTTGAATATGCACCTGCGCGGTCATTTCCAGGCGCAGTACGCCGTTCGGGTTCGGCACTTCAAAACGCGCATAGTAGAAGATGGCATCGTTCACTTTTTCCGGCGTTGGCAGGATGTCTTTCAACGTCCCTTCATAGCGCGTCAGCGGATCGCCAAGCACCGTAAACCAGGCCTTCTGCCCCGGCTTAAGGTGGATCACATCAGCCTCGGAAACCTGCGCTTTCACCAGCATGGTGCTGAGATCCGCCAGCGTCAGAATGTTCGGTGCCTGCTGCGCGGCAATCACCGTTTGCCCCTGTAAGGTGGTAATTTGCGTCACTTCACCGCGCATCGGTGCCACGATGCGGGTGTAGTCGAGGTTAGTTTTCGCCGTATCAAGCGAGGCCTGGTTACGTTTAATCTGGGCATCAATGGTGCCAATTTGCGCCTGTTTAACGGCCATATTGGTTGCGGCTGTATCCAGATCCTGGCGCGAAACGGCCTGCGTTTTTGCCAGTTGCTGCTGGCGAGCGTAGGTCACGCTCGCCAGCTTCCACTCGGCTTCCGCCTGCCTGCGCTGCGCGCGCAGTTCCATCAGCGTAGCGTCGACTTCTCGAATCTGGTTTTCCGCCTGTTCAGGATCGATAACCCCCAGAAGCTGATCTTTCACCACTTTATCGCCGATATTGACTGACAGCGTTTTTAACTGCCCGCTCACCTGCGCGCCAACGTCAACTTTGCGCAGCGCATCAAGCTTACCGGTGGCGAGCACGCTCTGCTCCAGCGCGCCTTTACGCACAATCAGCGTTTGGTAATTGGGCAACGGCGCGTTCAGCATTTTCCAGACGGCAATCAGCGCCACTGCCGCAACGACGATCGCTATCCCATACCGCTTTTTGAATTTTCCCTTGATGTTCATAAAAATCCTGAATTCCAGAAATATTTCGACAAAATGTGCAGACCAACTTCAACAATGGTTAAACGGCTGATGAAAAGTCCTGGCTAAAACTGGCGTATTGCTAATTGATTCAATTGAGTGATGTTAAAATCATCATTCATATGTAATTCTGGATAGTTAACCATGTCACAGCTCAGCGATAATTCATTCGAGACGTCCCGCCAACCTACCGCCCTCGGCCTCTTTTTCAGCCTGTTCAGCGGCCAATGGCGCCCAGGTGAATTCTGGCACCAGCGCAGCTTCCGGCGGAAGTTTATGCTGCGTTCTTTACTGATGCCGCGCCTGAGTCGTGAATGGATGAATGAGCTGTCCCATTGGTCTCATCTGAGCACCCTGCTTACGCGCCAGCCGCGTCTACCGGTGCGCCTGCATCGCCCGTATCTGGCGGTTAACTTTAGCCGCCATCAGGTGCTGGATGCGCTGCGCTATCACTATACCCTGCTGTCCGAGGCCATGTCCTCAGAAGAGTTTGCCACCTACCTGAATACACAGGCCCTGCCGCTGGCGCAAATTGAAGGTAAAAATGGTGACATCTTTACCCTTGAGCTGACTATGCAGATTAATCTGGATAAAGAGGGTGATAGCACCATTCTTATCCGCAACGCTGACGGCGACGTGTTGGCCGAAATGACCTTCACCCTGCTGAATTACCACAACCAGCGCACGCTGTTTATTGGCGGCCTGCAGGGCGGTAAGCGCAATCTGCCGCACGAAGCGATTCAGAATGCCACCAAGTCCTGCCACGGCTTGTTCCCGAAACGCCTGGTCATGGAAGCCGTTTGCCGCTTTGCCGAGCGCCTGCACGTGGAGCAAATTCTGGCCGTCAGTAACGAGGTGCACATTTTCCGCGGCGAACGTTACCAGGATAAGAACAAAAAGATCCTTTCAGATTATGACACCTTCTGGGAGGCCGTGGGCGGCGAATGCGATAAAGAAGGGTACTTCCATATTCCTGTTGCCATCGCGCGTAAAGATATTGCTGAAATCGCAAGTAAAAAACGCGCAGAGTACCGCCGTCGCTATGAGCTTCTGGATGCCATTCAGAGCCAGATGTCGGGGCTTTTTAGCCAGCCTTAATGTCCCTTCCCGCGCGCTGATAACATGGCGCGCGGGAAATGAACAAAAATGAACACGACCAAACCTAAACAATTCATAAACAAAGCATAAACTTCACAATCTTTGCATTTGTTGAAATTTCATTGAAGATCCCGCTGATTAAATGGGCAAAACCTCCAAATGAGATTTTTCTTATGTCGAGCATTGCCGCAATTCCACACTCCACTCTTCCGCAACCAGAATCCAGCTGGCAGCTTTTTCGGCTGCTGTCGACCGGCGCATTAACGCCGGGCCGCGCGTGGAAAAACCCGGCGTACCGACGTAAATTCCTGCTGCGATCGCTGAGCACGCCGCGCATGACCGGCAAACTGCTGGGGAGCCTGGCAAAACAGCCGCATCTGATGGAGATCCTTCGCGTACAGCCCGGCCTCCCGTGCCGTCTGCACCGCCCCTGGCTGTGCACGCACATGAGCCATCAGCAAACCATCAATGCCCTTTGCTGGCACTATCGGCAGATGCTGGATACGCTGCCGGAAAACGTCGCCAGCGACTATCTGTCAACGCACGGTGCGCTGCTGGCAACGCTCACCGGCAAAGATGAACAGCAGTACAGCATTCGCCTGTGCGCCGACGCAATGCTCGACAAAGAAGGCGAAGCTACGCTGACCTTCCACGACCAGAACCAGACCATACTGGCGGAGCTGACGTTTACCCTGTGCCAGTACAACGGCGTGAATACGTTCTTCGTCGGCGGCCTGCAGGGTGCGAAGGCCGATGTTCCGCATCAGCTTATCCAGAGTGCGACCAAAGCCTGTCACGGCCTGTTCCCGAAACGGCTGGTGGTGGATGCCATGTTAACGCTGGGCACGCTGCTGTCGGTCGAGCACGTACGTGCGGTCAGTAACGAAACGCATATCTATCGCAGCCTGCGCTACCGCCGTAAGAAACGCGGTAAACTGCATGCGGATTACAACAGCTTCTGGGAGTCGCTGGGCGCGGCGGCCGATGGCGAAGGGGATTACGTTTTACCGCTGGCGCTGCCGCGTAAAACCATGGAAGAGATAGCCAGTAAGAAACGCGCCGAGTATCGACGCCGCTACGAGCTGCTGGACGCGCTCCAGCAGCAGGTTGCACAGACCGTTCAGCCTTAATCCGCTTTCCCGCGCGCCAGCCAGACCACGCGGGAAAACATTTTCTTCAGCAACGGCGGCACCGCCTCCACGCCGCGCCGCCCGGCTTCCATCGCCACCTCAATGGCGAGATCCGGCTTTGATGAACGGTGAATCGCCTTGGTGATGACCCGACGCATATTCATCGGCACATTGTCAGGCAGCTGCGCCACGCGATGGTAGACGGTGGCGAATCCCTGCCGATACATAAAGTGTTCCATATCCGGCGCGGGCAGCGTAGTCAGATGATGATGTTCCGCCTCGCGATCGTTGTTCAGCAGACCGCGCACCGTTGCAGCATACTTTTTCCCCGCCTCATCGCCGTCGACCAGCACGTGCCATTCAATGCCCATGCGGCGAGCAAATTTCACCAACGGCTTCAGCCCGGACTGGGCAAACTCAATGACCTTCACCCCCTCCGCATCAAAGTGATGACCACACTGGCGCGCCAGTTCGTTGATAACCCAGGTCTCCGTTTCCCCTTCGACCAGCAGCCAGCAGCGTGCAAAGAGCGATGAGGCGCGGTTAAAGCGGATATGAAACGAAATTCGCCGGCTGTCTTCAGCATTCATTCCCTCGGGCCCCAGACGCCATGCAGACACGCGGGACGACTCGCGCACCAACCGGCAGACGTTTTGCATCGGCGTCAGCGACAGCAGCTCGCCGGAATTGGTGGTCGCCACCCGCTGTAAAGGCAGCAGGTTCAGCAGGCTCCAGGCCACCGACAGCATAATCGGATGCAGCCGCGTTTCCGGGTCTTCCACCAGCAGCAGCGGACGCGCATCTCTATCGAGCTTGACCGCTCCCTTGGCCTGCAGCAACGTGGCAAACATGCCCAAAAGGATCACCCGGTGGTTGCGCGCGCCGGGTTTGTCGATCATCCGATTGATCAGATCCAGATAACGCCAGCTGCGCTGCTCATCGTGCGAGCGGCGGCGCATCAAACGCTGAATCGCCGGGCCAGAGCCTTGCTCAGAAAAGTAGTGTTCCAGCAGTTGCCCCATGGCCGCCAGCCCCTGACGGATTTGGCCATCGCTGAGATTCTGCGGGCTGGTGACCAGCTCACGGGAAAGGAAATCGAGCTGACGAGCGGTGATTTCCACGTCGGGAACATCCGGCACGGTGCCGCTGCGAATGCGTCGCATAAAGCGCGCATCGCGCAGGCGCAGTACCGGCATCAGCCGGATAAGCTCGCGGGCCTGGGCGTCAATATCCGCAATGTCCAGCGCCTGGCCGTCGCTATCAATAAAGCTGCGTAGCGTCAGCACGCTGCCGTCGGCGGCCAGCTCGCCTTCCAGGCGGTAAAAAATGCGCCGATAGCCGTCATCGCACAGCGACCAGCAGTCGGATAACCCGCGATAGCGTCGCCCCCGGTAGCGGCCAGGTTCATTTTCGCGGAAGGTGAGAATAATATGCAGATGGTGTTCACGGCCCTGGACGTCGCCGGGCGGGAACCAGAAATCATTATGCACAAAGTGGTACAGCGCATCGTGCGGCGAAAGCAGCAGCGTCAGCGCGTCGAGTAAACTCGATTTACCCCACGCGTTTTCGCCGATTAAGACGTTATTCTCCTCCAGCATTAACGACAAACGGTTAATGCCGCGAAACCCTGCAATCTCGGTGCGCTCAAGAAGCATAACTCCTCCGTAACACGATAGCGGTCATCCTTTCGTTATCGGCAGTATAGCGGCATGCGCGGCGCTTGACACCCGGCGCGGCCCCCACTTTCTGACGGACTGATGTTTTATTAACCACTGAAAGTAATAAAGTGCGCTCCCTATCACCTTCCCCGATTATTCTGAAAATAATGCACTACACTCAAAATCAAAGAATGAATTGCTTAAGGAATAACACCACATTGTTTTGTATCAAAGTTCAGGTACTTATTTAACTGGTGAAGGGATGACGTTCGTTTTTAAAATAATGAGGACTATGCCTGCCACCCATTTTGGTAGGGATATATTCAGTCGTCACCCTTTATGACGATAATATTTTTTAATTCGAGGTGGTTATGTTTAGAAAATTGGCTGCAGAGTGCTTCGGCACCTTCTGGCTGGTATTTGGTGGCTGCGGTAGCGCCGTTCTGGCGGCAGCGTTTCCAGAATTAGGGATTGGCTTTGTGGGCGTTGCGCTGGCGTTCGGTTTAACCGTTCTGACCATGGCGTTTGCCGTGGGCCATATTTCAGGCGGCCATTTTAACCCGGCGGTCACGCTGGGCCTGTGGGCCGGCGGCCGTTTCCCGGCGAAAGAGGTGATTGGCTATATTGTCGCACAGGTTGTCGGCGGGATTATTGCGGCAGCCGTACTGTACTTAATTGCCAGCGGTAAAGCGGGCTTCGATGCGGCAGCCAGCGGTTTTGCTTCCAACGGCTACGGCGAACACTCCCCTGGCGGCTACTCTATGCTGTCCGCTATCGTGATTGAAATTGTTCTGACCTGCGGCTTCCTGCTGGTTATTCACGGCGCAACCGATAAAAACGCGCCGGCAGGCTTTGCGCCGATCGCCATCGGCCTGGCACTGACCCTGATTCACCTGATCAGCATCCCGGTCACCAACACCTCCGTTAACCCGGCGCGTAGCACCGCGGTAGCTATCTTCCAGGGCGGCTGGGCGCTTGACCAGCTGTGGCTGTTCTGGGTCATGCCAATCATCGGCGGTATCCTGGGTGGTGTGATTTATCGCACCCTGCTGGAAAAGAAATAAGCCGCCTGCCGGTCTGATAGGCATAGCGCCATCAGGCAGTATCAGGCACATTGCCGGATAACGGCATAGCCTTACCCGGCCTCCAAAGACCCGACTCTGTCGGGTCTTTCTTTTTTCGTGGCTTTACTCAGAATGGGGTTTTCGGTAGTGTCTGTGCGCTATTTCAACACTGCAAGGAACTGAGCACGCCATGTTATCGGGATTGCTAATCATTCTGGTGCCACTCATTATTGGCTACCTTATTCCCCTCACCCACCGCAGCGCGCTGCAGCTAATCAACCGTCTGCTGAGCTGGATTGTTTATCTGATTCTGTTTTTTATGGGGATCAGCCTGGCCTTTCTGGATAATCTGGCGACCAATCTCTTAGCCATCTTCCACTATTCCTCTATTAGCATTGTGGTTATTTTATGCTGCAATATCGCGGCGCTAATGTGGCTGGAAAAAGTGTTGCCCTGGGGTCACCCACACCATCAGGAAAAATTACCCTCGCGTCTCGCGATGGCGCTGGAATCATTAAAGCTGTGCTTTGTGGTTATTGCCGGGTTCGTCCTTGGGCTGAGCGGATTATCCTTTTTGCAGCACGCCACCGACGCCAGCGAATATACGCTTATCTTCCTGCTGTTCCTTGTCGGCATCCAGCTACGAAATAGCGGCATGACGCTCCGACAAATTATTCTCAACCGCCGCGGTATGGTGATTGCGCTGGTCGTCGTCGCCAGTTCGATGGTCGCCGGGGTGATTAACGCGTTTCTGCTTGGGCTACCGCTTAAGACCGGCCTGGCCATGGTTTCCGGCTTCGGCTGGTATTCGCTGTCCGGCATTCTGCTGACCGACGCCTACGGGCCGGTTATCGGCAGTGCGACCTTCTTTAACGACCTGGCACGCGAGCTGCTGGCGATTATGCTGATTCCCGGTCTGGTTCGCCGCAGCCGCTCTACCGCCCTCGGCCTGTGCGGTGCAACGTCGATGGACTTTACGCTGCCCGTTCTGCAGCGCTCCGGCGGCGTCGAAATGGTGCCGCCAGCGATCGTCCACGGCTTTATTCTGAGCCTGCTGGTGCCGCTGATGATGGCCTTCTTCACCGCCTGATACCTCCTTGGCGGTAGCGACGGCTGCCGCCAAAATTGCGCTAAATCAACCTCCCTTTAAGTTGCACGAAAAAGCCCTTTTCAAGGCTTAGCACCAGGCTTACCCTTAAACATGTATATTAAATATAACTTTAAAAGGTGTGACCATGTTTTGTGTGCAATGTGAACAAACCATCCGTACTCCGGCAGGGAACGGCTGCTCTTATGCACAGGGTATGTGCGGTAAGACCGCTGAAACATCCGATCTGCAGGATCTGCTGATTGCCTCCCTGCAAGGTCTGTCCGCATGGGCGGTGAAAGCTCGCGAATACGGCATTATCAGCCATGACGTCGATAACTTCGCCCCGCGCGCGTTCTTCTCTACCCTGACTAACGTTAACTTCGATTCCCCGCGTATTGTTGGCTATGCCCGTCAAGCCATCGCCATGCGTGAAGCGCTGAAAGCGCAGTGCCTGGCCGTTGATGCTAACGCCACCGTTGATAACCCGATGGCAGAGCTGCAGCTCGCCAGCGACGACCTGGGCGCTCTGCAAAAGCAGGCTGCGGAATTTACCCCGAATAAAGACAAAGCGACCATCGGCGAGAACATCCTCGGCCTGCGTCTGCTGTGCCTGTACGGCCTGAAAGGTGCGGCAGCTTACATGGAGCACGCCCACGTTCTCGGTCAGTACGACAACGATATCTATGCGCAGTACCACAAAATCATGGCGTGGCTGGGTACCTGGCCTGCCGATATGAACGCTCTGCTGGAGTGCTCAATGGAAATCGGCCAGATGAACTTCAAAGTGATGAGCATCCTGGACGCCGGTGAAACCACCAAATACGGTCACCCGACCCCGACTCAGGTCAACGTTAAAGCAACCGAAGGTAAATGTATTCTGATCTCCGGTCACGACCTGAAAGATCTGTACAACCTGCTGGAGCAAACCGAAGGGACTGGCGTGAACGTCTATACCCACGGTGAAATGCTGCCAGCGCACGGCTATCCGGAGCTGCGTAAATTCAAACACCTGGTCGGTAACTACGGCAGCGGCTGGCAGAATCAGCAGGTTGAATTCGCCCGCTTCCCGGGCCCAATCGTGATGACCTCTAACTGCATCATCGACCCGACCGTGGGTGCCTACGACGACCGTATCTGGACCCGTAGCATCGTCGGTTGGCCAGGTGTGAGCCACCTTGAAGGCGACAACTTCGGTCCGGTCATCGCTCAGGCTCAGCAAATGGCGGGCTTCCCGTACAGCGAAATTCCGCATCTGATCACCGTTGGTTTCGGTCGCCAGACCCTGCTGGGCGCTGCGGATACCCTGATTGACCTGGTCAGCCGCGAAAAACTGCGTCACATCTTCCTGGTCGGCGGCTGCGACGGCGCGCGCGGTGAACGTAACTACTTCACCGATTTCGCCACCAGCGTACCGGACGACTGCCTGATCCTGACCCTGGCCTGCGGTAAATACCGTTTCAACAAACTGGAATTCGGCGATATCGAAGGTCTGCCGCGTCTGGTGGATGCCGGTCAGTGTAACGATGCTTACTCTGCCATCATCCTGGCGGTCACCCTGGCGGAAAAACTGGGCTGTGGCGTGAACGACCTGCCGCTGTCTCTGGTGCTCTCCTGGTTCGAACAGAAAGCGATTGTGATTCTGCTGACCCTGCTGTCGCTGGGCGTGAAAAACATCGTCACTGGCCCGACTGCGCCTGGCTTCTTCACGCCGGACCTGCTGGCTGTGCTCAACGAGAAATTCGGTCTGCGTTCCGTGACCACCGTTGAAGAAGATATGAAGCAGCTGCTGAGCGCGTAAGGAGTAAAGAATGACAATGCCAACTCATCAGTGCCCGTGGCGGATGCAGGTTCACCACATCCATCAGGAAACGCCGGATGTATGGACAATTTCGTTGCTGTGCCACGACTATTATCCGTACCGCGCCGGGCAGTATGCACTGGTCAGCGTACGTAATTCAGCGGACACGCTGCGTGCCTACACGATTTCTTCAACGCCGGGCGTTAGCGAATACATTACGCTGACCGTCCGTCGGATTGATGAAGGTGCAGGTTCACAGTGGCTGACCCGCGACGTGAAGCGCGGCGACTATATCTGGCTGTCCGATGCCATGGGTGAATTCACCTGTGAAGATAAAGCAGAAGACAAGTTCCTGATGCTGGCCGCCGGCTGCGGCGTGACGCCCATCATGTCAATGCGTCGCTGGTTGGCAAAATACCGCCCGCAGGCCGATGTGCAGGTGATCTTTAACGTGCGTTCGCCGCAGGATGTCATTTTTGCTGACGAATGGCGTGAATATCCGGTGACGTTAGTCGCTGAAAACAACGCCACCCACGGCTTTGTTTCTGGCCGACTCACTACCGCACTGCTGCAAAGCGTGCCGGATCTGACTTCGCGTACCGTGATGACCTGCGGCCCGGCGCCGTATATGGATCTGGTCGAAAAAGAAGTGAAAGCGCTGGGCGTGACGCGCTTCTTTAAAGAACAGTTCTTCACCCCGGTGGCCGAAGCCGCCACCAGCGGCCTGAAGTTCACCAAACTGCAGCCAGCGCAACAGTTCTATGCGCCGGTGGGCACCACGCTGCTGGACGCGCTGGAAAGCAATAAAGTCCCGGTTGTCGCCGCCTGCCGTGCGGGTGTTTGCGGCTGCTGTAAAACCAAAGTGGTTTCCGGTAATTACACGGTCAGCAGCACCATGACGCTGACCGACGCGGAAATCGCCGAAGGGTATGTACTGGCCTGCTCCTGTCATCCGCAGGGCGATCTGGTGCTGGCGTAATTCTACGCCCCCTTCCCCACAAGCCGCCCGCGCATACCGGGCGGCTTTTTTTATGCCCGTTGGCGTCAGTACAGCAGTCCGAAATGCAGGGTTAACGCCTGATCGCGCCGTTCCCCCTTCAGACCGTCATTGCGTGAATAGGCCACGTTCATCATGGCGCCATGGCCGAAGTTAACCGATGCCCCGATTGACGTATGCAGACTGGTCGGGTCTTTTACCACCGTATTGAGATCGTTTTTAACCTCCTGGTTAACGCCCAGTTCCAGCATGGGTGCAATGTTTCCCGGGCGAAGGTCGGTATCCTCAAATCGCGCGTTGGCCGTTATCATGGCGTAAGCGTCATTTGGCCCTTCCGTACCGTTCACCGTGTTGCCGAACGTATCTTCAACATCATTGTAATGGTTATCCTGATAGGCCACTTTTAACGTCGGATGGAATGCCCACCCTTGTGGCAGAAAGCCTAACGACTGCCGGGTAAACGTCCCCACGAGGCTAAGCTGGGCGTAAACCCGGTTCCAGTCCTGATCGTAGCCATATTTCATACCACCACCCAGAGGGATATGCGTCTCACCGTCGGCCCAAAAGTACTCTGCACGGGCAGCAAGCCCCCACCAGGCGTTAAACTTCTGCACGATATCGCCGCGTACGCCGTACCCGAGGTCGCGGGTCTGACCATCGTTGTGAATAAAGTTGATGATCTGCTTCTCCGTAAAGACCCCAATCCCAAGCAACGTGTCCTGAGAGGGCGCGTTCAGATACTCAAGCTCAATACGACCTGCGCGCGAATACACCTGAGTCTGGTTCTTATCGCGATAGTTAACGTTGGCAAACCCGCCCAGCTTCAGGAATCCATGGCTGCTGTCTCCCGGGAGAGAATAAAACAGATCGACCGGTAACACGCCGACATTGGCGGAATCTTTATAACCGGAGGTTCGCCCCGTTGCCCGCGAGTCCTCTATTTCCGCCCGCGCCTGGCCAATTCGCGCCTGTACGGTGCCATAATCTTCATAGCTGTTAAATTCGTACATTAACCCGGCCTGCGCCAGATTATAGATAATCGCCTCACCCTGACTCAGTGGCGGCATACCCGCCCCCTCAGCATAGGCGCCTTTACTATTTATTATCATCAGAACAATAACTGCCAGCAGCGTGTTTGTTTTCGTTTTCATCTGTTTATTTCCGTTTATGATGCCGTACGTCGTCTTATCAATACGTCGTCGCCATCTATTAATATTATTAGTAGGGTTTTTGAAATATCAGAAAAAAGTACCGTCTGTGTTTATCGTTTACGCCTGAATAAAATAAATCGAAAAATAAAATAGCGTTTATTCGACGGGTTCCGGCAGCGCTATTGTTTTGCTGCGCACGCGTAGCCGTGTCGCATTAAATAAAATGACCTGTACTGCGGCAATAAAACATGCGGCAATACCAATGGCCTCAAAGTTAAAGAGTTTCACTAAGGTTCCGCCAAGGAAGGGGCCTACTGCGGCGCCGGCCATCATCATTGCCGGCGTTCCCGCCACGGCGCGGCCGGATAAATCCAGGCGCGCGAGCAGACCAAACGCGAAGGTATGGGTAAACAGAATCGTAAACGCCATTCCCCCTCCGCTCAGCGCATACAGCAGATAGTTATCGCTGTGGGTCGCCATCATCGCGAAAAATGCCTGAAATAGCGGACCAATGCAGATAACCACCGTGGCGCTGAGCCGTTTTTCGAGCAGCGCGGCAATCGGCGAGGGGAAAATGGCAACGATGCCGTACCCCACCAAAGCCAGGGTAACCAGCTCAACGCCGAAACCTCTGGCAATGCCCAACCTTTCGTAGAAAGATAACGTCATAGCCTGTGCGGTACAGAGTAGCGCTATCCCGACGATGCAGAACCACACTTCCCGGCCAAGCGGCGCGGTGGTGGCGGCGTTTTTTGTCTCGCTGACGGCGAAGGCGATAGGGAAAAAGAGCAGCGATGCCACCGCGGCCAGCGCCATCAGGCCGCTTAACATCAGAAACAAAGTTGGCCCGCCGAACCGGGCAATCATCCCCGGCGCCACGCCAAGAAACACGATCCCCAGAATACCGATAGCCAGCCCTGCCAGCCCGAATAGCCGGTGCGGGTTAGCGCAGTGCCCAACCGTGCCGTGCGTCACGCTCAGCGCGGCCCCTACCGCCAGGCCACAGACAAAATGCAGGGCCACCAGCAGGCTATAATCCCGCGTCAGCGCGCTGGCCATCAGCAGCAGCGCACCGCAGCCAAAACCGGCCACCACCACCCGCCGGCCGTTTAACTGATTGAGCCGCGGGGCAATCGTAATGCTCGCTAAAGACGCGCCGAGCAGAAATAACGTCGGCAGCCCACCGGAAGCCTGCGGGTCGAAACCATACAGCCCGACCAGCGTCCCCACCCAAACCGGCAGCGCGACCAGATCGACCATCCCGGCGCAGTGCGCGAGCATAATGGCGGCAATGCCGCGTTTATTGACATGAATTCTGGATGTCACGATATAACCCTCTTTATTTAAGACCGTTAGAATAAACCTCTTTTCTCATACATCAGGCAGCCATAATGAATACCGACATTTATTACCGTTGTATTTAACGATAATAAATGGATATCTCAGGCCACCGTCATAAATATTCCTGCAGCGCGTAAAAATAGCGCACAGCAAAACCAAGGAAATTAACTTTCCTTGTAAAGAAAGCCATTATAACTCAGACATCAAAAGCCTTCGCTGGCGGCAGTTAACCCTGAGCTATAACGTTTTATATATGACTACAATGAAATTTACATCTCTCTCAGAGGACGGCTTTCATTCACACTCCTTTTTTGAAGACAACGATTCACCTGACGTTAATCATTAACGCCTGACGGGCTCTATTTATTGTTAATAAAAGTCGGATCGTTTTTTTATTATTTTCTCAGTAAGTGATATTCGTTAACGACGCTATCGTGCGGTCTGTGATTCGCCTTCGGCTGGGCAACAAACGGCAAGACTAAACGCGACGGGTGTGCGGCATCCCGATAAATGATATGCGTGACCGGCTGCCCTACCGGCAGATGATAGGCGTCAGGCGGCAGCAGAGAATTATGCTCATCCACCATCGGCTCATTGCACATCAGCTCGACCACCAGCTTGTGCCCGATACAAAAATCATTGGCAAAAGGATAAATGCGCACCACATATTCGTTGATGGTTCCCGGTTCCACGGGCACGCTGCGGGTATGCGGATGATGTGGGTTGCCTTCCGTCGTCCGGGCGTCCAGCTCGCGGTGCGACGCCTTGAGAAAACCGGTTGAAACCAGCTGACGCTTGCCGGATGGCGCTTCATCCCACAGTCGCAGAATTAAGTTGGTATCAGGCTGGTCGATCTCGACAAACAGATGCGCAGCCCCCACGCCATGTACCGACGTCACCGCGTCAAAAGGATCGGTGGACCACGTCAATTTCTCGACTTTGTCGGTAATGGTGAGCGGCGCCTGGAAAAAACCTTCCGGGTAAGAAATATCGGCGCCGTAAGCCTCTGGCTCAGGGCTCAGCTTGCCGCGCGTACGCAGATAAAGCGGTTGATAGCCGACCGCTTTCACCGGCCACTGCTCGCCGGTACTCCAGCGGCGGGTTCCCTCAACGTGCACCTTGACGGCGGGCTCATCCATAATGCCGTTATCGATCCCTTTCAGCCAATAGTCATACCAGCGGAACATGGTGTCATGCTCATCCACCCACGGCCGCGTTTGCATCGGCGGGTAGGGCCCGATCTCCAGCTTTTTGGGGCACTGTAACTGGTCAAACAGCGCAATCGTACCGTCAACGGTCCAGCCACGCCCCTGATTGATTTGCAGATAAACGGGAATATCTATGTTTTTTGCCAGGTTAATCGGATTCTGTTCTTCATACCATTCGCCGTCGACCTCATTGGTGATGATATCGAACCAGGATTCATGGTGAATAGGGTAATGAAGAATGTGCACCATATTGGGCCAGGCGGCGACGTCAGGGTCCGCAAGCCGTGCGGCAACGCGCGCCTTGATTTCTTCCGGGGTATAGGTTTCCAGCATCCGCGACTTATGACGGTGCGTAAAGGCCCAGCCGGAATCGCCTCCGCGCCCTTCGCGAGCCGCGCGCGGCATCAGCCACATAATGCCGCCATGGTAGGTGGTTTCATAAAAATCAAAGTGACCGCCGCTGACGAAAATGGCTTTCAGACTTGGCGGCCGCTCAGAGGCGGCAAACACCTGCATGGAACCAAAGTAGGAAATACCGATCATCCCGACGCAACCATTACACCACGGCTGCGCGGCAACCCATTCGATAAAATCGTAGGCATCCTGACCCAGCGGTACGCCGCCCGCGTTGTAATTACCGATGTGTTCACCTTCAGACGCCCCGGAGCCGCGCACATCACCAATCACATGGACATACCCCTCCTTCACGACCCGCGTAATATCACCCGCTTCAATACAGCCGTCCCACAGCGGGGAGGGACGTTTTTGCGGAGGAATAGTCAACGCCAGGGCCTGCAGCTCTTTGCCATACGGGCTCAGCGCGATTAACGCCGGACGCGGTTCATCACCTTCCGCATAATAAGCGTCTGCGGCCAGGTGAACGCCATCACGCATAGGGACACGTAAGTCTTTCAAAACAATCATGAGCGATATCCTTGGTTAAAATAGCCGTGCATCGTAGTGAAAAAAGGAGAAGGTTCAAGCCGCGGGTCGCCTTCATATAACAGCGCTTCGGCGATGCAGCAGTACGGCGAACATAGGGCCTGGGCAATATCCCCGGCGTCCGCCCCGACTTCGACGACGGCATGACGCACCCGGGCTTCAATATCGAGACTTTCCTGGATTTTATCCGCCGCCTGCTGTCGATTGAGCACCACGCCAAGCGGCGCTTCCCCCTGGCTGCGATAGGGATGCCCGAGGAACAGACGTTCCGGCTGGACGGTATCGCGCAGATGCCGCAGGCTGACGCGATAGGCGTCCGGATCCACATAGCCCGGAAAACCGTTAGCCGCCCCGTGGATCTGCACCGCATCACCGACAAAAACATCCCCCTGCCCGATGACTTCATAAGCCACCGAGCCCGCCGAATGGCCGGGCACGGAGTGCACTCTGATGCGCAAATCCGCCCCCAGCGACAGCTCGTCGCCATCGCGAACGATCACGTCGGGCTCCATTTCACCGGAAATGGCGGCCAGACAGGCCGCCGAGAGCCTGGCCTCACCCTGCGGATCGTTGATATAGCGCCCTCGTCCCTGCAGATATTCCTCGACGTGGGTCCGCCGCGAGCGCAGGAACGGCACATCGGCTTCATGAATCACGACCTTCGCTTTTCGGCCGGTCATTTCCCACAGCGCACAGGCGCCGCCAATGTGATCAATATGGCCATGCGTCAGCAGGATCCAGCGAATATCTTCCACCCGCCGCCCGAGTGCGCTGAGGCCCGGTGCAATCCCGACCGAAGGCGAACTGGCGATCCCGGTATCGATAATCACCGGTTCGCTGCTATCAATAAAAAAGCTGTACAGGCCAAAGCGCCCCCACTCGGAGTACAGCGGATGAATGTCCACAGCCTTGCTCATCGCGTCCCCCGCAGGAACGCCGCCGTTTCAGCGTAAACGCCCTGAAATTCAGGCAGCCAGGAAAAGTGCTGAATAAAGCCGTGTCCAGCCCCTTCATAGCGATGCACCTTCACCGCCACACCCGCTTGCGCCAGCTTTTGCCCATACCGTTCCCCCTCATCGCGCAAAGGATCGTACTGCGCGGTAACAATCAGGGCCGCAGGCAGCCCGGCCAGATTCTGCCGTTTGATTGGCGAGACCAGCGGGTTTTGCGGATCGGCCCCGCTATCGAGGTAAAACGCATTAAACGGTTTGAGCATGGCGGTTTCCAGACCATAGCCAACCGCGTTGGTTATCCGTGATGCATAACGCGTGCTATCGAAATCCAGATCGACGGACGGGTAGTAAAGCACCTGATGCGTAATACACTGCAGTCCGTCATCAAGCGCCATGGCGGCGACCGCAGCGGCGTAGTTGCCGCCCGAACTGTCGCCCGCCACGGCCAGTGTCTGACCGTCCCAGCCCATTCCCGTTCCCGCCTGCGCGCCGTATTGCGCCAGCCATTTTACGACCGCATAGCAGTCTTGCAGACCGGCAGGGAAAGCATGTTCAGGCGCCAGCCGGTAGTCCACGGCCACGACGACGCACTGCGTGGCGCGGGCGAGCTCACGGGCGACGTGATCGTGGGTATTCAGGCTACCGAGGAAAAAGGCACCGCCGTGAAAATAAACCACTGCGCCGTGCGTCGCCTGGTGGTCTGGCGTATAGAGACGTACGT
Source organism: Klebsiella sp. WP8-S18-ESBL-06 (assembly GCF_014169755.1). NCBI lineage: Bacteria > Pseudomonadati > Pseudomonadota > Gammaproteobacteria > Enterobacterales > Enterobacteriaceae > Klebsiella > Klebsiella sp. WP8-S18-ESBL-06. The sequence goes on from NZ_AP022256.1 coordinate 3,317,879, forward strand.
TAACTTCACCGGCCTGTGTTGGCAGCGTGCGGTCCTCAACCGACGCCATGGGCAGACGGTTCTCCTGCCGCGCCGCCTGCTGCTCTTCCCCCGCGCGCATCGCCTGTGGGTTTAACGGCCCCGGCGGTGGCGGCGGGAGGGTGCTGAGAAAATCGGCAATTGTCGTGTGCAGTGTCATATTATCCCCAGGTGGCAATCTCGCCTTCGTGCTGATTTGGAAATACGCTCTGAATTTCATCTTCGCTCCACCCCTGGCGGGATAAGCGCTGTAATTCATCGGTCATCGGTTTACGTTTCGCGGTAAAGTTCGCCAGCGCCTGGACGAGGGACGGTTCCTGCGCAATGCAATCGGCCAGAATTCCGGCATCCAGCACCGCCGAGTTTGCCCCCTGCCCCTGGTGATGGCACATGGCGTGCGCCGCATCGCCAATCAGCACCACGCAGCGGCTGTTCCAGGTATCCACCGGGTCGATGTCATACACCGCGCGCAGGTTCACCTGCGCCATATCCAGCCCTTCGGTGATGTGAATAAGCCGCGGATCGAACCCCTGTACGACTCTGAGCAGCTCCGCTTTATTCAGAACCGGCACCGGCGACGCATCCGCTGACAGGCAGGTCACATCAAACGACACTTCATGGCGGTGCAGCAGCGGCAGCAGATAAATCTTGGTGCCCATTCCCACGTACATGCGCAGGTTGCCGTCGTCCACCATTCCGAAGGTATCGCGCGCCGGGATCACCACGCGATAGGCATGTTCACCGGCGAATACCGGCGGTTTATCGCTGAACAGCTGCTGGCGGACCTGCGAACGAATACCGTCGGCGGCGATCACCAGATCAGCGTCGATGGCGACGCCGTTGGCGAATTCCACGCGAGCCCCCGTGCCGTTATCCACAATACGCGTCAGGCGGTGATCGAACTTCACCATCTCCGGCGGCAGTACGCTTAACAGCGCCTGAATAAAGTCACCGCGATGCACGAAATGCGTTGAGGCGCCGTACGTGCGCTTTTCCGGCCACTCTTCCATCGCAATACGCTGCCCGTCCTTGGTTAAAATTTCGAAATAGTCGCTTGCGGAGGTGACGGCCTTAATCACCTCAACAATGCCGAGCTTTTGAAATTGCGCCATCGTGGAGGGCCGCAGGCCAATACCCGCGCCCACTTCTCGCGACTCTTGCGCCTGTTCATAGACCGTCACGTTGGCCCCCAGCAGCTTCAACGCGTGGGCCGCCGTCGCGCCCGCATAGCCTGCGCCAATCACGGCAACGTTCAGATTTTTTATTATTTGTGGCGTCATGAGGTTTACACTCCCGGGTGTGGCTGTGGTGTCGCATCGCTGAACGGCTGTAGGGTAAGAAACTCAGCCGTGTTGCGAATAAACAGCTTATCGATCGTTTCCGCACCGATACCTTCGGCCTGCAGATCAGGAATCAGCTGTTCGAAGAGGTAATTGACGGTATGCCCCTTCACGCCTGGCCACCCTAACGGCGAACAGTTGGCATCCGCCGAGGCAAGTACCTGATGCACACGTCCTTCGCGCAGGAAGCGTAAGAAATGCTGCAAACGCTCCTGACGATGGCGGCCCCAGAACGGTGGGTCAGGCAGCTCAAGATCGTAGCCAAAGGTGTCGAAGCCGATGCGCGCACCGGAGGCAAGCAGCGCCTGTTCGTTGATTTTTCCCTGGCTGACGCCATCATCCGCATGGCCAAACAGCACGCGATGGCACGGCAGCCCTTCTTCGGCAAAAATATCCAGCGCCGGCTGAGAATCCACCGAAAGGTGGGTGAAAATCGGCGCGCCGCTGATGCGAGAGGCGCGGGCAGCCGCACGATAAATGCGTTTATCCAACGCTTTCATCTTAAAGCCGCGGCTGACCCCAACTTTGATAATGCCGGCCTTCGCGCCGGTCTTGCCGATACCCACGGTGATTTCGTGAACGAACTGATCGGTCAGGTATTCCACGCTGGCCTGTTCAAAAAAAGGCAACGCGGTATCACCGCCGACAAAACCGGTGCTGGCCACAATGTGCACGCCCGTTTTATCAGAAAGCGATTTGTAATAATCAATATCACGGCCGTTACAGATGCCCGTCGCCTCCACAAAGGTCGCCGCACCCCAAGGCCGTGCGTTTTCGCGGAACAGTCGCAGCTTGGGCACCGTTTCTTCATAGCGCGCTTCGGGGGTTTTCCACCAGCGGCTATCCAGTTCGCAGCCCGGCATGCCATAGCCAATGTGCTCATGGATGGCGACAAATCCAAGTTCTGCGGCCGAGATCGTCCCCAGTACCGTGTTTACGCGTGTCATTTATCTTCCCCCATGACGCTGAGCAGCGCCGCGACGTTGGTGATTAAAATCTGATTGAGATGCTCGGCTGAGACACCAGCCTCCAGCAGCATCGGGACAAACCGCGTCAGCACATCGACATAGCCGCGATCGTTGCCCGGCGCGCCGAACGCGACGCCGGTCGCACTGGAAGAAAGTAAAATGCGCTCGACATAACCTGCGGCAATCAGCTCTCGGATCAAAGACACACGCGCCGCGTCATCAATGTAATCGGCGTCATCAGAACCGATATGATCGATGGCAATCATCGCCCCCGCCTGCACCATGGCAAACGGCCAGCCGTTTTCAACCGCATCGCGCCTGTCGATATCCGCCATGACGATGCGCTGCGGCGCCAGCGATTCCCCCAGCGCGAGCTGCAGTTCTGCCGGTGCATCTGCCCCGCAGCGGATCCGCACCGGTACGCCATAAGCGGCCCCTGCTCGCGCCGCGCCGCGTACCAGGCTTTCATCGGTCGGGGTCATGCCATCGCGCGTGGTCGCCGTGGCAATGATGCCGGCGGCGGCGCGGCGCTCAATGCGCGGCACGACCATCCCTTCATTCACTTCCTGACCAAACAGCTCGGCAAACTTCTGCGCCGACCACGGGGTGGGAGGATTGGTCTGCGGCGTCAGGAAGTAGCCGCCCAGCATGGCTTCCGGGCCCATCCCGGTTGAGGCGATGATATGCACGCCGGTCTCTCGGGAAAGCGCCTCGTACAAGCGCAGATCCCGGCCTTCAAACATCCCGGTGATATCGACAATCGTACCGCCACCGGCTGCCCGGAAGGCCCGGAGTTTCTCGGCAATCGCCTCAAAACATAGCGCTCTGTCGATGTCGATATCGAAAGCGTACTGTGCGCCGGGCAACACATACATCAGCGATTCGCTGACTAACGTCACGCCAAGCTGGTCAGCCGCCACCGGCCCAAGCACCGTGTTGACAGTCGCATTGCTGTAACCCTTGCCCTTTGCGCGTTCTAAAAATAGCGATGTGAACGGTAGCGTCGGCTCGGGTATCCCCTTGCTGTGTTTAATGCACATTTTTACCTCTTAACCTCCATTCAACGTGGAAGGGTTCGCTTGCCGACAGCCCACTGATAAGCGGTACCTTTCCTCAGGTAACCTAACAATAGATTAGTCTAATGTTAGATTATTATAACAATAGCATTTAAAAAAATTAGCTATCGGTTTAACCCAAACGTGTACTTAAAATCATCGGCGCGATGCACCGCGCGACGCCACCCTGCCGGTTTGCCTTCGCGGGAATACAACGTGGTTACCGCCACCATCACCGGCGAGCCGGGTGCAACATCCAGCGCCTTTGCTTCTTCCTGACTGGCCGCCGTCGCCCAGATATTCTGCACCCCACGGGTGAACGTCAGCCCAAGCTGCTTATCCACGAGCGCAAACATCGTTCCGGCTTCTTCAAGCTCGTTGATATTCGGCAGATAGTCGGACGGCGTATGCAGATACGTCGAGCTCCAGACTAAAGGCGTCCCCTTGACGAAAATAACCCGCTGAACAAACAGCAGTTTCGTCGACGAATCCAGTTCCAGAATGTCATTCACCTCTTGCGGTGCCGCCACGCGCGCCAGCGTCACAACGCGAGACGTCGGCTTCAGCCCTTGCTCGGTTAAATAGCGGCTGATGCCTCCCAGCTCCAGGGCCGGAGAGAGACTGACATTGACGCCCCGTACGGGAAACGTCCCCTTCGCTCTGTGCCTGACGACATAACCTTCATCCTCAAGCTCTTTCAATGCCTGCCGTATCGGCGCCCGGCTGACATGGAACCGTTTGATCAAACTGTCTTCCGTTAGCACGATATCCGCGACTTTTTCGGTATCCTGCAGTTCCTCAATCAAGGCCTGTTTGATCTGGCTGTACAACGGGACGGATGAGGTCCGATCGAGAGCAAACTTCATTAAGCGTTTCCTTTGCTAACCGTAACGATATTAAATTCTCGCCGATCATAGCCTTAAGCCAGTGACTGATCTAGCGCCGCCTCCAGAATATCTCGCGGAAGAGAGACGCCAATAAACACCATCCGGCTTTCACGCCGCTCATCCACCGCCCACGTCGGCCCCAGGTCGCTGCCCATTACCTGATGCACGCCCTGAAAAATGACCTTGCGATCGGTGCCTTGCATATTGAGCACCCCTTTATAGCGCAGCATTTGCGGCCCATGTACCTGCACCACCGCGCCGAGGAAACGCTCTAACCGTGCGGGATCGAAGGGCTTCTCCGCGCGGTAAACAAAACTGCTCACATCATCATGATGGTGGTCATGCTCACAGTGACCGTGCTCGTGATGACAGTGCCCGTGGTTGTCTTCCTCCGGGTAAATATCCAGTACCGCATTGAGGTTAAACCCTTGTACATTCAGCACGTTGTCCAGAGGTACGTCACCAAAATGCGCGGTTTCGACCCCCGCCCGTGGGTTCATTTTTCGCAGCCGGGCGATCAAACGCTGCCGCGATGCCTCGCTGACCAAATCCGCTTTGCTGATAAAAATCCGATCGGCAAACCCCACCTGTCGCCGGGCTTCCGGGCGTTCATCAAGCTGCTGTTCCGCGTGCTTCGCATCTACCAGCGTAATCACCGCATCCAGGTGGTAATTGGCGACAATCTCTTCATCCATAAAGAATGTCTGCACCACCGGCCCCGGGTCGGCCAGCCCCGTGGTTTCAATAAATACGCGGTCAAAATCCAGCGTTCCATCATGCCTTTTAGCCGCCAGCATGGTGAGCGTAGTGCGCAAATCATCGCGTATTGAGCAGCAAATACAGCCGTTGCTCATCTGGACGATTGTTTCTTCGCCGTCGGACACCAGAATGTCATTATCAATATTTTCTTCGCCAAACTCGTTTTCAATCACCGCATATTTATGCCCATGCGCTTCATGCAGAACGCGTTTTAACAGCGTCGTCTTACCCGCACCCAAAAAACCGGTGAGGATTGTGACGGATATCAGCGTCATTCATATTCTCCTGTGAATTGTCAGTACATAGGGCGAAACACCGGCCCCTGCCCTGGCGCACACATCGAGCATAGGCTGGCTTGAAACAGGCTAACATAACGCGCGGCGGGGTTTACTCAAAAGTAAAATGAATGTTAATTATATGTGAAATATATCACTTTTTACGCTGAGAATGTTATTCACTCACCGTCTGAACAAGCGCTATATAGCGCAAAAAAAAGAGCCGAAGAAACGCGTCTTCAGCTCTGAAACGGTGTGACCAGAGGGGGCTACTGCCAGGACGACTTTGCGCCCAGCGCGTATTTCCCCGCCCCCAGAAACGCAATGGCCAGCCCGGCGACAAAGAAATAGACCAGGCTTTCAATTGCCCACGCCCCGGTTTTATCCAGCGCGGCCGTTTTATCCAGGCCAACCATCAGCCAGGCAACAACCATCGTAAACGCCAGCACCAGCGCCGCCGGGCGCGTCAGCACGCCGAGGATCAACAGGATGGGTGCGACCACTTCCCCCATCAGTACGCCGTAGGCAATAAAGCCCGGCAGCCCTTTTGCCACCAGCATCGCGCTAATACCATCCACGCCGTCAAACAATTTGTGTAGCCCGTGGAACAGCATCAGCCCGCCAACCACCAGACGCAGCAGCAGCTTGCCGAAATCATCGCACGCCAGCGTGCGATTTACCGCATTTAACAATGTTGTGATCATTTTCGTTTTTCCCTGTTTTATCCCTGTAGAACACCACGTTACTGCTTCTCATTTACAAAATATACCCGCTGAAAATAAGGGTATTTTTCCGGCGAAACGATGAGATTCATCTAAACTTGTAACCGCTATCACACTTCAGGAGATGGAAAACCATGAAACAAACCGTAGCCAACTACATCGCCAAAACGCTCGAACAGGCAGGCGTCAAACGTATCTGGGGCGTAACGGGCGATTCGCTCAACGGCCTGAGCGACAGCCTGAACCGGATGGGCACGATTGCCTGGATGCCCACGCGCCATGAAGAGGTGGCCGCCTTTGCCGCCGGGGCCGAAGCACAGCTGACCGGCGAACTGGCGGTCTGCGCAGGATCGTGCGGGCCGGGTAACCTGCACCTGATTAACGGGCTGTTTGACTGTCACCGTAACCACGTTCCCGTGCTCGCCATCGCCGCACATATTCCGTCGAGTGAAATTGGCAGCGGCTATTTTCAGGAGACGCACCCGCAGGAGCTATTCCGTGAATGCAGCCACTACTGCGAGCTGGTCTCCACGCCGGAGCAAATTCCGCAGGTGCTGGCGATTGCGATGCGCAAGGCGGTGCTTAATCGCGGCGTATCGGTGGTGGTTCTGCCGGGCGACGTAGCGCTGAAGGCCGCGCCGGAAAATGCCAGCAGTCAGTGGTACCCGGCCCCGCATCCTATTGTTACGCCGCCACACAGCGAGCTGGAAAAGCTGGCCGAGAAGCTGAAATCGTCGCGCAATATTACGCTGCTGTGCGGCAGCGGCTGCGCCGGGGCGCACGACGAGCTGACGGCGTTTGCCGAAAAGCTTAAATCCCCGATTGTTCACGCGCTGCGCGGTAAAGAACACGTTGAATACGATAACCCTTACGACGTCGGCATGACCGGGCTGATCGGCTTCTCCTCCGGCTTCCATGCCATGATGAACGCCGATACGCTCATACTGCTCGGCACGCAGTTCCCGTACCGCCCGTTCTATCCCACAGAAAGCACCATCATTCAGATAGATATCAACCCTGCCAGCATCGGCGCGCACAGCAAAGTGGATATGGCGCTGGTTGGCGATGTCAAAGCCACCTTAGCCGCGCTGCTGCCGCTGCTGGAAGAGAAAAACGATCGCCGCTTCCTCGACAAAGCGCTGGAGCACTATCACAGCGCGCGCAAGGGACTCGACGATCTGGCGAAGCCCAGCGACAAAGTGATTCACCCGCAGTATCTGGCGCAGCAGATTAGCCATTTTGCCGCCGAAGACGCCATTTTCACCTGCGACGTTGGCACGCCAACGGTATGGGCCGCCCGCTATTTGCAGATGAACGGCAAGCGCCGCCTGCTCGGCTCCTTCAACCATGGCTCCATGGCCAACGCCATGCCGCAGGCGCTGGGCGCGCAGGCGACAGAACCGGGGCGCCAGGTGGTGGCGATGTGCGGCGACGGCGGCTTTAGCATGCTGATGGGCGATTTCCTTTCAGTGGTGCAGATGAAGCTGCCGATTAAAATCGTGGTCTTTAACAACAGCGTATTGGGCTTTGTGGCGATGGAGATGAAGGCTGGCGGTTATCTGACCGACGGTACCGAGCTGCACGACACGAACTTTGCGCGCATTGCTGAGGCCTGCGGTATTCCCGGCATTCGCGTGGAGAAAGCCGCTGACGTCGACGAGGCTTTGCAGCGCGCCTTCAGCATCGATGGCCCAGTGCTGGTCGACGTCGTTGTCGCGAAAGAGGAGCTGGCCATTCCGCCGCAGGTCAAACTGGAGCAAGCAAAAGGCTTTAGCCTGTATATGCTGCGCGCCATCATCAGCGGACGCGGTGATGAAGTGATCGAACTGGCGAAAACCAACTGGCTCAGGTAAAACAGAGGGCATTCTTCCGAGTTTAAAAAGGAAATGCCGTGATTGATTTACGCAGTGATACCGTAACCCGCCCGACGCGCGCCATGCTGGATACCATGATGGCCGCGCCGGTCGGCGATGATGTGTATGGTGATGATCCCACCGTGAATGCCCTTCAGCAGTACGTCGCCGAGCTGGCCGGCAAAGAGGCGGCGCTGTTCCTGCCTACCGGCACCCAGGCCAACCTGGTGGCGCTGCTGAGCCACTGTGAACGCGGCGAGGAGTACATCGTCGGCCAGGGGGCGCATAACTATCTGTACGAAGCGGGCGGCGCGGCGGTGCTGGGCAGTATTCAGCCGCAGCCGATTGACGCCGCCGGTGATGGCACGCTGCCGCTGGATAAAGTCGCGGCCAAAATCAAAGCCGACGATATTCACTTCGCCCGCACCCGGCTGTTGAGTATTGAAAACACCCACAACGGCAAAGTACTGCCGCGCGCCTATCTCAAAGAGGCCTGGGACTTCACCCGTGCGCGCGGGTTGGCGCTGCACGTCGACGGCGCGCGTATTTTCAACGCGCTGGTCAGCTACGGCTGTGAGCTGAAGGACATCGCCCAATACTGTGACTCGTTCACCATCTGTTTGTCCAAAGGATTGGGCACGCCGGTCGGCTCGCTGCTGGTCGGGGATCACGACTACATCAAACGCGCCAACCGCTGGCGTAAAATGACCGGCGGCGGCATGCGCCAGGCCGGGATTTTAGCCGCCGCAGGGCTGTACGCATTGCAAAACAACGTCGCTCGCCTGCAGGACGATCACGATAACGCCGCCTGGCTTGCCGCCGAACTGCGCGAGGCCGGTGCCGATGTCATGCGCCACGACACCAATATGCTGTTCGTCCGGGTGGGTGAAGAAAACGCCGCGGCGCTGGGCGAATTTATGCAGGCGCGCGGCGTGCTGATAAACGCGTCGCCGATCGTACGCCTGGTGACGCATCTCGACGTCAACCGCCAGCAGCTGACGGAAGTCGTGGGTCACTGGAAAGCCTTTTTAGCCCGCTAAGGAGACAACGTGTCGCAGTCTGTTCTGGTTTTTGGCGCCAGCGGCTACATTGGTCAGCATCTGGTGTCTGAATTAAGCCAGCACGGCTATGCCGTGCGGGCGGTGGCACGTCGCGTTGAACGGCTACAAAAGCGCAATCTGCCCGGCGTCACCTGCCATTCGGTTGATCTCGAAAAAACCGCCGACCTCTCGGCGCTGCTGAGCGGCGTCGAGACCGTCTACTACCTGGTTCACGGCATGGGCGAGAGCCAGGATTTTCTCGAGCACGAACGCCGGGTAGCGGAAAACGTGCGCGCTGCGCTGCGGGTAAGTCCAGTTAACCAGCTGATTTTCCTGAGCTCTTTACAAGCGCCGGCGCACGAACAATCGCCGCACCTGCGCGCCCGTCAGTTAACCGCCGATATTCTGCGCGATGCGGGCGTGCCGGTAAGCGAAGTGCGTGCCGGGATCATCGTCGGCGCGGGCTCCGCGGCGTTTGAAGTGATGCGTGACATGGTCTACAACCTGCCGATACTGACGCCGCCGCGCTGGGTGCGCTCGCGCACCACGCCGATTGCGCTGGAAAATCTGCTGTTCTATCTGGTCGAACTGCTCAACCATCCGTCTCCCGAGCATCGCGTGTTTGAAGCCGCCGGGCCGGAAGAGCTGACCTACCAGCAGCAGTTTGAACATTTTATGGCGGTCAGCGGCCGTCATCGCCCACTGATTCCGATTCCCTTCCCCACTCGCTGGATCTCGGTGTGGTTCCTTAACGTGATCACCTCCGTTCCGCCCACGATCGCCAAGGCCCTGATCCAGGGGCTGAAGCACGATCTGCTGGCTGACGATCGCACCCTGCGCGCGCTGATCCCACAAACGCTGATCCCGTTCGATGAGGCGGTACGCCGTACGCTTGAAGAAGAGAAAAGCCTGGTCAACTCCAGCGACTGGGGCTACGACGCGCAGGCTTTCGCTCGCTGGCGTCCGGAATACGGATTTTTTGCCAAACAGGCCGGCTTTACCGTCAGCACGTCCGCCAGCCTGACCGCACTATGGGCGGTGGTTAACCGTCTGGGCGGTAAAGAAGGCTATTTCTTTGGCAATATACTTTGGAAAACGCGCGCGGCAATGGATCTGCTGGTGGGACACCGACTGGCGAAAGGGCGCCCGGAGCGCCCGCTGCTTCAGCCCGGCGATGCGGTCGACAGCTGGAAAGTGATCATTGTTGAACCCGAAAAAGCGCTGACGCTCCTCTTCGGCATGAAGGCGCCCGGCCTTGGTCGCCTGAGCTTCACGATGGTCGACAAAGGCAGCCATCGGGAACTTGACGTGCGCGCCTGGTGGCATCCGCACGGTATGCCAGGATTACTCTACTGGTTGTTGATGATTCCAGCACATCTGTTCATCTTCCGCGGAATGGCACGGCGTATTGCCCGCCTGGCAGAAGAAGTCACAGGAAAAAATGCGCATTAACCCTTTTTCGTCTTAGTTTCCCATTGCATACGAGTGAAATAAACGGAAGAATGCGCACGAAACTCTTTTTTAACACTGTGGATGATTATGAAGGTACTGGTCACCGGCGCCACGAGCGGATTAGGCAGAAACGCAGTTGAGTATCTGCGCCGTAAGGGCATTAGCGTCAGAGCGAGCGGTCGCAATGAAGCGATGGGCAAACTGCTGGAGAAAATGGGCGCCGAATTCGTCCATGCTGACCTGACCGAGCTGGTCTCCTCTCAGGCCAAAGTGATGCTGGCCGGCGTCGACACCCTGTGGCACTGCTCTAGCTTCACCTCGCCGTGGGGCACCCAGGCCGCGTTTGACCTCGCCAACGTCCGTGCCACCCGCCGTCTGGGAGAATGGGCTGTCGCCTGGGGCGTACGCAACTTTATCCATATCTCGTCGCCGTCGCTCTACTTTGACTACCACCATCATCGGGACATCAAAGAAGATTTTCGTCCTCACCGTTTTGCCAACGAATTTGCCCGCAGCAAAGCCGCCAGCGAAGAGGTCATTCAGATGCTGGCGCAGGCAAACCCGAACACGCGTTTCACCATTCTGCGTCCGCAGAGCGTCTTTGGCCCGCACGATAAAGTGTTTATTCCGCGCCTGGCGCAGATGATGCACCATTACGGCAGCGTGCTGCTGCCGCGCGGCGGCCACGCGATGGTCGACATGACCTACTACGAGAACGCCGCCCACGCCATGTGGCTCGCCAGCCAGCCGCGCTGTGACGACCTGCCTTCAGGCCGCGCCTATAACATTACCAACGGCGAACCCCGCACGCTGCGCAGCATCGTTGAGCGCTTAATTGACGAACTGGATATCACCTGCCGCATTCGCTCCGTGCCTTACCCCATGCTGGATATGATTGCCCGCAGCATGGAGCGGTTTGGCAATAAATCTGCCAAAGAACCGTCGCTGACCCACTACGGGGTATCGAAGCTCAACTTTGACTTTACGCTCGATATCAGCCGCGCCCGCGAAGAGCTAGGCTACGAGCCGGTCGTTTCGCTGGACGACGGTATTATTCGTACCGCCGCCTGGCTTGAGGATCACGGCAAGCTGCACCGTTAGGGCTTAGCCCTGGCCGTATTTTTCCAGCAGCGCCTCGGCAATCGCCAGGCTTTCCATATCCGCTACGCCGTCATAGCGCGCCGGGCGGAAATGCATCTGGAAGGCGGCAATCACCCGCATCTGCTGCATTCGCGTCATATTCGGTTTGACGTCGTAGCCATAGCGCGCCAGCAAATCCAGCAGGGTATATGAGGCAATTGGCGCATTTGGCGAGCGGCCGTTCAAATAGAAGGCCACGCGGCTGGCATCCGGCCACGCGCCGATCCCCTGCTGCGCCAGCGCCTGCCACGGGAACAGCGGGCCCGGATCATCCTTACGCTGCGGCGCGATATCCGAATGCGCCACCACGTTTTGCGGCTCAATGTTGTAGCGCTTGATGATGTCTTTCGCCAGCGGTATTAACGCCTGGATTTGCGTCGGTTCAAACGGCGTGAAGGACTTCGTCCCCCCCGACTTCTGCCAGCCGAGGTTTTCCAGCTCGATACCGATTGACGTGTCGTTGATGCGCGTCGCGCCGCGCCAGAAGCTCACACCGGCATGCCAGGCAAGCTCTGACTCCGGCACCAGCCGCCAGATTCGCGGCTTGCCGCGCGTTAGCGGCGGCACCGCGGGAATGAGATAGTGCACGCTGACCTGCTGACCGGTTAGCGTGGTCAGCGAACCGTCGAAATCATCCGCCGTATAGTGAATAACCAGTACCTTAACGCGTGGATAAGCGGCAGGCGCGGAACGGCTGGTATCCAGCACGTATCCAGGCTTTTCAATGACCGCTTTTTTTTCTTCCCCGGCACACCCCGCCAGCAGCATCGCCAGCATCATTACGGTCAGAAAACGTTTCATTTGCGCGTTTTGACCGCCGTACCGCTCACGCTCACCATCAGCATGCTGCTGTCTTTGCCCACGGTTTCATAATCGATATCAATCCCGACAACCGCATCAGCGCCCAGCGCTGCGGCCTGCTCGCCGAGTTCTTTAAAGGCAATCTCACGCGCTTTGCGCAGCTCTTTTTCATACGCGCCCGAACGTCCGCCAACAATATCGCGAATGCCGGCGAAAAAATCGCGAAAAATATTCGCGCCCAGAATCGCCTCGCCGGTCACCACGCCGCAGTATTCGACAATTGGTTGCCCTTCGAGGGTGGGGGTAGTTGAAAATTGCATGGACAGCTCCTTCGTTAACGTTCAATGCCTTAGCGCTTAGTGCTAAACACATTATCGGACCGATACGCTATGCTTGAAAAGGGATTACTCCATTATCGTATACGTAAATCTCGCCCGCCGCATGGCGGCGGTTGATACGCCGGCCCCCGGCGTAGAAGCGACTAATGTTGAGACGGCTAACAAGGAATCACTATGCGTTACTCCAACCTTGCATTTATCCTCCCTGCCGCGCTGCTGCTGAGCGCCTGTACCACCGTCACCCCTGCTTACAAAGATACCGGCGCGCGCGTCGGGCAATGCGTGGAAGGCGGCCCGGACACCGTGGCACAAAAATTTTATGACAGCCAGATCCAGCGTCGGACCAGCGACTACACCGCGCTGCGGCCGTATCTGAGCGATGGGCTGGCCAAACTGCTGAGCGACAGCAGCCAGGACGCCAGCACGCGCACGCTGATGCAGTCGGGGCTGTTCTCCAGCAGCACCGCCGTACCGGATAGCGCCGACGTCGCCAGCGCCTCGACCATTCCTAACACCGACGCGCGCAATATTCCGTTACGCGTCGACTTGAAACAGGGAACCCAAAGCTGGAAAGACGAAGTGCTGATGATTCGCGAAGGTCAGTGCTGGGCGGTGGATGACGTGCGTTATCTCGGCAACAATAGCCACGCGCCAGCGGGCACGCTGCGCCAATCTCTCGAAAAACGTTAATAAAGTGTAAACAAATTCTGCTATATCCTTTATCCCGGCAAAATGTCTGGCATTCTCCGTGGAATGCCGACATTTATACCCCGCGCCCACCCCGACCGTTATTTTGTGCTAACTTTAAAAGAAAAGTTGGTTTATATTTAAGTTTTAACGCACAAATATTGCATAACTATTCTGTCAAAGGTACTATTTGCGGCCTCAATTGCTGATAATTCCTCTACGGCTGATACCTTCAGCGGGGAAATGTAAGAGCGGCAGCAGAGTAAGCACCTGGCGTTTCCAGGGCGAGGACAACTCTTTCGTGACGGGTATCAATGAGCATTAAATTAGACGGCATTAACTGCTTTTATGGCGCGCATCAGGCGCTGTTCGACATCACGCTGCAGTGCCCGGAGGGCGAAACGCTGGTACTGCTTGGCCCAAGCGGCGCGGGTAAAAGCTCCCTGCTGCGCGTGCTGAATCTGCTGGAGATGCCGAAGTCCGGTACTCTGGCGATTGCGGGTAATCATTTCGATTTTGCCAAAACGCCGTCAGATAAAGCGATTCGCGAACTGCGTCAAAACGTCGGCATGGTCTTCCAGCAGTACAACCTCTGGCCGCACCTGACCGTGGTTCAGAATCTGATCGAAGCGCCGTGCCGCGTGCTGGGGCTGAGTAAAGATCAGGCGATGGCGCGCGCGGAAAAACTGCTCGAGCGTTTACGCCTCAAACCGTTCAGCGACCGCTATCCGCTGCACCTGTCCGGCGGTCAGCAGCAGCGTGTGGCGATCGCCCGCGCGCTGATGATGGAGCCGCAGGTGCTGCTGTTTGATGAGCCCACCGCTGCCCTTGATCCGGAAATCACCGCCCAAATCGTCAGCATCATTCATGAACTGGCTGAAACCAACATTACCCAGGTCATCGTCACCCACGAAGTGGAAGTGGCACGCAAGACCGCCAGCCGCGTGGTGTACATGGAAAACGGTTATATCGTCGAACAAGGCGATGCAAGCTGCTTTAACAGCCCACAGACCGAGGCTTTTAGAAATTATCTTTCTCACTGAGAACAGGACAATGATCATGAAAAAAGTACTGATTGCCGCGCTGCTCGCTAGCGTCAGCCTCTCCGCTGCCGCTGCTCAAACTATCCGTTTTGCGACCGAAGCATCCTACCCTCCGTTTGAGTCGATGGATGCCAACAACCAGATCGTCGGCTTCGACGTGGATCTGGCCAACGCGCTGTGTAAAGAGATCGACGCGACCTGTACCTTCAGCAACCAATCTTTCGATAGCCTGATCCCTAGCCTGAAGTTCCGCCGTATTGACGCGGTGATGGCCGGTATGGATATCACCCCTGAGCGTGAAAAACAGGTTCTGTTCACCACTCCGTACTATGATAACTCCGCGCTGTTTGTCGGCGTGAAGGGCAAGTTCACCGGCATCGATCAGCTGAAAGGCAAAAAAGTCGGCGTACAGAACGGCACCACGCACCAGAAATTTATCATGGATAAACATCCGGAAATTACCACCGTGCCTTACGACAGCTATCAGAACGCGAAGCTGGACCTGCAAAACGGCCGTATTGATGCCGTCTTCGGCGACACCGCCGTGGTTACCGAATAGCTGAAAGATAACGACAAGCTGGCCGCCGTTGGCGACAAAGTGACCGACAAAGGTTACTTCGGCACCGGTCTGGGCATTGCCGTACGTCAGGGCAACACCGAGCTGCAGCAGAAATTTAACGCTGCGCTGGAAAAAGTGAAAAAAGATGGCACTTACCAAACCATCTACGCTAAATGGTTCCAGAAGTAAGACTTGATGAACGAAATGTTTCCTTTAGCAAGCGCCGCCGGTATGACCGTCGGCCTTGCCGTTTGTGCACTGGTTATCGGGCTCGCGCTGGCGATGTTCTTTGCGGTGTGGGAGTCGGTTAAATGGCGCCCTATCGCATGGCTCGGCTCCGCGCTGGTCACCGTGCTGCGCGGTCTACCGGAAATCCTGGTGGTGCTGTTTATCTACTTCGGCTCTTCACAGCTGCTGTTGACGCTGTCCGACGGTTTTACGATTAACCTCGGCATCGTGCAGATTCCGGTTCAGATGCAGATCGAAAACTTCGACGTCAGCCCGTTCCTGTGCGGCGTGATTGCCCTCTCCCTGCTCTATGCCGCTTACGCCTCGCAGACCCTGCGCGGCGCACTGAAAGCGGTACCGGCGGGCCAGTGGGAATCCGGACAGGCGCTGGGGATGTCGAAAAGTGCTATCTTCTTCCGTCTGGTGATGCCGCAGATGTGGCGACACGCGCTGCCGGGCCTCGGCAACCAGTGGCTGGTATTGCTGAAAGATACCGCGCTGGTATCGCTGATTAGCGTGAACGACCTGATGCTGCAAACCAAAAGCATCGCGACGCGTACCCAGGAGCCGTTTACCTGGTACATCGTGGCGGCGGCTATCTATCTGGTGATCACGCTGCTGAGCCAGTACATCCTCAAACGCATTGACCTGCGTACCACTCGCTTCGAACGGAGACCAGGCTGATGCTCGAGTATTTACCGGAACTGATGAAAGGGCTGCATACCAGCCTGACGCTGACCGTCGCCTCCATTGTGGTGGCGCTGGTACTGGCGCTGATCTTCACCATCATCCTGACGCTGAAAACGCCGGTGCTGGTGTGGCTGGTACGCGGCTACATCACGCTGTTTACCGGCACGCCGCTGCTGGTGCAGATCTTCCTGATTTACTACGGCCCGGGTCAGTTCCCGACGTTGCAAAACTATCCGGTGCTGTGGCATCTGCTCTCCGAGCCGTGGCTATGCGCGCTGATTGCCCTGTCGCTCAACAGCGCCGCCTATACCACGCAGCTGTTCTTTGGTGCGATCCGCGCCATTCCGGAAGGCCAGTGGCAGTCCTGTAACGCGCTGGGGATGAGTAAGAAAGATACGCTGGCGATCCTGCTGCCGTACGCCTTTAAACGTGCGCTCTCTTCCTACTCCAACGAAGTGGTGCTGGTGTTCAAGAGTACGTCGCTGGCCTATACCATCACGCTGATGGAGGTAATGGGCCACGGGCAGCTGCTGTACGGACGCACCTATGACGTGATGGTCTTTGGTGCCGCCGGGCTGGTGTATCTCGTCGTCAACGGCCTGCTGACGCTGCTGATGCGCCTGATTGAGCGCAAAGCGCTGGCCTTCGAGCGCCGCGACTAGTTTTTGCATAACCATTAAATTCCGAAACGGATAAGCCGCTGGCCTATCCGTTTTTTTTTGCAACAATGAAAATATTTACTCAACTATATTGCATATAAATTCACTAAGTGGCATTGTAGCTCCATGCCACACGCAGGGCAGCAACCATAAGCGAGACAGACAGGAGCTCATCCATGAAAAAATTAGTATTGGCCGCCTTACTGGCCACCGTTGCCGCAGGCGCCCAAGCCGCAGAAAAAATCAGCTTCGGCGTGTCCGCTACCTATCCGCCGTTTGAGTCCATGGATGCGAACAACCAGATCGTCGGCTTTGATATCGACCTTGCTAACGCGCTGTGTAAACAAATTCAGGCCGAATGTACCTTTACCAACCACGCGTTTGACAGCCTGATCCCGGCGCTGAAATTTAAGAAATACGATGCGGTGATCTCCGGTATGGACATCACGCCTGAGCGTAGCAAACAGGTCGCGTTTACCGATGCCTACTATGCTAACTCGGCGCTGGTGATTGCTAAAAAAGGCGAATTCAAAACCTTTGATGACCTGAAAGGCAAACGTATCGGTATGGAAAACGGGACGACCCACCAGAAATACCTGATGGACAAGCATCCGGAAGTGAAAACCGTCGCCTATGACAGCTACCAGAATGCGATTATCGACCTGAAAAATGGCCGTATCGACGGCGTCTTCGGCGATACCGCCGTGGTCAACGAATGGCTGAAAACGAACCCGCAGCTGGGTGCGGCCACTGAGAAAGTCACCGATCCGCAGTACTTCGGCATTGGCCTTGGCATCGCGGTACGCCCGGACAACAAAGCGCTGCTGGAGCAGCTGAACGGTGCACTCAAAGCGATTAAAGCAGACGGTACCTATCAGAAAATCAGCGACAAATGGTTCGCTGAGTAAGTGCCCTCACCCGGTAAGCGCCCTGCTTACCGGGTTTTCTCATCTATAACGGCACGAAAAAGCGGAAGCAAGCGCCCGCAGAGGCCTCCATCAGGCGAATACTGCCGCCGTGCAGTTCCAGCATACGCCGCACAATCAGCAGCCCCAGGCCACCGCGATTTTCTCTCACGCTTTGCGCACTCAGCGCGGAAGGACGCTGGAATAACGCCTCACGCAGCGCTTCATCGACGCCAGGCCCGCTGTCAGCAACCTCCACCTGAAGACGTTCATTTTCCTGCCAGACGCGCAGCATCACCGTGCCACCGGGCGGCGTGTGACGCACGGCGTTATCCAGCAGGTTAGTGACCACCCGCTCAATCATCGAAACATCTGCGTTCAGCAGCGGCAGCGCGCGCGGGATCTCGACCTTGAGGGTTAAGCGCCGGGTCTCAATCGCCAGATCGAATTTCTGTGCCACATCCTGAATTAATTCACCTATCGCAAACGGTTCGAGCTGTGGCTTGATCCCGCCGTGCTCCAGCTTCGCCAGCTCAAACAGCTGCTGTGAGAGATGACGAACCTTGTGCCCCTGGCGTAGCGCCACGGCCAAGTACTGCCGGTTATCCTCCGGTGAGAGCGTGTCGGCTTTCATCGATAGCGTCTCCAGATAGCCCAGCAGTGAGGTTAGCGGAGTGCGCAAATCATGGGAAATATTGGCAATAAACTCGCGGCGCTGACGATCGCTATCGGAAAGCTGATCCCACTGGCTGGCAATTTTGCGCGCCAGCTCAATATAGGTATTACGCAATATTGCCACTTCATTAGAGCCATCGGCCTGCAGCGGCTGCTGCGCCAGCTGCCTGATTGCGCTGATGCTGTCCTGATCCACCCCTTGCACATGGGCGGTAAGCTGGCGCACCGGACGGGCGACCCAGTACCACACCAGCGTTCCCGCCAGCAGGCCAAACAGCGCCACCAGCAGCAGCGACCAAAGGAAGGTGCTCCACAGCGCCTTGTGCCACGCGCTCTCCGCCAGCGCATTGAGGTTTTCCCCCTCAAGAATGATGTAGAGATAACCGTGCAGGTTGCCGTTGAGCAAAACCGGCGCCACGCTGAAGACTTTCTGTTTATCCTGGCTGCGCGGGTCGTCGCCGTACACCGGCCACGCCGCGCCGTCGAGGAAGGCCCGCAGCGGCGCGAGGTCAATCTGCTGGCGCTTGATGTGGCCAGGCGGTGCAGCATCGGCGACAATCGTACCGTCGTGCGAGATAAGGTACAGCTCTACGCTCGGGTTAAGCGTCATCAGGCGGTCAAACAACGTTTTCAGGGTCTGGCGATTAACGCCACCCTGCGCATCCAGCAGCGGCTCGCGATTGACGATTTGCTGCGCCAGGCCCGCCGACAGCCGCTGAACCATCGCATTACCGAACTGGCTGCTGTTGTAAAGCTGCACGCTGCACGCCGCAATCGCGCACAGCAGCAAAATGGCGGTAAACACCAGCGTCAGCCGCTGGCTCAGGCTCAACCGTCGGCTCATGGTGCAGGTTTCCTTTTGTCGGTGGCAAACTTATAGCCTTTTCCCCAGACGGTGAGAATGATTTCCGGCTCGGCGGGGTCTTTCTCTATTTTCACCCGCAGGCGGTTGATATGGGTATTGACCGTGTGTTCATACCCTTCATGCTGATAGCCCCACACGCTATCGAGCAACGACAGACGCGAAAAGACCTCTCCCGGATGGCGAGCAAACCAGTACAGCAGATCAAATTCACGCGGGGTTAGCTCAACGGACTCGCCGTGCAGCCGCACTTCACGGGAGAGCGGATCGATGGTCAGACCGTGGCAGGCAATCGCCCCGCTCTCCAGGCGGATGCTCTGCCCCATCGCTTCCTGACGGCGAAACAGCGCTTTAACGCGGGCAATCAACTCCAGCACCGAAAAAGGTTTCGGCAGGTAGTCGTCGGCCCCCATCTCCAGCCCCAGGACACGGTGCGTTTCACTGGTGCGGGCGCTGATAATGATCACCGGTAAATAGCGCGTCATTTGCCGGATGCGGCGGCAGATCTCCAACCCGTCGACGCCGGGCAGCATTAAATCAAGGATCACCGCGTCCCAGACCGATGCCTCAAGCTGCGCCAGCGCGCGCGTGCCGTCCGCCTCGTGAACGATTTGGTATCCTTCATCCTGCAAATTGAGCCGCAGCAGAGTTGCGATGTCCTGGTCGTCTTCCACCAGCAAGATTTTCTTTGCGCTATTCATAACATTCCACCCACGCTTTTTTTCAAGCTTAACCCAGCCGGGCGCCGTGAGTTATCACATTTTATTTAAACTTCCGTGAGGACATGGTGATGAGCTGCGCGCGATGCTGTCGGTGCACAACATCAACCATGAGGACAGACGATGAAAAAGATAATGA
This sequence comes from Klebsiella sp. WP8-S18-ESBL-06, assembly GCF_014169755.1. Taxonomy (NCBI): domain Bacteria; kingdom Pseudomonadati; phylum Pseudomonadota; class Gammaproteobacteria; order Enterobacterales; family Enterobacteriaceae; genus Klebsiella; species Klebsiella sp. WP8-S18-ESBL-06. Next base: position 3,337,693 of record NZ_AP022256.1, read on the forward strand.
TTGCTACCGCCGCGCTCGGCGCCCTGCTGATGGCGAGCGTGCACGCCGCCGAGCCAATGCATGACGGCATGGCCAAACCCCACGATAAAATGTGCCAGGACACGATGTGCAAAGAGAAGATGGCCAAAGACGGTATGCAAAAAGACGGCATGAAAAAAGAGGTCATGAAAGGAGAGAAGATGAAGCAAGGCAATATGTCGCCTCAGACCATGAGCCACTAGCCATTGTAACCGCCCGGCAGCGCTGCACCTGCCGGGCTTGGGCACGCTAGCAGCGAACCAGCAGCGTCAACACCTCGTAATGGGCGGTGTGCGGGAACATATCAAACAGCTGTACTTTCTCGATACGGTACCCCGGCAGATGGGCAAAATCTTTGGCCATGGTCTGCGCATTACAGCTGGAGTAGACGAGGTACTGCGGCGCCATCGCGCTGAGGTAGTCGCACAGCGCTTTGCCAATGCCGCGGCGCGGCGGGTTGACCAGCACCAGTTGCGGAGTAGCGGCCTGGGCGGTGGCAAACTGGGTCGAATCCAGCGCCTGGAAATGCAGCTTGCCCAGCCCCAGCTCTGCCGCCGACTGCTTCGCACAGGCAATAGCCTCCGGGGCAATCTCAATGCCGGTCAGGGTCATGTCCGGTGTCGCGCAGTGCAGCCCAAAGCCGCCGACGCCGCAAAACAGATCCCACATATGATCGACCGGCAGCGCCCGCACCCAGTCGCGCGCCGTGGCGTACAGGGCGCTGGCGACAGCGGGGTTGGTCTGGAAGAAGCTCTGCGGGCGAATCCACAGCGGAACGTCATTAAACCGCTCCGCCAGCGCCTGCTGCTCGGTAAAGAAAATCTCCTGCTCGCCTTCCATAATCGCCATGTGTACCGGCTGAATGTTGGCGGTGATCACCTTAAGCTGCGGCAGCTGGGCCTGAAGCCAGGGTAATGCGGCGCGCAGCTGCGCGAGCTTACTGTCCGAACGCAGCACAAAGCGCAGCATCATGCCGCCGTCGAGCTGGCTTTCCGTCAGCAGCAGGTACTTCAGCTCGCCGCGCCTGCGCGCCACGTTGTAGGGCGTCAGCCCGGCGCGGGCGATAAACGGTTTGAGCGCAGCAAATACCGGGGCAAACGAGGCCGGATAAAGTGGACAGTCGGTCAGATCTTCCGGCGTCCCGTCGCGATGCAGCATGCCCAGCAGCGGACGTTCTACGCTACCGCTGACCACCATTTTGGCTTTATTGCGAAACCCCTGCTCGGGGCCAGACACGGGTGCGCACCATCCCGCCACGGGGAACGCCGCCAGCAGCGTCTGGAGGTCGGCCATTTTGGCGGCCAGCTGTTCGGCGACGGGCTGCTCAATCCACTGACATGAACGGCAACGATCGGCATCATAGAGTGCGCACTGCATAGAAAAACCTTGAGACAAAGAGGGGCGTGGATTGTATCACCGTTATTGTAAGCGGAAAAATCGCCGGGAGGCTGCGGGTACAAAAAGCAGGCATAACACCAGCAGATCCGGCATTTTTTGCATCACCAACGAACGGAATATCTCCCGCTTCGACTCGCCGGCGATGCTGAACAGCTCCGGGTAACCGTAGCCAAGCGATGCAGCCCACAGGTAGCTGGCGGCAATCACCTGCGTCAGCAGGTACACCCAGCGCGCCCAGTTACGCCCTTTGACCAACGAAAAGGCGCAGGCGATTTCAACGAACACCAGCACCAGGCTGGAGAGAAACACCAGCGTCAGCGTCCAGGTCTGAACGCTGCGATGAATAAATTCGCCAATCCCATTCAGCCCGAGCAGATTGATAATCATCAACAGGTCGAGACAGCGGATTAAAATAATGGCGAGCGCCGCCACCTGCACCAAAGCAGGAACGTTCAGACGGGCATGCGACCGACGGCTTCGAGTAAACAGTTCCAATGTGTTGCCTTCCATGAAAACGATGCCGCGAACATTCGCGGCATCGACTGCACATCCGTATCGATTTTAAGAGGATTATCCGCGTCTTGCACGTTGGATATCGCGCACCCGCTGTTTTTCCGCGCGCGCCATCAAATACCAGGCGATAAATCCGACAATTCCGACTACGCCAAGGATCAGAGACGCCAGCGCGTTAATCTCCGGGTTCACCCCCATGCGCACGCTGGAGAAGACCAGCATCGGTAGCGTCGTCGCGCCCGGGCCGGATACGAAGCTGGCGATGACCAGGTCATCCAGCGACAGCGTAAAGCCCAGCAGCCAGCCGGAAATGACCGCCGGCATAATCATCGGCAGCGTAATCACGAAGAAGACCTTCAGCGGCGTCGCGCCCAGATCCATCGCCGCCTCTTCGATCGAGCGGTCCAGCTCGCGCAGACGCGAGGAGATAACCACCGCCACGTAGGCAGTACAGAAGGTGACGTGCGCCAACCAGATGGTCAGCATACCGCGATCCGCCGGCCAGCCGATGGCGTGTGCCAAAGCGACGAACAGCAGCAGCAGAGACAGCCCGGTAATGACGTCCGGCATAACCAGCGGCGCGGTGATCATAAAGGCAAAGCCGTTGGCACCGCGGAAGCGGCCAAAGCGCACCATCACCACCGCGGCAATGGTGCCAAGAATGGCCGCCATCGTGGCCGCCGCCGCCGCGATGGTCAGGCTTAGCCCCACCGCGCTCATCATCGCATCGTCGCGGAACAGTTCGCCGTACCAGCGCGTTGACCAGCCCGCCCAGACGGTCACCAGCTTTGAGCTGTTAAACGAATAGACCACCAGCATCAGCATTGGCGCATACAGGAACGTAAAGCCAATCACCAGAATCAGGATTCGCCACGGCGATCGTACGACCGGTAGGTTGTTCATCCGTGTTCCCCCATCTGTTTTTGCTGATATTTATGGAACCACATGATCGGCACGATCAGCAGCAGCAGCATGACGATCGCCACCGCCGAGGCTACCGGCCAGTCGCGGTTGTTAAAGAACTCCTGCCACAGCACGCGCCCAATCATGATGCTGTCCGGGCCACCGAGCAGTTCCGGGATCACAAACTCCCCTACCGCCGGGATAAAGACCAGCATGGAGCCCGCGATAATCCCGCCTTTGGTTAACGGTACGATGACGCTGAAAAAGGTCTTCAGCGGACGTGCGCCGAGATCCAGCGACGCCTCAACCAGCGAGTAGTCAATGCGGGTCAGCGCAGTGTAGATAGGCAGCACCATAAACGGCAGATAGGCGTACACAATCCCGATATAGACCGCGAGGTTGGTATGCAGAATCGTCAGCGGCTGGTCAATCACCCCCAGCCACATCAGAAAGTTGTTCAGCACGCCGTTATTTTTCAGGATCCCCATCCATGCGTAGACACGAATCAGAAACGACGTCCACGATGGCAGGATCACCAGCAGCAGCAGGATGTTGCGCGTTGATGGTTTACTGTGCGCCACCGCCCAGGCCAGCGGATAGCCCAGCAGCAGACAGCAAATCGTCGAGATTGCCGCCACCTGCAGCGACTGCAAATAAGCCTCAAAATAGAGTGGATCGTCGGTCAGCTGCAGGAAGTTGCCAAAGTTGAGCGCAACCGTCAGCTGGCCGTCGGCCCATTCCATCAGGTTGGTATACGGCGGGATCGCGCGCGCCATCTCCGCAAGGCTGATTTTGAAGACGATCAGGAACGGCAGTAAAAACAGCAGGATCAGCCATAGATACGGCATCGCAATGACAAATTTGCGCCCGTGTTTCATATTGACCCGCGCCAGCCACAGGGCGAAGCCGCCCGGTTTATGCGGGCGGGCCGGTGGTTCATATATACTCATAGCCCCTCCTAAACCGTCAACACCACGCAGCTGTCAGCATCCCAGCACAAACGTACCTCATCGCCCCAGGTCGGTAAGCCTTTCTGGTAACGGTGGGCGTTTTGCAGCTGCGCGCTGATCATCTGGCCGCTTTTCAGGCGGACATGATAAATGGAGAGATCGCCGAGGTAGGCAATGTGCTCAACTTCCCCGACGGCAAAGTTGTAGCCGTCCGCCGGTGGGTCTTCGCAGAGCATGATTTTTTCCGGGCGCAGGGCGACGTACACCGGTACGTTGTCCACTACGGAAGCGTCAGGGTCAACCTTCAGCGGATGCACCAGCCCCGGCGACTCAATGATCAGACCATCTTCGTCGCGCCGTTTAAGCAGCCCTTCAAAGACGTTGACCGAGCCGATAAACTCCGCGCTGTAGCGGGTCGTCGGGTGTTCGTAAATCTCTTCCGGTTCACCAATCTGGACAAACTTGCCGCGGTTCATAATGGCGATACGTCCGGCCATGGTCATGGCTTCTTCCTGGTCGTGGGTCACCATCACGCAGGTCACGCCCACGCGTTCAAGAATATCCACCACTTCCAGCTGCATCCGGTCGCGCAGCTTTTTGTCCAACGCGCCCATCGGTTCATCCAGCAGCAGCAGCTTCGGACGCTTAGCGAGGCTTCGCGCCAGCGCCACGCGCTGACGCTGGCCGCCGGAAAGCTGATGCGGCTTGCGCTTCGCAAATTCCTGCATATGCACCAGCGCCAGCATTTCGGCGACGCGGGCGTTAATTTCCGCTTTCGGCAGCTTATCCTGCTTCAGGCCAAAGGCAATGTTCTGCTCAACGGTCATGTGCGGAAACAGCGCGTAGGACTGGAACATCATGTTAATTGGCCGCAGATACGGCGGCACCTGCGCCAGATCGACGCCATCGAGCATAATCTGCCCGGCGGTCGGCTGCTCAAAACCCGCCAGCATGCGCAGCAGGGTTGACTTGCCGCAGCCAGATGCGCCCAGCAGCGCAAAAATTTCGCCTTTATAAATCGTGAGGTTAACGTCGTCTACGGCGTGCTGGCCGTCGAAGGATTTGGTCAGATTACGGATTTCCAGCAGCGGGGTCAGCGCTTTGCGGGTTTTCGCCTGTGGGCGGGGAATAGCGTCGTTCAATCTGGTGCTCTCCGGCAAAATACGAATATCAATATGACCCGGTTGTCATATCAACCCCTGGACACCCGCCGTCCGGCAGGCGTCCAGATTGGGGCAGCTGCACTGCCCCGGTGCAATACCCTCACCAGCAAGGTGAAGGATTATTTCCCGCTTTTCACTTTGGTCCACGCACGCGTTCTGACGCGGTCGATTTTAGGATCCTGGACTTTCAGCGTGAACAGCTTGGCGAAGACGTCAGCCGGCGGATAAATCGCCGGATTATCGCGAATTTCGGCGCTGACCAGCGGCGTTGATGCTTTGTTGCCGTTGGCATAGAACACATGGTCGCTGATGTGGGCAATCACGTCCGGACGCATCAGATAGTTGAGGAACTGATAGGCTTCGTCTTTGTTTTTCGCATCAGCAGGCATCGCGAAGACATCGAAGAACGCCAGCGCCCCTTCTTTTGGAATGAAGTAAGAAACGTTGACGCCGTTCTTCGCTTCTTTCGCGCGGTTCGCTGCTTGCCAGACGTCGCCCGCCCAGCCGATCGCCACGCAAATATCACCGTTGGCCAGATCGTTAATGTACTGTGAGGAGTGGAAGTAGCGAATGTTCGGGCGCAGCTTCAGCAGCAGGTCGGTCGCCGGGCCGGTGTAATCATCGGCCTTCATGCTGTTAGGATCTTTGCCCAGGTAGTTCAGCACGGTGGCAAAAATTTCTTCCGGCGCATCGAGGAAGGAGACGCCGCAGCTCTTCAGTTTTTCCAGGTTTTCCGGCTTCATCACCAGATCCCAGCTATTCAGCGGCGCGTCTTTGCCGAGCACGGCTTTGACTTTATCGACGTTGTAGCCAATACCGGTGGTCGCCCACAGGTAAGGCATCGCATATTTGTTGTCCGGGTCATGCTTCGCCACCAGCTTCAGCACGTCCGGATCGAGGTTTTTCCAGTTTGGCAGCTTGCTCTTATCCAGCGGCTGGAACACGCCGGCGGTGAGCTGGCGTTCCAGGAAGCTTGCCGACGGCACCACCAGATCAAAACCGGTGCTACCCGCCATCAGTTTACCTTCCAGTACTTCGTTGGAGTCGAAGACGTCGTATACGACTTTAATCCCGGTCTCTTTTTCAAAATTCGCCACGGTATCCGGCGCAATATAGTCGGACCAGTTATAGACATGCAGCGTTTTTTGTTCTGCAGCGAGCACGCTTGCCGAGGCAGCCATCAGCGCACCCGTCACCAGACCTGTTAACCATTTTTTATTTAAGGCGGCCATATCTCTTATCCTTCTCAGCGCCCGTTAACAAACGGACTAAATATACGCAATTTAGAGTATGCAGAAATCATGCATATTTTTTCGTACTGCATGAAAGAGAAGAGACCGGGCTCCCCTGCAGTCATTGCTCGCGCTATCGATGCAAAATTCTCGCCAACTATGATTATTACTGGCAATAATTAGGGGGTGCACCGATATGTCGCAAGAATAACTGTAGCCCGGTCCGGAGGCTATAGGTCAGTGTAAAAAACGCCTTTTATCAATTTTTTATGCAAGATCACTCTATCCGATAAGCCAAAAGCGCCAATCAGGTAGTGAAAGAATCTTTAAAAAGAGGTTAAGAGTAGAATAAATGCATGTAATACGCAGCCACCGTGGCAGTGACTGCGCTATTTAGCGGGGAGGATTAGTGAAGAAAATGGTATTGGATATCTTCCGGCGGCAGCTCTTCCTCTTCCGGCTTATACAGCAGCTGCTGGGCGGAAGCCTCAAGAATCACCATCGAAACCTGCTCTTCGCTTTGCTGCACAAAGGCCGCAAACTGCTCAAAGCTCACGCCCACCGAGGCGGACAACGACTGGCAAACGACCAGCTTCGGCAGATTATCATCCTGCATATCCAGAAACGCTTTGACGGTCAGCGAGCTGGCATTGATGGCAGAGAGATCGGCCCCCAGCGCCAGCAGCGCCGACGGTTTGACCTCGGCCAGCGCCGAGAAAAGCACGACGTTATCAATGAGGTCAATTTTGGCATCAAAGACACCATCAAAATTTTGCATATGCGGCAGGTGCAGCGCCTGGCAGGTGTCGCACTCAAAAAAGCTCATGCCCATTTCGTCGAGCCACTGACGTAACGTATCCAGACTCGGGACGACGAGAGAATCCATATTGCCTATGACCTCATGCGGTAAAGTAACATTCCAGAAAAAACATGCTACCGGGCAGCGCCCGGTATCAGACGAGATGATGTATAGCTTACGCAAAAAAAGCGTTACATACTACGAAAGCCGCACTAGCCGCCGATTTTCAGGCAAAAACCGGGGTGGGCCTGACGCTCGATCCAGTCGATCATCTTACCGGCGACATCAATACCGGTCGTGGTTTCCACCCCTTCCAGCCCCGGCGACGCGTTAACCTCCATCACCAGCGGCCCGCGTTTCGCCCGCAGGATATCCACCCCAGCCACGTCGAGGCCAAGCGTCTGAGCGGCTTTAATGGCCACCTCGCGCTCGGCAGGCGTAATGTCGGCGACCGTCGCCACGCCGCCGCGGTGCAGGTTAGAGCGGAAATCGCCCTCCTTCGCCCGGCGCTCAATCGCGGCAACGACCCGATCGCCCACCACCAGGCAGCGGATATCACGCCCTTTGGCTTCTTTGATGTACTCCTGCACCAGGATATGCGCATTCAGACCGCGAAAGGCGTCGATCACGCTCTCCGCCGCCTGACGGGTTTCGGCCAGCACGACGCCGATGCCCTGCGTCCCCTCGACCAGCTTCACCACCAGCGGCGCGCCGCCGACCATGTCGATCAGATCGCTGGTGTCGTCCGGCGAATGGGCGATGCCGGTGACGGGAAGATCGATCCCCTGGCGCGCCAGCAGCTGCAACGATCGCAGCTTATCGCGGGCGCGGGTAATCGCCACCGATTCGTTGAGCGGATAGCTGCCCAGCATTTCAAACTGCCGTAGCGCCGCCATACCGTAGTAGGTAATCGCCGAGCCAATACGGGGAATCACCGCGTCGTAATGCGGCAGCTGGCGGCCTTTGTAATGAATCGATGACGCCGACGGGTTGATGTTCATGTAGCACGACAGCGGGTCGAGGATGTCAACAATATGGCCGCGACGTTGGGCGGCCTCACGCAAACGCTTGCACGAGTAGAGCGTTCCATCCCGGGACAAAATGGCGATTTTCACCCTTTACCTCTCCAAAAAAGCCGCTTAAAAATCAGCGTATCATACCGCTTTCACATCGATGAATGCTTGCGTCCAGACACAGATTCTGGCATTTGCGCCACCGGGTAGCACAGTGCATACCCGGCCGTGCCTTCTCTTGCAGGCCCGAAAAACGAAGCGCCATCGGGCAGGATAAATCAGCGCGTAGCAAACCCCTGCTGGTGCAGATAATCCAGAATAAACGGGCGGCTCTCTTTGATAAGCGTACGGCGAATATGGTCGCTCCAGGTGTCGCGGCGGGCATTGGTGCTGCGGGACAAATAGTACCGGGCAAGATCTTCGTCGTACTGCGCCAACACCTCACGGTCCATCGGCTGATAGTGATTTTCATGCACCAGCAGCGCGGCAGGCAGGCGCGGCTTGAGATCCGGGTTGCTGGCCGGCCAGCCCAGGCACAGACCAAACAGCGGCAGCACATGTTTTGGCAGCTTAAGCAGCGCGGTAACCGTTTCAATATTGTTGCGCAGGCCGCCGATGTACACGCCGCCCAGCCCCAGGGACTCCGCCGCAGTAAGCGCGTTTTGCGCCATCAGCGCGGTATCAACAACGCCCAGCAGCAGTTGCTCAGCCAGGCCCAGCTGTGCGTCAGGTAAAATCTGCAAATGGCGGTTAAAGTCGGCGCAGAACACCCAAAACTCGGCCGCCTGCGCCACGTGCGCCTGCCCGCCGGTTAGGCCAACCAGTTGCTCGCGCATCGCTTTATCCGTAATGCGGATAATAGAAGTGCACTGCAAAAAGCTGGAGCTGGACGTTGCCCGCGCGCTGTCGATAATCGCCGCACGCTGTTCATCGCTGATGGGCTCGTCGGTAAACTGACGGATAGAGCGGTGGTTGAGCAGAACTTCAATCGTCGGTGTCATCATTTTTTTCCTTTTTTCGCGCGGAACCAGGATTCATCAGCTGCGGCGCTGCGGCACGGGCAATCCCCAAAAACAGAACGCCAGCGGCGGGCAGCATCAGCGCAATGCCAATGAAGATCATGATCACCGCCGCCAGCGGGCTGGCCAACGGCGTCGGCAGCGTAATGTACTGATTGAGCGATAGCCAGGCCACCGCCAGTACCACCATCCCGATGGCCTCCAGTATCAATACGCTTTTCGGTAGTGCTCCCAGCGTACGCATGCCTCTTCTCCTGTGAACCTTTCGCGTTTTTATCTTGCCAATTTACGTCGAGTATAACGGCAAGCCGGGGAAAAATAATTAGCCAAACATAGCCTGAATGAATCAGAGTAACAGGCAGAACCTTCTTTCCCTCCGCTGCTGAGCGCGGCATCATAAGCGCCATTCGCCGACAGGCACGTTGATTATTCCGCTCGTTTGAGGAGAGACACTATGTTTACCGTAATTTTTGGTCGTCCGGGCTGCCCTTACTGCGTTCGTGCAAAAGAGCTGGCGGAGAAATTGACCCAGGAACGCGACGATTTTAACTACCGTTACGTAGACATTCACGCGGAAGGCATCACCAAAGCCGATCTGGAAAAAACCGTGGGTAAACCGGTGGAAACCGTGCCACAGATTTTCGTCGACCAGAAACACATCGGCGGCTGCACGGATTTTGAAGCCTGGGCGAAAGAGAATCTCGGCCTGTTTGCCTGATTCGCTCTGCCGATAACACCACGACGCCCGCGCCTACAGCGGGCGTTTGTTTTCCCGTCGCTTGTCGTGCAGCATTGAGCTGACAAACAGATAGCACAGCGCGCCAAGCGCACACCAGAAAACAGCGCTGAAAAGCCACGCCAGCTCCTGCCAGAACGACCCGCCGTTATCGAAAAACAGTCGCGTCAACACCAGACAAATGGGTGCTGCCAGAATGGCCCCCACCAGCGGCAGCATTACCCGCTGACGCGGAGAGATAAAGCTCGACACGGCGCCAGGAATAATAAAAAACAGCAGGCCCAGTTCAGGATTTCCGGATGCGCGAAAGGCACCCTTCACGTGCAGAACCAGTGAAAAGAAAACCACTATAAAGAGTAAAAAGCAGCAGATTATACCTGCCCAACCGCGTTCATTCCTCACACGCATCTCCTGAAAAATTCTCTATCAAACTCCATTTATCGCCCTTACGGACGCCCAGTCAGATAAAGTTTCTGGCTTTCCTTGCCAAAACACTTCGGTGCTAAAAGCGATTGTTGCTAGCCGTAACGATCAGGAACGATTAAACTACTGAACGCTATTTTCTGGTTATTTTTTGGGTACAGGATAGCAGCAAGCCTACCACCGCCCTTGGTCCAAAGGTAGACCAAATAGCCATTTCTTTCAACACGTTACTGGTAAACGATAAGTTAGATTCCGTGAATATAAACGTCGCAGATTTGTTAAACGGGAATTACATCCTGTTATTATTCGTGGTATTAGCGCTGGGGCTTTGTCTTGGCAAATTACGTCTTGGCTCCATCCAACTTGGTAATTCCATTGGCGTTTTAGTGGTCTCGCTGTTATTAGGGCAGCAGCATTTCAGTATTAACACCGACGCGCTGAATCTGGGCTTTATGCTGTTTATTTTCTGCGTCGGCGTCGAAGCCGGACCGAACTTTTTTTCTATTTTCTTCCGCGACGGCAAAAATTATCTGATGCTGGGCCTGGTGATGGTCGGCAGCGCGCTGCTGATTGCGCTGGGGCTGGGTAAACTCTTCGGCTGGGATATCGGCCTGACGGCGGGTCTGCTCGCTGGTTCAATGACCTCAACCCCGGTACTGGTGGGCGCGGGCGATACCCTACGCCACTCCGGCATGGAAGGTACTCTGCTGGCCCAGGCACAGGATCACCTGAGCCTTGGTTATGCGCTGACCTACCTGATTGGCCTCGTCAGCCTGATCGTTGCCGCCCGCTATATGCCGAAGTTCCAGCATCAGGATCTGCAGACCAGCGCCCAGCAAATCGCCCGCGAGCGCGGCCTGGACACCGACACCAATCGTAAAGTGTATCTGCCGGTCATCCGCGCCTACCGCGTGGGGCCGGAGCTGGTGGCGTGGGCTGACGGTAAAAATCTGCGCGAGCTGGGCATCTATCGCCAGACCGGCTGCTATATCGAACGTATCCGCCGCAACGGCATTCTCGCCAACCCCGACGGCGATGCGGTGCTGCAAATGGGCGATGAAATTTCGCTGGTGGGCTACCCTGACGCGCACGCGCGCCTGGACCCCAGCTTCCGTAACGGTAAAGAGGTCTTCGACCGCGACCTGCTGGATATGCGCATCGTTACCGAAGAGATCGTGGTGAAAAACCACAATGTGGTGGGCCGTCGCCTGGCGCAGCTGAAGCTGACCGACCACGGCTGCTTCCTTAACCGCGTGATTCGCAGCCAGATTGAAATGCCGATCGACGACAACATCGTGCTCAACAAAGGTGACGTGCTGCAGGTGAGCGGCGACGCGCGCCGCGTGAAAACCGTTGCCGATCGCATCGGCTTTGTGTCCATCCACAGCCAGGTGACCGATCTGCTGGCCTTCTGTGCCTTCTTTATCGTCGGCCTGATGATCGGCATGATCACCTTCCAGTTCAGCAACTTTAACTTCGGCATCGGTAACGCCGCCGGGCTGCTGTTCGCAGGTATCATGCTCGGCTTCCTGCGCGCCAACCACCCGACCTTCGGCTACATTCCGCAGGGCGCGCTGAACATGGTCAAAGAGTTCGGCCTGATGGTCTTTATGGCGGGCGTTGGCCTGAGCGCAGGCGGCGGCATCGGCAAAAGTCTCGGCGTCGTTGGCGGCCAGATGCTGGTGGCGGGTCTGTTTGTCAGCCTGATCCCGGTCGTTATCTGCTTCCTGTTTGGCGCCTACGTGCTGCGCATGAACCGCGCGCTGCTGTTCGGTGCCATCATGGGCGCGCGCACCTGCGCCCCGGCGATGGAAATCATCAGCGACACCGCGCGCAGCAACATCCCGGCGCTCGGCTACGCGGGCACTTACGCGATAGCCAACGTGTTATTAACGCTTGCCGGTACGCTTATCATCATTATCTGGCCAGGGCTTGGGGGCTAGCCCTGACCACAAAAACAAAGAAAAGAAAAATATTTTTGCGCAATGCAGAACTTTTTATCAGGGTGCGAGTCTTAATTAGTGCCACTGCTTTTCTTTGATGTCCCCATTTTGTGGAGCCCATCAACCCCGCCATCTTTGGTTCAAGGTTGATGGGTTTTTTGTTGCCTGAATTTCACCAACAATCTAACTATCAATAAGTTAAAAACACCCCTTCGCCCATCGCGCGGATCCTCTTTCCCTTAATTCATACGGATTAAGAACGTCACAATCACGCGTTGTCTTATGTTGCAGGTTGATGCCGCACAGGGCACGATGCTCACATTTTGTTGCCGACGGCGCGCCTTAACTCTCTCCGGCAATACGCCCGACCATTTTGCGAATATCCTCGCGCGCCAGCGGCTGGCGGTCGGTGACCAGATGCAGCGTCATCCCTTCAATAAATGCGTCCAGCGCGCGGGCGGTTACCGGATCGAACCACTGCGCCAGCGTCTGCTGGCTGCGCTGCATCCAATTTTGCATAATCGCTTTCATCGATGGCGTACTGCTTGCCAGCGCGTAAAGCTGGTACATCAGGGTCATATTTCTGGGGGTGGTCACCTGGCTGGTGAAAATCAGCTCGGCCACGGCATCACAGGCATCGGCGGGCGTCTCTACGCGGGCAAAAAAGGCGCTGTACTCTTCTGACATTCGCTCGGTAAACGTGCGGAATGCTTCACCCAGCAGCGCATCGATGCCGTCAAAATAATAGGTCATCGAGCCCAGCGGCACGTCGGCACAGGTCGCGATTTTTCGGTGCGTAACCGCACTGATCCCATGGGTTGCGATGGTCTCAAGCGTGGCGTCAAGGATGCGCTCCCGGCGCTGCGGGTCGTTCGGTCGGCGAGCCATAATTCTCCTCTTTCTGATTATGTACAAATGTACACAACCTTGTTAGTGTTGTCTGCACACTTTCCGACCCGATGCGAATGGATGACAACCTTAACCTCCCGTAAAACCCTGCAGCTGCGCATGTGGGCGCTGTTTATGTTCTTCTTTTTACCCGGTTTATTAATGGCATCGTGGGCCACGCGTACGCCGGCGATCCGCGATATTTTGTCCGTTTCTACCGCCGAAATGGGCATCGTGCTGTTTGGCCTGTCGATTGGTTCAATGAGCGGCATCCTTTGTTCGGCGTTTTTAGTGAAACGATTCGGGACCCGGGCGGTTATTCGTACCACCATGTCATGCGCTATCTTCGGAATGATGATTTTAAGCCTGGCGCTACATGAAGCTTCAGCGTGGATCTTCGCCGTGGGGCTCGCCATTTTTGGCGCCAGCTTCGGTTCGGCGGAGGTGGCCATCAACGTGGAAGGCGCGGCCGTCGAGCGCGAGATGAAAAAAACCGTGCTCCCCATGATGCACGGCTTTTACAGCTTCGGTACGCTGGTCGGCGCGGGCGTCGGTATGGCGGTTACCGCCTTCGGGTTGCCGGCAATGTGGCATATATTGCTGGCGGCGCTGGTGGGAATCGCCCCCATCGCTATTGCCATCAAGGCCATTCCCGACGGCACCGGCAAAAACGTCGCTGAAGACGCGCAGCATCAGGAAAAAGGCGTGCCCTTCTGGCGCGATATGCAGCTGATGTTGATTGGCGTGGTGGTGCTGGCAATGGCCTTCGCCGAAGGTTCGGCCAACGACTGGCTGCCGCTGCTGATGGTTGACGGTCACGGCTTTAGCCCTGCCTCCGGCTCGCTGATTTACGCGGGCTTCACGCTGGGGATGACCGTGGGACGCTTTACCGGCGGCTGGTTTATCGACCGCTACAGCCGCGTCACCGTCGTGCGCGCCAGCGCGCTGATGGGAGCGCTGGGCATCGCGCTGATTATCTTTATCGACAGCGCCTGGGTTGCCGGCGTCTCGGTGATCCTCTGGGGGCTGGGCGCCTCGCTTGGCTTCCCGCTAACCATTTCCGCCGCCAGCGATACCGGCCCGGATGCGCCTACCCGCGTCAGCGTGGTCGCCACCACCGGCTATCTGGCGTTCCTGGTCGGGCCGCCGCTGCTCGGCTTCCTTGGCGAACATTACGGCCTGCGTAGCGCCATGCTGGCCGTACTGTCGCTGGTTCTGATTGCCGCTCTGGTGGCGAAAGCGGTGGCCAAACCCGAGCCCCGCGTTGTAATGGAGAGTCATTGATGAGCGTTAAACTGATCGCTGTCGACATGGATGGCACGTTTTTAAGCGACAAAAAAACCTATAACCGCGCGCGTTTTCTTCAGCAGTATGCGCAGATGAAAGCGCAGCAGATTCGCTTCGTGGTCGCGAGCGGCAACCAGTACTATCAATTAGCGTCGTTCTTCCCGGAGATCGCCGGTGAAATCGCGTTCGTCGCTGAGAACGGCGGCTGGGTACGGGATGCCGGTGAAGATATCTTTAACTGCGACATGCCGCGCGATCGTTTCCAGCAGATCGTAGCGTTCCTGCAAACGCGTCCGGAAATCGAGATTATCGCCTGCGGAAAACAGAGTGCCTACACACTGAAACAGTATGATGCGCGCTTCCATGATATCGCGGCCCACTACTATCACCGTCTGGAACGGGTGGAGAATTTCGATAGCCTTAATGACACCATCCTCAAGTTCGCCCTCAATATTCCGGACGACAAGGTGCCGCAAATGCAGGTGCTGCTTGATAACCAGCTCGGCCATATGCTCACCGCGGTCACCACCGGTCACGGCAGTATCGATCTGATCATGCCGGGCGTACATAAAGCCCACGGCCTGAGCCTGCTGCAGGCGCGCTGGGGGATCCGCGACGATGAAGTCGTGGCGTTTGGCGACAGCTGCAACGATATCGAGATGGTAAGCCAGGCCGGCTTCGGGTTCGCGATGGCCAACGCGGCCGACGCGGTGAAGGCCGTTGCCGGTTATGCTGCACCGCACAATAACGAGGAAGGCGTACTGGCCATTATCGATAAGGTACTGAAAGGCGAAGCGCCGTTTGCCTGACCCAACGCCAGGCCCGATAAGCAAAGCGCTATCGGGCCATTTCATTCCGGCTGCCGGATGGCGGCGTTACTTTATCCGGCCGGACTATTATCCTGGCTGTAAGCCGCTGCCGACGGTTTTATCCCGCAGGAACATCACCATCAACACTAGCCACAGTATGCCACCCGCCAGATTAAACAGGCTGAATAAGCCAATGCCGCCCAGCAGATAGCAATGCTTACTCAGCTCAATCCCTACGGTAAAGATCAGCATTTGCAGCATGCCCATTGCCGCCGACACCGTTCCTTTACTCATCTCACTGGCAAATAGCGTCAGACGCACTAGCCCGGCGTTCGCGAGGCCAATCCCGAAGGCGTAGAAGCTCAGCCCAGCGGTCATCCACAGGTAAGCGTGGGACGACGCCGCCGTCGCAACGGAGGCCAGCAGCAGGCCAAACATAATCGGGTAGCCGCCGGCGATGATCAACGCACGTACCGTACGGCGTGAGGTCAACCGTGCCAGCACCAGATTGCCCAGGATCAACGCGCCAAAAATCGGCACCTGCAGCAGCCCGTATTCATAGCTGCTGGCCTGTTCGCCACTGATAATAATAACCGGAGATTGCGCAATCCACGCCAGCAGCGGCAGGCTGACAAACCCCGTTGCCAGCGCTCCGGCCACGAAGCGGCCGTTTTTGAGCACTTCGCGATAGTCGCGCCCCAGTTCTTTAATCGACAGCTTCTCACCAATGCGGGTCGCCGTTTCCGGCATCTCTTTATGCAACCCCACATAGGCGATGACCGCCAGTACCGCGAAGAGCACAAACATGCTCTCCCAGCGCGCTACGTGAATCCACGCGGCCCCCACCAGCGGCCCCAGCAGAGGCGCAATCAGCGCAACGTTAGCCATCAGCGCGGTGATTTTTATACAGGTGGCTTCGTCAAAAGATTCCTGAATCGCTGCATACCCTACCGCGCCAATAAAGCACAGGCTGACGCCCTGTAAAAAACGCAGGAAGGTGAACTGTTCAATATTTTGCACCATCAGGGTGGCCAGGCAAGTCACGATAAACCAGATGACCCCGGCCAACATCACCGGGCGGCGGCCAATCCTGTCGGACAGCGGCCCCAGCAGCCATTGCAGAAACATGCCGCCCGCGAGATAGGCGGTCATGGACGTCGGCACCCACTCGTCGCCGGCGTTGAATTCTTTCACCACCGCCAGCATTCCGGGCTGAATCATATCGTTAGCGATATAAGTGGAAAATTCATAGAGCACGAGGCAAAGCGGAAACAGAATCGCCTTGCGCCCTAAGCGTTTCCGGGAAGGAGAGGAAGTATCCATAGATGACTCGTAACCATTATAAAAACGCGCAAGTTTAATCAATGCACAGTAGTGGTGATAGTTAATTATCACGTCAATTAACGATTTCGCACAAATTGATGTTGTTAAGATTGGCTTAAGGTAGCGCACGCTATACTGTACCCACGCCATACGCCACCTTAATATCAGTCACTTGCACGACGGTAGCGCGATTCAGACAATGCCGCTTTACCGTCCGGAAAAGGATTTTTAAGGTAGCTGTCATCAAACCGTCATCTATAAAGCCGGAACGTTATGCTGGAAAACCTGAATAACACGCTGTTTTTGCTGATCAACGCCACGCCCGCCTCTGCGGCTTGGGAGATAGCATTAGCGACCTTTATCGCACAGGATCTGATTCTGATTGTCCCGCTGCTCGCCGCCGCCATGTGGCTGTGGGGAGAACGTAAGCAGGTCCACGCCCAGCGGCACCTGGTGGTCAAGGTAGCACTGGCTATCGCCGTCAGCCTGACGCTGTCCTGGACAATGGGGCAGCTGTTCCCGCACGCCCGTCCTTTTGTGGCGAACGTCGGCCACACGTTCCTGCATCATGCGCCCGACAACTCTTTCCCCAGCGATCACGGCACGGTCATTTTCACCTTCGCGCTGGCGTTCCTGTTCTGGCATCGACTGTGGTCTGGCCTGGTGCTGATGGCCATTGGCATGGCCATTGCCTGGTCTCGCGTCTACCTCGGCGTGCACTGGCCAATGGATATGCTGGGCGGTTTCCTCAGCGGCCTCGTTGGCTGCCTGGTGGCACAAATGCTCTGGCAGTACATCGGCGCGGCGGTTTACCCGCGTTTGCAGCAGATTTATCGTCTGGTGTTCTCCCTGCCAATTCGTAAAGGCTGGGTACGTGACTAGCACCGCGCACGCAGGTAAAATAGCGCGCTGAACCCCGGCCTTTTTGCCGGGACACGTCCATCAGAGGCACTATGGAAACACGACGCGACGAGCGAATTGGTCAACTGATTCAGGCACTGAAACGTAGCGACAAGCTGCATCTTAAAGAAGCGGCGGCACTGCTTGGCGTGTCGGAAATGACCATTCGTCGCGATCTGAACAGCGAGAGCGGCCCGGTGGTTCTGCTGGGTGGTTACGTGGTGCTGGAACCACGCAGCGTGCCGCACTACCTGCTCAGCGACCAGAAAACGCGGTTGGTCGAAGAAAAGAAGCTGGCGGCGCGTCATGCGGCAAAGCTGTTAAAAGCGCACCAGATGGCGTTTTTTGACTGCGGTACAACCACGCCGTGGATCATCGACGCCATTGATAATGACCTGCCCTTTACCGCCGTGTGCTACTCGCTGAACACGTTCCTTGCGCTACAGGATAAACCTCACTGCCGGCCGATTCTCTGCGGCGGTGAGTTTCACGCCAGCAACGCCATTTTCAAACCGATCAGCGAGCAAGATACGCTGTCGCACCTGTGTCCGGACATCGCCTACTACTCTGCGGCGGGTATCGACATTGAGATGGGGGCAACCTGTTTTAACCTTGAAGAGCTGCCGGTGAAGCACTGGGCGATGCGCCAGTCGCGCTATCACGTGCTGGTGGCGGATCACAGCAAATTTGGCAAAGTACGCCCCGCCCGCATGGGCGACCTAACGCGCTTTGATGTGATTGCCAGCGACATCTGCCCGGACGACGAGCTGGTGACGCTGGCGAAACAGCAGCAAATCTCGCTGCTGTATTAGTCGGCAATTAAGCGAACCAGCTGCCAAACCAGTCGTGGAATTTCATCAACACGAAATCCACCATACGACTGAAGAAACCACCCTCTTCGACCGCTTCCATCACGATCAGCGGGCGCTGCTCGATGGTTTTGTCGTTGAGTTTAAAGTCAATGGTCCCGACCACCTGACCTTTGGTTAACGGCGCCGTCAACTGAGGCTGGGTCAACGCAAAGCTGGCCTTCAGGTTTTTCAACTGGCCTTTCGGAATGGTCACTGAACCGCCTTCACCGGCGCCCAGATTCACTTCGCTCTTATCGCCAAACCACACGCGCTGGCTGACGAACGTGGCATCTGGTTTAATTGGGGTGACGGTTTCATAGAAGCGGAAGCCCCAGGTCAGCAGTTTTTCCGATTCGTTAAAGCGCACGCGATCGCTCTTGGTGCCCAGCACCACGGCAATCAGCCGCATATCGCCCTGAGTAGCCGACGAGACCAGGTTATACCCTGCCCCGGCCGTCGTGCCGGTTTTCACCCCGTCGACGTTAAGGTTGCTGCTCCACAACAGGCGGTTGCGGTTCGGCTGGCGGATATTGTTAAAGGTGAACTCTTTCTCTTTGTGTACCGCGTACTCTTCCGGCACATCGTGAATCATCGCTTTGGTCAGCAATGCCATATCACGCGCCGTACTGTACTGCCCCGGGGCATCCAGGCCATGCACGGTTTTAAAGGTGGTATTGGTCAGGCCGATTTTTTGCGCATAGCCGTTCATCAGGCTAACGAAAGAGTCCTGACTGCCGGCGACGTAGTCAGCGATGGCAATACTGGCATCGTTACCCGACTGAATGATCACCCCTTTATTCAGGTTCTCAACGGAAACCTGTTCACCGGGCTTGAGGAACATCACCGATGACCCGCGCAGCGCCGGGTTGCCGGTGGCCCATGCGTCGCGGCCCACGGTCACCATATCGGTCAGCTTGATTTTATTCGCCTTCAGCGCCTGGCCGACGACGTAGCTGGTCATGATTTTTGTCAGACTGGCCGGATCCAGTTTTTCATCGGCATTGCCTTCCGTCAGCACCTTACCGCTGGCGTAATCCATTAAAATCCACGCCCTGGCATCGATGGCCGGAGCATCAGGAAGCTGCTCTGCCGCCTGCGCTATCGGCGCGACCAAAAGTAAAAGCACAGAGCCTGCCATCAGGCTGCGAAAGGCGTTAGCGTTACACATCATAGAAGCCACCCAAGTATCCATTCCCAAAAACACGCCACGACAGTACCGTGTTGCACCAGGCCGTGAGTAATAGCGTAGAAACTCTCTCAAAGAAACAGTGAGTTGGTAAAGTTTTTTAAGTTTACGCAAGATCCCCGGCTTGTGCTTAAAACCTGACATTTTTTTTGATCAAGATTGCGTAAGCGTTAACTTTGGCTCACATTGAACTTTCGCGAAAAAAACGGGAGTGACTATGGTTACGCTGTGGGGAAGAAATAATTCAACAAACGTGAAGAAAGTACGCTGGACGCTGGCCGAGCTCGACCTGCCCTACGAGCAGATTATGGCGGGCCAGGGCTTTGGCGTGAACCGCGACGCGGCCTACCTGGCGCTCAACCCGAACGGCCTGGTGCCGATGCTAAAGGACGGCGAAGACGTGCTGTGGGAGTCCAATTCCATCGTGCGTTATCTGGCGGCACAGTATGGCGCGGACAGGCTGTGGCAGAGCAAACCGATCGCGCGCGCCAAAAGCGAAAAATGGATGGACTGGGCCAACGAGACGCTGTCGCCGGTGCACCGTAAGATTCTCATCGGGCTGGTGAGAACCCCCGCCGAGCAGCGCAACATGGCGGAGATTGAGGGCGCGATCGTCGCCTGCGAGCCGCTGCTAGCGATACTCGACAACACGCTAGCCGGGCAGCGCTGGCTGTCTGGCGACCGCTTTGGCGTGGGCGATATTGCCGTCGCGCCGTTCGTCTATAACCTGCTGGAAACGGTCAACACCTGGCAGCCGCGCCCGCATCTCACCCGCTGGTATCAGCAGCTCGCCGAGCGCCCGGCGTTCCGCGAGGTGGTGATGATTCCGGTCAGCTAGCCCCTCAGGTGCGCTGGCTGCTGCCACGCACCTGTAATTTCCCCACCAGCCGGATGTGCGCGGCGGTATCGTCGCCCTCGCACAGGTAACTCACCGCCATTCTGCCCAGTTCATTATAAGCCAGCTGCACGCTGGTTAACGCTGGCGTCAGCTGGTGCGCAATGCGCTGATCGTCATAACCGCACACCAGCACGTCTCCCGGAATCGACACGTTTAAGGTGGCCAGCGCCTGGTAGCAGCCCAGCGTCATCCAGTCGCTGGCACAGAAAATCGCCTGCGGCGGCTGCGGCAGACGCATCAGCTCCAGCGTGGCTTTAAAGGTCGCGTCCAGCGACCAGTCGGTTTGTTTGATGAGCGCCTCATCGACCGCGATCCCCGCCTGTTCCAGCGTTTGACGATAGCCTTCCAGACGCAGCACGCTGGCGTCCATCCACTCATCGCCCATGATGTGGGCGATACGCGTCACACCCTGCGCCAGCAGATGGTTGACCGTCTGGCAGGCGTTAGCCCGATCGTCCGGCAAAAAGGTCGGCAGCAGCGGACGATGAGGATCGTACTGATTCAGCAGCACCACCGGCTTATTCAGCAACGGTTCAAAGGGTGAAAAATCAAACGCGCGCGTCACGGAGCTGGCCAGAATCACACCTGCGCAGTTGCGTCGATCAAGCTGGCGCAGAATCTGCGCAGCCAGCTCCATATCGTCGCCATAGTCGTACACGCTCAGCAGCGTATCCCGCTGCCAGGCGGTGCTGCTGGCTTCGCTAATGGCGTCAACGAACGGGTCATAGTTCGGCATCCCGCACAGCAGCATGGCTATCTCTTCCTGCCCGTCCTGACGGTGCGGCACGATAATCTTCTGATAGCCCAGCGCCTGCGCGGCGGCATATACCCGCTCGCGCGTGGCGTCGCTCAGGCGAATGGCGCGGCTATTGTTGAGCACCAGCGAAACGGTCGCCTGCGAGACACCGGCTTCCCTGGCGATATCACTCATCGTTATCTTATTTTTTTTCTGCATGATTACTCCTTGACGTCGCCGACTATAGCACAGTTACCCAACGGTTTTTTTGTGAACGCCCCAGCATATTGGCAGCTTTGGGATTGCGTATCTCTCGTCAGTTAATAAATATTAGCTAATAATTATTAGTGATGGAGATACAGAAATGCATTCGCAATGGACCGAATCTCAGGCGCAAGCATGGTTTCAACAGCATGGCTGGGCCTGTGGCTTCAACTACCTCCCGCGCAGCGCGGTAAACTGGACCGAAATGTGGCAGGCGGAGACCTTTGATATTGCCACGATCGACCAGGAACTGGGCTGGGCGCATGACTATGGCTACAACGCGCTACGCACCAACCTGCCGTTTATCGTCTGGGAGGCCGATCGCGACGGCCTGCTGGCGCGCATCGACACCTTCCTCAGCGTGGCGGCAAAGCACAATATTCAGGTGATGCTAACGCTGATGGACGACTGTGGTTTTTCCGGTGACGAGCCGTACCTCGGGCCGCAAAAACCGCCGCGTGACGGCGTACATAACAGCCAGGCGGCCGCCAGCCCGGGGCGCGCTATTGTGATGGACCCCGCCCAGTGGCCGCGCGTAGAAGCCTACGTGCGCGACGTCCTGACCCGCTTCAAAGACGATGACCGCATCACCATTTGGGATCTTTACAACGAACCGGGCAACCGCGGCATCAACCTGTCGCCGACGGAATCGATGGAGTATGACGAAGCGCTGGAAACCTTCGCGCTGGAGCTAATGACCGCGACTTTCGGCTGGGCGCGTGAAGTCGGCCCGACTCAGCCGCTGACCGTCGGCGCATGGCACATCGACCATGAAAAATACGGCACGCTGGAACACCCGATCGACGCGGCCGCCATGGATTTGTCAGACATCATCACCTACCACAACTACAACACCGCCGCTCGTCAGCTCAGCGTGCTGGAAAGCCTGACGGCGCGCAATCGTCCCATCCTGTGCACAGAGTGGCTGGCTCGCCATATGGACTGCGTCTTCAGCGAACAGCTACCGCTGTTTTGCGCCTTTGCTGCTGGCTGCTATCAGTGGGGTCTGGTACAGGGCCGCACCCAGACCTGGATCCCGTGGACCAGCGTCAATAAAAACCACCCGGACCCGCAGTCGCTCTGGTTCCACGACGTGCTGACGCCAGAAGGTAAGCCGTGGTGCGAACAGGAGATGCGGCTGGTAAAAGGCTTAACAACCTGGCGTCGGCAGCAACACTAACTCGTTGAACACGGAGGATTCATCCATGAAAAAGTCTGTTTTGTTCCTGCTTGCCTGCTGCAGTTTCGCCGCGATGCCGATTGCGCACAGCGCCGATCAGGTGGAACTCCGTTTTGCCTGGTGGGGCGGCAAAGCCCGTAACCAGGCAACCTTAAAAGCGCTGGAAGCCTTTGAAGCCCAATATCCCAACATCAAAGTGAAGGCGGAATACACCGGCTGGGACGGTTTCTACTCGCGTCTGACAACGCAGATCAACAGCAATACCGAAGCCGACGTTATCCAGACCAACTGGAACTGGCTGACGCTGCTGTCGAAAACCGGCGACGGCTTTTACGATCTGAATAAGCTCAGTAAACCCATCGGCCTTGACCAGTTTTCCCCCGAGTCACTGGCCAGCACCACGGTCGACGGCAAGGTAAACGCGATTCCGATTTCCGCTAACGTGATGCTCTTTTACTACAACGCCGCCACCTGGAAAAAAGCCGGCGTTGCGCTCCCGCAAACCTGGGACGAGCTGCTGAAAGCCGGTCCGGTATTCAAAGAGAAGCTGGGCGATAACTACTTCCCGCTCATTCTGACCGAACAGGACGCGCTGCTGCTGCTGAACTCCTACGTTTATCAGGGTAATCAGAAACCGATGGTGGATGAAAAAACCCGCAAGCTCGGCTGGAGCCACGCCGATCTGGTAGAAGCGTTCACCTTCTACCGTAAGCTGGTTGACGCCCACGCGGTGCCGGATGCCCGCACCATGGCCTCGTTTGGTAAAGGCGTAGCCTACGAGATGAAACCGTGGATTAACGGAGAGTGGGGCGGCGTCTACAACTGGAACGTGCTGTATACCGCCGAGTCGCAGAATTTGCCGAATCCGTCGGATCTGGTGATGGGGCCCTACCCAATGCGTGAAGGCGCCAAAGATGCCGGTCAGTTCCATAAAACGGCGCTGATGTTCTCGGTGAGCAAAAACACCCGCCATCCCCAGGAAGCGGCCATGTTGATTAACTTCCTGATGAGCGAAAAAGACGGCGTCATCCCCGTGGCGCTGGAGCGTGGCGTGCCGCTGAGCAAGGCTGGCGAAACGATTCTGCGTGAAGCGGGCCTGCTGACCGACGACGACCCAGTGATTTCGGGCCTGCTTCAGTCCGCATCGTTGCCAAACAAATCGAAAGCGCTGCCTTATCTGGAAGATCCGCAGTTTGGCGCGCAGTTCAGCGCCGCGCTGCAAAGCATCGACTACGGTAAGGCGACGATCGATCAGGCCGCCAGCAACTTTGAGGAACAGGCTAACCGCATTTTGCGCCGCATTATGCGTTAAGCGCGACGGGGCGGATGCACGTCATCCGCCCAAAACCCTTGTTGTCGTAGGCCTGGTAAGGCAAAACCGCCATCCGCGAATCTTGCGCCGATTTACCGGGGGCACTGCGCCTTATCGGGCCTACACAACATCCTTCCCAACATCTGAATCACCGCTTCATTCATTTTGCTTTTCTCACCGCGCCCCCATCGGGGACGAAAGGATTGATTATGAATTCCGCTGCTTCAGGCCGCCTGTCCGCTGCCGCAAAACGCACCGTGCTAGCGAGCTTTCTTGGTTCAACCTTCGAATGGTATGACTTCGTGCTGTATACCACCGTTTCGACGCTGGTCTTTAATCAGGTGTTTTTCCCGGAACAAAGCGCCGCCGTCAGCACGCTCTCCTCGCTGGTAACGGTGGCGATGGGCTACGTTGCGCGCCCGCTGGGCGCGGTAATCTTCGGCCATTTCGGCGACCGCGTCGGGCGTAAAAAGCTGTTGGTCGCCACCATGCTGATTATGGGCATTCCGACGCTGATTATCGGCTGCCTGCCGAGCTACGCGCAAATCGGCACCGCCGCGCCGGTTATCCTGATTATCTGCCGAATCCTGCAGGGTGTTGGCCTCGGCGGTGAATACGCTGGCGCGGCGCTGGCCACCATCGAATCGGTTCCGGAATCCCAGCGCGGCTTCTATGGTGCGATTCCCCAGCTCGGCAACCCGGTGGGCGGCGCGTTAGGGACCATTCTGGTGCTCTGCTGCACCTACTTCGCCGGTGATGGGCTGTTCGCCGCCTGGCTGTGGCGCGTGCCGTTTTTGCTGTCCGCTATCCTGCTGGTGTACGCGATGGTTGTCCGCGTCCGCATGGAGGAAACCGGTGATTTTTCCCGGCTGGTTAAAGAAAATAAGGTCGAAAAAAGCCCGGTCATGGCGGTGCTACGCCATCACTGGAAAGCGCTGCTGCTAGGGCTTGGCGCCCGCGCCTCCGATGCCATTTCCGGCAACGTGGCCGGTTCAGTAGTCATCGCCTACGTCGCCACCTATTTGCACATGAGTAACTCCATTGGCCTTGTCGCCACGCTGGTCCCCACGTTGATTGCCATCCCGCTCATGCTGATTACGGGCAAAATTTCTGACCGCGTGGGGCGCAAACGTATTTTCGTTCTGGGCATGGTGCTGGTTGCGCTGTCGATGCTGCCTATGTTCGCCATGCTCAACACCCAAATCGTGCCGGTGATGGTGCTGGGTGTCATCATCATGCGTATCTGCAACATGATGCCGTTTGCCGTTCAGTCGGCGTTCCTCGCTGATATTTTCCCGGTGGAGGTGCGCTACACCGGCGTCTCGCTGGTGTATCAGGTGTCTGCCATTATCGGCGGCCTGACCCCAGCCGCCTGCCTGACCCTTCTTATCTGGGCCGACGGTAATGCTTACGTGCTGGCGCTGGTACTCACCGTTGTCTGCGCACTTTCCGCACTGTGCGGCATTGCCATGCGTCCCAGCGTGCGTCGCGATACCGCCACCGACTACCAAAGGAGCCACCATGGCGCATAATGAACGTCCTGATATTGTGCTGGTCATCACCGATCAGCAGCGTGCCGATCACTGCGCGCGAGAAGGTTTCCCCCTCGACACCACCCCGTTTATGGATGCGCTGGCGCAGGACGGTGCCTGTTTTGACCGCGCCTACACTACCGCCCCGCTGTGCTGCCCGGCGCGCACCAGCCTGTTTACTGGCCGCTATCCATCGGCGCATCGGGTGGTAGAAAACTCGGCGGCGGAGCTGGCGGTGCCGGGTGAAAACCTGTTTGCCGTCGCGCGTCGCGCGGGCTACGCCACCGCGATGGTCGGGAAAAACCATACCTGGCTGTCGACCAGCGACGTCGACTATTGGGATGAGTTTTCACACGAAGGCCGCGTGGTGCCCGAGAGTGAATGGACCGCTTTTGAACAGTGGCTGCACGACCTGCGCCACCGCACTGCCATCCAGGCCACGCCGTTCCCGGTCGAAGAGCAAAACCAATTCCGTATCGTGTCACGGGCGCTGGCGTGGGCCAACCAGCAACCGGCGGATAAACCGCTGCTGCTGGTTGTCTCCTTCCCCGAACCGCACAACCCTTACCAGGTGCCGGAACCGTGGTTTTCGCTGTTTCCCCCCGACAGCCTGCCGCCGCTTTTCCCAGACGCCAACGATCGGGCCAACCAATCTTTTGCCTGGCACTACCTGCACGACATTGGCGTTGAGTCGGACCCAAATTACGATCATCACATCGCACGGGCGCGCGCTAACTACTGCGGTATGCTGCGACTGATTGACGATCAGGTAAAACGGCTGCATGAAGGATTGGCTCACCGCCACCAGCAACGTGCGCGCTTATTGGTCATAACCGCCGATCACGGCGATTATGTCGGCGCATTTGGTCTGTTGCGTAAAGGCGCGGAGATACCGGAGATGCTTGCCCGCATTCCGCTGATCGTGAGCGGTGACGGCATCGTACAGCAGCGACAACACGCTTTTGTCTCATTAGCGGATATGATGCCCACCTTCTGCGAAGCTATGGCCCAGCCGCTGCCGCTGAGCGTGCAGGGACGCAGCCTGCTGCCGATGCTGCGCGGTGAGTCATGGCCGGAAGCCGAGTTTGCCAGCGTCTATATCGAGCAGGGATTTGGCGGGCTGCCCTACACCGCCGACGATATTCCAATGCACTCGCATCCGGGCATTATGTGGGATGATGGCGAGAACATACCGCGGCTTGATGAACTGAATGCCATCACGCAAAGCGGTCGACATCGCAAAATTCGCAGCGGCGACTGGTCACTGTTCGCCAGCATGACCGGCGAGTTTCGCCTGTTTAACATTGCTGACGATCCCTTTGAGCTACATAACCGTTGGAACGACCCGACGCTGAGCGACGTGCGCTCAACAATGCTGCAATGGCTCGCTATCTGGCAGATGCGTGCCGAAGATCCATTACCCATTAAGGCCTACTGCCGGAAAACGGATCCACACGGTTATCTCGCGCCCTATGCCGAATTCCCGTGCTAACCATCACAATACAGGGGGAGTCACCTCCCCCTGATTTCAGACCTGCACTGCGTGAGACTCGGCCTCCAGTTTATGGATACTTTTTGTCAACGCAGTCAGGCAGCGTTCCAGCGTTTCGACGTTAACCGCAATATAGGCGGGGCAGTCATAGCGCCCGCTCATCAGACAGACCGCAGCGGAAGCCATTGCCTCGCCCGCCTGCCGCATTGTTTCAAGTTCATTTAGCGAAGTGCACAATTTCAAAGCCACCGCGTTTTCGCGCAGTTCGCCACACAGTTCGAGCAGGTTAGTACGCAGATGATCGTTTTCACCGACTGACATATACCCTTTAGCCTTCCGCAGCTGCAAATAGGCATCAAGGTCAATCCGCGCGCTAATGAGCCGCCTCACCAGCTTGCGTTTCAGTTTGCTTTCCGTCATGCATTTACCTCCCTTGCCACCCATTGGCATTTTCATTATGTGATTACTTAACGTACAAAATACTGCGCGACATCAACAATTCATTATTTGCAACATATTTAACAATGAAACAACTTCACGACGCGACTGACAGCAGAAAAGCGGCCCCTGCGCCTTCCCGTACTATCCTGATTTGATTGACCCTGCGTTCACGCATCGCCGACTACACTGTGACTATTCAGGCTACAGAAAAGGATGTAATGAATGTTATTTCAGGAAAAACTGCGGGCTGGCGCGTCCGCATTACTGCTCTTGTCGGTTAGCGTCGCTCCCGCCATTGCGGCGCCGACGGACACCAAAAGCCGTGAAAGTATTACCACGCTGAGCGCCAATCACGGGCTGAGCGAAGCCGCCCAGCAATATCTGATGCACTACCCTTCGCGCAGCGGCGTGGACGGGCATTCGTCACGCATCGACTCTGCGGCGGTATTTCTTCCCAAAGGGAAAACGCCAGAAGGCGGATGGCCGGTGGTTGTTTGGGCGCATGGTACCGTTGGCGTCGCCAATCAGTGCGCCCCCTCGCTCAATGAACGCACGGCAAGAGACAAGCAGTATCTCAACACCTGGCTTTCTCTGGGCTACGCCATCGTGGCGCCGGACTACGCCGGGCTCGGCTCGGAGGGCGTGCACCATTATCTGAATGCCCGTGGGGAAGCGTGGAGCATACTGGACGGCGTTCGGGCCGCGCTGCACCAGTTTCCACTGAAAAATGAACTCATTCTTGTAGGCCAATCGCAGGGCGCACATGCGGCATTTTCAAGCGCAGGTTTTCAGCCGCAGTACGCACCTGAGGTGAACATCCGTTCAACGGTGCTGACCGGCACGCCGTATTTTGCCGCCAACACCACCGCAGCGGATATTCTGCCACCTGCGAGTGCAGGCAATGCGCAGGCCGGTGATCCTAAAATCCCCTATATTTTCTATATCTACCTTGCGGCCGCCGACGCAGACCCGTCGCTGAAGCCGTCAGATTATTTCCAGGACAGCGCGCTCCCCCTGCTGGAACAGGCGAAAAATCTGTGTATTACGCCGCTGACGGAAAAAACCATGCAGGCCGGTCTTAACGCCGGCAATACGCTGAAACCGGCCATTGAATCCCTGCTGAGTGCGGGTATCAACACCATGCTGTATCCAACGATGCATATTCAGCATCCGGTATTTATTGGCATTGGCAGCGTCGATATCAATGTCCCCACCGCCATGCAGATGCGCTTCTCCGACGCCGTTAAAGCCGCAGGTACCCAAACGGAAGTGCATATTTATGAAGGGCTTGATCACAGCGGTACCGTCAACCCGTCGCTTCGCGACTCCGTCCCCTTTATTGTCCGGGGAGACACGGTGACAAAACCGTAGTCCTATCCAGGTCGGCGGCCCTTCTCCGCTGATGCTGCTGGCGATTTTCTTCGCCTGCATCATCAGCGTTCATCGCGTATTATTGACGTATAGTTTTCCTACCATCATGGTAGAATCCCCGCTTTTCCTGGCCCCAACTTTTGAGCAATGTACATATGTCAGACAAATCACCTCATCGCCAGCCCACAATTGGCTTTGTATCTTTAGGCTGCCCGAAAAACCTCGTGGATTCCGAACGCATCCTGACCGAACTGCGTACTGAAGGCTATGACGTCGTGCCCAGCTACGATGACGCCGACATGGTTATCGTCAACACCTGCGGCTTTATCGACAGCGCAGTCCAGGAATCCCTGGAAGCTATCGGCGAAGCGCTGAAAGAAAACGGCAAGGTGATTGTGACCGGCTGCCTCGGTGCTAAAGAAGATCAAATTCGCGAAGTGCACCCGAAGGTACTGGAAATTACCGGTCCGCACAGCTACGAGCAGGTGCTGGAACACGTACACCACTACGCACCGAAGCCTCAGCACAACCCGTTCCTGAGCCTGGTGCCAGAACAGGGCGTTAAGCTGACGCCGCGCCATTACGCCTATCTGAAAATTTCTGAAGGCTGTAACCACCGCTGCGCATTCTGCATCATCCCATCTATGCGCGGCGATCTGGTAAGCCGTCCCATTGGTGAAGTGCTTGCCGAAGCGAAACGTCTGGTTGATGCCGGCGTGAAAGAGCTGCTGGTGATTTCTCAGGATACCTCCGCCTATGGCGTTGACGTGAAGCACCGCACCGGCTTCCACAACGGTGAACCGGTGAAAACCAGCATGGCCAGCCTGTGCGAACAGCTGGCTAAACTGGGCGTTTGGGTCCGTCTGCACTACGTTTATCCGTATCCGCACGTTGATGATGTCATCCCGCTGATGGCAGAAGGCAAAATCCTGCCGTATCTCGACATCCCGCTGCAGCACGCCAGCCCGCGTATCCTGAAGCTGATGAAACGCCCGGGTGCCGTTGACCGCCAGCTGGCACGTATTAAGCAGTGGCGCGAAGTTTGCCCAGAGCTGACCCTGCGTTCGACCTTTATCGTCGGCTTCCCGGGCGAGACGGAAGAAGATTTCCAGATGCTGCTCGACTTCCTGAAGGAAGCCCGTCTCGACCGCGTCGGCTGCTTCCAGTACAGCCCGGTTGACGGCGCCTCCGCCAACGATCTGCCGGACCAGGTACCGGATGACATTAAGGAAGAACGCTGGAACCGCTTCATGCAGCTGCAGCAGCAGATCTCTGCTGAGCGTTTGCAGGAGAAAGTCGGCCGCGAAATTCTGGTTATGATTGACGAAGTCGACGAAGAAGGCGCGATTGGCCGCAGCATGGCCGACGCTCCGGAAATCGATGGCGCGGTATACCTGAACGGCGAAAGCAACGTGAAGCCGGGCGACGTCGTGCGTGTGAAGGTAGAAAACGCCGACGAATACGACCTGTGGGGCTGCCGGGTGTAATTTCAGCATGCCTTTCCCCGCAGGGGAAAGGCATGATTCAGGATAAATACTACAAAAAATACTTCTGCGACAGCGCCATAAACGCCGCATAGCTTGTGCACTGGCTCAACGCGTCAATCACATCATCATCAAGAATGTTGGTCAGATAGTCATATATCAGCATACTATCGACGAAGGCACCCTCGCTGATGGCCAGCATAAATACCAGCTTCACCGTTTTTCCCTCATCCCACTCAATCCCCTGCGGAAATACCGCAACGGTCACCATGGTGCTCAACGCCACTAGCCCCAGCGGATGCGGGATAGCCATTTTGTCATCCAGCAGCGTTGAAGCCCGGCTCTCCCGCTCCAGCACGGATGGCAGATAGTGTTCATCCACCCGCCCCTGACGCACGAGCCCGGCGCAGAGAAACTGCATCAGCGACGCTTTATCATGGGGGCAGTCGGTAAATATAAAAAAGTGTTCGGCAGAGAAATAGTTCGCCATGGTCGGCGGCGGCGGCGATTGTGCGTTCAGAAAATACTTCATATTTTCCAACTGCCAGCGTTCGGGTAAAGGCGGCAGATGAATCACCCGCCGGTTTTTCTCCGTCACCGCCACCAGGCTAATGACCAGATTTTCGTCAATATACTCGGCGGCATTGTACTGCTCCACCGAGATACAGCGCGCAATCGCCAACTGTGGATACATGCGGATTATTTTCTGGCATACCAACCTGGCCGGTGCACCGCCCTGCTCACTGACCACCAGCGCGCTCAGAGTACAATCGGCGTTCTTGAGATGTGTCTCTTCCAGAATGGCGCCAATGTGCATGACCAGATACCCAATTTCATCATCGCTTATGGGGCCAGAGAAAAAATGTTCCAGCTCGCTGAAAACCGCCAGGGTCATTTCGTACATCAGCGGGTAGTGGCGCTTTATCTGCTCGATGAGCGGGTTGATAATCGTAATTCCGTGGTTTACCCGAATGCGCATCGCTTTAATATGGCTCAGCAGGCTGGCGCGGGATACATCGTCGTAGAAAACATCGCAAAACCAGGATGCGCTGACGTAGCTGAGAAAATGGTTCATGATCGTCAGTTCGGCGACGTCGTCATCAGGATTCGCCGCCGATACGGAAGCCGCGTGTGTACAAAACGCCGCAAGGTGCATCGCCAGGTAACTGACTTCACTGCTGAGCACGGCTGAGGTTGCACCATTCAGCAGGCGGAAAATATCTTCAGCGGCGGAGTTAAATAGCCGATCCCCGGCGTCGAAAGACGCCTCCAACAACCAGTGCTCTTGCCGTATCCGCCCCGCGCTAATAGCGCAAATCAGGGTAAAGAAGCGCAGATTAACATCGCTCAGTTGCAGCCCACGCTCAACCACATACCCACCCAACGCCTGCTTAATCTCCGATATTGGGGCAAGCGTATCAAACAGCGCAGCATATTCATCATCCGCCTCTTTCGCCCGCAGCAAATGGTCATAAATACAGCGGCGCAGCGCCATCTCGCTGCCTTGAAGTTTATAGCAATCGGCGCCTTCACTGTGAATGACAATGTCGTAGAGCGCAAAGTGACGTTTCAGCAGGGTGATGTCGTTACGCAAGGTGTACAGACTAATAAACCATGTCGACTCCAGAATCTCCAACGACACCTCCGCCTCTTGCCGCAGCAACGCCGTAAGCAGCGCACGGCGCCGCTCTCCGGTCGCCCGTGATTCTTTCCACGGTTTTTGCGATTGTTCAAGCAGCGTGTGGTGGCCAGCCGGGTTATCAACCTGAATCGAAAAGCCCGTTTTACGATCGTAGATGAGACGGTTGCCCGCTTCGCCAACGATGTCACTAAGCGTTTTGAGATCGCTGCGAATCGTCCGCGTTGAGACATTCATGGCTTTAGCGAGCGACACCTGCGTCGCCGTACCCTGCGCGATCTGGATAAAAATATCTCTGACTCGCTTATTGGTGAACAGTCTCATCTTTCCCTCTTCAGGCGATTGCTACATACAGCGTCTGCACATCGTTCGGCTTAAGCGTCGCTCTCTCCTGCGCCGGCGTCTGCTCGTCCAGTAGCACACAGTGCGCATTTTTCAGCGGCGGAATCAACACCGGCGTTTCAAGGTGCGGGTTATAGAAGCGGCATACTAAGCCGCTCCCCCGCTCGGCGCACTTCACCACGCTCAGCAGTGCATCCTGTGGCCCATCAGGCAGTGTCAGCAGGCTGTACTCATGCGGGTAACAACGTATTTCATCACTAAGGCAAAACCGCAGACGGCCGTTCAGAAAATCGCTGTCCTGATAGACGGGGAACGTGGTCATTAAGGTCTTCGACAGCCGCGCGTGCTGCGCGTCATCAAATGCCCCGCGGTAGATGCGCCAGCTGAAGCTGAACGAGAGCGTCCCCAATAGCTGGGCATCCGGCGTGGCAACAACCGTCTCTCCCGACGCCCGACCAGGACGATAAAGGAGATTGGCTTTACCCATGTAGCCAAACGAGCGGAACAAGGTGACGGCGATCGTGTCAAAACGGTCGCCGACAATTTCATACTCGCGCACGCCGTTGGTATGCAGCGTAAAACCGTGGTTCTCGTCGTGCAGGTTAACGTAACTTTGCATCGGTTCTATCGCTATCGGCTTCTCATGCCATTCCTCTTGTTCCCACACCCGCAGCGAGTTGCTTAGCTGCACCGGCCGCGTGGCAGCGCCAAACAGCCGATCGGCGCAGGAGACATTTGCCAGAATATCCGTTGCAAAATGCACGCACAGCCGATGGCTCAGCACCTGATTATCGACCTCGGCGGTGAAGCGGATTAGGGCATCCTGCTGCAACATAACCTCGACGGTGACCGGCATGACGCCATCGAAAACGCCGCGTGCTCGCGCTTCCAGGTCAATCGGCACTGGCATCCGATAGCGCAGACGCAGCGTTTGTCGCAGCGCGTTGCGCTCGCGGTCCAGGCCGTTGAGACAACCTTCCGACGTGACCTGCCTGTCGTGGCGTGGCGGCGAATAGTTGTAGGCGTCGCCGTCATCGCCGTTTTCTACCAGCAACATCTGCCGGGCGTAGCGTTTCCCGCTGGCTTTGTCGGTCACGGTCAGCAGACCATTTTCCTCTACATCAATACGATAATAGTCATTTTCAATCCATGACCGCGTATCACTCTGAGTCTGGCTTGCACCGTCGGCACTGAAGTCTGCGTACCAGCGGATATAGCCCAGTGCGGGCAGCGCGCTGCTGCTCACCGTCACTTTGCTGCGGTACACTCGCTCTGGCTTATGGTAAGGCTGACTGGGGTTAAGGCGAATAGTCTGATTCAGCACATAGTCGGTCAGATCCGTCTGCGCTTCAATCACATACGGCAGCGCGTGGCCTGCGGCATCGCGTAAAATAAACGGCGTGCCCGGTAGCCACGCTTCAAAGGTAATCTGTGGCGCAGCGGGTGCGGTCAATGGGTTAAATACGCTAAAAGTATAATCGTGCTCACGCGGGGTACGAATGGCGATTTGCCGGGTATGCAGCTCGAGCAGATTACTGGCGAGATCGTGCGCCTGCTTATAGCGAGCGGCAATATCACGGTTCGTTTCGTCGCTGTTGCAGCCACCAATACTGTCGTGGGCAGCATTGAAAAACATCAGCTTCCAGATATCCGCTACCGCGCGGGCGGGGTAGTCGTGTCCCAGGCTACGGCTGATGGCCAAAACCGGCTCCAGAGTATTGACCAGCAGAGCCTCAATGTCGTTGTTAAGCCGCTTCAGGTCGGCCCGGCAGGAAAAGATCGTCTTATGTACCCTGGAGTGTTTACCTTCCGTCAGTTCCCCATGAAGCGTACGGACATCACCAGCGGCCTCTTTCTCCAACACGGTGATAAAATCGAGCGGGCTACTAATTTGATAACGGCGCTCGTCGTCGCAGGCGTTGAACTGACGCACCAGATCCGGCAGATTCTCACGAATCGGCGCTTGATCGAAACCGTGCGGATACAGCAGATTCGTCCGGGCGCTGCGCGCTTCTATCGGTGCCATCTTTGCCTGCAGGAACGCCGCCATGGTATCCGGTGTTTCATCCAGCAAACCGCCATAGTGATACCCCCACGGCATCTGCACGGCAAATACCGTATCGCCGTTATCCCCCTGCCAGCAAAATTCGGTCTCATGAAGTGTGTTGTCGGCGATGCCCCGCCAGAACAAGGCGTGGCGAATACCGAACTGCCGGTAAATTTGCGGCATATTACCGCCCTGACCGAAGCAGTCCGGTACGTAGCCTAGCTTCATGCTCCCGCCGGATTCATCGGCTACGCGCATTCCATACCACAGGTTGCGTACCACCGATTCCTGGTGAACCACCAATTGATCGGTTTGCGTATACCAGGGTCCGGTCAGCAGGCGTTTTGCCGCTACCAAGGCGCTCAGTCGCGCTTTATCTTCCGGCGCCCACTGCAGATAACTTTCGATAAGAGCACTTTGCGCATCCAGTAGATAACATGAAAAATCGGGATTCTCCTCCAGCACGCGCAGTACATTCTTCACGTGATGCAAGAGGTAAATCCGCGAGCGCGATGAAGTGAAATACCACTCCTGATCCCAGTGCGTATGGCTGTAAATATGTACCACTTTCTCTTTCATCCCGCTCTCCCTTCCGTCACAGGCCCAAATCAATCAAATTTAATGTCTATTTCATCGCTGACCGTCGATATATCGCCGGTTTCTACCCGTTCTTCATCGTTAAAATTCACCAGTAAATTGGCGCCAAAGGCTATCACCAGGGTGCCAACCAGCGCGCCGAGAAAATAGGCCCACGGATGACCAACGGTGAAACCACCGTACAGCCCACCGAGCGGTGGCATGATCGGATAAGCCTTGAACAACGCGACTGTCATCGCGCCCAGCGCCCCGGCTAACACGTTAACGGGAATGAGCCGCGCGGGGTTACGCAACGTAAACGGAATTGCGCCTTCAGAAATGCCGAGGATACCCATAATGACCGCACCGTTGCCCGCCTCTTTCAGGGTCTGGTTGAAGTTGTTGGGCCGCAGGAAACGTGCGACAGCGTAGCCCAGCGGTGGAATAATAATCGCCACATTCACCAGGATAGCAGGCAGATAAACGCCGCTCAGAAACAGCACGTTGGCGGTACCCCAAGCGGCTTTGTTGACCGGGCCGCCGAGATCGAAGCAGATCATCCCGCCCAGCACCGCCGCCAGCATCACGGTACTGGTACCGTCTTCCGTCATCTGCTGTACCCAGCCCATCAGCGCAGCGTTAATCCAGCTAAGCGCATCGCCGAGCAACAGCAGCATCACCACAACCTGCAGGCCAACGGTGATAAACGGCAAAATAATCAGCGGTACCGAGCTAGAAGCTGAGCCGGTAATGCGAATTTTGCGTCCTACCCACTCCGCCGAATAGCCCGCCAGCAGACCGCCAAGTACCGCCCCCAGAAACCCTGAGCCGGTTATGGAGGCAATCAGCCCGGCAGTAAAACCGGCCGCCAGTCCTTTCTTACCCGCTACCGAATAAGCGACATATGCGCCCAGTACGTAGTTCATCAGACCAATGATTTTGAAACCGACATCCTGGGTCAGATACAGCCAGTTCATGAGTCCGTCACTTTTGGCGAAGGCATCAAGATTGGATTCGCCAACAATCAGGCCGAGTATTTTGGCCACCGCGACCATCAGCGAACCGGCAATAATGACCGGCAGCGCAAAAGAAATGCCGGTCATTACGTGGTTTTTTATGTCTATCATTATCTTTTTCATGACATTACCCCGGCAGTTTTATGCGTTGCGGCGCGCCTCAACCGCCGCGACGCATTTGCTAATCACATCAGCGGCATGAGTGACGCATTGGCCAATTTTTACCCGAATCACCGTTTTCCCGGCGAAACGAGCCTCTTCTTCAATGGTCCGGTCGGCAGCAATCAGCACAAAATCGGCCTCGGCAATCGCCTGTTCCGGCAGGCGATCCAGGATTCCCATTGCGCCCTGCTGCTCAATACTGACCTTGTGGCCAAGGCGGGCACCCTCTTTTTCCAGCGATTTTGCGGCCATCGGCGTATGGGCCAGACCAGCGATACAGGAGGTCACTCCAACTATGTTCATCTCTGCTCCTTTATTTCGATACGTGACTGCATAAAGTGAAACAATTCGTCTTCATCTTTGGCAGAAAATAAAAACGCTCTGAAATCGTCCTCAACGATTTGGCAGGCAAGGCTAT
This sequence comes from Klebsiella sp. WP8-S18-ESBL-06, assembly GCF_014169755.1. NCBI lineage: Bacteria > Pseudomonadati > Pseudomonadota > Gammaproteobacteria > Enterobacterales > Enterobacteriaceae > Klebsiella > Klebsiella sp. WP8-S18-ESBL-06. Next base: position 3,373,957 of record NZ_AP022256.1, read on the forward strand.
TGATGATCTGTAAATGCAAAAGCGGTGCCCCCTCTTCAGGCACCAGCAGGCCGAAAATAATCTGTACAGGCTGATCGTCGAGGCTTTCCCAGGCAATCGGCTGCTGCAGGCGAATAAAGATCACCCCGGCCTGCGAGACGTTGGCGGTTTTCGCATGAGGGATAGCAATCTGGCTTTCAAAGCCGGTGGAATATTGGTTCTCGCGCGTCCACAAATCGGCCTCAATGTTCTGCGCGCTGTCGGCCCACCCCTGCGCCACAGCGTGGTGAGCGAGAAAGCGAAAGACCGACTGCTTATCGGTAAAAGTCTGGTTGAGAAAAATGTTGTCCCGAGCAATGAGCATTGACCTACCTCTCCATGCGTTTAGTCCCGATTAGGTTAGGTCGATACTAAGACTTCCTGCCCTCGCAGTCTGAGCGGCGTTTTCCGCCCACAGGAGGAAATGCCTTCTTCCGGAGGCAGGGAAAAAAGCGAGAAGCGTCAAAAAAAGAGAGCGGATTGTGATGAGCGACAAAGTCGCTCTTCCAGAACATAAGGAGAAGGAACAGGCTGCCCGTGACGCCAGCAACCTGTCGCAGGGACTACCCTTTCAGCTTCGGATCGAGCGCGTCGCGCAGCCCATCGCCCAGGAGGTTAAACGCCAGCACCGTCAGGAAAATCGCCAGTGCCGGGAATATCGCGACGTGTGGCGCAATCACCATATCTGCGCGCGCTTCGTTGAGCATTGCGCCCCACTCCGGCGTCGGCGGCTGAGCGCCGAGGCCCAGGAATGACAGGCTGGCGGCGGAGATAATCGACACCCCGATACGCATCGTGAAATACACCACAATGGATGACACGGTGCCTGGCAGAATATGCTGGAAGATAATCACGCTGTCGCTGGCGCCAATGCTGCGCGCCGATTCAATAAAGGTTTGCTGCTTGAGCACCAGCGTATTGCCACGCACCAGGCGGGCAAAGGCGGGAACGGAAAATATGGCCACGGCAATAATGACGTTGGTCATCCCGCTGCCCATAATCGCCACCACCGCAATCGCCAGCAGAATGCCGGGAAAGGCAAACAGCACGTCGCAAATGCGCATGATGATGCGGTCCCACCAGCCTTCATAATAGCCCGCCAGCAGGCCAAGAACGGTGCCTATCAGCGAACCCATCAGCACCGCAAATACGCCTGCGGTGAGGGATATTTGCGCCCCGACCAGGACGCGGCTGAAAATATCGCGCCCCAGCGAGTCGACGCCGAACCAGTGGATCAACGACGGTCCGTCGTTAAGCCTGTCATAGTCAAAGTAGTTTTCCGCATCGAACGGTGCAATCCACGGGGCGATGATCGCCACAACGATCAATAGCAGGACAAAAATGCCCGCAGCCATCGCCACCGGCTGCTGACGAAAACGCCGCCAGAACTCGCGCCACGGCGTGCGGCGAGCGTCTGCTTGCACGATCGGCATGGCGTTAAGAACGGCTTGTCGGCGCCAGTTGAATAATCGCACGTTATTTATACCTGATAGCCGGGTTAATGGCGGCGTAAAGCACATCGACCACTAAGTTAATAAGAATAAACTCCAGCGAAAACAGCAGCACCTCGGCCTGAATCACCGGGTAGTCGCGCATCTCGACGGAGTCCACCAGCAGGCGCCCGAGCCCCGGCCAGTTAAACACTTTCTCGACCACAATCGAGCCACCGAGCAAAAAGCCAAACTGGAGGCCCATCATTGTCACCACCGGGATCATAGCGTTACGCAGCCCGTGCTTGAGCACTACCGATTTCTCGCTCACCCCTTTGGCGCGCGCGGTGCGCATATAGTCTTCATTCAGCACATCAACAAACGAGGCGCGGGTAAATCGCGCCATCACCGAGGCCACAGCGGCCCCCAGCGTCAACGACGGTAATATGTAGTGCCGCCAGCTGTCAGCCCCCACCGTCGGCAGCCAGCCCAGCTCGACGGAGAAAATTTGCATCAGCAGCATACCCAGCGCAAAGGCCGGGAACGAGATGCCGGTCACCGCCAGCGCCATCCCGAGCCTATCCGGCCAGCGGTTACGCCAGACGGCGGCGGCAATTCCCGCCCCCATGCCAAATATTACCGCCCAGCTCATGCTGGCAAGCGTGAGCCATAGCGTCGGCAGAAAACGGCTGGCAATCTCTTCTGATACCGGGCGACGTGACACCATCGACGTGCCGAAATCCCCCTGCACGGCGTGGCTAATGTAGTGCCAGAACTGCACATACAGCGGTTGATCCAGCCCCAGCTGCTGGCGCACCATGGCAATCACCTGCGCATCCGCCTCGGGCCCGGCAATCAGCCTCGCCGGGTCGCCGGGCAGCATATGGACAAACAAAAACACCAGCACGGCTACGATAAACAGCGTGGGGATCAGGCCGAGCAGGCGTTTCATCACATAGTTGAGCATGACTCTCCTTGCCGCGCATCCCCTGCGCCATCATGACGCAGGGTAAGGTCGCTTACTTCAAATCCGCATCGTCAAAGCTAAATCCAGTATCCGGCATAATATAGAACCCAGACAATGACTTACTGTGCGCTGAAACCAGTTTTTCCACTACCAGCGGCACCCACGGCGACTCTTTCCAGATGATATCCTGGGCGTCTTTATACAGCCGCGCTTTTTCGCTGCCGTCGGTGGTTTGCAGCGCAGCGGCCAGGTCTTTATCAACCTGCGGGTTGTTGTAGAATGCAGTGTTGAACTGGGTTGGCGGCCAGTTTGATGAGGCAAACAGCGGCGACAGCGACCAGTCAGCTTCGCCGGTCGATGCCGACCAGCCGGTGTAGAACATGCGCACGCCGCTCTCTTTCTGGCCCTTACCTTCCACTTCCGCCGCACGCTGACCGGCGTCCATCGCCGTCACCTGCGCCTTGATACCAATCTGTGCCAGCTGCTGCTGGGTGAACTGCAGCACCTTCTGCGCGGTACTGTGGTTATGCGATGACCACAGCGTGGTGCTAAAACCGTTCGGGTAACCCGCCTCTTTTAACAGCTCGCGCGCTTTCGCCGGGTCATACGGCCACGGCTGATATTGCGTTGAGTAGGCAATCGACGGTGGCACCACGCCGGTCGCCGGCGTTGCGTATCCCGCAAAAGCGACCTTCACCAGCGCCTGGCGGTTGATCGCGTAGTTGATGGCCTCGCGCACTTTCGGATTATCAAACGGTTTTTGCGTCACGTTCATGCTGATGTAGCGCTGCATGATTGACGGGCTGGCCACCAGCTCAAGCTGGCTGTTTTTCGCCAACAGCGCGGCCTGCTCGTAGGGGATCGGGAAGGCGAACTGCGCTTCGCCGGTTTGCAGCATCGCGGCGCGCGTATTGTTGTCGACAACCGGACGCCAGGTAATCGAGTCCAGCTTCGGCAGCCCTTTTTGCCAGTAGTGGGCAAATTTGCTGACCTTCACAAAATCGGTCTGGTTCCAGGTATCCAGCTGATACGGCCCGGTACCTACCGGGTGGAAGCCAATCTCGTTGCCGTATTTTTTCAGCGCCGCAGGCGAAATCATCGCCGTCGCCGGGTGGGCGAGAATATTGATAAACGCCGAGAATGGCTGCTTGAGGGTGATTTTCACCGTCTGCGGGTCGACGACTTCGGTCTTATCAATATTCTTGTACAGGTTGTAGCGCTTGAGATGGCTTTGCGGATTGCTGGCGCGATCGAGGTTAACCTTCACCGCCTCGGCGTTGAAATCGGTGCCATCCTGGAACTTCACCCCCTGACGCAGCTTCACGGTGTAGACCTTGCCATCATCAGACACGCTGTAGCTTTCGGCCAGCACGTTTTTCAGCTTCATTTCTTTATCCAGGCCAAACAGCCCCTGGTAGAAGGATTTTGCTACCGCCTGCGACAGCGTGTCGTTAGCATCATACGGGTCGAGAGTGGTGAAATTAGAACCAACCGCGACCACAACATCTTTTGCCGCGAACGCGGGAGCGGCGGCCAGCGCCGAGGCTATCCCCAGAGCAACCAGCCATTTACCTGAAATGCGTTGTGTCATATTGTCCCCTGCCTATGGTTTTATTATCGGTTTATCAGCGCACTGCTTACCGGTTCGCGGGCCACGTAGTGCCCAGGTGAAACCTGTTGCAAACCGGTCGTTTCTACCTCTTCGCCCCGCTTATAGATATTGCCCGGCAGCTCGTCGGACAGCAGTACGCGCTGCGGTCGCCGGTGCGCCGGATCAGCGACCGGCACGGCGGCCAGCAGCTTACGGGTATACGGATGCTGCGGATTCTCAAAAATAGCGCGCCGCGGGCCAATTTCCACAATGCGGCCGCGGTACATCACCGCCACGCGATGGCTAATACGCTCCACGACCGCCATGTCATGAGAAATAAACAAGAAGGCGATACCCATTTCGCGCTGGAGCGACATCAGCAGATTAATAATCTGCGCGCGGATAGAGACGTCCAGCGCCGACACGGACTCATCGGCAATCACCACCTTCGGCTCCAGCGCCAGCGCGCGCGCAATGCAGATACGCTGACGTTGGCCGCCGGAAAACTCGTGCGGATAGCGCCAGGCATGTTCCGGGAGCAGCCCCACCCGCTCCAGCAGCCACGCCACGCGCTGCTGCAACGCCTCCCCCTGCAGCACACCGTGCACCCGCAGCGGCTCCATAATCGAAAAACCGACGGTATGACGTGGGTCCAGAGAAGCATAGGGGTCCTGGAAGATAATCTGAATATCGCGCCGCAGCGGCTGAAGCTGGCTGGCGGAAAGGCCGTCAATTCGCTCGCCGTTAAATGTAATAGCGCCCTGTTGTGATTCCACCAGCCGCAGCAGCGCCCGTCCGGTGGTCGACTTGCCGCTACCGGACTCGCCGACCAGCGCCAGCGTCTCGCCGGGCCATAAATCAAAACTGACGTTTTCCACCGCATGCACTTCGCGGGTAATACGGTTTAGCAGGCCGCCGCGCAGCGGGAAACGTGCGACCAGGTTACGAACCTTGAGTATCGGGTCACCGCTCACTACCGTATTTTGCGGCGGCGGCGGAGGTGCCGACGCGTTCAGATCCGGAAAGCTTTTCGGCAACGCGCTGCCGCGCATTGCGCCCAGCCGAGGCACCGCGGCGAGCAGACGACGCGTGTAGGGATGCTGCGGCGCGTTAAAGATATCTTCAACGCGGCCGGTCTCAACCGCCTCGCCCTGATGCATCACCAGCACCCGATCGGCGATTTCAGCCACCACCCCCATATCATGGGTGATAAAAATAACCCCCATCGACATCTCTTTTTGCAGCACGTCGATAAGCTGAAGAATTTGCGCCTGAATGGTCACATCGAGCGCGGTGGTCGGTTCATCGGCAATCAGCACCGCCGGGCGACACGACAGCGCCATGGCAATCATCACCCGCTGGCGCATACCGCCGGAAAGCTGATGCGGGTAGCGCGACAGCATGGTCTGCGCTTCGGGGATGCGCACGTTATCGAGCGTTTTTTTCGCCTCGGCCAGCGCCTCTTCGCGCCCTAGTCCCTGATGCAGCCGAATAGATTCGGCGATCTGCTCACCGATGGTAAATACCGGATTGAGTGAAGTCATCGGCTCCTGAAAAATCATCGCCATATCGGCGCCACGCACGCGGCGCATCTGCGCGGGCGTTTGCTCCGCAAGCGCAATGACCTCACGGTTACGCCGACGCAGCAGCATCTGGTCACAGTGGACGTCGCTGTTGGATTGCTCCAGCAGCCGCATCAGCGCCAGCGCCGTCACGGATTTCCCCGAGCCGGACTCGCCGACAATCGCCAGCGTTTCGCCCCGATTGAGATGAAAAGAGAGCTGATGTACGGCACGCACGGGCTGCTTATCCTGGCGAAACGCCACGTTCAGGTTCTGAACGCTCAGCACCTGGGTTACATCAAGCTCATCGGCATGCGGCACGGTTGCTCCTTTTATTCCCGGTAAATACCAATCGTAGGCGTATCGCCGGCGTAGGCCCAGGCACGATACATCCCTTCACTGTTGAACGGCAGCACGACGTTGCCTTCGCGGTCGATAGCAATCAACCCGCCGCTGCCGCCGAGCGCCGGCAGTTTTTCCATCACAACCCGCTCGCAGGCCTCCAGCAGACTCAGGTTGCCGTACTCCATTAATGCCGCAATATCGTACGCCGCCAGCGTGCGGATAAACACCTCACCGGTGCCGGTACAAGAAACGGCAACGCTGGCATTGTTGGCATAGCAGCCCGCCCCCACCAGCGGGCTGTCGCCCACCCGCCCTGGAAGCTTATTGGTCATTCCGCCGGTCGAGGTGGCGGCGGCAAGGTTGCCGTTGATATCCCGCGCGACGGCACCGACGGTCCCCATCTTATGACGCTCATCGAGCGGCGCACCGTCGTGATCGAGAATAAATGCGCCGTTGCTGCGCGCTTCGACAAGCTGTTGAAAGCGCGCGTCGGTAGAGAACAGCGAATTCTCCACCCACTCCATGCCCTGCGCCTGAGCAAAGGCTTCCGCACCTTCGCCAATCAGCATCACGTGCGGGCTCTTTTCCAGCACCAGTCTGGCAGCCAGAATGGGGTTTCGCAGATGTTTCACGCCCGCCACGGCCCCCGCCTGCAGCGCGTTGCCGTCCATCACGCAGGCGTCAAGCTCATGGGTTTCCTCGGCGGTAAACACCGAGCCGATTCCCGCGTTAAACAGCGGGCACTCTTCGAGCTGTCGTACCGCTTCCGTCACCGTATCAAGGGCGCTGGCACCGGACTCAAGCATCCCTTGTGCATGTTCCACAATGCTGGACAGCGCGGTCACATATTCGCGCTCTTTTTCCGCCGACATCTGCTGGCGGCTGATGGCCCCCGCACCGCCGTGAATTGCAATGACTGCCTTGCCCATTACGCCATCCCTTCCGTCATTTTCTTTATAAATATCATTATAGTGGCATTGCGCCTATATGAATTTTGAATATAGAAATAGCCTTCCGTCATGTAAAGCTACACCGCAGGTGGCATACAGTCTGCGGGGGTTTTCTGCCATAATGTGCGGATTCGAACGTTTCCCGCAGGAGTTTACCCATGGATTTTACCGCCGGACTGATACCGCTTGATGCGGCGCTCACACAGATGCTTGATCGGATTACCCCACTTCAGGAAAGTGAAACGGTACCGCTGTTGCAGGCGTTTGGGCGCATTACCGCACGCGATATCATCTCCCCGCTGGACGTACCCGGTTTTGATAACTCGGCAATGGACGGTTACGCCGTCCGCCTGGCCGATCTTAGCGCACAGGCGCCGCTGACCGTTGCTGGCAAAGCCTTTGCTGGGCAGCCGTTCCACGGCGAATGGCCTGCCGGCAGCTGCGTACGCATTATGACCGGTGCCCCCGTTCCCGCCGGCTGCGATGCCGTCGTGATGCAGGAGGAAACCGAGCAGACCGACGCCGGTATTCGCTTCATCGCCAACGTGAAGCCGGGGCAAAACATTCGCCGCCGCGGTGAAGATATTGCCCGCGACGCGGTCGTCTTCCCCGCAGGGACGCGCCTTACCGTTGCCGAATTACCGGTGCTGGCGTCGCTCGGCATCGCCGACGTCGACGTGGTGCGGAAGGTCCGCGTCGCGCTGTTTTCTACCGGCGATGAACTGCAGCTGCCGGGCCAGCCGCTGGGTGACGGGCAAATCTACGACACTAACCGCCTGGCGGTACACCTGATGCTCGAACAGCTCGGCTGTGAGGTCATTAACCTGGGCATCATCCGTGACAGCCCGGAACAGCTTCGCGAAACCTTTATCCAGGCCGATCGACAGGCCGACGTCGTCATCAGCTCCGGCGGCGTATCGGTGGGTGAAGCGGATTACACCAAAACCATCCTCGACGAGCTCGGCGAAATTGGTTTCTGGAAGCTGGCCATCAAGCCGGGTAAACCGTTCGCCTTCGGTAAGCTGAGCCACAGCTGGTTTTGCGGTCTGCCGGGTAACCCGGTCTCCGCCGCGTTAACCTTCTATCAGCTGGTCCAACCGCTGCTGGCGAAGCTGAGCGCCAGCACGCACGCCACCCAGGCTCCCCGCCTGCGCGTGCGCGCCGCCGGTCGACTGAAGAAATCGCCAGGTCGTCTCGACTTCCAGCGCGGCGTGCTAAGCCGCGACGCCAACGGTGAGCTTACCGTTACCACCACCGGCCACCAGGGTTCGCATATTTTCAGCTCCTTCAGCCAGGGCAACTGTTTCATCGTGCTGGAGCGCGAACGCGGCACCGTTGAAGCGGGTGAATGGGTCGAGGTTGAGCCGTTTAACCATCTGCTGGGAGGCCTGTAATGGCCGTCGAACTCAGCGATGCCGAAATGCTGCGCTACAACCGGCAAATCATTTTGCGCGACTTTGATTTTGACGGTCAGGAGCAGCTAAAAGCGTCGCGCGTATTGGTCGTTGGCCTCGGCGGTCTGGGCTGCGCCGCAGCCCAGTATCTGGCCGCCGCGGGCATTGGCCAACTGACGCTGCTGGATTTCGATACCGTCGCGCTCTCCAACCTCCAGCGCCAGACGCTGCACAGCGATGCCACGATTGGCCTGCCGAAAGTGGACTCCGCCCGCGCGGCGCTGGCGCGGATTAACCCGCACGTCACGCTGGCGGCCCGTAACGCACTGCTGGAAGAAGACGAGCTGTGGGCGCTGATTGCCGAACACGATCTGGTGCTCGACTGTACCGACAACGTCACCATTCGCAACCAGCTCAACGCGGGCTGCTTCCGCCATAAGGTCCCGCTGGTTTCCGGCGCGGCGATTCGGATGGAAGGGCAGATTTCGGTATTTACGTATCAGGAAGGCGAGCCATGCTACCGCTGCCTGAGCCGCCTGTTCGGCGACAATGCCCTCACCTGCGTCGAAGCGGGCGTAATGTCGCCGTTGGTCGGGGTCATCGGTGCAATGCAGGCCATGGAAGCCATTAAGGTGCTGGCCCATTACGGTACGCCAGCGGCGGGGAAAATCGTGATGTATGACGCGATGCGCTGTCAGTTCAGAGAGATGAAGCTAATGCGTGACCCAGCGTGTGAGGTGTGCGGGCAGGCTTCGGCATAACCCCCTCACCCTAACCCTCTCCCCAATGGGGAGAGGGAACCGATAATCGCTTTCCCACCATCCGGTATTTTCTTTTACAGCGACGTCCGTCCGAATGCCGTTTGCCAGTCCTGCTCAAACTTCGCCACCGCCGCGTCTACCGCCGGGTAGCTAATCAGCTGCTGCGCCACGTCCAGCGGCAGAGTAATCGATTGACAGCCCGCCAGCAGGCAATCCAGCGCCTGGCGTGGCGTTTTGAAACTGGCCGCCAGCACTTTCGACTGCGGTGCATGCAGAGTCAGCAAATCCTGTAATTCGCACACCGTCTGAATCCCGTTGCCGCCTTGTGCATCCACGCGGTTGACATAAGGCGCGACATATTCTGCACCCGCCAGCGCCGACAGCAGCCCCTGCGCGGCGCCGTATACGGCGGTGCCTAAGGTCGGGATCCCCTCTTCTTTCAGCATTTTAATCGCCGCCAGCCCTTCTGCCGTTACCGGCACTTTGACCACCAGATCCGGAATAATCGCCCGCAGCGTATGCGCATCTGCAACCATGCCATCGGCGGTAGTCGCCATGACCTGGGCAAACAGACGGCCTTTACCGCCCATGGCGTCAAGCAGTTCCGGCAGCAGCGCATCCAGCGGCTTTTTGCCCGCCGCCACGATGCTTGGATTGGTGGTAATGCCCGCCAGCGGAAATACGCGCGCCAGCTTTTTAACTGCCGCAACGTCAGAGGTGTCGAGATAGAGTTCCATGATGATTCCTTAAAGCGTGATATTGAGCATGGAATAACCCTACCACAGCAAAACCTCTTCTTAAGTTGACGCATGTCAAGATAACTTTCATTCGAAAGTATTTTAATCTTTATACGAAAGATGAGGGCACGCTATGATTTTCAACATTCAGCGCTATTCCACCCACGATGGTCCAGGCATCCGCACCGTGGTTTTCCTGAAAGGATGCTCGCTCGGCTGTCGCTGGTGTCAAAACCCGGAAAGCCGCGCCCGTGAACAGGATCTGCTGTTTGACCCGCGCCTGTGCCTTGAGGGCTGCGATCTGTGTCAACAGGCGGCGCCTGCGGTCATTACCCGTGCCCTTAACGGCCTGGTTATTCATCGCGAAAAGCTGAATCAAACGCATCTCGACGCGCTGGCACACTGTTGCCCAACGCAGGCGCTGACCGTCTGCGGCGAAGCGAAAAGCGCCGAAGACATCATGGCGACCGTTCTACGCGATAAGCCCTTTTACGATCGCAGCGGCGGCGGCATGACGCTCTCCGGCGGCGAGCCGTTTATGAATCCTGAACTGGCGCTGACGCTGCTGAAAAGCGCGCATGAACAAGGCATCCACACGGCGGTCGAAACCTGCCTGCATGTGCCGTGGCGCTATCTCGAACCGGCGCTGCCGTATATCGACCTGTTCCTCGCCGACCTCAAGCACGTTGACGAGGCGCGCTTTAAACAGTGGACCGACGGCTCGGCCAGGCGCGTACTCGATAACCTGAAACGCCTGTCGGCAGCCGGCAAAAAAGTCACCCTGCGCGTGCCGCTGATTCAGGGCTTCAACGCTGATACCGCCTCCATTAAAGCGATTACCGATTTTGCCGCCGATGAAATGCCCGGCGTGCGCGACATTCATTTTCTGCCGTACCACACGCTGGGGATCGACAAATATTCCCTGCTCGGTCTTCCCTACTTTGCACCCGACAAGCCGCTGAATGACCCAGCGCTGCTGGACTTTGCCCAACAGTACGCGCACGAAAAAGGGTTAACGGCGACACTACGAGGATAAAAACCATGACCACTCTGACGCTCGATAAACTGACCGACCGCATCCAGGCCCACAAAAACGCGCTGGTGCATATTGTTAAGCCGCCGGTGTGCACCGAACGCGCACGCCACTATACCGAAGCGTACCAGCAGCACCTGGACAAGCCGATTCCGGTCCGCCGCGCGTTGGCGCTGGCCCACCACCTGGCAGAGCGGACTATCTGGATCAAACACGACGAGCTGATCATCGGCAACCAAGCCAGTGAAGTGCGCGCCGCGCCGATCTTCCCGGAATATACCGTCAGCTGGATTGAAAAAGAGATCGACGATCTCGCCGACCGTCCGGGCGCGGGCTTCGCCGTCAGCGAAGAGAACAAACGCGTGCTGCACGAAGTGTGCCCATGGTGGCGCGGCCAGACCGTACAAGACCGCTGCTACGGTATGTTCACCGATGAGCAAAAAGCGCTGCTGGCGACCGGTATCATCAAAGCTGAAGGCAATATGACCTCGGGCGACGCTCACCTGGCGGTAAACTACCCGTTGCTGCTGGAAAAGGGCCTCGACGGCATGCGCGCGAAAGTGGCCGAACGCCGTACCCGCATTAACCTGACCGTGCTGGAAGACCTGCACGGTGAGCAGTTCCTCAAAGCTATCGATATCGTTCTTGAAGCCGTAAGCCTGCACATTGCCCGTTTCGCCGAGCTGGCGCGTAACATGGCCGCCGAAGAAACGCGGGCCAGCCGCCGCGATGAGCTGCTGGCGATAGCGGAAAACTGCGACGTGATTGCCCACCAGCCGCCAAAAACCTTCTGGCAGGCGCTGCAGCTGTGCTATTTCATTCAGCTGATTTTACAAATTGAGTCGAATGGACACTCCGTGTCGTTCGCCCGTATGGACCAGTATCTGTACCCTTACTATCGCCGCGACGTTGAGCTGGAACAGTCATTGGATCGCGAGCACGCCATTGAACTGCTGCACAGCTGCTGGCTGAAGCTGCTGGAGGTGAACAAAATTCGCTCTGGCTCGCACTCCAAAGCCTCTGCCGGTAGCCCGCTGTATCAGAACGTCACCATCGGCGGCCAAAAATGGGTAAACGGCGAGGCGCAGGACGCGGTCAACCCGCTCTCTTACGCAATTCTCGAATCCTGCGGCCGCCTGCGCTCCACCCAGCCAAACCTGAGCGTGCGCTACCACGCTGGCATGAGCAACGATTTCCTCGACGCCTGCGTGCAGGTGATTCGCTGCGGCTTCGGCATGCCAGCGTTCAATAACGATGAAATCGTCATCCCGGAATTTATTAAGCTCGGCGTCGAACCGGAAGATGCCTACGACTACGCGGCAATCGGCTGCATCGAAACCGCCGTCGGCGGTAAATGGGGCTATCGCTGTACCGGCATGAGCTTTATCAACTTTGCCCGCGTGATGCTGGCGGCGATGGAGGGCGGCCGCGATGCCACCAGCGGTAAGGTGTTCCTGCCACAGGAGCACGCGCTGTCGCAGGGCAACTTCGCCAACTTCGACCAGATGCTGGCCGACTGGGATAATCAGATCCGCTACTACACGCGTAAATCGATTGAGATTGAGTACGTGGTCGACACCATGCTGGAAGAAAACGTGCACGATATTCTATGCTCGGCGCTGGTTGACGACTGTATCGAGCGGGCGAAAAGCATCAAACAGGGCGGCGCAAAGTATGACTGGGTTTCCGGCCTGCAGGTGGGCATCGCCAACCTCGGCAACAGCCTGGCGGCGGTCAAAAAGCTGGTATTCGATCAGGGGGCGATAGGTCAGCAGCAGCTGGCACAAGCGCTGGCGGACGATTACGAGGGTCTGACCCACGAACAGCTGCGTCAGCGCCTGATCAACGGCGCGCCGAAGTACGGCAACGACGATGACAGCGTTGATATCCTGCTGGCGCGCGCCTATCAGACCTATATCGACGAACTGAAGCAGTACCATAACCCGCGCTACGGCCGCGGCCCGATTGGCGGAAACTACTACGCCGGCACCTCGTCTATTTCGGCCAACGTGCCGTTTGGTGCCCAGACTATGGCTACACCGGATGGCCGTAAGGCGAAAACGCCGCTCGCCGAAGGCGCCAGCCCGGCTTCCGGTACCGACCATCTGGGGCCAACCGCGGTGATCAGCTCTATTGGTAAGTTACCGACGGCATCCATTCTTGGCGGCGTGCTGCTTAACCAGAAGCTGAACCCGGCAACGCTGGAAAACGAGAGCGATAAGCAGAAACTGATGGCGCTGCTGCGCACCTTCTTTGAAGTACACAAAGGCTGGCACATTCAGTACAACATCGTGTCGCGCGAAACGCTGCTGGAAGCGAAGAAACATCCGGATCAGTACCGTGATTTAGTGGTGCGCGTGGCGGGGTATTCGGCGTTCTTTACCGCGCTGTCGCCGGATGCGCAGGATGATATTATTGCCCGTACGGAGCACACACTGTAGTTCGGTGTTTTCCCCCTCACCCTAACCCTCTCCCCAATGGGGAGAGGGAACCGCACGGAGCCATTTTTCTCACCTTTTTTGGTGGTTGATGCTGGTGTTGTTATGTGAGTCACCAATGGTTGACAGTTTACTCACTTAGTTGCGTGTCCACTATTGCGGGATAAGATCAGAAGACCATTTATCGTTTACTGACCTATGGACCGGTACGGTGCTGATTTTCAACTAAAACATCGAGATGCTGTTCCTTACGACGAAACTCACTAGGGGAAAAACCGGACACACGGTGAAAATCACGGGAAAAATGCAGCGGATCGTTATACCCCACAAGAGCAGCAATACGGCTAATTGAATCGTTGGTTTCAACCAGAAGCCGTCGCGCCTGCGACAACCGATAGTTTTTTAGCCACTTTAGCGGGCTTTGATTGAATGTGGCCTGAAATAAACGAAAAAGTTGGGGCTTACTCACCTGACAGTAATGCATAAATTTTTCAATATCCCATTCATCACTGTAGTGACTGTGGATCTGATAAATCAGCTTGCCTAATCCGCGGTGTAAAATAATAGGCGTTCTTTCCGCTTCAAAACTGCGGTTTTCCAGCAGCATAAAAATGAGCTGCGCACAAAGAAGATCGCAGCGCGCGTCCGCCACCAGCGTATGTGTATGCATCATGCTAAAGATATGGTTATAAATTTCAGTCACTTTGTCTGGCTGTTCAAACTGAAAAACCGGGTTGCGCGACACCTCGAGGATTTGCATCAGGTTATTGAGCTTCCCCCCCTCAATTCGCACCCACAGAATTTCCCATGGTTCCTCTTTATTGGGGAAATGTTCATGCGGCCAGCGTACTGGCAGCCAGGCTAGCCCGCCTTTTTTCACGGGATGAAGGGTATTTTCCATCCGGATAAACCCACTGCCGTTGAGGCAAAAAATCAGCTCATGCCCCACAACTGACTGGCGTCTGACATGAAAGTTTTCAGCCGTCTGAATATGCCCGGCGCGCAAAATACGATAGTTCACCAGCGTCGAAAACTCATCCGACTCACGATACCAGTTTGCCACGATGCGGGTTTTCTGCGTTTCTCTTCCCATTAGCTCCTGCCTACCTGAACACCCTGTATAAGGGCGTACAGCGTGGCACGGTCAATATCAAAACGCCCGTAACACGCCCGAATTCCAGACAAAATTTTGAACCACTTCACAACTTCATTGACATGAAAATTTTGTCCATGTTGCAGAGAATTCTACCTATCACGCCTCATCGCCGACCTGCCTAAAGTAGCGTTATCCCAACCGCATAGTGTTGTGCGGTGACCTAGCAAACAGGAGTAGTTGTAGATGATTGATTTTAACGATCCCCGTCAGGTTGCGAAGGCAATTCAGTTCACCAATGTAAACCCGGATTTGACGCGTGAAGGGTTATTAAAGCACCTGGAAATTTGTCAGCAGTATCAATTCGATGCTGCGATGATCGCGCCATGCTGGGTGTCTCTGGCGAAAGATGTGCTGAAAGGCAGCGGGATCCGCGTTGCCACCACCGTGAACTTCCCGCAGGCCAACGACACCACCGCCATGAAAGTCGCCCTGGTGCGTGAACTGGCGAAAGAAGGCGCTGACGAATTTGATTTCCCGCCGAACCCAGGCTTTTTGCTCGGTGGTCTGGACGAGCTCTATTTCCGCGAGTTGAAAGAAGTCACCCACGTTGCTCACGATCTGGGTATGAAAGTAAAAGCCATGCTGGAGTTCGGCTTCATCACTGAAGAAGCAATGAAAATCAAAGCCACTCGTTATGCATACGAAGCCGGTATTGACTGGGTGAAACAATCCAGCGGCTGGGGCAAAGGCGGCTGCGCAGCCACGGTAGAAGATGTTCAACTTCTCAAAGCGAATATCCAGGCCCCGTGCCGCGTGAAAGTTTCCGGTAAAGTCAACACGATAGAAAAAATGAAAGAGATGTTTATTGCCGGGGCGGAACTGGTGGGTACCAGCTCCGGGCCAGAGCTGGTGAAAGGCCTGGTAGGCGATATCAACGGCTATTGATTTATTCCGGGACACCGTGGCAACGCGGCGTCCCGTTCAAAAGCAGTACAGAGAATGGAGTATGTGATGAGTGTATTTATTCTCGGTAGTTATGCAAAAGCGTTAGTGATGACCACCGATCGTATCCCACTGGCAGGCGAAACGCTGATTGGCCGCGATTTTCGCCAGACCTGGGGCGGAAAAGGCTCGGACATGGCGGTGCAGGCCGCACGCTTAGGTGCAGATGTCGCCTATGCGGGCGTTGTCGGTGATGATGCATTTGGCTATGAGTTCGTCGGTTTAATGCAGGATGAAGGCATTGATATCCAGGCGCTGAGCATCACCCAAGAGTTGCCGACCGGCGCCGGGTTGATCGTCAAAGATCGCGAGGCGCGAAATATCATCGTGGTGGATATGGGGGCCAACAAACTCTTTACCCCAGCTCGCGTTGATGAAGCCATTGCCTCCTTAGCTGAGTGCAATGTTGCCCTGGCCCAACTGGAAATTCCGCTGGAAACCGCGCTGTACGGCTTGCGTCGCGCCCATAGTCTGGGGAAAACCACCATCCTGAATCCGGCGCCCGCCCAGGATCTGCGTCAGCTTGATTTAAGCGCCATCGACTACCTAACCCCGAATGAAACCGAAGCCCGCGTCGCCCTGGGGCTGCCGCCGGACGATCCGCGTAGTAACCGGGAAATCGCCGATCTGCTGTTAGATACCGGCTGCCGCTACGTCGTAATGACACTGGGCGATGCAGGGTCGGCGGTCTACTCCCGCGACGAAACCCTCGAGGTTGCCCCTTGTCGGGTTGAGGTGGTCGACAGCAACGGCGCAGGTGACAGCTTTAATGCGGCGCTGGCGACCGCTCTTGATGAAAATCAGTCGCTTCACGATGCCGTTTTATTTGCCAACGCCACCGCCGCATTGTGCTGCACCGCCTGGGAAACCGTGCCGTCATACCACACGCGTGCCGACGTTGAAGCCTTCCTACAGACACAGGCAACAACCGAGGAGCACGCACGATGAGAACCGGACGAATTCAGCATCCTGAGCTGGCGGGCGCGCTGGCGACCCTGGGCCACACCGACATTGTTCTGGTAACCGACGCGGGCTTTCCAATCCCGGCGAATGCCCACCGCATCGACCTGGGCTTCTGGCCGGGAAACATCGACGTCATGACCATCCTGCAGGTGCTGCGCGAAGAGATCTTCGTCGAAGAAGTCCACTTCGCCAGCGAAGTGCGTGATTGCAACCCGCAGCTCTACCGCGACCTTCAGGCGGTTTATACCGGCTCCGGCGCCGAATTCCGCGAAGCCAGCCATGAAACGCTGTGCCAGCAGCTAGCGCAGCAGGCCAAAGTCATCATTCGCTCGGGTTCGTTTAACCCGTGGGCTAATTTTGCGCTCGTCGCCAGCACCGATCCGTTTGCCTGGTTTACCGACGCCTCCGGTGTTGCCCCGCTGCCGGCCTACGTTGCCCGACGCCAGCGCATTCTGGACAACGTCGTTCCGGAACTCAACTAACAGGAATCATTATGAAAGCAGCCGTTGTTAGCCAGCGCCACCCCGGAAAAGTCGAGATCAAAAAGATAGCGCTCCGGGATCTCAAAGCCGGTGAAGCGCTGGTCGAAGTGGAATGCTGCGGCGTTTGTCACACCGATTTGCACGTCGTGCAGGGCGATTTCGGCCCCGTTCCCGGTCGTATTCCGGGGCACGAAGGGATTGGCATCGTGCGCGCGATCGCTGGCGATGTGACCAGCCTGCGCATTGGCGATCGCGTCAGCGTCGCGTGGTTTTATGAAGGATGCGGCGTTTGCGAGTACTGCGTCAGCGGTCGTGAAACGTTTTGCCGCAAGGTCAAAAATGCTGGTTACAGCGTCGATGGCGCGATGGCAGAGCAGTGCATCGTGAAAGCCGATTACGCCGTGAAGGTGCCAGAGGGGCTCGACTCGCTCATTGCCAGCAGCATTACCTGCGCCGGGGTGACAACCTATAAAGCGATAAAAGTCTCCACGGTACGTCCTGGGCAATGGGTCGCGGTCTGGGGCGCTGGCGGGCTCGGCAACATGGCCATTCAGTTTGCACGCAACGTTTTTAATGCCCGCGTGATTGCCATTGATATCCAGGACGACAAACTCCAGCTCGCGCGCGAATCCGGTGCGGAGTACACCATCAATGCGCGGGAGGAAGACGTCCCAGCTCGCATCAACGAGCTGACCGCAGGCGGCGCGCATGCCGCAGTGGTGGTGGCCGTCGCACGCTCGGCCTTCAACCAGGCGGTCAACAGCGTACGAGCCGGAGGCCGCGTGGTCTGCGTTGCCGTCCCGGCGGGCGATCTCGACCTGAACATTGTCAAAACCGTGCTGGACGGCATCGAAATCGTCGGCAGCCTGGTCGGTACACGTCAGGATCTGGCGGAAGCTTTCGATCATGCGCTGGCAGGACGCGTACATCCGGTCGTTCAGGCCCGTCGTCTGGATGAAATCAACGATATTTTTAACGAGATGGAACGCGGCGCAATCCAAGGGAGAATGGTGATCGATATGCGCCAGACGGCCAAAACGGCCAGTACCCAATACCAGGAGTCTGAAGCATGAAAATCACCGGCTGGCGCACGCTCAAAGCGCTGCATAACTGGGGTAGGCCGATCGGCGATATCAACGGTAGCCTGATCTCCGGCGTCACCGAAATCCGTTTTCTGGTGCTGGAAACTGACGAAGGCATCTGTGGTATCGCGCCGGGAGGCCATGCCGATATCGAGCGTATCTTCCCGGCCATTGAAGGCGAAGATCCCCGCGCGGTTACCGCGCTCTATGACCGCATGCTGTCCTGGGTATTTAAAAGCGGCCATGCAGGTAGCGTCTTTGGGGCCATCGGCGTCGTCGATATGGCGCTGTGGGATTTAAAAGCAAAGATCGCCAATGAACCGCTGTGGCGGCATCTGGGGGCCAGACAGGCTTTTGTACCGGGCTATGCTTCCGGGCTCGATTATCCGCTCTCCCTTGACGAACTGGTCGCGCTACACCAACGTTTCGCCGAGCGCGGGTTTACCGCGTTCAAACTGAAAGGCGGCCTGGACGTCGAGCAGGATCTGGAGCGTTTACTGGCGGTGCGCGACGTGTATCGCCGTAACACCGCCGCCCCTTCGGTGATGATTGACGTCAACGAATCCATGAGCGCCAAACAGGCGGTGCGCTACGTCTCGCGTCTTGAGCGAGCGCTCGATCTGAGCTGGATAGAAGAGCCGGTAAGACGCTGGGATGCCGCAGGCCACGCCGCCGTCCGTCAGCAGGTTCACTGCGCGGTTGCCACTGGGGAGAACCTGACCGGCATTGAACAATTTGAACCGCTGATACGCGAACGCGCCGTGGACGTTTTACAGGCCGGTATGTGCTGGGGAATAACCCACTTTCTGCGCGTCGCAAATCTGGCGCAGGCCTTTAGCCTGCCCGTCAGCCCGGTCGGTTACAACACCAACCCGGTCGCACACGCCGCAGCGGCCATTGCCAACCATCTGAGTTGCGAAGTTCAGGATCTCACTTTCCCCACCGGGGTGAGCGTCGACCAGCGCATTGAAAATGGCGGCATTGTGCTGGGCAATGCCCCGGGGCTGGGGATTTCACTGGATGAAGCAGCGCTGGCAAAACCGCATGCGGAAGGGAGCTGGACTGTCGCACAGGGCCCACACGTCCGCCCAGAGCGGGCCGGATTACGGCTATCTCTGCGCACCACCGAGAACGACACATTACGTTCGGGAGCAGACAAAAAATGAAAACAGTCATGTTAGGCAAAACCGGTATTCAGGTTCCGGTACTGTCCATGGGGGCAGCGTCACTCGGCAGCATCTATCACCCGGTCTCACAGCAGCAGGCCAATGAAACCGTCGAAACCGCGCTGGCCCACGGGGTGAACTATTTCGATGTTGCGCCCTACTACGGGCTAACAAAAGCAGAAACGGCGCTTGGCGCAGCGTTAAAAGGTGTACCAAGAAAGCACTATACGCTGGCAACCAAAGTGGGCCGCTACGGTGATAGCCAGTGGAATTTTTCCCGCGAAGCCACCCTGCGCAGTATTGATGAGAGTCTCTCTCGCCTGGGAACTGACCATATCGACGTAATCCAATGCCACGATATTGAATATGGCGACCTGTCACAGCTGATTGATGAAGCGCTGCCGACGCTGCGTGCTTTGCAACAAGACGGCGTGGTGGGCCACATTGGGATCACCGGGTATACGCTGGATTTGCTCGAGCGTATCGCCACTGAGCAGCAGGTCGACACGGTGATGGCCTATTGCACCTGGACGTTGCAGGATCGTCGTTTAGGCGACGTCGCTCGTCGGCTTAATCAGGCGGGAATCGGGGTGTTGAACGCGTCCCCGCTGGCAATGGGATTACTGACCCGTGACGGCGCGCCGCAGTGGCACCCAGCGCACACCGATGTGCAGCGAGTGTGCCGCGCGGTCACGGCACTGTGTGACCGCAATGGCGTCAATATTGCCCAGGCAGCCCTGCAGTTTGCCTTAACTACCGCAGCGCAAAACGGTATTGCCACCACCGTGATTGGCACCGCCAGTGCAGAAAATATGCTGGACAATATTCGCTGGAGCACGCAGCCGCTCGACCCGGAATTAATGGGCAAAATTGATGCGCTGATGGCACCAGTGCTGAATATTGGCTGGGACATGCTGCCAGGAAACGGAGGCAAAGCCCAAAAATGACGCTGATAGATAGCCACCTCCATCTGTGGAACCCACAGTGTTTATCTTACCCGTGGCTCAACGATCTGCCGGCGCTAAACCAGCCGTATCTTCCCGAACAGCTGGCCAACGTTGACGGCGCGCCGGACATGGCGATTGTTGTTCAGGCGGATTGCCTTATCGACCAGGCTCTCGAAGAGGTTATCTGGCTTCACCGGATAGCGGAACACAGCCCTATCGTCCTGGCCGGGATTGTCGCCTGCGCACCGCTGGAACACGGCGAGGCAGTACGCCCTTTTCTACGCCAGCTCCGGGAATGGCCATTAGTCGTTGGCATTCGCCGTTCGCTACAAAATGAGCCGCTTGAGCGCTTTTACGATGCAGACTATCGGGCCGGACTGTTGGCCGCCGCGCAGGAGGGATGGGTCATCGATCTGTGTATCCGCGCAGATCAGCTCCTTGCCGCTGACAACCTGCTGAACTGGGGAAGGTGCGAACAAGTTCCTGATATGAGATCATCATATTCATCCGGAGCGCATCCCAGAGGGACATCATGAGCCATCAACTCACCTTCGCCGATAGTGAATTCAGCACTAAGCGCCGTCAGACCCGAAAAGAGATTTTCCTCTCCCGCATGGAGCATATTCTGCCATGGCAGAATATGACCGCTGTCATCGAGCCGTTTTATCCCAAGGCGGGCAATGGCCGACGGCCCTATCCGCTGGAGACCATGCTGCGTATTCACTGCATGCAGCATTGGTACAACCTGAGCGACGGTGCCATGGAAGATGCCCTGTACGAAATCGCCTCCATGCGCCTGTTTGCCCGATTATCCCTGGATAGCGCCCTGCCGGATCGCACCACCATCATGAATTTCCGCCACCTGCTCGAGCAGCATCAACTGGCCCGTCAATTGTTCAAGACCATCAATCGCTGGCTGGCCGAAGCAGGCGTCATGATGACCCAAGGCACTTTGGTGGATGCCACCATCATTGAGGCACCCAGCTCTACCAAGAACAAAGAGCAGCAACGCGATCCGGAGATGCATCAGACCAAGAAAGGCAATCAGTGGCACTTTGGCATGAAGGCCCACATTGGTGTCGATGCCAAGAGTGGCCTGACCCACAGCCTAGTCACCACCGCGGCCAACGAGCATGACCTCAATCAGCTGGGTAATCTGCTTCATGGAGAGGAGCAATTTGTCTCAGCCGATGCCGGCTACCAAGGAGCGCCACAGCGCGAGGAGCTGGCCGAGGTGGATGTGGACTGGCTGATCGCCGAGCGTCCCGGCAGGGTAAAAACCTTGAAGCAGCATCCGCGCAAGAACAAAACGGCCATCAACATCGAATACATGAAAGCCAGCATCCGTGCCAAGGTGGAGCACCCGTTTCGCATCATCAAGCGGCAGTTCGGCTTCGTGAAAGCCAGATACAAGGGGCTGCTGAAAAACGATAACCAACTGGCGATGTTATTCACCCTGGCCAACCTGTTTCGGGTGGACCAAATGATACGTCAGTGGGAGAGATCTCAGTAAAAACCGGAAATAACGCCAGAAATGGTGGAAAAAATAGCCTAAATAGGCTGATTCGATTGTTTGCGGGAAAAAAATCGGCCCAGATCCGCGAAATTTTAATCAGCGAGTCAGCTTGGGAAGAAATGACCTGCTTATTCGCACCTTCCCTACGCCAGCAGCTGCGGCAGAATATTCAGGACATGGAGAAAACGCAAAAAATAGCCAAAGATCTCGATCAACGAACCCAAAAAATTGAGAAAAATACGCCGGACGATAACGGCTATTTTGAGCTGCACGGCTACGCCCGTTCCGGGTTGATGACCTCGCAAAACGCCCGCCATGCGCAGGGGGGGCCATACCTGACCCCCGCGGGACAGACCGGCGGGGCCGTCGGACGCCTGGGCAATGAGCCAGACACCTATGTTGAAGTCTACCTGGAGAAAAAACAGCGTCTGGATAACGGTGCCACCACGCGCTTTATGACCATGATTGCGGACCAGCAAAAGAGCTATAACGACTGGACCGCCGAGTCCAGCACGCTCAACGTGAGCCAGGCGTTTGCGGAGATCGCCTCGCTGCCGAGCTTTACCGGCGCGTTTAAAGACACCACGCTCTGGGCCGGGAAACGCGTTGACCGCGATAACTACGAAATTCCCTGGCTGGACTCGAAAATCATGGCACTCAATGGTACCGGCGGCGGCATTTATGACATTCGCTGGAGCGACAATGCGCGGAGTAACTTCTCCTTTATTGGCCGTAGTTTCGGCGACGTAGACGTCATCAATAACGACGTCCAGAACTATATTCTGACCGCCAACAACTACATTGGCCCGGTCCAGATACTTCTCAGCGGTATGGAGGCAAAAGATAACAACGACCGCGAAACGCTGAATGGCATTAAGGTCTTCAATGCGGCCAGCAGAGGCTATATGGGGCTGCTAGGTTATAAGACAGACAGCTTTTACGGCCTCGCCGCCGGGGAATCCAGAAGCGCACTTTCCGTGGGACATGGGCTGGGCGCGGAGGTCAAGAATATCGGTACGGATCCGGCGTTGCTTGCCGAGGCGACCACTGCGCGTTTCGCCAGCTATGGCATCGTAAATCTGGCGCCTGACTGGGACTTTGCGCCCTCAATCCTGGCGCAATCCAGCCGCAACCGTTACGTCAAAAACGATGACTATCGCTGGCTGACACTTAATGGGCGGTTGATGCAGAACCTCACCACCAACTTCGTACTGGCGTATGAAGCCACCTGGCAGTATATGGATCTGGATCCCAATGGTTATCAGGACTACCAGAAGGTTCGCGGCAATTTTTACAAGCTGACGTTTGCGCCAACCTTCCGCGCCGATAATATTTCGCCGTTCTTCAGTCGTCCTGAGATACGCCTTTTTGCCACCTGGATGGACTGGGATAAAGCGCTGGATAACTACAGCAAGCACGACACCTTAGGCCAGAAAGATTTCACCGCCGGCGGTGAATGGAGCTTTGGGATACAAATGGAGACTTTCTTTTAACTAAGAGACCGGAGCCCAGGCGCTGGATAAGCGTCTGCCGGTACATATCCAGACGGGTAACGGCGGCAAGTTTATCTCAAAAAGTCTGGATAAAAGGGGGCATGAGCACGGTGTCACGATGGACTTCTCACTCCACGGAAAGCCGTCATTTATTGAGTCATGTAACAGCAGTTGGCAAGATGCATGCCTGAACATTCACTGGTTCCTGTCACTGGAAAATGTGCAGGACAATCTCGACAAGTGGCGCAGCGAATATCATCGTAGACTCGTCTCATGGATCACCAGACACGTCGTCTCTCTTAAAATAAGAGGTAACCTTAGACCAATGTTTAACTCCAATCAGAATAATAAGATGGTTGAAGTGTTATCAGGAGCTGAGCGTCATCGACGCCGTATACCGCTAGGAAATTCCCTTTCAGGGAGATGGACGGGTTCAGGATTCAGAGTTCACCGCGCACCATCCCCACTTTCAAATGAAATAAATTTGTGCTTTAGCTCACATTGTAATTAAATTGTTTCTGGCCGAAGTTACCCCAGGAGCATCCCGCATGACCGTTAAAGTTATCGTCACTGATATGGACGGAACTTTTCTTAATGACGCCAAGACCTACGACCGTTCGCGGTTTCTGGCGCAGTTTGAACAGCTTCAACAGCGTGGCATTGAATTCGTTGTCGCCAGCGGCAACCAGTACTATCAATTAATTACCTTTTTCCCGGAAATTCGCGACTGCATCTCCTATGTCGCCGAAAACGGCGCGCTGGTATACGAGCACGGGCAGCAGCTTTTCCACGGCGAGCTGACGCGTCATGAGTACCAGGCGGTGCTTGGCGAACTGTTAAAAGACCCGCAGATGCACTTTGTCGCCTGCGGCCTGGAAAGCGCCTATATCAGCGACCGTGCGCCGCAAGCGCTGGTTGAGCTCATGTCAAAACACTACTATCGCCTCCAGCGCGTGGCCGACTTCCACGCCGTTGACGACAAAATTTTTAAGTTCTCGCTCAATCTACCGGACAGCGATATTCCCGAGCTGGTCGATAAGCTGCACGTCTCTCTCGACGGTATTATGAAGCCGGTTACCAGCGGCTTTGGCTTCGTCGATCTGATTATTCCGGGGCTGCATAAAGCCAACGGCATCAGCCGCCTGCTGAAGCGCTGGCAGTGCTCCCCGCAGCAATGCGTGGCCATCGGCGACAGCGGTAACGATGCGGAAATGCTCAAGCTGGTAAAATATGCCTTTGCGATGGATAACGCCGTCGATAGCATAAAAGCGATTGCTGGCTATCGTACCGATGACAATAACCACGACGGCGCGCTGAACGTGATCCAGGCCGTGCTGGACGGCAATGCCCCCTTCTGATTTTCTCCCTTTGTAGGCCTGATAAGGCGAAGCCGCCATCAGGCCTACTCGTCCGGTCACACCCTCTAAAATTTAAACTTGCATTAACTTATTTTTAACTTAAAGTATCACCTGTAATGCATTTTGCTTTCGAACGAAAGATTGCGAGGTTGATATGACGGTTACCTTTACCCACGAAACGCTCCCTGCCGATCCCACGTCGGCCATTCGTCAGATGAAGCAGACGCTGCGCGCGCAGATTGGCGACGTGCAGGCCGTCTTCGACCGCCTGAGTGCCACAATTGAGGCCCGGGTAGCGGAAATTAACGCATTGAAGGCGCAGGGACAGCCGGTGTGGCCAATAATCCCCTTTGAGACGCTGGCGGCCGGGAAAATCAGCGAAGCCACGCGCGCCGAGGTGAAACGCCGCGGCTGTACGGTGATAAAAGGTCATTTCCCGCGCGAACGGGCGCTGGCCTGGGATCGTTCGATGCTCGACTATCTCGACCTCAACCGTTTTGACGACGTCTACAAAGGGCCTGGTGACACCTTCTTCGGCTCGCTCGATGCTTCACGCCCGGAAATCTACCCGATCTACTGGTCACAGGCGCAAATGCAGGCGCGCCAGAGCGAAGAGATGGCGCTGGCACAGTCGTTCCTTAACCGCCTGTGGCAGGTAGAAAGCGAGGGTAAGCAGTGGTTTAACCCGGATATCAGCGTTATCTACCCGGACCGTATTCGCCGCCGCCCGCCGGGCACCACGTCGAAAGGTTTGGGCGCGCACACCGACTCCGGCGCGCTGGAGCGCTGGCTGCTGCCAGCCTATCAGCAGGTGTTTGCTAACGTGTTTAACGGCAACGTCGAGCAGTACGATCCGTGGAACGCGGCGTACCGTACCGATGTAGAAGAGTATACCGTTGATAACACCACCAAATGCTCGGTGTTCCGCACCTTCCAGGGCTGGACGGCGCTGTCGGATATGATTCCTGACCAGGGTCTGCTGCACGTGGTGCCGATTCCCGAAGCGATGGCTTATGTGCTACTGCGCCCGCTGCTTGATGACGTTCCGGAAGATGAACTGTGCGGCGTTGCGCCGGGGAAAGTACTGCCAATCTCGGAGAAGTGGCACCCGCTGTTAATCAGCGCGCTGACCGCCATTCCCGCCATTGAGGCCGGGGATTCAGTATGGTGGCACTGCGACGTGATTCACTCGGTGGCACCGGTCGACAACCAGCAAGGCTGGGGTAACGTGATGTATATTCCGGCAGCACCGATGTGCGCGAAAAACCTCGCCTACGCCCACAAGGTGAAGGCAGCGCTGGAGCGTGGTGCCTCGCCGGGCGACTTCCCGCGCGAAGACTACGAGGCCGGGTGGCAGGGACGCTTTACCCTCGCCGATCTCAATGTTTACGGTAAACGCGCGCTCGGCATCGACGTCTGATTGTCGTACAACCCTTCCCGTTCTACAGCGGTGTGTCCTTTACCGGGGCGCACCCGCCGTACCGACTCGCGCACCGCCAGACGGCCGTGCAGCAGTAACGAGCCCATCGGCGCGTCCGGGCGAATCAGCCGCTGCTGAAGCATCTGCACCGCTTCAACGCCCAGCTCATCGCGCGGCACATGCACCGCCGTCAGCGGGACATCTTCAATCGCCGCCAGGTTAAAACCGTCAATGCTCATGACCGAAACATCCTGCGGCACCCGCAGTCCGCGCTGGCGCAGCGCGTTGATGGTCCCCGCCGCCATAAAATCGCCGCCGACCAGAAACGCCGTCGGTAGCGGACGGTTACCCCGGGCATCCAGCCACGCCCCCACCTTTTCCTCGGCGCCTTTGGCGCTGAAGCTGCTGATATTCAGCAGGTCGCGCTCATGCTGAAACGTCAGATTATGCGCCCGCCACGACTCTTTAATCCCCGCCAGCCGCTGCTCCATGGTGTAGCGGCGCAGGCACATCACGTTCATGACCTCACGGTGGCCCATCTCAAACAGGTATCGGGCGGCAAAAGCGCCGATCATCCGGTGATCCGGGGCGACGGCGGGCAAGCGCATACGTTCGTCGCGACAGTTGATCAGCACGCAGGGCTTGGCGAGATCGGCGGCCAGATCGTGAATATGCGGGGAGTCGATACCAAGCAGGATCGCCGCCTGCGTTTCCGGTTCGTTCATGCGCGAAAGAAACAGCGCCGGATCGCTATCGTTCTCATCCAGCGGACAGTAACGCAGGCGAACCTCATGCGGCGACAGCGCCTTGCTGATGCTCTGGATCACACGGTAGTAAAAGATGTCGGACCGCTCGTCAAACGCACGCGGCGGCGCGAACACAATCAGGCTATTTAGCAGCATTCTGCCTGCCGCCATCCCGTCCATTACCCCCAGATCCCGTGCGCAGGCCAGCACCTGCTCACGGGCGCGGGCGCTGGTGTTGGCTTTACCGGCCAGCACCCGCGACACGGTACTGGCCGACAGCCCCGTTCGCGCGGCGATTTCGGCAATTTTCAGCTTCTTTTCCATTTTGTGATCCGCCTCTAATTCGCAAATGAAAGAATTTTCATGACTGAAAATCCTGATGCTGCATGGGCTGAAATACGTATGTGCAATGTATATCAGCCTGTTATGAAAAAACGTGCACAAAACCCGCTTTCCCCGGATTTTTTTGTCTCTTAAGGTGAATTGGTAGAACAACTTCCATACAAGAACGGTGGAAGTCAAAAACAACAAAAGCAATAACGATCAAAACCTTAAAAAAGTGGTGTAACAGCTTCCCACATAGTTGCCGCACCGTTCCCTACATCATCCTGTGGAGATCCCTATGAGTCAGGGTATCAATAATGAAATGGCCACCAGTAAAACCCGCCGCGTCGTCAAAAACCTGCGCTGGTGGATGCTGGTGCTTTTTTTACTCGGCGTTACCGTCAACTACATCACTCGTAACTCGCTGGGGATCCTCGCGCCAGAGCTGAAAGACAGCCTCGGCATCACCACCGAGCAGTATTCCTGGATCGTCGGTGCCTTCCAGATCGCCTACACCCTGTTCCAGCCGCTGTGCGGCTGGCTGATTGATGTGATTGGCCTCAAGCTGGGCTTTATGATTTGCGCCAGCCTGTGGGCGCTGGCCTGTCTGCTGCATGCGGGGGCCGGTAACTGGATACATCTGGCGCTGCTGCGCTTCTTTATGGGCGGCGCGGAAGCAGCGGCGACCCCGGCAAACGCCAAAACGATTGGCGAGTGGTTCCCAAAATCCGAGCGCCCGGTCGCGGCAGGATGGGCGGGCGTAGGCTTTTCTATCGGCGCAATGCTGGCGCCGCCGATCATCTACTTTGCCCACGCCTCCTTCGGCTGGCAGGGCGCATTTATGTTTACCGGTCTGCTGGCACTTGCCTGGGTCGTGCTGTGGTGGGCGTTTTACCATAACCCGGACAAACACCCGAACCTGGGCAAGGCCGAGCTGGACTATATCCGCCAGGATAACGAAGCGCCGCCGGTCAAGCTGCCGTTCCTTACCGCGCTGAAAACCGTCGGCAAAAACAAACGCTTCTACGGCATCGCGATCCCGGCCTTTATGGCGGAACCGGCCTGGGCCGTATTCAGCTTCTGGATGCCGCTCTACTTCGCCAAGCAGTACAACATGGATCTCAAGCAGATCGCCCTGTTCGCCTGGCTGCCTTTCCTCGCCGCCGATCTCGGTAGCGTCGCCAGCGGTTACTTAACCCGCCTGTATGTGCGTCTGTTTGGCTTCTCACGCGTTAACTCCACCGTGGCAAGCTCCGTGACCGGCGCGTTCCTGATGGTCTCGCTCGCCGTGGTCGCGCTCACTAAAGATCCTATCGTCGCCGTGGTGCTGATGTCGATTGGCGGTTTCGGCCACCAGATTATCTCCTGCATGCTGAGCGCGCTGGTGGTGGAGTCTTTCGATAAAGGCCAGATGGCCACCGTGAACGGTATGCGTGGCTCCGCCGCGTGGATCGCGAGCTTCATCTTTTCCCTGATTATCGGGGTGACCGCCGACAAAATCGGCTTCAACCCGCTGTTTATCGCCATGGGTTTCTTCGACCTGATTGGCGCCATCTTCCTGGTTTCTTTTATTGCTGAACGTCGCGCAAAACGCGCCTGAGAGTGGATGTAGACATGAAAACGCTGAAAAACTGGACCCTGCAAAAACAGTCAACCCATCACGTCGAGCTGCGGGTCGACGGCCAGCACACCCTGTGCCTGTACGTGCTGGAAGAGAATCTGTTCCGCGTACTGTTAAAACGCAAAGGCGAGCTGGCGCTGGATCGCACCTGGAGTATCGCCCCATCGCAGGATGTGCCGTGGGAAGGGCGTGACCGTGAGGATCTCAGCGGCTTTACCCTGCCGACCTGGACGCTGAGCCAGCAGGACGACACCGTAACGGTGGCGACCGAATCCTTACGTGCTACCGTCCACCAGCCGCTATGGATTGAATGGCATTACCGCAACGCCGAGGGCGAGTGGCAGCCGCTGGTCAACGACCGTCCCACCAGCGCCTATCTGGTGAACGCCCACGGCGACGGCGTGGCGCACTATCAGAGCCGCCGCAAAGACGAACGTTTTTATGGCCTCGGCGATAAAGCCGGAGATTTACAGCGTGGCGGCAAGCGCTACGAAATGCGCAACCTCGACGCGATGGGCTACAACGCGGTCAGCACCGACCCGCTGTACAAACATATTCCGTTTACCATCACCCGCCGCGACGACGTGAGTTTCGGGCTGTTTTACGACAACCTCAGCAGCTGCTGGCTGGATCTCGGTAACGAAATTGATAACTATCACACCGCCTACCGCCGCTGGCAGGCAGAGGCCGGGGATATCGATTACTACCTGTTTACCGGCGAGCGCGTGCTCGACGTGACCAAAGCCTTCGTTCGCCTGACCGGTAAAACGCTGTTCGGACCAAAATGGAGCCTCGGCTACAGCGGTTCCACCATGCATTACACCGATGCGCCGGACGCGCAGAATCAGCTGATGAACTTTATTCGCCTGTGCGACGAGCATGCCATTCCGTGCGACTCGTTCCAGCTCTCTTCTGGCTATACCTCGATTAACGGCAAGCGCTATGTGTTCAACTGGAACGACGACAAAGTGCCGCAGCCGAAGGTGATGAGCCAGGCGTTCCACGATGCCGGTCTGCATCTGGCGGCGAACATTAAGCCGTGTCTGTTACAGGATCACCCGCGCTACGGCGAAGTAGCGGAACAGGCGCTGTTTATTCGCGATTCCGAAAGCGACGGTCCGGAACGCTCCAGCTTCTGGGACGACGAAGGCTCACACCTCGATTTCACCAACCCGCAGACCGTGGCCTGGTGGCAGAACGGCGTGACCAGCCAACTGCTGGAGATGGGTATAGATTCGACCTGGAACGATAACAACGAGTTTGAAGTCTGGGACGGCGAAGCGCGCTGCCACGGCTTTGGCAAAGAGATTGCCATTAAACATATTCGCCCGGTGATGCCGCTGCTGATGATTCGCGCTTCAATGGAAGCCCAACAGCGCTTTGCGCCGAACAAGCGCCCGTATCTGATCTCCCGTTCCGGCTGCGCCGGGATGCAGCGCTACGTGCAGACCTGGAGCGGCGATAACCGCACCAACTGGGACACCCTGCGCTACAACACCCGTATGGGGCTGGGCATGAGCCTGTCCGGGCTGTACAACCTTGGCCACGATGTCGGCGGTTTCTCCGGCGATAAACCGGACCCGGAGCTGTTTGTACGCTGGGTGCAGAACGGCGTGATGCATCCGCGTTTCACCATCCACTCATGGAACGATGACCATACGGTTAACGAGCCGTGGATGTACCCAGCCGTCACCCCGGCGATTCGCAGCGCCATTGAGCTGCGCTATCGTCTGCTGCCGTATTTCTACACCCTGATGTGGCAGGCGCACGCCGACGATGAACCGATGCTGCGCCCGACGTTCCTCGACCACGAGCACGACGCGCAGACCTTTGAAGAGTGTGACGACTTCCTGCTCGGCCGCGACATTTTGGTGGCCAGCGTAGTGGAAGCCGGTGAACGCGAGCGCCGCGTCTGGCTGCCGGACAACGAGGCAGGCTGGTATGATTTCTACACCGGTGCCTGGTTCAGCGGCGGCCAGTGGCTCACCCTCGACGCACCGCTGGAAAAACTGCCGCTGCTGGTTCGCGCCGGTGCCGGTTTACCGCTGAGCGAACGCATTACCTACGTGAAGGCGGAGGAAGATACGTTGCGCGAGCTGAAGCTATTTCCGGTGAAAGGCGTGGGTTCTTCAACGGGCCTGCTGTTTGAAGATGACGGTGAGTCGTGGGGATACCAGCAGGGCAACGCGCTGTGGCTGGAATGGGAAATGGTCTGCACCGGCAGTACCATTGACCTGAAGGTCAACGCGCGCGGCGATTATCGTCCGGCGTGGAAGGCGCTGAAGGTGACGCTGCCTGCCAATGAAAAACGTCAGCTACTGATTAACGGCGTCGCCGCGACAGAGTGGATAAACCGCTGATTGTTTTCCATTGGTAACAAAGCACGCCATGAGTGTAACCGCTCATGGCATTTTTTTGCGTCTCTCACGCCGCCGCAATCAAAAAACCAATCAGCACACCGTACAAAACGACATTGACCACCAGCAGCATAATGATCATCAGCATCGGCCCCGTTCAAAGGTTGAGCGGTAGGGTTAACTTTTGACAATGGCCAGACGAATAAAAGTCAGCATCGCCACGCTGCACACTAGCCAGTTTCGCACCCCGGCCAGCAACGCTTTTCGCCGTCTCCAGACCTCAGTATGGCTTCGTCGTCGACAGTGCGCCAGACACTCTTCAATCGCGTCCTGGCGGGTGATGTTGCTGACGACCCGGGTACCAAGCTGTTCCGCTTCAACGTCGTTTTCCATCCGACTCATTGTTATGTAGAAAACGGGGCCGCGCTGCCGTATCAGGTAACGATAAAGGGTTCTGTCGTCCGTGCTGGTGTAGAGCATGAATTCTTGCATCGTCTCTTCCGCCATCAATGAATGTGCAGGAGCCATTTCTTCATAAAATTGTGCAGGAATTATGGTGTGGCGGGGGTTTCGGAACGTTGTTGATGAATTGTTTGTGATAAATGATGTGGTAACAATTCCCGATGACGCGAGCGCCATCGGGAAGCGATCTGGCATTAACCGTCGATACCTTTGCTGCGCAGGTAATCTTCGTAGTTGCCGGTGAAGTCGACCACGCGCTCCGGCGTAATCTCGATCACGCGGGTCGCCAGGGAACTGACGAACTCACGGTCGTGAGAAACGAAAATCAGCGTGCCCTGATACATTTCCAGCGCCATGTTCAGTGATTCAATCGATTCCATATCCAGGTGGTTAGTCGGTTCATCCATCACCAGAATATTGGGTTTCTGCATCATCAGTTTGCCGAACAGCATACGGCCTTTTTCACCACCGGACAGGACCTTCGCCGGCTTCTTGATGTCGTCCTGGCTGAACAGCAGACGCCCCAGGAAGCTGCGAACCACCTGCTCATCGTCGCCTTCCTGCTTCCACTGGCTCATCCACTCAAAGACGGTCAGATCGTTTTCGAACTCGTACTCGTGATCCTGCGCGTAGTAGCCAATGCTCGCGTTCTCGGACCATTTCACGGTGCCGCTATCCGGCTGCATGTCGCCAACCAGCGTCTTCAGCAGGGTGGATTTACCCACGCCGTTGGCGCCCAGAATGGCAATCTTCTCGCCCACTTCCAGCAGCAGGTTGAAGTTTTTGAACAGCGGGCCGTCTTCAAAGCCTTTGGTGAGACCTTCCACTTCCAGCGCGTTACGGAACAGTTTCTTATCCTGTTCAAAGCGGATGAACGGGTTCTGACGGCTGGAGGCTTTGACTTCTTCCAGCTTGATTTTATCAATCTGACGCGCGCGGGAGGTTGCCTGACGCGATTTTGATGCGTTAGCGCTAAAGCGGCTGACGAAGGACTGCAGATCGGCAATCTGCGCTTTCTTCTTGGCGTTGTCGGCCAGCAGACGTTCACGCGCCTGGGTTGCCGCCGTCATGTATTCGTCGTAGTTGCCCGGGTAAACGCGCAGTTCGCCGTAATCCATATCCGCCATGTGGGTGCAGACCATGTTCAGGAAGTGACGGTCGTGCGAAATGATGATCATGGTGCTGTCACGCTCGTTCAGCGTCTGCTCCAGCCAGCGAATGGTGTCGATGTCCAGGTTGTTCGTTGGTTCGTCGAGCAACAAAATATCCGGGTTAGAGAACAGCGCCTGCGCCAACAGCACACGCAGCTTCCAGCCGGGCGCCACTTCGCTCATCGGACCGTAGTGCTGCTCCAGCGGGATCCCCACGCCCAGCAGCAGTTCGCCCGCGCGTGATTCCGCAGAGTAGCCGTCCATTTCACCGTAGAGTACTTCGAGATCGGCCACTTTATAGCCGTCTTCTTCGCTCATTTCCGCCAGACCGTAGATGCGGTCGCGCTCTTGTTTTACTTCCCACAGTTCGCCGTGACCCATAATAACGGTGTCGAGTACGGAGTACTCTTCGAAGGCGAACTGATCCTGACGCAACTTACCGATGCGTTCGTTCGGATCGAGGGAAACGTTGCCCAGCGTCGGCTCTAAGTCGCCGCCGAGGATTTTCATGAAGGTAGATTTGCCGCTCCCGTTGGCGCCAATCAGGCCGTAACGGTTGCCGCCGCCAAATTTGACGGAGATATTTTCGAACAGCGGCTTACTGCCAAACTGCATGGTGACGTTGCTGGTAACTAACACGGGAGTATCCTGAAGAATGTGACAAACTCCCTATTATGCCACAGTTACGAATAAAAAGCGCCCGCCTTCGCGAGAAGGCTAAACTGTAAGGTAAGTGAAAAAAATGTGATTTCGTACACATCCGAATTCCCTGTGACGGCGAATGCACATATAATGCGCTCCTACCAACAGTCTGAATTCCCAAACAACCGCCGTAATGGCACTGATACCTCGCACAACATGAACATGAAATTAACAACGCTTTTCGCTGCGGCGCTCGCTGTCGTAGGTTTCTGCAATTCGGCTTCAGCGGTAACGTACCCGCTGCCGACCGATGGCAGCCGTATTGTCGGTCAGAATCAGGTCATCACGATCCCTGAGGACAACAAGCAGCCGCTGGAGTACTTCGCCGCCCAGTACCAGATGGGTCTGTCCAACATGCTGGAAGCTAACCCGGGCGTGGATACCTACCTGCCTAAAGGCGGCAGCGTGCTGAATATTCCTCAGCAGCTGATCCTGCCGGATACCGTGCATGAAGGTATCGTCATTAACAGCGCGGAAATGCGTCTGTACTACTATCCGAAAGGCACCAACACCGTGATCGTGCTGCCAATCGGTATCGGCCAGTTGGGTAAAGATACCCCGATCAACTGGACAACTAAGGTTGAACGTAAGAAAGCGGGCCCGACCTGGACCCCGACGGCGAAAATGCACGCAGAATATGCTGCGGCAGGCAACCCGCTGCCGGCAGTGGTTCCGGCCGGTCCGGATAACCCGATGGGCCTGTACGCGCTGTACATCGGCCGTCTGTATGCGATTCACGGTACCAATGCCAACTTCGGTATCGGCCTGCGCGTAAGCCACGGCTGTGTGCGTCTGCGTAACGAAGACATCAAATTCCTGTTCGAAAACGTGCCGGTTGGCACTCGCGTAGAGTTTATTGATGAGCCGGTGAAAGCCACGACCGAACCCGATGGCAGCCGCTACATCGAAGTTCACAACCCGCTGTCCACCACCGAAGCACAGTTCGAAGGCGGTGAAACGGTACCTGTGACGCTGACCAAAGCCGTACAGGCAGTAACCAGCCAGTCCGACGTTGACCAGAGCATCGTTGACCAGGCAGTGAAAAACCGTTCCGGTATGCCGGTTCGTCTGAACTAATCCATCCGGATTGCCCGGTGACGGCCTACATGTCCGTAGGCCGGATAAATGCAAAGATAAAATGGCGGGAGATAAACCCGCCATTTTTTTATCCGTTATTCACAATTACAATCCCGCCGTGATCGTAACGATAGTGGCAGTGCGCATACTCCAGCGGCGTCCCGTCATCCAGGTAGATCACCTGCTCAACTTCCAGAATCGGATCGCTGGCTTCGCAGTGAAGATGCTGCTGGTCAAGCTCGCTCGGCTTCAGCGCGCGCACCACGCGATAAGACCCCATCATCTTCAGCCCCAGGTTGTCCTGCACGTAGCGAAACACCGAGCTTTCCAGATGCGCCTTGCTCAGCCCCGGCACCAGCGACACCGGCATCACCGTGGTGTCCAGCGACAGCGGTTCTCCGTTAAGCAAGCGCAGGCGCACAAAATCGTACACCGGCGCATCGGCGTTAATCAGCAGCGAAGCCTGCTCTTTATCGGTAGGAAAACGCAGCTCAAAGCGGATTACCTGGCTTTCAACTTTACCCAGATGGCCCCAGGTTTCGGTCGCTCCGGCGTAGTCGCTGCCGTGAATATCCCACTGAGAAAGCTGGAGGAAATTTTTGCGGATAAACGTCCCCTGCCCCTGACGGGTGTAGACCAGCCCTTCCACGATCAGCTGGCGCATCGCCTGCTGAATGGTCATGCGGCTGGTGCCAAACTCCGCCGCCAGCGCAAACTGGTCAGGTAAGGGATCGGCGGCAGCGTACTGCCGACTGATGATCCGTTTTTTAATTTCCCGCGCTATCGCGATGTACTTCGCTGCCATGCCCCGCTCCTGTGATTACATCTCTTCGCCGTTGCTATGAATCGCCCGCTTCAGCCAGTCGTAGCTTTTCTTCGGCACGCGCTTAAGGTCTTTTAAATCGTGGTTTTCGCGATTGACGTAGACCACGCCGTAGCGCTTACGCATATCGCCCTGCGAGCTAAGAATATCAATCAGCCCCCAGCCCAGATAGCCAATAACCTGGGCGCCATCCTCAAAAATCGCCGCTTTCATGGCGTTGATATGGTCGCGATGATAGGCGATACGATAATCATCGGCGATCGGATTTTCGCCGTCCCACTGCTCAATCACCCCAATGCCGTTCTCAATCGGAAACACCGGCAGGCGCCAGTCATTGTAATAGCGGGTAATAATACTGCGAAAACCGAGCGGATCTATCTGCCAGTTCCACTCGGTGGCCTTCAGGTGCGGGTTCGGCTTGTCGCCAAACAGCATGTAGTTATTGACCGGCGTACCTTCCGGGATCGGATCGCTGTCCAGCGTGCGGCTGGCGTAGTAGCTGAACGCCATATAGTCGTTCTTCATGGTCGCCAGCACCGCCAGATCGTCCTCGCGATAGATGTCGCTGAACCCCGCTTGCTTAACAAAGTGCAGCACTTCCGGGCTATAGCCTTCACCGGCAAAGGCGCGCAGGAGATTCTGATTGAAGAATTCGTCGAGCTGCTGGGCGCAGAATACGTCGCGCGGCTTGCAGGTGGCCGGGTATACCTGGGCGTGCGCCAGCATGCCCCCCATCAGTTTGCCGGGTTTGGTGTCGTGCAGGTAATGCGTCAGGTGCGCATGCGCCATCATCACGTGATGCTGGATTTCATACAGCTCGCGCAGCGTTTTGTCACCGCGCATATAGCCGGAGATCAGGAACGTTTCCGGCATATGGTAAAGATTCTGCTCGTTGAAGGTCAGCCACCAGGTCACCCGATCGCCGAAGCAATCGATCATCTTTTTGCCGTAGCGGATAAACGCTTCCATCACGCGGCGATCGGTAAAACCGTTGTATTTTTCGGCCAGCGCCAGCGGCATATCGAAGTGGTACAGGCAGATCATCGGCTCAATACCGCGCTCGATAAGGCCGGTGATGAAACGCTCATAGAAGGCAATGCCCTCTTCATTGAACTCACCATCGCCGCTCGGACAGACGCGGCTCCAGGCAATCTGGAAACGGTAGCAGTTCATGCCCAGATCTTTCATCAGATCGAAATCTTCTTCATAGCGGTGGTAGGCGTCGGTTGCCACCTTCCAGTCAGAAGCAAACTCTTTTGGCTCGCGAATATCGTATACCGACATCCCTTTTCCGCCCTCATTCCAGGCGCCTTCGGTCTGCATACTGGAAACGGAGTTCCCCCACAGGAAATGGGCGGGCAGTGATGGTTTCATGGTTCGGCTCCTATATGACTAGTCATTTAAATTTAATGACTAGTCATATACCGTAAAGCCGAAAAAACACGCAACCGGGAAGATCGTTTTATGTGAGATCGAAGAGAATTTTCCCACAGGATGAGAAGATAGGCAGGCCGGATAAGGCAACGCCGCCATCCGGCAGCGTGCCGTACAATGCCTGAAGGTGCTTCGCTTGTCAGGCCTGCGTTAGAAAAGCAAAAGCAGGCCGTACCCCACCACAGCCGCCCACAGCAGCATCGGAATAGAGTACAGGTGGAAACGCCACCAGATGCGTCGGTCTGCCGCCATACGCAGCGCTATCAGGTTTGCCAGCGAGCCGGGCAGCAGCCCGAAGCCACCAACGTTGACCGCCCACGCCAGCAGCGTCGATGGCGGCACATAGTTCAGCAGCAAAATAGTCGACGGTACGTTGCTAATCACCTGCGATAGGCCAATCGCCGTCAGCCACAGCGACATGCCGGAAAGCGCGCTGGCCCCGCCAAACGCCTGCTGTAGCACCGGTAGTTGGGTCAGCAGATGAACATCGATGAACATCGCCATAAACACCAGCAGCAGCGTCCAGTCCACGCTCAGCACCACTCGCCGAGCCAACAGCAGGAAACCCACGGCGATGACGATAAGCCCCCACAGTTCCTGCTTCATTTCCAGCGCGGCAAGAAAAATCAGGTAGAAGGCCAGGCAGCTCCATACCAACAGCGGCTGCCAGTCAGGCGTGCGTTCACTGCTTTGAAACGCCAGCTTTTTCGCCGGGAAACAGCACCAGCATAGCACCAGCAGCGTGGCTAACATTGCCACCGCCAGCGGCAGCATTTGCAGGGTAAAGGCCGGGAAAGAGAGACCCGATCGCCCCCACAGCAGGATGTTCTGCGGGTTGCCAATCGGCGTCAGCAGCGAACCGGCGTTCACCGCCAGCGCCTCAAAAATAATCAGCCGGTTAATCGGCAGCGCGCACCATTTTTTTAGCGTCAGGGTCAACGGCACCACGATAAACAGCGCCACGTCATTGGTCAGAAAGGTCGACAGCAGCGCCGCCGCCAGAACCATAAACACCGCCAGCTGACGCTCGGTGGCAAAACGGCGCGCCATTTTGCGCCCCAGGACATCAAAATAGCCGCTTTGCTCTACGCCTTTGGTCAGCAGCATCAGCCCGCTGAGGGTAATAATGGTGTGCCAGTCGATGGCCGCCGGCCAGCGCGCGGGGGCGAAGGGAACAAAAAAACTCAGCAGGACGCCGACGAGAATCAGCAGGTGCAGAAAACGGTCGCCCGCCAGCGACCGAAGAAAAGGGAGGTTCATTCCACGAATTGCCCGTGCTTCAGGGTGAACTGACGGAACATGTCGAGCGTTTCCTCGCTGACATGATGTTCAATACCTTCCGCATCGCGGCGCGCGGTATCGGCGCTAACGCCGAGGGCCAGCAGGAAAGTCTCCACGACCTGATGGCGCTCACGGCTCTCCTGAGCCAGTTTTTCGCCCTCTGGCGTTAAAAACACGCCGCGCCACGGGATCTGCTCAATCAGCCCTACGCCCGCCAGACGCTTCAGCATTTTCGCCACCGTGGGCTGCGAGACGCCCAGACGCGCTGCCATATCCACCTGTCGCGCCTCGCCCACTTCGCGAATTAGATCGGAAATCAGCTCAACGTAATCGTCAATCAGTTCGCGGCGATGCGCTTCGCGTACCTGGCGAAACCCCTCAACGTGCTCTTCAACATTCACCAGCTGCGTCACTTTTTTTGTTATTGGCGTACCTGCGCGACGGCCCATAAAGCTTCCTCATCTGTGCGACGCCGGAACGCGTCATCAAAAGTGCGCCCATTGTAATGGATTGTGACTCAAGCACAAAAATTTAACGTTTTAGCCATAGCTATAAAATATAGCCTGTGCTATATCTGTATGTAATGCAAACGCTCATCACGGAATGATGGGCCAGAAAGCAGGAGGAACCATGAACGAATTCAAGAGGTGTATCAGCGTGTTTAGCCACTCTCCTTTTAAAGTACGGTTAATGTTGATCGGTATGCTGTGCGATCTGATTAACAACAAGCCGCAGCAAGACAAGCCGTCCCACTAAGCGGCGTGCGAAACGCCGCTTCATCTCGTTGTCATATTTGGCTGGCAATCTACCCGTTTGCGCCCAAAAACCCCGGTTATTTTCTGGTTTTGTAAGCGCCCTCCCAAAACAATTCGTTATCAGTAGTTGACCCAATAATAAGCTCGCTTTATCTTCTTGCAGCCCTGTCCTTTGCGTCCCCTCTTTGCGCATGGCCTGGCCAATAAAGACCCCTTGACGCCAGGGGCCGCACATGGCGTTTTGATAGTTGTAATCTATGAATCTAACCCTGAAAGAAACCCTTGCTGCACGTGGGCTCGCCGTTAGCCCGTGGACAGGATTGTACTTTTTACAATCAATCCTGATAAACCTGGCGCTGGGGTATCCCTTTAGCCTGCTGTATGCCGTCGCGTTTACCGGCGTACTGCATCTCCTGTGGCGCACATCGCCCAACGTGCAAAAGGTGATACTGGGGCTTTATTCACTCGTCGCCGCGCTCTACTTTCCGTTCAGCCAGGCCTACGGTGCGCCGAACTTCAACACCCTGCTGGCGCTGCACGCCACTAACGTAGAAGAGTCGACGGAAATTTTTACCATCTTCCCGTGGTACAGCTATCTGGTCGCGGTGTTTATTTTTACGCTTGGGGTCATTGCCGTACGGCGTAAAGCGGTCGATAAAACGCGCTGGCACCTGATGGACACCCTGTGCCTCATCTTCTGTATTGGCGTGTTTTTTGTGCAGCCGATACAAAACAAAGCCTACGGCGGCGTCTTCAAGCTAAAAGACAGCGGCTATCCGGCCTTCCGTTTCGTGAAAGACATTATCGTCAACAATAACGAAGTGCTTGACGAACAGCGCCGCATGGCCGAGCTGTCTGGGATGAAAGACACCTGGAACGTGCTGGCGGTGAAGCCGAAATATCACACCTACGTGGTGGTCATTGGCGAGAGCGCGCGCCGCGATGCGCTGGGTGCCTTTGGCGGCCATTGGGACAACACGCCGTTCGCCAGTTCGGTGAACGGCTATCTGTTTACCAACTACGTCGCAGCCAGCGGTTCGACGCAGAAGTCGCTGGGCCTGACGCTGAACCGCGTCGTCGACGGCAAGCCGCAGTATCAGGATAACTTCGTCACCCTCGCCAACCGTGCCGGTTTCCAGACCTGGTGGTTCTCGAACCAAGGGCAGATTGGCGAGTACGATACGGCGATCGCCAGTATCGCCAAGCGTGCCGATGAAGTGCACTTCCTGAAAAGCGGTGACTTTGAGGCGGATAAAAATACCCGCGATGAAGATCTGCTGAAGATGACCGAACAGGTACTCTCCACTCCGCGCAGTCAGCCGCAGCTGATTGTGCTGCATATTATGGGCTCCCATCCGCAGGCCTGTGACCGCACCCAGGGCAAGTACGCGCAGTTCGTACAGTCAAAGGAGACCTCATGCTACCTTCACAGCATGACGCAAACCGACAGCCTGCTGAATCAGCTCTACGATCAGCTGCGCCGCACGACGGACAGCTTCTCGATGGTTTATTTCTCTGACCACGGTCTGGCCTTTAAAGAACGCGGCAAAGCGGTGCAGTACCTGGCCCACGACGATAAATACCAGCAGAACTTCCAGGTGCCGTTTATGGTACTTTCCAGCGATGATAAAGCGCACAAGCTCATCAAAGCGCGACGTTCAGCCAATGATTTTCTGAGCTTCTTCACGCAGTGGACCGGGATCCAGACCAAAGAGATCGCGCCGAAGTATCGTTTTATTTCGTCGCAAAAAGCCGGGAAGGTCTACATCACTAACTTCCAGTTACAAAAAGTGGATTACGACACGCTCAAGACCGATCTGTTTGATCCAAAGAGCTAATTCCACGACGTTTCTTTGACTTCCCGTTTACCTTTTATCCCGGTAAACGGGTAGCAAACGCCCCCGCTATCGCCTTACTATACTTGCTTTACGACCACCTGAAGCAGGCCTCATCATGATCGCACAACGCCTCACGCGCGACTGGCGCTTTCCTATTGCCGGGCTAATGATACTGTTGTTGCTCAGCGCGACGTTCGCTCTGCACGCGCACTGGAACGCCTTTATCCAGTGGTGTCTCGCCACGCAAATTACCCTGCACCGCTACCTGGTCATGTACCTGCTGCAGCTCAATAACCATGAATACAGCGGCGGCCTGTGGCTGCTGCTTGGCGCATTTTTTTACGGCGTGCTGCACGCCGTTGGCCCGGGCCACGGTAAGTTTATTGTCACAACCTACCTCAGCACCAACAAAGAGAGCCTGCTCGCCGCGCGTGTGGTGCCGTTTCTCGGTAGCCTGATGCAGGGCATCAGCGCGATTCTTTTTGTCTTTATTCTGGCGGTCGGTTTCAACCTTGCGTCAGGCGATCTCAGCACTAGCCGCTGGTACGTTGAAAAAATCAGCGCGCTGATGATTGGCGCGTTCGGGCTGTTCGTCATCTATCAGTCTCTGAAAGGTCTTCGCCCCCGTAAAATGTCCATTACGGCGCTCAGGCCACAGCATCAGCATGATGAAAACTGCGGCTGTGGGCATCACCACGGCGTGGGTTCGGCGCTAACCCAGAGCGACTGGAAAACGCGCCTTGGCGTCATTCTGGCGATTGGCGCACGGCCGTGTAGCGGTGCAATCATGATTTTGATGTTTGCCAACGCGCTGGGGATTGTGACGTGGGGAATCGCTGCGGTGATGACGATGGCGCTGGGGACCGCACTATCAATTCTCGGCCTATCGCTGGCAGTGCGCTATGCCAGAGAGCGCACGGTGGCCCTGTTTGGCGGCGCGTTCGGCGGGCAATGGGTTATTCCTGCGGTGAAAATAGCCGGCGGGATCATGTTGATTTTGTTTGCCACGGTGCTGTTTCTGACGGTGATACCGATTAGCGCAAACGGAGACTATATTGCGGCGGGCTGTTGAATGTGACGGGAACGGGGTGTAAAAAAGGCATTAAAAAAGGGGTCCTGAGACCCCTTTTTGTATCACCGAAGTGATTAGAAGCGGTAACCTGCACCAACGATCCAGGTACCAACGTCAACGCTACGAATGCGAGACTGCTCGTAGGAGAAGTCCAGAGCAACGTTTTCGATCGGGTTGAACTGCAGACCTGCGCCGTAGGAGAAACCGTAGTCGCTGGTGCTGTTGTTATCCGGGAACTGGTTGCCCTGTGCTTTACCGTAGCCCAGGCCGATTACGCCGTAGATGCTTGCCCAGTCGTTCAGACGGTAAGCAGGACCCGCAGTGATGCCGTAGTACTGACCTTTGGTGTACACGCCGTTCTGGGTGTCACTTTTTTCAGTGTAGGTGAAGGAGCTGATCACACCCAGCGGGCTGTTGTCAGCTTCGTAGCGATATTTCAGGTT
Organism: Klebsiella sp. WP8-S18-ESBL-06; assembly: GCF_014169755.1. Lineage (NCBI taxonomy): Bacteria > Pseudomonadati > Pseudomonadota > Gammaproteobacteria > Enterobacterales > Enterobacteriaceae > Klebsiella > Klebsiella sp. WP8-S18-ESBL-06. Next base: position 3,415,794 of record NZ_AP022256.1, read on the forward strand.
GAAGCCGCCAGCTTTGTTAGCGACGCCCTGCATATCACTCTGTGCGTAACCACCGGTAACAGTGGAGGTTGCAGCTACGGCAGTACCTGCGGAAACAGCCAGAACAGCGGCCAGTGCTGAAAGACATGCAATTTTTTTCATAACCACCTCAAATGTGCTTCTAATAAGTCCGTAAGTTTTAAATATATCAAAAATTGTTAAGAAACTCTTTGGTCCTGATGATGTCTAAGGGCAGCTTTGATGTAACAAAAATTTTCCATCACCGCCTATCACCTTCATTTAACACACGTTTTTACGTTAAATCTTCGGTTTACTTCGGTAAAAACTGCGCTCATTTTTCCAGACAATTCCTAATTTGACAGACGAAATAATCATCGACTATGCAAATTCTACTCGTTCCGGGGCGTTTTTTTTTCAACAATTCCTCAACCGTAGCCGACTATTTCAATTACACTGCCGCTTTTACCTCTTTTGACAAATACTGACAGGAAAAAGATGTCCAGCACGCCTCGCAAGCTACCGTCATGGTTACCCATCCTCGTTCTCCTGATCTCAATGATCTCTATTCAGAGCGGCGCATCGCTGGCTAAGTCATTGTTTCCTTTAATTGGCGCACCGGGCGTCACCGCCCTGCGTCTGGCCCTTGGCACCCTGATTCTGGTGGTCGTGTTTAAACCCTGGCGTCTACGTTTTGCCCGCGAACAGCGCCTGCCGCTGTTGTTTTACGGGCTGTCGCTTGGCGCGATGAACTACCTCTTCTATCTGTCGCTGCAGCGCATTCCACTAGGCATTGCCGTGGCGCTGGAGTTTACCGGGCCGCTGGCGGTGGCGTTATTCTCATCGCGCCGCCCGGTAGACTTTATCTGGGTGATCCTGGCGGTGATGGGCCTGTGGTTCCTGCTGCCGCTCGGCCAGGACGTGGCGCACGTCGACCTGACCGGCGCGCTGCTGGCGCTGGGCGCAGGCGCTGGCTGGGCGGTTTACATTTTGACCGGCCGCCGCGCGGGTGAAGAACATGGCCCGGCGACCGTCGCGATGGGGTCACTGATTGCCGCCGTGGTCTTTGTACCGTTAGGTGCACTACAGGCCGCCGACGCGCTGTGGCACTGGTCGCTGCTGCCGCTGGGGTTAGCCATTGCCGTCCTGTCTACCGCGCTGCCCTACTCGCTGGAAATGATTGCGCTGACCCGCCTGCCGACGCGAACCTTTGGCACCCTGATGAGCATGGAACCCGCGCTCGCGGCGCTGTCGGGGATGATTTTCCTCGGCGAGACGCTGACGTTAAGCCAGTCGATGGCGCTGGGCGCTATCATTATTGCTTCGATGGGATCAACGCTGACAATGCGACAGGAAAGTAAAATCAAACAGGTTGACGTCAGCTAAATTCTTTTATTATGCATAGTGCAAGCCACTATGCATAATATCCCAGAGAAACTGCATGGATTCTTATTTTATATCAATTAAAATAAATTCCTAAATATATAGCGCACCAGTAACACCAATTAACCAACTGTTTTTAAATAAGTTAATCAATCCAATCACGCTCACTATCATACCTATAGGCAGAATCAGAAAATACCGTCTCGCTCACGGTGCTATACTTGTTTTCGTTAATTCATGAGGACGCAGATACACCCGTCTTTATATGTGTATCGGATCAAGAGGATATATGATTATGAGTACTGCAAAACTGGTTAAAGCAAAAAACGCCCAACTGCTCTATACGCGTAACGACGTTCCGGACGGCGAAAAACAGGCGACCGTTGCGTTACTCAACCGTCAGGTTCTTCAGTTTATCGATCTGTCGCTGATTACCAAACAGGCCCACTGGAACATGCGCGGCGCGAACTTTATTGCCGTGCACGAAATGCTGGATGGCTTCCGCACTGCGCTGACCGATCATCTGGATACCATGGCAGAGCGCGCCGTACAGCTTGGTGGCGTGGCGCTCGGCACAACCCAGGTCATTAATGCGCAGACGCCGCTGAAAAGCTATCCGCTGGATATCTCCAGCGTTCAGGATCACCTGAAAGCGCTGGCCGAACGCTATGCCATCGTCGCGAACGACGTGCGTAAAGCCATTAGCGAAGCGAAAGATGAAGATACCGCTGATATCTTTACCGCCGCGTCCCGCGATCTGGATAAATTCCTGTGGTTCATTGAAGCGAATATCGAATAACCATAGAAAAATCTTATGACCTTCCGGCTCCCCCGCCGGAAGGGCTTGCACCATAAAAGTGCAGGCGTTCGTGCATAATCCCCGCCGAAGTAAATAAATTGTAATAATCACCTCACACAATCGTTAATAAAAGATTGTTTTCCCCCCAGCGTTTGCGCTAAAAAACGCCATACTTAACAACAGACTTTTTGCGCACCACTTTGGTGCCCACCTTTGGTGCAAATGCACTTTTTTCCTGCCGCTTTTGTGCAGACCGAAAAGCATTATTTGTTAAGAAACAACTAATTGCCAAGTTGGCACGATTTTTTCATAAGACGATTGTTCTCGCAGGGGATCGCCCCGTGGATATAAAAGGAAATGCTATGAAGTCAATGTTTAAAGTTTCACTGGCAGCACTCACCCTGGCTTTTGCGGTTTCATCTCAGGCCGCGGAGAAACAACTGGTCGTCGCAACCGATACTGCATTCGTCCCGTTTGAATTCAAACAGGGTAATCAATATGTCGGCTTTGATGTTGACCTGTGGGCGGCTATTGCGAAAGAACTGAAGCTGAATTACACCCTGAAGCCGATGGACTTCAGCGGTATCATCCCTGCATTGCAAACGAAAAACATCGATCTGGCGCTGGCCGGTATCACCATTACCGAAGAACGCAAAAAAGCGATCGACTTCTCCGACGGCTACTACAAAAGCGGCCTGCTGGTGATGGTGAAAAGCAATAATAACGACATCAAGAGCGTGAAAGATCTCGATGGCAAAGTGGTCGCAGTGAAAAGCGGCACAGGCTCCGTTGATTATGCGAAAGCCAACATCAAAACCAAAGATCTGCGCCAGTTCCCGAACATCGATAACGCCTATATGGAGTTAGGTACAAACCGTGCTGACGCCGTGCTGCACGATACGCCGAACATCCTGTACTTCATCAAAACTGCCGGTAACGGTCAGTTCAAAGCGGTCGGCGAGTCTCTGGAAGCACAGCAGTACGGTATCGCCTTCCCTAAAGGCAGCGACGAGCTGCGTGAGAAAGTGAACGGCGCGCTGAAAACGCTCAAAGAGAACGGCACCTACAACGAAATCTACAAAAAATGGTTCGGTACCGAACCTAAATAATTATTCCAAAATCTGATGCAAACTCAGGGGCGGCCTTTCGCCCCTGCTATTTTTGAACCACGGTAACAGGATTATCATCATGCAGTTTGACTGGAGCGTCATCTGGCCTGCCATTCCAATTCTTCTGGACGGCGCCAAAATGACTCTGTGGATTTCGATCCTCGGCCTCGCGGGCGGTATCATCATCGGTCTGGTGGCCGGTCTAGCCCGCACTTACGGCGGCTGGATTTCAAACCACATCGCCCTCGTATTTATCGAAGTGATCCGCGGTACGCCTATCGTTGTACAGGTCATGTACATCTACTTCGCGCTGCCGATGGCCTTCCCGGACATTCGTATCGATACCTTCACCGCGGCAGTGATCACCATCATGATCAACTCCGGTGCGTATATTGCTGAAATTACTCGCGGCTCGGTGCTGTCCATCCATAAAGGCTTCAGCGAAGCAGGCCTGGCACTCGGCCTGTCGCGTCGCGAAACCATTCGCCATGTGATTATGCCGCTGGCCGTTCGTCGTATGCTGCCTGCATTAGGCAACCAGCTGATCATCAGTATCAAAGATACGTCGCTGTTTATCGTTATCGGTGCAGCCGAGCTGACCCGCAGCGGCCAGGAAATTATCGCCGGAAACTTCCGCGCGCTGGAAATCTGGACCGCCGTCGGCGTTATCTACCTGATCATCACCCAGGTACTCAACATCGTGCTCCGCATTCTTGAAAGAAGGATGAAAATCCTGTGATTGAATTTAAAAACGTTTCTAAGCACTTCGGCCAAACCCAGGTGCTGCACAACATTGACCTGAACATCAAACAGGGTGAAGTGGTGGTCATTATCGGACCATCCGGTTCCGGTAAATCCACCCTGCTGCGCTGCATTAACAAACTCGAAGAAATCACCAGCGGCGATCTGTTCGTTGATGGTTTGAAAGTCAACGATCCCAAAGTTGACGAGCGCCTGATTCGTCAGGAAGCCGGGATGGTGTTCCAGCAGTTCTATCTGTTCCCACACCTGACGGCGCTGGAAAACGTGATGTTTGGCCCCACCCGCGTACGCGGTCTGAACAAAGATGAAGCGGAGAAACTGGCGAAAGATCTGCTGGCGAAAGTGGGGCTGGCGGAACGCGCGCACCACTACCCTTCCGAGCTGTCCGGCGGCCAGCAGCAGCGCGTGGCTATTGCCCGTGCGCTGGCGGTGAAGCCGAAAATGATGCTGTTTGATGAGCCGACCTCAGCGCTGGACCCGGAGCTGCGTCATGAAGTGCTGAAGGTCATGCAGGATCTGGCGGAGGAAGGGATGACGATGGTTATCGTTACCCACGAAATCGGCTTTGCTGAGAAAGTGGCATCGCGCCTGATCTTTATAGATAAAGGCCGGATTGCCGAAGACGGCAACCCGCAGGAGCTGGTGAAGAACCCACCGAGCCAGCGTCTGCAAGAGTTCCTGCAGCACGTTTCCTGATAGCACGCCGTTTATCCCGCCGGGATAAACGGCGTTTTTCTTTTAGCGTTTACGCGCCAGAAAACGGCGGCGCTGTTCGTCATCCATAAACGACCACGCAATAAAGCGGCTCTGCTTCTGCCCCTGCGACATCTCTTTTTTCACCACCTTCACCGCACCGACGTCGGTTAACGCCCGGTACAGCGGCGGCAGGTTTTCACCTTTTGACACCAGCGATGTGAACCACATGACCTGGCGGGCAAAGCCTTTACTCTCAGCAATCATTTGCTTAATAAAAGCCACCTCACCGCCTTCGCACCACAGTTCCTGCTGCTGGCCGCCAAAGTTCAGCGCATCGTCACGCTCCTGCCCCAGATTACGGCGCTTACGCTCGCTACCCGCGCGGGCGGCAGCGGCAGAATCGTGGAACGGCGGATTACACAGAGTCGCGTCGTACTGTTCGTTTTTGTGGATGATACCGTTAAACATCGCGGCACCGTCTTTCTGACGACGCAGGCGAATCATGCGGTTCAGCGACGGGTTTGCGCTCAGGATAGCCTGCGCGCTGGCAAACGCCTGAGGATGGGTTTCACTGCCGGTAAAGCGCCAGCCATACTCGTGCGCACCAATCAGCGGATAAATACAGTTCGCACCCACGCCGATATCCAGAATACTGGCTCCCTTGACCACATTGCCGCTCTCATCGCTGAGCAGATCGCCCAGATGATGGATATAGTCGGCGCGCCCCGGCACCGGCGGGCAGAGGAACCCGTCTGGAATATCCCACTCTTTCACCCCGTAGAAATGGGCCAGCAGCGCTTTATTCAGCGTTTTCACCGCCTGCGGGTCGGCAAAATTCACGGTTTGCTCCCCGGCCGGGTTGAGGATAATAAAATCGCTCAGCGCGGGGCAGGCCTGACGCAGCGCGTCCAGGTCGTAGCGGCTGTGATGGCGGTTGCGCGGGTGCAACCCCGGTTTTTGGCTACTCATGACTTTCTCCTGTCGTAATGCGCCGTAAGATACCCGTTGACGGCGGCGCGGTAAATAAGGGAGTCTGGATTACCGCTTCTTAATTATGGGTACGTCATGTACTTTTATCAGCCTTCTCACGACCACGGGCTGCCTCATGACCCGCTAAACGCCATCGTCGGGCCACGGCCTATTGGCTGGATCTCTTCCGTTGACGTCGAAGGGCGGCGCAACCTTGCCCCCTACAGCTTCTTTAACTGCTTTAACTATCGCCCGCCGATTATCGGCTTTGCCAGCAGCGGCTGGAAAGATAGCGTGCAGAATATTATGGAAACCAAAGCGTTCGTCTGGAATCTGACGACCCGTGATTTGGCGGTGGCGATGAATGAAACCTCCGCTACCCTGCCCCACGGCGAGGATGAATTTGCCCGCGCCGGGCTGACCGCCGCACCGAGCCGTCTGGTCAGCGCGCCGCGCGTAGCGCAGAGCCCGGTCAACTTCGAGTGTCGCCTCTCGCAGTGCATTCAGCTAACGGGCGCCGACGGTACCGCCGTCGATACCTGGCTGGTGCTGGGTGAAGTGGTCGGTATTCATATCGATGAATCGCTGCTTGAGGACGGCATCTATCAGACCGCCCGCGCACAGCCGGTCCTGCGCGCGGGTGGGCCCTCCGCCTACTACACCATCGATGAGCGCCATCGCTTCGATTTAATTCGCCCGGATGCCCGTCGCGATAAATAAAAAACAGCCACGTCGGTGGCTGCTTTTTCCTGCCCGCCGCCTACAATTAAGGTATTCCCTGTTGCTTTCAGGAGGGGATACAAATGCACACCTTTCACCTGCTTTTCGCCGCCGCGTTCCTCGCTACAACCACCGTCTGCGCCCAATCCGCTCCTGCTCCAGGCGTTCCGTTTCGCCCGGTGGGTACCGTAACGGCCAGCGGCGCCAGCAACCTTGACGATCTTCAGCAGCAGTTGGCCAAAAAGGCGCACGAAGCTGGCGCGATAGCCTTTGTCGTTGACGTAGCCGGCGGAAAAAACAAGCTGTTCGGTTCTGCGACGTTGTACCGGTAAACGGCCATCGTGAGCGGATGGCTTGACACCTCCCTCAGGGCCATTCGACTGAATCGTGTAAACTTTATGTATAAAAAATGAAGAAACTGTAAATCAATATATTTATTTTTCTGCCAATGAGTGATAAAAAGTCACAAGACTTGATAATGCTTATCAAAATCATTATCAAATTCATTTAATAAATTTTAAGCAACCTGCAGTGGCAAAGGGGACGAGACGATCCCTACTGTCATTTTTTTAATGGCTTTTTAAATTATAAGATGCTCATTGATATGGAAAAAAATCGCACTACTCCGTTTGGCAGCTTTCGTTCTCTCACCTTCTTTACCGGGCTCTGTATCGGCCTGACCCCCGCCGCCCAGGCCGATGAGGGGAAAGAGAAAAACGCGGGTGATACGCTGGTTGTTGAAGCCCAAACTCCGTCCCTGTATGCCCCCACTCAATCGGCCGACCCGAAATTCAGCCGTCCAATTGCGGATACCACCCGCACCGTCACGGTGATTTCTGAGCAGGTGTTGAAGGATCAAGGGGCGACAAACCTGACCGATGCGCTGAAAAACGTACCGGGCGTCGGGGCTTTCTTTGCCGGTGAAAACGGCAGCTCGTCAACGGGCGACACCATCTACATGCGCGGAGCCGATACGTCTAACAGTATCTATATTGACGGTATTCGTGATATTGGCAGCGTGACGCGCGACACATTTAACACCCAGCAGGTGGAAGTGATCAAAGGCCCCTCAGGGTCCGACTACGGGCGCAGCGCGCCGACCGGTTCGATCAACATGATCAGCAAACAGCCGCGCCTGGACTCCGGGATCGATGCCTCCGCCAGCGTCGGCAGCGCATGGTATCGTCGTGGCACGCTGGACCTGAATGAAGCGATCGGCGAAACCGCCGCGGTGCGTTTAAATCTGATGGGTGAAAAAACCCACGATGCCGGGCGCGATAACGTTAAAAACGAGCGCTACGGTATTGCACCGTCCATTGCGTTCGGCCTCGGCACGCAAAACCGTCTGTACCTCAACTACCTGCACGTGACGCAGAACAACACCCCGGACGGCGGCGTGCCAACCGTTGGGCTGCCGGGCTACTCCGCACCCAATGCCGCCACTTCGGCGCTGAATCACTCAGGTAAAGTGGACACCCATAACTTCTACGGCACTCGCTCCGACTACGACGACTCGACCACCGATACGGCGACGATGCGTTTTGAGCACGACTTCAACGACACCACCACCCTTCGCAACACTACCCGCTGGTCGCAGATCAAGCAGGACTATATGATGACGGCGATGATGGGGGGGGCCACGAACATTACTCGCCCAAATCCAAATAACGTCGACACCTGGACCTGGACACGTAACATCAATACCAAGGATGTGAGCAACAAAATTCTCACTAACCAGACCAACCTGACCTCGAAGTTCTCTACCGGCGCAATCGGCCACGATATCAGTACCGGGGTAGAGTTTACCCGCGAACAGCAGACCAACTACGGTGTGTATCCGTTTACCGCTCCGGCAGTGAACCTCTATCACCCTGATAGCAGCATTTCTCTGGGCAGCCTCCAGCGCAGCGGCGCCAATGCGAATGGTCAGACCGATACCTTCGGTATCTACGCCTTTGACACGCTGCAAATTACCCGTGATTTTGAGTTGAACGGCGGTATCCGTCTGGATAGCTATCGCACCGAGTACGACAGCGCATCGCTGTGCGGCGGCACTGCCCGCGGCGCGGTAGCTTGCCCCGCGGGCGTCGCGAAAAATTCACCGGTCACCACCGTTGACGCCAGCAAATCGGGCAACCTCGTGAACTGGAAGGCCGGTGCGCTCTATCACCTGACGCAGAACGGCAACGTTTACGTTAACTACGCTATCTCCCAGCAGCCTCCGGGCGGCAGCAACTTTGCCCTGGCCGCTGGCGGTACGGGCAACAGCGCCAACCGCACCGACTTTAAACCGCAGAAGGCGAAAACCAGCGAAATTGGCACCAAGTGGGAAGTGCTGGATAAACGCCTGCTGCTGTCGGCCGCCCTGTTCCGTACCGACATTGAAAACGATGTCGAAGCTAACGACGACGGCACCTACTCACAGTACGGCACTAAGCGCGTAGAAGGCTACGAGCTGTCCGTTGCCGGCAATATCACTCCAGAATGGCAGGTGATTGGCGGCTTTACTCAACAGCGTGCGACGGTACGTGCAGGCGCGAACGTCGCGCAGGATGGCAGCACTTCTCTGCCGTACACGCCGGAGCACGCCTTCACGCTGTGGAACCAGTATCAGGCGACCGATGCCCTCTCCGTGGGCGCAGGCGCTCGCTATATTGGCAGCATGCACCGCGGCTCCGATGGTGCGGTGGGCACGCCGTCGTTCACCGAAAGCTACTGGGTGGCCGACGCCAGACTGGGCTATCGCGTCAACAGCAATCTCGATCTGCAGCTGAACGTCTATAACCTGTTCGATACCGACTATGTGGCTTCCATCAACAAGAGCGGCTATCGCTACCATCCGGGCGAACCACGCACCTTCGTACTGACGGCGAACGTTCATTTCTAAGGCATCATGTGGGGCGCTGGCCTAATGCTGGTCAGTTAAGGCGTTGAATTCAGGAGCAGGAACGGTAGGCCGGATAAGGCGTTTACGCCGCCATCCGGCAATCAGCGCGCAGTGTGCCGGATGGCGCTTTGCTTATCCGGCCTACGAATCTCGCTTAACTGACAGGCATTGAGGCACAGGCCCCACTTTTTTCAGGAGAGACTCCCATGATGTACCGTATTCCCGGCGTATTGAGCACCGATGAAGTTCGTCATCTTGTTGCCGAACTTAACCAGGCACAGTGGATTGATGGCCGGGCGACCGTGGGCGCACAGGGGGCGCAGGTGAAGCATAATCAGCAGGTCGATACCCGCAGCGAGCGCTATCGGGCACTGCAGGCCCTGGTGCAAGAAGCGGTAAACCGCCATTCGCTGTTCTTTGCCGCCGCGCTGCCGAAAACCCTTTCCAGCCCGCTATTCAACCGCTATCAGCAACAGGAAACCTACGGTTTTCACGTCGATGGCGCGGTGCGCCAACACCCCGAAAGCGGCTGGATGCGTACCGACCTGTCCGCCACCCTGTTTTTATCCGATCCGGAGAGCTATGACGGTGGAGAACTGATCATCAACGACACCTTCGGGCAGCATTCGGTGAAGCTTCCGGCAGGCGACCTGGTACTTTATCCCTCCAGCAGCCTGCACTGCGTCACGCCGGTCACGCGCGGCGTGAGGGTAGCATCGTTTATGTGGATTCAGTCGATGATCCGCGACGATAAACGCCGCGCCATGCTGTTCGAACTGGACCGAAATATTCAATCGCTGAACAGCCGTCACGGTGAGTCGGAGGAGGCACTTTCCCTGCTTAATCTCTATCACAACCTGCTGCGCGAGTGGTCTGAGATCTAAACAGGCGAGTATTTCTCAAAATATATGAAGAAGACGCGCCGCAAAAAATACCGCCGGCGGCCATGAAAAAGGCCGCGCCAGACAACTTGATAAACGACAGATAAAAGTTTACATTCACCGCCTGTATGAGAATATAATTCCAGAACAGGCCCAACAACCCAGCTTTTATTACAAATCCATACCGCAACATACAGAGCAATCGATTATCTTTACGAGCACGCTTTTTGGCAAAAAAAGTAGCAAATTGTGCCTTCGATCCCCCCGCTTCCGCTGGATTCAACGCAAACACATTCATGATGTGAATATTTTATTAATAATCAATAAATTAATAATCATTCAATTTTTTTGAGCATGGTAATCAATTCTCTTCGATTTATTCCGCCAAATAAAAACGTGATACTTATCACATCGACGAAAACATCGTCCCCTGTACGACATAACCTGCGAGAGATTAATTATGAAAACCATTAAATATGCTGTTGCTGCCATCGCCCTGTCTGCCCTGTCCTTTGGCGCTTTCGCTGCCCAGCCTGTTACCCAGGCTCAGGCACAAAAAATGAACGCAATGGGTACCGTGTCCGTTGACGGCGCGACGACTCTGGATGGTATGGAAGCTCAGTTGGCGCAGAAAGCTGCCGCTGCTGGCGCAACCGGCTACTCCATCACGTCTGCTAACACCAACAACAAAGTTAGCGGTACTGCGGTTATCTATAAATAATCGCCACCCTCTGTTATACCCCGTGAGCTGACCTCTCGCGGGTGCTCCAACCCTCATTGACTTGTTGATACCCTTTTTTGCCCGGCCGCCACGCCGGGCTTTTTTTTGCGTGGAATTTACGCAGGAAGGCCGCTTGCGCGGTATAAGACGAGCCGGGCTATGCCCGGCTCGGGAGGACAGCCAGCGGGTTTAATAGGCGAGCGCGACGCGGTCAAGGCCGTCTTCAAGCGAACTGACCTCTCCGGCCGCCAGCAGGCAACAGGCCAGCTGAATTTTCAACGACTGCGGCACCGGCTCGACGCCCGCCACGCAGCGTTCGATCCACTGCGCCGTGGTTTGCGGATCTTTCGCCGCTGGCAGCGCCACAATCTCTTCGCACTGCTCACTCTGACGCGCGTTAATGACCCGTGCGCCCTGCGCATCAATCAATGTGATTTGCGGGCAGCGCTGCGGATTAGCATAAACTTCGCCCTCGGTGCCATGCATCAGCAGGCTGCGCCCGCCGATATCGGCAAAGAATTTTGCGACTTTGCCCACGTACTCCGGATGCGAGACGCTGGACAAGCGCAGCGCCGCGTCTTCGGCAAACGGCGTCGCCAGCTTGGCCAGCGTATGCGCACTGTTGCGCACGCCAAGCTGCCAGCGCAGATTCAGCTGCCGTTCCAGCGGCGGGCACAGCGCGCCAACCGGAATATAGACCGGCTGGTGGCCATCCAGCTTTGCCTGCGCCTGCCCGGCATGACGCGTCGGCTCAATGCCCAGCAGCTCAAAGATGGTCTCACTGATGACCCGCGTCGGATCTTCGCTGACCCCGTGCACCACGACCGGAAAACCGAGCTTATGCAGCAGCATCGCCAGCAGCGGCGTCAGGTTGGCCTGCTTGCGCGCGCCGTTATAGCTGGGAATGACAATCGGCATCGGTTTACCCGCCGGCGGCGTCAGGCGCATGGTTTTCTGCTGCACGGCCTCATAAAAACCAAGCATCTCCGCTTCGCCCTCCCCCTTAATGCGCATGGAGAGCAAAATCGCGCCCATTTCCAGATCCGGAACATCACCATCAAGCATTTGGGTGTACAGGCCGCGCGCGATGTCCTGGTCCAGGTCACGCGCATGATTTTTTCCACGACCGATTTCTTTGATGATTTTGCGATAATCCATTTACTGCTCCTTTGCTCGTCGTCGCCAGATAAGCGCAGCGCATCCGGCAATGTGCGGCGGCCGCCTGATGGCGCTATGCGTTTCAGGCCTACACACCGGGCTAGCGTTTTTTACGGCGCGGTGATTTTGGCTTAGCCGTGATAGCTTTCTGTTTAACTTCCGGCACTTCCGGACGTTCAATCGGGAAAACCGGCAACGCATCCAGTAAACGCTTACCGTAGTTTTTGGTCAACAGCCGCTTATCGTAGATGATCACTTCGCCCCAGCAACCGTGGCTACGAATCAGTCGCCCCACCTGCTGAATCAGATTAAACGATGCGCTGGGCAGACTTTGCACTTCAAAGGGGTAGCGATTGAGACTTTTCAGCCATTCGCCTTCGGTGATCACCACCGGGCTGTCGATCGGCGGGAAGGCGATTTTATGAATATGCACCTGGCTTAGCAGCTCACCTTTCAGATCCAGCCCCTCCGCAAAAGATTGTAGCCCAACCAGCACGCTGCGCTCGCCGCTCTCAACTCGCTTGCGATGGAGTTCTACCAGCCGATAGCGCGGCTGATCGCCCTGCACCAGCAGCATCAGACGTAGATCGGTCACGTGCTCAAGGAAACGCTGCATCGCGCGGCCGCTGGCAAACAGCACCAGCATACCGTGATGCTTTTTGCTCTCGACCTGCTGGCGAAAATAGGCCGCCATTTCGGCAATATGCTGCTCTTCGTTATCGATCAGCGGCTCAAACTGCATCTGTGGAATGACGATTTTACCCTGCTCGACGTGGTTAAACGGCGAATCCAGCGCCACGAAACGATCGCCTGCTTTTTCTCTCAGCCCGCTCATCTCCTGCAGGCGTGAGAAGCTATTAAGCGAACGCAGCGTTGCCGAGGTGACAACAATATGCGGCACGCTGCGCCACAGCAGGCGCTCAAGCTGTTCGCTGACGCGGATACCTACGCAGTGGAACCAGACGTGCATCTGCCCATCGCGCAGATCGCGGGTAGCCCACTTGGTGACCGGCGCCCCCGATGCCTGGGAAAGCGACGCCAGACGCCACAGCTTGCTCTGGGATTCAAACATCCCCAGCGCGCGGTTCATCTGCAAAATCACCCGATGCAGGCGCACAATATCGTGACTGCCGGTTTTCTCGCTGAGATCGTTTAAGAACAGCTCCGCCAGCCCGCGCAGCATTTCGGTGAGCTTGGCCAAACGCTGGCAAATTTCCATCACTTCGTCGGGCAGCTCGCCCATCGGGAATCGGTGCTCGGCTTCCTGGGCTGCGGGTAGATACAGATTAAGAATGTTATTCAGCGACGCGATAAGCTCGTACAGCTCTTCACAATGCGCGGTAAGTCGCTCCGGCAGCGCCAGCGGCGGCGTGGTTTTCGGGCGGAACTGCTCCATGCAGGTGGCCACCAGCTTACTGAACAGGTCGAGCTGTAGGCGATACCACGGTGCGGTAATCTCGGCGCTCATCTCCAGCGCGTCGCGGGCGACGTCCGGCAGATGGTGGCCTTCATCCAGCACCAGCAGCAGGTTTTTCGGCTCCGGCAGCACCGCTTCGCTCTCCATTGCCGCCATGACCAGCGCATGGTTTGCGACCACGACTTCAGCCTCCTGAATCTCGCGGCGCGCGACGAAGAACGGGCACTCGCGATAATACTGGCAGTTACGGTTCAAACAGCTGGCTTTGTCGGTGCTCAGGCGACGCCATAAATCATCGTCAATCGCGATGTCGGTATGGTCGCGCAGGCCGTCCCACTTGTAGCTGTCGAGATCGCCCTTCAGCTTCGCGCAGCGCTTCTGCTCTTCCTGGTTATTGGGCGTCAGCTCATCGTCGAGAAAGGCCAGCAGATCCTGCTGGTTTGGCTCGCTGCTGGCGAGCGCCGTCAGGTTACGCGGGCATACGTAGCGGCCGCGACCAAAGGCGGCAGTGAAGCGCAAATCGGGGATAATTTTGCGCAGCAGCGGTAAATCTTTACTGTAGATTTGATCCTGTAACGCCACGTTGGCGGTGCTGACCACCAGCGTTTTCTGTTCTTCGCGGGCGATAGCAATACCGGGAATCAGGTAGGACAAGGTTTTCCCGACGCCGGTAGGCGCTTCAATCGCCAGATGTCGCCCGTCTTCTCCGGCAAGCGTTTTAGCGACGTCCGCAATCATCTGCCGCTGCGGCGCACGGGGGATAAAGTCGGGGATCTGTTCCTGAAGCGCCTTGTACCAGGCGGCGATTTGCGCTTTCAGCGCAGCGGTCAAAGCCATGAGAAAACCTGAGATACTGTATAAACAGCCACTATTGTGGCACTTTCTGTACGCCGCCGCAAAAAAGAAAGCCCGGCTTTCGGCCGGGCTCGCAGTTTACTGCGCTGCTGCAGGTTTACGCGGGCGGCGAGGTGGACGCGGCTTATCGCCTGCTGGTTTACCCTCCGCGCTGCGCGGTTTGGCTTTCGGCGCGCCGCCGTCGTTACGACGCGGCTGCTGTTGGCTACGCCCTGCGCCCTGCCCCTGACCACCCTGGCCGCGACCACGGCCGCCGCCGTTACCGTTGCCATTGCCGCCACGCTGCTGGCGACCGTTCTGAATCGGCTCCGCTTTGATAGACGGATCCGGCTCGTAGCCCGGCAGCGCAATGCGCGGAATTTCTTTCTTCAGCAGACGTTCGATGTCGCGCAGCAGTTTGTGCTCATCAACGCACACCAGCGACAGCGCTTCACCGGTCGCGGCCGCGCGGCCGGTACGGCCGATACGGTGCACGTAATCTTCCGGCACGTTCGGCAGCTCGTAGTTCACGACGTGCGGCAGCTCTTCAATATCTAGGCCACGCGCGGCGATATCTGTCGCCACCAGCACGCGGATATCGCCGGATTTAAAATCGGCCAGCGCGCGCGTACGCGCACCCTGCGATTTGTTACCGTGAATCGCCGCGCTGCGGATACCGTCTTTATTCAGCTGTTCCGCCAGGTGGTTTGCGCCGTGCTTGGTACGAGTAAATACCAGCACCTGCTGCCAGTTGCCTTCGCCGATCATCTGCGACAGCAGCTCGCGCTTACGTTTTTTATCAACCATGTGAACGTGCTGCGTTACCTGCTCAGAAGCCGTGTTACGACGCGCCACTTCAATCTCGAGCGGGTTGGTCAGCAGTTTTTCTGCCAGGGCTTTAATGTCGTCGGAGAAGGTAGCGGAGAACAGCAGGTTCTGGCGCTTCGCCGGCAGCTTGGTCAACACACGACGGATGTCGTGGATGAAGCCCATGTCGAGCATACGGTCAGCTTCGTCCAGCACCAGGATTTCTATCTGATCGAGCTTCACGGCGTTCTGATGTTCGAGATCCAACAGACGCCCCGGCGTAGCCACCAGCACGTCAACGCCGCCGCGCAGCTTCATCATCTGCGGGTTGATGCTGACGCCGCCGAACACGACCAGCGAACGGATGTTCAGGTAACGGCTGTATTCACGCACGTTTTCACCAATCTGCGCCGCCAGCTCACGGGTTGGCGTGAGGATCAGCGCGCGCACCGGGCGACGGCCCTTGACGTGCGGCTCACGGGAAACCAGCAACTGCAGCAGCGGCAGGGTAAAGCCTGCGGTTTTACCGGTGCCGGTTTGGGCGCTGGCCATCAGGTCGCGGCCCTGCAGTACCGCAGGAATCGCCTGCTGCTGGATGGGGGTGGGTTCGCGGTAACCTTGCTCAGCAACGGCACGCAGAATGTCGGGGTTCAGCCCGAGAGAATCAAAAGACATAAGTACTCCACACCCACCCCGACCGCATGCGGTGTAGTTTTCGAGGGGAGAGAAAAACAGGGGAATGACAAAAACCACAATGTCATGAAGGGGCGGAGTGTAGCAGTTTTTGTGATGCACCGCATAAATTATCCCCTTCACGCGGTAAAACAAGATTATTCACCACGCTGGACAAGATGGAAAACCCGGCATAACCTTAATCAATCGTTTGATTAATTCTGGTGGCATCATGAATCCCACTCCGATTACCAGCAAAGGCGAACAGGCGAAAAGCCAGCTGATTGCCGCCGGACTCGCCCAGTTTGACGAGTACGGCCTGCATGCGACCACCCGCGATATCGCCGCGCTGGCCGGGCAGAATATTGCCGCCATCACCTATTATTTTGGCTCAAAAGAAGATTTATACCAGGCCTGCGCCCAATGGATTGCTGATTTTATCGGCGAAAACTTCCGGGCTCACGCCGAAGCCGCTGAACAGCTATTCGCCCAACCGCAGCCGGACCGAGAAGCCATACGCGCGCTGATCCTCCACGCCTGCCGCAACATGATTTTACTGCTGACTCAGGATGACACGCTGAACCTGAGCAAATTTATCTCACGCGAGCAGCTGTCGCCGACCGCCGCCTACCAGCGGATTCACGATCAGGTGATTGCCCCGCTGCATGCGCATCTGACCCGACTGATTGCCGCCTATACCGGCTGCGATGCCAGCAGCACGCAAATGATCCTCCACACCCACGCCCTGCTGGGGGAAGTGCTGGCGTTTCGCCTGGGGCGGGAAACGATTCTGATGCGCACCGGCTGGACACAATTTGACGCCGACAAAGCCGAGCAAATTTTCGCGGTCGTTACCTGTCATATCGATTTCATTCTGCAAGGATTAACGCAAAGGAGCCTGAAGTGATGAAAAAACCGGTGGTCCTTATTCTGGCCATAGCGCTCATCGTCGCGCTGATTGGCGGTGGGACGTGGTGGTATCAGAGTCGGCAGAATAACGGCCTGACCCTGTATGGCAACGTCGATATTCGTACCGTCAACATGAGCTTCCGCGTTGGCGGGCGTCTGCAATCGCTGACGGTCGACGAGGGCGATGCGATTAAGCAGGGCCAGACGCTTGGCCAACTGGATAAAGCGCCGTATGAAAACGCGCTGCAGCAGGCGAAGGCGAACGTCGCTACCGCCGAAGCGCAATACGATCTGATGATGGCCGGCTACCGGGCAGAAGAAATAGCCCAAGCCGCCGCGGCGGTAAAACAGGCGCAGGCTGCCTACGATTATGCGCAAAGCTTCCTCCAGCGTCAGCAGGGGCTGTGGAACAGCCGTCTGTTGTCGGCTAACGATCTGGCCAACGCGCGTTCTTCCCGTGACCAGGCGCTGGCGTCGCTGAAATCGGCACAGGACAAGCTCAGCCAATACCGAGCGGGTAACCGGCCGCAGGAGATCGCTCAGGCAAAAGCCAACCTCGAACAGGCCCAAGCCCAGCTGGCGCAGGCAATGCTCGATTTACATGACACGACGCTCACCGCACCGTCCGACGGTACCCTGCTCACCCGCGCGGTTGAGCCAGGCAGTATGCTCAGCGCGGGCAGCACCGTGCTGACGCTGTCGCTGACCCGCCCGGTGTGGGTACGCGCCTATGTGGACGAGAAGAACCTCAATCAGGCCCAGCCGGGGCGCGAAATTTTGCTCTATACCGACGGCCGCCCGGACAAACCGTACCACGGTAAAATCGGTTTTGTTTCCCCGACCGCCGAGTTTACGCCCAAAACGGTAGAGACCCCGGACCTGCGTACCGATCTGGTTTACCGCCTGCGCATTATCGTCACCGACGCCGACGACAGCCTGCGCCAGGGGATGCCGGTCACGCTGCGCTTTAGCGATGAGTCGCGCCATGAGTGATAGCCAGATTCAGCTGCGCGGGCTGGTCAAACGGTTTGCCGGCATGGATAAGCCAGCGGTCGCCCGGCTGGACTGCACGATCAACGCCGGCTACGTGACCGGTCTGGTCGGGCCGGACGGCGCGGGAAAAACCACGCTGATGCGCATGCTCGCCGGGCTGCTGAAGCCGGATGAGGGCAGCGCGACGGTGCTGGGGCTGGACCCGATTGCCAACGATAGCGCCCTGCACGCGGTGCTCGGCTATATGCCGCAAAAATTCGGCCTGTATGAAGATTTAACGGTCATGGAGAACCTTAACCTCTATGCCGACCTGCGAAGCGTGACCGGCGAAACGCGGGAAAAGACCTTCGCGCGGCTGCTGGAGTTCACCGCGCTGGGGCCTTTTACCGAACGCCTGGCGGGTAAACTCTCCGGAGGGATGAAACAAAAGCTGGGACTGGCCTGTACGTTAGTCGGCGAGCCAAAGGTGCTGCTGCTGGATGAACCCGGCGTTGGCGTCGACCCCATTTCGCGCCGCGAGCTGTGGGAAATGGTGCACGAGCTGGCGGGTGATGGAATGCTGATCCTCTGGAGCACCTCTTATCTTGATGAAGCCGAGCAGTGTCAGGACGTGCTGCTGATGAACGAAGGCGAACTCCTGTATCAGGGCGAACCTACTGCCCTCACCCGTACCATGGCCGGACGCAGCTTTTTAATGCACAGCCCGCAGGAAAATAACCGCAGGCTGCTGCAGCGCGCGTTGAAGCAAAGCGCGGTCAGCGACGGGATGATTCAGGGGCGTTCGGTGCGCGTGATCCTCAAAAAATCGGCCAGTGCCGATGATTTGCGCCGGGCACCCGGCATGCCAACGCTGGAAATAGAAGAGACCACGCCGCGCTTTGAAGATGCATTTATCGATCTGCTCGGCGGCGCGGGGACCTCAGAATCGCCGCTGGGAGCCATTCTGCATACCGTTGACGGTTCGCCGGACGAAACGGTCATCGAAGCCAAACAGCTGACCAAAAAATTCGGCGACTTTGCCGCAACGGACCACGTCAATTTTGCGGTCAAGCGCGGGGAAATCTTCGGCCTGCTGGGTCCGAACGGCGCGGGGAAATCCACCACCTTCAAAATGATGTGCGGTCTGCTGGTGCCAACCTCCGGCAACGCGCTGGTGCTGAATATGGATTTGAAGGTCAGCTCGGGTAAGGCGCGCCAGCATCTGGGTTATATGGCGCAGAAGTTTTCGCTGTACGGCAACCTCACGGTCGAACAAAACCTCCGTTTCTTCTCCGGCGTGTACGGCCTGCGCGGCCGCGCGCAGAATGACAAAATCGACAGCATGAGCAACGCCTTTGGCCTCAAAGCGATCGCTCGCCACACCACCGACTCACTGCCGTTAGGCTTTAAGCAACGCCTGGCGCTGGCCTGCTCGCTGATGCACGAACCGGACATTCTGTTTCTCGATGAGCCAACCTCAGGGGTTGACCCCCTCACCCGTCGTGAGTTCTGGCTGCACATCAACAGCATGGTGGAAAAAGGGGTGACGGTGATGGTCACCACCCACTTTATGGATGAGGCCGAGTACTGTGACCGCATTGGCCTGGTGTATCGCGGTAAGCTTATCGCCAGCGGCACGCCGGACGATTTAAAAGCCCAGGCCGCCGACGCGCAGCAGCCGGACCCGACCATGGAGCAGGCCTTTATTACGCTTATCAACGACTGGGATAAGGAGCACGCCAATGAGCGCTAGAGGGCTGTCGTGGCGGCGCGTGCGCGCGCTGTGCGTCAAAGAGACGCGGCAAATCGTCCGCGATCCCAGCAGTTGGCTGATTGCCGTGGTGATCCCGCTGCTGCTGCTGTTTATTTTCGGTTACGGCATCAACCTCGATTCCAGCAAGCTGCGCGTCGGCGTACTGCTTGAACAACAGAGCAAAGAAGCGCTCGACTTCACCCACACCTTAACCGGTTCGCCCTATATTGATGCCACCGTGAGCGATAATCGTCATCAGTTGATTGAGATGATGCAGGCCGGACGCATCCGCGGCCTGATCGTGGTTCCGGTTGATTTTGATAAGCACATGGCGCGTGCGGGTGACAACGCCCCCATTCAGGTGATCACCGACGGCAGCGAGCCCAATACGGCTAACTTTGTGCAGGGATACGTCGAAGGCATCTGGCAAATCTGGCAGAAACAGCGCGCCGAAGACCGCGGCCAGGAATTTGAACCGCTCATCGATGTACAAACCCGCTACTGGTTTAACCCGGCGGCCATCAGCCAGCACTTTATTATCCCCGGCGCCATTACCATCATTATGACGGTGATCGGCGCAATTCTGACCTCGCTGGTGATTGCCCGCGAGTGGGAACGCGGCACCATGGAGGCGCTGCTTTCAACCGAAGTCACCCGCGTCGAGCTGCTGCTGTGCAAGCTCATTCCTTACTATTTCCTCGGTATGCTGGCCATGCTGCTGTGCATGCTGGTGTCGGTGTTTATTCTCGGCGTGCCGTATCGCGGTTCGCTGGTGGTGTTGTTTTTTATCACCAGCCTGTTTTTACTCAGCACCCTCGGCATGGGCCTGCTGATCTCGACGATTACCCGCAATCAGTTTAACGCCGCGCAGGTGGCGCTGAACGCGGCGTTTCTGCCGTCGATTATGCTGTCCGGGTTTATTTTCCAGATAGACAGTATGCCGGCCGCGATCCGCGTGGTGACCTATATCATCCCGGCGCGTTATTTCGTCAGCACGCTGCAAAGCCTGTTCCTGGCGGGAAATATTCCGGTCGTGCTGATTATCAATACGCTGTTTTTAATCGCTTCGGCGGTGATGTTTATTGGCCTGACGTGGATGAAAACCAAACGTCGGTTGGATTAACTCTGGCGCGTTTTTTGCCCGGTGACGCTGCGCTTACCGGGCCTACGGGCCTTATAGGTCGGGTAAGCGCAGCGCCACCCGACATGAGGACGGTACTATGTTTTATCGTTTATGGACGCTTATCCGCAAAGAGCTACAGTCGCTGCTGCGCGAACCGCAGACCCGCGCCATATTGATTATGCCGGTGCTGATTCAGGTGCTGCTGTTCCCATTTGCCGCCACGCTGGAGGTCACTAACGCCACCATCGCCGTCTATAACGAAGACAACGGTCAACACGCTATCGAGCTGACCCAACGCTTTGCGCGCGCGAAAGCCTTTACCCATGTGCTGGTGCTAAAAAGCCCGCAGGACATTCAGCCGACCCTCGACACCCAAAAGGCCCTGCTGCTGGTACGCTTCCCGGCCGACTTCTCGCGTAACCTCGACACCTTCCAGACCGCGCCAATGCAGCTGCTGCTCGACGGACGCAACTCTAACAGCGCGCAGATTGCCGCTAACTACCTCCAGCAGATTGTGAAGAACTACCAGCAGGAGCTCATGGAAGGCAAGGCCAAACCCAATAACAGCGAGCTGGTGGTGCGTAACTGGTACAACCCGAACCTCGACTACAAGTGGTTTGTGGTACCGTCGCTGATCGCCATGATCACCACCATCGGTGTGATGATCGTCACTTCACTGTCGGTCGCCCGCGAACGCGAACAGGGCACGCTGGATCAGCTACTGGTTTCGCCGCTGGCCACCTGGCAAATTTTCGTCGGCAAGGCGGTGCCTGCGCTGATCGTCGCCACCTTCCAGGCCACTATCGTGCTGGCCGTCGGTATCTGGGCCTATCAGATTCCCTTCGCCGGTTCGCTGGCGCTGTTCTACTTCACGATGGTGATTTATGGGCTGTCGTTGGTCGGGTTTGGGCTGCTAATCTCTGCGCTGTGCTCGACCCAGCAGCAGGCGTTTATCGGCGTGTTCGTCTTTATGATGCCGGCGATCCTGCTGTCGGGCTATGTATCACCGGTCGAAAACATGCCGGTATGGCTCCAGCATTTGACGTGGATTAACCCGATTCGGCATTTTACCGATATTACCAAGCAGATTTATTTGAAGGATGCGAGTCTGTCGATTGTCTGGGGGAGCCTGTGGCCGCTACTGTTTATAGCGGCCACGACGGGATCAGTGGCGTACGCGATGTTTCGCCGCAAGATCGCCTGAGGCTTTTTCTTTCACCAGCAGCGAGAACACCGCGGGCCCGGCAAGGATAGCCAGCCCGGCCACCGCCAGCAGGTAGTTATTTTGCAGCACGCGCGACAGCAGCCAGACGACAATAACTGCGGCGCCAAAATACCAGGTCGTGGTCAATTCTTCGAGCACATCGGCGACGTCGCGCCAGCGCTGCTCAGGGTGACGCTGTAAGGCCAGCATCAGTAAAACGGTGACGGCATACACAACGCAGAGGCCCAAACCCACGCGCACCAGCGCGCCGCTCATCCAGCCCATCACCAGCACGGCGATGACCAGCAAATGCAACATAATCTGCCAGCAACTTAGCCCCGTTGCGACACGAACTCGTTGTTGCCACTTCATGGCTTCTCTCCTGAAGAATTTTATTTGCTTATTCAGAGTACCCGAGTCTACGGAAAATTCCGTAAATGTGCCTCTTTTTGTGACATCCGTGTCACTATTTCGCTCAGGAAGAGAGCAGCTTGTGCATTTTTCAGGCTACCCATCCAGGTTGTAAGCAAAAAAATCCCGGAACTCGTCCGGGATTGTGCTTTTCTCTTTGCGCTTAGCGGCGGTTGCCGAAAATCCGCAGCAGCATCAGGAACAGGTTGATAAAGTCGAGATACAGCGTCAGTGCACCAAGAATCGCGTATTTACGCAGATTTGAGGTGTCGCGCACGTCAATCTGCTCGCCGATGTTTTTCAGCTTCTGGGTGTCGTAGGCGGTCAGCCCGACGAAGATAATCACCCCGATATAGGTAATCGCCCACATCAGCGCGTCGCTTTTCAGCCAGAAGTTAACCAATGAAGCCAGCACGATACCAATCAGCCCCATAAACAGCATGCTGCCGAGCCCGCTCAGGTCACGCTTGGTGGTGTAACCATACAGGCTCATGATGCCGAACATCCCGCCCGTCACCACGAAGGTGCTGGCAATAGAAGAATAGGTATAAACGATAAAAATGCTGGATAACGTCAGCCCGGTTAACGCCGAATAGAGCATAAACAGCGTCGTCGCCATGCCCGCACTCAGACGCTGCACCATACCGGAGAGCACAAACACCAGCGCCAGCTGGGCGATAATCAGGCCGAAAAAGGTGATTTTGCTGGAGAAGACAAACATCATCACCGCAGGGGTATTCGCCGCGTACCACGCAATAAACGCGGTTAACAGCAGCCCACAGGTCATCCAGCCGTAGACCTGTGCCATGTAAGTTTGCAGGCCGCTACGGGCCTGGACGATAGAATCGGACCGAGGGAATCGTTCCATGACAGTCTCCTGAATCAATAGGTATCAACAGTAAGTGTACTCTACCAGCGCTCGGCTGCCTGTTTATCGCTGTCGCGCGCTTCCACCCAGCGATCGCCTTCCGGCGTCGCTTCACGCTTCCAGAAAGGCGCGCGGGTCTTGAGATAGTCCATGATAAATTCACCGGCGTCAAAGGCGCTGCTACGATGCGCGCTGGTCACACCGACAAACACAATTTCGTCACCGGGCCACATCTCGCCAATGCGGTGAATCACGGTCACACGCCCCAGCGGCCAGCGTTCACGCGCCGCCTCTACGATTTCGGCGAGCGCTTTCTCGGTCATGCCCGGATAATGTTCGAGCGTCAGCGCCTTCACGCTGTCACCGAGGTTGTGGTTACGAACCTTGCCGGTAAACGTCACTACCGCGCCGTCTTCATCGCGCTCGGCAAGCCAGGGATACTCCTCCCCGACGCTAAACGGTTCATGCCCAACGCAAATACGCGTTTCGCTCATTTTAACCTCCTGTTACCGGCGGGAAAAACGCCACTTCATCGCCATCGGTCACCGGATGGTCGAAGCTGACCAGCGTCTGGTTGACCGCCGCGAGGAGTTTGCCCTCCTCCAGGGCCAACGACCAGCGCCCTTCCTGCGCAGCCAGGTGCTGACGTATGGCTTCAACGGTGGCGAATTCCGGCGCTAATGCCAGCGAGTCGGTCCCCACCAGCTCACGCACCTGCGCAAAAAAAAGCACATTAATCATGATGTTCCGCCTTAAAATCACCTGATTTACCGCCGCTTTTCGCCAGCAGACGAACCGGGCCGATAACCATATCTTTTTGCACCGCTTTACACATATCGTAAATGGTCAATGCGGCCACCGAGGCGGCGGTCAGCGCTTCCATCTCCACGCCGGTTTTGCCGGTCAGTCGGCATAAAGACTCGATGCGCACGCGGTTATGCTCCGGCTGAGCCTGGAGATTCACCTCCACTTTACTGAGCATCAGCGGGTGGCACAGCGGAATGAGATCCCAGGTGCGCTTGGCGGCCTGAATACCGGCGATACGCGCGGTTGCGAAGACATCCCCCTTATGGTGGCTGCCGTCGATGATCATCGCCAGCGTTTCCGGCAGCATGGTAACGAACGCTTCCGCGCGCGCTTCACGAACGGTTTCCGCCTTGGCGGATACATCCACCATATGGGCTTCGCCCGCCGCGTTGATATGGGTCAGTTGCGACATCGTTTATTTCTTCAGATGAGGGTGAAAATTACACGGACGCGTACGGGCATCCAGCTGCGGCGCGATGATGTTATCCCACGCGGTGCGGCAGGCTTTGGTGGAACCCGGCATCGCAAAAATCAGCGTCCGGTTGGCCATGCCGGCCACGGCGCGAGACTGAAGCGTGGCCGTGCCGATTTCTTCAAACGAGAGCATGCGGAACACTTCGCCGAAGCCTTCAATTTCGCGATCGAACAGCGGCAGCAGTGCTTCCGGCGCCTGATCGCCGTCGGTCAGGCCGGTACCGCCGGTGATGAGAACCACCTGTACATCATCGCGAGCAATCCAGGCGGAAACCTGAGCGCGGATCTGGTAGCGGTTTTCTTTAACAATCGCCTTGTCGACGATTTGATGCCCCGCCTCGTGCGCGGCGTCACGCAGGAAATGGCCGGAGGTGTCATCCTCTTCGCCACGACGGTTGGAAACGGTAAGAATAGCAATGCGGGTCGGGATAAATTCAGCGCTCACCTGACTCATTTGATAGCTCCTTGATAACGAATTATCCACCAATATAGGACAAATTCTGGGTAATCCCGGTATTGCCCTCATGCAGGAAGTGGGTCTGTTTTTTGTGCGTTAAGGCTTCGGCAATGCGCGCTTCCAGCGCCTGCTGCTGGGCGTCTTCGGCCAGCAGCTCGCGCAGATCAACGCCGCCGTCGCCAAACAGGCACAGATGCAGCTTCCCAACGGACGAGACGCGCAGGCGGTTACAGCTGGCGCAGAAGTCTTTTTCATACGGCATGATTAAGCCGATTTCCCCTTCGTAGTCGGGGTGGCAAAAGACCTGTGCCGGGCCGTCGCTGCGCTGACGGATTTGATGGATCCAGCCGCGTCTGAGCAGCGCGTCGCGCAGCACCATGCCGGAAATATGGTGTTTGCGGAACAGCTCGCTGCCCTCGCCGGTTTCCATCAGTTCAATAAAGCGGAGTTGAATACGGCGCGGTTTGATCCACGCCAGAAAGGTGTCGAGCTGGTGATGGTTAACATCGCGCATCAGCACGGTATTGACCTTCACTTTATCAAAGCCTGCGGTAAAGGCGGCGTCGATGCCGTCCATCACCTGGCGGAACTTATCCTGCCCGGTTATCGCGTGGAACTGGCGCGCGTCAAGGCTGTCGACGCTGACGTTCAGCGCCGTCAGTCCTGCCTCACGCCAGGCGGCAACGTCTCGCGCCATACGGTAACCGTTGGTGGTGACCGCGATCTGGCGAATGGCGGCGTTCTCTTTGACTGCGGCAATCACATCGGTAAAGTCGCGACGCAGCGACGGTTCGCCGCCGGTCAGCCGCACTTTCTCGGTCCCCAGAGCCGCAAAGGCGCGCGTCACACGGCGAATTTCGTCAAGCGACAGAAACCCTTTATTGGTGACCCCATTAGGCTGGTAGCCGTTAGGCAGGCAGTAGGTGCAGCGAAAATTGCATACGTCGGTAATCGACAGGCGCAGATAGAAAAACCTGCGCGCAAACGCATCAGTGAGTTGTGAAGCCATAGACACCTTTCCAAATACGGGAGGCGAGATCATTTCTTCCTTCGCCCTGGCGACAGGAGAACCTGCCGCGGCCAAAACGCCCTATCTTTTGACTTAGGCGCAGAGGCTAGAGTGTGTTGTTCAGTCGGTAATACTGAACCATGTTATGCCGAATAGTAGCGCGAGAATAACGGTTTCGCCATTTTCGCTTTCGCTATATAAACTTGTACATAACGAGACGATCGTGCACTTTCCCTACAGAATACGTAAAAATCATGTTTTTGCATTGATATACGTCATTTTGACCGGTACGGGGCATCGTCTTTTAGAGGTAGTTAGGCTAATGTAAGCCCATTTTCAGGACATAAGGAAGCTGTATGCGCAATCGCACTTTTGCCGATCTCGACCGCGTTGTCGCGCTCGGCGGCGGGCACGGCCTTGGACGCGTGATGTCATCCCTGTCATCGTTGGGTTCTCGCCTTACCGGCATCGTCACCACGACCGACAACGGCGGTTCTACAGGGCGCATTCGCCGTTCGGAAGGCGGTATCGCCTGGGGTGACATGCGTAACTGTCTCAATCAATTAATCACCGAACCCAGCGTCGCATCGACCATGTTTGAGTATCGTTTTGGCGGTAATGGCGAACTTTCCGGGCATAACCTCGGAAATCTGATGTTAAAGGCGCTGGATCACCTGAGCGTAAGGCCTTTAGAGGCGATTAATTTAATCAGAAACCTGCTGAAAGTAGAGGCATCCTTGATCCCGATGTCGGAGCAGCCGGTCGATTTAATGGCAATCGACAGCGAGGGCCACGAAATCTACGGCGAGGTTAATATTGACCAGCTCACACTGCCTCCACAGGAGCTGCTGCTGACGCCGTCGGTTAGCGCCACTCGCGAAGCGGTACAGGCCATTGCCGAAGCCGATCTGATCCTCATCGGCCCGGGCAGTTTCTACACTAGCCTGCTGCCGATTCTGCTGCTGCCGGACATTGCTCAGGCGCTGCGTCGCACGCCTGCCCCAATGGTTTACATCGAAAACCTGGGCCGTGAGCACAGCCCTGCCGGTCATCTGAGTCTGGGAGACCGGCTGAGCCTGCTGGAGCATTACATTGGTAAATCGGTTATTGATGCCGTGGTAGTGAGTCCGAAAGCGGACATCAGCGGTACGGCAGATAAAGTGGTGATTCAGCAGGCGCTGGAAGCGAGCGACATTCCGTATCGTCACGATCGCGCCCTGTTACGCGACGCGCTGGAAGAGGCGCTTCAGGCTTTAGGCTTTAGGCGGCGATTCCTTAAAATCTTAAGGTTGTCTTAAAATAGGTCGGGCAGCATAGCGAGCATCAATCTTATTAGGTTACTGCTATGCTTCGCCTGTTACGTCAACGCCCTACGATTAGCCGTTTGGCCTACATTGTTTTATTCGCGCTCTACATTGCCCTGGCGCTCAACGTCGTATTTTATCGCCAGGCGTTTACCCTGCTGCCAGTTGATAGCCTGCATAACGCGCTGGTCTTTCTGACCATGCCGATCGTCGCCTTTGCGGTGATGGAGATTTGTCTGGCGCTCGCGTCCATCGTTCGTCTTGAGAAAGTGCTCGTGACGCTGTTTATTCTGCTCGGCGCCAGCGCACAATATTTCATGATGAATTTCGGTATTATTGTTGACCGCTCGATGGTCACCAATATTTTTGATACCACCCCCGCCGAGAGCTATGCCCTGCTTTCCGGCCAGATGATTATCGTACTGGGGATCACCGCACTGCTGTTTATTGCGCTGGCCTGGTGGGTAAAAATTAAGCCCGCCACAACGCTGTGGCGCGGTGCGCTAACGCGCGCGGGCACAATTATTGTCTCTACCCTATTAATTCTGCTGGTTGCAGGCCTGTTCTATAAAGATTACGCATCGCTGTTCCGTAATAATAAAGAACTGGTGAAATCACTGAACCCGTCAAACAGTATTGTTGCGCTTAACTCCTGGTATTATCACCACAAAATGGCCAATCTTCCGCTGGTTAAAATTGGCGAAGATGCGCAGCAAAAAGCGTTGATGAAAAATGGCCCGCGTAAGAATTTAACCATTATCGTACTGGGCGAAACGTCACGCGCCGCCAATTTCTCGCTGGGCGGCTACGACCGCGATACCAACCCGCGGTTAGCACAAGATAATGTGGTTTACTTCCCTAACACGACCTCTTGCGGTACCGCTACCGCGGTGTCCGTTCCCTGTATGTTCTCGAATATGCCGCGAGCACGCTACGACGAAGCGCTGGCCTATCACCAGGAAGGGCTGTTGGATATCCTCCAGCGCGCGGGTATTCAGGTGCAGTGGAACGACAACGACGGCGGCTGTAAAGGCGCCTGTGACCGCGTGCCGCATCAGGACGTGACGGCGTTGAATCTGCCGGGCCAGTGCATTAACGGTGAATGCTACGACGAAGTGCTGTTCCACGATCTGGAAAAAACCATCGATAGCCTGCAGGGCGACGGCGTCATTGTGCTGCATACCATTGGTAGCCATGGCCCGACCTATTACAATCGCTACCCGCCGCAGTTCCGCCGCTTTATGCCAACCTGCGACACCAGCGAAATTCAATCCTGTTCCCAGGAGCAGCTGAAAAATACCTACGACAATACCATTCTGTATATCGATTATATTGTCGATAAGGCCATCAAGCTGCTGCAATCCAGACAGGATAAATTTACCACCAGCCTGGTTTATCTTTCCGACCACGGCGAATCGCTAGGGGAAAATGGCGTTTATCTGCACGGATTACCGTATTCTATTGCTCCGGAAACGCAAAAACATGTACCAATGTTATTATGGCTATCCAAGGATTATCAGCAGCGTTACGGTGTGAATTACGACTGCCTGCAGAAACAGGCCAAAGAGAATGACTACTCGCAGGATAATCTGTTTTCTACCGTGCTGGGGATGACCGGCGTAGAGACCAAAGAGTATCGCGCAGCGGATGATATATTAGCGACGTGCAAATAGAGGCGAACAGATGAAAATATTAGTCGTTGAAGATGACACCCTATTATTGCAGGGGCTGATTCTGGCCATGCAGAGTGAAGGGTATGCCTGTGACGGCGTCGCCACGGCGCAGCAGGCTGCGCTGAGTCTGGCCAACGGGCACTATAGCCTGATCGTGCTGGACCTCGGCCTGCCGGATGAAGACGGGCTGCATTTCCTCCACCGTATGCGGCAGGAGAAAATGACCACGCCGGTGCTGATTCTGACCGCCCGCGATACGCTGGAGGACCGCGTCAGCGGTCTTGATACCGGCGCCGACGACTATTTAATCAAGCCGTTCGCGTTGGAAGAACTGAACGCCCGTATCCGCGCGCTGCTGCGCCGCAACCTGAACCAGGGCGATAATGAAGTGACGGTGGAAAACCTGCGCCTCAACGTTACGCGCCGTCAGGTGTGGCTGGATGACGCGCTGCTTGAGCTCACGCCGAAAGAGTACGCCCTGCTTTCGCGTCTGATGCTGAAGGCCGGTAGCCCGGTGCATCGTGAAATTCTCTACAACGATATCTATAACTGGGACAACGAACCGGCCACCAACACGCTGGAAGTGCACATCCATAACCTGCGCGACAAGGTGGGAAAATCACGGATTCGTACCGTACGAGGCTTTGGCTATCAATTGGTGAATACCGGTAAGGCAGAATAACGCATGGCGCTTTTTTCCGTCCGTAAATGGCCGATGCGCCACCAGCTGCTGCTGGCAATTGGCCTGATTCTGGTCGTGTTCCAGCTCATCAGCGTGTTCTGGCTATGGCATGAAAGCAAAGAGCAGATTGAGCTGGAAGTGGCGATGCTTATGCACAACCACAATAACGTTAAACATATCCGTCATGAGGTTCGTGAAGCCATCGCCAGCCTGCTGGTTCCGAGCGTGGTGATTATCGGCCTGGCGCTGTATCTGTGTCTGCAGGCGGTAAAACGCATCACCCAGCCGCTCGCCGACCTGCAGCGGGAATTGGATGCGCGCACCCCGGGGAATTTGCAGCCCATTTTCCTGCAGCAGACCACCGTTGAGGTTGAAGCAGTTACCCATGCCATCAACCAACTGGTGGAAAACCTGACCCAGACGCTCGATCGCGAACGCCTGTTTACCGCCGATGTCGCCCACGAGCTGCGCACGCCGCTGGCGGGCCTGAAGCTGCATCTGGAGCTACTGGAGAAAACCCAGCACCTGAATCTGGCGCCGCTGCTACAGCGTCTGGACCAGATGACCGAAAGCGTTGCGCAACTTTTACTGCTGGCCCGCGTCGGACAATCGTTCTCAGCGGGCAGCTATCAGCAGGTTAATCTGCTGAGCGATGTGATTGAACCGCTGAAGGGAGAGCTGGAAACGATGCTCGCATCACGTGAGCAGACATTAGCCATCGCTGAGCCCGTACCGACGGTGACCGTGGCCGGTGACGCCACGCTGCTGCGGCTGCTGCTGCGTAATCTGATTGAGAATGCTCACCGCTATAGCCCGCCATCGTCAACCATCACGGTGTCGCTGGCGAGGGATTCAAAGCCGATGCTTATTGTGGAAGATGAGGGGCCGGGGATTGATGAGTCGAAGGTAGGTGAGCTTAGCCAGGCGTTTGTACGTATGGACAGCCGCTACGGCGGAATTGGGCTTGGGCTGAGCATCGTCACGCGCATTGCCCAACTCCATGAAGCCGCATTCTTCCTGCAAAACCGCGAGACCGGAACCGGCACGCGGGCATGGGTAGAGTTTCAGCTCACCAGGCGCTAAAGCGCGCTCAGAAGGTCAGCATCCAGTGGCTCAGGAAACCGGCAACGATGGCAACAGAGATGAGTAAGGTGAACAGCTGCTGGATATTCAGTTTTGACATGACACTACCCTCAATGATTTTGCAGATAGTATCAGCACAATTTATTAAGTGAACATTAAGGCTGGCTGCTGGCTCGTGATGGATGCCGCAATTCAGAAAAATAGTGCCCCATCTCTAGCCAGCAGGCCGGAGAAGGCTTTGCCCCCCTCCGCCACGCGGCCTGATAGCACAACGCTTATCAGGCCGACGCGATATTCATGCACCGACTCATGACGCTGCAATAAACAGCTCGCGCAGCTGGTGCAGGCGATCGCGGATGTCTGCCGCTTCCTCAAACTCAAGATTCTGTGCGTGTTTCAGCATCTGCGCTTCCAGCGTTTGAATCTGCTGCTGCAAGGCTTTCGGCGTCAGCGCCTGAACGTCCGGCTCAACGATTGGCGACGCGGAGCGCGACTTACCGCGGCCCTTCGCTTTGGTCTTCGCCAGCCCCTCGCCCATCGCCAGAATATCGACGACGTCTTTCACCAGCCCCTGCGGCACGATGCCATGCTCTTCGTTGTAGCGTTCCTGCTTCTCGCGACGACGTTCAGTTTCACCGATAGCTTTCGCCATGGACGGGGTAATTTTGTCACCGTAAAGAATCGCCTTACCGTTGATATTACGCGCGGCGCGGCCGATGGTCTGAATCAGTGAACGTTCAGAGCGCAGGAAACCTTCTTTATCGGCGTCGAGAATCGCCACCAGCGATACTTCCGGCATATCCAGCCCTTCACGCAGCAGGTTGATGCCGACCAGCACATCAAACTCGCCGAGGCGCAAATCGCGAATGATCTCCATGCGCTCGACGGTGTCGATATCCGAGTGCAGGTAGCGTACCCGCTCGCCGTGTTCTTCGAGATATTCGGTGAGGTCTTCCGCCATGCGCTTGGTCAAGGTGGTGACCAGCACGCGTTCGTTAATCACCGAACGCTTGCGAATTTCAGACAGCAGGTCGTCGACCTGTGTCGCCACCGGCCGCACTTCAATCAGCGGATCGAGCAGCCCGGTTGGGCGCACGACCTGGTCTATCACTTCGCCACCGGATTTATCCAGCTCGTAGTTGCCCGGCGTTGCCGAAACGTAGATAGTTTGCGGCGCCAGCGCCTCAAACTCTTCAAACTTCAGCGGACGGTTATCCAGCGCCGACGGCAGACGGAAACCGTATTCGACCAGCGTCTCTTTACGCGCCCTGTCACCGCGATACATACCGCCGATTTGCGGGATGGTGACGTGTGATTCGTCAATCACCAGCAGGCCATCGGCAGGCAGATAGTCAAATAGCGTCGGCGGCGGCTCGCCCGGCCCGCGCCCGGACAGGAAGCGCGAGTAGTTTTCAATGCCCGAGCAGTAGCCAAGCTCGTTCATCATTTCCAGGTCAAACTGGGTGCGCTGGCTCAGGCGCTGCTCTTCGAGCAGCTTGTTGTTGGCCAGCAGCACCTTGCGGCGATCTGCCAGCTCGTCTTTGATCTCTTCCATCGCCTGCACGATACGTTCACGCGGCGTGACGTAGTGCGATTTAGGGTAGATGGTAAAGCGTTGAATCGTCGACTCGACGTGACCGGTCAGCGGGTCGAACAGCGAAAGACGTTCAACCTCTTCGTCAAACAGCTCTACGCGCAGCGCCAGATCGTCCGACTCGGCCGGGAAAATGTCGATGACTTCGCCGCGTACGCGGAAGGTTGCGCGCTGAAACGCCTGATCGTTGCGGGTGTACTGTAGCTCGGCCAGACGACGCAGAATAGAACGTTGGTCGATAATCATGCCCACGGTCAGGTGCAGCATCATTTTAAGATAAAGATCCGGGTCGCCCAGGCCATAAATCGCCGACACCGATGCCACGACGACCACGTCCCGGCGTTCAAGCAGCGCTTTGGTGGCGGATAAACGCATCTGCTCGATGTGTTCGTTCACCGAGGCGTCTTTTTCGATGAAGGTGTCCGAGCTTGGGACGTAGGCTTCAGGCTGATAGTAGTCGTAGTAAGAAACGAAATACTCTACCGCATTCTCCGGGAAGAAGGCCTTCATTTCACCATACAGCTGCGCAGCCAGCGTTTTGTTCGGCGCCAGCACCATCGTTGGGCGCTGTAAGTCGGCAATCACATTGGCGACGGTGAAGGTTTTCCCCGAGCCGGTCACCCCAAGCAGCGTCTGGTGGGCCAGGCCGTCCTCAAGCCCCTCTTTAAGGCGCGCGATGGCAGCCGGCTGATCGCCGGAAGGGCTGAATGCGGAATGTAACTTAAACGGTTTACTCATGGGCGACGCTACCTGATGACGAATGGGCCGGGCTGGGAATTAATTCTACTCGCCGCCCGCCGAATTGCCAATAAAAAATACTGGATATAAAAACAGTAACCACCTATTGTAGTTTGCACAATCGACGAAATGGCGGACGCACGCCGCGAAAATTTAACCCGTGACAAGATAAAACGCTGGCCAAATTGGGTTATCCCCAGAATTTTTTCTCTTTTAACATTTGTCAATATAGGTCATGAAAGTTTTATGGCAACCTAAGGCACTTTTTATTACGCCATTGCTTTATTTTAACTTATTGATTAACAACAAAAACACAGAAAAGCCGCGTTTCGCATCAATTCAGGCGCAGACCGCATGCTCTCTCGTTTACCGTGGGTTTTCTAACTCTAATACACAGGGTTATCCACAGGAATAGTGGATAACTGCCGCTAGCCCCTATCCCCCGCCACGCGGCGATTTGCGCAACATCCTGTCAATGCTCGAGCAAAAAAATATTTTCTCGCCAATTTTGATATGTATCAGCGAAAAAGCGCGCTTGTTTTCCTTCGTTTCTGCGCCTTTTCCCTTACGTTTTCCACGGTTTAGCATTTACGAATGAAGATGACCACCGGCGCGAATCCCGCCCCCGACAGCAGGACTTACAGTGCGCTAAGGTCAAGATAGCCGCCCAGCGGTTGGGTATCGACCGCCTCACCCAGCCAGGGAATTTCCCCCAGCATCGGGGCTGGCAGCATTCGCTGAAGGGTGCTGAGATATTCGGCATGGCGACGTCCCGGCGGCGTGACGTCATTCGCTATCCAGCCCGCCAGCCGCA
This sequence comes from Klebsiella sp. WP8-S18-ESBL-06, assembly GCF_014169755.1. Classification (NCBI taxonomy): domain Bacteria; kingdom Pseudomonadati; phylum Pseudomonadota; class Gammaproteobacteria; order Enterobacterales; family Enterobacteriaceae; genus Klebsiella; species Klebsiella sp. WP8-S18-ESBL-06. The sequence goes on from NZ_AP022256.1 coordinate 3,449,481, forward strand.
GCCCTGCCTGCTGTACCGCCTGCGCAGTCAGAACCGCGTGGTTAATGCAGCCGAGCTTCACCCCGACCACCAGAATCACCGGTAGCCGTTCATCTCGCACCCAGTCGGCGAGAGTCAAGGTCGGGGAAAGCGGCGTGAACCAGCCGCCAGCCCCTTCGACCAACACCCAGTCAGCCTGCGATTCCAACGCGCATAGCCCGGCAGACAGTACGCTGGCCTCGATCGGCCGCTGCTCATCGGCGCTAACGATATGCGGAGAGGTCGGCTCCGCAAAGGTATAGGGGTTGACCTGTTCATAGCGCAGCGGCACGACGCTATTACGCTGTAGCGCCAGCGCGTCGCTGTTGCGCAACCCTTCCTCAGTCATTTCGCTGCCGGAGGCAACCGGCTTATAGCCTGCCGTTCGACGCCCCAGCAAACGCGCAGCCTGCAATAGCGCGGTACTGGCCACGGTTTTGCCCACTTCCGTATCGGTTCCGGTTACATAAAAGCGTTCAGTCACGCGTAATCACTCCAGTAAAAAGGTGGTAAGTCAGCGGGCATTTTCCCGCCTGCGATGGCCAGGCCAGCTCGAGCTGCTGTAGCCTGCCGCGCGTTAACGGCTGACGGCTGCGCCCCTGGTGCAGGTGCGTCGCGCCAATCCCCTTCAGCGAACGCATGGCGCTCAGCGCATTGGGGAATGACAACGTGATGGTGGTTGCACGACTTCGGCTGCGGTACCCCGCCAGCGCCTCGGAGAGCGCCGATTCAGGCAAAAAACGGTTGGCGTGCGGATGGTTATCAATCGCCTGCCAGGCCTGGTTCAGCTCCGGCAGCGAGCCTGCGGTCAGCGTGGTGAACGCCAGCGTCCCGCCGGGGGCGAGCTGGCGATAAAGCCCGGCTAGCGCAGCGGGCAAATCGTTGCACCACTGAATGGCCAGGTTACTCCACACCAGCTCGAAGCCGTCGCCGGGCAATGGAATGGCCTCCATGTCGGCGAGCAGGTAGCAATCCGCGGCCTGCTGCTTGCGTGCCTGTTGGAGCATCTCTTCGCTGAGATCCAGCGCGGTAACGTGGCTGCCGCGTTCTCGCCAGTAGCGGCTGTAGCCGCCCGGCCCGCAGCCGACGTCCAGCACGCGAGGAAACGCCTGCGCTGGTAGCTGGGACAGCAGCTGCGTCGCGCTAAGACGCTGTAGTTCATCGTGTTGATGATACGACGTTGCCGCGCGACCAAACGCCGCCGCGACCGCCTGTTTATCCACGCTCGCCATGCAGCACCTCCAGCAGATGCATGATGTCCTGTGCGTCGTGCGCTGCGGTTAGGGTCAGGCGCAAACGGGCGGTGCCAGCCGGAACGGTCGGCGGGCGAATCGCAGTGACCCAGCATCCCTGCCCGCGCAGACGCTCGGCCAACCGCAGGGTTTGCCCGTTATCGCCGACGATAAGCGGCTGAATAGCGCTCGCTGAGTCGGTTAACGTATAAGCGAGGCCGCGGGCGCCGAGGCGAAAGTCAGCCACGTGCTGCGCCAGCGTTTCCCGACGCTGCTGACCATCGTCGCTCTGAATCACCGCCAGCGCCATTTGTAGCGCCTGCGCCTGAGCGGGCGGCATGGCGGTGCTGTAAATCAAATGGCGAGCAAACTGCACAAAATAATCGGCCACCGCATGGCTGCAGAGCACGGCGGCGCCGCTCAGACCAAAAGCTTTGCCGAAGGTAACGATCAGCAGTTCAGGGTGAACGCCCTGCTGATGGCAACTGCCGCGCCCGCGCTCACCGGTCGTGCCAATACCGTGCGCATCATCGACCATTAACCAGGCATCAGCAGTGCGCGCGGCGGCGGCGATTTTGGCCAACGGCGCACTGTCGCCGTCCATACTGAAAACACCTTCCGTCACAACCAACTGCTGGCCGCTGACAGAAGCGGCCAGCAGCGAAGCCAGGTGATGGCTATCGTTGTGCTGAAAACGGCGCAGCTGAGCCGGGCTCTGGCTGGCAGCCTCCAGCAGCGAAGCGTGGCTTAACCGGTCTGCGACTATCCGATCTTCACGCCCGGCCAGCGCGGCAATGACCGCCTGGTTGGCGGCAAAGCCTGAGATAAACAGCAGCGCGCGGTCGTAGCCCAGCCAATCAGCGAGCTGCTCTTCCAGCCGCTGATGCGCCAGATGATAGCCGGTGACGTGACCGGACCCGCCGCTGCCGACACCGTAGCGTTCAGCCCCGTCCTGCCAGGCGCGAATCACCTGCGGATGCTGGCTGAGGCCAAGATAATCATTGCTGGAAAAGTTGCGGTAGCGACGCCCGGCGTGCAGCAGCCAGCGCCCCGCCCCCTGTTCCAGCGGCTGACGCTGGCGAAAAGCCTGCGCGTCGCGTCGCTCAGTGACGGCCTGTTCTATTCGCTGCTGCCAGCTCATACCGCCGCCGCGTTGTAATAATCGTCGGTATCCGGCGTCATCAACGCCTGTTCCAGACGCTGCTGCTGTTCATTATCACCGGCCGTCACCGTGGTTTGCTGCGGATTAATGCCCAGCTTACGGAACAGCTGTAAATCTTTGTCTTCTTCCGGGTTCGGCGTAGTCAGCAGCTTGCAGCCGTAGAAAATAGAGTTGGCTCCGGCCATAAAGCACATGGCCTGCGTCTGCTCGTTCATCTGCTCGCGGCCAGCGGATAGACGCACATGCGAGGTTGGCATCATGATGCGAGCAACGGCAATGGTGCGAATAAAATCAAACGCATCGACGTCTTCGTTATCGGCCAGCGGCGTCCCCTTCACCTTCACCAGCATGTTGATGGGTACGCTTTCCGGCGGCGTCGGCAGGTTCGCCAGCTGCAGCAGCAGGCCCGCGCGATCGGTAACGGTTTCTCCCAGCCCGACAATCCCACCAGAACACACTTTGATCCCGGCATCGCGGACTTTATCCAGCGTATCCAGGCGTTCCTGGTAGGTACGGGTGGTGATGATGTTGCCGTAAAACTCCGGCGAGGTATCGAGGTTGTGGTTGTAATAATCCAGCCCGGCCGAAGCCAGACGCTGCGCCTGACCGTCGGAGAGCGTCCCCAGCGTCATACAGGCTTCCAGTCCCATCGCTTTCACGCCCTGTACCATCTGCTCGAGGTAAGGCATATCGCGCTCGTGCGGGTTCTTCCACGCCGCGCCCATACAAAAACGGGTTGAGCCCGCCATCTTGGCTTTACGCGCTGACTCCAGCACCTGCTCCACTTCCATCAGACGTTCGCTTTCCAGGCCCGTTTTGTAGCGCGAACTCTGCGGGCAATATTTACAGTCTTCCGGGCAAGCGCCGGTTTTAATCGACAGCAGCGTGCTAACCTGCACCTGGCGGGGATCAAAATGCTGACGGTGAACCTGCTGAGCTTCAAACAGTAAATCCAGCAGCGGTTTTTCAAAAAGAGCGGTGACCTGCGACATTGTCCAGCGTAAAGGGTGAGCCATTGGCTTCTCCGGGGTTTTGTTAATTTTCGGTTCGGTTTATACTCGTAAACCTAAAACTTTTCAAAATGGTTTACAAGTCGATTATGACAACGGACGATCTCGCCTTTGATAGCCGCCACATCTGGCATCCCTATACCTCCATGACCACTCCGTTACCGGTTTATCCGGTGGTTTCTGCCGAAGGCTGCGAACTGCAGCTGGCCGACGGCGAACGCCTGGTTGACGGTATGTCATCGTGGTGGGCGGCGATTCACGGCTACAATCACCCGCGCCTGAACGCGGCGATGAAAACGCAGATTGACCAGATGTCGCATGTGATGTTTGGCGGCATTACCCACCCTGCTGCCGTGGCGCTGTGCCGTAAACTGGTCGCGATGACCCCCGCGCCGCTGGAGTGCGTTTTCCTTGCTGACTCTGGCTCCGTTGCGGTCGAAGTCGCGATGAAAATGGCGTTGCAGTACTGGCAGGCCAAAGGCGAGCCGCGCCAGCGTTTCCTCACCTTCCGTAACGGCTACCACGGTGACACTTTTGGCGCGATGTCGGTGTGCGATCCGGATAACTCCATGCACAGTCTGTGGAAGGGCTATCTGCCGGAGAACCTGTTTGCACCCGCACCGCACAGCCGCTTTGACGGCGAATTTGACGAATACGATATGGTGGCGTTTGCCCGCCTGATGGCCGCACATCGCCATGAAATTGCGGCAGTGATCCTCGAACCGGTCGTGCAGGGCGCAGGGGGCATGCGGATGTACCATCCTGAGTGGCTGAAGCGGATCCGTAAAATGTGCGACCGGGAGGGAATTTTGCTGATTGCTGACGAAATCGCCACCGGATTTGGCCGCACCGGCAAGCTTTTCGCCTGCGAACATGCGGGCATCAGCGCCGATATTCTGTGCCTGGGCAAAGCGTTAACCGGCGGAACGATGACGCTGTCAGCGGCCATCACTACCCGCGAGGTGGCCGAAACCATCAGCAACGGCGAAGCCGGCTGCTTTATGCATGGGCCGACCTTTATGGGCAACCCGCTGGCCTGCGCCGTGGCTGCCGAAAGTCTGGCGCTGCTGGAAAGCGGCGAATGGCAAACGCAGGTCGCCGCCATCGAGCGACAGCTTAAGCGCGAACTGGCCCCTGCTGCCGATGCACCGCTGGTTGCCGATGTGCGTGTACTGGGTGCTATTGGCGTCGTGGAAACGCGCTACCCGGTGAACATGGCCCAGCTTCAGCGTTTCTTCGTGGAGCAAGGCGTGTGGATTCGCCCGTTTGGCCGCCTTATTTATCTGATGCCGCCGTACCTCATCACCCCGCAGCAGTTGACGCGCCTGACCCGTGCGGTCTGCCTCGCCGTCGAGCAGGAAACATTTTTTATCCAATAAGCTGCGGTAATCTGCGCGGCTAACCGCTACACTCCTTGGTTAATCAGTAGATTAACCAAGGAGGCAGTTGATGAAATTAGTCAGCCACGACCTGCGTGACGGCGAGAAACTCCCCCAGCGCCAGGTGTTCAACGGGATGGGCTACGACGGCGAAAACCTTTCACCGCATCTGGCATGGGATGACGTGCCGGCGGGGACCAAAAGCTTTGTTGTGACCTGCTTCGACCCGGACGCGCCAACCGGCTCGGGCTGGTGGCACTGGATTGTTGCCAACCTGCCAGCGGACACCCGCGAACTGCCCACCGGCGCTGGCTCTGGTCTGGTCGGCCTGCCCGCCGGCGCGCTGCAAACCCGCACCGATTTTGGTAAAGCAGGCTATGGTGGCGCAGCACCACCGAAAGGCGAAACTCACCGTTATATCTTTACCGTCCACGCGCTGGACGTAGATAAGATAGACGTCGATGAAGGTGCAAGCGGCGCAATGGTCGGCTTTAACGTCCATTTCCATAGTTTGGGCAGCGCATCGCTGACCGCGCTTTTTAGCTAATCTCACGGCCTATACTTTGAGCCCCGCAGGGAAACCTCGCGGGGCTTTTTTATGCCGACAGCCGCACGGTGTAATTTTCTGACGAAAAAACGATGAACCAGGAGAGTCAAAAGACGGGGCGAGAAGAAGGTAAAATTATCTTGTGAATATGATCACAATTCAAAAACAAACACGCCAACACAAAAAGTGATTTTAGTCACAAAACCAAGCTCAACATGCGCGATATTTTAACTTTGTAGCCGACTTACAGGCTTTTTATGTGACTAACATCACCAAAAACACCCTTTTATCGACCCCTTGATAGTGACGCAGATCACAAACACCCCCTGGGGTACGCGAGACGAAAACGGCGTGATAGAGTCGATTTTGCATACAGAACGACTGGATGGTTTTTGGCGAAACCACCACAACTATTACGCGCGCAACATCTAACGCGCACCACAAGGGGTGTTTTTATGTTATCACCAGATATCAAGGTCAAGGTACAGAATTTTGGCCGCTTCCTCAGCAATATGGTGATGCCCAATATTGGCGCATTCATTGCCTGGGGTTTGATTACCGCACTGTTTATTCCTACCGGCTGGCTGCCGAATGAGACGCTGGCCAAACTGGTCGGCCCGATGATCACCTATCTGCTGCCGCTGCTCATCGGCTACACCGGCGGTCGCCTGATTGGCGGCGAGCGCGGCGGCGTCGTTGGCGCAATTACTACCATGGGCGTGATCGTCGGTGCCGATATGCCGATGTTTATGGGAGCCATGATTGCCGGGCCGTTGGGCGGCTGGGCAATCAAACGCTTTGACCGCTGGGTCGACGGTAAGATCAAAAGCGGCTTTGAGATGCTGGTGAACAACTTCTCCGCCGGGATTATCGGCATGCTGCTGGCAATGCTCTCCTTCCTGGCCATCGGGCCAATGGTCGAGCTGCTGTCTAAAGCACTCGCGACCGGCGTCAACGTGATGGTACAGAACAACCTGCTGCCGTTAACCTCGATCTTTGTCGAACCGGCGAAAATTCTGTTCCTCAATAATGCGATCAACCACGGCATTTTCTCACCGCTGGGCATTCAGCAGGCAACGGAAACCGGCAAGTCTATCTTCTTCCTGATTGAAGCCAACCCGGGTCCGGGTCTGGGTATTCTGCTGGCATACATGTTCTTCGGTAAAGGCAGCGCCAAGCAGTCGGCAGGCGGCGCAGCGATCATTCACTTCTTCGGCGGTATTCACGAAATTTATTTCCCATACGTGCTGATGAACCCGCGTTTAATTCTGGCGGTCATTCTTGGCGGCATGACCGGCGTCTTTACCCTGACGCTGTTCAACGCAGGCCTGGTTTCCCCGGCCTCTCCGGGCTCTATCTTTGCGGTGCTGCTGATGACGCCGAAAGCGTCGCTGATTGGCGTAGTACTGTCGATTCTGGCGTCAACGCTGGTCTCTTTCCTCACGGCCTCGATGCTGCTTAAACGCGTTCGCGTGGGTGATGAAGAGAGCAACGGCCTGGCGGAAGCCACCCGCCGTATGCAGAGCCTGAAACAGCAGTCTAAAACCGGCGGCAAACCGTCTGGCGAAATCCCGCAGCCGGCGCTGGATCTGGCGAAAGATTTGCACCACGTGCGTAAAATTATCGTAGCCTGCGATGCCGGAATGGGCTCGAGCGCCCTTGGTGCAGGCGTACTGCGCAAAAAGGTGAAGGATGCTGGTCTGAACCATATTTCGGTGACCAACTGCGCCATCAATAGCCTGCCGGAGGATGTCGACCTGGTCATCACCCACCAGGACCTTACCGAACGCGCCATGCGCTTTGCGCCGCAGGCGATGCATATGTCGCTGAGCAACTTCCTCGACAGCGGCCTGTACACCGATCTCACCACCCGTCTGCTGGCCGCGAAGCTACCGCCCGCAGCCAACGATAGCCGACTGATTAATCAGACCATTATCGCCGCCAACGACGATGCATTCACGCCTGGCGAGCGCGAGGAAAACCTGTTTAAGCTCAGCGCCGATAACATTTTCCTCAACCTGACCGCCGCCAATAAAGAACAGGCCATTCGTTTTGCTGGCGAAATGCTGGTATCCGGCGGCTACGTCGAGCCGGATTACGTTGACGCCATGCTGGCGCGGGAAGCGTTAACCACCACCTACCTCGGAGAGTCCATTGCCGTGCCGCACGGCACCGTAGAAGCCAAAGACCGCGTGCTGCGCACCGGGATTGTTATTTGCCAGTACCCGCAGGGCGTCCGCTTTGGCGATGAACCGGACGATATCGCCCGCCTGGTCATCGGCATTGCCGCACGCAACAACGAGCACGTTCAGGTTATCGCCCGTCTGGCCAACGCGCTGGACGATAAGGACGTGATTGAGCGCCTGGCGCAAACCACCAGCGTCCAGGAGATTTTACAACTCCTGTCCGGCGAGCAAGCGGCATAAGGTCTCGGGGGCCTCAGCCCCCGGCTACGGATTTTTTTCGAGGTAAACAGCAATGAAAGCAATTCATTTTGGCGCAGGGAATATTGGCCGCGGCTTTATCGGTAAACTGCTGGCGGACGCCCAGGCGGAGCTCACCTTCGCCGATGTTAATCAACCGCTGGTCGATCAGCTGGCGCACCAGCAGCATTATCAGGTCAACGTAGTGGGTGAAAATGCGCGCGTCGAGCAGGTCAGCCGCATTAGCGCCATCTACAGTAACAGCCCGGACGCTATCGCGCAGATTGCGCAGGCCGATATCATCACCACCGCCGTAGGCCCGCAGGTGCTCAGCAAAATCGCCAGCACCCTGGCCCAGGGGTTGATCGCCCGCTTTGAGCGCGGCAACGCGCAGCCGATGAATATTATCGCCTGCGAAAACATGGTGCGCGGTACCAGCCAGCTCAAGCAGCACGTGCTGCAGGCAATGCCCATCGCGCTGCACGGGTGGGTGGAAGAACACATTGGCTTTGTCGATTCGGCGGTCGATCGCATCGTACCACCGGGGACCGCGGCAAACGACGATCCACTGGACGTCACCGTTGAAACCTTCAGCGAGTGGATCGTCGACAGCACCCAGTTCAAGGGGGCGCTACCGGAGATTGCCGGTATGGAACCCACCAGCAATCTGATGGCCTACATCGAACGTAAACTGTTCACGCTCAACACCGGTCACGCTATCACGGCCTACCTTGGTCAACTGGCCGGCTACCGGACCATTCGCGAGTCCATTCTGGACCCGGCTATTCGTGAGGTGGTGAAAAACGCCATGACCGAAAGCGGCGACGTGCTGATTAAGCGCTACGCCTTCGATTCGCAGCAGCATGCCGCCTACATCGACAAAATTCTGACCCGCTTCGAAAACCCGTACCTGCACGATGAGGTCGAACGCGTAGGCCGTCAGCCGCTGCGTAAATTGAGCGAGAACGATCGCTTAATCAAACCGCTGCGCGGCACGCTGGAGTACGCGCTGCCGAACCGGCACCTGATAATCGGCATTGCCGCCGCGTTACGCTATCGCAGCCACCAAGACCCGCAGGCGCAAGAAATGGCAAACCTGCTGGAGGAAAAAGGGGTAACAAGCACGGTTAATCAGGTTTGTGGGCTGCATGACCAGCCAGAGCTTGTCGCACAGATCGTGAATGTGTATAACGCCATGCAACGTTAACGACGATGTCACCCCATAGGACAGGCGCGGCTGCCGTAGGCGGCCGCTGCCGATAAGAAGGGTAAAATGAAACTGAATCGCCTGCGCATGAACGCGCAACCCGAAAGCGAAAAGCCACACCCAAAGGACTCGGCTCCAGAGAAGCCACCATTCGCAAAAAGCAACGCAACGATGATGGCCCCAATGGACGACGCACACCTTAATCAGAATCAGGCGGTGGAAAACCGCATCCTGGAGCGGCTGAACGCCCGCCAGACGTTGACCGGTTTTATTCAGACCGCCGTCGGGCTGCTGTCCGAAGCGGTGGATCAGCTCATCCTCCAGGCCTTTCGTAAAGATGATTACGCCGTTAAATACGCGGTAGAGCCGCTGCTGGAAGGCAGCGGGCCGCTGGCAAACCTGCCGGTGCGGCTCAAGCTTATCTACGCTCTGGGCGTGATCAGCCGCGATGAATACGAAGACGTCGAACTGCTGCTGGCGCTGAATAACGAGCTGGCGCATGAGAACAAAATCTACAGCTTTACCGACGATGAAATCCTGGGCCCTATCAATATGCTGCACTGCATGACAGCACTCCCGCCGCCGCCTACGCTACACCTGCCGGAAGACGTGGTTGATGATGCGCTAAGAACCATGCAGGAACAGCGTTATCAGCAGATGGTCCGCTCAACGCTGGTGCTCAGCATTACGGATTTAGTGACCAGTCTGGCGCATAAGAAAGCGTTTTAAGCGCTGTCAACAGCGGATGGATAATACTCGTAATAGGGCCCTCGCCTTTGCCATCCGCAGTTCTTTGCTTTTTGTTGACATAAGTCGGCAAAAAACCGGCGTTTTTTTTATCAGCGCATCTTCCCGTTTCGCTCAACTTAGTATAAAAAGGCTGCTTTTACAGGATTCTCTTTCACTTACTTAGCCTGGAGCAACATGAACACTTTCTCGGTTTCTCGTCTGGCGCTGGCATTGGCTTTTGGCGTGACACTGACGGCTTGCAGCTCAACCCCTGCGGATCAGCGTCCGTCCGATCAGACCGCGCCAGGGACCTCTTCCCGCCCGGTGCTGTCGGCAGATGAAGCGCAAAACTTTACCGCCGCGCGTTACTTCGCTTCGCTTGACCCTAACGCTGCAGCCTGGTCGCCGTCGTCTATCGCCGTGCCGGCGAAAGCAGACTTCGTGGTTGGCCCAGCCGGTACCCAGGGTGTGACGCACACCAGCATTCAGGCCGCCGTTGATGCCGCTATCGCGCGCCACAGCAGCTCACGCATCTATATTGCCGTGCTGCCAGGTGAGTATCAGGGCACCGTTTATGTGCCGGCCGCTCCGGGCAGCCTGACCATCTACGGTACCGGCGAGAAAGCGATTGATGTCAAAATCGGTCTGGCCATCGATTCTGAAATCGACCCGGCAAGCTGGCGTAAGCTGGTTAACCCAGGCGGTAAATACATGCCGGGCAAACCGGCGTGGTACATGTTTGACAGCTGCCAGAGCAAGCGCAGCGCCACGATTGGCGTCATGTGCTCGGCAGTCGTCTGGTCGCAGAACAACGGTCTGCAGCTGCAAAACCTGACGATTCAAAATACCCTGGGCGACAGCGTCGATGCCGGGACTCACCAGGCGGTCGCGCTGCGTACCGATGGCGATAAAACCCAGCTTAACAACGTCAATGTGCTGGGCCGTCAGAATACGTTCTTCGTCACCAACAGCGGTGTTGATAACCGTCTGCAGAACAATCGCCAGACCCGTACGCTGGTCAGCAACAGCTACCTCGAAGGCGATGTGGATATCGTTTCCGGCCGCGGCGCGGTGGTGTTCGACAACACCGATTTCCGCGTAGTGAACTCGCGTACCCAGCAGGAAGGCTATGTCTTCGCACCGGCGACGTCATCCAACATCTTCTACGGTTTCCTCGCCACTAACAGCCGCTTCACCGCTTCCGGTGACGGCGTAGCGCAGCTGGGCCGCTCGCTCGACGTCGACAGCAACACCAACGGCCAGGTCGTGATCCGCGATAGCGTAATTAACGAAGGCTTTAACGTCGCGAAACCATGGGCTGACGCCGCCGTTTCTAAACGTCCGTTCAGCGGCAACACCGGCGCGCAGGACGAAAAAGGTCAGCTGAAGCGCGACCTCAACGACCGTAACTTCAACCGCATGTGGGAATACAACAACCGCGGCGTGGGAAGTCATATCGTGGCAGAAGCGAAACAGTAATACTGTCAGCTTGATTCAAGGGCTCATGTTTATCATGGGCCTTTTTTATTTGTATTTTTAATGATAATAACAAACACATAATTAATTTGAATTAAAAGCATTATTTTGCTTATTATTTCTTTTGTGAGCAAATTAACATCATGAGATAACGATGTCATGACATCATTATCTCATCGAGATTTGGTCATGAAGAGATAAGCGCATGAGACTCAATAAAGAAAGTAAACTTCCGATGTATGCGCAACTCTTTGAGTCAATCCGCCACAAAATCAGCAGCGGGGAACTTCTTGAAGGTGAGAAACTTCCTTTTGAACATGAATTATGTACCCAGTACGATATCAGCAGAACAACCGTTCGTCAGGCAATGTCCGATCTTGAAAAAGAGGGCTATATAAAAAAGATTCACGGAAAGGGGATGTTTGTAAAAGGACAAGCGGTAAAACAAAGCTTGATAAAAATTTATAGCTTTCATGATGAGATGAAACGCTTAAATAAGCAACCTGGCAGCACATTACTTTTCTTCAAGCTGAAAAAACCTTCCATCCAAATAGCAAATAAACTAAACAGTAATGAATTAGTTTATCATATTATCCGTCTACGATCTGCTGATAATGAGCCTATATTATATGAAGAAACTTATTTATCCAGCACTCACTTCCCTGAGTTACACCAGCATGATATAGAGCAACATGGTCTATATCATGCGTTGAAAAACAAATATCATGTTTCTATTCGTCGGGCAATTGATACTTTTCGGGCTATCAATATCCCCAAAGAAACGGCAAGGCATTTAAATGAAACACAGGGTTCACCCGGACTACAAATTGAACGCATCGCATTTCTCGATAACATCCCTGTTGAGTACACGATTGAAATCGCTCGTGGTAGTAGATTCGAATACACCATTGAATTACAAGGCGTGACGCTGAACTCATCAATTACAGCTGTTTGATCAATTCCTGCTCACACGCCTTTTTAATAAACAGTTAATTAATTTAACCGTATTATAAAGGAGTGACCTGAATGAAATTAACCGTATTAGGCGGTGGCGGCGTTCGCGCGCCATATCTTGCCAAGACGTTAGCATTACAGTCAAAGCAGCTCACACTGACTGAAATATGCTTTATGGATATTAACGAAGAGAAACTGACTATTTATGGCGGGCTAGCCCGGGCTATTGCAAAGAAAATAAATCCTGATTTAACGATTTCCCTGACCACCAGCCCACGGACTGCACTGACCGACGCAAATTATGTTATCACCACGCTACGCGTTGAAGGGGATGCCGGGCGCGTTTTTGATGAAAAACTGGCTCAGAAATACAATATTCTGGGCCAGGAAACCACCGGCATTGGCGGATTTGCGATGGCCCTGCGATCCATTCCTGTCTTAAAAGAGTATCTCGAACTGGCCCGCCAGGTTTCCGCCAAAGGGGTACTGTTCTTCAATTTCACCAACCCATCAGGGCTGGTTACCCAGGCGTTGATTAATGCCGGTTACGACAATGTTTATGGCATTTGTGATGGCCCTGCGAGCTTCATGCGTGAAATAGCAAAACTGCTGGACGTCGACATTATGCGTTTCTCAGCAACCTGCTATGGTCTGAATCATCTCTCGTTCTACCGCGATTTCACCGTCGACGGTAAAGACGTCAGCGCGCAGATCCTGGCCCATCAGCAGTTGTTCAAAGAGACGGAGATGAAGCTGTTCGACGAAGCAACCATCGACGTTTTACAACAAGAGCTCCCCAATGAGTATCTCTACTTTTATTTCAACCATCAGGCCATTATTACCTCGATAGCTCGCCACGGTTGCGCGCGTGGTGAGACGATTCAAAACATTAATCAGCGGATGCTGGACGAGCTGCGCGCGAATCAATCAGCCAGTATAGAGCAGCAATTTGCTATTTTTGCGCACCATCTGCTGGAGCGAGAAAACTCTTACTTTGCGATTGAAAGCGACGGCCGCCGGGATAACCACTATAAAGCACTCAGCCTCCCGGAGTTTATTGCCGCTCCAGATACCGGCGGCTACTCGGGAATCGCGCTGAATATTATCAGGGGATTACAGAATAAACCTGCGTGGCCAATGACGATTCTGGTGAAAAACAACGACAGCATCCGCCAGTTGCATCCCGATGATGTCATTGAGATAACCTGCGATATGCATGACGGCAAAATAATACCGCGACGCGTCGACGATCTGCCGGCCTATCAGAGCCACATCATCAGTACGATCAAACGCTTTGAAAACCTGACGATTCACGCGATTGAGCAGCGTTGTAAAAAGAGCGCAATTCGGGCGCTCATGGTACATCCGCTGATTAATGACTACACCATCGCCACGCAGATTCTCAATGAGTTACTCGCCGAATATCAGGCCTACACCGGGGAGTGGCGCTAATGGAACTGGCGATATGTTCTCAACAGCAGTTTTCCCGCGTGCTCGGCGACGCCATCATTGATGCTCTTCAGCAAGAAGGCACCGTATGCCTGGCTTCGGGCGATACGCCTCAGCGAGCCTATCAGTACGTTGCCGCAGAATATCAACGTCGCCGCTTCCCGCTGCGCGCAACGCTCGTTGGGCTTGATGAGTGGGTCGGGCTCGGTCAGCAGGATGAAGGCAGCTGCCAGTACGCAATGCATCACGACCTGTATCAACATTTAGCGCTGCGCCCCGGCCAACTCCAGCAGTTCGACGCTACGCATACCGGAGAGGCGTTGGAACACGAGTGCCACCGCATAAACCAGCTGCTGGCCGAACGGCCGCTGCGCCTGACGCTACTCGGGATAGGTCAGAATGGCCATCTTGGTCTCAATGAGCCCGGCAGCGCATTCAACTCGCTGGCGCACATCTCCAACCTTAGCGAAACAACCATTCGCGTTGCACAGAAGTATTTCCCGACAGCCACCCGCCTGCATCAGGGCATTACGCTTGGCATTGGTAATATTCTTGCCAGTGAACACATTATCATTGCCGCTAGCGGCGCGCATAAACGCAATATTGTGCAGCGCCTGCTGTTTACGCCCCCGAACGAAAACTTCCCGGCCACCAGCTTAAAACAGCACGCCAATACGCTACTGCTGCTGGATGATGCCGTGTTTAACGTGGAGAGTATTCTATGACCGACGAACAACGGTGGTTCAGCATTATAGCCTGCGCCGGAGAAAGCTTTTCGCAGCTTAATGCCGCGTTACAGGCCGCTAAAAGCGGCGATATCACGCAGGCTGAGGCTTATTTTCACGAATCGGAAGTTAACCTTCAGCGGGCCCATCATATTCAAAGTGAATCGTTACAAGGTGAAATCAGCGGCCAACCGATCGCGTTTTCTCTGCTTTTTGTTCATGCCCAGGATCATTTAATGAACGTCCTGCTGGCGCAGAATATTTATCGCGAATTTATCGAACTGTATAAAAATAAATAATCGAGGCCCCAATATGAACTATCAGAATTTATCCATTCTTCTCGTCTGTAACCTCGGAGCATCGACTAGCGTGATGGTGAGTAAAATGCGCGAGGTTGTCGATAACAGTGAAGTACTGAAAGGCCAGAATATTCGTATCGATGCCCGCAGCGCTGGCGATCTAAATACCTATATCGCTGATTACGATTTGGTGATGGTCGGCCCGCAGATGAAGCATAAATTTCCCGAGCTTGCGGCCATCGCCGGGCAATATGCTAAACCCATTGAAGTTATCGACAGCCAGGCCTACGGGCTTGCTGATGGCGCATTAATATTGAAACAAGCACTCTATTTATATCATCTTAATCGGCCTGCCAAGGAAGGTGTAAAATGACAGCCTCACAGCCGTTTCTCAAGAAATTTGAGCAACACATGGTCTATATTGCAACCCGGATTGAGCAGAATCGTTTTATCTCATCGATAAAAAATGGAATGATTAGCTTAATGGCGATTCTGATGGTAGGTTCCATCAGCTTAATCATTACGGGGTTAGGCAGTTTGTTTTCCCCCGATACGGCTATCAGCCATGTTTTTGCGCAATACGGGGCTTTATTTCAACTGCCTTTTACCTATACCTTCGGTCTGCTTTCGGTTTATTGTGCCATTACCATTAGCTACCACCACACGCAAAAAATCAACGTTGCCCCCCTTTACCCCATTATCAGTTCGGTGATGGTAACGATGATTCTGAACAGCAAGATTGTTGAGGGTAATATTAATATTGCGTTTTTAGACTCTCGCGGCCTGTTCGTTGCCATTATTGCCTCACTGGCAACCGTGGAATTTATTAGCTGGGCCTATCGCAAGAAAATCACCATCCGCATCGGCGGATTGCCAGATATGATTGCCAAAACCTTCGAATCAATATTCCCTTTGCTTTTTGTCGTTATAGCAGCCTGCGCAATGACCATTACCAGCCAGAGCCTGTTCAACCAGCAGATTGTGCCCGAACTGTTCACGACTGCGCTGGCGCCGGCCGTCAGTGGCATCGATTCCGTCTGGGGGGTCTTCATCATCATTCTGCTGGAGATGATTTTCTGGTTTTTCGGCCTCAACGGTTACGCGATTCTCATCGGTTTTACGCTGCCATTTATGACGCAATACCTGTCGCTGAATGCAGCAAACTTTGCGCAGGGCCTGCCGACGGAACACGTATTTACCGAAGGCTGGTGGGGCGCATTTGCCGCCTGTACGGGCTCAGGGATTACCGGTGCCATCGCCCTTCTTGGCTTAATGAGCAGAGCACCGCAGCTGAAGGCGGCAGGGAAAGCAGCCATCGTCCCCTCTCTGTTTGGTATTTCTGAACCGGTGGTCTACGGTTTTCCAATCGCCTTTAACCCTTACTTTTTCTTTCCGTTCGTGCTCGGGACACCGATCCTGGCGTCACTGACGTATTTAGTTTTCGACATGGGCTTTGTTGGCGGGCCGGTGGCCCAGGTTGGCGGAATACCAACACCTATTGCCCAGTACTTTATCACGATGGACTGGCGTGCGCCGATCGTCGCGGTACTGGTGATTCTGGCGGGATTATTGATGTATTACCCATTTTTTAAGATGTATGAACGCAGCATTCTCAACAAAGAGAGTGAAATGCAGGCACAGCGGGATAAATATGATGCGTTGAATCTGGACTTCTGATGACGTAAACCACCTGCGCAAGCAGGTGGTTTAACCGCCACGATTAGTGCGCGTACACCACCACCCACATCGGGCCCTGCCCTACGGCATAGCGCCCTTTTTCCTGTAGCAACCCTTGCTCACCGGCAATTTCATACACCGCAATGTGATGCGATTTCTGCCCAGCGGCAATCAGGTATTTACCGCTGTGATCGATATTGAAGCCACGCGGCTGGGTTTCGGTCGGCTGGAAGCCTTCCAGCGACAGTACGCTGCCATCTTCAGAGACGCTAAAGACGGTGATCAGGCTAGAGGTACGGTCGCAGGCGTACAGGTGACGGCCATCCGGAGTGATGTGGATATCCGCCGCCCAGCGCGTACCGGTGAAATCATGCGGCATCATATCCAGCGTCTGAACGCATTCGATTTTGCCGTACGGATCTTTCAGCTCCCACACATCAACGGTGCTGTTTAGCTCGTTGACGCAATAGCCATACTGCTCGTTCGGATGGAACACCATGTGACGCGGGCCCGCGCCCTCTACGGTGGTCACCTCCGCCGGCGTTTGCTCCGCCAGGAAGCCGTCGTCGCTGAGGGTAAACAGGCAGATACGATCCTGCTTCAGCGCCGGTACCCACAGGGTACGGTTATCCGGTGAGATATTCGCCGAGTGGCAGCCTTCCAGCCCTTCCACCACCGTCACGGTATCGCGCGGAAGACCGTCTTGCAGGCGAATCACCGCCACGTTGGCCTGGTTGTAAGAGGCGCTGAAGATAAAGTTGCCTTTACGATCGGTGGAAATGTGAGTCGGGCTACCCGGCAGCGGCGCTTCGGCAGCATAGGTCAACGCACCGTCGTCCGGTGCAATACGGTAGGCCAGCACGCGGAACTCCGGGCGCACGCCGACGTACAAATAGCGTTTATCAGGGCTGATGACCATCGGCTGCACCTGCCCCGGAACATCCACCACCTGGACCAGCTTCAGGCTGCCGTCATGGTTCAACGTCCAGACGTGGATCTGCTGGCTCTCGGGGCTGGCGGTATAAACGGTCTGTTTCATGAACACTCCTTTCTGAAAACACATAATTTGCGGCTATTTATCACACCATTTTGCCGCGCAGGTATCTCGGTGTACCATCCTGCACAGCAAATTTTCTCTTTAACGCGAGACAACATTATGACTGCACGTGTGATTGCCCTGGATCTGGACGGAACGCTCCTGACACCAAAGAAAACCTTACTGCCCTCTTCGCTGGAGGCGCTGAATCGCGCCAAAGCGGCAGGCTATCACTTAATGATCGTCACCGGTCGTCATCACGTTGCCATTCATCCTTTTTATCAGGCACTGGCGCTGGATACACCTGCAATTTGTTGTAATGGCACTTACTTGTATGATTATCAAGCGAAAAAAGTACTGGATGCCGATCCTATGCCGGTTGATAAAGCCCAGCAGCTGATCGCTTTGCTTGATGAACACAAGGTGCATGGCCTGATGTACGTCGACGATACCATGATGTACCAGTACCCAACCGGCCATGTGGTGCGAACCAGCAACTGGGCGCAGAGCCTGCCGGAAGCGCAGCGCCCGTCGTTTACCCAGGTCGACTCGCTGGCACAGGCGGCACGCGAGGTAAAAAACGTCTGGAAGTTTGCCCTGACCGATGAAGATGGCGAAAAACTGCAAAACTTTGCCAAGCACGTTGAACAGACGCTACAGCTGGAATGCGAGTGGTCGTGGCACGATCAGGTCGATATTGCGCGCCAGGGTAACAGCAAAGGTAACCGTCTGACGCAGTTCATCACCGCACAGGGCTGGTCGATGCGCGACGTGGTGGCCTTCGGTGATAACTTTAACGACATCAGTATGCTTGAAGCGGCCGGCACCGGCGTAGCGATGGGCAACGCGGATGACGCGGTGAAGGCGCGCGCTAACGTGGTGATCGGTGACAACACCACTGATGCTATCGCCGACTATATCAATACCCACCTGCTGTAATCAGGCGGTAATCGATACGCTCTTCACCTGCGCATAGAGCCACTGGCCTGGCTTCACCGCCAGGTCATCGCGGGCCCACGGGCTAATGCGCGCCCACAGCGTGCGGCCGCTGACGTCCAGCTGCACTTCGACCTGACCGTTGTCGTCATAGCACTGCTGGACTTTCGCATGCAGTACGTTGCGAATACTGGTGTGCGGCGAAGGCTGTAGCACCAGCGACACATCGGTTGCCTGAATACGCACGCGAACGGCGCTCTGCAGCGGCTTGTCGAGTTTATTCACCCAGATGTGCTGATCGCCCAGCGCCAGCGCCGTCATCGCGTAGTGCGGATGGTGTTCCAGCACCGTCACGCGCAGAATGCTGCTCTGCTGATCCTGCGGCAGCCACGGATGCATTACGCTGCTGCCCCACACCTCTTCCAGATTGCCAAACGCCTTCACCTTGCCGCCTTCCAGCACCAGCACCTTGTCAGCCAGGTGCAAAATTTCATCCAGCGAGTGGCTGACGTAGAGCATCGGTATATTGATCTCTCGCGCCAGACGCTGAAGATACGGCAGCAGCTCGCGCTTGCGCGGGATATCCAGCGAGGCCAGCGGCTCATCGAGCAACAGCAGCTCCGGCGCGGTCAGCAGCGCACGGCCAATCGCCACGCGCTGTTTTTCGCCGCCGGACAGGCTGCCCGGCAGCCGGTCGAGCAACGGCTCAATACCGAGCAACGAGACCAGCTTATCGAACTGCTCAGCCATGCTTTTTGCCATCCCATAGCGCAGATTGCCGCGTACCTTGTAATGCGGGAACAGGCGCGCATCCTGGAACACATAGCCGATGCGTCGTTTCTCCGGTGCCAGGCAAATTCCCCGTTCGGCATCATTCAGCACGCGGTCGTTGAGCACAATGCGCCCTTGCTGCGGCGTCGTCAGTCCGCTGATGGCGTTAATCAGGGAAGTTTTTCCCGCGCCCGAGACGCCGAAAACGGCGGTAATGCCGGAAGCCGGCAGCGATTCATTGATCTCCAGACAGTGCGTGCCCAGCGTCTGGCTAAAATTCAGCTCCAGCATGATTTACGCCCCCATCCTGCGACGGCTAATGCCTGCCAGCCATTCGGAAATCATCAGGGAAATCAGCGCCAGTACGATAGAAATCAGACACAGACGCGCCGCAGCGCTTTCGCCGCCGGGGGTCTGAATCAGGGTATACATGGCCGAAGGAATGGTGCGTGTTTCGCCGGGAATATTCGACACAAAGGTGATCGTGGCACCAAACTCGCCGAGCGAGCGGGCAAACGCCAGTACGGTACCGACAATAATCCCCGGTAGCATCAACGGCAGCGTAATGGTACCAAATACCCGCCAGCGCCCCGCCCCTAAGGTGCGTGCCGCCTGTTCAAGCTTAACGTCGACGTTTTCCAGCGCCAGACGGATCGCCCTGACCATCAGCGGGAACGACATCACCGCCGCCGCAATCACCGCGCCGCGCCAGCTAAAAGCGAAGGTCAGGCCAAACCAGTCATACAACCAGCTACCGATAAAGCCTCGGCGGCCCATCGCTACCAGCAAAAGATACCCCACACCCACCGGCGGGAGCACCAGCGGGAGGTGAAGAAGCCCGTCGAGCAGGGCTTTACCGGGGAAGTTGCGCCGTACCAACAGCCAGGCAAAAAAAACCCCAAACGGCAGGCTAAATACCACAGCCAGGGAAGATACTTTCAGGCTCAGCATTACCGCCTGCCATTCGGGATCGGTCAATATCATTAGCGAGTCGTAAATCCGTAATGTTTAAAAATCTCAGACGCCTGCGGGCCTTTCAGATAATCATAGAACGCCGAGACGGTGGCATTTTTATGGCCATCGATAATGGCAATCGGGTATTCCACTTTCTGATGAGAGTCTTCCGGGAACGTGCCGACAACTTTAACACCTTTGCTGGCGACCGCGTCAGAACCGTACACAATACCCAACGGTGCTTCGTTGCGTTCCACCAGCGCCAGCGCGCCACGCACGTCTTCTGCCGGGGCCAGTTTCGGCGACAGCGTTTCCCATGCGCCCAGCTTCTGCAGCGCTTCTTTCGCGTAGATGCCTGCCGGTACGTGATCCGGATCGCCTACCGCTAGACGGCCGCCTTTCAGCAGGCTGGTCCAGTTGGTTTTTGCATCGACAGTAATATCGCTCTGCTCGCTGGCCTTCGGCGCAACAACGACCAGGCTGTTGCCCAGCAGCGTTTCACGTGTCGCAGTATCAATCGCTTTTTTATCCACCGCATAGTCCATCCACTTCTGGTCAGCGGAGATAAACAGGTCTGCCGGCGCGCCGGCTTCAATCTGGCGAGCCAGCGTTGAGGAAGACGCAAAAGAGGAGACCACGTCTACGTTTTTCTCTTTCTTATAGGCCTTCGCAATATCCTGCATCGCATTCGTCAACGACGCCGCGGCGAAAACGGTAATCTTCGCGTCATCCGCCAGCGCGTGACCCACAACGGAAAGCGATAATGTCGCCCCTGCAAACAAGCGTAACCATGAACCTGCCATTTGAAACTCCTGTAAATGTCGTTATATAAAGTAAAATACAGCGAAGAGTATAGGGGTTTTCTGACATTAATGCATTACAGATACATCAACGATCGCAGCGTACAGGACTGATTATCGGCACAAAGGTGGGGAACTTGATAGCAAAACGCCCGGCGGAACCGGGCGTTTTTGAGGAATCAGTGGTTTTGCTGGCTTCTGTCTTTATGACCAACGCCGGAGAAGATGTTGAACACTTCACCCAGACCGTAAATTAACCCCAGGATGATAGCCATCACTACGGGTACCATGATTACGGCAAATACCAGACTTTTCAACAGCTCTAACATGGTTTACTCCATACAATGTGATGCCGCTATTGTAACCGGATAACGCAGAAAAACACGCCCTTTTGTGCGGTGAGCTTTGCGCAGGCTAACATTTGGGTCAGAATACCCTTTTTGACTCCAGGACACTGTTATGCAGGCTGAAATCCTTCTGACCCTTAAGCTCCAGCAGCGCCTGTTTGCCGATCCGCGCCGCATCTCGCTCCTCAAACAAATAGCACAGACCGGCTCAATCAGCCAGGGGGCCAAAAACGCCGGCATCAGCTACAAGAGCGCATGGGATGCCATTAACGAAATGAATCAGCTCAGCGAGCAGTCGCTGGTCGACCGCGCAACCGGCGGCAAAGGCGGCGGCGGCGCGGTGCTCACCCGCTACGGTCAGCGTCTGATTCAGCTCTACGATCTGCTGGCGCAAATTCAACAAAAAGCCTTTGATGTGCTGAGTGACGACGATGCGCTGCCGCTCGACAGCCTGCTGGCGGCTATCTCTCGCTTCTCGCTGCAAACCAGCGCTCGCAACCAGTGGTTTGGTACGGTTACCCGCCGTGACCACCAGCAGGTACAACAGCATGTCGATATTTTACTGGCTGATGGCACAACCCGTCTCAAGGTGGCGATTACCGCACAAAGCGGCGAGCGCCTGGGGCTCGATGAAGGTCAGGAAGTACTGGTGCTGCTGAAAGCGCCGTGGGTCAACGTCACTCGCGATCCCGCACTAGCCGCTGCCGCTGACAACCAGCTCGCCTGCCGTATTAGCCACATTCAGCGCGGCGCAGAGCAGTGCGAAGTTCTGATGGCGCTGCCCGACGGGCAAACCCTGTGCGCCACGCTGCCGCTTCAGGATGCCGAAACGCTGGAAGAAGGGAGCGATGTCACAGCATACTTCAATGCCGATCGCATCATTCTTGCTACGTTGTGCTGATGGCATTGACTTTGCGCTGAGGAAGACGTATCCCTGATGCATAACGCTGCAAAAAACGGGATACATAATGTCATCATTGCAAATTTCGCAAGGCACGTTTCGTCTTAGCGACACCAAAACGCTCCATATTGACCAGCTGACGCTGCGCGCTGGCGAAAGCTGGGCTTTCGTCGGCAGCAACGGGAGCGGAAAATCAGCGCTGGCCCGCGCACTGGCGGGGGAGCTGCCGTTGCTGTCCGGCAGCCGGACGTGCGGCTTCAGTCGCATCACCCGCCTCTCCTTCGAGCAGCTACAAAAACTGGTCAGCGACGAATGGCAGCGTAACAACACCGACATGCTCAGCGCCGACGAAGACGACACCGGACGCACCGCCGCACAAATTATTCAGGATGAGGTCAAGGACGCTGCGCGATGCGCGCAGCTGGCCGCCCAGTTCGGCATTGACCACCTGCTGGACAGACGCTTTAAATACCTCTCTACCGGCGAAACTCGCAAAACCCTGCTCTGCCAGGCGCTGATGGCACAGCCCGACCTGCTGATCCTTGATGAACCGTTTGATGGTCTCGACGTTGCCTCACGCCGTCAGTTGGCCGATCATCTGGCCACGCTTTACCAGTCAGGCTATACCCTGGTGCTGGTGCTCAACCGCTTTGATGATATTCCGGACTTCGTGCCCTTTGCTGGCGTGCTCGCCGACTGTACGCTGAGCGACATGGGCGAGAAAAAAACGCTGCTTGAACAAACGCTGGTTGCCCAGCTGGCCCACAGCGAGAGGCTCGCCGGGATGACGCTGCCCGAACCGGACGCCCCCTCGGCCCGCCTTTCCTTACCCGACGACCAGCCACGTATCGTGCTGCGCGACGGCGTGGTGTCGTATAACGATCGACCGATCATTAACCACCTGAGCTGGACGGTATCACCCGGCGAGCACTGGCAGATTGTCGGGCCCAACGGCGCCGGTAAATCGACGCTGCTAAGCCTTGTCACCGGCGATCATCCGCAGGGCTACAGCAACGATCTTACGCTGTTCGGCCGTCGCCGCGGCAGCGGCGAAACCATCTGGGATATCAAAAAGCATATCGGCTATGTCAGCAGTAGCCTGCACCTTGACTACCGCGTCAGCACGACGGTACGCAACGTGATCCTTTCCGGCTATTTTGATTCCATTGGCATTTATCAGGCCGTTTCTGATAAGCAGCGTAAACAGGTGGACGAATGGCTGGCGATACTCGGCATGAACGCGCGTACCGCCGACGCGCCGTTCCACAGACTCTCCTGGGGCCAGCAGCGGCTGGCGCTGATTGTTCGCGCGTTGGTTAAGCATCCTACGCTGCTCATTCTTGACGAGCCGTTGCAGGGGCTGGACCCGCTCAATCGTCAGGTGGTGCGCCGTTTTATCGACGTGTTGATAAGTGAGGGAAAAACCCAACTGCTGTTTGTCTCGCATCATGCGGAAGACGCGCCGGAGTGTATTACCCACCGGTTGGCGTTTGTCGCCGACGGTGACGGCTATCGCTACGAGGTCGGCCCGCTGTAATCGCGTTTGTCCGGGTTACGGCGTGCTACGCGTAGCCCGGACAAACACCGCTCTGCAGAGAATAATCCGTTCTCAAATAAGGTCCTTTTTCAGATTTTTTTCACATGAACAAGTTACCCTTTTGATTTAAAATCATTTTTATTCGATTCCCTGTTTAACGTATTGCTGTGTAAACGATACCACTAATTTAGCCCATGTCACACTTTTAGCCGTTCTGTTATGCTAAGGTTATTCCATGCCATAAGCTTAACGGAGCTAAAAATGAAAGTATTGGTTACAGGTGGTAGCGGTTACATTGGAAGCCACACGTGCGTACAGCTGCTGCAGCAGGGTCATGAAGTGGTGATTCTCGACAACCTGTGCAACAGCAAACGTAGCGTTCTGCCCGTCATTACCCGCCTGGGCGGCAAAGCCCCATCGTTCGTCGAAGGCGATATCCGTGACGAAGCGCTGATGACCGAGATCCTCCGCGATCGCGCCATTGATGCGGTGATCCACTTCGCGGGCCTGAAGGCCGTCGGTGAATCAGTGCAAAAGCCGCTGGAGTACTACGACAACAACGTTAACGGCACCCTGCGTTTAATCAGCGCAATGCGCGCCGCGAACGTTAAAAACTTCATTTTCAGCTCCTCCGCGACCGTCTACGGCGACCAGCCGAAAATCCCTTATGTTGAAAGCTTCCCGACCGGTACACCGCAAAGCCCATACGGCAAAAGTAAGCTGATGGTTGAACAGATCCTGACCGACCTGCAAAAAGCGCAGCCGGACTGGAGCATTGCGCTGCTGCGCTACTTCAACCCGGTGGGTGCGCATCAGTCTGGCTATATGGGCGAAGATCCGCAGGGCATTCCGAACAACCTGATGCCGTACATTGCGCAGGTGGCGGTAGGCCGTCGTGAATCGCTGGCCATTTTCGGTAACGACTACCCGACGCCTGACGGCACCGGCGTGCGCGATTACATCCACGTCATGGACCTCGCCGACGGCCACGTTGCGGCGATGGAAAAGCTGGCCAACAAAGCCGGCGTGCATATCTACAACCTTGGTGCAGGCGTCGGCAGCAGCGTGCTTGACGTGGTTAACGCGTTCAGCAAAGCCTGCGGCAAACCCATTAACTACCACTTCGCTCCCCGTCGTGACGGCGACCTCCCGGCCTACTGGGCCGATGCAAGCAAAGCCGACCAGGAGCTGAACTGGCGTGTCACCCGTAACCTTGATGAAATGGCGCAGGACACCTGGCACTGGCAGTCCCGCCATCCTCAGGGATATCCCGATTAAGGATTGTGAAATGACGCAATTTAACCCCGTCGACCATCCGCATCGCCGCTTTAATCCGTTAACCGGCCAGTGGATCCTCGTGTCACCGCATCGTGCAAAGCGCCCCTGGCAGGGGGCGCAAGAGACACCGTCAAAACAGACGCTGCCCGCACACGATCCGGACTGCTTTTTGTGCCCGGGAAATACCCGGGTGACGGGCGATAAGAACCCGGACTACACCAGCACCTACGTCTTCACTAACGATTTTGCCGCGCTGATGGTCGATACACCGGATGCACCGGAAAGCAACGATCCGTTAATGCGCTGCCAGAGCGCACGCGGTACCAGCCGGGTGATTTGCTTCTCCCCTGACCACAGCAAAACGCTGCCGGAGCTGAGCCTCAGCGCCCTGCAGTCGGTGGTTAAAACCTGGCAGGAGCAGACCGCAGAACTGGGTCAGCGCTATCCGTGGGTTCAGGTGTTTGAAAATAAAGGCGCGGCGATGGGCTGTTCTAACCCGCATCCACATGGCCAGGTCTGGGCAAACAGTTTTCTGCCCAACGAAATTGAGCGTGAAGATCGCCTGATGCGCGACTATTACGCTGAACAGCGGTCGCCGATGCTGGTGGATTACGTTAACCGCGAGCTGGCCGATGGCAGCCGCACGGTGGTTGAAACCGAACACTGGCTGGCGGTTGTTCCCTACTGGGCGGCCTGGCCGTTCGAAACGCTGCTGCTGCCAAAAACGCACGTACTGCGCATTACCGACTTAACCGACGCCCAGCGCGAAGACCTGGCGCTGGCGTTGAAAAAACTGACCAGCCGCTACGATAACCTCTTCCAGTGCTCCTTCCCCTACTCGATGGGCTGGCACGGCGCGCCGTTCAACGGAGAAGATAACGCTCACTGGCAGCTGCATGCGCACTTCTATCCGCCGCTGCTGCGCTCGGCCACCGTGCGCAAATTTATGGTCGGGTATGAAATGCTGGCAGAGACCCAGCGCGACCTGACGGCAGAACAAGCGGCCGAGCGCCTGCGCGCGGTCAGCGACATCCACTTTCGCGAGTCCGGAGAATAACAATGAGTCTGAAAGAAAGAACACAAGCCCTGTTTGCTGAAAAATTCGGCTACCCTGCCACCCACGTCATCCAGGCTCCGGGCCGCGTTAACCTGATTGGTGAACACACCGACTACAACGATGGCTTTGTACTGCCGTGCGCCATTGATTATCAAACCGTTATCAGCTGCTCACCGCGTGAAGACCGTACGGTGCGCGTGATCGCCGCCGACTACGACAACGAAAGCGATACCTTTTCCCTCGATGCGCCGATCGTCAGCCACGAAACTCAGCAGTGGTCCAACTACGTTCGTGGCGTCGTCAAGCATCTGCAAAAACGTGATAACGCCTTTGGCGGGGCGGATCTGGTCATCAGCGGCAACGTGCCGCAGGGGGCGGGTTTAAGCTCCTCCGCCTCGCTGGAAGTGGCGGTCGGTACCGTTTTCCAG
The DNA here is from genome assembly GCF_014169755.1 of Klebsiella sp. WP8-S18-ESBL-06. NCBI lineage: Bacteria > Pseudomonadati > Pseudomonadota > Gammaproteobacteria > Enterobacterales > Enterobacteriaceae > Klebsiella > Klebsiella sp. WP8-S18-ESBL-06. Next base: position 3,475,813 of record NZ_AP022256.1, read on the forward strand.
CAGCTTTACCATCTGCCGCTCGACGGCGCGCAGATTGCGCTCAACGGCCAGGAAGCCGAAAACCAGTTTGTGGGCTGTAACTGCGGCATTATGGATCAGCTGATTTCGGCGCTGGGCAAAAAAGACCACGCGCTGCTGATCGACTGCCGGACACTGGGCACAAAAGCGGTCTCGATGCCTGAAGGCGTCGCCGTCGTGATTATCAACAGCAACTTCAAGCGCACTCTGGTTGGCAGTGAATACAACACCCGTCGCGAACAGTGCGAAACCGGCGCGCGTTTCTTCCAGCGCGCGGCTCTGCGTGACGTCACCGTCGACGAATTTAATGCTGTGGCCCACGAGCTGGACCCGGTGGTGGCCAAACGCGTACGCCATGTCCTGACCGAAAATGCCCGCACCGTGGAAGCGGCGGCCGCGCTGGAGAAAGGCGACCTGCTGCGTATGGGCCAACTTATGGCCGAATCACACGCCTCAATGCGCGATGACTTTGAAATCACCGTACCGCAGATTGATACCCTGGTGGATATCGTCAAAGCGACCGTCGGCGAGCAGGGCGGCGTGCGTATGACCGGTGGCGGCTTCGGCGGCTGCATCGTTGCGCTGATTCCAGAAACGCTGGTTCCGGCGGTGAAACAAGCGGTAGCGGAACAGTACGAAGCGAAAACGGGCATCAAGGAAACCTTCTATGTTTGCAAACCGTCGCAAGGAGCTGGCCAGTGCTAACTGAAACTCCCGAGCTGGCCGCTGACGGCCAACCGTACCGTCTGATCACCTTACGCAATGCCAACGGCGTTGTCGTGACCCTGATGGATTGGGGCGCCACGCTGCTGTCGGCGCGTATTCCGCTTAGCGACGGCAGCGTGCGTGAAGCGTTGCTGGGCTGCGCTTCGCCAGCGCAGTACCCACAGCAGGCGGCGTTTCTCGGCGCGTCTATTGGCCGCTACGCCAACCGCATCGCCAACAGCCGCTTCACGCTCGATGGACAGACGGTAGACGTCGCGCCAAGCCAGGGAGAGCACCAGCTGCACGGCGGACCGGAAGGCTTTGATAAGCGACGCTGGTTAGTGACCACCCAGAACGCGACGGAAGCGGTCTTTACCCTGACCTCGCCAGACGGCGACCAGGGTTTCCCCGGCGAATTGCAGGCTACCGCAATCTACCGCCTGACCGAAGACAACCGCATCTCTATTGAATACCGCGCTAAGGTTGATAAGGCCTGCCCGGTGAACCTGACTAACCACGTTTACTTTAACCTTGACGGCGCGCAGACCGACGTGCGCAACCACACCCTGCAGCTGCTGGCAGATGACTATCTGCCGGTGGACGCCAGCGGGATCCCGCACGAAGGGCTGAAAGCGGTAGCAGGCACCGGCTTCGACTTCCGTGAGCCGAAGACCGTCGCACAGGACTTCTTGCGCGATGACGATCAGAAAAAGGTGAATGGTTACGATCACGCCTTCCTGCTACAGGCCAACGGCGACGCCAGCCAAGTGGTTGCCAACGTCTGGTCGCAAGACAAAAAGCTGCAGATGGCGGTCTACACCTCGGCGCCCGCAATCCAGTTCTACTCGGGCAACTTCCTCGACGGTACCCTTTCCCGCACCGCGCAACCTTATGCCGCATGGCAGGGGCTTGCGCTGGAAAGCGAATTTCTGCCGGACAGCCCTAACCATCCGGAATGGCCGCAGCCGGACTGCGTTTTACGGCCGGGCAACGAGTACGTTAGCCTGACCGAATATCAGTTTATTGCCCTGTAGTGACCGATGTTACCCGCCCGGCCGAGCGAAGCGACGCCGGGCTATTCTCTCCCCTGCGGCATCTCGCCGATCTTTTAAGCATATCGCTGAAAATAACGTCACGAACAGACAAAATAATAACGCTGAGTTCACATGCATCTTACACTGGGGCACTATTTTCGCTATGGTTATGCATAAGCGTTGCTGGCGAGGCGATCGCGGCAATATAATGAGAATTGTTATCATTCAATAAAGCTTGAGGAGTGAGAGTATGGCTGTAACTAAGCTGGTACTGGTTCGTCACGGTGAAAGTCAGTGGAACAACGAAAACCGTTTCACCGGTTGGTACGACGTTGATCTGTCTGAGAAAGGCGTTAGCGAAGCAAAAGCAGCAGGCAAACTGCTGAAGGCTGAAGGCTTCAGCTTCGACTTTGCTTATACCTCTGTGCTGAAACGTGCCATCCACACGCTGTGGAACGTTCTGGATGAACTGGATCAGGCCTGGCTGCCGGTTGAGAAATCCTGGAAACTGAACGAGCGCCACTACGGCGCGCTGCAGGGTCTGAACAAAGCCGAAACCGCAGAAAAATACGGTGACGAGCAGGTTAAGCAGTGGCGCCGCGGTTTCGCGGTCACCCCGCCAGAGCTGACGAAAGACGACGAGCGCTATCCGGGCCACGACCCGCGTTACGCTAAGCTGACCGATAAAGAGCTGCCGACCACCGAGAGCCTGGCGCTGACCATTGAGCGCGTGGTGCCTTACTGGAACGAAACCATTCTGCCGCGCCTGAAAAGCGGCGAGCGCGTAATCATCGCTGCGCACGGTAACTCCCTGCGTGCGCTGGTCAAATACCTCGACAACATGGGCGAAGATGAAATTCTTGAGCTGAACATCCCGACCGGCGTTCCGCTGGTGTACGAGTTCGACGAAAACTTCAAGCCTATCAAACACTACTATCTGGGCAATGCGGATGAAATCGCCGCGAAAGCCGCTGCGGTAGCAAACCAGGGTAAAGCGAAGTAATTTTCGACCGGGTTGTTTAAACGAAAAAAGCGTGGAATGTTCCACGCTTTTTTATTGCCGGATGGCGGCGTTGCCTTATCCGGCCTACCGAGCGAGAATCGCCCGGATGCGTTTTTACCCGCGACGCGCTTTTACCGCATTCGCCAGCTGACGCAGAAGGGTGTCGGTATCTTCCCAGTTAATGCAGGCATCGGTGATGCTTTTCCCGTACACCAGCGGCTCGCCGCTATCCGGGTTTTGGTTGCCTTCCACCAGATGACTTTCGATCATCACGCCCATAATTGCTTTCTCGCCGCTGGCAATCTGCTGGCAGACGTCCGCGCCCACTTCCATCTGCTTTTTGAACTGCTTGCAGGAGTTGGCATGGCTGAAGTCGATCATTATTTTCGCCGGCAGACCCGCTTTCTCGAGCCCATCTTTCACCGCCGCCACGTGGGAAGCACTGTAGTTCGGCGCTTTACCGCCGCGCAGAATGATATGGCAATCGCCATTGCCGCTGGTGTTAACGATAGCGGAGTGGCCCCATTTGGTGACTGACAGGAAACAGTGGGCCGCGCCCGCTGCGTTAATCGCATCAATGGCGACTTTAATGGTGCCATCGGTGCCGTTTTTAAAACCGACCGGGCAAGACAGGCCAGAGGCCAGTTCACGGTGTACCTGAGATTCCGTGGTGCGTGCGCCGATAGCGCCCCAGCTCATCAGGTCGGCCAGGTACTGCGGGGTTATCATGTCCAGGAACTCGCCCGCCGCCGGCAGGCCGGTATCGTTGATGTCCAGCAGCAGCTTACGGGCAATGCGCAGGCCATCGTTAATCTGGAAGCTGTTGTCCATATGCGGATCGTTAATCAGCCCTTTCCAGCCCACGGTAGTGCGCGGTTTTTCAAAATACACGCGCATGACGATTTCCAGCTCACCGTTAAGCTCTTCACGAAGTTTCAGCAGACGCTGGGCGTACTCTTTTGCCGCGACGGTATCGTGAATGGAGCACGGACCCACAACAACCAGCAGACGATCGTCTTCCCCTTTCAGGATCTGATGGATCGCTTTACGCGCATGAGACACGGTGTTCGCGGCGTTTTCGGTAGCGGGGAATTTTTCAAGGAGTGCGACTGGCGGAAGTAACTCGTTGATCTCTTTAATACGTAAATCGTCGTTCTGATAATTCATGACTGTTCCAGTGTTGCCATACTTATATAATTGAGTGCAATCCCTTCAATCTATATCCTCAGTCAAAAAGTGTAAACTGGATTTTACACTTTAACCGGATAATAGCTAAAAAAACCACGTTATTTAGAATTTAATAGTGAAATAACTTAATAAATTATAAATATCGGATATATGAACTAACAAACACCATAAAAACAATATAATTCAGTATCACTTCCGCCCCGTTGCACTATTTTCCCCCATCGCGACGACGCACGTATTTTTGTGCGTAAAAAGCAAAGATCTGCAATGATGTCAGAGAGTCACATTCACAATACGGAAGGAAAAGCGTCATGGCGCACCGGCATGATTCACATTCTCACGCCACGCAGGATCGGGGCAACGCCCGGCGTTTACTGCTGGCCTTCGGCGTCACCGCCGGATTTATGATCGTAGAAGCTATCGGTGGGATGATTTCGGGGTCACTGGCCCTGTTAGCCGATGCCGGGCACATGCTCACCGACTCGGCCGCCCTGCTGTTTGCACTACTGGCCGTTCACTTTGCCAGCCGGCCGCCAAGCATGCGCCACACTTTTGGCTGGCTGCGTCTGACCACTCTCGCCGCCTTCGTTAACGCCATCGCGCTGCTGTTTATTATTATTCTGATCGTCTGGGAAGCGGTGCAGCGCTTCACGCATCCGCAGCCGGTTGCCGGCGTAACCATGATGGTCATTGCCGTCGCCGGGCTGCTGGCAAATGTGCTGGCGTTCTGGATCCTGCATCGCGGCAGTGAAGAGAAAAACCTCAACGTACGTGCCGCAGCGCTGCACGTCATGGGCGACCTGCTGGGATCGGTCGGCGCGATTATTGCTGCCCTGGTGATCATGACCACCGGCTGGACGCCTATCGATCCGATCCTGTCCGTCCTGGTTTCCTGCCTGGTGCTACGCAGCGCGTGGACGCTGTTGAAAGAGAGCATGAATGAGCTGCTGGAAGGCGCACCGCAGTCAATTGACGTCGCCGCCCTCAAGCGCAACATGCGCCGTTCGCTGCCAGAGGTACGCGACGTTCACCACGTCCACGTCTGGCTAGTCGGTGAAAAACCGCTCATGACCCTGCACGTTCAGGTCGTACCGCCGCACGACCACGATGCGTTGCTCGACAGAATTCATCACTTCCTTGAGGAGCACTATCAGGTCGATCATGCGACGGTACAGATGGAGTATCAGCCCTGCAGCGGCCCGGAATGCCACCTTAACGAGGCGCAATCCGCACACGGGCATCATCACCACCATTAATGAGATAGCGCGCGAGAGCCACGCTCACGCGCGCTATTCATCCACATCCGACTGCCGTTAAGGGCAATGAAGGTCAGCAGCAGATACTCCAGCGCCATCGCATACACACCCTGGAGCGCGAAAATAGCCACGCTGATAACGTTGATCACCACCCAAAGCAACCAGTTCTCAACATATTTGCGGGTCATCAGCACCATCGCGGCAATTGAGAGCACCATCATGCACGAATCCCAGAACGGAAACGCATCCGGCTGCAGCGTGGGCATCACCACGTTCATACCCAGCCCCTGCATCACGTTAACGGCCACCTGCGTCAATACGGCAAAGACGGGATCGATATAGAGCGTCATCAATGCAATAGCAATCACGCACGCCGCCAGCCAGCCGAGCGCTTTAGGCAGCGGCAGCCAGCGAATCTGCAGCTCGGCTTCATGCTGACTGGTTTGCCGCGACCACGCATACCAGCCGTAGAGGTTGGCGGCAAAGAAGAAAAGCTGCAGCAGCAGGCTGGCGTACAGCTGGATCTGGAAAAAGATAATCGCAAACAGCGTGACGTTGATAAGACCAAACAGATAGTTCACGATCTTCTCGAGGCTTGCCAGCCAGATACACAGCAGGCCAGCGACGGTACCTACGGCTTCAATCCACGACAGGTCGTAACCCCCTGCCCCCAGTGGGATATGGACCAGGATGTTCTGCGTGCTAAAAAAATCCATTTCAACTCCAGCGTGTTAGACAGTTTACCCTCGTAGTGTAGCCGCAAAATCAAGCATGCGGTTCAACGGAATCAGCGCCCCCTGGCGGAGAGACTCATTGACGTGAATTTCATGCGCCACACCGCCGTTTTCAAGGCTCTCCGCAATAGCTTTCAGGCCGTTCATCGCCATCCATGGGCAGTGCGCGCAGGTGCGGCAGGTCGCGCCTTCCCCGGCAGTCGGTGCTTCAAACAGCGCTTTATCTGGTACCGCCTGCTGCATTTTGTAGAAGATACCGCGGTCGGTCGCCACGATAAGCTGCTGGTTCGGCAGCGTTTTGGCTGCGTTGATCAGTTGGCTGGTCGACCCAACGGCGTCGGCCATGTCGACAATCGCCTGCGGCGATTCCGGGTGAACCAGTACCGCAGCCTGCGGATACAGCGCTTTCATACGGCTCAGCGCCTGGGTTTTAAACTCATCGTGAACAATACAGGCTCCCTGCCAGCACAACACGTCGGCACCGGTCTGTTTTTGCACGTAGCGACCAAGGTGACGGTCCGGAGCCCAGATAATTTTCTCGCCCAGGCTATCGAGGTGTTCAATGAGTTCAACGGCAATACTTGAAGTAACGACCCAGTCAGCGCGCGCTTTTACCGCAGCGGAGGTATTGGCATAGACCACCACGGTGCGATCCGGATGTGCATCACAGAAGGCGTTGAACTCTTCAATCGGGCAGCCAAGATCCAGCGAACACTCAGCGTTGAGCGTTGGCATCAGGATGGTTTTTTCCGGGCTGAGGATTTTGGCCGTCTCTCCCATAAACCGCACGCCAGCAACCAGCAGCGTGGAAGCAGCATGCTTCGCACCAAAGCGCGCCATCTCCAGCGAATCGGAAATGCAGCCGCCGGTTTCTTCCGCCAGTTGCTGGATCTCTGGATCGGTATAGTAGTGCGCCACCATCACCGCGTTGCGCGCTTTGAGCAAGTGCTTAATTTTTTCACGATAAAATTGTTTTTCATCGCTGCTCAACGCCGTTGGTTTTGGCGGAAACGGGTAAATCGCTGCTTCAGGATCGAACATCACGCTCATCATGCTTCTCGTTTTACTGGCTTAACGAAATACGTGGTTTAAGATGTGGATTCACCATTACCACGGAAATATGTTTTATATGCTAAACAAGATAGCCGATTGCGGTGGAAAAGTCGTGGTGAATTTTGGGTCACTCTTCGGGAAATTTCGCTGTAGGCTGGATAGGCGAAGCGCCATCCGGCGGCCAGCGACAGATTACCGGATGGCGGCGTAAACGCCTTATCCGGCCTACCGCTCGCCTGCACCTTAACTTACCCGTAAACGCTGGATAGCAAAAAGGCGCCTTTAGGGCGCCTTTTTACACTGGTGGGTCGTGCAGGATTCGAACCTGCGACCAATTGATTAAAAGTCAACTGCTCTACCAACTGAGCTAACGACCCCTTATGGGGAACAACTTAATCATTTCAGGATGGTGGGTCGTGCAGGATTCGAACCTGCGACCAATTGATTAAAAGTCAACTGCTCTACCAACTGAGCTAACGACCCATACGGGTGCAGCCTGAAAGATTTTTACTCGGACCATCTAAAGATGGTGGGTCGTGCAGGATTCGAACCTGCGACCAATTGATTAAAAGTCAACTGCTCTACCAACTGAGCTAACGACCCGAGTGGTGGGTGATGACGGGATCGAACCGCCGACCCCCTCCTTGTAAGGGAGGTGCTCTCCCAGCTGAGCTAATCACCCGAAACTGCGCTGGATACTACTGACTACTTCCACCAGACCCATCATAGAAATGGTGGGTCGTGCAGGATTCGAACCTGCGACCAATTGATTAAAAGTCAACTGCTCTACCAACTGAGCTAACGACCCGGTGGTGGGTGATGACGGGATCGAACCGCCGACCCCCTCCTTGTAAGGGAGGTGCTCTCCCAGCTGAGCTAATCACCCGATACTACGCTGGATACTGCTTACTAACTAAGTTAGTGGTGGGTCGTGCAGGATGACTCGGCTTCGCCTCGCCCTACGGGCCGTTGCTTACGCAACGTTATCCTTCACGTTTTACAATCGCGTTCCACCTTAGCGATTGGTGGGTCGTGCAGGATTCGAACCTGCGACCAATTGATTAAAAGTCAACTGCTCTACCAACTGAGCTAACGACCCACTTTTTTTGTCGCTTTCAGGATGTTTGATATCCCTTGGCAACGGCGGCATATATTACTGAATTCAGAATTCAGCGCAACAAGTATTTCGACAAAGATCGTTTAAGTGCTTATGTTTCATGCGGCAAGACCAGAAATAAAACGATTTCTGGTCTTACTTCACGCATCACAGCCCGCTAAGACGTTTTTGCGCCTGCTTGGCACCGTCGGTACCTGGGTATTTGCTGACAACCTGCTGGTAAACCGCTTTTGCCTTCGCGGTATCCCCTTTGTCCTGCATGATGACCCCAACCTTAAACATTGCGTCTGCCGCCTTTGGCGACTTCGGATAGTTTTTCACCACCGACGCAAAGTAGTACGCCGCATCATCTTTTTTACCCTTATTGTAATTCAACTGCCCCAGCCAGTAGTTGGCGTTGGGCTGATAGGTTGAATCAGGGTACTTTTTGACGAAATTCTGAAACGCCGCAATCGCATCGTCCTGGCGGGAACTGTCCTTCACCAGCGCGATCGCCGCATTGTAATCGGTATTCGCATCGCCCGTTTGCGCCGGAACGCCAGCAGAGGCGGTCCCTCCGCTCGCTGGCGCAGCCGTAGCCGCCGCTGCGTTACTTTGATCGCCAGAAGTCTGCGGCGCCGCTGATGCGGCGCCACCGCTGTTCAGGCTATCAATTTGCAGCATGATCTGCTTTTGACGATCCATCACCTGATTCAACTGGTACTGACTTTCCTGGATCTGTCCACGGAGGGCATCAATATCAGACTGGTTATCAGAGAGTTGTTGCTGGAGTTGGGTCAAAAGTTGACTGTGAGCATTAGAAATACGCTCGAGTTGGGTGACGCGGTCTTCGACCGAGCCTGAGCCGACACTACTGATTGGCGCCTGAGCAAAAGCGGCCCAAGGGGCCGCTATGCCAACCAGTAACGACAGACTCAATAAATGATGTCTGAAGTTACTGCTCATGCAATTCTCTTAGTAAACCAGTACGGCACGACGGTTTTTGGCGTAAGCCGCTTCGTCATGACCCAGTACTGCAGGTTTTTCTTTACCGTAAGAAACGATGGAGATCTGGTCAGCAGAAACGCCTTTACCCTGCAGGTACATTTTAACAGCGTTAGCACGACGTTCGCCCAGGGAGATGTTGTACTCCGGAGTACCACGTTCGTCCGCATGACCTTCTACGGTGACTTTGTAAGACGGGTTGCTACGCAGGAAGTTTGCGTGCGCATCCAGCATTGCAGCGAAGTCAGAACGGATATCGTACTTGTCCAGATCGAAGTAAACGATGTTGTTCTGCTGCAGCTGTTGCATCTGAAGACGCGCTTGCTCTTCAGAAGACATGTTGCCGTTACCGTTCGCATCCATACCAGTGCCGGCGCCGTTCAGCATGCCTTCGCTGCCGTCATTGCTGGCGTTCTTGTTGGAAGAACATGCCGCGATTGCCATAACAGGCAGAGCAATCAACAGCCCCTTCAGCACTTTGTTCAGTTGCATTTCAATGATTCCTTTACTAATCAATTAATTATTATCACAGATACGGCGACCAGGCAGGGAATTTGACCTGTCCATCAGTTGCCGGAAGACGCGCTTTGAAACGCCCATCTGTAGAAACCAAATTCAGCACGGATCCCATCCCCTGAGAAGAGCTGTAGATTACCATAGTGCCGTTAGGTGCCAGACTTGGCGTTTCGTCCAGGAACGTTGACGACAGTACTTGTACGCCACCCGCTACCAGATCCTGCTTAGCAATGTGCTGCTGGCCGTTAGCCGAGCTGACCATTACCATAAACTTACCGTCGCTGCTGACATCAGCATCCTGGTTCTGCGAACCTTCCCAGGTAATACGCTGCGGAGCACCGCCGTTGACGTTAACTTTATACACCTGCGGACGACCGGCCTGGTCGGAAGTAAAGGCCAGGTTCTGGCTGTCCGGGAACCATGTCGGTTCCGTGTTGTTGCTGCGACCATCGGTTACCTGACGGATCTGACCGGAGCCGATATCCATCACGTACAGGTTCAGGCTGCCGGTTTTAGACAGCGCGAACGCCAGTTTGCTGCCGTCCGGAGAGAACGCCGGCGCACCGTTGTGACGCGGGAAGGAAGCCACCTGGCGAACCGCACCGTTTGCCAGCGTCTGGATAACCAGCGCCGAACGGCCGCTTTCGAAGGTGACGTAAGCCAGTTTCGAGCCGTCCGGAGACCACGCCGGAGACATCAGCGGCTGCGGAGAACGGTGAACGACAAACTGGTTGTAACCATCGTAGTCAGAAACGCGCAGTTCGTACGGGAACTGACCGCCGTTGGTCTGCACGACGTAGGCAATACGGGTACGGAATGCTCCCTTGATGCTGGTCAGCTTCTCGAACACTTCATCACTGGCAGTGTGGCCCGCGTAGCGCAGCCACTGCTTGTTCACTTTGTAAGTGTTTTGCGCCAGTACGGTACCCGGCGCACCGCCGGTATCGACTAACTGGTAAGAAACATTATAGCTGCCGTCGGCGTTCGGGCTTACCTGGCCGACAACCACAGCATCAATGCCCAGCGCAGACCAGGCTGCCGGCTGAACTTCCTGAGCGCTGCCCGGCTGCTGCGGCAGACGAGAACGATCTAACGGGTTGAATTTCCCGCTGTTACGTAGGTCAGCGCCCACGATGCCGCCGATATCTTCAGGCGCAGCACCCGGCCCGGCCCACTGGAACGGAACGACGCCAATCGGACGCGCCGAGTCCACCCCTTGGGTGATCTCGATACGTACTTCTGCGTGCAGCACCGCTGCCCACAGCATCAGAAAACCAAATGCTACTCGTAATGCCTGCTTCATCATTTCTCCCTTATCCAGGCGGAAAGCCCACGATAATTTAGCAGAATGTTAACAAACTAAAATACACAAAACTACCAAAACCCTGCGACGATTCCGCCTTTATTTTTCACGTACTGCGACGAAAAATAATGCTTAAGGCTTAAAGTCCAGCGGCGCATTTTTAAAGGTCTGCCAGACCGCTTGTGACGGCGGTTTCGGGAATTTGGTCATGCGGTTGGTTGCCGCCAGCATTTGCTGACAGAACGCCTCATCGCCACCTTCCTGTTTCACGCTCAGCACGGTACCATCTTCAGCCAGGTTCACGCGTAACGTACAGGTCTTCCCTTTATAGGTATCCCAGTCGTACAGGTGACCTTTAATCGCGGCCTGAACCTGCGCAATATAGGACGCAATTTCAGCCTGCGACGCCCCACCCTGCCCCGGCTTGTTACCTTTAGCAGGAGAAGAGCCACCGGCGCTACCGCTGGTGTTGCCTTTCGGCGCATTCTTACCAGAACTCAGATCGCCCAGCAGATCATCAACCCCCGAAGCGGCAGCCGCTTTTTCAGCGGCGGCTTTTTTCGCGGCAGCCGCTTTCTCGCCAGCCGCTTTCTTGTCTGCAGCGGCTTTTTCTGCAGCAGCCTTCTTATCTGCAGCAGCTTTCGCGGCAGCGGCAGCTTTATCAGCAGCGGCTTTTTCCGCAGCTGCGGCCGCTTTCTCGGCGGCCGCTTTTTCAGCGGCAGCGGCTTTCTCAGCAGCGGCCTTTTCAGCGGCAGCCTTCTTCGCCGCTTCCGCAGCCGCTTTCTTCTCTGCATCTGCGGCAGCTTTCGCGGCGGCAGCTTCGGCAACCTTTTTCGCATCGGCGGCGGCTTTTGCCGCTTCAGCTTCCGCTTTTTTCTGCGCGTCAGCAGCGGCTTTCTTCGCCGCTTCAGCGGCGGCTTTTGCCTGAGCATCGGCCTTCGCCTTGGCATCGGCCGCGGCTTTCGCGGCAGCTTCTGCGGCTTCTTTAGCCTGTGCGTCGGCCTTCGCTTTGGCGTCGGCGGCGGCTTTCTTCGCCGCTTCCTCAGCCTGCTTCTGCTGTTCCTGCGCCTGCTTAGCCGCTTCCTGGGCTTCTAAACGCTCTTTTTCCAGCGCTTTTAAACGTTCCTGTTCCGCAGCCTGCTTTTCACGCAGCTCTTCGGCCTGCTGCTGAGCCTGTTTTTCACGCTGCTCTTGCGCACGTTTCGAACTGGCCTGCTGCTGCTGTTGGCGATTATAGTTGTCGACGACCGCACCCGGATCGACCATGACCGCGTCGATGGATGACCCACCGCCCCCGCCGGCCGCGGCGTCTAAATGCTCATCGAACGAACTCCAGATCAGCGCCGCAAACAGAATGACGTGCAGCACTGCTGAAATAATTATCGCTCGTTTAAGCTTATCGTTTTGTTCGGTTGCCTTTGACACTCTCGGTTCCCAAAAACTGTTCCCCCGTTACCCTACCGTACACGGTGCAGGCCGTTCCCGGCCTGCGGCAAATACGGTATGTCGGCGGTTAAATTGGCTGGGTCATCAACCCGACCGATTTCACCCCGGCGCTGTGTAACAGGTTAAGCGCTTTAATTATTTCATCGTAAGGCACGTCTTTCGCGCCCCCAATTAAGAAGACCGTCTTCGGATTCGCCTGCAAACGGCGCTGCGCTTCTGCGACCACCTGTTCAGGCGGCAGCTGCGGCATCTTTTCCGGGCCAACGTTCACGCTGTATTGCCCCACGCCGGACACTTCAACAATGACCGGGGGTTCATCATTACTGCTGACAGCCTGTGATTCGGTGGCATCAGGAAGATCCACTTCCACGCTCTGCGTAATGATCGGCGCTGTCGCCATAAAGATCAGCAGCAGCACCAACAACACATCCAGCAGCGGAACGATGTTAATTTCGGACTTCAGTTCGCGACGTCCGCGTCCACGTGCTCTGGCCATGGCTTACCCCTTGTTGCTCTCGCTGGCGGTGCTGGCGGTAAAAGCCTGACGGTGCAGAATCGCGGTGAACTCTTCCATAAAGTTGTCGTAGTTCAGCTCCAGTTTATTCACACGCTGGTTCAGACGGTTATACGCCATAACCGCAGGGATCGCGGCGAACAGACCGATAGCGGTAGCGATCAGCGCTTCGGCGATCCCCGGCGCAACCATCTGCAGCGTAGCCTGTTTTACCGCGCCCAGCGCGATAAAGGCGTGCATGATCCCCCATACGGTACCGAACAGACCGATATACGGACTGATGGACCCCACGGTACCCAGGAACGGAATGTGCGTTTCCAGCGTTTCCAGCTCGCGGTTCATCGAAATACGCATCGCACGCGATGCCCCTTCCACGATGGCTTCCGGCGCATGGCTGTTGGCACGATGCAGACGCGCAAACTCTTTAAAGCCGCTGTAGAAGATCTGTTCCGATCCCGCGAGGTTTTCACGACGCCCCTGGCTCTCCTGATACAGACGAGACAGTTCGATGCCGGACCAGAATTTATCTTCAAACGCTTCGGCCTCACGGCTTGCCGCGTTAAGGATGCGCGTTCTCTGGATGATGATGGCCCAGGAGGCGATTGAAAAACCAATCAAAATCAACATGATAAGTTTAACCAGAAGGCTAGCCTTCAGGAACAAATCAAGGATGTTCATGTCAGTCACTGCTTAAACTCCGCGACAATAGACTTGGGAAGCGCACGAGGCTTCATGATGAGTGGATCAACACAGACAATCAGGACTTCTGCTTCGTTCAGAACCTTATTCTCAGCGTTGACTATTCGCTGCGTGAACACCATTGAGGTACCGCGCATTGATGTAATTTCTGTCTGGACTTCGAGCATATCGTCGAGTCGGGCAGCCGCAAAATACTCCAGCGTCATTTTACGCACGACAAAGGCCACGCGCTCAGCCAACAGTACCTGCTGGCTGAAGTGATGGTGACGCAGCATCTCTGTGCGCGCTCTTTCATAGAAAGCGACATAGCTGGCGTGATAAACCACACCACCGGCATCGGTATCTTCATAGTAGACACGAACCGGCCATCGAAACAGCGTTGTATTCACTTTACGTCCCAGTAATGCAAAAAAATTTTGGGTTTTTGAACTTCGCTACTATACGCGCGGGAATGATGCTTTGGAATGGGGGGAAGTAAACGGAGAGTAAATTTTTATGGGCTTAAGCAAGCCCATCGTTTTCAGATGAAAATTTTCAGCGGGAAAAGAAGAAAATCAGCCCGGCAAACAGCACCAGTTCGGCGATAAGCGGACAAAAAATCCCCTGCCAGTGAATCGACCGCAGGCGGAAGCCCACGCCGTGAATCACGCCCGCGCACACCGACCACATCAGCAGAAAACCGTGCCAGATTTCCAGTTCGCTGGTCTTCGCCGCAAAGCGCGACGGGTCCCAGAAGATGCAGCCTGCCAGCAGCAGGGCCATCACAAGGGAAAGCGCCCGCAGGGGGCGCTTGTCCATTATCGCATACAACATTGCGATAACATTTTTCATCAGTGTTTTTCTTCACCCGCTTTGGACGCTTCAACGTGCTCAAGCGCCAGCGCGGTGATCACGCCGAATGCACAGGCAAGAAGCGTTCCCAAAATCCATGCGAAATACCACATATTCAGCTCCTTACTTAGTACAGAGAGTGGGTGTTACGTTCGATGTCTTCTTTGGTGATGCGACCGAACATTTTCCAGTAACACCAGGTGGTGTAGGCCAGAATAATCGGTACGAAGACAATCGCGACATAGGACATCAGGTTCAGCGTCAGCTGGCTGGACGTTGCATCCCACATGGTCAGGCTCGCATTCATCATCGTGCTGGACGGCATAATGAACGGGAACATGGCGATACCAGCGGTCAGAATGATGCAGGCCAGCGTCAGTGAGGAGAACAGGAACGCCCACGCGCCTTTATCCGCTTTCGTGCACAGGATAGTCAGCAGCGGCAGCACCACGCCCAGAGCAGGAATCGCCCACAGCGCCGGCATGTTGTTGAAGTTCACCATCCACGCACCGGCTTCACGCGCCACTTCTTTGGTCAGCGGGTTGGACGGACCGGTGTGATCCAGAACAGATTTCACCACGTAGCCGTCGATACCGTAGTAGACCCAAACGCCTGCCAGTGCGAAGCAAACCAGCGTAACCAGCGCAGCCACCATCGAAACGGAGCGCGTGCGCAGATGCAGCTCGCCCACGGTACGCATCTGCAGGTAGGTCGCCCCTTGGGTCAGGATCATCGCCACGCTCACCACGCCCGCCAGCAGGCCAAACGGATTCAGCAGCTGGAAGAAATTGCCGGTGTAGTAAAGACGCAGGTACTCATCAATATGGAATGGGACGCCCTGCAGCAGGTTACCAAACGCCACGCCGATCACCAGCGGCGGCACAAAGCTGCCCACGAAGATGCCCCAGTCCCACATGTTACGCCAGCGGCTATCTTCAATCTTCGAACGGTAGTCGAAACCCACCGGGCGGAAGAATAATGATGCCAGAACCAGAATCATCGCCACGTAGAAGCCAGAGAAGGCTGCCGCGTAGACCATCGGCCAGGCAGCAAACAGCGCGCCGCCGGCGGTGATGAGCCATACCTGGTTACCGTCCCAGTGCGGTGCGATGGCGTTAATCATAATTCGACGCTCGGTGTCATTGCGACCGAGGAAGCGGGTGAGCATGCCCACCCCCATGTCGAAGCCGTCGGCGACCGCAAAACCGATCAGCAGAATGCCGATCAGCAGCCACCAGATAAAACGCAATACTTCATAATCGATCATTTGACGACTCCTGTCTTAGCGTGCCGGCTGAATAGTCGCGGAGGACTGTTCAAAGTGATAGCGACCGGTTTTCAGGCTGCTTGGTCCTTTGCGGGCAAATTTGAACATCAGGAACAGTTCAGCCACCAGGAACAGCGTGTACAGACCGCAGATCAGCACCATGGAGAAGATCAGGTCACCCGCCGTCAGCGACGAGTTGGCGACCGCCGTTGGCAGCACCTCACCGATAGCCCACGGTTGGCGGCCATACTCAGCGACAAACCAGCCCGCCTCAACGGCAATCCACGGCAGCGGCAGGCCATAGAACGCAGCGCGCAGCAGCCATTTTTTCTCACCGATACGGTTACGAATAACAGTCCAGAAGGAGGCGCCGATAATCAGCAGCATCAGCACACCGCACGCCACCATGATACGGAAGGCGAAGTACAGCGGCGCAACGCGCGGAATAGAGTCTTTGGTCGCTTTCTGGATCTGCTCTTCAGTCGCATCAGCCACGTTCGGCGTATAGCGTTTCAGCAGCAGGCCATAGCCCAGATCTTTCTTCACGTCATTGAACTGCGCACGTACCGCCGGATCGGTCGCGCCCGCGCGCAGCTGCTCCAGCAGAGAGTAGGCTTTCATACCGTTACGGATACGCTCTTCGTGCTGCACCATCAGATCTTTCAGGCCCGTCACCTGTTTATCAACGGAACGGGTGGCGATGATGCCCAGCGCGTAAGGAATTTGAATCGAGAAGCGGTTTTCCTGCGCATCCTGATCCGGAATACCAAACAGAGTAAAGGCGGCCGGCGCCGGCTGCGTTTCCCATTCGGCCTCAATAGCGGCCAGTTTGGTTTTCTGCACGTCACCCATTTCGTAACCGGATTCATCGCCCAGTACGATAACGGAAAGAATTGCCGCCATACCGAAGCTAGCGGCAAT
This sequence comes from Klebsiella sp. WP8-S18-ESBL-06, assembly GCF_014169755.1. NCBI lineage: Bacteria > Pseudomonadati > Pseudomonadota > Gammaproteobacteria > Enterobacterales > Enterobacteriaceae > Klebsiella > Klebsiella sp. WP8-S18-ESBL-06. The sequence continues at coordinate 3,492,402 of NZ_AP022256.1, forward strand.
CGCAAAGGAGCGCTTGGCAAACGCGAAGTCGCGACCTTTGAGCATATACCAGGAGCTGATGGCCAGAATGAACATCGCGCCGGTCACGTAGCCGGAAGCGACGGTGTGAACGAATTTCACCTGCGCAACCGGGTTCAGGACCAGCTCAGAGAAGCTGACCATTTCCATACGCATGGTTTCAAAGTTGAAATCGGAAGCAATCGGGTTCTGCATCCAACCGTTCGCTACCAGAATCCACAGCGCGGAGAGGTTGGAGCCAAGCGCCACCAGCCAGGTGACCGCCATATGCTGGACTTTACCCAGACGATCCCAACCGAAGAAGAACAGACCTACAAAGGTAGATTCGAGGAAGAAGGCCATCAGACCCTCGATGGCCAGCGGCGCACCGAAGATATCGCCCACGTAGTGGGAGTAGTAGGACCAGTTAGTCCCGAACTGGAACTCCATGGTCAGACCGGTAGCCACACCCAGCGCAAAGTTGATACCAAACAACTTGCCCCAGAACTTGGTCATATCTTTATAAATCTGTTTGCCGGAAAGGACGTAGACCGTTTCCATGATTGCCAGCAGGAACGCCATACCCAGCGTCAGCGGAACAAACAGGAAGTGGTACATCGCGGTCAAGGCAAACTGTAAGCGCGACAGTTCGACTATATCTAACATCATGACTCCTTGCTCATCGCATGAAGACTCCGAGATTGAACCCGTTACCCGGGATTCAAACACATGCCCCAATACAAATTTATTTGTCCCCTTCCCTACAGCAGCCCCTTGTCGTCAACAGGAAACAGCAATAAGTGAAAGTTACAAACCTGTTAATAAAAAACTCAATTGATCCCTAAAATATATTACGCTGTAAAACCCTTACAATAAACAGGTTTTTATTGGAGAAGTTTTACGTTTTTTGACGGTGATCAATTTATAGCGAATCACACTGTTTTAGGCCAATTTGATCCACGACAATTTATCCGTTTTGACACCTTATATCCAGTGATTACATATTGATTTAAATCAACTTCACGCAATATTGTTAATTATGTTTTTAATTGAACGTCATGATGAATAGAATGTTAATGATGTGTTTTTATTCTGGCATTGATGGTTATCAAATGAAGTGAGATTGAATGGTGTGGTAATTAAATTTAACGAGGCATGCTGGGAACAGGCCAATAATGCCCGTATAGATTAAAGTAGACCTTCCGTCATTTTTTTCCAATGCTGACATCTGTCTGAATGATAATTAACAAGTTTTTAACCAAATAAATTATTAATGCAACATTCATCCCTTCTGAACGGATGCCAGCCGGGTATAAACGTCTGAGCCCTTACTCGTCAATCGAACAAAAAACAGGCAAGCGGGCAACGCCAGCAGGCTCGCTGACGTTACCCTCCACACCATCAGCCAGGCTTAACGCTAAAAGTACGCGACTGACATGGATGGAAAACGCCGGCGATGACCTTTGTGGCATCCTGATCCGGGTACGGGATTTCATCCATTCCCGTTTCCCGGCACGCCGCCACACCTTGGCTGAATGACACAGCGGCCTCACTACACTGGCTGTCGGACGGATTGAACAAACGTAAAATAATCTCATCGCGATCCTCGGCCTTTTTTAGCGCACTGAGCTGGCAGCCTACCGGCGACATGCTGAGCAGACTGTAGCTTTCGGGCACAATCGCCCCGCTTTTATTCAGCTTCATCGCATCCCACGGAATTTTGTTATAGCACTGAATGGGGGTCAGCCAGGATCTTGCCTGCTGAGCCAGGCCGATATTCAGCGGCGTCCCGCTATAGCTGAACAGGCTAAACCGCCCATGAAGCGGGCCACGCATCTGCGAATCAGGCACCGGCAGTTTAATTCCCGAGGGACGACCAGGGCGTAGAAGCAGATCTTCTTTACCCAATACCCCTACGCCACGAAGCAGCGTCAGGGCGAAGGTTTTTTTCTCCTCGCCGAGTACTTCAAACTCGCGTAGCCCCTCGCTAAAAACGGCTAGCCCGTTACGCCCTTCCTGAAGAGCGGCATAGTTGAGTAAATTCCATACCGGGATCGGCGCTTCCTTCCACCCCTCTTCTTGCCAGTAAGCCATTGCCTCATCGCGAACCGGGCGCATTATTGAGCCAAACTGTGTATCGGCCAGTACTTCCCGCGTGTGAAAAGGCGTCGGAATCAGCACCCGAACGCGGTGATCGTCAGCCTGATTATCCAGCCTGGCCTCCACGTCAATACGCCGACTATTGTGGCTGAGGGTCACCTCCACTTCGATGCCAAGCTCACCGTTACGCTGGCGCGCCGCACGCGCGTTAAGATTTGCTGGCACCGCCATCTGATAACGAATAATCACCCGACTTTGCCAGGCATCGTGGATGACCTCGTAGTCAAAAGGCGTTTGCACGCTCGTCAGCACCCACTCCTCTCGCGGAGGCGAATAGTCATATTCATCACCATCGTCACCGCCGTCTTCGATTTCCAGCACCCGGTCATAAACGATTCCGCTGTCTTTATCACGCAGTCGTAACGTTCCGTCGCTATTCATCTCAATTTGCCAGAAGGCGTTTTCCAGCAGCGATGTCGCCGCGGGTGAAGGCTTCACCAGGCTTCCCGCGACGTGCGGCTCAACGTACAGCGTGCGGTAGCCCATCGACGGCAGGATTTGGTGAAGCTGAATATCAAACTCCATAAAGGGCTCGTAGTTCCCGTAGTGCACAATTTGCCGGTCAATAAGCCCGGGATCGATCTCCCTCGCCTGGCGAATAAAATAGGGAATGTCATGACCTTTGCCGTCAACCAGGCGGAACTGGCTGGCCCGCAGGCGAATCGTGGTGTTGATCGTCTCTTCGCGCGGCCACGGCATCAGGTTAAACATCACCAGTTTATCTTCTGCGCTGTGCGCCATGTTGTCGGCAATCTTGCGCATATAAAAGCGAATCAGGTTATCCGCCATGTCTTCGGCCAGTACAAAACGCGAGACAATCTCCTGATGGACTTTGTCGCTACAGCAGCAGCCAATGCTGTCATGGGCGTGGTTTTTTAAAATTTCTTTCCACATTTTCTCGAGCAGGCCATGGTGATATTCAAAGCCCAGGCTCCAGGCTCCAGGCCAGCGTGGCTAGCGGTTCCAGAATATTGACGATTTTATTCTCAATGCGCGCATGGGCGATTTTGATATCCATACGCGTAGAGCCAATAGTCCGGTGAACGCGCATGTATTTGCCGTCGATAAACTCGCCCTGTAGGGTCGCCAACACGTCGCGGTGCGCTTCAATGCGCTCAAAGACATCTTCAAAACGGCTCATGACAAACTGCCGCTGCGGATAAATCTCGCGCAGCTTCTCCATCACGGCGAAGATATTTTGTTGCAGTGGCATCTGGTCGTGGCCGTTGGGCAGCAGGATCTCTTGGGTGACCGAGGCTTTTTCCAGCACATCAAAGTAACCATCAAGCCGTTTACGCAGCCCGGCTTCGTCCTCCGGTAAGTACTTACCAATCGCGTAGCCCAACGGCAGCACCTGGGTGACCACTTCACTTCCGTCCCGGCTTTGCCATAAAAACTCCGTTTTATCGGTGCCATGGCGCTCAGAGCAGCCGCGCCAGAAGAGCGCGCGGGTCAGACCAAAGCCGTTATAAATATGCGGTAGCTGCCCGGACATACCGAACGAATCCGGAAGGTAGCCAATCTTCATCGGTTCGCCAAACGCCATACAGTCACGAATGCCGTACATCAGATTACGCACGATAGATTCACCAGAGACAAGGGTGGTGTCGGTTTGCGTATACCAGGGTCCAATGATCAATTTACCGGCCTGTACCAGCGATTTCACGCGTTCGCGATTTTCCGGCTTCACGGCGAAGTAGTCTTCAAGTATGGCCGTTTGCCCGTCCAGCACGTAGTACTTGTAATCAGCGTCCTGTTCAAGGCGGGAGAGGATCTCTTCCATATTGTTGATGAGTAAAATACGTGACTCTTCGGTAGTGAAATACCATTCACGGTCCCAGTGCATATGTGGCGTAATGTGAACGCGAGATACTGCTTTCATCTTCGTTTCCTGTTAAGTAAGTGCTTACGGCATCACGCTATCGGTGGTGTATTTTCCCTGCTTTACCGCCTGACGACGCCAGAGCAACAGCACCATGGTCGAGATAAACGTCCCAACCAGCGCGGCGCCAAACCAGCCCGCCGCCGCAGTAAAAGCGCCGATTCCGGCATGCTGAAGTAAAAAGAGAGAGAAAATCCCTGCGCCCGGCGTGGAAAGACCGATCCCCATCGCGCCGACAATCGCGCCGGTCGCCATCGACCCCAGGACAAAAGAACCAATCACGCGTAGCGGATCTTCAATAGCCATCGGAATCGCCCCTTCGGTAATTCCGGCCAGACCGAGCAGCCAGGTCGATTTACCGGTTTCGATCTCAAACTGTTTAAACAGATGCGGTGCCAGCAGGGTGGACGCCGTCACGGTGAAGGCCGAAACCATTTTGACTGAAGCAAAAATGGCGTACGGGCCATATACGCCGTTGGCCATAGCCCCCAGGCAGAAGGCATAAGCGGCTTTGTTTACCGGACCACCGAGATCGAACGAGCACATAAAACCGAGGATCATGCCCAGCAGCAGAGCATTTGCACCGGATAACCCGTTCAGCCACGCGGTGAGCGAATTGTTAATCCATGCCACGGGTTCACCAATCACGAACAGCATCAGGCTGCCCGCCGCCAGCGTGCCGATAACCGGATAAAGGTAGAACGTCAGAAAACCGTTAAAACGCGCGCTCAGGCGGATATGGTTTTTGACCCAGCGCATCAGGTAACCCGCGATCAGCCCCCCGGCGACGGCGCCCAGAAAACCGGCGCCAATCATATTGGCCGCCAGCCCGGCGGCAAAGCCGGGTGCCAGCGCCGGTTTATCGGCCAACGAGTAAGCCGTATAGGCAGACAGCACGGGCACCATCAGCGTTCCCAACATGCCGCCGCCCAGCTTGCGGTACATCCACAGCCAGGAGTTCTCCAAATCAAAAAGGTGCTGCAGGCCAAAAATCTGCGCCAGCAGTACCGCCACCGCCAGCACGGTCCCACCGGCGACAATCAGCGGAACAGCAAATGAAATGCCGCTCAGCAATGCCTGTTTGAGCTCGGTTTTCACGCTTTTTTTCTGCTCCAACTGCGGCTGGGCGTGCCTCTCCCCTTTCAGGGGCTCCAGCGCCAACGCGCGTTCAATCAGCGCCTCGGCGTGGCGCAGCGGTTCCGCAACCGGAACGGAAAGAGACGGCAGACCGCGAAAGCGCTCGCTCTCCTTAATGGCCACTTCTGCCGCGAAAATACAGGCCCGGGCATCGTTGAGCTGTTGCGCGGTGAGGCGGCCTTCAATACCGTTGGCTCCCTGCTTTTCCACCACCACATTGACGCCCATGCGCCGCCCGGCTTTCTCCAGATACTCTGCCGCCATATAGGTGTGCGCAATGCCCGCCGGGCAAGCGGTCACGCAGACGATGGTGGGCGCCTCGGCGTCCAGTTCAATCGCCGCCTTCTCTGGCTGAGCCGCCAGCGCTGCCAGCAACGCTTCGGCGCTGTCGGCAGCCATCACGCGGCGCCGCACGTCGTCATCGGCGAGCCGGGTGGTGAGTTCCGTCAGGATCTGAATATGGGTGGATCCCGCTTGCGCTGGCGGGATGGCCAGCAGAAAAATCAGCTCGACCGGTTCAGGGCCATCTACCCCGTCCCATGCCAGCGGTTTGCTCAGCGTGGCGACCGCAAATGCCGCCTCTTTTACCGCCGCCGTTTTGCCGTGCGGCACCGCCAGACCTTCGCCAAGTGCCGTTGGCCCCTGCGATTCCCGGTGAAAAACTTCCGCCAGATAGGCATCGATATCGGTAATGTTGCCCAGTTCAGCCAGCCGCTGTGCCAGCTGGCGAATCGCGTCATCGCGATCGGTAAAACATGCCTGTAAACAGACAGCACGAGGGTGAGACAGGGTCGTCAGGTTCATGATGATCCTCAGAGGATTGTCGTTATGTTGTGCGGCGATTGTGGCAGACAAAATAATACATTTAAGTGATCAATTTCACTAATAGCCAATAATTTGTATTTAATTTGTATTTAATTTGTATTGTTTACTATTATTGAGATGTCGGCATAATCAGCTAAAAAGGTCTTAACCAATTCATACAAAAGCGAAAAGCGATGAGTAAAAAACCGATGTATCGCCAGATTGCCGACGCACTGCGGGGGCAAATTACGCGCGGTGAGCTAAAACCGGGCGACGCGTTGCCAACCGAATCAGCGTTACAGGCAGCTTTTCAGGTCAGCCGTGTGACCGTCAGACAGGCGCTCAAGCTGCTTACCGAGCAGGAAATTATTGAAAGCATTCAGGGAAGCGGCTCCTATGTGAAAGAAGAGCGCGTCAACTACGATATCTACCAACTCACCAGCTTTTACGAGAAGCTCGCCGACCGACACGTCGAAACCCACAGCGAAGTGAAAGTGTTTGAAGTCATCGCGGCCGGTGAAGCATTGGCCGAGCAGCTGCAGCTGGCCGCCGACGATAAGGTCTGGCACGTTAAGCGCGTGCGGTTTATCAAGCAAAAGGCGGTCACCCTTGAAGAAACGTGGATGCCACTCGCCCTTTTCCCCGACCTGACCTGGGAAGTGATGGAGAATTCTAAATATCACTTTATTGAAGCGATCAAAAAAATGGTTATCGATCGTAGCGAACAGGAACTTATCCCAGTGATCCCCAACGAAGAAACGGTGGCTATGCTGGGAATTATGCCGGGCAAACCGGTGCTGGAAAAAGTATCGCGCGGCTTTTTGCAGGATGGGCGAATCTTTGAATATAGCCGCAATACCTTTAAGAGCGACGACTATAAATTTACGCTGGTCGCCAGACGGCGCCATTAAAAAAGGCCGCCCAGGGGCGGCCAACCATGTCGAAACCAGACATATAAGGCTCCCTACTTCCTGTATGCGTCAGGAATTCGCGTAGGGAGCAGAGAGGATTACTTGATAATTGATTTCAGCGCTTCGCCGATATCGGCCAGGCTACGAACGGTTTTCACGCCCGCGGCTTCCAGCGCAGCGAATTTCTCGTCTGCCGTACCTTTACCGCCTGCGATGATGGCGCCAGCGTGGCCCATACGCTTGCCTTTCGGCGCGGTGACGCCCGCGATGTAACCGACAACCGGCTTGGTCACGTGATCTTTAATGTACGCAGCGGCTTCTTCTTCTGCGCTACCGCCGATCTCACCGATCATAACGATCGCTTCAGTCTGCGGATCTTCCTGGAACAGTTTCAGGATATCGATAAAGTTAGAACCCGGGATCGGGTCACCACCGATGCCCACACAGGTGGACTGGCCGAAACCGTAGTCGGTGGTCTGCTTAACCGCTTCATAAGTCAGCGTACCGGAACGGGAAACGATGCCCACTTTACCCGGCTTGTGAATGTGGCCCGGCATGATACCGATTTTACATTCGCCCGGGGTGATAACGCCTGGGCAGTTCGGGCCAATCATACGCACGCCCGCTTCATCCAGCTTCACCTTCACGGTCAGCATATCCAGCGTAGGGATGCCTTCGGTGATGGTGATGATCAGTTTGATGCCTGCATCGATCGCTTCCAGAATGGAGTCTTTGCAGAACGGTGCCGGAACGTAGATAACGGTAGCGGTCGCGCCCGTCGCTTCTACCGCTTCACGCACGGTGTTGAACACCGGCAGGCCCAAGTGCGTGGTGCCGCCTTTGCCTGGCGTTACGCCGCCAACCATCTGCGTACCGTAAGCAATCGCCTGTTCGGAGTGGAAAGTCCCCTGGCTACCGGTAAAGCCCTGACAGATAACCTTGGTATCTTTATTAATTAAAACTGACATTATTTCCCCTCCACTGCGGCAACAACCTGCTGAGCTGCATCCGTCAGACTTTTCGCTGCAATAATATTCAGGCCGCTATCAGCCAGTTTTTTCGCGCCGAGTTCGGCGTTGTTGCCTTCCAGACGGACGACAACCGGGACGTTAACGCCCACTTCAGCTACCGCGCCGATGATACCGTCAGCGATCAGGTCGCAACGTACGATACCGCCGAAGATGTTAACCAGAACGGCTTTAACATTGTCATCAGAGAGGATGATTTTGAACGCTTCGGTCACGCGCTCTTTGGTTGCGCCGCCGCCAACGTCGAGGAAGTTAGCCGGTTCGCCGCCGTGCAGCTTAACGATGTCCATGGTGCCCATTGCCAGGCCCGCACCGTTAACCATGCAACCGATGTTGCCGTCCAGCGCAACGTAGTTCAGTTCCCACTGTGCAGCCTGCGCTTCACGCGGATCTTCCTGCGACTGATCGCGCATTTCACGCAGATCGGCCTGGCGGAACAGCGCGTTGCCGTCAGCGCCCAGCTTGCCGTCGAGGCAGATCAGGTCACCCTGTTTGGTGACAACCAGCGGGTTGATTTCGATCAGCGCCAGGTCGCGCTCCAGGAAAATGGTCGCCAGACCCATGAAGATCTTGGTGAACTGCTGAACCTGTTTACCTTCCAGACCCAGTTTGAACGCCAGTTCGCGACCCTGGTAAGGCATCGGGCCAGCCAGCGGATCGAGCGCCACTTTGTGGATCAGGTGCGGGGTTTCTTCCGCCACTTTTTCGATTTCCACGCCGCCTTCGGTAGAGGCCATAAAGACCACGCGACGGGAGCTACGATCGACGACCGCGCCCAAGTACAGCTCTTTACCGATGTCGGTAGCCGCTTCAACCAGGATCTGGTTAACCGGCTGGCCGTGTGCGTCCGTCTGGTAAGTCACCAGACGTTTGCCCAGCCAATGTTCAGCGAAAGCGCGGATGTCTTCTTTCGAGTTAACAACCTTCACACCGCCCGCTTTACCGCGGCCACCAGCGTGAACCTGACATTTCACTACCCACGGGCCAGCGCCGATTTTTGAAGCGGCTTCTTCTGCTTCGCGCGGAGTAGTACAGGCATAACCCACCGGAGCCGGTAAGCCATAGCGGGCAAAGAGTTGTTTTGCCTGATATTCATGTAAGTTCATGTGTTCTATCCATCCTTCAGGTAATCATTATCTTAAACCTGTAGGCCTGATAAGACGCGCGAGCGTCGCCATCAGGCATCGCATCAACGCCGGATGGCGGCGTAAACGCCTTATCCGGCCTACAGGGCAGGTGGTACTCTTATTGGCTACACGTCCAGCAGCAGACGGGTTGGATCTTCCAGCAACTCTTTAATGGCGACCAGGAAGCCCACAGACTCGCGCCCATCGATCAGACGGTGGTCATAGGACAGTGCCAGGTACATCATAGGCAGAATTTCCACTTTACCATCCACCGCCATCGGGCGGTCTTTAATGGCATGCATACCCAGAATCGCGCTCTGAGGCGGGTTGATGATCGGGGTAGACATCAGGGAGCCGAATACGCCGCCGTTGGTAATAGTGAAGTTACCGCCGGTCAGATCTTCTACGGTCAGCTTGCCGTCACGGCCTTTAACCGCCAGCTCTTTGATGTTCTTTTCAATGTCAGCCATACCCAGTGCATCAACATCACGCAGGACCGGGGTCACCAGGCCGCGCGGCGTAGAAACCGCCATGCTCACATCGAAGTAGTTGTGATAAACCACGTCATCGCCGTCGATGGACGCGTTCACTTCCGGATAGCGTTTCAGCGCTTCCACTACGGCCTTCACGTAGAAGGACATAAAGCCCAGACGGATACCGTGACGTTTTTCAAACGCGTCACCGTACTGCTTACGCAGGTCCATGATTGGCTTCATGTTCACTTCGTTGAAGGTCGTCAGCATCGCGGTAGAGTTTTTCGCTTCCAGCAGACGCTCGGCCACGCGTTTACGCAGACGGGTCATCGGTACGCGTTTCTCAGAGCGACCAGCCAGCGGCGCAACCGGAGCGGCAGCAGCCGGTGCCGGCGCCGCAGCGGCTTTCGCCGGTGCTTTTGCCAGGTGCTTCTCGATGTCTTCACGAGTCAGACGGCCGCCGACGCCGGTGCCTTTAATGGCGCTGGCTTCGAGGTTGTGCTCAGCCAGCAGGCGACGGATCGCCGGGCTGAGCGCTTCGTTGTTCTGCTCTTCCAGAGAAGCCTGCTGGCGCTGAGCCGGCGTTGACTCTTTGCTGTCAGCTTTGGCGCTGGTTTCTTTACCCGCGCTGTTGCCTTCACGCAGGCGGCCCAGGATCTGACGGGAAGTGACGGTGGTACCTTCATCTTCCAGAACGGCATCAAGGATGCCATCTGCCGACGCCGGTACTTCCAGTACCACTTTGTCAGTTTCGATTTCTACCAGCACTTCATCACGCACAACCACATCGCCCGGTTTTTTATGCCAGGTGGCGACGGTGGCATCCGCTACGGATTCAGGCAGGTCGGGAACCAGAATATCTACGCTACTCATTATGTATCCTTAATTAATCGACGTTCAGCGCGTCATTGACCAGATCTTGTTGCTGCTTCTGGTGAACGGACATATACCCTACCGCCGGTGAGGCGGAGGCCGGGCGACCTGCATAGCGCAGAGCGGCCCCAAATGGAATCACATCACGGAAATGATGCTGGCTGCAGTACCAGGCGCCCTGGTTGAGCGGCTCTTCCTGGCACCAGACAAAATCATGCACGTGTGCATAAGGTTTCAGTGCTTCTTGTACCGCCTGGTGCGGGAACGGGTACAGCTGTTCAACACGCACGATAGCGACATCTTTCTGATCGTTCTTACGGCGCTGTTCCAGCAGGTCGTAGTAAACCTTACCAGAACACAGCACCACGCGTTTCACCGCTTTCGGGTCCAGATCGTCAATTTCGCCAATCGCCGGCATGAAGGTACCGTTCGCCAGCTCATCCAGGCTGGAAACCGCCAGCGGGTGGCGCAGCAGCGACTTCGGCGACATGACGACCAGCGGACGGCGCATCCCGCGCAGCGCCTGACGACGCAGCATGTGATAAACCTGAGCCGGGGTAGACGGTACGCAAACCTGCATATTCTGCTGTGCGCAAAGCTGCAGATAACGTTCCAGACGCGCGGAGGAGTGCTCCGGGCCCTGCCCTTCGTAGCCGTGCGGCAGCAGCATCGCCAGGCCACACATACGGCCCCACTTCTGCTCACCGGAGGAGATAAACTGGTCAATCACCACCTGCGCACCGTTGGCGAAGTCGCCAAACTGCGCTTCCCAGATGGTCAGCGTGCGCGGCTCAGCCGTCGCATAGCCGTATTCAAATGCCAGTACCGCTTCTTCAGACAGCACGGAGTCCCACACTTTGAAATCGCCCTGGCCGTTGTGCACGTGCTGCAGCGGGGTGTAGGTCGAACCGTTGGTCTGGTTATGAATCACCGCGTGACGATGGAAGAAGGTACCACGACCGGCATCTTCACCAGACAGACGCACCGGGATGCCTTCATCAACCAGCGTGGCGTACGCCAGATTTTCCGCGCCGCCCCAGTCGAACAGCTTCTCGCCTGCCGCCATGGCCTGACGGTCACCGTAGATTTTCGCTACGCGCGACTGCATTTCCACGCCTTCCGGCACGGTGCTGATACGGTTAGCCAACTCCTGCAGGCGCTTCATGTCAACCTTGTTCGGGTAACTTTCGTCCCATTCATGGTTGAGGTACGGCGACCAGGTAAAGGAGTGCAGGTTCATTGGACGCCACTCTTTCACCACGCATTCGCCCGCGTCCAGCGCGTCGCGATACAGGTTAACCATTTCAGTGGCATCTTCCAGCGTCGCGACTTTGTCCGCTTCCAGCTTGTCAGCGTAGAGTTTGCGCGGGGTCGGATGCTTTTTGATTTTCTGGTACATCAGCGGCTGGGTTGCGCTTGGCTCGTCGGCTTCGTTGTGGCCATGACGGCGGTAGCACACCAGGTCGATGAACACGTCGCGCTTGAAGGTATTACGGAAGTCCAGCGCCAGACGGGTCACGAAGGCCACGGCTTCCGGATCGTCCGCGTTAACGTGGAAAATCGGCGCCTGAACCATCTTACCGATGTCGGTGCAGTACGGCGTAGAACGCGCGTCCAGCGGGTTAGAGGTGGTGAAGCCCACCTGGTTGTTGATAACGATGCGAACGGTACCGCCCACTTCGTAACCCCGCGCTTTGGACATGTTCAGGGTTTCCTGAACCACGCCCTGCCCGGTCACTGCCGCATCACCGTGAATGGTGATAGGCAGCACTTTATTGCTGCTCGGCTCGTCCAGTCGGTCCAGACGCGCGCGAACGGAACCCATGACGACCGGGCTCACGATTTCGAGGTGCGACGGGTTAAACGCCAGCGCCAGGTGTACCAGACCGCCTTCGGTTTCGATGTCGGAAGAGAAGCCCATGTGGTACTTCACGTCACCGGTGCCGAGGTGTTCTTTATGTTTGCCGGAGAACTCGTCAAACAGCTCCTGGGACTGTTTGCCCAGTACGTTGATCAGCACGTTCAGACGACCGCGGTGCGCCATACCCAGCACTACTTCACGGGTACCGCTCTTGCCCGCATGGCGGATCATCTCTTTGAGCATCGGTACCAGCGCGTCGCCGCCTTCCAGCGAGAAGCGTTTTGCGCCCGGGAATTTCGCGCCCAGGTAGCGTTCCAGGCCTTCCGCCGCGGTCAGTTCGCTCAGGAAACGCTTTTTCTCTTCTGCGCTAAAGGTGGCATGCCCCGCTTCAAAACGCTGTTGAATCCAACGTTTTTCTTCGGTGCTGGTAATGTGCATGTATTCCGCGCCAATGTGGCCGCAGTAGGTCTGTTTGAGGGCATCAATCAGATCGCCGAGCTTCATCGTCTCTTTGCCGATGGCAAAAGAACCTACGTTAAAGCTCTCCTGGAAGTCGGCCTCGGTCAGATCGTGGAAAGCGGGATCTAAATCAGCCACTCGCTCCTGCTGCCACAGTCCCAGCGGATCGAGATTCGCATGCTGGTGACCACGGAAGCGGTAAGCGTTGATAAGCTGCAGGACTTTAACCTGCTTCGCATTCGTGTCAGGGTCGGAAATCGAAGAAGAGTAACGTGAGGCATCCTTCGCCAGACGACGGAAATAATCACGCGTTTTGGAATGAAATTGATCCGGTTTGACTCCGGTACCAGGTAACTGCTGGAACATTGAACGCCAGTGAGCGTCGACAGAGTCAGGATCGGTTAAGAAGTCTTCATAGAGCTGTTCTATCCAGCTCTGGTTCGCACCAGAGAGGTAAGAAGAGTCCAGCCAGGCTTTCATTGCGCCGTTCTGCATCGTGATCCCTTAAGCATTTTATGCTTATTTCGCCGTGGATAACTACGACGTACGCCGGTAAAGCACACGTCCCAGGGTTCACTTGCGAGCTCTTGTATTTGCACTGGCCCGCGAAGGAACCTTTAGAAACTGTCTTTAGAGTTTTTTGGACTCTCACCCTTTCTGCTCAGAGAAAGTAGATTTGGCAGTTTTTAAAGGTTTCCTGCATGTTTGTTGCCTGATGGCGCTTCGCTTATCAGGCCTACGGGGGATGTAGGCCGGATAAAACGGTACGTCGCCATCCGGCAACAATGACTACTTACGCACTACGTTGCAGCAGCATCGACTTAATGTGGCCGATGGCGCGCGTCGGGTTCAGACCTTTCGGACATACACTGACGCAGTTCATGATGCTATGGCAGCGGAATACGCTGAAAGCGTCACTTAACCCTTCCAGGCGGCTGTCGGTTTCGGTATCACGGCTATCAATTAAGAAGCGATACGCAGCCAGCAGGCCTGCCGGGCCGATAAACTTGTCCGGGTTCCACCAGAACGACGGGCAAGAGGTCGAACAGCATGCGCAGAGAATACACTCGTACAGACCATCGAGTTTCTCACGCTGCTCCGGCATCTGCAGATGCTCACGAGCCGGAGGATTTTGCCCATTATTCAACAAGTAAGGCTTAATCTTCTCATACTGTGCGTAGAATTGCCCCATGTCTACCACCAAATCGCGGATCACCGGCAATCCAGGCAGCGGACGGATAACAATTTTCTTGCCCGGCTGATTCAGCGCGGAGATCGGCGTAATGCATGCCAGACCGTTTTTCCCGTTCATGTTCAGACCGTCCGAACCACAAACCCCTTCACGGCAGGAGCGGCGGAACGACAGGCTCGGATCTTTTTCTTTCAGCTGGATTAACGCATCCAGCAGCATCATGTCGCGACCTTCTTCCGCTTCCAGGGTGTAATCCTGCATGCGCGGAGCATCGTCTACGTCCGGGTTATAACGATAAACTGAAAACTCGAGTTTCATTTTCCTGTCTCCGCATTAATAAGTACGAATCTTCGGCGGGAATGCCGGACGCAGTTTCGGCTCCATATTGACGCTACGACGCGTCATAGACTCCGACTCTGGCAGATACAGGGAATGGCACAGCCAGTTTTCATCATCACGCTCCGGGAAGTCAAAGCGGCTATGCGCGCCACGGCTCTCGGTACGGAAGTTGGCGGACATCGCGGTGGCGAAAGCCGTTTCCATCAGGTTATCCAACTCCAGGCACTCAACGCGCTGGGTATTGAACTCGCTGGAGGTATCATCCAGACGGGCATTTTTCAGGCGCTCGCGGATAGCCTTCAGCTGCTCCAGACCTTTTGCCATCGCATCACCTTCACGGAACACCGAGAAGTTGTGTTGCATACATTCCTGCAGCGCTTTGCGGATTTCAACCGGGTCTTCACCGTTACGATTACCGTTCCAGCGGTTCAGGCGTTCCAGAGAAGCGTCGATCTCTTCTTCGGTTGCATCACGCAGTACGCCCTGCTCGGCAATGGATTCCTGCAGATGCAGGCCAACTGCACGACCAAATACCACCAGATCCAGCAGCGAGTTACCGCCCAGGCGGTTGGCGCCGTGAACGGATACGCAGGCAATTTCACCTACCGCGAACAGACCAGGAATCACCACATCTTCGCCCTGCTCGTTCACGGTCAGCGCCTGACCGCTTACTTTGGTCGGAATACCGCCCATCATGTAGTGGCAGGTTGGGATAACCGGGATTGGTTCTTTAACCGGGTCAACGTGTGCGAAGGTACGAGACAGTTCCAGAATGCCCGGCAGACGGGATTCCAGCACTTCTTTACCCAGATGATCCAGCTTCAGCTTGGCGTGTGGACCCCATGGGCCGTCACAGCCACGACCTTCACGGATTTCGATCATGATGGAACGCGCCACCACGTCACGACCCGCCAGGTCTTTCGCATTCGGCGCATAACGCTCCATGAAGCGCTCGCCGTGTTTGTTCAGCAGATAACCACCTTCACCACGGCAGCCTTCTGTGACCAGAACGCCCGCGCCAGCAATACCGGTCGGGTGGAACTGCCACATCTCCATATCCTGCACCGGCACACCGGCACGGATAGCCATACCCACGCCGTCACCGGTATTGATGTGGGCGTTAGTGGTGGACTGATAAATACGCCCTGCACCGCCGGTCGCCAGCACGGTGGCACGGGCTTTGAAGTAAACCACTTCGCCGGTTTCGATACACAGGGCAGTACAACCCACAATCGCGCCATCGGCATTTTTCACCAGATCCAGCGCATACCACTCGGAGAAAATCGTGGTGTGGTTTTTCAAATTCTGTTGATAAAGAGTATGCAACAGCGCGTGACCGGTACGGTCAGCCGCTGCGGCGGTACGTGCCGCCTGCTCGCCGCCGAAGTTTTTCGACTGGCCGCCAAACGGACGTTGATAGATGGTCCCATTCTCCAGACGGGAGAACGGCAGCCCCATATGGTCCAGCTCCAGAATCGCTTCCGGACCGGTTTTACACATGTATTCAATGGCGTCCTGGTCACCGATATAGTCCGACCCTTTTACGGTGTCGTACATATGCCATTCCCAGTTATCTTCATGGGTATTACCGAGCGCCACGGTGATGCCACCCTGCGCTGATACGGTATGGGAACGGGTCGGGAACACTTTAGACAACAGCGCACAGGTCTGGCCGCTTTGGGAAATTTGCAGCGCCGCGCGCATACCTGCGCCACCGGCACCAATCACTACAGCATCAAATTCTCTGACTGGCAGTTTCATCACACACCCCACACCACAACAAATCCATAGATAACGTAAACCAGCAGCGCAACAACAATCACCAGTTGCAGCGTCAGGCGCAGCGCCAGCGGTTTAACGTAGTCGGTTAACACCTGCCACATGCCGATCCAGGCATGAATCAAGATGGAGAACAGAGCCAGCAGGGTGAACACTTTAGTGAACGCAGAGGCAAAGAAACCGCTCCAGATTTCCCAGGTGACTTCACCGTGAATCGCAAAAAAGCCCACCATGTAGATGATGTACAGAGTCAGGACAATAGCGGTGGCGCGAACGAGGATGAAGTCATGTACGCCGTTGCGTCCTAATGCTGAGGCGTTGCTTACCATACGAGGACTCCTGCAAGAATTGAAAGCACGACAGTAATAACGAAAGAAATTTTGGCAGAGCGCTTACCGGCCTCGAGGGTTTCTTCGATATAACCGAAATCCATTAACACGTGACGAATACCCACAACCGCGTGGTAGGCCAGCGCAGTGAGGATGCCCCACATAATGAATTTAACGAAGAAACTGCTCATGATAGAGGAAGCGGTCAGGAAGCCTTCCGGGGAAGAGAGACTGGTGCCCAGCAGCCAAAGCAGAATGCCCACCGCCACAAACGTAATCACGCCGGAAACGCGATGAAGAATGGACGCTATCGCTGTTATAGGGAACCGGATCGTTGTCAAATCCAGATTGACAGGTCTTTGTTTTTTCACATTTCTTATCATGAATAACGCCCACATGCTGTTCTTATTATTTCCTTCCTCCGGTCTGCAGGCGGGTCAAGCAGCGTCCTTTCTATAACTTCGCGTCATGGTTAAATCTGCTCACAGATGCTAAATCGACACGTTAAAACGCTGGGTGGCTCGGGATTGCAGGGTGTTCCGGAGACCTGGCGGCAGTATAGGCCGTTCACAAAATCATTACAATTAACCTACATATAGTTTGTCTGGTTTTATGCAGAACAGTGATCACGCTCACGATTAAAACAATTTTTTAAAAATTAATCACGTGATTTGACAAATATTAAACATTATTGTTACAACCATCACCTGTAAAAGCATATAATGCTCAAAAGTTATGGGGTCACTCTTTCACCTGATAATAAGTTATGTAACAGTGTGATGGGGTTGACCCAACCTATCAGTAAAGTTATTAGTGTTTGTTCAGGTTTGAATCATTGGATTGCTAAGACCCTGATTTGCTGTTGTTTCACTGTAGATTAGACGTGCACCGTCAAGCGCCCTTGCTCTGTACCCTTGTTGCATCTCTACAGCAGAGCCGTGAGCCAAATAACAAACTGGCACCGTCGAACTATTTTTTGAATTGCAAATCCGGCATCCGGCAGTCTTAAGCAAAAAGGCGCTAAGGAGACCGTAAATGGCTGATACAAAGGCAAAAATCACTCTATCGGGTGATACTGCTATTGAACTTGATGTGCTGAAAGGCACGCTCGGTCAGGATGTTATTGATATCCGTACTCTCGGTTCAAAAGGCATTTTTACTTTTGACCCTGGTTTTACCTCTACCGCATCTTGCGAGTCTAAGATTACTTTTATTGATGGCGACGAGGGCATCCTGCTGCACCGCGGCTTCCCTATCGATCAGTTAGCCACCGAATCTAACTACCTCGAAGTATGCTACATCCTCCTGTACGGCGAAAAACCGAACCAGGCCGAATTCAACGAGTTCACCACCACCGTCACTCGCCACACCATGATCCACGAGCAGATTACCCGTCTGTTCCACGCCTTCCGTCGCGACTCTCACCCGATGGCGGTGATGTGCGGGATCACCGGTGCACTGGCTGCGTTTTATCACGACTCTCTGGACGTCAATAACCCGCGTCATCGTGAAATTGCAGCCTTCCGCCTGCTGTCGAAAATGCCGACCATGGCGGCGATGTGTTACAAATATTCTATCGGTCAGCCGTTCGTGTATCCGCGCAACGATCTCTCCTATGCCGGTAACTTCCTGCGTATGATGTTCGCGACGCCTTGCGAAGACTACGAAGTGAACCCAGTGCTGGAACGCGCCATGGACCGCATTCTGATCCTGCACGCTGACCACGAACAGAACGCGTCTACCTCCACCGTCCGTACGGCAGGCTCATCCGGCGCGAACCCGTTCGCCTGTATCGCTGCGGGTATCGCGTCTCTGTGGGGGCCTGCGCACGGCGGCGCCAACGAAGCAGCGCTCAAGATGCTGGAAGAGATCAGCTCCGTTGAGCACATTCCGGAATTCGTCCGTCGCGCGAAAGACAAGAACGACTCTTTCCGCCTGATGGGCTTTGGCCACCGCGTGTACAAAAACTACGACCCGCGTGCCACCGTGATGCGTGAAACCTGCCATGAAGTACTGAAAGAACTGGGCACCAAAGACGATCTGCTGGAAGTGGCCATGGAGCTGGAGCATATTGCGCTCAACGATCCGTACTTCATCGAGAAGAAACTGTACCCGAACGTCGATTTCTACTCCGGCATCATCCTGAAAGCGATGGGTATTCCGTCTTCGATGTTCACCGTTATCTTCGCGATGGCGCGCACCATTGGCTGGATTGCCCACTGGAACGAAATGCACACCGACGGCATGAAGATTGCGCGTCCGCGTCAGCTGTACACCGGCTACGAACAGCGCGACTTCAAATCAGACCTCAAGAAATAATTGAGCGTTTGAACGTAAAAAAGCGCCTGCGGGCGCTTTTTTTATGGCTATCCTGTCGGCCTGATAAGCGAAGCGCCATCAGGCAACGCGTGGCTGATTGGCGGATGACGGCGACCGACACAACACACGCCAGCTCGCCTAGTGTTGGCAGCCAGGACACCAGTAAAACGGTCTTGATGACAGCATCGTCTTCTCAATCACCTCACCGCAGCGCTCACAGGTCTCGCCGTCGCGGTGAAACACTTTAAAGCGAAACAGCGCGCCGTGGTGTTTATTATCATCCACCAGGCCGCGCGTGTTGTAGGAAAGGCGAGGAATATCGAGCAGCGCATGCGACAGCGCCTCAAGCTGCTGTTCATCAAGCTGTGAGGCCTTGTGATTGCCGGTTAAGCCAACCTGCCACAGCACCTCAACCCGCAGATAGTTACCCAACCCGGCAAGAAACGCCTGATCAAGCAGCAGCCCGGAGAGCTGGCGATGACGGAATTTTGCCGACAACAGGCGTGCTTTAACCGCCTGTGGCGTCAGGCTCATGTCGAGCACATCGGGGCCAACGCGCAGTAAAAACGGGTGCGTTTTCAGCGTCTCAGCCGTCAGCATTTCGATATCTGAGGCACTGTAAAGCAGAATGGCTTTGTCTGCCGTTTGCAGCTTCACGCGCAGCACGCGGGTCGTTTGTGGGATTTCACCGGCGTTAACCACGCGCCACACGCCATAGAGCTGATTATGGCTATAGAGCGTCAGCCCGCTGGAAAAGTGCGTCAGCAGCGCCTTGCCGCGGGTTTCTACACGCGTTACGCGCTGCCCCACCAGGCCCGGCGCGTAGGGCGCAAGTTCAGGGAATGCAAACCACACCTCGGTCAAAGGTTGATCTTTGATTGCCGCTTCAAGGCTATCCGCCGCACGGCGGATCTCTGGGCCCTCAGGCATGCCTCTCTCCTTCTGCTAAACCATCACGCCTATTATCCTGAGCGCCCTGTCTTATTGGCGCAAGCGGCAATTTCGGCCGTTCAGGAGGCGTAAGGCTGAAAAGATGCGCGGCGAAATGGCGACGCGTCATCCTCCAGCAGCAGCCGGGCCCCCAAAATCCGGTTGCGGGGGCCAAACCAGGAAAGCAGAACGCCGAGCGGCCCTTTCACTCCGCCGTTCCACTCCAGATACATGACCAGATATGAGGCAGTCAGCTGCTCCCACGACGTGAATTGCCGCGCAATAAGTTCACCAACGATATTCAGAAACGATCGCGCTTCCTGTTCATCAATATAGCCAACGGAAAAGCCAATCCTGACCAGACACGAAGCCCGAACCAAATCGAAACCGGTAATCGGGCACGCATCGATGTCCTGGAACGGCAGCCCCTGATGTTGCAAAAAGGCGATATATCGCTCCTTACCTGCGATCGTCGCCATCGGTATATTTGCACCTGAGGTGGCGCGGGTGATGAGTTTATTCAGCATTTTGCGTAATGCCCGATCGCCATCAATATTCCAGGCCGAACTCATTAATAGCCGCGCGTCTTTAATATCTTCAACATTATTTAAATCCAGCTGCTCCAGTGAATTTATATAGCTAATAGATGGGTGAGGGTTCGCCGTTTCGCTAATCAGAAACAGCGCCTCAGCGCAGGCGGCAAGACGTTCGTTGTCGGTACGTAGCGGGTAGACCGGGCGAGTATTATAGAGCTTGGCGATGGCAAACGGCGTCGTTTGTTCCGACCTGCGCGTGGTCATAAAATGAAGAATAATAGCCAACAGCAGCCATACTAAAACCAGCCCATAAACCGTATGATAGATCGACTTACTGGGAAATAAATTAAACTGCCGCTCGGCTATTTCGCAGGCAAAAAAAACCGCCAGCGGCGTGACAATATTAAACATCACATTCCATCCCTGGATTACTGTTCAGACAGTGTGGATATAAGCACAACCTTAAGAACAACGCTACAAAAGGTCTTTATCGCATGATGAAATCAGAATAAATAAATAATATTCAAATATTATTCTCAAAGATTACATTCAAGAAATAAATAATAAACCGGCGCATATTCCCCTCGCGCCGGTTTCATTACGGGAGACGCGTCTCCGCCGTCATGCTTCCTCATTCAGCCGCCAGCTAAGCTGCGCCAGATAACGCTGCTGGTCATCGCGAGCCTTCAGCGCCTCTTCCAGCGAGCAGCGGACAAAATGTATCGGCTGCCCCAGCGGAATTTGCGCTAGCTGGAACATATCGGCCTCAATAATACAGGCGATACGCGGATAGCCGCCGGTGGTCTGCGCATCATTCATCAGCACGATCGGCTGGCCGTTATGCGGCACCTGCACGACGCCTGGCACCAGCCCGTGCGACAGCAGCTCGCGCGCATGAGCGCGCGTCAGCGGTTGCCCTTTAAGCCGATAGCCCATGCGGTTGCTTTGCGGGCTGAGCTGCCAGGGTGAGCGCCAGAACGCCTCCTGCGAAACGTCATCGAACTCATGATACTCCGGCCCCGGCAGCGCACGGATGCGATTGCTGGCGAGAAGCGGCTTTACGCCGCGTGGCGCGCGGAAAGTACGCTGCGGCGTTGCCAGCGGCAGCACGTCACCATCGCGCAGGCATCGCCCCTCAAGACCGCCGACGCCAGCATTCAGATCGGTACTGCGTGAGCCCAGCACCATCGGCACATCAATACCGCCCGCCAGCGCCAGGTAGCTACGGATGCCGTGCTGAGGGCGCCCGAGCATCAGCGTCTGCCCTGCCGTTGCCCAGTGTCGCCAGCCGCTCCATACCGCCGCACCGTCCAGGGTGGCTTCGCAGCCCGCGCCGGTTAACGCAAACCAACCGTCGCGGGCAAACTGAAAGGTTGCCGCCCCCAGCGTAATCTCCAGCGCCGCAGCGTTAGCATCGTTGCCCACCAGCAAATTGGCCGTTATCAGCGCCGGCTTATCCATCGCGCCGCAGCGGCTCACGCCGGACTGTCGCAACCCATCACGCCCGGCGTCCTGCACTGAGGTATACATGCCCGCACGTATCACCTTTAGCATATTCCCTCCTTTTGCGGCACAAAGCGCACCGTATCCCCGGGGCGCAGCAGAATAGGATCCTCACGGTTCGGCGAAAACAGCGCCAGAGGCGTGCGACCAATCAGCTGCCAGCCACCGGGCGTCGACAGCGGATAAATACCGGTTTGCGCGCCGCCAATGCCGAGCGAACCGGCGGGCACCTTCAGCCTGGGCTCCGCGCGACGCGGCATATGCAGGCGCTCCGGCAGGCCACCAAGGTAAGGAAAACCGGGCTGGAAGCCGAGAAACCACACGACGTAGTCCACCGACGCATGAAGTTCTACGGCTTGCTTTGGCGTCAGGCCGCTCAGGCGGGCCACCTCGGGTAGGTCAGGGCCACTTTCTCCGCCGTAGACCACCGGGATATCGATTTGCCGCGAATCAGGCTCCAGCGCCTCACTCTCTTCCCACCAGCGCTGAAGGCGCTCAATGGCGTCCAGCGCCTGGGTCTGCGGATGGCGCAGAGTCACGGTAATATTATTCATTCCGGGAATCGCATCCACCACGTCCGGAATCGCCGCCAGACGCTGGGCCAATCGCCATACGCGCTTTTGCGCCGCCAGCGTGACCGGCGGTTCCAGCTCCAGCACGACGGCGGTTTCCCCTAACAGATAACAACGCGCTCGCTGCACTTTATGCCCCCCGTTAATCAGGCCGGATTAGGGATATCAACAAAGGTGACATCCAGATCGGTGGTTTCATTGAGCCATTCGCTCAACGCACGAATGCCGCCGCGTTCGGTCGCATGGTGGCCCGCAGCATAAAAATGCAGCCCCTGCTCGCGAGCAGAATGAATGGTTTGTTCTGACACTTCACCGGTAATGAAGGCATCCACGCCGAAACGCGCTGCGCTATCGATAAACCCCTGTCCGCCGCCCGTACACCAGGCCACGCGGGAGACTTTTTCCGGCCCGGTATCGCCGCTCCACAGCGGTTTACGCCCCAGACGCACTTCTATCCACGACGCCAGCTCAAGCCCTGAAACCGGCATCGACAGTTCCCCCCACGGCACCAGGGGTTCAATTTCACCCATCACGTTAATACCGAGCAGGTGCGCCAGCTGGGCGTTATTCCCCAGCTCTGGATGTGCGTCCAATGGCAGATGCCAGCCATAGAGGTTGATGTCGTTTGCCAGCAGCGCCTTCAGGCGGTTGCGTTTCATGCCGCGAATCACCGGCGACTCGCCCTTCCAGAAATAACCGTGATGGACGATAACCGCATCCGCCTGCTGGCGTACGGCTTCATCAATCAATGCCTGACTGGCGGTCACGCCGGTCACAATTTTCTGTACCGTTTCACGCCCCTCGACCTGCAGGCCATTAGGTGCATAATCGCTAAAGGCACCGCTGCCAAGTTTTTCATTAATCAGTTGTTCTAGCTCGGTATTTTTCATTTTCGCTCACTTAGCCATCAATGCTGTTAAGCAGAATAAAATAGCGTCACTTTGCCGCTACGTCGATACACAATGCCTGACATCCGCCGGAACGCCGCTTAACTACGCACAATAAATGCCTGAATAACACGATTTGCCTGTTTCAATGTGAGCAACTTCATGTATATTTATGCAACCATACCGCATATTACAAAGATAATACGCTTTTATACGTATTATTACATAAATGAAACAAAGCCTTACGCAGCAGGCCGTTGCCGGGTTTCGAGGTTAAATGTGCAATGAATAAATCACAATCGCAGCCGAAGGCAATTTACTACGTTGTCGCCCTGCAAATCTGGGAATACTTCAGCTTCTACGGCATGCGCGCGCTGCTGATTCTGTATCTCACCAACCAGTTGAAGTACAACGATACTCACGCCTACGAGCTGTTCAGCGCCTATTGTTCACTGGTCTACGTCACGCCGATTCTCGGCGGCTATCTGGCCGATAAAGTGCTGGGTAACCGCATGGCGGTGATGCTCGGCGCGCTGCTGATGGTCATCGGGCATATGGTACTGGGTGCCAGCGAAGTGGCCCCCATGTTCTTGTATCTGTCGCTGGCCATTATTGTCTGCGGCTACGGGCTGTTTAAATCCAACGTCAGCTGCCTGTTAGGCGAGCTGTATGAACCCACCGATCCGCGCCGTGACGGCGGTTTCTCGCTGATGTACGCGGCGGGTAATGTCGGGTCAATCGTGGCGCCTATCGCCTGTGGCTTCGCGCAAGAGCAGTATAGCTGGGCGATGGGCTTTACGCTGGCTGCCGTCGGCATGCTGGCCGGGCTGGTCATTTTTATCAGCGGCCGTCGCCACTTCGCTCACACCCGCGGGGTCAACAAAGAAGTACTGTGCGCGCGCAGCTTCCTGCTGCCCAACTGGGGCTGGCTGCTGGTACTGCTGGTCGTTGCACCGCTGTTTATTACGGTATTGTTCTGGCAGGAATGGTCGGTCTATGCGCTGATCGCGGCTTCGATTATCGGCCTGGCGGTACTGGCGAAAATTTACCGTCGCGCCGAAACGGCTGAACAGCGTAAAGACCTGCGCCTGATTGTGGTGCTGACCTTCTTCAGCCTGTTGTTCTGGGCCTTTGCCCAGCAGGGCGGCAGCTCAATCAGCCTGTATATTGACCGTTTCGTTAACCGTAACGTGCTGGGCTACGAAGTGCCGACCGCCATGTTCCAGTCGGTGAATGCCTTTGCGGTCATGCTTTGCGGCGTGGTACTGGCGTGGCTGATTAAAGAGCAGGTGACCCGCAACCGCGATCTACGGATCTGGGGCAAGTATGCGCTGGGCCTGGGGCTGATGAGCGCCGGGTTCTGTATTCTGACCCTCAGCGCCCGCTGGTCTGCCAGCTACGGGCACTCCTCCATGCCGCTGATGCTGCTGGGGCTGTCGGTGATGGGCTTTGCGGAGCTGTTTATCGACCCGGTGGCCATGTCGCAGATTACCCGTATTCAGATCCCGGGCGTCACCGGTGTACTGACCGGCATCTACATGCTGCTCTCCGGCGCGGTGGCCAACTATGTGGCGGGCATTATTGCCGACCAGACCTCGCAGGCCTCGTTTGATTCCGCCGGTGCGGCAGACTACTCCATCAATGCCTATATTGACGTCTTTAGCCAGATTACCTGGGGCGCGCTGGCCTGCGTCGGCGTCGTCATGGTTATCTGGCTGTACCACTCGGTGAAAGTTCGCCAACGCCGCCTGGCGGTTGACGCGTAACCCTGTCTATGAGGCCTGAATATCAGGCCTCATTTTTCTTCGCAGCTTCATAGGCGGCAAGCGTGGCAACCCTCGCTTCACTGTGATTAACGATGGGCCGAGGATAATCCAATCCCCTTTCCTGCTTCTCAGCCCACGTCCACGGCTGATGAATCGCGCTGTCCGGCACCGCCGCCAGTTCCGGCAGCCACTGACGGATAAACGCCCCGCTTTTATCAAAACGTTCGCCCTGGGTTGTCGGGTTAAAGATACGAAAATAGGGCGCTGCATCGGTACCGGTTGAGGCCGCCCACTGCCAGCCGCCGTTGTTAGCCGCCAGGCAGCCATCCACCAGTTGCGACATAAAGTAGCGCTCCCCTTCCCGCCAGTCGATCAGCAGGTCTTTCACCAGGAAGCTGGCGACGATCATTCTCAGGCGGTTATGCATCCAACCAGTAGCATTGAGCTGGCGCATCGCGGCGTCGACGATCGGATAGCCGGTTTGCCCGCGCTGCCAGGCCGTCAGCGCCGCCGGGGCGTCGTGCCAGCGGACATTATCTGTCCACTTGATAAACGGTTGGTGCTGACAGAGCCGCGGATAATAAGTCATCAGATGGCGATAAAACTCACGCCAGATCAGTTCGTTTAGCCACACGCTGCCCGCACCGCCGTCCAGTGCCGCTGGCTGCTCGGCCAGCAGGCGATGCAGACACTGACGCGGTGACAGTACGCCAACGGTCAGGCACGCGGATAAACGGCTGGTCCCCTCAATCGCCGGGAAATCACGCTGAGATTCATACTCAGATGCGCCCTGCTGGCAGAACTGACGCAGCCGTTGAATCGCCGTGTTTTCATCGGCAGGAAACAGCGCCGGATCAAACGGCTGCTGCGGATAGGTCAATGTTATCGCCGGCCCTGCCGTTACCGCAGGCGCATTTCTTGGCGCTGGCGCACGAACGCACTCCGGTAGGTGCTCACGCAGTCGTCGTAGCCAGGCGTTTTTATACGGCGTAAACACTTTATACATCTCGTGATTGCCGGCCACCACCGCCCCCGGTGGCAGGATCACGCTGTCATCAAACCCCTGACAGACGGTATCCACCAGCGAGTGTTCCACCTGGCGATCGCGCTGACGCTCGTTGAACTCATACTGATAGTTGTAGAAAAGGTGCGTGACCGCATGCCGTTTGCAGACGCTGCGCACCACCTCAATGCTGGCGGCAAAATCAGCCACCTCGTGGAAAATCAGCGGGATATTTTTCTCTGCCAGCGCCTGACGAAGCGCGTTCAGCTGCGCGGCAAGATAGGCGGCCTGGCGGGGGGCCATGGCGTGCGCCGCCCACTGTTGCGGGGTGGCAATATACAATGCCAGCACCTGCGCGTGCGGATCGCGGCAGGCAGCGGCAAGGGCGAGGTTGTCATGCAGGCGCAAATCAGCGCGGAACCAGACCAGATGCGTAGGCATAAAAATCCTGAATATATTTAACTAATACATTCATATTACACCAATTATTTCACAACACCTTTCGACGTTGATACCACACCTGCCTGATGGCGCTGCACTTATCAGGCCTGCATCACTGTAAATGCAAAAAGCCGCCCCTTTGCAGGAGCGGCTTGCGCGTTTTTTTTCGCTGCGACACGATTAATAAAAGTCGCAGGCGGCCCCTTCAGCCTGTTCCATCCATACCGGTTTCTCACTGGTTTTCGACCAGACGCGGTGCAGATAGCTGTAAAAACGGGCGCGGTCTTTCCAGAACAGCATCACCGGCAGCGCCAGAATCCCCGCCACCACGGCGAAAGTACGGCGCATTAACACGACGTGTGCAGGATATTTTTTGTACAGCTCCATATTCTCTCCCCTAAGTTGGCCGGCAATCTTCGCCGGAAAATCATGCTTGGTAATCTGTTTAAAATCGTACCGCTTTTTGTGTAATTTTACTACTCATCCGACCACTAATTTCGGTTTGTTTTGTGTTTATTTACATTCACCGCGTAACTTAGTTACGTGATTGTTAAATTAATACTAACCATTAGTTAAATTGTGGATTTGTTATTTTTATACTTTTTTTACACCCCGCCCGGCAATTTTTGCGAAATCTTTGCACCTGAAAACCTACGCTTAGCGCAATAACTCAATCGTCCGGAGGTGGATTGTGACTACAGGCGTAATAGCCGGCGTGGTGCTGGTGTTCCTGTTACTGGCGTATCTGGTTTATGCCCTTTTGAAGGCGGAGGCGCTGTGATGGCTGCTCAGGGATTTCTACTCGTTGCCAGCTTCCTGCTGGTGCTGTTTATTCTCGCTCGTCCGCTCGGCAAGATGCTGGCGACGATGATCGGCAATGCGCCGCTGCCGGGTCTGGCCCGGACGGAAAGCGTTCTGTGGCGCATCCTCGGCATTTCCGGCCAGGAAATGAGCTGGCGACGCTATGCCATGGCCATCGTACTGCTGAACCTTTGCGGTCTGGCGGCGTTGTTTGCCATGCTAATGCTGCAAGGCTATCTGCCGCTTAACCCACAGCAGCTGCCGGGCCTGTCATGGCACCTGGCGCTGAACACCGCCGTGAGCTTCGTCAGCAACACCAACTGGCAGTCGTACAGCGGTGAAACCACGCTAAGCTATTTCAGCCAGATGGCTGGTCTGACGGTACAGAATTTCCTCTCTGCCGCCACCGGCATCGCCGTGCTGTTTGCGTTGGTGCGCGCTTTTGCCCGCCATAGCGTCAGTACGCTGGGTAACGCGTGGGTCGATATCACCCGTATTACCCTGTGGCTGCTGCTGCCCATTTCACTGCTGTTGGCGCTGTTCTTTATTCAGCAAGGCACGTTACAGAACTTCCTGCCCTACCAGCCGTTTACCACGCTGGAAGGTGCGCATCAGCTGCTGCCGATGGGCCCCGTCGCCTCACAGGAGGCCATTAAAATGCTGGGCACCAACGGCGGCGGGTTCTTTAACGCTAACTCTTCACACCCCTTTGAAAACCCGACGGCGCTGACCAACTTCGTGCAGATGCTGGCGATCTTCCTGATCCCGGCGGCGCTGTGCTTTGCTTTCGGCGAGTCGGTAGGCGACAACCGCCAGGGCCGGGCGATTCTGTGGGCGATGACGATTATTTTCGTGGTCTGCGTGGCGGTGGTGATGTGGGCGGAAACCCGCGGTAACCCACACCTGCTCGCGTTCGGTGCCGACAGCAGTATCAATATGGAAGGGAAAGAGAGCCGCTTCGGCATCCTTGCCAGCAGCCTGTACGCGGTGGTGACAACCGCAGCCTCCTGCGGTGCGGTAAACGCTATGCATGACTCCTTTACCGCGCTGGGCGGCATGATCCCGCTGTGGCTGATGCAGATTGGTGAAGTGGTCTTCGGCGGCGTGGGCTCCGGTCTGTACGGCATGCTGCTGTTCGTCCTGCTGGCGGTGTTTATCGCCGGGCTGATGATTGGTCGCACCCCCGAATACCTCGGCAAAAAAATCGACGTACCGGAGATGAAAATGACCGCGCTGGCGATTCTGGTCACCCCAACGCTGGTGCTGCTCGGCACCGCGCTGGCGATGATGACCGATGCCGGACGTAGCGCCATGGCCAACCCCGGTTCGCACGGCTTTAGCGAGGTGCTGTATGCCGTTTCGTCGGCCGCGAATAACAACGGCAGCGCCTTCGCGGGCTTAAGCGCCAACACGCCATTCTGGAACTGCCTGATGGCGGTGTGCATGTTTGTCGGCCGCTTCGGCGTGATTCTCCCGGTGCTGGCAATTGCCGGTTCGCTGGTGAATAAAAAAATCCAGCCCGCTACGCCAGGCACGCTGGCGACACACGATGCCCTGTTTATTGGCCTGCTGATCGGCACCGTGCTGCTGGTGGGCGCACTGACCTTTATTCCCGCCCTGGCGATTGGCCCGGTAGCGGAACATCTTTCCCTGTTTTGAGTCATGCGGAGCAATTGGTTATGAGTCGCAAACAACTGGGCCTGTTTGAACCGTCTCTGGTTCGCCAGGCGTTGATCGACGCCGTGAAAAAACTCAGCCCCACCGTGCAGTGGCGTAATCCGGTCATGTTTATCGTCTGGATTGGCAGCGTGCTGACCAGCGCGCTGGCCGCCGCCATGGCGCTGGGTGCCCTGCCTGGCAACGTGGGCTTTAGTAGCGCCATCGCCCTGTGGCTGTGGTTTACCGTACTGTTTGCCAACTTTGCCGAAGCCATGGCCGAAGGCCGCAGTAAGGCGCAGGCCAACAGCCTGAAAGGGGTCAAAAAAACGGCTTTTGCCCGCAAATTGCGTGAGGCTCGCTACGGTGCCGCAATGGATCACATCCCGGCCGACGATCTGCGCAAAGGCGACGTGGTGCTGGTTGAAGCAGGCGGCATTATTCCCTGCGACGGCGAAGTCATCGAGGGTGGCGCATCGGTAGACGAAAGCGCCATTACCGGCGAATCCGCACCGGTTATTCGTGAATCCGGTGGCGACTTCGCCTCGGTCACCGGCGGGACGCGCATCCTCTCCGACTGGCTGGTGGTGCGCTGTAGCGTCAACCCGGGGGAGACGTTCCTCGATCGCATGATTGCGATGGTGGAAGGTGCGCAGCGTCGTAAGACGCCGAACGAAATTGCCCTGACCATTTTGCTGGTGGCGCTGACTATCGTCTTCCTGCTGGCGACCGCCACCATCTGGCCGTTCTCCGCCTGGAGCGGTACGCCAATAAGCGTCACCGTGCTGGTCGCGCTGTTGGTATGCCTGATCCCCACCACCATTGGTGGTCTGCTATCGGCTATCGGCGTTGCCGGGATGAGTCGCATGCTGGGCGCTAACGTTATCGCCACCAGCGGTCGCGCCGTGGAAGCGGCGGGCGATGTCGACGTGCTGCTGCTGGATAAAACCGGCACTATTACGCTGGGCAACCGCCAGGCATCGCAGTTCCTTCCAGCACAAGGCGTAGACGAAAAAACGCTGGCCGATGCCGCTCAGCTGTCATCGCTGGCGGATGAAACCCCGGAAGGACGCAGCATCGTGGTGCTGGCAAAACAGCGCTTCAACCTGCGCGAACGCGACGTGCAGGCGCTGCACGCGACCTTCGTCCCGTTTACCGCACAGAGCCGGATGAGCGGGATAAACATCGACAACCGTATGATTCGCAAAGGTTCCGTTGATGCTATTCGCCGTCATATTGAAAGCAACGGCGGCCGCTTCCCGCTTGATGTCGAACAGAAAGTGGAAAGCGTCGCGAGCCTTGGTGCCACGCCGCTGGTCGTCGCCGAAGGCGCGCGCGTGCTTGGGGTCATAGCGCTGAAGGATATTGTCAAAGGCGGTATTAAAGAACGCTTCGCTCAACTGCGTAAGATGGGCATTAAAACGGTGATGATCACCGGCGACAACCGGCTGACCGCCGCGGCCATCGCCGCCGAAGCGGGCGTTGACGACTTCCTTGCTGAAGCCACGCCAGAAGCCAAGCTGGCATTGATTCGCCAGTACCAGTCCGAAGGCCGCATGGTGGCAATGACCGGCGACGGCACCAACGACGCCCCGGCGTTAGCCCAGGCCGACGTTGCGGTGGCAATGAATTCCGGGACTCAGGCGGCCAAAGAGGCGGGCAATATGGTCGACCTGGACTCTAACCCGACCAAATTGATTGAGGTGGTGCACATTGGCAAGCAAATGCTGATGACCCGCGGCTCGCTGACCACGTTCAGTATCGCCAACGACGTGGCGAAATACTTCGCCATTATTCCCGCCGCCTTTGCCGCCAGTTGGCCGCAGCTGGGAGTGCTGAACATTATGCGTCTGCACTCGCCGGACTCTGCGATTCTCAGCGCCGTCATTTTTAACGCGCTGATCATCGTGTTCCTGCTGCCGCTGGCGCTAAAAGGGGTGAGCTACCGCCCGCTGTCGGCATCAGCAATGCTACGCCGCAACCTGTGGATTTACGGCGCCGGCGGGCTGGTAGTGCCGTTTATTGGCATCAAACTCATTGATTTACTGTTAACCCTGCTGGGTCTGGTGTGAGGAAAAAACCATGTCTGCATTGCGTCCTGCCGTTGTTATCTTCCTGTTCCTCGCGGTTATCACCGGCGGTATTTATCCGCTCGTGACCACCGCGCTGGGGCAGTGGTTGTTCCATACTCAGGCTAACGGCTCGCTGATTTTTGACCATACCGATATTCGCGGCTCGCGGCTTACCGGCCAGTCCTTTACCGATCCTGGTTATTTCCAGGGCCGCCCTTCCGCCACCGCCGATACGCCGGATAACCCGATGGCCTCCGGCGGTAGTAACCTGGCGGGCAGTAACCCGGCGCTGGATAAGCTGTTTACCGACCGAATTGCCGCGCTACGTGCTGCCAATCCGGACGCCAGCAGCCGGGTTCCGGTTGAACTGGTGACCGCATCCGCCAGCGGACTAGACCCACACCTGACGCCCGCCGCTGCGTTATGGCAGGTACCGCGCATTGCCAAAGCGCGCCACCTTTCGCCGCAGTGGCTCATGCAGCAGGTTCAGGCCGCAACCCATAAGCCGCTGCTCGGCTTTCTCGGTCAACCTGTGGTAAATATTGTTGAGCTGAATATGGCGCTGGATGCCCACAAGGATAATTAATGATGACCGATGAGCCGCTGCGTCCTGACCCGGATCGCCTGCTGGAACAAACCGCCGATGCGCACCGCGGCAAGCTGAAGATTTTCTTCGGCGCCTGCGCCGGGGTCGGTAAAACCTGGGCCATGCTGGCTGAGGCGCAGCGGCTGCGCGCACAGGGGCTGGACGTGCTGGCGGGCGTGGTCGAAACCCACGGACGTAAAGAAACCGCCGCGATGCTCAACGGCCTGAGCATGCTGCCACCAAAGCGCACCGCCTATCGCGGCCGCTACGTCAGCGAGTTTGACCTCGACGCAGCCCTCGCCCGTCGCCCGGCGCTGGTGCTGATGGATGAGCTGGCCCACAGCAATGCCCCCGGTTCACGTCACCCTAAACGCTGGCAGGATATCGATGAACTGCTGGACGCCGGAATTGATGTGTTTACCACCGTCAATGTTCAGCACCTTGAGAGCCTCAACGACGTGGTCAGTGGGGTAACCGGGATTCAGGTGCGGGAAACGGTACCCGATCCCTTCTTTGACGCCGCAGATGAAGTGGTGCTGGTGGATCTACCGCCCGACGATCTGCGCCAGCGGCTGAATGAAGGCAAGGTCTATCTTGCCGGCCAGGCCGAGCGGGCCATCGAAAATTTCTTCCGTAAAGGGAACCTGATTGCCCTGCGCGAACTGGCGCTGCGCCGCACCGCCGAACGCGTGGACGATCAAATGCGCGCCTGGCGTGACGCGCAGGGGCAGGAAAAAGTCTGGCATACCCACGATGCCATTCTGCTGTGCATCGGCCACCATGCCGGTAGCGAGAAGCTGGTGCGTACCGCTGCCCGCCTGGCTGCTCGTCTGGGCAGCGCCTGGCACGCGGTTTACGTCGAGACCCCTGCGCTGCACCGTTTGCCGGAACCTCAGCGACGGGCAATCCTTAAATCGCTGCGCCTGGCGCAGGAGCTGGGAGCTGAAACCGCTACGCTCTCCGATCCCTCCGAAGAAGCCGCGGTGATTCGCTACGCCCGCGAGCATAATCTCGGCAAAATTGTGATTGGTCGCCAACAAAAGCGTCAATGGTGGCGCGGCGAACGCTTCGGCGATCGCCTCTCACGCCATGCTCCAGAGTTGGATCTGCTGGTTATCGGCGTGGATGAAACGCCGCTGCCTCTGCCGGATCGCCCGCACGATCGGCGGCCATGGCGGGATAAATGGCGCGTACAGATTCGCGGCTGCGCGGTGGCGCTCGCGCTGTGCGCGGCCATTACCTTTATTGCCGCGCAGTGGCTGGTGGCCTTTGAAGCCGCCAACCTCGTCATGCTCTACCTGCTCGGCGTGGTGATCGTGGCCCTGTTCTACGGCCGCTGGCCCTCGGTGCTGGCCACGGTCATCAACGTCGTGAGCTTTGACTTAGTGTTCGTGGCGCCGCGCGGCACCCTGGCCGTGTCCGACGTACAGTATCTGTTGACCTTCGGGGTCATGCTGACGGTGGGGCTGGTGATCGGTAATCTGACCGCTGGAGTACGTTACCAGGCACGCGTTGCCCGCTACCGCGAGCAGCGAACGCGACACCTCTACGAGATGTCCAAAACGCTGGCGGTCGGGCGTAATGCCCGCGATATCGCCGTGACCTGCGAGCAGTATATCCGCTCGACGTTCCACGCCCGCAGCCAGGTACTGCTGCCGGATGAGCACGGTAAGCTGGCGGCGCTTAACCATCAGGAGGGCATGACGCCGTGGGATGAAGCCATTGCCCACTGGAGTTTTGACAAAGGGCTGCCCGCCGGGGCCGGAACCGATACCCTCCCCGGCGTACCTTATCTGATTCTGCCGCTGCGCAGCGCCGATAAAACCCACGGGCTGGTGGTGGTGGAACCCAATAATCTGCGCCAGTTAATGGTGCCGGAACAACAGCGGCTGCTGGAAACGTTCACCCTGCTGGTCGCCAGCGCGCTGGAGCGGCTGGCGCTGACGGCAAGCGAGGAGCAGTCCAGGCTTATCAGCGAACGTGAAAGCCTGCGCAACTCCCTACTGGCCGCTCTGTCGCACGATCTGCGCACGCCGCTAACCGTGCTGTTCGGACAGGCGGAAATTTTGACGCTCGATCTGGCCAGCAGCGGCTCGCCCTACGCGCCACAGGCAAACGAAATTCGCCAGCACGTGCTGAACACCACGCGGCTGGTCAATAACCTGCTGGATATGGCGCGCATTCAGTCCGGCGGGTTTAATCTTCATAAGGAATGGCTGACGCTGGAAGAGGTCGTCGGCAGCGCGCTGCGCACGCTAGAGCCCACGCTCGGCGGCCGCCGGATCGCGCTCGCCCTACCCGACCCGCTCATGCTGGTCCACCTCGATGGACCGTTATTCGAGCGGGTGCTGAACAATCTGCTGGAAAACGCCGTGAAGTACGCAGGCAGCGAGGCACAAATCGGCATTCGCACCACCACTGAGAATAACCGTCTGCTGCTCGACGTCTGGGACAGCGGGCCGGGTATTCCTCTCGGCCAGGAGCAGCTAATTTTCGCCAAATTTGCCCGCGGCAACAAAGAGTCGGCGATTCCCGGCGTCGGGCTAGGTCTGGCCATTTGCCAGGCAATCGTTGAGATCCACGGCGGCACGCTGTCGGCCAGCAACCGCCCGGAAGGGGGAGCCTGTTTTCGTGTTACACTTCCACTAGAAAAACCACCTGAACTTGAAGAGGGACCCGAGGAGCTGTGACCAGCGTTCTGATTGTTGAAGATGAACAGGCTATCCGCCGTTTTCTGCGCACCGCGCTGGAAGCAGAAGACCTGAGCGTGTTCGATGCCGATACCCTGCAACGCGGTCTGCTGGAAGCGGCGACGCGTAAGCCGGATTTAGTGATCCTTGACCTTGGCCTGCCCGACGGTGACGGTCTCGATTTTATCCGCGATATTCGCCAGTGGAGCCCGGTGCCGATTATTGTGCTGTCCGCACGCAGCGAAGAACACGATAAAATTGCCGCACTGGACGCCGGCGCCGACGACTATCTGAGTAAACCATTTGGCATCGGCGAGCTTCAGGCACGACTGCGCGTGGCCCTGCGCC
The DNA here is from genome assembly GCF_014169755.1 of Klebsiella sp. WP8-S18-ESBL-06. NCBI lineage: Bacteria > Pseudomonadati > Pseudomonadota > Gammaproteobacteria > Enterobacterales > Enterobacteriaceae > Klebsiella > Klebsiella sp. WP8-S18-ESBL-06. Next base: position 3,526,863 of record NZ_AP022256.1, read on the forward strand.
GCCATGCCAGCACGCAGCCGCACGATCCACAAGTGACCTTCTCTGATATCACCGTGGACCTGGCTTCACGACGCATAACCCGCGACAGTGAAGAAATTCACCTCACCCCTATTGAGTTCCGCCTGCTGGCGGTGTTACTCAACAATGCTGGAAAAGTGCTCACTCAACGGCAGCTACTGAGCCAGGTGTGGGGGCCGAATGCGGTGGAACATAGTCATTATTTGCGCATTTATATGGGGCACCTTCGCCAGAAGTTGGAAATCGATCCCGCGCGCCCTCAGCATTTATTAACCGAAACCGGTATTGGCTATCGTTTTATGTTATGAATAATTATTCATAATAACCCTACTATCACATACTTATTTTATTAAGAATTAACGTAAGCCACCCGCATATTTAAATGGCGTGGCTTAATTCTACTTTAAATAAATAAAATACAAGTTGTTTACAACATCTCAACAAAACAGCATTTTATCCTGGCACACCACCTACCAATAATTGATTATTTTATGAATGATCTCCTATTGTTGATCAACCTCACAGTTTTACGCCTTATCAGAGATAAAATGACTCCGCCTTAAGATATTCATCGGAGGGATACGAAATGGAAAACAATAACCGACAAATGCCCCATATCCGGCGGACAACACATATTATGATGTTTGCCCACCGTAATAGCTTCGACTTTCACTTCTTTAACGCCCGATAAGTCTTCCGACTTCGGGCGCCTCGCAGTATTTCCTTGTAAATACAGGCATACCGCCTGCTGCCAGCGCTCGCTCTGACAAACCTGTTTCTTCCGGCCACCGGACCGGTAGGGTTTGCCATATTCTGAAAAAAGCAACGCCCTGATTTTATTGTCAGCGGGATCGTCTTGCTTTTTTTCCGGCGATATCAATTTCTCTTTCGAGTAATTGACGGACTGCTATTACCTAAAATGAAGAGTCGAAAAATGTCTGAATTAAAAATTGCCGTAAGTCGTTCATGCCCGGACTGCTTTACTACCCAGCGCAGTATTATCAACACCTGTGACACCCACTTTATTGATGTCGCGGCCGCCGTATTATCAATTGAAGACGTTGAGTGCGGTAAACTCGATGAAATAGATGCCACGGGTTATAACCTGCCCGTCTTCATTGCTATTAATAAAGATCAAATCGTTCCTTCTGAATATCTCTCACGTATTCAAGGGGTATTTGAGCACGATGAAACCCGTAACGACTTCTACGGCCGCCAGCTGGAAGCCGCTGCGCACAAATATGAAGTGAATCTGCGCCCGCCGTTCTTCAGCGCACTGGTCGACTACGTAGCACAGGGCAACAGCGCATTTGACTGCCCGGGGCACCAGGGCGGTGAATTCTTCCGCCGTCACCCTGCCGGTAACCAATTCGTTGAATACTTTGGTGAAACGCTTTTCCGCTCTGACCTGTGCAACGCCGACGTCGCGATGGGTGACCTGCTGATCCACGAAGGCGCACCGTGCATTGCCCAACAGCACGCAGCCAAAGTCTTTAACGCGGATAAAACCTACTTCGTACTGAACGGGACCTCTTCGTCTAACAAGGTGGTGCTGAATGCGCTGCTGACCCCGGGCGATTTGGTGCTGTTTGACCGTAATAACCACAAATCAAACCACCACGGCGCGCTGCTGCAGGCTGGTGCAACGCCGGTGTATCTGGAAACCGCACGTAACCCGTACGGCTTTATCGGCGGTATTGATGCCCACTGCTTCGAAGAACGCTACCTGCGTGAGCTGGTTGCCGAAGTTGCACCGAACCGCGCGCGCAACGAGCGCCCGTTCCGTCTGGCGGTCATTCAGTTAGGGAAGGTGCGAACAAGTTCCTGATATGAGATCATCATGTTCATCCGGAGCGCATCCCAGAGGGACATCATGAGCCATCAACTCACCTTCGCCGATAGTGAATTCAGCACTAAGCGCCGTCAGACCCGAAAAGAGATTTTCCTCTCCCGCATGGAGCATATTCTGCCATGGCAGAATATGACCGCTGTCATCGAGCCGTTTTATCCCAAGGCGGGCAATGGCCGACGGCCCTATCCGCTGGAGACCATGCTGCGTATTCACTGCATGCAGCATTGGTACAACCTGAGCGACGGTGCCATGGAAGATGCCCTGTACGAAATCGCCTCCATGCGCCTGTTTGCCCGATTATCCCTGGATAGCGCCCTGCCGGATCGCACCACCATCATGAATTTCCGCCACCTGCTCGAGCAGCATCAACTGGCCCGTCAATTGTTCAAGACCATCAATCGCTGGCTGGCCGAAGCAGGCGTCATGATGACCCAAGGCACTTTGGTGGATGCCACCATCATTGAGGCACCCAGCTCTACCAAGAACAAAGAGCAGCAACGCGATCCGGAGATGCATCAGACCAAGAAAGGCAATCAGTGGCACTTTGGCATGAAGGCCCACATTGGTGTCGATGCCAAGAGTGGCCTGACCCACAGCCTAGTCACCACCGCGGCCAACGAGCATGACCTCAATCAGCTGAGTAATCTGCTTCATGGAGAGGAGCAATTTGTCTCAGCCGATGCCGGCTACCAAGGAGCGCCACAGCGCGAGGAGCTGGCCGAGGTGGATGTGGACTGGCTGATCGCCGAGCGTCCCGGCAAGGTAAAAACCTTGAAGCAGCATCCGCGCAAGAACAAAACGGCCATCAACATCGAATACATGAAAGCCAGCATCCGTGCCAGGGTGGAGCACCCGTTTCGCATCATCAAGCGGCAGTTCGGCTTCGTGAAAGCCAGATACAAGGGGCTGCTGAAAAATGATAACCAACTGGCGATGTTATTCACCCTGGCCAACCTGTTTCGGGTGGACCAAATGATACGTCAGTGGGAGAGATCTCACTAAAAACCGGAAATAACGCCAGAAATGGCGGAAAAAATAGCCTAAATAGGCTGATTCGATGTGTTTGCGGGAAAAAAATCGGCCCAGATCCGCGAAATTTTAATCAGCGAGTCAGCTTTGGAAGAAATGACCTGCTTATTCGCACCTTCCCTAACGATCTGCGCTTCTTCCACTTCGTACCGGGCGAACGCTGGCATGGTTTTGAAGGCTACGCCGAACATCAGTATTTCGTCGACCCTTGCAAACTCCTGCTGACCACGCCGGGGATTGACGGCAACGGCGAATACGACACCTTCGGCGTACCGGCAACCATTCTGGCGAACTACCTGCGCGAACACGGCGTAGTGCCGGAAAAATGCGACCTCAACTCTATCCTGTTCCTGCTGACACCGGCCGAAGATATGGCCAAACTGCAGCAGCTGGTTGCGCTGTTGGTGCGCTTTGAAACGCTGCTGGAAGCCGATGCGCCGCTGAAAGACGTTCTGCCGTCGCTGTACGGGCAGCATAAAGATCGTTACGAAGGCTACACCCTGCGCCAACTGTGCCAGGAAATGCATAACCTGTACGCCCGCCATAACGTGAAACAGCTGCAGAAAGAGATGTTCCGTAAATCACACTTCCCGCGCGTCAGCATGAACCCGCAGGAAGCCAACTTCGCTTATATCCGTGGCGAAGTCGATTTGGTGCCGCTGTCCATGGCGGAAGGCAAAATCGCCGCAGAAGGTGCTCTGCCGTATCCTCCTGGCGTGCTGTGCGTTGTCCCGGGCGAAATCTGGGGTGATTCCGTACTGCGCTACTTCAAAGCGCTGGAAGAAGGGATCAACCTGCTGCCGGGCTTCGCGCCAGAACTGCAAGGGGTATATATCCAGGAACATGATGGCCGCAAAGAAGTGTGGTGCAACGTGATTAAGACTCAGCAGCCGCAACCGGCGCTGCTGAAAGGGGAGAAATTATGAGCACAGCCAAAAATAAGATGGGTGTTGTTCAGCTCACCATCCTGACGATGGTGAACATGATGGGCTCCGGTATCATTATGCTGCCCACCAAACTCGCTGAAGTCGGCACCATCTCCATTATCTCCTGGCTGGTCACCGCCGTCGGTTCGATGGCGCTGGCCTGGGCCTTCGCTAAGTGCGGGATGTTCAGTAAGAAATCCGGGGGCATGGGCGGCTACGCCGAGTATGCCTTTGGTAAGTCTGGCAACTTTATGGCCAACTATACCTACGGGGTTTCACTGCTGATTGCCAACGTGGCGATTGCTATCTCCGCTGTGGGTTACGGCACCGAGCTCTTCGGTGCCACGCTGAGCCCGGTGCAAATCGGGCTGGCCACCATCGGTGTCCTGTGGATCTGTACGGTCGCCAACTTTGGCGGTGCACGTATTACCGGGCAGATCAGCAGCATTACCGTCTGGGGGGTGATTATCCCGGTTGTCGGCCTGTGCGTCATCGGTTGGTTCTGGTTCAGCCCGACCATGTATGTCGAATCCTGGAACCCGCATCATGTACCGTTCTTTAGCGCCGTTGGCTCGTCTATCGCCATGACGCTGTGGGCCTTCCTCGGTCTGGAATCGGCCTGCGCCAACGCCGACGTGGTTGAAAACCCGGAACGTAACGTCCCGATCGCCGTACTCGGCGGGACGTTGGGGGCTGCGGTGATTTACATCATTTCCACCAACGTGATTGCCGGGATTGTGCCAAACATGGATCTGGCCAACTCCACCGCACCGTTTGGCCTGGCCTTTGCGCAGATGTTCACGCCGGAAGTCGGTAAAGTGATCATGGCGCTGATGGTGATGTCCTGCTGCGGTTCGCTGCTCGGCTGGCAGTTCACCATCGCCCAGGTCTTCAAATCCTCTGCGGACGAAGGCTACTTCCCGAAAGTCTTTTCACAGGTCAGCCATGCAGATGCACCGGTGAAAGGCATGCTGGTGATTGTGATTATTCAGTCTGGCCTATCGCTGATGACCATCAGCCCGTCGCTGAACAACCAGTTTAACGTACTGGTTAACCTGGCGGTGGTGACCAACATCATTCCGTACATCCTGTCGATGGCGGCGCTGGCGATTATCCAGCGAATGGCAAACGTACCGGCGGGCAAAGCGCGTATGGCTAACATCGTGGCGTTTATCGGCGCGATGTACAGCTTCTACGCCCTGTTCTCTTCCGGCGAAGAAGCGATGCTGTACGGTTCCATCGTGACCTTCCTCGGCTGGACGCTGTACGGTCTGGTATCACCGCGCTTTGAATTGAAAAACAAACACGGTTAATCATCCGGCCGGGCTGTAGTCCCCCTGCAGCCCGGCCCCTTCTTTGTGATAAGACAGCCATCATGAGCAATCCCGAACGCATCATCAGCACCGCAGAAAAAATCATTCCCCTGATTCAACGCCAGCAAATTTGCCGCATCGCGCTTAACGACGAGCGCAGCCCGTATATTGTGCCGGTCAACTTTGGTTATACCTATGAGGACGAACGCTGGACGTTCTTTTTCCACGGTGCCCGCACCGGAAAAAAGATGCGTTTACTGCGTAAAGACCCGCACATCAGCCTTGAAATCGATGGCGATCACGGGTTAATTCCGGCACCAGAGGCCTGTGATTTTAGCTTCGCGTATTCCAGTATCATCGCCAGCGGCCGGGCGACTATCTTACATGACCGTGAAGAGATGATACGCGGGCTGGACGCGATCATGCGTCAGTCGGCGCCGGGGCAATCCTTTGACTATCGGGAGGACATGATGAAGGCTGTTTGCGTCGTGCGTCTCGATTGCCAGACCTTAACCTGCCATCAGCACACCGCGTGATCAAAAAAGGAGCCTTTCGGCTCCTCAGAGTACAGGCCTACAGGAGACGTAGGCCAGATAAGCGAAGCGCCATCAGGCGTTTTTCAGTACTTCGCTAACAATTTCAACCGCTTCTTTCTCGATCTGCTGACGATGCTCAGCGCCAAGGAAGCTTTCGCAGTAAATTTTGTAGGCATCTTCCGTACCGGACGGACGCGCAGCGAACCAGCCGTTGTCAGTCATGACTTTCAGACCGCCGATTGACGCACCGTTACCCGGCGCAGCCGTCAGACGAGCGGTGATCGGATCGCCCGCCAGCGTGCTGGCGCTTACCATTTCCGGAGAGAGCTTAGACAGCGCCGCTTTCTGTGCGGACGTTGCGCTAGCCTGCAAACGGTTGTAGCTCGGCGCACCGAAGCGTGCGGCCAGCTCGTTGTAGTGCTCCTGCGGATTCTTACCGGTAACGGCGGTAATTTCTGCCGCCAGCAGGCACATGATGATGCCGTCTTTATCGGTTGACCACGGCGTGCCGTCGAAACGCAGGAAAGACGCGCCCGCGCTCTCTTCACCGCCAAAGCCGAAGCTACCGTCAAACAGACCGTCAACAAACCATTTGAAGCCCACCGGTACTTCTACCAGCTTACGCCCCAGGTCGTTCACCACGCGGTCAATCATAGCGGAAGAGACCAGCGTTTTACCGACCGCGACCTCTTTGCCCCACTGAGGACGGTGCTGGAACAGGTAGTTGATGGCCACCGCCAGGTAGTGGTTCGGGTTCATCAGCCCTGCCGGAGTCACGATACCGTGACGGTCGTAGTCCGGGTCATTGGCGAACGCCAGATCAAACTTATCGCGCAGCGCCAGCAGGCCAGCCATCGCACACTCGGAGGAACAGTCCATACGGATAGCGCCGTCTTTGTCGAGGTGCATAAAACGGAACGTCTGGTCAACGTGATCGTTGACGATAGTCAGGTTCAGGTTGTAGTGCTTCGCGATACGTTTCCAGTATTCAATACCGGAGCCGCCGAGAGGATCGACGCCCAGCGTCAGACCGGCTTTCTGGATAGCCGCCATATCGACGATATCCGCCAGCCCTTCAACAAACGGCTGCACCAGATCCACTTCTTTCACGTGACCCGAGGCCAGCGCGGCATCATAAGGAATACGCTTAACGCCAGCCAGATCGGCGGCGAGCAGCGCATTGGCGCGGTCTTCAACCACTTTAGTGACGTTGGTATCAGCCGGACCACCGTTTGGCGGGTTGTACTTGATGCCACCGTCTTCCGGCGGGTTGTGGGACGGCGTAATCACAATGCCGTCAGCCAGCGGGCCGCCTTTTTTATTGTGTACCAGGATAGCGTTGGAAACCGCCGGTGTCGGCGTGAAACCATTGTCTTCCTGCACAATAACATCCACCCCATTGGCGGCTAACACTTCAAGAACGGAGATAAACGCCGGCTCAGAGAGCGCGTGCGTATCCTTCCCGACGAAGCATGGGCCCGAAATTCCGTTTTTCGCGCGCTCTTCAGCAATCGCCTGGGCAATGGCCAAAATATGCTTTTCATTGAAGCTGTGACGACCTGCACTACCGCGGTGACCGGAGGTCCCGAATTTCACCGCATGTTCCGCATTGCTCACGTCCGGCTGCAGCACGTAGTACTGCGCAGTCAGTTGAGCGACGTTGATCAAATCACTCTGCTGTGCGGGTTGACCCGCACGGGTATGGTTTGCCATTGCCTGGTCCTTCTTATGCAAGGGTTAGATTGTCAGTATTAGATGGTACCGCAAACCTTTTCAATCAATTCCGCCGGGAATTGCATTGACTGCATGATGTGTTCGACCATGCTGCATTTACGGCCCGTATTGGTATTAGTGATAACCCAGTATGGCGTATCCGGAACCTGTTTCGGTTTGGTCTGGTTGCCGTTTTTCAGCAGCGTTTGCTCATTTTCGGCAAAGTAGACGCGGGTACGGCCGTGAAGGGATTCGGTGGCTTCGGCGAACGCCTGGTTGTCCAGCGAATAGAGCGTGGTCAGCACCAGCATAAAGCGATTTACCGCCTTTTTCTGCTCAGCGTATTCGTCAGAAAGCAGCAGCTCGCGCATGGCGCGAACTTTATCTTTGGCGGTTTTGACCGCTTTTACCTCAGCAACGGGGGTAGCCGCCGGAGCCGGAGCGGCAACGGGTTCGGCTTTGACGACCGGCGCGACAGCAGCGGCTGCCGGCTGGGAAGCGGCGGAGAATTTCAGCATACGCCGTAAAATGTCGGACGCGCTCTCGCCAATGCGCAGAGTGTGGGCTGCAATATAGCGATAGAGCTCGTCATCAACTTCGATCGTTTTCATCTTAATCCGGTGCAATTATTTTTCTGTATACAGTTTATTGGGATTATAAAGTCAAAACCCAACAGCGGGTAGCGCCAAACCAGGGGGACGGCAAAATTCGGATGAGTTCCTCACTTCCCCCTGCGCGTTAGAATGCTCAACATGATACCCTAACCCGACAATGCGAAAAAAAGAACTTTGCTATGAAATTGAATTTCCGAGCGCAAACTGCACAAAACCTGCACAATAATTCCCCCATCGTTCTGGTTCACGGCCTGTTCGGCAGCCTGGATAACCTGGGCATCCTGGCGCGTGACCTGGTTTCTGACCACGACATCATTCAGGTCGATATGCGTAACCACGGATTGTCTCCTCGCGCCGACGAGATGAACTATCCGGCCATGGCGCAGGATCTGCTGGATACCCTGGACGCCAACCAGATTGAAAAAGCCACGCTGATTGGCCATTCCATGGGCGGTAAAGCCGTCATGGCGATGACCGCGCTGGCTCCGGAGCGGATTGACCGCCTGGTCGCGATCGATATTGCGCCGGTGGACTACCACGTGCGCCGTCACGATGAGATTTTTGCCGCCATTAACGCCGTCACCAGCGCCGGAGTTGCCACTCGCCAACAAGCGGCAACGGTCATGCGCGAGTATTTGCATGAAGAGGGCGTCATTCAATTCCTGCTGAAGTCGTTCGTTGACGGCGGTTGGCGCTTTAACGTACCGGTGCTGTGGGAACAATACCCGCATATCGTGGGCTGGGAGGCCATTCCGGCCAGGGATCATCCGGCACTGTTTATTCCCGGCGGCAACTCGCCGTACGTTACGGAAGCCTACCGCGCCGATCTGCTCGCCCAGTTCCCGCAGGCCAGAGCGCACGTCATTGCCGGTGCAGGACACTGGGTGCACGCGGAAAAACCGGATGCGGTACTGCGTGCCATCCGCCGCTACCTCGCAGAGTGATTAAAAATGCATCGACCGCGCGTCAGAATGGCCGTGGTCGTTGGCGTGCGGGCCCCACTGTTGTATGATTGCGCGCTGTCTGCATCGGGCACCGCCCGGTAGCTTGTTTCCCCGAAGTCACTCTGAACCATGGCAAAAGAACAAACGGACCGTACGACATTAGATTTGTTCGCAAATGAGCGTCGGCCGGGAAGACCCAAAACCAATCCGCTTTCGCGTGACGAACAGCTCCGCATTAATAAGCGCAATCAGCTCAAACGCGATAAAGTTCGCGGGCTTAAGCGCGTCGAGCTCAAACTGAACAGCGACGCCGTTGATGCGCTTAACGAGCTGGCAACTGCCCGTGACATGAGCCGTAGCGAACTCATCGAAGAAATTCTGATGAGCCAGTTAGCCCTGTTGCACGGACAGGGGAACGTCTGAAAAATCCCCCAGAACACACTTTCATGTAGCAGAGTGTGCAGTCCGGCACGATAGCTGTTTCCGCACGCTTCTCTGTTCTGCTATGATTGCCCTTATCTGTGGGCAATAAGCCACCACCATATCATTAAGTTTCAAGAGGTTATTTTACTCATGGCAATCGTTGGCATCTTCTTCGGTAGCGACACCGGGAACACCGAAAATATCGCAAAAATGATTCAAAAACAGCTTGGTAAAGATGTCGCAGACGTTCACGACATTGCCAAGAGCAGTAAAGAAGACCTGGCGGGCTACGATATCCTGCTGCTGGGTATCCCGACCTGGTACTACGGTGAAGCACAGTGCGACTGGGATGATTTCTTCCCATCACTGGAAGAAGTGGACTTCAACGGTAAGCTGGTTGCGCTGTTCGGCTGCGGCGATCAGGAAGATTATGCGGAATACTTCTGCGATGCGCTGGGCACCATCCGTGACATCATTGAACCAAACGGCGCCACCATCGTCGGCCACTGGCCGACTGCGGGCTACCATTTTGAAGCCTCTAAAGGTCTGGCCGATGACGACCACTTTGTCGGTCTGGCCATTGACGAAGATCGTCAGCCGGAGCTGACCGCAGAGCGCGTTGAAAAATGGGTTAAACAGGTCGCGGAAGAACTGCACCTGGACGAAATTAAAAACGCCTGATGATAATGAGGCGCAATTATGAAATTGCGCCTCATTAATAGGTAAAAGCAATCAAAATAATAGCTACATTTTTTTAACTTTTTAGCGCATACCTGTACAATATCTTCTGATTTAGCGCGGTCTCATCGGGAGTTTGTCGATGAAGCCTCGTTTTTGAAAGCTTAGTTTACCCAAGTCTTGCTGTTTTCATTTCAATAGGGTCATTCTATAATGAGACGCATTAAAACGGGTGAATTCTCTGTGATACTTTCGCTGATGGAAGTTAATCGTTTAGCAACAGGACAGATTCCGCATGACTGACAATAATACCGCATTAAAGAAGGCTGGCCTGAAAGTCACACTTCCACGGTTAAAGATCCTGGAAGTGCTTCAGGGGCCGGACAACCACCATGTCAGTGCGGAAGACTTATACAAACGCCTGATCGACATGGGTGAAGAAATTGGTCTGGCGACGGTTTACCGCGTCCTGAACCAGTTTGACGATGCTGGCATCGTTACCCGTCATAACTTTGAAGGCGGCAAATCCGTTTTCGAACTGACCCAGCAGCATCACCACGATCACCTGATCTGCCTTGATTGCGGGAAAGTGATCGAGTTCAGCGATGATTCCATTGAAGCTCGCCAGCGTGAAATCGCCGCGAAGCACGGTATTCGCCTGACTAACCATAGTCTTTATCTGTACGGCCACTGCGCTGAAGGCGACTGCCGTGAAGATGAACACGCTCACGACGCCGTAGAAAAATAACGCATCGTCTTCGTTAAAAACCAGCGCTATCCGCTGGTTTTTTTTCGCCTGCCGTCAGATATTGGCCATAAAAAAACCGCTGCAAGCAGCGGTTTTTTCAGTGATTAGCGTGGCGGAATATTTATTTTTGCGCAGGAGTATTGTTGCTGCGAATTTCCTGCCACATTTTATCGCATTTGGCTTTTACCGCCTGGTCGTTACCGGTACGGGTTGCCTGAATGCACTGCTGATAATCCAGCACGCGCACGCTTTCCTGGTTAGCAAACTGCTGGTGCTGCTTCTCTTGTTTCAGCACGTTCAGCACGCTTTGGCAGGCTTCGATTTTATCCGGATTACCCTGCGCGGTGTTAATACAGGCGCTGTAGGCATCCTTCAGCTTGCTATCTTCTTTTGGCGCTGGCGGCTGAACACAGGCGGTCAGCCCTGCGGCCATCAGAGCAACCATAATCAGTTTTTTCATACGATGAGCCTCTTAGCGGCGGCAGAGGTCTCCCCCTGCCGCATCATGCATCAGAAAATAGTGAACGGAGCGATAACCATGAATTTCACGTCGCGCTCATCCTGGAAGATGTTGCCGTAACCACCGCCCCAGCTCGGGATATCGGAGTGGTTGTCATACTGAGTGAAATGCAGTTTGAAGAGCGTACCCTTCGCGCGGCCTTCCTGTACGGTGTACATCGCATCCAGACTGTATGCAGACTCTCTGATAGTGTTGTTTTTGTTGTAGTAAGCATCCGGGTTGCTCTGCCAGGTCGCTGGCTTCGCATCCCATGCATAGACATAGGAAGCCCCTACTGCCCAGCCCGGCAGGTTCCAGTTCTTCAGGTCATACATGGTACCGAAGAAGACCGCCTTTTCGCCGTTGGCGTTGAAGTCAGAACGGTTATCCCACCAGATATCCAGACGACCGTTGGACGATGCGTAGGTCGGGGTCATACGTTGCAGGAAGTAACCCTGCTGACCGTCGGCCTTAACCCAGGTCCCTTCCAGGCGGAAGTCAAAGACTTCGTTCAGCTTGTAGCCGAATGTCAGCGCCTGCAGCCAGGCGGTGCCATCATAGATATCGTTTACGCTGCCGTCGTTAACCTTGTCGCGCGTACCGTAGAACTGGTAGCTGGTGGTCAGCGGGCCGCCAGGAATATCAAACTTGTAGCTGGCTTTGGCGAAGTACTGATCAACATACCCTTCCGCCTGACCGAATGCTGCTTCCAGCACCAGGTTGTTTTTGAAATCATATTTCGCACCAACGGAGTGCAGATAATCAACCTTGGTCTTCTTATCGGCCTGATAGAAGTCGTCCATCTCCAGGTGCCACGGCGCTTTATACTCGTTGGTCCACATGTACGAGAAGCTCAGCGCACCGTTGTCGCCGTAGTCGAAATTCGCCCCGGCTTCAGCACCCTGATAGGTACCCGGCATAAAGCTCCAGTGCGGCGCCAGCAGGGTTTGACCGGTTGGCTGAATGTAACCGGCACGTGCCCAGGTTGGGCCCAGTTTAAATTTAGCTGCCGCTTTATACAGGCTGATACCGCTCTTATCGCCGCTGTAATCTTCGCTGTAACCTTTGTTTTTCGACGAGAAGGCAATTTCGTTCGGGTGGCCACTTTCGCTGCTTTCCGCCATTTCAATTGCGGTAAACGCCGCAATATCAATACCGAACATGTCAGCCGCATAGCCAGACTGGAAATCAAGGTTAGCGTTCCAGGTGGAGTGGGAAAGGTTGGTTTTATATTTGTCGTGGTCGGTCACATCTTTACGGTCACGTTCACGCTGCCAGTAATAGACGCCACCGGTCAATGTTGAATCATCAATAAACCCTTCCGCTTTGGCTTCCGGGGTCATTGCAAAACCTGAGAGAGCTGTCACACCGGCGATAGCCAGCGCCAGCGTACTACGTTTGCCACTAAACGTACGCATAGTTATATCCTCTTTGACTTTTAAAATGCCGCCGCAAAGCAGAGGCAAAAAATAAAACTTAAAAAAAATGAACTTCTGGAAAAAGATATTTAGTACACGGATAGACTATTTTTCGCGACGCGAATTATCAATCCTTTTCCGCAACAAGAGTGCAGGATTATGACAAAGCGCACATATTTGGTTTCAATGTGTAACGTAATGCGTTATTAACATTTATCCACGCCAACCCTTGCGGGGCCTTAGTGGAATGTTAATGAGACCGTTTACATTCAGAATGTGTGATGGGAGTTGTGAAAAAAAACGAACGTATCAGACCCAGGATATTACTATTAATTCGCTCTGCGAAATGATAAGTCATCATGAACGATACGGGGACAAAATTGCCCTCCTGATTCTGGCGTAAAAAAAACGCCGCAAAAGCGGCGTTTTTTATTCTGCTGACTGAGCTTAGCCCGCCCAGGTATCACGTAAACCGACGGTACGGTTAAAGACCAGTTTATCCGCGGTGGTGTAGCGGCTGTCGAGACAGAAGTACCCCTCACGCTCAAACTGATACGCTTTACCGGCCTCTGCGGCCTGCAGAGACGGTTCGGCATAGCCCTGCTTGATGACCAGCGACTCAGGGTTCATCACCGCGAGGAAGTCTTCCGCAGCGCCCGGATTCGGCACGCTGAACAGACGGTCATACAGACGAATTTCTACCGGTAGCGCATGCGCGGCGCTCACCCAGTGAATAACGCCCTTCACCTTGCGACCATCGGCCGGATCTTTGCTCAGGGTATCGGCATCGTAGGTGCAGAAGATGGTGGTGATATTGCCTTCAGCATCTTTCTCCACGCGTTCTGCTTTCACGACGTAGGCGTTACGCAGGCGAACTTCTTTGCCCATCACCAGACGCTTGTACTGTTTGTTCGCTTCTTCACGGAAGTCGGCGCGATCGATCCAGATTTCCGCACTGAACGGCACGTCGCGGCTGCCCATCTCCGGCTTATTCGGATGGTTAGGCATGGCGACCATTTCGCTTTCGCCCTGCGGGTAGTTTTCGATAACCAGCTTAACCGGATCGATAACCGCCATCGCGCGCGGCGCATTTTCGTTCAGATCTTCGCGAATGCAGGATTCCAGCGATGCCATCTCAATGGTGTTGTCCTGCTTGGTCACGCCGATGCGTTTACAGAACTCACGGATGGACGCGGCGGTGTAGCCACGACGACGCAGACCGGAGATGGTCGGCATACGCGGGTCGTCCCAACCTTCTACGTGTTTTTCCATGACCAGCTGGTTCAGCTTGCGCTTGGACATCACGGTGTATTCCAGATTCAGGCGCGAGAATTCATACTGACGCGGGTGAACCGGAATGGAAATGTTGTCCAATACCCAGTCGTACAGACGACGGTTGTCCTGGAATTCCAGCGTACACAGCGAGTGGGTAATGCCTTCCAGGGCATCGCTGATGCAGTGGGTAAAGTCGTACATCGGGTAGATGCACCACTTGGTGCCGGTCTGGTGGTGATCGGCAAATTTAATGCGGTACAGCACCGGATCGCGCATGACGATAAACGGCGACGCCATATCGATTTTCGCGCGCAGACAGGCGGTACCTTCCGCAAAGCCGCCGGTACGCATTTTTTCGAACAGCGCCAGGTTCTCTTCCACGCTGCGATCGCGGAACGGGCTGTTTTTACCCGGTGCGGTTAGCGTGCCGCGGTACTCGCGGATCTGTTCTGGGGTCAGCTCGTCAACGTAGGCCAGGCCTTTATTGATGAGCTCTACCGCGTATGCGTGCAGCTGATCGAAGTAATCCGAGGAATAGCGAACGTTGCCAGACCAGTGAAAACCTAACCACTCGACGTCATTTTTGATGGAGTCAACGTATTCGATGTCTTCTTTGACCGGGTTGGTGTCATCGAAACGCAGGTTGCACTGGCCCTGGTAGTCTTGCGCAATGCCGAAGTTCAGGCAGATGGATTTCGCATGGCCGATGTGCAGATAACCATTCGGCTCTGGCGGAAAACGGGTATGCACCGTGGTGTGCTTACCGGTAGCCAGATCTTCATCAATGATCTGACGAATAAAGTTAGTCGGGCGGGCTTCAGCCTCACTCATCTTGGATTCCTCAAAGCGTAAACAACGTATAACGGCACATGATCTTATAAGCGGCGCTAAGAGACAACTATTAGTTGCACAAAAATGGCGTCTCTCTGGTGTATATGGGGGGATTTACGACAAAAAAAAGCGGCGGAGGATCTCCCCCCGCCGCTTAAGGCATTAATCTACTTTACTCAGGAGCGATTACTTACCTTTAATCTCATACAGCGGCGTTTGCCCTGCAACGACGTGACCTTCAGCCTTAATCACCAGGCCGCCGAAATCATCGCTGTTGCTGCACACCACCGGGCTAATCATTGAACGCGCGTTCGCGTTCAGGAAGTCCAGATCCATTTCCAGGATAGGCTGGCCTGCCGTCACTTCCGCACCTTTGTCTGTTTCCAGACAGAACGCATGGTTAGTGTTGAAGATTTTCACAATGGTGCCCGCAGCCGGGGAAACGACAATTTTGTCCGTCGGTTTCACCGCGACGCCGTCACCAACCGCTTTGCTGGCGAACGCTTCATCAGGTACCTGCTCCAGCGCCACCACATCACCGGTAATCGGAGAAACCAGGGTTTCTACGGTTGCGGCATTCGCCACAGCCTGCGGTTTTGCCGCCGCCGGTGCTGCCGGTGCAGCGCTGTCCGCTGCCGCTGCGGCAACCGGGCCACGCGCAACCACTTTCTTCATGGCGTCGCCGATAGATTCCGCTTTCGCACCCACGATAACCTGGATGGTTTGCTTGTTCAGTTTCACTACGCCGGAGGCGCCGAGACGTTTACATACGGCATCGTTCACTTTCGCAGAGTCAGCAACGGTCAAGCGCAGACGGGTAATGCAGGCGTCAATCGCTTTCAGGTTGTCAGTGCCCCCTACGGCGGCAATGTAGTTAGTGGCCAGCTGGTTCAAGCCTTCTTCGGTGTTGCTGTTTGCTTCTTCAGTTACCACGCTGTCGTCTTTATCTTCACGGCCGGGCGTTTTCAGGTTAAACATGCGGATAACCACGCTGAACAGTACGAAGTAGATAACGAAGAACACCAGACCCATTACCACCAGCATCCAGACGTTCTTACTTGCTGCCGGCAGGCTGTACATCAACACGTAGTCGATGGCGCCAGCGGAGAAGGAGAAGCCCGCGTGGATACCCAGCAGCGTAGCGATAAACAGGCTTACGCCGGTCAGAATCGCATGCAGGAGGTACAGTACCGGTGCCAGGAACATGAACAGGAATTCCAGCGGCTCGGTCACACCGGTCAGGAACGCGGTGACCGCGACGGACAGCAGCATACCGCCAACCATCGGACGACGTGCTTTCGGTGCTGCGAAGTACATCGCCAGCGCCGCACCCGGCAGACCGAACATCATGATCGGGAAGAAGCCGGACATGAACATCCCCGCAGTGCCGTCACCCGCATAGAAGCGGTTAATGTCACCGTGGAAGACCGCACCCGCCGCGTTGGTGAATTCACCAATCTGGAACCAGGCGATAGTGTTCAGCACCTGATGCAGACCGGTTGGGATCAGCAGACGGTTAATGAAACCAAAGATACCGGAGCCCAGCGCGCCAGCGCCCACGATCCATTCACCACCTGCGTGGATGGCGTTCTGCACCGGCGGCCACACGTAGCCGAAGATAGCAGCCAGCACCAGGCAGAAGAAACCGGTGGCGATCGGCACGAAACGTTTACCGCCGAAGAAGCTCAGGAAGTCAGGCAGTTTGATGCCCGCCCAACGGTTGTACGTCGCACCCGCAACCAGACCGGTGATGATACCGGCCAGTACCCCCATGTTAATCGCTGGGTTGATGGTAACCATTGCTTTGGTCAATACGAAATAACCTACTGCGCCCGCCAGCGCTGCCGAACCCGCGTTGTCTTTCGACCAGCTGGATGCCACACCGATAGCGAAGATTAGCGCCAGGTTATCAAAGATAGACCCACCGGCCTGCGCAATAAACGCAACGTTCAGTAAATCTGGCTGACCGAATCGCAGCAACAGCGCCGCCACCGGCAGCACGGCGATAGGGAGCTGTAAGGCCCTACCTAGTCGCTGGAAAAAACCTAAAATATTCATCTTATTCCCCCTACGAGACCCCGACACGGCTCATTTAAGCCATTTTTTATTGTGTAAAAAAGCATGACACTGTGATGTCTTGTAAACTGCATACACACCTGTTCAGGCATCAGAGTGTGTGAAAGTTTAATTCGTATCGCAAATTAAACACGTGTTTTTTGTGACTACAGTCACCAAATATTGTTATCACCACTCCCTTTTACTGGCTAACACTGAAAACTTATTTTATCATTCAAAAAATCAAAACGGATTGCTCCCTATCGATGCAAACAGGTTACGCTTAGAGAGTGCACGGAGACGCCATCCGCCAACTTCTTACATTTTACATTTTGAGGTGAAGAATGAGACTGATTCCTCTCGTTAACGCTGAACAAGTCGGCAAATGGGCTGCTCGCCACATCGTTAACCGCATCAATGCGTTTAAACCCACCGCCGACCGCCCGTTTGTCCTCGGCCTGCCAACCGGCGGTACCCCGCTGGCGACTTATAAAGTCTTAGTCGAAATGCATAAAGCGGGCCAGGTTAGCTTCAAGCACGTCGTCACCTTCAACATGGACGAATATGTTGGCCTGCCGAAAGAGCATCCGGAAAGCTACTACAGCTTCATGCACCGTAACTTCTTCGATCACATCGATATTCCTGAAGAAAATATCAACCTGCTGAACGGTAACGCGCCGGACGTGGATGCCGAATGCCGCCGCTACGAAGAAAAAATCCGCTCTTACGGTAAAATCCACCTGTTTATGGGCGGCGTGGGTAACGACGGTCACATCGCGTTCAACGAGCCAGCGTCTTCGCTCTCTTCGCGTACCCGTATCAAAACGCTGACTCACGAAACGCGCGTAGCCAACTCTCGCTTCTTCGATGGCGACGTAGCGCTGGTGCCTAAATATGCGCTGACCGTGGGCGTGGGTACTCTGCTGGATGCCGAAGAAGTGATGATTCTGGTGCAGGGCGCAACGAAAGCGCTGGCGCTGCAGCAGGCGGTAGAAGGCAACGTTAACCACATGTGGACCATTACCTGTCTGCAGCTGCACCCGAAATCACTGATCGTCTGTGACGAACCATCTACGATGGAACTGAAGGTGAAGACCCTGAAATATTTCACTGAATTAGAAGCTGAAAATATTAAAGGTCTGTAATGTATTATCGTCCCGCGCTCCGTCGCGGGACAACATTTTTGAATACCGGGGGTCGTAATGTATGCATTAACCCATGGCCGGATCTTTACCGGTCACGAAATTCTGGATGACCATGCGATTATCATCGCCAATGGCCTTATTGAACGTGTTTGCCCACTGGCTGATGTACCCGCGAACGTCGAACAGCGTTCCGTTAATGGCGCCATTATCGCCCCGGGCTTTATCGACGTTCAGCTTAACGGCTGCGGCGGCGTACAGTTCAACGATACCGCCGAGGCGGTTACCGTTGAAACGCTGGAAATTATGCAAAAAGCCAACGAAAAGTCGGGCTGCACAAACTTCCTGCCGACGCTTATCACCACCAGCGACGATCTGATGAAACAGGGCGTGCGCGTGATGCGTGAGTATCTCGCTAAACACCCGAACCAGGCGCTGGGCCTGCACCTTGAAGGCCCGTGGCTGAACCTGGTGAAAAAAGGCACCCACAATCCGGACTTCGTGCGCAAGCCGGATGCTGAGCTGGTGAAATTCCTTTGCGATAACGCCGACGTCATCACCAAAGTCACCCTGGCACCCGAAATGGTAGAACCGGAAGTCATTACCGCGCTGGCAAATGCCGGTATCGTGGTTTCTGCCGGTCACTCTAACGCCACGGCGAAAGAAGCGCGCATCGGTTTCCGCGCGGGTATTACCTTTGCTACGCATCTGTTTAACGCGATGCCGTATATGTCCGGCCGTGAACCAGGCCTGACCGGCGCCATTCTCGATGCCAACGAAATTTACTGCGGAATTATCGCCGACGGTCTGCACGTCGACTTTATTAATATCCGTAACGCCAAGCGCCTGAAAGGCGATAAGCTGTGCCTGGTCACCGACGCCACCGCGCCGGCTGGTGCCAATATTGAGCAGTTCATTTTTGCCGGTAAAACAATATACTACCGCAATGGGCTCTGCGTAGATGAGAACGGTACCCTCAGCGGCTCATCGTTGACGATGATCGAAGGTGTACGCAATCTGGTCGAGCACGCGAATATCGCGCTGGACGAAGTGCTGCGCATGGCGACGCTCTACCCTGCCCGCGCCATTGGCGTCGACAAACGCCTTGGCAGCATTGGGCCAGGCAAAGTCGCGAACCTGACCGCATTTACGCACGACTTTAACATCATCAAGACCATCGTTAATGGCAACGAGGTCGTTACTAAGTAAGAGAAAGTATGACATCAGGCGGACAAGCTCAAATTGGTAATGTTGACCTCGTAAAACAGCTAAACAGCGCGGCCGTTTACCGCCTGATTGACCAGCATGGGCCAATCTCGCGTATTCAGATTGCCGAGCAAAGCCAGCTTGCTCCCGCCAGCGTGACCAAAATCACGCGTCAGCTTATTGAACGCGGGCTGATCAAAGAAGTCGATCAGCAGGCCTCCACCGGAGGCCGCCGCGCTATCTCTATCATCACCGAAACCCGCAACTTCCACGCGATTGGCGTGCGCCTGGGCCGTCACGACACGACGCTGACGCTGTACGATCTGAGCAGTAAAGCCGTCGCAGAAGAACATTATCCGCTGCCGGAGCGCACCCAGGAGACGCTGGAACATGCGCTGCTTAATACCATCGCCACCTTTATTGAATCGTGCCAGCGTAAAATCCGCGAGCTGATTGCGATTTCCGTCATTTTACCCGGTCTGGTTGACCCGGAGAGCGGCGTGATTCGCTATATGCCGCATATTCCGGTAGAGAACTGGCGGCTGGTTGAAGCGTTGGAAAAACGTTTTAAAGTGACCTGCTTTGTCGGTCACGATATCCGCAGCCTGGCGCTGGCCGAGCACTACTTTGGTGCAAGCCAGGACTGTGAAGACTCCATTCTGGTGCGCGTGCATCGCGGCACCGGTGCGGGCATTATCTCCAACGGGCGCATTTTTATCGGCCGTAATGGTAACGTCGGTGAAATTGGTCATATTCAGGTCGACCCGCTCGGTGAACGCTGTCACTGCGGCAACTTCGGCTGTCTGGAGACCGTTGCCGCCAACGCCGCTATCGAACAACGCGTACGTCATCTGCTCGAACAGGGCTATCAGAGCCGGGTTACGCTTGATGACTGCCATATCAAAACCATCTGCAAAGCCGCCAATAAAGGCGACCCGCTAGCGACCGAAGTCATTGAACACGTTGGTCGCCATCTGGGAAAAACCATCGCCATTGCCATCAACCTGTTTAACCCGCAGAAAGTGGTGATTGCCGGTGAAATCATCGAGGCCGACCGCGTACTGTTGCCCGCCATTGAAGGCTGCATCAACACGCAGGTTTTAAAGGCCTTTCGCAAGAATCTACCGGTTGTGCGTTCAACCCTCGACCACCGCTCGGCTATCGGCGCTTTTGCGCTGGTCAAACGCGCGATGTTGAACGGTATCCTGCTACAGCATTTGCTGGAAGGGTAGTCGCAAACCGGCAAGTAATGCGTTGCAACTGTTGATGTGGCGCAAATCTTTATATCAGCGTATCTGGACACACCGCTCGCCTCCATTAACCTATTTGCCAAATTTGGCATTTAGGTTAATCTTATGGAAAAGAGAACGCCGCATACCCGCTTAAGCATCCTAAAAAACATGGCCCGTAATGGTCTTGTCAGCATCACAAATACAGCGTTAATCAGCGCGTCTCAAATCGGATTTCGGTCAAAACAGGACCTCCTTGAGGTTGTTATGGCACTGAACACCAGCGATTTTTACAAAAGCATGACGGCGCATCATGACCACACCATCTGGCATGAGGTCTATCGCCCGATCTACAGAGGGCAGCCTCTATACATAAAATTCATCGTATCAGGCAACCTCCTGATAGTGTCATTTAAGGAGCTATAGCATGAAATGTCCTCTTTGCGGTGGTGCGGAACTCAAGCATGAATGTCGCAATATCCCCTATGAATACAAAGGGAATAAAACAACTTTTTACGGCGTAAAAGGCCAGTACTGTGACGCCTGCGGTGAAATTATCTTTGGCAAAGGTGAAGGCGATGCGTATATGGCTGGCATGGTGGAATTTAACCGCCAGGTCAATGCTCGTGAGGTTGACCCTGCGTTCATCGCCCGCGTACGAAAAAGTCTGGAACTCGATCAGCGCCAGGCAGCAGAAATATTTGGCGGCGGCGCAAACGCCTTTAGCCGTTATGAAACGGGGCGAATTGCGCCCCCCAAGCCACTCATTCTGCTGTTTAAGACCTTAGAAAAACATCCTGAATGGTTCGAAGAGCTGAGAAAACAAGCGTAAAGAATGAGAGAACAGGCCAACGACAAGGCAGCCTGAAGGATAACGTGTATAATTACGCCTCTTTAAAACAAACGCCAGGTAGTCCATGACCATTCAGAATGTAATCTGTGATATTGACGGCGTGCTGATGCACGATAACGTTGCGGTGCCGGGCGCGGCAGAGTTCGTCGCGCGCGTGCTGGATAAAGGTATGCCGTTTCTCTGCCTGACCAACTACCCTTCACAGACGGGCCAGGATTTAGCAAACCGTTTCGCGACCGCCGGCATCGACGTTCCTGACAGCGTGTTTTATACCTCCGCCATGGCCACGGCCGATTTTCTGCGTCGTCAGGAAGGGAAAAAAGCCTATGTGGTGGGCGAAGGCGCACTGATTCATGAACTGTATAAAGCCGGATTCACCATTACTGACGTCAACCCGGACTTCGTTATCGTTGGCGAAACCCGCTCGTTTAACTGGGAAATGATGCACAAAGCGGCGTTCTTCGTGGCCAATGGTGCACGCTTCATCGCCACGAACCCCGACACGCACGGGCGCGGATACTATCCGGCATGCGGCGCGCTTTGCGCAGGCATTGAAAAAATCTCTGGCCGCAAACCCTTCGTCGTGGGCAAGCCAAGTCCGTGGATCATTCGCGCCGCGCTTAACAAGATGCAGGCGCACTCAGAGCAAACGGTGATCGTTGGCGATAATCTACGCACCGATATTCTGGCCGGATTCCAGGCCGGGCTGGAAACGATTCTGGTCCTCTCTGGCGTCTCTACCGTTGATGACATCGACAATATGCCATTCAGGCCATCCTGGATTTATCCGTCAGTCGCGGAAATCGATATTATCTAAACAAAACCACGTCCCCGGACGTGGTTTTTTGCATTTACCCGCCATTAAAATCACACCATCTAATAAAAAGCACGAATTATTGAATAATCGTCAAAAACTTCGCTTATAGAATCACCATTTTTCAACATCCAATAACTCCTGTTGCACTTTTTATCCCACAGCGGCTAAAACGCTTGCACCGCGCCCCCCTTTGCGGCATTTTTTATCTCAACGAAGGCGAATGCCACACACTTTTGCAGCACAACACCACAGGGTTAACGGAGAAGTCTATGTGTTCTATTTTCGGTGTACTGGATATTAAAACTGACGCGGTCGAGCTGCGTAAAAAGGCGCTTGAGCTCTCCCGCCTGATGCGTCACCGTGGCCCGGACTGGTCCGGTATTTATGCCTGCGACAAAGCGATTCTGGCCCATGAACGCCTGTCGATTGTTGACGTCAACGCCGGCGCGCAGCCGCTGTATAACGAAAAGAAAACGCACGCTCTGGCGGTCAACGGCGAAATTTACAACCATCAGGCGCTGCGTGCGGAATACGCTGACCGTTACCAGTTCCAGACCGGCTCAGACTGCGAAGTGATCCTCGCGCTGTACCAGGAAAAAGGCCCTGAGTTCCTCGACGACCTGCAGGGTATGTTCGCCTTCGCGCTGTACGACAGCGAAAAAGACGCCTATCTGATTGGCCGCGATCATATCGGTATCATCCCACTGTACATGGGCCATGACGAATTCGGGAACTTCTACGTTGCTTCTGAAATGAAAGCGCTGACCCCGGTATGCCGTACTATTCAAGAGTTCCCGGCAGGTAGCTACCTGTGGAGCAAAGACGGTGAGATTCGTCAGTACTATCAGCGTGACTGGTTCGACTACGATGCCGTCAAAGACAACGTGACCGATAAAAACGAACTGCGTCAGGCGCTGGAAGAATCGGTGAAAAGTCACCTGATGTCCGACGTTCCTTACGGCGTACTGCTGTCCGGTGGTCTGGATTCTTCGGTTATCTCCGCGATCACCAAAAAATTCGCCGCCCGTCGCGTAGAAGATCAGGAACGCTCTGAAGCCTGGTGGCCGCAGCTGCACTCCTTCGCCGTCGGTCTGGAAGGTTCTCCGGACCTGAAAGCCGCACAGGAAGTAGCTAACCACCTTGGCACCGTGCACCATGAAATTCACTTCACCGTGCAGGAAGGCCTGGATGCGATTCGCGATGTTATCTATCACATTGAAACCTACGATGTGACCACCATTCGCGCCTCAACGCCGATGTACCTGATGTCGCGTAAAATCAAAGCGATGGGCATCAAGATGGTGCTGTCTGGCGAAGGTTCTGACGAAGTGTTCGGCGGCTACCTGTACTTCCACAAAGCGCCAAACGCCAAAGAGCTGCACGAAGAAACCGTGCGTAAGCTGCAGGCGCTGCATATGTACGACTGCGCCCGTGCCAACAAAGCGATGTCCGCCTGGGGCGTGGAAGCGCGCGTACCGTTCCTGGATAAAAAATTCCTCGACGTGGCCATGCGTATCAACCCGCAGGACAAAATGTGCGGCAACGGCAAAATGGAAAAACACGTGCTGCGTGAATGCTTCGAGTCCTATCTGCCGGCAAGCGTGGCGTGGCGCCAGAAAGAGCAGTTCTCTGATGGCGTAGGCTACAGCTGGATTGATACGCTCAAAGAAGTGGCGGCTAAGCAGGTGACTGACCAGCAGTTGCAAACCGCGCACTTCCGCTTCCCGTACAACACGCCGACCTCTAAAGAAGGCTACCTGTACCGTGAAATCTTTGAAGAGCTGTTCCCGGTGCCGAGCGCTGCGGAGTGCGTACCGGGCGGCCCATCCGTTGCCTGCTCTTCCGCAAAAGCCATCGAGTGGGACGAAGCGTTCAAAACCATGGACGATCCGTCAGGCCGTGCGGTAGGCGTGCACCAGTCGGCTTATAAATAAGATTGCCGCTTAAGTAAAAAAGCCCCCCGATGGCGACATCGGGGGGCTTTTATTTTGGTGCAGTGTGAGGGGCGAGAAATCTCAAGCGCCGAACGGTTCCCTCTCCCAATGGGAGAGGGTTAGGGTGAGGGGAAACTACTCTCCACGCCCCTTCTTCGCTGCCAGCGATCTGAGCAGTACACCCAGCGTCGTGCCGTTATGCAGCATCGCGCTCGCGCCCGGTGACAGCCAGCCCAGCGCCGCCGCCAGCATAATCGCGCTGTTAATCCACTCGGTAAGCTTAATATTGCTGTTAACCAGCTTCATCGCCTCGAGTGACAGCTGGCGCGCTGCGACGACGCCGTGCAGGGTGTCCTGCAACAGCACGGCATCCGCCGCCTGCTGCGCGAGCTCGGTGCTCTGGTTCATCGCCAGGCCAACATCGGCCTGCGTCAGCACCGGCGCATCGTTGATGCCGTCGCCCACGAACAGAACTTTATGTCCTCTGCCCTGCAGCGCCTTCACCACCTCAACCTTGCTCTCCGGCGTGGCTTCAGCGACGTAGTGCTCAATACCCACGCGATCCGCCAGTTGGTAAGCCTTCTCAGCCCGGTCGCCGGTCAGCAGCACAACCTGACGGATACCGGTTGCCTTCAGTTGCGCGATGACATCAGCCGCTTCTTCACGTAGATGATCCTGTAAACCGATCATCCCCACCAGTTGGTTATCGAAGCCGATAAACAGCAGATGCCTCCCCTGATTCGCCAGCGCATTAATTTCTCCTTCATAAGGTGAGAAATCAATCGCATAGTGGCTTTCCAGGAAGTGACGGCTGCCGATCACCATCTGGTGTTCTTCCAGCGAACACAGCAGGCCGTGAGCAATCACATACTCCACTTCTCCGTGCGGAATATGCGGCAGCTCATGGTGCTCAGCCGCCGCCACCACGGCATGAGCCAGCGGATGATTGCTGTGTTCTTCCACCGAGGCGGCAATCGCCAACAGCCGTTTTGCCTGCACCAGCCGATCGTCAAAGCTGATCACATCCGTGACCTGCATTTGGTCATGGGTCAACGTGCCGGTTTTATCGAACACCACCGTATCAACTTCCGCGAGCTTCTCAATGGCGCGTCCGCCTTTCAGCAGCAGACCGCTCTGGGCGGCACGATACATGATCGATTTAAACGCAATCGGCGTACTGAGCTTCAGCGCGCAGGAGTAGTCGACCAGGAAAACCGAGGCCAGTCGCTGCCAGCTGCGCGTCATCGCGAAGACGGCAGCCCCTACCCCGAGGGTAATCGCCACGCGGCGATCCGCCATCTGCTGAGTGACCCGCTGAGTTTCGCTACGCTGAGTCAGGGAATCGCGAATAAAACGCCGGATATGCGCCGTTGAGGAAGATTCCCCCACCTGCTCCGCCGTAATAGCCACGTTACCTTCCTGAATCTGCGTGCCCGCATAGACCCAGGAACCGGGCTCACGACGTACCGGTACGCTTTCACCGGTCATCGATGCCTGGTTCACCTGCGCCACGCCGCGCACTACCGTACCGTCAGCCGGAATGCTGTCGCCCGGCCCCAGCAGCATCACATCACCCGCGACCAGCTCGCTGCTGTTGATCTCTACGCTCTCGCCGTCGCGCTCAACCCAGACCGGGTGCTCACGAGGCTGCATCAGATCGGCTAACAGCGCGTCAGAATGACGGCTGGTTTCCTGCTCCATGTATTCGCCTAGCGTCAGCAGCGACTGCGTCAACATCGCGGTTCGACTGTCTCCCCGCAGCATTGAGAGGCTGAGCGCGAGCGCATCAAGCACTTCAACCTTCAACTGACCCTGGCTCAGCGTCTGCGCGCCCTCCAGAATTGTCGGCGCCGTCAGCAGCGCCGCAGGCACACGAGCCCAGCGGGGCGGCAGCGCCTGCGTCAATGCCAGTCCAGCCAGATTGAGCAGGTTATCGCCACCGCAGTATTCTGCCTCCAGCTCGCTGTCGTCTGCCGACTGCCAGTCCAGCGCGGTCACCGCCGCCACAATCGCCGCCGCCGTCGTGCGCTCGCCATCCCAGTGGATCACCGCACTGCGCGCCGAAGGGCGGATGCGCACCCCGCTGACGCCCGGCAATCCGAGGATTTGCTGCTTAAGCCAGCCAGCGGCCTGCGGATAATCGGTCAGCGCAAAGACCCGCAGTCGCAGGCGCCCGGGCAACTGGTGAACGATCGTCACGCGTTCGCCTGATGCACTCACGCGATATCATCCTTATTCTGGCTACGAGAGTAATCCAGCTCGGCCTGCAGATCGGCAACGCGTTCTTTCAGTTCTTCCATCTCACCGCGCACGGTGCCCCAGGCCTTGGTTGCCGTATTGGTAATGCCTTGCTGCACGTTACGATTAGTCAGTAGCCACGTAATCGCCGCACCGGCAACCAGTCCGGTAATCAAATGGTTACGGCCATTATTGGCGGCCGATGTGCGTACAGGCGCTGCGGCAGGATTCGGCTCCCACATGCCGGTGTAAGGGTTGTAAAGGTATTCAGGCTGATTCATTGTTTCCTCGCTTGGCTATCGCATCCATCAGGTAAAGTGACGCTGCGCCGACGCCAATAATGGTCAGTACAGACTGCAGGGGACGCGCCTTATTGCTGTCAGCAATCGCCATGACCGTGCCGCTAATAAGGCTGGCTTTCGCCGTCTCTTTCATCACTGCGCAAGCCGCTTCGTTTAACGTCTGCTCGTTCTGCTGGTAGCGCTGCCATTCCCGCAGGCAGGCGGCGCTTCCACCGACCAGCGCACCGGCAACAACGGCGCGGCTGACCCGTTTATCGCGATCAGGATTGTTGCTCATCCGCGGCATCCTCATCTTCAAACGGCATAGCGGTCGGCTGGCGATGGCGCTCTACGGATTCCTGAAAACCGTCTTTTCCCGCTTTCATGGTGTCGCGGAAAATAGCCGCACTGGAGGTGGCGGTTTCTTTAATCGTTTCCGATCCGTTTTTCACGCCATCTTTCACTTTACTGGTACCGGCCTTCAGCATGTCGCCTGCACCGGCCAGCGTCTGCATCAGCATGCCCCGCACGGAATCGTTGGTCAGCAGCAGCGTCACGGCGGCGCCTACCATTGCCCCTTTCCAGAACTCTTTGTCGTCCATACCGACGGTGCTGATAATATTTTTCAGCAGGCCCGCCTGTTCGCCCATCGCGCCGTCAACAACGCTCTGCGCGTACTGGCTCCAGTCAACGCCCTGCTGCGCTGCATGATGGTGATGGTGGTGATGTGGGTGAGCAAACTGCGGCGGCACGCCCTGCGGAGTCGGAGGGAAGCCCATCGGCGGGAAGCCCATCGCCATTTGCGGCGGCATCTGCATTTGCGGTTGTGGGGGAACCGGCGGTTGCGCTGGCATCTGACCATTCTGCGGCCAGGCCATCCCCTGCGGCATCGGTGGATACGGATACCAAGGGTAGCCGTACGGAGGATAGTAACCTACCGGTGGAACTTGCTGCGTATTGTTGTCATTCGAGCTCATGATGGCTGTCCTTTATCATTTAGTGAGAAGGTTCAAGGATGGATGCGAGCTGAGCCAGCGCCTGCTGTGCCTGCTCACCGTCGCTGCCGAAGAGTTGATTAAGAATTTGTGGGCGAATGGCGGCGGCATCGTACTCAAGGACGATCGAGCCGGTTTCGCTATTGATCTGATATCGCCGGAGGTACCCTTCAGGATGGCAATAAGCATCCAGCTGTTTGAGCTTGCCCTGGCTAAGGCTGGCGATGAGCTTATTGGAAAATCGCAGGCGTAAACGCCCGGGTATATGGTGTGCCACTTCGACAAAGCGGCGCAGCGTAAGTAAGTCGCTAAAAGATTCGACAGGCATATCATTTAATACCCTGATATTTATAGGTGATATGAATCAAATCACAGATGCCGCGCGCCAGACAGCGCTAATCGCCCTTCTTTTGCGGTGTATCAAAAGGCTATTCGGCTTTCATTTTGGCAAGACGTGCGGGGAGTGCTGGACAGTGTGTTAATGCAAATATAAATTACTCTCATTACCACTTTAAAAATAAACAGGCGGCGGCTATGACTCCTTACCTGCACCAGACCCCCAATCGCATTCGTATCCGTTCCAGCTGGATCCAGCGCCATCCCCAGGACGTCACGCGCCTGGTGGACTCGCTGCGCGCCCGTGATGGGATCCTTGATGTCGTTCATCGTTTGTACGCCGGTTCAGTGGCGGTCAGTTTCGATCCCTCACGTATCTCCGCGAGCGCACTCCTGAGTGAACTGGAACAAGCCCAGTGGCTAAGCAGCCAGAAAGATAAAAGCTATATCGAGAACAGCCTGCGCGTCGGCGCCGGACATCTTCTTAAAACGCTGGCTTTTGGCGCATTAAAGCGTACAGTCGGTGGTCCTGTGGTTTCGATTGTGAGCGTGTTAACCCGATAATCCCGCGCGCAGCCGGGGCAATGTGAAGGCCGGGTATAACGGTAAATAGCCAATAATTGCCGAATAATGCGTCATGCTGTTCGCAACCTAACCAAACAGTCACATTCCGGTGAATTTCATTGAAAAAGATGTTGACGGTCCAGAACTCAATACGCATAATGCGCCCCGCAACGCCGATAAGGTAACGCGAAAAAAAGATGGCTACGTAGCTCAGTTGGTTAGAGCACATCACTCATAATGATGGGGTCACAGGTTCGAATCCCGTCGTAGCCACCATCTTTTTTGCGGGAGTGGCGAAATTGGTAGACGCACCAGATTTAGGTTCTGGCGCCGCAAGGTGTGCGAGTTCAAGTCTCGCCTCCCGCACCATTCACCAATAAGCGTTGCACGGATGGGGTATCGCCAAGCGGTAAGGCACCGGTTTTTGATACCGGCATTCCCTGGTTCGAATCCAGGTACCCCAGCCATATTTCTTCGATATTTGCGGATCGCCGCGACGGTATTGGGGTATCGCCAAGCGGTAAGGCACCGGTTTTTGATACCGGCATTCCCTGGTTCGAATCCAGGTACCCCAGCCATCGAAGAAAAGAAAATTTGGCTACGTAGCTCAGTTGGTTAGAGCACATCACTCATAATGATGGGGTCACAGGTTCGAATCCCGTCGTAGCCACCATATTCAGGAGCATTGGGTTTACCCGATTATCCGAAAACAATTTGTTGGGGTATCGCCAAGCGGTAAGGCACCGGATTCTGATTCCGGCATTCCGAGGTTCGAATCCTCGTACCCCAGCCAATTTAAAAAGTCGTTCACTTCGGTGAGCGCACCCGTTGGGGTATCGCCAAGCGGTAAGGCACCGGATTCTGATTCCGGCATTCCGAGGTTCGAATCCTCGTACCCCAGCCAAATTCAAAAGCTCGCTTCGGCGAGCTTTTTTTGTTTTTGTCCCATCCCGAATCCAGCGTGCCGCAGGCCTGATAAGCAAAGCGTCATCAGACACTGCGGTGCAAGATGCCGGATGACGGCTCTGCTTTATCCGGCCTACAACCCTAACGCATACTTCAGCGCCTGACGTTTCAAAACCCCCGCACGTTGGGCCGCCATGAGCCCCACATTGCGCAAAATGCGCAGCGGACCAAGATCGTTGCTAAAGCCGGCGTAGAATAGATCCATCCCACTCTGCATCAGCAGGTTATCGATCTTACGACGCGACTGATAGCGCCTTAGCACCGGCAGGCTGGCCCAATCTTCGCCCACGCTGCGCGCGTTCGCCAGTACGTCCAGCAGCGCGTCGACATCGCGATAGCCGAGGTTAACGCCCTGCCCGGCCAGCGGATGGATGGTATGCGCCGCATCCCCCACCAGCACCAGTCCCGGCTGCACATACTGCAGCGCATGGCGTCGGGTAAGCGGAAATGCCCCTGCCGCTACCGGCGTCACCTTGCCTAAACGCGGAGGAAAATGCGCGCTGATTTCCCGCTGCAGCTGCCCCATCGACATCGCCTGCAGTTGACGAATACGGGCGGGCGTGTCGTACCACACCAGCGAGGCCCAGCTATCGTAGAGCGGTAAAAAAGCGCGCGGCCCGGTAGGCGTAAACTGCTGCCATGTGCTGTCGCCAGGTTCGTTTTCGGACTGCACGGTAATCAGCATACAGGACTGCGGATACTGCCACCCCTGCACGCCAATGCCCGCCATCTGCCGCACCTGCGAAAGCGCGCCGTCGGCCCCCACCACCAGCCGGGCCTCAATATTTGTGCCGTCCTGCAGATGGAGTCGATGAACGGCGTCCTGAGCCTGCATGGCGCGTAATGCGCTGCCGTGCAGCAGCGTCACCTGCGGGTGCGCCTCCAGCGCCTGCCACAGCGCCAGCTGCAGGACATTGTTTTCAACCATATAGCCAAGATTCGGCAGCTTAAGCTCGGCAGCATCGAAGACCACATGCGCGGTCTCCCACTCCCAGGTTTCCAGGCGTCGCCACGGATGCGCGCGCGTTGCCAGCACCGCATCCCAGACGCCAAGGCTGCGTAAAAGCTGTACCGAAGCCGCACTAATGGCCGAAATGCGCACGTCTGGCTGCGCGGTGGGCTCAAAGGCCACCGGCGGGGCTTTGTCGAGTACCGTCACCGAAAAACCATTCTGTGCCAGCGCCAGCGCCAGCGCCCCTCCGACCATCCCGCCGCCAATAATGGCAACGTCAGCGTGTAGAATTGTCATCATTTATTATCCTTAAAGCCGAATCCCTTCAGTTTACCGGACTTTTGCCTTTTGCGGCGAATATCCGCCAGGCTGGTCACAACCGCGCCAAAGCATTACAATACGCGCCCTGCAATGTTGGCTATTCATAATTGAGCAAGAGCAAGTCGATGACAAAAAAACTCCATATTAAAACCTGGGGCTGTCAGATGAACGAGTACGATTCATCAAAGATGGCCGATCTGCTGGATGCCACACATGGGTATCAACTGACTGAAAACGCAGCAGAAGCCGATGTATTACTGCTTAACACCTGCTCAATTCGTGAGAAAGCGCAGGAGAAAGTCTTCCACCAACTGGGCCGCTGGAAATTAATCAAAGCAAAAAATCCAAAGGTGATCATTGGCGTTGGCGGCTGCGTCGCGTCTCAGGAAGGCAAGCTCATTCGCCAACGCGCACACTACGTCGACATTATTTTTGGGCCACAAACCCTGCATCGCCTGCCGGAAATGATCGATGCCGTTCGCAATAACCGCCGACCGGTTATTGATGTCAGCTTCCCGGAAATCGAAAAATTCGACCGTCTGCCTGAACCGCGCGCCGAAGGCCCAACCGCATTCGTCTCCATCATGGAAGGCTGCAACAAATACTGTACCTACTGCGTGGTGCCGTACACCCGCGGCGAAGAAGTCAGCCGTCCGTGCGACGATATCCTGTTTGAGATAGCCCAACTGGCGGCGCAGGGCGTGCGCGAAGTCAACCTGCTTGGCCAGAACGTGAATGCCTGGCGCGGTGAGAACTACGACGGCACCACCGGCTCGTTTGCCGAGCTGCTGCGCCTCGTCGCCGCCATTGACGGGATTGACCGCGTGCGTTTCACCACCAGCCACCCGATCGAGTTTACCGACGACATTATTGACGTCTATCGCGATACGCCAGAGCTGGTCAGCTTCCTGCATCTGCCGATTCAGAGCGGTTCCGACCGCGTGCTGACGATGATGGGCCGCCCGCATACCGCGCTGGAATATAAGTCGATTATTCGTAAGCTGCGCGCCGCACGCCCGGATATTCAGATTAGCTCCGACTTCATCGTCGGCTTCCCGGGCGAAACCACGCAAGACTTCGAACAGACCATGAAGCTGATTGCCGACGTCAACTTCGACGTGAGCTTCAGCTTTGTGTTCTCCGCCCGTCCGGGAACACCGGCGGCCGATATGGTTGACGACGTGCCGGAAGAAGAGAAAAAGCAGCGTCTGTACATCCTGCAAGAACGCATCAATCAGCAGGCGATGGCCTGGAGCCGCCGCATGCTCGGCACCGTTCAGCGCATTCTGGTGGAAGGCACGTCGCGTAAGAGCATCATGGAGCTGACCGGCCGCACCGAAAACAACCGCGTGGTGAACTTTGAAGGCACCCCGGATATGGTCGGCAAGTTCGTGGACGTCGAAATTATCGACGTTTACACCAACTCGCTACGCGGTAAGCTGGTACGGACCGAAGATGAGATGGGCCTGCGCGTGGTGGAATCTCCGGAGTCGGTCATTGCCCGCACCCGCAAAGAGAGCGACCTGGGCGTTGGAATCTACCAGCCGTAATCTTCATGGCCCGTCCGTTCTGGCGGGCCTTGTATTTCCTCCTGCTATCCCCATATTTATCGCAATGCTTGCGCCTTTCCGCTGCGGCGTGAATAATTCCTTTACGAGCCAAAGACGCTTGTCCTGCGGCTATACAGACATAAGAGGAACAGTTTGAACATAGACACTCGCGAAATTACCCTGGAGCCCGCAGACAATGCCCGTCTGCTGAGCCTGTGCGGCCCGTTTGACGACAACATCAAACAGCTGGAGCGACGACTGGGCATCGAGATCAACCGCCGCGATAACCATTTCAAACTGACGGGGCGCGCCATTTGCGTGACCGCCGCTGCCGACATTCTGCGCAGCCTGTATGTGGACACCGCGCCGATGCGCGGCCAGATTCAGGACATTGAGCCGGAACAGATTCACCTGGCGATAAAAGAAGCCCGCGTGCTGGAACAAAGCGCGGAGAGCGTGCCGGAGTACGGCAAAGCTATCAATATCAAAACCAAACGTGGCGTGATTAAACCACGTACGCCAAACCAGGCGCAGTACATCGCCCATATTCTTGACCACGACATCACCTTCGGCGTAGGCCCTGCGGGTACCGGTAAAACCTACCTTGCCGTCGCCGCTGCCGTTGATGCGCTGGAGCGTCAGGAGATTCGCCGCATTCTGCTGACCCGTCCGGCGGTTGAGGCCGGTGAGAAACTGGGCTTCCTGCCGGGCGATCTGAGCCAGAAAGTCGACCCGTATCTGCGCCCGCTGTATGACGCGCTGTTCGAAATGCTCGGCTTCGAGAAGGTTGAGAAACTGATGGAGCGCAACGTGATTGAAGTGGCTCCGCTGGCCTACATGCGTGGGCGTACGCTGAACGATGCCTTTATCATTCTCGATGAGAGCCAGAACACCACCATCGAACAGATGAAGATGTTCCTGACCCGTATCGGCTTTAACTCCAAAGCGGTCATTACCGGCGACGTCACCCAGATTGACCTGCCGCGCAGCACCAAATCTGGCCTGCGCCACGCTATCGAAGTGCTGGCCGAAGTCGATGAAATCAGCTTTAACTTCTTCCACAGCGAAGACGTGGTGCGCCACCCGGTGGTTGCCCGCATTGTGAACGCCTATGAAGCGTGGGAAGAAGCCGATCAAAAACGTAAAGCCGAGCAGGCCGCAGAACGTAAACGCGAAGCTCAGGCGCAGGAGCAGAAATGAGTCAGGTGATCCTCGATCTCCAGTTGGCCTGTGAAAACAACACCGGTCTGCCAGAAGAAAGTCAGTTTCAGACATGGCTGGATGCGGTTATCCCGCAGTTTCAGGAAGAATCGGAAGTCACGATTCGCCTGGTGGATGAAGCCGAAAGCCACGAGCTGAACCTCACCTATCGCGGCAAGGATAAGCCAACCAACGTGCTGTCATTCCCATTTGAAGCACCGCCGGGAATGGAGATGCCGCTGCTGGGCGATCTGATCATCTGCCGTCAGGTGGTTGAGCAGGAAGCCGCAGAGCAGGAAAAACCGCTGGATGCCCACTGGGCGCATATGGTTGTCCACGGCAGTCTGCATTTGCTGGGCTATGACCATATTGAAGATGACGAAGCGGAAGAGATGGAAAGCCTTGAGACAGAGATAATGCTTGCTCTGGGCTATGAGGATCCGTACATTTCCGAGAAAGAATAAACATTTCGATAAACTGTAGGCCTGATAAGGCCTGGCCGCCATCCGGCATTGTGCCGGATGGCGCCGCGCTTATCCGGCCTACAGAGCGAATATACATGCCGTCCGGCGCTGAGTTTACGCGCGGCGAGCGACAGTTAAATCAACATGAGAACCCAAACGACGCCATGAGCGACGACAATTCACACAGTAGTGACACAGTACACAGCAAAAAGGGATTTTTCTCCCTCTTACTCAGCCAGCTTTTCCACGGTGAACCGAAAAACCGTGACGATCTTCTGGCGCTGATCCGTGATTCCGGGCAAAACGAGCTTATCGATGAAGATACGCGCGACATGCTCGAAGGGGTAATGGATATCGCCGACCAGCGCGTCCGCGACATCATGATCCCTCGCTCCCAAATGATCACCCTGAAACGCAACCAAACGCTGGACGAATGTCTCGATGTGATCATCGAGTCCGCCCACTCGCGCTTCCCGGTCATCAGCGAGGACAAAGATCACATTGAAGGGATTCTGATGGCGAAAGATCTGCTGCCGTTTATGCGCAGCGATGCCGAAGCCTTCAGCATGGATAAAGTGTTACGCACCGCGGTTGTCGTACCGGAAAGCAAACGGGTTGACCGGATGCTCAAGGAGTTCCGCTCCCAGCGCTACCATATGGCTATCGTTATCGATGAATTTGGCGGCGTTTCGGGCCTGGTGACTATCGAAGATATTCTGGAGCTTATCGTCGGCGAGATTGAAGACGAGTATGACGAAGAAGACGATATCGACTTCCGTCAGCTGAGCCGCCACACCTGGACGGTGCGTGCGCTGGCGTCGATCGAAGACTTTAACGATGCCTTCAGCACTCACTTCAGCGATGAAGAGGTCGATACCATCGGCGGTCTGGTCATGCAGGCTTTCGGTCATCTGCCGGCGCGCGGGGAAACTATCGACATCGATGGTTACCAGTTTAAGGTGGCGATGGCCGACAGCCGTCGTATTATTCAGGTTCATGTTAAGATTCCGGACGATTCCCCCCAACCGAAACTGGACGAATAATCTCCATGGCATTTGCCTCATTGCTTGAACGCCAGCGCATTCGCCTGCTGCTGGCGCTACTTTTCGGAGCCAGCGGTACGCTGGCTTTTTCTCCTTATGACATCTGGCCAGCGGCGATAATATCGCTGATGGGCCTGCAAGGGCTGACGCTCAACCGTCGCCCGGTGCAGGCGGCCGCTATCGGTTATGCCTGGGGCTTCGGCCTGTTTGGCTCCGGTATCAACTGGGTTTACGTGAGTATTGCGCAGTTCGGCGGTATGCCCGGCCCGGTTAACGTCTTTCTTGTGGTGCTGCTGGCCGCCTATCTCTCGCTCTATACCGGGCTTTTTGCCGGTATTTTGTCGCGCTTATGGCCGAAGACAAACTGGGTGCGCATGGCAATCGCCGCCCCGGTGGTCTGGCAGCTTACCGAGTTCCTGCGCGGCTGGGTGCTCACCGGCTTCCCATGGCTACAGTTTGGCTACAGCCAGATTGACGGCCCATTGAAAGGGCTGGCGCCGGTGATGGGCGTCGGCGCGATTAACTTCCTGCTGATGGCGGTGAGCGGCCTGCTGGCGCTGGCGCTGGTTACCCGCAACTGGCGTCCGCTGGCGGCTGGCGTCATTCTGTTCGCACTGCCCTTCCCGCTGCGCTATATCCAGTGGTATACCCTGCAAACCGACAAAACGACCCAGGTTTCGCTGGTACAGGGCGACATCCCTCAGGCGCTGAAGTGGGACGAAAACCAGCTGCTGAATACCCTGAAAGTCTACCTCGACGCCACCGAGCAGGTGATGGGCAAATCGCAGCTGATTATCTGGCCGGAGTCGGCAATTCCGGATCTGGAAATCAACCAGCAGCGCTTCCTCAGCATGATGGACGATTTACTGCGCGCCAAAGACAGCACGCTGATTACCGGTATCGTCGACTCACGCCTTAATAAGCAGAATCGCTACGACACCTATAACACCATCATCACGCTGGGCAAAGACAGCCCGTACAGCTATGAATCCAGCAACCGCTATAACAAAAACCATCTGGTGCCGTTTGGTGAGTTTGTGCCGCTGGAATCGATTCTGCGCCCGCTGGCGCCGTTCTTCGACCTGCCGATGTCCTCCTTCAGCCGCGGGCCGTACATTCAACCGCAGCTGCAGGCGCATAATCTGAAGCTGACTGCGGCGATCTGCTACGAGATCATTCTCGGCCAGCAGGTACGCGACAACTTCCGCCCGGACACCAACTTCCTGCTGACTATCTCCAACGACGCGTGGTTCGGTAAGTCCATCGGCCCGTGGCAGCACTTCCAGATGGCGCGGATGCGCGCGCTGGAGCTGGCGCGCCCGCTGCTGCGCAGCACCAACAACGGCATTACGGCAGTGATTGGCCCGCGCGGTGAAATTCAGGATATGATCCCGCAGTTCACCCGTCAGGTACTGACCACCAAGGTGACGCCAACCGCCGGCCTGACGCCGTATGCACGCACCGGTGATTGGACGCTATGGCTGATTACCGCGCTGTTCGGTTTTGGCGCCCTGGTGATGAGCCTGCGTCAACGTCGCAAATAAAGTATTGCACTATCGAATGTAGGCCGGATAAGGCGGTACGCCGCCATCCGGCAGTCGCGCTGCATCGGGCCTGATGGCGCTACGCTTATCAGGCCTACGCGGTTTTCCCCACCAGCACTTCCTCTTCCAAGCCCCATTCTGGCACGCCAATTGCTTTATATAATCAAGAAGCTGCATATCACCGCCAGGGGCAACTGGGTTGCACCACGACACGCCGCCGGTAGCACCATTTTTGTGCAAACGTCGATTATTGCCTCAAAGCGGTGCGGTGTGCTTCGCAAAAATAAACAATAACGCAGCAAAATCTTTACATTAAGCCAAACTAAATGCTAACAAACACAGATAACGCTGCACGCTAAAGACGCAGTGATAACAACACAACATTCACAATGGGTATCAATGCATCCTTACCGATGCAGAGGATAAAGGAGTTGGATATGCAATTACGTAAACTGGCCGCTGCCATGCTGGTCATGGGTGTTACCGCCGGTCTGGCACATGCTGAAGACGCAAAGCCAGCCGCCGATGCCGCACAGCAGCAATCGACTCTGGAAAAAATCGCGAAAAACGGCGTTATCGTCGTGGGTCACCGCGAATCATCCGTGCCGTTCTCCTATTACGATAACCAGCAGAAAGTGGTCGGTTACTCTCAGGACTATTCCAACGCCATCGTTGAAGCGGTAAAGAAAAAGCTGAACAACCCGAAGCTGGACGTGAAGCTGATTCCAATTACCTCTCAAAACCGTATTCCGCTGCTGCAAAACGGCACGTTTGACTTCGAGTGTGGCTCAACCACCAACAACCTCGAGCGCCAGAAGCAGGCCGCCTTCTCTGACACCATCTTCGTCGTCGGCACCCGCCTGCTGGTGAAAAAAGACGGTCCGATTAAAGACTTCCCGGATCTGAAAGACAAAGCGGTAGTGGTGACCTCCGGTACCACCTCCGAAGTTCTGCTGCATAAGCTGAACGACGAGCAGAAAATGAATATGCGCATCATTAGCGCCAAAGACCACGGCGACTCTTTCCGCACCCTGGAAAGCGGCCGTGCGGTAGCCTTTATGATGGATGACGCGCTGCTGGCCGGCGAACGAGCGAAAGCCAAGAAACCGGACAACTGGGAAATTGTCGGCAAACCGCAGTCCCAGGAAGCCTATGGCTGTATGCTGCGCAAAGATGACCCTGAGTTTAAAAAGCTGATGGACGATACTATCGCCCAGGCGCAGACCTCCGGCGAAGCCACCAAGTGGTTTGATAAGTGGTTTAAGAACCCGATTCCGCCTAAAAATCTGAACATGAACTTTGAGCTCTCGGAAGAGATGAAAACGCTGTTCAAAACGCCAAACGATAAAGCGCTTAACTAATAAAAAATATGGGGCGGAAAAATCTGCCCTCTCGATTGTGGTTCAGCACGGACAGACTATACGTCAGGTGGTCGTTCCCCACCTGGCCTGAATACCGCAAAACGCTGTTCAACAATCTTCGAGGGTAGCAGGTCGTACTGCTACCCTTTTTTTTCTGGAGTTTATTATGTCAATAGACTGGAACTGGGGCATCTTTTTACAACAGGCCCCTTTCGGCAACACCACCTATCTCGGCTGGCTCTGGAGCGGTTTCCAGGTCACCGTCGCGCTCTCTATCACCGCCTGGATTATCGCGTTTCTCGTCGGCTCGCTGTTCGGCATTTTGCGTACCGTGCCTAACCGGTTCTTATCGGGTATCGGCACCTGCTACGTCGAATTGTTCCGCAACGTGCCGCTGATCGTGCAGTTCTTTACCTGGTACCTTGTGGTGCCGGAGCTGCTGCCGGAAAACCTCGGCATGTGGTTTAAATCCGAGCTGGATCCAAACATTCAGTTCTTCCTCTCCTCCATGATTTGCCTGGGCCTGTTCACCGCCGCGCGCGTTTGTGAGCAGGTGCGTGCGGCAATTCAGTCGCTGCCGCGCGGGCAAAAAAACGCCGGGCTGGCGATGGGGCTTACGCTGCCGCAAACCTATCGCTACGTGCTGCTGCCGAACGCCTATCGCGTGATCGTGCCACCGATGACCTCAGAGATGATGAACCTGGTGAAGAACTCAGCCATCGCCTCCACCATCGGTCTGGTCGATATGGCGGCACAGGCCGGCAAGCTGCTGGACTATTCCGCGCACGCCTGGGAATCCTTTACGGCGATTACCCTGGCCTACGTGCTGATTAACGCGGTCATTATGTTAGTGATGGCTGTGGTAGAACGGAAAATCCGCCTGCCCGGCAACCTGGGGGGTAAATAATGTACGAATTTGACTGGAGTTCTATCGTTCCGTCGATGCCCTACCTGATTGCAGGTCTGGTCGTCACGCTCAAAATTACCGTTACGGCAATTGTTATCGGTATCGTCTGGGGGACGCTGCTGGCGGTCATGCGCCTGTCATCCTTCAAGCCGATTGCCTGGTTTGCCAAAGCCTACGTCAACGTGTTCCGCTCCGTCCCGCTGGTGATGGTGCTGCTGTGGTTCTACCTGATTGTGCCCGGTTTCCTGCAAAACGTACTGGGGCTGTCACCGAAAAGCGATATTCGCCTGATCTCGGCAATGGTGGCGTTCTCGATGTTCGAAGCCGCCTATTACTCCGAGATTATCCGCGCCGGTATCCAGAGTATTTCACGCGGCCAGTCCAGCGCTGCGCTGGCGCTGGGGATGACCCACTGGCAGTCGATGAAGCTTATCATTCTGCCGCAGGCCTTCCGTGCCATGGTGCCGCTGCTGCTGACTCAGGGGATCGTGCTGTTCCAGGATACCTCGCTGGTATACGTGTTAAGCCTCGCAGACTTCTTCCGTACCGCCTCAACTATCGGCGAACGTGACGGTACCCAGGTAGAAATGATTCTGTTTGCTGGTTTTGTTTATTTTGTGATTAGTCTTAGCGCCTCGCTGCTGGTCAGCTACTTGAAGAAAAGGACCGTATAATGATTATCCTGAAAAACGTCTCTAAATGGTATGGTCACTTTCAGGTGTTGACCGACTGCTCCACGGAAGTAAAAAAAGGCGAAGTGGTGGTGGTGTGCGGGCCGTCCGGCTCCGGCAAATCCACGCTTATCAAAACCGTCAACGGTCTGGAACCCGTGCAACAAGGGGAAATTCTTGTCAACGGCACCAAGGTGAACGACAAGAAAACCAATCTGGCAAAGCTGCGCTCTCACGTCGGCATGGTATTCCAGCACTTCGAGCTGTTCCCGCACCTGTCGATTATTGAGAACCTCACTCTGGCGCAGGTTAAGGTGCTGAAGCGAGATAAAGCGGCCGCCCGCGAAAAGGGCTTAAAGCTGCTTGAGCGCGTCGGCCTTTCCGCGCATGCCAACAAGTTTCCAGCGCAGCTTTCCGGCGGTCAGCAGCAGCGCGTGGCGATCGCCCGCGCGCTATGTATGGATCCGGTCGCCATGCTGTTTGACGAACCCACCTCCGCGCTCGATCCTGAAATGATCAACGAAGTGCTGGATGTTATGGTTGAGCTGGCGCATGAAGGCATGACCATGATGGTGGTGACCCACGAAATGGGCTTTGCGCGCAAAGTGGCCAACAGGGTGATCTTTATGGACGAAGGTAAGATCGTTGAAGATGCCGAAAAAGAGGCCTTCTTCGCCAACCCGAAATCGGACCGCGCCAAAGACTTCCTTGCGAAAATTCTGCACTAACCTTCCCGCGCGCACTCGGCAGAGTGCGCGCTGCATCACGCTTTAACGCTTACCCTCTCGTTCATTCCATTAGCAGGCCTTACCCTTGTCACAAAATAACGCGAACAAGGAGCCGCTATGGCACTGCCAATTATTCTGGACTGCGACCCAGGTCATGATGACGCGATCGCTATCGTGCTCGCCCTCGCCTCCCCCGAGCTGGAGGTGAAAGCCATCACCTCTTCCGCCGGTAACCAGACGCCGGAGAAAACCCTGCGTAACGTTCTGCGCATGCTGACATTACTGAAACGCCCGGATATCCCGGTGGCGGGCGGCGCGGTGAAGCCGCTGATGCGCGAACTCATTATTGCCGATAACGTCCACGGTGAAAGCGGCCTTGATGGCCCGGCGCTGCCGGAGCCGGCATTTGCCCCACAAAGCTGCACTGCCGTAGAACTGATGGCGAAAACCCTGCGCGAGAGCCCGGAACCGGTGACCATTGTCTCCACCGGGCCGCAGACCAACGTCGCGCTGTTGCTGAACTCGCACCCGGAGCTGCGGGCGAAAATCACCCGTATTGTGATCATGGGCGGCGCAATGAGCCTGGGCAACTGGACGCCCGCCGCCGAGTTCAATATTTACGTTGATCCGGAAGCGGCAGAAATCGTCTTCCAGTCCGGTATTCCGGTCGTGATGGCGGGCCTGGATGTGACGCATAAAGCGCAGATCCACGCTGAAGACACCGAGCGTTTTCGCGCCATTGGCAATCCGGTAGCGACAATTGTCGCGGAGCTGCTGGATTTCTTCCTTGAGTACCACAAAGATGAGAAATGGGGCTTTGTCGGCGCGCCGCTGCATGACCCCTGCACCATCGCCTGGCTGCTGAAGCCGGAAATATTCACTACCGTAGAACGTTGGGTTGGCGTGGAAACGCAGGGGAAATATACCCAAGGGATGACGGTGGTGGATTATTACTTCCTGACGGGGAATAAGCCAAATGCCGCGGTGATGGTAGACGTTGACCGGCAGGCGTTTGTTGACCTGCTGGCAGAACGACTAAAATTTTACGCCTGAGTGATGCCGGATGGCGCTAACGCTTATCCGGCCTGCATATAACACAAACGTGTAGGCCAGATAAGACGCATCGCATCGCCATCCGGCACCGTTAACTACGGCTCAAACGGCCTGCGCTGGAACTGGTCATGCCCGCACTTCGGGCAGCGCGGCAACACGTCCGGCGTATACACCGCCAGGTGGAAGTGGCACTTCTCGCACACCAGATTGCCCAGCCCCACCACCTCACCGCTGTGGTAGACGCCGTGATGGCTTAAATCCTGAAACACCTCGCGCCACTCCAGCTGCGTTTTATCGGTAATATCCGCCAGCTCCTGCCAGATACTCTCTTTAATTACCCGCAGAAAGACGCTGTCGGACTCGTCTTCCTGGCTTTCACCGTAGCTCATCGCAAACTCTTCCAGATCCCGACGGACGGCGCGCAGCAGC
Source organism: Klebsiella sp. WP8-S18-ESBL-06 (assembly GCF_014169755.1). NCBI lineage: Bacteria > Pseudomonadati > Pseudomonadota > Gammaproteobacteria > Enterobacterales > Enterobacteriaceae > Klebsiella > Klebsiella sp. WP8-S18-ESBL-06. Next base: position 3,568,519 of record NZ_AP022256.1, read on the forward strand.
TCGTCGATTTCGCCGCGCGTTAACTCGCTGGTTTGCGCGATTTTCGCCCGCGCCTGATCCACCAGCGCGTCGATATCACGTTCGCCGTTACGTAAACGTTCACTCAGCGTAGCGACCAGTTCACGGTAAATTTGAGCAACCTTGTTCATTGTTTCCTCTCCCAGCCAGTTAACCTATTCTAATAGTAGCCGTTATTTCTCTTTCGCTTTGTCAGCTTTGCCACAGAGTGCGTAAATTATGCCTTGAGCTTTTCATCGGCTTAACGTGCTAAAGGCTGTTTTGACGTGCACGTTTGGGCTATGCTATGCGGATCTGAAATACCACATCTACTGGCTACATTTGTAGCTGCATTGAAAACAGGATTACTGGCTGCCATGCAAGAGCAATACCGCCCGGAAGAGATAGAATCGAAAGTCCAGCTTCACTGGGATGAGAAGCGCACATTTGAAGTTACTGAAGACGAGAGCAAAGAGAAGTATTACTGCCTGTCGATGCTTCCCTATCCTTCTGGTCGACTACACATGGGCCACGTCCGTAACTACACCATCGGCGACGTTATCGCTCGCTATCAGCGCATGCTGGGCAAAAACGTCCTGCAGCCTATCGGCTGGGATGCGTTCGGCCTGCCGGCTGAAGGTGCCGCGGTCAAAAACAACACCGCCCCGGCGCCGTGGACCTACGACAACATCGCGTACATGAAAAACCAGCTCAAAATGCTGGGCTTTGGTTACGACTGGAGCCGCGAGCTGGCAACCTGTACCCCGGAATACTACCGCTGGGAACAGAAATTCTTCACCGAGCTGTATAAAAAAGGCCTGGTGTACAAGAAAACGTCTGCGGTGAACTGGTGTCCGAACGACCAGACCGTCCTGGCCAACGAACAGGTTATCGACGGCTGCTGCTGGCGTTGCGATACCAAAGTTGAGCGTAAAGAGATCCCACAGTGGTTTATCAAAATCACCGCTTACGCTGACGAACTGCTGCGCGACCTGGATAACCTTGATCACTGGCCTGACACCGTGAAAACGATGCAGCGCAACTGGATCGGGCGTTCTGAAGGCGTAGAAATCACCTTCGACGTGACCGGTTACGACAATACGCTGACCGTTTACACCACCCGTCCAGACACCTTCATGGGCGCAACCTACCTGGCAGTAGCTGCAGGTCACCCGCTGGCGCAGAAAGCCGCTGCGACTAACCCCGCGCTGGCTGCTTTTATCGACGAATGCCGCAACACCAAAGTGGCCGAAGCCGATATGGCGACCATGGAGAAAAAAGGCGTCGACACCGGCTTTAAAGCCGTTCACCCGCTGACCGGCGAAGAGATTCCGGTATGGGCTGCCAACTTCGTGCTGATGGAGTATGGCACCGGCGCGGTGATGGCCGTTCCGGGTCACGACCAGCGCGACTACGAATTTGCCACCAAATACGGCCTGACCATCAAGCCGGTTATCCTGGCCGCTGACGGCAGCGAGCCGGATCTGTCTGAACAGGCGCTGACCGAAAAAGGCGTGCTGTTTAACTCCGGTGAATTCGACGGTCTGGCCTTTGAAGATGCCTTTAACGCCATTGCCGACAAACTGGCAGCAAAAGGCGTGGGCGAGCGCAAAGTTAACTACCGTCTGCGCGACTGGGGCGTTTCCCGCCAGCGTTACTGGGGCGCACCGATCCCGATGGTGACGCTGGAAGACGGCACCGTGCTGCCAACGCCAGAAGATCAGCTGCCGGTGATTCTGCCGGAAGACGTGGTCATGGACGGTATCACCAGCCCGATCAAAGCCGATCCGGAGTGGGCGAAAACCACCGTTAACGGTATGCCTGCGCTGCGTGAAACCGACACCTTCGATACCTTTATGGAATCATCATGGTACTACGCGCGCTACACCTGCCCGCAGTATCAGGAAGGCATGCTGGATTCCAAAGCCGCTAACTACTGGCTGCCGGTTGATATCTACATTGGCGGTATCGAACACGCCATCATGCACCTGCTCTACTTCCGCTTCTTCCACAAACTGATGCGCGATGCAGGCCTGGTCAACTCTGACGAGCCGGCTAAACAGCTGCTGTGTCAGGGCATGGTGCTGGCAGATGCCTTCTACTACGTGGGCGCAAACGGCGAACGTAACTGGGTTTCCCCGGTTGACGCCATCGTTGAGCGCGACGAAAAAGGCCGTATCGTGAAGGCGAAAGACGCGGCGGGCCATGAGCTGGTGTATACCGGCATGAGCAAGATGTCCAAGTCCAAAAACAACGGCATCGACCCGCAGGTTATGGTTGAACGCTACGGCGCCGACACCGTACGTCTGTTCATGATGTTTGCCTCTCCGGCTGACATGACCCTGGAATGGCAGGAATCCGGCGTTGAAGGGGCGAACCGCTTCCTGAAACGTGTCTGGAAACTGGTTTACGAGCACACCGCTCGTGGCCCAGTGGCAGCCATCAACGTTGATGCGCTGAACGAAGATCAGCAGGCGCTGCGTCGTGATGTCCATAAAACCATCGCCAAAGTCACCGATGATATCGGCCGTCGTCAGACCTTCAACACCGCGATTGCGGCAATCATGGAGCTGATGAACAAACTGGCGAAAGCGCCGATGGAAGACGCGCAGGACAGAGCACTGATGCAGGAAGCGCTGCTGGCTGTCGTGCGCATGCTCAACCCGTTCACTCCGCACGTGAGCTTCACGCTGTGGCAGGAACTGGGCGGCGAAGGCGATATCGATAACGCGCCGTGGCCGGTTGCCGACGAGAACGCGATGGTTGAAAACACCACGCTGGTCGTCGTACAGGTCAACGGTAAAGTGCGCGGTAAAATCACCGTCGCGGTCGATGCGACCGAAGAGCAGGTGCGTGAACGCGCAGGCCAGGAACCCCTGGTGGCGAAATACCTTGAAGGCGTTACCGTACGTAAAGTCATCTACGTACCGGGTAAACTGCTTAACCTGGTCGTAGGCTAAGCGCGGGAGGAAGCGTGCGATATCTGACAACATTGTTGTTATCTTTGGCGGTGCTGGTCACCGCCGGGTGCGGCTGGCATCTGCGTAGTACCACGCAGGTGCCGGATGAAATGAAAACATTGATCCTGCAGTCCGGCGATCCGAACGGCCCGCTGAGCCGCGCGGTGCGCGAACAGCTGAGAAGCAGCGGTATTACGGTGCTTGATCAGAGCACGCTTCGTCAGGACGTACCGTCTTTGCGTCTGGGCAATATTAGCCTTGCTCAGGACACGGCATCGGTATTCCAGAACGGCCAGACAGCAGAATATCAAATGGTCATGACGGTCAACGCTTCGGTGCTGATCCCGGGCCAGGATATCTTCCCGATCACCACCAAAGTGTACCGTTCGTTCTTTGACAACCCGCAGCAAGCGTTGGCAAAAGACAACGAGCAAAGCCTGATCGTTCAGGAGATGTATCAGAAGGCCGCCGAGCAGCTGATTCGTAAGCTGCCAAGCGTTCACATCGCCGATGTGAAAGAGAGTAAAGACGAGGCGGCCGTCACGCCGTCGAACGGCTCTCGTGTTTCAACTACTCTGGGTAACTGATGATTCGGCTGTACCCAGAACAACTCCGCGCGCAGCTCTCTGAAGGGCTGCGCGCGGCGTATCTCCTGCTCGGTAACGACCCCCTTTTTCTTCAGGAAAGCCAGGATGCGATACGCCACGCCTGCGTGAACGAAGGCTTTACCGAACATCATACATTCACGCTGGACGCCAGCACCGACTGGAACGAGATCTTCTCGCTATGCCAGGCAATGAGCCTGTTTGCCAGTCGCCAGACGCTGCTGCTGCTGCTGCCAGAAAACGGCCCGAATGCGGCCATCAACGAACAGCTGTCAACGCTGGTCAGCCTGCTGCATGACGATCTGCTGCTGATCGTGCGCGGCAATAAACTGACCAAATCACAGGAAAATGCCGCCTGGATCCAGGCGCTGGCCAGCCGCGCCGTGCAGATCAGCTGCCAGACGCCGGAACCGGCCCAGCTACCGCGCTGGCTGGCTAACCGTGCAAAGCAGAGCAACCTCCAGCTTGATGAACCCGCCAGTCAGCTACTTTGCTACTGCTACGAGGGCAACCTGCTGGCGCTGGCCCAGGCGCTGGAACGTCTGTCACTGCTGTGGCCTGACGGCAAGCTGACGCTGCCGCGCGTCGAACAGGCGGTCAACGATGCCGCGCACTTTACGCCGTTCCACTGGGTCGACGCCCTGCTGGCCGGCAAGAGCAAACGCGCGCTGCATATTCTGCAACAGCTGCGTCTCGAAGGCAGCGAGCCGGTGATCCTGCTGCGCACCGTCCAGCGTGAACTGCTGCTGCTGGTCACGCTGAAGCGCCAGAGCGCGCATACGCCACTGCGTTCGCTGTTTGATAAACACCGCGTCTGGCAAAACCGTCGGGCGATGGTCGGCGAAGCGCTCAACCGTTTGAGCGGCCCGCAGCTGCGCCAGGCGGTCACCCTGCTCAGCCGTGCCGAGCTGACGCTGAAACAAGATTACGGTCAGTCCATTTGGGCTGAGCTGGAAAGTTTGTCGCTGCTGCTTTGTCACAAAGCGCTAGCCGACGTATTTATCGATGGATGATATGGCAAAACTACAGGCGCTTTTCGGCGGGACCTTCGATCCCATCCACTACGGCCACCTGAAGCCGGTTGAGATTCTGGCTAACCAGATTGGTCTTTCGCGGGTGATCATTATGCCCAACAACGTGCCGCCGCATCGCCCACAGCCGGAAGCCACCAGCGAACAGCGTAAATTAATGGTTGAGCTGGCGATTGCCGATAAGCCGCTATTCGTACTCGACGAACGCGAGCTGCGTCGCGACACGCCGTCGTTTACCGCCGACACCCTACAGGAGTGGCGCGCGGAACAGGGCGCGGATAAGCCGTTGGCCTTTATTATCGGACAGGACTCGCTGCTCACCTTCCCTAGCTGGCACCGCTATGAAACGATTCTCGAGCACGTACACCTGCTGGTGACGCGTCGCCCGGGCTACCCGCTGACTATGCAGCAGGAAGAGCATCAGGACTGGCTGGATCGTCACCTTACCAGCAATATTGAAGACCTGCACAATCAGCCCGCGGGTAAAATTTTCCTCGCCGAAACGCCCTGGTTCGACGTCTCCGCGACGTTGATTCGCGAGCGCCTGGAGCGCGGTGAGTCTTGCGACGAAATGATGCCAGAACCGGTGCTCAACTATATTATGCAGCAGGGGTTGTACCACCACGGCGCCTAGGCCTGTAAACGGGGAAGACAGCATGAAACTCTGGTTAGTTCGCCACGGCGAAACCGAAGCCAACGTAGCCGGGCTGTATAGCGGCCACGCCCCCACGCCGCTGACTGCCCGTGGCCAGCAGCAGGCCATACGCCTCGGCGAGATGCTGCGACAGGTCCCCTTCGATGGCGTATTGTGCAGTGAACTGGAGCGTACACAGCACACCGCTCGACTGCTGCTCGGCGAGCGCGACATTCTCTTTACTCCCCACCCGCTGCTCAACGAAATGTATTTCGGCGACTGGGAAATGCGCCACCACCGCGACCTGCAGAAAGAAGACAAAGATAACTATGCCGCCTGGTGCGCCGACTGGCAGCATGCGGCTCCCACCAACGGTGAAGGTTTCCCCGACTTTTCCCGCCGCGTCGCCGCCTTTGCCGCCGAATTACCGGGCTATACATACCAGAATCTCCTTATCGTCAGCCATCAGGGCGTATTGAGCCTGTTAACCGCCTGTTTACTGGGAATGCCAACCGCCAGCATGTGGCATTTTCGCATCGATCACGGCGCGTGGAGCGTCATTGATTTCACGCCAGAATTTACCACGCTGCGGGTGCTGAACAGCCGGGCCATTTGGCTACCGGAAGAGGGATAAAACCGATTTCTGCGCCGCAGAGACGCCAGCCCATTGACACCAAACCATAGACTGTTATTCTCCGCAGCCTGAATCATCCCCCTCCAGCATTTGTGGACAGAAATTGTTTTACAAAAATGGCGATGCAATCGGCATGAAGGAATGGGATGATACCCCGCCTGAAAGGCCGTTTGGTGATTTTTTGTCCCGACAATATTTTCAGTTCGGGTATACTGTCAGGCTGTTTTATATCGTTCATCTTCACACCCCAGGGGGAACACTTGCAGGGTAAAGCACTCCAGGATTTTGTTGTCGACAAAATTGATGATTTAAAAGGTCAGGACATCATCAAAATTGATGTTCAGGGTAAATCCAGCATCACTGATTGCATGGTTATCTGCACCGGCACCTCCAGCCGCCACGTTATGTCCATTGCCGATCATGTGGTTCAGGAATCCCGCGCAGCCGGTCTGCTGCCATTAGGCGTTGAAGGCGAAAGCGTTGCCGACTGGATTGTCGTTGATTTAGGCGATGTCATTGTCCACGTCATGCAGGAAGAGAGCCGTCGCCTGTATGAGCTGGAAAAACTCTGGGGTTAAGTTGTGAAGCTGCAGTTGGTCGCCGTCGGCACCAAAATGCCGGATTGGGTACAAACCGGTTTTACCGAATACCTTCGTCGTTTTCCGAAAGATATGCCGTTCGAACTGGTGGAAATTCCCGCCGGCAAGCGCGGTAAAAACGCCGATATCAAACGTATTCTGGATAAAGAAGGCGAGATGATGCTCGCCGCCGCAGGAAAAAACCGCATCGTCACGCTGGATATCCCCGGGAAACCCTGGGATACGCCGCAGCTTGCGCGCGAACTGGAACGCTGGAAGGGTGACGGTCGTGATGTCAGCCTGTTAATCGGCGGTCCGGAAGGTCTTTCCCCGGCATGCAAGGCCGCAGCAGAACAAAGTTGGTCGCTCTCCACCCTGACGCTCCCTCACCCGCTGGTGCGCGTGCTGGTCGCCGAAAGCCTTTATCGGGCGTGGAGCATTACCACCAACCACCCTTACCACCGCGAGTAATGATGACCAGGGTAGATTAAGCAGCGAATGAAACTACAGAATTCTTTTCGCGACTATACGGCAGAGTCCGCGCTTTTTGTGCGCCGGGCAGTGGTCGCTTTTTTGGGAATTTTGCTGCTTACCGGCGTGCTGATTGCCAACCTCTACAATTTACAGATCGTCCGTTTCACCGACTATCAGACGCGCTCTAACGAAAACCGCATCAAGCTGGTGCCGATCGCACCGAGCCGCGGCATAATCTACGATCGTAACGGTACGCCGCTGGCGCTTAACCGCACCATCTACCAGCTGGAAATCATGCCGGAAAAAGTCGACAGCGTGCAGCAGACCATCGACGGCCTGCGCGACGTCGTCGATCTCAGCGATGACGATATCGCCGCCTTTAAAAAAGAGCGCGCCCGTTCGCACCGCTTTACCTCTATTCCGCTTAAAACCAACCTCACCGAAGTGCAGGTGGCCCGCTTTGCCGTCAATCAGTACCGCTTTCCTGGCGTAGAAGTCAAAGGCTATAAACGCCGTTTCTATCCCTACGGTTCTGCCCTGACCCACGTTATCGGCTACGTATCAAAAATTAACGATAAAGACGTCGACCGGTTGGACAAAGACGGCAAACTGGCCAACTACGCGGCAACCCACGATATCGGGAAGCTGGGTATTGAGCGTTATTACGAAGATATGCTCCACGGGCAGACCGGCTACGAAGAGGTTGAAGTCAACAACCGCGGCCGCGTCATTCGTCAGCTTAAAGAAGTGCCGCCGCAGGCCGGGCACGATATTTACCTGACGCTCGATCTCAAGCTCCAGCAATACATTGAAACGCTGCTGGCGGGCAGCCGTGCCGCCGTGGTGGTCACCGACCCGCGCACCGGCAGCATTCTGGCGCTGGTTTCCACGCCAAGCTACGATCCCAACCTATTCGTTGACGGTATTTCCAGCAAAGACTACAGCGGTCTGCTAAACGACCCGAATACCCCGCTGGTTAACCGCGCGACGCAGGGGGTTTACCCACCGGCATCGACGGTGAAACCGTATGTGGCGGTTTCCGCAATGAGCGCAGGCGTGATCAACCGCAATACCAGCCTGTTTGACCCGGGCTGGTGGCAGCTTCCCGGCTCAGAAAAACGCTACCGTGACTGGAAAAAATGGGGCCACGGGCACCTTAACGTCACCAAAGCGCTGGAAGAATCGGCGGATACCTTCTTCTACCAGGTAGCCTATGACATGGGGATCGACCGCCTGTCTGAGTGGATGAGTAAGTTCGGCTACGGCGACTACACCGGCATCGATCTGGCGGAAGAACGTTCCGGTAACATGCCGACGCGCGAATGGAAGCTGAAGCGCTTTAAGAAACCGTGGTATCAGGGCGATACCATTCCTGTCGGCATCGGCCAGGGCTACTGGACCGCGACCCCGATTCAGATGAGCAAAGCGCTGATGACCCTGATTAACGACGGCGTGGTGAAAATCCCTCACCTGCTGGCAAGCCGGGTCGAAGACGGTAAAAAAGTGCCGTGGACTCAGCCTGAAGAGCCGCCGATTGGCGACATTCATTCCGGCTACTGGGAAATTGCCAAAGACGGCATGTACGGCGTAGCCAATCGCCCGAACGGCACCGCGCATAAATACTTCGCCGGCGCACCGTATAAAATTGCGGCGAAATCCGGTACCGCGCAGGTCTTTGGCCTGAAGGCTAACGAAACCTATAATGCGCATCGTATTGCCGAGCGTCTGCGTGACCACAAACTAATGACCGCCTTTGCGCCGTATAACGATCCCCAGGTCGCCGTAGCGATTATCCTGGAGAACGGCGGCGCTGGCCCGGCTGTCGGTACCATCATGCGTCAGATCCTTGACCACATCATGCTGGGCGACAACAACACCGATTTACCGGCTGAGAACCCTGCTGCAGCCGCGTCGGAGGACCAATAATCATGACGGATAATCCGAACAAAAAATCGTTCTGGGATAAAATTCACCTCGACCCAGCCATGCTGCTGATTCTGCTGGCGCTGCTGACCTATAGCGCGCTGGTTATCTGGAGCGCCAGCGGCCAGGACATGGGGATGACGGAACGTAAAATTGGCCAGATCGCCATGGGGCTCGTTATCATGGTCGTCATGGCGCAGATCCCGCCGCGAGTCTACGAAGGCTGGGCGCCCTGGCTGTATATCTTCTGTATTATCCTGCTGGTGGCGGTCGATGCCTTTGGCGCCATCTCCAAAGGTGCCCAGCGCTGGCTGGACCTCGGCGTGGTGCGCTTCCAGCCGTCTGAGATAGCCAAAATCGCCGTCCCGCTAATGGTGGCGCGTTTTATTAACCGCGACGTTTGCCCGCCCACGCTGAAAAATACCGCCATCGCGCTGGTGCTGATTTTCATGCCGACGCTGTTGGTCGCCGCCCAGCCGGACCTTGGTACATCCATCCTGGTCGCCCTGTCCGGCCTGTTCGTGCTGTTCCTGGCAGGCCTGAGCTGGCGGTTAATTCTGGTCGCCGTGGTGCTGGTCGCCTGCTTTATCCCGATACTCTGGTTCTTCCTGATGCACGACTATCAGCGCCAGCGCGTGATGATGCTGATGGACCCGGAATCCGATCCGCTGGGCGCGGGCTACCACATTATTCAGTCCAAAATCGCCATCGGATCTGGCGGCCTGCGTGGCAAAGGCTGGTTGCACGGCACGCAATCGCAGCTCGAATTCTTGCCGGAACGCCATACCGACTTTATCTTTGCGGTACTGGCCGAGGAGCTGGGGCTTATTGGTATTCTGATTCTGCTGGCGTTGTACGTGCTACTGATTATGCGCGGCCTGTGGATCGCCGCCCAGGCGCAAACCACGTTTGGCCGCGTCATGGCCGGTGGTTTGATGCTGATTTTATTCGTTTATGTATTTGTTAATATTGGTATGGTAAGTGGCATCTTGCCGGTGGTGGGCGTTCCGCTGCCGCTGGTCAGCTACGGGGGGTCAGCCCTGATCGTACTGATGGCCGGGTTCGGTATCGTCATGTCGATACACACCCACAGGAAAATGTTGTCAAAAAGCGTCTAAGGGGTGCTCAATGCGTAAGCAATGGCTTGGGATCTGCATAGCGGCAGGGCTGCTGGCGGCTTGTTCGAGTGATGATGTTCAGCAGCAGACCGTCTCCGCACCAAAACCTGCGGTATGTAATGGCCCGACGGTGGAAATCAGCGGGGCCGATCCACGCTTTGAGCCACTGAACGCGACGGCGAATCAGGATTACGAACGCGACGGTAAGAAATATAAAATTGTCCAGGACCCGTCCAACTTCAGCCAGGCCGGGCTTGCCGCCATCTATGATGCCGAACCGGGCAGCAATCTGACGGCGATCGGCGAAGCGTTCGATCCGACGCAGCTTACCGCCGCGCACCCTACCCTGCCGGTGCCGAGCTACGCGCGTATTACCAATCTGGCTAACGGCCGGATGATCGTAGTGCGTATTAACGATCGCGGCCCTTATGGCAACGATCGCGTGATTTCGCTCTCCCGCGCGGCGGCGGATCGTCTGAACACATCAAACAATACCAAAGTCCGTATCGACCCGATTATCGTCGCCCAGGATGGTTCGCTTTCCGGCCCCGGCATGGCCTGTACCACCGTCGCGAAGCAAACCTACGCGCTCCCGGACCGCCCTGACCTGAGCGGCGGCATGGGCAGCGCCTCTTCCACCCCGCAGGCCAGCGCGCCTCAGGGTGACGTACGCGCGATCAGTAACGATACCCTCGCCTCAGCCGACAGCGGCGAAGGCGCGCCGGTGAAAAGCGGTGGCTTCCTTGGTGCTCCGACACCATTAAATAGCGGCGTACTCGAAGAGTCCACACCGGCACCGGTCACCGCGCCGGTAAGTGCCCCCGCAAGCGCCGCGCCAGCCGCGACGGCTGCCGTCGCCGCACCTGCAGCAGCAGCAGCCGGAAACTACGTAGTTCAGGTTGGCGCAGTCAGCGACCAGACCCGCGCACAGCAGTATCAGCAGCGTCTGAGCCAGCAGTTCTCCGTCCCGGGCCGCGTAACGCAAAACGGCGCGGTCTGGCGTATTCAGCTCGGTCCATTCGCCAGCAAAGCGGAAGCCGGTACCATACAGCAACGTTTGCAGAGCGAAGCACAGCTGCAATCGTTTATTACGCACGCCAACTAAAGCGCTCGCGGCATCCGATGCTTCGTATATGTAAACGTCATTAACAAAGTCATATACGATGTCGGATGCCTGTCTAAAGGGCATTTGCTATAGTAAGGCACTTTTTAACTCCATCACGGATGTCGTTGTTTTGACCATGAAGACCTCTTTTCTCGCTTGCTTACTCATTCCGGCGCTCTCCGTCGCAGCACTGAGCTCCGTCGCCCACGCCGATGACCTGAACATCAAAACCATGATTCCAGGCGTTCCGCAGATTGACGCCGAGTCCTACATTCTTATTGATTACAACTCCGGCAAGGTGCTGGCTGAGCAAAACGCTGACGCCCGCCGCGATCCGGCCAGCCTGACAAAAATGATGACCAGCTACGTCATCGGTCAGGCAATGAAAGCGGGCAAGTTTAAAGAATCCGATTTGGTCACCATCGGTAACGATGCCTGGGCCACCGGCAACCCGGTGTTCAAAGGCTCTTCCCTGATGTTCCTTAAGCCGGGTATGCAGGTACCGGTATCACAGCTGATTCGCGGGATTAACCTGCAATCGGGTAACGATGCCTGTGTTGCCATGGCCGACTACGTCGCTGGCAGCCAGGATGCCTTCGTGGGCCTGATGAACAGCTACGTCAACGCGCTGGGGCTGAAAAACACCCACTTCCAGACCGTTCACGGCCTGGATGCAGACGGCCAGTACAGTTCCGCACGTGATATGGCGATGATTGGCCAGGCGCTGATTCGCGACGTGCCGAACGAATACACCATCTACAAAGAAAAAGAGTTCACCTTTAACGGCATTCGTCAGCTAAACCGTAACGGCCTGCTGTGGGACAATAGCCTGAACGTTGACGGCATTAAAACCGGCCACACCGACAAAGCCGGTTACAACCTGGTGGCCTCCGCGACCGAAGGCCAGATGCGCCTTGTTTCTGCCGTCATGGGCGGCCGCACCTACAAAGGGCGTGAAACTGAGAGCAAAAAGCTGCTGACCTGGGGCTTCCGCTTCTTTGAAACCGTTAACCCAATCAAAGCCGGTAAAGAGTTCGCCTCTGAACCCGCCTGGTTTGGTGATACCGATCGTGCGTCCCTGGGCGTCGATAAAGACGTTTACCTGACCATCCCGCGCGGCCGCATGAAGGACCTGAAAGCCAGCTACGTGCTGAACAACAGCGAGCTGCACGCACCGCTGCAGAAAAACCAGGTGGTCGGTACCATTAACTTCCAGCTGGACGGTAAAACCATCGACCAGCGCCCTCTGGTGGTGCTGCAAGAAATACCGGAAGGTAACTTCTTCGGCAAAATCATTGATTACATTAAATTAATGTTCCATCACTGGTTTGGTTAAAAATCACCCACTTGAAAGTGTGATTTCCATCCCCATATACTATGCATAGCTAAAATAACTCCCGCTAACCATGCGGGAGTTATTCTTTTTTAACACTGGAGCTGACATGAAAACCAAACTGAACGAACTGCTTGAATTCCCTACTCCGTTTACTTACAAAGTAATGGGTCTGGCGAAACCTGAGCTGGTTGACCTGGTGGTTGAAGTGGTACAGCGCCATGCGCCAGGTGATTACTCTCCGCAGATAAAACCGAGCAGCAAAGGCAACTACCACTCGGTGTCCATTACCATCAATGCAACCCACATTGAGCAGGTCGAGACGCTGTACGAAGAGTTGGGCAATATTGAAATTGTCCGTATGGTGCTGTAATCGCATCACCGTTACCCGGCACGCCCGGGTAACGCTTCTCTCCACCTGCCTGTGATATACTCTGCGTCCATTATTTCCCCTCTGCGGAGACGCTGTTTTGGACTTCAATACCCTCCTCATCCGTCAACTGGGCCTACAGCCTTACGAACCTATTTCCCAGGCGATGCACGACTTTACCGATAACCGTGATGAATCCACGCTTGATGAGATCTGGCTGGTTGAGCATCAGCCGGTTTTTACGCAGGGTCAGGCGGGGAAAGCAGAACATGTGCTGGTACCGGGCGATATTCCGGTCATTCAGAGCGATCGCGGCGGCCAGGTAACCTATCATGGCCCGGGTCAGCAGGTTATGTACGTGCTGTTAAACCTGAAGCGCCGCAAGCTCGGCGTACGTGAACTGGTGACCCTGCTGGAGCAAGCCGTGGTCGATACGCTGGCAGAACTCGGGATTGAAGCCCATCCGCGCGCCGACGCGCCGGGCGTTTACGTTGGCGAGAAAAAGATTTGCTCGCTGGGGCTGCGTATCCGTAAGGGCTGCTCTTTCCACGGGCTGGCGCTGAATGTGGCGATGGACCTTTCCCCTTTCCTGCGCATTAACCCCTGCGGCTATGCGGGCATGGAGATGGCGCAGGTCTCACAGTGGGTGAGCGAAGCCAAACCGGAAAATATATCCCCAATTCTTGTGGACAAATTTTTAGCGCGGCTAAACAATCCGCCGCATGAATATATCTCTGCTTAATATATTATATATTTCGGCCCAATATTTTTTGGGCCATTAACGCTTCGTCACTCGCCCGCTGAACAATATCTCGTTTTTCGTATCTTCCTGCTGCACATTTAGCAAAAAAGTGCAAAGCAGATCTCATTTCTGTGCAAAACTGAGAGTGTTGATATACATTTAATGAATGCATTAGATTCATTAATGCATTGAGGGATAACGCAAAATTGCTATTTTTTACCTTGCAGTAACATGGGCTCAGGAATAATAATAATAATGTAACTATCAACTATCATTCATGGTGTGAATGAATATGGAGTAAGCAGTGTGGATTATAACAATAAGCCAGAAAATAAAATAAACCTTAATGTCGATAATGACACACCACAAATCTTTCGCACCCTGCGCAATATAGACCTGAACCTGTTGACGATATTTGAAGCGGTTTATGTTCATAAAGGCATCGTCAATGCGGCAAAAGTCCTGAACCTTACGCCGTCCGCCATTAGCCAATCCATCCAGAAACTCCGCCTGCTGTTCCCTGACCCGCTGTTCATTCGTAAAGGACAGGGCGTCACGCCAACTGCCTATGCCTCGCATCTGCACGAGTACATTAGCCAGGGGCTGGAATCGATTCTCGGCGCACTGGACCTGGACGGCAGCTATGACAAACAGCGGGTGATCACCATCGGGACGGCGGCGTCTGTGGGGGCCATTGTCATGCCGGTTATCTATCAGGCGGTGAAGCAGACCTACCCACAGGTGCTGCTACGCAACGTGGCGGTAACCGACGCCAACGCCCAGCTTAGCCAGTTCCAGACCGATTTAGTGATCGACAACCATGAGCATAACAATCCGCGAACGCTGGGCCGCCATGCCCTCTTCAGCGATAATCTGGTGCTCGTTTGTCGTAACGACCATCCTGCGCTTAACGAAGAGCCGTCGGCCGAAACGTTGATGCAATACGAGCATACGCTGCTGACAATGGACGGCGCCGGGCAGAACGACCTCTACAAACGCATTCGCGACATGCTCCCCGACCGTCAGGTCAGCGTGAGCAGTTACAACCTGTTTACCATTGCGTCACTGATCGCCTCGAGCAACCTGATAGGCATCATGCCGCTGCGCTTCTACCATATCTTTAAGCAGTGTTGGCCGCTGTGCACGCTGGATTTCGCGCCATTACAGCAGGAACGGGTCGATTTTTCATTGCATTACAATAAACTCAGCCTGCGGGACCCGGTAATGCAAAACATTATCAACGTCATCCATCAGGCATTCTAGTTCACCCGCCACTCGCTATCCTCTGCCGGCAAAAAAGCATTATTCAACAACTATTTTACAATTTGCCGGCCTGGCAGGCTGCTTTATACCCCGTTTCAATGGTATACTGCCTGCCATTAATTCAAAAATAGTTGATAAATACAACATTCCCTTGAATTGAAACGCTTTCCCTCGATACTCGGAACTGGAACACGTACGCTATGAGTAAACCCATTGTGATGGAACGCGGTGTAAAGTACCGCGATGCCGATAAGATGGCCCTTATCCCGGTAAAAAACGTGGCAACAGAGCGCGAAGCGCTGCTGCGAAAACCGGAGTGGATGAAAATTAAACTTCCGGCGGACTCTTCCCGTATCCAGGGCATCAAAGCGGCCATGCGTAAAAATGGTCTGCACTCCGTGTGTGAAGAAGCCTCCTGCCCGAACCTGGCGGAATGCTTCAACCACGGCACCGCGACCTTTATGATCCTTGGCGCAATCTGCACCCGTCGCTGCCCGTTCTGCGACGTGGCCCACGGTCGCCCGGTGACCCCGGATGCCAACGAACCGCAAAAGCTGGCGCAAACTATCGCTGACATGGCGCTGCGCTATGTAGTTATCACCTCCGTCGATCGTGACGATCTGCGCGACGGCGGCGCCCAGCACTTCGCCGACTGTATTGCTGCAATTCGCGAGAAAAGCCCGAGCATCCGCATTGAAACGCTGGTACCGGACTTCCGCGGCCGTATGGATCGCGCCTTAGCGATTCTGACGGAAACCCCGCCGGACGTGTTTAACCACAACCTGGAAAACGTGCCGCGTCTGTATCGCCAGGTTCGCCCGGGCGCCGACTATAACTGGTCGCTGAAGCTGCTTGAGCGCTTCAAAGAAGCGCACCCGGAAATCCCAACGAAATCCGGCCTTATGGTTGGCCTGGGTGAAACCAACGCCGAAATTATCGACGTTATGCGCGATCTGCGCCGCCACGGAGTGACCATGCTGACGCTGGGCCAGTACCTGCAGCCGAGCCGTCATCACCTGCCGGTACAGCGCTACGTTAGCCCGGATGAGTTTGAAGAGATGAAAGCCGAAGCGCTGGCGATGGGCTTCACCCACGCCGCCTGCGGCCCGTTTGTCCGTTCGTCTTACCATGCCGATCTTCAGGCCAAAGGCATTGAAGTGAAGTAGGGATAGTTGCCAATACGAAAAAGCCGCTCTCTGTCGACAGCGGCTTTTTTATTGCTCATTGAAGAAATAAATTGTTTCAATGAAATGCATTTGGAAATCAAATAGTATCAAAAAGGCTTCAGCATCGTCATGCTGAAGCCTTTTCTGCGGGTTGTTACACCCACGGATGACACGCATTCACCCGCATATCATCTGAAACGCTGCCCTGCTTACTCTTTATGAGAGAGCTTTTCTGCCGGAGTCTCGTCTGCGCTCTTTTGCGCGGCGGTTTCATCGTCATTCATGGCTTTTTTAAAGCCTTTGATCGCTGAACCCAGATCTCCACCCAGAGTCCGTAATTTCTTGGTACCAAACACCAGAATAATCAGTGCTGCCACTACCAGCAGTTTGGTAATACTAATCTCACCCATAGATACCTTCTTCTCAAAAACAGGCTGCAAAATGCGCCACATCACCATAGTTTATTAACGGTCATTTAGCGCGTGCACACAATAGCAATCTGTAACAAGGTGAATCAAGCATTGTTTAAAAAAACGTCATGTTAATTGCGGTAGCGCAAAACGCCTGTTTTTCAGCACCGGAAGCTGCTGACGAATGCGTGAAAGATCGTCGCGACTCACCTCAGACACAATCAGCTGCGGTGCCGTTGAAGCTCCTGCCAGGGTCACGCCAAGCGGATCCACGATTCGGCTCTGACCAATGTTTCTCGTGCCGCACTCGCCGCTGGCGACGAGGTAACAGGTCGTGTCCAGCGCTCGCGCAGCCAGCAGCGTCGACCAATGATGTTCCTTCAGCGGCCCGCGTACCCAGGCGGCAGGCAGCGCCAGAATCTCAGCCCCCTGTAACGCCAGCGCTAGCGCCATGTCCGGAAAGCGCAGGTCATAGCAGGTCATCAGGCCGACCTTAAACCCCGACACCTCAATTAACGGCGGCAGCGCTCCCCCGGCATCGACCCGCTTCGACTCCTGGATAGCAAAAGCGTCATAGAGATGCAGCTTATGGTAGTGAGCAATCACCTCCCCACCGCGTAGCGCGACCAGCGTATTTCTGGCCCGTTCCGCCGAAGAGGGAGTGTGAATGGTGAGTATCGTCGTCAAATCGTCAAGACGGCTCTGCGCCTTGAGGAGCTGCATAAAGCCACCGTTCAGCGGCTGCGCCGATTTCACCGACATATCCGGATCGCTATCGCTACGCGCCAGCAGCGCTTCTGGCAACACTAGCAGCTCAGCGCCCAGCGCTGCCGCCGACTGCATCAGCGTCACGCAGGTTTGCGCGTTAACCTGCCACTCCGGTGTCACGACAAACTGTCCCGCCGCTACTCGCATCGTAACTCCTTAAGTTTTGCTAATATATCAAGATGATGAATATCGATCAGTATATAGCCAGATCGTCCCTTCAAGGGTAAACTCTGGCCACACTCGAAGATGGCAGGAAATTCGCATGATGCAACTTTTGTTAGCCGTTTTTATCGGCGGCGGTACCGGCAGCGTAGCCCGCTGGCTGCTTAGCTTTCGCTTTAACCCTATGCACCATGCGCTTCCGCTGGGTACGCTTACGGCCAACCTGCTGGGGGCGTTCATTATCGGCGCCGGTCTTGCCTGGTTTAATCGGCTCCCGCACATTGATCCGGTGTGGAAAGTGCTGCTCACCACCGGTTTTTGCGGCGGCCTGACGACCTTCTCGACGTTTTCGGCAGAAGTGGTCTTTCTGTTGCAGGCGGGGAAATTCAGCTGGGCGCTGTTAAACGTGGCGGTTAACCTTTTCGGCTCATTTGCCATGACGGCGCTGGCGTTCTGGCTGTTCAGCGCCACCAGTCAGGGATAAAAAGAATAAAAAAAACCCGCAGTTAAGCGGGTTTTGAATTCTGACTGCTATTTGTCGCTTACAGAGCGATGACGTTAGCAGCAGAAGGGCCTTTGGCACCGTTAGTGATTTCGAACTCTACGCGCTGACCTTCAGCCAGAGTTTTGAAACCGTTGGTCTGGATTGCAGAGAAGTGTACGAATACGTCTTTGCTGCCATCTTCCGGAGTAATGAAACCGAATCCTTTGGACTCATTAAACCACTTAACGTTACCTTTAATCTTAGACATCAAAATTACCTTTATATGAAAAAACGACACTAATCTGTGTCAGTTAACAGTACAACAATTGTCGTCGGTTTTGTCCAGCCCAACTTCGTTAAAAAGTGATAAATGTCGCTAACTTTTATTTGCAGGTTGACTTTATCTCAGCATTGGTTCCAGAAGCGGTTTTCAGAACTGGAAACGCATCCAGGCAAAGTACACATTACCGTTGTTATAGGTACCCGGGATGTAGGTCATCTGGAATGTTGCGGGGCCGTAGCCGATGGAGGCCAGAGGGAGCGCCACCGGAATCGGGATGTATTTCCAGTTATCGCGTGCGGTCACCCCGATGGTGTATCCGAGGCCAACATGGAAGTTATCATCAGCCAGCGGTCGCCAGGTTTTTTCCCAGCCGTAGCCTCCGATAGGCTCCCATTTATTAAAGGAGTCCTTAAAAGCCATAAGATAAATGCCGTTCCAGTTGCCTTTTTCATCCCAGCGGGACACGCCAAACCCCGCTCCCCAGGGACGTTCATTGTACGCGTCGGTTTTTTCTTTATCGTAGGCAAAACGCGCGTGCCAGGTAATTGCTGGCACATACAGATCGTAATGCTGCGGCTCATTCCACGTCTGAGCAATGTTGCTGCTAAGGGTGTTGTAACCCTCTTTTATGGTTTCGCTAAACGACGCCGCCGCAGGAAGTGCTGTAGCCGACAGCCCCGCGAACACGAGCGACAGTGCAAAATTTTTATTGAGATTTAACACGATAGACTTGCCAGTAAAGTATCCATTAAGAATAGTCTAACAAGAATAAACTCAATTGAGTCTCAACGACATCAATCCATAGTTTTTTTCATACCGCCTGGTTACAAATTAGAATATTCTTAGGGAAGGTGCGAATAAGCAGGTCATTTCTTCCAAAGCTGACTCGCTGATTAAAATTTCGCGGATCTGGGCCGATTTTTTTCCCGCAAACACATCGAATCAGCCTATTTAGGCTATTTTTTCCGCCATTTCTGGCGTTATTTCCGGTTTTTAGTGAGATCTCTCCCACTGACGTATCATTTGGTCCACCCGAAACAGGTTGGCCAGGGTGAATAACATCGCCAGTTGGTTATCATTTTCAGCAGCCCCTTGTATCTGGCTTTCACGAAGCCGAACTGCCGCTTGATGATGCGAAACGGGTGCTCCACCTTGGCACGGATGCTGGCTTTCATGTATTCGATGTTGATGGCCGTTTTGTTCTTGCGCGGATGCTGCTTCAAGGTTTTTACCTTGCCGGGACGCTCGGCGATCAGCCAGTCCACATCCACCTCGGCCAGCTCCTCGCGCTGTGGCGCTCCTTGGTAGCCGGCATCGGCTGAGACAAATTGCTCCTCTCCATGAAGCAGATTACTCAGCTGATTGAGGTCATGCTCGTTGGCCGCGGTGGTGACTAGGCTGTGGGTCAGGCCACTCTTGGCATCGACACCAATGTGGGCCTTCATGCCAAAGTGCCACTGATTGCCTTTCTTGGTCTGATGCATCTCCGGATCGCGTTGCTGCTCTTTGTTCTTGGTAGAGCTGGGTGCCTCAATGATGGTGGCATCCACCAAAGTGCCTTGGGTCATCATGACGCCTGCTTCGGCCAGCCAGCGATTGATGGTCTTGAACAATTGACGGGCCAGTTGATGCTGCTCGAGCAGGTGGCGGAAATTCATGATGGTGGTGCGATCCGGCAGGGCGCTATCCAGGGATAATCGGGCAAACAGGCGCATGGAGGCGATTTCGTACAGGGCATCTTCCATGGCACCGTCGCTCAGGTTGTACCAATGCTGCATGCAGTGAATACGCAGCATGGTCTCCAGCGGATAGGGCCGTCGGCCATTGCCCGCCTTGGGATAAAACGGCTCGATGACAGCGGTCATATTCTGCCATGGCAGAATATGCTCCATGCGGGAGAGGAAAATCTCTTTTCGGGTCTGACGGCGCTTAGTGCTGAATTCACTATCGGCGAAGGTGAGTTGATGGCTCATGATGTCCCTCTGGGATGCGCTCCGGATGAACATGATGATCTCATATCAGGAACTTGTTCGCACCTTCCTTAGATGATTGTTCAACCCGACCCTCAGCTCAAGTGCATAAATATCAACTCAAAGCGTCAATTATATGCAGTCAAAACTTTCATTATTTACTCACATCATTTCATTATAAAAATAAATAACCACCCACCGCTTGGAATTATATTAAAACCAAAGTTTAACCTTATTTATTTCTAAGCCACTTCATTTATAACATTAATCAATAAATATGACACAATAAAATAAAGCAAACACTCTCCCCCACAGCATAAGCGATACCACACCGCCGCAGCGCCGGCCATTCACGATGTTATCTAACTGAAATAATACATTTCATTCACCTTTCTGTTTATTATTCACGCAGCCCGCTATACTTAGTGTGAGGGCAATGTTCCGCTTTGTGAGTACATCGTGTAATTTGCAAAGTCATCATCTTTAATTAGTCTCTTTTTTGATTTTCATCAGCTAAGTTCGCCGGTTTTTTCGGCACATTTCATCCTTACTTTTTGATGCTGCACTGCATCAATTTTACAACTGGGCGATAGGTGTTAATAATGTTAACGTTCTTTGAACTCCTGATTGGTGTTGTGGTTATCGTGGGCGTAGCCCGCTACATCATCAAAGGATATTCCGCGACAGGGGTCCTCTTTGTCGGCGGTCTGCTGCTACTGATTGCCAGTGCATTGATGGGGCATAAGATTTTACCGAGTAGTGAAACCAGCACGGGTTACTCTGCTACTGACATCATTGAATATATTAAAATTCTGCTGATGAGCCGCGGCGGCGATCTCGGCATGATGATTATGATGCTCTGTGGTTTTGCCGCTTATATGACCCACATTGGCGCTAACGATATGGTTGTTAAGCTGGCTTCCAAACCGCTGCAATATATTAACTCACCGTATTTACTGATGATTGCGGCCTATTTTGTGGCGTGCCTGATGTCGCTGGCTGTCTCCTCCGCTACCGGTCTGGGCGTGCTGCTGATGGCGACTCTCTTCCCGGTCATGGTTAACGTCGGCATTAGCCGCGGCGCCGCAGCGGCTATTTGTGCCTCCCCGGCAGCCATTATTCTCTCTCCGACGTCCGGTGACGTCGTGCTGGCTGCCAAGGCCGCCGAAATGCCGTTAATTGATTTTGCCTTTAAAACCACACTGCCAATCTCTATCGCCGCGATTATCGCGATGGCTATTGCCCATTTCTTCTGGCAGCGCTACCTGGACAAAAAAGAAAATATCTCTCACGAGATGCTGGATGTCAGCGAAATTACCACTACCGCGCCGTCCTTCTATGCCATTTTACCGTTCACGCCCATTATCGGCGTATTGATTTTTGACGGTAAATGGGGCCCGGAGCTGCATATCATCGCGATTCTGGTTATTTGTATGCTGCTGGCCGCGGTGCTGGAGTTCTTCCGCGGCTTTAACACCCAGAACGTGTTTGCGGGTCTGGAAGTGGCCTATCGCGGCATGGCGGACGCCTTCGCCGGCGTGGTTATGCTGCTGGTTGCAGCCGGCGTCTTCGCCCAGGGTCTGAGCACCATCGGCTTTATTAATAGCCTGATCTCTATCGCCACCTCGTTCGGCTCCGCCAGCATCATCCTGATGCTGGTGCTGGTCGTGCTGACCATGCTGGCAGCAATGACGACCGGTTCCGGTAACGCCCCGTTCTATGCTTTCGTGGAGATGATTCCAAAGCTGGCGCACTCCTCCGGTATTAACCCGGCCTACCTGTCCATCCCGATGCTCCAGGCCTCCAACCTGGGCCGTACCATCTCCCCGGTTTCCGGCGTCGTTGTCGCGGTTGCCGGGATGGCAAAAATTTCACCGTTCGAAGTGGTGAAGCGGACTTCAGTACCGGTCATTGTGGGCCTGATTGTGGTGATTATCGCTACCGAAATTCTGGTTCCCGGCGCGTCCGCATAATCATTGATAGCTCAAATAAATAAGGCGCCTGAAGGCGCCTTATTTTATTATGTAATAACGTCACTAAATGATTAAAAACGTGGAGCCAGGAAAATGCTAAGGAAGAATATTGTGTCAGGATGTGCGCTGTTACTCTGCGCCGGAAGCCTTCACGCCGAGCCGCTCGTCCCGACGCAATATGGTGACTTCGATCGTTACGTACTGGCGCTCTCCTGGCAAACGGGCTTTTGTCAGAGTCAGTATGACCGCAACCGTAAAGAACCACTGGAATGCCAACAGCCTAAAGAACTCAATAATAAGGCTGACTATTTAACGGTCCACGGTTTATGGCCGGGCCTGCCTGCCTCAATAGCCTCACGCGGGGTCGATAACAATCGCTGGATGCGCTTCGGCTGCGCCACCCGTCCCATTCCAAATATGCCGGAAGCGAAAGCCAGCCGTAAATGCGCCGCTGAAGAAACCGGCCTGTCGCTGGAAGTGGCCAATAAACTTAACCAGGTGATGCCCGGCAGCGGTGGAAAAAGCTGCCTCGAGCGTTATGAATTTGCTAAGCACGGCGTTTGTTTTGGCTTCGATCCGGATGCCTACTTCAGCACTATGGTTCGGCTGAACGGCGAAGTGAAGCAGAGCGCGCTCGGCCAGTTCCTGGCCGCCAACTACGGTAAAACCGTAACCCGCGCCAGCTTCGATGCCGCGGTGGCCACCGCTTTCGGTCAAGAGAACGTCAAAGCCGTTAAGCTAACCTGTAACGGCAACCCGGCCTATTTGACGGAAATGCAGATTGCTATCAAATCAGCCAGCATCAACGAGCCGCTGACCTCGGCCTCGCTGCTGCCACAGCCGCATCCCGGCAACTGCGGCAAACAGTTCGTGGTGGATAAAAACGGTTATTAATTTCCGCCCCCGCGCCTGCGGGGGTTAAACGCCCCTACTTCTGAATAAAGGCCAGCGATCGTCATTGATCTGGTGCTTATGGGTGGTGCAGATCCCGTGCGAACCGCCTTTATATACCTTCAGTTCAGCGTCCGGCAGCAGCTGCGCTGCCACCTTCCCGCAGGTTTCAAACGGCACAATCTGATCGTCATCACCGTGAATCACCAGCGTCGGGATAGTCATCTTACGCAGGTCCTCACGCAGATCGGTTTCTGAAAAAGCTTTAATACAATCGTAGAGCGCTTTAATCGAGCCCTGAAGGCCCTGCTCAACAAACCCTTCACGCACCGCTTTCGACTCTTTGGCTCCTGGGCGGTTATAGCCATAAAATGCCGCCGTCAGCTCATAAAAGAACCCACCGCGATCTTCCACCACCCCGTTACGAATGCCGTCAAAGACCTCCGCTGGCACGCCGTTCGGGTTAAAATCGGTTTTCACCATAATCGGCGTAACGGCACCAATCAGCACCGCTTTCGCTACCCGGCTGGTTCCATGGCGACCGATGTAGCGTGCGACTTCGCCGCCGCCGGTAGAGTGCCCGACATGCACCGCATCTTTCAGGTTAAGGTGCGCCGTTAACTCGGCCAAATCATCGGCATACTGATCCATATTATGCCCGTCCCATGGCTGCGCAGAACGTCCGTGGCCTCGTCTATCGTGGGCAATCACACGATACCCTTTTGACCCCAGATACAGCATCTGATCCTCAAACGCATCAGACGTCAACGGCCAGCCGTGGCTAAATACGATTGGCTGTCCGCTCCCCCAATCTTTAAACCAGAGATAACTACCATCTTTCAGGGTCAGTTTATCGAAACCGCTCATACGATCTCCTGTACTTTGAGGACGCTGCCAGGCGCAGCCTAAAAAGAATAATCCAGATTTATAGGTTGCGATGTATTTCGCATAAATTTCACACAACGAAAATTATTGCCATCTGCGAATGTGCGCTGCATCACTTCAAACCTGACGCCAGGATCAGTATGATGGAAGCAGATGAACCCTTGCCGCTGGCGGTGAGGGTTTTCTTTTGGATAATCGATAGACATGGAGTAAATAATGACCCGACCTGCCATCATTATTAATGAGTTCGATGCCGAGCGTATCGACCGCCTGCTTGAGCAATCTGCTTACGCAAATTCCCCGGTGGCGAGCGCGCTAAACGACGAGCTGGATCGTGCCCAGATGTGTGCCCCAGAGGACATGCCGCACGACGTAGTGAGTATGAATAGCCAGGTCAGATTCCGCGATCTCACCACCGGCGAAGAGCGCGTACGCACGCTGGTCTTCCCGGCGCAGATGACCGAC
Source organism: Klebsiella sp. WP8-S18-ESBL-06 (assembly GCF_014169755.1). Classification (NCBI taxonomy): domain Bacteria; kingdom Pseudomonadati; phylum Pseudomonadota; class Gammaproteobacteria; order Enterobacterales; family Enterobacteriaceae; genus Klebsiella; species Klebsiella sp. WP8-S18-ESBL-06. The sequence continues at coordinate 3,592,743 of NZ_AP022256.1, forward strand.
AGCAGCAGCCAGCTGTCGGTGATGGCTCCGGTTGGCGCAGCCCTGCTCGGCCTGCGTGCAGGTAGCACCATTCACTGGGAGTTACCGGGCGGTGCATCAACACATCTGGAAGTGCTTGAACTGCTTTATCAGCCGGAAGCCGCCGGCGAATTTCACCGCTAATTCTGTGCCGAAATGATTAAAGGGGATGCCATGCATCCTCTTTCTGTCCCCGCCTGACCAAACTTTACAACGCCCCTCCGCGAGATAAACTATTTTGCGAACTAAATGACATATTCAAAATGCATTATGTGTTTTGATAGTTCTATAAAGACAAGGAGGAGCCTATGTACAAAACAATTGGATTGGCCCCTATATTTCCATACACTTTTTATCACTTAACCCATTACTGGTTCGCCGCCGCAGATATTCCCGTGGCGAACGATACCCCAGTGCACTATGCGGATGCCATTCGTTGTAATGTTCGAAGGCCTCCGCAAGGTTCTTTACCGCTGTTAACCCGTCGGGTTTCGGCATGATGCTGATGTAATCGCGCTTCATCGTTTTCACGAAGCTCTCTGCCATCCCGTTGCTTTCCGGGCTACGTACCGCCGTATGTTTAGGCTCCAGTCCTACCATTCTGGCGAACTGACGCGTCTGATAAGAACGGTAGGCTGAACCGTTGTCTGTCAGCCACTCAACTGGGGATGTCGGCAGGCTGTTACCGAAACGACGCTCCACGGCACCCAGCATGACGTCCTGCACGGTTTCACTGTCATATCCACCGTTACTGGCCGCCCAGTAAAGTGCCTCGCGATCGCAACAGTCCAGAGCGAACGTGACCCGCAGTTTTTCACCGTTATCACAGCTGAACTCGAAGCCGTCAGAGCACCACCGCTGGTTACTTTCTCCAACGGCCACTTTCCCTGTATGCGCCCGCTTCGATGGCGGTATTTCCGGTTTACGCTCAAGCAGCAGCGCATTCTGACGCATGATGCGGTATACGCGTTTGGCATTGATCACCGCCATGTCGTCAGTTTCTGATTGTCTGCGCAGCAGTGCCCATACCCGACGATAACCATAGGTGGGCAGATCGCCGATAACGGTATGGATACGGGCCAGCGCGTCAGTATCATCAGGCTTGCGCTTGCACCGACGATCCTGCCAGTCCTTTGACCGACGGGCCATGGCATGCAGTTGCGCACGTGAGACCCGGAGGCAACGACTGACAAGGCTTATTCGCCATCCTCCGGCAACAAGGGCACGTGCGCTATCCACTTTTTTGTCGGCCATATTCAACGGCTTCTTTTAGCAGCTCGTTTTCCATGGTTTTCTTGCCCAACAGGCGTTGCAGCTCTTTAATTTGCTTCATCGCAGATGCCAGCTCCGACGCGGGCACAACCTGTTCTCCTGCGGCAACGGCTGTAAGGCTGCCTTCCTGATACTGCTTACGCCACAGGAACAGCTGACTGGCAGCAACGCCATGCTGACGGGCGACCAGCGACACGGTCATTCCGGGCTCAAAACTCTGCTGAACAATGGCGATTTTTTCCTGAACACTTCGCCGTCTGCGCTTCTCTGGACCTAAAACATCAATCATTCGGACTCCAACGACTAGTCTAAAAACTAGTATTAAGACTATCACTAACTTAAGTGATACCAACTGTCTGGAGATTCAGGGGGCCAGTCTAACAATCATTATGCCCGTTGATGTTTTTGAGATGGAGTTAAGCGACAAAGCGATTCGTCACGCGGAGTTTTTAGCCCAGCAGGATGGCATTATCCACCTACTACACGTTCTGCCCGGTTCGGCAAGCTACACCATGAGCCGCTTTGCCGCCGATCTGCGCCGCTTTGAAGAGCATTTACAGCAGGAGGCGGAAACCCGGCTGACCACCATGGTGAGTCATTTCACGATCGACCCTTCCCGCATTAAGCTGCATGTCCGGGTGGGCAACGTGCGCGATGCGGTGAACGAACTGGCGGAAGAGCTCAACGCCGATATGGTGGTAATTGGTTCTCGTAATCCGTCTATCAGTACCCACCTGCTGGGATCTAACGCCTCCAGCGTGATTCGCCACGCTAACATTCCCGTGCTGGTTGTGCGCTAACGTTAACTGCGCGGTATAAAAAAAGGCCACCTTTCGGTGGCCTTTGACATTGCAGGTATTGTCTTCTTTTTTATGCTGTTTTGGTGCGAATCAGATAATCGAACGCGCTCAGTGACGCTTTTGCACCTTCGCCGGCGGCGATAATAATTTGTTTGTACGGCACGGTAGTACAGTCGCCAGCGGCAAATACGCCCTTAACGTTCGTTTCGCATTTCGCATCGATGATAATCTCACCCATACGGTTACGCTCAACCGCCCCTTCCAGCCAGGTTGTGTTCGGCAACAGACCAATCTGGACAAAGATCCCCGCCAGCGCGACGTGATGTTCGTCGCCGCTCACGCGGTCGCGATACTGCAGACCGGTCACTTTGGTGCCATCACCTTTCACTTCGGTGGTCTGGGCATTGAGAATAATGTCGACGTTTTTCAGGCTACGCACTTTATCTTGCAGGACCTGATCGGCCTTCATTTCCGGCGCAAATTCCAGCAACGTAACGTGTTCAACCACGCCCGCCAGGTCGATGGCCGCTTCCACGCCCGAGTTGCCGCCGCCAATGACCGCCACGCGCTTGCCTTTAAACAGCGGGCCGTCGCAGTGCGGGCAATAGGTTACGCCTTTGGTACGGTACTGATCTTCGCCCGGTACGTTCATGTTGCGCCATTTTGCACCGGTAGCAATAATGATGCTGCGTGCTTTCAGCACCGCGCCGGAGGCCGTTTCAATCTGATGCAGGCCACCTTCAACCGCAGCAGGCACCAGCTTAGACGCGCTCTGGGAATCAATCACATCGACGTTGTATTCACTAACGTGCGCCTTCAGCGCGCCTGCCAGCTTCTGACCTTCGGTTTTCGGCACGGAAATGTAGTTTTCGATATCGACGGTATCCAGCACCTGGCCGCCAAAACGCTCGCCCATCAGGCCGGTGCGAATCCCTTTACGCGCAGAGTAAACCGCCGCCGCCGCGCCAGACGGGCCGGAGCCAACAATCAGCACATCATACGCATCGCGCTTATTCAGCTCTTCCGCCGCGCGTTTTTCCGCGCCGGTGTCAACTTTCGCGACGATTTCCGCCAGCGTCATACGGCCCTGACCAAATTCCTGGCCATTCACGTAGACCGCCGGGACGCCCATCACGTTACGTTCGGTGATTTCATTCTGGAAAGTACCGCCGTCGATTGCCGTATGCTTGATGCGCGGGTTCAGCACCGACATCAGGTTCAGCGCCTGCACAACGTCCGGACAGTTATGGCACGACAGTGAATAGTAGGTTTCAAATTCAAAATCACCGTCGATGTCGCGAATCTGCTCCAGCAGAGACTGCGCCTCTTTCGACGGATGACCGCCGGTCCACAGCAGCGCCAGAACCAGAGAAGTGAACTCGTGACCCAGCGGAGAGCCGGCAAAACGCGGGCCCTGGTGAGAGCCGGGATTTGTAATCAGGAACGACGGCTTACGCACCGCCAGGTCGTTATCTTGTTTGAAGGTGACCTTATCTGACAGTTCAGCGATTTCAGCCAACAGTTCCTTGATCTCTGCCGATTTAGCGCTGTCGTCCAGCGTGGCAATCAGCTCAACAGGTTTGGTCAGCTTCTCAAGGTAAGCCTTGAGCTGGGTTTTCATGTTGGTGTCGAGCATTTTTATCTCCTGGGCTTAAAACATCATCATGCAAGCGGCCACATACGAGCTGCCTCTGTAAGCAACTTGCATCATGATGCTGGAATAAAACAGGCGCAGAGGTGCGCCTGTGGGATGCCGGACGGTGCTGCGTTTATCCGGCCTACAGGCTGTAGGCCGGTGCCGTGCCGCCGGGCAGACGACTTAGATTTTGCCTACCAGGTCTAAAGATGGCGCCAGAGTGGCTTCACCTTCTTTCCATTTAGCCGGGCACACTTCACCTGGGTGGGAAGCAACATACTGAGCGGCTTTTATTTTACGCAGCAGGTCAGATGCGTCACGGCCGATACCTTCAGCGGTAACTTCGATAGCCTGAATGATACCCTGTGGGTCAACAACGAAGGTCGCACGGTCGGCCAGGCCTTCATCTTCACGCATGTTGTCGAAGTTACGGGTCAGGGCGCCAGTCGGGTCGCCGATCATCGCATATTTGATTTTGGCGATAGTCTCAGAGCTGCTGTGCCATGCTTTATGGGTGAAGTGGGTATCGGTAGAAACGGAGTACACGTCTACGCCCAGCTTCTGCAGTTCTTCGTAATGGTCAGCAACGTCGCCCAGTTCGGTCGGGCAAACGAAAGTGAAGTCAGCCGGATAGAAGAAGAACACGCTCCAGCGGCCTTCGGTATCTTTCTCGGTCACTTCTACGAATTCACCGTTTTTGAACGCCTGGTTTTTGAAAGGTTTGATTTTAGTATTAATTAATGACATCGAGTACTTCCTCCGTGTTTTCGTTGAGGTCTAAGTTAACGAACTTTTCCTGATTCGACCAATGCGTTTACATTATCAAATCAATAAGCGTTATCTAACAACCGGAACAAGACAGCTTTGTGAACCAGTATCGAGGATACGCACAAATCGCCCATCCCCAGACGTAAAAAGGCCGCAACAGAGGCGGCCCGATTACCTGAGTCACCCGCGGGTAAGCTCAGCGCCAGCGATGCTGGCTTGCGTGTTGCGCTCTACATAACCTTAACAAAGGCTGTAACAGCCTCCTGATTACATCATCCCCTTTCATTCGGGGCAATCTGCGCAACGTCGGTCTTATCTATGGTTGTGATAGGTTATCTCGTTGCAACTCAACGACACACTGATTTTACAGAGGTTTTACATGCTAAACCGAACTTTACCGGCACCGTATCTCAAGGAGCGTCCCTGGCCCCCATCACGAGATGAAAGGACCGACAAATTATTCATATTCACTCTTCTATATTAATTTAATATTCGTTTTATGAATAATCATTTACCCATAACGTCCATTCATTTTTTACCTTTCTTGTTTTGCAGTAGATAATATAGAGAGTCTGATATATATTAAGCATGGATTTAGGCATTTTTAAGTTTTACGAACACATGGATTGTGGTTTCAGAGGTAAATGAATATACCTCCCAATATAAAAGGATAAACTATGGCTAATCTTTATGATTTAAAACGATTTGACCTCAATTTACTGGTTATTTTTGAGTGTATATACCAGCACCTCAGCATCAGTAAAGCCGCCGAAACGCTCTTTATTACGCCCTCCGCCGTCAGTCAGTCTCTGCAACGCCTGCGAACGCAGCTAAACGATCCGCTCTTTGTCCGTGCCGGCAAAGGGATCACCCCCACAACCGTCGCGGTGAATCTGCATCATCATCTGTCTGAGAACCTGAATCAGATAGAGCAAACGATTAACATGATGGAAAATTCCACGCTGGATAAGCGATTTATTATTTATGGCCCGCAGGTCTATTTCTCCGAAAAATTTACCGTGATGATCGGTCAGTTATTACGTGAACCCAATCTGAACGTCGAATACCATGATTTTTCGGGAGCTAATGACAATGTCGAAAATTTATTAACCTATCGCAAAGCCGATATCGTGTTTACCACCTCCCCGCTCAGCAACCGGGCGTTGGTATGCGAGCCCTTTATTGAGATTCCGACGGTACTGGTCAGCCGTAACGATCACCCCCGACTTGGCAATTTTGCTTCGATTGACGAAGTGCTCAATGAAAGTTTCACCTTTTATGACACTCAGGATAGCGGAATTAAACAGTACCAGTATGCTAGCGAAAACTTTCTCATGGAACGTCGGTGCGCTTTTCGCTCGTCATCGCTCACGGCCATTATCAGCACCATTCATCACACGGATCTGATCGGCCTGTTGCCTCTGACTATGTTTAATGTCTTTAAAGATACCTTAGCGCTTAAGCGCATTACGCTTCCGGTCGAACTGCCTAAAATCACGATTTATAAAGTTTACAACCGCGCGGTATTGCACAGTGAATTATTCACCAAAATAATAAATGCGATTTAAATTAGGCATAATAAAAATATAAATAAGCACAAAGTAAAATTAATACTGACAAAACAGAAGTTGGTAGCATTTTATTTAACAAGCTGACTTAACTCTATTGTATTATATCATCCATGTTTAGTTGAACTCTCGATCAAGGATGGCCAGAGTATGCCCATGGTCAAACTCCCGTTAACGCAATCGGTACTGGATGCGGCTCAGGAACGCATCGTCTGGACATTAACTAATTTTTCCCGCGTTTGCGTCTCATTTTCTGGCGGTAAAGATTCAACGGTGATGCTGCATTTAACCGCGCAGGCTGCGCGAGCAATAGGGAAGAAAATCAGTATTCTGTTTATAGACTGGGAAGCACAATTTTCCTATACCATCAGCCACTGCGAAAAATTACGCGAACAATACCAGGATGTTATCGATTGTTTTTACTGGGTTGCCTTACCGCTCACCACGCAAAATTCACTCACCCAATTTACCCCTGAATGGCAATGCTGGGAGCCGGGCATCAAATGGGTCCGGCAGCCGCCGCAGGATGCCATTACCGACCCCGCCTTCTTTTCTTTTTACGAGACGGGCATGACCTTTGAACGGTTCGTCCAGAAATTTGCCGAGTGGTTTTCCCGACAGCGCCCGGCGGCGGTGCTGGTCGGGATCCGCGCAGACGAATCCTATAACCGCTTTTTGACTATTGCCTCGCAGCGCAAACGCCGTTTTGCCGATGACAAACCCTGGACCACCATCGCACCCGGCAACCACGCCTGGTACGTCTACCCGATATACGACTGGAAAACCGCCGATATCTGGACATGGTTCGCCCGCACCCAACAGCCCTACAACCCGCTCTACGACCTGATGTATCAAGCGGGCGTCCCGCTACGCTATATGCGCATCTGCGAACCGTTTGGCCCGGAGCAGCGTCAAGGGCTATGGCTGTATCACGTACTGGAACCGGATCGCTGGGCGGATATGTGTCAGCGGGTCAGCGGTGTACACAGCGGCGGCATGTATGCCGGGCAGGACAATCAGTTTTACGGTCATCGTAAGCTCGAAAAACCGGGAAACCACAGCTGGCGTAGCTACGCCCATTTCCTGCTGAGCAGCATGCCGGAATCCACCGCCGACCATTATCGCAACAAAATCGCCGTCTACCTGCACTGGTACCAAAAACAGGGCTGGGAAGACATTCCAGACGAGCAGGAAAAAGATCTCGGTTCAAAAGATATCCCGTCGTGGCGACGGATTTGTAAGGTGTTGTTAAACAATGATTACTGGTGCCGCATGCTGTCATTCAGCCCCACCAAAGCCAATCACTATCAGCGCTATCGCGCGCGCATGGAACAAAAGCGTCAGCAATGGGGAATCTTATGCGACAAAAACTAATCGACCAGCTGCATGAGTATCTGCAGCACCTTACGTCGGATGAAAAAATTGAGGCCATTAACCAATTTCGTCAGGCATTGCACGATGAAAGCCCATTCAAAGATCAGCCGATTGACTGCGTACTGTGGGTAAAGGAAGCGCAGGTCACGCCAAATGATTACAACCCAAACAATATGGCGCCGCAGGAAAAACGTCTGTTAACCAAGTCGCTGGAGGCAGACGGTTTTACCCAGCCGATTGTGGTCATTGAGAAACAGGCCCACCGTTACGAAATCGTCGACGGCTTCCATCGCCATATGCTGTCGCAGTCCAGAGCGGCACTGAAAAAACGCTTCCACGGCTACCTGCCAATAACCCAGTTGGATAAACGCGACGACTCGCTCCCTTCACGCATGGCCGCTACCGTGCGCCACAACCGCGCACGCGGTCGTCACCAGATTAGCGCGATGTCAGATATCGTGCGCGAACTGAGCCATCTTGGCTGGAGCGATGAAAAAATGGGCCAGGAGCTGGGTATGGATGCCGACGAAATTCTGCGCCTTAAGCAGATTAATGGCCTGTGTGAAATGTTCGGTAATCGCCAGTTCTCACAGGCCTGGACGGTGAAATAATTACAGACGGCAAAGGCGCTCAGCCGCGGCCAGTAAAGTCGCTTCCTGCTTAGCAAAGCACAGACGAATCAGCTTATGCGGAAACGGCGCATCGCAGAACACCGACAGCGGAATCGCCGCCACGCCGACTTCGCTCGTCAGCCAGCGGCAGAAACTCACATCGTCCATATCTGAAATCGCACTGTAGTCCGCCAGCAGAAAATAGGTCCCCTCACAGGGCAGCAGCGTCAAACGGCTCTGCCCAAGCGCCTCAACAAATCGGTCACGCCGCGCCCGGTAGAACGTCGGCAGTTCACGATAGTGCTCCGGCTCCGCGCGCAGCATATCCGCCAGCGCGAGCTGTGCCGGGGTATTCACCGCAAACGTCAGATACTGGTGCACCTTGCGCAGCTCGGCGCTGATGGCCGCAGGCGCGATGCAGTAACCGACCTTCCAGCCGGTCATGTGATAGGTTTTACCAAACGACGACACGGCCACCGCCCGCTCGCGAAGCTGTGGATGCGCCAATACGCTGGCGTGCCCCGCCTCAGCAAAGCAGATATGTTCATACACTTCGTCGCTCAGTACGTAAATTTCCCGTTCGGCAATCGCCTGCCACAACGCGATAAAATCAGCGCTCTGCCAGACGGTAGCAGAAGGATTATGCGGCGTATTGAGGATAACCAGCCGCGTTTTATCGCTGAGCAATGCGGTGAACGCCTGCCAGTCAACGCGAAAGTGCGGCGGCTGCAGGGCAATGCGCTTCACCACGCCACCGGACAGCGCCACCGCAGGGGCATAGCTGTCGTAGCTGGGGTCAAAGCAGATAACCTCATCCCCCTCGCGCACCAGCGCGGTAATGGCGGCGTACAGCGCTTCGGTGGCGCCGGCGGTCACCGTAATCTCGCCGTTAACGTCCGGTAAATACCCATACAGCGCCGCCGTTTTCTCGGCAATCGCCTCGCGCAGGACCTGCGCACCGGTCATCGGCGCATACTGATTCGCGCCGCTCGCGACATGGTGCGCCAGCCGCTGCTGAAGATAGGATGGGCCGTCAAAATCGGGAAATCCCTGGGATAGATTAATCGCCTGATGCTGCTGCGCCAGAGCGCTCATCTGAGTGAAAATGGTGGGCCGAGATTGGGAAGCTTACTTTGGGGGATGAGTTGCGTTGTCTTCATTTGTTATCTGCCACGCGTAGCGCCAATGTTAAATCACTATAACATGGCGAGCAGACTTAGCAATCAAGACGTTTAGATGTCTAAAACAATCAACAGCACTTGGCCCCGCCCTTGCCGCCATAGCGGGCATCCTGACGGTCGCGGAAAAACGCTTCATAGGTCATCGGCGTCTGGTCCGGGTGGTTAATGCGCATATGCTCAACATAGTTGTCATAGTCCGGCACGCCAATCATCATTTTTGCGGCCTGGCCAAGGTATTTCCCGGCTTTTGAGAGCGTATCAAACATCGCTGTGCTCCTGTTGCGTTTGCCCGGCGTCGCTGCGCTCGGCCGGGCAAGATTTCAGATTAATGCGCGCGTTTCGCCTGCGCGATCAGGTTCTCCGCATCCGCCGGCATCGGCTCATACGGCGTCTCTTTTGCCGTCGGTTTATCCTCTTTCAACGCCGCCAGCGCGGTTTTGATAGAGAACAGCGCCAGCACGACCACCACCACCATAAAGAACATGGTCAGGCCAGCATCCAGACGGTTGTTAAACACCAGCTGCGCCAGCTGCGACTCGGTGTACTGCGGCGGGATGTTACCGCTGTCGATCATCGCCTGGAACTTATTGGCAATCGCCAGGAAGCCCACGCGGTTATCGTCGCTGAACGATTTCTGCCAGCCGGCCACCAGCGTACACACCAGCAGCCAGGACGTCGGCACCAGGGCAACCCACGCATAGCGCTGACGTTTCATCTTGAACAGTACCACCGCACAGAGCATCAGCGCCATCCCTGCCAGCATCTGGTTGGCAATACCAAACAGCGGCCACAGAGTGTTAATACCACCCAGCGGATCGACCACGCCCTGGTGGAGGAAGTAGCCCCAGGCCAGCACGCACAGCGCCGTTGCCAGCAGGTTCGCCGGCAGCGAATCGGTGCGTTTGAGCCCCGGGTTAATGACCCCCAGCAGATCCTGCAGCATAAAGCGCGCCGCACGGGTCCCGGCGTCGACCGCCGTCAGGATAAACAGCGCTTCGAACAGAATCGCGAAGTGATACCAGAACGCCACATCCATCAGCCCGCCCAGCGCGCCATGGAGGATGTAGGCCATCCCCACCGCCAGAGTCGGCGCGCCGCCCGCACGGGAGATAATCGACTGCTCGCCCACTTCGTTGGCAATCTGGTGCAGCAGATCCGGCGTCACCGAGAAGCCCCACGAACTGACAACCTGCGCGGCTGAAGCCACCACGTCGGCGGTTCCGGCGGGCGCCAGCATGGCCATTGGGCTGTTCATTGCAAAGTATACGCCCGGGTCAATAATACAGGCGGCCACCAGCGCCATAATGGCGACAAAAGATTCCATCAACATGCCGCCATAGCCGATAAAGCAGGCCTGGCCTTCGTTCGCCAGCATTTTCGGCGTTGTGCCGGAAGCAATCAGCGCGTGGAAACCCGACACCGCGCCACAGGCAATGGTGATAAACAGGAACGGGAACAGGTCGCCGGTCCACACCGGGCCGGTGCCGTCGATAAATTTGGTCAGCGCTGGCATGGTCAGCGTTGGACGCATAATGAGGATGCCGATCGCCAGCCCGACGATGGTACCAATTTTTAAGAAGGTAGAAAGGTAGTCACGCGGCGCCAGCAGCAGCCACACCGGCAGCACCGAGGCCACAAAGCCATAGCCCACCAGCATCCAGGTCAACTGCACGCCGGTATAGTCAAACCACGGCGCCCACGTTTCGCTGGCGGCAACCCAGCCGCCGGAGACAATCGCAAACACCAGCAGCACCAGACCAATAACCGACACCTCGCCAATACGCCCTGGGCGCAGATAGCGAATATAAATCCCCATAAACAGGGCCAGCGGAATGGTAAACGCCACGGTGTAAGTACCCCATGGGCTGTGGGTCAATGCTTTCACCACGATCATCGCCAGTACCGCCAGAATGATCACCATGATCATAAACGTGGCAATCAGCGCAATCACGCCCGCAGTCGGCCCCATTTCTTCTTTCACCAGTTCGCCCAGCGAACGGCCGTCGCGGCGCGTCGAGACGAACAGCACCATAAAGTCCTGTACCGCCCCGGCCAGCACGACCCCAGCCAACAGCCAGATCATCCCCGGCAGATAGCCCATCTGCGCTGCCAGCACCGGCCCAACCAGCGGGCCCGCACCGGCAATCGCCGCAAAGTGGTGACCGAACAGGACTTTCTTATCGGTCGGCACATAGTCAAGGCCGTCGTTGTGACGCACGGCAGGCGTCATGCGGGTTGGGTCAACCTGCAGGACGTTTTTCGCGATATACAGGCCATAAAAGCGGTAGGCAATCAGGTAAACACAGACTGCGGCAACCACTATCCACAGCGCGTTTATCTGTTCACCACGGTTGAGGGCGATATAGCCCAGAGCAAAGGCTCCAACAATGGAGAGCAATGCCCATATAAGGTATTTCCCTGAATTGTTCATCGTTATTTTCCGTATCAGTAGCAGAGGATGTTACATTTTGTGTCCATAGCAACACCTTTGATTTAACATCCTTGAAACTGATATGACCAGAAAGGGAACCTGACATTTACATCACATTGTTAACGGGATCACTTAAGTCAGAAAAACGGATGAGAAACGGGGAGTGAAAGTGAGATGAACGCAGGTATACAGGCCGGATAAGCGCAGCGCCCTCCGGCAATGTACCGCACCATGCCGGAGGGCGCTGCGCTTATCCGGCCTACGCCTTATTCGGCTACCGAAACCTAACCGAACACCGCCGTCCCTAACCGGCAGGTACAGCAGCGCCGCCCCTGCTCGTCAAAAACGACAATTTCCCAGCTCTGGCTCTGACGCCCCAGATGCAGCGGCTGACAGACCGCCCGCACCTGCCCTTGCGACACCGGTCGGTGGTGCGACGCATTCAGCTCGGTTCCCACCACACACTGTCCCTCGCGGGTCATCAGATATCCGGCCATTGAGCCCAGCGTCTCCGCCAGCGCGGCAGAGGCGCCGCCGTGAAGCAGCCCGAACGGCTGATGCGTGCGGCCGTCTACCGGCATCACCGCTTCCAGGCTATCGTCGCCAATATGGGTATAGACAATGCCTAAATGCGCCACCATGGTATTCTCACTGGTCGCATTCAGTTCATCGAGCGTTAAATGCCGTTTCCAGATCATGTTACGCCCCCAGCGTTGAGCCGCCGTCGACCACAATGTCCTGCAGCGTGATATGGCTAGCGCTGCGGGAAGCCAGGAACAGAATCGTCGCGGCAATCTCCTGCGGCCGAGCAATTTTGCCCAGCGGGATCCCCAACTTGAACTGCTCGGCAAAACCGCGAATACGCTGCTGCTCGGCATCGTCGCTGACCCACATTGCGCGCTGCATATCGGTGTCGGTCGACCCCGGCGAGACAAGATTGCAACGGACTCCAGCGCTGGCCAGCTCCAGCCCGACGCTCAGCGCCAGGCTTTTCAACGCCGCCTTAGATGCCCCATAGGCGCTCATGCCGATACGCGGCGTGTGGGCGGCGTCCGACGCCACGGTCACAATCGCTCCGCCCTGCTGGCGACGGAACTGCGCCATCGTCTGCTGAAACAGGTTAAACGCGCCGCCGACGTTAACGGCAAAGGTTTGCTGCCAGTCGGCCTGGCTCAGCGCATCGGTCGTGCCCATGCGTAAAATGCCCGCCGCGTTCACCAGCACGTCCAGGCGCTCGGTTGTCGCCAGCAGTCGTTCACACACCTGCGCAACCTGCTGCGCATCGGCAACGTCAAGAATTTCTGTCGAAAACGGGTAGTCGCCGCCGTCAAAGGCCAAATCAAAGCCCGTCACCTGCGCCCCCGCCTCAGCAAACGCCAGCGCCGTCGCATAGCCGATCCCTTTCCCTGCGCCGGTCACCCACACGGTTTGTCCGCGAAAATCGAAATCACTCATGATCTCACCTCACGGGACAACAAAGCCCACCAGGCATCAATGCTCGGATTTTTCGCCAGCATGACGAAATCAATATCACCGTGCACTTTACGCCAGCGTGCCGCCAGCGCCATCATGCGCACGGAATCCAGGCCGTAATCAATCAGGTTGTCATCATCGAACGGTTCGTCAGATTCATCCAGCAGCGGCAGCACCAACGCGCGCAGCGCTTCTTTGCTGGCAGGAACAGACGGCAGCAGTTCGTCAGTCATCACCACGCGACCGCTGCGGCCGGCAACGTATTTCAGCGACATTAAATGCTCATCACGGCTGAAATCCGCCAGCGCGTCGGCAACGAAGAACGGCTTAATGTCGCGCATAAAAGCATCCGTGGCGGTGGTCATGCAGCCGATATGCGCGTATACGCCGGTGATAATCAGCTGGTTACGACCGGTCTCTTTGAGCATCTGCTCCAGCGGCGAGCGGTGGAAAGCGCTGTAGCGCCATTTCACCAGCACGGTATCCTCATCGTCCGGTGCCAGTGCGGCAATCACCCGCTGCTGCTCCGGCGAACGGGTCAGGCCCGGCCCCCACATGTCATTCAGCAGAGCACGGTCTTCATCACTCTGCGCTTTAGGCTGCGCGGTGTAGTAAACCGGAATCCCGTTTTTCTTGCAGAAATCACGCAGCGCGGCGATGTTGGCCACTACCGTGTCCATCATCTCACTGTCTTCGCCCCAAAAGTTGAGGAAATATTCCTGCATATCATGAATCAGCAGTGCCGCGCGCGCCGGTTCAAACGCCCAGTTCACCTTGTTTTCCGGAATGTCCATTGCGGTCGGCAGCGCGTAGCCCTGCAGTTTTGGAATTGCCATGATGTTCTCTCCTTCAGGCCAGCGAGCGGCTAGCCAGCCACTGACGTAATTGTTTTTTATCGACTTTGCCGACGTGGGTCAGCGGCAGTTGCTCAACACACTCCACGCGGTCCGGCAGTTTGAATTCGGCAACGCCCTGTTCCCGCAGGAAGCGACGCACCTGCACCGCGCGTAGCGGCGCATTGACCACCAGGTAGGCGCAGCTTTTCTCACCGAGCAGGCTATCTTCCATGCTCACCAGCGCCGCGTGCACCACGGCCTCGTGACGCAACAGCAGGTTTTCAATCTCTTCGGCAGCAATCTTCTCGCCGCCGCGGTTGATCTGATCTTTCTCGCGACCCTGCACGGTGATGTAGCCGTCTTCGTCGATAGAAATCAGATCGCCGGAACAGTAAAAACCCTCGGCGTCAAAGGCGCTGGCGTTATGCTGCGGGCTTTTGTAGTAGCCACGGAAGGTATACGGCCCGCGGGTCATCAACCGCCCGACTTCACCGCGCGGCAGCGGGTTGCCCTCTTCATCGGCCACCCACACCTCATCGTCCGGGCACATCGGGTAGCCCTGAGTATTGAGAATTTTTTCCGGCGTATCGTCCAGACGGGTGTAGTTCACCAGCCCTTCCGCCATGCCAAACACCTGCTGAAGCTGGCAGCCTATCTCCGCCGGAATCCGCGCCGCCAACGTCGCAGAGAGACGCGCACCGCCCACCTGCAGTAGCGTCAGCGATCGCAGCTGAGCGTTGCCGCTCCCTTCGGCAATCGCCTGCAGCCACAGACTTACCGCCGGCGGCACCAGCGCGGCGACGTTGACCTGATGTTGCTCAATCAGCGGGAAGCACTGCGTGGCGCTCGGATCTGCTGCCAGCACCACGGTGCCCTGCGCAAGAAACACGCCCAGCGCGCCCGGCGAGCTCATTGCGTAGTTGTGCGCCGACGGAATGGCGCAGAGGTAGCGCGTCTGCGGATTAAAATGGCAAATTTCATTACTGCGGCGAATGCTGTAGTAATAATCGTTGTGGGTACGCGGGATCAGCTTCGGCGTGCCGGTACTGCCGCCCGAAAGCTGGAAGAAGGCCACTTCGTCGGCAGCCGTCGGCGTCGGCGTAAAATCGACCGCCGGACGGGACAGCGCCGCCTCCAGCGCATGTTCGCCTTCGCCGCCGCGCAGCAGCACCACGCGCAGCGAACGGTGCTGTTCGCAAAAGGTATTCAGGAAGGTATCGTCGCCGAACAGCGCGTGGCCGCGATCGGCAATCAGCACGGCGGGCGCAATCTGCTCGGCATAGGCGTTCAGCTCGCTACGCTGATGGCTGAATAGCGCATTCACCGGCGCCACACCAATCTTCAGCAGCGCAAACAGCGTGATATAGAATTCGGCGATATTCCCCAACTGCACCAGCGCCGTCTCACCGCGCTTAAGCCCTTTGCTTTGCAGCATGGCGGCCAGATTATCAATAGACTGGTTCAGCTCGCGGTAGCTAATCTGGCGTTCGCCGTCGATCACCGCAATGGCGTCGCTCTGCGCATGGCGCGTCACCATCTCGGTTAACAGCAGATCCTGCCAGTAGCCCTTTTCGCGATAACGCGCCGCAAGCGCGTCCGGCCAGCGGGTAAATTCTACGGTCATTCTGGTTCCTTAATGCAGGCCGAAAACATTCAGCATGGTGGAAAGTTTGACGCCGGTTTCACGCCATTCGGATTCCGGCGACGACGCGGGCACAATGCCCGCCCCGGCAAACAGACGCACGCGGTTAGCCTTCACTCGTGCGCAGCGGATGGTGACCACCCACTCGCCGTTGCCTTCGGCATCGCACCAGCCGACGATGCCGCCGAAGAGGTCGCGGTCGAAGGGTTCCAGCTCGGCGATCACCTGTTTGGCCGCCTCGTGCGGGAAGCCGCTCAGCGCCGGCGTTGGGTGCAGCAGACAGGCCAGCGTCAGCGCGTTTTCCGCCGCTTTTGCCTGCCCTTCAATCGGCGTGGCCAGATGCCATAGCGTTGGCGTGGTAATCAGCTGCGGCGTCTGCGGCAAGGTCAGTTGGAGGCTGCGCGGTGCCAGCGTTTTTTGCATCGACTGGGTGACCAGCTCATGCTCGTGGCGATCTTTTTCTGAAGCCAGCAGCCGGTTACCCGCCTCGCGATCCAGCAGGTCGTCCGGCTGACGACGCGCCGAGCCCGCCAGCGGCAGCGAGCTAAACAGGTCGCCGTCTTTACGCAGCAACAGTTCCGGGCTTGCGCCCAGCAGCACGCCGCCGTCCGGCAGCGGCACGTGGAAGTTGAAGCTCGCCGGATTCTGCGCCACCAGACGCTCCAGCAGCACGCCGCTGTCCAGCGGCTGTTCGGCTTCAATATCAATCAGGCGGGAGAGCACCACTTTATCAACCTGCGGCGTCGCCGTCAGCGCCGCGGCACGGGCGACCATATCGAGAAAAACAGGATGTTCCGGTATCGCCTGACGTGAAGCGACGCCCGTCGGTTCGCGGGAAACGTGATACCGCGAGGTACGCTGCTTTGCCGTACGTGAGAACGTCTCACTGCGTTCAGGGATAAACAGCGCAGAAGGCTGGCGGGTATCAAACGGGATCGCCCCCACCATCACCGGGTTGGCAATACCCGCAGCTTTTGCCGCAGCAAATGCCGCAGCGAGCTCTTGCTGGAAAGCGCTATCAGGCGCGTCGCCCCCTTCTGCCGGGCAGGTGAAACGCTGAAAACAGCCCGAGGTTGTAAAACTGCGAAACGGCGACATAAAGAAAAAGCTATCGGCCGCGATCGTAGCCTGATGCTGCTGTTCCTGTTCATCCACAGCCAGTGACGTTTCCATATCATTCTCCAAAAACGATAAAGACATTACGAATAATTATCATTTATATTTCGGTTCGGTAACCTAAGAGTAAACACTTCTTATGTCAACAGGGCAAACCAGCAACTTGTGCTGAATAGATATCGCCCCTCCTGGCCACGGTCACCTGCGCTTGCAGAGGTCGCGCTTGCATCTTCACCGGACAATAGTTGAAAATGAGAAGCATTAACTAACTAACATCAGGATGCTTATCTGTGAATTTTTCCGCTTTGTGGCGTGCCGCTGCGCTGATCGCTGGCCTCAGCGTTTTAGGATTATCCTCAGCCCAGGCCGCCGACTGGCCGCGCCAGATTACCGACAGCCGCGGCGTACACACGCTGGAACACAAACCGACGCGCATTGTCTCGACCAGCGTAACCCTCACCGGTTCGCTGCTGGCCATTGACGCGCCGGTGATCGCCAGCGGCGCCACCACGCCGAACAACCGCGTGGCCGACGCCCAGGGGTTCCTGCGCCAGTGGGGAGATGTGGCGAAAGCGCGCAACGTCACTCGCCTTTATATCGGCGAACCCAGCGCGGAAGCGGTCGCTGCACAAATGCCGGATCTGATCCTGATTAGCGCCACCGGCGGTGATTCGGCGCTGGCACTGTATGACCAGCTCTCCGCCATCGCCCCCACGCTTATCATCAACTACGACGATAAAAGCTGGCAGGCGCTGCTGACGCAGCTCGGCGGCATTACCGGACAGGAAAAACAGGCTACCGCACGTATTGCCGAGTTTGATAAGCAGCTGGCAACGGTAAAACAGCAGATGAAGCTGCCACCGCAACCGGTGAGCGCGCTGGTCTATACCGCCGCCGCGCATAGCGCCAACCTGTGGACCAGCGAGTCCGCACAGGGGCAGTTCCTCTCCCAGCTCGGCTTTACGCTCGCCACGCTGCCGGAAGGCCTTCACGCTAGCCAAAGCCAGGGCAAACGTCATGACATCATCCAGCTTGGCGGTGAAAGTCTGGCAACCGGTCTGAACGGCAACAGCCTGTTCCTGTTCGCCGGTGACCAGAAAGACGCTGACGCGATTTACGCCAACCCGCTGCTGGCGCATCTTCCAGCGGTGAAAAACAAGCACGTTTACGCGCTGGGCACCGAGACGTTCCGTCTCGACTACTACAGCGCAACGCAGGTGCTGGCGAGGCTGTCGGCATTGTTTGGCTAGCGCCATCCGGCACCCGAACGCACCGTTACGCCGACTCCGGCACCTCGCGCCGAAACCGCCGCAGCTCGCCCAGCGCCAGCAGCAAAATCCCGCCAACAATCGCCAGCCCCCAGCCGCTGGCGCTTGCCGACGCGACCGGCGTTAATATCGCCCCCAACCCGCCGAGCAGCGCCGCGCCGATGGCGTCGCCGGTCACGTTCTGCGCCGTCCACAGCCCGTTAATCCGCCCCAGCATCGCCTCAGGCGTTTGGGTCTGAATCAAGGTGTATTGCAACAGCGAGCTTATCGCGCTCAGCCAGCCGAACAGCGCCAGACAGACCATTCCCAGCGCCCAGTGCGGCATCAGCGCAAACAGCCCAATCGCCACAAACGCGCCAACGGTCGCCAGCAGCATGACCCAGCCCGGACGCTCGTTATGCGCCAGTTGTCCACTGGTGAGCGCACCGAAAGCAGCCCCCAATGGAATCGCCGCATACAGCAGGCCAATCGACGCCGCCGACATCTGCCAGCCCTGCGCCAACGCCGGATAAAGCACGCGCACCGCGCTGGCCATGGTGACCAGCCCGCCCAGCAGCGCAATGCCGCCAATCAGCGGGCTACCGAGCAGAAAGCGGAACCCGGCCACCAATGAAGTGAACGGATGTTCGCGCGGCTGCGGCGGCGGCGGCAGTTGCGGTAAACGCAGTAGCGTTAACGTGGTAATAAAGGTGCCCAACGCCGCCAGCAGGTAGTTCCAGGACACGCCGCCGGAAGCCAGCAGCAGGCCGCCGACCATCGGCGAAATCACCGATCCCAGACGGACCGTCAGCATGGTGATGGCCCCGGCCTGCATCAGGTTTTCCCGCCCCACGAGCGCAGGCGTCGCCGCCAGCAGCGCCGTGACGCCGAGCGAGGCAAAGAAACCGTCCCACAGGCCCAGCAGATAAATGGCCAGCAGCGACGGTTCCGGCAGCAGCGCATTCAGCCACAGGCCGATAAACCCCACCCCACAGGTACCGCGAGCCAGCAGAATCAGCCTGCGGCGCTCATAGCGATCGGCCAGCACGCCGCCCACCATCAGCCCGACGAACATCGCCCCGCCGGTTAGCGTCACCGACAGCCCCACCTGCCAGGTGGAGTGGGTCATCATCTGGATTTGAACGGGGACAGCAACCCCCAGCAGGCCAAGCGACAGAATGGAGATAAAGCGGGCGATAAACACGGCGCGGAAGGCCGGGTGCGTTTTTAGCAGGCTCAGATTCAGCAGCCAGGATTGTCGGTTCATTACAAGACCTTGTGACTTTTTTCATACCCTTTCCGAGGGCGCTCATGCTAACATAAACGAACAAGATAGATAACGATAATCACTATCATTATCAAATCAGGGATGTTGCTATGTCGTTTTCCACCGCCGCGCTGCGCGCCGTTGCGCTGCCCGGACTGTTATTGCTGCTGCTTGTCGCCGCCACGCTGAGTTTATTAATCGGCGCGACGCCGCTGCCGATGACCGTCGTCATCGATGCCCTCAGCGGTACCTGCCAGAGCGCCGACTGCACTATCGTGCTGGATGCCCGCCTGCCGCGAACCCTCGCCGGCCTGCTGGCTGGCGGCGCGCTGGGTGTCGCCGGCGCGTTGATGCAAACGCTGACCCGCAACCCGTTGGCCGACCCCGGCATTCTCGGCGTCAACGCCGGCGCCAGCTTTGCTATCGTGCTGGGGGCCGCGCTGTTCGGCATGACCTCGCCGCAGGATCAACTGATGATGGCCTTCTGCGGCGCGCTGATCGCCTCGCTGATCGTGGCCTTTACCGGCAGTCAGGGCGGCGGCCAGCTGAGCCCGGTACGCTTAACGCTGGCGGGCGTCGCGCTCGCCGCCGTGCTGGAAGGCTTCTCCAGTGGTATCGCCCTGCTCAACCAGGATGTCTACGACCAGCTGCGCTTCTGGCAGGCCGGGTCGCTGGATATTCGCACCCTGCAAACGCTGAAAACGGTCCTGATTCCGGTACTTATCGCGGGCGCCATCGCACTAATGATGAGCCGCTCGCTGAACAGCCTGAGCCTGGGTACCGATACCGCCACCGCGCTTGGTAGCAAAGTCGCGCGCACGCAAATTCTCGGGCTGTTGGTCATCACCATTTTGTGCGCCAGCGCCACCTCTGTGGTGG
Organism: Klebsiella sp. WP8-S18-ESBL-06; assembly: GCF_014169755.1. Lineage (NCBI taxonomy): Bacteria > Pseudomonadati > Pseudomonadota > Gammaproteobacteria > Enterobacterales > Enterobacteriaceae > Klebsiella > Klebsiella sp. WP8-S18-ESBL-06. The sequence continues at coordinate 3,612,862 of NZ_AP022256.1, forward strand.
GGCCCATCGCGTTTATCGGCCTGATGATGCCGCATATTGCCCGCTGGCTGGTGGGTTCAGATCACCGCTGGTCGCTGCCGGTCACCCTGCTTGCCACCCCGTCGCTGCTGCTGTTTGCCGATATTATTGGCCGCCTGCTGGTACCGGGCGAACTGCGCGTATCGGTGGTCAGCGCATTTATCGGCGCACCGGTGCTGATTTTCCTCGTTCGCCGTAAATCGACGGGAGGTGGTCGATGAACGCCCCATCCCGTCGTCTGCTGTTCAGTAGCCTGTTGTTGATCGCGGTCTGTCTGCTGTTAACCCTCTTCAGCCTGCGCAACGGTGCGGTTACGCTGACATTTTCCCAGGTTTTCGCGGCGCTATTCGGCGACGCGCCGCGCGCCATTACCATGGTGGTGACCGAGTGGCGCCTGCCGCGCGTGCTGATGGCGCTGTTAATTGGCGCCGCGCTTGGCGTCTCCGGCGCGATTTTTCAATCGCTGATGCGTAACCCGCTGGGCAGCCCCGACGTCATGGGCTTTAACACCGGGGCGTGGAGCGGCGTGCTGGTGGCGCTGGTATTTTTCGGCCAGAATCTGACCACCATTACCCTCGCCGCCATGGCGGGCGGGATCGCCACCTCGCTGCTGGTGTGGGCGTTAGCATGGCGTGAGGGTATCGAAACCTTCCGGCTGATCATTATCGGCATCGGCATTCGTGCCATGCTGATGGCCTTCAACACCTGGCTGCTGCTGCGCGCATCGCTGGAAACCGCCGTTTCCGCCGGGCTGTGGTTTGCCGGTTCGCTCAACGGCATCACGTGGGTCAAAATCTGGCCCGCCGCCCCGCTGATGATCGCCGCGCTGGTTTGTTCGGCACTGCTGGTACGCCGCCTGCGTTTGCTGGAGATGGGCGACGATAGCGCCTGCGCGTTGGGCGTTCGCGTCGAATTATCGCGTCTGCTGCTGATGCTGGTCGCGGTGGTGCTCACCGCTGCCGCCACGGCGCTGGCAGGGCCGATTTCCTTTATCGCGCTGGTCGCACCGCACATTGCCCGTCGCCTGAGCGGCACCGCGCGCTGGGGCCTAACCCAGGCGGCGCTGTGCGGCGCCCTGCTGCTGACCGCCGCCGATTTTTGTGCACAGCAATTGTTCTTGCCTTACCAGCTCCAGGTGGGCGTCGTCACCGTCAGCCTTGGCGGTATCTACCTCATCGTGTTGCTTATTCAGGAGTCTCGCAAAAAATGACCGACACCGCCGCCCGCCTGCGCGGCGAGGCGTTAACCCTCGCCTACGGGAAAAAGACCATCGCCGAGTCGCTGAACGTGACCATCCCGGACGGCCATTTCACCGCGATTATCGGCCCTAACGGCTGCGGCAAATCGACGCTGCTGCGCACGCTCAGTCGCCTGATGGCGCCGACGCGCGGTCATGTCTATCTCGACGGTGAAGAGATCCAGCGCTACGCCAGTAAAGAGGTGGCTCGACGCATCGGCCTGCTGGCGCAAAACGCCACCACGCCGGGCGATATTTCGGTGCAGGAGCTGGTCGCGCGCGGGCGTTACCCGCACCAGCCGCTGTTTACCCGCTGGCGACAGGAAGATGAAGATGCGGTGCAGCGCGCCATGCAGGCGACCGGTATCGTCAATCTCGCCAACCAAAGCGTCGATACGCTCTCCGGTGGGCAGCGCCAGCGCGCATGGATTGCAATGGTATTAGCGCAGGATACGGCCATCATGCTGCTCGACGAGCCAACAACCTGGCTGGATATCAGCCACCAGATCGATCTGCTGGAATTATTAAGCGAGCTGAACCGCGAGCGCGGCTATACGCTGGCCGCCGTGCTGCACGATTTAAACCAGGCGTGTCGCTACGCGACGCACCTGATTGCACTCCGTGATGGGAAGATTGTGGCGGAAGGCGCGCCGAAAGAGATTGTCACTCCGGCGCTGATTGAGGCGATTTACGGCCTGCGCTGCGTGATTATTGACGACCCGGTGGCGAATACGCCGCTGGTGGTGCCGCTCGGACGGCGGTGAATCTCCCCCAGGCGACCACCGTGTAGGCCGGATAAGGCGTAGCCGCCATCCGGCACCGTGAGCCGGTCTGCCGGATGGCGCTTTGCTTATCCGGCCTACAGGATAATCAACCGCTGTTCTCCTACCCCAATATCTCCCGAATCACCGGCCCAATCGCCTCAAACGCCGCTGGCGTAATGATGTCGACGTGCGCACAATCCTGACTATAAACCTCCAGCTCGCCCACCCACGGCCCCCAGGCCTTCTGCGGATCCGCCTGACGGGTTTTCTCGGCGACAAACAGCGTCGCTTTACCGTCAAACGTCGCGCTGTGCGCGGTGCTCAGCAGGCGCACGGCATCGGCGTAGTTGCATTCAATTGCGCTGAACAATTCGCTGGAGCCTTGCCCCTGCTGGGCGGCGAGAAACGCTTCACGTTCGCGTTCAATCTCCGCCAATACCGCAGGATCAAGACCGTTAGCCTCTTTTTCTGCCCAGTTTTGCGTTTCCGGCGGCCAGGTATCGAGCAGCCCCAGGAACGCCACCCTTTCACCGCGCAGCCGCAAGCGAGCGGCAATGCCCTGCGCCAGCGTCCCGCCGAGCGAATAACCGAGCAGATAATACGGCCCGTGCGGCTGCTGAGCGAGCAGCGTTGCCAGATGGTGCTCGCACACCTCGTCCAGCGTCTGCGCCGTTTGCATCGGCCCCTGCCGGCGCGGCGACTGAATGCCGGTAATCGACCAGCGCGGCGACAGGTAGCGCGACAGTACGCTGAACTGCCAGGCGAAGCCCGACGCGGGATGGAAACAATACAGCGTCGGGCCGTCGCCGGTTCGCAGCGGCAGCAGCGGCTCATAGCCCAGACGCTGCGCCTGTTCCTCATCGCCGTTATCGAGCAGCGCGCTCAGCTTGCCCACCGTCGAAGAGACCATGACCTGACCCGGCGTGACCTGTCGCCCGATACGCTGGCTAAGCATCGCCGCCAGGCGCATCGCCAGCAGCGAGTGTCCCCCGAGAGCGAAGAAGTCGGCATCAATATCCCGAATTTCGCAGCCCAGCAGCTGACTGAAGGCCTCAGCGACCTGCATCTCAGTTGGCGACTTCGGCGCGCGTCCGGCGGTTTTCTGCGTCAGCGACGGCAGCGGCAGCGCCTTACGGTCGAGCTTACCGTTGGCGCTCAGCGGCAGCGCGCTGAGCTGTAATAGCACCACCGGCACCATATGCGGCGGCAAACGATCGCGCAGCTGTGCCAGCAGCGCAGCGCTATCCAGCGGCAAACCGGAAGAGGACACCACGTAGCCCACCAACTGACGCGCATCGCCACCGGTGGCCGCCGCCTGGTTAATGACGCAGGCATGGCTGACCGCTTGTTCAACGTCTGGCAGCGTCTGCATCACCCGGTCAATCTCGCCCAGCTCAATGCGCTGACCGCGAATTTTTAGCTGATCGTCACTGCGGCCTAAATACTCCACCGCGCCGTTATCCAACCAACGCGCAACGTCGCCGGTGCGGTACATTCGCTCGCCGGGGGCAAACGGGTCGGCAATAAAGCGACTCGCGGTTAAATCCGGACGACCAAGATAGCCCTGAGCCAGCTGAATGCCGGTCAGATACAGATCGCCCGCAACGCCAAATGGCACCGGGCGCATCATGGCATCAAGGATACGCAGCCCGGTATTCCACACCGGAAAACCAATCGGCACGCTGTTGCCGGTAACCGCCGCCAGCGCCTCGCCGTAGGCCGGATACCCGCTGACGTCAACCGCCGCTTCCGTGGGTCCATAAAGGTTATGCAGCGGTACGTGGGTCAGTACTTCCCATTCGCGACACAGGGCAGTGGGCAGCGCTTCGCCACTGCAAAATACGCGTCGCAACGAACAGCAACTGGCCACATTGTCCGGGGTGAGCGAGGCAACGAACGCGGCCAGCATTGACGGTACAAAGTGGGTGGTGGTGACGCCGTATTGCGCAAAGAAACGCTGCATTGCCAGCGGATCGCGATGTGCCTCGGGCTCCGCCATCACCAGGCTCGCGCCGGTGATAAACGGCCACCAGAATTCCCAGACCGACACGTCAAAGCTGCACGGCGTTTTCTGCGCCACCACGTCATCGGCGGTAAGCGGATACTGATCCTGCATCCACAGCAGGCGGTTAACGATCGCCTCATGGCCCACCATGACCCCTTTCGGGCGGCCGGTCGAACCTGAGGTAAAGATGATATAGGCCGTCTGCTGCGGCTGTGCGAGCATCAGCGGGCGGTCATCGCCCGGCGTCAGCGGTGCGTTCAGGCACAGACTGGCGACATCAGGGAAACGGTGCAGCTGATCGTCTGCGGTAATCAGCAGCGAGGGGCGTGCGTCTTCCAGCATCATCTGTAAACGATCGTCAGGATAACCGGTATCCAGCGGCAGCCAGGCCGCGCCAGCCTCAACGATAGCGTGCAGCGCCAGCGTCAGGAATACCGAACGCGGCAGGGCAACGGCAACGCTATCGCCGGGAGCCACGCCGCGCTGGCGCAATACGTTTGCCAGCGCCACAACCTGCTGGCGCATCTCACGGTAGGTGAAGCAATAGTCGGCGTCTCTTAGCGCCACGGCATCCGGCGTTTTTGCCGCCTGGGCGGCCACCAGCGAACTTAGCGTCGCGGGCGGTAAGGATTTTCCGGTCGCGTTAATCGTCGCCAGGCGATGATATTCATCGCCGGTAAGCAGTTCAGCATCGGCGCAGCTGAGCGCCGGATTATCCGCAAACTGCTGCAACAGCGATGTTAAGCGGCCAATATGCTGCTGAAGCACCGCTTTATCATAGCGCTGCTGGTTAGCCAGGATTTCCAGCGACAGGCCGCCGTCTTCATCGGGGAATAACGCCAGCTCCAGATCGTTGACCGGGCCGGTCGCGAGGGTATGCGTTATCGCATTAACGTTGTCGAAAGCTAATCGATAATCAAACATCTTGACGTTAAATACCGGGCCAAACAGCGCCTCGTCACCGGCGGCTTTCCCGGCGTCACGAACAATTTGCTCAGCATCGTAGCGCTGATGGCGGCGCATCTTTTTCAGCTGTGCGGCCAGACGCGTCGCCAGCTGCGCCAGCGTCTCCTGGCCGTTCAGCGTCACGGCTAGCGGCAGAACGTTCAGCACCGGGCCGGTCGCCGTCAGCGCGGCGGACCCCATACGGCGCATAAAGATAAATCCCGCGGCGTATTCGCTGCGCCCGCACAGGCGTCCTAACCATAGCGTCACCAACGCCAGCGCCAGATCGGCCGGCTGGCACTGCGGCGCAGAGGCAGTCAAACGGGCGAATGTTCGGCGGTCGGCAGCCAGCTTCAGCCGCCAGATATGGCTGCTCTGGGCCCGTCCCGGCAGCGGCGCAGGTGACAGCGATGCCGGTGACGGCAGCGTTTTTCGTTGTTCAGCCCAGAACGCTTTATCGCGCGCCCAGGCGTCGCTGTGACGATAGCGCTGATACTCCTCAACCACGTCCGCAAACGGCGTGAAAACGGAGGCTGGCGTGGCCTCTCCACGCTGCCAGGCTTGATAAATCAGGCTGATCTGGCGGGTAATCGCCGGGAAGCTGAAACCATCGACCAGCAGATGATGATAGCGCTGATACCAGAACCAGCGATTATCGCCGATCCGGTACAGCCGGTGACAGAACAGTGAATTGCCGCTGTCAACGCGGCTGTTCTGCGCCAAATCGGCGTTCATCCGCGCCAGCGCCTCCTGCTGCGGATCGCTGGCCTGACGTAGATCATCAATCGGCGTAGCCTCAATGCGAATGCTCTCATCCACCCACTGCCAGACTTCACCGTTCTCTTCAGAAAAACGCATCCGCAGGGTATCGGCCTGCATCATTCCCTCAGCAATCGCCCGCGCCAGCAGCTCGCCGTCGACCTCTCCCTGGAGCTCGACGTAGTGCGCCACGCTCCAGGCGTTCGGCAACGTAGAAAGGGCTTCCGCCATCCAGATGCCGAGCTGAGCGGCAATCAGCGGTAAACGTGTGTTCATAAGCGGCCCCCGGCGGCGAAATTATCGGGAAGTAGCGTCGTCCAGTTGGCGTTCAACCACGCGTTGCACGCATCAAGGGGCTGCGGCTCGCAAACAACCGTCCAGCCCGCAGGCAGCGTGCACTGCTGGGGCCAAAGGCTGAACTGCCGCTGCGGGTTTTGCAGAAGGTAAAACTGCCCTTGCGCCACGTCGAAGGGGTTACTGATTTGCATACCAAACTCCTGTCGTTAATCGCGCTTTGTCGTCTCGCTGCCCCAGAGGGTCATTAGCCCGGAGGTTAATCCGCCGCGCCAGCAAAGCGCATCATGTCCGCCGTCAACCTGACGCCAGAAAATCGGCTGCTGTGTGAGCTGTAGTTGTGCTAAAAGCGCCTGATTGGCGCGAAAAATAATCGGTTCGCGCAGGCCTGCCTCGAGCACGATGCGCAGCCCTCTGGGCTGGAGTTCACCGCGCTGAAGCTGTTCGAGGAGGATACCGGTTTGCCGCCCGCCGCGGTGTGGCCACCAGTAGGAACCGGACTGACTCAACACGCAGCCAAAACGCGCAGGCCAGTGCAGCCCGGCGTACAGCGCGGAGAGTCCGCCAAAACTTTGCCCGGCAACGACGGTGCGATCGGCACGATCGCTGAACGGTGCGATCGTCCGTACCTGGGCAAGCAGCTCATGCTGTACCGCCAGCCAGAAGTCGGGATTGCACGGCAGTTCGACGCTGCGGTGGGCGTTATCAATCACGTCAATCAGCACATACACCGCCGCAGGCAGTTTGCCTTCGCGAGTGAGCGCTGTCAGCGCAGGCCATACCGGCATGCTTTCGGCCCAGAACTGACCGTCGAGCAGCACCGCCAGCGGGCGTTCGCCGTCCTGCGCGTCGCCGGTGGTGAAGACCCATACCCGGCGCTGATTGCCCAGCCGTTCGCTGTGCCAGGTCAGGCACTGTGGCGCATTCCAGCGCGCGGCAGGGGCAGACCAGCCGGGCTGTTCCGGAGCCTGTGGCATCTCCAGCGCTGACACCGCATGGCCGCGCCCGCCCTTCCAGCTCTGCGGATTCAGCGGATCGGCGATCGCCCGCGGCAGCAGCTTACGCCAGCCCTCACGCAGCTGCAGGCGGTCTGGCTCAGCGGCGGTGAATATATCCGGGGAAAAGTCATCCTCGCGCGCGGACGGTGCGAAGCAGTAGCTACCGCGCCAGGTCGGCGGCAGCGTCGTCGTCCAGCACCACGCATCGGTATGAGCAATACGTCGCAGGGTTTGCGGGGCCGAGTTGTGGTGGTGATCGGTGACGCCGGTAATGTAAATCCACACCCGCCGAATCGGCGAGGAGGCTTCACTTCCCGCGGGGTCACGCCACCAGAAGGTGACCTGATAATTGTCATTAACGCGTTCATATTGCGGGCCTTTTATCGTCGCCCACCAGGCGTCACTTCCTGTCGCTAACTTCTCCACCGCGTTAACCCCATGTTTATTGTGGAATTTATTGTTACATATGAAAATTTATTGATAATATTATTGATAACTATTTGCATTTGCAATAGCGTATTGGCGCGCAACTTTCACGTGCTTTACGCATACAACCATGCCGCGTCTCCCCCTTTGGGATGGATCAGTACGAGACATCGGCGACGAAAAGCAGGATTAAAAATGAATAATAAAATCAAATCCCTGGCCTTCCTGGTCAATTTGGGGATCTACGGTGTGGCCGCTCCGGCCTTCGCTGCCTCGACGGACAGCACCAGCAAAACCGACGCCGACGGCGAAACCATGGTCGTTACCGCCGCCGAGCAGAATCTACAGGCGCCGGGCGTGTCGACCATCACTGCCGATGAGATTCGCAAACGTCCACCCGCACGCGACGTCTCCGAAATCATCCGTACCATGCCGGGCGTTAACCTGACCGGTAACTCCACCAGCGGCCAGCGCGGCAACAACCGTCAGATCGACATTCGCGGTATGGGCCCGGAAAACACCCTGATCCTGGTTGACGGCAAACCGGTCACCAGCCGCAACTCAGTCCGTCTGGGCTGGCGCGGCGAACGTGATACCCGTGGCGATACCAGCTGGGTGCCGCCGGAAATGATCGAACGTATCGATGTGATTCGTGGCCCTGCGGCCGCGCGTTACGGTAACGGTGCGGCGGGCGGCGTCGTCAATATCATCACCAAAAAACCGGAAAATGAATGGCACGGCACGTGGAACGCCTACATGAACGCCCCGGAGCACAAAGACGAAGGCGCGACCAAGCGCACCGACTTTAGTCTGACCGGCCCACTGGGCGACGCGTTCAGCTTCCGTCTGTACGGCAACCTCGATAAAACGCAGGCCGATGCCTGGGATATTAACCAGGGCCACCAGTCCGAGCGTACCGGCATTTATCAGGATACCCTGCCAGCCGGACGTGAAGGCGTTGAAAACAAAAATATTAACGGCGTTGTGCGCTGGGACTTTGCCCCGATGCAGTCGCTGGAGTTCGAAGCCGGCTACAGCCGTCAGGGCAACCTCTACGCGGGCGATACCCAGAACACCAACACCAACGACCTGGTGAAAGAGAACTACGGTAAAGAGACTAACCGCCTGTACCGTAACACCTACGCGATTACCTGGAACGGCGGCTGGGACAACGGCATTACCACCAGCAACTGGGCGCAGTACGAACATACCCGTAACTCCCGTAAGGGCGAAGGCCTGGCCGGCGGTACGGAAGGGATCTTCAGCAGTAACCAGTTCTCCGATATCGATCTGTCGGACGTCATGCTGCACAGTGAAATCAACATTCCGTTTGATTTCCTGGTAAATCAGAACCTGACGCTGGGTAGCGAATGGAACCAGCAGCGGATGAAGGATAAGGCCTCCAACACCCAGACCTTCCTGGGCGGGGATATCCCGGGCTACAGCAGCACCGATCGCAGCCCGTACTCCCAGGCAGAAATTTTCTCCCTGTTTGCCGAAAACAACATGGAGCTGACCGACACCACCATGCTGACCCCGGCGCTGCGTTTCGACCATCACAGCATCGTTGGCGACAACTGGAGCCCATCATTAAACCTGTCTCAGGGCCTGTGGGATGATTTCACGCTGAAAATGGGTATCGCCCGCGCCTACAAAGCACCAAGCCTGTATCAGACCAACCCGAACTACATTCTGTACAGTAAAGGTCAGGGCTGCTACGCCAGTAAATCCGGCTGTTACCTGCAGGGTAATGACGACCTGAAGGCCGAGACCAGCATCAACAAAGAGATCGGACTGGAGTTCAAACGCAACGGTTGGTTAGCCGGTGCAACCTGGTTCCGTAACGACTACCGCAACAAGATTGAAGCCGGTTATTCTCCGGTTTATACCAACGGGAAAGGCACCGATCTCTACAAATGGGAAAACGTGCCTAAAGCGGTGGTAGAGGGTCTGGAAGGTACGTTAAACGTTCCTGTTAGCGAGACGGTGAACTGGACCAACAACATCACCTATATGCTGCAAAGTAAAAATAAAACCACCGGCGATCGCCTGTCGATCATTCCGGAGTACACGCTGAACTCAACGCTGAGCTGGCAAATTCAGCAGGATCTTTCCGTCCAGTCGACCTTCACCTGGTACGGTAAGCAGCAGCCGAAGAAGTATAACTACAAAGGTCAGGCGGTGACCGGCAGCGAAACCAATGAAGTTAGCCCGTACAGCATCGTTGGCCTGAGCGCGACCTGGGATGTGAATAAAAACGTCAGCCTGACCGGCGGCGTGGATAACGTCTTCGACAAGCGTCACTGGCGTGCCGGTAACGCCCAGACCACCGGCGGCACCACGGGCTACATGTACGGTGCCGGTGCGGAAACCTATAACGAATCCGGCCGCACCTGGTTCATGGGCATTAACACCCGCTTCTAATCGGTCTCACCCCTCTCCCGCTCGGGAGAGGGGTCTTCAGGAGCCTCATGCTTACCCGCCACAGTACTTTCCACGCCATACACCGTATCGACTTTGAACCCGACAGCTTTACTGCCGCCGATTTGCTGTGGCTGCCGCACCACGCTCAGCTTGCCAACAGCGGTAAAAAACGCCAGACCGAACACCTTGCCGGACGCATTGCCGCCGTTCATGCGCTGCGCGCGTTCGCAGAGAAATCGGTGCCGAGCATAGGTCATCAGCGCCAGCCGGTGTGGCCCGCTGGGCTGCATGGCAGCATCAGCCACTGCGGTCATACGGCGGTGGCGATCGTCGCGCGTGCGCCGGTCGGCATTGATATTGAAACCCTATTTTCACCCGCTCTTGCCGATGCGCTGGCAAACGACATTGCCCGTGAAGATGAACTTGCCGTGCTGCGCGGCGGCGAACTCCCCTTCCCGCTGGCGCTGACGCTGGCGTTCTCGGCAAAAGAGAGCCTCTACAAAGCGCTTTCGGCTCGTCACCCGACGCTGCTGCATTTTCACGATGCCGTCGTCAAAGGCCTGAGCGCCAGCACTATCACCCTCTCGCTTCCCGCCCTTGCGCAGAGTGCCTCACTGCGCTGGTACGCCGTTTCCCCTCAGCACATCATCACGTGTTTCTCTCAGAAATAAATATGACCAGTAATCGTAAATAACGAACGAACAACCAGATATATCCGCAATAATTAGATATAAATTCAATAAATGCGTAACAAGTCAGTTTTTCACGCTATAAAAACATAGTTTCCTCGCGCAATTACCCCTATCATTTCCTGGAAACATTCACACAAACAATGAAACAATTGTGCGGAATAAGGAAATCGAATGAATACGCAAACACGGACTCAGAATAAGGCGGGTGAAAGTCGGCTGATGACAGGCTTTCTTAACGCCATCGAAAAAGCGGGCAACCGTCTGCCGGAACCGGCGCTGATCTTTTTCTACTTTTTACTGGCGGTCATGGGCTTATCGGCCGTGCTGTCGATGATGACGTTTGACGTTATCAACCCAATGACCCAGGAAGCCGTTAAGGTTAACAACCTGCTCTCCGCCGAAGCGCTAACCAATACGCTGGCCAATATGGTCACGACCTTCACCGGCTTCGCGCCGCTAGGGATCGTACTGGTCGCGATGCTGGGCGTGGGCGTGGCGGAAAGCTCCGGCTTTATCAACGTGGCGCTGAAAAAAATGCTGCGCGTGACGCCGAAGAAACTGCTGACGCCAATGCTGATTTTCGTCGCGATGTTCAGCCACGTTGCCGCCGATGCGGGCTACGTGCTGGTTATTCCATTAGGCGCAATTATCTTTATGTCCGCAGGCCGTCACCCGCTGGTCGGGATTGCCGCCGCGTTCTCCGGCGTTTCCGGCGGTTTTGCCGCCAACATGGTGCCAACCGGCAATGACGCATTGCTACAAGGCTTCACCCAGGCGGCAGCCCAGCTGCTCGACAGCAGCTACACCGTCAATACCCTGTGTAACCTGATCTTCGGTATCGCCTCGTCTATCGTCATTACCCTGGTGGGCTGGTGGGTTACCGAGCGCATCGTGGAACCGCGCGTCAGCAAAATGACCATCGACGGCGACTTTAAGCATGACGAAGATATGTCTAACGTCACGCCGCAAGAAAGCCGCGCCTTCAACCGCGCATCGCTGGTGATGCTGCTGGGTCTTGTTGCGCTGGCGGCAGCGGCCTGGCCGGAAGGTTCGATGCTGCGCGGCAGCGACGGCTCGCTGACCTCATACAGCGCGCCAATCATGAAGTCTATCGTGCCGCTGATTTTCCTGATCTTCATTCTGCCGGGCATTGTGTACGGTTTTGCTTCCCGCACCTTTAAAACCGGCAAAGACGTGATTGGCGCGATGAATGACTCGATGAGCAAAATGGGCTCATACATGGTGATGGCCTTCTTCTGCGCCATGTTCATCAAAGCATTCAGCGATTCCAACATCGGTACGCTGGTCGCGCTGATGGGCGCGGACGGCCTGAAAGCGCTGGAGCTGCCGGGCCAGGCAACGATCATCGGCATGATTGTGCTGACCGCCGTCGTTAACCTGCTGATTGGCTCCGCCTCGGCAAAATGGGCGCTGCTGTCGCCGATTATGGTCCCCATGCTGATGGCGGTGGGCATTTCGCCGGAGCTGACCCAGGCGGCATTCCGTATCGGCGACTCCTGCACCAACATCATTACGCCGCTGATGGTCTTCTTCCCGCTGATCGTTATCTACTGCCAGCGCTACGTGAAAGGCGCGGGTGTCGGTACGCTGGTGTCGATGATGATGCCTTACTCCATCGCCTTCTTCGTGGCATGGAGCATCCTGCTGCTGGTGTGGTGGGGTCTGGGCCTGCCGCTGGGTATCGCTGCGCCGTATACCTGGAGCCCGAGTTAAGCATCCGGTTCAACGCAGCCCCTCTCCCCGATGGGGAGAGGGAACCGATCGTTGCCCGGACGAGGCCGGGAACCCCGGTACAACACTACACGGCTAAATGGGCAAAATGGCCTAATACGTTGTGCAGAATACCCAACCCTTTTTTCACCTGTTCGGCGCTAATAGTACACGGCGGCACCACGTGAATGCGGTTTTCCACCACGAAACTCAGCAGCCCCGCTTCGGTTAACGCGCCCTTAATCTCCGCCATATCCCCTGCTGCCAGCGGCGTTTTCTTCTCACGGTCGCTCACCAACTCCAGCGCCTGGAAGACGCCACGGCCGCGAACGTGGCCCACCAGCGGCGAAGCCTCCGCCAGCGCATCCAGCCCCTGACGCAGCACGCCGTTACCTATCAGCGCCGCGTTTTCAACGATGCCTTCTTCTTTCATGGTATCCAGCGTAGCGACGATCGCCGCCATCGCCAGCGGATGCCCTGAGTAGGTCAGCCCGCCGGCAAAGAAATGATCGTCAAAATAGCGGGCAATCTTCTCGCTAATGATCACCCCGCCGGCCGGTACGTAACCGGCGTTGACACCTTTGGCGAAAGTGATCAGATCCGGTACGATCCCGTCCTGTTCAAACGCGAACCAGCTGCCGGTGCGGCCGAAACCGGCCATCACTTCATCGAGAATCAGAATAATGCCGAACTCATCCGCCAGCGCCCGCACGCCTTTCATGTATCCTTCCGGTGGCACCAGAATCCCGGCCGTCCCCGGAATCGACTCCAGCAAAATAGCCGCAATTGACGAGGGACCTTCACATTCAATCATCCGGCGTAAATGCGCCAGCGCACGGCGGCATTCTTCTTGCTCGGTGGTCGCATTAAATTCGCTGCGATACAGGTACGGGTTAAAGAAGTGGACGTGGCCGCGCGAATATTCGTTCGGTACGCGTCGCCAGTCACCGGTCGCCGCAATCGCGCTACCGGTGTTACCGTGATACGAGCGATACGCTGACAGCACTTTATCGCGCCCGGTGTACAGGCGCGCCATGCGAATCGCGTTCTCGTTGGCATCGGCCCCGGCGTTGGTGAAGAACACCTTGCTAAACCCTTCCGGCGCGAGGCCAATAATGCGCTTCGCCGCTTCACCGCGCGCCAGGTTGGCGGTAGCGGGGGCGATGGTCACCAAAGATTCCAGCTGCGCTTTCATTGCCGCCAGCACCCGGGGATGCTGGTAGCCGAGGTTCACGTTGACCAGTTGGCTGCTGAAGTCCAGATAGGTTTTGCCATCATAATCCCACAGCTCACACCCTTTCGCCCCGGCAATCACCAGCGGGCTGAGGTTACCCTGCATCGACCAGGAATGAAAAACAAACTCTCTGTCCAGTTGGCGAATGGCCTGATTGTTCAACTCTGTCATCGTCGTTCCTCACATACGGTTGGCTATGGCTCATCATGTCGTCGGCGGAAAAAAAAGTGATAGAGCCAGTGTAGACCGACGGCTGTGACAACGGTGTCACAACGCCTTACGCAGACTGTCCCTCGGCAGGTGACGCCACGGTTTTTATAGTGTTCGGAACAACCTGCACTGGAGAGCACAATGCAAAAACAAAACGTGGTGTTTATTACCGGAGCGACCTCCGGCTTTGGGGAAGCGGCGGCGCACGTGTTTGCGCGCGCCGGCTGGGCGCTGGTACTGAGCGGCCGTCGGCTGGCGCGTCTACAGGCGTTACAGGCCGAGCTGGCGCCGCTGGCACCGGTCCACATCATAGAACTTGACGTGCGCGACAGCGCCGCGGTGGCCGCAGCCGTTGCCGACCTGCCCGCGCCGTTTGCCGATATCACCGCGCTTATCAATAACGCCGGGCTGGCGCTGGCGCCGCAGCCGGCGCAGAAGGTGGAACTGACCGACTGGCAGACGATGATTGATACCAACGTCACCGGGCTGGTCAACGTCACCCACGCCCTGCTGCCGACCCTGATTCGTCACGGCGCGGGGGCCAGTATTATTAACATTGGTTCCATCGCCGGACAGTGGCCATACCCGGGCAGCCACGTTTACGGAGCGAGTAAAGCGTTCGTTAAGCAGTTCAGCTATAACCTGCGCTGCGATCTGTTAGGTACCGGCGTGCGGGTGACCGATCTGGCGCCGGGCATTGCAGAGACGGAGTTCACGCTGGTGCGCACCAAAGGCGACCAGGCGGCGTCCGATGCGCTGTACCGGGGCACCACGCCACTGTCGGCGCAGGATATTGCCGAGCAGATGTTCTACATTGCGACGCTGCCGGACCATATGAATATTAACCGCGTGGAGGTAATGCCGGTACGTCAGGCGTGGCAGCCGTTTGCCATTGACCGGGATTAGTGTGGTTTTCTACCTCTCCTTTCCAGGGGGGCTTTTATGCACAAATTACAGGGAAAACGTGATATTTGTCAGTGAGGTGAGGGGTTCCGTTCACTTTACGTCGGGTGGAATATGAAGTTCCTTCACCGGTGAACGGGCGAAGGGGGGCGGCCGCGCCCCCCTTCGCAATCCCCGCGCCCGCGCAATTTATATGACTGGAATTGAAAGGGAGCGCAACGGAGTGATAATCCCAAATATATCCCCCCTTGGTATTAACGACTACTTTGCAAAAACTGCCTCACCCGCTCCGACTTCGGCGCCGTAAAGAAAACCTCCGGCGGCGCTTTCTCTATCAAAATCCCTTTTTCAAGAAACACCACTTCGTTGGAAACCTGACGGGCAAACTCCATCTCATGCGTCACCACCACCATGGTGTACCCCTCTGCCGCCAGCGACTTCATCACGCTCAGCACTTCGTTAACGCGTTCCGGATCCAGCGCCGACGTCGGTTCATCAAATAACAGCACCTCCGGCGACATTGCCAGCGATCGCGCAATCGCCACCCGCTGCTTTTGCCCGCCGGAGAGCGTGATCGGATAGGCATCAGCCTTATGGTCCATCCCCACCTTTTTCAGCTGCTGCTCGGCAACGGCGCGCGCCTCGTCGCGCGGCATCCCCTTTACGTGCAGCAGCGCTTCCATCACGTTTTGCAGCACGGTCAAATGCGGCCACAGATTGAAGCTCTGGAAAACCATGCCGACCCGCTCACGAATTTTCGACAGATCGCGGTGCGACATGGCTTTTCCGTTCTGCTCATTGACCCCAATGCGCTGACCACCGATACGAATTTCCCCGCGATCCGGCTGCTCCAGCCAGTTCATACAACGCAGCAGCGTTGATTTTCCCGATCCGGACGAGCCGAGGATACTGACCACCGTCCCCTTCTCTACCGTCAGGTTGATATCGCGCAGCACTTCAACATTATCAAACTGTTTGGAGACGTTTTTTACGCTTACCGCTGTAGTCTCAGACATGGCTCATTCCTCGTTTCGCGCTATAAACAGTTAGCCGTTTCACCAGCAGTTCCAGCACAATGCTGATGGCCCAATACAGCGCAATCGCGACAATAAAGGCATTAAACGGAATAAAGTAGGTGGCCTGCACGCTGTTGGCGGCGGCGGTGATTTCTTGTACGGTAATAATGCTGAGAAACGCGGTGTCCTTCAGGCAAATAATCAGCTGATTGCCCAAAAGCGGCAGCGCGGAGGAAAAAATATTAGGCAGAACAATACGGCGAAAAATAGTGTAGCGAGAAAATCCCTGCACCACAGCGGCCTCGATATAGCCGTTGGAAAAGACGCGTCGCTGGCTACGAAGGATTTCAAAGAAATAAGCGCCATGATAAATAATTAATGCCAGCAGCCCTGCCGTCCAGGCTTCCATACTGATGCCTAATTCCGGCAAACCGTAATACAACAGGTACGCCAGAATCAGGAAAGGGATAGCCCGCATCAGGTTTACCAACCCCATAATCAGGTTATTTAACACCCGTTTTTGATATTCAGTGATATAGCACAGCAGGGTGCCGATAAATAACCCAACAACAGCAGCAATAATAAACAGTTCAAGCGTCGCCAGCAGCCCGGCAATAAAATTGTCGTGCTCGGCCCAGATAATTGCCCATTGATTCATCAGTCCTCCCGGGCTTAGCGCGCCAGTCGTTTTGCTTTACGTTCCGCCAGGCTCTGGAGCTTGAGCAGCAGGCCGATTATCACCACATACAGCAGCCCGGCCGCCAGAATGGGGGAAAGCGGTTCATAGGTCACCGAGGCAATACGGTTGGTCACACGGGTCAGATCCACCACGCCAATTACCGCAATCGCCGGGCTTCCTTTGATTAAAAAAGACATTTCATTGACCAGCGCGGGCAGGCTTTCCAGCCACATCTGCGGCAGCATAATGTAGCGAAAGTAGGGCCAGCGGCGCATTCCCACCGATTCTGCCGCTTCGCGCTGCTCGCGCGGAAAGGTGCGAAACGCATTACGCCAGATTTCGGCATTAAACGCCGAGGTGTTCAGCGTCAATGCCACAATGGCGGCAACCGTTTTATCAAGGTTAATGCCCACCGTCGGCAGCGATAGAAACAGGAACAGCACCAGCGTCACCAGCGGCGTCGCCCGCGCCAGGCTGATATAGATAACCAGAAGCTGATCTATCACCGGAATCTTCATCATGCGCACAAAGGCAATAATCAGCCCAATCACCACGCCAAACGCGATGGCGATGGCCGAAATCCAGAGGGTCGTCCATGCGCCTTCAATCAGTAACTGCCATGCTATTGAGTCCATGTTGCCCTCCTGAGGTCATACGGGCGGCGGTTTCCCGCCGCGTTGCTTACTGCCCAGCCAGCTTGTGGAACTGCGCGGCGCTGGTGATAGGCTCCGTTGGCAGGTCATCGTAGGTTTCGCCAAACCATTTTTTCTGCAGCTCGGCGAGCTTACCGGTTTCACGCATGTGATTGATAAATTTGGTCATATACGCCAGAAGCTCCGGTGAGTTCTTCGGAATAGGCCAGGCCATATAGCCCGGCCCGGATACCGCCAGGCCTTTGGCGAAGACCTTCGGCTTGGCTTTCACCAGGTCATTAACGGAAATCACCACGTTGATCACGTAGTCGAGGCGCTTGTTGGCCAGGTCCGCGTAGGCTTCAGGATAGGACGGGTATTCCACCACCGGCCCCAGCTTGCCGCCGGTTTTCTCAATCATCGCCTTCAGCTCCGGTAAGCGCGCCAGCAGCGCGCTGCCCGCCTGGAGGCCCACTTTTTTACCGCTGAGGTCTGCAATGGTATTCAGCGAATTATCGCCCGCACGCTTAACGAAATAATGCTGAGCCGAGGCCCACGGCGGAGTAAAATTAAACACATTCAGGCGTTCATCGGTCACCACCGCGCCGGTCAGTGCCATATCGTATTGCCCGGTTGAGACCGCGGCTAATAACCCCGTCCACGGCAGAATACTTTGCGTCACATTAAATTTGGCGTACTCGCGCAGCGCCGCCAGCATGTCTTTATTAAAACCGTCAGCGTTGCCGTTATTCATAAAGTTAAACGGCGCGTAATCATCTTCCGTCGCCACTTTTAAGGTGCCGTTTTTTTCAATTTCCGGTAAATCGGCAGCGACCGCCTGCAAAGAAAAGGTCATCGCCATGATGGCGGCAAGATAATATGAACCGAGCGTTTTTTTCATCGTTTGACCCCTACTCAAATATGTCCGATACGTTTATTCCAGACGCGCTGGAGACTTTGCAAGATATGTGCCGACAGACGCATTGGGGAGGCTGACTGGCGACGTTTTTACTGTAGGGAGACTTTTTGCATTCTGAATAGAGCCAGTTTTCGCACGCGCTTGTGGCAGACGGTTTCAGGCTGGTACAAAAATTGCTGCACGTTGATAACGCGAATAATCAGGGGAGCAGCGAATGATTCGGCACTTATTGCATGTGGATTTCGACGCGCAGCGCGGTTTACAAGAGCAGGTCCGCGAATCGCTGGTTAACGCCATTCTCGGCGGGATTTTTGCCGCCGACACGCCGCTGCCGTCGTGCCGCCAGCTGGCCCAGCAGCTGCAGGTTTCACGCAATACCACTGCGCTGGTGTTTGAAAGTCTGGTCAACGAAGGTTATCTGGTCAGCCGCCCGCGCAGCGGTTATTACCTGCATCCGGATTATCATGCGCCGCGTCTGGCGACGCCAGCGCCTGCACCCGACGACGCCGGCCGTGCACCATCATGGGGCAAACGGCTGAACATCACCCCCAGTCAGCAGGAGTCAATCCTGAAGCCCGCGGGCTGGATGCACTACCGCTACCCGTTTATTTACGGTCAACCCGATACCCGCTGTTTCCCGCTGACCAACTGGCGGGCCGCCGCTAACTGGCTGCACGGCGGCACGCGCGATCCGGCTTGGGTGGTAGACCATATCGATCAGGACGTACCGATGCTTATTGAGCAAATTCGCACTCGCGTACTGCCCAAACGCGGTATCGTTGCCGCGCCGGACGAAATTCTGATTACACTCGGATCGCAGAATGCGCTGTACCTGCTCACTCGCCTGTTGTTGTCGCGTCAGACCCGGGTTGGCGTAGAGAACCCCGGTTTTCGCGAGGCGATTAACACCTTTATGCTCAGCGACTGCCAGATTGTCCCGCACCCGGTCGATGAACAAGGCATCGTGTTAAATAACCTGCCCTGCGATTACTACTACGTCACGCCGGGTCATCAGGTCCCCACCGGAGTGACCATGAGTAAGGCGCGGCGCAGCCAGCTGCTGGCGCACGCCGCCCAGCACGACGCGGTGATTATTGAGGATGATTATGATTCGGAGAGTAACTTTCAGGCTAACCCGCTGCCCGCGCTAAAGGCCAGCGATCGCAGCGGGCGGGTGGTGTACGTCAGCAGCCTGTCGAAGGCGCTGTCGCCGGGTCTGCGTCTGGGGTTTATGGTCGCCGATCCGGACTTGATTGATGAAGCCCGGGCGCTGCGCCGTCTGGTGTACCGCCATCCGCCAAGCAACATTCAGTATCAGATGGCGCATTTCCTTGCCCAGGGCCACTACGAAACGCATCTGCGCCGCTATCGCGATGACTCCGCGCGCCGCTGGGACATGCTGCACAAGGCGCTAATGACGCAAATGCCAGAATGCCAGCCGCTGCCCGGCAGCGAACACGCCAACGCCTTCTGGCTTCGCACGCCGACGCACATCAGCACCCAGCAGCTCACCTGGCGTGCCGCCCACACCGGCGTGTTGATAGAGCCCGGCGCACGTCATTTTCTGGATGCCACCCCGCCGGATAATTTCTTCCGCATGGGCTTTCACGCCATTACCCCCGACGCCATCGCGCCGGGGGTCGAGGTGCTGCGTGCCCAGCTGGCGCAGATGGGTTAACCGAGCCGCCGGTGCGCCCACTCGCGCAGCCGCTGGAACAAGACGTACAGCGACGGAATAAACAGGATGCCGATCGCCGTCGCCACCAGCATGCCGCTGAACACCGTGGTGCCGATAATCCGTCGGCTCTGCGCCCCGGCTCCGGTCGAGAACATCATCGGCATAATGCCGATAATAAACGACACTGCCGTCATCATAACCGCGCGGAAACGACGGGTTGCCCCCTCGCGTGCGGCCTCCACGATCGACAACCCCGACTGGCGGCGCTCGCGGGCGAATTCCACGATCAGGATAGCGTTCTTCGCTGCGAGGGCGATTAACAACACCAGACCTATCTGTACATAAACATCGTTCGCATAGCCCGCCGCCCACAGCCACAGCAGCGCGCCGCCGATAGCGAACAGCACCGACAGCATGACGCTTGCCGGCAGCGTCCAGCTTTCATACTGCGCCACGAGGAACAGCCACGCCATGGCCACCGCCGCCAGCACGATCCAGATAGCCTGGTTGCCGGTTTGCTGCTCCTGCCACGACAGCCCGCTCCACGCGTAGTCGTAGCCCGCGGGCAGGTGCGCGGCAAGCAGTTTTTCCATCTCGCTCATCGCCGTACGGCTGCTCACCCCTTCCGCCGCGGAGCCGCTCACCGACACCGACGGGAACTGGTTAAACTGCTGAATAAACGGCGCCCCCACGGTCGGCGTAATGGTCACCAGGTTGCTCAGCCGCACCCGCTCGCCGTGATTGCTGCGGACAAACAGCTCGCCGATCTGCTCAGCGCGCTCGCGCCACTGCATCTCATTTTGCAGCACCACGTGATACACGCGGTTGTTAATGCTGAAATCACCGGCACGCGTGCCGCCAAAGGCAGTTTGCAGGCTGTTAAAAATGCGCGAAACCGGGACATCCAGCCGCGCGGCCTGATCGCGATCCACGTTCAACGTCAGCTGCGGCACGTTGCTGCTCCAGGTGGTAAATACCCGGCTCAGCTGAGGATGCTGATTCGCCTGCTGCAGAATCTGCCGCGTCACCTGCTCCAGCTCGGCAGGCGTTTGCCCGGCCTGCGCCAGAATGCGCAAATCGAAGCCTGCGGCGCTGCCCAGTCCCGGCAGCGTCGGCGGTGCGAACAGCATGATATTGGCTTCCGGCAGCGCGTGTAGCTGACGCTGCAGTTCGGCCATGACCGTCTCCAGCGACGCACGCTGCGACCAGTCTTTCAGCATCAGCGAAATAAACCCGCCGTTAGAGGCGCTGGTGCCGCTAAGAATACTGAAGCCAGACACCTGAATCACATCCTCAACGGCCGGATGTGCGCCCAGCAGGTCGCGCGCTTTCGCCATCACCGCTTCCGTACGCTCAAGAGAGGCCGATTCCGGCAGCTGGACGTTGGCGAACACGTAGCCCTGATCTTCCTGCGGCAGGAATCCCTTCGGCATCATGGAGAAACTCAATGCCACCAACAGCGCGGCGCTTAGGGTTGCGCCAACGGCCACCAGCGGGCGGCGGTTCATCCACGCCACCAGGCGACCATAGCCGTCGCGGGTGGTGTTCAGCCCAAGGTTAAACAACTGGAACAGCCTGGCAGGTTGTGCCGGACGCGGTCGCAGCAGCAGCGCACACAGCGCCGGCGTCAGCGTCAGCGCCACGATGCTCGACAGCGTGACCGCGGTAGAGAGCGTGACGGCAAACTGACGGTACAGCTCGCCGACGATCCCTGGCAGCATCGCGACCGGTACAAATACCGCCAACAGCACCAGCGTGGTGGCGATCACCGGTCCGGCGATCTGTTTCAGCGCCAGCGCGGTGGCCTCCTGTCGGCCCATCCCTTCGGCCATGTGTCCTTCTACGCTTTCCACCACCACAATGGCATCATCCACCACCATCGTCAGCGCAAGAATGATGGCAAACAGGCTCAGGGTATTGGCGCTGTAGCCCAGGACGTAAAGCACCGCAAACGTCCCTACCAGCGAAACGGGAATCGCCAGCGCCACAATAAGCGTCGCTCGCAGGCTTTGCAGGAATAAAGAAACCACGGCCACAACCGCCAGCAGCGTCAGCGCCAGCGAGGTCCCAATCTCTTTGATCGTGGCGGCAACAAAGCGGGTGGTATCAAACTTCACCTCCCAGGCCAGATCCGCCGGGAATCGGTCTTGCAGACGCGTCAGTTCCGCGCGCACAACGTTTGCGACCTGTAAGGCGTTCGCGGTAGGCGTCGGGTAAATCCCCATATAGGCCGAATCGACGCCGTTGAGCTGCGCGCTGGAGCTGTAGCTGCGCGCGCCCAGTTCAATATTGGCGACATCGGCAAGGCGTACCAGCTGCCCTTGTTCGCCGCTGCGCACCACAATACGGCTGAACTCCTCGGCCTCGCTCAACCGCCCTAACCCATTAATGGTCAGGGTTTGCTGCTGACCGTTAAACACCGGCGGCGTCCCCACCTGACCGGCGGCACCCTGTACGTGCTGTTCATTCAGCGCCTGGGCAATATCTTCACTGGTGATATTCAGCGCGTTCATGCGGTCCGGACGCAGCCAGATGCGCATGCTGTAATCGCGTGCGCCAAACATCTGTACCTGGCCGACGCCCGGCAGGCGCGACAGCGCTTCGCGAATCTGAGTGCTGGCGTAGTTGCTGATTTGTAGCGGCGAGATCGTGCCGTCAGGCGAATAAAGGCTGACGCCCATCAACAGATTGCTGGCGCGTTTGCGCACCTGTACGCCGTTCTGCTGCGCCTCGGTCGGCAGCTGCGCCACCGCCTGCGCCACGCGATTCTGGACGTCAATGGCCGCCATATCCGGGTCAGTTCCGGCGGCAAAGGTCAGGCTAAGGCTGTAAGCGCCGTCATCGGAACTGGTCGACTCCATATAGAGCATATGATCAACGCCATTAAGCTGCGTCTCCAGCGGCGCGGCGATGGCTTCGGCCACATCCTGCGCGCTGGCACCCGGCCAGCTGGCGCTGACGTTCACCACCGGCGGCGTGATTTGCGGGTACTGCTCCACCGGAATGAGCTTCAGCGCGACGGCGCCCACAAAGACCATCAGCAGCGCAATCACCATCGCGAAACGCGGACGGCGGATAAAAAACGTCAGCATCCTGTGCTCCTTAATTCAATAGCTGCACGGCGGCGCCGTCCGTCAGGCGCTGCGCGCCGTCGGTGATCACGCGCTCGCCCGCGTTAAGCCCTTTCGCCACCGCAAAGGTCTGTCCCTGCTGGCCGCCCAGCTCAAGCCGACGCTGCCCGGCGGTATTCTCCGCCGTCAGCACCCAGCTGAAATAGCCTTTGGCATCCTGCTGCACGGCTGCCGCCGGAATCATCACGCTCTCGGTCATTTGCTGCGGACGCAGCGTCACCGTAACGTTACCGCCTGGCAGCAACCGATGCTGCGGATTGGCAAACTCTGCGCGTACCGCCACGCTGGCTGTACGGGCATCAATACGGTTATCGACCGAGGTCAGCACCCCGTCTTCACGTTGACCATCGAGGGTAATTTGCGCCAGCCAGGCCGCCTTCAGCGCGCGGATATCCGCATGCTGTCCCGCTTTGCTGTAGAACGCGGCCTCATCCAGCGCGAAGCTCACGCGAATGGGGTCAAGCTGGGCGATATCCACCAGCACGCCGCTGGCGGCATTGACCAACGTGCCGACGTGAAAGGCACTGTGGCCCACGCGGCCGCTTACCGGTGAGGTAATACGGGTGTAGTCGAGCGTTATCTGCTGCGCCGTTACCCGCGCTTTCGCCTGCTCAACGGCGGCGGCGGCAACGTCGCGCTGCATCTGAGCCGTATCAACGTCGTTACGGCTGATGGAGTGGTTAGTTTTCAGACTCTGGTAGCGCGTCAGCAGCTGCTGTGCCTGGCGTAGCGACGCCTGAGCGCTTTTCAGTTCGGCCTGTGCCAGCGCCAGCGCCGCCCGCGGCTGGGCATCATCAAGCGTAAAAAGGAGATCGCCTTGACTGACGTTCTGGCCGTCCTGGAAGTGGCGCTGCACGATGGTGCCTTCGGTGCGTGCGCGGATTTCAACGGCGTGGATAGCCTCCACGCGGCCCGGTAGCTGACGCTCCACCGCGTGCGGCGCGCGCTCAACGGTCGCGACACGTACCGGTACCGAGGCGTAAGCCAGCGTGCAGCCTGCCAGGCCGCAGGCCAACAGGGCGAGGCGGAAAGTTTTCTTCATGAGGGGATCCTTGCGTGGCAAGTGCCCCTCTCCGCCAGGAGAGGGGCTGGTCATCACTAGGTTGTCTTGCGGAAACGGCGGGTCAGACGCTTTTCAACTTCAACGACCAGGAACATCGCGGCGCCAATGGCCAGGGTGATGCCCCAGTAGCGCAGCGGCAGCGCTTCGGTGCCGAACAGCGTCTGCATCAGCGGCAGGTAGATAATCGCCAGCTGCAGCAGAAGCAGCACGCCGGTCACCAGCCAGATACCTTTGTTCTTCAGCAGGCCGCTATTCAGGGAGAAGCGGTCGCTGCTGCGGCAGTTAATCATGTAAACCCACTGCGCGGTCACCAGCATCTGCAACAACACGGTGCGGATAAACTCGGCGCTGTGGCCGCGCGGCGCAAGCCAGGCTTCAAGGATGAAGGCGGCAACGGCAATCATCGAACCGACAAAGGCGACGCGCCAGACGGCAAATGCATCCATCACGTGCTGGCCGGTTTTACGCGGCGGACGGTTCATCACGTTACGCTCAGCGGCTTCAAATGCGAGGCCAAAGGAGAGCGTGGCGGAGGTCGCCATGTTCATCCACAGAATCAGTACCGGCGTCAGCGGGATAATATTACCCGCCAGCAGCGCGATAATAATCAACAGCCCCTGCGCCAGGTTAGTTGGCATGATGAACAGGATCGTCTTCTTCAGGTTGTCGTATACGCGACGCCCTTCTTTTACCGAGCTGGCGATGGTGGCAAAGTTGTCATCGGTCAGCACCATGTCCGCGGCCTCTTTGGTCACCTCGGTGCCTTTGATGCCCATCGCGATACCCACGTCGGCCTGGCGCAGCGCCGGGGCGTCGTTAACGCCGTCGCCGGTCATGCCAACAATCTCGCCGCTTTCCTGCAGCGCTTTCACCAGGCGCAGCTTATGCTCCGGGCTGGTACGGGCGAAGATATCGTACTCGACCGCCGCTTTTGCCAGCTCGGCGTCATCCATGTGCTCCAGCTGGTAGCCGGTCATCGCTTCACTGCTGTTGCGGATCCCCAGCATCTGGCCAATGCTCATCGCCGTCTGCGGGTGATCGCCGGTGATCATCTTGACGCGGATCCCGGCATTCTGACAGGTGTGGATCGCATCAACGGCTTCCGGACGCGGCGGGTCCATCATCCCGGCAATGCCGAGGAATACCAGACCGTCCTGCAGGTCGCTGTGATCGAGGGTGTTCTGCCCAGCGTTAGCAGGCTTAGTGGCCGCCGCGACCATGCGCAGCCCCTGGCTGGCAAAGCGCGCCATTTCGGCTTCCCAGTAGCCGCGCTCAAACGGCACCACGCCACGGGCGGTCTGCTGCTGCTGACACAGCGCGAAGAGGACGTCCGGCGCGCCGGTCACCATCACAATCTCTTCGTCGGCCAGCTGGAAATGCGTTGCCATGTACTTGTACTGTGAGTCAAACGGGATCTTCGCTACCAGCTGGGTACGCAGCGGCTCAAGGCTCGCTTTCGCGGCCAGCACCTTCAGCGCGCCCTCGGTTGGGCCGCCGGTAATCCCCCAGTGGCCCTGCGGGTCTTTCACCAGTTGGCTGTCGTTACACAGATCGATGGTGCGCAGGTATTTCTCGAGCACGGTGTACGGCTGTACTTTTACCGGCTCGTTGCTGCCTTCCAGGTAGATGTTGCCGTGCGGCTCATAGCTATCGCCGTCTACGCGGTAGCAGCTATCGGCGGTGATAATCGCCTTCACGGTCATTTCATTCATGGTCAGCGTGCCGGTTTTATCCGAGCAGACCACGGTCATTGCCCCTAAGGTTTCCACGGTCGGCAGCTTGCGGATAATCGCCCGCTTGCGCGCCATGGCCTGTACGCCCAGAGACAGAATAATCGAGATAATCGCCGGCAGACCTTCCGGTACAGCGGCCACCGCGAGGCTAATCAGCGACAGCAGCAGCTCGCCCAGCGGAATGTCGCGCAGCAGCATGCTGAACACGAACAGCGCGGCCATCATCGCCAGGATAATGGCGAAAATCGCTTTGCCCAGCTTGTCCATCTGCACCAGCAGCGGCGTGCGGTGCTTTTCAATACCCGCCATCATCTGGTTGATGTGGCCGAGCTCGGTCTCCTGACCGGTAGCCACAACCACCCCGATGCCGCCGCCTGCGCTCACGGTGGTGCCAGAGAACACCATATTGGTGCGGTCGCCCAGCGGCAGTTCACCGTGCAGGACGTCGGTGTGTTTATCCACAACGGTCGACTCGCCGGTCAGAATCGCTTCTTCCACGCGCAGGTTGTGCGCTTCAATCAGGCGCATGTCGGCCGGAATACGGTCGCCCGCGCGCAGCACCACGATATCGCCCGGCACCAGCTCGGTGGTGGCGACGGTTTGATGGTTACCATCACGGATAACCTGCGCATCGCTGGAGAGCATATTGCGGATGCTTTTCAGCGATTTTTCCGCATTGCTTTCCTGAATATGACCAATCAGGGCGTTAATCACCGTAACGCCAAGAATGACGAAGGTATCGACCCAGTGTCCCATTACGGCAGTCAGCGCCGCTGCGGCCAGCAGGACGTAGATCAGCACATCGTTAAAGTGGGCGAGGAAACGCAGCCACGCTGGCTTACCTTTCTTTTCTGGCAGTGCGTTAGGGCCGTAGGTATTCAGGCGCTCCGCCGCCTCGGCCGCCGCCAGCCCCTCGGGCTGACTGTTGACCTGCGATAGCACCCGCTCGGTCGGCTGCTGGTACGCGTGCACCTGCGGGTCGTAGTCCCCGTGCGGCACGTTTTTGGCATTCATCATTTTCGACACGATAAATTTTCCTTTTAAATTCCTGCAAACGGAAAGCCTGAATTCATTTCTGGCCAAGGCGACATCGTTGGATATTTTTAATTAAGCGAAGAAATATTCGTTAGTTCACAATATTTCCGCTTTTTAAATTTCAAAACGACATTCAGTTGATTTACTAATATTAATATTACAGAATGTTCCTAAACCCCATCTAAACGAGGTCATTATGTTTGGAATCTACAGAGGACGCCGCCTGGCGCTGTACATCGCGCTGGCTATCGTGATTGCGACGCTGGTTGGATACAGTACTTATACTTTTGTAAAACTATTATCCTGAGCATGACGTTTATTTACGAAAGCATTATTTAATTTAATTCAAAACATTATTTACTCTTTTGCCATACGATTATTTTCGTAGGCTTGAGTATTTGTTTTAAATATTCAACCGGAGGTATATTAAATTATAAACATTGCGTTCAAATAAAAATTACCGGACAATAATATCTTTAACCAAAGATTAACAACGCATGAAGCATCCTCTTGAATCACTGATGACCGCCGCCGGTATTTTATTGATGGCGTTCCTTTCCTGTCTGCTGCTTCCAGCGCCTTCGCTGGGACTGACGCTGGCGCAAAAGCTGGTTGAGACCTTCCATTTTATGGATCTCAACCAGTTTTATACCGTGCTGTTCTGCGCGTGGTTTCTGGCCCTGGGGGCGATTGAGTATCTGGTGATTCGCTACGTCTGGCGACGTTGGTTCTCGCTGGCGGCGTAGTCCTGATAAGCAACGCGCCATCAGGCACACCGATGCACGTTGCCGGATGGCGGCTAGCGCCTTATCCGGCCTACAATCAGGGCAGAATCAATGCGCCCGCGGGCGATGATTCACTTTACGATAGGCACCCGGCGACTGATTAAACGTGCGGGTAAAAATGCGGGTAAACGTTTGCTGGGAATCAAACCCGTACTTCAGACAGATGTCGTAGACCTTTTGATCGGTCGTACACAGTTCATCCGCCGCCAGATTCAGCTTGCGCTGACGGATGTAGCGGCCAAGGCTCTCCCCTTTGTGCTGTAAAAACAGACGCTGCAGGTGCCATTTTGAATAGCCCGCCCGGCGGGCGATTTCATCAATACGCAATGGCTGATGCAGGTTATTGTCAATCCATTCGACCAGAGTGTCGATTACCTGAGTGGCTAATTCGGTCATACGCCCTTCCCCTCGCTTAACGACAGCCGGTGGCTATTCCCACCAGGCTCGAAATGTTTGCATAGCGTCCGCCAGGCGAACCGGCTCGCCCTGCATCGGCGTCAGCAGCCGATATGCTTTATCTTTGCTGGCCTGCGCCAGCCGCTTGTACGGATCGTCCCAGGTATGTTTGGCCAGTACGAAGCGCCCAGCGTGACCCGGCACCACCCGGTCCGCACGCAGATCCACTGCCGCCTGTGCGGTTTGCTCCGGCATCATGTGGATGTAGCGCCAGTCCTGGTCATACTGACCGTCCTCCAGTATCGCCACGTCAACCTTGCCAAACCGCTCGCCAATATCCTTGAAGTGCGGGCCGTAGCCGCTATCGCCGCTGTAATACACCTTCTGCTGCGGCGTCACGAACATAAAGCTCGCCCACAGCGTTTGGTTACGCTTCAGGCCGCGGCCGGAAAAATGCCGCGCCGGCAGTACGTGCACGCTCAACGCATCGCTAAGCGTCACGCTCTGCTGCCAATCGGCCTCGGTAATGATGTCGTTTGCCATGCCCCAATAGCGCAGATGCGACCCGACGCCCAGCGGCACGACGGCGCGCTTAACCTTCGGCAACAGCCCTTTGATGGTGGCGTAGTCGAGGTGATCGTAGTGGTCATGGGAGATAATCAGCAGATCGATCTCCGGCATCGTCTCTGCGCGCCACGGATAGTCGCCGTCGAAGGCTTTATTCAGAAACGAAAACGGCGCGGCATAGCTGCTGAACACCGGATCAATCAGGATCCGCTGGCCCGCCAGCTGGAGATACCACGACGAGTGGCCCAGCCAGATTAACGTATCCTGGTCACGCGGCAGGCTGGCAAGATCGGTCGCTACCAGCGGCAGCGGGCGCGAGGGGCGCGCGTTTTCACGCTTTGCGGTGAGAAATTCCCACCACGCCATCAGCATATTTTTATCGCTGGTGAACCCCGGCGTCGGCAGGCTGTTGTGAAACGCCCCGTCGCGGTAGTTCGGCGAACGCTCAATCTGACTCTTCTCTGCCCCTTGCGGCACCTGACCGAAGCCGGGATTCAGAACAAAGGACAGGCTTGCTGCACTGGCAATAAGCATGATGGCAACCACACTGATGATGAAAGGTTTCATATCCAGACCCAAAACCGGCCTCATCCAGGAAGCCACACTAAAAAGATTGATTATGAGTGAGTAGGCACTCATTATAGAAAGAGGCAGAAAAAATCGTCAAGCAATTTTCAAATTTTGACAATCGACGTTGAAGTCCCTGGGGTTGGCATGTTTCAATCACATTTTTTTACAGTCAGAGAGGTAAAGTGTAGTGGCTCGTCCAAAGAGTGAAGATAAAAAACAAGCGTTACTGGAAGCCGCCACCAGCGCCATTGCCCAGTCCGGCATTGCCGCTTCGACTGCGATGATTGCGCGCAGTGCGGGCGTGGCTGAGGGCACGCTGTTTCGCTATTTTGCCACCAAAGACGACCTGCTGAACGCACTTTACCTGCATCTGAAAAGCGACCTCTGCCAGGCGATGCTCGCCGGGCTTGTCGATACCGACTCCCCCAAGGCCTTTACCCACGGCATCTGGAACAGCTATATCGACTGGGGCGTACGCAACCCTACCGGCCACCAGGCCATTCGCCGCATGGCGGTGAGCGAAAAAATTACCGAAGAGACGGTGCAGCAGGTCAGAGCCATGTTCCCGGAGCTGCAAAAGCTTTGCCAACGCTCGGTGCGTCCGGTGTTTATGTCCGACGAATTTCGCGCTTTTGGCGACGCCCTGTTCCTGTCGCTGGCGGAAACCACCATTGAGTTTGCCAGCCGCGAACCGCTGCGGGCCGATACGCTGAAGGCGCTGGGTTTTGAAGCCATGTGGCTGGCGCTGGCCGAGGACGACTAATGGACGGAAAAACGCTGCACCAGCGGGCGCACGACTTTGCCCTGACCCTGCCCTTTTCTGACGTCTACTGGCCTTTCGGGCCGGAATATGACGTGTTTACCGTCGAGGGGAAGATCTTTATGATCAAAACCTTTCTGCGCGGTGAAGCGATCGTCAACCTGAAGGTCGATCCCGAACAGTCCCTACTGCATCAGGCTATCTACCCGCATATTAAGCCGGGCTATCACATGAACAAAAAGCACTGGATTTCGGTCTATCCTGGCGACGAGATCGTGCCGGAATTGCTGGAAAGCCTGATTGAAGATTCGTGGAACCGGGTCGTCGATAAGCTGCCCAAACGCGTCCAGACGCGGGTGCGCCCGGTTTGATTTTGCGTTAAATGCGATAAGTGTTATCGCATTTAACACCCTTCTCATTTGTCACAGCGCGCGGTACCCTGCTTTGATTCAACGCACCGATACGCGGTGTCTATCATCATTCAGGAGTTTTTATGGATATCGTTTCCGTTGCAAAAGCGCGCTATTCCACCAAGGCCTTTGATGCCAGCAAAAAGTTAACCGCCGAGCAGGCTGCTCATCTCAATACCCTGCTGCGCTATAGCCCGTCGAGCACGAACTCTCAGCCGTGGCACTTTATCGTCGCCAGTACCGACGAAGGCAAAGCGCGCGTGGCGAAATCCGCTGCGGGCGGCTACGTGTTTAACGAACGTAAAATGCTGGATGCTTCTCATGTGGTGGTATTCTGCGCCAAAACCGCCATCGACGATGCCTGGCTGGAAAAAGTCGTCGACCAGGAAGATGCCGACGGCCGTTTTGCGACGCCGGAAGCGAAAGCCGCGAACCACAAAGGCCGCACTTTCTTTGCCGACCTGCACCGTAAAGATCGTCACGACGATGACCAGTGGGCCGCGCGTCAGGTTTACCTGAACGTCGGCAACTTCCTGCTGGGCGTGGGCGCAATGGGCCTGGACGCAGTACCCATCGAAGGCTTCGACGCCGATGTTCTCGACGCAGAATTTGGCCTGAAAGAAAAAGGCTATACCAGCCTGGTTGTCGTGCCGGTGGGCTACCACAGCGTAGAAGATTTCAACAAGACGCTGCCGAAATCTCGCCTGCCGGAAGAAACGGTGATTACTGAGATCTGATTTAGCCCCGGCGGCGCTGTGCGTAGCCGGGCTACTCTTATTGCGTAGCCCGGACACGTGCGGCGGCGCCGGAACCGTTTTCGGACTAGAGCTTCGCCAGCACCGCTTCCCCAATATCATCCACCGGTAAGTACACCAGCAAACGTGAGCCATTACGCGGCGCAGAGTACCAGTACATCTGCTGCAGCTGAAAATCGCCGAACTCAGGATGGTGAAAATCTTTGATCTGATTCTCAACGCCGCGCACGTCATAGCGCTGATGCCATAGCGCCTCAAACTCGCTTGAAGCGGCAAAGAAGCGCGCCAGCTTGTTCTCCCACGCCGCGTCACCGCGATGTTCAGCCATGGCGGCACGGAAGTAAGACACAAATGTCGCAAGCACGTCGCGATTCGCCAGGCGGCTGCGCCAGCCGGGATGCGTCAGATACAGATAAATACAGTTTCGATCGTCTTCAGGAATGGTCGAAAAATCGACGCCCATCAGCCGACAAAACGCGTCGTTCCACGCCACAATGTCGAAATTCGCACGCTGAATACTGGCCGGCTGCGGCAGCAAACTGTCGAGCATGCGGCGCGCGCCTGGACTGATACCTTCGCAAAGCGGCACGTAGGCAGACTCCAGCGGTTTCAGCCCAGCCAGCACGAACAGATGGCGCGTCTCCAGCTCGCTGCACTGCAGCGCCTCGGCAATCGCCTGCATCACCGCCACCGAGGGGTTAACCTCGCGCCCTTGTTCCAGCCAGGTATACCAGGTCACGCCAACGTCTGCCAGCATCGCCACTTCTTCACGGCGCAGGCCGGGTGTGCGCCGCCGTCCGCTACGCGGTAGCCCCAGGCGCTGCGGATCGAGGCTTTCCCGCCGCGCGCGAAGAAAAGCGCCCAGCTGCTTGCGGCTATCGTCCTGCCGCGCGGTCGGTGCGGCGGCTTCACCCGGGGTAATAAGGCTCATCATCTCTCCAGCATGGTAGTGCCAATACCCGTATAACCAGGAACTGGTACCCGTTTATTGAATCAGCGATGCTACGTCCATTCGCTGAACGACGCAATGGAGCTACCATGAAAACGTCTGCTGTTTCCCCCGGTCGCGCGGGGCTTTTCCTGTTGTTAACCGGCCTGATGTTGCCCCAGATCGACACCTCGATCACCAACGTCGCCCTCGACTCCATCACCGCATCACTGCACGCCAGCCCCACCCAACTGGAGCTGATCGTCGCACTGTACGGCGTGGCGTTCGCCGTCTGCCTGGCGATGGGCAGTAAACTTGGCGACAACTATGGCCGCCGCCGTCTGTTTATGTGGGGCGTGGCAATTTTTAGCTTCGCGTCCTTACTGTGCGGGCTCGCGAACTCAATCACCGCCCTGCTGGCCGCCCGCACCTTACAGGGCGCAGGGGCAGCGCTCATCGTGCCGCAAATTCTCGCCACGCTGCACGTGACGCTGAAAGGGAGCGCCCACGCTCGCGCCATCAGCCTGTACGGCGGCATTGGCGGCATTTCGTTTATCGTCGGGCAGATGTGCGGCGGCTGGCTGGTTTCCGCGGATATTGCCGGGCTCGGCTGGCGTAATGCTTTTTTTATCAACGTGCCGATAGGCCTGCTGGTGCTGGCCTATAGCCGCCGCTACGTGCCGGAAACCCGCCGCGATGAGCATACCCGAATCGACTGGCAGGGCACTTTTAGCCTTGGACTGATTTTGTGCTGTCTGCTGTTCCCGATGGCGCTGGGGCCGGAACTCCGCTGGCCGTGGCCGCTGCGCCTGATGCTGCTGGCGATTATTCCGCTGCTGTGGTGGATGCGTGCCAGCGCGCTACGTCAACAGCGACGCGGCGAGCACCCTCTGCTGCCCCCGCGTCTGCTCCAGCTCGCCAGCGTCCGCTTTGGTATGGCGATCGCCCTGCTGTTTTTCAGCGCCTGGTCCGGCTTTATGTTCTGCATGGCGCTCACCATGCAGTCTGGTCTGGGCATGGCGCCATGGCAATCGGGTAACAGCTTTGTGGCGCTGGGCGTAGCCTATTTCATCTCGGCGCTGTATGCGCCTAAGCTGATTACTCGCCACAGCATGGGGCGGATTCTGCTTGCGGGTCTGGCCATACAGATAAGCGGTCTGCTGCTGCTGATGGCAACCTTCCATCATTTTGCGCATGCGACAACCGCTCTGGCGCTGGCGCCGTCGACGGCGCTGATTGGCTACGGTCAGGCGCTGATCGTAAACTGCTTCTATCGGGTAGGAATGCGCGACATCACCGCCAACGACGCGGGCGCCGGCAGTGCGTTGCTAAGCACGCTACAGCAGGCCACGCTGGGCCTCGGTCCCGCGGTGTTTGGTTCATTGCTGCTGGCGCTCATGCATAGCCACCGCGGCAGCTATACCGATGCGATGATCGGCTTTCTCGCCGTAGAAGCGGTGATGATGCTGGCGCTTGCGGTCATCGCTATCTGTCTGCGCCATCATTTAAACCACCGTCCGGCGCTGGCAACGTCGTAACCTTAAGTTCCTGTATAGCCGTTTGCATAATATAGCCATCGCAGCCATTATAATTAGCTGGCTATACAGGAGATGTTATGCAGGAACTGATTACACAGATAGAAGAGATGGGCATTGAAATAAACCATACCAATTCATTGATCATCATTTTTGGTATTATTTTTCTCACTGCCATCATTGTCCATCTGATACTCCATCGGGTGGTGCTACGCACCTTTGAAAAACGCGCGCAGGCCAGCAGCCATTTATGGCTGCAAATTATTACGCAGAATAAACTTTTCCACCGGCTGGCGTTTACCCTGCAGGGGATTATCGTCAACGTGCAGGCCGTACTGTGGCTGCAAAAAGGCAGCGATGCGGCGCAAATATTAACCACCGCCGCCCAGCTGTGGGTGATGCTTTATGCGCTGCTGTCGTTCTTCTCGCTGCTGGACGTTATTTTTAACCTGTCACAGAAGCTGTCGTTCTCTTCGCAGCTACCGCTGAAGGGGATATTCCAGGGCGTTAAGCTGGTCAGCGCGATCCTGATTGGCATTCTGATGATTTCGCTACTGCTGGGGCAGTCGCCGGCTATTTTAATCAGCGGCCTCGGGGCAATGGCGGCGGTATTAATGCTGGTATTTAAGGATCCGATTCTCGGTCTGGTGGCGGGAATTCAGCTTTCTGCAAACGACATGCTGAAGCTCGGCGACTGGCTGGAGATGCCGAAATACGGGGCCGACGGCGCGGTAACCGATATTGGTTTAACTACCGTCAAAGTGCGGAACTGGGATAATACCATTACCACCATCCCCACCTGGTCGCTGGTCTCTGACTCATTCAAAAACTGGAGCGGCATGTCGGCTTCGGGCGGCCGTCGCATTAAGCGCAGCATTAATGTTGATACCACTAGCGTGCATTTTCTTGACGAGCAAGAGCAACAGCGGTTAATTCAGGCTCGCCTGCTAAAACCGTATATGGACTCGCGTCATGAGGAAATTAGCCTGTGGAATCAGGAGCACGGCGGCGATGGCTCTGTGCTGAACCTGCGCAAGATGACCAATATTGGTACCTTCCGTGCCTACCTCAATGAATATCTGCGTAACCATCCGCGCATTCGCAAAGATATGACGCTAATGGTTCGCCAGCTGGCACCGGATAATAACGGTTTACCGATTGAGATATACGCCTTCACCAATACCGTAGTGTGGGCGGAATATGAAAGCATCCAGGCCGATATTTTTGACCATATTTTCGCCGTGGTCGAAGAGTTTGGCTTACGGATTCATCAGTCGCCGACCGGTAACGATATTCGCGCCCTGGCAGGCGCGATGGGGCAGCAATAATCAGGCGCTGGCGCGTGAAATAAAGCGCCAGTCCAGCATGGTTCGTTCTGGACGGGCGTCGGGGTTTTCGATTTTGTTGAGCAGCAGCGCGACGGCGTGGGCGCCAATCTCACGCGACGGCTGCTCCACGGTCGTCAGCTGCGGTGACACCATTTCGGCCAGCTCCGTACCGTCAAAACCCACCACCGCAATATCCTGCGGCACGCGCAGCCCCGCCTGCTCCACGGCGCGCAGGGCTCCCGCCGCCAGCGCGTCGGATACCGCAAACACGGCATCAGGACGCGGGTTCATCGCCAGCAGCTTTTTCATCGCCGCCTTGCCCGCAGCGGCGCTAAGGTCGCTGGCGTATTCTACCGGTTGGTACGCCAGGCTTTCCCGCGCCAGCACGTTCTTATAGCCCTGTTCACGCAGGCGCGCATATTTGTAGTTGAGGTCATGGTTGATAAGCGCAATGTGCCGACGCCCGAGCGCCGCCAGATAGCCCACCGCATGTTCGGCAGCCTTGACGTCGTCGATCCCCACGCAGGAAACGTCGCCCGCATCAGCGTACTCGGCGCACTGAACCCACGGCGCGTCGCCAATCACGGTCGTCAGCTCCGGCAGGCGGGTAAACGCATCCATAGTGATAATACCGTCGACCATTTTGCCGGTCAGCAGACGCAGGCCGGATTTCGAACGCTCAATATCCGAACCGGAGTTGCACAGCAGAATACGGTAACCGTTCTTTTCCGCCGCTTCTTCGATGCCCTTCACCACCTCGGCGCAGAACGGGTTGGCGATGTTCGATACCATCACCAGAATCATTGAGCTACGCGCCGTGCGTAGCTGTCGTGCCAGCAGGTTAGGCTGGTAGTTGCTCTCTTTAATGGCCTGAAGAACACGCTCGCGGTTTTTCGCCTTCACCGTTTCGCTGTTGTTCAGCACGCGCGACACGGTCGCTACCGAAACGCCCGCCAGCTGAGCGATTTTCTGAATTGACATACAACGCCATTCCCTGCAGTTAACGCTTTGCGTGCAGGCTACCACAAAAAACGTGCCCGGCGTACCGGGCACAGGGTTATTGTTCAACGTGTATCCAGCGTCTCTGCTGATAGCTTTTCACAATAGCATCAACAATATACATCACATTCGCCCCTTCACTGAACGAGGCAAAACGGCGTTCAGCGGCGGCTGGCATTTTCCCACTCTGCACGGCACGGTAGAAATACCCCATCATATTTTTAAACGCGTCGGGCCAGCCTTCACTATGACCGCCGGGGAAGTGTGCCTGCCCGGCCACGTCGCCGTTCAGCAGCCCGGGGTCATCGCTCAGCAGTTGGTTGGGCTGGCTACGCTGACCAATCCACAGCTGTTGCGGCGTTTCCTGATCCCAGGCAAGCGAACAGGCGCTGGCGTTAATATCAAAATACAGACGATTTTTACGCCCGGCGCTGACCTGCGAGACGCTAAAACAGCCCTTGCTGCCGTCATCGAAGCGGAACAAAACCGAGCCGGCATCCTCCGTCGTGACCGGGACATCGCGATACGCCAGCGCTTCGCCGCGTTCGCTAAACGTTGCCTGAGCGTCAGGGCTGGCCTTGCGCGTCGGCCAGACGATAGCCAGATCGGCCATCACTTCCACAATTCGCCGTCCGGTAACAAACTGCACCGTGTCACACCAGTGCGATCCGATGTCGGCCACCGCGCGCGATACGCCTCCCTGCTCCGCATCGACTCGCCAGTTAAAGTCGTGTTCTAGCAGCATCCAGTCCTGATGATAGCCGCCGTAGGCTGAAAACAGACGGCCGGTCTGGCCTGCACGCATCATACTGGCCGCCTGCTGTACCATCGCAAACTGGCGATAGACGAAGCTGACGCCGTGGACCACGCCCGCATCCTGCGCCATTTGTTCCAACTCGCGCGCCTCCTCCGGCGTCATGCACAGCGGTTTCTCAGAGAAGACGTGTTTCCCCGCACGTAAAATCTGCCGGTTGATCGAGGCGTGCAGAAAATTAGGCGTACAGTTATGCACCACCTGTAGCCCAGGATGCGCCAGCAGCGCCTCGACATCACCGTAGGCGGATGGAATATTGAGCTGCCGCGCCTTTGCCTGCGCCTGCTCCAGCGAAGCATCGCACAGCGCCACCACCTCAACATCCCCCAGTCGCCTCAGCGCTTCAATATGCGCCGGGCCAATAAAACCTGAACCCACTATACCAACCTGAATCATCCACGAACCTCGCTACCGGCGGCAAAGTCATCAAACGCCCGCGCGGAGACGGGGATGATATGCCGCTGAATAAATTCACTGCCTTCGCGTGCGCCGGTTTGCGCATCCTTGAGGCAGCACTCCCACTCCATCACCGCCCAGCCGTCAAAGTCGTACTGGGTTAATTTGCTGAATATCTTCTTGAAATCAATATCGCCGTCGCCCAACGAGCGAAAACGCCCGGCGCGCTGCGCCCAGTTCTGATAGCCACCGTAAACGCCGCTACGCCCGTTGCGCTGAAACTCGGCGTCTTTAACGTGAAAAGCGCGAATGCGCGAATGGTAAATATCGATATAGCTAAGATAATCAATATGCTGCAAATGCAGATGGCTAGGGTCATACAGCATATGGCAGCGTGGGTGATTCCCCACCTGCTGCAAAAAACGCTCGAAGGTCACGCCGTCATGCAGATCCTCACCGGGGTGGATCTCGTAACACAGATCGACGCCGTGCTCATCAAAGCAGTCGAGAATTGGCCGCCAGCGGCTTGCCAGCGCCTTAAACGCCTCATCCAGCAGCGCCGCATTGTGCGGCGGCCACGGATAAAAATAGGGCCAGGCCAGCGCACCGGAGAAAGTCGCATGCGCCTTCAGACCCAGGCGCGCCGAAGCCTGCGCCGCCATTTTAACGCTGGCGACCGCCCACTGCTGCCGCGCCGTCGGATCGCCGCGCAGCGCCGCCGGAGCAAAAGCATCAAAAGCGCTGTCGTAGGCTGGGTTAACGGCGACAAGCTGCCCTTCCAGATGCGTTGACAGTTCGCTGATAGCCAGCCCGCGTTCCGCTAACCGCCCGGCGATATCATCACAATAGGTTTGGCTCGCCGCCGCCTGCGTCAGGTCGAATATCGTCGGGTGGTTGCACGGTAGCTGTAGCGCTTTAAAGCCCAGCCCCGCCGCCCACTCCGCCAGCCCGTCCAGCGTATTAAACGGCGGCTGACCGCTGATAAACTGCGCCAGAAAAATGCCCGGTCCCTTGATAGTTTTCATACCCCCTCCTTAAAAATTCACG
Organism: Klebsiella sp. WP8-S18-ESBL-06; assembly: GCF_014169755.1. Lineage (NCBI taxonomy): Bacteria > Pseudomonadati > Pseudomonadota > Gammaproteobacteria > Enterobacterales > Enterobacteriaceae > Klebsiella > Klebsiella sp. WP8-S18-ESBL-06. The sequence goes on from NZ_AP022256.1 coordinate 3,650,678, forward strand.
CCTGCTCTTGCTCGTTGTATTTAAACGAGACAAGGAAAATCAATGCGATAACCACCGCTGCGACGGCGGGAATCCACCAGAAACTCACCCAGGCCGTCGGAACGGTTTGCCCGGCCACCAGATGGTTATACAGCGCGCCGGAAATCTGCGATCCGAGCAACATGCCGATACCGTAGGTAAACATCACCACCATGCTTTGCGCCTGCCCTTTGACCTTTTCGCCCGCCACGCGGTCGGTATAGATAAAGCCCACCACGAAGAAGAAGTCGTAGCACACACCGTGCAGCAGAATGCCGAGATACAGCAGGAAGCGCGTTTCTTCATTGATGCCCAGCGCAAAGAACATGTAGCGCACGAACCACGCCAGCATGCCAATCAGCAGCATGTACTTCACGCCAAGACGCCGGAACAACAGCGGGATAATCAGCATGAAAATAATTTCTGACATCTGGCCGAAGGACATCGCGGTACTGACATCCGCGACGCCCGCATCGGCCAGGAACGAGGCGGTATAGGCGTAGTAGGTGCCTAGCGGTACCGAGATCAGCGTGGCGCAGACCGCAAATACCAGGAAGTGACGGGTTTTCAGCAGCGCAAAAGCGTCGGCACAGAACAGATCGCGCAGCTTGAGCGGCTGCCCTTTTGCCGGGGCTGGCGTGTGCGGCAGCGTCAGGCTATACACCGCCAGTACGACCGAACACAGCGCCGCCAGCGTAAAGATGCCGGTGGTATCCGAAATACCGGTCACGCCAATAAAAATACCGGCGATAATCCAGCCAATGGTGCCGAATACGCGCACCACCGGGAACGTTTTGTCGATATTGCTCAGACTGTGGAACGCAATATTGTTCGTCAGCGCCAGCGTCGGCATATAGCAAAGCGTGTAGCCAAACAGCAGCGCTATCAGCATCGCGCCATTTTGCGCCACCAGCGCCTGCGGTACGAACCACAGAATCGCCGCACCCAGCAGGTGCATGACCGCCATGACCTTCTGCGAAGCAAAAAAGCGATCAACCAGCATCCCCAGAACGAACGGCGATAGAATCGAGGCAATCGGCCCCGCAGAAAAAGCATCACCAATCAACAGCGACATGTTGTACTGGGTCATGACCAGCCCGAGCGTGACCGACCAGCTTCCCCAGATAAAAAACTGCATAAACATCATAAGCGACAGGCGCGGCACTAACAGCCGGTGCTGTACGCCGCTACGTTCACGACTTTCCGTTGTAGACACCATGTTCTCACCCTCAAAAGTAATCGATTACAAATACAGATCACATGAAAAGTAATCGATTACAAAAATAAGATCGCGCGTGTCAGTTCGGTTTTGCGAGAGCGGTCACGATAAACGAGAAGCGGGAAATTTAAACAGAATGCGCAAAAGACGCGCAGAGTGCGGCAGAAGGCGGCTCAGTGCGCCGCCTTCTGATTAAGCGATCACGCCTTACGGCGCAGCGTTTTAAACGCGACAAACAGGAACAGCACCCACACCGGCAGCAGAATCGCCGACAAGCGCATACCGTCCATCGTGCACATCAGCACCAGAATCATCAGCAGGAACGCAATGCAAACGTAGTTACTGGCCGGAGCCAGCAGCGCTTTGAACTTCGGCTCGCGTCCTTTACGGCGCATCGCCGAGCGGAACTTGAGGTGCGCCATGCAGATCATTATCCAGTTCAGCAGCAGCGTTGCGACCACCAGCGCCATCAGCAGGCCAAAGGCTTTCTGCGGCAGCAGATAGTTAACCAGCACCACCAGCGAGGTGATCGCGCCCGACAGCAGCAGCGAGTTAACCGGCACGCCGCGGCGGCTGACCCGGGTCAGGAAACGCGGCGCGTTGCCCTGCACGGAAAGGCCGAACAGCATGCGGCTGTTTGAGTAAACGCCGCTGTTGTACACCGACAGCGAGGCCACCAGAATGACGAAATTCAACGCAGAAGCCACCACGTTACTGTCAAGATTGTGAAAAATCATTACGAACGGGCTGCTATCTGACTTGATGCCCTGCCACGGATACAGCGCCAGCAGTACAATCAGCGAGCCGATATAAAACAGCAGGATACGGTACACCACCTGGTTGACCGCTTTTGGAATAGTGGTTTCCGGGCTGCGCGCTTCCGCCGCCGTGATACCAATAAGCTCCAGACCGCCGAAAGAGAACATAATGACCGCCAGCGACAGAATCAGCCCCTTCCAGCCGGTGGCGAGGAAACCGCCGTCGCGCCAGAGGTTGTCAATGCTGGCATGATCGCCGCCGCGTCCGGTGGCCAGCATCCAGATCCCGAAGCCGATCATGCCAATAATCGCCAGCACTTTAATCAGCGCAAACCAGAATTCGGTTTCGCCGTACAGGCGCACGTTGACCAGATTGACGGCATTAATCAGGATGAAGAACCCAGCCGCCCAGATCCAGGTCGGCACGTCCGGCAGCCAGTATTGCATATAGATCCCGGCGGCGGTCAGCTCGGCCATGCCTACCAGCACGAACATCACCCAGTAGTTCCAGCCGGAAACAAAACCAGCGAACGGCCCCCAGTATTTATAGGCAAAATGCGCAAACGAGCCGGATACCGGCTCTTCCACCACCATTTCGCCGAGCTGGCGCATGATCAGAAAAGCGATAATACCGGCAATGGCGTAACCCAGTACCACCGCCGGGCCTGCCATCTGAATGGCTGGGCCGATGCCAAGGAACAGGCCGGTACCGATGGCGCCCCCGAGGGCGATAAGCTGGATATGGCGGTTTTGTAACCCGCGGTGAAGCGTCGGCCCCTGCTCCGACGAAGCATCCGGTTGATTCTGGCTGGATGCTGAGGACGCGTTTTTCACGTCTAACCCCTGTAGCTTTTATAGGAAGGGGCACCTTTTAACACTTAGCGCGGCTTGCCGCAAGGCAATCAGTACCCGGACGACGGAAACAAAAAGCCCCGGAAGGACGAGCGTTCCGGGGCAATAACCTTATTTTTGCAATGACTTAGAAGTCGTAGCTGACTGCGACTTTCAGCGTACGCGGCTCCCCCTGATAGAGGTAAACACCGGTGTCGTCGACCCCGGACCAGTATTTTTCATTGGTCACGTTGGTCACACCCACGCGCCACACCAAATCGTTTTGTTCCTGGTTGAGGTGCATGCGATAGCGCATCCCTAAATCCAGCGTAGTGTAGCTGTCGAGTTTTTTGGTGTTGGCACTATCAGCATACTGAGAACCGGTATAGTTGACGCGCGCGGTGGCCGTCAGACCGTCAACCGGTTTAATGTCATACTCTGCACCCAGCACCGCATAGAAGCGGGACACGCCGATCGCATCGTTGCCATCGTTCAGGCCGCCTTTGGTTTTGGTCATTTCAGGATCGATCCACAGCGTACTGCCGTTCAGGCGCAGGCCGAGTACCGGCTCGCCGAAGACGTTCAGCTCAAGGCCCCGGTTGCGCTGTTCACCATCCATGCGGTAGTAGCCGTCGTTATCCAGAACCCCGGACGGTTTGGTAATCTGGAACAGCGACAGCGACCCGCCGACGCGGGCGTAGTCAATCTTAACGCCCACTTCATCCTGTTTGGAGTGCGCGATCCCAATGCTCTGACCATAGTTTTTTGCCGTTTTCGGCGCATTGTCCGCCGGCTGAAGGGCTTCCGTGTGGTTGGCATACAGCGACACCGTTTGCCACGGCTTGTAGACCAGGCCAAAAGTGGGCATCCAGCGACTTTCGGTAAAGCTGGAGGAGGTGGTCTCCAGGCCCGTCTCGTTGCTGTAGTTACGAATCACCACCTTCTGATTGCGCGCCGCGGCGGTAAATAGCAGCGTATCGTCAAAGAATCCGACGGTATCGCTGAACAGCCAGCCCTGAGTACGGTTACGCGCAGTCACCAGCGGATCGTGATAGTTACCGCCCACCGATGCGTACGCTGGCATGCTCACATCATGGTTGTTGTAAATATTAACGACCGGGTTGGCATTACTGTTCGACATACGCCAGGCGGTGGCATCGCTGCGGATCTGCGCGGAATAGCCAACGTTAACATTGTGTGACACCACGCCAGTGTTAAAGCGACCGCGAATGCCCCCCATACCACTGAAGCTATCGATAATACGGTTAGTATCCAGACGCCCGATGGTAGCATCGCCGTTGATGTTGGTCAGTTTCGGTGCGCCATAGATCCCCTGCTCGTGCGCATGCTGCGCGCCTAACCCCGCGTAGGTGGTCCAGCTGTCGTTCAGATCGTATTCCGCTTTGGCCATACCGAATTCATTTTCGATATCGCTGTAGCCCCACTTCTGTCCGGTATTTTTGCTGTTGTCCGGGACTTTCGGCACTTCGCTAATCGCCGCGAAGCCTATGCCCATCTCACCGCCGTGGAAGGTCTTTTTCTGGTAGCCAAAATCGAAGGATGAACGGAAGCGATCGCCACGGTAATCCAGACCCAACGAGGCCAGCGTAGTGCGGCGATTATCGTTATCGATACGGCCTTCCCCTTCACGGTGCAGCACGTTGACGCGCACGCCGAACTGATTGTCATCACCGAAGCGACGGCCAACATCCAGCGAACCACCCACCTGAGAATCGCTGGTGTAATCCACGCCAATACGCGTCGTTGGGATATCTTCAGCGCGTTTCGGTTCAAGGTTAATCATGCCGCCCACGCCGGAACTTGCCGCGCCGTTCACCAGCGCATTCGCCCCTTTGAAGACCTCAATACGCTCCAGCATTTGAGTATCCACTACCTGACGTGGCACTACGCCAGGGAGACCGCCCATGGTCATGTCGTCGCCGTCGAGCTTAAAGCCGCGGATGCGATAGGTTTCAGCAAAGTTGCCGTAGCCTTGTACTGCCTGTACGCCAGCGTCGTTTTTCACCACATCAGCGATGGTTTTCGCCTGCTGATCCTGCACCAGCTTCGAGGTATAGCCGATAACGTTGAACGGGACGTCCATCGCTTTCTGCTCGCCCAGCATCCCCACGCGCCCACCATGAGCTACCTGCCCATCAAGGTAGGCGGGCACCAGTTGTTCACCACCGGCCTTAAAGTCGCCGCCATCGACGCCCTGAACAATCATCGTTTCAGGCTGTTTTTTGGCCGTTGCCGCATCATCAGCCTGTGCGGCGGGCATGACGGCGCTTATCGCCAGAGCCAGCGCGGAGAGTTTGGTTTTCATAGAAGCATTCCCGGAATCAAAAATCACCGATGGCGACAGCAGGTTTAGCGTGATCTCATGCTTCAGCGCCCCCGTAAGCTACCCTCATCGATTGCCGGGTTTGCCGCACCATACCGGTGAATAAAAAAGAGAACGAGAACTATACTCATTATCTTTACGTAATCAAGTGTCAATAGACGTGACTCAAAACAGGTTGTCATCTAAGAACGATGGCGCGACGTGCGACGGCTTCGTGCATAATCAGCGAACCGTTTGACGAGGAATTCTCCGTGCTCCCCAAGATTCTGCTCACCATGGCCGCCTTTGCCGCCAACTCCCTGCTCTGTCGGCTGGCGCTAAAAGGTATGCATATGGACGCCGTCTCTTTCAGCGCCCTCCGCCTGATCAGCGGCGCGGTCGCGCTGCTGCTTTTTCTACGACTGCCCGGCATCCCCAAAAAACCAGAGTTCAATGGTCTGAACGCGGCGCTGCTGGCCCTTTACGTTTTCGCCTTTTCACTGGCCTATCTGTCATTAACGACCGCCGCCGGCGCGTTGTTACTCTTCGGCACGGTGCAGTGCATGATGACCGGCTGGGGGCTGATACGTGGAGAACGGCTGACGTGGCTCAAAAGCGTGGGCATGCTGGGGGCAATGGCCGGGCTGGCGTTGCTGCTCTTGCCGGGCGCGGGTCATCCTTCCGGCGGGGCGGCGTTGCTGATGATGATCTCCGGCGCGGCCTGGGCGGCCTACTGTATTACCGGCAAAAAGGTCCAGAACGCGGCGGCGGCCACGGCAGGCAATTTTACGCTGGCCGTACCGATGGCGCTGGTCGCGCTCGTGCTGAGCGGCGTGCCCATCCACGCCGATGCGGCGGGGCTGCTGCTGGCCATCACGTCGGGGGCGCTGATGTCTGGCGGTGCCTACCTGCTATGGTATTCTATCCTACCGCGACTGAGCCCAACCACTGCCAGCACGCTCCAGTTGAGCGTTCCCTGCCTCGCGGCGCTGGGTGGCCTTATCTTGATGGGCGAAACGCTCGATACGCGGATGCTGGTGGCTATCGCACTGACCCTGTCCGGGATCGGGCTAGTGATTGCCGCCGACCGACGAGGCAGAGGCTTCACGCCATAGCGTGGGCAGATGAGCAAGCGCCTCTTCGATGATAGGGCGTTTATCGCTGCCGGGACGCCAGATAACCACCATCGTCTGGCTGATACCCTCGTTGCCCACCACCGTAGGCACGACGGAGACTCCGGCCCATTGCGATGCATGAAAATGCGTGGGTAAAAATCCCCATCCGCATCCCGCCTCTATCAGACTGCGTACCATTTCCCGCTCATTGCTAAAAATCACGCTTCCCGCAATTTGCAGCCGACGGGACACCGGTATGTCGCTCGCCGGGTGCATCACGATCTGCGGAATAAGCGACAGGTCAAGCAGTGAACAGGGCAGCACTACATCGGCAAAACGCCTCTGCGAGGCGTAGAAATTCATCTCAACGCTGCCGAGCGCGCGCCACTCCATTTCATTACCAAGGCTGCGATTATGGGCCTGAAAAAAACCCAAATCGGCCTGCCCAGTTGCTAACCCGCTCTCCCCTTGCTCACGCGTCGTACAGGTCAGACTCAAGCGCACGTTGCGTTTGGCCATCTGCGCAATCAGTGCCCGCAGAAAGGCGCGCGGGGTGAAGGGATCGTACATGACCTCAAGCGACTGAACATCGGTGGCCGGTACCTGATGCGCAAACTGCTCAAATGCCCGCGCCTGGCGAATCAGCAGATGGGCCTGACGATGAAGCAGCTCGCCTTCAGGCGTAAGCTGCAGCGACCGTCCCTGACGAACAAACAGTTCATAGCCCAGACCATCCTCAAGAAGATCGATCAAATCGCGCAGCGTCGTGCGGTCTTTTCCGAGCCTGATGGCCGCCTTGACGAGGCTGCCGTATTCGGCAACGGCGGTGAAGGCTTCAAGCTGGGCAAGTGAATACGACAATGACGGCACACCTCTCTCCTTAAGCTCTTATGGTGGGGTTTTCCCCCCATATTGCGTTTTTTATTATAGTCCGCCGATTTTTATACTGCATCCGTATCACCTCTCTGCGCGGTTACCTGTCTATGGGTATAACGAAAATCGAGAACGCTATGAATCAAAAACAAAAATCTTCACCTGCACAATATTGTCTGCTGGCCGGTCTGGTTGCCGGAGCCTTCTTTTGCGCCCCGGCCATGGCCGCCTGCGAAGGGACGGAATTAACCCGCTGCCCGGCACCGTTTGACGCTCAACTGCCGGATACGCAAAAGATGCTCACCTGGGATCAGGCCGAGCGCGTCATCGGCTTTCGTAACGATTATCGCAACTACGCGGGCGATGTTTTCCACCACGGTCATGCAACCCCCCTGCAAATGGCAAACCAACCGCTCACCCAAGCCACTTACCAGTTGAAGGGGCAAACATGGAATTTGCAGGATTACATTAAACGACAGAATGTGAGCGGCATGCTGGTCCTGAAAGACGGCAAGATAGCCTGGAAATATTTAGGCGAAGGCAATACGGATAGCACCCTGTGGACTTCGCGTTCAGTGGGCAAATCGGTGGTTTCAACGCTGGTTGGGGTTGCGCTGAAGGAAGGTAAAATTCATTCGTTGAACGATCTGGTCACACGGTATGAGCCTGACTTAAAGGGGACCGCCTGGGAGGGTGTCACTCTGAAGCAGCTGATCCAGCATACCTCCGGGGTCGCATGGAATGAGGATTACACCAATCCACAGTCTGATTTCGCTCAGTTGACGCAGTGCGAGGCGCATCCAGGCACCTATGATTGCGTACGCAAGCTGGTCTCCGGGTTGAAGCGCGCGCATCCGGCGGGTGAAGTCTGGTCGTACTCATCCGGCGGTGCCTGGCTCCTGGGCGACGTGCTGGAACGTGCTACCGGTATGACGCTCGCGGCCTACCTTGAGAAAAGCATCTGGCAACCGTACGGTATGGTAAATGATGGCGTATGGCACGCTTATGCCAAAGGTCAGCACAACGTTGGCGCGCATGGCTTTAACGCTACGCTGGAAGACTGGGGACGCTTTGGTGAATTCGTGTTACACAACGGCCGCCTGCCTGACGGCAAACAGATACTACCGGAAAACTGGGTCTCGGACTCCGCCGCCTGGACGACCGCAAAAGGCTCCGTTTCCGCCGCACATCCGCAGGGAATCTATGGCTACCAATGGTGGAACAATGAAGTTCCCGCTAATGCTCGCGACGTTGTTCCTGCGGCAAAAACGTCTCTCAAAGGCTCTATGTGGGCGCTGGGAATTTATGGGCAAATGATTATGGTAAACCGCGCGGAGAATCTGGTGATCGTTCAGTGGTCAACGTGGCCGCAGGCAGAACCGTCCTTCAGCGCTCAGCCGCTTGAGGCTTCGCTGATGTTCAGCGCGATCGCCCACGCGCTCCGTTAAGATCCCGACAACGGCGTATGTCAGCCAGCGCACTCAACGCCAGAGTCGCTCATGCGCTCTGGCATTTTTTATTACGCCTTCGGCGCTACCGCGACATACATTTCAATATCCCAGTAACCGTCTTGCGCACCGTTGTTCAGGTAAAGCTCAAAGCACGGTTTTGGCGCCATGGTATGCGCCTCATCTTGCGCCAGGCTATTAAAGAACTGATACCAGGGCGTAGAGAAGTCGTGATCGATAACGCGGGCGCGCGCCACCGCATACAGGCCGCCTTCAACCTCGGTCATCATCACGCCTTCGCTGTTTGGCGGAATAACAAAACCCTCAGGTACCGTGACGGCGGTATCACAGCGCAACTTCTCCGGCGGGACGTCGTCGGGATTATCGTAGTAAACCGCCAGCCACTCTTGTGCGGGGATCTGTTTACCTTCGACCCACATCATCAGTTGCTCAAAGCCTTGTTTAACCGTCTGCTCCCAGGGGCCAACCATATGAAAACCGGCAATTTTACGTGCTGCAGCCTGCTTCACTTCGTATTCCATACCGCCTCCGTTAAGACACTGTAATTACATACAGTATAATCACTGTTTTCGGATACAGACAATCACACAGCGAACAATATGTGAGCAAATTCGCACTCTTGCCAATACGCGTAGGACGGAAGAAAAAAAGGATAAATGGCCCCTGCAGAATTCGAATTAACCACGTATCTATATTGAAATAAAATGATTTTCACCAGTCCGAAAAACGTTGAGGCCCCCAAACCTTTCTGGCTGGATTTTTTGCGGGTTATCCGCAATGGAGGGTGGATTATATCCTGTTTTGGGAGAGGGCTGAATATGGACTATAGGCTGACACATTGCCCCACTCATAGTCCAGATACATGATCAAACTCCCGTAGATTGTTCGTTACTGATATCAAACCTGCAGGCCGTGCATAACCACCTAACCTATCGAGCTACTTCACATCGTCGGGCAGTACAGCAACTTTAGAGAGGCGTACAGCCTGACTGCAGCTGCTTTTAAATACTATGGTTTTTCCATAGATAATTTTTATTCTTCCGACGACATAAAACATGACTTAATATATCAATGAGATATAGGAATATTTACTCAATCGGCCCCCTTATTCTGGCAATAAATTTTCTTTGGGCCATATAGGCACAGAGGCAGTACCCGATTTTTTATCATCAGGATGAATAATATGAATAACACTCTAATATATCGGGTCTGCAAACTCATCATAGCGGCACTGTGTTGCATTGTACTCAGTGCCTGTACAAGCCTAATTTCTGGTAATAGGTCAGTTCCAGTACGCGCCACTGATCAGGAGGATATAGAGAAGGCTTTAGCTATGCCGATAGATGCGCCATTGATCACGTACCCAATTGGGCATCGCCCAGTCAAGATTTATAAGGTGGCGTTTGATGGTACCTTTAACGATCGCGATCGGATACCCTTAGATGAACGTGAGACGCTGGTGGCAAGAATTGCCCGGCAAGTGAATGCTGATCGTTATTATCGTGGCGTTGGCATGCAAGGCAGTGGTATCGATTATCTTGACGGGATCTCGGGTTCCAGTAGTTTTGACGTTGCCGAGCAGGCAAAGCGCGAATTTTTCGCGCAAGCAAGCAAATGGCTGTTGGATAATCCCAACACCGATATTCGTGTATTTGTCACAGGATTCAGTCGGGGGGCGGCAACAGCGCGGCATTTTATGAATTTAGTGACGCAGCAGTGGCCGATGCAATTTGGCACGGCTGAAAGGTCCGCTGCTAGCACCGGCCCAAGATTTTATGCGCTGCTTTACGATACCGTAGCCACCGCGCAGAGTCATACTCTGATGCTGAACATCCCGTCGTCCGTGGATTATCTGGTGCACTTCTATGCGACAAATGAAACCCGTAACCAAACTTTTGCGCCGATAATCGATAGCGACCCGACCCCTCTACCACCCCTATGGCGTTTCCAACCGATACCCCATCGCATCAATCTGATCCGCTTGCCAGGAGCCCATTCTGACATCGGTGCATCCTACCCTAAGGGAATCAGCGATATTTATATCCAACTAACGGAACAATTTTTGTATGCCATGGGATTAAGTGGGAACAACTGCTGGGAGAACGACGAGGATCCGCTACTGGCAGGGAAGCATGATTCTCGTGGATTACTGGATAAACTCTTTGGCAGCCTCGATCCGACTCAGGTCAATCATGTCAGTCGCAATGATATTACTAAACCGGCCTCTCCGCTAACGCCTGAAGAGCGGGCGATGATTGCAGATCGTCTTCAGGCGATGTACATAGCCAATGCCGCACGCGGAATCAATATATTTACCCATAGTACACAGGCGTTGTTTGCCCGAATGCAATTAAGGAAAACGGCTAACAAACTTGAATTGCTGAGTGTCGGCAAGAGTATTGACGCAGCATCTGTGACGTTTACCCCGGAAGGTGATGCCATTCGGTTGAAGTATCGCTTCAGCCAATTAGGGGGCGGTAGTAGCTTATTGCTTGAACCGAATGTACTGAAACAGATCAGCGATGAGCCGAAGGGATCCGAACTGACTATCACCTTCATAGTAGAGGGAAACATGGCGAATCTCGCCATCTGGATAGATGATAAACTAGCAGAATCCAAGCCTGGGTTTATCGGCGAGCCTAGGATCTTTACGCCGTCGATAAAGAGTTGCCATAAGCAGCCTGACGGAACGCTGCGATCGCCGATAGAAACGAGAATTCTATATGATGGACGGCTGTAGTGGCTCAGTAATTCATGACACCTTGAAATCCTGTTAATGTTAAAGCAGTGAATATCAGGAGGAAGCAAAAGAAGCGTAAGCTATTGAAATTAAATGGCGCGCCCTGCAGGATTCGAACCTGCGACCCACGACTTAGAAGGTCGTTGCTCTATCCAACTGAGCTAAGGGCGCACTGAGAAGTGGACACTTCGAGGGGGTGAAACGCGTGGAATTATACGGTCACAGTCCGATGAGTCAATCCATTTTCTAACGAAACCTGCGCCGCCAGCGACGATGGACAAAGTACGACCAACTATCGCTCAAGTCTTCAACAAAACGACTTTCCGATGAAAACTCGCAAACGATACCTGACAGCAAGCCTCGCATCTGACAAAATATGTGCATCCCCCCTTCGTATATGACAGATGGAAAAGTTTCCCTGATGGCAGCAAAGATTATTGACGGTAAAACGATTGCGCAGCAGGTGCGCTCTGAGGTTGCGGAAAAAGTGAAGGCGCGCGTTGCCGCAGGAAAACGCGCCCCTGGGCTCGCCGTTGTGCTGGTTGGCAGCAACCCGGCTTCGCAAATTTATGTCGGCAGCAAGCGCAAAGCCTGTGAAGAGGTGGGGTTCGTCTCCCGCTCTTACGATCTGCCGGAAACCACGTCCGAAGCTGAGCTGCTGGCGCTGATTGATACCCTGAACGCCGACGCCACTATCGATGGCATCCTGGTGCAGCTTCCGCTGCCTGCGGGCATTGATAACGTGAAAGTCCTCGAGCGCATTGCGCCGGACAAAGACGTCGATGGCTTCCATCCGTACAACGTTGGCCGCCTGTGCCAGCGCGCGCCGCGCCTGCGCCCGTGCACCCCACGCGGTATCGTGACGCTGCTGGAGCGCTATAACATCGACACCTACGGTCTCAATGCGGTCGTGATCGGCGCGTCCAATATCGTCGGTCGCCCGATGAGCATGGAGCTGCTGCTGGCTGGCTGCACCACGACCGTCACCCACCGCTTCACCAAAAACCTGCGCCATCACGTCGAGCACGCCGATCTGCTGATCGTCGCGGTCGGCAAGCCGGGCTTTATTCCGGGTGAATGGATTAAAGAAGGCGCAATCGTCATTGATGTCGGGATTAATCGTCTCGAAAGCGGTAAAGTTGTCGGCGACGTGGTGTTTGAAGATGCCGCCGCGCGCGCATCCTACATCACCCCGGTACCGGGCGGCGTCGGTCCAATGACCGTTGCCACCCTGATTGAAAACACCTTACAAGCTTGTGAAGAGTATCACGACGTGGAGAAGGCATAAGATGGCAACATTTTCTTTGGGTAAGCATCCGCATGTGGAACTCTGTGACTTACTGAAGCTGGAAGGCTGGAGCGAAAGCGGCGCACAGGCGAAAATCGCCATCGCCGACGGTCTGGTCAAAGTGGACGGAGCGGTCGAAACCCGCAAACGCTGCAAAATTATCGCCGGTCAAACGGTGAGTTTTGAAGGCCAGAGCATCACCGTTACCGCATAATCCCGCCAGTCTCCCGGCCGAGCGCTGCAACGCCGGGTTTATTTCTCTCCCCCCATTCAGACTCTCCCCTGCTTCGCGCAGCGGTACTCCCGTGCACGTTATCGATGAAATAGCCGCCCTTTGCGCGTTCGCACGCCTTACGGGGAGCGGATGGTGATATCAGAGGAATATGGTGGAGTCGTGGAGGGGGGAGCATGAAGCACGGCCCCACCGCACGCTATTCGCGCGGCGGGGCCGACCAGATTACTTACGGCGCCAGGTGGTGCCCTGCGGGCCATCTTCCAGCACGATGCCCATCTCGTTGAGACGGTCACGCGCGGCATCGGCCGCCGCCCAGTCCTTCGCCTTACGCGCATCCAGACGCTGCTGAATTAACGCTTCAATTTCCGCAACTTCACCGTCGTCAGCCTGCGCACCGCTTTGCAGGAAGGCTTCCGGTTCCTGCTCCAGCAGCCCCAGCACAGAGGCGAGCTTACGCATATGCGACGCCAGCGCGTTGGCCGCATGCGCATCTTCCGTTTTCAGGCGGTTTACTTCACGCGCCATATCAAACAGGACGGAATAGGCTTCCGGTGTGTTGAAATCGTCGTCCATGGCTTCAATAAAGCGTGCTTCAAACGCCTCGCCGCCCGCCGCTGCGACGGATTTATCGGTGCCGCGCAGAGCGGTGTACAGACGTTCCAGCGCCGAACGCGCCTGCTTCAGGTTCTCTTCGCTGTAGTTCAGCTGACTACGGTAGTGACCGGACATCAGGAAGTAGCGAATCGTCTCCGCATCGTAGTACTTCAGCACGTCGCGCACGGTAAAGAAGTTGCCCAGCGATTTGGACATTTTCTCACGATCAACCATCACCATACCGGAGTGCATCCAGTAGTTGACGTACTCGCCGTCGTGCGCACAGGTAGACTGGGCAATTTCGTTTTCATGGTGCGGGAACATCAGATCAGAGCCGCCGCCGTGAATATCGAAATGGTTGCCCAGCTGCTTGCAGTTCATGGCCGAACATTCAATGTGCCAGCCCGGACGCCCAGCGCCCCACGGCGATGGCCAGCTCGGCTCACCCTCTTTAGACATTTTCCACAGCACGAAGTCCATCGGGTTGCGCTTCACGTCCACCACGTCAACGCGCGCGCCCGCCTGAAGCTGGTCCAGATCCTGACGCGACAGCTTGCCGTAGTTGGGATCGGTGGGCACCGAGAACATCACATCGCCGTTATCCGCCACGTAGGCGTGGCCTTTGGCGATCAGCTGTTCGGTGATTTCAATAATCTCGTGAATGTGGTGGGTCGCACGTGGCTCCTGATCCGGACGCAGAATGTTCAGCGCGTCGAAGTCTTTGTGCATTTCGGCAATCATGCGATCCACCAGCGCAACAAAGCTTTCGCCGTTTTCATTGGCACGTTTGATAATTTTGTCGTCAATATCGGTGATGTTACGCACATACTTCAGCTTATAACCGAGGAAACGCAGGTAACGCGCGACGACGTCGAAGGAGACGAAGGTGCGGCCATGGCCGATATGACAGAGATCGTAAACGGTGATACCACACACGTACATGCCGACTTCACCGGCGTGAATAGGCTTAAATTCCTCTTTTTGGCGGGTCATTGTATTGAAGATTTTTAGCATCGAGAATTCCATGTTTACGTGTGTGAACCGGGCATACGCCTGAAACGGTATATTCTACCCGTAATTCAACCCGGAAGCAGCACACAATGCAAGGTGATCGATGTCCCGGCTTATGCTATAACAGACGCCTATATGCCGCCCACCGTCGGGCGAAAGCACCACAATAAACGGAACAGGATGCAGAAATGGTTACTTTCCACACTAATCACGGCGACATCGTTATCAAAACTTTCGACGACAAAGCGCCGGAAACAGTTAAAAACTTCCTGGATTACTGCCGCGAAGGTTTCTACGACAACACCATCTTCCACCGTGTTATCAACGGATTCATGATTCAGGGCGGCGGCTTCGAGCCGGGCATGAAGCAGAAAACCACCAAAGAAGCGATCAAGAACGAAGCGAACAACGGTCTGAAAAACACCCGTGGTACGCTGGCCATGGCGCGTACTCAGGCTCCGCACTCCGCCACCGCCCAGTTCTTCATTAACGTTGCCGACAACGACTTCCTGAACTTCTCCGGCGAAAGCCTGCAGGGTTGGGGCTACTGCGTGTTTGCTGAAGTGGTTGAAGGTATGGACGTTGTTGACAAGATCAAAGGCGTTTCCACCGGCCGCAGCGGTATGCATCAGGACGTTCCGAAAGAAGACGTCGTGATCACCAGCGTGACCGTCAGCGAGTAATTAGTGGCGACACTTTTTATCGCAGATTTGCACCTGCAAACAGAAGAACCGGCGATTACCGCCGGTTTTCTGCGTTTTTTACGCGGTGAAGCTCGCCAGGCCGACGCACTGTATATCTTAGGCGACCTGTTCGAGGCGTGGATTGGCGATGACGATCCGAATCCGCTGCACCGTGAAATGGCTGCGGCCATTAAATCGCTGGTTGACGCTGGCGTACCCTGTTTCTTTATTCACGGCAATCGTGACTTCCTGATAGGCAAACGCTTTGCCCGCGAGAGCGGTATGCTGCTGCTGCCCGAAGAACAGGTGCTCGATCTCTATGGCCGCCGGCTGCTGATTATGCACGGCGACACGCTTTGTACCGACGATCCCGGCTATCTGGCCTTCCGCGCAAAAGTACATACTCCTTGGATTCAAAGGCTGTTCCTCGCCCTGCCGCTGTTTATTCGCCGCCGTATTGCGCAGAAAATGCGTCACGACAGCAAAGCCGCCAATAGCCACAAGTCGATGGACATCATGGATGTAAACCAGAATGCCGTCGTCGCGGTGATGGAAAAACATCAGGTGCAGTGGCTGATTCACGGTCATACGCATCGTCCGGCTATCCATGAGCTCAACGCCAACGGCGCGCTGGCGCACCGCGTGGTGCTCGGAGCATGGCACAGCAACGGCTCGATGGTCAAAGTGACCCAGGACGACGTTGAGCTGATTCCTTTCGCGTTTTAAATTTCCGTCTGAATACGCCATTTCACGGCGACGCAACCGTTTTCCTTGCCCATTTTCCGTGGTATTCTCTGTGGCCTCTAAGTCGTGTGCAGCACACCCACAGGAGTTTTCAGACGCATGTCTTCCCGCAATAATCCGGCACGTATCGCCATCGTGATGGGGTCCAAAAGCGACTGGGCTACCATGCAGTTCGCCGCAGAAATCCTCGATATTCTGAATGTTCCTCACCATGTTGAAGTGGTTTCCGCCCACCGCACGCCCGATAAGCTGTTCAGTTTTGCCGAAACGGCGGAAGAGAACGGCTACCAGGTGATTATTGCCGGAGCCGGCGGTGCAGCGCACTTACCCGGAATGATTGCCGCCAAAACGCTGGTACCGGTGCTGGGCGTGCCGGTACAGAGCGCGGCATTAAGCGGCGTCGATAGTCTCTACTCTATCGTACAGATGCCGCGCGGGATCCCGGTAGGGACGCTGGCGATTGGTAAAGCCGGCGCCGCCAACGCCGCGCTGCTGGCCGCACAGATTCTGGCTCAGCACGATGCGCAATTGCATCAGCGTCTGGCCGAGTGGCGCCAAGCACAAACCGATGACGTTCTGGAAAACCCGGACCCGCGAGGTGCCGCATGAAGCAGGTCTGCGTACTGGGCAACGGCCAGCTTGGCCGTATGCTGCGTCAGGCCGGTGAACCGCTGGGCATTGCCGTCTGGCCGGTAGGACTAGAAGCTGACCCGGCCGCCGTGCCGTTCCAGCAGAGCGTGATTACCGCTGAAATTGAACGCTGGCCGGAAACCGCCCTGACCCGCGAGCTGGCCGAGCATACCGCTTTTGTAAACCGCGACGTCTTCCCGATTATCGCCGACCGTCTG
This sequence comes from Klebsiella sp. WP8-S18-ESBL-06, assembly GCF_014169755.1. Taxonomy (NCBI): domain Bacteria; kingdom Pseudomonadati; phylum Pseudomonadota; class Gammaproteobacteria; order Enterobacterales; family Enterobacteriaceae; genus Klebsiella; species Klebsiella sp. WP8-S18-ESBL-06. The sequence goes on from NZ_AP022256.1 coordinate 3,667,427, forward strand.
ACGCAAAAGCAGCTCTTCGATAAGCTCGGCCTGGCCACCGCCCCGTGGCAACTGCTGGCCAGCGAGCAAGAGTGGCCGGCCGTATTTGACCGTCTGGGCGAGCTGGCGATCGTCAAGCGCCGCACCGGCGGCTACGACGGCCGCGGCCAGTGGCGCCTGCGCAAAGACGATACCGCGCAGCTGCCGGAAGAGTGCTATGGCGAATGCATCGTCGAGCAGGGGATTAATTTCTCCGGCGAAGTGTCGCTGGTGGGCGCCCGCGCGCGCGACGGCAGCACCGTATTTTATCCGTTGACCCACAACCTGCATCAGGACGGTATTCTGCGCATGAGCGTTGCCTTCCCGCAGGCCGATGCCCAACAGCAGGCGCAGGCAGAAGCCATGCTCAGCGCCATTATGCAAGCGCTGAACTACGTCGGCGTGATGGCCATGGAGTGTTTTATCACGCCGGGCGGGCTGCTGATTAACGAACTGGCGCCGCGCGTGCACAACAGCGGCCACTGGACGCAGAACGGCGCGTCGATTAGCCAGTTCGAACTGCACCTGCGCGCCATTACCGATCTGCCGCTGCCGCCGCCGGTGGTCAACAGCCCGTCGGTGATGGTTAACCTGATTGGTACCGATCTCAACTATGACTGGCTGAAGCTGCCGCTGGTGCATCTGCACTGGTACGACAAAGAGGTTCGCCCGGGTCGTAAAGTGGGCCACCTTAACCTCAGCGACAGCGACACCGGCCGCCTCAGCGCAACGCTGGAAGCGCTGGTTCCGCTGCTGCCTGGCGAATACGCCAGCGGCATTGCTTGGGCGCAAGCACGCCTGAAGTAAGCCTTTAGTGCCGGGGAAAGAATCTAACGCTTCCCCGGCCCCCTCCTTGAAGCGTAAAATCCTGCCCTAAACGCCATACCCCACTTTGCCAGAGAAGGATTGCCCCATGGAAAATGGGACGGATTACTGCGCCATTCTGCGCGCGGAAACGCCCATCATTGACGTTCGCGCCCCGGTTGAGTTTGCCCACGGCGCGGTGCCTGCAGCCATGAACCTACCGTTGATGACCGATGATGAACGCGCAGCCGTCGGCACCTGCTATAAACGTCAAGGCGCGGAAGCCGCCCTCGCGCTCGGCCACAAACTGGTTGCCGGTGAGACGCGCCAGCGCCGCATCGACGCATGGCTGGCGGCCTGTCGACAGGCGCCGCAGGGCTATCTGTGCTGCGCGCGCGGCGGGCAGCGTTCGCATATTGTGCAAAGCTGGCTTAAAGACCAGGGCATTGATTACCCGCTGATCGTCGGCGGCTACAAGGCGCTGCGCCAGGCGGCAATGCAGGCGACGGAAGCACTGGTTCGTCATCCGATCGTGCTGATCGGCGGCTGTACCGGTAATGGCAAAACGCCGCTGGTTCGCCAGCAGCCTCAGGGCATCGACCTGGAAGGGTTAGCACACCATCGCGGTTCTTCATTCGGCCGGACCCTCAGCGCCCAGTTTTCCCAGGCTACCTTTGAGAACCATCTGGCGACGGCGCTGCTGAAGGGCGCACATAAGCGGGATCGCGTACGCTGGGTGCTGGAAGATGAAGGCCGAATGATTGGCGCAAATCATCTGCCGGAATGCCTGCGCGAGCGCATGGCGCAGTCGCCTATCGCCGTGGTCGAGGACCCGTTTGAGATCCGTCTTACACGTCTGCGCGAAGAGTATTTCACCCGCATGCACCGTGACTTTATCGCCACCTATGGCGAGGAAAAAGGCTGGCAGGAATACAGCGAATATCTGCATCACGGTCTGTACGCGATTCGTCGCCGCCTGGGGTTACAGCGCTTTGCCGAATTGACCGCGACGCTCGACGGTGCGCTCGCCGCGCAGCAACAAAGCGGCTCCACCGAGGCACACTTCGCCTGGCTGATTCCCCTGCTTGAAGAGTACTACGATCCGATGTACCGCTATCAACTGGAAAGAAAGACCGACAAGATTGTGTTTCGCGGGACAAGTCAAGAAGTGACCGAATGGCTTGGGGAAAACTGAAGGGTAAACCAAGGGCGGCAGAGCCGCCCTTGTTAACGATTAGAAATCGTAGCGCAGACGCACCAGGTTCATATCGCCCAGATCGTCGGTGCTGGAAGTAAACACGTGTTCGTAGTCCACGCGGAAACCGTAATCCAGCTGGAAGCTAATACCTACGCCATTATCCGTGCGCTGGTAGTTGCGACCATTCACGTATTCAATACGGTCACCCATAAAGTACGGTTGAATAGATTTAACCGCGTATTGACCCACCGGGATTTTGTAGCCCGCGAAGTATTCAATACCCCACGCGTCGCCCGCGAAGTAGTCGTGAACGTTCACTTTCTTGGTGGTCATGAAGTTCTGATACCAGCCGCCGCCCAGAGCAAATGTCCAGTTATCCGGGGTCCAGCTCAGCGCGGTGCCCACGATGTTCTGATCGTAGGTTTTACCGTCGGTATTCTGCGGGTTGTGCATATCCGCGCGGGTGTAGTTCCACGCCGTACCCCAGGTCAGGTCGTCGGTGATGTGGTAATCCACACCCAGTGAACCGCCGCCTTTACGTTTGTAAAGCAGGCCGTTGTTCGGGTTGTAGTCGTCGCTGAACAGGTAGGATGCATAAAGATCGACATCACCCACGGTTTTTTTGTATTTCAGTGATTTACGGGTACGGTAAGAACCATCGTAATCGCCGTTGATACCGTTACCTGGCGCCTGACCAATCATGTCATAGTCCCAGATATCGGTTTTCACGCCGACCACATCGTAATAAACGCTGTTCTGTTGACCGAAGGTCAACGTACCCCAGGTGTTGCTTTTCAGACCGGTGTACAGCATACGACGGGTAGTGTTGTTCGCGCCGTCAGCGTAGTGGTTATCCCAGTCAAACAGCGCCGGAATGTTCACGCCCAGTTCGTAGTAGCTGACCCAGCTAATGTCATCGAACAGGTAGTAATCTGCTGCGAAGCGGAAACGGGTGCCGCCATCGAAGCCGTTACGCTTGTATGAGCCTTTATCACCATCACCGGTCATCATGTTGAACTGCGGACGAATACTCCCGCCCACGGTGAAATTAAGACGGCTAAGCGGGTTCCCGGCCTGCGGATCCTGCTTGAGCAGGGTAATTTCAGCCTGGGATGCGAAAGACGTTAACGCCACTGCTGCACCGATCGACAACGCCAGTGCTTTCATTTTTATAGTCATTATTTTTCCTTGATAGATTTATAGCCAACTATCTGGCTGATAAATATTATCGTCTATTAATAAAATCCACCTGGCTGATTTTTATTAAAATGTGCGATTTAGGTTTCCAGTTTTACCGAATGGTGCCATAAAACAGGCAAGATGATGAAAGGATGAATAATTTTGACGAGCAGCGATCGCTACGCATAGGCAGGGTACGGCGTTTATGCCGCCATCCAACAACGTGCAGCGTAGCGCCGTCCGGCGCTACGCAAGAGCAACGCCGTTAAACTAGCCGGAGAACTGGCGGAACAGCGCCCGCCCTTTCAACAGCCGCAGCCCTAAGCCACCGCCGCATAATGACAACAGCAGCGCGCCGCACAGCGGCAGGGCCAGCCACAGACGCCAGTCCGGCGACCACGGGAAGTCGAACACTTTCGTTTGCAGCATCGCCAGTGCCGTTTCGGCCCCGATGGCCGCCACCAGCCCGGAAATCGCGCCCAGCAGCGCAAATTCAGCCCACAGCGTTAGCCGCAGCAACGGCTTCCCGGCACCGAGGGTGCGATAAACGACCAGCTCCTGATGGCGCTGGCGCATTCCCACCTGCACCTGAGCCAGCAGCAGCAGCACACCGCAGGCGGTGACCAGCACCACCATCACTTCCAGCGCCCGACTCACCTGCGCCAGCACCTGGCCGACCTGTTTCAGGATTGCGCCGATATCCAGCAACGTAACCGTCGGGAACTCGCGGTTGAGCTGCGTTAGCAGCGTGTTACCGTGATCCCAGCGGAAGCTGGTTAGCCAGCTCTGCGGCTGACCATCGAGGGCGCCGTCGGGGAAGATAAAGAAGAAGTTCGGTCGCAGACTCTCCCAATCAACCTTGCGGATACTGCTCACCTTCGCGGTAAAGTCCTGAGTATCACCGGTAAAGGTTACGCTATCGCCGAGGCGGATATTCAATCGCTGCGCCAGCCCTTCTTCAATTGACACTTCCCCCGCTTTTGGCGGCCAGCTTCCTGCGACCAGCGGATTGTGCGCCGGGCGCTGGTTTTGCCAGGTCAGGTTCAGCTCGCGGTTGAGCGACTCCTCCTTGTTGCCCTCGGTGCTTTGGCCGTTGATCTGCGTGAGCCGCGCGCGAACAATCGGGTAGAAGGCCGCCGGAATCACCTGATGTTCGGCAAGGAAGGTTTTCACCTCACTCACCTGCTCAGGCGCGATATTGATCAGAAAATAGTTCGGGCTTTCCGGCGGTAGCTGCTGCTGCCAGCGATCGAGCAGATCGCCGCGCAGCACCAGCAGTAGCGCCAGCAGCATGAACGACAGCGAGAACGCCGCCAGTTGACTCAGCGTAGACCACGGCTGGCGCAGCAGACGGTTGACCGCCAGGCGCAGCGGCAGCGCGCGTAGCGTCAGGCGCTTAAGCACCTTCAGCAGCAGCCAGCCCACCACGCCGCACAGCGCCGCCAGCACCACCGCACCGGCCAGCACCGACCACAGGAGTGGGCTTCCGCCCATCAGCCAGGCCAGCAGCAGCACGGTCACCGCGGTGACCAACGGCAGATAAATCTTCAGCGGCCAGACGTTGGCGACAATATCCTGGCGTAATACGCGCAGCGGCTGGGTCGCCAGCAGCAACCGGTATGGTCGCAGCCCGACCAGCAGCGAAATGACCGTCATTGACCCCACCGCCCACAGCCACGGCCAGGCGCTGGCAGCGGGCAGCGCCGCCGGCAGCACCGGTTTGAGTAGCGTGAGCAGTATGGACTCAAATAACAGCCCCATTGCCCCACCGGCCAGCGCGGAGAGCATCAGCAGCAGCAGCCACTGACCGATAATCAACCGGCGTAGCTGTGCGCGCCCGGCCCCCAGCGTTTTAAGGATGGCCACCAGATCGTAGCGGCTGCGGCAGTAGTGCCCCATCGCCACCGCCACGGCGGCTACCGCCAGCAGCAGCGTTAGCAGCGCCGACAGCAGCAAAAACTGCTGGGACCGCTGGAGTGACTTACCCAGCGCGCCGTCGTCCTGATTTGGCCCCAGCCATCGGTGCTCGGGCTTCAACTGCGGCAGCAGCCAGCTTTCATAGCTCCCTAACTGCTCGGCGGTGCCGGCAAACATGTAGCGCCAGCTCACCCGACTACCGGGCTGCACTGCGCCGGTTTTCGCGACGTCGGCCAGATTCATCATCAGGCGCGGCGCCATCTGGAACGGATTAAAGCCGCTATCCGGCTCCTGCACGACTTCTCCGGCAATGCGCAGCGTGGCATCGCCCACATCGAGGCTGTCACCCATTTTCAGATTCAGCAGCGCCAGCAAACGCGGTGCCAGCAGCACCGTGCCAGCCGCAGGTTTCAGGCCCGCAGGGGCCGTTTCCAGCGCGCCGTACAGCGGATAGCGATCGTCAACCGCCTTCACATCGGCCAGCTGTGGCGTATCCCCCGCCCAGGTCATGGTGGAGAAATGGATCTGTTCACCCACCGTCAGGCCGAGCGCGCGAGCTTTCTCCAGCCACGCGAGCGGCACCTCCCGCGAGCTGCGCAGCACCCGGTCGCCGGCCATATATTCACGGCTTTGCTGATTGAGCCCTTTGTCCATGCGGTCGCTGATGCTGCCCAGTGCTAGCACGCAGGCCACCGCCAGGCTTAACGCCAGCCAGACAATCAGCAACGAAGGCGAACGCCACTCGCGCCAGAACCAGCGTAAAATCATGCTTCCTCCCGTAGCTGCCCGTCCACCAGCCGCAGACGGCGATCGCAGCGAGCCGCCAGCTGCGCGTCGTGGGTCACCAGAATCAGCGTAGTGCCGTGCTCGCGGTTAAGGGAGAACAGCAGATCGGCAATTTTATCGCCGGTCTGACGATCGAGGTTACCGGTCGGTTCATCGGCAAACAGCAAATCAGGACGGCCGTTAAACGCGCGGGCCAGCGCCACGCGCTGCTGTTCCCCCCCGGAAAGCTGCGCCGGAAGATGATGCAGACGCTTCCCAAGCCCCAGCTGTTCCAGCAGCGCTTTCGCGCCCTGACGGCTCTGGGCGTCGCTTTCGCCGCGCAGCAGCGCCGGCAGTTCGACGTTTTCTAACGCATTAAGGGTAGGAATCAACATAAAGGATTGAAACACGAAGCCAATGTGCTGAGCGCGCAGCCGCGCGCGCGCTTCTTCGTCCAGCTTGTCCAGCGGATGGCCGAGCAGCTTCACTTCACCGCTGCTGCCGTCGTCAAGCCCGGCGAGAATCGCCAACAGCGTCGACTTGCCGGAACCCGACTCACCAATTAAAGCAAGGGTTTGCGCCGGTTTGACAATCAGGTTAACTCCGGTAAGGATGGAAAGCTCATGCTCACCCTGACCGACGGATTTCTTCAGATGATGCACTTCAAGTACGTTTTCCGCTGGCATTTGCCTTTCCTGTTGTTGTTGCTGTTAAGCCTGCGCGCCGCGGCGGCGGACACACTGTTAGTGCTGGGCGACAGCCTGAGCGCGGGCTATCGCATGGCGGGCACCGCCGCCTGGCCTGCCTTGCTGAACGATAAGTGGCAGCCGAAAATCACGGTTATCAACGGCAGTATTAGCGGCGATACCGCGCAGCAAGGGCTGGCACGCCTGCCCGCGCTGCTTAAACAGCACCAGCCACGCTGGGTACTGGTTGAACTGGGCGGCAACGACGGCCTGCGCGGTTTTGCGCCCCCACAAATCGAGCAAACGCTGCGCGCCGTACTGCAACAGGTGAAAGACGCGAACGTTCAGCCGCTGTTAATGCAAATTCGCCTGCCCGCAAACTACGGACGCCGCTATAATGAGGCGTTTAGCGCGGTCTATCCGAAGCTCGCCAGCGAATTCAATGTTCCACTGCTGCCCTTCTTTATGGAAGAGGTCTACCTTAAGCCGCAGTGGATGCAGGATGATGGCATTCATCCCAACCGTGACGCCCAGCCGTATATTGCCGACTGGATGGCGACACGTCTGGCCCCATTAGTTAATCACGACGTCGCAAAGTAAAGCGGCGTCTTCAGGTAAAGTTATGCAAAAATCGGTCTTAATTACAGGATGTTCCAGCGGAATTGGTCTGGAAAGCGCGCTTGAGCTGAAACGCCAGGGGTTTCGCGTACTTGCCGCCTGCCGTAAACCCGATGATGTGAAACGCATGGACGGTATGGGGTTCACCGGCATTCTGCTCGATCTCGACAGCCCGGAAAGCATCGACCGTGCCGCCGAAGAAGTCATCGCCCTTACCGGCAATCGCCTGTTTGGCCTGTTCAATAACGCGGGTTATGGCGTCTACGGCCCGCTAACCAGCATCAGCCGTGAGCAGATGGAGCAGCAGTTTTCCGCCAACTTTTTTGGTGCCCATCAGCTGACGATGCGCCTGCTGCCGGCCATGGTACCGCACGGCGAAGGGCGAATTGTGATGACATCATCGGTCATGGGGCTTATCTCTACCCCGGGCCGCGGCGCCTATGCTGCCAGCAAGTACGCGCTGGAAGCGTGGTCCGACGCGCTGCGTATGGAGCTGCGTCATTCCGGCGTGAAGGTGAGCCTGATTGAACCTGGCCCGATCCGCACGCGCTTTACCGACAACGTCAACCAGACCAGCGATAAGCCGGTAGAAAACCCAGGTATCGCCGCGCGCTTCACCCTCGGCCCGGACGCGGTGGTCGAGAAGGTGCGTCATGCGTTTATCAGCGATAAGCCCAAATTACGCTACCCGGTGACGCTGGTGACCTATGCCGTCGGCTGGCTGAAGCGGCTACTGCCGGGGCGTGCGATGGACAAAATTCTGCAGGGCTAAGTTGAAGCGCACGCTTTTGCCCCCATCTCGAATACAAACCGACTACAGAGAATGACTCATGTCCGTACAGAATATTGTAAACATTACTGAAGCGAACCTACACCAGACGCTGGAGCAATCCGTCGCCACGCCGGTGCTGTTCTACTTCTGGTCCGAGCGTAGCCAGCACTGCCTGGAGCTGACGCCGGTGCTGGAAAACCTGGCTGCGCAGTATAACGGCCAGTTTATTCTGGCGAAGGTCGACTGCGATGCCGAACAGATGGTGGCCTCTCAGTTTGGCCTGCGCGCTATTCCAACCGTTTATCTGTTCCAGAATGGTCAGCCGGTCGACGGCTTCCAGGGCCCGCAGCCGGAAGAGGCTATTCGCGCGCTGCTGGATAAAGTTCTACCGCGTGAAGAAGAGCTGAAGGCGCAAGAGGCGCTGGCGCTGATTCAGGAAGGTAAGCACGCCGAGGCCCTGCCGCTGCTGAAAGATGCCTGGCAGCTCTCCGGGCAGGACAGCCAGATTGGCCTGCTGCTGGCAGAAACCTACATTGCGCTCGGCCGTTCTGAAGAGGCGGAAGCGGTGTTGCAAACCATCCCGTTGCAGGATCAGGATACCCGCTACCAGGGGCTGGTGGCACAGATTGAGCTGCTTAAGCAGGCGGCAGATACGCCGGAAATCCAGCAGCTGCAGCAGCAGGTTGAGCAAAACCCGGACGACGCGGCGCTGGCCTCAAAGCTGGCACTTCAGCTGCATCAGGTCGGGCGTAATGAAGAAGCGCTGGAGCTGTTGTTCAGCCACCTGCGCAAAGACCTGGGCGCGGCTGACGGCCAGGCGCGCAAAATGTTGCAGGAAATCCTGGCAGCGCTCGGCACCGGCGATGCGCTGGCATCGAAATACCGCCGCCAGCTGTATTCATTGCTGTACTGATTGGCACAACGCTTATCAGGCCTACTGCCCGAAGCGGTAGCCAGACAGGTAGGCCGGATAAGGCGTTTACGCCGCCATCCGACAATGTGCAACGAACGTGCCTGATGGCGCTGCGCTTATCAGGCCTTCTGCGACATGCGGCAGCGTCAATCGCGTTTTTTCAGTTGCGTCACCACCAGCTGGTGGCGCGCGTTGTAAAACTTCCGATAGGTCAGATAGCAGGCAATAATGGTTGACAGGCTGGCGGTAGAAAGCAGCATAAAGGTCACCATTATCTGATATTTAATTGCCTTTACCGGGTCAATACCGGCAAAAATCAGCCCTGACATCATCCCCGGTAAACTCACCAGCCCCACGGTTTTCGCCGAGTCGACGGTCGGAATCAACGACGCGCGAATGCTTTCGCGAATAAGACGAGCGGAGGCCATTTTCGGCGTTGCCCCCAGGCTCAGCTTCTCCTGAATCTGCTGCTGTTCAGCGCTAAAGCGCTGGCCCAGGTTGTTGTAGCACAGCCCAACCGCAATCATCGCGTTACCGGCAATCATCCCGGAAATAGGAATGACCTGCATCGGCACAAAAGCGATCGAACCGGAAAAGACCAGTACCGCAAGCGTTAGACCGGCTCCGGCGGTAATGGCGATAAACGATGACACGAACGCTTTGTCGATATATTTACTGCGCTTTTGCGCGTTATAGGCGGCGTTGAAGCAGATAAACAGAACCATCAGTAGCGTCAGCACCGCATGGTTGACGTTGAAAATATACTTCAGTACATAGCCAACGATAACCAGCTGCACCACCGCGCGGCAAATGCTCCAGATAATGTCTTTTTCCAGCGCCAGCTTTTCCCGGTAACTCACCACAATGGCAATCAATACCAGCACCATCGACAGCGCCAGCGACTCGTTAGTGATGATGTGTTCGTTATTCATGATCTGACTCCCTGACGCTCTGTGGGTGCGAAGGCAGCATAATCACCTCATCGGCATGGCTAATTTCATCTTTGTCGTGGGTCACCCACAGCACGGCAACCTGCTCATCGCGTACGTACTGATGAATAATTTCATTCACGTTCCCTTTATTCTGCTCATCCAGCGCGCTGGTTATTTCATCGAGTAGCAGCACCTTGGGTAAAAATTGCAAATTGCGAATTAACGATACCCGCTGTTTTTCGCCTCCCGACAGCTCGTTGATTGATTTAGACAGGGTATCTTCGGCCAGACCAAAGCGCGTTAGCTGCCCCAGGAAACGATCCGGGTCCGGCTGTTGGCCGCGAATTTGCCAGGGGAAAATAAAGTTGTCGTACACCGTGTCACCAAACAGCGCCGGAGTCTGCGCGCAGTAGGACACCTGCTGGCGATAGGCTTCCGGCGTTAGGGTGTTAATATCCTGGCCGCCAAACAATATCTGCCCTGCGCTCGGAGAGAGCAGCGAAGCGATAATTTTTAATAAGGTGCTTTTTCCACAGCCGGACGGGCCGGTAATCAGCTTGAATTCGCCGGGGGCCACGTTCAGGTTTATATTCTCAAGGATCGTCTTCTCGCCAATATGAAAGCTCACCTGCTTAAGCTGTAAAATCGCGCTATTTTCCGTCATTGCCTTTCTTTATCCTGTTTTTTCGTTTTGCCCCTCTAAGTGTAACGCCAATTAATTTCAGGGGGCGAATTTCCCGTGCAGAGCCGATATACTTGTTGAGGTTACGGAGAGTAAAACAGGAGGTTTTATGCTGGTATTTATCCCCATTCTTATCTTTGTCGCGCTGGTGGTGGTTGCCGCCGGGGTCAAAATTGTGCCGCAGGGCTATCAGTGGACGGTAGAGCGCTTCGGCCGCTACACCAAAACGCTGCATCCAGGGCTAAGTCTCGTTGTGCCGTTCATGGACCGGATCGGGCGCAAAATCAATATGATGGAGCAGGTTCTCGACATTCCCTCTCAGGAAGTGATCTCAAAAGACAACGCCAACGTCGCCATCGACGCCGTCTGTTTCATTCAGGTCATTGATGCGCCAAAAGCGGCATATGAAGTCAGCAACCTCGAGCTGGCCATTATCAACCTGACGATGACCAACATTCGTACCGTACTCGGGTCGATGGAGCTTGATGAGATGCTCTCTCAGCGCGATAACATCAATACCCGACTGCTGCATATTGTCGACGAAGCCACCAACCCGTGGGGGATTAAAATCACCCGTATCGAAATTCGCGATGTGCGCCCACCGGCAGAACTTATCGACGCGATGAATGCTCAGATGAAAGCGGAACGAACCAAGCGCGCCTACATTCTGGAGGCTGAAGGGATCCGCCAGGCGCAGATCGTAAAAGCCGAAGGTGAAAAGCAGGCGCAAATTCTTACCGCCGAGGGCGAACGTCAGTCGGCGTTCCTCCAGGCAGAAGCGCGTGAACGTTCGGCAGAGGCGGAAGCCCGCGCCACTAAAATGGTGTCGGAAGCGATCGCCGCCGGTGATATTCAGGCCATTAACTACTTTGTCGCCCAGAAATACACTGACGCGCTGCAACAAATTGGCGCGGCCAATAACAGCAAAGTGGTGATGATGCCGCTGGATGCCAGCAGCCTGATGGGTTCTATTGCCGGGGTTGCTGAGCTGATTAAAGACAGCAGCCGCGATCGGAAACCGTCATGATTGCCCTGGTGCTGGCGCACCCGCATTTTTTCTGGCTGAGCCTCGGCGGCCTGCTGCTGGCTGCAGAAATGCTCGGCGGCAGCGGCTATTTGTTGTGGAGCGGTGTGGCAGCAGCGGCAACGGGGCTGATAACCTGGGCGCTGCCGCTGTCGTGGGCGTGGCAAGGTGCGCTGTTCGCGGCGCTGACCCTGCTGGCGGCCTGGCTGTGGTGGAAATGGCTCTCGCGTCGGGGTGACAGACAGCGCCCGGCGCAAGGTCAGCTCAACCAGCGCGGTCAGCAGCTTTTGGGCCAGCGTTTTACCCTGGATAACGCGTTGGTCAACGGCCGCGGCCATATGCGCGTTGGCGACAGTTCCTGGCCCGTGCTGGCCGATGATGACCTGCCGGCCGGCAGCAAAGTTGAAGTCATTGCGGTGGAAGGGATCGTCCTGCGTATCAGGCTTACCCCGCCTCGCTAACCCTCACGCCAGGGTCTTACGATGGCAGCAGCCGGAAAGGTTATCAATAATCGGACAATCGGCGCTGTCATCCCCCGGGCAGGAGGCGGCAAGCGACAGCAGCTGATCGCGCATCGCCTGTAAATCGCTGATGTGGCGCTCAATGTCCGCCACCTTCTGTAGCGTGTAGGCCTTCACATCGGCGCTGTGACGCTGCGGATCGTTAAACAGATTGACCAGCTCGCCACACTCTTCAAGATTAAATCCCACCTGCCGCGCCTGGCGCAGCAGCGTAAACTCATCCAGGTGTTTTTGCGTATAGCTGCGGTAGCCGTTCTCGCTACGCAGCGGCGGCGTTACCAGCCCCTTCTCTTCATAAAAGCGAATGGCTTTGCTGGTCAGGCCGGTTTTTTTGGCCACATCACTGATATTCACATTTCCCCCTTGACCTTCCCCTTGCTGGAAGGTTTAACCTTTCTCACTGTAGACCAAAAGGTGAATTTGGTCACCCATCAATTGAGGAGAGGAATATGTCTCATACCATCGATCTGGCGCTGGACGGTTTGTCCTGCGGCCACTGCGTCAAACGCGTTAAAGAGAGCCTGGAACAGCGCCCGGACGTTGATCATGCGGAAGTCACCATCGAAGCGGCGCACGTCACCGGCAGCGCCAGCGCCGATGCGCTGATTGAAACCATTAAACAAGCCGGTTACGGCGCGGAGCTCAGCCACCCAAAGGCTAAACCGCTGGCAGAGTCATCACTCCCGTCGGAAGCACTGACAGCGGCCGCCCCTGAGCTTCCGGCAGCACAGGAACTGGATGACAGCCAACAGCTGCTGATCAACGGTATGAGCTGCGCCAGCTGCGTTTCCCGAGTACAAAACGCCCTCCAGGCGGTGCCGGGCGTGGTACAGGCACGGGTAAATCTGGCGGAGCGCACGGCCCTGGTCATGGGCAGCGCCTCCGCCGGTGATTTAGTCCATGCCGTAGAGAAAGCGGGCTACGGTGCGGAGGCCATTGAAGACGACCTTAAACGTCGCGAACGTCAGCAGCAAACCGCGCTGGCCACCATGAAACGTTTTCGCTGGCAGGCCATTGTCGCCCTGCTGGTCGGCGTGCCGGTGATGGTCTGGGGGATGATTGGCGACAACATGATGGTCACCGACGATAACCGCTCGCTGTGGCTGGCTATTGGCCTTGTCACCCTGGCGGTCATGGTATTTGCGGGCGGCCATTTCTATAGCAGCGCATGGAAAAGCCTGAAGAATCGTACCGCCACAATGGATACGCTCGTGGCGCTGGGGACCGGCGTAGCCTGGCTGTATTCAATGAGCGTTAACCTGTGGCCGCAGTGGTTCCCGATGGAAGCACGCCACCTTTATTATGAAGCCAGCGCCATGATTATTGGTCTGATTAACCTCGGCCATATGCTGGAAGCACGAGCGCGTCAACGTTCGTCGCGCGCGCTGGAAAAACTCCTCGACCTGACGCCGCCCACCGCGCGGGTAGTCACCGAGGACGGTGAAAAAACCGTGCCGCTGGCCGACGTGCAGCCGGGCATGATCCTGCGCCTGACCACCGGTGACCGGGTACCGGTCGATGGGGAAATCAGCCAGGGCGAAGCCTGGTTTGACGAAGCCATGCTTACCGGCGAGCCCATTCCGCAGCAGAAAGGCGATGGCGACAGCATTCACGCCGGTACGGTAGTGCAGGATGGTTCTGTCTTATTCCGCGCCAGCGCCGTCGGCAGCCATACCACGCTGTCACGCATTATTAAAATGGTCCGCCAGGCACAAAGCAGTAAACCGGAAATTGGCCAGCTGGCGGATAAAATTTCGGCGGTGTTTGTACCGGTCGTGGTGGCGATTGCGCTATTCAGCGCGGCCATCTGGTACGTCTTCGGACCGGCGCCGCAAATTGTTTATACGCTGGTGATCGCGACCACGGTGCTTATCATCGCCTGCCCGTGCGCCCTCGGCCTCGCGACGCCGATGTCGATTATTGCGGGCGTAGGCCGCGCTGCCGAATACGGCGTGCTGGTTCGCGATGCCGATGCCTTACAGCGTGCCAGCGAACTGACCACGCTGGTATTTGATAAAACCGGCACGCTGACCGAAGGCAAACCGCAGGTTGTCGCGATCGTCACGCAACGTGATATTGATGAGGCCGTCGCGCTGCGCCTGGCCGCTGCGCTGGAGCAAGGTTCAAATCACCCGCTGGCACGCGCTATTCTGGAGAAAGCCGCCAACAACACGCTCCCGCAGGTTAACGCCTTCCGCACGCTGCGCGGCCTGGGGGTTAGCGGTGAAGCCGAAGGGCATCGCCTGCTGCTCGGCAACCAGGCGCTGATGCATGAACAGCAGATCGATACCCGTGAACTGGACGACGAACTGGCCCGCCAGGCGGCTCAGGGCGCAACGCCGGTACTGCTGGCCATTGACGGTAAAGCCGCCGCGGGGTTTGCCATTCGCGATCCGCTGCGCAGCGACAGCGTCGCCGCGCTACAGCGTCTGCATCAGGAAGGCTATCGTCTGGTGATGTTAACGGGCGATAATCCGGTGACTGCGAACGCTATCGCCAAAGAAGCCGGTATCGATGAGGTGATTGCCGGCGTGCTGCCGGACGGTAAAGCTCAGGCCATTAAAGATCTGCAGGCGCAAGGGCAAAAAGTGGCGATGGTCGGCGACGGCATCAACGATGCCCCGGCGCTGGCGCAGGCCGATGTGGGCATCGCGATGGGCGGCGGCAGCGACGTGGCGATTGAAACGGCGGCTATCACGCTGATGCGCCACAGCCTGGTGGGCGTTGCCGATGCGCTGGCCATTTCCCGCGCCACCCTACGCAACATGAAGCAGAACCTGCTTGGCGCCTTTGTCTATAACTCGCTCGGTATTCCGATTGCCGCAGGGATCCTTTGGCCGCTGACCGGCACGCTGCTTAACCCGGTGGTCGCCGGGGCGGCGATGGCGCTCTCATCCATTACGGTGGTCAGCAACGCTAACCGGTTGCTGCGATTTAAACCTAAAGCCTGATCCTCGCGCCCCGCCCGTTTTCGGACGGGGCGCGTTTGCACCTTTCCTTCCGGCGCGCTAGCATGACATTTTCCTTCCAGGGAGCGCGGATGAGCCTGTTACATCAACTACAACGCCTGTGGCGGACCCTGCGCGGCTCGCCGTACAGCTGGCCGGCGCTGGATGTCACCCTTCCCGGCGGTCGCCATCTGCACCTGGTCGGCAGCATTCATATGGGCACACGCGATATGTCCCCCCTGCCGCCAAAGCTGCTAAAGAAGCTACGTCAGGCCGATGCGCTGATTGTTGAAGCCGATATTTCCGGCAGCGAAACCCCGTTCAGCGATCTTCCCGAATACCCGCCGTTGGCCGAACGGCTGAGCGCAGAGCAGCTTAGCGCGTTACAAAAACGGCTTGATGAGCAGGGAATGTCGCTCGCCCGCGTGGATAACCAGCCGCTGTGGCAAATCGCGATGGTGCTACAGGCCACTCAGGCTCAACGTTTAGGCCTGCGTCCGGACTACGGTATTGATTATCAGCTGCTCGCGGCCGCACACGATGCCGCGCTGCCGGTGCAGGAGCTGGAAGGGGCAGATAGCCAGATTGACCTGTTATGCCATCTGCCCGACGGCGGCATGGCGCTACTTGATGATACCCTGACGCACTGGCACACCAACGCACGGCTGCTGCAGGTCATGATCGGCTGGTGGTTGGATCAGCCCCCGACCCGCGGTGGAACATCGCTGCCCAATACGTTTAGCCAGTCGCTCTATGATGTGCTGATGGTGAAACGCAATATTGCCTGGCGAGATGCGCTGCTGGCGCTACCGCCGGGACGCTATGTGGTCGCGGTAGGCGCGCTGCATTTGTACGGAGAGGGCAACCTGCCACAGATGCTGAAATAAAAAAATGGCCAATATCGCTATTGGCCCGTCAAAGAGGAATTTCATCATTATTATTATCCCGAAGTTTTCACTCCGGATCCTCCGATTGTCGCTCAAAGTTGCTACAACTGCCAATACCTATTGCGCAAGATTATACTATTTTTTAGTCCGTTTTAGGGCGTATGCTGACGGTATACCCTGTCTGTAGTAAGAAGGAACGTTATGACTCCCGCAGTTAAGTTACTCGAAAAGAACAAGATCCCATTTAGCATTCATACCTACGATCACGATCCGAACGAAACGAACTTTGGCGATGAGGTCGTGCGCAAATTAGGGCTAAACGCCGATCAGGTTTACAAAACGCTGCTGGTCGCGATGAATGGCGATATGAAACAGCTGGCAGTGGCGGTCACGCCGGTCGCCGGGCAGTTGGATTTGAAAAAAGTCGCCAAGGCGTTGGGCGCGAAAAAGGTCGATATGGCCGATCCGATGGTGGCACAGCGCGTCACCGGTTATCTGGTCGGCGGCATCAGCCCGCTGGGGCAGAAGAAGCGCCTGCCAACGGTGATTGACGCGCCGTCGCAGGAGTTTGCCTCTATCTATGTTTCCGGCGGCAAGCGCGGGCTGGATATTGAGCTGGCGGCGGTGGATTTAGCGAAAATTCTTGGCGCGACGTTTGCGAACATTGCGCGCCGGGATTAATAACGCGATTTTCGGTTACCCCTCTGATAGCCTCGTACGCCGCCATCCGACAATGTGCGCTGAACCGCCTGATGGCGCTGCGCTTATCAGGCCTACGGAAGGGTAGGCCGGATAAGGCGTTTACGCCGCCATCCGGCAATGTGCACCCAACTGCCTGATGGCGCTGCGCCGAGCTTACTGCCAGCTCACTTCCCCTTTCGGCTCGTAAGCATTCACATCCAGCGGTGAGTTCTGCTCAATATACTGTTTAAGCACCTCGGCATCGATAAAGCCGGTATTCACATAGCCCGGTTTGTTATCAATCTTCGGATAGCCGTCGCCGCCGGTAGCGTTAAAGCTCAGCGTCGCCAGACGATAGGTTTTCGCCGGATCGACCGGTTCACCTTTGATTTTCAGATCCTGAAGCTGCCCGCCCTTCGCCACAAAGCTGACGTTGGCAAACTGCGGATAGGCCCCGGAGTCCGGCTTCATCTGCGCTACAGCGGTCAGATACTCAATCACCTCTTTCCCGCTCATATCGGCATACACCACCACGTTGCCAAACGGCTGCACCTTCAGCACGCTCTTATAGGTGATATTACCCGCCTCGATGGAGTCGCGAATGCCGCCGCCGCTCATGACGCCAAAATCGGCGCCGGTGCGCGCCATCTGCGCCGCCAGAATCAGGTGCCCCATGTTGGTCTGCACGAAGCGAACCTTGCTGCGATCGCCTTCCAGATGCCCATTCACGCTGCCAACTTTTACCTCTAACTGCGCTTTGCCTTTACTCTGGAACGGCGTCAGCAGCGAGAGCATCTGCGGGTTTTCCGGGATCTGCGGCGTGTAAAGCACGCGCTCGCTCTGCCCGTTATCGTAAGTGACTTTCTTCTTCAGGTTGACCGGGATCAGCTGGTAGTGCACCAGCTTAAGCTCACCATTGCGGAATTCGAAGTCCGCGCGGCCGACATATTTCCCCCACTCGTGGGCCTGAACTATCCAGATACCGTTCTGTTTGTCCGGCGCGCAGGGCGTACCCGGTACGTAATCAACCTGCTTTTTATTTTCCGACGCCATGCAAACCGGGTCCTGCGAGTGACCGCCTACAATCATCGCCAGCGCGCCGGCCGGCAGGCTGCGCGCCATTTCAACATCACCCGGCGCATTGGAGCCGTGTTCGCCGTTATCGTAGTGCCCCATATGGGTCGTCGCCAGAATCAGGTCAGGCTTCTCTTTCTGCTGTAGCTCCTGAATCACCAGCTTCGCCTCTTCCGCCGGTTTGCGGAATTCAATATCGGTAAAGTATTCCGGATTACCGATTTTGGCGGTGTCGTCGGTGGTTAAACCAATGACGGCAATTTTCAGATCCTGACGTTTAAAAATCGCCCACGGTTTAAACAGGCGCTCGCCGGTGCTCTTCTGGTAAATATTGGCGGAGAGGAACGGGAATTTAGCCCACTTTTCCTGCTGGCGCAGAACGCTCAGCGGATTATCAAACTCATGGTTGCCGACGGCCATCGCGTCGTAGCCCACCAGATTCATGCCGCGGAAGTCCGGCTCGGCATCCTGCAGATCCGACTCCGGAACCCCGGTGTTAATATCGCCGCCCGAGAGCAGCAGCACGCTGCCGCCTTCTGCTGCCACTTCTTTACGAATGCCGTCAACCAGCGTTTTTTGCGCCGCCAGGCCATACTCGCCATATTCACTGCGCCAGAAGTGCCCGTGGTGATCGTTGGTATGCAGAATGGTTATCTTATACGTTTTATCTTGCTGATAAGCCTGTGAGGGCAGGCTGACTAAAGATAGTGCAGTCAGCATCGCCAGCGCCACGCCTCGTTTGACGAAATGCATGATTCTCTCCCTGAGTGAATAACAACCGCAGAAATTACAACGCTATGAAATATTAGTCTAATTTGTTTTCAGAATTGAGACTTCCTTCAAACGTCTTAGACAGGTATCTTAGTCTGATAATAATTATTAAAGCGTTTATCCCCAATATCGCACTACCAAATATAAGTGGAATCTATGGCAATCTCTGAAACCAGCCCTACGCGGCCTGGCCCGACTGCGTCTTCGCAAAAGGGCCGCACCTCATTCGGTATCCTGGGAGCAATAAGCCTCTCCCACCTGCTCAACGACATGATTCAGTCGCTGATTCTGGCCATCTACCCGCTGCTGCAGTCCGAGTTTTCTCTGACCTTTGTGCAGATAGGGATGATCACCCTTACCTTCCAGCTGACCTCATCGCTGTTCCAGCCGGTGATCGGTTACATCACCGATAAGCGTTCGATGCCGTGGTCACTCCCCGTCGGCATGTGCTTTACCCTAAGCGGCCTGGTGCTGCTGGCGCTGGCAGGTAGCTTCGGGACGGTGCTGCTGGCCGCTGCGCTGGTCGGTACCGGCTCATCCGTGTTCCATCCCGAATCCTCCCGCGTGGCGCGCATGGCTTCCGGTGGTCGCCACGGGCTGGCGCAGTCTATTTTCCAGGTCGGCGGTAACTTCGGCAGCTCGCTTGGGCCGCTGCTGGCGGCGGTGATTATCGCGCCGTACGGTAAGGGTAACGTTGCCTGGTTCGTCCTGGCCGCGCTGCTGGCGATTGTCGTGCTGGCGCAGGTCAGCCGCTGGTACGCCGCGCAGCATCGTCTGGCGAAGGGGAAACCTAAAGCGGTGATTATCAATCCGCTGCCGAGAAACAAGGTTATTCTGGCCGTGAGCATCCTGCTGATGCTGATTTTCTCGAAATATTTCTATATGGCGAGTATCAGCAGCTACTACACCTTTTATCTGATGCAAAAATTCGGATTATCGGTACAAAACGCGCAGATTCACTTATTTGCCTTCCTGTTTGCAGTGGCTGCGGGCACCGTCATTGGCGGGCCTGTAGGTGACAAGATTGGCCGTAAATATGTTATTTGGGGCTCTATCCTCGGCGTTGCACCGTTTACTCTCCTTTTACCCTACGCCAGCCTGTGGTGGACGGGGATTTTAACGGTGATCATTGGATTTATCCTCGCATCGGCGTTTTCTGCCATTCTGGTGTATGCGCAGGAGCTATTGCCGGGCCGTATCGGGATGGTTTCCGGGCTATTCTTCGGCTTCGCTTTTGGCATGGGTGGCCTTGGGGCTGCGGTACTGGGGCTGATTGCCGACCATACCAGTATCGAGTTGGTTTATAAAATATGTGCTTTCCTACCACTTATTGGGATGTTGACCATATTCTTACCTGATAACCGCCAAAAACACTGAATTTACGGCAGCCAAAACTTTGTTTTGGCTGCCGCTCCCCTCCCCGCAAGCGCGCGTCTTATCTGGCTTTGCTCAGCCAATTTTCATTTTTGTGCCATTTACTCTCAAAAATTCAATTTTTTAGCTAAATTCAAGAATTATTCACAAACACAATCACGGAAATTGTCATAAACTATTACGAGGTTTTTTGGTTTTCAGGCTGTTGCGGCACTCTGCGCCAAAAATGGGACCACGCATCACGACGAAAGGAGACGGAATGCATCACGCCACACCGCTAATCACCACCATTGTTGGTGGCCTTGTGCTCGCTTTTTTCCTTGGCATGATTGCCAATAAGTTAAGAATTTCACCACTGGTAGGTTATTTATTAGCGGGCGTGCTGGCCGGACCGTTTACTCCAGGATTTGTCGCTGATACCAAACTGGCGCCTGAGCTTGCAGAACTCGGCGTTATTCTGCTGATGTTCGGCGTCGGTCTCCATTTTTCGCTCAAAGATTTGATGGCGGTAAAGTCTATCGCCATCCCCGGCGCCATCGCGCAAATAGCCGTCGCCACGCTGCTGGGGATGCTGCTCTCCACTTTCTTAGGCTGGTCAATGATGACCGGTATCGTGTTTGGTCTGTGTCTTTCTACCGCCAGTACCGTGGTGCTGCTACGCGCGCTGGAGGAACGGCAGCTTATTGATAGCCAGCGGGGGCAAATTGCCATCGGCTGGCTGATTGTTGAAGACCTGGTGATGGTATTAACGCTGGTTCTGCTCCCCGCCGTCGCCGGAATGATGGAAAAAGAAAATATCGGTTTTGCCTCATTGGCTATCGATATGGCCATCACCATCGGCAAAGTTGTGGCGTTTATCGCCATCATGATGCTGGTTGGCCGTCGTCTGGTGCCGTGGATCCTCTCACGCAGCGCCGCCACCGGGTCTCGCGAACTGTTCACGCTCTCGGTACTGGCGCTGGCGCTGGGCATTGCCTTCGGTGCGGTCGAATTGTTCGACGTCTCCTTCGCGCTGGGCGCATTCTTCGCCGGAATGGTGCTGAACGAATCCGAGCTGAGCCACCGCGCGGCGCACGATACGCTGCCGCTGCGCGACGCGTTTGCGGTACTGTTCTTCGTCTCCGTCGGCATGCTGTTCGATCCGTTGATTCTGATTGAGCAACCGCTGGCGGTGCTGGCAACGCTGGCCATTATCATCTTCGGTAAATCGCTGGCGGCGTTTGGCCTGGTGCGCCTGTTCGGTCACTCCCAGCGTACCGCACTGACCATCGCCACCAGCCTGGCGCAGATTGGCGAATTTGCCTTTATTCTGGCCGGTCTGGGGATGGCGCTGGGGCTACTGCCGCAGGACGGGCAAAACCTGGTGCTGGCGGGCGCGATTCTCTCCATTATGCTTAACCCGGTGCTGTTCTCCCTGCTGGAGAAATACCTCGAGAAAACGGAAACGCTTGAGGAACAGACGCTGGAAGAGGCGCTGGAAGATGAAACGCAGATCCCGGTGGATATTTGCAATCATGCGTTGCTGGTCGGCTACGGCCGCGTCGGCAGCCTGCTCGGTGAGAAGCTGATGGCGCAGGGCATTCCACTGGTGGTCATTGAAACGTCGCGAACCCGCGTGGATGAGCTACGTGAACGCGGTATTCGCGCGGTACTGGGCAACGCCGCTAACGAAGAGATCATGAATCTGGCGCACCTCGACTGCGCCCGCTGGCTGCTTTTGACCATCCCCAACGGCTACGAGGCCGGGGAGATTGTTGCCAGCGCTCGCGAGAAGTGTCCGCACCTCGAGATCATTGCCCGTGCGCATTATGACGACGAAGTGGCGTACATTAGCGAACGCGGAGCCAATGAAGTGGTGATGGGCGAGCGGGAGATTGCCAAAACCATGCTGGGGCTGCTGAGCTCGCCGCCGTTGAGTGAGGCGGTAAGCGGGTAACTTTCTTCGGCCGGATAAGGCGAAGCCGCCATTCGGAAATCTGCGCCATCTTCCTGATGGCGCTGCGTTTATCAGGCCTACAACGGCACGTCATCGTTGTAGGCCTCGAACGAATTAACGTTCCCAGTACGCCTCTTCAAGGCTATCTTCTTTCTCCGGCAGGCCGCGCGTCAGACGCGGCGAATGCTGGTTCAACACCTGATAGCTTACCCGGTTAGCATACTTGCACACCTGCGCGAGTGACGAATAGGTCAGCCAGGCGTGCTGATGCTTGCTGGAGTTCGGCACGTTGCTACGGTGATAGGCGTTGGCGGTAATATCATGCAGCAGCGCCGCCAGCGCACCGTCACCCGCGCCATTGGTGTTCATGATTTTTTCTGGCCCGCCCATAAATGGCGCAATGTGCGAGTAGATACGCAGTGGCTCACGGCAATCTTTAAAACGCACCGCGCGGCTGAACTCATACTGGTTAAACTCGGCAATGGCACCCGGCAGCAGCGGATGCTGGGTTTTACGCTTGGCCTCATTTTCGGTAAAGCCTGCCATATACAGCCCGGTCGGCCCGGCGGTGCACAGCACCAGATCCACCCAGTCCAGCGCTTTATCCGATGCCTGCAGCGGGTCGCTGAGGCCGGTTAACGCTTCCGCTTCTTCTTCATTCATCGCCAGAATCGACACGTGCTCTTTGATAAAACGCTGCCACCATTCCGGGCTATCGGCGATAACAAACTTCGTGCCCAGCGTCAGCACCACCGGTACATCATGCTTTTTGGCATAGGCGATGGCCTGCATGGTGGCATCCGGCATCGGCTCGCCCGGCTTGCAGCGCACCAGGTAGGAGGTGAGCACCAGCGCAGATGCGCCGGCGATAACCGACTCAGGAATACTCTCCGGGCGCAGCTTGTTCATGTGCCCAGGGCTAATGGCAAAGGTCCGCTCGCCGCTGTCGCTAATCAGCGTAAAGCAGCGGCCAATCGGCCCGTCAACGCCCTGCAAATGGTTAAGATCGGTGCGGCTGGAGGTATTACACAGGTAGCGGTAGGCATAGCCGCCAATTTCGATATTGCTGCACATCACGCCGAGCAGCACCGAGCGGTCATCCGCCAGCACCGAGTAGTTATGCATGGTGTTACCGATAGTGCCACCGGCAAACTGATGGGTAATCAGGTTTTCGCGCACCAGTTCCTGATACAGCGCTTCCGCTACATCGTCTTCAATCACCAGCGAATGCCCGGCACTCAAGCCGTAGCGCTGAATAAACGCATCGTCGACTTTCGCCTCAATATCCACCAGCGTCTGGTCGATACCGACGACCCACGCGGCGCTGGTTTCACTTTCGGGCTGAATTTGCTTGAGCAGCGGATCGCGAGCGTCCACCGGGAAGTAATGTTTAGATTTGCGTTTACCGGGAAATTTCATGGTGATTTTTGGCTGGCAGTTAACAGGCGGGGAATAGTAGCATATTCCCCTACCCGCAGGCGATTAGCGATACGACGCGGTCAGATTCACCATCATCTCAATATGCGCATCATCATCATTAAGCGCGGGAATATACTCATACTGTTGCCCACCCGCCTCCAGGAACACTTCACGGTTCTGAACCGCTATTTCTTCCAGCGTTTCCAGGCAATCAGCAGAGAAGCCCGGGCACATCACCTGAATATGCTTCACGCCCTTTTCTCCGAGCATTTTCAGCGTCTCATCGGTATACGGCGTCAGCCACGGTTCACGGCCAAAGCGCGACTGGTAGGTCATCATCACCTTGTCCGGTGAAATACCCAGCGCGGAAACCAGCTCGCGGGTCGTGTCGCGACAGCGTTGCGGATAATCGTCGCCTTCATGCGCGTAGCGCTGCGGAATGCCGTGATAGGAAAGCAGCAGCAGATCCGGCTCGCCGTGGCGCGCGAACGATGCGCGTGCGCTAGCGGCCAGCGCCTCAATATAGCCGCGATCGGTAGCATAGTCGCGAATGAACGACACGCTCGGAATGGCGCGTTTGCTGGCCAGTATACGGGCGAGTTCATCCCATACGGCGGCCACGGTCGAACAGGAATACTGCGGGTAAAGCGGCAGCACGACAAGCTGATCGACGCCCTGTGCCAGCAGTTCATCCACGGCGCTTTGTAGCGACGGCGTGCCGTAGCTCATGCCCAGCGCCACCGGCACATCCGGCAGGCGTGCGGCCAGCGCGCGCTGCTGGCGACGGCTATAAACCATTAGCGGCGAGCCGTCTTCCATCCACACGGACTGATACAGCTTTGCTACCCTGGGCGCGCGAATAGGCAGAATCACGCCTCGCAGCAAAGGCCACCACAGCAAACGCGGCGTATCAACAACGCGCTTATCGCTTAAAAACTGTTTCAGATAGCGTTTAATGGCTTCAGACATGGGGGCATCGGGCGTCCCGAGGTTAACCAGCAGAATACCGGGTTTTTTATGATGCATTACCGCCTCTTATCGATTCAAATTGTTGATAATTGTAGCGGAAAAGCAGGGAAGAAAAACTAATTGCTGTGAGAGGTAAGGCGAGAATTTTTGCCTGATGGCGCTGCGCTTATCAGGCCTACAAAATAATCGTAGGCCGGATAAGGCATTTATGCCGCCATCCGGCACGCCTCGGTATTAGCCGAGGATTTTTTCCAGCTCTGCGCGAACGTCAGCCACGGCCTGAGTACCGTCAACTTTTGCGTACTGGGTGTTACCCGCCTGCGCTTCTTTAGAGTAGTAGCCGATCAGCGGCGCGGTCATCTGATGGTATTCCACCAGGCGCTTACGCACGGTCTCTTCCTGATCGTCTTTACGCGTGGTCAGCTCTTCGCCGGTCACGTCGTCTTTACCTTCAACCTTAGGCGGGTTGAATTTGATGTGGTAAACGCGGCCAGAAGCAGCGTGTACGCGACGGCCTACGATGCGGTCAACGATCAGTTCGTCCGGTACGTCGAATTCCAGCACGTAGTCAACGTTGATGCCCGCTTCTTTCATGGCGTCAGCCTGCGGAATAGTGCGCGGGAAGCCGTCCAGCAGGAAACCGTTGCGGCAGTCTTCCTGGGCGATGCGCTCTTTCACCAGCGCGATAACCAGCTCATCGGTCACCAGCTTACCGGCATCCATGATGTCTTTAGCCTTTTTGCCCAGCTCGCTGCCAGATTTAACGGCCGCGCGCAGCATATCACCGGTGGAGATTTGCGGAATGCCATATTTCTCCATGATGAACTGTGCCTGAGTTCCTTTACCCGCGCCAGGTGCGCCAAGCAGAATGATACGCATTGCGAAAATCCCCTCAAAGGTTGTCAATATTTTTTAAAAAGCGCTAAAAGATACCACCAACGCGGCATTGGCTCAAGGAAGCGGGCTACGCTGAAACGGTTAACGGTGGGAAAATTGATAATAAGGAGAGAAAATGCCGGATGGCGGTGTAAACACCTTATCCGGCCTACGATCGATGAGAAGCTGTAGGCCGGATAAGCGTTAGCGCCATCCGGCATTACATTATGGCTATCAGGACACCAGCAGCTGGTTCATACGGCGGATAAACTGGTTAGGATCTTCCAGCGTACCGCGCTCGGCGAACAGCGCCTGGTCAAGCAGCAGCTCAACCCACTCTTTAAACTGCTCGTCGTCCTGGGTATCGGCAGTGCGTTTCACCAGTACGTGATCCGGGTTCAGTTCAAAGATGTATTTCACTTCCGGCGCAGCCTGGCCCGCCGCGGCGAACAGTTTCGCCATCTGGGTGCTCATTTCGTCAGCATCGGTAGTGACAATCGCCGGCGTGTCGGTCAGACGATGGGTCAAACGCACTTCTTTCACGCGATCACCCAGCAGGGTTTTCACGCGTTCAACGAACGGCGTCAGCGCTTTTTCCGCTTCCTTCGCGCTTTCGTCGACTTCATCCGCCAGTTTGTCGATAGACTCGTCAGCTTTCGCCACTGACTGGAACGGTTTGCCGTCGAACTCGGTCAGGTAGTTCATCATCCACTCATCGATGCGGTCAGAAAGCAGCAGCACTTCGATGCCTTTCTTACGCAGCAGCTCCAGGTGCGGGCTGCTTTTCGCCGCGGCGTAGCTGTCGGCGGTGATGTAGTAGATTTTCTCCTGCCCTTCTTTCATACGCGAGACGTAGTCGGCCAGCGACACGCTCTGCTCGGAAGAGTCGGTATGGGTAGAAGCAAAGCGCAGCAGTTTGGCAATCGCTTCCTGATTACCGTGATCTTCCGCCGGGCCTTCTTTCAGTACCAGGCCAAACTGTTTCCAGAAGGTCAGGTATTTCTCGGCATCGTCTTTCGCCAGTTTTTCCAGCATTTGCAGCACGCGTTTGGTCAGCGCGTTGCGCAGATTTCGGGTGACGGTGCTGTCTTGCAGGATCTCACGTGAAACGTTCAGCGGCAGATCGTTGGAGTCTATCAGGCCGCGCACGAAGCGCAGGTAGTTCGGCATAAACTGTTCGGCATCGTCCATGATAAAGACGCGCTGCACGTACAGCTTCAGGCCGTGTTTATGATCGCGGTTCCACATATCCCACGGCGCCTGCGACGGGATATACAGCAGGCTGGTGTACTCCTGCTTCCCTTCCACACGGTTGTGGCTCCAGGTCAGCGGATCGGTAAAGTCATGGGCGATATGCTTGTAGAACTCTTTGTATTCGTCGTCGTTAAGCTCAGCTTTATTACGCGTCCACAGCGCCTGCGCTTTGTTGATTTTCTCCCAGGAGACAACGGTTTCACCGTCTTTCTCTTCGGATTTTTCAATTTCTACCGGCAGCGCGATATGGTCGGAATATTTGCTGATAATTGAACGCACGCGCCAGTCGTCGAGGAACTCGCTTTCGTCTTCACGCAGGTGCAGAGTAATTTCGGTGCCGCGGTCTTCTTTGGTGATGTCCGCGACGGTGTATTCACCTTCACCGGCAGATTCCCAGAACACGCCGTTTTCCGGCTTATCGCCCGCCGCACGGGTGCGCACGGTGACTTTATCCGCGACGATAAACGCCGAGTAGAAGCCGACGCCGAACTGGCCGATAAGCTGGCTGTCTTTCGCCTGGTCGGAGCCCATGGACTCGAGGAAGGCTTTGGTGCCGGATTTTGCGATAGTCCCCAGGTGGTCAATCACTTCGTCGCGGTTCATACCCACGCCGTTATCGGCGATGGTCAACGTACGCTTATCTTTATCGAAGGAGACGCGCACGCGCAGTTCGCCGTCGCCCTCATACAGATCCGGGTTGGACAGCGCGCGGAAGCGCAGCTTGTCGGCAGCATCTGAAGCGTTAGAGATAAGCTCACGCAGGAAAATTTCTTTATTGGAATACAGAGAATGGATCATCAGGTGCAGAAGCTGTTTTACTTCTGACTGAAAGCCACGTGTTTCTTGTCCTTTCATTGCAAAATACCTCAATGGTGATTACAAGGTAAAAAAAGCGATGAGAGGAAAATGGGGATGGGTAGCGAGAATTTCAAGCGAGAGCAGAAAATCCTGCTCTCGTTTGATTAAAAACGAATCTTATGGCGCCCGGCCAGAGAGTGCGACAGCGTGGTGCCGTCAACCATCTCCAGCTCGCCGCCAACCGGCACGCCGTGGGCGATACGGCTAGCATCAACGCCATACTGCGCGCACAGCTCGGCAATATAGTTGGCCGTGGCTTCCCCTTCCACCGTGGGGTTGGTGGCGAGAATGATTTCCGTGAGCTGCTCCGTTTCCAGACGTTGCTCCAGACGATCGAGGCCGATATCGTCCGGGCCGATGCCGTCGAGCGGCGACAGGTGGCCCATCAGCACGAAGTAGCGGCCGGAGAACTGCCCGGTCTGCTCAATGGCGTAAATGTCTGCCGGACTCTCCACCACGCAGATTTGGCCGTTTTCCTGGCGACGCGGGTTCGCACAGATATTGCACACGTCCTGTTCGGTGAAGGTGCGGCAATCAGCGCAGTGGCCGATTTCCGACATCGCACGCGTTAAGGACTGCGCCAGGCGCATTCCCCCGCTGCGATCGCGCTGCAGCAGGGTAAACGCCATGCGCTGCGCTGACTTCGGGCCAACGCCCGGCAGGCAGCGCAGCGCTTCCATCAGCTGAGTTAACAGCGGACTGGTTTGCATCAGAACGGCATCTTGAAGCCTGGCGGCAGCTGCATACCGGAGGATACAGAGGCCATTTTCTCTTTCTGGGTTTCATCAATACGGCGCGCCGCATCATTGAACGCCGCAGCGACGAGATCTTCCAGCATCTCTTTGTCGTCTTCCAGCAGGCTTGGGTCGATTTCAACGCGACGGCAGTTATGCGCGCCGTTGATGGTCACTTTGACCAGACCTGCGCCAGATTCGCCGGTGACTTCCAGCTGGGCGATTTCTTCCTGCATTTTCTGCATTTTGTCTTGCATCTGCTGGGCCTGTTTCATCAGGTTACCCAGACCGCCTTTACCAAACATAGGCTTCTCTCTCAGTAGGTCACGTTAAAAAATACCGACCGTAAGCGCGGCTTGCGGTCAAATGGGGCGGATACTTTCTTCATCCAGGTCCGCGTCGAAGAATCGGCGCAGGGTCTGGATGTTATTATCCGCGATAATCGACTCGCGCGCCTGCGCGAGCTTCTCTTCATAAATGGCCTGTCGCCACTCCAGCGGCGTACGCACCGCCGGATTATCATCTTCCACGATGGTCAATTCAACAGGCTCGCCGTATAAAGTGGCCATCGCTTCGGCCAGCTTCTGCTTCGCGCCAGGTGAATTAAGGTGCCGCTGCGTGGGGCGAAGATGCAGGCATACGGCGTTACCGTTCTGCTCTTTCCACGCGTTGAGCGCCACCTGCTCGACCAGCTTTGGCAGCGCCATCTGGCTGACTTCCGCTGCCCAGGGGTCGCGCGCTAATGATTCCGCCGCCAGCTTCGCCGACAGTTCCGGCGTTTTTTCGTGCTCCAGCGCTTTTTTCAGCGCCTTCGGGGTGGCGACTTCCTCTTTTTTTACCTCTGCAACCGGCGTGGTCGCTTTCCAGCGATAAGCCTCTTTTTTCGCCGCCGGTTGGGTCAACGCGGACGGTGCCGGGCGTGCCTGAACGCGTTCGGACACCGAAGCCAGTCTTTCCAGCGCAGCGTTATTCACCGGCCGCGCGCGGGAAGCGGCTGCCGGTTCACTCTTTTTTGGGGTGGTTGCTCCCTGACTGCTCTGCTGCAACTGACGTCGCGCGGCCAGCACCTGATTAGTGGAATCTGGCAACGGCGCGGCCGCAGGCGGCGGCGTCATCGGTGCGGCAGAAGGCATTGGCGCGGGCTGTTGCGTCACAGGTGCATAGGCAGGCGCAAACGTCTGCTGCGGCCTTTCCGGCTCCGGCAGAGGCGCATTCGGATGAAATGCCAATGCGCGCAGCAGCGTCATTTCAATGCCCATACGCCTGTCCGGCGCGTACGGCAGCTCTTTTCGGCCAATCAGTAGCGTCTGGTAGTACAGCTGCACGTCGGTCGGCGGCACGGTGCGCGCCAGGTTGCGCATCCGCTGTTCAATGGCCGCCATATCGCTACCCAGTGCCGCAGGCGACAGCTGAACCATCGCGATACGGTGCAGCAGGCTCTGCATTTCAACCAGCAGCGCCTCCCAGTCAACGCCTCGCAGCGCGGCCTCGTTGACCAGCGCCATCGTCCGCTCGCCGTCGGCGACCACCAGCGCTTCAATGAGTGACAGCGCCTGGTCGTCGTCCAGGGTACCGAGCATCTCACTGACGGAGACGGTCGTTAGCTGGCCTTCGCCGCTGGCAATCGCCTGATCGGTGAGGCTTAAGGCGTCACGCAGGCTGCCATCCGCCGCACGCGCCAGCAGCTGCAGGGCGCGAGGCTCGTGGGCGATATGCTCTTCATCGAGGATATGTTCAAGCTGATGACGAATCTGCTCAACGTCCAGCGCCTTCAGGTGGAACTGCAGGCAGCGCGACAGAATAGTCACCGGCAGCTTTTGCGGATCGGTCGTCGCCAGCAGGAATTTGACGTGCGCAGGCGGCTCCTCCAGCGTCTTCAACAGCGCGTTGAAGCTGTGGCGGGAGAGCATGTGCACTTCATCGATGAGATACACCTTAAAGCGGCCGCGCGCGGGCGCGTACTGGACGTTATCCAGCAGGTCGCGGGTATCTTCAACTTTGGTTCGCGAGGCGGCATCGATCTCAATTAAGTCGACGAAACGCCCCTGTTCAATTTCGCGGCAGTTATCACACACGCCGCACGGCGTGGCGGTAATGCCGGTTTCGCAGTTCAGCCCCTTCGCCAGCAAACGGGCGATAGAGGTTTTCCCGACGCCACGGGTGCCGGAAAAGAGATATGCGTGATGAATGCGCCCTAACGATAAGCCGTTCGCCAGTGCGGTCAGCACATGTTCCTGGCCGACGACGTCAGCAAAGGTTTGTGGGCGCCATTTTCGGGCTAAGACCTGATAACTCATTGGCAGGCTCTGAAACGCTGGAAGGTGGATTCACGAGGGGGTAATGCTACCACAGCCCCGCCGGATCGGCGAGGCCATGTATCGGGAAATGCTTAGTGACCCGGGAAATTCACCAGACTGTAGCTGGTGATACCCTGTTTTTCCAGGCGCTGTTCGCCGCCCAGATCGAACAGGTTGATGATGAAGGCCGCATCGTGCACTTCGCCACCCAGACGGCGGATCAATTTAACCGTCGCTTCGATAGTCCCGCCGGTAGCCAGCAGATCGTCAACCACCAGAACTTTGTCGCCCGGTTTGATTGCATCAACGTGGATTTCCAGCTGATCGGTGCCGTACTCCAGTTCATAGCTTTCGGCGATCGTTTCGCGCGGCAGCTTGCGCGGTTTGCGCACCGGGACAAAACCTACGCCCATTGCCAGCGCAACAGGTGCACCAAACAGGAAACCACGCGCTTCGGTACCCACCACTTTGGTAATACCGGCGTCTTTGTATTTCTCAACCAGCAATTCAATGCTGAGCGCGTAGGCTTTCGGGTCTTCCAGTAAGCTGGTGACATCGCGGAAAAGAATGCCAGGTTTCGGATAATCCTGGATGCTCTGGATGCTGTTTTTCAGATATTCAAGCTGCTGTGCAGTTGCGGTCATAGGTTTGTGCCTGATTGAAACAGTGTTACTCAAGGCGAGCAAAATGGGTTAAAAGCAACAATTGGATAACTTTTAACCAGGCGCGCCTGTGCTCGAAAACGCCAGAATTTACTGGCTAGCTCGCAGAAATGCAACACCATTAATGCGCTTCATGACTTTTGTTGTTCTGCATCAACCACCGGGATTCGCCAAAGAAAAACCAGCAACCCGGCGAGGATCATCAGCAGCAGCACGCGCACCCACGTCATCTCCACCAGCCACAGAGAAACGCCAAACGTCAGCAAAATCACCGCGATGGCGCGCGGTTTGGCCCCCGGCGGCATCGCCTTATAGCGCTGCCAGTGGCGCAGGTAGCCGCCAAACCAGGAGCGATAAAGCAGCCAGTGATGGAAGCGCGGCGACGAGCGCGCAAAGCACCAGGCAGCCAGCAGAATAAATGGCGTCGTCGGCAGCAGCGGCAGAACCACCCCGATGGTGCCGAGGGCTACCGCCAGCCAGCCAATAATGATTAAAATAGTACGCTGCATAATGCGAATCGTTATCAAATGAGTCTGCTACTGTAGCATAGCCGATAACAAGAAAACGGAGAATCCGGTGAAAACGGCCCTGCTTTTACAAACGCTGGAACAACAGCTTGCGCGGCTTCAGACGCGCATTGCGCCCCTTGCTGCGCACGCCATGCTGAGCGCGCGCTTTGACCGCCAGCTTTTCCAGACGCGCAGCACCAGAATGCAGGCCTACCTCGATGAAGCCCAAGCGCATTTTGAGGAGCTTAAGCACGCCGTTGATCGGCAGCAGCTGCCGCAGGTCGCCTGGCTCGCCGAACGCCTGGCGGCGCAAATTGAGGCCATCAGCCGCGAGAGCGAAGCCTGGTCACTGCGCATGTGGGATAGCCCCTCACCCGGCCTGCGCCGCTGGCAGCGTAAAAGGCTGGAAACGCAGGAGTTTGAACGTCGTCTGCTGGAGATGAAGCAGCAGCGCCAGCAGCAATATCAGCAGGCTACAACGCTTGAGGATCAGCAGCGTCTGGCGCGCGAAATCACTGCCTTTGACGGTCGCCTTACCCGCTGCCGCCAGGCGCTCGAGGAAATTGAACGAATACTGGCGCGTATCGCGCGCTAGAGGAGAAGCTATGTCGCTGGAAAATGCGCCCGATGACGTCAAGCTAGCGGTCGATTTGATCGAACTGCTGGAGAGCAACCATATCGCCCCGGAAATTGTGCTCAGCGCGCTGGAGATGGTGCGCAAAGATTACATCAACAAGCTGAAAAGCCGCCCGGACGAAGCGCCATAGCGCCAACGCCAGGCAGCAAGGGAACAACAGCTAGCCCGATCCGCAGGCCGGATAAGACGATGCCGCCATGCGGCAATATACGGCGGCGCGCCTGATGGCGCAGCGCTTATCCGGCCTACCGATTAATCAGCAATCAAGTCTTTGCCGTCATTTTTACTGTCGCGCTTCACTTCCGTCACTTCATCGCCCTTCTCGTTGTGCAGGTGCACTTCCAGCTGGTTAAAGGCAATGTTGATGTCGTTTTCGCGGCACAGACGGTCGATTGTGCGGTTCAGTTCGTCAACGGTGTAGCTGCGATCGCGCAGTTCACGTACGTACAGACGCAGTTCGTGATCGAGGGTGCTGGCGCCGAAGGCGGTAAAGAACACCAAAGGCTCCGGATCGTGCATCACTTTCGGATGTTCCATCGCCGCTTTGAGCAGCACCTCTTTCACCTTGGTCAGATCCGATCCGTAGGCCACGCCAAGACGGATCACCACGCGGGTGATGGTATCGCTCAGAGACCAGTTGATCAGCCGTTCGGTGACGAAGGCCTTGTTCGGGATGATCACTTCTTTACGGTCAAAGTCGGTGATGGTGGTCGCGCGAATACGGATCTTGCTAACCGTCCCGGAGAAGGTGCCAATGGTCACGGTATCGCCAATACGTACCGGGCGTTCGAACAGAATAATCAGGCCGGACACAAAGTTACCGAAAATCTCCTGCAGGCCGAAACCTAAACCAACCGACAGCGCGGCGGCCAGCCATTGCAGTTTATCCCACGATACCCCCAACGAGCCGAATACGGTCATTGCGCCCACGGCGATAATCACGTAGTTCAGGATCGTGGTGATGGCATACGACGCCCCCTGACGCATATTCAGCCGTGAGAGCACCAGCACTTCCAGCAGACCCGGTAAGTTACGAATCAACGCCCAGGCGACCATTGAAGCGATAATGGCAAACAGCAAACTGCCCATGGTGACATTTTTCACCACGCTGGCCCCGGCCTCGGTGCCGTTGTAGTGCCACAGGGTGATGCTGTCGAGGTAGCTAAAGACGGTGATTAAGTCAGACCAGATGGCCCAGAACATCACGCCAAACAGCGCCACCATCACCAGCATGGTGATACGCAGCGTCTGCTGGTTGATCTGCTCCAGGGCAATCGCGGGTTCTTCCTGCGGTTCGGCCCCTTCGGCCCCCTCCTTCACCAGATTCTGACGACGGGCGACCGCGCGGCGATAGGCGATACGACGCGCCGCCACGCTTAATCCGCGCAGGACCGTCTGGTACAGCAGGTTCCAGAAAATAACCAGGTAGACGGTTTCAATCCAACGACCGGACAGACGCAGGGTGGTATAGAAGTAGCCGGTGGCGGTCAGCACCATCAGCCCCACTGGCACCAGCGCCAGCACGGTCATGGTGATCAGACGCAGGCTATGCGACTCTTTGTCACGCCAGCTTTCGCGGCACATTGGCCACATCAGTGCCGTAATCACCAGCAGGTTAAGCAGAATAACAAACTGCCCCAGCACATCGTCCATCAGGTTCAGCGGCGAAAGTTCAGACACCACTGACCAGAAATGCAGCGGCAGCAGCGCCAGGCTGATACGCACAATTTGACGACGCCAGTGGCTGGTGAGCTGCTCTGGCATATTAAAGTGCCGCACGGCCACGCCGTTTTTCTCCAGCACTTTCCAGCACAGACCGAACACCAGCCAGTACATGGCCAGTTTTTTCGAAAACGCCCACAGCAGTGCGCTGATATTGAGCTGCATGGTCAGCAGGATCAGGCCGACCGCCAGAATCAGCAGCACCACAGGCAGCGCGCGAATAAGATCGATGAAGATGGCCTTTGGCGTGTGCATCTGGCTATCGTTACGCAGATTACCCACCTGGTCGCCCAGCTTATCCTGGTAATTGCGCAGCCACTGTAGCCGCCAGCGTATCAGCCCGGCAATCAACAACAGCGGCAGCCCCGCAAGGAAGGCGATAAACACCGCGGGCCACGCTTTCTCCCAGTTGACGGTGATTTTCATCGACTTAAACTGATCTTTCAGCGCTTCCGGGAACGATTTAATCCAGTCCCAGTCCATCGGTTTGTTGCTGTTTACCCAGAAGATTTGCTGGGTAAGGATTGATTTCAGGCTTTTCGATACGCTCATCAACTGCTGTTGGTTAATTTGCAGGTTGATGGCCATCATCAGTTGGCTACCCAACTGCTTGTTGATCAGGTCGAGCATCTCGCGGCGCGCATCAACAATTTGCAGCAGCGCGTCGTGCACTTCGCTGTCGACTTCGCTGCTGTGCCCCTCTTCCAGCTTCGCAACGAAATCGTCGCTCTGGAACAGGGCATCACGCTGCTGGTTGATCTCAAACTGCTCAAGACGCAGGTCGGCGATGCGGGTGGTCATATCCTCCAGCTCGTCGGCCGACGGTAGCGTCTGCTGCTGCTGGTAGAGAATACGCGACAGCAGCAGGCTCCCCTTCAGTACGGCAATTTGCTCTTTCACGTTACGTTCAGACTGCAGGGCGCGGTCAAGCCAGGTTTTCACCTTAATATTTTGCTGCACCAGCTGGTTGCCGCTTTCAGTGGCGGTAATCAGTTTCTGACTTAGCTGGTGGTTAATTTCCAGCTCCTGCTTCACCAGCGGATTGCCCTGAATACGGGCGGTCTCTTCCGGCGAGGCGGTTTCGGCGGCCGTTTTTTCCGATAGCGTGAGACGCTTGCTGCTCACGGCCTCCTGCAACAGCTGAAGCTGATGTTCAAGACGGTTGCTGTAGGCGGTCACATAGTCGCGCTGCTTTTGCAGCGTATCCTGCAGCACGGTGTTCCCCGCAAGGCTCTTACGCTGCAGTTCAATTTCGGCATCCAGCAGCGATTTTTGCACCAGCAGTTTGGCCTGCTCCGTGGGGCGCAGCGCATCGCCGACGGTGCTGCCGTTGAGGCTGTTGCGCACCTGCAGCAGCTGCTGCGAGGCCGCGTTCATCGAGTTCTGGACGCGCTCGGGCTGGGTTTGTAGTGAGACCAGTTGGCTGTTGTAAGTCGCGAGATCGTTTTGCGCATTTTGCAGATCGTCAACCGACTGGGAAACTCGAGCTTCCAGCTGGCGCAGCGAGAGCGTGCTCAGCGTCTTGCGCGTTTCATCGTCATTGTCGACGTCGCTCAGGGCGTTGAGATTATCGGTCGCCTGGCGCAGCTTCATCGGCGCCTGATCGATCTGCTTTTGCAGTGCTGTCGATTCCGCCTTCACCGCGTCGATTTTATCGAGAAGTTGCAGGGTTTCCGTGAGATCCTGTTGTACCAGCTTATCTTGCGGCGTCAGGTCTTTCTTATTATTGAGGGCGGTCAGCTGATCCTGGACATCGGCGCGGTCAGGAATATCATTGCCGTTAATCGCGCGCGCCTGCGCCGCGGCCATCGTAAACAGAAAGCAGACAGCAATAATGATAAATGCGGAAATCGTGCCCCGTGGGCGGATATTATGCAGCATAATGTTAACGTGAGTGGTTGTTAAAGCCGGTGAAGAACCGGGGATAAACGCCCGCGCAGAATAGCACTTCTGGGTACAGGCGAACAGTCAGAGACGCCAGGATTATTCCTGGTAATAAGCCCGTGATTAAGGCTGTGTTTCGGCGCGCAGCGTTGGGCAAAATTGATACATTTCGAGCAGGATAGCGACATAAGCCTGCGCTTCGCCGCGCAGGTCAAAGGAGTCGGGCGCAAATAGCCAGTTTTCCATCAGCCCGGAAATATAGCTGCGGGTCAAAATGGCCGCCCGACGGCTGAGCAGATTGGTCGGTAATACCCCGGCGATGACACAGTCATTTAACGTCTGTTCAATGCGATCGTAACTTTCCAAACATAAACTCCGCTGTGCCTGTTGCACAACGGCCATTTCGCCGACAAACTCACATTTGTGATAAATAATTTCCGTCATCAGGCGTCGGCGTTCTTCGATAACGGTCGCTTCCAGAATGTAAACCAGTATTTCCCTCAAAACTGAGAGTGGATCACCTGGGAATTTTGCCCGATACTCAATCTCAAGATCGCTAATACTGGACTCTGATAACACCCAGATTTCGTTAAAGAGATCCGACTTATCCTTGAAATGCCAGTAGATTGCGCCACGCGTCACCCCGGCCGCTTTTGCAATCTCGGCAAGTGAGGTAGATGATACCCCCTGCTGCGAAAACAACCGTAGGGCGACATCCAGTATGTGCTGACGCGTAGCTTGCGCTTGTTCTTTGGTTTTTCGTGCCATAGGTCGGTGAAATTGCAGGGGTTAGATTTACATACATTTATGAATGTATGTACCATAGTATGACGATAATACAAGCGCAGCAATGGGTTTGTGACGCTTGCTTCATTGATCAATTTGAAATCGGACACTCGAGGTTTACATATGAACAAAAACAGAGGGTTAACGCCTCTGGCGGTCGTTCTGATGCTCTCAGGCAGCTTAGCGCTAACAGGATGTGACGACAAACCAGCTCAGCAAGGAGCACAACACGCACCAGAAGTTGGCGTCGTGACGCTCAAATCTGAACCTCTTGTAATCACGACGGAACTGCCGGGCCGCACCAGCGCCTTCCGCATTGCAGAAGTACGCCCGCAGGTCAGCGGTATTATTCTGAAGCGCAACTTTACGGAAGGGGGTGAAATCACCGCCGGTGAGTCGCTTTATCAGATTGATCCAGCAACGTATCAGGCATCTTACGAAAGCGCCAAAGGTGATTTAGCCAAAGCGCAGGCCGCGGCCAACATCGCAAAGCTGACCGTGAATCGTTACTCCAAACTGTTGGGTACGCAGTACATCAGCAAACAGGATTACGATACGGCTGTTGCCGATGCGCAGCAGGCTAACGCTGCGGTAGTCGCTGCCAAAGCGGCGGTAGAAACCGCACGTATCAACCTGGCTTATACCAAAGTGACCTCCCCGATCAGCGGGCGC
Organism: Klebsiella sp. WP8-S18-ESBL-06; assembly: GCF_014169755.1. Classification (NCBI taxonomy): domain Bacteria; kingdom Pseudomonadati; phylum Pseudomonadota; class Gammaproteobacteria; order Enterobacterales; family Enterobacteriaceae; genus Klebsiella; species Klebsiella sp. WP8-S18-ESBL-06. Next base: position 3,704,406 of record NZ_AP022256.1, read on the forward strand.
ATTGGCAAATCTTCGGTTACCGAGGGCGCGCTGGTGCAGAACGGGCAAGCTACCGCGCTGGCAACCGTTCAGCAGTTGGACCCTATCTATGTTGACGTTACCCAGTCCAGCAACGACTTCCTGCGCCTTAAGCAGGAGCTGGCGGACGGCAAGCTGAAACAGGAAAACGGCAAAGCGAAAGTGGATCTTGTGACCAATGACGGCATCAAATATCCGCAGAGCGGCACCTTAGAGTTCTCTGATGTGACCGTTGATCAGACCACCGGTTCTATCACGCTGCGCGCTATTTTCCCGAACCCAGACCATACGCTGCTGCCGGGCATGTTCGTTCGCGCACGTCTGGAAGAAGGGACCAACCCGAACGCGCTGCTGGTTCCGCAACAGGGCGTGACCCGTACGCCGCGCGGCGATGCGAGCGCGCTGGTTGTTGGCGCTGATGATAAAGTCGAAACCCGCCAGATTGTTGCCGCACAGGCCATTGGCGACAAATGGCTGGTCACCGAAGGACTGAAGGATGGCGATCGCGTCATTATTACCGGTCTGCAAAAAGTGAAACCGGGCGTGCAGGTCAAAGCGCAGGAAGTCACTTCTGACGACAAACAGCAAGCCGCAGCGGGCGCTGCTCAGTCAGAACAAACCAAGTCTTAACTTAAACAGGAGCCGTTAAGACATGCCTAATTTCTTTATCGATCGCCCCATATTTGCGTGGGTGATCGCCATCATTATCATGCTGGCAGGGGGGCTATCGATCCTCAAGTTGCCGGTAGCGCAATATCCGACGATTGCGCCGCCAGCAATTTCGATCACGGCCATGTACCCCGGTGCTGACGCCGAAACGGTGCAGAACACAGTAACTCAGGTTATCGAACAGAACATGAACGGTATCGATCACCTGATGTACATGTCCTCCAACGGCGACTCCACCGGTACCGCAACCATTACCCTGACCTTCGAATCCGGTACCGATCCGGATATCGCGCAGGTTCAGGTGCAGAACAAACTCGCGCTGGCCACTCCACTGCTGCCGCAAGAAGTTCAGCAGCAGGGTATTAGCGTTGAGAAAGCGTCCAGCAGCTTCCTGATGGTTGTCGGTGTTATCAACACCAACGGCACCATGAACCAGGACGATATCTCGGACTACGTGGCAGCGAACATGAAGGACGCCATTAGCCGTACCAGCGGCGTGGGCGACGTTCAGCTGTTTGGTTCCCAGTACGCGATGCGTATCTGGATGGACCCGAACAAACTGAACAACTTCCAGCTGACGCCGGTTGACGTGATCGCCGCGCTGAAAGCACAGAACGCCCAGGTGGCGGCCGGTCAGTTAGGCGGTACGCCGCCGGTGAAAGGCCAGCAGCTGAACGCCTCTATCGTGGCGCAAACCCGTCTGACCAACACCGAGCAGTTTGGCAACATCCTGCTGAAGGTGAACCAGGACGGCTCGCAGGTTCGCCTGCGCGACGTCGCCAAGATTGAGCTCGGCGGCGAGAGCTACGACGTTATCGCGAAGTTTAACGGCCAGCCGGCTTCCGGCCTGGGGATTAAACTGGCGACCGGCGCCAACGCCCTGGACACCGCGAGCGCCATTCGCGCTGAACTGGCAAAAATGGAGCCGTTCTTCCCGTCAGGGATGAAAATCGTTTATCCGTATGACACCACCCCGTTCGTTAAGATCTCAATTCACGAAGTGGTGAAAACGCTGGTCGAAGCGATCATTCTGGTGTTCCTGGTGATGTATCTGTTCCTGCAGAACTTCCGCGCGACGCTTATCCCAACGATCGCGGTGCCGGTGGTACTGCTCGGGACCTTTGCGGTGCTGGCGGCATTCGGCTTCTCGATAAACACGCTGACCATGTTCGGGATGGTGCTTGCCATCGGCCTGTTGGTGGATGACGCCATCGTCGTCGTAGAGAACGTCGAGCGCGTCATGGCGGAAGAAGGTCTGCCGCCAAAAGAAGCGACGCGTAAATCAATGGGCCAGATTCAGGGGGCGCTGGTTGGTATCGCGATGGTCCTGTCCGCGGTGTTCATCCCGATGGCCTTCTTCGGCGGTTCTACCGGGGCAATCTATCGCCAGTTCTCCATCACTATCGTGTCCGCGATGGCGCTGTCGGTACTGGTTGCGTTGATCCTGACGCCGGCGCTCTGCGCCACCATGCTGAAGCCAATCGAAAAAGGCAGCCACGGCGCAACCACCGGGTTCTTCGGCTGGTTCAACCGGATGTTTGAGAAGAGCACGCACCACTACACCGATAGCGTAGGCAATATTCTGCGCAGCACCGGTCGTTATTTGCTGCTGTATCTGATCATCGTCGTCGGCATGGCGTTTTTGTTTGTACGTCTGCCAAGCTCCTTCCTGCCGGACGAAGACCAGGGCGTATTCCTGAGCATGGCGCAGCTGCCTGCCGGTGCGACCCAGGAACGTACGCAGAAAGTGCTGGATGAGATGACCAACTACTATCTCACCAAAGAGAAAGACAACGTTGAGTCCGTCTTCGCCGTAAACGGCTTCGGTTTCGCGGGTCGCGGCCAGAACACCGGTATCGCGTTCGTCTCGCTGAAGGACTGGAGTCAACGTCCGGGCGCCGAGAACAAAGTGGAAGCGATCACCGGCCGTGCAATGGGCTACTTCTCACAGATTAAAGATGCGATGGTGTTCGCCTTTAACCTGCCGGCGATTGTAGAACTGGGTACGGCAACCGGCTTTGACTTCCAGCTGATTGATCAGGCGGGTCTGGGTCACGAAAAACTGACGCAGGCGCGTAACCAACTGTTCGGCATGATTGCCCAGCACCCTGACGTGCTGACCGGCGTGCGTCCTAACGGTCTGGAAGATACGCCGCAGTTCAAAATCGACATCGATCAGGAAAAAGCCCAGGCGCTGGGTGTTTCTATCAGTGACATCAATACCACGCTGGGCACGGCCTGGGGCGGTAGCTACGTCAACGACTTCATCGACCGCGGTCGTGTGAAGAAGGTGTATCTGATGTCCGAAGCGAAATACCGTATGCTGCCAGAAGATATTGGTAAGTGGTACGTTCGCGGCAGCGATGGTCAGATGGTGCCGTTCTCGGCCTTCTCCAGCTCGCGCTGGGAATACGGTTCGCCGCGTCTGGAACGTTACAACGGTCTGCCGTCCATGGAAATCCTGGGCCAGGCAGCCGAAGGTAAGAGTACCGGTGAGGCAATGAGCCTGATGGAAGAGCTGGCGGGTAAACTGCCCGCGGGTATCGGCTACGACTGGACGGGCATGTCCTATCAGGAACGCCTCTCCGGCAACCAGGCCCCTGCCCTGTACGCGATTTCGCTGATCGTCGTCTTCCTGTGTCTGGCCGCACTGTATGAGAGCTGGTCTATTCCGTTCTCGGTCATGCTGGTGGTTCCGCTGGGGGTTGTCGGTGCGCTGCTGGCCGCAACGCTGCGCGGTCTGACCAACGACGTGTACTTCCAGGTAGGCCTGTTGACCACCATCGGTCTCTCGGCGAAAAACGCCATCTTGATCGTCGAGTTCGCCAAAGACCTGATGGATAAAGAAGGTAAAGGGCTTATCGAAGCAACGCTGGAAGCCGTACGTATGCGTCTGCGTCCTATCCTGATGACCTCGCTGGCCTTTATCCTCGGCGTTATGCCGCTGGTTATCAGCTCTGGCGCGGGCTCCGGTGCGCAGAACGCCGTAGGTACCGGCGTAATGGGCGGGATGGTAACAGCGACCGTGCTGGCTATCTTCTTTGTCCCGGTGTTCTTCGTCGTGGTTCGTCGTCGTTTCAGCCGTAAGAACGAAGACATTGAGCACAGCCACAAGGTTGAGCATCACTAAAAACGTCTTACCTCAAGGGCCGCACATGCGGCCCTTTTTTTTATATCGCCATCACCCGCCGCCATCGATTGATTACTATTTAATCATTTATTAATAAATGAAACTATTACTCCCCTTTGATAATAAAAATAGCCTTAACCACGCCAATACTAGAATTAAGATTTTTCTTTAATTTATTTTGCATCATTTTCTTAATGAGTATTTACTCAATGATTTTAGGATTATTCCTAGTCAAGCCTAAGAACTTTCCACACATCACCGCGGTCAAAGCTATGAAACCTGCATTTTTCACCCGCCGTTTCTATGCAGAAACAAGATGTTAGCTTTTATGTTCAGTCTTATGGGTGAGAGCAGAAAAAATTTAACCCTCTGAGATTTAATTGTAATTTTTCGTAATAGCGCGATGAAATCTTTTGCGCAGTGGATTATAGTTACAACAGATCGGGAACACGTGCATGTTTCAGGTTTGCCAGCAGTACCATCCCGCACCGGTATTTGTTACTCGTTGTCTGTACTACGAACAGGGGGATGCGTTATGGACGAATACTCACCAAAAAGACATGATATCGCACAGCTTAAGTTTCTCTGCGAAACCCTGTATCATGATTGTCTTGCCACGCTCGAAGAGAGTAACCATGGCTGGGTGAACGATCCCACCTCGGCGGTTAACCTGCAGCTTAATGAGCTGATAGAACATATAGCAACGTTCGCACTTAATTATAAAATTAAGTACGACGAAGATAATAAACTGATTGCACAGATTGACGAATATCTGGATGATACTTTTATGTTATTCAGTAACTACGGCATTAATAGCGTCGACCTGCAAAAATGGCGGAAGTCAGGGAACAAACTCTTCCGTTGTTTTGTCAATGCGAGCCGCGCCAACCCCGTCAGTCTTTCTTGTTAAAATTATTACAATCAATGGGTGAATTATGTCTGATAAACCACTAACTAAAACTGATTATTTGATGCGCCTGCGACGCTGCCAGTCTATTGACACGCTCGAACGCGTAATTGAAAAAAATAAATATGAGCTGTCCGACAATGAACTGGCGGTATTTTACTCAGCGGCCGATCATCGTCTGGCTGAACTGACCATGAATAAACTCTACGATAAGATCCCTTCAACCGTGTGGAAGTACATTCGCTAATTTCTTTTTTCGTGCGCGACTCTCCTCTGGATACGATTAGATTCTGTGAATAGCGTCACAGCGATGCCATGGGAACGTTCCCAAATCATGTATCACCTTTTAAGGTGGTGGCTCCGCTAACAGGAGGCACCGATGAGTGATGAAAAACGCAAAATGATTGCCGGCGAACCCTATCGTCCGGGAGATGAAACGCTAAGAACGGACCGGATTCGCGCCAGGCAGCTTATCCACCGTTATAACCATACGGCACCGGATGAAAAAGCCGAACGCACAGCGTTACTGAAAGCGCTGCTCGGCAAAGGGGATGGCGCCTATATTGAACCCACCTTCCGCTGCGATTATGGCTACAATATTCACCTTGGCGCTAACTTCTACGCCAACTTTGACTGTGTGATGTTGGATGTCTGCCCGGTTCACATCGGCGATAACTGTATGCTGGCGCCGGGTGTGCATATCTACACTGCCACGCATCCGCTGGATGCCGACGAACGTAACAGCGGCGTGGAGTTCGGCAAACCGGTCACCATCGGCCACAACGTATGGATCGGCGGACGAGCGATCGTCAACCCCGGTGTGACCATCGGTGATAATGCCGTCATCGCTTCAGGCGCGGTAGTCGTCAAAGATGTCCCGGCTAACGCCGTTGTCGGCGGCAACCCGGCGCGCATCATTAAAATGTTATCAAAATAACAGCGGCAGACTGTTATGGTTTTTTGCAACCGATCTGTTACTTTTTGCATGGATTAACGCAACATACAATAGGCTATTCCGCCCTACGTTGCCGAGCAAAAGATGTCAGAGATCCAGCGATTACTCACGCAAACCATTGATGAACTGAACGCCCGTGAAAAGCGCGACAACCGGCCGCGCTTTAGCATCAGCTTTATCCGCAACCATCCCGGACTGTTTGTCGCCATGTACCTTGCCTTCTTCGCCACCCTGGTGGTGATGATGCGCTCAGAGACGCTGGCCGACTCCGTCTGGCTACTGTGGCTGCTGTTCGCGCTGTTGAACGGCTTTTTCTTTTTCGACGTCTACCCGCGCTACCGCTACGAAGATATCGACGTCCTGGATTTCCGCGTGTGCTACAACGGCGAGTGGTACAACACCCGCTTCGTCCCACCGCAGCTGATTGAAAAAATTCTGCACTCCAGCCGCGTCGACGGTCAGTACAAAACCCAGCTGCAAAAAATGGTCACCACCAAAGGCGAACTGTCGTTCTACGACGTTTTCACTCTCGCCCGCGCCGAAGCGGCGCAATAAGCCGCTGTAAAGTCCGTATCGCCGGTGCAAACTGCGATGCGGACGTATTGCCATAGCCCAGTACCAGCCCTGAACGCGCGTGCTGACGGTTAAGGTAAAAGCTACTCAGCGCACCAGGCGCCATCTGGTGCGCGCGCAGTTGGCGAACCAGCGTCACATCATCAATGCCGTCAATCGCCACCGTCATATGCAGCCCGCCCTCGCCCGCCATCAACTCGTGCGGCACGATCAGTTCTTGTTCCAGTACCTCACACAGCTGTATCTGCCGTTTACGGTACAAACGCCGCATCGCCGCCAGATGGCGAGCGTAATGTCCCTCCTCAATAAAACAGGCCAGCGCGCGCTGCTCTGCACGATGACCGCCGCGCAGCAGCGCACGGATAGCCGGCTGGGCGCTTTCCACCAGCATCGAGGGTAGCACCATAAATCCGAGGCGCAGCGACGGAAATAAGGTTTTGCTAAAGGTGCCAAGATAGACCACCGGCGCGTTAGGGGCCATGCCGCGCATCGCGGGAATCGGCTCGCCGCTAAAGCGAAACTCGCTGTCGTAATCATCCTCCACGATCCAGCAACCGTGCTGACGAGCATATTCCAGCAGCGCCAGACGTCGCGCCGCGCTGAGCACGCTGCCGGTGGGATACTGGTGAGAAGGTGACGTAAAAATCAGCCTCGGTGGCGCTAACCCGGCGTCAATCTTCATGCCCTCTCGATCCACCGCCACCCCCTCCAGCTTTAGCCCGGCGGTCAGAAATGCGCTTTTGGCACCGAAATAGCCAGGCTCTTCAACCCATGCCGACTGCCCAGGCTCGCTCAGCAGATGGGTGCACAAATTCACGCCTTCCAGCGCCCCTTCGGTGATGACTATCTGTCGCGCGTCGCAGTCAATCCCGCGCGACAGCGCCAGATGGCGGGCAATTGCCGTTCGCAGCGGCCACTCGCCTGCCGAGTCACCATAGCCCAGCAGGCTACTGCCCTCTTCGCGCAGCACGCGATCGAGCAGACGCCGCCAGAGCGGCAAAGGAAAATAGTTGATCGCCGGAGTACCGGGCGTAAATAACAGCGGCGGATGATCACGCGGCAGCACCTGTGGCAGGGCGGAAAGACGTGCCGAGAGCGCGATCGGTACCTCAACCGGCCCTTCATCGGCCGCCGTCTGCGGCAATCGCGCCACGCGCGAGCCGCGGCGATCGCGGCGCAGGTAGCCTTCCATCGCCAGCTGCTCCAGCGCGGCATTGACGGTATTGCGTGAAATCCCCAGCCGCAGGGCCACGGTACGCGATCCGGGCAGCCAGCTCTCTGCGCGCAGCTGCCCCTGCAGAATGGCATCTCTGAGCGTAGCGTACAGGCTTCGTTGCAGCGTTTCCTCGCCGCGTGCGCTCAGCGCGGTAGACAGCAGGGCAAAAAAGGGATCGTCGGGAATATTCATTACGGCTCCTTGTGGCACCATCAAAAGATAGCCTGGTGGCACTTTTTATGGAACCAGTAAACGCCTACGCTCGGGGCATTGCTTTTTTTCCCGAAGGAGAGGTTATGAGTCAGCTCAATCAATTTGGTCAATTAATTGGCGATGCGCTGCCGGACTGGCAGCCGCGCGCACACCCACAGCGTACGGTACTTGAGGGGCGTTTTTGTCGTCTGGAGCCGTTGCAACAACAGCACGCTGAGGCGCTCTTCGCCGCGCATCAGCAGGCCGCGGATACCCGCAGTTGGACGTGGCTACTGCGCGAGCCGGATGATTCGCCGGAAGCTTATCGTCAGTGGATCGCCAGCGTTGAAACGCTGCAGGATCCGATGCATTTTGCGGTAATAGATGCGCACAGCCAGCAGCCCGTTGGCTCGCTGGCATTGATGCGCATAGACCCCAAAAATGGCGTGGTGGAAGTCGGCCATGTGCACTTTTCGCCACGGCTTAGCCGCACACCGGCGGCCACCGAAGCGCAGTGGCTGCTGATGCGCTACGCCTTTGATACGCTCGGCTATCGTCGCTATGAGTGGAAGTGCAACAGCCTGAATGAACCGTCGCGCCAGGCGGCGCTGCGCTTAGGCTTCCAGTTTGAAGGGCGCTTTCGTCAAGCGCTGGTGATTAAAGGGCACAACCGTGATACCGACTGGTTTTCCATCATTGACGGCGAGTGGCCAGCGCTGGATAGCGCCTTCCGCGCCTGGCTTGCCGCCGATAACTTTACCACCGACGGCAAGCAACGCCGGTCCCTGGCGTCTTTACGTTAGCGACGTTTCTTACGCCCCTGCACGGCTTTAAAGCGGGGGTTTGACTTGCAGATGACGTACAGACGCCCCTTGCGTTTAACAATCTGGCAGTCAGGGTGGCGCTGTTTTGCGCTGCGCAGCGAGTTCAGTACCTGCATCATTCACCTCTTTTTATATCAACAAAGCGGCCAAAGCGCTGGGTAAAGCGGGCAACGCTGCCTTCCGCCGACACGCTTCTCTGCTTGCCGGTGTAGTACGGATGCGATTTGGACGACACATCAATGGTGACATACGGATATGTCACACCTTCCAGCGTAATCTCGCGCTCCGTTTTAATGGTAGAACCCACTTTAAAGTACTCATTGGCACTGGTGTCGTGGAATACCACGGTACGGTAATGGGGATGGATATTCGCTTTCATCTCGACCTCAATAGATATGTTATAACATAACAATTAAAATACGCCGTCAGAAAGCGTAATGCAACCCCACCGTTTGCAGGTATAACCGTTTTCCCCGCCGAGCACCTCTCTCCTGGCGCTCGAGCCCGATGCTGCACGCCTTAGCGATTTTTCGCAAAAGCTCAGACCCGTCCGCGAATATAAATTAGACAATAACGTTATTGGTCGCATGAATTGCCCTCTGGCAGGCTGTCTCCATCAACCCGAAGGAGATATCCCATGCAGCGCTGTTGTTGTCATCCCGCATTCGCACCACCTGAACATCACGGCATTAATTGGCAATACGGAGAACACAATGAGTCTGACCACCCTGCCCGTCCTCAGCCTGGCGCACTACCACCGACCGTCTGAGCGCGCTGAATTTCTGCAACAGCTTCGCCACGCCGCCCGCGACGTCGGCTTTTTCTATCTGACCGATCACGGCATCGACGATGCCCTACAGCGTGCGCTACAGTCAGAGTCCCGCCGTTTTTTCGCCCTGTCCGACGAACAAAAACAGCAGGTTGCGATGATCCACTCCCCGCACTTTCGCGGCTATAACCGCAGCGCCGCCGAGCTGACGCGCGGGCAGCCTGACTGGCGGGAACAGTTTGATGTCGGCGCTGAGCGCCAGGCCATCACTTTACGCGAGCACGATCCGCGCTGGCTGCAGCTACAAGGGCCCAATCTGTGGCCGGAAGCGCTGCCCACCCTGCGCCCGGTGTTGCTGCAATGGCAGCATGCGATGACCGATATGGCCATGACGCTGCTGCGCGCCTTTGCTGAGGCCCTGCACCTGCCGCGTGAAGCATTTGACACCCTGTATGGCGAAAAGCCCAACGAACACATCAAGCTGATCCGATATCCGGGTCAGCAGGATACGCAAAACAGCACTCAGGGCGTCGGTGCCCACAAAGACTCCGGTTTTCTAAGCTTTCTGCTGCAGGACGAACAAAAGGGCCTGCAGGTCGAGGTCAGCGACGGCCAGTGGATCGACGCCGCGCCCCTGCCAGGCAGCTTTGTTGTGAACATCGGCGAACTGCTTGAGCTGGCGACCAACGGTTACCTGCGCGCGACCGTGCACCGGGTGATCACCCCGCCGGCTAACAGCCAGCGATTGTCGATTGCCTTTTTCCTCGGCGCCCAGTTGGATGCCGTCGTCCCGGTGTACTCGCTGCCGGAGGCGCTGGCGCGGGAAGCCAACGGGCCGCAAAGCGATCCGCAAAATCCGCTGCTGCGGGATGTGGGTTGGAATTATCTCAAAGGCCGCCTGCGCTCCCATCCAGACGTGGCGGAACGCTATTACCGTGACGTGCTGCGTGCGCGCAGCGAACAACTCATTGCCTGACCTAAAACAATAAGGAAACACACCATGAAATATGCCGCTTTTAAACTGGCAGGCGTTGCACTGTCTCTCGCTCTGGCCTGGAACGCTTCCGCCGAGCCGCTGCGCGTCGCTGCCGACCCGGTTCCGCACGCCGAAATTCTGAAGTTCATTCAGAAGCAAGATCCAAAGCTCGATCTGAAAATCGTCGAGCTGACCAGCGGCGTAAATGCCAATGAGCTGCTGGCGAATGGCGATGTCGACGCCAACTATTTCCAGCACGTGCCGTACCTGAAAGATCAGGAAAAAGCGCTGGGTAAAACCTTCGCCGTGGCCGCCACAGTACATATTGAGCCGCTGGGCATCTACTCGCACAAACACAAGGATCTGCAATCGCTGCCGGAAGGGGCGACCGTCGCGGTGCCGAATAACACCACCAACCTGAGCCGCGCCCTGTTCCTGCTGCAAAGCAAAGGCCTGATCAAGCTGGCGGCCAAGTTTACCGACCCGGCAACCACGCTGGCGACGCCAAAAGATATTGTCGAGAACCCGCACAAGCTGAAGATCCTTGAAGTGGAATCACCGCAAATCCCCCGCTCGCTGGATGACGTCGACCTGGCGGTGATCAACGGCAACTACGCCCTGGAAGCCGGACTTACGCCAGCCAAAGATGCGCTGGGGCTGGAGAGCGCCGAGCATAACCCGTACGCCAATATCCTGGTCACCAAACCGCAGCTGGCGAATGACCCACGGATTAAAGCGCTGGCAAAAGATTTAACGTCACCTCAGGTGGCGGAATTTATTCGCCAGCATTACAACGGTTCGGTCATCCCGGTCAGCGCGCCGCAGTCATGATCGCCATTGAAGGGCTGAGTAAGCACTATGCCGGAGGAGGCCAACCGGCGCTGAATAACGTGTCGTTTAGCGTTCCGCAGGGGGCGATTTACGGCATCCTGGGGCGCAGCGGCGCGGGCAAAAGCACGCTGATTCGCTGCCTGAACTTACTGGAGCGGCCCAGCGCGGGCCGCATCTTGTTCAACGGCGAGGATATTGCGCACTATGACAAAGCGCAGCTGCGCGCCCATCGCCTGCGCACCGGCATGATCTTCCAGCACTTCAACCTGCTGCACGCCCGCAGCGTCGCCGACAACGTGGCGGTGCCGCTGGAGATTGCCGGCGTACCCAAGGCGCAGCGGCAAAAACGCGTCGCCGAACTGCTGGCGCTGGTGGGGCTGAGCAACAAAGCGGACGCCTTTCCTTCTCAGCTGTCCGGTGGGCAGAAGCAGCGCGTGGGCATTGCCCGCGCGCTGGCCGCCGAGCCGGATGTGCTGCTGTGTGACGAGGCCACCAGCGCGCTGGACGCCGAAACGACCGCCAGCGTACTGGCGCTGCTGGAAAGCATTAACCGCCAACTGGGGCTGACGATTGTGCTGATCACCCATCAGTTGGAGGTCGTTAAAAATCTGTGTGACCACGTGGCGCTGCTGGAAGGCGGAGAACTGCAGGAGAGCGGTAAAATTGCCGATCTGCTGGTCTCGCCCTGGTCGCGTCTGCGGGATATCTTGCTGGGTGACGGCGACGAAGAACGCCGCTTCCTGGCTCGTCATGGTCTGGACGGGAGGCCGCTATGCATAGTCGCATGAGCTGGGAAGAATTATGGCCGCTGCTGGTCGATGGCACGCTGGAAACCGTGTATATGGTCGGACTGGCGGCCCTGTTTACCGTACTCATTGGTCTGCCGCTGGGCGTACTGCTGTTTATTTCGCGCCGTCAGGGGCTGGTGCCGATGCCGCATCTTAACGCCGTGCTGGGGGCGGTCATTAACACCGGCCGTTCGCTACCGTTTATCGTACTACTGATTGCGCTTATCCCCTTTACCCGGCTACTGGTGGGGACCACGCTCGGCAGCACCGCGGCGATTGTGCCGATTACGCTCGGCGCCATCCCCTTCTTCGCGCGCCTGACCGAAAGCGCGCTCGATGAAGTGGAGTACGGACGCATCGAGGCCGTGCTGTCAATGGGCGGTAACGCCTGGCACGTCATCGGCAAAGCGCTGCTACCGGAGGCCCTGCCCGCGCTGCTGGCCGCCACCACGCTGACCATCGTCATGCTGATCGGTTTCTCGTCAATGGCCGGCGTCATCGGCGGCGGCGGACTGGGGGATTTAGCGATTCGCTATGGCTATCAGCGATTTAACGATCAAATTATGGTAGGAACGGTGTTGATTCTGGTGCTGATGGTACAAGGTGTACAAATGGGCGGTGACCGGCTGGTGCGTTCGCTGGCACACCGGCGCTAGTTTCCTGACAATTCGGGTAGGCCAAAGCGATTTCGCATAATAAGCGCCTGGATTGTCAGGTATACTTGTCGTAGTTTGCCCTGGATAAGGACTGGCAGTGACAACTCGACATCTGGTCGGCCTGATAACCGGCGTGCTTATCATGGCGATTTTTTTACCCATACTGCTCAGTATCTGGCTCGCCCAGCGTGAAGCGCATAAGCAGTTTATTGATGAGCAGGAGACTTACGCCTCCCGAGTGCTTGTTCGCACCGAGCAGGTAATGAACCAGGCGAAAGGCGCGCTGCGTGAAATGGACGCCATGCAGGTATCGGGATGCGGCCCGGAGCATCTGCAGGCCATGCGCCGCCTTTCCTACTCCTGGCGCTATATCCAGGAAGTACTGTTCCTCGACGGTTTAACCGTTAAATGTTCATCGCTGGAAAGCAACAGCACCCATTTTACCTTCCCGAAACCCGACCGCATTATCCCCGCTGGCTACCGGGCCTGGTACACCGATCAAAACGATCTTGGTATTCGTCGCTATATGGCGGCCTTCGCTTCCGATCACCACATGGTGATTATCGACCCTATCTCGTTTATCGACGTGATTCCGTTTACCAATTCCACCACTCAGGTGGCGTTAATCAGTACGCATAACAACCGCGTCCTGGCCAGTAGCGCTTCGCTGGATCAGCAAGCCTGGCAGCGTATTCAACAAGAGCATCTCGAGACCCTGACCCGCGACAACGTTGTCTATACCGTCCGCCAGTTCCCCGACCTGCAGGTGGCGATCATGACCTGGTCCTCCACGCTGCCCCTGACGGCGCGTTTGCGCCACCAGCTCATGATCTGGGTCCCTGCGGGCGTGCTGCTCAGCCTGCTGGCATGCTGGCTGATTATCCGGGTTCTGAAACACCTGCAGTCCCCGCGCCAGCGGATGCTGGACGCGTTGAACAACGCCGATATTTCCGTTTACTATCAGCCCATTGTCTCAATCAGCGACGGGAAAGTGATGGGCTGCGAAGCGCTGGCCCGCTGGAAGCAAGCCGACGGGAGCTACCTCTCGCCGGAAATTTTTATCCCGCTTGCCGAGCAAACCGGCCTGATTACGCACCTGACGGAAAGCGTGGTGAAGACGGTCTTCCACGATCTTGGCAAATGGTTAAGCCTGCATCCGGATGTGCACGTCTCAATTAACCTGTCGGTGGCTGATTTTCAGTCGGTCGTGCTGCAAACCCTGCTGCACCAGCAGCTGCGTATCTGGAATGTGCGGCCGCAGCAGGTGGCGCTTGAGCTAACCGAACGCGGCTTCGCCGACCCAAAAACCACGCTACCGGCAATTAAAGCCTACCGTAAGGCCGGGCACGCCATCTATATCGACGATTTCGGCACCGGCTACTCGAGCCTGAGCTACCTACAGGATTTAGAGGTTGATACCTTAAAGCTGGATAAATCTTTCGTTGACGCACTGGAATATGCGCAGGTCACGCCGTACATCATTGAGATGGCGAAAACCCTTCAGCTCAACGTGGTGGCGGAAGGGATTGAAACCCCATGTCAGGCCAAGTGGTTACACGAACATGGTGTGCAGTTCGGGCAAGGCTGGCTCTACAGCAAAGCCTTACCCAAAGAGGCCTTTATTATCTGGTCGGAAAACAATCTGCGCACGCACGCTACTTCAGGTAAGACTTCATCACCTGCATGACCACCTCCAGGTCGGCTTCACGCTGCGTTTCATCGGGCTCTTTCACCACGTGATCGGTGAGATGGCCCTGAATCACCTGCATCATCATACCGTTAACCGCACCGCGAATCGCCGCCAACTGCTGTAGCACCTCGGCGCACTCGTGCTCGCGGTTCAGCATTTTTTCCAGCGCAGCGCTCTGCCCCTGAATTTTCTTCAGGCGGGTCAATAACATCTTCTTGTGACGAACGGTATGTGACATAGCGGGTTCCTTTCTCTACACCTGCGCAAGCATACCATGCACCGCCTTTTCTGCGTATTTTTGTACTAGGGGGTAGTATATAAATACTGGGTAGGAGTATAGTGTGCGCACTTTCTGACAAGGATCTTCACGGCAATGACCGACTTCACCACGCTCTTACAACAGGGCAATGCCTGGTTCTTTATCCCCGGTGCGATTGCGCTTGGCGCCCTGCACGGCCTGGAACCAGGACACTCCAAAACCATGATGGCCGCGTTTATCGTCGCCATTCGCGGGACCCTCAAGCAGGCCGTGTTTCTGGGACTCGCTGCCACGCTATCGCACACGGCGGTAGTCTGGATTATCGCCATGGCGGGAATGTGGTTTGGCCGCGGCTGGAACGCGCAGACGGCCGAGCCGTGGTTTCAACTGCTGTCCGGTATCATCATTATTGCTATCGCCCTATGGATGTTGTGGCGAACCTGGCGCGAGTCGCACGGTGCGCATCACCATCATCACCACCACTCTCATGACCATGATCATGACCACGCACATGGACATGACCACCCGTCTCACGATCACCATCACCACGACCATCTGGTGGACGTTGACGAGCAAGATGCCCACCAGCGCGCGCATGCCGAAGAGATCAACCGACGCTTCACCGGGCAGAAGGTCACGACCGGGCAGATCGTCATGTTTGGCCTGACCGGTGGGCTGATCCCCTGCCCGGCATCCATCACTATTTTGCTGATCTGTCTTCAGCTAAAGCACGTCGCGCTGGGCGCAACGCTGGTGCTGAGCTTTAGCGTCGGGCTCGCGCTAACGTTAGTCGCTTCCGGTGCCATCGCCGCCATTGGCCTTAAACACGTCAGCACACGCTGGCGCGGCTTTGGCGAACTGTCACGCCGGGCTCCGTGGTTTTCCGGCGCGCTGATCATTCTGGTAGGGCTTTACATGATGGGGCACGGCATCAGCGGATTATCCTGATGCCATCGGGATCAGGACGGCAGTTCGGCTTTTAGCGGTTTGCGCTGAGCGACGCGCGGTAGCTGGAACCACGGCAGGCATATTTGAATCAGTGGACCAATTGCCAGCGCGTACAGCACCGTACCAATACCAAACGCGCCGCCCAGCAGTACGCCAATCAGCAGCACTGAGATTTCAATCGTGGTACGAATGCGTCGAATCGGCCAGCCGGTTCGGGCATGAATGCCGGTCATCAGCCCATCGCGGGGGCCAGCGCCGAATCCTGCGCCGATGTACATCCCGGTCGCCAGCGCGTTCAGCACCACCGCCAGCAGCAAAAGCGCGCTGCGCAGCCACAGCGATTCCAGCGGTGGCAGGATCGACAGCGTCGCATCAGCCGCCAGCCCCAGCACGATAACGTTGCTGATGGTGCCCAACCCCGGCCGCTGACGCAGCGGGATCCACAGCAGCAGCACCGCCGCGCCGGTGAGGATCATCACCAGGCCAATATCCAGCGACGCAAGCCCGGCCACCCCAAGGTGAAATACGTTCCAAGGATCGGCACCCAGGTTGGCGCGGACGTATACGGCAGTTGAAACGCCGTAGAGTATTAACCCAATATAAAGTTGAATCAGTCGGCGTAACATCACTACCTCTGCCTGTTATGTGAGGCTTTCATCATCGATAAAAATGGCATTATGATTAATGACCAGTTTTAAAGAAGTGGACTGCTCTATGATTCGACGCTCTGCGACCCAATCGTTAGTTCGCCTGCTCGGCCAATGGCAGGAGAGCCCCTCATCCACACCGCTGTGGCGACAGCTCACCGATGCACTGCGGCTGTTGATCCTCGATGGCCGGCTGCCGCTGGGGACCCGTCTGCCTGGCGAACGTGAATTTGCCAGCGCGCTGGGTGTCAGCCGTACCACTATCGCCAGCGCGCTAGCGCAGCTACGCGATGAAGGCTATGTGCAAAGCCGCCAGGGAAGCGGCTCCACGGTAACCCTGGCGGGAAATAGTCATCCGCGGGCGCCGCGTACCAATGCCGCCCCCACGCTGGATCTTTCTACCGCTGCGCTGGCGGCGGGCGCTGAAATTCATCATGCGTACAGCCACGCGTTGGCGGCACTACCGGAACATCTGGCAAATACCGGCTACGATCAGCACGGTCTTCCCACGCTGCGGGATGCCATCGCCCGGCGCTACTGCGCGCGCGGCCTGCCAACACACGCCGACGAAATTATGCTGGTTAACGGCGCGGTCAGCGGGCTGGCGCTGATCCTGCGCTACCTGACAGGACCGGGCGATCGCGTGGTTGTAGAGACCCCGACCTATCCTCTCGCCATTTCCGCCATCGAAGGCGCCTCCTGCCGTCCGGTGGCCCTGCCGCTGCCGGAAAAAGGCTGGGACACCGATGGTCTGGCCGCTATCATCGCCCAAACCGCGCCGCGTCTGGCCTATCTGATGCCCGATTTTCAAAATCCGACCGGCCAATGTATGGACAGCGCGACGCGTCAAACCATTGCCGATCTGGCGGCGCGAACCTGCACGACGCTGGTGGTTGACGAAACGATGGTCGATTTGTGGTACAACGCCCCGCCACCGCCACCGCTGGCGGCCTTCAATCACGAGGCGCCGATTATTACCGTCGGCTCGACCGGCAAAAGCTTCTGGGGCGGCCTGCGGCTGGGGTGGATTCGCGCGTCGACCACAACCATCGCCGCGCTCATTCAGACTCGCGATACGCTGGATTTAGGTTCTCCGCTGCTGGAACAGCTGGCCACCTGCTGGCTGCTGGAAAATGAACGCACCCTGCTGCCCGAAAAGCGCCGCCTGCTGAAAGCCCGTCGTGATATGTGTGCGACGCTGATGCAAGAGTACTTTCCGCAGTGGAAATTTGTGCTGCCGGAGGGAGGGCTATCGTTCTGGGTGACGCTACCGGACATGATGGCCACGCGTTTTGCCGCCCGCGCGGAGGCGGTTGGAATTCATATTGGCGTCGGAACGCGCTTTGGCCTGGCCGGTGGCGGTGAGCGGAACCTGCGTATTCCCTTCACGCTGGATGATAACACCCTGCGGCAAGCGTTTATGACTTTGCAGCCCGTATGGACCGCATTAGCGGGCCAGCACAGCGGGAATAAAGTGCGGAAAATTATTTAATCGCGCGCGATGCATTGCCGCGCGCAATAACAGAATGGGCCTGGCGCTGATATATTCTTTATAAAAATAAAATGAAACCAAAGAATATATTAGTGCTGCGGAGGGATCGGAAAACCTTTTAGCGAAATAACGAAAGATTCTCCCTCTTTTTTAATCTTCGCCCCGGTATCGCACCAGTCGGAGGCAATACGAAAGAATTCATCGCTACCCACGTTCCAGTTGAGAAGAACATGCTTTACGTAGCCCGAGCGTAATAAATCGCAGGCTTCACTGTAATTACAGGCTATGGTCGGTGGCTGTTTCATTTTCTCTTCTTCAGGATTTTACGTAACGCTTTGATTTCTTTAGGTGTAAATGGTGCGACATCTTCTTCCGTATGCTGGCTGTCGATGTCATCTTCACATACGCCCGCCTCTTCTTCCGCCGCAAAACCCAGCAGCAGCAGCTTTTCCGCCGCCGCGCCTAACGTCAGGCCATTAGCCTCCGCGTAGTGGCGAAGTTTCTCTTTTACGCTTTCATCAATTTTTACGTTCAGCACTGCAATGGTCATGTTTATCCTCGCCACGCGTCATCCAGGACGCGGATGTGTGTTAGCGCTTCACAGCGGCTTGTTTGTATTATTTCTGTAATAACTAATACATCAAGTTAACAACACATTCCACAAATATATTTTTAACACACAAGGTAATATAAACACCCAATATTAATTTAAATGCAATTTATGACACATATATGACAAGTTTATTACAATTAGATGAAGTTTATTTTAAACATCAGAACGTTAAGCGCAAAAGGCCTGACTATTTAAGGGGTACAAAAGCGGGGATCGCGAAAAGAAGAGAGGCACAAATGGGTGGAGGCCCTGCCAGCTACATCCCGGCACACGCGTCATCTGCCTTGGCTGCTTCCTTCCGGACCTGACCTGGTAAACAGAGTAGCGTTGCGGGAGAACCAACAGGGCCCCCATTGAGAGCGTTGTTACCCAACGCGCTGGCGCATTATCCCTGCTGAAGCAGGCAATTGCAAGCTATCTGCTTCTGCCTGCTGGATTCTTGCGCAATTGCCCCTTCACAGCGGCCATCGAGCTGATTATGCTGAAAGTTCTGCCCTCAGGAACCGACTATGGACGCTTTTGATACTTTTCCCCACCGCGTTTGGCAAATCGTCGCCTCTATTCCGCAAGGCTCTGTGACCACCTACGGTGACGTTGCCAGGCTTGCGGGCTCGCCGCGCGCGGCACGTCAGGTGGGCGGTGTGCTCAGACGACTGCCGGAAGGCTCAACCCTGCCCTGGCATCGGGTGGTGAACCGCCACGGTGCAATCTCACTGACCGGCCCCGATCTCCAGCGCCAGCGTCAGGCGCTGCTGGCTGAAGGCGTACAGGTTTCAGGAAGTGGGCAGATTGATATGCAGAAATATCGCTGGCGGTACTAGCTGGCTATCGCCAGCCATCGGGCAAAAAAATGCCCTCACGTGGAGGGCATTGAGGGTTACGGGACCTGAACCGGGGCGGTGTCCTGCACCGGCACCGCGGTTTGCTGTACCGGAACCAGCGTCACATCGGCTTTAGTGCCGCCGTGGTTGATAACTTCCTGGATGGTATCGGTGATAAACAGCAGCTTGCCGTTTTGCGTCACCGCGGCGCTTAACAGAATGCGCGCGTTCGGCTGAATGTCGGCCGGGTTGTACGGCAGAACGAAGCTAAACGGCGCCTGCTTACCTTCCGTACGCGTGACTTTCTGCGACAGTACGCGAGACGGCGCATCAGCCAGTGAAGCATCGGACAAGGTGACCGTCAGAACCGCATCCGGCGGCAGCGCCACTTTCTGGCGAATCCATACGGTACCGGAGACGTTCGGCCCCGTGATTGCCGCGGCCTGGGCTGCTGCTTCTGGCGCAGGTGACTGATTCTGACTTTGCTGGTGAGTCTGGGCACAGCCCGCGAGGGTCAGTGCAACCGCCAAACCACTTAAGATCGGCACGAGTTTCATTAGCATTCTCCTTTTCGCTCACTCAAATTAAGGCTGTTTTCTCATTTGAGTGACAACGCCTTAACAAATTTTACCGCTTAAGTGTGGCACATAATTCACATTAATACCTGCAAACGAACCATTATTCAGACAATTGAACCCATCGGACCACTGGCGAAACTGCGTTATAATGGAAACATTCACCTGACGCTGTGACAGTAAAATATAGAGGGTATCAATGAGCCAGGCGCTATCGAATCTGCTGACGTTATTAAATCTGGAAAAAATTGAAGAAGGGCTGTTCCGCGGACAGAGCGAAGATCTTGGCCTGCGTCAGGTCTTTGGCGGACAGGTTGTCGGCCAGGCGCTGTATGCGGCAAAAGAGACTGTCCCCAGCGACCGTCTGGTGCATTCATTCCACAGCTACTTCCTGCGTCCCGGAGACAGTCAGAAGCCGATTGTTTACGACGTTGAAGTGCTGCGCGACGGCAACAGCTTTAGCGCGCGCCGCGTAGCGGCTATTCAGAACGGCAAACCGATCTTCTACATGACCGCATCATTCCAGGCACCTGAGCCGGGCTATGAACACCAGAAGACCATGCCGGCCGCACCGTCGCCGGAAGGTCTGCCGTCGGAAACCGACATCGCCCGTTCGCTGGCGCATCTGCTGCCGCCGCAGGCGAAAGAAAAGTTTCTCTGTGATAAACCGTTAGAAATTCGCCCGGTCGAATTCCATAACCCGCTGAAAGGCCATGTCGCCGAACCGCGCCGCCAGGTCTGGATCCGCGCCAACGGCGCCGTGCCAGACTCGCTGCATATTCACCAGTACCTGTTGGGCTATGCTTCCGACTTTAATTTCCTGCCGGTGGCGCTACAGCCGCACGGCGTCGGCTTCCTGGAGCCGGGCATGCAGGTAGCGACCATCGATCATTCCATGTGGTTCCACCGCCCGTTCAATATGAACGAATGGCTGCTGTACAGCGTGGAAAGCACATCGGCCTCCAGCGCGCGTGGTTTTGTGCGCGGCGAATTCTACACCCAGGACGGCGTGCTGGTCGCCTCTACGGTGCAGGAAGGCGTGATGCGTAACCGCGGCTAGACCTCGTTCCAAGGCACAAAAAAGCCTCCCATTGGGAGGCTTTTTTGGCTTTGGAGATAACCCGCTTTCTGCCAGAACGAGGCGCAAACTTCGTTTCGGCAACGCCCGGCGTTGCCATGCGCGGCCGGGCGGTCATCACGATCAGGCGTTGTAGGCGTTTTCGCCGTGGCTGTTGACGTCCAGACCTTCACGTTCCTGATCTTCCGGCACGCGCAGGCCAACCGTCAGATCCGCCACTTTATAGCCAACATAAGCCACAATACCCGACCAGACGATAGTGATGGCGATACTTTCCAGCTGTACCAGCACCTGATGGCCCATGGTGACGCCTTCTGCGTAGCCCACACCGCCCAGTGCGGTAGAAGCAAAGATACCGGTCAGAATACAGCCAACGATGCCGCACACACCATGTACGCCGAAGACGTCACACGGGTCATCAACACGCAGCCAGCGTTTCAGCGAGGTCACGCCCCACAGACCAGCCAGACCGGCAATGATACCCAGAATCAACGCACCGCCTACGCCAATGTAGCCGCAAGCTGGGGTAATCCCCACCAGCCCCGCAATGGCACCGGAGCAGGCACCCAGCAGTGACGGTTTACCGCGCAGCGCCCATTCGCCGAAGACCCAGCCGAGGATAGCGGCCGCCGTAGCAACCACCGTGTTAACGAAGGCCAGACCAGCGATCTCATTGGCTGCGCTCGCGGAGCCCGCGTTGAAGCCAAACCAGCCAAAATAGAGGATCGCCGTACCAATAAACACCATCGGCAGGTTGTGCGGTTTAAACGCTTCTTTGCCGAAGCCCACGCGTTTACCAATCAGGTATGCCCCAACCAGGCCCGCCACCGCGGCGTTAATGTGCACCACCGTGCCGCCCGCAAAGTCGAGCGCGCCGTGGCTCGCCAGCAGGCCGCCGCCCCAGACCATATGGGCAATCGGGATGTAAGAAAGCGTCAACCAAATCACCACGAAAATCAGCACCGCAGAGAAGCGGATACGCTCGGCCAGCGCGCCGACGATAAGGCCAACGGTAATGCAGGCAAAGGAGCCCTGGAAGGCCACGTGGATGTACTGATAGAACGAGCCCATCAGATCGGTAATTTTGATATTCTTCAGCATCAGCCAGTCGAAGCTGCCAAAGAAGCTGCCGCCGGTGCCAAAGGCCAGCGAATAGCCGTAGACCACCCACAGAACGCACACCAGCGCAAACGTCACCGCCACCTGCGTCAGCATGGAGAGCACGTTTTTACCGCGAATCAGGCCGCCGTAGAACAGCGCAATCCCCGGAATGGTCATAAACAGCACCAGCGCGGTACAAATCATCATAAAGGCGTTATCGGCTTTATCTACCGCCGCCGGTGCCGCCATTGCCAGACCCGGCAACAGCGCCAGCGCGCTCAACCCCGTTTTTACCATTGTTTTTTTCATCATCTCGATCCCTATCACTGTGCTGGCTGGGAATTACAGCGCCGCTTCGTCGGCTTCGCCGGTACGAATACGGATCACGCGCTGCAGTTCGGCGACAAAAATCTTACCGTCGCCAATTTTTCCGGTGTAAGCGGCTTTGCTGATCACATCAACGACTTCATCAAGTTGATCGTCGGCGATCGCCACATCAATCTTTACTTTGGGCAGGAAGTTGACGCTGTACTCCGCACCGCGGTAAAGCTCTGCATGACCCTTCTGACGACCGAAGCCTTTCACTTCCGTCACCGTTAAGCCCTGAATGCCAATTGAAGACAGCGCTTCGCGAACGTCTTCGAGTTTGAATGGTTTGATTACCACGGTAACCAGCTTCATAGATCCCCTCCAGTCAGAATTCGGTAGTGGCTGCGAACACAGAAGAGATAAAGCAAGGGGCGTGCCAGAAATGAAAAATGATGCGCAGGCGGGAAAAATCGGGGGAGACGGGCGCAATAAGGTGGCGTTGAAAAGAAAAACGCACCATGCGGGTGCATGATGCGTGTCACAAATGCATTCTGTTAGAAAAATGCTTAACGCTGGTGCATCACGCGGTCAGCGCGTCATCCTGACCCGACGCCGCCAACTCTTCACCTGCCAACTGGAGTTGATACATCTGCCAGTAACGCCCTTTGGCTTCAAGTAGTTGCTGATGGGTCCCCTGCTCTACCGCCTGACCACGGTGCAGCACCATAATGGTGTCTGCCTCAACGATGGTCGACAGCCGGTGGGCAATCACCACCAGCGTCGTGTGCTGGCGCACTGCGGCCAGCGCCTGCTGAATCGCGCGCTCGGTGCCGGAGTCAATATTGGCGGTGGCCTCATCAAGAATCAGCACCTGCGGGGTATCAACCAACACGCGGGCCAGCGCCAACAGCTGCTTCTGACCAACCGACAGGTTATTGCCCTGCTCGCCCAGATGGGTATAGATGCCGTCGCTCATTTCACGCGCCAACGAGGCCAGCTGCACCGTTTCCAGCACCTGCCAGACCTGCGCTTCGCTGATATCGCGCCCCAGCGTAACGTTGGCAAAAAAGGAGTCCGCCAGCACGACAGGATCCTGCTGCACCACGGCGATGCCCTGACGCAGCACCTGGTGACTGAGGCTGGGCAGCGGACGACCGCCAAGGCGAATTTCGCCGCTATTTGGCGGGTAGTAGCCCATCAGCAGGCTGGCCAGCGTGCTCTTCCCGCTGCCGGTATGCCCGACCAGCGCAACGAAGCTGCGCGCCGGAATCGACAGAGAGATATTTTGCAGCACCATTTTGTCATCGCGATAGGCGAACGACACGTTATCAATATCAATATCGCCGCTGGTGAGTGGAGCAATATCGTCGCCGTACTGCTGGCGTGGGCGATCCATTAATTCAAAGACGCGCTCGCCGGCAACCACCGCCTGTTGCAGCATCGACTGCTGGGTCGTCAGCTCGATCAACGGCTCATTGAGCCGCCCAAGGTAGCTGATAAACGCGTACAGAACGCCCACCTCGATGGAGCCCTGCGCGCTAAAGCCAAACAGCATCAGCAGCCCGCACAGAATCAGGGAGGAAAACAGGCTGAGCAGCGGCCGCAACAAGAAACCGTCCAGCCGCAGGGTTTGCATCCGCGCCAGATAGTGCGAGCGGCTAACCTCGCCGATACGTTCGCCAAAGCGCACCTGCTGACGGAACTGCTGGATCACGCTCATGCCGTTGATCACTTCATTAAAGCCATCGTTAATATCGGCCAGATAGGCGCGCACGCGGCGCACGATCGGCGTGCTGTAACGCTGGTAAATCACCATCACCGTCAATACTGCCGGGAAGATAGCGATCGCCACCAGCGCCATGCGCCAGTCAAGGCTAAACATCGCCACCAGCATGGCACCAATCAGCGCCGCGCTGCGCAGCACCGTAGCGACGACGGTCACGTACAGGTCACGGATCACTTCAGTGTCGTTGGTGACCCGCGAAATCAGTTGGCCGACCGGCTGAGTATCAAACTCGCTCAGGGGCTGTCGCAGCGCCGCATCCATGACGTCGCTGCGCAGCTGTTGCACCACGCCGACCGCCGCGCGGTTGAACAGCAGCGACTGGCTATAGTGCAGCGTGGCCGCCAGCAGCTGAAGGCCGACGTAGGCCGCCGCCAGCCCGGCCACCTTGCCCAAGGGCAGAATATCCTTCGCCACCATGTTGTCGATAAAGTAGCTTATCAACAACGGTCCGCTCACCTCCGCGGCGGCGGCGATCCATAACATGACGACCGCAATCGACAGCGGCCTGCGCCACGGCGAACCGTAGGCCAGCAGCCGCTTTAACGTAGGCCACAGTTGTCCGAAACTACGCATCTGCCACCTCCGGCTTTTCTTCTTCCGGCGCGTCATTCAGCGCGGCTTCCAGCTGTTGATAGCGGTACATGTCGCGATACCAGCCTGCCTGCGCCGCCAGTTGCTCATGCTGCCCGCGCTGCACGATATGCCCGTGCTGCATCACGATAATTTCACTGGCGTCGGTCAATGCCGAGAGGCGGTGGGCGCTGATAATGACCGTCCGCCCTTCGCCCCACTGGCGCAGATTATGCAAAATTTGATGCTCGGTACGGCCGTCAACCGCCGACAGCGAATCGTCGAGGATCAGGATTTCCGCATCCAGCAGCAGCGCACGTGCGATGGAAATACGCTGTTTCTGCCCGCCGGAGAGCATCACGCCGCGCTCGCCCACTTCCGTGTCATAGCCCTGCGGCAGACGCAGGATATCCTCATGCACGCAGGCAAGCTTCGCCGCACGTTCAATCTCTTCCTGCGTTGCGCTGGGGCACCCTAGCGCAATGTTGTTGGCTACAGTGTCAGAAAACAGGAACGGCGTCTGGCTAACGACCGCCAGCCGTCCGCGCCAGGCATCCAGCTGGAGCTGACGCAGCGGGATATCATGGAAGCAGATGTCGCCTTCGCTGACGTCGAAATGGCGCTGAATAAGCGACAATAGGGTCGATTTCCCCGCCCCCGTCGGCCCGCATATCCCCAGCATATTGCCCGGCCGCAGCGTGATGTTAACCTCTTCCAGCGCCGGTTTGTCGGTTTGCGGGTAGTAAAAACGATGAATTGCCAGCTCAAGCGCCCCGCGCCCCGCTGGTACCGGCTGAAAACCATCGTTCACTACCGGCGCTTCCGCCAGCAGAGTACGGATGCGGCTATAGGCGGCGCTACCGCGCTCAACGATGTTAAACATCCACGCCAGCGCCAGCATTGGCCAAATCATCAGGCCAAGGTACATCATAAAGCTGGTCAACTGACCAAGGGTCAGCTCACCCTGCATCACCATCCAGCTACCGCCGGCAATCGCCAGCAGGTTCGCCATGCCGATGGCGATATAAATCGTCGGATCAAAGCGGGCGTCGATGCGCGCCACGCGCATATTCTTCACCCCGGTATCTGCCGCGTCGGCCGCAAACTGCGCGGACTGGCGATCCTCAAGACCAAAGGCCTTAATCATGCGGATACTCGTCAGGCTCTCCTGGGTACGGTCATTCAGGCTGGAAAACGCTGCCTGCGCCACTTTGAAGCGTTCATGGAGCAGATTGCCATAGCGGTGGATAACCAGCGCCATAATAGGCATCGGCACCAGCGCCAGTAGCGTCAGCTGCCAGCTCAATTGGGTCGACATGACAATCAGCACCGCGCAGCCCATTACCAGCGAGTCCACCAGCGTCAGCACCCCTTCCCCGGCGGCGAAGACCACGCGGTCAACGTCGTTCGTCGCGCGGGCCATCAGGTCGCCGGTACGGTGGCGCAGATAAAACTCCGGATGCTGGCGGCTCAGCTGACGGTAAAAATCTTCACGCAGCTCAACGGCCAGCTGGTAAGAGGCGCCAAACAGCAGCACGCGCCAGACGTAACGCAGCAGGTAAACCACCACGGCAATCAGGACCATAGTGCCTATCCACATCATCACCGTCCCGGCGCTGAAGTGGCGTTGCGTCACGCCGTCCACCACGATGCCCACCACTTTCGGCGGGATCAGCTGCAGAATGGCAATAATGATTAGCAGGGCCACGGCGCCGAGATAGCGACGCCATTCCCGACGGAAGTACCAGCTAAGTTGAGCAAATAATCGCACGCAGTAAAATTCCAGAGATAGAGTTATTCGATGGGAAGCGCTGTGGTGTATTTAATCTGTTCCATCGCAAAGCTTGAGGTGACGTCCGACAGTCCGGGGACGCGATTCACCAGGCTTTTATAAAAATCATCGTAGCGTTTCATGTCCGCAACCTGCACGCGCATCAGGTAATCATATTCCCCGGCCATGCGCCAGAAGCCAAGCACTTCAGGCATTTGCGTCACTTCGCTGACAAACAGGCTGTACCAGTCACTGCTGTGGTGCTGGGTTTTAATCAGCACAAACGCCGTCAGCCCTAATCCGAGCTTTTCCGCGTCGAGGAGCGCCACGCGCCCGAGCAGCACGCCGTCATCTTCCAGCCGTTTTAGCCGTTTCCAGCACGGCGTGGTGGTCAGATTAACGGCATCCGCTAACGCCTGCAAAGAGAGCGTGCAGTCATTTTGCAGCAGGGACAGCAGCTTGCGGTCAATTTTATCTAACATTTAGCCCACCAGGAGAAAGTTTTTCTCTCTTCATTCTATTTTAAAGGCCAGATGGCAACAATTTTTTCTGCCGTTTTCGCTAAGCTGGGCACAAAATGACAAACGGAAAAATGATGATGAACAGCACCTGGGTCAAAAATGCGATAAGCGAAATTAACGCCGACTATCAACGCAGCGCCGATACGCACCTGATTCGTTTGTCGCTGCCCGCGTTCCCCGGCATTCAGCTGTACCTGAAAGACGAAAGCACCCACCCAACGGGTAGCCTGAAGCACCGGCTGGCGCGCTCGCTGTTCCTCTACGGGCTGTGCAACGGTTGGATTCAGGAAGGGACGACTATCATTGAATCCTCTTCGGGGTCAACGGCGGTTTCTGAAGCCTATTTCGCCCGCCTGCTGGGCCTGCCGTTTATTGCAGTTATGCCCGCCTGCACCGCGAAACGTAAAATCGAACAGATTGAGTTTTACGGCGGCCGCTGCCACTTCGTGAACAGCGCCTGCGAAATCTACGCCGCGTCGGAAACGCTGGCGCGCGAGCTGAACGGCCATTATATGGATCAGTTTACCTACGCCGAACGCGCAACCGACTGGCGCGGTAACAACAACATCGCCGACAGCATCTTCCGCCAGATGTCCCATGAACCTCACCCGGTGCCGTCCTGGGTGGTGATGAGCGCCGGTACCGGCGGGACTTCCGCCACCATCGGTCGCTATATTCGCTGCCAGGGCTATGAAACGCAGCTGATGGTGGTCGATCCGGAAAATTCGGTGTTCCTCGACTACTGGCAAAACCGGGACGCCAGCCTGCGCGGCAGCATCGGCAGTAAAATTGAGGGGATCGGCCGCCCGCGCGTGGAACCGTCCTTTATTCCCGACGTGGTCGATAACATGCTGCGAGTGCCGGATGCCGCCAGCGTTGCCACCGCACACTGGCTGGAAACTCAGCTAGGCCGCAAGGTCGGAGCTTCAACCGGCACCAATATGTGGGGCGCATTACAGCTGGCCGCGCAGATGCGCACCGAAGGGAAAAGCGGTTCAATCGTCACGCTGCTGTGCGACAGCGGCGAGCGCTATCTCGACACCTATTACAACGCGCAATGGGTAGCGAACAATATTGGTGATACAACGCCGTGGCGCCGTGAGATTGAGCAACTGCTTGGCCAATAAAAAAAGCCAGGCATCATCAGATGCCTGGCTTGCTGGAAAGGTCTCTCTATTCGGGGGAATAAGGTAGATTTGGTGTATCCAGCCAATGAGTTAAATAGTGAGAAACCGCCTGGTTGTTGCAGTTTCCGATAACCGGCAGGTGAGGCAGTGCGGCTTTAAGCTGTCCCATCGCGTTCCCCATAATGACGCCACGGCCCACCAGCCCCAGCATCTCACGGTCGTTCATCGCATCGCCGAAGGCCATGCACTCTGCCATACTGACGCCAAGATGGTCGCTCAGCACCGTCAACGCCGCCCCTTTATTGCTACCGCGCGGCAGCACTTCCAGGCAATCCACCGCCGAGAAACAGATATCGGCGCGCTTATCCAGCGCGTCGGTTAACTGAATTCGCAGACGACAAAGATCGTCGTGATCGCCACAGAAACAAATTTTGGTGACCTGATGTGCCGGGATCCGTCGTAGATCGCGCAGCTGGTAGCGAAAACCGCTATAAACGTGCGCCACAAGAAGCTCAGGAATCTCCTGCCCGGTAAACCAGCCGCCGTCGTTAAACACATGCATACTGGCTTTCGTGTCCCAGTGTGAATGCAGCACCTGCTCAGCGACGTCCGGCGAAAGATCGCTGCGATACAGCACCTCGCCCTGCTGGTTATGAATACGCGTGCCGTTGCCGGTGATCAAAAAGGCGTTTAACGACAGCGTTTCCACCAGCGGGCGCATTTCCAGTACGTGACGGCCGGTGGCAAAAGTCAGGGTTATCTGGCGCTCACGCAGCCGCTTGAGTACCGCAACGGTTCTTTCCCCCATACGGTGATCCGGCATCAACAGTGTGCCATCCATATCAAACGCCGCCAGTCTTGCCATGATTTCTCTCGCTTGTGATCGCTCTCTCTTGTTAAGCAGTATCCGCTGGGATATACGGAAGTAATACTGAATACTTCATTTTTATTGTTCCGGGTTTCTATGCGACTGTTAAACCGTTTAAATCAATTCCAGCGCCTATGGCAGCCTTCGCAGGGTGAGGTTCAGCAGGTCACGATTGCCGAACTGGCTGCCCGCTGTTTTTGCAGCGAGCGCCACGTGCGCACGCTGCTGCGTCAGTCGCAGGAGGCCGGCTGGCTTAGCTGGCAGGCACAATCCGGGCGCGGCAAGCGCGGGCTACTGCGTTTTCACACCACGCCGGAGCAGCTGCGTAACGAGATGATGGAAACCGCACTTAACCGCGGCCAGCAGCACAACGCGCTGGAGCTGGCTCAGATCGCCCCCATCGAGCTGCGGGCGTTGCTGCATCCGTTTCTCGGCGGCCAGTGGCAGAACAATACGCCGACGCTGCGTATTCCCTATTATCGCCCGCTGGAGCCGTTGCATCCGGGTTTTCTCGCCGGGCGCGCCGAACAGCATCTGGCCGGGCAAATATACTCCGGCCTGACCCGCTTCAATCACGATGCGTCGCAGCCACGGGGAGATCTGGCACACCACTGGTCGGTGTCGGACGACGGGCTGTGCTGGCAGTTCTACATTCGCTCGACGCTGCACTGGCACAATGGCGATGTGGTAGAAACCGAGCAGCTTCGCCGTCGTCTGTTGATGCTCTTTGCGCTGCCTGAGCTGGCAAAACTGTTTGCCAGCGTGAAAGCCATTACGCAGACCCATCCGCAGTGTCTGAGTTTTACGCTCCACCGTCCGGACTACTGGCTGGCGCATCGGCTGGCGAGCTACTGTAGCGTTCTGGCGCATCCGGAAGATCCGGAGCAAGGTACCGGCCCATTTATGCTGAAGATCTTTGAGCCGGAGCTGGTGCGTATTGAAAGCCATCATCGTTATCATCTTGGCCATCCGCTGCTGCAGGCGATCGAATACTGGATCACTCCGCAGCTTTTTGAGCAGGGGCTTGGCACCAGCTGTCAACACCCGGTACAGATAGCCATCGGTAAGCCAGAGGAGCTGGGCGAACTGCGTCTGGTGAGCCACAGCATCAGTCTTGGGTTTTGCTACCTGGCGCTGCGGCAAAGCCCTCGGCTCAGCCGGGCACAGGCGCAGCGGGTGATTGCGCTGATTCACCGCTCCGGCCTGTTGCAAAGCCTGCCGCTTGGGGAAAATCTGATCACGCCAAGCGAGGAGATGTTGCCAGGTTGGGATATTCCACTGGCTCAGGAGGATCCCAACGTGCCGCTGCCAGCTCAGCTTACGCTGCTTTACCACCTACCCGTGGAGCTGCATACCATGGCGGAAGAGCTGAAAATAGCGCTGGGGCGGCTGGGCTGTGAGCTGACGTTGCTATTTTACGATGCCAAAAGCTGGACCGGCTGCCCTGATTTGCCGCAGGCCGATCTCTTTATGGGCGACCGGCTGATCGGTGAAATGCCGGAGTACGCGCTGGAGCAATGGCTGCGCTGCGACGCGCTCTGGCCGGCGTTGTTTACCGATGCACAGGCCGCACATCTTCAGTCGGCGCTGGACGATGCCCAAGCTCAGCCAGAGGATGACGAACGAATCGCCGCGCTAAAGCGTATTTTCACTCGGCTGATGGGAGATGCCATACTGACGCCATTGTTTAACTATCAGTATCAGGTCAGCGCGCCGCCGGGGGTAAACGGCATTCGCCTGAACGCCCGCGGCTGGTTTGATTTCAACGAAGCGTGGCTACCGCCTGCCACGCGGTGAAGAAGCTGGTCGCCGCGGCGCACAGGCGTTACCATAGCGGCTTTTAGAGTCACAGACAGGAAAAGCCATGAAACGTGCCGTTGTCGTCTTTAGCGGTGGACAAGACTCCACCACATGCCTGGTGCAGGCGTTGCATCAATATGATGAAGTTCACTGCGTCACGTTTGATTATGGCCAGCGCCACCGCGCCGAGATTGATGTGGCTCGAGAACTGGCGCTAACGTTGGGTGCCCGCGCACACAAGGTGCTCGACGTTACGCTCTTGAATGAGCTGGCGGTCAGCAGCCTGACCCGCGACAGCATCCCGGTGCCGGACTACGAGCCTAACGCCGACGGCATCCCAAACACCTTCGTCCCTGGACGTAATATTCTGTTCCTGACGCTCGCCGCTATTTACGCCTACCAGGTAAAGGCAGAAGCGGTTATCACCGGCGTGTGCGAGACCGACTTCTCCGGCTACCCGGACTGCCGCGACGAGTTTGTGAAGGCGCTAAACCACGCGGTAAGCCTGGGAATGGCGAAAGATATCCGTTTTGAAACGCCGCTGATGTGGCTGGATAAAGCGCAGACCTGGGCGCTGGCGGACTATTGGGGCAAGCTGGATCTGGTTCGCAGCGAAACGCTGACCTGCTACAACGGCATTAAGGGCGATGGCTGTGGCCACTGCGCGGCCTGTAGCCTGCGCGCTAACGGGTTGAACCATTATCTGGCGGATAAACCGGGCATTATGGCAACGATGAAGCAAAAGACGGGGCTTAAATAAGCCTGACGCGACGACCGGATAAGACCGCGCCGCCATCCGGCAACTGCGCCATACCGCCTGATGGCGCTTCGCTTATCAGGCCTACATGTTATGCCGCCCCGAGCATCGGTGTATCACTCCACCATTGCTTCCAGGTGTTGGCGCAGCTCACCTTCCAGCGCCAGCGCCTTCTGCGTTTTCAGGTCAATACACACAAAGGTAATCAGCGC
Organism: Klebsiella sp. WP8-S18-ESBL-06; assembly: GCF_014169755.1. Classification (NCBI taxonomy): domain Bacteria; kingdom Pseudomonadati; phylum Pseudomonadota; class Gammaproteobacteria; order Enterobacterales; family Enterobacteriaceae; genus Klebsiella; species Klebsiella sp. WP8-S18-ESBL-06. Next base: position 3,735,855 of record NZ_AP022256.1, read on the forward strand.
ATCGGCGACAACCTGCCCTTCCGGATCCAGCGTAACCACCTGGCTGAGCACGCCGCTTTTGCCGTTTAGCTGCTCTACTTTACTGGTCACCGTGAGCACATCGCCCAATACCGCCGGACGGCGGTAGTTGATGTTGATATTCACCACCACGAAGGCGATGTGGTGCGCGCTCATCCACTGGAACCCTGCGCTATTTTCCAGCCCATCCCAACGAGCCTCTTCCAGAAACTCCAGATAGCGCGCGTTGTTAACATGCTGATAAACATCCAGGTGATAACCGCGAACTTTGATTTTCGTCTGCATAGCGCCATAGCCTTATTGTTTTAAATTATGAATAGAGTCAAAGGTCACACCACTGGTATGACCTCTTTAGTCTGGCAAATTTTCAGACGACTGCAAACCATCAAAGTAAATTAAAGCGTGAGGTGGGCCAGATTACGCTCAACCAGCGAGCTCCCCATACCCGGCACCTGCTTGAGGTCGTCCACCGTTTTGAAGGGGCCGTACTCTTCACGGTAGCTGACGATAGCCTGTGCTTTCTTCAGCCCCACGCCGTTCATCACCTGGGCGAGCGCTTCGGCTGACGCGGTATTAATACTGACCCGGGTGCCGTCCTCATCGGCCGCTTTCGTGGCCGGCGTGGCCTTCGCCTGTTCGCCGGAGGCGGCGCTGGCTTTACTCTGTTGCTGGGACGTTTTGGCCGCCACAGGCTGCGCGGCCTGCGCGCTAAAACTCATACCCAGGCAGGTCACGACCGCCGCAATAACACACATTTTGATTCCACGTTTCATGTTGATGTCTCCTTATGGTTGATGACCTGAGCACCATAACCAGCGGCAGAGCGACGCGCAAAAGGCAGATTTTAAATGTGGAAAAGGCCGCGAAAGCGGCCTTTGGTGTGTGCATCGCATTACAAATTTATGCGAGAAGCGTTCCGGATTATTGCTGCTGGTCGATGATATCGCCGAGTTTAATCTTCGCGGATTTACGCAGGTTGTTCATCATCGCTTCAAACGCGATCTGCGCGTTGTTCTGCGTAATGCCCTGAACCATTGCTTTCTTCTGCGCTTCCGGCATTTCGCCTGCTTTCACTTCGTCGAGCGCCAGCAGTACCACGTTGCCCTGCATATCGTTGCCGATACCGTAGCTCGGTTTATCTTTCTGCGGCAGCGGCAGCGCAAAGGCCGCCTGGCTCAGCGGGTCCTGACCCGTGCGGCTCAGCGTTTTGCTTGCGCTAAAGCTCAGGCCAGCGGCTTTCATCGCATCGTCACCTTTACCGTCTTTCAGCGCTACCAGCAGTTTCTCAGCATCCATCTTCGCCTGCTGCGCTGCTTTGTTGTGCTTAACGATATCGGTCACCTGCGCTTTCACCTCGGCCAGCGGTTTCACCGCTTCCGCTTTGTGCTCGCTCACGCGCAGGACGAAGGCACGATCGCCATCAACGGTAATGATGTCGGAGTTGCTGCCCGGCATGCCGTTTTCACCCACCAGACCGCCGTTAAAGATAGCGTCGGAGACGGGCTTAAAGTTCAGCTCCGCCGGCAGATTATTGCGGTCAAACCAGCCGGTTTCTACGGCTTTCACGCCTGCGGCCTGTTCAGCACCGGCCAGAGAGTCGTTATCGTTGCTCGCCGCGTCGCTCACTTTCTGCTGCAGCGCATAGAACGCGTCGAGCGCTTTTTCCTGCTTCACTTTGTTAGCGATGTCATTATGAACATCGGCCAGCGGTTTGACTTTTGCCGGCTGCACATCGTCCAGACGCGCGACCAGGAAGCCCACGGAAGATTTGATCACCCCTGACAGCTGGCCTTTTTCTTTCAGACCGGCATTTTTCAGTTCGTCCGGCAGCGTGGAAGCTTCCAGCCAGCCCATATCGCCGCCGTTACGTGCGGAGATAATGTCGGTCGATTTCTCTTTTGCCAGCGCGGCAAAGTCGCCGCCGTTGTTCAGCGCATCAAGCACCGCTTTCGCATCGGCTTCGGTTTTCGTCTGAATCACGCTGTAGCGCTCGCGCTGCGGCTGGGTGAACTGATCCTGATGCTGATCGTAGTAAGACTGGATCTCGTCGTCAGAGACGTTCTGGCTCATCGCCGCAGCGTCCAGCTTAATGTAGCTGACGCGGAACTGCTCCGGTGCCACGAACTGACCTTTGTTCTGCTCGTAGTAGCTGGCAATTTCCTGATCGCTCACCTGCTGTTTCGCCGCCAGTGCGTTCACGTCAATCGTGGCTTCGCGCACCAGACGCTGCTGGGAAACCAGCGCCGCCAGTTGGTCGGTTTCGCCAGGCAGCATGAAGTCGGTACCGGCAACGGCATTAATCAGCTGCTGGGTGGTTAACTGGTTACGCAGCGCCTGCGCGTACTGGTCAGGGTTCATCCCCATTTGATTGATCAGTGCGCTGTAGCGAGTGTTGTCGAATTTGCCTTCGCTCTGGAACGCCGGGGTCGCAAAAATAGCGTTACGCACCTGCTCATCGCTGATGCCGAGGCCAAGGTCTTTGGCGTACTGGTCGAGCAGCGCTTCGTCGATCAGACGATTGAGCACCTGCTGACGCATGGTTTTGATGTAGTTTTCGTTGGCCGCCAGTTCAGAGAACTGATCGCCAAGCTGCTGCTGCATGCGATTACGTTCGCTGGCAACGGCATTTTCAAACTGGGCGCGACCAATTTCCTGGCCATTCACTTTCGCGGCAAAATTATTGCTACCGCCAATCAGGTAACCACTCACGCCGGTCAAGATGAACGACACGATAATGAGACCGAAAATGACTTTGATCACGACGCTGTTCGCTGCCGTGCGTAAATTGTCCATCATGGTGTAACAACACTCCGCTGTAGGTGACTTTTATATCTCGAGCAGCATAGCACGTGTGGCGGCTGCGCGTGAGGGCGTATTTTGACAAGAAACCGGGGCGGTTGTCAGCACACACCGCATATAAACACTTAAAAGTACGCATTAAGGCATAAAAAAAGGCACATCAGATGATGCGCCCTTGTACTTTTCCACATTCCCCTAGCGGGAAAGCGATCAGTTTACCGCGTCTTTCAGTGCTTTACCTGCACGGAATGCCGGAACTTTAGCGGCAGCAATAGTGATCTCTTTACCGGTCTGAGGGTTGCGGCCAGTACGGGCAGCACGCTCTTTAACCGCAAAGGTACCAAAGCCTACCAGCGCAACGTCATCCCCAGCTTGCAGAGATTCAGTAACAGAAGCAATTAAAGCATCTAACGCACGTCCAGCTGCAGCTTTGGAGATATCCGCGCCAGCAGCAATTTTGTCAATCAGTTGAGATTTGTTCACTGTTCTCTTCCTCTCTTTATTATTTATATCGCACCTGAATCCTTCACGGCGCAATCGCGGAGCAGTTATATCAGGACTCCCATGCCCTTACAACACCCGTTGTCGAAGACACACCTGCCAGCCGTCTAAATTAGCGAGACAAAAAAAGGCTGGCAAGTCAGTTTATGCTTGCCAGCCCGCTTTTTATTAACGCTCTTTGCGCGAGGTCACTATTTTGCCGTTACAACCTGCATTCCGCTGGGTTCGTTTTGCAGAGCAAGGGACAGAACTTCCTCAATTCGTTTCACCGGATGAATATCCAGATCCGCCAGAACGTTGTCCGGAATTTCTTCCAGATCGCGTTTGTTCTCATCAGGAATCAGAACAGTCTTAATACCGCCGCGGTGTGCTGCCAGCAGTTTTTCCTTCAGACCGCCGATCGGCAGCACCTGGCCACGCAGGGTAATTTCGCCCGTCATCGCCACGTCTGCACGCACCGGGTTGCCGGTCAGGCAGGAAACCAACGCGGTACACATCGCGATACCGGCGCTCGGACCGTCTTTCGGCGTTGCCCCTTCCGGTACGTGAACGTGGATGTCGCGTTTTTCGTAGAAATCTGGATTGATGCCCAGTTTTTCCGCGCGCGCGCGCACCACGGTCAGCGCAGCCTGAATGGACTCCTGCATGACTTCCCCCAAGGAGCCGGTGTAGGTCAGCTTGCCTTTACCCGGTACGCAGGCGGTTTCGATAGTCAGCAGATCGCCGCCCACTTCCGTCCACGCCAGGCCGGTCACCTGACCCACGCGGTTTTCGTCATCGGCGCGGCCGTAGTCAAAACGCTGAACGCCGAGGTAATCGTGCAGGTTATCGCCGTTAATCTCGATGTGCTTCAGCGCTTTATCCAGCAGCAGCTGTTTCACCGCTTTACGGCACAGTTTGGAGATTTCACGCTCTAGGCTACGCACGCCCGCTTCGCGGGTGTAATAGCGGATAATACCGACAATGGCGCTGTCATCAACCGTCAGTTCGCCTTTTTTCAGGGCGTTACGTTCAATCTGCTTCGGCAGCAGGTGACGTTTAGCGATGTTCAGCTTCTCATCTTCGGTATAGCCGGACAGACGAATCACTTCCATACGGTCCAGCAGCGGTGCCGGAATATTCATGGAGTTCGAGGTCGCAACAAACATTACGTCGCTGAGATCGTAGTCCACTTCCAGGTAGTGGTCGCTGAACGCCACGTTCTGCTCAGGATCCAGCACTTCAAGCAGTGCAGAAGCAGGATCGCCGCGCATGTCGGAGGACATCTTGTCGATCTCATCAAGCAGGAACAGCGGGTTTTTCACGCCCACTTTGGCCATCTTCTGAATCAGTTTGCCCGGCATCGAACCAATATAGGTACGACGGTGGCCGCGGATTTCCGCTTCATCACGCACGCCGCCCAGCGCCATACGGATGTATTTGCGCCCGGTCGCCTTCGCGATGGACTGACCCAGAGAGGTTTTACCCACCCCCGGCGGCCCAACCAGACACAGGATCGGCCCCTTGATTTTGTTCACTCGGCTTTGAACCGCAAGATACTCAAGGATGCGATCTTTCACGCGTTCCAGACCATAATGGTCGGTATCAAGGATTTCCTGTGCCTGGCGAAGGTCTTTTTTGACCTTGCTACGCGCATTCCACGGTACCTGCACCATCCAGTCGATATAGCCACGAACCACGGTCGCTTCAGCTGACATCGGCGACATCATTTTCAGCTTTTGCAGTTCGGCTTCGGTTTTCTCTTTCGCCTCTTTCGGCATTTTCGCCGCATCGATCTTACGCTTCAGCGCTTCGTTCTCGTCCGGCGCATCGTCCATCTCGCCGAGTTCTTTCTGAATGGCTTTCATTTGCTCGTTCAGATAGTACTCGCGCTGAGATTTCTCCATCTGCTTTTTCACGCGGTTGCGAATACGTTTCTCAACCTGCAGCAGATCGATTTCCGACTCCATCATCGCCATCAGATATTCCAGGCGTTCGTTGATGTCGGACATCTCGAGGACGGACTGTTTATCCGCCAGCTTCAGCGGCATATGCGCGGCAATGGTATCCGCCAGGCGCGCCGGATCGTCGATGCTGTTCAGCGACGTCAGCACTTCCGGTGGAATTTTTTTGTTCAGCTTGATATAGCCTTCAAACTGACCGATTGCCGTACGCACCAGCACTTCCTGCTCGCGCTCTTCAATCGCCGGCGACTCCAGGTACTCGGCCTTCGCCGAGAAGTGTTCGCCGTTGTCAGACAGCGCGCTGATACGCGCACGCTGAAGGCCTTCAACCAGTACTTTGACCGTACCGTCAGGCAGTTTCAGCATTTGCAAAATAGAGGCCACGGTCCCGACGGTGAAAAGATCGTTTACACCCGGCTCATCCGTTGAAGCGTCTTTCTGGGCGACCAGCATGATTTTTTTATCATGATCCATGGCCGCTTCCAGACAACGGATAGATTTTTCCCGCCCTACAAATAAGGGAATGACCATGTGCGGATAAACCACCACATCGCGCAACGGCAATACGGGGATTTCAATGCGTTCAGAACGCTCAGGATTCATAGAGCTCTCTCTTAGTTTAGTGTCCGCCAGGTAAGCTGGTCATGCGACTGTGCTTCACACAACCATTAACATGTAACCAGTATATGGGGATGTATTCCACACATTCAACGCCATGAATACGGAAAAATAAAAGGGGAGATAAAATCCCCCCTTTTTGATTAACTGATTGTATGAACTGGTGAATTATTCGCCAGATGCCTGCTGCGCTTCCGGCTTGCCGTAGATAAGCAGCGGTTCGCCCTGGCCAGCAATGACCGACTCGTCGATGACCACTTTCTCAACGTCTTCCATGGAAGGCAGATCGTACATGGTTTCGAGCAGCGCGGCTTCCACGATGGAACGCAGACCACGCGCGCCGGTTTTACGCGCCATGGCTTTCTTGGCAATCGCATCCAGCGCTTCGTCGCGGAATTCCAGATCCACACCTTCGAGGTTGAACAGCGCCTGATACTGCTTAGTCAGGGCGTTTTTCGGCTCTTTGAGGATCTGAATCAGCGCTTCTTCGCTGAGCTCGGTCAGCGTCGCCACGACCGGCAGACGGCCAATGAACTCAGGGATCAGACCAAATTTGATCAGATCTTCTGGCTCAACCTGGGTCAGCAGTTCGCCTTCGCTGGCTTTGTCAGATTTTGCTTTTACCGTTGCGCCGAAACCGATGCCGGAGCCAGTTTCAACACGGTTAGCAATGACTTTATCCAGACCCGCAAATGCACCACCGCAGATAAACAGGATCTTCGAGGTATCAACCTGCAGGAACTCCTGCTGCGGATGTTTACGGCCACCCTGCGGCGGTACGGCTGCCACGGTGCCTTCAATCAGCTTCAGCAGCGCCTGCTGTACGCCTTCGCCGGACACGTCACGGGTAATTGACGGGTTATCGGACTTACGGGAAATCTTGTCGATTTCATCGATGTAAACAATACCGCGCTGTGCTTTCTGTACGTCGTAATCGCACTTCTGCAGCAGCTTCTGAATAATGTTTTCAACGTCTTCCCCCACGTAACCCGCTTCGGTCAGCGTGGTGGCATCGGCCATCGTGAACGGTACGTCCAGCAGACGGGCCAGCGTTTCGGCCAGCAGCGTTTTACCGGAACCGGTCGGGCCGATCAGCAGAATGTTACTTTTGCCGAGCTCAACGCCGTTGTTGGTATCACCATTGCGCAGACGTTTGTAGTGGTTATAAACCGCAACGGCCAGCACCTTTTTCGCCTGTTCCTGACCGATAACGTAGTCATCTAAGTGATGACGAATTTCATGTGGCGTCGGCAGAGCACTGCGTTCGCGATGCGGCGCCACTTCTTTAATCTCTTCGCGAATGATGTCGTTACATAAGTCGACACATTCGTCGCAGATATACACGGATGGGCCGGCGATGAGCTTACGCACTTCGTGCTGGCTTTTGCCGCAAAAAGAGCAGTACAACAGTTTGCCCGAGCCATCTTTGCGTTTATCTGTCATGAGTCAAAACCTCTTTTTAAGTTCTTTGTGCCGCATATGACGACGCAAATGCCATTCTTTAGCGCAAGCTGCTACGCAAGCGTTGTGCCGCCTCTAGTAGTATATACCCTGCGACGGCACGTGCGGTCATGACATTAGTTACGCTGACTCAGGATTGAGTCAACTAAGCCATACTCAACAGCTTCAGAAGCGGACAGGAAACGGTCACGCTCGGTGTCGCTTTCAATCTGCTCCAGAGACTTACCGGTATGGTGCGCCATAAGCTCATTCATGCGTCCTTTCACCTTCAGGATCTCACGGGCGTGGATTTCGATGTCCGTCGCCTGGCCCTGATAACCGCCCAGCGGTTGGTGAATCATCACGCGGGAGTTCGGCAAGCAGAAGCGCTTACCTTTTGCGCCTGCTGTCAGCAGGAACGCACCCATTGACGCCGCTTGCCCCATACAGATGGTGCTGACGTCTGGCTTGATGAACTGCATGGTGTCATAAATGGACATCCCTGCTGTGATCACGCCGCCTGGGGAGTTGATATACAGGTAAATGTCTTTTTCCGGGTTTTCCGCTTCCAGAAACAGCATTTGCGCCACAATCAGGTTCGCCATGTGGTCTTCCACCTGGCCGGTCAAAAAGATGACGCGCTCTTTAAGCAGACGGGAGTAGATATCAAAAGAACGTTCGCCACGGGAGGTCTGTTCGATGACCATTGGCACCAGGGCCATGTGGGGTGCAAAGTTATCTCTTTCGCCACTGTATGACATATCCGTCTCCTGGATAAAAAATAAAATAGCCACAACATTCAGATTATAGCGATGCGGCGAGTGATTCGTTCCCCCAGTAATGGGTACGATCTTACCCTATTTCAAGCATAACAATATTTTGTTGTTACGCTAACACCCAAACGGCGTTTTATCACGTCAGCTTTCGCTATCGCTGCAATAAAAAAAACCCGTTACCAAAAGGCAACGGGTTTTTCTCAAAACCGTAAACCGGAAAGCGAAATTACGCCTGCTGATTCATCAGTTCATTGAAGGAAGTTGCTTTTTCAGTCACTTTCGCTTTTTCCAGAACCGCTTCAACAGCCTGTTCTTCCAGAGCGACACTGCGCATGTTTTCCATCAGCTCTTTGTTTTTGCTGTAGAATTCAATAACTTCTTTCGGATCTTCGTAGGCAGAAGCCATTTCTTCGATCAGGGTAGCTACGCGTGCTTCGTCAGCTTTCAGCTCGTGGGTACGAATCACTTCGCCCAGCAGCAGGCCAACCACAACGCGGCGTTTTGCCTGCTCTTCGAACAGTTCACGCGGCAGTTCCATCGCTTGCTGCTGGTTGCCACCGAAACGCTGTGCAGCCTGACGGCGCAGCACATCGATTTCGCTGTCGATCAGCGCAGCCGGAACGTCGATTTCGTTCGCTTTCACCAGGCCTTCAATTGCCTGAGATTTAACGCGGTTACGTACCGCGCCTTTCAGCTCGCGTTCCATGTTTTTACGCACTTCAGCGCGCAGGCCTTCAACGGTGCCGTCTTCAACGCCGAAACGTTTGATGAATTCAGCCGTCAGTTCCGGCAGCTCACGCTCTTCAACTTTCTTCAGGGTAATCGCAAATTTAGCGGCTTTACCTTTCAGGTTTTCTGCGTGGTATTCTTCCGGGAAGGTCACGTCGATGGTGAATTCTTCGCCCGCTTTGTGGCCTTTGATACCGTCTTCAAAGCCCGGGATCATACGACCCTGGCCCATCGCCAGTACGAAATCGGTCGCTTTGCCGCCTTCGAACTCTTCGCCGTCTACGGAACCGATGAAGTCAACGGTTACGCGGTCTTCAGCGTCAACAGCGCCGTCTTTGTCTTTCCAGTTAGCCTGCTGTTTACGCAGGGTGTCCAGCATGCCGTCAACGTCGGCTTCGGTCACTTCAACAACCGGTTTTTCGACTTCGATTGCGTCCAGGCCTTTCAGCTCAACTTCCGGATACACTTCGAATTCTACGGCGTAGGTGAAGTCTTCGCCCAGTTTGTATTCGCCCGGAACATAGTTCGGTGCGCCAGCCGGGTTAATTTTTTCTTTGATGATCGCGTCAACGAAGTGACGGCTCATCAGGTCACCCAGCACGTCCTGACGCACGGAAGCGCCATAACGCTGAGCAACAACATTCATCGGTACTTTACCTTTACGGAAACCGTCAATGCGTACTTTTTTCGCTACGTTGACCAGCTCGCTTTTTACAGCGGTCTCGATGCTGTCAGCAGCGATAGTAATCGTTACACGGCGGCCAAGGCCCTGAGTGGTTTCAACTGAAACTTGCATCTTGTTACCTCAAAAAAATCACAGTGCTCGGTCAACTCTGAATCATGCCTTGCAGTACTGGGACGTTCTCTTTTAATCAGAAACCATTCCCTGTAGCCAGAATCATCCCGAAGACATTCCGAAAAATAAGACGCAGCATTATAGCGGCATCACTTTTATGAGTCGAGAACGGTTATCACGCGTTGCTGCGGCATTTTTCACAATTCCCGGCTAATTTTTGTCTGAATACTGTCTTTGGCGCGCAAAATTCAGACAAAACAAAACGGCCCGCAGGCCGTTTTCTCATAATCTGTACGCAACATACTGGAAAAGTTCCGCGTTGCAAATGCCTTTTCTACGCGATAGTGCCCGCGCCGCGACACGGCGGCGAAGCAAATACGGTATCCTGCAAACCTTCCCACTCTTTCCGCGTGTAAGTGTGTAGTGCCAGAGCATGTACGGTCGAGGCAAACTCCTCTGTTAGGGTGCCATAAATCATTCGGTGGCGATTAAGGAAACGCTCTCCGGTGAATCGATCGCTGACTAACACAACTTTAAAGTGGCTCTCAGAGCCTGCCGGTACGTTGTGGCGGTAGCTTTCATCGACAACTTCCAGGAACACAGGAGCAAACGCTGCCCTTAATTTTTCTTCGATTTGTTCACGCATCATCATGATATTACTCCTCCGACAACGTTAAGATGCCGCCTATCCCTTTAAATGTTAGCCGCTTTTACTGACTCCATTACACAAAGGCAACAAAAAATTAGCGTTCGCGCCATTTTATTTGTCAAGTAGATGAAGTTAACGTCTTTTACAATCCGTTCTCATCTGAAATCCTGGCGCAAACTGTCACGCGGTGCAGAAAAGCACCAACACGATGAAATTACATGCGTTGCCTACTTCCCCTGACCGTTGGCGATGTTATGATGACGGGAATTTTCAGTAAACAATGCGTTTGAGAACCCTAACATGTTAAAAAAAATCCTCTTCCCACTGGTAGCACTGTTTATGTTGGCCGGGTGCGCAACGCCGCCGACGACCGTTGACGTCTCACCGAAAATCACGCTGCCTTCCCAGGATCCTAGCCTGATGGGCGTCACCGTCAGCATCAACGGTGCCGATCAGCGCCAGGATCAGGCGCTGGCGAAAGTCACCCGTAACAACCAACTGGTCACCCTGACCGCTTCACGCGACCTGCGCTTCCTGATGCAAGAAGTGCTGGAAAAACAAATGACCGCGCGCGGCTATATGATTGGCCCGAACGGCGCAGCAAACCTGCAGATCATCGTTAACCAGCTGTATGCTGACGTTTCTCAGGGTAACGTGCGTTACAACATCAATACCAAAGCCGATATCGCCATCATCGCGACCGCCGCTAACGGTAATAAGATGACCAAAAACTACCGTTCAAACTACTCTGTTGAAGGCGCGTTCCAGGCCTCTAACCAGAATATCGCCAATACCGTGGATAGCGTTCTGGGTGACACCATTGCCGATATGGCACAGGACACCGCCATTCACGATTTCATTAAACAAAACGCACGCTAATCCCGTCTCAGACCCGGCGCTTCGCCGGGTCTGAACGTATATACCTATGTCTGGTCACTATCTACGCATTTTTCAGCAACCCAAATCAGCCATTCTGCTGATTCTTGGCTTTGCCTCCGGCTTACCGCTTGCCCTGACCTCAGGGACGCTTCAGGCGTGGATGACGGTCGAGAATATCGATCTGAAAACCATCGGCTTCTTCTCGCTGGTCGGCCAGGCCTACGTCTTTAAGTTTCTGTGGTCGCCGGTGATGGACCGCTACACGCCGCCGTTCCTCGGCCGCCGTCGCGGCTGGCTGTTGACCACCCAATGCCTACTGCTGATTGCCATTGCGGCAATGGGCTTCCTTGAGCCCGCCTCGCAGCTGCGCTGGATGGCGGCGCTGGCGGTCATTATCGCCTTCTGTTCCGCGTCGCAGGATATCGTCTTCGACGCCTGGAAAACCGACGTACTGCCTGCCGAAGAGCGCGGTGCCGGAGCGGCCATCAGCGTGCTGGGGTATCGCCTGGGGATGCTGGTTTCCGGCGGTTTAGCGCTGTGGCTTGCCGATAAATGGCTGGGCTGGCAGGGTATGTACTGGCTGATGGCAGCGCTGCTCGTTCCCTGCATTATCGCCACCCTGCTGGCGCCGGAACCCAGCGATGTTATCCCGGTGCCGAAAAGCCTTGAACAGGCGGTCGTGGCGCCGCTGAAAGATTTCTTTGGCCGTAACAACGCGTGGCTGATTCTGCTGCTTATCGTCATGTACAAACTCGGCGATGCCTTCGCCATGAGCCTGACCACCACCTTCCTGATTCGCGGCGTCGGATTTGATGCCGGGCAGGTCGGGATGGTCAATAAGACTCTCGGTCTGTTTGCGACCATCATCGGCGCGCTGTACGGCGGCGTACTGATGCAGCGCCTGACGCTGTTTCGCGCGCTGCTGATTTTTGGCATTCTGCAGGGGGTTTCCAACGCGGGCTACTGGATGCTGTCGGTTACCGACAAGCACCTCTACTCCATGGCGGCGGCGGTATTCTTTGAAAACCTGTGCGGCGGTATGGGAACGGCGGCGTTCGTCGCGCTGCTGATGACGCTGTGCAACAAATCCTTTTCCGCCACCCAGTTTGCCCTGCTGTCGGCGCTGTCGGCCGTTGGACGGGTCTATGTAGGCCCGATTGCCGGCTGGTTTGTCGAAGCCCACGGCTGGCCAACGTTCTATCTTTTCTCCGTCATCGCCGCGGTGCCGGGCATATTGCTGCTGTTAATCTGCCGCCGGACGCTGGAGTACACCCAGCAGACTGAGCAATTTATGCCGCGCGTATCCTACAGCGGCGGCTATCGTCTGGCGCTGCGTCTGCTCCTGGCTGGGGTCGCCCTGCTAGGCATCTGGCTGCTGCTGCTGATTAGCGATGCGCTTCATCTCTTTGCCGTAGCATGGTCCGGCACGTTGCTCGAAGCCGGGGTGCTCATTGCATTTATCGGTATCGTCTTTGGTTGCCTGCTGGACTATCTGGCACTGAGGAAAACGCCCGTTTCACTCACTCAGTAAAAAATGCGGCATATCCAATGTAATCACGATGCGTAATAATAACTCACGCATCGTATATATCTTTTTTTATTTGCGCTTTTGTGCGCTTTAGAATTCTGGAAATTACTGGAACGTTTAAGGTATGCTTTATTTCATTAACCGATTCAGCACCAGACCAATTAAATTTTCGTTTTTCAATTGTCTTTTATTTGATGATTAATTGTTAATTATTTGTATATTTTTAGCAATGGTTATACCAATTGCCATCCCAACCCCTTCCCCATACCCTCTTTCGTTATAACGCCCGTCTGATGGGCTTTCCGCTCGGAAAATAGACATATTTAGCAACATCTGTGACAGGCACGGCAGAACCCAGTAACACATAACTGACAGAGCACCAATGATGTTTACAGTAATGTAACCTTCCCGTAAAATGACCCCACACTTTAAACGCCACCAACACCCCGTGGAATTGAGGTCGTTACATGAGACTCAGGAAATACAATAAAAACTTGGGATGGTTGTCATTAATCGCCAGCACGGTATTACTCAGCGGCTGCGATTCTGCACTACTTGACCCCAAAGGACAGATTGGACTGGAGCAGCGTTCGCTGATTCTGACGGCTTTCGGCCTGATGATGATCGTCGTCATTCCGGCCGTCTTAATGGCCGTTGGTTTCGCCTGAAAATACCGTGCGAGCAATAAAGATGCGAAGTATAGCCCGAACTGGTCACACTCCAACAAAGTGGAAGCTGTGGTCTGGACCGTGCCTATTCTTATCATCATCTTCCTCGCCGTACTGACCTGGAAAACCACTCACTCCTTAGAACCAAGCAAACCGCTGGTACATGACGAGAAACCGATCACGATTGAAGTGGTTTCCATGGACTGGAAATGGTTCTTCATTTACCCGGAGCAGGGCATTGCTACCGTCAACGAAATCGCCTTCCCGGCGAACGTTCCGGTGCAGTTCAAAGTGACCTCCAACTCCGTGATGAACTCCTTCTTTATCCCGCGTCTGGGCAGCCAGATTTACGCCATGGCCGGTATGCAGACCAACCTGCATCTTATCGCTAACGAAGCGGGTACCTACGACGGTATCTCCGCCAGTTACAGCGGCCCGGGCTTCTCTGGTATGAAGTTCAAAGCCATTGCGACGCCGGATCGTGCCACATTCGATCAGTGGGTCGCTAAAGCGAAACAATCTCCGAACACCATGGACGACATGGCGGCATTCGAGAAAGTGGCTGCACCGAGCGAATACAACAAGGTGGAGTACTTCTCCAGCGTGAAACCAGATTTGTTTAAAGCAGTGACCAGCAAATTTATGGATCACGGCAAAAGCATGAACATGTCCAAACCGGAAGGCGAACACGCAGCGCACGAGGGTATGGAAGGCATGGACATGAACCACGCGGAATCCGCTCACTAAGGGGCCGAGGAAGAAAACGATGTTCGGAAAATTGACACTGGATGCAGTGCCGTTCCATGAACCTATTGTCATGGTTACGGTCGCTGCCATTATCATCGGTGGTCTGGCGTTACTCGCCTTGATCACTTACTTCGGTAAGTGGTCCTACCTATGGAATGAGTGGCTGACTTCGGTTGACCACAAAAAACTGGGCATCATGTATGTCATCGTCGCTATCGTCATGCTGCTGCGTGGCTTTGCCGATGCCGTCATGATGCGTAGCCAACAGGTGCTGGCCTCCGCCGGCGAAGCTGGCTTCCTGCCACCTCATCACTACGATCAGATCTTTACCGCCCACGGCGTTATCATGATCTTCTTCGTGGCGATGCCGTTCGTTATCGGTCTGATGAACCTCGTGGTTCCACTGCAGATCGGCGCGCGCGACGTGGCGTTCCCGTTCCTGAACAACCTGAGCTTCTGGTTCACCGTTGTCGGCGTTATTCTGGTTAACCTGTCTCTGGGCGTAGGTGAATTTGCTCAGACCGGTTGGCTGGCCTATCCGCCGCTCTCGGGAATTGAGTACAGTCCGGGCGTAGGGGTCGATTACTGGATTTGGGCGCTGCAGCTCTCCGGTATTGGTACTACGTTAACCGGTATTAACTTCTTTGTGACCATCATCAAGATGCGTGCGCCAGGAATGACGATGTTCAAGATGCCGGTATTTACCTGGGCATCTCTGTGCGCCAACATCCTGATTATCGCCTCCTTCCCAATTCTGACGGTTACCATCGCGCTGCTGACCCTGGATCGCTATCTGGGCACCCATTTCTTTACCAACGATATGGGCGGCAACATGATGATGTACATCAACCTGATTTGGGCCTGGGGCCATCCGGAAGTGTATATCCTGGTTCTGCCGGTCTTCGGTGTATTCTCTGAAGTTGCCGCAACCTTCTCGCGTAAACGCCTGTTTGGCTACACCTCGCTGGTGTGGGCGACCGTGTGTATTACCATCCTGTCGTTCATCGTTTGGCTGCACCACTTCTTCACCATGGGTGCCGGTGCGAACGTTAACGCCTTCTTCGGTATTACCACGATGATTATCGCCATCCCGACCGGGGTGAAGATCTTCAACTGGCTGTTCACCATGTATCAGGGCCGCATCGTCTTCAACTCTGCGATGCTGTGGACCATCGGCTTTATCGTGACCTTCTCGGTCGGCGGTATGACCGGCGTTCTGCTGGCGGTGCCGGGCGCGGACTTCGTGCTGCACAACAGCCTGTTCCTGATTGCGCACTTCCATAACGTCATCATCGGCGGTGTGGTCTTCGGTTGCTTCGCCGGCCTGACCTACTGGTGGCCGAAAGCCTTTGGCTTCACCCTGAACGAGACCTGGGGCAAACGCGCCTTCTGGTTCTGGATCATCGGCTTCTTCGTGGCGTTTATGCCGCTGTACGTGCTGGGCTTCATGGGCATGACCCGTCGCCTGAGCCAGCAGATTGACCCGCAGTTCCACCCGATGCTGGTTATCGCAGCGTGCGGTGCTGCGCTGATCGCCTGCGGTATCCTGTGCCAGCTGATTCAGTTCTACGTCTCTATTCGCGACCGCGAGCAGAACCGTGACCTGACCGGTGACCCATGGGGCGGCCGTACGCTGGAGTGGGCAACCTCTTCCCCGCCTCCGTTCTACAACTTTGCCATTGTGCCGCACATTCATGAGCGTGACGCATTCTGGGAAATGAAAGAGAAAGGCGAAGCGTACAAACAGCCGACGCAGTATGAAGAAATTCATATGCCGAAAAACAGCGGTGCGGGTATCGTGATTGCCGCCTTCGCTACCGTCTTTGGTTTCGCCATGATCTGGCATATCTGGTGGTTGGCGATTGCCAGCTTCGCAGGCATCGTGATCACCTGGATCATCAAAAGCTTTGACGAGGACGTGGATTACTACGTGCCGGTTGCAGAAGTCGAAAAACTGGAAAATCAGCATTTCGATGAGATTTCTAAGGCAGGGCTGAAAAATGGCAACTGATACTCTGGCGCATAACGCCCACGCGCATGAACATGGGCATCACGATACAGGGCCGATGAAGATCTTCGGCTTCTGGATCTACCTGATGAGCGACTGCATTATCTTCGCTACGTTGTTCGCTACCTACGCTGTGCTGGTAAACGGCACGGCGGGCGGCCCGACCGGCAAAGATATCTTCGAGCTGCCGTTCGTTCTGGTTGAAACTGCACTGCTGTTATTCAGCTCCATCACCTACGGCATGGCGGCTATCGCCATGTACAAAAACAACAAGAGCCAGGTCGTTTCCTGGCTCGCCCTCACCTTCCTGTTTGGTGCCGGGTTCATCGCGATGGAAATCTATGAATTCCATCACCTGATTGTTGAAGGTATGGGCCCGGATCGCAGCGGCTTCCTGTCAGCGTTCTTCGCGCTGGTTGGCACGCACGGCCTGCACGTCACCTCCGGTCTTATCTGGATGGCGGTGCTGATGGTGCAGGTTTCTCGCCGCGGCCTGACCAGCACTAACCGTACCCGTATCCTGTGCCTGAGCCTGTTCTGGCACTTCCTGGACGTGGTGTGGATCTGTGTGTTCTCGGTTGTTTATCTGATGGGGGCAATGTAATGAGTCATTCTAACGATCATAGCGGCGCATCCCACGGCAGCGTGAAGTCGTACATGACAGGTTTTATCCTGTCTATCATCCTGACGGTGATCCCGTTCTGGATGGTGATGACCGGCAGCGCGTCGCATGCGGCGATTCTGGGCACCATTCTGGTGACCGCTGTGGTGCAGATTGTCGTACACCTGGTGTACTTCCTGCACATGAACAGCAAGTCTGACGAAGGCTGGAACCTGACCGCGTTTGTCTTTACCGTGATAATCATTGCCATCGTGGTGGTAGGCTCCATCTGGATTATGTGGAACCTGAACTACAACATGATGGTTCACTAAGAGCGGCGAGTATGTTTAAGCGATACCTGCAAGTAACGAAGCCTGGCATCATTTTTGGCAACCTGATCTCCGTGATCGGCGGTTTCCTGCTGGCCTCCAAAGGTCACATCGACTATCCGCTGTTCGTCTGGACGCTTCTCGGTGTGTCTCTGGTGGTCGCCTCGGGTTGTGTTTTCAACAACTACATCGATCGTGACATCGACCGTAAGATGGAGCGAACGAAGAACCGAGTGCTGGTTAAGGGACTGATTGCGCCAAAAACGTCGCTGGTCTACGCCACTTTGCTGGGTCTCGCTGGCTTCATGCTGCTGTGGTTCGGCGCCAATCCCCTCGCCTGCTGGCTGGGGGTAATGGGGTTCGTGGTTTATGTCGGCGTTTACAGCCTGTACATGAAGCGCCACTCCGTTTACGGCACGCTGATTGGTTCTCTCTCCGGCGCTGCGCCGCCGGTGATTGGCTACTGCGCAGTATCCGGCACCTTTGACAGCGGCGCGCTGATTCTGCTGGCGATCTTCAGCCTGTGGCAGATGCCCCACTCCTACGCTATCGCGATTTTCCGTTTTAAGGATTATCAGGCAGCGAACATCCCGGTACTGCCGGTGGTGAAGGGCATTTCGGTGGCAAAAAATCACATTACGCTGTACATCGTCGCTTTTGCTATCGCCACGCTGATGCTAACGCTTGGCGGCTACGCGGGTTATAAATACCTGATTGTTGCCGCTGCGGTGAGCGTATGGTGGCTCGGCATGGCGCTGCGCGGTTACAACGTGGAAGATGATAAAGTCTGGGCGCGCAAGCTGTTCGGCTTCTCTATCATCGCCATTACCGCGCTCAGCGTGATGATGTCGGTCGACTTTATGGTGCCGAATTCTCAGAACCTGCTGACTTACGTCTGGTAAAGAGACACCGTTTGATAAAAACCTCGCTTCGGCGGGGTTTTTTATTGCCTGAAGAAAAGCGCCAGCACCCGATATTGATGTTTTCCTAAATAGCGGCGAGGCCAGCGTTCAGGCAGCTCATTCGAGGGGAAGAGGTATAGAATCGCAACGGGTGCTTGAGACTGTTTGTCTTGAGCATGATGTGAAAGGCAGATAGACAAAAGCCCCAGATAACATTCTGCGTCCGGCAAGACGCTTAACATTAATCTGAGGCCCCTAAATACCAACCAGTATTAGGTTAGCCTCTTACCGACCTTAGGGTCAAGGAGAAGTAGCCTATGAAACGGAACAAGGTAGTGATTGTTGCCCTGATTGTCCTCTGTATTACCGTCGTGATGTCGGTACTGGTCACGCGCAAAGATCTTTGCGCGGTCCGTATCCGCAGCGGGCATACGGAGGTCGCCGTCTTCACAGACTACGAATCTGTTAAGTAAGAGACCCGGCGGGGAGTCATCCCATAAGCGCTAACTTAAGGGTTGTGGTATTACGCCTGATATGATTTAACGTGCCGATGAATTACTCTCACGATAACTGGTCAGCAATTCTGGCCCATATTGGTAAGCCCGAAGAACTGGATACTTCGGCACGTAATGCCGGGGCTCTAACCCGCCGCCGCGAAATTCGTGATGCTGCAACTCTGCTACGTCTGGGGCTGGCTTACGGCCCCGGGGGGATGTCATTACGTGAAGTCACTGCATGGGCTCAGCTCCATGACGTTGCAACATTATCTGACGTGGCTCTCCTGAAGCGGCTGCGGAATGCCGCCGACTGGTTTGGCATACTTGCCGCACAAACACTTGCTGTACGCGCCGCAGTTACGGGTTGTACAAGCGGAAAGAGATTGCGTCTTGTCGATGGAACAGCAATCAGTGCGCCCGGGGGCGGCAGCGCTGAATGGCGACTACATATGGGATATGATCCTCATACCTGTCAGTTCACTGATTTTGAGCTAACCGACAGCAGAGACGCTGAACGGCTGGACCGATTTGCGCAAACGGCAGACGAGATACGCATTGCTGACCGGGGATTCGGTTCGCGTCCCGAATGTATCCGCTCACTTGCTTTTGGAGAAGCTGATTATATCGTCCGGGTTCACTGGCGAGGATTGCGCTGGTTAACTGCAGAAGGAATGCGCTTTGACATGATGGGTTTTCTGCGCGGGCTGGATTGCGGTAAGAACGGTGAAACCACTGTAATGATAGGCAATTCAGGTAATAAAAAAGCCGGAGCTCCCTTTCCGGCACGTCTCATTGCCGTATCACTTCCTCCCGAAAAAGCATTAATCAGTAAAACCCGACTGCTCAGCGAGAATCGTCGAAAAGGACGAGTAGTTCAGGCGGAAACGCTGGAAGCAGCGGGCCATGTGCTATTGCTAACATCATTACCGGAAGATGAATATTCAGCAGAGCAAGTGGCTGATTGTTACCGTCTGCGATGGCAAATTGAACTGGCTTTTAAGCGGCTCAAAAGTTTGCTGCACCTGGATGCTTTGCGTGCAAAGGAACCTGAACTCGCGAAAGCGTGGATATTTGCTAATCTACTCGCCGCATTTTTAATTGACGACATAATCCAGCCATCGCTGGATTTCCCCCCCAGAAGTGCCGGATCCGAAAAGAAGAACTAACTCGTTGTGGAGAATAACAAAAATGGTCATCTGGAGCTTACAGGTGGCCATTCGTGGGACAGTATCCCTGACAGCCTACAAAACGCAATTGAAGAACGCGAGGCATCGTCTTAACGAGGCACCGAGGCGTCGCATTCTTCAGATGGTTCAACCCTTAAGTTAGCGCTTATGGGAGTCATCCCCGCCACTCCTGATGCTACCAGGTATTCTCAACGCACCCAATTTTTTTCACCTGGCTAGCCCACCAGCATCGCCTGCGCGCTATACAGCAGATCGAGATGATCCCGGCACAGCGCCTCCAGCGACGTGCGCGACTGGTGGCTGGTCAGACTCAACGCTCCCCAGTACAGCCCTTCCCTATCAGCAAGTGGAACGGCGATCACCAGCATACCTATCTCAAACTCCTGCTCAATAGAGGCGTATCCCTGACGACGAACCTGCGCGATACGCTCCATCAATATCGGTACATCCGTCACCGTGTAAGGCGTTCGCTGCTCGCGGGCTACTCGCTGCAACACAGCCTCGCATTCAGCTTCCGGCAACGAGGCTAACCACAAGCGACCGCCCGCGGTGCAGTGAATCGGCACTCGTTCACCGAGCCGTACAGAAGTTGAGTTAAACGGCGTATGTTTGCTGCGGGCAATATAGACCAGCTCGTTGTCATCGATCACCCCCACCGACGCGTGTTCCTCTGTACGACTAGCAACATATTCAACAATCGGCCGTACCATACGCGGGAACTGCGCGGAATCAACGTAGGCCTGCCCCAAACGCAGCGTTTTCGCCATCAGCCAGTAATAGCGCCCATCGGTATCCAGATAGCCGTCGTGTACCAGCGTCAGGAAAAATCGGCGAGCCGCGCTCTGCGTCAACCCGCTCATTTTCGCCGCCTGCGGCACCGTCAGACGCGGGTTCGCCTTTGAAAAAAGCTGGATCAGCGCCAGCCCCTTTTGCAGCCCCACAATCAGATCGCGTTGATGAATCTCGTTTTGCATAGTTGTTCACACTTTTGCAACAGAGGGAGTCGAATACTGCGATTATCGCACTGTCGGTGCGATTAACAACCAACCCGTCCGAATTCTGCGTTGTCGCTCACCGCTTCCATTGAAATACTTACGCAACAGTTTATTAACAAGCGAGGTGAGCAATGGTCAGCGGATTTACTCAGGTCGTCGCCGTTATCGGGCATCCCATTACCCAGGTGAAATCACCGGAAAACTTTAACCACTACTTTGCCAGCCAGAGCATGGATAAGGTAATGATCCCGGTCGATATCGCGCCGGAAGCCGTTGCCGACTATCTGAACGCCCTGCGCGGCTGGCAGAATATGAGCGGTATTTTGGTTACCGTTCCCCATAAACAGCGCGTTGCCGGGCTGCTGGATAGCCTGACATCGCGCGCCCGTCATCTGAATGCGGTCAACGTAGTTCGCAAGCTGGCGGACGGCCGCTTAGAGGGCGATATGCTTGACGGCGTCGGCTTCCTGCGCGCCGCCGACGCGCACGGTTTTGCCACCGTCGGCAAGCGCGCCCTGCTCACCGGCTGCGGCGGCGTCGGTAGCGCCATCGCCTGGAGTCTGTGCGAAGCGGGCATCCACAGTCTGGCCCTGCACGATCGCGACGACGCCAGCCGCCAGCGTCTGGAGAATCGTCTCGCCACCCATTTCCCGAGCGTCCACCTCACCGCCCTGCCCGAATCGCTGGCGGAAATCGATCTGCTGGTCAACGGTTCTCCTGCGGGTATGGCGGGCTTCGATCCGCTGCCGCTAAGCCCAGCGCTGCTTGAAACGTTAACCGCCGCCACGCACGTTGCCGATGTCGTCACCGCACCGGTTGTCACCCCGCTGCTGGCCTTCGCCAGCGAGCGTGGCTGCCGCACGCAAACCGGGCCGGAAATGGCGCTAGCGCAGATGGAGCTGATGGGGCAGTTCATCGGTGCGATACCCTCACCACATGAGGTCGCCGCATGAAAAGCTGGGACGTGATCGTTATCGGCAGCGGTGCGGCGGGGTTTGCCGCCGCCGTGACGGCCTGCTGCAAAGGGCTCTCCGTGCTGATGCTGGAAAAAGCGCCGCACTTTGGCGGCACGTCGGCGATCTCCGGCGGCGCGGTGTGGATCAACGATACCGACCAGGCGCGCCACCTCGGCAAAAGCGGCTCCCCTGAGGAGATAAAAACCTACCTGCGCACCATTATTGGCGACACCCATTATCGCCCGGAGATGGTGGATGCGTTTGTTCACGCCGGGCGTGACGCGCTGGCCTTTCTCGAGCAGCAAGGCGCGGTGAAATATAGCCTGCGCCCCCTGTCGCCGGACTATTACCCGGATGAGCCCGGCGCAGTCGACGTGGGCCGCGCGCTGGAAGTGGTGGAGTACGACGGGCGCGAGCTGGGCGAACACTTTAAAACGCTACGCTCACCGCCGCCGGGGATGCTGCTGTTTGGCGGCATGATGGTTAACCGCGTCGATATTCAGCATTTCCTCGATATGCGACGCTCATGGCGCTCATTCCGCCACTGCGCAAAGCTGCTGCTGCGCTACGGACGCGACCGACTGCGTCACCATCGTGGCACCCGTCTGGCAATGGGCAACGCGCTGATCGCCCGCATGGCCACGCTGGCGCTGCGCAAAGGGCTGGAGCTGGAGCTTAACGTGACGGTGAAATCGTTGACGGAGCAGAATGGTCGCGTCACCGGCGTCGAAATTGAGCGCGACGGCAAATCGGTCGCACTGCACGCGCGTCGCGGCGTGGTGCTGGCCGCCGGAGGATTCGCCGCCGGGCGTATTGCGCCGCAGTTCCGCCCCGCAACTCAGCAGCACTACACCATGTC
Source organism: Klebsiella sp. WP8-S18-ESBL-06 (assembly GCF_014169755.1). NCBI lineage: Bacteria > Pseudomonadati > Pseudomonadota > Gammaproteobacteria > Enterobacterales > Enterobacteriaceae > Klebsiella > Klebsiella sp. WP8-S18-ESBL-06. Next base: position 3,758,280 of record NZ_AP022256.1, read on the forward strand.
GCCCGCGACCAATGATGGCGCCGCATTTCAGCTGGGGCTAGGCGTTGATGCCCGTCAGGGGGCCGATCTGCCATCTAACTTCTTCTGGGCGCCGGTCTCCGTGCTGCGCCGTCCGGACGGCAGCAAAGAGCGGTTTCCGCACCTGGTCACCGACCGCGCCAAGCCGGGGATGATTGCCGTCAACCAGCACGGCCTACGCTTCGTCAATGAGTCCAACTCCTACCACCACTTCGCCAGCGCCATGCAGCAACAGCCGGAGAACGCTCCCTGCTATCTGCTTTGCGACGCGAATGCGATGAAGCGCTATGGCCTGGGGCTGGCGCGTCCAGCGCCGGTCAATAACGATGCGCTGGTCAACGCCGGGTATCTGCATCAGGCGCAGAGCCTGGGCGAGCTGGCGCAGCAGTTGGGTATCGACCCGCAGCAGCTTGAGCAGACCGTCGCCGATTATAACCAGGACGCACAAACTGGCCACGACAGCGAATTCAATAAAGGCGGCAACAGCTACAACCGCGCGATGGGCGATGCGGCACACCGCCCGAACGCCTGTAACGCGCCGCTGTTAAGCGCGCCGTTTTACGCCATCAAACTGTTTACCGGCGATCTGGGCACCTCGCGCGGGCTGGTCACCACCGCCGACGCGCAGGTGATTAACCAGCAGGGCCAGCCCATCGGTGGGCTATACGCCGTCGGCAACGACATGGACTCGCTGATGGCGGGCACCTACCCCGGCCCTGGGATCACCCTCGGCCCGGCGCTCACCTTCGGCTATCTCGCCGCAGTGCATATGACCAACACATCCCCACTCACTTCAGGAGAAGCATCATGATCTACGAAAAACGCACCTACACCATCAATCCGCTGAAGATGGCTGACTGGCTCGCGCTGTACAAAAGCGACGCCTTTGCGGTCCAGACTGAGCATCTCGGTAAGCTAATAGGCTTCTTCTTTACCGAGATTGGCGTAGTCAATCAGGTGGTTCACATCTGGGCTTACGAAAGCCTGGACGATCGCCTGGTGCGGCGCGCGCGTATGGCACAGGATGAGCGTTGGCTGACCTTCTCGCGTAAAAACCGCGAGCTGGCAGCGGTTGAACGTCTGGAGTCGGTCCTGATGCGCCCGACCGATTTCTCCCCGCTGCAATAAGGAGGCATACATGAGCAGGCTCGTTGAGGTGGATATGCTGGTCATCGGCTCCGGTGCGGCGGGGCTGTCAGCCGCAGTGACCGCGGCGCTGCACGGCGCGCGAGTGCTGGTCGCTGAAAAAGAGTCGACGATTGGCGGCACCAGCGCCTGGTCCGGAGGCTGGCTGTGGATACCACAGAATCCACTCGCCCGCGAGGAGGGTATTATCGAGGATGACGCCGCACCGCTGGCCTATCTTCAGGCCGAAATGGAGGGACGTCCGGCCGATGCGCGCCTGCGGACTTTTTTACGTTACGGGCCGGAGATGGTGGATTTTTTCCGTCGCCGTACCGCCGTGCAATTTGTGTCTGGCAGTAAAATGCCGGACTTTCACAACAGCCAGGGCTTCGTTAACGGCGGTCGTTCGGTTACCGCTCAACCCTATGACGCTCGCGAGCTGGGCGACTGGCTGCATCGCCTGCGTCCACCGCTTGAAACCATCAGTCTGGCGGGAATGGGCATCGCTGGCGGCGAGGATATGGCGCACTTTTTTAACGCCACTCGCTCGCCGCGATCCGCACTGTATGCCGCACGACGGCTCGCGCGTCATGGCTGGCAGCGACTGCGCCACGGGCGCGGCCGCCATCTGGTCAACGGTAACGCGCTGGTGGCTCGCCTGCTACGTTCAGCGCTGGACGCCAAGGTCAGTTTTCAGCTCAACGCCCCGGTGACGCGGCTGTTACAAAACGCCAGCGGCGTGACCGGAGCCATACTGAGTAGCGATGATGGCGAAATTCAGGTCAACGCCCGTGCGGTTGTGCTGGCCTGCGGAGGTTTCCCGCACGACAAGCAGCGACTGGCAGAACAGGTACCCCACGCAGCACCGGGCTACGGTCATTTTTCCGCCGCACCGCCGGGGAATCAGGGCGATGGCATTCGCCTTGGCGAAACGGCCGGCGGGCAGTTTGATCGCTCACTCAAACACCCGATGGCGTGGGCGCCGGTGTCGCGCGTGTCGCTGGCCAGCGGCATACAGCTGGCCTTTCCGCACCTCGTTGAGCGCGCTAAGCCGGGGTTTATTGCGGTGCGGGACAACGGCAAACGCTTCGTTAATGAAGCGGACTCTTACCATGACTTTATCGCCGCGCTGATCGACGCCACGCCGGAGGGCGAAAAACCGGCGGCGTGGCTGATTGCCGACAGCCAGGCGCTGCACCGTTACGGCCTCGGTCACGCGCGGCCCACGCCGTTCCCGGTAAAAGCCTGGCTGCGTACCGGTTACCTGCAAAGTGCCAGCACGCTGGCAGAGCTGGCGCAAAAATGCAGCATCGACGGCCCGGCACTCAGCGCTACCGTCGCGCGCTTCAACGACTTTGCCCGTCAGGGGCGCGATGACGACTTCCAGCGCGGCGCTTCCGCCTACAACCGCGCGCAGGGCGATGCCAGCCACCAGCCCAGCCCCACGCTGGGGGCGCTGGAAAAGGCTCCGTACTATGCGGTGCGTATTCTCCCCGGCTCGCTCGGCTCGTTCAGCGGACTGAAAACCGATGAGCAAGCGCGGGTGCTCGACGTAAAACAACGCCCGATCCCCGGCCTGTTTGCCGTGGGTAACGATATGTCGAGCGTGATGCAGGGGTTCTACCCCAGCGGCGGCATCACGCTTGGCCCTGCCATGACCTTCGGTTATCTGGTGGGGAAAAACTTCGCCAAAAATATAACATCTTAAAAATATTACGCATTTAGCCAGGGAACGGCGCCAAACATAACAACAAATCTTACCTGCAACTGTACTGGAGTCTGTATGAATATGCGTTCTCTCTCGCTAGCAGCACTCACCGTGCTGGACGTTCCACCGCCGGAACACGTGCGCATCGCGGCACGCACCGGCTTTAGCCACGTGGGCATTCGTCTGCTGCCTGCGACCCCTGACGATCCCGATTACGACATGCTCGGCGATACTCCAACTGTACGCGAAACCCTGGCCGCGCTGCGCGATACCGGCATCCGCGTCTCCGACGTGGAGATCGTGCGGCTGACGCCGGACTTCAGCCTTGAAGCGCTGCGCCCGTTCCTGGAAACCGCCGCCCGGCTGGAAGCTCAGCAGGTGCTGGTGGCCGGCAATGACGACAATCTGGCCCGCTGTGCGGAGAACCTGGCCCAACTAGCACAGGCAGGCGCAGCCTACGGGCTGACCATGAATCTGGAACCGATGCCGTGGACTCATCTGCCGACGCTTGCCAGCGCCCAGGCGTTGATTGCCGCCAGCGGCCAGCACAACGTGGGTATTCTGGTCGATGCCATCCACTTCTGGCGCGCGGGGGAATCGCTGGAGACGTTAGCCACGCTGGCGCCACAGCAGTTGAACTACATGCAGCTGTGTGACGCCCCAGCGCGTATTCCCACAGAGACGCAGGAACTGATTTACCAGGCCCGCTGCGCGCGCCGGATACCGGGCGAAGGCGAGCTGGATCTACACGGCCTGCTGGCGGCGCTACCGGCAACGCTGCCCATTTCGCTGGAAGTCCCGCTGGCCGGTGCTCAGGGGGCTTTGCCGGCGCAACAACGCGCACAGCTGCTGTTTAACGCTGCACAATCCTTCCTGTAATCGGGGGTACGCTATGTCACAGACACAACGCCTGGATGTCAGAGAGTTAATCAATTCCAACCCGCTCAGCCGTTATCAGAAGCTGGTTATTTTCCTCGGTTTTTGCGTCATCGCGCTGGACGGTTTCGATATTGCCATCATGGGTTTTATCGCGCCAACGCTTAAGCAGGAGTGGGGCGTCAGTAACCACGAACTGGGCTTTGTCATCAGCACCGCGCTAATCGGCCTGGCGCTTGGGGCGCTATTTTCCGGCCCGCTCGCCGACTGGCTGGGACGCAAGAAAATCATCATCAATAGCGTCTTTTTCTTCGGTTTCTGGACGGTAGCGACGGCGTTTTCCCAGAACATTGAGCAGATGATCTTCTTCCGCTTTATGACCGGCCTCGGGCTGGGCGCGGCGATGCCGAACATGAGTACGCTGGTGTCAGAGTATGCGCCGGAACGAAAACGTTCGTTTATCATCACCGTGATTTTCTGCGGTTTCACCTTCGGCGCCGCTATTGGCGGGTTTGCCGCTTCATGGCTGATTCCACAGTTCGGCTGGCACTCGCTGATGGCGCTGGGCGGTGTGCTGCCGCTGCTGTTCGCCCCCATTCTTATCTGGAAGCTACCGGAATCGGCGCGTTTTCTGGTGATCAAGCAGGCTCCCACCGCGCGGATCCACGCTATTCTGCAACGGTTTTACCCCGGTCAGGTCAGTGAAAACGTGCAGTTTATTCTGCCGCAGCAGCCCGTCAAAAGCAGCGCCATGCGCATCGTGCTGTCGCGGGAGTATCTGTTCGGCTCGCTGATGCTGTGGCTGGTCTATTTTATGGGGCTGTTCCTGGTCTATATCCTCGGTAGCTGGCTACCGACGCTGGTGAAAGAGATTGGCCTGACCGTCAGCCAGGCGGCGATTATGACCGCCATCTACCAGGCGGGCGGCACCGTCGGCTCGCTATTCGCCGGCTGGCTAATGGACCGGATCGATCCGCACCGGGCGCTGGGGGTAATTTTCGCCGTTGGAGGACTGTTTACCATGGCGATTGGCTACGCGGGCGTGAATTTCCCGCTACTGTGCCTGCTCGCCTTCGTCAGCGGCGCATGCCTGAACGGCGCCAATACCGGAATGAACGCCCTTTCCGCGCGTTTCTATCCCACCCAGGCCCGCGCAACAGGCTCCAGCTGGATGCACGGCGTAGGCCGTATCGGTGCCATCCTCAGCGCCTTCGCTGGCGCGGAAATGCTGGCGCTGGGCCTCGATTTTAAATCGGTGTTCCTGATCCTCGGCATTCCGGCGGCGCTGACCGTCATCGGCCTGGCCGCCAAAGGCTACTGGGCGGCTGGACCGGTCGATAAACCCTCTTCCCTCACCGCAACCGTCAGGAGCCCATCATGAGCCGTATTCGTCTTGCCGTTATTGGCGCTGGCGCCATCGGGCGCAAACACATTGACGTCATTCAGCAAACGCCAGAGGCCGAACTGGTGGCGCTGGCCGATCCATCACCACAGGCGCAAGCGCTGGCGAAATCCCTCGGTGTGGCGTGGTACGCCGAGGTCAACGATATGCTGGATCAGGCCCAGCCGCAGGGGGTCATTAACGCCACGCCAAATACTCTGCACGTACCGTATGCCATTGCCTGCGTGGAGCGCGGCATTCCGGTGTTGGTGGAAAAACCGGTGGCCGAGTCGCCGGAACGCGCGCAGGAACTGGTGGAGGTGGCGACGCGACACGGCGTCCCGGTACTGGTGGGGCACCACCGTCGACACAATGCGCTGACCGCAGCGGCAAAATCGCTGATCGACCGCGGTGAACTGGGAACGATTGTTGCAGTCTCGGCGCACTGGATCCTGCAAAAGCCCCACGATTACTTTGACGTCGCCTGGCGGCGCGAACCGGGCGCCGGGCCGCTGCTGGTGAATCTGGTACACGACATCGACCTGCTGCGTTATCTGCTGGGCGAAATTGACGATGTGCAGGCGATGACCAGCAACGCCGGGCGCGGCTTCGCCAATGAAGACAGCGCGGTGGTCAACCTGCGCCTCGCCTGCGGTGCGCTGGGCAGCGCGGTGCTGAGCGACTGCGGCGTCAGCCCGTGGAGCTGGGAGATGAACTCAGCGGAGAACGCGGTCTACGCGCATACCCCGGAAAACTGCTACCTGATCTCCGGTAGTAAAGGGGCGCTGGCCATTCCGCAGATGCGCTGGTGGCGCTACGGCGAGCAAAGCGGCTGGCACGCGCCGCTGTTGCAGGAGACGTTACCCGTTGAGGCCATCGACCCGTTTATTCTGCAACTGCGTCATTTCCTGCAGGTGATTAACGGCGAGGCCAGGCCAATTATTGATGCAGCAGATGCATTACGCTCGCTTGAGGTGATCGACGCGATCCGTCAGCAGGCCGCCTGATCGGCCTCTTTCCCCGGCGACAGTTCGTCGCCGGGTTACCATCAATGTCGCTATTCAGCACAAATGATTCAATAATGTAATATTTGTTAATTAACCCTCTGTTTACCCTGCCCTCTCCCCGCACTACACTACTCCCAGCTTTTATATAGAGGTGGGAATGAACGATTACAAAATGACGCCGGGTGAGTTACGCGCCACCTGGGGTTTAGGGACCGTATTTTCTTTGCGTATGCTCGGTATGTTTATGGTCCTTCCGGTTCTGACCACATACGGCATGGCATTGCAGGGCGCCAGCGAAGCGTTGATTGGCCTGGCCATTGGCATCTACGGATTAGCGCAGGCGGTATTTCAGATCCCCTTCGGGCTGATTTCCGATCGCGTCGGCCGCAAGCCGCTGATCGTTGGCGGGCTGGCGATTTTCGTACTGGGCAGCGTGATTGCCGCCCTGTCCGATTCCATCTGGGGCATTATTCTTGGCCGCGCCCTACAAGGTTCTGGGGCGATTGCCGCTGCGGTGATGGCGCTGCTTTCCGACCTCACCCGCGAACAAAACCGCACCAAAGCGATGGCGTTTATCGGCGTCAGCTTCGGCGTGACGTTTGCCATTGCGATGGTGTTAGGTCCGATCATCACCCATAAACTCGGTCTGCACGCCCTGTTCTGGATGATTGCCGGGCTGGCGACGCTGGGGATTCTGCTCACCCTGTGGGTAGTGCCGGACAGCAAAAACCACGTGCTCAACCGCGAGTCCGGAATGGTGAAAGGCTGCTTCAGCAAGGTGCTGATGGAGCCGAGGCTGCTGAAGCTTAATTTCGGCATCATGTGCCTGCACATTCTGCTGATGTCCACCTTTGTCGCTCTGCCGGGCCAGCTGGAGTCCGCTGGGTTCCCGGCCGCCGAACACTGGAAAATCTATCTGGTGACCATGGTGGTATCGTTTATCGCAGTGGTACCGTTTATCATCTACGCGGAAGTGAAGCGCCGCATGAAGCGCGTATTCGTGCTGTGCATTGCTCTGCTGCTGATTGCCGAAATTGTGCTGTGGGGTTCCGGCAGCTACTTCTGGGAGCTGGTGGCGGGCGTGCAGATTTTCTTCCTCGCCTTTAACCTGATGGAAGCGCTGCTGCCGTCGCTGATCAGCAAAGAAGCCCCGGCGGGCTACAAAGGCACGGCAATGGGCATTTATTCCACCAGCCAGTTCCTCGGTGTAGCCATCGGCGGTTCGCTCGGCGGCTGGATTGACGGCCTGTTTGATTCACAAACGGTATTCCTCGCCGGCGCGCTGCTGGCGACGGTCTGGCTGCTGGTGTCGATGACTATGCAGGAGCCGCAGTACGTTAGCAGTCTGCGCGTCGAAATACCGCAAGATGTTGCCGCTGATGAGTCTCTGCGTGAACGTCTTCTGGCGACGGACGGGGTGAAAGAGGTGTTAGTGGTGGCAGATGAACACTCGGCCTACGTCAAAATCGACAGCAAAGTGACCAACCGTTTTGAGGTGGAACAGGTGATTGCCGCCCATTAAGCAGCATCGGCCCGCACTGGAGTGTGGGCCGTACTTTCGCCGTTAGTCGCGGAAGTTTTTGAACTGGAACGGTTGGCCAAGGTCGCCGCCGCGCACCAGCGCCATCACCGACTGCAGGTCGTCGCGGGATTTCCCGGTCACGCGAATCTCTTCGCCCTGAATTTGCGCCTGCACCTTCAGTTTGCTGTCTTTAATCAGCTTGACGATTTTCTTCTGCACCGCGCTTTCAATGCCCTGCTTCAGCTTAGCTTCAACAAACCAGGTTTTACCGCTGTGCACGAAGTCTTCCGGCACGTCGAGAGACGCACCTTCAATGCCGCGTTTCAGCAGCTTGGCACGCAGAATATCCAGCAGCTGGTTCACCTGGAAATCGGACTCGCTCAGCACCTTGATGGTTTTATTGGCTTCATTCAGCTCAATGGTCGCTTCTACGCCGCGAAAATCGAAACGTGACTCAACCTCACGGGCCGCGTTATCCACACCGTTACGCGCTTCCTGAAGATCAACTTCAGAGACAATATCGAAAGATGGCATCTTTTCCCCTCCCTTAGTTTCTTTTGCGTTGCATAATACCTGCAACGCGGCATAACTCAACTGGTTATCCCCGGAAGCTCAGCGGATAGCGCTATACTCACACTTATTCGGGTGATCGGCGTGAAGTATGACATACCAGTCGCATCTGGTGTGGTAAGGAGGATGTTTGAAAATAACAGTATTGGGATGTGGCGCGCTGGGTCAGCTATGGATGACGGCGCTCTACAAAAAAGGATTTGAAGTACAAGGATGGCTACGCGTACCTCAGCCCTACTGTAGCGTGAACCTGATAGAGCTGGACGGCAGCGTCTTCAATGAGTCGTTAACCGCTAACGATCCTGACTTTCTGGCACAAAGCGATTTACTACTGGTGACGCTCAAAGCCTGGCAGGTCTCCGATGCGGTCAGAGCGCTTGCCGCGCACCTGCCGGATACCACGCCGATTTTACTGATTCATAACGGCATGGGCACCCTTATCGAGCTCAATGACCTCAGGCAGCCGATTCTGCTCGGTGCCACCACGCAGGCGGCACGACGCGATGGCAACGTCATTATCCACGTCGCCAACGGGACGACCCACATTGGCCCGGCCAAACGCTATGAGGCCGATTACAGCGCGCTCGCCGTCACGCTGCAAAACGTTCTGCCGGACGTCGCCTGGCACGACAATATCCACTCTGCCATGTGGCGCAAGCTGGCGGTCAACTGCGTCATTAACCCGCTGACCGCGTTGATGGACTGCCCTAACGGTGCGCTGCGCGACCATCAGGAGCATATTGCCCGTATCTGTGAAGAGGTGGCGCAGACCATGACGCGTGAAGGGTTTCATACCTCTCCGGAAAGTCTGTTATTTTATGTCAACCAGGTCATCGACCTGACGGCGGAGAATATCTCGTCGATGTTGCAGGATATTCGCGCGCAGCGTCATACAGAAATCGACTACATTACCGGTTTTCTGCTCAAGCGCGCGCGGGCGCACGGTATTCCGGTGCCGGAAAATACCCGCCTGTATGAACGCGTTAAACGTAAGGAGAGTGAATATGAGCGCGTCGGCACTGATTTGCCTCGCTCCTGGTAGTGAAGAGATGGAAGCCGTCACCACAATCGATTTGCTGGTGCGTGGCGGAATTCAGGTCACCACCGCTAGCGTCGCAAGCGACGGCAATCTGGCCATTACCTGTTCACGCGGCGTTAAGCTGCTGGCCGATGCGCCGCTGGTGGAAGTGGCGGACGGTGATTTCGACATCATCATCCTGCCGGGCGGCATCAAAGGGGCGGAGTACTTCCGCGACAGCCCGCTGCTGGTGGAAACGGTCAGACAGTTTCATCATTCAGGCCGTATCGTCGCCGCCATTTGTGCATCAGCGGCAACCGTACTGGTGCCGCATGACCTGTTCCCCATCGGCAACATGACGGGCTTCCCGGCGCTGAAGGATAAAATCCCGGAAGACCAGTGGATGGATAAACGTGTCGCGTGGGACCCGCGCGTCAACCTGCTCACCAGTCAGGGGCCGGGCACATCCATTGATTTCGGGCTGAAGATTATCGACCTGCTGGTCGGGCGCGAGAAAGCGTACGAAGTGGCATCGCAGTTGGTAATGGCGGCTGGGATCTATAACTATTACGAAACGTAAAATGCAGGCCCGATAAGCGTAGCGCCATCGGGCCTGCATCGTTCTGATATAAAAAAACCGGCCAGGCCGGTTTTTTTATTTATGGGCGATAAACCTTCACGTTTTCAAAACCCTGCTCGCGCAGATACAGCGCCTGCAGGCGGCTCATCACGCCGCGTTCGCACCACAGCAAGTAGGTTTTGCTCTTATCGAGGTCACCAAACTGAGTGCTCAGCTTGTAGAACGGCAGTGAAGCCACTTCAACACCTTCCACTTTCAGCGGCTTGTCGTCCTGCTCGTCAATGGAGCGAATATCGAGAATCACGTCGTTGGCGCTAAAGCCGCTGACGGTTTCCACTTCCACCACCTCTTGCTGGGTCTGCTGGGCGATGTCGCGGATATCGACGTTGTTCGCTTCCGCTACCACTTTGTCGAGAATCGCAAAATCGAAGTTTTCTTCTTCCGCTTCAATTTTCGCCTTCACCGCCTTAATGGTTGGGCTTTTCGAAATCACGCCGCAGTATTCCGGCATCGTGCGGGCAAAGTCTTCAGTACCAATTTCACGCGCCAGATTGATGATGTGCTCTTTATCGTGAGAAATCAGCGGACGCAGGATCAGCGTGTCGGAGACGTTGTCAATCAAACGCAGGTTGGTCAGCGTCTGGCTGGAAACCTGGCCCAGCGCTTCACCGGTGACCAGCGCCTGCACGCCGTAGCGTTCGGCGACTTTTGACGCGGCGCGCACCATCATACGTTTCAGCACCACGCCCATCTGGCCGTCGTCGACTTTCTCCAGAATTTCGCCCACCACCGGCTCGAAGTTAATCGCCACGAAACGCACGCGGTGCGAGCTGCCGAAGCGGTTCCACAGGTAGTGCGCCACCTGACGAACGCCGATTTCATGTGCCGCGCCGCCGAGGTTAAAGAAGCAGTAGTGCACGCGACAGCCGCGACGCATCAGCATGTAGCTGGAGACGCCGGAGTCAAAACCACCGGAGATCAGCGACAGCACGTCTTCCTGAGTACCAATCGGGAAGCCGCCAATGCCTTCGTAGCGCCCTTTCACCAGCAGCAGACGATCGTTCTCGATTTCGAGATTGACGGTGACGTCCGGATCGGTCAGCTTCACGCGCGCTGTTTCAATGTGCTGATTCAAGCCGCCGCCAACGTAACGTTCAACCTCAATAGAGGTGAACTCGTGCTTACCGCGACGTTTCACACGCACGCAAAACGTTTTGTTTTCCAGCGCTTCGCGCCACAGGGGCAGCGTCTGCTCGAAAATATCGTGCAGCGAGGTGAACGGCACGTCTTCCACTTCCAGGATATGGTGGATGCCCGGAATACGGGTCAGCGCGTCGCGGATTGCCAGACGCTGGTTCTCATCTTTGGCGCGAACTTCGATGTGATCCCAGTGACGAACGACGGCGAGCGTTTCATCGTAGTGTTTAAGAACGTTACGAATGTTCCCGGTTAAAATTTTAATAAAGCGCAAACGCACAGATTGGCTTTTGATGGTGATTTCCGGGAACAATTTAATGATAAACTTCATGGCGGCAATGGTTCGTTGGCAAGCCCGACGGGGCTTTGAGCAAAAAGATGTATCGCAGCGTACCAGCGGTCGCTACGTCCAGGACGCGGAGTATATCATCATCCCGCTGACCATTGCGTGTTATTTGCTTCACACCCAGACTCCGTTACCATAGACGCAGTCGCGACATAACAAGAGCCAAACATTCACTATGCCAAAGAAAAACGAAGCCCCGGCCAGTTTCGAAACTGCATTAACCGAGCTGGAGCAGATAGTTAATCGTCTGGAGAGCGGTTCCCTACCGCTGGAAGAGGCGCTGAACGAATTTGAACGCGGCGTGCAGTTAGCGCGTCAGGGGCAGAGCAAGTTACAGCAGGCGGAACAGCGCGTGCAGATTCTGTTGGCCGATAACGAAGATTCGCCGTTAACACCTTTCACGCCGGACGCTGAATAAATGGATTTCTCGCAACAGCTGAATGCCTGCGTAACGCAGGCAAACGACGCGCTGCGCCGATTTATCGCTCCGCTGCCGTTTCAGAACACTCCTCTGGTTGAGGCCATGGCGTATGGCGCACTATTAGGCGGTAAACGTCTGCGTCCGTTCCTGGTTTATGCCACCGGACAAATGTTCGGCGTCAGCCTGACGGCCCTGGATGCGCCGGCCGCCGCGGTGGAATGCATTCATGCCTATTCGCTAATGCATGACGACCTGCCAGCGATGGACGACGATGACCTGCGTCGCGGTCAGCCAACCTGCCATATTAAATTTGGCGAGGCGAGCGCCATTCTGGCCGGCGACGCGCTGCAAACGCTGGCGTTCTCTATACTCAGTGATGCGCCGATGCCGGACGTCTCTGACCGCGATCGCCTGGCGATGATTTCCGAACTGGCCACGGCCAGCGGCGTGGCGGGCATGTGTGGCGGTCAGGCACTGGATCTGGACGCGGAAGGCAAACAGGTGGGTCTGGAAATGCTGGAACGCATTCATCGCCATAAAACCGGAGCGCTGATTCGCGCTGCCGTCCGCCTCGGCGCACTGAGCGCGGGCGAACAAGGGCGACAGGCGCTACCGCTGCTCGACAAGTACGCTGAAAGCATCGGGCTGGCGTTCCAGGTTCAGGATGACATTCTGGATGTGGTAGGTGATACTGCGACCCTTGGAAAGCGCCAGGGCGCCGATCAGCAGCTCGGTAAGAGCACCTATCCTGCACTACTGGGCCTTGAGCAAGCCCGGACAAAAGCCAGTGACCTGATTGCCGAAGCCCGCCAGTCGTTAGCACAGCTGGCCGCACTGTCACTGGATACCACAGCACTGGAAGCGCTAGCGAACTACATCATCCTGCGCGACAAATAAACAATAAATGAGTCTCTGATGAGTTTTGATATTGCCAAATACCCGACCCTGGCGCTGGTTGACTCCACTCAGGAGCTGCGCCTGCTGCCGAAAGAGAGCCTGCCGAAGCTGTGCGACGAGCTGCGTCGTTACCTGCTCGACAGCGTGAGCCGTTCCAGCGGACACTTCGCCTCCGGGCTTGGCACGGTGGAGCTCACCGTGGCGCTGCACTACGTCTATAACACGCCGTTCGACCAGCTCATCTGGGACGTCGGCCACCAGGCTTATCCGCATAAAATTCTGACCGGCCGCCGTGACAAAATCGGCACCATCCGCCAGAAGGGCGGCCTGCATCCGTTCCCGTGGCGCGGTGAGAGCGAATACGACGTGCTGAGCGTCGGCCACTCCTCCACATCTATTTCCGCCGGTATCGGCATTGCCGTAGCCGCGGGCAGAGAAAACAAGCAGCGCCGCACCGTCTGCGTGATTGGCGACGGCGCCATCACCGCCGGGATGGCGTTTGAAGCCATGAACCATGCGGGCGATATCAAACCGGATATGCTGGTGGTGCTGAACGACAATGAAATGTCGATTTCCGAGAACGTCGGCGCGCTGAACAACCATCTGGCGCAGTTGCTCTCGGGCAAGCTCTACTCCTCGCTACGGGAAGGCGGCAAGAAAGTCTTCTCCGGCGTGCCACCGATTAAAGAGCTGCTCAAACGAACCGAAGAACATATCAAAGGCATGGTGGTGCCGGGCACGCTGTTTGAAGAACTGGGCTTCAACTATATCGGGCCGGTCGACGGTCACGACGTACTGGGTCTGGTCAATACGCTGAAAAACATGCGCGACCTGAAAGGTCCGCAGTTCCTGCACATCATGACCAAAAAAGGCCGTGGCTATGAACCGGCCGAGAAAGACCCGATCACCTTCCATGCGGTGCCTAAATTCGACCACACCAGCGGCAAGTTGCCGAAAAGCAGCGGCGGCCTGCCGTCGTACTCGAAAATCTTCGGCGACTGGCTGTGCGAAACCGCAGCCAAAGACAGCAAGCTGATGGCGGTGACGCCCGCGATGCGTGAAGGCTCGGGCATGGTTGAGTTTTCCAAAAAATACCCGGACCAGTATTTTGACGTAGCGATTGCCGAACAGCATGCGGTCACGTTCGCCGCCGGGCTGGCGATTGGCGGCAATAAGCCGGTGGTAGCCATTTACTCCACCTTCTTACAGCGCGCCTACGATCAGGTGATCCACGACGTGGCGATTCAGAAACTGCCGGTCCTGTTCGCTATCGACCGTGCGGGGATCGTTGGCGCCGACGGGCAAACGCACCAGGGGGCGTTCGACCTCTCCTATCTGCGCTGTATCCCGGATATGGTTATCATGACGCCAAGCGATGAAAACGAGTGTCGTCAGATGCTCTACACCGGCTACCACTACAGCGAAGGGCCGAGCGCCGTGCGTTATCCGCGCGGCAGCGGCACCGGCGCAGAGCTGAAGCCGCTGGAAAAACTGCCGCTGGGCAAAGGCGTGGTGAAGCGCGAGGGCGAGAAGCTGGCCATTCTTAACTTCGGTACGCTGCTTGCGCAGGCCGAGGCGGTCGCCGAGAAGCTTAACGCCACGCTGGTCGATATGCGCTTCGTGAAGCCGCTGGATGAGAGCCTGATTCTGGAGATGGCCGCGCGCCATGAGTCTCTGGTCACGCTGGAAGAAAACGCCACGCTAGGCGGTGCGGGAAGCGGCGTGAACGAGGTGCTGATGGCACATCGTAAGCCGGTGCCGGTGCTCAACATCGGCCTGCCTGATTTCTTCATTCCTCAGGGTACCCAGGAAGAGATGCACGCCGAGCTCGGCCTCGATGCCGCGGGCATCGAAGCGAAGATCGCGGCCTGGTTAGCATAACCCGCCTATCGCTCCTGCTATGCTTAAGGGAAACCTTTTACCCGCTAGCAGGAGCTGATTCATGCAATACGATACCTTAGGACACACTGGCCTTCGGGTCTCTCGTCTCTGCCTTGGCTGTATGACATTCGGCGAACCGGATCGGGGTAAGCATGCCTGGACGCTGCCGGAAGACAGCAGCCGCCCGATCATCCAGCGCGCACTGGAAGGCGGCATTAACTTTTTCGACACCGCCAACAGCTATTCCGACGGCAGCAGCGAGGAGATTGTCGGCCGCGCGCTGCGCGATTTTGCCCGCCGTGATGACGTGGTGGTGGCCACCAAGGTTTACCATCAGGTTGGTGATCTTGAAGAAGGCCTCTCCCGCGCACAAATACTCCGCTCGATCGACGACAGCCTCCGCCGCCTTGGTATGGAGTACGTCGACCTGCTACAAATCCACCGCTGGGACTACCGCACCCCCATAGAAGAGACGCTGGAAGCGCTGGACGCCGTGGTGAAGTCGGGTAAAGCACGGTTTATCGGCGCGTCATCCATGCACGCCCGCCAGTTCGCCCATGCGCTGGCGCTGCAAAAAGCCAACGGCTGGACGCCGTTTGTCACCATGCAGGACCACTACAACCTGATCTACCGGGAAGAAGAGCGCGATATGCTGCCACTGTGCGCGCAGGAAGGCGTCGCGGTGATTCCGTGGAGCCCGCTGGCGCGCGGTCGTCTGACGCGGCCGTGGGGAGAAACCACCGCGCGGCTGGTGTCCGATGAGTTTGGGCAAACGCTGTACAGCGCCACGGAAGAGAATGACGAGCAGATCGCGGGGGAGCTCGAACGCGTGGCCGAAGAGGTCGAGGCGAGCCGGGCGCAGACGGCGCTGGCGTGGCTATTGAGTAAACCTGGCGTGGCAGCGCCGATTATTGGCGCATCGCGTGAAGATCAGCTCGATGAGCTGCTGAATGCGGTGGATATTACGCTGACGCCGGAGCAAATTGCATCGATGGAAGCGCCGTACCAACCGCATCCGGTGGTGGGATTTAAGTAGGCCTGATAAGCGCAGCGCCATCAGGCTTCCCGCTGCGTTGCCGGATAACGGCTTCGCCTTATCCGGCCAACAGGACTACAGGAGGTGGTGCCCCACCACGTACAAAATCCCCGCCGAAATCACCCCGGCGACGATATCATCGATCATGATCCCCATCCCACCGTGGACGTTACGGTCAAACCAGCGGATCGGCCACGGCTTCCACATGTCGAAAATACGGAACACCACAAACCCGGCCAATACCCACTGCCAGGTCATCGCCGGGATGGCCATCAGGGTGATCCACATTCCAATAAACTCGTCCCACACGATGCTGCCGTGATCGTGGGTCCCCATATCTCGCGCCGTGCGGCGGCATATGTAGACACCGATACAGATGCCAAACATCACCACCAGAGAGTAGATCTGTAGCGGCAGAAACGTCAGCAGATACCAGAACGGGATCGCGGCAATTGAGCCCATCGTTCCCGGCACTATCGGGCTCAGACCGCTGCCGAACCCGGTAGCAAGCAGGTGCCACGGGTTGCGTAAATTCAGGCGGCTTTTCGCAATATCGTTCTTAGCCAAAATGATCGTACCCCTTCCAGTCCAGCGTTATCGCCTTTCCATCCTGTGTGAAATGCATACCTTCAACATCGGCGCTAATCTGCCCAATGCAGGTAAACGCGGTGCCTAACTGACCCAGAGCCACTTCCAGCGCACCGCGGTTCAGCTCCGGTACGGTAAAGCACAGCTCATAGTCTTCACCACCGGACAGCGCCCAGCGGTAGGCTTGCTCCGGCGAAGCGTGACGACGCAGCGCGTCAGAGTACGGCATCGCGTCAAGATCAATACGCGCGCCAAGCCCCCCGCTTGCTTTAAGGATATGCCCCAAATCAGAAATCAGCCCATCGGAAAGATCGATAGCGGCGCTGGCAAGATCGCGCAATGCCTGACCTTGCAGTACGCGCGGCGTTGGCCGCAGGTGGCGCTGGCGCAGATACGCAGCGTCGTCAGCGTTATCTATCGTCAGTTGGTTAAGGATCAGCGCCAGCCCCGCGGCGCTATCGCCCGGCGTACCGGTCACGTAGATCCAGTCCCCCGGTTTCGCTCCCGAACGCTTCAGCGCGCGGCCTACCGGCACGTAGCCGTGGATACCCAGCGTCATCGACAGCGGCCCTTTGGTGGTATCGCCACCGATCAGCTGCATATCGTAGTAGCTCAGCTGTTCAAACAGGCTGTCGCTGAAGGCTGCCAGCCACGTTTCATCCACTTCAGGAAGAGTTAAGGCTAGCGTCAACCACGCAGGATCCGCGCCCATTGCCGCCAGATCGCTGACGTTTACCGCGAGCGCTTTATACGCGAGATCGGCCGGATCGATATCAGGGAGGAAATGATTGCCCGCCACCAGCGTGTCGGTGCTGATAGCCAGCGTCTGTTTTTCAGGAATATTGAGTAATGCGCAGTCGTCGCCGATGCCGGTTTCTACGTCGAGACGGGCGTTGCGTACTCGGTCAAAATAACGGGCAATCAGGGAAAATTCGCCGCATGCCATACGTTATGCCTCAGCAGAAGGATAAAACAAGGCCGGGGGGATGGCGTATGCCACCCGCGCGCCGGCCTGGAGATTACTTTTTGTGGGGACGAATTGCAGGAGCGGCTTTATCCAGCACGCCGTTGACGAACTTGTGGCTGTCTTCAGCACCGAAGGTTTTCGCCAGCTCGATCGCTTCGTTGATGGCCACTTTGTACGGCACATCGTCACGTTTTGACAGTTCGAACAGCGCAATGCGCAGTACGGCTTTTTCCACCTGGCCCAGCTCATCGAGCAGACGGGACAGGTACGGCTTCATCAATCCATCGAGGTACGCGCTGTTAGTCGCCACCCCGGACAGCAGTTCACGGAAGTACAGGACGTCAACGTCTTTCACGTCTTGTTCCGCCAGGAACTGGTATTCAACATCGGCGATGTCGTTCTGGGACAACTGCCAGGAGTAAAGCGCCTGGACGGCACACTCACGGGCGCGGCGACGAGCAGCAGGTTTCACGGATTTCCCCTTACAAAAATCAGGCCTTGATGGCTTTCAATACATTAATCATTTCAAGCGCGGTCAGTGCAGCTTCTGCACCTTTGTTACCGGCTTTTGTGCCAGCACGTTCGATGGCTTGTTCAATACTTTCGGTGGTCAGAACACCAAAGGCTACCGGGATTTCGCTGTCCTGAGCGACGTGCGCCAGGCCATTGCTTGCCCCGCCAGCGACATATTCGAAGTGCGCCGTGCCGCCACGGATAACCGTACCCAGCGCGATCACTGCATCGTATTTACCGGTTTTCGCCAGTGCGCCAGCCGCCAGCGGCAGTTCATAAGCACCTGGAACCCAAACAACGGTGATGTTTTCATCTTTAACCTGACCAATGCGCTTCAGGGCGTCGATAGCACCTTCCAGCAGGCTGTCATTGATAAAGTTGTTGAAACGCGCGATGGTGATGGCGACGCGAGCGTCCGGGGTAGCAACGTTAGCTTCAATAATGTTCATACTCTTCCTTTGGGTTCATTTGCCCCGCAGGGGGGCGGATTTTATCATAATATTCTGGGCGCTGCTTCCTCTAATTGGGAAAGCCTCACGCAGTGGTTAAATGCAGGCAAACATCCGGGCCTACCTGTCGTATCTCATTGAATTTGAAATGGGGCGCATCGGCCAGTTTCTCAAGGCCTGGCAGCACACATAATCCGCGAGCATCGCTACCTAACAGTTTAGGCGCGATATAGACGATAAGCTCGTCCACCAGCCCGGCCTGAATCAGCGCGCCGGCAAGCGTCGGGCCCGCCTCCACCCAAATGCTGTTAATTTGCTGTTTACCCAGCTGCATCATCATCAGCACCAGGTCAAGATGACCGTTATGCTCCGGCACCTTCAGCGTCTGCACACCTTCCGGCCAGATGCGGCTGTCGCACGTGGTGCGGGCAAACAGGGTTTCACCCGGCTGATGCACAATCCGGTGCTCCGGCGTCACGCGGTTGCCGCTGTCGATAACAATACGCAGCGGCTGGCGCAGGTTCTCCTGCGGGTAGCGCGCCTGAGTTTGCGTATCCAGTTCATCCCAGCGCACAGTCAGCGCCGGATCGTCTGCCAGCACCGTGGCGCTGCTGGTTAAAATCGCGTGACTCTCCGCGCGCAGGCGCTGCACGTCACGACGCGCCTGTGGCGAGGTGATCCACTGACTTTCACCGCTGGCCATCGCCGTGCGACCGTCGAGCGATGCCCCGAGTTTGAGCTGGACGAACGGGAAGCCGGTACGCATCCGCTTGAGGAAACCTTTATTCAGCGCCTCGGCCTCGCTCATCATCAGCCCGTGGCTAACTTCAATGCCGGCCTGCTGCAAGCGGTATAGGCCTCGCCCAGCAACCTGCGGGTTTGGATCCTGCATCGCGGCGACGACGCGGGAAACGCCTGCCGCAATCAGCGCATCGCAGCACGGCGGCGTACGACCATGGTGGCTGCACGGCTCCAGCGTCACATAGGCGGTGGCGCCTTTGGCTTTGTCACCCGCCATGCGCAGCGCGTGTACTTCCGCATGCGGCTCCCCGGCGCGGTAATGGTAGCCTTCACCGACGATTTCACCCTGATTGACAATCACGCAGCCAACTCGCGGGTTGGGATGGGTGGTAAAGCGACCGCGCTGCGCCAGCTTGAGCGCCCGCGCCATGTACATTTCATCGTGCATAGCTTAGTCCTGTAAGCGGGCGATTTCCTCGCCGAACTCTTTGATATCTTCAAAGCTGCGGTACACCGACGCAAAGCGGATGTAGGCCACTTTATCCAGCTTTTTCAGCTGCTCCATGACCAGATTACCCAGCAGCTTGCTAGGTACTTCACGCTCGCCGGTCGCGCGCAGGTGCGATTTAATATGATTAATCGCCATTTCTACGTCATCGGCGCTCACCGGGCGCTTTTCCAGCGCTCTGAGCATACCGCTGCGCAGCTTGTCTTCGTTGAACGGTTCGCGCACGTCGTTACTTTTTACCACGCGCGGCATCACCAGTTCAGCCACCTCAAAGGTGGTGAAACGTTCGTTACACACCAGGCATTGCCGACGGCGGCGAACGGAGGAACCTTCTCCCACAAGACGGGAGTCAATCACTTTAGTGTCTACGGCGAAACAGAATGGGCAGTGCATACGACGTCCTGACGATGAGGGTTGATAAAACCTATTTTACCCTGAACTGCGATGACAACAAAGGCAGCTGTTTTTGAGACAATGGATCGATGCGATAAACCGCATTGCGCGCTAACATTGCGTTATCCCGAAAAGAAGGAAACAGACAGAATGACAAGACGTTACCTAAGAATAGCCCTGCTGGGAAGCCTCGTCAGCCTGAGCGCCTGCGCGCAGCAGTCGGAAGTGAGACAAATGCACCAGAGCATTAGCGCATTGAGCAGCGAGATGACGCAGCTTAACAAAGAAACGGTGAAGATTACCCAGCAAAACGCGCTGAATGCAAAATCGACCCAGGGGGCGTATCTGCTGCCGGGCGCCAACACGCCGGCTCGACTGAATAGCCAGATTGGCACGCTGCGTATGTCGTTGCGTAACGTCGCCGCTAACGCCCAGGGCACGGCGTTAACGCTGCGTATTCAAGGGGAATCCAACGATCCGCTTCCGGCGTTTACCGGCACCGTCGAATGGGGACAGATCCAGGGCACGACCGAACGCTATCAGGAAGTGAACGTACAGAATCAGCTGTTCTCCGCCCCGGCTAGCGTGCTGGCACCCAGCGACGTCGATATTCCTCTGCAGCTGAATGGCGTCACGCCAGATCAACTGGGCTTCGTCCGTATTCACGACGTCCAGCCCGCCGGCGTACAGTAATCTTTTACCCGGCGCTGTAAACGATAAACGCGTTATAGCGCCGCCCTCAGCGATGCCCTCTTCCTTTACACTGCCCATGCTTTGCGTATGTAAACATTTGCAATAATTCACTCCATAAGTACAATCCCCGCGTCTAAACTACGCAAACGTGAACGCAATCGATTACGCGTTTGAAAAATGTGTGAAGTGTGACTGATTTTCGTGAGCAAGGATTCATATAATAGGCTCGCAGAAACATGAAACATTTAGAAAAGCTTCGGTGATAAAAATCACTCTCTTTCGAATTTTTTTATTAGTGGCATAAATATGAAAAAAACATTACTGGCAGCCGGTGCCGCGCTGGCGCTTACCGCATCTTTCACTGCTAACGCAGCAGGCGACTCTCAGCCGCAGTATGTCTCTGACTGGTGGCATCAGAGCGTAAACGTGGTAGGTAGCTACCACACCCGTTTCTCCCCGAAACTGAACAACGACGTTTATCTGGAGTACGAAGCCTTCGCCAAGAAAGACTGGCTGGACTTCTACGGCTATATCGATATTCCGAAAACCTTCGACTGGGGTAACGGCAACGATAAAGGCGTATGGTCTGACGGCTCCCCGCTGTTCATGGAGATCGAGCCGCGCTTCTCTATCGATAAGCTGACCGGTGCCGACCTGAGCTTCGGCCCGTTCAAAGAGTGGTATATCGCCAACAACTACATCTACGATATGGGTGACAACAAGGCCAGCCGCCAGAGCACCTGGTATATGGGTCTGGGTACTGATATCGACACCGGCCTGCCAATGAGCCTGTCCATGAACGTGTATGCTAAATACCAGTGGCAGAACTACGGCGCAGCGAACGAAAACGAGTGGGACGGCTACCGCTTCAAAGTGAAATACTTTGTACCGATTAGCGACCTGTGGGGCGGCAAGCTGAGCTACATCGGCTTCACCAACTTCGACTGGGGTTCAGACCTGGGCGATGAACCAAACCGTACCAGCAACTCTATCGCGTCCAGCCATATCCTGGCGCTGAACTACGATCACTGGCACTACTCTGTTGTTGCCCGTTACTTCCATAACGGCGGCCAGTGGCAGGGTGGCAATACCCTGAACTGGGGCGAAGGCGACTTCAACGCGAAGTCTACCGGTTGGGGTGGTTACCTGGTTGTAGGTTACAACTTCTAAGTTCGACACCGCAAAAAAGGCCAGAGGTTACCCTCTGGCCTGTTTCGGGCGCATGCTGCCACGCAGGCGGCAGGTTCGCCCACCTCACCTTATCTCTGACTATGCCACCAGCCTAAAAACAGACCTGTCGCAATACCGACCAGCGTTGGTGCTGCCAGATCGTGCCAGACAATAATGCAAACTTCCGTGAGCGTCATACAGCCGCCTTGGTTGCAATGGCAACGGTTCGCGGCTATCCTCAACTTGTCTAGAGATAGGATTGCCCCCGTTATGTTGCCGGTTTATACCAAACAACGTGCGGGGGTTTTCTCTTTCCAGCGACAAGGCCACCGGGGATCAAGCCCCCGCAACATTGCGCCTCACCGGGTACACCCGGCTTGCCGCCGATTCTACGCTTATCACGGCTATCTGCATGACTTTAAAACGAAAAAATCCCAATCTTGCGATCGGGATTCCAGCGATGATGTATACGTTACAGCGCGCCCGCGGTGCCGCTTATTTCTTTTTGTTCAGCATCGCTTTCAGGTCTGCAAACGGGTTATAGGTCGCTTCACCGACATCTTTCTGCGCATCTTCCCCGGCCACCACCGTTGAACCGTACTGGTCCGCCTCGGTATATTTTGAGTGCTCGTGATCGTGGCAGAACAGGCACAGAAGCTCCCAGTTGCTGCCATCTTCCGGGTTATTGGTATGGTCGTGATCCATATGATGAACCGTCAGCTCACGCAGGTTGGAGTAGACGAACTCGCGCGAGCAGCGCCCGCACACCCACGGGAACAGTTTCAGCGCTTTTTCACGGTAGCCGCTTTCCAGCCGCACGTAGTTTTTTGGGATGATGGCCATAATGACTCGATATGTCGTGTTCAAGGTAAGGGAATACGCACAGTCTAAATGGGCAATAAAAAAGCCGCAACACCCTACGGCGTTGCGGCTTTTATTCGTGCCCTGAGTGCGGCAGATTACGGCAGAATAGACGGCTGATCCGCCCCTTCTTTCTCGACTTTCTGCTGCAGCATGTGCTCGCGCTTCATACCCAGCTTCAGCGCCAGCGCCGATGCCACGTAGATAGACGACGCAGTACCGATGGAAACACCGATCAGCATGGTCAGCGAGAAGCCTTCCAGTACCGGACCACCGAAGAGGTACAGCATCAGAATCACCACTAACGTCGTACCGGAGGTAATCAACGTACGGTGCAGCGTCTGGGTCAGCGACACGTTAAAGATTTCGTAAGGCGTACCGCGACGAATCTTGCGGAAGTTCTCACGAATACGGTCAGATACCACGATACTGTCGTTGAGCGAGTAGCCGATGACCGACATCAACGAGGCCACGATGGTCAGGTCAATCTCAATCTGGAACAGCGACAGGATCCCAAGCGTGATGATCACGTCGTGCGCCAGCGAGATAACGACCCCCGCCGCCAGTCGCCACTCAAAGCGGAAACCGACGTACACCAGGATAGAGATCAGCGCCACCAGCAGCGCCATCGCGCCGGTTTGCGCCAGATCGGCCCCTACGCTAGGCCCCACGAACTCAATACGCTTCACCGCGGCGTTCTGGTTGGTGGACTCGTTAATCACGCTCAGCACCTTGCTGCCCAACACCTGGCCGCCGTCCGCCCCTTTTGTAGGCGGCATACGTACCATAATGTCATGGCTGCTACCGAAGTTCTGCAGAAGCGGGTCAACAAAGCCCGCTTTCTCCAGCGCATCGCGCATCACGTCCATCTCAGCCGGTTTTTCCAGCGTGATTTCAATCACCGTACCACCGGTGAAATCGAGACCCCAGTTAAAGCCGCGTACGCCCATCACGACGATGGCCGCAATCAGCAAGACGCCAGAGATGCCGAAAGCCCAGTAGTCCCAGCGCATAAAGTCATAGACTTTACGGCCGTGGTTCAATTGTTCAACAGTATATTCCTGTGCCACATCGCACTCCTCAGATTGACAGCTTGTTGATGCGTTTGCCGCCATACAACAGGTTTACGATGGCACGAGTACCTACAATCGCGGTAAACATCGACGTTGCAACACCGATACCGGTCGTAATCGCGAACCCTTTAATGGCACCGGTACCGACTGCGTACAGGATCAGGACTTTAATCAGCGTCGTGATGTTCGCATCGAAGATGGAACTGAACGCGCCGGCATAGCCCTCGTTGATCGCCTGCTGGACCGAACGCCCGTTGCTCAACTCTTCTTTGATACGTTCGTTGATCAGAACGTTAGCATCGACCGCAACGGCAAGGGTTAACACAATCCCCGCTATCCCTGGCATACTCAACGTTGCGCCAGGCAGCAGCGACATGATACCGACGATCAACACCAGGTTAGCAATCAGCGCGCTGGTCGCAATCAGACCGAACTTCTTATAGAAGAAGATCATAAACAGGATAGAGACCACCAGGCCGGCCAGACAGGCTTCCAGGCCCTGCTTGATGTTCTGCATACCCAGCGTTGGGCCGATGGTACGCTCTTCCACAATCTGGATTGGCGCAATCAACGCACCCGCGCGCAGCAGCAGCGACAGCTGACGTGCTTCATTCGGGTTGCCGATACCGGTGATACGGAAGCTGTTACCCAGGCGAGACTGGATGTTGGCGATGTTAATCACCTCTTCCTGTTTCACCAGCACGGCGCGGCCGTTGGCGTCCTTCTTACCGCTGTCTTTGTACTCCACGAACAGGGTCGCCATCGGCTTACCGATGTTGTCCTTAGTGAAGTTAGACATGATGTTACCACCCGCGCTATCGAGTGAGATGTTCACCTGTGGCTGGTTGTACTCATCCTGGCTCGAAGT
This sequence comes from Klebsiella sp. WP8-S18-ESBL-06, assembly GCF_014169755.1. Lineage (NCBI taxonomy): Bacteria > Pseudomonadati > Pseudomonadota > Gammaproteobacteria > Enterobacterales > Enterobacteriaceae > Klebsiella > Klebsiella sp. WP8-S18-ESBL-06. The sequence goes on from NZ_AP022256.1 coordinate 3,782,687, forward strand.
GGAGTCGGTGATATGGTCACCGGTCAGAATCACACGCTTGTACAGCACAACCGGCTGGCCTTCGCGGGTGTTTTTCACTTCAGAGTCGCCCGGCACGCGGCCAGATGCGGCAGCCGCCTGATCGACGTTGGTATTGACCAGACGGAATTCCAGCGTCGCGGTCGCGCCCAGAATCTCTTTGGCTCGCGCCGTATCCTGAATACCCGGCAGCTCAACCACAATGCGGTCAGCACCCTGACGCTGAACTACTGGCTCAGCAACGCCCAACTGGTTAACACGGTTACGCAGAATGTTAATGTTCTGCTGAACCGCGTACTCACGCGCTTCGCTCAGACGAGCGTCGGTCATGACCGCACGCAGCGCTGTACTTCCCTGCGCGCTAATCACCATATCGCGGTGACGCGGGGTCAGGTACGCAATCGCCTGGTCGCGAGCGTTAGCGTCACGGAACGTAATGCTCAGACCGTAGTTGTCTTCTTTACGAACGTTGGAATACGGGATGTTTTTCTCACGCAGATCGCTGCGCAGACTGTCGATATTTTGTTCCTGCAGCTTGCCCAACGCGGTGTCCATATCCACTTCCATCAGGAAGTGAACGCCACCACGCAGATCAAGACCGAGCTTCATCGGCTCTGCGTGAATCGCAGCCAGCCAGCGCGGCGTTGCCGGAGCAAGGTTAAGCGCCACGACATATTTGTCACCCAGTACGCTCATCAACGCTTCACGCGCGCGCAGCTGGATGTCGGTGGTGTCGAAGCGCGCAAGAATTGCGCCCTCTTCCAGTGCCACAGACTTAGCGGTAATTTTTTCTTCTTGTAACGTTTTCTGGACCTGGATCAGCGTTTGCTCACTGGCGGCGACACCGCGCACGCCAGTGATTTGAACGGCCGGATCCTCACCATACAGGTTGGGAAGTGCGTAAAGCAGGCCGACGATAATCACGACGACCAGCATGATGTACTTCCACAAAGGATAACGGTTTAACACGGCAGTTCCCTTTGGGAAAACGGAATATTACAGCGCCTTCATGGTGCCTTTCGGCAGAACGGCAGCTACGAAGTCACGTTTGATAACCACTTCAGTGGTGTCGTTCAGTGCGATAGCAATGTAGCCAGTTTCCGCTACTTTGGTCACACGACCTACCAGGCCACCGTTAGTCAGGACTTCATCGCCTTTTGCGATGGAGTTCATCAGATTTTTGTGCTCTTTGGTGCGCTTTTGCTGTGGACGCAGGATCATGAAGTAGAAAATCAGACCAAATACCACCAGCATCAGAATCAGAGACATCGGGCTTCCCTGCGCCGGAGCACCTGTTGCCGCTACCGCATCAGAAATAAAAAAGCTCATTAAATTTCCCTCATTATTAAAATTAATCAACGTTCAAAGGTGGAACGGAGCGCCCCTGACGTTGGTAAAAATCGGCCACGAAGCTCTCTAATTTACCCTCTTCAATAGCCTTGCGTAAACCAGCCATTAAGCGCTGGTAGTAACGAAGGTTATGAATGGTATTGAGGCGCGCGCCCAATATTTCGTTGCAACGGTCAAGATGATGCAAGTATGCACGTGAATAATTGCGACAAGTGTAGCAATCACACTCGGCATCGAGCGGGCTGGTATCGCTTTTATGCTTCGCATTGCGGATTTTCACCACGCCGTCGGTCACAAACAGGTGACCGTTACGGGCGTTACGCGTTGGCATGACGCAGTCAAACATATCGATACCGCGGCGTACGCCTTCAACCAGATCTTCCGGTTTGCCCACCCCCATCAGGTAGCGCGGCTTGTCGGCCGGAATCTGCGGGCAAACGTGCTCCAGAATACGGTGCATGTCTTCCTTCGGCTCGCCGACCGCCAAACCGCCGACAGCGTAGCCATCAAAGCCTATCTCTACCAGACCTTTCACGGAGATATCACGTAAATCTTCGTAAACGCTGCCCTGGATGATGCCAAACAGCGCATTTTTGTTACCCAGACCGTCAAAGCGGTCACGACTGCGTTTTGCCCAGCGCAGAGACATCTCCATGGAGCGCTTCGCGTAGTCCCAGTCCGCCGGGTACGGCGTACATTCGTCGAAGATCATCACGATGTCGGAACCGAGATCGTACTGAATCTCCATGGATTTTTCCGGATCGAGGAAAATCGGATCGCCGTTGATCGGGTTGCGGAAATGCACGCCCTGCTCGGTGATCTTACGGATATCGCCCAGGCTAAAGACCTGGAAACCGCCGGAGTCGGTCAGGATTGGGCCTTTCCACTGCATGAAATCGTGCAGGTCGCCGTGCAGCTTCATGATTTCCTGACCCGGGCGCAGCCACAGGTGGAAGGTATTGCCGAGGATAATCTGCGCGCCGGTGGCTTCAACTTCTTCCGGCGTCATGCCTTTCACGGTGCCGTAAGTCCCCACCGGCATAAAAGCAGGCGTTTCCACTACGCCACGATCGAAAACCAGGCGGCCGCGGCGAGCGCGACCGTCTGTGGTGTCCAGTTCAAATTTCATCTTCACTCCTGCGTCAGAAAAACAGTCCGACGTTTTAAACACTCATGTCGCGGCGTTAATCCCCGACACGCTCAGAAATAGCCTGCGGATTGTACGTGATAAACATGGCATCACCGTAACTAAAAAAGCGATATTCCGCTTTTACGGCTTCATGATAGGCGTTCATGGTGTTTTTATAACCAGCAAACGCCGATACCAGCATAATCAGCGTTGATTCCGGCAGATGGAAGTTGGTGACCAGCGCATCAATCACCTGGTATTGATAGCCAGGGAAAATAAAGATTTGCGTATCGCCGAAGAAGGGCGCAATCAGTTCATCTTTTGCCGCCTGCGCTGCGCTTTCCAGCGAACGCACGGAGGTGGTGCCAACCGCCACCACGCGGTTGCCGCGCGCTTTCGCCGCCAGCACCGCATCCACCACGTCCTGCGGCACTTCCGCATATTCGGAGTGCATGATGTGGTCTTCAATACTATCGACGCGCACCGGCTGGAAAGTGCCCGCACCCACGTGCAGCGTCACGAATGCCATCTCGATGCCTTTCTCACGAAGCCTGGCCAGCAGCGGCTCGTCAAAATGCAGACCCGCGGTCGGTGCAGCAACGGCGCCAGGCTTTTCGCTATAAACGGTTTGATACAGCTCGCGGTCGGCATCTTCGTCCGGGCGATCGATATACGGCGGCAGCGGCATATGGCCGATGGCGTTGAGGATATCCAGCACGCTGCGCGCATCGTCAAATTCCACTTCGAACAGCGCATCATGGCGCGCAACCATCATTGCTTTGATGCTCTCGTCGTCGCCCAGCAGCAGCTCGGCGCCCGGTTTCGGCGCTTTAGAGGCGCGAATATGTGCCAGAATACGTTTATCATCCAGCATACGCTCGACCAGCACTTCAATCTTGCCGCCGCTGGCTTTGCGGCCAAACAGGCGCGCCGGGATCACGCGGGTGTTGTTAAAGACCAGCAGATCGCCAGGGTTGAGCTTATCGAGCAAATCGGTGAAAGTACCGTGCGTCAGCGCGCCCGTTGGCCCGTCCAGAGACAGTAAGCGACAGCTGCTGCGCTCGGCCTGCGGGTAGTGGGCAATCAGGGATTCAGGTAATTCAAAGGAGAAATCGGTAACGCGCATGACTGTGACTCTGGGCTTAATAATGAGGCGGGTAGTCTAGTGCCGGGGCGTCGTCCCTGCAACCCTTACCCCTCTGGATAAAGAACAATCAATGAATTTTCTCGCACACCTGCACCTCGCACACCTCGCCGACAGTTCGCTGTCGGGAAATTTACTGGCCGATTTTGTGCGCGGCAACCCGCAGCAGGACTATCCCGCCGCGGTCGTTGACGGTATTCATATGCACCGACGCATTGACGTGATGACCGACAGCCTGCCGCAGGTGAAAGCGGCCCGTGAGTGGTTCCGTCCGCAAACGCGCCGCGTTGCCCCCATTTCGCTTGATGTCATGTGGGATCACTTTCTGTCGCGTCACTGGGCGCAAATTTCGCCGGATATCGCCCTTACCGACTTTGTGCACTATGCCCATGCGGAAGTTACCCACATTCTACCGCAGGCCCCGGCGCGTTTTATTACCCTCAACGAACACCTCTGGTCAGAGCGCTGGCTGGAGCGCTACAGCGACATGGATTTCATCCAACGCGTCCTCAACGGCATGGCCAGCCGCCGCCCTAAGCTCGACGCCCTGCGCGATTCATGGCACGACCTCGACGCCCATTATGCCGGGCTGGAAACCCATTTCTGGCAGTTTTACCCGCAAATGATGCTCAAAGCGAAAAACAAAGCGCTATAGCCCTTGCGCTATGACCAGGAACAGCTATGCTTATTCTTTTGGGAAAAATAAAATATCAATAGACAAAACCTATCTAATTAATTGTCATAGCCTTTTTGTGTTAACCGCCTTCTCCCCCTATACTGGCCCGCGTTGCGTTCCATTAACCTTATAAATTCAAAGGAGAACCCCATGGTTCTGGTTACTCGTCAAGCGCCTGACTTCACCGCTGCAGCGGTACTGGGCAACGGTGAAATCGTTGAGAAATTCAATTTCAAACAGCACACCCAGGGTAAAGCCACCGTTCTGTTCTTCTGGCCGATGGACTTCACCTTCGTCTGCCCGTCTGAGCTGATTGCCTTCGACAAACGTTACGAAGAGTTCCAGAAGCGCGGCGTTGAAGTGGTTGGCGTCTCTTTTGACTCCGAATTTGTTCACAACGCATGGCGTAACACCCCGGTCGACAAAGGCGGCATCGGTGCGGTGAAATACGCGATGGTGGCTGACGTTAAGCGTGAAATTCAGCAGGCTTACGGTATCGAGCACCCGGACGAAGGCGTTGCGCTGCGCGGTTCCTTCCTGATCGACGCTAACGGCATCGTGCGTCACCAGGTGGTTAACGACCTGCCGCTGGGCCGTAACATTGACGAAATGCTGCGTATGGTTGATGCGCTGCAGTTCCACGAAGAGCACGGCGAAGTGTGCCCGGCACAGTGGGAAAAAGGCAAAGAAGGTATGAACGCGTCTCCGGACGGCGTGGCGAAATACCTGAGCGAAAACGTCTCCAGCCTGTAATCGGTTGAATTGAAAAAAGGCTCGCCATGGCGAGCCTTTTTTATGGCTTAATCCGCACGTTCTTTTTTCACTTCCCGCCAGATTCGCCACGCCATAAACGCCAGCACGGCCACCCCAAGTATCAGTGCCCCCCACACCAGCAGCGTTTGCCACTGGCTTTGCTGTTCGCCAACCGACGTTGCCGTCAGCCGCGCGTCTCCGCCAAGCGTGACGTTATCGCCAGGAACCGCCCACGGAAGCTCGTTGATGGGCTGCGTTGTACGCAGCGAGGCCGGAATCAGTAAATCGAGCCCGACATCGGCCTGCTCTGCGGCCCGATTTCCCCACGCCAGCACATAGGGGCCTTTGCCCTGCGCGTTAAACACCAGTTGATAGCTGTCGCGCGCGCCGCTCAGCGCGGGAAGCGCCTGCGGTAATCGCGCGCTGACGGTTTTCATCCTGATGGCCTGAATGCGTTGGCCGGAGAAAAGAATATCTTCTGCGCGTTTCCCCTCCAGACGATACAGCACGGTTTTTGTCAGCAGTTGCCAGGGCTCATTTTCATCGCTACGCCAGGCCAGCTCCACCGGCAGAACGCCTTCGCTGGCCAGATCGATACGTAGCGACGTCAGAGGCTGCGGCCGCGTCCAGCGCCAGATGGCTTCCTCATCCGATAGCCGCTCCCCCTGAGCCATTATCACGATGTGCTCTGACTCGGGTTCGTTTGCCTCAGGGATGGCGCTGACGCTGCGTAACGCCGGCGCCGGACTTTTCGCGTCGAAGATCACCAGCAGGTAGCGATTACCTTGCGCAGAGAGCGTCAGGCTGGCGCTGATAGTGTCCATTTTCAGACGATCGTTATCGCGCGTCAGATCCAGCAACGGCGCGTCTTCTTGCACAGGCCGCCAGTTACGCAAATCACGGCTGACATAAACTGAGGCTTTACCCTGCCAGCTCTGTGCCGGCGTCTCCCAGTTAAGCCGCAGCTTCGCCAGCGAAAGCGAGTCCGTCATCGTTTCAGGCAGCGTCAATAAAAAGCTCTGTCCAATGGCGCTGACGTCATCGCTTTGCAAATGAATTTCGACCCCGCTTTTGGCGCGAAAAACCAAAGACTCACCGCCGGTTCGTGCATCATCGCGCGGCGGGGCCAGCGACATATCGAGCGGAAACAGCCGCAGCGCTATCGCCTCTGGCGTCACGCTCCGGGTTTTCTGCGCCACCAGCGCGAACGGCACCGTATCCCCCTGATGGTTAAAGACCCGCACATCGCGCAAATCCGGCCAGGCGGTGCTCTGATAGACCGTTTGCGGAAGCGAAACGCGATACCACGGCGATGTGCCTGAGGTTTCCAGCACAACGCCTGACGCATAATCCGTAGGCGATTCCTGAACGCTTTCGCTGCTGAGCGCGGCCCCCGAGGCGGCGAGCAGCACGCCGCATAATGCCGCATTAATCCATTTCATTTTTCGTCTCCTCTTTGGGCGGTAACGGCGAAAAATACCCAACGATAAGCACCAGAATCGCCACGCCAATAAACGCAACGGCACGCGCCAGGCCGCCGCCGCGGGCGCTGTCTACCAGCATCAGCTTCACAATGACTATCCCGAGCAGTACGGCGCCACACAGCCATTCCCGACGGGAGCGACGCCGCGTCGCACGCAGCATCACGATCAACGCCCCCAGCATCCAGAACAGCGCGAAACAGGTCTGAATCAGCCGCGAATGCCACAGCGCCTCCACGTTCCAGGCCACTTCACCGTACCAGGCCAGCGAGCGCAGCAGGATGCCATTCAGCCACCAGAAGCTGAGCGACAGCAGCGCAACCAGCGGCCAGGGGCGGCATAGTGAAAGCGGCGCCGGGAAGTCGCGCTGTGAAACGCGATAAAACACGATCAGCCCCAGTAGCGCAAAAGCGGCCCCCTCTTCCAGCGGATTCACCAGCGGCAGCCAGCTCTGACGATAAACCACACCATCCTGCAAATTCGTCAGCACCAGCAGGATAACCAATGCCAGCGCAACCGGAATCATCGCCTGAGAAGCGTAGAGTGCTGGCCAGACGCGGAACGGCCATCGCTGACGATGAACCGCCTCATTGACGAGGAAGATAAGCAGGCCACCCGCGGCCATCATCAGGCCACTGCCCCACGCCGCCATGCCCCATGGCAGATCCTGCGTAAACCAGAACAGCTCCGTCGCCAGCGCCAGCAAAATCATCCAGAAAAGCGACAGGTGCGCCAGTCTCGACAAACGCGATGGCAAAGCTGCGGCATCACGCCAGAGCAGCGCCCCCGCCGCGGGTAAGGCCAGACACCAGGCCAGATTCTGCCAGCCCGCGGCAAAAATCACCTGCTGCGAAATCTGCGACATCAGCACCACCAGCATCGTCGGCCACAGCAGCCATTTACTGGCATCCAGCGCCCGCCATGCCAGACGTTCGGCGACCATCCGCCAGCCCCAGACCGATATTGCCATGAGCGCCAGTACGCCAGACAGCACCAGCGAGTCTTTTTTCAGCACCAGCTGCGATGCACCAATGAGCGCAACTATCCAGAAGATCAGGCCGCCAGCCAGCAGAACCCAACTGCCCTGGCGCTGAATATGACGCCACAGCCAGGCCGCGGCCAGCCAGCTGAGGCTAAGTACCGCGAAGATCAGCATCAGGGAAAGCGCAGACGTCCCGTTCATCTGCGCCCACAGCGCGCTGCCCACGGCCAGTACCAGCAGCGCCGTGCCGCTATAGCTCATTCGCCGCTGCTGCTGCTGAACGCCCAGCCAGAGGATGCCGAGACCTTCCAGCGCCCAGGCCATCGCCGTCCAGCGTGCCGAAAGCGCCAGCGGGATAGCGAGCGTGGTGAATACCCCGCCCAGCGCCAGCGCCGCCAGCACCAGCGGCCTTCCCAAAGCCGGATAGCGACGCAGTGCCAGCCAGGCTAACGCCAGATAGAAACCGCCGTAGCCTAGCGCGCTGAGCGCCGGGCCGTATTCCATATGCCGGGTGATAGCATACTGCATACCAAAACCAATTAACGGCGGCGCAAACAACAGCACCCCATCAATAATCTGCTTACCTTTCTCCTGCGCACGTAGCGACAGCGCCACGCTCAGCACGCCAAAAAGGATCGTATTGGCTATCAGGAAAAGCTGGCAGCTCAGGTAATACTCCGGCCGATAGCCGTCGAGCCCCCAAATACCGCCAACGCCAAAGGTAAACAACAGGCCGAGGAGGTTAAGCTCCCGCCAGTGTTGCCAGATGCTAATCGCGAGAATACCGACGGAAAGCAGAAGGTAGAAAGAGAAGAGCGCCACATGGCTGCCGCCGCCGGTGGAAAGCAGCAGCGGTGCCAGATAACCGCCGAGGCTTGCCAGCATCGCGAGGCTAAGCGCTTTTTGTAAAATCGCCAGGCCCACGCTCGCCGCGCAAATGACCACCAGCAGCACGAAAGCCAGCGTGATTGGCAGCATCTGCCACAGCCGGAACGCCCCAAAGACGGTGAGATAGAGCGCCCCCGTCGCCCCGCCTTGCAGGATAAGCGCATACACCGGTTGCTTATGCCGCAGCCGCCATCCTACGACCAGCAGGACAATCGCAAACAGCGCCGCTGCCGCCAGGCGCAGCTCCAGCGGAAATAGGGAATGTTCAACCGTGTAACACAGCAGGAAAGAAAGACCGAGGAAGAGCAGCAAAATCCCCAGCTTTGCCAGCGGGTTGCCTTGCATAAACCAGCGCACCAGGGACGACATGATTCCGCCAAAAGCGGATGGCTGTTGAGCAGGCGGTTTAGGGATCGGCACCGTTTCCGTTTTAGGCTGCGCACGCCAGGGGTTTTCAGGCTCAGGGGCAACGTCGATAACGGGCGGCTTGTCAGGCATCGGCTCGGGCAGCACCGCTGCGGGTGCGACTGCCGCGGCCTGTGGCTGCGGCGCATTCGCCGCACCGCGCTGCTCAAGCTCGTCTATCCGACGGCGTAATAATGCCAGCTCTGCGCTAACGGCCGTGCTGCGCCGGAATGCAACAATCGCCAGAACCGGCACCACCACCAGCGCGAAGAATAGAACGATACAGCCAAGGGTTAGCAGTTCATCCATGTTTCCACCTTCACTGTCTATGGAAACAACAGAATGACACAAATTGTTGCATTTGTGCCATGTCTGTTAGCAAAGTGAACGGCGTTTTAGCAAAAAGAGACAGCCCCTACGCACGCGTAAGGGCTGGAAGAAAGGGTTAGAACGAGAAGCAGGAACAGCCCAGCGCGCCCCAGAACGCGCGATCGTCGGATACCGGCACGCCGGATTTACGCGCTAAGTCATGCTGGTGTCCGTGAACGCCGCAGCTCCCGCAGCACTGGTGCATCTGCACCACCGCGCCAAGATGCTCTGTTCCCGGAGGCGCAGAACGGTAGTGCCCCGGGACTTTCACCACCGGAGACCATTCCGGCAGGACCGGAATCGGCGGCGGTGCCAGCGGCGTAAAGTGCCCGGCGGCGTACACCACGCGGCCATCGACGAGGGTCATCACCGACTCAATACCTTTAATTTCCTCTTCCGGTACGCTGAAGTAATCTTTCGACAACGTCACCAGATCCGCGATCTGTCCAGCGGCGATGCGGCCTTTTTTCCCCTGCTCGCTGGAGAACCAGGCGCTGCCTGCCGTCCAGAGTTCCAACGCCACATCACGCGGCAGTCGGTTTTCGTCGTCGTACATCGACATTCCGCCAACCGTGCGCCCGGACACCAGCCAGTACAGCGCCGTCCACGGGTTATAGCTTGCCACGCGGGTTGCGTCGGTCCCTAAGCCAACCGGGACCTCCATCTCCAGCATCTTCGCCACCGGCGGCGTATGTTTCACCGCATCTTTGCCGTAGCGATCGACAAAGTATTCCCCCTGGAACGCCATACGATGCTGCACCGCAATACCGCCGCCCAGCGCCTTCACGCGCTCGATATTACGCTCGGTAATGGTTTCTGCGTGGTCAAAGAACCAGTGCAGGCCGTTAAACGGAATATCACGGTTAACCTTCTCGAACACATCCAGCATGCGGCTGATGGATTCATCGTAGGTGGCATGCAGGCGGAACGGCCAGCGGTGTTCAACCAGATGGCGCACCACACGTTCCAGCTCATCTTCCATACCCGGCGGCAGGTCCGGTCGCGGCTGCAGGAAGTCCTCAAAATCGGCTGCCGAGAACACCAGCATTTCGCCCGCACCGTTGGCGCGATAGAAATCGGTGCCCTGGCCCGGCTTGAGCATATCGGTCCAGCGCTCAAAGTCGTCCAGCTCCTGCTTCGGACGCTGGGTAAACAGGTTATAAGCGATACGAATCGTCATCTGCTTGTTGGCATGCAGCTGTTCGATAATTTCGTAATCATCCGGGTAGTTCTGGAAACCGCCGCCAGCGTCAATGGCGCTGGTCAGCCCCAGACGGTTCAGCTCGCGCATAAATTGACGAGTGGAGTTAACCTGCTGCTCCAGCGGCAGCTTCGGCCCTTTCGCCAGCGTGGCGTAGAGGATCATGGCATTCGGTTTCGCGATCAGCATCCCGGTTGGGTTGCCGTTATTGTCGCGCACGATCTCGCCGCCCGCCGGTGCCGGCGTCTCTTTGGTGTAGCCTACGGCCTTCAGCGCCGCACGATTAAGCAGCGCGCGATCGTACAGGTGCAGCACGAACACCGGGGTATCCGGCGCGGCATCGTTCAGCTCTTCCAGCGTCGGCATACGACGTTCGGCAAACTGGAACTCGCTCCAGCCGCCGACGACCCGCACCCACTGCGGCGACGGGGTACGGTCGGCCTGCTCTTTAAGCATCCGCAGCGCGTCAGCCAGCGACGGCACGCCTTCCCAGCGCAGCTCCAGGTTATAGTTCAGACCGCCGCGAATCAGATGCAGGTGCGAGTCGTTCAGCCCCGGGATCACCGTGTGACTGTGAAGATCGATAATTTGCGTGCCTTCGCCAGCGTAAGACATCATCTGCGCGTCGGTGCCGACGGCAAGGATCTTACCGTCGGCAATCGCCACCGCTTCGGCGCGGGGCTGTTGGCTATCCAGGGTATGAATCTGCCCCTGGGTTAAGATCAGTGTGGCTGTTTGTGACATAGCGTTCTCCTTGCGCCGGATCAGGCTTTTTTCAGCCAGCCGGCAAACAGGCGGGTCACGATGGGCATCCAGAGCCAGACCACCAGCGCGACCACACAGGCATCATTGATAAAATGCAGCAGCAGGGTTCCTTTGAGCGACGGCAGAAGCGAGCCCGTTATCGCGGGCACCAGGTTAGTGCTCGGGAAAATCACCAGCATGGTTATCAGGAACTGTTTCCAACGCTTAGGCTGGCGGACGTGCGCTGTCGGCGGCGTAAACCAGAATGCGGCTTCGGTACGCACTTCGGTGCGATCCCCTTCCGCCAGCAGTGGAGAAATGTCATCGACCAGCTTGCGACGCACGTCGGACTGAGTCCAGGCGTAAAGATGTTCGAGAGTATCGAAACGAATAATGATGTTCCACGCCGTCTGTCCGTCAACCGGGCGGATCACGTTTGCCCCCAGATGGCCGGGATAGTTCGCCGCAACCGGCATAATTTCGCCGAGCCAGGCTTCATACTGCGCGACGTGTTCAGGACGAATGGCGTGGGTGATGACCAGAGTGACGTGCTTTTGCGTCATGACGATAGGTTCCTTGCGCTTGCAATTCGGCGGGGTCACCCCCGCCGGTATCCTCACCTTAGGCTTTGCGCTCAGGAGCGCCATGCACCATGGTATAAGCGTAGTCCACACCCATGCCATAGGCACCGCTGTGCTCGCGCACCAGATCCATCACCGCGTCGTAGGTCTCTTTACGCGACCAGTCGCGCTGGTACTCCAGCAGCACCTGCTGCCAGGTTACCGGCACGGCGCCAGCCTGCACCATACGGTCGATAGAGCGTTCATGCGCATCCACCGAGGTCCCGCCAGAGGTATCGGTGACAACGTACACTTCATATCCTGCTTCCAGCGCCATCAGTGCCGGGAAGGTCAGGCATACTTCGGTCCACAGCGCGGAAATAATCAGTTTTTTACGCCCGGTCGCTTCCACTGCTTTCACAAAAGCCGCATCTTCCCAGGAGTTCATCGAGGTGCGTTCGATAGGCTTAACGTCCGGGTGAACGGCAAGTAATTCCGGCCAGATATAGCCACTAAAACTTTTGGTTTCAACAGAAGTGTAAATCACTGGAACATTGAATATTTTCCCAGCCTTCGCTAGCGCTACGGTGTTATTTTTCAGCGTCTGACGATCGATATTTGCCACGCCAAAAGACATTTGCGGCTGATGGTCAATAAAGATAAGCGTAGAGTTGGTTGGATTAATCAGTTCCCGAATAGACATAACATACCTTCCTAATCAATTAGTTAGTGGCAATGAGCTGTAACTGCCGTGAGCAGGCGGATCCTGAATCAGAAAGCTTGTTGAGTATAGCGGGAAATTTCTAACGAGTTATTAAAGAAAATTTACCATCCTGTGACGGGATTATTTTCTAATTGTGGAACATCAACATCTACATCAAAAAAATGCGAATGTTATATCTAATTTATTCACTGGCATTATTTCGGTCTATTCGTTAAAACTGACTAATTAATTTTTAAGGATATTTTAAGCTCATGCGCATAAATCTGGATGTTTTGCTGATCCTCGACGCTCTCGACAAATACGGTACTTTCGCCGCCGCCGCCGAATCACTGTTCAAGACCCCAGCCGCGCTGAGCTACATGATCCAGAAGCTGGAAAGCGATCTGAGCATTGAACTGCTCGATCGCTCCGGACACCGGGCCAAATTCACCGATACCGGACGCATGATGCTGGAGAAAGGCCGTCTGCTGCTGAACGCGGCAAAGGATTTGGAAAAACAGGCGCAACAGCTCAGCTCCGGCTGGGAAAAAGAGCTGGCGATCGCCCTGGATGAGTCGTTTCCCTTTTCGGCGCTGCTGCCGCACATCGAGGCATTCTACGGGCTGAACAAGCAAACGCGCCTTAACTTCACCCACCATACGCTCGCCGGTTCCTGGGAAGAGCTAACGCACAACGGTGCCGATATTATTCTCGGCGCCATCAACGAGCCGCCCACTTCCGCCGCCTGGTCGTACCGCATGCTGGGGACGCTGGACAATGTTTTTGTCGTCTCGCCCAATCACCCGCTGGCTGACGCTCAGGAAGGCTTATCCAACGAACAGCTGTGCCTGCATCGGGCGGTGGTGATAAGCGACAGCGCCCGCCATTGCCACCCGCTGCAAACCAACCTGATGGATGAACAGCCGCAGATTCGCGTTGATGATTTTCACAGTAAAGTGAAGCTGTTGCTCGCCGGGCTCGGCTGCGGTTTTCTGCCGCGCCACATTGTCAGCCCATGGCTGGCGAGCGGCGAACTGGTGGAAAAAACGGTCATCTCATTTCGTCAGAAAGATGTTGCCTACATTGCCTGGCGCAACGGCAGCGATGGGCTAGCACAGCGCTGGTGGCGGGAAACCCTGCTCGCCAGCGCTGAAATTGCGCACCTCTATCAGTGAGTGGTCCACACCGTTGCGGTGATTGCCGCCAGGGTCAGCGTGCGTTCAGCAAGCTGGCCTTCCCCTTCCCGCCGTTGCCAGCCGCTCACGGCGAGCAGCGGTGAATCCGCCAGCGTGACCTCGGCCGCATCGCCGCGGTTAATCGCCACCAGCACGCGTTCTGCACCAAGGACGCGCAGGAAAATGACCACATCGCCTTCGGCATACAGCACCTGACACGCGCCGCAGCGCAATGCCGGAGTCGCCTTGCGCAACGCCGCCAGCCGCTGATACAGCGCCAGCAGCGCGCCGTCCTGCTGGTGTTCATTCCACGGGAACGGCTTACGGCACATCGGATCGTTATCGCCATCGAGCCCAACCTCATCACCATAGTAGATGCACGGCACGCCGGGCCAGCTGAACAGCCAGACCACCGCCAGCGGTAGGCGCGCCACATCGCGGCCCAGCAGCGACTTAAAGCGCGCGGTATCGTGGCTATCAAGCTGGTTAAACATGCGCAACTGCTGCTGATGCGACAGCCCGGCGCGGTAATCCTCCATCCACGCCATGCAGGTTTGTGCATCGATGTTCTGCGGATCGTAGGAGATATCGGTGTTCGCAAGGAAGCCCCACAGCGGAAAAGTGAAGCCGCGATAGTTCATCGCCGCATCTTCCGCATCCTGCTGTAACCACTGCCGCGCGTCGCCAAAGTGCTCGCCAAAGACAAACGCATCCGGACGCGCCGCTTTCGCAGCCTGCGTAATGGCGGCCACGTGCTGAAGGTTGTTTTTCGCCCCGCCCGCCTCGCCAAGCATATGCACCACGTCGAGCCGCCAGCCGTCCATATTCCACGGCGCTTTCAGCCAGTGGCGCACGATACTGTCCTCATCGCCGTAGATATCCGCTTGCAGCGACGATGACCGATAGTCCAGCTTCGGCAGGCTGGCGTAGCCCAGCCAGTCCAGCGCCCTACCGTCGGCGGAGAAGCTGTAGCGATCGCGCCACGGCGACGTGGCATGGTGGCAGGCGCCGTGGTCACCGCACTGATGGCGGTCAAACCAGGCGTGCGTATCGCCGCTGTGGTTAAATACGCCGTCGAGAATCAGCCGCATCCCCGCACGCTGTGTAGCATGACGCAGGCGCAGCAGCGCGTCGTTACCGCCAAACTGCGGGTCAACTTCGCGATAATCTTGCGTATCGTATTTATGCACGCTCGGTGCGGTAAATACAGGATTCAGATACAGCGCGGTTACGCCCAGCGCTTTCAGGTACGGCAGTTTTTCACAAATGCCATTGAGATCGCCGCCGTAAAAGGTTGAGCCACCCGCCTCTGCGGTCAGCGGTTGGTCCCAGTCGCGCAGGATAATATCGTGTCCAGCGGCGTGATGATGGTAGACCTTATCCTGCTGCGCACCGCGCGCCTCGCCACGGGCAAAACGGTCGGGGAAAATCTGGTAAAAGATCTGATCCGCCACCCACTGCGGCCCTTCATCCGGGCAGTCATAGGCAAACAGCTCCAGCTTCGCCGGCGGAATAGCGCTGAACCCCTTAGGCGCAAACCACAGCTGACGATCACCCCACAGCAGTTTAAAACCGTAGCGGCGACGCGGCTGGCCTTCATGCAGCTTGATTTCCGCCCGCCACTGCACCACATCCGGCGCGGGCGCTTGGCTACTGCGGCGCATCGGCACCGCCATCTCTTCATTATCCACCTCCGAGCGCAGAGTTACCCGCTGCGGCAGGTTATCGCCGCGCAGCCACAGCTTAATAATCAATTTATCCTGCTGGCGTTTTATAAAGGGCGCAACCGGAAGGTGCCAGGCGTTCAACATCATTTTTCCCCCATCATCAAAATGAGCACACCTTGCCATAGGGCTATTTCACCCTACTCATCTTTTAAACTTTTTTATAGGGAGGAGGACGGGGGCGCAGATTTGGGCCATAAAAAACCCGGCGCGAGGCCGGGTTTATCAACGCTATCTTAACGATTAGCGACAGCGGCGAGTTTTAAACACCCATCCCACCAGCAGCAGCAGAATCCATGCAAACCCGACGTACAGCGAGATGCGGGTATCCGGATGGTAGCCAATCAGGCCGATGATGAACACCAGGAATACCAGCCCGATAACGGTGGTCGTCACGCCGCCAGGCACTTTGAACTTCAGCGCCTTCACTTCGTCAGCCGACAGACGGCGACGGAACGCCACCTGCGACAGCAGGATCATAATCCACACCCAAACGGTGGCGAAGGTGGCCAGTGAGGCAATGACCAGGAAGACGTTCTCCGGCATGATGTAGTTCAGATACACCGCGAACAGCAGCGCGATAGTCATCACCATCACCGTGACCCACGGAATGCCGCGGCGCGAGGTTTTCGCAAACACCTTCGGTGCGCTGCCCTGCTCGGCCATGCCGTGCAGCATACGGCCGACGCCGAACACATCAGAGTTAATCGCCGACAGCGACGCCGTCAGTACCACAAAGTTGAGGATGCTGGCCGCAAAGGTGATGCCCATATGCTGGAAGGTCAGTACGAACGGACTACCGTCGGTGCCCACCTGGTTCCACGGGTAAATAGACATAATCACAAACAGCGTGCCCACGTAGAACACCAGAATACGCATCGGCACGGAGTTGATCGCCCGCGGGATGGATTTTTCCGGGTCTTTTGCTTCACCGGCGGTGATACCGATGATTTCAATACCGCCGTAGGCAAACATCACCATTTGTAGCGACATCACCATGCCGAGCCAGCCGTTGCTAAAGAAGCCGCCGTTGCTCCACAGGTTATGAATCCCCGTGGGCTGCCCGCCGTTGCCGATACCCCAGATGATGATACCGAAGCCCGCCACGATCATGATGATAATGGTGGCCACTTTGAAGAAAGAGAACCAGAACTCCAGCTCGCCGAACACCTTCACGCTCATCAGGTTGATGGCGCAGATAATCAGCACCACGCTGAGTACCCATATCCAGTGCGGCACCGCCGGGAACCAGACGCCCATATAGATGCCGAACGCGGTCACGTCGGCAATGGCGACAATCAGGATCTCAAAGCAGTAGGTCCAGCCGGTGATATAGCCCGCCAGCGGCCCGAGGTTTTCCTGCGCGTAGCGAGAGAACGAGCTGGCGGCGGGGTTATGCACCGACATCTCGCCCAGCGCACGCATAATAATATAAGCAGCAACGCCGCCGATAATATAGGCCAGCAGAACGCTTGGCCCGGCCATCTTGATGGCGTCGGCGGAGCCATAAAACAGCCCCGTACCAATTGCCGATCCGAGGGCCATAAAGCGAATGTGACGGGTGCTTAGCCCGCGCTTCAGCTTGTTGTTTTCCATCGTTTCCAGTGCCATGTCATACCCATCATCTCCGCGCTGGCGGCATGCCGCAGCACGAACGACTTAGGTGAAAGTACCCAAAATAAAAAACCACGGAACATCACGTTCCGTGGTTAAGACACCGCCTTTGCGACGCGGGTTAGTGCGCGCTTGATGTCACCTGACGACCCGCCGTACGGTCCCAGACAATAGCCAGAACCGCCATGACAACCGTCGGCATCAGCCAAGCCAGACCCTGCTCTGCCAGCGGCAGACGGGCAGTCCATCCTGGCAGTACGTCTGCAAACGCAGAAGCTTTAATACCGTCAAGGATACCAAAAACAAGGCTGATAAACATCGGGGGTGCAATAACGCGGCCCGAATTATGCCACCAATTGCGGGTAAAGCTGAGCACGACAAGTGCGATACACGGCGGATAGATAGCCGTCAGTACCGGAATAGAGATCTGAATCAGGTGGCTCAGGCCCAGGTTCGATACGGCCATCGAGAACAGGCCAAGAATAAACACCAGCGTACGATACGAGAACGGCAGGTACTGCGCAAAGAACTCAGCGCAGGCACAGGTCAGGCCAACCGCCGTCACCAGACAGGCGATGAAGATCAGCGCCGCCAGCAGGAAGCTCCCCGCGCCACCAAAGGTGTGCTGTACGTAGGCATGCAGAATTGCCGCACCGTTGGCATTTTGATCGACCAGCGTCGCGCTGTCGGAGCCCAGGCGGAACAGCGCCAGATACAGCAGCGTCAGGCCGACGCCCGCCATCAGGCCAGCCCAGATGGTGTAGCGGGTCAGCAGACGCGCTTCCGTAACGCCGCGAGAACGCGCCGCATTAACAATCACGATACCAAACACCATCGCGCCCAGCGTATCCATGGTCAGGTAGCCGTTCACAAAGCCGTTTGAGAACGGCGCTGTTTCATAGGCTTCCAGCGCGTGGCTGATCGGGCCAGCAGGCCAGATAATCGCCGCAACGGCGAGCACAATCAGCGCAACAATTTTCAGCGGAGCCAGGAAGTTGCCGACGGTATCCAGCAGCTTGCCCGGATACAGCGACACCAGAATCACCAGCGCAAAATAGATAACGCTGTAGATAAACAGCGGCAGTTCGCCGCTGCCGGTTAACGGCGCAATACCCACTTCAAAGGAGACGGTCGCGGTGCGCGGCGTCGCAAACAGCGGGCCCACCGCCAGATAACAAACCGTTGCCAGCAGAACGCCTGCAACCTTGCCGATTGGCGTACTCAGGCTATCAACGCCGCCGCCCACTTTCGCCAGCGCGACCACGGTCAGCACCGGAAGACCAACGGCAGTAATCAGGAAGCCAATCGCGGCGACCCAAACGTGAGGACCGGCCTGCAGGCCAACCATAGGAGGGAAAATGATGTTACCTGCGCCAACAAACAACGCAAAGGTCATAAAGCCCAGAGCGATGATGTCACGCGATTTTAATTGATGGGTCATATGTAACTACTGCCTGTGGATGTGGTGTTGTAAAACAAAATTTGTCTCACCGGAACCTGCGGAATGATACAGAGGAAACCGGCGATAAACTCAGCGGGATATGCTCCCTTCGCGGCGTAGAGAAGAATAGTTTTTTGATTTACCGCGAATACACAGTCCGTTAGGGACCGTATGGGGGCCAATTTAAACGCTTATAACGTTTTAAAGCAACACGGGATCGCAAAACCAGATGATTATATTGATACTCAATCAATAACCAGATTGATTAACTGGTATTAAGAAAAACATCCGGCTAATCATGCGAACAAAAAACAACCAGACGTTCGTTAATCGTCCAGCGAATTGTTGACTGCAAAGCAAACAGACCAGCCGAAGCTGGTCTGTGGAAAGCTATGCTGACAGGCGGGCGATTAGCCGTTATTTTTGGCAATTAAACGTTCCGGCAGTAGAAAACTAAATCGCGACCCTTTCCCCATTTCGCTGGCGATCTCCAGCCGGCTATCGTGATGACTGACCGCATGTTTGACGATAGCCAGCCCCAGCCCGCTACCGCCGGTCTGCCGTGAACGCGCCTTATCCACGCGATAAAAGCGCTCGGTGAGCCTCGGCAGGTGTTCCGGTGCAATGCCTGGCCCGTTATCCTCGACGCTAAACAGCGCGCCGTGCGGCGCGTGCTGCCAGCGTACCGTAATCAGCGTGCCTTCGGGCGTATGGTTAACGGCGTTATAGACCAGGTTCGACATAGCGCTACGCAGCTGCTCTTCGTTGCCCAGCACCTTCAGCGTCTCATCAATCTCAAAATGGAAAGAATGCTTATGCTGGCTGAGCGTTTGCGCCTCGCGCTCCACCACTCTCAGCATCATTGGCACGTCGATTTTTTCGTTCAGCGCCAGCGTCGGCGAGGCCTCAATCTTCGACAGCGTCAACAGCTGGCGCACCAGCCCCTCCATACGCTGGGTCTGCTCGCGCATAGTGTGCAACGCTTTCTCGCGCACGTTACCTTCCAGCACCTGCTCCTGCATCATTTCCAGATAGCCTTGCAGTACGGTGAGCGGCGTGCGTAGCTCATGGCTGACGTTGGCAAAGAAATTACGCCGCGCCCCTTCCAGCTGATGCATCTGAGTGACGTCGCGCGCCACCATCAGCAGCTGGCGATCGGTATACGGCATCACACGGATTTCCAGATGACGCCCGTTATTCAGCACCAGGTGCAGCGGCTTAAGGAACTCGCGTTTTTTGAGGTGTTGGGTAAATTCGGGGTAGCGCAGCAGGTTGAGGATGTTTTGCCCGCTATCATCGGGCCAGCGAAGACCCAGCAACTGCTGGGCAAGGCCATTACACCAGAAAATGGCTCCCTCTTCGGTGGTTAACACCACCGCATCCGGCAGCGACTCGGCGCCGCTGCGGAAACGTTTGATCAAATTTCCCAGCTCGCGGCGGCGCTTTTTATTACGCAGCTGCATCTGGTTCAGTCCATACAACAGCGGTTCCCAACTGCCGCGCCCCGGCGGCGGGGTCATACTTCTATCGACCCACAGCCACCAGGAAAGGCGCAGTAAATTCCAGAAATGCCACACCAGCAGCCCGGTCACTGCCGCCAGCAAAAACCACGGCAGATAACCAAAAATCAGTCCCAGTATCACGGCCGGGAGACAGCACAACAGCAGCTCCAGGGCCAGCCTTTTCCATGACAGCCGTTCCAGCACGCGTCACACTCCTGTCAAAAATTAGAAACGGGCGGAAAAACGGTAGCCCGTGCCGCGAACGGTTTGCACCATGCGGTCATGACCGCTGTGTTCAAGCGCCTTGCGCAGGCGGCGAATATGCACATCAACGGTACGATCTTCAACGTACACGTTGGTTCCCCACACGTGGTTCAGCAGCTGTTCGCGGCTGTAGACGCGCTCGGGGTGAGTCATAAAGAAATGCAGCAGCTTAAATTCGGTGGGGCCCATATCCAGTGGGCTTTCGCCGGTCATCACCCGGTGAGAGGTCGGATCCAGGCTCAGGCCCTGCATCTCGATCACCTCTTCCACGGCCATCGGCGAAATACGCCGCATCACCGCTTTAATACGCGCCACCAGCTCCTTCGGCGAGAACGGTTTGGTGATATAATCGTCGGCGCCCGTTTCCAGACCGCGTACCCGATCTTCCTCTTCACCGCGGGCGGTGAGCATCACCACCGGAATGTCACGCGTTAACGCTTCGCGTTTGATATGCTTGATAAATTGCAGTCCCGAACCGCCCGGTAACATCCAATCGAGCAGGATAAGATCTGGCCAGGGTTCATTCAGTTTGCTGACTGCGCTATCGTAATCTTCGGCTTCTACCGGCTGAAAACCGTTTTGTTCCAGCACGAAACAGACCATCTCGCGAATTGGCGCTTCATCTTCAACGACCAGAATACGTCTTGCCATTATTTGCCCTGTTTTTAGACATCAGTATTATATACGACGTCATTATGCGTCAGATTTATGACAGTTTTATGATAAACATGACCGTTCGATGATCGCGCTTAACCGTTTATGACACGGCCACAACGCGCGCATCGACCCCAGCGTAGGTGAATGTTTATAATCAACTTTACGTCACTTCTCACGGAATCGCTATGCGCATTATCCATACCTCGGACTGGCACCTTGGCCAGAACTTCTACAGCAAGAGCCGCGCGGCCGAGCACGACGCCTTTCTGCACTGGCTGTTGACCACCGCCGAGGCGGAACGCGTAGATGCGATTATCGTCGCTGGCGATATCTTCGATACCGGTTCGCCGCCGAGCTACGCCCGCGAGCTGTATAACCGCTTCGTGGTAAATCTGCAGCAAACCGGCTGCCATCTGGTGGTGCTGGCCGGCAATCATGACTCGGTGGCCACGCTCAACGAATCGCGCGATATTTTATCCTTCCTCAATACCACGGTCATTGCCAGCGCCGGGCATGTGCCGTTTATTTTAAACCAGCGCGACGGCACGCCCGGCGCGGTATTCTGCCCGGTACCGTTCCTGCGCCCACGTGACATCATCACCAGCCAGGCCGGGCTATCAGGCAACGAAAAAGTGCGTCAGGTGCTTGAAAGCATTACTGAATACTACCAGCAGCAGCACCAGCAGGCCTGCGCGCTGCGCGGCGACCGCCCGCTGCCGATTATCGCCAGCGGCCACCTGACTACCGTCGGGGCGAGTAAGAGCGACGCGGTACGCGATATCTATATTGGCACGCTGGACGCTTTTCCGGCGCAAAACTTCCCGCCGGCCGATTACATCGCGCTGGGGCACATTCACCGGGCGCAAAAAATCGGCGGCAGCGAGCATATTCGCTACAGCGGTTCGCCCCTCCCCTTGAGCTTTGACGAAACCGGCAAGACCAAAAGCGTCAATCTGGTCACGTTTGCCGACGGCAGCCTTAGCGACGTCACGCCGCTCACCGTGCCGGTCACCCAGGCGCTGTCGGTCATTAAGGGGGACTTCAACCAAATCAGCGACCAGCTGGCCGCCTGGCGCGACGCGCCGTCGGAGCCCACCACATGGCTCGATATTGAAATCACCAGCGATGAGTATCTGCACGATATTCAACGCAAAATTCAAGCCATCGCCGATGACCTGCCGGTTGAGGTGCTGCTGGTGCGCCGCAGTCGCGAGCAGCGCCAGCGCATTCTGGAAAGCCAGACGCGCGAAACGCTGAGCGAGCTGAGCATTGACGAAGTCTTCCATCGCCGCCTGGCGCTGGAAACGCTGGAGGACGCGCAGCAGCAGCGCCTGCAAACGCTGTTTAACGAAACGCTGCAAAGCCTTGGCGAGGAGCAACAGCCATGAAAATTCTCAGCCTGCGCCTGAAAAACCTTAACTCGCTCAAGGGCGAGTGGAAAATCGACTTTACCGAAGAACCGTTTGCCAGCAACGGTCTGTTCGCCATTACCGGCCCGACCGGCGCTGGCAAAACCACCCTACTCGACGCTATCTGCCTGGCGCTGTATCACGAGACGCCGCGCCTGAATACCGTCTCACAGTCGCAAAACGATCTGATGACCCGCGATACCGCCGAATGTCTGGCGGAAGTGGAGTTTGAAGTCCAGGGCGTAGCCTATCGCGCCTTCTGGAGTCAAAACCGCGCGCGCAATCAGCCGGACGGCAATTTACAGGCCCCGCGCGTGGAGCTGGCGCGCTGCGCCGACGGACAGATTCTGGCTGATAAGGTCAAAGATAAGCTCGAGATGACCGCGTCGCTGAGCGGGCTGGACTACGGGCGCTTTACCCGCTCGATGCTGCTGTCTCAGGGGCAATTTGCCGCTTTTCTCAACGCCAAACCGAAAGAGCGCGCCGAGCTGCTGGAGGAGTTGACCGGTACCGAGATTTACGGCCAGATTTCCGCGCAGGTGTTTGAAAAACACAAACAGGCGCGCAACGAGCTCGACAAACGCCAGGCGCAGGCCAGCGGCGTCGTCCTGCTGGCCGAGGAGCAGCGGCACGCGCTGGAACAACGTTTGCAGGCGCTTACTTGCGATGAACAGCAGTGGCAACAGCAGCAGGCAACCGCCGTACAGCATCAGCAGTGGCTGGCGCGGCATGGTGAACTTGAGCAAGATGCGCAGAAAACCCAGCTTGCGCTTAACGAAGCTCAGCAGGCGCTGACCGCCGCACAACCACAGCTTGCCGCGCTCAGCCGCGCACAGCCCGCTGAAGCGCTGCGCCCGCGCTGGACGCAGGTCCAGGAGCAGGCGGCCACAGTAGCCCGAACCCGCGCCCAGGTACTGGAAGTAAATACTCGCTTACAGGATACCCGCACCCTGCGCGATCGTATTCGCCACGGTGCTGAACGCCAGAGCGCCGCGCTGACGCAGGCCTCTCAGCAGCAGCAGCAGTGGCTACAGGCACATGCCTCTATTCAGCGTTGGCAGGGCGAACTGACCGGCTGGCGCGGGGCATTCGCCCTGCAGGCGCGGGAACGCGAACAGCGGAAAGCACTGGCGCAGCGTCGGCAAGCGCTGGAAACACAGTTGGCCCAGTTGCCACCTTCCAGCCTCACGCTCAGCCAGGAAGAGGTGGCCGCGCAAATCGCCGAACACGCGGCCGCACGCCCGTTGCGCCAACAGCTCAGCGCCCTGCACGCGCGGTTTATTCCGCTGCAGGCCCGCCGCAGGCAGTTAACGGATGCCCGGGAGCAGAGCCAGCAGCAGTTGACAAACATTACCGCCGCGCTCACCCAGCTACGTCAGGCGTATAAAGAGAAAAAACAGCAACTTGTCGACGTAAAAGCAATCTGCGATCTGGAAGCAACCATCGTCAAGCTGGAAGCCGAACGCGCGCGTCTGCAGCCGGATACGCCGTGCCCGCTGTGCGGTTCGACTCACCATCCGGCGCTAGCCGAATACCAGGCGCTGACGCCCGATGCTAACCGCGCACGCCGCGATGCGCTGGAAAAAGAGGTCTCCCGGCTGGCTGAAGACGGTGCCGCGCTGCGCGGGCAGCAGGAGACGCTGCAAAAGCAGCAGCAAAAGGATGATGAGGAGTTAATCTCCCTTTCTCAGCAGGAGCAAGTACTTACATCACAATGGCAGGAAACCCAGCAACGCCTGCATATCAACCTACAGCCCAGCGACGATATCAGCGGCTGGCTGGCGGCGCAGGACGACGCCGAACAGCAGCGCTATCTGCACAGCCAACGTCTGACGCTAGAGCAGCAAATTCGCGAATTAGACCAGCAACAAACACAGCTGCGCGAGGAGCAAGAACAGCGGGCCGCAGCGCTCACCCAGGCGCTGGCCGCTTTCGATCTGGCGCGACCAGACGTGGATGAAGAGAACGGCTGGCTGGCAGCCCGTGAAGCAGAAGTCGCCCAGTGGCAGCAACAGCAGGCGCAGAGCCAGGAAACCCAACAGCGGCTGGCGCAGATCCAGCCGCTGCTGGAAACGCTGCCGCCCGCCCAAAACGCCGACGATGGGCAGCAAACACCGCTTGATGGCTGGCAGCAGGTGCATCATGACTGCGTGTCGCTGGAAAGTCAGTGGCTCACACTCCAGCAGCAGGAAACGCGGGAAAGCCAGCGCCTGCAGGAGGCCGA
Organism: Klebsiella sp. WP8-S18-ESBL-06; assembly: GCF_014169755.1. Classification (NCBI taxonomy): domain Bacteria; kingdom Pseudomonadati; phylum Pseudomonadota; class Gammaproteobacteria; order Enterobacterales; family Enterobacteriaceae; genus Klebsiella; species Klebsiella sp. WP8-S18-ESBL-06. Next base: position 3,807,100 of record NZ_AP022256.1, read on the forward strand.
ACGGGCCTTTGAACAGCAGCTCGCCGCATCGCACTTCACCGATCGCCAGGCATTTCTCGATGCGCTGCTGGACGCCGACGAGCGCCTGCGGCTGGAACAGCTTAAACAGACGCTGGAAACCCAGCATCAGCAACGACAGACGCTCGCCGTTCAGGTGCAGGAGGCGCTGCAACACCATCTGACTCTGCGTCCGGAGACGCTGCCGACGACGCTAACGCTTGCCGACGTACAGACGCAGCTTGAGCAACTGGCGCGGCAGCTGCGGGAAAACAGCGAACATCAGGGTGAACTGCGCCAGCAGCTCAAGCAGGACGAAGTTAACCGCCAGCAGCAGCAGTCGCTGCTGGCCGAAATCGAGAAAGCCAACGCTGAACTGGAAGACTGGGCGCATCTGAATACGCTCATCGGCTCCAAAGAGGGTGACAAGTTCCGTAAATTCGCCCAGGGGTTGACCCTGGATAATCTGGTGTGGCTCGCCAATGAGCAGCTCAGCCGCCTGCACGGCCGCTATCTGCTGCAGCGAAAAGCCAGCGATGCGCTGGAGCTGGAAGTGGTTGATACCTGGCAAGCGGACGCGGTGCGCGATACCCGCACGTTGTCTGGCGGCGAAAGCTTCCTCGTCAGCCTGGCGCTGGCGCTGGCGCTCTCGGATCTGGTCAGCCATAAAACCCGCATCGATTCGCTGTTCCTCGATGAAGGCTTCGGGACGCTGGACAGCGAGACCCTCGACACCGCCCTCGACGCGCTGGATGCGCTCAACGCCAGCGGCAAAATCATCGGCGTCATCAGCCACGTTGAAGCGATGAAAGAGCGCATTCCGGTGCAGATTAAGGTGAAAAAAATCAACGGATTGGGATATAGCCGATTGGATAAAGCGTTTGCGGTTGAGTAAACCCTCCACCTAATGCAGGCCCGATAAGCGTAGCGCCATCGGGCATTCCGGTGCACATTGCCGGATGGCGGCTACGCCTTATCCGGCCTACAGAAAATACCAACTCACGCCGGCCACAGCCACGCCGCCCCACGCACCCCGCTGGAGTCTCCATGTAACGCCTTGCGAATCGGCGTTTCACACTCCCCGCCAAATACCCACTCTTTCACCAATTCGGGCACCGTCTGGTAAAGCCGCTCAACGTTACTCATCCCGCCACCCAGCACAATCACGTCCGGGTCGAGAATATTCACCACGTGGGCCAGCGATTTGGCTAGCCGTTGCTCGTAGCGACTTAAAGCCAGCTCCGCCAGCGCATCACCCTCATCGACCAGCCGCATAATTTCGACGCCTTTCAATAGGTTGCCACTCAACCGCTGGTAGTCGGTCGCAAAACCCGTACCAGAGATAAACGTCTCAATACAGCCCTGCTTACCGCAATAACACGGTACCTCCGCGCGATAGTGCAGCTCGTCTTCGTCCATCCACGGCAGCGGGTTGTGCCCCCATTCGCCCGCGGTCCCGTTACCGCCGATGTGCGCACGTCCCCCCATCGCCACCCCTGCGCCGCAGCCGGTGCCAATAATGACCGCAAACACCGTCTGCGCCCCCGCAGCCGCGCCGTCCACCGCCTCAGAAACCGCCAGACAATTGGCATCGTTCGCCAGCCGCACCTCACGGTTCAGGCGCTGGCTCAAATCTTTATCAAACGGCTGACCGTTAAGCCAGGTGGAATTGGCGTTTTTTACCACGCCCGTATAGGGTGAAATGGAGCCGGGAATACCCACGCCGACCGTCCCGGTTTGCCCGGTCGCCTCCTCAGCAAGAGCAACCAGATGCGCAATGTTCTCAATGGTTTGCTGGTAGTCACGCGGCGTCGGCAGACGGTGACGATAGCGCTGCTCTCCACGCTCGCTCAGCGCGATAACTTCCGTTTTCGTTCCACCCAGATCGATACCAATTCGCATTCATCACTCCTGTTTAAAACAATGCAAGGCCAGAGACAATTCGTTATGATTGCACGCTGATTTAACGATAACACCGTGGAAATTATCATGCTGTGGTTCAAAAATTTAATGGTTTATCGTCTCAGCCGCGACATCTCACTGCGTGCGGAAGAGATGGAAAAACAGCTCGCTGAGATGACCTTCACCCCGTGCGGCAGCCAGGACATGGCGAAAACCGGTTGGGTACCGCCGATGGGTTCACACAGCGATGCGCTGACGCACACAGCCAATGGCCAGATCATCATCTGCGCGCGTAAAGAAGAGAAGATCCTGCCCTCTCCGGTGATTAAACAGGCGCTGGAAGCGAAAATCCAGAAGCTGGAAGCCGATCAGGGCCGTAAGCTGAAAAAAACGGAAAAGGATTCCCTGAAGGATGAAGTTCTGCACTCCCTGCTGCCGCGCGCCTTCAGCCGCTTCAGCCAGACGATGATGTGGATCGACACCGTCAATGACCTGATTATGGTCGACTGCGCCAGCGCCAAAAAAGCGGAAGATACGCTCGCGCTGCTGCGTAAAAGCCTCGGTTCACTGCCGGTGGTCCCGCTGACGCTGGAAAACCCGATCGAGCTGACGCTGACCGAATGGGTGCGCTCCGGTTCGGCCGCGCAAAGCTTCCAGATCCTCGATGAAGCAGAATTAAAAGCGATCCTCGAAGACGGCGGCGTGATCCGCGCGAAAAAACAGGATCTGGTCTGCGACGAAATTGCCGTGCATATCGAAGCCGGCAAGCTGGTGACCAAGCTGGCGCTCGACTGGCAGCAGCGTATTCAGTTCGTGATGTGCGACGACGGTTCCATCAAGCGTCTGAAGTTCTGCGATGAACTGCGCGATCAGAACGAAGATATCGACCGGGAAGATTACGCCCAGCGTTTCGATGCCGATTTCATTCTGATGACCGGCGAGCTGGCTGCGTTGATTAAAAGCCTGGTGGAAGGATTAGGCGGCGAAGCGCAGCGTTAATCCAGGCGGTATCCCTTCCTGCCGCAGCAGGAAGGGCACACGTTACAGATAGCGGCACAGATAAGAGGTAGGCTCGGCAACCTGCAGGTTAAACTCGCTGTTGCCCGGCACGTTGAACACTTCCCCGGCGGCGTACACTTTCCATTCGGTTTCACCCGGCAACAGCACGTTCAGCGCGCCGCTGACCACGGTCATTTCTTCCGGCTGCGCGGTACCGAAGGTGTACTCGCCTTCCGCCATCACGCCCACGCTAGCACGCCCGGTGCTGCTGCTGGAAAAACCAATGGATTTCACTTTTCCGTCGAAGTATTCGTTGCTTTGAAGCATAAACAGGCCCTTATTCTCGTGTCGTAAAAAGACCAATATAGGGGGGCGAACAGAAACCTGTCACGCGAAATTCTCTCGTTAACACAATAATTCTGCTGCCAGTCTGGCGACCAGCACATTCGATAATAAAACGGGCACATCCAGCGCCTTTTGTAACAGGTCACGATGGCGCTGATGGTAGCTGAGTGAATCCAGCACCAGCACATCGGCCCCCTGCTCCAGCAGCGAACTGCCGGCGGAGATCAGATGCTGATCGGTATCGCGCATCGGGTTTGCCAGCGCGTAATACGGTGAATTAGGGAGCATCTGCCACTTTTCCTGCTGGGCGTTGAGAATGCCTTCAACAGGCACCAGCACCCCGACCTGATGTCCCTCAACGATAGAGGCGACCAGCGGCGGAATAATACGCTGAGGCTCAAGCAGCATGGCGTTGCGCGCGACCATACTGCGAAGCTTAAACGTATTCAACAGCAAAATGACATCGTAGGACTGGTTATCCAGCACCTCAATAACGGACTGCAGGCTCAGCTCAACCTTCGGGCGGGAAACTTCAATAAACTGGTTATCGCTTAACAACACCAGTAAACGTTCTTCTCCGGGTTCTGGTGCATACTCTTCCATGACAGCGGCACGGCTCATATTACCTAACAGGCTAATGTGGGTGATTTGATCTTCCCTGATGTGCTCGGTCAAAAGCGGCAAAACTTCCCTGACGGGTACAACCCCTATCGTAAGAATCGCCATTGTTGCACTCATGTTATTTACCTTCTGCTTTTCTAACAGCTCACTTTACAAATAGCCACCTGGATGGATGCAAAATTCCGCTCAGAAGCGTAGCAGCTGCCGTGAGCGGCGAAATGTAAAGATTCCAGTTATTTCCAGTACTCTCCTGATATGTTTTGATTTTAACTTTTTCATAACATAGAGAATAGATGAAAAATGTGATTTGCGCCCGATATAACCACGAAATAAAAAAGGTTATATCGACAGCGCAATGCACAACATGAGGAAGGTGTGATCGGAAAGCTGAGCGTCTTGTTAGCTCACGGTGGCCAGATGCAGAACATCCAGGATTTGTGTCACCACGCGCTCCGGCGCGGTCGAGGCGTCGACGACGTAGTGTGCGGTTTCCCGATACAGCGCATCGCGCTGGGCCAGAACATCGGCCACCTCTTCGCTGATCGGTTTACCGGTGAGCGTCGGGCGCTGATCGGCTTCAGGAAAGGCTTCCAGACGGCCTGCCAGCACGGGCACCGGCGCATTGAGGTAAATCACCACGCCGCTCTGACGCATAAACTCGCGATTCACTGGCGCGAGGATAATCCCACCGCCGGTGGCAATCACCGTCCCCGGCGCCGTCACGGACATTAAGGTTTCCGTTTCGCGCGCGCGAAAGCCCTGCCAGCCTTCTGCCGCGACGATATCCGCCACGCTCAGGCCTGAGCGCTGTTGCAACACCTGGTCGGTATCAACGAATTGGAAATGGCAGGCGCGAGTCAGCGCTTGGCCTATCGTCGTTTTTCCGCAGCCTCGGGCTCCGATAAGAAAAATAGGCTGTGTCATGACCTGGCATTCCCCTTGATGACGCGTAATTGCGGGACGTATGTGTGAAGCGTGAATTATACCACCAAACTAGTACACAAGTAAGTGTAAACTTTAAGTTACAATAACATTCACTCTGAGCGAGCCATTCGCTTTAAGTGCCAATATTGCTCACCGTAAAGCGTAAAAAATATATTCCACAAAGCGTGGCGCTAACAGTACATGAAAGTATCTGGCTTTGACAAGCCGAACGACGCGGCTAACGGTAGCACAATGTGATGACACAAATCCTGTCAGCCTCGTTTCACCGCCAGCAGCCACTTATCCAGCTCGGCGGCAAACTGCTGGCGATCGCGCTGAGAAAGGGCGCTCGGCCCGCCGGTCTGAATGCCGCTGGAACGCATGGTATCCATAAAATCGCGCAGCGTCAGGCGCTCGCGAATGGTGGCGTCGCTGTAGCGCTCACCGCGCGGGTTAAGCGCCGCGCCGCCCTTCTCCAGCACTTCCGCCGCCAGCGGAATATCGGCGGTTATCACCAGGTCGCCAGGCTGACAGAGGCGCACGATCTCATTGTCGGCCACATCGAAGCCTTTTGGCACAACCATGGCGCGGATAAAACGCGACGGCGGGACGCGCAGATATTGATTCGCCACCAGCACCAGCTCAATCTGCGTGCGGTCTGCGGCGCGGTACAGCACTTCTTTAATCACGTTCGGACACGCGTCGGCATCCACCCAAATCGTCATACACATTCCGGTCTACGCGTCGTCTTAAAAGCCGATTATACGTTAAGCACGGCGGAGGACGTAATAAAGTGTAATCCGGGTCACAAAAGTAGATTACCCATCGCCGGGAATGGCCTATAACAGTACACTACAAAAAAACAGATAGAGGGAGAGAGATGATGGACAAGAAAATTGGCTTCATTGGCTGCGGTAATATGGGTAAGGCCATTCTCGGCGGCCTGATTGCCAGCGGGCAGGTGCTTCCTGGGCAGATTTGGGTCTATACCCCCTCCCCGGATAAAGTCGCCGCCCTGCGCGATGAATTCGGCATTAACGCGGCGCAAAGCGCGCAGGACGTGGCACAGATTGCCGATATCGTCTTCGGCGCCGTGAAGCCGGGAATCATGGTAAAAGTGCTGAGCGACATCGCCTCCAGCCTGAACAAAGATTCTCTGGTGGTTTCCATTGCCGCCGGCGTCACCCTCGATCAGCTGGCGCGTGCGCTGGGCCACGACCGAAAAATCGTCCGCGCCATGCCAAACACCCCGTCACTGGTTAACGCCGGTATGACCTCGGTAACGCCGAACGCACTGGTGACGCCGGAAGATATTGCCGACGTGCTGAATATTTTCCGCTGCTTCGGTGAAGCGGAAGAGATTGCCGAACCCATGATCCACCCGGTCGTTGGCGTCAGCGGCTCAGCTCCGGCCTACGTGTTTATGTTTATCGAAGCGATGGCTGATGCCGCAGTGCTCGGCGGTATGCCGCGCGCGCAGGCGTATAAATTTGCCGCACAGGCGGTGATGGGCTCTGCGAAGATGGTGCTGGAAACCGGCAAGCATCCGGGTGAGCTAAAAGACATGGTCTGCTCGCCTGGCGGCACCACTATCGAAGCCGTGCGCGTGCTGGAAGAGAAAGGCTTCCGCTCAGCGGTCATCGAAGCGATGGCAAAATGCATGGAAAAATCGGACAAGATGAGCAAGTCCTGAGTGTACTGGCCCGGCAATCGCCGCCGGGCCAGGCTCGCTTGCCATAAAAGTGAATTTATTTATTTTTCAGACAGGTGCTCATAAAGGTTTTACGCTCGTCGCCTTTGAGGGCCTTCTGACCCGCCTGCGCGTTACAATCCTTCATTTTCTGCTGCTGCGGCGTCATCGCTTTACCGCTGGGTGACACCCCTTCACCTTTTAAACAACTGCTCATGTAGGTTTTACGCTCATCGCCCTTCAGGGTTTTGGCCGTCGCCTGTTGATTACAGCTGCTCATGCGCTGCTGCTGCGGCGTCAGGGTTTTCTCCGGCGCGGCGGCGGTTGTTGCCGCAGAGGCCGCGCTGGCCGCAAACAGTCCACACAGTAGGGTAACCAGTATTGTTGTTTTCATTGCACCATCCTTTTGTGAGTAGAACTCTGTAAGTCTGGTCGCTGGCAGGAATTTTACCAGGCCAGCGGCCGAATTTTTGCCGCTGGCCTGGAGGAGGATTACAGCCCCAGGGCCGCTTTCATGGTGTAGTAGAGGTCGGTCTGGTCGGTCAGTCCCACCACGTTAGCCGCGTGCGGACCATAGGCCGCAATGCGCAGCTGGGTGCCGGTATGTTCCATCGACTCCTCTTCCGAGTTGCCGTAGCTCATCACCATGACCGAGCCGTCTTTGGTATTCAGCGCCTGCGTCAGGCCTGGCGCTTTGGTTTCCGGCGGAATAATCTGGCTGGCATGCGCGTGGTCGGCGGTCACAATCACCAGCGTGTTGCCGTCTTTTTTAGCAAACGCCAGCGCCTTCTGTACCGCTTCATCCAGATCGACCGTTTCACCAATCTGGCCGCACGGATTCGCTGCATGATCCTGTTTATCAATCGACGCGCCTTCTACCTGCAGGAAGAACCCTTTTTCACTGCTGTTCAGCAGCGAGATGGCCTTATCGGTCATCTGCGCCAGCGTCGGCACGCTGGCGTCGCGTTTCGGATTTGGTGCGCAGGTGACCGCAGGTTTATCGAGGTTGCCGTGGAAGGTGGCCTTCGGCCCTTCCCAGCGTACCGGCATATTACCGTCGGAAAACAGCCCCAGCAGCGGTTTGTCCTGGTTAGCCTGGGTAATTGCTGCCAGCGATGTGGCGTTATCGACCAACTGATAGCCGCGCGCCTCAGCCTGCTCGCGCAGGGTTTTACCCTGCCACTCACCGGCAGTGGCGGATTCAGCGAAAGTTTTTGCGCCGCCGCCCAGCGTCACGTCGGCACGGGCGTTAAGCAGCTGTTCAGTGATAGAGCCTTTGCCGCCTTTTTCCAGCGCATTGGTCGGGCATTTTTCGCTGGTGACGCTGGGACCATAGCACTTACGCGAGGTCACATGAGAAATCAGCGCCGCCGGAGTCGCATCCTGCAATTCGGCGGTAGAGACGTTGCCGGTTGCCAGACCAGCGGACTTCGCCAGTTCAAGAATAGTCTGGTGATCCTGCTCATGAATATCAACGCCCAGCGCGCCGTTATAGGTCTTCACGCCGGTGCTCCAGGCCGTGGCCGACGCCGCAGAGTCCGTCACGTAGTCCGGCTTACCGGTTTTTTTGTTCAGGGAATAATGCGTGTACTGACCGGTGAGCGGCAGCGCGTCAATACCTTTAAAATAACCGCCCGCGCCTTCGGCATAGTTACGTGCGGCGGTAATTTCAGAATCCCCCATCCCATCGCCAATCAGCAGAATGACATTTTTGGCCTGCTTATTATTTAATGAAGCGCGAATCGCTTCGGTCTGATCGGCAGATAAACGACGCGCGCCGCCAGGCTGGGTAATATCCCCCTGCGCGGCGCGGTTATCGAGAACGGCAGTGGCGGTTTCCGCCTGCGCCGCAGAAAAGCCCAGCAGCGGTAATAATGCGACAGCAATAGCACGGTATTTCACTTGAGATTCTCCATGTACAAATACTTAAAAAAGGAAACACGGAGACTGTAAGAAAAGAGTATGACAGTTTAATGACCACACTTAATAAGCAGGCACCTACCCTTTTTCGGGGGTGCGAAATAACCGTTGTACATGGTTATATAATAATTCGTGATGATGATCGGTGGACGTTTCTGACGGTGCGAGCTTATTCAGCACCACGGCAATGTCGTTATCTAACGCGCCGTCGGGCGTATTCTTCATATGCAGCAATAGCGTGGTTACCACCACTTCCAGCGCATCAACCTGAATACGTAGCGCGTTTGCCTGATCTTCCTTTTCGGCCAGTTTCACCAGCAATTCAGCAATGAAATTTTTCATCGCGCATTTTCCTTGTATGACGGCAATAAGCAGGACGCCAGCCCTGAAAAAATAAATAGACCAGAAAAACAGACGGTTCTATTCCCCTCTAGCAAGCACGAATAGAATTACAACATCCAGACAATTCTGCAAGTGGAACCCGCAAAAATATAATCCCCATGAATATCATGATATTAGTTTCTTACGCAGTCAGCGAAACGTTTTGCTCGCATAATAATGCAATGCTATAGCTCAAAGTTGAATAAGAAAAGAATAAAACGAGGGAATAACGCCAGGAGAATAATTCCCTCGTCCGCACAATATTACTGTCGCGTCGGCTGCGCCCGTCGCAGCATTACCGCCAGTTGCCAAAGGTTAATCAACACAATCACCGCGGTGGCCATAAATACCCAACGGAATCCCGCCATAGCAGAAATTGACGCGCCAATTAGCGGCCCGGCCACATTACCCAGGTACATAAACGACTGGTTATAGCCAAATATACGGCCGGTCACACGCTCGCTGATATATTTAAGCAGCAGCGTCTGCACCGCGGGCAGCATCGCGCCATCGGCAAAGCCCAGAATAAAGCGCAGAATGCCCAGCTGCAGCGGCGTGGTCACAAACGACATGGCGAAGAACAGCACCACGGCGAAGGCTAGCGTACCGAGTAAAATACGCGCGGTACCGATACGGTCGCCGAGCTTGCCCAAGCGCGGCGCAGACATCAGCGCCGATACGCCGGGAACGGCAGCGATCATGCCGCTTAAAAAAGCGATATTGGTGCTGTCCGGCGACATTGATTTAATAAACAGCGCCAGAATCGGACTAATCGATCCATTACACAGCTGAATGACCATGGTGGTGACGAACAGACTGATCACCAGCCCCGGATAGGGCAACGAGGCAAACACCGCCTTGCCGCTGAGCTTCTCGCCTTTTTCCAGTACCGGCCGGGCCCCCTCTTTAATCAGGAACAGCGTGACCATAAAGCTCACCAGCAGCAAAAACGCGGTGATAAAGAACACCATCCTCAGGCCGACGTGGTCGGCAAGAAAGCCGCCGAGCAGCGGCCCGCCGATAACGCCGGTGATCTGCGCCGTCGACAGCGTACTGAGCGCCCAGCCGCTGCGCTCGCGCGGCACCTGCGAAGCCACCAGCGCCATGGCGTTTGGGATATAACCGGAGGTTAAACCCATCACGGCGCGCAGGAAAAACAGCTGCCAGACGTTAGTGGCAAACGCCTGCAGTAGAATGGCTACTGCCATCCCCAACGAGGCGCGCAGCAGCATCAGCTTGCGCCCTTTACGATCGGCAAGGCTGCCCCACATCGGCGATACGATGGCCGACACCAGAAAGGTGACGCTGAAGGTCAAGCCCGACCACATGGACAGCGATTCGTGCGAGGTGACCCCCAACTGCGCCACGTAGAGCGGTAAAAAAGGCAAAATTTGGCTAATCGCCAGCCCGGTGAAAAAACAGCCGAACCAGACGGAGATAAGGTTAACCTTCCAGGATTCCATAAAAACGCGCGTACTTCTGTTAACGAGGACAGACTGTCAGGTTAGCAAGTTGCCCGTCTCACCGTATTGTCAGAGATGCTCAATCGATTATTTCAGAATTTTATCAGTCGATTAGCCCATTTGTGTGATTTATGTCACGAGAAAACCGCCGTTCACTAGTGACTTATCCTTAGCGTCTGCGCAAGATTTACGCCGAACAAGATGGAAAAGGCAGATACCCCGCAGCGCGCGTGGTATGTTATGTGCTTTGCGTTTGGAACGGATGGAATTAGAGAATGGCAAAGTTGCGGGTTGGGATTGTTTTTGGCGGCAAATCGGCGGAGCACGAAGTCTCCCTACAGTCCGCGAAGAATATCGTAGAAGCGATTGATAAAACGCGTTTTGACGTCGTGCTGCTCGGCATCGACAAACAGGGTCAGTGGCACATCAGCGACGCACAGAACTATCTGCTGAACGCGCAGGACCCGGCCCGTATTGCGCTGCGCCCTTCCACGACGACGTTGGCCCATATTCCTGGCCGCGAGCATCAGCAGATGATCGACGCCGCCAGCGGCCAGCCGCTCGATGAAATCGACGTGATTTTTCCGATTGTGCACGGCACGCTGGGTGAGGATGGCTCGCTGCAGGGCATGCTGCGCATGGCGAACCTGCCGTTTGTTGGCTCTGATGTTTTGGGCTCTGCCGCCTGCATGGACAAAGACGTCACTAAGCGCCTGCTGCGCGACGCCGGGCTGTCGATTGCGCCGTTTGTTACCCTGACGCGCCGTAACCGCGACAGCTTCACCTTTGCCGATATGCAGGCGAAGCTCGGTCTGCCGCTGTTTGTGAAGCCGGCGAACCAGGGCTCATCCGTCGGCGTCAGCAAGGTCAACGATGCCGAACAGTACGCCAAAGCCGTGGCGCTGGCATTTGAATTCGACCATAAAGTGGTGGTGGAACAAGGCATTAAAGGGCGTGAAATTGAATGCGCCGTGCTGGGTAACGACGATCCACAGGCCAGCACCTGCGGCGAAATTGTGCTGAACAGCGAGTTCTACGCTTATGACACTAAGTACATCGACGATAACGGTGCGAAAGTCGTGGTACCGGCGGCTATCTCCGCTGAAGTGAACGATAAAATCCGCCGCGTGGCAATTGACGCTTATCAGACCCTGGGCTGCTGCGGCATGGCGCGCGTCGACGTGTTCCTCACCGCCGACAATGACGTCGTGATTAACGAAATCAACACCCTACCGGGCTTTACCAACATCAGCATGTATCCGAAACTGTGGCAGGCCAGCGGTCTCGACTACACCTCGCTGATTAGCCGTCTGATTGAGCTGGCGCTGGAACGCCATCAGGCCGATAAGGCGCTGAAAACATCGATGAACGGCTAACGCCACCGCTGTAGGCCGGATAAGCCAAAGCCGCCATCCGGCAACCTGCGCCATCAGCCTGATGGCGCTACGCTTATCAGGCCTACCCAGCAATGCGGCTATTCTTCCCGACGACGAATAATAAACCCCGCCAGCCAGAAGCTAATCACCCACGTCACCATCCCCACGGCATAGGTTTGCCAACCCTTCGCTTCAAACCCAAGCAGGCCCACAACCCCGTTAAGAATAAAAATAAGACCAATGGCAAACGCATAGTAGTGCCAGTCGCGGCGGATTTTTACAGGCAGGTTCATAACGGCTCCAGCAGAAAAAAAACAGGATGCCATAAACCCGTGACAGCGTCTGTGGTGTGAACGGCAGTTTGCAGATGTTAAATGGATTTAACGTTAAGCAAAAGGGGGAAATCGGCGAATCGGCGGGCAAAACCAGGAATATTCCTGCTCAAAATTTACCATAAATCCGATATTGACAACCGCCGTCTGCTGCCACACTGAACTCAGCAACCCGCAATCGTCCGTATTTATGTCATTCTGGGGGTCCCAATGACAGATTTCACTTTGTCAAAACTCATGTTCAGTGGGAAGAAAAAGGCATCCTCCGCCTCCGGCAATCTGGCGTACGTGCTGTTCGTACTGCTCTGTTTTTCGGTGGGGGCTCAGCTGCTGTCGCTGGTGCTGCACGCGCCCGGTATTTATGAGCACCTGATGCAGATACAGGACAACGGCCGTCCGCGCGTGGAAATTGGGCTCGGCGTCGGCACGCTGTTCGGCCTGGTGCCGTTCCTCGCAGGCTGCGCCATCCTTGGCGTGGTGTCACTGGTGCGCCGTCTGCGCCACCACGATTAGCGGATCGCCATACATCTGGCGCGACGTTCGTCCACCCGTTTAGCAAACCACGCCGTGGTTAGCTGGCGGGTGATTTTCGGGCTTTCCAGCTGAATCCCCGGCAGCATCTCTCTGGCCAGCGGTTTACCGGCCTTCTGCTCGGCAATCTTGTAGACGCCTTTATACAGTGCGGTCGTTTCAAACGCCTGGCTGTCGCCTTTTTGCAGCTGGCGGTGGATCTCGCTGTTGCTCAGTGACAGCTTATCCGCCAGCTTTCTGACCGCCATCTCCGTGCTGCCCGCCTCATCGCTACCATAGAGGATCACGTCGCCGTCCAGCGCCAGCTTCACGCCGGTCGCCTTACTGACCGCGTACTGGAACGCGGCGTTGCGGCTGGCGTACCAGCCGGCGTTAAAGTCGGCAAAGCGGTAAATCGGCGCCGTATAGTTAGCCGGATAATTCAGCAGATGGTATGTACCAAACCACAGACCGCCGCGCAGGGAGAACACTTCCTGGCGTACGGTGCCGCTCATTCTCCACGGGTAGTTGTCCTGATGCTGCTCGGCAAACGCAATGCTGACCTGCATCGGGCCGCCGGTGTGTACCGGGTTCAGCGAGCCAAACAGCTTCTGTCCCATTGGCACCATGCCGATGAAATCATCAAATATCGCGCTCAGCTGCTTTTCGGTTTTCACGTTGTCCAATCGCTCGCTGTAGCTTTTGCCATTCGGCGAGTTAATTTTCAGCGCGGTGTGTACCAGAAAGACCGGAATATGCATCTTCTCTGCCCGCCGGTCGATCTCCTGCCAGGCTATTTTGCTAAGGTTCGGCACCGCCGGGTCGGACTGGTAGTTCGACTCCTGCTGCGCCACCGCCAGCACCGCACAGATGTTTTCTTCCGTAGGTGCCAGCTTCTGGCTGTCGAAGGTTTTCGCCAGCGCCTGCGCCCAGGCATCCCTGTCCTTTACGCTGGCCGGCATTTTTTGCCGCACGACGCTTGCCACATCAACCGGTTTTTCGCCCTCTTTCAGCGTGGGCGCCTGCTGGCTGGTACAGGCGCTTAATAGCGCGGCAGCCAGCAGGGTAAGAGAAAACGAACGGTACCGCGTTGTGGCTATCGCCATGGGCTATCCTTATCAAAAATAAAGGGTTATCGCTTAGCTCTGCGGCTGAACGACTTCATCCGGCAGATCTTTATTATCCAGCTCTCGCTCGAAGCTGCGCAGACGTTTGTAGATGGACATCAGTTCCACCAGCGTGGTCCAGGAGCTGATCAGGTACTGGAACGATCCGCGTACCTGACCAAAGACGTTGGTTATCTGCGTCATCAGACCGAGCGTAATCGTACCGGCAACAATCGACGGAAACAGCAGGAACAGGCCGAAAACGTTATCGACCTGCAGGTACAAAATGCGGGCGATGTTGAAGTACATATAGTGGAAATAGAGGCGGAAATAGTTGCGGCGCACCGCGCTGAACAGCTCGCGTACGGTCGGCGGCGTCGCGCGAGTGGCGTCATCTTCACCGTAGACCAGCTCTTTACGATAAGCCGCTTCGACGCGCTGATTTTTAAAGTTCAGCCCTGGCAGCTTAATCCCCACCACCGCCAGCATCCCGGTCCCCATCAGCGACCAGACGATCGCGGCAATCACCAACCCATACGGGACGTGGCCGACAATCGGCAGGTCCGGTACGTGCGCGGAAAGCGACACCAGCACCGGCAAGAAGGCAATCAGAGTCATGATGGCATTGATAAAGCTGGTGCCCATATCCTCCAGCGTCGAGGCGAAGCGCATGGTGTCTTCCTGCACACGCTGGGCCGCCCCTTCAATATGGCGCAGGTGCTGCCAGTGGGCCATGTAGTGTTCGTTCATCGCGGTACGCCAGCGGAAAACATAGTGGCTCACGAAGAAGTTGTTCAGCACGCCAATCACGACGGCAATCAGCGCAATCCCGAGGAAGATACCGATCTCCTGATAGAACTGATTAATCGATACCTTGTTCGGCGAAGCCAGCGCGGTCTGGATCAAATCGTAGAACGGCGCATACCAGGCGTTGATGGCAACCCCCACTTCGACCATAAACCAGGTTACGAAGATAATCAGCGCAGTGCCCAGAATCGACCAGTACTGCCAGCGGTGCGGGCTGCGGATAAACCAATAGCCGGCAAACAGCGCAACGCAAATCAGATAGTAGGCGTAGAACACAAGGTAGTTCAGCGACCAAAAGCGCGCAGCGCTAATCGGCACATCGGCACTTGCGCCGGTGAGACGCAGCAGCCAGCTGCCGCCGCCCGCCTGCCAGAAAATGACCGCAATCATTGCCCAAATAAACGCCGAGAGAAAAAAGGGTCCCGGCTTGGGGAAAAAAGACTTAAACATAGTGCTCTCCTGCTTACTTCTTATGGTTTTGCTTTATGCTGTGACAACAGAATACCGCTACGGATCGTTTTTACCGTAAAGAGGTATTAAGCAATGTAACGTGCTATCAGACCGGAAAATGTCGCCAGAGTTCGCCGGCGGTCGCTGTCACTATCATACGCGCCGGATCACAAAAGTGCGTATTCACTGCGATGAATAATCAGCGTATTTACGCTCGGTTACGTTTTTCCCGCTATCATACCGATTTATGGCGCTGTGCCTGGTGCCGATTCGCGGTATTTTTAGTATAAATACGCGTTACTTTCCCATTTCAATTCATGGATGCTTCCGTTGAAACGTAGTCTGTTTTTTTCTGCCGCGCTGTGCGTGGCGTCATTGACCTCGGTGCAGGCTGCGCAACCCCAGCCCCTCACCGCTCCCGCGTTTGCGTCCGATATTGTTGACCGCTACGCCAACCATATTTATTACGGTAGCGGCGCGACGGGCATGGCGCTGGTGGTGATCGACGGCAACCAGCGAGTGTTTCGCAGCTTTGGCGAAACCCGGCCGGGCAACAACGTGCATCCGCAGCTCGACTCGGTGATTCGTATTGCCTCACTGAGCAAGCTGATGACCAGCGAAATGCTGGTTAAGCTGCTCGACCAGGGCGTCGTGAAGCTTGACGATCCGCTGAGCAAATATGCTCCATCGGGTGCCAGCGTTCCAACCTATAACGGCACACCGATTACGCTGGTGAATCTGGCGACCCATACCAGCTCCCTGCCGCGCGAACAGCCCGGCGGTGCGGCGCATCGCCCGGTTTTCGTCTGGCCGACGCAGTCTCAGCGCTGGAGCTACCTGTCGACGGCAAAACTGCACGCCGCGCCGGGATCGCAGGCCAGCTACTCTAATCTCGCCTTTGACCTGCTGGCCGACGCGCTGGGCAACGCCGCGCACAAGCCGTATCCGCAGCTGTTCGAAGAGCAAATCACCCGCCCGCTGGGCATGAAAGACACCACCTTTACGCCGTCGCCGGACCAGTGCGGCCGTCTGATGGTGGCAGAGAAAGGCGCCAGCCCGTGTAATAACACGCTGGCGGCAATGGGCAGCGGCGGCGTTTATTCAACGCCGGGCGACATGATGCGCTGGATGCAGCAGTATCTGTCATCCGACTTCTACCGCCGCAGCAGCCAGGCTGACCGCATGCAGACGTTGGTCTACAAGCGCAACCAGCTGACCCGCGTGATCGGCATGGACGTGCCGGGCCACGCCGACGCGCTGGGCCTGGGCTGGGTCTATATGGCGCCGAAAAACGGTCGCCCGGGTATTATTCAGAAAACCGGCGGCGGCGGCGGCTTTATCACCTATATGGCGATGATTCCGCAGTCTAACGTCGGCGCGTTTGTGGTCGTCACCCGTTCGCCACTCACCCGCTTCGTCAATATGAGCGACGGAATTAACGAACTGGTGACCGAACTGAGCGGCAATAAAGCCGACGTCATTCCCGCCTCTTAATATTCCAAAGGCAAACGCGTGATGCCCACGAGTTTGCCTTTTTCCATCTGGATATAGTCGCCCTTGCGCAGCGCCGCCAGCACCTCGGCAATAACCGATCGCGAAATTCGAGTACGCTGCTGAATATAATTCAGCACACCAATACGTGAGCGTAAATTATCGTCCCAGCCGAGCATCATCAATAACGTCTCGCGGATCTGATGATAATGATTAGCGCCAATCAGCTGCTTATCGCGCAGCTCCAGCAGCCGGGTTTGCCAGGCCATCCAATAAAAGGCTTCTCGCCACAGCTGATAGCGGTCGAGACACTGCAGCGTCTCTTTTGCCGGCAGGGAATAGCCCCGGCATTCGACTTCGGCCGTGAGCGAATAATAATGATGAATCGGGCTAGCCGCCGCCGCGAGACCAAAGATTGACGGCCCCTGGACCACGCCAAAGAGAATCGCGTGGTTTTGCCGATGCAGCGACACCGCGCCTTTTTGCAACACGATCGTCGTGTCGCTCAGCGATTGCTCATCCGACAGCAAGCGCTGCCCCGGCATCAGGTTAAAGCTCACGCCACGCGGCGCCAGATGTTTATCCAGCGTGACAAACTCGTCATGCGGCTTGGTTAAATAAGGCATATTTGCGATCCATGCAATGACACCCATCTTCGTGACGGGCATAGCGTTCTAATCAATACAGAAAACAGTCCGACTCTGTATGCTCAAGGTCCGAAAAAGCACCTGCTCAACATAATAAAAAACTTTCACTCTGAGTACAGTAAAAAAAATCAAAAAAAGGTTTCAGTCAACGTTATTTCCCCCCCAGATCAATAATGCAATAAATATTAAAAATACATTCAGGTGAAGCAATAGATATTAATTATTTATGCTCCGCAAAAGGCGTTAAGGAATAACGTCATGCCTCCGATGCCCGCCGGGCCGTACGTCACGTAAAACCACCACTTTAGTAAAACATCTTCTCCCTGATTCGGTTACAATAGACGTCCTTGTTTCACAAACATCAGGCATACCATGACAGACTTACTCCATCGCCCCCGCCGCCTGCGCAAATCCGCTGCGCTGCGCGCTATGTTTGAAGAGACAACACTGAGCTTAAACGACCTGGTGTTGCCGATCTTTGTTGAAGAAGAAATCAACGATTACAAAGCCATCGAAGCCATGCCGGGCGTGATGCGCATTCCAGAAAAACATCTGGCGCGCGAAATTGAACGCATTGCTAACGCCGGTATTCGCTCGGTGATGACCTTTGGAATTTCACACCATACCGACGATACCGGCAGCGATGCGTGGAAAGAAGACGGTCTGGTGGCGCGCATGTCGCGCATCTGCAAACAAACCGTGCCGGAAATGATCGTCATGTCCGACACCTGCTTCTGCGAATACACATCGCACGGCCACTGCGGCGTGCTGTGCGATCACGGCGTGGACAACGACCTGACGCTGGCCAACCTCGGCAAACAGGCGGTCGTAGCCGCCGCGGCGGGCGCGGACTTTATCGCCCCTTCTGCCGCCATGGACGGTCAGGTGCAGGCCATTCGCCAGGCGCTGGACGCGGCGGGCTTTACCGATACCGCCATTATGTCCTACTCCACCAAATTCGCGTCTTCTTTCTACGGCCCGTTCCGTGAAGCGGCGGGTACCGCGCTGAAGGGCGACCGTAAAACCTACCAGATGAACCCGATGAACCGCCGCGAGGCGATCCGTGAGTCTCTGCTGGATGAAGCCCAGGGCGCCGACTGCCTGATGGTCAAACCGGCTGGCGCATACCTTGATATCCTGCGCGATATCCGCGAGCGCACCGAGTTGCCGATTGGCGCCTACCAGGTCAGCGGCGAATACGCGATGATCAAATTCGCCGCCCAGGCTGGCGCCATTGACGAAGAAAAAGTGGTCCTCGAAAGCCTTGGCGCCATTAAACGCGCGGGCGCGGATCTCATCTTTAGCTATTTCGCCCTCGATTTAGCCGAAAAGAAAATTCTGCGTTAATCCCCTTAACGCCCCGCTTTGCGGGGCGTTTTGTCATAAAACGTCACCAAACCGCCATCTAAACGACATCTCGCGCTTCTACTGTCACAGCAGGACAGAGGAGGAGCCGCTATGTTTAGTCTCGACAACGTTATCGACGACCTGTGGCCGGAAGCAAGGCCTGCCCCCTGGCAAAAGAAAATACTGCGTACGCTGCTGCATGAAGCCGAATTTCAGCAATTCGCCGACCTCCATCGCCACCTGAAGGGGCTGGATACGGTCGAGCAGGTGCTGGAGCACCTCAATATCCACTGCGATATCCCGGTACGTAGCCTGGAACAAATCCCCGAGCAGGGCCCGCTGGTGATTATCGCCAACCACCCTACCGGCACCCTCGACGGCCTGGCGCTGCTCTATGCCGTCTCCCGCGTTCGCCGCGACGTTAAAGTCGTCACTAATCGTATGCTGACCCATCTTGGGCCGCTGAGTTCGCTGTTTATCCCGGTGGATAACATCAATGGCCGCACCGCAAAATCGGCGCTCCAGCAAATGGACAACCAGCTGCACAACGGCGGCGTGCTGATCTTCTTCCCAGCCGGCGAAGTTTCGCGCCTGACGCCTCGCGGTATCCGCGACAAAAAATGGCACTCGGGATTCATCAAACTGGCCGCAAAATACCGCGCCCCGCTGCTGCCCGTGTGGATTGATGCGCACAACAGCGCGCTGTTTTACGTCAGCGCACTGCTGTCTAAAAATCTGCCGCTGCTGCTGCTCATGCAGCAGATGTTCCGGCGGCGTAACAGCCGTCTGCCGGTGACAATCGGCGAACAAATTAGCGGATCTGAGTGGTTTAACGCGCATTCCACCCCGCGCGAGATGACCGAGCGCTGCTACCGTCACGTACAGCGCCTCGGCAAGGGCCTGCCGGGGGTGTTTAAAACCGAAAGCGCCATCGCCCGCCCGGAGCCCCGCGCTCTGCTCAAGCGTGAACTGAGCCAGGCGGAATGTCTGGGACGCACCGCGGACGGTAAGGCCATCTATTTGTGGCAGCGCAACGGCCAGGAAGAGGCGCCGCTGCTGCGCGAGCTGGGCCGGCTGCGTGAGATTGCCTTTCGTGCCGTAGGCGAAGGCAGCGGCAAGCGCCGCGATGTGGACGGCTATGATGATGACTATCTGCATTTGATTCTGTGGGATGAAGACGATCTGGAAATTGTCGGCGCCTACCGCTTTATGCCCACCGCGATGCAGCTGGAAAAGCGCGGCCTGGAAGGCATCTACAGCTACAGCCTGTTCCACTACGATCGACGCATGGACGACATTCTCCAGCACGGCATTGAGCTGGGGCGCAGCTTTATTCAGCCGCGCTACTGGGGCCGACGCGGGCTGGACTACCTGTGGTCCGGCATCGGCGCCTACCTGGCGCGCTACCCGCACTATCGCTATCTGTTCGGCCCGGTATCGATTTCCGGCGGCCTGCCGCCGTCGGCGCGCGATCTGCTGGTGGCGTTTTATCGTCTGTGGTTCCCGGCCACGCATCCGCTGGCCGAATCGCGCCGTCCTTACCCGGCGTCGCTACCCGACGTGCTGGCGCAGTTTGGCGGAGAAGACTACAGCGACGATCTGACGCGGTTGAAATCGCTGCTGGGCAACCTCGGCTGCGCCATTCCACCGCTCTACAAACAGTATTCAGAAGTCTGTGAACCCGGCGGCGTACAGTTTATCGATTTTGGCAGCGATCCGGCGTTTAACAACTGCGTGGATGGGCTGGTGCTGGTGGATTTAACCTATCTGAAGGCGAATCGGTATCAGCGGTATATCGGCGCGCATTTAGGTTTGTAGGCCGGACAGGGCGTTTACGCCGCCATCCGGCACGGTGCCGTATTATGCCGGATGGCGCTACGCTTATCCGGCCGACAATCGGCGCCTGTCAGGAACTCACGGCGCACGATAAAACGGCTTATCTCCCAGAATGGTCGCCCGGTGCATAATGCGTCGCTGCGGCAGATAATCGGCGTTGGCGTAATGCTGCGTGACGCGGTTATCCCAAATGGCCACGTCGTTCGGCTGCCAGCGCCAGCGCACCTGAAACTCCGGCTTCGTCACGTGGGCAAACAGGAAGCCCAGCAGCGCCTCGCTCTCTTTCTCCGTCACATCAACAATTCGGGTAGTAAAGCCTTCGTTAACGAACAGCGCCTGCTTGCCGGTCACCGGATGCGTGCGCACCACCGGGTGTAGCAGCGGTGGGTGTTTTGCCACCGCCTCCAGCCAGCGCTGGTGCTCCTCTTCGTTTTTACGGTATTTGTATTCCTGGAACGATTTACGGAAGTCGTGCTCGGCGCGCAGACCGCTCAGCAACGCCTGCAGCGGCGCGGAGAGCGCCTCAAAGGCGGCAATGCCGCTGGTCCACAGGGTATCGCCGCCGGTAGATGGCAGCTCCTTCGCCGCCAGAATCGCCCCGGCAGGCGGCGTCTCGATAAAGGTGACGTCGGTGTGCCAGTTATCGTTATCCGGCGGATTATCGTCGTGGGTATCCAGGACAATAATCTCTTCCACACCCGGCGCATGGGGATACACCGGGTGAATATGCAAATCACCGAAACGCTGGGCCAGCGCGCGCTGCTGTTCGGGGGTAATCTGCTGCTCGCGCAAAAAGACTACCTGATGGCGCAGCACGGCGTGGTACAGCTGTTCAAACTGATTGTCGCTCAGCGGGCGGGTAAGATCCGCACCGGAAACCTGCGCGCCGATGTAAGGCCCCAGCGGGGTTATCGCCAGACGTTCACTCATTGTACTTCTCCATGCCAGGGGGTCAGGCGACGCTGAAGCGCACGCAGACCCAGTTCCAGACCAAAAGCGATTATTGCAATAACGGCAATACCTGCCAGCACCACATCGGTCGCTAAAAACTCCCCGGCGGATTGCACCATAAAGCCCAGGCCGCGGGTGGCGGCAATAAGCTCGGCGGCCACCAGCGTCGACCAGCCAACGCCTAAACCAATGCGCAGGCCGGTTAATATTTCCGGCAGTGCCCCCGGTAAAATCACCCACCACAGCACCTGCGCGCGGCTGGCGCCCAGCGACTGCGCGGCGCGGATACGCACCTGCTGCGCACTCTTCACTCCCGCCAGCGCCGACATAGCGACCGGTGCGAAAATAGCCAGATAAATCAGTAAGATTTTCGACGTTTCGCCAATACCAAACCAGATAACCATCAGCGGCAGATAGGCCAGCGGCGGCACCGGGCGATACAGTTCGATAATCGGATCGAGGATCCCGCGTACGGTCGGGCTTAATCCCATCGCGATGCCCACCGGGATCCCGACGATCGTTGCCGCCAGCAGGGCCACCAGAATCCGTCCCAGGCTTGCCGCCAGATGCTGCCACAGCGTGGCGTCCATAAAGCCCTGCGGGCTGGCGATGGTCAGCAGCTTAGTCAGTACCTGTACGGGCGATGGCAGAAACAGCGGGCTTATCAGCTGCGCGGCCGCCACCGCCCACCACACCACCAGCAGCACCGCCAGGGTGAGCACGCTCAGGGTCAGATGGCGCGAAAACGGCCAGCGTAGCGCCAGCGCGCGCTGGCGCGGTTTATCGTTAATCACCACGCTCATGAGAAGGCCTCCCGTTGTTCAAACACCCGGCTCAGCACGTACTCGCGCTGTTCAATAAACCGCGGGTCGGATTTAATGCTGCGGCAGGATTCACCGGCCACAAAGCGGCGGGCGAAGTCGAGCGGCAAACGTTCCAGCACGCGACCCGGCCCCGGCGACAGCAGAACCAGCTCGGTTGCCATAAACACCGCTTCTTCAATATCGTGGGTAATCAGCAGCACTTTCTTACCCGTCTCATGCCACAGCCGCAGCAGCAACGTCTGCATCTGCTCGCGGGTAAAGGCGTCAAGCGCGCCGAACGGCTCATCCAACAGCAGCAGCTGTGGGTTGGCGGCCAGCGCCCGGGCTATGCCAACGCGCTGACGCTGGCCGCCGGAGAGCTGCCAGATAAAGCGTTTTTCCGCGCCTTCCAGCCCGACCTTTTTCAGCATCTGCGCCGCCGTCTCGCGGCGTGCCTCTTTGTTAACGCCTGCCAGCTGTAGCCCTAATGCGACGTTATCCTGCACATTGCGCCACGGGAGAAGGCCCTCATTCTGAAAGACCACACCGCGATCGGCTCCCGGCCCGCTCACGCGTTTTCCGTCGAGGATGATGCTGCCGTGCTGATACGGCACGAATCCGGCAATCAGGTTCAGCAGCGTCGTTTTGCCGCAGCCGGACGGGCCGAGCACGACCAGCAGCTCCCCGCTGTCCAGCGTGAGATCGATATCCTCCAGCGCCGGTTTACCACCGTACTCGGCGCTGAGATGCGAGATTTGCAGCATCATGGCCTCCTTACTTCACAAAACGGTCGGTCACATACTGGCGATAATCGCCCGCCACCGCCGGGACTTTGCCCTGCTCTTTGAGGAACTGCGCGGTGTCGACGATGGCTTTGTTGACCGGGCCATTCAGCGCCTGCGCCTGCTGTTCAGCGGTCAGATAGGTATTCCCCTTCACCAGCCCCGGTACGTCCGATGCCGGTACGCCGCTCAAACGCGCCAGCTTGTTGATATTGTCCGGCTGCGCCAGCCATTGTTCTGGGTTATCGATATAGCCGCGCTGGGCGTCAATCGCGCTTTTGGCGAAAGCCTTCACCACGTCCGGGTGTTTCTCAGCAAAATCTTTGCGCACCACCCACACGTCAAGCGTCGGCGCGCCCCACTCGCCGACCTGCGACGAGTCGGTCAACACGGTGCCGTCTTTTTCCAGCGCATTCACCGCCGGTGCCCACACGTAGGCGCCGTCAATGTCGCCACGTTGCCAGGCGGCAATAATCGCCGGCGGCTGGAGGTTGAGAATTTGTACCTGACCAGGCTTGATGCCCCAGTGTTTGAGCGCCGCCAGCAGGCTGTAGTGGGTGGTAGAAATAAACGGCACGGCGATGCGTTTACCGATCAGATCTTCCGGCTTCGTTATCCCCTTTTTCACCACCAGCGCTTCAGAATTGCCCAGCTTTGAGGCCAGCAGGAACACCTCAATCGGTACCTGCTGGCTCGCGGCGACCGCCAGCGGGCTGGAGCCGAGGTTGCCAATCTGTACATCGCCGGAGGCCAGCGCGCGGACGATGCTGGCGCCGCTGTCAAACTTGCGCCAGTCCGGCTTCGCGCCGCTCAGTTTTTCGAAGGTGTTGTCCGCCTGCGCCACTTTGGCGGGCTCGGCGGAGGTTTGATAAGCGATGGTGACGTCCACGGCCTGCGCCTGGAAGGCCAACAGTGCCAACGTAGCGGCGATAACGGTGAAACGCGATGCGATTGCCATAATGTCCTGCTCCCATGTCTTGTTATATGGGCAGTATTTATTGGCGTGGGGTGTTTGATAAAGGAATTAAAAATGCTTGTTAATTCCAATTCGTTTTTAGAAGAAAAATGGCAAAGGATAGTCTGTAGGCGGGATTCACTGTGGTCATGTAGGCCGGATAAGGCTATGCCGCCATCCGGCTATCTGCGCCGGAGCGCCTGATGGCGCTGCGCTTATCAGGCCTACGTGTACTCAGTTCAGCAATGGGCTTTCAGCGCCGCAATATCTTTTGGCGTGGTGCGACAGCACCCGCCAATCAGCTTCGCTCCCGCGGCCAGCCACTGCGGCAGGTAGCCTTCCAGCGTGGCGCAGGCCTCGCCGTGGTGATGCCAGGTTTTGCTCACCGCATCGTAGTGCTCACCTGAATTCGGGTAGACCACCAGCGGCAACGGCGTCTGGCTGTGCAGGTATTCCAGCGCATCAACGGTGTTTTCCAGCGCGATGCAGTTAATACCTACCGCCAGAATTTGCGGATAGTCCGCCAGCAGCGCAATCACGTCACGTATCGGCGTGCCGTCGCTAAGATGCTGCGCATCGCGCAGGGTGAAAGAGAACCACGCCTGAGCCACCGGATACTCCGCCAGCAGCTGCGCCAGAGCGCGAATCTCGTCAAACGATGGCAACGTTTCACAGGCCAGCAGGTCAACGCCCGCCTCCAGCAACGCCTCAACGCGCGGGCGGTGGAAGTCCTGGAATACCTGGGCACTGCGCTGATAATCACCGCGGTACTCCGAACCGTCCGCCAGATAAGCACCGTAAGGCCCAACGGAACCGGCAATCAGCAGCCCTTTCGCCGTCGGATCTTCAGCCTGATAGGCATCGCGTGCCTGGCGCGCAAGCTCGACGCTTTTGGCAATCAGCGCCCGCGACTGGCTTTCATCCAGCCCGCGAGCGGCAAAGCCATCCGGCGTAGCCTGGTAGCTGGCGGTGATGGCCACCTGCGCCCCGGCGCGGAAGTAGTCGAGGTGTACGTCATAAATCAGCTGCGGGTTTTCCATCAGCACTTTTGCCGACCACAGGCTGTCTGCGAGGTCGCATCCGCGCGCCTCCAGTTCGGTGGCCATTGCACCATCGAGCAGTACAAACGGGCGATCGCTCAGAATGGCGGTTAACGGATTATTCAGCGGCATGCTGCGGCTCCTGTTGGGTCTGACGTGAACGCGTTAAGTAATAGGCACCATAGCACAGCGCCACAAATGGAATCCCGCACCACAGCGCAATACGCTGCGACGGGTCAAAGGCCAGCCCCAGACAGGCCACGACGCAGAGCACAAACCCGAGCACCGGTACCGCGGGGTACCACGGCGCGCGATAGTGGAGCTCGCTCAGCGCTTTGCCCTGCTGTAAGTGACGGCGGCGGAAAACAAAGTGTGAGGCGCAGATACTAATCCATACCGCCACCACCGCAAAACCGGAAATCGCCGACAGCGCCACAAACACAGTATCCGGCGCGACAATGCTGGAGAACAGCGCCAGCAGGCCGCCGAGCATACTCACCGACAGCGCCACCAGCGGCACGCCGTTTTGCGTCACCCGCGAGAAGCAGCGCGGCAGCGTCCGTTCGTTGGACAGCGACCACAGCATCCGCCCGGACGCGTACAGGCCGGAGTTGGCCGCCGACAGAATCGCCGTCAGGATCACGAAGTTGAAGATATCCGCTGCGTAAGGAATACCCACTTTCTCAAATACCAGCACGAACGGGCTTTTTTCGACCCCTGCCTGCTGCATCGGGATCAGCGCGGCCAGCACGAATACGGTGCCGATAAAGAAAATAATTAACCGCGCGATGGTGGTGCGAATCGCCACCGGGATCACTTTGTGCGGGTTCTCGGTTTCCCCGGCGGCGATACCGATAAGCTCGGTGCCGGAAAAAGCAAAGTTGACGGCTACCATGGTCATCAGAATCGGCAGCCCGCCGTGCGGGAACCAGCCCTCGGCGGTGAGGTTATGCAGCCCCGGCGCGGGTGAACCGTCCTGCATCGGGATAAACCCAAAGATAGCCGCGCCGCCCAGTACGATAAACGCGATGATGGTAATCACCTTCACCAGCGAGAACCAGAATTCACCTTCGGCAAAGAAGCGGGTCGAGATAACGTTAAGGCCGAAAATCAGCAC
Organism: Klebsiella sp. WP8-S18-ESBL-06; assembly: GCF_014169755.1. Taxonomy (NCBI): domain Bacteria; kingdom Pseudomonadati; phylum Pseudomonadota; class Gammaproteobacteria; order Enterobacterales; family Enterobacteriaceae; genus Klebsiella; species Klebsiella sp. WP8-S18-ESBL-06. The sequence continues at coordinate 3,832,892 of NZ_AP022256.1, forward strand.
GCAGAACAGCAGGCACCAGATCCACACCGGCACCTGGGGGAACCAGTACTGCATACAGAACCCGGCGGCGGTAAAGCTGGAACCCAGCGCAACCGTCCACGTCAGCCAGTAGAGCCAGGCAACGGTGTAGCCGGTTGCCGGGCCAAGATAGCGCGACGCGTAAAGGTGAAACGCGCCCGTTTCCGGCATGGCCACCGACAGCTCACCGAGGCACTGCATCACCAGCCAGACTACCAGCGCGCCAATAAGATAGGCCAGCAGCGTACCTGCCGCGCCGGTCGTCGAGATGATATAGCCGGTATTAAAAAAGAGCCCTGTGCCAATCACGCCACCCAGCGACAGCATAATCAGGTGGCGGGTTTTCATGGTGCGCTTGAGCTGCCCACCTTGTTGTTGTGTTGTGTTTTGCATTATTACCTTCTAAACGTATGGACATCTAAACATCCAAATAAGAAGGGAGTTATACAACGATTGTGTGTAAATTGCAAAACGGCCAACGACGATCGACTCAAGCAAACGATGCAATCCATAGAATGGATTGCATCATCAAAATTGAAAGAAAGACAATAATTAAATTATTGATATCCCATTATTACAGGATTGATGGGATATTGCCCCACAAACATATCATAGGACATTTAAATAAAAGAAAGATGAAAAATAAGCTTCTATTTTTCCTTCATATTATATTTTTATCACCAAGCCAGTATTACTTTAATGAACTCACATCCGTCACCCTCTTTTCAAGATCGGGTTTTACGGGGCTATACGTTTTGACATAATCAATGATTGACTCTGCAGAGGTCGTGCCGCTAATTGTTTTTACATTTTTTCCATTTAAAAATGACTCAAAACCATCGCCGCCAGTCGCACAAAATGAGTGTGTGACAACTCGATAAGTTTTCGTTGATTCTATAGGTTGATTATTAATAGTAAATTTAATCAACCGATCGCCAAGAGGTTTTTTGCTATCATATTCAACATGCACGTTTTTTGACACTTGCAAAACACCATTGGTGAGGTTGGTTGCATGAATCATTAAATTGATGAGATCTTTTCCAGTCAGATCCATTTCAACCAGTTCGTTATTAAACGGGAAGGTTGTAATAATATCACCGTACTTTAAATTTCCTTGTGGAAAATCAGCGCGCATGCCGCCACTGTTTTGGAATCCTGCGACAGCATCCGGTGTTTTAGCCATCATAGCATCGAGAACTAAGTTACCAACGGGCGATGATTCCCCATAAGCACGAGTGAATGGCGCGGTTGCCGACCCAATAATCTGGTCAGTGATGTTTTTTAACTTAGTATTCCACTCATCAATCTTAGCTTGCACTTTTGGATCGGGTTTATATTCATCAGCAAACACGGTGATTAATTTACCGCTGTAGCCATCAATTTTTTTCGTCTGAGGGTTAAAATCCAACACTAACTTACCAACATCGGTACCATACGCATCCGTTGACACAACCAGCGTGTTATTGACTTTAATGGGTTCGGGAGTGCCCACATGAGCGTGTCCTGTGATTAGCACATCGATACCTTCAAATTTCTTTGCGGTATCGATATCGGCTTGCAGCATTCTGGCTACGTCTTTACTTCCATAACTGGATTGGCGCGCTGGTGTCCCTTCGTGGATAAGCAGTACAATGATATCAACCTTACCTTTTAATTCATCAAGCCCTTTTTGGATATAAGGCCCTTCATCACGAGCTTCCGAGCCAGCATAGGCCTTAGCCGCGACCGTATCATAAAATGCAAATTTTTGATGCACCCCTATTACGCCAATTTTTATGCCATCTTTTTCGACAATCGTCCAGGGTTTATTCCAGACCGGCTTGTCACTATTCGTATAGAATACATTCCCCAGTAAAATGGGAAAGTTCGCTTTTGATAACTGCTTAACCATGTTATCAACGCCATGATCAAATTCGTGGTTGCCCACTGATACCGCATCAAAAGGCATTGTATTCATTATATCAATAATTGCTTCACCTTTGGTCAGGGTACTGATATAGGGCCCAGTAAAATAGTCTCCCGCATCAAAGAAAAATACATCTTTACTTTCTTTCCTGGCATCATTAACGAGGGTCGCAATATTAGCAAAACCACCTACTGCACGCGCCTTGTCAACGGCAGGAATTTTGCCTGGAGAAACATGAGCATGGAGGTCATTGGTATAATAAATAGTCACATTCTTCGCACAAACACAAAAAGGTAATGCGAGTAGAATACCGGCAGTCAGTGCCTTTATTTTCATAGCGAGTTCCGTTCAGTTATATAAAGGTTTGTTAATTTACATTCAGAAAGGTTTTTTTATGTGCGGCTGTTCACACATCCAGCCATGAGCAATAAGGTAAAGTCAGCAACCTACCAAAATCGTTGGTGGGCTGCGTCAACTTTATTTATTAATACTGGTAAGACATTCAGCTGCCGTAATTCAGGACTACCGATATCTACATCGGCAGATGCCAACTGGCCAAACTATAGACTGGGGTATCCTGCATTACACTGCCGAGCGTGCGGGCGCTATTTAGCTCTGTTTGATGAACAGCAATTTAGTGAATGGTTATATCTCTCTTTCGGGGTGAGGGTCCTCCCCTCCCCCCGAAAGCCTGGGCTTACTCGTCGAAGAACCAGTAGCCCTGGTTAATCAAATCCGTCAGCTCAGCAATAAACGCCGGGTTCGCCAGCGCTTCACCGAAGTGGGATTTATCCAGTTCGGTATAGCGACACAGCGCATCTGCGGCCTGCGGCGCGCAGGTTTCCAGCTTCTCGCTATTAATAAAAACGCTATCGCCGACATTCAGCACCCGCAGACCGTTGAGGCGACGCAGCGTTTCTCCCGCTTCCAGCGCCGTCGCCACCTCTTCTGGCGTATACGCAGGCTCCGCAGGGGCAATATCCAGCTCATGGCGCGGCGTCGTCACAAAACTGCCAAACCACTGTTTAAAATCGTTCGGCTGGCGGATCATATCGATCATCATCGTGCGCAGACGTTCAAGCTCATGGTCTTCCACTTTACCCACGTGTTCACGGCAGGTGAGATCCGGATCGGTGTAGTATTTCTCGCCCAGATCGTTCTCCAGCACGTAGTCGGCAAAGCTGCTGATCAGCTCGCGACCGTTCGGCCCGCGGAAGCCGACGGAGTAGTTCAGCGTGTCTTCGTAGGTATAGCCGTCGTGCGGGAATCCTGGTGGAATATAAAGAATGTCGCCCGGCGCCATTTCTACGTCGATAATGGGGGTAAACGGCTCAACGTGCAGCAGGGCCGGATGCGGGCAGTGCTGTTTTAACGGCAGCGCATCACCCACGCGCCAGCGACGGCGCCCCATCCCCTGAATGATAAACACATCGTACGGGTCGATGTGCGGCCCAACGCCGCCACCCGGTACCGAGAAGGAGATCATCAGGTCGTCCAGCCGCCAGTCCGGCAGCGCGCGGAACGGGCGTACCAGCTCGGCAGAAGGCTCGTGCCAGTGGTTGACCGCCTGCGCCAGCAGCGACCAGTTTTTCTCCCCCAGGTGGTCAAAATCTTCAAACGGGCCGTTACTCGCCTGCCATTTGCCGTCAATATGACTCACCAGTCGGCTGTCGACTTCCATTTCCATGGCCAAACCGGCCAGTTCGTCAGGCGTAATCGGGTCGACAAAATTCGGGAACGCATTTTTTAACACTACCGGCTGCTTCTGCCAGTATTTTTCCAGAAACTCCGGCCAGTTAAGGTTGAGTTGATAAGCCATATTTTCATACCATCAGTAGAGGGGTAGCCCTGATTATAAAGAGGGCTACCCGGCATCCGCCTTGTGATGAATCAACTGTGGATGCACACATCGCCGATGTCTTTGCGCGCATGGCTCTCGCGGCTTATGCCACCGCCACCCGGTTCCTCCCCTGCTGTTTGGCCCGGTACAACGCCGTATCGCTGCTGCTGATTAGCTCGGCGGCAATATCCGCAATTTGCTGAATGCTGCAGACAAACTGCGGAGAGTCCCAGGTCATGACGCCGAAGCTAATGGTCAGCACCCCGCCAATCGGGCTGGTTTTGTGATCGATGGCCAGCGCCATAACCCGCTCACGCAGCCGCTCGGCCACCGCCTGTGCGCTTTCTCGCGTGGTATTCGGCAACATAATCAGAAACTCTTCACCGCCGTAGCGGCTGACGCAGTCATCGGGCCGCAGACCGCCCTTCAGCGCTTCGGCGACGGCTTGCAGTACCCGGTCTCCGGCCTGATGGCCGTAGGTGTCGTTATAGCGTTTGAAAAAGTCGATATCCGCCATACACAGCGACAGCGTGGTGCCTTCTCGCTGCGCGCGGGTGATTTCATCGCTAAGCCGGGCGTCCATATAGCGACGGTTGAACAGGCCGGTCAGATGATCGCGCTCGGCGTATTGCAACAGCGTCTGGTTGGCACGCGCCAGCTGCTGCTCCGCCAGCTTGCGGTCAGTAATATCCATCCACGCCAGAGAGACGCCCACCACGTTGCCATCCGCATCGTTCACCGCCATGGGTTTAATGTAGAAATAGCGGCCCCGGAACAACACCTCTTTACTGGAAATCGCCTCACCGGCGTCAAGCTGCATAAGATCCTGCTGCAACAGCTGATACCCTTCCGGCATAAATGCGCTGAGATTCGTGCCGATCAGCGCCTCTTCCGGCGCACAGAGCAGCGCCCCCATCGCGCGATTGGCTTTCGTCAGCATGCCGTTACGGTCAACCACGCACAGCGCCAACGGCGTATTCTGATACAGTGATTCGAGCTGCAGCACGCGTTCGCCCAGCCGGGAGATGTCGCGATCGATACCGCGATAGCCGGTGAGCTTGCCCTGGTCATCAAACAGCGGCATCCCGCTGGTTTCAATAATCACGATACTGCCATCCGCCCGCTGATTGCGGTTAATCAGGCCTGAGAAGGGCTTTTGTGACGCAAAAATATCGCTTAACGTTGCCGTTAGTCTCTCCCGCTCAACGGGCGCAATGAAATCGAGCGGCGTACGTCCCAGCACCTCTTCAGGCCGATAGCCAAGCAGGTGGGTCACCACCTCGGAGACCCACACATAGCGCCCCTGCGCATCCACTTCCCACACCCAGTCGGTGTTATGATTGAGGAGATCGGCCAGTTTGCCGTCATCCCTCTGATTCTGCTGCACGGACGGCTTCGCCATTGTCATTCACACTTCTCCCTTGGTGCATTCGGTTGATAAATTGCTCAATAATTAATCATCGCGTCAACCAAAACATAATGACTTGTTATTTAATCGCCCCTAAGACTTTAACGATTCGTGCGCCTGCATTATTTTATAACAAGAATAAAGGAGCCGAGCCTGTGATTTCAATTCAATATTTGTGCCCAAAATGCGCCGGTATCACGGAAATGACTAACATTGATAAAATTAAAAACGCAGAAGATCAACATCCAATGCGTTGCCATCACTGCGATGCCCCATTTAGTAAAGATGCGCTTATCAAATTTGCCCGCCAGAAAGCAGAGGAAATGATCGGTGAAGCATTAATGCAGTTAAAAAATGTATCTATTCATAAAGATAAGTAAAAACCAAAGCGCTTTTACTCTGGTCCATTAATATTAGCCATCATACTCAAGAAATATTTTTGTTTTTCTGGTCAGACCGACATACCCTATTTTTGACAATAAACAGTGTTCTCCTTCACATAATGTAAAAAAAACGGGTGGCATTATCTGCCACCCGCCGGGATATATAAGAGTCACAAATGCTTATGCCAGTGCATCCGCCTCCATCATCACCGGATGAAAACGGCGTTTGAAATAAATAAGCCCGTGCCCTTCTTCTTCGGCCAATGCAATATGTTGAATTTCCACCAGATAAACCAGATGGCTACCGATGGTCTGCACCTGGCGAATTTCTCCTTCCAGGCTCGCCAGCGCGCCCTTCAGCACCGGCTGTGCCAGCGGGCCACGCTGCCAGCCGGCCAGACCAAAGCGTTCGTCCATCGCCATGCCGGTCATACCGGCAAAATGGCGCGCCATGATCTCCTGCTCGTGATTGAGCACGTTAACGCACAGCCTGCCGTTGCCCTGGAATACCGGGTTCATGGCGCTGTTAGAATTAATGCACACCATCACCGACGGCGGCGTGTCCGTGACCGAACAGACGGCAGTGGCGGTGATACCACAGCGACCGGCCTCCCCCTCGGTAGTCACGACGTTAACGGCGGCCGACAGGCTGGCCATGGCATCGCGAAAACGCAGGCGTTGTTCATCTAATTGCATTGTGACCTCCCGCTGCGAATTACTTCAGCAGCTTATCCAGCAGATTAATATCAGCGTTATTGTGCAGGTGTGGCACGGTCCAACCGTTCTGATCGTATTCAGACAGGCAGCGATCGACCATCGCCATCATTTTGTCCATGTTGCCGGAGGTCTGCGCCTGACGCAGACACTGCAGGCGAATCTCATCCTGGCTACCGGAGTAGTTAATTTCATACAGCTCGTGACGGCCACCGAACTCGCTGCCGATGGCGTCCCACATCAATTTGAGGATCTTGATACGTTCAACGTGATCCATACCGTTAGATCCGCGCACGTATTTCGCAAGGTACTGGTCGATCTGCGGATTATTCAGATCCCGCGCACTCGACGGCAGATAGATCAGGCCGCTGGTGACGTTACGCTCGATAATGTTTTTGATTTTGGCATAGGCCATCGGCGCCATGACGCGGTAGGTTTGCAGCGCCGCGTGATCCGGCAGATACGCGCCGTTGACCCACGGCGTGGCTTCTGAGCACATAGAGTCACTCAGCGCCCAGAACATATTGCGCCACGCGACCACCTCGCCGAGATCCGCCTGTACGCCGCGGAATTCAGAGGTACCGGTGCACTCCAGCGATTTTTTCAGCAGGCCGGTGATAAAGTCGAGCTTCACCGCCAGACGCACGCACGCTTGCAGCGGGTACATACGGGCGAAACCGCCTTCCATCGTCCAGCGACGACAGCGATCGAAGTCACGGTAAATCAGCACGTTTTCCCACGGGATCAGCACTTTATCCATCACCAGGATCGCGTCGTTTTCATCAAAACGGCTGGAGAGCGGGTAGTCGTAAGGCGAACCGGTCGCCCCGGCAACCAGCTCGTAGGAGGCGCGCGAAATCAGCTTCACCCCTTCGGCATCCATTGGCGCCACGAACATCAGCGCGAAGTCCGGGTTTTCGCCCATCACCTGTGCGGAGCCAAAGCCAATCATGTTGTAGTGGGTCAGCGCGGAGTTGGTCGCCACCACTTTCGCGCCGCTGACGATAATCCCGGCGTCGGTCTCTTTTTCCAGCTTGATGTAAACATCTTTCACTTCGTCAGCCGGCTTATGGCGGTCGATCGGCGGGTTAACGATAGCGTGATTAAAGTACAGGCCTGTTTCCTGAATGCGGGTGTACCAGTTGCGCGCATTCTGCTCAAACTGGCCGTAAAACGCCGGGTTAGCGCCCAGCGCGCTGCCAAAGGCCGCTTTATAGTCCGGGGTGCGGCCCATCCAGCCGTAGCTCAGGCGCGACCACTCGGCAATCGCATCGCGCTGCTGGCGCAGATCGTCGGCGCTTTTTGCCACGCGGAAGAATTTATGGGTGTAACCACCGCTGCCGGTATCGGTGTTCCAGCACAGTTTGTCCTGCATTTCGGGTTTGTGCAGCGCATCGTACAGCTGGGCGACGGATGCCGCCGCATTGCGGAAAGCCGGATGCGTGGTCACGTCTTTGACACGCTCGCCGTAGATGTAGATCTCACGGCCATCCTGCAGGCTCTTCAGGTACTCTTCGCCGGTTAACGGGCGTTTGGCATCTGCACGGAAATCTTCAGGTTTCATAAGGGTACACTCCAGTCTTCGTCGGATTTGTTAAATTTATGTTTTGTTTTTGTGTGTTAATTGAAGCGTCTAAGCGAGGATCGGTGAAGAGACTTTTAGGTCAACGGCAGGTACTTTTCAGGCGGGGTTTGGTTCTGTGATCTGGGTAGGGTTTAGTGCTGTTCCCGGCGGCGCTGTAGGTAAAAACCGCACGGTCGCTCCCCTCTCCCCGATGGGGAGAGGGTTAGGGTGAGGGGCAGCTACGACACCGGTACTTTCTGCGCGCGAAACGCACTCGGCGAGCAGCCGACTAAACGATTAAAAAAGCGGGCAAAATAAGCGGGATCTTTAAACCCTAGCTGCCAGGCAATGTTATTCACCGCATTGTCGGAAAACAGCAACAGCCGTTTCGCTTCACGCAGCTGACGGTCAAAAATCAGTCGCTTTGGCGGGCGGTTAGCAAAGCGCCGGCAGATATCGGTCAACCTCGATTCGGTAATATGCAGTTCCGCCGCATAGTCCGGCACGGTCCAGTGCTGATGAAAATGGCCGTCAATCATCAAATTAAACCGCTGGAACAGCTTAAGCTCCCCGCGTATCCCACTGGCGGCATGGTCGTCGAGCGGCGCATTACGCAGCAGCAGAGTAAAAACGGCCTGCGCCAGCAGCGTCAGGGTGTGCTCTCGCCCGGGTAGCTGCGCCAGCGATTCACGCTCAATCAGCCGCCAGTAGTGTTCCAGCGCCGCCAGTTCCTCAGGCTTATCCGCCAGCGACAGGCAGATCCCCGGCAGGCCGAAAGCCTCGCGGGTTCCGGGGTAAAGCACTTCCAGCAGCGGCCAGATCAAGTTTTCATGTACCGTGAGCACGTGGCCATCCGCGTCCGATTCGGTAATAAAAGCGTGCGGCACCGATGGCGGCGTCAGCACAAACAGCGGCGCTTCAACGGAGTAGCGGTGATCGTCCAGCTGAAGCTCAATTTGCCCGGTAAGCAGAAAATGCATCTGAAAATAGCGCTCGTGGCGATGCGCCTGCATATCGCGGCCAAAAAAAGCCGCCATCCGCGCAAAAGACTGATAGTGCACATCATCCGTGCCCAGGCTTTCATCATATTCACTGCTGATATCAATGTTATAAATCAGGTTCTCGCACATTTTCAGCCCCTACGGCGTAGCGCGCGGACGTGACGATTTCATCGGAATCAGCCAGATAATCACCGCCCCCACCACCAACAGCGCGGCAACAAACCACAGGCCGCTGTTAAAGCTGCCGGTGATGTCTTTCAGCCAGCCGATCATAAACGGGCTCAACGCCGAGCCGATATTGCCGGTGGCATTGATCACCGCAATGCCAATCGCGCGGGCGCGCAGGCTGATGGATTGATCCGGCGTGGTCCAGAAGATCGCCATCGCGCTAAACGAGCCGGTCGACGCCATCACGATCCCCAGGAGCTGGATCAGGCTATGATCGGTGGCGGAGGCCAGCAGCCAGCCGGCGGCGGCGAACAGAAACGGCAGCGCGGTGTGGTGCTTGCGCTCCTGATGCTTGTCGGAATGACGGCTCCAGTAGATCATGCCGAGAATAGTACAAATTTGCGGCACCGCGGCCAGCAGGCCGATGGTGATATTGCTGCTGCCCTCGTTAAAGCTTTTCAGGATCTGCGGCGTCCAGATGCTGATCGCGCTCAGGGTATTGGTCAGGCAGAAATAAGCCAGGGTATACATCAACACAATCGGCGTAAACACCTCGCGCCACAGGCTACGCTGCTGCATGGCATGGTGGCTAATGGCCCCCTCCGGCTGCACCAGCGTCAGATGGTCGTTATCCATCATTTGCTGGAGGCATTTTTTATCCTCGTCGGTCAGCCATTTGGCCTTCGCCGGGGAGTCGTCCAGCCAGTACCAGACCATAATGCCCAGCAGCACGGACGGGAATCCCTCCAGCAGGAACAGCCACTGCCAGCCGTGTAAATTCAGCAGGCCGTCCATCGACAGAATATAGCCGGAGACAATCGACCCCAGCGCCGTTGTCACCGGCATCGCAATCATAAACAACGCGTTGGCGCGCGCGCGGAAAAAGGCCGGGAACCAGTAGGTCAGGTAGAGCAGAATGCCCGGCAGAAATCCGGCTTCGGTAATCCCGACCAGCATACGCAGCACGTAGAGGCTTTTTGGCCCGACGGCAAACAGGGTGGCGGTCGACGCCAGTCCCCAAAGCACCATGATGGTGGCAATCCAGCGCCTGGCCCCGACAATGCTCAGCATAATGTTGCTGGGAATGCCGAAAATCACATAGGTCGCGTAAAACAGCGTGGTGGCAAGGCCGAACATGGTCGCGTTCAGGCCGAGATCCGCCCCCATCGTCAGCCCGGCAAAACCAATATTAATCCGGTCTAAAAATGAGAAAATAAACAGCACGAAAAGAAACAGCACCAGACGACGAAACAGCTTGTTGATCACCGTCTGCTGCCCCGCCGTCAGCTGCTTGTGCTGTTCGGCAGGATTATCTTGTTGCGGGATGGCAGGTGATGTATCGCTCATTATCCTTTCCTCTGATGGGAATTTGCGTAGGGTAAAGCCGGTTTTGCCCGGGGCGCTTTGCTTGCCGGGCCTACGGGTAGGCCGGATAGGCGCAGCGCCCTCCGGCAGGGGTTAATACACGCCGGACGAACCCAGCGAGGTTTTCTCCGCCCCAAAGCGCGCCGCTAGCGCCTCCGCGCCGCGCGCCAGCAGGGTCGTATCGACGCCGACGGCGACAAACAGCGCGCCCAGCTCCAGATAGCGTTTCGCCAGCGTTTCATTGGCCATCAGAATGCCCGGCGCTTTGCCCGCCGCGCGGATCTGCACAATGGCTTTCTCGATAGCTTCCTGCACTTGCGGATGCTGCGGGTTTCCGGCAAAGCCCATATCGGCGCTGAGATCCGCCGGGCCGATAAACACGCCGTCCACGCCGTCAACGTCGAGGATTTGCGCCAGATTGCTCATCGCCTCGCGGGTTTCGATTTGCACCAGCACGCACATGGCGTCATTGGCCTGCCGGAGATAGTCCGGAATACGGTTCCAACGCGACGCCCGCGCCAGCGCGCTGCCAACGCCGCGAATCCCCTGCGGCGGGTAACGCGTTGCGGCTACGGCGGCGCGCGCTTCTTCAGCGTTTTGCACCATCGGCACCAGCAGATTTTGCGTACCCACATCCAGCAGTTGTTTTATCTGCACCGCATCGTTCCACGACGGGCGCACCACCGGCTGACTGGGATAGGGTGCAATCGCCTGCAGCTGCGTCAGCACCGTCTGCACATTGTTCGGCGCATGTTCGCCGTCAATCAGCAGCCAGTCAAAACCGGCCCCCGCCAGCAGTTCAGCGCTATAGCTGCTCGACAAACCCAGCCACAGGCCGATCTGCGGGCGGCCAGCCTTCAGCGCCTCTTTAAAACTGTTTTTCATCATCGTCTCTGTCCTTATACAAACCGGCAGGTGATCGCACCCATGTTGCCGTAGTCGACGTGGAAGGTGTCGCCCTTACGCGCCGGCACCGGGCGGGTGAACGATCCGCCCAGAATGATTTGCCCCGCTTCCAGCTGGACGTCGTACGGCGCCAGCTTATTTGCCAGCCACGCCACGCCGTTGGCCGGGTGGTTCAGTACGCCCGCCGCCACGCCGGTTTCTTCTATCACACCGTTGCGATACAGCAGCGCGGAGATCCAGCGCAGGTCCAGTTCATCTGGCTTAATCGGGCGGCCGCCGAGGATCACCCCGGCGTTAGCCGCGTTATCGGAGATGGTGTCGAACACCTTACGCGGGCGCTGGGTTTCCGGATCGACGTTGTGGCAGCGCGCGTCAATCAGCTCCAGCGCCGGGATCACGTAGTCGGTGGCGTTATACACATCAAACAGCGTGCAGTTTGGTCCGCGCAGCGGTTTGGCCAGCACGAACGCCAGTTCCACTTCAATGCGCGGCACGATAAAACGGTCGGTCGGAATATCGCTGCCGTCGTGGAAGAACATGTCGTCAAGCAGCGCGCCGTAGTCCGGTTCGCTAATCTGCGAGCTGGCCTGCATCGCTTTTGATGTCAGGCCGATTTTGTGGCCTTTTAGCGTCCTGCCTTCGGCAATCTTCATCGCGACCCATTCGCGCTGGACGGCATAGGCATCTTCAAGGGTGATGTCCGGGTAATCCAGCGAGACGGCACGGATCTGCTCACGCTGTTTTTCGGCCTGATTGAGGCGCTGGGCAATCAGGGTATGAGTGTGTTTATCGAGCATAGTGATTCCTGTGGCTGTGTTTTCTCCCTCTCCCAAAGGGGCGAGGGGACTGACCGTGCCAATGTTTTATTTAAACAACGCGTGCACGTTGTTCTGTTTGTAATTGAGCGTTGGGTGCAGTTCGTCTATCTCAAACGACAGCGCCAGATAGCGGCTGTCCATCAACGCGGCGAAGTGGGTTTTAATCAGCCCGAACAGCATCTCCCCCACTTCCTGGCGGCTCTCGAGACTGCGGCCGGCGCCGATTTTCAGCGTCATATGCACAAACGCGTAATCCTGCTTGCCGTCAGCCATCTGCCAGGTATCCAGCCACATCGCGCGGCTGCGGATGCCGCCGAGCGGGAAAATCCCGGTCGCGGCCAGCGCCTCGTTAACCTTGCTAAACAGACCCGGTAAGTCGGCCTGTTCGCGGATGTTGTCGGTGCATTCAGCAATAAAGTGCGGCATGGTTACTCCTCAGGCTGGCAGCGGGAAGACGGCGTTGACCTGGCCGGTACCGGAACTGGCAAACAGATCGGTAATAAACTCCACCTTACCGTCATATTGATCCCAGCCCAGCATTCCCAGCAGCATCACGGTGTCGTGCATGTTGCCTTCGCCGTAGCAGTAGTCGGCATACTCCGGCAGCATGGTGCAAAACGCTTTGAAGTTGCCCTCGCGCCACAGCTTGACCACGCGCTCGTCCATCTGATGGTCGAACTCGCGGGTGTAGCTGTTCATCCCCTCTTCCGCGCGCTGGTCGTCGATAAAGCGGTGCGACAGTGAACCGCTGGCAAATACCGCCACGGTGCCCTCGTATTTGTCGATGGCCTTTAAAATGGCCTCACCCAAACGGCGGCTGTCGGCAAAATCGTGCACGGTACAAAACGCGGAGATCGACACCACCTTGAAGTGCTTGTCCGCGTTCATGTAACGCATCGGCACCAGCGTGCCGTACTCCAGCTTCAGGCTGGGAATGTTGTGCGCTTTGGCACGCACGCCCAGCGCAACGGCTTCGTCGGCGATCAGGCGGCCCAGCTCAGGGTTGCCGTCATAGTCGTAGGTCATGTCACGGATAAAGTGCGGCAGCTCGTTGCTGGTATAAACACCCTTAAAATGATCCGCGCAGTTAATGTGGTAGGCACTGTTCACCAGCCAATGGGTATCAAACACGATAATCGTATCGACGCCCATTTCACGACAGCGCTTGCCAATCTCTTTGTGCCCGTCAATCGCCGCCTGGCGGCAGCCAAAATTTTTCCCCGGAATTTCTGAGAGATACATAGACGGTACGTGGGTAATTTTTGCTGCTAACGCTAACTTGCCCATATCACACTCCCCATTTCGGAATCGGGTGGTCGCCCATCGAGATGCAGACGTTTTTCATCTCGGCGAACACTTCAAAGCTGTACTCACCGCCTTCACGCCCGGTGCCAGAAGCCTTCACGCCGCCGAACGGCTGGCGCAGATCGCGCACGTTCTGGGTGTTAACGAACACCATTCCCGCCTCAATGCCGCGCGCCAGACGCAGTACTTTGCTGACATCCTGGGTCCAGATATACGAGGCCAGGCCGTACTCTATGTCGTTGGCCAGACGCAGCCCTTCCGCTTCGTCTTTGAACGGCAGCAGGCAGGCTACCGGGCCGAAGATCTCTTCCTGCGCCACCCGCATGCGGTTATCGACGTCCGCCAGCACCGTTGGGCGCAGGAAGTTGCCGTGCTTAAGATGCGCAGGCAGGTCGGTCGGTTTTTCCGGGCCACCGGCCAGCAGGGTCGCGCCCTCTTCGATGCCGAGGCGGATATAGCCGGAGACTTTTTCCCAGTGTGCCTTGCTAATCAGCGCGCCGACCTGAGTATTCGGGTCGGTCGGGTCGCCGACGCGCAGACGGTTGGCGCGCTCGGCAAAGCGTTTAACGAATTCGGGGTAGATGCTCTGCTGGATAAAGATGCGTGACCCCGCGGTGCAGCGTTCGCCGTTGATCGAAAAGATAGTGAACAGCGCGGCGTCCAGCGCCCGTTCAATATCGGCATCTTCAAAAATCAGCACCGGCGATTTACCGCCCAGCTCCATCGAGTATTTCTTCAGCCCGGCGTTTTTCATGATGTTGCGCCCGGTGGCGGTGCCGCCGGTAAACGACACCGCACGCACATCGTGATGGCGCACCAGCGCATCGCCTGCGGTTGCCCCGTAGCCCTGCACCACGTTCAGCACGCCCGGCGGAATACCCGCCTCCAGCGCCAGCTCGCCCAGACGGTCAGCCGTGAGCGGCGACAGCTCAGACATTTTCAGCACCGCGGTATTGCCCAGCGCCAGGCACGGTGCCACCTTCCAGGTGGCGGTCATAAACGGCACATTCCACGGCGACACCAGCGCGCACACGCCCACCGGTTGTACCAGCGTGTAGTTGAGCATCTTGTCGTCGACCGGGTAGGTTTTACCGTTCATCTGCTGGCACACTTCGGCAAAGAACTCAAAGTTGTGCGACGCGCGCGGGATCAGCACGTTTTTGGTCTGGTGAATCGGCAGACCGGTATCGGCGGTTTCCATCGCCGCAATTTCCGGTACGTTCTGGTCGATCAGATCTCCCAGGCGACGCATCAGACGCGCGCGCTCTTTCATCGGCAGGTTAGCCCATTTCGGAAACGCCTCTTTTGCTGCCGCCACCGCCTGATTGATCTCCGACTCGCCGCCGGAAGCGACCTCAGCCAGTACCTCACCGGTAGCCGGATTGGTGGTCTGGAAAGTCTCCTTGCTGGCAACATTCTTGCCGTTAATCCAATGGTTAATCTTTTTCATTTTGCAGATTCCTCGCTGACAATTCGGTTTACCAGTCGACCCACACCCTCAACTTCCACCACCACTTCGTCGCCTGGCACCACGTCGGACAGCCCTTTCGGCGTGCCGGTGGCGATCATGTCGCCCGGCTGCAGGGTCATAAATTCGCTGAGATAAGAGACCAGGAACGGCACGCTGAAGATCAGATCCGCCGTGGTGCCCTGCTGACGCAGTTCACCGTTAACGTAAGTGCGCAGCGTTAAGTTATGCGGATCAGGAATGGCCGCTTTCGGCACCACATTGGGCGAAATGGGCGTCAGACCGTCGCGGCTTTTCACCCGCAGGTTCGGGCGATAGTAGTTTTCCAGATAGTCGCGCACAGCATAGTCGTTACACACGGTGTAGCCGGCGACGTAGTCCATCGCATCGGCCTCGGCTACCTTGCGCGCCGTTTTGCCGATCACCACCACCAGCTCCGACTCGTAGTGCATATATTCCACGTTGTTTGGACGTACTGAGGTTTGGTTATCACCGGTCACGGTGTTAGGCGCTTTGATAAATACCAGCGGCTCTTCCGGCGGCTTAAAGTCCAGCTCGCTGGCGTGGTCGGCGTAGTTCAGCCCCAGCGCGAACAGCGTGCCGTGCTCGTGGGGGCGCGTTACCGGCCTGGCCACCGCATCTTCAACCACCGGGTTTTCCAGCGGTGGGAAGCCCTCCGCCAGCACGCGTGCGCGGTCGCCCGGACGCAGCGCCACGCGGTGGTGCGTAGTTCCCAACAGAATGGCATCGCCAGGGTTGAGCGTGGCAAATTCGCTCAGGGCGCTCAGCAGTTCGGCGGCGCTGCGCTGGAGATCGGCGGTGTGCCACTGGTCGGCGTGCCGGCCGTTAATTTCGGTCACGATGGTCAGGTTATCAACGCTGTCGACATTCACCACCTCGCCCAGCGGGCAGAAGCCGTCGCGGCATTTGGCCTTAATTGCCGGGCGATAGAAGCTCTCCTCTGGCAGACTGACTTCGTTGGCCAGCGCATAACCCGCGATGAACTGCGCCGCGTCGTCAACTGACACTTTACTGGCGACTTTACCCACCACCAGCGCCACCGTCGCGCCGCTTAACACCGTCTCGCCGGCCGGAAAAGGAATCGGCTCACCGCTACAGGTGACGGTATTGTGCGGCTTAATAAACCAGACTGCCGTTTTCGGCGGTGCGTTATAGGGGGCCTGCTCAAAGGCTTCGCGCCAGGCATCCAGCTGGCTACGGTGGTTGAGCGCCACGGCGAAAACGGTACCTTTCATTTACAGCTCCTTAGCGACAGTGCTTATTTCATTAATATGTTAATGACCTGTTTTATGCCTCCTCTGTTCATTTAGCAAACACAAGTGATTTTTTTGTGATGACATTAACAATAATTTTACAAAATAAAAATATAAACCTTATATAACAGTGTATTACAAAAACACCATTGATCTAATCTCGGCTTTCAGAGAAAATGCGCTGCTGATAAAAGCAACATTGCTTTATTGTTCATATATTAATGATGAGGTGTGCGAGGAGGCATAATGCACGATTCTTTAACCATCGCCCTGATGCAGGCGCGTGAGGTCGCAATGGGTTACTTCCGCCCGATTGTGAAGCAGCACGGCCTGACGGAGCAGCAGTGGCGAATTGTCCGCGTGCTGGTCGATAACCCCTCGATGGATTTTCACGATCTGGCCGCTGCGACCTGCATTTTACGCCCGAGCCTGACCGGTATTTTGACCCGCATGGAGCGTGATGGTCTGGTTCTGCGCTTGAAGCCGGTTAACGATCAGCGCAAGCTATACGTCTCGTTAACCAAAGAAGGGTATGCGCTGTATGAACGCGCGCAGGCAAAGGTGGAAGAGGCCTACCTGCAAATTGAGCAGACGTTTACCCCCGAGAAAATGAAACAGTTGACGGCGCTGCTGCACGATTTTATCGCGCTCGATAAATAACCTATTCTCTGCCTGTTTTTACAGCCATTCAGGCAGACATTCCCGCCTCGAGGGCGCATGTCCGTGCGCTCACCTTCATGACA
This sequence comes from Klebsiella sp. WP8-S18-ESBL-06, assembly GCF_014169755.1. Classification (NCBI taxonomy): domain Bacteria; kingdom Pseudomonadati; phylum Pseudomonadota; class Gammaproteobacteria; order Enterobacterales; family Enterobacteriaceae; genus Klebsiella; species Klebsiella sp. WP8-S18-ESBL-06. Next base: position 3,849,773 of record NZ_AP022256.1, read on the forward strand.
CTTAAGTGGTACACCATCTTAATAATTTTGAATTAGATCACAAAAAATTATGAAACATGGGTTTAGTATTCGAAAAAAATGTGACACGGATTCACTCTATTTCATAAAAGGACCGCAGTTTGCCGCCGCAGCACCACCCGGCAGCACGATTGATCTTCTCTCTGTATGACCGCCGTTGCGCCTGTTACGCAGGCCACTTCCATTCTAAGAATTAGAGGAAAGTTTTATGCGCACTACTGGTCATACGCGCTGGTTTATGGTGGCTCTTGTCACCCTTGGCACCATTTTATGCTACTTAACCCGCAACACGATTTCGGCCGCCGCGCCCACGTTGCAGGACAATCTGCACATCACCACCCAACAGTACTCATGGATTGTGGCGACCTTTTCCGCCTGCTACACCATTGCTCAACCGGTTGCTGGCTATGTCCTTGATACACTTGGCACCAAAGTGGGCTACACCCTGTTCGGCGCGATGTGGGGTATTTTCTGCATCGGCGCGGCTTTCACCAGCAGCTGGCAGGGTCTGGCCCTGTGTCGTGGTCTGGGCGGTTTTGCCGAAAGCGCGATGATCCCCGCCGGGCTGAAATCCGTCACCGAATGGTTTCCGGACGGCGAACGTTCCGTCGCCGTCGGCTATTTCAACGTCGGCTCCTCAATGGGGGCGATCATTGCGCCGCCGATGGTCGCATGGGCTATTTATATTCACAGCTGGCGTCTGGCCTTTATCATCGTCGGTATTGCCAGCGTGATTTGGGCGCTGGGGTGGTATCTGGTGTATAACCGCCCGGGCCAATGTAAAAGCCTGAGCAAAGAAGAGTACAACTACATCACCGCCGGTCAGCCGGAGAAAAAAACGGTAGATAAAGTGCATATCGGCCAGCTGCTACGCCAGCGCAAATTCTGGGGTATTGCGCTTCCCCGCTTTCTTGCCGAGCCGGCATGGGGGACCTTCAACGCATGGATCCCGTTGTTTATGGTGCACACCTACGGTTTTGATCTGAAGGATATCGCCATGTTCGCGTGGATCCCCATGCTGTTCGCCGACATGGGCTGCGTCATTGGTGGCTACTTACCGGGGATTTTCCAGCGCGCCTTCGGGGTCAATATTGTGGTGTCGCGTAAGCTGGTGGTGACTATGGGGGCGGCGCTGATGATTCTGCCGGGAATGGTCGGACTGTTCAGTAGCCCGTTCGTTGCGATTGCGCTACTGTGCGTCGGCGGTTTTGCCCACCAGTCGCTTTCCGGCGCGCTGATCACCCTTTCAGCCGATCTGTTCGACGCCAACGAAGTGGCGACGGCCAACGGCTTCACCGGGATGGCCGCCTGGACCGCGAGCACGCTGTTCGCGCTGGTCGTCGGCGCGCTGGCCGATACTCTGGGCTTTAGCCCGCTGTTTGCGGTGCTGGCGGCCTTTGACGTCATTGGCGCCGTCATTCTGTGGGCGCTGCTGAAATCGCCGCAGCCGCAGCAAGAAGTAAGCCCGGCCTGCTAAGCCGGGCCCGCGGTTACGGCATCAGCAAACTTTTTTTGACCTTCACGACCGCTTTTTTCAGCTCGCGGCGGTGGTCAGTGAGTATCCCCGGCTTATGCGGCTCGCCGGGGAGAAACACGGCGAACATACCGGCACGTAACGTTACCGACTGCGGGTTATCAATGGCGTCGCACAGCTGATAATCCTCGTCCGTATGCCACACATCACATTCCCTTGCGCTGTCGGCCACGCCAAAATCAATGCGCTCCTCCCCCACCAGCAGGATTTGTATATCGATAAATTCCGCGTGCAGCTCGGCCCGTTTCTCCGCCGCTGGCTGGGTCATAAACTGCATAACGTTCATATAAATATCGTCTCCCTGCAAAGGGTAACGGCCCGGCTCACGCTGCTGTGGCTGCGCCTGTAAAGCCAGCGTCAGAGCCGTGTGTAGAGCGGAGGGTAGCCCGGCGCAATCCGGGTAACGGCTATCACCAATAATCATTATGCTTCCTCTTCTGCCAACAGCGCGGCGCCAAGCAGGCCCGCGTCATGCCGGTGATGTGCGGCCACCACGGCCGTGTGAAAGGGGGACGGTTCCTGCGCCAGAAAGCCGGTCACCAGGGATAAGTAACCCTCCGCCAGGCCGACGCTGCCACCCAGCACCACACATTGGCAGTCATAGCTGGCTTTCAGGTCAGCAATCAGACGGGCCAGGGTTCGTGCCGAGCCCGTAATCAGGCGCGTTGCCTGCGGGTGCCCGCTCAGATGCTGCGCATAAATCGCCCGCGCATCCAGGCCAAGCAGGTCATCCTCGGCCTGAGCGGCAATGCCACGACCGGAAGCTATCGCCTCAACGCAACCGCGTCGGCCACAACCACACAGCGGCCCGTGCGGGTCCGCCAGCGTATGCCCAATATGCCCGGCGAGCCCCTGATGGCCGGTTATCAGCTTACCGTTGCCGATAATGCCGCCGCCGACGCCGGTTGACACCGTGATAAACGCCATATCGCGAACGGTAACCGGCAGCGCGCGATACTCGGCCCACGCCGCCGCCTGCGCATCGTTCACCGCCAGACACGGTAGCCCGGTTAGCGCGGTGAGGGTATCCACCAGCGGAAACTGCGCCAGCCCCCCCAGATTATCCGGGTTAAGCGCCGTTAACAGTCCGCTGCGAATAATGCCCGTAGAAGCCACCGCCACGCGCTGCGCACGACCGATAAGCGGCATAATCAGCGCATGCAGCGCCTCGCGCAGCGCGGTAGGCGTCTGGCTAGCGGGCGTCGGCAGTTCTCGGCGTGCAAGCACCTGCCGTTGAGCATTAATCAGCCCTGCAGCAAGTTTGGTGCCGCCGATATCAATCGCCAGCGTCGTCATACGCGCTCTCCGGTTATCGCCTCGCGATACCACTGGCAGATATGCTCAAGGCGGGTAATGGCCGACCCTACGGTGACAGCCCAGGCACCGTGCTGCATCGCCTGAGCGGCCTGCGCTGGCGAGTTGTATCGCCCTTCGGCTATCACCCGGAAGCCTTTGTGGCTCAGTGCCGCCACCAGCGCCAGATCCGGCGCCTGCGGCACCTCGTCGGTGGTATAGCCCGATAGCGTCGTTCCCAGAATATCCGCGCCCAGTTCATGGCAGGCCGCGGCGTCCTGGATCGACGAACAGTCCGCCATGGCCAGACGCTGATGGTGATGAATGCGGGCAATCAGCTCCGCTACCGCCACCGGGCGCGGGCGCTCGGTGCCATCGAAAGCGATAATGTCGGCACCGGCCTGCGCTAGCGCATCGACATCCTCAAGGTAGGGCGTGATACGCACCGCGGAATCGGCAAGATCGCGCTTGATAATGCCAATAATGGGGACGTCGATGAGCGGCCGCGTGGCCTGTAGGTTATTGATCCCTTCAATGCGCACCGCCACGGCTCCCGCCTGCACCGCCGCCAGCGCCATGGCGGCAACGATTTCCGGTTTATCTAACGGGCTACCGGGCACCGGCTGGCAGGAGACGATCAGTCCACCGTGCTGTTGAATGTTTGCATCCAGATTTTCTAACAACGACATAAGTACATCCTTAACTTCATTGTGCGCCCGGCGCGTCCGGGCGCCTTTAATTAATGCTTACCGCACGCCGGAACCGATTTCTCTGCATGCCGCGTCAACGCGCCGCTGAACGGCTTGCCGTCGATAGCATCATGGGTGCGCAGCGCTTCCGGACGGATCCAGCGCTGTACGCGGGAGGGCATATCCAGGCCGATGAGCAGAATCACGACAAACGTCAGGCCGAAGGAGAGCGAACCCAGCGCACTGCCCAGGCTCAGATGCTGCGCAACCAGTGCACCGATGACCGGTGCCGCCGCGCCGCCCAGCGCCCCCACGTTGTAGGTAAAGCCCAGACCTGCCGCTCGCTGGTCTGTATCGAAATACCCGCCGATAAGCTTCGGCAGAATCCCGGCAATCCCCTGCCCCAGCATCTGCTGGAAGAACAGCAGGATCCCCAGCCCCCAGATGCTGGAGCCGCCGATGGCAAATACGGGAATAATCAGTAACTGAGACGCCAGCAGGCTGCACACATAGGCTTTACGTGTCCCCAGCCAGTCGCCGAGGAAACCGCCGACGATGCAGCCCACCGCCGCGCCGAAGCCGCTGAAGAACAGCACCTGCGCAACGGTCGCCGGGTTGTAGCCAAGTTCGCTTTTCAGATAGGTTGGCAGCAGCGCCTGAATAGGCCACGAATAGAGGAAGGCGAACAGCACGACCACCATCAGCATGACGCCCGTTGGCCAACGCTTGCCGCTGCTTTGCACCATAAAGCTGATAAAGATCGCCGCACACAGCAGCGCCAGCAGCAGGATAATGGCCGGGTTATGCAGGTTTCCGGCAAAGCAGAACCACAGCGCCGCAGCGGCCAGGCAGGTCATCAGCACATTCAGCGCCCGCAGCCTGCCGCGATACAGAATATCGACCATGGTACGCACCGGAGTCTTATTGGCCTTGCGCTCCTTCCAGTCCTGCGTTTCAGGAATATTTTTACGCAACCACAGGGCGAAAATGATGGGCAGAATGCCGATGAAAAACAGCGCACGCCAGCCCCACACGGGGACAATCAGGCTGTAGACCTGCGCGGCGACAACCGCCCCTACTGAGAAGCCGGAGATCAGGAAACCGCTGGCCTTATTGCGCAGCTGTTTTGGCCAGCTTTCAATCACGTAGGTCGCACTGGAGCCGTACTCGCCCGCCATCCCCATGCCGATCACCATACGGGCGATAAACATGGAGGTGTAGCCCGGCGCCAACCCGCAGGCCAGCGTCCCCACCGAGAAGAGAATGATGCTGGTCACCATCGCCAGGCGTCGGCCATAGCGATCGCCCATCGCCCCTAACAGCAGGCCGCCGAACCAGCGAGAAATAAAGGCGGCGGAAATAATACTCGCCGCCTGGACGGTAGTGAGCTGAAACTCACTTTGAACCTCGGTTAACACCAGGGCAATTAAGACAAAGTCAAAACCATCAAGCAAATAGCCAAGCCATGCGGCTGAAAAAGCCCGCCACTGGGATTTATTAAGGTGTTTGTACCATGGAATGGCCTTTGTAATTCCACTCATGTTGCTCTCCTGTGATGAGCAAATTCCACTACCTATGTGCCTAAGGAGAGGGCGTCTCGCCCCCAAATGAAGTAAAACTCCATTTAATTTATTTACAAGAAGCAAAGCACCACAAGAAGCCTGCATGAAATCTGTGAACAACGTCATAGAGGTAAGCGTCAGGAAGTTTAAAAAAGGGATCTGAGTCACAGCATTAGCCCACACGGCCAGCCGCACGCGCAAAATGGCGGCAATTACGCGGTTTTTACGCCGATTTTCTTGCCTGACCGCAGACGCTGCCCCATCATGAACATCCACCGTCAGCGCGAAGAGCAGGAAGCAATGGAGAGTCCGAATTCACCGGTTAAGGCCGGAAAAATACTTGATACTCTGGGAGCCATGCAGAGCAGTCTGACCCGCGTCGGGCAGCGCATTGCCCACTACATCATGACCTCCCCACACCGAGTGACGCAGCTTTCTATCGCCGATCTTTCGCAGGAAATTAACGCCGGAGAAGCCTCGGTCATTCGCTTTTGTCGCCAGCTGGGCTACAAGGGTTTTCAGAATTTCAAAATGGAGCTCGCCATTGAGCTGGCGATGGTCGATAGCGACGACAGCAGCACGCTGCTGGACGCTGAAGTGGTGGAAAATGACGATGCCCATACGATTGGCCTGAAGCTACAGGGCGTCATCGCCAACGTGCTCTCTGAGACGCTCAACCTGCTGGACATGCACCAGGTTGAACAGGTCGTCGACGCACTGTACGCCTGTAACAGCGCCTATATCTTCGGCGTGGGTGCCTCGGGCATCACCGCTGAAGAAATGAAGCACAAGCTGATGCGCATTGGTCTGCGGGTAGACGCCCTGACCAATAATCACTTTATGTATATGCAGGCCTCCCTGCTTAAGCCAGGCGATGTGGCGGTCGGCATCAGCCATTCCGGCCATTCACCGGAAACCACCCACGCGCTGCATCTGGCGAAAGAAGCGGGCGCCACCACCGTTGCTCTCACCCACAATCTCGGCTCACCGTTAAGTAAAGTGGCTGATTTTACTCTGATTAATGGTAATCGACAGGGGCGATTGCAGGGCGACTCGATAGGGACAAAGACCGCACAGCTGTTTGTGCTGGATCTGATCTACACCCTGCTGGTGCAGAAAGATCCGGAACAGGCTAAAGCCAACAAACTGCGCACCATGGATGCGTTAACGGTTCCCCGTCAGGCTTGATTTAGTGCTATCGATCACACTCTGATACTCTCGCTTTTCGTCGTGGGTATCATTTCATCGCAAATTGGAGTTATGCTTCATTTAACTTTTAGTTAAGAAGAAAAACACCAATTGAGGTTTACATGGAAAAGCTAACAGGTCTTATCGCCGCACCGCATACCCCTTTCGACGCCCACGGTGAAGTGAACTATCCGGTCATCGACCAGATTGCCGAGCATCTTATTGGCCAGGGCGTAAAGGGCGTGTACGTGCTTGGCACCACCGGTGAGGGCATTCATTGTTCCGTTGCGGAGCGTAAACAAATTGCCGAACGTTGGGTGGCAGCCAGCCACGGTAAGCTAAGCATTACGTTGCATACCGGGGCGCTGAGCATCACCGACTCCCTTGAGCTGAGCCGCCACGCCGAGACGTTAGATATTTTCGCGACTTCAGTCATTGGCCCATGTTTCTTCAAACCGTCCAGCGTCGACGATTTAGTCGAGTACTGCCGGCTCAACGCCGCCGCTGCGCCGTCAAAAGGCTTCTACTACTATCACTCGGGGATGTCGGGTCTGAACCTGGATATGGAGCAGTTCCTGATCGCGGCGGCAGATAAAATCCCGAACCTGTCCGGTATGAAGTTTAACTCCAGCGACATGTATGAATTTCAGCGCTGCCTGCGCGTCAACAACGGCCAGTTTGATATTCCCTTCGGCGTGGATGAGTTTTTACCGGCCGGGCTGGCCTGCGGCGCGATCGGCGCGGTTGGCAGCACCTACAACTACGCCGCGCCGCTGTATCACCGCCTGATCGACAGCTTTAATCAGGGCAACCACCAGGACGTCGCGGCCTGCATGGACAAAGTGATCGCCATTATTCGTGTCCTGGTGCAGTACGGCGGCGTGGCGGCCGGCAAGCTGGCTATGCAGCTGCACGGCATTGATGTTGGCGACCCGCGTCGTCCGCTGCGCCCTATGACGGCGGAGCAGAAACAGGACGCACTGGCGAAATTCCGCGCGGCTGAGTTTATCTGAATGTGAGAGGGCGGCACGCACACCCTCGCCCCGGCCCTCTTCCTGAAAGGGAGAGGGGACATTTGAGTACCACAGTCTCCACCCGCACATTCAGTCCCCTCTCCCCTGCGGGGTGAGGGGGATACACTCCACCCCACATCCCTCCCCCAAATCCTGAAACCGGTTTTATTCCTGTACAAATCCAAGGCAGATCACACTTCTCCACATCCCACTTTGCATCACGCCAACTGTTTCTATAAAAGAAACACTAACAGCAATGATATGACGTCTCGTACCTTTAACACCCTCAAACCATGAGAACACCTCTATGTCAGAACAACCGATAACAGGATCTGCCGCCCGCTCGACCAGACGAGTACGCTTCTTTGTACTAGGCCTGGTGTTTATTAATATAATTATCAATTACATGGATAGAACAAACCTGTCCGTTGCGGCAACCCAAATGTCCGGCGAGCTGCAGTTTACCCCGCTGCAAATGGGGCTGATTTTCTCTGCATTTGGCTGGATCTATGCCGCTTTACAGATCCCCGGCGGCTTTCTGATTGACCGACTCGGTTCGCGTCTGGTGTACGGCGTGGGGCTGTTTATCTGGTCGTTGATTACCGCGCTGCATGCCATCGCCAACAGCTTTGGCTCGCTGGTTGGCCTGCGTTTAGGCGTGGGGGCCTTTGAAGCACCGGTGATGCCGTCAAACAACCGCGTGATCTCAAGCTGGTTCCCGGAGCAGGAGCGCGCAACGGCAATCGGTATCTACTCGTCCGCGCAGTTTGTCGGCATGGCGCTGATGACGCCGGTACTTTTCCACGTTCAGGATCTGTTCGGCTGGCGCGGGCTGTTCTTGATTACCGGCGTGGTGGGGATGATTTGGGGCGTGCTGTGGTACTGCGTATATCGCGATCCGCTGGATCACAAAACCGTATCGAAAGCCGAGCTGGATCATCTGCGTAAAGGCGGCGCGGTGATGGAGAGCCGCGAGAATGCCGCTAAACGCCCGTTCAGCTGGCAGGATCTGGGGCTGATGTTCAAAAGCCGCAAGCTGATTGGCATCTACTTCGGTCAGTTCACGATTTCAGCCACCTTCTGGTTCTTCCTGACCTGGTTCCCGACCTATCTGGTGCAGTACCGCCATATGGATTTTATTAAGTCCGGCTACGTCGCCTCTGTCCCTTACCTTGCCGCTTTCGTCGGCGTATTGCTGGCCGGGTTTGTATCGGACCGCCTGATTCGTCGCGGCGTCTCCACCAGCTTTGCGCGTAAAGCGCCGGTGATCCTCGGCATGGCGCTGACGCTGTTTATCCTTGGCGCCAACTACACCGATGACCCGACGCTTATCATCCTGTTTATGTCCATCGCCTTCTTCGGCAACGGCCTGGCAACGATTACCTGGGTATTTGTGACCGCACTGGCACCGCGTCATCTGATTGGTCTGGCGGGCGGGGTGTTCAACTTTACCGGCGCGCTCTCTTCCATCGTCGTGCCAATCGCCATCGGCGCGCTGATCGACGGCCACAACTTCGCGCCAGCGCTCGGCTTCATCGCCGTACTGGCCTGTCTGGGGATCGGCTCTTATCTGTTCGTGGTCGGCAAGATTGACCTCGACGGCGACAAAACTATGCCGTCAACCGGTCGCAAAGCGTAATGAGCTCGGCCAGCCGCGCGGCGGTCTGCTCCGGGGTGGCGTGATACATGCCGGCAAAGGCCAGCGCCGCCTTATGTGAGCCGAACTGAATCGGCTGCGCGAGGGAGAGTTCGCCGTCCTCGTGTGGCCAGACCACATGGCCCAGCTGGCGCTGCTGTTGAAGAAACGGCGCGATGCGCGTCATCTCTTCGGCGCTGAGGCGCTGAGCCAGTACCTCGTCCTCTTCGGCGGCGAGCAGCGCAATCCCGATGACCGACTGACAGGCCGGCATCATGTGAAAACCCGCCAGCGCCTGGCTGATATGGCTCCCCGGGCGTGAGTGGAAAATATAGATAACCTGGTCCTCCCACAGGACGCCCATCGCCACCACGATATCTTTCGGGGCGTAGGTTTCCAGCAGCGGGAGGGCCTTTGAGAACAACGTTGAACCACGGATCGCCTGGGCGGCCAGCGCGTGAATGCCGGGGCCCGGCAGGTAGCGGCGCTGCGCGTCCTGGGTGGTCAGGCCAATGGCCGCCATGGTCATCAGCAGACGGTTCACGCGGGTGGGGTTGATCCCCATCAGCCGCGCCAGTTCGCGACAACCGATAGCCCGATCGCTGGAAACCAGATATTGCAGGCAGCGAATGCCGTCGATAAGGCTTTGATTAGGTTGAGACGACATAGCGGGATCCCGTTTTTTTAAAGACTATTATTTTATCGCCAGAAAGGCAGGAATTACAATTTATGCAAATTTTCCAGCAAACCCATCAACGTGATTTTCCGCATCAGACCCTGCGTACCGATCTGCTGGTCGCCGGCGGCGGGCTGGCGGGACTGTGCGCCGCGCTGGCCGCCGCCCGCGACGGTTTACAGGTCGTGCTGGTGCAGGACCGTCCCGTCTTAGGCGGCAACGCCTCCAGCGAAGTACGCTTATGGGCCAACGGTGCCACCTCGCACATGGGTAACAACAATCGCTGGTCGCGCGAAGGCGGCATCATGGGTGAGATCCTCGAAGAGAACCTGTGGCGCAATAAAGAAGGCAACCCGATGATGTTCGACCTGCTGCTGCTGGATCTGGCGCAGCGCGAAAAGAACCTCACCCTGTTGCTCAACACCGCCATTTACGCGGTGGAACGCGAAGGCCTGCGCATCACCGAAGCCACCGGCTTTAACGCGGTTAACGAAACCTTCTACCATATTCAGGCTGCGCAGTTCTGCGATGCCACCGGCGACGGCGTGCTCGGGCATCTGGCGGGCGCTGAGTACCGCGTTGGTGCAGAAGACGCCGAAGAGCTGGGCGAAAAAATGGCTCCCGGCGATAACTTCGGTCACAAGCTCGGCCACTCAATCTATTTCTACACCCGCAAAAGCAGCGAGCCGGTAAAATTTGTACCGCCCTCTTTCGCGTTGCAGGATATTGAAGCCATCCCGCGCTACAAGCGACTCACCTCCACGCTGAACGGCTGCGATCTGTGGTGGCTGGAATGGGGCGGCCGTCTCGACACCGTGCATGACAGCGAGCAGATCAAATGGGAGCTGTGGAAAATCGTCTGGGGCGTCTGGGACTACATTAAGAACTCCGGCGAATTCCCGGAAGCTGAAAACCTGACCATCGAATGGGTTGGCTCGATTCCCGGCAAGCGCGAAAGCCGCCGCTTTATTGGCGATCATCTGCTGTGCCAGCAGGACATTATTGAGCAGCGTGACCACTACGATGCGGTGGGCTACGGCGGCTGGTCCATCGACCTGCATCCGGCGGACGGCGTTTACAGCCAGCACGACGGCTGCCGTCAGTTCCACAGCAAAGGCACCTACACCATTCCGTACCGCAGCCTCTACAGCCGCTCGCTGGACAACCTGTTCCTCACCGGACGACTGATTTCCGCTTCTCACGTTGCCTTCGGCAGCGCCCGCGTGATGTGCACCTGCGGCCTGCTCGGCGAAGTGGTGGGCCGTGCGGCCGCCCTGTGCCATCAGCATCAGTTGAGTGCGCCGCAGCTGGCAGAAAGCGCGAACATCGGCAAATTACAGCAGCACCTGCAGCAAACCGGCTGCTACATTCCACGCCAGCAGCTGCATGATCCGGCGCGCGGCGCGCGGGTGAGCGCCAGCAGCGAACTGGCGCTGACGGCCCTGCCCGCCAGCGGTCGCTGGATGGCGCTGGATGAGCGCATGGCGCTGCTGCTGCCGGTGAAAGAGGGTGAATCCTTACCGGCAATGCGCTTTACCCTGCGCGCCGCCAGCGCGCAGCCGGTCAGCATCAGCCTGCTTGCCAGCGACAAAGTCGCCAATTACTGCGCCGATACGCTGCTCGACGAGCAGACGTTAACGGTGCAGGAAGCCGGTGACTACAGCGTGGAATTTGGCTGGCGTAGCGATGTCGATCGCTATGTCTTTATCGCCTTCACGCCCAATAGCCACGTCGAAATCGCGCTGAGCGATGTGGCGCTGCCGGGTATTATGACGGTGTTCAACAGCCAGAACGCCCGCGTGGCGAAACATCCACGTCAGGTGGTGGACGGCGATTTTGGCGTCGACGCGTTTGATTTCTGGGTACCGCGTCGCCGTCCGCATCAGATTATGCCCGCAATTCAGTTTGCCGCGCCGCTGCGCTGCTATGACGTACAGAGCCTGCTCAACGGTCGCCTGCGCCCCGAACAGCAGATTAACGGCTGGGCTCCCGCACTGGACGACGCTGCGCCGCGTCTGACCTGGACGTGGGATGCGCCACAACCCCTACAATCGCTGACGCTGATGCTGGATAACGACTTTGATAACGCGATGGAAACCGTGCAGATGGGCCACGCGGAAGCGGTCACGCCACACTGCACCACCCACTACCGCCTGTGGGCTGACGATACGCTGATTGCCGAGGTGAAGGACAACCACCATTCGCTGTGCCAGCACACGCTGGATGACCTGCTCCCCGTTGATTAGTACACCCCGATGTTAGTAATGTCTTCATAAGCCACATGAGGACATCCCCATGAAGAAGCGTTTTTCCGACGAACAGATCATCAGTATTCTCCGCGAAGCCGAAGCTGGGGTACCCGCCCGTGAACTCTGCCGCAAGCATGCCATTTCCGATGCCACGTTTTACATCTGGCGTAAGAAGTATGGCGGTATGGAGGTGCCTGAAGTTAAGCGCCTGAAGTCGCTTGAGGAAGAGAACGCCAGACTCAAGAAGCTGCTTGCCGAAGCCATGCTGGATAAAGAGGCGCTTCAGGTGGCTCTTGGGCGAAAGTACTGACGACAGACCAGAAGCGGGAAGCCGTGATGTTGATGTGTGATGCGACCGGTCTGTCGCAACGTCGTGCCTGCAGGCTTACAGGTTTATCCCTGTCGACCTGCCGCTATGAGGCTCACCGTCCGGCTGCTGATGCGCATTTATCAGGGCGCATCACTGAGCTGGCACTGGAGCGCAGGCGTTTTGGCTACCGTCGTATTTGGCAGTTGCTGCGCCGTGAAGGGCTTCATGTTAATCATAAGCGCGTGTACCGGCTTTATCACCTCAGTGGCCTGGGCGTAAAACGCAGAAGACGTCGTAAAGGGCTGGCAACAGAACGTCTGCCGCTGCTCCGTCCGGCGGCGCCCAATCTGACCTGGTCGATGGATTTCGTCATGGACGCACTTTCCACCGGTCGCAGGATCAAGTGTCTTACCTGCGTCGATGATTTCACAAAGGAATGCCTGACGGTCACTGTTGCCTTTGGGATTTCAGGCGTTCAGGTCACGCGTATTCTGGACAGCATTGCACTGTTTCGAGGCTATCCGGCGACGATAAGAACTGACCAGGGGCCGGAGTTCACTTGCCGTGCACTGGATCAATGGGCCTTTGAGCATGGTGTTGAGTTGCGCTTAATCCAGCCGGGCAAGCCAACGCAGAACGGATTTATTGAGAGCTTTAACGGACGATTTCGCGATGAATGTTTGAATGAGCACTGGTTCAGCGATATCGTTCATGCCAGGAAAATTATTAATGACTGGCGGCAGGATTATAACGAATGCCGCCCGCACTCCACGCTGAATTATCAGACACCGTCTGAATTTGCAGCGGGCTGGAGAAAGGGTCATTCTGAGAATGAAGATTCCGACGTTACTAACTGAGTGTTGTATCTAATCGTGGGGGCAGGTCAATTACAGAACAACATCCATCGTTGACATAAGTGTATTTTAAGGTTTAAATTCCATCGTCCACTTTTAAATCAGGAGATAAAGCATTATGTCTAATTCTTTGATGAGTTCTGCGCAAACCAGCTCAAAGGCTCGAATAGTACGGGTCGTGGGTAAGATCAAAGTTGTTCGTTCTAGTAAGCAGCGACAAACCTGTGCTGAGTCCATATTTCAGGAAAGACAGGTGAACATCAGGATTCGAGCTGCTCTTGGACACCTCAGTGAAAAAAACTCTTTATACAATAAAAACAATCGACATAAAACTTTGGGCGTTTTTTTTGCACGTATCATCTCGCACAAAAATCAGGCCGAAAACTCGCAAGGTAATGCGTCTAAATCAACTAAAAGTACCTCATCCGGCTCAAGCGAAGGTAGTGATCCTGACCCTGAAGCTTATTCAAGCTTGGCTTTTTTGTTTTCTTTTTGGTCCTTTCTTTCCCTTCTAATTTCATTACTTTTTGTATATGCCTGCATCTCAATCATTGAGGTGGTAGCATGAGCATATATGAGCAATCCAGAACATCTCTATCTGAACTTGTTTCCACAAGTGAGTTAGCACATCTATTAAACCTTAAAGCCCAAACAATTCGAAAATGGCTTTGCCAAGACAAGCTGCCTAATGGTTTACCACGCCCAAAGAAAATTAACAGCCGACATTATTGGTTACGCAAAGACATTGATAGGTTCCTATTAACCTTCTCAGTATATTGTAATTAACAGCAGCATCAAAATCATAACTCCCCAGCTATTCTAAAGAATAGCTGGGTTAATTAACAGAAACAATCCGTCGATAAAAGATACTAAATCACACCGTTTATCACATTTTACATTAACGAAAGTCAAGGATACATATGAAAAAACGCATCACTTTCAGCGCAAACAAAAAATCAACTATTGATGCAATTGACGACTATAGCAATGCAAAAGGATATTCTAGGTCAGAGGTGATATCATTTTTGTTAAACGCCACAGCCCCAGCATTGAATAAAATAACATCGCAATATCATATAGCTCAAACTTTGGAGTCAACATTAGGCTGTATTTTTGAAGAGAAGGCCCCCTCAATCGCACGGGGTGAGCCAAAATTAACTTACGAAGAGTTTTTTTATTCCGTCTGGAACACTCACATTCGACACCGGAACGAGGTTGTCGATCAAGATTTTTATGCGCACAAAATACCTCATGATAAGATGGGTAAGAGCGAAAAAAAATTAATTCATGAAAAGCTCTCATACATTATAAAAAGTTTCAATGTAAAAAAAGCAATTTTTATTTACACAGATCGGCGCGTGAACCACAAACATCTCATTGCAGGAGGGTTATCTAAGGAAGGTGCGAATAAGCAGGTCATTTCTTCCCAAGCTGACTCGCTGATTAAAATTTCGCGGATCTGGGCCGATTTTTTTCCCGCAAACAATCGAATCAGCCTATTTAGGCTATTTTTTCCACCATTTCTGGCGTTATTTCCGGTTTTTACTGAGATCTCTCCCACTGACGTATCATTTGGTCCACCCGAAACAGGTTGGCCAGGGTGAATAACATCGCCAGTTGGTTATCGTTTTTCAGCAGCCCCTTGTATCTGGCTTTCACGAAGCCGAACTGCCGCTTGATGATGCGAAACGGGTGCTCCACCTTGGCACGGATGCTGGCTTTCATGTATTCGATGTTGATGGCCGTTTTGTTCTTGCGCGGATGCTGCTTCAAGGTTTTTACCCTGCCGGGACGCTCGGCGATCAGCCAGTCCACATCCACCTCGGCCAGCTCCTCGCGCTGTGGCGCTCCTTGGTAGCCGGCATCGGCTGAGACAAATTGCTCCTCTCCATGAAGCAGATTACCCAGCTGATTGAGGTCATGCTCGTTGGCCGCGGTGGTGACTAGGCTGTGGGTCAGGCCACTCTTGGCATCGACACCAATGTGGGCCTTCATGCCAAAGTGCCACTGATTGCCTTTCTTGGTCTGATGCATCTCCGGATCGCGTTGCTGCTCTTTGTTCTTGGTAGAGCTGGGTGCCTCAATGATGGTGGCATCCACCAAAGTGCCTTGGGTCATCATGACGCCTGCTTCGGCCAGCCAGCGATTGATGGTCTTGAACAATTGACGGGCCAGTTGATGCTGCTCGAGCAGGTGGCGGAAATTCATGATGGTGGTGCGATCCGGCAGGGCGCTATCCAGGGATAATCGGGCAAACAGGCGCATGGAGGCGATTTCGTACAGGGCATCTTCCATGGCACCGTCGCTCAGGTTGTACCAATGCTGCATGCAGTGAATACGCAGCATGGTCTCCAGCGGATAGGGCCGTCGGCCATTGCCCGCCTTGGGATAAAACGGCTCGATGACAGCGGTCATATTCTGCCATGGCAGAATATGCTCCATGCGGGAGAGGAAAATCTCTTTTCGGGTCTGACGGCGCTTAGTGCTGAATTCACTATCGGCGAAGGTGAGTTGATGGCTCATGATGTCCCTCTGGGATGCGCTCCGGATGAATATGATGATCTCATATCAGGAACTTGTTCGCACCTTCCCTAACGAATCCGAATTTGAACTGACCGTAACGCAGATACCCGACGAACAGCGTATCTGCTTCTGGCCGCAGTACTTTGGCTCTATCCCACAATGGATAACGCTGGAACCCCGCATTTTCGCCTGGATGGACCGCTTCTGTGACGAGTACAACAGTGGTATCTGGTCCTTTTACACGCTCAGCAATGGCGGCGCGTTTATGGCCCCTGATGCTGACGTTGACGATAAATGGCATCTGTTCAACGGTATGAACGGCAATGGCGCGGACATGAGTGCTGAAGCCGCAGGCATTGCTGTCTGCCTGATTGAATACAGCCATCACGCCTGCCGTACAGAGTGTGACGCAATGACCGCGCACTATTACCGCCTGCGGGACTATGCCCTGCAGCATTCTGAAGCCCACGCCATTTTGCGTATCATTGACTGACCGGAGGAGCAACGAATGAAACAGCTTTCCTTTTTACCCGGCGAGATAACGCCACAGGACCGGCGTCTCATTCAGCGGGCGCTCAGGGCTCTGGAGCGGCACCTGCATGAGCCTGGGGTAGCCTTCACCTCCACTCATGCCGTCCGGGAGTGGTTGCGGCTGCATATGGCCGCGCTTGAACGGGAAGAGTTCCGGGTGCTGTATCTGAACCAGCAGAACCAGTTGATTGCCCACGAAACCCTGTTTGCCGGTTCTATTAGCAGTACCGAGGTACATCCCCGCGAGGTGGTCAAGCGCGCTCTGTACTTCAACGCGGCAGCGGTAATACTGGCGCATAACCATCCTTCCGGCGAGACGACGCCCAGCCAGGCTGACAAAGCCCTCACGCAGCGACTGGTTCAGGTACTTCAACTGGTGGATATCCGTGTCCCTGACCATCTGATTGTCGGCGGCAGGCAAATCTATTCGTTCGCAGAACACGGTCTGCTGTGAGGTATTACATGAAAATTATCAGTAAACGCCGGGCAATGACGATATACCGCCAGCATCCTGAGTCCCGAATCTTTCGTTTCTGCACCGGCAAATACCAGTGGCACGGTAGCGTCTGCCATTACACCGGCAGGGACGTTCCGGATATCACAGGAGTCCTGGCGGTATACGCCGAACGCCGCCAGGACCGCGAGGGGCCTTATGCCTGCCTGATGAGCATCACCCTGAACTGACAATAAAGAGGTTATCAATGAGCAAAATCACATGGGGTCTGCAGCGTGATATCACGCCACGTCTGGGAGCCCGTCTGGTGCAGGAAGGCAACCGACTGCATTATCTGGCTGACCGGGCCAGCATGACCGGCAAGTTCAGTGACATCGAATACCGGAAGCTGGATGAAACATTCCCGCACTTTATCCGCCAGATGGAATCGATGCTGACCACTGGTGAACTCAGCACCCACCATGCCCACTGCGTTACCCTGTACCACAACGATTTAACCTGCGAAGCCGACACCCTTGGCAGTTGCGGCTACGTATACATCGCCATTTACCCCACTCAGCGTTAATTACCTTCACGAGAGCAAACATGAAAACTTTACCTGCAACAACTCAGCGGGCGGTGAAGCCCTGCCTGTCACCCGTGGCTGTCTGGCAAATGTTACTGACACGTCTGCTGGAACAGCACTATGGTCTGACAATAAACGACACGCCATTCTGCAATGAGGCTGTGATTAAGGAACACATCGATGCCGGTATCACCCTAGCCGATGCCGTGAATTTTCTGGTAGAAAAATACGAGCTGGTTCGTATAGACAGGAAGGGATTTAGCTGGCAGGAACAATCTCCTTATCTCCGGGCTGTAGACATTCTGCGAGCGCGGCAGGCAACTGGCTTGTTGCGGCAAAGCCGTAACAACGTAGTACGATGAACATTGCGTACAACCTTCCCGATTTACATTTCTGAACTTCCTCCCTTGTTTACCTATTGCGTAATGCGCCTGCTACTACCCGGCGGGCGCGTTATCTTTTTACGGACAAACAATCATGCAACCAGAAGTTGAAGTATTAACCGATCATAATGAGCTAATTTGTTCGAGCTTTATTGAACACATTGCCAACACATTAAATTTAGGAGTGGTGTAGACATGGACAACTAAACCTGCAGCCACGGATGTATAGTGAGCGAAGCCCTATCAGGCCTTTTTGGTCAGTAGATAAGATTGATCTTCGTTGATAGAATTTACTTACACCAGCTGTTACATGAAAATAATTTTTTGGTGGGAGAATGATAAGATCTTACGTAAGAATTTGATTTTAATGGTGCGATAATAGGAACAGTACACAAAGGTTATGACCATTGTTTTTGTTGGATTTTTTATTGTTCAGTTTTTATAGATACCCCCAAAAGTACCCCCATATCTTTTTCCGCCCCTGAAATTTGGTTATTATTCATACAGCACATCAGGCAGTAACGCTCTCCCTTCAACCCGCTTATTGTATGATAGTGCTATCCCACAATAAGGAATCAGCCAGCCATGAGAATGACCAGCCGCAAAAAAGAGATACTCAGCTATTTTGAACCGGATAACCTCGAATGGGTGACAGGTGAAATTGGTACGCCGCCGTTCGATGTGTCGGGTGTGGCCTACCTTCTTCATGGCATGGTGTCGTTCGATAAGCGCCACCCGCTCGAATCCACCCGGCGAACTCTTGAAAGCATGGTTGCCGGGGGGCTACTGGAACGTGTGACAGTGTATGAATCGCGGCAGGTAAAAAGCGGCGGTGAGACTAGCGCTACGGTCGTGCGCTACGGTTTACCGGGACAGTGTGCCGTTGTGCGAGATAGTGGCGGCGCTGATAACGCAATATCAGGCGAATACATGCGGGTCAGTTAAGAGCCTGCAATCTGTCGTTAATGTTGTTCAGGTCGTAAACCCGGCGTTCAATATCCAGCATCAGGAAATGTTACATGCGGAATAATCCCGTATCTACCTGCGCGGCGCTGGCTTCTTCCACTGGTAGGCAGGTGATCGCATCATTTCGCGGAATTTGTCACGCCGGGCTATATCGGCATTAACTGAGCGTTCTATCTCCCGTTGATCTGCCGGGGTTAGCTGGTGGCCTTCGTGCTCCAGTTTGGCAGCGGTCAATAAAGCTATTTCGCGTGGTGTCATACGCCATACCCTTTGGAAGGATGAAACACGCCCGGATTAAATTTTATTTTTCGCGGGTATAAACATTCGATGAGGCGGGCAGTCCTTAAGGCTCAGGGTTGCAGAGATTTGGCCTCCCCCTCCCGGTGATAGTTTATTGCTTGATGTGGACGGCTTGCTATATTGGCGGCGAATGCAAATTGTCGCAGAAGTCTATCCCGTTCCCTGACGCCCGTGCGGGCGTTTTGCTTTTACAGAGTCAGGCCAATGCCTCTGGCTGCTTTCCCCGTCTTACGCTCAATCACGCCCGTGATTCTGTCCACTACTGGCGCGGGTCTCGCCTCATATGGGCTTTGGTTCTGTCCTGAACAGTCCAGTATTTCAACATCGGTGACTATACGGATTGCTAACATGCGCCGCTTTTTTTAACCCTTCGCAGATCCCGCCTTGCTTGCATTGAAACGGATCTCGCTAAACTCAGCTCAAGCCGTGCGATTCTGTCGGCATGTAGCCCCATGAATCCGTTAATCAATGTCATCTCGCGCCATTCTTCTGTTCCCGGCGTCGGATTATTCGCCAGTAATAGCCCGTATCTCTCAGCCAGCATGAGGTTTCTTGCACGATTTCGCACCAGCGGAGAAAGCGCCTCGCCCCCCTCAAATGGGAAGAATGCCCGCCGACTGCGTTCGCCATGCTTGACGGCATTAGTATTGCCCAATGGTGCGCCTGCGCCTTTCCGCTTGCCACCCCATCCCGATCTTGATTGTTGGCTATTTTTTTTCATTTAACGGCTCACTGTGCGCAAAAACCTTAACAAACCCTAACAATACCTTAATAAAACTGTATATCTAACTTCCGCCATCTATTGCGAACGGATAGCGCCCAAGCCAGCAATAACAGGCATCTCCGCTATTTTTCGAATGAGCAATTCGCGCTTAGAAATTACTGCTAATTCGCAGTTAGCATTCGTCAGGTAGTACGCACGTTGAATGCGCGGTTTTGCTGCGTACCTGACTGCGTACCAGTGGAACGAGCCAGATATTTAGGACGTCCTGAATCAGGATTTGGCTTCCAGCCCACTACTGGCGCGGGTCTGGCGCTGCTAGGGTTTTAAATCCGTCCTAACCAGTCCTAAATTTTCCGCCGTTTGGGTGCGTACCTGACTGCAAACCATCGCCCCGCTGGTGGTCTACCGTTGCCTCTTGCCGCCATTTAACCGGAAGGCGTTACCGTTCGGTTGCGCTATCCCCATGCGGTGCTGAGTTTCGGTGACAGCGTTATGCAGGTCGCAAAAGTTCTCAGCCTTCACGGGCGGGCGCTTCACGTTATCCAGACACGTTTCACGGCGGCGCTTTATCCATTCCCGATCATCGTCCTCAGCACAAAGCATCATGACTTCCTGCCAGCGCGTCGCAGCCCTGCGATACAGCCCCTTTGCTTCCAGAGCCTCTGCTTTACTATCGTTGACCATGCTTATCTCCCTCAGAATGGCGTTTCATCGTCGAATGGTGGGCGCTGGTCGTATTCATCACGGGATGGCTGCTGCGCACGTCTCAGCGCGTCCGTTGCCTGTCCCTGCTGTCCTGCCTTCCCGCCGGGGCGTACCGTTCTGGCGCTGATCACACTGTCGGCTACTACCTGATACCCCTGCTGTGTACCGCCGTCCTGCCCTGTCCACTGGTTGAGTTGCATATTGCCTGCCACGCTCACAAGGTCGCCTTTCTGGTGCTTTGCCAGCGCATCGGCCTGCTTCCCAAAAGCAATAACGCCCAGCCAGAAGGTTGACTCTCCCGCCTCTGCCGCATTACAGGGGAGCGACACCGCCAGCCGCGCCATCGCCATGTTGTTACCGTTCGTTGTGGTGCGGGTCTGGGGATCTGCCACCAGCCGCCCGTATGCTGATAGTTGTGCTGTCATTAAGCGCCCTCCATTCTTGATAACGTGTTGTCAATATTCCCGGCGGCTCGTTTCAGGTAGTCCATGCTGTCATTTAGCCGGGATAATTCGCCAGCCAGTAACAAGGCCGCCGCCTCCTGCGCGGTGAACCCCAGCGCTTCAATCTCTCTAATAACTTCTATCTGCTTTTTATGATGTTCGTTCATTTTTTCGCCCTTTAGCTGAATCATACCCCCCCCCTGTAAATCTTTTTTGGGGTGTAATATCCCTACCAAACCCTACTAATCGGGAAAACCCAGATATGGCGCGGCTTTCAGGCTAGTAGGGAATTGTTTTTCTTACCCTACTTAACCCTACTTATCCCTACCAAATACCAAAAAACGGTTATGTGTGGCTTCTTGTTTAGTAGGCATATGTAGGGATAAGTAGGGATAAATATATATATCCCTACCAGTCTACAAACCCCGTCATTACTGGCCTTAAATGACTTTGTAGGGATAGGTAGGGATAAATCAGGGGTAAACTATTCCTCGCCCCCTTCGGCGGTGCTGCTGCCATATGCTCGCGGTATAAACTCCTCCGCCAGCTCATTGATCCCGACGTTCGTCTGCGCTCTGCCGTTAATGCTGCGTGTCAGGTAGCTGGCCCGGTATTCTCTGGCGGCTGATTTAATGGCGCGTGAGAACTTGTTGACGGAAAGCGGCTTACCCAGCCCGTGATATTCCATGAATGCCAGATACAGATGATAGAGATACACCCTCGGCTCTGGCTGGCCCGCCCACGTTCCGCCGCCCATCATCAGGCCCCTCGGCTCGTTCATAAAATACAAGGCCGCGCACATGTCTATAACCGGATCTGTCCCGCGCTTAACGCCCAACGCCTCTGCGGAATCGCGCTGCTCGATTAAAAGCGTTTTAGCTTTGTTCTGGTCGGCAAACATTGCCAGCAAGTGACGAATAATTACCGGCATTTCACGGCGGATCTTCGCTGTCAGGTCGGGGTCTTTCTCCGCTTCTGATACCGGATTATCGAACGGGAATATCACACGGCGGCGGGCAATGCCCCCGCTGCGCTCGGTAAAGGTCATTGGTTCGTTGTTGGTTGCGAGAACAACGGCATTCAGCACGGCGGTGAACTGCTTTTCATACTTACCATCAATCTCTACCGGGTCGCCGCCTGTAATGGCCTTTATCCCTGCGCCTTCGCCAACATAGCGGGTCTGGTCTGGCATGATAATCAGGCTTTTTCCCACAAGCTGCGCCCGCCCTCTGGCTGTGTCTAGCGTTCCCATGCTGGCGCTGGCTGTGTTGTGCTCACCTGCCAGTGATACGGCTATGCTGCTAAATACAGATTTCCCGCTGCCGCCTTCCCCGGTTACTTCTATAAATAGCTGCCAGTCATGACGGCGAGCCAGAACCATAAACAACGCCGCCTTAATCCGCGCGGCTCTGTCGCCATTCCCTCCGGTGGCGTGATTAATCCAGCGGGTGAAATTCGGCGCATGGGTTGCAAGGGTCTCCCCGCGCTCCGCTGGCGTGTATTCAATGCCGTTGTGATTCATCAGCCAGTTATCAGGCGCGTGCGGTCTGAACTCCTGCGCTTTCAGGTCATAAATTCCGTTACTGAATCCGATACAATCCGCTGGCTGCTCTCCGGTGGGCGGGATCTGTAGCTTCATGGTGGCTACAACCGACTTAACGCCTTTCTCCGTGTAATGCGCCTCGTGTTCGTCGAATATTGCCACCATCTCCCGTTCAAGCTCTGCCTCTGGCAGCCTCTCCCAAACCCCGCAAGCGTACCGATAAACCGCCTGACTGTCGGTGTTTACTGCCAGACGCTCCCACCGGGCAGACAGTAGCCGCGCCTTCTGGCTCGCGGCCATCTGTGAAATATCCCCGGCCTCTGCGCTCCGGCGTTTTTTACCGCCCTCAATGGCCTGTAGCTGCGGTTTCACATCTTCCCCCTGCGGTTGGTACATTGAATCGTTAAATGCTGCTGTAGCGGTTTCCAGCCCGTGCTGCTGGTGATAGTCGTTCCAGTCGGCTTTGTAGTCTGTCGGTGGCATTGATACCCAGCCAGCCACGGATAAGGCGGCTTTCTCTGCGGCCTCCCTGCCTGTATTGGCTTCTCCGTTTTGGTGGTGGTCGTTGTCTGCGGCGATAATAATTTGCGCCTTCGGGTGTTTACGGCGCATCACTTCGGCAACGGGTAGCAGGTTGCCAGCGTCAATTGCTGCCACTGCCAGCGCGTCCGGGCGCATCAGGTGAACTGAAAGGGCCGTCGCCAGCCCCTCGGCAATTAAAACGCTCTGCGGCGATTCTGGCGCGTTTACGGCGTGATATGCCCCGCGCTTTGCCGAACCCGTCAGAAGTCGCTTTTCTCCATGCGGTGTAATAGTCTGCGCTGCTGCCACTGCGCCGGATTCGTCCACCAGCTCCAGCAATAACGAACCATCAGGCATAAGCGGGTATTTAAACCCGGTCAGCCCTTTTGATTGCAGGTACTCAGCTTCGCCCTGTATGGCTCTCTGGCGCATTCCGGCATACAGACGGGAAAACGTAGCCCGGCGCTGCTCTGCGTCCTCTGCGGCCTTTTTCTGGCGCTCCTGCTCATGCCGCTGGCGGTCAGCTTCCAGTTGCTCCCTTCTCTGGCTCGCTGCCGTCGGGTCGGTTTCTGTCTCCCGGTAATCAATACCCAGCACATCAGCGGCAAGCTGTGCCGCCTCCGTGGTGTCGCAGTTGTTCACTTTCTTAATCAGGTCTAAGCCGTCGCCAGCGCCGCACTGGTTGCAGATAAAGCTGCCGCGCCCGTTGTCGTCGAACCGGAAGCGATCCGTGCCGCCACATGCAGGGCAGGGGGCATGGCGGCGTGATGAATCAGGCACGTCGATAGACAGGCCAGCCAGCACATAAGGCCAGTTGCCAGCGGCGGCGGTGGTCACTTCGCGGATAAGGTCGATATTACGCATTCGTGTACCTCCCTCAGTGCGCCAGCGGCATTTCAGGCCAGCCGTTTTCATTCAGATCGGCAATGAAGTGATCGTGTAGCTCTGCCAGCGTTTCACGTCCGAACGGGGTCAGCTCGCCGCGCTCCGTATCCAGCATGGCCTGATAAAACACAATGGCTTTTTCCGTACCCTGTTCGACGCCGTATCGCTCAATCATTGCGCCCTCGATGTTGCTCGCCATCGCAAGACGTTCCGCGAACGGATAAACCGGAAGTGCCGCTTTGCCATTGGAGTAAATCGCTACCTGCGATGATGTGCCGTCAGACTCAGTAACGGAGGTTGTGCCGTTCTCGCGCTTCATTTCAGCAACGAAACAGGCCGCAATCAGCCAGCGCCACATAGTGACGTTATGCTGCGCGGTAAAGTCGAACCAGCCACGCGCCCCGCCGTCAGCCACTGCAAAATGCAAGGCAAATCCTTCATCAGGCTTATTGTCATACTCACCCGCATCCAGACGTACTACGACTTTTTCGTAGTTGATAAGAGCAACATGCTCATACATCCCGGCATCATTGCGGGTCATGATGTTTACGCCGTGCGGTGTGGCTTCTGCGTGGAACAGGTCGGGATTTCCCGGTTTAATGGTCAGTACGTTGCTCATGCTTTGCCCTCCCGATATTCACGCATTACATGGTCAGCCAGCTTGCTTTCAGCCTCGCTCATTGCTTCGGGTACACCGTGTAACAGCGTCAGAATGGAACCAATCAGGCGCGGTAAATCGGGATCTGTTTTATTGGTAGTGCTCTCCAGCCACATGGATAAAACAGCCTGTGCCTGTTCAATCTGGCAGGCAGCATCAATCAGTTGTAACTGGCTCATGCGCTGGCCTCCGCATCAATTCTGGCTATATCGACAATCGTCAGGACTTTACTCAACCAGCAATACACGATAGCGGCCTGTTCATCGTCGAGTTGAGTGACTAAATCGGTCATAACGTGAGCCAGTCCATCGCGGGCGCGGGTCATCCGCTCTGCTGTACGGTCTGCAAGCGTAAAATCATCCGGGTAATCCTGCTCGCGGGATAACATCGCTTCGGCTTCAAGCTCGGACGGATGGCGGTATAAAGCGTTAATGTTCATGCTGCCACCTCACGAACGCGGGTAATCTGGATGTGGGAAAGGCGTTCATTTCTGGCCTGATTTAGCGCCTCAGCTTTGGCGCTGATCGCGCTGCGGGCGTCAACGATATAAACGAACTCGACTAATTCGCCGCTCCGGGCGGTGGCGCATCCTGCAACACGGAAGTAATTAAGCATGTGCGCCCCCTGTGCGAATACGTCCGGCGAAAAAGCAAACGTGATCCCGCGCCAGTGAACGGCGGGCTTCCTGCTCAGTCTCTGCGGCGATATGGTGAATTTTGGCGGTAATTGTCGGCATATCGCGGCGAACGGCTGCGATTAACCAGATGAATTGCGGATTTTGGGTAGGGATAGTAGCCAGCATAGCGGCAGCCTCTGTGGAATGATGTTTGAAATCACCACCAAAGACGCCAATCACTGGTGGTGAACTGAACGAGGTTGGCGTACCGGCTTCCACAGATACCGGCGCATCTTTCGATGCCCTCGCCCAGCCCACCATTGAAGGATGTAGCCGTGCGACGCACACAAAAAAACCGCATTTAGCGCGGTTGTGCGCTGTGGATAATTGCAGGACGCCAATCCCGGCACCAGATTTTGCTGGTGCGCTATAACCATAAACCGGGTTGGCGATAGTCGGCAAGCCCTTTTTTATGGACTCCAGAAACTCACCTTCGCGCACGCGCGTACTGGTCTCGAAACTCTCCTCGTCACCACGACGAGAAAATGAGGAGCTGGCATTAGCTGGCACTGTTATGCCAGCTTTACCCTCATGCGCGTGCGCGATCCCGCGCAAGGTACACATCAGGCCAGCCAGGGGAAAGGCTCTTTTCTGGACGGCGGGCATTAGTGAACCTCCGGCAATTGAGGCTGATATTTGCGCCATAGCTCCGCTTCTTCGGCGATCAGGCGGGACTTCTCACCTTTACAGGCTTGCAGGTCTTTACCGCGCTTGCTGGCCTTCTTGTCGTAAGCTGCTTTGCGTTTGCTGTGGTCGTTCAGGAAGGCGAACGGCACACCATAGGAGCCAGTTTTACGAATAGACGGGATAACCTCGCGGAATACCCAGTTAGTGAAACGATGTGCGAACGTTCCGGCAGTGGTGGCCTTGCGGCTGCGGGCGATCAGTTTGTAGAAGCCAGACTCTGAAACTGTCCGCATGTTCTGATTACCTCCGGGGGTATAAGTTAAACTTACCCCCTTTTCATCGTCATCAAGCGCGGCAATTGCCATGCTGTGATTAGATAGCTCCAGCGCCTCGCAAACGTCTTTGGCAATAAACCACGGATTACCGTCACAATTCACAATGCGGACTTTCTTACCCTCAAACCGGATAACGGAAATATCGCTTTCAGTAACGGCAAGAATATCCTTCTGGCAGGCGTTGGATTGTGGGGCGGCCTCCGAACTGAATCGGCTTTTTTCGATAGTCATATTTTCGGCTCCGTTATGCGGCGGTGAAGCTGTCCGGGTATAGATTGAGAATGTCGGCAATTTCAGGCTGAGAAAGTCCCTGATAGCCACCAGCGTCGGCGTTATGGTTCACTTGTGTGGTGGGCGCTGGTGGCGTAATATCAGACGTGCGAATATCTGAGTTAGCCGCCTGCTGTACGGGGCGGTTTTTCTTTTCCATTACGCCACCTCGCCACGCGACTCAGCGATACGCTGATTAATCCACTCGTCAATTTCACTTTCAATAAAAGCGATAGAGCGGGAACCAATTTTAATTGCTGCGGGAAAACGTTTCTCGCTCATAAGACGGTATAACCACGCCTTACTATAGCCAGTACGCTTTTGTACCTCGGCAAATCTAATTAATGACTGAGACATATTTACCTCGTAACGTCCATTGCGGTTTACGAGATAGTTACACTAAAAACCATAGTAATATAGGTAGGCATGATTTTGTTGTGTACCCACCCTTGCCGATGAATCAAAAATATTGGGGGGTACTAATAATGGGTAGGTAAAACACACTTATGATGACTAATGCCACGAAAAATCATGTAGAGCACCCACCATTACTCATGAATGGTAGGCACACACTATCCTTTTGATTTTTTTATCCTTCTTCCTATACCTTGCAGACAGGATGGGCGTAAAACAAGGTTCACCGCCTCCGCCATATTTTTACCTGCCCCCCGTTCCGTCAAGTAATCAATTACTTCTTTTTTTGTTGGAGCTGTCTGGGGGTCGTCTTCATCATAAGTTGACCAAAGTTCCTTTATAGCATCCTGAACGAATTCCAAACCTTCACTTTGATGTTCATATTTGGGAAGTAATAGAATGCCACCATCATTTTTCTCCGGAACAACATCAATAACATTTTGATCGGAGATAGTTTCACAACCGAAAGAAATTATTTTATCTGGGGATGGCTTACGTACAAAATCAACGCGCTCATTTTCAACCCACATAAATAGTGAATCACGAGTAATTATTGTTTTATCTTTTGATATGTCATTTTTACGATCAGTTGGCTTAATTTCATAAAATTCTTCACAGCCATTCCATTCATCACCGATCCATCTAACCGAAAGACATTGAACTGGAGTTAACACCCCACGACGGATAGCGCTTATGATCCCTTCGGATATTCCCCAAGCCATTTTCCAGCGTTCATGACGAGTACTTCTAACTCCCTCAAGACCATTTGCATAATCATAGGGGTCAATTCCCGCAAGCAATAACGCAGCCTGGGTAATACTAAACTCCTGTACTGTTTTCCAATGAGATAGATCAGGAAGGTTTTCAACAACAGGCATATGCTACCTCGCGCCCTCTAATTTTGGCGGCTATGCCTCCCCGCAGAGGTATACGGGTTTTCGGTGATCAGCCTAAATAGCTGCGCGGAATAGTAGATCACTGAAAGGGAACTCAGCCCGGATTGCGCGATCTGATCATTCGCCAAACCAACCAAAACCACCAACCGGACTGAGCGATGCCGATCATAGCACCAATACCCCGTGGCGAACGACGCCTGATGCAGAAAGCTATTCATAAAACGCGCGATAAAAATCATGCCCGCAGACTCACGGCCATGCTGATGCTTCATCGGGGTGAACGGGTCAGCGATGTTGCCAGAACTCTCTGTTGTGCCCGTTCATCCGTTGGTCGCTGGATTAACTGGTTTACGCACTCAGGTATTGAAGGCCTGAAATCCTTACCCGCAGGGCGCTCCCGACGCTGGCCTTTTGAACATATCTGCACCCTGTTACGTGAGCTGATAAAGCATTCTCCCGGCGATTTTGGTTATCAACGTTCACGCTGGAGCACCGAATTACTGGCAATAAAAATCAATGAGATAACCGGTTGCCAGTTACATGCAGGAACCGTTCGCCGCTGGTTGCCATCTGCGGGGCTTGTATGGCGCAGGGCCGCGCCAACTCTGCGCATCCGTGACCCACATAAAGATGAAAAGATGGCGGTAATCCACAAAGCGCTGGATGAATGCAACGCAGAGCATCCGGTATTTTATGAAGATGAAGTGGATATTCACCTTAATCCTAAAATCGGTGCGGACTGGCAGTTGCGCGGACAGCAGAAACGGGTAGTGACGCCGGGGCAGAACGAAAAATACTATCTGGCCGGCGCACTGCACAGTGGCACGGGTAAAGTCAGCTACGTGGGCGGCAACAGCAAAAGTTCAGCGCTGTTTATCGCTCTGCTGAAGCACCTGAAAGCCACTTACCGGCGGGCGAAAACAATCACGCTGATCGTTGATAACTACATTATCCATAAAAGCCGCGAAACACAGCGCTGGTTGAAAGCAAATCCCAAGTTCAGGGTAATTTACCAGCCGGTTTACTCGCCGTGGGTGAATCATGTGGAACGGCTATGGCAGGCACTTCATGACACGATAACCCGTAATCATCAGTGCCGCTCAATGTGGCAGTTACTGAAAAAGGTCCGCCATTTTATGGAAACCGCCAGCCCATTCCCCGGAGGAAAACATGGTCAGGCAAAAGTGTAGCGGTATTAGGCGCAGCTATTTAGACATAGCCTATTCTTTGTTCGTCTACAGAAGTCTACCCCGGTATAGAATAACTGTCTATTCGTCCAGTCATGAGGATTTACCAAAACGCCCGTGAACCACGTTTTCACGGTGTTCCAGCGCATCCATATAGTCGGCATACCATTGAAGCATTTCCCGGCGGCCATCGAGATATTGAGCGTGATTGTATGTGCCTCGAATAGAGTTTTTATCGACGTGGGCGAGCTGCGTTTCAATCCATGCGGTGTTATAGCCCTGTTCGTGGAGAATGGTACTCATGGTGTGGCGGAAACCGTGGCCTGTCACTCTCCCGGCATACCCGATGCGTTTAAAAACCTGGTTAATGCTGGCTTCACTCATGGTTTTACGCGGATCATTACGCCCAGGGAATATATAGGGATAGCGGCCTGTCATTTCCCGGATACGCATGATTATGGCTTGGGCCTGTAATGACAATGGCACGATGTGTGGGCGGCGCATCTTCATTCGCTCTGCTGGGATTTCCCACACCGCAGCATCAGCATCGATTTCCTGCCATGTAGCCCCACGCAGTTCGCCAGTTCTTAAACCGGTAATGATTAGCAAACGTGCTGCCAATACCACCAGCATACTGCCGGAATACCCAGAAAGAGCCTCAAAGAACGTCGGTAGCTCAGACGTATTCAGGAAAGGATAGTGCTTGGATTCATGCCCCTGCATAGCACTGGTGAGATCTGGCGCTGGGTTGTATTCTGCCCGGCCGGTAACAATGGCATAGCGGAAGACTTCACCGCAGCGCTGCCTAACCTTCTTAGCCTTCTCCGTTGCCCCTCTCCCCTCCATTCGGCGAAGCACATTAAGCAATTCTAGCGGTTTGATTTCCGAGATCGGTTTTTTACCAATGTACGGAAAAACATCCTTATTGAATGCTTCCATAATGTCCGAGGCGTACCCCTCAGACCATTTATAGAGCTTGCTGGAATGCCATTCGCAGGCTATTTCCTGAAATGTATTCCTGACATTTAACTCTCGGGCTATCTTTTCTTCCCGCTTTGCTTCGCTAGGGTCAATGCCCCCGGCGATCCCCCTTTTTGCCTCATCACGTTTAGCCCGCGCATCTGCGAGGGTAACGTCTGGATATACCCCCAGAGCCAGCAGCTTTTCTTTGCCTGCTACACGATACTTAAGCCGCCAGTATCGTGCACCATTTGGGTTAACCAGAAGATAAAGCCCACCACCATCAGCAAGTTTATAGGGTTTATCTTTTGGTTTAGCGGTATCAACCTGGCGGGCGTTGAGCTTCATTGGGGGTATCTCCACAAGACCGAACAGCACATACCCCCGAATGTACCCCCAGAAGCATGTAGATTTTGGGGTATGTCAGTAGACGTAAAAATACTATCAGGAGCGACACAATGCAGAGTATAAGGGGTTTGAGTGAACTTTAGTAGACGTTAGAAGATGTTTGAATGGTGCCGATAATAGGAGTCGAACCTACGACCTTCGCATTACGAATTAGTAGAATCACATTTAACTAACTGTTTTACATGTACATTACCGTATTCACATTACTCAACTTAATGGCACATGATGTAAGAAATTGAATGACGATTTACCACGTGTGACACAAAAATGGCACACCATATAAAGCATCCACAGCACGTATTTCGGCGGCACGCACTGTGGAAACACGGCATTAGCCTCACGCAGGGAATTTTTTGTACAGCGTCGAAACACCCACGCCACACGTCTTGGCGATCTGCTGTCGTGATTCACCAGCGGCGATCCGCGATCCCATCTCCTGCCACTGCTCATTAGTAAATTTTGGTCGGCGGCCGCCTACCCTTCCCTTCGACCGCGCAACGGCTAACCCGGCTAGCGTACGCTCACTGTTCAGGTCGGATTCGTACTGTGCCGCCGAAAGGATATTGCGGAAATTGTAGCGGCCGCTGGCAGTTCGCAGATCCACACCATCAGTAATGCTACGGAAATTCACACCGTTTTCCTGTAGCTGCTGGAACATCAACAACGCATGCAGGACATTTCGACCAATCCTGTCCAGCTTCCAGACCACCAATTCATCACCGGCCTTCATGATACCGATCAGCTGTTTCAACACCGGGCGATTAGCTTTACGCCCGCTGGCGTGTTCCTCAAAAATTATCTCGCAGTCAGCGGATTCTAGAGCCAGACGTTGCAATTCGGTGTCCTGGTGGTTTGTTGATACTCGGGCATATCCGTAAATCATGGGTATTTCTCCTGTTGTGAAAACAGGAGAAACGGCGAAATGTCGCCTGGTTATCAGGTGTTATAAAAAAGGTTGGGTTCGGAGAACGGCTACTGGAGGCTAGCGGATACTTTGAATTACCAGGGGGATTACTGCTGCAATGGGGGAGCGGTTCTGTTCAGGCAACTAACGCTACTGTACGGTTTAAAAAGCCGTTTAACGTTACTCCGTTCATCGTACTGCCGCATAAAATCACAGCTGATAATCGGTATGTAACATCTGTTAATTACACCAAAACTGGCTTTAGTCTTTATGGATGGAATGGGAGTGGAGTGGCGGCCTACATTGACAGCTATACGTATCTTGCGCTTGGGATGTAAGGGAAAGCCGCGTAAAGCGGCTTTTTGTCAGGGCAGCGGAGGCCAGACGGGATTGGCAGTATCTACGCGCATCAGCAGCACCCGGTATTTTTTCCATTCAGCCAGCGCAGCGGCTTCTTCTGCCGTCGCTATTCCGGCGTCTACCGCATCCTGTCGCCAGGCTATCTCATTATCGGCCTGCGTACGCAGCGCCGCTTTCTGCTGTTCCGCTGCTGCCACGTCTGCCGCGTGTTGCGCGGCTGCATCCGTCACCCATTTATCGCCGTTCCACACATCATACGGTGTCGATGGCGCAACCCCTGTGAACCCCGCTTTTATCTCCCCGATATAGCCAACTATCGAGGCGGTGCCGTCAGCCGTTGACCAGACGGTTTCGCCGCGATGGTCCGGCTGCTGCTCCCATACCGTACCGTTGAATACGGCGACAAATCCCGCCTGCTCGTCACCCGGATTAACGCTTGTGGAATTACCAGGCATACTCACGCCGACGTAAATATGTTCGTCAGACCAGCCGTTATATTCCCCGGTCACTGCATCGTAATAAAAGCAGCGAATATCACCCGCCTGCGTCGCCAGGCCGTTCTTATCAAAGATAACTGCCATTATTTAGCCCTCACAAGGAAATTAAATGCGACGTTTCGTGGGCGCATGCCCATCAGGTTAGAACCGGCTGAACCGGATGAGAAGTTGGGTATCTTTCCGACTGACCAGCCATTGTCCCATGCCACAGAGTCTGGACTTGCTACAGTCATATATCCGTAGTTCGGCGCTGAGCCATTCTGCCCCAGATGCTCGTGAAGCTTACTGCTTTCCTGCGCACTCAGCAGCGCTCGCCCAATATCCACGCCGCGCCCGTCATCCCATACCCTGATAAATTCCCCCCGTACATCGTTCAGTCTCAGGCCGGGAATAACGAGGGCTAATTTGGGGTATTCCTTTGCAGAAAACGTCGCGCCGTTCCATTTCAGAAATACCATACCTGACCATTCATCCATCACCGTATTGGGCATCGCCGCAGACGGCCAGAAGAACGGAATTCCTATCGCAGGTGCTCCCGCTCCCAAACGAAGCTTTGAGAGGACGCCAGCTGCGTCAGTTTGCGCCAGAATTTCGCGGGCGAAAGCGGTAAGCACAGTTAACGCTGCGGTGTCGTCGCCGTTGAAGTACGGCAGCTTATCAGCGGCACCGGTTAACGCAGCAAGCGCCGTTAGCGTGCCGTCGAGAGGCTGGAAGTCCTTCCCGAATGCAGCTGCCATTTTGGCGATGAACGCAGCCTGATCGCCATCATCCAGTACATCGTCACCAGTATTATCGGAAGTGTACTGCGCCAGCGCTGCCGCAATAAAGCTGGCCTGTCGAAGTGCTTTATTTATCTGCGCGCTTGACGCTTTGCCAGCCGTGAAACCAGAGAGCAAAGCCGGAAGCGATTCCCAGTCAGCCTGGGCCGTCACGTTAGCATTTGCTGCTGTCGCGAACGGTTTAAAGTTATTTGTTGCCATTAGAGTAAAGTCCCCCATGCTCCAACATCGAACCCGCCGATGTATTCGTTATCCATATCAAACCCAAAGAATTTAGAACCTTCTGACGGTGTTTCTACCGCTGGAGTTTCAACATCACCAGCCCATACGCCAGCAGCTTTAACGGTGAGATAGCCCTGTTTAATAGCGGCGATCAGTTCGAGCGACACATCTGAAATATCAGTCTCAGGGAATACCCAGACCGATATCGTCATGTCCTGGTTGTCGACAATCTGCATCTTCAGGCCAGAACCAGCAGTTGCAGCGTCCAGAATGGGTGGCAGCGAGTCGTTCCGACCGTCCCAATTGTTAATCGCAATTTTCGCTTTCAGAATGATGCGGTAGGTGTCATTGCTCAGTGACGTATAGCCCGAATCCGGATCATACGGTCCCTGCCATACGCCCTGGTCATATCCAAGCCCGTCAGTGTCCCAACTAAAATAAACACCGCTAATTGGCTCGCTGACTATGCGACTACGACCAATCCACAGACCGAGGATATCTAGCTGCACGCCGACCGCCGTATCTATATCAAAGGCTGTTACAAGTCCTGACATAGTGCTGGACACGTCAATGAGCGGGCGGGTGCTCAGATCTATATGGTCAAAAAAGAGTGGCTTGGTAGCGTGGTAGTTAGTGATAAGTTCGGTGTATTTGCTCATGAAGTCACCGTGATAGTGATATTCGCGGTGCTACAGGACGCCGAAGCATCATAGGCAATATCAATGTTTGATGCCGATACGCTGCCAGACGACTCACCGATCATCAGGTCGGTAATATCGTAATAGCGGGCATTACCACCGCTCACAACGCCAAGGTTTGCCGGGGAATAAATACGGCTCAGCAGAACGTCGTCGCCAATTGTCAGGCCATTTATATAATCGGCAACAGCCTGTTTAATCTGCTCGCCGATTTGCGAGGTATACCCGGTAAAAACTTTCAGTGTAATGGCTACGAAAATTGGCACATCGGTAGAGCGTGAAAAACGAATGACGTGAGGATTACCGTAAGTATCCGGAACCGTGACAGAAGTTGTCCCGTAGGTTGCTGTTCCCTGCCCTTTATTCCCCCTGATGGTCTGGGCTATTTCAGTAACATCTCCCCCATCAACAATGGCGGAAATTGAGTGTGGCGGCAGCCCGTTGCTGTCGGTTGCCCCCGTGTCGTTCTCATATAGTTTGTGACGTGTCACGCCAGCAACATTAGCGATAGCACCGTCGACACCTTCAAACGGTGTGATCGATGGTAGCGCGACGCTTTGCCCCTGCCGAATGCGCAGCTCTGCGTCGGTTTCGGCTGGTGAACCGACAGTAGCCGCAGCTGGATTGGTTACCGACACCCAACCACGGGTCGGGGTGTTGATAGTGGTAATAGTCCCGGCCAGCGCCGCAACCGAACCGCTATTCGCACATGTGGCTGTCACCAACACAGTACCGTCAACGCCGATCGTTACACTCGAGGGAAAATTCCAGATAATGCCGTTTTTATCCCGTGCGGAGCCATTCATGATAGTCGTGCCTGCCGTACCGGTTAACAGAAGATCAGCGGTAGAGTTTGTCGCTACTTTTTGCGTGATTCCGTTAATTTTCACATTGCTGCTAAGTGCTGCTGCCTTCGCTGTCGTTGGTGAAAACGAGTTGTAGATCTCGATAGCAGTATTGTTAGCGTCATGTACGGCAAGAGCCACCAGCGCGACCATTTGCCCGTCTTTGCTGTCTGGTTCGAGGTAGGCATCACTACCGTAAATCTGCCTGAAATAGCTGGTCAGTGTATCTAGGATTGTCTGGTAATCAGGCGCGCTGATGCCCTGAGCGGTTACCTTTGCCGATAAGCCCAGTGTGTCGAGATTTAAGGCCATCACGCCTCCGATGTGACTGTCGTTGTTCCGTAAATGGTATCGACGGTGGCGGTGAACGATACCCGCCGGGTTGTGGTGTTAACTACGGTGTTAAAGTCGGTGATGCTTTTCACGCCCTGCGTCTGCAGGATGTGCTGGCGGATCGCCAGATTGTAGGTTTCAGGCTTCTGCTTGCCGAGTACAGACTGGATCCACGGAGTACCGGTGGTGGTATCGAGGAACCACTGCCCATACCAGAGGTTAAAGCGAGTTTTAATCGCCTGCGCGACGGCATCCGGAGAGTTAATCAACCAGGTATCATCACCGCTGCCGAACGTGTAATCACCGTCGGCATCTTCGCGTCGGTATCGCATCAATTCACCTCATCAGTGTTATCAGTACCGTGCTGAACACCGCCGTGGGTGTGCGTGTCGCCGATGTCTTTTCCGTTAGATTTGAGCGTGCCAAAGAATTCGATCGCACCTGTAATTTTCGCCGCTGTGCCGCTGGCGATGCTACCTACCATGCCGCCCATCCATGTCAGCAATCCGTGAATTGTCACGGCGGCGCTGAAGTCTGCCTGAGGCGTTTGTACATCAAGGCCGCCAGGCGCGACGATTTTAATTTTCTTTGTCGAGGGGTTGAGGTCGATGTACGTGCTGCCGTCAATCGTCCGCAGTTGTGCCGACGTGGTGCTGACATT
This sequence comes from Klebsiella sp. WP8-S18-ESBL-06, assembly GCF_014169755.1. Classification (NCBI taxonomy): domain Bacteria; kingdom Pseudomonadati; phylum Pseudomonadota; class Gammaproteobacteria; order Enterobacterales; family Enterobacteriaceae; genus Klebsiella; species Klebsiella sp. WP8-S18-ESBL-06. The sequence continues at coordinate 3,885,069 of NZ_AP022256.1, forward strand.
CTTTATCCTATTTGGCTGTGATATTTGACCGACTGAGCAGGTTGCATCCGAGAGATCATGCATGCGGTCATCAACGGGTTCCTGAACACCACCGCTTTGCCAGAAGAAATCTATGCAGCGGTCCTGGAATTTCAGCTCGCACTCATCACCAGGGTTAACCGGAAGAGTCAGTGTCACGCCGCCAGCAGTTGGGAATACCACGGGGACATCCACCAGCAGCGGATAGTCTCTGGTCGTACGGTTACCGTCGTTATCCGTTTCAACGCAGCGGATAGCCGGCTGCACGACGGCGGTAACTGCTTCGGCGTCAAATGACTGAATAATGCCAGGCATCGCAACGCGCAGATTCTGCGCCAGCACCTTACCCTCAGACTTGAATGTCTCAGCCTGATCGCCGCTGCGGGTCTGTTCTGAAAAGACCATTGGTAAACTCCAGGCAATAAAAAACCCGCCATTTGGCGGGTCTGTTTTTAATTGTGATATTCCTATCTGTTTTCAGATATAACTATTTGGCACTCATCTTTCTTTAAACCGGAAAGTGATTGCCCATTATCCGAAAACGACAAACCACAGTCCGATGCAATTTGACGCAATGCAATTTCACCGTAGCTGTCGCCGTGTTCGTTCATCAGTTCGTCACCATAATTCACATCACGACCAGCCGAAACCGCATCCATGGCAGCGTTTGATATTGCCCTGTTTGTGATTTCTCGTTTAATAATGAAATTATTAGCTAAATCAGGGTGCTGATTAAAGAAATCGCCGATATTTCCCGCAAAAACCTGAGAGCTAATAATTAGCGACAGCGCAGCAATCAGTTTCATCCAGTTACCTTCTTACACGGGAATGAACCGATAATTTTCGGCGCATCCATGCTGTTCTGGAGCAGTTGGACGTTCAGGAATGATTTTCCGTTGCGTTTCACAAACTCGAAGCCGTAATTATTGCCGTCGCGGGCAGGCATCAGACCCATATTCCATACGGCGTTCGCCTCGTCACCCTGAGCCCCAATATATTTAACTTTTTGGCTGGTCACTAATTCACCGTTAATCCGTACAAGCCCTTCCGCATCGGATAGTGTCATCTTATAGCCGCCACACTGGAATGCGGCAAAAGACGGTAATGAAACCAATAATCCAGCAAGTAATGCGTATTTACCCATCATCCACCCCGGTTAAACGCTGCCTGAGTTTTAATATCGATGGCACCACGTGCTTCACACATCATATCCATGTACCACGCCTGGCCCCTTGTATCACCAGTGTACATAATGCCGCGCACAATATACACACCATCTGTGGCAATACTGGCTGGCTGCGCCGTGGTGCCGCTGAGCGTGATATTGCCGTCAGTGTTCTGGTCGGTGATCTGTCCACCAGCCATGGCGATATCGTTGTTCGACAGCGCGGTGCGGAATACCGATGCCTGGTCGAGCTGAATCAGACCGTTCACCCGAATATTCGGGTTAATCAGCGCACGGACGTTAACGCCGTTGCCGATGGTCTGCTGGGGCATGCCAATCAGCCCCGTGGCGCTGTTCAGCACTATGGCCTCGTGAACATACTCATTCTTCGCCACCATCTGCCGCTGGCCATCAACAAATTGCCAGGTGGCACCGCACTGATCAGCCACGTTATCCATCAGCTTACGCGTTGAACCAAACAACACCCGCCCCCGTGGGTATACCGTTGTCGGCATCGCAGTGGTGATCCCTTCAGTCGCTCCTTTCGCCTCGAAATCTTTCATCAGCGCGCGGTTAACGTCTGCGACCGTGTAACCGGCCGCCAGCGTCTGAACGGTGATTGCCGTAGAGAACGCCAGATCTGTATCGCATGCCTGAATCAGGACGTAGGAATCAACCGGGTTGTCCTTGCCGGTTACCGCATAGCGCAGATCGCCAGTAAACAACAGACCATAGTTTCGACCATCTGTCTGGCCAACGATCGACGCATCAACGTTGCGCGCCACACCAACCTCGCTGGCCGATACCTCCGGCGCAATACCGTCATAACCAGCAATTAAACGCAGCTTAGCGAATTCCTTCCCCGTAATACGGTTGGCTGTATCCGATGACAGGTTATATATTTTGAACGTTCCCACACGGGAAGCGCTGCTGATATTGAACCAGTCGATGGTGAAAGTGACCTTAAAGTCGCTGAGGTCGATTCCCTTCCCGTTTTCGTCAACGAGCTGCAGCTCGAAGTGCCGCATCCAGTTTTGAGACATCGTTACTCCGTGGAGACCAGCAAATGGCTACCGGTGCCCAAATTGGTTTTTGTCGGGTATGCCTGGGTATCGTCATCACAGAAGACAGCAAGCTTAAAGCCCAACCCAAGGTATGCGTATTGCGCCAGCAGGTCAGCGCCAGTCACCAGCGGGATGCCGGTAATAATGGCGTTACTCTGTTCATCGAGCAGGTCGAGGATCCAGTACAGGTCACGCCAGATAATGCTCATTCGGTACGTTGCACCCGCTAACACAATACTGAACTGCTGGTTATCCGCAGTAAGCGGGATTTCAGATACCACCATGCTATCCCCCAAATAACGAACTAAAACCATCCACGCCCATTTTCAACAATGAGTCATTCGGTGGCTTCGTGGTTTTTGTACCGGCATTCGCGACCGCAGATGTGCTGGCGCCATCCTTCATGTCGGATTTATTCGCGACGGTAATCTGCTGGGTCTGAGTAATGAGAACCTCACGCAACGTCAGGACCGCCGATAGCACGTTTTCCGTGGTTTTGTCGGTGGTAACCTCCAGCGCGCGGATTAGCATGTTGCTGTAGAGTCGCTTCCCCGTGACAACATCAAACGGTATACGTCTGATCTGCAGGTCCAGCAGCTCCTGATAAGTCTCCTGCGGACTAAGTCCAAGACTCAGACCGATAGACGAGGTATCAACGAAATCAAGCAGCGAACCCCCACCAGCAAAACCTACCTCCATCACCACCTCAGAAGGCCGCTTATAGGCGTGGTCCGCCACCGCTGCGCCTATCTCCACCGGGTGCTCTGTAATCTCCAGCGTGTCGCTGTGCTTCTCAGAAACGACAACGTCGGGAATTATCAGACCGATTTTTCTCGATCGCTGGTGAAACAGCGTCGACAGAATATCCATTAGCCGACCCCGCTCTGGTTGGTGCGCATGATGCGCGCGTTTGAAGAGTGCTGGCGCTGCTCGACTTCATCGCCGATCTCGCGAGTGTTTCCACCGTAGATGTTGTAGGTATTCTGCTGCTGAATACTTGCCCCACTCTTACCACCAGCTGCCTGGTATGCCAGAGGGCTGTTCCAGTTGGAATACCCCTCTTTGCGCGCCATCGACTGCATCAGCGTTGCCATGGTGTTCGGGTTCGTCAGGTTAAGCACCGCGTCAGGCGTTACCCCCATCCACCCGGCTACCTGCTTAGCGTAAAGGTCCGGATCGTTGTTATCCCCTGCTGGTGCCCAGGTACTCACGATATCCCGGACCGTTTGCAGCGCGCGCCCGGTTGTTTTCCCAGTGAAATAACGCATCAACTGATTTTTCATCGCTGACCAGCCATGCAGAGCTGATTCGAACATGCGGAAGCCACCGCCACCTACAGGACGAATATTGCCAGGGTTATTGTTACGATCGGCCAATGTGCGCTTTGCAGACTGAGCCCGCTGATCTGGCTCTGCTCCCGGAATATCCGACTGGATATTATCGCCCATCACAGTCCCTTCTGGACGGCCATAGTCGGTGTCGATACCAAACCAGCGCATAACATCGCCAATATTGCGTTTTGCATAGTTCATGGAGGAATTAGCGCTCGCGGCGATATTCTCTCTATCGCTCACAAGATACCCCGCGTACAGCCCCCACAACTTAAGCCACGGAGGGACAGGCAGTCCCGCAATTTTCCCGAACGCCCCCAAAACCTTCGCGACCCACGCACCCGTGACATACCCGGCGAAAATCTCCAGAACCGATTTCCAGCCACCCACACTATCTTTCAGATCCAGAAATTTATCCCGCAGCCAGAGCATCGCCTTTTTAAGCTGCTCTATCGTCGGTTCCCATTTTGCCCAATCAATCAGGCTATTACCGCCCTCTTTCCATGTTTTGTAGTCTTCCCACAATAACGCGATAGCGGCGGCCAGCGCCGTTATCAGTCCAATAGGTGACATCCAGAATGTGCTGTTGAGGATTTTCAGTGCCAGCGTCAGCGCGCCAAACAGGCCAATCAGCTGTTTGGTCGATTTATCGAGATTCCCCCACCAGTCGATAAGGTCGGATGCCCCCTCAATGATCCGGAAGAACAACCGACCGATAACATCGCCCAGCCAAAGAATTCCCTTAATGGCTTTCGTCAGCGTTTGCTCAATGCGCGGGAAATTATCCAGGATGTGCCGACGCAATTTATCAAGAGAACCGGCCAGGCCACCAGCGAGGTTAGAGCCGATTTTGTCACGCGCCATACTCGCCATTTCGCCGAACGAACGTAACGACGTCATGAAACGATTAGAGCTGGCAGCCGCCTGGTCAGCATTAAAGCCGATGGCTTTCGCCATGGCGCTGTACTGCCCGGTAAATCCGCCAATACCGCGGCGCATGGCCATCAGCGTATTTTCATCAATACCGAGCATCGAGGCATACTGGTTAGCGCGGTAATACGGCATGCTACTGAGCTTTTGCCCGACACCAGTAAAGATGGCCGACATATCCCGCATATTGCCGCTGGCGTCGCGCGTCTGAACGCCCAGACGGTTAAGAAAACCTTCCGCACCTGGATTATTGCGGACAAACCGCGCCAGACTTTCCAGAGAACCGCGCGCTGCGTCAGCGCTGCCGCCCACCTGACTGACTGCATAGCCGATGGCTTTGATACCCTGCACCGTTGCGCCGGTGCGTTGTGATGCCCAGTAAAGCGTATCAAGCCCGCTGGCAATCTTCGCGGTGTACGCGACAACTGAGAGCGCCGCAGCTTCAACGGCCAGCCCTGTTTTTATCGCGTTGGCGGTAACCCCCGCCAGAACGGCGTTAAATTTCTTCTCGCCGGAGGAATCAACCTGGAAGCCGAGGCTAACCAGAAACTCCTTGATCGTCTCAGCGTTCATTGTCGGCTCTCCATTTGTCGATACGGCGCTGGTTATCAGATTTAACCGCCAGCTGGTCATTCATCAGCGCGATATCGCACAGGTCGACAGACCCGTCTTTAAGCGCAGAGTAAGGGATGTACCCGGCGTCTACCGGGTCGAGAAGATAAGACAGCCCGTCAGGCAGGCTGTTGAGCGTCAGGCCTGAGTCAGGCCCGGAGACGTCGCGCTGGTAGGAAGTTCTGGCAAAAAATTTCCCAGACTGTCGGCGACCACCCGCGCCACCAGCTGCAGCATGATCATCAGGTCGATATCATCGAACATCAGGGTGCCGCTACGCATAATGGGTGTCCATCCGGTGCCATTCTGGCGAACAACAACCGACAGACAGGGGTGAATGATCGCGTTAGTGTCTTCTTCGCTGAGGTTGGATATTTCCTGCGCGATACGCGGCAGCACCTTATCCAGCACCGGAGACAGCGCTTCCATGTTCGCGCCTTCAAATGTCCCATCCGCCGGGAGCAGTTCGCGCACACTCCCCATGTCAGCCATCAGGCTAGCGAGCACCGGCAACAATTTGCGCGATACCCGCAACTGAGCGAAGACATCCAGCTTAGGAGCCTGGTAATTCACGCCTTTGATTTTACATTCCATCTGTTAAAACTCCCCAAGCAGTTCATCAATTTTGCCGCAGTCAAAGACCCACGGAACGGTATTGCCATCCTTAGCGTTCGAAAAATCAGGCTGTTTCTGGAACGCGACACTACGAGCCGTAACGAAATCACCACTCACCTTATTTCGGATAATGATCACGTTATTCCCCCAGGTTGCAGATGACTGGCTCTGCGCGTTGTACATCAGAGACAGCTTTTTGTTGGTCGGCGACGTTTTGAGAAGATTCACGGTAACCGTACCGCTTTTATCCGCATGCAGGCTATGCATCACCTCACCGTCAGAGCCGACAGTCATGGTGTTCTTTGGACCGCCCATAGCGGTCACGATCCCTTCCCCTGAGTTGGCAGAGCCATACCCGAGTTCAATTGCGCCAGTTGGGCCCGTTAACGTAGCCGTGACATCCATAAAAGAATATGTAGCCATTTTCTCTCCTTACCGGACCACGGTGATTGCTACAGAGGAATAGTGCACAGCGCCCGCCAGCTTAGCAGCCACCTGAATCGGCACGCCTTTGCGCGCTTCGCGGTCGGCCTGCAGCTGGTCATCTACGCTCGGTGCGTACATGTAATAGCCTTTGGTCAGCGTATCACCAGTGTTTAACTGGCCAATCGGGCCGCCAGTCCACTTACCCGGTGCAAACAGACCGTTGGTGACAGCCTGATCAAGCACCAATTCGATGTTCGCCATGCGAGTCGTAGTCCCCGCATCGGTCTGTGGGATTTTGGTGGTGCTGGTGTACAGCGTGTTGTAATCCGTCGTCTGCACAGTGTTCTGCAACCAGTCCAGCCCGTGGCGTTCGTCGAAGAAATCACCGTTTGCCATTACGCCCTGCTCGAGGATGGCGGTGTCGTTTTCGTAGTACACGTAAACGTTACAGTTCTTGTCTTCCAGCGCATTGGCCTGAGAGGTGCCGATGGTCTCGTAAGTGACACCCGGCTCCTGCTTGAATTTCAGGGTGATCGTGGTGTTACTGCCGTTGAAGTCGACAGTAAACGCTCGGCCGAACGCCGACAGCGCCGCGTAGCGGCTGGTTGAGGAATACTGGATAAACGAACGGCTGTACTTAGCGACTTTCATCTTAGAAGCCAGATCGGTAGACACCGAGGCATCCATGACAGTGGCATTAGCAGAAGTCAGCGCCAGAATGCGCGATACCGTCGCAGATTCAATCGCAGCGCACACCGGCAGGATGTCAGCATCGGGTGGATAGTCAGCCTCCGGCACCGCCAGATGCAGACCGTACCAGGAGTTGTAATCCAGCAGCGCGTTAACCGCTTCCAGCAGCGTCTCGGGGGTGCCTGATTCAGCAGACGTCAGGGAGTCAACCCATCGGCCGACATAGAGCAGCGTCGGCTGCGGCGACTGCGAAAACCAGATGGTGGCCGCAGCGTACTCTTCACTATCCACGCCGAAGTCATCACCGATATCATCCGGATCAGAATACGCGCGCAGTCGCTCGCTGATTGGGATAACTGTCGAGTTACCCAGTACTAGCATCGATCCGAAGTTACGCCCCTGCGCAGCTTTGGCCGACAGTGTTACGGTCGTATTCGCAACACGATTTAACGGCAAACCTTTCTTCGCCATGGTCAATCTCCGGTAGAAATCGTGACGTGGCCGTCAACGATGGATTTAATGTTGTATTCCCGAACAACCTTGCGCCGCAGCTGCACGCGCAGGTCATAGCGCCGAACCCACTGGTTGTTTATGAGCTCAGGAAAAGGAGTGATCTCACTGTAATCACCAAGTGAAAGGCCAAGCCGGTTCAGTTCAGCGTTGTTTTGCTCAACGCAAATTCCGTCTCTGAAAACAGAGGCGTATCGCATCCCCGCCGGTCCGTAAAAAGACGCCATCGCGATAAAGATTTCATGACGCCATAACTCAGAGCCGGTTTCGGTCTGCATGGTGAATGCGGGGTTGTTGTCAATTGGCCATTCAGTTATGCCGAAGGCACACCAGTTGACATCGACGGGCATCAATGGTGGTTGGTCCTTTTGCCAGCGAGGACGAACGACGCCATCAGGTAACCCTGATACGGCTCGCACCCAGCGGCTAAGCAGCCTGTCGAGGTCTTCGTCGTATGCTGGGCTACCGCTCACCGGGGTGAGCCATCCGGCCTCGTTACTGCTGTTATTACTCAATGGGGTTTCCTCCATCGAATGGCAGCAGTTCACAGTGCGCCTGCACAAAGCCAGTACCATAAGCGGTGTACGGGTCAGCAAACGTCACACGGTAATCGCGATTCTGATACGTCACGATGTCAGCATCGCGCCCTGTCTGCCCTTGGCTGAGACGCTCTGTCGTTACCACCAGTATCGCGCCGCTGATAACCTGGCCAGACTGCATACGCCGGTTCTCCAGAGAGCGGTCAACGGTCACTACGCCCGAAAACTGGGTTTTAACATCGACATCACTTCCCACACCGTCGGCATCTACCGTCTGCTGTCTGCGCGTTACCCAAAGATTGGTGTCGCAGAAATCGGGGTCAAACAGGACGTCGGTTACGTCAAGACTTGGCATTTTTATCCCTCACAACGTAAGTAATGGCCCGAACATACTGCCCGGTATCGATTAGTGGCTTTGCCAATTCAGTACCGGGGAGATCCCCGGCCTGCCGCCTGTCCATCTCTGCTTTTGCGCCTTTACGTCCGCGACGCGCCCGCGCTTGCACAGTGGAATCCGCCAACGGTACAAAATCCGCAGCATTGATAAATGCACGGACTCCATTCACTGCCAGTTGCCCCGCGCGCTCCAGCGACTGAACAGCAGACGTCTCCCGTCCATCAAGAGCAGCCTGCGCTGCCGCCTTTAACTCAGGCACGGTCTGCGGCTCAGCTGACTTAACTCCAGGACGTAAATGTGGACGCGGCGGGATATTCTGCGCGGGGGAACCGTATTCGTTCAGGTAACCGATCCCCGCATTGCCAAATGGCACATCCTCGCGGTCGCTATCCTCAGCCGGGATTCCGATGAGGACTTCTTTACTGGTCAGCGCCCTCAGAGAGTCAAGAATGGCCTGGGAATTATCAGCGGTTACTTTCACGCCGCTTTTCATAGCTGGCGACCGCCCGCACCGAACATCGTGATCAGCTGATACAGTTCTGCACCGTAGCGGCTGTTATTCCAAAAACCAGCGTCTGGGTTAAGTGTCGAACCCGTGTCATAACTGACGCTGACCTTATCTACCGATTTGGAGGACTGTACGCCATTGGTTGAGCCGCCAGGACCACCAACGAGCATTGCCCGACTATCAGCGGCCCATAGATACATGTAATGCGCCACATACAATTCAGCAAAATACGGGAATAGCTGCTTTCCTGTTGTTCCTTCACCAATCAGCTGTATGTCGGCCAGATTAAGACGAAACTGGATTTGTGCTTCGGGGTATTTGACTGGGTCAGAAAACTGCGGGAAGTCACGGCGGAAATCACTTACTGTTGGCAGACTTTGATTCTTTGGCATCTTTCGCCCCATTACCGCCAATCTGGGCGGCAGCAATCTGCGCTTGCAGGCTGTCGTTCTGCTCTTGCAACTTGAGCAGCGCTTCTTTCAGATCGGCAATCAACTGATCTTTATCGACGATCTGCTTATCTTTGTCGGCAATCTGCGCTTGCAGGCTGTCGATAATGGGTTGCAGATCATCGGTGTCGCTAATCACGCTTTCGGAAAGCTCAGAATGCGCCTGGGTGAACCAGTGCGACGCGACTTCTTCCGGTACGTTATGCCGCCCCCGGCCAAATTCCTGTTTTGACTGATCGCCGAGCGTCAGCGTAAACGGAGTGTGAACATGGATGGTAACCAGCTTTTCTTTCGCCATTTTCAGTTTCCTTTTGGCCCCTTTCGGGGCCGTTCTGGTTATCAGATACCGTCCACGTAGGACAGGGTTTCTTTGTACACTGGCTCAACCGCACCGAGCTTGCCGTAGTAGGTCGCAATCTGGTACAGACCGCGATACTGGATAGGAACGCTCTGCAACGGCACCAGCGGATAGCGCACGTATTTCTTGTCGTTGGTGTAGGCGACCATACGGTCTTTACCGCCAACCCCGCGCCCTTTCAGCCATTTAACCGCTTTGATTTCCAGCGGAACGCCGTTCTGGTGGAAAGCGATAGTGTTCACAGCCAGATAGGTCAGCAGCGACTGGTTACCCGCTTCGGAAACTTTACGGCTCGCCAGCAGTGAATACTGTTCTGGCGGAATGCGCAGATCAGAAGGCACGACGGAATAACCGGATGCTGCCCAGGCATTCGACAGAATGCTGTTCACGCTATCGAGGATCTCGTCGTTAGTAGAGTTCGCCCAGGTCTTCGGCGCATTGTTCAGCGTCACACCCACAAGGTTTGCCAGACCTTTCAGGCCGAGCGCATCATCGCCGATGTAAACCTGCTCGTCATTGTCCATCTGCCATTTGAGCTGCATCCCGTCGTACTTCTGGGTATCAATCGGGCGGCCTACCTGCTGAGCTGCTGCCAGCTCTACAACGGTCCAGCCCAGTTCCATGCCCCAGAGGTTCAGCGGATTGCCGTCTTTGCCGATATCAACGTTCACGCCAGCAATAGCAGTGGAGTCTTTGCCTACCCAGTTTTTACCGTTCGGATTTGCGCCAGTACCCGCAGCGCCAAAACTGGTGTTAGTCCAGCTGGAAATGTCATCTGCGATAGAAACGTCTTCACGCAGTTGAATGTCGCGGGTCCAGGTGTAACCCGCCAGCGGCAGGTTTAGCGTCTGGTCGAGTCGTTCCAGCTCCCCGATGAGAAAGGCACCAGAGCTATCAACGGTTGCCTGATCAAAAGTAATCATTCGTCTGTTCCTTAAATCTTCCAGGAGATTTCTGCATTGCCGTAAGCGTCACCGGCCCCTGTGAATTCGGCGTTAGTCAGCGCCACGTTTTTGCCACTGACGGACGTGGACATAAAGCCGCCCAGCGGCACGTGAATGGTCGAATCGAGCGAAACAACCACGTATACAGGCGCGCCTTTTTTGATGGTGCTGGCATCGAAGCCAGATCCGAGGTTAACGGTCATGTAGCCACGTTTCATGGCGTTGCCCGGGAAGTTCTTATCCGTCCCCACCTGGCGAACCATGTCTGGCTGCGATGTGGTCGGATACGGGCGAACGTAGATACCCTTCACCTTGTCGGCGGTGTCACCGTCCGCCAGCGGTACGAAAAAGCCGTCAGCGTCGTATTTGCCAGCCAGGCCATAGGCAGCGAAGGCGTTAGCGGATTTAAGGATCACCGGTTCGACGGTTAAATCCTGCGGGCGAGAGATAGCCCCGGCAATGCCAACAGGCATCCGGTACAGATATGCAGTCATTGGATTATCCTTTGCGGTTAGACCAGAAGTCGGCGTTTTGTTTGTTCAGGGAAGCGATACTGGTCATGCCCATATTTGGGCGTTGTGCATCGCCCGTGGTGCTGCGGGTGTTTCGCCCTTTGGCAATCTCAGACACAGCGTTAAACGCCATATCGACCGATTGCTTAGGCAATTTGCGAATATCCGCATCGCCGACAACCTGGCGAACCAGTGTTTTGTCAGCGGCGGCCAGCACATCACGTTTGAACGCGGTCGGTTTCACCTTACGGCTCAGATCGATACCCGGAACGATGACTTCGGCACGATAAGCAGAGTCACCGGTAATCGTGGTTTCTTCTTCGTCGTCCTCGCCGTCGCCGGTTGGTTCTTTTTTATCTTTATCGTCAGGCTTATTGTCGTTGTCGCCCGTCGCATTTCCTTCCAGCTTAGCCAGCAGGGCTTTGAGCAAGGTTTTGATATCGTCCTCGCCGTCACCGGTTGGCTCTCCGCCCATTTCCGGCTTTTTGTCCGGCAATGGTTGCTGCGGTGAAAGGTTAATGTTGAGGTTAACACCGCTCGGCAGATCCCCTTCATCACCCGTTACCGCCGCTGGTGCAGAGTCCAGCAGTTCGTTCATGGTGTCCGCGTCACCCGTTTTGATGGCCGTGCGCATGCGGGTCCACCAGCTTTTCTTTTGATTTGCCATTGTGTCTCTGTCTCCAATTGCACAACGATTTCCGGCTCTGCCTTTAGGGACAAGAGCCACATGGTTTCCGGTAATATCGACCTGCTCGGCTTTTCCTGGCTCGGTCTGCTCGTACTCCGCGTCATAGCCGCACGACACTTCGCGCAGGCCATCTTCGATAAGCTGAATGGCGTTTTCGTCTTTGACGATAAGGTCAGCCAGCATCAAATCAGACTGCACACCCGTCCCGCGCCGGACATTCTGAAGATGCCCGACCGCAAGCTCTTTCCAGTTCTCGGGATTTACCAGCCGCACATTCCCGTTTTCATCTTCAGGATGCAGGATCGTGATGCTCATCCCTTCGAATGAGGCGAGCGTGGCCGGGTGGAATACCTGCTCAGGAGAGCGCGTTACGACTATCTCACCGAGCTTATCGGGTTTGAGGTTTGACAGATCGGCAGCGCCGTAGAGCTGCTTACCCGTTCGACCTATCGGCACGTCTTTACACAACAGAGAGCCGTCAGCCAGCTGATAGCGGGTTTCCCCCAGCCGGGTATTGAAAAAATATTTCATGGTTTACCTGCGATTCAGGCGAGATAAGAATGAGGGTTGGGGAAGACAATCTCTTTGTAACAGCGGCAGTTCGGGAGCTCGCCAGCATGACCGGTCATGCCGTCAAGCGTTGGAGGTCGGCCCCATTCGACAAACTTGCCCTCCATTTCACGATGAGAGTGCCGGACATCGCCATCTTCGGCTGTACGCCAGATATAACCATTCGAACCGATTGACAACGCACGCGCTTGATCCAGAGCACCGGTTGCGCGTCCAAGCTCGGTACGGGCGATAAGGTTCGCTCGCGAGCGTGACACGTCACCTGACGCCGCTATCTCTTTCGCGAATGGCTCAGCGCGGCCACCAGTCACAACGGCCTCGATGGCTTTGTTCTGAATGTCATACACCCGATCGGCGGCCTCAAGAGGCAGAGATTTGATGTACTTAATTTGCTCGGCGACGATGGATTTCATCACCTGGCCTACCGGGGCGCGGTCAACCATGTTGCGCAGCTCTGCGCTGATGTTCCGGCTGTGCTGACGCCACTGCTTTTCATTCTGGCGCGCAATGTCGGCGGTAAAGTTCTCAGCAACCTTCGTCGCCCAGGGGGTGATGATTTCGCTGTAGCGCTCCAGCGCATCCATTATTTCGGTGACGCTATCGTTTGAACCATCGTAGCGCCCATTTACGATATCCCCGACTGCCCGCGCTATCTGCCGTAGGCTCGTTCGATATCGGATCTCCGCCTGGCGACTCTGGCGGTTTGTCGCCAAGTTCGCCGATGCCTGGCGGCGCTTCGTCTTCGGCATTCTCTATGTCCTCGTCGGTAATGGATGCCCCGATGCCGGTGACGTCAGAGTTTTCGCGCAGGTCGGTCATCGCCCCCTTACGCGTCATCAATCCGTCGCCCAGCGCGGTGCTGATCGCGGTGGTGGTGTTTACGGCCACCGTTGAGCGGTCAACGTCAGACATTTGCCATAGCGGGTTGAACTCAAACGTGAAATCGTCCGGCAGCGGCTTACCGAGTTCCGAGCGGTGCATAATGTCCAGTATCCGGCGCATCGGTAGCCGTAAGCGACGCTCCTGCAACGAGCTCACCCGGTCGTAATAGTTGGCGAGGTCTGCGTCACCAGTAGAGAAGCCTTTCGGGGACTGACCGAACAGGCGTACCAGCGGGATGCCGACGGCACCGCTGATCTGCTCAGCGAACTGCGAAAGAATGTCATCCAGACCACTGAAGCTGTACTGGTGGGTTTCGAAAGTATCTTCGGAATCCATCAGCGTCATGCCTTCATTGCTCTGGAACTTGCGAATCAGATCGATGTTCTTCAGCAGCGCTTCGAACGCGGGGCCACCCAGCGCAATAAGCTCACGGAGTTTTTTCACTTTGTAGGTACGCAGATGCGCTTTGTAGACAAGCTGCGCCGCGCCGACAGTGGCGCTGTCGAACGCAGTAAGCCGATCCCAGATACGCTCTACAACCGACATTCCCCATTCGTTTTCGGTCATCTTCTGCTGGAATGGTAGCGTCACCCCGTCGAAGCGAATCAGGCGGCTGTGATGGATGCGCCAGGCCGGGATGCCCGTTGCAGTTGTCACCACGTCGTAAAACTCTGGTTTTCCAAGATCCGGCCCCATCTCTTTAATGCGGCGGGTCAGTACCGGGTTAATCATCCAGCGGTCGAGCGGGAGAATGCCCTTAAACTTGCCTTCGCCAATGGTTTCGAGCCGCAGCGGGGTCATTGGTGCCTGCCCCTCAATCATGATGAAGCCAACCGCGCCGCCGTAGAGACGCGACCATTTCAGCACATCGTTCAGCGCATCCCAGATCTGCAACTCATCCAGCTGCGCTTCGAGGGTGCCACGGTCTTTGGCGTCTATCTCCGAAGTGATGCGAATGCCCTTGCGGGTCATATCGTCCGGGATAGCGTCGACCGCTTCGCCGATGATCCAGGACGAACGATAGGACCATTCCACCAGCATGCGGTTGCGGCTGGTGAAGTTCGCCCGGTAGGTCGATGCTGAGTGCTGGTTAGGCGTCTGCATCCCCACGCGGGCGACAAAGTTCTCATAACCATCAGCGGTGGCCTGCGCCGTTCGCTGAGAGGCTTGTTTGTTTCGTGTCATCAGGCCTGTCTCCCTAGCAGCTCCCAGATGTTCAGGGCTGAATTCATTGGCGCGTAGCTGATCATCACCGAGTCGGCGAGGTTCGGCGACTTGGTGCCGTCAGGCTGTTTATCAACAACGATTTTCCCCACGCCGTTAATGGAGTAGGTCGGCTGCGACAGCTCGATGATGAGTTTGTCTTTGTTCGCCATAGTGCCGCTGATTGAGATGATTTCGTCCGGGTTGTAAGCCATCTTTTCAACCACGGCGCGATAGGTGTTCTGGAAAAGCTTGCGTAACCGCCACCAGCTCTGGGCCTTGGCGTTAGCGAAGAAGTCCTTATTCAGGCGGGCGGCCTGTCCGTTGTCGCCGCGCACCGCTTCATCGTCCGGATCAAACACTGCGCCGCTACCGCGAAACGGTGTGGCGAGTATTGACGGTCTGCGCGCAGCGTTGCGCAGTTCGTTGATGGCGCGCGCATCGCCGCGAACGCCAGCGCCCAGACCGTCCTCGTCGAAGCGAAACTCTTCGAGGTTGTCCTGTTCGCAGAAGCCGAAGACCTTCTCAACGGACTGGTAAATGTCGCTGCCCACGCCGGACCATTCCCGCACGTTCTCCAGGAGGAAGCCGTGACGGGTCGAAAAGGCGTTTTTGTCCCGGCCTTCGTCGGCGACATCCATAGCGCCCAGTCGTTTGCCCGTTGGCTGGATGCCCAGCTTAATATGAGCGTCGACGGCAGCCTGTACCCAATCGGACGGGATCAGGACGCCTTCCGCAGATGCGCTGTAGTTCAGGTCAAGTTCCTGCGCCACCACCACCGGATTGTCGATTTTCTCGCATTCCCTGCGATACCACTCTTCATCCTTGCGCGGGTCATTTCGCCAGTGGAATGTGAATACCGGTATCTTCCCGCCGTGACGCTTCTGCGCGAACGGGTTCGCCATGCCGTTAACCGAACTCAGGTCGATACGGCAGCGGGTGGTTTGCGACAGCGCCGCATCAATCAGCAGGGGCCGCTGGAGGAATGCAGCCTCATCCACCAGGTAGAGCGTGGTACGGTCACCACGACCGATATTGTCGCCAGCCTCGCCTTTGATGACCGCGCCAGTCTCGGGAAACTCAACGCGCATATACGGCGCGTGCTTCTTCTCGTCCCACGAACCGCGAAACTCGACGGGCAGCGTTTCCACGAATTTGCGTGCCTTCCAGAACAGCGCCTTCGGGTCACCGGTGCTGTCGACGTATTCCTCTTTTCGGGAGCCGAAGCCGATAACCATCTCTTTGTTGAAGAGGCAGAGCGAACAGGCCAGCCCGATCGCCGTCCAGCTGAGCCCCATTTCGCGGCTCTTTTCGGTGATGCCGTTCTCCAGCCGTTCGCGCCGCTCCATGATCCAGTGAATCCACTCTTCCTGTTTCGGGAACAGCAGAAAAGGGATGGTGACCGGCAGGCCATAATCGATGTTACGCGGGTCAGTCGTCATACCCCAGTCGATGATGAACTGTGCCGGGTTGGTGCGGTAAAACTGCTTTAGCGCTGGCAGCATTTCAGGGTTCTGGCGAATGCGCTGTAAGCGCTCCATCCGCCATTCAAAAACCATCTGGTAATCAGGGTTTCTGAAATCGAATTCAAACGGGAGAGGCATGATCACCCCATCATCTTGCGGTAAATCTCTGCGACCTGATCTGCGGTGAGGTTGGTCGTCTCGGTCTTGATCGGGCCGCCATCCTTGCCAGTGCTCTCAACCTTCAGCTTATTGGTGTAAGCGTCGCCAACCTCTTTCGCGGCCTGTTCGATAAGCTGCGCCGTCAGGGAGAAGTTTTTCATCCCCTCGGTTTTGGTTGCCATGCGGTCAAGCACGCGGAGGCGATAGGATTTGTTCGCGATCGGAATGTCGCTGGTTTCGGTCAGGAACCGTTCGCGCGTCGCGTGGAACATCTCGATCCACTTTTTGGCGAGCGTCTTACCGCTGGCCTTCGTGGGGTCGTGAGATTCAGCCTGCTGGCGGGTGATCTTGATCCCGAATTCTTTTTGGACAGCCTCGACCACCTGCGATGGCGTGTCATAGCACGCAAGCGACTGAATGATGAAGGCTTTCACATCAGGTTTTAATGCAGCCATAAATCACCATTCGTCTTATACAGTCCAGTATTTAAGCCAGTCGCAGCATGCACGTCCCGCACGCTATGGCAATATCGAGATGAGCAACCTCCGCTGGCTGATTCGCCGCATCAATCATTTCCTGCACGTCCCGGCTTGCACCGTAACGGCGAACCACGCCCACAAACTCTTCCACGTCATGACCGCGCAGCTTCAGCTTTGGCTGCCCTTCCTGCGTGAACTTCGGCGCGCCAAATTCATCTGTCGCCTGGCAGATGTGATAAAGCTCGTGCTCTATCAGCGCGCAGAATTCCAGATCGGAACATTGCGAGCAGTAATCGGCGGCCAGCGTGATGATGAAATGCGGCACCCTGCCGAACCACTCATACATCTGCTGCTCCATCCGCGCTTTCTGCCAGCCTCCAGCCCGCATTGCCACTTCTTCCGCCTGCCCCAGCACGGAACGCCCTTTCTTCTCGAAAGCGTTCGACGCCCAGAGAAAGCACAGATCCGCTTCAAGCAAATGCTGGTGATCAGGGTTGTAGAGGTCACCCTCATCGCTCAGGATGTGCTGATTCAGCCACTCGCCAACGTCACTGGCGGGCATTATGCTGATGTACGGCTTCGGGTCAGGTGGCATCGTAAAATGCGCTGGTGGGTGTGGTCTGTTCATGAATAATTCCAGTGCTCCATTATCGAAGCCCCTCAGTGAAGGGCTTCTGGAATGTCTGCTGATTCTCGTTACTGAAGAGGGGCAAAACAGTAACTAACAACGTCTGAAATTTTGGCAGCAACCGAACCTTCAAGTTTCTCTGTAGCCTTAACAACGTAAAACTGACCATTGGTGATTGGCACGCTATCAGCCGAAAAACCGTGAACACTTTTCCCATCGCTCAGCACAAAACTTGCTTTAAAGATAATGCTTTTCTTATCGCTCACTCTCAGTCCCTCAGGTAGGTTACTTTGGTGGTAATCATTCGGCGTACCAGCCGAGTAGCTTCGCGCTGCATTTCATCAATAAGCTTTCTGGTCAGTGGCCTATCTGCATATTTGCGCTCAATCTCTGCAAAAATCCCGTTCAGCGCCTCGCTGTCTGGTGGGATAACTTCAACGTTTAATCGTGCCATCGGTTTGTCCTGTCCTGTTGTTCTCGAAAGTCCTGATATCAGCCTTATCCCTGTTGCACTGTGCCAGCGCTGACAGCAACGCGACATTCAGATTAAGACTTGCTCCCCACGTAAACGGGTCGGGTAAATCTGGCTGGGGTGTTTCAGCCGTCAGGCTGGTTGGTAACGGAACTACCGGAACCGGAACGTAAACCGTTCGCGTATTCGTGCATCCGCTTAACTGCGCCAGCAGGCACAACACGAACAGCACAATCATCATCCGCAACAGCAGCTTTGATATCGTTCTCGGCTCTCTGTGACTCCAGTGCGATCTGCTGCTTGGCATGTTGGTTTGTCTCCAGAATGATGTTCGTTATTGCTACGGTGCGCAGGACATTCGCGGTGATGGTCTCAGAGGAATCAGCACGCTGTTCTGCATCGTCAGCGCGACGCTGTTCCTCCAGAAACTTTCCATGATAGTGATCCGCTGACCAGACAAGACCGCCTGCAATACAGGCGATAAACGTCACTATGAGCACCCAATAACTCATTTTCATACCAGCAGCGCCGCCCGCGCTTTGTTGTAGCGGATCTTGCGGTCATCAATGCCATTCAGGCCGCCGTTAATGATGCGCGTAACACGAGTAATATCGGCACCGTAGGCCATGCACCCTTTGGATGTGTAGAACCAGGCGGCAGAGCGTGCTGCCTGAAGCTCCTGTTCGAGATGTTCAGGTGAAGTAACGAGGTCTAACTTCAGCGCCGCCCCGCAGGTGCGATAATTGTCGAGGCCAGTGATTTGAATTAACCCTCTGCCGCGATATTTCCAGCCGTCGCCGGGCGCTTTGTTACCCAGGCGATTGCTATACACCAGATTGGCGATAGCATCCTGGCGGGCTGCGTGTTCGGTTGTTCTGCCAAGCGCATCAGCCTGCTGCTGTGTGATCCTCTTTCCGAAGGTCGCCACCAGCGCAGATGGTGTGTAGTTCAAATTTTCTACTACAGCGCTAAAGCCGCCTGACTCATGACCTACCTGAGCGATGAACATGGCCTGATCCGCAGGTGCTGTAATGCCAAATTCTTTCATCGCCGCATCTACTGGCTGAAACCAGCGCGCAGCCAACCCGGCGCTGATACCAGCCGCCATTTGAAATTGAGATTGATTCATTTATTTTCCTCAGTGCTGCCGACTCCGGCGCGTCTGGCAACGATAGCGAGCGCCATGTCACGCAGTCTATCCGCTCCAACAAACCCGACGAGCGCACCAACGAATGCCCCTGAATTAGCAGGCAGCCCCAGGTATTCCAGCAATGCGGAAACAGCCAGCGCGAATATGCCGCAGATTAGCGCGCCAGTGGCGGTGTAGAGTTTCGGCTTCCCTGCGCGTATGTCGATAAGCGCGGAGATGCCCAGAGCGCATAACCCGGCGTAAACTGACGGCAGATATAGCGCGATCCATTTCATGGTTTGTTCAAAAATCCCGTGAGAGCTATTCATAGGTTCACCTCGCCTGTTTGCGGGTGCTGTGTGCGAAACTGGAATAAACCCAAATTCTGGACTGCGTTAATGCTCGCCCCGTTTCGGTATCGGCCAGCTGCTGATACTTCGCGAAATACTGCTCGTCATACGGGCGAGATGCCGGAACCGGATAACGACCGATGCCCAGCTCCGGGAGGAATACCAGCCCGCTGTTCAGTTCCTGATAAAACGACTTCATTCAGCCAGGCCTCGAATTTTGAATCAAAGTTGGAGATGCGTTTGTCGCAGTGGTGATCCCACGCTTCGCAGCGACAATAATTGTCCGGGATTGCCCAGCCAACGCGGGATAAATCCATCGCCGGATCGGTGACTATTTCGGGAGCGTTATGCCCACCGCGCCCACCAGCGACAACGTAAACAGGTGTTTTGTACGCAATGGCAGCGGGAAGCGCCCAGCCAACAGGCGTAACCATCACAGCGGCATGCTCAACAAGGCGCATCAGCTCTTTGATATTGAGCTCGCCAGCGTGCATTTTCAGATCGGCCTCTGGTTCTTCACCCACCAGCCACTCTTCCCCGTCCTGCAAATCAGCAACGCTAATCACGCAGAAATGTTTCCGCAGGATTCTCGATGCACGCAGGAGGTAATCGGGGTCAGGGTTTCGGGAGTCGCTACGCCATTCAGAACGAACCGTTGCCGGTCGAATAACGGCGATCGGCTTTTGGTGCGTAAACTGCGCCGGGCCAAAGGATGGTAAATCAAGCGCTGCTGGCGTTACGCCGAACTGGCGGCGCATGGCATCAAATATCGAACCGCGCCGCAGATCATCCGGGCCGTAAAAGATTCGCTTCGTCTGGCGTGCCGATGGCGGAGGATAAAACTTTGCGAAGCTGCGAAACTCGTTTTTTCGCTGCGTTCTGAGCGCGGTATCACTTCGGACAGCTTTTACTGGCAGGTCTTCGTAAAGCTCCGGCCATGCCGTCTTAATGAATGTCCCCGCAGGCAGCTGTTTGACGAAAGCGCGCTGGTAAATGGTGTCTCCCATTCCCAGCATGCCATCGATGTAAATCGGAGGATTCAGCATGTAACCTCGCTGATCGCCGCTTCAAGAGGTAAACGACGAAAGCAATTAAGCGCCGTCTGGCGGCTGCTGTTGATGATATTGACACTTCCACGCAGCTGCGCCGCAGCCCGGGCAAACTCGCCATGCCAGCGCTTTACGTTCGCTGATGTCGGGTTATCAAGGGCTGTATGATCGCCGTGCCAGTGACTACCGTTTGATATTGAGCAATCGAAGCCGAGCAGGATGATGCGCATGACACCGAGCCAGTGAGCGAACAGGATCGCTCTCTGCCCCGAATTGAATGTGCCGCTGGTATCTGTCGGGAAGAGGCTCACGCCGTATCGGGTGTGTGCTCTCAGGTTACATGACCAGCGTTCGGGGCCATCGGGCAGCGCGGGGATGTTCACATCCCACCAGCGCAGATCGCCAGCGTAAATGTGGGTGCATTCCGGTATGGCTCGCCATGATGAATTAACCGCTATCACAGGAAGCCCTGAGCGTGCAGCTATTTGACAGTCAACGGGAGTAAGGGACGGGCCAGAAGCGCAGATGATGAGCCTGTACATAGATTTGTGTAATTGCCTGATTTTGATATGTTCAATCCAACATCAAAAACAGGTTAATTTATGGACGAAAAACAGTTGCAGGCTCTGGCTAATGAACTGGCCAAAAATCTCAAAACCCCTGAGGATCTCAACCAGTTCGATCGCCTGCTGAAGAAAATCAGCGTCGAGGCGGCGCTCAATGCCGAAATGACCCATCATCTCGGTTATGATAAAAATCAGCTAAAACCGGGCACCAACGCCCGTAACGGCTATACCCAAAAGACCGTTATCACTGGCGATGGCCCGCTGGAGTTGCGTACACCGCGCGATCGTGAAGGTTCCTTTGAACCTCAACTGGTGAAGAAGAACCAGACCCGGATCACCGGCATGGATAACCAGATTTTATCGTTGTATGCCAAAGGGATGACCACCCGCGAAATCGCCGCCGCGTTTAAAGAGCTGTATGACGCCGACGTCTCGCCAGCGCTGGTCTCAAAGGTGACAGATGCTGTCATTGAGCAGGTTGTCGAATGGCAAAATCGGCCACTGGATGCCGTCTATCCCATTGTTTATCTTGACTGTATCGTCATTAAAGTTCGGCAAGATAGTCGCGTCATCAACAAATCCGTGTTCCTGGCGCTGGGTATCAATATCGAAGGCCAGAAAGATCTGCTGGGTATGTGGCTGGCCGAAAATGAAGGAGCGAAGTTCTGGCTCAATGTGCTGACAGAACTAAAAAACCGCGGCCTGAACGATATCCTCATCGCCTGTGTCGACGGCCTGAAAGGCTTCCCGGACGCCATCAACACGGTGTATCCGGAAGCCCGCATCCAGCTGTGCATCGTGCATATGGTACGCAACAGCCTGCGGTTCGTCTCCTGGAAGGACTACAAAGCCGTCACCCGCGACCTGAAGGCCATCTATCAGGCCCCCACGGAAGAGGCAGGCCAGCAGGCGCTGGAAGCGTTCGCCAGCGCCTGGGACGGTCGCTACCCGCAGATAAGCCGGAGCTGGCAGGCAAACTGGGCCAACCTGGCGACGTTCTTCTCTTACCCGGCAGACATCCGCAAGGTGATCTACACCACGAATGCCATCGAGTCGCTGAATAGCGTGATCCGGCATGCCATCAAAAAGCGTAAGGTGTTCCCGACAGACGACGCAGTGAAAAAGGTGGTGTGGCTGGCAATCCAGGCTGCATCACAGAAATGGACGATGCCGCTGAGGGACTGGCGTATGGCGATGAGCCGCTTTATTATCGAGTTCGGTGACCGCCTGGACGGTCACTTCTGAGAAAAGGCATTTACACAGAATCATGTACAGGGTCCAGATGATCGCCGTGTGCATACGTTATTCACCCGGTGGCATTGAGCCAATAAAAAAGCCCCTGCATTTCTGCAAGGGCTTAAATGTGGTTCCCACCGCTCCGCGCAAGGCATCTCCGCTGGTGGGTAAGCTCTTTCGCTTTTGACGTCCGAGCATATCTGAATTATGCAGTTTCAAAACTCGTTTTCAAGTCTTTTTCGCAAGTTTTTGCATTTTCGAAGCCTAATTCATCTTTTAACGTGAAGAAGACAGCAGAATTGAACAACTCAATACACCAGCGCACGCGGTCAATGCACTGCTTTTCGGTCAGAAACGGCGCGTAGTAATACTGCATCCATCGAGCCATGTCATTGATGGTTTTCCGCCAGGTGTAATAGTCCTTCCCTATCTCATACACGGGATTCCCCGGCTTGAAGGACTTCAGGATGATAGCCTCCATGAATGCAGCTTCCTCTTGATCCCCGGCGTTGCCGATCAGGTCAGAAAGTGATTTCTTCGGCCAAATGATGGCTTTAGCCTGCTCAAACAACACATCGCCGGTATAGCCAATTTTACGCAGACCAGACAGCACGGTAGCGATCCTCTCCTGCTGTTCGCCAGTCCAGCCGGTCAATATCATTGACCACATACCACCGCCACCAGAAAGGTGCTCTGTTCCGCTGCCTCCATACATGCCGCCCCAGTGGTTCAGCAACGAACGAACCCAACGGCTTTGCGATGGTGTCAGTCGGCGGTATTTCCCCAGGTAAGATCTGCGTGGTGCTGCTGCCAGCATCACCCAGGCGTTTTGCGGGTTGGTACGCTCAACAGACGCTTTCTGGTAATTGTTAATGTCGGTGCGTGTCATTGTCCGTTCTCCCGAATGATGATCTGGCCTTTCTCGCCCCATAGCTTTGTAATGCGACAATCCCAGACACTGGAATCATCATCAAACAGGGCATCCATCAGTGCTTTAAGCATGTTGTCGCAGTCTGGTTTTGACTGGTGCGGCTTGCCGTTGAGCTGTTCACGCTTCTTTTTGCTCCAGCTCGGAGGCATTGGCATAACGAAGGTGATATGCGCGCCGGACTCAGGGAGATTGATTTTGCGCAGACGTGCTTCATCGCAGAATGCGCGGTAACGCATGACCGCAGGCCGTGTTTTCCATTTGTCGGCGCGGGTTTGTCTTGGCTTAGGTACAGGGGTAATCTCATAAATCACTTGCATATGATCGCCCCATCAAGCTTCAAGCCTCGACGAATTCTTGCGTGTACTGTGTCCGGCTTCATGCCTACAGCTCTCGCATACTCACTGGCTGATATTTTTTGACCATCAAACATTACAAAGACGGTATTTCTTTTATTATTTTGTTGGCTGCGATTCGTAACCCATCTAATGTTTCCGGGCTCGTAGTTCCCATTGGTGTCAATCCTGTCAAGACTGTAACCATCTGGGCGAGGACCGACGTATTTGAAGAATTCTTCAAAACTCTCTACCCACTCTTTACAGACAGTGATCCCCCTACCTCCATAATTTGAATAAGACCTTACATTCGGATTAGAACACCTGTTTTTCATATCAATCCACGCTCGGTATTCCGGCGTGTTTTTCATCCCATGCTTAGCCTTGAAGCGCCCAGAGCCACCCATATTTTTAAGTGCGTTATCGCTAAGCAATCGTCCAGTTTTGTCAATTTTCATGCTGGCACCACCAGCCCAAGGCGGGCGATCTGGATAACGGTCAGAACGATAGCGCGGTCCATAAGCTGGCGACGTTCGTCGCGCGATAGCTTGCTCCCGTTGTCGATGCTGTCGTGGCAGCAAACGCAGATCGCCGCCGTGGCGCAATCATCAGCTTTCAGGCCCATGCCTTTGCCTTCATTGCGATGTGCTACCTGCGTCCCCCATGAACCGCATAACACGCACTGCTCGATCTTTCCGACAGCAGCGAGCCATTTTTTGCTACGGTAGATAGCCATTACGCTGCCTCCCGATACGAGGATGCCCACCGCTCTGGAGTTGGTGGCAGAACTGATTCAATGGTGTTTTTCATGATTGCGCATCTTCCACGCAAGACGAGTGCTTTTACTTCTTTCTCACTCAAACCTTTTGAGTAATCTGCCTCCCGGATCGCACGGGTTAGTTCGGGGTATTTTTTGTCGAATTTGGGAACATTGCAGGCTAAATTTGTGCTATCTGCTGTTGTTAATGGGTAATTTCCCAGCACCCTTCCATCGAGCATGCGCAGACCATGAATCAGCGTCCTGAAGTTATGACGGCAATAAATTGCCTCAAACGCTTCAGTCATACGTGCATGCCATTGGCGGGTTCGAATAACTGCGAATTGACCAGAAGACCCAAAGCATACTCGCGGCCAGTTTCGGCACAATTCAACTAAGCGATCAATGCTCTCATGCAAGTGCCATACTGGAACCGCCTTATCCTTGAACATTGATGGCACCTGCTTTATCAGAGTGTCGTTATCTTCTTCCCCGCCTTCCACAACATCCGGGATAACGAAGAATTTAACCTTCGGATGGTGATACCAGTTGATCAACCATTGATAGAATTGGACCCAATCAATAACGAGACCACGCTTCCATGCCGAGAAAGCACCATTATCAATTCCAACCTCTACTGCATGGTTAATTGAAGCGGCTAACTGATCTGGTCGGGCGTAAGAGACAAATGCACCAGCCCCGGTTACGGCAATTCGGTGGACTGAGCCTGAATCCCCCCAAATAGGGGTTCCATGGAAGTGAGTAATCATTTTTCACCCCAACGCTTTGCCCACTCGATTTCATTGCGGGATTGTTCGCTGAAGGTGACGCCCTGCTGGGTGCCGAACCAGTAAATCGCCTCGATGACCTCTACCATCTGGGGAATGGTCATTTTGCTGGTGCGCTGGCCGAACATCACGACGCCGCCATCAAGCCCGGGGGCCATTCGCTGTTCCTGCTTTTTGGTCTTCGCCACCAGCGCGGTGATGAGGTCTTTCCAGTCGTCGGAATCGTATTTATTGCCGAACCAGAGAACCTGGTCGGAAAGATCTTTCAGTAGCGGCCACATCTTGCGATTTTGAATAGCGGTGCGCGTCGACTCTTTGACGTCGAGTATCAGCGGGCGCTTACTGTCGACTGGCAACTGACGAATGTAGTTGATAGCGTTCTGCTTAACGCTTTCGTTAACGAGGTGGAATTGTTGGCTCACGCGTCACCCCCGAAGAGGTTAAGCGACAGATACGACAAATCTCTGACGTCGGATAACGTCAGGCGATTGTGTTTAAGCTGGTGGTGCTGCGCCATGGTGTTCTCCGTGGCGCGAATGTCCGGGTGTCAGTTGTTCAGGCTGACAGGGATATTATGGCTGGGCATTGTGGCAAAAGCAATTTAACGCCGACAAAAAAGCCCCCGAAGAGGCTTGTATGTTATTGATTACATTGTGACATGTCACGCCGTCAATTTGGTTTCGTGCCAACCACGCGTAACCCAGCATTGCGAATCACCGTCGCACGGACACGACTTAACCGGCAGCGCATCTCCGCATTTACCGCAGCGGTTCGCGCTGATTGACTTAATGCGACCACGAACGCGGGCATCGTCCTGGCGGATCAGCATTGCGACGTATTCGCTCATTTCATACGGCGCTCGCCCTGGGCGGCGTAATACACAATTACGTTCCAGCATCTCCAGTTCCTGCGTATCAAGTATGAGCTCAAATTTACGCCCACCAGCTGCGGCTTGCCGGGCGCGCTGGGCAGCTTTGCGTTCAGCGGCGGTTTTAGCCATTATCCGGCCCCTTTGGCTTGTGGATGCGAATAGTCATACCACTTTCAGTGGTGACCACCATGGCATTCCCCGGCTGGATATCCCCAAGGTTAAACGCCTCGTAAAAGGAATCCAAAGCCAGCAACTTCTCATCCTTACGATTCCACCACCGCCAGCCTTTGCGAAGTGCTATGCCGAAAATCCATTTCCCTGCCCTGTAAGCCATAAAAAACCAGATGAGCACCACCTGAAAGAGGACAATCCAGTCAATAATTGTGTATTTCGCGAAAGAGTTCATCACATCACCTCCTGCTGCGGTGCTGCTGGCAGTGGCATCCAGTGAATGATTTCATAGCGACTAAAACCAACCCTAAAATCGCGCCAAAATCCGTTTTCATGACAGCAAATAAATTTGTTGCCACCAGCATCGGAAACGAGAACATTTACCCTTTTTGCTGGCATGCGATCACTACATCTCACCCATTTCCCATAGTCTAAATCTGTAGTGCTTACCCACTCTTCGCCCGTTTGCTCATTGAGGCGCTTCAGTAACTCGCCAATCGGGAGAAGATGGTTACAACTCTGCCAATCGTTCTGGATATGCTGGCGCGGCTCTCCGTCCTTCGGTTCAGGCCACTGGCGCGCCATATTCACTTTCAGTTTTTCTTCCATCGCTGCTGTGATTTCGCCGTCAGAGATGCCGGCACGCCGCTGGGCATCCCACAAGAGGAACTGGAGATCCGCCCATTCGGATAAATCATCTGGCGCGGCGGCGGCCTCCAGCGCTTCTTTCGCAAGGTGTTTCAGCGGACCGACTGGACCAACATCCCCAAAGGTTTCCTGTGACCATGCAGCGTGCCGATCACGTATCAACCTGCGTAATTGCGCCGATGATGCTGACTCGCCGATATTGATGGTGTTCCTGTTCATTGTGATGCCCCCGGAATAAAGCAAAGGAACCATGCGTATGCTACTAACGCCACCAAAACCCTTACGGCAAACATCGGTTTGATGAAGCGAAACGGGTTTTGCCACATCACGAATGACATCAGCCCCAGCACAGCGACAGAAATACCAATGACCATCGCGGTTATCTTGATCAATACAAATACTTCGTTCACTGGGCAGCCTCCTGAATAACAGTACCTTTGGATTCAATGCGCTTATGGCGCTCCCAAAACCACTGGTGCAATTCCATTAACTCTTTGTCGAGTGGCGCGTATTCGCGGTCAAAGTAGGCCTGAGCGTCTTTCTCGTCCTCGTTGGGTAGCTCACCAGGACCAAGCAGGGTGTTAAAAATCCATGCCATCCCGTTCTTGGCGTCGCCGGTGGTGCGCCAGTCGATAACAGCCGCTTGCATGACAATCAGGTTCTTACCGAACATCCGATCAAGCTCTTTGAAGCGATTCCGAATGTACTCGTTCTCGTCTTTCAGCTCGGCGTTCTGCTTCTCTGCGTCAGCCAACACATCAGCGCGAGCACGCTGCACATCCAGTTGCGTAGCCAGTTCACGCACCAGTGCGGCAGACTCAGCGCAATGCAGCTCTTTCGCCAGCGCATGCCCGGCAGCTACGAGTTCTTTAGTTTTGTTGGTCATACCGCACTCTCCTGATGAATGATTTCCAGATCCAGCTTTTGAGCCAGAGCATGTTCCGCTTTTGCGCCTGCGGAATTCTGCCAACCGGACAGCAGGAAAATTCCGTCAGCGCAGCGGAGCATTGCGAGACAAATATCCATGTACTCTGGCTGACTCAGACCATCTGGAAGCGTCGCGGGGTTTAACACCACATGGCCTTCCGAAGCCAGGCGCAAAGCCTCAAAATGGAACGCAGGGCGGTTATATTTCGGGATGCCGGTCATTGGCCCAGCAATGTAAATTTTCATCAAAATTCCCTCTTTTTGTTGGGTCTGGCATCATTCGCGCGACGCTTCTGCTCAGCAGCAGCCTGGTCGCAGTCGTAGATCGCACCGTTGCGCTGGTCGCAATACACAACGCCGGTCGGGCCGTGGCGGTTCAGGCGCAACAGCAATTCGGTAGCCGCCTGATCTGCGTTTTCGTCGTAAAATCCTTCGCGGTAAATTCCCAACCAGTAATCGCAATCCTGCTCGATCTGCCCTGTCTCTCGTGAATCACTCGATGTTGGGCGTTTGTTAGGGCGCTTCTCCAGATCGCGGTTCAGCTGGGTAAGCAGCACCACGATACAGTTCAGTTCCTTCGCCAGGTTCTTCAGCCCCTTCGTGATAATCCCGTAGGCCAGATCGTTACGGTCAGCCTTGTCGGCGGTCATAAGAGTCAGGTAGTCCACCATCACCATGCCGATAGTGCCGCGTTCACGCTTGATACGACGCGACTCAGCTACGACGTGAGCAAGCGTGATTCCGGGTGTATCGTCGACGTACAGATTTCCGCTCTGGGCCAGACGTCCACCAGCAGCAAAAGCCATTGCCACTTGCGTGTCGTCGTAACGGTCAGCGTAAAAAACGTCGGTATTTACTCCACTAGCCTGCCCAATCATGCGCTCAGCGATTTGCTTATCAGACATTTCAAGACTGAACATCAGCGCGGGCAGTTTTTCGACCTCGGCACAGTTGATGGCCAGCTGGCTATACAGCGTGGTTTTACCCATCTTTGGACGTGCGCCGATCACCATCAGAGCGCCTTTAACCAGCCCTTTCGGTTGCAGCAGGTTATCCAGCGATCCGATCCCCGTCGACAGTCCACGCGTTGCGTCTGAGTCGCTCCAGCGCGCTTCCACCTCATCCACCCAGTCGCCCATCACTTCCGAAAACTCGCGGAGCCCCCGGCGGTTACCGGTTTTCGCGTAGTCAGCGATATCAGTGAACAGGGTCTGAATAGCGTCAAACTTCTGACTGGTGGTCATCCCGTTGCGGGAATACAGCAGCTCGGTGGCGCTGTTCAGCTTGTCAATGCCGTAACGCTCCATGGCTTTCTCGCGCACCAGCATGGCGTAGTGAACGATGTTCGCCGCGCTGGGAGTGTTTTTGGATATCTCGGCCATGTAAGCGAAGCCACCAGCCTGCTCGCCAAGCCCTTTAGATTCCAGCGACTCAATCAGGGTGATCAGGTCGATAGGCTTCTGGTTGGCTGCCAGCTCCCGCATCTCGGCGAAAATCACCTGGTGGGGGCGGATGTAGAACGATTCTGGTTTGAGCATCGACATGGCGGTCTGGCAGCGATCGCTACCGCTATCCAGCATCATGCCGCCCAGCACACTTTGTTCGGCTTCGATGTTCTGCGGGATCATGTTCATGTCGGTCATAGCGCTTTCTCCCTGGTTTTCAGCAGGGTGTCAGAGCGCAACAGATAATCGAAACTGGCGCGCCAGCCTCTGTCGTTCTCACCGAAGTAAAACTTTGGTGCTCGCTCAGCGAAAGCGGCGAAGTAATTCTCCACCGCCTCGACGGTTGGCTCTTTCAGTTCGGTCAGCAGGCGTTTGATAGCACGGCGACGTTTGTCGTTTAGTGCCTCTGCCTGAGGAAGGCGGTCTCCCAGGGTGGTGTTGTATGCAGACAGCACTGCCTGGTAGTCGATCGGGGTTTTCTTTGAGACAGATTTTTCTTCCTGCCCGACACACTCCCCCTCTGGGGGTTGGGGGGTATTAGTATTTAATGTATTTATATGTCTTTGGTGTTCCCCTGAATTGAGGGATTCTTCTTCCCCTGATTTAGGGGATTTTCCCTCATTTTGAGGTATACCCTGATTTGAGGGATTATCCCCTGAATTGAGGGATTCTTCTTCTTCGTCATTTACCCCCTGTTTTGAGGGATTTTCTGTATCGCTGCTTTCACCGGCTGGTAGTAACCATTCGGCGGTGTTTTTATTCGGTCCAATACTCCTTCCAACCTGGGTTAGCAGGTTCATTCCGACGAGCTGGACGCGCGCTTCACTCACGCGTTTTTCTGGCAGCCTTGCTATCTGAGCAATCTGAGAATTGGCAATCCTGTCCATGGGCTTATTCCACCCATAAGTCAGGCGCAGAACAGCAAGCAGGACTTTGAATTGTCGCTTCGTCAGGTCAGCGCCTGCGTATTCTTCCAGAAGCATGTTTGCCAGGCGCGTAAAACCATCATCAAGATCTGCCACCCGACGCTCCACGACCGTAAGAGCCGGTCTGATTGGTATGACTGTTGCGAGATTACCCACGGCTTTCCTCCTTACGCTTCAACTCCTCCAGGATGGCGCGCATCTTCTCGGCCACTACCGGATTAATCGAACGCACGAAGCGGTCGCGGGTATTGTTTTTATGTACAGCGGTCTGGTAATAGCGGTTGTTTTTTGCCATTATTCCTCCTGCAATTGGTCGAACATTTGCACCTGAGAGCCGCTTGTGTTCGTGCACAGCGGCTTTCGCCTTTTCAGAACAGGCCCGGCTGGGCGTTCCGTTTAACTTTTCGCTTCTCAAAGCGGTCAGCAGGTAACTGCTGCTTCTCCGCCCACAGCTTTGCGTGCCGTAAAACATCATCAAAAATCTTCCCCTTTCTGCTTGCCTGGCTCATGCGCTTGTACATGTCGATAGCCTGGAACTCCCCCCCCTGAGCCACTCCCAGAGAGAAACCGAGCTTCAGCAGTTCTTCACGCACATGCTTTTCGATGAATTCGATATGGTTCATGGCTTAATCCCACCCCAGCGGCCCCGGCCTTGCCCGTTCGGCTTTCAGCCCGATATCAGCGAGCGTTTCGACTGAGGCCAGATATTCACGCGATACCAGCACAGCTTCCGGTGGTGCGGCCTGAATCCCCAGGAAGGCCAGCTCTTTCGCCATGGTGCTGAAATGCCCTTCGGCTTTACGCCTGCTGGCTGTCGACTCGCTGATGCCCATATGCTCGGCGTAAGACTTCTGGCCCACTGATGCAAGCCGGTTGAGCAGGACGCTTTCGATCTCAACCGGATTGATAACTGGCGGGTCTAACTTTCGTGCGATTGCGTTCTCCATTGGTGATAATCCCCTTGTAAAAACATATGCCGCTGATTAAGCGGAGGCATCGGGTGCTTTTTCCCGGTCTGGGTTTGCTGCTTGACGCAACCATTCGGAGGTGAACTTCCCACCAGATGCGTCAGCAAGGATCTGTGAATAATTGGTTTTCTCTGTGTATTCAGTGCGCGGTAAGGCTGCGTTCTTAACCCACTTATGAATAGCCACATTCGACAGTCCGCATAGGCGAGCTGCTGCTGTTTGGCCGCCTACAGCTTCAATAGCGAATTGCATTGGATTCATAGCGTTTTCCATTAACCAAATTAACTACGGGTTAAGATTAATTCTTAACTGACAGTTATGTCAACTCTATTCGATAATTAACGCATGGTTAAAAAAGAAGATTTAAAAGAAGAGTTCTCCAAACGACTACACACTGCATGTCTCGATGCTGGTGTGGCGGGGCGTGGGCTCGCGGGCAGGATTCGTAGCGCATTAAAAGCTCAAGGTATTGACGTTTCTGAGCCGGGGATCTGGAAATGGCTTAACGGCGCAGCAATCCCAGATATGACAAACATCATGGCTTTAAGTAAATGGCTTGGGGTTTCTCCAGAGTGGCTTGAGTATGGGCGAGGCGAAAAGCTCGCTGAAAAACGATTATCTGATGATGCTCTCCCCCCTGTAAGTGAGTGGGGTACTGTCGAATCTTGGGATAGAAATACCCCTCTACCAGAAGATGAGGTTGAAGTGCCGTTCTTGAAGGATATCGAATTTGCCTGCGGGGATGGGCGCGTCACTGATGAAGATTACAACGGTTTCAAGTTACGTTTTTCCAAAGCAACTTTACGACGCGTAGGTGCCAGCACTGACGGCTCGGGTGTTCTGTGTTTTCCAGCTTCCGGTGATAGCATGGAACCAGTTATTCCTGATGGTGCAACCGTTGCAGTTGACACCGGAAATAAACGAATCGTTGACGGTGAACTGTACGCAATCAACCAAGGCGATTTAAAGCGAATCAAACAGCTTTACCGCAAGCCTGGAGGAAAGGTGTTAATCCGCAGCATCAATCGTGAATACGATGACGAAGAGGCAAACGAAAGCGACGTCGAAATCATCGGATTTGTGTTCTGGTACTCTGTTTTGCGTTACCGTAGATAGACATAATCCGGCCACTGAGCCGGATTTTTTTACACCCCTTTTCTAACGATCTCCGCAGCATCTCGATTAACCCCCTTCCCGATCACGTTCCCTGTTTCACGCCTTACCCGTTCCAGCTCTTCGACAAGGTTATCTCTATTGATTGGCACACCAAATGCAATAAGATTAACCACAGCCATCCCGATCGCCCCAGAAATCAAGCCCGCACGCTCTTCATTAAAGTCCATAAGCACCTCAATAGCTGTTTTTTTCATCATATCACTCCACGATTAAAAACTAAATTAACCTATTTTTCAGTTGGTTATTAACCAAAATAAAAATAATTAACCATCGGTTATTGACCAAAAATAACCAACGGTTAATAATCATCTCATCCAAACAACGCATTCAAACGCGAATGCCCGGGTAAAAGTTCTGGCAGCCGGGAAGACGGTAAGGGGATGAGATGAAAACTAACCACGCAGTACCAAACAACGGTCGTGCAGTCGTCATGCGCAACAGTCGCACCGGCGCAGCATGGCAGGTTTCCTACGACTACCGCGACGGCACCTACTGGCACGAACCGCAGGGCAACCTGCGCAACATTCGCCGCCCTTATGCCTCACGCACCATCGAACCAAATCTTGTGCCTGCGGGGACTCACTGATGGGAGCCCTGTACGCATTAGTGCTGACCATCACCATGACGAACGGTGATTACCAGGACGCTGTTGTCGGTATTTTCGACAATCAGCAGCAATGTGAAGCGGCAGCGAGTGAGCAAATGGGCGTCACTAACTACTATCCAGTCGAAGGCATCATTCACGCTGACGAAACGCCAGCAGGATATGACGCGAAATTTTGAGGGATAAGGGATGTGCAACTGCATTAATGAGGTCGGTGCTCAAATCGAAGCACGGCTTAAAGAGAAGGTTCCGGAGGGTGCTGAAGTGAGTGAAAGCATCCTTGATCGCGGTTGGGAAAATCAGTTTTTTTCTCTTTCTGATGGCGGCTCACACGTCACTCTGAAATACAAACTGGCGTACCGGGCCAAAAAGAAAAACGGCGAAATGGCTAAAAACCTGAACCGCCTGGAAACCAACGTAAAAATGAGTTTCTGCCCGTTCTGCGGCGAATCTCAGGGCTGACACCACCAGAAAAACCGAATTTAACCGAACGGTCGGCTAATCAAGCGACAGGACTTCTACACCCAAAATTTAAGGATCAGCAATGTTCGACTTAATTAAGCACCTCGTTAAAAACGATATTCAGCACACTGTTTCCGATAGCGGGAATATTACCGTCACCCACAATCTGGATCTGGAAGATGTTAGCGGCGTCGACGCCTTGCCGGACAATCTGACCGTGGGCGGCTCGCTCGACCTGCGCGGCACCAGCATCACCGCGCTGCCGGACAATCTGACCGTGGGCGGCTCGCTCGACCTGCGCGGCACCAGCATCACCGCGCTGCCGGACAATCTGACCGTGGGCGGCTCGCTCAACCTGGAAGGCACCAGCATCACCGCGCTGCCGGACAATCTGACCGCGGGCGGCTCGCTCTACCTGCGCGGCACCAGCATCACCGCGCTGCCGGACAATCTGACCGTGGGCGGCTCGCTCAACCTGGAAGGCACCAGCATCACCGCGCTGCCGGACAATCTGACCGCGGGCGGCTCGCTCTACCTGCGCGGCACCAGCATCACCGCGCTGCCGGACAATCTGACCGTGGGCGGCTCGCTCGACCTGCGCGGCACCAGCATCACCGCGCTGCCGGACAATCTGACCGTGGGCGGCTCGCTCTACCTGCGCGGCACCAGCATCACCGCGCTGCCGGACAATCTGACCGTGGGCGGCTCGCTCAACCTGGAAGGCACCAGCATCACCGCGCTGCCGGACAATCTGACCGCGGGCGGCTCGCTCTACCTGCGCGGCACCAGCATCACCGCGCTGCCGGACAATCTGACCGTGGGCGGCTCGCTCGACCTGCGCGGCACCAGCATCACCGCGCTGCCGGACAATCTGACCGTGGGCGGCTCGCTCTACCTGCGCGGCACCAGCATCACCGCGCTGCCGGACAATCTGACCGTGGGCGGCTCGCTCTACCTGCGCCCGGAGAAGATCACGAACGTTTCTTACCGTGAAAACTGCGGTTACTCCAGCCGTACCATCTTCGCTATGTGGACCGGCAAAGAGTTCCGGATCGCTGCGGGTTGCTTCTTCGGTTCCATCGAGCAGTTCGAACAGGCAGTAGACGACAAGTATGACGGCAACGCAGCCGAAGCATACAAAAAGGCCGGGCGTGACTGCGTGGCTGAACTGACAGAAAAGCTAAATCCGAAAGACTGAATTGATTCCGGCAGCCTACACGGTGCCGGGCTTCCAGAACAGGAGAAAAAGCGATGCATTCCGAAAACCAACAGCAAGCCATGAACCTTATCGCGCTGCTGTGCCTGATGTACCACTTATCGCCAGCTGACCTTGAGGCCATCGCCCACCAGCTCGCGCACTTCGATGCAGTTTGTGATTACAGAACACAGGGGATTAACAATGCTGCGTGTCATTGATACCGAAACGACTGGGCTGGAAGGCGGCCCGGAAACCGTGGTGGAAATCGCCAGCGTCGATATTGTCGACGGCGTGATCTGCAACCCAATTAGCGACCTCGTTAAGCCAGGCGTGGCGATCGGTTTTGAGGCCATGGCTATTCACCATATCACCGAAGACATGGTGGAAGGCGCGCCACTGCTCAGTGAAGTAATTGGCCGCTATATGGGTGCCGACGCATACGTCGCCCACAACGCGAAGTTCGATAAAGCCAAGCTTCCCGCAATGAACGCTCCATGGATCTGCACCGCCAAGCTGGCGCGTTCGCTCCTGCCGGAGCACAAGAGCCACAGCAACCAGTATCTGCGTTACAGCCTCGGGCTGAAACCGGAAGTACCTGAAGGGCTGTACGCTCACCGAGCGCTGTATGACTGCTACGTCACCGCCGAATTGCTGCTCTATATGGGCCGCCTGGCGAAATGGACGATGGGCGAGATGCGCGCCATCTCCAATAACCCTTCCCTGCTGCATGCGCTCCGCTTCGGTAAGCATAAAGGCGTCCCGTTCGCAGAGCTGGCAAAAACAGAACCGGGTTACCTGCGCTGGCTCGTTGCCAACAGCGACGACGAAGACGTGCTGTTTACGGCTGAACACTGGCTGAGCGGGGGTAAATGATGGGTACTCCAGTGCTGATCCTCGGTGATTCTGGCGCGGGCAAGTCCTACAGCCTGCGCAACTTCAATCCGGACGATGTGATGCTGCTCCAGTGCATCCCCAAAATGCTGCCGTTCAAGTCTGCGGGCTGGAAACTTCACGGCAAGCTGCTGCCAGACGGAAGCAAACAGCGCGGTAACGTTCTGCGCTCGGATAACTGGGAAACGGTGCTGGACACCATCTATCGCATGGT
Source organism: Klebsiella sp. WP8-S18-ESBL-06 (assembly GCF_014169755.1). NCBI lineage: Bacteria > Pseudomonadati > Pseudomonadota > Gammaproteobacteria > Enterobacterales > Enterobacteriaceae > Klebsiella > Klebsiella sp. WP8-S18-ESBL-06. Next base: position 3,920,323 of record NZ_AP022256.1, read on the forward strand.
GCAGTCGAAAACGCGCCGCGTCCTGATCATCGACGATTTCCAGGTGGTCATGCAGCACGAAAACATGAACCGCGCGTACCAGACCGGCTATGCCAAGTTCACCGAAATGGCAGATCACATCTGGCGAATCATCATGGCGGCCACCGAACTGCCGGACGACTTCCGCGTTTATTTCCTGGCTCACACCGAAGAGACCGAGGGAAAGATCCGCATGAAGACTACCGGAAAGATGCTCAACGAAAAGCTGACGCCAGAGGGCTATTTCTCCATCGTGCTGCGCGCCATCAAGAAGGACGGCAAACACGTCTTTCTCATCAAAGGCGATGACAACGACACCGCCAAAGCACCGCCTGACCTGTTCCCTGATCAGACGGAAATGGACAACGACCTCCACGCCGTAGACGTGGCTATCACCGAATTTATGACCGAATTGTAACTCTGAGGAATTAACGATGAACCAACCAATGACTTTTATGTGGAACAACGAAACTGCTGAGATGGCGAAGAAAGCTGGCGCAACAGGCGGGATCAGCGAAACCGGCGCTTACGAGGGCGAAATCGTTTCTGCGGTGTACACCTTCGGGAAAGATGGCAGCCAGTCCCAGGCGCTCGAACTGAGCCTGGATTCCAACGGGCTCAAGGCGAATTTCCTGCGCATTAACTTCCTCGGCAAAGACGGCCAGCAGACTTTCGGCATGGGGCTGGTATCAGCGCTGATGTGGGTCGCCCAGGTCAAACAGGCGCAACCGCAGCAGGTACAGGGCCAAAACGGCATCGAATGGCACTGCCCGGCACTGGTTGGCAAAAAGGTGGGCCTGTTCCTCCAGAAGGTGCTGTACACCAAAAACGACGGCGGCGACGGCTACAAGTTCGAAGTGCGCCACGTTTTCCAGCCGGGAACGCGTAAGACCTACGCCGAACACGCTGAGAACGCCCCAGCAGAAGCGATCGCCGCGCTTGAAATGTCGATGAAGGATAAGGACGAACGTATTCACGGCGGCGCGCAGTTCTCTGGACCACGCAATACCCAACATGGCGGTAACCCTTATGCAAATCAGACTGGCGGCGCACCACAGTCTCGCTTGCAGCAGAACAGCGGTCAGCCACCGGTCGACTTTGACGACGATATCCCATTTGCGCCGATTGGTCTCCCGTTCCCTTCTCACTCTATCTATGCGTTATGACACACGCACAGGACGAAATCAGGGTTGGCGCGGTGCGCCTGCCCTGGCTCAAAGAGAAAAACGGATGGTTGATGCCGTGGGGTGATGTCGTTACCAACCCACTGAAGGCGCAACGACTGGCTGAAGAACTTAACGAAAAGCAGGTGGCAGCATGAATTACGGATTTGTAAATGTTTGCGTTGAGCAAATCAATGAAGCGGTTAAGCTGCCACCAGCACACAATCCCGCATCACGAATTTGGCAGCGCCCGTTCCTTAAATGGGCTGGCGGCAAATATGCGCTGCTGCCGGAACTGGATCGCCTGATCCCCGCAGGTAAGCGCCTTATTGAGCCTTTTGTGGGTGGCGGCTCGGTGTTCCTTAACTCAGACAAGCACGAACGCTTCCTTCTGGCTGACGTCAACGCTGACCTGATTAACCTGTATCAGATGCTGGCGGTGGTCCCCGATTCGGTTATCTATGAGGCAATGAAGGCATTCAGGCATCTGAATGATGCCGAAAACTACATGGTAATTCGTGAAGCATTCAACGCGCAGCGGCTGGATGCGGTCGATCGCGCAGCAGCATTCCTTTACCTCAACCGGCACTGCTTCAACGGCCTGATTCGTTACAACCTGGACGGTTTTTTTAACGTCGGCTTTGGGAAATATAAAGCGCCATATTTCCCGGAAGAAGAGATCAAGGCATTTAAGCAGAAGGCTCACGCATGCGTATTCATGAATGCAGGCTTCAGGCGCACGCTCGCGCTGGCAGGTGATGGTGACGTCGTTTACTGCGATCCGCCTTATGAGCCGCTGCCCGGCACCGCTGGTTTCACTAACTACGCGGCTGGTGGGTTCTCATGGGATAGCCAGGTAGAGCTTGCGGAAAGCTGTGTGGCAGCCCACCAGCGGGGGACGAAAGTGGTGATCAGCAATTCTACCGCTCCGCGCGTAATTGAACTTTACGAACAGCACGGCTTCACTCTGCACCGCGTCAGTGCTCGCCGGGCTATATCCAGCAAAGGCAGCACCCGCGAAACAGCGAGTGATGTCGTAGCCACTTTGGGAGTGCAGTGATGATGAAGCTGATTAATCGCAGTAAGCAATCACCTATTGGTCGCCGCGCTTGCGATGTTGCGCTGGCGGCGCACCACGCAAAATATGGCGATTACGGCAGGCAGAAGCACCAGACAAATTACACCGTTGAGGTGGATGGCATGAAGGTCACCGTCGAAGTCGTCAACCGCGCCACCAGCTATGTCGCCACAGCAATGATCGGCGTTCGTAAACTTCGAAACCTGCCAGCACAGGCACACTGATTAACAATGACGGCCCCGACTGGGGCCACTGGAGAACATCGATGGACGAAGAAGTATTTACCAGAGATGAGGCCGCCGCCTTCCTTAAAGTGGATAAAGGCACGATTGCCCAGTGGATAAAGTCCGGTCGCCTGGCTGCTACCCGAAAAAATCCACATAAGAAAAAAAGCCCATATCTGATCTGCAAAACAGACTGTATTGCGGCAGTGAAGAACCCGATCCACAATCAACCCGTGAATGCGGTTGATGTGCAGGAGGATAAAGCATGTCAATCAAACAACGTGCCTGTACGTGGCACTGCGACTTCGTTACGCCTGGTGGAAGTCGAATTAGACGGTCTCTTGGGACAACGGACAAAAGGCAAGCGCAGGAGCTCTATGATCAGCTGAAAGCTGAAGCATGGCGAGTTGATAAGATGGGGGAGTTTAAGCCGCGAACGTTTGATGAAGCGTGCGTTCGCTGGCTTAACGAAAAGCAGCACAAGAAAAGCCTGGACGATGACAAAAGCCGGATCGGATTCTGGAGGATGCACTTCAAAGGAATGGACCTGTCAGCAATCACGGAAGACAGGATCTTGTCGGCGGTGAGTTCGATGGTTAATCGCAAACATCGAATGAACTGGGAGGCTAAACGGGACAGCCTGCTGCGAAGAGGTAAGCCGGTTCCTGAATTTAAGGATAAACCAGCGTCGCTGGCGACGAAGGCGACACACCTTGCTTTCATCCGGGCGCTGTTACGATGCGCGGCCAACGAATGGCGATGGATAGCCAAAGCGCCGAACATCAAATGCCCGGTGCCGAAAAATAAGCGCATTCGCTGGCTAACCAAAGAGGAAGCGGCGAACCTGATCCGGGAGCTTCCCGAACATATGAAGCCAGTTGTTATCTTTGCACTGGCGACGGGGCTGCGCAGGTCGAACATCACCGATCTGGAGTGGTCGCAAATTGATATGCAGAGGAAGGTTGCGTGGATTCACCCCGAGGACGCGAAAGCAGGAAGGGCGATTGGGGTCGCCCTGAACGAATCGGCCTGTAAGGTGCTGCGGGAGCAACTGGGGAAACATAACCGGTGGGTCTTTGTTCACACTGAATCATCCGTTCGCCCGGATGGAACGAGAACAAAGGCAGTGCGCAAAATGCGGTCTGATGCTAACACGGCATGGCGCGCAGCGTTAAGGCGGGCGGGAATAGAAAATTTCCGCTTCCATGACCTGCGGCACACCTGGGCGAGCTGGCTTGTTCAGTCCGGCGTACCACTCAGTGCGCTACAGGAAATGGGCGGTTGGGAAAGTATCGAGATGGTACAGCGTTATGCACATCTGGCACCGAATCACCTGACGCAGCATGCCATGCAAATCGACTCATTCCTGGCGGGGAATGGCACAAATATGGCACAAGGCGCTTTTGCTGAACTGGTGAATATCGCGTGAACCCGCGTGGTTAGTGGTGCCGATAAGAGGAGTCGAACCTCCGACCTTCGCATTACGAATGCGCTGCTCTACCAACTGAGCTATATCGGCCCTGCATGATGTGTTCACGAACGTGAATCACGGGGTCAAAGGTTAAAACTAACCGGGCGATGCGTCAATAGTCAGATTAATCAACCGCCTATTTTTGCATCGCCCGCCGTCAATTACGCACGAATCGTATCTTCACCAAAGCCGATCCACTTGTAGGTGGTCAGCGCTTCGAGCCCCATCGGCCCGCGAGCGTGAAGTTTCTGCGTGCTGACCGCCACTTCCGCGCCCAGGCCAAACTGGCCGCCGTCAGTGAAGCGGGTGGAGGCGTTGACGTACACCGCTGACGAGTCCACTTCATTAATAAAGCGGTTAGCGTTGCTCAACGTACGCGTCAGGATGGCATCAGAGTGCTGCGTGCCATGCTGGCGGATGTGCGCAATCGCACTGTCCATATCCGCCACCACAACCACGTTAAGATCCAGCGACAGGAACTCGTTGTCCAGCTCTTCCGCTTTCAGCGGCACCAGCTTCGCCGGGCCGTTTAACGTGCGCATCACGGTCTCATCGCCGTGCAGCGTAACGCCGCTGGTCGCTATCTGTTTACTCAGCGCCGGAAGGAAGCGGTCGGCGATAGCCTGGTTCACCAGCAGGGTTTCAACGGTGTTACAGGTGCTCGGACGCTGGGTTTTAGCGTTGACGATAATCTTCAGCGCAGGGTCAATCTCAGCCGTGTCGTCGACATAAATATGGCACACGCCGATACCACCGGTGATCACCGGGATTGTCGACTGTTCGCGGCACAGCTTATGCAGGCCTGCGCCGCCGCGTGGGATCAGCATATCGATGTACTTGTCCATCCGCAGCATTTCACTGACCAGCGCACGATCCGGGTTATCAATCGCCTGTACCGCCGCTTCCGGCAGGCCACACTCTTTCAGCGCTAGCTGAATAACGCCGACGGTCGCGGCGTTAGTGCGGTAAGTTTCTTTACCGCCGCGCAGAATCGCTGCGTTGCCGGTTTTCAGGCACAGCGCGGCGACGTCGACGGTCACGTTCGGGCGGGCTTCATAAATGACACCAATCACACCAAGCGGCACGCGGCGACGTTCGATACGCAGGCCGCTGTCCAGCAGCCCGCCGTCAATGACCTGACCTACCGGGTCGGCCAGCGTGCACACCTGGCGCACGTCGTTGGCAATCGCACTCAGGCGTGCGGGGGTTAGCGCCAGACGGTCCAGCATAGCTTCGCTCAGGCCACTTTCGCGCGCCTGGGCCAGATCGTCTGCGTTGGCGCGCAGAATCTCATCGCTATGAGATTCCAGATAGTCTGCAATAGTTTCCAGAACCCGGTTTTTTTCACGGCTGGACAGCAGCGCCAGTTTATAAGAGGCCTGCTTTGCCGCAATGCCCATTTGTTCCAGCATGTTGAACTCCTTAACGGGTGATCATGTCGTCACGATGAACCGCGACCGGGCCGTACTCATAGCCGAGGATGGCATCAATTTCCTGCGAGTGGTGCCCGGCGATGAGGCGCAGCGCGTCGCTGTTGTAGCGGCTGACGCCGTGCGCGATGTCCCGACCTTCAAGGTTACGAATACGGATCACTTCACCACGAGAGAAGTTGCCTGTCACGTTTTTAATGCCTTTTGGAAGTAATGAACTTCCGCGTTCCAGAATGGCGGAGGTCGCGCCTTCGTCAACGGTCAGCTCTCCGGCCGGCGGTGCGCCGAAAATCCAACGTTTACGATTTTCCAGCGGCGTGTCCTGCGCGTGGAAACGCGTGCCCACGGCCACATTCGCCATCACGTCGCCAATGACGCCCGGCAGGCTCCCTGCGGCAATAATCGTGTCGATGCCCGCGCGGCATGCTACGTCGGCGGCCTGAAGTTTGGTTCCCATACCGCCGGTACCGAGACCGGAAACGCTATCGCCTGCGATCGCCCGTAGCGCATCGTCAACGCCGTAGACGTCTTTGATCAGCTCTGCGTTCGGGTTACTCCGCGGGTCAGCGGTAAACAGCCCCTGCTGGTCGGTAAGCAACAGTAGCTTATCGGCGCCGGCCAGAATCGCGGCCAGCGCGGAGAGGTTATCGTTATCGCCCACTTTAATTTCAGCGGTTGCCACGGCATCGTTCTCGTTAATCACGGGAACGATATTGTTATCCAACAGCGCGCGCAGGGTATCCCGGGCGTTGAGGAAACGTTCACGGTCTTCCATATCGGCGCGAGTCAGCAGCATCTGGCCAACGTGGATGCCGTAAATAGAGAAGAGCTGTTCCCACAGCTGAATTAAGCGGCTCTGGCCAACGGCGGCAAGCAGCTGTTTTGAGGCGATAGTCGCGGGCAGTTCAGGGTAACCCAGATGCTCACGCCCGGCGGCAATCGCTCCTGACGTTACAATGACAATTCGATGTCCAGCCGCATGAAGCTGGGCACACTGGCGAACCAGTTCAACAATATGCGCGCGATTCAGGCGGCGCGATCCGCCCGTTAAAACACTGGTACCCAGTTTGACCACCAGCGTCTGGCTATCACTCATGATTCTCTGCCGTTAAAAAGAAGAAGTATCGATCCAAACAAACGTTGTAACAGGAGTCTGGTCACTTGCCAACAGGCAGGACAGAAAGCGGGGGTTTTATTGCGCGGGATCAGGCAGCCTAATGGGGTTTATTGACAATTTTATGACAGAAAAAATTAAACATACTTTTTTATACTTAATCGGAGATTGTCATAAATTTTTAACACGTGCGGGATAAAAACGTTCCTGTTTTTTCACAGTGGTCTTTCACAGCACTTTTTAAGTATAAAAAAACCGGGATTGAGAAATGCAAAAAACAGCACTGGCATTAACGATGATGGGTATTATTGCGTCCTCTTCAGCTATGGCCGCGGAAGTTTATAACAAAGATGGCAACAAGCTGGACGTCTATGGCAAGGTCAAAGCTATGCACTATATGAGCGATGACTCCAGCGCAGACGGTGATAAAACCTACGTGCGTTTTGGTTTTAAAGGCGAAACCAAAATTAACGATCAGCTGACCGGCTATGGTCGCTGGGAATCTGAATTTTCCGGTAATAACGATGAAAGCACATCTACCCAGAAAACGCGTCTGGCGTTTGCTGGCCTGAAATTAAAAAATTTCGGCTCGTTTGATTACGGTCGTAACCTTGGCGCACTGTACGATGTTGAAGCCTGGACCGATATGTTCCCGGAATTCGGCGGCGACTCCACCGCGAAAACCGATAACTTCATGACCAAGCGTTCCAGCGGCCTGGCAACCTACCGTAATACCGACTTCTTCGGCGTGGTTGACGGCCTGGATTTAACCCTGCAATATCAGGGTAAGAATGACCGCAGCACCTATGCTACCGCTAACGGCGACGGCTTCGGCTCCTCCCTGTCCTACGATTTCGGCGGCAGCGACTTCGCTATCAGTGCGGCATACACCAACTCTGACCGCACCAATATCCAGCAGGCTAAATCTCTCGCCAAAGGCGGCAAGAACGCAGAGTCCTGGGGCACCGGCGTAAAATATGATGCCAATAATATTTACCTGGCGATGATTTATACTGAAACCCGCAATATGACGCCAATTAAAGGCCTGGTTTCCGCGGATCAGGGTTTTGCTAATAAAGCGCAAAACTTTGAAGCCGTCGCGCAATATCAATTCGATTTCGGCCTGCGTCCTTCTCTGGGTTACGTGCAGATGAAAGGCAAAGACCTGGGCAACGGAATTGGCGATCAGGATCTGATGAAATATGTAGACGTCGGCGCGACCTACTATTTCAACAAAAATATGTCGACATTTGTTGATTATAAAATCAACCTGATTGACGAAGATGCGGTCACCAAACGTCTGGCCATTATGACCGACAACGTGGTCGCCGTAGGCATGACCTACCAGTTCTAACGGTTATATGAAAAAAGGCCTCCAGAAGGAGGCTTTTTTTTATGGCTTAATATCAAGGCCAGCCGCTCGGCAGGCCTTGATATTGTTTATGCCGTACGTTTTACCGCTTCGTTGGCAAAGCCATCGGCTGGCTCCAGCGCTAAATCCAGACTCGCCAGCAGCTCGCTTGCCCGTTCGTGAAAACCGCGCAGCGTTTGCTGCAGACGCTCAACGACCTCAGGATCTTTGATCGCAACCGCCTGCCATGTCCCCTCTTTATCAAACAGGCCGAACTGGTAGCTGTAGGTAAAGCGGCGCTCTTCCGCTTCCATCTCCATCCACCAGCCCCAGAACTCACGCTTTTCCGGCGCGGGTTTCACGTTCACGCAAACGGCCAGGCAGTCGAAGAAAAAGCGGTTATCTTCGCACTGCTCTTCGCGAATATAGGGGCCAAGCGCAGTGAATTTCTTGATCAATCTACTCTTCGGGTGTCCACTCGGTAACGTCATTGCGATCTCCTTTAGTGATGCAACTGTTTTACCAAATCAATAGAATTTATCAATATATTAACAAAATCTATTATTGATCCACCCTGCAATTTCCTTCAGCGCCTTATCAAAATTACGGTACACCGGGTTAAACGGAATCGGCATCAGCTTGCCCTGCGCTGACGACGAGACGATTAAACGCGACTCCTCTTCCGGGCTGAACGGATCGTTATCCCAGTAGCCAGAAAGCATCGGCGTTGGGCAGCGGCGCCCCAGCAGCCCCTGCGTTTTTAACGAGTAGCGGTTCAGCTCTACGCGCAGCGCTTCATCAGAGGCATCGTGCATGCCCAGCCGCGAGGCCAGCACGTCGAGGTACATTTCCGGTACGCGCCCCTGATGCAGCGGGTCGCTCAGCAGGCCATGAACGACCGGGCCAAGACAGGCGACGGCCTTCAGATTTTGCGCTTCCAGATAGGCCAGACGTACCGCAATGTTCGCGCCAAAGCGGAAGCCAAACGCGGCAACGCGCGTATGATCCACCCACGGCACATCGCGCAGCTGTTTAATCACCTGCTGATGCAGCAGGCTGGAATCCTGGGTGAGCTTCCATTTGGAAGAGAAACCGATCGACGGCATGTCTACCGTCAGCATAGCAATGCCGAGCGGCGCGAAATAGCGCTCATACAGGCTGTAGTAATCGGTCTGCAGGCCGTCAAGCCCGCCGCACATCAGCACCGTCGGGAACGGGCCGTCGCCTTTTGGCATATGCAGGAAGCCGGTAATCGGCGAACCGCCAGGAATGGCGAACTCCAGTTCGCGCATGGCGCCCGGCAGGCGTTTAGCCGCCTCTTCATAGGCGCGGTTGGCCAGCGCCTGCGCCTGTTCGGCGAGATCGTCGCCCTTCAGGTGTGGATAGGCAGCAATGCTGTAGAGGTTGGAAGCGTGCAGCCAATGGCGGCCGCTAAGCGTTTCATCCTGCTCCTGCATGGCCTTCTGCTGCCACTGCATTGCCTGCGTCGACCATTCGTAAATCCAGTTGCCGCCGCGATACCCTACCACGGTGTCGTACAACTCATCGTCGGTGCGTTCGGCCTGGCTCATGACGATACGCGCCTGCACGTCGAGGATTTCCTGCGGCGTTACGCCGCGCCAGATCCACATCAGACGGTTAATCATGCGATACCAGTGCGGGACGGTGCTGCCGCTGAGCGCCGAATGCATGCTGGAAGGACTGCCGGTATTAAACCGACGCACCAGCGTGGACGTTTCAGGGTGTTTAAAACGCGGCTTGAATAGCGTTTCGCTGAGATTAGCTTCAGGCATCACAAAACCTCCATGGATACGATCTTTTGTCCATTGTAACGCGTGGGGCTCTAAAAAAAACAACGCCCGGCATAACCGGGCGTGAGGAGCGCATTTATTGACTGAATTAACGGCCAGAGATAGGCGGTACGAACACCACGCCCATGTCCCAAGGCTGTTCAATCCAGGTGTCCTGCGGGATGTCGACCACGTAATCGTCGACCAGCGGACGACCGGCTGGTTTCGCGAAGATGGTGACGAAGTGCGCTTTTGGATACATTTCGCGAATCGCCACCGCGGTGCCGCCGGTGTCGACCAGATCGTCAATAACGATAAAGCCTTCGCCGTCGCCTTCCGCGCGTTTCAGAACCTTCAGCTCGCGCTGGTTATCGTGGTCATAGCTGGAGATGCATACGGTGTCGACATGACGAATGCCCAGTTCACGTGCCAGCAGTGCGCCCGGTACCAGACCACCGCGGCTCACGGCGATAATGCCTTTCCACTGTTCAGAAGGCATCAGGCGTGCGGCCAGTTTGCGTGCGTGAACCTGCAACATGTCCCAAGTGACGACGTATTTTTCGCTCATGTGAAGTGTCCCAGCCTGTGTTATACGGCTTAAAAAATGTTCAAGGGGGAAATAGGTTGCGCGAGATTATAGAGATCTGGCGCACTAAAAACCAGTGTTAAGCGGAATCCACGGCGCTTTTTACGTGGTTTATTCTACCGGAAGAGGCAGAAAGTGGTATTCTCAACCCCATCGCGCAAGCCAGGCTTGTGGTATATGTCTATGCTAACCCTTTACCTGCAAGCGACTTTTGCAGAACGCCGTAAGGAGACTCATCGTGTCTGAACTGTCTCAATTATCCCCGCAGCCGCTGTGGGATATTTTTGCCAAAATCTGTTCTATTCCGCACCCTTCTCACCATGAAGAACAGCTCGCCGCACACATCGTCGGCTGGGCGAAAGAAAAAGGGCTTCACGCAGAGCGCGACCAGGTCGGCAACATTCTGATTCGCAAAGGCGCGACGCCGGGCATGGAAAACCGTAAACCGGTTGTGCTGCAGGCTCACCTCGATATGGTGCCGCAGAAAAACAACGACACCGTGCACGACTTCGCTAAAGACCCTATCCAACCGTACATTGACGGTGAATGGGTTAAAGCACGCGGCACTACCCTGGGCGCCGACAACGGTATCGGTATGGCGTCAGCGCTTGCAGTACTGTCCGATGAATCCGTTGAGCACGGTCCGCTGGAAGTGCTGCTAACCATGACCGAAGAAACCGGTATGGACGGCGCCTTTGGCCTGCAGCCAAACTGGCTACAGGGCGATATCCTGATTAACACCGACTCAGAAGAAGAAGGTGAAATCTACATGGGCTGCGCCGGTGGTATCGACTTCACCAGCAACCTGCCGCTGACTCGCGAAGCCATTCCTGCAGGCTTCCAGACCTTCAAGCTGACGCTGAAAGGCCTGAAAGGCGGCCACTCCGGTGGTGATATTCATCTTGGTCTGGGCAACGCCAACAAACTGCTGGCCCGCTTCCTGGTCGCTCATGCGGCGGAACTGGATCTGCGTCTGGTAGACTTCACCGGCGGCACCCTGCGTAACGCGATTCCACGAGAAGCGTTTGCGGCCATCGCGGTTCCGGCAGACAAAGTCGACGCGCTGAAAGGGCTGGTAGAAACCTACCTGCACATTCTGCAAAATGAGCTGTCGGCAAAAGAGAAAAACCTGACCCTGGTACTGGAAGCGACGACCGTTGAAGGTAAAGCGCTGACAACCGCGTCTCGCGATGCCTTCACTCAGCTGCTGAACGCGACCCCGAACGGCGTGATTCGTAATTCCGACGTGGCGAAAGGCGTGGTAGAAACCTCTCTGAACGTCGGTGTGGTTTCCATGACTGAAGATACCGCAACCATTCACTGCCTGATTCGTTCCCTGCTCGACAGCGGTAAAGATTACGTAGTGAGCATGCTGGAATCACTGGGCGCGCTGGCAGGGGCTAAAACCCAGCCGAAAGGCGGCTACCCGGGCTGGCAGCCGGATGCGAATTCACCGGTCATGAAGCTGGTACGCGAAACCTATCAGCGCCTGTTCAACAAGGTGCCAAACATTCAGATCATTCACGCGGGTCTGGAATGTGGCCTGTTCAAGAAACCGTACCCGAACATGGATATGGTCTCTATTGGGCCAACCATCACCGGTCCACACTCTCCGGATGAGCAGGTTCATATCGAAAGCGTTGGCCAGTACTGGCAGCTGCTGACGGAACTGCTGAAGGCGATTCCGGCGAAGTAAGTTCTGAGCCGCTCCCGGCGGCGCTTCGCTTGGCCGGGCTACGTAGAATGTAGCCCGGCCAAGCGAAGCGCCGCCGGGAATATCACCGCCCTACCTGATTTTTTCCATCCTATAGTTCACAAACGTCTCTCCGCGCGCCTCAACCTCTTGTTCAGCCAACACCACAAACCCCAGCCGTTCAAAACACGCTTTGGCCGTGATGCTCGATTCTACCGTTAACGCTCCCGTCGGTACTCTGGCGAACAGCGCGTTCAGCAGCGCGCTGGCAACACCCTGTCGCGCATACGATGGGTCGACAAACAGCAGGTCGATATAGCGCTCAACGGCGGTGACAAAACCGACAGGCGTTTCATCAACCGTTGCCACCAGAACCAGCGAGTCAGCCATTTTTTGTCGCCAGCACGCGTCATCCACCTGCGCCCAGGCGTTTATCTGCGCGGGCGAGTAGTGCTGGCTGGCAATTTCCCGCACCGCACGCTGGAAAATGCGGCACAGCGCTGAGAAATCATCATCACAATAGGCGCGAATTTGCATCATTAAATTCCTAACAGCAGCTGGCGCTCCAGCTGTGGATCCAGCAGCGAAACATGCAGGCCCACTAGGCGGACCCCACGCTGCGAGCGCCTTTCGTGCCAGGCTTTGTGTGCCGTCGCGATCAGATCGTCTTTATTCAGCTGCGGCCAGACATGTTCCTGCGTGGTTTGCTGGAAATCATTAAATTTTAGTTTGATACCCTGCCGGGCAATACGTAGATCGGGACGAACTTTTGCCAGCCGGCGCTCCAGCTCCGGATAAAGCCGCTCGACGATCGCCTCACACTCCGCCCATTCGTGGATGTCTTCGATCAACGTACGCTCAACGCCGATCGACTTACGCTGGCGATCGTTGTTGATCTCGCGCTCATCAATCCCCCGGCTGCGCTCCCAGAGGATCCGGCCAAATTTACCGAAACGCTTAAGCAGCACGGCAAGATCGCTGTTCTGCACGTCTTCACAGGTGCGTAGCCCCATGCTTTCCAGCTTCGCTGCGGATACTTTGCCAACGCCGGGTATTTTAGCCAGCGGCAGCGTTTTCAAAAATGCCGGAACGTCGGCAGGCGTCAGCACATACTGGCCGTTGGGTTTGTTAAGATCGGAGGCGATTTTTGCCAGAAACTTTACCGGTGCGACGCCCGCCGAAGCGGTTAATGCGAGCTCGTTAAAGATCGTTTGGCGGATCTCCTGCGCCATCAGCGTGGCCGACCCGTGGCAATGAACGCTGTCGCTGACGTCGAGATAGGCTTCATCCAGCGAGAGTGGCTCAATTAATGAGGTATAGCGGGAGAAGATTTCGCGGATATGATTGGAGGCTTCGCGGTAGGCTTCGAAACGACCCGGCAGCAGCGTGAGGTGCGGGCACAGCTTCAGTGCCATAGCGGTAGGCATGGCACTACGTACACCAAATTTACGTGCGGGATAGTTTGCCGTGCTGATAACACCGCGCTGTACCCGACTGCCGCCGATGGCGATGGGAATATCGCGCAGCGCGGGATTGTCGCGCATTTCCACCGCGGCGAAGAAGCAGTCCATATCAATATGGATAATTTTGCGCATCGTTAGCCCTCACTTACCACTGGATAAGTATACAGCATAACTTAAGCAAATGAGAAGAGCGGTCAATCGCCCGGCCAGGCCGGGCGATGAACAAACTACAGAATACGGTTCTGCTGGCGCTGGGCTTCGCGAGCCATACGTTTTTTACGTGCATCGCAGGGTTCAGGACAGTTGCAGACCTTTTCGATGCCCAGTGACGCGATCCCGCCGCAGCTGCCCTGCAGGCTTTTTCGCTTCACCAGATACCCCAGCGACATGCCGAGGATAACCAGCGCGAAAATGCAGAACGTGGCCAGGAATACCGTTAACATCATCAGCCACCAAAGTCATCGAGCATGATATTTTCATCCTCAACACCCAGCTCTTTGAGCATTTTGATGACCGCGGCGTTCATCATCGGCGGCCCACACATGTAGAACTCACAGTCTTCCGGCGCCGGGTGGTCGCGCAGGTAGTTTTCGTACAGCACGTTATGAATGAAACCAGTGTAGCCCGTCCAGTTATCTTCCGGCTGCGCGTCGGAAAGCGCAATATGGAAGGTAAAGTTCGGGTTCTCGCGCGCCAGCTGTTCAAATTCCTCTTCATAGAACATTTCACGCAGCGAGCGCGCACCGTACCAGAAGCTGATCCGGCGGTTGCTGTGCAAACGCTTAAGCTGATCGAAGATATGCGAGCGCATCGGCGCCATCCCCGCACCGCCGCCGATAAAGACCATTTCAGCATCGGTATCTTTGGCAAAAAACTCACCAAATGGCCCGGAAATCGTCACCTTGTCGCCCGCCTTCAGCGACCAGATGTAGGAAGACATGATTCCCGGCGGCGCATCGGGGGCGGAAGGCGGCGGCGTCGCGATTCGCACGTTGAGCATAATCATGCCCTTTTCTTCCGGGTAGTTCGCCATGGAATAAGCACGCAGCGTTGGTTCTTTCACGTCGGAAACATAGCGGAACAAGTTGTATTTATCCCAGTCCGCGCGGTATTCGTCGGGCACGTCAAAGTCGGCGTAAGCAACCTTATGCGGCGGGCATTCAATCTGAATGTAGCCCCCGGCGCGGAACGGCACGCTTTCCCCTGCAGGGATAGCCAGCTTCAGTTCTTTGATAAAGGTGGCTTTGTTATCGTTAGAGATAACTTCGCATTCCCACTTCTTCACGCCAAACACTTCTTCAGGCAGCTCGATTTTCATATCCTGGCGCACGGCAACCTGGCAGGCCAGACGGCAGCCTTCTTTCGCCTCGCGCTTGGTAATATGTGACAGTTCGGTCGGCAGAATATCACCGCCGCCCTCTTTCACCGTTACCCGGCACTGCCCGCATGAGCCCCCGCCGCCGCAGGCGGAGGAGATAAAAATACCGTTGCTGGACAGCGTATTGAGCAGCTTGTCACCCGCCGGAGTTTTAATCTGTTTGTCCGCTTCATTGTTGATTTCGATAACCACATCGCCGGAATTAACCAGCTTCGATTTCGCCAACAAAATCAGCAACGACAGTACCAGCACGATCAGCGTAAACATCACTACGCCAAGTATAATTTCCATGATTAACGGCCCTTATAGCTGCACACCGGAGAATGACATAAAGCCTAACGCCATCAGCCCGGTGGTGATAAAGGTGATCCCTAAGCCGCGCAGTCCCGCAGGCACGTTTGAATACTTCATCTTTTCACGAATTCCCGCCAGAGCAACAATCGCCAGCATCCAGCCAATGCCCGAGCCGAAGCCGTAAACAATGGACTCACCGAAGTTGTAATCACGCTGCACCATGAAGGAAACCCCGCCGAAGATGGCGCAGTTTACGGCGATCAGCGGTAGGAAGATGCCCAGTGCGGTGTACAGCGAAGGGAAGTATTTATCGAGGATCATCTCGAGAATCTGCACCAACGCGGCAATCACTCCGATGAAGGTGATGAAGTTGAGGAAGCTAAGATCCACGCCATCAACCAGCGCGCCGTCGCGCAGCACCAGGTTATACACCAGGTTGTTGATCGGTACGGCAAGGCCCAAAACCACCGTTACCGCTACGCCAAGACCAAAAGCCGTGGAGACTTTCTTTGAAACCGCCAGGAATGTACACATTCCAAGGAAGAAGGCCAGCGCCATGTTTTCAACGAACACGGCGCGAACAAACAGACTAATGTAGTGAGCCACGATCGGTTACTCCTTTTCCTGCTGTTCCGGCTTCCAGCTACGCAGCGCCCAGATCAGCAGACCGATAATGAAAAACGCGCTCGGCGCGAGCAGGAACAGGCCATTAGGCTGGTACCAGCCGCCGTTCTGTACCGTTTCCAGCACCGTGACGCCAAACAGCTTGCCGCTGCCGATCAGTTCACGCAGGAAGCCAACAATCAGCAGAATGGCGCCGTAACCCAGACCGTTGCCGATACCGTCCATAAAGCTCGCCAGCGGCGGAGACTTCATGGCATACGCTTCCGCGCGCCCCATCACAATACAGTTCGTGATGATCAGCCCGACGAAGACCGACAGCTGTTTTGACGTTTCATAGGCAAACGCGCGCAGCAGCTGATCGACCACGATAACCAGCGAAGCGATGATCGCCATCTGCACGATGATGCGCACGCTGTTCGGAATATGATGACGAATCATCGAGATAAACATGCTGGAAAACGCCGTCACCAGCGTGACCGCAATTGTCATCACGAAGGCCGTTTCCAGCTTGGTCGTCACCGCCAGCGCAGAACAGACGCCGAGGACCTGTAGCGCGATGGGGTTATTGGCAATGAGCGGCCCAACCAGCAGGCGTTTCATCTCTTTCATTTCACCCTGTTCAGCCATGGTTCAGCCCTCCTTCTCGCACCTGTTTCAGGAATGGGCCAAAGCCCAGTTCGCCCATCCAGAAATCAAAGCTATGCTGGACGCCTTTGGCGGTCAGCGTTGCGCCGGATAAGCCATCCACCGCGTACAGGTCGCCCTGCGGCGCAGCGCCCTTCATCACTCTTAACGCAGGATGACCTTCGTCGTTAACGACGCGCTTACCCACAAACTGCGCACGCCAGTTCGGGTTTTCAATTTCACCGCCCAGCCCCGGGGTTTCCCCCTGGTCATAATAGGTGATGCCTTTGATGGTGCGCCCGTCGGTATCCAGTGCCACAAAAGCGTACATCATTGACCACAGGCCGTTACCGTAAACCGGTAAGACGATCTCCTGAATCTGCTGTTTTTCGTCTTTAATGAGGTAAATTTCCACCACATTGCTGCGGCGACGAATACCGGCAGGGTCTTCGCTGGACGCCAGCGCAATGCTTTGCTGGGGATCTTTCAGGGCCTGGCTCTGGTTAAACTTTGCCGGATCGGCATCAAGCATCGCACCGCTTTTCAGGTCTACCAGCCGTGGCGTAACGCGGCTGGCATACACTTCAGCCACCTCGTCAGCCGTCATCTTATCGTGCATCAGCCCGGCCACCGCCAGGATATTGCGCTGTTTATCCAGCGCGCGCTGCTCCTGCTGGAGCGGCTTCAGGCCAACGGCTGAGCCGGCCACCACAATAGAGCAGACCAGACAAAGCACCAGCACCACCAGCAGCGTTTTGCCGATGCTATCGTTACTTTTATTCTCAGCCACGCGACTTCCTCCGCTTAATATTGGCCCGCACCACCAGATAATCGAACAGCGGTGCAAAGAGGTTGGCGAACAGAATCGCCAGCATCATCCCTTCCGGATAGGCCGGGTTAACCACGCGAATCAGCACGCACATTGCGCCAATCAACGCGCCGTAGCACCATTTCCCTTTATCAGTAAACGACGCGGAGACCGGGTCGGTAGCCATAAACATCATGCCGAAGGCGAAGCCGCCCAGCACCAGATGCCAGTACCACGGCATGGCGAACATTGGATTGGTGTCAGAGCCAACCAGGTTAAACAGCGTCGCACAGGCAATCATGCCAACCATCACCCCGGCGACAATGCGCCAGGAAGCTACGCGACCAAAAATAATTAGCGCACCACCGAGCAGGATCATCAGCGTCGATACTTCGCCAATTGAACCCGGGATGTTGCCGATAAAGGCGTCCATCCAGCTTACCGGCTGACCGGTGACGACGTTGACCAGCGCTTCTCCACCGTGGCTTGCCCACTGGGAAAGCGGCGTTGCGCCGGAGAATCCGTCGGCAGCGGTCCAGACGAGATCGCCGGAGATTTGTGCCGGATAGGCAAAGAACAGGAACGCGCGCCCGGCCAGCGCCGGGTTAAGGAAGTTGCGTCCGGTACCGCCAAAGATCTCTTTGGCTATCACCACCCCAAAGGAGATGCCGAGCGCCGCCTGCCATAGCGGCATCGTCGGCGGAACAATCAGCGCAAACAAAATAGAGGTGACGAAAAAACCTTCGTTCACTTCATGCTTACGCACAATCGCAAACAGCACTTCCCAGAAACCGCCTACCAGGAATACCGTGGCGTAAATAGGAAGAAAGAACACCGCACCCAGCGTCATCATGCTGAGCCAGCCGGCGTCCGCCGCGAAGCTGACGCCCAGCGCCTGCGCCACGCTGTAGTGCCAGTTACCGGCGATGACCTGCTGCAGCTGTTCCGCGCCGTACAGTTTGTGCAGCGCCGGGATCGTTTGCAGCCCAACGTTGTACATCCCCCAGAACATCGCCGGGAAGACGGCGAACCACACGAGGATCATCATGCGCTTCAGGTCGATGGCGTCACGGACGTGCGCCGCACCTTTGGTGACGTGGCCCGGCGTGTAGAGCAACGTCGCCGTTGCTTCATACAGCGGGTAGTATTTTTCCAGCTTGCCGCCCTGCGTGAAGTGCGGCTCAACTTTTTCCAGCAGCTGTTTTAAGCCCATCACTTAGCCTTCCTGCTCAATTTGCGTTAATACGTGGCGCAACACCGGCCCGTATTCGTATTTCCCCGGACAAACGTAGGTACACAGCGCCAGGTCTTCTTCATCAAGCTCGAGACAGCCTAGCGCCTGCGCGCTGTCGGTATCGCCCGCCAGCAGATCACGCAGCAGCATGGTCGGCAGGATGTCCAGCGGCATCACGCGCTCATAGTTGCCAATCGGGACCATCGCGCGTTCGCCGCCGTGGGTGTCCGTAGAGAGGTTAAACAATTTCTTCTTCAGGAAATGACCGAGCGTGGTGCGGGTGATTGAATACTTGTCACGCCCCGGCGCAACCCAGCCGAGCAGCTCTTTTTCACGCCCTTCTTTCAGGACGCTGACCTGCAGATGGAAGCGGCCAAGGAACGCCTGAGGGCCTGCGGCCCGTGAGCCGTTGAGTACGGAGCCGGACAACACGCGATTTTCGCCCTCGTGCAGTTCGCCCTCCACCAGCGCATCGAGATCGGCGCCAAGGCAGGTGCGCAGCAGACGTGGCTGTTTCACCTGCGGGCCACCGAGCGCGATAATGCGCTCCGTCCACAGTACGCCTTCGAGGAACAGTTTGCCGTAGGCAATCACGTCCTGATAGTTCAGGTGCCACACCTGTTTGTTCAGGCTTACCGGCTCAAGGAAGTGTATGTGCGTGCCAACCAGCCCCGCCGGATGCGGGCCGGTGAACTGATTGAAGGTCACCTGCCCCTGCGGGTGGCCGCCCAGCTTGCCGCCGCTGCTCTGGCAAACGTGCACTTTGCCGTCGGTAAGACGCGTCAGCACGGTCAGACCCGCGTTAAAGGCTTCACGCTGGGCGAGGATAATCGGCTGAGGGTCTGCGGCCAGCGGGTTGGTGTCCATGGCGGTGACGAATATCGCCGCCGGCGCCGTCCCCGGAGCGGGGGTTTTGCTGAACGGGCGCGTGCGCATTGCGGTCCACATGCCGGATTCGATCAGCTGCGCGGCAACCACCTCACGCGGGAGTGTTGCCAGGTCGTCGGCGGAATAGGCGGTAAAGTTCAACGAGGCATCACCGTCGATATCGATGACGACCGACTGCAGCACTCGCCGCTCGCCGCGATGAATAGCACTGACCGTGCCGCTGGCCGGGGCGGTAAAGCGTACGCCGGGAATCTTTTTGTCTTCAAAGAGCAGCTGCCCTTTGACAACGCGATCCCCCTCTTTTACCGCCATTGAAGGGCGCAACCCGACATATTCTTCGCCTTTGACCGCCACGCGATTCACGGTAACGTCATCAATACGTTGCCGATCGGGCAGGCCAGCTATAGGCAGATCGAGACCTTTGGTTATTTTAATCATACTGTTCGCAGGTATCCGTTAACGACGACGTCAACTCAGCGCTGAGGCCAGCGTTTTGGTTAACGAGACAAAAGAAAGGAGGTGCGCCTGAAAGCTCTTCGCAATCCATGACCAGGCATGACGAGAAACTGAAGTATCCTTTCTTACACTGTTTAGAGAATTACTATCTGAATCATCCGTCAGGCATTCATTTGCCTATTTTTCACCGAATGATTACGTAACGAAAGTTTACCATTTTCTCTTTCCCTGATGCAGCAGTTCTGCATTTCAACCTGCCAAATTGCGAGCTGATACGCAAACTTCTGTGGATTAGGATAAAGATAGCTAGCGAATCATCAGCTTATCCTACACTCTTCGTACGAGGCCCCGTCCATCGGACCGGTAGCACAACGCACCGGCCGACCGCGGGAATGCAACACGAAATTGTAAACGCCGAATGCCCTACTTGCGAAAAAATGCGGTGGTGCTAAGGTGAGCGCACAAAAAACAGATTTGTCTGCTTTTTTCTCCCTGTTGCCTCTCCTGGCGTGTAGTTATTTTTTATCAAGGAACAAGTAGTATGCGCAAAATCGCATTATTTATTGCGATGCTTTTAATGCCGTGCGTTTCGTTTGCTGGGTTAATGAGCAGCAGCAGCCCGACGACGCCTGTTAGCAAAGAATATAAGCAGCAATTGATGGGCTCCCCGGTGTATATCCAGATTTTCAAGGAAGAGCGTACGCTTGACCTCTTCGTGAAAATGGGCGAAACCTACCAACTCCTTGATAGCTACAAAATCTGTAATTACTCCGGCGGCTTAGGGCCAAAGCAGCGCCAGGGCGATTTCAAAAGCCCGGAAGGGTTTTATTCCGTACAGCGTAGCCAGCTGAAGCCGGATAGCCGCTTCTATAAAGCAATTAACATCGGCTTCCCGAACGCCTATGACCGTGCGCACGGCTATGAAGGGAAATATCTGATGATTCACGGTGCCTGTGTGTCGATTGGCTGCTATGCCATGACCGACTCAGGTATTGATGAGATCTTCCAGTTTGTCACCGGCGCGCTGGTGTTTGGCCAGCAGAGCGTGCAGGTCAGCATCTATCCGTTCAGAATGAACGATGCCAACATGCAGCGCCACAAATACTCTTACTACCATGACTTCTGGCAGCAGCTAAAGCCGGGCTACGACTACTTCCAGCAGACGCACAAACCGCCTGTCGTCTCGGTCATTGACGGCCGCTACGTAGTGAGCAAGCCGCTGAGCCACGAAGTGGTGCAGCCGCAGCTGGCATCAAACTACGCGCTCCCCGAGGCAAAATAAGCGCCACTCACCTGGCATAATCTTGTGCCAGGTTTCATTCCCCGTCAGCGGCTGGGTGGCAATCACGGTCACCACATCGTTGGCGGTTGTCTCCCGCTGAAAATCAATTTCCACGTCCTGATCCAGCAGCTTCGCCACGCCAAACGGCGCACGACGGGTGATCCAATACAGGTTAGTGGAGCAGAACGCCATCACATAACGCCCGTCTGATAGCAGCATGTTAAACACGCCCTTCTCGCGCAGCTCATCGGCAAGCGAAGCAATATATTTAAATACCGCCTGCATATTGCCCGGAGTACGAGGATAGCGCTGAGTCAGCTTGTGCAGCAGCCAGCAGAACGCTTTTTCGCTGTCGGTTTCGCCAACCGGACGGAAGTGCCCAGTCTCCAGCGATTTATAGCCAGAAAGCTGCCCGTTGTGCGCGTAGGTCCAGTTGCGCCCCCACAGCTCGCGGGTGAACGGGTGTGTGTTTTCCAGCGCCACCATACCGCGATTGGCCTGGCGGATATGGGCGATCACCGAACAGGATTTGATCGGATAGTCCTGCACTAGTTTAGCAATCGGTGACTGATAGCTGGGCTGCGGGTCTTTAAAGGTGCGACAGCCTTTACCTTCATAGAAGGTAATACCCCAGCCGTCTTTATGCGGCCCAGTCCCTCCACCGCGCTGAACCAGCCCGGTAAAACTGAAGCAAATATCGGTCGGCACATTGGCGCTCATCCCGAGCAGTTCGCACATAGTACACCCCCAGCGAAATCGGGGCCGATGGCCCCGTCGTACTTAGCCTTTAACCATCTCTTTTTCGATCAGCATGATCAGGATATGAATCACTTTAATGTGAATTTCCTGCACGCGATCGGCGTAGCCAAAGTGCGGAACGCGAATCTCGATATCCGCGGAACCGGCCATTTTGCCGCCGTCTTTACCGGTCAGGGTGATCACTTTCATTCCCTGCGCGCGCGCCGCTTCAATAGCTTTAATCACGTTCGCAGAGTTGCCCGAGGTAGAGATACCCAGCAGCACGTCACCCTCGCGGCCGACAGACTCGACGTAACGAGAGAAAACATATTCATAACCGAAATCGTTACTCACGCAGGAGAGATGACTGACGTCGGAGATCGCAATCGCCGGGTAGCCAGGACGGTTTTCACGATAGCGGCCGGTCAGCTCTTCAGCGAAGTGCATCGCGTCGCAGTGGGAGCCACCGTTACCGCAGGAAAGCACTTTACCACCGGCTTTAAAGCTGTCTGCCAGCAGGACTGCTGCGCGCTGAATAGCATGGATATTGGCATCATCTTTTAGAAAGTTTGCCAGCGTATCGGCCGCTTCATTCAGTTCGTTACGAATAAGATCCTGGTACATGAGGATAATCCTTCAGCATTAATAAAATTGTCGTCCGTAGTGTACCGGATAGCGCCAGTACAGAGAAGCAAGGGCCCATTTATTCACCGAATGTTTGAATTTTTGGTGCGCTAAAAAGCATCAACAATGTGAACTGAGTTGTAATTATCTTGTAAACATATTGCTAATTAAAATCACATCAACTACAACCATATCATCACAAGTGGTCAGACCTCATACAAGACAGGGGCATTTCTCTATGATGATTTTGAGTATTGTTTTAACCATTGCTTTACTCGGTGCACTCTTCTATCACCGTGTCAGTTTAACGCTCGGTAGCCTGATTTTACTGGCCTGGACTGCTGCACTGGGTGCGTCAGGTCTGTGGAATTTATGGCTGCTGGTGCCGCTGGCCATTATCCTCGTGCCGTTCAACTTTACGCCAATGCGTAAAGCGCTGATCTCCGCGCCGGTCTTCCGCATGTTCAGCAAGGTGATGCCGCCTATGTCGCGCACCGAAAAAGAAGCGATCGACGCAGGTACAACCTGGTGGGAAGGCGATCTGTTCCGCGGCAACCCGGACTGGAAAAAACTGCACAACTATCCGCGTCCGCAGCTGACCGCCGAAGAACAAGCCTTTATCGACGGCCCGGTGGAAGAAGCCTGTCGGATGGCGAACGATTTCCAGATCACCCATGAAATGGCGGATCTGCCGCCGGAGTTGTGGGCGTATCTGAAAGAGCATCGTTTCTTCGCGATGATCATTAAGAAAGAGTACGGCGGACTGGAGTTCTCAGCCTATGCTCAGGCGCGCGTTCTGCAGAAGCTGTCCGGCGTTTCCGGCATTCTGGCCATCACCGTGGGCGTACCTAACTCCTTAGGCCCGGGCGAACTGCTGCAGCACTACGGCACCGAAGACCAGAAAAATCACTATCTGCCGCGTCTGGCGCGTGGTCTGGAAATCCCTTGCTTCGCGCTGACCAGCCCGGAGGCTGGCTCTGACGCAGGCGCGATTCCAGACACCGGCGTGGTCTGCATGGGCGACTGGCAGGGCGAGCAGGTACTGGGCATGCGCCTGACCTGGAACAAACGCTACATTACGCTCGCGCCTATTGCCACCGTGCTGGGCCTGGCCTTTAAGCTGTCTGACCCGGATAAACTGCTGGGCGGCGCGGAAGATTTAGGTATTACCTGTGCGCTGATCCCAACCAACACCCCGGGCGTTGAAATTGGCCGTCGCCACTTCCCACTGAACGTGCCGTTCCAGAACGGTCCAACACGCGGTCAGGATATTTTCGTGCCGATCGACTACATCATCGGCGGGCCCAAAATGGCCGGTCAGGGCTGGCGTATGCTGGTTGAATGTCTCTCCGTTGGCCGCGGTATCACCCTGCCATCGAACTCCACCGGCGGCGTGAAGTCCGTCGCGTTGGCCACCGGAGCCTACGCGCACATTCGCCGTCAGTTCAAAGTGTCCATCGGTAAAATGGAAGGGATTGAAGAGCCGCTGGCGCGTATCGCGGGCAACGCCTACGTGATGGACGCCGCTGCGACCCTGATTACCTACGGCATTATGCTCGGTGAAAAACCGGCGGTGCTGTCGGCTATCGTTAAATACCACTGTACTCACCGCGGCCAGCAGTCGATCGTTGACGCGATGGATATCGCCGGCGGTAAAGGTATCATGCTGGGCGAAGGCAACTTCTTGGCGCGTGCTTACCAAGGCGCACCCATTGCTATCACCGTGGAAGGGGCAAATATACTGACCCGCAGCATGATGATCTTCGGCCAGGGCGCTATTCGCTGCCATCCGTACGTACTGGAAGAGATGGCTGCGGCACAGAATAAAGACGTCAACGCGTTCGACAAACTGCTGTTCAAACACATCGGCCACGTCGGCAGCAACAAGGTCCGCAGCTTCTGGCTGGGTATCACTCGCGGCTTAACCAGCGCGACGCCAACCCGCGATGCGACTAAGCGTTACTATCAGCACCTGAACCGTCTGAGCGCCAACCTTGCGCTGCTGTCCGATGTTTCGATGGCGGTACTGGGCGGGAGCCTGAAACGTCGTGAGCGTATCTCCGCACGTCTGGGGGATGTTTTAAGCCAGCTGTATCTGGCCTCGGCGGTGCTGAAGCGCTATGACGATGAAGGCCGTAATGAAGCCGATTTACCGCTGGTTCATTGGGGCGTTCAGGATGCCTTGCATCAAGCCGAGCAGGCGATTGACGATCTGCTGAAAAACTTCCCTAACCGTTTTGTTGCAGGCGCTTTGCGCGTGGCGATCTTCCCGACCGGCCGTCATTACGATGCACCGTCCGATAAGCTCGACCATAGCGTGGCGAAGATCCTGCAAACGCCGAGTGCCACCCGTTCCCGTATCGGCCGCGGTCAGTACCTGACGCCGAGCGAGCATAACCCGGTTGGCCTGCTGGAAGAGGCGTTAGTTGATGTGATGGCGGCGGATCCAATCCACCAGCGGATCTGCAAAGAAATTGGCAAAAATCTGCCGTTTACCCGCCTGGATGAACTGGCGCGTAACGCACTGGCGAAGGGGCTTATCGATCAGACCGAAGCCGCCATTCTGACGAAAGCTGAAGCGAGCCGTCTGCGCAGCATTAACGTGGATGACTTTGCACCGGAAGAATTGGCGACCAAGCCGGTAAAGCTGCCGGACAACGTGCGCAAGGTTGAAGCCGCGTAGCATCAATCCTCCCTGAGGGCATTTGCAGTAACAACGAAAACGGAGCCCATCGGCTCCGTTTTTTATTGGCTTTGCGCCGTTTTCTATTCAGCGTTTGCTACTTGTAATTAAACGCATCGGGGTGGTTTTCCAGGCTCCCGCTTAGCGCAGCAAATAGCACCGTTTTACCATCAATTGACAACGCGTCGCTCACGTTCAGCCAGGTAAGCTTCTCCTGGGTGGTTTTTTCATTCACCGTAGAGAAGACGCCTGACATTTGCTGCGATTTTTCTGACCACAGTACCGCCACGCGCTCCGAGCCGCAGTCATGCGGTTTACAGGCGCTCAGCACTTGCCAGGACTCGTTGCCCAACGTCACCGTTTTAGCTGGCGAAAATGTCCCGCCGTTGCTGACCCACGCGGGCAGCTTATGCCCTTTGACCATTTGATTAAACGCGGCTTTGCTGGTTTCGCCTTTCGCCAGGCTGCTGATAGTCACATCGCCCTGCGCCATCGCGCTGGATGCGCCAACCAATAGCGCTATCGTGGTAATGACTTTTAACATTATTCCTCCCGAGCCTATCCTGCTCTTAGTTTTCATCTTGTTAAGCGTGAGCGGCTACGCGTAAAAAGCAAATCAGTCATTTCTGATATGCGATTTATTAGCAAAATATTCCGTAGCGCGGCAACGACCTGATAAGGTGTTAAAGTTAAAAAAGAGCCCATACGACAGGAGCCAATCGCCGTGCCAGGTTTAAAGATAACCCTTTTGCAACAACCGCTAGTATGGATGGACGGCCCGGCGAACCTGCGCCATTTTGGCCGGCTGATGGAAGAGATTGTCGGGCGAGACGTGATTGTACTACCAGAGATGTTCACTACCGGTTTCGCAATGGAAGCCGCGAAGCAGTCAATGGTGGAAACCGACGTTATTGCCTGGATGCGACAGCAGGCGCAGCGTACCAACGCCCTCATTGCCGGTAGCGCTGCATTGCAAACATCTCGCGGCGCGGTTAACCGTTTTCTGCTCGTTGAGCCGGAAGGCCGGGTGCACGCCTACGACAAGCGACATCTGTTCCGCATGGCCGAGGAACATCACCACTATCTTGCCGGCGACCAGCGCATCGTGCTGACATGGCGCGGCTGGCGCATTTTGCCGCTCGTCTGCTATGACCTGCGCTTCCCGGTATGGTCGCGAAACCGCAACGACTACGATCTGGCGCTGTACGTCGCCAACTGGCCTGCCCCGCGCTCACACCACTGGCAATCGCTGCTGATGGCCCGAGCGATCGAGAATCAGGCCTACGTCGCGGGCTGTAACCGCGTGGGTACCGATGGCAACAGCCATCACTACCGCGGCGACAGCCGAATCATCACCCCACAGGGCGAAATCCTCGCGGCTGCCGAAGCGCATCAGGCCACCCGTATTGACGGCGAGCTCTCGATGACGCTGCTGCAGGAGTACCGCGAGAAATTTCCTGCCTGGCAGGATGCCGATCCGTTTGCGCTAGGCTGAAAGTCACAACGCGCCTCTCCGCACGGAGGGGCGAATGGTAAGATACGTCTATTTCGACGTCAGAAACGACGAAAGCCCGAATCATTGCTGATTCGGGCTTTCTGAATAGTGGCGGAACGGACGGGACTCGAACCCGCGACCCCCTGCGTGACAGGCAGGTATTCTAACCGACTGAACTACCGCTCCGCTGTGTTCCCTTGGGAACGAGGCGAATATTACGGATTCCCTGGGAAACCGTCAACGCTTTTTCTCTACTTTTGAATCGTTTGCTGCAAAAATCGCCCAACCGGCTATTTTCACAGCAAAAATGGCCTGTTTATGACCGCCAGAGGCAGCTTCCGCCTTTTTTCTGCACCAGGTCGAGGCGCGATTCGTGATTCACCAGCTCTTCGTCCGTGGCATAAACCACACGCAGCTTGCTTGCGGCACGCACAATGCGCTGGATGCCGGTATCACCCGCCTGCTGCTGCCCCTCACCTTCCATCGCAAATTTAATGGAGGTTTGTCCGCCGGTCATCGTCAGATAAACATCGGCCAGAATCTGGGCATCGAGTAATGCGCCGTGCAGCGTACGCTTAGTATTATCTATTTCATAGCGCGAGCATAACGCATCAAGGCTGTTACGCTTACCGGGGAACATTTTCCTCGCCAGCGCCAGGCTATCGGTCACCTTACAGAAAGTATCGGTCTTTGGAATACCACGATTAAGCTTACTAAACTCGTAGTCCATAAAGCCGATATCGAACGATGCGTTATGAATGACCAGCTCCGCGCCGCGGATGTAGTCAAGAAACTCATCGGCCACGTCGGCAAAAGTGGGTTTATCCAGCAAGAACTCGTCGGCAATACCGTGAACGCCAAAGGCTTCAGGATCCACCAGCCGGTCCGGCTTGAGGTAAACGTGGAAGTTGTTGCCGGTCAAACGACGGTTGATCACTTCGACGGCACCGATCTCGATGATCTTGTGGCCTTCATAGTGGGCGCCGATCTGGTTCATACCGGTGGTTTCGGTATCCAGAACGATCTGTCGCGTAATTGCAGTGCTCATATCAGTCATTTATGTCAGACTTGCCGTTTTACTTTCGATTGCAGATACAGGAAGTCTACCAGAGATGCTTAAACAGGTAGAAATTTTCACCGATGGCTCTTGCCTTGGTAACCCAGGCCCCGGCGGCTATGGCGCTATTTTACGCTATCGCCAGCGGGAAAAAACCTTTAATGAAGGCTATCGCCTGACCACCAACAACCGCATGGAGCTGATGGCGGCGATTGTCGCGCTCGAAGCGCTGAAAGAGCCGTGCACCGTGGTGCTAAGCACCGATAGCCAGTATGTTCGTCAGGGGATCACCCAATGGATTCATAACTGGAAAAAGCGAGGCTGGAAGACGGCGGATAAAAAGCCGGTGAAGAACGTCGATCTCTGGCAACGACTTGATGCGGCGCTTGGTCAGCATGAAATTCGCTGGGAGTGGGTTAAAGGCCACGCCGGGCACCCCGAGAACGAACGCTGCGATGAGCTGGCGCGTGCCGCAGCCTCCGCGCCAACGCAAGACGATACGGGCTACCAGCCGGAAGCTTAAGCGTCCGGCGGTTTGCGATACTGCCGCGTTGCGCCGACCGCCTGCGTGATGCGGCTTTTCGCTTTATTTTGCCGCATCGGGTTTAGCGTCAGCGGGATCGTGCGCTTACGCGCGACGATAACCTGCAGGCAGCCCAGCGCAGGTAGATGGGTGCTTAACATCACGCCCCCCTGCTTCGCCCACGGCAGCACCTGGAAACAGCCCTGGTGCAGCACTTCAAAATTCAGCAGCGACAGCCAGTCAAGCTGACGCGTCAGCGTAAACATCCTGCTGTTGTACGGCACAGATTTGCGCAGCACCGGAAACAGCTTGCGCAGCCCCATCAGACTAACCGGGTTGAAGCTGCTGATGATCAGCCAGCCATCGTCAATTAACACTCGGTCAGCCTCGCGCAGCATTCGGTGAGGATCGCTGCACCAGGGCAACGTATGGGCAAGCAGACAGGCATCGACCGATTTCTCGGCAAACGGCAAATGCAGCGGATCGGCCATCACCTGCATTGGGCTGCCCTCTAGCGAGATATTCACCTGATGGGAGATAGCACACGCTTCGGTGTTGATCTCCGCGCTCAGATTGCCCACCTTAAGCAGGTGAAAGCCGTAGAGCTTACCCAGCCAGGGTTTCAGTTGACGATCGATGGCCTCACGATAATATTCACCCCAGGGCATTTGTGCCCACGAGACAGGCGCTGAGACTGTTTGAGGTATCCTTGCCGGTTTCATCACAACCTTCCCTACGCGTAAGAGGTAACGAATGAATCTTAACAGTATTTCAGCGTTTCAGGACAACTACATCTGGGTTCTTAACGATCAAACAGGTCGCTGCCTGATCGTCGATCCTGGCGAAGCCGCCCCCGTACTGGACGCTATCGATCGTCACGGCTGGCAGCCGGAAGCCATCCTGTTAACCCATCATCATCACGATCACGTCGGCGGCGTGGCGGATCTGCATAGGCGTTTTCCGAATTTGATCGTTTATGGCCCAGAAGAGACACGTAACAAAGGCACAACAAAAATAGTTGCCGACGGCGATCGCATCCGCGTACTTGACCAGGAATTTCACGTTTTTGCTACTCCGGGACACACTTCAGGACATGTCTGTTTCTACAGCGCCCCCTGGCTTTTTTGTGGCGATACCCTATTTTCCGGGGGCTGCGGGCGATTATTTGAAGGTACGCCAGCCCAGATGTACCGCTCGTTGCAGCACATTAACAGCCTGCCGGAAGAGACGCTAATTTGTTGCGCACATGAGTACACGCTCTCCAACATGACGTTTGCCCTGAGCGTTTTACCGCATGATTTGTTCATTAACGAATACTATCGAGAAGTTAAGGAGTTACGTGCAAAAAAACAAATAACACTCCCCACAACTCTGAAAAAAGAGCGACAGATTAATCTCTTTTTAAGAACGGATGATATTGATTTAATTAATGAAATAGGCAAAGAAACAAAATTGCTACAATCTGAAGAGCGTTTTGCATGGTTACGGGCAAAGAAAGATAACTTCTGATACTTCCGGGTTGCGTTTTCGAAAGTTCGTCGTTATTATCGGTCGTCTTTTAAGCAACTATTGACACACACATGAAGGCAAAAGCGATATTACTCGCCTCTGTCCTGCTCGTGGGGTGCCAGGCGTCACAGCAGGGCAACGTCCAACAGCACGCACAGAGCCTTTCTGCGGCTAGTCAAGGGGAAGCAAGTAAGTTCGCTAGTCAGGCACGTTGGATGGACGATGGGACATTCGACATGCAGAATCAGGACTTGTGGGCTTACATTGGCGACGAGCTAAAGATGGGAATTCCGGATAATACCCGGGTTCGCGAACAGAAACAGAAGTACTTACGAAATAAGAGCTATCTCCACGATGTAACTTTACGGGCAGAGCCGTATATGTACTGGATAGCCGGGCAAGTTAAGAAACGTAACATGCCGATGGAACTGGTATTACTACCCATAGTGGAGAGCGCTTTTGACCCGCACGCAACGTCTGGTGCCAATGCCGCAGGTATTTGGCAGATCATTCCGAGCACAGGGCGAAATTACGGTCTGAAACAGACCCGCAGTTATGACGCGCGTCGTGACGTCGTTGCTTCCACAACGGCAGCACTGGATATGATGCAGCGTCTGAACAAAATGTTCGACGGCGACTGGTTATTAACCGTGGCGGCGTATAACAGCGGTGAAGGCCGTGTGATGAAAGCAATGAAAGCGAACAAGGCCCGTGGTAAGCCTACGGACTTCTGGTCTCTCCCATTGCCTCAGGAAACTAAGGTCTACGTACCGAAGATGCTGGCTTTGAGCGACATTCTCAAAAACAGCAAACGCTATGGCGTTCGTCTGCCTACGACTGACGAAAGCCGAGCACTGGCGCGTGTTCGCCTCGATAGCCCCGTTGAGATCTCTCAGCTCGCTGACATGGCAGGTATGCCGGTCAATAAGCTTAAGACCTTCAATGCTGGCGTGAAAGGCTCAACGCTTGGTGCAAGCGGTCCTAAGTACGTGATGGTGCCACAGAAGCATGCAGACCAGCTGCGTGAATCCCTGGCCTCCGGTGAAATTGCCGACCTCCAGCCAACGCTGGTCGCCGATAATACGCCGATGTCCAGCCGTAGCTATAAGGTTCGCTCAGGTGACACGCTGTCGGGCATTGCATCGCGCTTAGGCGTAACGGCAAAAGATCTGCAGCAGTGGAACAACCTGCGTGGCAGCAGCCTGAAAGTAGGGCAAAGCTTAACGGTGGGTGCAGGCAGCAGCGCTGCGCGTCTTGCCGATAACAGCAGCATTACGTATCGCGTACGTAAAGGCGACTCGCTGTCGAGCATTGCAAAGCGTCACGGCGTCAACATCAAAGATGTGATGCGCTGGAATAACGACGCAGGCAATTTGCAGCCGGGCGATCAGCTTACGCTGTATGTAAAAAACAGCGACCGTCCTGACTCCTGACAGGCAAACAATAAAAAAGGCACCGTCTTCCCCGGTGCCTTTTTTTATGTCTCTTGCCCTATCTGCTCGGGCTAAATTCTACAATCAACGGATTATGGTCCGATGCGCGGGTCACCAGCACAGAAGCCTCTGTCACATTCAACCCTCGGTAAAAGACAAAATCGAGCGGGCGTCCAAACGCGCGACGGCGCTGATCATCATCGAAATACACCGGGCGTAGCGACATATCACGTGCAAATCGATACAGCGCATTCATGCGTGGGCGGCTCCAGGCGTTAAAATCACCGGCCATAATCACCGGGCCGTTATGCAACGCAATTTGCTCGCCAATGGGCATCAGCTGCTTGCTGTAAACATCGACGCCAAGGCTAAAGTTCACGGCATGGATGTTCACGACCATCAGCAGGCGTGAGTCGGGAAGTGGGTAAACGGTTACTAACGCTGATTTCGCCAGCCGCAGAATAGGCTCACGTTCGCGCAGCGGGCAGCAGTAAACGGGCTGAGCGGCAGACAGCGTCATGACGCCAGAAGGATGATGAGGCAGTGCGAACGCCGGGACCTGATCGGCCGCCAGATAGTTAGTGGTTGCAAACTTCACTAGCTCAGGCGTTGTTTGCGCCTCCTGAAGTAACACCAGATGCGCATCTTTGCCGTACTTATTCAGCACCGACAGCCATTCTGCACGCTGCTGTTTAAAGATATTCCACACCAGGATGCGAATATTCTCTTCAGTGCTTAACGGCTTACCCACCGATAACGCCTCGCTCAGCCCGGAATACGCCCCCGGCGGCGGTAGGATCCGCTCCGCGGGTTGTCCGGCGATGTAGCGCATGGCGTAGGTATTTTTTCGCACTTTCTTTTATAACCTCAATAACCAAAGAACCCACCTGATTCCAGGAGGGTCCCTCAGTTATAGGGGCTTTTGCCCGCGGTTTCAACGCTATTTGTGATAAAGCCAGGTGAACTTATGTAAGCCTGCGCTTACTGAGATAATCCTAGCCTAGCGCCACGCGGACGGGTTTATCCAGACGGCCGCTCAGGGCGGTCAGCAGCAGCGCCACCACCACAATCAATGCGCCAATCCACGGAGTCTGTGCGAGGCCATAATGTTCAACGGTTTGCCCGCCGACGACAGACCCCAGCGCAATACCGACGTTGAAGGCGGCAATATTCAGACCAGAAGCAACGTCAACGGCAGCAGGCGTGTACTCTTCCGCTTTTTGCACGACGTAGACCTGCAGTCCAGGCACGTTGCCAAAGGCAAAGACGCCCATCACCAGCACCGTTGCCAGTGCTGCATACTGAATAGAGGCGGTGAACTGGAATACAATCAGCAGTGCGGCCAATGCAGCAAAGATAAATTTCAGCGCCGGCACCGCACCGTGTTTATCGGCCAGTTTTCCCCCCCAGATGTTGCCCACGGCAACCGCGACACCGTAGCCTAGCAGGATCCAGCTCACCGCGTTTGGCGTAAAGCCTGCGAGGTTTTGCATCATCGGTGCCAGGAAGGTAAAGGCGGTAAAGACGCCACCGTAGCCCAGTGCGGTGATCGCATAGATCATCAGCAAACGCGGGTGAGTCAGCACTTTCATCTGGTCGGCTAAGCTGGCAGGCGCGCGGCTTGGGATATTCCGCGGAACCAGCACGGCGCTAGCGATCAGTGCAATCACGCCCAGCATAGAAACGGCAAGGAAGGTCTCGCGCCAGCCAAAATGCTGGCCAATAAAGGTGCCCAGCGGAACGCCTGTCACCAATGCAACGGTCAACCCGCCGAACATTATTGCAATTGCCGAGGCCGCTTTCTCTTTCGGTACCAGACTGGTAGCTATCGTTGAGCCGATGGAGAAGAACACACCATGAGCAAGCCCGGTCAGCAGGCGTGCAACCACCAGTGTGGCGTATCCCGGCGCCTGCCAGGCCAGCAGGTTACCAACGGTAAACAGTACCATTAACGCCAGCAGCAGCTGTTTGCGCGGCAGTTTGCCGGTCAAAGCGGTGAGCACCGGCGCCCCGATAGCAACACCCAGCGCATAAATTGAAACCAGCATCCCGGCGGAAGGCAACGAGATAGCCAGCTGTTCGGCGATCGTCGGGACCAGGCCGACAATCACAAATTCGGTTGTGCCAATTGCAAAGGCACTGATCGTTAAGGCAAGTAGCGCCAGCGGCATAATTAACTCCACATCATCAGTATTAAGATGACACGTAGTATGCCGTGGTGTTTAAATAACAAAAATATTCAAAATCTCAATAGAATTTTGCTTCAGGTGCAACAATGAGAGCCACATCAGAAGAGATCGCCATTTTTGTCGCCGTCGTGGAAAGCGGTAGCTTCAGCCGGGCAGCCGAGCAATTGGGCCAGGCTAACTCGGCGGTAAGCCGCGCGGTTAAAAAGCTGGAATCCAAGCTTGGCGTAAGCCTGCTCAACCGTACGACGCGCCAGCTTAGCCTGACCGAAGAGGGAGAGCGCTATTTCCGCCGTATGCAGGTGGTACTACAGGAAATGGCCGCCGCCGAGACGGAGCTGCTGGATACGCGTAATACGCCACGCGGGCTGCTGCGCGTCGACGCCGCCACGCCGGTGATGCTACATTTGCTGATGCCGCTGGTTCAGCCCTTCCGTGAACGGTACCCGGAGGTGACGCTGTCGCTGGTCTCTTCAGAGACATTTATCAATCTGATTGAGCGCAAGGTCGATGTTGCCATTCGCGCTGGCACATTGAGTGACTCCAGTCTGCGCGCGCGTCCGCTGTTTAGCAGCTATCGAAAAATCGTCGCCTCGCCGGAGTACATTGCCCGTCATGGCAAGCCTGAGAGCGTCATCGATCTGAAGGAACACCTGTGTCTGGGATTCACCGAGCCCTCTTCTCTTAACACGTGGCCGGTCTACTGCTGTGACGGTCAGTTTATGGAGATTAGCTGCGGCATTTCATCCAATAGCGGTGAAACCATCAAGCAGCTGTGCCTGCACGGTAACGGTATTGCCTGCCTGTCGGACTTTATGGTGGATAAGGAGATTGCCAGCGGGGAGTTTGTTGAGCTGCTGGCCGATAAGCGTCTACCCGTTGAGATGCCCTTTAGCGCGGTCTACTACAGTGACCGGGCGGTGAGCACACGAATTCGGGCATTTATTGATTTTCTTAGCGAATATGTCAAAAAATAGCCCAGACGCGTAGTTCGTCCGGGCTTATCGAGGGTCGTTTGAGGGTTAAGGCAGAAGCAGGATCAATCCCACTGTGGTGCCAGGCCTTCTGGGCTGACCAGACGGTCATTGCACTCCAGTGCGGCAATCGCCAGTTTATCTTCAGCATCGAGCGTTAAGGTCAGCGCCAACAGGTTGCTGGCCAGGTTTTCGCGCTTGGTTGATGATGGAATCACCGCGTACCCTTCTCCAATAGCCCAGGAGAGGATCACCTGCGCTGGCGTGGCGTGATGTTTCGCAGCAATCGCGGCAATCGTTTCATCTTTCAGCGCCTTACCATAAGCCAGCGTCATGTAGGACGTAATGTGGATACCGTGCTCAGCGGCCCAGTCCACCACTTTACGATTCTGTAGGAAAGGTGACAGCTCAATCTGGTTCGTCGCAATGTTGTCTGCGCCTACGGCGGCAATTGCGCGTTCCATCAGCGGAATGGTGAAGTTAGAGATACCAATCTGGCGAGTCAGACCCAGCGTCCTGGCTTCCAGCAGCGCAGCCATAAACTCTTCAACCGCAACCGTGTCATTCGGCGACGGCCAGTGGATCAGCGTCAAATCGACATAGTCAGTTCGTAGTTTTTGCAGGCTCTCTTGCAGGCTGGTAATCAGCTTGTCTTTACCGAGGTTCTCGGTCCAGATTTTAGTGGTAATAAACAGCTCGCTGCGCGCTACGCCGCTTTCAGCAATCGCCTGACCAATAGCCGCTTCATTATCATAAATTTGTGCGGTATCGATCGCGCGATAGCCCAGCTCCAGCGCCGTTTTTACGGATGCGATAACAACGTCATCTTTCAGGCGGAAAGTGCCGAGGCCCAATGCAGGGATTGTCATGATCTTCCTCTTTATTTATCAGTATGGGTTAGTTGAAACCAGTATGACGAACGAGAGGATTGAGAAAAAGGGCGAGAAATGCAGAGGATTTTTGCTAAAACAGCAATAATTGAATGCAAGACAAAGAAAAAAGCCCAGAGCAAATGCTCAGGGCTCTTAATAAGTGGCGGAACGGACGGGACTCGAACCCGCGACCCCCTGCGTGACAGGCAGGTATTCTAACCGACTGAACTACCGCTCCACCGAATTTCTTTGTCACTACCCGGATTATTCATCCCGGTTTACTGCAATTTGATGCCTGGCAGTTCCCTACTCTCGCATGGGGAGACCCCACACTACCATCGGCGCTACGGCGTTTCACTTCTGAGTTCGGCATGGGGTCAGGTGGGACCACCGCGCTACGGCCGCCAGGCAAATTCTGTTATTAACCCGCTTTTCGCCGGTTAATCTAATCTGTAATCAATGCTGAAAATCGTCTCAATTTCGCCAAAACATCTTCGGCGTTGTAAGGTTAAGCCTCACGGTTCATTAGTACTGGTTAGCTCAATGTATCGCTACACTTACACACCCAGCCTATCAACGTCATCGTCTTTAACGTTCCTTCAGGACCCTTAAAGGGTCAGGGAGAACTCATCTCGGGGCAAGTTTCGTGCTTAGATGCTTTCAGCACTTATCTCTTCCGCATTTAGCTACCGGGCAATGCCATTGGCATGACAACCCGAACACCAGTGATGCGTCCACTCCGGTCCTCTCGTACTAGGAGCAGCCCCCCTCAATTCTCCAGCGCCCACGGCAGATAGGGACCGAACTGTCTCACGACGTTCTAAACCCAGCTCGCGTACCACTTTAAATGGCGAACAGCCATACCCTTGGGACCTACTTCAGCCCCAGGATGTGATGAGCCGACATCGAGGTGCCAAACACCGCCGTCGATATGAACTCTTGGGCGGTATCAGCCTGTTATCCCCGGAGTACCTTTTATCCGTTGAGCGATGGCCCTTCCATTCAGAACCACCGGATCACTAAGACCTGCTTTCGCACCTGCTCGAGCCGTCACTCTCGCAGTCAAGCTAGCTTATGCCTTTGCACTAACCTCCTGATGTCCGACCAGGATTAGCTAACCTTCGTGCTCCTCCGTTACTCTTTAGGAGGAGACCGCCCCAGTCAAACTACCCACCAGACACTGTCCGCAACCCGGATTACGGGTCTACGTTAGAACACCAGCCATTAAAGGGTGGTATTTCAAGGTTGGCTCCACACGAACTGGCGTCCGCGCTTCAAAGCCTCCCACCTATCCTACACATCAAGGACCAGTGTTCAGTGTCAAGCTATAGTAAAGGTTCACGGGGTCTTTCCGTCTTGCCGCGGGTACACTGCATCTTCACAGCGAGTTCAATTTCACTGAGTCTCGGGTGGAGACAGCCTGGCCATCATTACGCCATTCGTGCAGGTCGGAACTTACCCGACAAGGAATTTCGCTACCTTAGGACCGTTATAGTTACGGCCGCCGTTTACCGGGGCTTCGATCAAGAGCTTCGCGTTGCCGCTAACCCCATCAATTAACCTTCCGGCACCGGGCAGGCGTCACACCGTATACGTCCACTTTCGTGTTTGCACAGTGCTGTGTTTTTAATAAACAGTTGCAGCCAGCTGGTATCTTCGACTGATTTCAGCTCCATGGGTAAACCACTTCACCTACATATCAGCGTGCCTTCTCCCGAAGTTACGGCACCATTTTGCCTAGTTCCTTCACCCGAGTTCTCTCAAGCGCCTTGGTATTCTCTACCTGACCACCTGTGTCGGTTTGGGGTACGATTTGATGTTACCTGATGCTTAGAGGCTTTTCCTGGAAGCAGGGCATTTGTTACTTCAGTACCGTAGTACCTCGTCATCACACCTCAGCGTTAAAAGAAGTCCGGATTTACCTAAACTTCCCGCCTACATGCTTAAACCGGGACAACCGTCGCCCGGCTAACATAGCCTTCTCCGTCCCCCCTTCGCAGTAACACCAAGTACAGGAATATTAACCTGTTTCCCATCGACTACGCCTTTCGGCCTCGCCTTAGGGGTCGACTCACCCTGCCCCGATTAACGTTGGACAGGAACCCTTGGTCTTCCGGCGTGCGGGTTTTTCACCCGCATTATCGTTACTTATGTCAGCATTCGCACTTCTGATACCTCCAGCACCCCTCACAGGACACCTTCAACGGCTTACAGAACGCTCCCCTACCCAACAACACATAGTGTCGCTGCCGCAGCTTCGGTGCACAGTTTAGCCCCGTTACATCTTCCGCGCAGGCCGACTCGACCAGTGAGCTATTACGCTTTCTTTAAATGATGGCTGCTTCTAAGCCAACATCCTGGCTGTCTGAGCCTTCCCACATCGTTTCCCACTTAACTGTGACTTTGGGACCTTAGCTGGCGGTCTGGGTTGTTTCCCTCTTCACGACGGACGTTAGCACCCGCCGTGTGTCTCCCGTGATAACATTCTTCGGTATTCGCAGTTTGCATCGGGTTGGTAAGTCGGGATGACCCCCTAGCCGAAACAGTGCTCTACCCCCGAAGATGAGTTCACGAGGCGCTACCTAAATAGCTTTCGGGGAGAACCAGCTATCTCCCGGTTTGATTGGCCTTTCACCCCCAGCCACAAGTCATCCGCTAATTTTTCAACATTAGTCGGTTCGGTCCTCCAGTTAGTGTTACCCAACCTTCAACCTGCCCATGGCTAGATCACCGGGTTTCGGGTCTATACCCTGCAACTTAACGCCCAGTTAAGACTCGGTTTCCCTTCGGCTCCCCTATTCGGTTAACCTTGCTACAGAATATAAGTCGCTGACCCATTATACAAAAGGTACGCAGTCACCCCATAAAGAGGCTCCCACTGCTTGTACGTACACGGTTTCAGGTTCTTTTTCACTCCCCTCGCCGGGGTTCTTTTCGCCTTTCCCTCACGGTACTGGTTCACTATCGGTCAGTCAGGAGTATTTAGCCTTGGAGGATGGTCCCCCCATATTCAGACAGGATACCACGTGTCCCGCCCTACTCTTCGAGTTCACAACCTGTGCATTTTGGTGTACGGGACTATCACCCTGTACCGTCGGACTTTCCAGACCGTTCCACTAACACACAAGCTGATTCAGACTCTGGGCTGTTCCCCGTTCGCTCGCCGCTACTGGGGGAATCTCGGTTGATTTCTTTTCCTCGGGGTACTTAGATGTTTCAGTTCCCCCGGTTCGCTTCATTACGCTATGTATTCACGTAATGATAGTGTGACGAATCACACTGGGTTTCCCCATTCGGAAATCGCCGGTTATAACGGTTCATATCACCTTACCGACGCTTATCGCAGATTAGCACGTCCTTCATCGCCTCTGACTGCCAGGGCATCCACCGTGTACGCTTAGTCGCTTAACCTCACAACCCGAAGATGTTTCGTAAAACACCACCGTGTTGCGAAAATTTGAGAGACTCGAACACACCGCTTATCTGTTCTTATTACGGAGAACAGACACAGTGTGTCGTTTCAATTTTCAGCTTGATCCAGATTTTTAAAGAGCAAAACTTCGCAGTGAACCTTTTCAGGTACACTCTGAAGTTTTCTTGTATTGTTGCAGTAAAGATGGTGGAGCTATGCGGGATCGAACCGCAGACCTCCTGCGTGCAAAGCAGGCGCTCTCCCAGCTGAGCTATAGCCCCATCGTTTATGAATCTCCCTCAAATTCGCGGGACGAATTTGGTAGGCCTGAGTGGACTTGAACCACCGACCTCACCCTTATCAGGGGTGCGCTCTAACCACCTGAGCTACAAGCCTGCAGAGATTCTTTACTGCTATTTTTCATCAGACAATCTGTGTGAGCACTTCAAAGAACGTTTCTTTAAGGTAAGGAGGTGATCCAACCGCAGGTTCCCCTACGGTTACCTTGTTACGACTTCACCCCAGTCATGAATCACAAAGTGGTAAGCGCCCTCCCGAAGGTTAAGCTACTTACTTCTTTTGCAACCCACTCCCATGGTGTGACGGGCGGTGTGTACAAGGCCCGGGAACGTATTCACCGTAGCATTCTGATCTACGATTACTAGCGATTCCGACTTCATGGAGTCGAGTTGCAGACTCCAATCCGGACTACGACATACTTTATGAGGTCCGCTTGCTCTCGCGAGGTCGCTTCTCTTTGTATATGCCATTGTAGCACGTGTGTAGCCCTACTCGTAAGGGCCATGATGACTTGACGTCATCCCCACCTTCCTCCAGTTTATCACTGGCAGTCTCCTTTGAGTTCCCGGCCGAACCGCTGGCAACAAAGGATAAGGGTTGCGCTCGTTGCGGGACTTAACCCAACATTTCACAACACGAGCTGACGACAGCCATGCAGCACCTGTCTCAGAGTTCCCGAAGGCACCAAAGCATCTCTGCTAAGTTCTCTGGATGTCAAGAGTAGGTAAGGTTCTTCGCGTTGCATCGAATTAAACCACATGCTCCACCGCTTGTGCGGGCCCCCGTCAATTCATTTGAGTTTTAACCTTGCGGCCGTACTCCCCAGGCGGTCTATTTAACGCGTTAGCTCCGGAAGCCACTCCTCAAGGGAACAACCTCCAAATAGACATCGTTTACGGCGTGGACTACCAGGGTATCTAATCCTGTTTGCTCCCCACGCTTTCGCACCTGAGCGTCAGTCTTCGTCCAGGGGGCCGCCTTCGCCACCGGTATTCCTCCAGATCTCTACGCATTTCACCGCTACACCTGGAATTCTACCCCCTCTACGAGACTCAAGCTTGCCAGTTTCAAATGCAGTTCCCAGGTTGAGCCCGGGGATTTCACATCTGACTTAACAAACCGCCTGCGTGCGCTTTACGCCCAGTAATTCCGATTAACGCTTGCACCCTCCGTATTACCGCGGCTGCTGGCACGGAGTTAGCCGGTGCTTCTTCTGCGAGTAACGTCAATCACTAAGGTTATTAACCTTAATGCCTTCCTCCTCGCTGAAAGTACTTTACAACCCGAAGGCCTTCTTCATACACGCGGCATGGCTGCATCAGGCTTGCGCCCATTGTGCAATATTCCCCACTGCTGCCTCCCGTAGGAGTCTGGACCGTGTCTCAGTTCCAGTGTGGCTGGTCATCCTCTCAGACCAGCTAGGGATCGTCGCCTAGGTGAGCCGTTACCCCACCTACTAGCTAATCCCATCTGGGCACATCCGATGGTGTGAGGCCCGAAGGTCCCCCACTTTGGTCTTGCGACGTTATGCGGTATTAGCTACCGTTTCCAGTAGTTATCCCCCTCCATCGGGCAGTTTCCCAGACATTACTCACCCGTCCGCCACTCGTCACCCAAGAGCAAGCTCTCTGTGCTACCGTTCGACTTGCATGTGTTAGGCCTGCCGCCAGCGTTCAATCTGAGCCATGATCAAACTCTTCAATTTAAGTTTGATGCTCGTGAATTAAACTTCGTAATGAATTACGTGTTCACTCAGAGACTTGGTATTCATTTTTCGTCTTGCGACGTTAAGAATCCGTATCTTCGAGTGCCCACACAGATTGTCTGATAAATTGTTAAAGAGCAGTGCAACACGGCTTTCGCTCACTGTTGCGAGGTGGCGTATATTACGCTTTCCTCTTTCAGAGTCAAGCGTTTAATTTCGCTTTTCTCCGCCGAGATTCTCAGGAGAACCTCGCTGACCCGGCGGCTTGTAATCCGTTGTTCCGTGTCAGTGGAGGCGCATTATAGGGAGTTTATTCTGGCTGACAAGAGGGAAAATGCATTTTTCTTTCAACCGCTCACCTTTTCACCTTTTTGTCGATTATTTCCGCTTTTTGATGGCTGCAGGCAGGTCCGCCAGACTATTAATCACCCAATCTGCGGCTTTTTCGGCGTCTTCGGTGACCGGCTTACCGGTGCGCACCAATACTTTCGTGCCTACGCCCGCCGCAGCGGCTGCCTGCATATCTTCAACTTTATCGCCAACCATATAAGAAGAAGCCATATCAATGTGCAGATAGTCCTGTGCCGACTTCAGCATACCCGGATGCGGTTTACGGCAATCACACACCTGACGATACTCTTCTACTGTTCCCTGCGGATGATGCGGGCAATAATAGATACCGTCCAGATCGACACCGCGGTCGGCAAGCGACCAGTCCATCCATTCCGTCAGCGTTTCAAACTGCGCTTCGGTAAATTTCCCGCGAGCAATACCCGACTGGTTGGTCACCAGAACCAGGGCGTAGCCCATCTCTTTTAATTCACGCATCGCGTCAATGACGCCATCAATAAACTCAAACGCATCTATTTCATGAACGTAGCCATGATCGACATTAATCGT
Source organism: Klebsiella sp. WP8-S18-ESBL-06 (assembly GCF_014169755.1). Classification (NCBI taxonomy): domain Bacteria; kingdom Pseudomonadati; phylum Pseudomonadota; class Gammaproteobacteria; order Enterobacterales; family Enterobacteriaceae; genus Klebsiella; species Klebsiella sp. WP8-S18-ESBL-06. Next base: position 3,961,703 of record NZ_AP022256.1, read on the forward strand.
GCCATCACGATCGAGAAAAATAGCGGGTACGGACTTTGCCACCGTGTTGCTCCTGAATAAGGCATGTGTGCTTAGTATCGCATGTTTCGACAGGCAAGAAAGCGTCGATCGCATAAATCAGATTGATTTAGACGTCTAGATGCCTTAACATCCGTTTTGTTGACGGTCATCGCCCGTCCAGGGCAGAACAAAATGCCGCGGATAACTCCTAACCGATAATAAATAATCTAATGATTAAACTTTCGAATATCACCAAAGTGTTCCAGCAGGGCCACCGCACTATTCAGGCGTTAAACAACGTTAGCCTGCACGTGCCTGCGGGACAAATTTATGGCGTCATTGGCGCATCCGGTGCCGGTAAAAGTACGCTGATTCGCTGCGTTAACCTGCTCGAACGTCCTACTGATGGCAGCGTGCAGGTTGACGGCCAGGAACTGACGGCGCTGTCCGAATCGGCGCTGACAAAAGCTCGTCGCCAGATTGGCATGATTTTCCAGCACTTTAACCTGCTCTCTTCACGCACGGTATTTGGCAACGTTGCGCTGCCGCTCGAGCTCGACAACACCCCTAAAGATGAAGTGAAGCGTCGCGTCACTGAGCTGCTGGACCTCGTTGGTCTGAGCGATAAGCACGATAGCTACCCGGCAAACCTGTCCGGTGGTCAGAAGCAGCGCGTGGCGATTGCCCGTGCGTTAGCCAGTAACCCGAAAGTGCTGCTGTGCGATGAAGCCACCAGCGCGCTGGATCCGGCGACCACTCGCGCCATCCTCGAACTGCTGAAAGACATTAACCGCCGCCTGGGTCTGACGATTCTGCTCATCACTCATGAAATGGACGTGGTGAAGCGCATCTGTGACTGCGTGGCAGTCATCAGCAACGGCGAGCTTATCGAGCAGGATACGGTGAGCGAAGTCTTTTCTCATCCGAAAACGCCGCTGGCGCAGCAGTTTATTCAGTCCACGCTGCACCTCGATATTCCGGAAGATTATCAGGCGCGTCTTAAGGCGGAACCGTTCACCGACAGCGTACCGATGCTGCGGATGGAGTTTACCGGCCATTCGGTCGACGCTCCGCTGCTGTCGGAAACCGCACGCCGCTTTAACGTAAACAACAACATTATTAGCGCGCAGATGGATTACGCGGGCGGCGTGAAGTTCGGCATTATGCTGACTGAAATGCACGGCGCGCCAGAAGATACGCAGGCAGCCATCGCCTGGCTGCAGCAACACCATGTAAAAGTAGAGGTATTGGGTTATGTCTGAGGCCATGATGTGGTTACTGGCGCGCGGCGTCTGGGAAACGCTGGCCATGACGTTTGTGTCGGGCTTTTTCGGCTTTGTGATTGGTCTGCCGGTCGGCGTGCTTCTTTATACCACGCGTCCAGGGCAAATCATTGAGAATGGCAAGCTCTACCGCGTCCTCTCTGCGCTGGTGAATATCTTCCGTTCTATTCCGTTTATTATCCTGTTGGTATGGATGATCCCGTTTACCCGCGTGATCGTGGGCACATCCATCGGTCTGCAGGCGGCAATTGTCCCTCTGACGGTCGGCGCTGCGCCGTTTATCGCCCGCATGGTCGAGAACGCCCTGCTGGAAATCCCCACCGGGCTGATTGAAGCCTCCCGCGCAATGGGCGCGACGCCGATGCAGATCGTGCGTAAAGTCCTGCTGCCGGAAGCGCTGCCGGGCCTGGTGAACGCGGCAACCATTACCCTGATTACCCTGGTCGGCTACTCAGCGATGGGCGGTGCCGTTGGTGCCGGCGGTCTGGGGCAGATTGGCTATCAGTACGGCTACATTGGCTATAATGCGGTCGTAATGAATACAGTTCTGGTATTGCTGGTCGTTCTGGTTTATTTAATTCAACTATCTGGCGATCGTATCGTCCGGGCAGTCACTCATAAATAGCGTTACACACAACACAACTTAAAAGTTTAAGGAAATAAGCATGGCGTTCAATTTTAAAACCTTTGCGGCAGTTGGAGCCCTGATTGGTTCTCTGGCACTTGTTGGTTGCGGCCAGGACGAGAAAGATCCAAACCATATTAAAGTCGGCGTGATCGTCGGTGCGGAACAGCAGGTTGCTGAAGTCGCACAGAAAGTCGCGAAAGAAAAATACGGCCTGGACGTTGAACTGGTGACCTTCAACGACTACGTGCTGCCGAACGAAGCGCTGAGCAAAGGCGATATTGACGCCAACGCCTTCCAGCATAAACCGTACCTCGATCAGCAGATCAAAGACCGTGGCTACAAGCTGGTTTCCGTGGGTAACACCTTCGTGTATCCGATTGCTAGCTACTCTAAAAAAATCAAATCCCTGGACGAGCTGCAGCCGGGCTCCCAGATTGCAGTGCCTAACGACCCGACTAACCTCGGCCGTTCCCTGCTGCTGCTGCAAAAAGAAGGTCTGATCAAACTGAAAGACGGCGTTGGCCTGCTGCCGACCTCTCTGGACATCGTAGAGAACCCGAAAAACCTGAAGATTGTTGAACTGGAAGCGCCGCAGCTGCCGCGTTCCCTGGACGATGCGCAGATTGCGCTGGCCGTCATCAACACCACCTACGCTAGCCAGATCAACCTGACCCCGGCAAAAGACGGTATTTTCGTTGAAGGTAAAGACTCTCCGTACGTCAACATGATCGTGACTCGCGAAGACAACAAAGACGCGGAAAACGTGAAGAAATTCGTTCAGGCTTACCAGTCTGACGAAGTGTACGAAGCGGCGAACAAAATCTTTAACGGCGGTGCGGTTAAAGGCTGGTAATCGCCTTCCCCCTCCGCAGTATCTTTCAAGACGGGCGCATGCCCGTCTTGTCATTTATGCAAGCACCTGATTCAATAGCCCCCTGGTCTACCCTTTATAGAGGAATTACTATGCGTGCTTTACCGGTCTGTTTATTAGCACTCCTGTTAGGTGGCTGCTCCATGCTAAACAGATCTCCTGTTGAACCCGTTCAAAGCACAGCGACCCCCGTCAAAACGGAGACCGCGAAACCCAAAGCGCCGCGCGCGACGCCGGTACGCATTATTACCAACGCCGAGGATCTGGTCGGTAAACCGTTCCGCGACTTAGGCGAAGTGTCCGGTGACTCTTGCCAGGCAACTAACCAGGATTCACCGCCGAACATCCCAACGGCGCGCAAGCGTATGCAGATCAATGCCTCTAAAATGAAGGCAAACGCGGTACTGCTGCACAGCTGCGAAGTGACCAGCGGTGCTCCGGGCTGCTATCGTCAGGCGGTTTGCATCGGGTCGGCCCTCAACGTTAGCGCGAAATGAGCCACTTCTCCTTCGAGCAAATAGGCGTTATCCGCTCTCCTTATAAAGAGAAGTTTGCCGTGCCGCGTCAACCGGGCCTGGTCAAAAGCTGTAGCGGCGAGCTGCACCTGCTTGCCCCTTACAACCAGGCCGATGCCGTACGCGGCCTGGAAGACTTCAGTCACCTGTGGGTGCTGTTTGTCTTTCATCAAACGATGGAAGGCGGCTGGCGCCCGACGGTGCGTCCTCCCCGTCTCGGCGGCAACGCACGAATGGGCGTGTTTGCAACCCGCTCCACCTTCCGTCCCAACCCCATCGGGATGTCGCTGGTCGAACTGCGGGGCATTCGCTGCCATAAAGAGCATGTGATTCTCGAACTGGGCGGGCTGGATCTCGTCGACGGTACGCCGGTCGTTGATATCAAACCGTATCTGCCGTTTGCCGAGGCGCTACCCGACGCGCGTGCCAGCTATGCACAGGATGCGCCTCAGGCCGGCGTAAACGTCAGCTTCAGCGAAGACATTACCCAGCAGTTGCTCGGGCTGGAAACGCGCTACCCGCGCCTTCGCCAGTTTATTGCCGAAGTGCTGGCGCAGGACCCGCGTCCTGCCTATCGTAAAAATGAGGAAGAAGGCAAAACCTACGCCGTCTGGCTGCTGGACTTTAACGTCCGCTGGCGCGTCACGCCGTCAGGATTTGAGGTCTTTGCGCTGGAAGCCCGCTAATTTGCGTCGCGTACTCTTTTGACATCCCTTTCTCGCTGGTAAACTAAACCACTTTTGTTTTGTACCAGGCTCATCTGGAGCCTGTTCTGTCGTCCAACTGGAACCGTAACAACATGCGTACTAGCCAATACCTGCTCTCCACTCTGAAGGAGACGCCTGCCGACGCCGAAGTCATCAGCCACCAGCTGATGCTGCGCGCCGGGATGATCCGCAAGCTGGCCTCCGGGTTATATACCTGGCTGCCGACCGGCGTGCGCGTCCTGAAAAAAGTCGAAAACATCGTGCGTGAAGAGATGAACAACGCCGGTGCGATCGAGGTGTTAATGCCGGTGGTTCAGCCTTCCGAACTGTGGGAAGAGAGCGGCCGTTGGGAACAGTATGGCCCGGAGCTGCTGCGCATTGCTGACCGCGGTGACCGTTCTTTCGTTCTCGGCCCAACGCACGAAGAAGTCATCACCGACCTGATTCGTAACGAGCTGAGCTCTTACAAACAGCTGCCGCTGAACTTCTATCAGATCCAGACTAAATTCCGTGACGAAGTACGCCCGCGCTTTGGCGTGATGCGTTCGCGCGAATTCCTGATGAAAGATGCCTACTCTTTCCATACCTCTCAGGAATCGCTGCAGGAAACCTACGACGCCATGTACGCCGCGTACAGCAAAATCTTCAGCCGTATGGGTCTGGATTTCCGTGCGGTACAGGCTGACACCGGCTCCATCGGCGGCAATGCCTCTCATGAATTCCAGGTGCTGGCGCAGAGCGGCGAAGATGACGTGATCTTCTCTGACTCCTCCGACTACGCGGCCAACATTGAATTTGCCGAAGCGCTTGCACCGAAAGAACCGCGCGCGGCGGCGACCCAGGAAATGAGCCTGGTTGATACGCCAAACGCAAAAACCATCGCCGAGCTGGTTGAGCAGTTCAACCTGCCAATCGAAAAAACAGTGAAAACCCTGCTGGTGAAAGCGGTAGAAGACAGCAAGTCTCCGCTGATTGCCCTGCTGGTTCGCGGCGATCACGAGCTGAACGAAGTCAAAGCGGAAAAACTGCCGCAGGTTGCCAGCCCGCTGACCTTCGCGACCGAAGAAGAAATTCGTGCGCTGGTCAACGCAGGTCCGGGCTCTCTGGGCCCGGTCAATCTGCCGATTCCGGTTATCATCGACCGTACCGTTGCCGCAATGAGCGACTTTGCCGCCGGTGCGAACATCGACGGTAAGCACTACTTTGGCATCAACTGGGATCGCGACGTGGCGACGCCGGAAGTGGCAGACATCCGTAACGTGGTCGCCGGTGACCCGAGCCCGGATGGCAAAGGCACGCTGATGATCAAACGCGGCATCGAAGTCGGTCACATCTTCCAGCTGGGTACCAAGTACTCTGAAGCCATGAAGGCCTCGGTACAGGGCGAAGACGGGCGTAACCAGACGCTGACCATGGGCTGCTACGGTATCGGGGTGACTCGCGTGGTGGCGGCCGCTATTGAGCAGAACTTTGACGATCGCGGCATCGTATGGCCTGACGCCATCGCCCCGTTCCAGGTCGCCATTCTGCCAATGAACATGCACAAATCCTACCGTGTACAAGAGCTGGCGGAGAAACTGTACGCAGAGCTGCGCGCGCACGGAATTGACGTGTTGATGGACGACCGTAAAGAGCGTCCGGGCGTGATGTTCGCCGATATGGAACTGATCGGTATTCCGCACACCATCGTGCTGGGCGACCGTAACCTCGACAACGACGATATCGAATACAAATACCGTCGTAACGGCGAGAAACAGCTGATTAAAACCGGCGACATCGTCGATTATCTGCTGAAAGCGATTAAGGGCTAATCCGCTCGGTGCCCTCCCGAACCAGGCTTTAACGCCTGGTTCGGGCGACAAAAAAAGCCTCGCATTTGCGAGGCTTTTTTATGATAGCTGGCCGGATAAGGCGTTTACGCCGCCATCCGGCAAGCGGAACCAAATTGCCTGATGGCGCTACGCTTATCAGGCCTACAGATACCGTTATTTCACGCTGGTACAGTCTTTACCCGGCGAGAATGTCCCGGCTTTATCGGTCGCTAGCGTTTTGACCATCGCGCCGGTATCCGGGTTGTGCTCAAGGGTAAAGTGCCCCTCCACCACCAGCAGAATCGGCTGGCTACTGCTGCCCTGCGCCGCGGCATAATCGCGTTCCAGCTGGGCATTGTTGGCAACCGCCAGGCGCTGGCCTGTTGCACAGTCGGTGAACGTCGCCGCGTCCGCCATATAGAAGTACATGCCGCGCATCGCTATCGGCGTGGTCGGCAGGCTGGCCTTCGCGGGCTCCAGCGTATAGTTCAGCTTCGATTGGATCGGGTTACCTTGACGGTCAAGCATCTCCAGCTTTTCGCCTTTCACCCGATAGTACGATTTTTCGCCCTGGCTGTCGGTCAGGACCAGCTTGTCGGCAGTACGCGCCCAGGTACCGTAAGAACCAAATGACGACGGTTCGCGGCGCACGCCCTGATAGCGTTCATTCATGACCCAGGTACCGTCCTTCTCGAGGAACAGCGAGGTCTCAATGCCTTCGCAATCAGCGCATGGCAATACGCCGCGCCAGCTCTGCTGCATCGGCGTTAACTCCGCCTGCTGCGTCGGCTTGAGGGCAGTCACTTCCGAATGGTTACACCCGAACAGGCCGAACAGCATTCCCGTCGCCGCAATGGCTAATATCGCTTTTTTCACCCTCAATTCCTTATTGTTATTACATCCACGTCCGGCTTAGTAGCGAACTTTCCCGCGCAAGGACTTCACCGAAGATTTCTGCGCTTTTGAATTCAGCCGCCGCTCTTTTGACGCGCGGGTCGGGCGCGTGGGGCGTCGGCTTTTTTGTTCTGCGGTTAACGTCTGGATCACCGCCACCAGCCTGGCAAGCGCTGCTTCGCGATTCATCTCCTGGCTACGGTGCTCCTGCGCCTTAATGATAATCACACCATCAGCAGAAATTAAGTGATGGCTGGCCTCAAGCAAACGCGTTTTGTAATACTCTGGCAGGCTTGAGGCACGGATGTCAAAACGCAGGTGAATAGCCGTTGAGGTCTTATTCACATGCTGTCCGCCCGCGCCCTGCGCCCGGATAGCGGTGATTGTCAGCTCATCCTCCGGAATGCTCACCTGCCGGGAAAGCGTAATCATGCCGTGATTTGCCACGGCGTCAGATGAATTTCCAGATTATTCTGAGCATCAGATAGCCAGATTGCGCCTTCCTGAAGGGTCGCTTGCAGCGTCATCGTACGCTCGGCAAATGCGCTAAGCTTCGCCAGTTGTTCATCGTCGAGATACCAGATACTAAGGTTTTTAAAGCCTGCCATTTTGCTCTGATTCTGCTGCCACCAAATCTCTGCGGCACGACTATTATAGGTGAACAACACCACCTCTTGCGCCAGGCTACAGGCTTTTTTGATCCGCCGTTCGTCCGGCAGCCCCAGTTCAATCCACAGATCGATGCCCAGATGATCGTTACGCAGCCAGACCTCCGGTTCATCGTCAGAAGAGAGCCCGCGGGTAAACTGCAGCCGTTCATCGGCATACTTAATCCACGCCAGCAGGCGCAGCATCATACGCTCCTGGGTTTCGGACGGGTGGCGCGCGAGGGTTAAGGACGCGTCCAGGAACTGGCTACGGTCGATATCTGCGACGTTGACCACTGCTTTATAAATCGTTGCTTTCAGCGCCATGGCTAAACTCCTGCAAAAAATGGTGGTCATTGTAACGAAATCAACGCCAAAAGGCGCGCCTGCCGCCGCTCATCCCGCTGATATTGCTTAAATGAGTGTGATATAGTCACCTTGCTAAACAGAGATTATCTTCATAGGCTTAATTGAAGCGCTGACAGGAGGGCATGTGGGCAACTATTGTGAGTTGATTCGCCAACGCTACGCCGAAATTGCGAGCGGTGATTTAGGGTATATCCCGGATGCGCTAGGCTGTGTACTGAAAGTTTTGAACGACGTTGCGGCGGATGACGCCGTGTCGGAGTCAGTCAGGGAAAAAGCCGCGTACGCGGCGGCAAACTTACTGGTGAGCGATTATGTCAATGAATGATACTTATCAACCCATCAACTGTGATGACTATGACAACCTTGAGCTTGCCTGCCAGCACCACCTCGTCCTCTCTCTGCAACTGAAAGATGGCGAAGTACTGCAAGCCAAAGCCCACGATCTGCTCTCGCGTAAGAACGTGGAGTATCTGGTCGTCGACAACGCGGGAGAACAGCGCGAACTCCGTCTCGATCGGATTGCCAGCTTCAGCCACCCTCAGATCGGCACCGTGGTTGTCAGCGAGTCATAATAGCGAAACGGGCAGCTCAGCTGCCCGTTTTTTGCCAGCAAAACTGTAGCCCTTCTCCGCTTTCACGCTTCCCATCCAGCGTAACAAACCGCCCCGCAGCCGCAATCAATGTGTCACCATAAAACAGCAGCGGCGTGGTATCGCGCTGCCATGGCGGTACCTCGAGCTCTTGCCAGATTTTTTTCAGCTTGCGCCCGCCGTGACGACCAACAATATGCAGCATTCCGAGGGCTTTAAAGCGAATAGAAACCGGCTCGTCGGCGCGTGGAGGTCGAATCTCGCCCCCCGGGATCAGGCTCACTCGCCCAAGGCCGTCCGGCAAATCCAGCGGCTTATCGGGGCTGACCCAGGCTAACGTCGTTCCACTCTGCCCCTCATGCGCTTGCACCCACCACAGCTGCTGCTGAAAGCGGCGCACCTCAAAGTTCCCCAGACGTAGACGCGGTGCGGCATCTTCACGCGCTAACGCGACCTCCTGCCACAGCCGCGCCAGCATCTCGCGCGACGGCATCGCGGCACCATGGTGGGAAAGCCAGCGCCGCAGTAATGCCGCACGCTTTGGCCCGCTCATGTCGTATAGCGGATTAATCGCCAGCGCGCCCGTTTCTGAAAGCAGGTGAGCAAGCTCGTCGGCCAACAGTTCATCCAGCAGTTGCTCCTGCTCACCGCACAGCGCCGCACTCCGCGCCGCCGCGTCGGCAAAGTGCGGCCAGCGGGCATTCAGCAGCGGTAAAACGCGCAGACGCAGGAAGTTCCGATCGTAGGCATCATCCTGATTGCTCTCGTCCTCAATCCAACACAGCCCGTGCTGCTGCGCCCAGCCTAGCAGCGCAGCGCGGCTTTCATTCAGCAAAGGACGAATAAGTTGAGTACCGGCAAAGGCCGCGCGCCGCGGCATGGCCGACAGCCCGGCAGGCCCGCTGCCGCGCTTAAGCGCCAGCAGCAGCGTTTCACTCTGATCGTCCAGATGCTGCGCCGTCAGCAACACTTCTCCGGGCCGCAATGCCTCACGAAACGCCCGGTAGCGTGCCTCTCTGGCTTCGGCCTCGAGCCCTGCCCCTTGCCCGGTCAGCGTGACGCGGGTAACCGCCAGAGGCACCTGCCACTCGTCGCACACCCGTTGACAGTGTGCGACCCAGCTATCGGCGTGCGGGCTGATGCCGTGGTGAATATGAATGGCGCGCAGGGTAACGCCTGGGTTCTGTCGTTGCCAGCACACCAACTGATGTAACAAAACCGTTGAGTCCAGCCCGCCGCTAAATGCCACCAGAAACTGGCGATGGGGGGAAAGCTGCTGTTCGAGAGAAGATGGCGTCATCGTTATCGTGTCGTGAAAAGTCTCGCCCGGCACGTTACCGGGCCGGACGGTCGCTGGCAAGCCTTACTGCTGGTAGAGTTCCAGCGGCAGGCCGTCAGGATCGGTGAAAAAGGTAAAGCGCTTGCCGGTGTACGGATCGACGCGAATCGCCTCACAGGCAACCCCGTGCGCCTCCAGATGCGCCACCGAAGCGTCGATATCCGCAACGCTAAAGGCCAGATGGCGCAGCCCGCAGGCCTCCGGGCGGCTGGGCCGCGCGGGCGGGAACGGGAAAGAAAACAGCTCAATCACGTACTGGCCGTTTAGCGCGAGATCACCCTTCCACGAATCGCGCGCTTCTCGATACACCTCGCTTTGCAGGGTAAAGCCGAGAATATTGCAGTAGAAAGCCTTACTTTTCGCGTAGTCGGTGCCAATAATCGCAATGTGATGAATCTGTTTTAGTCCCAGCATCCTGTCTCTCCGTTAACCGTTTCTCAGCACGTTACCCGCGCCGGGCGTTATCGCGCAAGCCCCTGACTCTCTTTTAGGACTCTCACCCGGTAGACCCCGTTTTCATCGCGTTTTGCTCCGTGGATATCGGTTTCAAAGCCCGGATAATGTCGCCCGATCGAACAGAGCATCAGCAGGAAATCGAGCACCGATCGGCTCTGTTCGGTGATCATCTCACCCGGCATCAGCAACGGCACGCCCGGCGGGTACGGCAGGATCATATTGGCCGAGATACGCCCCACCAGATCTTCCAGCGCAACGGTTTCGACGTCGCCTTTGATTTGCCGCTGCCACGCGCGGTGCGGCGTGAGCTTCATTTCCGGCAGCACGTCAAAGGCGCGCAGCATCAGGCGCGGCAGGTCGTGCTGACGAATCAGACGGTGGATCCCCTGAGCCAGATCCTGAATACGCATATTGCGATAAAAATCAGGATCTTCAGCATAAAGATCCGGCAGCATATTCTTCACCCGCAGATTGAGATCGTAAGCGCGTTTAAACTCCGTCAGCCCGCGCAGCAGCCCCATTGCCCGGGTTTTATCAATCCCAATGCTGAACAAGAACAGCAGGTTATACGGCCCCGTTTTCTCGACCACCACGCCGTGCTCATCAAGGTATTTCGCCACCAGCGCCGCCGGGATCCCCTCATCGCTCATATTGCCCTGTTCATCCATCCCCGGCGTCAGAATCGTGACTTTTACCGGATCGAGGAACATATGGTCGGCATCCGCATCGCTGAAACCGTGCCAGTCTTCCCCTGGCGATACCGGCCAGCACTCGGCCTGATCTATCTGCTCGGGCTGCCAGATATCAAAGAACCAGCTGTCGGACTCTTCACGCAGCCGCTGTACCTCTTTACGGAAATGCAGCGCGCGCTCTACCGAGCGGTTAATCAGCCTTTTACCCGGGTTGCCGCGCAGCATCGCCGCAGCCGTCTCGATCGAAGCGACGATCGGGTAACTTGGCGAGGTAGAGGTATGCATCATAAAGGCTTCGTTAAAGGTGTCTTCGTCGTAGTCGCCCTTGATGTGAATTAACGACGCCTGCGATAGCGCCGCCAGCATCTTGTGGGTCGACTGGGTTTCGAAGAACACTTTCCCCGGCACGCGATCGCCGCTCATGCCGCTTTTCCCCTGGTAAATGGGATGAAAGTGGGTGTACGGTACCCAGGCCGAGTCAAAGTGAATCGACGGCACGTCGAGCGTCTGTTTGATCCAATTGGTGTTATACAGCAGCCCGTCATAGGTCGAGTTGGTGATCACGGCGTGCACCGGCCACTGCGCGCCGTCGGTCGTATTGACCTTTTGCTGCAGGCTATCGCGAGTAAACTCACGCTTGGGGATACCGCCAAGGATACCCAGCGCGTTACGCGTCGGTTTCAGCCACAGCGGCACCACGTCGCTCATCATCAGCAGGTGCGCTAACGACTTGTGACAATTACGGTCAATCAACAGCGTACTGCCGCTCGGCGCCGCATACATCCCAACGATTTTGTTCGACGTTGAGGTACCGTTCGTCACCATATAGCTTTGCTCGGCGCCAAAGGTGCGGGCAATGTACTCCTCCGCCTCGAGGTGCGGGCCGGTGTGATCCAACAGGGAACCCAGCTCCGTCACCGAAATCGACACGTCGGCTTTCAGCGTATTGGCACCGAAGAAATCATAAAACAGGCAGCCTACCGGGCTTTTTTGATAGGCCGTTCCCGCCATGTGCCCCGGCGTACAGAAAGTGTACTTGCCTTCTGTCACATAGGTGAACAGCGCTTTGGTAAACGGCGGCGTAATGTTATCCAGGTATTCGTTGGTGTACTGGCGAATACGCGTCGCGATATCGTCAGCCTGACCCAGCGCATACTCAAAGAACCACAGCGCCATGCGCATGTCGTGTGCGCTGACGTCCATCGTCGAATGGTTATTGATAAAGGCATAAAGCGGTAGATATTCATTGAGCTGATTAATCTCACCGCACAGATCGACGCTGTATTCATCCCAGTCAAAAATCACCCCACAGATACGCGGGTTGTGCTCGATAAACTTCAGCAGGTCGGCACTATTTTGCGGCCAGATAATTTTGAAGCCTTGCGCCAACAGCGCCTGTTCCAGCTCCTTGATGGGCTCATCTTTGTAGTAGACGCCGTGCGGCCCCATAATGGCGATAATATTCATGCGTTCCTCCTGGAAATTCTGTACCTATCATAGCGCAGCTAGAACGAGGGGAATAAAAAAGGGCCACAAACTGTGGCCCTTTTCAGGAACGTCTTACGAATGGCTTACGCGTAACCGTAGCTCATCAGGCGCTGATAGCGACGGTTCAGCAGATCTTCTTTGCTCAGCACATCGAGATCGGCCAGGTCAGCCAGCAGCTGTGCTTTCAGCGAGGCCGCCATCACTTCCGGGTTACGATGGGCGCCACCCAGCGGTTCCGGGATGATGGAGTCAATCAGCTTCAGCTCTTTCAGACGCGGGGCGATGATGCCCATCGCTTCTGCGGCCAGCGGCGCTTTGTCGGCGCTTTTCCACAGAATAGAGGCGCAGCCTTCCGGAGAGATAACGGAATAGGTGCTGTACTGCAGCATATTCACTTTATCGCCCACACCAATTGCCAGCGCGCCGCCGGAGCCACCCTCACCGATAACGGTACAGATAACCGGCACGCTCAGGCGTGACATTTCGCGCAGGTTGCGGGCAATCGCTTCAGACTGGCCGCGCTCTTCTGCGCCGACGCCCGGGTAAGCCCCTGGAGTGTCGATGAAGGTCACAATCGGCATGTTGAAGCGTTCCGCCATTTCCATCAGGCGCAGCGCTTTACGGTAGCCTTCCGGTGCCGGCATGCCGAAGTTACGACGGATTTTTTCTTTAGTTTCACGGCCTTTCTGATGACCAATGATCATCACCGGGCGACCGTCCAGGCGTGCGATACCACCAACGATAGCTTTATCGTCAGCATAGGCGCGATCGCCGGCCAGTTCGTCAAACTCATCAAACGCCAGACGGACATAATCCAGGGTGTACGGGCGCTGCGGATGGCGCGCCAGTTGGGCTACCTGCCATGCGCCGAGATCGGCAAAGATTTTGCGCGTCAGCTCTACGCTTTTTTCACGCAGACGATGCACTTCTTCGTCGATATTAATATCCAGTTTCTCATCCTGACGGCTAACCGCAGTCAAAGAATCGATTTTCGCTTCCAGCTCTGCAATCGGCTGTTCAAAATCAAGGAAATTCAGACTCATAGTATTCCTGTATTAGTCAAACTCCAGTTCCACCTGCTCCGAACCGATGAGGCCACGCAGATCGTTGAGTAAACGATCGCTCGGAGAGACACGCCAGGTTGCACCGAAACGCAACCGCGCACGTGCATCCGCCCTCTGATAGTAGAGATGTACTGGAATGGTTCCCGAACGATGGGGTTCCAGAGACTGACGGAGTCGGTTTAAAAGCTGGTCATCAATTTGCCTGTCCGTCAGCGAGATAGCAAGCCCGCGAGCGTATTTTTCCCGGGCTTCGTCAATGTCCATCACTTCGCGGGCCATCATTTTAAGGCCGCCGCTGAAGTCATCAAAGCTGACCTGTCCGCTGACGATAAGTATGCGGTCTTTTTCCAGCAGGTGCTGGTATTTTTCCAGCGCCTCGGAGAACAGCATGACCTCCAGGCGTCCGGAACGGTCATCCAGCGTACAGATGCCGATACGATTGCCGCGCTTGGTGACCATAACCCTCGCGGCAATCACGAGCCCCGCGGCCGTGGTCACTTTCCCACGTTCCGTCGGATGCATGTCTTTGAGTCGATACCCGCCGACATAGCGCTCAATTTCTTTTAAATACTGGTTGATCGGATGCCCCGTCAGGTACAGACCTAACGTTTCGCGCTCACCGTCTAAAACGACCTGCTCTGGCCATGGCTGGCAGTTGGCGTAGGATTGCTCGACCTGCTCCGGCTCTTCCGCCAGCACGCCGAACATATCAGCCTGGCCAATCGCTTCCGCTTTCGCGTGCTGATCCGCCGCCTTTAACGCGTCGGCGAGCGAATTCATCAGCGCGGCGCGATGCGGACCAAGCCTATCGAACGCGCCGGACATAATCAGCTTTTCCAGCACCCGGCGGTTGAGCTTTTTGGTGTCGGTACGTGCGCAAAGGTCGAAAAGCTCGCGGAAATAGCCGCCGTTGTTACGCGCTTCGATGATGGCTTCAATCGGGCCTTCACCGACGCCCTTAATGGCGCCGATACCATACACGATTTCCCCGTCATGATTCACGTGGAAATGATATAAACCTGAATTGATATCTGGCGGCAATATTTTCAGCCCCATGCGCCAGCATTCGTCGACCAGGCCGACCACCTTCTCGGTGTTGTCCATATCGGCAGTCATTACCGCCGCCATAAACTCGGCCGGATAGTGCGCCTTCAGCCATAGCGTCTGGTAAGACACCAGCGCATAAGCCGCAGAGTGCGATTTGTTAAACCCGTAACCGGCGAATTTCTCCACCAGGTCAAAGATTTTCATCGCCAGTTCGCCATCAACGCCGTTCTTTTTCGCCCCTTCTTCAAAGGCACCGCGCTGCTTGGCCATCTCTTCCGGCTTTTTCTTACCCATCGCACGACGCAGCATGTCCGCGCCGCCGAGGGTATAGCCGGAAAGCACCTGGGCAATCTGCATCACCTGTTCCTGGTACAGGATAATGCCGTAGGTTGGCTCCAGTACCGGCTTCAGGCTTTCGTGCTGCCACTGCACGTCCGGATAAGAGATCTCTTCGCGGCCGTGTTTACGGTCGATAAAGTTATCAACCATCCCCGACTGCAGCGGGCCCGGACGGAACAGGGCCACCAGCGCGATCATATCTTCGAAGCAGTCAGGCTGCAGGCGCTTAATCAGATCCTTCATGCCGCGCGATTCAAGCTGGAAGACCGCCGTGGTTTCCGAGCGTTGCAGCATGTCGAAGCTTTTCTTATCGTCGAGCGGAATAGCCGCGATATCCAGCGGCGGCTCGCCGTTGCGCTCGCGGCGGGCGTTAATCATTTCCAGCGCCCAGTTGATGATGGTAAGCGTACGCAGGCCGAGGAAGTCGAACTTCACCAGCCCGGCGTATTCCACGTCGTTCTTATCAAACTGGGTAACCGGATGCAGACCTTGCTCATCGCAGTATAGCGGCGCAAAGTCGGTAATTTTGGTCGGCGCAATCACCACGCCACCGGCGTGTTTACCGGCGTTACGGGTGACCCCTTCAAGCTTACGCGCCATGTCGATGAGCGCGCGCACCTCTTCATCCGCTTCGTAGATTTCCGGCAACTGCGGTTCGGCTTCGAAGGCTTTCGCCAGCGTCATACCCGGATCGGGCGGCACCAGCTTAGAGATGCGGTCGACGAAACCGTACGGGTGGCCCAGAACGCGGCCCACATCGCGAATCACCGCTTTCGCCGCCATGGTACCGAAGGTAATAATCTGCGATACCGCATCGCGGCCGTACATTTCGGCCACGTGCTCGATCACCTGATCGCGCTTCTCCATGCAGAAGTCGACGTCGAAGTCGGGCATCGAGACACGTTCCGGGTTAAGGAAGCGTTCGAACAGCAGGTCAAGCTCCAGCGGGTCGAGATCGGTAATTTTCAGGGCATAAGCCACCAGTGAGCCTGCACCGGAACCACGGCCCGGCCCTACCGGCACGCCGTTATCCTTCGACCACTGGATGAACTCCATCACGATCAGGAAGTAACCCGGGAAGCCCATCTGGTTGATCACCTGGAGCTCAATATCCAGACGCTCGTCGTATTCCGGACGGCGCTTGGCGCGTACTTCCGGATCCGGGAACAGGAACGCCAGGCGTTCTTCCAGCCCCTCTTTTGACTTCGCGACGAGAAAGTCTTCGGTGGTCATATCGCCGGTCGGGAACTGCGGCAAGAAGTACTCGCCGAGACGCACCGTCACGTTACAACGTTTGGCAATCTCAACGGTGTTTTCCAGCGCTTCCGGAATGTCCGAGAACAGCTCGCACATCTCTTCTTCGCTGCGCATATACTGCTGCGCGGAGTAGTTGCGTGGGCGCTTAGGATCGTCGAGGGTAAAGCCATCGTGGATTGCAACGCGAATCTCGTGCGCGTCAAAATCACCGGGTTCCAGGAACCGCACATCGTTGGTCGCCACGACCGGCAGGCCACGCGTTTCCGCCAGCTCCACCGCCGCATGCAGGTATGACTCTTCATCCTGGCGACCGGTACGAATCAGCTCGAGGAAATAACAGTTTGGGAAATGTTCTTCATAAAAACCAACGCACTGCTCCACCAGCGCCATATTACCGCGCAGCAGGGCACGCCCGACGTCACCCATACGACCGCCGGACAGCAAAATGAGCCCCTCTTTCAGCTCAAGTAGCCAGTCACGATCGATGATCGGGCCAGCCGCGCCGTATCCGCGCTGGTAGGCTTTGGAAATCAGCAGCGTCAGGTTCTGGTAGCCGGTATTATTGGCCGCCAGCACCGTTAAATGGGTCAGCTCATCGCCGAACAGTTCGCTCTGCACGTTAAAATCGGCGCCGACAATCGGTTTGATTCCCGCGCCGTGGCCCGCTCCGTAGAACTTCACCAGGCCGCAGAGGTTGGTAAAATCGGTAATCGCCAGCGCAGGCATGCCTAACGAGGCCGCCTTTTTCACCAGCGGCCCGGTTTTTGCCAGCCCATCGATCATGGAGTAGTCGCTATGCACCCGCAGGTGCACGAAACGTGGTTCAGCCATCTTTAGATTCCGGTTTACTTATTCTCGACGCACGAATCAGGACACGAGTCCCAGCGCGCGTTTGACGGGAGCAAAGCTGCGTCGGTGATGCTCGGTCGCGCCATATTGCGCAAGCTTTTCCAGATGAAAAGCGGTTGGATAACCCTTGTGCTGGGCAAAGCCGTACTGCGGGAACACCGTGTCCAGCTCGGCCATTTCGGCGTCACGCGTCACTTTAGCGAGGATAGACGCTGCGCTAATTTCCGCCACCCTGCTATCGCCCTTCACCACCGCCATGGAGGGCATCGGCAACGCCGGACAGCGGTTGCCGTCGATAAGTACGTATTCCGGCACAATAGACAGCCCGGCGACCGCACGCTGCATAGCCAACATGGTGGCATGCAGAATATTAAGCTCGTCAATTTCGTGCGGCTCTGCGCGGCCAAGGCTCCAGCACAGCGCCTTCTCTTTGATTTCATCGAACAGCGCCAGACGGCGCTTTTCACTGAGTTTTTTCGAGTCGTTGAGACCCTCAATCGGACGAGACGGATCGAGGATGACCGCCGCCGTCACTACCGCGCCGACCAGCGGGCCGCGCCCGACTTCATCCACACCCGCCACGAGATGGGTATGGGGATATTCAAATTCAATCATCGTGCTAACTCCAGCACCGCGTCTGCCGCCTGTTCGTCCGCGTTGCAGCGAATTTGCAGATGCAGTTCACGGAACGTATCGTGCATCGCGTGGCTGGTTTTGCCGTTGGCCAGCAGCGGCTGTAGCGCTTCGGCTAACAGCGTTGGCTGACACTCATCCTGCAGCAGTTCTTTAACCAGCTCACGCCCCGCCAGCAGGTTAGGCAGCGAGACATAGTCGGTCTTCACCAGCCGTTTAGCCAGCCAGAAGGTGAACGGTTTCATCCGATAGCCCACCACCATCGGGCATTTTGCCAGCATGCATTCAAGCGCCGCCGTGCCAGAGGCCAGCAGCGCCGCATCGCTGGCGATCATCGCCTCACGCGCCATGCCGTCGAGCATGCGCACCGCGAGATCGGGGGCCACTTCCGCTTTGATTCGCTCGAATTGTTCGCGACGCTTCGCGTTAACCAACGGTACGACGACTTCAAGGTCGGGATACTGCTGACGCAGCAGCTGCGCGGTCTTTAAGAAATCTGCGCTGAGCATCTCCACTTCGGCACCGCGACTACCCGGCAGCATGGCCAGACAGTGAACGTCGTGGGCGATCCCCAGCGTATCCCGCGCGGCATTTTTATCCGGATCCAGCGGCATGGCGTCGGCCATGGTGTGGCCGATAAAGCGGCACGGGACGTTAAATTTGTCGTAAAACGCTTTTTCAAAAGGCAGAAATGCGAGCACCAGATCGGTGGCTCTGCCAATTTTGAAGACGCGTTTCTGGCGCCAGGCCCATACGGACGGGCTGACGTAGTGGATCGTTTTGATCCCCTGCTTCTTGAGGTTACCTTCAAGCGTGATGTTGAAATCGGGGGCATCAATGCCGACAAAGACGTCGGGCTTGAGGTCGGTAAAGCGCTGAGTCAGATCGGCACGAATGTGCAGCAAACGACGCAGTCGCCCCAGCACTTCGACGATACCCATCACCGCCAGCTCTTCCATTTCGTACCAGGCTTCACAGCCTTCGGCCTGCATACGCGGACCGGCCACGCCGACAAAGCGCGCGTCAGGAACGCGCGCTTTGAGGGCGCGAATGAGGCCTGCACCAAGAATATCGCCGGAGGTTTCTCCGGCGACCAGGGCAATCGTCAGGGGACGCTGTTCAGTCATTAACGAATCAGGCCGCGCGTAGAGCGGGCGAAGAAATCGCTAAACGGCTGAACTTCCGGGTACTGCTTCGCCAGCTCGGCGATTTCCGGCTTCACTTCGTCCAGCGTTTTACCACTGCGGTACAAGGCTTTATAGGCATTGCGGATCGCGGTGATCGCTTCGCGGCTGAAGCCACGACGCTTCAGGCCTTCGATGTTGACGCCAAACGGCGTCGCGTGGTTGCCCTGGGCAATAACGTACGGCGGAACGTCCTGAGCAACGCCAGAACAGCCGCCAACCATCACGTGCGCACCGATAATGCAGAACTGGTGCACCGCGGTCATGCCGCCGATGATCACGAAATCATCCAGCGAAACGTGGCCCGCGAGGGTGGCGTTATTGGCCAGAATACAGCGATCGCCGACCGTACAATCGTGCGCCACGTGGGCGTTGATCATCAGCAGGTTATCGCTGCCCACCTTCGTCAATCCACCGCCCTGTACTGTGCCGCGATGAATGGTGACGCTTTCGCGAATGCGGTTGCGATCGCCAATTTCCACGCGAGTCGGTTCACCAGCGTATTTCAGATCCTGGTTAACTTCCCCGATAGAAGCGAACTGATAGATCTCGTTATCACGACCAATTTTGGTATGACCGTTAACCACAACGTGAGACTTCAGTACGGTACCTTCGCCGATTTCGACGTCAGGACCCACAATACAAAACGGGCCAATGTGAACGTTAGCGCCAATAACGGCGCCCTCTTCCACAATGGCGGTAGGATGGATAAAGGCGGTTTTATCAATCACAGATTAGGACTCCCGGCTACGCGCACACATCATTGTTGCTTCGCAAACCACTTTACCGTCGACCAGCGCAACGCCTTTAAAGCGAGTCAGGCCACGGCGGGTTTTCTCGAAGGTGACTTCCATAATCATTTGATCGCCTGGCACGACAGGACGCTTGAAGCGCGCTTCATCAATGCCTGCAAAATAGTACAGTTCGCCTGGCTCCAGTTTACCAACGCTTTTAAACGCCAGAATGCCGGTTGCCTGCGCCATCGCTTCCAGAATCAGCACGCCCGGTAAAATCGGTTTGCCAGGGAAGTGGCCCTGGAAAAACGGCTCATTTACGGAAACATTTTTCACTGCGCGCAGAAAACGACCTTCTTCAAAATCCAGCACGCGGTCTACCAGTAAGAACGGGTAACGGTGCGGCAGAAGTTCTAAAATCTCTTCAATGTGCAGAGTATGAGTGTCAGTTGTCAAAATACTCTTCCTGTCAAAATATACTAAGGGGCAATAATAACACGGCCTGCCGGATTACAAGAATGCCGACAGGCCGGAAAGTATCATGCGATACGGATGAAAATTAGTCTTGATTATCAAGCTTGCGTTCAACGGCTTTGAGACGCTTGCTCATTTCATCAATATTCATCACCAGTGCGGCCGTTTTGCGCCATGCCTTATTCGGCTGGAGCGGGATACCGGACGAGTATACGCCAGGCTCGGAAATGGGACGCATAACCATGCCCATACCGGTTACGGTAACCTTGTCGCAAATTTCCATATGGCCGTTAATCACGCTGGCGCCGCCAATCATGCAGTAACGACCAATTTTCAGGCTACCGGCCATAATCACGCCGCCTGCGACCGCGGTATTGTCACCAATCACCACGTTGTGCGCAATCTGGCACTGGTTATCAATGATAACACCGTTGCCGATCTGCGTGTCGTCAAGCGCGCCGCGGTCGATCGTCGTACAGGCGCCGATCTCCACGCGATCGCCAATGATCACGCGGCCAAGCTGCGGGATCTTCACCCAGTTGCCGCGATCGTTGGCATAGCCGAAGCCATCAGAACCGATGACGGTGCTGGATTGGATCAGGCAATTCTCGCCGATCTCGACTTCGTGGTAAATGGTCACGTTCGCCCACAGGCGAGAGCCCGCACCAATTTTTGTTTTTTTACCGACGAAACACCCCGCCCCAATCACGACGTTATCGCCCAGCACAACGTCTGACTCAATCACCGCGTTCGCGCCGATAGAGACGTTATGACCGAGCGTGGCCGACGGACTGACAACCGCGCTCGGGGCGATATCCTGCGCCGGCTGCGGCGTGGTATCTAAAATCTGAGCCATGCGTGCGTAGGTCAGGTAGGGGTTCTTCACTACCAGCGCAGCGCCTTTGGCAAAAGGCAGTAAATCTTGCGTCAGGACAATCGCCGACGCTTCACAAGCGGACAGGTGTTCACGGTACTTGGGGTTAACCAGGAACGTGATATGACCCGCCTTAGCGGATTGCATGGACGCGACAGCGGTGATGACGATATCGCCATCACCGTGTAATTCCGCATCCAACTGCTGAGCTAAGTCAGCCAGTCGAATTGAAGGCATTACTTATTTAACCTGTTTCAGTACATCAGCGGTGATGTCTTTAACATCGCTGCTGTTGAATGCAACGGCGTTAGCGTCAACCACCAGGTCGATACTCTGGCTAGCAGCAACGGATTTCACAGCAGTCTGGATACGAGTAACCAGTTTGCCACGTTCTTCGTTGGTACGACGCTGACGGTCCTGTTCAAAGGACTGTGCTTTCTGGGAGAAAGTCTGACGCTGGGAAGAGATGTCTTTTTCCAGCTTGGTGCGATCGGCGCCAGCTTTCATAGACTGCAGACGCTGCATTTTAGACTGCAGGTCACCTTCCATACGCTGAAGTTCGCCAGCGCGGCCTTTGAATTCGTTTTCCAGGGTGCTGGAAACGCCGGTTTTCTGTGCAACTTGCTGGAACAGGCTACCCATATTAACAATTGCAATTTTGTCTGCTGCCTGAGCAGATGCGGCCATTGCTAAACCCAGACCTGCTGCGACTAACCACTTTTTCACAATAATACTCCTTACCATCCCATACGTACCCGAAGGTACTGTTCTTTTGGTGGCCGAAGCCACCTGACGCTATCGCCTTATGCCAGCAAACTACACTGAACCCGCATTCCTTTGCAAAGAGCAATTACCAGGTTTTACCAATGTTAAACTGGAACTGCTCCGATTTGTCTCCATCGTATTTTTTATACGGTTGGGCGTAGGAGAAGACCAACGGCCCCAATGGCGACATCCATTGTAATGCGATGCCCGCGGACATACGGATATTGCTCGGGTCGCTGTAGTCAGGAACGCCAGCAGCCTTCATCGTCGCCGTATTCTGCCAGTTGGTATCCCAAACGGTACCCATATCCCAGAAGAACGACGTACGTACCGAGTTCGCGTACTTATCGCTGATAAACGGCGTTGGTACGATCAGCTCCAGGCTGGCCACGCCCATGGCGTTACCGCCGACGGCGTCATCAGACTTACAGTAGCCGCCGGACTGATCGCAGTTATCCAGGCCAGACGCGCCGTAGTAAACCGCTTTCGGGCCGATGGTGTTGGACTGGAAGCCACGCACGGTGCTTGAACCACCGGCATAGAAGTTCTCATAGAACGGCAGCTCTTTGCCGCCCAGACCGTCACCGTAACCCCACTTGGTACGGCCCAGCACGACCCACTGATGATCGTCATCAATCGGGAAGTAGGACGCCGTATCCAGCGTAACCTTGTAGAACTCGTTATCGGAGCCCGGGATAGTCACTTTACCGTTCAGGTTGACACGTGAACCGTCCGTCGGGAAGTAGCCGCGGTCGAGTTTGTTATATGTCCAACCGTAGTTGAAGGTGAAGTCGTTCGCCGAGAAGCCGTTATTATCGCTGGTCGTACCGGCCGTCTGGCCGATGGAGTCCAGATAACGCCACATCGCCACCTGCGGTTCCATATTGGACAGGTCGTTGTGGACGTAGCCCAGACCCGCACGCAGTGAGTTGTATTCGTTAATCGGGAAGCCCAGCGTACCGTCGACACCATAGCTTTTGTTGGTATAGGACGACAGGTCAGCATCATCTGCTTTAAAGTCATTGTAGAAGACGCGACCGCCAAGGCTAACGCCATCAACCGTAAAGTACGGGTTGGTCACAGAAAGCTCGGTGTAGGTCTGGTAGTCGTTCTTGGTACCGTTGATACCCACAGAGTAACCGGTACCTAACCAGTTATCCTGCTGAACGCCCGCCTGGAAGCTCACGCCGCTTTCCGTACCGTAGCCGATACCGAAGTTGAAGCTACCGGTGTTACGTTCTTTCACCTTGTAGACGACGTCTACCTGGTCCGGGCTACCCGGCACGCGCTGGGTTTCGGTATCGACGGTTTCGAAGAAGCCCAGACGGTTCAGACGGTCTTTACCCTGGTCAACCAGGTCGCCGCCGAGCCATGCCCCTTCCATCTGACGCATTTCGCGACGCAGGACGGCATCTTTCGAGGTGTCGTTGCCGACGAAGCGAATGTTACGCACGTAGAAACGGTTGCCGGCATCAACGTTGATGTGCAGCTTAACGGTTTTATCCGTGTCGTTGATTTCTGGCTGGGACTGAACGCGCGGGTACGCGTAGCCGTAGCGACCAAGAAGTTTCTTAATGTTATCTTCCATTTTGGTCACTTTCGCGCCGTTATACAGCTCGCCCGGCTCGATTTTGGTCAGGCTCTCAATTTCCGCCGAGTGCCCTGCCAGATTCCCGGTCACCTGTACGCCAGACAGTTTGTACTGGTCGCCTTCGGTGATGTTCACGGTGATGTAGATGCCTTTTTTATCCGGCGTCAGGCTCACCTGAGTGGAATCGATGTTGAAACGGGCGTAGCCGCGATCCAGATAGTAGCTGCGCAGGGTTTCAAGGTCACCCGACAGCTTCTGTTTCTGATATTTACGATCGCCGACCACGTTCCACCACGGCACTTCATCGCGCAGCTGGAACGTGGAGATCAGATCTTCGGTTTTGAACGCATGGTTACCGACGATGTTGATCTGTTGGATCTGGGCGGAAACGCCTTCCTGGAACACCAGCTTCAGATCGACGCGGTTACGCGGCAGCGGAGTGACAACCGCCTTCACGCTCGCGCTGTACTTACCGACGCTGTAGTAGAAATCTTCCAGCCCTTTCTCGATATCGGAAAGCGTGGTGCGGTCGAGAGATTCACCGACGCGAACGCCAGAGGCTTCCAGGTTTTGCTTGAGCATGTCATCTTTCACCGACTTATTGCCGGAGAAGGTGATGCTTGCAATCGTTGGACGCTCTTTGACCTGCACCAGCAACACATCGCCGTCTCTCAGGACACGAACATCCTCAAAGTTGCCCGTCGCAAACAGGGCGCGAATGGTGTTACTGATGTCGTCATCAGTGACGGTATCGCCAGGACGTACTGGCATACTGAGAAGGGCCGCACCAACAGCGACACGCTGCAAGCCTTCGAAATGAATGTCCTTCACCACGAACCCGTCAGCACCGTATACGGTCGCGCTGCTAAACAGCAGCGACGCTATAAGCAACTTTTTCATCGCCATCGTTATTATGCGTTCTTCCTAACTAACTCTCTTACAACCGAGAGAAATCATTGAAAAGTGCAAGCCCCATTAACAACATCAGCAGAACAGAGCCAATGCGATAACTAAAGTCTTGAACTCGCTCGGATACCGGGCCGCCTTTCAGCTTCTCAATCGCCAAAAACAGCAAATGTCCCCCATCTAATACGGGGAGCGGGAACAGGTTGATTATGCCTAAATTCACGCTGATGAGTGCAAGAAACATAAGGTAGTAAATCAGCCCATACTCCGCAGACATCCCAGCCCCCTGGGCGATAGAAATCGGCCCACTGAGGTTGTTCAGTTTGACGTCACCGGTGATCAATTTTCCCAGCATACTGACCGTCAGCTTCATCAACTGCCCGGTTTTTTCCGTGGCTTCGACGATGGCGCTGAATGGCCCATACTGGCGCACTGTTTTATATTCCTCAGGCAGCGGGATAATCTTTGGTACTACCCCTGCAAACCCTTCCGCTTTTCCGCTACCGTGTTTTGTATCTGGTATCAGACTTAAAGACAAGAGACTGCCCTGCCTTTCGATCTCCAGCTGTAACGCTTTGCCGGGGTTATCACGCACCAGCGTAACAAACGTCATCCATTGCGTCAGCGGCTGACCGTTGACTGTAACGATCCGATCCCCCGCTTGTAAACCGGCTTTACGCGCCGCAGAGTCAGACTGCACCTCTGCCAGCACCGGTTCAATTTGCGCACCACGCGGACGAATACCGAGCGAGGTCACCGGATCTTCTTTATCCGGCTCGAACGCCCAGTGCCGCAGGTTGAGGATTTTATCCTGACGCTGCTCGCTGCCGAAAGGGGCCACGGTGAGAGTGGTGCTTTCGTCACCAATTTTCGCCACCAGCGCCATGCGCACAGCATCCCAGTCAGGCGTTTCGATACCATCGACGGCTTTTAGTTCCGTGCCTGGTGCAATTTGTGCTTCCGCCGCGATGGAATTGGCGGTTATTTCACCAACAACCGGACGAATACCAGGGACGCCAATGATAAACACCAGCCAGTAGGCGAAGATAGCGAAGAGGAAGTTAGCGATGGGGCCGGCGGCGATAACGGCAGCGCGCTGGCCAACCGTTTTATTGTTAAACGCCATGTGGCGCATTTCAGGCACCACCGCGTCAACGCGCTCGTCGAGCATTTTGACGTAGCCACCCAGCGGAATCAGGGCGACCACAAATTCGGTGCCGCGCTTATCTACGCGACGCCACAGCGCTTTACCAAAACCGATAGAAAAGCGTTCTACGCGGATGCCACAGCGCCGAGCAACCCAGAAATGACCAAATTCGTGTACGGTGATCAATACCCCTAACGCGACAATAAACGCGGCCAGGTTCCAGAGAATGCTCAGCATAAGTCCATCCGTTAAATCGTCCTGAAAACCAGCAGCAGCAGGCAGGCAAAGACCGGTACCGCCGCCGTCAGGCTGTCGATTCGGTCAAGGATCCCGCCGTGGCCAGGAATCAAATGACCGCTGTCTTTAATGCCGGCTTCACGTTTGAACATACTTTCGGTGAGATCACCCAAAACGGAAGCCAGCGCTGCCACGATGGAACAGGTTAACAGTATGGACGGTGCAACGTCCAGATTTGCCCACAGGCCGTAAGCCCAGGAGATAATTGCCGCCGTGATCAGGCCGCCGATAAACCCCTGCCAGGTTTTGCCCGGCGAAACCTTCGGCGCCAGCTTGTGCTTGCCGAACAGCTTACCAAACATATAGGCTCCGGAGTCTGCGCCCCAGACCAGGATCATGACATAAAGCAGCCACAGCGCGCCGCTGTAGTGGTTTTCATCATAGTGCCACGCGCGCAGCGCCAGCATTCCCCAGAAGAACGGTATAATCGTGACGATACCGAAAATCAGGCGCAGAACCTTTGACTGACGCCAGAAGGCGGCGGACGCGGGATAAGAGAGCACCAATACCAGCGCAATCACCCACCAGACCATCGAGGCCCACAGCGATGTTTCCACCACCGGTTGATGAATATTGTGGTGATATTCCGGAATCATAAAGAGCATCACCGCCAGCAACAGGCCACATAGCACCGCCAGCCACACGCGTTGAGTGCGCGAGGTGAAACCGCTTAATTGTCCCCATTCCCAGGCCGCCAGCATACAGACAACCAGCGTCACAATAGCAAAGCCGCCGGGCGGCAGCAGAAACAGGGCTGCAATGACAACCGGTATTAGAATTAATGCAGAAATCAGGCGATACTTCAGCAAAAGCTACCCCCATCAGGCCTTGTCGCCACCAGGCTCGGTGCCGCCGAAACGACGTTCACGATTGGCAAACGCATGCAGTGCACCCTCAAAGTCTTGTTCATCGAAATCGGGCCAAAGAACATCTGTAAAGTAAAGTTCAGCATAGGCAATTTGCCAGATAAGAAAGTTACTGATTCGATGCTCTCCCCCGGTCCTAATTACTAAATCTACGGGAGCCAGTTCATGCATGCAGACCTGCTGATTAAGCAGTTCTTCACTGATTTGATCGGGGCGGAGTTCCCCTTCCTGAACCTGTTCGGCTAAGCGCTGAACTCCCTGAACAATATCCCATCGGCCACCGTAGTTGGCGGCGATGTTCAATGTTAACCCCGTATTATGTTCCGTCAGCGCTTCCGCTTTCCGAATCCGCTCTTGCAGGCGGGAGTTAAAGCGACGGGTATCGCCAATGATCCGCAGCCGAACGTTATGACGGTGCAGACTTTTTACTTCGCTATCCAGCGCCCAGACGAACAGCTCCATCAGAGCGCTCACCTCTTGTTCGGGGCGATTCCAGTTTTCACTGCTGAACGCGTAAAGCGTGAGTGCTTCAATACCATGATTCGCGGCATAGGCGACGGCACGACGCACGGATTTCGCCCCGGCTTTGTGCCCAAAGGCTCGGATTTTACCTTGCTTTTTCGCCCAGCGGCCGTTGCCATCCATAATGATTGCCACATGACGGCAACCGTGGGCTGGCAGATTCTCACTGGTTGGTTGGTTAGCAGACAACATAACGCGTTTTTAATCCATAAAAAGGGATGAGCGGTACCCCGGAATACAGCGGTACACTTTGTCGCACAGGCGAGCCTGATTGATTTTACGTCTCTTTGTCTCGCAAAAAAGCCGTGTTAAATCACGGCTCTCTCCGTCGCCCAGCCAAAACGCGCAGCGATCGGGTGGCGCAGACTATATCACTGAAGCCAGATGCTCACAAATGCCATAACGGCATGTATGCTGATTCCGCTCTCATTACCTGACGAAATATTTCGTCTGCATCACCGCCGCTTCACGCGCCCACGCATCAATCGCCAGCACCTCATCTACGCTCTGAGGTTCGTACAGATCGCGCTGCTCCAGCACCGCCAGATTGAGGGCGGCGATGTCGGTAAAGCGAATCTGACCGTCGAGGAATGCCGCGACCGAAATCTCGTTAGCCGCATTCAGCGCGGTAGTCGCAGCCTGCCCCTGTTCGAAAGCATCCATCGCCAGCTTCAGGCAAGGGTAGCGGGCATAATCCGGTTCGGAAAAGCTCAGCGCGCCCAGCTTACAGAAATCCAGCGCTTTCGCCCCGGACACGACGCGGTGCGGCCAGGCCATGGTATTAGCAATCGGCGTCCGCATATCGGGCTCACCCAACTGCGCCAGCACGCTACCGTCCTGGTAACGTACCATCGAGTGGATCACCGACTGAGGGTGAATCAATACTTCCATTTGCTGGGCTGATGCATTGAACAGCCAGCGGGCTTCGATGTATTCCAGACCTTTATTCATCATGGTGGCCGAGTCGACGGAGATTTTGCGCCCCATCGACCAGTTCGGGTGACGACAGGCCTGATCTGGCGTCATGGCGCTCAGATCGGCGATAGGCGTCTCCCGGAACGGGCCACCTGACCCGGTGAGCAGAATGGACGACACCCCATGCTGCGTCAGGTCAGCGTAACCTAAGTCGCACTGAAAACTTTGCGGCAAACTCTGAAAGATAGCGTTATGTTCACTGTCGACCGGCAGCAGCCGCGCGCCAGACTGTTTTACCGCCTCGAGGAACAGCCGCCCGCAGGTCACCAGCGACTCTTTGTTCGCCAGCAGAATCGTTTTACCCGCGCGAATCGCCGCCAGGGTCGGAAGCAAGCCCGCCGCGCCGACGATTGCCGCCATCACCTGATCGACCTCATCAAGCGCCGCAACCTCACACGCCGCCTGCTGACCGCTCAGCACCTCGGTGCGGCTGCCGCGCTCGTGCAGCGCCAGCTTCAGGGCATCGGCACTTCTGGCATCGTCCATCACCGCATAGCGCGGAGCAAATTCCAGACATTGTTCGACCATCCGGTCGACATTTTTGCCCGCTACCAGCGCCGTGACGGCAAAACTCTCGGGGTTATGACGCACCACGTCCAGCGTGTTGCAGCCGATAGAGCCTGTTGAGCCCAGAACAGTTAATCGCTTCATGAGAGATCCAGGATTGATAAAATGCAAAACGCCGCCAGCGAAGCGCTTATGCTTCCTGTACGGCGTTCATCGCACCACTTACACAGCTTAGAACTGCATCAGCTCGGCTTCTTTCTCTGCCAGTGCGGCTTCAACTTTCTTGATAGCAGCATCAGTCAGTTTTTGTACTTCTTCCTGAGAACGGCGATCGTCGTCTTCGCTGATCTCTTTGTCTTTCAGCAGCGCCTTCACTTTGTCGTTCGCATCACGACGAACGTTACGCACGGAAACGCGCGCCTGTTCGGCTTCGCCACGAACGATTTTGGTCAGGTCTTTACGACGTTCTTCCGTCAGCGGAGGCAGCGGAACGCGGATATCGGTACCCGCAGAGCTTGGGTTCAGACCGAGGTCAGACGCCATGATCGCTTTCTCAACGGCCGGGCCCATAGAGCGGTCGAACACGTTGATTTTCAGCGTACGGGTATCTTCTACGGTGACGCTCGCCAGCTGACGCAGCGGGGTTGCTGTGCCGTAATACTCAACGACAATGCCATCCAGCAGGCTGGGAGAAGCACGACCCGTGCGAATTTTGCTGATTTGGTTTTTGAACGCTTCAACGCATTTGTCCATGCGTACTTCAGCATCTTTTCTGATATCGCTAATCACGTTACGAATCCTTGAAAACTAGTCTCAGTCGACCAAACGGCCACACAGTGCAGAGAATGTGCTTAAGTATAGTCTCGTTTAAATCAAGCCACAGAATATCTGAATTCTGCCAGATAAAAGCGAATCTTACCCGGAAATGGCAGTAACGGAAATTATTCCGTAATTAAAGTGCCTTCTTTTTCGCCCATGACCACGCGACGCAGAGCGCCCGGTTTGTTCATGTTGAATACGCGAATTGGCAGTTTGTGGTCACGGGCCAGCGTGAAGGCAGCCAGATCCATGACTTTCAGTTCTTTATCCAGTACTTCGCTGTAGGTCAGCTGTTCGTACATGGTGGCTGACGGGTCTTTCGCCGGGTCAGCGGTGAATACGCCGTCAACTTTGGTTGCTTTCAGCACCACGTCGGCTTCAATTTCGATGCCGCGCAGGCAGGCTGCGGAGTCGGTGGTGAAGAACGGGTTGCCGGTACCGGCGGACAGAATCACGACGCGGTTGTTACGCAGCAGGCTGATCGCCTCTGCCCAGCTGTAGTTGTCGCAAACGCCATTCAGCGGGATTGCCGACATCAGGCGGGCGTTCACATAGGCGCGATGCAGTGCGTCACGCATTGCCAGACCGTTCATTACCGTAGCCAGCATGCCCATGTGGTCGCCCACAACGCGGTTCATACCGGCTTTCGCCAGACCCGCACCGCGGAACAGGTTGCCACCACCAATGACGACACCCACCTGGATGCCCAGCTCGACAAGTTCTTTAATCTCTTGCGCCATGCGGTCAAGAATACTTGCGTCAATACCGAAGCCTTCAGTCCCCTGCAATGCTTCACCGCTAAGCTTAAGCAGAATACGTTTGTAGACAGGTTTTGCGTTGGTAGCCATTTTCTTTCCTGAGAGTGTCACGAATGGGATGGTTAAATTCGAGTGACATCATGCGTTCCTTGCCACTTAGCCCCTATAGGAGCTGGCTGATTTCCACATGACGATGTTCTTTCTGTACTGCGATTCTTTACGACACAAAAGAGAGCCGCCCTCAGGCGGCTCCTTTACTGCAATTAAGACTGCTTGGACATGGCAGCAACTTCTGCTGCGAAGTCAGTCTCAACTTTCTCGATGCCTTCGCCCACTTCGAAGCGGATGAAGCCAGTCACGTCAGCGTTGTGCTCTTTCAGCAGCTGGCCAACAGACTTGCTCGGATCCATAACGAACGGCTGACCGGTCAGAGAAACTTCGCCGGTGAATTTCTTCATGCGGCCTTCAACCATTTTCTCTGCGATTTCTTTCGGCTTACCAGACTGCATCGCGATATCCAGCTGTACCTGGTATTCTTTCTCTACCACTTCAGCGGATACGTCTTCCGGCTTAACGAATTCTGGTTTGCTTGCAGCAACGTGCATTGCCAGCTGTTTAACCAGCTCTTCGTCAGCGCCTTTAGCTGCAACCAGAACACCGATGCGCGCACCGTGCTGGTAGTTGCCCAGAACGTCACCTTCCAGGGAAGCTACGCGACGGATGTTGATGTTCTCACCGATTTTAGCAACCAGCGCAACACGTTCTTCTTCGAACTGTGCTTTCAGAACTTCAACGTCGGTGATGTTACCCGCAACAGCAGCGTCCAGAACTTTGTCTGCAAATGCCTGGAAACCAGCATCTTTAGCAACGAAGTCAGTCTGGCAGTTAACTTCCAGAATGAAAGCAACGTGGCCGTTGATTTTGGTTTTGATCACGCCGTCAGCAGCAACGTTGCCTGCTTTTTTAGCCGCTTTGATCGCGCCAGATTTACGCATGTTTTCGATTGCCAGCTCGATGTCGCCATTAGCTTCAGTCAGGGCTTTTTTGCAATCCATCATGCCTGCGCCAGTACGTTCACGCAGCTCTTTTACCAGGGAAGCGGTAATTTCAGCCATTCTAAAATCCTCGGAAGATTTGATCTGCCCGGCCTGAAACCGCACAGATTTAAAAGTGAAAAAGGGGGCCATAAACAGGCCCCCTAACCAAACGTGTTACTACCTGGTTTATAAGGGCTCTAACGAGCGTGCCTTATTACTCAGCTTCTACGAAGCTTTCTTCCGCCTGGGAAGCCAGATCGGAAGAACGGCCTTCACGAACGGTAGCAGCGACAGCGCTCAGGTACAGGGTCACAGCACGGATTGCATCGTCGTTACCCGGGATAACGAAATCAACGCCATCTGGATCAGAGTTGGTATCAACGATAGAGAATACCGGGATACCCAGGTTGTTCGCTTCTTTGATAGCAATGTGTTCGTGGTCAGCATCGATAACGAACAGTGCGTCCGGCAGGCCGCCCATGTCTTTGATACCGCCCAGGCTGTTTTCCAGTTTCTCAAGCTCACGAGTACGCATCAGCGCTTCTTTCTTGGTCAGCTTGTCGAAAGTACCGTCCTGAGACTGAGTTTCCAGATCTTTCAGACGTTTGATGGACTGACGAACGGTTTTCCAGTTAGTCAGCATACCGCCCAGCCAGCGATGGTTCACGAAGAACTGGTCGCAGCTCAGAGCAGCTTCTTTCACAGCTTCGCTTGCAGCGCGTTTAGTACCAACGAAAAGGATTTTGCCTTTACGAGAAGAGATCTTGTTCAGTTCAGCCAGAGCTTCGTTGAACATCGGTACAGTTTTCTCAAGGTTGATGATGTGAACTTTGTTACGCGCGCCGAAGATGAAAGGCTTCATTTTCGGGTTCCAGTAACGGGTCTGGTGACCGAAGTGAACACCAGCCTTGAGCATGTCGCGCATGGAAACAGTTGCCATGGTTAAAACCTCTATAGATAAAGTTGGGGTTATGCCTCCACGTATCCCATATTACCGACCCCAAAGGGCACCCCGGAATATGTGTCGATACGTGTGTGTTATTTACACAAAGTGAGATTTGTCGCTTCCGGACAAAACAATGAACGGAAGTTCGGCGCGCTTTATACCATAAAATTGGTGAAGACACCAACAGTTGTTATCTGCCCCGCAGGGCACGAAAGGCGAAGTTCAGAATGATTCTCAATTTGGCAGGCAGTGCTCCTGGCTGTTAACATTGACATCACTAATACTCAATTATTGTCGAAAAAATCGACACTGATGGACATATTCCATGGCTATTTCTATTAAGACCCCAGAAGACATTGAAAAAATGCGCGTTGCCGGCCGTCTGGCTGCCGAAGTGCTCGAAATGATTGCCCCGCACGTGAAGCCTGGCGTGACCACCGGCGAGCTGGATCGCATTTGCAACGACTATATCGTTAACGAACAAAAAGCGATCTCTGCCTGCCTTGGCTACCACGGCTATCCGAAATCGGTCTGTATTTCTATTAATGAAGTGGTGTGCCACGGTATCCCCGATGACGAAAAGCACCTGAAAGACGGCGACATCGTTAACATCGACGTGACGGTCATTAAGGATGAGTTCCACGGCGACACCTCCAAAATGTTTATCGTCGGCAAACCGACCATTCTCGGCGAGCGTCTGTGCCGCGTCACTCAGGAGAGCCTGTACCTGGCGCTCAAAATGGTGAAGCCGGGCATCAACCTGCGCGAAATCGGTGCGGCGATTCAGAAGTTCGTTGAAGCTGAAGGCTTCTCGGTGGTGCGTGAATACTGCGGTCACGGCATCGGCCGCGGCTTCCACGAAGAGCCGCAGGTGCTGCACTACGATTCTCGCGAAACCGACGTGGTGCTGAAACAGGGCATGACCTTCACCATTGAACCGATGGTCAACGCCGGTAAGAAAGAAATCCGCACAATGAAAGACGGCTGGACGGTAAAAACCAAAGACCGAAGCTTGTCTGCACAGTACGAGCATACTATTGTGGTGACGGACAACGGCTGCGAAATACTGACGTTACGCTCGGATGACACCATCCCGGCGATAATCTCGCACAACGACTAACGAAAAGCCGGCGCACGCCGGCTTTTTTATGGGTAATCGTTTTTTCTTATGGGTGGCGCAATGAGTAACTCCTTACCTGAACTGGCTTGTACCCCCCTTCCCGCCCTGCCCGGCCAACCGGAAAATCCGGTTGAGTGGCCAGAAAGCAGCCTCAACTGCACCGATATTAAAAGCCGGCTGGACGATTTCCAGCGCTGGCTGGGCGTCGCTTTCGACGATGGCGTCAGCGCCGAGCAGCTGATTGAAGCCCGCACCGAATTCATCGACCAATTGTTACAGCGGCTATGGCTACTGTACGGTTTTGGTGCCGTGGAAGACGCCGCGCTGGTTGCCGTCGGCGGCTACGGCCGCGGCGAGCTGCATCCGCTTTCGGACGTCGACCTGCTGATCCTCAGCCGTAAAAAACTGCCCGACGAACAGGCGCAGAAAATCGGCGAACTGCTGACGCTGCTGTGGGATCTCAAGCTGGAAGTGGGCCACAGCGTTCGCACGCTGGAAGAGTGTCTGCTGGAAGGCTTATCTGACTTAACCGTCGCGACCAACCTGATTGAGTCGCGGCTGCTGATTGGCGACGTCGCGCTGTTCCTCGAACTGCAAAAGCATATTTTCAGCGAAGGCTTCTGGCCGTCAGAAACGTTCTTCCCGGCCAAAGTGGCCGAACAGGAGGCGCGCCACCAGCGCTACCACGGCACCAGCTACAATCTGGAGCCGGACATTAAAAGCAGCCCGGGAGGCCTGCGCGACATCCACACCATTCAGTGGGTCGCCCGCCGCCACTTCGGCGCCACCTCGCTTGACGAAATGGTCAGCTTTGGCTTCCTGACCGAAGCAGAGCGTAACGAACTCAATGAGTGTCTGCATCTGCTGTGGCGCATTCGCTTTGCCCTGCATCTGGAACTAACCCGCTACGACAACCGCCTGCTGTTCGACCGTCAACTTAGCGTCGCCCAACGCCTGAAGTATGCCGGTGAAGGCAATCAGCCGATCGAACACATGATGAAGGACTTCTATCGCGTTACCCGCCGCGTCGGCGAGCTGAACCACATGCTGCTGCAGCTGTTTGATGAGGCGATCCTGGCGCTGACCGAAGACGAAAAGCCACGCGCCATCGACGACGACTTCCAGCTGCGCGGTACGCTGATCGATTTGCGCGACGACACGCTGTTTATTCGCGAGCCGCAGGCGATCCTGCGCATGTTCTATATGATGGTGCGTAACAGCAATATCACCGGCATCTATTCCACTACGTTGCGCCACCTACGCCACGCGCGGCGTCATCTTACCGAGCCGCTGTGCTATATCCCCGAGGCGCGTTCGCTGTTCCTGAACATGCTGCGCCACCCTGGTGCGGTCAGCCGCGGTCTGCTGCCAATGCATCGCCACAGCGTGCTGTGGGCCTATATGCCGCAGTGGTCGTATATTGTCGGCCAGATGCAGTTCGACCTGTTCCACGCCTATACCGTTGATGAACACACCATCCGCGTGCTGCTAAAGCTCGAAAGTTTCGCTCACGAAGAAACCCGCTCGCGCCATCCGCTGTGCGTCGACCTGTGGCCGCGCCTGAACCACCCGGAGCTGATTCTGATTGCCGCCCTGTTCCACGATATTGCAAAAGGCCGCGGCGGCGACCATTCCATCCTCGGCGCGCAGGACGTGCTGAAGTTTGCCGAACTGCACGGGCTGAACTCGCGCGAAACCCAGCTGGTCGCCTGGCTGGTGCGCCAGCATCTGCTGATGTCCGTCACCGCCCAGCGCCGCGATATTCAGGATCCGGAAGTCATCAAGCAGTTTGCTGAAGAAGTACAGACCGAGCACCGCCTGCGCTTCCTGGTGTGCCTGACGGTGGCCGATATCTGCGCCACCAACGAAACGCTGTGGAACAGCTGGAAGCAGAGCCTGCTGCGCGAGCTGTACTTCGCCACTGAAAAACAGCTGCGCCGCGGGATGCAAAACACGCCGGATATGCGCGAACGCGTCCGTCATCACCAGATGCAGGCGCTGGCGCTGCTGCGCATGGACAACATCGACGAAGAGGCGCTGCATCAAATCTGGAACCGCTGTCGCGCCAACTACTTTGTGCGCCATACGCCAAACCAGCTGGCCTGGCACGCCCGTCATCTACTCAAACACGACCTGACCCAGCCGATGATCCTGCTCAGCCCGCAGGCCACACGCGGCGGCACCGAGATCTTTATCTGGAGCCCCGATCGGCCGTACCTGTTCGCCGCCGTGTGCGCCGAACTGGATCGCCGCAACCTGAGCGTGCACGACGCGCAGATTTTCACCACCCGCGACGGCATGGCGATGGACTCATTCATCGTGCTCGAACCGGACGGCAGCCCGCTGTCCAGCGATCGTCATGAAGCAATCCGCTTAGGGCTCGAGCAGGCAATTACCCAGCGCAGCTGGCAGCCGCCGCAGCCGCGTCGTCAGGCGGCCAAGCTGCGCCACTTTTCGGTGGATACCGAAGTCAATTTCCTGCCGACCCATACCGACCGCCGCTCATTCCTTGAGCTGATCGCGCTCGACCAACCTGGGCTGCTCGCCCGCGTCGGTCAGGTGTTTGCCGACCTGGGCATTTCGCTCCACGGGGCCAGAATTACGACAATTGGTGAACGAGTAGAAGATTTATTTATAATCGCCACCGCCGACCGGCGTACCCTTAATAATGAGCTGCAACAAGAAGTGCAACAACGGTTGACAGCAGCCCTCAATCCAAACGATAAAGGGTAACGTATTTTTTTTAAGTAAATGGAAAGAGAAACAATGCAGCAATTACAGAACGTTATTGAGTCCGCTTTTGAGCGTCGCGCCGACATCACGCCGGCAAATGTGGATACCGTAACCCGCGAAGCGGTTAACCAGGTGATTTCCCTGCTTGATTCCGGCGCGCTGCGTGTCGCTGAAAAGATTGACGGCCAGTGGGTCACTCACCAGTGGCTGAAGAAAGCGGTTCTGCTCTCTTTCCGTATTAACGATAACCAGGTTATCGACGGTGCGGAAAGCCGCTACTTCGATAAAGTACCGATGAAATTCGCCGACTACGACGAAGCGCGTTTCCAGAAAGAAGGTTTCCGCGTAGTGCCACCGGCAGCCGTTCGCCAGGGCGCTTATATCGCGCGTAACACCGTACTGATGCCATCCTATGTGAACATCGGCGCTTACGTTGACGAAGGCTCCATGGTCGATACCTGGGCAACCGTTGGCTCCTGCGCGCAAATCGGTAAAAACGTTCACCTGTCCGGCGGCGTCGGCATCGGTGGCGTACTGGAACCGCTGCAGGCGAACCCAACCATCATCGAAGACAACTGCTTCATCGGCGCGCGTTCTGAAGTGGTTGAAGGCGTGATCGTTGAAGAAGGTTCCGTGATCTCCATGGGCGTGTACCTCGGTCAGAGCACCAAAATCTACGATCGCGAAACCGGCGAAGTCTTCTATGGTCGCGTACCGGCAGGCTCCGTTGTCGTTTCCGGCAATCTGCCTTCTAAAGACGGCAAGTACAGCCTGTACTGCGCGGTCATCGTGAAGAAGGTCGATGCGAAGACCCGCGGTAAAGTGGGTATCAACGAGCTGCTGCGTACTATCGATTAATAAGATGCGAAAAAGCGGGGGCTACCCCGCTTTTTTTTATTCGTAAGCTGGCGGAAATAGATTTTTTCGTTAATTATTCAATAGTTAATTTAGATCAGGGGTGCCGCTATGTACGATAATCTGAAAAGTTTAGGGATTACCAATCCCGATGAAATCGATCGTTACAGCCTCCGGCAGGAAGCCAACAACGATATCCTGAAAATCTATTTCCAGAAGGATAAAGGCGAGTTTTTTGCCAAGAGCGTCAAGTTCAAGTATCCACGTCAGCGTAAAACCATCGCCGGTGACGGCGTGGGACAGGGCTTCAAAGAAGTGCAGGAAATCAACCCAAATCTGCGCTACGTGATCGACGAGCTGGATCAGCTCTGCCAGCGAGATCGCACAGAAGTCGATCTGAAGCGTAAGATCCTGGACGATCTGCGTCACCTCGAAAGCGTTGTGACCAACAAGATCAGCGAAATTGAAGCCGATCTGGAAAAGCTAACGCGTAAGTAGCTGCGGGTGAATGTATTCGTAGGCCGGGTAAGGCGAAGCCGCCACCCGGCAATGTGCAAGTGCCATGCCTGATGGCGCTACGCTTATCAGGTCTACGCAAACCACAAATTATGCATCAATATCACAACCGGGTTTTATCACCGCTGCTCATCCAGCTGTAGCGCAATATACAACAGCAGCCTGTCATCGAAATTCCCCAAATCCAATCCCGTCAGTTCAGAGATACGGTTCAGGCGATACTCCAGCGTATTACGGTGAATAAACAGCGCTTTTGACGTGGCCAGCGGCTGCACGTTATGGCGAAACCACGCGGCTAGCGTACGGCGCAGCAGGCCGTTGTTGTCCATTGCCTTCAGGCGCATTAGCGGACGCGACAGTTCATTCGCCTGCCAGCCGCCGCGCAGGCTATCGAGCAGTACCGGCAACATTAAATCCTGATAGAAATAGCTGCGGCTTTCCGGCATCCGCTGCTTACCCACCATCATGGTGGTGCGCGCGGTGCGATACGAGCGGGCAATGCTGCCCGGCCCGGTAAAATAGTTGCCGAGCGCCACGCGAAAACGCAGATGGCCGTTTTCTTTCATCCGCGCAATCAGCTGCTCAACGCGCTTTTGGTGATCTTCGGCATCCCAGCGGCCAAAGGGGTTGAGCGCCGGCTTCAGTACCACCATTTCGGTCAGCGAGACAATGGCAATCAGGTTATTGCGCTCCGGGGTGGTCAGCGCGTTTTGCAGCTGCTGCAGTTCCGCCATCGCGCTATCGACACCCAGCTGGCCGCTGTCCACTTCCACCACCGCCGCCACGCGCGGCTGATTGAGGTCAATGCCCAGACGCTGTGCCCATTCGGTCAGCGCGGGCGTGTTCTCTTCGGCCTGGATCAGGTTCATCACCAGCTCTTCACGCAAACGGCTATCCTGCGCCAGCAGGTGCATCAGCCGAGACTGCTCAAGCATCATCTCCGCCGTCATGCACACCAGCTCACCGTATTTGCGCAGCGTCTCCGGTTCACCGGTCAGGCCAATAACACCGACGATTTCCCCCTCCAGACGCAGCGGTAGATTGATGCCTTGCCGGACGCCGTGCAGATGGCGCGCCACCGCATCGTCAATATCCACCACCCTGCCCTGAGACAGTACCAACAGCGCGCCTTCGTGCAATTCACCAATACGCTCGCGATCGCCGCTGCCGATAATGCGCCCACGAGCATCCATTACGTTGATATTGGTATCAATGATGCGCATGGTTCGCGCCACAATATCCTGCGCCATTTTTGTATCAAGATGCCAGCTAGCCATGAACCCCTCCTGTGAGCAGGTTACATGATAAGAAAGATGCTAAAGCGCCGCACTGTGCAAATGCACAAAGCACGATTGAGATCTATGGAGTTGTGGGAAGCTTCACATTACGCAGAAAGAAACCCTTTCCCCGCGCGGGGAAAGGGTTGGGGTGAGGATTACTGCATCAGCAGGTAGATAGTGCTATCGCCACGCTGAATATTCAGCGCCAGCACGGACGGTTTGCTGTCGAGGATTTTGCGCAGCTCGGCGATATTTTTCACCGCCTGCTGGTTTGCTCCCACGATAACGTCACCTTTCTTCAGGCCAATCTGTGCGGCCGGGGTGCCGGCTTTCACCGAATTCACCACCACGCCTTTGTCCTGGCCTTTGTTGCTCATCTCTGCGCCTTCAATCCCGTTGAAGATGCTGCTGGACTCAACCTGATTCTGGCTGCTCTGCTGCAGTTCAAGGTTAACCGTTACCGGCTTACCGTCGCGCAGCAGGCCGAGGGTGATTTTGCTGCCCACCGGCATGGTGCCTACCTGCGCACGCAGGGCTGCGAAACTGCTGATCGGCTTGCCGTTCAGCTCGGTAATAACGTCGCCCGCTTTGATGCCCGCTTTCGCGGCGGAAGAGTTCGGCATCACCTGGCTGACGAAGGCGCCGCGCTGAGCGTCGACTTTCATCGCTTTCGCCAGCTCGGAGTTCAGCTCAGTACCCATAATGCCCAGCTCACCGCGTTTCACCTGACCAAATTTCACCATCTGGTCGGTCAGGTTTTTCACCATGTTACTCGGGATAGCAAAACCGATACCGATGTTGCCGCCGTCCGGCGCGAGGATTGCGGTGTTAATCCCGATCAGTTCGCCGTTCAGGTTAACCAGCGCGCCGCCGGAGTTACCGCGGTTGATCGCCGCATCGGTCTGGATAAAGTTTTCGTAGTTTTCGACGTTCAGACCGCTACGCCCCAGCGCCGAGACGATACCTGAAGTCACGGTTTCGCCTAGGCCGAACGGGTTACCGATGGCGACGGTATAGTCACCTACGCGCAGTGCGTCGGAATCCGCCAGCTTAATCGCGGTCAGGTTTTTCGGGTCCTGAATCTGAATCAGCGCGATGTCGGAACGCGGGTCCTTACCGACCACTTTGGCATCGAACTTGCGCCCATCGCTCAGTTGAACCTTAATCACGTTGGCGTTATCGACCACGTGGTTGTTGGTCACGACGTAGCCTTTGGCCGCGTCAATCACCACCCCGGAACCCAGCGCCATAAATTTCTGCTGCTGCTGCGGCTGGCCGCCAGCGCTCGGGCCCGCGCCCTGACAGAACGGCGAGCTCTGGAACGGTGAACCGTCCTGGCAGAACGGCGAGTTGTCGCCGAAGAACTGCTGGAAATTACGGCCCATGCGCGGCGTGTTTACCGTTGTGCTGCCCTCAACATTAATGCTGACGACTGACGGCATTACCTTTTCCAGCATCGGTGCCAGGCTAGGCATAGGCTGGGCAGCGGATGCGGTGGAAGATGCCGTCTCGGCCGCGCTAGCGGACAACGGAGACAGAGCCAGACTTAAACTAAGAGCCAGTGCACTCATTGCTAACGTGGTTTTTTTCATGTGTTTCAATCTCAATATCAGATTACGCAAAATTGCTGTGTCGTGACTATCAGATTCACTTTATGGCACTAAGTTCCGTTTTACGGTGCGTTGGAAAAGTAAAAATTTATTGAGCGCCTTTACAAAACTTCTGATTATTCTACCGCCATCAGCCGTCGATATTCATCCCATGCGTAGAGATCGGTCATACCGCTGATATAATCCTGCAACAGGCGACAGCGATAATAATATTCCATCACCGGGAACTCCACGCTCTCGCGCGGAATTTTGTTTACCGCCTCAACATAGGCTAAACGATGGCGGGTTGAAAGTTTGCAGAAAAGCCGTGACTCAATCGGCAAGTGACGGACTCTTTCCTGTTCTACCAGTTCGCTGAAATCGCTTAAGGATAATTTAAGCAACGGCCCATAGATATCCAGTAACCCGCCAATAACGCGGTAGCCCTGTAATTCAAGCTGCTCGACCTCAGGATGACTAAAGACATGTTTTCTCGCAACATTTTTATAAACATCCAACAATTTACTATAGCTACTTTCATCTTCCAGCAGCGCGTGATTAAAATCACCGGTATAAATCTGCGACAAATTATCAATAAACCGCTGTGCCGCATAGGGCACCAATTTATTTAGCGTATTGACCCGTAAATACATAAAGAACTGATCTTCAGCACTGCGGCTTAATGAATTGGCGCGCGATTTATCCCAGGCATTTTCCACCACCTGTGCGAACAGTGAGCCTTTAGCATGATCCGACCAGGCATCGTATAAATGCTGATACAGCTGCTCAACGCTAAAGATGCGTTTTTCTACCGCATCTTCAAGGTCAGCGACACAATAAGAAATATCATCGGCCGCTTCCATAATCCAGGTTAATGGAAAGCGATTGTAAGGCGCTAAATCAAGTTCTTTACGTAAGCGCGCAATATACTGTTCTTCAGCCAGGTAGTAGCCCGGTTTTTTCATTAAATAACTGTGGGTCGCCGGCGTCTCGCCCGCCCACCAGGCCGGGCGGGTGTATTTCAAAATGCACCCCACCTGCGCCCAGGTCAGATTCATGCGCATTAAGGTGTGTACCAGGCGAATGCCCTGCGCGTTGCCCTCGAAGTGACATAAATCCTGGCGCACCTTACGGCGAAGCCCGTTCAGCGCCTCTTCCCCCTCGCGCAGCCGCAGGCTGACCACCTCACAGCGGTCGTGGCTGAGCGGCTGGCCCAGCGCGTCTTTCGGCGCCAGACGCTGGCTGAACCAATCGTTGATCGCCGCTTCGCCAAAGTGGCCGAA
The DNA here is from genome assembly GCF_014169755.1 of Klebsiella sp. WP8-S18-ESBL-06. NCBI lineage: Bacteria > Pseudomonadati > Pseudomonadota > Gammaproteobacteria > Enterobacterales > Enterobacteriaceae > Klebsiella > Klebsiella sp. WP8-S18-ESBL-06. The sequence goes on from NZ_AP022256.1 coordinate 4,002,960, forward strand.
CGGCGGGTTGCCGATATCGTGCATCAGACAGGCCATTTCAACCACGCTCTCAAACGGCCCGGTCAGCTCGTCGAGCCCGTAGGCAGCCAGCAGCTTTTTCTCTTTCAGGCGGCTGAGGATCTCTTTGGCGATATAGCGCCCCACCTGCTGCACCTCCATCGAGTGGGTCAGGCGCGTGCGGACGGCAGCGTTGCGTTCCAGCGGGAACACCTGGGTTTTCTGCTGCAGGCGGCGAATGGCGGGCGAGTTAATAATGCGCCCACGGTCGCTTTCAAAAATGCGCAGAATTTCATGCTCCGAGCCCGCGCCCTGCGGTGAGCGATAGCGCCGACGCCAGTTAATTTTGTTGCGAAAATCAATCTTAGCCATAGCCTCTCCATCGCGAGCCACTCATTACAAGACATGCGCTTCCGTCGAACCGCATGATAAACTATGCCTTTAAACATGGCATATCGCGAGTAAATCTATGAAAATCGGCATTATTGGCGCAATGGAAGAAGAAGTGACGCTGCTGCGTGACAAAATCGAAAATCGTCAAACTATCACCCTCGGCGGTAGCGAAATCTACACCGGTCAGTTGAACGGCGTTGACGTTGCGCTACTGAAGTCAGGCATTGGTAAAGTGGCTGCCGCGATGGGTGCCGCCCTGCTGCTGGAGCGCTGCCAGCCGGACGTGGTGATCAACACCGGTTCTGCGGGTGGCCTGGCGCCGACGCTGAAAGTGGGCGATATCGTGGTCTCCGACGAAGCGCGCTACCATGATGCCGACGTCACCGCATTCGGCTACGAAATTGGGCAAATGGCCGGTTGCCCGGCAGCGTTTAAAGCCGACGAAAAACTGATTACCGCGGCGCAATCCTGCATTAAGGCGCTGGATCTGAACGCCGTTCGCGGCCTGATTGTCAGCGGCGATGCCTTCATTAACGGTGCCGAAGGGCTGGCAAAAATCCGCCGCAACTTCCCACAAGCGATTGCCGTTGAAATGGAAGCGACCGCAATTGCCCACGTGTGTCACAGCTTTGCCGTGCCGTTCGTGGTGGTGCGCGCCATCTCCGACGTGGCAGACAAAGAGTCTCACCTCAGCTTTGACGAGTTCCTGGCCGTCGCGGCTAAACAGTCAACCCTGATGGTTGAAGCGCTGGTGCAGAAGCTGGCGCGTGGCTAAGCGGCTTCTCACCGGGCTGCTGGCCCTGCTGTTTAGCGCCCCGGCGTGGCTAACTGCCGCGCCGCGGGTTATCTCTCTCTCCCCAGCCAATACCGAACTGGCCTTCGCCGCTGGGATCGTCCCCGTTGGCGTCAGCGCCTGGTCAGACTATCCCGCGGCCGCCAAGCAGATTGAACAGGTCGCCTCGTGGCAGGGTATCAACCTTGAGCGTATCGTTGCGCTGCACCCCGACGTCGTGCTGGCGTGGAAGGAAGGCAACGCCGAGCGACAGGTCAATCAGCTGCGCTCGCTGGGCATCACCGTACTGTGGATTGATTCACACCGTATTGAAGATATTGCCGACGCGCTGCGCGCGCTGGCAAAGTGGAGCCCGCAGCCGCAAAAAGCCGAACAGGCTGCCGCCGACTTATTACACGACTACACGCAGCTGAAGGCTCAATACGCCAGCGCGCCGAAAAAACGCGTGTTCATGCAGTTCGGCTTTAACCCGATTTTCACCAGTAATAAAAATGCGATTCAAAACCAGGTACTGGAAATTTGCGGTGGGCAGAACGTTTTTGCCGACAGCCGCGTCGCCTGGCCACAGGTCAGCCGCGAGCAGGTGTTGACCCGTCAGCCGCAGGCGATTGTTGCCGCCGGAGACGAGAGTCAAATTCCGAAAATTCAGCAGTACTGGGCTAGCCAGCTCACAGTCCCGGTCATTCCGCTGAATAGTGACTGGTTTGAACGCGCGAGCCCACGTATTATCCTTGCCGCAAAACAACTCTGTACTGCGCTGGAGCAGGTTCATTAACGGGATAATTGGTCATGCTTGTTTACTGGCTGGATATTGTTGGCACCATGGTTTTCGCCGTTTCTGGCGTATTACTGGCAGGAAAGCTGCGCATGGACCCGTTCGGCGTACTGGTGCTCGGCGTGGTCACCGCCGTCGGCGGCGGCACCATTCGCGATATGGCGCTCGCTAACGGCCCGGTGTTTTGGGTAAAAGATCCCACCGACCTGGTCGTGGCAATGGTCACCTGTATGTTAACCATCGTACTGGTGCGCCAGCCGCGCCGTCTGCCGAAATGGGTGCTGCCGGTGCTCGACGCCGTCGGGCTGGCGGTGTTCGTCGGTATCGGCGTGAATAAAGCCTTCCTCGCCCACTCCGGGCCGCTGGTTGCCATCTGCATGGGCGTGGTGACCGGCGTCGGCGGGGGGATCATCCGTGACGTGCTGGCGCGCGAAGTGCCGATGATCCTGCGCACCGAAATCTACGCCACGGCGTGCATTATTGGCGGGATTGTCCACGCGACGGCCTACTACACCTTCGACGTGCCGCTGGAGAACGCCAGTATGATGGGGATGGTGGTCACGCTGGCCATTCGCCTGGCGGCCATTCGCTGGCACCTGAAGCTGCCGACCTTCGCACTGGACGATAACGGGCGCTAACCCCAGATGCATAAAACAAAATAGCCTACCGCAAGGTAGGCTATCACGGTAGGCCGGATAAGGCGTTTACGCCGCCATCCGGCAACCTGCGCAGAATCTGCCGGATGGCGCTTTGCTTATTCGGCCTACAACGTGACCGGCATTGCACCAGAGACTCATCAGATGCTGAAGGAAGAACCGCAGCCGCAGGTGCTGGTTGCGTTCGGGTTGGTCACGATAAAACGTGAACCTTCCAGCCCTTCGGTGTAGTCGACGGAACCGCCCACCAGATACTGCAGGCTCATCGGATCAACCACCAGGCCTACGCCCTGTTTTTCGATGGTCATGTCGCCTTCGTTGATCTGATCGTCAAAGGTAAAGCCATACTGGAAGCCGCTGCAGCCGCCGCCCGTGATATACACGCGCAGCTTCAGGTTTGGATTCTCTTCATCCGCAATCAGGACTTTTACTTTTTTGGCTGCGGCGTCGGTAAACTCCAGCGGCAGCGCTACGTCATCACTCATTTTATGCTCCCATTACTACAGCTAGTCTGGGCAATTATTAACCCGACTCTTTGGGTCATTATCTAATACCCTGGTAAATCGTTCAAGTATTCTCCGGGGCCGCCTGCCGAGCTTTCGCCTCTTGCTCTGCTTCTTGTTTTGCCAGCGTACGCGCCAGAATGGTCGCATACAGCGGCTGCCCGCCGAGGAACTGGGCTAATAGCGTGGCACCGAGTCCGGTAATAATCATTGGCAAAATGAGCTGATAGTTATCGGTCATCTCCAGCACCAGCACAATACCGGTTAACGGCGCGCGTACCGAGGCCGCCAGAAGCGCCCCCATGCCGGCAATCGCAAAAGTGCCCGCATCCAGATGATAGGTCGGGAACAGACTCGCTGCCGCCGTACCAAACGCCGTGCCCAATAGCGTGCCCAGCGCCAGCATGGGCGCAAAAATCCCGCCCGGAGCGCCGGAGGAGAAACACAGCAATGTGGTCACCACGCGGGCGATAAACAGGAACAGCAGCGCACCGATGGTATAGTTGCCCGCCGCGGCAATCGGGATCAGGTTAAATCCGCCCCCCGCCGCCGCCGGTTGCATCAGCCCCAGCACGCCGCAGCCGCCGCCGATCAGACCGCCAATCAGCACCCACTTTTTAATATTCCCACCGTGAATGCGGAAGAACATGTCCTGAGTTTTCAGCACCAGGGTATTAAACAGCGGCCCGAAGCAGCCAAAGACGATCCCTAGCACCATATACAGCCACAGAGTGTTAACCGGCGCATTGGTCAGCTTGCCCACCTCAATCACCGGCGTTTCACCGTTGAAGATGCGGAATACGATGCTCGACATAATCACGCCGGTAAACACGGCTTTAATCGAGATCAGGCTGTAGCGAAACTGCGGGCGCATCTCTTCAATAATGAACAAAATGCCCGCCAGCGGCGCGTTAAACGCCGCCGAGAGCCCCGCCGCTGCGCCGGTTGCCAATAATGTATGGCGCGCTTCTTCACCGCGCTGGCGGAAGATATCCCCCACCATGCGCCCCAGATTGCCGCCAATCTGCACCGTTGGCCCTTCACGCCCCAGCACCATGCCAGCGCCGAGCGTGCCCATGCCGCCGACAAATTTTACCGGCAGCACGCGCCACCAGCGTACCGGGCGCAATTCTTCCAGCGCGCCCTCTATTTCCGGAATACCGGAACCACCGGCTTCCTGGGCAAAGCGACGCACCAGCCAATAGCCCAGCATCGCCAGCAGTGCCGAAAGAATAAACGCCAGCGGCCAGACGATAAACCAGCGATCGGCCACCTGTGCCAGCGTGCCAATGCGCACGTTCTGCACCCAACTGACCGCATGTTCGAACGCCACGCCAACCACCCCAACAAGCGTGCCGACTACGGCGGACATCAGCAGCACCATCAGCGGTGTTTTATCGCGGTTCAGTAATTTACGCACCACATCGCGGCGACGTTTATGCACTATCCGCTGTGCCTCTAAAGGGGGTATTTCTGCTTTCATACCGTCATCACTAATTGGTAATACAAATAGGAAGGGAGGGCATTTTACCCAAGCCTGTGCGCTACGTCGCGAAAAAATTGCGCTACGAATGCTTTGTTGCAACGGGGTAAAAACTTAGTTCATCACAGGTTAGTACGAATAGAGAGAAAGTGGCGCAGAAGATTGTTTGAACGGACCTGACCGGTGACGTCCCTGGTGTCAGGATCTCTGCGTCTGGTAAGAAGGAGCTATCGTCAACATGCCTCCCGGCGGAGGCATGTTTTATGTTGTGTAGTACCTTACTCTTCTACGGGCTCAGGCTTCTTTTTCACGAGGAAATTGTAAGCCACCAGCAGAGCGAAAATACCGGTAATCGTCATGGTGATGGTGCCTGGCGTCATAAAGCGCGCCATGTTGCCAAGAATAATCCCCACCACGCCGAAGTCGGTATCGGAGAAGGTGGTGTTGGTTAAGCCCAGCGCCCCCAGCACTGGAATCAGCGCGACCGGTAAGAAAGTAATCAGAATACCGTGGGCGAAAGCACCGAGAATCGCGCCGCGTTTACCGCCGGTCGCATTACCGAATACCCCAGCCGTTGCCCCACAGAAGAAGTGAGGGACGACGCCCGGCAGAATCAGTACCCACTTGAGCTGCCCAAGGATGAACAGCCCCACCAGGCCACCGACAAAACTTGAGATAAAGCCGACTAACACCGCGTTCGGCGCATACGGGAAGACGATTGGACAGTCCAGCGCCGGACGTGCGTTAGGCACCAGGCGCTCGGAGAAACCGGTAAATGCCGGAACGATCTCCGCCAGAATTAAACGCACACCCTGCAGGATAATAAATACCCCAGCAGCAAAGGTGATTGCCTGAATAAAGGAGTACACCAGGTAGTTCTGACCGTGGCTAAAGTTGCTTTCGACGTACTCTTTACCTGCAGAAATCGACAGGACCAGATAAATGATCATCATCGTCAGAGAGATAGAGATCGTGCTATCGCGCAAGAAGCTCAGGTTCTTAGGCATGTTCATCTCTTCGGTAGATTTAGAACCGTTACCGACGACAGAACCGATCCACCCAGAAAGCACGTAGCCAACCGTACCGGTATGCGCCAGAGCAACCTGGTCATTACCAATAATTTTACGCATATAAGGTTGAGCAATGGCCGGGAAGAAGCCCATTAACATGCCGAGTGCCAGCGAACCCGTATAAATAAGCTGAACGCCTTCGAAGCCGGCTACCGACAGAATAATGGCCACCATACAGGCCATGTAGAAGGTCACATGCCCGGACAGATAGATATATTTTAAACGGGTGAATCTGGCGACCACAATGTTCGCGACCATACCGAACGCCATAATAAGCGTGGTTGGCGCGCCATATTTTTCCAGCGCAATAGAGACCATCGCCTCATTGTTCGGAATAATACCCTGCACATCAAAGGCCTGCTTGAAGATATCACCTAACGGCGATAGCGAGCCGACCAGAACTAAAGCGCCTCCGGATAATACCAGGAATCCCAGTATCGTTTTGACGGTCCCTTTAATGACATCAGGGAAGGATTTTTTTTGTGCAACCAAGCCGAACAGCGCCACCAGCCCGACAAGGATTGATGGCACCTTCAGGATATCAACAATAAGCTGTAAAACGTTTTGAACAAACATATTAACCTCTGTCGCAGGGTATTTTTCTTGCCCGACTTAATTATTGCTGATCAAAATAGTCTTTTATTTTTTGTTCAATTTCGTTCAGGTCGATAATGTTATTAATCACAATAACTTTATCTGCCGGTAAGTTAGCGCTGAAGGCAATATCTTTCGCCATAACGAAAACATCGGCCACGTCAGGCGTTACGGAACCTAAATCAGAGTGTTCAACGTCCGCAGTGATATTGATTTTTTTGAGAACCTTTTTGATGTTCATTTCCATCATAAAACTGCTACCCAGACCTGAACCACATACCGCCATAATTTTCATAGTAGACCTCATATTTTTACGATTGGGGTGTCATTAACAAGAAGACGACGTTTCACCGAGTAAAATCGCCTGCAATTCTTCTGTAGTTTGCGTATTAAAAATCTGCTGCATCACCTCATCATCTGACAGCACTTCGGCGAGCTGCGAAATCATTTCAATGTGGCTATTGCTGTCCGGAGCGGAGAACATGAAAATCGCGTCCACCGGATCGTTCTCTTCTGAATTGAACTCAACCGCCTGCCCCAGTTTGACGATGGAGAGCCCCAGCGCCATCGCGCCCTGTTCTGGCCGCGTATGCGGCATTGCGATGCGCGGAGCAATCACGAAGTAGGGGCCGATCTCTTCTTTTTGTTTGATAATCGAATCGATATAGACCGGTGAAATCGCCCCTTCATCCAGCAGCGGGCGACCCGCAATCTGGATCGCCTCTTTCCAGTCACTTACCGATTGAACATACTGAACTTTGTTTTTATTCAGCCAGTTGGATAATGTTGGCATGGATATTACCTATCGTTCTTGATGATAAAAATGGGTGACTAGAGCATGCGACGGGCAGTTTCAGTCACATTCTCTTTCGTAAAGCCAAAGTATTTAAACAGGACGCTCGCTGGCGCAGATTCACCAAAGGAGTCCATGCCGATAACCTTCCCATCCAGCCCGGTGTAGCGCTGCCAGAACCCTTCAATGCTGGCCTCTATCGCCAGACGGTTACGCACGTGCTTCGGCAATACGGACTCTCTGTAGGCTTCATCTTGCTTATCAAAGCGTTCAGTACACGGCATAGAAACCACGCGAATCTGGTGGCCTTCCTGCTGCAACGTACGGGCGGCGGCAACCGCCAAGGCGACCTCTGAACCTGCAGATATCAGGATCAGCTCAGGTTCGCCATCGCACTCGACCAGCACATAGCCGCCACGAGCAATATTGTTAAGTTGTTCAGCGCTGCGAGCCTGCTGTTCAAGCGGTTGGCGAGTCAGCACTAAGGCCGATGGGCCGTCCTGACGTTCAATCGCCTGCTGCCAGGAGACCGCCACTTCCACCTGATCGCACCCGCGCCAGGTTTCCATATTCGGCGTCAGGCGCAGCGAAGCCAACTGCTCAACCGGCTGGTGAGTCGGACCATCTTCACCCAAGCCAATGGTGTCGTGGGTATAAACAAAGATGGAACGAATCTTCATCAGCGCCGCCATACGCAGCGCATTGCGGGCATATTCCATAAACATCAGGAAAGTACCGCCGTAAGGGATAAACCCACCGTGCAGCGCCAGGCCATTCATGATGGCTGACATGCCAAATTCACGAACGCCATAAGAGAGATAATTCCCCGCTCCATGCTCGGCGGTAAAATCGATAGACTTCTGATGCCTGGTCAGGTTAGACGGCGAAAGATCCGCAGACCCGCCCATCAACTCAGGCATCATACCGGCGAAAAAATTTAAGCAGTTCTGACTCACCTGTCGCGTTGCCAGCGACGCCGGATTAGCCTGTAGCTCGTCGATGTACAACTGCATTTTTTCGGCCCACTGCGTAGGCAGTTCGCCCTTCATACAGCGCAAAAACTCGGCCGCCAGCTCAGGCCATTGCAGTGCATAATCAGCAAACAGCGCGTCCCATGCTTGCTCATCCTGAGCCCCTTTTTCGGTCGCATCCCAGGCAGCATACACATCGTCAGGAATTTCAAACGGCGGATACGGCCACTCGAGGCGCTCACGCACCAGGGCGACTTCATCGGCCCCCAGCGCTGAACCATGGCATTCATGACTGTCTGCTTTATTCGGCGAGCCGAAACCAATGATGGTTTTACAGCACAGCAGGCTCGGTTTATCGCTGACCTGTTTGGCTTCACGAACGGCAGCGTCAATCGCCTGCGGGTCGTGACCATCAATACCTTCAATCACGTGCCAGCCATAGGCGCGGAAGCGGGCTGCGGTATCTTCAGCGAACCAGCCTTCAACGTGCCCGTCGATAGAGATGCCATTATCGTCCCAGACGGCAATCAGATTACCCAACCCTAACGTTCCGGCCAGGCTACATACTTCATGGGAGATCCCCTCCATTAGGCAGCCATCACCCATGAACAGCCAGGTGTAGTGATCGACGATCTCAAACCCAGGCTTATTGAATTCGGCAGCCAGCGCTTTTTCGGCAATGGCCATTCCGACGGCGTTTGCTACCCCTTGCCCCAACGGGCCGGTGGTGGTTTCAATGCCAGGCGTGTAGCCATACTCCGGGTGTCCAGGCGTACGAGAGTGAAGCTGACGGAATTCACGGATGTCATTCATGCTCAGGTCATAGCCTGTGAGGTGCAGCAGAGAATAAATCAGCATGGAGCCATGACCATTCGACTGCACATAGCGATCGCGGTTAAACCACTGCGGGTTTTTTGGGTTATGGCGAAGGTGATGACGCCATACGACCTCGGCAATATCAGCCATACCCATCGGTGCGCCCGGATGGCCGGAGTTGGCTTTCTGAATCGCATCAACGCTCAGAATTCGAATGGCATTCGCTAATTTTCTGTTGCTCATACGTCTCTCTTTTTACCTGGATTTTACGTTCAACAATAACGCTTTTGGGGTTTTCCCCACGCCAGCATGAATAGACATGTCGAAAGAAACCTTAGATTTTATCGTTGTATCACTCCGCCATAAGGTTCAACGCGGTTTGAAATCTCCTTCGGCAATCAGAAACAAAATAAACATTAAAATACAATGCATTAATTTAAAAAAATTCATTATTACTGCATCTTTACGCCTTTCAACATAAGTCTATACATGTTTTATTTGTCTAGTCATCTTGATGATGCACATAGACGTGTCCAGATACAATATGCAAAAATGCATTTTATTGAGATGTGGCGTTTGTTCACTCAAATTCGTTAACTTGCTCACAATATGACGTTAACTGTCTGGTCGACCGAAAACAAAGTCAGGCATACATGTAAACAGGATCCAGCGGCGTTATCGCCCACATTGGTTAGGAAAAAGTCGATGGTTGATGGCATTACAGAGAAGCAAAAAGAGGTAGTCGATTACATTCTCAGAAAGATAAAGACCGATGGCCTTTTGCCAGGGGATAAACTGGACACAGAGATTGCTATTGCTAAAAATATCGGCATCACGCGCGCCACGGTGCGCGAGGCCACGCGCCTGTTGATCGAGCAGCAGCGGATTTATCGCGTGAAAGGCTCCGGTTTATTCGTTGGCGCCATTGGTAAAAGCAACCATTCCGGCAGATTCCACGCCCTGTCGCCTTTTGATTTTCAGGCGCAGAAGAGCGGCCATAAAGGCGTCAGAAAAGTCATTAAATTCAGCATAATGAAAGTGCCTTCACCGGAAATCGCCCAATCATTACGGATAAAAAATAGCGATCAGATCTATAAAATTTTACGCCTGATGTGTTTTGACGATATTCCCGTCGCCCTTGAGCATATCCATCTGCCGGTTAATATGTTTACCAGCATGGAATTAAGCCAGCTCGAAATATCAAAATATAGTTATATCGAAAGCATCACAGGTAAAAAGGTCCAGCGCCGCGATCAAAATTTAACGGCTATCAACCTGGTTGACGAAGACATCCTTAATTTATTGAATCTCAAAGAGAATGACTCCGTTCTGGAGCTTGATGAGACCGTTTACCTGGATGACGGCACCCCTTGCGAAGTCAATATTGCCATCATCAACACGCGTATTTTTCCACTGAGACAAAACTCAACCCGCTCATAAGGCGGGTCATTTTCAGCTCTACCTCACCCTCATCACGGCTGATAAAAAAACAGCCTATATCATTTCTCTTGCTCAACATTCACGCCACAATGGGCAAAAATTTCATAACCTCTACGGAATAATTTAGAATAGCCAACAAAACATTTTTCACGAACCAGGATCCTGGCCATGAGCAAATCTGAACATCTCTATAGCGCAGCGCGTGAACTTATCCCCGGCGGCGTCAACTCACCGGTCCGCGCCTTCACCGGCGTCGGCGGTACACCGCTGTTTATCGAACGTGCGGACGGCGCCTATCTGTATGACGTCGACGGCAAAGCCTATATCGATTACGTCGGTTCCTGGGGGCCGATGGTGCTGGGTCATAACCACCCGGCTATCCGTAATGCGGTTATTGAAGCCGCCTCGCGCGGGCTGAGCTTCGGCGCGCCGACCGAAATGGAAGTGACCATGGCGAAGCTGGTGACTGAACTGGTGCCCACCATGGACATGGTACGTATGGTGAACTCCGGTACCGAAGCCACCATGAGCGCCATTCGTCTGGCGCGCGGTTTTACCGGCCGTGACAAAATCATCAAATTCGAAGGCTGCTACCACGGTCACGCCGATTGCCTGCTGGTGAAAGCGGGCTCCGGCGCGCTGACCCTCGGCCAGCCAAACTCACCTGGCGTACCGGCTGATTTCGCCAAACATACGCTGACCTGCACCTACAACGACCTCGCTTCCGTGCGCGCCGCGTTCGAGCAGTTCCCGCAGGAAATTGCCTGCATCATCGTTGAACCGGTTGCCGGCAACATGAACTGCATTCCACCGCAGCCGGAATTCCTGCCGGGCCTGCGCGCGCTGTGCGATGAATTTGGCGCACTGCTGATTATTGACGAAGTGATGACCGGTTTCCGCGTAGCGCTGGCTGGCGCGCAGTCCTACTACGACGTCGTGCCGGACCTGACCTGCCTGGGCAAAATCATCGGCGGCGGGATGCCGGTCGGGGCGTTTGGTGGCCGTCGCGACGTAATGGACGCCCTGGCGCCAACCGGCCCGGTGTATCAAGCGGGTACGCTTTCCGGTAACCCAATCGCGATGGCGGCAGGCTTTGCCTGTCTGACCGAAGTGGCGCAGCCGGGCGTACACGAGACGCTGACCGAGCTGACCAACCAACTGGCACAGGGCCTGCTGGATGCCGCACAGGATACTGGTATTCCGCTGGTGGTGAATAACGTCGGCGGCATGTTCGGCATTTTCTTCACCGATGCCAAAGAAGTGACCTGCTATCAGGACGTACTGAAATGCGACGTTGAGCGCTTTAAGCGTTTCTTCCATCTGATGCTGGACGAAGGCGTGTATCTGGCGCCGTCGGCGTTTGAGGCAGGCTTTATGTCCATCGCCCACAGCGAAGAAGATATTGATAACACCATTGACGCGGCGCGTCGGGTGTTTGCGAAGCTGTAATTTAGCGACACATGCCGGGTGGCGGCTTCGCCTTACCCGGCCTACGTGAATCGCACAATCTGTAGGCCGGATAAGCGCATGCGTCATCCGGCTTTTTAACGGCTCTGCTTTCTCAACAGATAGATAAAGTACGGCGCACCGATAAAGGTCGACAGCAGCCCCGCTGGCACCTGATACGGGAACATCAGCATGCGTCCACACCAGTCGGCAAACACCAGCATCAGCCCCCCGATTAGCGCGGAAATCACAATATGCGGCATCGTTCGACGGAAGCCCATCATGCGCGCAATATGCGGTGCCATCAGCCCGACAAAGCTTAGCGGCCCGATGGTCAGCGTAGCCGCCGCCGTCAGGCACGCCGCCAGTAGTAGCAGACCAATACGTGCCGGAGAGAGCGCCATCCCGATAGACCGCGCCGTCTCACCGCCCAGCGGCAGAATGGTTAACCAGCGACGGCACAGCGGCACCAGCAGCAGTAAAATCACCATCGCGATAGCCGACTGCACCACCTGCTCACCGGTCGCGTTATAGGTTGAACCGGAGATCCACGTCAGGATCTGCGCCATACGTGGGTCACCGCTCGCTTGCAGCATCATCAGCAGCATGGTGAATGCGGTACTGAGCGCCATCCCCGCCAGCAGCATGCGGTGCGGCGAAAATCCACCGCGCCCGGCGGCAATCAGGATAATCAGCAGCGTCACCGCCGCCCCCAGACTCCCCGCGGGTAGCAACCAACCAAACGCGTTGCCCGGCACCACAAACAGCATCAAGACCACGCCGAACGCCGCACCGGAGCTTATCCCCAGCACTTCCGGGCTCGCCATCGGGTTACCCGTTAAACGCTGAATAATACAGCCCGCCACCGCCAGCATCACGCCCGCAATCAGCGCCGACGCAATACGCGGCCAGCGCCACTGCGCCAGTTCGTCAAGCAGCGTACCGCTCGCCCAGTGCCAACTGTGCGCATCGCGCCCCAGCGACAGGGCAACGAACATCGCCGCCAGCAGAATCACCAGACCGCCCAGCGCAAACCACTGCACGTTCTGACGTTCATTTGCCACGCTATCGCTGGCGTTCATTGACGGCGCGCTCATGCTACGCAGTCGCGGTAACAGCCAAAGCAACAGCGGTGCACCAATCAGTGCGGTCACGGAGCCGGTAGAGACTTCCATCCACACGCGGCTGAGCCAGAGAATAAGCTGGTCAGAAAGCCACAGAATCAGCGCGCCAATCAGCGGTGCCAGCATCAGTCGGGAAAGCAAACGACGTGCGCCGAGCATCTTCGCCAGCAGCGGCGCAAACAGGCCGATAAAGCCAATAATCCCCACCGCATTGACGAGGAACGCACTGATAACGATAGCCAGCGTCAGCGCGCCCAGACGAGCCAGCGACAGCGCCAGCCCCAGGTTGCGCGCCACGCCGTCATCAAGGCCCATCAACGTTAACGGGCGCAGCAACAGCAGCGTCAGCATCACGCCGCCCAGCAGCTGCGGCCACAGACGCTGTACCACGCTCCAGTCGGTCTGCGTCAGCGTCCCGGTGCTCCACAGGAACATGCTTTGCAGCTGGTCGTGGTGGAAAATCACCATCAGTTGGTTGATTGCGCCGCAGTACAGGCTCACCACCAGCCCGGCCAGAATCAGCGTCACCGGCGAGAGACGTTTACCCCACGCCACGCCAAACACCAGCGCCCCCACAATACAGGCGCCCGCCAGGGCGGCAAACTGCGAAGTCAGCACGCCCGGTATCGCCCACAGCGTGGTTATCGTCATCCCCAGTTGGGCACCGGTTGCCACGCCAAGCGTCGTTGGCTCAGCCAGCGGGTTACGCAGCACCTGCTGGAACAGAACGCCCACCAGCCCCAGACCCGCCCCCACCAACAGAGAGATGGCCAGACGAGGCAATAGGCTGTAGTGGAACAGCATCTGGTCAATGGCGTTGATATCCGGCTGACGCATTGCCTGGAACCAAAGCGCGTTGGGCAGCGCCAGGTTGAAGTTAAACCAGGTCAGCGCCAGCGCGAGGATAAATAGCGCCAGCAGCAACATGGAGGCAAAAGGAGAGCGGGTCGTTTTCACGCTTGGCCCCCTAATGCATTGTCGAGGATGCGAGCGAAGTTCATCGCCGACAGCGTCGCACCATAGAACCACACCGCCGGGACATTCTGCACGCGGTTGGCGCGCACAAATGGCATCGCCTGCCATAACGGCGTGGCGGCCAGGCGGCGCATATCGGCCTCATTGCCGTGATCAAAGCAGAGAACGTCCACGTCTTTGTAGGCCGCCAGCCTGTCGATACCGACTACCGTGCTGCCCCAGAAATTAGTTTCGCCCTGCCAGGCGTTTTTGACACCCAGACGGTCAAGAATCTCCTGGAACAGGCAGTTCGGGCCAAACACCAGCATATGGCGAGAATCGAGCAGCGACATCATCAGCAGAGGGCGTTCGCCGCGCTGTGCAAAACGTGGCTTCAGGCTATCGATATAGGCATCAAACGCCGCCAGATGACGATGGGCCACCTCCTGCTTGTTGAGCAGCTCTGCCATTTCCAGCAGCGAGCGGCGCGCTTGCTCCAGCGGCTGTTTGCCGTCGCTGAAGGCAAAGCTTCGGCCCGGTGCAATTCGCGCGAGGATCTTCGGTGAAGGGCCATAACCTGCGGACCAGACCAGCATAGAGGGCTTCATCTGGGTCAGCAGTTCAAGATTAGGTTCGGTACGCAGCCCGACGTCAATAACCGAGTCCGGCAGCACCGGTTCGTTGACCCACATGCGGTAGTTGGGGATATCCGCCACGCCGTAGGGCGTTACGCCCAGCGCCAGCATCAGCTCGACGGGCAGCCACTCCAGCGCCACGATACGTTCGGCACTCACCGGCGCAGCCTGCGCTTTTTGCATCTGCCAGAGCAGCGGCGAGAGCGCCATCGCCGCCAGAAAACGGCGGCGGTTTATCACATTCGAATCAGCCATCAATAGACAAAACTTACCGGTGCAGCACCGGCTGGATGCGGCAGAATGCCCATTGGAATGCCGTAAATCTGCTCCAGCGTGTCGCTGCGCATCAGTTCATCCGGCGTGCCCTGAGCAATCATTTCACCGCCGCGAAGCGCCACCAGATAATCACAGTAGCGCGCCGCCATATTAATATCGTGCAGGACAGCAACGACCGTCAGACCGCGCTGCTGGCTCAGACGATGCACCAGCGCCAGCACATCAACCTGATGGGCAATATCCAGCGCCGAAGTCGGTTCATCGAGCAACAGACAGCGACTGTCCTGCGCCACCAGCATGGCTATCCACGCACGCTGACGTTCGCCGCCGGAGAGACTGTCCACCAGGCGATGCGCCAGCGGTTTTAGGCCAACCAGCGAAATCGCTTCTTCCACTTTCTCTCTGTCAGCCACGCCAAAACGTCCCAGCGCGCCGTGCCACGGATAGCGACCAATCGCTACCAGTTCACGTACGGTCATCCCTTCGGCGGGCGGCAGTTGCTGAGGCAGATAGGCCACCTTGCGGGCAAACGCTTTGCTGTTCCAGCTTGCCAGCGGCTGACCGTCGAGCAGGATCTCCCCTTCCGACGGCGGCTGGTGACGGCCGAGCATTTTCAGCAGGGTCGATTTGCCGGAACCGTTATGGCCGATAAGGCCGGTGACTTTGCCCGCAGGGAAGGTTAACGAGAGAGGATGAAGCAGCGTACGGCCGGGAACGCGAAAAACGACCTGTTCGAGAGAAAAGGTCGTATCAGAATGAATTGTGTTGTCCTGCATAACCGTCAACATGTTAAAGGGCGCGGAAAGCCCGCGCCCTGGAGGTGGTTAGAAACGGAACGTTGCGGTTGCAACAACCTGACGTTCTGCGCCCCAGTAGCATGCATATTCGCTATAGCAGCTGGAAACGTAGTCACGATCGAACAGGTTATTCACGTTAACCGCGACGGACGATCCCGGTAAGCCGAAGCGGCCAAGGTCGTATTTCACCATCGCATCAGCCACCGCGTAACCGGCTACGCTAAACGCTTCGTTTTTCTTCGCCGCGTCGTTTTTGTAGTAGCTCACGGTAGAACCGGTGTAACGCACGCCTGCGCCGAAGGTCAGACCGCTCAGGGCCGTATCGTAGAAGGTGTAGTCGGTCCACAGAGACGCCTGATTACGCGGTACTTCCGCCGGGCGCTTGCCCTTGAAGATTGTGTCTTCAGTGTATTCCGCATCATTGTAGCTGTAGGCAGCCGTTACGTTGATGTTCTCGTTAACCGCCGCTTTCGCTTCCAGCTCGATACCGCGGGAGCGAATTTCACCCGTCTGCACGCTGTACAGGCCGGTAGAATCGTTCGGATCGGAGGTCAGGTTTTTGTTCTTCGTCAGCTGGTACACCGCGGCGGTCAGAACCACCGGCATATCTTTCGGTACGTATTTCACGCCCGCTTCATACTGCTTACCGCGCGACGGATCGAACGGTTTACCTTCTTTGGTGGAGCCAGAGGTCGGTTCGAAAGATTCGCTGTAGCTGAAGTACGGAGAGATACCGTTATCGAACAGGTAGTTAATGCCGCCACGCCAGGTGAACTGCTGGTCGTGATTCTGCGCCAGAGAATTGGAAGAACGCGTCAGCGTTGAGGTGGTCGCATAGTCATAGCGGCCGCCCAGCGTCAGCACCCATTTATCCCATTCCATCTGATCCTGCGCATACAGGCCGGTCTGCTCCATACGGTTAAGCACCGCATAGGGAAAGTTAACCGCGACGTTCGCATTACCATACTGCGGATTGTTCATATCCAGCGAGCTGGCGGAACCATACTGCGCGTCAACGTCATTACGCATACGCGAGTAGTCAACGCCGGTCAGCAGCACATGATCAACCTCGCCGGTGGCAAAGTTGGACTGCAGCTGAGTATCGACGGTGAAGGCATTCATATCTTCATCAGAACGTACGTACTGACGGTTGATTTTGCCCGGCGCGCTGTAGCCATAACCGTAGACAGAACGGTACAGCGTTTTGACCTGGTCATAGCGCAGGTTCTGGCGCACGGTGAAGGTATCGTTGAATTCGTGAGAGAAGTTGTAGCCCACCATCTGCTGACGGCGCTGCATTTTGTTGTTTTTCTCACCTTCGTTGAAGTCGGTCGGCAGCTTGTGCGCGTTACCGTTGGCATCAATGTACGGCACAACCGTGCCTTCGCGCGGCAGCCAGCCATAGTAGCCCGCGTTCGGGTCACTCTGGAAATTGCTCAGGAAGGTGAAATCGGTTTTGTCATCCGGGCGCCAGCTGAAGGACGGCGCAATCGCGTAGCGATTAGATTTGGCCATATCCTGCTGGGTATTCTGGCTGCGGCCTAAGCCGGTCAGACGATAGGACCACACGCCCGCATCATCGATCGCGTCGCTGAAGTCGAAACCGGTCTGCCAGAGATTATCGGTACCCATTTTGAACTGAATTTCACGCAGCGGCTCGGTGGTCGGACGCTTGCTGACCATGCTGACGATGCCGCCCGGGTTGCTGTTGCCATACAGCACGGAAGTTGGCCCGCGCATCACTTCAACGCGTTCCAGGAAATACGGGTCCATGGAAACTTCAGAGTAGTTATTGCCCTGCAGTTTCATACCATCCAGATACTGGTTGGTGTTAACGGTGGTCGGCGCGGTAAAGCCGCGAATCGAAACCACGTCATAGGTAGAAGAGCTACCGCGAGTAGAGAAAACGCTCGGCGTGTAGGCCATCGCATCTTTGACGGTCGTCGGCTGGCGCATATCCAGCTCCTGACGGGTAATCACCGACACTGACTGCGGCGTTTTCTCAATTGGCGTATCCGTTTTCGTCGCCGTCGCGGAACGTTTTGCCGCGATGGTCGGTGCCGGGCCCCAGGCGCTTTCTTGCGCAGCCGGTGCGGCGGTAACGGTGATGGTTTCTTCTTTCGGTTGTTCTGCTGCCTGTGCGTATACAGACATGCCGCTAACCGCTGTGGCTACTACGACCGCGAGTTTACGCAGCGAGAGGTTTGGCTGAGCAGTTTTAAGACGCGCCATTGGTATATCTCTGATGAAGTGAATGATAACGTAAACGAGAATTATTATTATAACCAAGACATGATAGGACAGGCAGCGGACCCATAGCAAGTGATATAAGTCCCTACCAGAATTAAGGGGTTAAGAAATAAACAGATGAAATAATGAGGTTAAAAAAAAGAAAAAAACTGGAAATAAAGAAGCCCCGGTTATTAACAGGGGCTTCTTTGGGCCTCAATCGGCGATGACGTGATTTACAGTATTAGTTACCGCCGAACATATCCTTAATCCATCCCGCCACGCCGTCGCTGTCTTTCTTCTCCTGCTGCTGAGCAGGCTGTTGCTGCTGCTGCGGCTGAGAAGTCGAAGAGTCAAACGGGTTCGCCGACTGCTGCTGCTCAATCTGCTGCTGGCTCTGCTGGCAGAGCGCATCGGGATCGGTCGTCCACACCGGCAGCATACGCGTACCGCCACCGCCGCAGATAAAGTTACCGCCGTCGTCAACGCCCATATTGACCACGTCTTCCGGCGGCGTCAGCTCCAGCGCGATCGGCGACTGGCTGGCCAGATAGCGTTGATAGATAGACATCGCGCCGCTGGCACCGTACAGCTTGGTCGGCTGGTTGTTGTCGCGCCCTACCCAGGTAATCACCACTTCACGGCCATCGATACCGGCAAACCAGGTATCAACGTTGTTGTTAGTGGTACCGGTTTTCCCTGCCAGATGCAGGTTCGGGTATTTTGCCCCCAGTTGACGACCGGTGCCGCGCTGCACAACCTGCTGCATGGTCCACAGCGTCAGGTACGCGGCCTGCGCCGGTACGGCACGTTCGGCCTGCGGGAAGCTCTGATACAGCACGGTGCCATCTTCCGCAATCACGGAACGCAGCGCCGACAGCGGCGCGCGGTTGCCGCCGCTGGCAATGGTCTGGAACGCCTGCGCCACTTCAATCGGCGTCAGGTTCAGGGCGCCCAGCAGCATCGCCGGCACGGCGTTCAGCTGATCTTTCGGCGCGCCCAGCTTCAGCCACGTGTCGGTGACCGCCGGCAGGCCCAGCGCCATACCGAGGTTAACGGTAGGCACGTTCATTGAACGGGTCAGCGCATCCACCAGCATCACCTGACCGCTGTAGCGGCGATCATCGTTCTGCGGCGACCACACCTGGCCGTTCGGCTGGCGCAGCGCGATCGGCGCATCGGCAATCCAGGTATTCAGACGATACTGATTCGGCTGGCTCAGCGCGGTCAGGTAGGTCGCCGGTTTCGCCAGAGAGCCGATCGAACGACGCGCCTGCATCGCACGGTTATAGCCGGCAAACTGCGGCTCAGCCCCGCCAACCATCGCGCGCACTTCACCGCTGAAGCGGTCAACGACGACCATCGCCGTTTCCAGATCGCTGAGCTTACGCTGTTTCTTCAGCACCGGGATGCCTTCCGTTGCCGCTTTTTCGGCCGCATCCTGGGCTACGGAGTCGAAGGTGGTGAAGATCTTCACGCCAGAGAGATCTTTTACCTTATCGCCCAGCTTAGCCTGCAGTTCCTGACGCACCATCTGCATAAAGGCCGGCTGCGGTGAAATCACCCCGCCGCGCGGCTGCACGCCCAGCGGACGGGCGCTCAGCATATCGTACAGCTCCTGGTCAATCACGTTCTGCTGCTGCAGCAGACGCAGGACCAGGTTTCGACGCTCCAGCGCCACTTTCGGGTTACGCCATGGGTTGTAAATCGACGCCCCTTTCACCATGCCGACCAGCAGCGCCTGCTGATCGAGACTCAGCTCTTCCACCGGTCGGCCGAAGTAGTAAAGGCTCGCCAGCGGGAAACCGCGTATTTCATTGTCGCCGCTCTGACCGAGGTACACCTCATTCATATACAGCTCAAGAATACGGTCCTTGCTGTAACGCGCGTCCATAATCAGCGCCATGTAGGCTTCGTTCGCCTTACGCCAATAGGAACGTTCGCTGGACAGGAACAGGTTTTTCACCAACTGCTGAGTCAGCGTACTGGCCCCCTGTACCGTACGCCCGGCGGTCAGGTTCGCCAGCACCGCGCGCCCCATAGAATAGAAGCTGATACCGTCGTGCTCGTAGAAGTGGCGGTCCTCAGTAGCAATCAGCGTATCGATCAACAGATCCGGGAAGCCACTACGCGGGACAAACAGACGCTGCTCGCCGTTCGGCGAGGACATCATGGTAATCAGCCGCGGATCGAGACGGAAATAACCAAACTGGCGGTTATTATCCATGTTTTCGATGCTGTCCAGACGCGCGCCGTCAAAGGTCAGACGCGCGCGCACCTGCCCTTCTTTGCTGTCCGGGAAGTCGAACGGACGGCGGATCATCTCGATGCTGTTCGCCTGTACGGTGAACTCACCGGGGCGCGTCATCGCCGACACCTGACGATACTGGGTCGCCGTCAGCAGCTGAATCATCTCATTCTTGCTGATGGCCATATCCGGCTCGAGGCTAACCATGCGACCATACACCGCCGCCGGCAGCTGCCAGACTTTACCGTCAATACGGCTACGGATTTTTTGATCCAGATAGACGCCGTAAATGGCAATCAGTACCGCGAAGACGATACCGAGCTTAACCAGGAACCAGAACCAGCGGTGTTTACCGCGCGGTTTTTTCCCCTTGCCGCCTTTACGCGAGCGCGGCTTTTCTTCATCGTAGCCATCATCATAATCGTCGTCATACTCATCATCTCTGAGCTGTCGACGGTCTACCTTTTGCTTTGCCGGACGCGCTGGCTTGCCTTTACGTCCAATCGGCTCGCGGTCATTCCCCGCCATGCTTTCTCTCCGCAACATTCAGGCATAAAGGCCTGATTTTCTGTTCTTCCGTCACAAGACAGAAGAAGATATCTCTCAATTTTCAACCGCAGTTTTGCCGGATGGCGGCGTTGCCTTATCCGGCCTACGAAAGCATGTGCCTCGGTAGGCCTGATAAGCGTAGCGCCATCAGGCGGAATACTTCTTCGTCCGCCGCGTTGGTGCGGTATTCGCCGGGTCATCCGGCCAGACGTGCTTCGGATAACGCCCTTTCATCTCTTTTTGCACCTCGCGGTATGCCCCCTGCCAGAACGCGCTTAAATCGCGCGTGATTTGCAGCGGCCGCTGCGCCGGTGACAGCAGCTCAAGCACCAGCGCCACGCGGCCTTCCGCGATAGTGGGCGTACGGGCTTCACCAAACATCTCCTGCATCCGCACGGCCAGCGCCGGTGGGTTATCTTCGTCGTAGCGAATCGCAATACGACTTCCCGTCGGCACAGTGTAATGAGTTGGCAGCTGACTATCCAGACGTTGTCGTAATGACCAGGGCAACCAATCGAGCAGCGCCTGGCGCAGATCGAGCGATTTCAGGCTGCGTAGCGAATGCACGCCGCTCATATGCGGCAGCAGCCAGCTTTCCAGCGCGGCCAGCAACGAGGCATCATCCACCGCAGGCCAGTCATCCTCCGGCAGCCAGCGCGCCGCGCACCGTAACCGCAAGCGTAGCTGTTCCGCTTCGTTCGTCCAGTTCAGCACGCTTAACCCCTTCTCACGAATACCGGTGAGCATCGCCTGGTGTAATTCGTTTTCGGACGGCTTCGCCAGTGGCCGCACGCTGAGCGTCAACTGGCCTATCTGGCTGCGGCGCAGCGCTTTTAGCGTCCCCTGCGCATCATCCCATTCAATGGTGTCAGATTGGTGTAACAGCACCGGACAGCGGCTGACCAGCCCGTCAATCTCCACCGCGCAGGCTTGCAAAATACGCGCGTCCGGCGAGGCATTCCCCTGTAGCAGCAGCGGCGCAATCAGCCACTCGTGACGGCCTAACGCGTCGTCGGCGTTGAGCATCGCCCCCATACCGTTTGCCAGCTGGTAGCGCCCCTCCAGCCCGCGTCGACGCGCGATACGATCGGGAAAGCCCTGCGCCAGCAGCGGCGCAACGGCATCAACGTCGGCCTGCCCGGCGCGGCGGTTCAGGCGCTTGCACAGCTGCTGGCTGCGCTGCTGCCAGTTCCCCTGCGGGCGGGAAAACGCCAGTAGCAGGTCGCTGCTGGCACCGCGCGGCGGTTCTTCGAGAATCGCCGCCAGCCGGGCTGCCGTCGCCACCTCATCATCACTCTCTGCGGCCACCAGCATGGCCGCCAGTCGCGGATCGTTGCCGAGCGCCGCCATCTTCTGCCCTTTTGCCGTCAGGCGTTCACCGTCCAGCGCCTGCAGCTGCGTTAGCAGACGGCGCGCCGCCGCCAGGTTTGCCGCCGGTGGCATATCCAGCCAGCGAAGCTGCGACGGATCGGCGCAGCCCCACTGCAACACATCCAGCAACAGTGCGGAAAGATCGCTTTGCAAGATTTCCGCGTCGCTCTGCGCGCTGGCGCGTTCAGCCTGTTCTTTCGCCAGCAGATGCACGCAGACCCCGGGCGCCAAACGCCCCGCGCGGCCTGCACGCTGGGTCATTGACGCCTGGCTGACGCGCTGCGTCACCAGTCGCGTTAGCCCCGTACGCGCATCAAAGCGCGCCACGCGTTCCTGAGCGCTGTCCACCACCAGACGAATGCCTTCTATCGTCAAGCTGGTTTCGGCGATATTGGTCGCCAGCACCACTTTTCGTTTTCCCGGTGGGGCGGGCAAAATCGCCTGCCGCTGCGCGTTTAGCGGCAGCGCACCGTATAAAGGACACAGCAGTACATCATCAGCCACCCGCTCAGTCAGGTGCTCCTGCACCCGTTGAATTTCACCGACGCCGGGCAAAAACAGCAGCAGCGAACCGCTCTCGTTGCGCAGCAGCTCGGCAGTCGCTATCGCCACGGCCTCGTCAAAACGCAGCTGTGCGGGCAGCGACTGGTAACGGCGCTCGACCGGGTAGGCCCGGCCTTCAGACACAATCGTCGGTGCCTCTGCCAGCAGGCGTTGAAGCCGCTCGTTGTCCAGCGTTGCCGACATAATCAGCAGTTTGAGATCGTCACGCAGCCCCTGCTGAACGTCGAGCAGCAGCGCCAGCGCCAAATCCGCCTGCAGACTGCGCTCGTGGAATTCATCAAGGATCACCAGCCCCACGCCGGACAGTTCGGGATCGTGCTGGATCATGCGCGTCAGGATCCCTTCGGTCACCACTTCGAGCCGGGTATTCGGCCCGACGCAGGTTTCCGCACGCATCCGATAGCCGACCGTTTCGCCTGGTTTTTCATTCAACAGTTCAGCCAGCCGCTGCGCAACGTTGCGCGCCGCCAGGCGACGCGGCTCCAGCAGCAGAATGCGCCCGTCGATACCGCCATCGTGCAAAATTTGCAGCGGCAGCCAGGTCGATTTACCCGCGCCCGTTGGCGCATTTAACAGCACCTGCGGGGCATGGCGTAAGGCATGAAGGAGTTCAGGAAGGACGCTGGCGACCGGCAACAAGGACACGAATAGCTCCAGAGGGTTAACATTAAACGGCGTACATTGTAGCATCGCCACAATTCATAACCGAGTACCCACCATGTCTGAGTCAAAAAGACTGTTTTTCGCCATTGCTATCCCGCCGAAGATCCAGAAACAGCTGGTGCAATGGCGCGCCGAGCGTTTCCCCGCCGATGCGGGCGTGCCGGTCGTCGCCGCCAATATGCATATGACGCTGGCGTTTCTCGGCGAGGTCAGCGCGGAAAAACAGCGGGCGCTGACCGCCATGGCCGGACGCATTCGTCAGCCGGGTTTTACGCTGCACCTGGACGATGCCGGGCAGTGGCTGCGCTCGCGAGTGGTGTGGCTCGGTACGCGTCAGCCGCCGCGCGGGCTGCTGCAGCTGGCGAATATGCTGCGCGCCCAGGCCGCACGCAGCGGCTGCTATCAGAGCCCGCAGCCGTTCCACCCGCACCTGACGCTGCTGCGCCACGCCGCGCAGGCGGTCCCCATTCCGCCCCCCGGCTTTCACTGGGAGATTCCGGTCACCGAGTTTGTGCTCTACGAATCACGCGTCGTCGGTCACCGCACCCGCTACACGCCTTTGCAGCGCTGGACGCTCAGCGAATAATTAAGGAAACCTGATGCAGTTTATCCCCCCGCTTAAGTCCGCCACGCTGATCAAACGCTATAAACGTTTTCTCGCTGACGTCGTTACCCCAGCAGGCGAAACCTTTACGCTTCATTGCGCCAATACCGGCGCAATGACCGGCTGCGCGACGCCCGGCGATACCGTTTGGTATTCCACGTCAGAAAATACTAAGCGCAAATATCCCCACAGCTGGGAATTAACCCAGACACAAAAAGGGGATTTTATTTGTGTAAATACGTTACGGGCAAATAGCTTAGCAAAAGACGCTATTTTATCCGGACGTATTCCTGAACTTACCGGTTACAACACGCTGAAAAGCGAAGTGAAATATGGTGAGGAAGGCAGTCGAATAGACATCATGTTACAGGCAGATGATCGTCCTACCTGCTATATTGAAGTGAAGTCAGTCACACTTGCAGAAAATGAATTCGGCTATTTTCCTGACGCCGTCACCGTGCGCGGACAAAAGCATCTACGCGAGCTGATGAGCGTTGTGGCGGGCGGTGAACGCGCCGTTTTGCTGTTTGCAATATTGCACTCAGCCATTGAATATTTCTCTCCAGCGCACCATATTGATGCTAAATACGCAGAGTTGTTACAAGAAGCACAGAAACAGGGGGTGGAAGTTTTAGCTTATAAGGCGGAACTTTCTGCCGATAATATGACTCTGATATCGCCGTTACCCGTCTCGTTATCGCGGGGTGAAGAAGTTGAGTAGAAAGTGTTCGGGCTGCGGCGCAAATACGCTTTTCCTCACAGCATTGTCAAGTGTTACGTTTAGATAATTGCCATCCGGAAAAGCATCTGCTATTTATAGCGGCCTGATTTTTCCCCCGAACACGGGGATCGATAGTGCGTGTTAAGGAGAAGCAACATGCAAGAAGGGCAAAACCGTAAAACATCGTCCCTGAGTATTCTCGCCATCGCTGGGGTGGAGCCATACCAAGAGAAGCCAGGCGAAGAGTATATGAACGAAGCCCAGCTGGCGCACTTCAGGCGTATTCTTGAAGCATGGCGTAATCAACTTAGGGATGAAGTCGATCGCACCGTTACACACATGCAGGACGAAGCTGCAAACTTCCCGGATCCGGTTGACCGTGCCGCGCAGGAAGAAGAGTTCAGCCTCGAGCTGCGTAACCGCGACCGTGAACGCAAGCTGATCAAAAAGATCGAGAAGACGTTGAAGAAAGTGGAAGACGAAGATTTCGGCTACTGCGAATCTTGCGGTGTGGAAATTGGCATTCGTCGTCTGGAAGCGCGTCCAACGGCAGACCTGTGCATTGACTGCAAAACGCTGGCAGAAATCCGCGAAAAGCAGATGGCAGGCTAACAGAAAGCTCACACTCTATCTTCAAGGCGGGAGTCATTTCCCGCCTTGTTGTTTTTATTGCTATCAACATGTCATCACAATCTTACATCGGGCGATTTGCCCCCTCTCCTTCCGGTGAGCTGCATTTCGGCTCGTTAATTGCCGCGTTAGGCAGCTACCTCCAGGCTCGCGCTCAGCAGGGCATCTGGCGAGTGCGCATCGAAGATATCGATCCCCCTCGTGAAGTTCCCGGTGCTGCAACCACCATTTTGCATCAACTGGAACATTACGGCCTGCACTGGGACGGCGACGTGCTGTGGCAATCGCAGCGCCACGACGCCTACCGAGAAGCGCTGGCGTGGCTGAAAAGCCAGAACCTGTGCTACTACTGCACCTGCACGCGCGCGCGAATTCAGCAGATTGGCGGCACCTATGACGGCTACTGCCGTGACCGACACAACGGCCCGCAAAACGCTGCGCTGCGCCTGCGTCAGACCCATCCGGTGATGGCATTTACCGATTTACTGCGCGATCGCCTGACCGCCGATGAACGTCTGGCGCGGGAAGATTTTATTATTCATCGCCGTGATGGGTTATTTGCCTATAATCTCGCGGTGGTGGTGGATGACCATTTCCAGGGCGTCACCGAGATTGTGCGCGGCGCAGACCTTATCGCACCGACCGTCAGGCAGATTTCCCTGTACCAGCAGTTTGGCTGGCCCGTACCGGACTACATTCACCTGCCGCTGGCATTGAATGAAGAAGGTGCTAAACTTTCGAAGCAAAATCATGCACCTGCTTTACCTACCGGCGACCCGCGCCCGATACTCATTGCGGCGCTGCGTTTTTTAGGCCAGCCGGTAACTGACCAGTGGCAGGATTTTAGCACGGCCGATTTATTGCAAAATGCGGTCGCTCAGTGGTCGCTAACGTCAGTACCTGAGACGGCGAAGATCAATCCGCCATTCTCAAACGCGTCATGCTGAGCTATGATTAGCCGCTATTTTTTTGTCCTGGATTCTGATATTACCGAGGTGCACCATTTTTACCCGAGTCGCTAATTTTTGCCGCAAGGTGCTAAGCCGTGAGGAGAGCGAGGCTGAAAACGCCATCGTGAAACCTGCTATGACTGTCATTCCGCGCGAGCAGCACGCTATTTCCCGCAAAGATATCAGCGAGAACGCCCTCAAGGTTCTTTATCGTCTGAATAAAGCAGGCTACGAGGCTTACCTCGTCGGCGGCGGCGTCCGCGACCTGCTGTTAGGCAAAAAACCCAAAGATTTTGACGTCACCACCAGCGCCACGCCCGAGCAGGTACGTAAACTGTTCCGCAACTGCCGCCTGGTTGGCCGTCGCTTTCGCCTGGCCCACGTCATGTTCGGCCCGGAAATCATCGAAGTCGCGACGTTCCGCGGGCATCATGAAGATGGTCAGTCCGATCGCGCCACCTCGCAGCGCGGTCAAAACGGTATGCTGCTGCGCGACAATATCTTCGGTTCCATCGAAGAAGACGCCCAGCGCCGCGACTTTACCATCAACAGCCTTTATTACAGCGTTGCCGACTTTACCGTACGCGATTACGTTGGCGGCATGCAGGATCTCAGCGACGGCGTGATTCGCCTGATCGGCGATCCGGAAACCCGCTACCGCGAAGACCCGGTACGTATGCTGCGCGCCGTACGCTTTGCCGCGAAGCTGAGTATGCGCATCAGCCCGGAAACCGCCGAGCCGATTCCGCGTCTGGCCACCCTGATGAACGACGTGCCGCCGGCGCGCCTGTTTGAAGAAGCGCTGAAGCTGTTACAGGCGGGCTATGGTTACGACACCTACAAGCTGCTGTGCGAATACAACCTGTTCCAGCCGCTGTTCCCGACCATCACCCGCTACTTCACCGAAGACGGCGATAGCCCGATGGAGCGCATCATCGCGCAGGTGCTGAAGAACACCGATAACCGTATTCACAACGATATGCGCGTTAACCCGGCGTTCTTGTTCGCCGCGATGTTCTGGTATCCGCTGCTCGAAATGGCGCAGAAAATTGCCCAGGAGAGCGGGCTGGCCTACTACGACGCCTTTGCGCTGGCCATGAATGAAGTGCTGGACGAAGCCTGCCGTTCGCTGGCCATTCCGAAACGTATTACCACCCTGGTGCGGGATATCTGGCAGCTGCAGCTGCGCATGTCGCGCCGTCAGGGCAAGCGCGCGTGGAAGCTCATGGAGCACCCGAAATTCCGCGCGGCCTACGATCTGCTGGCGCTGCGTGCCGAAGCTGAACACAACGGCGAATTACAGCGTCTGTCCCAGTGGTGGAGCGAGTTTCAGGTGGTTGCGCCGCCGGCACAGAAAGAGATGCTCAACGATCTGGGCGATGAGCCTGACGCTCGCCGTCGCCATCGCCGCCCGCGTAAACGCGCGCCGCGTCGTGAAGGCTCTTCATGACCCTCGCTTATATTGCGCTCGGCAGTAATTTAGCCTCTCCGCTGGAGCAGGTTAATGCTGCCGTGCAAGCGATCGGCAACATCCCCGACAGCCGTATCGTGGCGGTTTCCTCGTATTACCGCACACCGCCATTAGGCCCGCAGGATCAGCCTGATTATCTGAACGCCACCGTAGCGCTGGAAACCACTCTCGCCGCCGAAGCACTGCTGGATCATACTCAACGTATTGAGCTGCAGCAGGGGCGCGTGCGCAAAGCCGAGCGCTGGGGGCCGCGCACGCTGGATCTCGATATTATGCTGTTCGGTGATGAGGTCATCCGTACCGAGCGCCTGACCGTCCCCCATTACGACATGAAAAACCGGGGTTTTATGCTGTGGCCGCTGTTTGAAATTGCCCCTGAGCTGCATTTCCCCGACGACGAACGCTCGCTGGCAGAATGCCTACGCCAGCTCCCGCCCTGCCCCGACCGCTGGTAGACCGCATACCGATTATTCTCTCTGCAATGATTCAGACATACAGGTAGAAAAGGCGAAAGCGCGCGCTGCGTTTCTGGCGTGGCCACCAGGCACAGGGTAATAATAGGACATCACAAAAAAGACATTTAGTGTGATATTAAATAATACAATTAATGTTTAATTTACATAATAAACATTATTCGTCATCTTTTCGCGTAATATTTTTTAAATTCATTATGCAATAATTCTAAACGCATCATATCCATCAATGTCAAAAATAAATCATAGAAAAACCTTTCAATAAACTCACTTTTCCCGAACAATTTTCCATATCACTTTTTTATTTTATTCAGCAAAACATTCATATGCGACGTAAATTATCGTCTCAAATCATCACATTACCCCGTATTTTTCAAAACAAATGATCGACAACGAGAATATCATAGACAAAATCTCTTTATTTGAGGGATAAAAGAACAAAATAACATATTTAATTACAATGGATAAAATTCTTATATTTATGTAGTGAATTTTACAACCCAGCACGATATCAGGTTTAATAGCCGTGAATTAATATAACATTTTGTTACAGCTTTAATTCACCTATTACCACTCTATATAAGGATATTCGTTGTGAAGAAAAACATCATTGCACTGTCGGTCGCTGTCTCTGCCGCACTGCTCTCCTCTTCTGCATTCGCCCTCGACGGCGGCCAGATCGATTTTGCCGGTCTGGTCAGCGACAATACCTGCATCCCACGCGTTAACGGCGGCAGCCAGGATGGCCAGGTTCAGTTGAACACCGCCAAAGTGGCAGATATCCAGGCCGATGGTGGCGTCCAGCTTGGCGCTGCCGGCGTACAGCCGGAATCATTCTACATCACCGTCGACTGCGGTTCTGGCAACACCAACGCAAATGCCAACCTGAGCATGGCCTCTACGTTCTTCAGCAACAGCAACGGTACGCTGAATAACGATGATTCCATCTCCAGCCCGGCGGCTGGCGTGAACCTGGCGATTCATGAGGTTGACAGCTCCGGCGCAGCACTGGCTTACAAGCAGGTTAAAATCAACAACACCAGCGACGTCCACAAACAAAAATTTGGTGCTGACGGCGTGGCGAAATTTAACTTCGTGGTTTCTTACGTTAAGCAGTCAACCGCAGTGCAGATCAAGGCAGGCTACGTGAAGTCCAATACCGCATATACTCTGGTTTACGATTAATTAAGACCTTTCAAGGGGCTATTTTACGCAGTGAAGTAGCTCCTTTTTAAAGTACGGCGATTGATGAACGAAGGGATGACGAACGCTCAAACTTTTAAGTTCAACTTCAGCCACATTTCATTTTTTATAATAGTAAAAAATGAAATGTGATTATCTAATTCAATAAAAATAAAACATGCTTAAATCAGATAATAGTGAGTAAAAAAACTCACCTCACAAATAAAACAATACAGATACTGTACAAAATACATTATTCACATAAAAAGCAGCCTTACATTAAACAAGCATCACACTTAAACAACATAATTAGGCCTAACACAAACATAATATATTAACAAAATAAATAAGAAGCGAAGAAAATATCCATGTGAGTTATTTTTATACAGCACGGGTATTCTCTATAATTGCGCCGGCTTGACGTAATATTTATTTTTTTAACAAGGATATTTCTAAATGAAATTAAAGTTAATTGCACTGTCTCTCGTTCTGTCTGCGGCCTCCACCTCGGCATTTGCTGCCATTGCTACCATTGACGGCGGCCAGGTTGATTTCGCCGGTCTGGTCAGCGATAACACCTGCGTTCCACACGTTAACGGCGGCAGCCAGGACGGTCAGGTTCAGCTGAATACCGCGCAAGTGGGTGCTATTCAGGCCGATCTGGGCGTCCAGCTTGGCGCCGTTGGCGTACAGCCAGAGTCGTTCTACATCACCGTAGACTGCGGCTCATCGAATACCAACACCAACGCTCACCTGAGCATGGCGTCCACCTTCTTCAGCAACAGCAGCGGTACGCTGAATAACGATGACTCCATCAGCAGCCCGGCAAGCGGCGTGAATCTGGCAATCCACGTGGTCGACGGTACCGGCGCGGCGCTGGCCTACAAACAGGTCAAAATCAACGATGCTGCCGATATCCATGATACCACCTTCGGCGCCGACGGCGTGGCGAAATACAACTTCGTCGTTTCTTACGTCAAGCAGTCCGGTGCGGTGCCAGTCAAGGCGGGCTACGTGAAGTCCAACACCGCGTATACCTTGACCTATAACTAATCGTTAATACCTAAGAGGGGGAGTAGCGTGCGCTTAAACGCGCAATATTCCCCCTGAATCATCTCCATGGAGGAATCATAATGACCAGGATGCGTCGTTCTCTTTATTTCACTCTTTCTGCCGTTGCTGCCTGTTCAGTCATACCTTCAGCGATGGCGGATATCGTTCTGTCCGGCACGCGCGTTATTTATAAAGAAGCGCAGAAAGACATTTCTATCCGTCTGGAAAATAAAGGTTCCCGCCCCGCGTTGGTACAAAGCTGGCTGGACGACGGTAACCAGAATGCCGACCCGAGCACAATCAACGTTCCCTTTAACGCCACGCCGCCGGTTTCCCGTATCGAGCCGGGCCGCGGGCAAACCGTCAAGTTTACCTACACCGGCAGCCGCTCGTTGCCCAACGATCGCGAAAGCATCTATTGGTTTAACGTGCTGGAAGTGCCGCCCAAAATGAAAGACGAGGACGTTAAAGAGAAAAATATTCTCCAGCTGGCGTTCCGCACGCGCATCAAGCTGTTTTATCGCCCCGAAGGTCTGGACGGCACCGCCGCCGAAGCCCCGCAGAAATTACAGTGGCGGATGCAGCAAAAAGCCGGAAAGCCGGTCGTTCATGTCACCAACCCCACCGGTTATTTCGTCTCCTTTAATAAAGTGGAGGCCATGGTCGGCGGGCGAAAATATACCGTTTCGGCCTCAATGGTCGCCCCCAAAGGCGAATCTGATTTCACTATTTCGGGGTTAACCGGTACGCCAGCCAAAACCAGCATTAGCTATGTCGCAATCAGCGATTTTGGCGGCGCCATTAATGGCAAGGTGGATATTTAACGCTTTTATTTAATACTTCGGATGCGCCAATGAAACAGCGGTCAACACAATTCAGGATCAAACTCCTGACTCGTTTTATTGCCTTTACCCTCCTGTCCGGCAGTCTCTCTGCGCGGGCCGAAAATGAAACGCTAGAGTTTGACAGCTCGTTTTTAATGGGGCCAGGCGCCAGCCAGGTCGATCTCAGCCGTTATTCCAACGGTAACGCGATCTCCCCCGGCGTCTACGAAGTGAGCGGCTACGTCAATAACGATCTGGTGACCACGCTAAAAGTCGAATTTATTGAAACCGCAAAAGGTAAAACACAGGCCTGTATAACGCCAAAAATATTAAGCCTGCTGCATATCCGCATGCCCGATGACCTGCCCGACAATGCGCTGCTGTTAGCCCGGGAAGACAGCGCGGACAGCTGCCTTAACCTCGCGCTGGCGATCCCTCAGTCTACGCTCAACTTCGACGGCGGCGACCAGCGGCTGGACGTGGGCGTACCGCAAATATGGGTGCAAAAAGGCTTCTCGAACTATGTCGATCCATCGCTATGGGATGACGGCGTGCCGGCCGCGATGCTGTCTTACGACGTCAGCGCCTGGAAAAGCCAGAACGACTACGGTGACGAAGACAGCGTGTACGCAGGCTTTAACGGCGGCATCAACCTTGGCGCATGGCACTTTCGCGCACAGGGTAACTACTCGTGGCAAAAAGACGGCAGCAGCGATATTGAATACCAGAACCGCTACGTTCAGCGGGATATTGCCGCGCTGCGTTCTCAACTGGTGATCGGTGAAGCCAGCACCAGCGGCGAAAGCTTTGATACCGTCAGCCTGCGCGGCGTACGCCTGTACAGCGAATCGCAGATGCTGCCGCCGCAGCTCGCCAGCTATGCGCCAACGATTCGCGGCGTCGCCAAAAGCAACGCTAAAGTGACCATCACGCAGAACGGCTACAAAATCTACGAAACCACGGTGCCGCCGGGGCCGTTTTCGATCGACGACCTTTCGCCGTCCGGCTACGGCGCGGACCTTGAGGTCACCATTACTGAAGCCGACGGCTCGAAGCACAGCTTTAGCCAGGCCTTCTCGTCGCTGGTACAAATGATGCACCCCGGCGTCGGCAGCTGGGATATCAGCATCGGCCAGGTCAACGACGACAGCCTGCATGACGAGCCGGGCCTCGCGCAGGGTACCTTCTACTACGGCCTCAACAGCACCTTCACCGGCTTTAGCGGCATTCAGGCCACCGACAACGGCTATTTTGCCGGGCTGCTGGGCGTTGGGATGAACACCCTCGTCGGCGCCATCTCCTTTGACGTGACGCAATCGCAGGCGGAGATCCCCGATGACAAAACCTACCGTGGCCAAAGCTACCGTATTTCCTGGAACAAGTTCTTCGCCCCGACGGACACATCGCTGAACATTGCCGCCTATCGCTATTCCACCAAAGATTATCTGGGGCTGAGCGACGCGCTGAGCATTATTGACGATGCCGAACACAGCAGCGGCGACAACGCTCGCGGCATGAACGACTACTCGCGAATGAAAAACCAGTTCACCATCAGCCTCAACCAGAGCCTGAAGGATGAGGATATCAACTACGGTTCGCTGTACCTCACCGGCAGCTGGGCCGACTACTGGGTGACCAATGATTCGCGCAGCAGCTTCTCCGCCGGCTACAGCAACAGCATCGGCTGGGCCAGCTACAGCATCAACCTGCAGCGTACCTACGACGAAGACGACAATCGCGACGATTCAGTCTACCTCAGCGTGACCATTCCGCTGGATAAACTGCTGGGCACAGACCGTGACAGCGGCGGCTTCCGCACCCTGAACAGCAGCGTCAGCAGCGACTTCGACGGCAGCAACCAGTTTAATACCAGCGCCAGCGGCTACAGCGCCGACAACCGCTGGAGCTATAGCGTTAGCACCGCATATAACATGGAAAAAGAGGGCAAAGACCTCTCCACCGTCAGTTCCTACGTCAGCTACGACTCCAGTTACGGCAATGTCGCCGCCTCGGCGTCGGCCAGCAACGACAGTTCGCGTCAGTATTCATTAAATACCGACGGCGGCTTTGTGCTGCACAGCGGCGGCTTAACCTTCAGTAATCAGAGCTTTGGCGACAGCGATACGCTGGTGGTGATCGACGCCCCTGGCGCGCAGGGCGCACGTATCGACTACGGCAACAGCACCGTTGACCGCTTTGGTTACGGTATTGGCAGTTCATTAACCCCGTACCGGGAAAATATCGTCTCGCTTGATGTCAACGAGCTGGATAACGACGTTGAAATGAAGAGCACCAGCGCCACCGTGATCCCCAGACGCGGCGCGGTGGTGGTCAGCAAATTCGAAACCGACCAGGGGAAATCCGCCATTCTCAACCTGGTGCGCAGCGACCGCCAGCCGGTGCCGTTCACCGCCGAAGTGTACGATCTCAGCAACAACCTGCTGGGCACGGTAGGCCAGGGTAGCCAGGCCTTCGTACGCGGCATCGGCGAAAGCGGCGAACTTGAAGTGCGCTGGAGTAAGCAGAATCAAACGCAGCGCTGCCGCGCGCGCTACCAGGTGGCGTCGGGCAACGACAAGCAGATGGGTAAAACCATCGTCCTGGGCGCCGTGCCCTGCCAAATGCAATAAATTGCGAGGATCAAGGATGAGAACTTACCGAGTAATCCGCTCGCTGACGCTCGCCGCCGCGCTGCTGGCGCCGCCGGGCTTCGCCACGACCCAGGGGTTAAGCCTGGATTTCACCGCGGTGATTGAAGAGACCACCTGCGTCATGAGCGTCGTCAGCCTCAATAATGCCTCGGTCAGCGGCAGCGGAACGCAATACGATCTCACCATTCCAAACTTCGGGATCGCTGAGCTTTTAAACATCACCGCCAGCACCGAGGCCAGCTTTAAATTGCTACCTAAGGAGTGCAACAACGAGATCACCTCGCTAACGATGACCGTGAAAGGCATCACGCTGTCAAATACCCTTTTTATGCTGAAAAACACGCTCACCAGCGGCAACGCCGAAAACGTTGGGCTGGGCTTTAAGCCCAACGGCAGCGATGAGGGCAGCCGCTTTAAGGTCGACGGCACGGAAAAAATCGACTGGAGCGCCAGCCAGATCGCCAACGGTATGGAGCTGAACGCTTTTTTCCGCCGCGCCAGCACCTCGCTGACCCCAACGCCAGGCGACTTTCAGGCCAAGGCGCTCTTTACGTTTACCTATGAATAACCGAGGGCTGCATTGATGCGATATCTGTTACCGCCGTGTACCGCGCTGGCGCTGCTTCTGAACGCGGCGCCAGGCCTTGCGGGCTCTAACTCGCTGGAGTTAACGGTTTCCACCACCATTACGCCCTCAACCTGCCTGGCTACCCTGCACGACGACAGCGGCACGGCGAATACGACTGTAGATATGGGCGACGTCTATATTCCACAGATCGTCAATAAGAGCAAATCGCGCCCCTTTTCGCTGGTGTTCAGCGACTGCATTGGGCTGGCCAAAAAGCAGGCAACCGTCACGCTAACGGCCAAAACCGGCTGCGACGGTGCCTCCGGCGGCGGTAATGGTTTTCGCAACGCGCTGAGCGGCAGCGATGACGCCGCTGGCGTGTCAGCGGAAATCTGGACGGGCGCCATGCCTGAAGCCAGCGGCAGCAAGCAGCTGCGCTGCGCCAGCCCGACGCAGCAGTTAATCGATCTCGCCGAAGCCAGCGATACCACCACCGTCGTCTGGCCGCTCAGCGCCCGCATCGTGCTGGCCTCGGGCAGCACGATTGCTGATTTACACACCGGCTCGTTTTCGACCCAGGGCCTGTTTACCATTACCTATGAGTAACGTGCGATGAGCAAACTATTGTGCGGCGCAGCGGCGGTTGGCCTCTTGCTTCTGTCCCCGCTGAGCCAGGCCGATACCGACGTCGAAATCAAAGCCAACATCGTCAACACCACCTGTCAGGTCTCGGTCGACAATAACGGGCTGGTCAGCCTCGGCACCTGGGGCATCGACTATTTTGCCAGCGGTATCACCGCAGAAGATCTCTATAAAGGCGGCAGCACCTTCTACGTACACGTCAAAGACTGTATGCCGGTTAGCGGTAAAACGCCCTCAACGCTCACCGTCCATTTTTCGCCGCTGTCCGGCAGCTTCGCCGTGGGCTCAACGCAAATTTTCGCCAACGACGAAGCCGACGGCGCAAAAAACGTGGGAGTGGTGATTTTCTCGGTTAACGACGCCAATAACGTTTACAACGTGATGAACACCGACGGGACGCCGCGCAGCCGCTACGACGTTACCGCCGCCAGCTACGCCGACAGCCGCTATTCGTTTTACGCCAGGATGCAGAAAATACAGTCCGGCCAGTCCATCGTCAGCGGCCCGGTAAAGTCCAGCGTACTGGTGTCGGTTTATTATGAATAAGCAATGAGCTAACCAAATCTCACAGCCATACAACATTCGACGATGACAGTATGGATACTTTTTAGACAAGGTCTAATGATAATGGAAAAGATCTCGACAGTGGAATTATACCAAACGAGTCCCCAAAGAGGGGAGATTGTACGCCACGCTCTGGCACCACTATTAGCAATACTACTAATTCTAATGCCTAATGCTCACGCAACAGAAACCTTTACCTTAGGAAACTATGTTGAAAACTGGGATCATGGTGGCCCGACTGGTGATGGTTACAATGCAATGAGCTATCCCACTGGCCGAACGGTCTATTTTAGCAGGACATCCCAACTTGCCCCCGCGAATGTCACCATAAACTGGAATGCAAACCATGGTTCATCAAGTACGAATACCAATAGTCTTTTTTGTACGCAGTCAAACCAAGGGACAGGGAATGGACTTTCAATAGAGTCAGGGCTAATTTCAGCAGGCTTTTACGGTAACGTAGAGATATTTAAAACTAACATTACTGGGTTATATGCCTCTGTCACATTACGATCGTTTAGTTCCTATAATATTACCATCACCGGTGACACATTACCGTTAAGAAGTGGTGACCTGCTCCCCGTTGATTAGTACACCCCGATGTTAGTAATGTCTTCATAAGCCACATGAGGACATCCCCATGAAGAAGCGTTTTTCCGACGAACAGATCATCAGTATTCTCCGCGAAGCCGAAGCTGGGGTACCCGCCCGTGAACTCTGCCGCAAGCATGCCATTTCCGATGCCACGTTTTACGTCTGGCGTAAGAAGTATGGCGGTATGGAGGTGCCTGAAGTTAAGCGCCTGAAGTCGCTTGAGGAAGAGAACGCCAGACTCAAGAAGCTGCTTGCCGAAGCCATGCTGGATAAAGAGGCGCTTCAGGTGGCTCTTGGGCGAAAGTACTGACGACAGACCAGAAGCGGGAAGCCGTGATGTTGATGTGTGATGCGACCGGTCTGTCGCAACGTCGTGCCTGCAGGCTTACAGGTTTATCCCTGTCGACCTGCCGCTATGAGGCTCACCGTCCGGCTGCTGATGCGCATTTATCAGGGCGCATCACTGAGCTGGCACTGGAGCGCAGGCGTTTTGGCTACCGTCGTATTTGGCAGTTGCTGCGCCGTGAAGGGCTTCATGTTAATCATAAGCGCGTGTACCGGCTTTATCACCTCAGTGGCCTGGGCGTAAAACGCAGAAGACGTCGTAAAGGGCTGGCAACAGAACGTCTGCCGCTGCTCCGTCCGGCGGCGCCCAATCTGACCTGGTCGATGGATTTCGTCATGGACGCACTTTCCACCGGTCGCAGGATCAAGTGTCTTACCTGCGTCGATGATTTCACAAAGGAATGCCTGACGGTCACTGTTGCCTTTGGGATTTCAGGCGTTCAGGTCACGCGTATTCTGGACAGCATTGCACTGTTTCGAGGCTATCCGGCGACGATAAGAACTGACCAGGGGCCGGAGTTCACTTGCCGTGCACTGGATCAATGGGCCTTTGAGCATGGTGTTGAGTTGCGCTTAATCCAGCCGGGCAAGCCAACGCAGAACGGATTTATTGAGAGCTTTAACGGACGATTTCGCGATGAATGTTTGAATGAGCACTGGTTCAGCGATATCGTTCATGCCAGGAAAATTATTAATGACTGGCGGCAGGATTATAACGAATGCCGCCCGCACTCCACGCTGAATTATCAGACACCGTCTGAATTTGCAGCGGGCTGGAGAAAGGGTCATTCTGAGAATGAAGATTCCGACGTTACTAACTGAGTGTTGTATCTAATCGTGGGGGCAGGTCACTGCCCACCAACTTCTTTAGTGTATGAGGAAATATATAATAGCGATTTTTGTGCCTTGACCTCTTCTAGGGAAGGTTTTGGTATGGTCTATATTGAAAGTTTCAGCATGGGTAAACCAGTCGTCAGTTTTGATATTGAGTATGGGCCAAAGGAATTTCTCAAACATGAGTTTAACTCTCTGGTTTCTCCTTGTTTTGATGTTCATCATTTAGCTTCTCAAATGGAACGCTTAATAAATGATAATGATTTATTAGATAGGCTGGGAGTAAATGCAAGGAAAACCTATATCGAACGATATGAGATATCTAAAGTTGTAGAAAGGTTCTTGGAGGTCTGTGATTAATGTCAAAAATGAGAAAATTAGTTCACAATCCAAAGTTGTTTTTCAATGATGCGTTATCAAAACGATTTAATAAGACTCAAAGGAAAATAGTAATGAACGGAAAAGCAAGTGAAGTAAGTAAAAAGAACAATGATGCGCAAGCAAATATACCTTTACTTAAATATAACCTTGAGGCAGTTAAAGTTAATTTGGTTGTTGTTGATGTTATTTCTGATAATATTGCAAAGTCTGATATATTGAAATATCAATGCCGCTCTATTGAAAAATACACCAATTTCAATCGGGTATATTATATTTCAAAAAACATAAAAACTCTAAATAATAATTATGTTATATATGAGACGTATCAGGATTTTTTTGAAAAGGTTGTGTTGCGAATATCTCCAAAAAAAGAAATTTTCGTATTCATTGATATGAATTTCTTTTTTTTTACGAAATGTCAATGTTTCTGACTTTATAAGTAACGCAGGAGTGCCATTTACTTATATAACAAAGCAATTTAAAAAAGATGAAAGGCTAATGGATGTTCTTGGCCAATTATTGCCAGGGGCTTCAGTTAATTTCTCCTCAATAAATAACTATTGCTGTATTGATAATATGCAATTGGTCCATTACAACGACATTGCTAAAGATATTGATAACAATGCATTCTATCTTTTTGATTTTTTACCAGTTGTTAATTCTTTGGTTGGCAAGGACACTGTAAAGGCTACTCCTGTACAATATGCAAATCTTAGTTATGGTTACATGGAGAAATTTGTATGGATAAAATCAGTACATGGTTCTAAGCGCTGTCCATTGGCAATTACATTTAACCATGCAATCAAGGATAAAGCTGATTTCGATACCTTCCTTAATGATATTGTACCCCATGAGTCAATATCTGAGAACGAAATTATTTTAGATAATTAACCCTTGATATATGAGGGGAGGGGGACCTCTCCTCATTAGAATGAACTCTGTTGGTGATTGATTTATGAATTTAAAAATTAATAGGAAAGTTAGGAAGTTTATATCACATCCAGGCCTGTATGTTAGAGATGCATTAATTAATAAATTTCCTCTTGTCTTAAATCAATGTGATGTTCAATCATTAACGGAAAACATCATTTACGATACCGAATTTAATATTAATAAGGGTTTTTCTCCCAGTTGTAACATTGATGTTGTGTATACATGGGTTTCTTTAAATGATTCATCGTGGGTAGAAAAAAAGAATAGCTATATATCAAATGTAGGCGATTTTGAATTGTATGCAACGGAGGATTCAAGATATACTGATCATAATGAACTTTATTTCTCTATTCTTAGTGTAAATAAGTATCTTCCTTGGGTTAATAATATATATGTTGTAACGGATGAGCAAATTCCGGAGCTTCCTGCTCTCTTCTTAAATAAAGTAAAAATTATTGATCACAAAGAAATTATTCCGACTGAGTTTCTCCCAACATTTAATTCTCATGTTATTGAAGTCTATTTACATAAAATACCTGGGCTGTCTGATGATTTCATTTATTTTAATGACGATTTTTTTGTTGCTAGAGAGATGGATTCATCTCATTTCTTTAGATCTAATGGACATGCCAGTTTATTCGCGAGTGCAAAAAGTATAATTTCTATGAATGATATTGGGAGGAGGACTGCGACGCTCTCTGCATGCAATAATGTTAATGAATTATTCAAAAGGAAACTTAACGTTAAATATGATAGGGCAATAACTCATACTTATGTTCCGCTCAAAAAAATATTATAACCTTGCATTTGAACTATTTGGTGATAGGATAAACGCGTTTTCTAAAAATAATTTTAGATCAGGGGAGGATTTGAATCTTGCTACTTTCTTAGTTCCGTATCTGCAATATTATTTTGGAGATGCATCCCCTAATATTGATATTAGTGTTTACTTTAATATAAGGTCTCCATCGGCTAAAAGTTTTTATAACTATTTGCTAAGTGCAAAAAAAAATAATAATTTGCCACACTCTTTTTGTGCAAATGATTTTAGTTCAAATGAATTTTCAGATAATAGTTACTGCAATGCATTGTCAGATTTTTTAAAAGATTTTTATAGGTAGAGGCATTGTGTGATTTTTAATCTAAACTTGATTTTTTTATTTTTTAAATAAACTTATTGGCGGTGTAACATGAATGAAGATATAGAACAACAAATTGCACGATTCATCGCGGCTGGAAATGAGGTTGTCGGTCGGCCATCCAGAGTTACTGGTGTGTTTTCTCTCACTTATGGGAAAAGCAACGGGTCAAAAATTATATTTGGTAATGGATGTATTTTAAATAATTTTTCATTGAATCTAGAACAAGGCAACGGTCTTTTAGACATTGGTTCTTCAACCTATATTCGTGGGCGTTACTACATAGGCTCAGACTCTAAGATTATTATTGGTCAGAAAACAGTCATGAATAGACATGCGTTGTTCACGGCTATGGAAAAGGCTAACATACTGATTGGAGATGGGTGTCTTTTTTCTGATATCTCAATATCTACAACGGATTGGCATTCAATAATAAGTATTGAGACTGGTGAGAGAATTAATCCGGCTCGTGATGTGAAAATTGATGACTCAGTATGGATTGGAGAAGGAGTTATCGTACAGAAAGGCGTAACAATTGGTAGCGGAAGTATAATTGGCGCAAAATCTATTGTGACGAAACCACTACCTAAGAACACCTTGTCTGTGGGGATTCCCGCGAAAGTAATTAAAGAGAATGTTAAATGGCAAAGAGAATTAATATCAATGGAGCCACTTCCTGTTCGTGTGTTATGAATTATAATTTTTCTCTCTTCTAATATTTGTATTTTATATTTTTCAATGTTGTATTGGTTGATCTTATATAATGGTGTTTCTATGTTATAAAATTTGGTCTATTATTTAAAAGGTAATAACAAATATTCTATTGTTATACTCGAACACCCTTTCACTGCAAAAACCACTTCCCCTCCATAACCTTCTCTTCGTGAGTCACCTGATACTGCACCATTTCAGGTGACTTCCGTCCATAAAACACCGCATTAATCTGCGTATTAGCCCGCAAATAAATGCTAAATTTCTTAAACAATTTCATATCAGGATTAAAATGTCCCGTCCAGAACTGGTTTAAATGCCCCTGGTACGTCAGCCCTTTAATGTCATACAGCGCCTGCCCCATTACTTTCAACGGTTTGTTGTGGATCAGCGCAGAAATTCCTGCCGTGCTGTTAATCGTGATAACCGCCTTCGCATGCGTCAGCATTTTGGGCATTGGCAGATCGTGAACATAAATAACCCGGCTACTCACGCCATACTGTTTGCTCAGCTTTTTAATCAACGGCCCATATAGTCGATGCCCACGATCCATCGGATGGTGCTTAAACACCAGAAAATCCATCGGTGATGCCTTCTTCGAAAACGAATACATCACGTCGTTGATGTAGTTACGCACATCCTTATAAGGACTGTGGTTGCGTATCTGGCTGTCGTTGTAAACCTGAAGAATGGCGAGAAAATAACGTTTATCCAGCTTGCTCTTTAGCATGCCCATCACGTGGCGTTCTTTATAGCGATACCACTGTTTTCTCCAGCCGGCACGGATCCAGCATTTACCTTCATACCAGGGTGAAAACACCTTGTGATGGCGATACTGGGGGAATTGCTCTCGATGATACCAACTGACCAGGTAATACCATGTGGCGTGCCAGATACGCAGCTTGGTTGAGGGCTTCAAACTGTGTACCTCAAGTTCTGCTTGCTCGGGGAGCTGGCGATAGAATTCAGGATCGCGGGGAAGGGATGAATAAGCGTTTACGCCCCCATTTTCCAGGGTAATAAAGTGTGGCCGTAGGTAGCCCTCTTCGAATGCCAGGAAGCGCACGCCTTTGGCTTGTGCCCAGCGCTTTGCAGCCTGATGGAGGTGGCGACAGTCACCGAAACAAAGGATGGTATCGAAGGGATAGGTTTGCCATGTCTCTTTTAGCCAGTGCGGAAACTCTCCTGGCGTTTGCTTGTACGTTAAGTACTGCCTAGTACGGCAGTAAAAACGATCGCCGGCGTTAAAGACGACATTCATAGCCTCGCGGCCCTGGGACTCCAGCCATTCCGCCATATCGTTGAAGAACGGGCCCATTGGCCCCTGCAAAAGCAGGTAGCGCTTTCCTGAGAGGAGCGTATTAATCGTATTACTGTTCATGGAGAATCCTTCTCGATGCTAGTTCTTCATCGTTTTCATCAGCATGTGCAGCTTGCGACCCTGCCGCTGCAAATACTGACCTGCGCCGCGTTTTACCCCCATCACCTGCCGCTTTTGTGCAAGCAGCCAGTCCATGGCCATCTCCGGTGAGATGCACTGTTTAGATGCCGGATGAATGTAGGTGGGGTAGCCGATAAGCGTTTGGTAGAGCAAGTCGCTAATGGTCAGTAAACGCTGACGTCGTTCGCAGGCGTATTCGTCGGTGGTTAGCCCCCAGCCTGCGTAGAAGGGCATGCCGTAACAATAAACAGCCTTGCCGTGCATCAGGGCCTCAAACCCTGATAGCGAAGTCATGGTGTGCACTTCATCAACCTGTTGAATACATTCGATGATATCGGCGTCCAGCGCGACGCAGTCGGCAAGGCGGTGCATTTCCTCATCCGGAATATGGCCCGGTCGGTTGCCAACCAGGACGTCCGGGTGGGGCTTGTAGATAATAAATGCATCGGGATGGCGTGCTCGTACGGTGCTCAGCAGCGACAGGTTTGTTCTGATCGTTGCGGTTCCACTCGCGATGGAGGCATCATTCTCCACCTGTCCCGTCACCAGCAGCCTACGCTTACCTGCGGCTCCGACGGGTATCTGCCAGCTGGCGCCAAGGTTGTATTTACTCAGTTTGTTTGCGATAAGCTTCTGCCGTAAAGCCTCTGCCCGCCGCTGCTGTTCCGGCACCAGGTCAGAATGTATGAGCAAATTTTCAAGGTCACTGGGACGACTGGCATCGTAGTAAATGCCGGTTTTGTCCAGCACCAGAGATAGCGGTGGCTGCAAATCTGAGCCCAGCCCTGAAGAGCGGAGAAAGCCATCTTCCATCCGCCATACCGGGATATCGTACTGGGAAGCCTTCTGCCGCCAGCGCTGCTCACCCTTAATTCCCCAGACGACGCAGGCGCTGGCTTCTTTTCCCTTATGCGAGAAATCAACGCTGTTGCCGGATGTTTTTAGAAAGGGTCGAACGATACTGCTCTTCCACAGCGTCATTCCGGGGGCCCACAATTGGCCGCTACGGGCCAGCAAATGTTGACGCTGTAGACGCAGGTACTCCAGTACATCGGGTAGCGTGCTAGCTTCACCCGTGTGCGGGTCAACGTAGCGGGTGTATTGCAGCCATGCGGCGGCAACCAGGGCGCTGAGCGGTGCGTTGCCACGGCGGGCGGCAATGTCCTGTGATTGAGGATGACGGTCATCGGTTAACCCCCAGCCGGCATACCACGGCAGGCCGAAACAGGTCACTTTCTTACCCGCCATTAATGCTTCAATTCCGTACTGCGAGGTCACGGTATAAACGTGCGAAACCTGGCGCAGCAGGGACTGCGGGCTGAAATCTTTCGTTATCAGCCGAATGCGGGGATCGGCGGTCAGCGCTTCAAAATAGCCTTTCTTTTTTCCTGTCAGCACATCCGGATGGGTTTTAACCCAAATCTCACCGTGCGGGTGCTCCTTCTTCGCACAGGAAAGCATCGCCGCAAACTGGCGCTCGGTTGCTCCACCGAGCGTAACGGAGACGTCGCCGTAGGTTTGATCGACAACCAGCGTCACGTTGGCATGATGCGTTTCTT
This sequence comes from Klebsiella sp. WP8-S18-ESBL-06, assembly GCF_014169755.1. Lineage (NCBI taxonomy): Bacteria > Pseudomonadati > Pseudomonadota > Gammaproteobacteria > Enterobacterales > Enterobacteriaceae > Klebsiella > Klebsiella sp. WP8-S18-ESBL-06. Next base: position 4,046,370 of record NZ_AP022256.1, read on the forward strand.
TGAAGCGTGGGGCATGGTTGTACTTTGAAAGATCGTTTTCAACAATAAACGCGGCGACACGCAGCGCTTCGTTTTTCAACGTTGGGGTTTCGGCTTCTTGTTTGATCAGTATTTCCAGACGGCTGGGGCGACGGGCGTCGTAATAGATACCGAGATCGTCCACCACGATGCCCAACGGCGGTGCGCCGTTTACCCCAAGTTCTAACGAGCGGGTGAATCCATCCTCCAGGCGCAGTACGGGCAACCCGGCTTTTTGCGCCCGTTCAATTGGGCGCTGGGCAGAAGGGCGTTCGCCCCAAACGGCAATGGCATCCACGTTGCCCGGGAGAGAAGATAGCGGGGTCAGTTTGCAGCATGCTTCGCCTAAAAAACGCTGAAGATGCGGGAGTTGCCAGATGCCTGAAGAGTAGATGCCTATCATCCTGAACGGCTTCCATATGGGTGATCTTTCGGTGGCGGAGTCTCTCCGCCACGCCCTATGTGTTACAGATCCAAAATAACCTTCGCCGCCACCGCCATCTGGTAAAGGATGGTGGAGATACCGCGCGTCACTTCCAGATTCTTCGTTTCGTACTTCGGCAGGACCATAATTTCATCGCCGGGCTTCACGTCATCGACATCGTCGGCATCGACTGCGGAACCATCCTGATGAATAACGATAATTTTTGACTGCCCCGACTTCTGCGTCAGGCCGCCGCACTTCTCAATGTAGTCATCGACATCGAACTTCTTATCCCAGGAGATTGCGTTGGGGAACAGCACCGAACCGTGGATCATGACCAGCGAGGTTTTTTCCGGAATGGTGATAACGTCGCCGTCTTCCAGAATGACGCTGTCGAGGTTGCTCTCGTTAAGCACTACCTGGCCCTTAGGCACCACGTTGCGCGCTTTGGCGACGAAGCGGCTGACGAGCTGCGCTTCCTGCACGCGCAGCCGAGCCTCTTCCTGAGTCGCTGACTGCGATGAAAGCGAGGTTTCCTCCAGCTTCTGCAGCGAAGTATTGAGCATCTCTTTCTGGCGTACGGCCACCGAGTGGCGGTAGAGCTGTATGCTGCTGAGCTGTGACATGCTGTTAGTTTTTATCTGCGCCAGCACCTGCTTCATGGTCGAGCCATACGGCAGTACCACCGCGTGTTCGCCGGAGTGGGCACCTTCAATACGGACCTGGATTGTTCCGGCATAGCGGTCAGAGCTGACGATCAGTTTATCGCCGTCTTGCAGCATTTTTCCGGAGGCGCTGCTAAGCGGGTAGTACTCGGTCCGCTTCATCGCACCCTGCTGGCGGATAATGGTAAAGTGCGTTGCGCCCGGCTTGGGCCGCGACCATTGCAGCGCTTCGTTTACCGGGATGCTGCTATCGTGAAACTCGAAGTCATAGCTGTTATACACGTCGCCTTCGACGCTAAAGGTATACTGGCGCGGGCCGACCACGATGGTATCGCCATCGGCAAACTGTGACAGATTCAGCGAGCCGTTGAGCAGGAAGTCGTACAGGTTGATGTGCGAGCGCACGCTTTTACCGCGCTTCACGGTGATATCGACATAGCTGCCGCGCTCGCTGTCGACACCACCCGCCTTGCTTAGATAGGAGAGCAGCGAGTCGGAGGCCACGCCGCCGTAAAGCCCCGGGTTTCTGACGTAGCCGGTGACGAACACTTTCACCGGCTGTGCCTGAAGCAGCGAGGCATAGACGTTGACATTCGACTGATAGACTTCTTTGATTTTTGCCGTGACCAGGCTATTGAGCTGACCGTTACTGACGCCGTTCACCTTCAGCGGACCGACGTTGGGCACGAAAATATTGCCTTTCGGGTCAACGGGCAGCGCGCCGTCGAAATTAAATGCGCCCCACAGGCGAATCTGAATAGTGTCGCCTAAGCCGATGATATAACCCGGGTTGAAACCAATACTGGTGCCGCTGTCTGCCGTGGAGCCATTGAAGAGCTGTGCGCCGAACATACGGCTCAACGGCGGTGCGGGCAGGGCAATTGGGGTGTTATCGAAGCCGCTGCTATCGGTACTTTGTGCTTTGGCCGCCAGCAGTTGAGGCAGCCCGGCCGCGCCCGTCAGCTGCGGATCGGCGGTAATCCCAACCGCCAGCGCCTGGCAGGATTGCAGGATACTCAATACAAGAATCGTTTTAACTAATTTCATAATAGACTCTGTTAATGATATTGGCGGTTAATTAGTCTTTGTGATCTTCAATAATGGCGATCAATAATTTGGCCGTGCCAAAAAGCAGACAACACACCAATAACCAACTGGCTAAGAGATACAGTACATTGGGAAATCTGGATTCTTGCGGCAGCTGCGGTGAGCTAATCACCGACAGCGTTTTTAATTTACGCGCGCTTTCCAGACGCGTTTTTTCAATAGCCTGTAACGCCAGCGCATACAGATCGTTATCGAATTTCACCGTGGTTTTCAGATCTTCAAAATCAGCGGCCATGCTATTCAGTTTCTTACCGTCCGGCGCGGTGATTTTGTTTTGCTCAACGTCAATCTGGGCCTGTAAAGACTTAATCGCATTTTTGGTGCTGACCACCTGCGGTGCATCTTCGCGTAAATAGGTCAGCAGATTACGCAGCTCCGCTTCCATATCGATTCGCTTTGCGATTAGCGTATTGACCAACGTGGTGGCCGCTTCCGCCGACGCCGCCGGGTCGAGCACATTGTTGCTATTCTGGTAGGCTAATAGCTGGGTTTTGCTTGCGCTCAGACGATCCTTTGTTTCCTGCAGCTGCTCTTCGGCAAACTGCATCTGCTCGCGCGAGATTTTGTGCGATAGCTCGTTAATAAAACGCTCGGACTCTTTCAGCACCGCCTGGTTAAATGCCTGTGCGAATTCGGGGGTAAACCCCTGCGTTTCAATAGACAGCAGGCCGGTTTTTTCATCGTAATTTACGCTCAGGCGCGAGCGGTAGTAATCCAGATAACGCTCTGCGGTGATATCGGCGGGGAGGTGGAACAAGAAATCCCAGCCGCTTTGGCTAAACGCGTGATGAAAATTGAGTTTCTTATCCAGCGTTTGCAGCATATCCGGTGAGTTAATGTACTCTTTCAGGTACAACGAATCTTCGGCGGATGACGGGTTAGAGGCCCCCAGCAGCAGGCCGAAATTCAGGTTGGAACTGTCGAGTTCGTTGGGCCGCTTAACCGCGACCTTAGACTCACTGACGTAGCGCGGCTGGCTGAAAACCGCCAGATAGATAATCAACAGGCACATCGGGGCGGCGATAATGGCCTTCCACAGATGGCGCTGAATATCGATTTGTCGGATTTTTTTTATTACCGAGCGAGCCAGCCTTTTTTTTCTGGCAATAAAACGGCTAGACAGCACTTTATTCATATTCATGGGCTATTTATTGAACTTAATTAATGGGGTTGGTTTATATATTTTCAGTGGTGAGCCAGTTCTCATCCATACCCTTTATTTCGTGAGTTCAAACGGAATAACGCATGGGAAATAATGTGATAAGACATTGCATTCCTTTGTGTATTATCAAATGGTATTTTTATTTCAAATGGATTCCTATCCATAAATTGTTTTTATGAATAATCGCAAAGCAAAATTCATGCGGCATTTTTAGCACAGTCGTTAAGGCATAACAATAGTGATTATATATGAGAGGGTTTTCTTAAGGAGGATGTATTTGATGATGCTATATTTTAAGGAGAGATAGTGAGCGTTATTGATTTAAAAAAGATGATTTAAAATCCGTCTGAATATTTTTATTATTTCTTTATTATGTATTAAGTAATATTAAAGCGGATGGCTTTCGCCACCCGCTTGAACCGCATTACTTCGCAATACGCTTGTACTTAATACGCTTCGGCTCCAGCGCATCCGCGCCCAGTGTGCGTTTCTTGTACTCTTCGTATTCGGTGAAGTTACCTTCAAAGAACTCCACTTTACCTTCATCCTGATAGTCCAGAATGTGGGTCGCGATACGGTCGAGGAACCAACGGTCGTGCGAGATAACCATTGCGCAGCCCGGGAACTCCAGCAGGGCGTTTTCCAGCGCGCGCAGGGTTTCGATATCCAGGTCGTTGGTCGGTTCATCGAGCAGCAGGACGTTGCCGCCCACCTGCAGCAGCTTCGCCAGGTGCAGACGACCGCGCTCACCGCCGGACAGCTCGCCAACGCGTTTGCCCTGGTCGACGCCTTTAAAGTTAAAGCGGCCAACGTAGGCGCGGCTTGGCATCTCGGTGTTGCCGATCTTCATGATATCCAGCCCGCCGGACACTTCTTCCCACACGGTTTTGCTGTTATCCATCGCATCGCGGAACTGGTCAACCGAAGCCAGCTTCACGGTTTCACCCAGGGTGATTGAGCCGCTGTCAGGCTGTTCCTGGCCAGACATCATGCGGAACAGGGTCGATTTACCCGCGCCGTTCGGGCCGATGATCCCGACAATCGCGCCTTTCGGCACGGAGAAGCTCAGGTCGTCGATCAGCACGCGGTCGCCATAGGACTTACGCAGGTTGCTGACTTCCACAACTTTGTCGCCCAGACGTGCGCCAGGTGGAATGAACAGTTCGTTGGTTTCGTTACGTTTCTGATACTCAACGTTGTTGAGCTCTTCAAAACGCGCCAGACGTGCTTTGCCTTTAGACTGACGGCCTTTCGCGCCCTGACGAACCCACTCCAGCTCTTTCTCGATGGATTTACGGCGAGCCGCTTCCTGAGAGGCTTCCTGAGCCAGACGCTGATCTTTCTGCTCCAGCCAGGAGGAGTAGTTACCTTCCCACGGAATACCTTCACCGCGGTCAAGTTCGAGGATCCAACCGGCAACGTTATCGAGGAAGTAACGGTCGTGGGTAATCGCCACAACGGTGCCTTCGAAGTCGTGCAGGAAGCGTTCCAGCCAGGCGACGGATTCCGCATCCAGGTGGTTAGTGGGTTCGTCGAGCAGCAGCATGTCTGGTTTTTCCAGCAGCAGACGGCACAGCGCGACGCGGCGGCGTTCACCACCGGAGAGTTTTTCGATTTTAGCGTCCCAGTCCGGCAGACGCAGCGCATCAGCGGCGCGCTCAAGCTGCACGTTCAGGTTGTGGCCGTCGTGCGCCTGGATAATTTCTTCGAACTTACCCTGCTGGGCAGCCAGCTTGTCGAAGTCGGCGTCCGGTTCAGCGTACTTGGCGTACACTTCGTCCAGGCCTTTCAGCGCGTTAACCACTTCGGCAACGGCTTCTTCAACGGATTCACGAACGGTATGTTCAGGATTCAGCTGCGGCTCCTGCGGCAGGTAGCCAATTTTAAGGCCCGGCTGCGGGCGCGCTTCACCTTCAATGTCGGTATCAATACCGGCCATGATGCGCAGTAGGGTAGATTTACCGGCGCCGTTCAGACCCAGAACACCGATTTTTGCGCCAGGGAAGAAGCTCAGCGAGATGTTTTTAAGAATATGACGTTTCGGCGGAACCACTTTGCCGACACGATGCATGGTATAAACGAATTGAGCCACGTTGGACTTCGCCTCTTTATCGTGATGAATAGAGTTTTTTCAAAGGCGAAGTGTAGCTGTTTTCACCGTCCAATCCCAGCAGGCAAATTCAGCTGCGCGACATCGCAGATAAAACGTAAAAAAGTGTTCACGGCGTGGCGCATTGCGCGATCAGTCGTTAGCATCAATTTATTACGCGGCATGATGCTGCACCGACGTAACGTGACAACGAGGAAGAGCTTGTGCAAAAAGCCCAACAATTTACGTGGCATCTGCTGGCAGCAGGTATCTGCCTGCTGACCGTCAGTAGCGTTGCCCGCGCCGATTCGCTGGACCAGCAGCGCAGCCGCTATGCGCAAATCAAACAGGCCTGGGACAACGGCCAGATGGAGGTGGTGGCGCAGCTCATGCCGACCCTGCGCGACTACCCGCTGTACCCGTACCAGGAATACCGCCAGCTTTCCGGCGATCTGATGAACACGCCCGCGCTGTCTGTCACCCAGTTTGTGCAGGCGAACCCGACGCTGCCGCCTGCCAGAACGTTAAAAAATCGCTTCGTGAATGAGCTCGCCCGACGCCAGGACTGGCGCGGGCTGCTGGCGTTTAGCCCCGATAAGCCCGGCACTGCGGAGGCGCAGTGTAACTATTACTATGCCAAATATAACGTGGGCGATACCCAGGGCGCCTGGGAGGGGGCAAAAAGCCTGTGGCTTACCGGTCAAAGTCGGCCCAATGCCTGCGATCCGCTGTTTAGCGCCTGGCGCGCGTCCGGTACTCAGGATCCGCTGGCTTACCTGGAGCGCATTCGTCTGGCGATGAAGGCTGGCAATACGGGGCTGGTGAACGTGCTGGCCGGGCAAATGCCGGCCGAATATCAAACGATCGCCAGCGCGATTACCGATCTGAATAACAATCCCAACAACGTGCTGACTTTTGCCCGTACCACCGGGGCGACTGACTTTACCCGTCAGTTGGCGGCGGTCGCGTTTAGCAGCGTTGCCCGCCAGGATGTGGAAAACGCACGGCTGATGATTCCCACGCTGGTGCAGGCGCAGCAGTTGAATGAAGAACAAACTCAGGAGCTGCGCGATATTGTCGCCTGGCGGCTGATGGGCACTGACGTGACCGATGAACAGGCGCGCTGGCGGGATGACGCCATTATGCGTTCGCAGTCGACCTCGCTCATTGAACGCCGCGTGCGTATGGCTCTGGGTACCGGCGACCGTACCGGGCTGAACACCTGGCTGGCACGGTTGCCGATGGAGGCCAAAGAGAAAGACGAGTGGCGCTACTGGCAGGCCGATTTGTTGATGGAGCGAGGGCGCGATGACGAAGCGCGCGGCATTTTGCTGTCGCTGATGCAGCAGCGCGGGTTCTACCCGATGGTGGCGGCGCAGCGTTTGGGCGAGCCTTATATGCTGCGTATCGATAAAGCGCCGGGGGCTATCTCCGCAACGCTGACCGACGGCGCAGAAATGGCGCGCGTGCGCGAACTGATGTACTGGAATCAGGACAACACTGCGCGTAGCGAGTGGGCAAACCTGGTGAGCAGCCGTAATCAAACCGAGCAGGCGCAGCTGGCTCGCTATGCTTTCGATCGCCAATGGTGGGATCTTAGCGTACAGGCAACCATCGCTGGCAAGCTGTGGGACAATTTGCAGGAACGTTTCCCGCTGGCCTATAACGACCTGTTCGTGCGTTACACCGCAGGTAAAGACGTGCCACAAAGCTACGCGATGGCGATTGCACGTCAGGAAAGCGCGTGGAACCCGAAGGTGAAATCACCGGTAGGTGCCAGCGGGCTGATGCAGATTATGCCGGGCACTGCGACCCATACGGTTAAAATGTTTAATCTGCCGGGCTACAGCAATCCTGCGCAGCTGCTCGATCCGGAAACCAATATCAATATTGGCACCAGCTACCTGCAATACGTTTACCAGCAGTTTGAAAATAACCGTATTTTTGCTTCTGCGGCGTATAACGCCGGGCCGGGTCGCGTGCGCACCTGGCTTGGCAACAGCGCCGGGCGCATCGATGCGGTCGCGTTTATCGAGAGCATTCCGTTCTCTGAAACGCGCGGTTACGTGAAGAACGTGCTGGCCTACGATGCCTATTACCGTCACTTTATGGGCCAGAAAGAGGATGTGCTCAGCAGTAATGAGTGGCAACGACGTTACTGATAGGTAAGACCTGTGTTATGCTTGTACTCGTTTAAGAGTACATGCATAACATGGTGGCCTGACATGACCCAACAATCCCCTTATTCAGCGACGATGGCTGAGCAGCGTAACCAGGAGTGGCTTCGCTTTGTGGAGCTTCTGCGTCTGGCATATACCGACGATCTTGCACAGCCGCTGCTTAATTTAATCATGACCCCGGACGAGCGCGAAGCATTGGGTACTCGCGTGCGTATTATCGAAGAACTGCTGCGCGGCGAAATGAGCCAGCGTGAGCTGAAAAACGAGCTGGGCGCGGGGATCGCGACGATCACTCGTGGATCGAACAGCCTGAAATCGGCGCCAGTAGAGCTGCGCCAGTGGCTGGAACAAACCCTACCTAAAACCTAAGCCCGTCATCTGGTAGTGTGCGATGGCTTGCCTGATGGCGCTACGCTTATCAGGCCTACCTGCAGTTGTCGGCCGGATAAGGCGAAGCCGCCATCCGGCAGTGCGCAATGGCTTGCCTGATATCAGTATCTATCGGTGATACAGGTCGTTATGGAACGGGCTAAGCGCCAGCACCACCGCCTGATGGTAAACGCTGCTGCGGGTTAATACGCCGGCGGTGAAAACGCCGATAGCGCCTTCTTTATTGCCAATCTTATCGATGCCGGTGTACTTCGACATCACCGGCCCCAGCGCTTCCCCCGCGCGCACCTGCTCGAGGATTGTCTCCGGCAGAGGCAAGGTGGCGGAACGCGCCTCGCCGCGTTGGTCTCTGCTCTCAATAACCACCCAACTAAAGGTGGCACCTTCATCAATTCCGGCTTCAATGGCCACCCAAAAATCAGCGTCCGGACGTGCTGCTCGCGCGTTAGCGACCCGGTTACGTGCGCCTGCGCGCGTTTGTTCGCTGCCGAACGGCTGTTCCGGGACGCCGGTATCAACGGAGATCGCATCGACCTGGCAGGATCCTTCGCCAAAAATCTGGTCAAATGCCGCAAGAATTGCCTGAATTTTGGCAGGATTGGTGGTAGCGGAGACAACTTGATGCATAATCTACACAACTCAGATAAAAAAATGTCATCGCAGTATAACGGATAAAAAACATGTTACAGGTATATCTTGTTCGCCATGGCGAAACCCGCTGGAACGCCGAGCGGCGTATTCAGGGTCAGTCCGATAGCCCCCTGACGGAGAAAGGGGAGCAGCAGGCGATGCAGGTAGGCGAGCGCGTGCGCACCTACGGCATCACCCACGTCATTGCCAGCGATCTGGGCCGTACGCGCCGTACCGCTGAGATCATTGCCGATGCCTGCGGCTGTGGTGTCACGCTGGATGCGCGCCTGCGCGAGTTAGATATGGGGGTGCTGGAGCAGCGCCACCTCGATTCATTAACCGCGGAGGAAGAGCTGTGGCGTCGTCAGGTGGTTAACGGCACGCCGGACGGGCGTATTCCGCAGGGCGAATCTATGCAGGAGCTGAGCGAGCGTATGCATGCGGCGCTGGCCGCCTGTCTCGATCTGCCAACCGGCAGTCGCCCGCTGCTGGTGAGCCACGGTATCGCGCTAGGCTGTCTGGTGAGCACTATTCTGGGGCTGCCTGCGCACGCGGAGCGCCGCTTGCGTCTGCGTAACTGCTCTATCTCGCGGGTGGATTATCAGGAAAGCCTGTGGTTGGCGCCGGGATGGGTGGTTGAAACGGCAGGGGATATCTCACATCTCGATACCCCTGCGTTGGATGAGCTACAGCGTTAACGACGGATTGGAATCAGATACTCGCAGCGCAGCATAATCGGCGGCTCCTGATTCCGCGCTTCGTCCTGCGGGAAGAAGCGTTCGATGTCCTGACCTTTACGACGCGTCAGGTTAAGCATTGGCATACAGGTACCGTACAGCGTCAGAATAAACTCCTGCACCCCGGTTCCCAATCCTTCGTAGGTAAACATCACGTATTCGCCGCCTTCAAGGATAACCGGATGCACGTCGTCCACGTGGCCGTTGGCCATCTCTGGCGTCAGCGCGGTGGTATAGAACACTTCCTGCTCGTCGTCTTTCTCCAGGCTAGGGCGAGGCTCGTGCAGCCCGTACAGAATCGGCGGGATGGACGGCGAGTTGGCGAGGAAATCGGTCCAGAACTGGACGCGCATCTGCTGGCGGAAATCGGAGATCTCTTCCAGCTTGCAGGTATAGCTCTGGGTTACGCCCAGCAGATGGGTAGTTGGCAGTGTAATAAACTCGTATTTTGGCATCGTAAACTCGCCCAGGCGCAGAGGCGGCCGCATGCCAAAGAAGCTCCAGTCCGGCGAACGACGATACAGCGCCGGCGTCAGCGTAAACTGCTTTTTGAACGCCCGTGTAAAGGTCTGCTGAGAGTCAAAACGATACTGCAGCGCGATATCAAGGATCGGGCGAGCGGTCAGGCGCAGTGCAACAGCAGATTTAGACAGACGGCGGGCGCGGATATAGGCACCGATGGCATGGCCGGTGACATCTTTGAACATACGCTGCAGATGCCATTTAGAATAACCCGCTTTTGCCGCCACATTATCCAGCGATAGAGGCTGATCCAAATGGCCTTCCAGCCAAACGAGGAGATCGCGAATAATTCCAGCTTGATCCATAAAATGCCCTCATCCTTAAAATCTTATGTGCCTGTTACCAAAGTAGCGGATAATAGCATCTTTTGCTGTTTTAGCATTCGGTGTTTTTTTTATGCATAAATGCGTTTTAACACTCGATATTGCCCTATTTTTTGTAAAGCTGTGATCTTTAAACATTTTCTAATTAGATATTGAATAATCACCCGACTCAATCGACGGAAATGGTAACAATATGAAATACAAGAAATTAATGGCTGGCCTGTTGCTCAGCGTCTCCAGCCTGGCGGCCCACGCGGAGCAGATTGGTTCTGTTGATACGGTTTTCAAAATGTTCGGGCCCGATCATAAAATCGTGGTAGAAGCGTTTGACGATCCGGACGTGCAGAATGTCACCTGCTACGTGAGCCGAGCGAAGACTGGCGGTATTAAAGGGGGGCTGGGGCTGGCTGAAGACACCTCAGATGCGGCGATTTCCTGCCAGCAGATTGGGCCGGTTACCCTCAGCGACAAAATTAAGAATGGCAAAGCGGACGGTGACGTGGTCTTTAAAAAGCGCACGTCGCTGGTGTTTAAATCACTACAGGTTGTGCGGTTCTACGATAAGAAACGTAACGTGCTGGCCTACTTAGCCTATTCAGACAAAGTCGTTGACGGTTCGCCAAAGAATGCGATCAGCGCGGTACCTATTATGCCGTGGGGCGTCGAAGCGAAGTAGGATAGGATTAAGGCAAATAAAAACGGCGCTTAACGCGCCGTTTTTATTTTTTATTCCTGCAGCTCGCCGCAGAAGCGGTAACCTTCGCCGTGAATGGTGGCGATGATTTCCGGCGTATCCGGCGTAGACTCAAAATGCTTACGGATGCGACGAATGGTCACGTCAACCGTACGGTCGTGCGGCTTCAGCTCACGGCCGGTCATTTTCTTCAGCAGTTCAGCACGAGACTGAATCTTGCCCGGGTTCTCACAGAAGTGCAGCATCGCGCGGAATTCACTGCGCGGCAGCTTGTACTGCTCGCCGTTCGGGCTCACCAGAGAGCGGCTGTTGATGTCCAGCTCCCAGCCGTTGAACTTGTAGCTTTCTACGCTACGGCGTTCTTCGCTGACGGTACCCAGGTTCATGGTACGGGACAGCAGGTTGCGCGCACGGATGGTCAGTTCACGCGGGTTGAACGGCTTGGTGATGTAATCATCTGCGCCAATTTCCAGACCGAGGATTTTGTCGACTTCATTGTCGCGGCCGGTCAGGAACATCAGGGCAACGTTCGCTTGCTCACGCAGTTCGCGCGCCAGCAGCAGGCCATTTTTCCCTGGCAGGTTGATATCCATGATTACCAGGTTGATATCATTTTCAGACAGGATCTGATGCATTTCCGCGCCATCGGTCGCTTCGAAAACATCGTAGCCTTCTGCTTCGAAAATACTTTTTAACGTGTTGCGTGTTACCAACTCGTCTTCAACGATAAGAATGTGCGGGGTCTGCATGTTTGCTACCTAAATTGCCAACTAAATCGAAACAGGAAGTACCAATAGTCCCTGACCTGCCTGATGCATGTCGAAAATTAACATGATCGGCGTAACATGACTAAAGTACGTAATTGCGTTCTTGATGCACTTTCCATCAACGTCAACAACATCATTAGCTTGGTCGTGGGTACTCTTCCCTCTGGACCCGACAGTGTCAAAAACGGTTGTCATCCTAACCATTTTAACAGCAACATAACAGGTAAAGAGGCACCAGACCGCCAATAAACCTACGCTTCGTTGACATATATCAAGTTCAATTGTAGCACGTTAACAGTTTGGTGAAATCATCACTCCGGAATGATAACGCCTATCACATTTTTTCCACAACTCAAGTAGTTGCACAGGTTAACTGATAAATGTGATGAATCCAATTACTATCGTTCAGCGCGAATGGAAATAGTTCATATAAACAGTAAGATATCTGCTATCTGTTAACATAAAATACGCCATATATTGCCGTAAATAGTTTAGCGTCTTTTATGTATTGTGAAACATCATTTCAGTGATTTTTGTTGCATTTTTGTAAATTCGCGCTGCGCAATATGTTGAAGTACATCACATTATTGCCTGAAGACAGCAAATTAAGAGAACTTTAAATGCGCTTATCTATTGTGCTGGTTTCGCCAGCAAGGGCCGAAAATATCGGCGCCGCCGCCCGGGCCATGAAAACGATGGGATTTAACGACCTACGTATTGTCGATAGCGTTGCCCATCTGGAACCGGCGGCCGGGTGGGTCGCTCACGGCTCTTCTGACATCCTCGAAGGCATTACCTGCTATCCCACGCTGGCAGAGGCGCTTCACGATGTGGACTTCACCGTTGCCACGACGGCGCGCAGCCGCGCACGCTTTCACTACTACGCGACGCCGCAGGAGCTGGTGCCGATGCTGGCGGAAAAAGCGCAGTGGATGGGCCATGCGGCGCTGGTGTTTGGTCGTGAAGATTCCGGGCTCACCAACGATGAGCTGGCGTTAGCCGATGTGTTAACCGGCGTACCGATGGTGGCTGATTATCCTTCATTGAATCTCGGGCAGGCGGTGATGGTTTATTGTTATCAGCTCTCGTCACTGTTACAAACGGCAAACCCGGTAGTCACGGAGAGTGACGAAAATCAGCTGATTGCGTTAAGAGCGCGTATCACGCGTTTGCTTGAACGACTCGAGGTGGCTGGAGATGTAAAACTGGCCGACTGGCTGCAACAACGTATTGGCTTACTCGAGCAACGTGATACGGCAATGTTGCACAGATTACTGCATGATATTGAAAAAAATATTCCAGAGTAAAGTTCTGTCATTTGATTTCTTTATGGTGTTATTACCCGGTAATGTGTCTGTCTTATGGCTATATTGGTGGTTTGTTGCGGGCTGTATGGGCGTATGTGAAGTGGTTGCGAAACGTGACGAAGTTAAAAATACATTGACTTAGATGGCCAGATACTTTAACCAATATAGGTATAGCACAGACAGCTAAATAACAGAGCACACAACATCCATGATTCGCATCAGCAGCATTATGACCATTACCACCACCACTATTACCACAGGTAACGGTGCGGGCTGACGCGTACAGGAAACACAGAAAAAAGCCCGCACCTAAACAGTGCGGGCTTTTTTTTCGACTGAAGATCAAGGGGTAAAAACCATGCGAGTCTTGAAGTTCGGCGGTACATCAGTGGCAAATGCGGAACGGTTTCTGCGTGTTGCCGACATTCTGGAAAGTAACGCCAGGCAGGGGCAGGTAGCAACCGTGCTCTCTGCCCCGGCAAAAATCACCAACCATCTGGTGGCGATGATTGAAAAAACCATTGGCGGCCAGGACGCGCTGACCAATATCGCCGACGCCGAACGTATCTTTGCTGAACTTCTTCAAGGGCTTGCTACCGCTCAGCCGGGATTCCCGCTGGCGGAACTGAAGGCGGCCGTTGAGCTCGAATTTGCCCAGATCAAACATATTCTCCACGGTATCAGCCTGCTTGGGCAGTGCCCTGACAGCGTCAACGCGGGCCTGATCTGCCGCGGCGAGAAGCTGTCTATCGCCATCATGGCGGGGCTGCTGAGCGCACGTGGCCACAAGGTCACGGTGATTAACCCGGTTGAGAAACTGCTGGCCGTTGGCCATTACCTTGAATCTACAGTCGATATTGCTGAATCAACTCGTCGCATTGCGGCCAGCCAGATACCGGCGGATCACATGGTGCTGATGGCGGGCTTTACCGCCGGCAATGAAAAAGGCGAGCTGGTGGTGTTGGGGCGTAACGGTTCTGACTACTCTGCCGCCGTGCTGGCTGCCTGTCTACGTGCAGACTGTTGTGAAATCTGGACCGATGTCGACGGCGTCTACACCTGCGACCCGCGCCAGGTGCCGGATGCGGTGCTGCTGAAAAGCATGTCCTATCAGGAAGCAATGGAGCTTTCCTACTTTGGTGCGAAAGTCCTTCACCCGCGTACCATTGCCCCTATCGCTCAGTTCCAGATTCCTTGCCTGATCAAAAATACTGGTAACCCGCAGGCGCCGGGCACGCTCATCGGCGCCAGCAGCGACGATGACTCGCTGCCGGTGAAGGGTATCTCTAACCTCAACAACATGGCGATGTTCAACGTCTCTGGCCCGGGCATGAAAGGCATGGTCGGCATGGCGGCGCGCGTGTTTGCCACCATGTCCCGCGCGGGCATTTCGGTGGTATTGATTACCCAGTCCTCTTCCGAATACAGCATCAGCTTCTGCGTGCCGCAAAGCGACTGCGCGCGTGCGCGCAAGGCTATGGAGGATGAGTTCTATCTGGAGCTGAAAGAAGAGCTGCTGGAGCCGCTGTCTATCATGGAGCGTCTGGCCATTATCTCCGTTGTTGGCGACGGCATGCGCACGCTGCGCGGTATCTCAGCGAAGTTTTTCGCGGCGCTTGCCCGCGCCAATATCAACATTGTGGCCATTGCTCAGGGATCTTCCGAGCGTTCTATCTCCGTAGTGGTGAACAACGACGACGCCACGACCGGCGTGCGCGTGACGCACCAGATGCTGTTTAACACCGATCAGGTCATTGAAGTGTTCCTGGTGGGCGTTGGCGGGGTAGGCGGTGCGCTGCTTGAGCAGATCAAACGTCAGCAGGCGTGGCTGAAGAAGAAGCACATTGACCTGCGCGTCTGCGGCGTTGCCAACTCGCGCGCGCTGCTGACCAACGTGCACGGGCTGAATCTTGAGAACTGGCAGTCGGAGCTTTCGGAAGCCAAAGAGCCGTTCAACCTGGGCCGCTTGATTCGCTTGGTGAAAGAGTATCACCTGCTGAATCCGGTGATCGTTGACTGCACCTCCAGCCAGGCGGTAGCCGATCAGTACGCCGACTTCCTGCGCGAAGGGTTCCACGTGGTGACGCCGAACAAAAAGGCCAATACATCGTCGATGGATTACTACCATCAACTGCGTCATGCGGCAGGGCAATCGCGGCGTAAATTCCTCTACGACACTAACGTCGGCGCAGGTCTGCCGGTGATTGAGAACCTGCAAAATCTGCTGAATGCGGGCGATGAGCTGCAGCATTTCTCCGGCATTCTTTCTGGCTCGCTGTCGTTTATTTTCGGCAAGCTTGATGAAGGCATGAGCCTGTCCGCGGCGACCGCCGTCGCGCGCGAGCTGGGCTATACCGAGCCGGACCCGCGTGACGATCTGTCCGGTATGGACGTGGCGCGTAAGCTGCTCATTCTGGCGCGAGAAACCGGGCGCAGCCTTGAGTTGAGTGATATCGTGGTCGAATCGGTGCTGCCGTCGAGCTTCGACGCCTCGGGCGATACCGACAGCTTTATGGCGCGTCTGCCGCAGTTGGATGATGAATTCTCCGCGCGCGTCGCTAAAGCGCGTGATGAAGGCAAAGTGCTGCGCTACGTGGGCAACATCGAGGAAGACGGCGTCTGCCGGGTGAAAATTGCCGCCGTTGACGGCAACGATCCGCTGTTCAAAGTAAAAAACGGCGAGAACGCGCTGGCGTTCTACAGCCACTACTACCAGCCGCTGCCGCTGGTGCTGCGCGGCTATGGCGCAGGCAACGACGTGACGGCGGCAGGGGTGTTTGCCGATTTGCTGCGCACATTGTCATGGAAGTTAGGAGTTTAAAATGGTTAAGGTGTATGCCCCGGCTTCCAGTGCCAATATGAGCGTCGGGTTTGATGTACTGGGTGCCGCCGTCACGCCGGTTGACGGCAGCCTGCTGGGCGATAACGTCTCGGTTGAAGCGGCAGACCGTTTCAGCCTGCAAAATGTGGGGCGCTTTGCGGATAAACTGCCGAGCGTGGCCCAGGAAAATATTGTTTATCAATGCTGGGAGCGCTTCTGCCAGGAAATAGGCAAAGAAATCCCGGTGGCGATGACGCTGGAAAAAAATATGCCGATTGGTTCAGGGCTGGGCTCCAGCGCCTGTTCCGTTGTCGCTGCGCTGGTAGCGATGAATGAACACTGCGGTAAGCCGCTGGACGAAACCCGCATGCTGGCCCTGATGGGCGAGCTGGAAGGGCGCATCTCCGGCAGCGTGCACTACGATAACGTTGCGCCGTGCTATCTGGGCGGCATGCAGCTGATGATCGAAGAGAACGGGATTATCAGCCAGCAGGTTCCTTGTTTTGATGAGTGGCTGTGGGTGCTGGCCTATCCGGGGATCAAGGTCTCAACGGCGGAGGCGCGCGCGATTCTGCCTGCGCAGTATCGCCGTCAGGACTGCATCGCGCATGGCCGCCATCTGGCTGGGTTTATTCACGCCTGCTACTCACGCCAGCCCCAGTTGGCCGCGAAACTGATGAAAGACGTGATTGCCGAGCCATACCGTACCAAACTGCTGCCGGGCTTCAGCGAGGCGCGTCAGGCGGTGGCGGGCATTGGCGCCGTTGCCTGCGGGATCTCCGGTTCCGGCCCAACGCTGTTTGCGCTGTGTGATAAACCCGATACCGCACAGCGAGTGGCCGATTGGCTTGGCCAGAATTACCTGCAAAATCAAGAAGGTTTTGTTCATATTTGCCGTCTGGATACAGCCGGCGCACGAGTCGTGGGATAACCGATGAAACTCTATAACTTAAAAGATCACAATGAACAGGTCAGCTTCGCGCAGGCCGTTACGCAAGGCCTTGGCAAGCAACAGGGGCTGTTTTTCCCGCACGATCTGCCGGAATTCAACCTGACCGACATTGATGACCTGTTAACGCAGGATTTCGTCACCCGCAGCGCGAAAATACTCTCCGCGTTTATCGGCGATGAGATCCCACAGGATGAGCTCGCTGCGCGCATTGCGACGGCATTTACCTTCCCGGCGCCGGTGAACAAGGTGCAGGAAGACGTTGGCTGCCTGGAGCTGTTCCACGGTCCGACCCTAGCGTTTAAAGACTTCGGCGGCCGCTTTATGGCGCAGATGCTGACCCATATTGCAGGCGATAAGCCGGTGACCATCCTGACGGCAACCTCCGGCGACACCGGTGCTGCCGTGGCGCATGCGTTCTACGGCCTGCCGAACGTCAACGTGGTGATTCTGTACCCGCGCGGCAAAATCAGCCCGCTGCAGGAGAAGCTGTTCTGTACGCTGGGCGGCAACATTGAAACCGTCGCCATTGACGGTGATTTTGACGCCTGCCAGGCGCTGGTGAAACAGGCCTTCGATGATGAAGAACTGAAGGTTGCACTGGGTCTGAACTCCGCAAACTCCATCAACATCAGCCGCCTGCTGGCGCAAATCTGCTACTACTTCGAAGCGGTAGCGCAGCTGCCACAGGAAGCGCGTAACCAGCTGGTGATTTCCGTGCCGAGCGGTAACTTCGGCGATCTGACCGCGGGCCTGCTGGCTAAATCGCTGGGCCTGCCGGTGAAACGCTTTATCGCCGCCACCAATGCCAACGACACCGTGCCGCGCTTCCTGCAGGATGGGAAGTGGGCGCCGAAGGCCACTCAGGCGACGCTGTCGAACGCAATGGACGTGAGCCAGCCGAACAACTGGCCGCGTGTAGAAGAGCTGTTCCGCCGTAAAATCTGGCGCCTGAACGAACTGGGTTATGCGGCGGTGGATGACGAAACGACAAAGGCCACTATGCGTGAACTGCAGTCGCTGGGCTACACCTCCGAACCGCACGCGGCGATTGCCTACCGTGCACTGCGTGACCAGCTGCAGCCGGGTGAATATGGTCTGTTCCTCGGTACCGCGCATCCGGCGAAGTTTAAGGAAAGCGTGGAAGCGATCCTGGGCGAAACCCTGCCGCTGCCTAAAGCGCTGGCAGACCGCGCCGACCTGCCGCTGCTGTCTCACAACCTGCCGGCCGACTATGCCGCACTGCGCCAGCTGATGATGCGCAACGCGTAATCTTCTCCGTTTCCTCCTTCCCTGTGGAGGGGGAAATAGGGAGAAATTATGCAGACATTCCGCAGGGAAAAAGGAGATATTCCCAATAAATGCGGGGCGTTAGATTATAGGATTGCGGAGAATAACAACGCGGGTTCTACGGCGGTAAGCTTTGTTCATCGGCCATACTGGCGAACGAAGAATCAAGGAGTTACCCATGTTAAAACCTGCGATGTTGGCACTGGCTATGATGCTGGCGGCTCCGGTTATGACTCAGGCCGCAGAGATCACGTTGGTCCCGGCGGTGAAGCTGCAAATTGGCGACCAGGATAATGACGGGCGTTACTGGGATGGCGGCCACTGGCGTGACCATAGCTGGTGGAACGATCATTATGAATGGCGCGACAACCGCTGGAATCCTCATACGCCGCCGCATCATGATAAACGCGATCGCGACGACCGCCATGACGATCGGGGTCATAACGAGCGTGGACATGGCGACGATCGTCGCCTGCCACCGCCCAATGACCATCACTAACTTGTCGGCCGACTAAGGCAACGCCGCCATCCGGCAATCGCTATCGATCTGCCAGATGGCGCTTTGCTTATCAGGCCCGCGGGGTTATCACTGTTCGTGGCGCTTGAAGACCAGCTCTTCGGCGCTCGAACTTTCCGCATCAAAGAAATACCCTTCGCTATCAAATCCGGTCAGCTGTTCAGGTTTCGACAGGCGATTTTCAATGATATAGCGGCTCATCAGCCCGCGCGCTTTTTTGGCATAGAAGCTGATCACCTTGAATTTGCCGTTTTTCTCGTCGAGGAACACGGGCTTAATGATGCTTCCCTTCAGTGCTTTCGGTTTTACCGAACGGAAATACTCGTCTGACGCCAGGTTGATGACGATGTCGTCGCCCTGTTCACGCAGTGCGGCGTTCAACGTCTGGGTGATTTCCTCTCCCCAGAACTGGTACAGATCCTTTCCGCGCGGGTTCTCCAGGCGAATGCCCATTTCCAGACGGTACGGCTGCATCAGATCCAGCGGACGCAGCACGCCGTAAAGGCCGGAAAGCATGCGCAGGTGCTGCTGAGCGAAGTCAAAATCAGCATCGCTAAAGGTTTCTGCCTGTAGCCCGGTGTAGACGTCGCCTTTGAAGGCCAGAATCGCCTGACGGGCGTTATCCGGCGTGAAGTCCGGATGCCAGTCGTGGAAGCGGGTAGCGTTTAGGTCCGCTAGCTTGTCGCTAATCCCCATCAGCGCTTTAATTTGCGGAGCAGAAAGCTTTCGCGCTTCTCGTATCAGCGTTTGAGCGTGCTCCAGCAGCATGGGCTGGGTATAGCGGGTGGTGGCAAGCTTGCTTTGGTAATCGAGCGTTTTAGCAGGCGAAATCAGAATCAGCATATCCAGTCCTTGCAGAAAATTTCACTCAACTTTAACAAAAAAACGGCCACAGGTGATCGATTGCTGCTATTGGCGCGGCGGCTGATCCCAGCTTTCCGGCGCCAGCTGCCGGGCGATTTCGGGGTAATAGTCCGGGTCGAACACCGGCGTCACGCCCAGTTTTCGCTGGCGCAGATAATCCAGAGCGATAATTCTGACCACCGGTGAGAGCAGCAGAATGGCCGACAGGTTGGTAATGGCCATCAGCGCCATAATCACATCCGCCATTTGCCAGACCACCGGTAGGCTCAGTTGGCTGCCGATGAATACCATCAGCAGCGTGCACAGCCGCAGCAGCCAGATGGCCCATGGCTTATTCCAGCGCAGAAAGATCAGGTTGTTTTCGGCATAGATATAGTTAGCCACGATGGAGCTAAAGGCGAACATAATCATCACCACCGCCACAAAGCTAGCGCCCCAGCTACCGACCAGCACGCTCATGGCGTGTTGCACCAGTTGGATTCCATCATAGCTGGTGGTTTTTGTGCCGTGACCCGCCAGCAGCACGATCATCGCACTGGCGCTGCAGATAACGACGGTATCAAGCAACACGCCGATCATCTGCACAATACCCTGGGCCGCCGGATGCGGTGGGAAGGAGGCTGCCGCCGCCGCCGCGTTAGGCGTGGAGCCCATGCCGGCTTCATTAGAGAACATGCTGCGCTGAAAGCCGCTGGTAATGGCCTGGCTGACGCTATAGCCCACGGCACCGGCAGCAGCTTCTTGCCAGCCAAAGGCGCTACGCACGATCATGCTGATGATGGCGGGCATTTCAACAATGTGCCAAAGGGTAATCAGCAGACAGACCGATACCCACAACAGCGCCATAAACGGCACCAGCCACTGGCTCAGCCGCGCGACGCCCTTGATGCCGCGGACCATCACCAGCAGGGCGAAGAAGGCCATTACGATGCCGGTCGCGCTTCTGGGGACGTCGAAGGCATATTTCAGCGCGTGCGCGGTGGAGTTGGCCTGCACGGTGTTAAAGATAAGCCCGTAGGCCAGCAGCAGAAACAGCGAAAAGAGTACGCCCATCCAGCGCATGCCGAGCCCGCGCGACATATACCATGCAGGACCGCCGCGAAACTGCCCGTTGGCGTCACGTTCTTTGTAGAGTTGGGCCAGCGAACATTCGGCGAAGCTGCTGGCCATGCCGATAATTGCGGCTACCCACATCCAGAAGACCGCACCGGGGCCGCCGACGGCGATCGCCAGCGCGACGCCGGCAAGGTTACCGCTGCCAACGCGTGCGGCCAGGCTAATACACAGAACCTGGAACGAGGTTAACCCGCCTTCGCAGGGTGCCAGGCTTCTTTTCAGACTTTTGCTAAACTGACGGATGTAGCGAAACTGGATGTAGCCGGTTCTCCATGTAAACCAGATACCACATCCCAGGAGCAGGTAAATCATCACCGAGCCCCACAAAATTTCGCTGATAAAAGACAGGAAATCAGGCATTAAACGTCCTCTTGTCTATGCCGAAATGAGCGGCCGAACCCAGGAAGCAACGTTGCTTCGCACGATTCGATTCAGCCAATGTAAGCGTTACCACAATCAGGATGCAGAAAGCCGGGTCCTGAAAGTCAGATACTTCAGTTTATCATACTCTGCGGTCTCATGACGTCGGCGGTTGCGCTGAGAGAGCGGCGTGATATTATCGGGGCAGACCGGTTACATCCCCCTAACAGCTGTTTAAAGAGAAACACTATCATGACGGATAAATTGACATCTCTGCGTCAGTACACAACCGTAGTGGCTGACACCGGAGACATCGCGGCAATGAAGCTGTATCAGCCTCAGGATGCGACAACCAACCCTTCCCTGATTCTGGGCGCAGCACAGATCCCTGAGTACCGTAAACTGATCGACGATGCGGTAGCATGGGCGCGTAGCCAGAGCAGCGACCGCGCACAGCAGGTTGTCGATGCCACCGATAAACTGGCCGTAAATATCGGTCTGGAAATTCTGAAACTGGTCCCGGGCCGTATCTCTACCGAAGTTGATGCGCGCCTGTCCTATGACACTGAAGCGTCTATCGCGAAAGCGAAGCGCCTGATCAAAATGTACAACGATGCTGGCATCAGCAACGATCGCATTCTGATTAAACTGGCCTCTACCTGGCAGGGCATCCGCGCAGCGGAGCAGCTGGAAAAAGACGGCATCAACTGTAACCTGACTCTGCTGTTCTCCTTCGCGCAGGCGCGCGCTTGTGCGGAAGCGGGCGTGTTCCTGATCTCCCCGTTCGTCGGTCGTATTCTGGATTGGTACAAAGCCAATACCGATAAGAAAGAATACGCGCCTGCGGAAGATCCGGGCGTGGTTTCGGTTAGCGAAATCTACCAGTACTACAAAGAGCACGGTTATGAAACCGTGGTGATGGGCGCAAGCTTCCGTAACATCGGTGAAATCCTTGAGCTGGCAGGCTGTGACCGCCTGACCATCGCCCCGGCGCTGCTGAAAGAACTGGCAGAAAGCGAAGGCCCTCTGGAACGTAAGCTGACCTTTACCGGTGAAGTGAAAGCGCGTCCGAGCCGCATCACCGAGTCTGAGTTCCTGTGGCAGCACAACCAGGATCCGATGGCGGTTGATAAACTGGCGGAAGGTATCCGTAAGTTTGCTATTGACCAGGAAAAACTGGAAAAAATGATCGGCGACCTGCTGTAATTCAGCCTGTTTGCCTGATAACAGCCCGCTTCTCTAAAGAGAGCGGGCTGTTTTTTTATTCATGGTGGTGCAGGGAGGGAAGTTCGTCTGCGGCGATGCCGGTCATTTCAATCACCTCGGCGACCGGGATACCTTTTTCTAGCATGGCTCGGGCAATTTTCCGCGCGGCTTCGCGTTCGCCGACTTGCATACCCTGTTGAATTCCTTGCTGTATTCCTTCTATCCGTCCTTCCTGCTTTAACTCTTCTGCTAATGTCATCAGTTCGTCTCCATACTGTGGTGCGCGTAGCGCCATTTCATACAGCAATGTACGGGCATCGTGTGCTTCTCCCGCCTGGAGCATGTAGTTTACCAGCGCAATGACCTGCTGTCCGCTGATGTGGTTGCGGGTTAATAGCCCGGCAAGCTTATCGAGAAAGCGGGTGAGATCGCGCTGGCGGATATGTTTTTGAATCAGCGTCAGCGCAGCCATACTGCGGTGGCGCATAATTTCATCATCGGGAATTACCGTGATATCGACCAAAGGAAAATTCTGGCTATAGATATGTCTCGCAAGCGCCGGGTCGGTAAAATTATCCAGCCAGTTCATTGAGTGGGGATAAGGGCTTTTTCGCCCCTGATAAAACAGAATAGGGATGACCAGCGGTAGCCTATTATGGCCGGCCTCAAGGTGGCGCTGCATGGCGGCAATGGCGTAACGCATTAAGCGAAAGGCCATATGCTTATCCGGTGAGCTTTGATGTTCAATAAGCACGTGGATGTAGCCGTCGCCGCAGGCTGTTTTTAGCGAATAGAGCATATCGCTGTAATAGGGGTGAAGATCCTCTTCGATAAAGCTACCCGATTCCAGTTTCAGCGTTGACAGATCGCACAGTCGCAGCAGGGCAGGGGGAAGATGAATCGCAATAAAATCCCGTGCGGTTTCCATCGTTGAGAGAAACGTTTTAAACACTAAATCATGCGGCGTAGGCGTCCTGTTTTTACGCATATCCAGCCCTCCATGGAATTCTGTTCGCGGAGTCTGCCACTGCGCATCTTCGTGCGACAGAGAAATATCCGTTGGCTTTTTCATTTTGCGGCGCGCCTCGGGAAACCCGGAGGATAACCCGTCAGGGGTCTTAGTATTGCTGCCCATTCGCGTGTATTATTCTGCTTAACGCTACGGTTTTAACGGAATAATCATGAACACTTTACGCATTGGCTTAGTTTCTATCTCTGACCGCGCTTCCAGCGGCGTTTATCAGGACAAAGGTATTCCGGCACTGGAAGAGTGGCTGGCATCGGCGCTGACGACCCCTTTTAAGGTGGAAACTCGCCTGATCCCGGATGAACAAACCATTATTGAGCAAACTCTGTGTGAGCTGGTGGACGAGATGAGCTGCCATCTGGTGCTGACCACCGGTGGTACGGGGCCGGCGCGGCGCGATGTGACGCCGGATGCGACGCTGGCGATTGCCGACCGCGTCATGCCGGGCTTTGGCGAGCAGATGCGCCAGGTCAGTTTGCACTTTGTCCCGACGGCCATTCTCTCACGCCAGGTAGGCGTTATTCGCAAACAGGCCCTCATTCTTAACCTGCCGGGCCAGCCGAAAGCGATTCAGGAAACGCTGGAAGGGGTGAAAGACGCAGAGGGCAACGTGCTGGTGAACGGCATCTTTGCAAGTGTACCGTATTGTGTACAGTTGCTGGAGGGGCCTTATATTGAAACGAACCGCGATGTCGTAGCAGCTTTCCGCCCTAAGAGCGCTCGTCGCGAGACTTTATCCTGAATGTGATTCTTTTCTGACATAACCTATCATTCTGCTGGAGCGCGATCGGGTTTACGGTATAGTCATTTTTGCTTTACACAAAACGTAAACTTATATCAACACTTCCACTTTGCGAATGGTTTGTTATGTCACATTACACCCGACCTCTGAATCGACAAGACTATAAAACCCTAACGCTGGCGGCCCTAGGCGGCGCGCTGGAGTTTTATGATTTCATCATCTTCGTCTTCTTCGCCGCGGTGGTGGGGGCGCTCTTCTTCCCGGCGGACATTCCTGAGTGGCTGCGTCAGGTGCAGACTTTCGGCATCTTCGCTGCAGGCTATCTTGCTCGTCCGCTGGGTGGCATCATCATGGCGCACTTCGGCGATCTGGTCGGGCGCAAAAAAATGTTTACCCTCAGTATCCTGCTGATGGCGGTGCCTACGTTAGCGATTGGCCTGCTGCCAACTTATGCCAGCGCCGGGCTGGCCGCGCCGCTGCTGCTGCTGTTCATGCGTATTTTACAGGGCGCAGCGATTGGCGGTGAAGTACCGGGGGCCTGGGTGTTTGTGGCCGAGCATGTGCCGGCGCGTCGTATCGGCATTGCCTGCGGGACGCTGACGGCAGGGCTGACGGTGGGAATTCTGCTGGGCTCGGTGGTGGCGACGCTGATTAATACCCAACTGAGCGTGCAGGCAATCCACGACGGCGGCTGGCGTATTCCGTTCCTGCTGGGCGGCGCGTTTGGCCTGGTGGCGATGTACCTGCGCCGTTGGTTGCAGGAAACCCCCATTTTTCTTGAAATGCAGCAGCGTAAAGCGCTGGCGCAGGAGTTGCCCATCAAGTCGGTGGTGCTCAAGCATAAGCCGGCGGTGGTCGTGTCGATGCTGCTGACCTGGCTGCTCTCAGCTGGCATTGTAGTGGTGATTCTGATGTCGCCAGTGTGGCTGCAAAAACAGTACGGCTTCGCCCCCGCGCTGACCTTACAGGCGAACAGCGTCGCAACGGTTATGCTCTGTATCGGCTGCCTGCTGGCGGGGTTGATTGTGGACCGCATAGGTGCCAGTAAAACGTTTATCGTTGGCAGCATTCTGCTCGCCTGCTCAAGCTGGTTTTTCTATCACCTTGCGGG
Organism: Klebsiella sp. WP8-S18-ESBL-06; assembly: GCF_014169755.1. NCBI lineage: Bacteria > Pseudomonadati > Pseudomonadota > Gammaproteobacteria > Enterobacterales > Enterobacteriaceae > Klebsiella > Klebsiella sp. WP8-S18-ESBL-06. Next base: position 4,071,388 of record NZ_AP022256.1, read on the forward strand.
AACGCACCCCGAGCAGCTGTTCTTATTGTACGGGCTCGTGGGGCTGTGCGTTGGCGTGGTAGGGGCGGTGCCGTACGTGATGGTACGCGCTTTCCCGGCGGAGGTACGCTTTACCGGCATCTCTTTCTCTTACAACGTCTCCTATGCCATTTTCGGCGGCCTGACGCCCATTGCCGTCACCATGCTGATGGGCGTATCACCGATGGCGCCAGCCTGGTACGTGCTGGCGCTGTCGTTGATGGGGTTGGGGCTTGGTATCTGGCTGCGTAAAGAGCGACAGGCAGCCAGCCGTAGTCCGGCTGAGGCGTAAGCCAACGCAGGGGCACGTGACGCCAACCCCGGCGTCATGTGCCTTAATGAATAATGGCGACGTCCTTAAACGTAAACCGTTTTTTCTCCCCCGCTTCCTGATAGCCGATACGAATGAAGACGCGCAAATCTTCCAGCCAGGCGTAATCGCTGCTCATCGCTTTCCCATCGCCCCGGTCGTCGGTGCAGATAAGCTCAATATAGCGGCCAGGTAAAGCCTCATTCAGCATCGCGGCATCGCGCCACGGGCCCTCTGCACGACAATCCTGACGCTTCGATTTGCTTTTCTCCGGGCTGCCCTCGTTTTGCAGCACCGCGTGCCAGTGATACTGCTTGCCTACCACAGGTGCTGCGCTAACGTTGGTTTCCAGCGTTCGGGCGATAAGCGGGCTGTTTTGCATCGAATCCCATTGCTTCAGGTCGACGAGATTGAATAATCGCTGGTACTGGCTATAGAACGTCACGCCTTTAAGCACCAGCGTATCGAGCGTTAACGTGCTGCCGTCTGGCAGCCTGTCGATGCGGGTCTTACCGCTGATGTCCGCATCACCAGGCCACACCGGCGTAAAAGTGAGGCGGGTAAAGGTCGGCACATCATGGCCATTCTTTAGTATCGTCATCACGCTCTTGCTTACCGCTTCTGGCTGCGGGTAGCGGGCTAATGCGTTCGGATCGTTGTGTTCAAAATCGGGGATTACCAATGGGGCATCCGCTTCATTTTTTGGTCGGGCAACCCACGCGCCGCTGCCGGTGAACTGGTTAAGATCCTGTAAGGCGCACAGTTTTGCTACCGGTGCGATAAGCGAGGAGGGGAGCGACGTGAAGGCCGTCTCCGCCGGGGTGGCGTTGTCGGTAACGAAGGTGGCATTTAGCGAGAATGTTCGCGCAATGCGCGCCTGTTGGTTATCGCAATTCACCTGTATCTGGCTAATTTTAAAGTCGTAGGGCGCGTCATACTGTTTTTCGCGATGCACCTGGGCGTAATCCGTACCGATGCGCAGGTTAAGCTGATTGCCCTGACGATGGCTGTTATTGAGATCGATAAACGGCTGGTCGCCGTTCTTATCCGCGTTGGTCAGCCCTACCCAGCGAGGCTGTACGACGTTTTGCTTACAGACATCCAGCGCGGGATCGGTGTTCATTAAGCTATCGGCGTCGGGCTCGAAAGGCACGCCGGGAACGTAGCGGGCGAAAGAATTACCGCCGTAGGCGCGGATATGACTCCCCGTCAGCGTCTGCAGATTCATATACAGCAGCGTTTTTGTCCGGGTCTGGCAATCGACGTTTAGCCACAGATTATTTTGCGAGCCCTCTGACATCGTAATGTGGTAAACGGTATTGATACTGTTCCCTACGCGCACGGTGTTTTCCTTATCCCAATCAACGCTTCTGACTTCGGGCGTGGGTAGCGCATGAGCGCTCGCGGGTAGCAAGGCACCGCAGGCCAGAAGCAGGGGATATACAGACGTGAGGCGCATCATCAATCATCCTTTTCATCATGAGAAGTTATTGAAAATAGCGCAGATAACGTGGAAGTGATAATCCCAGGAACGGTAGTTTTCAGGCAAAAAAAAACGCCGGACAGGCCGGCGTTTTTCAGATGAGGCGAGGATTAGTGCTTTTCACCAATCGGCAGTACGGTACGGCCGAACTGTTCGTTCAGCACTTCACCCATTGCCAGATAAATGGCGCTTGCGCCACAGATCAGGCCTACCCAGCCAGCCACGTGGATAATCGCTTCGTTGCCGTTAATGTTGCCAACCGCCAGCAGAGCGAACAGCACGGTCAGGCTGAGGAACACGAACTGCAGCATGCGTGCAGCTTTCAGCGTGCCGAAGAACATGAACAGCGTGAACACGCCCCACAGGCCAAGATACACGCCGAGGAACTGTGCGTTTGGCGCTTCGCTCATCCCCATCTTCGGCAGCAGCAGAATGGCCACCAGGGTCAGCCAGAAAGAGCCGTAGGAGGTAAAAGCGGTCAGACCGAAAGTATTCCCTTTTTTGTATTCCAGCAGGCCCGCGAAAATCTGCGCGATACCGCCGTAAAAAATACCCATAGCGAGAATAATGCCGTCAAAGGCGAAGAAACCGGCGTTATGCAGGTTAAGCAGAATGGTGGTCATGCCGAAGCCCATCAGGCCCAGCGGTGCCGGGTTAGCCAACTTAGTGTTGCCCATAATTCCTCAAATCATCATTGAATGGTGAAATAATCTCCCCAGTGCTGGGGGGCGCGGCATGATAATCAGGAGTAAACGGGCTGTCTATGATCTCATCGGGGGAAAATGAACTATTTTCCCCCTTTAACTCATTCCCCGTGCGGGCAATTAAACGACGCTGGTGGGCAATATGCTGCACGGCAGGGATGGTGGAGCGGCCTGGATCATGCCGATCGCCGGGCTTATCGTGACGCTTAAAAGGGTTTTCATTGTTTTTATTACCAGGGCACTCATTTCAGTGAGTGAAATGTTGCCGGGGGATTTGATCCCATAGCAGCGCGACTTTTAGCGCTGAATCACAGTGCTTTATGAATTTAATGTACTGAATGTAATGGTTTTTTAAGGTTCTGTTGATGAGTGTGTGCAGTCAAGGCGGCAGAAATAAAATCGCACTGAATGAAAAATTTTTAACGCTGCCCCTTGATGGATGACGTTGCGACCCCATCTTGTAGTCAACCGCAGTGAGTGAGTCTGAAAAAAAACGATTCAGGGCTGTTGAAACCGTAGGTTTCGCCCTTATTACAGAATCACAACCACATGTTGACTGAATTTTTAGTGGAGACGTTTAGATGGGTAAAATTATTGGTATCGACCTGGGTACTACCAACTCTTGTGTAGCGATTATGGATGGCACTACTGCACGCGTGCTGGAGAACGCCGAAGGCGATCGCACCACGCCTTCTATCATTGCCTATACCCAGGATGGTGAAACTCTGGTTGGTCAGCCGGCTAAACGTCAGGCAGTGACAAACCCGCAAAACACCCTGTTTGCGATTAAACGCCTGATCGGTCGCCGCTTCCAGGACGAAGAAGTTCAGCGTGACGTTTCTATCATGCCATACAAAATTGTTGCCGCAGATAATGGTGACGCATGGCTTGATGTGAAAGGCACTCGTACTGCACCGCCGCAGATCTCTGCTGAAGTGCTGAAGAAAATGAAGAAAACGGCTGAAGATTACCTGGGTGAACCGGTAACTGAAGCGGTTATCACCGTACCTGCATACTTCAACGATGCTCAGCGTCAGGCAACTAAAGACGCCGGTCGTATCGCAGGTCTGGAAGTCAAACGTATCATCAACGAACCAACCGCAGCTGCACTGGCTTACGGTCTGGATAAAGAAGTCGGCAACCGTACTATCGCGGTCTACGACCTCGGTGGTGGTACCTTCGATATTTCCGTTATCGAAATCGACGAAGTTGATGGCGAAAAAACCTTTGAAGTTCTGGCAACCAACGGTGATACCCACCTGGGTGGTGAAGACTTCGATACCCGCCTGATCAACTACCTCGTTGACGAGTTTAAGAAAGATCAGGGCATCGACCTGCGCAATGACCCGCTGGCGATGCAGCGCCTGAAAGAAGCCGCTGAGAAAGCGAAGATTGAACTGTCTTCCGCTCAGCAGACCGACGTGAACCTGCCGTACATCACCGCAGACGCGACCGGTCCTAAGCACATGAACATCAAAGTGACCCGTGCGAAACTGGAAAGCCTGGTAGAAGACCTGGTTAACCGTTCCATCGAGCCGCTGAAAGTTGCGCTGCAGGATGCTGGCCTGTCCGTATCCGATATCCAGGACGTTATCCTGGTCGGTGGGCAGACTCGTATGCCAATGGTGCAGAAGAAAGTTGCTGAGTTCTTCGGTAAAGAACCGCGTAAAGACGTTAACCCGGACGAAGCTGTTGCTATCGGTGCAGCGGTTCAGGGCGGCGTTCTGACCGGTGAAGTTAAAGACGTGCTGCTGCTGGACGTTACCCCGCTGTCTCTGGGTATCGAAACCATGGGCGGTGTGATGACTGCGCTCATCAACAAAAACACCACCATTCCGACCAAGCACAGCCAGGTGTTCTCTACTGCTGAAGACAACCAGTCTGCGGTAACTATCCACGTGATTCAGGGTGAACGTAAACGTGCATCCGATAACAAATCACTGGGTCAGTTCAACCTGGACGGTATCAGCCCGGCACCGCGCGGCATGCCGCAGATCGAAGTGACCTTCGATATCGATGCTGACGGTATCCTGCACGTTTCCGCGAAAGACAAAAACAGCGGTAAAGAGCAGAAGATCACCATTAAGGCTTCTTCCGGTCTGAACGAAGAAGAAATTCAGAAAATGGTTCGTGACGCCGAAGCTAACGCCGAAGCTGACCGTAAGTTTGAAGAGCTGGTTCAGACCCGTAACCAGGGCGACCATCTGCTGCACAGCACTCGTAAGCAGGTTGAAGAAGCAGGCGAACAGCTGCCGGCTGACGACAAAACTGCTATCGAGTCTGCGCTGACCGCGCTGGAAGCGTCTCTGAAAGGCGAAGACAAAGCGGACATCGAAGCGAAAATGCAGGCGCTGGCGCAGGTTTCCCAGAAACTGATGGAAATCGCTCAGCAGCAGCACGCACAGCAGCAGGCGGGTGCCGCAGGCGCTGACGCTTCCGCGAACAATGCGAAAGACGACGACGTTGTTGACGCAGAGTTCGAAGAAGTGAAAGACAAAAAATAATCGCCCTGATGCAGGGTAATTAATCGGCACGGGCGAAGAGGTTTCCTCTCCGCCCGTGCTCGCATGTTAAGGGGCTGAAAAAAACCAATGGCAAAGCAAGACTATTACGAGATTTTGGGCGTTTCCAAAACAGCGGAAGAGCGTGAAATCAAAAAGGCGTACAAGCGCCTGGCCATGAAGTACCACCCGGACCGTAACCAGGGTGATAAAGAGGCCGAAGCCAAGTTTAAAGAGATCAAAGAAGCGTACGAGATCCTGACCGACGCGCAGAAGCGTGCGGCCTACGATCAGTACGGCCATGCGGCCTTTGAACAGGGCGGTATGGGCGGCGGTGGCGGCGGTTTCGGCGGCGGCGCAGACTTCAGCGATATCTTTGGTGACGTATTCGGCGATATCTTTGGCGGCGGTCGCGGTCGTCAGCGCGCGTCCCGTGGTGCAGATCTGCGCTACAACATGGATCTGACGCTGGAAGAAGCGGTGCGCGGTGTCACCAAAGAGATCCGCATCCCGACGCTGGAAGAGTGTGACGTCTGCCACGGCAGCGGTGCCAAGGCGGGCTCACAGCCGCAGACCTGTCCAACCTGTCATGGTTCAGGCCAGGTGCAGATGCGTCAGGGCTTCTTCGCCGTACAGCAGACCTGTCCGCACTGTCAGGGTCGCGGTACGCTGATTAAAGATCCGTGCAATAAATGTCACGGCCACGGTCGCGTTGAGAAAACCAAAACCCTGTCCGTGAAGATTCCGGCAGGCGTGGACACCGGCGATCGTATTCGTCTGAGCGGTGAAGGCGAAGCGGGTGAGCATGGCGCACCGGCAGGCGATCTGTACGTTCAGGTGCAGGTGAAACAGCACGCTATCTTTGAGCGTGAAGGTAACAACCTGTACTGCGAAGTGCCGATCAACTTCTCGATGGCTGCGCTGGGCGGCGAGATAGAAGTGCCGACGCTGGATGGTCGCGTGAAGCTGAAAATTCCGGGCGAAACGCAGACCGGCAAACTGTTCCGCATGCGCGGCAAGGGCGTGAAGTCCGTGCGCGGCGGCGCGCAGGGCGACCTGCTGTGCCGCGTGGTCGTTGAAACGCCGGTAGGCCTGAACGAGAAGCAGAAACAGCTGCTGAAAGACCTGCAGGAAAGCTTCGGCGGCCCAACCGGGGAAAACAACAGCCCGCGTTCGAAAAGCTTCTTTGACGGCGTGAAAAAGTTCTTTGACGATTTGACTCGTTAATCTTTCGCCGTAAGGCGAGGGCTGAATAAAAAACCCGGGGCATTGCGCTTCGGGTTTTTTTATTTCATCGGCTAAACTGAATTATCATCCAGAAATAACCTGATTTTTCCGAGTCTTTAAACGCGATACTATGGTTTTATCGATGTATAAAACACAATAGAGAGAGTAAAAGTGAAGCATCTTCAGCGTTTTTTTAGCAATGATGCCTCAGGGGGTATCATCCTGATTATTGCCGCAGCGTTGGCCATGCTGCTGGCGAACCTGGGCGCAACCAGCGGCCTGTATCATGCCTTCCTTGAGACGCCGGTTCAGCTGCGCGTTGGCGCCTTAGCCATCGACAAAAACATGCTGCTGTGGATTAACGATGCCCTGATGGCCGTGTTTTTCCTGCTGATTGGCCTGGAGGTTAAGCGCGAACTGATGCAAGGCTCGCTGGCAACCCGCCGTCAGGCGGTTTTTCCGGTGATTGCTGCCGTTGGCGGTATGGTGGTGCCGGCGCTGGTCTATCTGGCGTTTAACGCGCAGGACCCGGTGGCAAGCAGCGGATGGGCCATTCCGGCGGCAACGGATATTGCGTTCGCGCTTGGCGTCCTGGCCCTGCTGGGGAGCCGCGTGCCGGCGTCGCTGAAAATCTTCCTGATGGCGCTGGCGATTATCGACGATCTGGGCGCCATTGTGATTATCGCGCTGTTCTACACCAGCGATCTGTCCCTGCTGTCGCTCGCCGTAGCCGGTGCTGCCATTGCGGTGCTGGCAGTGCTAAACCTGAGCGGCGTACGCCGTACCGGGCTCTATATTCTGGTTGGCGTTGTGCTGTGGACGGCGGTACTGAAGTCCGGCGTACACGCGACGCTGGCTGGCGTGATTGTTGGCTTCTTTATTCCGCTGCGCGAGCAGGGCGGCAAATCGCCGGCGAAACAGCTTGAGCATGTGCTGCATCCGTGGGTGGCCTTTATGATTCTGCCGCTGTTCGCTTTCGCTAACGCGGGCGTCTCGCTGCAGGGCGTGACCCTGGAGGGGCTGACCTCGCTGCTGCCGTTGGGCATTATTGCCGGTTTGTTTATCGGCAAGCCGCTGGGCATCAGCCTGTTCTGCTGGCTGGCACTTAAGCTGAAGCTGGCGAAGCTGCCGGAAGGGGCCAGTTTCACACAAATTATGGCCGTTGGCCTGTTGTGCGGGATAGGCTTTACCATGTCTATCTTTATCGCCAGCCTGGCGTTTGGCAATATCGATCCATCGCTGATTAACTGGGCCAAGCTTGGTATTCTGATAGGTTCCGTCCTGTCGGCTGTGGTGGGATACAGCTTGCTGCGCGCCCGTTTAAAACCGGTGATGGCGTAAGCGAAAAATGATGATCAAAGGAGAGGGGAGCACAGGGCATGTCGCATATTAACTACAACCATCTTTACTACTTCTGGCATGTCTACAAGGAAGGCTCCATTGTTGGCGCGGCGGAGGCGCTGTACCTTACGCCGCAGACCATTACCGGGCAAATCAAAGCGCTGGAAGAACGTCTGCAGGGGAAGTTATTCAAGCGCAAAGGCCGCGGTATTGAGCCGAGTGAACTGGGTGAGCTGGTGTTCCGCTACGCGGACAAAATGTTCACCCTCAGTCAGGAGATGCTGGATATCGTGAACTACCGTAAGGAGTCCAACCTGCTGTTCGACGTCGGCGTGGCCGATGCGCTTTCGAAACGACTGGTTAGCGGGGTGCTTGACGCGGCGGTGGTTGAGGATGAACAGATTCACCTGCGCTGCTTTGAATCGACGCATGAGATGCTGCTGGAGCAGCTCAGCCAGCACAAGCTGGATATGATTATCTCCGACTGCCCGATTGATTCCACGCAGCAGGAGGGGCTGTTCTCGGTGAAGATTGGTGAGTGTAGCGTGAGCTTCTGGTGTATGAATCCGCCGCCGGAAAAACCCTTCCCTGCGTGCCTTGAGGAGCGACGTCTGCTGATTCCCGGCCGTCGTTCCATGCTAGGGCGCAAGCTACTGAACTGGTTTAACGTGCAGGGGCTTAACGTTGAAATCCTCGGCGAGTTTGATGATGCCGCGCTGATGAAAGCATTCGGCGCCGCGCACAACGCTATCTTTGTTGCGCCAACGCTGTATGCCCATGATTTCTATGCGGACGACAGCATTGTGGAAATTGGCCGCATGGATAACGTCATGGAAGAGTATCACGCAATTTTTGCCGAAAGGATGATTCAGCATCCGGCGGTGCAGCGAATTTGCCATCGCGATTATTCGGCGCTGTTTGCTGAGCCGGCGTAGGTCTGATAAGCGAAGCGCCATCAGGCAATTCGGTGCACGATGCCGGATGGCGGCTTTGCTTTATCCTGCCTGCAGACGGAATAGCAGGCATAAAAAAACCCGCATTAAGCGGGTTTTTTTCAAAGCTGATAACAAGCAGGCGATTAAGCCAGTTTGTTGATCTGTGCAGTCAGGTTTGCTTTATGACGTGCAGCTTTGTTTTTGTGGATCAGACCTTTAGCAGCCTGACGGTCCACGATCGGTTGCATTTCGTTAAATGCTTTCAGTGCAGTAGCTTTGTCGCCAGCTTCGATAGCTGCGTATACTTTCTTGATGAAAGTACGCATCATAGAGCGACGGCTAGCGTTGTGTTTGCGAGCCTTTTCAGACTGAACGGCGCGCTTCTTAGCTGATTTGATATTAGCCAAGGCCAACTCCCAAATGTGTTCTATATGGACAATTCAAAGGCCGAGGAATATGCCCGTTTAGCCTTCTTTTGTCAATGGATTTGTGCAAATAAGCGCCGTTAATTTGACAACGCTGCATTACGTATTGATGGCGCAGGATTCTACCAGCTTGTGACAGACGAATACAGTCTTTCCGGCACAAAAATCACGCGGCTCGACTATATTTTCTTGCCTTTTTAACGGATGCTGATGAAATCATTCCCTCTTTCCGTTATGAGGTGTAATCGCGGGTTAACCTTGACTGCTGTACAAGGTATACTCTGACGATTTTCACTCTTTTGAGCCAGACATGAAGCTGATACGCGGCATACATAATCTCAGTCAGGCCCCACACGGGTGCGTTCTGACCATTGGTAATTTCGACGGTGTGCATCGTGGGCATCAGGCGTTACTGCAAGGCTTACGTGCCGAGGGCAGATCGCGCGGTTTGCCTGTGGTGGTGATGATTTTTGAACCGCAGCCGCTGGAGCTTTTCGCGGCTGATAAAGCCCCGGCCCGCCTGACGCGCCTGCGTGAGAAGCTGTGCTATCTGGCCGAGAGTGGGGTGGACTACGTTCTGTGTCTGCGCTTTGACCGCCGCTTTGCCGCGCTGACCGCGCAGGACTTTATCAGCGAACTGCTGGTCAAACGGCTTGGCGTTCAGTTCCTCGCGGTCGGCGATGATTTCCGCTTTGGCGCTGGTCGTCAGGGTGATTTCTTGTTATTACAGAAGGCGGGCGCTGATTTCGGTTTTGACGTCACCAGTACGCAAACCTTCTGCCACGGCGGCGTGCGCATTAGCAGCACCGCGGTGCGCCAGGCGCTGGCCAACGATAACCTTGAACAGGCCGAAAGCCTGCTGGGGCACCCGTTTATTATCTCCGGGCGCGTCGTGCACGGTGATGAACTGGGCCGCACTATTGGTTTCCCGACGGCGAATTTACCGCTGCGTCGTCAGGTTTCCCCGGTAAAAGGGGTTTATGCGGTGGAAGTGACGGGGCTCGGTGATAAGCCCCTGCCGGGCGTGGCGAACATTGGTACGCGCCCGACCGTTGCTGGCGTTCGCCAGCAGCTGGAAGTGCATTTGCTCGACGTTGTAATGGACCTTTACGGTCGCCATATAGATGTAGTGCTGCGTAAAAAAATACGCAATGAACAGCGATTTGCTTCGCTGGATGAACTAAAAGCGCAGATTGCGCGTGATGAATTAACGGCCCGCGAGTTTTTTGGGCTTTCAAACCCGGCTTAAATGCCTACGTAAATATACGGAACCGAGAATCTGATGAGTGACTATAAATCAACCCTGAATTTGCCGGAAACAGGGTTCCCGATGCGCGGCGATCTCGCCAAGCGCGAACCGGGAATGCTGGCGCGTTGGACTGATGATGACCTGTACGGCATCATTCGTGCAGCCAAAAAAGGCAAGAAAACGTTCATTCTGCATGATGGCCCTCCCTATGCGAACGGCAACATTCATATTGGTCACTCGGTAAACAAGATTCTGAAAGACATTATCGTGAAGTCCAAAGGGCTCTCCGGTTATGACTCTCCGTACGTGCCTGGTTGGGACTGCCACGGCCTGCCTATTGAACTGAAAGTTGAGCAGGAGTTTGGCAAGCCGGGCGAGAAATTTACCGCCGCCGAGTTCCGCGCCAAATGCCGCGAATACGCCGCAACCCAGGTTGACGGTCAGCGTACCGACTTTATCCGTCTGGGCGTGCTGGGCGACTGGCAGAAGCCATACCTGACGATGGACTTCAAAACCGAAGCCAACATCATTCGTGCGCTGGGCAAAATCGTGGCTAACGGCCACCTGCACAAAGGCGCGAAGCCGGTGCACTGGTGCGTTGACTGCCGTTCTGCGCTGGCGGAAGCGGAAGTTGAGTATTACGACAAAACCTCCCCGTCTATCGACGTGGCGTTCCACGCCGCTGACCAGGATGCGGTAAAAGCGAAATTTGGTGCCGCTAACGTGACCGGCCCAATCTCGCTGGTTATCTGGACCACCACGCCGTGGACCTTGCCAGCGAACCGCGCAATTTCTCTGGCGCCTGATTTCGACTATGCGCTGGTGCAGGTAGACGGCCAGGCGCTGATTCTGGCAAGCGACCTCGTTGAGAGCGTAATGAAGCGCATCGGCGTGAGCGACTACACCATTCTGGGCACCGTCAAAGGCGCCGAGCTGGAACTGCTGCGCTTCACCCACCCGTTCATGGGCTTCGACGTTCCGGCGATTCTGGGCGACCACGTGACGCTGGATGCCGGTACCGGTGCGGTACATACCGCCGGTGGCCACGGCCCTGACGACTACGTGATCAGCCAGAAATACGGTCTGGAAATCGCTAACCCGGTTGGCCCTGATGGCGCATACCTGGCGGGCACCTACCCAGAGCTGGACGGCGTGAACGTCTTCAAAGCTAACGACAAAATCGTTGCGCTGCTGGCCGAAAAAGGCGCACTGCTGCATGTCGAAAAAATGCAGCACAGCTACCCATGCTGCTGGCGTCACAAGTCACCGATCATCTTCCGTGCGACCCCGCAGTGGTTCGTCAGCATGGATAAAAAAGGCCTGCGTATTCAGTCTCTCAAAGAGATCGACCGCATCGAGCAGGAAGGCCTGGCGAAAGAAGATCTGAGCGGCTGGATCCCGGCCTGGGGTAAAGCACGTATCGAATCCATGGTCGCAAACCGCCCTGACTGGTGTATCTCCCGTCAGCGTACCTGGGGCGTGCCAATGGCGCTGTTCGTGCATAAAGACACCGAAGAGCTGCACCCGCGCACCACTGAACTGATGGAAGCGGTAGCCAAGTACGTTGAGAAAGACGGTATTCAGGCGTGGTGGGATCTCGACCCGCGTGAAATCCTCGGCGACGACGCAGACAACTACGTGAAAGTGCCAGATACCCTGGACGTGTGGTTCGACTCCGGTTCAACCAGCTACTCCGTTGTGGATGCGCGCCCTGAGTTCGGCGGTCATTCTGCGGACATGTATCTGGAAGGTTCTGACCAGCACCGTGGCTGGTTCATGTCCTCCCTGATGATCAGCGTTGCCATGAAAGGCAAAGCGCCGTATCGCCAGGTACTGACCCACGGCTTCACCGTCGATGGTCAGGGCCGTAAGATGTCTAAATCTATCGGTAACACCGTTTCTCCGCAGGACGTGATGAACAAACTGGGCGCGGATATCCTGCGTCTGTGGGTGGCATCAACCGACTACACCGGCGAAATGGCGGTATCGGATGAAATTCTGAAACGTGCTGCCGACAGCTATCGTCGTATCCGTAACACCGCGCGCTTCCTGCTGGCGAACCTGAACGGTTTCGATCCGCTGAAAGACATGGTGAAACCGGAAGATATGGTGGTGCTGGATCGTTGGGCCGTAGGTTGCGCACAGGAAGCGCAGGCTGACATCATGAAAGCCTACGAATCCTATGACTTCCACGAAGTGGTACAGCGCCTGATGCGCTTCTGCTCCGTCGAAATGGGCTCGTTCTACCTCGACATCATCAAAGACCGCCAGTACACCGCGAAAGCGGACAGCGTGGCGCGTCGTAGCTGCCAGACTGCGCTGTACCATATCGCAGAAGCGCTGGTTCGCTGGATGGCGCCTATCATGTCCTTCACCGCTGATGAAATCTGGGGCTACCTGCCGGGTAACCGCGAGAAGTACGTCTTCACCGGCGAGTGGTATGAAGGTCTGTTTGGCCTGGCCGACAGCGAAGCGATGAACGATGCGTTCTGGGAAGAACTGCTGCAGGTTCGTGGCGAAGTGAACAAGGTCATCGAGCAGGCGCGTGCTGATAAGAAAGTCGGTGGTTCTCTGGAAGCGGCAGTGACCCTGTACGCCCAGCCGGAACTGGCGGCTAAGCTGAACGCGCTCGGCGACGAATTGCGATTTGTCCTGTTGACCTCTGGGGCGACCGTTGCGGATTATGAAGCGGCAACCGCTGATGCCCAGCAGAGCGAACTGCTGAAAGGGCTGAAAGTGGCGCTGAATAAAGCCGAAGGTGAGAAGTGCCCGCGCTGCTGGCACTACACCACTGATGTTGGCAAGGTAGCGGAGCACATCTGTGGCCGCTGTGTGAGCAATGTGGCCGGTGACGGCGAAAAACGTAAGTTTGCCTGATGAGTAAATCGATTTGTTCAACAGGGTTACGCTGGCTGTGGCTGGTTGTCGCCGTGCTGATTATCGATCTGGGCAGCAAATACCTGATCCTCCAGAATTTTGCTCTGGGGGATACGGTGTCGCTGTTCCCGTCGCTTAATCTGCATTATGCGCGTAACTATGGCGCCGCGTTCAGCTTCCTGGCCGACAGCGGCGGCTGGCAGCGCTGGTTCTTTGCGGGTATCGCTATCGGTATCTGCGTCGCGCTGGCGGTGCTGATGTATCGCTCTAAGGCCACGCAAAAGCTGAACAACATTGCCTACGCGCTGATTATTGGCGGCGCGCTGGGTAACCTGTTCGACCGTTTGTGGCACGGTTTCGTTGTCGACATGATCGATTTCTACGTCGGCGACTGGCACTTTGCCACCTTCAACCTGGCCGATACCGCAATCTGTATCGGTGCTGCGCTGATCGTGCTGGAAGGTTTCCTGCCGAAAAAACAGGCGTAGCCTGGTGCCGGATGGCGCCGCGCTTATCCGGCCTACCGTTTTGTGTAGGCCCGGTAAGCGTAGCGCCACCGGGCACGCAGACGGCGCTGAACGTATAACAATAATCGTCATTCCAATGTCGTAAGATAAAAGGCTGTCCCTGCATGTCTGATTCGATTCAAAGCAATAGCGCAGTGCTGGTGCACTTCACGCTGAAACTGGACGATGGCTCTACCGCTGAGTCGACCCGTAACAACGGCAAACCGGCGCTGTTTCGTCTGGGCGATGCCTCCCTGTCTGAAGGGCTGGAGCAGCATCTTCTCGGCCTGAAGGCCGGGGATAAAAAATCCTTCTCTCTGGAGCCGGATGCGGCGTTTGGTATCTCTACGCCAGATCTTATCCAGTATTTCTCCCGCCGCGAATTTATGGATGCGGGCGAACCGGAAATCGGCGCTATCATGCTGTTCACCGCAATGGACGGCAGCGAGATGCCAGGCGTGATCCGCGAGATTAACGGTGACTCCATCACGGTTGATTTCAACCACCCGCTGGCGGGCCATACCGTTCATTTTGATATTGAAGTACTGGAAGTCGATCCGGTACTGGAGGCGTAACATGCAGATCCTGTTGGCCAACCCACGCGGCTTTTGTGCAGGCGTTGACCGCGCTATCAGCATTGTTGAAAATGCGCTCGCCATCTATGGCGCGCCAATCTATGTTCGCCATGAAGTGGTGCATAACCGCTACGTGGTGGACAGCCTGCGCGCACGCGGCGCTATCTTTATCGAGCAGATTAGCGAAGTGCCGGACGGCGCGATCCTGATTTTCTCTGCCCACGGCGTTTCTCAGGCCGTGCGTAACGAAGCGAAAAGTCGCGACCTGACGGTCTTTGACGCGACCTGCCCGCTAGTCACCAAAGTACATATGGAAGTGGCGCGCGCCAGTCGTCGCGGCGAAGAGTCGATTCTTATCGGTCACGCCGGTCACCCGGAAGTCGAAGGCACCATGGGCCAGTACAGCAACCCGAAAGGGGGCATGTACCTCGTTGAGTCGCCGGAAGACGTACTGAAGCTGACGGTGAAAGACGAAAGCAAGCTGTCGTTTATGACCCAGACTACGCTGTCGGTGGACGATACCTCCGACGTTATTGACGCGCTGCGTGTCCGTTTCCCGAAAATTGTTGGCCCGCGTAAAGACGACATTTGCTACGCCACCACTAACCGTCAGGAGGCCGTGCGATCGCTCGCTCAGCAGGCCGACGTCGTGCTGGTCGTAGGGTCGAAAAACTCGTCGAACTCCAACCGTCTGGCTGAACTGGCGCAGCGGATGGGCAAAGCCGCCTATCTGATTGATGACGCCGCAGATATTCAGGAAGCGTGGGTGAAAGATGTGGCCTGCGTGGGCGTTACCGCCGGGGCTTCTGCGCCGGATATTCTGGTGCAGAACGTGATTGCCCGCCTGCAAGGGCTGGGCGGCGGCGAAGCCATCACCCTTGAAGGGCGTGAAGAAAACATTGTTTTCGAAGTGCCGCGCGAGCTGCGTGTGGATGTTCGTGAAGTCGAATAAATTAATCCTCCCGCAGATATGAAAAAATGCCAGGCTTAACGTCTGGCATTTTTTTAGGGAGAAATCATGCGCCTGCCTATTTTCCTGGATACCGATCCCGGTATCGACGACGCCGCAGCGATTGCCGCTGCGCTTTTTGCCCCCGAGCTGGATCTCCAGTTAATGACCACCGTAGCCGGCAACGTTTCGGTCGAAAAAACCACTCGTAACGGTCTGCAACTCCTGCACTTCTGGGGTGCCGACGTTCCGTTGGCGCAGGGGGCGGCTGCCCCGTTGGTTCGCCCGCTGCGCGACGCTGCATCGGTGCACGGCGAATCCGGCATGGAGGGCTATGACTTTGTCGAGCATAACCGTCAGCCGTTGGCAAAACCGGCGTTTCAGGCCATTCGCGATGCGCTGATGCACGCGCCGCAGCCGGTGACGCTAGTGGCGATTGGCCCGCTGACCAATATTGCGCTACTGCTGACGCAGTATCCGGAATGCCGCTTCAATATTCGTCGACTGGTGATCATGGGCGGTTCCGCCGGGCGCGGTAACTTTACCCCCAACGCCGAGTTTAATATCGCCATTGACCCGGAAGCCGCGGCGCTGGTGTTCCGCAGCGGCCTGGAGATTGTGATGTGCGGGCTGGACGTCACCAACCAGGCGCTGCTTTCGCCGGAATATCTAGCCTCTCTGCCCGCGCTGAATAAAACCGGCGCCATGCTTCACGCGCTGTTCAGCCACTACCGCAGCGGCAGCATGCAGAGCGGCCTGCGCATGCACGACCTGTGCGCGATTGCCTGGCTGGTGCGCCCCGAACTGTTTACGCTGCAAAGCTGCTTTGTGGCGATAGAAACTCAGGGGCAATACACGGCGGGCACGACGGTGGTGGATATCGAAGGGCGATTGGGACAGCCGGCCAACGCGCAGGTGGCGCTAGCGCTGGACGTGGAGGGGTTCCGTCAGTGGGTGGCTGAAGTTTTTGCCCGTGCGCCGTAATCACTCGCCATACTGCGGCAGTTTTTCACTCAGATAATCAATCATGGCCCGCATTCTGGCGGGCATATGCTTATTGCGCGTCCACAGTAGCCACAGCTCGCCGCTGTAGTCGCTGATAAATTCCCAATCCGGCAGAACCTGCACAATCTCTCCGCTGGCGAGCGCTTCGCGGGCGGTGAACAGCGGCAGGCTGCCGATACCAAGATGATGCTTTACCGCATCCAGCCGCACGCCGGTATGGTTAGCGGCATAGCGCCCGTGGGTCTGAATCGTCTCCACGGTTTCGCCGCGCCGAAACTTCCAGCGTGAATCAGCGGGCGTCTCGCCAAGGCTGATGCAGCAATGGTCGCGCAGCGCCTGCGGGTGTTCCGGCATGCCGTGCTGGCGCAGATACTCCGGAGTGGCGCAAATAACGTGGCTGACCGGCATTAGCGGGCGGCCGTACAGGCCGGGAGAGGGCGACTGGCTGATGCGTAGCGCCAGGTCGACGCCATCGTCAATCAAATCCATATACCGGTCTTCCAGCCGCAGACAAACGTCCACCTGTGGAAAGCGCGTAAAAAATTCGGCCATGAGCGGATGGATAACAAAACGCCCCACCGCTTTGGGCACGCTGAGCGTGAGTTTCCCCTGCGCGATCTGCTGCTGGCTGCTGCCGGAGTCGAGTGCCAATTGTGCGGCGTTCAGCATCTCCTGCGCGTGCTCATACACCATTTTTCCTGTTTCACTCAGCGCCAGTTTGCGGGTGGTGCGGTGTAGCAGTTTGCTGCCGAGCGCGCGTTCAAGACGGGTAACGCTGCGGCTAATAGCGGAAGGCGTCGCGCCCGACGTTTTGGCGGCAGCAGAGAAGCTACCGTGGTCAACGATCAGCACGAAGGTGGCCAGATCGGGAAGCAGGTTTGGATTCATTTGTGCATACCAGGCAAAGATGCATTGAATGAGAGCGGGATTATCACCGTTGGTAAAGTGAATATACTCTGCTCATCAAGAGGAGAACAACCATGACCGAACGACTTTATTACACCCGCGATGATACTCAAGCGCCGGCATGCGTGCTGCGCTGCATGCCAGAAGCCGACGGCCGCTACGCCGTCGAGCTGGACCGTACGCTGTTCCATCCGCAGGGCGGCGGGCAGCCAGCGGACGCAGGCTGGATTGATGAGACGCCGGTGGAAGGCGTTGTCGCACGCGGCGACAGCGTGGCGCATATCGTATCGCAGCCGTTGCCGCTGGGGCCGGTCACTCTTTGTGTGGATGCCTCCGTCCGCCAGCAGCACGCGCGACTGCACTCCGCCGGACATCTGATTGGCCTGGCTGGAGAGCGCTGCGGCTGGCAGCCGGTGAAGGCACACCACTGGCCTGGTGAAGGACGGATCACGTTTGTGCCTGCGGCACAAAGCGCGCTGCCTGAGGCCCAAGCGCTGCTGGCGATAATCAGCGCATGGCAGTTGGCCGATCTCCCGCGCAGGGTCAGCGTAGAGGGCGAATTACGCCGGGTCGGTTTTGGCGATCTTCCCGCCTATCCTTGCGGAGGGACGCACGTTGCGCGGTTATCCGATATTGGTGAGGTAAAGATTAGCGATGTGAAAATGAAAAAAGGGCGGATGCTCGTTCACTACACGTTACTGCCCTGAAAAGTAATCACGCTAATCGATTGGTTTACGATGGCTTTGGCGTCATTTCCCTAGGCTTACGCATCATTCTGAGTGCGTTTGACTTCTTTCCTGCATCGCGGCAATGATTCATCCTGTGGGATGAATCATGTCTTTTACTGATATTCCTCTCTGTTTATCATTAAATTCTAATTATCGGCGTTTTCGGCTGGCGACCCTGTTGTGCGCTGGTTACTCTGAAAACGATTTACGCAATTTTAACAAAAGAGAATAGCTATGCATGATGCACAAATCCGCGTCGCCATTGCCGGCGCCGGTGGCCGCATGGGACGGCAGTTAATCCAGGCCGCGATGGCGATGGAAGGGGTACAACTGGGTGCGGCGCTGGAGCGTGAAGGCTCCAGCTTACTGGGCAGCGATGCCGGTGAACTGGCGGGGGCAGGGAAAGCAGGCGTCACCGTTCAGAGCAGCCTGGAAGCGGTAAAAGATGATTTTGACGTGTTTATCGATTTTACCCGTCCGGAAGGCACGTTGACGCATCTGGCTTTCTGCCGCCAGCATGGGAAGGGGATGGTGATTGGCACCACCGGGTTTGATGATGCCGGTAAACAGGCCATTCGTGATGCCTCTCAGGACATTGCTATCGTATTTGCCGCTAACTTCAGCGTTGGCGTCAACGTGATGCTGAAGCTGCTGGAGAAAGCGGCGAAGGTGATGGGCGACTATACCGATATCGAAATTATTGAAGCACACCACCGCCACAAAGTGGATGCGCCATCAGGTACGGCACTGGCGATGGGTGAAGCGATCGCCGGGGCGCTGGATAAAGATCTGAAAGACTGCGCGGTCTACTCGCGTGAAGGTTATACCGGAGAACGCGTACCGGGCACGATTGGTTTTGCTACCGTCCGTGCGGGTGACATTGTCGGTGAACATACCGCGATGTTCGCCGATATTGGTGAACGCGTGGAGATTACGCATAAGGCTTCCAGCCGCATGACGTTTGCTAACGGTGCGGTAAGATCGGCTCTTTGGCTTAAATCAAAGAAAAATGGTCTTTTTGATATGCGTGATGTGTTGAATTTGAATGAACTATAAGTATTTATTACCCATCGTGATGTGGTTATTGTAGTCATAATTACTTGATTACACAGGGCAATATTTTATTGCCCTTTATTTTATCTTTAATTTTATGATTTTACATTGAGATGCCTGTTTTTATAGGTTATCTATCATAAACGTGTTGGTTAAATGTAAATTTTGACCATCTGGTCTACTTTTTTGCTCTCTTCTTCATGATTTGACAATCTTCCTGCTCCGCAAGCGTTTTCTCCTCTTAGTTAGTTGATCATTTTGATGCCTGGAGGCGGCTTAGTTATCCAGTGGCGCAAAATAATAATAAAAATTGTCCTTTAAGGTAGACATTTGCCGAGGCTGTCACTAGAATGCCGCCGTTTGCCAGAAATTCATCGGTAAGCAGATTTGCATTGATTTGTGCCATTGTTATGAATTAATATGCAAATAAAGCGAGTAAATATTCTCTGGAGGGTGTTTTGATTAAGTCAGCGCTATTGGTTCTGGAAGACGGAACCCAGTTTTACGGTCGGGCCATAGGGGCAACGGGTTCGGCGGTTGGGGAAGTCGTTTTCAATACTTCAATGACCGGTTATCAAGAAATCCTCACTGATCCTTCCTATTCTCGCCAAATCGTCACCCTTACTTATCCCCATATCGGTAATGTCGGCACCAACGCCGCCGATGAAGAGTCCTCTCAGGTTCACGCTCAGGGTCTGGTTATTCGCGACCTGCCGCTGATTGCCAGCAACTATCGCAACACCGAAGACCTCTCTTCTTACCTCAAACGCCATAACATCGTGGCGATTGCCGATATCGATACGCGTAAGCTGACGCGACTGCTGCGCGAGAAGGGCGCTCAGAACGGCTGCATCATCGCGGGTGACCACCTCGATGCCGCGCTGGCGCTGGAAAACGCCAAAGCGTTCCCGGGCCTCAACGGTATGGACCTGGCAAAAGAAGTGACCACGGCTGAATCCTACAGCTGGACGCAGGGGAGCTGGACGCTGGCGGGTGACCTGCCGGAAGCCAAGTCCGAAGAAGAGCTGCCGTTCCACGTCGTTGCCTACGATTTTGGCGCGAAGCGCAACATCCTGCGTATGCTGGTTGACCGCGGCTGCCGCCTGACGGTGGTGCCGGCGAAAACCTCCGCTGAAGAAGTGTTGGCGATGAATCCAGACGGCGTGTTCCTGTCTAACGGCCCTGGCGACCCGGCACCGTGCGACTACGCCATCGACGCGATTGAAAAATTCCTCCAGACCAACGTTCCGGTGTTTGGCATCTGCCTCGGCCATCAGCTGCTGGCGCTGGCGAGCGGTGCGAAGACCATCAAAATGAAGTTTGGTCACCACGGTGGTAACCACCCGGTGAAAGACCTGGATAAGAACGTGGTGATGATCACCGCGCAGAACCACGGCTTTGCGGTTGATGAAGACTCGTTGCCAGCCAACCTGCGCGTGACCCACAAATCTCTGTTCGACGGTACCCTGCAAGGGATTCACCGTACCGATAAACCGGCGTTCAGCTTCCAGGGCCACCCAGAGGCGAGCCCAGGCCCGCACGATGCGGCACCGCTGTTCGACCACTTTATCGAGCTTATTGAGCAATACCGTCAGTCCGCGAAATAATCAGGAGTAATAAGAGCCATGCCAAAACGTACAGACATAAAAAGTATCCTGATTCTGGGCGCGGGCCCGATTGTTATCGGTCAGGCGTGTGAGTTTGACTACTCCGGTGCCCAGGCGTGTAAAGCGCTGCGCGAAGAGGGCTACCGCGTCATTCTGGTGAACTCCAACCCGGCCACCATCATGACCGACCCGGAAATGGCCGATGCCACCTACATCGAGCCGATTCACTGGGAAGTGGTGCGTAAAATCATCGAAAAAGAGCGCCCGGATGCGGTGCTGCCGACCATGGGCGGCCAGACCGCGCTGAACTGTGCGCTGGAGCTGGAGCGTCAGGGCGTGCTGGAAGAGTTCGGCGTGACCATGATTGGTGCTACCGCTGATGCGATTGATAAAGCAGAAGACCGTCGCCGTTTCGACGTCGCGATGAAGAAAATCGGCCTCGACACCGCGCGTTCCGGTATCGCGCACACCATGGAAGAGGCGCTGGCGGTTGCCGCTGACGTCGGCTTCCCATGCATCATCCGCCCAAGCTTCACCATGGGCGGCACCGGTGGCGGTATCGCCTACAACCGCGAAGAGTTCGAAGAAATCTGTGAACGCGGTCTGGATCTCTCGCCAACCAACGAGCTGCTGATTGATGAATCGCTGATCGGCTGGAAAGAGTACGAGATGGAAGTGGTGCGTGATAAAAACGACAACTGCATCATCGTCTGCTCTATCGAAAACTTCGATGCGATGGGCATCCACACCGGTGACTCCATCACCGTGGCGCCAGCGCAGACCCTGACCGACAAAGAATACCAAATCATGCGTAACGCCTCGATGGCGGTACTGCGTGAAATCGGCGTAGAAACCGGCGGTTCTAACGTGCAGTTCTCGGTGAACCCGAAAGACGGTCGCCTGATTGTTATCGAAATGAACCCGCGCGTATCCCGCTCCTCGGCGCTGGCCTCGAAAGCGACCGGCTTCCCGATTGCTAAAGTGGCTGCCAAGCTGGCAGTGGGTTACACCCTCGATGAACTGATGAACGACATCACCGGCGGCCGTACCCCGGCTTCCTTCGAGCCGTCCATCGACTACGTTGTGACGAAGATTCCACGCTTCAACTTCGAGAAATTCGTTGGCGCTAACGACCGTCTGACCACGCAGATGAAATCTGTCGGTGAAGTGATGGCGATTGGCCGCACGCAGCAGGAATCCCTGCAGAAAGCGCTGCGCGGTCTGGAAGTGGGCGCGACCGGCTTCGACCCGAAAGTGAGCCTCGATGACCCTGAAGCGCTGACCAAAATCCGCCGCGAACTGAAAGACGCAGGCGCTGAGCGTATCTGGTACATCGCCGATGCCTTCCGCGCGGGCCTCTCTGTCGATGGCGTGTTTAACCTGACCAACATCGACCGCTGGTTCCTGGTACAGATTGAAGAGCTGGTGCGTCTGGAAGAGAAAGTGGCGGAAGTGGGTATCAACGGCCTCGACGCTGACTTCCTGTTCCACCTGAAACGCAAAGGCTTTGCCGATGCGCGTCTGGCAAAACTGGCGGGCGTCCGCGAAGCGGAAATCCGCAAGCTGCGTGACCAGTACAACCTGCACCCGGTCTACAAGCGTGTGGACACCTGTGCGGCGGAATTTGCTACCGACACCGCTTACATGTACTCCACCTATGAAGAAGAGTGCGAGTCCAATCCTTCCGTAGACCGCGATAAAATCATGGTCCTCGGCGGCGGCCCGAACCGTATCGGTCAGGGTATCGAATTTGACTACTGCTGCGTACACGCCTCGCTGGCGCTGCGTGAAGACGGTTACGAGACCATCATGGTCAACTGTAACCCGGAAACCGTCTCTACCGACTATGACACTTCCGACCGCCTGTACTTCGAGCCGGTAACCCTGGAAGACGTGCTGGAAATCGTGCGCATCGAGAAGCCGAAGGGCGTTATCGTACAGTACGGCGGCCAGACCCCGCTGAAGCTGGCGCGTGAACTGGAAGCCGCAGGCGTACCGGTGATCGGCACCAGCCCGGATGCTATCGACCGCGCAGAAGACCGTGAGCGCTTCCAGCATGCGGTTGACCGTCTGAAGCTGAAACAGCCAGCCAACGCCACCGTGACCGCGATTGAACAAGCGGTTGAGAAGGCAAAAGAGATTGGCTACCCGCTGGTGGTGCGTCCGTCCTACGTTCTCGGCGGCCGTGCGATGGAAATCGTCTACGACGAAGCTGACCTTAAGCGCTACTTCCAGACCGCCGTCAGCGTTTCCAACGACGCGCCGGTGCTGCTGGACCGCTTCCTGGACGATGCGATTGAAGTCGACGTCGACGCCATCTGCGACGGCGGAATGGTGCTGATTGGCGGCATCATGGAGCACATCGAGCAGGCTGGCGTTCACTCCGGTGACTCCGCGTGTTCCCTGCCAGCCTACACGCTGAGCCAGGAAATTCAGGACGTGATGCGTGAGCAGGTGCAGAAGCTGGCCTTCGAACTGCAGGTTCGCGGCCTGATGAACGTGCAGTTCGCGGTGAAAGACAACGAAGTCTACTTGATTGAAGTCAACCCGCGTGCGGCGCGTACCGTACCGTTCGTCTCCAAAGCGACCGGCGTACCGCTGGCGAAAGTGGCGGCGCGCGTGATGGCAGGGAAAACCCTGAAGCAGCAGGGCGTGACCGAAGAAATCATCCCACCGTACTACTCGGTGAAAGAAGTGGTGCTGCCGTTCAACAAATTCCCAGGCGTTGACCCACTGTTAGGGCCAGAAATGCGCTCTACCGGGGAAGTGATGGGCGTAGGCCGTACCTTCGCGGAAGCGTTCGCTAAGGCTCAGCTCGGCAGTAACTCCACCATGAAGAAACAGGGCCGTGCGCTGCTCTCCGTTCGCGAAGGCGACAAAGAGCGCGTGGTTGACCTGGCCGCTAAGCTGCTGAAACAGGGCTTCGAGCTGGATGCAACCCACGGTACCGCGATTGTACTGGGTGAAGCGGGTATCAACCCGCGCCTGGTGAACAAGGTGCATGAAGGTCGTCCGCACATTCAGGACCGTATCAAAAATGGCGAATACACCTACATCATCAACACCACCGCTGGTCGTCAGGCGATTGAAGACTCCAAGCTGATTCGCCGCAGCGCGCTGCAGTACAAGGTGCATTACGACACCACCCTGAACGGCGGCTTTGCGACGGCAATGGCGCTGAATGCGGACGCGAAAGATAAAGTCACTTCCGTACAGGAAATGCACGCACAGATTAAAAAATAAGTGCGAGCGATAAAATAAAACGCCGGGCAGATGCCCGGCGTTTTTGTTTTTGTATCCTGGTTACTGTTCCGTTGCTGGCATCGCCGCGGTGGTCTGCTGCGACTTACTGGCCTGCTCTTCGCGGAATTTCAGGTTATCCCAGATGCGGAAGAACGGGTAATACATCACCAGCGAAATCCCGAGGTTGACGATTTGCAGCACCGAACCGGAGATATGTCCGCCGGTCGCCAGGTAGCCACTGACCACAATAGGTGTAGTGAACGGCAGCGCAATTCCGGCCGGTTTGGCCACTAAACCGGTGGTCATCGCCACGTAGGAGACAATCACCAGCACCACCGGCGTCAGGATAAACGGCACCACCAGGTACGGGTTCATCACAATCGGAATACCGAATACCATCGGCTCGCTGATGTTAAACAGGCTGCCCGGTGCGGCAATTTTACCGAGCTGCTTCATCTGCACGCTGCGGCTGCGCAGGATCATAAAGATAACCAGCCCTAACAGCGCCCCGGTACCACCCGGCGCAATCCACAGGTCGTAGAACTGCTGGGTGATAATGTGGGGAATTGGCAGGCCGTTCTGGAACGCTTCCAGGTTTTCGGACATGTTGCTGAGCCAGACCGGGCGGATAAACACCAGCACGATGGTGTCGCCGTGCAGGCCGAGCATCCACAGAATGCCAATCAGCAGCACTGAAATAATCATCCCCGGCAGCGAGCCGCCGACGTGGCTCATCGGAATACCGACCAGCTCGGTAATCATGGTGTTGATATCGCCAAACGGCGTTGCTTCTACCAGCAGACGCAGCGCCAGCACCACCGCCAGCACGCAGAATCCCGGGATCAGCGCGAGGAAGGATTTTGCCACCGCCGGTGGAACGCCTTCCGGCATGCGAATGACCAGGTTGCGGTCGTTAACGAAGCGGTAGATTTCCGTTGAGAGCAGGGCAATCAGGATAGCCACGAACAACCCCTGGCTGCCAATCTGGCCCATCGGCATCACGCCTTTCACCAGCTGCGCCACGTCGCTGCCCGCAGGGGTAAACATGATGTGCTGCGGAATGGTCATCACGAAAGCCACCAGAGAGACGGCCCCGGCGGTCAGCGGGTCGAGGGTGCGGTACTTCTCTGCCAGGCGGTAGGCGATACCGAAGCTGGAGATCAGCGCCATGATGTCGTAGGTCGCTTTCACCGGATAGAGCACTTTTTCCTGCCACGTTGGGCCGAAAAGCTCGGTCATCAGCGTGCCGTAACCCGGCACTGGCAGATAGGCGAAGATCAGGAAAAACGAGCCTATCAGCATAAACGGCATGTTCAGGATGATCCCGTCACGCACCGAAAGCACATGTTTTTGTCCGGCGATTTTGAGCGCGGTCGGTAAAACGTATTTATCTATTATCGACTTATTCACAGACACCCCCTGCCCGGCGCAGACGTTGCCGACCGGGCTATTGTTGTATTTATTGTTGGCTAAACTGCGGCAGCCACGCTTTATTGATGGTGAGTACTTCATCGACCAGCGCCGACGCCAGATTCACATCGGCGACCAGCGGGTTGGCGACCAGCGCCAGCAGCGCTTTTTGCTTATCGCCATATACGGCGGCATCAATGGTCAGACGCTCAAAATCCTTCACCTGCTGGGTCAGGCCGTGCATCAGCGGCGGCAGTTTGCCAAAGGCCAGCGGATGCGCGCCCAGCGCATCAATCAGGCAGTTGGTTTCTATCACCGCGTCGTCCGGCAGTCCTTGAATGGCACCGTTGTTGGCGGTGTTCACCACCATCTCAATGCCAAGATTGTTGTGCAGTGCGTTAATAAGCTGTACCGCCACTTCGGAGTAGAACGAACCGCCGCGCTGACTCAGCTCCTCTGGTTTCTTGTCCAGATGCGGGTCGACGTAAAGTTCGAACAGCGACGCTTCGACCTTCATCACCTGCTCGGCGCGGGTGCCTTTGCTCTCGGCATCCGCCAGCTCGTCTTCCAGCATGGTGCGGGTCTGCCAGAAATAGCGGTGATACGGGCAGGGAATAGCGCGCAGCGCACGCAGTAGCTCCGGTGGCCACGGAATGGCCTTGATGTTGTTCATCGACAGCTGCTCGCCGTCGCACAGCATCTCGATAACCTCGTCGGTCGCATCGCGACCCGCTGCCAGCACCTGATGCACCCAAACCATATGATTCAGGCCAGCAAAGCGCAGCGAGACGTCGCCGTAAGGCAGCTTCAGCATGTCGGCAATCATGTGGTGCATAGTGACCGGCACGTTGCACAGGCCGATAATCTTCGCTTTGCTGTGGCGTGACACCGCTTCCGTCACAATGCCCGCCGGATTGGTGAAGTTGATGATCCATGCATTTGGCGCCAGACGTTCAACGCGTCTGGCGATATCCAGCATCACGGGAATCGTGCGCAGCGCTTTGGCGAAGCCGCCCACGCCGGTGGTTTCCTGGCCCAGCAGCCTGTGACTTAAGCCCAGACGCTCATCAGCGGCGCGGGCCGGTAGCTGGCCTACGCGCAGTTGGGTGAGCACGAAGCTTGAGCCGGTAATCGCTTCATCGGCATCGAAGTGAACCGATACCTTCACCGACTCCAGACCGTTGCGGTCGAGCATGCGGCGGGAGAGGGCGGCAATAATCTCGACCTTTTCTCGACCCGCTTCGACATCAACCAGCGCCAGCTCCGCCATTGGCAGGGAAGCATGACGCGCTATTAATCCTTCAACCAGTTCCGGGGTGTAGCTGCTGCCCCCGCCAATCACGGTAATTTTCATTGTTCTCTCCGAGGCCTCAGGCCATCAGTTGGATCGCTTTATCGAGCACGCGATCGCCGCGCATGGTACCGTAATCCATCATGTCGATCACCTCGACCGGCTTGCCCAATGGCGCAGACAGTTCACGCAGGCGAGAGAGTTCGAACTGCACCTGCGGGCCGAGCAGCACCACGTCGGCCTGCGGCAGCATGCTTTCGATTTCGGCAACCGGATAAGCGTTGATCTCGACCGCCAGCGCCCGTTTTTCGGCTTCGGCGCGCATCTTTTGCACCAGCATGCTGGTGGACATCCCGGCGGCGCAGCACAACATGATCTTTTTCATGACAATTTTCCCTCACTTGAAAACATATTTCACACATTAGCCGTTTTACGTAGCATGTATGAAAATTATTTTCATGAGTGTGATCGGCGTTAAAATATTGCTTTACGGGATGTTATCCGCGAGAAAGTGTGATCAAGGTAAGCAAAACGAATATTTGTTACTCATATACCGAAGACGTCGGCGTCTGTTGATCGAATGAATTGAAAAATAATTTCAATAAATTATGATGTTTTTAACGAGCAGAATTTGCCGACATTAGGACTCTCTGGTTATGGATATTGTTTATCAGCTGGTGAATGGGCTATCGGGCCTGCCTGCGCAGGAATCCCGGCTGGCGCGCTTTTTCCTCGATAATTTTGCCCAGATACCTGAGGCAAGTATTGAAGAGCTGGCGGCAAAGGCGGGCGTGAGTCCCGCGACGTTACAGCATTTCTCGCGCAGTATTGGCTGTGCCGACCTCAATGACTTTATTGGCCAGGTGCGCCATCAGCAGCAGGAGAATCGTTTGAAAACGACGGCGGCGCCGATGCTCGGCGACGCGGCGTGGGTGGACACCGGTACGCTGCAAAAGCTGGCGAAAAATGCCGGCATTGGCAGCGAGATCCTCGATCGCTTCTCGCACTCCATCGGTCGCGACGGTAGCGATGACATTCTGAGCCTGATCCGCCAACGGCTACAGGACTTCAGCCAGCAGGAGTCTCGCGTGGCGCAGACTATCCTCAGCGACGTGGCGTTTGCGGCTTCGGCGACCATCGACCAACTGGCGACGGCGGCAGGGGTCAGCCCGGCGACCATTACCCGCTTTGCCCGCGCCGCGGGCTGCGACGATATTCGCGATTTGCGCATGAAGCTGGCGCAGGCCAGCGCCCCGGTTGCCAGCGGCGATATGCCGGGGCCGTGGCGCGAGCGGCTAAACCAGATCCAGTATTCGCTGAACGCGCAGCTTCACGAACTATCGCCAGCGGCGGTTGAGCTGGCGGCAAGCCTGCTTAAACAGGCGAAAGCGGTGCATATTTTCAGCGCCAGCACCGCCGATAACCCGTTCGCCAGCGTGTTGCAGTATCGCCTGCTGACGCAGGGGTATCCGGCCAACGTCTGCCAGGATCCGGCGTTAATGGGGATTACCGCCTCGATGCTTGGCGCTGGGCAGGTGCTGGTGGTCTTTGCCGGTACGCCGCCGGGCAGCGCGCTGATTGCCGCCGTACATCAGGCGCGCTGGGCAGGGGCGGATATCATCGTGATTGGCCAGCAGGAGAGCGCGCTCAGCCATCAGCAAAACGTCACGCTACCGCTCAACGACGCGCGTTACGGGTCGCTGCTGATTGTCGATTTGATCTGTGATTCGATGTAACTTCGGCATCGTTGCGCCCGGCCTGTAGCCCGGTCGAGCGCAGCGACGCCGGGGCGGCTCAGAATGCCGTTTCTAACGTATCCAGCACGTTATACGCGTCATCAACCAACAGCAGCGCCTTCCATTTGTCAAACGTCAGGCAAGGGTGCGAAGTGCTGAACACCAGAATATCCCCCACCTTCACGTCAACGTCTGGTGCCAGCTTCAGCATGGCGTGCTGGTCCATAATGCCGGTGGTTTCCATGCTGTTTGCCGCTAATGTGACTGATTTCCCCGCACGATAATGGGCAACCGGCTGCGGTAACCCGGCATCAAACGCGCTGTCGCGCTTGCCGAAATTGACGATCGCCCGGCCGCTTTCCGGCGCCGACTGCACCATTGCCACCAGTTCCAGCGCAGAAACCAGATCGCCGCCGAGGTCGCAGGCCGTCTGGTCGCGCGCGACGATCGCGTTCTGCGCTTCCAGATAGATCCCCGCATCGTGGGTGATATAGCAGCCAGGGCGGATCAGCACCCGGCAGTTGGCCGGTTTCGGCTCGGCAAGCCAGACGTTACACACCACGTCATACCAAACGGAGCCCGCGCCAGTGAGAATAAACTCGCCCGTTACATAACGCTCAAGCTGGCAGGCCAGCGCGGCGGCATCGCGCAGCAGCGCTTCCACCTTCGGCTGTGGGTTATCGCCGTGCAGCACGCCTTCATACAGCTCAAGGCCGCGCAGACGCAGCGCCGGTAAAGTGGCAACCTGCTCGGCAAGTGTGAGCGCCTGTTCTGCGGTTCTGCACCCACAGCGGCCGCCCGGCACGCCCAGTTCCAGCAGAATATCCAGCGTCTGGTTTTGTGCGGCGAAGAACGCCGAGAGCGCACGGGCGTTATCGATGCTATCGACGCAGCACTGGTAATCTACCGCCGGGTATTCCGTCTTGAGTCTGGCGATCAGCGCCATATTGGCCTTGCCGACGAGCTGGTTCACCATCAGCACGCGTTGGATCCCGCTTGCCGCAGCAATGCTTGCCTGCCAGGCGCTGCCCACGCCAATGGCCCAGGCCCCTGCTTGTTGCTGCTGTGAAAAGATCCACGGTGTCATGGTGGTTTTACCGTGCGGGGCGAGTGAGACGCCGCGCGTATCGGCGTAGTGCTGCATCCACTGAATATTGTTGGTTAGCGCCGTTTTTTTAATGACCGCGGCGGGCAGGCAAACGTCTTCATTGAGGATGTTTGTTGGGGTAAAAAGCGTTGCGGATTTGTGGGGTACGATGAGGCTTTCATGGTATTTCATAACATAAATCCTTCAGGTTTTTAGTTTATATCATGAATCTTTGATTGTTCATCTTGTTGTAAATAAATGATTTTTATTATTTTCATTGATTTTTATGAATAAAAGTATCATTAATTAATGCATATTTTGCGTAGTCTTTCACTGTTTTCAGCGCTTGTAAATGGTCAAATTCAAGGCAGGGAACGACAGGGGTAGAGAAGAAATGCAGTTCGATTATCTGTTCAGGAACGTCACGGTTATCGACGGTAGCGGCGGCCCGCAGTATCGCGGCGATGTGGCCATCAAGGGCGATCGCATTGTGGAGATCGCGCCCGCTATCGACGGGCAGGCGCAGCATGAGATTGACGGCACGGGGCGCGTGCTGGCACCAGGGTTTATCGATGTTCACACCCACGACGACATTAACGTTATCCGCATGCCGGAGTACCTGCCCAAAATCAGCCAGGGCGTGACTACGGTGATCGTCGGTAACTGCGGGATCAGCGCCGCGAGCGCGACGATCGCAGGCGACGTACCGGATCCGATGAACCTATTGGGCAATGCGGAACAGTTTATCTACCCGACGGTTAACGCTTACGCCGACGCGGTTATGCAGGCGCGTCCGGCGGTGAACGTTGGCACGCTGGTCGGTCATACCGCGCTGCGTAATAACCAGATGGACTCGCTGTTTCGTCCGGCTAACTATCAAGAAATTCAAGCCATGCGCAGGCAGCTACGGTTGGCATTGCAGGAGGGCGCTTTAGGGCTCAGCACCGGGCTAGCCTATGCCTCCGCCTTCCAGTCGACGACTGAAGAGGTGATGGCGCTGGCGGAAGAGCTGGCGGCGGAAAATGGGATTTATACCACCCATCTTCGCTCGGAGTTTGAGCCCATTCTCGACGCGCTTGATGAAGCGTTCCGTATTGGCCGCCACGGCAAGGTACCGGTGGTGGTCTCGCACCACAAATGCGCGGGGGCGAATAACTGGGGGCGCACCGTGGAAACCCTGGCGCTGTTCGATAACGTCCGCCAGCAGCAGGACGTTTCCTGCGACTGCTATCCGTATTCCGCCAGTTCATCGACGCTGGATATGAAGCAGATTACCGCCGATTTTGACATCGTTATCACCTGGTCGACGCCGCACCCGGAGATGGCCGGGCAGACCTTAAAGCAGATTGCGCAAAGCTGGTCGCTTACGCTGGAAGAGGCGGGCAAGCGGCTGATGCCTGCTGGCGCGATTTACTACAACATGGACGAGCAGGACGTGCAGCGGGTGCTGCGCTATCCATTGACCATGGTGGGTTCGGACGGCTTACCGAATGACCCGATGCCGCATCCTCGCCTGTGGGGTGCGTTCCCACGCGTGCTGGGACACTACAGCCGCGATGAAAAACTGTTCCCGCTTACCGTCGCGGTGCACAAGATGACTGGCCTGTCGGCGGCACGTTTTCAGCTCACCGACCGCGGGTTCATCAAGCGCGGCTATTTTGCCGATCTGGTGCTTTTTGACCCAGAAACTATCCGCGATGTCGCAAGCTTCAGCGACCCACAGCAGCCCGCCGCCGGTATCGATGCGGTGATGGTCAACGGGGTGATGAGCTATGGGCAGAATCACAACATTATCGGGCGCGCCGGGCGATTCTTACGCCGGTCAGCCGGAAAAATTAAGGAGCAGCAATAATGAGCATTAAACGTTATGGCGTCGGTGGCAGCACCGGTACCGGCGGGCAGTCTCTGCCGTTTGCCAAGGCCGTTGAGGCCGGAGGCTGGCTGTATGTGTCCGGGCAAACGCCGATGAAGGATGGTGAAGTGGTGGAGGGCGGCATTGTCGAGCAGTCGCGGTTGGCGATTCAGAATTGCGTGGATATTATGCAGGACGCGGGATACAGCCTGGCAGACGTGGTGCATGTGAAGGTGTATCTGACCGACGCGCGTTACTTCCAGTCCTTTAACAAGGTATTCCGTGAGTTCTTTGCCGATCACCCACCGGCACGCGTGTGCTGCGTGGCGGATTTGGTGGTGGATTGTAAGGTTGAGGTGGATTTGACCTGTTACAACGCGGAACGGGTGAAGTAACTTGTGGGGTGGTGCGGGTTGTACCCTCACCCCGGCCCTCTCCCTGGAAGGGAGAGGGGGGAAAGACCGCACATTCGGTCCCCTCGTCCCTCCGGGGAGAGGGTTAGGGTGAGGGGAAAAAACCCGCGCTAATCCCCCAACGGCTGTCGGTCAGCTCCGCCCCGATGGCTATCCAGCGCCAGCTTAATCCGCCGCAGACGGTTTTTCGTCTCTGCCTTATTCACCACCGCCAATTCCGTCGCCAGCACGTCAACCATCGCCAGCATCGCGTAGCGCGAGGTGCTGGGCTTAAAGATGTAGTCGTTCTCCCGCACGATCAGCGGCAGGACCAAATCGGCGTACTCGGCAAGCGGTGTGGCTTCCGGGGTAATGGCAATCACCTTCGCACCGTACTGACGCGCAATCGCCGCGCTCTCCACCACTTCCTGCGTATAGCCGCCGAGCGACAACGCCAGCACCACATCGTTTGGCGACACCGCTGAGCACATCATCCTCACCAGCAGCCCGTCGCTCTGGCTTACCACCGGTAGACCCAGACGGAACAGGCGGAACTGAACCTCCTGCGCGCAGATGGTCGAACCGCCACCCATGCCGATCGCGAGGATCTGTCGGGCGCCGCTTAACCATCCGACGGCGCGTTTTAACGTCTCGGGATTAAGCGCTCGGCGGTTGATCTCCAGCACGTTAATGATCGTTTCATAGATCCCCTGAACACCCTCCAGATCGGGCACGTCGAGAATAAAACGCTGCCCCACCGCCAGCGACTGGGCAAGCTTGACCTTCAGCTCGCGCACGTCTTTGCAGCCAATCGCCCGGGCAAAGCGGGTGATGGAGGCCTGGCTGGTTTCGGTCTGTCGCGCCATTTCAGCAATGGGCAGCGTGGTGGCGGCCTGCACGTCATCAAGAATGAACTGCGCGATGCGTTTTTCGGTGGCGGTCAGCTCAACAAAACGGTCGGTAATACAGGAAATGATGTCGATCGAAACGGACATGGTTGGCCCCTGAAAATAAATAGCGGTACTTTGTACCATAGAAACCCCACGCTGCGGACAATCTGCCTCACATAAAACGGCGGTGAAAGGGTGCCGGTAATGCTTCGGAGCTTTCTGGTTTCGCTTCCGGGTTCTGACCGCTAACCTAAAATAGTTAGAGTGATAACCAATTTTGGCTGCAAAGCAGGAGGGAAACATGATGAACTATAAGCGAATGACCGTAGCAATTCTGACCGCCGGCGCACTCTTTACCGTTGCCGGGTGTTCATCCAACCAGGCGCTGAAAACCACCGATGGCAAGACTATCGTAACCGATGGTAAACCGCAGGTAGATGAGGACACTGGCCTGGTGTCGTACAAAAATGCCGAAAGCGGAAAGACTGAACAGATCAACCGTGACCAGGTTCAGTCGATGAACGAGCTGGATAACTAAACGTTATTCGTGGCCTCGCGGCGCGGTGCCGCGCGGGGCCAACGTATAACGCTTATTGCGGCGCACGATGTGTCGCTAATCTCTTCAAGGGGGCGCTCGCCCCCTATTTCATGCGGTTGTGTTAAGAGATCCTGTAAGTGTCCTCATTAACTGTCTAAACTCAGCAATAAAATAATGCAGTAAGACAGGCTAATTATGATTCTGATTGTTTATGCGCACCCTTATCCGCATCACTCGCATGCGAATAAGCGGATGCTAGAGCAGGTGCGGACGCTCGACGGTGTGGAAATTCGCTCTCTTTATCACCTCTATCCCGATTTTAATATCGACGTTGTCGCTGAACAGGAGGCGCTGTCTCGTGCCGATCTGGTCATTCTGCAACATCCTATGCAGTGGTACAGCACGCCGCCGCTGCTCAAGCTGTGGCTGGATAAAGTGCTGGCGCACGGCTGGGCCTACGGGCACGGCGGTACCGCGCTGCACGGAAAAGACATGATGTGGGCGGTAACGACCGGCGGTGGCGAAAGCCACTTCGAAATTGGTTCACATCCGGGCTTTGACGTGCTGGGTCAGCCGCTGGAGGCTACCGCCGTTTACTGCGGCATGAAATGGCTGCCGCCGTTTGCCGTGCACTGCACGTTTATCTGCGATGAAGAGACGCTGCAGGCGAAGGCGCGTCACTATAAACAACGGCTTTTGGCCTGGCAGGAGGAGCATAACAATGGATAGCCATACGCTCATACAGGCGCTGATCTACCTGGGATCGGCGGCGCTGATTGTGCCGATTGCCGTACGTTTGGGGTTGGGTTCGGTGCTCGGTTACCTGATCGCGGGCTGCATTATCGGCCCGTGGGGGCTGCGTCTGGTGACCGATGCGGAAGCCATTCTGCATTTCGCCGAAATTGGCGTGGTGCTGATGCTGTTCGTCATTGGCCTGGAGCTGGATCCGCAGCGGCTATGGAAGCTGCGCGTCTCGGTATTTGGCGGCGGGCTGCTGCAAATGGTGCTGTGCGGGGCGCTGATTGGCGTGTTCTGCATTTTCCTCGGCCTGCGCTGGCAGGTGGCGGAGCTGATTGGCATGACGCTGGCGCTCTCTTCGACCGCTATCGCCATGCAGGCGATGAATGAACGTAATCTGACGGTGACCCAGGTCGGGCGCAGTGCGTTCGCGGTGCTGTTGTTCCAGGATATTGCGGCCATTCCGCTGGTGGCCATGATTCCGTTGCTGGCCAGCAGCGGCGGCTCGACGACCCTCGGCGCGTTTGCGTTTTCAGCGCTGAAAGTGGCCGGTGCGTTGGTGTTGGTGGTGGTGTTAGGACGCTATGTGACGCGCCCGCTGCTGCGCTTTGTTGCGCGCTCGGGTCTGCGCGAAGTGTTCAGCGCCGTGGCCCTGTTCCTGGTGTTTGGCTTCGGTTTGCTGCTGGAAGAAGTTGGTCTTTCGATGGCGATGGGGGCATTTCTGGCCGGCGTGCTGCTGGCGAGCTCTGAGTACCGCCATGCGCTGGAAAGCGATATTGAGCCGTTTAAAGGGCTGCTGCTGGGGCTGTTCTTTATCGGCGTCGGGATGTCGATCGATTTTGGCACCCTCATTCATCACCCGCTGCGTATCATCACGCTGCTGGTGGGCTTCCTGGTGATTAAATCGGTGCTGCTGTGGCTGATTGCCAAACCACTCCAGGTACCGCGCTCGCAGCGTCTGTGGTTTGCGGCGCTGCTGGGGCAGGGCAGTGAATTTGCCTTCGTGGTCTTTGGCGCGGCGCAGATGGCGAACGTGCTGGATGCTGATTGGGCGAAGGCGCTGACGCTGGCGGTAGCGCTATCGATGGCGGTAACGCCGGTGCTGCTGGTACTGCTGACGCGGCTGGAAAAACGCGCCAGCACCGGCGACGCGCGGGAAGCGGATGAAATTGATGAAGAACAGCCGCGGGTGATTATTGCCGGCTTTGGCCGCTTCGGTCAGATTGCCGGGCGTCTGCTGCTGTCCAGCGGTGTGAAAATGGTGGTCCTCGACCACGACCCGGATCACGTCGACACGCTGCGTAAATTCGACATGAAGGTGTTTTATGGCGATGCCACGCGAGCCGATCTGCTGGAATCCGCCGGGGCGGAAAAAGCTGAGGTGCTGATTAACGCCATTGACGATCCGCAGGCCAGCCTGGCGCTGACCGAGCTGGTGAAAGAGCATTTCCCGAACCTGACCCTTATCGCCCGCGCCCGTGACGTTGAGCACTATATCAAGCTGCGTCAGGCCGGCGTCAGCGCACCGGAGCGTGAAACCTTCGAAGCGGCGCTGAAGTCCGGGCGTCAGGCGCTGGAGTCGCTGGGGCTGGGGGCATATGAAGCGCGCGAGCGTGCCGATCTGTTCCGCCGCTTTAATATTCAGCTGATGGAAGAAATGGTGGAGATGGCCGAGATTGATGCCTCCTCGCGGGCGGCGGCGTTTAAGCGCACCAGCGCCATGTTGACTGAAATCATCAACGAAGATCGCAACCATTTGTCGGTCATTCAGCGTCACGGCTGGCAGGGCACGGAAGAAGGGAAGCACAGCGGCAACCCTGAAGATGAGCCGGAAGTAAAGCCGACGCTGTAACGGCTTCGTAGGTGTAATGCTGGCTGTCCACTTTGCCTTCGTGGACTTGCCAGCAAATCTGAAAATTTTCTTATTCTTTACCTGGCTGCCAGTCGACGAAAGATTAAGCTTTCCGTATAGTGGCGACAATTTTTTTCGCATCTGGGATACACTCAATGATCAGTCTGATTGCTGCGCTTGCGGTCGATCGCGTCATCGGTATGGAAAACGCCATGCCATGGGACCTGCCGGCCGATCTGGCTTGGTTTAAACGCAATACGTTAAACAAACCTGTCGTTATGGGCCGTCTGACCTGGGAATCCATCGGTCGCCCGCTGCCGGGGCGTAAGAACATTGTTATCAGCAGCCAGCCCGGTACAGACGATCGCGTGCAGTGGGTGAAATCGGTTGATGAAGCGATTGCCGCCTGCGGTGACGCGGAAGAGATTATGGTGATTGGCGGTGGCCGCGTATACGAACAGTTCCTGCCGAAGGCGCAGAAGCTGTACCTGACGCATATTGATGCGGAAGTGGAAGGCGACACCCATTTCCCGGATTACGATCCGGATCAGTGGGAGTCGGTGTTCAGCGAGTTCCACGATGCCGACGAGCAGAATTCTCATAGCTACTGCTTTGAGGTGCTTGAGCGGCGCTAAGACCGAGCCTTTCCCGGCGGCGCTTTGCCTGGCCGGGCCACTAAAATAAAAAACGCCGGGTGAAACGCCGGCGTTTTTTATTTTTCAATGGGGATGCACCAAACTACGAAGCCACCGCCTCGCTCTCGCCCGGGGCCAGTTTACGGTTCGACGGCTGTACAAAATACGTTTTGTCTTCCCAGCGCAGGCAGGTGAGATCGCCACCCCAGCAGCAGCCGGTATCCAGCGCGTAGATATTTTCCGGCGTACCTTTCCCTTCCAGCGAAGCCCAGTGGCCAAACGCCACGCTGTACTCGTCGGTAATTGGCCCCGGCAGCATAAACCAGGGCTTCAGCGGGGCGGGCACGTTTTCCGGCGACTCTTTGCTGTACATATCCAGCTGGCCGTTCGGGAAACAGTAGCGCATGCGGGTGAAGGCGTTAGTAATAAAGCGCAGACGCGCCAGGCCGCTCAGCTCGCGCGACCAGTTATTCGGCATGTCGCCGTACATCGCGTCAAGAAAGAAGGGGTAGGAGTCGCTCGACAGCACGGCTTCGACGTCGCGTGCGCACTGTTTTGCCGTTTCGATATCCCACTGCGGAGTGACGCCCGCATGGGCCATCACCAGCTTTTTCTCTTCATCCACCTGCATCAGCGGCTGGCGACGCAGCCAGTTAAGCAGATCGTCGGCGTCCGGTGCTTCCAGCAGCGGGCTCAGGCGGTCTTTGGGCTTATTGCGGCTGATGCCGGCAAACACCGCCAGCAGATGCAGGTCATGGTTTCCCAGCACCACTTTGACGCTATCGCCCAGCGATCTGACGTAGCGCAGCACCTCCAGCGAGCCGGGACCGCGAGCAACCAGGTCGCCCGTGAGCCACAGCGTATCTTTGCCCGGCGTAAACGCCACCTGCTGTAAAAGAGCGATCAATTCATCGTAGCAACCGTGAACGTCGCCAATAAGGTATGTAGACATGATTAATGAATCAGCGTGGGAACAAAGAGACGGAAAACGGGAATGTCGATGGAGAACGGTACGCCGTCGACATCGACCATGTCGTAGTGGCCCTGCATGGTGCCCAATGGGGTTTCCAGTACGGCGCCGCTGGTGTACTGATATTCTTCGCCGGGCTCGATGTGCGGCTGTACGCCAACCACACCTTCGCCCTGCACTTCGGTTTCGCGGCCGTTACCGTTGGTGATGAGCCAGTAACGGCCCAGAAGCTGAACCGCGCTTCGCCCGAGATTGCGAATGGTGACCGTGTAGGCGAAGACGTAACGCTCTTCTTCCGGCTGGGAGTGCGTCTCAATGTAGACGCTCTGTACCTGGACGCAAACTCGTGGCGAATTAATCATGGTTTAGCTCTCCTTCGAGGGCGCATTTTCTGACAGATAGTTGGCCATCCGGCAGTACTGCGCAACAGAGATATTTTCTGCCCGCATCGCCGGATCGATGCCCAGTTCCGTCAACACCTCAACGCTGAACAGGTTGCCAAGGCTGTTGCGGACGGTCTTACGACGCTGGTTGAACGCTTCGGTCGTAATTCGACTCAGGATGCGGACGTCTTTCACCGGGTACGGTGGCGTGCTGTGCGGCACCAGGCGTACGACGGCGGAATCCACTTTAGGCGGCGGCGTGAAAGCGCTCGGCGGCACTTCAAGAACCGGGATCACGTTACAGTAATACTGCGCCATGACGCTCAGACGGCCATAGGCTTTACTGTTCGGCCCGGCAACCAGACGGTTAACCACCTCTTTTTGCAGCATGAAGTGCATGTCTGCAATGGCATTAGTATAGCTAAACAGATGGAACATCAGCGGCGTAGAGATGTTGTACGGCAGGTTGCCGAACACGCGCAGCGGCTGACCCAGCGTCTGGGAAAGCTCGCCGAAGTTCATGGTCATGGCGTCCTGCTGATAAATCGTCAGCTTTGGCCCCAGGAACGGGTGCGTTTTCAGACGTGCGGCCAGATCGCGGTCAAGCTCGATCACGGTCAGTTCGTCCAGGCGTTCGCCAACCGGTTCGGTCAGCGCGGCAAGACCCGGGCCGATTTCAACCATGGCCTGGCCTTTTTGCGGGTTAATGGCCGCAACGATGCTGTCGATCACGAATTGATCGTTGAGAAAGTTTTGCCCGAAGCGTTTACGGGCTAAGTGGCCCTGATGGACTCGATTATTCATTAGAGTTAACAATCATTTTGATGGCGAGGTTAAGCGCCGTAATAAAACTGCCGACGTCCGCTTTGCCAAGCCCCGCCAGTTCAAGGGCGGTGCCGTGGTCAACGGAGGTGCGAATAAAGGGTAAACCGAGCGTAATGTTCACGCCGCGGCCAAAGCCCTGGTATTTTAGCACGGGAAGGCCCTGATCGTGGTACATTGCCAGCACCGCATCGGCATGGTCAAGATACTTCGGCTGAAAAAGGGTGTCGGCAGGCAGCGGCCCGCTGAGGTTCATGCCCTTTTTCCGCATTTCTTCCAGTACGGGAATAAGCGTATCGATCTCTTCCGTGCCCATATGGCCGCCTTCGCCCGCGTGGGGGTTCAGGCCGCAGACCAGGACGTGCGGTTCGGCAAGGCCGAACTTGTTCTGCAAATCATCGTGCAGAATGGTAATCACTTCTCGCAGCAGATCCGGCGTAATGGCATCGCTGACCGCCTTCAGCGGCAGGTGCGTTGTCGCCAGCGCCACGCGCAGTTCTTCCGTTGCCAGCATCATCACCACTTTTGCCGCGCCCGAACGTTCTTCAAAGAATTCGGTATGCCCGGTAAATGGAATGCCGGCGTCGTTAATAATGCCTTTGTGCACCGGCCCGGTGACCAGTGCGGCAAATTCACCGCTCAGACAGCCGTCGCAGGCGCGCGCCAGCGTCTCAACGACGTAGCGCCCGTTCTCCACGTTTAACAGGCCAGGTGTGACCGGCGCGTTGAGCGCAACGGGCAGCAGCGTTAGCGTACCGGCACGTTGCGGCTGCGCTGGCTGTTCGGAAACGTAGGGGAGAAGCGTGAGGGGAAGACCAAGAAGTTTCGCCCGCTCGGTAAGCAGGCTGGCATCAGCGCAGACGACCAGTTCAAGCGGCCAATCGCGCTGGGCCAGTTGGATCACGAGATCCGGACCAATCCCGGCGGGTTCGCCGGGAGTGATAACGACACGGTGTTGAGTCATTAGTTGCTCAGAATTTTCACGTAGGCGCTGGCGCGCTGTTCCTGCATCCAGGTAGCCGCTTCTTCAGAGAACTTACGGTTCATCAGCATACGATAAGCGCGGTCTTTCTGCGCCGCATCGGTACGGTCAACGTTGCGCGTATCCAGCAGCTGAATCAGGTGCCAGCCAAAGGAGGAGTGAATCGGGGCGCTAATCTGGCCCTTGTTCAGCTTCATCAGCGCATCGCGGAATGTCGGATCGTAGATGTCCGGCGTCGCCCAGCCTAAGTCACCGCCCTGGTTCGCAGAACCTGGATCCTGAGACAGCTCACGCGCCGCTTTCTCGAAGGTGGTTTTGCCGCTGCGGATATCCGCTGCAACCTGTTCCAGCTTCGCGCGGGCCTGATCGTCGGTCATGACCGGCGACGGCTTGAGCAGAATGTGGCGAGCGTGGGTTTCGGTCACAGAAATGCTCTGAGACTGGCCGCGCATGTCGTTGATTTTCAGAATGTGGAAGCCTACGCCGGAACGGATCGGCCCGACGATATCGCCTTTTTTCGCCGTGCTCAGCGCCTGGGCAAAGATAGCCGGCAGCTCCTGAATACGCCCCCAGCCCATCTGGCCGCCTTTCAGCGCCTGCTGGTCAGCGGAATAGGTGATAGCCAGTTTGCCGAAGTCGGCGCCTTTACGGGCCTGGTCGACGATGGATTCAGCCTGGCTCTGCGCTTCATTCACCTGATCGGAGGTCGGGTTTTCCGGCAGCGGCACCAGGATGTGGCTGAGGTTCAGCTCGGTGCTGGCGTCGTTCTGGGTGCCAATCTGGTTTGCCAGCGCGTCCACTTCCTGCGGCAGCACGGTGATGCGGCGACGCACTTCGTTATTACGCACTTCGGAGATCAGCATCTCTTTACGGATCTGGTTACGGTAGGTGTTGTAGTTCATCCCATCGTAGGCCAGACGGCTGCGCATTTGATCCAGCGTCATGTTGTTCTGTTTAGCAATGTTGGCGATAGCCTGATCGAGCTGCTCGTCGGAGATTTTGACGCCCATTTTTTGCCCCATCTGCAGGATAATCTGATCCATGATCAGACGTTCCAGGATCTGGTGACGAAGGGTCGCATCATCCGGCAGCTGCTGGCCAGCCTGGCCAGAGTTCATCTTAACGGACTGCATAAGGCCATCGACGTCGCTCTCGAGGACAACGCCATTATTTACGACGGCTGCTACTTTATCGACAACCTGCGGGGCAGCGAAGCTGGTATTCGCAACTAAGGCGATACCGAGAAGCAGCGTTTTCCAGTTCTTCATACTTTTTCCATTTCAATTAACCGCAATGCGGATGATGTGTATAACTCGTTACCTTACAGTGAGCTTTGGTACGGCATAATGTTGGAACGCAGCATCTGCTGGGTGCCCAGACCGTAGTTAGAGCTCAGACCACGCAGCTCAATACTGAAGCCGATGGAGTTGTCATACTTGGACTGCCCGCCGGTGCCGCCATTGTTGTAATCCCAACCGTTGAGTTTACGCTCATAGCCCACGCGGATGGCGTAGCAGCAGGAGTTGTACTGCACGCCCAGCATCTGATCGGCCGGATTATGCGTGTTGGTGTCAAAGTAATAGGCACCGACAACGGACCAGCGATCGACGATTGGCCAGCTGGCCGTCGCCCCCACCTGCGAGATACCGTTACGGTACTGCTCGGCGGTGGAGTAGGTCGGCAGCGTCGCCTGGATATATTCCGGGCTGGCATAGCGATAGGTCAGCTGTACCAGACGTTCGTCGTCCTGGCGATACTCAATGGCCGAGCTGCTGGTGGCGATGTTGTTCAGACGCGTATCGTACTGAATACCGCCGCGCAGGCCCCACTTGTTGCTGATGCGCCAGTAGGTGTCGCCTGCCCATACCAGTGAACCGGTTTTGTTGTCTTTCTCCCAGTTAATGTTGTCATCACCGGTGCGAGACTCGGTGAAATAGTAGATTTGACCAACAGAAACGTTAAAACGTTCAACGGCGGCGTCATCATAAATGCGCGATGTGACGCCGGTCGTGATCTGGTTTGCAGAGGCAATACGGTCGAGGCCGCTGTAGGTGCGATCGCGGAACAGGCCGGAGTAGTCAGACTGCAGCAGCGTGGAGTCGTAGTTGTTGATTTTGCTCTGGTCACGATACGGGACGTACAGATACTGAACGCGCGGTTCCAGCGTCTGGGTGTAGCCCGGGCTCAGCACCATATCGCGCTCGAACACCATCTTACCGTCGACTTTCAGCTGCGGCATGGTGCGGCTGACGGAGCTCGCCAGCTGGTTATGGCTGCTGTCGCTATTGTAGTCGTCGATATTGGTCTGGTTGTAGTGCGTGGCCAGCAGCTTGGCTTCGGTGTTCAGGCTGCCCCAGCGGTTGCCCAGCGGCAGATTGATCGATGGCTCGAGGTGAACGCGCGTCGCTTCCGGCAGGCTGCCGTTGCTGTTAACGAATTTCACCGCCTGCGCGTAGAGGTGGGTATCAAACGGCCCCACGTCGTTCTGGTAGACGTTAACGTCCAGCTGCGGTTCTGCGGAATAAGAGTTGCTGTTGCTGCGGTCGAAGACCTGGAACTGCTTGGTTGACACGGTGGCATCGAAGTTCTGCACCGCGTAGCCTACGCTCAGCTTCTGCGTGGCGTAGCCGTCGGTACTGGAGCCGTATTTGGAGTCAAAGTCGTTAAAGTAGTCCGGGTCGCTGACTTTTGTGTAGTCGGCGTTGAAACGCCACACCTGATCCATTACCCCGGCATGACGCCAGTAGAACAGCCAACGACGGCTGTTATCGTCCGTCGGGTGATCGTTAGAGTAGACGCTGTCGGAAGGCAGATAGTCCAGCTCGAACAGGCCGGTACCCGCCTGAGTCAGATAGCGGAATTCGTTTTCCCACATGACGCCGCCGCGCTTATCCATATAGTGCGGCGTGATGGTGGCGTCCATGTTTGGCGCGATGTTCCAGTAGTACGGCAGCGTGAATTCGAAGCCGTTGGAGCTGCCGTATTTGGCGTTCGGGATCAGGAAGCCTGAACGGCGCTTATCGCCAACCGGCAGCTGCAGATACGGGCTGTAGAACACCGGTACCGGGCCAATTTTGAAGCGGGCATTCCAGATTTCCGCAACCTGCTCTTCGCGGTCGTGGATAACCTCGCTACCGACGACGCTCCAGGTGTTGGACCCCGGCAGACAGGAGGTGAAGGTGCCGTTTTCGAGAATGGTGTAACGGTTTTCGCCGCGCTGTTTCATGACGTCAGCGGTGCCGCGGCCCTGGCGGCCGACCATCTGGTAGTCACCTTCCCAGACGTTGGTATCTTTGGTATTCAGGTTTGACCACGCTTTGGGGCCTTTCAGAATCACCTGATTATCGTCATAGTGGACGTTGCCAAGCGCATCGACGGTGCGCACCGGTACGGCGACGCCCTCAGGCTGCTTTTGATGCAGCTGAACTTCATCCGCCTGCAGGCGGCTGTTACCCTGATTAATATCGACATTGCCTTTAAAGACGGCGTTATCCGGGTAGTTGCCGTCGGCGTGATCGGCCGTAATCGTGACGGGCTGTTCGTTAGCCGGGCCGCTGACCAATGGGCGATCGTAACTCGGCACGCCAAGCATACATTGTGAGGCGAGATCGGCTGCCATTCCTTGCTGACTGTACAAGGCGCTGGCGATCATGGTCGCGAGGAGAGTGGGAATACGTTTTTTCATACGTTGTATTTGTTGTTCCGTCATCTATAGCATTGCGGCATGCAAACGGTCAGAGACTAACGTACTCATCGTTATGACGCTAGTTTTATCCTGCCCGTTCTCGCCAGAGGTGTTATGCATGGCATTGAAT
The DNA here is from genome assembly GCF_014169755.1 of Klebsiella sp. WP8-S18-ESBL-06. NCBI lineage: Bacteria > Pseudomonadati > Pseudomonadota > Gammaproteobacteria > Enterobacterales > Enterobacteriaceae > Klebsiella > Klebsiella sp. WP8-S18-ESBL-06. The sequence continues at coordinate 4,114,423 of NZ_AP022256.1, forward strand.
GACAGGTATAATAATGCATATTTTAGCCGCTGGCATGACGATTTGGGGAGTATATGCAGTATTGGGGAAAAGTGATTGGTGTGGCGGTTGCCCTGATGATGGGCGGCGGCTTCTGGGGCGTCGTCCTCGGGCTGCTCGTAGGCCACATGTTTGACAAGGCACGCAGCCGTCGCGTGAACTGGTTTGCCAACCAACAGCAACGTCAGTCGCTGTTTTTTGCGACCACGTTTGAAGTGATGGGCCACCTGACCAAATCGAAAGGGCGCGTGACGGAAGCGGATATTCATATCGCCAGTCTGTTTATGGACCGGATGAATCTGCACGGCGAGTCGCGCACGGCGGCGCAGCAGGCGTTCCGCGTCGGCAAGGCGGACAGCTACCCGCTGCGCGAGAAGATGCGTCAGTTCCGCAGCGTCTGCTTCGGGCGTTCCGATCTGATTCGGATGTTTCTTGAAATTCAGATTCAGGCGGCGTTTGCCGACGGTTCTCTGCACCCGAACGAGCGCGATGTGCTGTACGTGATTGCCGAAGAGCTGGGTATCTCCCGTGCCCAGTTCGATCAGTTCCTGCGCATGATGCAGGGCGGCGCGCAGTTTGGCGGCGGCTATCAGCAGCAGTCGCAGGGCGGTCACGGCGGCGGCTGGCAGCAGGCACAGCGCGGGCCAACGCTGGAAGATGCCTGCAACGTGCTGGGCGTGAAGCCAGGCGATGACGCGACAACCATCAAACGCGCATACCGTAAATTAATGAGCGAACATCACCCGGATAAGCTGGTGGCGAAAGGGCTGCCGCCGGAGATGATGGAGATGGCGAAGCAAAAAGCGCAGGAAATTCAGAAAGCGTACGAGCTGATTAAAGAGCAGAAAGGGTTTAAGTAAGATGTTGTGATTTGCCGGATGGCGATGCTTACGCATCTTATCCGGCCTACAGGATGTGGTAGGCCGGGCAAGCGCAGCGCCCCCGGCACTATCGCGCGCGGTCTTAAAAATCCACCGGCGCCTTAAACGTCATGCTATTACCAAACTGCGGGTGGGTAATGGTCAACGTCTCCGCATGCAGCTGCAAACGCGACGCCATCGCCAGCGCTTCATCGTGCGCATAAAAGCGGTCGCCGAGAATCGGGTGGCCCAGCGCCAGCATATGCACGCGTAGCTGGTGCGAGCGTCCGGTAATCGGTTTAAGCTTCACCCGCGCCGTGTTATCCGCCGCATATTCCAGCACTTCATATTCCGTTTGCGCGGCCTTGCCGGTTTCATAACACACTTTCTGCTTTGGCCGGTTCGGCCAGTCACAAATCAGCGGTAAATCCACCAGCCCCTCCGCAGGTTGCGGATGCCCCCACACGCGGGCCACGTACTGTTTTTTCGGCTCGCGTTCGCGGAACTGGCGCTTGAGCTCCCGTTCCGCGGCTTTGGTCAGGGCCACTACAATCACGCCGCTGGTCGCCATATCCAGGCGGTGTACAGACTCCGCCTGGGGATAGTCGCGCTGCACGCGGGTCATGATGCTGTCTTTATGCTCCTCAAGACGACCCGGTACGGACAACAGGCCGCTTGGCTTGTTGACCACCATGATGTGCTCATCCTGATAGAGGATAACCAGCCACGGATCCTGCGGCGGATGGTAGTTTTCCATTCCCATGACGGGCTCCTGTTACTGGTGAGTGACGACGATAAGACGCAGCGCGTCCAGACGCCAGCCCGCTTGTGACAGGCTTTCCATCACCTGCTGACGGTTGCTTTCAATGGCGGAAAGCTCGTCGTCGCGGATGTTCGGGTTCACCGCTTTCAGCGCTTCCAGACGCGACAGCTCGGCGCTGAGCTTCTCGTCGGCCTCTTCGCGTGCGGCGGCAATCAGCGCCTGCGCCGCTTTCTCAATCTGCGTTTCACCTTTTTGCAGAATGGCGTGTACGTCCTGCTGCACCGCGTTCACCAGCTTGCTGCCGGTGTGGCGATTCACCGCGCTGAGCTGGCGGTTGAAGGTCTCAAACTCGACCTGGGCGGCAAGGTTGGTGCCGTTCTTATCCAGCAGCATACGCACCGGCGTCGGCGGCAGGAAGCGGTTGAGCTGCAGCTGTTTCGGGGCGTTGGCTTCAACCACGTAAATCAGCTCCAGCAGCAGCGTACCGACCGGCAGCGCCTTGTTTTTCAGCAGCGAAAGGGTGCTGCTGCCGGTGTCGCCGGAAAGGATCAGATCCAGACCATTGTGAATCAGCGGATGTTCCCAGGTCAGGAACTGCGCATCTTCACGGGACAGCGCGACGTCACGCTCAAAGGTCACGGTACAGCCGTCTTCCGGCAGACCCGGGAAGTCCGGCACCAGCATATGGTCGGACGGCGTCAGTACGATCAGGTTTTCGCCGCGATCGTCCTGGTTAATACCGACGATATCGAACAGGTTCATGGCGAAGGCGATCAGGTTGGTATCGTCATCCTGCTCTTCAATGCTTTCTGCCAGCTTCTGCGCTTTTTCGCCGCCGTTGGAGTGGATTTCCAACAGACGGTCGCGGCCCTGCTCCAGCTGCGCCTTCAGCGTGTCGTGCTGCTCGCGGCTGGCTTTAATCAGATCGTCAAAACCGTCGGTGGTTTCCGGCGCGGCCAGATAGGTAATCAGCTGGTCGTGGACGCTGTCGTAGATGGTACGGCCGGTCGGGCAGGTGTGTTCGAACGCGTCCAGGCCTTCGTGGTACCAGCGCACCAGCACGGACTGCGCGGTTTTTTCTAAGTAAGGCACGTGGATCTGAATATCGTGCGCCTGGCCAATACGGTCAAGACGGCCAATTCGCTGCTCCAGCAGGTCCGGGTTGAACGGTAGGTCAAACATCACCAGGTTGCTGGCGAACTGGAAGTTACGCCCTTCGGAGCCGATTTCTGAGCACAGCAGCACCTGCGCGCCGCTGTCTTCTTCACCAAACCAGGCGGCGGCGCGGTCGCGTTCAATAATGGACATGCCTTCGTGGAACACGGCGGCGCGGATGCCTTCACGCTCGCGCAGCACCTGCTCCAGCTGTAGCGCGGTGGCGGCTTTGGCGCAGATCACCAGCACTTTCTGCGAGCGGTGGCTGGTCAGGTAGCCCATCAGCCACTCAACGCGTGGGTCGAAGTTCCACCAGGTACCGGTATCGCCTTCAAATTCTTGATAAATCTGTTCCGGATAGAGCATATCGCGGGCGCGCTCTTCGGCGCTCTTACGGGCACCCATAATGCCGGATACCTTAATGGCGGTTTGATACTGCGCCGGCAGCGGCAGCTTAATGGTGTGCAGCTCGCGTTTCGGGAAGCCCTTCACGCCGTTACGGGTGTTACGGAACAGCACGCGGCTGGTGCCGTGGCGGTCCATCAGCATGCTGATAAGTTCCTGACGCGCGGCTTCGGAGCCTTCGCGATCGCTGTTGGCGGTTTGCAGCAGCGCTTCGATATCCTGCTCGCCAATCAGCTCGCCGAGCATGTTCAGCTCTTCATTGCTCAGCTTGTTGCCCGCCAGCAGCAGCGCGACGGCGTCGGCGACCGGGCGGTAGTTTTTCTGTTCTTCAACGAACTGCTCGAAGTCGTGGAAGCGATTCGGGTCAAGCAGGCGTAAACGCGCGAAGTGGCTTTCCATTCCCAACTGCTCAGGCGTCGCGGTCAGCAGCAGCACGCCAGGCACGCGCTCGGCCAGCTCTTCAATGGCCAGGTATTCGCGGCTTGGCGCGTCTTCGCTCCATACCAGGTGGTGAGCTTCATCGACCACCATCAGATCCCATTCGGCGTCGCACAGGTGCTCCAGACGCTGCTTGTTGCGGCGCACGAAGTCCAGCGAGCAGATCACCAGCTGTTCGGTTTCAAACGGGTTGTAGGCGTCGTGCTGGGCTTCGGCGTAGCGCTCGTCATCGAACAGGGCGAAGCGCAGGTTGAAGCGGCGCAGCATCTCAACCAGCCACTGATGCTGAAGGGTTTCCGGAACGATAATCAGCACGCGCTGCGCGGCGCCGGAGAGCAACTGCTGGTGTAGAATCATCCCGGCTTCAATGGTTTTGCCCAAGCCGACTTCGTCCGCCAGCAGGACGCGCGGCGCGTGGCGGCGGCCAACGTCGTGTGCGATGTTGAGCTGGTGCGGAATCAGGCTGGTGCGCTGGCCGCGCAGGCCGCTCCACGGCATACGGTATTGTTCGCTCTGGTATTTCCGCGCGCGGTAGCGCAGAGCAAAGCGGTCCATACGGTCGATTTGCCCGGCAAACAGGCGGTCCTGCGGCTTGCTGAACACCAGCTTGCTGTCGAGCAGCACTTCGCGCAGCATGACGTTGGCTTCTTCGGTGTCCTGGCGCGTACCGATATAGGCCAACAGTCCATTTTCTTCTTTAACTTCATCAACGAGCAACTGCCAGCCTTCATGGCTTGTGATCGTGTCGCCGGGATTGAACATGACGCGGGTCACGGGGGAGTCGCTTCGGGCGTACAGACGGTTCTCTCCGGTTGCCGGAAAGAGCAGGGTGACGGTGCGTGCATCCATTGCAACAACAGTACCAAGTCCCAGTTCGCTTTCTGTATCGCTGATCCAGCGTTGACCAAGTGTAAAAGGCATATGTGTTCGGCTCTATCTTTAATAAATTGCAGGCAATATTCAGCCACCACCTGAGAGGAGGCGGCGAGTGAATTTGGTCCAGGAATGGAAAGGGCGCTATGGTACTGGATGGCGGGACGTTAGTCACCTGTCAAAACAACCCCAGTTGCCCCGTCACTATTGTAGCAAAATCATCGTCGACAAAGGGGAGAATTCCTTCGGCGACGGGGGCCAGTTGTTTGGTGAGATAGTGGTCGTAATCCAGCGGCGACTGCTGATACGCCAGCGGCTCCGGGCCGTTGGTGGTCCAGACGTAGCGGATGCTGCCGCGCTGCTGGTACTGTTGCGGACGCCCTAACCGCACGTTCTGTTCATCGGCCAGCCGCGCGGCGCGCACGTGCGGCGGCACGTTGCGCTGGTACTCCGCCAGCGGGCGGCGCAGCTGCTTACGATACACCAGCTGTTCGTCCAGCTCGCCGGCCATCAGCTTATCAATGGTTTCGAGGATGAAATCCCGATAGGGTTCGTTGCGGAAGATGCGCAGATACAGCGCCTGCTGGAACTGCTGCGCCAGCGGCGTCCAGTCGGTGCGTACGGTCTCCAGCCCTTTATAGAGCATTCGCTGCTCGTCGCCGTCCTGAATCATCCCGGCATAGCGCTTCTTGCTGCCGGTATCGGCACCGCGAATGGTCGGCATCAGGAAGCGGCAGAAGTGGGTTTCAAACTCCAGCTCCAGCGCGCTGGTCAGGCCGCTTTTTTGCAGTTCATCGGCCCACCACTGGTTGACAAACGCCACCAGCTCACGGCCAATCGTCGCGGCCTCTTCTTCACCGTGGGCGCGTTTAAGCCAGACGAAGGTGGAGTCGGTATCGCCGTAAATCACGTCGTAGCCCTGCGATTCAATCAACGCTTTGGTCTGACGCATGATCGCATGGCCACGCATGGTGATCGATGACGCCAGACGAGGATCGAAAAAGCGGCAGGCGCTGGTGCCGAGCACGCCATAAAAGGCGTTCATGATAATCTTTAGCGCCTGCGACAGCGGTTTGTTTTTATGGCGCTTGGCTTCGTCGCGGGCGTGCCAGATCTGGCTGACGATCCCCGGCAGACAGTGTTTCTCGCGTGAGAACCAGGCGTCGAGGAAGCCTTCAGTGCTGTGCACCGCATCCGGGTGCGCCATCCCTTCAATCAGGCCGACCGGATCGATCAGGAAGGAGCGGATGATCGATGGATACAGGCTTTTGTAGTCGAGTACCAGAACGGAGTCGTACAGCCCGGGGCGGGAGTCCATGACGTAGCCGCCGGGGCTGGCCTGCGGCGGGACTTCGCCGAGGTTGGGTGCCACGTAGCCCAGGCGATGCATGCGCGGAAAATAGAGATGGCTGAAGGCCGCTACCGAGCCGCCGTGGCGGTCAACCGCCAGACCGTTGACCGTGGCGCGTTCCAGTAAGAACGGCATGATTTCGGTTTTGTGGAAGATGCGGGTGACCAGCTCACAGTCTTTGAGGTTATAGGTGGCCAGCGCGGGCTTATCTTCGGCGAAACGGCGGTCAATTTCATCCATCCTGTCCCATGGATTGTCAATCGCCTTACCTTCGCCCAGCAGCTCGCGGGCGACGTTCTCCAGCGAAAACGAGGTGAAGTTCCAGAAGGCGGACTTAAGCGCTTCAATGCCGTCGATAATGAGCCGCCCGGCGGCCTGAGCGAAGAATATACCGTTCTTGAAACCGTGCTCGCGCCACTCCAGCTCGCTGCCGCCGCGCCCAAGCCGCAGCGGTACCCGGTAGCGCTCGGCGCTTTTTTGCAGCACGCGCAGGTCGAACTGCACCACGTTCCAGCCGATCAGCACGTCCGGGTCGTGCTCGGCGAACCAGGCATTGAGTTTTTCCAGCAGCAGCGGTCGGCTGGCGACGTACTCCAGGTGAAAATCGACCTGCGGCGTCTGCTCGGGTGGGGTGCCGAGCATATAGACGGTGCGCTGGCCGCAGCCTTCCAGACCAATGCAGTACAGTTCGCCGTGGCGGCTGGTTTCGATATCCAGCGACACCCATTTTAGCGGCGGACGATAGTCGGGGTTAGGCTTCATGCGCGCGTTGCGAAGCCCTGCGGCGGTGGGTTCCCCTTCCACCCACACCGGCGCGGTGATAAACCGCTCCATCAGGAAACGTTCCGGTGGACGAATATCGGCTTCGTAAACGATGATGTCGTTTTCACGCAGCACTTTTTCCAGTTTCATCAGCTGGCGATGGCCGCGGCAGTAGAGGCCGAAAACCGGCTGGCGGTGAAAATCTTTGAGCGCGAGTGGGGCAAGGCGCAGGCCGCTTTCGCCCTGAAGCAACCGTTCAACCTGCGCGCGCTGGGCTTCGGGGATAAATGCTACCGATTCCTGCGGTGGCAAGGTAACCGACAGCGGGCCGCCATCGGTCGCCAACCAGAAGGTTAGCTCGGTGCCCAGAGGCGTGTCCCGCCAGTGACGGGTTAACAGAAAACCGGATTGTGGCTGCGTCACGCGCGTTCTCATCGACAAAAAACCAGGCTTGATTATAGCCTGGTTTGGATAAAGAAGCTGGTGTTTTATACAGGTGTTGCGCGAGGGCGCAGGCCGGATAAGGCGCTACGACGCCATCCGGCAATGTGTACCGTTCCGCCTGATGGCGCTTCGCTTATCAGGCCTACTGCCCGTAATAGGCTTTGGCGCCGTGTTTGCGCAGATAGTGTTTATCGAGCAGCGTCTGCTGCATGTCTGGAAGCTGCGGCGCCAGCTGGCGGCAGAAAATACCCATATAGGCAATTTCTTCCAGCACGATGGCGTTGTGCACCGCGTCCTCAGCATTTTTTCCCCATGCAAACGGGCCGTGAGAGTGCACCAGCACGCCGGGCATTTGCGCCGGATCGATCCCTTTTTCGCGGAACGTTTCGACGATCACCGCGCCGGTTTCCCATTCATACTCGCCGTTGATTTCGGCATCGGTCATCAGACGGGTGCAGGGCACCGGGCCGTAGAAGTAGTCGGCGTGGGTGGTGCCGGTGGCGGGGATGGACTGCCCCGCCTGTGCCCAGATGGTGGCGTGGCGCGAGTGGGTGTGCACGATGCCGCCCAGCGTCGGGAATGCCTGATACAGCAGGCGATGGGTGGGAGTATCGGAAGAGGGCTTTTTCGTTCCTTCAACCACCTCGCCGGTGTCGAGGCTGACCACCACCATATCGTTAGCGGTCATGGCGCTGTAGTCGACGCCGGACGGCTTAATCACCATCACGCCGCGCTCGCGGTCGACGGCGCTGACGTTGCCCCAGGTCAGGGTGACCAGATTGTGTTTGGGGAGTGCCAGATTGGCTTCCAGTACCTGGCGTTTAAGATCTTCTAACATGTTAACTCCTGAGTGCCGGATGGCGCTTCGCTTGTCCGGCCTACAAACTGGATTTCCCTCACCCCGGCCCTCTTCCTGGGGGAGAAGGTTAGGGTGAGGGGAAAGCGGCTTAGCGTTTAAACCCGTAATACACTTCGTTCCAGCGCAGCGCGTCCTTGAATGCCGGCAGGCGCGTGTCGTTATCGATGACGGCAATTTCGATATCCTGCAGCTCGGCAAACTGGCGCATATCGTCCAGCGTCAGCGCATGGCTGAACACCGTGTGGTGCGCGCCGCCGGCGATGATCCACGCTTCAGACGCGGTTTCCAGATTCGGGTGTGCTTTCCACAGCGCATTGGCGACCGGCAGTTTCGGCAGGTCATGCGGGGTTTTCACGGTTTCGATGGTATTGACCAGCAGGCGATAGCGATCGCCGAGATCGATCAGGCTGGCGACAACCGCCGGGCCGGTCTGGGTATTGAAGATCAAGCGCGCAGGATCGGCTTTGCCGCCGATGCCGAGGTGCTGAACGTCGAGCAGCGGTTTTTCTTCGACGGCAATCGACGGGCACACTTCCAGCATGTGCGAGCCGAGGACCAGATCGTTACCGCCGTTAAAGTGGTAGGTGTAATCTTCCATAAATGAGGTGCCGCCCTGTAGACCGGTCGACATCACTTTCATAATGCGAAGCAGGGCGGCGGTTTTCCAGTCGCCTTCGCCAGCAAAGCCGTAACCTTGCTGCATCAGGCGCTGCACGGCGAGACCCGGCAGCTGTTTCAGGCCGTGCAAATCTTCAAAAGTGGTGGTAAAGGCGTGGAAGCCGCCCTCTTCGAGGAAGCGCTTCATGCCCAGCTCAATACGCGCAGCGTCCAGCACGTTCTGGCGTTTATCGCCGTGGATCTGAGTGGCCGGCGTAAAGCGATAGCTGCTCTCGTATTCGTCGACCAGTGCGCTGATTTCACCGTCGGTCACCGCGTTAACCACCTGCACCAGGTCGCCGACGGCCCAGGTGTTGACGGAGAAACCGAACTTGATCTGCGCGGCGACTTTATCGCCGTCGGTCACCGCGACTTCACGCATATTGTCGCCGAAGCGGCACACTTTCAACTGGCGGGTATCCTGTTTGGATACTGCCTGACGCATCCAGGAACCAATGCGTTCCTGCGCGTGTTTGTCCTGCCAGTGGCCGGTGACCACGCTGTGCTGCTGGCGCATACGCGCGCCGATGAAGCCGAACTCGCGGCCGCCGTGCGCGGTCTGGTTCAGGTTCATAAAGTCCATATCGATGCTGTCCCACGGCAGGGAGGCGTTGAACTGCGTATGGAACTGCAGCAGCGGTTTATTGAGCTGAGTGAGGCCGTTGATCCACATCTTCGCCGGAGAGAAGGTATGCAGCCAGACGACCATCCCGGCGCACTTCTGGTCGTAGTTCGCGTCGCGACAGATTGCGGTGATTTCGTCCGGGCGCGTGCCCAGCGGTTTCAGCACCAGTTTACACGGCAGCTTCGCTTCGGCGTTTAAGGCATTGACCACGTGTTCGGCGTTTTGCGTCACCTGACGCAGCGTTTCCGGCCCATACAGGTGCTGGCTACCAATGACAAACCATACTTCGTAATTATCAAAAACGGTCATGTTCGTATCCTTTAATGAGTCAGAGCGGCGCGGCCAGCGGCGGTTTTTTCCGATAGCGCGGCAGGGAGATAGTGTTGTTCGGCCGTCACGGCCCACTGCAGGTAGCGCTGGTAGAGCTCTTCAAAGCGCTGCGCCTGCGCCGGACGCGGCTGTAAGGTGTGTTCGACGCGGCTGGCCATATGCTGCTGCGCGGCAGGAATATCACCGTAAACGCCCGCAGCGACGGCGGCAAAAATAGCGGCCCCCAGCGCACAGCACTGATCGGAGGCGACAATTTGCAGTGGACGGTTCAGAACATCGCAGCAGGCCTGCATGATGACGCGGTTTTTACGCGCGATACCGCCCAGGGCCATGACGTTGTTAACGGGAATTCCCTGTTCGGTGAAGCACTCCATAATGGCGCGCGCACCGAAGGCGGTGGCGGCAATCAGGCCGCCAAACAGCGCCGGCGCGTCGGTCGCGAGGTTGAGATCGGTAATGACGCCTTTCAGGCGCTGGTTCGCATTCGGCGTGCGGCGGCCGTTAAACCAGTCCAGTACCACCGGCAGATGATCCAGCGATGGGTTGGCGGCCCAGGCTTCCGTCAGCGCGGGCAGCAGCTGTTTCTGGCTGGCCTTGATCTGTGCTTTCAGTTCCGGATGCTGCGCGGCAAGCTGTTCTAGCGGCCAGCCGAGCACGCGGCCAAACCAGGCGTAGATATCGCCGAACGCGGACTGGCCCGCTTCCATCCCGATGAAATTCGGCACGACGCTGCCATCGACCTGGCCGCAGATGCCTTTTACCGTGCGGCTGCCCACGCTTGCTTTATCGGCAATCAGGATGTCGCAGGTTGAGGTGCCAATGACTTTCACCAGCGCATTAGGCTGCGCGCCCGCGCCAACCGCCCCCATATGGCAGTCAAATGCGCCGCCGGAGATGGTGACCTGCGTAGACAGGCCCAGGCGCTGCGCCCATTCGGCGGTCAGCGTGCCCACCGGCACGTCGGCAGTCCAGGTTTCAGTAAACAGCGGATGCGGCAGGTGCTGGTTGAGAATGGGGTCCAGTTCGTCAAAGAACGCGGCTGGCGGTAGACCCCCCCAGCTTTCGTGCCACAGAGATTTATGCCCGGCGCTGCAGCGCCCGCGGCGAATATCCTCTGGACGGGTGGTGCCGGAAAGCAGCGCCGGAACCCAGTCGCACAGCTCTATCCATGAAGCGGCGGCCTTCGCCACCGCTCGGTCTGCGCGGGTGACGTGGAGGATCTTGGCCCAGAACCATTCGCTGGAATAAATGCCGCCGATGTAGCGGGAGTAATCTTCTTTGCCCGGCTGATGGCACAGGCGGGTGATGGCTTCGGCTTCTTCAACCGCGGTGTGGTCTTTCCACAGCACGAACATAGCGTTCGGGTTGTCGGCGAATTCTTCTTTCAGCGCCAGAACGTTGCCGTCGGCATCAATCGGTGCCGGGGTCGAGCCGGTGCTGTCGACGCCGATACCGACGACGTCCGCGCGCTGCGCGCTGGAAAGCGCGGTCAGCGCGCCCTTCAGTGCGGCTTCCATGGATTCGATATAGTCGCGCGGGTGGTGGCGAAAACGGTTATTTGGCGCGTCGCAGAAACGCCCTTCCTGCCAGCGCGGATACCACTCGACGTGGGTAGCGATCTCCTCGCCCGTCGCGCAATCCACCGCCAGGGCGCGGACCGAGTCACTGCCAAAATCGAGGCCAATTGCGATTGCCATCGTGTTACTCCATCTCAAAGAAAACGTGATAGAGAAACAGTAGATATCCGCGAAAAAAAACGTCAGGCCGGAACCGCTAATCTTATGGATGATCTTGCTGTGACCTCTCAAAGTGTGACGCCGTGCAAATAATCAATGTGGACTTTTCTGTCGTCTTTATAGACACTTCTGTTGTGGCTGTAAGCCGGGCCATATTCCGTAAGTGCCTTGAAATAACGGGGTTGACAGCGGCGCTGGTTCTGTTATTGATGGCGTGCGGCGGCCGTACCGATAAAAAGCCGAATATGGATAATTGGTTTCTTCAGATATCAATGAGAGCGAGCAGAAATGGCTGAAATGCAAAACGATCCCCTGCTGCCTGGTTACTCCTTTAACGCCCACCTGGTGGCGGGGCTTACGCCGATTGAAGCCGGCGGCTATCTCGACTTTTTCATCGACCGCCCGCTGGGAATGAAAGGTTTCATTCTCAATCTGACGGTGCGTGGAGAAGGGGTGATTGAAAATCAGGGGAAACAGTTCGTCTGCCGTCAGGGGGACATGCTGCTGTTTCCGCCAGGCGAAATTCACCACTATGGCCGTCATCCCGACGCCAGCGAGTGGTATCACCAGTGGGTTTACTTCCGTCCTCGCGCCTACTGGCACGAGTGGCTTAACTGGCCTGCTATCGTGGCGCAAACCGGTTTTTATCGTCCGGATGAAGCGCACCAGGCTGAGGTTGCCGAGCTATTTGGCAAGATTATTGAAGCCGGTCAGGGCGTGGGGCGTTACTCTGAGCTGCTGGCGATTAACCTGCTGGAGCAGCTATTGCTGCGGCGGATGGAAGCGATCAACGAATCGCTGCACCCCCCGATGGATAACCGCGTGCGCGATGCCTGTCAGTACATCAGCGATCACCTTGCCGATAGCCAGTTTGATATTGCCAGCGTCGCGCAGCACGTTTGCCTGTCGCCATCCCGGCTGTCGCATTTGTTCCGCCAGCAGTTGGGCGTGAGCGTACTGAGCTGGCGTGAGGATCAGCGCATCAGCCAGGCCAAGCTGCTGCTGAGCACCACCCGTATGCCCATTGCCACCGTGGGGCGTAACGTGGGCTTTGAAGATCAGCTCTATTTTTCCCGGGTCTTTAAAAAATGTACCGGTGCCAGCCCCAGCGAATTTCGCGCCGGGTGTGAATAAAAAGTAAAGAAAAGGAAATGCGCTGTGTCGGCTTTTGTCTTTGCCAGTAAACTCTATAGACAATTGAAGGCTTGACGATGCGCTGGGTGCTCTGGAAAATCCCCGCTTCGTTTTCAAACCGGGCACTCTATGCAAGCATTTCTGGAACATTTTATTACGCAGTCCACGACCTACTCGCTGATTGCGGTGGCGCTGGTGGCGTTTCTGGAATCACTGGCGTTAGTGGGGCTTATTCTGCCGGGTACCGTAATGATGGCGGGGCTTGGCGCGCTTATTGGCAGCGGCGAAGTGAATTTCTGGCAGGCATGGCTGGTGGGCATTATCGGCTGCCTGCTGGGCGACTGGATCTCTTTCTGGCTGGGCTGGCGCTTTAAGAAGCCGCTGCACCGCTGGTCCTTTATGAAGAAAAATAAAGCGCTGCTCGATAAAACCGAACATGCGCTGCACCAGCACAGCATGTTTACCATTCTGATTGGGCGCTTCATTGGGCCGACGCGTCCGGTGGTCCCGATGGTGGCCGGGATGCTCGATCTGCCGGTCGCCAAGTTTATCCCGCCGAATATTATTGGCTGCCTGCTGTGGCCGCCGCTGTATTTCCTGCCGGGGATCCTTGCCGGTGCGGCGATCGATATTCCGGCCGATGAGAACAGCGCCAGCTTTAAGTGGCTGCTGCTGGCGGCAGCGCTGTTGCTGTGGCTGGGGGCCTGGCTAAGCTGGCGGCTGTGGCGCAGCGCCAAAGAGAACCACGATCGCCTGAGCGCGCTGCTGACGCGCCAGCGCTTGCTGATGCTGGCTCCGTTGATGCTGGGCGTTGGCGTGGTGGCGCTGGTCAGCGCGATTCGTCATCCGCTGATGCCGGTGTATATCGATATACTGCGCAAGGTGGTGGGGGTGTAGGCGTTATTTTGCCGGATAAGGCGCAGCCGCCATCCGGCAGAGCATCAACTCCCGATGCCCAACAGCGCTGAAGCCTCCACTTTACCGCTTAGCAATGCCTGCGTTTCCCCGTCCCAGGCAATCCGCCCCTCCGCGACGACTATCGCGCGCGTCGCAATCCGCGCCGCGTCTTCAATGCTGTGCGATACCATCAGCAGCGTCAGATTCTGGCGCTGGCAGACGTCATCCACCAGCTGCAGCATTTCCTGGCGCAGCGCCGGATCGAGCGCAGAGAACGGTTCGTCCAGCAGCAGAATCGGCTGCTCGCGTACCAGACAGCGGGCCAGCGCCGCGCGCTGGCGCTGGCCGCCAGAGAGTTCGCCCGGCAGCCTGTCCAGCATGGATGCAATCCCCATTTGCCCGGCAATGGTCTGCATTCGGCGCTGCTGGTCGGCGCTGAGCCTGAGGCGTGGGCTCATTCCCAGACTGATGTTCTGGCCTACCGTCAGATGGCTGAACAGGTTGTTTTCCTGAAACAGCATCGATACCGGCCGCTGCGACGGCGGGGAGTGGGTATGGTCGTGACCTTCCAGCATGATGGTGCCGCTGGCGGGCGTCAGAAAACCCGCAATCAGGTTGAGCAACGTGGATTTCCCGGCGCCGCTCGGGCCCAGCACCGCCACTTTTTCGCCCTGCGCAATGGTGGCGCTAAAGCGCATCGGCAGATGCTGGTACAGCCAGGTGACATCATTCAGTTTTAGCATGGCGTCCGGGTAATTTTTCAATAAGGGTAAACAGCAGGAAACACAGCAGCAGCAGAATCAGCGCGGTCGCCGCGCCGTCCTGGCTGCGGTAGGCGCCAATCTGCTGATAGAGATAAAACGGCAGCGTGCGGAAATTGTCATTACCAAACAGCGCCACCACGCCGAAATCGCCAATCGACAGTACGCAGGCAAAGGCCAGCGCCTGCGCTAAAGGGCGTTTGAGCGCGCGTAGCTCAACGATCCGCAGGCGGTGAATGCCGGACAGACCTAATGAAGCGCACAGCACGCTGTAGCGGGCGGTGATGTCACGCATTGGTGTTTCAAGCACCTTGAGCGCGTAGGGAACCGCCATCAGCGCGTTGGTGAAAATCACGATCCCGTCGGCGGCGTCGGGCAGGCCGACGGTATTATTGAGTAACAGGAAGAAGCCGGTCGCCAGCACGATGCCCGGCATAGCGAGGATCAGCATGCCGCTGAGCTCCATGGCCTGACCAGCGAGCGCTTGGTTACGCGCCCGCAGCTCGCGGCTGCTCCACAGCAGCATCATGGTGAGTACCACGCACAGCAGCCCGGCGGCGAGCGCGATCCGCAGCGAGGTGCCGATGGCCTGCCACAGGATCGGCTGGGCGAAAACGTTCAGCATCGAGGGTTGAAGGCCATCGACGACCACCGCCAGCAGCGGCGGCAGCATCAGCAGCAGCGTGAAGGCGATGAGCACGCCGTCGGTAATGCGGCTATGCCAGCGATCGTCCGGGTCCCGCCAGCCTTGGATCTGGCTAGCGCCAACGGCGATTGTCCGGCTCATTCTCTGACTCAATAACACCAGCGTCAGGCAGCAGGTCATTTGAATTAATGCCAGCATGGCCGCGCGCGCCGGGTCGTAGTCAAAATTCAGCGCCTGGTAGATGGCCAGCTCAATGGTGGTAGCGGAAGGGCCGCCGCCCAGCGACAGCACGGTGGCGAAGCTGGCGAAGCAGAGCATGAAAATCAGCGTGGCAATGGGCAGAATTTGCCGGCGCATCCACGGCCACTCGACGTAGCGGAAAAACGGATAGCCGCGCATGCCCAGTTGGGCGGCCAGCTGGCGCTGCTCGCCGGGGATCTGCTCCAGCGCTTGTAGCAGCAGACGGGTGGCCATGGGCATATTGAAAAAGACGTGCGCCAGCAGAATGCCCTGTAGGCCGTAAGGGGAAAATTGCCACTGCCAGCCGAGCCAGGCGAACAGCTGCGACAGCCAGCCCTGGCGGCCGTAAACGCTGAGGATACCAAACACCGCGACCAGCACCGGGAGAATGAGCGTCATTGCGCACAGCCGCAGCAGCAGCTGGCGGCCGGGAAAACGTCGTCGGTACAGCGCGCGGGCGAGAAAAATAGCGGGCAGCACCGACAACAGCGCCGAGAGAAACGCCTGCCAGAATGAAAAACGCACGACGTGCCACAGGTAGCTATCGCCGAGCAGCGTAGACCATGAGGTTTCCGGGGCGTTGAGCCACAGCGCCAGAAAGGCCGCCAGGGCGACGGCCACCATCAGCGCGGTGGCCGCGAGGCCCGGGTAGAGCCAGCCCGGAATTAGCGGCTGGCGGCGCGGAGCCATGTATTAACCCAGTTCTGGCGTTCGCTGGCGACCTGCTGCGGCGTGAATTCGAGCGCGGTCTGCGGTTTGACCAGACCGTTAAAGCCTTCCGGCAGGGCGACCTGAGTCACCGGGTACATCCAGTTACCGGTGGCGACGGTGTTCTGGAAGCCTGGCGAAACCATAAAGTTCAGGAATTCATCTGCCAGCTTTTGTTGTTTGCTGGCTGCGGTTTTGGCTGCCACCTCAACCTGCAAATAGTGGCCTTCGGCAAACGGCGCCGCCGCATAATTATCTTTCTTCTCTTCGATAATATGGTAGGCCGGCGAGGTGGTATAACTGAGCACCAGGTCGCTTTCCCCTTTCAGGAACAGGCCGTAGGCTTCGCTCCAGCCCTTGGTGACGGTGACGGTCTTCGCCGCCAGCTTGTGCCAGGCTTCCGGCGCTTTGTCGCCGTAGACTTTTTGCATCCACAGCAGCAGACCTAAGCCGGGCGTACTGGTGCGCGGGTCCTGGTAGATAACGCGCCACTTCTGGTCGCTTTCCACCAGTTCTTTCAGGCTCTTCGGCGGGTTTTTCAGCTTGTTTTTGTCGTAGACGAAGGCGAAGTAGCCATAGTCGAACGGCACGAAGGTGTCGTTGTTCCAGCCACCGGGAACCGTCACTGCGCTCGCCGGAACGTTGCTTTTGGCGAACAGTTTGGTGTCGGTGGCCGCCTGCAGCAGGTTGTTATCCAGCCCCAGCACCACGTCCGCTTTGCTGTTTTTGCCTTCCATTCGCAGACGGTTAAGCAGCGAAACGCCATCTTCCAGCGCCACGAACTTCAGCTCGCAGTGACAGTCGGCCTCAAAGGCTTTTTTCACCGCCGGGCCGGGGCCCCAATCGGCGGCAAAAGAGTCATAGGTGTAGACCGTCAGGACCGGTTTTGCGAACGCCGGTACGGCAACCAGCACTAACAGGGGGAGGAATTTCTTGAGCACTTTGCACCTCAGTAAATGGGTGGCAAAGGATTTTGAGTTAGCCTCAAATCCCTTCGCCGGGATTATCCGGATCAGGTTCGACGGGTATCTCTCAGCCACGCATCTGGCGCAGCACCCCGTTGAGAACGGCACATTGTAATGATTACGTGAATAAATCAAAAGCCCTATGGATTCGGTGGCGCAAACCAGGCGGATTTAAAGTCAAACCAGCCCAGGGTATTCATGCGTACGCCGCGCATACTGCGCTGGCCCTGGAGCATCAGCCAGTGGTGGATCAGCGGTACCATGCGCTGATTGGCCAACAGCTGCTGGCACCAGTCGGCCTGTGGCAGGTTGCCCGCTCGCCAGCGTCGTGCGTCCTGTTCCCAGTCAATCGGGATGCAGTGGCGGATCAGCGGGACTTCATACAAATAGGCAAACAGTGAAAAATCGAGCGGCAGCGTGAAGTTAGCGCTGTTGAGCCAGATGTCGCTGACCCCTTCGCCGCGGTGCCATTCGTCGTAATCCACCTCCTGAATGTTAAGTTTAACCTGATGTTCGGCCAGCAGCGCCGCCATAATCAGGCTGATGGTGCGGTGCTCAACGTGTTCGCGGTAATAGGTGAGGGTCACCGATTCCAGCCCGGCGGGTTTTTCGCAGGGGCGACTGCGCGCATGGTGCCAGCGCGGTAACAGGCCGTAGGCCGGGAACCAATGGCTCTGGTGCTGCTCTCCTGCCCGATAAAGCAGATTATTGGGATGAAAGACATGGCTGAGCCACTGGCGCACCGCCGGGTTATTGCCGAGCGGGCTGCGGGCGTCGAACAGCAGATAATAGCAGCCTTCCTCAAGGCGGCTTTCGACCGCTTTTTCGCTCTCGGTGGAACCTTCCAGCGTCAGGCCGCCGTTTGGCTCTTCGCTGATTTCCTGAAGCACCCAGACGTTCACTTCATCAATCAGCGCCCGGAAGCCAAAATAATCATCAAAGGCGAGGATCTTCAGCTGGTTAAGATTGTTACGTGCGACCGCGTACGGCCCGGTGCCGACCGGCATCCGCGAGAAATTGGCCAGCGTTTGCCATTCGCGCGGCAGGATCATCGCCGACACCTGGCTTAATAGCCACGGCAGCCAGCGGTCGGCTTCGGCCAGGTGGACATCCAGCACCCAGGCGGTAGGGGAGTGGATGCGCGTGATGTTGGAAAACAGCGGTAGCGTCATGCTGCGCTCCAGAGAGGCGATCACATCCTCCATCTCCAGTTCACGCCCGTGATGGAAGTGAATGCCGGGGCGCACATAAAAACGCCAGTGCAGGGGGGTAATTTCCTGCCAATGGTGAGCAATATCGGCTTCCAGTTCCCCATTTGCCTCATTTACGCGGGTTAACGCATTGAAAATCTGACGGGCGATGTGGGTTTCCGAGCGGCGCAGCGCGGTACCGGGCAGCAGATTATGCATCGGGCGATAGTAAAGAACCCGTAAAATGTGCCGCCCCTGGCGGAAACTACGGCCCAGATGAGACACCAGCATCTGACGGACCGCCGCTTTGTCTCCGACCAACTGCACCAGCTGATCGATCCGATCCTGTTCCAGAAGATCTTCCGCGCGCTGTTGCTGTAATGCCAGCCCGGTATAAAGGAACGTGAGTCTGGAACGCTTGCCGCGTCCGGCCTCCGCCTCCCACGTCAGCCAGCCGCGCGCTTCCATGGTATTTAAGAGTGTGCGCATATGGCGGCGCGAACAGTTCAGCAGCGCGGCGAGATCGTTGAGCGTTGTCTCCTGCGATTTGCCTTCGCAGCACTGCCATAAACGGATGAACTGCTGTTGTAATCGACCTGAAGGCATAAAAGGGGAACTCCTGATAAAAACTCAGCAATTTATTAATCCCTATATTAGGCCAATAATGGATTTCGATGAAGCGAGGAGGTGTCTATGAAGGGGTCTACCATCCATCAGTTCTACCAGCGCTATTTTGCCGCGACGCAGAGTATTTCCTGGCTGGCCCGCCAGGCGACGGCGCAGCGGCTTGACGTTCTGAACGCGCTGATGCAGTGGGAAGTTACGAAACCGACCTCTGAACATTAATTCGCCTAATCATGTGTGACTGAGTATTTGCCAGCAGGTATCATCTGCTGGCTTTTTTTTATTCTTTCTCGCGTGCTTAAAGGATTTCTCATGCTCTGGTTAATGACGATGGGACGACGTCTCAACGGTGTGTACGCCGCTTTTATGCTGGTGGCATTTATGATGGGCGTTGCGGGGGCGCTACAGGCGCCGACGCTGAGCCTGTTTCTCAGTCGTGAAGTGGGGGTGCCGCCGTTCTGGGTTGGGCTGTTTTACACCGTTAACGCCATCGCTGGGATCGTTGTTAGCCTGGCGCTGGCAAGGCGATCCGACAGCCGGGGCGATCGGCGCAAGCTGATCATGTTTTGCTGCCTGATGGCCGTCGGCAACGCGCTGTTGTTCGCTTTCAATCGCCATTATTTGACGTTGATTACCTGCGGCGTGATGCTGGCCTCAATGGCGAACGCCGCGATGCCGCAGCTGTTTGCGCTGGCGCGCGAATATGCGGACAGCTCGGCGCGCGAAGTGGTGATGTTCAGCTCGGTCATGCGCGCGCAGCTATCGCTGGCGTGGGTGATTGGCCCGCCGCTGGCCTTTATGCTGGCGCTGAACTACGGCTTTACGGCCATGTTTTCTATTGCGGCGGTGATTTTTGCCATTAGCCTGATGCTGATTGCGCTCACGCTGCCTTCGGTGGCGCGGGTTGAGCAGCCCGCCGACGTGCTGGAGAAGCCCACAGGCGGCTGGAAGGACAGCAACGTACGTATTCTGTTTATTGCCTCCACGCTGATGTGGACGTGCAATACCATGTATATCATCGACATGCCGTTGTGGATCAGCAGCGATCTTGGCTTGCCGGATAGCCTGGCGGGCATCCTGATGGGGACGGCCGCGGGTCTGGAGATTCCGGCGATGATCATTGCGGGCTACTACGTGAAACACTTCGGTAAGCGCCGGATGATGGTCACTGCGGTAGCCGCCGGTGTGCTGTTCTACGTCGGGCTTATCTTCTTCCACAGCCATACCGCGCTGCTGATATTACAGCTGTTTAACGCCGTCTTTATCGGCATTGTCGCCGGGATTGGCATGCTGTGGTTCCAGGATCTGATGCCGGGGCGCGCCGGTGCGGCCACCACGCTGTTTACCAACAGTATCTCTACCGGGGTTATTCTTGCCGGGATTGTACAGGGCGCGCTGGCGCAAAACTTTGGTCACTTTTCGGTGTATTGGGCGATCGCGGGGATCTCGCTGGTGACGCTGGCGATGACCGCGCGGGTGAAAGACGTTTAACGTGTGCCGGGGCGGCCCCGGCGCTTGCGTTTTGTTGGCCGGATAAGGCGCTTACGCCACCATCCGGCACAATGCTTTGACGGTCTGGTGACGCAATGCGTATCAGCCCAACCCTTCTTTTTTTCATCTTGCACGCAAATGCAAACCTGATCACATAACGATCATTTTCTCCTTCCTGGATCTTCTATTTTCTACTGTTACGCGTATACAGTTACGCGTAACAGTTATTAAAAAAGGAGTTTTTTCATGAAAAATCTATTCGATCTTAGCGGAAAACGTGCGCTGATTACCGGCTCCGCGCAGGGGATCGGTAACCTGCTGGCCAGTGGCCTGGCGGCGCACGGGGCTGAAATTGTGATTAACGACATCACCCGCGAACGCGCGCAGGCGGCGGCCGACAAGCTGGTGGCGCAGGGGTATCGCGCCGTTGGCTACGGTTTTGACGTCACGCAGGGAGAGGTGGTGGAGCGCGCCATTGCGCAAATCGAAAAGGAGGTGGGGGCCATTGATATCTTAATTAACAACGCGGGTATTCAGCGCCGCTATCCCTTTACCGAGTTTCCGGAAGCGGAATGGGACAAAATTATCGATGTGAATCAGAAATCGGTCTTTCTGGTTTCACAGCAGGTTTCTCGCTATATGGTGCAACGCCGCCGCGGCAAGATTATTAACATCTGCTCGATGCAAAGCGAACTTGGGCGCAAAACGATCACGCCGTATGCCGCCTCAAAAGGCGCGGTCAAAATGTTAACCCGCGGAATGTGCGTAGAGCTGGCGGAATACAATATTCAGGTCAACGGCATCGCCCCCGGCTATTTTGCGACTGAAATGACCACCGCATTGGTTAACGATGATGCTTTCTCTGCCTGGTTATTCCAGCGCACGCCCGCCGCCCGCTGGGGCAAGCCGGAAGAGCTGATTGGTGCAGCCGTTTATCTGGCTGCCCCGGCCTCTGACTTTGTGAATGGACACCTTCTGTTTGTCGATGGCGGCATGCTGGCCGCGGTTTGATCGCTAACGAGGCCGCGGGAAGCGACCTCATCCTTTAATGATAATCCGAGGAGTGAGTATGAATATGCTCGCAAAACTGCCGGCGCGCCGCTGGTGGTATTTAATGCCGATTATTTTTATTACCTACAGCTTAGCCTACCTCGATCGCGCGAATTACGGCTTTGCCGCTGCCGCCGGTATCGAACACGATTTAGGGATCACCCAAGGCACGGCCTCGCTGATTGGCGCGCTCTTTTTCCTGGGATATTTCTTTTTCCAGGTGCCTGGCGCCATGTATGCCGTTAAACATAGCGTCCGTAAAATGATTTTTTGCAGCCTGATCCTCTGGGGATTTTGCGCCGCGGCAACCGGTTTTGTGAGCAATATTCCGACGCTGATGGCGATCCGCTTTATTCTCGGGATAGTCGAAGCGGCGGTGATGCCTGCGATGCTGATTTATATTAGCAACTGGTTTACTAAAACGGAGCGTTCACGCGCCAACACCTTTTTGATTCTCGGTAACCCGGTCACGGTCCTGTGGATGTCGATTGTCTCCGGCTATCTGATTGAAGCCTGGGGCTGGCGCGAAATGTTTATCATTGAAGGTATTCCTGCGGTCATTTGGGCATTCTGCTGGGTGATTCTGGTGCGCGATAAACCGGCTGATGCGGGTTGGTTAAGCGAGGAGGAAAAACGGGCGTTACAGCAGGCGATGGACCGCGAACAGCGCGATATCAAGCCGATGCGTAACTACGGTGAAGCCATGCGCTCACGTAGCGTCATTATGCTCTGTGCGGTGCATGCGCTGTGGAGCATTGGCGTATATGGCTTCATGATGTGGATGCCGTCAATCCTGAAAAATGCCGCGCAGATGGACATTGTGGCGGTGGGGTGGCTGGCGGCGGTGCCGTACCTGGCGGCTATCTGTCTGATGCTAACCGTTTCCTGGCTATCCGATAAGTTTCAGAATCGTAAGCTGTTTATCTGGCCGCTGCTGCTGATTGCTGCTATTGCGTTCTTTGCCTCGTGGATGCTGGGCAACCAGTCCTTCTGGCTCTCTTACGCGCTGCTGGTCGTTGCCGCTGCCTGTATGTACGCGCCTTACGGGCCGTTCTTTGCGCTGATCCCCGAGCTGCTGCCGCGCAATGTGTCCGGCGTGTCGATGGGGATGATTAATAGCTTCGGCGCGTTGGGTGCCTTCCTCGGCGCGTGGCTGGTGGGCTACCTCAACGGCGTAACCGGTGGGCCGGGCGTTTCCTACACGTTTATGGCGATTGCCCTGCTGGCATCGGTCGTGCTGATGTACTGCGTTCGCGCGCAGAATGCCGTCACCGCACCGTCAGGTGAAATGGCCGCGCATTAAGTTGAGCGAGGAGTGCAGTCGCTAACCGGCTGTGATAAGGTTCTCTGCGAGCATATTGGGCTGTTGGTCGTAGAGAACCTCATGAAAAACAATCGGATGACATTACAGGATATCGCTGCGCTTGCCGGGCTGAATAAGATGACGGTCAGCCGTTATCTACGCGACCCGAATCAGGTGTCGCAGCGTAGCCGCGAATTGATTTCGAAAGTGATGGAAGAGAACAACTACATCCCCAATCGTGCGCCGGAAATATTGCTCAATGCGCGCAGTAAAACCATCGGCGTGCTGATCCCTTCTTTTCGTAACCAGATTTTTGCTGATGTGCTCGCGGGCATAGAGTCGGTGACCTCAGCATGCCAGTACCAGACGCTGATCGCGAACTATGAATATGATGCAGAACGCGAAGAACGGGAGGTGCTGAACCTGCTTTCTTACAACATCGACGGCCTGATCCTCACCGGAAAATTGCATACCAACAGGATGGTTCAGTACGTGCGCGCCAGCGGTATTCCGGTGGCGGAACTGATGGATATCAGCGGGCAGTATCTGGATATACAGGTCGGTTTCGATAACGAAAAAGCGGCCTTCGAGATGACCCAGGCGTTTATCGACAGTGGAAAACGTCACATTGCGTTCTTTGGGTCAATGGACGACCCTCGCGATTTGAGTCGTTACCGCGGTACCGAGAATGCGCTGGCTGCGCAGGGGCTGGAGGCGTATCACCTGGCGCCAAAAACCATCTCCTCGGTGGCGCTGGGGCGCAAGATGTTCCAACAGGCAATGGCTGAAAAGCCGGACACGGATGCGATTTTTTGCACCAACGATGATCTTGCGGTTGGCGTACTGCTGGAGTGTCAGGCGCAGCAGTACGACGTGCCGGGAAAAATGGCGATTGCCGGTTTCCACGGGCTGGAGATTGGCCGCGCGCGGTTGCAAAAAATGGCCAGCGTGATTACCCCGCGTTTTGAGATTGGTAAAACGGCAGCGGATATTTTGATTAAACGTCTTGGCGGGAAGGATGCGCCGGGCAGCGTCAATCTTGGCTACCAGATTTACTACGGCGACACGCTGTAAACAGGAAAGAATGGCCGGTCACCGTCCGATGACCAGCCAAAGGCGATTACTGCATAAATGCAGGCTGCTTATTCTCGTAGGCCGAAATGGCGTCTTCATGCTGTAAGGTCAGGCCGATGCTGTCCAGACCGTTCAGCATGCAGTGGCGGCGGAAGTCGTCGATTTTAAAGCTGTAGGACTTATCGCCCGCTTTCACCACCTGCGCTTCCAGATCCACTTCAAATTTAATGCCCGGGTTGGCCTGCACCAGCGCAAACAGTTCGTCGACCTGCGCGTCGCTCAGCGTGACCGGCAGCAGCTGGTTGTTGAAGCTGTTGCCGTAGAAAATATCGGCGAAGCTTGGGGCAATCACCACTTTAAAACCGTAGTCGGTCAGCGCCCACGGTGCGTGTTCGCGTGAGGAACCGCAGCCGAAGTTTTCACGCGCCAGCAGAATGGAAGCACCTTTGAACTCAGGGAAGTTCAGCACGAACTCTGGGTTCGGCTGCTCGCCTTTGTCGTCGAGGAAGCGCCAGTCGTTGAACAGGTGCGCGCCAAAACCGGTGCGGGTCACTTTCTGCAAAAACTGCTTTGGAATGATGGCATCGGTATCGACGTTCGCGGCATCCAGCGGCACCACCAGTCCCGTATGTTGGGTAAATTTTTCAGCCATGATGGTGTTTTCCTTATTTCAAGCTACGAATGTCGGCGAAATGACCGGTAACCGCGGCCGCTGCGGCCATAGCCGGGCTGACCAGATGAGTACGACCGCCGCGGCCCTGACGGCCTTCAAAGTTACGGTTGCTGGTAGAGGCACAGCGCTCGCCCGGGTTCAGACGGTCGTTGTTCATCGCCAGGCACATGGAGCAGCCCGGCAGACGCCATTCAAAACCGGCTTCGATAAAGATCTTATCCAGACCTTCCGCTTCCGCCTGCGCTTTCACCGGGCCGGAGCCAGGCACGACCAGCGCCTGTACGCCAGGGGCAACTTTACGGCCTTTGGCGATTTCCGCTGCCGCGCGTAAATCTTCGATACGCGAGTTGGTGCACGATCCGATAAACACTTTATCGATCGCGACGTCGGTCAGCGGGATCCCCGGTTTCAGGCCCATATAGGCTAACGCTTTCTCGGCGCTGGCGCGCTCAACCGGATCGTTGAAAGAGGCCGGATCCGGAATGTTGTCATTGACGGAAATGACCTGACCCGGGTTGGTGCCCCAGGTGACCTGCGGTGCGATGTCTTCGGCTTGCAGGGTCACAACGCTGTCGAACGTGGCACCATCATCGGTTTTCAGGGTTTTCCAGTAGGCGACCGCATCGTCGAAATCTTTGCCTTTCGGCGCATGCAGGCGACCTTCAACATAGTTAAACGTAGTGTCGTCCGGTGCGACCAGGCCCGCTTTTGCACCCAGCTCAATTGCCATGTTGCACAGGGTCATACGACCTTCCATGCTCAGATCGCGAATCGCCTGGCCGCAGAATTCGACCACGTGACCGGTACCGCCCGCGCTGCCGGTTTTACCGATAATTGCCAGCACGATGTCTTTAGCGGTGATGCCCGGTGCCGCTTTGCCGTTTACTTCAATCTTCATCGTTTTGGCGCGGCCCTGCTTCAGGGTCTGGGTTGCCAACACGTGTTCGACTTCGGAGGTACCAATACCGAACGCCAGCGCGCCAAATGCGCCGTGGGTGGCGGTGTGGGAGTCTCCGCAGACGATGGTCATGCCAGGCAGGGTCACGCCTTGCTCCGGCCCCATGACGTGCACGATGCCCTGATACGGGTGGTTCAGGTCATACAGCTCGACGCCGAATTCGTTGCAGTTCTTAATCAGCTCCTGCATCTGGATACGCGCCATCTCGCCGGAGGCGTTGATGTCTTTGGTCTGCGTAGAGACGTTGTGATCCATGGTGGCGAAGGTTTTGCCCGGCTGACGCACCGGGCGGTTGTGCGCGCGCAGGCCGTCAAACGCCTGCGGCGAGGTCACCTCATGCACCAGGTGACGGTCGATGTACAGCAGCGGCGTCTCGTTCGGCGCTTCGTAAACCACGTGAGCATCAAACAACTTCTCGTATAAGGTCTTCGCCATGATTACACCCCTTCGGCAACGTAGCGGGCAATGATATCGCCCATTTCATCTGTACTGACCGCCGCGCCGCCGCGGGCTAAGTCACCGGTACGTACGCCTTCTTCCAGCGCGCGGTTGATGGCGCTTTCAATAGCGGTAGCGGCATCGTTGGCATCCAGGCTGTAGCGCAGCAGCAGCGCCAGCGACAGGATCTGTGCGATGGGGTTCGCAATATTTTTACCGGCGATGTCCGGCGCGGAGCCGCCTGCAGGTTCGTACAGACCAAAGCCTTCTTCGTTCAGGCTGGCAGAGGGCAGCATGCCCATGGAGCCGGTGATCATCGCGCATTCATCGGAGAGAATGTCGCCAAACAGGTTGGAGCACAGCACCACGTCGAACTGTGACGGGTCTTTAATCAGCTGCATGGTGGCGTTGTCGATATACATATGTGCCAGCTCAACGTCGGCATACTCTTTGCCGATTTCGCTGACGATTTCGCGCCACAGAATGGAGGACTGCAGTACGTTAGATTTATCAATGGAGGTCACTTTGTGACGACGTTTGCGTGCAGATTCAAACGCAATACGGGCAATACGTTCAATCTCAAAGCGGTGATACACCTCGGTATCAAACGCTTTTTCGTGCTGACCGCTGCCTTCACGGCCCTTCGGCTGACCGAAGTAGATACCGCCGGTCAGTTCGCGGACGCACAGGATATCGAAGCCGTTAGCGGCGATATCGGCGCGCAGCGGGCAGAACTCTTCCAGCCCCTGGTACAGCTTCGCTGGACGCAGGTTGCTGAACAGCTTGAAGTGTTTACGCAGCGGCAGCAGCGCGCCGCGCTCTGGCTGCTGGTTTGGCGGCAGATTTTCCCATTTCGGGCCGCCGACGGAGCCAAACAGAATGGCGTCGGCCTGGTCGCAGCCGTCTACCGTTGCCTGCGGCAGCGGTTCACCGTGGCGGTCAATCGCGATGCCGCCCACGTCGTAGTGGCTGGTGGTAATGCGCATATCAAAACGTTGACGCACGGCTTCCAGTACTTTCAATGCCTGTGTCATGACTTCAGGGCCAATACCGTCACCTGGTAACACAGCAATATGGTAATTCTTCGACATTACACGGTTTCCTTGTTGTTCTCGTTATTCTTAATTTTGCGTTGCAATTCTTTTTCGACTTCAGCGGCGCGCCAGATGTTGTTCAGCACGTGCACCATCGCTTTGGCGGAGGACTCGACGATATCCGTTGCCAGGCCAACGCCGTGGAAGCGGCGGCCGTTGTGGGTGACCACGATATCGACCTGACCCAGCGCGTCTTTGCCCTGGCCTTTGGCGTTCAGATCGTATTTGACCAGCTCGACGTCATAGCCGGTGATGCGGTTAATCGCCTGGTAGATGGCATCAACCGGACCGTTACCATTCGCCGCTTCGGCCTTAGTTTCTTCACCGCAGGCCAGCTTCACGGACGCGGTGGCGATATCGCTGGAACCAGACTGCACGCTGAAGTAGTCCAGGCGGAAATGTTCCGGCTCTTCCTGCTGCTTGTTGATGAATGCCAGCGCTTCCAGGTCGTAGTCGAAGACCTGGCCTTTTTTGTCTGCCAGCTTCAGGAACGCGTCGTACAGGTGGTCCATGTTGTAGTCGGTATCTTTGTAGCCCATCTCTTCCATACGGTGTTTCACCGCCGCGCGGCCGGAGCGGGAGGTCAGGTTCAGCTGAACCTGGTTCAGGCCGATGGACTCCGGGGTCATGATTTCGTAGTTTTCGCGGTTCTTCAGCACGCCATCCTGGTGGATACCGGAAGAGTGGGCGAATGCGCCGGTACCGACGATAGCTTTGTTGGCCGGGATCGGCATGTTGCAGATCTGGCTGACGGTCTGGCTGGTACGCCAGATTTCGTTGTGGTTGATGGCGGTGTGCACGTTCATGATGTCTTTGCGCACCTTAATCGCCATGATGACTTCTTCCAGCGAGCAGTTACCCGCACGTTCGCCGATGCCGTTCATTGCGCCTTCAACCTGACGCGCGCCGGCGTGAACGGCTGCCAGCGAGTTGCCGACCGCCATCCCTAAATCATCGTGGGTGTGAACGGAGATAATCGCTTTATCAATGTTTGGAACGCGTTCATACAGGCCGGTAATGATGTTGGAGAACTCGAACGGCAGGGTATAGCCAACGGTGTCTGGAATATTGATGGTGGTAGCGCCCGCGTTAATCGCCGCTTCAACCACGCGCGCCAGCTGATCGATTGGGGTACGCCCGGCATCTTCACAGGAGAATTCGACGTCGTCAGTATAGTTACGCGCCCGTTTCACCATATAGACCGCGCGTTCGATCACCTCGTCCAGCGTGCTGCGCAGTTTGGTGGCGATGTGCATGGGTGACGTCGCAATAAAAGTATGAATACGGAACGCTTCAGCGACTTTTAATGACTCGGCGGCAACGTCGATATCCTGCTCTACGCAGCGTGCCAGCGCGCAGACGCGGCTGTTTTTAATGTTGCGGGCGATGGTCTGTACGGATTCGAAATCGCCCGGAGAAGAGACCGGAAACCCAACTTCCATTACGTCAACGCCCATACGCTCGAGGGCAAAGGCAATCTGCAGCTTCTCTTTCACGCTCAGGCTCGCCTGTAATGCCTGTTCACCATCACGTAAGGTCGTATCGAAAATAATGACTTGCTGGCTCATGGTTTAGGTCCTTGGTTAACTTGGGAGCGCCTTGCTACGAGCATAAAAAAACCCGCGCAATGGCGCGGGTTTAGAGTTCTACTGATGATGACTAACGCTGAACGTCGCACACCAGCCTACCGCGCACAGAAAAGGCGTTTAGTAGTAGTAGGCCGTTGAAGCGAGTGGTGCGGAACATGGTCATCATTCTCCAGATGAATTCGATATGCTTTTAGTGGTACTGGATATGCTTTCTGATGTCAACCCTGAAGACGGAAAAGGCGGTGAAGAAGGTCGTTAAGCGAGACGGTGAAATTAGCTAATTGTGCTGATGAATGTCTCATTTTATAGCGGATTGTCTTATGTCGGAATTCATGATTTTAATATTTTGACGCATATGAACATGATTCATCGTAATCGATCATGACTTTGTCATGATTAAGCGTTAATGCTATCGATATGATAATACTGGATTTATGTATTTTAACCGTCGGTCAGGTAAATGTAGTATCACTATTTCTGATGCGAAATTGTTAATGTTATTCATGGTAAGAATGGAACAATTTAATAAAACTTAATTCATTGTGTACTTTTTCGGCTGTTGTCTATTTATGTAATCTATGAGTAAACTATCAGTCATTAGCTTGGTGATATAAATTAAGGTTGGCTTTTCTTAGGGAAAGTCAATCTTCTGCATCTTTATATATTCCTATTTTTATTTATTTCTCTTTTTTGGATTTTATATGCATGGTAAATCATATAGCCTCAATATATTACTGCGATTCTGCAAAGGGAGTTTTGTATGACACTGGAGTCTGAGAGCGTTATTAGCGCGCCGGAGAAGCCGCGTGTGACCGCAAATGAAGGGAACAAACTGCAGCTACGGTTGGTGGATTTAAATTTACTGACCGTATTTGATGCGGTAATGCAGGAGCAAAATATTACCCGCGCGGCGCATATGCTGGGGATGTCGCAACCCGCGGTCAGCAACGCCGTGGCGCGGTTGAAGGTGATGTTTAATGATGAGCTGTTCGTTCGCTACGGTCGCGGCATTCAGCCCACCGCCCGTGCATTTCAGCTGTTTGGCTCGATTCGTCAGGCGCTTCAGCTGGTGCAAAATGAGCTACCGGGTTCCGGTTTTGAACCGCTAAGCAGCGAACGCGTATTTAATCTCTGCGTCTGTAGTCCGCTGGATAATTATCTGACCTCTATTATTTTGAATAAAGTGAATGAAGTCGCCCCACATATTCACATGGTGTTTAAGTCATCCTTAAATCAAAATACAGAACATCAGCTGCGCTATCAGGAAATTGAGTTTGTTCTTGGCTATGAAGAGTTTCGTCGTCCGGAATTCGCCTGCGTGCCGTTATTCAATGATGAAATGGTGATGGTCGCCAGTAAAAAACATCCGCGTATTAATGGCCCGGTTTCGGAGGAGGTGCTGTATCAAGAGGAACATGCGGTGGTTTCACTGGATCGTTATGCCTCTTTTAGCCAGCCGTGGTATGACACCCTTGATAAACAAAGCCGCATTGCTTATCAGGGGATGGCGCTGATTAGCGTATTAAACGTGGTTTCTCAAACTCATCTGGTGGCGATTGCGCCACGTCGCCTGGCAGACGAATTTGCTGAACAGATTGGCCTGCAGGTATTACCGCTGCCGATGAAGCTAAATAGCCGTACCTGTTACCTTTCCTGGCATGAAGCGGCGGGGCGCGATAAGGGCCATCAGTGGATGGAAGAGCTGCTGGTTAACGCCTGTCGGCAGCAATAAGATGGCGGCATAAACAGGATGCATATGCATCCTGTTTGTTTTGTATGTTCACGTAAAATTAAAATTTTATTCTGTTGTTAGCCGTCGCCGTCGGCGGTGAGAAAGTGAAAAATGCAGCTTTTGCTGTAATGGCTGCGTTCACCCGAGTATCTACGCTCTCCTTTTCTTATCGTTGAAGTATTCCTCCATCATTTTCCCTTTTCGCTTTATTTTTTCTCTTTTCATGATGGTATCTACGCGGGATGGGTGAATTGCCTGCCTGGTGGCGAGCGGTTATGTTAAGTCATGACCCAATTCAGCGTCGATGGATGGCAGACGCGCCGCCGACGCATGACCGCCGGGACAATGACGTCCCCGGTCATCAAGAAAAAAGCCGGGAGGCAAATCATGGAGATGTTGTCAGGAGCCGAGATGGTCGTCCGATCGTTAATCGATCAGGGCGTAAAGCAGGTGTTTGGCTATCCGGGGGGCGCGGTCCTCGATATATATGATGCGCTGCATACGGTCGGCGGCATTGACCACGTACTGGTCCGCCACGAGCAGGCGGCGGTACATATGGCTGACGGGCTGGCGCGTGCGACCGGTGAGGTTGGCGTCGTGCTGGTGACCTCGGGCCCGGGGGCGACCAACGCCATTACCGGGATTGCGACCGCTTATATGGATTCCATTCCTCTGGTGGTGATCTCCGGTCAGGTCGCGACCTCGCTGATTGGCTACGATGCCTTCCAGGAGTGCGACATGGTGGGGATCTCCCGGCCGGTCGTGAAGCACAGCTTTCTGGTGAAACAGACTGAGGATATTCCCGGCGTACTGAAGAAAGCGTTCTGGCTAGCGGCCAGCGGCCGCCCCGGACCGGTGGTGGTGGATCTGCCGAAAGATATTCTTAGCCCGGCGAACAAACTGCCGTACGTCTGGCCGGATACGGTCAGCATGCGTTCTTATAACCCGACCACCACGGGGCATAAGGGGCAGATTAAGCGTGCGTTACAGACCCTGATTGCCGCGAAAAAACCGGTCGTTTATGTCGGCGGTGGAGTGGTGAACGCCGAGTGCCACGCGCAGCTGCGCACGCTGATTGAAAAGCTGAATCTTCCCGTCACCTCATCGCTGATGGGGCTAGGTGGCTTCCCGGCGACGCATCGCCAGGCGCTGGGGATGCTAGGGATGCACGGTACTTATGAAGCCAATATGACCATGCACCATTCCGACGTCATCTTTGCCGTCGGCGTGCGCTTTGACGATCGCACGACCAATAATCTGGCGAAGTACTGCCCGGATGCGACGGTGCTGCATATTGATATCGATCCAACGTCGATCTCGAAAACCGTTCCGGCGGACATTCCGATCGTGGGCGACGCGGGGCTGGTGCTCGATCAAATGCTGGAGCTGCTGGATCAAGAAAGCGCCGCGCAGCCGTTGGATGATATTCGCGACTGGTGGCAGCAGATTGAACAGTGGCGCGCCCGCCAGTGCCTGAAGTATGACGAAAAAAGTGAACAGATTAAGCCGCAGGCGGTCATTGAGGCCATCTGGAGGCTGACCCACGGCGATGCTTATGTGACCTCCGACGTTGGCCAGCATCAGATGTTCGCCGCGCTGTACTATCCGTTTGATAAACCACGCCGCTGGATCAACTCCGGTGGTCTGGGCACCATGGGCTTTGGCCTGCCCGCTGCGCTGGGCGTCAAAATGGCGTTTCCTGAGGAAACGGTGGTTTGCGTTACCGGCGACGGCAGTATTCAGATGAACATCCAGGAGCTGTCGACCGCACAGCAGTATCAACTGCCGGTGCTGGTGCTGAACCTGAACAACGGTTATCTGGGGATGGTCAAGCAATGGCAGGACATGATTTATTCTGGCCGCCACTCCCAATCTTATATGCAGTCGCTGCCGGACTTTGTCCGCCTGGCGGAAGCCTATGGCCACGTGGGTATCCGCATTACTCGCCCGGATGAGCTGGAAAGCAAGCTGAGCGAGGCGCTGGAACATGTGCGCAATAAACGACTGGTGTTCGTTGACGTCGCCGTCGACGGTAGCGAGCACGTCTACCCCATGCATATTCGCGGTGGGGCAATGGACGAGATGTGGTTGAGCAAAACGGAGAGAACCTGATTATGCGCCGGATATTATCTGTACTGCTGGAAAACGAGTCCGGCGCGCTGTCGCGCGTCATTGGGCTTTTCTCTCAACGCGGCTACAACATTGAGAGCCTGACCGTGGCGCCGACCGACGACCCGACGCTGTCGCGAATGACCATTCAGACGGTTGGCGATGAGAAGACCATCGAACAGATCGAAAAGCAGCTGCATAAGCTGGTGGACGTGCTGCGGGTTAACGAGCTGGGGCAGGGGGCGCACGTTGAGCGCGAAATCATGCTGGTGAAAGTGCAGGCCAGCGGCTACGGCCGCGACGAGGTGAAACGCAACACGGAAATCTTCCGCGGGCAGATCATCGACGTCACGCCGTCGCTGTATACCGTCCAGCTGGCGGGCACCAGCGATAAGCTGGATGCGTTCCTCGCGTCGCTGCGCGATGTCGCCAGAATTGTTGAGGTTGCCCGCTCCGGGGTGGTCGGTCTGTCGCGCGGCGACAAGATTATGCGCTAGCCTGGATCTCATCGCTTTATCGTAGCCCGGCCAGACGTCGGGCTTTTTTTTGCGAAATCAGCAATAAGTGGGAACAAAAGCTATTGCCGATCGGATCATTCTGCGTTTAGATGTTACGGATTATACTTATAAAGCAAGGGGCAATTGTGAAACTGGATGAAATCGCCCGGCTTGCCGGTGTTTCCCGAACCACCGCCAGCTATGTGATTAACGGCAAAGCGAAGCAGTACCGCGTTAGCGACAAAACTGTTGAGAAAGTGATGGCCGTCGTGCGCGAGCATAACTACCATCCCAACGCGGTTGCCGCCGGGCTGCGTGCAGGACGCATGCGTTCTATCGGGCTTGTTATCCCGGATCTGGAAAATACCAGCTATACCCGCATCGCCAACTACCTCGAACGTCAGGCCCGCCAGCGTGGTTACCAGCTGCTGATTGCCTGTTCCGAAGATCAGCCGGATAACGAAATGCGCTGCATTGAGCATCTGCTGCAGCGCCAGGTGGACGCGATCATTGTTTCTACCTCGTTACCGCCGGAGCATCCGTTCTATCAGCGTTGGGCTAACGATTCGTTCCCGATTGTCGCGCTGGACCGTGCGCTGGACCGCGAACATTTCACCAGCGTCGTGGGGGCTGACCAGGACGATGCAGAAATGCTGGCTGCCGAACTGCGTACCTTCCCGGCGGAAACCGTGCTTTACCTTGGCGCACTGCCGGAGCTGTCGGTTAGCTACCTGCGTGAACAAGGCTTCCGTACGGCCTGGAAAGACGATCCGCGCGAAGTGCACTTCCTGTACGCCAACAGCTATGAGCGCGAAGCCGCAGCGCAGCTGTTTGAGAAATGGCTGGAAACGCACCCGATGCCGCAGGCGCTGTTTACCACATCGTTTGCGCTGCTGCAGGGCGTAATGGACGTTACGCTGCGCCGTGAAGGCAAGCTGCCGACCGATCTGGCGATCGCCACCTTCGGCGATAACGAATTGCTCGATTTCCTGCAGTGCCCGGTGCTGGCCGTGGCTCAGCGCCACCGCGACGTTGCCGAGCGCGTACTGGAGATTGTGCTGGCAAGCCTGGACGAGCCGCGTAAGCCAAAACCGGGTCTGAGCCGTATTCGTCGTAATCTCTACCGTCGCGGTAGTCTGAGTCGTCGATAATCTTCCTCGCGATAGGGGCGGCCAAAAAAAGTCGCCTTTATCGCCTAAAACATTATTCTGGTGTGGATATTCAGATAATTCCTCATTTTGATTAGCTTTCTATTTAATAACGCTCATTTCGTTTCCCTTTCCCGTTTATTATTGTGAACACAAAGTAAAAATATATTATTTGTGAATTATTTTGTTACATTCGCACTGCGGATTGCCGAAATAACAAACACTTCTTTAGCCCCCTACCAGAATGGGCGAGCTGTCGGGCTTGAATTCCTCTCCGGGGCGCGCCACGGGGGACTGTTAACGGGCCGCAGAATGTCCTAAAATGCCGCTCGCGTCGCAAACTGACACTTTATATATTCTTTTGATGATATTTAGTCGCGTTAACATGATGTGAATCCCTTTGTATTTTTCTTGCGGGTATTCATGACGTTAATTTGCCTCGTCTGTTGGATAATTTTTAATCAGAGCTATTGTCGGCCTTAAATAGCGGTATTTTGGGCTCTGTTGGCATTCATGCTGGCTTGACAAGCTTTTCCTCTGCTCCGTAAACTCCTTTGAGTGGGAATTTGTGGGTTAAAGTGGTAATAAGGGGTGAGGCTGGCATGTTCCGAGGGGCAACGTTAGTCAATCTCGACAGCAAAGGGCGTTTAGCCGTCCCTGTCCGATATCGGGACCTGCTGATCGAGAGCGCTACCGGTCAAATGGTTTGTACCATTGACATCCATCACCCCTGCCTGCTGCTTTATCCTCTGCCCGAATGGGAAATTATCGAGCAAAAGCTATCGCGTTTGTCGAGCATGAACCCGGTTGAGCGCCGCGTGCAGCGGCTGCTGTTAGGGCATGCCAGTGAATGTCAGATGGATAGCGCCGGGCGGTTATTGATCGCGCCGGTTTTACGGCAGCACGCCGGATTGACCAAAGAAGTGATGCTGGTCGGGCAGTTTAACAAGTTTGAACTGTGGGATGAGACGGCCTGGTATCAACGGGTCAAGGAAGATATCGACGCTGAGCAATCTGCTTCAGGGGCGCTGTCGGAGCGATTGCAGGATTTGTCCTTATAAATATGATGGAAAATTTTAAACACACTACGGTACTGCTGGACGAGGCGGTTAACGGCCTGAATATTCGCCCGGATGGTATCTATATTGATGGCACCTTTGGCCGCGGCGGACACTCGCGTCTGATCCTCTCGCAGCTTGGCGAGCAGGGGCGCCTGATCGCGATCGATCGCGATCCCGAGGCGATTGCGGTGGCAAAGACCATCGATGACCCTCGCTTTTCCATCGTTCATGGTCCTTTCTCTGCGCTGGCGGACTACGTCGCCGAGCGCGATCTCGTTGGCAAGATCGACGGTATCCTTCTCGATCTTGGCGTTTCTTCACCGCAGCTGGATGACGCTGAGCGCGGCTTTTCGTTTATGCGCGATGGCCCGCTGGACATGCGTATGGACCCGACTCGCGGTCAGTCTGCCGCCGAATGGCTGCAAACGGCAGAAGAGGCGGATATCGCCTGGGTGATTAAAACCTTTGGTGAAGAGCGCTTTGGTAAACGTATTGCCCGAGCCATCGTTGAACGCAACCGCGTTGAGCCGATGACCCGCACCAAAGAGCTGGCGGAAGTGATTTCCGCCGCCATGCCGGTGAAAGACAAATTCAAACACCCCGCAACCCGTACCTTCCAGGCGGTGCGCATTTGGGTGAACAGTGAGCTGGAGGAGATAGAGCTGGCGCTAAAAAGCTCGCTTGGCGTGCTGGCCCCGGGTGGCCGGCTGTCGATCATCAGCTTCCACTCGCTGGAAGACCGCATTGTGAAACGCTTTATGCGCGAACAGAGCCGCGGTCCGCAGGTTCCGGCGGGGATCCCGATGACCGAAGAGCAACTCAAGAAACTGGGTGGCCGTCATTTACGAGCGTTAGGCAAGTTGATGCCGGGCGAAGAAGAAGTGGCTGAGAACCCACGCGCTCGTAGTTCAGTTCTGCGTATTGCAGAGAGGACGAACGCATGATCGGCAGAGTGACAGAGGCCCTAAGCAAAGTCACCGGGTCGTTAGGAAATGGCGAACGTCATGCCTTGCCTGGCGTTATTCGCGACGACCTTTTGCAGTTCGGGAAACTGCCACTCTGTCTGTTCATTTGCATTATTGTTACGGCGGTGACGGTGGTGACGACGGCGCACCATACTCGCCTGTTAACGGCCCAACGAGAACAGTTGGTGCTGGAGCGTGATGCGTTGGACATCGAATGGCGCAACCTGATCCTCGAAGAGAATGCTCTCGGCGATCATAGCCGCGTCGAACGTATCGCTACAGAAAAGTTGCAGATGCAACATGTTGATCCATCAAAAGAAAACATTGTTGTTCAGAAATAAGGATTATTGCAACGCATGAAACCGGCGGCAAAAACGCTTAAGCCAAAACGTCAGGAAGAACAGGCCAACTTTATCAGTTGGCGTTTTGCGTTGCTCTGCGGCTGTATTTTTATGGCGCTCGCGTTTCTGCTCGGGCGCGCGGCCTGGTTGCAAATTATTGCGCCTGATAAGCTGGTACGCGAAGGCGACATGCGTTCCTTACGCGTTCAGCAGGTGTCAACTTCGCGCGGGATGATTACCGATCGCTCTGGCCGTCCGCTGGCGGTGAGCGTGCCGGTGAAAGCCATCTGGGCCGACCCGAAAGAGCTGCACGATGCGGGCGGCGTGGTGCTCAACAACCGCTGGAAGGCGCTGGCCGATGCGCTGAACATGCCGCTCGATCAGCTGGCAAACCGCATTAACACCAACCCGCGCATGCGCTTTATCTACCTGGCCCGTCAGGTTAACCCTGATATGGCTGACTACATCAAAAAACTTAAGCTGCCGGGGATTTATCTGCGCGAAGAGTCCCGTCGTTACTACCCGTCAGGGGAAGTGACTGCTCACCTTATTGGCTTTACTAACGTTGACAGCCAGGGGATTGAAGGGGTTGAGAAAAGCTTCGACAAGTGGTTAACCGGCCAGCCGGGCGAGCGCATCGTGCGTAAGGACCGCTATGGCCGGGTGATTGAAGATATCTCCTCCACCGACAGCCAGGCGGCGCACAACCTGGCGCTGAGCATTGATGAACGTCTGCAGGCGCTGGTCTACCGTGAACTGAACAACGCCGTGGCGTTTAACAAAGCGGAATCCGGCAGCGCCGTGCTGGTCGACGTAAGCACCGGTGAAGTGCTGGCGATGGCCAACAGCCCGTCCTACAACCCGAACAACTTTACCGGCACGGCCAAAGACACCATGCGTAACCGGGCGATCACCGACGTGTTTGAACCGGGTTCGACGGTGAAACCGATGGTGGTGATGACCGCGGTACAACGCGGCGTGGTGCGCGAAAACACCGTGCTGAATACCATTCCCTACCGAATTAACGGCCACGAGATCAAAGACGTGGCGCGCTACAGCGAATTGACCCTGACCGGGGTACTACAGAAGTCGAGTAACGTCGGTGTTTCCAAGCTGGCGTTAGCGATGCCGTCCTCAGCGTTAGTAGAGACTTACTCACGTTTTGGGCTGGGAAAAGCGACCAATTTGGGGTTGGTCGGAGAACGCAGTGGCTTATATCCTCAAAAACAACGGTGGTCTGACATAGAGAGGGCCACCTTCTCTTTCGGCTACGGGCTAATGGTAACGCCGTTACAGTTAGCGCGAGTCTACGCAACGATTGGCAGCTATGGCATTTATCGCCCGCTGTCGATAACCAAAGTTGACCCGCCGGTACCCGGCGAACGCGTCTTCCCGGAGTCTATCGTCCGCACCGTGGTGCACATGATGGAAAGCGTGGCGCTGCCCGGCGGCGGCGGCGTGAAGGCGGCGATCAAAGGCTACCGTATTGCGATTAAAACCGGTACGGCGAAAAAGGTCGGCCCGGACGGGCGCTACATCAACAAATACATTGCTTACACCGCGGGCGTTGCGCCAGCCAGCCAGCCGCGCTTTGCGCTGGTGGTGGTCATCAACGATCCGCAGGCGGGTAAATACTACGGTGGCGCCGTTTCCGCGCCGGTGTTTGGTGCCATCATGGGCGGCGTACTGCGCACGATGAACATTGAACCGGATGCGCTGGCAACGGGCGATAAGAGTGAATTTGTGACAAATCAAGGCGAGGGTTCAGGTGGCAGATCGTAATTTGCGCGACCTTCTTGCTCCGTGGGTGCCGAATGCACCGGAGCGAGCACTGCGAGAGATGACGCTCGACAGCCGTGTGGCTGCATCGGGCGATCTGTTCGTGGCAGTAGTAGGTCATCAGGCGGACGGGCGTCGTTATATCCCGCAGGCAATTGCGCAAGGTGTTGCTGCCATTGTCGCCGAGGCAAAAGATGAAGCGACCGACGGTGAAATTCGTGAAGTTCACGGCGTGCCGGTTATTTACCTCAGTCAGTTAAACGAACGTCTGTCGGCGCTGGCCGGGCGTTTTTACCATGAGCCGTCCGAACGCCTGCATCTGGTTGGCGTGACCGGCACTAACGGCAAAACCACCACCACGCAGCTGATTGCGCAGTGGTGCCAACTGCTGGGCGAAACCAGCGCGGTGATGGGCACCGTAGGCAACGGCCTGCTGGGGAAAGTGATCCCGACGGAAAACACCACCGGTTCTGCCGTTGATGTCCAGCACGTGCTCGCAGGCCTGGTGGCTGAAGGCGCGACGATGGCGGCGATGGAAGTCTCTTCCCACGGCCTGGTGCAGCACCGCGTCGCGGCGCTCAAGTTTGCCGCCTCGGTCTTCACCAACCTGAGCCGCGATCACCTGGATTACCATGGCGATATGGAGCACTACGAAGCGGCGAAATGGCTGCTCTACTCCACTCACCACTGCGGTCAGGCGATTGTGAACGCCGATGACGAAGTGGGCCGTCGCTGGCTTGGCCGACTGCCGGATGCGGTGGCGGTGTCCATGGAAGACCATATCAACCCGAACTGCCACGGCCGCTGGCTGAAAGCCACTGCCGTTAACTATCACGACAGCGGCGCCACGATTCGCTTCGACTCCAGCTGGGGTGAAGGCGAGATCGAAAGCCGCCTGATGGGCGCCTTTAACGTCAGCAACCTGCTGCTGGCGCTGGCAACGCTGCTGGCGCTGGACTATTCGCTCAGCGATCTGTTGAACACCGCGGCCCGCTTACAGCCGGTCTGCGGCCGAATGGAAGTGTTCAGCGCGCCGGGCAAACCGACGGTGGTGGTCGATTACGCCCATACGCCGGATGCGCTGGAAAAAGCGCTGCAGGCCGCACGTCTGCACTGTACGGGCACGCTGTGGTGCGTCTTTGGCTGCGGCGGTGACCGTGATAAAGGCAAGCGTCCGCTGATGGGCGCTATCGCCGAAGAATTCGCCGATATTGCCGTTGTCACCGATGACAACCCGCGTACCGAAGAGCCGCGCGCCATTATCAACGACATTCTGGCCGGGATGGTCGATGCCGGGCATGCGAAGGTGATGGAAGGCCGCGCGGAAGCGGTCACCAGCGCCATCATGCAGGCGCAAGAAAATGACGTGGTGCTGCTGGCTGGCAAGGGCCATGAAGATTATCAGATTGTCGGTAATCGCCGTCTGGATTACTCCGACCGCGTGACCGCAGCGCGTCTGCTGGGAGTCGTAGCATGATTAGCGTTACCTTGAGTCAGTTGGCCGACACGCTGCGCGGCGAACTGCACGGCGACGATCGCCAGATTACCGACGTTACTACCGACACCCGCAAATTAACCGCAGGCTGCCTGTTTGTGGCGCTAAAGGGTGAGCGTTTTGACGCGCATGATTTTGCGCAAATGGCAAAAGACGGCGGTGCAGGCGCGCTGCTGGTCAGCCGTAAGCTGGACATCGACCTTCCGCAGCTGGTGGTGAGCGATACCCGCCAGGCGTTTGGTGAGCTGGCAGCCTGGGTTCGCCAGCAGGTACCGGCGCGCGTGGTCGCGCTGACCGGCTCCTCCGGTAAAACCTCGGTCAAAGAGATGACCGCTGCCATTTTGAGCCAGTGCGGCAACACGCTGTATACCGCGGGCAATCTAAATAATGACATCGGCGTGCCGATGACACTACTGCGCCTGACCGCAGAGCATCAGTATGCGGTGATTGAGTTAGGCGCTAACCATCAGGGCGAAATCGCCTGGACCGTGAGCCTGACCCGCCCGGAAGCGGCGCTGGTCAATAACCTGGCGGCCGCGCATTTAGAAGGCTTTGGTTCACTGGCGGGCGTGGCGAAAGCCAAAGGCGAAATTTTTACCGGCCTATCGGAAAACGGCATTGCGATTCTCAACGCCGACAACAACGACTGGCCTAACTGGCAGAAGGCGATCGGCGATCGCACCGTATGGCGCTTCTCGCCAAATACAGCGGGCAGCGACTTTGGCGCTGAAAACGTGCGTATTACCGCTCAGGGCACCGAATTTACTCTGCGTACGCCGAAGGGCAGCGTAGAGGTCCTGCTGCCGCTGCCGGGTCGGCATAATATCGCCAATGCGCTGGCGGCTACCGCGCTGGCGACGGCGGTGGGTGCAGAATTAAGCGCGGTGAAAGCCGGTCTGGCGCAGCTGAAAGCGGTGCCGGGGCGTCTGTTCCCGATTCAGTTGGCAGATAACCAGCTGCTGCTGGACGACTCCTATAACGCCAACGTCGGTTCGATGACGGCCGCCGTGCAGGTGCTGGCTGAAATGCCGGGCTACCGCGTGCTGGTGGTAGGCGATATGGGTGAGCTGGGTGTTGAGAGCGAAGCCTGTCACACCCAGGTTGGCGAGGCGGCCAAAACCGCCGGTATTGACCGCGTGCTGAGCGTTGGCAAATTAAGCCAGGCGATCAGCGAGGCGAGCGGGGCAGGGGAGCACTTCACCGAGAAATCGGCAGTGGTTGCGCGTCTGAAATCGCTGATTAATGAACATAAAACGATCACCATTCTGGTGAAAGGATCACGCAGTGCCGCCATGGAACAGGTCGTACGCGCTTTACAGGAGAACGGGACATGTTAGTGTGGCTGGCCGAACATCTGGTCAAATATTATTCCGGCTTTAACGTCTTTTCCTATCTGACGTTTCGCGCCATCGTCAGCCTGCTGACCGCGCTGTTCATCTCTTTGTGGATGGGCCCGCGCATGATTGCCCGCTTACAAAAAATGTCCTTCGGCCAGGTTGTTCGTAACGACGGTCCGGAATCGCACTTTAGCAAACGCGGTACTCCCACCATGGGCGGGATCATGATCCTGACCGCGATTACGGTTTCCGTACTGCTGTGGGCCTATCCGTCTAACCCGTACGTTTGGTGCGTGCTGACGGTGCTTATCGGCTACGGCATTATCGGTTTTGTCGATGACTACCGCAAAGTGGTGCGTAAAGACACCAAGGGCCTGATCGCCCGCTGGAAATATTTCTGGATGTCGGTGATTGCGCTGGGCGTGGCCTTTGCGCTGTATCTGGCCGGTAAAGATACGCCGGCGACCGAGCTGGTGGTGCCGTTCTTTAAAGACGTGATGCCGCAGCTGGGCCTGTTCTACATCCTGCTGGCCTACTTCGTCATCGTGGGTACCGGCAACGCGGTCAACCTGACCGACGGTCTTGATGGCCTGGCGATTATGCCGACCGTGTTCGTGGCGGCGGGCTTTGCGCTGGTGGCGTGGGCGACCGGTAACATGAACTTTGCCAGCTATCTGCACATCCCTTATCTGCGTCACGCGGGTGAGCTGGTGATCGTCTGTACGGCGATCGTCGGCGCGGGCTTAGGCTTCCTGTGGTTCAACACCTATCCGGCGCAGGTCTTTATGGGCGACGTCGGTTCACTGGCGCTGGGCGGCGCGCTGGGCATTATTGCCGTGCTGCTGCGCCAGGAGTTCCTGCTGGTGATCATGGGCGGCGTCTTCGTGGTGGAAACCCTGTCGGTGATTCTGCAGGTCGGTTCCTTCAAGCTGCGCGGTCAGCGCATCTTCCGAATGGCGCCAATTCACCACCACTATGAACTCAAAGGCTGGCCGGAACCGCGCGTTATCGTGCGCTTCTGGATTATTTCGCTGATGCTGGTGCTGATTGGCCTGGCAACGCTGAAGGTACGTTAATCATGGCAGATTACCAGGGTAAAAACGTCGTCATCATTGGTCTTGGACTGACCGGGCTGTCCTGCGTGGATTTCTTCCTCGCGCAGAGCGTCACGCCGCGCGTAATGGATACCCGAGCGACGCCGCCCGGTCTGGATAAACTGCCGGAATCGGTCGAGCGGTATGTTGGCGGTCTGAACGAAGACTGGCTGATGGCAGCCGACCTGATCGTTGCCAGCCCTGGTATCGCGCTGGCGCATCCGGCGCTGAGTCGGGCCGCGGATGCCGGGATTGAAATCGTTGGCGATATCGAACTGTTTTGCCGTGAAGCACAGGCGCCGATTGTTGCCATCACCGGTTCCAACGGGAAAAGCACCGTTACCACGCTGGTGGGTGAAATGGCAAAAGCGGCGGGCGTTAACGTCGGCGTCGGCGGGAATATCGGCCTGCCTGCGCTGATGCTGCTCGATCCGTCCCGCGAGCTGTACGTGCTTGAGCTTTCCAGCTTCCAGCTGGAAACCACCTCCAGTCTGCACGCGGTGGCGGCAACCATTCTCAACGTGACCGAAGATCACATGGACCGCTACCCGCTGGGTATGCAGCAGTATCGCGCTGCGAAGCTGCGGGTGTATGAACATGCCAACGTGTGCGTGGTGAATGCCGACGATGGCCTGACCATGCCGGTGCGCGGTGCCGATGAACGCTGCGTGAGCTTTGGCGTTGACGTTGGCGACTATCACCTTAACCGCCAGCAGGGCGAAACCTGGCTGCGCGTGAAGGGCGAAAAGGTCCTCAACGTGAAAGAAATGCCGCTAACCGGGCAGCATAACTACAGCAATGCCCTGGCTGCGCTGGCGCTGGCGGATGCCGCCGGTCTGCCGCGTGCAACCAGCCTCAAAGCGCTGACCACCTTTACCGGCCTGGCCCATCGTTTCCAGATTGTGCTGGATCATAACGGTGTGCGCTGGATTAACGATTCAAAAGCGACCAACGTCGGCAGTACCGAAGCGGCCTTAAATGGCCTGCACGTTGCCGGGACGCTTTACCTGCTGCTGGGCGGCGATGGTAAATCGGCCGACTTTATGCCGCTGCAGCGCTACCTCACCGGCGACAATATTCGTCTGTTCTGCTTTGGCCGCGACGGCGGCGAGCTGGCCGCGCTGCGTCCGGAAATCGCCACCCAGACGGAAACGATGGAGCAGGCAATGCGCCTGATTGCGCCGCAGGTCAAAGCGGGCGATATGGTGCTGCTGTCGCCCGCGTGCGCCAGCCTCGATCAGTTTAAGAGTTTTGAGCAGCGCGGCGACGTGTTTGCTCGTCTTGCCGGGGAGTTAGGTTGATGCGTTTGTCTCTCCCGCGCCTGAGACTGCCGCGGCTACGCCTGCCGCGTGTGCCGGGTATGCGCGCGTTCGCGTGGCTATTCGGCTGGATGTTCGCGGCGCTGAAGGGCTGGGTGATGGGCTCCCGGGAGAAAGATACCGACAGCCTGATTATGTACGACCGCACGCTGCTGTGGCTGACGCTTGGCCTGGCGGCGATTGGTTTCATTATGGTGACCTCGGCGTCGATGCCGGTGGGCCAGCGTCTGGCGAACGACCCGTTCCTGTTCGCTAAGCGTGACGGCCTTTATATTCTGCTGGCGTTTGTGCTGGCGCTGGTGACGCTGCGACTGCCGATGTCGTTCTGGCAGAAGCACAGTACGTTCATGCTGATCGCCTCTATCGGGATGCTGCTGATTGTACTGGTGGTGGGGAGCTCGGTTAACGGGGCATCGCGCTGGATTGCCTTTGGCCCGCTGCGTATTCAGCCTGCCGAGCTGACCAAGCTGTC
This sequence comes from Klebsiella sp. WP8-S18-ESBL-06, assembly GCF_014169755.1. Classification (NCBI taxonomy): domain Bacteria; kingdom Pseudomonadati; phylum Pseudomonadota; class Gammaproteobacteria; order Enterobacterales; family Enterobacteriaceae; genus Klebsiella; species Klebsiella sp. WP8-S18-ESBL-06. The sequence goes on from NZ_AP022256.1 coordinate 4,157,883, forward strand.
GCTGTTCTGCTATATCGCCAACTATCTGGTGCGTAAAGCTGACGAGGTGCGCAACAACCTGCGCGGCTTCTTAAAGCCAATGGGCGTGATTTTCGTACTGGCGATTTTACTGCTGGCGCAGCCTGACCTGGGTACCGTGGTGGTGCTGTTTGTGACCACCCTGGCGATGCTGTTCCTGGCGGGCGCCAAGCTGTGGCAGTTCATCGCCATCATCGGCATGGGGATCTCCGCGGTCGTACTGCTGATCCTCGCCGAACCGTATCGTATTCTCCGTGTGACCTCCTTCTGGAACCCGTGGGAAGACCCGTTCGGCAGCGGCTACCAGCTGACTCAATCCCTGATGGCCTTCGGCCGTGGCGAGATGTGGGGGCAGGGGTTAGGTAACTCGGTACAGAAACTGGAGTACCTGCCTGAGGCGCACACCGACTTCATCTTCGCCATCATCGGCGAGGAATTGGGTTATATCGGTGTGGTACTGGCACTTTTAATGGTATTCTTCGTCGCTTTCCGCGCCATGTCCATCGGTCGCAAAGCGCTGGAGATTAACCAACGTTTTTCTGGCTTCCTGGCTTGCGCAATCGGCGTATGGTTCAGTTTCCAGGCGTTGGTGAACGTAGGGGCGGCGGCCGGTATGCTGCCGACGAAAGGCCTGACGCTGCCTCTGATCAGCTACGGCGGCTCCAGTCTTCTGATTATGTCGACTGCCATTATGTTCTTGTTACGAATTGATTATGAAACTCGCCTGGAGAAAGCACAGGCGTTTACCCGAGGTTCTCGATGAGCGGTCAAACAAAGCGGCTAATGGTGATGGCGGGCGGTACCGGCGGACACGTGTTCCCCGGGCTGGCGGTTGCGCACCATTTAATGGATCAGGGCTGGCAGGTTCGCTGGCTGGGAACCGCCGATCGTATGGAAGCCGACCTCGTACCGAAGCACGGCATTGAGATTGATTTTATCCATATTTCCGGGCTGCGCGGTAAAGGCCTGAAGGCCCTGCTGCTGGCGCCGATGCGTATCTTCAACGCCTGGCGCCAGGCGCGGGCTATCATGAAGCGCTTTAAGCCGGACGTGGTGCTGGGCATGGGCGGCTATGTATCCGGCCCAGGCGGTCTGGCTGCGTGGTCGCTGGGCATCCCGGTGGTCCTGCACGAACAGAACGGTATTGCCGGGCTGACGAACAAATGGCTGGCGAAAATTGCCAGCAAAGTGATGCAAGCTTTCCCTGGGGCATTCCCGGATGCCGAAGTGGTAGGTAACCCGGTACGCGTTGACGTACTGGCGCTGCCGCTGCCGGAGCAGCGCCTGGTGGGCCGCGAGGGTCCGATCCGCGTTCTGGTGGTTGGCGGCTCTCAGGGCGCGCGCATCCTGAATCAGACCATGCCGCAGGTGGCGCAGCGTCTGGGCGATGCGGTCACCCTCTGGCATCAGAGCGGCAAGGGCGCTCAGCAGACCGTTGAGCAGGCTTACGTCGATGCCGGTCAGCCGCAGCACAAAGTGACTGAATTTATTGACGACATGGCGGCTGCGTACGCGTGGGCCGACGTGGTGGTGTGCCGTTCCGGCGCGCTGACGGTCAGCGAAATCGCGGCAGCCGGTCTGCCGGCCATTTTCGTCCCGTTCCAGCATAAAGACCGCCAGCAGTACTGGAATGCGCTGCCGCTGGAAAAAGCCGGCGCGGCGAAGATCTACGAGCAGCCGCAGTTCACGGCGCAAGCGGTGGCCGAGACCCTGGCAAGCTGGGATCGCACCACCTTATTAGAGATGGCCGAACGCGCGCGCGCGGCGGCTATCCCGGATGCTACCGAGCGGGTAGCAAAAGAAGTCAGCCTGGCAGCAAAGGCTTAATCATCACGGCGCAATGGCGTCGCCCGAATTTTTGAAGTGATGGCGTTTAGAGAATGAATACACAACAACTGGCGAAACTGCGTTCTATCGTGCCCGAGATGCGTCGCGTCCGGCACATTCACTTTGTTGGCATCGGCGGCGCCGGTATGGGCGGTATTGCCGAAGTACTGGCCAACGAAGGGTATCAGATCAGCGGTTCCGACCTGGCGCCGAACCCGGTGACCCAGCAGTTGAGTAAACTGGGCGCCACCATTTATTTCAACCATCGCCCGGAAAACGTGCGCGATGCGAGTGTTGTTGTGGTGTCAACGGCGATCTCTGCCGATAACCCTGAGATTGTGGCGGCTCGTGAGTCACGTATTCCGGTGATTCGCCGCGCCGAGATGCTGGCGGAGCTGATGCGTTTTCGTCACGGCATCGCGATTGCCGGGACGCACGGTAAAACCACCACCACCGCAATGGTAGCGAGCATTTATGCGGAAGCCGGGCTGGACCCGACCTTCGTTAACGGCGGTCTGGTGAAAGCGGCGGGCGTGCACGCGCGCCTGGGCAATAGCCGTTACTTGATTGCGGAAGCGGATGAGAGCGATGCGTCGTTCCTGCATTTGCAGCCGATGGTGGCCATTGTCACCAATATTGAAGCCGACCATATGGATACCTACCAGGGCGACTTCGAAAATTTAAAGCAGACGTTTATTAACTTCCTGCACAACCTGCCGTTTTATGGCCGCGCGGTGATGTGCGTAGACGACCCGGTGATTCGCGAACTGCTGCCGCGCGTGGGCCGTCAGACGACGACCTATGGCTTCAGCGATGACGCCGACGTGCGCGTTGAAGGTTACCAGCAGATTGGCCCACAGGGGCACTTCACGCTGGTGCGTCAGGATAAAGACAACCTGCGTGTAACGCTCAACGCCCCGGGGCGCCATAACGCCCTGAATGCGGCGGCGGCGGTTGCGGTAGCCACCGAAGAGGGTATCGAAGACGATGCGATTCTGCGCGCGCTGGAAAGTTTCCAGGGTACCGGTCGCCGCTTTGATTTCCTCGGTGAATTCCCGCTGGCGGAAGTCAACGGCAAAGAAGGTTCAGCCATGCTGGTGGATGACTATGGTCATCACCCGACGGAAGTGGATGCGACGATTAAAGCCGCGCGCGCTGGCTGGCCGGATAAAAAACTGGTGATGGTATTCCAGCCGCACCGTTATACCCGTACGCGCGACCTGTACGATGATTTCGCGCACGTATTGACCCAGGTTGACGCGCTGCTGATGCTCGATGTTTACCCGGCGGGTGAAGCGCCGATTCCGGGGGCCGACAGCCGCTCGCTGTGTCGTACCATCCGCGGGCGCGGCAAAGTGGACCCGATTCTGGTCTCCGATCCGGCTCAGGTTGCGGAAATGCTGGCTTCTGTGCTGACGGGTAATGATCTCGTGCTAATTCAAGGCGCGGGAAATATTGGTAAAATCGCGCGTAACTTAGCTGAAATCAAACTGAAGCCGCAAACTCAGGAGGAACCGCGCCATGGCTGATAAAATCGCGGTTCTTCTCGGCGGGACCTCCGCCGAGCGCGAGGTATCGCTGAATTCCGGCGCGGCGGTGCTGGCGGGGCTGCGTGAGGCTGGCGTCGATGCTCATGCGGTTGACCCAAAAGAAACCGATGTTACCCAGTTGAAAAACATGGGTTTTCAGAAAGTGTTTATTGCGCTGCACGGCCGCGGCGGGGAAGATGGCACGCTGCAGGGTCTGCTGGATCTGCTTCAGCTGCCTTATACCGGCAGCGGGGTGATGGCATCGGCTATCTCCATGGACAAATTGCGCAGCAAATTGCTGTGGCAGGGCGCCGGGCTGCCGGTTGCTCCGTGGGTGGCCGTTGACCGCGCGGCGTTTGAAAACGGGCTGTCGGATGAGGTGTTCACGCAGCTCGCCGGGCTGGGGTTGCCGCTGATCGTCAAGCCCAGCCGCGAAGGTTCCAGCGTCGGCATGTCGAAAGTGACCGAGAGTGCGCAGCTGGCGCCGGCATTAGCGCAGGCGTTTCAACATGATGACGAAGTTCTGGTAGAAAAATGGCTCAGTGGGCCTGAGTTTACGGTGGCGGTGCTCGGTGAAGAAATTTTACCGTCAGTTCGCATCCAACCAGCCGGAACCTTCTATGATTATGAGGCGAAGTATCTCTCTGATGAGACGAAATATTTCTGCCCTGGCTGTGAGGAACCTGCCCAGGAAGCCGCAATGCAATCTCTGGTGCTGAAAGCCTGGAAAGTGTTAGGTTGCCAGGGGTGGGGGCGGATTGATGTCATGCAGGACAGTGACGGGCAGTATTATCTACTGGAAGCGAACACGTCTCCGGGGATGACCAGCCACAGTCTGGTGCCGATGGCGGCGCGACAGGCGGGAATCAGTTTCTCGCAGCTGGTAGTACGAATTCTGGACCTGGCGGGGTGATATGTCGCAGGCTGCGCTGAATACGCGGAACCGTGAAGAAGAAGAGTATGCCGCTTCACGGCGCAATAATGGAACGCGTTTAGCGGGGATCCTGTTCCTGCTGGCGGTGCTGTGTACCGTGTTTGTGAGCGGCTGGGTCGTGCTGGGCTGGATGGAAGATGCGCAACGTTTGCCCATCTCAAAACTGGTGGTGACCGGCGAGCGCCACTACACGCGTAACGATGATATTCGTCAGTCCATCCTGGCGCTGGGATCGCCGGGAACCTTTATGACTCAGGACGTGAATATCGTTCAGGGCCAGATTGAACGCCTGCCGTGGATTAAGCAGGCAAGCGTAAGAAAGCAGTGGCCGGACGAATTGAAGATTCATCTGGTTGAATATGTGCCAATTGCGCGTTGGAATGATCAGCACATGGTAGATGCAGAAGGCACGGCCTTCAGCGTCCCGGCCGATCGCACCAGCAAGCAGAATTTGCCTATGCTCTATGGCCCGGAAGGCAGCGCAAGCGAAGTCTTGCAGGGCTATCACGACATGGGAGCGGTGCTCGCGAAAGGGAAGTTCACGTTGAAGGTTGCGGCGATGACCGCGCGCCGTTCGTGGCAGCTGACGCTTGATAACGGTATCAAGCTGAATCTGGGGCGGGGCGATACGATGAAGCGGCTGGCGCGTTTCCTGGAACTGTATCCGGTTCTGGAACAGCAGGCGCAAACAGAGGGTAATCGGATTAGCTATGTTGATTTGCGTTATGACTCGGGGGCGGCAGTAGGCTGGGAACCTGCTCCTGCGGCGGATACTAATCAACAACAGAATCAGGCACAGGCAGAACAACAATGATCAAGGCGACGGACAGAAAACTGGTAGTTGGACTGGAGATTGGCACTGCAAAAGTGGCCGCTTTAGTAGGGGAAGTTCTGCCCGACGGAGTGATTAATATCATTGGGGTCGGCAGTTGCCCATCCCGGGGTATGGATAAAGGCGGAGTTAACGACCTGGAATCGGTAGTAAAATGCGTACAGCGCGCTATCGATCAGGCTGAGCTGATGGCGGATTGCCAGATCTCTTCTGTATATCTGGCGCTTTCCGGCAAACACATTAGCTGTCAAAATGAAATTGGTATGGTGCCCATCTCTGAAGAAGAGGTGACGCTGGAAGACGTTGAGAACGTGGTGCACACGGCGAAGTCGGTTCGCGTGCGCGATGAACATCGTGTTCTGCACGTGATTCCGCAGGAATACGCCATTGATTACCAGGAAGGGATCAAGAACCCGGTCGGCTTGTCCGGCGTGCGTATGCAGGCCAAGGTACATTTGATTACCTGCCACAACGATATGGCGAAGAATATCGTCAAAGCGGTAGAGCGCTGTGGGCTGAAGGTCGATCAGCTGATTTTCGCCGGGCTGGCGTCAAGTTATTCCGTATTGACGGAAGACGAACGTGAGCTGGGCGTCTGTGTCGTGGATATCGGTGGCGGTACAATGGATATCGCCGTGTATACTGGCGGCGCGCTGCGCCACACGAAAGTGATCCCGTATGCGGGTAACGTGGTGACCAGCGATATCGCTTATGCATTCGGCACGCCGCCGAGCGACGCCGAAGCGATTAAAGTGCGCCACGGCTGCGCGCTGGGCTCGATTGTGGGCAAAGATGAGAGCGTTGAAGTGCCGAGCGTGGGCGGACGTCCGCCGCGCAGTCTGCAGCGCCAGACATTGGCAGAGGTCATTGAGCCGCGTTATACCGAGCTGCTGAACCTCGTCAATGAAGAGATTTTACAGTTACAGGAACAGCTTCGTCAGCAGGGGGTTAAACATCACCTCGCGGCGGGGATTGTGTTGACCGGTGGCGCAGCGCAGATTGAAGGTTTAGCCGCCTGCGCGCAGCGCGTGTTCCATACGCAGGTGCGTATTGGTGCGCCGCTGAACATTACCGGTCTGACAGACTATGCCCAGGAGCCGTATTATTCAACGGCGGTGGGCCTGCTGCACTATGGGAAAGAGTCCCATCTGAGCGGTGAAGCAGAAGTAGAAAAGCGCGTCACGGCATCGGTCGGATCGTGGATCAAACGACTGAATAGCTGGTTACGCAAAGAGTTTTAATTTTTAAAGAGACCGACGCACATTCACGGTCTCGGGCGACAGGCACAAAACGGAGAGAAACTATGTTTGAACCTATGGAACTGACCAACGACGCGGTGATTAAAGTCATCGGCGTCGGTGGCGGCGGCGGTAATGCCGTTGAACACATGGTGCGCGAGCGCATCGAAGGCGTTGAATTCTTCGCCGTTAACACCGACGCACAGGCACTGCGTAAAACGGCTGTTGGCCAGACTATCCAGATCGGTAGCGGTATTACCAAAGGTCTGGGCGCAGGGGCCAACCCGGAAGTGGGCCGTAACGCGGCCGACGAAGACCGCGAAGCGCTGCGCGCAGCGTTAGACGGTGCAGACATGGTGTTTATCGCAGCCGGCATGGGTGGCGGTACCGGTACCGGTGCAGCGCCAGTGGTTGCGGAAGTGGCTAAAGATTTAGGTATCCTGACCGTTGCCGTTGTGACCAAGCCTTTCAACTTTGAAGGCAAGAAGCGTATGGCATTCGCGGAGCAGGGTATCACCGAGCTGTCCAAGCACGTGGACTCCCTGATCACCATCCCGAACGACAAGCTGCTGAAAGTGCTGGGTCGCGGTATCTCTCTGCTCGACGCGTTTGGCGCGGCGAACGACGTGCTGAAAGGCGCAGTGCAGGGTATCGCTGAGCTGATCACTCGCCCGGGCCTGATGAACGTCGACTTTGCAGACGTGCGCACCGTGATGTCCGAAATGGGCTATGCGATGATGGGTTCCGGCGTGGCGAGCGGTGAAGATCGTGCGGAAGAAGCGGCTGAAATGGCTATCTCTTCTCCGCTGCTGGAAGACATCGACCTGTCCGGCGCACGCGGCGTGCTGGTCAACATTACTGCGGGCTTCGACCTGCGTCTGGATGAGTTCGAAACCGTGGGTAACACCATCCGTGCGTTCGCCTCTGACAATGCGACCGTGGTTATCGGTACTTCCCTTGACCCGGACATGAACGACGAACTGCGCGTGACCGTCGTTGCCACCGGTATCGGTATGGACAAACGTCCAGAGATTACCCTGGTCACCAACAAGCAGACGCCGCAGCCGGCGCTGGATCGCTATCAGCAGCACGGTATGGCGCCGCTGACCCAAGAGCAGAAACCGGCAGCAAAAGTGGTCAACGACAATACGCCGCAGACCACCAAAGAACCGGATTATCTGGATATCCCGGCCTTCCTGCGTAAGCAAGCTGACTAAGAATTAGCTGGAAGTTGGGAATCAGCGCTCTTTGTGCTAAACTGGCCCACCGAATGTGTAGTACACTTCGGTTGGATAGTTAATTTGGCGAGATTATACGATGATCAAACAAAGGACTCTTAAACGTATCGTTCAGGCGACTGGCGTCGGTTTACATACCGGCAAAAAAGTCACGCTGACGCTACGCCCTGCGCCGGCAAATACCGGGGTCATCTATCGTCGCACCGACTTGAATCCACCGGTAGATTTTCCGGCCGATGCCAAATCTGTGCGTGATACTATGCTCTGTACTTGCCTGGTCAACGAGCATGACGTGCGGATTTCTACCGTAGAGCACCTGAACGCTGCGCTGGCGGGCCTGGGTATCGACAACATCGTTGTTGAAGTCGATGCGCCAGAAATCCCGATTATGGACGGGAGCGCCGCACCGTTCGTTTATCTGCTGCTGGATGCCGGCATCGATGAACTGAACTGCGCGAAGAAATTCGTCCGCATTAAAGACACGGTTCGCGTGGAAGATGGCGATAAGTGGGCTGAATTCAAACCGTATAATGGTTTCTCGTTGGACTTTACCATCGACTTTAACCATCCGGCTATTGATGCCAGCACGCAGCGTTATGCCATGAACTTCTCCGCAGACGCGTTCATGCGACAGATTAGCCGTGCTCGTACTTTCGGTTTCATGCGTGATATCGAATATCTGCAGTCCCGTGGCCTGGCCTTGGGCGGCAGCTTCGATTGTGCCATCGTTGTTGACGATTATCGCGTACTGAACGAAGACGGCCTGCGTTTTGAAGATGAATTCGTTCGTCACAAAATGCTGGATGCAATCGGCGACCTGTTCATGTGTGGTCACAACATTATCGGTGCATTTACCGCGTATAAATCCGGTCATGCGCTGAACAACAAACTTCTGCAGGCGGTCCTGGCAAAACAGGAAGCTTGGGAATTTGTGACCTTCGAGGACGACGCAGAACTGCCGATGGCGTTCAAAGCACCGTCAATGGTTCTGGCATAAGCCCGACCATAGCGTAAATTCGACTGGCAACCTGGCACTCTCTCCGGTCAGGGAACCAGTCGTTTTTTCTTTTTGCTCCTGCCATTTTCTTTTCCCCTGCCAATAAAGATCACACGGCTGCACAACCGCTGCATTCTTAACCCGTTTTTCGCGGCTGTTTTCGTCATTCCTGCTGCTGTCACGCGGCATTAATGGTAATATCCTCGAGCTAAAATAGAATAACGGTACTTAAACCGAAGGTGGAACATTACGTGAGTGGAATGCTGACGCGTTGGCGACAGTTTGGTAGACGCTACTTCTGGCCGCATCTCCTGTTGGGGATGGTTGCTGCCGGTTTTGGTCTGCCTGCGCTTGCGAACAACGCCGAACCGGCTTCCCCCGCCCGCGCAACAACCAGTAACCATAATCCGGCGCAGAGAATTGATTTCTCGCAGCTGGCGCGGCTGGAAAGCAATCGTCGCCCCTCCTTCAGCGTAGACTACTGGCATCAGCATGCTATTCGCACTGTTATTCGCCACCTTTCTTTTGCCATGGCGCCAACCGCCTCTCCGGTTGCCGAGCCGACGTCGCCACTGCAGGCGGCACAGCACCTGGCGCTGCTCGATACCCTGAATGCGCTGCTCAACGTCGAGAGCCAGCCGTCGATTGTGATTGCTCAGGGGGCGGCATTACCCGCCTTCTCACCTCCGGTTTTTAGCATTCCTGCCTGGGTAAGCCAGGTGCAGGGCATTCGCGCCGGGCCGCAGCGCCTCGTCTGAAAATAACCGTGTTAACTCCTTTATTTTTATGACTCCGCGATGGCGGGGCGTTTGAGATTTTATTATGTTAATCAAATTATTGACCAAAGTTTTTGGTAGTCGTAACGATCGTACCCTGCGCCGTATGCGCAAAACCGTCGCTGTTATCAACGCGATGGAGCCAGAAATGGAAAAGCTCTCCGATGACGAGTTGAAGGCTAAAACAAACGAATTTCGTGCCCGTATTGAAAAAGGGGAAACCGTTGAAAGCCTGATCCCGGAAGCGTTTGCCGTGGTACGTGAAGCCAGCAAACGTGTATTCGGTATGCGCCACTTCGACGTCCAGCTGTTGGGTGGGATGGTCCTGAACGATCGCTGCATCGCGGAAATGCGTACCGGTGAAGGTAAAACCCTGACCGCGACCCTGCCGGCTTACCTGAACGCGCTGTCCGGTAAGGGCGTGCACGTTGTGACCGTCAACGATTACTTGGCTCAGCGTGACGCCGAAAACAACCGTCCGCTGTTCGAATTCCTCGGCATGACCGTGGGCGTCAACATGTCTGGTCTGCCGGCGCCTGCTAAGCGCGAAGCCTACAATGCCGACATTACCTACGGTACTAACAACGAATACGGCTTTGACTACCTGCGCGATAACATGGCGTTCAGCCCGGAAGAACGCGTACAGCGTAAACTGCACTATGCGCTGGTGGATGAGGTCGACTCCATCCTGATCGATGAAGCGCGTACCCCGCTTATCATCTCCGGCCCGGCAGAAGACAGCTCGGAAATGTACAAGCGCGTTAACAAAATCATTCCTCACCTGGTGCGTCAGGAGAAAGAAGACTCCGACACCTTCCAGGGTGAAGGCCACTTCTCCGTAGATGAAAAAGCCCGTCAGGTTAACCTGACCGAACGCGGTCTGGTGCTGATTGAAGAGCTGCTGGTTAAAGAAGGCATCATGGACGAAGGTGAGTCGCTCTACTCGCCGGGCAACATTATGCTGATGCACCACGTTACTGCCGCGCTGCGCGCTCACGTGCTGTTCACCCGTGACGTCGACTACATCGTGAAAGACGGCGAAGTTATCATCGTCGATGAACACACCGGTCGTACCATGCAGGGACGTCGCTGGTCCGATGGCCTGCACCAGGCCGTGGAAGCGAAAGAAGGCGTTGAAATCCAGAACGAAAACCAGACGCTGGCATCCATCACCTTCCAGAACTACTTCCGTCTGTACGAAAAACTGGCCGGTATGACCGGTACTGCAGATACCGAAGCGTTCGAATTCAGCTCTATCTACAAGCTGGACACCGTGGTTGTTCCGACCAACCGTCCGATGATCCGTAAAGACATGCCGGACCTGGTCTACATGACCGAAGCGGAAAAAATTCAGGCGATCATCGAAGATATTAAAGAGCGTACTGCGGCAGGCCAACCGGTGCTGGTCGGTACTATCTCTATCGAAAAATCTGAAGTGGTTTCCCATGAGCTGACCAAAGCGGGTATCAAGCACAACGTGCTGAACGCCAAGTTCCACGCTAGCGAAGCGGATATCGTTGCACAGGCGGGTTACCCTTCTGCCGTGACCATCGCCACCAACATGGCAGGTCGTGGTACCGATATTATGCTGGGCGGTAGCTGGCAGGCAGAAGTCGCGCAGCTGGAAGACCCAACCCCGGAACAAATTGCGCAGATCAAAGCCGATTGGCAGGTTCGTCACGACGCCGTGCTGGCGGCTGGCGGTCTGCATATCATTGGTACTGAACGTCACGAATCTCGTCGTATCGATAACCAGCTGCGCGGCCGTTCCGGTCGTCAGGGTGACGCGGGTTCTTCTCGTTTCTACCTGTCGATGGAAGATGCCCTGATGCGTATCTTTGCCTCTGACCGCGTGTCCGGCATGATGCGTAAACTGGGGATGAAACCGGGCGAAGCGATTGAACACCCGTGGGTTACCAAGGCAATTGCTAACGCGCAGCGTAAAGTGGAAAGCCGCAACTTCGATATTCGTAAGCAGCTGCTGGAATACGATGACGTTGCCAACGACCAGCGCCGTGCGATCTACACCCAGCGTAATGAACTGCTGGACGTGAGCGACGTTAGCGAAACCATCAACAGCATCCGCGAAGACGTGTTTAAAGCTACCATCGATGCGCACATTCCGCCGCAGTCGCTGGAAGAAATGTGGGATATCCCTGGCCTGCAGGAACGTCTGAAAAACGACTTCGACCTCGATCTGCCTATCTCTGAGTGGCTGGATAAAGAGCCTGAACTGCACGAAGAGACGCTGCGCGAGCGTATTCTGGAAAGCGCCGTTGAGGTGTACAAACGTAAGGAAGAAGTGGTCGGCGCTGAGATGATGCGTCACTTTGAAAAAGGCGTGATGCTGCAAACGCTGGATTCTCTGTGGAAAGAGCACCTGGCCGCGATGGACTACCTGCGTCAGGGGATCCACCTGCGTGGCTATGCGCAGAAAGATCCGAAGCAGGAGTACAAACGTGAATCCTTCTCTATGTTTGCCGCCATGCTGGAGTCGCTGAAGTATGAAGTGATCAGCACCCTGAGCAAAGTACAGGTGCGCATGCCGGAGGAAGTTGAAGCGATGGAACTGCAGCGTCGTGAAGAAGCCGAGCGTCTGGCACAGATGCAGCAGTTGAGCCATCAGAGCGATGACGAAGCCGCCGCGCAGGATCTGGCCGCGCAGACCGGCGAACGTAAAGTGGGCCGTAATGACCCATGCCCTTGCGGTTCCGGTAAAAAATACAAACAGTGCCACGGCCGTCTGAGCTAAGGTCATTATAAAAAATAAAAGGCGCAGACTTCTGCGCCTTTTTTATGGGTAAGACAAAATGAAAATACTGCAAATATCCGTCGGCATCATTCGCAATGTCAGTGGCGAAATCTATATCACTCAGCGCGCTGCCGATGCGCACATGGCGCATAAGTGGGAGTTTCCAGGCGGCAAAATTGAGTCCGGAGAGTCGCCGCAGGAAGCGGTAATCCGCGAGCTGGAAGAAGAGGTTGGGATTGTGGTTACCTCGCTGCAACCGTTTGATAAGCTGGAATATCAGTTTCCCGATCGTCACATAACGCTGTGGTTCTGGCTGGTTGATAGCTGGGAAGGGGCGCCGTGGGGGAAAGAAGGGCAGCCGGGGCGTTGGGTTGCGCAACGTGATTTAGTGGCGGACGAATTTCCGCCAGCGAACGCGCCGGTGATTGAAAAGCTCATTGCGGGGTAGGCCTGATAAGCGGAGCGCCATCAGGCTAAATGGTGCAGGTTGCCGGATGGCGGCGTAGCGCCTCATCCGGCCCTACGCGACATTACTGTTGTTCTTCGCTCCAGTCGTCGCTGTCGGAGAGATCGCCGCTGCTTGGAATGCGTTTCTCTTCCGCCGCCCACTCTCCGAGATCGATAAGCTGGCAGCGCTTAGAACAGAATGGACGATAAGGACTTTGTTCGCCCCAAATAACCGGCTTATTGCAGGTTGGACAGTTTACCGTTGTCACCTCAGTCATTCTCTCTCCTTAGCAGCATGCCAGTTCAAAATCCAGTCGCTCCGGCACCACGCCGTGCTCGCTGTCCAGCGGCATAAAGCGAATGGCGAAACGGCTCTTATGGCCGGAGATTTGCGGGTAAAGCTGAGACGTTAGCTCAAGCTTCAGACGCAGCAGGTCCGCATCGTCGCCGTTATCCTGATAGAAGCCGTTCAGGCTGGTTTGCTTGCGGAACTGCGCGGAGTTGCGTACCAGATCGAGAATCAGCGACAGCGCCTGATTCAGCGGCTCAAGGCTGGCAAGCCATGATTCGACCTGGGCGTCGCGTTGATGCTGTTTTGAATGCAGCCAGATGTGCAGCGTCGGCAAATCGAAGCTGCAGCAGCCGCCCGGGATACTTAGACGCTGACGAACCAGCGCGATCAGGCGATCTTCGCGCAGGAACTGCCCGATGCGTGGTGCCGCCATCAGAATAGTGCTGCTGTTTTTCAGCTGCTGACGCAGGGCGTCAATGCGGCTGAGATCGACGCCCTGAACTTCGCTCCAGGCGTTGAGTTTGCGCTGCTGGCGCTCCAGCTCTTTTAGCAGCTCCGTGCGGATATCGCCGCGTTCGAACACATCCAGTAAATCCCCGACGTTGCGAAAAAAGTGCAGCGCGCTGGCGTGATCCCTGATGGGTAAATTGGCATTCAATTGCTCAGTCAGAAATTCAATACGCAGCCAGGTACGCATTTTTTCATTTAGCGGATGCTCAAAAAGGATGTGGGTGTGCATTACGATTTTTCCTGTGATACAGCCTGTGCCGCGAGCTCAAGGTAGTGCGCGTGAAGGCGAGCGACATCCGATGCAATAGCATCTGGTGTGCCGTTGTTATTAATAATGTCATCAGCAACCGCCAGGCGCGCTTCACGCGTGGCCTGAGCAGCAAGAATGTTTTCGGCATGCTCACGCGATACGTGGTCGCGCTGCATGGTACGAAGCAGCTGGGTTTCTCGCGATACATCAACGACCAGGACGCGATCGGCCCGCTGATAAAGCTTGTTTTCCACCAGCAGGGGAACAACCCACAGTACGTAAGGCGAGGTGGCCTGCCGAAGCTGACGCTGCGTTTCCTGCTGAATCAATGGGTGTAAGAGGGCGTTTAGCCAGGCTTTTTCCTCAGGATGAGCAAAGATGCGCTCGCGCAGCCCCCGGCGATCTAATTCGCCTTCTGCGGTGAGGATATGAGAACCAAAACGATCGGCGATGGCGGCGAGCGCCGGCGTACCGGGTTCGACAACCTGACGGGCGAGAATATCGGCATCAATCACGTTAATTCCCAGGTGAGCAAAGGCCTCTGCGACCGTACTTTTGCCGCTGCCGATGCCGCCTGTTAACGCCACTGTGTAAGTCATACCGCTAAGCCCTGGATTTTTTGCATGAAAATCATTTGGTTAAAAAACTGGCAGCCCTGTGCGAGTGAATCAATGATGCACTGTACTATTCGCCAGGTAAATTTATGGGATTGTAGCTTAAAAAAAGTGAAAATCGCAGTCTTGCGAAGCCCTGATTAGTGCGTATGATTGCATTACTGGAGTTGTGCTCTCAATTTAATTGCCATTAACCCCAGGAATTCGCACATGCGTATCGAAGAAGATCTGAAGTTAGGTTTTAAAGACGTTCTTATCCGCCCTAAGCGCTCTACTCTTAAAAGCCGTTCCGATGTTGAACTGGAACGCGAATTCACCTTTAAACATTCAGGCCAACGCTGGTCAGGCGTGCCGATTATCGCTGCGAATATGGACTCCGTGGGTACTTTCGGGATGGCAAAAGCACTCGCCTCTTTCGGTATCCTGACGGCCGTACACAAACACTACACCGTTGAAGAGTGGCAGACGTTTGTCCAGAACGAGTCCGCAGACGTGCTTAAGCACGTGATGGTGTCTACTGGCACCTCCGACGCAGACTTCGAAAAAACGCAGCAGATCCTTAAGCTGAGCCCGGCGCTGAACTTCGTGTGCATTGATGTGGCGAATGGTTACTCCGAGCATTTTGTGCAGTTCGTAGCGAAAGCGCGCGAAGCCTGGCCGACCAAGACGATTTGTGCAGGTAACGTCGTGACCGGTGAAATGTGCGAAGAGCTGATTCTGTCCGGCGCGGATATTGTGAAAGTGGGTATCGGCCCTGGCTCGGTGTGCACCACTCGCGTGAAAACTGGCGTTGGCTATCCGCAGCTCTCCGCGGTGATCGAGTGCGCCGATGCAGCGCACGGTCTGGGTGGCCAGATTGTCAGCGACGGCGGCTGCACCATGCCGGGCGACGTGGCCAAAGCCTTTGGCGGCGGCGCGGACTTCGTGATGCTGGGCGGCATGCTGGCCGGTCACGATGAAAGCGGCGGCGTGATTGTTGAAGAGAACGGCGAGAAATTTATGCTGTTCTACGGTATGAGCTCTGAGTCCGCGATGAAACGTCACGTGGGCGGTGTTGCACAATACCGCGCGGCGGAAGGCAAAACGGTTAAGCTGCCGCTGCGTGGCCCGGTAGATAACACCGCGCGCGACATCCTCGGCGGCCTGCGTTCGGCGTGCACCTACGTCGGCGCATCGCGTCTGAAAGAGCTGACTAAACGCACGACCTTCATCCGGGTGCAGGAACAAGAGAACCGCGTGTTCAATAGCCTGTAATCCTCCTCATGCAGGCGTAATGCCTAAATTCGTAGGCCGGATAAGCAAAAGCGCTATCGGCACACTGCGCACGGATTGCCGGATGGCGGCGTAAACGCCTTATCCGGCATACCGTTCCTGCTCCTGGCTTCTGAATTCAACGCCTTAACTGACCCGCGTTACCCTGTTCCGCCGATCGCATCTCCCAGATGAAAAATCGGCAGATACATCGCGACGACCAGCGTGCCGATAAAGAGTCCTGTCACAATCAGTAGCAGCGGTTCCAGCGTTGCCGTCAGGCTTTCTGCCAGATTCTGCGTGCTTTCATCGTGGTGCCGCGCCAGGTTCTCCAGCATTTCATCCAGCGCCCCGGACGCTTCTCCGGTTCTGACCAGTTGTAAGCACAGCGGCGTAAACTCATGGCAGTTTTCCATGGCTTGCCAGATAGCGCTGCCCTGTGACACCTGCTGGCGCAGGCTGGCAATGACCTCGCGCCACCATGGGCTGTTCAATGTCTCTTCCACGGTTTCCAGCCCCTGTAAAAAGGCAATGCCGGCTCGTTGAGTCAACGACAGTACGGTAAAAATCTGGCTGAGCATCTGGCCGCGAGCGAGCGTGCCCATAACCGGTAAGGCGAGTAGCAGCTGCTGGCGAAGGCGCTGCCACGGCGGATGATCTTTAAACCCGACGCTAAGCCCGGTGGCCAGTAGCACCAGGCTACAGAGCGGAAGCCATGCGCTTGCCACCGCGTCTGCACTGGCCATAACGGCCAGCGTAAGGGCGGGCAGCGGCGTGTTGAAGGTGCGATAGATGGCGGTAAATTCAGGCAAAACAAAGCTGACCATTGCCGCCACGACCAGCGCCGCCAGGGTTAAAATAATCAGCGGGTAGCGCAGCGCCTTTTTCACTTTTGCCGTTAATAGCAGCTGCGCTTTTTGCTGCCGCGCGAGCGCCTGGCAGCAATGCTCCAGCCTGCCGGTTATTTCGCCGGTACGGATCATCGCCTGATACAGCGGTGGAAAAGCCTCCGGCCACGGCCTTAAACCCTCCGATAGCGAGACACCCTCGGCGAGCCGGGAGGCCAACGTTTCCAGCAGAGCGCGCCACTGCGGTATCGGATGCTGTTGGCTGAGCAGTGCCAAACTCTCTGAGAGGGTTAACCCGGCCTGCAATAGCGTAGCCAGCTGGCTTATCACCGCGCAGCTGTGCTGTGCTCGCCATAGTGATCGGTTCACCGTGCGACGCTTGAGTGATAGGACGATAATATTCTGCTGAGCCAGCGCTATCAGCGCCGCGGGCCGATGGCTAGCCCACAGCGCGCCACGACGTTCGGCTCCGCTGGCATCGACACCCCGCCAGTGCCACAGCTGTTCACACATCGTGAGGCAACCCCAGTACGCGTAGCAGCTCTTCCTGCGTCGTCAGCCCCTGTTCAACGGCCAGGCAGCCGTTCTCAAACAGCGTCGCCATGCCGGCCTCCCGCGCATGCTGCATCAGCTGTTCCGGGCTAAGTCCGCTGGCGATGCCCTGCCGCAGTGCAGGCGCGATCGGCAGCAGTTCAAACAGCGCGAGACGGCCCTGGTAGCCATGATAGCAGTACGAGCAGCCGGAGGCCGTCCAGCGTGGCAGTGGGCGAGGCCATAGCGTACGCGGCAGCGGCTGCTCTCTTGGCAGCATCTGGCGACAGTGCGGGCATAGACGACGGACCAGACGCTGTGCTACCACCATTAATAGCGCCGATGACACCATCCAGCGCGCGACGCCCATCTGTTCAAGGCGCACCAGCGTTTCAACCGTCGAATTGGTGTGCAGCGTTGAGAGTACAAGGTGACCGGTTTGCGCGGCCTTAATGGCGATTTCCGCTGTTTCACCGTCGCGTATTTCGCCGACCATCACGATATCTGGATCCTGGCGCAGCAGGGCGCGCAGGATGTTCTGGAACGTCAGCCCGGCGCGAGGGCTGACCTGCGTCTGGTTCAGTCCGTCCAGAGGGATCTCTATGGGATCTTCGACGCTACAGATATTGACGTCGCAACGGTTACGGTTTTGCAGTGCGCTGTAAAGCGTGACGGTTTTGCCGCTGCCCGTTGGTCCGGTGACCAGAATCAGCCCCTGAGGCTGATTCAACGCGGATTGCAGCTGCGCAAGTGCGTCGGCGGAAAGCCCCAGACTATGCAGATCCAGCGCCTGCTCGACTTTATGCAGCAGCCGGAGCACGGCTTTTTCACCGTATCGGCAGGGCAGGGTTGAAAGGCGAAAAGAGAGTGGGGTGTCGTCAATCTCTACCGTGAACTGCCCGTCCTGCGGCAGGCGTCGCTCGGCGATGTCCAGCCCTGCGAGCACCTTAAGCCTGGCGATCAGCGGGGCCATCAGCGTCAGCGCGACGGGCGTGAGCGCATGCAGCACGCCGTCTACCCGCAGCCGTACGCGTAGCGCACGCTCTGTTGGCTCAAAATGAATATCGGAGGCGCGTTGCACGAGCGCCTGCTTGAGCAAATGGTTAAGCAGATCTACTGCGTTGTCACTCTCCTGGTGTATTGAAGGCTGCGCGAGTGGGGCTAGCCGCTGGAGGTGCTTGTCCATTCTCTCCTGCTCCCAGCACTCGATATCAATGCGTTTTTGGGTGGCGAAGCGGAGTGAGTCCATGAGTTCTGTGGGCGGAGTGCCGACGACGGCAATGCTCAGTTCATCTTGCGCATTGTTGAGCAGCACCGCGCGATGGCGCTGACACAGCGTGAAGAGTTGCTCCTGTTTCATGATTGCCGCCCCGCTTATTGCGCATCAAAGCGGAAGACGTCTTCGCACGCTTGCTGGAGCGCGCCGTCGTTCTGGATATCGCAGGTTCGCTGCCAGCCGGTGATGCCATTGGCGTTGTCCCAGCCTGGAACGAGGGTCACGGTCAGGCCGTTAAGGCTTTCCTGGCCGGTCAGAATAACCGTTCCTTGTGCGACGCTCATGGCCGACACGTAGCGCGTGGTGGTGGGGGACGGGATGCCGTTGCTGCCCGCATCGCAGTTGTCTACCCCGCCGCGGTCGAGCGCGCACAGCTCAATGGCGGTACGGTAAGGGACAAAGGTTTGTAGCATATCGGTCAGTGCGGCTTTGCGCAGGTAGTTCTGATAGGCGGGAATGCCGATGGCGCTGAGGATAGCAATAATGCCGATAACGACCATTAGTTCGATAAGGGTAAAGCCCTGTTGTCTGTTCATGTTGTGCTCCTTGCTGAAACTGGCGCTACTTTGGCAGAGCGTCGAAACGACAGCGAGGGGCGAAAAGGCATTCAGGATAGGGCCTTCCAGTTTTTTTCCGACGGTTGCAGAAGTGAACGTGGAAAATGGAAGGCGGGTCGAAAAACGTCTTCGAGGAGGATCTGTGGGCCGGATGGCGGCGTAAACGCCTTTCCGGCCTACAACGTTATGATCGGTCTAGCTCGCAGGGAAGGCCTTTCCTGGCTTAGCGGAAGCGCATCGACAGGTCGAGGGCGCGAACGTGTTTGGTCAGCGCGCCGACGGAGATAAAGTCGACGCCGGTTTCGGCAAACTCGCGGAGGGTGTCGAAAGTGACGTTGCCGGAGACTTCCAGCTGCGCCTGACCCTGGGTGATCTTCACCGCTTCGCGCATCTGTTCGGTGTCAAAGTTATCGAGCATGATAATGTCGGCGCCGGCCTTCAGCGCTTCACGCAGCTCCTGCAGGGTTTCCACTTCCACTTCCACCGGTACGTCAGGGTGCAGCCAGAAGGCTTTTTCTACCGCCTGGCGTACGGATCCGGAAGCAATAATGTGATTTTCTTTAATCAGGAAGGCGTCGGATAATCCCAGGCGGTGGTTGGCGCCGCCACCGCACAGTACGGCATATTTTAATGCAGTGCGCAGGCCTGGCAGCGTTTTGCGCGTGTCCAGCAGCTGCGTATGGGTGCCTTCCAGCAGGTTGACGTATTTACGCACTTCGCTGGCGACGCCGGAGAGCGTTTGAACAAAGTTCAGCGCGGTGCGTTCGCCGGTTAACAGCACGCGCGACGGGCCGTTAATTTCGAACAGCGGCTGATTGGCGACCACGGTGTCGCCGTCGGCCACGTGCCAGGTGAGCGTGACGTCATCACCGGCCAATTGGATGAAGACCTCTTCTACCCAGCGCTTGCCGCAGAATACGCCGTCTTCACGGGTAATGACCACGGCGTGCGAGTGGCTGTTTTCCGGCAGGAGTTGTGTGGTAATATCGTTATGCGCGTCAACTTCACCTCCCAGATCTTCGCGCAGCGCGTGGGCCACGGCGTTGGGAATATCGAGGTTGATACGTTCTAACAGCGCGTCACGTCGGTGGTCTGGGTTGTAGCGGCGAGGCGGCATGATAAAGCTCCAAATTGGTAACGATGCGAAAGATTGAAACATGCTACTCTGAACCGAGTAGCATAACCATACGTAAGGAGATCCTGAATGCAGTTAGATAAGGGCTGGCTGGTGGGCGTTCGGCACGTGCCTTCTCCCCATCACGACAGTCGTCCAGAGGATGAGGTCCCCTCGCTGCTGGTTGTGCATAATATTAGCTTACCGCCGGGCCAATTTGGCGGCCCCTGGATAGACGCCCTGTTTACCGGTACGCTCGATCCTGATGCCGATCCGTTCTTTGCGGAAATTGCCCATCTGCGGGTTTCAGCCCACTGTCTTATTCGCCGCGACGGCGAGATTGTTCAGTACGTTGCCTTTGATAAGCGCGCCTGGCACGCTGGCGTTTCGAGCTATCGTGGTCGCGAGCGCTGTAATGATTTCTCTATCGGTATTGAGCTGGAAGGCACCGATACGTTGGCCTATACCGACGCGCAGTATCTGCAGCTGGCGGCTTTGACCCAGCTGTTAATCACCGAGTATCCTGCCATTGCCGACAACATGACCGGCCACTGTGATATCGCGCCCGTGCGCAAAACCGATCCCGGCCCGGCTTTTGATTGGGATCGTTTTCGCGCGCAGGTCACCCCTTCGTCGAATAAGGAGATGACATGACGTTGTTTACCACGCTTCTGGTGTTGTTTGCGGAGCGCTTGTTTAAGCTCGGCGAGCACTGGCAGCTTGACCACAGGCTGGAGGCCCTGTTCCGCCGGGTGAAACATTACTCACTGGCCGCAACGCTGGCGATGACCGTCGTGGCGATGGCGTTGGTGGCGCTGATTCAGCGTGCGCTGGAAGGGCTGCTGTTTAACGTACCGACGCTGATTTTCTGGATTTTGCTGGGGCTGCTGTGCATCGGCGCGGGGCGCGTTCGTCTGCACTATCACGCCTATCTGAAGGCGGCGTCGCGCGATGATACCCACGCGCGTGATGCGATGGCCTGCGAGCTGACGATGATTCACGGCGTGCCTCCTGGCTGTAACGAGCGGGAGTTCCTGCGGGAATTACAGAATGCGCTGCTGTGGATTAACTACCGTTTCTACCTTGCGCCGCTGTTCTGGTTTGTGGTGGGCGGCAGTTGGGGGCCGGTGGCGTTAATGGGCTATGCGTTCCTGCGCTCATGGCAGTCCTGGCTGGCGCGCTATCAAACGCCGCACCAGCGTTTACAGTCGGGCATCGATGCCATACTTCACGTGGTGGACTGGGTGCCGGTGCGCCTGGTTGGCGTCGTGTATGCGCTGATTGGTCACGGAGAGAAAGCGCTGCCGGCGTGGTTTGCCTCGCTGGGCGACCGCCATTCATCGCAGTATCAGGTGTTAACCACCCTGGCACAGTATTCGCTGGCGCGCGAGCCGCACGTGGATAAAGTGGCAACGCCGAAAGCGGCGGTTTCGATGGCCAAGAAAACGTCGTACGCGGTCGTCGTGGTAATGGCGCTGCTGACCATTTATGGGACGTTAGTGTAGCGTTGTGCCGGATGGCGCTTATCCGGCCTGCATTACGGCAGGCCCGGTAAGCGTAGCGCCACCGGGCAAGAGGTTTACTGCGAATCTGCCGGCGGGATGCCGAAATCAGGCATCCCGTCGTCCTTCCAGCGCACCGTCTTCAGGCGGGTATGTCGATTCGGGTCATACAGCGGGTCGCCCTCAATCTCCGTGTAGTTTCTTGCGTGATACACCAACACATCTTCGCCTTCAGGCGTCTGTGTAAAGCTGTTGTGCCCCGGCCCATACTGGCGATTTTCGTCGCTGGTGGTAAACACCGGCGTGGGCGATTTATGCCAGTTTGCCGCATGGGTCATATCAGCATCTTTATCAATCCACAGCAGTCCCATGCAGTAGTTTTCATCGGTCGCGCTGGCGGAGTAGCTGATAAACAGACGGTCGCCGTGAGTGACGACGGCAGGCCCTTCGTTCACCAGAAAACCGCGGCATTCCCAGTCGAACGCCGGTTGGCTGAGCATCACCGGTTCACCTTTTAGCGTCCACGGGTTTTCCAGCTCGGCAAGATACAGGTTCGAATTACCGGCAATGTCCGGCGATTTTTGCGCCCACAGATACCACTGTTTGCCCTGATGCTCGAAGGTGGTGGCGTCGAGGCAAAAGGTATCGAACGGCGTTTTGACCAGACCTTTCTCCACCCATTTGCCGTTCAGCGGATCGGCGTCGCTGCACTCCAGCGCGAACATGCGATGCTGGAACATCCCCTGGCGATCGAGCGCCTGGGTGTGGGCGGCGGCGAAGTAGATATACCAACGACCGTTAATGTGGTGCAGCTCCGGAGCCCAGATAAGCTGGCTCATCGGGCCGGTTTCGGGTTTGCGCCAGACCACCACCGGCTGGGCGGTACGCAGGCCATCGAGGTCAGCGGCGCGGCGGATTTCCAGCCGATCATATTCCGGCACGGAGGCGATAAAATAGTACTCTCCCTGGTGGCGCAGAATAAACGGGTCTGCGCGCTGCTCAATAAAGGGGTTGGGCCAGTTCTTCATCAGGCTTTCCTTACGTGTTCAGTCGTTTTCAGTTCTTGCTGGTACTCATTCAGCTCGCGATAGTTAGCGCGGCGCTTTTCCAGGTCTTCCTGGATTTGTTTCATCAACTGGCGGTCAACCTTGAGCAGACGCACCACTCCGGCGGTAATCAGGTAGCCGATGCCGGGAATGACGGTGAACAGCAGCATAATACCGTTAATCGTGGTGTCGCTTTGCGCTTTCGCGCCCGCGTCGTAGCCGTACCAGGAGAGCAGGAAACCGACCATTGCGCCCGCGACCGCCAGGCCAACCTTCAGGAAGAACAGGTTGCCGGAGAAGCTGATGCCGGTGATGCGTTTGCCGGTTTTCCATTCACCGTAGTCGTCTACGTCGGCCATCAGCGACCAGTGCAGCGGCGAGGGAATCTGGTGCAGGACGTTGAGCAGGAAATAGAGCACCGCGATCAGTACGGTGGCATGCGGGTCGAAGAAGTAAAAGGCGATGGAGAACACGGCCAGGACAATGTTGGTCCAGAAGAAGACCTGCAGTTTACACCAGCGGTCGGTTAGCACTTTTGCCAGCATGCTGCCAAACATCATGCCGACGACGCCAAGGCTGATAAACAGCGTTGCAAAGTGGGTGCTTTCTCCCATAACCCAGGTGACGTAGTACATGGTGGCGGCCATACGGATAAAGCCGGGGCAGACGTTACACAGCGTCAGCAGCAGAATGCGCACCCACTGGTCGTTTTTCCACACGTCTTTTAAATCTTGTTTCAGTTCATCGTTAGTCTGCACAGCCGGGCGTACGCGTTCGCGTACGGTGGAGAAGCAGAACAGGAACATGCACATCCCGATAAAGGCCAGCACGGTCATCGCCAACTGATAGCCTTTGGCTTTGTCACCGCCGCCGAACCAGTCAACCATTGGCAGCAGCGTCAGCGACAGCAGCAGCGTGGCGATGCCAACCAGCACGAAGCGATAGGACTGGCAGGCAACGCGCTCCTGCGGGTCGTTCGTGATAACGCTGCCCAGCGAGCAGTAGGGAATGTTGATGGCGGTATAGGTGATCGACAGCAGGAAATAGGTAACAAACGCATAGATAACTTTGCTGCTGTAGCTCCATTCCGGCGTGGTGAACATCAGCACACTGAAGAGGGCGTAGGGGAAGGCAATCCACAGCAACCATGGACGAAAACGGCCATACTTGCTGCGGGTACGGTCGGCCAGTGCGCCCATAATCGGGTCGGTTACGGCGTCGATAACGCGAACAGAGAGCAGCAGTACGCCAACCAACGCCGGCGCAAGGCCGAAAATATCGGTATAAAAATAGTTAACGAACAGCATGATAGCGCCGAAGATGATGTTGCATCCTGCATCGCCCATGCCATAGCCAATCTTCTCTTTCACTGACAGTTTACTTGAGTTCATCGCCAGACCTCTCCCGAATAATATGGAGGAGATTATTGGCAGCTAAACGGCGAAATGCGTAGCAGGATAACGTTAATCATATGGATAAAATTGCTGCGAAAAGGAAACTGTGAGGCAGGTAACATAGAGGTAAACGCCCCCTCAGGAGGTGAGGGGGCGGGGAGTATTACAGCGCTTTAATGGTTTTGGCGCCTTTCTGCTTAAACAGGTAGCCAATGCCGAGGATCAGAATCCATACCGGAATCAGCCACACGGAAATGGCCATACCCGGGGTCATCACCATAATCACCAGCACTGCGGCCATGAAGACCAGGCAGATCCAGTTGCCCAGCGGGTAGAACAGCGCCGGGAAGCGCGTGGTCACGCCCTGTTGCTGTTTTGCCTTGCGGAACTTCATGTGTGCCAGGCTAATCATCGCCCAGTTGATCACCAGCGCCGAGACCACCAGCGCCATCAGCAGTCCGAATGCGGACTCTGGGGCCAGGTAGTTGATCAGCACGCACAGCGCGGTGACGACGGCGGAAACCAGAATGGTGTTCACCGGTACGCCGCGTTTATCCACGCTCAGCAGCGCTTTCGGGGCGTTACCCTGCTGCGCCAGGCCGAAAAGCATACGGCTGTTGCAGTATACGCAGCTGTTGTACACGGAGAGTGCAGCGGTCAGCACCACGATGTTCAGGGCATTTGCCACCAGCGAGTCACCCAGCTCATGGAAGATAAGCACGAACGGGCTGACATCTGCGGTGACGCGGGTCCACGGCATCAGCGAGAGCAGTACCGCCAGCGAGCCCACATAGAAAATCAGAATACGGTAGATAACCTGATTGGTGGCTTTCGGGATGCTCTGTTCCGGGTTATCCGCTTCTGCTGCGGTGATACCCACCAGCTCAAGGCCACCGAAGGAGAACATGATGATCGCCATCATCATCACCAGCCCCATCCAGCCGTGCGGCAGGAAGCCGCCCTGTTCCCACAGGTTGCGAACGGTCGCCTGCGGGCCTGCGGTGCCGCTGAACAGCAGCCATGCGCCGAACAGGATCATCGCGATAACGGCCACCACTTTGATAATGGCAAACCAGAACTCCATCTCACCGAACACTTTCACGTTGGTCAGGTTGATGGCGTTGATAGCAATGAAGAAGACGGCCGCCGATGCCCAGGTTGGGATCTCTGGCCACCAGAACTGGATGTATTTACCGACGGCGGTCAGTTCCGCCATGGCAACCAGAACGTACAGCACCCAGTAGTTCCAGCCTGATGCGAAGCCGGCGAAGTTGCCCCAGTACTTATAGGCAAAGTGGCTGAAGGAGCCTGCTACCGGCTCTTCCACCACCATTTCGCCAAGCTGGCGCATGATCATAAAGGCAATAAAACCGGCGATAGCGTAGCCGAGAATAATACCGGGACCGGCAGATTGAATAACGGAGGCGCTGCCAAGAAACAGGCCGGTGCCGATAGCGCCGCCCAGAGCGATCAGCTGTATATGGCGGTTCTTAAGGCCGCGCTTAAGCTGTGCGCCTTGCTGTTGACCTTCCATTGTGAAACCTCGTGTGTGGTTATTATTGTGACGCTGTTGTGCGTATGTACTTAAGAAATTCCGTTTTCTGTATTGTTTTATTTACGAAATGCTTTTCTTAAAAAGAGGTAAGACTCTTTCGTCATGAGCAGAATAGTGGTAAGTGCGGCGGAATGCACCTGCTTTGTGAAGGGATGATGACGAATTGGATAAAAAGACAACAGCAGTCACGAGGCGCAAAAAAATGAAAAATTCGCAATCACTGAATTTATATTCATTTTATTGAATTTAAATTCAGTAATTGATTAATTGAAACGGTTCAGTTTGCTTAATTTTGTTTGGTTTTAGTTAATTATACTTCTTTATAGGTAAAGTTGTTTTTTGTGCAAAGTTACATTTCTGAAACATCATTTCTGTAATGTTGTTAAAAAGTGCCGGGTTTACTGATTTCAATCAAAACCTGTATGGACATAAGGTGAATACTTTGTTACTTTAGCGCTACGAACTTGAAATTGGTAAGACCAATTGACTCCGGGCTAATGGCAGAGACAGGGAACAATGGCCTACAGCAAAATCCGCCAACCAAAACTATCCGATGTGATTGAGCAGCAGTTGGAGTTTTTGATCCTCGAGGGGACCTTACGCCCCGGCGAAAAACTTCCACCTGAACGCGAGCTGGCAAAACAGTTCGACGTTTCCCGCCCTTCGCTGCGTGAGGCGATTCAACGCCTCGAAGCCAAAGGGTTACTGCTTCGTCGTCAGGGCGGCGGGACTTTTGTTCAGAGCAGCCTATGGCAGAGCTTCAGCGATCCGCTGGTTGAGCTACTGTCCGACCACCCTGAATCCCAATTTGATCTGCTAGAGACCCGTCACGCGCTGGAAGGTATCGCGGCTTATTACGCGGCACTGCGCAGCACTGATGAAGATCGCGTACGCATTCGCGAGCTGCATCAGGCCATTGAACGGGCTCAGCAGTCGGGCGACCTTGACGCTGAATCAGACGCCGTCGTCCAGTATCAAATTGCGGTCACCGAAGCTGCCCACAACGTGGTGCTGCTTCACCTGCTACGGTGTATGGAGCCGATGCTGGCGCAAAATGTTCGCCAGAACTTTGAACTGCTGTACGCCCGCCGGGAGATGCTCCCGCTGGTCAGCAATCATCGTACAGGCATTTTCGAAGCGATTATGGCCGGCGAGCCCGAACAGGCGCGCGAAGCGTCACACCGCCACCTGGCCTTCATCGAAGAGATTTTGCTGGATCGCAGCCGTGAACAGAGCCGCCGTGAGCGCTCGTTACGCCGCCTCCAGCAGCGAAAGGAATAAGCTTTTTTCTGGCAGTCGTTTGACCAGAAAATGTAGAAATGCGCCTTTAGCGCGCGGCAACTAAACGCAGAACCTGTCTTATTGCGTTTTCCCACGAAAGCGCAATGGGACAGGTTCCAGACAAATCAACGTACTAGATAGATAAGGAATAACCCATGTCAGAACGTTTACACAATGACGTGGATCCGATCGAAACTCGCGACTGGCTACAGGCGATCGAATCGGTCATCCGTGAAGAAGGTGTTGAGCGCGCTCAGTATCTGATCGACCAACTGCTCTCTGAAGCCCGCAAAGGCGGCGTTCAGGTTGCGGCGGGTGCAGGAGCTAGCGGTTACGTCAACACTATTGCCGTTGAAGATGAACCGGAATACCCGGGCAATCTGGAGCTGGAACGTCGTATTCGTTCTGCTATCCGTTGGAACGCCATCATGACCGTGCTGCGTGCGTCTAAAAAAGACCTCGAGCTGGGCGGCCACATGGCTTCCTTCCAGTCTTCTGCGACCTTCTACGAAGTCTGCTTCAACCACTTCTTCCGTGCGCGCAACGAGCAGGATGGCGGCGACCTGGTGTACTTCCAGGGCCACATCTCTCCGGGCGTCTACGCACGTGCTTTCCTGGAAGGTCGTCTGACCGAAGAGCAGATGGACAACTTCCGTCAGGAAGTACACGGTAAAGGTCTGTCTTCTTATCCGCACCCGAAACTGATGCCAACCTTCTGGCAGTTCCCGACCGTTTCTATGGGTCTGGGTCCTATCGGTGCTATCTACCAGGCGAAATTCCTGAAATATCTGGAACACCGTGGCCTGAAAGACACTTCCAAACAAACCGTTTATGCCTTCCTGGGCGACGGCGAGATGGATGAGCCGGAATCCAAAGGTGCGATCACCATCGCCACCCGTGAAAAACTGGACAACCTGGTCTTCGTTATCAACTGTAACCTGCAGCGCCTTGACGGCCCGGTTACCGGTAATGGCAAGATCATTAACGAACTGGAAGGCATCTTCGCGGGCGCTGGCTGGAACGTTATCAAGGTTATCTGGGGCGGTCGTTGGGATGAGCTGCTGCGTAAAGATACCAGCGGTAAACTGATCCAACTGATGAACGAAACCGTTGACGGCGACTACCAGACCTTCAAATCCAAAGACGGCGCTTACGTACGTGAGCACTTCTTCGGTAAATATCCGGAAACCGCAGCGCTGGTTGCCGACTGGACTGACGAGCAGATCTGGGCCCTGAACCGCGGTGGTCACGATCCGAAGAAAGTCTTCGCTGCACTGAAAAAAGCGCAGGAAACCAAAGGCAAAGCAACCGTAATCCTCGCCCATACCATCAAAGGTTACGGCATGGGTGACACCGCTGAAGGTAAAAACATCGCTCACCAGGTTAAGAAAATGAACATGGACGGCGTGCGCTACATCCGCGACCGTTTCAACGTTCCTGTGACCGACGAGCAGGTTGAAAAACTGTCTTACATTACCTTCCCGGAAGGTTCTGAAGAACACACCTATCTGCACGCTCAGCGTCAGAAACTGCACGGCTACCTGCCGAGCCGTCAGCCGAACTTCGATGAGAAGTTAGAGCTGCCGACGCTGGAAGATTTCGGCCCGCTGCTGGAAGAGCAGAACAAAGAGATCTCCACCACTATCGCGTTCGTCCGTGCGCTGAACGTGATGCTGAAGAACAAGTCCATCAAAGACCGCCTCGTGCCGATCATCGCCGATGAAGCGCGTACCTTTGGTATGGAAGGCCTGTTCCGTCAGATTGGTATCTACAGCCCGAACGGCCAGCAGTACACCCCGCAGGACCGTGAGCAGGTTGCCTACTACAAAGAAGACGAGAAAGGCCAGATTCTGCAGGAAGGTATCAACGAACTGGGTGCTGGCGCATCCTGGCTGGCGGCTGCGACCTCTTACAGCACCAACAACCTGCCGATGA
Source organism: Klebsiella sp. WP8-S18-ESBL-06 (assembly GCF_014169755.1). NCBI lineage: Bacteria > Pseudomonadati > Pseudomonadota > Gammaproteobacteria > Enterobacterales > Enterobacteriaceae > Klebsiella > Klebsiella sp. WP8-S18-ESBL-06. The sequence continues at coordinate 4,186,427 of NZ_AP022256.1, forward strand.
TTCCGTTCTACATCTACTACTCCATGTTCGGGTTCCAGCGTATCGGTGACCTGTGCTGGCAGGCAGGCGACCAGCAGGCTCGCGGCTTCCTGGTAGGCGGTACTTCCGGTCGTACGACGCTGAACGGTGAAGGTCTGCAGCACGAAGATGGTCACAGCCATATTCAGTCTCTGACTATCCCGAACTGTATCTCTTACGATCCATCTTACGCGTACGAAGTGGCGGTCATCATGCACGATGGTCTGGAGCGCATGTACGGTGAGAAACAAGAGAACGTTTACTACTACATCACCACGCTGAACGAAAACTACCACATGCCGGCAATGCCAGCAGGTGCCGAGGAAGGTATCCGTAAAGGTATCTACAAACTCGAAACCCTCGAAGGTAGCAAAGGTAAAGTTCAGCTGCTGGGCTCCGGTTCTATCCTGCGTCACGTACGTGAAGCAGCGCAGATCCTGGCGAAAGACTATGGCGTCGGTTCCGACGTGTACAGCGTGACCTCCTTCACTGAACTGGCACGTGATGGCCAGGATTGTGAACGCTGGAACATGCTGCACCCGCTGGAAACCCCGCGCGTTCCGTACATCGCTCAGGTGATGAACGACGCACCGGCTGTAGCTTCTACCGACTATATGAAACTGTTTGCTGAGCAGGTTCGTACTTATGTACCGGCTGACGATTACCGCGTACTGGGTACCGACGGCTTCGGTCGCTCTGACAGCCGTGAAAACCTGCGTCACCACTTCGAAGTTGATGCTTCCTACGTGGTTGTAGCGGCACTGGGCGAACTGGCTAAACGTGGCGAAATCGATAAGAAAGTGGTTGCTGACGCAATCACCAAATTCAACATCGATGCAGAAAAAGTTAACCCGCGTCTGGCGTAAGAGGTAAAAGAACAATGGCTATCGAAATCAATGTACCGGACATCGGGGCTGATGAAGTTGAAATCACCGAGATCCTGGTCAAAGTAGGCGACAAAGTTGAAGCTGAACAGTCGCTGATCACCGTAGAAGGCGACAAAGCCTCTATGGAAGTTCCGTCTCCTCAGGCTGGTATCGTTAAAGAGATCAAAGTCTCTGTTGGCGACAAAACTGAGACCGGCAAGCTGATCATGATTTTCGATTCCGCCGACGGTGCAGCAGCAGCTGCACCTGCCAAGGCAGAAGAGAAGAAAGAAGCGGCTCCGGCAGCAGCACCTGCTGCTGCAGCGGCAAAAGACGTTCACGTGCCTGATATCGGCGGCGACGAAGTTGAAGTGACCGAGATCATGGTCAAAGTCGGCGATACCGTAGCGGCTGAACAGTCTCTGATCACCGTTGAAGGTGACAAAGCGTCCATGGAAGTCCCGGCACCGTTCGCGGGCGTGGTGAAAGAGATCAAAATCAACACCGGCGACAAAGTGTCCACCGGCTCCCTGATTATGGTCTTCGAAGTGGCGGGCGCAGCGCCTGCTGCTGCACCGGCTCAGGCTGCCGCTCCGGCAGCAGCAGCGGCTCCGGCGGCTTCTGGCTCGAAAGACGTTAACGTACCGGACATCGGCGGTGACGAAGTTGAAGTGACCGAAGTGATGGTGAAAGTGGGCGATAAAATTGCCGCTGAGCAGTCACTGATCACCGTAGAAGGCGACAAAGCCTCTATGGAAGTTCCGGCACCGTTCGCAGGTACCGTAAAAGAAATCAAAATCAGCACCGGCGACAAAGTCAAAACCGGTTCTCTGATTATGGTCTTCGAAGTGGAAGGCGCAGCACCTGCTGCTCCAGCTGCCGCGGCGGCTCCAGCTCCTGCTGCTGCACCGGCTCAGGCTGCTAAACCTGCTGCCGCACCGGCTGCGAAGGCTGAAGGTAAAACCGAGTTCGCTGAGAACGACGCTTACGTTCACGCCACTCCGCTGATTCGTCGCCTGGCGCGCGAATTCGGTGTGAACCTGGCGAAAGTGAAAGGTTCTGGCCGTAAAGGTCGTATCCTGCGTGAAGACGTTCAGGCTTACGTGAAAGACGCTATCAAGCGTGCTGAAGCGGCTCCGGCTGCAGCCGCTGGCGGCGGTATCCCGGGCATGCTGCCTTGGCCGAAAGTGGACTTCAGCAAGTTTGGTGAAATCGAAGAAGTGGAACTGGGCCGTATCCAGAAAATCTCGGGTGCTAACCTGAGCCGTAACTGGGTGATGATCCCGCACGTTACTCACTTCGATAAGACCGATATCACCGATCTGGAAGCGTTCCGTAAACAGCAGAACGCCGAAGCTGAAAAACGTAAACTGGACGTGAAATTCACCCCAGTGGTCTTCATCATGAAAGCCGTTGCCGCCGCTCTGGAACAGATGCCGCGCTTCAACAGCTCTCTGTCTGAAGATGGTCAGCGCCTGACCCTGAAGAAATACATCAACATCGGTGTGGCGGTTGATACGCCAAATGGTCTGGTTGTTCCAGTCTTCAAAGACGTGAACAAGAAGAGCATTACCGAGCTGTCTCGTGAACTGACCGTGATCTCCAAGAAAGCGCGTGATGGCAAGCTTACCGCTGGCGAAATGCAGGGCGGTTGCTTCACCATCTCCAGCATCGGTGGCCTGGGTACGACCCACTTCGCGCCGATTGTTAACGCGCCGGAAGTGGCGATCCTCGGTGTCTCCAAGTCCTCTATGGAGCCAGTGTGGAACGGTAAAGAGTTTATGCCGCGTCTGATGATGCCAATTTCTCTTTCCTTCGACCACCGCGTAATCGACGGTGCGGATGGTGCGCGCTTTATCACCATCATCAACAACATGCTGTCTGACATTCGCCGTCTGGTGATGTAATAAAAAAGCCGGCCTGACGGCCGGCTTTTTTCTGGTAACCTCGGAGTGGTTAGGGGTTATCAGCAACAAAGGACAAAATCGTTTGCCGTTTGTTGTTTAAAAATTGTTAACAATTTTGTAAAATACACGCGGATAGAACGTCCCGGTGGATGATGGGCGTAATAACTATAACGTCAGACCGCCGGATACAAATGATAGAGGTCATGATGAGTACTGAAATTAAAACTCAGGTCGTGGTACTTGGGGCAGGTCCTGCGGGCTACTCTGCTGCATTCCGTTGCGCTGATTTAGGTCTGGAAACCGTAATTGTAGAACGTTACAGCACCCTCGGTGGTGTTTGTCTGAACGTTGGCTGTATCCCTTCTAAAGCACTGCTGCACGTTGCAAAAGTTATCGAAGAAGCCAAATCGCTGGCTGAACACGGTATCGTCTTCGGCGAGCCGAAAACCGATATCGACAAAATTCGTACCTGGAAAGAGAAAGTTATCACTCAGCTGACCGGTGGTCTGGCGGGTATGGCCAAAGGCCGTAAAGTGAAAGTGGTAAACGGTCTGGGTAAATTCATCGGGGCAAACACCCTGGAAGTGGAAGGCGAGAACGGTAAAACCGTCATCAACTTCGACAACGCTATCATCGCGGCGGGTTCCCGTCCGATTGAACTGCCATTCATTCCACATGAAGACCCACGCGTTTGGGACTCCACAGACGCACTGGAACTGAAAGAAGTGCCAAAACGCCTGCTGGTTATGGGCGGTGGCATCATCGGTCTGGAAATGGGTACCGTGTACCATGCGCTGGGTTCAGAGATTGACGTGGTTGAAATGTTCGACCAGGTTATCCCGGCTGCCGACAAAGACATCGTTAAAGTCTTCACCAAACGTATCAGCAAGAAATTCAACCTGATGCTGGAAACCAAAGTGACCGCCGTTGAAGCAAAAGAAGACGGTATCTACGTTTCCATGGAAGGCAAAAAAGCACCTTCAGAAGCACAGCGTTATGACGCCGTGCTGGTGGCTATCGGTCGCGTACCAAACGGTAAAAACCTCGACGCGGGCAAAGCTGGCGTAGAAGTTGACGAGCGTGGCTTCATCCACGTCGACAAACAGCTGCGTACCAACGTACCGCACATCTTTGCTATCGGCGATATCGTCGGTCAGCCGATGCTGGCGCACAAAGGTGTTCATGAAGGTCACGTTGCTGCTGAAGTTATCGCCGGCCAGAAACACTACTTCGATCCGAAAGTGATTCCATCCATTGCGTATACCGATCCAGAAGTTGCTTGGGTAGGTCTGACGGAGAAAGAAGCGAAAGAGAAAGGCATCAGCTATGAAACCGCCACCTTCCCGTGGGCTGCTTCTGGCCGTGCTATCGCTTCCGACTGCGCAGACGGTATGACCAAACTGATTTTCGACAAAGAATCTCACCGTGTTATCGGTGGTGCGATTGTCGGTACCAACGGCGGCGAGCTGCTGGGCGAAATCGGTCTGGCGATCGAAATGGGTTGTGACGCTGAAGATATCGCGCTGACCATCCACGCTCACCCGACTCTGCACGAGTCTGTTGGCCTGGCAGCAGAAATCTTTGAAGGTAGCATTACCGACCTGCCAAACCCGAAAGCGAAGAAGAAGTAATTTTCTCCGGGTGACCGGAATGAGACAAGCGGCCCAAGGGCCGCTTTTTTTATTCTGCTACCGCCTGCCAGCCGACGCTGGAGTCCGGCGAGAACTGGGTAATGGCCTGCGCTTTTTGCGCTGTCTCCGCGCCTAAGTTGGCTTCATAAACTCGGTCGGTCTTATCGACCATAAAGCTCATGACGCCCGTTTGTCCCCACTCAACCGGCCAGGCCAGCAGGGCGACTTCGCCCTTATCACCGTCGGCGATAATGCGGTAATGGTAGCCGTGATAGCCTTCACCCGGCATCGCGGGGCTGAAGTTTGGCCCCAGCGGACTCGGGTTCTCTCCCGGCTTGATGGGCCAGTAGAGGCCATCTTTTTTCCCATCGCTGCTGATAATTTTCTGCGCCCAGGCGTGGTTCAGCTGATAGTAATCTTCCTGGGCATCGACATAGGCGTGCATCGCTGCAATGGCCGAAAGCTCGTTGCGGCCAATGGCGCGGGTCAGGATCTCATCCTCACCGGCGGCGATGTTAAACGCCCAGCCGGTGTCGCCTTTTTCCATGGGGATGGGCAGCCGCCAGCCGTCGTTGCCGACGTCCAGCCAGGCGGTGCTGTTTTGCATGACAATCCGGTGGCCGAGCTGCCAGTCGCGCAGAAAGCGGGCGACGGCGTCCTGGTCTATGCCGTCGGGCGGTAAAAACTGCTGCCAGTTATCGCCAAAAAGGCGATTCAGGGCGCTGTCGTCTTTGCTGGAGACCGCTTCAACCAGCGCGCTGGCGGCTTGATCCGGGTTGGAAAACGTCTGCTGTGCCCATGCCATCAGCGGCGACATCGCCAGCGCCAGCAGCGCTATCTGTATCTGCTTTTTCATCTTGTTATCCTTTAGCGTCGACGGAACTCATGGTGCTCAGCAAGGCCACTGCTATGCTGCTCGCCGCCGAGGCCGGAAGCGCGACGGCTCTCCAGCCCGCGTAACTGCTGCGATTGCCAGGAAGGGGCCCGACTCTCATTGCCGCTGAATGCGTTGCTGTGCGTGGCATCACGACGCGCTTGCAGCGTTTGCCGCTGCGTATCGCTCAGTTGCGGATGCGATGACGGGATGCGCTGCGCGTTCCCGCGCGGTGGCGAATTCCGCGTTGCAGTGTGGCTGGCCGGGGTGTCATAGCCACGGAAATTACTGCGCTGTACGGTATGGTTAAGCTGCTGCGATGCGGCGCGACGTTGGGCATCTCGAGCGCCGGTGGCGTCCGGTACGTTGCTGCTGCTATGAGTACGCTGATTGAGCTGCTGTATCGCCGCCTGACGCTGCGTATCGCGATCGGGTGCCGCGTGCTGGGTGGCGCTGAGGCCGCCGGCAACGTTGGTCTGATGGAACTGATTGGCTACCGTATTATTCGGATAAGGTGTATTACCGCGGTAGGCCGGATTATGCTGCCAGTTGCGGGTTTCACCGCTCAGGTTGTTTCCCGTTATTTTATTGAAATTATTTACATTAATATTAATGTTATCGCCATTATGTTGGTAGCCGCCGTGATCGTAATGATCGTCATCGTGGTGGCGATCGTCATCATCCCAGTCAATATTGCTGAAAATCGCGTAGGTGGTTGCCACGCCAAGGCTGTAACCAAAACCGCGCACAAAGCTGTCGGCAAACTGCTCCCCCGGGGGCGGTGGCAGATACACCGGTGGGGCGGCGGTATAAGGCCAACTGCTGCCGTAAACCACCGTCGGGTTATAGTTTGGCACGTACACGACCTGCGGATTGGCTGGCTCAATCTTAATCACCGTTGGCGCGCTGCTGGCGGCGTGCGTCGTTCCCGAGGCTGAAGGGGTTGGACGTTTACTGGCGGTCACCGTTTGCTGCGGCGTCGACTTCAGCGAACCGGTTTGCTGTGCCAGCTGGCGGAGCTGTTGCACCGCATCCATCACATCCTGCGGTTGCGCCAGGAAAGCGTTACCGAGGTTGGTGACCCACTGGGGATCTTCACCCATCATGCCCGTCAGCTGCGGGAAGGCGACCAGCGACTTGACGCTCACGTCCCAGGGTTGCCCGGAAACGGCTTTTACCGCAGCATCGCCCTGCTGGCCGGGATGATCTTTTGACCATTGTACCGCCTGGGACACGCTGTCAGGGTAGGTGGCGGCCATCAGCACCTGTGAGAGCAGCGGGTCAGGGTAGAGCGCGATGGGCGCTACCCACTGGGTGATTTGCGCGGCGGTGTAGGTGGGTGCCGCAGTGGCCGGCGATGCCGTAGCAACGACCGGTGCAGGTGTGGCTTCCGGCGCGGCGGGCTCGCGGCTTTTGACATACAGCGTACCGGCGGCCGCCAGCAGCCCGGCGCTGCACACCAGCGCAATATAGTGGGGCTTAAAAGGCAAGTTCATGGTGAGTCTCCAGGGAACGACGCAGTCCGGGTGAGGGAGCGAATATGCCGCGAGTATAATGAGACTGCTGTTTGTTTTTTGATTAAAGTAGGGATTTCTGCCAATGCGGGGAAATTGTGACAGGAGCTTACACCTGTGCACATTTATGGCCTGAAGTGGTTGTCACGTATAAGTAATATTTTAATAACAAAATATCTAACACGGCTGCTAACAGATGGTTTTTTCCCATTCAAATGCGTGATTTTCTGCTCTCTTATATCAACATTAACGATTCAGCAAATATTTAATGTTGCTTTTTTGTAAACGGATTAACAGTCCCCGGAAATCCTGCTATGCTGGCCCTCGCGGTACCGGGCTTTTACCCTACAAACTGCTGTCTCACAGGAGCGTGAAGAGATCGCCGACCGCATATGACAATGAGAGCGAGGAGATACCGTCGTGCTAAAAGAATACCGTGAGCACGTAGCTGAGCGTGCAGCCATTGGGATTGTTGCCAAACCCTTAGATGCAACCCAAATGGCCGGGCTGGTTGAGCTGCTGAAGAACCCGCCTGCTGGCGAAGAAGAATTCCTGTTAGACCTGTTAATCAATCGCGTGCCGCCGGGCGTTGACGAAGCCGCCTACGTAAAAGCGGGTTTCCTCGCCGCCGTTGCGAAAGGCGAAGCCACTTCCCCGCTGGTTACCCCAGAAAAAGCCATCGAACTGCTCGGCACCATGCAGGGCGGCTACAACATTCACCCGCTGATTGATGCGCTTGACGATGCTAAGCTGGCCCCGATTGCCGCTAAAGCGCTGTCGCACACGCTGCTGATGTTCGACAACTTCTATGACGTTGAAGAAAAAGCCAAAGCGGGCAACGTCTATGCTAAACAGGTTATTCAGTCCTGGGCCGATGCCGAGTGGTTCCTGAACCGCCCAGCGTTGGCTGAAAAAATCACCGTGACCGTCTTTAAAGTGACGGGTGAAACCAACACCGATGATTTGTCTCCGGCACCTGACGCATGGTCTCGTCCGGATATCCCGCTGCACGCGCTGGCGATGCTGAAAAACGCCCGCGAAGGCATTAACCCGGATCAGCCGGGCGCAGTGGGGCCGATCAAACAGATCGAAGAATTGCAGAAGAAAGGTTTCCCGCTGGCGTATGTGGGTGACGTTGTCGGTACCGGTTCTTCACGTAAATCCGCCACCAACTCCGTGCTGTGGTTCATGGGCGACGACATTCCGCACGTGCCGAACAAGCGCGGCGGCGGCCTGTGCCTCGGTGGCAAAATTGCACCTATCTTCTTCAACACCATGGAAGATGCGGGCGCGCTGCCAATTGAAGTCGATGTTTCCAACCTGAACATGGGCGACGTCATTGACGTTTACCCGTTTAAAGGCGAAGTGCGTAACCACGAAACCGGCGAACTGCTGGCAAGCTTTGAGCTGAAAACTGACGTGCTGATCGATGAAGTACGTGCCGGTGGCCGTATCCCGCTGATCATCGGCCGTGGCCTGACCACCAAAGCGCGCGAAGCGCTGGGTCTGCCGCACAGCGATGTCTTCCGTCAGGCGAAAGACGTGGCAGAAAGCAGCCGTGGTTTCTCTCTGGCACAGAAAATGGTTGGTCGCGCCTGTGGCGTGAAAGGTATTCGTCCGGGCGCGTACTGCGAACCGAAGATGACCTCCGTAGGTTCTCAGGATACCACCGGCCCAATGACTCGCGACGAACTGAAAGACCTGGCGTGCCTGGGCTTCTCTTCTGACCTGGTGATGCAGTCCTTCTGTCACACTGCCGCCTATCCTAAGCCGGTTGACGTGACCACGCACCACACGCTGCCAGACTTCATCATGAACCGTGGCGGTGTCTCGCTGCGTCCGGGTGACGGCGTTATCCACTCCTGGCTGAACCGTATGCTGCTGCCAGATACCGTGGGTACCGGCGGTGACTCCCATACCCGTTTCCCAATCGGTATCTCCTTCCCGGCGGGCTCTGGCCTGGTCGCGTTTGCTGCGGCCACCGGCGTCATGCCGCTGGATATGCCGGAATCCGTGCTGGTACGCTTCAAAGGCAAAATGCAGCCGGGTATCACTCTGCGTGACCTGGTTCATGCGATCCCGCTGTATGCGATTCGCCAGGGCCTGCTGACCGTTGAGAAGAAAGGTAAGAAAAACATCTTCTCTGGCCGCATCCTGGAAATCGAAGGTCTGCCGGATCTGAAAGTGGAGCAGGCGTTTGAGCTGACCGATGCTTCCGCAGAACGTTCTGCTGCGGGCTGCACCATCAAGCTGAACAAAGAGCCAATCGTTGAGTACCTGACCTCCAACATCGTGCTGCTGAAGTGGATGATCGCGGAAGGCTACGGCGACCGTCGTACGCTGGAACGTCGTGTACAGGGCATGGAAAAATGGCTGGCGAACCCTGAACTGCTGGAAGCTGACGCGGATGCAGAATACGCAGCGGTGATCGACATCGATCTGGCTGACATTAAAGAGCCGATCCTGTGCGCGCCAAACGATCCGGACGACGCGCGTCTGCTGTCTGACGTACAGGGCGAGAAGATTGACGAAGTGTTCATCGGCTCCTGCATGACCAACATCGGCCACTTCCGTGCTGCCGGTAAGCTGCTGGATAACCACAAAGGTCAGCTGCCGACCCGCCTGTGGGTGGCTCCGCCAACCCGTATGGACGCAGCTCAGCTGACCGAAGAAGGTTACTACAGCGTGTTTGGTAAGAGCGGTGCGCGTATCGAGATCCCTGGCTGCTCCCTGTGCATGGGTAACCAGGCGCGCGTGGCGGACAACTCAACCGTGGTGTCGACCTCTACCCGTAACTTCCCGAACCGTTTAGGGACCGGGGCGAACGTCTACCTGGCTTCTGCGGAGCTGGCGGCGGTCGCGGCGCTGATCGGCAAACTGCCGACGCCGGAAGAGTACCAGACCTATGTCGCGCAGGTAGATAAGACGGCGGTGGATACCTACCGTTATCTGAACTTCGACCAGCTGTCTCAGTACACCGAGAAAGCCGATGGCGTGATTTTCCAGACCGCGGTATAACCGCGCTAGCGTAATATTAAGGCGAGGGCTTCGGCACTCGCCTTTTTTTATCCGCGCGTGTATCGCCATACCGCCCTGAATATCGCTGACTGCTTTTTACGCTCCCCTCAACATTTCTTGACCGTGCGGCAGGCCAATTTCCTTCATAATTTCAATTCGCTTCTTGTCCGAAGGAGAGTTTGCCATGTCCGATATTACCCTTTCTCAACTGGTCAGGCCGCGCCCGCAGCTGACGCTATTTGCCGCGCGTCAGATGGTTAAACACGCTCTCGTCACGGCTGTAAAGCAGCAGCAGTCGGTCAGCGTGGCGGTGGTGGATATTCACGGCGGGCTGATCGCCTTCGCGCGCGATGATAACGCATCGGGCGTGACCATTAATGCCGCTATCGAACAAGCCCGCGCGGCGGTACAGCTCGGCTCGCCTTCCCGCGTGTTGGCATCAGGCTGCCATCGCGATCGGCCTCATTTCCCGCCGACGCCGGACGTCTCGTCGCTTCAGGGCGGCGTCGCGGTGGTGATTGACGGGCAGAGCGTGGGGGCGGTTGGCGTCAGCGGCGCCCGCGATGGCGATACCGAGCTGGCTACCTCGGCGGCGATGCTCTTTTCCTGAAGCGCGCAACGGCGGTGAAATAATGTCCGAACGCTGATGATAATGCGCTCAAGCAGACGGTGAGCGCATTTTTATTTGCATCACCTCTACCCCGCGCGCTTTTTTTCTGGCCCGCTGCTGCGATAATTACAGATAGGTACAATGCAGCGGTGACGCATTGCCTTTGTAGAGGAACAGATCATGGATTACGAATTTCTGCGCGACGTTACCGGAGGGGTAAAAGTACGTATGTCGATGGGCCACGAGGTGGTCGGTCACTGGTTCAATGAAGAGGTGAAAGATAACCTCTCGCTACTGGATGAAGTCGAACAGGCTGCACGCACCGTAAAAGGCGGTGAACGTTCCTGGCAGCGCGCCGGGCATGAATATACGTTATGGATGGACGGCGAAGAAGTGATGGTTCGCGCGAACCAGCTGGAGTTTTCCGGCGACGAAATGGAAGAGGGGATGAGCTACTACGACGAAGAGAGCCTCTCGCTTTGCGGCGTAGAAGATTTCCTGCAGGTTGTTGCGGCGTACCGCGAGTTTGTACAACAGCGTTAATTCGCGTTTACGGCGTGCCGGGTGGCGCTGCGCTTACCCGGCACACTGCCAAACATAGGCCCGATAAGCGTAGCGCCATCGGGCTCTGAGCCTTACTTCACGTAGGCCAGCAGGCTCAGCGAATCACGCGCCAGCGCTTTGCATTTTTTGGCCGTTGGGATGCCGATACCGCTGAGATCGCGGTAGCTGTCTTCGCCCAGCGCCTTCATATTGAAGGTGTCATAATTGCTGAGATCCCACTGGTTCTGCTGGGCAAAGAACACCAGCGCGCGACGAATTTGCGTGTTAGGCAGGTTTTGGTAGCCACAGTCATTTTTCAGGAACACAAATACCGCCGTTAAATCGGCCATATCTTCCGCTTCAGACTCGCTTAAAGCATAACTCGAGCTGGACATCGCCAGCAGCGATCCAAGCAGCACCGTTCGGAAAAACGTCTTCATTTCTTCTACCTTACATCGTCGATATTCAACGTTAACATACTTATCCATGCGACGGGGAGCATTATTGATAGCTTTCCGCTTGACCTTCCCGTAGGGGGAAGGCTTAAGCTCAAATAATCAGCAAAAGTCGAAAAGGATGTACCGATGCATCGTCGTGATTTTCTCAAATTCAGCGCCGCCGTCGGCGTTGTCAGCGCCCTGCCGCTGTGGAGCCGAGCGGTGTTTGCCGCCGAACGCCCAACGCTTGCGATCCCTCCGCTGTTAACCGCCGACGCCAATAACCAGATCCTGCTGACCGTGCAGGCGGGGAAGACGCAGTTTGCCGGAAAAGCGGCGACCACCTGGGGCTATAACGGCAACCTGCTAGGGCCGGCCCTTCGCCTGCAACAGTGGAAACCGGTGACGGTAAACGTGCAGAACAACTTGCCCGAGGAGACCACCGTGCACTGGCATGGGCTGGAGGTGCCGGGCGACGTCGACGGCGGTCCTCAGGGGATTATTCCACCCGGCGGTAGCCGCACGGTGAGCTTTACGCCCACCCAGCGCGCGGCGACCTGCTGGTTCCACCCGCACCAGCATGGAAAAACCGGGCATCAGGTGGCGATGGGGCTGGCCGGGCTGGTGCTGATTGACGATGAAGATAGCCAGAAGCTGATGCTGCCAAAGCAGTGGGGCATTGATGATGTGCCGGTGATTATGCAGGACAAAAAATTTACTGCGGCCGGTGAGATAGACTATCAGCTCGACGTGATGAGCGCTGCGGTTGGCTGGTTTGGCGATACGCTGCTGACCAACGGCGCGCCTTTCCCACAGCATGCGCCGCCGCGCGGCTGGCTGCGTTTGCGTTTGCTGAACGGTTGTAACGCCCGCTCGTTGACGCTGGCCGCCAGCGATAAACGCCCGCTATACGTGGTGGCCAGCGACGGCGGCCTGCTGGCCGAGCCGGTTAAGGTCAGCGAACTGCCGCTGTTGATGGGTGAGCGCTTTGAGGTGCTGGTCGACGTGCGCGACGGTAAACCGTTCGACCTGCTGACGTTACCGGTGACCCAGATGGGCATGGCGGTTGCGCCGTTCGATAAGGCAATGCCGGTGCTGCATATTCAGCCCATTGGTATTCCCGGCTCCGGTACGCTGCCGGATATGCTGGCTACGATGCCAGCGCTGCCGTCGCTGGAGGGTCTCACCGAGCGTAAGCTTCAGCTCTCCATGGACCCGATGCTCGATATGATGGGGATGCAGGCGCTGATGCAGAAGTACGGCAATCAGGCGATGGGCGGCATGGATCACGGCGGCATGATGGGCCATGGCGGCATGAAGATGGACCACGGCGCGATGAACGGTATGAAGATGGATCACGGCGGCGGTGGATTTGACTTCCATAATGCGAACAAGATTAATGGCAAAGCTTTCGATATGAATCAGCCGATGTTCGCGGCGGAGCAGGGAAAATACGAGCGCTGGGTGATTTCCGGCGAGGGCGATATGATGCTGCACCCGTTCCATATTCATGGCACCCAGTTCCGTATTCTGCGCGAAAACGGCCAGCCACCGGCCGCGCACCGAACGGGCTGGAAAGATACGGTACGAGTAGAAGGCGGCGTCAGCGAAGTGCTGGTGAAGTTTAATCACGAAGCGCCGAAAGAGCATGCCTATATGGCGCACTGCCATCTGCTGGAGCATGAAGACACGGGGATGATGCTCGGGTTTACGGTGTAAAAAATGCCGGATGGCGCTAGCGCTTATCCGGCCTACAAAGCGATGACATGCAATTTATCACGTCGCCACGTTGTAAGCCGGATGAGGCGGAAACCACCATCCGGCACATCGACTCACTTCGCGTTACTTCACGTCATCCGGCAGCGCATAGGCCACGATATAGTCGCCCATTTTCGTACCAAACGAACCGTGACCGCCTGCGGAGATCACCACGTACTGTTTGCCATCCACTTCATAGGTCATTGGCGTTGCCTGGCCGCCTGCTGGCAGACGTCCCTGCCACAGTTTTTCACCGTTGCTCATGTTATAAGCGCGCAGATAGTTATCGGCGGTCGCTGCGATAAACAGCACGTTACCCGCGGTGGAGATCGGGCCGCCCAGCATCGGCATACCCATATTGAACGGCAGCGGAACCGGCAGCGGGAACGGCAGGCTATCCTGCGGCGTACCTAAACGTTTTTTCCACACCACTTCGTTGGTTTTCAGATCCAGCGCTGAGATATAACCCCAGGCAGGTTGTTTACACGGCAGGCCAAACGGCGACAGGAACGCGTTCAGGGTCACGCCAAACGGCACGCCGTACTGCGGCTGAATACCGGATTCAGTACCGCTGGATTTCGCATCTTTCGGCGGTTCCATCGGGTTACCCGGGCCGCGTGGAATCAGCTTCGAGACAAACGGCAGCGCCATTGGGTTGGCGATGGCCACCTGGCGATTCGGGTCGACGGAGATACCGCCCCATTCGAACATCCCCAGGTTACCCGGGAACACCAGCGTACCCTGCTCAGACGGCGGGGTGAAGATGCCTTCATAGCGCAGCTGATGGAACATCACGCGGCACACCAGCTGGTCGAACATGGTGGCGCCCCACATGTCCGCGCCGGTCAGATCTTTCTTCGGACGGAAGCTCAGATCGGAGAACGGTTGGGTTTTGCTGACGTAGTCGCCTTTGGCTGCGCCCTGAGGAACCGGTTTTTCCGGTGCTGGCACAACCAACTCGCCGTTACGGCGATCCAGTACGAAGATGTTACCGGTTTTCGCCGGCGCATAGATAACCGGCACCGTTTTACCGTCTACGGTAATATCCGCCAGCGTCGGCTGGGACGGCATATCCATATCCCACAGATCGTGGTGAACGGTCTGGTAGCTCCAGGCAAGCTTACCGGTGGTGGCATTGAGCGCCACAATCGAGCTCGCGTAGCGTTCCTGCTCTGGCGTACGGTTGCCGCCCCAGATGTCAGGCGTGGTCACGCCCATCGGCAGATACACCAGATCCAGCTTCGCGTCGTAGGCCGCCGGGGCCCAGGAGTTCGGCGAGTTAAAGGTGTAGTGCTGTCCTGGCTGCGGCAGCGCGTTCGGATCTTTCGCACCCGGGTCAAAGGCCCACAGCAGCTCGCCGCTGTTGACGTCAAAACCACGAATGACGCCAGACGGCTCACGGGTAGAGAAGTTATCGGTTACCGCACCGGCAATCACAATCACTTTATCGGTGATAATCGGCGGTGAAGTCGGTTCGTACATCCCCGGCGTAGTGACCGGCATGTCTGTTTGCAGGTTCAGAATGCCTTTGTTGGCAAAGGATTCGCACAGCTTACCGGTGTCGGCGTTGAGGGCAAAAATACGCCCGTCGTTAACCGGAAGAATGATACGACGCGGGCAGTCGGATACCACGTCAGGCGAGGCGTTCGCCGCCGTCGCTTCGTGATAAGACACGCCGCGGCAGGTCACGTGCTGGAAGCTTGGGTCGGTGCCCAGCTGCGGGTCGAAGTGCCACTTCTCTTTACCGGTGGCCGCATCCAGTGCGAACAGGCGCTGGTGGGCAGTACACAGGTACAGCATGTTGCCGATTTTGATCGGCGTCACCTCGTTAGTAATTTCACCCGGATCGTTCGGCTGCTTCAGATCGCCGGTGCGGAACACCCAGGCTTCCTTCAGATTATGCACGTTGTCGGCGTTAATCTGCTTGAGCGGCGAGAAGCGCTGGCCTTCCTGATTACGGCCATAGGCTGGCCAGTCCTGGTCGGCGACCTGAGAGATAGGTTCAGCAGGCGTGGCGTCGGCGTTCAGGGTGCCGTTCACTTCCTGCGGATCGTTAAACCCGGCCCAGGTCAGAATACCGGCGCTGATCAGCAGCGCCACCACCAGCGCGCCCACCGCGCCGCTGGACGGCACGGGCAGGCGACGCCAGACGAATGGCAGAATCAGCCATACGCCGAAGATCACCAGCACGTCGCTGCGCGGCGTGAGCGCCCAGAAGTCGAAGCCGACTTCCCATACGCCCCAGATCAGCGTTGCCAGCAGCAGCGCGGCGTACAGCCATAGCGCTGAGCGTTTGCCGCGCCACAGCAATACGGTGACGGCCAGCATGACCAGCCCAGCGATGGGGTAGTACCAGGAGCCGCCAATCGCGACCAGCCAGACGCCGCCTATCAGAAGATACAGGCTACAAAATGCCGCGAAGAGGGCGGTGAGCCTCGCGAGCAGCCGGGGTTGTTGATAGTTTGTTTCAGCCATAGAAAGGTGTCCGTTTGTTTGTTAATTATTGCTTTCATTTGATTATAGGATTTAACAAGTGTGATCGAAATCACAAAATGAGCTTTATTATCCAATTAACCGCCTGAATCGTTTTGCTGGTATACTTTCCCGCTTGCTGATCAACCTCGCGGCTCTGGTTAACAGGTTGAGTGATTTACATTTAAAATCATGTGGTTAGTTAAATGAAACATACTGTTGAAGTGATGATCCCGGAAGCGGAGATCAAAGCGCGTATCGCCGAACTGGGTCGTCAGATTAACGAACGCTATAAAGATAGCGGCAGCGAAATGGTACTGGTGGGTTTGCTGCGCGGTTCATTCATGTTCATGGCCGATCTCTGCCGTGAAGTGCAGGTACCGCACGAAGTCGATTTCATGACGGCATCCAGCTATGGCAGCGGTATGTCTACCACCCGCGACGTGAAGATCCTCAAAGACCTGGATGAAGACATCCGTGGGAAAGACGTGCTGATCGTCGAAGACATTATCGATTCAGGCAATACGCTGTCGAAAGTGCGCGAGATTCTGAGCCTGCGTGAGCCGAAGTCGCTGGCTATCTGCACGCTGCTGGACAAACCGTCCCGCCGTGAAGTGGACGTGCCGGTTGAGTTTGTGGGCTTCGCCATTCCTGACGAATTCGTGGTGGGCTACGGTATCGACTACGCCCAGCGCTATCGTCATCTGCCGTATGTTGGCAAAGTGGTGATGTTAGACGAGTAATCTGCGGGAGCGCCTGATGGCGCTTCGCTTATCAGGCCTACAACCTGCGACGTAGGCCGGGTAAGGCGCAGCCGCCACCCGGCAATACCAACGGCGCAGGTCGGTAGGCCGGGTAAGGCACTGCCGTCACCCGCCCATCCCTGCACTACTTATGATTGATGTGCTTTAACTTGAGGTTGGAAATCCCGTGGCGGTAACGCTGCTCCAGGGTTTCACGGCTGACTGCCGTAACGTCGAGATCGCGCAGCAGGCCGTCATGAATGCCATAGGCCCAGCCGTGAATCATCACCTTCTGGCCGCGTTTCCACGCCGATTGCATAATTGTCGAATGGCCCAGGTTGTACACCTGCTCCATCACATTTAGCTCACATAATGTGTCCATGCGACGCTCCGGCGGCATCTCGCCAAGCAATGAGCTATGTTTGAACCAGATATCGCGAATGTGCAGCAGCCAGTTATCGATTAAGCCCAGCTCCGGGTTTTCAACCGCCGCCTGTACGCCGCCGCAGCCATAGTGGCCGCAGATAATAATGTGTTCAACTTCCAGCACATCAACGGCATACTGCACCACGGAAAGGCAGTTAAGGTCGGTGTGAATAACAAGGTTGGCTACGTTACGGTGAACAAACAATTCGCCAGGCTCAAGCCCGGTTAAACGTTCAGCAGGGACGCGGCTGTCGGAACACCCTATCCATAAAAAGCGGGGTTTTTGCGCTTGCGATAGCGTCGCAAAAAATCCGGGATCCTCTTCTCTCAGCATTTTTGACCATAGTGCGTTGTTGCTGATGAGTGTATCTATGTCTTTCATGGAGGCTTGTAACCAATTGAAGTGCGTTGGGCTAATATAGGGCAACTCCTGATTTATTAAAACTAAATACTCGTCGTACTTCGATTTACAGCGGCGTTGGCTTTCCTCGCTCACCCCAGTCACGTACTGGTGTACGTTCCTGAGGATTCGCTGCGTCGCCGCCTTGCTGTAACTCGAATGACTTAGAGTAAATATCAAGTATCAGAATGTAAGGTAAGCGACAATCTATGACCATTGCACTGGAATTAGAGCAACTGACAAAGACCTATCCGGGCGGCGTTCAGGCGCTGCGTGGGATCGATCTGAAAGTTGAGGCCGGCGATTTTTACGCGCTTCTGGGGCCGAACGGCGCGGGTAAATCCACCACCATCGGCATCATCAGCTCGTTGGTGAATAAAACCTCCGGGCGGGTGAGCGTATTTGGCTACGACCTGCAAAAGGACGTGGTTAACGCTAAGCGCCAGCTCGGGCTGGTGCCGCAGGAGTTCAACTTCAACCCGTTTGAAACCGTGCAGCAAATTGTGGTGAACCAGGCGGGTTACTACGGCGTTGAACACAAAGAAGCGGTGATCCGCAGCGAAAAATACCTCAAGCAGCTCGATCTGTGGGAAAAACGCAACGAACGTGCGCGGATGCTCTCCGGCGGTATGAAGCGCCGCCTGATGATTGCCCGCGCGCTGATGCATGAGCCCAAGCTGCTGATTCTCGATGAGCCGACCGCTGGTGTGGATATCGAACTGCGTCGTTCGATGTGGGGCTTCCTGAAAGATCTTAACGACAAAGGCACCACCATTATCCTCACCACCCACTATCTGGAAGAGGCAGAAATGCTGTGCCGTAATATCGGCATCATCCAGCGCGGTGAGCTGGTGGAGAACACCTCGATGAAGGCGTTGCTGTCTAAGCTGAAATCGGAAACCTTTATTCTTGACCTGGCGCCGAAAAGCCCGCTGCCGCAGCTTGAGGGCTACCGGTATAACCTGGTCGATACCTCAACGCTGGAAGTGGAAGTGCTGCGCGAGCAGGGGATTAACAGCGTCTTCAGCCAACTGAGTGCCCAGGGCATCCAGGTGCTGAGTATGCGTAACAAAGCGAACCGTCTGGAAGAGCTGTTTGTTTCGCTGGTTCATGAAAAACAAGGAGATCGCGCATGATGCAGCTTTACTGGATCGCGCTGAAAAGCATCTGGGCGAAAGAGATCCATCGCTTTATGCGTATCTGGGTACAGACGCTGGTGCCGCCGGTCATCACCATGACGCTGTACTTTATTATCTTTGGTAATCTGATTGGTTCACGTATTGGCGAGATGCACGGCTTTAGCTATATGCAGTTTATCGTGCCGGGGCTGATCATGATGGCGGTCATCACCAACGCCTATGCCAATGTGGCCTCGTCATTCTTCAGCGCCAAGTTTCAGCGTAACATTGAAGAGCTGCTGGTTGCGCCGGTGCCAACGCACGTGATTATCGCGGGCTTTGTCGGCGGCGGCGTAGCGCGCGGTCTGTGCGTGGGGATTCTGGTCACCGCCGTGTCGCTGTTCTTCGTCCCGTTCCAGGTGCATTCGTGGGTATTTGTTGCCCTGACGCTGGTGCTGACGGCGATTCTGTTCTCGCTGGCGGGCCTGCTGAACGCCGTGTTTGCGAAAACCTTCGATGACATCAGCCTGATCCCGACCTTTGTGCTGACGCCGCTGACCTACCTCGGTGGGGTGTTCTATTCGCTGACGCTGCTGCCGCCGTTCTGGCAGGGGCTGTCGCACCTGAACCCCATCGTCTATATGATCAGCGGGTTCCGCTACGGTTTCCTCGGCATTAACGATGTGCCGCTGGTCACTACCTTCGGCGTGCTGGTGGTGTTTATCCTCGCCTTCTACCTGCTGTGCTGGTATCTCATCCAGCGCGGGCGCGGTCTGCGCAGCTGATTTGTTTGATTTCCCGGCAGGTGATACCTGCCGGGACGCGTTCTTTGACAGTCATCACCCCCCTTTATCTATCACTCCGCTAAACTACTTGCCTGCTAAGGAGGCAAGCTATGTTAGGTTGGGTGATATCCTGCCACGACGATCGCGCACAGGAACTGCTGGATCGTCTGGAAAAAAAATTCGGGCCGCTGCCGCAGTGCCGGGCGGTAAACTACTGGCGTGGGCTCAGCGCCAATATGCTAAGCCGCATGATGTGCGATGCGCTGCATCAAACCGACTCCGGCGACGGCGTCATTTTTCTGACCGATAACGCCGGCGCGGCGCCTTATCGCGTGGCCTCGCTGATGAGCCATAAGCACAGCGGCTGCGAGGTGATTGCCGGTGTTCACTACTCATTGATTGAGTCGATGATTCCCCTGCGGGAATCCCTCAGCAGCGGCGACTTTCGCGATCGCATCGTTGCCCAAGGGTCGCCCGGCGTCACCAGCCTGTGGCATCAGCAGCAAAAAAATCCGCCCTTTGTGCTGCTCCACGATTTGTATAAGCCGTAAGCATTGGTATTGATGTCGCTTTTGTTACAATAATGAAGTCGGTTCCCGCTTCGGTTATTGCTCATGGCTATACGTGCTGTTGTTTTTGTTCTGCTGTTCCTCGCCGGCGGCGTTAGCGCCGCATTACCCGTGCGCTATATGCAAACCACCGAGGATGCGGCGATTTGGGCGCGCATCGGTAATAAAACCATGACCGTTGGCAACCTGCGCGCCGGGCAAATTATTGCCGTTGAACCCGACGTCGAAGATTACGACACCTTCAGCTTTGGCTTCGGCAAGGGGTTTATCGATAAAGGCCATCTTGAACCGGTGCAGGGTCGTCAGCGGGTAGAGGATGGCTTAGGCGATCTGAATAAGCCGCTCAGCAACCAGAATCTGATCACCTGGAAAGATACGCCGGTGTACAACGCGCCGGACGCGGGCAGCGCGCCGTTTGGGACGCTGGCGGATAACCTGCGCTACCCGATTCTTAACAAGCTAAAAGACCGGCTGAATCAGACCTGGTATCAGATTCGTATCGGCGGGCGGTTGGCTTACATCAGCGCGCTGGACGCTCAGCCGGATAACGGCATTCCGGTGATCACTTACCACCATATCCTGCGTGACGAAGAAAACACCCGCTTCCGCCATACCTCTACCACCACGTCGGTACGGGCATTCAGTAACCAGATGACCTGGCTGCGCGATATGGGCTACACCACGCTGACGCTCTATCAACTGGAAGATTATCTCCACAACCGCGCTAATCTGCCGGCGCGCGCGGTGGCGATTACTTTTGATGACGGTCTGAAGTCGGTCAGCCGCTATGCCTACCCGGTGCTCAAGCAGTACGGCTTTAAGGCGACGGCGTTTATTATCTCGTCGCGCATCAAGCGTCACCCGCAGAAGTGGGCGCCGAAATCGCTGCAGTTTATGAGCGTGTCCGAGCTGGAAGAAATTAAAGATGTCTTTGATTTTCAGTCACACACCCACTTCCTGCATCGCGTGGATGGCTATCGACGTCCGATTCTGCTGAGCCGAAGCTATCACAATATTCTTTTTGATTTCGAGCGTTCCCGACGGGCGCTCGCGCAGTTTAATCCGCACGTACTGTATCTTTCCTACCCGTTCGGCGGCTATAACGCCACGGCGGTGAAAGCCGCAAGCGACGCCGGTTTTCATTTGGCAGTGACGACGGTGAAAGGCAAGGTGAAACCGGGTGACAACCCAATGCTGCTCAAAAGACTTTATATTTTGCGCACGGATTCGCTGGAGACGATGTCGCGGCTTATCAGCAATCAGCCGCAGGGATAAGCTGGCGCTCCGCGGGCGCGGAACGCCAGAGAGGATCAGGCAACCTGAACCGGAATCGCTTTGGCGGTACGTTTCATTTCGTTGTCGCCTTCAAAGTAGGCGACGTTCGGACGCCAGGTGCGCGCTTCTTCGTCAGACATGGTGACAAAGCTAGCGATAATCACAATATCGCCCACGTCGGCGTTATGCGCTGCCGCGCCGTTAACAGAGATGATTTTAGAGCCGCGCTCCGCCGCAATGGCGTAGGTGGAAAAACGTTTACCGTTGTTCACGTTCCAGATATCAATGGCTTCGTTTTCCAGGATACCGGCAGCGTCAAGGAAGTCCTGGTCGATGGCGCAGGAGCCTTCGTAGTGCAGGTCGGCATGCGTCACTTTCACGCGGTGGAGTTTGCCCTGCAGCATAGTGCGAATCATAGCGTCTACCTTTAATTCTTAGCGGAAACAAAGCAGTTCACGACTGCCTTGAGGAATTTCGCAGGCAGTATTGCCCGATTTTTGTTGGGTGTCTACACATCTGGTGTTGTTTCTTCATACAGTTTGCGTAATGCCTGGCAGAAAGGTTTGCAACGATTGCAACACCGGCGGGTCGCGATCCTTGAACTGCTGCAAAAGCACATTCGGCAGCGAGATTTAATGGGGTTGTTGGAGCCGCTGATAACGCTTTTGCGCGCGGAGTACACTACCGACAGCCAGCTAGTCACGCTGCTAAACTATATGTTGCAACGCGGTACGACACATCAACCAACCGTATTTTTCAGGGAGCTGACGAACAGGATGCCTAAGGAGAAAACGATGCAGACGCTCGCACAATGGCTTGAAGAGCAGGGGATGCAAAAGGGCGTGGCGCAGGGCACGCGCGAAGGCCAATCAGAAGAACGCCGTATTATTGCCCGCCGTTTGCTGAAAAAGGGGATGGCGCACGAGGACGTCGCGCTGATGACAACGTTATCGCTCGTTGAGGTTGAGCAGCTAATTGACTGGCGCTAACCCGGGTCAGCGCCAGTGCAGACCGCTTAGCTTAGCTCAACAATTTTGTTATCGATAAGCCGCGCCTGGCCCAGCCACGCGGCCATCAGGATCACCGCGCGTTTGCTGCTGTCGGTCAGGTCGAGCAGGGTGTCGGCATCGCGAATCTGGATATCATCGGCGCGGAAGCCTTTTTCGTTCAGCTCCTGCTCGGCGATAGCAATCATCTCGCCCTGGTCACGTTCACCGGCTTTCAGCTTCTCGGCTACGCGGCTCAATACCTTGTACAGACCCGGCGCAATTTTCCGCTGCTCCGCGGTCAGGTAACCGTTGCGTGAGCTCAGCGCCAGACCATCTTTGGCGCGGATGATCGGCACGCCGACGATCTCAATGTCGTAGCCGAGATCGGCCACCATTTTGCGAATCAGCGCCAGCTGCTGGAAGTCTTTCTCACCAAAGCAGGCGAGATCCGGCTGGATCAGGTTGAACAGTTTGCTGACGATGGTCGACACGCCGCGGAAATGGCCCGGGCGGCTGGCGCCTTCCAGCATGGTGGAGAGACCGGGGACATCAACAAAGGTCTGGCCTTCCAGGCCCTGCGGGTAAATTTCTTTTTCTGACGGAGCAAACACGAAGTCGACTTTGCGCTTATTCAGCTTTTCGCAGTCATCCTGCAGGGTGCGTGGATAGCGGGCTAAATCTTCCGGGCGGTCGAACTGCATTGGGTTAACGAAAATACTCACCACCACCACATCGGCACGGGCTTTGGCCTCGTCAACCAGCGTCATATGACCGTCGTGCAGGTTGCCCATGGTCGGGACCAACGCGACGCGTTTGCCTTCCTGACGCAGACGGCGAATGTGCTGACGTAGCAGCGGCAGGGTTTCAATAATTAACACAACAAGACTCCTTAAGTTCTGAGGGTCTGTAGTTTGTAGGCCTGATAAGCGTAGCGCCATCAGGCGTTTTGCCGGATGGCGACGCAAAGCGTCTTATCCGGCCTACATTCTACAACCGCACGCGTAGCGCCGCCTGATGGCGCTACGCTTATCAGGCCTACGTGTGCAGCTGTAGGCCGGAGAAGGTGCGTAGCGCCGTCATCCGGCGTAATGGCGTGCAGGCAGATAAATTAATGGAAACTGTGTTCTTCACCCGGATAAACACCGGACTCCACTTCGGCAATATACTGCCGTACTGCGGCACGCATGTCGCCCGCTTCGGTAAGGAAATTTTTGGCAAACTTTGGAATATGGCCGCCGGTAATACCAAAGGCGTCGTGCATCACCAGGATCTGCCCGTCGGTGACGTTACCTGCGCCAATCCCGATAACCGGAATTGACAGCGCCTCCGTCACGCGTTTTGCCAGCGCAACCGGCACGCACTCCAGCACCAGCAGCTGTATGCCCGCGGCTTCCAGCGCCAGCGCATCTGCCAGCAGCACGTCTCCGGCATCGCCACGCCCCTGAATCTTATAGCCGCCAAACACATTCACCGACTGCGGGGTTAACCCCAGATGCCCGCAGACCGGCACCGCGCGCTCGGCCAGCATTTTGACGGTATCGGCAAGCCATGCGCCGCCTTCAATTTTGATCATATTGGCGCCGGCACGCATGACCGTAGCGGCATTTTCGAAGGTTTGCTCCGGCGTGGCGTAAGCCATAAACGGCAGGTCAGACAGCAGCAGGCAGTTCGGCGCGCCGCGACGGACGGCGCGGGTGTGGTAAGCGATATCTTCAACGGTCACAGGCAGGGTGGAATCATGACCCTGAACGGTCATCCCCAGGGAGTCGCCAACCAGCATCACGTTAATGCCTTCGTCAGCGAACAGTTTGGCAAAACTGTAGTCGTAGGCGGTGATGGTGGCGAAGCGTTTCTTTTCCTGTTTGCATTTCTGCAGCAAGGCGATGGTGGTTGGTTTCATCATAACCCCTGTTGGTCATAAATTGTATGAATGCAATGCGCGCATTGTAGGGGAAGAGAGGACGGAACGTTAGCCCTTTGTGGGCATATCCATCCTGATGGCGCTTTCGGGCGTCATCAGGGATAGTCGAGCGTAAAAATACCGTTGGCTTTGAAGTTGCCTGAGCCAATTTTCTGATTGCCGTCGCGTTTGAGCGTGGCCAGAAAGTTGAGCGTCAGCGACTGGTTTTTCCCGTTTTCGCTGGTGCCGTAGATATTGTCGTCGCCCGACGTATCGCGCTGCTCGCTATAGACTGAGGTGGTGTCGTTAGGCAGCAGTACCATCTGCGGGCTATAGCCGTTGGCGACGCCGCTGATCTCCACGCCGACGCCGGTGGCCTGGTTCATGGTCAGGATGTTGTCGAGCATCGTGCGGTTGCTGGCGGGCGTAGTGGTGGTCAGCGTGACGTTAATATTGCGCAGGCCGCGGCAGCCGGCGAGATTAATGGCAAACGGCACCGCGGCGGCGCCGCGAATAATCTGGTTTGGGCTGTAGCTGCCCAGGTTAACGGTGGTGCCGTTGACGCTGCTGCCGCTGGCAACCGGCTGCGTGGTGCAGGTCGGCTCGCTGGCGCTGACGGCGCTGACATCAATTGTGACGTTTTGATAATAACTTTTGATACCGCTGCCGGGGTTTTCGTTCCAGATGCGCACGTGATAGTCGCCATTTTTCAGCAGGCTAATCTTCGAACTGACCGGCGTATAGGTTTGGTCGGTATAGAAGGTGATGGCCGCGTAGAACCCAAGCCCGCCCAGGCTGTTGTATTGCATACCGCCGCTGCTGGTGTCGGAACAGATGTGGCCGTTATCTTTTACCGTAATCACGTTGTGCATGATCCCGTCCACGACGGGCAGCGTTGAGGCGGTCACGCTGAGGGCATAAGCGCTGAACGATCGCAACGTGAGCGAGAAGTAGAGGCCGGTAATATTGGTTTTGAATAACGCCGCGCCGCCGTAGCTGCCGGCGGGCACCAGCCCGGACTCGACGGATAAGCGGTTGCTGGTGGCCGCGCCCGTCGAGGTACAGTACAGGCGGTCTTTGCCGCTGGACGAGCCGTGGGAGCCGTTCCAGTTGATGGTGACGTTGGCGGGGGCCAGCGTGTCGCTGCGGCTGAAGTAGACGGTTCGCCCGCTGGGGTAAGAGAGCGTGTTCGTACCGTCGCCAACCGGCCCGCCGTCCGAAGCGTAGGCGGTGCCGCCCAGCACGAACGTTTGCGTCGCGGCCTGCGCGCTGGCAGAGCACAGCAGCATTATGAGTGCCGCGCGTAAAGCGGCCATCAGGCGGTGGTAAAACGGTACGCCAGGGCTCCTTCCCATCGTTATATCCTTGCTTGTTCACGATAACGCTATTATCCGTAATAGCTTTCTCTTCCCTCAGTAGTGGGCTTGAGATTTTTCTTATAATGACACAACAAGGTCCGCGGCGTTCGAGCACTTTGTCGCTAAATATGTCACCTGTGTATTTTTGTAATGCAGGTGAGCGGGGGAGATACTGCATTGAACATGTCCCCCGGCGGCAGGCCGCCGGGGGAGGTCATCAGGGGTAATCAAGGGTAAAGATAGCGTTGGCCTTAAAGTTACCAGCGCCGATTTTTTGATTGCTGTCGCGCTTAAGCGTGGCGAGGAAGTTCAGAGTATGGGTTTGCACCTTGCCGTTTTCACTGCTGCCGTAGATATTGTCATCGCTGGAGGTGTCGCGCTGGTCGTTATACACCGAGCTACTCTCGTTCGGAATGATCAGCGTTTCCGTGCTGTAGCTATTGGCCGCGCCGCGAATTTCCAGCCCCAC
The DNA here is from genome assembly GCF_014169755.1 of Klebsiella sp. WP8-S18-ESBL-06. Classification (NCBI taxonomy): domain Bacteria; kingdom Pseudomonadati; phylum Pseudomonadota; class Gammaproteobacteria; order Enterobacterales; family Enterobacteriaceae; genus Klebsiella; species Klebsiella sp. WP8-S18-ESBL-06. The sequence continues at coordinate 4,212,107 of NZ_AP022256.1, forward strand.
GCCGGTGGCGTGGTTAAGGGTGAGAATATTGCCGAGCAGGGTGGCATCGGTTGCCATGGTGGTGGACGCGAGCGTGACGTTAATATTGCGCAGCCCCTTACAGCCCGCCAGCTTGATGGAGAACGGCACGGCGGTTGCGCCGTTAATAATGTCGTTTGGACTGTAGCTGCCTAAATTAACGGTGGTTCCGCTGACGCTGCTGCCGCTGGCGACCGGTTGGGTGGTACAGGTGGGTTCGGCGACGGTGACCTTGCTGATATCAAAAGTGACGTTATCGTAATAACCTTTAATCGCCGCCCCGGGATTTTCATTCCAGATACGTACGTGATAATTGCCGCTTTTTTGCAAATTGATGGTTGCACTGCTCGGTGTGTAAGTTTGATCGGTATAAAAGCTGATGGCTACATAAAAACCTAATCCTCCTACGGTAGAATACGTTGGAGTCCCTGTAAAATCAGTTGTTTTGCAGTTGGATTGAGCTTTGTCTTTTAATGAAAGATAATTATGCATTATCCCACTGACCTGCCCCCACGATTAGATACAACACTCAGTTAGTAACGTCGGAATCTTCATTCTCAGAATGACCCTTTCTCCAGCCCGCTGCAAATTCAGACGGTGTCTGATAATTCAGCGTGGAGTGCGGGCGGCATTCGTTATAATCCTGCCGCCAGTCATTAATAATTTTCCTGGCATGAACGATATCGCTGAACCAGTGCTCATTCAAACATTCATCGCGAAATCGTCCGTTAAAGCTCTCAATAAATCCGTTCTGCGTTGGCTTGCCCGGCTGGATTAAGCGCAACTCAACACCATGCTCAAAGGCCCATTGATCCAGTGCACGGCAAGTGAACTCCGGCCCCTGGTCAGTTCTTATCGTCGCCGGATAGCCTCGAAACAGTGCAATGCTGTCCAGAATACGCGTGACCTGAACGCCTGAAATCCCAAAGGCAACAGTGACCGTCAGGCATTCCTTTGTGAAATCATCGACGCAGGTAAGACACTTGATCCTGCGACCGGTGGAAAGTGCGTCCATGACGAAATCCATCGACCAGGTCAGATTGGGCGCCGCCGGACGGAGCAGCGGCAGACGTTCTGTTGCCAGCCCTTTACGACGTCTTCTGCGTTTTACGCCCAGGCCACTGAGGTGATAAAGCCGGTACACGCGCTTATGATTAACATGAAGCCCTTCACGGCGCAGCAACTGCCAAATACGACGGTAGCCAAAACGCCTGCGCTCCAGTGCCAGCTCAGTGATGCGCCCTGATAAATGCGCATCAGCAGCCGGACGGTGAGCCTCATAGCGGCAGGTCGACAGGGATAAACCTGTAAGCCTGCAGGCACGACGTTGCGACAGACCGGTCGCATCACACATCAACATCACGGCTTCCCGCTTCTGGTCTGTCGTCAGTACTTTCGCCCAAGAGCCACCTGAAGCGCCTCTTTATCCAGCATGGCTTCGGCAAGCAGCTTCTTGAGTCTGGCGTTCTCTTCCTCAAGCGACTTCAGGCGCTTAACTTCAGGCACCTCCATACCGCCATACTTCTTACGCCAGATGTAAAACGTGGCATCGGAAATGGCATGCTTGCGGCAGAGTTCACGGGCGGGTACCCCAGCTTCGGCTTCGCGGAGAATACTGATGATCTGTTCGTCGGAAAAACGCTTCTTCATGGGGATGTCCTCATGTGGCTTATGAAGACATTACTAACATCGGGGTGTACTAATCAACGGGGAGCAGGTCAATTCTCATGTCTCGGCAGACCACAATTTGCAATCCGACAATCAAGAAAACCAATGCTAATAATCAGCTTTCTTAAAACTTTTAAATCAACTTCTTCAACATTTTTTTCTTGAGTATAATATGAATTAAGCAATTTAATGTAAAAGTCTTTTAAATCTTTTTTCTCAACATAGCCTTTTAAATGTGGTATCTTATATTTAGAAATTATCTTGTTAATTTGATGTATATCTGATCTTGACTGAAGTATATCGCTAACAATATATTTCTCATTTTTCAATGATGTACTAAAATACCTAACCCGTCCATTATAATGCCCCTTATAGAAATGAATCTTTTTATAAGAAATAATTCCATGCTGAAGATAGAAAATTGGAGCCCATCCTTTTGATAATGGTGTTTTTTTGAAAGAAGGGAATACATCCATATAACCATCATTAAGCATCAAATAGTCTGCCTTAAAAAACAATCTTCGATGCATTAAACTATTTTTTAATATTATATTTCTCTTAAATAGAGATAGCGACTCTATATCGATGTTATCCCGCTCATAAATATAAAAAGTATTTTTATATCCATGTTCGATTCTATGTTTGAAGTAAGCGAATCCATTATCCCTAGCCTGTAACCCGCCCTTTTCACTAATCAAAATTAGAAGATCATCTTTCTTAGACATATCCATAAAAGCACCAATCCATTTAGATATAAAAAGCAAAATATCAACTCTGAAATTTATTATATTCTTTCAAAGCATCATCTACAGAACTAAAAAAATGGCATTCTGACTTGGCATCAAAAAGAACTGCAACATCACAATAATCTTTTAATATTGTTGGACTATGTGCAACCATTAGAAATGATGATTCCTTATGCTTTTGAGAAAAAACCTCCTTACATTTACGCTTAAATCTTTCATCCCCAACGGCTATGACTTCATCTACAAGGTAATAATCGAATTTGAATGCCATGCTTAAACCAAACCCTAGCCGTGAACGCATCCCATTGGAATATGTTTTAATGGGCATATCAAAATAATGCCCCAACTCTGCAAACTCCTCGACATAATCGACTTTTTCTTTCAATTCACTCTTCTTAGAATAAAGACGAGAAACAAATTTCACATTTTCGCGCCCTGTAAGACTACCCTGGAACCCCCCGGCTAATCCGACAGGCCAAGAAATTGTTCTATCAGTTATTATTCGCCCACTATCGGGGCGATCTATACCACCAATCATCCGTAATAGAGTTGATTTCCCAGCACCATTCCGCCCAATAATTGCAACACTTTTTCCGGAAGGGATGGTTACATTTAAATTATTAAACACAAAATGTCTCCCTTTAGGCGTTTTATATGTTTTAGTTAAACCTTCTATTTTTATCATGAAGTTAACATTGCCTTCTCTCTAAAGTGATATACTGTCAAACCCAGTGTAATAATAGCCAAGGAAATAAAAGATAAATATTGAATACTAGCTCCCTCACTCAAATAGCCTACACAAACAGCCTCTCGGCTAAGTTCTACAACATGAACAATTGGATTCCATAAAATATAAGGCCAATATTCTTTTGGAATAGAGTGTAAAGGAAACATAATACATGAAATAAAATAAAGCGGTTTAACCACTATAGGCAGGAATTTTTCCGTTTCAGGAAATGCATTCCCAATAACCATGAATACCATACCAATTCCACATGAGAAAACAAACAACAGCATCCATGTCATAACCAAACTAACAAGACCATTTATCTCCATATCTTCACCAAGGAAACCAAGAATAAACATGAGTATGGCGTAAACAAATATATAAATTGCAGTTTCTAGTATAGCCCTAGCTAAGATAGTATCTATAGGTTTTACAGGTCTGTAATTGAATAATCCTTGGTTTGCTTCAATAGAATTAACACAACGAGACGTAATATTACTAAAAATAAAATATGGAATTATTCCGTTTATAAGAAAAACAGGGAATGAAATATCAGGCATTGTACGATGCATAACAAAACCAAATATTCCAACAAGTACCATCAAATGCGCCGCAGGCTCCAACACCGCCCACAGATACCCAAGCCGATACTTCCCAAAGCGGGTTTTGATTTCCCTCATAAACAGTGCTTTGATAACCGCCTGTTGTACTTCTAAGCCACTTCTCGCCATACAACCCCTGTCCATAACTTTATTTTTGGCACGCTACCGCCCATGGCTCATAGCTACCAGCTCGCTAATCGAGAACGACTTATATCCTGGGGAAATGTTTAATGGGGGGAGGCCACAAATATATTAAATACTTGCTTATTTATTTCAGCTATTCCTGAGGCCCGAAACATCACTCCATTGAACATTTCAGAAGGCACTTATGCCTTGCTATATTGTACTCAATATCAGATTGTTTCGTAGCCCATCAGGTTTAATTAAATTAAAAGTACATTTTAAAATAAATAATTTTTGATAGGATATTATCAGAATGGATATATAATCCATATTGAAGATGGTTGTTTCATTATTTATTAATATCAAAAATAACTATAGATAATAAAACAAAAATAATTTATATAAATATGATATCAATAATAATAAAAATACAGATGTGAAATAGAAAGGGCTTATCAACTGATAAGCCCTATGCTCGTTAGTCGCCCATCAGCTCCCGGACCAATTCCACGCAGCGCAGGAAGCGCGAATCATAATCCGCCTCTTCCACATGCACGAACTCGATATTGTTCTTCTTCAACATCGATACCAGCAGCGTCTGGAACTCTTTGCGGTCGACGGAGCTTCCCAGGCTACGCAGCCCATCCGCCACCCATGGCGTGTTGTTTTCCAGCAGGATGACGAGGTCAAAGCGATACTCATCAATCAGCGCCTGTACAAATGGGTGTTCACGGCCTTCGTACTTTTTGCAGAACGCCTGGGTGCTCACAAAATCGGTATCGATAAAAGCCACCTTGTTGGCATACTTTACTGCAAAATCAATATACTGTGCGTGGCCGAGGGCGATTTTGTCATAGTCGGAATACTGTAACGCCATTTCGTCGCCGCCCAGATGCGAGAACACATAATCGCGGCCATATTCCCATGCACTGGTGGTATTAAAGATATTCGCCAGCTTATTCACCAGCGTCGACTTACCGCTGGATTCACCGCCGAGAATCGCCACCGTGCGCACGAAGAACGGCTTCACTTCCGTTGGGATGTAATCCCAGTAGCGGAACGGGTTCTCACGAATCTGCGCGCCGCTGATATTCATAAACGTTCGTTTCGGGTCCACCAGCACCGTTTCAATTCCCAGGTGTTCCAGATACTGCGGCGCGTCGGACTCTTCAGAGGTGTAGATCCAGTTTGGCTGAATCCCCTTCTCTTCCATAAAGGTTTTCATGCCCGCACTCCACACATCCCAGCCATGCGGGTACGGTTCCATGCCCTCTTCATTGAAAGCATGAATACGAATGTTCTTCTGGTACTTAAAGGTCTGCAGCAGCCAGCGCAGGCGATCGGGCACGGTAGGCTGCTGCGACATCGCGCTGTCTTCAAACAACGCGCGGTCACGGGTATCGTCGTACCCCATGATGATATGCAGCTCATCCACCTGGCTACAGGCACGCTGAATCAGATAAATATGCCCCGTATGTAGCGGGTAGAATTTACCAAACACCACGCCGATATTTTTCTGCTGGCGCGGAAACTCCAGCCCGAGGAAACGGTGCAACGCTTCCAGCTTTTGCGCGCTGGGACTTTTAATTTTGGCGTTGAGAAGCTGGCTTAAATAGCCCTTGGTCATACCGCTGGCGTCTGCAACCTGCTGCAACGTACAGCCTTTTTGACGGATTGCGGTTTTAAGATAGTCGAACGACGACACAAGAGCCTCCTGCAAAATTGGGGTAAATCATCTACCCATTATACAAAAAACCCGGATGTACTCACGGTACTATCCGGGGAGAAAGAGACCGGCGTCGCAGCGCGCGCCGGAGTCGGTCACTATAGGTCGTCAAAGACGTTAAGCGCGTCGGAGAGTTTCTTCACGCCAAACACCTTCATCCCTTCCGGGACTTTTTTCGGTACGTTAGCGGCAGGAACAATAGCCCGGCGGAAGCCGTGCTTCGCCGCTTCAGAAATACGCTCCTGCCCGCTCGGCACGGGGCGAATCTCGCCGGCCAGGCCGACTTCGCCAAATACCACCAGATCCTGCGGCAGCGGCCTGTCGCGAAGGCTGGAGACCATCGCCAGCAGCAGCGCCAGGTCGGCGCTGGTTTCAGTGACCTTCACCCCGCCGACCACATTGACGAACACATCCTGATCCGCCATCTGCAGACCACCGTGGCGATGCAATACGGCCAGCAGGATCGCCAGACGGTTTTGCTCAAGGCCAACGGCCACTCGCCGTGGGTTACCCATCATCGAGTGATCCACCAGCGCCTGAATCTCAACCAGCAGCGGCCGCGTGCCTTCCCACACCACCATCACCGAACTGCCTGAAGTGACCTCATCGCCGCGGCTCAGGAAGATAGCGGAAGGGTTGCTCACTTCACGCAACCCCTGCTCGGTCATCGCAAAAACGCCCAGTTCGTTCACCGCACCAAAGCGGTTTTTGTGACTGCGCAGGGTACGGAAGCGCGAGTCGGCATCGCCGTCGAGCAGTACCGAACAGTCGATGCAGTGCTCCAGCACTTTTGGCCCCGCCAGCGATCCGTCTTTGGTGACGTGCCCCACCATGACGATAGCCACGCCGCGCGTCTTAGCAAAGCGCGTCAGATAAGCGGCGGTTTCGCGCACCTGCGCTACGCTGCCCGGCGACGACTGGATATCCGCCATATGCATCACCTGGATGGAATCAATAACCATCAGCTTCGGCTGCTCTTCTTCGGCAATCTGGCAAATCTGCTCAATGCTGGTTTCCGAGAGCATATTCAGGTTAGCGGTCGGCAGGCCCAAACGGTGCGCACGCATCGCCACCTGCTGCAACGACTCTTCGCCGGTGACGTATAGGGTTTTCATCTGCTCTGCCAGCTTGCACAGCGTTTGCAGCAGCAGCGTCGATTTCCCCGCCCCCGGGTTACCGCCAATCAGGATCGCACTGCCGGGCACCACGCCACCGCCCAGCACGCGGTCGAACTCTTTAAAGCCAGTCGAAAAACGCGGCAGCTCTTCCAGGCTGATATCCGACAGTTTCTGCACCTTAGCCACGCCAGCATTACCGGCATAGCCGCTCAGGCGCTCGTTACGTGCGACCGTGGGAGAAGCGGCTACGCGCACTTCGGTGATGGTATTCCACGCATGGCAGGCGCTGCATTGCCCCTGCCAGCGCGGGTAGTCCGCACCGCACTCATTACAAACAAATGCGCGTTTAGGAGCTTTCGCCACGTTAACCTCTTTATTTCTGATTCATGCTGCCGGAGAGAATGCAGAACACCCCCATTAAATCGGCATGACGGATAGTGACTTCCGTCTGTTCATTCACTTTCGGTTTGGCATGATACGCAATCCCCAGACCGGCTTTCTTGATCATCGGCAGGTCGTTGGCGCCGTCGCCGATAGCCACGGTTTGCGCATGCGGAATTTCATATTTTTCAGCCAGCTGCAGCAGCGTTTTCGCCTTGTATTGCGCATCGACGATATCACCGACCACTTCACCGGTCAGCTTGCCGTCGCGAATGCCCAGCTCGTTGGCCACCGCGGCGGTCAGACGCAGCTTGTCGCGCAGATATTCCGCGAAGAAGGTAAAGCCGCCGGAGGCAATCGCCACCTTCCAGCCCAGCGTTTCCAGCTTCAGCACCAACTGCGTCAGCCCCGGCATTAACGGCAGCGTATCGCGCACCTGGCGCAGAATATCAGCGTCCGCATCTTTCAGCGTTGCTACCCGCTGACGCAGGCTGGCGCTAAAGTCGAGTTCACCGCGCATTGCACGTTCCGTCACTTCAGAAACCAGTTCGCCGGTGCCTGCCAGCTTGGCGATTTCATCAATACACTCGATCTGAATGGCCGTAGAGTCCATATCCATCACCAGCAGGCCCGGCGTACGCAGATGCGGAATTTTGCCCAGCGGAGCAACATCAAGCCCGGCGTCGTGCGCCAGACGCGTCGCCCGCGGCGTTAATGACCCTGCCAGACGAATGACCTGGTAATCTTCCACGCACCAGGCGGCAACAATCACCATCGCTGCGCCCAGCTTGCGCTGGTAGGTCGTCAGACGTTCTTTATTCAGGCCGCGGCCGTACAGCAGCCAGCCGCTACGGCCAGCATGGTAATCCAGCGGCATCACTTCATCACCGCTGAGCGAAAGCGGCAACCCAGGCCACAAGGAGACATCTTCAGGCAGGTCGCACCAGGTCAAACTGTTTGGCATTACAGCTCCAATCTTCTTTATTAAGCCCAGGAAAATAACGCATGAGGCTACCTTGTAACCAGCGCTTCTGGCAACATTAAGCTGTAAATTTTCAAAGGTGGAATATGGTTCGCGCAAAACTAAAATTTCGGCTGCATCGTACGGTCATTGTCCTGATCTGTCTCGCGCTGCTTGTCGCGCTGATGCAGGGGGCCTCCTGGTTCAGCCAGCAAAGCCAGAAACAACGAAACCCACAGCTTGAAGAGTTGGCAAGAACGCTGGCATATCAGGTGTCGCTGAACCTCGCGCCAATGATGAAAACCGAAACGCCAGACGAGAAAAAGATTGGCCAACTGCTGAAACAGCTCACCGCCAAAAGCCGCATCCTGGACGCTGGCGTCTATGATGAAGAGGGCAACCTTATCGCCCGCGCCGGCGAGCAGGTAGCGCTTCGCGATCGGCTAGCGCTGGACGGTAAAAAAGCCGGGGGGTATTTTAACCAGCAGATTGTCGAGCCAATCAACGGCAAAAACGGCCCGCTCGGCTATCTGCGCCTGACGCTCGATACCCATACCATCGCCACGGAATCCCGCCAGGTGGATAACACCACCAATATTTTACGCCTGATGTTGCTGCTGTCGCTGGCCATTGGCGTGGTGCTGGCCCGCACGCTGCTGCGCGGCAAACGCACCCGCTGGCAGCAGTCACCGTTCCTGTTAACCGCGAACAAGCCGGTACAGGACGAAGATAAAGACTAAACAGAAAAGGAAATCGCCATGACAACGCTGCGCCTGCTGCTTTCAGACTCTCACGACCCGTGGTTTAACCTTGCGGTAGAAGAGTGTATTTTCCGTCAGATGCCTGCCACCCAGCGGGTGCTGTTCCTCTGGCGCAACGCGGACACGGTCGTGATTGGCCGCGCGCAAAACCCGTGGAAAGAGTGCAACACCCGCCGCATGGAAGAAGATAACGTCCGGCTGGCACGACGCAGCAGCGGCGGCGGCGCGGTGTTCCACGATCTCGGCAACACCTGCTTTACCTTTATGGCGGGCAAACCGGAGTACGATAAAACGATCTCAACCGCTATCGTGCTTGAAGCGCTGAATTCACTCGGTGTGACCGCAGAGGCCTCCGGGCGTAACGATCTGATCGTCAAAACCGAGGAAGGCGAGCGCAAAGTGTCCGGCTCCGCGTACCGCGAGACCAAGGACCGTGGTTTTCACCACGGCACGCTGCTGCTGAATGCCGATCTAAGCCGATTGGCAAACTATCTGAATCCGGATAAGAAAAAGCTACAGGCGAAAGGTATTACTTCCGTGCGCGGCCGCGTCGCTAACCTGGTGGAACTGCTGCCTGACGTGACTCACGAGCAGATTTGTACCGCCGTAACCGAGGCCTTTTTCCGTCACTATGGCGAACGCGTAGACGCCGAGATTATCTCCCCGGACAAAGCGCCGGATCTGCCGAATTTTGCCGAAACCTTTGCCCGCCAGAGCAGCTGGGAGTGGAACTTTGGTCAGGCGCCGGCCTTCTCGCATCTGCTGGACGAGCGTTTCACCTGGGGCGGCGTTGAACTGCATTTCGACGTTGAAAAAGGCGTGATTACCCGCACCCAGATCTTCACCGATAGCCTCAACCCCGCGCCGCTGGAAGCACTGGCAGAGCGGCTACAGGGCTGCCAGTATCGCGCCGATGTTTTACAGCAAACTTGTGAAGCGCTGGTTGCGGAATATCCGGATCAGGAAAGCGAGCTTCGTGAGCTGGCGGTGTGGGTCGCAGGGGCCGTGCGCTAAGCGACTGATGCCGAATAGCCGGATGGCGGCTACGCCTTATCCGGCCTACAACAGACTGTAGGCCCGGTAAGCACAGCGCCACCGGGCATTAACAGCGTTCTCCGGTCTCAAGATCCATCAACTCCCCGGCCCAATCGACCGGGTAAACGCCCTCGCGAACATGTCGATGAAAGGTCGAAAACGGCCAATCCTGAACACGCGATACCCAACCGTGTTTTATCAGGTTGATGTAGATGTAATCGATATGGCGGCGATAATCACGCTCGTCGCGTATCGTATGCTCCCAGAATCGCGGCTGCCACACGGTTTGGTGTAGCAATGATTGAGTGAATCGCTTTTTAATTTCACGCCAGCGAGAAGAAAAATCACAGTCATTCGCGGGAAGCGTCCAGATGCAGTGAAGATGCTCGGGGAGAATGACCCAGGCATCGATATAAAAGGGTTTAATGCGCTTAACCACACGAACTGCGCCACGGAGTTCAGCAATATTCCTGATTAAAAGATCGCTTTGCCTGTCTTTGAGATTTACGGTGAAAAACCATGTTCCACCGTTGATGTAATGGCGGCGATAGTTCGACATTTTGTTTTTCCTTTAACAAAATTCGACCTTATCGGGTTAGTTGCAGATGGCAAGATTGGGAGAGAGTTTTGAGAAGGAAGCTCGCAATATATGCGGCGAATTGCCGGATGGCGGCTGCGCCTTATCCGGCCTACAACAGACTGTAGGCCCGGTAAGCAAAGCGCCACCGGGCACACAAACAACGTTACTCTTTATCGCCCAGCAGAACGGATTCCAGCGCGATTTTGATCATGTCGTTGAAGGTCGTCTGACGTTCAGCGGCAGTAGTCTGCTCGTGAGTACGGATATGGTCGGACACGGTGCAGATGGTCAGCGCTTTCGCACCAAATTCTGCGGCTACGCCGTAGATGCCCGCCGCTTCCATTTCCACGCCCAGCACGCCGTATTTTTCCATGACGTCGAACATTTCGCCGTCCGGAGAATAGAACAGATCGGCAGAGAACAGGTTACCCACGCGCGCGTCTACGCCCAGCGCTTTTGCCGCATCAACAGCGTTACGCACCATGTCGAAGTCAGCGATAGCGGCGAAATCATGATCTTTAAAGCGGATACGGTTAACTTTGGAGTCGGTGCAGGCACCCATACCAATAACCACGTCACGCAGTTTGACGTCCATACGCACGGCACCGCAGGAGCCTACGCGAATGATTTTCTTCACGCCGAAATCGGTGATCAGCTCTTTGGTGTAGATGGAGCAGGACGGAATCCCCATACCGTGACCCATCACGGAGATCTTACGGCCTTTGTAGGTACCGGTGAAACCTAACATGCCGCGAACGTTGTTCACTTCACGGACATCTTCGAGGAAAGTTTCAGCAATGTGCTTCGCACGCAGCGGGTCGCCCGGCATCAGCACAACATCAGCGAAATCGCCCATTTCAGCGTTAATATGTGGGGTTGCCATCGTTTTATCCTTATTTAAATTGTCAGCGCCTGATGGCGGCTACGCCTTATCAGGCCTACAAAAAACGTAGGCCCGGTAAGCGAAGCGCCACCGGGCAATTGCATCACAGCATGTTTTTACCGTAAGCCATCGGCGACGTACCAAAGTACGTTGCCAGCGTCTGGCCGATATCCGCGAAGGTTTCACGGTGGCCCAGCGAACCCGGTTTCACTTTCGGGCCGTACACCAGCACCGGAATGTGTTCACGGGTGTGGTCGGTACCGGTCCAGCTCGGGTCACAGCCGTGGTCAGCGGTGAGGATCAGAATGTCATCTTCACCGACCAGTTCCATCAGCTCAGGCAGACGGCGGTCGAACAGCTCCAGACCTGCGGCATAACCGGCGATATCGCGACGGTGACCCCAGGAAGAGTCGAAGTCCACGAAGTTGGTGAAGACAATCGTCTCATCACCCGCTTCTTTCATCTCTTTGATGGTGGCATCAAACAGCGCATCCAGGCCGGTGGCTTTCACTTTTTTGGTGATACCGCAGTTCGCATAGATATCCGCAATCTTACCGACGGAAACTACGTGACCGTGTTTTTCATCAACCAGTTTCTGCAATACGGTCGGTGCCGGCGGTTCAACGGCCAGATCGTGGCGGTTACCGGTACGCTGGAAGTTACCCGCTTTATCACCGATAAACGGACGCGCGATAACGCGGCCAATGTTGTAACCACCTTCGGTCAGCTCTTCACGGGCGATTTCGCACAGCTCGTAAAGTTTATCCAGGCCAAAGGTCTCTTCATGGCAGGCGATCTGGAATACGGAGTCCGCAGAGGTATAGAAAATCGGCTTGCCGGTTTTCATATGCTCTTCGCCCAGTTGATCCAGAATCACGGTACCGGAAGAGTGGCAATTACCGAGGTAACCCGGCAGGTTGGCACGTTTTACCAGTTTATCCAGCAGTTCCTGCGGAAAGCTGTTTTCGTGGTCGCTGAAGTAGCCCCAGTCGAACAGAACCGGCACACCGGCGATTTCCCAGTGGCCTGACGGCGTATCTTTACCGGAAGAGAGCTCATGCGCCCAACCATAGGCGCCAATGACCTCGGCGTTGCCGTCCATACCCGCGGCAATTTTGCCGGTAGAACCTTCATGCGCTTTCACCAGCCCCAGACGGGTAAGGTTAGGCAAATTCAGCGGGCCTTTACGGCCGTGGTCAGCCTCGCCTTTGGCACAGGCTTCTGCAATGTGGCCCATCGTGTCGGCGCCAACATCACCAAAGCGGTCAGCATCTTCCGTTGCACCAATCCCAAAGGAGTCCAGCACCATAATAAATGCACGTTTCATCTTGTTCTCCATACATCTTGCGCTGTAAAAAAGCGATCAGATCAGTATATCGTTATTCAGTGATACGACGATAGACTGTCGGTGTAATTTCTGGGGCTTTATCGTCCAGTTTAATTGCCGCTTTGACGGCTTTCGCCGCATCCTGCCAGCTGGCCTCATCTTTGGCGTGGATCACCGCCAGTGGGCGCTGCCCGTCGACGCTATCGCCCAAACGGGCCATGTCGGTAAAGCCGACGCTGTAATCAATAGTGTCCGACGCCTGACGACGACCACCGCCCATCGACACGACGGCCATACCCAGTGCACGGGTGTCCATCGCGCTCACGAAACCTTCGGTATCAGCATAGACCGCTTTACTGAGCATCGCCGTTGGCAGATATTTCGCATAGTTTTCAACGAAATCAGTCGGCCCCTTCTGCGCGGCAACCATGCGACCGAAGATCTCAGCCGCCTTACCGTTATCCAGTACCGCCTGCAGTTTGGCGCGCGCTTCAGCGTCATCTTTCGCCAGACGACCGGAGATCAGCATCTCAACGCACAGCGCCATCGTGACATCTAACAGGCGAGGGTTGCGGTATTCCCCCGTCAGGAACTGCACCGCTTCACGTACTTCAACAGCGTTACCTGCGCTGGACGCCAGCACCTGGTTCATGTCGGTCAGCAGTGCGGTGGTTTTCACACCCGCGCCGTTGGCCACGCCAACAATGGCTTCCGCCAGTGCAGCAGAGAGTTCGTAGGTCGGCATAAATGCGCCGCTGCCCACTTTCACATCCATCACCAGCGCATCCAGCCCTTCTGCCAGCTTTTTGGCGAGGATAGACGCGGTGATCAACGGAATAGAGTCCACCGTCGCGGTAATGTCGCGGGTAGCGTAAAAACGTTTATCCGCCGGTGCGAGCGAGCTGGTTTGCCCAATAATCGCCACACCCACGTCTTTAATAATTTCGCGGAAGCGGTTGTCATCCGGGAAGATGTCGAAACCCGGAATCGCCTCCAGCTTGTCGAGCGTTCCGCCGGTATGACCAAGGCCACGACCCGAAATCATCGGAATGTAGCCGCCGCAGGCAGCAACCATCGGGCCAAGCATCAGAGAGGTAACGTCACCGACGCCGCCGGTAGAGTGCTTGTCAACAATCGGGCCGTTGAGGTTCAGGCTCTTCCAGTCCAGGACAGTGCCTGAATCTCGCATCGCCATGGTCAATGAGACACGTTCTGGCATGCTCATATCATGGAAGAAAATGGTCATCGCCAGCGCGGCAATCTGCCCTTCAGAGATGGTGTTGTCGCGAATACCGTTGATAAAGAAACGAATCTCTTCATCACTCAGCGCCAGGCCATCACGTTTTTTGCGAATAATTTCTTGAGCGAGAAACAAGGTACCCTCCTTATTGTGGGCTGGATAAGCACGAAGCCCCCAGCACAGAACATCTCCGTTGTAGGCCTGATAAGGCGACAGCCGCCATCAGGCCTACACAGGACAATTCAGATTTTAATAGCTGCTAGCGCTCTTACCGTCGCCATGGCCCAGTGCTTTCAGCAGGCTGGCCAGCAGGGAAGAAGCACCGAAGCGGTAGTGACGGGAGTCAGCCCAATCCGCGCCGAACAGTTCGTCAGCAATAGACAGGAACAGCTGCGCGTCTTCCGCAGTACGCACACCGCCCGCCGGTTTGAAGCCCACGGTTTTCTGTACGCCCATGTCACGAATCACTTCCATCATGATGCGCGCACTTTCTGGCGTCGCGTTCACCGGCACTTTACCGGTAGAAGTTTTGATGAAATCTGCACCAGCTTTGATAGAAATTTCAGACGCTTTGCGAATCAGCGCTTCTTCTTTCAGCTCGCCGGTTTCGATGATCACTTTCAGCAGTACGTTTGCCGCAGCACACGCGTCTTTACAGGCTTTCACCAGATCAAAACCTACCTGCTCGTTACCGGCGATCAGCGCGCGGTACGGGAACACCACGTCAACTTCATCTGCGCCGTAGGCAATCGCCGCACGGGTTTCCGCCAGCGCAATCTCGATGTCGTCATTGCCGTGCGGGAAGTTGGTGACGGTTGCGATGCGGATATCCGGCGTCCCCTGCTCTTTCAGCGTTTTACGCGCAATTGGGATGAAACGCGGATAGATGCAAACTGCCGCAGTGTTACCCACCGGGGTTTTAGCCTGATGGCACAGCGCGATGACTTTCGCGTCGGTGTCATCTTCATTCAGGGTGGTTAAGTCCATTAACTGCAGCGCACGCAGGCTGCTTGCCTTTAAATCAGTCATTTTGCTCTCCGACGGCGTATTGCCGTTCAAATCGTTACCTTGCGGGTCTGTGATTATTGTAACACCGCCCCGCGCTCACACTTCGACATTCATCACACTTAGTGAAAACTTCGTACAAATTTGCATAACAACAACGCGATCAACTTCAAACTTTCAAGCCTCCGTGGGCAAATAAAGCGCCACTTCAGCCGATAGGATCAAAAGATAGCCTCATCGTTTTTCATACACTTCGCGCATCTCTCGTCTGAGGAACTGAAGATGCCCACTTCGCTCGATACACCGCTGCTGCAACACTGCCAGCAAATTGTGACAAGCTCCGTGTTATCCCCGGAACAAAAGCGTCATTTCCTGGCGCTGGAAGCCGAGAACGCTCTGCCGTACCCTGCGCTCCCCGAAGCGGCGCAGGCCGCGCTGGCTGAAGGCGTCATTTGCGATATGTTCGAAGGACATGCGCCGTATAAACCGCGCTATGTCTTACCGGACTATCAACGTTTTCTTGCCAACGGCTCCCAATGGCTCGAGCTGGAAGGCGCACAGGATCTGGATGACGCGCTCTCGCTGCTGACGATTCTTTATCATCACGTCCCTTCCGTGACCGCCATGCCGGTCTACCTGGGCCATCTTGATGCGCTGCTGTCGCCATATGTTAGAATTCTAACACAAGATGAAATCGATATTCGAATAAAACGTTTCTGGCGCTACCTGGATCGCACGCTGCCCGACGCATTCACCCACGTCAACATTGGCCCACACGATACGCCAATTACGCGCGCAATTTCACGCGCAGATGCCGAATTAAAGCAGGTTGCACCAAACCTGACCTTTATCTACGATCCGCAAATTACCCCTGACGATCTGCTGCTCCAGGTGGCACAAAATATTTGTGAGTGCAGTAAGCCGCATATCGCCAACGGCCCGGAAAATGATAAAATTTTCACAAACGGTCAATATGGCATCGTGAGTTGTTACAACTCGCTGCCGCTCGCCGGCGGCGGCAGCACGCTGGTGCGTCTGAATTTGCAGCAGGTTGCCCGACGCAGTGACTCCATCGATGACTTCTTTAACTGCACGCTGCCGCACTACTGTCAGCAGCAAATCGCCATCATTGATGCGCGCTGTCGCTTCCTCTACGAGCAATCCGGCTTCTTTGAGAATAGCTTCCTGGTCAATGAAGGGCTGATCGATCCCGCGCGCTTTGTGCCCATGTTCGGCATTTATTCGCTAGCAGAAGCGGTCAACGAGCTGTGTGAACGCAACGGCATTGACGGGCGCTACGGTAAGGATGAGCAAGCAAACACGCTCGCCTACCGCATCAGCGCCGCACTGGCGGAGTTCGTCGCGCAAACGCCGGTGCAGTACGGCTGGCAGCAGCGCGCGCTGCTGCACGCGCAGTCGGGGATAAGCTCAGACACCGGCACCACACCGGGTGCGCGTCTGCCATACGGCGACGAACCGGATCCGATTACCCATCTACTGACCGTTGCACCGCACCACCCGTACTACACGGCCGGCATCAGCGACATACTGACACTCGATGAGACGGTAAAACGTAACCCGCAGGCGGTGATGCAGCTATGCCTAGGGGCGTTTAACGCCGGTATGCGTGAATTCAGCGCCAACGTCAGCGGGAACGATCTGGTCCGCGTGACCGGCTACATGGTGCGCTTGTCCGATCTGGAGAAATACCGCGCAGAAGGCTCACGTACCAACACCACCTGGCTCGGTGAAGAAGCCGCACGTAATACCCGTATCCTGGAGCGTCAACCTCGTGTCGTCAGTCATGAACAGCAGATGCGCTTTAGTCAGTAAAATCATCCCGTTCTCCTGCGTTGACGGGCCAGGCAGCCGCCTGGCCCTGTTCCTGCAAGGGTGCAATCTGCGCTGTAAAAACTGCCATAACCCCTGGACCATGGGGCGCTGCAACGACTGCGGCGAATGCGTAGCGCAGTGCCCGCACCAGGCGCTGCGCATCGATGATGGCCGCGTAGCGTGGCAGCCCGACGCCTGCCAGCAGTGCGATACCTGTCTGCACATGTGCCCGCAGCAGGCGACGCCCATGGCGCAGTCAATGAGCGTGGAACAGGTCATTCAGCACATTAGCAAGGTCGCGCCGTTTATTGAGGGCATCACCGTCAGCGGCGGCGAAGCCACTACCCAACTGCCGTTTATCTGCGCGCTGTTCGCGCGCCTGAAGGCCATGCCCGGGCTTCGGCATCTGACCTGTCTTGTTGACAGCAACGGGGAACTGCCGATAAGCGGCTGGCAGAAGCTGCAACCGCTATGCGACGGCGTCATGGTCGATTTAAAAGCGTGGGACAATGCACGTCATGTCGCGCTGACCGGCCGAGGAAACGCGCGCATTAAGCAAAGCATACTCTGGCTGGCGCAGCACGGCATGCTCAGCGAACTGCGGCTGCTGGTGATTCCCGACCAGACGGATTATCGGCAAAACGCCGAGTCGCTCTGCGCATTTATTACCAGCCTTGGCGATGTGCCCGTTCGTTTGAACGCGTTTCACGCACACGGGGTTTATGGAGAGGCAAAAACGTGGCGCAGCGCCGGGCCACAGGATATTGAAGCCCTGAGCCAAGCGCTGCAGGCCGGAGGAATCACGAAGATTATCCCTCCGGCGCTTTACTTATAGTGCGAGGAACACGCCGGCAATCGTGGCGCTCATCAGGTTAGAAAGCGTGCCCGCAGCAACGGCCTTCAGCCCGAGCTGCGCAATCTCCGGACGACGTTTTGGCGCCATGCTGCCCAGCCCACCGATCAAAATCGCGATAGAAGACAGGTTGGCAAATCCGCACAGCGCAAAGGAGATAATCGCTTTGGTGTGGTTAGAAATCACCTGCAAACCAGCCGCGGCAACTTCCGCATCTGCTTTCAGGTATTCACCGAAGTTCATGTACGCCACGAACTCGTTAATCACCAGCTTCTGGCCGATAAACGACCCGGCCACCGTCGCTTCGCTCCACGGTACGCCAATCACCCACGCCAGCGGCGAGAAGACCCAGCCAAGGATCAGCTGCAGCGACAGCTCCGGATAGTTAAACCAGCCGCCCACGCCGGAAAGGATACCGTTCAGCAGCGCAATCAGCGCGATAAACGCCAGCAGCATTGCCCCCACGTTCAGCGCCAGCTGCATCCCGGATGCCGCACCAGAGGCCGCCGCGTCAAGCACGTTGCTCGGGGCATCCGTACCCTGCGCGTCCTGTTCCAGCGCAGGAGAATCATGCGGTGTTTCCGTTTCCGGAATGATGATTTTCGCGAACAGCAGGCCGCCCGGCGCCGCCATAAACGACGCTGCAATCAGGTACTCCAGCGGCACGCCCATCTGCGCATAGCCCGCCAGCACGGAACCGGCCACCGACGCCAGCCCGCCGCACATAACGGCGAACAGCTCGGAGCGCGTCATGGTAGCGATGTACGGACGTACCACCAGCGGTGCTTCCGTCTGACCAACAAAGATATTTGCGGTGGCGGAAAGCGATTCCGTACGCGACGTTTTCAGCACCTTACGCAGGCCGCCGCCCAGAATGCGGATGACAAACTGCATGATGCCAAGATAGTAAAGCACGGCGATCAGCGAAGAGAAGAAGACGATGACCGGCAGCACGCGCAGCGCAAAAATAAAGCCGCCGCCGCCGAATACTTCAAACATTTTATCGGATACCAGACCGCCGAAAAGGAAGCCGATCCCTTCGTTGCCGTAGGCGATAACGTTAGCCACGCCTTCAGACATCGCCAGCAGCACTTTTCGCCCGGCCGGTACATAGAGGATGAGCGCGCCGATGCCGACCTGGATAAGCCAGGCGCCAAACACGGTGCGCAGATTAATTGCTTTACGATTACTGGAAAGAAGTATGGCAATGGCGAGCAGCACCACCATGCCGATGAGTCCCATGAGGATTTGCATACAGAGTCCCTGTGTATTGAAAAATATAAATATTACGGCAAACCTACGGCGCCGATTATAACGTCACGGGATTATATTTTTCGTTCGCTGTCACAGGTTTCACGCAATAGAATCAGGCTAATACCTGACAATGAGATCTACGTCACCTTACAAGGCCGAAAAGAGTGCATGAGTATTGGCGTAAAGCGCGCTGGCTATCTGTTCCGGTGCCTCCGGGCGCAGTGAACAAAGATGAGTAAAGACGTCCGCAATCCGCTCGGGTCGATTCGGCTGCCCTTGATAACCGTTGAGTGGCATATCAGGGGCGTCGGTTTCCAGCACCAGTGCTGAAAGCGGCAGTTGCGCCATCACGTCCCGCGTCTTGCTGGCCCGCGGGTAAGAAATCGTGCCGCCAACGCCAATTTTATAGCCCAACTGAACGAAGCGTTCCGCCTGCTGCAGGCTACCGGCAAAGCCATGTACCACACCGGTTCGCGGCAGGTTATGCCGCTTGAGATGCAGCGCCAGCTTGTCATGGGTACGTCGCGAATGCAGGATCACCGGCAGATCGTACCGCTTTGCCAACCGTAACTGCGCATCCAGCAGGTATTGCTGACGTTCAAACTGCGGGTCCTCACGGTACAGATCGAGGCCAATTTCCCCGATCGCCACCAGCTTTTTCGGGCGCGCGGCCAGCAGGCTCTCAAGCTGTGCCAGACTCTGCTCGTCGTGGTGCTCTACGACAATCGGATGCAGACCGAGCGCGGCATACAGCGGCGCATGCGAGGCGGCCAGCGCCAGCACGCGGGTGAAACGCGCCGCTTCAGTCGCCGGAACGATAATGTTCTCCACGCCCGCCTGCGCCGCACGCGCCAGGCTCGCCGCTTCATCATCGGTAAAAGGGGGAAAATCAAAATGACAGTGGGTGTCGATAAAACGGTAGGTCACGCGCGCCTCGTCGGTAAAGCTGGTCTGAGGGTATCGTAAAACAGCCGCCATAAAAAAAGCCAGCACGTAGGCGCTGGCTTATACCGTGGTTGCTGTGATGTTAAGAAAAGCTAAGGACGCTTACGTCCCATGAAGAGGCTGACCAGGAACAGAATGATACCGACAACGAACACAATTTTTGCTGCGCCCGCTGCTGCCCCCGCCAAGCCACCAAAGCCCAATGCGGCGGCAATCAACGCGATAACCAGAAAGATAATGCCCCAACGAAACATATGATTCTCCTTTATCCGTACGTGCCGACCAGTTGATCGATCCAGTAACTAAAATCAACAAGATATTTTTCATCGTGCTGATAATGAGACTAGGTCAAAAAGGACGCCGCTGCGTTAAAACCTACCGCAATTAGGAACATTCTGTCGTTGGGAGCGAGGGGGAAAAACGGGCAGAGCACGGCGGACGCCGTGCTCTGAAGGGCGATTAGTGTTCGCGCGTTTTGCGGAACTCGACGTCAGGATAGCGTTCCTGCGTCAGGTTCAGGTTGACCATGGTTGGGGCGATGTAAGTCAGGTTATCGCCGCCGTCCAGCGCCAGCTGTACTTCGTTTTTACGCTTGAACTCTTCAAATTTCTTCACGTCTTTCCCTTCCACCCAACGGGCGGTCGCGACGTTCACCGATTCGTAGATAGCTTCTACGTTATATTCACTTTTCAGGCGCGCAACGACCACGTCAAACTGCAGCACGCCGACGGCCCCAACGATCAGATCGTTGTTGGCGATCGGGCGGAACACCTGAACGGCACCTTCTTCCGACAGCTGAACCAGCCCTTTCAGCAGCTGTTTCTGCTTCAACGGATCCTTCAGGCGAATACGACGGAACAGCTCCGGCGCGAAGTTCGGGATACCGGTGAACTTCATCATTTCACCCTGGGTGAAGGTATCACCAATCTGAATGGTGCCGTGGTTGTGCAGACCGATGATATCGCCCGGATAGGCTTCTTCAACGTGCGAACGGTCACCTGCCATAAAGGTCAGCGCATCGGAGATCACCACATCTTTGCCGATGCGAACCTGGCGCAGCTTCATGCCTTTTTCATATTTACCGGACACCACGCGCATAAACGCCACGCGGTCGCGGTGTTTCGGGTCCATGTTGGCCTGAATTTTAAACACAAAGCCGGAGAACTTCTCATCCTGAGCTTCCACCAGGCGAGTGTCGGTCTGACGCGGCATCGGCGCAGGCGCCCACTCCACTAAACCGTCCAGCATGTGGTCTACGCCAAAGTTACCCAGCGCGGTACCGAAGAAGACCGGGGTAATTTCACCGGCCAGGAACAGCTCTTTATCAAACTCGTTGGATGCGCCCTGCACCAGCTCCAGCTCGTCACGCAGCTGCTGCGCCAGCTCTTCACCGACCGCCGCGTCCAGATCCGGGTTGTTCAACCCTTTGACGATACGCACTTCCTGAATGGTGTGGCCTTTACCGGTCTGATACAGATAGGTTTCATCTTTATAGAGGTGGTAAACACCTTTGAACAGCTTGCCGCAGCCAATCGGCCAGGTGATCGGCGCACAGCCGATCTTCAGCTCGCGCTCAACTTCATCCAGTACTTCCATCGGATCGCGGATGTCACGGTCGAGTTTGTTCATAAAGGTCAGGATCGGCGTATCACGCAGACGGGTCACTTCCATCAGCTTACGCGTCCTGTCCTCGACGCCTTTCGCGGCATCGATGACCATCAGGCAACAGTCGACCGCCGTCAGCGTACGGTAGGTATCTTCGGAGAAGTCTTCGTGCCCCGGGGTGTCCAGCAGGTTCACCAGGCAGTCATGATACGGGAACTGCATCACGGAGGTGGTAATGGAGATACCGCGCTGCTTTTCCATTTCCATCCAGTCAGATTTCGCATGCTGGCTGGAGCCACGACCTTTTACCGTACCGGCGGTCTGAATAGCCTGTCCGAATAACAGGACCTTTTCCGTGATCGTCGTTTTACCGGCATCCGGGTGAGAAATAATGGCAAAAGTGCGGCGTTTGGCCACCTCTTGCAAATAAGGAGACAACGTCATAATTCAATCTTCTTGAGTAAGCACGGCATCACGCCGCGCATGTTGAATACGAAAAAATTGCGGCTATTTTACCCATCAAAGGGGGGCTGGCAATCACTGTTTACACAGGAGTCGCTCCAGTTCAGGCAATGAGGTTACCGTCCAGTCAGGCGTGATGCCTTCCGGCAGCGCGCGCTGGTGCGCGTTCAGCCAGCAGGTTGCCCAGCCGGCGTTCATGCCGCCGAGAATATCCGACTCGGCGGTATCGCCAACCATCAGCATGCGCGAGCGGTCTGGGCTGCCGGCCTGTTCCCGCGCGTAGTCAAAGATTCGGCGGTCCGGTTTTGCCACACCGACTTCTTCAGAAATCACCAGCAGCTCAAAGTGATCGCGAAGGCCAGTACGCTCCAGACGAATCTGTTGCAATGAGGTAAAACCGTTAGTAATGATGCCCATCTTGACCTTGCCCTGCAGCGCGTTCAGCAGCGACACGGCGCCCGGTAGCGGTGCACAAATCTCGGCCATGGCATTCATAAAGGCATCGTTCAAATCGCCAGGATGAACGTTCAGGCGTTCTGCCCAACTGGTAAAACGTTGATGCTGAAGCTGGAGCGAAGTGATCGCCCCATTCTGGTAGTCCACCCATAGCGGCTTGTTCACCGCCTGGTAGTCCTGGAAATCTTCCGCGGTAAAGGTCACGCTGTAGTCGAGAAACATCCGCTGTAGGCCGCTGAACGCGTCAAACGTAAACAGCGTCTCGTCGGCATCGAAGAAAATCCAGTCCCACTTCATCATCATTTCACCTTATCTTACATACCAATCGGCAGCGCCATCACAATGGCATCCTCACGGCCTTCCGTCGTGGGATAATAGTTGCGACGAATCGTCGCCTCGTTAAAACCTAAACTCTCATACAGCGCGATGGCCGCGTGGTTAGACGCGCGCACCTCCAGCCAGAGCGTCAGCACGCCGCGCGTTTCTAACGTCTCGATAAGATGTTCAAGCAGTTCGCGCCCTAAGCCTCGGCGCTGATACGCCGGATCAACCGCAATGTTAAACAGCGTCGCCTCATCCAGCACCACCTGCGTGATGGCAAAGGCCGCCATCTTGCCATCGACCGACATCTGGAAGTTCAGATAGCGATCGCCCTGATTACTGACGAAGGTTTTTTCACTCCAGGGAAACGCATGGGCGCGTCTTTCGATGTCGAAGGCGCGGGGTAAATCAGTCGTGCTGAGGGTAGAAATCGTGTTCATGGGCGCATATTTGTTGCCAGAGCGCGGCGCGAGCGGGCGCGCTGGCCTGAAGTTCATTAAACGGCGGCGTCGAAATCACCGCCCCTTCCAGCGTCACCGGCGCGTCGTTACCCAGCCGCCAGCAGTGGCAGCGGCCCTCTTGTGGCAACATGGCTACGCGATCGGGCGTCAGCGGTAAAACCTGGTCCGGCGTCATGCGCAGTGCGCGCAGAATGTCGGCCATCAGCGGCTCCGTCAGTGCGGGGAGTTCTTCGCCCACAATCACTAAACGAACATGCTGCGGAAGCGTAATCGCGATTTCCCCCTGCAGCGCCCCTGGGCGACGCAGTGACCACTGGGTAATACCCAACTGTTGTAATTGCCAGTCTCGCCGGGATGTCATGTACAACGCTCCTGTCTATCAAGGGCGCAAATATAGCAAATTCATCGAAACTGCGCCAATTACACACTATAATCGCGACCTGAGTTTAATGAGGAAACATTCATGTCTGCTTTTACCCCGGCAAGTGAAGTCTTGCTGCGCCACAGTGACGATTTCGAACAGAGCCGTATTTTCTTTGCCGGCGATTTGCAGGATGACCTGCCCGCACGCCTTGAAACCGCCGCAAGCCGCGCGCACACCCAGCAGTTCCATCACTGGCAGGTGCTGAGCCGCCAGATGGGCGACAGCGTCCGCTTTGGCCTTGTGGCACAGGCGGAAGACGTGGCCGACAGCGACACCTTTATCTACTACTGGCCGAAAAACAAGCCGGAAGCCCAGTTCCAGCTGATGAACATTCTGTCTCTGCTGCCGGTGGGCACCGATATTTTCGTCATTGGCGAAAACCGCAGCGGCGTGCGTAGTGCCGAACAGATGCTGGCCGAGTACGCGCCGCTGAACAAAGTCGACAGCGCCCGCCGCTGCGGCCTGTATCATGGTCGTCTGGAAAAACAGCCGTCGTTCGATGCGGAAAAATTCTGGGGCGAATATCAGCTCGATAATTTAACCATTAAAACCCTGCCAGGCGTATTTAGCCGCGACGGGCTGGACGTCGGCAGCCAACTGCTGCTTTCCACCCTGACGCCGCACACCAAAGGCAAGGTGCTGGACGTCGGCTGCGGCGCAGGCGTGCTGGCCGCGACGCTCGCCAGCCACTCGCCGAAAGTTCGCCTGACGCTGTGCGACGTGAGCGCCCCGGCGGTTGAAGCCAGCCGTGCGACGCTGGCGGCCAACGGCATTGAAGGCGAAGTGCTGGCCAGCAACGTCTTCTCTGAGGTGAACGGTCGTTTTGATATGATCATCTCCAACCCGCCATTCCACGACGGCATGCAAACCAGCCTTGACGCCGCACAAACGCTGATTCGTGGCGCGGTGCGCCATCTGAACAGCGGCGGCGAGCTGCGCATCGTGGCCAACGCCTTCCTGCCGTACCCGGCGGTGCTGGACGAAACCTTTGGTTTCCATGAGGTGATTGCCCAAACCGGCCGCTTCAAGGTCTACCGCACGGTAATGACGCGTCAGGCGAAAAAAGCCTAATATCCGCAGGCGGGATAAGCGATAGCGCCATCCGGCACAGCCACGGATAACGCCGGATGGCGGCGTAAACGCCTTATCCGGCCTACAAAAGCGGCCAAATCCGCATAACCGCCTTTTTTTTCAGCAATCGTGCAAAGTTCGATAATTAACTGTTGACGCCCAGCGTAAAATCTCTAGAATTCGGCCCCGTGGTAACGATTCTTTCATAAAGAATCGATGGTATGCGAAGGTGGCGGAATTGGTAGACGCGCTAGCTTCAGGTGTTAGTGTCCTTTCGGATGTGGGGGTTCGAGTCCCCCCCCTCGCACCATAATCCACGTTATATCGCTCGCACTGTGCGAAGGTGGCGGAATTGGTAGACGCGCTAGCTTCAGGTGTTAGTGTCCTTACGGATGTGGGGGTTCGAGTCCCCCCCCTCGCACCAACGAGGCGATATAAAAAAAGTAACGAGACAATCTGTGCGAAGGTGGCGGAATTGGTAGACGCGCTAGCTTCAGGTGTTAGTGTCCTTACGGATGTGGGGGTTCGAGTCCCCCCCCTCGCACCAGTTTTCTCGCTCTCTTCTTCGTGTTTCCTTCCTGTCTATTCCATCAGCTTTACATTCATCGCAATCAGCACAATACCGCCCATTAACGCAATGCAAGACGGTAACAGGACGAAGTGTCGCAGCCGACGATGCCAGATCATAGCGCTGCTCAACAGCAGTCCACACACAATGACCCCGCGCCAGACGTCAGTTGAGAGCCCCAGGGTACTCAGCAGTGCCAGTACAGCGCCCGGAATCAGAGCGCCCCAGCCGCTACCTAACGTTTTTTGCAACATGATCCGACCCACTCAAATGATAATGATTACCAATATCATATGATGTTTTTTGTTATTTGTCTGCACTTGCGCTAAGGTTTCATAATCATTAATGACATGCATATTATATGGTGTTAAGTTGTATAAAAAATCAGCATGTCGCATATAAAGAAATTGCGCTATTCCTACTGCATTATTCTGTTTTTAATGCGTTTATTTATTTAAGGCTGACTACAACTTCAAACAATGACCGTACAATCATGGCGCACGCTGCGTGCGCAAAAATATCAGCTCACGTTCCGGCTGTTTTTGTTTCTGAACCTGATTTCATCGACGCTCTCGGTGTTCAGCCCGATATATGATGTAAATATATTTCCTCTGCCAGCGATGCTGATTGCGGTGGGCAGCAGCGTGATGCTGTTGTGGAACTGGCGCTACGCCCGGATAAAGCTGAACCTACCCATGGTTTCGGCGATATTCGGCTGTTTATGGGGCTGGCATATTTTAAGTAAAACTTTTGCGTTGCCGACAATAAATGACAATTTTCAGCTGGTTGCGCTATTTAGCGTGTTATTTGTTGGCACCATTGCTTTTTCCAATAATATTGTCGCGTTTGCGCTGCATTCACTCCCCACATTTATTGTTTGCCTGTTTACCAGCAATACCACCGAGTGGTGGCGTATGGCCTATTGTTTTGCCCTACCGTTAATCGGTATTGCGATTCAACACGTCATCCAGCGGCGCAACGACAAATTTGCGCAAGGGCTGATGTATAAGCTGCTGGAAGAGCGTGAAACGCTCAACGGCCTGAGCATGCTCGACCCGTTGACCGGCCTGTATAACCGTCGTGGCTTTCAGTTTCGCCTGGATTCGCTCAAAGCGCTCGGCCCCGCTCAGCACTCGGTCCTGCTGCTGGATATCGACCATTTCAAGGCCTACAACGACCATTACGGCCATATGATGGGCGACCAGGCCCTGATGCGCGTCTCCGCCGCCATTCGTAACGCCGTACGTTCTCGGGATATTGTGACCCGCTTCGGCGGCGAAGAGTTTATGGTGCTGCTGCCGCAGTGCGACATCACCAACGCCATGCAAACGGCAGAACGGATTCGCCAGCATGTCTACGATCTCAAAATTCCACATATGTTTAATGCCGCCGTCGCAACACATGTCACCGTCAGCATCGGCGTCGCGCCGCTGGAAGATAACAATATCGACGCCGCTATCCAGAGAGCGGATAAAGCGCTGTATGAAGCCAAAAACATGGGGCGCAACAACGCACTAACCAGCGAACAGCTCCCCGCTGCCTGAGTTCACAAAAAATGGGTGCAGGCGACAAATCGCTTGCGCTCACTTTTATCTATAGCTACGATTGCTAATCATTATCATTTATATTTTTATCTCGTTAATCCTATGGCCTATCGTTCCGCACCGATCGCTGATGACCTCATCTGGCGCACGCCGCTCCCTCCACGGGAAAATGCGCTTGCGGAATCAGTACGTGCCAAAATTGCCGAACATCGCCCGCATATGCTGGAAATGTTTCGACTTAACGAGAGCGCCCCGGGCAACGCTAAAACGCTAGCCGAATGGACCCGGCCTACCGAATTGACCTCACTGCTGGCCATCTACTCCGATCACATCTATCGCAACCAGCCGATGCAGCCGCGCGAAAACAAGCCGCTGATTTCGCTGTGGGCACAGTGGTATATCGGCCTGATGGTGCCGCCGCTGATGCTGGCACTGCTGACCGAATCATCTGCGATTTCCGTTTCACCGGAGCATTTCCTGGTTGAGTTTCACGAGACTGGCCGTGCGGCCTGCTTCTGGGCCGACGTACATTGCGACCAACGGGTCAGCAACATGCCGTGGGATCGGCGGTTGGACAGTTTAGTCACTGAAGGATTAATACCGGTTGTGAACGCGCTGGAAGCCACCGGCGAGATTAACGGCAAACTTATCTGGAGTAATACCGGCTATTTAATTAACTGGTATCTAGGTGAGATGATCGCGCTGCTTGGGGAAGAACAGGTTAGTCTCCTGCGTCAGCGCTATTTCCTGACCAGGACGCTCGCCGACGGCCGCGATAACCCGCTGTGGCGTACTGTGGTTGAAAGGGACGGTCGCCTGGTGCGACGCACCTGCTGCCAGCGATACCGCCTGCCGGACGTCAAGCAGTGCGGTGACTGCACGCTTAACTAACCGACGGGGCAAATGCCCCGTCGTTTCACTGCCTATCAGGCAACCTGCTGGCTCTCTTCCTCCGCACGCTGCGCTTCTTCTTCTTCCTGTGCTAACAGCTGTTTTTCATACACTTTGAAGAACGGGTAGTAGATGATGGCCGACACACAGGCCAGCAGCACCACCAGAATCGCCGCACGGAAATCCCAGCCAAGCGCCCATGCGCCGCCGATCGGTGCCGGGGCAGTCCACGGCACGACGGAGATCACTCGACCGATCAGATCCAGTTTCATTGCCGCCCAGGCCAGAACGGCGTTCACCATCGGCGCCAACAGGAACGGAATAAAGAACACCGGGTTCATGACGATTGGGGTTCCGAAAATAACCGGTTCGTTAATATTGAACAGGCTTGGCACCACGCTCAGACGGCCGATGGAGCGCAGGTGCGCCGAGCGGCTGCGCAGGTAGCAGAACACCAGTCCCATGGTCGCCCCCGAGCCGCCCACCACCACGAAGAAGGTCCAGAATGCTTCCATAAAGATGTGCGGCAGCGGTGCCCCCTGCGCTAGCGCAGTTTGGTTCAGGCCGAGGTTGGTCAGCCAGAACATTTGCAGCATACCGGACACGATAGCCGCACCGTGGATCCCCGCAAACCACAGCAGGTGGCCAATCAATACCGCCAGCAATATAGCCGGTAAGGAGTCAGCCGCGGAAACGAGCGGTTTAAACAGCGACATGATCGCCTGCGGGATCAGCATGTCGAACTGGCTCTGAATGAACAGGCTCAGCGGGTAAAGCGTCAGTACGACCACCAGCACTGGAATCAGCAGGTCGAAGGAGTTTTTGATCATCGGCGGGACCTGATCCGGCAAACGGATCCCGATGTTGCGAACCTTCAGAAAACGCATCATCTCTACGCAGTATACGGCGACCAGAATAGCCGTGAAGATCCCGGTACCACCGAGGCTATCGACCGGCAGATGGCCTTCCGTTTTCGGCGCGGCAACCAGCAGGAACGCCATGATCGACAGCATCGAGCACATAAACGGATCGAGCTGGTTGGTTTTTTCGTAATGTTTGCCTAAGTTGTAGGAGATAGCGGCGCAGATGTAGATGGACATGATGCCCATCGTCATATCAAACGGCGTCAGAATCCGGCCCTCAAACTCTTTTGCCAGGTCTAGCCAAGCGCGGGCAAACCCCCAGGTGGTGTCCGGCGAGAACGGCGGATAGGCAAACACCAGTAGAAACGATCCCACAATCATAAAAGGCATAGCGGAAATAAAACCGTCACGGATAGCCATGACGTGGCGCTGGGATGAAATACGACCAGCAACGGGACTGACGTAGTTTTCTACAAAACGAAAGATCAGATTAAATGCAGCGTGATTAGCAGACATAGCAGCCCTCCTGACAGGCTTTAGACGTAAGCACAGCAACAACGATTTTGCCGACATACGACTGGGCTAACCGTGAACGCTTTGTGACAGCCGCGTAACGCGCCTGGCATATTGTTCATAGGGATACCGTTCATATATGGCTCTTATTATGGATACAAAGGAAGTTACCCTTGCAGTATCAATCCCCTGAAGACTAACTGCAACCGGTTACAGTAACCGGTTGCAGTGATTGTGAAGGAGATCCAGAAATCAAACAATTTTTGCACAACTTCGGCGCTTTATTTACAACCTGGGTAGCTTTATGACAGAGTGACTCGCCAAAAAAACAGGAGTCAACAATGAGCCTACAGTCAGTACGAGAATTCTTTGCCGAGCACGCGCCCGACATCAATATTATCGAGCTTGAGCAAAGCACTGCGACCGTCGCGCTGGCCGCTGCCGCTCACCGGGTTGCGCCCGGGCAAATTGCTAAAACGTTGTCGCTAAAAGTCAAAGATCGCGTCATCCTGATCGTCGCCAAAGGCGATGCCCGTCTGGACAATAAAAAGCTCAAAGACACTTTTGGCGCGAAGGCCCGCATGCTCAGCAGCGACGAAGTGGTCGAGCTGACCGGGCACCCGGTGGGCGGCGTATGCCCGTTTGGCCTCGAAAACCCGCTGGACGTCTACTGCGACGTGTCGCTACAAGAGTATGACGAGGTGCTTCCCGCCGCCGGTGCTATTCATAGTGCGGTACGCATCTCTCCGCAAAGAATGGCGACCCTCACCGCCGCGACGTGGGTCGACGTTTGCCTGACGCCCACAAACTAAGCGGTGCGAAGCAGCGCCCGAGAGCGGGCTATATAGCGATCGGGCAACGACACCAGTAAATCAGCCGCGCTGAGCAAATCAGCGTCGGAGTTAACGCCAAGCTTGGTCATCGCATTAAATTTATGCGCGCGTATGGTTTTAATATTTCGCCCCAACCGCTGCGCGATTTCCATCAGCGAATAGCCGTAGGTCATGTAGCGCAAAATCATATTCTCGGTCGGGCTCAGAAAACTGTTTTCGCGCAGTACTGAAGATGCCGCCGCGCACTCATGCCCTAACGACGTTTCTTGTAACAGCTCGAGTACGTTTTGTTTGAGTTCAACCAGCGCGCTGGATTTGCTCAACACGCCGTGAAGATAAGTGG
Source organism: Klebsiella sp. WP8-S18-ESBL-06 (assembly GCF_014169755.1). Lineage (NCBI taxonomy): Bacteria > Pseudomonadati > Pseudomonadota > Gammaproteobacteria > Enterobacterales > Enterobacteriaceae > Klebsiella > Klebsiella sp. WP8-S18-ESBL-06. Next base: position 4,242,248 of record NZ_AP022256.1, read on the forward strand.
GTGACAGGTGCCTGATGAGTGCCGCCTCGACGTTATCGTTCGCCAGAATGATGCGGACCATCTGCTGATGACAACGGGCTATTTCGCCCATCGCCAGCAGACACTCAATGCGCGGCTCTCGCGTGCCGGACAGGCAGCAAATCAGCACATCAAAAGGCGCCTGGCAGAGTGCGGTTTTAAATTCACTCATCGAGCGAAAAAACTGAATCGTAAAATCTTTATTCCGCGAAGACGTTAATAAATGGCGTAGCCCGACTTCCGCCATCATGCAATCTTCTATGATAGCGACGCACTGCTTCCTGCTGTGCTTTTCCATTCTGCTTGTTCTCCATAAGCCGAGTAGAGATTGAGTTCCTTCATTCCCTGATTGCTGTTGATCCAGGCGTACATTTCCGCATTGCTACGCAAAGAAAGTCGACGCATCGCGCTATTTTTTTGCGCGCTTATCGTCTTGTTGCTCTTTTTCAACAGGGCTGCAATTTGGTTAATCCCCCAGCCTTTTGCCAGCAGACGCAGAACCTTGCGCTCTGACAGCGTTAGCATTACCGCACGGTCGTTTTCACCTTCGATATCATCACTGTTATGCATGGAAAGCAGCGTCTGGCTAATTTTTTCCGTGCTGACCCCCCCCAGCTTTATGGCCTTGATGACGCGATCGATAGGGTCTGAATCTGAGAGCAGCGTACTTTCTGGACGCATCAAAAACTCAACGGCCAGTGCGTAATACTGACGGCTAATCATGAAGATCCAGTGGATATCCCGATACTGGGAAAGCAGCGTGTAATATTGCTCGCAGACCGCGCGAGGATTTCTGACTTCGCCAGAAAAATCAATAATAACGACATCTGTTCGACGCAACTGAAGCAGCGTTAACTCTTCCAGAGACTGGCAAAAATTGAGCTCATAATCCGGGAAATGTGTTCCCATTATTGTACTGAGCCCAGACTGCATTACCGGTATTTTGCTAATAATCACCGCGAATTTGCAGTATTCTGGCGACATAAAACCTCCGTATCCATTCGAAGATTCACTTCCTGAATATAAAATTATTTAATACAGCACAACGTATTATCAGGAAACTAAACCATCCCTTTTCTATTTCCTTGACTGCTATAATATTATTATTGCGTTCTCACCAGACCAATAAAAAATGCTGCTACATGGATGTACTGGCGGGTTAAACGGATGCAGTATGGCATGGTGATTTAAAAGCACTCACTTAGAAAATATTAAAAATGACATAAGAATAATTAAAATTCACTATCCATATTCTTACTCGTCTATTCTATTTTCATTTTGAATTCTTTTGGCGCCATCCCGCCGCGTTTGCGGAAAAAGCGCGAGAAGTAGGTCACATCGCTAAACCCGAGATAGTCCGATACCTGCGTAATGCTCATACTGGTGTACTGGAGGCTTCTTTTGGCCTCCAGCAGCAGGCGCTGGTGCAGGACGCCTAGCGCGCTGGTACCGTGAAACTCGCGGCACAGGCAGTTGAGATAAGTCGTCGAGACGCCAAGACGCTGCGCATATTCCGCCAGCGAAAGGTGCTCGCGATAGTGGCTCTCAATAAGCCGCGCAAACTGCCTCAGCACGCTGCGTTTGCGCGCACTTTTATCTTCAAGGATCGCGGTCGGCGCGCCTTGCCGATTCAGCCAGACCAGCAGCGCGCCGAGCAGGGAAGACAGCATCATCTCGCGTGCATCCTTTTCGTGGCTGTACTCTTCGAGTAGTGCGGCAAATACCGTGTGAATATGGCGTCTGGCGCGCTTGACCATCACGCAGACGGGTTGACCGAGCACGTCTAGCTGTCCGCCAAACTGCGCCTCCAGCCGGCTCAGCAGCGGGAGCGCCAGCGAAAGTACGTAGCCCTGAGTGCCGGGGGAAAAACGAAAACCATGCACGCATAGCGACGGCACGACCTGAATACAGGGCCCGTTAACCGCTCGTCGCTCCCCCTCAATTTCAATCTCGGCCTGGCCTTTATGCACATACAGCAGCTGCACCAGCTCCGCATGCTGATGAACGCGAATATGCCATGCGTACAGGCTGCTGCGCTGATGTATTGACTCACAGTGCAGCAAATCGGGCGTGGGCCAGCCCCTCTGCTCGCCATACAGTTTAAAGACCGGTACGCTCTCCGGCGCTGACGCCCGCTTCATGTTTTATTCCACCGTCTCATAGGGCAGCCCAACGTAGTTCTCCGCAATGGTCGTCAGCCCGGCGCGCGACCCCAGATAGTACTGACGGTCCGCTTCCTGCATCTTTCTGTCGAACGCGCTTTTGTCCTGGAAATCATGCAGCAAATGGGTCATAAACCAGCTGAAGCGCTCGCCTTTCCACACCCGGTTAAGCGCCAGCTGTGAATAACGCGCCAGTAAATCTACCCGACCGTGATGGTAAAACTGGCGCAAAATACGCCACAGGTAGTTCACGTCAGACACCGCCAGGTTCAGCCCTTTGGCGCCGGTCGGCGGCACAATATGCGCCGCATCGCCAACGAGGAACATTCTGCCGTACTGCATGGGTTCCACCACATAGCTACGCAGCGGCGCAATGCTCTTCTCAAGTGAGTGACCAGTCACTAACTTTTGTCCCAGTTCATCCGGCAGACGACGCCTGAGCTCACCCCAGAAGCGTTCATCCGACCATTGTTCGACGCGGTCGCTCAGCGGCACCTGCAGATAATAGCGGCTTCTTGTTAGTGAGCGCTGACTACACAATACAAACCCGCGTTCATGGTGCGCGTAAATCAGCTCAGGGTTCACCGGCGGCGTATCCGCCAGCAGGCCCAGCCAGCCAAACGGCCAGATACTTTCGTACTCGCGCAAAATATCGCGCGGGATACTTTGTCGGGAGACGCCGTGAAATCCATCGCAGCCGGCGACAAAATCACATTCCAGGCGACACGTTTCGCCATTCTTCACAAACGTCACGCTGGGTCTATCGCTCTTCAGATCGTGTAGCTGAACCTGCTCAACGCCGTAATAGGTCTCAGCACCGCACGCCTGTCGCGCTTCCATCAGATCGCGCGTAACTTCGGTCTGGCCGTAGACCATAACGCTCTTGCCGCCCGTCAGCTCGCTAAGTGGCACCGGAATGCGCTGGTTAGCAAACAGAAATTCTACGCCATGGTGAATCAGGCCCTCAGCATCCATGCGGCGAGCAACACCCGCCTCACGCAGCAACTCAACGGTACCGTTTTCCAGGATGCCTGCACGAATGCGTCCCAGCACATACTCCGGCGTCTGGCGTTCGAGAATGACGGTTTTTATTCCGGCGTTATGCAGCAACTGGCCCAGCAGTAGCCCCGAAGGCCCGGCACCGATAATGGCGACTTGCGTGTTCATAGGGTGTCCTCACATTCTGGTTAATTATTTGTTTGTTTTGTGTATCCATAAAGTTTCAGAATGCATTTTTGATAAGTCAGTAACGAAAAAGAAGGCCAGAATCCGTTCAAAAATTGCACTTTCCAACAGTTTTGCAAAAGTGTGGACGGCATCAACTCCTGGCCGGTCATCACAGGACGCCGAATTTTTGCACATTGTTTGATCCCACCCCGCTAGCGCCTGTGCGCGCTTCGGGTACAAGTAGGTCATTAACCGGCGTTCTTGCTACCAGGGGCTTTATGGAAGTCGATCAATCAGAACAACGTACCGTCACGCGGCTCTGTATTCAGTGCGGTCTTTTTTTATTGCAACATGGGGCGGAAAGCGCTTTGGTGGAGGAGCTCTCAACCCGCCTGGGGCGTGCGCTGGGGATGGACAGCGTTGAAAGCGCCATCTCGTCAAACGCCATCGTGCTGACCACCATTAAAGATGGGCTGTGCCTGACCTCTACGCGCAAAAACAGCGATCGCGGCATCAACATGCACGTGGTCACCGAAGTGCAGCACATTGTCATCATGGCCGAGCACAAACTGCTGGACCATAAAGATGTCGCTAAGCGCTTTGCACAGATTAAACCTCTGCGCTACCCGCGCTGGCTGGTGGTGCTGATGGTCGGCCTCTCCTGCGCCTGCTTCTGTAAGCTTAACAACGGCGGCTGGGACGGCGCGCTGGTCACCTTTTGCGCCAGCACCATCGCGATGTACATCCGTCAGGTGCTGACGCACCGCTCCATGCACCCGCAGATTAACTTCGGTCTGACCGCGTTTGTCGCCACTACCGTCTCCGGGCTGATGCTCCAGCTCCCGGCCTTCCACCAGACTTCAACCGTCGCCATGGCGGCAAGCGTGCTGCTGTTGGTTCCCGGTTTTCCGCTGATTAATTCGGTGGCCGACATGTTCAAAGGGCATATTAATACCGGCCTCGCGCGATGGGCCATCGCCAGTCTACTGACGCTGGCAACCTGCATCGGCGTGGTGATGGCAATGACGTTATGGGGGCTACGCGGATGGGTGTAATCGATTTTCTGCTCTTGCTGGCGCAGGACATCATGCTGTCGGCGATCCCTGCCGTCGGCTTTGCGATGGTGTTTAACGTGCCGCAGCGCGCGCTGCCGTGGTGTGCCCTGCTGGGAGCTATCGGCCACGCCTCGCGCTTCACGATGATGACCGCAGGTTTTAATATCGAATGGTCCACTTTCCTGGCGGCCATGCTGGTCGGCAGCATCGGCATTCAGTGGTCACGCTGGTATCTGGCGCACCCGAAAATCTTTACCGTCGCCGCCGTCATCCCAATGTTCCCCGGTATTTCAGCCTATACGGCGATGATCTCGGCGGTAAAAATCAGCCACTTTGGCTACACCGAAGAGATGATGATTACCTTACTGAGCAACTTCCTGAAGGCCTCGTCAATCGTCGGTGCGCTTTCGATTGGCCTGTCTATTCCGGGCCTGTGGCTTTACCGCAAGCGCCCGCGGGTGTAATCCTCAGGGTGGCACGGGAGAGTGCCGCCCTTCCCCTCGCTTGTGCTACTATGTGCAGTATTCGTGCGGTTTTCCCGCACCCTTCCCGTGATTTTTCAGTATTGAGATAGTGTTATGTCTTCTCGTATTTTGACGCCCAACGTGATTGGTATTGAAGCCTTCGTGGCCGATCCCAAGGCGATCCTTGCGCAGACTCAGGGCGGCGCGGTCGCCGTGTTTGCTAACAATGCGCCCGCGTTTTATGCCGTCACGCCAGAGCGGCTGGCGCAGCTGCTGGCGCTGGAAGAAAAGCTTGCCCGTCCGGGCAGCGACGTGACGCTGGATGCCCAGTTCTTTGAAGAGCCAACGGCGGCGCCGGTCTCTGTACCGATGGGAAAATTCGCCATGTACCCGGGCTGGCAGCCCGACGCCGAGTTCCTGCGCCTTTCTGCGCTGTGGGGGATCGCCTTAAGCGAGCCGGTCACGCCGGAAGAGCTGGCGTCGTTTGTCGCCTACTGGCAGGCTGAGGGCAAAGTGTTCCACCACGTACAGTGGCAGCAAAAGCTGGCGCGCAGCGTTCAGATGGGCCGGGCGAATAATAGCGGCCAGCTGCGGCGAGACGTTAACGCGGTCAGCGAACCAGACCGCCAGATTCCACCGGGGTTCAGAGGTTGAGCATGAAAGACGTTGGCGAATTAATGAAGCGCCTGCAAAAAATGATGCCGGCGCATATCGAACCGGCCTTTAAAACCGGCGAAGAGCTGTTGGCCTGGCAGAAAGAACAGGGCGAGATCCGCGCAGCGGCGCTGGCGCGCGAAAACCGTGCGATGAAGATGCAGCGCACGTTTAACCGTTCCGGTATTCGTCCGCTGCATCAGAACTGTTCGTTCGATAACTATCGTGTCGAGAACGAAGGCCAGATGAACGCGCTGGCGAAAGCCCGCCAGTACGTCGACGAATTTGACGGCAATATCGCAAGCTTCATCTTCTCCGGCAAACCGGGTACCGGTAAAAACCACCTTGCCGCCGCTATCTGTAACGAGCTGCTGCTGCGCGGTAAGTCGGTGCTGATCATCACCGTGGCCGACATTATGTCCGCCATGAAAGAAACGTTCGGCAACCGGGAAACCAGCGAAGAGCAGCTGCTAAGCGATCTGAGCAACGTTGACCTGCTGGTCATTGATGAAATCGGCATGCAGACCGAATCGCGCTATGAGAAGGTGATTATCAACCAGATCGTCGATCGCCGTTCGTCATCTAAACGCCCGACGGGCATGTTGACCAACAACAACCTCGATGAAATGAATAAGCTGCTCGGCGAGCGGGTGATGGACCGTATGCGTCTTGGCAACAGCCTGTGGGTGATTTTTAACTGGGAAAGTTATCGCAGCCGCGTCACCGGCAAAGAGTATTAAGATACTTCCGATGAATGACAGGCGTATACTTATCACGTCTATTTATCATTGCACACGAGTACACCTCATGAAATCAGTAAAATCGATGCTTTGCCGCGTAATCATTGCCAGCGCGTTTGTTTCTACCGCTGCGGGCGCCGTATCGTTAAATGACCTGAGCAGCGCCGCCAGCCAGCTTGCCGGCAGCAGCAGCACGTCGCAGAGCGGCGGTTCTTCGCTCTCTTCGCTGACCAGCCTGCTTAACGGCGGTAGCCAGTCTCTGAGCGCCAGCAGCATGAACAATGCCGCCGGGATCATGGGGTACTGCGCGAAAGAAAAACTGGCTTCTGTTGCCAATGTCGATAACGTGAAAAACCAGGTACTGGATAAACTGGGCCTCAACACGGCAACCGAACAGAAGCAGGATACCGGCTATATGGAAGGCATTCAGGGCCTGCTGAACGCCAAAGACGGGCAGAAGCTTGACCTCGACAGCCTGGGCAACACCGAGCTGGGCAAAAAAGTGAAAGCCAAAGCCTGTGACTTCGTGCTCAAACAGGGCGTTAACTTCATTTCCTGATTGTCTTCGTGCGGCGAGCGCCCTGCTCGCCGCACAAAAAAAACTGTTCAAATAATAAACATATCTAAACCAATTCCGAATAACAACGCACTTTACTCACGTTAGAATTGCAGACAGATGACGGCACAATTACATTGTGAAGTCAGTTTCTGTTCAGCCAGAAGACCTGGCGCGCTTGAGGATGTCTAGTGTCAGAGTTGTTATCCATCGTTTTGTTCCTGGCCTCCATCGCCATTTACGCCTGTAAGGCAGGGCGTAATAAATGGTGGTTCGCCGCTACCTTAACCGTACTGGGCCTGTTTGTGGTCCTGAATATCACCCTGTACGCCAGCGACTACTTTACCGGCGACGGAATTAACGATGCGGTGCTCTACACGCTGACCAACAGCCTGACCGGCGCAGGCGTCAGTAAATATATTCTTCCCGGCATCGGCCTCGCTGCCGCTCTGCTCGCCGTCTTTGGCGCGCTGGGCTGGGTATTGCGCCGACGCCGTTCTCATCCTCATCATTTCGGCTACAGCCTGCTGGCGCTGATTCTGGCCGTTTGCTCAGTCGACGCCAGTCCGGCCTTCCGCCAGATTAGCGAGCTGGTCAAATCCCAGTCACGCGATGGCGATCCGGACTTCGCGGCCTACTATAAAGAGCCGTCGAAGACGATTCCGAAGCCAAAGATGAATCTCGTTTATATCTACGGCGAGAGTCTGGAGCGCACCTATTTTGACGATGAGGCCTTCCCGAACCTGACCCCGGAGCTGGGCGCGCTGAAAAACCAGAGCCTGGACTTTAGCCACACCATGCAGCTGCCGGGCACCGACTACACCATTGCCGGAATGGTCGCCTCACAGTGTGGTATTCCGCTGTTTGCGCCGTTCGAAGGCAACGCCTCGGCGTCGCTGTCGAGCTTCTTCCCGCAGAATATCTGCCTTGGCGATATCCTGAAAAACTCCGGCTACGAAAACTACTTCGTTCAGGGCGCCAACCTGCGCTTTGCCGGTAAAGATGTGTTCCTGAAATCGCACGGTTTTGACTATCTTTACGGTGCCGAAGAGCTGAAAACCACCGTCGCTGACCCGAGCTATAAAAACGACTGGGGTTATTACGACGATACCGTGCTCGACGAAGCGTGGAAGAAATTCGAAGCGCTGTCCCGCGAAGGCAAGCGATTCTCACTGTTTACCCTGACCGTCGATACCCACCACCCGGACGGCTTTATCTCCCGTACCTGTAACCGTAAGCGGTATGACATCAACGGCAAAGCCAACCAGTCGTTCAGCGCGGTCGCCTGTAGCCAGGAACATATCGCTGAATTTATCAATAAAATCAAAGCATCACCGTGGTTTAAAGATACCATCATCGTGGTTTCCTCCGACCATCTGGCGATGAAAAATACCGCCTGGGACGCCCTCAACAAGCAGGACCGCAGCAATCTGTTCTTCGTACTGCGCGGCGATAAGCCCGACGACCAGGACGTCATCGCGGTGAAGCGTAACACGATGGACAACGGCGCTACGGTGCTGGACATGCTGGGTGGCGACAACTTCATCGGGCTGGGGCGCAGTAGTCTGTCCGGAGAGTCGCTGTCGGAAGTGTTCCTCAACATGAAGGAAAAGGTGCTGGCGTGGAAGCCGGATATCATTCGCCTGTGGAATTTCCCGAAAGAGATCAAAACGTTCTCCATCGACGGCCAGAAAAATATGATTGCCTTCTCCGGCAGCCATTTCCGCCTGCCGCTGCTGCTGCGCGTGTCTGACAACCGCGTTGAGCCGCTGCCGGAAAGCGAATACTCCGCTCCACTGCGCTACCAGCTGGCCGATTTCGCCCCGCGCGATAACTTTGTCTGGATCGACCGTTGCTACAAGATGGCGCAGCTATGGTCGCCCGAGCTGGCGTTGTCTACCGACTGGTGCGTCTCACAGGGTCAGCTCGGCGGCGAACAAAAAGTGCAGCACGTCGACAAAGCGGTCTGGAACGGTAAGACCGATTTTCGCGATACGGTCATCGACATGGTGCGCTACAAAGGCAACGTGGATGCGCTCAAAACCGTCGATAACGATATTCGCTATAAGGCCGACAGCTTTATCTTTAACGTCGCCGGCGCGCCGGAAGAGGTGAAAAGCTTTAGCGGCATCTCCCGCCCTGAATCCTGGGGACGCTGGTCCAACGCACAGCTCGGCGATGCGGTAAAAATTGAGTATCAGCAGCCGCTGCCAAAACGCTTCGACCTGATTATCACCGCTAAGGCCTTTGGCCCGAACGCCGATAAGCCCATCCCGGTTCGCGTCGGCGACAGCGAGCAAATGCTCACACTCGGCCACGACGTTACCACCACCACGCTGCACTTCGAAAACCCGTCGGACGCCAGTACGCTAGTGATCGTGCCTCCTGACCCGCAGGCCACCAACGAGGGTAACATCCTCGGCCACTCGCCGCGCAAGCTCGGCATCGGGATGGTAGAAATCAAAGTGATTGCCGCAGAGGGTTAACGCCGGATGCACACGGGGGGCATATCGCCCCCCTTCTCGCCGCCCGGGTCGCCCTTTTCTTCGCGCAGCTTGCGCACGTGGTCAATACCCCCGCATCCGGCAAATATTATCTGAACGCCAGCACAGACGCCGTTTGCCGATGTTTTCACCGAGCGAGCGAAGCGCCTGGTCATGCAAATAAAAGAGGCCGGAACGTTCACCTGCTTGCCCAGCGCCATTTTTTATTTTCATCCCCAGGACCCGGTATTTTACGGCGATAAAGGTCGTCTGGTACTGAGCCAGTGTTCCCAGTTCCGTGGCAAGGCCAGCTCCTGTCAGACGCTGTTTTTTTACGAGTGGTAGAGAGTGAAACAGAAAAAAAGACTCCTTTGCGTCATTGCCCTGAATGCCCTGTTGATCCTGGGCACCCTGCTGTGGATTGACCAGAGCACGCGTCTTTCCATGACCTGCCAGGGCAGCCTGACCTACAAAGACAGCAACCAGGATAATCATTTCACCTTCGAAGGCATGGTGGTCATGCACTTCACGCCGGACGGTACGGGCTATTTCAACGTCAACGGCGACGTCGTGACTAACGGCCAGAACTGGAAAGTCTCGCGCCAGGAGAGCTTTGACTGGCAGCACGTACATGAAATGTTTTACCAGCTGCACATTAAACAGGTCGAAAAATTTGGCCATGACAATGTCCCGGCAGGCATTTTTGAACAATACGCGCTCGGCATCACCTCCGGGCAAAAGCGGCTGCTGAACATTCGCAAAACTCCGGACGACGCCATCGTTATCAGCAATTTCTATTCACCGATTCTGGTGTGCACCCGTTAACCGTCGCATCGGTATGAGCGCGCAGGCTATACTCGGCCGATGATATACACCTTTCGCCCGACCGCCCCGGCGGAGATTACCGCCCTACCTGCCATTGAACGCGCCGCCGGGCAGCGCTTTCGGCAGGTACCCGAACTGGCCTGGCTGGCAGAAGGCCCGGTCATCTCGGCCGAGCGCCATCGTGAATACGTTGACGCAGGCACAAGCTGGCTGGCGCTGGTCGACGATCGCCCGGTGGGATTTTTGCTGGCTCAGGCGCAGGGTAACGTTCTGTTTATCGTTGAATTTTCGCTGCATCAGGCGTGGCAGGGGCGCGGCCTTGGCCGCCGATTAATGGCCTATGTGATTGCCCAAGCGCGAGAAAAAGGCTTTCGTGCGCTGACGTTGACCACCTTTCGCACGGTGCCGTGGAACGGGCCGTGGTATGCGAAGCAGGGATTTGAATTTCTGGCGGACGAGACGCTCAGCCCATCGCTGAGGATGACGCTGGCAGAAGAAGCGGCGCACGGTATGGCGTATGAATCACGCTGCGCCATGCGCCTGACGCTAGGTTAACGCGCCCGTTAAGGGCGCGAAAATATCAGAACGTTTCCCAGTTTTCACCGCTGTCGGTGACCGCCGCTTTGCGCAGCATCACCGGCGCTGGCGCTGCCGCGCTGGCCGATTCGCGCCCGGCGTTAGCCTGGCTCTGCTGAATGCGGAATACCGCCACCGCCTGAGTCAGGCGGCTGGCCTGCTCTTCCAGCGCCGCCGCAGCAGCAGCGGACTCTTCCACCAGCGAGGCGTTCTGCTGAGTGACGCGGTCCATCTCTGCCACCGCCAGACCGACCTGGTCGATACCGCGGCTCTGCTCATCGGACGCCGAGGCGATTTCCCCCATAATATCGGTCACGCGGGTGACTGCATTCACGATCTCATCCATGGTTTCACCGGCGCTTTCCACCAGCGTCGAACCGAGATCGACACGGTTAACCGAGTCTTCAATCAGGCTCTTAATCTCGCGCGCCGCCTGGGCGCTACGCTGCGCCAGGTTACGCACTTCGCCCGCCACGACCGCAAACCCGCGGCCCTGTTCACCCGCACGCGCGGCTTCGACAGCGGCGTTCAGCGCCAGGATGTTGGTCTGGAAGGCAATACCGTCAATCACGCTGATAATGTCGGCAATTTTCTGCGAACTGGCGGTGATATCACGCATGGTTTGCACCACGTTATCCACCACTTTACCGCCCTTCTGCGCGGTTTCTGACGCGCTCAGCGCCAGATGGCTGGCCTGACGGGCGTTTTCGGCGTTCTGCTTCACGGTAGCGGTCAGCTCTTCCATGCTGGCCGCCGTCTCCTCAAGGGAGGCCGCCTGCTGTTCGGTACGCGAAGAGAGATCGTTATTGCCCATCGCGATTTCGCTGGCACCGCTATAAATCGCATCGGCACCCTGACGGACTTCACCCACGGTACGTGCCAGCTCGCCCTGCATATGACGCAACGAATGCGCCAGCTGGCCCATTTCGTTGTCGCTTTCCACGTCAATACGCTTCACCAGATCGCCCCCGGCAATATGGCGAATGCTGTCGATTAAACGATTCAGTGGCGCGATAAGCGTTTTGCGCACGCCCAGCCACACGCTGACGATCACCGCCAGCACCGCGATCATCACGCTAAAGAGGATCCACAGCGCTTGGGTATACGACGCATTGCTGTCATTCACCGCCAGATCGTACAGGCTGTCGTTCTGCTGCAGGTAGTTAACGTAGGCTTTCTCAAATCCATCCTGATAACCCTGCGTCGGCTGGTCGAAGAAGTCGTTGATTTTGCCCGCACCGAGCAGCTTAATCAGCTCGGCCAGCGCGCCGTGGTAAATGTCGTAGTTGCGCTGAATTTCCAGCGCCGCCGCTTCGCTTTGACGCGGATCGCGCGGCATCGCTTCATACTCAGCCCAGCGTTTTTCCGCATCCGCCAGAGACTTCGTGGCAATCTGCATCAGCTCGGCGACGGTAGCACCGCTGCCAATGTTGTTCTGATCCATCATGTAACGAATCCCTGCGCGGTTCAGGGTATTACGGGTTTGCAGTAGCGCAACCCAGCTGCCGTTCAGCCCGGACTGCTGCTGACGCACCGTTTGCAAGATAGTGAAGTTCTCTTTGTCGTGCTTCAACGAGTTAAAGAACAGGCCCCCTGATACCATTTGCAACAAGCCAAATAACACCAAAACCAGCACGAGGCTGGTGACAATTTTGATACGTTTTAACATGTTTCTCTTTCCTCCAGACGAATAACGAATTTTCGGCGGGGAAAGGAAAAACTTTATAGAAAATGTGACTATTAACGCACCATGGCCTCAGGATAATCCGTAGGCCAGATGAGCAAAGCGCCATCAGGCGCCACCGCGCACATTGCCGGATGGCGGCATTGCCTTATCCGGCCTGCATGGCCCCGTACGTCGAATATCCCGTAGGCCAGATGAGCAAAGCGCCATCAGGCATCACCGCGCACATTGCCGGATGGCGGCGTTGCCTTATCCGGCCTACATGGATTCAGCCAGCGCGCAAATCTCATCGTACAGACTGCGGGAAAGTTCCAGCCCCTGCTGCTCGCTTTGCTGACGCGCCTGATAGCGACGCTCGCCCGGCAGTCGTGCACCCTGCGCCTGCATGCCGCTGAACAGCGTTTCGGCGCGCGCCAGATGCGCCTCGGCCTGCGCGCCCAGGAAGCGCTGTGGGTCCAGCGCCAGAATCAGCTCGCCGCCGTAAGGCAGACCGCCCGCGCCGTTGTCCCACGCCAGCGATTCGGCGCTGGTCATATCGCCAATCAGCGGCCCGGCGAACAGTTCCACCATCGCCGCCAGTGCCGACCCTTTGTGGCCGCCGAAGGTCAGCATCGCACCGTCGAGCACCGCCTGAGGATCGGTGGTCGGCTGGCCGTTGCTATCAATCCCCCAGCCCTCAGGAATCGACTTACCCGCCCGCTGATGCAGCTGAATTTCACCGCGCGCCGCCGCGCTGGTCGCCATATCAAAAATAAACGGCGGCTTGTCGCCGCGCGGCCAGCCGAAGGCAATCGGGTTGGTACCAAACAGCGGCTGCGTGCCCCCCGCCGGGGCCACCCATGCGTGGCTTGGCGTGCACGCATAGCCCACCAGCCCGACCTCGGTCAGCGGTTCCACGTCGGCAAACAGCGCGGAGAAATGCACGCAACGGTTGATCGCCAGCGCCGCAATGCCGCAGTGGCGCGCCTTCTCAATCAACAGCGGCAGCGCCTGTTCATAAGCGCACAGCGAATAGGCGCCGTGGGCGTCGGCTTTCACAATCGCCGGAGCCTGATCGACGATGGTCGGCTCAGCGTCCGGCGACACTTTGCCTTTGCGCAGGGTTTCGACAATCCCCAGCAGACGCCACAGGCCGTGCGATGCACAGCCGTCACGTTCGCCCGCCGTCACGTTGCGCGCAATGGCGTCGGCGTGAGGCTGTGAAAAACCGTTGGCGCGCAGGACCTCGAAGGCCAGCGTGTAAGCGTCGTTGAGTGCGATGTTGACCGTTGTCATGTAAATCTCCGTATTATTGTTGTACTGGCATAAAGCGTAGACGGAGGCGCAGGTTTTACTTGGTTAACGTAGTGATTTAAATCACATTAATTTCCAGAGGCGCCGTCGATGTTCTGCGCAAACTCTATCACGCCTTTAATCAGCCGTGGATTATTGATGACGTCACGCTCAAAGGTGCTACCCAGTTCGCTAAAGCGCAACCGATGGGTCAGCAGCATCTCAGCACTCAGCGCGCCGCTGCGCATCAGCTCGCCGACGCGAACAAAATCTTCAGCGGTGGCATTGCGGCTGCCCATCAGGGTGGTCTCTTTTTTATGAAACTCCGGATCGGAAAACTGCAGGTCGCCTTTAAACAGGCCGACAAATACGATGCTGCCGCCGTGGCGGATCAGATCCACCGCGCGATTCATCGACTGCGGGCTGCCCGTGGCATCCACGATCTTGTGCGCCAGATTGCCGCCAAACAAAGCGCGTAGCCGGGCGTCAAAATCCGCCGCCAGCGGATCGAGCGTCGGAAGATCCAACTGCGCCGCCACGTGTGCGCGCCGATCGCTGCTGACATCCGCCACCGCCACCCGCGCGCCTTCGGCTTTGGCAATCGCCGCTGCGCCCAGGCCAATTGGCCCCGCGCCAACCACCAGCACTTCGTCGCCCGCCTGCACCGCCGCTCTGCGCACCGCATGAGCGCTGATGGCAAACGGTTCAATTAGCGCCACGGCCTCCGGCGCAATGCCTTCCGCCAACAGGATGTTTTGCTGCGGTACACACAGAAACTCGCTAAAACCACCGTCACGATGCACGCCGATCACCGCGATATTTTCACAGCAGTTGTCGCGTCCACTCTGGCAGGCGCTACAGGTATGACAGGCTACGTAGGGGATTACCGCCACCTGCAGGCCAACCCGCCATGTCTGAACGGCGCTCCCCACCTCAACAATATCGCCACAAATTTCATGGCCTAATACCCGCGGGTAGCTGAAAAAAGGCTGTTTGCCTCCCCACGCATGGATATCCGTACCGCATATTCCGACCGTTTTTATTTTTATTAACACCTCATCTTTTTGTGGTTTTGGAATATTCCGCGACTGCCACGCCCATTCTCCGGGTTGCTGACAAACTAACGTTTTCATAATAATCATTGGGGCTTCTCCTTTTATGTTCTCCTTGTTATTGTGGATTTCGCGGTAATTCCGCATCAGTGCAACAAATTCTTGTGAATGCCAACGCAGAAATAGGTTTTAAATTCGTTTTTAATCATTATCAGGAGGATGCAGCATGAGCCGTTCGCAGAATTTACGTCGTAGCGTGGTGAATCAGATTATCGATGGTATCGCCCGCGGTCATATTCCTTCTCCGCTGCCGGTGCAGTCGGCGCTGGGCGAGATGTTTAACATCAGCCGCACCACCGTCAGGCACATTCTCACCCACCTGCAGCAGCGCGGCGTGCTGGAGAAAATTGGCAAAGATTACATCGTGCTACGCAAACCTGATGCGCTGGACGGCTTTGAGTGCACCCAGGCGCCGCTCGAAGAACAGACGCAGATTTTTGAACAGGCATTTTTTTCAATGATTAACCAGCGGCAGCTAAAGGCCGGGGAAGTGATGAGCGAAATTGCCCTGGCAAAAATGGCCGGCGTCAGCCCGGTAGCAGCCAGAGAATATTTGCTGAAATTTGGTCGCTATAATCTTATCGTCAGCGAAAAGCGCGGTCTGTGGCGTATGAAAGAATTTGACCGCCCCTACGCCGAGCAGCTTTTTGAATTACGCGAAATGCTGGAATTACACGCCCTTCAGCGCTTTCTTAATTTACCCGACGGCGACCCTCGCTGGCTACAGGCGAAAACATTACTGGAGCACCATCGGCAATTAAGAGATCGTATTGGTGACAACGTAAAAACATTCTCCCAGCTTGACCGGGATTTTCATGCCTTATTGCTTTCGGCCGCCAACAATATATTTTTTAATCAGTCACTGGAAATTATCTCGGTTATTTTCCACTTCCACTATCAGTGGGATGAAAGCGATCTTAAACAGCGCAATATTATCGCCATTGATGAGCACATGATGATCCTGACAGCGCTGATCTGCCGTAACGAGATCGATGCCACTCTGGCGCTGCGCAACCATTTAATGACGGCGAAGCAGTCAATGATCCGTTCGATCGATCAAACTGCCCGCCGCCGTTCCGACTAGCGCAGCGGCTTCACCTGCCGCTGCTGTGCATCCTGATCGCCCATAAAGTGGCCAATCGCCAGCAGCATCTCCAGCGCCTCGTGGCGGCGCAGATAGCGGCGTGGGCGGAAGCGGCCTTCCTCATCGCAGCGCATAAAACCAAAGGCCACCGCGCGCTGAGCATTGGTAAGGTAGATATCGCGCAGAATGCGCCCGTCGGTAAAGGTCGATTGCAGCATCGTGGAGGCGTTACGGTACGACACGCCGCAGCTCATCATGGCGACCGTCGCCGCCTCTTCGCGACGAATCGGACGGTCGGGCAGGAATTTCCCCTGCACCAGCGCCATCATGCCGCGCTGAATCAGGGCGGCAATGCCCGGATACCAGACGGAATCCGGCGCAATATCCTGGATGACGACCCCATTCGACGGCTGATACTGCAATCCCCACAGGCGAATGATCATCTGCGCTAGCTCAAAGCGGGTAATACATTCCGCGCCGCCTTTCTCTTCGATCACCCCGCGCGCGCACAAAATACCGGCATTAACCGAATGGCTGCTCGCCAGATCGATGCTGCCCTCCGGCTGAATCAGCCACGGCTTACTCAGCAGGCTCATCTCTCCGTGGTTTACCCGACAGCGTACAAAACGCCCGGCCATCGTCGGCGTGAGCGCCAGAATATCGCCCTCGCCCAGCGGCGTCATTGGCCCTTCCGCCGTTTTTCCCAGCCACCACGAATAGCGCAGGACCGCATCGTCATTGCCCGGCAGCTGCGCAATCGCCCGTAGATAGTCGCCCACCTGCGGTAGCCCGCGAATAAACAGCTGCACCGGGCGCGGATAGGCCAGCCCGTTAATGGTGACATTTTCCATCTTCACGCCGCTGCCCCAGTGGGCGGCGTGCAGCGGATGCTCAACGTCGGTGATGCGAATATCCTTCAGCACCAGCCCTTCAATTGGCGACTGTGCCAGCCCTTCGATAAACAGGCCGTATTCGCCGCCGCTCGCTTCCAGATCTTCAACCACGATATTGCGAAAACGCGGCAGATGGCTGCCGTAAACGCCCTCGGCATAGTTCATGGTGGCGTGGACCACCGCATCGCGCACCCGCTTCACCCGCGAGTGGCGCAGCCAGACGTTTTCAATCACCCCGCCGCGCAGGGCGTTAGCTTTGAGGCGCAGCGGGTAAGTCAGCGCCGGGCTATCAAATTCATTCCCCACGGCGAACACGTTGCGGATACCGCCGCTCATCTCGCTGCCTAACGCAATGCCGCCGTGGCCATCGGCAAAACGGTTATGGCGGATGATGATGTTTTCACAGGGAATATTGGCCTCACGCCCGTCGCGATCGCGCCCGGACTTAATGGCGATGCAGTCATCACCGGAGTCAAACAGGTTATCTTCAATTAATACATCGCAGCAGCTTTCCGGGTCGACGCCGTCGTTATTGTGGCCGTGGGAGCGCAGCGTCATGCGCCGGACGGTAACGTTGCGGCACAGGACCGGGTTCACCTGCCACATCGGCGAATTGCGCAGCGTAACGCCTTCCAGCAGGACGTTCTCACAGCGCAGGGTCTGAATAAACATCGGCCGCAGGTAGTGGCCGTCGCCAAAACGGCGCTCGGCGACCGGCACGCCGTTGAGGTTCATTTCGCGCAGACGCAGGCTGGCGGGGCGCTGCAGGTTGCGGGCGGAGGTCGACCAGGCGTGCTCAATCTGATGCGTCCAGTGCCACCAGACGCTGTCGCTGGCCTGACCGTCCAGCACGCCCCGCCCGGTCAGCGCAATATTCTGCGCATCGCAGGCATAAATCAGCGCCCGGTAGTTCCACAGCGGCGAGCACTCCCAGTGGCCGAAAGCCAGCGGGTAGTGCGCTTCGGTGGTCTCGGTCGTGAACAGCAGCACGCTCTGTGGGCTATCCAGATGCAGGTTTATATTGCTGAGCAGCGCCAGTGAGCCGGTAAGATAGCGACCGGCTGGCACCACCACTCTGCCGCCGCCCTGGCGGTGGAGATGAGCGATCGCCCGCTGAATTGCCTGGGTGTCCAGCGTGACGCCGTCGCCGACGGCGCCAAAATCGCGCACGTTCACCTCGGCTGAAGGAATACGCGGATCGTGGATCCGCGCCAGAATTTTTTGCTCTTCCTCGACGCTCAGCACCGCGCTGGGGTTTGTCGTCATGACCTTGTCCTTAAGTTATCCGTTTAGATGGGCAAGCGCTTCCCCTAGCGCCAGCATGGCCAGCGACTGCCCGTAGGCGCGCTGACGAACGCGGATATCCAGATAGTGCTGGAGGTCGCGTCCTACCGATGTGCCAGCCGACACGTCAGCCACTTCCCCTTGATCGTTAATCCGTGCAATCAGCGCCTGGATGCCCGCCCACCCCGCATCACGGCAGCGGTTGTCCAGCAGCCCCAGCCGCGCGCCTTTCAGCAGCGCGTAGGTCAGCCCGGCGGTACCCGACGCTTCCTGATAGCTTTCGGGATGGTCGATTAACGTCGACCACATCCCGTTGTTATGCTGGTAGTGCACCGCCGCCTGCATCTGGCGGACAAACGCCTCGCGGATAAAGCGCGTATTCGCGTTATCCGCCGTCACCATTTCCAGAAAATCGACGCTACCCACCGCCGCCCAGCCGTTACCCCGCCCCCACAGCGCCGCACCGTAGTTGTTACGTTCGATAAAGCTCCAGCCATGCATCCACAGACCGCTGCGGCGGTCGACGAGGTATTTGATGTGCAATAAGAATTGATACGCCACATCGTCCATGTAGTGCGGTTTATTGAGCAGCTGTGACGCGCGGGCGTGGAACAGGCCGCTCATAAACAGCGTATCAACCCACAGTTGCTCTTCGTTAAGATGGTCGCTGGTGCAGTGGGTATAGCCGTTTTCCTGGGTGCGCAGCAGGCGCGTGTCGATCCAGTCGGCGTAGTCGGCGATATCCGTCAGCCAGCCGGTTTCGCCGAGTTCAGCCGCCATGCAGGTGGCGGTCAGCATCGGCGCCATCCGGTTGATGTTTTTCTCCGGCAGCCCTTCAGCCATCCGCCGGGAGAACCAGCCGTTCAGGTAATCGAGGTAACGCGGCTCGCGGGTAATCTGATACAGACGCCAGATGCCGTAAATGCCCACCCCCTGCGACCAGTCCCAGTTTTCAATCGACAGGTCAGAAGCGATAACCTTCTGTTTTTTTAGCTCGGCGTCGTTGGTGCGCACCACAATCACTTCATTAAACAGCGTATCCAGCTTGCTTAAAATCGACTCTTTTAATAATTGCGACATAACCACCTCAATTACATGATCTTTTTCAGGACGCGCTGCGCGCGCTGGGGAAATTCATCGGCCAGTTGTTCAAGGGTGAGCTGCCCGTAGTCATAGCGCTGAACCGCATCGAGGAAGTAGGACAACAGCTGTGGGTTTTCAAACCACGGCGACGGCTCAATTTTGCCCATCAGCTGGTCTACCTGCGCCAGCCCCTGCACCTGGATCTGGCTGTTATCCAGCACGCCGTCCTGTTGCAGGACTTTTACCGCTTCGGCGCTCAGCGGCACGCCGCGCTGGAGGCCCATGGCTTTAATCCCCTGTGGGTCGTTGAGCAGGAAGTTAATCAGCTTCGCCGCCAGCTCTGGGTGTTTGCTGTTTTTACCGATGGAGAACATCATCGCCGGTTTAAAGAAGATGCCCGCATCGGTTGCCCCTGGCAGCATCGGATACGGCCCCACTTCCAGATGCGCAGGCGCGCGCAGGCTACCGGCAAAGGTACCGTCGGTGCTCCAGGTGTGGACGCCGCCGATTTTGCCGTCCAGCCATGGTTTAATTTCCCAGGCGTTGGCTTTGCCGAAGGCCGAGAGATATTTCATGGAAGGAATAACATGGTTATCCACCAGCTTTTTGTACATGCCGAAATAGTCCAGCCACTGTTCGCGGCTGTAGGTAAAGGCTTTTTTCTGCGGGTCGATCATCGGGATGTTGTATTTCTGCACCATGTAAGAGTTCAGAAACGTCATGATGGTGGTGTCATGATTAGCGAGGATAAACGGGTAGTAGTCGTCTCCCAGCGTATTTTTAAACGCCGGACCGGCGGCAATCATCTGTTCCCAGGTCTGCGGATAGGCAACGCCCGCTTTTTTCCACAGTTCCGGATTGTAGTACATCGAACGCCCGGTCATCGCCACCGGCACACCGTTCAGCTTGCCGTTCATCGTCACCAGTTGCTTGCCCTGGCTGGAAAACTGGCTGAGGTCGATATTCGCCGACTGGCGGTTAATATCGTAAAACCCGTCGCCGTTCTTCGAGAACATCACCAGCCAGTTCCAGTTAATCTGCATCACGTCCGGTTCGGTATTGCCCGCCAGTTGGGTGCTCAGGCGGGATAAATAGCCGTCCCAGCCGCTGGGTTCGGTATTGATTTTAACGTCCGGTTTTTGCGCTTCGAAGGCTTTAATCGCCTCAGTGGTGGCCTGATGGCGCTGGTTGCCACCCCACCACGACATGCGCAATTCCGTGGCGGATTGCCCCACCGCAGGCCACAACATGCCCGCTCCCAGAACCAAACAAAGTGCTTTTAGCCGCATATTTTTCATTGTGTTCATCCTTTTTATGGATACAGGTCGGCAGGCTGCATGGCTCACCGGCCGGGTTGAGCCAATAGTCGGGAAAACGCGGCGGCGGGGAGAGGGTCATCACGCTGAGTTGTGATCAATTAGTGACAATAGTGTTTTTTATTGGTTTTTAATCATACGTAGTTGTGCGCAGAGAAACGGCAACAGGAAAAAAACTTGCGATCTCAATCACATATTTTGCCGTCGAACAAAGGTTGTCCAACCGCTTACCGCGAAAAGCAACCGCTTAGCCCTCACTTTCAACCGCTCACGCATTTACCCAACTATACGCGCGCGTATCTCTGACAAACTCATCATCAGAATCAATACCTCCTCAATCCCCAAACGCAAAAAACAACGGCAGCTTCGGCTGATTATTAATCTTAAAAAAACCAGGTTTTACTATGGATACGAAAAAGCTATTCAAGCACATACCCTGGGTGATTCTCGGAATCATCGGTGCGTTTTGCCTCTCGGTCGTCGCCTTACGCCGCGGTGAGCACGTCAGTGCCCTGTGGATCGTCGTGGCGTCGGTTTCTGTTTATCTGGTGGCCTATCGCTACTACAGCCTGTACATCGCCCAGAAGGTGATGAAGCTCGACCCCACGCGCGCAACGCCGGCGGTCATTAACAACGATGGCCTGAACTACGTGCCGACCAACCGCTACGTGCTGTTCGGCCACCACTTCGCCGCTATCGCCGGTGCCGGCCCGCTGGTTGGGCCGGTGCTGGCCGCGCAGATGGGCTACCTGCCGGGTACCCTCTGGCTGCTGGCGGGCGTGGTGCTCGCGGGCGCGGTGCAGGACTTTATGGTGCTGTTTATCTCCACGCGCCGTAACGGTTCGTCACTGGGCGAAATGGTCAAAGAAGAGATGGGCCGCGTGCCGGGCTCCATTGCCCTGTTCGGCTGCTTCCTGATTATGATCATCATCCTCGCGGTGCTGGCGCTGATCGTGGTGAAAGCCCTGGCAGAAAGCCCGTGGGGTGTGTTCACCGTCTGCTCCACCGTGCCGATTGCGCTGTTTATGGGTATCTACATGCGCTTTATCCGCCCGGGCCGCGTCGGCGAAGTGTCGGTGATCGGTATCGTGCTGCTGGTGGCTTCCATCTACTTCGGCGGCGTGATTGCCCACGACCCGTACTGGGGCCCGGCGCTGACCTTTAAAGACACCACCATCACCTTCGCGCTGATTGGCTATGCCTTTATCTCTGCCCTGCTGCCGGTATGGCTGATTCTGGCACCGCGCGACTACCTCGCGACCTTCCTGAAAATCGGCGTTATCGTTGGCCTGGCGCTGGGCATCGTGATCCTCAACCCGGATCTGAAAATGCCAGCCGTGACCCAGTACATCGACGGTACCGGCCCACTGTGGAAAGGCGCGCTGTTCCCGTTCCTGTTTATCACTATCGCCTGTGGCGCCGTTTCCGGCTTCCACGCGCTGATCTCCTCCGGCACCACGCCGAAGCTGCTGGCCAACGAAACCGACGCGCGTTTCATCGGCTATGGCGCGATGCTGATGGAGTCCTTCGTCGCCATTATGGCGCTGGTGGCAGCCTCTATCATCGAGCCGGGTCTTTACTTCGCGATGAACACGCCGCCAGCAGGTCTGGGCATCACCATGCCGAACCTGCATGAAATGGGCGGCGAGAACGCGGCGCTGATTGCGCAGCAGCTGAAAGATGTCACCGCCCATGCGGCAGCGACCGTCAGCTCCTGGGGCTTCGTGATTTCGCCTGAGCAGATCCTGCAAACCGCGAAAGATATCGGCGAACCGTCGGTACTGAACCGCGCGGGCGGCGCGCCAACGCTTGCGGTCGGTATCGCCCACGTGTTCCACAAAGTGCTGCCGATGGCCGATATGGGCTTCTGGTACCACTTCGGGATTCTGTTCGAAGCGCTGTTCATCCTTACCGCACTGGATGCCGGTACCCGTGCAGGCCGCTTTATGCTGCAGGATTTGCTCGGTAACTTCGTGCCGTTCCTGAAGAAAACCGACTCGCTGGTCGCTGGCGTTGTCGCGACTGCGGGCTGCGTAGGCCTGTGGGGCTACCTGCTGTATCAAGGCGTGGTTGACCCGCTGGGCGGCGTGAAGAGCCTGTGGCCGCTGTTCGGTATCTCTAACCAGATGCTGGCCGCCGTGGCGCTGGTGCTGGGTACGGTTATCCTGATTAAGATGAAGCGCACCCAATACATCTGGGTCACCACTATCCCGGCGGTATGGCTGCTTATCTGCACCACCTGGGCGCTGGGCCTGAAACTGTTCAGCACCAACCCGCAGATGGAAGGCTTCTTCTACATGGCTAGCCAGTACAAAGAGAAGATTGCTGCCGGTGGTGAGCTCACTGCACAGCAGATTGCCAACATGAACCACATCGTTATCAACAACTACACCAACGCAGGCCTGAGTATTCTGTTCCTGGTGGTGGTGTACAGCATCATCTTCTACGGTTTCAAAACCTGGATGCAGGTGCGCAATAGCGATAAACGTACCGACAAAGAAACACCGTATGTGCCGGTACCGGAAGGCGGCGTGAAGACCTCTTCACACCACTAACCTCTTTGCCGGATGGCGCTGCGCTTATCCGGCCTACAAAAAGTGCAGTCTGTAGGCCGGATAAGGCGCTAGCCGCCATCCGGCTTTATTCATATCTGGAAGAGACAATGTTTGGTAACTTAGGTCAGGCAAAAAAATACCTCGGTCAGGCGGCAAAAATGCTGATTGGCATTCCGGATTACGACAACTACGTCGAACATATGCAGACCAACCATCCGGATAAACCGTACATGACCTACGAAGCGTTCTTCCGCGAGCGCCAGCAGGCGCGCTACGGCGGCGATGGAAAAGGCGGCATGCGCTGCTGTTAAAGGAGACATCATGGCACCGATTGCAGTTACCCTACTTACCGGTTTCCTCGGCGCAGGCAAAACCACCCTGCTGCGCCATATCCTCAACGAACAGCACGGCTTTAAAATTGCCGTGATTGAAAACGAATTCGGCGAAGTCTCCGTCGACGACCAGCTGATTGGCGACCGCGCCACCCAAATAAAAACCCTGACCAACGGCTGTATCTGCTGCACCCGCTCTAACGAACTGGAAGACGCGCTGTTGGACCTGCTCGATAACCTCGACCAGGGCAACATCAGCTTTGACCGCCTGGTGATTGAATGCACCGGCATGGCCGATCCCGGCCCCATCATCCAGACCTTTTTCTCCCACGAGGTGCTGTGCGAACGCTACCTGCTGGACGGCGTGATTGCGCTGGTCGACGCGGTGCACGCCGACGAGCAAATGAACCAGTTCACCATCGCCCAGTCGCAGGTGGGCTACGCCGACCGTATTCTGCTGACCAAAACCGACGTCGCTGGTGAGGCCGAAAAGCTGCGCGAGCGTCTGACGCGCATCAACGCCCGCGCGCCGATTTACACCGTCACCCACGGCGATATCGACCTGAGTCTGCTGTTCAACACCAACGGCTTTATGCTGGAAGAGAACGTGACCTCGAAGCCGCGCTTCCACTTTATGGCCGACCAGCAAAACGACGTGTCGTCGATTGTGGTGGAGCTGGATTACCCGGTGGATATCAGCGACGTCTCCCGGGTGATGGAAAACCTGCTGCTGGACTTCGCCGACAAGCTGCTGCGCTACAAAGGGATGCTGTGGATTGACGGTGAGCCAAACCGCCTGCTGTTCCAGGGCGTACAGCGTCTGTACAGCGCCGACTGGGACAGGCCGTGGGGCGATGAAGCGCCGCACAGCACGCTGGTGTTTATTGGCATTCAACTGCCGGAAGCGGAAATTCGCGCGGCATTCGCCAGCCTGAAAAAATAACCCGTAGCCCGGCCAAGCGAAGCGCCGCCGGGATTAGCACCGAGCCGCTCCCGGCGGCGCTTCGCTTGGCCGGGCTACGCCAATTGCCTGAATCATGCCCCCTCCGCCCCGAAAGGGGGTAATTAAATGCGTAGAAATGTAAATATCCATTTTTATTCATGACAATCGGAACGTTTTTGGAAATTATTAGAAAGACAATTAATTCACTGCCAACCAATATCCCCCGCTCTGTTCAAGGTACGTTTAGGCAAAAACTAAACGGGCGCTAAACGTCAAAACGCTAATTATTGACGCAGGTAAAAACAAACAGACAAGCAACAAAAAAACACCATGCCAACTACAACTCCAGTATTAAAAATCGACATGAGTCACATTTGCAGAAGTAAAATCCACTTGTTAAGGTGTCCTCAGATTAATTTTATGACGAGGAATAAACCATGAAAAAGCTTAATATCCTGCTCCTTTCCGCTCTGACCGCCGTATCCGGTTCCGCACTGGCGATGGGCGGTAGCCTTGAGCAGGGTAAAAACTTTACCAACCTGAATCTGGAAATGGGTAAATCCTCATCCGGCCTGTACGCAGAAAGCAACTGGCTGAAAAACACCGACGACGGTACCCAGACCGGCGGCGTGGGCGCTGGCTATAACCTGGAAGTCGGTCCGGTGATGCTGAACGCAGGCGCGAAAGCCATCTACATCGGCCCGAAAAAAGGCGATAACGGCGTGGCGTTCCCTATCGGCGGCGGCGTTAGCGTAGCCCTGACCGACAGCATCCGCGTCTTTGGCGAAGGCTATGCCGCGCCGGAAGGCCTGAACAACAGCGTGAAAAACTACGTTGAAGCAAACGGTGGCGTAAGCTGGTCGCCAATTTCACTGGTCACGCTGAAAGCGGGCTATCGCCACGTCAGCGTTGACGGCAAAGACGGTCGTCCAAACCACACGCTGATTGACGGCGCTTACATTGGCGGCGGCGTAAACTTCTAACGTTACCCACTTCCCAAAAAAACCTGCCCGATGGCAGGTTTTTTTATGGCTGCCGCTATTGGCGCACCACTACCAGCTTCTGGTTCACAAACTCTTTGATCCCCAGATCCGACAGCTCGCGCCCGTAGCCGGAACGCTTCACGCCGCCAAACGGCAGTTCAGCCGCGGTATCGGTGAGCCAGTTGATGTACACCATCCCGGTCTCAATGCGCGAGGCCATTTTCTTCGCCCGTTCAATATCCTGGCTAAAGACCGCACCGCCCAGCCCGTAGTGGGAATCATTGGCCAGCGCAATCGCTTCATCATCGTTCTTCACCACGTAAATCTGCGCGACAGGGCCGAAGAATTCTTCGAAATACGCCGGGTTATCGCGGGAAATATGGGTCAGGATGGTGGGCTCGAAGAAGCTGCCGTCACGCTGCACCGGCTTACCGCCGAGATGCAGCTTCGCGCCGTTTTTCACTGCTTCGTTGACCTGTTTGGTCAGCGTCTCCAGCGCGTCTTTTGACGACAGCGGGCCAAGCGTGGTGCTTTCATCCAGCGGGTCGCCAATTTTTGCCTGCTTAAACGCTTCGGTAAACTTGCTCAGGAAGGCATCGGCAATTTTCTCATGCAGCACAAAACGTTTTGCCGCGGTACAGA
The DNA here is from genome assembly GCF_014169755.1 of Klebsiella sp. WP8-S18-ESBL-06. Taxonomy (NCBI): domain Bacteria; kingdom Pseudomonadati; phylum Pseudomonadota; class Gammaproteobacteria; order Enterobacterales; family Enterobacteriaceae; genus Klebsiella; species Klebsiella sp. WP8-S18-ESBL-06. The sequence goes on from NZ_AP022256.1 coordinate 4,268,131, forward strand.
CCTGACCGGCGTTGTTCAAGCGGGCATTAACGCCAATTTTCACCGCTTTATCGAGGTTGGCATCGTCCAGCACCACGAAGACATCGTTACCTCCCAGCTCAAGGGTCGATTTCTTAATGTGCTTCGCCGCCTGTGCCGCCACCACGCTGCCCGCCTTTTCAGAACCGGTCAGCGCCGCGCCCTGTACGCGCTCGTCGGCGATAATCTTCGCCACCTGATCCTGCGAGATGTACAGGTTCGCCCACGCCCCTTCCGGTGCGCCCGCTTCACGCACCAGGTGCGCAAAGACCTCTGCGCAGTGCGGCACAATGCTGGCGTGCTTCGCCAGCACCGGGTTACCTGCTGCCAGGTTCGGGGCCAGCACGCGCATCAGCTGGTAATAAGGGAAATTCCACGGCTCAACGGCCATCAGCACGCCGATAGGATGATGTTCGACCCAGGCCTCGCCGAGCTCGGATTTGTACTTCACCGGCGCGAGAAACTGCTTCGCGTTGTCGGCGTAGTAGCGGGCAATTTGTGCGCACAGTTTCACCTCGCCGCGACTTTGGGCGATCAGTTTGCCCATCTCCTGGCTGGCAATCTTCGCCAGCTCCTCAACGCGGGCATCGATCAAATCGGCTAATTTGTGGAGTACCGGCAGGCGCTGGTCGATATCCCCTTTTGCCCAGTCGGAATGGTAGAGCGCATCGGCCGCTTTCAGCGCCGCTTCAACGTCCGCATCGGTGTGAGAAGGGTATGCTTTGATAAGCTGGTTAGTGGCAGGATTAACTGTCTGGTAAGCCATCGTGAATCTCCTTGTTTTTACCGCTTAGGGTATTAAGGGTAGTCAATCTGGCTGGCTGCGGGCGTAAAGTTGGGTATAAACGGAGGTTTCCGAATAGGCATCCCCCGCCTGACAAGACGGGGGATGACAGGAAAAAATTACCGTTTCACCTGTAATACTTCCTGCGATTCCTTATGCGACTCCACCTCTTGCGGCGTTAACCACAGCGATTTACGGCCGAAGGTTTCATACATTTTTAGCTGATCGTCATAGTGCTTATCCGCCTTGCCGTCCGGGGCAATAAACCCGCTTTGACCCGGCGCGACCACGTCCCAGGCAAGCACCGGGCTTTTGCTGGCCGACGGCGAGAACACGATCATGTCATTTTCCGTGCCGCGGTTCTGGTATTCCGCCTGATGACGCGCTTCATCCGCTGCCGCCTGCGGCACGCCGAAGAAGTTATTGGCCCGGAAGGTCAGCGCCATCGCCGGCGTTTTCCAGCCGTTCAGGTCGTTGCCGTAGCGCTTTGACAGCGTCAGCCAGGCATCGTCCAGCGCCGCCAGCACCACCTCGTGCTGCGGTTTTCCGCCAAACAGATCGACCGCCTGCGGAATCGGCGACTTCTCGCCCTGCAGCGCTTCGTAAAGGATCTTCGCCCCTACGCTGATGTTCAGCGAGCCGGTTGGCCCGTCCTGCGTCGTCTCATAGCCGCTGGCGCTGTACCAGTCAGCGAACGGCTTCGGTACCGCCGTCACAACCGTGCGTTTCAGCATACTGGTCAGCCAGGCGTTGAGAATCGCCGAGCCCGGCTGCTGATAGGTTTTACCGCCTTCGTTGAGCAGATTGCTGCCATCCCAGCCGGTTAGTTTATCCACCAGCTGGCGACGCGGGTCGCTCACCGGCAGGCTCGCCGTCGCGTCCTTGAGCGTCGGCAGGAAGAGCCGCAGGTTCAGATCCTGACGGCTGGTTTTGCGGATCACATCCCAGGCCTGATCGGCGGTAAAGCGCGGCTGCTTATCAAGAATGCGGTCAATCTCGGTCACGCGATCCGCGCCGCCCCACAGGAAGGCAAACAGATCGGATGCCGGATAATCTTTTTGCGGTGAGTTGTTCCAGTTGGCGATATAGCCCGACTGCGGGTTATACACTTTCGGGTTCAAATCAAAAGAGAGCAGCCCCTTCCAGTCCCACTTTCCGGTGCCGGGCACCGGCAGACGCGGGTCGTGACCCGGCTGGCGGTCAGGATACGCACCGGTATGCACGTAGCCGATATTGCCGTTCACGTCGGCGTAGTACCAGTTGATGGTCAGCGCCTGTTTTGCCGCCTGCTGCGTCCACTCCTGCCAGTTTTTGGCCTTCATCTGGTGAGTCCACGCCAGCAGCGATGCCACCTCTTTGCCTTCCCACGCGCGCGCCTTGGCGTAGGCAGTTTGTGTGGTTGGGTCGGTTTTCATCACATTACCGTGCAGGGTGCGCCAGACGGTGAAGGTCTCCGGCTGGCCGTCTTTGACCTTAATGGTCTCTTCGCGGCTGAGCATTTTTACCCACTGGCCGTTATGCTGATAATAGCCTGGCTTATCTTTCGACAATTTTTCGGCAAAGATGTCGACATCATCGCCGAAACCAGCGGTAGAACCCCAGGAAATCGTGCCGTTGTGGCCAAACACCAGGCCAGGATAAGCAAACGGCGTATTGCCGGTGACGTCGTAGCCCGCGCCGTGCAGGCCAATGCCGTAGGTATAAGCAGGCGCGTACCAGCCGAACTGCGGGCCGTTGACCATAATGGCCTTTGCATCCTGTGCTTTGTTTTTACCAATTACCCACATATTGCTGGTTGTCGGGTAGCCCGCCAGCCCGTTGGCCCCGCTCTGCGCAAACTGCGCGGCGATGGTTTCCCGGTTTTGTCCCGCCGTCAGCGCCAGCAGTGCGCCGTCTGCGCCTTTTGCCGGCCGGTCGAGCATCGGTGCTGGCAGGTCGTAACGCGGGAGCAAGGCCGCCGTTTGCGTATTGTTAAGGTCGAACCTGAGCGGATAGTGGCTCTCCTTAGGGGAAATGGTCGTTGGCGCGGAAGGGTTCACCAGCCATTTTAACTGGTCAAAAACCGCCATCCCCTGCTGCTTACCGTATTTGTCTTTTAGCGCCGTCAGCAGCGCCAGGTTATCAATTTCGCTGGTACTGTCAGAGAAACGGTTCGCCATCGTGCCGACAAAAACCATCGCCACATCAAAAGGCTGCCAGTGCTGTGGTGCAAAACCAAAGGTGGAAAACTGTTTTGGCAGCAGCGTGCCGGGGTTGGCGTTCACTTTATCAATCCAGGCGTTCATGCCGTCGGCATAGCCTTGCAGGATGGACTTATCCTCCGGTGCTAGCGCCGCAATTTGCGCCCGGATAGAATCCGGCCAGTAGTTCTGGCGAATCCCCTTATCAAAACTGACGAACGACTTGCCGAGGACTTCAGAGACCGTGCCCTGCGTGCTGCGCCGCGCCATCTCCATCTGGAACAGGCGATCCTGCGCCACTACGTAGCCATAGCCGTAAAACAGCCGATAGGTATCATCGGCGTAAATATGCGGCATGCCGTATTCATCGCGAACAATCTTGACCTCAGTCTGGGCACCTGCCGCCAGCGCGGAAAGGCTCCAGGAACACATCAGGGAAGCAGCAACACAGTTCACGATCATACGATTTGTATTTTTCATTGTATCCTCTTGCAGGTGTATGATTAGCGAGTTGATACTAGCTGTGAAGCAACACTTATCTATATGAGGCGAATGATTTCAGCGTGAACTGTGAGTCTGATACCAGTTATTTGATACATTAAATTCGTTAATGTGATCTAAAGCGAATCGTTTATTTCTCACGCATCTCCACCCACCTTTCCCTAATGTGGTATAAAAATAAAAAACCGCCGGGGGAAGCGAATGACCACACCACGCGATATTCATCAGACCTTCACTCGGCTGCCGGGGCTTGAACGACGCAGCACCTGGCAGAGCACGCAGGCCTATAAGCGCCACAGCCACCCGCAGCTCTCGATAGGGGCGATTCTCGAAGGCGGAACGCGCTGCGTCTGTGACGGGCAGGAGTCCCTTTTGTCACCTGGCGACCTTATCGTTATCCCCGCCAACGCGCCGCACAGCTGCAACCCGATACAAGGAAAGCCGCGCAGCTACCATATGCTCTATATCGACACGCCGCTGCCATTAGCCCGGCAGGTCATTCGCAACGATGCGCTGTTCAACCTGTATCTCACCGTCGTGGAGCAGATGTCCGCCGACGCGCTAACCACGCTGTTATCCGCTCTCTCCCTGCGAACGGGCGTTGATGAAAAACTGCGTTCCACCAGCCAACATCTGCAGCAGGCGCTACTGGCAAACCCCGTCGCTCCCCCCTCCCTTGACGCGTTCGCCGCACGTTTCTCGCTGCGTAAAGAGACCTTAATCCGAACGTTCAAGCAGGATACCGGCCTGACGCCCGGCAGCTTTCTTAACAACTCGCGCGTGGAGTACGCCAAAGCGCGGCTGCGCGCCGGGGACGAGATTGCCGATGTGGCCTACCAAAGCGGCTTCGCTGACCAGAGCCATTTCCACAAAACCTTTGTCAGCTACACGGCCGCCACGCCGCGTCAGTACGCGCTGGGCAGATCAATATCCGACAATAATTAACGCCTCTTCAGGCCTACGCTGACCTCACGCTTTTTATTGAGGTCGCTATGGAACAGGTCACTACACTCTTCCCTCCCGCGTTTCCCGCACTGGCACTCGCGCACTTTATGGCGCTGCTCAGCCCGGGGCCGGACTTCTTTCTGCTGGTTGGCTACGCATTACGCTTTCGACTGCGCGGCAGCGTGGGCGTTTGCCTTGGCATTGCGGCGGGGAACGGGCTCTACATTCTGCTGGTCGTCATTGGCTCCGGGCTGCTGCGCCAGGCGCCGCTGCTCTTCACCGGTATCGAACTGATGGGCGCCGCGTACCTGCTCTGGGTGGGCCGCCAGCTGCTGAATAGCCGCGCCGGAACACGGGAGTGGCAACATACCGCATCGGCGCTGCCCTCGCTCACCCGACAGCTGCTGCTGGGGCTGGGCTCTTCACTGCTGAATCCGAAAAATGCGCTGTTCTATCTGGCGCTGATGACGGCGCTGCTCGGCCCGGATGTCACACTGGTACAGCAGGCCGTGTGCGGGGTCTGGATGACCGGCGTCGTGCTGCTTTGGGATCTGTTGTTGATCGTACTGATCGCGCTGCCGCAGGTTCAGCGACGGCTCGGTAATCTGGTCTGGAAAATTGAACGTGCGGCTGGTGGCATATTGATCGGCTTCGGCGGCTGGATCTTATGGCAATTTGTGTTGAGCTAAAACGCGGGCGGGCGACGTGTCAGGCACGTCGCCCGTATTTTTAACCCACTTCATCACGGCGCAGCCCAACATCTTTCAGCTGTTCATCGCTCATTCTCTGCAATACACGACGCGTTTGCCGAACTTGCCACCCTTTTTTCATAAAGCGCCACAGTTGCACAAAGCCGATAAACGGCTGTTTTGCCCGGTTCTCATGAAATTCCATACTTTGCCTCCTCACCTTGCCAGAGGCTTTATCTTCGCGGATTTCCGGTCCTGCAATACAGATTCAAAAAACACTTTTCTTTAACATACAGATTCGCTAAAACGATATCTGCGTGCGGTTTTTATCGCCTGACTGTACTGGTTTTCTCATCTGTATGGCGATCACTGGGGATACAGCAATGACGCGTTACCAACATCTGGCCAACCTGCTGGCCGAACGAATTGAACAAGGGCTGTATCGCCACGGCGAAAAGCTGCCCTCCGTGCGCAGCCTGAGCCAGGAGCATGGCGTCAGCATCAGCACCGTACAGCAGGCTTATCAGACGCTGGAACAGCGCCAGCTGATCACCCCACAGCCGCGCTCCGGCTACTTCGTCGCGCCGCAAAAAGCCCAGCCGCCGGTGCCGCCGATGTCGCGCCCGGTACAGCGCCCGGTGGAGATCACCCAGTGGGATCAGGTACTGAACATGCTCGACGCCCGCAATGACAAATCAATCATCCCCTTTGGCGGCGGCTCGCCGGACGTCACCCAGCCCACGCTTAAACCACTGTGGCGCGAGATGAGCCGGGTAATACAGCATAATATTGTCGACGTGCTGAGCTACGACGAACTGCCCGGCCGCCGCGAACTGCGCGAACAGATCGCCCGCCTGATGCTCGACGGCGGATCGGTGGTCACCGCCAACGACCTGATCATCACCAGCGGCTGCCACAGCGCGCTGTCGCTGGCGCTGCTGTCGGTATGCCAGCCTGGCGACATTATCGCCGTGGAATCCCCGACTTATTACGGCACCATGCAGCTGCTGCGCGGCCTAGGGCTGAAGGCCATCGAGATCCCGACCGATCCCAATACCGGGATCAGCATCGAAGCGCTGGAGCTGGCGCTGGATCAGTGGCCGATCAAAGGGGTGATCCTCGTCCCCAACTGCAACAACCCGCAGGGATTTATCATGCCCGACGCCCGCAAGCGCGCGGTGCTGAGCCTCGCTCAGCGCTACGATATCGTGATTTTTGAAGACGATATTTACGGCGAACTGGCCACCGACTACCCGCGCCCGCGCACCATCCACTCATGGGATATCGATGGCCGGGTGATGCTGTGCAGCTCGTTTACCAAAACCATCGCCCCCGGCCTGCGCATTGGCTGGATAGCGCCCGGCCGCTACTACGACAAGCTGCTGCAAATGAAGTACGCCGCCAACGGCACCAACGTGCCGTCGACCCAGCTGGCCGCCTCGAACTTTATCCGCGATGGCCATTACCACCGCCACGTGCGGCGGATGCGGCAGATCTACCAGCGCAACATGGAGATCTACACCTGCTGGCTGCTCGAATTTTTCCCCTGCGGGATCTGCGTCACCCGTCCCACCGGCGGCTATATGCTGTGGGTGGAACTGCCTGAACAGGTCGATATGGTGTGCGTGGCGAAGCAGCTGTGCCGGATGAAGATCCAGGTGGCACCGGGATCGCTGTTTTCGGCATCGGGGAAGTACCGGAACTGCTTGCGGATCAACTGCGCGCTGCCGCCGATCGACAAGCACCGCGAGGTGATGGTGCAGCTGGGAACGGCGGTGAAGGTGGCGATGGAGTGGGCGGTAAAATGAACATATATGATGTCGCCACACAAAATTATGCTAGTTATTATCAATAAACACTTAAAAATAAATAGTATTTAAGATACATTACGAAAGACACAGGTGAGTTCTTTAGGATTAGGTCGCCAAATATGATCGAAACCACTTGATAGTAATATTTCGACCTTATGCCCAGGCATTTCTATCAATAGGTAACGATCATGGCAACCTAGATATTTTTGTTGAGTAGTTTCCTGAACACTCCAATCAGAACATACGCTTTTGACAAAATCATTTGTAATCTCTTTACTATTTAGTAAAACATTTAATTTCTCGGGAGTATCTGCATATTCAATAATTAGATTGCCCCTTGGAAGAATAGAATAAAACAGGCTTTTATTATGATCCCAGTTTTTTGCAAAGTAATTATCACAAATTGTTACTCTCCGTGCATCACGGCATAGTATTTCTAGGTACTGTTTCAAATCATCTCGAGATGCATTAGCTTCAATGTTTATGGCAATATGATTATTGATTAATCCATCCTTATAGTGAACATAAGGCAACTTCTTTGATGGGTCATCAGTTAAAATAACTTTCAATGCTGATTTTGAAGCTAATGTAAGAAGATCATCATCCTTTTCCCCTTCATTTAATAGCTGAGGTAATACCCTTTCATAAGTTGTATTGTTGAGGCCTAATTTTTTAGCTGCTTCCCATTGTTTTTTATTTGTGGAGTACGGGAACGTAATCTTTTTTAAGATTCTTTTATACTTCTTCGAACCTGTGTGATTTAAATACTCCACTAGCAATGGAGTTTCAAGTACTATATTTCCTAGCATTTATCTCATCTCCATCAATTCAGCTAATGTAGCATCGAAAAATCCTTTCGGGAATGATGCTTTATTATGGCTAAGATCGGTAAAATCACCATTATCATCAATAAGCAATGAAACAAAAGATTCATCTACGCTAGGTTTATAATGAACCACAACATCAGTAGAGGATATTTCATCATCATAAATTTGATAAGCGATGCGATTAATTAAATGCTCACAATGAGTCTCAACAATAACCTGAATCCCTTTACTCGCGATAAATGTCAGGAATATAGCCAAATGAGCTTGAGCCTTGGGATGTAACTGAATCTCAGGATTTTCCAATAAAATTAGATCTCCTTTTTTCGCCATAAGACATATAATAAGCACCTTAGCAATATAGCTCATTCCGGCACCTAAATTTAATGGCGATACACTCCCCTCCAATTCTCTAATGCTAAATGCAACTTTAACTTGATCTCCTACTTTTTCAGTGACCAGTTCTGAACTCGTTCCAGTAATTAATTTCAACCAGTATGAAACCTGATATGCCAATGTTTTCGACTCGGCAGTTTTAACCAGATACTCTGGAACTGGATTGTTTTTCATTTTATCAAAAGTTGAAAACAAATGCTCCCCAGCCCCACCAACCCGACGTTCAGCTACAGGAAGAAATTCCTGCGCACCTAATCTATTAGCATTTAAATAAAGTAATTCAGGCTCGCTTCCAATCACGCGAGGTTCATATTGATATCCTAAGCGACTATCAGTCGCTGTGTATTCCGCATTCAATACTAGGGAAGGTGCGAACAAGTTCCTGATATGAGATCATCATATTCATCCGGAGCGCATCCCAGAGGGACATCATGAGCCATCAACTCACCTTCGCCGATAGTGAATTCAGCACTAAGCGCCGTCAGACCCGAAAAGAGATTTTCCTCTCCCGCATGGAGCATATTCTGCCATGGCAGAATATGACCGCTGTCATCGAGCCGTTTTATCCCAAGGCGGGCAATGGCCGACGGCCCTATCCGCTGGAGACCATGCTGCGTATTCACTGCATGCAGCATTGGTACAACCTGAGCGACGGTGCCATGGAAGATGCCCTGTACGAAATCGCCTCCATGCGCCTGTTTGCCCGATTATCCCTGGATAGCGCCCTGCCGGATCGCACCACCATCATGAATTTCCGCCACCTGCTCGAGCAGCATCAACTGGCCCGTCAATTGTTCAAGACCATCAATCGCTGGCTGGCCGAAGCAGGCGTCATGATGACCCAAGGCACTTTGGTGGATGCCACCATCATTGAGGCACCCAGCTCTACCAAGAACAAAGAGCAGCAACGCGATCCGGAGATGCATCAGACCAAGAAAGGCAATCAGTGGCACTTTGGCATGAAGGCCCACATTGGTGTCGATGCCAAGAGTGGCCTGACCCACAGCCTAGTCACCACCGCGGCCAACGAGCATGACCTCAATCAGCTGGGTAATCTGCTTCATGGAGAGGAGCAATTTGTCTCAGCCGATGCCGGCTACCAAGGAGCGCCACAGCGCGAGGAGCTGGCCGAGGTGGATGTGGACTGGCTGATCGCCGAGCGTCCCGGCAGGGTAAAAACCTTGAAGCAGCATCCGCGCAAGAACAAAACGGCCATCAACATCGAATACATGAAAGCCAGCATCCGTGCCAAGGTGGAGCACCCGTTTCGCATCATCAAGCGGCAGTTCGGCTTCGTGAAAGCCAGATACAAGGGGCTGCTGAAAAACGATAACCAACTGGCGATGTTATTCACCCTGGCCAACCTGTTTCGGGTGGACCAAATGATACGTCAGTGGGAGAGATCTCAGTAAAAACCGGAAATAACGCCAGAAATGGTGGAAAAAATAGCCTAAATAGGCTGATTCGATTGTTTGCGGGAAAAAAATCGGCCCAGATCCGCGAAATTTTAATCAGCGAGTCAGCTTGGGAAGAAATGACCTGCTTATTCGCACCTTCCCTAGACTATGTTTTGTATTGTTAGAATCCTGAACGCTTATACGGATGGATTTCGCATTAACTTTTTTATTTCTAATTGATGTAAAATCAGCCAAAAATCTAATAACGTCTTCCATGCTATATTGGTTTACTGAAGCGCTATGCTTAATGATTAACATTAGCGCCTGTAAAACACTAGATTTACCAGACGAATTAGTACCTGTTAATATTGTCAATGGTAATAATGGCAGTTCCGTAGAGTCCAGACTTTTGAAACCATTGATACTAATTTGTGTAAGCATCTTTAATCCTCCTTATCATTTCCCGGGCAAAATCAAATCGAATTTTCACATATTCCGTAGTATCTATCGCGCCAGAAAAAACACCTAACTCATCAAAATTACTCTTATATTCTTCTATAAACCCTAGTAGCGATGTGTTATGTGGTAAAAAATTCAAATCAATCTGACTGAAAACCATAACTAATACTTCAAACAAGCCCATATTAACTGGCCGTCTCTTCCCCCCCGATTTTGAAGAGAACCGAAAAGCCTCAGAACCTAAAGATTTATAAATATTAGTCATTCCGATTATACAAGCATATTCAACTTCATCAATTAAAGCATCACTTGCTTTTGTATTAATAAATTTCATAGCTGATGCGAGAAAAGCATCAATGTCAGAACGAAACTCGACCCCAGGCAACTGCCCTGTAATCAATAAATAAAAAGCAACGAATCGAAGAATTAGATATCGATCCCTCATTCGTTCAGACTTTACACCGCCTCCGGTTGCTAACTTAAATGACTCATGTTCAGCTAAATTTTGAATTAAAAGAGTTGCAACTCCCTGATACAGGGCATGACGCATTTCTTGTTTATTCAAATTAATACCACCACGATTCACTCGCTCAAAAATATTAAACTTTACATATTCCGGCGTCGGCGGTTGAATTACATAAGAGTGTAATTGACAATCCTCAAGTTTAGCCTGCAATAGTGGAGGTATATCAGTAAAGTGTTTCCCTCTCAAGTCAGGTAACATGGATAGATCTGTTAACGCAAATTCATTATTAATATAGCGTTTAAGCGCAGAAATTCGCTGTTTCCCATCAATTATTTGTCGGACACCATTTTCATCTTCGAAAAGATAAATTAACGGTATAGGAATCCCCATCAAAATAGATTCGATTAGTTCTGATTGGTGCTTTCGATCCCACACAATCTTACGTTGGAAATCAGGAGCAAGCACTAATTGCCCACGTGCTTCACGGCGCAATAACTCAAAAACACTGGATTGTTCTTTCGCAATACGAACCTCCGTATCAGTCCCCATCTGATGCGGATGTGACGTTAACTCGAGTTCTTCTTGCCCTTCGAGTTCAATAATGTCGTTTTCTACATCCACATCACGCATGTTGAGGCCACCTTTCATATTTCTGTTCGTATCACTATGTTTCAGGAGCAGTACTCTAGTTCTAATAATTTAGAGCAATAACCAAGCCTAATTATACCCTAAGTCTGGCTTCAACCGCGACTATAGCAGCATCATTATGCGAGTCATTTTCCATAACTTGAAGCTCATATACTGCCCTTGGTCATAGCCAGCCCTCTGATTTTATGTACAATCGGAATGGTCCTGATTAAATCGAGAGCGCCCAATGGCTGACCTGAACCTGAGTACCCTGACGGAAGCAGACATCATCACCAAACGCGTTATGCCCGCCATCCTTGATGCTGGCTGGAACGACACAACGCAAATCAGACAAGAGGTCAAACTCCGGGACGGTAAGGTCATCGTGCGTGGCAAAGTCGCAGCGCGTAGAACGGTGAAATCCGCCGATATCGTGCTGTATTACAAGCCGGGCATTCCGCTGGCGGTCATTGAAGCCAAAGCCAACAAACACGAAATCGGCAAAGGAATGCAACAGGGGATCGAGTACGCACGCCTGCTGGATGTTCCTTTCGTCTTTGCTACCAACGGCGATGGCTTTATCTTCCGCGATGCCACGGTTGCTGACGGCGAACTAATGGAAAAACCGATTACCCTCGGCGAATTCCCTTCTCCCTCGGAACTGTGGCAAAAATTGTGCTTATCAAAAGGCTACACCGAAGCTCAACTTCCGGTGATTACTCAGGACTACTACGACGACGGCAGCGGCAAAGCGCCGCGTTATTACCAGCTACAGGCCATCAATAAAACCATTGAAGCCGTTTCCGCCGGGCAGAACCGCGTTCTGCTGGTGATGGCAACCGGAACGGGGAAAACCTATACCGCCTTCCAGATTATCTGGCGCTTATGGAAAGCGAAAAGTAAGAAGCGGATCCTGTTCCTCGCCGATCGCAATATTCTGGTCGATCAGACCAAAAATAACGATTTCCTGCCGTTTGGCACGGCGATGACCAAAGTCACCGGACGGACGATCGATCCGGCATTTGAAATCCACCTCGCGCTGTACCAGGCCATCACCGGCCCGGAAGAAGATCAAAAAGCCTTTAAACAGGTAGCGCCGGATTTCTTTGACCTGATTGTGATCGACGAATGCCATCGCGGCAGCGCTTCGGAAGACAGCGCGTGGCGCGAAATCCTCGACTACTTCAGCGCCGCCACGCAGATTGGCTTAACCGCCACGCCGAAAGAGACCCATGAAGTCTCCAGCACCGATTACTTCGGCGACCCGGTGTATATCTACTCGCTGAAAGAAGGCATCGAAGACGGCTTCCTTGCCCCATACAAAGTGGTGCGCGTTGACATCGACGTCGATCTCCAGGGCTGGCGCCCGACCAAAGGCCAGACGGATAAAAACGGCGAGCTGATCGACGACCGCATCTACAACCAGAAAGATTTTGACCGCGCGATGGTGATTGATGAGCGCACCGAACTGGTGGCGAAAACCATCACCGATTACCTCAAGCGCACCAACCCGATGGATAAAACCATCATCTTCTGTAACGACATCGATCACGCGGAGCGGATGCGCCGCGCGCTGGTCAATCTCAACCCGGAACAGGTCAAGAAGAACGACAAGTACGTGATGAAAATCACCGGCGATGACGACATCGGCAAAGCCCAACTGGATAACTTTATTAACCCTAAAAAGGCCTATCCGGTTATCGCCACTACCTCCGAACTGATGACCACCGGCGTCGACGCCAAAACCTGCAAACTGGTGGTGCTGGACCAAAACATTCAGTCGATGACCAAATTCAAGCAGATCATCGGCCGCGGCACCCGCATCGATGAACGCTACGGCAAGCTATGGTTCACCATCCTCGATTTCAAAAAGGCCACCGAGCTGTTCGCCGACGAACGCTTCGACGGCATCCCGGAAAAGGTGATGGACACCACGCCGGAAGATATCGCCGACCCGGACTCCGATTTTGAAGAGCAGTTCGACGAGCACGAAGAAGAGGCCGAAGACGACATCACCGGTGCCGATGAAGATCCCGCGCCGTATACCGTTACCGGTACAGACGATGTCGGCCCGCTGCCGGAAGACGACGAGAACAAAGTGCGCAAGTTCCACGTCAACGGCGTCGCCGTCGGCGTGATTGCCCAGCGCGTGCAGTATTACGATGCCGACGGCAAGCTGGTCACCGAATCCTTCAAAGACTATACCCGCAAAACGCTGCTCAAAGAGTATGCCTCGCTGGATGATTTCACCCGCAAATGGCAGGACGCCGAGCGCAAACAGGCCATCATCAAGGAACTGGAACAGCAGGGGATTATCTGGGAAGTGCTAGCGGAAGAGGTCGGCAAAGAGCTCGACCCGTTCGACATGCTGTGCCACGTGGTGTATGGTCAGCCGCCGTTAACCCGCAAAGAGCGGGCGGAGAACGTGCGTAAGCGCAACTACTTCACCAAATACTCCGACGCCGCGCAGGCGGTACTGAATACGCTGCTGGATAAATACGCCGACGCGGGCGTGCAGGAAATAGAGAGTATTCAGGTGCTGAAGCTCAAGCCGTTCGACAGCATGGGTACGCTGCCGGAGATCATTAAAAGCGGATTCGGCGACCGTAACGGGTATAATCAGGCCATCAGCGAGCTGGAGAGCGAAATCTACCACCTACCGCCCCGCTCCGCGTAACCACTCCCCTTTTGCGCCTTCTGCTGCCACCGCGTAGCAGAGGGCCTTATTGTTAATGAAACATGGAACACATCATGTCAATCAGCTCAGTTATCAAATCCTTACAGGACATTATGCGCAAAGACGCCGGTGTGGACGGCGATGCGCAGCGCCTCGGCCAGCTCTCCTGGCTGCTGTTTCTGAAAATCTTTGACGCCCAGGAAGAGGCGCTGGAACTGGAGCAGGATAACTATCAGTACCCAATTCCGCAGCGCTACCTGTGGCGCACCTGGGCGGCGAACGCCGAAGGCATTACCGGTGATTCCCTGCTGGAGTTCGTCAACGACGACCTGTTCCCGGCGCTGAAAAACCTCACCGCGCCTATCGATAAGAACCCGCGCGGCTTTGTGGTCAGACAGGCGTTCAGCGACGCCTATAACTACATGAAAAACGGCACCCTGCTGCGTCAGGTGATCAACAAGCTGAACGAAATCGACTTCACCAGCGCCAGCGAACGCCACCTGTTCGGCGACATTTATGAACAGATCCTCAAAGATCTGCAATCGGCGGGCAATGCCGGTGAATTCTATACCCCACGCGCCGTCACCCGCTTTATGGTCGATCGCGTCGATCCGAAACTCGGCGAGTCGATTATGGACCCGGCCTGCGGCACCGGCGGCTTCCTCGCCTGCGCGTTCGATCACGTGAAAAATAAGTACGTGAAGAGCGTGGCCGATCACCAGACGCTGCAACAGCAGATCCACGGCGTGGAGAAAAAGCAGCTCCCGCACCTGCTGGCGACCACCAATATGCTGCTGCACGGTATCGAAGTGCCGGTGCAAATTCGTCACGACAACACCCTCAACAAGCCGCTGTCGTCGTGGGATGAACAGCTGGATGTCATCGTCACCAACCCGCCGTTCGGCGGCACCGAAGAAGACGGCATCGAGAAGAACTTCCCGGCAGAGATGCAGACTCGCGAGACGGCGGACTTGTTCCTGCAATTGATTATTGAAGTGCTGGCGAAAAACGGCCGCGCGGCGGTGGTGCTGCCGGACGGTACGCTGTTTGGCGAAGGCGTGAAAACCAAGATCAAAAAGCTGCTCACCGAGGAGTGCAACCTGCACACCATCGTGCGTCTGCCGAACGGCGTGTTTAACCCGTACACCGGGATCAAAACCAACCTGCTGTTCTTTACCAAAGGCCAGCCGACCAAAGAGATCTGGTTCTACGAGCACCCGTACCCGGCAGGGGTGAAGAACTACAGCAAAACCAAACCGATGAAGTTTGAAGAATTCCAGGCCGAGATCGACTGGTGGGGCAACGAGGCCGACGGCTTCGCCAGCCGCGTCGAGAACGAGCAGGCGTGGAAGGTCAGCATCGACGAGGTGATTGCCCGCAACTTTAACCTCGATATCAAAAACCCGCACCAGGCGGAAACCGTCAGCCACGACCCGGATGAACTACTGGCGCAATATGCCAAGCAGCAGGAAGCAATCCAGACCCTGCGCCACCAGCTGCGCGATATCCTCGGCGCGGCGCTCTCCGGTAAGGAGGCCAACTAATGGCGGTAGAAAAACTGATTGTCGACCATATCGATACCTGGACCACGGCGCTGCAAACCCGCTCCACGGCAGGGCGCGGCAGCTCGGGCAAGATCGATCTGTACGGCATTAAGAAGCTGCGCGAGCTGATTCTGGAGCTGGCGGTGCGCGGCAAGCTGGTGCCGCAGGATCCGAACGATGAACCGGCGTCGGAACTGCTCAAACGCATTGCGGCGGAAAAGGCCGAGCTGGTGAAACAGAGGAAAATTAAGAAGCCCAAGCCGCTGCCGGAGATTAGCGAGGAGGAGAAGCCGTTTGAGCTACCGATGGGGTGGGAGTGGACGAGATTAGGATTTATTTCAAACTATGGTTTTTGTGATAAAGCAGAACCTGAAGACGTAACGCCTGAAACATGGATCCTTGAATTAGAGGATATAGAGAAAGTCACATCAAAGCTTCTCAATAAGGTAACTTTTGCAGAAAGACCATTTAAAAGCTCTAAGAATCGATTCTCACAAGGTGATGTACTTTATGGAAAATTACGTCCGTACCTGGATAAAGTGATCGTTGCTAATGAACCGGGTGTATGTACTACTGAAATTATCCCAATAACAAGCTATGGTAATATTTACCCAGAGTTCTTACGTCTATTGCTGAAAGCACCAAATTTCATTACTTACGCAAATAGCTCTACACATGGAATGAACTTGCCCAGGCTTGGTACAGAAAAAGCTCAGCATGCCGTCATCGAATTAGCTCCTATCCAGGAGCAACTGCGAATTGTTTCACGTGTTGATAAACTTATGTCCCTCTGCGACCAACTGGAACAGCACTCCCTGTCCAGTCTGGACGCCCATCAACAGCTGGTTGAAACACTGCTAACCACGCTAACCGACAGCCAGAACGCCGATGAACTGGCCGAAAATTGGGCGCGTATCAGCGAACATCTCGACATGCTGTTTACTACCGAAGCCAGCATTGACGCCTTAAAACAGACCATTCTGCAACTGGCGGTGATGGGCAAACTGGTGCCGCAGGATCCGAATGATTCTTCAGCAAAAGATTTATTAGAACAATTAAGCACATCACGAAATAAAAAGCTAAGACAACAACAAGCTGATAATAAAGAAGCTGAAACAATGCTTCGTAAAATAAATAAATTAAAAAAGGCAAAGCCACCATTCAGATTACCGAATAATTGGACGACAGTTCATCTTATTGAACTTTGTGAATACTTAGTTGATTGTCACAATAAAACGGCCCCATATACAAATACGGGCATACCAATAATTCGGACAACTAATATACGTGAGCGAAAGTTTCTGGAGCAAGACTTAAAATTCATTAGCCAAGAAACATATAATTTTTGGTCCAAACGTTGTCCGCCATCACCGGGAGATATTATATTTACCCGTGAGGCTCCTATGGGCGAAGCATTGATCATACCACCAAATGTTAAATGGTGTTTGGGACAACGAACAATGCTTATTCGAGTTATGCATGAATTTGTTTCTAATGAATTTCTCTTGCTTGCACTTACAGAGCCTCATTTACTTGAAAGGGCATCGGAAAATGCTGTTGGTTTGACCGTTAAACATCTACGAGTAGGAGATGTTGAAAATCTAAACATCCCTCTTCCACCGCTAAATGAACAGTATAGAATAATTGATAAAGTTAATATTTTATTTGAATATTGCAACAAGCTTAAATCCAACATAAAAGCATCCCAACAAACCCAGCTCCACCTGGCCGACGCCCTCACCGACGCCGCCATAAATTAACCCACCCCCAGAAACCAATAAAGCGGCTAAATAGCCGCTTTATTCCCATCACCAGAAATAATCCATCCCCGCATCCACGCCGTTATTTTCATTCATTTTCAGCTGGACTTTCCTTCTATTCCCTGATGATATATACAGGTATTTTTCGCAAGACGCCCGTGCTGCAACACGAGCGCCTCGCTAATCACAATCACTATTCATAGGAAATAGCCATCATGACTACCCCGCATTCTATTGCAGAATTCACCGATCCAGAAGTCTCCCCGGCAAATAACCGCGCCGCCACCGTCAGTTATGCGAGCCGCTACCCGGATTACACCCGTATTCCCGCCATTACCCTGAAAGGTCAGTGGCTGGAAGCCGCCGGTTTTACCACCGGCAGCAAAATGGATATTAAGGTGATGGAAGGATGCATCGTACTGACCGTGAAACCACCGGAACCACCGCTGATGCAGTCGCTGCATCAGGTCTGCACGCTGTCGGCGCGCAAACAGCGTCAGGTGCAGGACTTTATCGGCGTCATTGCCAATAAGCCGCGCAATCGGGAAGCCTAAACCCCGTAGCCCGGCAGCCTCCCCGCTGTCGGGCTTACAATATTTCTCACAGCCAAAAAACCGAATTCCTCTTTTATCTCTTCCCACTCCACGTATGATAGTGCGAATAACCTTCAGGAGGGATCCATGAGCGATATCCAGCTTTTCCGCCTTGGTGCCGGGAAAGTACAAGAACTGCCGGGCAAAGCCGCGGCCATTGAAAAAGATCTGCAAACGCTGATCGAATCCCATATGGAAACCTTTCTCGGCGTCCGCTTTCTCGACACCGAATACAGCACGGGTAAAACGCACCGTGGGCGAATTGACTCCCTCGGCCTTGATGAAAATAACTGCCCGGTAATTATTGAATATAAGCGCCACAGCAATGAAAACGTCATTAACCAAGGGCTGTTTTATCTCGACTGGCTGCTCGACCATAAAGCGGAATTTCAATGGCAGGTGATGGAGAAGATGGGTAAAACCACGGCCGAAGCCATCGACTGGTCCGGCACGCGATTAATTTGTATTGCCGCCGATTTTAATAAATACGACGAACACGCCGTGCAGCAGATTAATCGTAATATCAGCCTGATTCGCTACAAGCTGTTTGCCGATGATCTGCTGATGCTGGAATTAGTTAACGCCGTGGTGGAAAACAGTTCACAACAAATCACCATCGATGCCCCGACCAGCAACGGCAAGCGCCATACCCGTACCCAGCGCGAACAGCTCTCCTCCGCGCCACCGGCGTTGCTGTCGTTGCATGAGCAGCTAAAAAGCTTCGTGCTGTCGCTGGGCGATGAAGTACAGTTTAAAGAGCTGAAGCTGTATGACGCTTTCCGCCGGATCCGCAATTTTGTCTGCGTGGCGGTGTACCCCGTCACCGACCCACATCTGCGGCTATGGCTGAAAATCAATCCGCAGCATATCCAGTTAGAAGAAGGGTTTAGTCGGGACGTCACTCATATTGGCCATTGGGGCACCGGCGACGTTGAGCTGATTGTGCGTAATGAACACGATCTGGATAAAGCCAAACTGCTGGTCGAGAAAGCCTATCAGGAAAACTGATCCCTCCCGGCTTCGCGTGGCGTTGGCATCACTCCAGCGCCACCTTCCACATTCACGACGCCGCGCTCACCGCTCCTTCCCCATTCGCCGCATCCTGCGGTTTCGACACCGTGCGGCTTTTGCTGCCATCCACCCCCACCGCAATCTCCCCTTCCACCGTCACCCGGCGCACCACGCGCGGCTGGGTGCCGTAGTCGTTGACCGCGTAGTGCTGGGTGCTGCGGTTATCCCAAATCACCATGTCGCCCTGCTGCCACTGCCAGCGCACGGTGTTGTCGAGGCGGGTGATGCGGTTTTGCAGCAGCTCGAATAACTGTGCGGATTCCCGCGAGCTGAAGCCCACCAGCCGTTTGACAAAGTGCCCCAGCAGCAGCGCACGTTCGCCGCTGACCGGGTGGACGTGCACCACCGGGTGTTCGGCTTCCCATACCGAAGAGACAAACACTTTCTGGTGATGCGCCAGTCGGTGGCTTTCGACGACAACGCGTTCGGCACCGTAGTCATAGTCGTTGCTGTGCACCGCGCGCAGGGTGTCGACGAAGCGCTTGAGCGTCTCCGGCAGCTGCTCGTAGGCGCGGGCGGTGTTGGCCCACACGGTGTCGCCGCCGTATTCAGGGATGGTGACACCGCGCAGGATGGAAATTTTCGGGAAGGCGTCAACGAAGGTGACGTCGGTGTGCCAGGAGTCGGCGCGGCCGCCGCCTTTCGAGGCGTCGAGTTCGAACAGTTTAGTGCCTTCCGGCGCAGGGACGGTGGGATGGGCGACAATCTTGCCGAAGCGCGCGCCGAAGGCCTGATGCTCGGCATCGGTCAGATGTTCCTGCTGGCGGAAGAACAGCACTTTGTATTTCACCAGCGCCGCGTCGAGCTGTGCGAAGGTGTCGGCATCGAGAGTGGAAGAGAGGCGAATATCGCGGATCTCCGCGCCGATATTGCCCGCCACGCGGCGAAGGTTTAATAAAGGAAAATCAGTATCAGCAGTGTTCACAGCAGTCATGATGGCGCCCCTTTAATATCGTCAGAAACCCGAATATAGAAATATTCCAGCGGGTCACAAAGTCGACTTTGTGATATTGATAGCTGCCGGATGGGATTATGTAGGCCGGATAAGGCGAAGCCGCCATCCGGCGATGCTCACCGTTGTGCCTGATGGCGGCTTCGCCTTATCAGGCCTACCGTTTCTTTGCCGACAGGAGTCGCTATGACCACGGAAATCACCCTTACCCCCGCCGAGCGCGAGAAGCTGCGCGATCGGCTGACCGACTACTGCGCCAAACAGTTCGACCTCGATCTGGAGCAGTTCGATGCGGAGTTCTTTATCGATTTTATTATCGAAAATCTGGGGCCGGCCTTTTATAACGCCGGGATTGATGAAGCGATTCGCACCCACTTTGCGTGGAGTGAGCGCATTCAGGAAGAGATGGATCTGAAGAAAATTCTATGAGTTCACCGTACGTTATTCGTTCTTTACGCGACCATCCCGAGCAGATGGCGGCGGTTATCGCCTATTTCCAGCAGCAGTGGGCGTCGGAAGCATCGATGATGGTTTACGACGATGCGCTGCGCCGCACGCCGGGGGCGAAAAACCCGCTGCCGCAGTGGTACTGGTTGCAGGACGGCGATCGGATCATTGGCTGCGCGGGGTTGATTGCTAACGATTTTATCAGCCGCTGCGAACTGTATCCGTGGCTGTGCGCGCTGTACATTGAGCCGGATTATCGTCAGCAGGGGTTGGCCCGCCGGTTGATTGAGCATATCGCCCGGCACACAAAAGAGCTTGGCTTTACGCAGCTGCATCTGTGTACCGATATCGACGGGTTTTACGAGAAAACAGGATTTGCGTTCAACGGGCTAGGATATCACCCGTGGGGTGAGTCCTCGCGGGTTTATACCCGCGAATTGAACCCGTAGCCCGGAAAGGTGCCGGGTGGCGGCTGCGCCTTACCCGGCCTACAAAACCGCGGCGTAGGCCTGATAAGCGCAGCGCCATCAGGCAATTAGCGGCACCATTTCTCCTGCTGAAGTTCCAGCAATAGCAGCATCATCAGCGCCTGGGCATAGGGCACCGGGGCCATGGCGATATCACAGTAATATTGCAGGTCCGGCCCGACCATCGTCCCTTTTGACGCTTCCAGTAAAATCCCATCGTCGATCCTGTCGCGCAGCGCATGCCAGGCCCGCATCGCGTGATCGGCCACCTTCTCGTCGAGGATCCCCATTCTGACGCCGCGCAGCATGCCGTAGGCGATCCCGGCGGTAGCGGAAGATTCTTGCGGCGATAAAGGATCGTCGAGCAGCGTGTGCCACATGCCGTTGTCGGCCTGAAGCTCGCAGAGCGTATTCACCTGACGCGCGACCACCACCGCGAGATAGCGCTTCACGCTGGCGTCGAGGCTGTCGCCGAGCAGGGCGATAAATTCCGGGATCGCCACGGTGATCCACGCGTTACCGCGCCCCCAGAACGCTTCGGAGAAGTGATGTTTACCGACAAACGTCCAGCCGTGGTACCACAGGCCGCTCGCCGGTTCACACAGGTAGCGGGTGTGTAGCAGGAACTGGTACGAGGCTTCGTCGATCAGGTCTTTGCGCTTGAGCACCACGCCCGCGGTACCGAGGAACAGGCAGGTCATAAACAGCGTGTCGTCCCACAGATGACCAGTGTTCGGCTGCTCTTTCACCACGTGCTGGAAGCCGCCCTCTTCCGTTTTCGGCAGCGTGCGCAGCAGCGCGTCGGCCCAGTCGTTCACCACCGTCAGCAGATCGTCACGCCCGGTGTGCCCGGCCACCAGCGCCAGCGTGATCATCGGCGCGGTGGTGTTGATCTGGATTTCCGGCAGCCCTTTCGCCAGCTGATCTTCATACCAGGTGAGGATCGACTGCTGGAGGCGAGCATCATTCTGCTGGCGCGCATACTGCCAGAAGCCGTACAGGCCGACGCCCACTTCCCATTCCCACTCTTCGAAGTGGATGGCAAAACCTTCACCGTCGCGGGTGCCGACTTCACCCATATTTTTCAGGCGGCAGAAGCCCTGAACCACCTGCTCCAGCAGGCCGTTTAATGCTGCGTTGTTCATTGCATGTCTCCTGACACCGTGACCTGAATTTCATTGCCCACCAGCGTCGGAAACACGGCGGCCTTGCCGTTGCGCTGACAGTTGCCCTGCCCGTCGAGCTGCATCAGCGTGTGCTGGCTATCCATCACCCGCGCGACGTCGCCTTGATGTTCAATGCGCAGCGTCTGAACGCGCTGGCAGAAGGCGCTAAAATCCCCTTCGCCCACTTCCAGCCACCACGCCACGCGGCGGCCTTCGGCGCGCACTTCATCGCCGTTGACGGTGAGCGGCTGCGAGCACAGCACGGCGGCAAACGCGTTGCCCGCCCGCACCACCACGCCCTGTGCCAGCGGGCGCACTTCATCAAAGGCTTCGGTGTGAAGATGCAGATGCGTCCAGCCCTGCGACTCCTGCTCGTCGAGCTGCCACAGCAGCATCGCCTGATTTTCCACCTGCATCACGCGCGGCAGCACGCCGTTGCCCGCCCAAAAGGAGGGACGCGCTTCGCTGCCCGGTGCCACGTCACCCGGGTGGTTCACCCACAGCCGCGCCTCAGGACGCGTGGCAAACTGCACATCCACCAGATGCTGCTGATGACCGCGTTCGCCGGTGTGGTGATCGACGCAGCTGGAAAGCATCACCGCGGGCTGCTTCCACGCCACAATCTTGCCACCGCCGCACGCGTAGTGGGCGCTGAGCGCGCCGTGAGATAGGCGGGCGTACTGCGCAGACTCCGCCGGCGGCGCATAGTCGCTCAGGCAGAAGAACGGCAGCGAGGCACACTTGCGGTTAACGTGCCCACCGCCCCAGGCCACGTGGCCGAACGCTGAGAGCTCGGACATCTGGCTGGCCAGCAGCTCTTTTTCATAGACGCGGCCCATGGTGCCTGCGGCAATCCCGGACTGATAGTGCAGCGCGCTCATGCGCATCAGGCGGTCAATCAGATACCGTGCACGCTGGCGCAGTGCAGGGTCGTCAGCCAGCTGATAAAGCGCGAACAGGCCAATGTCGTCCACCGGGTAATAGGGCGCGGAATTCCACTCGACAAAGCCTTGCTGCTCGATGGCATCAAACCAGCCGTTCAGACGTTGGGCGGCTACCGCCTGTTGTTCGCGGCCCGTGCGACCAGAGGCAATAAAGCGTTCCTCCGGGAACATTTTCCCGGCAAGGTACTGGGCGGTGTGGAAGCACAGCGCATGGTTTTCACTCCAGAACCACATCACATCGTTGCCCAGTTCGTCGTACCAATAGCGGTAGCCAACAATCGCCGAGCGCACGCGCTTCCATAACGCGGCCGGGAAATGCTCGCCGTGGAAGTCGTGCCAGATCCACAGCAGCGGTACCATGGAGAAGTCCGAACAGTCCTGCCGCGCGCTGATGCGCTGGAGCGTGCTAATCAGCAGTTCCTGCGCCTGCGGGCCGTTTTGGCCGACGTGCAGCATCGCCAGCAGGCGGCCGGTGCGCGGCACGCCGTGTTCAGCAATAAAGCTCAGCGCCGCGCGTTTGCGGGTTTCCAGCACGCCTTCGCCGCCGGGCGGCGTGGCGTCGGGCAGCACGGTCAGGCTCAGGCTGCGGCTCATCGTCACGTCGTTCAGGCTGGCGGTCAGTTCAAGACGGTAACGCCCCATCCCAACGCGCTCCGGCAGCGCGAGCGTCAGCTTCCCGTCGTCGACCACGACGGTGCCAAAATCCAGCGGACAGGTGGCGATAACGTCATTGCCGAGGCTGTGGATCGCGCCGCCCAGATGCAGCGTATTCGCCGTCAGGCCGCTCAGCGTCAGACGCTGGCGCTGAGCCACGATCGTCGCGGGCAACGCGTCCATAAACCGCTGAACGGCGGCCAGCGCTTCGCCGTTCATCTGCGGCAGCGTGGCTTCCAGCGGCGTTTCACCAAGGTAAATCATCCGCAGCGCAAACACGGTGTCGCGTTCAAACAGCTCATCAAGGTGAATCAGCAGCGCGTTCTCCCCCTGCTGAAGGGCAATGTCAACCGGCAGCGTTTGCAGCGTATTGCGGGTAAACGGCGTAAAGCAGACGGCCTGCTCGCCGTCGACCCAGAGACGTACGCCGCCGCAGGTGGCAATCTGGAAGGGGTACCGCCCTGCTGCGGGCGCATGTAAGGTCACACGCAGCCAGCGCTGGCTGTGGGTGGCGACGTTTTGTACACCGGAGAACGTTACCGTATCGCTGTCGCCGGTCCAGGTGACGGCCGCCGCCGGTAGCGCATGTTCCGGGTTGACCGCACGCCCGGCAGCATCCCGGCGGAAAATACGCCGACAGAACGATTCCTGCGCCGGGCCTTTGCCGTTGGCGAACGGATAGTCCATCGGTTCATCCATGGCTTCGCCGGTGAAAAATTCGGCAAACCGCGTATTGTGCGGCGATGAAACCGTAAAGTGCGTCAGCGCCCCGCCCGCAACCAACCTCATAGTACTTTCCTCAATAGCCGATAGTCATTAACCGCTATTTTCGGGAAACGAGGTGAGGCACGCTACGCGCGGGGTTGCGCCGATACGCGGAACTGCCTGGTCATTCACAATCTCGCCCTGACGAGAGAATAAAACGTGATAGACATCACATCGAAAACACCCAACGCGCTACACAGGCCGGGAAAACTCACGTTTCCCGGTAACCGCAGAACGGTCAGCCGCGATCTCTGTCACATTTTACCCTTTCAATTGCGTCAGCTCGTGGCTCAGGCTGTCGGCCAGCATCCGCACGCGGGTCGGGTCAAACAGCACGTGCAGCCCCGGCGAGGCGTCCGCGTGCTGCTCGCAGAAGCTGGTCATTTCCGCCGCGCAGCGGTAAAGCTCCTGAATATTCACCTGGCAAATCTCGCGCATGCTCCAGCTGTTTTCCACCAGCCGGGCGAAGTGGAGGGTGAAGAAGGCTTTTTGTGCGTGGCGGAACAGCAGACAGTAGAGCGCAAAACCCTGCCACTCTTCCTGCCAGCGCTGGTGCAGTGAGAACGGAAACGCGGCGCGTTCGGCAAACGCCAGCGCCTGTTCGCCCAGCGTTAGCGCCGCTTGGTAAGCACCGTCTTTTTCTTCGGCAATCAGCGACAGGTTACGGGCAGAGGTGGCGACATCGCTGGCGCTAAAGAAAATATCGCGCTCCGAACCCGGCAGCCAGTGGTTGCGGTTGAGCTGGCCATACAGGCTCCACACCGCCTGGCCGTAGCTTTCCGGTACCTGGCTGTGACGATGAAAGACGTGGTCGCGCACGTAAATGGCCTGATACAGCACCTGGCTTGCCTGGCCTAGCAGCGATTGAAACTCCGCAAACGCCGCCGGATCAGGACGCCAGCCGTAGCACTCATCCAGCCAGTGGGTCAGCAGCGCCGCGTGCGTGAGATGTTCATGTTCCCGCGACAATATCTGGCTGCAGGCAACCAGGTTACATTCGCTCAGCGTGCCGATAACCCAGTGGTTGTCGACCCCTTCCCAGCTCGTTTTGCACACCGCGCCGTTGATGGTGGCGTTACCGCGACACCACAGTAAGCGCCCCTGCAGTTCGTCGATGCGCGGGAACGGCAGCACGCCCCAGCCTACCTCTTCCCCGACCAGGTCCAGTTCGACCCAGACGTCGCGATCTTCAACGTCAAGCAGGGCGGGATTGTTGGGGAAGGTCGGCCAGAAGCGCTCCGGCGTCAGCTTGATGGAGACAGACACGCACTCCGGCAGCGTGCGAATGGCTTCCATCACGTTGCTGATATCGTGGTTGCCCGCCGGAAAGGCACGCAGCACCAGGTGTTTATTTTCACGCATCACCGCCCGCGCCATGGCGCTGAAGCATTGGGTGTAGCGGGACAAGCTGCGCGGGTCGATATGCGGCGACGGGTCGTCCTGCCCGGTCAGCTCCCAGTTGGGACGGGAGATAGGCAGCAGGCCGTCGGTATTAGAGAGCGCCACCAGCAGGCCGCTCATGGCGGGGATTTGCTGGCACAGCAGCGTGAGTTTATCCGCCAGATACTGGCACCAGAACTCGACGTCAAAGCGGATGCTGCCGTCTTTATCAATCAGCTGCGGGTGTGCCGCCAGCAGGTCGGCCGGGAAACTGAGTTCTTTCGCCTGGAGATAGAAACGCAGCCCCTGCTTGTGGCAATAACCGGCAAGACGGTTGAGGTAAACGCAGCGGGCGCGCTGCTGGCTGGAGAGACGATCGTTGTACTGGTGGGGCGTGTAGCCCTTCGGCGAGACCAGCTTGTCGAACAGATCGACCTGCCCGACAATCACGGTATTAAACTGATGGCGGGACGCCCACTGCACCAGCTCGCAGGCCTTGTCCCAGTTCCAGAACTCTTGGTTGTTCAGTTCCAGCGCACGCGTCTTCCACATCGTCTTTCTCCCTCACGCCACCGCGGCGAGGGATTATTGTAAGCACAGATGGGGGCAAACAATCAGCGTCTGGAAGTGCGCTACTTCACAATAAAGCGCGTTGGGGCGAAACAGTTGAGCAGCCGGTGCAGAATAAACACCATCGTCAGCGTCGCCAGCAGGGAAATTGTCACCGACGTAGCGCGATACAGGTCGCTGAACACCAGGTCGCCATCCGGCTGGAGATTCTGGCCGAACATAATGCCAATGGTGGTGATGCTGGCAAAACCAACGCCTGCGCCCACCTTCTCCATCACGTGCAGCCGCGCGCTGAAGGCCAGCCCCAGGCCGATCAGCGGCATCATCAGCAGCATATGGCTGCTGTGATCGTAGAGGATCAGCTGCACCACCAGAATGTACAGGCAGGCTAGCACCACGCCGACCACGCGCCAGATGGAGCTGATCACCGCGCCGCGATAGTGCATCGGGAAGAGGATCAAGATCCCCGCCATCAGCGCCGACAGCGAGTCGCTCAGGTCGCTGACCTGGAAGACGATAAAGATAATCGTCGCCACGCTGCCGGAAAGCAGCGATTCATGGCGTACCCGAGCAGCGTCTTTTTCAATCAGCGGCGGCGGCTTGCGCGGTTCTGCGTCCGGGATCAGGTAGTGCATTAACGCACTCAGCGCCACCGCCATCACGCTCGCCTCAACGTTGGAAAATAACAGCGTGTGCCAGTTAGCCGTCGGGTAGCTCATAAAGTTGAGCATCACGCTTTGGCACACCACGCCCATCGAGCCAAACAAGAACAGCGGCCCTTTACTCATAAAGCGAAAACGCATCACGTACAGCGCGAACACAACGGCCGTCATAATCACCGGCCATTGGCTTAAATAGCCGATGATCAGCACCATTTCGATGCAGTTTAGCGAGGCGCTGAAGATAAACTGTTTGGCGACGTGACGGTTGAACACCGGCACCAGCGCAGTAAGCAGCAGCGGATAAACCACATAGAAAACGCCGTACTGGGTATCAAAGAAGCTCGAAATACTCAGCGCCAACATCCCGGCAAAAGAAATGCGCAAGGTCTGACGGAAATCGTTCGCCGTATAGACGATATTACCGTGAGGGGTAAAGACCTGCGCGAGGGTGTTAATAGACATAGTGCAGCCAGCTGACAAGATGGATTTGCAGGCCGGAGAAGAAACGGGCAAATGTGCCTTCGCTGTTGTACAGCTGGACGGTGGCGCGCGCGCCGGTCGGCAACGTTTTTTCCAGCGGCGCGTCCAGCGCCACGTGAATGCGCATACGCTGCGCGTCGCGCACCCAGCGGGTGGACTGCTCAGGCTGCGATAGCTCGCCGTTCACCGCTTCCTGACCGGCGAGGATCCCGGCGTCGCTGCTGGTCACCCGCGCCCGGAAAACCTGGCCCGGTAAGGCATCAAACACCACCGCCGCATCCGTTCCCTGGCGCGTATGGCGCAGGCTTTTTTCGCGGAAGTCGGCCACGATGTCGGTTTTCTGGTTGACCACCGCCATCACCGCGCTGCCCGCCGAGGCATAAAGGCCTGGGCTGAGCTGGAGGTTACTGACGGTACCGTCCGCTTCAGCGCGGATTTTGGTCCAGTCGAGGTTGAGCTGCGCTTCCCGCAGCGCCGTCTGGTACTGCCGAAGCGTGACGTTATGTCCATCATCGCGCTCGCCGCGCTGAATTTGCAGGTTGTGAATGGAGGCACGCAGCGCGCTCACCGACTGCTCGCTGGTCTGCCAGGTGGTGCGCACTTTATCAAGATCCGCCTGAGAGACATTCTGCATGCGGCTCAGGCTTTGGTAGCGATCGTAGGTCACCCGATCGTTACGCGCGGTCAGCTGCGCGGTTTTCAGGTTGGCCTCGGCGGCAGCAATCTGCGCATCCAGCTGCTGGTTGCTCAGCTTCGCCTGAGCCAGCGCTAGCGCGGCGGAATCCACTTTATTCTGGAACGGCGTCGGGTCCAGCTCATACAGCAGATCGCCCTTTTTCACCGCGCTATTATTGTGCACATAAACCTGCGAGACGTAGCCGGAAACGCGTGACGAAACGGGCGTCACCACGCGCATCACCGTGGAGTCCGGCGTCAGCGGGATCCAGATATCGGCAACGATAAAATAGGCAAACATGAGCAGGAAAGAGGCAATACTCACCCTTACCCAGCGGGCAAACTTCTGTTCTGGCGTCATCATGGTGTTAATCGATTTTATTATTTTCTTCGCGGATATTCCGCAGATTGCAGGCTATTTGATTCAAAGTGTCGCTAAACTTCACGATGTCGGCGGCAGGAATACCGGTGGACACGCGGGCCTGGAAGACTTCAATCACCTGGTTTAGCGTCTGGAGCACTGACCGACCTTCGTCGGTGAGCGTCAGCAGGCGAATGCGTTTGTCGTACGGCGAGACGGTGCGCAGCAGGTAGCCCTGTTGCTCAAGTAACGTCAGCGTGCGCATTAGCGGCGGCAGTTCAATACCCTGCACTTCCGCCAGCTCGCTCACAGAGACATTATCGCCAAGCTGGAGCAGCTGCATCAGCACCGTCCAGCTTGACTGGGTCAGGCCGGTATCGGTGATGGCATGATCGATAATCGAACGCCACTGGCGCACGACCATCGCCATCCGCATCCCCATCGGGCGGCGGGCAAAGCGCTCTTCTTCAGTCATGGCAGTCTCCGTTCATTTCGTCGATGTACGATAATACTTACCATGGTAAGTATCAAGGAACGAAAGGCGTAAACCGCATGGATTGTAAAATGGCCCTACTTTCCGGCGATGTACTCGACGTCCATCGTTTCGCAGTCGACAAAACCAATACGCGCCAGCTTTGCCAGCGGTCCTTTGGCCACGAATGGCACGCGATACTCATCATCTTCAATGGTGACTTCGCCGAAGATCAGCTCAGGCGTGAGCGTACCGAGCGTACTTTTTTCTCGATACCAGTGGGGAAAGCGGCCGCGCAGGTAATCCTCTTTAACGCGTAAAAGCGCTTTGCGGGAAAAATCGAGGCGGCACACGGAAGCGGTGTCAGGGAAAACGTCGTTAACAATAAATATACCGGTGATGCCCGCGGTCAGCAGGCTACAAAATAGTGCAGTCACTAATAATGTTTTTTTCATGCTGAAGGTAGGTGTATTGGGTTAAATAATCACGGGAACCAAGACCATTCTAAAAATAAATAAAAACAAGTAAAGCAATGTATTGGTATTGTTTCGTAAATATCGAATCAATCACCTAATCAAAAAGATGAGTTGCCCGTCATTATGCGTACCAGCGTTAATCCTTTGCTCTAATTTTGTTATTTTACAACACAATAAATGCGTTATTGTTACAACGCATACCAGTTTAAATCAGATGAGCGCGGCTTCACAATTCGTATTTACGGAATGATAAATGTGAGTCTTTTTGAGTATTCGTATCATTCTTGATATTAAGTACAAATAAAAGATGACGTCCAATACGTCATCATATTTGCAGATAATAATAATCTCTTTATTTTTTGGTAATATATATTGGTTATTAATCCATTTTTAGATACCCCTTCCAGAAAATCCGCCAGGGGTAGACAGGCGGGTCAGTTTGGTGGCAGGATAAAAGGATGAACACAAATGTGACCGTTACCCGCTCAAACCGTTGGTGGCTGCCTTTCTGACAGGCGGCTCGGGTTACGTTATCTTTTCAAAGCCGCCGAAAGGCGGCTTTGTTGTTTCTCAGTGCGTCTTTCGGCTCAATGTTTTAAACGGAGCAACTGATGAACAACACCTCACATATTCTGCTTACCGGCGACCGTCCTACCGGCCAGCTGCACCTGGGGCACTATGTCGGCTCTTTACGCCAGCGTGTGCAGCTTCAGCATCAATATCAACAGTTTATTTTGATCGCAGATTTACAAGGGCTGACCGATAACGGCAGCAACCCGCAGAAAATCAGCCATCATATTCTGGAAGTTATGGCCGACTATCTGGCGGTGGGTATTGATCCCCAGCTCACCACCGTGTGCCTGCAATCGGCGCTGCCCGCGCTGGCTGAACTGACCGCGTTGTACATGAATATCGTCACCGTCGCCCGGGTAGAGCGCAACCCGACCGTGAAAAATGAAATTGCACAGAAGGGCTTTTCGCGCGCGCTGCCGGTAGGCTTTATGGCCTACCCCATCAGCCAGGCGGCCGACATCACCGCCTTCAACGCAGATCTGGTGCCGGTCGGCGACGATCAGCTGCCGATGATCGAGCAAACCAACGAAATCGTGCACAAAATGAATAGCCTGACCGCCGAACCGGTGCTGCGTCACTGTAAGGCGCTGCTCAGCGAGGTGAGCCGCCTGCCGGGTATCGACGGCGGCGCAAAAATGTCGAAATCACTCGGCAATACGCTGACGCTTTCCGCCAGCGAAGCGGAAATCCATCACGCGGTCAGCGCCATGTTTACCGATCCCAACCACCTGCGCGTTGCCGACCCGGGGCAAATTGAGGGGAACGTGGTCTTTACCTATCTTGATGCCTTCCATCCCGATAAAGCGCTGGTCGCCAGCATGAAGGCGCATTACCAGCGTGGTGGGCTGGGCGACAGGCAGTGTAAAAACGAGCTGGAAGCCTGCCTACAGACGCTACTGGCCCCGATCCGCGAACGTCGTGCGACCTTCATTCAGGATAAAGCGATGCTGCTGGAGCAGCTACGCCAGGGCAGCGAGCGGGCGCATGAAGTCACACAGCGAACGCTGCATGCGGTGAAACGCGGCCTGGGGCTGCCCATTTTGTTCTGAGCACCGTGAGGGCATCGCCTCCGCAGGTGCCCTCATCTTATTTTGATTAAACGTGTTAATCGTTTCTCAAGCCCATGTTAATAGTATGGACATACTCAATGTCGATGCTAGTATGACATTGACAGTAGCTATATATATGCGTGTTTCATTTACGGCCAGGATTGCTGATGATGACCACATGAGTAGCACACTTCACAGCCTCCTCCCTTCTCTTCACAATGAAACGCGCGCCACTCAGCAACAGGGAATAGAGCGGGTAGCGTATGGACAAATTCAAGCGGCATTGGGCCTGGTATATCATCGGTTTCGCGGTGGCAATCGCCGCCGTTTCATGGTGGATGCTGCGTCCACCGGGGCTACCGGACGGTTTCGCCAGCAGTAACGGCAGAATAGAAGCCACTGAAGTGGATATCGCCACCAAAACCGCTGGTCGCATTGAGACGATAGTGGTCAAAGAGGGACAGTTTGTCCGCCAGGGCGAGGTGCTGGCGAAGATGGACACCCGGGTTCTGAACGAACAACGGCTGGAGGCCGTAGCGCAAATCAAAGAGGCGCAAAGCGCCGTCGCTGCCGCAAAAGCCCTGCTCGACCAGCGACAAAGCGAAATGCGTGCCAGCGAAGCGGTGGTGAAACAGCGCCAGGCCGAGCTTGATTCCACGTCGAAACGCCACGCCCGCTCCAGCACGCTATCCCAACGTGGCGCGGTTTCAGCCCAGCAGTTGGATGATGACCGAGCCGCCGCCGAAAGCGGACGCGCCGCGCTCGAGTCTGCACGCGCGCAGGTTTCCGCCGCCAAAGCAGCCATTGAAGCCGCGCGAACCAGCATTATTCAGGCACAGACCCGCGTGGAAGCAGCTCAGGCCACCGAACGACGTATCATGGCCGATATTGATGACAGCACGCTGAAAGCCCCGCGCGACGGCCGCATTCAGTATCGCGTCGCCGAACCGGGCGAGGTGCTGGCCGCCGGTGGACGGGTGCTGAATATGGTCGACCTCTCCGATGTCTACATGACCTTCTTCCTGCCGACCGAGCAGGCTGGCCTGCTGGCGGTGGGCAGTGAAGTACGCCTGATCCTCGATGCCGCGCCGGATCTGGTGGTTCCCGCCAATATTAGCTTTGTCGCGAGCGTGGCCCAGTTCACGCCCAAAACCGTGGAAACCAGCGACGAACGGCTCAAACTTATGTTCCGCGTAAAAGCGCGCATTCCACCCGAGCTGCTGGCTGAACACCTGGAATACGTTAAAACCGGTCTGCCGGGCATGGCCTACGTCAGGCTGGATAACCAGCAGCCCTGGCCGGCAACGCTGATGGTGAGGCTGCCGCAATGAGACAGGACGCGCATCCCCCGGTTGCTCAATTAGAGCACGTCGGCCAGCGCTTCGGCAGCACCGTCGCGCTCAACGACATTACGCTGGCCATTCCCTCCCGCTGCATGGTGGGGCTGATCGGCCCGGACGGCGTGGGAAAATCCAGCCTGCTGTCGCTGATCGCCGGCGCGCGAGTGATTGAAGAGGGCAACGTGATGGTGCTGGGCGGCGACATGCGTGATGCCCGGCACCGCCGTGATGTCTGCCCGAAAATTGCCTGGATGCCACAGGGACTGGGCAAAAACCTTTATCACACGCTCTCGGTATACGAAAACGTCGACTTCTTCGCCCGTCTGTTCGGTCATGATAAGCGCGAGCGCGAAGCACGCATCGACGAATTGCTGCACAGCACCGGGCTGGCGCCGTTCCGCGACCGTCCGGCAGGCAAACTCTCCGGAGGGATGAAGCAAAAGCTGGGCCTGTGCTGCGCGCTAATCCACGATCCGCAGCTGTTGATCCTTGATGAGCCAACCACCGGCGTCGATCCGCTTTCACGTGCTCAGTTTTGGGAACTTATCGACAGCATTCGCGCACGCCAGCCGGAGATGAGCGTGCTGGTGGCCACCGCCTATATGGAAGAAGCCGAGCGCTTCGACTGGCTGGTGGCGATGAACGCCGGGGAGGTGCTGGCAACCGGTAGTGCGGAAGAACTGCGTACACAAACCGCTAGCCAGACGCTGGAGCAGGCCTTTATCGCCCTGCTGCCGGAGGCACAGCGTAACGCGCATCAGGAGGTCGTGATCCCACCGCGCGACGCCAGTGAAGAAGAGATCGCAATTGAAGCGCGCGGCCTGACCATGCGCTTTGGTGACTTTGTCGCGGTCGACCACGTGAACTTCCGCATTGCGCGCGGCGAAATTTTTGGCTTCCTCGGCTCGAACGGCTGCGGTAAATCCACCACCATGAAGATGCTGACCGGCCTCTTACCCGCCAGCGAAGGAGAAGCCTGGCTATTCGGCCAGCCGGTGGATCCGAAGGATATCGAAACCCGCCGCCGCGTCGGCTATATGTCGCAGGCCTTTTCGCTGTACAGCGAACTGACCGTGCGTCAGAACCTGGAGCTACACGCCCGGCTGTTCCATATCCCCGACGCGGAAATTCCCGGCCGCGTGGCCGAAATGAGCCAGCGCTTTATGCTCACCGACGTTGAAGATGCCCTGCCTGCCGCGCTGCCACTGGGTATTCGCCAGCGTCTATCGCTGGCGGTGGCGGTGATTCATCGCCCCGAGATGCTGATTCTGGATGAACCGACCTCCGGCGTCGATCCGGTGGCGCGTGACATGTTCTGGCAGCTGATGGTCGATCTTGCCAGGCAGGACAAAGTCACCATTTTTATCTCCACCCACTTTATGAACGAAGCCGAGCGCTGCGACCGCATGTCGCTGATGCATGCGGGCAAAGTGCTGGCCAGCGATACGCCGCAGGCGCTGGTCGCTAAACGCGGTGCGGCGAGCCTGGAAGAGGCGTTTATTGCCTACCTTAAGGAGGCCGCCGAACCAACGCCCGATACCGGGACAATGACGCCCCCGGCGCAAGCCGCCGCCGAACCACCGCGCCAGGCGTTTAGCTTACGCCGACTGTTCAGCTATAGCCGCCGCGAAGCGCTGGAGCTGCGCCGCGATCCGGTGCGATCGACGCTGGCCCTGCTCGGAACGGTGATCCTGATGTTTATCATGGGCTATGGGATCAGCATGGACGTTGAGGACTTACGCTTTGCGGTGCTCGACCGCGATCAAACCGTCAGCAGCCAGCGCTGGACGCAGAACATTGCCGGATCGCGCTACTTTATTGAGCAGTCGCCGCTGCACAGCTACGACGATCTCGACCGCCGGATGCGCGATGGCGAGCTGGCGGTCGCCATTGAGATCCCCCCCAACTTTGGCCGCGATATTGCGCGCGGTACACCGGTGCAAATCGGCGTATGGGTGGATGGGGCCATGCCAAACCGTGCGGAGACGGTGCGCGGATACGTGCAGGCTATGCACCTGGCATGGCTACAGGAAATGGCCGGAAGACAGCCCAGCGCCGCCAGCGATAGCGCTTTAATGTCAATAGAGACGCGCTACCGCTATAACCCGGATGTGAAGAGTCTGCCGGCGATCGTACCGGCAGTGATCCCGCTGCTGCTGATGATGATCCCGGCAATGCTCAGCGCCCTAAGCGTGGTGCGCGAAAAAGAGCTGGGTTCCATCATCAACCTTTACGTCACGCCGACGACCCGCACCGAATTCCTGCTCGGTAAGCAGATACCGTATATCGCACTGGGCATGTTCAACTTCCTGCTGCTGTGCGCGCTGTCGGTGTTTGTTTTCGGCGTGCCGCATAAGGGCAGTTTCCTGACGTTAACGCTGGCGGCGCTGCTGTATGTCACTATCGCCACCGGGCTTGGGCTGTTGATTTCCACCTTTATGAAGAGCCAGATCGCGGCGATCTTCGGTACCGCCATTATTACGCTGATCCCGGCCACGCAGTTCTCCGGGATGATCGATCCGGTCGCGTCGCTGGAAGGTCCAGGGCGCTGGATCGGCCAGATTTACCCGACCAGCCACTTTCTGACCATCGCCCGCGGCACCTTCTCGAAGGCGCTGGGGCTCAGCGATCTGTGGGCGTCGTTTATTCCGCTGCTGATTGCCGTGCCGTTGGTGTTGGGTTTGAGCGTGTGGCTGCTGAAAAAACAGGAGGGTTAATGCGCGGATTACGCAATATTTATAACCTCGGCGTGAAGGGACTGCGCAGCCTGCTGGGCGATAAAGCGATGCTGGCGCTGATCGTGTTTGCGTTTACGGTGTCGGTTTACTCGTCGGCAACGGTGATGCCTGGCTCGCTGCATCTGGCGCCGATTGCGATTGCTGATATGGACAAGTCGCAGCTTTCGTCACGGATTATTAACAGCTTCTATCGCCCGTGGTTTCTGGAGCCGGAGCTGATCACCGCCGACGAGATGGACGCGGGACTGGATGCCGGGCGCTACACCTTCGCCATCAATATTCCACCTAATTTTCAACGTGATGTGCTGGCGGGAAGGCAGCCGGAATTACAGGTTAACGTGGATGCGACGCGTATGAGTCAGGCATTTACCGGCAACAGCTATATCCAGAATATCGTGACCGGCGAGGTAAACAGCTTTGTGGCACGATATCGGGATAACAGTGCGCTGCCGGTGGAGCTGGCGGTGCGGATGCGCTTTAACCCTAATCTTGAGCAGGAGCGGTTCGGCGCAGTCATGGCCATTATCAACAACATTACGATGCTGGCGATTGTGCTCACCGGTTCGGCGTTGATCCGCGAGCGTGAGCATGGAACGGTGGAGCATCTGTTGGTGATGCCGGTGACGCCGTTTGAAATTATGCTCGCCAAGGTCTGGTCTATGGGATTGGTGGTTCTGGTCGTCTCCGGGCTGTCGCTGATACTGATGGTGCAGGGCGTGTTGCAGGTGCCGATCGAAGGCTCGATCCCGCTCTTTATGCTGGGGGTTGCGCTGAGCCTGTTTGCAACGACGTCGATCGGCATTTTTATGGGGACGATTGCCCGTTCAATGCCGCAGTTAGGGCTGCTGATGATCCTTGTACTGCTGCCGTTGCAGATGCTGTCCGGCGGTTCAACGCCGCGCGAGAGTATGCCTCAGGTGGTGCAGGATATTATGCAAACGATGCCGACAACGCACTTTGTCAGCCTGGCGCAGGCGATTCTCTATCGCGGTGCTGACTTTGCCATCGTCTGGCCGCAGTTCCTGACGCTGATAGTGATTGGCGGGGTATTTTTTACCGTTGCTCTGGTGCGTTTTCGCAAAACCATCGGCGAAATGGCATAAATATGTTCTGCCCGTAGGCCGGATAAGGCGAAGCCGCCGTCCGGCAATATCCACAATGCCGCATCCCACAAAACGCAGACGCAAAAAAGCCCATCCGTCAGGATGGGCTTCTTCACTTAATTGATGCCTGGCAGTTCCCTACTCTCGCATGGGGAGGCCCCACACTACCATCGGCGCTACGGCGTTTCACTTCTGAGTTCGGCATGGGGTCAGGTGGGACCACCGCGCTACGGCCGCCAGGCAAATTCTGTTATTAACCCGCTTTTTGCCGGTTAATGTAATCTGTAATCAAGCTGAATATGATGTCTGTCTCTTCGCCAAAACATCTTCGGCGTTGTAAGGTTAAGCCTCACGGTTCATTAGTATCGGTTAGCTCAATGTATCGCTACACTTACACACCCGACCTATCAACGTCGTCGTCTTCAACGTTCCTTCAGGACTCTCAAGGAGTCAGGGAGAACTCATCTCGGGGCAAGTTTCGTGCTTAGATGCTTTCAGCACTTATCTCTTCCGCATTTAGCTACCGGGCAATGCCATTGGCATGACAACCCGAACACCAGTGATGCGTCCACTCCGGTCCTCTCGTACTAGGAGCAGCCCCCCTCAATTCTCCAGCGCCCACGGCAGATAGGGACCGAACTGTCTCACGACGTTCTAAACCCAGCTCGCGTACCACTTTAAATGGCGAACAGCCATACCCTTGGGACCTACTTCAGCCCCAGGATGTGATGAGCCGACATCGAGGTGCCAAACACCGCCGTCGATATGAACTCTTGGGCGGTATCAGCCTGTTATCCCCGGAGTACCTTTTATCCGTTGAGCGATGGCCCTTCCATTCAGAACCACCGGATCACTAAGACCTGCTTTCGCACCTGC
The DNA here is from genome assembly GCF_014169755.1 of Klebsiella sp. WP8-S18-ESBL-06. Lineage (NCBI taxonomy): Bacteria > Pseudomonadati > Pseudomonadota > Gammaproteobacteria > Enterobacterales > Enterobacteriaceae > Klebsiella > Klebsiella sp. WP8-S18-ESBL-06. The sequence continues at coordinate 4,305,023 of NZ_AP022256.1, forward strand.
TCGAGCCGTCACTCTCGCAGTCAAGCTAGCTTATGCCTTTGCACTAACCTCCTGATGTCCGACCAGGATTAGCTAACCTTCGTGCTCCTCCGTTACTCTTTAGGAGGAGACCGCCCCAGTCAAACTACCCACCAGACACTGTCCGCAACCCGGATTACGGGTCTACGTTAGAACACCAGCCATTAAAGGGTGGTATTTCAAGGTTGGCTCCACACGAACTGGCGTCCGCGCTTCAAAGCCTCCCACCTATCCTACACATCAAGGACCAGTGTTCAGTGTCAAGCTATAGTAAAGGTTCACGGGGTCTTTCCGTCTTGCCGCGGGTACACTGCATCTTCACAGCGAGTTCAATTTCACTGAGTCTCGGGTGGAGACAGCCTGGCCATCATTACGCCATTCGTGCAGGTCGGAACTTACCCGACAAGGAATTTCGCTACCTTAGGACCGTTATAGTTACGGCCGCCGTTTACCGGGGCTTCGATCAAGAGCTTCGCGTTGCCGCTAACCCCATCAATTAACCTTCCGGCACCGGGCAGGCGTCACACCGTATACGTCCACTTTCGTGTTTGCACAGTGCTGTGTTTTTAATAAACAGTTGCAGCCAGCTGGTATCTTCGACTGATTTCAGCTCCATGGGTAAACCACTTCACCTACATATCAGCGTGCCTTCTCCCGAAGTTACGGCACCATTTTGCCTAGTTCCTTCACCCGAGTTCTCTCAAGCGCCTTGGTATTCTCTACCTGACCACCTGTGTCGGTTTGGGGTACGATTTGATGTTACCTGATGCTTAGAGGCTTTTCCTGGAAGCAGGGCATTTGTTACTTCAGTACCGTAGTACCTCGTCATCACACCTCAGCGTTAAAAGAAGTCCGGATTTACCTAAACTTCCCGCCTACATGCTTAAACCGGGACAACCGTCGCCCGGCTAACATAGCCTTCTCCGTCCCCCCTTCGCAGTAACACCAAGTACAGGAATATTAACCTGTTTCCCATCGACTACGCCTTTCGGCCTCGCCTTAGGGGTCGACTCACCCTGCCCCGATTAACGTTGGACAGGAACCCTTGGTCTTCCGGCGTGCGGGTTTTTCACCCGCATTATCGTTACTTATGTCAGCATTCGCACTTCTGATACCTCCAGCACCCCTCACAGGACACCTTCAACGGCTTACAGAACGCTCCCCTACCCAACAACACAGAGTGTCGCTGCCGCAGCTTCGGTGCACAGTTTAGCCCCGTTACATCTTCCGCGCAGGCCGACTCGACCAGTGAGCTATTACGCTTTCTTTAAATGATGGCTGCTTCTAAGCCAACATCCTGGCTGTCTGAGCCTTCCCACATCGTTTCCCACTTAACTGTGACTTTGGGACCTTAGCTGGCGGTCTGGGTTGTTTCCCTCTTCACGACGGACGTTAGCACCCGCCGTGTGTCTCCCGTGATAACATTCTTCGGTATTCGCAGTTTGCATCGGGTTGGTAAGTCGGGATGACCCCCTAGCCGAAACAGTGCTCTACCCCCGAAGATGAATTCACGAGGCGCTACCTAAATAGCTTTCGGGGAGAACCAGCTATCTCCCGGTTTGATTGGCCTTTCACCCCCAGCCACAAGTCATCCGCTAATTTTTCAACATTAGTCGGTTCGGTCCTCCAGTTAGTGTTACCCAACCTTCAACCTGCCCATGGCTAGATCACCGGGTTTCGGGTCTATACCCTGCAACTTAACGCCCAGTTAAGACTCGGTTTCCCTTCGGCTCCCCTATTCGGTTAACCTTGCTACAGAATATAAGTCGCTGACCCATTATACAAAAGGTACGCAGTCACCCCATAAAGAGGCTCCCACTGCTTGTACGTACACGGTTTCAGGTTCTTTTTCACTCCCCTCGCCGGGGTTCTTTTCGCCTTTCCCTCACGGTACTGGTTCACTATCGGTCAGTCAGGAGTATTTAGCCTTGGAGGATGGTCCCCCCATATTCAGACAGGATACCACGTGTCCCGCCCTACTCTTCGAGTTCACAACCTGTGCATTTTGGTGTACGGGACTATCACCCTGTACCGTCGGACTTTCCAGACCGTTCCACTAACACACAAGCTGATTCAGACTCTGGGCTGTTCCCCGTTCGCTCGCCGCTACTGGGGGAATCTCGGTTGATTTCTTTTCCTCGGGGTACTTAGATGTTTCAGTTCCCCCGGTTCGCTTCATTACGCTATGTATTCACGTAATGATAGTGTGACGAATCACACTGGGTTTCCCCATTCGGAAATCGCCGGTTATAACGGTTCATATCACCTTACCGACGCTTATCGCAGATTAGCACGTCCTTCATCGCCTCTGACTGCCAGGGCATCCACCGTGTACGCTTAGTCGCTTAACCTCACAACCCGAAGATGTTTCGTAAAACACCACCGTGTTGCGAAAATTTGAGAGACTCGAACACACCGCTTATCTGTTCTTATTACGGAGAACAGACACAGTGTGTCGTTTCAATTTTCAGCTTGATCCAGATTTTTAAAGAGCAAAACTTCGCAGTGAACCTTTTCAGGTACACTCTGAAGTTTTCTTGTATTGTTGCAGTAAAGATGGTGGAGCTATGCGGGATCGAACCGCAGACCTCCTGCGTGCAAAGCAGGCGCTCTCCCAGCTGAGCTATAGCCCCATCGTTTATGAATCTCCCTCAAATTCGCGGGACGAATTTGGTAGGCCTGAGTGGACTTGAACCACCGACCTCACCCTTATCAGGGGTGCGCTCTAACCACCTGAGCTACAAGCCTGCAGAGATTCTTTACTGCTATTTTTCATCAGACAATCTGTGTGAGCACTTCAAAGAACGTTTCTTTAAGGTAAGGAGGTGATCCAACCGCAGGTTCCCCTACGGTTACCTTGTTACGACTTCACCCCAGTCATGAATCACAAAGTGGTAAGCGCCCTCCCGAAGGTTAAGCTACCTACTTCTTTTGCAACCCACTCCCATGGTGTGACGGGCGGTGTGTACAAGGCCCGGGAACGTATTCACCGTAGCATTCTGATCTACGATTACTAGCGATTCCGACTTCATGGAGTCGAGTTGCAGACTCCAATCCGGACTACGACATACTTTATGAGGTCCGCTTGCTCTCGCGAGGTCGCTTCTCTTTGTATATGCCATTGTAGCACGTGTGTAGCCCTACTCGTAAGGGCCATGATGACTTGACGTCATCCCCACCTTCCTCCAGTTTATCACTGGCAGTCTCCTTTGAGTTCCCGGCCGAACCGCTGGCAACAAAGGATAAGGGTTGCGCTCGTTGCGGGACTTAACCCAACATTTCACAACACGAGCTGACGACAGCCATGCAGCACCTGTCTCAGAGTTCCCGAAGGCACCAAAGCATCTCTGCTAAGTTCTCTGGATGTCAAGAGTAGGTAAGGTTCTTCGCGTTGCATCGAATTAAACCACATGCTCCACCGCTTGTGCGGGCCCCCGTCAATTCATTTGAGTTTTAACCTTGCGGCCGTACTCCCCAGGCGGTCTATTTAACGCGTTAGCTCCGGAAGCCACTCCTCAAGGGAACAACCTCCAAATAGACATCGTTTACGGCGTGGACTACCAGGGTATCTAATCCTGTTTGCTCCCCACGCTTTCGCACCTGAGCGTCAGTCTTCGTCCAGGGGGCCGCCTTCGCCACCGGTATTCCTCCAGATCTCTACGCATTTCACCGCTACACCTGGAATTCTACCCCCCTCTACGAGACTCAAGCTTGCCAGTTTCAAATGCAGTTCCCAGGTTGAGCCCGGGGATTTCACATCTGACTTAACAAACCGCCTGCGTGCGCTTTACGCCCAGTAATTCCGATTAACGCTTGCACCCTCCGTATTACCGCGGCTGCTGGCACGGAGTTAGCCGGTGCTTCTTCTGCGAGTAACGTCAATCACTAAGGTTATTAACCTTAATGCCTTCCTCCTCGCTGAAAGTACTTTACAACCCGAAGGCCTTCTTCATACACGCGGCATGGCTGCATCAGGCTTGCGCCCATTGTGCAATATTCCCCACTGCTGCCTCCCGTAGGAGTCTGGACCGTGTCTCAGTTCCAGTGTGGCTGGTCATCCTCTCAGACCAGCTAGGGATCGTCGCCTAGGTGAGCCGTTACCCCACCTACTAGCTAATCCCATCTGGGCACATCCGATGGTGTGAGGCCCGAAGGTCCCCCACTTTGGTCTTGCGACGTTATGCGGTATTAGCTACCGTTTCCAGTAGTTATCCCCCTCCATCGGGCAGTTTCCCAGACATTACTCACCCGTCCGCCACTCGTCACCCAAGAGCAAGCTCTCTGTGCTACCGTTCGACTTGCATGTGTTAGGCCTGCCGCCAGCGTTCAATCTGAGCCATGATCAAACTCTTCAATTTAAGTTTGATGCTCGTGAATTAAACTTCGTAATGAATTACGTGTTCACTCAGAGACTTGGTATTCATTTTTCGTCTTGCGACGTTAAGAATCCGTATCTTCGAGTGCCCACACAGATTGTCTGATAAATTGTTAAAGAGCAGTGCAACACGGCTTTCGCTCACTGTTGCGAGGTGGCGTATATTACGCTTTCCTCTTTCAGAGTCAACCCTGATTTTCAGGATTTTTTCTCTTCAACCTAACCGGCTAGTTGCTGTGAAGTGATTCACATCCGCCGTGTCGATGGAGGCGCATTATAGGGAGTTTCCCTGAGGCCGCAACCCTTAAATTGCAGAAAAATGACTGACTGCTGCATTCCACAGCAGAACCCCGCCTTATACCCATTTACACACAGAGTTATCCACAATTTTACGTTGCAATAACGTATGAGCGGCTATTCAGGTACGGATTTTCACAGTCGTGCCTTCCATTTACTTAGTTGATTTTCACCAGACCACCTTTAATCGTGAGTACCCCACCGCATCTACCGTTTGCGTTGAGCTGGCTTTATTGGTCAGCGTGGCTCTCGCTTCATTATTAATCGTGGTTGCCTTCTGGGTTAGCCCCGCGTTGGCTTCGCTGACGATATTGGTAGCATCCAGTTTCAGGTCCCTCACCGCGCAGGCTTTAAAATCGACCCCGCTTTTCAGCGTGAGCGACTGACTGCTTTCAAGCGTTAATGTGCCGGTGACCTTTATTGTCAGGTTGCCAAATTCAGTAAACCACTACATCCCCCGCCTGATACCCAGCATGACGGTGCCCATACAGGGACGGTCTATGCCTGTGTGTCATATGGCGGAGAGGACTATTACTATGTACCCAAAATCATTTCTTGCCCTCAATAACGCTGGTCGCCTGACCGGTGCCAGAACCGCACTACGCTCTCCTGACGAACAATACACCTGCCAACACTGCGGCAGTATTCTGGTGCTGCACCTTGACGCTGAGCGCCCGTGGTTTGCGCATACCGATGCTGCACTCACTGAGCGAGGCACGCAAGGTTGCCCTTACGTTCTCCCTGCGGCTGATGAAATTCAGTTGATACGCAAGCTACGTCGTTACGTACCCAATGCGAAGCCGGTGGTCAGTCATGCAGATCAATGCACCAGTGAATATCACGCTTACGGAGATGAGGAGGTCATATGCTCCTGATGCCATGCTATTGGGCTCTGAATACCAGAGGTGAGCAAACAGGCAGCAGAAGAGCGGCCAGCCAGCCTGAAGAAAGCTGGACATGCCCGTCCTGCGGATGTCGTCTGGTACTGCATTCTGATGACCCTGGCATTCGCGCCTGGTTTGAACACGACCAACGGTCAGTGGGGAATGATGTACTGAGGCAGTGCAAGTATCGGGACGACTCTGCCACATTGCCGGGAGACTGGCACACAAGGTTTATATTCACATCCTTTCCTCTGGATGCGTCTGCCCCAGTCGGGGCCTGGTACTGCGTCTGGTGCGGGCGTCACTATGCGGGTGAGAAACACTGCGCGGCCTGCAACACAGGTATCTACAGCATTGAGGAGACCGCATGGCGGGAGAGTTATATTTGTCCTGTTGACAAGCCTGCGCAACCCTCCCCCGAAGATCAGGGAGGCAACTGACCATGACGATACGATTCAGACCAGCGGAGTATGTGATTTGACCTGCTCCCCGTTGATTAGTACACCCCGATGTTAGTAATGTCTTCATAAGCCACATGAGGACATCCCCATGAAGAAGCGTTTTTCCGACGAACAGATCATCAGTATTCTCCGCGAAGCCGAAGCTGGGGTACCCGCCCGTGAACTCTGCCGCAAGCATGCCATTTCCGATGCCACGTTTTACATCTGGCGTAAGAAGTATGGCGGTATGGAGGTGCCTGAAGTTAAGCGCCTGAAGTCGCTTGAGGAAGAGAACGCCAGACTCAAGAAGCTGCTTGCCGAAGCCATGCTGGATAAAGAGGCGCTTCAGGTGGCTCTTGGGCGAAAGTACTGACGACAGACCAGAAGCGGGAAGCCGTGATGTTGATGTGTGATGCGACCGGTCTGTCGCAACGTCGTGCCTGCAGGCTTACAGGTTTATCCCTGTCGACCTGCCGCTATGAGGCTCACCGTCCGGCTGCTGATGCGCATTTATCAGGGCGCATCACTGAGCTGGCACTGGAGCGCAGGCGTTTTGGCTACCGTCGTATTTGGCAGTTGCTGCGCCGTGAAGGGCTTCATGTTAATCATAAGCGCGTGTACCGGCTTTATCACCTCAGTGGCCTGGGCGTAAAACGCAGAAGACGTCGTAAAGGGCTGGCAACAGAACGTCTGCCGCTGCTCCGTCCGGCGGCGCCCAATCTGACCTGGTCGATGGATTTTCGTCATGGACGCACTTTCCACCGGTCGCAGGATCAAGTGTCTTACCTGCGTCGATGATTTCACAAAGGAATGCCTGACGGTCACTGTTGCCTTTGGGATTTCAGGCGTTCAGGTCACGCGTATTCTGGACAGCATTGCACTGTTTCGAGGCTATCCGGCGACGATAAGAACTGACCAGGGGCCGGAGTTCACTTGCCGTGCACTGGATCAATGGGCCTTTGAGCATGGTGTTGAGTTGCGCTTAATCCAGCCGGGCAAGCCAACGCAGAACGGATTTATTGAGAGCTTTAACGGACGATTTCGCGATGAATGTTTGAATGAGCACTGGTTCAGCGATATCGTTCATGCCAGGAAAATTATTAATGACTGGCGGCAGGATTATAACGAATGCCGCCCGCACTCCACGCTGAATTATCAGACACCGTCTGAATTTGCAGCGGGCTGGAGAAAGGGTCATTCTGAGAATGAAGATTCCGACGTTACTAACTGAGTGTTGTATCTAATCGTGGGGGCAGGTCACAGCACGGGTAGCCATATGGGACTCAGAACCTTCTCTGGCAAAATTGGCTAGCATCCCGGTGTTGATACCGATGAGGAGCGGGTATGATTGCGAATGATGATTTTCAAATAAATCATTCAGTGCATCGATAGCCGATTGTTGAGGCGCAAAGCTATGTGTCGCATCCAGATGGAAACTAAACTTCTGTTGATATTGTGGATCTGACTTACAGCGGGTTAAAATTTCGGATTTCCCGTCTCCACTACTTCCGCATAGAAAAATGATCTCACCGGGAGTAGCTGTATCCAGATAACGCTGTAACTCTTCTTCAATCTCTTGTTTAACAAAGAGTTGTTCTTTTAGCTCATCGAACACATCCTTTTGCCGATGAGTTTCTGTGGTTACGGAAAACGAAGATGACTTCGCAAGTACACCTAACGCTTTACGTAATGTGATCGCGCTCATAACTTCATGTTCTCTAAAGAAAGAATATCCTTATTCTATACAAGCTAACAATTGAGCACCATATGCCTTTTTCTCCAGGTACGTTCAATACTCTGCAGAACTACCTGAAACCAATGCGCGGACAGCTACCATCATGAAATTGTTGCAACTTTGACCAACGAGCCTACTTAACAAAGTGTGACGGTAGGCTCTATTTTTGTTACACAGCTTTAGCGCTTTAACAACGCAAAAATTTTGGCAAAATCAAACGGGCTAATCCATTTCTCGCGATTTACATCCAGAAAATCCGCCCACCATTGCAGCATCAATCTTCTCTCATCCAAATGCTCAGCCTTATGAATGTAAGCCGCTCGCACAGAGTTACGCTCCATATGGCTCATCTGGCGTTCTACCGCATCCCTGGACCACAACCCCGATTCAATCAACGAGCTACATGCCATAGTCCTGAAACCATGTCCACAAATATCGACCTTTGTGTCATAACCCATGACACGCAGCGCCTTGTTCACCGTATTTTCACTCATCGGTTTACGAGGGTTGTGATCTCCAACGAAAACAAAATCACGATTACCACTGAACTTATGGACCTGTCTAAGGATGTCCAGTGCCTGCCGAGATAAGGGCACCAAATGAGGTGTACGCATTTTGGAGCCTCGCTGTGAATGCTTCACTCCTTCAATAGCTTCTCGTTCAGCCGGTATCGTCCACATTGCCGTTTCAAAATCGATTTCAGACCAACGCGCAAAGCGTAATTCACTGGAACGAATGAAGATTAACAAAGTGAGTTCAACGGCCAGACGAGTCATAGGTCGTCCCGTGTAACTGTCAATTCGGTGGAGTAGTTCAGGTAGGCGTTTCAATTCAAGTGCAGGGCGATGGACACGATTACTTGAAGCTACTGCGCCCGCCATTTCCTGGGCTGGATTGTAATCAATCAAGCCACTTTGCACCGCATAGCGCATGATTGCTGTGGTTCGCTGCTGAAGGCGAGAAGCGACTTCAAAGCGACCAGTTGCCTCTACAACTTTAATCGGTGCAAGCAGGTCACGAGTCTTCAACTCTTCAATGCTACTCTTGCCAATAGCTAGAAACAGATTATCTTCAAGGCTCTTCAGCACCCGTCGACTGTGTTCCTCTGACCATTTCTTGTTAGTTGCGTGCCACTCTCTGGCAACTGACTCAAAGGTAATAGCCTCTTTCGCCTGCTCTTCTTTCACTGCGCGCTTGTGTTCACGGGGATCGATACCTGCAGCAACAAGCTTTCTGGCCTCTTCCCTCTTTTGACGAGCATCAGCTAATGACGTTTCAGGATAAACTCCAAACGCCATTAGGTGCTGCTTACCACCAAAACGAAAGCGGAACCGCCAGTATTTTGAACCGTTAGGATGAATAAGCAAAAACATGCCATCCCCATCGACAAGGGTGTATTCCTTTTCCTGCGGTTTTGCAGAACGCACTTTGATATCTGTCAGAACCATAAAAGTTCTCCTTCCATGTGCCGCTGTGAGTATACAACCATTATCGAACCAGCATATATACTCGGTTCTATACTCACAAGCGACTTGATGTGGGTTGACTCAGATTGACTTCTGTTGAGTGAAAAAGCGAGGTAAGCCTTGCGAATACTGGATTTCAGGCACAAAAAAAGACGTCCGTTGACGTCTATTGATGTTCCGATGGTGCCAAGGTCGGACTCAAATCACAACTTAAGCAACTGAAATACAATAACATTCACAACAACCATAAGTAATATGCCCCCTTTTGTGCCCCCAACGATTTTTTTGAACATATCAAACTTAGCTATTTGATATTGCTACCAAATTCAAGATTAACGCCCTATTCGGTTAGGATCCGAAATCCGGATCCTAACCGGGACTCAATGCCCACAAATAAAGTTTTTTTGCATTTTACTGTTCACACTGTTTACCTCAGTTATTTCTCATTTTATATCATGAAGTTAAGTGGTGATGAGTTGGTGAAGGGTGAACAGTCTACTCTTCACCTTTGTTCGTTTTGCTCGTTCTGGCTGCGCCCGGTCAGGCAATACACGGGGGGTATAAAAAGTTTTTTCCGGTTTTACTGTTCACACTGTTCACCTTTTACTTTTTATCAATAATTTCATATGGATACAGGGTGAATATACGGTGAAGGGTGAACAGTGGAGTGTTCACCCTGTGGCAATTGCCGGAAAGAAAAAGACCGGCAGTAGCCGGTCTGGAGTGGGTTATGTCGCTGCGGGTTCATCGCATTTCGGCAGCCAGTCGCCGTAGCTTTCCTCTTTCAGCGACAGGTTGGTCTGTATCCCCTGCTTTGTGTGCCGCTTTTCATAATTCAGGCCGTACTCTTTCAGCATCATGGGCAGCCCCAGCCCGAACATTTTCAGGCTGAGCACGTTCCTGTATCCGTTAGCCTCCATATAGGCCAGATACGCGTGATAGAGATATTTACGGTAATTGCGCGGGACGATGCTGGCATTGCCCATAAACATCCCGTTAGTCTGCGGCAGCATTTCCAGATAGCCACAAAAATCAAACGTCGGGTCAGCATCACGCTTGATACTGAGCGCCTCGTCGGAGTTCTGCTGCGACTGGAGCAGTGCGCGCGCGGTCATCGGGTCGCTGAATTTCTGCATAAGCTGGCGCACGATGACGGCCAGCTCTCGCGCAATTTTATCCCTGAGCTGCGGGTCGCGTTCCTCCGGGGCAATCTGCTCCGGGAAATGAATAATCACCCGGCGACGTGACACACCGCCGCTGCGGTCGGTGAAGCGCATCGGGTTATTATTCACGGCCAGAATGACCGCCGGAATATGCGTTGAATAAGGGTTCTGGTATTTCGGGTCAACCGAGACCGCATCGCCGCCGGTGATGGCCTTCAGCCCTGCGCCGTCACCACTCCATTTTTCCTGGTCAGGCAGACGTATCAGCGAGAAGCCAATCAGGGAGGCACGCTTGCGCGGGTCTTCCAGCGTGTCGATATCGGCCGACGTGGCGTTATCCTCTCCGGCAAGCAGGGTCGCAATTTCGGCCAGAATACTTTTCCCGCTCCCGCCGGGACCGGTGACTTCGAGAAAGAGCTGCCAGTCGTAGCGGTTCGCCAGCACCATAAACAGCGCGGCCAGAATCACGTTGCGTTTTTCTGGTCTGCTACCGGCAGCACGGTCGAGCCAGCGCCAGAAGTTCGGCGCGTGAGTCTCCAGCATTTCGACTTCCACCGGCGGGGTAAAATCCACGTCGCACAGCGTGCGCAGCCAGTGCGATTTGTGGTGCGGACTGAACAGGCCGCTTTGGGTATCGAGTACCCCATTGCGAAAACCAATCAGACGGCGTGCCGGTGCGGCCTGCTGAGGAATAATCAGCTTCAGCGTCTCCACCACTGAGGTGATTCTCCCTGACGAGAACGGGGCGCGCAGGCGCTGGAAAAGCCCGGCTACGTCGCGTTCGAAACTGGACGGCTGAACGACTTTCCATATACCTGCTTCATAACGGGACAGGAGCTGGCCGTTCGCATCCACCGCCAGCGCTTCGCCGTAATGCTCATGCACCCGCAGAGCCTTGTCGCTGGCGCTCATGGCGGTAAATTCCGCCTCGCTCATGGTGTCAAACGGACTTTGCGCCGGTGGCCGGATGGCGTCATAAATGGCTTTCCGCGTGGCCTCCTCGCCTTTCTGTACAAACGCATCATTCCAGTCACCGAACACCGGCGGCAGAGCAACAACGCCCTCACAGGCTCCTGCGGCCGCAGCGGCTTTGTTCTGGCCGTCACCGTTAAGGTCGCGGTCTGCAGCGAGCACAATCTGACAGGCCGGGTGTTTCTGGCGGACAAGGCTCGCCAGAGAAAGGAGGTTCACGGACGACAGCGCCACCATAACGGTTTCGCCGGTCAGGTGATGCACGGTGAGCGCGGTCGCATAGCCCTCTGCAATCCACAGGCGTTTTCCGGCCTGTTTTTTCCCTTCGATGGTATGGCTAGCTCCTTTTACTGCCCCGCCTTTCAGGGTACGTTTGAGCCCCTCAGAATTGATAAGCTGAAGGTTAACCAGCGCGCCGGTATCGTCATACAACGGGACAACCACATCACCGGCGCGGAACATCACGCCGCCGGTTTTATGTGTGGCCGTCAGCATGACACATTCATGACCGGAAAATCCCTTGCGGGTCAGATAGGCGTTGCCGCTGGCCGTGCGGGTTTTCTCCATCAGTCTGACGGCCAGCGCGGCCGCCGCTTTGCGGTCTGCTTCGGTTTCAGCCTCTGCGGCCGCAATCACTTCGGGGGCAACCGGTGGCAGGTTGCCGGTCACGGCATCCACCTTTCCGGCGGCCTCTGATGCGGTCACGCCGAACACTTTCTCGACCAGCTTAAGACCGTCACCCGCACCGCACTGGTTACAGAACCACGTCCCGCGCCCCTCTTTATCGTCAAAGCGAAAACGGTCAAAGCCGCCGCACACCGGACAGGCCTGATGCCGGTTTTTCATGATCTTCACACCCAGCGCCGGGAGAATGCGCGGCCAGTGGCCGCACGCCTGTTTTACGGTTTCCGTTACGTTCATTTTCATCGTTATTTTCTCCCTCAGTGCATAACAGGCGATGTGATATGACGGGCGCAGAGTTCATCCATCACGGCGAGCCCGAGAAAAGACAGTGACGGCGCGGCCCTGAGTGGTCCGGCGTCCATTAAATCTTCCAGCAGCGCACAGGCAATCTGGCGGCCTTTTTCCTCGCCGTGCTGGCGCAGGTAGAAGCCCTCCAGCTCGGCGGCAATCGCACTTTCCAGCGCGTCGAGGGTGAGGTTTGGGTAGCGGCGCTGGCGTTCGCATACCGTCAGCCATGCACAGGCCACGGCGCGACGATACAGCGCGGCGCGTAATATGGGCGGTAATGGCTTTTTCATACGTTGCCCTCCCCGGTCAGCCAGCACTGATTGCAGCGCTCTACCACGCCGTCGAGCTGGGCGGTCATAAGGTAAATCACGGAGGTGAGTTGCGACTGCTGCGCAGGATCACGACGAACGGTGGCGCAGTCCTGTACCTGCATCAGCTCATTGACGAGCTGGCCGACATTGCGCATGTGCTCAAGGCATTCGAGGTCACGGGCTGTAATGGTGGTGTGTCTCATGCGCGCACCTCCGCAACCGGCAGACGGCCAGCAAACGAGAGGACGTAATCGCGAACGAGGGAACGACGTGCAGCGTGTTCATCGCTGGCAACGGTGCGGAGAATACAGATACGGGGTTTACGGTCTGCACGAGGAACGGCGGCAAACACAAAGACAAACTGCGGATGTGACGGGGTGAGGGTCGTAGCCATAGTGGCAACCTCCAATGTTTGCATGTGACTGCTACCACTGGAAACGCCAATTTCACTGGTGGTAGCCCAGACGGGGTTGGCGTAACCGGCAACATTGGAAACCGGCGCTTCGTGAGAAGCCCCCGCCTGAGCCACCATTACACGAAGGATCCATAGACAGATAAATCTCTGGATCAAAAATGGATGCGCTGAGGCATAGACACAAAAAAAGACGCAAGGCGCGTCCGGTGTCGCCAATGTTGTAAACGGGACGCCAATCCCGGCTGCCGATTTTGCGACAGCGGGAAAACTATACCTGGAAACGGCGACAGGAAGCAAGCCAGAAAAAGGGGCAGTTTGCTGAACGGTCATCATCATGCGTCATAGCCCCGGTTGCGCTCGGCAATGCGATCCGCCATCCATGAGGTGATTTCAGACTGCGCCCACGCCACGTTTTTACCGCCGAGGGAGATTTGCTTCGGGAAAGCCTCGCGGCTGATGAGGTCGTAAATGGTTGACCGGGACAGGCCGCACAGATGCATCACTTCAGGCAGGCGGATAAAGCGCTCCTGAACGGCATCAGAAACCGGCATCAGTGGCGCGGCAGGGGCAGAAGACGGGGAAGAAAAATCGGTGTGCATCGGGCTACCTCATAATGTCCATACAGTGCCGGTCATGTCCGTCCGGCTTCGGGTAGCTCCTTATTATGTCTATATTTTTCCTCAGGTCATGTGAGATTTTTGAGGAAACAAACATTGACTTTTCGCTATGGCAAACAAAGGAAAACGCTGGCAAACATATGCAAATCACTGCATTACAATGCAGCAATTTCTATTACTTTTAGTTATACGTTTTTCATTTTTAATCGAAATAAAGTCTAAGTGGTATCGACAGAGCAAAACAGGAGGGTGAACAGTGGTGAACAGACGGTGAACAGTCAGACCCTCAACTGTTCACCCTTTATCTTACTGTATTACTTATATTTTTATTTTAGGTGAACAGTGGTGAATAGTTATAAGTAAAAAAACAAACGATGAGTAAGGTTTTGCTGAGACCTTTCCCTGGCAAGCCGGGTTTTGAGTGGTGTTTGTGCCAGAACTGCCACAACTGCAATGAATCGAGATGTTGTGTGATGAAGGGCAGAATCATTTCAGGTTGAATAAACGGAGAGCCTGAAAATGAAACCCGAAACAGTCATTACCGCCCTGCAAGATGTTGCCGCCAAGCAGTCCGCAGAGAACAGCCAGCGCATCACCGACAAGCTGAGCGTATTCACTACGGCCAGAGACACCCACGCGGCCAGCATGCAGGTTCTGAAAGAGATTGATACGTCCATTGAACGCTGTAAGCAGGAGCGGCAGACCGCCCTCGATGAGAGCGCAGAAGCGGAGCAGGACTGGCGCAGCCGCTTTCGCACCCTGCGCGGCAGTCTCACCCCTGAAATGAAAGCTGAGCACAGCAGGCGTATCGCCAGTCGCGAGCTGGCCGACGAGTTCACCGGCCTGATTGCGGAGCTGGAGACTGACCGGACACGCGCCATGCTGAATGCCTGCTCCACCGGCAATAAATACCTTTCAGCGCATGAAGATGCCTTTACCGCTTACGCCGGTGCGGAATGGGCTCAGGCTGTCAATGCGGTTCCTGTCGCCTTCATCCGCGCTTTCCTGCTGCGCATTCGTGCCCTCGAAATGAAGGGAGAAAGCGCTCCTCAGTCCGTGACCATCGGCGAGTTGCGCGATGCGCTGAGCCGTCAGGGCAGCCTGTATCACTTCGATATGACGCAGGAGCCGGTGTTGTCCGTGACGGGCATGCACCGGCCGCAGATTACCGGCGTTGATACGGAGCTGTTACGCAGCCCTGCAAAGAGAATGATGCTTGCCAGAAAGCTGGCTGAGAATGTCGAGACAAAAGCGGAGGAGTAAGTATGTTTCACTGTCCGTTCTGCAAAACCAGCGCGCATTCCCGCACCAGCCGGTATCTGTCCGATAACGTCAAACAGCGCTATCACCAGTGCATGAACATCGAGTGCTCGGCCACGTTCCGCACGCTTGAATCCATCGACGGGGTGATTCGTTCACCGGCGACAGAGCCGGTTATCCCGGTACCCGCACCGGCGACCACCGTTAACCGTGCCGGTGCGTAAGCACGGCCAGTCATCAGGAGAAACATACGTGACCACACTGACGCTACAGAAAGCCTTTGAGGCCTGCCAGGCAAACAAATCCGCCTGGCTGCAACGCAGGGAAGAACTGACGCAGGCCGAGCAGGCATACCGCGAACAGCCTGCCGGCAGCGGCCACAGCGGCCGGAGCCTGCAAACGCTGCGCGAGATTATCGACGTGAAAAAGTGGGAAATTAACCAGGCTGCCGGGCGTTATATCCGCTCGCATGAGGAGGTGCAGCGCATCAGCATCCGCGACCGATTAAATGATTTTATGCAGGCGCACGGTGCGGAGCTGGCCGCCGCACTTGCCCCGGAGCTGATGAATTATCCCGGGCAACATCCCGCCGTTCAGCGCTGTGCCATGCAGCACTCACTCGACTATCTGAGGGAGGCGCTACAGCTCTGGCTGGCCGCCGGTGAAAAAATTAATTATTCGGTGCAGGATAATGACATTTTAACGGCCATCGGATTCAGGCCTGACGCGCCTTCGCGCGATGATAGTCGTGAAAAATTCACACCTGCACAGAACCTGAATTACACCCGCCGCCGTGCAGAACTGGCTGCGCAGTAGTCCTTTCAAAAATCCCCGAAAATCCCGCCATTTTTACGTCTAAAAGCCATGCATGCATAAGGTGCATGGTTTTGCATGCGTTTTACCGACACTGAATCCCCCGCCAGCGCCAGCACTGGCGCGCCCTGAGGCTGGTCATGCGCCTGCATTAAAAGCGCCCCCTTAAGCGGGCAGGCGTGGCGGGGAGAGCATTGCGCGCCAGCATCAAAGTGTTTAGTTAATTTCGCGGCCTGAGCGTGACGCCACGCAGTGCGGATTCGTACGAGTGCCTGTGACTAGCGGATACTATTCGAGGCTGGCGCAACCTCTGAAATGACTAAGCGAAAGGAGACGAAGAAGACGCCTTAAGGCGGCATAAATCAGTCACTTGTTGAGTGCCGAAGGTGTAACTTTTAAATCCGGTCATATACTGTCTAACAATTTTTTTGCAACGCTTATTCGTTGCTATAGCAACCTGTACCAATTCACGTACCAGTTTATAGCCGTCAGATAAATTAGGCTATCATGGAGCAGACGGCACGACAGGAAATGAGTAACGTACCTATTTTCTCAACTTGTTTAAGATGCTGTGCAATACTGACGCATGGGAGCATGCTTAATCAGCTTTTTTGTTTCCGGATATGGAATGTTGACAATCAAAATGTTATCAATATCTTTCATGTAATCTTAAAATCGTAATAAGGATAGTGAGTGCGTACTGGAACTGTAGAGGAAATCCACAATTTTTTAAGCGAATACTATATCAACTCCGAAGACCCTATATCTCCACCAGGAGTGAAAGATGTGGGGTTACTAGAATCAGCTTGTGCAAGACCGTTTGCTTCCGCTGGTGGACAGGATGCTTTTGGCGATGTATACCTCAAAGCAGCAGCACTATTCCATGGAGTTATTTCCAACCACTGTTTTTATAACGGAAACAAAAGAACCGCATTATTATCAGCCCTTTATTTCCTGAGTGAACACAACCTTTGGTTAGAAAAATGTAATGATGAGGAAATGTTTGAGTTTACTCGTCAGGTTGCCGCTCATGAAATATGTGAGAAAAGGGATGATGAGATAGACATTATAGCAGATTGGTTTAACAGGAATACTCGGAGAATAGTGAAGGGAGAAAAACCGCTTAACTTTTCGAGCCTACGAGAAAGTTTATCTCAATTTGATTTTCAACTAGAAGATGAAGGGCAATATGCATTTATCTATAAAAATGGTGAGATCGTTGAGAAAGTACTAAAAAAAGGGAAGCAAGGAATGCAAGAATATGATCAAGCATATATTGCTGAGCTTCGAAAGCGTTTAGATTTAACCCCTGAACATGGCATTGATAGCGCTCGTTTTTATGGGCAAAAAGGCTTGAATGAGGATTTGAATGAATTTATGAAACTTCGTGTAAAAGTCTTTGATTGGCTAGCCAAGATCTAAAATTTAAGAAGCCTGCGTTTCGCAGGCTTCTATTATTAAAATGAAAAATCACCATCTTAAATATAATACTTAACAAAATTGCGTACTGTTAATTACAAATTTACACCTGCTTTTTTGCGAAATCATATGGTGTAATATAATTAATAATATTTTTTTCAAGATAATCGGCCCACCACTGCACCATCAAACGACGTTCATCCAAATGCTCAGATGTATGGATATAGGCTGCACGTACATTATTACGCTCTGAATGGCTCAACTGTCGTTCTATCGCATCGTCACTCCATAGCCCTGACTCACCGAGCGCGCCACGCGCCATCGTCCTAAATCCATGCCCGCAAACCTCGGTTTTCGTGTCATACCCCATCGCACGCAATGCGCTATTTACTGTGTTTTCACTCATAACCTTCGTTGCATCGTGATCCCCCGGGAACAGCAGCTCTTTATGACCACTAATTTGCTTGAGCTGCTCTAATAAAACCATCGCCTGCCGGCTGAGAGGGACAATATGCTCCTCTTTCATTTTCATGCCACGGTACGAGTAACGCACACCTTTGATTTCTTCTCGTTTTGCCGGTACGCGCCAGAGAGATTTATCGAAGTCAAATTCATCCCAACGCGCGAAACGTAACTCACTGGAACGCACGAAAGTGAGCAAGGAAAGCTCGACCGCAATCCGTGTCATTACACGGCCACGATATGCAGTAAGACGAGCAAGAAACTCAGGGAACCGGCTGGAGGGTAAAGCGGGGTAATGTCGCGCTTTGGTTGTAGATAGCGCACCGGCCATATCGCTGGCTGGATTTGAGTCGATGTAATCGTTTTGCACGGCGTAACGCATTATGGCCGTGACGCGCTGTTGCAGGCGCTGAGCAACATCATGCTTACCACTGGCATCAACTTTTTTAATCGGGGCTAACAGGTGACTGGTTTTGAGCAGGCGAATGTCGGATGAGCCGATATACGGGAAGATATAAAGCTCAAGATAGCGAAGAACGCGCGATCGATGATCTTCACTCCATCGCTTGTTACTGGCATGCCATTCACGAGCAATGGTTTCGAAAGTATATGCTCCCGAATTCTCGGCCTGAGCTTCTTTCTGTTCGGCTTTTGGGTCTATGCCCTGTACTAAGAGCTTTTTAGCTTCATCGCGCTTTGCTCTTGCCTGAGCAAGCGTCACTGTAGGCCAAACACCAAAAGCGAGGCGATCCTCTTTTTTGTCAGAGGGGCGTCTGTATTTCATGCGCCAGTATTTAGAACCCTTGGCCGAAACCTCGAGATACAAACCGCCGCCATCGGCCATTTTGTAGGTTTTGTCTTTTGGCTTTGCGGTCTCGACCTGTCTGGCGTTGAGCTTCATTTGGGGGCACATTTCTAATCGAAGTTAAGATGCCCCCAATTATGCCCCCAATGACATCCGGATTTCAACGGACAACCTCGGACGACACAGGACGTAAAAATCACTGTAAGCATTGATTTTTAAGGGATAATTGGACTTTCTCGGATGGTCTTGGAAGTACTAATGGTGCCGAAGGCCGGACTCGAACCGGCACGTATTTCTACGGTTGATTTTGAATCAACTGCGTCTACCGATTTCGCCACTCCGGCACGGAAAGGTATGCGGAAAACGTTGAGGATTATACCTGCCACGCGCCACCATGCAAGCGCCAGCGTACGCTAATGTCGCTAAGTGTCGAAAAAAACAACACAACGAAGTCACGTTCACTATTGCCTTAATCCCCCCTTCCGCCAAGCACTTCCCCTCCCCATGCTCTACACTCTCAGTTCAACACCAAACTGAGAGAAGCACGATGTCCATAATAAAAAGCTACGCCGCGAAAAACGCCGGCGGGGAACTGGAAGTCTGGGAATACGATGCCGGGGAGCTGCTGCCGGAAGACGTTGAGGTGAAAGTGGATTACTGCGGGATCTGCCACTCGGACCTGTCGATGATCGACAACGAATGGGGGTTCTCTCAATATCCGCTGGTTGCCGGTCACGAGGTGATTGGTCACGTGGTAGCGCTGGGCAGCGCCGCGCAGAATAAAGGGCTGAAAATTGGCCAACGCGTGGGCATTGGCTGGACGGCGCGCAGCTGCGGCCACTGCGATGCCTGTATCGATGGCAACCAGATTAACTGTACCGAAGGCTCGGTGCCGACCATCATCAACCACGGCGGCTTTGCCGATAAGCTGCGCGCTGACTGGCAGTGGGTGATTCCACTGCCGGACAACATTGATATCGAAACCGCAGGCCCGATGCTGTGCGGCGGGATTACGGTATTTAAACCGCTGCTGATGCATCATGTCACCGCCACCAGCCGCGTGGGGGTGATTGGGATCGGTGGTCTGGGGCATATCGCCATTAAGCTGCTGCGCGCGATGGGTGCCGAGGTGACTGCCTTTAGCTCGAATCCATCAAAAGAACAGGAAGTGCGGGCGATGGGCGCAGACCACGTGGTTAACAGCCGTTCACCGGAAGCGCTTAAAGAGCTGGCGGGTCAGTTTGATCTGATCATCAACACCGTCAACGTCGACCTGAACTGGCAGCCGTACTTCGAAGCGCTGGCCTCGGGCGGCAACTTCCACACCGTGGGCGCAGTGCTCACGCCGCTGCCGGTGCCGGCGTTTACCCTGATTGGCGGCGACCGCAGCGTCTCCGGTTCGGCAACGGGTAACCCGTTCGAGCTGCGCAAGCTGATGAAGTTTGCCGGCCGCAGCAAGGTGGCGCCTATTACCGAACTGTTCCCGATGTCGAAAATTAACGACGCCATCCAGCACGTGCGCGACGGTAAAGCCCGTTACCGCGTGGTGCTGAAAGCCGACTTCTGATATGCCACCGGCGGCGTTCTGCCGCCGGTTCTCTGCACCACTCCCCCTTACCGCAAAACAGACAATTTACCGCGCCGCAATGCCTTTGTTTTGCCTATACTCGACGCAGAATAAATGGAGGATTTATCATGAGCGCACCGCTGCTGATTGCACGCACCCAGGACACGCAGCTTGTTTTGCTGCCCAATATGGCCAACCGTCACGGACTGATTACCGGCGCTACCGGCACGGGGAAAACCGTCACCCTGCAAAAACTGGCGGAGTCATTCTCAGAGATTGGCGTACCGGTATTTATGGCCGACGTAAAGGGCGATCTGACCGGCATCGCCAAAGAAGGCCTGGCGTCGGAGAAGCTGATGACACGCCTGAACAACATCGGTGTCACCGACTGGGAACCGCACGCCAATCCGGTGGTGGTGTGGGATATCTTCGGTGAAAAAGGCCATCCGGTGCGCGCGACCGTCTCAGACCTTGGTCCGCTGCTGCTCGCGCGTCTGCTGAACCTTAACGAGGTGCAGTCCGGGGTGCTGAATATCATCTTCCGCATCGCCGACGACCAGGGCCTGTTGCTGCTGGACTTCAAAGACCTGCGCGCCATCACCCAGTACATCGGCGATAACGCGAAATCCTTCCAGAACCAGTACGGCAACATGAGCACTGCTTCCGTCGGAGCGATCCAGCGCGGGCTACTGACGCTTGAGCAACAGGGGGCCGAGCACTTCTTCGGCGAGCCGATGCTCGATATTAAAGACTGGATGCGCGTCGACAGTAACGGTAAAGGCATCATCAATATCCTCAGCGCTGAAAAGCTCTACCAAATGCCGAAGCTCTACGCCGCCAGCCTGCTGTGGATGCTCTCTGAACTGTATGAGCAACTGCCGGAAGCCGGTGATCTCGAAAAACCCAAGCTGGTGTTCTTCTTCGACGAAGCGCACCTGCTGTTTAACGATGCGCCGCAGGTGCTGCTGGATAAAATCGAGCAGGTTATCCGCCTGATCCGCTCCAAGGGCGTCGGCGTCTATTTTGTCTCGCAGAACCCGTCGGATATCCCCGATGTGGTGCTCGGCCAGTTAGGTAACCGCGTGCAGCACGCCCTGCGCGCCTTCACGCCGAAGGATCAGAAAGCGGTGAAAACCGCCGCCCAGACGATGCGCGCCAACCCGGCGTTCAGCACCGAACAGGCGATACAGGAGCTGGGTACCGGTGAAGCGCTGATCTCCTTCCTCGCTGAAAAAGGCAGCCCGTCGGTGGTTGAGCGAGCCATGGTGATTGCGCCGTGTTCGCGCATGGGGCCAGTGACCGACGATGAGCGTAACGGGCTAATCAACAACTCGCCGCTGTACGGCAAGTATGAGGATGAAGTCGACCGCGAATCCGCGTTCGAAATGCTGCAAAAAGGTGTACAGAACAGCGCGGGACAGGCGGACGCGCCGCCTGCGAAGGGCCAGCAGCAAAGTGCCGATGACGGCCTGCTGGGCGGCCTGAAGGATATCTTCTTTGGCACCACCGGGCCGCGCGGCGGCAAGCACGATGGGCTGGTGCAAACGGCAGCGAAAAGCGCCGTGCGCCAGGTGACGAACCAGATTGTGCGTGGGATGTTGGGTAGCCTGCTGGGCGGGCGGCGGCGTTAGTTCTTCATCGCCGGTTTGCCGGATGGCGGCGTAAACGCCTTATCCGGCCTACGCCCTTCTGTACCATCCGGCGGCCAGCTCGGGCTACAGCACCCAATACCATCAAATAACAGGCACAAAAAACCCGGCGTCGCTTTCGCTTGGCCGGGTTATCAGTGGCGTTACGCTTTTCGCATCATCAGCCAGAGGCTTATCAGGAAGAAGCTGGCGCTTGGCAGCAGCGCGCCGATAATCGGCGGGATGCCGTACACCAGCGTCAGCGGGCCGAAGATCTGGTCAAGCACATAGAATACGAAGCCAAAGCTGATGCCGGTCACCACCCGCACGCCCATCGGTACGCTGCGCAGCGGGCCGAAGATAAACGACAGCGCCATCAGCATCATCACCGCCACCGACAGCGGCTGGAAGACCTTGCTCCACATATTCAACTGGTAACGACCGGCATCCTGGCCGCTGGCATGCAGATACTTCACGTAGTTGTGCAGGCCGCTAATCGACAGCGCATCCGGGTCCAGCGCGACCACGCCGAGTTTGTCCGGCGTCAGGGTGGTTTTCCAGGTACCGCTCACCGTCTGTGAGCCGGTGATCTGTTTCGGGTCGGTCAGGTTCGATTCATCCACCTGCGACAGCCGCCACACCTTCTGTTCGTTATCAAACTTCGCGCTGGCCGCATAGCGCACGGACTGTAAACGACGCTCGTTGTTAAAGCTGTAGATGCTCACGCCGCCCAGCTCATCGTTACCCTTTACCCGCTCAATATAGACGAAGTTGTGGCCATCTTTGGCCCACATGCCCTGCTGGGTGGAAAGCAGTGAGCCACCGTACATCTGCTGAGCACGATAGTTACGCGCCATCTGCTCGCCCTGCGGCGCCACCCACTCACCCATTGCCATGGTCAGCAGCACCAGCGGAATCGCGGTTTTCATTACCGACAGCGCCACCTGCATACGGGTAAAGCCCGACGCCTGCATCACCACCAGTTCACTGCGCTGGGCCAGCATGCCCAGGCCCAACAGCGCGCCAAGCAGCGCCGCCATCGGGAAGAAGATCTGCACGTCTTTCGGCACGCTGAGGAGGGTATAGATACCCGCGCCCAGCGCATCATAGCTCCCCTGCCCGGCTTTCTTCAGCTGGTCGACAAACTTAATGATGCCGGACAGTGACACCAGCATGAACAGCGTCATCATGATGGTGGTGAAGATGGTTTTACCGATATAGCGGTCAAGTACACCAAATGGCTGCATTATACCGCTCCTTTATTGGTCAGGCGGGCGCGGAGACGGCGCATCGGTACGGTGTCCCACAGGTTGAGCGCGACGGCAACCGCGATGTACAGCAGGTTCACCGTCCACATCCACACGGCGGGATCGAGCTTGCCTTTACCGGCATTCGACTTCAGCGAAGTCTGCAGCAGGAAGAACACCAGATACAGCAGCATTGCCGGCAGCATTGACAGTACGCGCCCCTGGCGCGGGTTCACCACGCTCAGCGGTACCACCATCAGCGCCATAATAAACACCGTCAGTACCAGCGTAATGCGCCAGTGTAGCTCCGCACGGGCGCGATCGGTATCGGTGTTCCATAGCGTACGCATGTTCATCTGTTCGGTATCGGTCGGGTCAGCCGCTACCGCCTGATGGCCAACAATCGCCTGATAGTTTTTAAAATCAGTAATGCGGAAGTCGCGCAGCATCGCGGTCCCTTCGAAGCGCGTCCCCTGGTTAAGGGTGACGACCTGAGAGCCGTCCTTATGCTGAGAAAGCTGGCCGGAGTCGGCGACAACGACCGAAGGGCGCGCGCTACCTTTTGGCCGCAGCTGCGCCAGGAAGACGTCGTGGAACTTAGCACCATTCACGCCTTCAATAAATAACACCGCGTTGCCGTCGGTGGACTGCTGGAACTGGCCCTGCGCCAGCGCCGCCATGCCGGGGTTGGCCTTGGCCTCCGCCAGCACTTCATCCTGATGGCGAGAGGACCACGGCCCCAGCCACATCACGTTGACCGCCGCAACGATGCCGGTAAACAGCGCCAGCACCATCGCTGCTTTCACCAGCACGGCTTTACTCAGGCCGCAGGCGTGCATCACCGTAATTTCACTTTCGGTATACAGTTTTCCCAGCGTCATCAATAGACCGAGGAACAGGCTCAGCGGTAAGATAAGCTGTGCCATTTCGGGTACGCCGAGCCCCAGCAAAGAGAGGACCAGGTTTGTCGGGATATCGCCATCAACCGCAGCGCCAAGGATCCTCACCAGTTTTTGACAAAAGAAGATCAAAAGCAGGATGAAGAGGATGGCAAGCTGGCTTTTTAGCGTCTCCCGCACCAGATATCGTATGATTATCACTATAAATACGCCCGTAAAAACCCGTCTTATTGCAGGAAAATAGCTTGTTTCATGGCTTAAACGTCATTTATTCTCTTGAGTCGTCGAAAACATCGCTAAGATTAAATGACTCAGCGGTTTCACGTTTCAGGACCTGTTCTGACGTGCCAACACCGTAATAACGTTAAGATTAACACGAAGTCACCGCAACAGCGGAAATGAGTTACGTAAGCTTGCAATTCTATCCGTAGCCACCGCCGTTGTCTTTAAGATTCAGGAGCGTAGTGCATGGAGTTCAGTGTAAAAAGTGGTAGCCCGGAGAAACAGCGGAGTGCCTGTATCGTCGTGGGCGTATTCGAACCACGTCGGCTCTCTCCCATCGCCGAACAGCTCGATAAAATCAGCGACGGCTACATCAGCGCGCTGCTGCGTCGCGGCGAACTGGAAGGCAAACCGGGGCAGACCTTATTGCTGCACCACGTACCTAACGTACTGTCAGAGCGCATCCTGCTGATCGGCTGCGGCAAAGAGCGCGAGCTTGACGAACGCCAGTACAAGCAGGTCATTCAGAAAACGATCAACACGCTGAATGACACAGGTTCCATGGAGGCCGTCTGCTTCCTGACCGAACTGCACGTTAAGGGTCGCAATAACTACTGGAAAGTACGCCAGGCGGTTGAAACAGCCAAAGAGACGCTATACAGCTTTGACCAGCTTAAAACCAACAAAAGCGAGCCGCGTCGTCCGCTGCGTAAAATGGTCTTCAACGTACCAACCCGCCGTGAACTGACCAGCGGCGAGCGCGCCATTCAGCACGGACTGGCGATTGCTGCCGGTATTAAAGCCGCCAAAGATCTTGGCAACATGCCGCCAAACATCTGTAACGCGGCCTACCTGGCCTCTCAGGCGCGCCAGCTGGCAGATAGCTACAGTAAAAACGTCATCACCCGCGTGATCGGCGAACAGCAGATGAAAGAGCTGGGCATGCACTCCTACCTCGCGGTCGGCAACGGTTCACAAAACGAATCGCTGATGTCGGTCATCGAGTATAAAGGCGTCGAGTCCGAAGACGTTCGTCCGATTGTGCTGGTCGGCAAGGGTCTGACCTTCGACTCCGGCGGCATCTCTATTAAGCCGTCCGAAGGCATGGACGAAATGAAATACGACATGTGCGGCGCGGCGGCGGTGTACGGCGTGATGCGCATGGTTGCTGAACTTCAGCTACCGATTAACGTCATCGGCGTACTGGCAGGCTGTGAGAACATGCCGGGCGGGCGCGCGTATCGCCCGGGCGATGTGCTGACCACCATGTCCGGCCAGACCGTTGAAGTACTCAATACCGACGCCGAAGGCCGTCTGGTACTGTGCGACGTGTTAACCTACGTCGAACGCTTTGAGCCGGAGGCGGTGATTGACGTCGCGACCCTGACCGGTGCCTGCGTGATTGCGCTGGGCCATCACATCACCGGCCTGATGTCGAACCACAACCCGCTGGCGCATGA
The DNA here is from genome assembly GCF_014169755.1 of Klebsiella sp. WP8-S18-ESBL-06. Taxonomy (NCBI): domain Bacteria; kingdom Pseudomonadati; phylum Pseudomonadota; class Gammaproteobacteria; order Enterobacterales; family Enterobacteriaceae; genus Klebsiella; species Klebsiella sp. WP8-S18-ESBL-06. The sequence continues at coordinate 4,330,470 of NZ_AP022256.1, forward strand.
GCTGATCGGCGCGTCCGAGCAGTCTGGCGACCGCGCGTGGCGTCTGCCGCTGGGCGATGAGTATCAGGAGCAGCTGGAGTCTAACTTCGCGGATATGGCCAACATCGGCGGCCGTCCTGGCGGTGCGATCACCGCGGGCTGCTTCCTGGCGCGCTTTACCCGTAAGTACAACTGGGCGCACCTGGACATCGCCGGTACCGCATGGCGCTCCGGGAAAGCCAAAGGCGCTACCGGTCGTCCGGTGGCGCTGCTGTCGCAGTTCCTGCTCAATCGCGCTGGCTTTAACGGCGAAGAGTAATACGCTTCAAGCCTGCAACATGTAGGCCTGATAAGCGCAGCGCCATCAGGCACTGGCGCACAATCGCCGGATGGCGGCGTTTACGCCTTATCCGGCCTACATACGGCAATAAATCGCAGGCCCGGTCCGCCGGGCGCTGCATTTAAATCCATCACAAGAAGCCCCATATATGAAGAATGCAACGTTCTATCTTCTGGACAACGACACCACCGTCGACGACCTCAGCGCCGTCGAGCAACTGGTGTGTGAAATTGCCGCAGAACGTTGGCGCGCCGGCAAGCGCGTGCTGATCGCCTGCGAAGACGAGCAGCAGGCCATTCGCCTGGATGAAGCGCTGTGGAGCAGGCCGCCCGAGAGCTTTGTACCGCATAACCTGGCTGGCGAAGGTCCGCGCGGCGGTGCGCCGGTCGAGATTGCGTGGCCTGCCAAGCGCAACAGCAGCCCACGGGATATACTGATCAGTCTGCGGGTAAACTTTGCAGATTTTGCCACCGCTTTCACAGAAGTGGTAGACTTCGTCCCTTACGAAGAAACTCTGAAACAACTCGCCCGCGATCGCTACAAAGCCTACCGCGTGGCTGGTTTTAACCTGAATACGGCAACCTGGAAATAATGGAAAAGACATATAACCCACAAGATATCGAACAGCCGCTTTACGAGCACTGGGAAAAGCAGGGCTATTTCAAGCCTAACGGCGACGAAAGCAAAGAGTCCTTCTGCATCATGATCCCGCCGCCGAACGTCACCGGCAGTTTGCATATGGGTCATGCTTTCCAGCAAACCATCATGGACACCATGATTCGCTACCAGCGCATGCAGGGTAAAAACACCCTGTGGCAGGCCGGTACCGACCACGCGGGTATTGCTACCCAGATGGTGGTTGAGCGTAAGATTGCCGCTGAAGAAGGTAAAACCCGTCACGACTATGGTCGCGAAGCATTTATCGACAAAATCTGGCAGTGGAAAGCGGAATCCGGCGGCACCATTACCCGTCAGATGCGCCGTCTCGGCAACTCCGTTGACTGGGAGCGCGAGCGCTTCACCATGGACGAAGGTCTTTCCAATGCCGTGAAAGAAGTCTTCGTTCGCCTGTACAAAGAAGATCTGATTTACCGTGGCAAGCGCCTGGTAAACTGGGACCCGAAACTGCGCACCGCCATCTCTGACCTGGAAGTGGAAAACCGCGAGTCTAAAGGCTCAATGTGGCACATCCGCTATCCGCTGGCCGACGGCGCGAAAACCGCAGACGGTAAAGATTACCTGGTCGTGGCGACCACCCGTCCGGAAACCATTCTGGGCGACACCGGCGTGGCCGTGAACCCGGAAGATCCGCGCTATAAAGATCTGATCGGCAAATTCGTTATTCTGCCGCTGGTTGACCGCCGTATTCCGATCGTCGGCGACGAACATGCCGATATGGAAAAAGGCACCGGCTGCGTGAAGATCACCCCGGCGCACGACTTTAACGACTATGAAGTCGGTCGTCGTCACGCCCTGCCAATGATCAACATCCTGACCTTTGATGGCGACATCCGCGAAACCGCGGAAGTGTATGACACCAAAGGCGAAGAGTCTGACGTTTACTCCAACGCTATCCCGACTGAATTCCAGAAGCTGGAACGCTTTGCCGCGCGTAAAGCGATCGTCGCTGCCATCGATGCGATGGGCCTGCTGGAAGAGATCAAACCTCACGATCTGACCGTGCCTTACGGCGACCGTGGCGGCGTGGTTATCGAGCCAATGCTGACCGACCAGTGGTACGTCCGTGCTGACGTACTGGCGAAACCGGCGGTTGAAGCGGTTGAGAACGGCGACATTCAGTTCGTACCGAAGCAGTACGAAAACATGTACTTCTCCTGGATGCGCGATATTCAGGACTGGTGTATCTCCCGTCAGCTGTGGTGGGGTCACCGTATCCCGGCATGGTACGACGAAGCGGGCAACGTCTATGTTGGCCGTACCGAAGACGAAGTGCGTCAGGAAAACAACCTCGGCGCCGACGTTGCGCTGCGTCAGGACGAAGACGTTCTGGATACCTGGTTCTCCTCCGCGCTGTGGACCTTCTCTACCCTGGGCTGGCCGGAAAATACCGACGCGCTGCGTCAGTTCCACCCAACCAGCGTGATGGTCTCCGGCTTCGACATTATCTTCTTCTGGATTGCCCGCATGATCATGATGACCATGCACTTCATCAAAGATGAAAACGGCAAGCCGCAGGTTCCGTTCCATACCGTCTACATGACCGGTCTGATTCGCGACGACGAAGGCCAGAAGATGTCCAAATCCAAGGGCAACGTTATCGACCCGCTGGATATGGTCGACGGTATCTCACTGCCGGAGCTGCTGGAAAAACGCACCGGCAACATGATGCAGCCGCAGCTGGCCGAGAAGATCGCCAAACGTACCGAGAAGCAGTTCCCGAACGGCATCGAGCCGCACGGCACCGACGCCCTGCGTTTCACCCTGGCGGCGCTGGCCTCTACTGGCCGCGACATCAACTGGGATATGAAGCGTCTGGAAGGTTACCGTAACTTCTGTAACAAGCTGTGGAACGCCAGCCGCTTCGTGCTGATGAACACCGAAGATCAGGACTGCGGCTTCAACGGCGGCGAAATGACCCTGTCTCTGGCCGACCGCTGGATCCTCACTGAATTCAACCAGACCATCAAAGCGTACCGCGAAGCGCTGGACAACTTCCGCTTCGATATCGCTGCGGGCATCCTGTACGAATTCACCTGGAACCAGTTCTGCGACTGGTATCTGGAGCTGACCAAGCCGGTAATGACCGGTGGTTCCGAGTCTGAACTGCGCGGCACCCGCAATACGCTGGTGACCGTGCTGGAAGGCCTGCTGCGCCTGGCGCACCCGATCATTCCATTCATTACCGAAACCATCTGGCAGCGCGTGAAAGTGATTTGTGGCAACACCGCAGATACCATCATGCTGCAGCCGTTCCCGGAATATAACGCGGCTCAGGTAGACGAAGCGGCGCTGGCCGATACCGAATGGCTGAAGCAGGCGATTGTTGCCGTACGTAACATCCGCGCGGAAATGAACATTGCCCCGGGCAAACCGCTGGAGCTGCTGCTGCGTGGTTGCAGCGCTGACGCAATGCGTCGCGTGAACGACAACAAGAGCTTCCTGCTGAACCTGGCGCGTCTGGAAAGCATCACCGTGCTACCTGCCGATGACAAAGGTCCGGTCTCCGTGACCAAAATCATCGACGGCGCCGAGCTGCTGATCCCGATGGCTGGCCTCATCAACAAAGAAGATGAGCTGGCGCGTCTGGCGAAAGAAGTGGCTAAAATCGAAGGTGAGATTGCCCGTATCGAAGGCAAACTGTCCAACGAAGGTTTCGTTGCCCGCGCACCGGAAGCGGTGATCGCCAAAGAGCGTGAGAAGCTGGACGGTTACGCCGAAGCCAAAGCGAAGCTGATTGAACAGCAGGCCGTTATCGCTGCGCTGTAAAAATCGTGCCCGTACGTTTGCCGGATGGCGCTTGCGCTTATCCGGCCTACGGGCAACGTCAACGTAGGTCGGATAAGCGTAGCGCATCCGACAAAACTGACGGCTCATAAATCCAATAAAGCCTCTGATGCACCCGCTCAGAGGCTTTTTCTTGAATTATCCTCGCTTGCACTCCCCCGCCCCGCAGTGTTATTAACTGCATATGTTTCACCTTTTTGCTATGAGTTCGCTATGAGTGTTATGACACCTGTCTCGGCAACGCTGCGCCGCATAACCGCCGACGACAACGCCGCCATTGCCCGCGTAATCCGCCAGGTCTCCGCCGAATACGGCCTGACCGCCGATAAAGGCTACACGGTGGCCGATCCGAATCTGGACGAGCTGTTTCAGGTTTACAGCCAGCCGGGCTCCGCCTACTGGGTCGTCGAGCAAAATGGGCAGGTGATGGGCGGCGGCGGCGTGGCGCCGTTAGGCTGTAGTGAACCGGAAATTTGCGAACTGCAAAAAATGTACTTCCTGCCGAGCGTGCGCGGTCAGGGGCTGGCGAAAAAGCTGGCGCTGATGGCGCTCGATCACGCCCGCGAGCAGGGCTTTAAGCAATGCTACCTGGAAACCACGGCGTTTCTGACCGAAGCGATACGCCTGTACGAACGTCTGGGATTTGCGCACATCGACGAGCCGCTCGGCTGCACCGGGCATGTCGACTGCGAAGTGAGAATGTTAAAGCCCCTCTGATGTCGCAGGGGGCCATCGGGCTTACTGCATCTCGGCGGAGAGCGCCAGACGAATCACGCCGGCCGCGCGTGCCGTTGGCAGCTTCAGCACCTGCGTCCAGAGATCCTGCACCATTGCGCAACCCGCTTTCTCATTCCCCACGCCTTTACTCGGGTCGGCCATTATCTGAATATCCGGCCCATAGCGCTGTACCAGCTCCGGGGTGATAGTTTGCAGATCCTGGAGGGCGAGCTGCTTCTCCTCGGCGGTGACCGTGTGTTTTTCCGGGCCATAGGCAGCGCGCATCATGCTCATATCGCTCTCCATGCGTCGACTCATGATCGTTTGCGGAATGATCCGCACCGGGTTGATTCCCCCCTTCACCGCAGGGAAGAGGAAACGAAAACATTCGTCATCGCCCACTTTCGCCACCGCGGCAATCTGTTCGAGGTTAATCTTCATATATTCAATCACGTTGGCATCGGGCGCCTGCTGTAAACGCGCCATCTGTATTTGAAGGATCTGCGGCTGGATGGTATCGATAATTTGCTGTTCGCTTTTCCCTGCTTCTTTCATTTGCGCCGACTGGCTAAGGATCTTCGTCCACAGCGCGGGCTCTTGCTCCTTCAGCACCTGATAGACCGGCATCGACAGCATCGCTTTTTCGAATTTCTGCGTTTCCGTCAGGCCATAGTCCGGGCTTTCGCGCGGGATCAGGTAGTGCACATCAAACAGATTCCAGCCGATAATTGCGACGACAAAAATCACCGCACCGGAAACCTTGCCTACCCAGCCTTTTTTGCGGAAAACGCCAACGACAATAGCGATGACCGCACCGATGTAGCCCGCTAGCAATACATGTGCCCAGTTCATAAACCATCCTTATTTAAATCAAGCGTTATGGGGATTTCCTCCCCTTTATTACGTTTTGATTATTAAGGTAATGAAGGTTTTTTTCCAGCCACCCTTTTTCGTCCTCAGCGGCATCAAGGGGGACAAAAAAGGGCTAGACCGGCACACCGCTGTGGAAGCGAAACTCGTCATCCGGCGAGGAAATCAGCGCCGCTTCGACTTCACCAAAGAAGCGCACCCGTTCGCTAATATCACTATCTGAAATTTGCTGCGCCAGCGCTAAATAGTCCTGATAGTGCCGCGCTTCAGAGCGCAGAAGCGACAGATAAAACGCCTGTAAATCGGCTTCAAGGTACGGTGCCAGCGCGGCGAAACGCTCGCAGGAGCGGGCTTCGATATAGGCTCCACAAATCAGCTTATCGATAAGCGTCAACGGCTCGTGGGTACGAACCTCTTTGAGCATGCCTTTCGCGTAGCGGCTGGCGGTGATTTTGACGTAGGGAATGTTGCGATGCTGCATCGCCTCGCGCACCTGCCAGAAGTGGTGCAACTCCTCTTTGATCAGCAGCACCATGCTATCGATAAGCCTGCGGCCCCACGGATCGTCGGTTTGCGGCATCACGCTTTTGTTAATCTGCCGATTCAGCGCGGCAAAATCCGGCTCCTCACCCTCGCGAAACGCAAAGGCTTCATACGGCTTCAGCCAGTCAAGGAGCGCCTGAGCTCCCGCCTTGTCGGCGACATATTTACGCACCAGCAGCATCGCGGTTTGCGCCGCTTTCAGCTCGCAAACTAAGTGGTCGGTCAGCAGCAGGGGAAGATTGGCCGGGTCGCGGGCTTTATCGAGCCACGCCTGCGGCGTTTTGCAGTGCAGAAAGTTGAGAACGGGAGAGAGAATTTGCGGGTAATCCATCGGTTATCCTTGACCCTGCGGCAGCAGGCGCTGCCGCAGGTGAATGATGCTTAGTGACGCACACCATCGTCGTCTTCGTCGACCTCATCTTCGTCGTCGTCGTCGCCTTCTTCGCCGTTAGGATCTTCGTAGTAGGTACCCCAACCGTCATACTCAACCTCAAACTTCTCGGCCAGGGTCATCAGCTGTTCAACCTGCGCGTCGATAAGCTCGGCGTTCAGCGCACATTCGCTGAGAATGTCGCAGCAGATCACGGTGTCGCCTTCTTCCACTTCCAGCTCTTCCGGTTCAGTCACTTCATAGCCCAGCTTGAACGCTTCAACCGCCGCCTTTTCCAGCGTTTCAAAATCGTCGGCGGACAGGTGGTGTTCGATGGTGTACAGCGCGTCAGGATCGCTGCCGTCTTCCAGCAGTTCTTCAATAATCAGACGCGTCTCTTCACGCTGCTCTTCCAGGTGTTCCGGGTTTGCCATGGCTCGTTCCTCGTAATGTGGCTGATACTCTTATTGTCACATACCGTTGCCGTTGCCTCCACCTTTCCGAGAAAGATTTGTTATGGGGGTTGCAAATGAATATTCATACATATAAAGTGAATTTTAATTCAATAAGTGGCTTAAGCCAGGTGAGGGAATGATGTCTACTCTGTATAAAAAGAACTTCTTAAAATTACTCGATTTTACCCCTGCAGAAATCACCACCCTGCTGCAGCTCGCGGCAAAACTCAAAGCGGATAAAAAAAGCGGCACGGAGTCGCCGAACCTGACCGGTAAAAACATCGCGCTCATCTTCGAAAAAGACTCAACCCGTACACGATGCTCTTTCGAAGTTGCCGCTTACGATCAGGGCGCCCGCGCTACCTACCTCGGCTCCAGCGGCAGCCAGATTGGCCACAAAGAATCCATTAAAGACACCGCCCGCGTGCTGGGCCGCATGTATGACGGTATTCAATACCGCGGCTACGGCCAGGAGATTGTCGAAACGCTGGCAGAGTACTCCGGCGTACCGGTATGGAACGGCCTGACCGATGAGTTTCACCCGACCCAGCTGCTGGCGGACCTGCTGACCATGCAGGAACATTTGCCGGGCAAAGCGTTCAATGAAATGACGCTGGTTTATGCAGGCGACGCGCGCAATAACATGGGTAACTCGATGCTCGAAGCGGCGGCGCTGACCGGCCTGGATTTGCGTCTCGTTGCGCCGCAGGCCTGCTGGCCGGAAGAGAGCCTGGTCGCCGAATGCAAAGCGCTGGCGCAGAAAAACGGCGGCAACGTCACGCTGACGGAAGATATTGCCGCAGGCGTGAAAGGCGCTGACTTTATCTATACCGATGTGTGGGTATCGATGGGGGAAGCCAAAGAGAAATGGGCAGAGCGTATCGCCCTGCTGCGCGGCTATCAGGTCAACAGCGCGATGATGAAATTGACCGGTAACCCGCAGGTGAAATTCCTGCACTGCCTGCCTGCGTTCCATGACGACCAGACGACGCTTGGCAAAAAAATGGCGGCGGAGTACGGCATGCACGGCGGCATGGAAGTGACCGACGAGGTCTTTGAATCGCCGGCGAGCATCGTGTTTGACCAGGCGGAAAACCGGATGCACACCATTAAAGCGGTGATGGTCGCGACGCTGAGCAAGTAACAGCAGCCACAGGACGCCGGGTTTTCCCGGCGTCGGCATTCTCTGCGGGTGGTAGGCCGGATAAGGCGGAACGTCGCCATCCGGCTTGACCACCGCATCGTGCCTGATGGCGCTACGCTTATCAGGCCGACTTATCTTCACGCCACCAGCAGTTTCACCACCAGCTTACGCACCTTCGCCGGCGCGCCCACGGCACACAGCGGTTTGTGCACTTCTCCCGGGTAAAACACCACGAAATCACCTTCGCTCATGACCACCATTTTTTCCTGCACGCCTTCCGGCAGGAACGCAATGTCTTTGTCCGCTAACCAGTCGGTATCCGGTTTACCCGCAGGCTGGGTGCTGAACGCCATGCCTTCCTGGCCGCTCAGTACGACCTGAATATCCAGGTAACGGGCGTGGTACTCTGCACGGCGGTCGGCAAACGGCTCGGTCATGTTTTCAGACACCATATAGAACAGGCGGCTGCCGTCGATATCGTATTTCCCTTCCGGGGTTTCAGCGGTGACGTTCGCCTTAATGTGGGCAATTGCCTGACGCAGTTCTTCCGGCAGCCAGGGCTGCACATTATGGATATTGCCAATAATCATCGTTCACTCCGCAAATAAAACAATGTTTCAATTTTCAGTTGTTATACGTAAATTTGCGATACCATACCAGCACTTTTTATCCTGTTATTACCATCCTGCCGGTTTAGCGCACACTTTGCCCCCCCGTCGAAATATGAATCAATATGCACATTTTCAGCATAGTTAAGGTATGAGAATCGTTTTCGTTGATTAAAGTGTGAATTCACCGCTTGATCGCCTACTAAAGCTGCGTATAATGCCACCCGTTTTGCCGGGAGGAATTATGGTTCAGTGTGTACGACATCGCGTCTTACCGCGTCTGAAAACAGACGCTGGCCTGCCGTTTTTCCTTTCCGTTGCATCCGTATTCGTAAAGCCCCTTATTTAAGGGGCTTTTTTTTTGCGCCGTCGTCAGGAGATAACCATGGCTAATCCGCTGTATCAAAAACACATCATTTCCATAAACGATCTCAGCCGCGAAGACCTTGAACTGGTTTTGGCGACCGCCGCTAAACTGAAAGCGAACCCACAGCCGGAGTTACTCAAGCATAAGGTTATCGCCAGCTGCTTCTTCGAAGCCTCGACGCGTACCCGTCTCTCCTTCGAAACCTCAATGCACCGCCTGGGCGCCAGCGTGGTCGGCTTCTCCGACAGCGCCAATACCTCACTCGGCAAAAAGGGCGAAACGCTGGCCGACACCATTTCGGTGATCAGCACCTATGTTGATGCCATCGTCATGCGCCACCCTCAGGAAGGCGCAGCACGTCTGGCAACCGAGTTTTCCGGCGGTGTTCCGGTGCTCAACGCTGGCGATGGCGCGAACCAACACCCGACCCAGACGCTGCTGGATCTGTTTACCATTCAGGAAACCCAGGGCCGTCTTGAGAACCTCAACATCGCGATGGTCGGTGACCTGAAGTACGGCCGCACCGTGCACTCACTCACCCAGGCGCTGGCGAAATTTAACGGCAACCGTTTCTACTTCATTGCCCCGGATGCGCTGGCCATGCCGCAGTACATCCTCGATATGCTCGACGAGAAAGGCATCACCTGGAGCCTGCACAGCGCGATTGAGGAAGTGATGGCTGAAGTGGACATTCTCTACATGACCCGCGTACAGAAAGAGCGCCTCGATCCGTCGGAGTACGCCAACGTGAAAGCGCAGTTCGTGCTGCGCGCCGCCGACCTGACCGGTGCGCGCGACAACATGAAGGTGCTGCACCCGCTACCGCGCATTGATGAAATCACCACGGATGTCGATAAAACGCCGCACGCCTGGTACTTCCAGCAGGCCGGCAACGGCATCTTCGCCCGCCAGGCGTTACTGGCACTGGTACTGAATAGCGAACTGGCTCTGTAAGGGGAAATGACGATGACACACGACAATAAATTGCAGGTAGAAGCCATCAAACGTGGCACCGTAATCGACCATATCCCGGCGCAGGTCGGCTTTAAGCTGCTGACGCTGTTCAAACTGACCGAAACCGACCAGCGCATCACCATCGGCCTGAACCTGCCGTCCGGCGAAATGGGCCGTAAAGACCTGATCAAAATCGAAAATACCTTCCTGACCGACGAGCAGGTGAACCAGCTGTCGCTGTACGCGCCGCAGGCGACCGTTAACCGCATCGACAACTATGAAGTGGTCGGCAAATCACGTCCCAGCCTGCCGGCGCGTATTGATAGCGTGCTGGTATGCCCGAACAGCAACTGCATCAGCCATGCCGAACCGGTTTCATCCAGTTTTGCAGTGAAAAAACGCGCCGATGACGTTGCACTCAAATGCAAATACTGCGAAAAAGAGTTTTCTCATTATGTGGTGCTGGCCAACTAATTGCGGTTGGTATTGGTTTTACGCGTCCCTATAATGGCTACGACCTAATTACTGCAGTTCATCTGGAGATATCATGAGCAAAACTATTGCGACGGAAAATGCACCAGCCGCTATCGGCCCTTACGTTCAGGGCGTTGACCTGGGCAGCATGATCATCACTTCCGGTCAGATCCCGGTTGACCCAAAAACCGGTAGCGTGCCGGAAGACGTGTCCGCACAGGCACGTCAGTCGCTGGATAACGTGAAAGCTATCGTTGAAGCCGCAGGCCTGAAAGTAGGCGACATCGTGAAAACCACCGTATTCGTAAAAGATCTCAACGATTTCGCGACCGTTAACGCCACCTACGAAGCGTTCTTCACCGAGCACAACGCCACCTTCCCGGCACGTTCTTGCGTCGAAGTGGCGCGTCTGCCGAAAGACGTGAAGATTGAAATCGAAGCGATTGCCGTTCGTCGCTAATTTCAATGCAGCATAAAGAAAAGGCAGCCGATGGCTGCCTTTTTTGTTTGGTACGGTATTTTCAACAAGCCCCCTGTAGGCCGGATAAGGCGAAGCCGCCATCCGGCAACCTGCGCCATTCTGCCTGATGGCGCTTCGCTTATCAGGCCTACAATCGAGGTTACTGCCAGCCGTAGCGGCGGGTGAAGAACCCTTTCACCATCTGCGTGAAGGTCATGTAGCCCACCAGAATCGCCACCAGCCACGGGAAGTAGCTCAGCGGTAATGCTTCTAATTGCAGATAGCCTGCCAGCGGCGAGAACGGCAGCGCGATGCCCACGGCCATCACCAGCAGCGTCATCGCAAACAGCGGCCACGCGGCGCGGCTCTGTACGAACGGAATGCGGCGGGTACGAATCATGTGCACAATCAGCGTCTGCGACAGCAGCCCTTCGATAAACCAACCGGACTGGAACAGCGTCTGCATTTCCGGGGTATTGGCCTTAAACACCCACCACATCAAGCAGAAGGTCAGAATGTCAAAGATGGAGCTGATCGGCCCGAAGAACACCATAAAGCGGCCGAGATCCGCCGGATTCCAGCGCTGGGGTTTACGAATCTGTTCGTCATCCACGTTATCAAACGGCAGCGCCACCTGGGATACATCGTACAGCAGGTTCTGAATCAGTAAGTGTAACGGCAGCATCGGCAGGAACGGCAGGAAGGCGCTGGCCACCAGCACGCTGAAGACGTTACCGAAGTTAGAGCTGGCGGTCATCTTGATGTACTTGAGCATATTCGAGAAGGTACGACGGCCTTCGATCACGCCCTCTTCCAGCACCATCAGGCTCTTTTCCAGCAGGATGATATCGGCCGCTTCACGGGCGATGTCCACCGCGCCGTCCACGGAAATACCAATATCCGCCGCGCGCAGCGCAGGCGCATCGTTGATGCCATCGCCCATAAAGCCCACCACGTGCCCTTCGCGTTTCAGCAGGGTGACAATGCGCTCTTTATGCATCGGGGTCAGGCGAGCAAACAGCGTGGTGCGCTGGGCAAGCTTCGCGAGCTCGTCATCGCTCAGGTGTTCAATCTCGCTACCGACAATCACATCACCCGCATCCAGCCCCACTTCGTGGCACACTTTCGCCGCCACCAGTTCGCTGTCACCGGTGAGAATTTTCACGGTGATGCCGCTGGCCTTGAGCGCCTTGAGCGCCGGTGCGGTGGTCTCTTTCGGCGGATCGAGGAACGCGATGTAGCCCTCGAGGATCAGATCCGATTCATCAATGCGCTGATAGTCGCCTTCGCGAGCCGGGAGATATTTGCTCGCCACCGCGACCACGCGCAGCCCCTGACGGTTCAGGGTATCGGTCACGCGTTTGATGCGGCGTAGCATGGTCTCATCCAGCGGCACAATTTCGCCGTTGTGATACACCTGAGTACAGACGTTCAGGATCTCCTGCAGCGCCCCTTTGCAAATCAGCTTATGTACGTCCGGCTTTTCACTCACCACCACCGACATGCGGCGGCGTTCGAAATCAAACGGGATCTCATCCACTTTCTGCCAGGCGGTAGACAGCTCGCGGGCCGCCACTTCATCGACCCCTTCCAGCACCGCGGTATCCAGCAGGTTTTTCAGCCCGGTCTGATAGTGGCTGTTGAGCCACGCCGTTTGCAGCACACGTTCGCTCACCTTGCCGGAGATATCGGTGTGGTTCTCCAGCACGATTTTGTCCTGAGTCAGCGTACCGGTTTTATCGGTGCACAGAATATCCATTGCGCCAAAGTTCTGAATGGCGTCGAGGTGCTTGACGATCACTTTCTGTTTCGACAGCTTCACCGCGCCGCGCGCCAGCGTCGAGGTGACGATCATCGGCAGCATTTCCGGCGTCAGGCCAACGGCGACGGAAAGGGCAAACAGCGCCGCTTCCCACCAGTCGCCTTTGGTATAACCGTTGATCACCAACACAATTGGCGCCATCACCAGCATAAAGCGGATCAGCAGCATACTGACGCGGCTGATGCCCTTCTGGAAGGCGTTCGGCTCGCTCTCCTGCTCGCTCACGCGACCGGCCAGTTGCCCAAACCAGGTGTTGGCCCCGGTGGCAATCACCATCGCCTGCGCGGTGCCGCTCACCACGTTAGTGCCCATAAAGCACAGGGTATCGCATTCCAGCGGGTTAGTTTGCTGCGGCTCTCGGGTACGCGCCACCTTCTCTACCGGCAGCGATTCACCGGTTAGCGAAGCCTGCGCGACGAACAGATCGCGCGCCTGAATCACACGCAGATCGGCGGGGATCATATCCCCAGCCGCCAGCTTAATGATGTCGCCCGGCACCAGTTGGTCGATAGGCAGTTCAACCCAGCTACTCTCGCCCTTTTCATTGATAACGCGCAGTACCGTCGCAGTGTTGCTGACCATCGCTTTCAGGGTATCGGCGGCTTTGGTTGAGCGCGCTTCCTGAACGAAATTGAGTAGCGTGGAAATGCCCACCATCAGCACAATCACGCCGGCAGCAAACAGATCTTCAGTCGCATAGGAAACGGCGGCCAGTACGGTCAGCAGGATGTTGAACGGGTTGCGATAGCACAGCCACAGATGCACCCACCACGGCTGCGGCTGCTGTGCCGGCAGCTGGTTTTCACCGTGGGTAGCGCGCGCCTGCTCAACTTCGGCGGCATTCAGCCCTTCCGGGTGACTATGAAACGCCTGCCACAGCTCGCGCTCGCTGAGCTGAGCCATTTTCAGGCAGTGCTCGCTAAGCGACGGTGGAATCGGCGTATTGGCGACGCTTTGCTGAGTGGGCATCGGATCGCGCTGGACTAAACGGCGCGGCAAATGGCGGCCAAGCTGTGCAAACAGCTGCCGGGTTAAATTTTTCAGCATACAAAATCCCCCTGCGACTACCGCTGGCAGACGCAGTCAGACCCACGGGTACAGTCAATCTGTACCGCACAGGCACTCAATTTTTATTGCAGGGACACGATTGTGGAATGTCACTGCCTCACGTCATCGGCAAGGCAGCGCAATACTGACTTACCGGTAGGTTACTCTCCAGCACGAGAGAGGTGTGGGATCGGGATCCATAAAGCCTCCGGTAAGGTTGATGAAATAAAACGCCGCGAATTATACGCAGAAAATCATAAGTTTTGTGACTATTTGAGCGATATAATAACGGCAAGTCATTCAACAACACGTCAACCATCCGGTCTGACGGTAAAAATATTCACGCGGGGCAACGCTATGCAAGATCGGCTGACTATCAAAGATATCGCTCGCCTGAGTGGTGTTGGCAAATCAACCGTGTCCCGCGTGCTGAACAACGAAAGCGGCGTCAGCGAACGCACCCGCGAGCGCGTTGAAGCGGTAATGATGCAACACGGTTTCTCCCCTTCCCGCTCCGCGCGCGCCATGCGCGGGCAAAGCGATAAAGTGGTCGCCATCATCGTTACGCGTCTGGATTCGCTCTCTGAAAATCTGGCGGTGCAAACCATGCTGCCCGCATTCTACGAGCAGGGCTACGACCCGATCATGATGGAAAGCCAGTTCTCGCCAGAGAAAGTAGCGGAGCATCTGGCGATGCTGAAGCGCCGCAATATCGATGGCGTCATTCTGTTTGGTTTTACCGGCGTCAATGAAGAGACGCTGGCCAACTGGCAGCCCTCTCTGGTACTCATTGCCCGCGACGCCAGCGGCTTCTCTTCCGTCTGCTATGACGATAACGGTGCCATCACGCAGTTGATGCAGCGACTGTATAAACAGGGGCATCGTCATATCAGCTTCCTCGGCGTGCCGACCAGCGACGTCACCACTGGCCAGCGCCGTTACGATGCCTATCAGGACTTCTGCCAGCGTCATCAGCTGACGCCGGTCGCCGCGCTGCCCGGCCTGGCGATGAAACAGGGCTACGACTTCGCCCGCCAGGTACTCACCCCAGAGACCACCGCACTCATTTGCGCTACCGATACGCTGGCCCTGGGCGCCAGCAAGTACCTGCAAGAGCAGCGCATCAATAGCGTGCAGCTGGCGAGCGTTGGTAATACTCCGCTCACCAAGTTCCTGCACCCGGAAATTATTACCGTCGATCCCGGCTACGCCGAGGCTGGACGCCGCGCCGCAGAGCAGCTGGTTACCCTGATCGGCGGGCGCAGCGAGCCGAAACAGATAGTGATCCCCGCCGTTCTCGCCTAAGCGTAATGTCAGCTTTAGTGTGATCGTTGCAACGTTTCGGGAACGTTCCCATTCTCCATAAACGATAAACCCGCTACGCTTATATTCAGCGTATTACTCACGATTCATATCCTGAGCCCGTCCGATCGCCAGCGTAACGGAAGTCTGCATTGACGGCTATCGGGGAGATCTTATCTCTGTTTGAAGGCCCTATCATGAGCAAAAAAATAGACCAAAAGAACATCGATAAACTTATCGAACTGGTCGGCGGACGCGACAATATCGCGACCGTCAGCCACTGCATCACGCGGCTGCGCTTTGTGCTGAACGACCCGGCCAAAGCCTCCCCGAAAGCCATTGAAGAATTGCCGATGGTGAAGGGCTGCTTTACCAACGCAGGGCAGTTCCAGGTCGTTATCGGCACCGAAGTAGGCGACTACTATCAAGCTTTACTGGCGACCACCGGGCAAAAAGAGGCGGATAAAGAACAGGCCAAGCTGGCAGCACGCCAGAATATGAAATGGCACGAGCAGTTAATTTCCCACTTTGCGGAAATCTTCTTCCCGCTGCTGCCGGCGCTGATCAGCGGGGGTCTGATCTTAGGCTTCCGCAACGTCATCGGCGACCTGCCGATGAGCAACGGCCAGACGCTGGCGCAGATGCATCCGTCGCTGCAAACCATTTATGACTTCTTATGGCTGATTGGCGAAGCCATCTTCTTCTACCTGCCGGTAGGCATCTGCTGGTCGGCGGTGAAGAAAATGGGCGGTACGCCGATTCTCGGCATCGTGCTGGGCGTCACCCTGGTGTCACCGCAGCTGATGAACGCCTACATGCTGGGGCAGCAGGTACCGGAAGTGTGGAACTTCGGCCTGTTTACCATTGCCAAAGTCGGCTACCAGGCTCAGGTCATCCCGGCGCTGCTGGCAGGCCTGACGCTCGGCTTTATTGAGACGCGCCTGAAACGCATCGTGCCTGACTACCTGTACCTGGTGATCGTGCCGGTGTGTTCCATCATTCTCGCCGTATTCCTTGCTCACGCCATCATCGGCCCGTTCGGCCGCTGGATTGGCGACGGCGTGGCCTTTGCCGTTCGTCACCTGATGACCGGCAGCTTCGCGCCAATTGGCGCCGCGCTGTTTGGCTTCCTGTATGCGCCGCTGGTGATTACCGGCGTGCACCAGACTACGCTGGCGATTGATATGCAGATGATCCAGAGCATGGGCGGCACCCCGGTATGGCCGATGATTGCCCTGTCTAACATCGCACAGGCTTCTGCGGTTGTCGGCATCATCATTTGCAGCCGTAAGGCGAATGAACGTGAGATCTCCGTCCCGGCGGCCATTTCCGCCTACCTTGGCGTCACCGAACCGGCGATGTACGGGATCAACCTGAAGTATCGCTTCCCGATGCTCTGCGCCATGATTGGCTCCGGCATCGCCGGCCTGCTGTGCGGCCTGTATGGCGTGATGGCGAACGGTATCGGCGTCGGCGGCCTGCCGGGCATTCTGTCCATTAAACCGGCCTTCTGGGGCATCTACAGCCTTGCGATGATTATCGCCGTCGTGGTGCCCATCCTTCTGACCATGGCGGTGTACAAACGCAAGCTGCGTCAGGGCACGCTGCCGGTCGCGTAAATCTCAACTCTGTTCGGGGCGCAATTGCGCCCCTTCGCCTTCTTAAAGGACAATCCCATGAATACACTTCCCCACTGGTGGCAAAACGGCGTTATCTACCAGATTTACCCGAAGAGCTTTCAGGACACCACCGGCCGCGGCACGGGAGATCTGCGCGGTGTGACGTCTCGTCTCGACTACCTGCAAAAACTCGGCATCGACGCCATCTGGCTGACCCCGTTCTACGTCTCACCGCAGGTCGACAACGGTTATGACGTCGCCAACTATACGGCGATCGATCCGTCTTACGGTACGCTCGACGACTTCGATCAACTGGTTGCCGAGGCGCACCAGCGCGGTATCCGCATCGTGCTCGACATGGTGTTGAATCACACCTCAACGCATCACGCATGGTTCAAAGAATCGCGTAAAAAAGAGAGCCCTTACCGCTCGTTTTACATCTGGCGCGACGGTACGCCGGACACGCCGCCGAACAACTGGCGTTCCAAGTTTGGCGGTAACGCCTGGCAGTGGGACGCCGAGAGCGGCCAGTACTATCTGCACCTGTTCGCCACCGAGCAGGCGGACCTCAACTGGGAAAACGACGCGGTGCGCGCCGAGCTGAAAAAGGTCTGCGAGTTCTGGGCCGATCGCGGCGTCGACGGCCTGCGTCTCGACGTCGTCAACCTGATCTCCAAGGATCAATCCTTCCCGGACGACCATCAGGGTGACGGCCGCCGCTTCTATACCGATGGCCCACGCGCCCATGAATTCCTCCAGGAGTTCAGCCGCGACGTCTTTACCCCGCGCCAGCTGATGACCGTCGGCGAGATGTCCTCAACCTCTCTGGAAAATTGTCAGCAGTACGCCTCGCTCGACGGTAAAGAGCTGTCGATGACGTTCAATTTCCACCACCTCAAGGTCGACTACCCGGGCGGCGAGAAGTGGACGCTGGCGCGCCCGGACTACGTCGCGCTGAAAACCCTGTTCAGCCACTGGCAGCAGGGAATGCACAACCGGGCGTGGAACGCGCTGTTCTGGTGTAACCACGACCAGCCGCGCATCGTCTCGCGCTTTGGCGATGAAGGCGAGCACCGCGTCACCGCCGCCAAAATGCTCGCGATGGTGCTACACGGCATGCAGGGCACGCCGTATATCTATCAGGGCGAAGAGATTGGCATGACCAACCCGCATTTCGCTACGATTGAGCAGTATCGCGACGTAGAAAGCCACAATATGTACGCCGAGCGGCTGGCAGAGGGGCAACGCGCCGATGAGCTGCTGGCGATCCTGGCCAGCAAATCACGCGACAACAGCCGCACGCCGATGCAGTGGGATGCCAGCACCAACGCCGGCTTTACCCGCGGCGAACCGTGGATTGGCGTCTGCGATAATTACGCCGACATCAACGTTGAGCGCGCGCTGGCCGATCCGCATTCGGTGTTCTATGCCTACCAGCAGCTGATTGCGCTGCGCAAGTCGCAGCCGGTGCTGACCTGGGGTGACTATCAGGATCTGCTGCCAGAACATCCTTCTCTGTGGTGCTACCGCCGTCAGTGGCAAGGGCAAACGCTGCTGGTGCTTGCCAACCTCAGCGGTGAGCACCAGACGTGGCAGCCAACGGAAGACCTTGCCGATGCGCGCGTGCTGATGAGCAACTACGACGATGCCGCAGCCTCCCCTACCGCCATCACCCTGCGTCCGTTTGAAGCTATCTGGTGGCTTCAGGGCTAAGCATCCTGCCCGGTAGCGCTGTGCTGCCGGGCCTGCCTGCATCTCGCTGTTTCCACGCCCTTTTCTGGACATTTATTGCGCAATAAAATTTACATAATCCATAACGCCTGCCATATGTACTCTCGCATTTTTACTTTGTCCTGAATCAATAAAAGCGCAAACAAGTTTGATGCAAATCACTACATATAGAACTTAAAATGCACCCCGGCCCAACATATGGTGTTTATCGACTATTATTGCCACAATGAGAATTACCAAAAAATAGCCGGTATGTGGATAACCTGGGCCGCGAGTGGGGGAAAGTATTGGTTAATAGCACCATTACGCCATTCACCGTTTTCCCACTTCTGTGGATAACCTGTTCTTATAAATAATGGAGTGATCATGACACCGCATGTGATGAAACGAGATGGCTGTAAAGTGCCGTTCAAATCAGAGCGCATCAAAGAAGCAATTCTGCGTGCAGCTAAAGCAGCGGGAGTCGATGACGCAGATTATTGCGCCACCGTCGCAGCAATCGTAAGCCAACAAATGCAGGGCCAGGCGCAGGTTGATATCAACGAAATCCAGACCGCCGTTGAGAACCAGCTGATGTCCGGGCCGTACAAACAGCTGGCTCGTTCCTATATCGAATACCGCCACGACCGCGATAGCCAGCGCGAGAAGCGCGGCCGCCTGAACCAGGAAATTCGTGGTCTGGTCGAGCAGACCAACTCGGCGCTGCTCAACGAAAACGCCAACAAAGACAGTAAAGTCATCCCGACCCAGCGCGATCTGCTGGCCGGTATCGTCGCCAAGCACTACGCCCGCCAGCACCTGCTGCCGCATGACGTGGTGATGGCGCACGAGCGCGGCGTGATTCACTATCACGACCTCGACTACTCGCCGTTCTTCCCGATGTTCAACTGCATGTTGATCGATCTGAAAGGCATGCTGACGCTGGGCTTCAAAATGGGTAACGCGGAAATCGAGCCGCCGAAATCCATCTCGACCGCTACGGCGGTTACCGCACAAATCATCGCGCAGGTTGCCAGCCACATTTACGGCGGTACCACCATTAACCGTATTGATGAAGTGCTGGCGCCGTTCGTGACCGAAAGCTTCAACAAACACCGCAAAATTGCCGACGAATGGCAGATTCCAAACGCCGAAGAGTATGCGCGTACCCGCACCGAGAAAGAGTGCTACGACGCCTTCCAGTCACTGGAGTATGAAGTTAACACGCTGCATACCGCCAACGGCCAGACGCCGTTCGTGACTTTCGGTTTCGGCCTCGGCACCAGTTGGGAATCGCGCCTGATTCAGCAGTCCATTCTGCGTAACCGCATCGCGGGCCTCGGCAAAAATCGCAAAACTGCGGTGTTCCCGAAGCTGGTCTTCGCGATCCGCGACGGCCTGAACCACAAGCCTGGCGATGCCAACTACGACATTAAACAGCTGGCGCTGGAGTGCGCAAGCAAGCGCATGTACCCGGATATTCTCAACTACGATCAGGTGGTTAAAGTCACCGGTTCGTTTAAAACCCCGATGGGCTGCCGCAGCTTCCTCGGCGTGTGGGAAAACGAGAACGGCGAACAGGTACACGACGGGCGTAACAACCTGGGCGTGATCAGCCTGAACCTACCGCGCATCGCGCTGGAAGCCAAAGGTGACGAAGCGGCATTCTGGGCGCTGCTGGACGAGCGCCTGGTGCTGGCGCGTAAAGCGCTGATGACCCGCATTGCGCGTCTGGAAGGGGTGAAAGCCCGCGTGGCGCCAATCCTGTACATGGAAGGGGCGTGCGGCGTGCGCCTGAAAGCCGACGACGACGTATCCGAAATCTTCAAAAACGGCCGCGCATCTATTTCGCTGGGTTATATCGGCATCCACGAAACCATCAACGCGCTGTTCGGCAATCAGCATATGTACGACAGCGAAATGCTGCGTGAGAAAGGCGTGGCGATTGTTCAGCGTCTGCGCGATGCAGTTGACCAGTGGAAAGACGAAACCGGCTACGGCTTCAGCCTGTACAGCACGCCGAGCGAAAACCTCTGCGACCGCTTCTGCCGTCTCGACACCGCAGAATTTGGCGTGGTGGAAGGCGTGACGGATAAAGGCTACTACACCAACAGCTTCCACCTCGACGTGGAGAAAAAGGTTAACCCGTACGACAAGATCGACTTCGAAGCACCATACCCACCGCTGGCCAACGGCGGCTTCATTTGCTACGGCGAGTACCCGAACATCCAACACAACCTGAAGGCGCTGGAAGACGTGTGGGATTACAGCTATCAGCACGTGCCGTACTACGGCACCAACACGCCGATCGACGAATGCTACGAGTGCGGCTTTACCGGTGAGTTCGAGTGCACCAGCAAAGGCTTCACCTGCCCGAAATGCGGTAACCACGACGCCGCCCGCGTCTCCGTTACCCGCCGCGTGTGCGGTTACCTCGGCAGCCCGGACGCGCGTCCGTTCAACGCCGGTAAGCAGGAAGAAGTTAAGCGCCGCGTTAAGCACCTGGGTAACGGGCAGCTCGGTTAAGGCCGAGCGGTTATCCCCTCACCCTAACCCTCTCCCCACAGGGGAGAGGGGACCGTTTTACCGCTCGCTGTACGGCCGTATGCTGGCCGAAAATCTGGAACGCGAAAATGAACTTCCATCAATATTACCCGGTTGATATCGTCAACGGCCCCGGCACGCGCTGCACGCTGTTTGTTTCCGGCTGCGTGCACGAATGCCCCGGCTGCTACAACAAGAGCACCTGGCGGGTGAACTCCGGCCAGCCGTTTACGACCGAAATGGCCGACCGCATTATCGCCGACCTCAACGACACCCGCGTCAAGCGTCAGGGGATTTCGCTCTCCGGCGGCGACCCGCTGCATCCGCAGAACGTGCCGGAAATTCTCCAGCTGGTTCAGCGCATCCGCGCCGAATGCCCCGGCAAAGATATCTGGGTCTGGACCGGCTATAAGATTGACGAACTCGATGCCGCACAGAGGGAGATCGTCGACCTTATCAACGTGCTGGTTGACGGTAAGTTTGTGCAGGATTTAAAAGACCCGTCGCTGATCTGGCGCGGCAGCAGTAATCAGGTGGTGCACCACCTGCGCTAATCGCTTTCGTCAGCCGTTTAAAACCGGCTGACGCACTCCATCGCCACCGTTTTAAACTCATCAAAACTGCGGGTGGCCGACAGCCGGGCCATGGCGCGCTCGCGCAGGAAGGTGACGAAAATATCGTAAATCGCCATCGCCTCTTCATACTCGCTTTTACTGATCGCCAGCAGGAAAATGATGTGGGCGGTTTCATCGCCCCAGGCAATACCGTCAGGCGCAATGACGGTGTAGACCACGGTCTTTTTCGCGAGCAGACCCAGCGCGTGCGGTAACGCAATGCCGTCGCCAAGCATCGTGCTGACTATCGCTTCACGCTCCACCACCGAGTCATAAAACTCCGCATCAACAAATCCTTCCTGCTGCAGCTGCTGACACAGCTCGGCAAACAGGCTTTGCTGGTCGAGCGGCCCGTCGATGACCCGGAAATGCGCAGCGTCAAAGTACTTATTCAGCATAAACGGACGCGTCCGATCCACCAGCACCAGCTTGCCAATTTGTTCCAGCTGATAGTCGGTTGGGAACGGGGCAATCGTCACAATCGGTTTGTCTTTTTCACTGATACGCACCGTCGAGATGACAAAGTCTTCGGCGATGGTCTCCCGCTGTTCGTAATCGCGCTGGGAGAGCGTGGCAGCAATTTCCACCTGCGGGTATTTGCGCTGCAAAATAGCCTCGATCATACGCGCCATCGCATTACCCGCATCACATACCAGCAGCACCTTTGGCTGGCGCTGATAGCCAATGTTGTAATGGCGCTCAAGCCCTACGCCGATGTGCAGCACCAGAAAACCGATTTCGTTTTCGCTGATGGTATACGGCGTATATTTTCCCCAGCTCGATACCGCCGCCAGCGTCATATCCCACGCCATCGGGTAGTGCTGCTTAATATTATCGAGCAGCGGATTGGGGATCATTATCTGATAGCGCACGCGGGTGATCATCGTCTTGATATGGGTGAGCAGGTCAGCGTGCAGTTGGGCATCGTCCAGCAGGTTGTAGTTATACTGCTGGTTAATGTAGCGCAGGATGTAATTCACCAGCGCTTCGTCGTCGTCCGCGCTGATGGTTTCCGGGTCGACGTCCTGCACCTGGCGAGCGGCAAGATGCACGCAGAGCCAGGCTTCTTCCGCCGACGAAAAGGGCTTTCCCGCCAGCTGCTGCAGGGCGAGGGCAACCTCATGGGCAGCATCGCGCACGTTCTGCGCGACCTCTTCCGCGCTGAAATCCGCCAACGGAAAACCTTCACTCACCCGACGTACCGCCACGGCGCCGTACAGACAGATAAAGCGCTCGCCTTCATCGGTTACGCGAACATGATGGCGAGGTAATACCTCCTGCAGCACGCCTTCCAGCAGCGTGGGAACGCTCGCATCAAATACGCCTTCGTGAACCACCGGGTTTAACGCCCCTTGCTGGCTCAGCTCCCACAGTAAATCGGTCAGGCAGGCACGAATCGACACTTCGCTACCGAACAGCTTCATCCCATGGCGCGGGCGCGTCTCCAGCGTAAGCTGATAACGCGCGAGGCGCTCACGAACGTCGACCATGTCATTTTGTAGCGTTGCCCGGCTGACGAACCACTCATCGGCCAGGTCTTCCAGCTTAATGGAGAACGCTGAGGTCAAAAAGCGTACCAGCAGAAAATGCACGCGATCCTGGACGGTGCGGGGTATATGCAGCAGCGGCTTAGGCGCCGATGCTTCCAGCGCCTGATAGCGCGAAGGGTCGTCAATTTTCAGCTGATAACCGCTGCCGCGCGCGAGAACGAACTGTGCGCCGTACTGATGCAAAAGCGCGTTGAGCGCCGTAATATCGGCGCGCACGGTGCGGGTTGAAACCGACAGCCGCTGCGCCAGTTCGTCCTGGGGCAGCGTTTCGTTTTGCAGCAGAGTGAAGAGTTGCGCTAAACGTTGATTGGGAAATCGCATGTCGGTTCCTTGATGTTATGGCTTAAGGTTGAGCAGAAATCACCATCTGCGATGGGCTGCCTACCGGGGTATAGTCCGGTAAAAACGTCAGCCGGCCGTCCTTCGGCGCGACGCTAAAACGGGTAATATTATCACTACGCTGATTCATGACGTATAGCCAATGTCCTTGTTTATCAAGCGTTAGCGTTCGCGGATAGTCCCCGCGCGTCCAGATATCCTCTTGATGCGTCAGGCTGCCATCGGCCATCACGCTAAAGTGAGCGATGCTGTTATGCAGACGGTTAGCCACGTAGAGCTGCTTACCGTCCGGGCTCAGCACCAGGCCCGCAGCAAAGCTGGTGCCTTTGTACGCTTTCGGCAATGCCGAGATCGTTTTACCTTCACGCAGCACCCCGCTTTGTTTATCAAGGTGATAGAAAGTCAGCGTGGAAGCCTCTTCGTTAATCAACCAGAGTCCATCACCCGCAGGCGTAAAGACGAAGTGCCGCGGACCGGCCCCGGCGGAAGAGGCGGCGATAAACGGCGGATCGTTCGGCGTGAGCTTGCCGCTGGCGCTGTCCATGCGGTATTGGTAGAGACGATCCAACCCCAGATCGGTGGAGTAAACAAACCGCCCGCTCGGATCGGCGGCCACCATATGCGCATGCGGGCCGTTATGATCGCTGATAGCAAAGCTACCTTCGACGGCCGCCGCTGGGCGCGCAGCCCCCGCAGGACCTTGATCCTGATGCACATCCACCGCCTCGCCAAGGCTACCGTCCTCTTTCACCGGCAGGACGGCAATCGAGCCGCTGACATAGTTTGCCACCAGAAGATGACGGCCATTTGGCGTAAGCGAAAGATAAACCGGGCCCGCGCCGCCGGAAGCCACCTGATTCAGGCTGCTTAGCTCGCCGTTCGCGGCAATGCGCCACGCCTGCACCACGCCTTTTTCCACCTCGCTGGCGGCGTAAAGCGTTTTGCCATCCTGGCTGACGGTCAGCTGCGCAACGTTCGGTAGCGAACTAACGAGCGCTTTATCGCGCAGCTCGCCGGTTTTTCCATCGACGGTAAAACGATACAGACCTTCGCCGTTGGGGTTGTAGGTGCCCACCCAAGCGTACTGGGTCTGCGCGGCGGCGCTGGCGGCAAGCAGAGAGAGTGAAGCAACAAGCAGGTGACGAGCGGTTGGCATGGTGACTCCTTGATGGTTCGGTGGGGGTTTTCCCCCTCACCCTAACCCTCTCCCCTGAGGGGCGAGGGGACCGTTCGGTGCGTTTACGCACGAGAGGCGCAAAAGGCACGGTAGTTTTTCTCCCTCTCCCCTATGGGGAGAGGGCCGGGGTGAGGGGGTTAATCGCACTACTTAACAAGCTGTTTCGTCATATCCAGCAGCTGACGCACATCCGCCGGGCGGGTATTGCCGCTCGCCTTATCAATAATCGAACTATAGATATGGGGGATAATTTTGCTTACCCCAGCATCCAGCGCAATTTTCAGGATTTCACCGTAGTTTTCCAGATCGATCCCGCCGGTAGGTTCCAGCCAGAAGTCATGCCGCGCGCAGGCTTCGGCCACGGCAATAAATTCGTCGCGGTGTTTCAGGCCGCCCATCGGGAAGTATTTGATTGAGCTGCCGCCCATATCCTTCAGCAGGGCAATGGCGGTTTCCAGCGGCACAATGCCGTCCGGCGCGTTGCTGGAGAGCGGGCCGGTGGAGATTTTAACCATGCCGACAGTACCGGTTGGCGACACCAGGCCGTTGACCACGGTCTCGCTCTGTCCCAGCAGCGCGCGACTGGTTGCCACGCCGGTGAAGACCTGGTTAACGTGCTGCGGCTGCACCTGACGGGAAATTTCGCTGACCATCGCCGACTGGTTCGGGTCGCCTGCGCCCAGACCTACAGACAGTGCGTTATCAATCCGTTTTGCGTATTCACGCATATCAGCCACCGCGCTGGCGATGTCCGGATAGTTTTTGGAGAGCACGCCCACCAGCACATGACCTTCCGCCGCTTCATAAATCTCGCTAGCGTTCTGTTTGCTACCCGCCAGAACGTTCAGGCAGACGCGGTCACGGTAAAAGTTTGGGGTCAGTTTCATGCGTTATTCTCCTTGTTCAACACTTCGGCAATACGGCGAGCCACAATCTCCAGCTGCTGGGCATCCACGCTGCGAACATCGGCTTCAATAATGCCTTCATTCGCCTTGTAGCCGCGGAAATAGATAGCGTATTCGCCCTGCTTCAGCGCGTTGACCAACGCGCCGGTATTCACGCCGGTCGTCGCCTCATCAAATTTAATTTCTGCGCGCGCGATATCTCGCCCGGCGCTGTCCCAGACGACGCGCGCGGTCACGCCGTTAAGCGTGTTGAGCTGCGCGATAAACGGCGTCATCTTCGCCACCATTTCAGCACCGCTCTCTTTAGTCGCCGTCAGGTAATGTTCAATGGCACAGGTCAGGCCCAGAATGCCCTCTTTGCCCACCTTCATGGCGCGGCCGATGCCCATCGACTGACGTTTTACCCACTCGACGTACTGGGTTTTGCCAATCACCAGCCCGCTGGTCGGCCCTTCAATCGCCTTCGCACCGCTGTAGATAACCAGGTCAGCGCCCGCCTGGTAGTAGGCGTGCAGATCCTCTTCCGCCGCCGCATCCACAATCAGCGGCACATTATGGCTGCGCGCGACCGCCGCGGCCTGCGCGACGTTAAGCATGCTTTTCTGCACGCAGTGGTGAGATTTGATGTACAGAATAGCCGCGGTACGCGGGGTGATGGCTGCCGCCAGTTGGTCGGCAGAACACTCATTGGCATAGCCCGCTTCGACCAGCTTGCCGCCGCCCAGCGCCACCATCGTTCCCACCGGCGCGCCGAAGTTCACGTTATGCCCCTTCGGCAGCACAATTTCGTTGTTCTCAATCGGCGTCACGTGCAAATTTTCCAGCAGCCAATCGCTGTCTTTTACCAGCACCGCCGCCACGGATTGTGCGATACCGGCGGACGCACAAGACACCACCGTCGCCCCTTCTACACCCAGCAGCTTCGCGATATAAGCACCGGTTTTATTGACCAGATCTTTCATCTCAAAGTACTGGTTCATCCCGGCCATCGCCGCTTCAACCACTTCCGGGCGCGGGGTAGACACCCCGAGCGCCGTCATGCGGCCTGAAGTATTAATCACTTGTTTTAAATCGTATTTTTCAAAAATCGAAGGCATTTTCCGCGCTCCCTTGTTCGGTCAAATAGCCCTTGCCCGCGCGAATCGCGGCAAGCGGCAGCAGAATCTTGTTAGCCTGTAGGCTCTCTTTTTCGGCATCCACCAGCACCGTGGGCGTCTGCGCGAGGGTAAACAGCGTGAGGTCCGCATCATAGCCAACCGCCAGCCGCCCTTTGTGCGTCAGGCGAAGGCCGTCGGCGGCGTGAGTGGTCACACAGTCAATCACCTGCGGTAGCGACATACCGATAGCGAGGAATTTTGACATCACCAGCGCCAGCGAGCGCACCGGGCCGTCGATGCGGTTACGGCAGTAGATATCAGAGCTGATGGTGTGCGGCAAAATACCCATCGCAATCGCCCGGCGGGCCACTTCAAAGCTGAAGCTGGCGGTGCCGTGACCGACGTCCAGATGCACGCCGCGCTTCAGCGCCCGAACGATAGAACTGCGCAGTTCACCTTCCGGCGTCAGAATGCGGTTAGGTTTGCCGTTGTAGCAGTGGGTAATGATGTCGCCCGAACTCAGCAGTTCGGCAATCTCGTCGAGGTTTGGCGGATTGTTGCCAATATGCACCATCAGCGGCAGGTCGCCGTTTTCTTTCTGAATCGCTTTACCCCGCTCCAGCGGCGTAATACCGTTTTCGCCGACCACGCTGCTGCTCATGCGCGCTTTCAAACCCACGATAAAGTCCGGGTGGCGCGCTACCGCTTGCTTCACCGCTTCGGCATCGATATTGGCCATATTGGCCAGTTCGTTCTGGGCAATCAGCCCGACGCGGGAAATATTGAGCAGCGCATAAACATCGGTCGCCGCTTTGCGGGTCAGCTGATAAAAGTCATCAACGTCGTCGGCGCCGGTGCTGCCCGCATCGATCACCGTGGTGACCCCGGTGGCGATACCCACGCTGTCCGGCTCGTCGTGATAAATCGGGGAATTCGGATAACAGTGGACGTGGGAGTCAATCCAGCCGGCGCTGACGTAATATTTGCCGTCCAGCACCACGGTTTTACGGGCAGGCGCGCTAATCTCGCCCAGCGCCGCGATTTTCCCGTCCAGAATGGCGATATCAGTCAGGGTATCGTCGACGAGGCGCGCACGGCGCAGGAGTAAATCAAACATATCTCTCTCCTGTTGGAATGGGGGGCGTGTAGGCCTGATAAGCGCAGCGCCATCAGGCAGCGTTGCCGGATGGCGGCTACGCCTTATCCGGCCTACCGCAAAACTTAGCTAATCGCTACCGGGAAGATGGAGCCGAGGATCATCGCCCCGAGGATCGCACCGCCGGTGATCGGCTTCTGCCAAATGTAGAACAGCAGCGCGCCCACCAGCGAACCGATACCGATAGGAATCGAAGCGGTCATGGCGCTGAGGATAATCAACGGGCCAAGGAAGCGGCCGGAGGCGTTACCCGCGCCCATCATCACGTCGGCCCCGTAGGTGGAGTCGCTCTGGTTAATGGTGAACTTACGCGCCAGGATGATGATGTAGCCAATCGCCAGACCAATCACCAGCCCGGTAATCAGGGAGGCGATAAAGTTGGTCACCGGGAACATGATGCCCGCGCCCAGCAGCAGCGCCGGGACGCCAAGGCCGACACCCGTTTGAATCGCGCCGCCGATATCAAGGATCCCCACCAGCGAACCTTCGATGATACGGGCGAACAGGAAGCTCGCGCCGAACGCCGCCACCGCGCCGTAAGCCCCGGTATCAATCCCGGCCTTCAGCATCGCCACGAAGGCCACTTCGTTGAAGGCGCCAATGCCGTAGAGGTAGTACATGTGCGTCCCGGCAAACACGCCGGAAGAGAGCAGGCCAACGAAGATCGGGAACGACCAGTCGGCATACCAAAAACCTTTATTCTGTTCCATATCAGGCTCCTGTTATTTACCGCTGATTGAGCTGTGGATCAGATCCAGCCAGTTCGGTACGGTCAGGTGGAAGGATTCAATCATCTTCATGTCGAAACCGCGGAAGAAGGCGCTCAGGACGAACAGCGCAACGATGGCGCCCATCATCGCTTTGGTCACGCGGTGCCAGCCGCTCTCTTCAACGCCTTTACCAATCAGAATACCCAGCACCAGGCCCGGTACGGCGTTGCCCATAATCAGCTGCGCCGCGCCGCCGAAGATGGTGGCCCAGAAGCCGGATTTTTTGCCCGCATCGATCGCCGCCAGCCAGAAAATAACCGGCATCACGGTGTTCACCAGCAGGTTGGCTGCCGGAACCAGTACTTTAACTGCCGTCACCTGCAGCGCCTGCGGTACGGAAGAGGCGGTCAGGTTGAGGAAGGCCACCACAATCATGCCGATGATGCCGCAGGCAATCGCCATTTTTCGCGGATCATGCAGCGTCTCGCCGACGTTGCGATTCTTAATCATCAGCGCCGCCGCGCCCCAGTTCGGGATAATGCGGTGGTCAACGTCCTGGGTGAAAGAACCTGCTGCAACGGAAGAAGCCCAGGCGTTAAAGAAGAAACCGAGGCCAAAGGAGAAGTGGGAAGCAGGATCGCCTTCACAGGAGTTCAGCTCGCCCAACGTACGAAACGCCCCCATCCCCTGCGTGGTGGGCGCATGAAACATGCGTGCCGCTCCGGCGCCCACGCCGACGCCAACCAGGCCGCCGATAATGAGCGATTTTATTAAAATTATCAGGAACATAGTCTGACCCTTTGGTAAAAATCAGGTTTGCGTGACGAAATCCACTTTATCGATGTCGATGGCGGTCACGTTGACGGTAACGTCCAGCTCCACGCTGTACGCTCGTCGTTCACGGCGTAAAAAGAAGAATAAAAATGCCTCTTTTCGTACCGCTTCGCGCGCATGAACAACCGCCACATCCTGTGGCTCAATACGCAGTAGGATGCGCGATGATGTTTTCATCACCGCTGCCTGCACGTGGTTCAGGGCATCGGCGAACGCCCGTGTTTTGCTCTCGCCTTTGCCCGTGACCCTCACCGTGGTGGTGAATTGCTCTTTCATATCAAGCGCCGTACTTCTTCTTCCAGGCCTCTACCAGGCGTTCGCCCAGCTCTTCTTTGTCCATAAAGCCGAAGCCCAGCACGTTGCAGCCTTCGTTGATGGCCGTCACGCCTTCTTCCACCGAACGCATGCCGTATTTTGCTTTGTAGCCGTACTTAGTCTGTGCGGTAATAGCGCCCGCGCCGCCGCTGCCGCAGAAGGAGATGCCGAAAGTGGCGTTCTCGGCCTTCATCATGTCGCCCAGCTTCATGTCGGCGGCTACGCCCGGTACTACAACTGCACGAGCACCGGCTTTTTCCGCGCCAGCTGCCACTTTTTGTCCTTTACCCAGGCGGTCGCCAATGACTACGGTGATCTGTTCCATTTATTGCTCCTTACAGGTTGTCTTTTGCTACTTCGAAGTGAACGGAAAGCAGCCACGCCTCTTCATCAGGCAGGTTGCCGAACTCCGCGACCACTTCACGGGCAAGCATCATTGAATCGTCAGAAATCTCTTCAAACAGGCTGGCATCCACTTCCGGCAGCGGCTCGCCGCTGATGGACCGGTGGGCCATGGCCCGCACGTGGGAGGTCAGCATTTGCTCCTGCACGTCGTTAGGGGTGATGTCGCGGCGGCGTAACAGTGCGAACACCTGCTGCAACATTTTGTCGGCCAGCCGTTCGGTCTGTAGCGCCTGCTCCCCTGCGTCGTGTATTACCGCTCCGTTATTCACTCGTGTTACCCCGCTAATGTCTCTGGGGATAAACCTAACGCCGGGGGGTGGGAGTTTGTAGCGAGTTGTTTTCCACTTCGAAGTGGAAAGGTAGACGGCTTGAGTGATCGGATTCACACATTCACCACGAAAATAACGATTTCGATATATTCGCGTGATGAATGTCACGTCTGTGGGACAAGGTCATTGGAAAAGTGCATGGTAAAACGAAGGTGAAAAGTGTGATATCGGTGAAGTTTTGCGGCAGAGAAAGACGGAAGGTATCGGGCGATACCTTCCGGAGAAAGGATTAGCGGAACTTCTTGTGGTTCTCGTTGCGGGTGGTTTTGAAATCTTCCGCGGCGGCCTGAGCTTCTTTCACTTTGCCCTCGTTCGCCAGCTTCAAAGCCCCGTCAATCTGACCAATCAGGGTATCCAGACCGTGGCGATAGTCTTTCATTTCAGCGCTGTCAGCCGCTTTGCCTTCCAGCTTCGGCGGGGTCTCTTTTTTGGCATCTTCTGCTGCGGTGCGCATCTTGGTCAGCGCCGCTTTCAGCTCACCGGCGTCGGTGGACTTCTGCACGATCTGCAGATTTTCCGCCAGGGTGTCCATATCTTCGCCCAGATCGGCAAACGCCGACGCCGAACCCAGCGCCAGCGCGGAGACCGCCAGCATCGCTACCAGTTTTTTACGCATTGCTCACTTCCTTTTTATTATTTAAGTAAGCGGGCGCTGCAGGATGCGCCCGGCACGTGATTACTGCCCGGCGATTTTCATCTCCGGTAACAGTACGGAACCACATTGAATATTACTGCGTGTCTCAATATCGTCGGCGATGGTGACCATATTGCGCCACATGTCTTTCAGGTTGCCAGCGATGGTGATTTCACTCACCGGATACTGAATCTCGCCGTTTTCAACCCAGAAGCCGGATGCACCGCGTGAATAGTCGCCGGTGATGCCGCTAACACCCTGCCCCATCAGTTCTGTGACGACAAGACCCGTGCCCATCTCTTTAAGCAACTTTTCAAAACTCAGGCCGCGCCCCTTGATACGCCAGTTGTGGATGCCGCCCGCGTGGCCGGTGCTCTTCAGGCCCAGCTTACGCGCGGAGTAGTTGGTCAGCAGCCACTGGGTGAGGATGCCGTCTTTAATAATATCGCGACGCTCGGTGCGCACGCCTTCGCTGTCGAACGGCGTGGAGGCCAGCCCTTTCAGCAGATGCGGGTGCTCTTCAATAGTCAGCCACTCCGGCAGAATTTGCTTGCCGAGGGAATCGAGCAGGAAGGTGGATTTGCGGTACACCGAGCCGCCGGCGATGGCGCCCACCAGGTGACCAAACAGCCCGGTCGCGACTTCATTAGCGAAGATAACCGGCGCCTGCATGGTGGAAAGTTTACGTGGTTCCAGGCGAGACAGGGTGCGGCGCGCGCACTCTTCCCCTACCCACTCCGGCGTTTGCAGGTCGCCCAGCGCACGGCCGATGGTGTAGGCGTAATCGCGTTCCATGTCGCCGTTGGCTTCGGCAATCACGCAGCTCGACAGCGAGTGGCGGGTGGAGCTGTAGCTTTGCAGCATGCCGTGGCTGTTGCCGAACACCTTAATGCCGTAGTGGCTGTTGAAGCTGCCGCCCTCGGTATTCGTAATGCGTTTGTCCGCTTTTAGCGAAGCCTGCTCGGCGCGTGCGGCCAGTTCGATAGCCTCATCCGGGGTGACTTCCGCCGGGTGGAACAGGTCGAGATCCGGCGCATCAAAGGCCAGCAGCTCTTTATCTGCCACGCCCGCACACGGGTCCGGCGACGTGTAGCGCGCAATATCCAGCGCCGCCTGCACGGTACGGGCAATGGCGTCCGGGCTCAGGTCGGTAGAGGACGCGCTGCCTTTACGATTCTGGTGATAAACGGTGATCCCCAACGCGCCGTCGCTGTTGAATTCGACGTTTTCGACTTCACCGTAGCGCGTGCTGACGCTGATACCGGTGGTCTTGCTGACCGCGACTTCTGCGCCGTCCGATTGACCTGCCGCCAGCTCTAATGCCGTGGAGACTGCTTTTTCCAGCGCAATACGTTGTTCCGCAACTTGTGTGATCACTTTCATCGTCTAAGCCATAATCTGAGGTAAAGTTAAATGAAGTCTAACAGAGAACCCTTTCTCAGTATGCGCTCAAGCTGTTAGTATTAGCCTCTTTTTTAAGGAGCCTGAAATGACAAAGCAGCCCGAAGACTGGCTCGACGAAGTCCCCGGTGATGATATCGAGGACGAAGATGATGAAATTATCTGGGTCAGCAAGAGTGAAATTAAACGTGACGCCGAAGAGCTGAAGAAGCTTGGTGCGGAACTGGTGGATCTCGGGAAGAACGCCCTGGACAAGATCCCACTGGACGCCGACCTGCGCGCCGCCATTGAGCTGGCGCAGCGTATTAAAATGGAAGGCCGTCGCCGCCAGCTGCAGCTGATTGGTAAAATGTTGCGCCAGCGCGACGTTGAGCCGTTCCGCCAGGCGCTGGATAAGCTGAAAAACCGCCACAACCAGCAGGTTGTTGTTTTCCATAAGCTGGAGCAACTGCGTGACCGTATGGTTGATGGCAGCGATGAAGCCATCGAAGAAGTCATGAACCTGTGGCCTGACGCCGACCGTCAGCAGCTGCGTTCGCTGGTACGCAACGCCAGGAAAGAAAAGGCTGGCAACAAGCCGCCGAAATCTTCCCGCCAGATTTTCCAGTATCTGCGCGAGCTATCGGAACACCAGGATTAAGCTTCCGTAAAATGCCCTCTTCGTGAGGGTATTTTTTTGCCATTCGCTAACGTTGGCGCAGACTGTAGGCCGGATAAGGCGTTTACGCCGCCATCCGGCAATCTGCGCTTGCATCGCCTGATGGCGCTTCGCTTATCAGGCCTACCGGCCCATGACGACATCACGTAAATCGCTGTTGAAGCGCTGGTACTGCACCTCATCAATCGGCTGCGGGTAGCTCAGCACAATTAATTCGTGATCGGCGATACCGGCGTGATAGGTCGGATGCGTATGCGGCCACGGGTTAGCGAAGAACCCCATGCCCTCATAAAAACGCAGGCGCTTGTGGGCAATGTCGGTGGTCAACGGGTCAATTTCCAGAATCGTTTTCGGCGCACGTTCGAGGATCTGCCCTAGCAGACGTTTGCCGTAGCCCTGAGAGCGTAGGCTGCTGTCAACCGCCAGATGTTCAATGTAGACGTAGCCGTCAAACGTCCAGCATCCGCTCATGCCAATAAACTGCTCACCGTCGAACCACGCTTCCAGTGCGTAGTGCGGCGAGTTGAGGGCGCGCTGTTTGGCGGGGAGTTCGCGCTGTTCGTGCCAGGGAAAGGCGTGGGTGTATAGGGTGTCCAGTGGGGGGAAGAAAACGGAGTCGGTTGAGGTAATTTTTTGAGCGGTTAGCATTTTTTGGGATTCCGGGGAAAGGGCTGGATCGAGCGAGCCCCCTCACTCCGGCCCTCTCCCCAAACGGGCGAGGGAGAAAACCGGCCGGGCCTTCTGCCCGCATGGCGAGGGAGAAAACCGACCGTGCTAGCGGCTCGATCGGTCCCCTCTCCCCCGTGGGGAGAGGGTTCGGGTGAGGGGAGAAAACCCGCTCAGCGCAACATCAGCGAATTACTCCTGCTGCGCTTTCTTCGCCAGCCCGTCGAGCAGCTTCTGATGAATGCCGCCGAAGCCGCCGTTACTCATCACCAGAATATGGTCGCCTGGCTCGGCGCTTTTGACGATCATATCCGCCAGCGTATCCACGTCGGCGCTCCAGTGCGCTGGCTGCACGCAGGCCTCTGCCACTTCCGCCACCTGCCACGGGATATGCTGCGGCTGCAGCAGGAAGACTTCGTCCGCGCGGCCCAGCGATGGCGCCAGGTCGTCTTTGCAGACGCCCATTTTCATGGTGTTCGAGCGTGGCTCCAGCACGGCAATAATTTTCGCCGTACCGCCGACTTTACCGCGCAGCGCTTGCAGCGTCGCGAGGATAGCCGTTGGGTGATGTGCGAAGTCGTCGTAAACGCAAACGCCGTTAGCTTCACCGCGCAGCTCCAGACGGCGGCGGGCGTTAATAAAGCTACCCAGCGCGTTGGCCGCATCGGCCGGGGTCACACCCACATGACGCGCGGCGGCAATCGCCATCAGCCCGTTATGCATGTTGTGTTCACCCACCAGGCCCCACTTCACTTCGCCGACTTTTTCACCGTCGAGCAGCACTTCCCACTCGGAGGCGTCGGTATTGAGTTTCTTCGCCTGCCAGTGGCCCTGTTCGCCCACCAGCTCCTGTTCGCTCCAGCAGCCCATCGCCATCACCTGCTTCAGGTTCGCGTCGTTTTCCGGCAGGATAATGCGGCCCTGGCCCGGAACGATGCGCACCAGATGGTGGAACTGTTTCTGGATAGCTTTCAGATCGTCGAAGATGTCCGCG
Organism: Klebsiella sp. WP8-S18-ESBL-06; assembly: GCF_014169755.1. Classification (NCBI taxonomy): domain Bacteria; kingdom Pseudomonadati; phylum Pseudomonadota; class Gammaproteobacteria; order Enterobacterales; family Enterobacteriaceae; genus Klebsiella; species Klebsiella sp. WP8-S18-ESBL-06. Next base: position 4,365,044 of record NZ_AP022256.1, read on the forward strand.
TGATCGAACTCAAGGTTGTTGAGGATCAGCGTACGCGGGCAATAATGCACGAATTTAGAACGCTTATCGAAGAACGCGCAGTCGTATTCATCGGCTTCAATCACGAAGAACGGGCTGTCGCCCAGACGCGCGGAAACCTCAAAGTTGCCCGGCACGCCGCCGATAACAAAGCCCGGCTTATAGCCGCACTCTTCGAGGATCCAGGTCGCCATCCCGGCGGTGGTAGTTTTACCGTGGGTACCGGCAACGGCCACGACCCAGCGATCGCGCAGCACGAAATCGTGCAGCCACTGCGGCCCGGACATGTACGGAATGTTCTTCTCCAGCACCGCTTCCACGCACGGGTTACCGCGCGTCATGGCGTTGCCAATGATGACCAGGTCAGGCTGCGGATCAAGCTGGCTGGCGTCATAGCCCTGAATTAAATCAATGCCTTGCTTTTCAAGCAGCGTGCTCATCGGGGGATACACATTGGCATCCGAACCCGTGACTTCGTGACCCAGCGAACGTGCCAGCATCGCCAGACCGCCCATGAAGGTGCCACAAATACCCAAAATATGAATGCGCATACGTCACTATCCTTTTTTTATCTGCCCCGCATTTTACCCATATGTTTGCCGGCAGAGAAATGCATTTCAGGATATTCCGTAGTTTGCTGGCGCGATTCACCTGTGCGATTTTTTTTTATTCTTTGTTAGTATTGTTGCAGCCGTTTTACTCAACATCCACTGTCAGGGAAAGTGTTATGAAAACGTTAGGTGAATTTATTGTCGAGAAGCAGCACGAGTTCTCTCATGCTACCGGTGAGCTCACTGCTTTGCTGTCGGCAATAAAGTTAGGTGCCAAGATCATCCACCGCGATATCAACAAGGCCGGTCTGGTCGATATCCTGGGTGCCAGCGGCGCTGAAAACGTACAGGGAGAAGTACAACAAAAGCTCGATCTGTTCGCGAACGAGAAACTGAAAGCAGCGCTGCGTGCACGTGATATCGTCGCCGGTATCGCCTCCGAAGAAGAAGACGAAATCGTCGTCTTTGACGGCTGTGAGCACGCAAAATACGTGGTCCTGATGGACCCACTGGATGGCTCATCTAACATCGACGTTAACGTCTCTGTCGGTACCATCTTCTCTATCTACCGCCGCGTGACCCCGGTGGGCACCCCGGTTACCGAAGAAGACTTCCTGCAGCCGGGTAACCGCCAGGTCGCCGCTGGCTATGTGGTTTATGGCTCCTCAACCATGCTGGTGTACACCACCGGCTGCGGCGTGCATGCCTTCACCTATGACCCGTCGCTGGGCGTGTTCTGCCTGTGTCAGGAGCGCATGCGCTTCCCGCAGCGCGGCAGCACCTACTCCATCAACGAAGGGAACTACATCAAATTCCCTAACGGCGTGAAGAAATACATCAAATTCTGCCAGGAAGAAGATAAAGCCACGCAGCGTCCGTATACCTCCCGCTATATCGGCTCTCTGGTCGCCGACTTCCACCGTAACCTGCTGAAAGGCGGCATCTACCTGTACCCAAGCACCGCCAGCCACCCGGAAGGGAAACTACGCCTGCTGTACGAGTGCAACCCGATGGCATTCCTGGCGGAACAGGCCGGCGGTAAGGCCAGCGACGGTAAAGAACGCATTCTGGATATTCAGCCGGAAAGTCTGCACCAGCGCCGTTCGTTCTTCGTCGGCAACGACCATATGGTTGAAGACGTTGAGCGTTTGATTCGTGAGTACCCGGACGCGTAATCGCAGCATCCCGGCCTACAGGGTGATGTAGGCCGGATAAGCGAAGCGTCGTCCGGCACGATGCGGTGATATAGCCGGATGGCGGCGTAAACGCCTTATCCGGCCTACAATATCGGAAACCTGATTAAGACACCTGCAACCTGAACGACGCCATTGCCGCCGTCAGCGCCTGCGACTGTTCTTCCAGCGAGCGGGTTGCCGCAGAAGACTGCTGTACCAGCGCCGCGTTCTGCTGCGCGGTTTCATCCATCTGGCTCACCGCAATATTGACCTGCTCGATGCCGCGGCTCTGCTCCTGCGAAGCGCTGGCGATTTCGCGCATCAACTTCGTCATGCGCATGACCTCACCGGCAATCTCGTCCATGGTTTCCCCGGCCTGCTGCGCCAGGTCGCTGCCTTCGTTCACGTGAGTCTGCGAGTCGGCAATCAACTGGCGAATCTCTTTTGCCGCATCGGCGCTGCGGCTGGCGAGGTTCCGCACTTCCCCTGCAACAACGGCAAAACCACGCCCCTGCTCACCGGCGCGGGCCGCTTCTACCGAAGCGTTCAGCGCCAGAATATTGGTCTGGAAGGCAATACCGTCAATCACGCCGAGGATGTCGGCAATACGTTTGGCGCTACCGGTGATATCCTGCATTTTCTCAATGACATAGCACACCATCTCGCTGCCGCGATCGGCGGTATCGGAAACCGCCTGCGCCAGTTTATGCGCCTGATCGGCGTTGTCGGCGTTCTGCTTCACGGTGGCGGTCAGCTCTTCCATACTGGCGGCGGTTTGCTCCAGCGAAGTCGCCGTGGATTCCGTACGCTGCGCCAGATGGTTGTTGCCCGCCGTCAGCTCACGGCTGCCGACATCAATCTGCGAACTGGCGTCACGCACCCGCAGCACCGAGTTCATCATCGACTCGCGCATACCGGCAATCGCCACGTTCAGGCGTTGAATCTCCGCGCCGCTGGCTTCCAGCGAGGCAGGGGTTAAATCGCCGCTGGCCACGCGCTCCAGTTGGCCAATCGCCGCCGCCAGCGGCTTCAGCAGCAGATGACGCAGCTGGAACCAGCCCAGCGCCATCACGCCGGCGGTCAGCGCAATAGCGATGATCATCAGCGTCAGTACCTGATTTTTCGTGCTGTGCACCGCCGCCACTTCTCGCTGCCCGCGCGATTCGCCCCAGTCCTGGAAAGCATGAACGGCGTTATCAAACTGACGGGAGACGGGAATCATGGTCTTTTCCAGCAGATCATAATAGCTGTCGACATTTTGCTGATTCAGCGCCGTCAGCATCGGTTTGATCGCCTGAACGTTATAAATTTCAAAGCTTTTCGCCACATTAGCCATCAGCTTCGCGCCGTCGGCATCGTCCATCGATGACTGACTCACGCGGGTGATGATCTTCTGCGCCATAGCCACTTCCCCGTCCAGGCCTTTAACGGCTTTCGCCGCATCATCCAGCATACCGATTTCCATCAGCCTGACCGCCTGGCTGGCTTCATTACGCGCGCGCAGCAGCAGCGTGTAACCTTCGTTGAGCTGGGTCATTTGCTCGCTCTGCAGGTGGTCGATGCGCTGAAGCGAAGCGGAACTTTGGGTGAGAGCATAAATGCCGATGCCGCTGACCAGGATCAGCAGGAGGGTCATCACGGCGAGCAGGGACAGCAGGCCGGTACGGATAGAGAGCGTTTTTAGCATCATAGTGTTGTCCGGTAGCAGGGGTACTGTTTGGCGTAAATGATTGGTATCGGCTGCTACCGGAAAAACTTTAGCGTTTCAGTATGTTAGTTCTTTGTTAGCGAGACATCGACGCGGGTTACTGCGGCATTCTGCCGGTTCTCCCACATCACCGTTAGCCCGCGCTGAAGGGCGATAAAAATAAACAGCAGAACCCCGATGGCAATCTTAGTCCACCATGAACTCAGCGTGCCGTCGAAGTTGATGTAGGTCTGAATCAGCCCCTGAATCCCCACCCCGAACAGCGTCCCCAGCACCGTACCGACACCGCCGCTCAGCAGCGTGCCGCCAATCACCACTGACGCGATGGCGTCGAGCTCAACCCCCACGCCCGCCAGCGCGTAGCCCGCCTGGGTGTAAATTGAGAAGACAATGCCCGCCAGCGTTGCCAGCCCCGTCGACAGCATATAAATACGCACGATGGTGCTGCGGGTTGGGATGCCCATCAGATTGGCCGAGGTGGCGTTACCACCAATAGCGTAGACCTGGTTGCCAAAGCGCGTGCGGTGGGCAAGAAATATCCCCAGCACCACGATCAACAACATCAGTAACCCCATGGCGCTTAGCCGCCCGCCGCCGGGGATCGTCCACGCCAGGCCGGAAAGCGTGTCGTACAGCGGATGATCGATAGGAATCGACTCTTCAGACACCAGATAGCTGACGCCGCGCAGGAAGAACATCCCGGCCAGCGTAATAATAAATGCCGGGATCTTCAGTGCATCAATCAGCCAGCCCATAAACGCACCGAAAGCGCAGCCCATCACCAGCACCAGCGGGAAGGCCACCAGCGGCGACAGCCCCCAGTAGCCAATCGCTTTGGCAAGGAAAACGCCGGTAAAGGCGATCACCGAACCCACGGAAAGATCGATACCGCCAGAGAGGATCACAAAGGTCATCCCCACTGCCACAATGCCCAAAAAAGCGTTGTCGGTCAGAATATTGCAGATGACCAGCGTCGATGCGAAGCCGGGAAACTGGGTCAGGCAGTAGAGATAGCCAAGCACAAACACGCCCAGGGTGATCATCAGCGGCAAATGACGTTTTATCATGGCCCCGGCCTCCTCTTCAGCAGTTGAATAAATCGCGGAGACTGGACGATGAGAACGCACATCACCACCACCGCTTTGACCACCTGATTCAGCTCCGGCGGGAAGCCGGAGAGCAAAATCCCGGTGTTCATCCCCTGAATAATGAGCGCACCGACGACCGACAGCAGCAGGTTAAAGCGCCCGCCCATCAGCGAGCCGCCGCCGATCACCACCGCCAGAATGGCGTCCAGCTCCAGCCACAATCCGGCGTTGTTGGCATCGGCGCCGCGAATATCCGCCGCCACGATGGTACCGGCAATCGCCGCGCAAATGCCGCTCAGCACGTAGGCCAGCATCACCACAATACAGGTATTCACACCGGCGTTTTTCGCCGCACGAATGTTGATGCCCACCGCTTCAATAAACATCCCGAGCGCGGTTTTACGGACCAGCACCCAGAAGATCACCAGCGTAAGCAGCGCGATAATCACCGGGGTCGGAAATAACAGCAGCTTACCGCTGCCGATCCACGCCAGCGACGGCGAATCGAAGGTAACGATCTGCCCGGAGGTGATCAGCTGCGCCACCCCGCGTCCAGCCACCATCAGGATCAGCGTGGCGACAAACGGCTGGATTTTAAGGATCGCCACCAGAATGCCGTTCCACAGCCCCGCCAGCACGCCGGCACCCAGCGCCGCCAGCAGCACAACCGGTAGACTGTGCCCGGCGACGGTCATGGAGGCAGCGGTCGCACCAGCAATGGCCATCACCGCACCGACGGAAAGATCGATACCGCCGGTGGCAATCACCAGCGTCATGCCGATCGCCAGCAGCGCCACCGGGGCCGCGCGGTTGAGAATATCAATCGGGCTACCGAACAGGCGGCCGTCCTGAAGCGTGACCTGGAAAAAGTGCGGTGCCACCAGACTATCGACCAGCAGCACCAGAATTAACGCCGCAATCTGCGGCATGCCCGGTGGCCAGTGGAAACGGCGCTCGGGCTTAGCGGGTTGAGGAACGGTTCGGGGCATCACGGTTAACTCCTTAGGCCGCAATAGCGTTCATGATGGCGGGAACGGAAAGCTCAGCGAGCGGGATCTCCGCCACCTGTTGGCGATCGCGCATGATGATCACCCGGTCGGCGTAGCCCACCAGCTCTTCCAGCTCGGACGAGATCACCAGCAGCGCCAGGCCATCCGCACAAAGGGTTTCGATCAGGCGGATAATCTCCGCGTGCGCGCCCACGTCGATCCCGCGCGTGGGTTCATCCAGGATCAGGAACTGCGGCCGCGTCAGCAGCCAGCGCGACAGCAGCACCTTCTGCTGATTGCCGCCGGAAAGAAACTCCACCGGCTGCTCGGCGCTGGGCGTGCGGATCGCCAGCTGGCGGATAAAGCGCGCCGCAATCTCGTTTTGCTCTTTACGCGGAATCGGCCGTAGCCAGCCGCGCTGCGCCTGGAGCGCCAGAATGATGTTCTCCCGCACCGACGCGGCGGCAATAATGCCGTCGGTTTTGCGATCCTCCGGGCAGAAGCCGATCCCCAGACAGGAGGCCTGATGCGGCGATCGCAAGGTTTGCGGTTTTCCTTTGATCATCGCCTGGCCGCTGTCGGCGGGATGAATGCCGAAGATCACCTCCGCGGTTTCGGTGCGCCCGGATCCGAGCAATCCCGCCAGGCCAACGATCTCGCCGGGCCTCACGTGCAGATCGAACGGCGCGATGGTGCCTTTTTTGCCGTACCCCTCGAACGAGGCGACCGGTTTATCGCTCAGTAACGTACGCCCGGCGCGCTGCAGCGCCTGATGCTCCAGCTCACGGCCGAGCATCATTTTGACCAGTTCAATTTGCGGCAGCTCGCACGTTTCCCGGCAGCCGACGAACGATCCGTTGCGCAGTACCGTGATCCGATCGCTGACCGCATACACCTGATCGAGGAAGTGGGTGACGAAGATCAGGCTAACGCCCCGATCGCGCAGCTGGCGCATCAGGGTGAACAGCATCTCAACCTCTTTGGTATCCAGACTGGCGGTGGGTTCATCGAGGATCAGCACTTTTGCCGACAGGTCGATCGCCCGGCAGATAGCCACGATCTGCTGCATCGCTACGGAAAAACGGTTCAGCGGCTCACGCACGTCGAGGGAAAAACCGTAGGACGCCATCAGCGCCGTGGCGCGTCGCTCCATCTCTTTACGCCGCAGAAAGCCACATCGCTTCGGCTCACGGCCAATAAACAGATTATCCGCCACCGACATGTTCGGCAGCAGGTTCACTTCCTGGTAGACCGTGCCGATACCCAGCTGCTGGGCATGGGCGGTGTTTTTCGGCTGAATTTGCTGGCCTTCAAGCCAGATGCTGCCGCCGTTGGGGTGATAAACGCCGGTCAGCGCTTTGATAAGCGTGGATTTGCCCGCACCGTTTTCGCCGAGCAGCGCCATAATTTCACCGCGCCGCAGGCTGAAGTTGACGTTATCCAGCGCTTTGACGCCGGGAAAGTACTGACAGAGCCCCTCGGTGCGGAGGATTTCCGGGTTGGTTTCAGTGGTCATGGTGCGCTCTCCCTCATCCTGGCCCTCTCCCCAAGGGGAGAGGGGACGTATTGTGCCTGACTTGCAGCCCGCACCGCTCGGCGAGGGGCTCGCTCCTGTAGGCCGGATAAGGCGCGACAGCGTCGCCATCCAGCATGGTTGCATTGCCTGATGGCGCTTCGCTTATCAGGCCTACCGGTTTGCAGGCCCGATATGTGAAGCGCCATCAGAGGGGGTTATCCCTTAGTACCCCATATTTTTCTTCTTCTCTAACTCTTCTTTCGCCGTATCCGGCAGGTACAGCGTGGACTTGGTGAGGGTCACTTTTTCCGGCAGGGTGCCGTCTTTTTTGAATTTCTCCAGCGCATCAAACGCCGGGCCGGCCATATTTGGCGTCAGCTCGACGCTGGCGTTGGCTTCGCCGGCAATCATCGCTTTGTAGATATCCGGTACGCCGTCAATCGAGCCGGTGAGAATATCTTTGCCCGGCTTCAGTCCGGCCTCTTTGATGGCCTGAATCACCCCAATCACCATGTCGTCGTTATGCGCGTAAACCATGCAGATATTCTTGCCGTTGTTCTCCGCCTTGATGAAGCTCTCCATCACCTCTTTGCCCTTACTGCGGGTAAAGTCGCCGGACTGGGAACGGATAATCTTGATGTTAGAGGCTTTAGAAATCGCATCGGCAAAACCTTTCTTACGGTCAATCGCCACGCTCGCACCCACCGTCCCTTGCAGCTCCACCACGTTACACGGTTTGCCATCAACGGTTTTAATCAGCCATTCGCCAATCAGCTGCCCTTCCAGCACGTTATTGGCGGTGACGGTGGTCATGTAAAGCGATTTATCTTTCACATCGATAGAGCGGTCGAGCAGGAATACCGGGATCTTGGCCTCTTTGGCTTCTTTCAGCACCGGCTCCCAGCCGGTGGCCACCACCGGGGCAATAAAGATAGCGTCCACGCCCTGGGCGATGAACGAGCGGACGGCTTTAATCTGGTTTTCCTGTTTTTGCTGGCCGTCGGCAATCTTCAGCGTGATGCCGCGTTTTTCCGCTTCCTGCTTCGCGACGCTGGTTTCCGCCGCGCGCCAGCCGGATTCAGAGCCGACTTGCGAAAATCCTACCGTTAAGGGTGCAGCCATGACCATAGACGACATGGCTGCGGAAACTGCTGTAACAAGAAGTAAGCGCTTCCACATAGAGGTATCCTCGTAGGGTTATTGTTGGTCAGAGATTCATCTGCGGAAAAACTATAGACAATAGGGTATGTAACGGAATGCGTTACATCACACTTCAAAAAAGTAAATTAGTTGTTAAGCAACGGTACAATGAGGAGTTCAGGGAGGAGTAGGCGTTGCGCACCCATTGACGGCTATCGTTTTTGTGGAAATTTTGCACGCCGTGCGGTCATTTTTCGCCGCGATGTAAACGGTTTCACGTTTTTATTCAGTATGCAGCTAACTTTATGGATTTTTCGGTCATCGAAAGGGGCTGAAAAGTGCAGGTCTGCAGGCGCCCGCGATAAAACAGCTCAAGACTTTCGCAGCGAGTTGGCTATAATACCGGGCACTAGTTTGCCACACATTCTAAAGGAAACAGACATGAGCTTACTCAACGTCCCTGCGGGTAAAGATCTGCCGGAAGACATCTACGTAGTTATCGAAATCCCGGCTAACGCAGATCCTATCAAATACGAAGTCGACAAAGAGAGCGGCGCGCTGTTCGTTGACCGTTTCATGTCCACCGCGATGTTCTATCCGTGCAACTACGGTTACATCAACCACACCCTGTCTCTGGACGGTGACCCGGTTGACGTACTGGTCCCGACCCCGTACCCGCTGCAGCCGGGTTCTGTGATCCGTTGCCGTCCGGTTGGCGTACTGAAAATGACCGACGAATCCGGTGAAGATGCGAAACTGGTTGCGGTACCGCACACCAAGCTGAGCAAAGAATACGATCACATCAAAGATGTGAACGACCTGCCGGAACTGCTGAAAGCGCAGATCACCCACTTCTTCGAGCACTACAAAGACCTCGAAGCGGGCAAATGGGTTAAAGTTGACGGCTGGGACAACGCTGAAGCGGCTAAAGCTGAAATCGTTGCTTCCTTCGAGCGCGCGAAGAAATAAGATTTCTTCCCGAGCCAACAAAAACACCGCCTTCGGGCGGTGTTTTTGTTTGTAGGCCGGATACGACAATGCCGCCATCCAACAAATGTGCACGCTATTGCCTGATGGCGCTGCGCTTATCAGGCTTACCAAAAAATAACGCCACCCGAAGGTGGCGTTGTTGTCATATTCAATACTGATCTTTATCCAACCAGTTGCCGCTTTCTATCAGCTTCAGCCCGTCGACCGGGCGCTGATAGACGTACATCCAGGCGCTGCCATAGGGCGTCTGGATGAGATGACGTGCATATTCGCCCGCTTTGGTGCGCAGCGCATCCAGTTCGGCCAGCGTCGAGGCGTCAATCCGATAAACTTCACCGTGTACTGTGCCATCGCCGGGCACCGCGCCTGGATAGTGGCCCAGGCTGTACAGTTGATAATCGGTCACGCTGTGATCGCCCAGCCACTGAGCGTTGGTCATCCAGTGGCTGTTGCCTTGTTTGCGCCGTAAACTGCCGTAAACAAATATTCGCATTGCTAAAACTCAAACTGATAGAGCAAATCGAGCGCCTGGTCTACGCCAGACACCGCTTCCAGATACAGCTTAGGCATCAGGCGATAGCGTAACGTGAGCGTCGCTAACGAGTCAAAGATCCCAACGCCATATTTCACCTGCAGACCCGGCAATACGTAACCGCTGACCACCACCTGGGAGGAGTCGCCCACCCCTTGGGTATCCAGCGCCAGATTACTTACGCCAAACGTCTCGCCGATTTTACCCACAACCTGACCACTTTGTGCAACCCCCATACCAATAAGCATGGAAGTCATCGCGGCGCTGTCGCTCTGACCGCTGTCTAATCCCTGTCCACGAATCAGGTAAGAGAGCGCTTCTTGCTGCGACATTGCCGGATCGGAGAAGACTTCCGCCTTCGGCTGATCGGCCGTACCGGTGACGCGAACACCGGCGATCACGTCGTTTTCTGTCGCATCCGGGTTACGAATAGCTTCAATATTCAGCAGCGGCTGATCCGGCGGGCCGGAGAACAGCAGCTCACCTTTACGCACAATCAGATCCTGCCCGTAGGCGTGGAAGCGCCCTTCCGGGATATTGATCTGCCCGTTCAGGCCCAGCCCCTGTTTATCCTGCGCAACTTTCAGATCGCCGGTCAGACGCGCTTTCAAGCCAAATGCGTCCAGCCGTACGTTGTTGCCGACGTGAATAGTCAGGTTGCTGTTGATCGGGATCGATGCCGATTTGGTCTCTTTCGGCTGCAGATCGTTATTCAACATCACTTCATCGCTGGAGACGCCCACCGCGCTTTCCGGGACCTCTTTCACCACAATGCGCGCCCACGGTACATCGACGCTGCCATCGAGCGTAAACAGGCTCGGCGTGGCGTTAAATTCGACGTCCGGTGAAACATCAAGGCGTACCATCGGCGGTACGGTAATCCGCACCCGCGAGCCTTTCGCGGCAATGCGCGCGCGCCAGTTTTCAATCTGCCGCCAGTCCGCGTCACCGTTCAGGCTAATCTGCCCCTGCGAGGTACGCACTTCGCCCTGCAGCGTCGACGTCGCGCCGTTGAAGTTCATTGTCAGCTGGCTTGGCTGCATATCGAACGGCATAAAGTTACCGTCCACATCGATACCGTTAAGCTGCATCTGACCGAACATCAGCGGGCTTTTCACGTCGCCACCGAGGCGCAGATTCGCATTGACCGTACCGGCCGCTTTTTCGCCGCGCGAGAAAATCGGGTTGATCATCGCTAGCGAGAAGTTACGGACGTTGACGTTACCGCCCAGATTACGCCGTCCCTGTGGGTCGGTAACCTGCACCTGTCCATCTAACTGGCCGTTGTTGGTCAGACGAATCAACCAGCCCAACTCGGCGCGGTTGTTGTGCAGATCGGCGCTGAGGTTAAGCGTATCGAACGCCACCGGCAGCGGCGCGTTGTTGACGATTTGCGTCACCTTAACGTTACGCCCGGAGAGCGTCACTTTGCCCTGCGGCAGCCCTTCTTTGGTGGTATCCCATGCCACATCCGCATTGCCGCTGAATACGCCGCTGGCCTGGGTTTCCTCTGGCATAAACGGCTTGAGCATCGCCAGGTCGAAGCGGTTAAGATTCACCACCGCGCGCCCCGCCGCGCCGGCATCAATCGTCTGCGGCACGCACAGCTCGGCGTTCGGGTTCACCCAGCAGTGTGGCCCGATGCTGATTTTCTGCTCCAGATTGCGGTAGTCCAACGCGATATCGCGGTTGATAGACCACGGGCCGACCGGCGTCTGGAAGCGGGTATTGCTTAACGCGCCCTTCCAGCGTTCTTCTTTACGGTCGAAGCTACCCGCCAGCGCCAGCTGGCCGGAGACCGGCTCGCCCTGAATTTGCAACTGCAAGGAATGCTGCTTTTCGTTGCCCTTCGCCGCCAGATGTACCAGCCCAATATTGACGTCCGGCTGAACGATGCGTTCAACGCGCACGTCAAGGTTGCCGCCGATCTGGTCGGTGGATTTCACGTCGCCATCAACGCGCACCAGGCCAATCGACAGCGCCTGCCAGCGCAGGCCGCGTGCGGTGATATCGGCCAGCAGCTGCGGCGCGTCAACCGTACCGCGCACCTTCACCAGCCCTTTGGCGGTACCGCCGAGCCCCGGCAGCATGTTGTCGAGCTTCGGCGCATCGATATTGGCGTCAAGCTCGAGGTCTTTCACCCCCAGCTCGCCTTTCACATCCATGGTGTTGTTGCCCAGCGCGACATGCAGCCCAGGAATGGTCCATTGCAGGTAGCTGTTACCGCGCAGCGCGCCGTCAACGTTGACTTTGTTCTGCTTCACGTTGCCGGTAATTTTCACTTCCGGCACGTTCATCTGCCAGCTGCCGCCGTACAGGCTGCCGTTGGTTTTGATAAGCCCGTCCAGCTTCGACGGCCAATCGGGTGCCAGCTTCGCGGTGTTAATCCCGCGTAGCGCCAGCTCGCCGCGCCAGCTGATCGCCTGCTGCCAGTCCAGCAGCGCGGTCAGCTCGGTTTTGCCTTCCAGCGCCGCCACGGTGAGCTTATCGAGGCTCACCTGGCGTTCGTTACCTTTGGCATCCACCGTGATATCCGCCGGCGGCACGCCCTGCCCTTTCACTGCGGTGCGGAACGACAGCGTGTAGTCGGTCATCTTGCCGCCCAACTTCAGCTTCAGATCGTCGGCCTGGAACTGCTTCTCGCCGGTAAATGGCCAGTACAGCTGCTTGCTGTTGACCTCAAGGTTGAACGGCAGCCCGGCTTCTGCCAGCTGCGCCTGCGCCCGAATGGCCATATCAACCGGGCCGGAGAGGTTAACCCCCACTTCCAGCTGCTTGCGCACCGCGCCGCCCACCTTCAGCTTCACCTTTTCCCCCTTCAGCGGGTCAATATTGAGCGTGCTGTTGAGGGTCAGGTCGACCGGCCAGTCGTTAATGAGCGTCGCGGTTCCGCTGGCGTTCACCGTGCCCTGGCTGGAGTCGATGTCCAGCGTGTCGAGCTTCATGTTGCCGTCGATGCTGCTCACCTTCAGCAGCATTTTGTACACCGTCAGGTCGGTGTCGCCGGTGATGCGCAGCTGCTCACCGCTAAAGGATTCGATATTCAGGTTGAGCGGCAGATGAACGTCGGTCATCTCCGGCAGCACCGGTTTGGAGAACAGCTCGGTCAGGGTTTCGCCCAGCGGTTTTTCCTGCGGCTGCGGGTTGTCGATTTTCGGCTCAACCACCTCTTTCTGCGCCACATCGGCGACTTTCGGCAGCGCGATCAATAGCCCTTGCAAGGTCGTCGGCGTCAGCGTCAGGTTCTTCTCCTGCCACGTCAGGCCGCTGGAAAAGTCCATGACCGACACCGTGGTATCATCAATCTTGATATTGACGTTATTCAACGCCACCCGGTTCAGGGTGATGGGATACGGGGTGGAGAGATTCAGCGGGCCGCTGTCTTCTTCCTTTACCGGCGCAGCGGGCGGCATTTTACTGCTGTCGATTGCCACGTTGATGTCGCGCAGCGCGATGTCGTTCACGCACAGGTTGCTGTGCCACAGGCAGCGGAGGTTAACGGCAAGATGAAACTCACCGGCATCTACCGCCACGCCCGGCTGGGTATAGCGCACCTTTTTGAGCGTCAGGTCACGCCAGCCGCCGGTTACCTGGCCAATTTCCAGCCCCGGTACCCAGCGGTTCGCCGCGTTAAACAGCAGATGCAAACCCGTGGTGGTGCCAATCAGGAAGCCGACGATGCCGAGCAGCAGCACCAGAAAAATCAGTACCCCGAGGCTTATTTTTTTCCATAACTTCATAGCTCAGGCCCCAGACCGATATAAAACTGCAATCCATGTTCATCTTTGTCGCCGACCGGAACGGCAAAGTCGAGCTTGATGGGCCCCACCGGCGACTGCCAGCGTACGCCCACGCCCGCGCCTTTTTTCCAGTCGCTCTGGCGAATATCGCTGACCGCTTCACCGCCGTCGACGAACACCGCCCCCCACCATTTCCCGCTGACGTTGTACTGATACTCCAGCGAGCCGGTGGCCAGCTTTGAGGCACCAATCAGCTTGCCGTTATCATCCCGCGGGGCGATGGATTTGTATTTATAACCGCGAATGCTGCGGTCGCCGCCGGCGAAGAAACGCAGATCCGGCGGTACGCGATCGAAGTCGCCGGTTTCAATCCAGCCGAGGTTACCGCGCATCACGAAGCGGTGGCGATCGTAGAGGGTGCGAATCCAAACGTTCTGCGCCTGAATCACCGAGAAGTCGACGTCCGAACCCCATGCGGTATTGGAGTAGTCAATCGAGTAACGCTGAGAATCGCCCCAGGTTGGCATCAAACCACCGCGCGAACGCGTGCGGCTGATAGACACGCCAGGATAGAACAGCATCGTGGTATTGGTGACGTTTGCCTGGGTAAAGTGGTCGAGGCTCCAGCGCAGGTTAATCGCCCGCTGCCAACCGCTGGACAGATCCCAGAAACGCGAGACGGCAAGCGTGGTGGAGTCCGCTTTGGTGTCGTTGAGGTCGGTGCTTTTAAAACCGCCCTGCACCAGATAGTACTGTTCCAGCGGATTTTTCAGCAACGGCATCTTGTAGCTGAAGTCGAGCTGCTGTTCCGGCGACGAGACGCTGACGCTGGTCGTCAGGCTGTGGCCGTAGGAGTTAACCCACGGTTTACGCCATGACGCTTTCACTCGTGGTCCCACGTCGGTAGAAAAACCGCCGCCCAGCTCTACGGTGTTTTCGCTGCGCGGCGAAACAACGCCATGCAGCGGTAACACCTTAGTTTTTCGGGATTTATCAAACTCTGGCGCCACCACGACCGAGTTAAACCATCCGGTCGCTGACAGACGACGGTTCAGTTCAGCCAGATCGCTGGACTGGTAGTCATCGCCTTTTTTGAACGGCACCAGATGCTGCAGATAGTCTTCACGAATCTGCGAACCTTCGAAGGTCACATCGCCGAAGCGGTAACGTTCGCCGCTGTCGTAGTCAATGTCCCAGAACGCCTGATGGCGGTCGAGCGCAATGCCAAGCTGGCTCTTTTTAAACTCGCTGTCAAAGTAGCCTTTACGCAGCGCCACGCTGGTTAACGAACTTTTGAAATGATCGTAATCACCATGATTGAGCACCGTGCCGATTTTCGGCCGGGTTTTCAGCAGCGCTAAATAGTCGCTGTCGGTGCGCGCCCCGCCGCGCAGGATGACATCGGTGCCGCCAATGCGCACCGGTTCCCCCGGCGTCACTTTCGCCAGCAGCACCTGACGGCCTTTCGCCGGCGGCGGCTTCAGTTCGAAGTCGATGGTCGGTTCATAATAACCGAGCGCCTTTAGCCCCTCACGAATGGCATCGTCCACGCGCGCACGGAAGCGGCGATCCGGCGTCACCTCATCGCTGTCGATCGTCGAAAGCTGGGCTCGCACATTTTTTTGTAGTTCGCCGGAAAGCCCTTCAACCTGTAGACGGATGTTTGCTGCACTGGCAATGCCGCTGGTCAACAGTAGGCTCACCACACATAAATGGCCGATTTGTCGCACTTTTTCTCCTGAATATCCTTGTTCCCACCCCAACGGGAAACGAAAGTCCGCTCCGCGGCCACGACTGCGTTTTTGTCTGTTTCACGCTCTGACGGCGCGCGACATTCAACGTCAGCACAAAAAACCCACTCTTTGTCGGGTTGAAATAAAGACAGAGCCCCAAATTATTCTTATGTTTAAATTTAGACGTATTCGGCGCGTTTATTGTGTTAAAAGACACGCCAGGTTACAACCTTAACGGAAATTACTGTTCCCCGGAGGCCATCCTCATGAGCTTGTTTGACAAAAAAAATATTGTATCTCAATCGGATGCACTACCCGGAAGAAATACACCCATGCCGGTCGCTACGCTCAATGTTGTGACGGAACACTCAATGACCCACGTACCGGAAGGTATGGAGGTCGCGCTGTTCGCGATGGGCTGCTTCTGGGGCGTTGAGCGCTTGTACTGGCAGCTACCCGGCGTTTACAGCACCGCAGCGGGCTATACCGGCGGCTACACGCCAAACCCGACCTACCGGGAAGTATGCAGCGGCCAGACCGGGCACGCCGAAGCGGTACGCGTGGTATACGACCCCGCGGTAGTCAGCTACGGCGAACTGCTAAAAGTATTCTGGGAAAACCACGACCCGGCTCAGGGAATGCGCCAGGGCAATGACCACGGCACCCAGTACCGCTCGGCCATCTACCCGCTAACGCCGGAGCAGGATCGGGAAGCGCACGCTAGCCTGCAGCAGTTCCAGGACGCTATGCGCAGCGCGGGCGACGCGCGGGACATCACGACCGAAATTGCCGCCGCGAAACCATTCTATTATGCGGAAGATGAGCACCAGCAGTATCTGCACAAAAACCCGTACGGCTACTGCGGCATCGGCGGCATTGGCGTGTGTCTGCCGCCTCAGCTCCAGGGCTAACCGTCCAGCGCCACGCGCGCCGCATGCCGCGTGGCGTTCGCCACGGTACCAAAGTCCATGACTTTCCCCTGCAATAAAAGGTTGTAGACCGGCGACTGTGGCCGGTTGAGCCGCGTTTGCAGCAGATGCACGGCTTCGATGCCCAAATCGCGGCACGGCACGCGAATGCCGGTCACCGGCGTCGACAGGCTGTTTTGCAGATTCCACGTAAAATCGGTGGTAATCAGTGAGATATCCTGCGGAACGCGCAGGCCGTGGCGTTGCAAAGCATTTATCACCCCCTCAGTCATGCTGGTGCTGTTCGGAAAGATCACATCCGGCCACAGCGCACGATCGTGCGCCTTCAGCCAGGCGTCCAGCGCCCGCTCCGCCTCTTCTGCCGTGAACCATTCGGTGACCAATAAGTCATGCTGAGGATTGAACGGTACATGGTAATAGCGGTACGCCTCCTTAATACCGTCCAATCGGGCATAGAGGGTTTCCCGCCGCAGGCAGGTCATGGTCAAGACGCGCCGATGCCCCTGTTCGAAGAGGTAGCGCATCGCGGTAAAACCGATAGCCCGATGATCGGGAGAAACGCAGTCCAGCGCCATTTCTCGATCGATAGAGTTAATCAGCACGCACGGCTTATTCAGCGTGCTGGCGAGCTTAAGGATCGTCGGGTCGTCCGTGCCGATAATCACCACCGCGTTGATATTCTTCTGGCCGGCTTTTTCGAGGAACAGCTTCACATCGGCGTGCTGCTCTTCCAGCGCACAGTGGCTGATCCAGACGTCATGCGGCGCGCTGGCCTCGGCGATGCCTTTCGTCACTTCCAGATAAAACGTATCGCCCCGGCCCTGGAAAGTACGCTCTGGCGCAAACACCGCAATGCCGTTAATCAGCAGACGACCGTTTGCCAGCGAATCGAGCACGCCAAGCTGGCGAGCACACTGGACGATAGACTCTCGTGCCTTGTCGCTGGTGTAGGATTTGCCGCTGAGCACCCGGGAAACGGTGCTGATGGAGTAGCCGGTACGGGCGGCTATTTCATCCATTTTTAGCTTGCCTGCCATTGTGTGACCTCGCTCGCAATCATATTTTGCAAATTTTTGCAGATGCAGTTCACTGATTTTAAAACCGATTTTCAGTTCTCCGCGCATATTCCTTTTCTACCTGCGAGCATTCTCACAAATTCCGTTTGTCGGCCTTCACCGCCTTCCCTATTTTCAGATTTCAGTCATTCCTATCACGTAAGGTGCAACATGGATAAGGTGCGTTTTGGCATTATCGGCGTGGGTAACATCGGGACCGTTCACGCCCGCTACCTGCTGGCAGGTACGGTGAAAGAGGCCTGCCTGACGGCAGTGTGCGACAACAACCTCAGCAAGCATCCGGCGATTCGCGCGCTGGTCGGCGAGGACGTCACGCTGTTCAGCGACGCCGAAGCGATGCTGAAAAGCGGCCTGATTGATGCAGTGATTGTCTCCACGCCGCACTACGACCACCCGGGGCTGTCAATGCTGGCCATGCGCAACGGCATTCACACGCTGTGCGAAAAACCCGCGGGCGTTTACACCGCGCAGGTGCGCGAAATGAACGAATTTTCCCGCGGCTGCAACGTGGTGTTCGGCATGATGTTCAACCAGCGCCCGAACCCGCTATACCAGAAGGTCAAAGACCTGATAGACAGCGGCGAACTCGGTGAACTGCGTCGTTCCAACTGGATCATCACCAACTGGTATCGCTCGCAGAGCTACTACAACTCCGGCGGCTGGCGCGCAACCTGGAGAGGCGAAGGCGGCGGCGTGCTGCTCAACCAGGACCCCCACCAGCTCGATTTATGGCAGTGGCTGGTCGGTATGCCGGTGCGCATGCGCGCGTTCTGCCAGTTCGGCAAGCATCGCGATATTGAAGTCGAAAACGAAGTGACCGCCTACGCCGAATACGCCAACGGCGCCACCGGGGTCTTCATTACCACCACCGCCGAAGCGCCGGGCACCAACCGCCTGGAGATCGCTGGCGATCGCGGCAAAGTGGTGGTGGAAGACGGCAAGCTGCGCTTCTGGCGGCTGCGTGAATCGGAAACCACCTTTAACGCGCGCTGGGAAAACGGCTTCGGCGAGCCGGAGTGCTGGGAAGTCACTATCCCTGTGGCGCCGGAGTGCAGCGATCACCACGTCATCACCGCCAACTTTGCCGCCGCGGTGCTGCACGGTACGCCGCTGCTGGCACCGGGTACCGACGGTATTCACGGTCTGACGCTCTCCAACGCGATGCATCTGTCGACCTGGACCGACGGCTGGGTTGACCTGCCGTTCGACGAAGCACGGTTTAAACAACTGCTTGATGAGCGCATCGCGGGCTCCGTCGACAAGCAGGTCGAAAGCAAAACGCTTGATGCCTCAGGCACCTGGTAACGCGCAAGAGGAAAACGACATGCTACGCATTGCGATTGTGGGAACCGGGAACATCTCACACAACCATATTCAGGGATATCAAGCATTTGCTGACCGCTGCCGGATTGTTGCGCTGGTCGATATTTACCCGGAAAAAGCACACGAGAAAAAGACGCGTTACGGGCTGAGCGACGCCCGCGTCTTCAGCAGCCATCAGGAAATGCTGGCGTCCGGTATTGAAGTGGACATTGTTGACGTTTGCACCCCACCGTATGTGCACGCGGAAATCAGTATTGATGCCCTCAGCGCCGGGAAACACGTGCTGTGTGAAAAGCCAATGGCGGCGTCGCTGGAGGAGTGCGACGCGATGATCGCCGCCCAGCGCGCCAGCGGCAAAATACTCTCCATTATTGCCCAGAACCGCTTTACCGACGCCTTCTGGCGCTTAAAGCAGGTGGTGGATTCGGGCGAGCTGGGGAAAATCTGCCACGCGCAGGTGGACTCGTTCTGGTGGCGCGGCCACTGCTACTACGACCTGTGGTGGCGCGGCACGTGGGAAAAAGAGGGCGGCGGCTGCACCCTCAACCATGCGGTACACCATATCGATGCTATTCAGTGGATGCTCGGCTTCCCGAAAGAAGTGGTGGCGATGATGACCAACGTCGCCCACGACAACGCCGAAGTGGAAGATCTTTCCGCCGCGATTTTCCGCTACGACAGCGGTGCGCTGACTCAGCTGACCGCCTCGGTGGTGCATCACGGCGAAGATCAGAAAATCGTTATTCAGGGCGATAAAGCGCGCGTCTCGGCGCCCTGGGACGTGTGGGCCAGCGTTTCCGCCGATAACGGCTTCCCGCAAGAACAGCACGACGATGCACGCGAAGCCCGGCTGGATGCGCTGTTCCGCAATACGCCAAAGCTCAAGTACACGCTGCATACCGGGCAGATTAACGACCTGCTCAATGCCGTTGAGCAATGCGGCGAACCGCTGATTGACGGCGTGCAGGGCAAGCGTTCGCTGGAGCTGATTACCGCCATTTATCAATCCTCAATAACCGGGCGGGTGGTGACGCTGCCCGTCAGCCCGGATGAGCCCTGGTATAAAACCGGAGGCCTGGTTTTCCTCGCCCCTCATTTCTATGAAAAAGGCGCGTCGGTGGAAAATTTCTCTGAGGTGGGCGCAATCCCGCTGGGTAAAGATTTGGACAAAGGAGCATAAACATGAGCATCAAAGACGGTATGAACTACGCCCCGGTGGGCAAACCGCAGCCGGTCGTCGGCGAAGGCGAGTTTATTATTGCCGCCGCCGCGCTGGACCATGGCCATATCTACGGCATGTGTAACGGGCTGATTGAAGCTGGCGCCACGCTCAAGTGGGTTTATGATCCCGACCCCGCGAAAGTTGATAAATTTGTTCAGCAGTACCCGCAGGCGCAGATTGCGCCGACGCTGGAGACCCTTCTCAACGACAGCAGCGTGCAGCTGGTTGCCGGTGCCGCCGTACCGTCCGAGCGCTGCGCGCTGGGGCTAAAGGTGATGGACGCCGGGAAAGACTACTTTACCGACAAAGCACCGTTAACCACCCTCGCCCAGCTGGAAGCCGCTAAACGCAAAGTGGCGGAGACCGGGCGGAAATATGCGGTCTATTACAGCGAGCGTCTGCACGTCGAGAGCGCGGTGTTTGCCGGGCAACTGGTGCAGCAGGGCGCGATTGGCCGAGTGATGCAAACGCTCGGCGTCGGCCCGCATCGCGAGGGGGAAGGCCGCCCGGACTGGTTCTACGAAAAGGAATTCTTCGGCGGCATCCTCTGCGATATCGGCAGCCACCAGATTGAACAATTTCTGTTTTACACCGGCAACAGCGATGCGCGTATCGTTGCCAGCCAGGTGCGTAACGTCAACCATCCGCAGTACCCGCAGTTTGAAGACTTCGGCGACGCGATGCTGGCGGGCGACAACGGCGCAACCGGCTACTTCCGCTGCGACTGGTTTACGCCAGACGGCCTTTCCAGCTGGGGAGATGGCCGTCTGACGCTGCTCGGCACCGAGGGCTACATCGAAATCCGCAAATACGTCGACATCACCCGCGGCGAGCAGGACGTGGTGTACCTGGTCAACAGAGAAGGCGAGTTCCGCTACCCGGTGGCCGGACAGGTGGGCTTCCCCTACTTCGGTCAGCTGATTCAGGACTGTCTGCACCGTACGGAGAATGCCATGACCCAGGCGCACACGTTTAAAGCGGCCGAGCTGTGCGTGAAAGCGCAAATGCTGGCGAACGCAGTGGAATAACAGGAGGCGGCGATGAAAACACGTCATGCAGCGATTATTGGCTGTGGCGCTATCCACACCTGTCACGTGGATGCGCTGCGCCACGTACCGGGCGCGGTGGTGCGCGCGGTAGTCGATATTGATAGTGAAAAAGGGAGCCGGCTGGCGGCCGACTATGGCTGTCAGTTTTATCAGGACTATCATGAAATGCTGCTGGATGCCGCCATTGACGTGGTACACATCTGCACGCCGCATTATCTGCATAAGCCGATGATCCTTGCCGCACTCGCGGCTGGGAAACAAGTATTCTGCGAAAAGCCAGTGGTGATGAACCCGCAGGAGGTGGCCGACATTCAGGCCGCCGCCGCGATGGCCCAACGCCACGTGGGCGTCTGTTATCAGAACCGCCTTAACCCCACGAGCCTGGCGATTCAACGCTGCGTTGAGGAAGGACGACTTGGCAACCTGCGCGCAATAAAAGCAGTGCTCACCTGGTCACGTTCCGGCAACTACTACGCCGCCAGCCCGTGGCGCGGCAGTTTTGCCACCGAAGGCGGTAGTCTGCTGATTAACCAGGCCATCCATACACTAGACCTGATGCAGTGGTTTGGTACAGGCGTGCGGTGCCTGAAGGGCGTGGTCGACAGCACTCTGCTGGCCGATGAAATAGAAACGGAAGACAGCGCGATGGTGACGCTGTGCTTTAACAACGGCGCGCGCGGGCTGTTTTACGCCAGTAACTGCCACACCAGCGACTCACCGCTGCTGCTGGAGCTGGAGTTCGAGCACGGTATGCTGCGCCTGACTGACAACGTGCTGTGGCAAGTCTGCGGCGATACGCGCACGCCGATCGCCAGCGATGCCTCGCCGGACGGTATCGGCAAAAGCTACTGGGGGATTGGCCACCAGCAGGCGATACAGCATTTCTACCAGGCGCTCGACAACACCGCCTCCGCCACCTTCTGCGATATTCGCGAAGCGGCAAAATCATTACAGATGGTTAATGCCATTTACCAATCGTCACTATTGAGGAAATGGGTGAATATCACCGAGTGATCGTCATTCGATTTTTCCTGCTGTCAATATTATAAGGTGCAGGGGTCACTCTGCACTGACACCCTACCAGTACAGGAATAATAATATCATGGTGAAACCAACCGAGCGTCGCGTTGGCTATGGCACTGCCATTGGCTACGGCGTGACCGATTTATTTGGCGGCGGCGCCTTTGCCGTTATAGGAACATGGCTTTTATTTTTTTACACTACATATTGTGGCTTAAGCGTATTAGAGGCCGGCTCAATATTTGCCATTGCGCGTATTATTGATGCTATTTTAAGTCCAGTGATGGGCTACATCACGGATAATTTCGGCAATACCTGGCTTGGTCGTAAATTTGGCCACCGCCGTTTCTTCCTGCTGATCGGCTCACCGCTGATGTTCCTCTATGCCCTCGTCTGGATGACCGATATGAACTATTGGTACTATCTGGGTACCTATCTTTCTATTGAGTTGCTGTCCGCCATGGTGCTGGTGCCCTGGGAGACGCTGGCCGCTGAGATGACCAACCGGTTCAGCGAACGCACGCGACTGTCCGGCGTGCGAATGATGTGCTCCTCGCTCGGCGGCTTTCTGGCCGTGTCGGTTCCCGGCATTATTATGCAATATACCGGTAAGGATAATGCCTTCACCTACACCCTGACCGGCCTCGTTTTCGCAGTCATTTACTGTGTTGCGGTATTAGCAACCTGGGCCTGCACCTGGGAAGCCAAAGACGTACGCGAAGAATATGAATTTCAACCGGATAATCAACGCAGCCGCGGTCTTTTAAATCATTTAAAGTACCTGGTTATTGATCTTATTTCCTCTTTCAAAATAAGGATATTTCGTCAGCATATTTTAATTTATATTTGTTCTTTTACCGCCATGGACGTATTTGGTTCAGTATTTACCTATTACGTTGTTTATGCGCTGCACCGTGATGCGGAAATGGTTTCCGGGCTATTAAGCATTGCCGCTTTTGTCTCTATCCCCGGCACTTTCGGCTTCATGATGCTGATGAACAAATTTAATCTCACCCCTTCCGGCGCGCTGCGGCTTTCCTACAGCAGCATTCTACTCGTTCTGGCGTTTCTGTTTACCGTCTATATCGGCCATCTTCAGGTACCCATGCTGCTGTTCTCTGCGGTGTTCATCCTGCTGGGGCTGGCAAAAGCCGGGCTGTATTATATTCCATGGAATATCTACAGCTTCATCCCCGACGTTGATGAACTGGTCACCCGTCAGCGCCGCGAAGGGATTTTCGCCGGGGTGATGGTCTTAACCCGTAAAAGCACGGTTGCACTAGCCATTATGCTGATTGGCATCGTGCTGGAAGAGAGCGGTTTTGTGAAAGGCGGCGGTACGCAGCCCGCCAGCGCGCTGCACGCCATTATCGGCCTTATGGTGTTCGCCACCGCCGGGCTGCTGGCCGTCAGTTTTTACATGACCTATCGCTTTAAGCTGACGCAGAAAACGCATAGCATCCTGATCAAAGAAGTGGCGCGCCGCAAGCTCGGCGGCCATGCGGAAGACTGCGATGCGGAAACCCGTGAAGTCATTCATGCGCTAACCGGCTATACCTACAACCGAGTATGGGATGCCGACGCGAAAGGGCACCTAAAAACCCACCCGCAACCGACTAACGGTTAACCTCTGGCAGCTTTACAGTCCCTTACGCTATACTAACCTCTGAAATTGCCGGCCCATCTCCTTCGGGCCGGTTTTCAATGTGTATTTCACACGGATTTATCAACTTCCCTTCCGAGGATCTGGCCCCACGGGTTAGATAAAATATGTTAAACAGTATATTCATCATACTTTGCCTGATCGCCGTCAGTGCGTTCTTCTCAATATCTGAGATTTCACTTGCCGCATCGCGCAAAATCAAACTGAAACTGCTTGCCGATGAAGGCAACATCAACGCCCAACGCGTGCTCAAAATGCAGGAAAACCCGGGGATGTTTTTCACCGTGGTGCAAATTGGTCTGAACGCGGTCGCCATTCTTGGCGGTATCGTCGGCGACGCGGCGTTCTCTCCGGCGTTCCACTCGCTGTTCTCTAACTACATGTCGCCGGAACTCTCCGAGCAGCTGAGCTTCATCCTCTCCTTCTCGCTGGTGACCGGTCTGTTTATTCTGTTTGCGGACTTAACTCCGAAACGCATCGGTATGATTGCGCCTGAAGTGGTGGCACTGCGTATCATCAACCCGATGCGCTTCTGCCTGCTGGTCTTCCGGCCGCTGGTGTGGTTCTTCAACGGTATGGCCAACATCATCTTCCGCATCTTTAAGCTGCCGATGGTGCGTAAAGACGACATCACCTCCGACGATATCTACGCAGTGGTAGAAGCCGGCGCGCTGGCGGGCGTGCTGCGTAAGCAAGAGCACGAGCTGATTGAAAACGTGTTTGAGCTGGAATCACGTACCGTGCCGTCGTCCATGACGCCGCGTGAAAACGTCATCTGGTTCGATCTGCACGAAGATGAGCAAAGCCTGAAAAACAAGGTTGCCGAACACCCGCACTCCAAGTTCCTGGTGTGTAACGAAGATATCGATCACATCATCGGCTACGTTGACTCCAAAGACCTGCTGAACCGCGTGCTGGCGAACCAAAGCATGGCGCTGAACAGCGGCGTGCAGATCCGCAATACGCTGATCGTGCCGGACACGCTGACGCTGTCTGAAGCGCTTGAAAGCTTTAAAACCGCCGGTGAAGACTTCGCGGTTATCATGAACGAATATGCGCTGGTCGTGGGGATCATCACCCTTAACGACGTAATGACCACGCTGATGGGCGACCTGGTCGGCCAGGGCCTGGAAGAGCAGATCGTCGCACGCGATGAGAACTCATGGCTTATTGACGGCGGCACGCCGATCGACGACGTGATGCGCGTGCTGGATATCGACGATTTCCCGCAGTCGGATAACTACGAAACCATCGGCGGTTTCATGATGTTTATGCTGCGTAAAATCCCGAAACGCACCGATGCCGTGAAGTTCTCCGGCTACAAGTTCGAGGTGGTGGATATTGATAACTACCGCATCGACCAGCTGCTGGTCACGCGCATTGATAACAAGCCAACGGTACTGGTACCGAAGCAGTCGGATATTGTCGAAAGCGGCCAGGGTGCGGCCTGAACTAGCGTGGGCGCCGGCAGATGCCGGGCCTGAAAACATCAACGGCTCCCATAGGGAGCCGTTTTAATTCTACCGTGTGGTGCCTGCGTTACGCCATTTCGGTCTGGAGACGCAGTACGTGACGGTTTACTTCAGACATCACAGAAAGGTGCTGGATGTCTCTGACTTTTGGGATAAGAATTTTACCCTTATCAAATTCAAAAGCGCCAACGTCCTTGATATACAACCGTCCACGAAACAGGGTTTTAACATACTTCGCAACCTGAAGCGGGTTGTAGCGTTGGAAAATTTTCATTCTAATCTCCTGCGAGTACTACGCCCTAGTTGATCCACATTTGGCTTCAACGCTCCGGGGCGCAAAGTGAAGTACTCGTTAACTATAGTCCATAACAACAGAGGCCCCCTATCGTAGCGGTCCTAATTTACCTTTTTATTACATTAATTCAGAATTTTCTTTTCAGCTATACGACGAAGACAGTATAAGGCTTCATTTTCATAAGATTGTGTGCGTTCCTCCACAAACTGGCACCGTCTTTGCGGGAAAACTTCATCAATCGCACTTATGATTAAAACTATCGGCCAAGTGGTCGGATCACCTGCATAAAAAAAGGAAAAACCATGACTCTACGTACGCTACTGGCGGTTTCATGCCTGTTAATGCCGTTAATGGCTGCCGCACATAATTTCACAAACGGACAACGTGTTGCGCCTGTCGGCGTGGCCGATCGCGGGGAACTCATTCTCGATAATGATAAGTTTAGCTATAAAAGCTGGAATAGCGCGCAGCTGCCTGGCAAAGTGCGGGTAGTGCAACATATTGCCGGACGTTCCTCCGCAAAAGAGAAAAATGCGTCGCTGATTGAGGCGATTAAAGCGGCCAACCTGCCGCATGACCGCTACCAGACCACCACAATTGTGAATACTGACGATGCCATTCCCGGCTCATCAATGTTTGTCCGCAGCAGCATCGAAAGTAATAAAAAGCTGTTCCCATGGTCACAGTTTATCGTCGATAGCGACGGCGTGGTGCGGAAAGCCTGGCAGCTGGATGAAGGCAGTTCGGCCATCGCCGTGCTGGATAAAGATGGCCGAGTACAGTGGGCAAAAGACGGCGCGCTGACGGCCGCAGAAGTGCAGCAGGTGATTGCCCTGCTGCATAAGCTGCTGAATTAAAAAATCGAGACGCGGAAACCGGGGTTGAGGAACGACTCGCGCGGGGTGTAATCCAGCGTTTTACCCTGCCAGTCGTTCACGTGCGCGCCGGCGGCGACCGCGACCGCGTGCCCTGCTGCGGTGTCCCAGATATTGGTCGGCCCGAAGCGCGGATAAAGCTGCGCTTCG
Organism: Klebsiella sp. WP8-S18-ESBL-06; assembly: GCF_014169755.1. Classification (NCBI taxonomy): domain Bacteria; kingdom Pseudomonadati; phylum Pseudomonadota; class Gammaproteobacteria; order Enterobacterales; family Enterobacteriaceae; genus Klebsiella; species Klebsiella sp. WP8-S18-ESBL-06. The sequence goes on from NZ_AP022256.1 coordinate 4,391,298, forward strand.
CCTTCCGCCACCAGACAGAACTTCAGCGACGAACCAATCGCAGCCGTATCATGCTCGCCAAGCTGCTGCAGATACTCTTTGAGTTCATCATCATTCGCATAGTGAGAGCGGCTCACAACCACCTTCGGCGGGTTTGCATCGCGAACCTGAATCGGCTTGCGCACGCCGCATTCTTCTTTCCACGCTTTGCCGTTGGCCGCGCTATACATGACCTTCAGCACCGGTGCGAACACGACGCCCATCACCGCTTTGCCGTTCTCAATCAGCGCGATGTTAACGGTAAATTCACCGTTGCGCTTAATGAACTCTTTAGTGCCGTCCAGCGGGTCAACCAGCCAATAGCGCTGCCAGTGCTGGCGGACATCCCAGCCCGGCGGATCTTCTTCTGAGAGGATCGGCACGTCCGGCGTCATCGCCTTCAGGCCTTTAACAATCACGTGGTGTGCGGCGATATCGGCCGCAGTCACCGGTGAGTCATCTTTCTTGCTGGCGACGTCTAACGGCTGCTTGCCATCGTACACATCCATGATGGCATCACCCGCGTCGCGCGCAAGTTGACAGACTTGTTCTAACATTTTCCACCTCGTTAAAATTACAGTGGTGTTAACTTATTGTTTTATTTATATCGTATTGCCGCGCAATTCGCTATTCCCATCATTGGTCCGGATAACTGTGAACCGCTGCCGATTTCCCATCCTGATTTTCTGGCATGATTCACATCCTCATAAGCAACAGAAAACAAATACATTTAAATCTGTGTCTTAGATCGATAAAAAGGATGCCTCTGATGATCAAGTTTAGCGCAACGCTTCTGGCCACGCTGATCGCTGCCAGCGTCAATGCCGCCACGGTGGACCTCCGCATTATGGAAACCACCGATCTTCATAGCAATATGATGGATTTTGATTACTACAAAGATACCGCGACCGAGAAGTTCGGCCTGGTGCGCACGGCGAGCCTGATCAATGCCGCCCGCAGCGAGGTGAAAAATAGCGTACTGGTGGATAACGGTGACGTCATTCAGGGCAGCCCGATGGGCGACTATGCGGCTGCGAAAGGGCTGAAACAGGGTGATACCCACCCGGTATACAAGGCGATGAACCTGCTCGACTATACCGTGGGTAACCTCGGTAACCATGAATTCAACTACGGTCTGGATTACCTGCACAAAGCGCTGGCTGGCGCGAAGTTCCCTTATATTAACGCCAATATTATCGACGTTAAGACCCAAAAGCCGATGTTCACACCGTACCTGATCAAAGAGACGGAAGTGACCGATAAAGACGGCAACAAGCATCCGCTGAAAATCGGCTATATCGGCTTTGTTCCGCCACAGATCATGACCTGGGATAAGGCTAACCTCAGCGGTAAAGTGACGGTCAACGATATCACTGAAACTGCACGCCACTATGTACCAGAGATGCGCGCGAACGGCGCGGACGTCGTCGTGGTGATTGCCCACTCCGGCCTCTCTGCCGATCCGTACCAGGCGATGGCGGAAAACTCGGTATATTACTTAAGCCAGGTGCCAGGCGTTGACGCCATCATGTTCGGCCATGCCCACGCCGTGTTCCCAAGTAAAGACTTTGCCGACATCAAAGGCGCGGATATCGCCAAAGGCACCCTCAACGGCATTCCTGCGGTGATGCCCGGCATGTGGGGCGACCACCTCGGCGTTGTCGATCTGGTGCTGAATAACGACAGTGGGAAATGGCAGGTCACCTCCGCCCAGGCACAGGCGCGCCCGATTTACGATGCCGCGACCAAGAAATCACTGGCAGCAGAAGATAACACGTTGGTGCAGGCGCTGAAGGCCGACCACGACGCCACCCGCGAGTTCGTCAGCAAGCCTATCGGTAAATCATCCGACAACATGTACAGTTTCCTCTCACTGGTGCAGGACGATCCGACCGTACAGGTCGTCAACATGGCGCAAAAAGCCTACGTTGAGCACTATATTCAGGGCGACCCGGACCTGGCGAAGCTGCCGGTGCTGTCTGCCGCTGCCCCGTTCAAAGCGGGCGGTCGTAAGAACGATCCGGCCAGCTATGTTGAAGTGGAAAAAGGTCAACTGACCTTCCGCAACGCTGCCGATCTTTACCTCTACCCCAACACTCTGGTAGTGGTTAAAGCCAGCGGCAAAGAGGTGAAAGAGTGGCTGGAGTGCTCCGCCGGGCAGTTCAATCAGATTGACCCGCACAGCAGCAAGCCGCAGTCGCTGATTAACTGGGACGGTTTCCGCACCTATAACTTCGACGTTATCGACGGCGTGAACTATCAGGTTGATGTGACCCAACCGGCCCGCTACGACGGCGAATGCCAGAGCATTAACCCGCAGTCCGAGCGTATTAAGCATCTGACCTTCAACGGTAAGCCGATCGACCCGAACGCCATGTTCCTCGTCGCGACCAACAACTATCGCGCCTACGGCGGTAAGTTCGCGGGCACCGGCGATAGCCATATCGCTTTTGCCTCACCGGATGAGAACCGTTCGGTGCTGGCCGCCTGGATTAGCGCAGAATCGAAGAAAGCGGGCGCAATCCATCCGGCCGCGGACAACAACTGGCGACTGGCGCCTATCCACAGCGACAGCCAGCTGGATATTCGCTTTGAGACCTCACCGTCAGAAAAAGCGGCGGCGTTTATTAAAGAGAAAGCGCAGTATCCGATGAAGCAGGTCGCCACCGATGATATTGGCTTTGCTATTTATCAGCTGGATTTGAGCAAGTAAAAACCGTACCGGGTGACGGCTACGCCTTGCCCGGCCTACTCTTCAGGCCGGATAAGGCGCTGCCGCCATCCGGCAAAAACCTCACCGGGACAGGACGCTCACGCCGGGATCTGCTGCGCCATCACCTGCGGCAAATTCACCTCAATCCAATCCGCCAGCGCCGCCACCTTCTCACTGACCGCTTCGCCGAGCGGTGTCAGGCTATACTCTACGTGCGGCGGCACCACCGGGTAAGACATGCGGTTGATAAAGCCGTCCTGCTCCAGAGCCTGAAGCGACTGGGCGAGCATTTTTTCGCTGACGCCGCCCATTTTCCGGCGCAGATCGCTAAAGCGGTGCGTACCCTCACGCAGCGCCACCAGAATCAGCACGCCCCAGCGGCTGGTCACGTGCTTGAGCACCTCCCGCGACGGGCAGTTGGCCGAGAACAGATCGCCATCGCGCATCTTTTGCGTCAGGGTCGCATTACTTTCTTTCATACTTACCTTTTTGTACGTACTTACTAAAAGTTAGTTACGGTGTTAGCTTACCACAACACCCGATGAACACGAAGGAGAATACCCATGATCGCCATTACCGGAGCCACCGGCCAGCTGGGCCAACACGTGATTGCCAACCTGCTTAACACCACCGCCGCCGCACAATTGGTTGCCGTTGTTCGTAACCCGGCGAAAGCCGCCGCGCTGAGCCAGCAGGGGGTTAGCGTACGCCAGGCCGACTACGGCGACGAAACCGCGCTAACGCAGGCGCTACAGGGCGTCGAGAAGCTGCTGATTATCTCCTCCAGCGAAGTCGGCCAGCGTGCGCCGCAGCACCGTAATATCATCAAGGCGGCAAAGGCGGCGGGCGTTAAATTCATTGCCTACACCAGCCTGCTGCATGCCGACACTTCACCGCTAGGCCTCGCCGTCGAACACATTGAAACCGAAAAAATGCTGGCCGATTCCGGTATCCCTTATGCCCTGCTGCGTAACGGCTGGTATACCGAAAACTATCTGGCCAGCGCGCCGGCAGCCCTGGAGCATGGCGTGTTTATCGGCGCAGCCGGTGAAGGCAAAATTGCCTCTGCGACCCGCGCAGACTACGCCGCCGCCGCCGCACGCGTGATGACGGAAGACGGCCACGCAGGAAAAGTGTATGAACTTGCGGGCGATAACGGCTGGACGCTCAGCGAGCTGGCCGCCGAACTGACCAAACAGAGTGGCAAAAACGTGGTTTACCAGAACCTGGGCCAGGCCGATTTCGCCGCGGCGCTGAAGAGCGTAGGCCTGCCTGCCGGGCTGGCGGATATGCTGGCTGACTCAGATATCGGCGCCGCCAAAGGCGGTCTGTTTGACGACAGCCATACCCTGAGCACGCTGATTGGTCGCCCGACCACCTCGCTTGCCGACAGCGTCAAAGACCTTCTGTAAGCGTTAAATAATCGTTAAAGAGGGTAGCGCCCCCACGGGTCATCTCGGATAATAAAAAGAAGGCCCAGGGGGAGTTTAACGTGCAAGGTGTACCGGAACAGTTCAGCGACGAGAAAGACAGCGCGCGCTTTCGCCACCTGGCGCAGGTGCCGGGCGTCGAGCTGTACCATGCGCATATTTCGCGCTATGCCTTTGAACCCCACACTCACGAAGCGTTCGGCATTGGCGTCATTGAGGCCGGGGCCGAGCGTTTCCGCTACCGCGGCAGCCAGCACATCGCCCCCGTTCATTCAGTGGTGACCATGAACCCCGACGAGCTGCATACCGGCGAGGCGGAAACCGCCGACGGATGGCGCTATCGGATGATTTATCTGCAGCCCGATCTGCTTGAGGAAGTGACCGGTATCCGCCATTGGTGGTTTGCCGATGCCACCCGCCACGATCCGCAGCGTTCTTTGCTGATTGGCCGCCAAATCCACGCCCTGTGGCATACCGACGATCCGCTGGCACAGAAAGGCCTGCTGCTGGAGATGATCGACACCTTCCGACCGCTCGCCTGCCACGCCCCTGTGCGAACAGAAGCCGTCCATCGCTTTGCCCGCGTACGCGATTATCTTTACGACAACTACATGCATCCCATTACCCTTGATGAATTAGCGGGCGTCGCGGCGCTCAGTCCGTGGCACTTCCAGCGTCAGTTTAAAGCCCATTTTCACGTTACGCCGCACCAGATGCTGATGGCGGTGCGCCTGTGGCGAGCAAAAGAATTTCTCACCCACGGCATGCCCGCCGCCGCCGTTGCCGCCGCGACCGGGCTCACCGATCAGTCGCATCTGACCCGCGCCTTCACCCAGCGCTACGGCATAACCCCGGTGCGTTACCAAAAACAAGTGATCCGTCGCTAATCAGCAATCTCATACAATACGCCGCGCGCTTCACCTCCTACACTTTGCGCATGTTTAACATATCAGGATGTGATGATGATTAGCGGTGTGCTGTACGCCCTGTTAGCCGGTTTAATGTGGGGACTGATTTTTGTCGGACCGCTTATCGTGCCGGATTATCCGGCTGTCTTGCAGTCGATGGGGCGCTATCTGGCGCTCGGGCTGATTGCCCTGCCGTTGGCCTGGCTCGGCCGCGCCCGTTTACGCCAGCTCACGCGCCAGGATTGGTGGACGGCGCTGGCGCTCACCCTGGTTGGCAACCTTATCTATTATGTGTGTCTCGCCAGCGCGATTCAGCGGACCGGCGCGCCCGTTTCCACAATGATTATTGCTACCCTGCCGGTAGTGATCCCCGTTTTCGCCAACCTGCTGTATAGCCAGCGCGACGGCAAGCTGTCCTGGCTACGCCTGATGCCTGCGCTGGTGCTGATTGCGAGCGGACTGCTGTGCGTCAACGTGGCCGAGCTGCGTCAGGGCCTGCCGGACTTTAGCGGATGGCGCTATGGCTCAGGCATTGCGCTGGCGACGGTGTCGGTGGTGTGCTGGGCGTGGTATGCGCTGCGTAACGCCCGCTGGCTGCGGGAAAATCCGCATCAGCCGCCGCTTATGTGGGCCACCGCACAGGCGCTGGTGACGCTACCGGTTTCGCTGTTCGGCTACGTTGCGGCCTGCCTGTGGCTGCACGCCCAGACGCCCGATTTCGCGCTGCCTTTCGGTCCGCGTCCGACGGTATTTATCGGCCTGATGATCGCCATCGCCGTACTCTGTTCATGGGTGGGCGCGCTATGCTGGAACGTAGCGAGTCAGCGGCTGCCGACGGTGATCCTCGGGCCGCTGATTGTTTTTGAAACGCTGGCGGGGCTGCTTTACACCTTCCTGCTGCGCCAGGAGATGCCGCCGATATTAACGCTGAGTGGAATAACGTTATTGGTGATTGGGGTCGTCATCGCGGTTCGGTCAAAACCGCAGAAACCGGCGGTGGTGCCGATTTCAGGTGATGCCTGATGGCGCTTGCCTATCGGGCCTGCACGATTAATATAGGCCCGATAAGGCGTTTACGCCGCCATCCGGCAATCAAGGACCGGCACTCATGCCGGTCTTTGATGCTGGGCCTTAGAACGTTTCCCAGTTTGCTTCGGTCAGCGGCGCCGATTTAGCCGCTGGTGCGGACGTTCTTTTCACCGGTGTTTTCTGCATCGTCTGCTGGCGGCTGATTTTAAACACCGCCACGGTTTGATTCAGACGCGCGGCCTGTTCTTCCAGTGCGGCGGCGGCGCTGGCAGACTCTTCCACCAGCGAGGCGTTTTGCTGAGTCACGCGATCCATCTCGGCGACCGCCTGGCCGACCTGATCGATGCCACGGCTCTGCTCATCGGAAGCGGAGGCAATTTCGCCCATAATATCGCTCACGCGGGTTACCGCATTCACGATCTCAGCCATCGTCTCTCCGGCCTCGTGCACCAGCGCGGAGCCGGCGTTGACGCGGTTGCCCGAGTCATCAATCAATCCCTTAATTTCTTTTGCCGCCTGGGCGCTGCGCTGCGCCAGCGTGCGGACTTCGCCTGCCACCACCGCAAAACCACGACCCTGTTCACCGGCGCGGGCGGCTTCCACCGCCGCGTTCAGCGCCAGAATGTTGGTCTGGAAGGCAATGCCATCGATCACGTTGGTAATTTGTGCGATTTTGCTGGAACTGGCAGCGATTTCATCCATCGTTCGCACCACGCCGTCGACCACGTTACCGCCCTTCTGCGCGGTCTCGGAGGCATTCTGCGCCAGCTGCGTCGCCTGACGCGCGTTGTCGGCGTTTTGTTTCACCGTCGCGGTGAGCTGCTCCATGCTGGCCGCCGTCTCTTCCAGCGATGCCGCCTGCTGCTCGGTCCGCGAAGAAAGATCGTTGCTGCCTGCGGAAATTTCACCCGCGCCGGTATAGATGGTGTCGGCGCCTTCACGCACCACGCCCACCGTATTCGCCAACGACTGCTGCATGTCGTTGACGTTACGTGCCAGCAGCGCCATTTCGTTACTGCCTTCGGTATTGATGTTGTTGGTCAGATCGCCTTCGGCAATATGGCGGATATGCGCCATCACCTTATGCAGCGGCTTGAGCAGCACGCGTTGCATCGCGACCCAGCTCATCACGATGACCACCACAACCAGCAGCATAATGGCGCCCAGGGTCCACATAATACGCACATAGTCGCTTTCGTTCTGTTGGATGCCAGCGTTGGTCAACGATGCCTGTGCCGCACGCCACTCCTGGTACACCGCCTGCATGGCCTGCTGTTTCTGTTCGGCGTTTTGCTTGAACATCTCTTCCAGCTTGCCCTCTGCCAGCAGTTCGTTCATGCGCGCCAGCGTCGCGGAGTAGATGCCGTATTGCTTCTCAAGGCTGTCCGAGAGATGGCTATTCAACCCCGGCGTTTCCGGCAGTGCGTAATATTTGTCGTAGTGGCGTTTAGCCTCTGCCAACAGGTTGTTCGCCGTATCCACCAGCGTTTTCAGCTCCCCGCCGTTGACGCTACTTGCCATCGTCCCCTGCAGGCGCAGCATGCCACGGTTCAGGGTCACACGCGCCTGGTTAAGGCTAATCCACGCATCGGTAAACTCGGCCACGTTCTGGCTGGAGAGCTGCGAGACGGTAAAGTTCTGCTTGTCGTTATTCAGCGCGCGTACAAATACGCCCGCTGATATCAGCTGCATCGCGCCCAGCGCGACCAGCACGACAATCAGTACGGTAATCACTTTTATTCGTTTAAACATCATTTGCCTTTTTGTGCAGGTGGTCTGAAGTCTCACTATCGGCAGCCCAGCGGGGTTATTTAATCGATTCAGGTCCTACCAGCATGATTATCAATAAGATTCAGCACGTTAAAGGCACAATAATTTTTTGTGACGGCCATCACCTATATCCGCTCCCCATAAAGGGGTATATCCTTGTCGTAAAGATGCATTTAAAATACATCTTATATTATTGATGACGAGGTAACTGCTATGGCCTTTCGCGACCAACCTTTAGGCGAGCTGGCGCTCTCCATCCCGCGCGCATCCGCGCTGTTCCGTAAATATGATATGGATTACTGCTGCGGCGGTAAGCAGACGCTGGCTCGCGCAGCCGCCCGCAAGGAACTGGACGTCGACGTGATTGAAGCCGAACTGGCAAAACTGGCCGAGCAGCCGGTTGAGAAAGACTGGCGCACCGCATCCCTTGCCGAAATCATCGATTACATCATCCCGCGCTACCACGACAGACACCGTGAACAGCTGCCGGAGCTGATTTTACAAGCGACCAAAGTGGAACGCGTTCACGCCGACAAACCGAACGTGCCTAAAGGCCTGGCAAAATACCTGACCATGCTGCACCAGGAACTGTCCAGCCATATGATGAAAGAAGAGCAGATCCTGTTCCCGATGATTAAGCAGGGCATGGGCAGCCAAGCAATGGGGCCTATCAGCGTGATGGAAAGCGAACATGACGAAGCGGGCGAACTGCTGGAAGTGATTAAGCACACCACCAATAACGTCACCATTCCGCCGGAAGCCTGCACCACCTGGAAAGCAATGTATAACGGCATTAACGAAATGATCGACGATCTGATGGAGCACATCAGCCTCGAAAACAACGTGCTGTTCCCACGCGCGCTCAAAGGCGAATAAGATGACTCAGCGCCTCTCCTTGCGGGAGGCGTTTTCTATTACAGCAGCCCTTTCTGGCGGAAGGTTTCCCGCGTCGCCACGTTCAGGTCCATGTCGGCCAGCGCTTCGGGTTTCACCCAGGCGATCGCCTGAAATTCTTCATTGAAAGTGATATCCCGGTTGGCGCTCACGCAGTCAAAGATAAGATAAATCATATAGATCTGTTCGGTCGTTCCGTCGGCGTAGGTTTTTACCCGCACGTCATCGCGGAAGGTCCATGGCTTCACCTCGGTAATCTCCAGCGCTTCGCCCAGCTCTTCACCAATTTCGCGTCTCAGCGCCTCTTCCATGGTTTCGCCCGGCTCCATCCCGCCGCCGGAAATCGCCCACTGGCCGGGAAAAACGCCGCGGTCATCGGCCATTTTACACAGCAGGTATTCGCCCTCGTTTTGAATCACCGGGCAGACAATCGTTCTCTGACGCATTTCATCTCCATACGCTATCCGTTTGTGGCGGGGACGTTAGCACGTTGCGAAAAGTGGGGCTACGAGGCGGGGCTCAAAAATAAAGAAAGCGCCACGATGGGCGCTTTGTGTCGTTTCCCCTCACCTCGTTGGGTAGAGGGTTAGGGGGGAATTTGATTACTTAGCCAGCTTGTTCTTACGCAGGAACATCCAGCCCAGGCCCAGCACGATAAACCAAATCGGCGTTACCATCAGCGCTTCGCGGGTATCCGCTTCCAGCGTCAGCAGCACCAGTACGAAGGCGAAGAACGCCATGCACACCCAGCACATCACTTTGCCCAGCGGCATTTTGTACTTTGAGGATTCGTGCAGATGCGGGCGCTGTTTACGGTACACCAGGTAAGAGCACAGGATAATCGTCCAGACGAACATAAACAGAATCGCCGATACGGTGGTGATCATGGTGAAGGCCGCAATGACGCTAGGGTTCACCATCAGCATAACGACGCCGCCCAACAGACAGATACAGGAGAAGGTCAGCCCTTTCGCCGGTACCGCACGTTTAGACAGCTTGGCAAACAGGCTCGGCGCCACGCCATCCTGCGCCAGGCCGAACAGCATACGGCTGGTTGAGAACACGCCGCTGTTGGCAGATGAAGTGGCGGAGGTCAGCACGACAAAGTTGATGATGCTCGCCGCCGCCGGCAGACCGACTAGCATGAACAGCTCAACGAACGGGCTCTTATCCGGCACCACGGAGCTCCACGGCGTCACCGACATAATGACGATCAGCGCGAAGACGTAGAACATGATGATACGAATCGGAATGGAGTTAATCGCGCGCGGCAGCGATTTTTCCGGATCTTTGGTTTCTGCGGCGGTGGTCCCCACCAGCTCAATACCCACGAAGGCAAACACCGCTATCTGGAAGCCGGCAAAGAAACCGCTGATACCTTTCGGGAACCAGCCGCCGTCGTTCCACAGGTGGGCGAACGACGCTTCGACGCCGGTCGGCGATTTGAAGTGCATCATCACCATCACCAGGCCAACGACAATCAGCGCCACAATAGCGACGATTTTAATCATCGCAAACCAGAACTCCATCTCGCCAAACATCTTCACGGTAGCGAGGTTGAGGCCCAGCAACAGCAGCACGACTGCCAGCGAGGCGACCCAGTCGGAGAGCCCGGGGAACCAGAATTGGGCGTAGGCGGTGATCGCCACCACGTCCGCCATGCCGGTCACCACCCAGCAGAACCAGTAGGTCCAGCCGGTAAAGTAGCCTGCCCACGGACCGAGCAGATCGGCGGCAAAATCGCTGAACGACTTATATTCCAGATTGGACAGCAGCAGCTCGCCCATTGCGCGCATCACGAAGAACAGCATAAAGCCGATGATCATATAAACGAAAATGATCGACGGCCCCGCGAGACTGATTGTTTTTCCGGAGCCCATAAACAGCCCGGTGCCGATGGCCCCGCCGATGGCAATCAGCTGAATATGCCGGTTAGTAAGGTTGCGCCGTAGCGACTGTTCAGCCGGCTCCTGCTCTGCGGCAGTAGCGACTTTTATCTGATCAACCATGTGATTTTCTTCCTGTTGTTTCTGTCTGTGTTGTGCGGGCTCTACTGGCCCTTTATGTCGTCATGCAAGACGATCCCATCTATAGGATGTCTCGATATTAGGTAAGAATCGGAGGGATGAATACTATGATTTAAATATAATGTTAATTATATGTTTAAAGTGAGTGTTATATCACCTCACCAATGGGAAACAGCTCACAAAAATACACGCAACAGCGCCATTTGCAAGATAAAATCCCAGGATATATCAAACTTAAGAATTTTGTGCCCTCTCCCCCAATGGAGAGAGGACAAAGGCAGGGCTTACAGGATTTCCAGCAGCTCAACCTCGAAGACCAGGGTGCTGAACGGCGGAATGGAGGCACCCGCGCCGCGCTCGCCGTAGGCCAGGCTGTGAGGGATAGTCAGTTCCCACTTCGAGCCAACCGGCATCAGGGTCAGCGCTTCGATCCAGCCTGCGATAACGCCGTTAACCGGGAACTCAGCCGGTTCGCCGCGCGCGACGGAGCTATCAAACACGGTGCCATCGATCAGTTTACCGGTGTAGTGTACGCGAACGTGGTCGGTACGCGCCGGGATCGGGCCTTCACCCTGAGTCAGTACGCGGAACTGCAGGCCGGATTCGGTGCTGTTCACGCCTTCTTTCTCACGGTTTTCTTCCAGGTATTTCACGCCATCTTCCGCCATTGCGGCAAAACGCTCGCGACGCACCGCGTCAGCACGTTCATGAATTTCACGCAGCGCGCGATGAACAACGTCAACCGGCACTGCCGGCTGTTTGCCTTCCAGCGCATCGGCGATACCGGCAACCAGCGCTTCCGGCAGTAAACCCTGCAAACCGGACTCGCTCAGCTGCTGTCCTACCTGCAGGCCAATGCCGTAGCTTGCCTGTGCTTCAATGGTGTCAAAAGTCGGGGTGGCCATCGTCTTTCCTTTCTTCGGGTATAAAGTAGCGGGCAGCATAGCAGCCGCGCCGCACAGGGTAAAACTTTGTGTCAGGAAAGATGACAAATTGCCGGGAAAAAGAAACAATACGCTAAGCCCATAGGATATGATGAACATACGCTTTGCCACGTTCATCAGGCAGTTATCTATAATGGATAGCAATGACACGGAGCAGGAGGAAAGCCATGCCCGGGAGATTTGAATTAAAACCTTTGCTGGAGAAAATCTGGCATGCGCCGGACAACCTTCGCATCCTGGATCCGCTGCCGCTCGCGCACCGTCGTGGCGTGATTATCGCTGCTCTGGCCGTCATTGTGGGCTTCTTGTTGCCTTCCGCTGACGACACGCCGGTCGCACCGGTCAGCCGTAGTGCGCAGCTGGACTTCCAGTCACAATCGCAGCCGCAGCCGGATGCGCAGCCGCTGCATGCCCAGCTGATTACGCCGTCGAGCGATCCGGACCAGGTCGCACCGGTCGCGCCAGAGCCGATTCAGGATGAGCAGCCGAGCGAACAGGCTCCTGCGCCGCGCACCCAGCCGTACCAGGAAAGCCGCAGCAGCGGCAACGAATGGCGCACCTATCAGGTAGAGGCCGGCAAAACGCTGGCGCAGCTGTTCCGTGACAATAATCTGCCGCCGACCGATGTCTACGCGATGGCGCAGGTTGAAGGCGCGGGCAAGCCGTTGAGTAACTTGAAAAATGGCCAGAAAGTGCAGATTCGTAAGAACGCCAACGGCGTGGTCACCGGGCTGACCATCGAATCCGACAACGGGCAGGTGCTGTTTACCCGTCAGCAGGACGGTAGCTTTATTCGCGCACGTTAATCATGTAGAGAGCCGGATGGCGGCTTTGCCTTATCCGGCCTACCAAAACCGTGAACGCAGGCCTGATAAGCGCAGCGCCATCAGGCATTACCGCTTAACCTTATTCACCCACCAAATCCCGGAACAGACCAGCACCAGCGCGATCGCGTATTTCCATTCCAGAATGTTTTCGCCCAGAAAAATCGCCGACAGCACGGAGCCCGACACCGGGATCAGGAAGTTAAACGGTGCAATCATCCCCACCCGGTTGTACTTGAGCAGAATACTCCACAGCGCAAACGCAACCGATGAAAGCAGCGTCAGATAACCAAGAATCGCCACCGATGGGAGACCGTGGAAGGTCAGCGTACCGCCGCTCAGATACCCCCCTACCACCAGCGCCAGGCCGCCGATCGCCAACTGGTAGCCGGTCATCACCGTTGGATCGACCGTCTGCGAAATACGTTTACCGTACAGCGACGCCGCCGACAGAATAAACGCCGCCAGCACCACCGAACCGTCGCCCAACAGGCTAAAGCTGAAATCCAGCAGGCCGCTATTAAAATTCACCACCATCACCCCGGCAAAGCCGAGAATACAGCCGAGCGTCTTGTTATAGCTGAGCTTATCGTTCTGGTAGATAAAGTGCGCCAGCAGCACGCTGAAGAAAGTGCCGGTGGCGTTCATGATCGAGCCTTTCACCCCGGTGGTGAAGGCGAGGCCAATGTAGAAAAAGATGTACTGTAGCGAAGTCTGCGTCAAACCCAGCAACGTCAGTTGGCCAAACTGCCGCGGGGTTAATCGGGCAATCGGTTTGCGCTGTGCCATGGCCAGCAGCAACAGCAGCATGCCGGCGAAGAGGAAGCGGTAGCCGGCAAAAACGATTTTGGTCGGGATGTCGTCGGCGGCGATCTGGAACAGCTCATACCCGCTCTTGATGGCAGGATAGGCGCTCCCCCACAGCAGACAGCAGAATGCGGCACAGAGATAAACGATGTTCTTGCGGGAAAATAGCGGATGCTGGCGGAGAGTTTCCATTCTTTCACCAAAAATTAAAATATTGTTTTAATTTTTAGATTATCGCCAAAAGGATGAAAGATAGCCAGTTGAAAAGCGGTGGGCCAAAAAAGCAAAACGCCGGCACGAGGCCGGCGATTTGTTGTTATCAAAACGTGGGTTGCAGATTACTCAGCAACAACGTTGATGATAACTTTAGCGAACACTTCGCTGTGAACCTGGAAGTCCACTTCGTGCTCACCAGTGGTACGCAGAACGCCGTTCGGCAGACGAACTTCGCTCTTAGCAACTTTAACGCCTGCTGCAGTAACAGCGTCAGCGATGTCGCGAGTACCGATGGAACCGAACAGTTTACCTTCGTCGCCAGCTTTAGACGCGATGGTTACGGATTCCAGTGCGTTGATTGCTTCAGCACGTGCGTTAGCAGCGGTCAGAACGTCAGCCAGTTTAGCTTCCAGTTCAGCGCGGCGTGCTTCGAAGAATTCAACGTTTTTCTTGGTAGCAGGAACAGCTTTACCCTGCGGGACCAGGAAGTTACGAGCGTAGCCCGCTTTAACGTTAACCTGATCACCCAGGCTACCCAGGTTTGCTACTTTATCAAGCAGAATAACTTGCATTACCTTATCCTCTCAAAGTCGTATTAATGGACCGTGACCGATTACTGATGACGATCAGTGTACGGCAGCAGGGACAGGTAGCGAGCGCGTTTGATAGCGCGAGCCAGCTGACGCTGATATTTTGCACGGGTACCGGTGATACGGCTTGGGACAATCTTACCGCTTTCGGTGATGTAGTTTTTCAGCGTAGCGATATCTTTATAGTCGATCTCTTGAACGCCTTCCGCGGTGAAACGGCAGAACTTGCGACGACGGAAATAACGTGCCATATGGCTAGTCTCCAGAATCTATCAATTCAATCTGCTCGGCATGCAGTACCATTTTGCTCAGGCCATTCTTTGCTTTGTGGCAACAGATAAAGCCCTGCACGGTGACTGCGCTACCGACCGTTATACTGTGAGTAATGGCCTGGTTTTCCTGCCCGCTGATTATTACAGGCATTTGGCACCACGCCTGCCGGTGAAACCCGGCTTCCTCCTGCACAGAACGATGCTCAAGCACGAACTGGCAATGAGGAATTCCTGATGGACTGACCTTTCGAAGGGGCATCCTGCACACGGTGCCGGACAACACCAGACGGTTGGTCATCAGAAATTACTCTTCAGAATCCCCAGCTTCAGCATCATCTGCGGTTTCGTTAGCGAAATCATCGCGACGTTCACGACGCTCGTCTTTCGCTTTAACCATCGGAGATGCTTCAGTAACAGCGTGTTTAGTACGCATAACCATGCTGCGGATAACGGCATCGTTGAAGCGGAAAGTAGTTTCCAGCTCATCGATAACTTCCTGCGGCGCTTCAACGTTCAGCAGAACGTAGTGAGCTTTGTGCAGTTTGTTGATCGGATAAGCCAGCTGACGGCGGCCCCAGTCTTCCAGACGGTGGATCTTGCCTTCTGCACCAGTGATGGCAGCAGAGTAACGCTCGATCATGCCCGGAACCTGTTCGCTCTGGTCAGGATGGACCATAAAAACGATTTCGTAATGACGCATCGAATTGCTCCTTACGGATTATTCAGCCTCCTGTCTGGGTCAGCCGCGGCCCATGGAGGCAAGGAACGTGTTAAAGGGCGGCTGAAAAATTGACGCGTCATAATACTTGCGCCCCCCCAGAAACTCAAGTTAATTGCGCAAAAATTCGCACAAAGCGTGAAGCACACCTAAGTTAGTGATTTAAAATTGAACAGTAGCGGATGATGCATTTTTTTGAACGACAGCATCAGAAATGGTCATGATACCTCTGCGAAAGAGTGGTTACACTTTAATCAGAAGCCCCCCATAGACACAGGAGAGCCGATTACCCCATCAGGACCGTGAGTCAGGAGTTGCGTATGAAAAATATCATTTTTGCCGCCATCGCGATGCTACTGGTTAGCGTTAGCGCACAGGCCGCCATTAAGATCGATAGCCATCAGGCGCGTAACATGGACGATGTCCACAGCCTGGGGGTTATCTATATCAACCACAATATCGCCACTGAGCAAGAGGCCGACCAGGCGCTCAGTCAGGAGAGCGACGCCCAGGGGGCAAAATTCTTCCAGCCTATCCTGGTGCATGAGCCGGGCAGCGGCGGGTTAATCCACGCCAGCGCAGCGCTGTACCGCTAGCCCCGTTCCCAACGCTTCGCCTCCGCCCGGGGGCGAAGTATCAAAAAGGCTCCGGAATCAGACCAGTAACATCCCGAAGGCGTACAAATCCCGGAGCACTGTATGATACACGTATCGTCGCCTATTACTGCCCATAGTAGGCGTCAGGGCCGTGTTTGCGCATGAAGTGTTTATTCATCAGATAAGCATCGATAGGCTGTAAGCCGGGGTTAATCCCGCGCGCGATCCACGCCATTCTCGCCACTTCTTCCATCACCACCGCATTGTGTACCGCGTCGTGTGCATCTTTACCCCAGGCAAACGGGCCGTGTTGGTATACCACCACGCCCGGCGTATGCATGGGCTCGCCGTCACCCAATGTTTCGATGATCACCTTGCCGGTATTGCCTTCATAATCGCCCTGCACTTCAGCTTCACTCAGCCCGCGGGTGCAAGGAATATCGCCAAAGAAATAATCAGCGTGGGTGGTCCCGAGTGCCGGGATTGCCAGACCGGCCTGGGCCCAGGCCGTAGCGTGAGTCGAGTGAGTATGCACAATACCGCCAAGCGATGGGAAGCGACGATACAGCGCCAGATGCGTTGCGGTATCAGAGGAAGGCCGGAACGCCCCTTCCACAACGATGCCCTCAAGGTCGACCACGACCATGTCATCCACGCACATCGTCTCATACGCCACGCCGCTGGGCTTAATCACGACAAGACCACGCTGACGATCGATAGCGCTGACGTTGCCCCAGGTGAAGGTCACCAGCCCATAGCGCGGCAAATCCATATTTGCCTCAAAGACCTGCTGTTTCAACGTTTGCATCATGCCGCCTCCACCAGCCCAGCGCGGGCCATCCGCACTTTGACCCAGTCGCGCGCTTTCGCTACTTCGGCAATCGGATCGGCCGCCGTTTCGCTCCACATCTCAATCAGATACGGCCCGCAATAGCCGCTCTCCCGCAGCGTACTGAAACAACGTTCAAAATCGACAACCCCTTCGCCAAACGGCACGTTCTTGAAGACGCCGGGTTTCGTGTCCTTCACGTGCACGGCCACAATGTGCCCTATACCGGCCTGCAGCTCCATCTGCACATCGTTATCCCAGGCCGACAGGTTGCCGATATCCGGGTAGAGTTGAAACCACGGGTTATTAAGATAATGCGCATAGCCCAGCGCCTTGCTGATGGAGTTCATCAATGGATAATCCATGATCTCCATCGCCAGCGTCACCTGCGCGCGGCTCGCCATTTCAACGCTCTCTTTCAGCCCGTCGCGGAAGCGGCGGCGCGTCTCGTCGTTCGCCTGCTGGTAGTACACGTCATAGCCCGCCAGTTGGATAACGCGAATGCCAATATCCTGAGCAAACTGGATGGCTTTACGCATGATCTCCAGCCCCTGGCGGCGAACATCGTCGTCTTCACTGCCGAGTGGGAAACGGCGGTGCGCGCTAAGACACATCGACGGCACCCGTACGCCGGTTTCCGCTATGGCGGCGATCAGCGCTAAACGCTGCTCGCGGCTCCAGTCGAGACGGGCCAGCCGCGCGTCGGTTTCATCCACCGACATTTCCACGAAATCAAAGCCAAGCGTATTCGCCAGCAGCAGTCTTTCCCGCCAGCACTCCCCTCCGGGGAGCGCTTTTTCATAGATGCCGAGCGGCGTCTGTTTCGTCAGCATAACCGCTCCTTAGCCCCAAAGCTGGGCGATGGAGCGTTTAAACTGGCGCGCGGCCTCCACCGGTGAGGCGGCATCGCGGATGCTGCGCCCGGCGATAAAGACGTGGATAGGAATGCCTTTAAACAGCGGTAAATCTTCCAGCGCCAGTCCACCGGTGACGGTGACTTTAAAGCCCATATCCGCCAGGCGTTTGATGGCGCTGATATCCGCCTCACTCCACGCTACGCCAGCCGCCTGCGCATCACGGCTGCGGTGATACACCACCTGCCCGATACCCGCCGCGCGCCACTCTGCCGCCTGCTCCCAGGTCCAGAAGCCGGTCAGCTCAATCTGCACGTCACCGTTGAATTCCTTCGCCACATCCAGCGCGCCTTTCGCGGTGTTGATATCCGCACAGCAGATCACCGTTATCCAATCGGCATTCGCTTCAAAGCACATCCGAGAGAGAATTTTGCCCGCGTCGGCAATTTTGGCGTCCGCCAGCACGATTTTGTTTGGGTACAGCGCCTTGAGGTCGCGAACCGCACGCACCCCTTCCGCCACGCACAGGATGGTGCCGACTTCAATAATATCCACTTCATCGGCAATCAAACGCGTTGTTTCATAAGCTGAAGCCATTGATTGGTTATCCAGCGCAACCTGCAACATCGGTAATGACATTTCACTCTTCCTTTTAAACGGCCGCCGCGTTGGCGTTATCAATTAAATCGAGCACTTCCTGCGCGGTGCGGCAGGCGCGTAAGCGGTCAAAATTGGCTTCGTCATCAAACAGATTGACGATCTGCATGATGCCCACTTCCTGGTGCGTATTGGCGTCGACCGCCGCCATGGTGATCAGGATATCGACCGGATCGTTATCTTCGTGGTTAAACACCAGCGGCGTTTTTAGCGTGACCAGCGCAAAACCGGTTTTCTTCACCCCCTCTTCCGGGCGGCCGTGCGGCATTGCCAGGCCCGGCGCAATCACAAAGTAGGGGCCATGCTGGGCCACGCCATCAAGAATGGCCTGGTAATAGCGCGGCTCAACAACATCGGCCTTAACCAGAAGGTCAACGCCCAGCTTGACCGCTTCCTGCCAGGTTGCCGCGTCGGCCTGTAAAAGAATGGCGTCGTTATCCGCCAACGAATCGCGTAATTTCATGGCGCGTCCTTACTTCACGTCCTGCGGAAAATGTTCTTTGATCACGTCTAACAGCTTCGGACCAAAGTCAGCAGGCGACAGCATGTTGCGCACGCCAACCACGTATTTATTGCCCGACACGGTAATTTCACCGGCAATATGGGTAGAGGCGATAATGATATCGGCCCCGGCCAGCTCGCTTTTGTACTCCCCTACCGCGCAGCTGTTAACCGTATGGTCAATGTTGGACTGCGTCAGGAACTGATCTACTTTCATCTTCATAATCATGGAACTGCCTTGCCCGTTACCACATACGGCCAGAATACGTACGGTCATAGTCAAAACTCCTTATTAAGCAGAGGCGTCTGCCAGTTGTTTTTCAGCATCTTCCTCAACGCGCAGCGCGCGTCCGGCGAAGACCATATAAGCCAGTGCAATCACAATAATGACGGCCATAAACACGATGCCGACGGAGGCGAAGCCTTGCATCATCGGCGGCGCCAGAATTGACCAGTCAGCCATGCCCATCCAGGCGCTCATGCCGGTCAGCTTCACCGCCCAGACGCAGCCGAAGATTTCAATCATCCCCATCACCAGGCAAATCTTGAGCGCAGCGCGCCAGCCGCCAAAGTGGTTGGCAAACACGCCGATGGTGGCGTTGGAGAAGAACATCGGGATAAAACCGGGAATAATCAGAATAGAGGAGCCGCAGCCCACCAGAATTGCCACGGCAATCAGCTGGCCGATAGTGCCCCACATAAAGCCCCACACCACCGCGTTCGGCGCGAAGCTATAGATAGCCGCACAGTCGATAGCCAGCACCGCACCGGGGATCAGGCGCTGGGAAATACCGTTAAACGCTTCGGACAGTTCCGCCACAAACATGCGCACGCCCTGAGTGATGATGAAGATCGCCACCGCGAACGAGAAACCGGTTTGCAGGATATAGACCGTCCAGTGGGTTTTCCCCGCCATGGCCTGAACCACATCAATGCCGAAGGAGAGCAGGATCGCGCCAAAAAAGAGGGTCATCACAATCGCCGTGGAGACGATGTTGTCATGGAAGATATTCAGCCAGCCAGGCAGCTTGAGATCTTCAACGCTTTCCTCTTTCTTGCCCAGATATGGCGCGACTTTATAGGCAAGCCACGAGGCGAACTGCTGCTGGTGACCAATGGAGAAGCCGCAGCCATCCGTCACTTCCTGCGTCGGCTTATACATCATGTTGGACGTAATGCCCCAGTAGAGCGACACCAGCACCGAAGTGCAAATAATGGTGGTCCACATGGAATAACCACAGATATAGAAGAACACCGCAATCAGACCGGCCTGCTGGAACATAATATGGCCGGTAAGCATGATGGTGCGAATGCCGGTGATGCGCCGCAGCAGCACGTAACAGATATTGAGCGCCAGCGCCAACAGCACCGCGTACCCAACCCAGCTATAGGCGTCGCCCATGCGCTCGATAGTCGCCATCATTGAAGCGTAGGTATCAGAAATGGCGCCATTGATCCCGTAAACCTCGGACATTTTCGCCACAACGGGTTTGAACGTACTGGTCAGGATGCCGGACCCCGCCTGTAAGAGCATAAAGCCGATGATCGTTTTGATGGTGCCTTTGATTATCACGCTCACGCTTTTACGCAGCAGGATGTAGCCGATGCAGGTCACGATACCCAGCAGCAGCGGGGCGTTGGTCATCACCTGATTAAAAAAGACGGTAAAGATGTTGTAGAGGATCTCCATAACGCTCTCCAGTAAATGAGGGAGCTGAACCAACAGCCCTGTTCAGCCGGGTGACACACACTCTAATAATCAAAAATAATCACAACAAGATTTAATTTGATTAAGTGTGATGCACGCCGCAATAATAAACCTACTGTTACAATGGAATAGAGATCCATCGAATACCGTTAAAAATAATCAATTCAAATCAATTAAATAGATAAAAAACATAGATTAAAGCCAGTTTCTATAGTGATGCTGGCGGTGGTAAAACGTCTCTTCCGCTGAAAACACCCCATTGCAATCGTGAAAAAACGGTGAGATTATCAATCACAATAAATCACCAAATGATCACAAATGACATATTCAAGAGGAAAACACGATGAGCAAAGTAGAGACCATCTCGCGAGAATCCTGGATCCTGAGCACGTTTCCGGAGTGGGGAAGCTGGCTGAATGAAGAAATTGAGCAAGAACAGGTCGCACCAGGCACCTTTGCCATGTGGTGGCTGGGCTGTACCGGAATCTGGCTGAAATCAGAAGGCAGTGCCAATATCTGCGTCGATTTCTGGTGCGGCACCGGGAAACAAAGTCATGGTAACCCATTGATGAAACAGGGCCACCAGATGCAGCGCATGGCAGGGGTCAAAAAATTACAGCCCAACCTTCGCACCACGCCTTTTGTGCTGGATCCTTTTGCTATTCGCCAGATTGATGCCGTGTTGGCCACGCATGACCATAACGATCATATCGACGTGAACGTTGCCGCCGCCGTCATGCAGAACTGCGCCAGCGACGTGCCGTTTATCGGCCCACAAACCTGCGTTGACCTGTGGATCGGCTGGGGCGTGCCAAAAGAACGCTGCATCGTGGTCAAACCGGGCGACGTGGTGAAAGTGAAAGACATTGAAATTCATGCGCTTGACGCCTTTGACCGCACCGCGCTGATCACGCTGCCGGCAGATCAAAAAGCCGCAGGCGTGCTGCCGGACGGCATGGACGCCCGCGCGGTGAACTATCTGTTTAAAACGCCGGGCGGTACGCTTTATCACAGCGGCGACTCCCACTACTCCAACTACTACGCAAAACACGGCAACGAGCATCAGATTGACGTCGCGCTGGGCTCCTACGGCGAGAACCCGCGAGGCATTACCGATAAAATGACCAGCGCCGATATTCTGCGTATGGGTGAAGCGCTGAACACCAAAGTCGTCATCCCCTTCCACCACGATATCTGGTCAAACTTCCAGGCCGACCCGCAGGAAATTCGGGTGCTATGGGAAATGAAGAAAGATCGCCTGAAGTACGGGTTCAAACCTTTCATCTGGCAGGTTGGCGGCAAATTCACCTGGCCGCTGGATAAAGACAACTTTGAATACCACTACCCGCGCGGCTTTGACGACTGTTTTACCCTTGAACCAGACCTGCCGTTCAAATCGTTCCTGTAATTAGCGCAGTGACTTCCCGGCGTCTCCCGCCACGGTGAGACGCCGTTATCCGCCACCCAGACAATAGTTTTAGTATTTTAGCGACATTTCAAATATCATCTTTACTCATCATTTTTTTTCGGATTAGCTCATGACGGAAGCGCAAAGACATCAGATTCTACTGGAACTTCTGGCACAAGCGGGCTTTGTTACAGTAGAGCAGGTGATTTCCCGTCTGGGGATCTCACCCGCGACGGCACGCAGGGACATCAATAAGCTGGATGAAAGCGGCAAGCTGAAGAAAGTGCGCAACGGCGCCGAAGCCATCAGCCAGCAGGCACCGCGTTGGTCGCCGATGAACATTCACCAGGCGCAGAATCACGACGAGAAGGTACGTATTGCCAAAGCGGCTGCTCAGCTGGTCATGCCGGGCGAAAGCGTGGTGATCAACTGCGGATCGACCGCCTTTCTGGTCGGCCAGGAGATCTGCGGCAAACCGGTACAGATCATTACTAACTATCTGCCGCTGGCGAATTACCTCATCGACAAAGAGCACGACAGCGTCATTATTATGGGCGGGCAATATAATCGCAGCCACGCCATTACGCTCAGCCCGCAGGGCAGCGAGAACAGCCTCTATGCCGGGCACTGGATGTTCACCAGCGGCAAGGGGCTGACGGCAGAAGGGCTTTATAAAACCGATATGCTGACGGCGATGGCAGAGCAGAAAATGTTGAACGTGGTCGGCAAGCTGGCGGTACTGGTTGACAGCAGTAAGGTTGGCGAGCGCGCGGGCATGCTGTTCAGCCGCGCCGAGGAGATCGATCTGCTGATTACCGGTAAGCAGGCTGACGCCCTGATCCTCAAAAAGCTTGAGGATCAGGGCGTTCAGGTGATTCGCGTTTAAAGCCGCTCGCGGAAAAACGCCACTGCGCCGTCCAGCGCCTCGGGGGTAATACGATGCCGCACGCCGGCCTGCCAAAGGCAGGTTAATCGCGCATCCAGCCCGGCCTCACGCAGCGCCTGTTGAAGGCGGAAGGTTTCCCCGGCGGGAACCACATCATCCTCTTCGCCGTGCCACAGCAGCAGCGGACGGTCGGCAAGAGCCGCCAGCTGGTGACCCACCTCCCATTTCGCCAGCAGCGGCTGCAGGCGTGCCTGCTGTGCCTCCGGCGCGGGGAAGAGCGTGGTTGCCAACGACGTAAAATAGCCCGAGCCCATCAGGCTGGCCACGCATTTTAACTCGGGATGCTGCGCCATCAGCCCCAATGCGGTCATACCGCCCATTGACGCCCCGGCGACCGCCAGACGCCCCTCGCTGACCAGTCCGCTGGTCAGCAGCCCATCACGCAGCGGGGAGAACTCGTTAAAATTCTGCAGCAAAATCTGCCAGAAACGCTGCAAACGCCCCGCGCTATCGCCGTTAAAACGCTCGCCGTGCTCGGCCGCGTTGGGCATGACCACCCGAAAACCCGCCTGTGCCAGGGCGACGGCAAAATAGCTATACACCACGTTAGAGGACGTAAAACCGTGATAAAACACGATGGTAGGCAACGCTTTTTCTGCACATCCCTTAGGGTAAGCATGCAGAATTTGTTGCCCGGCCAGGGTGCGCGTTTCCAGTTCAATCATGGGGGCTTCCTTTAACGATGATGAGATATGATACGAAAATTGATGCACTAATATGACGACAATACCCCTGATTGATAACATTGAGAACCCGGTTACGGTTTCGTGATATTTTCATTCGAAAATAGCGCTATGGTTAACAAATCAGGAACATTAACCCAAAAGGGAAATTTTTCCCCACTACACTATGGCTATCAGGAAACGGGAAATGGCGATAAAACGGTTAATCCCACTGTTGCTGGCGCTCTTGCTGAGCGGTTGTAGTTTACTGGAAGGCTCGCCTGAAGCGCCGCCTCCGGTCACCGACCACCCGCAGGAAATTCGCCGCAACCAGACGGAAGGTTTGCAGCGCATGGGCACGGTTAGCGCACTGGTCTACGGCTCGCCGATGGACGTCGAAGAGACGATTAAGGCGAAAGTCGCCGCGCAGAAAGCGGATTACTACGTGATCGTGATGATAGACGATACCGTCGTGCCGGGGCAGTGGTACTCCCAGGCCATCCTCTACCGTAAGTAACCTTGAGCAGTTTTACATTGGTTTGCACCGTTTCACGTTTCCCTGATGCACAATGACGCCGCTATCGAAAAACAGGATATGCGTCTGCTATGGACTGCCCTACTGGGTTATGTGAAATGGAGCTGACGATGAAACAATCACTTACCTTATCTACCCTGCTTTTGCCGGGCGTTTCGCACGCTGCTGCGGCGCAATCAGCAGAATTCGCCAGCGCAGATTGTGTCACCGGGCTCAATGAGATCGGGCTGATTTCGGTGAACAACGTGACCGGAAGCCTGGAAGACGTCGAACAGGTGATCGCCCGCAAAGCGGATGAACAGGGCGCATCCTGGTATCGCATTGTTCAGATGTACGAAGAACCCCAGCCGGATAACTGGCGTGCACAGGCGATTATCTATGCCTGAGACCAGCCTATAGTGGAAGATGCGTTATTGTGTCACGCCTCTTCCACTCCCCCAATGGTTTACCTTCCCCCGCCCGTTGCCCGATGTAATACTTCGCTTATCACCTGTTCATGCAGCAGCACCCCGCCGCGCGGATCGAGCATCATTCGACACCAGGCCTGAGCCATCGGTGGCGACGCATAGCGTAGCATTTGTGCCCCCACGCCCAGCAGATAAAGCTGACCGGTGATTTCCCGGCCCTGCGCTTCACCAGGCCGACGTAGCCGCTGCTGAAGCTGACGCCAGTGGCGGTCGAAATGACGGTCCTGGCCTTTCACGTCTGCACACTCGGCGGCCAGCAGCGCGACGGCATCCGGCTGCTTCATCAGTACGCGCAGCACATCGAGGCACATAATATTACCGGAGCCTTCCCAGATACTGTTCACCGGCATCTCACGGTACAGCCGCGGCAGCTCGCTCTCTTCACAGTAACCTACACCCCCGAGCACCTCCATGGCCTCAGCGACAAACGGAATCCCCGCCTTACAAATGGCGAACTTCGCGGCAGGCGTAAACAGCCGCGCCCACAGCGCCTCCTGCGGCACGTTCGGCTGGCCCCAGGCGCTGGCGAGGCGGAACATAAACGCCGTCTGCCCTTCCAGTTGAAGGGCCATTCGGCCCAGCACCTGACGCATGAGCGGCAGGTCAACCAGATTATGGCCAAACGCCTGACGCTGGAAAGCGTGATATAGCGCCACCGAAAACGCGCGGCGCATCAGACTATGGCTGCCCAACGCACAGTCAAAACGCGTCAGACCGCCCATTTTCAGGATCTGGCGAATACCGTCGCCCTCTTCACCAACCGCCCAGCCCAGCGCCTGCTGAAACTCCGCTTCGCTGCTGGCGTTCGCGCGATTGCCGAGCTTATCTTTTAAACGCTCAAGACGAATGGCGTTGCGCGAGCCATCGGGCAGAAAGCGCGGGACGAAGAAGCAGGTCAGCCCACCGCGAGCCTGTGCCAGCACCAGATGAGCATCGCTTTGCGGTACCGAGAAAAACCACTTATGTCCGGTAAGCTGGTAGTTTCCCTCGGCAAGACGCTCCGCGCGCGTACTGTTGCTCAACACATCGGAACCGCCCTGCTTTTCGGTCATGCCCATGCCAATCAACAGCCCGCGTTTCTGCACGCCTGGCTGCTGATGCGGATCGTAGCGATCGCTCAATAATGCCGTTCGCCATTCGGCAAACGCCGTCGGCAGCGCCTGGAGCAACAGCGGCGTCGCGGCAAAGGTCATCGTAATCGGGCACAGTGACCCGGATTCCACCTGCGCATGGAGCATAAAGCGTGCGGCGCGCGCCACAAATGCGCCGCTGCGTGCCTCCACGTCCCAGGGAAGGTTATGCACGCGGTTCGCACACAGCCCCTGCATCAGCAGATGCCAGGCGGGATGAAAGCGCACATCGTCCAGCCGCTGGCCCTGCGGATCATAGCGTAAGAGTTCAGGGGGATGAGCGTTGGCGAGCCTGCCGAGCTCCAGCGATTCGGCGGTGCCAAGCTGTTGGCCGATGCTCGCCAGCAGCTCGCTGTCCCAACCAGCATCATAGCGGGTCACCGCATCACGTAGCGCAACGTCAGATAAAAACAGGTTACTGTTATTTAAGGGAATAGGTTGATTAAAAACGGTATGTGTTTGCCAGTTCATTGTGTCTCCCTCCGTCAATGGGCAACCTTTTAAGTATGGACGGTCGGGGGAGATGCACAATAAAAAAGCCACCCGAAAGGGTGGCTTAGGTCATACAGAGCGTGGTTTGACGCAGAACCCGGCGGCGCTTCGCTTGGCCGGGCTACAGAATTTGTAGGCCTGATAAGCGTAGCGCCATCAGGCGGTTAGCTGCGCTGACGTACCGCTTCAAACAGGCAGATGCCGGTTGCTACGGAGACGTTCAGCGACGACACGGTGCCCGCCATCGGAATGCTGATCAGCTCATCGCAGTGTTCGCGAGTCAGACGACGCATGCCTTCACCTTCCGCCCCCATCACCAGCGCCATGGAGCCGGTCATTTTACTTTGGTACAGGGTATGCGTGGCTTCACCGGCAGTACCGACAATCCAGACGTTCTCTTCCTGCAGCATACGCATGGTGCGCGCCAGGTTGGTCACGCGGATCAGCGGTACGCTTTCCGCCGCGCCGCAGGCGACTTTTTTCGCCGTAGCGTTAAGTTGGGCAGAGCGATCTTTCGGCACGATAACCGCGTGCACGCCCGCCGCATCGGCGCTACGCAGGCAGGCGCCCAGGTTATGCGGGTCGGTCACGCCATCAAGAATCAGCAAGAACGGGTTGTCGAGCGAAGCAA
Source organism: Klebsiella sp. WP8-S18-ESBL-06 (assembly GCF_014169755.1). Taxonomy (NCBI): domain Bacteria; kingdom Pseudomonadati; phylum Pseudomonadota; class Gammaproteobacteria; order Enterobacterales; family Enterobacteriaceae; genus Klebsiella; species Klebsiella sp. WP8-S18-ESBL-06. Next base: position 4,417,874 of record NZ_AP022256.1, read on the forward strand.
GCAGATCCGGCAGATCGTTTTCCTGATACTGACGCCCCGGCTTAACGCGCGCAATGATCCCCTGGTGCACGGCACCTTCGCTTTTCTCATCGAGGTACTGACGGTTCGCCAGTTGGATCACCACGCCCTGCGCTTCCAGCGCATGGATCAGCGGCATCAGACGCTTATCGTCGCGGCCTTTCAGAATAAACACTTCCTGAAAACGTTCAGGCGCGCGCTCCAGCAGTGCCTGCACTGCGTGGATGCCGTAAATCATTTCACTCATTGAACATACTCGTTTGTGGCGGTGTGCGCCGGGTTAATTAGGCCGTGAATCGAGGTCACTTGCGCCTATTATAACCGACAAAGCGTTCAAATCGACTTTTGTCCGCCCCCCACGGGCAATTAACCCAAATGACGCTTCGCCTCCTGCCTCACCCGATGCAGAACCCGATGTTTAATATCGCTGTACTGCGGGTGTTCCGCCAGCGTTTCAATGTCCCGTTCACGCCCAAATGGCAGCACGATCTCTTCGACGATCCTGCCCGGTTTTGCCGACATGATAAGAATGCGATCGGCCAGGAACAGCGCCTCTTCCACGTCGTGCGTCACAAAGAGCAACGTAGTGCCGGTAGAGAGCCAGGCTTCGCGCAGCAGCTCCTGCATCATCAAACGCGTCTGCGCGTCCAGCGCGCCAAAAGGCTCATCCAGCAGCAGCACTTCCGGGCCCGGTAGCCAGGCTCGCGCCAGGGCGACGCGCTGCTTCATGCCTCCGGAAAGCTGCCAGGGCGCGTGATGCTCAAAGCCTTTTAAGCCTACCCGTTCAAGCCACGTTTGCGCCTCGGCGTTGGTTTCCTCTTTGAGGTGTTTACCCAGTCGTGGACCAAAGGTGACGTTCTCCAGCACCGATAGCCACGGAAACAGATTCGGCTGCTGGAAAATCATCCCGCGATCGGGGCCGGGCTGGCGCACCGTTTTCCCGCCGGCCGCCACGCGCCCGCGATCCGGTTTATTAAATCCCGCGACCAGGTTGAGAATGGTCGATTTTCCGCAGCCAGATGGCCCCAGCAGCACCACAAACTCCCCCTGATTGAGGGAAAGATTAATATCTTCCAGCACCGTAAACGGCTGCGGCTTTGCCGCAAAGGTCAGTGAAACGTTTTCCAGCGTAATCGCGCTCATTATTCTTTCCCCGCCCAGGGTACAAAGAGACGCTGCAGCCCGAGAAGCAGCAGATCCAGGAGATAACCAATGCCGCCCAGCAGCAGAATACCCAGCATCACAATATCGGTTCGCAGATAGGCGCTGGCGTTGATCACCATCCAGCCCAGACCGGAGCTGGCGGCCACCATTTCAGCCGCGATAAGCGATGTCCAGCCGATACCAATAGAGAGCCTGACGGTGGTAAAGAGGTCCGGTAACGCGTCCGGCATCACCACGCGCAGGAAAATTTGCTGACGAGATGCGCCCAGCGTTTGGGCCACGCGAATGCGCGCACGCCCGATTCTCTCTACCGCGGCCGCAGCGCCCACGACGACGCTCAAAAACGTGGCGATAAAAATCAGGAAAAATTTCGACGACTCACCGATCCCCAGCCAGACGACCGCCAGCGGGATAAGGGCTATCTTCGGCAGCGGGCGCAGGAACTGAACGAACGGATTCAGTACGGCCGAGAGCCCTTCTGACAGCCCCATCAGCAGCCCGAGCGGAATACCAATAATAATAGCTGCCGCAAAAGCGCTCAGCGCGCGCGCTAAACTCACGGCGACATGCTCCCACAGCGGCACCTGGCGGTAGCCATCCGCCAGTAGCTCTTCCGTGGTCAACCCAATATCAGTGAGCGAAGGCAACAGCAGTGGGTCAACCCACTGCCGCATGGCCGCCACCTGCCAAAGGGTAAAAAAGACCGCCACCGATAGCACGCTGATGGCGATGTGCTGACTTAATCTCATTGCGCCGCCACCGCTGCATCGCGAATGTAGCGGGAGTTAATGGCGCTATCCCAGTTTGCCGGAATATCGCGCTGGCGCAGTTCACCAATACCCGCGAGGAAGTGTGATGTTTTGGTCAACGCTTTACCGATGCCGCTGTTGGTGGTTTGAGTACCATTACCCAGCCAGTCGGCGGTGCCCTGCTGCACCAGCGTCGGGTATTCCAGGCCGCCCAGCGTGTTCGCTGCGGTGGTTACCGGTGCCCCCACCTCTTTTGCCACAATAGCCGCCGCGCGCTCCGGATCTTTTTTGAATTCATCAACCTTCTGCTGATGCACTCGCAGGAACGCGCTTACCGCCTGCGGATACTGTTCGGCAAAGGCTTTGCGCACGACGTAGTTGTTGTAAATCAGATAGCCATCTTTCTGCAGGTCTTTGGTGGCAAACACCTGATGGCCGCCGGACGTTTCCAGCTCCTGAGCAAACGGCGCCCAGACGTAGCCCGCATCAATATCACCGCGTTTCCATGCCGCGACCATTTCCGCCGGGCGCAGCGGCAGTAGCGTAATTTTGCTGCGGTCTAATTTGTTCACGCTGATAGCGGCTTCCAGCGCATATTGCGCCGTGGAATTTGGCGGATAAGCCACGCGTTTACCTTCAATATCCTTGATACTCATGATGCCTTCTTTACCAATCAGCCGTTCATAGCTGGCAATCACGCCGGACACGCCAATAATCTCCACCGGCAATTTACGTACGATACCGGCGGTTGCCGGGCTCGAACCAAAATTAGCAATATCAATAGCATTACTGGCGAAATAATTTAATGCATCGGCGCCTGAGGCAAATTGCACCCATTTCACTTTGCTGTTTAACGCTTTATCTAAAGAGCCGTCGGCTTTTGCCAGCATTAATACCTGGGAACCACCGCTATAGGCAACGCGGACTTCCGCCGGATTATCCGCAAAGCTGAAATTGGCCCATAGCCCACCCGCAGCGATTAATAAGCTGAGTGCTTTTTTCATTTTATTTATCCTTTTAAGAATTTATTAACCCGATGCCGGGTCGGAAAGTCAGTTACGAAAATCTTATTGATAGGCCTGCCATAAAGACGAACATCGCTCCGCCAGCGCTTGCGACGGGTCGTAGGTCAAATGAAGAAACGGTGCGCGCACAGCCTCCAGCGCTACCGGCACTTCGGTACACGCCAGCACCAGCTTCTGCGCGCCGCGCGCAAACAGCGCGCTTGCCTGATGCCCCAGCAGCTTGCCACCTTCGCGCAGCGCACCGCGCTTGACGGCGTAGCAGCCGGGGACAAACCATTCCCGCAACTCATCCGCCGTCGGTAGCAGCGATTCAATATCATGAGCGGCCAGCTTTTGCTGATACCAGCCTGCGTTAAGCGTCCCTTCCGTAGCGATAATCCCTACCCGCTGCGGGCGAGTCACCTGCTTAGCCAGTGCATCCAGCGTCGCATCCACGATATGCACAATGGGCGCATCGCTGGCCTCCGCAAGCGCGTCATACCAGTGGTGAGCGGTATTGCAGGGAATAGCAATATGGCTCGCCCCCGCCTCGTTGAGTTTTTTAATCCCGTAAATCAGCTGCGGTAAAGGCGATGGCCCCATTCCCGCCAGCGCCTTCTGCCGGTCGGCAATTTGTGGCACGTTCCACACCACCGACGGCAGCTGCTGTTGATCGCTCTGTGCCGGAGTCGCCTCCAGCAAGCGGCGCTGAAAATCGAGCGTCGCAAGCGGCCCCATACCACCGAGTATGCCCAGCAGAAACGTCTCAGACATGTTCCAGCACCTGGCGATAGCCAAACAGCCCCGCCGAACCACCGGTGTGAATAAACACGACGTTTTCATCCTTGCGGAAATGTCCCTGACGAATAAGGTCAATCAGCCCCGCCATGCCTTTTGCGGAATAAACCGGGTCAAGAAGAATGCCTTCGTGGCGCGCCAGTAGCGTCAACGCCTCCAGCGTACCGGCCGTCGGCAGGCCGTAGCCATCACCGACATAGCCGCTGTTCGCCACGACCGCATCTCGCGGCAGCTCGCCGGAGACGCCCAGCAGCGCCAGCGTTTTTGATGCCAGGTTCCAGACGTTATCTTCCTGCTTAACCTTCGGCGCCCGGACGCTAATGCCCAGCACGGGAACCCGGCTGTTGGTTGCGGTAAAGCCCGCGACCAGACCCGCCTGTGTGCCGGTGCTGCCGGTCGCATGTACAACGTGGTCAATACGCAGACGGTGTTGCGAAGACTGATACAGCAGCTCTTCGGCGCAGGCAACGTAACCTAACGCACCAATCGGGTTAGAGCCGCCGCCAGGAATCACATAGGGACGATGCCCCTGTTCACGAAGCGTATCGGCATAGGTTTCCATCGCCTGCTGCATGTCGGTGCCGCCGGGCAGATGGGCAACAATTTCGCCACCGAGCAGCGTATCGAGCAGGACATTGCCATTATGCTGATAATCATCGCCAAAATCAGAAACGCGCTTTTCCAGCAGCGCTTTGGCTTTCAGCCCCAGACGCGCCGCGCCGGCTATCGTCTGACGCACGTGGTTTGACTGCGTCGCCCCCTGGGTGATGATCACATCGGCATTTTTCTCTAGCGCATCAGCCAGTAAAAACTCCAGCTTACGGGTTTTATTTCCTCCACTCGCCAGCCCCGTTGCGTCATCACGTTTGATCCATATTTGGGGGCCGCCCAGCAGCTTGCTTAAATTATTTAATGGCTCCAGCGGCGTCGGGAAATGACCAAGAGAAACTCTCGGAAAGCGGGCCAAATGCATATATGCTCCTTGCTCAATAAGAGGGCAATCTGAATCGTGGGATTCACTATACACATCTGCGGAATATGGCTAATCAAATAGAACAAATAAGGATTTCCCAAAAATAACTAAGCAGGGAACAAGGGGATAAAACGAGAATATCTATGCGGTTACGGAATGTCTTACGTCAAAAAAGAATAACCCCTTCCAGTTGGAAGGGGTTATTCGCAGTGTATTACTTGTCGGCGTTTTTCTTCGCGGCCCGCTTCGCTTTGGTTGCGGCGGCGATTTTCTGCGTTTTAGCGGAAGGCTTTTTGGCCTTCTTCGCACCGCCTTTCTCACCGCCCTTCTCGCCAGAAGCCGGTTTGGCCTTCGCCTTACCTTTCTTCTCGCCGCGGAAGGCGCTGTCTGGCTCGAAGTTTACGCGCTTGCCAACCTGACGACGTTTGCCGCCGCCCGGTTTGCCGTTCGCTTCTTTCTTCGATTTTTCGCGCTCGGTTTTACCGACGTTGCGCGGGCCGCGCTCGCTGGAGATCAGCGAGAAGTCGATCTTACGCTCGTCCATATTCACCGCTTCCACGCGGACTTCTACGCGGTCGCCCAGGCGATAAGTCTGGCCACCGGATTCGCCAATCAGACGCTGGCCAACCTGGTCAAAGCGGTAGTAGTCGTTATCCAGCGAGGAAACGTGCACCAGGCCGTCAATAAACAGTTCGTCCAGACGCACGAAGAAGCCAAAACCGGTCACGCTGGCAATCACGCCTTTAAAGACGTTACCCACCTGATCCTGCATAAAGTCGCATTTCAGCCAGTCGGAAACGTCACGCGTCGCTTCATCGGCGCGGCGTTCGGTCATTGAACAGTGCTGGCCCAGCTGCAGCATCTCTTCCATGGAATAATGGTAGCCGCCGGTTTCCGTGCTGTTACCCTTGTGCCCCTGCTCTTTCGCCAGCAGATACTTGATGGCGCGGTGCAGCGACAGGTCAGGATAGCGGCGAATCGGCGAGGTGAAGTGCGCATAGGACTGCAGCGCCAGACCAAAGTGACCGCGGTTTTCCGGATCGTAGATAGCCTGCTTCATCGAACGCAGCAGCATGGTTTGCAGCATTTCCGCGTCCGGCCTATCGGCAACGGATTCCAGCAGCTCGGCGTAATCGCGCGGCTCCGGCTTATTGCCGCCCGGCAGTTCCAGCCCCAGTTCAGACAGAACGGAACGGAAAGCGGTGATCGCTTCGGTGGTTGGCTTATCGTGAATACGGAACAGCGCCGGCTCTTTGGCTTTCTCAACGAAACGGGCCGCCGAGATATTGGCCAGAATCATGCACTCTTCAATCAGCTTGTGCGCATCGTTACGCTGGGTCTGTTCAATACGTTCAATCCGGCGATCGGCGTTGAAGATAAATTTCGCTTCTTCGCTTTCAAACGAGATCCCGCCGCGCTCGGCGCGCGCCTGATCCAGGACTTTGTAAAGGTTGTGCAGCTCTTCGATAGGTTTGACCAGCGGTGCGTACTGTTCACGCAGCTCCTGGTCGCCCTGTAGCATGTGCCAGACTTTGGTGTAGGTCAGACGCGCATGCGAGCTCATAACCGCTTCATAGAATTTAAAGCCGGTTAAACGCCCTTTGGTTGAGACGGTCATTTCACAGACCATACACAGACGATCAACCTGCGGGTTCAGCGAGCACAGGCCGTTAGAGAGCACTTCCGGCAGCATCGGGACTACCTGCGTTGGGAAGTATACCGACGTCCCGCGGCTACGGGCTTCGTTATCCAGCGGCGTCGGCGGACGAACGTAGTAGCTGACGTCGGCAATGGCCACCCACAGGCGCCAGCCGCCGCCGCGTTTTTTCTCGCAGTAGACCGCATCATCAAAGTCGCGGGCGTCTTCGCCGTCGATGGTGACCAGCGGTAAATCACGCAGGTCAACGCGGCCGATTTTCGCCTCTTCCGGCACCTGCTCTTTCAATCCGGCAACCTGTGCTTCTACCGCTGGCGGCCAGACATGAGGAATTTCATGGGTGCGCAGCGCCATTTCAACGGCCACGCCGGTGCCCATGTTATCGCCGAGAACTTCGACGATTTTACCGATCGCTTTGGTGCGGCGGGTTGGGCGCTGGGTCAGTTCAACCACCACCACAAAGCCCATGCGCGCGCCCATCAGCGATTCAGGCGGGATGAGGATATCAAAACTCAGACGGCTGTCGTCCGGGACCACAAAGCCCACGCCCGCGTCCATAAAGTAGCGGCCGACAATTTGCGCGTTACGCGGCACCAGCACGCGCACGATGCGCGCTTCACGGCGACCTTTACGGTCTGCGCCCAGCGGCTGCGCCAGCACTTCATCGCCGTGCATGCACATTTTCATCTGCTCGCTCGACAGGTACAGATCGTCCTTACGCCCTTCAACGCGCAGGAAGCCGTAACCATCTCGGTGCCCGATAACCATGCCTTTCAGCAGGTCCAGACGCTCCGGCAGCGCGTAGCACTGGCGGCGAGTGAAGACCAGTTGCCCGTCGCGCTCCATCGCGCGCAGGCGGCGGCGAAGCGCTTCGATTTGCTCTTCGCCTTCAATGTTCAGCTCGACGGCCAGTTCTTCACGATTAGCCGGCTTTTCGCGTTTTGTTAAGTGTTCGAGGATAAATTCCCGGCTAGGGATAGGATTAGCGTATTTTTCTGCTTCGCGTTCCTGGAAAGGATCTTGTGACATCTCGGTTCCTCCGTTGTCATCTCTGGTGGAGATATTCGTCATTCCACCAGCAATAATTTGTATAGTGGTTGATTGTGTTCAACCAAATCGGCCAGTGTGTAGTTATCCAGCTCCTTGAGAAAACTTTGCACGGCTTGAGAAAGCGCCTGTTTCAAACGACAGGCCGGCGTAATATGGCAAAATTCGCTGCTGCAGTTCACCAGCGATAGCGGTTCGAGTTCGCGCACCACGTCCCCCACACGAATATCCTTCGCGGGTTTCCCCAGCCGGATACCGCCATTTTTCCCGCGCACGGCCGTTACGTACCCGGCACGGCTCAGCTGGTTGATAATTTTAACCATATGGTTACGCGACACGCCGTAGACCTCGGTCACCTCCGAGATGCTGGTCATATTGCCTTCCGGCAGTGACGCCATGTAAATCAGCGCGCGGAGTCCATAATCGGTAAAACTTGTTAACTGCACATCAACCTCAAGGAAAAGGGGAAAACAGGGTGAGCCTGTTGATATTAATTATATTGATGATAAACCAGCCAGCCTGTGAGCCGCTAATTTATTTCTTTCGAGAAGGGAAAAAGCGAGGGTTTAACGCACGATAAAGCCGGATAGCGACGCTTTGCGTCTTATCCGGCCTACAAAGCGAGTAGGCCGGATAAGCGCAGCGCCACAGGGCGCTGCACCTTGAACCAGAATTACGCGTCGAACGGGTCGCGCAGAATCATGGTTTCAGTACGATCCGGGCCGGTTGAAATAATATCAATCGGTACGCCGGTCAGTTCTTCAATACGCTTGATGTAGTTCAGCGCCGCCTGCGGCAGGCCGCTACGCTCTTTCACGCCAAAGGTGGTTTCAGACCAGCCCGGCATGGTTTCATAGATTGGTTCAATACCTTCCCAATCATCCGCCGCCAGCGGGGTCGTCGTCACTTCACGGCCGTCCGGCATGCGGTAAGCCACGCAAATTTTCACTTCTTTCAGGCCGTCCAGAACGTCCAGCTTGGTCAGGCAGAAACCAGACAGGGAGTTGATCTGTACAGCGCGACGCACGGCAACGGAGTCCAGCCAGCCGGTACGACGACGACGGCCGGTAGTCGCGCCATATTCGTTACCCTGCTTGCAGAGGAACTCGCCGGTGTCATCAAACAATTCGGTCGGGAACGGACCGGCGCCCACGCGAGTGGAGTAAGCTTTGATGATACCCAGCACGTAGTCAACATAGCGCGGGCCAAGGCCAGAACCGGTTGCTACGCCACCTGCGGTGGTGTTGGAAGAGGTCACGTACGGATAGGTACCGTGGTCGATATCCAGCAGCGTACCCTGCGCGCCTTCGAACATCACGAAGTCACCGCGTTTACGCGCCTGATCCAGCAGGTCGGAAACGTCAACCACCATGCCGGTCAGGATGTCGGTAACGGCCATCACATCGTCCAGCACCTTCTGGTAGTCAACCGCGTCGACTTTATAGAAGTTCACCAGCTGGAAGTTGTGATACTCCATCACTTCTTTCAGTTTTTCAGCGAAAGTCGCTTTATCGAAGAGATCGCCCACACGCAGACCGCGACGAGCCACTTTATCTTCATAAGCTGGGCCGATACCACGACCGGTAGTACCGATAGCCTTAGAACCACGTGCTTTTTCGCGAGCGTTATCCAGCGCGACGTGATAGTCGAGGATTAACGGGCATGCTTCGGAAAGCAGCAGACGTTCGCGAACCGGGATACCACGGTCTTCCAGGCCTTTCATCTCTTTCATCAGCGCAGCCGGAGACAGCACAACACCGTTACCGATGATGCTGGTAACATTCTCACGGAGAATACCTGATGGAATAAGATGGAGGACGGTTTTTTCACCGTTGATTACGAGAGTATGGCCCGCGTTGTGGCCACCCTGATAGCGAACAACATATTTTGCACGCTCAGTCAGAAGATCGACGATCTTCCCTTTACCTTCGTCACCCCATTGGGTGCCCAGTACGACGACGTTGTTTCCCATTTTTCAAAATCACCGATTGCTTAAAAATGGATTCTACCATCGCTTTTTCAGATATACAGCACTTTTTAACCACAAAATGGCGCTTTAACGCTGTCTTTTTAATCAGCCAATCGTTTTCGTCAACATGTAGTAGATGACAACGCCAGCAACCACAAGACCGCCACCAAATCGACGCAACATCGTATCCGGTAATTGGGTCATCGTAGAAATCATCTTGCGCCAGGCCTTCGGATAAAGCATCGGCCCCAGACCCTCAAGCACTAACACCAGCGCAAGCGCCAGCCAGATCGTCGAATTCATTTTTCATCCTTATAAAAGAAAACCACCGGCTCCCAAAGGAGGCGGTGGTTTTTATCAGGCTACCGCGCGCTTAGCGAGCGGTGGTCCCCGGGTTTTTCATGTAGCGGAAGAAATCGCTATCCGGGCTCAGGACCATCACGTCCTGGTTGCTATCGAAGCTGGCTTCATAAGCGCGCAGGCTACGAATAAAGGCATAGAAGTCCGGATCCTGGCTAAACGCATCGGCGAACAGCTTGGCTGCTTCGGCATCGCCTTCACCACGCAGGATACGACCCTGACGCTCCGCTTCTGCCAGCGTCTTCGTCACTTCATAGTCGGCGGTCGCACGCAGTTTTTCTGCCTCTTCCTGACCCTGAGAACGGTGACGACGGGCAACGGCTTCACGCTCAGCGCGCATACGGTTGTAAATCGCTTCCGAGACTTCGGTCGGCAGGTTGATCTGCTTGATACGCACATCGACCACTTCAATCCCTAACGCCGCCATACTGTTCGGGTTAATGGTTGGCCCTTTGATGTTTGCCTGCTGCTCTACGCGCTCTGCGGCTTCCGCAATCGCGCTATCGGCTGCCGGCGTAGCCACTTCATCTTCCGCGCCGGAAGAACCGGAGTTCAGGGCATCGCGAACTTCCAGGGTCAGACGACCGCGGGAGTCGGTCACGATGTCTTTCACGTCCAGACGACCAATCTCAGAACGCAGACGGTCAGAGAACTTACGTTTCAGCAGCACTTCGGCCTGGGAGACGTCGCCGCCGCCGGTCGCCAGGAAGTAACGGCTGAAGTCGCTGATGCGCCACTTGATGTAAGAGTCGACGATCAGGTCTTTCTTCTCTTTCGTGACGAAACGATCGGCCTGGTTATCCATGGTCTGGATACGGGCATCAAGCATTTTCACCGACTGAATGAACGGCACCTTGAAGTGCAGGCCCGGCTCATAAATCAACGGTTTCTTATCGCTGTCGCGCACCACGCTGCTGAACTGGAACTTAATTCCGCGCTCGCCTTCTTTAACCACAAAGATAGAGGTATACAGCACTACCAGCACGATGATGATAATCGCAATAACTGACTTACGCATCGTTATTCCCCCTGACGCTGGTAGTCGTTACGCTGCGCGTTAGCGCGGCGTTGGTCCATGATATTGCCCTGACTGGCAGACGAGGTGTTGCTCGCGCTACTGCTGGAAGAGGACGCAGGCGGCAGGCGCAACAGGTTATTGGCACCACTGCTATCGCTCTTTGCTGCCGGCGCATTGCCGCTTTTCAGCATCTGATCCAACGGCAGTACCATCAGGTTGCCATTCTTGTTGTCGCTAACCAGCACTTTGCGGGTATGGCTCAGCACTTTTTCCATGGTCTCGATATACAGACGCTCGCGGGTAATCTGCGGTGCGGCCTTATATTCCGGCAGGATCTTGGCAAAGCGCGCCACTTCACCCTGTGCTTCCAGAACGGTCTGAGTCTTATACGCACGCGCTTCTTCCAGAATACGCTGCGCCTGACCGTTAGCACGCGGCTGAACTTCGTTGGTGTACGCTTCCGCTTCACGGATGTACTGCTGCTCGTTCTCACGTGCGGCAATCGCATCATCGAAGGAAGACTTCACCTCTTCCGGCGGACGAGCGGCCTGGAAGTTGACGTCCAGCAGGGTGATGCCCATGTTGTACGGACGGATGGTCTCTTCCAGCTCGCGCTGGGTATCGCTACGAATAACGGTACGACCTTCGGTCAGAATACGGTCCATGGTGTATTTACCGATGACGCCACGCAGGGCGCTGTCGGTGGCCTGGCGCAGACTGTCGTCGGCGCTGGTCACGCTAAACAGGTAGCGCTGCGGATCGGTCACACGGTACTGCACGTTCATTTCAACGCGCACGACGTTTTCGTCGGAAGTCAGCATCACGCCAGACGCGGCCAGTTCGCGTACGGCTTCTACGTTCACCGGCGTCACTTCGTCGATGAAGGTTGGTTTCCAGTTCAGGCCCGGCTCAACCAGGTGGCTGAACTTACCAAAGCGCGTCACAACGCCACGCTCGGCTTCTTTAATGGTATAGAACCCGCTGGCCGCCCAAATGACGACCACGGCAGCCGCTGCAATACCGACAATGCGCCCGCCCATCGGGCTACGCGGCCCTTGAGACGAACCGCTGCCGGAACCGCCTTTACCGCCCCCAAAACCACCGAGCTTTTTGCTCAGCTTACGGAAGATATCATCCAAATCCGGCGGCCCCTGATCGCGACCGCCTTTATTTCCATTCCCCCCGGAGTTGCCGCCTTGATTATTGCTGCTTCCCCACGGGTCGCGGTCTTGTCCGTTATTACCGGGCTGATTCCACGCCATGTTTATGCTCCATATTTGTTATGCGGTGATATACCTTTTCCCAGTCCAGATCATTTGGCTGATAACCGCGACGCCGTCCTGGTTGTCGCGGTCGCGCGGAGGCGACCTGAACCGCTGGGTGCCCAAAGGGCTAATGTTTTCAGGCAAGCTGCACGGTCAGACGACGTAGTCTGCCAGTGTCGGTTCTTGTTTACAGAGGCGACGCCAGTCGACAATCGGCATACGAACCTGCAAATTGACGCAGCCGTCTTCCTCCATCCACTCTTTTTCGATTGCCTGAAGCTGATAAAAGCGGCTACGCAAACGCCCTTCCTGCGGAGGTAAACGCAGCGTGTGCTGCGCCACTTCGCCGGACAGTCGTTCGGTCAACGCCTGAAAAAGGAGTGGTATCCCTACCCCGGTTTGCGCGGACAGCCACACCCGGATAGGTTTGTTCTCTTCATCACGATCGATACGCGGCTCAAAATCATCCAGCATATCGATTTTATTCATCACCAGCAGGGTTGGAATCTCGTGCGCGTCGATCTCTTCGAGAACGGTATTCACTGCATCGATATTTTCCTGCACGCGCACATCCGCTGCGTCAATCACGTGCAGCAGCAGCGTGGCTTCACGGGTTTCCTGCAATGTGGCTTTAAACGCCGCAACCAGGTCGTGCGGCAGGTGACGAATAAAGCCTACGGTATCGGCCAGCACCGTTTCCCCGACATCCGCTACGTCAATACGTCGTAGCGTTGGGTCGAGGGTCGCAAACAGCTGGTCAGCGGCGTAGACCTCCGCCTGCGTAATATGGTTAAACAGCGTCGATTTCCCGGCGTTGGTGTAGCCCACCAGCGATACCGTTGGCACATCGGCCTTCACGCGGGCGCGGCGCCCCTGCTCGCGCTGTTTCTCCACGCGCTCAATGCGCGAGAGGATTTGCATAATACGGTTACGCAGTAAACGACGGTCAGTTTCGAGCTGGGTTTCACCCGGGCCGCGCAAACCGATACCGCCTTTTTGTCGTTCAAGGTGCGTCCAACCGCGCACCAGGCGCGTCGCCAGATGGCGAAGCTGCGCCAGCTCAACCTGCAGCTTACCCTCATGGGTACGCGCACGTTGGGCGAAAATGTCTAAGATCAGACCGGTACGATCGATAACCCGGCATTGACACAGGGCTTCAAGGTTACGCTCCTGGGCTGGGCTTAGTGCATGATCAAACAGCACAACGGAAGCACCTGTCGCTTTAACGGCTTCCGCAATTTCGACAGCCTTACCTTCACCAACAAAATATTTTGGGTGCGGCGCTTTACGGCTACCGGTAATCACCTGCATTGCGTCGACACCAGCGGAAGAGACCAGAGATTCAAACTCCTGGAGGTCTTCCATATCTTTGTCTTGCGTAAAATAGATGTGTACCAGCACCGCCTGCTCACCGGCGTCATAACGGTCAAACAAGCGTTATATCTCCTGAAATACCAGCGGGGAACCCGGATACTCCGGCTCCCCGACATGGATAGACAGCCACCAAACTTATTCGGTTTCTTCGCTGTCTTGCTGTGCAGAACCCTGCGCGTTGCTACCGTGATGGTAGTTGCTACCGGTGCCGCCGCCAGCATTGTTGCTGTGATGGGAAACCGGACGGGACGGAACAACGGTAGAAATTGCGTGCTTATAGACCATCTGACTGACCGTGTTTTTCAACAGGATCACGAACTGATCGAAAGACTCAATTTGCCCTTGCAGCTTAATACCATTCACCAAATAAATAGAAACTGGAACACGTTCCCGACGCAGTGCGTTCAGGAACGGATCTTGTAAAGATTGCCCCTTAGCCATTCTCTCTTTTCCTTATATGCTTATTTGTACTTATACACGTCATCCCTCAAGCCACTTCTGCGTTATCTGCTTTGATTCAGCTCGAACGATGTTGCGTATGAACCTTACGATTCCGAAAATTGCGCACGATACGACTCAATTGTACACATTCAGTCTACACTAGCACCCACTACCTGTAATAGTTGGTTAAACGACTGCTCCGGCTGTTCACTATCTAACCAATGAACCCCTTCCCAACCGCGTAACCACGTCACCTGGCGCTTGGCTAGCTGTCTCGTGGCACAAACTCCTCTATAAACCATTTCATCGTATGAAATCTCGCCTTCGAGGTATGACCACATCTGGCGGTATCCCACGCAACGAATGGAAGGCATATCCGTATGCAAATCTCCACGGGCAAATAGCGCCCGCACTTCTGCTTCAAAACCCGAAGCCAACATCTGATGAAAACGCTGCTCAATGCGCTGATGGAGCAGTTCACGGCTCGCCGGGGCGATGGCGAACTGATGCACCTTGTAGGGCAGAGCGTCTCCTGACGTTTGCGTCAGCTCCGTTAAAGTTTTACCCGAAATGAAAAAAACTTCCAGTGCTCGGGAAAGTCTTTGCGGATCATTCGGATGAATGCGCTCTGCGGCGACGGGGTCAATTTCCCGTAGCTGCTGATGCAGCGCCATCCATCCGTGCTCTGCTGCCTGCTGCTCTATCCTGGCCCGGACGTCCGGGTCTGCCGACGGCAGCGGTGATAAACCTTCAAGCAACGCCTTGAAATACAACATGGTTCCACCGACCAGCAGTGGAATTTTCCCTGCTGCGACGATCTCCGCCATATGCGCCAGCGCATCGCGGCGGAAGTCCGCCGCCGAATAGGCCTGCGCAGGGTCAAGAATATCCAGCAGCCGATGCGGCGCAGCGCGCTGCTCTTCCGCGCTCGGCTTAGCGGTGCCAATGTCCATCCCTCGATAAATGAGGGCGGAATCCACACTAATCAACTCTACGGGCAAAACTTTACGCAGCGCAATGGCCAGCGCCGTCTTGCCCGAAGCGGTTGGCCCCATTAAAAAAATTGCCTTAGGCAGGCTTGCCTCGGTTACGTCACTCATGTCTCAGGGCGTTCATCGCAGAATCTAAATCAACGGGTTGTAACAAACCACCCGGCGGAGCTTTGACCAGCTGCGGGCAAAGACGTTCAACCTCTGCCAGCATCGCGATGGCCTGCGCGGTATTCCACTGCGCGTGGTCGCTTGCCAGATGACGGGCTAACCACTGTGCCACGTCCTCAGCATCAACCTGAGATTTATCCACCAAGTAGCCTATCAGTTCAGGTATCAAGATTTGTAAATTTTGTTGTCGTAAGGGTAAAGGCACCGCGCGAATCGTCACATGCTGCCCTTCAAGCAGGATTTCAATGCCCAACTGGCTGAGCATTTCCCGCGTATTTTCAAGGGTTTTACGTTCATTCTCAGCGGTTTTCAGCCGCAGCGGAATCAGCAACGGCTGAGCGCAGATGGTTGCTTCACCCGGAGTTAGCTGAGCCTGACGCAGCCAGCGCTCCGCCACCGGTAATGACAGCAGATTCAGTTTACCGTGACGCTCCAGCAGCGCACAGCAATCGTCAATGATTGCCAGCACGCGGCCAAAGCTCTGAGCATGCCCGGCAAGGTTCTCGGAGGTCGGCTTAACGGGCTCTGGTCGGCTGGCCGGCGTATCAAGCAGTTGGCGATAAAGCGCCCCTTGCTGCTTTTGATAGCCCGGCTGCGCATTCGGCCAGCTTACGCCCGCGCTGCGCCCGCTGCCTCCGGTAGCGGAGGGATAGCGTGGAGCCTCCGGTTCACGCGCCGTCGCGGGCTCGGCAAACTGGTTACGCCCGGCCGCGATGCGGTTTTCCGGCAGCGCGCGCGGGGCGGGCTCATCGTCTTCAGCCAGCGGTAACGGCGCGTCCAACTGCTGTTGCAGCACGCTCAGTACCCCCTGGTAGATAAAATCATGTACCAGCCGCGACTGATGAAAACGAACCTCATGCTTCGCCGGGTGAACGTTGACATCCACCTGGTGCGGATCGATCTCCAGGTACAGCACAAACGCCGGCTGCTGGTCTGCACCGAGCTTGTCTTCGCAGGCCTGACGAATGGCGTGATTAATCAACCGGTCGCGCATCATGCGGCCATTAACGTAGCAATACTGAATCTCCGCCAGCGCCGCGGTGGTATGTTTCGGGTCTGCCACCCAGCCGTGCAGTGCCAGATCGCCGTGCTGCCATTCGATGGCCAGCGCCTGTTCGAGGAACGGCGTACCGCAGATGGCTCCCAGACGACGCTCTTTTGAAGCGCCCTCTGCCACCGCACGATACTGGCGGATCATTTTGCCGTTATGGGTCAGGTTGAAGCTCACATCGAAGCGCGCCAGCGCGATGCGGCGAATGATCTCATCGATATGATTAAATTCGGTTTTTTCGGTGCGCATAAACTTGCGGCGCGCCGGCGTGTTGTAGAACAGATCCAGCACTTCCAGCGTGGTGCCGACCGGATGCGCCGCGGGTTTAACGGTCACATCCTGATCGCGCCCCTCCGCGTAGGCCTGCCAGGCCTCCTGCTGCTGCTCCGTGCGTGAGGTGAGCGTCAGGCGGGATACCGAACTGATACTCGCCAGGGCTTCGCCGCGAAAGCCGAGGCTAATAATGGCTTCCAGATCGTCGAGCGAAGCAATTTTACTGGTGGCATGGCGGGCCAGCGCGAGGGCCAGCTCGTCTTTTTTGATACCGCAGCCGTTATCGCGAATGCGGATAAGCTTGGCCCCACCGCGTTCGATATCCACATCGATGCGGGTGGCGCCCGCATCGAGGCTGTTCTCTACCAGCTCTTTCACTACCGATGCAGGCCGTTCAACCACTTCACCCGCGGCAATCTGGTTCGCAAGCTGCGGCGGTAAAACCTGAATCGGCATGAAAACTCCTTAGTTAACGAGCGTCCTGTCTGATGACGCGGCGCTGGCGGTCTGCGACTGTTCGTCACGCGGGCCGGATTGTATCGGATGCGCCGTAAAATAGTTACGTAAACCGTTATAAATGGCTTCCGCGATCTTCTGCTGATAGTCATCGCTGCCCAGCAACTGCTCTTCGCCGCTATTGCTGATAAAGCCGGTCTCGACCAGAATCGACGGGATATCCGGCGAGCGCAGCACGCCGAGGCTGGCGTGTTCCGGGCGACGTTTATGCAGATTGCCCACCCGCTGCAGCTGGCTGATGACGTTAGTCGCCACATCATACCCTACGCGCTGGGAATGGCCGAACTGCAGATCCAGCACCGCCTGGCTGAGGTACGGGTCCGCCTGACTGTTCGCCAGCACGTCGCCCGCGCCGCCCAGCAGCTCAGACTGTTTCTCATGCTGCTCCAGCCAGCCCGCCATTTCGCTGTTGGCACGACGGTTAGACAGCACCCACACCGAAGCACCGGTGGCATCCCGGTTCGGCGCGGCATCGGCGTGAATCGACACCAGGAAGTGGGCATTTTGCTTACGCGCCACGTCAGAGCGCCCCATTACCGAAATAAAATAGTCGCCGTCGCGGGTCAGTACGCCACGGAACATCGGGTCGTCGTTAAGCAGCGTCCGCAGCTTACGCGCAATCGCGATAGTGACGTTTTTCTCACGGGTCCCGCCCGGACCAATAGCGCCAGGATCCTGACCACCGTGCCCCGCATCAATAGCGATAATGACCTTGTCGCCGGAAACGCTGCGCGCGCGGGCCGCCGGACGCGGCGCGGGGGCGGTACTGCTGGCTATCGCCGGCTGGCGTTCATGACTGGCGCCGCCGCCGCTGCTGCTGTTAAACGGATTACGCGCGGGTTGACTCGGCACCGGCGCGGGCGTGACGATGGGGGCTTCGACACGCTTAGCCACCACCGGTGGCGGCGGTGGCGGCGGAACATCGGCGTTGATGGTAAACACCACGGTATAGTTAGCGCCGTTTTGCTGTTTCACCGCGCGGGTTTTACCATTTTCAGTGAGATCGACCACCAGCCGCAGCGACTGATCGTCTTTCGGTGTGCCTGCGTGGATCGCTTTGACCAGGTTATTGCCGCTGAAGCGCAGCGGCAGCCCCTGAATAACGCCCGTTTGCTTGATGTCGAGCACCACGCTGCGTTTGTCATCCTGGCTAAAATTGTATTCCGGGTCGCCCATAAAGCTAAAGGTGATCCGCGCCTGCGTTTCACTGTTAGCCACCTGAATATCGGACAAACTCGCCGCCATTGCCGGTGCGCCGATCAGCATCAGCGCCGCCATCAACCACCCTTTTGCGCGAAAAATCATCCTGGGATCCCTTAAATTAACCGGCCAACCGCGCCAGAAGAGACTCACCTAATGAGGAGACCGCGGCAATGCGCGCCTCACGCCCTTGCGCCTGGTAATCTAAGTGTATTTCGATATCCGGCTCGGGCAGAACACCTGCGCCCTGTTGCGGCCATTCCACCAGGCAAATGGCATCGTTAGCAAAATAATCGCGGATCCCCATAAATTCGAGCTCCTCAGGATCCGCAAGACGGTAAAGATCGAAGTGATAAACCATCAGGCTATCGAGCTGGTATGGCTCGACCAGCGTGTAGGTCGGGCTTTTGACGTTGCCGCCGTGGCCCAGCGCCTGCAGGAAGCCGCGGCTGAAGGTGGTTTTACCCGCGCCTAAATCGCCGTACAGATAGATGACCGTGGCCCCTGCGCAGGCCTTCGCCACTCGGTTGCCAAGGTCCAGGGTTGCCTGCTCGTCTGGTAAAGGAATTACTCGATTAATCATGGTCTACGTCAATCACATCCGGGTTAACAACACGCCGCAGCGTGGAAAAGAGATCGGTCGCCAGCATTCCGCGGGTACCCTCGCGCGCGGCCAGCCTGTCAGCCGCCGCGCCGTGGGCGATACAGCCCGCGCACGCAGCATCATACGGCGATAAGGCCTGCCCCAGCAATGCGCCGATGATACCCGACAGCACATCGCCCATTCCGCCGCTGGCCATACCGGCGTTACCGGCATCAATGATGCTAAGGGTGCCCTGTTTATCGGCCACCACGGTTCCCGCCCCCTTCAGCACCGCCACGCCACCGTACCGTTGTACCAGACGCTGTGCAGAAAGTAAGCGATCGTTCTCAATTTCTGCCACCGGGCAGTTGAGCAAACGCGCGGCCTCGCCGGGGTGCGGCGTGATCACGCGATTGTGACGTTTATCCGGATTGAATGCCAGCAGGTTCAGCGCATCGGCGTCCCAAAGCATCGGCTTGCGGATGTTTTCCACTTTACGCAGCGCCTGCTTCCCCCATTCAGCCTGACCCAACCCGGGGCCAATGATCACCACATCCGCCCACGCCAGAGCATCCTCCAGCGACTGCGGCGTCAGTTCGTGCACCATCAGTTCCGGCCGCGCGGTAACGATCGGCGCGACGTTTTCCGCACGGGTCAGCACGCGCACTAACCCCGCGCCTGCCCGCAGCGCGGCTTCACCCGCCATACGGATAGCCCCGCCGGTGCCATGGTCGCCGCCAATCACCACCAGGCGACCGTGATCGCCTTTGTGCGAGGTCGGGCGGCGCGGAGGCAGCCACTGTGCCAGCTGTGAGGCATCCAGTCGGTGAATAGCGGTAGGATGTTCTGCCAGCCAGGACTCTAATCCCAGCGCATGGTGATGCAGCGTTCCGACCACATCACGCGCTTTACCGGTCAGTAGCCCCGGCTTCAGGGCAATAAAGGTGACGGTATGCGCCGCGTGGATAACCGCGCCCGGCGTCGTACCGGTCTGGGCGTTAAGTCCAGAGGGAATATCCAGCGCGATAATCGGTGCCGGGTAACGATTCGCCCGCGCGATCGGGCTGGCCATGTCATCGCGCGGCGCATTCTGCAGGCCGGTTCCCAGCAGGCCGTCAATGATCAGATCGCCATCCTGCGGCCACGGCATGTCCGTCGACTGAATGACGCCGTCGGCCTCAAGCCAGGCCGCGCGTGCGGTATACGCCTCTTCCGGCAGCGGCCTGTCGCTTACCTGCGCCAGCAGCGTGACGCGAATACCTGCCGCCTGCGCAAGGCGTGCCACCACATAGCCATCGCCGCCGTTATTACCGTGACCGCAGAGAATCAGCCAGTGGCGTGACGCAGGGTATGCCGCACGAGCCACATCGAATGCCGCCTTACCGGCACGCTGCATGAGTTCGTAGAGGGAGATGCCGAGGCTTTGCGCCGCCGTTTTTTCCGCACGGCGCAGCGCATCCGCAGGCCAAATGGAGTGTGGTATACTGTGGAGGTTTCTTGTCAATGTATGGTCCGTCATGTCACAGCCCCTCGATCTCAATCAATTAGCGCAACAAATCAAACAATGGGGCACTGAACTGGGCTTTCAGCAGGTCGGCATTACCGATACCGATCTCAGCGCCTCCGAGCCCAAGCTACAGGCATGGCTGGATAAACAATACCACGGCGAGATGGAATGGATGGCACGTCACGGCATGATGCGTGCGCGCCCCCACGAACTGCAGCCCGGAACGCTCCGGGTGATTAGCGTTCGTATGAACTACCTTCCCGCCAATGCGGCCTTTGCCCGCACGCTAAAAAACCCCGAGCTGGGTTACGTCAGCCGTTATGCCCTGGGGCGTGATTATCATAAGCTATTGCGTAACCGCCTTAAAAAGCTCGGCGAAATGATTCAGGAACAGTGCGTCTCGCTGAATTTTAGACCGTTTGTCGACTCTGCGCCTATTCTTGAGCGGCCATTGGCGGAAAAAGCGGGTATTGGCTGGACAGGTAAGCACTCACTTATCCTTAACCGCGACGCAGGATCGTTCTTTTTTCTCGGCGAACTGCTGATTGATATCCCCCTGCCCATCGACCAACCCGTCGCCGAGGAGTGCGGGCGCTGCGTCGCCTGTATGACCATCTGCCCCACCGGTGCCATCGTAGAGCCCTATACCGTCGATGCGCGTCGCTGTATCTCTTACCTGACGATTGAGCTGGAAGGCGCTATTCCCGAAGAATTTCGGCCGCTGCTCGGCAACCGCATCTACGGCTGCGACGACTGTCAGCTGATCTGCCCGTGGAACCGCTTCTCTCAGCTCACCGACGAAGCCGACTTCAGCCCGCGTCAGGCGCTCCACGCCCCAGACCTGATTGAACTGTTTGCCTGGAACGAAGCCCATTTTCTGAAAGTGACGGAAGGGTCCGCCATTCGCCGCATTGGCCACCTGCGCTGGCTGCGAAATATTGCCGTTGCGCTGGGCAATGCACCGTGGAGCGAAGCCGCGCTCAATGCGCTGGAAAGTCGCCGAGGTGAGCACCCACTTCTCGACGAACACATTACGTGGGCGGTTGCGCAGCAGCTTGCCCGGCGAAAAGAGGGGGCCGTAGAGGTCCAGCTACCGAAGAAACAGCGCCTGGTCAGGGTGGTAGAAAAAGGCCTGCCGCGCGATGCCTGATATATTCACAGCCTGTGAGTAAAAATAAAAAGGCATTGCGTTTCAACACGCCAAAGTTCGTCAAGCGATCTTGCTAACATTTTGAAATGATATATCTCTTTATAAATCATAGAGATAAAAAATAATGTAAAAATCTCAAAAAAGTTAGCGTGCGAAGAAACGGACGACAGCCTGTGGATAAGTCTGTTTACAAGAGTATTTCAGGAACGAAAAAAACGACCTCAACGGCGATTGCGTTGTGGAAGTGATTTTGTTTTGGAAGAAAATTTGGAGCGGGAAACGAGACTCGAACTCGCGACCCCGACCTTGGCAAGGTCGTGCTCTACCAACTGAGCTATTCCCGCTTGGGTGTGTCTACTGCTTTCAAATTTTGGAGCGGGAAACGAGACTCGAACTCGCGACCCCGACCTTGGCAAGGTCGTGCTCTACCAACTGAGCTATTCCCGCTTGGGTATGTCGACTACTACTGCTTTCAAATTTTTGGAGCGGGAAACGAGACTCGAACTCGCGACCCCGACCTTGGCAAGGTCGTGCTCTACCAACTGAGCTATTCCCGCAAAATCTGGCAATTTTTGTTGCTGTCGTAATTCGCATTTCTGCTTCGTTACGGGAGGCGCATTATACGAGAATTCTTTTTTCCTGCAACCCCCCCTGAAGCGATTTTTTAAAAATTTCGTTCAACTGCTGGATAAATCGGCAGGTTGATTACTTTAACGCCGATTCATTCTCATTTCACCTTAAAGTTGAATAAAATGCTCGCGATAGTAAGCCAGTTCCGCTACCGACTCGCGGATGTCGTCCATCGCCTGGTGCGTACCCTGTTTTTTAAAGCCCGGCAGAATTTCCGGCTTCCAGCGACGCGCCAACTCTTTCAGGGTGCTGACATCCAGATAGCGATAATGGAAGTAGGATTCCAGTTCCGGCATATATTTAAACAGGAAACGGCGGTCCTGGCCGATGCTATTACCGCAAATGGGTGACTTGCCTGCCGGCACCCACTGCTTGAGAAATTCCAGCGTCGCCAACTCGGCTTCGCGATCGCCCATGGTACTCGCCTTCACGCGCTCTACCAGGCCGCTGCCGGTGTGGGTACGCACGTTCCAGTCATCCATCAGCGCCAGCTGCGCGTCGGATTGGTGAACGGCAATGGTCGGCCCTTCTGCCAGAATATTCAGCTGTGCATCGGTCACCAGCGTGGCGATTTCAATAATGCGATCGCGCTCGGGATCCAGACCCGTCATCTCCAGATCGATCCAAATCAGGTTGTTTTCATCTGCACTCATGCTATTTTCCACCCTTCTTGTCATACCTGCCGCGGTAGGTTAACTAGTATTAATTAGCGTGTATCATAGAGGTTTTGCCCGACATGGGCGACCAGGAGCCAGCACGATTGAGTAAAAATAAACTCTCCAAAGGTCAGCAGCGCCGCGTTAAGGCCAACCACCAGCGCCGCCTCACGACGGCCGCGGAGAAGCCAGATTACGACGATAACCTGTTTGGCGAAGCCGCCGAAGGTATCGTCATCAGCCGCTTTGGTATGCATGCCGACGTGGAGTCCGCCGATGGCGAAACCCACCGCTGCAACATTCGCCGCACCATCCGTTCGCTGGTCACCGGCGACCGCGTCGTCTGGCGTCCGGGTAAAGCCGCCGCAGAAGGCGTCAACGTCAAAGGGATTGTCGAAGCGGTGCACGAGCGCACCTCGGTACTGACCCGCCCGGATTTCTACGACGGCGTGAAGCCGATCGCAGCCAATATCGATCAAATCGTTATTGTCTCGGCCATTTTACCCGAGCTCTCGCTGAACATTATCGACCGCTATCTCGTCGCCTGCGAAACGCTCAACGTTGAGCCGCTGCTGGTGCTGAATAAAATCGACCTGCTGGACGATGAAGGCATGGCGTTCGTCAACGAGCAGATGGATATCTATCGTAAGATTGGCTATACCGTCCTGATGGCGTCCAGCCATACCCAGGATGGCTTAAAGCCGTTGGAAGAAGCCCTGACCAACCGCATCAGCATCTTTGCCGGGCAGTCCGGGGTGGGCAAGTCCAGCCTGCTGAATGCCCTGCTGGGGCTGAACGATGACCGTATTCTGACTAACGACGTTTCCGACGTCTCCGGCCTGGGTCAGCACACCACTACGGCGGCGCGCCTGTATCACTTCCCGCACGGCGGCGACGTGATCGACTCCCCCGGCGTGCGTGAGTTTGGCCTGTGGCACCTCGACCCGGAACAAATCACCAACGGGTTTGTCGAATTCCATGACTACCTTGGTCATTGCAAATATCGCGACTGCAAGCACGACACAGACCCGGGCTGCGCCATCCGTGCGGCCGTAGAGGAAGGAAAGATCGCCGAGACGCGTTTTGAAAATTATCACCGCATTCTGGAAACCATGGCGCAGGTAAAAACGCGTAAAAACTTTTCAGACATAGATAATTGAGAACTATGATTTTGCCGACTGACATTTTCGTCAACACTCGCTAGAATCGGCCGCTTTTCTTGAAAGATCCAACGCCTGGCGTTGGATCAGGATCGACACATAATGGCCTGGAGGCTACCTTGTTAAACTCGTTTAAACTTTCACTGCAATACATTCTGCCTAAACTGTGGCTTACGCGTCTCGCAGGCTGGGGTGCGAGCAAACGAGCGGGATGGCTGACCAAACTGGTTATCGATCTGTTCGTGAAGTTCTACAAGGTGGATATGAAAGAGGCGCAGAAGCCGGATACCGCCAGCTATCGCACCTTTAACGATTTCTTCGTTCGCCCGCTGCGTGAAGATGTCCGCACGATCAACACCGACCCAAGCGTGCTGGTGATGCCGGCCGACGGCGCCATCAGCCAGTTGGGTGCGATTGAAGGCGACAAAATTCTGCAGGCGAAAGGCCACGACTACACGCTGGAAGCGCTGCTGGCCGGTAACTACATCATGGCCGACCTGTTCCGTAACGGCACGTTTGCCACCACCTACCTGTCGCCGCGTGACTACCACCGCGTCCACATGCCGTGCAACGGTATCCTGCGTGAAATGATCTACGTACCGGGCGATCTGTTCTCTGTGAACCACCTGACCGCGCAGAACGTACCGAATCTGTTTGCCCGCAACGAACGCGTTATCTGCCTGTTCGATACCGAATTTGGCCCGATGGCGCAGATTCTGGTCGGCGCGACGATCGTCGGCAGCATCGAAACCGTCTGGTCCGGCACCGTGACCCCGCCGCGTGACGGCATCATCAAGCGCTGGACCTATCCAGCGGGCGATCGGGAAGGCTCCATCGCGCTGCTCAAAGGCCAGGAAATGGGTCGCTTCAAGCTGGGCTCAACGGTGATTAACCTGTTCGCGCCGGGCAAAGTGACGCTGGTTGAACATCTGCAAAACCTCTCCGTCACCCGTCTGGGTGAGCCGCTGGCCGTTTCGACCGAAGCCGTCGCTGAGCCCGCCGCTGAGGTGGTCGCTGAGCCAGTCGTCGAAACGGTGGTTGAGCAGGACGTTGTGCCGCAGGCCGACGATACGCAAGAAAAAAGCTAATTACTGAATAAGGGTCTGACGTGCGCCTGATTATCACTTTACTGATGGCCTGGTGCCTCAGCCAGGGGGCGTACGCAGCGACGGCCCCCAACGCCCGGCAAATTGCCCAGGAATTAGAACAGGCGAAGGCGGCTAAGCCCGCCCAGCCTGAAACCGTCGAGGCGCTGCAAAGCGCCCTCACCGCGCTTGAAGAGCAAAAAGGCTCGCGCGAGCGGGCCGCGCAGTACCAGCAGGTTATCGACAACTTTCCCAAGCTCTCCCAGACGCTGCGCAATCAGCTCAACAACCTGCGCGATGACCCGCGCCAGGTGCCGGAAGGCATCACCACCGACGCGCTGAATCAGGAAATTTTACAGATCAGCAGCCAGTTGCTGGAGAAGAGCCGTCTGGCCCAGCAGGAGCAGGAACGCGCCCGCGATATCGCCGACTCCCTAAACCAGCTGCCGCAACAGCAGACCGACGCACGCCGTCAGTTGAACGATGTGGAGCGCCGTATGGGGACGCAGACCGGCAATACGCCGCTGGCGCAAGCGCAAGCCCTTAGCCTGCAGGCCGACGCCAGCAAGCTTAAAGCGCTGGTCGATGAACTGGAGCTGGCGCAGCTGTCCGCCAACAACCGCCAGGAACTCGCGCGAATGCGCTCCGAGCTCGCACAGAAGCAAAGCGAGCAGCTCGATGCTTATCTGCAGGCGCTACGTAACCAGCTCAACAGCCAGCGCCAGCGTGAAGCCGAGCGCGCGCTGGAAAGCACCGAACTGCTGGCGGAAAACAGCGAAAATCTGCCAGCCGGTATCGTGGAGCAATTCAGAATTAACCGCGAGCTGTCGCAGGCGCTGAACCAGCAGGCCCAGCGAATGGACCTGGTCGCCTCTCAGCAACGCCAGGCCGCTAACCAGACGCTACAGGTGCGTCAGGCGCTGAACACGCTGCGCGAGCAGTCTCAATGGCTGGGCTCATCAAACCTGCTGGGCGAAGCCCTGCGCGCGCAGGTCGCCAGGCTGCCAGAGATGCCTAAACCTCAGCAGCTCGATACGGAAATGGCGCAGCTGCGTGTCCACCGCCTGCGCTACGAGGATCTCCTTAACAAACAGCCGCAGCTGCGGCAAATTCGCCAGGCCGACGGTCAGCCGCTGACCACTGAAGAAAACCGTATTCTCGAAGCCCAGCTGCGGACCCAGCGCGAGCTGCTGAACTCGTTGCTTCAGGGCGGAGATACGCTGATTCTCGAACTGACCAAGCTGAAAGTCTCCAACAGCCAGTTGGAAGACGCGCTGAAAGAGGTCAACGAAGCCACCCACCGCTATCTGTTCTGGACCTCCGACGTCCGCCCGATCGATTTCAACTGGCCGCTTGAAATCGTGCAGGACCTGCGGCGTCTGATTTCACTGGATACCTTCAGCCAGTTAGGCAAAGCCAGCATGATGATGCTCACCAGCCGTCAGACGCTGATCCCACTGTTTGCCGCGCTGCTGCTGGTTGGCTTTAGTATCAGCTCCAGAAAGCACTTCACGCGTTTCCTCGAGCGCTCCAGCGCCCGCGTCGGGAAAGTCACTCAGGACCATTTCTGGCTGACCATGCGCACGGTATTCTGGTCGATTCTGGTCGCCTCGCCGCTGCCGGTGCTGTGGGCTACGCTCGGCTACGGCCTTCAGGAGGCGTGGCCCTATCCGCTCGCCGTAGCGATTGGCGACGGCGTCACCGCCACCGTCCCGCTGCTGTGGGTTGTCATGATCTGCGCCGCCTTTGCCCGCACCAACGGCCTGTTTATCGTGCACTTTGGCTGGCCACAGCACCGCGTCGCGCGCGCTATGCGCTACTACCTGATGAGCATCGGCTTTATCGTGCCGCTGATTATGGCGCTGATCATGTTCGATAATCTCAACGATCGTGAATTCTCCGCATCGCTCGGCAGGCTGTGTTTTATCTTGATCTGCGGCGCGCTGGCGATCGTCACGCTGAGCCTCAAGCGCGCCGGAATTCCACTGTATCTCGACAAAGAAGGCAGCGGCGAAAACCGTATCAACCTGCTGCTGTGGAACCTGATGATCGGCGCCCCGCTGGTCGCCATTTTCGCCGCCGCCGTAGGCTATCTGGCAACCGCTCAGGCTCTGCTGGCGCGACTGGAAACCTCGGTCGCTATCTGGTTCCTGCTGCTGGTCATTTATCACGTCATCCGCCGCTGGATGCTGATTCAGCGCCGTCGTCTGGCCTTTGATCGTGCTAAGCACAAGCGCGCGGAGATGCTGGCGCACCGCGCCCGTGGGGAAGAAGAACCGCATGCAACCAGCCTCGAAGGATCGGCCGAGATGGAGGTGAGCGAAGTCAACCTCGATACCATCAGCGAACAGTCGCTGCGCCTGGTACGCTCGATTCTGATGCTGGTTGCGCTGGTCTCGGTCATTATCCTGTGGTCTGAAATCCACTCGGCGTTTGGCTTCCTGGAAAATATTTCGCTGTGGGACGTTACCTCAACGGTACAAGGCGTAGAGAGCATTGAGCCGATCACTCTGGGCGCCGTGCTGATTGCCATTCTGGTGCTTATCATCACGACTCAGCTGGTGCGCAATCTGCCAGCGCTGCTGGAACTGGCTATTTTGCAACACCTGTCGCTGACGCCGGGCACCGGCTACGCTATTACCACCATCACCAAGTATATTCTGATGATGATTGGCGGCCTGATGGGCTTCTCGCTGCTGGGAATCGAATGGTCGAAACTACAGTGGCTGGTCGCCGCGCTCGGTGTCGGTCTCGGCTTTGGCTTACAGGAGATCTTTGCCAACTTTATCTCCGGCCTGATCATCCTGTTTGAGAAACCGATTCGTATCGGCGACACGGTGACGATTCGTGATTTAACCGGCAGCGTCACGCGTATTAACACCCGCGCCACCACCATCAGTGACTGGGATCGCAAAGAGATTATCGTGCCGAACAAGGCCTTTATCACCGAACAGTTCATCAACTGGTCGCTGTCGGATTCGGTAACTCGCGTGGTGCTAAGCATCCCTGCGCCGTCGGACGCCAACAGTGAGGAGGTAGCACAGATTCTGCTAACCGCCGCGCACCGCTGTTCATTGGTGATTGATACACCTGCGCCAGAAGCGTTCCTTGTGGATTTACAGCAGGGAATTCAGATTTTCGAGCTGCGTATCTACGCCGCCGAGATGGGCCACCGCATGCCGCTGCGCCACGAGCTGCATCAGCTGATTCTGGCAGGCTTCCGCGAGCACGGTATTGATATGCCGTTCCCACCGTTCCAGATGCGTCTGGAGAGCATGAACGGCAAGAAGTCATCGACCACTCTGACCTCCACTGGCCGCGCTAGCCGCAAGCCGGGAAGCTTGTAACAGCGGGTTCAGTCTCCCCCTCTCCCTTTTTAAGGGTGAGGGGGCCATTAGGTGCTTATTCGCTGGTTGGGCATTCCGCCAGGCTCGGCTGGCCGTTCACGCGGCGGCTATAGCGCTCATAGATACTCATCGCCAGCAGCGAGAAGAAGATTGGCCCGCCAATCATCCACAGCGCGCTGCTCCAGTCTCCGGCTTCGATTACCGGCTGAATAACGGTAAACAGGTTCGCAAAGCTCACCACCAGGACCACCACGGTCGTGGCCAGCAGGGTCGACAGCCGGGTTTTGAAAATCACGAACGGGCGTTCGAGATCGGCCCTGGCTTTAAAGAAAGGGAAGGCCAGCGCCAGGAACAGATACGGCAGGGTCATCGAGACATTCGCCATCAGCGTCAGCTTGTTGTAAAACGCCGAGGCAGTATCACCGCCGAACGACACCAGCAGGATGAACAGGCTCACCAGCGCGCACTGCATCCACATCGCCGTTGACGGCATCCCGTTTTCGTTCAGGCGAGTCATGGATGCCGGCCACAGCGCCTTCGGTGTGCCCTGAATAATCGCCTTCAACGGCGAATAGCTCAGCGTAAAGAACGCTCCGGTATAGGCGAGAAACATCGACAGGCCGGTAATACGGGCAAACCATACCCCCACGGCAGCCGCCGCTTCCGGCGGCAGGTTCAGCGCCTGACCCAGCGTTGAGCCAAGGCTGGTCATCAGCACGTAGGTAATGTTGCCAAGGTTCACCGAGCGGTCGCTGAGAATTTGCTGCCAGTTAGTGCTTACGCCCCACAGGAAAATCGCCAGCGAATAGCCAATCGAAATGACGATCGCGGCGAAGACAATGCCTTTTGCGAAGTTCTTTTCCGGTTTATCGGTTTTATCCACCAGCCCGCCAACGGCTTCAATACCGCCGTACGCGAAAATAGCAAACACCACAAACGACAATACCGCCAGACCGGATTGATAGCCCGGGTGAGGTGACGCGGTAAAATTCAGCGGCTGAGCGAACTGGCCGCCGTTTAATAACAAAATCGCGATACTGACGCACAGTAAAACGAGATTCAGGCACATCACGGCAATACCGCCAACGGCGGTAATACGCGCGATTTTATTAATCCCTTTCGCCGCGATCGTGGTCACCAGCACCATCCATACCACCGCCAACAGCCCGACCACCTGCGTCGACTGCAGGCCGGCCATGCTCCAGCGCTGCGTCATATCCGCACCAAACAGGAAGGTTGAAAACGGCACCCACACTTTTGCCGAGGTGCTGACCATCCAGATAACGTACGAAGAGAACCACATAAACGTGCCGATAAAGGCGTAACGCGGCCCGACGCTGTTATTCATCCAGGAATAAATGCCGCCCTCTTCTTTGCGATAGGCGGAGCCCATTTCAGCCATCATTAAGGCAAATGGAATGAAGAATAATAAGGCGGAAAAAATATACCAGGCGATCGCGCTATAGCCCATCAGATAAAACGCTGACGGACTATTAGCGAAACCAAAAACTGAAGTAAATATCATCAGGATGAGGCCCATCAGGCTCATCTTTTTTATTGATTGGGTTGACCTGCCCCCACGATTAGATACAACACTCAGTTAGTAACGTCGGAATCTTCATTCTCAGAATGACCCTTTCTCCAGCCCGCTGCAAATTCAGACGGTGTCTGATAATTCAGCGTGGAGTGCGGGCGGCATTCGTTATAATCCTGCCGCCAGTCATTAATAATTTTCCTAGCATGAACGATATCGCTGAACCAGTGCTCATTCAAACATTCATCGCGAAATCGTCCGTTAAAGCTCTCAATAAATCCGTTCTGCGTTGGCTTGCCCGGCTGGATTAAGCGCAACTCAACACCATGCTCAAAGGCCCATTGATCCAGTGCACGGCAAGTGAACTCCGGCCCCTGGTCAGTTCTTATCGTCGCCGGATAGCCTCGAAACAGTGCAATGCTGTCCAGAATACGCGTGACCTGAACGCCTGAAATCCCAAAGGCAACAGTGACCGTCAGGCATTCCTTTGTGAAATCATCGACGCAGGTAAGACACTTGATCCTGCGACCGGTGGAAAGTGCGTCCATGACGAAATCCATCGACCAGGTCAGATTGGGCGCCGCCGGACGGAGCAGCGGCAGACGTTCTGTTGCCAGCCCTTTACGACGTCTTCTGCGTTTTACGCCCAGGCCACTGAGGTGATAAAGCCGGTACACGCGCTTATGATTAACATGAAGCCCTTCACGGCGCAGCAACTGCCAAATACGACGGTAGCCAAAACGCCTGCGCTCCAGTGCCAGCTCAGTGATGCGCCCTGATAAATGCGCATCAGCAGCCGGACGGTGAGCCTCATAGCGGCAGGTCGACAGGGATAAACCTGTAAGCCTGCAGGCACGACGTTGCGACAGACCGGTCGCATCACACATCAACATCACGGCTTCCCGCTTCTGGTCTGTCGTCAGTACTTTCGCCCAAGAGCCACCTGAAGCGCCTCTTTATCCAGCATGGCTTCGGCAAGCAGCTTCTTGAGTCTGGCGTTCTCTTCCTCAAGCGACTTCAGGCGCTTAACTTCAGGCACCTCCATACCGCCATACTTCTTACGCCAGATGTAAAACGTGGCATCGGAAATGGCATGCTTGCGGCAGAGTTCACGGGCGGGTACCCCAGCTTCGGCTTCGCGGAGAATACTGATGATCTGTTCGTCGGAAAAACGCTTCTTCATGGGGATGTCCTCATGTGGCTTATGAAGACATTACTAACATCGGGGTGTACTAATCAACGGGGAGCAGGTCAGGGTCATGTAACCTTCCCTAACTCTGAATCGTTTTTCCCGTCGACAGGACAGCGCGCTGCGAGCTCGTCAGCGACAAGGCAGCGGAAAATCGACGCGTAGAAATGCGGGCCGGATGATAGCAAACAACCAGACAAATATTGTGGCTAGAAGAGTGGTTTGTGGATATAAAATTGGAAAATGGCGCATTTAGCGCCATTTTATTTTGTAAAAAAGTACAAAATCAGACTTATGCCCGATCGACGCTAAACGCCAGGACTTCGGCCAGGGTTTCAACGCCCAGCGCCAGCATGACCAGACGGTCAACGCCCAGCGCCACGCCGGAGCAGTCAGGCAGGCCAGCCGCCAGCGCGTCCAGCAGGTTTTGATCGATCGGCTGCACCGGCAGGCCGCGCGCGGCGCGCTTACGGTTATCCTGCTCAAAACGCTGCTGCTGTTCGCGGGCATCGGTCAGCTCGTGGAAGCCGTTAGCCAGCTCCATTCCCTTGAAGTAAACCTCAAAACGCTCGGCCACACGGTGATCCTCAGCGCTAATCTGTGCCAGCGATGCCTGGCTCGCCGGGAAGTGGTAGACAAACGTCGGACGCTCTTTGCCGATGTGCGGCTCTACGCCGAAAGCAAACAGCAGTTGCAGCAAGGTATCGCGGTCTTCTTCTGTATCAGCCACGTTGCTCAGGTCGAGCTTCGCCGCGGCTTCACGCAGCTGGGTTTTATCCGCCGATAGCGGGTCAATTTCCAGATGACGCTGGAAGGCCTGCTGATAAGAGAGGCTTTCCGCCGGCTGGCACTCGAGCACCTGCTGCAGCAGATCGTCAACTTCGTTGATCAGTCGATACATATCGAAGTGCGGACGATACCACTCCAGCATCGTAAATTCAGGGTTATGGTGACGGCCCATCTCTTCATTGCGGAAGCTACGGCACAGCTGGAAAACGGGGCCGCATCCTGCTGCCAGCAGGCGCTTCATATGATATTCCGGGCTGGTCATCAGATAGAGGTTCATTCCCTGAGAATGCCCCGGACCGACGAAACGCGTTTCAAACGGGACCAGATGTACGTCAGTCACCGTCGCCTGGCTCATACAGGGCGTTTCCACTTCCAGCACGCCGCGGTCAGCAAAGAAACGACGGATCTCCGTCATCAGTGCCGCACGCTTCAACAGGTTAGAAATGGATGCGCTCGGCTGCCAGGTTGCCGTCTCGCTCATGGTTTTTTCTCCGATTACAGACAAGGGCACGAAGTCTACCCGCAAGCCGCACACGACACAAATATTGCTCAGTAATTTCTCGTCGAGCAGGAAAGAAGATTTTTTTATGTAATTCGAGAACCTAATTCATCAGCTACAGTGATAAATAAACCGCACTTAACGACAAAAAAATCGAACACATCAAATTTCCTTATTAACCCGACGGGTATACTGCCTTACCCATAAAGGAGCAGTGGAAACGTTTTTGCGCAGGCCACGTGATATCCCCCCACGTAGCGTGTTGTGAAATAACAAAAATCTGGAGGAATGTCGTGCAAACCTTTCAAGCCGATCTAGCCATTATAGGCGCAGGCGGAGCGGGACTACGCGCTGCAATCGCAGCCGCTCAGGCCAACCCGAAAGCCAAAATTGCTTTGATATCAAAAATCTATCCTATGCGCAGCCACACGGTTGCTGCTGAAGGCGGGTCCGCTGCCGTCGCACAGGATCATGATAGCTTCGACTACCATTTTCACGACACCGTCGCCGGCGGCGACTGGCTTTGCGAACAGGATGTCGTTGATTACTTCGTTCACCACTGCCCGACAGAAATGACCCAGCTTGAACAGTGGGGCTGTCCGTGGAGCCGTCGTCCCGACGGCAGCGTGAACGTCCGCCGCTTCGGCGGGATGAAGATAGAGCGTACCTGGTTCGCCGCCGATAAAACCGGCTTCCACATGCTGCACACCCTGTTCCAGACCTCCTTACAGTTCCCGCAAATTCAGCGCTTTGACGAACACTTCGTCCTCGACATTCTGGTCGATGACGGTCAGGCCCGTGGCCTGGTCGCGATGAACATGATGGAAGGCACGCTGGTGCAGATTCGCGCCAACGCGGTGGTCATGGCGACCGGCGGCGCAGGCCGCGTGTACCGTTACAACACCAACGGCGGCATCGTCACCGGTGACGGTATGGGCATGGCATTAAGCCACGGCGTACCGCTGCGCGACATGGAATTCGTTCAGTATCACCCGACCGGCCTGCCGGGCTCCGGTATCCTGATGACCGAAGGCTGCCGCGGTGAAGGCGGTATTCTGGTCAACAAGAATGGCTACCGCTATCTGCAGGACTACGGTATGGGCCCGGAAACACCGCTGGGCGAGCCGAAGAACAAATATATGGAGCTGGGTCCGCGCGACAAAGTTTCCCAGGCCTTCTGGCACGAATGGCGCAAAGGCAACACCATCCCAACGCCGCGCGGCGATGTGGTCTATCTCGACCTGCGTCACCTTGGCGAGAAAAAGCTGCTGGAGCGTCTGCCGTTTATCTGCGAGCTGGCGAAAGCCTACGTGGGTGTCGATCCGGTGAAAGAGCCAATTCCGGTACGTCCAACCGCGCACTACACCATGGGCGGCATCGAAACCGATCAGCAGTGCGAAACCCGCATCAAAGGGCTGTTTGCCGTCGGCGAATGTTCCTCCGTGGGTCTGCACGGCGCCAACCGTCTGGGCTCCAACTCGCTGGCGGAGCTGGTGGTGTTTGGCCGCATGGCCGGTGAACAGGCGATGGCCCGCGCGGCCACGGTCGGTGAAGCCAACGGCAGCGCGCTGGACGCGCAGGTCAGCGACATCGAAAACCGCCTGAAAGCGCTGGTGAACCAGGAAGGTAATGAAAACTGGTCGAAAATACGCGACGAAATGGGTCTGTCGATGGAAGAAGGCTGCGGTATCTACCGTACGCCAGAGCTGATGCAGAAAACCATCGATAAACTGGCCGAGCTGCAGGAACGCTTCAAGCGCGTACGCATCACCGACACTTCCAGCGTGTTCAATACCGACCTGCTCTACACCATCGAGCTGGGCCACGGTCTGAACGTTGCCGAATGTATGGCGCATTCCGCCATGGCGCGTAAAGAGTCCCGCGGCGCGCACCAGCGTCTGGACGAAGGCTGCACCGAGCGTGACGACGTTAACTTCCTCAAGCATACCCTCGCCTTCCGCGACGCCGACGGCACCACTCGCCTCGACTACAGCGATGTGAAGATCACGACCCTGCCACCGGCAAAACGCGTGTACGGCGCAGAAGCTGAAGCGGCCGAGAAGAAGGAGACGGCGAATGGCTGAGATGAAGAATTTAAAAATTGAGATTGTGCGCTATAACCCGGAAGTGGACAGCGCACCGCACAGCGCCTTCTATGAAGTGCCTTACGATGAGCAGACCTCGCTGCTCGATGCGCTGGGCTACATCAAAGATAACCTCGCGCCGGACCTGAGCTACCGCTGGTCCTGCCGTATGGCTATCTGCGGCTCCTGCGGCATGATGGTCAACAAGGTGCCGAAGCTCGCCTGTAAAACCTTCCTGCGTGAATACACCAAAGGAATCAAGGTCGAGGCGCTGGCGAACTTCCCTATCGAGCGCGATCTGGTGGTCGACATGACCCACTTCATCGAGAGTCTGGAAGCGATTAAGCCGTACATCATCGGCAACCCGCGCACGCCGGATCAGGGGCCAAACACCCAGACCCCGGCGCAGATGGCGAAGTACCACCAGTTCTCCGGCTGCATCAACTGCGGTCTGTGCTATGCCGCCTGCCCGCAGTTTGGCCTGAATCCAGAGTTCATTGGCCCAGCGGCGATTACCCTGGCGCATCGCTACAACGAAGACAGCCGCGACCACGGCAAGAAGGAACGTATGGCGCAGCTGAACGGCCAGAATGGCGTCTGGACCTGTACCTTCGTCGGCTATTGCTCCGAAGTGTGCCCGAAACACGTCGATCCGGCCGCCGCTATTCAGCAGGGTAAAGTAGAAAGCTCGAAAGACTTTCTTATCGCAACCCTGAAACCACGCTAAGGAGTGCATGATGACGACTAAACGCAAACCCTATGTACGGCCAATGCCGTCCACCTGGTGGAAAAAGCTGCCGTTTTATCGCTTCTATATGCTGCGTGAAGGCACCGCGGTGCCAACGGTGTGGTTCAGCATCGTGCTGATTTACGGCCTGTTTGCGCTTAAGCACGGCGCCGAAAGCTGGGCCGGCTACGTCGGTTTTCTGCAAAACCCGATCGTGGTTGTGCTGAACTTGATTACCCTGGCCGCCGCGCTGCTGCATACTAAAACCTGGTTTGAGCTGGCGCCTAAAGCCGCCAATATCATCGTGAAAGGCGAAAAAATGGGGCCGGAGCCAATTATCAAGGGGCTCTGGGTGGTGACCGCGGTGGTCAGCGTGGTGATTCTGTTTATCGCCCTGTTCTGGTAAGGAGACTGGCATGATTAACCCTAATCCAAAACGTTCCGATGAGCCGGTATTCTGGGGCCTGTTCGGCGCGGGCGGTATGTGGAGCGCAATTGTCGCACCGGTCATGGTGCTGCTGGTGGGCATTCTGCTGCCGCTGATGGCCTCTGGCGACGCCTTCACCTATGAACGCGTGTACGCGTTCGCGCATAGCCTGATTGGCCGCGCGTTTCTGTTCCTGATGATTGTTCTGCCGCTGTGGTGCGGTTTACACCGTATTCACCACGCAATGCACGACCTGAAAATCCATGTGCCGAACGGTAAGTTGGTATTCTACGGTCTGGCGGCCATTCTGACGGTCGTTACGCTGGTCGGCGTACTGTTTATTTAACCCATTGGCGCTGTGCGGGGCTTGTAGGCCGGATAAGCGCAGCGCCATCAGGCACGCAGAGCACATTGCCGGATGGCGGCTACGCCTTATCCGGCCTACATGGCCCCTCTCTCCGGGGCCTGTTGATTGTTAATGTGCACTCATCTTCAGGCCAATAATTCCCAGCACAATCAACGCGAGGCTCGCAATGCGCATTGGGCTGGCGGATTCGCCTAACAGCAAAATGCCGGTAATCGCCGCACCCACCGCGCCAATCCCCGTCCACACCGCATAGGCAGTCCCCACCGGCAGGCTTTTCATTGCCCACGATAGCAACGCCATGCTGGCAATCATCGCCACAGCGGTGATAACGCTTGGTACCAGGCGGCTAAAACCATGGGTGTATTTGAGGCCAACGGCCCAGACGACTTCGAGAAGGCCGGCAATAAACAGAATTAGCCAAGGCATAACAGGCTCCATAATCATGGGGCCGTCCCCGGATGCGATACGCTTACGGGTCGTCCCGCAAGGTGTTGAAATGAAATGCCGTCAGTATAGGTGACAAAAAACGACGGTACAACAGAGCGCCATACCGTCGGTCCGGATTTATTGCTGCGCTTTCGTCGCTGCCCCTGAAATCGCGCTACCGCCGTCCGAAATATCCTGCCCAATACCGCGTGTGGTATTACAGGCCGTGAGTACAGAGGAAAGCGCCAGAACTGTAAAAAACGCTGCAATCGCTTTTTTCACCATAATGTCATCCTTTGTGTCAGTTATCGTTATCTTGCTTCATAAGCATAGACAACTTCATACAGGATGCGGGATCTCGGCGATTTTTTTCAGACGAAGACGAAGCGGGTGGGAGCAAATCAGAAGGTAGGCTGGCGCAGCATCGCTGCTGCGCCGAACGGATCAACGCACGAATTATTTCACGCGGGATACGTATTCGCCGGAGCGAGTATCCACTTTGATCACTTCGCCAATCTGAACGAACAGCGGAACTTTAACCACAGCGCCAGTGGACAGGGTTGCCGGCTTGCCGCCAGTACCTGCGGTGTCGCCTTTCAGACCTGGATCGGTTTCCACGATTTCCAGCTCAACGAAGTTCGGCGGGGTCACGGCGATCGGCTGGCCGTTCCACAGGGTGACGATGCACTCAGCCTGATCCAGCAGCCATTTCGCGTTGTCACCGATCGCTTTCGCATCAGCAGACAGCTGTTCGAAGGTTTCGTTGTTCATGAAGTGCCAGAACTCACCGTCGTTGTACAGGTAAGTCAGGTTCATATCCACTACGTCAGCGCCTTCAGCGGAGTCAGTAGACTTGAAGGTTTTCTCTACGCGAGTGCCGGTCAGCAGGCGGCGCAGCTTAACGCGTGCGAATGCCTGACCTTTACCCGGTTTAACGAATTCACTGGCTTCGACCGCGTACGGTTCGCCGTCCATCATGATTTTAAGACCAGCACGAAAATCGTTGCTATAGTAAGTCGCCATAAGGCCCTCTGAAATTGTTAAATGGTAGCTAAGCCACAAAATGGCGCATATTGTAACCCTAAATACCCCATCCAGAGAAGATTGGTTGATGCAACTTGCCGATGTTCTCACCGATCCGGATGAACTATTCCGTCTGTTGAATATAGACGCCGATGAAAATTTGCTCGCAGGCCGTGACGCTAAGCGCCTTTTCGCCCTGCGCGTTCCGCGCGCATTCGTGGCGCGAATGGAGAAAGGCAACCCGAACGATCCTCTTTTACGTCAGGTACTTACCTCGCAGGAAGAGTTTATCGCTGCACCGGGATTCTCCACCGATCCGCTGGAAGAACAGCACAGCGTTGTGCCCGGTTTACTGCACAAGTACCACAACCGCGCGCTGCTGCTGGTGAAAGGCGGCTGTGCGGTAAATTGTCGCTATTGTTTCCGCCGCCACTTCCCGTATGCCGAAAACCAGGGCAATAAGCGTAACTGGCAGGCGGCGCTCGACTACGTAAGCGCACATCCGGAGCTCGATGAAATCATCTTCTCCGGCGGCGACCCGCTGATGGCCAAAGACCACGAACTGGACTGGCTGCTTAGCCAGCTGGAGTCTATCCCGCACATTAAGCGCCTGCGCATCCACAGCCGTTTGCCGATCGTTATCCCAGCGCGCATTACCGATACGCTGGTCGCTCGCTTCGAGCAATCCTCACTGCAAATTCTGCTGGTGAACCACATCAATCACGCCAATGAGATTGACGCAACGTTTTGCCAGGCGATGTCACGCCTGCGCCGCGCTGGCGTCACGCTGCTCAACCAGAGCGTGCTGCTGCGCGGCGTGAACGATAATGCGCAAACGCTGGCGAACCTTAGCAACGCGCTGTTTGATGCCGGCGTCATGCCGTATTACCTGCACGTGCTGGATAAAGTTCAGGGCGCGGCCCACTTCCTCGTCAGCGACGATGAGGCGCGGGAAATTATGCGGGAACTGTTGACGCTGGTATCCGGCTATATGGTGCCGAAGCTGGCGCGTGAAATCGGCGGGGAACCGAGTAAGACGCCGCTGGATCTTCAGCTGCGTCAACGGTAAGCGACCCAGGGCAGGCAGCGGCCTGCCCTGGGCCAGAATCCGTTCGCTGGATAAACAAGACGCTATCCGGCAAAAGCAATCAGTTCGGGCATTTATAAACCTGGCCGTTCATTTCGCTGTCGGTCGGCACAAAGCTCGAGAGCATACCCTGCGTTGGGCTGCTGACGCCGTAAATGACGTTGCCGCCCATTTCGGCCGCGTGGTTACGCAGTGCATTGGCCGCACCGCGCATGGAGCCGCCTTCGGCGCCCTGCTGGCCGGAAAGCCAGTTGCTCTGCGCGCCGTTAGCCGTCCCCAACAGCTGGCACTCAGCGCCCGGTTTGTCTTCAACAAAGCGAACATTCTGCCCCGATGCGGTCAGCTCGGTCGTAGAGCTACAGCCCGCAAGCAGCAGCGCTGCGCCGACAATCCCTGCTAAATATTTTACCTGCATGTTATTCCCCATAATCAATGAGCTGGACGCATGTCGTCCGTGTGTAAACCTTATACTAAAAAGATGACCAAAAGAAAAACCCCCGAGCATTTCTGCCCGGGGGTTTCTTATTTCTATGGGGTATAGCGCACGATTACATCATGCCGCCCATACCGCCCATGCCGCCCATACCGCCAGCAGCACCTAAATCAGGCGCGTCGCCTTTCGGCAGGTCGGTCACCATGCACTCGGTGGTGATCATCAGGCCCGCAACGGAAGCCGCGTACTGCAGAGCAGAACGGGTCACTTTGGTTGGGTCCAGGATACCGAAGTCGATCATGTTGCCGTATTCTTCGGTCGCCGCGTTGTAACCGTAGTTACCTTCACCGGCTTTCACCGCGTTAGCCACAACAGACGGTTCTTCACCGGCGTTCAGGACGATCTGACGCAGCGGTGCTTCCATTGCGCGCAGCGCAACTTTGATACCGACGTTCTGATCTTCGTTCTGAGCGGTCAGGCCAGACAGTTTCGCTGCAACGCGAACCAGGGCAACACCACCACCGGCAACCACACCTTCTTCTACCGCAGCACGGGTCGCGTGCAGGGCATCGTCAACGCGTGCTTTTTTCTCTTTCATTTCAACTTCGGTAGCAGCACCGACTTTGATAACGGCAACGCCGCCAGCCAGTTTCGCTACGCGTTCCTGCAGTTTTTCGCGGTCGTAGTCAGAAGTGGCTTCTTCAATCTGTTTGCGGATCTGAGCAACACGGCCCTGAATTGCCGCTTCTTCACCCACGCCATCGATGATGGTGGTGGTGTCTTTGTTGATCACAACGCGTTTAGCCTGGCCCAGGTCTTCCAGGGTCGCTTTTTCCAGCTCCATACCGATCTCTTCAGAGATAACGGTACCGCCGGTCAGGGTAGCGATATCCTGCAGCATCGCTTTACGACGGTCGCCGAAGCCAGGAGCTTTAACAGCAGCGACTTTCACGATACCGCGCATGGTGTTGACCACCAGAGTAGCCAGCGCTTCGCCTTCAACGTCTTCAGCGATAATAACCAGCGGTTTGCCTGCTTTCGCAACGGCTTCCAGAACCGGCAGCATTTCGCGGATGTTAGATACTTTTTTGTCAGCCAGCAGGATGAACGGGCTTTCCAGCTCAACAGCACCGGTTTCCGGCTTGTTGATGAAGTACGGGGACAGGTAGCCACGGTCGAACTGCATACCTTCAACCACGTCCAGTTCGTCTTCCAGACCGGTACCGTCTTCAACGGTGATCACGCCTTCTTTACCGACTTTATCCATCGCTTCAGCGATCAGTTTACCTACGGTTTCGTCGGAGTTAGCGGAAATGGTACCAACCTGAGCAATCGCTTTAGAGTCGGAGCACGGTACGGACAGCGCTTTCAGTTCTTCAACGGCAGCAGCGACAGCTTTGTCGATACCACGTTTCAGATCCATCGGGTTCATGCCCGCAGCAACGGCTTTCAGACCTTCAGTGATGATGGACTGAGCCAGTACGGTTGCGGTGGTGGTACCGTCGCCTGCAGCGTCGTTCGCTTTAGAGGCAACTTCTTTCACCATCTGTGCGCCCATGTTTTCGAACTTGTCTTCCAGCTCGATTTCACGTGCTACGGATACGCCGTCTTTCGTGATGGTCGGCGCGCCGAAGGATTTGTCCAGAACAACGTTACGGCCTTTCGGGCCCAGGGTCACTTTAACTGCATCTGCCAGTACGTTAACGCCGCGCAGCATTTTTACACGTGCGTCGTTACCAAATTTTACGTCTTTAGCTGCCATTTCTTCTATTCCTCAAATTCGTTCGCGCGTTTCTTACGCTTCAACAATTGCCAGGATGTCGCTTTCAGACATGATCAACACTTCTTCATTGTCGATCTTCTCAGATTTAACGCCGTAGCCATCGTTGAAAATCACGATGTCACCAACTTTAACGTCCAGCGGCTGCACGGTCCCGTTTTCCAGGATGCGGCCCTTACCGACAGCGATGATTTCGCCACGAGTTGATTTTGCTGCCGCAGAACCGGTCAGGACGATGCCGCCAGCAGATTTAGTTTCAACTTCTTTGCGTTTGACGATCACACGATCATGTAACGGACGAATACTCATTGATAGCTCTCCTTCGAGAAAGTCATTATCAGTTATGGGTGACGCCGGGCCACGTAGGGTTTTCCGGCTAGTGCCAGAGAGATGGGGATGGTTATTTTGGCCTTCAAGGGGGCACCCTAAAAAAAATTTTTCGCACGCCGTTAATCGCGATAAATCGCTGAAATAGCGGCTGAGAACAGCACAATGACGCGGGGCCATGCACCGTGCTGGTGTGGTAACAT
This sequence comes from Klebsiella sp. WP8-S18-ESBL-06, assembly GCF_014169755.1. NCBI lineage: Bacteria > Pseudomonadati > Pseudomonadota > Gammaproteobacteria > Enterobacterales > Enterobacteriaceae > Klebsiella > Klebsiella sp. WP8-S18-ESBL-06. Next base: position 4,458,924 of record NZ_AP022256.1, read on the forward strand.
TCGCCTCTTTGCAAGGGTATGGAAGCATGTCATGTCAGGTCTGAAACAGGAGCTGGGGCTGGCTCAGGGCGTTGGGTTATTGTCGACATCGCTGCTGGGCACCGGCGTATTTGCCGTTCCGGCGCTGGGTGCGATTGTTGCCGGAGATAACAGTCTGTGGGCCTGGCCAGCGCTGATCGTGCTGGTTTTCCCGGTCGCGATTGTCTTCGCGCTGTTGGGAAGACACTACCCCAGCGCGGGCGGCGTGGCACACTTTGTAGAGCAGGCCTTTGGCCCAAGACTGGCGCGCGTCACCGGTTGGCTCTTTCTCTCCGTCATTCCGGTGGGCCTGCCCGCTGCGTTACATATTGCCTCTGGTTTTACCCAGGCGCTGTTCGGCTGGCACGGCTGGCAGCTGCTCATGGCCGAGATGGCGACCCTCGCCGTCATCTGGTGGCTGGGCCTGCGCGGCGCCAGCTCGAGCGCTAACTTACAAACCCTGGTCGCGGTGCTGATCGTCGCCCTGCTGGCCGCCGTTTGGGTGTACGGCGATATCGCCGTGAAGGAAATTCCCTTCCCGGCGCTGGCAGATATCGAAATGTCGCCACTTTTCGCGGCGCTTTCCGTCATGTTCTGGTGTTTTGTCGGCCTGGAGGCGTTCGCCCACATGGCGTCTGAGTTTCGCCACCCGGAACGCGATTTTCCCCGCGCGCTGATGATTGGGCTGCTATTGGCGGGCATGGTTTACTGGGCCTGTACGGTGCTGGTGCTGCATTTTCACGCTTACGGTGCCGCCAACACCGCCGCCGCGTCGCTGCCAACCATCGTAGTACAGCTGTTCGGCGTGAAGGCGCTGTGGGTTGCCAGCGTGGTCGGTTTCCTCGCCTGTTTTGCCAGCACCAACATCTACATTCAAAGCTTTGCCCGGCTGGTGTGGTCGCAAGCGCAGCATAAACCCGATAGCTTCCTGGCGCGGCTTTCGCCGGGGCTGGTGCCGCGCAACGCGCTCAGCGTGGTCATCGGCAGCTGCATGGTCAGCACGCTGGCCAGCTACTGGCTGAACATCAATCTGGATGCGCTCATCATCTATGCCAACGGCATTTTTATCATGATTTATCTGCTGTGCATGCTGGCGGGTTGCCGGCTGCTGGCAGGCCGCTACCGGGCGCTCTCGATGATTGGCGTGGCGCTGTGCCTGCTGCTGTTGGCGATGGTGGGATGGAAAAGTCTGTACGCGGTGGTCATGCTGGCCGCACTGTGGATGCTGCTGCCAAAAAGGCGTGGGTAGGCGCATTCATTGCCCGATGACGCTACGCTTATCGGGCCTACGTGGGTATACATCCCTTGTCGGCCGGATAAGTCACTTGCGACGCCATCCGGCGGTTTGTCAGTAATCTGAAGCCGGAGGCTTAACGCGCTCCGGCTTTTTATTATCGCCATAACTTACGGGCGATTATCGTCTTTATGATCCAGTTGGTCAGGGCGTTCGTCCTTACGCTGATACTCACCGTCGAAGGTCTGGCCGCTGGTTGTCCCGCCGCCAAAACCGCCCCCCGGCATGCGCCCAAAGTGCAGGTGCGGCATCAGCTTCACGGTCAGATGCTTCTGCACCGGCGGCAGCAACAGCACCAGACCCAGGAAATCGGTAAAGAACCCCGGCAACAGCAGCAGCAGGCCGGCGAGGATCAGCGATACGCTTTTAATCATCTCAGCCGCCGGGCTTTCACCCGCCTGCATTTTTTCCTGCATTAGCATCAGGTTTTTGAAGCCCTGGTTACGCACCAGCGACATGCCGATCACGGAAGTAAAAATAACCAGAATCAACGTCATCAGGACGCCAAACACATGGGCGACCTGGATAAAAATGGATATCTCAATGTAAACATAGAGAAATATGGCAATTAACGGTATCCAGCGCACTGGCATCTCCTGTGAGGTAAATAACGCGTATCACGCGCCTGCAGCGATTCATGTTTCTCTGCACTACAGTGAAGTGGTGATTAATCGCCGTTTTTCAATCAGCGGTTATTGAGATTTTTGTCAACAATCGTCAAGCGGTGATTCATTTCACAAATTAATAATTCTTATCCATTGCTTCTGATAATAAGTGATCCAGATTACTGCAATCCGCTATTATCAGCATATGATCATGGACACCGGGCCGATTAAGGAAATAATCTGCGGTCAGAAAAACGCATGACCATAAAAATCCTGCGTATTTGGGTGAAATCATTGGCAGCTCGCAAAAAGAAGGTTCACATGCTAAACAACATTCGTATCGAAGAAGATCTGTTGGGTACCAGGGAAGTTCCTGCTGACGCTTACTACGGCGTTCATACTCTGAGAGCGATTGAAAACTTTTACATTAGTAACAGTAAAATCAGCGACATCCCAGAGTTCGTACGTGGGATGGTGATGGTGAAGAAAGCAGCGGCCCTGGCGAACAAAGAATTACAAACCATTCCTAAAGGCGTAGCCAACGCCATCATTGCAGCCTGCGATGAAGTTCTGAATAACGGCAAGTGCATGGATCAGTTCCCGGTAGACGTCTACCAGGGCGGTGCGGGTACCTCCGTAAACATGAACACCAACGAAGTGCTGGCAAACATCGGTCTGGAGCTGATGGGCCACCAGAAAGGTGAATACCAGTACCTGAACCCGAACGACCACGTTAATAAATGCCAGTCCACCAACGATGCTTACCCAACCGGTTTCCGCATCGCGGTTTACACCTCTATCGTTAAGCTGGTTGATGCTATCCACCAGCTGGGCGAAGGCTTCCAGCGTAAAGCGGCTGAATTCCAGGACGTGCTGAAAATGGGTCGCACCCAGCTGCAGGACGCAGTGCCAATGACCCTGGGCCAGGAATTCCATGCCTTTAACGTGCTGCTCAATGAAGAAACCAAAAACCTGCTGCGTACTGCGGAGCTGTTGCTGGAAGTGAACCTCGGCGCAACCGCAATCGGTACTCGCCTGAACACCCCGGATGGCTATCAGCAGCTGGCGGTGCAGAAACTGGCGGAAGTCAGCAATCTGGCCGTCGTCCCGGCGGAAGACCTGATTGAAGCCACCTCTGACTGTGGCGCGTACGTAATGGTTCATAGCTCGCTGAAACGCCTGGCGGTGAAAATGTCGAAGATCTGTAACGACCTTCGCCTGCTCTCCTCCGGCCCGCGCGCTGGCCTGAATGAAATCAACCTGCCGGAACTGCAGGCAGGGTCCTCCATCATGCCGGCAAAAGTTAACCCGGTCGTACCGGAAGTGGTTAACCAGGTGTGCTTCAAGGTCATCGGCAACGATACCACCGTCACCATGGCCTCCGAAGCCGGTCAGCTGCAGCTGAACGTGATGGAACCGGTCATTGGTCAGGCGCTGTTTGAGTCTATCCATATCCTGACCAACGCCTGCTACAACCTGCTGGAAAAATGCATCGACGGGATCACCGCGAACAAAGAAGTCTGCGAAAGCTACGTCTATAACTCGATTGGTATCGTCACCTACCTTAACCCGTTCATCGGCCACCACAACGGCGATATCGTCGGTAAAATTTGTGCCGAAACCGGTAAGAGCGTGCGTGAAGTAGTGCTGGAACGTGGCCTGTTGACCGAGGCAGAACTGGACGATATTTTCTCGCCGCAGAACCTGATGCACCCGGCCTATAAAGCAAAACGTTATACCGATGAAAGCGAACAGTAATCTTTCTGACTAATAAACTGAGGCATGTCATGATGACATGCCTTTTTTGTTTCTATAATTCACGAAAACACAACAATTACATATCAACTTGTTAAACAAGGAAGGCTAATATGTTTGGAGCAGAACTGGTCATTGTGCTTCTTGCCATCTATTTAGGGGCAAGACTTGGGGGGATAGGCATCGGCTTTGCCGGCGGCTTCGGCGTGCTGGTGCTGACGCTTATTTTTCAAATTAAACCGGGCGCGATACCCTTTGACGTTATCGAGATCATCATGGCGGTTATCGCCGCAATTGCCGCGATGCAAATTGCCGGTGGTATGGACTATCTCGTCAGCCTCGCCGAGCGCCTTCTGCGTCGGCACCCAAAATACATTACGTTCCTCGCGCCGCTGGTCACCTGGTTTATGACTATCCTTGCCGGTACCGGGCATACCGCATTCTCTACGCTGCCGGTGATCACCGAAGTAGCAAAAGAACAGGGCATCCGTCCTTCCCGCCCGCTGTCTATCGCCGTGGTCGCCTCGCAGATTGCGATTACCGCCTCGCCGATTTCCGCTGCGGTTGTGTTCTTCGCCGGCATCCTTGAGCCAATGGGCGTGAGCTACCTGACCCTGCTGGCCATCTGTATTCCGGTCACCCTGATTGCCGTAATGCTCACCGCGATCGTCTGTAACTTCCTGGGCTGCGAACTGAAAGACGACCCGGTGTACCAGGAACGTCTGGCAAAAGGCGAAGTGCGCCTGCGTGGCAGCAAGGTGTTTGAGCTGAAGCCGCACGCTAAACGTTCGGTGCTGCTGTTCCTGATCGGTATTGTGGCGGTGATGTTCTACGCAACGGCCATCAGCGATACCGTCGGTCTGATTCAGAACCCAGTGCTGCCGCGTAACGAAGCCATTGTGGTGTTTATGCTGACTATCGCCACGCTGATTTGCGTCACCTGTAAAGTGGACACCGGTGAAATCCTCAACGCCAGCACGTTTAAATCCGGCATGAGCGCCTGCGTGTGCGTGCTGGGCGTCGCGTGGCTTGGCGATACCTTCGTGAAGGCGCACATCGCTGATATTCAGGGTATTGCGGGCGACCTGCTGCAAAACTACCCGTGGCTGCTGGCGGTGGTGCTGTTCTTTGCGGCCACTCTGCTGTATTCCCAGGCGGCGACCACCAAGGCCCTGATGCCTGCGGCGCTGATGCTGGGCGTTACGCCGCTGACCGCGATTGCGTCCTTTGCGGCAGTGTCTGCGCTGTTCGTTCTGCCAACCTATCCAACGCTGCTGGCAGCGGTAGAAATGGACGACACCGGCTCGACCCGTATCGGTAAATACGTCTTCAACCACGCGTTCCTGATCCCGGGCGTGATTGCCATCGCCCTGTGCGTGATTTTTGGGTTTATCTTCGGTGGGTTAATCCTCTAACCGCCTGTAAATATCCTTAAAGTCGGGCCGCTCTGCGGCCCGATTCACTCAACCCGCTCCAACCGCCGTGCTATAGTGCCTCTTTTCATCGATAACGAGGTTTACAATGAGCACTCCCGACGCTGTAGTGGTTCTCTGTACTGCTCCGGATGAAGCGACCGCCCAGGATCTGGCGGCCAAAGTGCTGGCGGAAAAATTAGCCGCCTGCGTGACCCTGCTACCCGGCGCGACATCGCTATACTATTGGGAGGGGAAGCTCGAACAAGAGTATGAAGTTCAAATGCTGCTCAAAACCGACCTTACCCACCAGCAGGCGTTGCTGGACTGCCTCAAGGCGCACCACCCGTACCAAACGCCAGAACTGTTAGTATTACCCGTTACTCACGCAGATGTTGATTATCTCTCATGGCTCAACGCATCCTTACGCTGATTCTGCTGCTGTGCAGCACCTCAGCCTTCGCCGCCGGGCTGTTTGACGGCCCCGGCAAGACAAATTTCGTTCCCGCTGATCGGGCGTTTGCCTTCGATTTTCAGCAGAAACAGCATGACGTGAATCTCCGCTGGCAGGTAAAAGAGGGCTACTACCTCTACCGCCAGCAGATCAAGATTAACCCGGCCAACGCCAGCATCGCCCCGCTCGCGTTGCCCAAAGGTCAGCCGCATCACGACGAGTTCTATGGCAACAGCGAAATCTACCGCCAAAGCCTGACCATACCCGTCACGCTGACCGAGGCCAGCCACGGCGCCACCTTGACGGTCACCTACCAGGGCTGCGCCGACGCGGGCTTCTGCTACCCACCGGAAACCCGAACCGTACCGCTGAACGCGGTCTCTGCCCTCCCATCCTCCGGGGAGGCCGCCGGGGTAAGGGGCGATGCTAGCGCCGCCCTCCCCTTCAGTGCGCTTTGGGCCTTACTTATCGGTATTGGTATCGCCTTCACTCCGTGCGTACTGCCGATGTACCCGCTGATCTCCGGCATCGTCCTCGGCGGCAAACAGCGTCTTGCCACCGGCCGCGCGCTGCTGCTGGCATTCATCTACGTGCAGGGCATGGCGCTCACCTATACCGCGCTGGGCCTGGTCGTTGCCGCTGCCGGGATGCAGTTCCAGGCCGCGCTGCAGCATCCTTACGTACTGATCGGCCTGTCGGCGGTCTTTATTCTGCTGGCGCTGTCGATGTTTGGTGCCTTTTCGCTCCAGCTACCGTCATCGCTGCAAACCCGTCTGACCCTGATGAGCAACCGCCAGCAGGGCGGCTCTGTGGGCGGCGTGTTTGCGATGGGCGCGATTGCAGGGCTGATTTGTTCGCCGTGTACCACCGCACCGCTGAGCGCTATTCTGCTGTATATCGCCCAAAGCGGTAACCTGTGGCTCGGCGGCGGCACGCTGTACCTCTACGCGCTGGGCATGGGCCTGCCGCTGATCCTGGTAACGGTGTTCGGCAACCGCCTGCTGCCAAAAAGCGGGCCGTGGATGGCGCACGTCAAAACTGCCTTTGGCTTTGTGATCCTTGCGCTGCCGGTGTTCCTGCTGGAGCGTATTATTGGCGATATCTGGGGGCTGCGGCTGTGGTCGATGCTCGGCGTGGCCTTCTTCAGCTGGGCGTTTATTAGCAGCCTCGGCTTGAAAAAACCCTGGCAGCGCATCGGGCAAATTATCCTGCTGGCCGCCGCGCTGATTAGCGTGCGCCCGCTTCAGGATTGGGCCTTTGGCACCACCGTGGCGCAGAACCCATCGCACCTCGCCTTTACCCGCATCAGCAGCGTCGAAACGCTGGAAAGCGCGCTGGCTAACGCCCGCGGTAAACCGGTGATGCTCGACCTGTACGCCGACTGGTGCGTGGCCTGCAAAGAGTTTGAGAAGTACACCTTTAGCGACCCGCAGGTACAGCAGGCGCTGCAAAACACCGTCCTGCTGCAAGCAGATGTTACCGCCAACAGCGCCCGGGACGTGGCGCTGCTGAAACATTTGCAGGTACTCGGTCTGCCGACAATCCTTTTCTTTGATGAAAACGGCAACGAGCTGCCCGCTTTACGGGTGACCGGCTTTATGGACGCCACCGCGTTCCGCGCACATTTGCGCGATCGCCAACCGTAGACAACACTTTTAGACGAATAGCCGTCGGGAACGGAGGAGAATACCGTGCAACGCGAAGACGTATTGGGAGAAGCTCTGCAGCTCCTTGAACAAAAAGGGATGGCCAGCACAACGCTGGAGATGGTTGCTGAGCGCGTGGACCGCCCGCTGGAAGAGCTGCGCCGCTACTGGCCTGACAGCGAAGCGTTGCAGTATGACGCCCTGCGCTATCTGAGTCAGCAGGTGGAAACCTGGCGTCGCCAGCTGATGCTAAACGATGCGCTGACGGCAGAAGAGAAGCTGCTCGCCCGCTACAGCGCGCTAACCGACTGCGTCACCAAAAACCGCTATCCCGGCTGTCTGTTTATCGCCGCCTGTACCTTCTACCCGGACGCCGAGCACCCGATTCATCAGCTCGCTAACCAGCAGAAGCAGGCCGCATTCCAGTTCAGCCATACGCTGCTGACCCAGTTGGAAGTCGACGACCCATCGATGGTGGCGAAACAGATGGAGCTGGTACTGGAGGGCTGCCTGAGCCGCATGTTAGTCAACCGTAGCCAGGTCGATGTTGATACCGCCCACCGGCTGGCGGAAGATATTTTGCGCTTCGCGCAGTGCCGCCAGGGCGGCGCGCTCACCTGAGCCCACCGGGCATGGCTACGCGTTTCCACGACAGAAACCGCAAAATTGCCGTAATAGTAAGCAGTTGAACCATTTTCGCCGAAATTTGGTTGACGGCCGTGACTGATTGCGGTTTAATGCGCCCCGTTGCCCGGATAGCTCAGTCGGTAGAGCAGGGGATTGAAAATCCCCGTGTCCTTGGTTCGATTCCGAGTCCGGGCACCAATATTCATAAGGCCTCGCTGCAAAGCGGGGCTTTTTCCTTTCTTGGCTACGGTAGATTTCTGGTCGTTGCAACACGTTATTTGTTTGCTGGATTTCTCGCCATTTTCGCAGATGTTCGTTACTTTTAGACACCTCAACATCTTCTGATGTATTTTTTTCTTACCTCACAGCTACGGTCTCTCTACGGTCCTCTACGGTTCCTTTCTCTCAGATCATTCATAATGAAGTAGAAAACACGGGGGAAACGGGGAATTATCATTCTGCCTTAATCCGCTGTCCTTAACGTGATTTTGTCGCGGGGAATAAGGTGGGGAAATCCCCAATAGCAAGCGGGGAAACTTGGCAGCATACACTCTCCACCATTCTCATGGGGATCTTCACCAGTCCGTCCACCTGCAACAAGCTCTTTTTTCCCTTTCACTTCTTACCTTTTCAGAATCCCCCGTTCTCCACGCCATCATAAAATGATTTATCCGTAAGCTAAACGTACTGGACTGTTAAACCTGAGTGTCCGCTGTGAGCGAAGAGGGGAAATTTGACAAACGGATGTACGAATTGAGGAAAGATAAGGTTTTTACCACAACACTTTTGCCGAACGATGTTATGGTTGAGACTACTCACGCAACCTTAACCACGGTGGTGCCTATAAATGAGATGGCGTCTACTCAGTACAACTCTACTTCTATCCTGCGCCATCTATCCAGGCAAAGGTATCGCTGATCAGTGCGAAAAGCTGGATAAGGAGGGGCTTCTAATATATCAGCAGTTTAAGAAATCCAAGATGTGTAAGGATTCGACTATCAACGCTGGATGGACCGACTGTTTATTTAAAGCCTACGGCACTAATATTCTTCTTTCTGGTGCAATAGGAACAACCATCGACGAACGCACCACGGGAATGTTGGGTAGCGGATTCTATGTCCTCTCTGTTGATGAACGTGCCAAGGTTAGAACGTTTATTGATCGGAAATTGGGTCTTCTATTGAGGGTGGACGGGAAAGACAACGTTGAAAAGTCTGGATGCATTTACAACGAGGTGTTCATAACACTTGATGCTCGGGTATTGGCTCCAGGTGAATTTAATAAGTTGACCATGGGGATTGAGTAGCATTAAGAGGCATCAGGTAAGATTGGGGTGATGACTGCTATTTTGCACTCCATCATTTTCTTAATATCCGCTTCTGGCACGGAGCGGACAAGCTAACTGAGTCAAAGGTCAGCTGTGAGCGAACTGCGGACATCGACAATGCTCCCCACAACTAACGGAAGCATTACTAACATTACGATGTGTTCATTAGTGGGGGTAGGTTTGACTGTGGGCCAAATGACCTGCTCCCCGTTGACTAAGAAAAACTCCGGTAACAACTTCCGCTTCTGGCACATAGCCGACACCAAAACCAGCCACATATGGGCAACGGTCCTTGCCCTGATGACAGGTAATTGTATCCGACTTAAACACATATTATTTCTGTGAACTCTTCCCTAACGGCAATCTTTCCCCTTAAGACCAGAATCAGACCGTAAAGCCTGCTCTTCTGCATTTCCCGTCTTCATTCATACCATGTGGCACCAGCATTCCCTTCGCCACGCCAGAAAATCAACTCAGCCATTAGCAACGCCGTGCCGGGGATGGGTCAACCCTGACGTTCTTTACACCAGTCACAGGAGGTTATATGTCCACCCCCAAACGCTTCCGTTTTACTAATCAGCTCATTAAATCCCTGCCCCCTAACACATCCGATGCACGCAGTACCGATGCCGAATACAGCGACACCGAGATTTCCGGCCTCAAGTGTCTGGTCAGCAGAAGAGAAGGTCGTAAAAAGTTTTTGCTACGCTACCTTTATCATGGACGAAAACGCGCCATCGCCATTGGTCACTGGCCTGAAGTGGACGTCAATCTTGCTCGTCAGATTGCCATAGAACACAAACGTTCCCTTGCCACCGGCACTGACCCTAAGCAGGAGCGTGAAAACAAGAGAATGGAGCTGACGTTCGATGAACTCTTTAATCAGCATTATCTGCCATGGGCAAAATCCGCTAAACGCAGTTGGGGAAAGGATGTTCAGCGCTACCGCGATCATATCCGTCCCGCCATTGGTCAGAGGCTGCTGAGCGATATCACACCAGCGAGCATTCTGCGCCTTCAGCAGACGTTAAGTACTTCCCTGTCAGCGGCTACCTGTAACCGTGTCATCGTACTCATTAAAGCCGTCTTTACATGGGCCGGAAGGCAAAGCATGACCTCTGTTCATCCGGCAAGGGTGGTACAGCTACTCAGGGAGAACAACGCCCGACAGCGTTATTTTACCGAGGACGAAATTCGTCGTATTTTTCTCTCCGCCGATAACGATACCAGCCCCGTCGCGGCCCGCTATGTCAAACTGCTGTTACTGACCGGCCTTCGTCGTGATGAGCTGCGTCTGGCTAAGTGGGAGCATGTTGACCCGGTTAAACGCACCCTGTGGCTCCCTGAAACCAAGAATGGCTATGGACGGATTGTTCACCTTAACTCACTGGCGATGGACGTAATCAGAACGCTGCCAACGCAGCGGGGAAATCCGTGGTTGTTTATTGGTAAAAAACAGGGAATGCCGCTGAGTAACCCGGTTAAAGCCTTTCAGCGTATCGTGCGTCGGGCGGGAATTTTCGACAAGGAAGTGTGTATTCATACCTGCCGCCATTCGGTTGCCGCCCTCATCGTGTCCTACGGCGGAACACTGTATGACGTTCAGGCTCAACTGGGGCACCGCAGCAGTCAGTCTTCACAACGGTATGCGCATCTTCATCCTCAGCGCTTACAGAACACCAGTCAGTTACTGGCGGAAAGGATAACGGCTCAGCTACCGTCCTTGTGATAACAGAAAAGCAGAGGCAAGTGCCCCTGCTTTTTTTTTACTGTTCAGCCATCAGTCAGAACGGGATGGCCCCATATTCTTCATCCGGCACCCGGTTATCATCATATCTGTTATAGAGTTCACGAGCACACTCGCGCGCGTCTTTAATAGACATACGAGGGAACCTGCCGAGGGGTTCATAATAGCAGGCCCCTCTAAGCGTATAACGAGCCAGGAATTTAATCTGACCGTTGGCAATGACGGCCCGGAGCGCCGGCTCACTGCCATCGAAGATTTCACGAGAAATGTCGTGATACAGGCACTCCGCCAGTGTGTTAACCAGAGCGTAATCATTGAATGAGGTTTTTTCTTCATTTTCGCTGCTGATAGCGTGAGGAAAACCGTCATAGTACTGGTCTGATTCAAAAATCATACATCACCTTCTATTCGTTGTTATTCAGTCAAAATGGTTTTATTCAGGGTTAAAATTCGGTCATCACATTGCATTTCAGAAACGCTTTTTTGACCTGGTAGTAAGACTGCGCCATCGTCTTCAGCGCTCTTTTTTTATAGTGTCCGGCACTTTCGCCAAGCAGATAACCGGAATGCTCTAACGGTCTGGCCACATCAACGGTCTTAAGTCCCTTTTCAGAACAGAGCTTTTCAAACACCGATTCATAAATCAGGAAGTCGCCGGTTTTGTAATGGACGAATCCCCACATATCTCCCGGGCATCGGGCATGTTCGTCACGCAGGGTGATAAAGTGCCTGCTGCTTTTTGTCACCAGCGTCAGCTGAAGCTCCTCCAGCATGTTACGCACCGGGTTATACTGATTCTGGTTATCATCCAGCCAGCGTCGTGCAGCGGACATAACGGATTCAGCCACCGCATCGCTTTCGAAAGGTAAAAGGCCATATTTCAGCGCCTTCTCTCCTGCCAGCCATACCAGCGCAAATCTTTTCAGTCCGCGCCGCTGAACGCGGGTAATATCACGCCCCTCATCCCTCAGGGCCTCTTCCAGTGCGTTACAGCAATCATCTGTCTGTTCCTGGAGCCAGGATGAAAACTCTGCGTAGGTGCGAAGACCGCCAGCCGTATTTTTCCCGGATAACAGTTTGCCGATAAATGCAGGCCCGGCATGACCATAAGCCTCTGCCAGCCCCGTCTTCAGTGCATCTGCACGGGCACGTGTTTCTGATACCGGTTCATCCGGTTTTTGAGCATCCTCAGGCAACAGTTCCATACTGATGGCCCTGTGCTCCTGCCCTCCCTGTAACACGGCTTTCTGTTCAGCCAGCTTTTCGGAGATTGACATCTCACCGGTGGAGAGAATAAACATGCGCCATTTAAACGGCTCATCTGCCGTCAGGCCACGGTTCAGGCGCTCTTTTGCCGTACCTGACGTAATGTTGTAAAGCAGTGAGGAAAGTTGCTTATGATTACTCGCACCCAGTTCATCGACGCAGGCGACCAGACCGGAATAGTCAGCGAGAAGGCGCTCCATCGCGTTAGGCGTGGTATTCCAGCGAATAATATTTACATTCCCCCCACTACCCGGCTCGCTGCCATCACCATGGACCGATGCAGCCAGCATCAGGAGAAGCGTTTTACCGGTGGTGGATACGCCGTGAAAATGAAACATGCCCACATCCATACCGGCAGGAACCAGAAGCATCGAAGCAAAGGACGCACTCAGCGCAAAGGTCTGCGCCCAGCCATGGACATTTTCCCGGATGAGGTTAATCCACTCCTCCAGAGCCCCACCTTTGTGCAGTCCGGGACGCACGCGGAATCCCGGCAGCAGATAATCAAACCCGGTCAGAGAGGTCACAACGGGCTCATAACCATGTAAAAAGGCCATATCCTCCGAAACGAATCCCATCGCATCTGCCATCAGATAGACAGGCAGCGGTAAACTCCGGCAGCGCTGAAGAAAACGGTCAAAAAGGGCAAACTGCTGTGGAGAGGAGCCAACACAAAATCCACGATCTGCCAGTTTGCCTACTACCTGAGCACCGCTCTGAACAATATCCTCAAAGCGTACCAGGGCCTTAACATACTTACCCAGCCCGTTACCGGTCATCAGGCTGATCCCAAGACCGGACTCCTTATCTTTTCCACAAAACAGGGCGACAGGCACAACTGGCGTGGTGCAAACCTGCACAGGTTTCTGTCCACCGATGTAGAAAAGGCCATTAGCCGTATTCACATAATGCCGTGGCAGCCCATCACCAATACCGAGTGAAGCGATATCATCTTCACCGACCTCAGTGTTTTCAGCACGCCTGATAATTGCTTCCGACATTTTGTTGAAATTTTTATCGCGGTCAGCAAAAGCGCGAATACGCTTAATCCCGGAAACCTTAGGAACATTAGTTGTCACTTTTTTATTCATGTGTATTACCATCAAATTACGCCACCGTCAGAAAACGGGTGCATCAGAACCATAGTTAAAAACCATACCGTTGAGTGAAGGTTGTTACCCCATCGCCCGATTAACGACTTCGTGATAACGCGCCGGGGAAGCGTGCAAGTAAAGTTCCGTTACTTTTATCGTGCTGTGACCCAGTAAGTCTTTGACGGTGTGAATGTCGGCCCCGCTCTCAATGAGCTTTGTCGCAAAGGTATGTCGCATCTCATGGATGGTGAACGGTGGAATACCCGCAGCCTCACAAAGCCGTTTTTGCAGGCGACGCGGCTCAGAAACCGGATTGTCGGTCCCCTTGCCCGGAAATACCCAGCCTTCATCACCCAGATGCTGACGCTGTTCTGTCAGAAGAACGAAAGCCTTATCACATACCGGTACACGGCGGAGTTTGCCGTTTTTGGTGTGGCGAAGGGTGATAACTTTGCGGCTCCAGTCCACATCTTCAAGACGAAGGTGACGGGTTTCCCCCAGACGCAGCCCCGTCAGGGCAAGGAACATGAGAAGAGCAAGGGCTTCATGATCGGGTTTACCATTACGCCAGCACTCACAGACTTCCATCCAGCGCTGAAGCTGGGAGTCATCCATGGCGCGGCGATCTGACGTCACTTCAGGCAGCGCTTTGATATAAAGCGCCGGAGAGCGGCTGATGTATCCCATGCGTATAGCCCAGGTAAACACCGCTTTAATGAGCGCCAGATGGCGGTTGCGGGTGGCAGGCTTGAGATCGAGATTATGCAGATAGCTCAGAATATCTGCCTCCGTCATACCTGCCAGCTTTTTGGCACCGAGAAGAGGGCGCAGGTATTTACGGATCTTAGAAAGATCGGTGTTAGCTGAACGCTTAACGCCCGTGCTGAGTACGCTTTTCTCATACTCATCCACAAGCTCATTAAACGTCATTTTACTGTGAGTAAGAAAACGCTCACCATAAGTCTCAACGGAAGCCTTAAGCTCCTGAATTATTTTAAAGGCATGCTCCCTTGCGTTATTAATGGAAAATTCAGGGTAACTTCCTACGGAAACGTAAACATTCTTTCCGCGAATACTTTTGCGGACAATAAACTTAATGCGTCCGGATGAGTGGAATATAGCCTTAAGCCCGGTACATTTTGTATCGCTGGCTTCGATAGTCCGGCCAGTTTGTATTGCACGGGTTTTACACTCATCAAAAAAAGCTTTAGTGAATGCCTCTCTTTGATTCTTTGGGCTGCGATGTCGGGCCATTGGTTCAACACAGCAATCATCAACGTCAACGCTGGTTTTGATGTTTTGCGCTGACTTACAAAAGCGACCATCCACAGAATCAACATCATTCTGTTTCATTGTCAGCGTTATTAGGTTTAAAGAACTATCGGGTTTCATAATGCATACATCTCGCTCAATTAATACAAATTAAGGGTATTGAGTTAGATGCTGGCCAGCACATGAAGCGAATAGTATTGGCAGAAATACTGAAGTGCAAATCACCGACTCTGACATTTTGGTGAGAAAAGCACGCGTTAAAGAGGCCTGTTTGCCCCCTTAATCTCCTGAAAGTGCCACTCCCCCACTTTCAGGCCTGAACGTCGTTTCTCCCCATAAATAATATCGATTATGGGGTGTTGCTTGTTTTTTGAACTATTTAAGGCGTTTTGTGATTGAGAAAATAAGTAAGAAAATCAATAGCAATTGTGCGCAAGCGTTCTCTCATTTTCAGTTAAAACAGCTCATGCTAATTTGCTTACAAAATGCTGCAAATCGGAAAAAAACGGGATTTAACGCCAGCCCACCACTAAATTTAAGGACATAATCCAAAATAAGCAAACAACGTAAAAAAAATGTAACTAAAAGTCATTTGAAAACATATTATCAATATGAATCAATTACTTATGGAGATAATCATGTTTAAACTCACGACCCCCACCAGTCTTCCCCTTCTCAACCTGCCCGCCTCCGCACTGGCGTCCCTCAGCAATGAAATTCTTGGACCCGTCGATGATATCGACCTGTTTACCGCCTTCTGGAACGAAACGGAAACCCTGCTCTGGCATCTCAACCATGATGACACGCTGCCCGAAGACCCGCTGCTGGCAGTTGCACTGGCTAACCCGGAATACGTCACCGCACTTGATGATGGCTGGTATCTGCTTCTCGGTATCGTCTGTGATAACGGACAGGGTATCTATCTGGTATTCCCGGACACAACCGTTATCACTCAACTCCAGAACCTGATTGAGGCGCTGAACCATGAGTAAGAAAAAAATCGCTACCGAAGCCGCCGTCATCGAAAGCTATACCGTGTTCTACAGCGGGGAAGCAGAGAAAATCAGCCCCCATAGCAAGGGACTGCTGACGTATGAGCTGGGTAAAGAGGGTGAAACCGGAAGCCTTGCCCTGCGCTTAACCGCCAATGGCGAAGGAGGCCTGTTCTCCCGTGAATGGGTAGCGCTTGATGCGATTCACGCCATTCTGGAACAGCAGCAGGACAGCTTTCCGTCCCGTGTATTTCGCCCACTGTTTGGTCAGGGCAGCACCAATAACGCAGGTTTTCTTGCTGCTGTGCTCAGAAGTCCGGATATCTGCCTTATCGAAGCGGACAGCAGCAGACTCTTTATGCACCGCTGCTACGCCGACTGGCAGCACCGTCTGACGCAGCTTGCCGCAATCAGCCAGGACTAATCCCCCGCTTTTTCTGTGTTCCATACCCCTTAAAAAGGAAATTCACTATGTCATCACCCGCTATATTGCAGGGCGGCTATGTGCTGCCACTCTCCCGGTCGTTCACTCAACTGCTTCTGGGTATCGTTGCGCAAAAACCGCCTCATCGTCACCCCATCACCGGATTAACCATTAACTTCCGTGACCCTGAATACTCACCGGAAAAGGGCGGCTGGCATCCGGTCGAAATACGCCTCATCCCTGCCGGAGAAGACTGGCAGCTCGATTACGTCACCGATTTTCACTATGCAGGACATCCATGGCCTGAGCTTGAAAAAGATGTCGATGTGAGCTGGACGCAACAATACACGTGGCTTTCCCGTTGTGGCGATATCTCTCATGTCGACGCCCGTGAGTTCTGGTCGCTATGGGAAAGTAACTTTATGGCTTACCACGATATGGGGGTTTTCACGGTCCGTACGTTGTGGGAAAGCTGAGTGTTCACTACGTTTCCCCCGCATCCCCCCTCTCCCCCATAGTAAGGAACTGAATGTTATGTACCGGCTTCTGCTGCTTAACTTCGTGGATTCATTTATCGATAACTGCATTCTGTCCTGCGTCGATGAACCGGCTTACGGCGGTATCGTGCAGTGCGAACTGCTTTTTGGCCTTGCCGCACACAGCGGTATCTATGTGGGTAACGGCGATATTGTTCATCTTGATGGCGATGGAACCGTTATCAAAAGTAAGGCTAAAGGTTTTCTTGACCGGCTCGATGGCTGGAACTCCGCTATCTCGGTGTATACCGACTGTATGGATTTGACGCCTCAGGGTTGTGCGCAGGCCGCTGAACGGGCAAAGGCGGCAGTGGGTCAGCGCTATCCTTATAGCCTGCTCGACTTTAACTGCCACCGGTTTACTGCCCGCTGCGTTACCGGCGATTCGTGCCCTGATATCTGGCTTGCCAGACACCTTGATTCTTTTCAGAAAGGGGACCGATGGCGCGTATGGCAACGATGAAAGCCAGCCGTTGCAGGCAACGTGTCACCGGACAGGGAGAACGGCTTATCCGGCTGACCATGGTGCTGTTTTACGGTCAGACAATATCTGTTCGCTACATCATCCGGCAGTTTGACGTGTCTCCCCGCACAGCAAGACGGGACCTCGCTCAACTGGCCTTTGTGCTGGAATCCGCTGGCCCTCACCGCTGGCGACTGGCTCCCTCGCTGAAACCCTGACTTTTTTCTCTGTCGGACATCTCCTGACCACTCCGTATGGCAGGCTGTCTCCGCTTTTCAATCCATAAGGGAACATGATGAAAATTTTAAAACTGTTAACCGCCGCAATTCTGCTTTCCGCCTTCAGCCACAGCGCGTTCGCCGACGAGCAGGCTGACGCTCAGATGATAACCAACTCGACCTTCTGCGCGATGTACTCCACCCGCCTGACCCAGACCAGTGACAGCGGCCTTCAGGTAAAAGGCGTTAATCTCAATGCCCGCTTCAACGGACCGGTATTCAACCGGGTACTTCAGGTGATGAACAAAACCTATGGCAGAACCTGGCTCGAATCAAATGCCCGTAACGGCAGCATGACCGCCATGCAACTTTCGCAGTCGGAGCTTCTGTATAACCCGGAATATGCCCGGCAGTGCGATGCCTTTGCGGATAAAGTGGAAAAGGAATGGCGCGGAAAGTAATCCCGACGCGTTATACCTCTATCCGGTGAACAGAAACCTGCTTTCGGGCAGGTTTTTTTTACTTTTTTGTTTTTCAGGCGGACAAGCCCTGTCCGGTGGCTTCCTTAAACTGTCAGGTCCAATATCTGCAATGAGGTGAAATATGGCTACCTACCGACACGACCCCGACCTTGAGTTTCTGCGCCACTGCCATCGTGACGATCTGGATTTACTGGTTTCTGTGCTTATCTGCGATCCGAAAGACGGACTGGCACGCATCACGGAAACGCTGACCTATGATCCTCAGTATAAAAAACACAAGCCCAACCACCCGCGCTACTGGGATGCCATTGCCGCCGAGGTTCAGACGTTTGGGGCGAACAGCTTTGCCACGCTGCTCCGCTGGGGTAAAGGGGTGCTGTACCGGGAAATTCTCACCGATGCCTGCGATAAAATGAAGGTGAACTACAACAACAAATCCAGTGTTGAAACCATTGAAATGAATCTGCTGATGAAGATCCTGGAGAAAAGTCTTGAGAAGATGACGCCTGACCAGCTAAAGACCGTGGCGGAAGAATTGCAGACAGGCTACAGCAACCCCACGCCGGAGTTGCTGACCATGGCAATCCAGGCGGGGATAAAAACATCCGGGTTTGCGGCCTATCAGATGGCACTTGTTGTCACAAATGGTGTGGCGAAAGCCCTGTTAGGCAGAGGGCTGACCGTTGCAGGAAATGCCATGCTGACGCGTACCATGGGCGCTTTTGCCGGTCCCGTGGGCTGGGTGCTCAGTTCTCTCTGGCTGCTGATTGATTTAGCCGGTCCCGCATACCGGGTGACGCTACCATCCTGCATTTTTATTGCCTACATGCGCCAGAAGCATCTTTATTCACCTGAGAATACTGACGTTTAGCACTTACATTTAAGGTATTCAGACTTTAAAAAACTTCAGAGGGCGGACAAATCCTGTCCGCTACTGCTGGCATTATTTCCCGGCTAAATTCGGAAATGATGTATGACGCTGATAACACAAGAAAACGAACATGACAGACTGGCAACCCGCCTTTCCATCATCCTGAGCCGTTTGTTTCAGGGTGAAAAGCTGCATATCGGGACGCTGGCAGAAGAATTTGGAGTGACGACGCGAACGCTGCGACGGGATTTCAACGTCCGTCTGACGTACCTTGATATTGAACAGAGCAACGGCGTGTATCAGCTTGCTTCGCATTACTTTCGTCGCCGCACGGAACGGGATATGAAGATACTGGCGAGACTGCTGCATCTTGACCGTCTGTTACCCGCGATGGACGCCAAACTGCTGAGCCTGATGCTTGACGGGGAACGCCCCTCGCCCTACAGGATTATGCTACCGGAGCCGCGCCAGAAACCCACGCTGTTCGGTGATTTCAGCAGACTGACGCTCGCCATACTTAACCAGACCCGGGTGCGTATCAGAACCGACGAAAACGTCAGCCATACCGTTCATCCCTACCGTCTGCTTTGCAGCCATGCGGAGTGGTTTCTTGCCGGATGTACGTCATCGGGCGTGTTCGTTATTTCCCTGTCCCGAATCAGGCTGGTTGAGGTATTACCGGATACAACGTTTGAGATCGATAACACACTCATTTCGCTGATTGAACAGTCTGACTTTATGGAAGCCTTACCCCACATGAACATTATTCATCAGATAATGCATTACGGGAGTAAACAGACGAATAATCGTAATTAAAATCACAACATATTATTAGTGATGATTAAATCACATTAACATGATAAGTGAGAAAGTTATGATTATCGATAAAGAATACGCACTTGTAGATGCGACCGCAAGACTTAACACTGACCTGAGGGATTATGAACATGAAATAAACAACGCCGCCATTATAACATTTGGCAATGACCTCATTGAGGTAATCGTATATCAGTTCAGCTTTATCATCAGCATCAGGGCAGAGGGTGAAAAAATAAAGCACGGCCTTCTTGTTAACTTCGGTAAAAATATAGCAAGACAGGTTTCATCACTTTGTGCATCCGCAATGCGAGTCTACCCGAATGAAAAACACAAACCGAGCCGTCAGCTTTTCCACTGCATAAATTAGTTTGTGCAAAGACTGTACTACCGACACGCTTTAAATTAAAATAGGCCAGCTAATATAACATATGAGGTTTATGATGGCTGGCCAGTATGAAAAAGCAATAACGATAAAACAAGCGATAGATTCAATTAATTTACGCCACTATCTTCTGCCTGCAATTCAGAGGAAGTTCGTCTGGAGCAGCAGGCAGATATGTCTGCTGTTTGATTCCATCATGCGAGACTACCCGATAAACTCTTTCATGATGTGGGATATCCGTAGTGCCAGTATTAAAAATGATTACAAATTCTATGAATTCCTGAAAGAATACTGTCAGCGATTTAATGAAGAAAACCCCTGCGTAGCAACAAATGCTGGATTTCATGATTTCAAGGCGGTGATTGATGGTCAGCAGCGTCTCACATCATTATATATTGGATTGTGTGGAACGTATGCGTATAAACAGCCCCGGGTGTGGTGGCCTTCGGCACAGGATGATCGCATCCTGCCGCCAAGAAAGCTTTACGTCGATTTAACAGCGCCACTTAATTCAGACGATGAGCTCATGATGAAGTATAACTTCAGGTTCCTGACCGACAAGCAATACGCTGATTCACTTACAGACAACAAGCATCACTGGTTCTGCCTGCACGAAATATTCAAATACGAGCAACATGATTCGCCTGATGATATTTTATTTAACGTTGTCGTACCAGAACTCGAAAAAAGAGGACTCATTTCCAGTGAATTTTCCAGAAAAACATTACTGAGACTTTATACAAAAATAAGAACTGAGAACATCATCCACTACTTCAATGAGAGCAGTCAGGACATTGATCATGTGCTGGATGTTTTCATCCGCACGAACAGCGGGGGGACAAAACTTGAGTTCTCCGACTTACTGATGTCAATAGCGGTAGCGCACTGGCAGGGGGATTTCAGAAGAGAACTGGATGAACTGACAAAAAATATTTATCAGAATAATGAAATGGGTTTTTATATTGAAAGAGACTGGTTCTTAAAAACCAGCCTGATGCTTATTGACTCTGACGTCCGGTTCAAAGTAAAAAACTTCACTTCAGAGGAGGTCGGTAAGATACAACAACAATGGTCTGAAATAAAATCCTGTATCAAGGAGACTTTTATTCTTATCAGGCGATTCGGCATCAATCCACAGTCTTTGATATCTAAAAATGCAGTCATTCCTGTGGTCTACTGGCTTTACAAAAAGCAAACCAGTGGACATCCATTATATACAACGATTAACCTCCTGAATAAAAACCACAATGAACGCTCAGTAATTAGCCAGTGGTTTTACATGGTACTTCTGAAAGGGATCTTTGGAAGCCAGGCCGATGCGCTACTCACGAGCATCAGAGATGTAATGAAAAATAGTCTTTCAGATATTCACTTTCCTCTTGAGAAGATTATTGACAGATATAAAGGCTCGAATAAGGACCTCAGATTTGACGACGAATACATCGAAAGCCTTCTCGATATCAGATATGGCGAAGGTCGTTGCCGCGCACTATTGCATCTTCTGTTCCCTGAAATGAATCCGACCGAGGTGTTTCATATTGATCACCTTCACCCAAGAAATCATTTTTCAAAGAAATATCTTGAAAAACTAGATTATATTGCGAATTCACCGGAGAAGCTCAGCTTTTATGAAAATCCGGAACACTGGGACACCATACCGAATCTTCATTTACTGAATCACTCTCAGAATATAAGTAAACAGGATACATCCCTGAAACAATGGCTATCTCATTCATCAAACAACTATACGCCATCAATGCTGTTAGTTTCAGATGACAATATTGAGTTCAGTCGCTTCCCGGAGTTCTACAATGAGCGAAGAAACGCCCTGAAGCAAAGACTACTGAATCGGGTATTTCTTACAACAAAAATAGATTCATCACCATCCACAATGGATACGGATGAAGAAATTCTCACCGACTGAACGTTCAGCCCCGATAGTATTGGGGCTTCAGTATTTATCGTCAGCACGACGTTTCTACTGGCCTGACTGAAAGAGTGTTGGCTACACAACCGGGCAAACGAACTCTCAGTGCAACGTATGACATACAAAGCCTGTCATCCATATGAAATTGCGATAAAATCGGGCCAATAGCAGTACTTAAGAATCATACAACAGGATACAAAATGACAAGCCTTCAGCAGCGTGCAGAGCTACACCGTCAAATCTGGGCCATTGCCAATGATGTCAGAGGCTCCGTAGATGGATGGGATTTTAAACAGTATGTACTCGGTGCACTTTTCTACCGCTTCATCAGTGAGAATTTTTCCAGCTACATGGAAGCAGGGGATGAGAGCATACATTATGCAGCGCTTGATGACAGCATCATTACCGATGACATCAAAGACGATGCCATCAGGACTAAAGGCTATTTCATTTACCCGAGCCAGCTGTTCTGCAACGTTGCCGCTAAAGCGAACACCAACGACAGGCTGAATGCTGATTTAAACAGTATCTTCGTCGCTATTGAAAGCTCTGCCTACGGCTATCCGTCCGAGGCCGACATCAAAGGCCTCTTTGCCGATTTCGATACGACCAGCAATCGACTGGGTAACACCGTCAAAGACAAAAACAGCCGTCTTGCTGCCGTTCTGAAAGGCGTTGAAGGGCTTAACCTGGGGAATTTTAACGAGCACCAGATTGACCTGTTTGGTGATGCCTACGAGTTCCTGATTTCTAACTATGCGGCAAATGCCGGTAAGTCTGGAGGGGAGTTCTTCACACCTCAGCACGTCTCTAAGCTGATTGCTCAGCTTGCGATGCACGGTCAGACTCACGTCAACAAAATCTATGACCCTGCCGCAGGTTCTGGCTCACTACTGCTTCAGGCGAAGAAGCACTTTGATAACCATATCATTGAAGAAGGTTTTTATGGTCAGGAGATAAATCATACAACCTTTAACCTGGCGCGTATGAACATGTTCCTGCACAACATCAACTACGACAAATTTGATATCAGACTGGGAAATACTCTGACTGAGCCTCACTTTGGCGATGAAAAACCGTTTGACGCGATCGTCTCTAACCCACCGTACTCAGTTAAGTGGATTGGCAGCGATGACCCTACACTGATTAACGATGAACGTTTTGCTCCTGCTGGCGTACTGGCCCCGAAATCAAAAGCTGACTTTGCGTTTGTGCTACATGCACTAAACTACCTTTCTGCAAAAGGTCGTGCAGCGATTGTCTGTTTCCCTGGCATTTTTTACCGTGGCGGTGCGGAGCAGAAAATCCGTAAATATCTGGTTGACAGTAATTATGTTGAAACGGTGATTTCACTCGCTCCAAACCTGTTCTTTGGCACCACCATTGCCGTTAACATTCTGGTGCTGTCCAAGCACAAAACAGATACCCGCGTTCAGTTTATTGACGCCAGCGGGTTGTTTAAGAAAGAAACCAATAACAATATCCTGACTGATGCGCACATTAAACAGGTTATGCAAGTATTCGACAGCAAGGCAGACACTGACCATCTGGCGAAAACGGTGCCGCTTGAGGCCGTTGCCGCCAATGACTACAACCTGTCTGTCAGCAGCTATGTCGAAGCGAAAGATACCCGTGAAATAGTTGATATCACCGAACTGAATGCTCAGCTGAAAACTACCGTCAGCAAAATCGACCAGTTGCGTCAGGATATTGATGCGATTGTGGCAGAAATCGAAGGCAGAGAGGCGAAGGCATGAGCGAACTGAGATATCTGGAAAAGCTGCTGGATGGGGCCGAGGTTGAGTGGAGGGCGCTGGGGGATATTGCTGAGTACTCAACGACAAGAATTGATGCGGATAAACTTGATGCAACGTCGTTCACAGGTGTTGATAATCTAGTTGCTGATAAAGGGGGCCGTATTGATGCAAGCTATCTACCCAATACAACTCGTTTAACAGGGTACAAACAAGGAGATATTCTTCTTGGGAACATCCGTCCATACCTAAAGAAAGTATGGCTGGCTACCAATTCTGGTGGGTGTAGTGGTGATGTTCTAGCCGTTTGTATTGCTGAGGACTATAGAAAGCGTATTTGTTCAGAATATCTGTACTATCTGTTGTCGTCGAATTCATTTTTCTCTTACAACATGCAACATGCCAAAGGTGCAAAAATGCCTCGGGGCAGTAAGTCCGCTATTCTGGATTTTCAAGTTCCCATTCCCTGCCCATCCAACCCAGAAAAGTCTCTTGCCATCCAGTCTGAAATCGTCCGGATTCTGGATAAGTTTACTGCACTTACAGCTGAGCTTACAGCTGAGCTTACCATGCGAAAAAAACAGTACAACTACTATCGTGATAAATTGCTGAGTTTTGAAGAGGGTGGGGTTGAGTGGAAGACATTGGGTGAGATTGTGAAGATGCGTGCAGGGCAGCATATTTCGGCGAGAAATATAGTAGATGGGAAAGAAGGAGATTTTGGGTCATGACGCCAACTTAGTGCTGCTGTATACTTCGCCTTTTGGATAAGTGATGGCAAAGATTGATGTGGTTTGTCCCCGTTGCTCTGAAACTCAAGGGGTTATCCGTAATGGTCACTCAACGTCAGGTGCTCAGCTCTATCGCTGCAAGCTCTGCCTGAAAACCTTCCAGCTCAGCTTTCAGTACAACGCCGCTAAACCCGATACCCATCAATCCATTATTGATATGGCAATGAATGGGGCCGGGTGTCGTGACACTGCACGAGTCCTTGATATCAGCCTCAATACTGTCCTCCGCCATCTAAAAAACTGGCGCCGAAACAGGTAGCGCAACACATTGAGCCCGGAGCAGAAGTTGTCATCTGTTGTGAAGCTGATGAGCAGTGGTCATTCGTACGTTGTAAGGGCAATCCACGCTGGCTCTTTTATGCCTATGACCGCATCCGAAAGCGGGTTCTTGCTCACGTCTTTGGCCCCCGAAATGCGGTGACGTTACAGCGGCTTCTGGCACTGCTGAGCAAATTTAATATTGCCTTCTACATGACCGATGCGTGGCCGGTATACCGGACGTTGCTGGACTCAGCCAGCCATGTAGTCAGCAAGAAATATACCCAGCGAATAGAGCGTCATAACCTGAATCTGCGGACTCACCTTAAGCGCCTTACCCGAAGGACAATCTGCTTTTCAAAATCAGAAGAAATGCACGATAAGGTCATCGGATGGTATCTGACAATCAACCATTACCACTAAATCAGCGTCACGACCAGATTTTGTATATCCTTGTTTTGGCGGAAACGGTATTCGTGGTTACGTTAAAGAAAAAAGTCATGATGGGGAACATCTATTAATAGGGCGACAAGGTGCTCTGTGTGGCAATGTCCAAAGAATGAAAGGTCAGTTCTACGCTACAGAACATGCAGTTGTAGTCTCAGCCATGCAGGGGATTGATATTGACTGGGCATTTCATATGTTAACAACAATGAATCTAAATCAATATGCGTCGAAATCTGCACAGCCGGGTCTTGCTGTGGGGAAATTGCAGGAATTGAAATTATTAGTGCCTTCCATAGAGCGTCAGAAATATATTGCTAAAATGCTGGACAAATTTGACACATTGACGGGTTCAATCACAGAAGGCCTCCCGCGCGAAATCGAGCTGCGCCAGAAACAGTACGAGTACTATCGTGATTTACTGTTTAGCTTCCCGAAACCAGAAACCGCCAGCAACTGACGGACCATTGATACCGGCAGGGTTTGTTCTCACCCGCCCGGTATCAGGCTTTACGAATGCCGGAAGACGCTTCTGATATCCTTCCGGACTTTGCCAGATGACGCACAGGATGCACCATGATACAACAGACACACACCATTGCTGAATCAAATAACTTTATCGTCCTTGATAAATACTCCAAAGTTCAGAATGCTGGCGACAGCTACCAGAGCGAATCGGACCTTGAGCGGGAACTGATTCAGAACCTTCTTAATCAGGGCTATGAGTTTATATCCGTTAAGTCACCGACTGCGATGCTGGCGAATGTGCGGGACCAGCTTCAGCGTCTTAATGGTGTGGTGTTTAACGAAAGTGAATGGCGGCGTTTCGCAGAGCAGTATCTCGACAGCCCCATTGACAGTAGCCTGGACAAAACCCGTAAAATTCATATCGACTATATCTGTGATTTTACGTTTGATGATGGTCGTCTGGAAAACATCTATCTGATAGATAAAAAGAACCTGCTGCGCAATAAGGTGCAGGTCATTCAGCAGTTTGAACAGACCGGCTCACACGCTAACCGTTATGACGTCACCATTCTGGTTAACGGCCTTCCGCTGGTGCAAATCGAACTCAAAAAGCGTGGCGTGGCGATTCGTGAAGCCTTTAACCAGATACACCGTTACAGCAAGGAAAGCTTTAACAGCGATAACTCCCTGTTTAAATACCTGCAACTCTTCGTGATTTCCAACGGGACTGATACCCGGTACTTTGCCAGTACCACTAAACGGGATAAAAATAGCTTTGATTTCACCATGAACTGGGCAAAATCGGATAACACTCTGATTAAGGACCTGAAGGACTTTACCGCCACTTTCTTCCAGAAGCATACTCTGCTGAATGTTCTGTTTAATTACAGCGTGTTTGACAGCAGCCAGACGCTGCTCGTCATGCGCCCCTATCAGATTGCCGCCACCGAGCGCATTCTCTGGAAAATCAACAGCTCTTTTAAAGCGAAGAACTGGTCAAAACCCGAAAGCGGTGGATTTATCTGGCATACCACAGGGTCAGGAAAAACCCTGACCAGCTTTAAGGCCGCACGTCTGGCTACTGAGCTGGACTTTATCGATAAAGTCTTCTTCGTGGTCGACAGGAAAGACCTCGATTACCAGACCATGAAGGAGTATCAGCGCTTCTCTCCGGACAGTGTGAATGGTTCGGATAATACAGCTGGCCTCAGAAGAAACCTGGATAAGGACGATAACAAAATTATCGTCACAACCATTCAGAAACTCAATAACCTGATGAAATCTGAAGCTGACCTGCCCGTCTACCAACAGCAGGTGGTGTTTATCTTTGATGAGTGTCACCGCAGCCAGTTTGGTGAGGCCCAGAAAAACCTCAAAAAGAAATTCAGACGCTTTTATCAGTTTGGTTTTACCGGTACGCCTATTTTCCCCGAAAACGCACTGGGAGCAGAAACCACAACCAGCGTGTTCGGGCGTGAGTTACATTCTTACGTCATTACTGATGCGATTCGTGATGAAAAAGTGCTGAAGTTTAAGGTGGACTATAACGATGTCCGCCCACAGTTTAAGTCTCTTGAAACGGAAACTGATGAGAAAAAACTCAGCGCGGCTGAAAACCACCAGGCCTTTCTGCACCCACTACGTATCCAGGAAATAACGCAATACATTATCAATAACTTCCGTCAGAAAACACACCGAACCTTCCCGGGAGCTAAGGGCTTTAACGCCATGTTAGCAGTTAGCAGCGTGGAAGCGGCAAAAGCTTATTACACGACGTTTAAAATGCTACAGGAAGAAGCGGAGAAGAAATCTGGCAGCTATAAACGCCTTCGGGTTGCAACCATCTTCTCCTTTGCTGCAAATGAAGAGCAAAGCGCCATTGGTGATATTACTGACGAAAGCTTTGATACCAGCGCAATGAACAGCAGCGCAAAGGAATTCCTGGATTCAGCCATTGATGACTATAACAACCACTTTAAAACCAATTTCAGTACCGACAGTAACGGCTTCCAGAACTACTACCGCGATTTAGCTCAACGAGTGAAAAATCAGGATATCGACCTTCTCATCGTGGTGGGAATGTTCTTAACCGGCTTTGATGCCCCGACGCTTAACACTCTTTTCGTTGACAAAAACCTCCGTTATCACGGCCTGATGCAGGCATTTTCCCGCACAAACCGTATCTATGATGCCACCAAAACCTTCGGCAATATCGTGACTTTCAGGGACCTGGAGCGTCCGACCATTGATGCCATCACACTATTTGGCGACAAAAACACCAAGAATGTGGTGCTGGAAAAAAGCTACGAAGAGTACATGCAGGGCTTTACCGATGCGGCAACCGGTGAGGCTAAACGAGGTTTTATGGCTGTTGTTTCGGAGCTGGAGCAGCGCTTCCCTGACCCTGCCAGTATCGACAGTGAAAAAGAGAAAAAAGCCTTCGTCAAACTGTTTGGTGAATATTTGCGGGCAGAAAACATCCTGCAAAACTATGATGAATTTGCCACGCTGAAAGCCCTGCAGAAGGTTGATATTAGTGACCCGGAAGCGGTAGAAACCTTTAAAGCAGAGCACTATGTGGATGATGAAAAATTTGCTGAATTACAAACCATTCGTCTCCCGGCAGAACGTAAAGTTCAGGACTATCGCTCAGCATACAATGATATCCGGGACTGGCAGCGACGCGAAAAAGCAGCAAACGACAGGGATACATCAACCACAGACTGGGATGACGTGGTGTTTGAAATTGACCTGCTTAAGTCGCAGGAGATTAACCTGGACTACATCCTTGGTCTGATTTTCGACCACAATCGTCAGAAAAAAGGTAAAGAAGCCCTGACTGAAGAGGTCAGACGCTTAATCCGCTCAAGTCTGGGCAACCGTGCCAAAGAAGGTCTGATTGTTGACTTTATTCAGCAAACTAACCTTGATGACATGCCGGACAAGGCCAGTATCATTGATGCATTCTTTACCTATGCTCAGCGTGAACAGCAGCGGGAAGCGGAAGCGTTGATTAAGGAAGAAAACCTCAATGAAGAGGCTGCAAGGCGTTACATCCGCACATCACTCAAACGGGAGTATGCTACCGAAAATGGCACTGAGCTAAATGAGACGCTACCAAAGCTCAGTCCGCTGAATCCTCAGTACAAAACGAAAAAGCAGACTGTATTCCAGAAAATTGGGGCGTTTATCGAAAAATTTAAAGGGGTTGGAGGACACCTCTAGTTGCCAGATAAAAGAACAATGCGCCACCGCAATTTATAGGTAAGATTGTATCCTTTAAACTGCGTCAGACCTGTTATGATCGATGAAGCGCTGGTTAATGTTAATGCTAACTGGATGAATTTTTAACGCACATTCAGACAATTAGCGTCCAGAACTTACAGAAACCAGTGCTTGATTTTGGATGGTAAAGTACTGAATGGATGTATCACAGGAGAATACTTATGAGCGTAACTATAAAAGACGATCGACTCAGGACTATCGCGACCTTTGATGGCAAGACCTTGAAAGATGATCGACTGAGGACCATCGCGACGTTTGATGGTAAAGCCCTGAAAGACGACCGACTCCGCACCATCGCTACCTTTGACGGTAAAACCCTTAAAGACGACCGACTCCGCACCATCGCAACATTTGATGGGAAGACCTTGAAAGACGATCGACTCCGCACCATCGCAACTTTTGATGGTAAAACAGGCTTTGTTGAATAAATCGAACTTTTGCTGAGTTGAAGGATCAGATCACGTATCTTCCCGACAACGCAGACCGTTCCGTGGCAAAGCAAAAGTTCAAAATCACCAACTGGCCCACCTACAATAAAGCCCTCATCAACCGTGGCTCCATAACTTTCTGGCTGGATGATGAAGCTATTCAGGCCTGGTATGAGTCAGCAACACCTTCTTCACGAGGCAGACCTCAGCGCTATTCTGACCTTGCCATCACGACTGTGCTGGTCATTAAACGCGTATTCAGGCTGACCCTGCGGGCTGCGCAGGGCTTTATTGATTCCATTTTTTCTCTGATGAACGTTCCGCTACGCTGCCCGGATTACAGCTGTGTCAGCAGGCGGGCAAAGTCGGTTAATGTCAGTTTCAAAACGCCCACCCGGGGTGAAATCGCACACCTGGTAATTGATTCCACCGGGCTGAAGGTCTTCGGTGAAGGCGAGTGGAAAGTCAAAAAGCATGGCCAGGAACGCCGCCGTATCTGGCGTAAGCTGCATCTGGCCGTTGACAGTAAAACACATGAAATCATCTGCGCTGACCTGTCGCTGAACAACGTTACGGACTCAGAGGCCTTCCCCGGGTTAATCCGGCAAACCCACCGGAAAATCAGGTCAGCCGCCGCCGATGGCGCTTACGATACCCGGCTATGTCACGATGAACTGCGGCGTAAGAAAATCAGCGCGCTTATCCCTCCCCGAAAAGGTGCGGGTTACTGGCCCGGTGAATATGCAGACCGTAACCGTGCAGTGGCTAATCAGCGAATGACCGGGAGTAATGCGCGGTGGAAATGGACAACAGATTACAACCGTCGCTCGATAGCGGAAACGGCGATGTACCGGGTAAAACAGCTGTTCGGGGGTTCACTGACACTGCGTGACTACGATGGTCAGGTTGCAGAGGCTATGGCCCTGGTACGAGCGCTGAACAAAATGACGAAAGCAGGTATGCCTGAAAGCGTGCGTATTGCCTGAAAACACAACCCGCTACGGGGGAGACTTACCCGAAATCTGATTTATTCAACAAAGCCGGTAAAACACTTAAAGACGACCGACTCAGAACCATCGCGACAGTTAATGGTAATGTCAGTATTATTGTTTTGGCGTTTGCTGCTCGGCTATTTTGAGGTTTAACATTTATGATATTGTCTTTTTATTTTTACATCAAAAAAATACCGAAGCCCATAGTTTATTTAAACGATAGATTTTATTGCAAGACTATCTTCGGCAGATAACTGTCATCTGAGAAAAATTCGTGACCATGATGATAGTTCCGCCCCGACTCATCGGGGCAATGACATTGACATAAATTAAGCTGGCTTGATTGACAATATTTGCTGATATAATGGTGAGCGAGAAGCATAAGGTACTCGGCCTGAAGGGACATATACTGATGCTGGCTCAAGGTGGACATCTTGATCATCAAAAAATATATGAGGATTGAAAGCTTTAAGTATTTTTGTTTTCTCGACCCCACCTAGAAAGAATGCCTCATCAACATTTATCCCCCAAGCTCTTAATGTTTTTATAACTCGTAGCTCGGATGGGCTATTTCTTGCTGTAACAAGAGCAATTCTTATCGGTGAATAATCAACTCTTGCAGGTAATCGGTCTTGTAATCTCGCTATTTTTTTTAGCAGCATTGCATAAGGACCTTCCGCCAAAGGTTCATTTTGCTTGGCATTTTCTTGTGCATGGAAACTGTTAATTCCTTTCGTTTTATAGACAATCTCACTCGACTCATCGAATAAGACAGCATCACCATCAAAGGCAATTCTTACCTGATCTTGCGGATATTTTATAGATTCTTTTGGCGGTTCCTTTAAAATAGCAACTGCACAGGCATTAGAGTCGATAACGCGCTGTGCATCATCAATACTGGTTGTAAGAAAGAGATCCACATTGAAAGCCTCGAGATAGTCAACCACCGTTTCACCACCTGTGAATACTGACCTTGTTATATCTACTCCTTTTTTTCTTATATTGTTCAGTATCATAAGTCCTGTATCAGGACTATTTCTTGACATAACCACTACTTCAACAAGAGGAGATTTATCAGCTTCTTTTTTATACTTATTTAGCCCCAGCAAAGCCTCTACCAAGGGAAATCCAGTTCCAGGAAGCAACTCATCATTCTCATGCAAAAGCATGTAGTCTCTGTATTGCTCAATTGCTTTTTCTGGATTGCTGGAACAGAATTCCTTAAAAAGATTATCTGATTCCTGCATATTGAAAAGTGCTGTTGAACTTATACCAATGACCAGAGTATTAGTCAAATCATAAGCCATAACTATCTCCTAAGACCTTTATTAGTTAACGTTTACAATTGATTAAGAGAAAAAACCTATTCATATTCAATACCCCATTCGTTTATTTTAAGTTTTTTATTTAACGAGAATTGGTTTATCAAATCAATATATTCTTTAAAGTCTGGATTCAATTCAATAAGACGATTAATAGTTTGCCAATCTAAACTTATTTTTTCTTTTGCTTGAAGAAGAATCTGACTTTCAGACGGATTATGTACATCGAGGAGGATAACGCCAATACCATGTGCCGCATTCAGAACAGTTAACTCATCAATACAGTTATTCTCAATGCTTGCAGCTACAAGATAGCCATAGTGAGACCATGATGAGTTAGAAACGGTCTGAAAGTATGCCTCTCTAACGTTCGAAATAACTAAAGATTTTTTTACTTCAAAAGACCAAAGAAAAGCACGTTTACCACCAAGAATTGAAACCGCATCCTTAGTCAAGGACGACCAATTATGACCAATATCCTGGACCCCTATAACATCTGGATGTACCCACTTATTACTCTTGAAGGCTCCCTTTTTGGATTTCTTTTCATCTACACGACGAACAAGCACATTTAATGAACTCGAAGTATACTCGCTTAGAAGAGGATATAATTCATGCTCAGAATAAAATTCGCCATGGGGATCAGAAACGTCAGCATCATCCGTGACAAAGATATCTTTATTTAATTGTATGCCCTTTGCCTCATCATCTGACCAAAGATACTTTCTAGGTTTTCCTGCCGTCACATTAATATGAGCATTTCTCTTAACCAGCGAAGGTCTTTGGGCGCCTATCTCTGCCGCTACCTGGGAGATTAGGTCTTCAACACTCGAAAGATGTTCTGATGAAGCAAGTTTCTTTTCTGCGTATTCAGGAAAGCTTTCGCAAACTTTGATTGCCAATTGCCTGGCGGTAAACGGAACATTAGGGCTTGCCTTAAGTACGAACAAAGTCATACCAATCAATGTTTTAGTTTTATGACTAACAAGAAAATCTGAGTCAGCTTTTATTTTGTTCACACCCTATCCTTTTGTGCTTCAACGAGACCAAGAGCCTGGAACAACAGAACTCTTCTTTATTCTCTCCAACTATATCAAAATTGCTCCACGTAGTAGTAACCTTAGTTACTGTAATTGCTTTAAGTGAGGTTTACCGTGACTATCTCGAACTTTCAATATGTTCACGATCTAGCCAATGTCATGAAACATCAAGAGCTTTCGAAGAAAACAAACTTATCTTAGTAAACCTTAACCTGAGGACGTCAGCTGTTGCAGCTCATAACAACCAGAATCAGCCCAGAAATCTCTGAAGAGCTAATTGCTTTAGCTTGCTCATTATGAAGTTCTCTCACCTAATGCAATATAGTTGAGAACTGGGATACGAAGATGGGCCATCTTAAACCAAGGCAATTTGATGGTAGGATTATGGTAGCTTCGAAACGCCGTATTTAAGCAATACTTAAGTCATGAAGAACCAAACTTAAACATTTTTCTCAAGGTAAACCAGTAAAAAACTGTTAGTGCTGATGGATCGTTTGGTCTTTTTTGAAGGGATTGAAAATCCCCGTGTCCTTGGTTCGATTCCGAGTCCGGGCACCACTATTTAAAGAACCCAGCCTATGGCTGGGTTTTTGCTTTTGGGTATTCTCCATTTATGCCACGCCAGCCTTATGCCAAATGAGGCGATACACTGCTTATCACCGATACCCTACATTATTAAATGAAATCACTCCCCTCCTCAGCACGCTAAACCCCGGATGAGCATGTTGGTAAGATTGGGGATGGAAGCGCGCGATGGCGAACCGCTGAGTCTTGAAGGTTTGGCGCGCAAAAAGATCGAATCCGACCTCCCTGAGGACCTCTTCAGGAACCTGATACGATTGATCGACTAACCCCCAAAACGTCCAGCCAGATTCAACGCAAATTCCAAGTATCTTGCTGTTCGCGTAGCTGACGCTGACTGCGCCCAGCGTTGAACCAACCAGATTGCCGAGCAAAGCCCCCAATACCGGTACCGGAACAATCATCTGTCCCAGTAATGCCCCTCCGCTTCCCATAATAAGCGCTACAGCATCTCTTGAGGACTGAAAGGCCAGTTCTTTGCCGGTGATCTGCCCCTGAGCATATCGCCAGGAGTTTTCAATGGAATTCAGCGCGATGGCGGTCGCCATGCCAACCGCAGTGGGGGAGATACCTTTAAAAGACTGTCCCATTAGCCCCGTTTTGCATGAGGCCGTAATGAGCGCCGCAAGACCGCCTCGTAATCCCGCGCCAGAGGAGCTGGAAAGCACCTGACCTGCGCCTTCACGAATGAGCCTGGCATCCCATTGACCGGACTGAATGTACTGAACCACGAGACGATATACGTGAGGGGCGGCAGTCAACGCCGCAGAAAAAGCGGCCGCATTTAGCGCCGCATTCCCGGACTCTCTAAGAATATCTGACCACGCAATGAAACTCTCGGTATTCAGCCCGTACGCATCGGGATCAATTTCGCCCTCGCGTTTAAAGTCTGATGCCATTTCTCTGGCTTCATTTTCACTTTGAGGCTTAGACGAAATGCCATCCACTTCAATACGATCCCTCGCCGTATCAGCCGTGTTTTGATATGCATCCGCCAGTTCAGGGGAAATCGCCTGGTTTCGCGCCGCTTGTTTTTGCGACTCTGCAATAACACCGTCAAGCTGATCGCTCGGTACAATTTTTTGGCTGCCGGAATAGGCAGGCTCACCCAGTTCCCTGGCCGTGTCTTTCGCTGTTTTGTAGTATTTTAATTCTGCGTAAGAGGCGGTTTCGGAATCGCCGTAATGAATATCCTGGCCTGTCTTATTGTTCCCTGGTACGTTAGCCCATATGTCATCATGACCTTTCGCCGTGGCGGAAATCTTTAGTGTTTCCGAATGCCAGAGCTCAGCAATGTGACCTTTAACGTAGTTTGCATCCACATTGGCACGACGCTCAGCCTCCGTTTTAAATAGCTGCGCCTAATACCGCTACACTTTTGCCTGACCATGTTTTCCTCCGGGGAATGGGCTGGCGGTTTCCATAAAATGGCGGACCTTTTTCAGTAACTGCCACATTGAGCGGCACTGATGATTACGGGTTATCGTGTCATGAAGTGCCTGCCATAGCCGTTCCACATGATTCACCCACGGCGAGTAAACCGGCTGGTAAATTACCCTGAACTTGGGATTTGCTTTCAACCAGCGCTGTGTTTCGCGGCTTTTATGGATAATGTAGTTATCAACGATCAGCGTGATTGTTTTCGCCCGCCGGTAAGTGGCTTTCAGGTGCTTCAGCAGAGCGATAAACAGCGCTGAACTTTTGCTGTTGCCGCCCACGTAGCTGACTTTACCCGTGCCACTGTGCAGTGCGCCGGCCAGATAGTATTTTTCGTTCTGCCCCGGCGTCACTACCCGTTTCTGCTGTCCGCGCAACTGCCAGTCCGCACCGATTTTAGGATTAAGGTGAATATCCACTTCATCTTCATAAAATACCGGATGCTCTGCGTTGCATTCATCCAGCGCTTTGTGGATTACCGCCATCTTTTCATCTTTATGTGGGTCACGGATGCGCAGAGTTGGCGCGGCCCTGCGCCATACAAGCCCCGCAGATGGCAACCAGCGGCGAACGGTTCCTGCATGTAACTGGCAACCGGTTATCTCATTGATTTTTATTGCCAGTAATTCGGTGCTCCAGCGTGAACGTTGATAACCAAAATCGCCGGGAGAATGCTTTATCAGCTCACGTAACAGGGTGCAGATATGTTCAAAAGGCCAGCGTCGGGAGCGCCCTGCGGGTAAGGATTTCAGGCCTTCAATACCTGAGTGCGTAAACCAGTTAATCCAGCGACCAACGGATGAACGGGCACAACAGAGAGTTCTGGCAACATCGCTGACCCGTTCACCCCGATGAAGCATCAGCATGGCCGTGAGTCTGCGGGCATGATTTTTATCGCGCGTTTTATGAATAGCTTTCTGCATCAGGCGTCGTTCGCCACGGGGTATTGGTGCTATGATCGGCATCGCTCAGTCCGGTTGGTGGTTTTGGTTGGTTTGGCGAATGATCAGATCGCGCAATCCGGGCTGAGTTCCCTTTCAGTGATCTACTATTCCGCGCAGCTATTTAAGTGCTTCAACAGCCTTATCTATCGCAGACTGAACATCATTGACGAATTCTGCCGATTCCTGGGCACCCGCTACCCCAGAAAAATCACGGCTCGCGCTGTAATAGGCATCGGCAAAATCAGTCATTATGAACAGCCCTCATTGCCAACCCAGGCATCCAGTTCAGTAAAAACAAAATGGTAAATGGCGAGCTTTGTTTGCTCGTAACGCAATTCTTTTACTTCACTCTTGCCCTTAAAAAAATTGACGACTTTATACCCAATAATGCCTAAGGCGCCGCCGAGGGGAATGAACGGGACGGAAAGAAGCAATGCGGCATTAACCGAAGCGCCAATCTTTCCTGAAGGCTTTAGCCCATAACCTAAATCATGTCGATAGGCTTCAAAATCTTGTTTCTGTGCCAGATTACCCATTCCGAATACGACGGCTTTACTCCCATCATGCCCAAAACAGACACCGTTGATATTCACAATATTGGAAATCTGTGGCAGGTACATCTTTGAGAATTTATTTTCTTCCGCATCACCAATGAATATCACATAGCTACGTCCGGAAAGGGTTGGCATATTTTGTTTGTAAATTTCAATGGTCCAGGCTGCGCTATCAAACCCCTCTACCTTCGATATTTCATGCTGCAGTGCAATCGCCAGCTCTTCGTAATCTTCTGGATAAACCACAATCACTTGCTTGCTCGGGAACATATTAAAACTCCGATATTTTCATTCTGCGTAGATCCGCTCTTATTTTTATCTTACCGAAATATCCCACAAGCGACGCCGCTCACGGCCATGATTTGTTGATCATCATCATGCGGCTGCTAAGCCACCTCATCCAGCCCTGACTCAATGATTCGCTTGCGCAGCGTGGCGATGGTGTTAGACAGCGCTTTCTCCTGCTGGCGGAAATAGGCCTGCGGATCGGCAAGCGTGGATACCAGCAGCCAGGATTTCTCCTTCTCAAGCGCGAGCATTTCGGCCTGCAGGCTGGCAATTTGCTGCTGGGTGGCGCTGATTTTGCGCAGCAGCAGCGTCAGATCGTTGAGCCTCTCGCTCGCCATCATCGGTTCGTGCTGGCGCATCAGCTGGGCAAGTAGATTACGGATAGCCGTGAGGTCACCGCGTTGCCTAGCCTGATTGAGCTGGGCCATCATCTCGTTCGCTTCTGCCTTTAACGCATCGTCCACCAAATCGGGGTGGCAAAGTTTACTTGCCTGACGCCACAGCCGTTTGAGTTCCTGACGATCCTCCTGCGCCATATTTTCCTGACGCTCGCGGCGTTTCTCTGCTTTTTGCTGCTGATCGCGCCAGGTTTCATACTGTTCGCGCGCTTCATCACGCGCACGGCGTTCACTGGCATCGTCGTGCAGGTTCATTTCGGCCTGCCTGCGCAGTGAGGCTTCGGCCAGGAGCTTGCGCAGCCTCAACACCTCGGCCATCAGATGTCCCAGATGCTGCATATAGAGATCGTTAAACTCATCAAGCCTGCTCAGGCGCGCGTTTCTGGCATCAATCAGCGCCTGCAGCTGCGTTTCCAGCGCTTTTAGCTCCAGCTTGCTGGCCGCAATGCGCGGATCTTGCCAGTGGGTCATCGTCCGCTGACTTTGCAACCAGCTGACGATAGCGTTCATCGCCTCGCCGTAGCGCCGGGTCTCCAGCGCCTGGATAATGGCGTCAATGGCGGGATCGTCAATGTCGTATTTCAGGTGTGAAATCTGACTGGCAATGATCTCATCATCTTCCAGTTCAATGGCATTCTTGATGATTTCCAGCCGCTTGATGGGTTTACTCATGGGGCGTGTGCTCGGCATCCTGACCGTCGGAATGGATGGCAGAGTAGCACTCGTTCCGGTGCGCCGTCAGCCGCTATGTCATATTATAAGTGACGTTATTTCAGTCGCTTAGATTTTCGATATGATGTATAGACTTAAGTCAGACTGACGGCGATTAATCTCGTTATTTTGCCAGCGCCTGGCGCAAATCGGCGCGCAAATCTTCCACGCCTTCAATGCCCACCGAGAGGCGAATCAGCTGCGGCGTAATGCCGTTGGCCAGCCGCTGTGCCAGCGGAATAGAAGCATGGGTCATACTGAACGGCTGGCTTACCAGACTTTCCACACCACCAAGGCTTTCGGCGAGGGTAAAGAGCCGCAGCTTTTTGATCACCGCCGCTGCCCGTTCGGCATCCCCTTTGACCACGATGGAGATCATCCCACCCGGCTGCGCCATCTGACGGCGAGCAAGCGAATAGTCGGGATGAGATTCCAGCCACGGAAACCAGACCTTTTCCACCTGTGGCTGCTGCTCAAGCCACTGGGCAAGCGCCAGCGCGTTGCTGCTGTGACGTTCCATACGCAGCGACAGCGTACGGATCCCGCGCAGGGTCAGGAAGCTGCTGAACGGATCGAGCACGCCGCCAACGGCGTTTTGCAAATAGCCGAGCTGCTCGGCCAGCGCCGGATTATCGCCCACCACCGCAAGACCGGCGACCACATCGGAGTGGCCGTTCAGGTACTTGGTGGCGGAGTGCACCACAATATCAAAGCCGAATGCCAGCGGGCGCTGGATAACCGGCGAGGCGAAGGTGTTATCCGCCACGCTGATCAGATTGTGGCGGCGGGCGATCCTGGCGATCGCCTCCAGATCGGCAAGCTTCAGCAATGGATTGGTCGGCGTTTCGACCCAAATCATGCGGGTTTCCGGGCGAATAGCGGCTTCAAGTTCCGACAGCGCGCCAGGCTTGACCCAGCTCACCTGCAGCCCGGTGCTACGGCGACGCACGTTTTCAATCAACCGGTACGTCCCACCATAGACATCGTCTACGGCGACAATATGGCTGTCTTTATCCAGCAGTTCCAGCACCGTAGAGATAGCCGCCAGCCCGGAAGCGAAAGCATAGCCGCGGCTGCCGCCTTCCAGTTCGGCAATCGCGGTCTCTAACGCGCTGCGCGTGGGGTTACCGCTACGCGAATACTCATAGCCGTTGTGCTGTCCCGGCGCAGGTTGGGCATAGGTCGAGGTCGCGTAAATCGGTGGCATCACCGCGCCGTGGCTATCGGTGAAGGTGCCGCTGTGTACGCTCAGCGTATCGAAGGTTTTCATCATTTATTCCTTACTGCGCAAGGCGATTGCGCCAGCTTGTGAGAAGATCGCTGCGGGTAATGAGGCCAAGAAAACGCTCGTTATCCACGACCACCGCGACCTGGCCGCGATCAAAAATCGGTTTTAGCGCGCTTTCGGGGGCCGTGATATCGAGGGTTTCCACCTCATGAGTCATCGCCTCACGAACCGGCAGGCCAAAGCGCTGGCTGTCGCCCTGCACGTGGCTCAGCAGATCCCACTCATCAACGATGCCCACGACCCGCCCCGCTTCCAGTACCGGTAGCTGCGAGATGTCGTAAAGGCGCATCCGCGCCAGCACGGTGGCCAGAGTGTCATCCGGCGCGGCGGTGACGGTAGCGCCGTCATCATGACGCAGCGCGATAAAATCGCTCAGATCGCCGCGATTTTCGCGGGTGAGCAGACCCTGCTGGCGCATCCAGTCATCGTTGAACATTTTCGACAGGTACTTGTTGCCGCTATCACAGGCAAAAGTCACCACCCGCTTAGGCGTAGTCTGTGCACGACAGTAGCGCAGCGCTGCCGCCAGCAAGGTGCCGCTTGAAGAGCCCGCCAGAATGCCTTCCACCAACAGAAGCTCGCGTGCGGTCGTGAAGGCCTCCCGATCGCTGATACGTAATGCCTGATGCACGCTGTCGATGTGCGCCAGCGGGGGAATGAAGTCTTCACCAATGCCTTCAACCAGCCACGATCCAGCTTCCTGATAGCGACCGCTCTCAACCCGATCGGCGAGGATCGATCCGACCGGATCGGCAAGGATAAACTCGGTTTGCGGTGAGTGTTCGGCAAACCATGCCTGCAGTCCGCCAAGCGTCCCCCCCGAGCCCACGCCGACCACGATGGCATCAATCTGTCCGTCGAGCTGCTGATACAGCTCCGGCGCGGTGGTCGCCGAGTGCGCCAACGGATTGGCGGCGTTATTGAACTGATCAATGTAAAACGCGCCGGGGAGCGCTTTCGCCAGCCGCTGGGCGTAGTCCTGATAGTAGGCTGGGTGGCCTTTGCCAACGTCCGAACGGGTCAGCACCACCTGAGCGCCAAGGGCACGGAGGTGGAAAATCTTCTCCCGGCTCATTTTGTCCGGCACAACAAGGATAAGCTTGTACCCGCGCTGGGCGGCGATCAAAGCCAGCCCAAGCCCGGTGTTGCCCGCGGTGGCTTCGACAATGGTACCGCCCGGCAGCAGCAGCCCCTGCTTTTGCGCCTCGTCGATCATCGACAGCGCCACCCGATCTTTGATGGAGCCGCCGGGGTTCTGATTTTCCAGCTTCAGAAACAGGTCACACGGGCCGGTATCCAACTTATGCAGCTGCAGTACCGGCGTCTGGCCGATCAGCTCGGTGACGGAATGGTAAACGGTCATACACTTTCATCCTGATATAGAGGGAATAGCCAGAGTGTAGGACTGCAAAAAATGGATGATAAAGAACCTTTATCTGCCCGTTAGCGCGAATTGGAATATGACCTGCTATTTAGCCATGTGGATGGAAAGACGTTTAGTCGTGCAGAGGGGTTGATGGCTATCAAAGCGCTAATTTGCTGTATTTTCTGCCACAAAAGGCGCTATACGCCTCGCCTTTTGCCATCCTACGGCTTTGTATTGTTGAACTTCATCTAAGTCAGCATCGCGCTTATGGCTGCCTGTGGTTGGCAAAGATCGCCTTCACCGTTTGTTTTCAGCGCCCTCAATGGCGGAATGGGCAAAAAAAATCGGCGCAACGCGCCGATTTTTCGCCTTAACACACTCAGAACTCGTAGCGCAGCCCAAGCTGAGCCGCTTTGTGCGTGTAGTTATTCTCGCCCACCTGCCCGGAAATCTGACCATAAATGTGGGTGTTCTGACGCACTTCCGCCTGCAGACCCAGTTTGGCTTCAAAGCGGTTTTTCGGGATATCGCTTGAATAGGTCGTATTGTTGAAGCTCATGCTGTTGTTCGCGTCTGACCATAACCAGTTCACCGTCAGGAACGGCTGGAACTGCGCCTTCTCGTTGCCGTCCGTCGGCTGAAGGTAGGTACGAATGCCCAGCCGCGTCGCCACGCCGCTGGCGTCATCGTTGTTCACCAGCAGGCCGTTGCGGTCATTAATGGTCGATGCGCTGTAGTGCGTGTAGCTGATCTGCCCCTGCGGTTCCACCATCCAGCGCCATTTCTCAAACGGCTTCACCGTACTCGCATAGCCCGTTTCCAGCGACGTGGTCCAGGCGCGGCTGCGATAATCTTTCGTATTTTCCGCGCTGTTATTAAACCAGCTGTACATGCTCCACAGATCGCTGTACCAGCCTTCCGCCTGCTCCGCGTTGTCGTACCAGGTGAGATACGCCCCGGCGCCGTAGCCTTCAACTTTACTGCGCGCCGAAGACCCCGTGCTTTTACTACGGCTGACGCTGTCCGCGCGGCCCCATGCGCCCATCAGACCAAAGTGATAACGATCGCCATGCTCAGTGTCCCACTGGGTCAGATCGCCGCCCAGGTGAACCACCCGGTTATTACTGTCGACGCTCAGCGACCGTCCGGCCGCATCCGATTTGGTATTGCTCGCCACCGCACGGATCCACATCCCCGGCTCAGCGCGCTCGTCGCCTTTAAAGCGTTCCAGGTACTGCGGCTCGCCCAGACGGTCATGCAGCGAGTGCATAAACAGCCCCGTCGCCATCGCCTGGTTGGCAAGGTAGCTGCCGATATCCGGGTTGAGCTGCTGCTGGCTGGTACGCAGATAGAAACTCTGGTTGTTCGGATCCAGCAGTGAGCCCTGCTCCAGCGTGTATTCATAGGCCCCCGCTTTCAGCGGCCCGCCCGCCAGCGTAAAGGCGTTCTGCTCAGACGCCCCAAGCACGTCCACCACCAGGATCCCGTCTTCGCTGGTCACGGCCCCTTTACCGCCCACCTGGTTCACCCGAATCCGCGTCGCCGCGCTGCCGGTCTGCGCATTGTCGACCACCAGTACGTCACTTTGCGAGGCGCTACCGCCTTCGTTGAGCACCGTATCGACCAGCAGGAAGCCGCCGTCAGAGATGAAGCTGCCGCCCCCGGATGTCACCGTCCCCCCGGCGTGGGCCGACTGGCCGCTCAGTTCGCTGTTCGCCGTGATCGCCAGCAGGTCACCCGCCAGCTGATTCACCGCCAGGTTCAGCGTGCCCGCATTGTGGAAGGTGTCCACGTTCAGCAGCTGCGCCTGATTAATCCCCGCCGTGGCGATGGATTTTGTGCCCTGCGCGCTGTACATCCCGGTGGTATCGACCGCACCGGCATTCTGCACGGCAGCCAGCTGAATCAGCGCTCCCGCCGCGTTATTGACCTGATTATCCCCCTCACCGAACTGCAGCAGGGCAACCTGTTTGGTATCCCGTTCGCCATCGCCGTTGGTATCGGAAAAACTGCGCAGGTTCAGGGTGTGGTAGTTGTTCAGCGTGGTATTGCTGTTGACGGCGTTCAGATAGCCGGTGATATCGCCGTAGTTGTTCAGCGTCACCTGACGCCCGTTGGTGTCGTCAATAGCGATAGCCAAATCACTCAGCGCGCCAATGCTGCCAGCGTTTTCCAGCGTATACTGCGCGCCAGAGCCGAGTGCATACGTGGAGGTGGTATCGGCAAACTTCACGCCGTAACCCTGTTTTGCCCCGCCGGAAACCGTGGCCCCGGAGGCAATGGCAATCACCCCTTCGCCGCTGCCCGTCATCGCCACCCCGCCTAACCCGGCGGCCGCATCCACATGCGTACCGGATGCAAGCTGAACGGACTGACCGTTCGACCCGCTGACGGCAATGGCCGTGCTGTTTTCACCGCTGACCTTCAGCGTGCCGGTCTCATAGTAGACGCCCGCCGTGCCATAGTTACTGATGGCATTAATGCCATATACCGGCGTGCTGCCGGTGAGCGACGCCGCGAGGATATCGCCCTGGTTGACCACCAGCGTTTCGCCGTGGTTACTTTCCGCCAGTATCGCGCTACCGTCAGCGGTCGCGATCAGCCCCTGGTTGAGCACGGTGGCATTATTGCCGCCAAACATAGAAATTGCGCCGGCGTTGCTGCCCGCGATGGTCAGCTCACCCTGGTTCCATACCGTCGCATCACCCAGCATTTCTGAGTTACGGGCAAGGATACCCGTGGAATTTGCCGCTCCCGCGCCCAGCGACAGCGTTCCCGAGTTGACGATCAGCATTTCCGCAGTGCCAGACACGTTGGGACGCTCGGCAATCATCGCCTTAATCCCAAAGGAATCGCTGCCATCAACGGTCAGCAGTCCGTTATTGCGGATATCCATCGTCCCGGAATCCATATTACTTTCAGCATGGATGCCATGTGAGGTAACGCCCTTAACAACGATCTCGCCATCATTCACCGCCGTCATGGTGATATTTTCAGCGGCTATCTGGTCTGCATAGGTTTGCATGAGGATAGCGCTGGACTCAGTATTATCGTAATCGCCCGTATAGCCTTGCTCGAGCTTAATCTTCCCGGCATTGTAGACGCTGATATCGCCCGTTCCCGCGCTAAAAACTCTTATCCCCGAGGAACTATTGCCTGCCATATTGATGACGCCGTCGGCCAGATTAGCGATAGAAATGACGCCCTTGCTATCTTCTGCCGCATGCGCAGAAATCCCGTTGCCCGCATCTCCCAGGCTGTTGATCGTGCCAGCATGTACGATGGTGCTGCCATCGCGAGAGTAGGTTTTAATCCCGGTCGCACCGAGACCCTGCGTCGTGATTAACGTGTTTTTCTCAGCGGTGACCGCCGTAGTGCCCTGGTTCGCATAAGCCAATACCGCCGGGTTATAGTCTGCAGCGACACCCGGTGCCTCCAGCGTCAAGGTAATATCAGACCCTTCACTCAGAACAACCTCTGAATGCCCCTCTTCACCTTTATGTTCGGTATAAATCGCCGCCCCCTGAAGCCAACCGCCGAGGCTTTGACTCACCGTGAGATCGATATTCGAATTGCTTGTGGTGACGATGGTCGACCCATCGGTGTCGCTGCGCAGGTAGAGACCGCCCCAGAGCCATTTATAAT
Organism: Klebsiella sp. WP8-S18-ESBL-06; assembly: GCF_014169755.1. NCBI lineage: Bacteria > Pseudomonadati > Pseudomonadota > Gammaproteobacteria > Enterobacterales > Enterobacteriaceae > Klebsiella > Klebsiella sp. WP8-S18-ESBL-06. The sequence goes on from NZ_AP022256.1 coordinate 4,502,550, forward strand.
CTATTCGGCCTTTAATGACGGAATCTAATACTGTAAGACTCAGATCGCCATAATTGGGATTGCTTTCCGTGCTATTGCCTACCCCCAGACTAATAATGCTAGGGATATTCATCCCCTTAAACGTGTTACCTAACTGAAAGTCGATAATATTGTAATTCTTTACCACCAGATTATGCACACCGCTTAAGCCACCCTGTTGAAGAATGGAATCGTTACGGTCAGGCAGACTTGTACCGTCCCATGTCATGGTATCACCATCCAAAATGGGGTTTGCTAACGCAGTCGCAGGGAAAAGGATCGTAGATATCACCATCGCGAGAATTTTTTTACTAAATAACATGCGCATATTGCACCTTCCAAATATTTCCAAATTAATTAATTTTTCAGTCAAAAAGTGCTGAGGACTTATTGACGGCGCATAACTTGTTTTTTGATATAAGAGGGGTAAGCGATGCTATTAGCAAAAAAGGATTGACGGTGATAAGGCAATGGCGGTCGCCAACATGCGTGCTGGAATGTACTCGCATCATAATCTCCATTTATTTTAACGTGTTGCCTATTGGCATCCTGCCACTCACGCGCCCAGAGGCTTAAATTCAGGTGTAGCACTATGCCTGACCAGCAACGTTATCAGTGTACAAACAGCGTATTTGTCATTATATAATGCATGCATCTACAATATATGCTTAAGCCATTAACCCTCGACGGCAACGACAGCATATTCATTGATGCCTGTATTCATCATTTTTTCTAACCATAGGATACTACCGGCTTAATATCACTCATTTTGCCGATGCTATAGTAGGGCAGAACCGCGGCCACCTCCCCCTGAAAACTTTATATTTTCATCAACATAAAAAGTTGTCAAGGCGGAAATCCCTGCACATAAACATAACAATAAACGGCTCTACCACATATAGGACAATAATCTTATCCGCCCTATAAAAATGGAAAAAAAACTCTCAAAATATAGCGTCATTCTTTATAAAAAATAAGAAACGCGATTTCAAATAGGATTATTAATACCAGGGCTAAGATTATTACTATAGAACAATAATTAAAACTGACGTATCCACACATGAACGTGTGGTTAGTTTACATACAGCCCCAGAAGGAAGGCACTGCCGGAATCGTATCTTATGCATCAAACAAACGTCAGCCCGCGGCTTTTCTTTGTCTGGAATTTACACACAGCTTACGTAGCGATTACAGATCCAAGACCTGGCTAAGTTCTCTGATGTTGTCTCTGAAAATATCGAGATGCTGTGCCTTAAAGAGGTAAACCTCTGAGAAAGCGATAATAAGAGCGGTAAACAACAGCGAATAAATGAAAACAAACGCGATTCTGGTCATCATCAACCCTCCATGGTCAAGACGTCGCACCGTCGCGTTTACTGAGAGGATAAAAACGACGGTGAACCGGTTATGCCATATGATGGCACTGACAGCCTATCCTGGTCTGCGCTAATTTATATGCCGCAATCGCGTAGAACACGGCCATCGCAAAACCGACGATCGGATAGAACATAAACCCAAATAGCAGACAGGAGAGAATATGGCCGAGACCCGCAAGGAGGAATCCACGCCGCTTCAGTCGAAATTTTCCGTAAGAAAAAACGTAGATCAGGTAGGCGGCGATAGCGACCATAACAAACAGCTTCATTGACAGGAAACGCTTGGAAATGTTGAAGTCTTCAAAACCCAAGTGTGGCAACAACAACACAACACTGAAGGCAAAGAACATCAGTGAGGATAGCTTCACCCAAGCCAGAACACCCTTCCAGAAGGATATTTTGATCATCTAATTTAGTCCTTTAAATATAAGCATCATGGGTTAAATTAAAAATAACGTCATCATCTGAACAGTGATGATGATGGCATTATTAAATTCTGAATAAATCGCCCGTCCCTTCGCGCCGGTGCATTATAGTCGTGATGAGTTAGAGTTCTGCAAGTCGTGTGTAAATTAATGTCATAGTTAACGTATTCGCGAGCATTATCCGCCTTAGAATATATGATAAATTACGTAAAATCACCGGCCAAGCCCATCAAAAAAGACGACCTCTACGCCTATTTTATGAATCATAAGATTGATGGCTCCCCTGCCATAGGTAAAATGACTCAAAACCATCCAATGGCTACCCGATAATCATCGAATACATTCACCCGTCAGACGTTCTCTCTGCTGAACACTCGCCCCCTCTCCTGCCCCGTGGCTGTCATTGCTACACGGCCCTGGCACAAATCCACAAAGGAGAAAGCCAGCGGCAAGGAAATTTATAACTTAGATCACGGAAATTAATTTCTAAATCATAAAACCTATTTCCAATACCACCTTGTTAAGATCCCCTCCGAGAGCCAATGCCGTGCCCGCACGGTATATTAAAAGGTGCACTCCATGCGAAAAGATTTAACCAGCAATGAGTTACGTATCTATAAATTCTGCCAGGAAAACCCTGCTGACGTTTATAAGATGAAGATTCACGAACTGGCCGAACGCGTATACACCACCGCGCCCTCCATTTCTAAACTGGTAAAAAAGCTGGGGTTTAATAATTATCAAGAGTTTAAGGTCGACATTCGACATGTGTTCTCAAGGGCGAACCACTCGCAACAACACAATGCTTTTATCAGTGAATACATGCAGGAGATGCAGGACGCCTTAACCAAAGTATCTGAAAGTAAAGTAAAAGCATTTTGTGATTTTCTGTCCGACTGCAACACAATTATTACCTGGGGATATGGCACCTCTGATAGCGTAGCTAAATATGTCAGCTATAACCTGATGGTGCTGGGTTTTAATATTCTTAATGAAACGGACTACACCAACTGTAATGTGCGCAGCCGTTTTCTGACTAAAAATGATTGCGTATTGATTGTCTCCAACAGTGGTGAATCTGAAATGCTGGAAGAAATCATACTGAACGCCCGGAAAAACGGCATAAAAGTGGCGGCAATCACCAGTCGTTCCAATTCAACGCTGGCACTGAACGCCGATGCCGTATTGCTCTATAAAAATGCCATTATTAAAGATACGGCATTTGAAAATATTAGCTACCCGATACAAATAGCCATCATAGATATCATGCTTTTCCATTTATCGAACGTCAGAAAAGTATCATTAAAATTTAATTCAAAGGTAGAAGATTAATGAAAACCGTTAAACTCGTCGTCATTGGCGCAGGAAGCAGCTACACGCCAGAACTGATTGAAGGCGTGATTAAAAACCACGCTCAGCTCCCCGTCTCCCATATTGCGTTCGTTGACGTAGAGATGGGCAAAGAAAAAATGAACATCATTTTCCAACTGACCCAACGCATGCTGGCCAAAGCGGGCTTAGCCATCGACGTGACCCAAACCCTGGAGCGGAAAACGGCCCTGCAGGATGCGGATTTCGTGGTCACGCAGCTGCGCGTTGGCGGTATCGACGCCAGAATCGTCGATGAAAAGCTGCCAAAATCATACGGTTTTATCGGCCAGGAAACCAACGGCGCTTGCGGAATGTTCAAAGCCTTGCGCACCATTCCGGTCATCATTGATATTGCCAATGAAATGCACGACATCTGCCCAAACGCCTGGCTGATTAACTTCACCAACCCGGCCTCAATGGTCACTGAAGCGGTGCTCAAATACAGCCGCAACCGTCGGGTTATTGGCCTGTGCAATGGCCCTATCAACATGACCCATCAGGTTGCCGCGCTGCTGAACGCCAGCATTGACGATTTATACGTCGAGTTTCAGGGCGCCAACCATATGAACTTTATTACCAAAATTCTGCACAAAGGCGAAGACCGCACGCGTGAAGTTATTGCGTTAATCAACGCGGCGGATGTCGACACCCTGAGTTTTAAAAACGTCAGCAACGAACAGTTTAATAAAGAGCTGCTGGCTGCAACCCACCTGATCCCATCGTCGTATTTAAAATACTACCTCAAAACCACTGAAATGCTGGCCGAGCAGGCTGCTGCCGAGCTGTCGCGCGGGGAAGTCGTCAAAAATATCGAAGCGGCGCTGTTCAAAAAGTACAGCGATGTTTCCCTTGAGGAAAAACCGAAAGAGCTGGAAGCCCGTGGCGGCGCACTCTATTCCACCGCAGCGCTGAACGTCATTCGCGCCATCTACCTGGACGATAAAAGTATTCAGACCGTTAACGTGCGCAACGACGGCGCTATCACCAATTTACCGACCGACGCGGTGGTGGAAGTGAACTGTGTGCTGACCCGCAATGGGCCCATGCCAATTTGCACCGGCGAGATCCCGTCTCCGGCCAAAGGCATCGTCGCCATGATGAAAGACTACGAAGCGCAAATCGTCAAAGCCGCCGCCACCGGCGATTATCAGGCGCTTATCGCCGGGTTTATTTTCAACCCATTATGCTCCAGCGATAACGCGGGCGTTGCGCTGGTCAAAGATATGCTGCGGGCCAACAAAAAGTACCTGCCGCTGTTTGCCAACACGATTGCGACACTTTAACGGCGGGATGATACAAATGAATTCTACAGCTTTTGATAGCCAATCCGCGCTGGCCGCTCAGATTGTCAGCGAACTCGCCGCGCTCAAGCCGCACTCCCGCGTGCTGATCCCCTCCGGCAGCACGCCGCGCTGGGTTTACGATGCGCTGGCGGCAACGCCTATCGCCGAACGCCTGACCTTTTTTGCGCTCGACGAGTGGGTGAACGTGCCCAACGAATCTGACGGCAGCTGCTTAAGCATGATTAATCAGGACTTTGTGCACAAGTGCGCGCATCCGGTTCGGTTAGTGCATTTCGATCCCTTTGCTGCAACAGCGCAAAATATTGCCCACTACCAGGCGGCGCTTGAGGGCCAGGAGTTTGACTATGTGATTCTGGGCGTGGGCATGAACGGGCATATCGGCTTAAACGAACCGGGCGTGTCCTTTGCTGCGGATTATCTGCAAACGCAACTCGACGACGTCACAATTCGCGTCGCCAGCCAGAAATATTTCTCGGCAGAGGTCACGCTCACCGAAGGCATTACCGTAGGGCTGAACAAAATTATTAAGGCCGGAAAGGTGATTGTCATCATCAACCACGAAGCGAAAAAAGACATTTATCAGACTATCGTCAACGGCGATGCTCAACGGACTCAGGTTCCTGCTATCTACCTAAAACAATTCCCGCACGTTCATTATTACGTGACCAAAAACCTTGAAGGGTAATCGGCGATGAGCATAACCTCTCTACTCGAACAAAAGATGTTGCCACTGGCCGAGAGAATTTCGGCAAACATCTACCTGACGGCGCTTAAGAACGCCTTTATTGCCCTGATCCCGTTTTTGATTGTCGGTTCTTTTTTCCTGCTGCTCACCAATTTTCCCATTGCGGGCTACAACGAGTTGATGACCTCGCTGCTGGGTAAAGGCACGCTGGATAAACTCAACTACGGCATCAACGCCAGCTATGGTTTGATGACGCTGCTGGTGATAATCACCTTCTCTAAGGAACTAGTCGACAAGCTCAACCTCAGCCAGAGTACCGCGATTTTACCCGTGGCGATTTTCTTCCTGATGCTGCCGGGCAGCGTGACGACGGAATCGGGTGGCCTGGTTGCCGATGCCTACGCGCTGCTTGATTTCAGCTCGGAATCGATGTTTTTAGGCATTATCGTCACCGTCATCACCATCAAGATGGTTCAGTTTCTGGAAAACCACGCCTTTACCATCAAAATGCCGGAGAGCGTACCGAGCGAAATTGCGAAATCGTTTAAATCACTGGTACCCATTTTAGTGGTGCTGTTGTTCTGGATCATCGTCAAAACGCTGTTTGCAGCCACCCATTTTGGCACGCCGGGTAAATTCATCAGCGTCATGCTGCAAGAACCGCTGCTGTATTTAGGCAACTCGATCTTCTCACAGCTGGTTGCCGAAACGATGATCAGCCTGTTCTGGTTCTTCGGCATCCATGGCGACTCTATCGTGACCTCCGTCATGGGGCCAATCTGGCAGACGCTCAGCGCGCAAAATCTGGCGCAAACGCAGGAAGGGCTGGCAGCAACGAATATCATCACTCAGCAGTTCAGAGACGTGTATTTAATCGCCGGTGGCACCGGCTTTACCGGCGCGCTGCTGATCAGCATCTTTATGGTGGCCAAAAGCACGCGGTTAAAACAGCTCTCAAAGCTGGCGGCACCTGCGGCCATCTTTAACATCAATGAGCCGATTATTTTTGGCCTGCCGATCGTTCTCAATCCGCTGATGCTGATTCCGTTTCTGATTACGCCGATCGTTCTGTGCACGATCACTTACGCGGTGATTGCCCTCGGATGGGTACCGCCGACCTCCGGTATTTCCATTCCGTGGACGACGCCGATTTTTGTCTCTGGCTTTCTGACCACCGGATTTTCCGGGGTCATCTTACAAGCGGTGAATTTGATTATCGCGACCGCCATTTATCTGCCGTTCGTGAAGATTTTAGACAAACAATATCTTCATGAAGAACACCAAATGGTCAATGCATCCGGCGTGCTACAGCCGCTGTAATAACGCGCCCCTCTTTCCGTACGGAGGAGGGGCGAATCACCGCCGGTGGCGAAGGCGCTAACGGGAAGCCAGTAGCTTCAGCCAGTTCACTAATTTCCAGATATTTGCCGAATGCGACCCTTTAAATAAAACGGTATCACCGTCCTGGATATCACGCAGATACGAGGTTCTGAACGTATCAACGCCCTCAAGCAGGATGCAACGCTGGGCACCGGAAATGGCGCCGGCATAGTCCTGATACGTTTGACCGATCAGATAAATGGTATCAATCTTGCTGCGGGCAATATGTGCCACCAGCGCACGATAATATTGATCGTATCCATCACCCAGCTCAGCCATTTCGCCCAGAACCAGCACTTTTCGCCCCGGCAGAACAGAGTCACTGAGCTGTGATACCGCCATCATCATCGAACCCGGATTGGCGTTATAGGCATCATCAATCACCGTGATCGGGTGGGCGGCCACGGTCAGGTGATTCACCTCTCCGCGCCCCGGTAGCGCCTGAAAACGCGTCAACCTTGTTAGCGCAGCGTTGGGGTCATAGCCAAGCGCAGAAACAACGGCGAGCGCGGCGACGCTGTTGAGAGCCATATGCAGGCCCTCCGCCTGGAGGGCATAGCTAAACGGCTGGCCAAATATCTGCGCCGTGACCCCGTTAGTTGCCGGATCGTGCGTCAGCAGACGGCAATCACAGCCTTCCCGTTGGCCGTACGTCACGATGCGCAGCCCCTGCTTCACCGCCGCCGCATAAATACAGTCCCATTCCTGCATATCGCGATTGAGTACCGCAATATCACCGGGCTTCATACCGAGAAAAATCATCGCCTTCGTGCGCGCGATATCGTGCAGCGACTGGTTATCGCGAAGGTGGACGGCCTGAATATTGGTCACCACCGCCACGGTCGGGCGCACCATCCGCGCGCTGAGATCCATACGACCAATCGCCATCTCAACGACCACCTGCGGCGTATTCCACGGCATTGACGCTATATTCCACGCAATACCGCGCGGCAGGTTCGCATTTTGCTGGCTGCCAAGCGCCGGTCCCCACTCGGCCAGTGCGGCTGTCAGCATCGCGACGCAGGTTGTTTTTCCTGCGCTGCCCGTCACGCCGACGACGTTACCCTGCATTCTGTCACGCGCGTATCGTCCTAAACGCATCAGCGTCTCGTTTCGGTCTTCAACCAGATAAACCGGCGTAGTTCCATCGACAGGCCATTGTGGATCATCGACGATAAGGGCCGTCGGGAGATACGGCAACGTCTCGAGTCGTTCTGCCAGGATGCCACCGGTTTCATTCTCCGGCCGCACGCAAACCATATTACCGGGCTGCATGGCGGGCGCAAAAATGGAAACCCCCGAAGCTTGCCAACCATCGGGCGGTGGGTTCAGCCAGCGCCCCGGTGCGGCATCCATAAAGGATTCACGCGTCCAACAGCTCGCCGCTAAAATTCCTTTTTCATTTGTCTGACCCATTTTTAATTTTTTACTCCAGATACATTTTATTCTGACGCAGCGATACGGGCAGAAGATACGCGTAATGATTCAATACGTTATGCCCAAATTAACGGTTCCCGGTAAGGTAACTTTCTATTCTCAGAGCAATATAGTAAAAATGTAGAATACATAAATCGCAATACGTAATGGTATTTTAATGCGATTCATCTCAGACAGGGCGTCACAATATGACAAGGAGCTTAAATGTCGCTGAGCCATCTACTTGCGCATGTGCGCCCTAAGCTGGAAGCGCTTAACGCAGCCGCGCAGCCGTCCCCTTTTCCGGGCTATATTCTGTTTCTCAGCGCCTCGAATGGCCAGAGCCGCTGCTATACCGCCTATGCCAGCGCCGAGTCTCTGGAAGAGGCCTGGCAGCGCGCCGAGGATGACCTACAGCGCTGGGCGCAACAACAGCCGCATCAGCCTATCTGGCTACGTGCCGATCTGGTCGACAAAATTCAGACGCTGCGCTGGGATGCGCTGCAAGAGAAGCTCGGCAAAACCAAACGGAATTATTTCCGCTTTGGCCTGAGCCTGACGCCCGACTTCCAGCGCCCGATTCTCGAGCAGGAAATTAACGCCAACGCGCTGCTGTACCACGGTGCAGAAGGCGTTGCAACGCCCAATGCCGCCAATCTGGCCCACTATTCTCGCTGGCGCTTTGCCACTGTCTTACGCTGGCCGGAAAAGCCCGAGCAGCTAATCTGGCGTTTTACGACCCGCAGCCTGTTCTGCGACGACGAGCGGGTCTACCCCATCGAGTCAACGGGGCGCAACGCCGGCTATCGCCAACTGTCACACTGGCAGGAAGAGGCGCTCGATCCGATGATCGGCTCCGCAACGGACTACCTGGCGCGTCAGGTCACCCCCTCTGGGCGCTACGATTACGGCTGGTTCCCCTGCTTCGATCGCGCGATTCCAACCTACAATGCCCTGCGCCATGCCAGTTCAACCTATGCACTGCTGGAAGGCTGGGAAGTTACCCAGGCCCCCGCGCAGTTTGCCGCCATTGAACGCGCGCTGAACGATCTCTCCACCGAGCTGATTGCCACCCGCACGCTACCGGACGGCAGCGACGCCGATTTCCTGATCGACACCGGCGGTGAAATTAAACTCGGCGGCAATGCGGTTTGCATCCTCGCGATGGCGAAATATACCGAACTGACCGGCGACGAGCGCTACCTCGCACAAATGCAGCGGCTGGCCAACGGCATCGGCTTTATGCAGAAACCAGAAACCGGCGGCTTTAACCACGTCCTGCACGCGTCGGACCTGTCGCTGAAGGCGGAGCACCGCATCATCTACTATGACGGCGAAGCCGCCTTTGCGCTGATGCGTCTGTACGGGCTCACAAAAGCGCCGCGCTGGCTGGCGATGGTGGAACGCGCCATGGATCACTTTATCGCGCAGAAACACTGGCAGGCTCACGACCACTGGCTAAGCTACTGTGTAAACGAGCTCACGCTGTACCGTCCGCTTGAGCGCTACTATCAGTTTGGTCTGGACAACGTGCGCGATCATCTCGACTTCGTCATGCATCGGGTCACCACCTACCCCACGCTGCTTGAGCTGATGATGGCCGCGTCCCGTATGCTGGCCCGGCTGGCGGAGTCAGAACATCGTCATCTGCTCGACGGTTTTGATCTCGACCAGTTCAACCTCGCGCTGGAAACACGGGCGCGCTACCTGGCCAACGGCTTTTTCTGGCCAGAACTGGCCATGTTCTTCAAGAACCCGGCCCGCATCGTGGGCAGCTTTTTCATTCGACATCACAGCTTCCGGGTACGCATCGACGACGTAGAACATTACCTGTCTGGCTATGTCGCTTACCGAAAACACTGGCGTCATCAACATGGCTATACGGCATAAACTCCTGATGATGAGCGTTCGCTGAATGAAGCGCCTGCGGGATCGCGCGCATCCGTTTGTCTGGAAACGATGGTTCTCATTGTTTCTGGCGCTGCTGCTGTTTGTGCCTCCGGAGCTGGGCGCAGGCTGGGATTTCAATACCATCAATCAGCGAACTCAGCGCCTGTATGGCCCGGCGACGCCTGCCGCACAGCGTAATATTGACGCCTGGGAGGCGTTGCTAAAACAACCGACGCAGGGCAATATTCAGGCCACGCTGAACCGCGTAAACCAGTTTTTTAATTCGCGGATCCGTTTCGTCGATGATATGACGGTGTGGGGGCAAGAAGATTATTGGGCAACGCCGGTAGAGGCGCTGCGTAAAGGTGCGGGAGACTGTGAAGATTACGCGCTGGCGAAGTATTTCACCCTACGTGAATTAGGCGTTCCGGCCAGCCAGCTGCGCATTACCTATGTTAAAGCCTTACAATTAAATCAGGCACATATGGTTGTCACCTGGTATTCGACGCCGGATGCAATTCCGCTGGTCCTCGATAACCTTAAGCCCGCCATCTTACCCGCTACCGCCCGCAGCGATCTGCTCCCCGTGTATTCCTTTAACGGGGAAGGCTTATGGATCCCACAGGCCAGCGGCAGCAAGCGCGTGGGCGACAGCAAAAGGCTCTCTCGTTGGCAGGATCTTCTCACCAGGATGCGTGCAGAAGGATTTGTAATTAATGAATAGGAAGCGGTCATGTCCCTTTATAAACAGCTACTGATTGGCATCTGCCTGTTTACGCTGACGATCTTCTGCGGGAATTTTTTCGCCACGCTGGAAAGCTCGCGCGAACAGTACCATAACCAGCTGAGCGCCCATGCCCAGGACGCCGCCACAGCGCTCGGCCTGTCGCTGACCGCGCACATCGACGATCCCGTCATGACGGAGCTGATGGTGAACTCGATTTTTGACAGTGGCTACTTCTACCGCATTCAGGTCGTCGATATCAAAACCGGCCACCCAATTATCGAACGCCAGAACATTCCGCCCAGCGCTAACGTGCCGGGCTGGTTTGTCCGGATGGTGCACCTGAACCCCGGCCAGGGGGAAGCCATCGTCATGCGCGGCTGGACGCAGGCCGCGCGCGTGGAGGTGGTTAGCCACCCGATGTTTGCCCTTTCACGCCTGTGGAGCAGCCTCGTCGCCAGCTTCCTGTGGCTGACCGGCTGTAGCGTGCTGTGTATTCTGGGCGCCACGTTCCTGCTGCGCAACCGCCTGCGCCCGCTGAACTACATCGTTGAACAGGCCACCGCCATCAGCCGTCGCGAGTTCCTGAGCCTGCCCGCGCTGCCAAAAACGCCGGAACTGCGCCGGGTTGTAGAAGCCACAAACATGATGGTCACGCAGCTCAAAGCACTGTTCAGCGAACAGGCTAAACGGACCGAGTCTCTGCGTCAGGAAGCCTATAACGACAGCCTCACTGGCCTGAACAACCGCCGCGCCTTTGACATTAAATTCCAGACCCGCCTGAGCGATGAAGATCACGCCGACGGCAACCTGATCCTGCTGCGCGTCCAGGATCTGATGGGCCTCAACCAGCGTCTTGGCGGCGCCAACACCGACACCCTGCTTAAAGCGGTGGCCGATATTCTTAACAACCTCCAGCAGCGCTTCTTCCACGCAGAAGGCTTCGTCGCCCGCGTGCGCGGCGGTGAGTTTGCTATCATCACCGCGCCGGTGCTGCCGACGGAAATGGAGAGCTTCGCCAGCGCCCTCAGCACTCAGCTAAAATCACTGAACGAAACCGGCCTGAGCGACGTCACGCCGGTGGCGCACTTTGCCCAAGTCGCTTTCCACTATGGCGATACCCCACAACATCTGCTGCGTCAGGCGGATCAAATCCTGGTGGCGGCAGAAGCCGACATGCGCACGTTCGTCGATGCTAACGCCAACGCACAGCAGGTGACCGACGAAGATCACCACCACTGGCATCAGCGTCTGACGGACATTCTGGACAGAGAAGCCTTCGAGCTATACTCGCAGCCGGTTTACGAATGCAATACTAAACACATTGTTTTACATAGAAAAATACTGGCTCGCATTAAAACCGCCGACGGCGAAATCATCCCAGCAGGCCGCTTTATTCCCTGGGTTCGCCGCCTGTCGCTCGGCCGTCGCATGGACGTCGTCATGCTCAAACAGACGCTGCGCGCCATGGAAAGCACCAGCCATGCCTTTGCGCTTAGCATCAGCGGTGAAAGCGTTGCCGACGATGACAGCCTGAACGCGCTGCTCCAACCGCTCAAAGCCGCACGCCATCTGGCGTCGCGCCTGACGCTTGAGCTGGACGAGAACGAACTTCCGGAACCAGACCGCGTCAACCTGCTGGTGAAAAAACTGCAAGAACTGGGCTGTGGCCTGGGGCTCCAGCACTTCGGCGGCCGCTTCCACCTGATTGGCAACCTGCCGCAGTGGGGGCTTGCCTGGATTAAAGTCGACGGCGGCTATATCCATCAAATCAATAAAGAAGAAGACAAAAAGCTCTTTATCGAGGCCATTTACTGGGCAACGCGGCAGATTAATTTACCCCTTATCGCCGAGCGGGTTGAAACCGAAGGCGAACTGGCAGTGCTGGAAAAAATTGGCCTCTACGGCGCTATGGGCCGCTATTTTAGCGATGCCAGCACCCTATAATCATTTTCAGGAGAACGGCCATGCATTTTATTGAACGCGATGGTGAAGGACGGATCGTCAGGGTTGAAGCCGTGGAGTTTAGCGGGATGACCGAAAAAAGCGCGGAGACCACGGCAGAAATTAACGAGTGGCTTAAGGTTGAAGGTCTCCGTGCAGCCACGCTCCAGCGCCTTCAGCAGAGCGACCTGGATATGGTCCGCGTACTGGAAGACTTGATTGAAGTACTGATGAGCAAAGGTATCATTAGCATCACCGACCTGCCGCCAGCAGCACAAAGCAAGCTGTTGAACCGTGCTCAGGCGCGTCAGGCACTGAGCGGGCTGGAAGGACTGATCGGCGATGACGATGAAAGATTGATTTAAACGCTCAAGAAAACTGATTATTTAAGGCATGTTAATACTTTGCCTTAAATATAATTAGCGTTCTAAGTATTAATATTAACCCACCTATATTAGGTGGTTTTTTTATCGTTCCATCGCATTAAAACGACATTAAAATCAAAGAATAAATTCTCAATTTGTTATAGGGTATCGTTAATTGGTGAACTCACACTAAATACAGGTATATTCCCGAAAAGGAATTATCAGTATTATTAATCAATACAGCTGATTGTCACTCTGAATATCAGAGATAAAGACCCTATCTAATACATACTCCAGCGGCAATGGAAAAGCCGGTACAAGATAAATGGGAGAGCCAGATGAACGGTATAGCCGGGACAATTAAAGCGATCATCGGTCAGGTTTTCGCTATTTCACCAGATGGAAGCCGTCGCCTGCTTGTAGAAGGCGATAAAATTCTCACCGGAGAGCAAATTGAAACCGGCGCAAACGGTGCCGTCACGCTTACCCTCCCAAACGGAAAACACCTCGATCTCGGCCGCGATAGCCACTGGGACGGCAGCCACAGCCTTGCCGCTACCCCGCAGGCTACGGACCAGACCGACATTGCCGCGATCCAGCAGGCAATTGCCGACGGCCAGGACCCGACACAAACGCTTGAGGCCACGGCAGCAGGTCCACAAACGACTACCGGCAGCGGCGAGCCCGGCGCCGGCGGCGCCCATACGCATGTCATTCTGGACCTCACCGGCGAGCGCGTCGATCCCTCGGCCGGATACCCCACCGAGGGGCTCGACTTCCCGAATACCCCCATTGAAGAAGAACTGACGGTTCTTGATCGGAGCGAAAACGCAGCCGAGCGGGATGATACCGACGCTGACGCGGATGCGGACGCCGACGCAGATGCGGATGCTGATGCCGATGCCGATGCGGACGCTGATGCCGACGCAGACGCCGATGCAGACGCTGATGCCGACGCAGATGCGGATGCAGACGCGGATGCCGATGCTGACGCCGATGCCGACGCGGACGCCGATGCCGACGCGGATGCGGATGCCGACGCGGATGCAGACGCCGACGCAGATGCAGACGCCGATGCCGACGCTGATGCCGATGCGGACGCCGATGCGGACGCGGATGCCGATGCCGATGCCGACGCGGACGCCGATGCGGATGCCGACGCAGACGCCGATGCGGATGCAGACGCCGACGCTGATGCCGATGCCGACGCTGATGCAGACGCGGACGCTGATGCCGACGCAGACGCGGATGCGGACGCCGATGCAGACGCCGATGCAGACGCCGATGCCGACGCGGATGCCGATGCGGACGCCGATGCCGATGCCGATGCGGATGCCGATGCCGATGCGGACGCTGATGCAGACGCGGATGCCGACGCTGATGCCGATGCGGACGCCGATGCCGATGCTGACGCCGATGCGGATGCAGACGCGGATGCCGACGCAGACGCAGACGCGGATGCGGACGCCGACGCGGATGCCGACGCTGATGCCGATGCGGACGCTGATGCGGATGCCGACGCGGATGCGGATGCCGACGCGGACGCGGATGCGGATGCCGATGCGGACGCTGATGCCGACGCAGACGCGGATGCGGACGCCGATGCGGATGCCGATGCCGATGCAGACGCCGATGCCGACGCGGATGCCGATGCGGACGCCGATGCCGATGCCGATGCGGATGCGGACGCTGATGCAGACGCGGATGCCGACGCTGATGCCGACGCTGATGCAGACGCTGATGCCGATGCGGACGCCGATGCCGATGCTGACGCCGATGCGGATGCAGACGCGGATGCCGACGCAGACGCGGATGCGGACGCTGATGCAGATGCGGACGCCGACGCGGATGCCGATGCGGATGCCGACGCGGATGCCGACGCGGATGCAGACGCGGATGCCGACGCTGATGCAGATGCGGACGCTGATGCGGATGCGGATGCCGACGCGGATGCGGATGCCGACGCGGATGCAGATGCAGACGCTGATGCAGATGCAGACGCTGATGCTGACGCCGATGCCGACGCGGATGCCGACGCGGATGCCGATGCGGATGCCGACGCAGACGCCGATGCGGATGCAGACGCCGACGCTAATGCCGATGCGGACGCTGATGCAGACGCGGATACCGACGCAGACGCGGACGCTGATGCAGATGCGGACGCCGACGCGGATGCCGATGCCGATGCGGATGCCGACGCAGACGCAGACGCTGATGCGGACGCCGACGCGGATGCGGATGCGGATGCGGATGCAGATGCTGACGCCGACGCAGACGCTGATGCGGACGCCGATGCCGACGCAGACGCGGATGCCGACGCAGATGCAGATGCCGATGCGGACGCAGACGCTGATGCTGATGCAGACGCTGATGCAGACGCAGATGCCGATGCGGATGCCGATGCGGACGCTGATGCAGATGCGGACGCGGATGCCGACGCAGACGCGGATGCGGACGCTGATGCAGATGCGGACGCCGACGCGGATGCGGACGCGGATGCCGATGCGGATGCCGACGCAGACGCTGATGCGGACACCGACGCGGACGCGGATGCCGACGCGGATGCAGATGCAGATGCTGACGCCGACGCAGACGCGGATGCGGACGCTGATGCGGACGCCGATGCCGATGCCGATGCGGACGCCGATTCCGACATCACTCTTAAAGTCGACTTCACCGCCTCCGAATCGACTAAAACCACGCAGGTGAACGGCGGCAGCGGTAATCCGAACGGTTTCGATGTCGATAGCAACGGGGTTATCACCGCCGTTGGCTCAAACGTCGTGCTTTGGGTCTCTGCGGGCGATATAGGGAAATACGTTTCCAGTAATATCCCGGCGGAAAATATCCACGTCTACGACCAGGGCAACGCGCAGGGCACGCCGGGCAAAACCGATATCTTTGTGCTGCACGATCAAAGTACCTACACGCAGAGTGACGGCCATAAGCAGCCCATGAATGCCGTCAATGGGAACCGGGAACCCACGTCCAGCGACGCGCACGACTATATCTTCGTTGCGGGGACGTCGAACTGGAGCTCAAGTGCCGGTTCTGCGAACGTCAATAACAGCATTAACTATTACGAAAGCGTCAACGTCACCATCAACGGCAAAACCTATGGCGGCAACAACCGGGTGAGCGAAGTGATCTCGGGTGATGGTAAAGAAGGCCTGGATCCTTCACACCCGGATAGCCACACCTCCTGGGAGTACAAGCTGAGTCTTGATGCCAGCCTTGATGGTGCGGCGGAAGGCGATCACATCACATCCATTAAACTGACCGGCCTGCCGCCGGGCGCCACGTTAAGCTATGACGGCAAAAGCTATACCGTCGACAACACGGGCCAGATTATTATTGATGTAGCCGATGGGAGCGACCTCAAAGCTGATTTGACCTTTACCTCGCAAACGCAGATAAGCGATCTGACGTCGATTAAAGTGGATGTCATCACGAATATCGATAACGGTGAAGGCTCAACGCACACGTCTGGCGATCTTAGCGCCAACGGCGATCATCATGATATCCATCTTACCGGCGGCGAAGAAAACCACGCCGACAGCGAAACGGTAAGCCTGATGAGCATCGAGGACGACGGGCATCACTCGCTCGACGATCGCGTGGATACCCAGGAAACTCACGATGACGTGCAGCAAGAGGCGTTAGCGAATAACGCTGATGACAGCGACAGTACGGCTCACACGCTAGACGAGAGTACAGAAGCCGATAAAGGAACGGCGATAGACCATAGTGAGGATGATAGCTCAGCCGATCGCACCGCTGACGCCAGCCTGGCCGAGACCGCAGATGAACACACATCGGCGGATCAGGACGGCGCCATCCTGCTGGTAGATCATGATGACCTTGATTTGAGCAGCGTAGAGCAGAACGCACCGCTTGAGCAAAGCGCTGACGAAAGCCCGGAAACATCGCTCAACATGCTGCTCGGCGATATCGATAGCCAGTTGAACGCTACCGATACCGCGCAGGCAGAGGAGACACAGGCGGCGACATCCGCACAGTCCGAGACAGACGAGCCGAATCACGAGAACGTAATCGATCTCAGCGACATTATTCATGATGATGACGCCAAAGATCTTAGCGCGCTCATTCAGGTGACGGGGCCATCGGGCAGTGAGCCAGCGGCAGGACACGTTCAGGACGTACCGGCTGAAAGCTCGGGTGGCGGTAGTGGAGAGACCTGGAACGCGCATGATATTGCCGAACTGGATCATCTTATCGCACCGCCGGATACAGACGCATAATACGAAAGGGCCAGCACTTGCTGGCCCTTTTTTTACAGATGGGCACTAACACATAACGCCACTTATTATATCCGCTATCCCGCGGATGCCGAGAGCTGACCTGACTATGGGTAAAAGAGAATAACGTCAGAAAGATATGACCATTAATCCCCCTGACGGCGATCGCTAATACATTTTACGGATGCAGGAAATGTCACACTAAAATATCAAACACTTATAAAAAACCACCATTGAAATAAATAATAGACTATTAATTTCAATCACATATAACGAAAAAAATATCACAACTGCTTTATCACGATATACAAACCACCATAATTAAATTTCTTTACAGAAAATTCTTACTAAAACGACATTAAAATCAAAGAAAGCTTTTTTCCAGCACATTACGTTATAACCCTAACCAGAATTTTATTTACCTGGCCTTATGTGTATAGGCTCTGGAATACTATCAACGCCCACACAAATGTATTAGTGACTTTGTCTGGTGTTGACGGTGCGGTCATAGAGCTATGTCGTGCAAAAATTCTATGCGCCATGAGCAAACGGAAGTGTTCAAGCCAAATAAAAGGAGTTCGTTATGGCGGATATAACCGGAATAATAAAAGCGATTATTGGGCAGGCCTTCGCTATTTCACCAGACGGAAGTCGTCGTTTACTGGTGGAAGGAGACAAAATCGTTGCCGGTGAACAAATTGAAACAGGCCCTGATGGCGCAGTCACCATTGGCCTGGCAAACGGCAAGAACCTGGACCTGGGACGCGATACGCTCTGGGACAGCACGCTTATCGCCCCTGCCGCCACACCTCAAGCCCCCCCAACCGATATTGCTGCTATACAGCAGGCTATTGCCGACGGTCAGGACCCGACCGAAACGCTGGAAGCAACCGCGGCGGGCCCACAAACCGTCGTCGAGAGCGGCGGTGAGCCCGGCGTCGGCGGCGCACATACGCACGTCATTCTCGATCTTACAGGTGAAAGAATCGATCCCAGCGCAGGCTACCCAACGGAAGGGCTAACCTTCCCAGACACCAATATTGTGGAAGAACTCACTCTGCTTAATCCAGATGAGAACATAGATACCGAGAGTGATGCAGATGCAGATGCAGACGCGGACGCTGATGCTGATGCAGACGCTGATGCGGACGCCGATGCGGACGCAGATGCTGATGCCGATGCGGACGCCGATGCGGATGCAGACGCCGATGCCGATGCCGATGCCGATGCCGATGCAGACGCCGATGCGGATGCCGACGCGGATGCTGATGCCGATGCGGATGCTGATGCCGATGCCGATGCCGACGCTGATGCCGATGCGGACGCTGATGCAGATGCCGACGCTGATGCCGATGCAGACGCTGATGCCGATGCAGACGCCGATGCAGACGCGGATGCCGATGCCGATGCAGACGCTGATGCCGATGCGGACGCCGATGCGGATGCAGACGCCGATGCGGATGCAGACGCCGATGCAGACGCCGATGCCGATGCGGACGCTGATGCAGATGCCGACGCTGATGCCGATGCCGATGCAGACGCTGATGCAGACGCTGATGCCGATGCCGATGCAGATGCTGATGCCGATGCTGATGCCGATGCAGACGCTGATGCAGACGCTGATGCAGACGCTGATGCCGATGCGGATGCAGACGCCGATGCAGACGCCGATGCGGATGCGGACGCTGATGCCGACGCGGATGCCGACGCCGATGCGGATGCTGATGCCGATGCGGACGCCGATGCAGACGCTGATGCCGATGCAGACGCCGATGCAGACGCTGATGCAGACGCGGATGCCGATGCAGACGCTGATGCCGATGCAGACGCTGATGCAGACGCCGACGCTGATGCGGACGCCGATGCAGACGCCGACGCCGACGCCGACGCCGACGCCGACGCCGACGCCGATCAGATTAAGATCTCAGTCTCCGTCACGCCAGGTGGAAAATCAGAAAACCCGGGTGAACCGGCAGAAGATAAGGTTTTTCAGGTCAACGGCGGTGCTTCTGACCCGAGCGGCCTGGGATTCGATGTGGTTGATGGGAAAATCGTTGCTATTGGCGACAACGTCCGCGTGTGGATAACCCCAGGTGATGATATTCCTGAGTGCGCGGACCCCGCCAAACAAATCATGTACTACGACGGGAATAACACCAGCGCCAAAGGTGGTGATAAATACAGTGATGTGTTCGTGATTCATGAGGGCAGCGGTTACGAAAAAAATGGCAATATCGAAACCGTTAACAAAGTTCAGGGCAACAAGATAAACGCCGACTCGGGATATAAAGATTATATTTTCCTGCAGGGCGCAGGCGACGACTACAAGATGAGCGCGACCGACCCCAATACCGGTCGCATTAACGAACTCACGGCTATCAATGTACTGAACGCCGAAGGGAAGCCGATCCTCGGGACCTGTAACTTTATTGAAGGGGTTATTTACGGCGACGGTCTGTCCGAACACCCAGGCGACACGACGGCGACCTGGAACCTCACGCTCAATTTCGATATCCAACTGGAAAGCACCAGCGGCGATCATACCCTCACGCAAATCACCCTGACGGGAATTCCTGAAGGGGCCGATTTTAAAGGGACCGGTCTGGCGGACTATAGCTACAAAGATGGCGTTTATACCCTGATCTTTGACGCGGAAACCACGCATTATACGGGAAAAATGACCATTACCCTGCCGGATGGAGAGCACATCATTGGCGATATCGTGATGGAAGTGGGCACCACCGCGGGCGAACATACCTTTGACGATATCAACAGCGAAGCGTCATTCAGCGAAAGCGTGGAATATACCTTCGCGGATAACGCCGACGGCCCGGAATCGGCGCTCACCGAACTGTCAGACGGGCTCGGGGATGAAAGCGCCATGATGGCGATGGTCGACACGCATCCTGATATCGACGATAACGATCTCCATGGGCAAAACATCACGGCCAATGCCACGGATAATACGGCGCGGGATACCGCAGAGGATACTGCGGCAGAAAATATTGATAACCCCTTAGTCGAAGGCGGCACGCTTGCCCTCGACAGCGTCGACTATGAACAACACGCCGTCATTGTTGGCGAAAATAGTCATTCAGGGGAAAACCCCCTTGATACGCTGTTGGAAGATATCGATAGCGGGACACATCATGAAACGGAAATAGCCAATGAGGAAAGTAGCCTGAATAACGATGACGCTGAAGTAGAATCTAAAGCCACCATTATTAGTCAGGATGAACCTTTGTCATTCAGTGATATCATTAGCGACGATCAAAATAAGGATCTCTCCAGCCTCATTCAAACCACGGAGAATCCAGAAATAAACGACGTACAGAATAGCGTTATACCGGTTCCGGCAGAGGGCGGCGGCGCGGAAGGCGGACAAAACTGGGCTCCCAATGAAAGCGCTCAGTTAGACGATCTCATCGCTAAATCAGAGATCGAGCCCTGAAATATCACGCCATGAGGCGATCGTTGCACTCATGGCATCTTCATCGATTTTACGTTTTGTCTAATGACATTGCCTCTGGCGGATGACCACGAGTCAGGGAAATGAAGGAAAGAAAAGGACGACATTATGAATAAACATATTCGGGTATTAGCGGGCATCTCTCTGCCATTATTGTTTGCTAACGGCGTGAGCGCGGCAACGCTTGAACAAGCGGTCAAAGACAGCCTGCTGTGGCATCCGCAGGTGAGTGCGTCGGTTAACAGCCGCTATTCGGCCGATCAGGATCTACGGGCGGCAAAGGGCGGCTACCTGCCGACGTTGGACATGTCTGCCGGTACCGGCTGGGAACAGACCGACAATGCGTCAACGCGTGCGGCTGACGACCACCGTCGTAACCTGCACCGCAGCGAGTCGAGCATCAATCTGCGCCAGAACGTGTTCAACGGTTTTGCCACCTCAAGCGAAGTGGCTCGCCAGAGGGCTACCGTCAACTCGCGCGCGTTCTCGGTCATGAACACCAGCGAAGTGACTGCGCTGGATGCTATCCAAAGCTATCTTGACGTACTGATGCGCCAGAAGATGGTGCAGTTGGCGCAGGATAACCTGAAAAGCCACGAGCGTATTTTCGATCAGATTCGTTTACGCACCGAGCAAGGCGTAGGCCGTACCGCCGACTATGAACAGGCGCAGGCGCGTCTGGCGCAGGCGAAAAACAACCTGCTGACAGAGCAAACTAACCTGCAAGATGCGCAGGCTAACTACTACAGCGTCGTCGGCAAAGAAGCCAGCGGGCTGTCGATGCCGATGGCAACCAAACTGCCGGGATCGCAGGCCGAAGCGCGTAAGCAGATGCTGGAAAACAGCCCGCTGCTGAAGCAGGCGGACTCAGACGTTGAGGCCACTCGCCAGCAGTACGAAGCGGCCAAATCCCGCTTCTACCCGAGCGTAGATATCGACGTGGGGCGCCGCATGGATAACAACACTGACGGTACCCGCGGCCACGATCAGGAGTGGCAGGCGATGGTGCGTATGAATTACAACCTGTTTAACGGCGGCAGCGATAAAGCTCAGCTGTCATCTTACGCGTATAAAATGCAGGAAGCGCAGGACGTGAAGCGTAACGCCCTCCGCCAGTTGGATGAAGAGCTGCGTTTGTCGTGGAACGCCTGGCAGAACGCCAAACAGCAGGTACCGATCGCCAAAGATTATGCCGATCGCAGCGCCGTGGTGCGCACCGCCTACCAGGAACAGTTCAGCATCGGCGAGCGTAGCCTGCTGGATATGCTGGACAGCGAAAACGAAGTATTTAACGCCCAGCGCCGCTATGTCGAGATGCAGTTTACGGAGATGTTCACCACCTACCGCATCAACGCACGCATCGGCGATCTGTTAAAACAGCTGAATATTCAGGCACCGTCTGCCGCGCAGCCGGTCGAGGTACAGCAAACCGCACACAGCAACTTACCTGACCTGAAGTAACAGATTTTGGGCCTACGGGCTATCTCATCACAAGATGAGATAGCCCCTTATATTCTTTAGCCTTAGCGATTTTTCGCTGGTATATAAGGTCTGACTATGGCGTCTTATACTGATCCACTTGAGCAAGCAACTCCTTCCACTGATGACACCATCAGACTCGACCCGCGCCAAAACCATGACGATCCCCTGCTCGATTCGCTGATGATTGTCTGCAAACTGCATAACGTCATCACTAGCCGCAACGTGCTAACCAGCGGGTTACCTCTGGAAGCGCACCGGCTCACCTTAAGCGCATTTCCGCGTGCCGCGCAGCGAGCGGGGCTAAAAGCGCGCGTGCTACAGCGGCCGCTGGAGAACATCACCGCCCTCTCGCTACCGGCCATCGTGCTGCTGAAAAATGAGCAGGCGGCGGTGCTGATCGGCTGGGATGAACAAAACCGGGCGCGGCTGCTGTCCACCGAAACGGAAGGCGGTGAAATCCTGCTG
The DNA here is from genome assembly GCF_014169755.1 of Klebsiella sp. WP8-S18-ESBL-06. Classification (NCBI taxonomy): domain Bacteria; kingdom Pseudomonadati; phylum Pseudomonadota; class Gammaproteobacteria; order Enterobacterales; family Enterobacteriaceae; genus Klebsiella; species Klebsiella sp. WP8-S18-ESBL-06. Next base: position 4,525,123 of record NZ_AP022256.1, read on the forward strand.
GCGCGTGAAGCGCTGGCGGAAAACTACAGCGGCAAAACCATTTTTATTCAGCCGGGGCATGAGTTCGACCGCCAGCCAACGGCAACCATCCCTCGCACGCGTTCGTGGTTTAAAGACACGTTAAAACTGTCGAAATTCCTCTATCTTGATTCTATCGTTGCCAGTTTTATCATCAACGTGATCGCGATAGCTACACCGCTTTTCGTGATGAACGTCTACGACCGCGTGGTGCCCAATCAGGCCACCGCCACCCTCTGGGTGCTGGCGATCGGTATCTCAATTGCGTTCATCTTTGACCTTATCCTGAAGATATTACGCGGCATCTGCCTCGATCTGGCCGGGAAAAAGACCGATCTTATCGTCTCAGCGGCGCTGTTTGAACGCCTGCTTGGGATGAAAATGAAAGAACGCCCCCAGCGGGTCGGTGGCTTTACGCAGCACTTCCAGGAGTATCAGTCGGTTCGTGATTTTCTCTCCTCGCTGACCCTGACGGCGCTGATCGACTTCCCGTTTACCTTACTGATTTTTCTGGTGATCGGCATTATTGGCGGCCCGCTCTCCCTGGTACCGCTGCTCTGCTACCCGATTGCACTACTGGTTAACTGGATGATTCAGCGCCCGCTGCTGACGCAGGTGCAGAAAACCTACCGCCTCTCTACCGAACGCCAGGCCATGCTGGTTGAAACCATTACCGGGCTGGATGCCATCAAGGTCAACAACGCGCAAAGCGAGCGCCAGTATCAGTGGGAACAGATCATCGGCCAGCTCAGTAAGCTTGAGCTGCGGGTAAAATCACTGTCCTACGTGGCGGTCAACTTTACCGCCTGGATCCAGCAAATCAGCGGCGTTACGCTGATTGTCGCCGGGGTGTACAGCATTATCGCCGGTAACCTCAGCATGGGCGGCCTGATTGCCTGCTACCTGCTCAACCGCCGCGCGATGATGCCGATCGGCCACCTCTGCGGCCTGATTACCCGCTACCAGCGCGCCAAAATGACCAAAGCCACCATCGATAAGATGATGGATCTTGAGCAGGAAGTGCAGGAAGACGAAGTGCCGCTGAAGCGCGAAACGCTCTCCGGCGCCATCGAATTCCGCGACGTCAGCTTCCGCTACCCGCAAAACCAGTACCTGTCGCTGAACGGTATTTCGTTAAAAATCGAGCCCGGGGAAAAGGTCGGGATCATCGGCCGCAGCGGTTCCGGAAAAAGTTCGCTGGCGAAGCTGCTGGTAGGTTTCTACCAGCCGGACGGCGGCACCATCCTGATCGACGGTATCGACGCCCGTCAGCTCGACGTTAACGATGTGCGCCACAACGTGGGCTATGCGCCGCAGGACTGGATTGGCCCCTATATTTCCATACACTTTTTATCACTTAACCCATTACTGGTTCGCCGCCGCAGATATTCCCGTGGCGAACGATACCCCAGTGCACTATGCGGATGCCATTCGTTGTAATGTTCGAAGGCCTCCGCAAGGTTCTTTACCGCTGTTAACCCGTCGGGTTTCGGCATGATGCTGATGTAATCGCGCTTCATCGTTTTCACGAAGCTCTCTGCCATCCCGTTGCTTTCCGGGCTACGTACCGCCGTATGTTTAGGCTCCAGTCCTACCATTCTGGCGAACTGACGCGTCTGATAAGAACGGTAGGCTGAACCGTTGTCTGTCAGCCACTCAACTGGGGATGTCGGCAGGCTGTTACCGAAACGACGCTCCACGGCACCCAGCATGACGTCCTGCACGGTTTCACTGTCATATCCACCGTTACTGGCCGCCCAGTAAAGTGCCTCGCGATCGCAACAGTCCAGAGCGAACGTGACCCGCAGTTTTTCACCGTTATCACAGCTGAACTCGAAGCCGTCAGAGCACCACCGCTGGTTACTTTCTCCAACGGCCACTTTCCCTGTATGCGCCCGCTTCGATGGCGGTATTTCCGGTTTACGCTCAAGCAGCAGCGCATTCTGACGCATGATGCGGTATACGCGTTTGGCATTGATCACCGCCATGTCGTCAGTTTCTGATTGTCTGCGCAGCAGTGCCCATACCCGACGATAACCATAGGTGGGCAGATCGCCGATAACGGTATGGATACGGGCCAGCGCGTCAGTATCATCAGGCTTGCGCTTGCACCGACGATCCTGCCAGTCCTTTGACCGACGGGCCATGGCATGCAGTTGCGCACGTGAGACCCGGAGGCAACGACTGACAAGGCTTATTCGCCATCCTCCGGCAACAAGGGCACGTGCGCTATCCACTTTTTTTGTCGGCCATATTCAACGGCTTCTTTTAGCAGCTCGTTTTCCATGGTTTTCTTGCCCAACAGGCGTTGCAGCTCTTTAATTTGCTTCATCGCAGATGCCAGCTCCGACGCGGGCACAACCTGTTCTCCTGCGGCAACGGCTGTAAGGCTGCCTTCCTGATACTGCTTACGCCACAGGAACAGCTGACTGGCAGCAACGCCATGCTGACGGGCGACCAGCGACACGGTCATTCCGGGCTCAAAACTCTGCTGAACAATGGCGATTTTTTCCTGAACACTTCGCCGTCTGCGCTTCTCTGGACCTAAAACATCAATCATTCGGACTCCAACGACTAGTCTAAAAACTAGTATTAAGACTATCACTAACTTAAGTGATACCAACTGTCTGGAGATTCAGGGGGCCAGTCTACGCCACAACGTGGGCTATGCGCCGCAGGACATTCATCTGTTCAGCGGCACGCTGCGCGACAACTTGCTCAGCGGCGCCAGCTACGTGGACGAAGAAACCATGCTGCGCGCGGCCACGCTGGCGGGTGTGCACGAATTCGCCCGCCGCCATCCTTCAGGCTACAACATGCAGGTCGGCGAGCGCGGGATGAACCTCTCAGGCGGCCAACGCCAGGCCGTGACCCTGGCGCGCGCGCTGCTGCTCGACCCGCCGGTGCTGCTGATGGATGAGCCGACCAGTTCGATGGATAACACCAGTGAAGACCTGATCAAGAAGGCGCTGACGCCGGTGGTCCGCAATAAAACGCTGCTGCTGGTTACCCACCGCGCCTCGCTGCTGACGCTGGTTGACCGTCTGATCATCCTCGATAACGGCAAAATTATCGCCGATGGTCCGAAAGAAAGCGTGATGAACGCACTGAAGAAAGGACAAATTCATGCGCAACGCTAACCGACTTAACCGCCTGATGAAGTGGCTTTTTGGCGACAAAAATACCGCAACGCTCACCGCCAACGAGGTGAATAAAGCACTGCTCGACGATTCCCCGCGCGTGGTGCGTATCACCCTGTGGGCAATTCTCGGCTTCTTTATCGTCATGATTACCTGGGCGTCGCTGGCCGACATTGATGAAGTGACGCGCGGCGACGGCAAGGCAATTCCCTCTTCTCGTCTGCAAAAAATCCAGAACCTGGAGGGCGGGATTGTCGCCGAGGTGTTCGTTCATGAAGGGGAAGTGGTACAGGCCGGCGCGCCGCTGCTGCGCCTGGATGACACCCGTTTTCGCTCCAACGCGGGCGAATCGGAGGCCGACCGCCTGGCGCTGGAGGCGCGTATTCAGCGCCTGACCGCGCAGCTGGATAATAAAGAAACCCTGACCCTATCGCCGGATATTCTCGAAAAATCGCCGGATATAGCTAACGGGGAAATGGAGTTGTTCGCCAGCGTCAACAAGCGCATTCAGAGCGAGCTGTCCGGGCTGAACGAGCAATTGGTGCAGAAGAAACAGGAACTGCTGGACTACCAGGCCAAAGGCTCGCAGTACCGCCGCAGTCTGGGCCTGCTGCAGCAGGAAATCAGCATGTCGGAACCGCTGGTCGCCAAGGGCGCGATTTCTAAAGTTGAAGTGCTGCGTCTGCGCCGGTCCGAGGTGGAAACACGCGGCCAGCTTGAGTCCGTCACGCTGGCGGTCCCGAGGGCCGAGGCAGCGATTAAAGAGATTGAGAGCAAAATCGGCGAGACGCGCGGCCGCTATCGCAGCGAAGCGCTGTCGCAGCTCAACGAGGCGCGTACCGATCTCAGTAAAATCGAAGCCTCCGGCAAAGCGATTGAAGACCGGGTCAACCGTACGCTCGTCACCTCACCGGTGCGCGGCATCGTGCAGCAGCTAATGGTTAACACCATTGGCGGCGTAATTCAGCCGGGTAACGATCTGGTGGAAATTGTCCCGCTGGACGATACGCTGCTGGTTGAGGCGAAAATCCGCCCGCAGGACATCGCGTTTCTGCGCCCGGGTCAGGAAGCCATCGTAAAATTCACCGCCTACGACTACACCATCTACGGCGGCCTGAAGGCCAGGCTGGAACAAATCAGCCCCGATACGGTGACCGATAAAGACGGTAAGAGCTTCTATGTCATTCGTCTGCGCACGGACAAAAACCACCTCGGCAGCGACGAAAAGCCGCTGATCATTATTCCGGGGATGGTGGCGTCGGTGGATATCATTACCGGTAAGAAAACCATTCTCGCCTATCTGCTCAAACCGATTCTACGCGCACGGGCCGAAGCGTTTCGCGAACGCTAAGCATAAAAAAACCCGGCACCATAAGTCTGATGCGGGTCAGTTAAGGCGTTGAAGTCAGGAGCAGGCACGGTAGGCCGGATAAGGCGTTTACGCCGCCATCCGGCCTACCGTGCGCAGTGTGCCGGATGGCGCTTTGCTTATCCGGCCTACAAATTTGCATTACGCCATCAGGCGCCGTACCTGAGGGCGTAATGCCTTAGTCTGCCTACTCGTTAATCTTCGGATGCTGCATTACCAGCTGCGAGCGTTTCTCCTGCAGCGCGGCAATCTCAGCATCAATGTCTTCAATTTTATGCTCAATGTGGTCGTGATGTTCCTGAAGAATCTCACGCGCTTCCTGAATGTCCGAAGCCGCAGGCGTCGCGCCCTTCAGCGGACGGTTGGCGGTTTCTTTCATCATCACGCCGGTAATCAAACCGATCACCGCGACGACCATCAGATAATACGCCGGCATCATCAGGTTCTGCGACGACTCCACCAGCCATGCCGCCAGCGTTGGCGTCAGACCGGCAACCAGCACGGAGATATTAAAGGCGCTGGCCAGCGCGCTGTAGCGGATGTGGGTCGGGAACATCGCCGGCAGCGAGGACGCCATCACCCCGGTAAAGCAGTTAAGGATCACTGCCAGCACCAGCAGACCGGTGAAAATCAGGCCGATGGAGTTGCTGTTAATCAGCGTAAAGGCCGGAATAGCGAACACCAACAGCGCGATACTGCCCACCACGACGAACGGACGACGGCCAAAACGGTCGCTCAGCAGCCCCATTACCGGCTGCACGAACAGCATACCGATCATAATAGCGATGATAATCAGCACCCCGTGGTCTTCCGAGTAGTGCAGGTTATGCGACAGGTAGCTCGGCATATAGGTCAGCAGCATGTAGTAGGTGACGTTGGTTGAGATAACCAGGCCGATACAGGCCAGCAGGCTGCGCCAGTGTTTGGTGGCAATCTCTTTAAACGACACTTTCGGCCCATCCTGCAGACCCTGACGATCGCCCTGTTCCAGCTTGTCCACGTGCTGCTGAAACGCTGGCGTCTCTTCCAGCGCATGGCGCAGATAGAGGCCAATGATACCCAGCGGCAGCGCGACGAAGAACGGAATACGCCAGCCCCATTCAAGGAAGTTCGCTTCGCCGACGGCCGTGGAGAGCAGAACCACCAGCCCAGCACCCAGCACAAAACCGGCAATCGAGCCAAAGTCCAGCCAGCTGCCCATAAAGCCACGCTTACGGTCTGGGGAATATTCGGCCACGAAGATCGACGCCCCGGTATATTCACCGCCCACGGAGAAGCCCTGTGCCATTTTACACAACAGCAGCAGCACCGGCGCCCAAATACCTATCGTCTCATACGACGGAATAAGGCCGATACAGAATGTACTGAGGGACATAATAATGATGGTGATTGACAGAATCTTCTGTCGCCCGTATTTATCCCCGAGCATCCCGAAGAATAGACCGCCCAGCGGACGAATCAGGAACGGCACCGAGAACGTCCCCAGCGCAGCAATCATCTGTACGCTAGGATCGGCGTCCGGGAAGAAGACTTTACCCAGCGCGTAGGCCACAAACCCATAAACACCGAAATCAAACCACTCCATCGCATTGCCCAGCGAGGCGGCGGTGATCGCTTTGCGTAGTTTAGCATCATCGATGATGGTGACGTCACGTAACGTGATCGGTTTTACTTTTTTCCTTCTAAGCATGGTTTTCCTCGTTCAATTTCGCCTTGAACGCACACCCAGTGGCGACAAACAATGCGATTGTTTGCGAAGGTGCGTAAAGGGAACCGTGGAGATTCTGGTTCCACTTATCCAAGCGTAGCAGGTTTGCATGTCTGCGTGAGTCTGGCCGTTGCGGACAATCAAACCTGTTGAGCCTGATGGCGAGTCAGTTAAAAATCGGCCCCTCTAAAATGACCGGCTGAGGGGTAATCCTATTTACCCTAACAGCGATTAATAATGTGATCAACTTAACAAAAGAATAGCACTCACATCGATAGGGGTAATATTTCACTGACATTTGAGCAGCCTTCCGCTGTATCAGACCTCGTCTTTTGACGGTTTTTCCACTCATTTTCCTTCCAAGTATTTCACAACAATTTCACAGCAAATATTAAATTAACCATCACTCATATTTTACTTATGGAATATGTGATCCATTTAACTAAAACACCGTTTTATTTTCATTGAATAGGCATTCCACAAAATGCATTATAGCTTCCGAAACAACGTTATACATGCCAGAAAACGCCGCCTTTCCGCCGCGATTTCAGGGATGATAAACGCACGATGATAGCAACATAACTAATTGATAATATTATACTTAACCTCTTCTGCCTTGAAAAAAGGGTACGAAGCGAGGATGCCTCATGAAAATTAAAGCAACAATGGAACGAATCCCCGGCGGGATGATGCTTATCCCGCTATTGTTAGGCGCCGTATTGAATACCTTTGCGCCAAACACCGGCGAATATTTTGGCTCCTTCACCAAAGGCATGATTGGCGGAACGGTACCTATTCTGGCCGTCTGGTTCTTCTGTATTGGGGCATCCATTGACCTGCGCGCGACCGGCACGGTATTACGCAAATCCGGCACCCTGGTTCTGACCAAAATCGCCGTCGCGTGGGTCGTTGCTATGATTGCGGCGATGTTTATTCCAGATACCGGCATTCAGACCGGCTTCTTCGCGGGTCTCTCCGTACTGGCGATCGTTTCCGCGATGGATATGACCAACGGCGGCCTGTATGCCAGCCTGATGAATCAGTACGGCACGAAAGAAGAGTCCGGTGCGTTTGTTCTGATGTCGCTGGAATCCGGCCCGCTGATGACCATGGTTATCCTCGGCTCCGCAGGTCTGGCCTCCTTCGAACCGCATCACTTTATCGGCGCCGTTCTGCCGTTCCTGATCGGCTTCACGCTGGGTAACCTGGACCACGATCTGCGTACCTTCTTCAGCAAAGCGACGCCGGTACTGATTCCGTTCTTCGGCTTCGCGCTGGGTAACACCATCAACCTGAACGTGATTCTCGACACCGGTCTGCTGGGCATTGTTCTGGGCGTTGCGGTTATCGTCATCACCGGTATTCCGCTGATTATTGCCGACCGTGTTATCGGTGGTGGTAATGGTACTGCAGGCGTCGCGGCCTCTTCCGCCGCCGGTGCCGCCGTCGCCAACCCGGTTATCATCGCGCAGATTAACCCTTCGTTCGCTCCGGTGGCCGCCTCCGCTACCGCGCTGGTTGCCGCAAGCGTCATCGTTACCGCGATTCTGGTGCCGATTATTACCGCGCTCTACGCCAAACGTTATGGCGCACCGCAGTCGGCTGAAAATAAAGCCAAAACCGTACCAGAGTCCGCCCATCACTAATCCGTCCCCTCTCCCCCTGGGAGAGGGTTAGGGTGAGGGGAAATCGGTGCACTCCCCCCTCACCCCGGCCCTCTGTCCTGTACAGTCCAAGGGGGAGAGGGGGAAAATCCCCCTTCGTTTTCTGACCATTCGTCAACCCATTCCTCGATACCACCGACAAATGCAGGGTTTTATTGTATAATCAGGGCTATTTTCGGCGATTTGCCGTTTTACAGGCCTTTGCCTTTCGCACTGCACATTTGAGGATATATCCATGTCATTACCCCACTGCCCACAATGCAACTCCGAATACACCTACGAAGACAACGGCATGTTCATCTGCCCGGAGTGTGCGCATGAGTGGAACGACGCTGAGCCGGCGCACGACGCTGACGAGCTGATCGTTAAAGACGCTAACGGCAACCTGCTGGCCGATGGCGACAGCGTGACCGTCGTCAAAGACCTGAAGGTCAAAGGCAGCTCTTCGATGCTGAAAATCGGCACCAAAGTGAAGAACATCCGTCTTGTTGAAGGCGACCACAACATCGATTGCAAAATCGACGGTTTCGGCCCAATGAAGCTGAAATCCGAGTTTGTGAAAAAGAACTGATTGAGTTTGTTGCAGAGTATTGCCGGATGGCGCTTCGCTTATCCGGCCGACAAAATGCACGGCTCGTGGTAGGCCGGATAAGATGCGTAGCATCGCCATCCGGCAATATGCTCCCCGCCCCGCTTCGCCCCCTGAACCGACACGCACTACACTTAATGAGCACTTCTTACCTGAGGTAACGATCATGCCGTTAAGTCCCTATCTCGCCTTTTCCGGCAACTGCGCCGATGCCATTGCCTACTATCAGCAGGCGCTGGGTGCGGAGCTGCGCGCCAAAATCACCTTCGGTGAAATGCCGCCGTCCGCGATGGATGACGAGGGGGGCTGCCCCTCCGGCCAGCAGTTCCCCGACAGCGCCATCGCTCACGCCAGCGTCCACATTGCGGGCAGCGACATCATGATGAGCGACACCGCCGCGCCGGATGACCACGCCTATTCCGGCTTTACGCTGGTGCTCGACACCCAGGACGTCAAAGAGGGTAAGCACTGGTTCGACAACCTTGCCGCCAACGGCAAGGTTGAGATTCCGTGGCAAGAGACCTTCTGGGCGCACGGTTTCGGCCGCGTCATCGACAGATACGGCGTGCCGTGGATGATCAACGTCGTCAAACAGCAGGAACCCACCCTCTGATCCCCGGGAGGCCACGCCTCCCGTTTTGTCACGAAATTCTCGCTAATTCTTCATCGCCAGATCATCTCCCGTTAACCCAAATGTCACACGAGTTCGCCACGATAGGGCCACTTTTTTGAGGGGTCCCAACATGCAAACGATTATTCGCGTTGAAAAACTCAACAAAACGTTCAACCAGCATCAGGTGCTGCACGCCGTTGACCTGAACGTGCACGCCGGTGAGATGGTGGCTCTGCTTGGCCCGTCCGGCTCCGGCAAATCCACCCTTTTACGTCATCTGAGCGGCCTGATCGTGGGCGATAAAACGCCGGAATGTCGCATTGAGCTGCTGGGGAAAACCGTCCAGCGGGCGGGTCGCCTGGCGCGCGACATCCGCCAGAGCCGCGCTCACACCGGCTACATCTTCCAGCAGTTCAACCTCGTAAACCGCCTGAGCGTGATGGAGAACGTGCTGATTGGCGCGCTCGGCAGCACGCCGTTCTGGCGCACCTGCTTTAGCTGGTTCACCCGCGAACAGAAGCAGCGCGCGTTACAAGCGTTAACGCGCGTGGGCATGGCGCACATGGCGCACCAGCGCGTGTCGACGCTTTCGGGCGGCCAGCAGCAGCGCGTGGCGATTGCCCGTGCGCTGATGCAGCAGGCGAAAGTGATCCTCGCCGACGAACCTATCGCCTCGCTGGACCCGGAATCCGCGCGCATCGTGATGGACACGCTGCGCGACATTAACCAGACCGACGGCATCACCGTAGTGGTGACGCTGCATCAGGTCGACTATGCGCTGCGCTACTGCGAACGCATCGTCGCGCTGCGTCAGGGACACGTGTTCTACGACGGCAGCAGCCAGCAGTTTGATAACGAACGATTTGACCATCTCTACCGCAGCATTAATCGCGTCGAAGAGAACGCGCAGGCTGCTTAACGTCCCCACCATGAGGAATGGAAATGAGTTATAAAGCCGTTGCCGCGCTGGCTTTTACCAGCATGTTTAGCCTCAGCACCCTGTTAACGCCAGTACACGCGGAGGAACAGGAGAAAGCGCTGAACTTCGGCATTATTTCGACGGAATCACAGCAGAACTTAAAACCGCAATGGGAACCGTTCCTGAAGGACATGGAAAAGTCGCTGGGCGTAAAGGTTAACGCCTTCTTCGCACCGGACTACGCGGGGATTATCCAGGGGATGCGCTTTAACAAGGTCGATATCGCCTGGTACGGCAACCTCTCCGCCATGGAAGCGGTGGACCGCGCTAACGGTCAGGTATTCGCTCAGACCGTGGCCGCCGACGGCTCCCCTGGCTACTGGAGCGTGCTGATCGTCAACAAAGACAGCCCAATCAACAACCTCAACGACCTGCTCGCCAAGCGTAAAGAGCTGACCTTCGGCAACGGTGACCCGAACTCCACCTCCGGCTTCCTGGTCCCAGGCTACTACGTCTTCGCCAAAAACAACGCTTCCGCCAGCGACTTCAAGCGCACGGTCAACGCCAGCCATGAAACCAACGCCCTGGCCGTTGCCAACAAGCAGGTGGATGTCGCCACCAACAACACCGAAAACCTCGACAAGCTGAAGGTCTCCGCGCCGGACAAGCTGAAAGCGCTGAAGGTTATCTGGAAGTCACCGCTGATCCCAGGCGACCCAATCGTGTGGCGTAAAAACCTGTCTGAGTCCACCAAGGACAAGGTGTACAGCTTCTTTATGAACTACGGCAAAACGCCAGAAGAGAAAGCGGTGCTGGAACGTCTGGGCTGGGCGCCGTTCCGCGCTTCCAGCGACCTGCAACTGCTGCCGATTCGCCAGCTGACGCTGTTTAAAGAGATGCAGGCCGTGAAGGGCAACGGCACGCTGAACGACGCGGAGAAGGCCACTAAGACCGCGGATATCCAGGCGCGCCTGAACGACCTTGACCGTACCACGGCGGCGATTGGCGCGATGACGTCAGTGACCAAAGCGGTGCAGTAATCCTTTCCCCCTCTCCCGTTGGGAGAGGGAATCAGATGGTAGGCCGGATAAGGCGCTTGCGCCGCCATCCGGCAATAACACACGCACGGAGACCAACCATGCAACACACCATCACCGTTCCCCCGCCCAAGCGTAGTTGGTTCTCGCTGATTAGCTGGACCGTCCTGCTGGCGGTGCTCGTCGTCTCCTGGAAAGGGGCGGAAATGAACCCGGTGACCCTGTTCAAGGACGCGGGTAACATGGCAACCTTCGCCGCCGACTTTTTCCCGCCGGACTTTAGCCAGTGGCAGGACTATCTCAAAGAGATGGCCGTGACCCTGCAAATCGCCGTCTGGGGCACCGCACTGGCCGTCGTCCTCTCCATTCCCTGCGGCCTGATGAGCGCCGAAAACCTCGTGCCGTGGTGGGTTTACCAGCCCATGCGCCGATTAATGGACGCCTGCCGCGCCATCAACGAAATGGTTTTCGCCATGCTGTTCGTAGTTGCCGTCGGCTTAGGTCCGTTTGCCGGAGTGCTGGCGCTGTTTATTCATACCACTGGCGTGCTCTCCAAGCTGCTTTCCGAAGCGGTGGAAGCCATTGAACCCGGCCCGGTTGAAGGCATTCGCGCCACCGGCGCTAACAAAATCGAAGAGATCCTCTACGGCGTACTGCCGCAGGTCATGCCGCTCTTAATCTCCTACTCGCTCTACCGCTTCGAGTCCAACGTCCGCTCCGCCACGGTAGTCGGGATGGTTGGCGCAGGCGGCATCGGCGTAACGCTGTGGGAGGCGATTCGCGGTTTCCAGTTCCAGCAAACCTGTGCGCTGATGGTGCTCATAATCCTCACCGTCAGCCTGCTGGATTTCCTTTCTCAGCGTTTGCGTAAGCACTTCATCTGATTAGCGAGGTCTTGTTGGCTATGCACTTGTCTACACATCCGACCAGTTATCCGACGCGTTATCAAGAGATTGCCGCTCGCCTGGAACAGGAGCTGCGCCAGAACTACCGCTGCGGTGACTATCTGCCCGCCGAGCACCAGCTGGCGGCACGCTTTGAAGTCAACCGTCATACGCTGCGTCGCGCCATCGACCAGTTGGTGGAGAAAGGCTGGGTCCAGCGCCGTCAGGGCGTGGGCGTCCTGGTATTGATGCGCCCGTTCGACTACCCGCTCAACGCGCAGGCGCGCTTTAGCCAGAACCTGCTCGACCAGGGCAGCCACCCTACCAGCGAAAAGCTGCTGTCAGTGCTGCGCCCGGCCTCCGGACACATTGCCGAGGCGCTGGGCGTTAGCGAGGGCGACAACGTGATTCACCTGCGCACCCTGCGGCGAGTCAACGGCGTGGCGCTGTGCCTGATAGACCACTACTTTGCCGATCTCAGCCTGTGGTCGACGTTACAAACCTTCAGCAACGGCTCGCTGCACGACTTTCTGCGCGAGCAGACCGGTATTGCGCTGAAGCGTAGTCAGACCCGCATCAGCGCGCGTCGGGCGCAGGCCAAAGAGAGCCAGCGCCTGGAGATCCCCAACATGGCGCCGCTGCTGTGCGTACGCACTCTGAACCACCGTGAAGGCGATGCGCAGGCGATGGAGTACTCCGTCAGCCTGACCCGCGCCGACATGATCGAATTTATTATGGAGCACTGAATGCACGACGATACCGCGACCCGCCAGCACTGGATGTCGGTGCTGTCCCACAGCGACCCCGCGCAGCTTGCGGCAAAAATGGTCGCCCTGAATGTCACCGCGGATTACGACACGATCCGTGCGGCTGAAACCGGCCTGGTGCAGCTTCAGGCCCGCATGGGCGGCACCGGCGAACGCTTTTTTACCGGCGACGCCACGCTGACCCGCGCCGCCGTTCGACTGCGTAACGGCACCGTCGGCTACGCCTGGACGCTGGGACGCGACAAGGCACACACCGAGCGCTGCGCGGTGATTGACGCCCTGATGCAGCAGCCAGCCCACTACCAAACCTTACTTGAAACCCTGATTACCCCGCTGGACGCAGACCGCGCGGCGCGCATTGCCGCCCGTCAGGCTGAAATCAACGCCAGCCGGGTCGACTTCTTCACCCTGGTTCGCGGAGATAACGCATGACCCTGGAAACCGCTTTTACCCTTCCCGTGCAGGACGCCCAGCACAGCTTCCGCCGCCTGCTTAAAGCCATGAGCGAACCCGGCACCATTGTCTCGTTGCATCAGCTCAAACACGGTTGGCAGCCGCTCAACGTCGCCACCACCAGCCTGCTGCTGACGTTGGCCGATAACGATACGCCGGTGTGGCTCTCTGGCGCGTTGCATAACGATATTGTCAGCCAGAGCCTGCGTTTTCATACCAACGCTCCGCTGGTTGAACAGCCACAGCAGGCGACGTTCGCCGTCTCGAACCACACCATCAGCAGCGAGCAGCTTAACGCCCTGTGCGAAGGCAGCGCCGTCGCGCCAGAAACCAGCGCCACGCTGATTGTTCAGGTATCCAGCCTGAGCGGCGGCCGCATGCTGCGTCTGACCGGCGCGGGCATTGCCGAGGAGCGAATGATTGCTCCCCAACTGCCAAACTGCATTTTGCACGAGCTGACCGAACGCCCGCATCCGTTCCCGCTTGGCGTGGATTTGATCCTCACCTGCGGCGAGCGCCTGCTGGCTATTCCGCGCACCACTCACGTTGAGGTTTGCTGATATGTACGTTGCCGTCAAAGGGGGCGAAAAGGCGATAGCCGCCGCCCATCAGCTTCAGGAAAACCGACGCCGCGGCGATCGTGCACTGCCGGAACTCTCGGTCGCCCAGATTGAACAGCAGCTCAATCTGGCCGTGGATCGGGTGATGACCGAAGGCGGCATCGCCGACCGCGAACTGGCGGCGCTGGCGCTGAAGCAGGCCAGCGGCGATAACGTGGAAGCCATTTTCTTGCTGCGCGCCTACCGCACCACGCTGGCGAAGCTGGCGGTCAGCGAGCCGCTACAAACCGCCGACATGCGTCTGGAGCGCCGCATTTCCGCCGTCTATAAAGACGTGCCCGGCGGTCAGCTTCTCGGCCCAACCTACGATTACACCCACCGTCTGCTGGATTTCACGCTGTTAGCCAACGGCGAGGCTCCGCCCTTGAGCACTACCGACGCCGGACAGACGCCCGCGCCTCACGTCTTTAGCCTGCTGGCGAAACAGGGGCTGGCGAAAACGGAAGAGGATAACGGCGCAGCGCCGGACGACGTTACCCGCACGCCGCCGGTATACCCCTGCTCGCGATCGTCCCGCTTACAGCAGTTGATGCGCGGCGACGAAGGTTACCTGCTCGGTCTGGCCTACTCGACCCAGCGCGGCTACGGGCGCAACCACCCCTTCGCCGCCGAAATCCGCAGCGGCTATGTCGACGTTTCAATCATCCCCGAAGAGCTGGGTTTTGCCGTTAACGTCGGTGAACTGCTGGTGACAGAATGCGAAATGGTGAACGGCTTCGTTGACCCCGCTGACGAACCGCCGCACTTCACCCGTGGCTACGGTCTGACGTTCGGCATGAGCGAGCGCAAGGCGATGGCGATGGCGCTGGTCGACCGCGCCCTCCAGGCCTCGGCGTACGGCGAAGAGGCGGTTGGCCCGGCGCAGGATGAAGAGTTCGTTCTCGCCCATGCCGATAACGTTGAAGCCGCCGGCTTCGTTTCGCATCTCAAACTCCCCCACTACGTCGATTTCCAGGCCGAGCTGGAACTGTTGAAACGCCTGCAACGGGAGCAGAAAAATGGCTAATCTCAGCGGCTATAACTTCGCTTATCTTGATGAGCAAACGAAACGAATGATCCGCCGCGCGATTCTGAAAGCGGTGGCGATTCCCGGCTATCAGGTGCCGTTCGGCGGCCGGGAAATGCCGATGCCCTACGGCTGGGGTACCGGCGGTATTCAGCTGACCGCCAGCGTCATTGGCGAGACGGACGTGCTAAAGGTGATCGACCAGGGCGCGGATGACACTACTAACGCCGTCTCCATCCGTCATTTCTTTCAACGCGTAACCGGCGTCAACACCACCGAGCGTACGGAACAGGCAACGCTGATCCAGACGCGTCACCGGATCCCAGAGACGCCGCTGGCTGAAGATCAGATCCTGATCTTCCAGGTGCCGATCCCGGAGCCGCTGCGCTTTATTGAACCGCGCGAGACCGAAACCCGCACCATGCACGCGCTGGAAGAATACGGCGTGATGCAGGTCAAGCTGTATGAAGACATCGCCCGTTTTGGCCATATTGCTACCACCTACGCTTACCCGGTGAAGGTCAATGACCGCTATGTGATGGACCCGTCGCCCATTCCAAAATTCGATAACCCGAAGATGGACATGATGCCCGCCCTACAGCTGTTTGGCGCCGGGCGCGAGAAGCGAATCTACGCCGTACCGCCCTTCACCCGCGTAGAAAGCCTCGATTTTGATGACCATCCGTTTACCGTGCAGCGCTGGGACGAACCGTGCGCCATCTGCGGCTCCACCCACAGTTATCTCGATGAAGTGGTGCTCGATGACAGCGGCAAACGCATGTTTGTCTGCTCCGACACCGACTACTGCCGCCAACAGAGCGAGGCCAAACCCGCATGACGCAACCGTTACTTTCCGTTGATCGCCTGACCCATCTCTATGCGCCGGGCAAAGGCTTCAGCAACGTCTCGTTCGATCTGTGGCCGGGAGAAGTGCTGGGCATCGTCGGTGAATCGGGCTCCGGCAAAACCACGCTGCTGAAATCGATCTCCGCACGCCTGACACCGCAGGCGGGGGAGATTCGCTATCAGGACCGATCGCTGTACGCGATGAGCGAGGCTGAACGCCGTCGCCTGCTTCGCACCGAGTGGGGCGTGGTGCACCAGCACCCAATGGATGGCCTGCGCCGTCAGGTGTCGGCGGGGGGCAATATTGGTGAACGGCTGATGGCCACCGGCGCGCGCCACTACGGCGACATTCGCGCCACCGCCCAGCGCTGGCTGAAGGAGGTAGAGATCCCGGCATCGCGCATTGACGATCTGCCCACCACCTTCTCCGGCGGTATGCAGCAGCGCCTGCAGATTGCCCGTAACCTGGTTACCCACCCGAAGCTGGTGTTTATGGACGAGCCGACCGGCGGGCTGGACGTGTCGGTACAGGCACGTCTGCTCGACCTGTTGCGCGGTCTGGTGGTAGAGCTGAACCTGGCGGTGGTGATTGTCACCCACGACCTGGGCGTCGCGCGCCTGCTCGCCGACCGTCTGCTGGTGATGAAGCAGGGTCAGGTGGTGGAAAGTGGGTTAACGGACCGGGTACTCGACGATCCACATCATCCCTATACCCAGTTGCTGGTGTCGTCGGTGTTGCAGAATTAATTATCGAGCAGCGCATTGCCGGATGGCGGCTGCGCCTTATCCGGCCTACGGGTCCGCATCGCTTGTAGGCCTGATAAGCAAAGCGCCATCAGGCAACAGGCCGTACAAATGTTAAAGAGGCAAAAATGAACGCGATCCGCGTCGAAAACGTCAGTAAAACCTTTGTTTTGCACCAACAGAACGGCGTCCAGTTGCCGGTTCTGCGTAACGCCTCTCTCACGGTGAATACCGGGGAGTGCGTGGTGCTGCACGGCCACTCCGGCAGCGGTAAATCCACTTTACTGCGTTCGCTGTACGCCAACTACCTACCGGACGAAGGCCATATCCATATCAAACACGGTGACGAATGGATCGATCTGGTCAGCGCCCCGGCACGTCAGGTGGTGGAAGTTCGCAAAAACACCGTCGGCTGGGTCAGCCAGTTTCTACGCGTGATCCCACGAATCTCCACGCTGGAAGTGGTCATGCAGCCGCTGCTCAATACCGGCGTAGCACGCGACACCTGCGCCGCGAAAGCCGCCGGGCTGCTGACGCGATTGAACGTCCCCGAGCGCCTGTGGCACCTCGCACCGTCGACTTTTTCCGGCGGCGAGCAGCAGCGCGTCAACATCGCACGCGGCTTTATCGTCGACTACCCGATTCTGCTGCTCGACGAACCCACTGCCTCGCTGGACGCGAAAAACAGCGCAGCGGTGGTTAGCCTGATCAATGAAGCCAAAGCCCGCGGCGCAGCCATTGTGGGCATTTTCCACGACGAAGCCGTCCGCAACCAGGTCGCTGACCGCCTCCATCCAATGGGTACGCCTGCATGATTATCAATAACGTAAAGCTGGTGCTGGAAAACGACGTGGTTCTCGGTTCCCTGGAAGTACATGAGGGTAAAATCCGCGCCTTTGCTGAAAGCCAGAGCCGCCTGCCGGAAGCTCTGGACGGCGAGGGCGGCTGGCTGCTGCCGGGGTTAATTGAGCTGCATACCGATAATCTGGATAAATTCTTCACCCCACGCCCGAAGGTTGACTGGCCCGCACACTCGGCGATGAGCAGCCACGACGCGCTGATGGTCGCCAGCGGAATCACCACCGTACTGGACGCCGTGGCGATCGGCGACGTACGCGATGGCGGCGATCGTCTGGAAAACCTGGAAAAGATGATTAACGCCGTTGAAGAGACACAAAAGCGCGGCCTCAACCGTGCCGAGCATCGCCTGCACCTGCGCTGTGAACTGCCGCATCACACCACGCTGCCGCTGTTTGAAAAACTGGTTGGCCGCGAGCCGGTATCGCTGGTATCCCTGATGGACCACTCGCCCGGTCAACGCCAGTTTGCTAACCGGGAAAAGTACCGGGAATACTACCAAGGTAAGTACTCACTTACTAATGAACAGATGCGCCAGTACGAGGAAGAACAGCTGGCGCTCGCCGCCCGCTGGTCGCAGCCCAACCGCAGGGCCATTGCCGGGCTGTGCCGGGAGCGCCGGATTGCGCTGGCCAGCCACGATGACGCGACCCACGCGCACGTCGTGGAATCGCATCAGCTCGGTAGCGTGATCGCCGAATTCCCGACCACGTTTGAAGCCGCCGAGGCCTCGCGTCGCCACGGCATGAACGTCCTGATGGGCGCGCCGAATATTGTGCGCGGCGGTTCGCACTCCGGCAACGTAGCGGCCCACGAACTGGCGCAGTTGGGCCTGCTGGATATCCTCTCCTCCGATTACTACCCGGCAAGCCTGCTGGACGCCGCCTTCCGCGTCGCCGATGACGAGCAGAACAGGTTTACGCTCCCGCAGGCTATCGCGCTGGTGAGTCAGAATCCGGCCCGCGCGCTGAATCTGCACGATCGCGGCGTCATTGGCGAAGGCAAACGCGCCGACCTGGTGCTGGCGCACCGCAAAGGCGAACACATTCATATCGACCACGTCTGGCGTCAGGGAAAAAGGGTGTTCTGATGAAAGGTAAACTGATCTGGTTAATAGGCCCATCGGGTTCCGGTAAAGACAGCCTGCTGGAAGTCCTTCGTCAGCAGGCGCATCCTCAGCTACTGGTCGCGCACCGCTATATCACCCGTCCGGCCAACGCGGGCTGCGAGAACCATATTGCGCTTAGCGAAGCGGAGTTTTTTACCCGCGCGGGGCATAACCTGCTGGCGCTGAGTTGGCACGCCAACGGCCTGTATTACGGAGTCGGCGTAGAAATTGACCTCTGGCTGCACGCGGGCTTCGACGTCATCGTCAACGGCTCGCGCGCGCACCTGGCGCAGGCAAAAGCCCGCTATGCCGATGCGCTGCTGCCGGTCTGTTTACAGGTGTCACCCGATATCCTACGCCAGCGCCTGCAGGCGCGTGGCCGGGAGAATGGCGCAGAGATTGCCGCTCGCCTGGAACGCGCCGCCCGCTATGCGCCACCCAACTGCCCTACGCTCAATAATGACGGCAGTTTGCTACAGTCAGTAGAGATTTTACTGACCCTGATGGGGCGCAAGGAGAGGGATCATGTCTGTCTGTGAGCTTCGCTATGCTACCTTTGACGATATTGACGACGTCTACGCGCTGATGTGCGAACTGAAGCAGGCCGAGTACTGTCGCGATGCCTTTGACACCGGTTTTGCCGCCAATCTCCAGAATCATCATTTGCACTACCAGCTGGCCCTGATCGACGATAGCGTCGTCGGCATGGTCAGCTTACATTTGCAGTTCCATCTGCATCACGCCAACTGGGTGGGTGAGATTCAGGAGCTGGTCGTCATGCCGCTGACGCGCGGCTCCGGCGTCGGCAGCCGCCTGCTGGCCTGGGCAGAGCAGACCGCGCGCGATGCGGGTGCGGAGATTTGCGAGCTCTCGACCAGCACTCGTCGCCTTGATGCGCACCGCTTTTATCAGCGCGAAGGCTACGCCCCCAGCCACGTTCGATTCACCAAAGCGTTATGAGGAAGCGGAATGAGTTTAACCCTCACTCTCAGCGGCACCGGCGGTGCGCAGGGCGTCCCGGCCTGGGGCTGTGATTGCGCCGCCTGCGCCCGCGCCAGGCGTGCGCCACAATACCGGCGCCGCGCGTGTAGCGGCGTGGTTCGCTTTAACGACGCGATCACCCTTCTCGACGCGGGTATACACGATCTTTGCGATCGCTGGCCCGCCGGATCGTTCCACCAGTTTTTGCTGACTCACTACCATATGGATCACGTCCAGGGGCTTTTCCCGCTGCGCTGGGGCGTGGGCAAGACGGTGCCGGTTTACGGGCCACCGGACGAGCAGGGCTGCGACGATCTCTTCAAACATCCCGGGCTGCTGGATTTCAGCCATACCGTCGCACCGTTTGTCGTGTTTGATTTACAGGGGTTGCAGGTGACGCCCGTCCCGCTGGAACACTCCAGGCTGACCTTTGGCTACCTGCTGGAAACGCCGCACAGCCGTATCGCCTGGCTCTCTGACACCGCAGGCCTACCGGAAAAAACGCTGACTTTTTTAAGCAACAACCGTCCGCAGGTTATGGTTATTGACTGCAGCCATGCGCCCTGTGAAACGCCGCCGCGCAACCATAGTGATTTAACCACGGTACTGGCGCTCAACGAACGCCTCCGCTGCCCGCGTATCATTCTCACCCACATCAGCCACCAGTTTGATGAATGGATGATGACGCATCGCCTGCCGCCGGGTATTGAACCCGGCTATGACGGCATGATGATTAACCTCGCCTAGCGGTCATCATCGTCCTCGAGACGTTGCTCTTCATCAGAAAGCTGTTGGCGTTCTCGATCGAGCTGCCGTTGACGATCGTCAAGCTGACGCCGCCGATCGTCCAACTGACGTCGGCGATCGTGATACTGCTGACTGCTCTGTGAGGTCGAGCGACGATCGTCCCAGCCGCGATCGTCGCTATCCTCACGATCGCTCGCCGGGTTATAGGCATCGTTAATGGCTTGCTGAATATTGCCAATGGCATCGTCGATGATGTCGGCATGCGCCAACGGGCCGCTCAGCGACAGAGCGCAAAAAAGGGCTGCGGTCAGATAACGTTTCATAGAACCAGTCTCGTCGGGATACTGCCCTCAGACTAGGCTCCAGCGTAGAAACTGTGTAGCGGAGGAATCTCAATTCGAAGGGGAATAATATTCTTTAAGAATTATTCAATCATTAAAATACAGAAAAACTATTATTTATATTATTTCGCACAAATACCTTATTAAAAAAACGATCGCCCTCACATCCGCCTTTACGCAAAAAAAACAAATCGCTTTAGTATAGATCGCCATATCTAAGCATAAATTAATTCATTGAATTAATAATAAAATGGAGATTTATATGGGCAGCAAAAGATTATTTTCTTTCAGCCGAACCTGTCTTGCCATTACTCTGGCCAGCGTATGCAGCCACGGTGCCTATGCGGTTGAATCGCCCCAGCCGGCAACATCGTTCACGCAGCAGGTTAATCAGCAGTATGTTAGCGCATTGCCGTTCAGCGACCGTCAGGATTTTGACGATGCGCAGCGCGGATTTATTGCGCCGCTGCTCAATCACGGTGAATTAAAAACGCCAGATGGCAAAACGTACTATCGCGCGGAAGATTACAAATTCGATCTCAACGCCACTGCGCCGGAAACCGTCAACCCGAGCCTCTGGCGTCAGGCGCAGCTCAACGGAATTTCCGGCCTGTTCAAAGTGACCGATCGCATGTATCAGGTACGCGGTCAGGATATCGCTAATATCACGTTTATCGAGGGCGATACCGGCATTATCGTCATCGACCCGCTGGTCACTCCCGCAACGGCCAAAGCCAGCCTCGATCTCTATTTCCAGCACCGCCCACAAAAGCCGATCGTCGCCGTTATCTATACCCACAGTCACACGGACCACTACGGCGGCATTAAGGGAATCGTCTCCGAAGCCGATGTCAAAGCGGGCAAAGTACAAATTATCGCCCCAGCCGGTCTGATGGCTGAAGCCATCAGTGAAAACGTGATGGCCGGCAATATCATGAGCCGCCGCGCGCTGTACTCGTATGGCCTGCTGCTGCCACGCAACGAACAAGGCAATATTGGTAACGGCCTGGGCGTCACGCTGGCGAGCGGTTACCCCACCATCATTGCCCCCACGGTGTCGATTAACAAAACCGGCGAGAAAAGAACGATCGACGGTCTGGAATTCGAATTCCTGATGACGCCGGGCAGCGAAGCGCCAGCGGAAATGCACTTCTATATCCCGGCGCTCAAAGCACTGTGCACGGCGGAGAACGCGACCCACACGCTGCATAATTTCTATACCCTGCGCGGCGCGAAAACGCGCGACACCGGCAAATGGGCGTCCTATCTGAATGAAACGTTGGATAAATGGGGCGGCCAGGCCGAAGTCCTGTTTATGCCGCACACCTGGCCGGTGTGGGGAAACCAGCAAATCAATGACTATATTGGTAAATATCGCGATACCATTAAGTATATTCACGACCAAACGCTGCACCTGGCCAATCAGGGCTACACGCTCAATGAGATCGGCGACAAGGTGAAACTGCCGACGCCGCTGGCCAATAACTGGGCCAGCCGCGGCTACTACGGTTCAGTCAGCCACAACGCCAGGGCGGTGTATAACTACTATCTCGGCTACTACGATGGCAACCCGGCAAACCTTCACCCCTACGGCCAGGTCGAGATGGGCAAACGCTACGTGCAGGCGCTGGGCGGCTCTGCTCATGCCATTAATCTTGCCCGCGACGCCTATCAACAGGGCGACTACCGCTGGGCAGCAGAACTGCTCAAGCAGGTTATTGCCGCCGACCCTGGCGACCAGATTGCCAAAAACCTGCAGGCCAATACCTTTGAACAGCTGGGTTACCAGGCAGAGTCTGCCACCTGGCGCGGCTTCTACCTGACCGGCGCAAAAGAGCTGCGCGAGGGCGTACGCAAGTTTAGCCACGGTACAACCGACTCGCCGGATACCATCAAAGGCATGACGGTCGAAATGTTATTTGACTATATGGCGGTGCGTCTGGATAGCAATAAAGCGGCAGGCAAAGACATTAGCCTGAACTTCAATCTGGGCAACAACGAGAATCTGAATCTGACGCTGAACAACAGCGTGCTCAACTACCGCCATACCCTGCAACCGAAGGCCGACGCCTCGTTTTATATCAGCCGGGACGATCTGCATGCGGTGCTCACGGGCCAGGCCAAAATGGCTGACCTGATCCAGGCGAAAAAAGTCAAAGCCATCGGCAATGCCGAGCAGCTTAACGCCATTTTTGCCTGCCTTGATAAATTTGAGCTGTGGGTCAATATCGTCACGCCAAATTAATAGCAAATAACCGGGTCAGCGGTATGATTACCGCTGACCACGGTTAAATTCACAATTTAAATAGATCTTTTTTTATAATTAAAATTATAAATAAGTTATAGATGCGGTGGCAAAATAAAATCCTTTTTCTCACCCTGCGAAAATAGCCATACTGTCGCTTTACGTTATTTCATATTCACTCCGGATATTGTTCGAAATACACAGGATGTATTTTATTATGCAAATCGTTAAATCCAGGGCCATCCGTTCGCTAATAAAAGGGGCCTGTTTCACGCCGCTCGTGATGCTCGCCGGGTGTTCATTGCCCCCCGCCATTCCGTTTATTGGCGCCTATTACCCCGGCTGGCTTCTGTGCATGATTGTCGGCGTTATTCTCACGCTGCTCTCCCGGCGAATTCTTTTACGTAAGCGTCACGCCATGCCGTTGGCCGGCGTGGTTTATACCGCCCTCTTTGCCCTCTACTCCATGCTGTTCTGGCTGGTCTTTTTCTAATTTATATTGAGATGCGCTAATGGAAAGCACGCAGAAAAACGTTCCTCGTCGTAAAGCCCACGCGCTGGCGCTGGCCCTGCTCGCCCTCGTCGTGATGGTATTCGTTATCTGGCGCATGGAAACGTCGCCTTCCACTAACGATGCCTATGCATCCGCAGACACCATTGACGTGGTGCCCGAAGTCAGTGGCCGTATCGTTGAACTGGCGGTAGCAGATAACCAGCAGGTTAAGCAGGGAGACCTGCTGTTTCGGATAGACCCCCGGCCTTATGAAGCCAGCCTCGCCAAAGCAGAAGCCTCGCTGGCCGCGCTGGATAAACAAATTATGCTGACCCAGCGCAGCGTTGATGCCCAGAAATTTGCGGCCGGCTCCGTTGAAGCCACCGTAGCCAAAGCGCGCGCGGCGGCCAAACAGGCCAGCGATACGCTGAAGCGCACCGAACCGCTGCTGGCCCAGGGATTTGTTTCCGCCGAAGACGTCGACCGCGCCAGAACCGCCCAGCGCGCCAGCGAAGCCGATCTTAACGCCGTGCTGTTGCAAGCGCAGCAGGCCGCTAGCGCGGTGAGCGGCGTTGATGCGCTGGTCGCCCAGCGCGTCGCGGTGCAGGCCGATATTGCGCTGACTAAGCTGCACCTTGAGATGGCGACGGTTCGCGCACCGTTCGACGGCCGCGTGGTCTCGCTGAAAACCGCCATCGGCCAGTTCGCCTCGGCCATGAAGCCGGTCTTCACGCTGATTGATACCCGCCACTGGTATGTGATCGCCAACTTCCGAGAAACCGAGCTGAAAAATATCCGCCCAGGCACCCCCGCCACCGTACATCTGATGAGTGACAGCGGTAAAGCCTTCAGCGGTAAAGTAGACTCCATCGGCTACGGCGTGCTGCCCGACGACGGCGGTATAGTGATGGGCGGACTGCCGCGCGTTGCGCGCTCCATCAACTGGGTACGCGTGGCCCAGCGTTTCCCGGTGAAGATTATGGTCGACAAGCCAGACGCAGAGACGTTCCGCATCGGAGCCTCGGCGGTTGCCACGCTTGAGTCGCCATAATGAACATACTCTCCTACCTGCCGCTACCGTTGGTCAGGCTGCTGGCATTTTTCCGTGAGGAGCTGAGCGAGAAGCGGCCCGGGCGATTCACCCACACCATGCAGCTATGGGCGGGCTGTCTGCTGGTGGTGCTGATCTCCATGACCTTCGAGATCCCTTTTATGGCCATCTCGCTGGCGGTGCTGTTTTACGGCGTACAGTCGAACGCGTTTTACACTAAATTCGTCGCCGTGCTGTTCATCATGGCGACGGTACTGGAAATCGGCAGCCTGTTTCTTATCTACAAATGGTCGTACGGCTATCCGCTGGCACGCATGATTATCGCCAGCGCTATCCTGATCGGCTGCATGTTTATGATGCGCACCCATCGCCTGGGGCTGCTGTTCTTCGCCGTGGCAATCATCGCGGTCTATGGTCAGACGTTTCCCGGCATGCTCGATTACCCGGAAATTGTTGTACGCCTCACCCTCTGGTGCATTGTGGTTGGCCTGTATCCAACGCTGCTGATGGTACTGCTTGGCGTGCTCTGGTTTCCTCTGCGCGCCGGAAAGCAGATGCAGGAAGCGCTGTGTGCCAGGCTCGATGACGCGCTTGGCCATCTGGCAACGCCCGCCGCACCGCTGGCGGAAAAATACGTCGAGCGGGAAGCGCTGGCGCTGCAGAAGCTGAATGTCTTCTGTATGGCCGATGATGCCGACTGGAAGGCGCGCAGCGCCTGGTGGCAGTGCTGCGTCTCCACCGTGACCTTCCTGTATACCACGCTCAACCGCTACTCGGGCACCGCACCGCGTGCGCTCACCGACAGGCTAAGAGATGAAATGCTGTCGCTACGTCAGGCCATTGCCGCCGGTCAGTGCTGGCAGAGCCGCTGGAC
The DNA here is from genome assembly GCF_014169755.1 of Klebsiella sp. WP8-S18-ESBL-06. NCBI lineage: Bacteria > Pseudomonadati > Pseudomonadota > Gammaproteobacteria > Enterobacterales > Enterobacteriaceae > Klebsiella > Klebsiella sp. WP8-S18-ESBL-06. The sequence continues at coordinate 4,550,198 of NZ_AP022256.1, forward strand.
GCTCAGCGACGATGAGCACGCCATCGCCCGGCAATACGGCCTTGAGAACCTGTGCGAACAGCTACGTCTGCTGGGGCAGATGGATCCTGACACGCCGCCCACGCCCGCCGTGAAGCCACCATCCATGGCCGCAGATGCCTTCACGAATCCTCACTACATCCGCTATGCGCTGAAAACGCTGCTGGCCTGCATGATTTGCTATGTCTTTTACTCCGGCGTCGACTGGGAAGGGATCCACACCTGCATGCTGACCTGCGTGATTGTCGCCAACCCCAGCATCGGATCGTCGTATCAGAAAATGGCGCTACGCTTCGGCGGCGCAGTCTGCGGCGCTGTACTGGCGCTATTGGTCACCATTTTCATCATGCCGTGGCTGGATAACATCGCCGAGCTGCTGTGTCTGCTGGCCCCCATTTTCCTGTTCGGCGCATGGATCGCTACCGGATCGGAACGATCGTCCTATATCGGCACACAGATGATCGTCACCTTTGCGCTGGCGACGGTCGAAAACGTCTTTGGCCCGGCTTACGATCTGACCGAAATACGCGATCGCGCCGTCGGTATTCTGATTGGCACCGCCGTTTCCGCCGTCGTGTATACCTTTGTCTGGCCGGAAAGCGAAGCCCAGGCTCTGCCGAAAAAGCTGGCCGCCGCACTGGGTATGCTTGGCAAAATGCTGCGTCTTCCGCAGCAGGAACCCGCGACCCAGCGCAGCTATTTACAGCTGCGCATCGGCTGCCATGCAGCCTTTAATGCCTGTGAAGAAATGGCCGAACGCGTCGCGCTGGAGCATCAGCTTGACGCCGACGCGCGAAGCGCGCTGCTGGCCAACAGCCGCGCCGTTATCGCCTGCGGTCGCGAGATCCTCTACCGCTGGGAGGGCGCTTCCGCTCCCGAGCCTCGGCTCGCCGAAGCCCTGGAGCACTACGCCGCAAGTCTGGAAAATGGCATCACGGCGTCGGTAGCCCCTTTTGAATATCCCCCTTCACTCGCCGCGCATGCCCAAGGCGTGATGCAGCAGATAGCCCATTTACCCGACTGGACTCACCGGGCGGCCCTTCCGGCCGGAAAACAGGCGCAAGGAACCCCATGACCATGATCCGTTCTCTTTCTCCTTTACTCCTTTGCAGTCTGCTTGCGAGCACGACGGTGCTCTCAGGCTGCGCGCTGATCCGCGAAGATGCCTCGCCGCATCAGCAACTGGCGCCGGAGCAAATCAAACTGGCCGATGACATCCACCTGGCCAGTAGCGGCTGGCCGCAGGCGCAGTGGTGGCGGCAGTTTAACGACCCACAGCTGGCGGCGCTGATAGACAAAACGCTCTCCGGTTCCCACACCCTTACTGAAGCCAGGCTGCGTGAAGAACAAGCGCAGTCTCAGGCCGAACTGCTGGAGGGCGGCTCGCAGCTGCAAATGGCGGCACTAGGCATGATTAACCGCCAGCGAGCCTCCGCCAACGGCTTTCTTGGCCCCTATGCGCTGGATGCGCCGAAGCTTGGTATGGATGGCCCATACTACACGCAGGCCACCGTTGGCCTGGTCGCCGGGCTGAATCTCGATCTGTGGGGCGAGCACCGTTCGGCCGTCGCAGCGGCCATCGGCGCGCAAAACGCGGCCGTCGCAGAAACTGCCGCCGTCGAACTGTCGCTTTCGGTGGCCGTCGCGCAGCTGTACTACAGCATGCAGGCCAGCTATCAGATGCTCGACCTGCTGGAGCAAACCCGCGATGTGATTGATTACGCGGTACGAGCGCATCAGAGCAAAGTGGCCCAGGGGCTGGAAGCGAAGGTGCCGTATCACGGCGCACGGGCGCAGATGCTGGCCGTCGATAAGCAAATCGCCGCAGCCAAAGGCCAGCTCAAAGAGACACGCGAATCGCTACGCGCGCTGGTGGGCGCGGGGGCCGATACGCGGTTAGACATCAAGCCAACGGCGCTGCCACAGGTACAGACGGGGATCCCGGCAACGCTCTCCTACCAACTGCTCGCTCGCCGGCCGGATCTTCAGGCCATGCGCTGGTACGTGCAGGCCTCGCTCGATCGGGTCGATGCCGCGCGGGCCCTATTCTACCCCAGCTTCGATATCAAAATGTTCTTCGGCCTTGATGCGATTCATATCAACGATCTGTTTAAGGGGACCAGCCGACAAATTAACTTTATCCCCGGCCTGCGCCTGCCGCTGTTTGACGGCGGTCGCCTCAACGCCAACCTGAAAAACACCCGTGCCGCCAGCAACATGATGATAGAACGCTACAACCAGTCGGTACTGAATGCGGTGCGCGATGTCGCCATTAACGGTACCCGTCTGCAAACGCTCAACGACGAGCGGATGATGCAGGCCGAACGGGTAGATGCCACCCGCTATACCCAGAGCGCCGCCGAAGCCGCTTTTGGCCGCGGTCTCGGCAGCCGCCTGAAGGCAACCGAAGCGCGTCTGCCGGTGCTTGCCGAGCAGATGTCACTGCTGATAATCGATACCCAACGCGTGATTCAGAGCATCCAGCTGATCAAATCGCTGGGCGGCGGCTATCAGGCCGCCCCCGGCGAGTAGGCCTGATAAGCCTAGCGCCACCAGGTAGCTGGCGCAGGTTGCCGGGTGGCGGCTTCGCCTTATCCGCCCTACAGGTCTCAGGCCCGTCAGGCAGTCCCCGCCGCGTGATTACCGTCACGCGGCTTTTCCCTTCGACACGTCAAATATGACGACAGCCTGTTTTTCGTCAGGGTTTTGCCCAGAAATCACCCGTATTATCAGGGAATGCCCACAATAAAAAAGTGGCATAAAAGATGCATACTGAGGGCGACAGCGCGTATGCGCGATTTGATTAACTGGAGCGAGACCGATGAAAAAAGTCGTCACGGTTTGCCCGTATTGCGCATCAGGTTGCAAAATCAACCTGGTGGTCGATAACGGAAAAATCGTCCGGGCAGAGGCGGCTCAGGGGAAAACCAACCAGGGTACCCTGTGTCTGAAAGGCTATTACGGCTGGGACTTTATTAACGATACCCAGATCCTGACGCCACGTCTGAAAACCCCCATGATTCGTCGCCAGCGTGGCGGCAAGCTGGAATCCGTCTCCTGGGACGAGGCGCTGAATTACGTAGCCGATCGCCTGAGCGCGATCAAAGCGAAATACGGCCCGGATGCTATTCAGACAACCGGTTCCTCACGCGGAACGGGTAACGAAACAAACTACGTCATGCAAAAATTCGCGCGCGCCGTTATTGGTACCAATAACGTCGACTGCTGCGCACGTGTCTGACACGGCCCTTCGGTTGCAGGTCTGCACCAATCGGTCGGTAACGGCGCAATGAGTAACGGCATCAATGAAATTGATGGCACTGACTTAGTCTTTATTTTCGGCTACAACCCGGCGGATTCTCACCCTATCGTGGCGAATCACGTCATTAACGCCAAACGTAACGGGGCGAAAATCATCGTTTGCGATCCGCGTAAAATTGAAACCGCGCGTATTGCCGACATGCACATTGCTTTAAGAAACGGCTCAAATATCGCGCTGCTTAACGCGATGGGGCACGTCATTATTGAAGAAAATCTGTACGATCAGGCGTTTGTCGCTAACCGTACCGAAGGTTTTGAAGAGTACCGTAAGATTGTCGAAGGCTACACGCCAGAGTCCGTCGAAGACATTACCGGCGTCAGCGCGCAGGAAATTCGTCAGGCGGCGCGGATGTATGCCAGCGCCAAAAGCGCGGCGATTCTGTGGGGTATGGGCGTCACCCAGTTCTATCAGGGCGTGGAAACCGTGCGTTCCCTGACCAGCCTCGCCATGCTGACCGGCAACCTCGGTAAGCCAAGCGTCGGCGTTAACCCTGTCCGCGGCCAGAACAACGTTCAGGGCGCGTGCGATATGGGCGCGCTGCCGGATACCTATCCGGGCTATCAGTACGTGAAAGATCCGGCCAACCGCGAGAAGTTCGCCAAGGCCTGGGGCGTGGAAAGCCTGCCTGCGCACACCGGCTATCGCATCAGCGAACTGCCGCACCGCGCGGCGCATGGCGAAGTTCGCGCGGCGTACATTATGGGTGAGGACCCGTTACAGACCGATGCCGAACTCTCTGCGGTACGTAAAGGGTTCGAAGATCTGGAACTGGTTATCGTCCAGGATATCTTTATGACCAAAACCGCGGCGGCGGCGGATGTAATTTTACCGTCAACGTCCTGGGGTGAGCATGAAGGCGTCTTCACCGTGGCTTCCAGCGCTTCTTTAAAGCCGTGGAGCCGAAGTGGGATCTGAAAACGGACTGGCAGATTATCAGTGAAATCGCCACCCGTATGGGCTACCCGATGCATTACAACAACACCCAGGAAATCTGGGACGAGTTGCGTCATCTGTGCCCGGATTTCTACGGTGCCACCTACGAGAAGATGGGCGAACTGGGCTTTATCCAGTGGCCTTGCCGCGATACTTCGGATGCCGACCAGGGGACGACCTACCTCTTCAAAGAGAAGTTCGACACCCCGAACGGCCTGGCGCAGTTCTTCACCTGCGACTGGGTAGCGCCTATCGACAAGCTCACCGAAGAGTATCCGATGGTACTGTCGACGGTGCGTGAAGTCGGCCACTACTCCTGCCGTTCGATGACCGGCAACTGTGCGGCGCTGGCGGCGCTGGCGGATGAACCGGGCTATGCCCAGATCAACACCGCCGATGCGGCGCGTTTAGGCATTGAGGATGAAGCGCTGGTGTGGGTGAACTCCCGCAAAGGCAAAATCATCACCCGTGCGGCAGTTAGCGACCGTCCGAACAAAGGCGCGATTTACATGACCTACCAGTGGTGGATTGGGGCCTGTAATGAACTGGTAACCGAGAACCTGAGCCCGATTACCAAAACGCCTGAGTATAAATACTGCGCCGTCAACGTTGAGCCGATTGCCGACCAGCGTGCCGCAGAGCAGTATGTTATTGATGAGTATAATAAGCTGAAGGCTCGCCTGCGCGAAAGCGCAATGGGCTAAGCGGACTCGTTTCAACGCCCCCATTCGGGGGCGTTTTTTTATCCTCGTATTCTCTTTATACTGCCCACTTCCTCGACCACCTACATAAAACAATGAAACGACTTTTAGCACTGCTGTGGCTCGCCACGCTGTCAGTACACGCCGAAGAGCCGGGCAGCCAGTATCAACAGGCCGCCGAGGCCGGAGACGCGCGCGCGCAGTATTATCTGGCCGATACCTGGTTTAGCTCAGGCGATTTGAGTAAAGCCGAATTCTGGGCGCAGAAATCCGCCGACGCCGGCGATGCCGACGCCTGCGCGCTGCTGGCGCAGATCAAAATCACTAATCCGGTTAGCCTGGATTATCCGGCGGCCAGGGCGCTGGCGGAGAAAGCTACCCACGCAGGTAGCAAAGCCGGTGAGGTCATCCTGGCGCGAATTTTAATTAACAGCCAGGCGGGCAAGACCGACTACCCGCGCGCCATCAACCTGCTACAGCAGGCATCGATGAATACTGAAAACGACTTTGCGGTCGATGCGCAGATGCTGCTGGGGCTGCTTTACGCCAACGGCGTAGGCGTGAAAGAAGACGATGAAAAAGCCACCGACTACTTCAAAAATAGCTCGGCGCTGTCACGTACCGGCTATGCCGAATACTGGGCAGGCATGATGTTCCAGAGCGGTGAGAAAGGGTTTATCACGCCCAATAAACAAAAGGCGCTACAGTGGCTGAATCTGAGCTGTACGGAAGGGTTTGATACCGGCTGCGAGGAGTTTGATAAGTTAAGCTCTGAGTAGGCCGGATAAGGTCTCGCCGCCATCCGGCAATGTACGCAGGCTTGCCTGATGGCGCTACGCTTATCAGTCCTACAAAACCACAAAAATAACAACGCCGGGCATGCCCGGCGTTGTTGTTTCTTTTCTATTATTGATCGGCAGTTTTATCAAACTTGCCCAGCATCTCGCGCTCGTAGGCCAGCGCTTTTTTGCGGTCAAATTTGTGTTCCCACTTGGCAATCACCAGCACCGCCAGCGCATTACCGACCACGTTCAGCGCGGTACGCGCCATGTCGAGAATACGGTCAACGCCAGCAATAAAGGCCAGGCCTTCCAGCGGAATGCCTACGCTGCCCAGCGTAGCCAGCAGCACTACGAAGGAGACGCCCGGTACGCCGGCAATCCCTTTTGAGGTCACCATCAGCGTCAGAACCAGTACGATTTCCTGCCAGATGGACAGGTCGATACCGTACAGCTGGGCAATAAAGATAGCCGCGATGCTCTGGTACAGCGTAGAGCCATCGAGGTTAAAGGAGTAACCGGTCGGCACCACGAAGCTGGTGATTGACGCCGGCGCGCCGTACGCTTCCATCTTCTCAATAATACGCGGCAGCACGCTCTCGGAGCTGGCCGTAGAGTAAGCCAGAATCAGCTCGTCCTTCAGGATGCGAATCAGGATCCAGATTTTAAGCCCGCAAATGCGCGCCACAATACCCAGAACCACCAGCGCAAAGAACAGAATCGCAAAGTGCACCAGCAGCACCAGCTTGGCCAGCGGCCACAGCGAGGCGAAGCCAAAGTTAGCGACCGTGACGGCAATCAGCGCGAACACGCCGACCGGCGCGTAGCGCATAACCATATAGGTCACTTTAAACATGGTTTCGGAAATTGAACGGAATACCGTCACCAGCGGCTCACGGTGCGTCGCGGGCAGCGAAGAAAGGCCCAGGCCAAACAGCACCGAGAAGAAGATGATCGGCAGCATATCGCCTTTCGCCATGGAGGCGATGATATTGGTCGGCACCAGCGACAGAATCGTGCCCATCAGGCCATGCGCGTGGCTCTGCACTTCTGCCGTTGTGCTCTGGTATTTCGAAATATCCACCGTCGCCAGCTGCGACATATCAATACCGGCACCCGGCTGGAACACGTTGGCCATGGTGATACCGATAATGATCGCAATCGTCGTGATCACTTCGAAATAGATGATGGTTTTGGCGCCAATTCGCCCCAACTGTTTTGCATCGCCAACGCCGGCTATTCCGACAATCAGCGTCGAAATAACAATCGGCACCACAATCATTTTAATCAGATGGATGAAAATATCGCCAGCCGGGGACAGCAGATTCATAACCAGCCAGTCACGGCTATCGCTATGATAATGCAGATAACTACCCAGAATAATACCCAGCACGAGGGCGATGAGAATTTGCCAGGCTAAGCTGACACGTGTTTTCTTCATAACGGCAAACTTCCTCAATGAAAAACACCATGCCATACAGGAATGGTATTCACTTGAAAGGGGGTGATTTGTGTTGCGTTTACTTTTAGAGGTTTTTAACGCGCAGTATCAGTATCATCTGTACGGTGTCTCGCGCAACCCTTTCAGAACAGGGCTTTTCACTGACAAAAATCATATTACTGCTAATTTCCACCAGTAATTATTTATAAGTTTTTGTTATAAAAACAAAATTTTTCCTCCATTTTCTATAAATCCCCTTCCGTAATTATTTTCGTTCAAAGATTCAAGTGAACGTTATTTGAACAATTCCAATAATGCGTGATCTGCCGCGCAAATAGTAAACAAAGCGACACGTACCTCTGTTATTAACTTTTATGAGACATATTATTAACATCTTACAAGGAGAAAAAAAGCATGAGCCAAATTCATAAACACCCTATTCCTGCAAATATTGCAGACCGCTGCCTGATAAACCCGGAGCAATACCTGGCCAAATACCACCAGTCAGTCACCAACCCGGACGCGTTCTGGAGTGAAGAGGGAAAGATCCTCGACTGGATTCGGCCGTATACGAAAGTTAAAAACACCTCCTTTGCTCCCGGCAATGTCTCCATCAAATGGTACGAAGACGGTACGCTGAACCTGGCGGCTAACTGTCTCGACCGCCACCTGGCAACCCGCGGCGACCAGACCGCCATCATCTGGGAAGGCGACGATGCCAGCCAAAGTAAACACATTAGCTATCGCGAACTGCACCGCGATGTTTGCCGCTTCGCCAATACACTGCTCTCTCTGGGCGTGAAAAAAGGCGACGTGGTGGCTATCTATATGCCGATGGTGCCGGAAGCGGCGGTGGCCATGCTGGCCTGCGCCCGCATTGGTGCCATCCACTCGGTGATCTTCGGCGGCTTCTCGCCGGAGGCGGTGGCCGGTCGCATTATTGATTCCAGCGCCCGCCTGGTCATTACCTCTGATGAAGGCGTGCGTGCCGGACGTAATGTGCCGCTGAAAAAGAACGTCGATGACGCGCTGAAAAACCCGAACGTCAAAACTATCGAAAACGTGGTGGTGCTCAAGCGCACCGGCGGCAACATCGATTGGTACGAAGGCCGCGACCTGTGGTGGCATGACCTGCTGGAAAACGCCAGCGACCAGCACCAGCCGGAAGAGATGAACGCCGAAGACCCGCTGTTTATCCTTTATACCTCGGGCTCCACCGGCAAGCCGAAAGGCGTGCTGCACACCACCGGCGGCTATCTGGTGTACGCCGCAACCACCTTTAAATATGTCTTCGACTACCATCAGGGCGACATCTACTGGTGTACCGCCGACGTGGGCTGGGTTACCGGCCACAGCTATCTGTTGTACGGACCGCTGGCCTGCGGCGCCACGACGCTAATGTTTGAAGGCGTGCCTAACTGGCCAACCCCGGCGCGCATGTGCCAGGTGGTTGATAAACATAAAGTGAATATTCTCTATACCGCACCAACCGCCATCCGCGCGCTGATGGCCGAGGGCGATAAAGCGACGACGGGCACCGATCGTTCATCGCTGCGCATCCTGGGTTCCGTAGGTGAGCCAATTAACCCGGAAGCCTGGGAATGGTACTGGAAGCAGATCGGTAACGAGAAGTGCCCGGTGATGGACACCTGGTGGCAGACCGAAACCGGCGGCTTCATGATTACGCCGCTGCCGGGCGCTATCGAGCTGAAAGCGGGATCCGCCAGCCGTCCGTTCTTCGGCGTACAACCCGCGCTGGTGGATAACGAAGGCCATCCGCAGGAAGGGGCGACCGAAGGCAACCTGGTTATCACCGACTCCTGGCCGGGCCAGGCGCGTACCCTGTTTGGCGACCACGAGCGCTTTGAGCAAACCTACTTCTCCACCTTCAAAAACATGTACTTCAGCGGCGACGGCGCGCGTCGTGATGAAGATGGCTACTACTGGATCACCGGCCGCGTCGATGACGTGCTGAACGTCTCCGGCCACCGCCTTGGGACTGCAGAAATTGAATCAGCGCTGGTATCGCATCCGAAGATTGCCGAAGCGGCCGTCGTCGGCATTCCGCACAGCATTAAAGGCCAGGCCATCTACGCCTACGTCACGCTGAACCACGGCGAAGAGCCGACGCCAGCGCTGTACGCCGAGGTACGCAACTGGGTGCGTAAAGAGATTGGCCCGCTGGCAACACCGGACGTGCTGCACTGGACCGACTCGCTGCCCAAAACCCGTTCTGGCAAAATCATGCGCCGCATTCTGCGCAAGATCGCTGCGGGCGACACCAGCAACCTCGGCGATACCTCAACGCTCGCCGATCCTGGCGTGGTGGATAAACTGCTGGAAGAGAAGCAGGCCATCACGATGCCGTCATAACGACAGTTTGCCAGGTGGCACTGTGCTCACCGGGCCTACGCGAATTGTAGGCCGGATAAGACGCCAGTCGCCATCCGGCAACAGACAGCTCTAAAACAACAACAACCTGTACCTCTGGAGACTCTGTGATGAATGATCAAATTTGTCAGCAGATAGAAGATAGTGCGCATTTCAGGGAGCTCGTCGAAAAACGGCAACGGTTTGCCACCTTCTTATCGCTGATTATGTTAGTCGTGTACGTCGGCTTTATTTTACTCATCGCTTTTGCCCCTGGCTGGCTTGGCACGCCGCTCCATCCGGGCACCAGCGTCACGCGCGGTATCCCGATTGGGATCGGTATTATCGTCATTTCCTTCCTGTTGACCGGCGTCTATGTCTGGCGGGCTAACAACGAATTCGATCGCCTGAACAAGGCCGTACTGCGTGAGGTAAAAGCATCATGAAGAAAGTCCTGACGGCGCTTGCCGCCACACTTCCTTTCGCAGCCAACGCGGCCGATGCGATTAGCGGGCACGTTGAGCGTCAGCCGACCAACTGGCAGGCGATTATCATGTTCCTGATTTTCGTTATGCTGACGCTGTATATCACCTACTGGGCCTCGAAGCGCGTACGTTCACGCAGCGATTACTACACCGCTGGCGGCAACATTACAGGGTTCCAGAACGGGCTGGCGATCGCCGGTGACTTTATGTCAGCGGCGTCATTCCTCGGTATTTCCGCGCTGGTATACACCTCCGGCTACGATGGGCTGATTTACTCGCTCGGCTTCCTCGTTGGCTGGCCGATTATTCTGTTCCTGATTGCCGAACGTCTGCGTAATCTCGGTCGCTACACCTTCGCCGACGTCGCCTCTTACCGACTGAAGCAGGGGCCAATCCGTATGCTTTCCGCCTGCGGTTCACTGGTGGTCGTGGCGCTGTACCTGATTGCCCAGATGGTGGGCGCGGGCAAGCTTATCGAACTGCTGTTCGGCCTTAACTACCACGTCGCCGTGGTGCTGGTGGGCGTGCTGATGGTGATGTACGTGCTGTTCGGCGGCATGCTCGCCACCACGTGGGTACAGATCATCAAAGCGGTACTGCTGCTGTTCGGCGCCAGCTTCATGGCCTTTATGGTGATGAAACACGTCGGCTTCAGCTTCAATAATCTGTTCACTGAAGCCATGGCGGTGCACCCGAAAGGCGCAGCCATCATGAGCCCAGGCGGGCTGGTGAAAGACCCGATATCGGCGCTGTCGTTGGGTCTCGGCCTGATGTTTGGTACCGCTGGTCTGCCGCACATCCTGATGCGTTTCTTCACCGTCAGCGACGCCAGCGAAGCGCGTAAGAGCGTGTTCTATGCCACCGGTTTTATGGGTTACTTCTACATTCTGACCTTTATCATCGGCTTTGGCGCGATCATGCTGGTAGGGGCGAATCCGGCGTTTAAAGATGCCGCGGGCGCGCTGATTGGCGGCAACAACATGGCGGCGGTTCACCTGGCCGATGCCGTAGGCGGTAACCTGTTCCTGGGCTTCATCTCTGCGGTCGCCTTTGCCACCATTCTGGCGGTGGTTGCTGGCCTGACGCTGGCGGGCGCTTCGGCGGTGTCTCACGACCTGTACGCTAACGTCTTTAAGAAAGGCGCGACCGAACGTGAAGAGCTGAAGGTTTCTAAAATCACCGTACTGGTGCTGGGCGTGGTGGCGATTCTGCTGGGTATTCTGTTCGAGAATCAGAACATCGCGTTCATGGTAGGCCTGGCGTTCTCCATCGCGGCAAGCTGCAACTTCCCGATCATTCTGCTCTCCATGTACTGGTCGAAGCTGACCACCCGTGGCGCGATGATTGGCGGCTGGCTGGGCCTGCTGACGGCGGTGGTGCTGATGATCCTCGGCCCAACCATTTGGGTGACGATCCTCGGTCACGAGAAGGCTATCTTCCCGTATGAATACCCGGCGCTGTTCTCGATTGCCATCGCCTTTATCGGGATCTGGTTCTTCTCTGCTACCGATAACTCCGCCGAAGGTAATCTTGAACGCGAGCAGTTCCGCGCGCAGTTCATTCGTTCGCAGACCGGTCTGGGCATCGACCAGGGCCGTGCACATTAATGTTATCCTCCCCGGCCTTCCAGGCCGGGGATCACAGTTTTATCCCCCGCAGATGAAGCCCGTCACGTTTATTCACCGGGAATACGTATCCCACTTCACAATGATTATTTCCAGGTTGTGAAGCGCCTTCCACTCCAGAATTTTTCTCCGCTTTTTTTATTATTCTGCTCCCCTTACCCACTCGCTGACGAAAAATTATTTCTATGCTCCTCTGACTAATATTATTAGCTAATAACAAAAATAGCCTTTTATTAATTCATTGTATTTATCCTACAGGAGCAATAATTCATGAAACGTTTATTCTGCGTCAGCCTGCTCTGCGCGAGCGGCCTGCTAACGGCTGCCTCCAGCTTCGCTCAGCAGGATGTCACCCTCAGAATGTCATGGTGGGGAGGGAAATCACGCCACGAAGTGATGCTCAAAGCGTTGGAAGACTTTGAAGCTCGTCATCCGGGGATCAAAGTGCACGCCGAGTATATGGGCTGGGACGGCTATCTTGAGCGCATGACCACGCAGATATCCGGTGGCCAGGAGCCGGATGTGATGCAAATTAACTGGCCCTGGTTCCCCATTTTTTCCCGCGCCGGCGATGGGTTTTACGATATCAACAAACTGGGTGATGTATTCGACCTCAGCCAGTATCCGGCGAAAGAATTAAAATCCACGACCATTAATGGCAAGCTAAATGCGATTCCCATTTCGCTGAACGTGCCCGGGTTTTATTACAATACGGAAACCTGGAAAAAGGCCCAGCTCACCTACCCGCAAAGCTGGGACGACCTGTTTGCCGCTGGCAAAATATTTAAAACGCGGCTCGGCGATGAGTATTACCCGCTTATTTTTAACGATCAGGATACCTTCCTGATGGTGAACTGTTATATGTCGCAAAAGTACAATACGCCAATGTTTACCGCCGATGGTAACCACTTCGCCTGGAGCAAAGCGCAGTGGCATGAAGCCTTCAATTTTATTCAGCGTCTGGTCAACGATCACGTGATGCCCGGCCCGAAATACCTCGCCTCGTTCGGTAAATTCGATTTTATCGACAGCAAATACTGGCAGGACGGCAAATGGGCGGGCACCTACACCTGAAACGTGGTGATTCAGTACTATGCGCCAAAGCTGACGCCGCCGGCGAAGCTGGTGCTGGGTGACTATGTCATGTACCCCGGAGCCACTAACGCCAGCGCCTATTTTAAAGTGTCGTTGACCTATGCCATCAGCAAGGTAACGAAGCATCCGAAGGAGGCGGCAAAGCTATTGAATTTCTTGCTCAACGATCCGCAGGCCATTGCAGCCATCAGGCTGGAGAACGGCATTCCGTTGAGCAGCATTGCGATCAAAACGCTCACCGACAACGGCACGCTGACCAATGACAATCCGTCGGTCGCCGGATTTAACGCCGCACAGAGGTTAACGTCTGAATCAACGGCCACGTCGTGGATGGAGGATCAGAAAATGCAGTCCTTTTTCAAGGAGGCGCGACAGAATATGGACTACGGGCGGATGACGCCGGAACAGGCGGCAGATGACTTTGTGGCAAAGGCTGAGCGGTTGATGAAGCGGTCTGCAGCGCGTCATTAGCGGCGGTGATTGCCCCTCTCCCCACAGGGGAGAGGGTTGATGCCGCAGTCCGCGTCATTCGCTGCCTTACGGCAACATCAGCAGCAGCGTTTTAATCTCAAACGGCGTAAACATCAGCGTCACGCTTCCCTCTACGACCGCGATCTCCCCTTCCACCTCCTCCATCAGGTTGGCAAGGTAGCAGCACGTCACGCCCTCCGGTAACCGGAGCGTTGCCGCCGCCTGCACGCCGTCAAACTCATAGGCACGCAGCACCAGCGCGCGGACGTTTTCCGCTTTTTTGACCGTCTCCAGGCACACATGCGGCGAGTCGCAGGCCACAAACGATGCGCCCTCTTCGGCCTCCTGCGGCCGCGCAGCACCCTGATACACCCGCAGCGGGTTGTTGAATAAATACGCCTCGCGGTTTACTGCACCCACCACTTCATCGCCGCAGTGTGGGAACAGCGCATAGGAAAAACGATGCTCGCCGGCATCGGCGTTGACGCCCGGGTAGCGCTGCGAGCGCAGCAGATTGAGATCCAGCACGCCGTCTTTGGCGTAGTGCCCGTATTTACTGTCGTTCAGCAGCGCCACGCCGTAATCCGGCTGCGAGTAGTCAATCCACTTATGGGCACAAATCTCAAACTGCGCTGCGTCATAAACGTTATTGACCCTGGCGCTGCGGCGAATTTTGCCAAACTGAATGTCACAGCTTACCCGTTCGCTCAGCACGTTCACCGCAAAGGCGGTACGCAGCATTTTCTCGCGTTCATGCCAGCCCACGACGGTTTCAAAGGTCAGCCGTTTGCTGCCGGGTTGCAGGCTGATTTTCTGCGTCAGCGTCGAGCGACCATAGCGATAGTACTGCTCAACAACGGCGGCTGCGCCTTCGCGTCGGGCCGAAGTCGCGATCATCTCAAAGCACGCCGGTTCACGCTGACGGTAGGTAATGTCGATATCCCAGCAGTCGCCGCAGATGTCGTCATACACCGCCAGCCGGTTGCCGACGGTGCCAGGTTGCAGCAGCGAGCGGCCGGCCTGCTTGTCCACCAGCGCCACGATATGCCCCTGCGCATTAAACTCAACACACAGCAGATCGTTTTCCAGCCGCTGCGGCTGCGCCACCGCCTGCGGAAGCGCCGCAGGCACGGTGGGTTCAACGATCCGATAACCAAATGCCGGTACCGCCACGCGTGCGGGCTGGCCCGCCAGCATCAGCCACTCTTCGCGATCGAAACCGCTCAGATTATGAATGACGAAAGCATCGGGCCGCTCGCCTGCGCGCGCAAGGCCATCGCCGATGAATTGTTCCACCTGCGCCAGCAGCGCCTCATAGCGGGCGACAGATTCGTCGTACACGCGCTTGATGGATGAGCCCGGCAGAATATCGTGGAACTGGTACAACAGCGCTTCTTGCCAGATAGCCTCAAGCTGCGCCGTTGGGTACGCCGTTTCATCGTGCAGCCAGCGGCGGCTGGCGACAAACTCCAGCTCGCGCAGCGCATTTTCCAGCTTACGGTTAAACCACTTATTGCGCGCCTGCGTTGTCAGCGTGCCCTGATGCTTCTCCAGATACAGCTCGCCGTGGTAATGCGGATAGCGCTCGCAGCGCTGGGCAATATGCTGGAAGAAGTCGATCGCGTAGCCCTGCTTCACCGGCGCGATACCGCTGAGGTTTTTGATTCGCCGCAGCCGCGCCAGATGCTCTTCGCCAGGGCCCCCGCCGCCGTCGCCAATGCCAAACAGCATCAGCGCCTGGTCGCAGACGGCCGCTTCACGGTAGGCCGTTTCAATACGCCGAATGCTACGCGGCGCGGCTGGGCCGTTGTAGGTCTCTTCCGGCAGCATATGCGCCAGCACGCTGCTGCCGTCAATTCCGTGCCAGATGAACGTATGGTGGGGAAAGGCGTTATGCTCATTCCACGACAGCTTCTGCGTCATAAAGTAGTCAACGCCAGACTTGCGCATAATCTGCGGTAGGTTGGCATTGTAGCCAAACACATCGGGCAGCCAGAGCATCCGCGTCGTCTGGCCAAATTCACGCTGAAAGAACTGGCGGCCGTAGAGAAACTGACGCACCAGCGACTCACCGCTGGGCACGTTCGTATCCGCCTCTACCCACATGTCGCCCTGAATCTCAAAACGCCCTTCTCGCACCTGACGCTGCACGCGCGCATACAGCTGCGGGTAGTCCTCCTTCACCCACTGAAACAGCTGCGGCTGGCTGGCGCCAAAATGGTAGTCCGGATCGTCGGCTAGCTGTGCCAACGCCGTCGCGAAGGTGCGCGCGCCCTTGCGTTTGGTTTCCCGGATCGGCCATAGCCAGGCAAGATCGATATGCGCATGGCCGATCCCCACCACGCTGACCGTCGGATCGCCGCCACGCTTATTAAGCTCTACCGCCAGCCCCCGCCGGCAGGCCGCAATCGTTTCATCATCGTAGCGGGACAGACCGTTAAGCGCCTCGCTCAGGCAGGACAACACGCGCTTGAAGCGGGCGCAAGCGCGATCCAGACAGCCCAGCAGATCGGCCAACACCCAGGCATCGTAGTAAAGATCGCGCAAAGCCGCATTGCAGGTGGCAATATGCGCCTGTGCCAGCACGCCGCTGCGCAGCGATCCAAAGAGATCGTTACAGGCCAGATCCAGCCACAGATCGACCTCTCGCCGCCCCTCCAGCGGCAACACCACTTTCCCCGCCTGGCCAAGACTGGGCTCAAAGGTGGAGTCGACGTTGGTCAGCCCCCGCAGCGGCGTGCCGTCGCTCGCCACCACCAGCGCTTCGCCGCCGCAGTCGAACAGCACCACCGCCTCTTCCACCTTCACACCGTCCGGCACCACGCCGCGCACGTTCACCCATGCACAGTCCCACAGCGCTCCCCAGCGTTCTCCGAGGTGAAATTCATGCGGCTCACCCTGTTCACGCCGGGCAAAAGGCACCGGTTCTGGCGTCAAAAATCCATTTACCGTTAATTCACACACCGGCGTATAGATCGCCATTTTTATTTGTTGAATTTGATAATCAATACCACGCAGTAATTTATCATCGAAGCTGAGCATGCAATATTCCTTTATAGGCGAAGGGCGGGCGGAAAGATAAATAAAGCGCAGGTAGTAGATAAGTTATGAATATTGAAATCCGTGACTCGCGACAAAAAAAGAAAAATAAGAAGGTAAATATTTAATACCTATTTATTTAATAAATAATTAATACTCAATATATTTTCATGCTCAACTCCATCCTATTTATCCCTTAAGATTCATCTTGCATAAGATCACATTATTCACCGCAGCAGGTGATAAGCATCACGATTGCTTTATAAAAAAGAATGACGATGATCACTTTAAATTTTTAATCTCTGTGACCAGTACCTCATTTTCATCGTCGATGCGCCATAACGCGGCCTGAGCATGCCGCCGACGCGCGACATTTCAGGTCTCACTTTTTATGCTTAGCTCATTCGGACTCGGTCAGGCTGCGCGCAAAGCGGGCCAGGCGTTGAGGGCTTAACAGCAGCGGCAAAAACAGCGGGCTGCCAGCGGGCGGCGACGTTAGCCAGCGTTCCAGCGTGTCGACATAGTGCAAAAGCTGGTTTTGATGCTGGCGCAGCGTATCGGCAGGCAGCGCGTTATCGCCGTAGCGGTCGCGCCAAAGCAGGTCAACGGTGGCCCCGGCTACCCGGGAGAACATCTGGCTGTAGATTTCCGCATTGCGCCAGGCGGCGTGCAAAATCTCCAGCGAATCGTCAGGGCAGGTTATGCGTGGCAGTAGCTCACGCAGCGTCTGCACCGCGTTGGCAGCAAGGAAGCAGGCGGCTTCCTTTTCAAGGCTAATCATCTGGCGCTGCTCCTGGCCTAATGGCAGATCGTCAGCCGGAATCAGCGGCTGCCAGGCCTGAAGCCAGTTGGCGCTGCGGGTGTCCATATGTAGCACCTGCTGCGCCTGGGAAATACCGTCCGGTACCTGGCTCTGATAATGCAGGCGGCGGCCCAGCAGGTTGGGCGTTTTACACAGCCAGTCGTAGCTGGAAGGAAACAACGCCGCCAGCCGCTGCCGGTCCTGCGGCGTGCGAAAGCGCAGCTGTCGCTGCTCGACCCAGCGGTCGAACACCGACGCCGTCGCGCCGTCCGTGATCTGGTTCGCGGCCATCAGGCCAATCAAATTGATGCTGTTTGCCGAGTCCATGACCCGGCTGTCGGGCATCCACTGCCAGCTCACGCGGGAGGTAATCGCCTCCACTTCGTTGCCGGTGGCGCTGATGGCCCAGCTCAGACGACCGCTGATTTCATCGGCCAGGTAGCACGGTAGCGCCGTCCAGCCGTAGCCAGTGCCGACCAGATCGTATTCGATCCACTTTTTGTGGCCGGGCAGCCCGACGATGTGCGGATGGTTAGCAAAACCAGGATGGTAGTCAATTTCGGTGGCTTTGACGGCGGCACGAACGTCATCCGGCAGCGCGGAGAGCACCGTCGCCAGCTGCTGGCGCGGCCAGCTGTCATCAATAAAGTCGCGCAGCACCAGCTTTTTACCGTGGCTGCGCAGCTGGCTCCAGACGCTGTAAAGCCCCTGCTGCCAGCCCGCGGTCTGGAAGGCTGGCGTCGTCAGGCCAAGCACCACGCCGCTGAGATGCGGTAGCGCCGGAAGAAGCGGGGAAAATATTGCCGCATAAAAATGTGGCCAGAAATCCGGTGAGCTTTTTTCGTCGAACGTTAATTCCGGGAATTTACGCTTGATGATGTCGTCCGTCGGCGCGGCCTCACCCTGAAGCCAGAAGGAGAGATTATTTTCCGCCAGATAACGATCGACGCGTTTTAAATACTGCAACGCGTAATTTTGTTGATGAATAAGGTTCTCGACGTTCAGCTTCTGACTCAACGGCGAGGGCGTAGCCAGAATAGAAAGCAGTTCCTGTTGGTGCAGGATGATACCGGTGAAACCATGCTGTTTCGCACTTTTAACACCCTGAATAAACCAGGGCCAGTTCCAGATAAAAGTGCTATTCAGCTCCATCAGCTGATGTGGAATACGTTTCATCGCCCTCACCCTGCAAATAAATATGTGCTTATCATAATCGAGGATGTCATGAAAAAATATGCGCTGGTCGGTACCGGGGGTCGTGCGGGTCTGTATATTTCCGCCATTGGCGGACAGTGGCGTGAGAATGCGAAAATGGTCGCCTTTTGCGATACCAATCAGACGCGCATGAACTACGCCAACCAACTGTTGCAAAAAGAAGGCGCCGAGCCGGTTTCGACCTGGAAAGCGGCACAGTTTGAAGAGATGATCCGCGAAACGCGTCCGGATATCATCATCGTCACCACCATGGACCGCACCCACGATGATTACATCGTCCGCGCGCTGCATGCGGGCTGCGACGTGATCACCGAAAAGCCGATGACCATCGATGAAAAGCGCGCGCTGCGTATTCTCGACGCGATTGAAGAGACCGGGCATTCCGTCCGCGTAGCGTTCAACTACCGCTACGCGCCACACCATAGCAAAGTGCGCGAACTGCTGATGCAGGGCGTGATTGGCAACGTGACCTCGGTGCACTTCGAGTGGCTGCTCAACACCGAACACGGCGCAGACTACTTCCGCCGTTGGCACCGAGAAAAACGCAACAGCGGCGGCCTGCTGGTGCATAAATCCACCCATCATTTCGACCTGATGAACTTCTGGCTAGCGAGCTACCCTGAGCGCGTTTACGCCGAAGGCAGCCTGCAATTTTACGGCAAAGAGAACGCCGAAAAACGCGGCGTAACCCAGTTCTATCCACGCACCCACGGCTACGCGGAGGCCAAAGATGATCCGTTTGCGCTCAACATGGCGGACAACGCTCAGCTGAAGGCGCTGTACCTCGACGCCGAGCATGAAGATAACTACTTCCGCGATCAGAGCGTGTTCAGCGACGGCATCACCATCGAAGACACCATGTCGGTGCTGGTGAAGTATCAGAACCAGGTGCAGCTCACCTATTCACTGAACGCCTACCTGCCGTGGGAAGGGTTGAACGTGGTCTTCAACGGTACCGAAGGCCGTCTGGAGATGAAAATCGTCGAGAAATCCTACGTTAACGCCGGTGGTAAACGCGAGAACGAAGGCAGCCTGGAACAGTGTGATATCACCGTGTTCCCGATGTTTGCCGAACCGTGGAAAGCCGAGTTCAGCCTGGGCGAAGGCGGCCACGGCGGCGGCGATAACGCCATGCTGGCCGACCTGTTCGGCGAGCCGGGCAATGACCCATTACAGCGCGCAGCCGACCATCGCGCGGGGGCCATGTCCATCCTCACCGGTATTGCGGGCAACATCTCCATGCAGCAGCAGCGCCCGGTGAACTTTAAGGAGTTTGAGCTGGTTTCCCGTCTGGCGAAACGCTAAGCGTTTCATTCCGGCGCGGCCCGTACCGCGCCGGAGCGACCGGTCAGTATTTTGCAGTTACTCACCTGTTTAATAACATGATTTCTGGCTCTGTCCCGGAGACAATAATGAATAAACTCGTTTCAGGTGTTATCGCATCGCTGTTATTTTCCTGTACCGCTACCTGGGCCCAGCAGCCCGTTGAACTGCGTATGTCGTGGTGGGGGGGCAACAGCCGCCACCAGGCCACCCTCAAGGCGCTCGAGGCCTTCGAGAAAAAATACCCCGATATCAAAGTAAAGGCCGAATACACCGGCTGGGACGGCCATCTCTCACGCCTGACCACACAAATCGCAAGCGGCACCGAGCCGGACGTGATGCAGACCAACTGGCCGTGGCTGATTATTTTCTCCAAAAATGGCGAAGGCTATTACGATCTTAACAAACTGAAAGACCAACTCGATTTAAGCCAGTATCAGGCGAAAGATCTGCAGTCCACGACCGTGAAAGGCAAACTTAACGGCCTGCCTATCTCGGTCAACGCGCCGGTCTTTTACTACAACGACGTCTCCTGGAAAAAGGCCGGGCTGGCCTATCCGAAAACCTGGGATGAGCTGTTTGCCGCCGGAAAAGTGTTCCAGCAAAAGCTGGGCGACAACTACTACCCGTATGCCATGGTCGACCAGGACGTTATTTTGCTGTTGAACGCCTACATGATGCAGAAATACCAAAAGCCGATGTTCGATAACGACGGCAAGTTTACCTGGGATGACGCGCAGTGGGCCGAAGCGTTTAGCTTTGTGAAGCGCCTGAGCGACGATCGGGTGGTGCCTTCGCCCAAGAAGCTTTCGTCATACGGCAAAGGCAATCTGTATGAAATGAAGCCATGGATTGCCGGAGAATGGGGCGGCACGTTCACCTGGAATATCTCCATCCGCATGTACATCAATAACCTGACGCCCCCTGCCCATCTGGTGCTGGGGGATTACGTTATGCAGCCTGGCACAACCGAATCCGGCGTCTACTTTAAAACGGCGCAAATGTTCTCAGTGGCCAAATCGACCCGCCATCCAAAAGAGGCCGCCATGCTGGTCAATTTCCTGCTTAATGACCCGCAGTCTATTGCAGCGCTGGGGCTGGAGCGCGGTATTCCGCTCAGCAAAGCAGCAGAAACGTTGCTAACACAACAAGGGGTTATTGACCCGAACGATCCGGTGGTGGCGGGACTACGCCAGGCTCAGGCGCTGCCGACGACGGTTGTCGCCACGCCGTATATTGAAGATTTACAGGTTGTCGATCAGTTCATGTCCGCACGCGAGAAGCTCGATCAGGGCAATCAAACGCCTGCTCAGGTGGCCGCCGATTTCCGCCAGCAGGTGGAGCGTATCGTTCGGCGTTTGAACCGCGGAGCCTGATGGTGCCGCGCTTACCCGGCCTACCACGTCGAATGTAGGCCGGGTAAGCGTACGCGCCACCCGGCAAAATTCACCACCGAGGCCTAGAACATAATCCAGCCAACCAGCGGAGCAACCAACACCATCACCACGCCGGAAAGCATCATCACCAGGCTTGCCACAACCCCTTCCTGCGGGCCAAGCTCATAGGATCGCGCCGTACCGGCGCCGTGCGATGCCGCGCCAAATCCGGCCCCTTTGGCCATTCCTTCGCGAATCGCGAGCCGCAGAAAAAGGACGTCGCCAATCGCCATACCAAATACGCCGGTCACAACGACAAACAGCGCCACCAGCTCCGGCTGGCCACCGAGCGATTTCGCCGCCGCCAGCGCAAACGGCGTGGTGATTGAACGCACCGCCAGGCTGCGCTGAATTTCATCCGACAGCGTAAACAGCCGCGCCAGCCACACGGAACTGGTCACCGCCACCACCGTTGCCGTCACCACCCCGGCGGAAAGCGACATCCAGTGGCGTTTGATAATCGCCAGATTATCGTACACCGGCACCGCAAACGCGATGGTCGCCGGCCCCAGCAGCCACAGCAGCCAGTGCGCCTCGCCCATGTAGTTCTGGTAGGAGATATGACCAAACACCAACATCAGCACCAGCAGTACCGGCGTGAGCACCAGCGGCATCAGCGGCAGCTTACGAAAGCGGCGATACAGGCGCTTATTGGCAAAGTAAAGTACCAGGGTAATCACCAGGCATAACACGCTCAGCTGAAAGTTACTCATGGCGCATCCGCTTCAGTTCGTAGCGATAAACCTTATCGACCACCCACGCGGTCGCCCCTAGCACCATCATCGTGCTCAGCGCGATGACAAGAAAAATACGCCAGCCGTCGACCATCAGCAGCTGAGCGTAATTCACTACCGCCACAACCGCCGGCACGAAAAACAGCAGCATCTCCGCCAGCAGCCAGCGCGACCCGGCACGCACCCACTTCAGCGGCACCACGTGGCAGACAATCAGCGCCAGCAGCAGCATCATACCCACCAGGTTGGCGGGCAGCGGCAGATGCCACCAGCGCACCAGATATTCAGCAAAAACAAACAGTCCTGCGTACAGCACAACCTGTACCGGCACCTGCAGACGGTTTAACACGGAGGGCACAACGCGCCCTAAGGCCTCAGCCATGGAGGGATGTCCAGAAAAAATCACAGGCGCACAGTATAGTGAGGCAACGATGATGACAGAAATGAATTAAACTCATCGGTAGCATAGTTTAGAGGCATAATCATGGACATTAGAACGCTGCGCTACTTTGTCGAAGTCGTTCGCCAGCAGAGCTTTACCCGCGCCGCAGAGAAGCTCTTTGTCACGCAACCGACGATCAGCAAGATGCTCAAAAATCTGGAAGATGAGCTGAACTGTACTCTGCTGATTCGCGATGGGCGCAAACTGCTGATGACCGATACCGGACAAGTGGTGTTCGAGCGCGGGCTGGCGATTCTCGATGAGTTTCGCCAGTTGGAAGCCGAGCTCAGCGACATTAATCATCTTAACAAAGGCGTGCTGCGTCTCGGCATTCCGCCAATGGTCGGCATGCTGATGGCCGGGCCGATTGGTCTGTTTCGTCAGCGCTACCCCGGCGTTGAGCTAAAAATCGCCGAATTCGGCGGCTTAACCGTGCAACAGGCGGTGATGAACGGCGAACTGGACCTGGCCATGACGGCGCTGCCGGTAGAAGAAGAGAGCGCGCTGACCACACGGCTCTTGTTCAGCCACCCACTTTGCGTGCTGGTACCGCGCTCCGGCGACTGGCTGGAGCAAACCTCGGTGTCGCCGCAGCAGCTCGCCGCCCATCCTTTGCTGATCTACAACGAAGATTTCGCCCTGAGCCGCCAGCTGATGCAGCTGTTTGCCCGTCACAACGTGAAGCCGCGTATTGCGGTGCGCAGCGGTCAGTGGGATTTTCTCGCCGCGATGGTGCAGGCGGGCGTCGGCGTGGCGATTCTGCCGGAGCCGATTTGCCGCAGGCTTGATGAGAAAACCCTGCGCTGGCTGCCGCTGGAGAGCGATTTGCGTTGGCAGTTGGGAATGATTTGGCGGGAAGGTGTCTATTTGTCTCACAGCGCCCAGGCGTGGCTGAAGTGCTGTGAGGGGTTTAAGGTGCCGGAGTAGAAGTTCAGGCGCGGTGTGTTCCCTCTCCCTTTTTAAGGGAGAGGGAACACAACGGCGCACGCTTTATCCGTATTACGCGTCTTCTATCAACAGCGCTTCCAGCAGGTCGAGATCGTGCAGCAGCTTCTGTAGCGTCTCATTGCTGATCTGCCTTGTCGCACGCAGGTGGTACAGCTCCCCGCGCTCCGAGCGCAGCGCCGCGAGGCGGAAACGGCGTTCCAGCTGTTCTTCCAGCATCGACGTCTCCACATCATTACGCCCGTCGGCCCGACGGCGCAGATTACCAATGACCCTTGAACTGACTTCAGTAAGCAGCTGGTTATCAATGTTCTCGTTGGCATCCGCCGCCAGACGCTCTTCCATTTTCTGAATAGCGACAATCGCCACATCGGCCGTTGCCGCGCGCGCCAGACGCTCTTCATTACGCTGCTGGACATGATCGGTGGATTCGATATGACGCAGCAGAATCGGCAGCGCCACGACGCCGACAAACAGCGAAAACAGAATGACCCCGGCAGCGAGGAAAATCAGCTCATAGCGCGCCGGGAACACGTCGCCGCTCGGCAGCAGCAGCGGAATAGAGAGAACACCGGCAAGCGTAATCGCCCCGCGCACCCCGGCAACCGAAGAGATCAGCAGTTCGCGCGTGGTCCAGGAGCCGAACTCCAACGGTTTCTTTTTCAGGAAGCGCTGGCTGAGCTTACGCATCGTCCATAGCCAGCCAAAACGCACCAACATCAGCGCCGCGTAGATCAGGATAATGTCGGTAAACAGCATCCACGTTTCCACGTTCGGGTCGGCTTCCGCAGCCACCAGCGAGCTGTGCAGGATGTCCGGCAGCTGCAGACCCAACAGCAGGAATACCATGCCGTTGAACACAAACTCGAGCATCGACCACGTACTGTTGGCGCGCAGGCGCATGGCCAGGGGTGCGGTACGCATTACGCCGGAGCGGGTGATGGTCATCCCGGCGGCGACCGCCGCCAGAATGCCGGAGACGCCGATATGTTCAGCAATCAGGTAAGAAGCAAACGGCAGCAGGAACAGCAGGACAATCTGCGTGGCAGGCTCATCGCCGCCCCAGCGGCTGAGAAAGCGCATTGAGCGGCCGTACAGCCAGCTCACCACGAAGCCCGCCAGGATACCGCCGATCGCCACCTTGAGGAACTCTACCGTGGCCCCGCCAACGGTAAAGACCATGGTGCCCATCGCGACCGCCACGGCAAACTTCAGCGACACCAGGCCAGAAGCGTCGTTCATCAACGCCTCGCCCTGTAGTATGCCCATAATTTTTTTCGGAATACGCCCTTCGCCCACGATGCCGGAAAGCGCCACCGCATCGGTTGGCGACAGCACCGCCGCCAGCGCAAACGCCGGAATCAGCGGAATGCCAGGGACAATCCAGTAGATCAGGAAGCCAATCCCGACCACCGTCACCAGCACTAACGCCAGCGCCAGGCCGAGGATCTCCCTGCCGTGTTCGATAAACTCGCGGGTCGGTGTCTTCCAGCCGTCGGCAAACAGCAACGGCGGGATAAACAGCACCAGAAAAAGCTCAGGATCGAATTCAACGTGCAAACCAAAGGTCGGCCAGGCCAGTAGCGCACCGATGAGGATTTGCATTAAAGGAAGTGGGACCTGGAAGGGCAGTACGCGCGTAACCACCCCGGAGAGCGAAACCACGAGGGTCATGATAAGTATGGTAAAGAATATTTCCATGCGTTCCCTGTTTACAGCGTTGTCTTATTATTCAAAGCATGAAGCGTCGTGCTTCTAATCATACGCGTATCAGAGTAACGCAAAAGGAAACGAGAAGTGGCCGAAAAGAGAAAAAAAGTCCAGACCCGTAGTTCGACGGGGGTGAACAAAAAAAAAACCCGCCAGCCGGCGGGTTCTTGAGAGACCAGAATAGACTTAGATAGCCCAGCCGCCTGCGTAGAAAACCACCAGCGCGACGGCGATAAGCACGGTACCGATATTCAGTTTACGCCATTCGCCGGATACCACGCGGCCTACGACCAGCGTCGCGAAGCCGATCATAATGCCGGTAACGATGTTACAGGTCAGCACAATCATCACCGCGGTGATCAGACCGGACATGGCGTCAACGAAGTCGTTGAAGTCGATGCGCGCCACGTTGCTCAGCATCAGCAGGCCAACGTACATCAACGCCGGTGCCGTAGCATAGCCCGGAACCAGGTAGGACAGCGGGGACAGGAACAGAATCAGCAGGAACAGAACGCCGACGGTAATGGCCGTCAGGCCCGTTTTACCGCCTGCCGCGGTACCCGCAGCAGATTCGATATACACCGCCGCCGGTGCGGCACCCACGACCGCCGAGAACACGCTGCTCAGGGAGTCGGTAGTCAGCGCTTTACCGCCGTTGATGATCTGACCGTCTTTATCCAGCAGGTTTGCCTGCCCGGCTACCGCGCGGATGGTGCCGGTAGCGTCGAATACCGCCGTCATCACCAGCGCCAGCACGCTTGGCAGAACGACCGGGTTCAGCGCGCCCATGATATCCAGGCTGCCGATCAGCGAGTTGCCGTTGTCATCGCTCAGCGACGGCATAGCGAAGACGCCAGAGAAGTGCACGTTCGGATCGAAAATCAGGCCGACGATAGACACCCCAATAATGGTCAGCAGAATGCCGCCCGGGACCTTGAGTTTTTCCAGCCCGATGATCATCGCCAGCCCCACCAGCGTCATCACCACCGGGAAGCTGTTGAACTGGCCCAGCGCCACCGGCAGGCCGTCCAGTGGGTTTTTCACCACCATGCCCACGCCGTTAGCGGCGATCAGCAGCAGGAACAGGCCGATACCGATGCCCGTGCCGTGCGCAATGCCCTGCGGCAGATTGCGCAAAATCCAGCTACGAATACCGGAAGCTGAGATAATGGTAAACAGCACGCCCATCAGGAACACGGCGCCCAGGGCTACCGGCACGCTGATGTGCTGGCCCAGCACCAGGCTGAAGGCGGTGAAGGCGGTCAGTGAAATGGCGCAGCCAATGGCTAAAGGCAGGTTCGCCCACAGCCCCATCACGATAGAGCCGACACCGGCTACCAGGCAGGTCGCCACAAAGACGGCCGCGGGCGGAAAGCCCGCTTTGCCCAGCATACCCGGCACGACGATCACCGAGTAAACCATCGCCAGGAAGGTCGTCAGACCGGCGACAATCTCCTGACGAA
Source organism: Klebsiella sp. WP8-S18-ESBL-06 (assembly GCF_014169755.1). Taxonomy (NCBI): domain Bacteria; kingdom Pseudomonadati; phylum Pseudomonadota; class Gammaproteobacteria; order Enterobacterales; family Enterobacteriaceae; genus Klebsiella; species Klebsiella sp. WP8-S18-ESBL-06. The sequence goes on from NZ_AP022256.1 coordinate 4,576,547, forward strand.
CGGAGCTACCACGAGCAGAAATTTTAAACCAGGCGTCTAATGAACCGCCGGTACGCGCTGAAGGCGTAGACATAGAAAACATCCCCTGAGAGTTTTTATCATTCGTGCGTCTGCGTGGTGGAACATCCACTGCCAGCTAAGCGTCATCTCCATGTGCTACATTGCGGCAAAGGGGAGCCACAAAAAAAGCAAACGATTAACTCCGCGCAGACAAAACGAGAATCGGAATACCTCATCTTCGCGGGTGCGATATGAGGTGAGCCTGGTCATTTTCGGCACAAGATGCGGCCGGAAATTCAAGGCAAACGATTATCTGGCTTTTATGCCCTCTTTTTCAACAGAAGTTTGCCCTGGTTTATGAAAATTAACGATTGCCGATGAAGAATTGGCCAACCCATGCGCAAACGTTATCGTTTATGCGCAATCCGGCAACAATTCTGTGGCAAAGATGTCGCTAATCGATAAGCGTTATTCGTCTTCCAGCAAACGTGCGCCGGTACCTTCCTGACCGAGTTTATCGCCCGGGTTACGCAGTGGACAATCGCGCAACGACATACAGCCGCAGCCAATGCAGCCATCGAGCTGGTCGCGCAGGGCCTCCATGGCATGAATACGCTTATCCAGCTCTTCCCGCCATTGGGTGGTGAGGTGCTTCCAGTCGCGCGGCCCTAACGTGTGGTTTTCCGGCAGCACGCTAAAGGAATCGCCGATGGTCGCCAGCGGAATACCGAGGCGTTGCGCGATTTTAATGATCGCCACATAGCGCAGCACATCGCGCTTATAACGGCGCTGGTTGCCGCTGTTGCGCGTGCTATGAATCAGCCCTTTACTCTCATAAAAATGCAGTGCAGAGACCGCAACCCCAGTTCGTTTCGCTACCTCACCGGGCGTTAGCAGAGATTTTATGCGGGTCGATTTTTTTTCCATAATACGCTTTACCTCAAGTTAACTTGAGGAATTATACTCGCCGACAGACAAAAAATCGACGCGAAAATAGACAACGGGGAGAGCCTTATGTCACATCGGGATATTATTCATACGCTCATTGAATGGATAGATGAACATATCGATCAACCGCTTAATATCGACATCGTGGCCAGAAAATCCGGCTATTCGAAGTGGTATCTGCAACGGATGTTCCGCACCGTGATGCACCAGACGCTAGGGGAGTATATTCGCCAGCGACGCCTGCTGCTGGCGGCAGAAGCGCTGCGCACCACCCAGCGCCCCATCTTCGATATTGCCATGGATCTGGGCTATGTCTCACAGCAGACGTTCTCTCGGGTATTCCGCCGTGAGTTCGACCGCACGCCGACGGATTATCGCCACCATATCTCCGCATAGTATTGCTCTGCCGCGGCTCACGGGGCCGCGGCGTTGACAAAAATCCTGCGTTTACCTCTGGTGAATAAAACAACAAACGTGATATAGTTCACACATTGAGATGAAACAAAAACACTGTTTCATTCGATTTGTGAATGCCTTTAGATAGCCTGAGCGCCTCGCGCCTCAATCAATAAGTGCTGTCAGGGCAGCTTGTTGTTTATCTCTGAGGATAAGGTCTCATGGTTTCGATTACCGCAGGCGTTGCGTTGTTACGCTGGCCGTTGACCAGCGCGGTACTGATGTTTCTCGCCAGTACGCTGAAAATTCAATTTCGTAAATCTGACTATGCCGGGCTCGCCGTCATCAGCGGTCTGTTAGGGGTAGCCGCCGCCTGCTGGTTTGCGACCGGATTACTGGGCATCACCCTCGTGGATATCGCCACTATCTTCAACAATATTAAAGATGTGATGGTGGAAGTGATGAGCCAGGCGCCGCCGGAATGGCCGGTCGCCCTCTACTGATAATGAAGCCCCGATGCGTCGGGGCTTTTTATTGCCCGAACCTATGAAAAAGCCCTATCCCGGAAAGGGCTTTTGACGCCGCTCAGCTAAAATAGAAAGATCCCCCAGCGGAGCGTCGCCTCATGAACGCCATGCCTTTTTATCGCCTGATTACGGCCAGCTTCAGCGCGCTGCTGCTTATCTGCGCCGTCGCACAGGCGGAGGAAAAAACCGATGCGCTGGAAATTAACATCGACAGCGTTATGCAACCCTGGCGCGGCGACCTGCCGGGCATGCTCGACAGGCGCGTTATTCGGGTCCTCACCACCTACAGTAAGACCTTCTTTTTTATTGATAAAGGTCAGCAGCGCGGCGCCACACACGATATTTTCGCCGAATTTGAAAAAGCGCTGAACGCCCGGCTCGCCAAAGAGAAAAAGCTGCAACAGCGCCATCTCAAGGTGCGTATCATTTTTGTGCCGGTCACTCGCGATAATCTTCTTTCCGCGCTTAACGCCGGCAAGGGCGATATTGCCGCCGCGAACCTGACGATAACCCCCTCGCGCCAGCAGGCGGTCGCCTTCACCGACCCTATCTACAACAATATCCAGGAACTGTTAATCTCCGGCCCCGCCTCCCCCACGGTAAAGAATATTGACGATCTCTCCGGCAAGACGGTCTTTGTCCGCCGATCGTCGAGCTACTATGAGAGCCTGGTCGCGCTTAACGCGCGCTTTGCTTCAGCCTCCCGGCCGCCGGTCATTATCCAGCCCGCGCCCGAAGCGCTGGAAGATGAAGATCTGCTGGAAATGCTGAGTGCCGGGCTGATCCCGCTTATCATCGTCGATCGTCACAAGGCGCTGTTCTGGAAACAGGTTTTCCCTAAAATTCAGGTTCATGAAGATATCGTCCTGCGCGAAAACGGCAGTATTGCCTGGGCTGTGCGCCAGGATGAGCCGCAGCTGTTGGCGGCGCTCAACGGCTTTATCAAAGATAACCGCCAGGGCAGTACGCTGGGAAATACCCTGCTGCTGCGCTATCTGAAGAACGCGAAATACGTTAAAAACGCCGCCGCGGAAAAAGAACGGCGCAAGTTTTTGACGATGGTGGAGATTTTCCGCAAGTACGGCGACCGCTATGACGTTGATTGGCTGCTAATGGCCGCGCAGGGTTACCAGGAGTCACGACTTAATCAGTCGGTGCGCAGTCATGTCGGCGCGATTGGCGTGATGCAGGTGATGCCTGGCACCGGTAAAGCGTTGAAGGTGGGCGACATTAAACAGCTGGACCCGAACATTCATGCCGGGGTGAAGTATATGCGCTGGATGATTGACCACTACTACGGCGACGAGCCGATGACGCAGCTGGATAAGGCGTTGTTTTCTTTTGCCGCGTACAACGCCGGGCCCGCACGCATTGCGCGTTTGCGCCAGGAGACAGCAAAACGCGGTTTTGACCCCAACGTCTGGTTTGGCAACGTGGAAAATCTGGCTGCCGAGAAAATTGGCGCCGAGACGGTGACCTACGTGAGCAATATCTACAAGTACTTCATCGCCTACCGGCTGATTCTGGATGAGATGAACCGGAAGCGGGCGGCGATGGGGAAACCGCCGATTTTGCCCGCGACCGATAAAAACAACGGCTAGCCCCGGTTACAGAATCTGCTTGACCCGCACCCCCTGCAAGCGTCGCAGGGTTATGGTGCTGGCGCCCTGGTAAGCATCCTGAATATGCGCCGAGATCAGCGCTATCGCGCGCGCTTCATCGCGCTGTTCAATGGCTTCCAGCAGCTCAGCATGCTCTCTGTAGGTCTGGGTAATACGGGATTCATATTCAAAATCGAGCCGCCGCATAATGCGAATGCGGTTGGTGATATTGGTCAGAATAGCCGTTAACTCCCGGTTGCCCGCAGCCTCGGTTAGCGCCAGATGGAACTGCTCGTCCAGCGAGGCAATATCATCGCACGCCAGCATCTCCTGCGGCGCAACCCGCCAGATAGCGTTCAGCCCGGCGAGTACCTGCCGATTCACTTTTACTGACGTAGAACTGCATAGACTGCGCACCGAATTCACTTCAATCAGCGCGCGCGTCTCGTACAGATCTTCATAGACATCGAAATCGATGGGGAAGACTTCCCACCCGTTACGTAAACAGCGCCTGACCAGCCCCTCGTTTTGCAGCCGCAGCAGCGCTTCGCGAACCGGCGTGCGGGAACACCCCAGGCGGCGGGCAATGTCCACCTCCGTAAAACGATCGCCGGGCAGCAGGACGAACTGATAAATCTCCTGTCGCAGCTGCAGAAATACGCGATCTGAATGCGCAAGAAGCGGCGTGGGTTCCGATGTCGTGAACGTCATAAAGTGCTCCGCGATTAACTGTGCTGGCGAATAAAGCGTGCACGCCAGGGTTTCAGCACCCACAGTGCCAGCCCTGCGGTGACGAAATCAAGGGTAATTGCACAGCCGAAGACCACATGCCACCCTTGAGTGTGCTGGTACAACAGCGCAGCCAGCGGCCCGCCAAAGATGGAGCCTATCCCCTGCGAAATATACAACCAGCCGTAGTTCGAGGCGGCATTCTCACTGCCGAATGTGTCGGTCAGCGTCGAGGGGAACAGAGAGAAAATTTCGCCCCATCCGAAGAACACCACCCCGGAAAGCAGCACAAACAGCAGCGGGTCCTCGCGACAGGCGAGCCATAGCGTCATCGCAACCCCTTCAAGGGCAAAGGCGATGAACATGGTTTTTTCACGACCGTAGCGGTCAGAAATAAAGCCGAACAGCGGCCGTGTCAGCCCGTTAGTAAAGCGGTCGATGGTCAACGCCAGCGGCAGCGCGGCCATACCGAATACCACGGCTTTGCTGATGCCGAAATCCTCGGCAAAGATGGCCATCTGCGAGGTGACCATGAGCCCGGAGGTGGACATCATCGCCATCATGGCGAACATCAGCCAGAACAGCGGCTGGCGCAGCATTTCACGAGAGGAAAACTGACGCGTTCCCTGCACGATTTTCCGGCTGGCGGGCTGCGCGGTCGAATTGGGCGGCAGGCTCAGCCCCTGACTGGCCAGCAACCCCACGGCGGCGAAGACGATGCCGAACACGGTCATGGTCTGCTCCAGACCGTAGTGACCCAGAGAAATCGAGATCGGGAAGGTGGTTAATATCGCCCCCATGCCGTAACCCGCAGCCACCGCCCCCGCAGCAAAACCACGGTTTTGCGGAAACCACTTCACCATCAGCCCCACCACGCCGATATACACAATCCCGGTGCCCAATCCACCGATGCAGCCGTACACCAGGTACAGCGCCATCAGGCCGTTAATATGAGCGGAGAGCACCCAGCTCATTCCCGCCATCACCGTGCCAATGGAAATCAACAGCCGGGGGCCAAATCGTTCAACCAGCCGCCCCTGAAAGGGGGAAAAAAAGGTCTGTAGAATAATTAACAGCGAAAAGGTCACCTGCAGCTCCGGCAGGCCTACGCCCAGCTTTTCCGTCAGCGGTTTGGTCAGCAGCGTCCACACATACTGCGGACTGGAGATAGAGGCCATACAGATAAGACCCAGCACCAGCTGCGCCCATTTGCCCAATTTTGGTGCCACCAAAGGTTCTCTGAGAACGGTCATTTTACGCTCCAATAGACGAAAAAATGTCGCCAGAAAGCGGGCACGCTTTGCGCGCCGCGTCATTCCAGGAATGTTTCATTTGGAAAAATGCTGGGTTACCAGCGGGCGACGCCACCGTCGCTGCGCGGGTCGCTTCCGCCTTCCAGCATGCCGTTGCGGTGCCGGAGGATTGCCCCGGCATGCCCCATGAGGTCGTCATAAGGGGGGTATATCTCGACGTCATGGCCGTACTGTTTGAGGGTCTCGGTAGTCTCCGCTCTAAGGCGGCTTTCAATCTTAAGCGTGTCGTTGCTCTCACCCCAGGTGCGCCCTAATAACCAGCGCGGCGCGGCGACCGCCGCCTGAGGCGTCATGTTCTGATGGAGGATGCGGTCAAAGATGGCTGCCAGCGTCTGCGGCTGGCCGTCGCCGCCCATGCTGCCGTAGACCAGCGCGTCGCCATTGCTCAGCCTCGCCAACCCTGGGTTAAGGGTATGGAACGGCAGACGACCCGGCTGTAGGGGGTTAGTGGCATTGGGATCCAGCGAAAAACTACTTCCGCGGTTCTGCCAGATGATGCCGCTATCGGCAAGAACCACCGCGCTGCCAAATTCGTGATAGATACTCTGAATAAAGCTGACCGCCGTGCCGGAAGCATCAATAACGCCCATCCAGATGGTATCCGCCGGCCCGCGACCTTTACCCCAGGCCTCCGCCCGGTCGGGAACAATCTGCGCGCTGAGCTGAGCGATGCTGTCTGCCGTCAGCAGCGATTGTGGATCCAGTGTCATGTGGGCCGGATCAGTGATATGGCTATCGCGCAGGCTGAAAGCCAGCTTGGTGGCTTCGACACAGTGGTGGACAAAATCGGCTTCGTCGGCAATAGCCCCCTTGTTACGCTGCTGCTCAATCATGCCCGTAATCAGCAGCGAAACCAGGCCCTGCGACGGCGGTGGAAGGTTATAAACCGTCCCTCTCTCCGTTTCCAGCGCCAGCGGCTTCACCCGTGCGGCACGATAAGCGTCAAGGTCGCTAAAGCGCAGCAGGCTTCCGGCTGCCTCCAGTTCGCTGGCGATCAGGCGGGCGGTCTCACCGTGGTAAAAATCACCCAGCCCATGGGTTGCCAGCCGTTCCAGCGTGTTGGCGAGTGCAGGCTGAAGCAGCAATTCATCTGGGCCGAGCGCCTGCCCTTCAGGCGCAAACAGACCGCAAAATCCTGGATACTGGCCCAGCTGTGGCAGCCGTACGGCAATCTGTTGATGCAGCCCTGCGGTAACCGGCACGCCATGACGCGCATAGTGTATGGCGTCCTTTAACAAGCGCGTTAACGGCAGCGGCGCATTTGCCTCATATTCTCTCGCCCACTCCAGCGCACGTTCCCAACCGCCAATCGTGCCCGCAACGGTATTGGCCGCCAACGGTCCGCGCACCGGCACCTGTGCATAACCCGCCTGGCGATAAAAATCGATATTCGCTTTTTCCGCCGCGAAGCCACAGGCCTGAATCGCCACAGGTTCTTCGCCGGGCCGGGAGATTAACCAGAATCCATCACCGCCGATGCCGTTCATATGCGGGTAAACCACAGCAATAGTCGCCGCCGCAGCCACCATTGCTTCAACCGCATTACCGCCATCGCGTAAAACGGCCACCGCGCTTTCCGCAGCCAGCGAGTGCGGCGCAACGGCCATGCCCTGCATACATTTTGCTGATTGGATCTGAGTCATCATCTGCACCTTGCCTACATGTGTGTATACACTGATGTAGGCACAAAACGTGCCAGATATAAATTTATATTAATTTTCATTTAGTTAATCTAATTAAGCCGAAAATAATGAGCGCAATACAGAGCAATTGACGCACCGAAGCGGTGCTGATGTGGGCAGATGGTGCGCAATAAAAAAGCAAAAACCCTGCCGGAGCAGGGTTTTGAACGTCTTAATAAGGGCCGTTGAGCGGCGGCTTATCAGAACGGGATATCGTCATCGAAATCCATCGGCGGTTCGTTAGACGGTGCCGGAGCAGACTGCTGCTGCGGGCGAGACTGCGCGCCGCCGCTGAACTGGTTGCCGCCCTGCGGCTGCTGAGGTTGACCCCAACCGCCCTGCTGCTGGCCGCCGCCCATGTTGCCGCCTGCCGGTGCACCGCCGCCCTGACGGCCGCCGAGCATCTGCATGGTGCCACCCACGTTGACCACGACTTCGGTGGTGTATTTTTCAACGCCGGACTGATCGGTCCATTTACGGGTACGCAGCTGGCCTTCGATATAAACCTGAGAGCCCTTACGCAGGTATTCACCTGCCACTTCCGCCAGCTTGCCAAACAGCACTACACGGTGCCATTCGGTCTGCTCTTTCATTTCCCCGGTCGCTTTATCACGCCAGGATTCGGAAGTAGCCAGCGTAATGTTGGCGACTGCGCCACCATTCGGCATATAGCGTACTTCCGGGTCCTGGCCCAGATTACCGACGAGAATCACCTTGTTGACGCCTCTGCTGGCCATGATTGTCTCTCCTGATACGAGTCTAGTTACTTAATAAGTGTAAACGGGGGATTGTAGCATTACAAAGTGGCGCTTTGATAGCATGTGAGGTCTATTCAGACAAACAAACTGGGTGACGACATTTTTGCATTGCACGCTGGAAGCAGGCACCCAATACTGTATATTCATTCAGGTTAAATTGTGTCATAATTAGCCGTTTCTGCCGTTTGTCCTTCAAACAAACCAGGCAATCCGTGTATCTTCTACCGGGAAAGGTGAATGGATAAGATCGAAGTTCGGGGCGCCCGCACCCATAATCTCAAAAACATCAACCTCGTCATCCCTCGCGACAAACTGATTGTCGTGACCGGGCTTTCGGGTTCTGGCAAATCCTCACTGGCATTCGACACCCTCTACGCCGAGGGACAGCGTCGCTACGTAGAATCGCTTTCTGCCTACGCGCGTCAGTTCCTGTCGTTGATGGAAAAGCCGGACGTCGATCATATTGAAGGCCTGTCGCCGGCGATTTCTATCGAGCAGAAATCGACCTCGCACAACCCGCGTTCAACGGTAGGTACTATCACCGAAATTCACGACTACCTTCGTTTGCTGTACGCACGCGTCGGCGAGCCGCGTTGTCCGGATCACGACGTGCCGCTGGCGGCGCAAACCGTTAGCCAGATGGTCGATAACGTGCTGTCGCAGCCGGAAGGCAAACGCCTGATGCTGCTGGCGCCGATCATCAAAGAGCGTAAGGGCGAGCACACCAAAACGCTGGAAAACCTGGCAAGCCAGGGCTACATCCGCGCGCGTATTGACGGCGAGGTCTGCGACCTGTCCGATCCACCGAAGCTTGAGCTGCAAAAGAAACACACCATTGAAGTGGTCATCGACCGCTTTAAGGTCCGTGACGATCTGGCCCAGCGCCTGGCAGAGTCATTTGAGACCGCGCTGGAGCTTTCCGGCGGCACGGCCGTGGTCGCCGATATGGACAATCCGAAAGCGGAAGAGCTGCTGTTCTCCGCCAACTTCGCCTGCCCGATTTGCGGCTACAGCATGCGCGAGCTTGAGCCGCGCCTGTTCTCGTTCAACAACCCGGCGGGCGCCTGCCCGACCTGTGACGGGCTGGGCGTACAGCAGTATTTCGATCCGGACCGCGTGATTCAGAATCCCGAGCTATCGCTGGCCGGCGGCGCAATCCGCGGCTGGGATCGCCGTAACTTCTATTACTTCCAGATGCTTAAGTCGCTGGCGGACCACTATCAGTTCGACGTAGAAGCGCCGTGGGAAAGCCTGGACGCGGCCGCGCAGAAAGCCATTCTGTACGGGTCTGGCAAAGAGTCGATTGAATTCAAGTACATCAACGATCGCGGTGATACCTCCGTGCGCCGTCATCCGTTCGAAGGCGTGCTGCACAACATGGAGCGTCGCTATAAAGAGACGGAGTCCAGCGCGGTGCGCGAGGAGCTGGCGAAATTCATCAGCAACCGTCCATGCGCCAGCTGCAACGGTACCCGTCTGCGCCGCGAAGCGCGCCACGTGTACGTTGAAAATACCCCGCTACCGACTATCTCAGACATGAGCATCGGTCACGCGATGGACTTCTTCAATAACCTGAAGCTTTCCGGCCAGCGGGCAAAAATCGCTGAAAAAGTTCTGAAAGAGATTGGCGATCGTCTGAAGTTCCTCGTTAACGTCGGCCTGAACTACCTGACGCTCTCCCGCTCGGCGGAAACCCTCTCCGGCGGCGAAGCGCAGCGTATCCGCCTGGCAAGCCAGATCGGCGCCGGGCTGGTTGGCGTGATGTACGTGCTGGATGAGCCGTCTATCGGCCTGCACCAGCGCGATAACGAACGCCTGCTCGGCACCTTGATTCACCTGCGTAACCTCGGCAACACGGTTATCGTCGTCGAACACGACGAAGACGCGATTCGCGCCGCCGACCACGTGATCGATATTGGTCCTGGCGCTGGCGTACACGGCGGCCAGGTGGTAGCGGAAGGCACGCTGGACGACATTATGGCGGTACCGGAGTCGTTAACCGGCCAGTTCATGAGCGGAAAACGCAAAATTGAAGTGCCAAAACAACGTGTACCGGCCGATCCGGAAAAAGTGCTGAAGCTGACCGGCGCATCGGGTAACAACCTGAAGGACGTGACGCTGACGCTGCCGGTAGGCCTGTTTACCTGCATTACCGGCGTGTCCGGTTCAGGGAAATCAACGCTGATTAACGATACTCTGTTCCCGATCGCGCAAACCCAGCTGAACGGTGCCACCATCGCTGAGCCCGCGCCATATCGCGACGTGCAGGGGCTGGAGCACTTCGATAAGGTTATCGATATCGACCAAAGCCCGATCGGTCGTACTCCTCGTTCAAACCCGGCTACCTACACCGGCGTCTTTACGCCAGTGCGTGAGCTGTTTGCGGGCGTGCCGGAATCGCGTTCACGCGGCTATACGCCGGGCCGTTTCAGCTTTAACGTTCGCGGCGGGCGCTGCGAAGCCTGTCAGGGCGATGGCGTTATCAAAGTTGAAATGCACTTCCTGCCGGATATCTACGTGCCGTGCGACCAGTGCAAAGGTAAACGCTATAACCGTGAAACGCTGGAGATTAAGTACAAAGGCAAGACCATCCACGAAGTGCTGGATATGACCATCGAAGAGGCGCGTGAGTTCTTTGATGCCGTACCGGCGCTGGCGCGTAAGCTGCAAACGCTGATGGACGTCGGCCTGACCTACATTCGTCTTGGCCAGTCGGCGACGACGCTTTCCGGTGGTGAAGCCCAGCGCGTGAAGCTGGCGCGCGAGCTGTCAAAACGCGGCACCGGCCAAACGCTCTATATTCTGGACGAACCGACCACCGGCCTGCACTTTGCCGATATCCAGCAGCTGCTGGAAGTGCTGCATCAGCTGCGCGACCAGGGCAACACCATCGTGGTGATTGAGCACAACCTGGACGTCATCAAAACGGCGGACTGGATTGTCGACCTTGGCCCGGAAGGCGGCAGCGGCGGCGGGGAAATTCTCGTGTCAGGCACGCCGGAGACGGTGGCGAACTGTGAAGCGTCGCATACCGCTCGTTTCCTGAAACCGCTGTTGAAATAGCTAGGAGTACATCTGCTGTCGGAGCGCTTCCGGCAGCAGATCCACCGCCAGCTGGTAGGAGGCGTCCACCAGATAGTAAATCTGCGAGTTCGGCAGCGTACCGTCGAGGTACACGGTGCTCCAGTGCGCTTTATTCAGATGGCGACTTGGGCGCACGTCTTTATGCTGTTCGCGCAGCAGTTCTGCCAGCTCAGGGCTGGTTTTCAACGACACCGCCGGGCGGTCTTCTACATCCTTTACCATCGCAAAAAGTACGTCGGCCACTTTAATCTGTGTCGCCTTCCAATCGCTGTGTACGCTTTGTTCTGCGCCACGTTTCGCCATGCAATACTGCAGCAGTTCCGAACTGGTCATTGTTATACCCCTTAGTCTCGCCAACTGTTCTGAGCAAAAAAACATCATCTAAGTGTGCAACAAGACGCCGAAAGGATAAACCTTTCCGCGCCTGATTTTGACTAAAAAAGCATCATTTATTGATGGGGTGTTCGGAACACATTGTGGGCCGGATAAGCGCTAGTACTCGGAGTTAACGATCACTTCTTCGTTAAACGCACCCGCCTGCGGCAGTGGGCGATAGGTTGAGTTAGAGGCGCGCAGGACGCGGATACCGCGGGCTCCCACTTCACGCGCGGCGGTGATATCGTTATCGGAATCACCGTAGAACACCCTGATATTTTTCTCTTTCAGCCACTGGGTCTTCGTGTTCTGACCGGGATGGTCACCGGCAAAAATAACCGGGTTCATGCTCGCCCCGGGGATCAGGAAATCATCCTGCAGGGTCTTCGACACCGTCTCGGTTTTGGTCTGGCTGCGCCCGGTAATGAAATAGATACTGTCGCCGCGCTTGATGTGCATGGCAATCAGCGAACGGGCGACCTCTTTTGGAATGCTGAACGCATCCCAGCCGTTATTCATTTTTTCCCAGAACTCGGCATTCTTTAAGTAGTCCTGGCTGTCCGGAGAATACGTTTTCTGCCCGCGCCAGAAGCCGGGGCTGGAGAACAGCACGGTATCGTCGATATCAAAGCCGACGGCCATCGGCGGATGGCTCAGCAGACTGTTTTCAATCTGCGCCACGGATACCCAGTGGATTGGCGCCTGTTCAGCCAGTTTCGCCACATCGGTACCGGGGTAAAGCGGAGAAGGTGACGAAGCGTGAGCCGTCACCGTTGAATTCAGTGCAAATAACAAGCAGACGGCACTGAGAGCTTGCGTGATCTTGCGCATGTTTTCCCTTAATTCGTCGAGTCGTTATTGTAATAAAGTGAGTGCTACTTCAAATAAAGCCTCTGGGACCTTACCGTCTGAGGGGGGTGAAAGAAAGGAATTTCTAAGATTAATCCTGAAATAAATAGGGTGATCACATTTTGCTTCTTAAGAATCACTCTGGCTCAGCATAACGTTCCGAACCAGAGTGAGCACTTGCTTACATCACAGCAGCAAAGGCTTTTGCCACGCGCTGGACGTTGCGGCTGTTCAGTCCCGCCACGCACATACGCCCGCTGGCGATCAGGTAAATACCGAACTCATCGCGCAGACGATCGACCTGAGCGGCGCTCAGCCCGGTATAGCTGAACATCCCACGCTGCTTAAGCAGGTAATCGAAATTACCGTTCGGCATCTCTTGTTTCAGCACGTTCACCAACGCCTGGCGCATGTCGAGAATGCGCGTACGCATGCTTTCGACTTCCGCCAACCAGTTTGCCTTCAATTGCTCGTCGCCGAGCACCGCGGCAACCACCTGCGCACCAAAGTTTGGCGGGCTGGAGTAGTTGCGGCGGACGGTAGCTTTTAGCTGGCCCAGCACGCGCAGCGCCGTTTCGCTGTCGTCGCAGATAACCGAGAGGCCGCCAACGCGCTCGCCGTAAAGGGAGAAGATTTTTGAGAACGAGTTGCTGACCAGCGCCGGCAGGCCCGCATCGGCAATTGCGCGAATAGCATACGCGTCGTCGTCCATCCCCGCACCAAAGCCCTGGTAGGCAATATCAAGGAACGGAATCAGGTCGCGCGCCTTCAGCACGTCAACCACGCCGTCCCATTGCGCAGGGGTGAGATCCGCGCCGGTTGGGTTATGGCAGCACGGATGCAGCAGCACGATGCTGCGCGGCGGCAGCGCATTCAGCGCCTCCAGCAGCGCATCGTAGCGTACGCCGTTGGTCTCGTTGTCGAACCACGGATAGGTGCCAACGGTGAAGCCTGCCCCCTCAAAAATAGCGATGTGGTTTTCCCACGTCGGATCGCTGACCCAGACGCCGGAGTCCGGGAAATAGCGTTTGAGGAAGTCTGCGCCAATCTTCAGCGCGCCGGAGCCGCCGAGGGTTTGAATGGTGGCCACGCGCTGTTGCTGAAGAACCGGGTGCTCCGCGCCAAACAGCAGCGGTGCCACGGTGTGACGATAGCTGTTCAGCCCTTCCATCGGCAGGTACAGCGAAGCGCCGTGCGGCTGCGCGTTAAGGTGCGCTTCGGCATCCGCTACCGCCTGTAGCTGCGGAATGATGCCATCTTCGTTGTAATACAAGCCGATGCTGAGGTTAACTTTGTCGCTGCGCGGATCCTCTTTAAAACGTTCCATTAAAGAAAGGATAGGGTCGCCCGCATAGGCGTCAACTTTTTGAAACACGCGATGGTTCTCCAGGTTTACAGAAGGCAGGAAATAACACAATAAACCGGATAGGAAGGAAGGTCGAGCGGTTGATGAAAAGATTGCCGGATGGCGGCGTAAACGCCTTATCCGGCCTACGACCTCTGCGCCATGGAGGCCAAATAAACTCAGCCACCACCCGGCCCACGAGCCATGCGCGATGTAGGCCGGATAAGCGCAAGCGCCATCCGGCACCCTACAGCACTAATCGATATACTTCATCGCCACCCGAGACGTCAGGCGCGTAATAAGTTCGTAAGCACTCACTTTCGTGATTTCGGCAATGCGTTCAACCGGCAGGCCCTCGCCCCACAGCGTCACCGGATCGCCGGCTTTGTCCCGCGCTTGCGGACCTAAATCGACGCAAATCATATCCATGGCGACGCGGCCAACCAGCGGCACTTCGCGGCCGTTGACCAGCACCGGCGTACCGGACGGCGCAGCGCGCGGGTAACCATCGCCGTAGCCCATCGCCACCACGCCAAGACGGGTATCGCGTTCGCTGATCCAGGTACCGCCGTAGCCGACAGGTTCGCCCGCTTTATGCTCGCGTACCGCAATCAGGCTTGAGGTCAGCGACATGACCGGCTGCATACCGAAATCCGGCCCCCAGGGCTTTTGCTCCAGCGGCGATACGCCGTAGAGGATGATGCCCGGGCGCGCCCAGTCAAAGTGCGATTGCGGCCACAGCAAAATGCCGCCGGAGGCCGCGATGGAACGCAGGCCGGGCTTGCCGTCGGTAAAGGCGGTGAAAATCGCGAGCTGCTTTTCGGTCGCGCCGCATTCCGGTTCGTCGGCACGAGCAAAGTGGCTGACGACGTTCACCGGCTGGCGCACGTTTTTGCAGGCGCTCAGGCGCTGGTAGAAGGCCTCGGCGTCTTCCGGGCGTACGCCCAGACGGTGCATGCCGGTGTCGAGCTTCATCCAGACGGCGACCGGTTCGCTCAGTTCGGCGCTTTCCAGCGCCTCAAGCTGTTCCATGTTATGCACGGCGGTATGCAGATGCTGTGCGGCAATCGTCGGCAGGTCGGTCGCGTTAAAGAAGCCTTCCAGCAGCAGAATCGGCTGGGTGATGCCGCCCTCACGCAGGCGCAGCGCCTCTTCCAGGCGGGCAACGCCAAAAGCATCGGCGTCGGGGAGCGTTCGCGCGGTCTCGAGGAGGCCGTGTCCGTAAGCGTTCGCTTTCACCACCGCAACCAGCTTGCTGGCAGGCGCCAGTTCGCGCAGACGTTGCAGGTTGTGTCGCAGAGCGCGGCGGTTAATGACTACAGTAGCCGCTTGCATTTTTATTCCTTGATAAGTATTTGCTTGAGTCACCAGATTCAGCGTTGTTATTCGTCGTCGTACTGCGGGCCAGCGTAGTTATCGAAGCGCGACCACTGGCCGTTAAACGTCAGGCGCACCGTGCCGATCGGGCCGTTACGCTGTTTACCGATGATAATCTCAGTGATGCCTTTTAAGTCACTGTTTTCGTGATAAACCTCATCACGATAGATAAACATGATTAAGTCAGCATCCTGCTCGATGGAGCCGGATTCACGCAGGTCGGAGTTGACCGGGCGCTTGTCCGCGCGCTGTTCCAGAGAGCGGTTAAGCTGCGACAGCGCCACCACCGGCACATGTAATTCTTTCGCTAACGCTTTGAGTGAACGTGATATTTCGGCGATTTCCAGCGTACGGTTGTCAGAGAGCGACGGCACGCGCATCAGCTGGAGGTAGTCGATCATGATAAGCCCGATGCCGCCGTGCTCACGAGCGATACGGCGCGCGCGGGAGCGCACTTCCGTCGGCGTCAGGCCGGAAGAGTCGTCAATGTAAATATTGCGTTTTTCCAGCAGTATCCCCATGGTGCCAGAGATGCGCGCCCAGTCTTCATCATCGAGCTGGCCGGTACGGATTTTGGTCTGGTCCACCCGCGACAGCGAGGCCAGAGAACGCATCATAATCTGTTCCGAGGGCATCTCGAGAGAGAAGATAAGGACCGGTTTATCCTGCAACATCGCCGCATTTTCGACGAGGTTCATTGCAAATGTCGTTTTACCCATCGATGGACGAGCAGCGACGATAATCAGATCCGACGGCTGTAAACCAGCGGTTTTCTTGTTGAGATCGTCGTAGCCGGTGTTCACCCCGGTAACGCCGTCGTGCGGCTGCTGGAATAGCTGTTCGATACGCGCGACGGTAGCGTCGAGCACATCGGTAATGTTTTTCGGGCCTTCGTCTTTATTGGCGCGGCTCTCGGCGATTTTAAACACCCGGGATTCAGCGAGATCCAGCAGGTCCTCGCTGGTGCGCCCCTGCGGGTCGAAACCGGCTTCGGCAATTTCATTGGCCACCGAGATCATTTCGCGAACGACTGCACGTTCGCGAACAATGTCGGCATAAGCGCTGATGTTTGCCGCACTTGGCGTATTTTTTGACAATTCCGCCAGATAGGCGAAGCCGCCGACGCTGTCCAGTTGCCCCTGTCGCTCCAGCGATTCCGCGAGCGTAATCAGGTCTATCGGGCTGCCGCCTTCCTGTAAACGCCCCATCTCCGTAAAGATATGGCGGTGCGGACGGGTGTAGAAATCCTCCGCAACCACGCGTTCAGCGACGTCGTCCCAGCGCTCGTTATCCAGCATCAAACCGCCCAACACCGACTGTTCCGCTTCAATCGAGTGCGGCGGTACTTTCAGCCCTGCCACCTGCGGATCGCGGTCGCGAGCTTCGGCTTGAGGTTTGTTGAAGGGTTTATTTGCTGCCATAGTGAATGGTATTACCGAGATAAAGAGTGGGTCGAAAGATTACCACATAATTGTTCAGGAGGAAGCATGGCAACCCGTATTGAATTTAGCAAACATGGCGGCCCGGACGTGCTCAACGCCGTTGAATTCACCCCTAACGCCCCTGCCGAGAACGAAGTGCAGGTAGAAAACAAAGCTATCGGCATCAACTACATTGATACCTATATTCGCAGCGGGCTCTATCCGCCGCCATCGCTGCCGAGTGGCCTGGGTACCGAAGCCGCTGGCGTAGTCAGCCAGGTGGGCAGCAACGTTAAGCACATCAAGATAGGCGATCGCGTGGTCTACGCGCAGTCGGGCCTTGGCGCTTACAGCTCGGTGCACAACGTCGCGGCGGATAAAGTGGCTCTGCTTCCGGCAGCCATCTCCTATGAACAGGCTGCAGCTTCCTTCCTCAAAGGGTTAACCGTCTACTATCTGCTGCGTAAAACCTATGAAATTAAGCCCGGCGAACCGTTCCTGTTCCACGCTGCGGCGGGCGGTGTGGGGCTGATTGCCTGCCAGTGGGCGAAAGCGCTGGGAGCGAAGCTGATTGGCACCGTCGGCAGCGCAGAGAAAGCGAAGCGCGCGCTGCAGGCAGGTGCCTGGCAGGTGATTAACTACCGTGAAGAGAACATTGCCGAACGCGTCAAAGAGATAACCGGCGGTAAAAAGCTGCCGGTGGTGTACGACTCGGTGGGGAAAGATACCTGGGAGGCCTCGCTCGACTGCCTGCAGCGTCGCGGTCTGATGGTCAGCTTCGGCAATTCATCCGGCCCGGTGACCGGCGTGAATCTGGGGATCCTCAATCAGAAAGGCTCGCTGTTCGTGACCCGTCCTTCCCTCTACGGCTATATCACCACCTACGACGAGCTGAAAGAGGCCAGCCACGAACTGTTCTCACTGATCGCCAGCGGCATTATCAAGGTAGACGTGGCGGAAAGTCAGAAGTACCCGCTGAAGGAAGCGCGTCGCGCGCATGAGATTCTGGAAAGCCGGGTAACGCAAGGCTCAAGCCTGCTGATTCCTTAAGTGTTTTCACTGCACAAAAGACTAGGGCTTCCCGCAGGAAGCCCTTTCTTTTTTTAGTTCGGCTGTATGTAGGGTACAGCGCGATGAATTCGTTATCGGCGGTAATAGTGACAGATTTATTACGCGGATCCTACGGAGATTTATGCAAAAATATCGAGGTTGTGACACACCCCTCAATACCTCCGGTAATTGCTGCGGTACGG
Organism: Klebsiella sp. WP8-S18-ESBL-06; assembly: GCF_014169755.1. Taxonomy (NCBI): domain Bacteria; kingdom Pseudomonadati; phylum Pseudomonadota; class Gammaproteobacteria; order Enterobacterales; family Enterobacteriaceae; genus Klebsiella; species Klebsiella sp. WP8-S18-ESBL-06. Next base: position 4,594,205 of record NZ_AP022256.1, read on the forward strand.
TGGATTTTTCGGCCCCTTGATCGCCCGGATAATCCACACCGCTGCCACCGCCAGAATTAACCACGGCAGCAGCTTGATCATCATCGCAAACAATCCGCCGACGAACATCAGTACCGCCGCCACAACGAGTGCGGCGAGAATGCCAAGCAGGGAAATCCCCGTCACCAGCAGCATCACAAAAAAGCCAATCACAAATAACAGTTCCAGCATGGTCGTGCCCCCGGAAAATACACGTTTCTCTGATGTCACTATTACAAAAACCGTGCCAAAAATAACTTATTGATTATCAACAAAAACGCCCCGCGACAATGCGCAGGGCGTGGTGAATTTGACCAGATTTTAGCGAAAAATTTAGCGCTTATCGGCCACCAGCTTCAGCGCATGCTCCAGTACGTTAATATCGGCCCCGGCCTTGTGCGCGTTTTCGCTCAGATAGCGACGCCATTGGCGCGCACCGGGGATGCCCTGGAACAGCCCCAGCATGTGACGAGTGATATGTCCAAGATAGGTGCCGTTGCTCAGCTCACGCTCGATGTACGGATACATCGCGCGCACCACCGCCACCGGGTCGGCATCAACGTCGGTGGCGCCGAAGATTTCACGATCGACCGACGCCAGGATACCCGGGTTTTGATAGGCTTCACGGCCCACCATCACGCCGTCCATATGTTCCAGATGCGCCCTGGCCTCTTCCAGCGATTTAATGCCACCGTTGATGGACATCGTCAGATGCGGGAAATCGCGCTTGAGCTGATACACTCGCGGGTAGTCCAGCGGCGGAATTTCGCGGTTCTCTTTCGGGCTCAGGCCTGAAAGCCAGGCTTTACGGGCGTGGATGATAAACATCTCACATTCGCCGCGGCCGGAAACCGTGTCGATGAAATCGCAGAGGAATTCATAGCTGTCCTGATCGTCAATACCAATACGGGTTTTCACCGTCACCGGAATGGACACCACGTCGCGCATCGCCTTGACGCAGTCTGCCACCAGCTGCGCGTTGCCCATCAAGCAGGCGCCAAACATACCGTTCTGTACGCGATCGGACGGGCAACCGACGTTAAGGTTGATTTCGTTATAGCCGCGTTCCTGCGCAAGCGCAGCACACTGCGCCAGCGCCGCCGGGTCGCTGCCCCCAAGCTGCAGGGCAACCGGATGCTCTTCTTCGCTATACGCCAGGTAATCGCCCTTACCGTGAATAATTGCCCCGGTCGTCACCATTTCGGTATACAGCAGCGTGTGCCGGGACAGCAGGCGCAAGAAGTAGCGGCAGTGCCTGTCGGTCCAGTCGAGCATCGGCGCGATGGAGAAACGGTGAGCGGGGAAAGTAGCGGTCGAGGATTCTGACAACATGGTGATTATTTAAGCATCCGGAAAAATGGGCGGCTACTATAGCACAAACCTTGAGCGCGGATGTAGCGAATCCCCGGTGGGTAACACGCTGGCAGCTGGGGTAAGCCTGATAAGCACAGCGCCATCAGGCGGTCCAGCGCACGTTGCCGGATGGCGACGTAAACGCCTTATCCGGCCTACAAGATCCGTGGTCAGAACATGACGCTAAGCTGCATCCCCGCCCCCCAGGTTTGCTCTTCGCCGTACAGTCCCATCAGATCGACGTGCACCCGATTAAAGGGCACAAAGCCGACGCCGCCAGTAAAGACGTTGCTGTCGTTATTTTTTACATCAGCGCGATAACCCGCGCGCACCGCCAGCCAGTCCAGCGGGCGCACTTCTGCGCCAACGCCTACGTACTGCGACGCCTCTTCACTTTTAAAGCCCTTGGTTTGCGTCAAATCACCATCGACGCTTAAGGTCACGAGATCGGTGTGCCAGGCCACCCCAGCGGTCACCAGTGGACGTATCTGGTAGGTATCGCGCACGCCGGCCACTTCTTTGGTATCAATATCGCGCGAGAACAGGTTTTGCCCGCTGAGCCCCACCGTCCAGCTCTCGCCAAAATCGGCAGTCATCCCGGCATCGACGTTAAAGCCCGTATCATCATTGCGATAGCGGCTGCTGTTGATGTCGTCGCTGCTGAAGTTGTAGATAGAGACGGTGTAGTTATAGAGCCAGGTTTGCTGGAGCTTCGGCGTAACGCCCAGTGAAATCGGTACGCCGCCAGGATTAAACTGACGGGCCATCGCCACGCCGTAGTCAGAGACGATCGCTGCGCGGCCAAATCCCTGTGATTTCAGATTGTTGGGATCGACCATCAGCACGCTGGCCGGCACCGCCTGCACGCGGCGCAGCGTGTCGATGTCACCCTGGTCGATATACGAGCTGAGGCGCGCGCGCGTTGGCCTTTGCCACAAACGCCACCGCCAGTACATCATTCGGCACTGCCACCACCATCCCTGCCCCCGCTTTCGCGCTGGCAGTTTTGCCCTTCAGGGATGATAGCCGATCCGCCAGATCCCCCGCCGCGCCGGACACCTGACGATAACCCGGGCTGCCGGGGACAAACAGCTGCACCGGATTCACACCGTTGAGCGCTTTACGGTAGCCATTCACATCGTCGCTGATATCGTCGATTTCGCTGCGCAGATCGTCCTTATCGGATACCTGCGCGCCGATCGTCGGAAAAACCAGCGTCACCGCGTCGTCAGGCTGCGACCTGGCCAGCAGCGCGGGGTTAATCAGCGCCCCGCTGGCGTACGGCGCCGAAGCCACCCCCGTGCCACCCATCGCATCGCTTCGGGCCTCAACCCAGCCGTTTGCCGCCTCTGCCGGCCCTGCCATAATGAAAGAGACAGCGATCCCCATCAGCGAAAATTTGTCGTTTTTTTTCACAGTTTGCTCGTCTTATTGTCGTTATGAAACAATCCCCCCTTCGTTATCACCTGAACGGGGGCGAACTATTGCTGTGAATAACGGGACAAAAAGCGTTCTATTCCCTTAACTGAAATTTTCTACAAGCTGGTTATTATTAATAAGCACCCTAATCTTTTATAGAAGATAAGATTACTTTCGCCCAGGTTTTCCGTCGTGCGGGCCAAAAAATTGCGGTGGGTGATCCACCCAGCGGTCTTCGCGCGTGACGGCATAAGCAGCGTTCAGCGGGTAGTAAATACGGTTATGCTTTTTGTTGGCTTCACCCACCACCAGCAGCCGTACCTCTTCGCTGGTGTTGTTGATGAAGGTATGGCATACGCCGGTTCCGGCCGGAAAACCAACGCTGTCACCCGGTACAAGTTTCCACAAATAGCCGTTAATCCACGCCTGTGGATAGCCTTCCAGCACATAGATAAACTCTTCCTCGTCGCTTTCGGCGTGCGGATACGAGGTGCGGCGGCCGGGCGGTAATCGTTCGTGGTGAATGCCGATATGCCTGAGCCCCAGCGCACGGGCCAGCGGCGCACCGATGGCAAAACGCTCGTCGCTGTCGGGATAAGTGGAGTCGTCGGGTCCTTCAACATCGCGCCAATGGCGAATACAGTCGGGTCTTTTCATCATTTTTCATCCTGAGTGTGAAGTTCACCTGCTATAACACACCTATAGCACACCTGTGGAAACTCGGTGTTTCCGGCATAACATGGTAAAGTAGGGGTTTATTTCACCCGTAACTCGAGGACGCCAATGGATAAGACCACCACGCAAGAACTGTTAGCGCAGGCTGAGAAGCTGTGCGCGCAACGCGGCGTGCGCCTGACTCCGCAACGTCTGGAAGTGTTGCGCCTGATGAGCCTGCAGGAAGGGGCGATTAGCGCCTATGACCTGCTGGACCTGCTGCGCGAGAAAGAACCCCAGGCCAAACCGCCAACCGTCTATCGCGCGCTGGAGTTTCTGCTTGAGCAAGGCTTCGTACACAAGGTGGAATCCGCCAACAGCTACGTGCTCTGTCATCTGTTCGATCAGCCGACGCATACCTCCGCGATGTTTATCTGCGATCGCTGCGGCGTGGTGAAAGAAGAGTGTGCAGAAGGGGTGGAAGATATCATGCATACGCTGGCGGCGAAAATGGGCTTTGCCCTACGCCACAACGTCATTGAGGCCCATGGCCTATGCTCTGCCTGCGTCGAGGTTGAAGCCTGCCGCGCGCATGAGCACTGTCATCACGACCATACCATTCAGTTGAAGAAAAAGGCCCGCTAACCGAGCGATTAGCGGGGGGAGTACATCCGTGTACTCCGGGCAGGAGAAGCGCGTTACCAGCGGATATTGTGGCGTTTATCCCAGCTGTCGACCTCTTTTTCCGCCTGATCTTTCGCGTATCCGTAGCGTTCCTGAATTTTACCGACCAGTTGGTCGCGTTTGCCTTCGATCACCGTCATATCATCGTCGGTGAGTTTGCCCCATTGCTCTTTCACTTTACCTTTAACCTGTTTCCAGTTACCGCCGATTTCGTCTTTATTCATCGTCGAATCCTCGATCGTCAGTGAGTGAATAGCGAAAGAGACACGTTCTTTTTCGCTAAGCGTGAGGTTAATTGTAGTCAGTCATTCTGGGTTCATTTCACTATTCGGAATCTTTAACCATTTCTCAGGAAAACCAGCTATTGTTTCGCCAATGGCGACGCCAGATATACGCCAGCGACAGCCCGCGCAGCGCGAGGAATACAGCCAGCGCCAGCCACAGCACGTGGTTGCCGAGCAGCGGCAGCGCCAGCAGCGTTAGCGCAAAGCCTAAGGCGGCCACCGCCATACTGTTTCGCATTTCAGCGCCGCGCGTTGCGCCGATAAACATCCCGTCCAGCAAATAGCACCACACGCCGATCGCCGGCAGCACAACCTGCCAGAGCACATAGCGATCGGCAAGCTGCTGCAGTTCAGGTAGCGACGTTAACAGCGCGACAATCTGTTGCCCCAGCAGCGCGTACACCAGCGCAAACGCCAGCGCGACCACGCCCGCCTGACGGCATGCGGCGTGCCAGACCTCCAGCAGCTTGCTGCCATCGCGCGCCCCGAAAGCCTGCCCGGAATGGGCCTCCACCGCGTAGGCAAAGCCGTCCAGCGCATAGGCTGTAAACGTCAGCATGGTCATCAGCACCGCGTTTACCGCCACCACGTCGCCGCCGAGGCGCGCACCGAAAACGGTCACCGCACCAAAGCACAGCTGTAACAGCAGGGAACGCAGCATAATGTCGCGGTTCAGCGCCAGCAGACGGCGAATGTTGCCGCGCCAGGCGTTTTTCAGCATCAGCCAACTGATGCCCCGCATCACCAGCACCTTGCGGACCATCACCAGCCCGACCAGCAGCGTGGCGTATTCGGCAAGCGCCGTCGCCAGCGCCGCCCCCTGTACGCTCATGTGCAGCCCCATCACCAGCCATAGGTCGAGCACGATATTCAGGACATTGCCCACCACCAGTAAAACAACCGGCGCACGAGCGTACTGTACGCCCAGCAGCCAGCCCAGCAGCACAAGGTTAGCCAGCGCCGCGGGGGCGCTGAGCCAGCGGATGGTCAGAAAACGCCGCGCCTGCTCCAGCACCTCGCCGCTGCCGCCAACGATGGAGAGCGCCAGATTGATCAGTGGCGTTTTCAGCAGAATAATCAGCAGCCCGGCCCCCAGCGCCAGCATGAGCGGCTGCACCAGCGCGCGAGCTAGCGCCTGCGGATCCTTCGCACCAAACGCCTGTGCCGTCAGACCGGTCGTGCTCATGCGCAAAAACAGCAGCAGCATAAACAGGAAGCTGGTCGCGGTCGCGCCAATCGCCACGCCGCCCAGATAAACAGGGCTATCGAGATGACCAATCACGGCGGTGTCCACCAGTCCGAGCAACGGGACGGTAATGTTGGAGAAAATCATGGGTAGCGCAAGGCGCCACAGGGCCTTATCGGCGGAGGTAAGTAGCGGCATGAGTGTCGACCAAAAAGGAAAAAGACGGCGATACGGGGCGTATCGCCGTCATGAGAAAGCGGGTGTTACAGCCATTCGCCGTTGCGAATAACGCCAACGGCCAGTCCTTCGATCGAGAAATTCTGCTGGCGCAGATCGACCACGATAGGTTTAAATTCGCTGTTTTCCGGCAGCAGTTCGACGACGTTACCCTGTTTTTTCAGGCGTTTCACCGTCACTTCTTCATCAATGCGCGCGACCACAACCTGGCCGTTACGCACGTCCTGCGTTTTATGCACGGCAAGGAGGTCGCCGTCCATAATACCGATGTCTTTCATCGACATGCCGCTGACGCGAAGCAGGAAGTCGGCGCTGGGTTTAAACAGCGAGGGATCGACCTGATAATGACCTTCGATATGCTGCTGCGCCAGCAACGGCTCACCCGCCGCGACGCGGCCCACCAGCGGCAGGCCCTCTTCTTCTTCCACCAGCAGGCGGATACCGCGAGAAGCGCCGGATACAATCTCAATGACACCTTTACGCGCCAGCGCTTTCAGGTGCTCTTCAGCCGCGTTCGGGGAACGGAACCCCAAGCGCTGAGCAATTTCCGCACGCGTCGGCGGCATGCCCGTCTGGCTGATATGATCCCGGATGAGATCAAACACCTCTTGCTGCCTGGTCGTTAACGCTTTCATTCCGCCCCCTGGGTGTATATACAGTTATGCTGTGAGTATATACAGCTAGTGTCTATTTTGAAACCATAAAACGCACGAAATCAGGCAGTTTTCACAGCTTTAGTGGAAATGCGCCCACAGCAGCATGCCCCAGGTGATCAGCGCGACAAAAATCGCCAGCAGCACCGCCGCCGACCCCATGTCTTTTGCCCGTCCGGACAGTTCGTGATACTCCGAGCCAATGCGATCGACTACGGCTTCCAGCGCACTATTGAGAATTTCCACTATCATCACCAACAGGACGGAACCGATAAGCAGCACGCGGGTAATCGCATCGACATCCAACCAGCAGGCGATGATAATCGCCAGCACCGACGCGACGCCCTCCTGGCGGAATGCGGCTTCGTTGATCCACGCCGCGCGAAATCCTTTCCAGGAATAGCCCGCTGCTTTGATGATTCGGGTGAGCCCGGTGGTATTATTGGCCATCTCAAGAACCTTTTTTGTTATTACGTCAATGACAATGCGAGTTATGCAGCGGTAGAACAGAAATTCTGCTGACTTTCTGATATTCTTGCCGCGCATTTGCATGATTAACCAGAGGCTTTACATCGTTTATGTCCGGCTGGCCACGAATTTACTACAAATTACTGAATTTACCATTAAGCGTACTGGTAAAAAGCAAGTCTATTCCGGCAGAACCTGCCCAGGAACTGGGGCTCGATACGTCGCGCCCGATTATGTACGTCCTGCCTTATAACTCTAAGGCCGACTTGCTGACGCTGCGCGCCCAGTGCCTGGCGCATGATTTACCCGATCCGCTTGAACCGTTGGAAATCGACGGCACTCTGCTGCCGCGCTACGTGTTTATTCACGGCGGCCCGCGCGTGTTCACTTACTACACGCCAAAGGAAGAGTCGATCAAGCTGTTCCACAACTATCTCGATCTGCACCGCAGCAATCCGGACCTGGATGTGCAAATGGTGCCGGTTTCCGTGATGTTCGGGCGCTCTCCGGGCCGCGAAAAAGGCGAGGAAAATCCGCCGCTGCGTATGCTCAACGGCTTCCAGAAATTCTTCGCCGTCTCCTGGCTTGGTCGCGATAGCTTCGTGCGCTTCTCGCCGTCTGTGTCGCTGCGCCGCATGGCCGACGAACACGGCACCGATAAAATCATCGCCCAGAAGCTAGCACGCGTTGCCCGCATGCACTTTGCCCGTCAGCGCCTGGCTGCGGTTGGCCCGCGCCTGCCGGCACGTCACGACCTGTTCAAAAAGCTGCTGGCTTCGAAAGCCATTGCGAAAGCGGTCGAAGATGAAGCGCGCAGCAAAAAAATCTCCCATGAAAAAGCACAGCAGAATGCGATTGCGCTAATGGAAGAGATTGCGGCCAACTTCTCCTACGAGATGATTCGCCTGACTGACCGTATCCTCAGCTTCACCTGGAACCGTCTGTACCAAGGCATTAACGTCCATAACGCCGAGCGCGTACGCCAGCTGGCGCACGACGGCCATGAAATTGTCTATGTGCCCTGCCACCGTAGCCACATGGACTACCTGCTGCTCTCTTACGTGCTCTATCATCAGGGCCTGGTGCCGCCGCATATTGCCGCCGGTATCAACCTGAACTTCTGGCCAGCCGGTCCGATTTTCCGTCGTCTGGGCGCGTTCTTTATTCGCCGTACCTTTAAGGGTAACAAGCTTTACTCCACCGTGTTCCGTGAATACCTTGGCGAGCTGTTCAGCCGCGGCTATTCCGTCGAGTACTTCGTGGAAGGCGGGCGCTCGCGTACCGGCCGTCTGCTGGACCCGAAAACCGGCACCCTGTCGATGACCATTCAGGCGCTGCTGCGCGGCGGTTCCCGACCTATCACCCTGGTGCCGATTTACATCGGCTACGAGCACGTGATGGAAGTGGGTACCTACGCCAAAGAGCTGCGCGGCGCGACGAAAGAAAAAGAGAGCCTGCCGCAGATGCTGCGCGGGCTGAGCAAGCTGCGCAACCTCGGCCAGGGCTATGTCAACTTCGGCGAACCGATGCCGCTGATGACCTACCTGAACCACCACGTGCCGGAATGGCGCGAGTCTATCGACCCAATCGAAGCCGTGCGTCCGGCATGGCTGACGCCGACCGTCAACAAGCTGGCAGGCGAGCTGATGGTGCGTATTAACAACGCCGGTGCGGCGAACGCGATGAACCTGTGCTGCACCGCGCTGCTGGCCTCGCGCCAGCGTTCGCTCACCCGCGAGCAGCTGACGCAGCAGGTAGAATGCTACCTGGCACTGATGCGCAATGCGCCGTATTCACCGGATGCCACCGCGCCGAAAGCCACCGCCAGCGAGCTTATCGACCATGCTCTGCAGATGAATAAGTTCGAAGTCGAGAAAGACACTATCGGCGACATCATTATTCTGCCGCGCGAGCAGGCGGTGCTGATGACCTATTACCGCAACAACATCGCGCACATGCTGATCATGCCGTCGCTGCTGGCGGCCATCATGACCCAGCATCGTGAGATCTCTCGCGAGCAGGTGCTGAGCATCATTGGTACGCTGTACCCGATGCTCAAAGCTGAGCTGTTCCTGCGCTGGGATCGCGAGGCGCTGCCGTCGGTGATGGACACCCTGATTGCCGAAATGGTCCGTCAGGAGCTGATTACCGAGCAGAACGGCAACCTGCGGATTAACGCTTCGCACTCCCGCACGCTGCAACTGCTGGCCGCTGGCGCACGCGAAACGCTGCAGCGCTATGCGATCACCTTCTGGCTGCTGAGCGGCAACCCGTCGATGAACCGCAGCACACTGGAGAAAGAGAGCCGTACGCTGGCACAGCGTTTGTCGGTGCTGCACGGCATCAACTCGCCGGAGTTCTTTGATAAAGCGGTGTTCTCCTCGCTGGTGCTGACGCTCCGCGATGAGGGTTATATCAGCGACAGCGGTGACGCCGAGCCGGAAGAGACGATGAAGGTTTACCAGATGATGGCGGGCCTGATTACCTCGGACGTGCGCTTGACGATTGAGAGCGTAACGCAGGAAGAGGCGGCGCAGTAAAAACAAAAATCCCCGGTCAGAAAGCCGGGGATTTTTTTATCGCGTGGTGACCGAATGCCACGCCTGATGGCGCTGCGCTTATCAGGCCTACACACGCGAGTGGCAGCGTAGCCCGAATAAGGCGTTTACAGGCCGCATTTAAAACTGCCAGTAGCTCATCGCCAGGCCAATAAACAGCACCAGCCCCACGTAGTTATTGTTCATAAACGCCTGGAAGCACGGGCCGCGCTCGCGGTGGCGAATCAGTTTCTGCTGGTACACAAACAGCGCACCGGCGATCAGTATCGACCAGTAGAACGCCCAGTGCAGGCCGTTGAGCCAGCCAATCGCCACCATCAGCACCAGCACGCATGCCTGCAAAATACCGATAATCAGGCGGTCATTGTCGCCGAACAAAATCGCCGTGGATTTGATGCCGATTTTCACGTCATCGTCACGGTCTACCATCGCGTACTGCGTGTCGTAAGCCACCGCCCACAGAATATTCGCCAGCAGCATCAGCCAGCAGCTCAGCGGCAGCGTCTCGCTCACCGCCGCGAAGGCCATCGGAATCGACCAGCCAAACGCCGCCCCCAGCACCACCTGCGGCAGGTGGGTATAACGCTTCATAAACGGGTAAACCCACGCCAGCGCCAGCGCCGCGATTGACAGTAAAATGGTCATCGCGTTGAGCGTCAGCACCAGCAGGAAGGAAAGCGCCACCAGCACGATAAACAGCGTACGGGCCTCTTTCTCCGTGACCGCCCCGCTCGGCAACGGTCGATTTGCCGTCCGTTTGACGTGACCGTCAAATTTACGATCCGCATAGTCGTTCACTACGCAGCCCGCGGCGCGCATCAGCCATACGCCCGCCACAAAGACCGCCAGGATCCACAGCGGCGGCACACCCGGCGAGGCGACCCACAGCGCCCACAGCGTCGGCCACAGCAGCAGCAGCGCGCCGATCGGTTTGTCCGTGCGCATCAGCCGATGGTAGGCCAGCAGCTTATTCTGCTTCAGACTCCACTCCATTCTTTTTTTCCTCTCAGTACAGCGGCGATGCCGGTAAAAACAGCTCGGTTAACAGCAGCGGTTTACCGCTTAAGCGGAGGCGGGAACGACGCCCCCACAGCGCATCATGACGACCTATCTCAATAAAATCTCGCGTCAGCGTTGACGACGTAAACAGGTAGCGACCCAGCGGCGTTTGCCCCAGGTTTTGCAGCGCCAGCTCCGGCCCGCAGAGGGTCGACTCTGGCACCACGGTGCGCCCGGCAAGCCACGGTTCACCGCCGACGCACAATAATATTTCCCGCAGCCAATAGCGAGCCTCTTCTGGCAGCAGATGCTGCTCAGCCGCCAGCGCGTCGCGGCTGACAAATTCTTCATTTAATAGCGTGACGCTGACGGGTTTCCCGAACTGCTCAAACCGTTTGGTCATGGAATCTTCCAGCATCAGCCAGTCGCGCTGAGCGGGTTCAAGCGGGGGAATGACGTCAAAATAGCGCAGCGCGCGTAGTTGCGTCAGTGCAGAGTGCGACATGCCTGTCTCTCCAATACAAAGCGTTTCGCCATTGTATCGCAGAAAGTCGCGTGAGGGGGTGCAGGAATGGTCAAATACGATCATTAGCGCAACAGCAGTGCAACAGTTTGCGTTGCGCGATAAAAAAGGTGCGCCCACAAGGGCACACCGAAAGGCTTCGCCTAAACATCAGCGCTGCGGGGAGAACTTACCCCTTGCCTTTTACAGCGCCGATAAAGGTGGAACGAGCAGATTTAGAGCCCAGGCGCTCGGCTTCATTCATCAGCTTGAGGGCTTTATCGATATCCCCTTTCGCTACCGCCTGTTTAATTCCGTTGTTGAAATAGCTTTCCGTATCATCCAGCATCGGTTCCGCCTTCGCCGCTGGCGCTGGCGCAGGTGCTGCAACTGGGGCTGCCGCTGGCGCGCTGTAGGCCGGTGCCGCCGTGTTGCCGACGGTGACCGGCGCCGGGCCGGAAGAGCCGAACAGCGGGCCAACCAGCACGCTGGAGCTGCTGTTGGTTTTCACTTTCAGCTTCACTAAGCCGTCGGTAATGTGTTTGGCTACCGGGTCCGGAATATCCGGTACGGCGTTACCGGTGCCTTTCGCGTAGGCTTTTGCCGGGTCCAGCAGAGTCGTGGTCTGCTGGAGATCTTTCTCGGTCGTAAAGACCAGGACATACAGCTTCTGCTGGCCCAGCGCTGGCGTCAGGCGCATCACCCCTTCCAGACGGTCGGCGCTCATCACGCCCGGTGCCTGGTAGGTGAAGTAGCTGCTAGGGAAGAAGGCAGAAGGCGTCATGTTCTGATCGAGAATCAGCACGTTTGGCGCAAATACGTTAGTTTGCTTGTTGACTTCACTGGTCAGGGTCAGCGTCAGTTCACCGATGTTAGCCGGGACGCTGTAGGCCGCCACGTTGCCGGTGATACCAGGAACGTTCAGGCTCTGACCGCCGGTCGCAAGCTGTGTGGACTGCACTTTGGATTGGTCGACCGGCGTCCAGGTCAGCTGCTGAAGCGCAGAGGTTGGAATCGTCGGGGCGGCGCTGGTGTTTTGTGGCACATAGTTGACGTCGGCGAGGCTGATACCCGGGACGCTCGCCATTAATCCAGCAGATAAGCAGAGAGCAACGAGACTTTTTTTCATTTTCATTATGATGACCTCAGAATGCGGAGTTCTAGCGGTAGCCAGGCAATAGCGCGCTAAACCTCAAGGAACAGAGGGGCTTATGCCCCTCGTCGGTTGTTACGTCAGGTTAGTGCTGAATTACCACCAGATTTCCATCTGAGCACCGAAGGACCACTCATCGCTGTCGCCACGGCTGTAGGTTTTCGCGCTGGTATCTTTGTAAGCAATACCGTTGTCATAACCCCATTTCTCATCCCACTTCGCGTAGGTTGCGAACACGCGGATGGCCGGACGGGACCAGATGCTGTCGCCAGCCTGCCACTGTTGCGCCAGGGTGATTTTGTACTGGTTGTTGGTGTCGCCGGTACGCTGAGACTTCACGTTGTCGTAACCCACTTCCATCAGGGTACTCATGATTGGCGTCCATTTGTACATTGGACGAACGCCGACGGTCCACCACTTGGTGCCGTTACCGTCGTCACGGTCGATATTCTGGTACATACCGACGTACATCAGGTCAACTTTGTCGCCCAGGGAGATTGCGCCGTGGTCGAGGATACGCCACATGTCGCCATCGTTATTGATCTTGTTGTTTACAATACCGATTTCGGTATCCGGGTTGTAGCTATTACCGGTGTAAGAACCCTGAGACAGGCCTTTACCTTGCGTGGTCATCGCGTCAGTTGCGTACTGAACAACAAACTTGTTGTAGCCTTTCAGCATGCTCTGAGTGTGTTCTGCAGTGAACATCCAGCCGTCTTTTGACGCGCCGTCAGCGAGGCTGTAGCCGTCGGTGTAGTTCGCACGACCGTAGTCAACGCCCAGCTCCAGCACGCCGTCCGGGTTGGTTTCCAGACCGGCTAAACGAACGTCAAACACGTCGTTGGCGGTATCTTTGTAGTTCTTGTAGGTGTTGTTGCTGGTGAAGATGTAAGAACCACCGGCTTCCTGAGAACGGGTCGCTGCCAGAGACAGTTTACCGAAGCCCAGATCGACGTTTTCGATACCGGCACCAGGACCCGAGATATCCCAGTAGTAGAAGTCGATCATGTGAACGTCATGACGCTGGTAGAAACGCTTACCGGCCCAGATGGTGGAGCCTGGCAGCCAGTCGATCAGGTTTTTACCCTGGACGTTCGCTTCACGGAACGCTGGGTCAGTCGGTTCCCAGTCGTTCTGCTGTGCGACGGAGTAAGCCACGTTGGTGTCGAAGTAGAAGCTCTTATCGCCTTCTTTCCACACTTCCTGGCCTAATTTCAATTCGGCATAGGTTTCACATTCGTTACCCAGACGGTATTTACTTTGAGCACCGGTTGCCTGGAAACACTGTTGTTCGCCACCGCTACCCGTCCAGCCGATGCCGGAACGCGCGTAGCCATGAAAATCTACGGCCATTGCCTGAGCAGACATAATGCCTGCTGCGACGGCAACCGCCACGGGGAGTTTGCGCAGAGTAATCATCATTCTATCTCCTGAGATCATTGCTTTTCTTTTTTAACATTTCACCCCGTATCGCCTTATCGCTAGCGACGTGGGGGTTAGATGTTTGCTTTTTATGGGGCCTTTAAACGCCGGGCTCTTTATGCAGCCGACGACATGCGGTGCCATCCTCACGGAACAGATGACAGCGCTCTGGCGGCAAGCCAATGGCGAATGTGGCACCCTCTTCTACCAACACCACGTCGTTCTGGCGGTAAACCAGGTTCTGACGAATGGCGGGGATCTGGATATGAATTTGCGTTTCGTTGCCCAGTTGCTCGACAACATGCACCACGCCTTCCAGCGTCACATCGGCGATGTGGCTCGGCATCAGGTGCTCCGGGCGAATGCCCAGCGACATGTTGGCGCCAACCTGCACGTTGTTACTCTCAACCGGCAGCCAGATTTGCTGATGGTTTGGCAGCTCAACCTGGACCTGTTCGATGGCGGTGGCGGTGACTTTGACCGGCAGGAAGTTCATCTTCGGCGAACCAATAAAGCCCGCGACAAAGCGATCGGCCGGATAGTGATACAGCTCAAGCGGTTTACCGACCTGCGCAACGCGACCCGCGTCCAGCACCACGATTTTGTCGGCCAGGGTCATGGCTTCGACCTGATCGTGGGTCACGTAAATCATCGTGCGGCCCAGACGTTTATGCAGACGGGAGATTTCAATACGCATCTGTACGCGCAGCGCGGCGTCCAGGTTAGAAAGGGGTTCATCCAGCAGGAACACGCGCGGCTCGGCCACCAGCGTACGGCCGATAGCGACACGCTGACGCTGACCGCCGGACAGGGCCTTCGGTTTACGTTCCAACAGATGGGCTAATTGCAGAACTTCAGAAACCTGATTAACGCGCTGGTTGATCACTTCTTTTTTAGCGCCGGCCAGCTTCAGGCCAAAAGACATGTTCTCGGCAACGGATAAATGGGGGTACAGCGCATAAGACTGGAACACCATCCCCACGCCGCGTTCGGCGGGCGGAACATCGTTCATGCGGGTTTCACCGATGAACAGATCGCCGCTGGTGATGGTTTCGAGACCCGCGATCATACGCAGCAACGTCGATTTGCCGCAGCCGGACGGCCCGACAAACACCACGAACTCCCCTTCCTGGATATCGAGGTTGATATCTTTTGATACCACCACGTCGCCCCAGGCTTTCGTTACATTGCGTAGCTGTACGTTCGCCATGCCCTTCTCCCTCGTTACAACTTGTCACCAAACGACACATTCAAGATGAACCTGACTATGCAACACACATCATTGAGGTGAATCCTCCACCCCCCCTGTTTTTTATGGGGGAGGAGACGGGAGGATGAGAAGGCGCGCTCTGCCCCCGGCGGCGCAGCCTCCGAACGAAAATCGTGACGGGGCCGACAAAAAACGGCGCTTTTTTTTGTGCGCTGGGACTCATAACCGGGGTTTATGTTACAGCGATCACATTAATCACCCTCGGGGCGTAGAGGTCAGGAGGATGGAAAGGGGTTGCTAAAAAAGGAAACTCAACGACGTTAAACCACCTCTGTGTATCCACGAGTACATCACCTAGAAAGGACGGGATATATGAAAATCAAAACTGGCGCTCGCATCCTCGCGCTGTCCGCATTGACCACGATGATGTTTTCCGCCTCTGCTTTGGCAAAAATTGATGAGGGAAAGCTGGTTATCTGGATCAACGGCGACAAGGGCTATAACGGCCTGGCCGAGGTAGGTAAGAAATTCGAGAAAGATACGGGCATTAAAGTGACCGTAGAACATCCGGATAAGCTGGAAGAAAAATTCCCACAGGTTGCTGCAACCGGCGACGGCCCGGATATCATCTTCTGGGCGCATGACCGCTTTGGCGGCTACGCGCAGTCTGGTCTGCTGGCGGAAGTCACCCCGGACAAAGCCTTCCAAGACAAACTCTATCCGTTCACCTGGGACGCCGTACGCTACAACGGCAAGCTGATTGCTTACCCGATTGCAGTAGAAGCGCTCTCCCTGATTTACAACAAAGACCTCGTGCCTAACCCGCCGAAAACCTGGGAAGAAATTCCTGCGCTGGATAAAGCGCTGAAGGCGAAAGGTAAATCTGCGCTGATGTTTAACCTGCAAGAACCGTACTTCACCTGGCCGCTGATTGCCGCCGACGGTGGCTACGCGTTCAAATTTGAGAACGGCAAGTACGACGTCAAAGACGTGGGCGTGGACAACGCTGGCGCGAAAGCGGGCCTGACCTTCCTGGTTGACCTGATCAAAAACAAACACATGAACGCCGATACCGATTACTCCATCGCTGAAGCCGCCTTCAACAAAGGCGATACCGCGATGACCATCAACGGTCCGTGGGCGTGGTCAAACATCGACAAGAGCAAAATCAACTACGGCGTGACGCTGCTGCCAACCTTCAAAGGCAAGCCGTCTAAACCGTTCGTCGGTGTTCTGAGCGCCGGTATCAACGCCGCGAGCCCGAACAAAGAGCTGGCGAAAGAGTTCCTCGAAAACTACCTGCTGACCGATCAGGGCCTGGCAGAAGTGAACAAGGACAAGCCGCTGGGTGCCGTTGCGCTGAAATCCTTCCAGGATCAGTTAGCCAAAGACCCGCGTATCGCGGCCACTATGGATAACGCCCAGAAAGGCGAAATCATGCCGAACATCCCGCAGATGTCTGCATTCTGGTATGCCGTTCGTACCGCCGTCATCAACGCCGCCAGCGGTCGTCAGACCGTCGATGCTGCACTGAAAGACGCACAGGGTCGTATCACCAAGTAATGCTGTCGATGTGCCTGATGGCGCTTCGCTTATCAGGCCTACGGAGGATTGTAGGCCGGATAAGGCATTTATGCCGCCATCCGGCACTTCTCCGGCCAGGAAGTTTCACCGTTGTAGAGGAAGATCCCCATGGATGTCATTAAAAAGAATCATTGGTGGCAAAGCGACACGCTGAAATGGTCAGTGATTGGTCTGCTGGGCCTGCTGGTGGGTTACCTTGTAGTTTTAATGTACGCACAAGGGGAGTACCTGTTCGCCATCATGACGCTGATTTTAAGCTCAGCGGGCCTGTATATTTTTGCCAACCGTAAAACCTACGCCTGGCGCTACGTTTACCCGGGCATGGCCGGGATGGGGCTGTTCGTCCTGTTCCCGCTGATTTGTACCATCGCCATCGCCTTTACCAACTACAGCAGCACCAACCAGCTCACCTTCGAGCGCGCCCAGCAGGTGCTGATGGACCGTTCTTATCAGGCGGGCAAAACCTATAACTTCACCCTCTTCCCGGCGGGCGATGAGTGGCAGCTGGCCCTCACCGACGGCGAAAGTGGTAAAAATTATCTGTCCGACGCTTTTAAAATTGGCGGCGAGCAGAAGCTGCAGTTAAAAGAAACCGACGCCCTGCCAACCGGCGAGCACGCGCCGCTGCGCGTCGTTACCCAGAACCGCCAGGCGCTGAATCAGCTCACCGCGGTACTGCCGGATGAAAGCAAAGTGACCATGAGCTCACTGCGCCAGTTCTCTGGCACCCAGCCGCTGTATACGCTGGCCGACGACGGCCTGCTGACCAACAACCAGAGCGGCGTCAAATATCGCCCTAACAGCGATATTGGTTTCTATCAGAGCGTTAACGCCGACGGCAGCTGGGGCAGCGAACAGCTGAGCCCGGGCTACACCGTCAGCATCGGCTGGGACAACTTCACCCGCGTCTTTACCGACGAGGGCATCCAGAAGCCGTTCTTCGCTATCTTCGTCTGGACCATCGTCTTCTCGGTGCTGACCGTTATTCTGACCGTGGCCGTTGGCATGGTGCTGGCCTGTCTGGTGCAATGGGAAGCGCTGAAGGGCAAAGCCATTTACCGCGTGCTGCTGATTCTGCCATACGCCGTGCCGTCCTTTATCTCGATTCTGATTTTCAAAGGGCTGTTCAACCAGAGCTTTGGTGAAATCAACATGATGCTGAGCGCGCTGTTCGGTATCAAACCGGCCTGGTTCAGCGATCCGACCACCGCCCGCTCGATGATTGTTATCGTTAACACCTGGCTGGGTTACCCGTACATGATGATTCTGTGCATGGGCCTGCTGAAAGCGATTCCGGACGACCTGTACGAAGCCTCGGCAATGGATGGCGCCGGTCCGTTCCAGAACTTCTTTAAAATTACGTTCCCGATGCTGATTAAGCCGCTGACGCCGCTGATGATTGCCAGCTTCGCCTTTAACTTTAACAACTTCGTGCTGATTCAGCTGTTGACCAACGGCGGTCCGGATAGACTCGGCACCACCACACCGGCCGGCTATACCGACCTGCTCGTGAGCTACACCTACCGTATCGCCTTCGAAGGCGGCGGCGGTCAGGACTTCGGCCTGGCGGCGGCGATTGCCACGCTGATCTTCTTGCTGGTAGGGGCACTGGCTATCGTGAACCTGAAAGCCACGCGCATGAAGTTTGATTAAGGGAGACAACGAACATGGCTATGGTACAACCCAAATCTCAGAAACTGCGTCTCTTTACCACGCACCTGCTGCTGCTGATTTTCATCGCGGCGATTATGTTCCCGCTGCTGATGGTTATTGCTATCTCGCTGCGCGAAGGGAACTTCGCCACCGGCAGCCTGATTCCAGAAAAAATCTCCTGGGAGCACTGGAAACTGGCGCTGGGCTTCAGCGTTGAGCACGCCGACGGTCGCGTCACGCCGCCACCGTTCCCGGTGCTGCTGTGGCTGTGGAACTCGGTGAAAATCGCCGGCATCACCGCCATCGGTATCGTGACGCTGTCCACGACCTGCGCCTACGCCTTTGCCCGTATGCGCTTTCCGGGCAAAGCGACGCTGCTGAAAGGCATGCTGATTTTCCAGATGTTCCCGGCGGTGCTGTCGCTGGTTGCCCTGTACGCGTTGTTTGACCGTCTGGGTCAGTACATTCCGTTTATCGGTCTGAACACCCACGGTGGCGTGATCTTCGCCTACCTCGGCGGTATTGCGCTGCACGTGTGGACGATTAAAGGCTATTTCGAAACGATCGACAGTTCGCTGGAAGAAGCGGCCTCACTGGACGGCGCGACGCCGTGGCAGGCTTTCCGCCTGGTACTGCTGCCGCTCTCCGTACCTATTCTGGCGGTGGTGTTTATCCTGTCGTTTATCGCCGCCATTACCGAAGTACCGGTTGCATCGCTCTTGCTGCGTGATGTGAACAGCTACACCCTGGCCGTGGGTATGCAGCAATACCTCAACCCACAAAACTATCTGTGGGGCGACTTTGCCGCAGCGGCTGTCCTTTCCGCCATCCCTATTACCGTCGTCTTCCTGCTCGCGCAGCGTTGGCTGGTAAACGGCCTCACGGCCGGCGGCGTGAAGGGCTAAGTTTCATCGTTAATGCCACTGTTATCATCCTCAACTTGTACGAACCCTAACTTGTGACTGTTTGGCGCTCTTCGGAGCGCCTCTTTTTTTGCCTGTCTATCGGAAGCTGGTCGGATACTTCAACGCCCCCGTCCGGCAACCTGCGCGATATTGCCCGATGGCGCTGCGCTTATCAGGCCTACTCGCGTTTGAGGCGCTTCGAGTTACACAGCCACAGCGTAATCACCAGCAGCAGAATGGCGGCAGAATAAATCAGCACATCCAGCGGAGACTTATGGTCGACGATAATCAGCCGCACAATCGCGGTGATGCCAATATAGACAAAATAGCGCAGGGGAAAATGGAAGCCTGACTGAAAGTACTTCACAATCAGCGCGATAAATTCGAAATAGAGGAAGTAGACCACCAGCCCCTCCACCAGTTCGTACTTGCTGGTGCGCTCCGGCGCAAACAGTACATCGGCCAGATGTACCGTCTCTTTACCAAGAAAAACAATCAGGATCAGGCCCAGGCTGAGCAAGCCCAGGTTCAGGACGGTCTGCAAAATTGTGGAGATAAACTCTACGCGTGGGCGAGTCAGTGACGTCATAGCAAGCACCTCTTTCGCTGGGCCGAGATCTTTGTATAGCGCAAAAGTGTGATCCAGATCTAGTTTTTCTGGTCAACTTTTCACCGCCATGCGGCCCGTCGTATCCGGTTATTCAAGCCCGGATCGGGTATCTGAGGCGGTACCTTGGTGCATTTTTGCGTGAGAAACGGCTTAAAGAGAATAATTTTCTTTATATTGCCTCTGGTAAGGAAAAATAGAGTAAGTTTTTCCTCATAAAAGCACCTAAATTAACCTTATAAATAACAGGTTTATTTGGGGGCATCACCGCATGCGTTACGTCTCTCCTTCCCTTTTTATCCAGTGGCTCAAGCAAGAAGTTACGCCTGCATTAGGCTGCACCGAACCGGTGGCTATCGCATTTACCGCAGCCTATGCCGCCCGCTATCTGCCCGGCCCCTGCGAGCGCATCAGCGGATTTATTTCCGCCAATCTGTATAAAAACGCCATGGGCGTCACCATTCCTGGCACGACCGTTTCGGGCGTAAGCCTGGCCGCCGCCATTGGCGCCTTTGGCGGTCATGCTGATAAAGGCTTACGTGCGCTGGAAGGGATTACCGAGCACCACGTTGAATTAGCCAACGCGTTAATCAACACAGGCAACGTCACGATTAACGTGGAGGACACGTCCGATTTTATTCACCTCGACCTGACGCTGCTCGCCGCCGGGCAGTCCTGCCGCGTGGTGGTCAAAGGCACCCACACGAACGTGGTGGCGCTCTATCTGAACGATGAACCGCTGGCGCTGGAACAGCCTGACGGGAAGGCCGCGAACCCTCACGCGCTGCCAACCTTCAGCCTGCGGGACGCGTTCGATTTTATTACCGCAGCACCCGCGGAAGAGATCGCGTTTATCCTCGAAGCAGGCCGCCTGAACTCGGCGCTGTCGCAGGAAGGTAAACGCAAAAAATACGGTCTGAATATTAACGGCGCTTTCGCCGATGCGGTGAATAAAGGGCTGATGAGCAACGATCTGATGAGCAAAGTGATCATTGATACCGTTGCCGCCTCCGATGCCCGCATGGGCGGCGCACCGGTCATTGCGATGTCTAACTTCGGCTCCGGCAACCAGGGGATAACCGCGACGATGCCAGTCGTGACCGTCGCAAACCATCTCAATGCCGATGAAGACACTCTGGCGCGCGCGCTGGCCCTATCGCACCTGACGGCCATCTCCATCCACTCGCGCTATACCCGTCTGTCCGCGCTTTGCGCCGCCTCGACGGCGGCCATGGGCTCGGCGGCAGGCATGGCCTGGCTGTTCACCCGCGATCCCGATGTCATCAACGCCGCGATTACCAACATGGTTAGCGACATTACCGGCATGATTTGCGACGGCGCGTCTAATAGCTGTGCGATGAAAGTGTCTTCGGTGGTTTCCAGCGCCTTCAAAGCGGTGCTGATGGCAATGCAGAACAGCTGCGCCAGCGCTAACGACGGCATTGTATGCCGCGACGTAGAGCAAACCATCAATAATTTGTGCCGGCTGGTGGTTCACCCGATGACGCATACCGACAAAGAGATTATCAGCATTATGGTGGACAAGTCGTTTCCACGCGACGCCGTGCTCGTCGACAGCGTCGCGCATTGAACCCACGAGGCAGTCGTCAGCGGAAGTTCTGGCTCTTATCGCCGGTCATGTTGTACAGCTCGAACTGACGTCCCAGCATCTGACCACCGTCGCGCGTCAGCGGCGTCCAGCCAACAACCGCGCGGCTGCGGGTTGGGCCGGAGGTGAAGAGATCCATCGGGATATTCACATAGACCCCTTTGGTGAACTGCCCTTCGCCATACTCATCCGCAGAGACGTTGGTAATGGTGGCGTATGCGCCAACCACAATGCCGCTGTCGAAGTGTTTCGAGATATCCAGCGTGCCGCCTTTATCTCCCGCCAGATACTGCCCGACGCTGGCTTTCACCAGCACATCCTGAGCAAACGACGGCGTCCAGTAGGCGGTCAGGTGCCCGGTCTTCACGCTGTAGTCGGTAAACTTCATCATGTCCTGCGCGCTGCGCCAGTCACGCTGCTTCACGTAGTTGGCGTTCAGGCCAAAGGCCCAGTTGCTGTCCACCGGACGATAGAGCACTTCCGCCCCCGCGCCGCCGTACATGGTTTCCAGATAGCCGCCGTAGACCTGGCCGTAGAAATCATTGCCCAGATACTGGAAGTAGTTGGCCTGCAGGTTATTCACGTAGACATCGTTTTCCACGTATTCGCGGATGTGCGTACGCACGCGCGGCAGCGCCGAATCCTTCGGCGGGTTGGTGTAATTAAACTTGCCGTAGTTATTGGCGAGGTTAGCGAACAGGCTACCGCTGGTCAGCAGGTGGTCAGTCACCCACCAGTCAGCCGAGCCCATGACGCCGACCTGATACATATAGAAACTTTCCGGCCCGCCGATCGACTGGCTCAGCACCGGATCGATATGGAAATCAAAGCGCGATTTGTCGATATACCAGCCCTGCTCGGTTTTATCCGGCACGCTCGGCGCGACGCGTTTTTGCACCAGCGGCGTCTCCTGCCCCAGCGGCTCCCCGTCGAGATGCCGTTGCAGGCTTGCTACATCGGTTTCCGTGGTCACTTCCGGCAGATTCAGCCGCGTCTCGGTAATGCGGATCGTGCGGATCCCTTCCGGAAGATCGTTGGCGATGATCCGATTGGCGCGTTCGATCCCTTCCCGCGAATCACGATACTTCACCTGCTCACCGGTGACGTACAGCGTGTCGCCCTGCACCTGAATTTTCGGCGCCGCAAAGCCCGCGTTGTACTTAAGCTGGGTCAACTGGTTTGCCACTACCGAATGCTGGAGGATAGGGTCCTGCGGCTGAGGTCGATAGGTCGGGCGCGCGTTGTCGTTATAGGACGGACGCAGATCGTTAAAGTTGGTGCGCAGGGTAAAGCCGAACATCACCGTATTGCCACGTTCGTAGCTGAGGTTCACATCGGCCCAGTCGGTAACGCGATAAATAGCGCCGACGTTAATTTTGCTCTTCTGATCGAGCTTGCCAGCAAAGTCCTGCTGGTAGTTGTTACCTTCATACTCCAGCTTCAGACGCAGCGGCTGCCACGGCGTCTGGTACTCAATACCGCCAAAGTAAGCCGCCGGGCCATGGAACATCTGGCTGCCATCAACCGAGCCCGCTTTACGATAGCGATTATCGCGGTAGCAGTATTTGTCGCTGTAGGAGCAGAACGGGTTGGTGGCGTTACCGCTGGTGCCGAGATAGCCCCAGCCTAAGCCGAGAGTAAAGTCGAACGGCCCCCAGGCTTTGCTGGCAACAATATATTCCGAGTCAAACAGGCCGGTACCGCCGATATCGCGCGCGCCGACCGCCACCTGCGGCATCCAGTAGCTCTCTTCCCACAGGCGCAGCTTCACGTCGAAGGCTTTATCTTTGTAGGTTTGCGAGCCGGAGAAGGCATCCACGCTGCTGTAGTCTTTGGTGCGCACATCGGTATAGCGCAGCGTGGTTTCCAGCCACGGGAAAAGCTGGGCGGAGGCGGAGTAATAGCGGTACTGATCGTTATCGCGATAGTTCAGGCTGAACTCGCCGTCGCGCGCCATGCGCGCCGTTGGGGTTTGCAGCAGGCCTACGCCGCCAAAGTCTGACTGCGAGGGGTCGATAGGGGCGGGAAACGTTTCCGCATGGCACGCCGCACTAACCGACAGGGCCAGCAGGCTGTAAAGACAAGCTTTTTTCATTATTCAGGTCTCCGCTGCGACAGGGAGCGAAGGATTTCAGCGTTCAGCGCTTCGTATTTTTTCGTCCACCGTGAGTCGGCAAAGCCGACAAACAAAATGCTGCCGGGCATCGGTTCAACGTGCCGCTTATTCCAGTACGCCACCGGCGCTTTTTGCGTGCGCCCGTCCGGGTAAATCACCCAGGCGTAGCTGCGATCCGCGCCGCTGAGCAGGCTGATATCATCGAGGTAGCTGGCCGCGTCGCGCCCCGGCGTGAAAGGGATTTTTCCCGGTTTATCCACCAGACCCACCAGCGTGATGGTGGAAGGTTCACGCCCCAGCCACAGGGTGTAATGACCTTCGAGTGGCGGGTTATTTTTACTGCGGACCCGTACGGTGTCAGGGTCCAGCGGCACTAATAAACGCCCGGTCACCGGGATGGCCTGCAGTTGGTTGCGCAGGGCATTTATCGCCCCCGCCTCGCTGCCGCCCTCATCCGCCGCAAGCGCGGCCAGTTCTGCCAGCAGCGCCTGATGTTCACGCTCGGCTTGCGCAGTTGCCAGCGGAGAGGCGATCGCCGCGCCGGGCCACCAGCTTCCCGCCAGCCTCGGTTGCCCGACCAGGTCGGCCAGCCGTTCGGCGTGGGTTAAGGTCAGCGGCTTTTCAACGCCCGCCATATGAACCTCGACGGTACCTGCCGCCTGAGCGGCAAAGGAGATAGCGCTGAGCATGGCGGCGATAATTAACGGTTTTTTCATGATTTCGCCGCCTTGATAAGCATGGTTTTCACCGGGAAGGTTCCTGCGCCGAGATATTGTTCCGACTGGCGAATTTGCCCTTCGCTGTCGACCCAGTAGCGGTTGCGCCAGCTCGCTTCAGAAGTGCTCACCTCTTCTTCCAGCACACGTACGGTGGTGTCCTGGCCCGAGAGGATCAGCGTGTCGTTGCCATCCCAGTGGAAGGTGGACGTGGCGGTGGCATAGCGCACCTGCTGGTGCTCGGTCCAGCCCATGGTCCGCGTCCAGCGCGCGCCGTCGGTTATCTGGTTCGGGCGGGCCAGCGGGTCGTTGTCGAGATTATTCATCGTGAGCAGGTTGTCGCCCGCCAGCTTGGTTTTTACCAGGCGTCCATGCTGTGTCACCAGCATTGCCCGGTCCTGCGTCAGCCATTTCTGCTGACCTTCCTCGGAATACGCCAGCACCACGAAGATCTGCGGTCCGCCGTTAAGCTGCATATATTGGCTGGCGTATGGCATGGTCTGGATTTCATCGTCGGTAAGCTGTACGCCCGACTCACCGGATACGCTTTGCCAAAGCGATTTCCCCAGTCCCTTGGTGCTGGGTGAACACGCCTGAAGCAACAGGCAAATAAGGGGAATAACAAGTCGCTTCACGACGCTTCTCCAGGGGCAAAATAACCACACCGAAGTGTGGTTAGGATTAACGTACCGTTTTTTATTGAGTACGGGTGGTGGTTGTCGTACTGGTCGTGGTGGTGGTCCCGGTGTTGGAACCATCACCGCCAGCCGCTGCCAGCGCCATACCGACCGCAGAACCTACGGTGCTGGCGCTGGTGGCGGTTGAACTCCCGGCCGACACTGACGTTGCTGCTGCACCAGCTGCTTCACCTGTTTCAATCGGTGCCGCGCTGGCGCTTGCCGCAGCAAACGCCGATATGGCAAAAATGCCATAGAGGATTTTCTTCATACGTATTCCCTTCATTAGATGAATGGATATGTACCTGAGAATATTCAGGCGTCATCGAGTATACACAACCAAATGAACGGAATTCGGTGATGGGAAATAATGGGAGGTTTTTTCGGAAAATATGAAAATGAAAGACAAGAAAATAAAATATCAATAAATAACAGCGTGTTATCTATTAACTTAAGAATGGCAATATACGGTTAATCCGAAACATACATCTGGGATAGGTGATATTTAGGATTATGCTCAATATCAATATAATTCAGAAAATGAGGATATACGGAATTATCTGACAAAAAAATGCCGGCATGATGCCGGCATTGAGAATATATAACCTTACGCGCGCCAGGATTTATAACGGTTGATCAGACCGTTGGTGGAGCTATCGTGGCTGTCGATGGCGTTATCATCGTTCAGCTCCGGCAGGATGCGGTTAGCCAGCTGTTTACCCAGCTCTACGCCCCATTGGTCGAAGGTGAAGATGTTCAGGATAGCGCCCTGGGTGAAGATTTTGTGCTCGTACAGGGCAATCAGCGCACCCAGGCTGTACGGGGTAATTTCGCGCAGCAGGATGGAGTTGGTTGGACGGTTGCCTTCGAACACTTTGAACGGTACCACGTAGTCCAGGGTTGCTGGGTCTTTACCCTGGTCACGGTATTCCTGCTCAACCACTTCGCGAGATTTACCAAACGCCAGCGCTTCGGTCTGGGCAAAGAAGTTAGACAGCAGCTTCGGATGGTGGTCAGTCAGCGGGTTGTGGCTGATGGCCGGGGCGATGAAATCGCACGGAACGATTTTGGTCCCCTGGTGAATCAGCTGATAGAACGCGTGCTGGCCGTTGGTGCCCGGCTCGCCCCAGATGATTGGGCCAGTCTGGTGTTCAACCTTGTTGCCGTTACGGTCAACGTACTTGCCGTTGGACTCCATGTTGCCCTGCTGGAAGTACGCGGCAAAGCGGTGCATGTACTGGTCGTACGGCAGAATCGCTTCAGTTTCGGTACCGTAAAAATTGTTGTACCAGATGCCGATCAGCGCCAGCAGTACCGGCAGGTTTTTCTCCGCCGGCGTGGTGGAGAAGTGCTTGTCCATCGCGTGCGCGCCGGAGAGCAGCTCAACGAAGTTGTCGTAACCCACGGACAGAATGATAGACAGACCAATCGCGGACCACAGAGAGTAGCGGCCGCCAACCCAGTCCCAGAACTCGAACATGTTGGCCGTATCGATACCGAATTCAGACACCGCTTTACCGTTGGTAGACAGCGCGGCGAAGTGTTTTGCCACGTGCTTCTGGTCGCCTGCGCTTGCCAGGAACCAGTCGCGCGCGCTGTGGGCGTTGGTCATGGTTTCCTGAGTGGTGAAGGTTTTAGACGCCACCAGGAACAGCGTGGTTTCCGGGTTCAGGTTTTTCAGCGCTTCGGCGATGTGGGTGCCATCGACGTTAGAAACGAAGTGCATGTTCAGGTGATTTTTGTACGGGCGCAGCGCTTCGGTCACCATGAAGGGGCCGAGGTCAGAGCCGCCGATACCGATGTTCACCACGTCAGTGATGGATTTGCCGGTATAGCCTTTCCACTGACCGGAGATGATCGCTTCAGAGAAAGCTTTCATCTTCTCCAGCACGGCGTTCACTTCCGGCATCACGTCTTTGCCGTCAACGATAATCGGGGTATTGCTACGGTTACGCAGCGCCACGTGCAGCACGGCACGGTCTTCGGTGCGGTTGATCTTTTCGCCAGAGAACATGGACTTGATGGCACCGCTCAGATCGGTCTCTTTGGCCAGATCCAGCAGCTTAGCCAGGGTCTCTTCGGTGATGCGGTTTTTGGAGAAATCGACCAGCATCTGATCGTCGAAGGTGGCGGAAAACTTGCTGAAACGGTCGCCATCTTCGGCGAACAGTTGCGCAATGGTAACGTCCTTCATTTCATCGAAGTGTTTCTGTAGTGCCTGCCACGCAGCGGTCTGCGTTGGGTTAATGTTTTTCATTAGCAATACCCTTCTGATTTAAAAATCGTAACTGTCCTCGATTGTAGCGCCTGTCACAAAAAATTGTGATGGTTTTAATGTCATCCCCCTAAGGGATGAGAAAATTGCGCATAAAACAGACAAAAGTATAGCCTTCATAAGCCGCATTACTGTGGGGCTATGGCGCATGAAAAATCCGCATAACCCCAGCGTTGACAAGCGACCCGCTAACCCTTTATTTATAAATGTACTACCTGCGCATGCGCAGGCCAGAAGAGGCGCGTTGCCCAGGTATACGGTGTTGGAGGAACCCATCCTGTGAAAACACCTGAAGGGGAGCAACGCCGAGATGGCTGAACAACAGGTTACGTTCAACATCGGCTACAGGGGCTGAATCCCCTGGGTTGTCACCAGAAGCGTTCGCAGTCGGGCGTTTCGCAAGTGGTGGAGCACTTCTGGGTGAAATCGTAGTTGTTTATCGCTCTGCGCCCACCCGTCTTTCGCTCTTCCCTTGTGCCAAGGCTGAATAATAAAAATCCCCTGACACGAGGTTCATATGACAGCAGCAGTAGTCGTCGCCAAGTTTGGCGGTACCAGCGTAGCCGATTTTGACGCTATGAATCGTAGCGCCGATGTGGTGCTTTCCGACGCCAACGTGCGTCTCGTCGTGCTGTCTGCCTCCGCAGGCGTCACCAACCTGCTGGTTGCGCTGGCCGAAGGGCTGGAGCCAGCCGAACGCGTGGCTAAGCTGGACGCCATTCGCGCCATTCAGTACGCCGTGCTGGAACGGCTGGCAAACCCTGCCGTCATTCGCGATGAAATTGAACGCCTGCTGGAAAATCTCGCGACGCTGGCGGAAGCCGCCTGCGCAGAAACGTCTACCGCGCTGACCGACGAACTGGTGAGCCACGGCGAGCTGATGTCGACCTTATTATTCGTTGAAATTCTGCGTGAACGTCAGGTTCAGGCGCAGTGGTTCGACGTGCGTAAAGTCATGCGCACCAGCGACCGCTTTGGCCGCGCCGAGCCGGACGTGGCCGCGCTGGCCGAACTGGCCGCGCAGCAGTTAGCGCCACGTCTTGAAGAAGGCCTGGTGATCACTCAGGGCTTTATCGGCAGCGAAAGCAAGGGTCGTACCACCACGCTGGGCCGCGGCGGCAGCGATTACACTGCCGCCCTGCTTGGCGAAGCGCTGCACGCCACCCGCGTCGATATCTGGACCGATGTTCCCGGTATCTACACCACCGATCCGCGCGTGGTGCCTGCGGCGAAACGTATTGATGAAATTGCCTTTGAAGAGGCCGCCGAGCTGGCGACCTTCGGCGCGAAGGTTCTGCATCCGGCCACGTTGCTGCCAGCCGTACGCAGCGACATTCCTGTGTTTGTCGGCTCCAGTAAAGATCCCAAAGCGGGCGGCACGCTGGTGTGCAACGAAACCGCCAATCCGCCGCTGTTCCGCGCGCTGGCGCTGCGCCGTAAGCAAACGCTGCTGACGCTGCACAGCCTCAACATGCTGCACTCACGCGGCTTCCTCGCGGAGGTATTCG
Organism: Klebsiella sp. WP8-S18-ESBL-06; assembly: GCF_014169755.1. NCBI lineage: Bacteria > Pseudomonadati > Pseudomonadota > Gammaproteobacteria > Enterobacterales > Enterobacteriaceae > Klebsiella > Klebsiella sp. WP8-S18-ESBL-06. The sequence continues at coordinate 4,622,655 of NZ_AP022256.1, forward strand.
GCATCCTCGCGCGCCATAATATTTCGGTGGATCTGATCACCACCTCAGAGGTCAGCGTTGCGCTGACGCTCGACACGACCGGCTCGACGTCAACCGGCGACACCCTGCTGACGCAGTCGCTGCTGATGGAACTGTCGGCGCTGTGCCGCGTGGAAGTCGAAGAAGGCCTGGCGCTGGTGGCGTTGATTGGCAACGACCTGTCCAAAGCCTGCGGCGTGGGTAAAGAGGTGTTCGGCGTACTGGAGCCGTTCAACATTCGAATGATTTGCTACGGCGCGTCCAGCCATAACCTGTGCTTCCTGGTGCCGGGTGCGGAAGCCGAGCAGGTGGTACAGAAGCTGCACCATAATTTGTTCGAATAAGTAGACGTCAACGCCCGATGGTTCTTAGGCCATCGGGCATTTTCAGCGCATCACCGTATCATATAACAGTCTGTCCAGCGCCCGGACATCCCCTTCCCGGCTGTCTGGTAAGGTCGGCGGGATTTCTCCTCTCTCCAGTTCGCCGCGGATAAACGCATGTAACAATGGACGACGCGGACCATACTCAGCCTCACCTGACCGCTGTTTGCGCGCCAGCAATTCGTCGATTTCCTGACGCAATGGCGCATCCAGTTCACTTCCCGCCAGCAGCTCGGCAAAACGCATCGGCGGTACGCCCTTGCCTGCTTCCACCCAACGTACAGCCAGCAGCGGCCGAATGACGTAGAAGTACTTCTTCAATCGCACATCGTCACCTTGCAAATAACCACGGAAGTTTTTCCGCGCCATCGAGTAGTAGTGCCAGCGGGCACGTAGCGGAGAAAACCATTTGGGCACCAACGCTTTCAGCGCCGAAACGGTCACTTCATCATGCTGATAGACAACTGGCGAATCCAGCCACTCGATAAGCGTCGGGTTTGCGCCTTTGAGTAACCCCAGCGCCTTGCGCCATTCCCAGCCGCACACGTCCAGCTCATCATCTATCGGCAGCTCGATAACATCGCGTGGCGCTTCGACCCGCAGATACCATTCAGGGGGATGAACATAGAGAAATCGCACGTCGTAGTCGCTGTCCGGCGAGGCAAATCCCCAGCCACGGCTGCCGGATTCACAGGCATACAGCACCCTGACGCCATAACGCTGCTCAACCTCTTTTAGCTGGCGCAATACCCTTGCACGCATTGCGCTGTCCACTGTGTTGTCGCTCATTATTCTTATCCTTTTATGTTCACAAGGCCGTGCAGCACCTGATCCAGGCCCCCGAACACCGAGATTTTATCGATACGCTCAGCAACTCTTTCGAGGGTTTCCAGTTCTTTTAAGCGCAGCGCTACCGGGTTGTTTTCCATCACTTTTGCCGTATTTAACAGCGATCGCGTGGCGGCCGTCTCTTCACGACGTCGGATCACGTTGGCCTGGGCGGATTTTTCCGCTTCAACCAGTTGCGATAAAATAGCCTTCATATCGCCGGGCAGGACAATATCCTTCACCCCCAGTGAAGCCACCTCAATACCAAACGGCGTCATACGGGCTTTCACCTGCGCGCTCACCACTTCATCGATCGCCTGCTTATCTTCCAGCAATTCGTCCAGCGTGCGCGTTCCCACCGCTTCACGCAGCGCAAACTGCAATTCACGGTAAAGGTGATCCAGCGGTTTAGTCAGTTGACCAAATGCCAGCAACACATCGCTATAACGCCAGTTCGCCGCCAGGTTTAAACGCAGGTTGACCTTATCTTTGGTCAGTATCTCCTGGCCGCCAACCTCCAGCACCTGCAAACGGGTATCCACCACTTCCGCTTCAATCAGATGGTTTACCTTCCAGTATGCCGTCAGACCTGGCGACAGTAATGCCTGTGTCTCACCGTCAATTTTCAGCACACCGACGTGCCACGCCGGGACCTGCACCGTTAAGATAGCTTCGCGACCTTTCACCGCACCGCTGCGACGTGGCTGTAATACTGCGTTCATCACGTCAACAGGAACCAAAACCTGACGTGTATCCATCCGTACCAGCTTCAGCGCTTCATCGGCCTGCCAGTACAGACGGCGCGTTGCCGGTGGCAAAATTTCCTGCAAGACGCCGTTCACATACAGCGCACCTGCTTCAGTATCGGTTAAATCAGCTACCACACAGTACTGCTCCACCCATGTAGGCTGGAAGCGACGTAAATACTCCGCGAGCGCTTCCGGAATTTCGCTGCCATCGGTATTGATTACCAGAACGTCCGGAGTGTTAAACCATGGCAAACGGTGTTCACCTGCATCCAGTACCTGATAGTAATCACCCTGTCGGGATAACAGGCCAAGCTGGCCTTTACGAATAGTGATTTTTTTCATCATTTTTTATTCCTTATTGTGAGTCAGGCGCGGGTGCAGGGGCGAAGCGACAGGGGAATTCCCTTTTGCCTGTCACACGGCATCATTACCGGCAGCCTGTTCTGGAGCGTGCTAACTGCACATCACTCCGCTTTATTTCTATGATTAACAACCCGTTTTCATTCGGGGATGAAATTGGGAATCGAACCCACTGTGTGTCATCGGCTGACGGAACGCGCCCGGAAAACAGCCTGTACCGTTCCTGACGTGCCGGCGGGGTTTAACCCCCTGCGCTTTCAGCGTGATTGACGTAAGAGTTATTGCCAGAAGCGTGCCAGGAATTAAAACAGGCATATTTAATTTTTAATTAATTGATTTTTATAATTTTAATTATTAACGCCAATAATGGCGGTTGTCTCGACGGGTTAATTTTTTTATCTTTTATTCTCTTATTTATCTTTTTGGATAAACCATGAAGAAGCGACGGGTAGTGATTGGCGTATTGGGAACGGTGCTCGATAAGCGCGGCAAGCGGGCCAATCGGTTTAAGAAGTGGCGACCCACGGTTGGGCTATGCCAACAACCCGATTTCCCTGTCGACAGGCTGGAACTCCTCCACCAGCCACGCGATGAGAGCATGGCGCAACGGTTGATTGAAGACGTCGCGCTGCTTTCGCCGCACACCCAGGTTCGCCCGCATGCCGTCACCATTAACGATCCGTGGGACTTTGAAGAGGTCTACGCCGCGTTTCTCGACTTTGCCACGCATTATGAATTTGATACGGAAAACGAAGAGTATCTGGTGCACATCACCACCGGCACTCACGTGGCACAAATCTGCTGGTTTTTGCTGACGGAAGCGCGCTACCTGCCCGCCAGCCTGCTGCAAACCGGCCCGGCGCCACGCGGTTCATCCGATGAGGCCGTCGCCGCTGGCGTCTGCTCGGTTATCGATCTCGATTTAAGCCGCTACGCCACGCTCACCAGTCGTTTTCAGCGCGAACAGCAGCAGTCGGTCTCTTTTCTGAAAGCCGGGATTGATACGCACAACGCCACCTTCAATAAACTGATCGATCGCATTGAGCGGGTCGCTCTGCGTTCGACCGACCCGATCCTGCTCACCGGCCCTACCGGCGCGGGCAAATCCTTCCTCGCGAAACGCATTTTCCAGCTACGCCAGTCGCGGCATCTGGTAGCGGGAAAACTGGTGGCGGTTAACTGCGCGACCCTGCGCGGCGACAATGCGATGTCCACGCTGTTCGGTCACGTGAAGGGAGCCTTTACCGGTGCGCTCACGGCGCGTAGCGGATTACTGCGAGAGGCCAATGGCGGCGTGCTGTTTCTCGATGAGATCGCCGAATTAGGGCTGGATGAGCAGGCCATGCTACTCAAAGCAATTGAAGAAAAAACCTTTTTCCCGTTTGGGTCAGACAAAGAAGTACGCAGCGATTTTCAGCTGATTGCCGGCACCCATCGCGACATGCGGCAATGGGTCGCTGAAGGCCGTTTTCGCGAGGATCTCTACGCGCGTATCAACATGTGGTGCTTCGCCCTGCCCGGTCTGGCGCAGCGGCGGGAAGATATCGCGCCGAACGTCGAGTATGAGCTGCAACGTTTCTCCAGCAGCAAACAGACGCAAATCCGTTTCGATAAAGAAGCCCGCGCTTCCTATCTGGCATTTGCCTGCTCCCCACAGGCGCAATGGCGCGGCAACTTTCGCGAGCTAAGTTCATCCATCGCGCGCATGGCGACGCTTGCCGAACAAGGTCGCATCACCTTATCCCTTGTCGAAGAAGAGATTGCGCTGCTAAAGGAGAGTTGGCAGATAGCCACTCCGCAGCCTGAACTGAATATGGACATTGACCTGTTCGATCGCCGCCAGTTAGAAACGGTACTGGAAGTGTGCCGCCGCTGCGCGTCGCTGTCGGAAGCCGGACGCGAACTGTTTGCCGTCTCGCGGCAGAAAAAAGCCAATCCCAACGATGCAGACCGCCTGCGCAAATATCTCGCTCGTTTCGGGCTAAGCTGGGAAAATCTCCGCAGCGCAACATGAACATAATTTGTTTGAATAATATCCCATCACGCGATAAACAATAACTATAGCCGGGCTCGAACCCGGCTTTTTTATAACAACACAACATCTTTAAATCGCAAGGAATACAACATGCTCGCCGTTCTCACCCGGCTGTTCCCGCTTTGGGCGCTGCTGCTCTCCGTTATCGCTTATTTCACCCCCACGACCTTCACGCCGATTGGCCCGCAGGTCCCCTCGCTGCTGATGCTGATTATGTTCGGCATGGGCGTGCACCTGAAGATTGACGATTTCAAACGTGTGTTATCGCGCCCGGCGCCGGTGGCTGCGGGGATATTTCTGCATTACCTGGTGATGCCGCTTGCCGCCTGGCTGCTGGCGCTGATTTTCCATATGCCGCCGGAGCTTTCTGCCGGGATGGTGCTGGTCGGCAGCGTCGCCAGCGGCACGGCATCTAACGTGATGATCTATCTGGCGAAAGGTGACGTGGCGTTGTCCGTTACCATCTCGTCGGTCTCCACGCTGGTCGGCGTGATCGCGACGCCGCTGCTGACGCGCCTGTACGTTGATGCGCATATTCAGGTCGACGTGATGGGAATGCTGTTGAGTATATTGCAGATTGTGGTCATTCCGATTGCGCTGGGCCTGGTCATTCACCATCTGTTCCCCCGCGTGGTTAAAGCGGTCGAGCCTTTCCTGCCCGCCTTTTCCATGGTGTGCATTCTGGCCATCATCAGCGCCGTGGTAGCCGGTTCTGCTGCGCATATCGCATCGGTAGGGTTTGTGGTGATTATCGCGGTCATTCTGCATAACACAATCGGTCTGCTCGGCGGCTATTGGGGCGGACGGCTGTTCGGCTTTGATGAGTCGACCTGCCGCACGCTGGCGATTGAAGTCGGCATGCAAAACTCTGGCCTCGCGGCAGCGCTGGGTAAAATCTACTTCGGCCCGCTGGCTGCACTGCCTGGCGCGCTGTTCTCAGTGTGGCATAACCTGTCGGGATCGCTGCTGGCGGGATACTGGTCAGGAAAGCCAATCGAAGATAAAAAAGACAAATAACGCTCGAGAGTCGGCCCGATAAGCGGAGCGCCATCGGGCTAAATAACGCACCTTGCCGGATGGCGGCGTCAACGCCTTATCCGGCCTACAAAGATTTGCCCCTTTGCCGTACACTGGGTTAACTATCCGATTGAGGGCACTCCCTATGGCACTCCCCCGCATTACGCAAAAAGAGATGACCGAGCGCGAACAGCGCGAGCTGAAAACCCTGCTCGACCGCGCGCGCATCGCACATGGCCGCCCGTTGACGAACGCGGAAACTAACGGCGTGAAAAAGGAGTACATCGATAAGCTGATGGTACAGCGCGAAGCGGAAGCGAAAAAAGCCCGCCAGTTAAAGAAACAGCAGGCTTATAAACCGGATACCGAGAGTTCATTTTCCTGGTCGGCGAACACGCCGACACGCGGCAGGCGTTAACGCCCTTTCTTTTTCCGCCCCGGTGCGGTGAAACGTTTACCGTTGCCCGCCGGGCGCGCCGGTTTCTCGCTGGTTTTTTCCATCTTCACCACCGGGCGTTTGATCCCCGCGGTTTTCGGCTTGGCCTTGGCTTTTGGTTTCGCCTCGGAAGAGGAGTTCTCAATCAGCTTAAACAGGTCAATCAGCTCATCGTCCGTCAGATCGCGCCACTCGCCCAGCGGGATACCCGTGAGGCTCACGTTCATAATGCGCGTACGCTCAAGCTTCGTGACTTCATAGCCAAAGTGTTCACACATGCGGCGAATCTGGCGATTCAGCCCCTGCACGAGGGTAATACGGAAGACAAACGGCGCTTCTTTCTTCACTTTGCACTTTTTGGTCACGGTGCCGAGAATCGGTACGCCCGCGCCCATGCCGCGAATAAACTCATCGGTGACCGGCTTATCAACCGTGACCAGATACTCTTTTTCGTGGTCGTTGCCGGCGCGCAGAATCTTATTCACCAGATCGCCGTGGTTGGTGAGAAAAATCAGCCCCTGGGAGTCTTTGTCCAGACGGCCTATCGGGAAGACGCGTTTGCTGTGGTTAACAAAATCCACAATGTTATCGCGCTCGCCGTCTTCGGTCGTGCTGACGATGCCGACAGGTTTATTCAGCGCAATCAGCACTAAATCATCCGCTTCACGCGGCTCAATCAACCGACCGTTGACCTTCACAACGTCGCCCGGCATAACCTGGTCGCCAATGGTGGCGCGTTTACCGTTGATAAAGACGTTGCCCTGTTCGATAAAGCGATCCGCTTCGCGACGCGAACAGATACCGCTTTCGCTGATGTATTTATTTAATCGGGTTGATGAGTCTGGCAGCATAAATTCTCCTTTGGCAGCGGAATATACCTTACCTTACGGGTGAGAAAAAATAGTCCGTCGCAAATCGTTGTACATATCACGCCAGCTTTGCACAAACGTGCAATTACCCAACCGAACATATCGAGCAAATACGCTTGAACTCCTTATACAGCGGCGCTATACCAGATCCATACCCTGACCACGACGTTTTGCACATATGTGCAGGAGCCCCTTCGATGGAAAACAGCGACGATATCCGTCTTATCGTGAAAATTGCTCAGCTCTACTATGAACAGGAGATGACGCAGGCGCAAATTGCGCAGTCGCTGGGGATTTATCGCACCACCATCAGCCGCCTGCTCAAACGCGGGCGCGAGCTGGGGGTGGTGACTATCGCCATTAACTATGACTACAACGACAGCCTGTGGTTAGAAGAGCAGCTTAAACAGATATTTGGCCTGAAGGAGGCCGCCGTCGCCCCGCAGGAAGCCGAGCTCGGAGCCTATGGCGCACCGCTGGTGGAGCGCCTGCTCTCGGCTAACGCCATCATTGGCTTCGGCTGGGGTCGCGCGGTCAGCATGCTGGTCGAGGCCCTCCCCACCGCCAGCCAGCCGCGCCAACATGTCTGTGTTCCGATCGTCGGAGGACCGTCGGGCAAGCTGCCGAGCCGTTACCACGTCAACACGCTCACCTACGCTGCCGCTGAACGTCTGAAGGCGGAGTCTTACCTCGCGGACTTTCCGGCCCTGCTGGATAACCCGACGATTCGCAACGGCATCATGCAGTCACAGCATTATCAAACGCTGGCGGGCTACTGGCAGAAGCTCGACGTCGCGCTGGTGGGCATCGGCTCGCCGGCGATTCGTCATGGTGCCAACTGGCAGGCATTTTACGGTAACGCGCAAAGCGATGAACTGATTGCCCGCGGGGTGGCTGGCGACATCTGCTCACGCTTTTTCGATAGCGATGGCGCAACGGTGCTCACCGACATGCACGAGAAAACGCTTTCTATCCCGCTCTCCACGCTACGCCAGGCACGTGACATCGTTGGCATTGCGGCCGGAGAAGAGAAGTACGACGCCATTCTTGGCGCGCTGCGCGGTAAACACATCAACACACTGGTGACCGACCGGGCCACCGCTGACTATTTAGTACGAGGACACGCTCATGATTAACCGTGATACCCAACTGTGCATGTCGCTGGCCGGACGCCCCGGCAACTTCGGCACCCGTTTCCATAATTTTCTGTATGAAAAGCTGGCACTTAACTTTATCTATAAGGCGTTTACCACCCAGGATATTGAAGCCGCAGTGAAAGGCGTACGCGCCCTGGGTATTCGTGGCTGCGCGGTCTCTATGCCGTTTAAAGAGAGCTGCATGCCGTTTCTGGATGCTATCGATCCGTCGGCAAACGCCATCGACTCAGTGAATACTATCGTCAATGACGATGGCCACCTGACCGGATTCAATACCGACTACATCGCGGTGAAAAGCCTGATCGCCAGCCATCGTCTGGATACCTCTGCCCGGGTAATGATTCAGGGCAGTGGCGGCATGGGCAAAGCGGTGATTGCCGCTTTCCGCGACGCGGGATTTAGCGATGTCATTATTGCGGCTCGTAATGAGGTTAACGGCACGGCGTTAGCAAAACAGTACGGCTTCCGGTGGCAGCCACGGCCGGAAGCTGAGGGTATCGACATTCTGGTTAACGTCACGCCTATCGGTATGGCGGGCGGTAAAGAGAGCACGCAGCTTGCTTACAGTGAAGCCATGGTGACACGCGCCAGCGTGGTCTTTGACGTGGTGGCTTTGCCCGCAGAAACGCCGGTGATTCAACTCGCCCAACGCCTGGGGAAAAAGACGATTAGCGGTGCTGAAGTGATTGCCCTCCAGGCGGTGGAGCAGTTTGTCATGTATACCGGCGTGCGCCCGGACGATGCGCTGATTGCAGAGGCAGCGGCGTTTGCCAGAGCGGGGTAACGCGCATCAAAGAGCGTCTGCCGGAGGCGTAGCCAAAGCTCACTTTCAGCACACCGCCTGCAACACCGTGAACTGCATCAGTAAGCTGACCGGCACAGGATGATAACATGCCGCCCTGATTGATAGTTTTCTGATTAATAGGAGAAATGATGGACTTACTTCTGCTGAGTAACTCAACGCTGTCGGGCAAAGCCTGGCTGGAACACGCGCTGCCGTTAATTGAGGCACGGCTGAACGGCCGCCGCCGCGCGGTGTTTATTCCCTTTGCTGGCGTCACGCAGACCTGGGATGAGTACACGGCAAAAACCGCTGCCGTGCTGGCTCCGCTGGGCGTGTCGGTCACCGGCATTCATACCGTGGCGGACCCGGTATCGGCAATTGAAAACGCCGAACTGATCATTGTCGGCGGCGGCAATACCTTCCAGTTGCTTAAAGAGAGCCGTCAACGCGGCCTGCTGACGCCAATTGTTGACGTGGTCAAACGCGGCGCGCTGTATATCGGTTGGAGCGCAGGGGCGAATCTGGCCTGCCCGACCATTCGGACCACCAACGATATGCCCATTGTCGATCCGCAGGGCTTTGATGCACTGGGCCTGTTCCCGCTGCAGATTAACCCCCACTTCACCAACGCACTGCCTGAAGGTCATAAGGGTGAAACCCGTGAACAGCGTATTCGCGAGCTGCTGGTCGTCGCGCCAGAATTAACGGTGATTGGGCTGCCGGAGGGCAACTGGATTGAGGTCGCGCAGGGTCATGCCACGCTCGGCGGGCCAAACACCACCTACGTGTTTACCGCCGGAGAAGACGCGATCGCGCTGGAAGCCGGCCACCGCTTCTAAACGCTATTGCCGGATAGCGGCGCGATAACCTTATCCGGCCTGCAGTGAACGCGACCTGCAGGGCGGATAAGCGCAGCGCTATCCGGCGCGGATTCCGTTAGTAATCATCGCGCTCGTCGTCTTCGTCCGGCTGCTCCAGCACGCTGTAGGCCACCGAACAGAACAGCGAGTTCAGCCGCTGCATATCCCCCAGCAGCGCCAGATGCAGGGTACTGGTCTCAATACTCTGCACGTTCTGCTGATGCAGTCGATCGACGTGCGCATGCGCATAGCGGCGGTTCATGATACGGAAACGGTGCTTGCTGCGGCGCAGACGGCGGGCGCTGGTCATGTCGCCGGAGAAGAAGACCGACATTGCCAGCTGCAGGTTACCGAGCAGCAGTTCGTACAGCGCGTCCAGTTCTTTAAGGCCTTCTACGGAAAACGCGCGGCGCGCAGCCAGCGATTTATCGGCAATTTCGCTGCCCATTCGCTCAATAATATCCGACGCCTGCTCCAGGTTGAGCGACATCTCGATAATCTCCGCCCAGCGGCGAGACTCCTCTTCCGCCAGTTCATCCTTCGGCATTCGCGCCAGATAGAGCTTGATGGCGGTGTAGAGCACGTTGATATCGTCCGCCTGCTTGCGCAGGTTTTTCTCTTCGCGCGGCTCGCCGTTCATCACCTTTTTGAGCCCTTCCAGCATCTGCTCGGTGGCATCGCCGATGCGCAGGGTTTCGCGCGCGGCATTGGCCAGCGCCAGCGTAGGGGTGTCGAGCGCGGTCACGTCCAGATGCTTCGGCTTCAGGCTGCCCTCCAGCTCTGGTTCATCGCGGATCATACGTTTACACAAACGCGCCATCGGTTCGGCGAACGGTACCATCGCCACGCAGCGAATCAGGTTGTAGAAGACGTGGAAATAGATAACCAGCTCTGATTCCGCCAGCGGAAGCTTGTGCAGCGTGTCGGCCAGCACGTGAACGAACGGCAGAATCAGCAGGCTGCCCACCAGCTTAAACAGCAGGCTTCCCAGCGCCACACGGCGCGCGGCGGCGTTGGCGGCGCTGTTGTTGAGCATCGCCAGCAGGCCGGAACCGAGGTTGGCGCCAATCACCAGACACAGCGCAACCGGGAAGGAAATCACACCAGCGGTGGTCAATGTCGCGGTCAGCAGCACGGCGGCCAGGCTGGAATAACTGATGATGGCGAACACCGCGCCAATCAGCGCATCCAGCAGAATATCGCCGGTCAGCGAGGCGAAGATCACCTGCACGCCGTTGGCCTGGGTGATCGGCGTGACCGCCTGAACGATCAGCTCCAGCGCCAGTAGTATCAGGCCAAGGCCGATGCCGACGCGGCCAAGCTGGCCTTCTCGGGTTTGTTTACGACCCAGGAAGAAGGTCACGCCGATAAAAATCAGCAGCGGCGACAGCCACGAAAGATCGAATGTCAGGATTCGCGCCATCAGCGCGGTCCCGACGTCGGCCCCGAGCACGATAACCAATGCTGGCGTCAGCGCGACAAGGTCCTGAGCAACAAACGACGTCACCAGCATGGTGGTGGCGTTGCTGCTCTGCACCAGCGCCGTCACGCCAATACCCGCGCAGAAAGCGAGCGGCTTTTTCTCTACGCTACGGCTCAGTACGGTACGCAGGCGCGCGCCGAAGACGCGCATCACGCCGGTACGGACGATATGGGTTCCCCACACCAGCAGGGCGACGGCGGAAAGCAGGTGTAGCAGCGTTAACACGGAATCGGGTTCTCCTTATTGTTATAGGTTCCAGAGGCAAGCGGTGTTGGCATCATGCCTGATGGCGCTGCGCTTATCAGGCCTACAAACCCGTAGTACCTTTATCAGGCCGACAGAATTTCCCCGTAGGCCGGATAAGGCGTTTACGCCGCCATCCGGCAAGCCGCGCAGGCGAGCCTCCTTTCAGTATAAGGGTTTACGCGCCAGAAAGAGACAGGGCGCTCATTGAGCGCCCTGTTTGTTGTAAGGAAAGATGACGATTTTGTGAATTAATCGGCATCGTAGCCGAGGTTTGGCGCCAGCCAGCGTTCCACTTCCGCCACGCTCATTCCTTTACGCTGCGCGTAGTCTTCCACCTGATCGCGTTGAATTTGCGCCACGGCGTAGTACTTGCTGTCCGGATGACTGAAGTACCAGCCAGAAACGGACGCTCCGGGCCACATGGCGAAGGATTCCGTCAGCTTCATGCCGGTGTGTTTTTCGACATCCAGCAATTCCCAGATAGTGCCCTTCTCGGTGTGCTCCGGGCAGGCCGGGTAGCCCGGCGCCGGGCGAATCCCCTGGTAGTTTTCACGGATCAGCTCGTCGTTACTCAGGTTTTCGTTCGGTGCATAGCCCCAGTAAACCTTACGCACGCGCTCATGCAGATACTCGGCAAAGGCTTCCGCCAGACGGTCGGCAATCGCTTTCACCATGATCTTGTTGTAGTCGTCGTGCTGCGCTTCAAACGCCTCGGCCAGCGCATCTTCTTCCAGGCCGCCGGTCACGGCGAAAGCACCAATATAGTCGGCTTTGCCGGAGGTTTTCGGCGCCACAAAGTCAGACAGGCAGTAGTTAGCAAAGCCGACTTTCTCGGTCTGCTGGCGCAGATGGCGGCTGACGGTCAGCACATGGGTACGCGTTTCGTCGCGATAGATTTCCACGTCATCGCCCACGCGGTTGGCCGGGAACAGGCCTACCACGCCGCGCGGGTTGAGGGTTTTCTCGGCGCTGAGCTGATCCAGCATGTCGTTCGCGTCTTTAAACAGGCGCTTCGCCTCTTCACCCACGACTTCGTCTTCAAGGATGCGCGGGAACTTGCCGGCCAGCGACCAGGTCATAAAGAACGGCGTCCAGTCGATGTAGTTGCGCAGGGTTTCAATGCTGGCTTCCACTTCCTGCACGCCCAAACGGTGCGCCACCGGCGGCGTGTAGCTGTCCCAGTCAAACGCCAGATCGTTTTCACGCGCGGCAGCCAGCGTCACCGGCGGGGTACGCGGTTTCTTACGCCCGTGTTGGATACGCACGGTTTCGTACTCTTTACGCGTGCGCGCGACAAAGTCATCGTGCTGGGTGTCAGAGAGCAGCGCGGCGACGACGCCAACGGTACGCGAGGCGTTCTGCACGTAAACCGTCGGGCCGCTGTAGTTCTGCTCAATTTTCACCGCCGTGTGCGCTTTCGAGGTCGTCGCGCCGCCAATCAGCAGTGGAATGGTAAAGCCCTGGCGCTCCATCTCTTTCGCCACGTTAACCATTTCGTCCAGCGACGGAGTAATCAGCCCGGACAGGCCAATCAAATCCGCATTGACCTCTTTGGCGGTTTTGAGAATTTTGTCCGCCGGCACCATCACGCCAAGGTCGATGATTTCGTAGTTATTACACTGCAACACCACGCCAACGATGTTTTTGCCGATGTCGTGCACATCGCCTTTCACCGTCGCGATGACCATTTTGCCGTTGCTGGAGCCTTTCTCTTTGCTGGCCTCAATGTACGGCTCAAGATAGGCCACCGCCTGTTTCATCACGCGGGCGGATTTCACCACCTGCGGCAGGAACATTTTGCCCTCGCCGAACAGGTCGCCGACCACGTTCATGCCGTCCATCAGCGGCCCTTCAATCACCTCGATAGGGCGCGCGGCCTGCTGGCGAGCCTCTTCGGTATCCAGCTCAATAAATTCGGTTATGCCTTTCACCAGCGAGTATTCGAGGCGCTTTTTCACATCCCAACTGCGCCATTCCGCCTGCTGTGCGTTTGCGCTGTCGTCGGTTTTGCTGCCGCGATATTTCTCGGCCAGCTCCAGCAGACGCTCGGTGCCATCGTCACGACGGTTAAGGATCACATCTTCAACCGCATCGCGCAGCTCGGCGGGCAGGTCGTCATAGATAGCCAGCTGCCCGGCGTTGACGATCCCCATATCCATGCCATTGCGAATGGCGTAGTAGAGGAACACCGCGTGAATGGCTTCACGAACCGGATCGTTACCACGGAACGAGAACGACACATTGGAGACGCCACCGGAGATCAGCGCGTGCGGCAGTTCGCGTTTGATGTCTTCACAGGCACCGATAAAGTCCTGCGCGTAGTTGTTGTGCTCTTCAATGCCGGTTGCCACGGCAAAGATGTTCGGGTCGAAGATGATGTCTTCCGGCGGGAAGCCGACTTCTTCGGTCAGAATTTTGTACGCCCGGCGGCAAATCTCAATTTTACGCGCGCGGGTATCGGCCTGGCCGACTTCATCAAAGGCCATCACCACCACTGCCGCACCGTAGCGACGTACTTTTTTCGCATGCTCGATAAACGGTTCAATGCCCTCTTTCATCGAGATGGAGTTGACGATGCCTTTGCCCTGAATGCACTTCAGCCCTTTTTCGATGACGTCCCATTTTGAGGAGTCGATCATAATCGGCACGCGGGCAATGTCCGGCTCACCGGCAATCAGGTTAAGGAAACGTACCATCGCCGCTTCGGCGTCGAGCATCCCCTCATCCATGTTGATATCGATAATCTGTGCGCCGCTTTCCACCTGCTGGCGGGCGACGTCCAGCGCTTCGCTGTATTTCTCTTCTTTGATCAGGCGCTTAAACTTCGCGGAGCCGGTAACGTTGGTCCGTTCGCCGACGTTCACAAACAGGCTGTCATCGCCAATGTTCAGCGGTTCGAGGCCAGACAGGCGGCAGGCCACCGGGATTTCCGGCAGTTTGCGCGGCGGCAAGCCATCAACCGCGCGGCTCATCGCGGCGATGTGTTCCGGCGTGGTGCCGCAGCAGCCGCCGACCACGTTGAGGAAGCCTGCTTCCGCCCATTCGCGAATTTGTGTCGCCATGGTGTCGGCATCGAGATCGTATTCGCCAAAGGCGTTCGGCAGCCCGGCGTTCGGGTGCGCGGTAACGTAGCATTCGGCAATGCGCGACAGCTCCTGCACATACTGGCGCAGCTCGTCCGGGCCTAAAGCGCAGTTCAGACCAAAAGTCAGTGCATCGGCGTGGCGCAGCGAGTTGTAAAACGCTTCGGTGGTTTGACCGGAGAGCGTGCGGCCAGAGGCGTCGGTGATGGTGCCGGAAATCATGATCGGCAGGTCGACGCCCAGCGCTTCAAACTCTTCTTTAACGGCAAACACCGCCGCTTTGGCGTTGAGGGTGTCAAAGACGGTTTCAATCAGGATCAGGTCGCTACCGCCTTCCACCAGCGCTTTGGTGGATTCGCGATACGCTGCCACCAGTTGATCGAAGGTGATGTTACGGTAGGCCGGATCGTTGACGTCCGGTGAAATAGAAGCCGTGCGGTTAGTCGGGCCAAGCACGCCCGCAACGTAGCGCGGTTTATTCGGCGTACGTGCGGTCCATTCGTCTGCCGCCGCGCGCGCCAGCTTCGCCGCCGCAAAGTTGATTTCCGCCGACAGGGATTCCATCTGGTAATCCGCCATGGCGATGGTCGTCGAGTTAAAGGTATTGGTTTCGATGATATCCGCACCCGCCTCGAAGTAGGCGTTGTGGATAGCCGAAATCACCTCCGGCTTGCTGAGTACCAGCAGGTCGTTGTTACCCTTCAGGTCGCAGGGCCAGTCGGCAAAGCGTTCACCGCGAAAATCCTGCTCGCTTAAACGATAGCCCTGGATCATGGTGCCCATGCCCCCGTCCAGAACCAGGATACGTTCATTTAACTGCCGACGTAATTGTTCAACTTTGCTGCTCACACGCACTCCCGACCACGCTCAACGAAACCCAGAAAAAAGGTAATAAAGCATACTGGCATAAACTGGGGTGGCGGAAAAGGAAACAACCGTCTACATGAGACATGTTCAGCATGACTCATCGGAGCAGTAGAATCGGAGGTTGTATTATAATCAATAAAAACGAAAACTATTTCCACGATACAGAAAGGAGTTGCGATGGTCGCCAACGTTCCTGCTAAACGCGGTAGAAAACCCGCCCCTGCTACCGCCGCCGCCGCAACAGGCCAGGTGCAGTCGCTGACGCGCGGCCTGAAGCTGCTGGAGTGGATTGCCGAATCACACAGCAGCGTGGCGCTGACCGAACTTGCGCAGCAGGCCGGGCTTCCCAATTCCACTACCCACCGTCTGCTGACGACCATGCAGCAGCTTGGCTTCGTGCGTCAGGTCGGCGAACTGGGCCACTGGGCGGTAGGCGCGCACGCCTTTATCGTCGGCAGCAGTTTTCTGCAAAGCCGCAACCTGCTGGCGATTGTCCACCCCATTCTGCGTCAGCTGATGGAAGATTCCGGCGAGACGGTTAACCTGGCGGTACTCGATAAGAGCGACCATCAGGCCATCATTATCGATCAGGTGCAGTGTACGCAGCTGATGCGGATGTCCGCGCCGATTGGCGGTAAGCTGCCGATGCACGCCTCCGGCGCGGGTAAAGCGTTTTTATCCCAGCTGAGTGAAGAGCAGGTCACCGGGCTGCTGCACCGTAAAGGCCTGCACGCCTACACCCACGCCACGCTGGTGTCGCCGGTACATCTGAAGGACGACCTGGCCCAGACGCGCAAGCGTGGCTATTCGTTTGATGATGAAGAACATGCGCTGGGGCTGCGCTGCGTGGCGTCTTGCATTTACGACGAGCACCGCGAACCGTTTGCGGCCATCTCCATTTCCGGGCCGATTTCGCGCATTACCGACGACCGGGTCACCGAGTTTGGCGCAATGGTGATTAAGGCGGCGAAAGAGGTGACGCTGGCGTACGGCGGCATTAAATAAACAAAATGCCCCAGAGGGGGCATTTTCGGCAGGCCTGATAAGCGTAGCGCCATCAGGCAGAACGGCGCGCATTGCCGGATGGTGGCGCAAGCGCCTTATCCGGCCTACGGTCAAGTTCATAACGCACGCTAAACCGCTGGCGGCGGCGGTAGGCGTAAACGTCCTCTACATGCCCATTCTTGATACGCGTCTGCAGGCCACGCCAATAGTCAGCGCTGAATAGTTCGGCGTGCATCTCTTCAAACAGCGGCCCGATACGCGGGTCGGCGCACAGCCAGTGGCGAAACTCTTCCGGGAAGACATCGCCCGGCGAGACGCTGTACCACGGTTCGCTGGCCAGCTCGTCTTCCGGGTAGCGCGGCGGCGGGATCGTGCGGAAATTTACCTCTGTCATATAGCAAATTTCATCGTAGTCGTAGAACACCACGCGCCCGTGCCGGGTGACGCCGAAGTTCTTAAACAGCATGTCACCGGGAAAAATATTGGCCGCAGCGAGCTGGCGAATGGCATTGCCATACTCTTCAATTGCATCGCGCAGCAGCTGCCCTTCAACCTGCTCCAGCCAGAGATTAAGCGGCACCATCCGCCGCTCAATATACAGATGGCTGATCGCGATTTTATCCCCCATATCGACGATTTTCGCCGGTGCTTCCTGCAATAACAGCGCCATCAGCGCCGGATCTATCTGCCGCTTATCCAGCACGAAGTTTTCAAACTCCTGGGTATCCGCCATCCGCCCCACGCGGTCATGCTCTTTGACCAACTGGTAGCAGGCGCGGACGTGCGCGGCGGTCATCTCTTTTTGCGGCGCAAAACGGTCTTTAATGACTTTAAACACGCGATCAAAACCCGGCAGCGTGAACACCAGCATCACCATACCGCGAATGCCCGGCGCTTCAATAAACCGCTCGTCGGTGCTGGCGATATAGGTCAGGTATTCGCGATAGCTTTCGGTTTTGGCATGTTTCTGACAGCCAATGGCCATATACAGCTCGGCGGTGGTTTTGCCAGGCAGGATTTCACGCAGCCACTCCACCAGTGCGGCGGGCAGCGGTGCGTAAACCATAAAATAGGAGCGCGCGAAGCCGAAGACAATACTGGCCTCTTCGGTCGTCGTCAGGCAGGTATCAACAAACAGCTCCCCTTCATCGGTACGATGAATGGGGATCAGGAACGGTAGCGTGCCAGAGGGGGTAATGAGCTTACCGATAAGCCAGGCCGCTTTGTTACGATAAAACAGCTCGTTCGCAATGTGCAGGTGGGACTGACGCAGGGTTTCTGCGTCCAGCGTTTCGCCAAGGTGCGCCATGATATACCCGACGTCGCGAGATTTATTCTGCCACGGCAGGCGCAGCGGCAGATCGCTCAGCATTTTGAAAATCACCGCCTCCCAACCGGCGTCGGGAAAGAAGTCTTTCGCCAGCGGCCGGGGGATCGCCCGAAAGCGGCGCTCCGGCTGCGAACTGAAAATAAATAACCGCTCGGGACTTAACGAGCGGTGGTCAAATAACCGGCAATACACGGAGTTAAAAAAGCTCTCCGCAATCTCGAAGCGCGGGTAATCCGGTAGCAAACGGGTGTACTGCGCCTTGACGCGAAGCAGGACATCCGCGTCGGTACTTTTGCCATCGGTGATGCAGCGCAGCTGTTCGACCACCAACCCCACGTGATGGTCATACAGATGAATTCGGCTTTTCATCGCCTGCTGTACGGCGTGCCAGTCGGCCTGTTCAAAACGCTGCTGTGCGCCGGAGGTAACTTCCAGAAAACGCCCGTACTGGGCATCAAATCCCTGCAAAATGGTCTGCGCAATCAGTAATTCCAGGCCTCGCGTCATCATTGTTCCCCATCCGGCATAGAGTCATGCCGGATGGCGCATTCGCTTATCCGGCCTACATATCGTTGTAGGCCCGGTAAGCGCTGCGCCACCGGGCATTAATCAGAACTGCGACTCTTCGGTCGAACCGGTCAGCGCGGTCACCGAGGAGGTTCCGCCCTGAATAATGGTGGTGACATTATCGAAGTAGCCGGTGCCCACCTCCTGCTGGTGAGAAACAAAGGTGTAGCCATCTTTCGCCGCCGCGAACTCTGCCTGCTGAACCTTTTCAACGTAGTGCTTCATCCCTTCGCCCTGCGCGTAGGCGTGCGCCAGGTCGAACATGTTGAACCACATGCTGTGGATGCCGGCCAGGGTAATGAACTGGTATTTGTAGCCCATCTCAGACAACTGCTGCTGGAAGCTGGCGATGGTCTTATCATCCAGTTTTTTCTGCCAGTTAAACGATGGCGAGCAGTTGTAGGCCAGCAGCTTGCCCGGGTACTTCGCGTGGATGGCATCCGCGAAGCGTTTGGCCAGCTCAAGATCCGGCGTCGAGGTTTCGCACCACACCAGGTCAGCGTACGGCGCGTAGGCCAGACCACGGCTAATGGCCTGCTCAATACCCGCCTGGGTACGGTAGAAACCTTCGCTGGTCCGTTCGCCGGTGATGAAACCGCTGTCGTACGGGTCGCAGTCGGAGGTAATCAAATCCGCCGCATCAGCATCGGTACGCGCAATCAGCAGCGTCGGAACCCCCATCACGTCGGCGGCCAGGCGCGCGGCCACCAGTTTCTGAATCGCTTCCTGCGTGGGGACCAGCACCTTGCCGCCCATATGACCGCATTTCTTCACTGACGCCAGCTGATCTTCGAAGTGCACTGCCGCTGCACCGGCCGCAATCATCGATTTCATCAGTTCAAAGGCGTTCAGCACGCCGCCAAAACCCGCTTCTGCATCGGCGACGATCGGCAGAAAGTAATCCACATAGCGCGGATCGTTCGGCTCAATACCGTTTGCCCACTGGATCTGATCCGCACGACGAAAAGTGTTATTGATCCGATCGACCACCGCGGGCACCGAGTTGGCCGGGTAGAGCGATTGATCCGGGTACATGCTGGAAGCGAGGTTCGCATCTGCCGCCACCTGCCAGCCGGAAAGATACACGGCTTCAATACCGGCCTTCGCCTGCTGTAAGGCCTGACCACCGGTCAGCGCGCCGAGGCTGTTCACATAGCCTTTCTTCGATTCACCGTGCAGCAGACGCCACATTCTGGCCGCGCCTAGCTGTGCCAGCGTACATTCCGGATTAACGGAACCGCGCAGCTTCACCACTTCTTCTGCGCTGTACGGGCGCTTGATGCCTTCCCAACGCGGCTGTGTCCATTCTTGTTGTAATTCTTCGATTTGTTGAGTACGGGTTTTCATGTGCAGATGCTCCATATTGTTATGTGGTGAATGAGTTACGCCAGCAGGCGGTAGCCCGGCAGAGTTAAGAAGTCGATGAGTTCATCAGAGGTGGTGATCTGCTCCATCAGGCGCGCCGCATCGTCGAAGCGTCCGCCGTTGAAGCGGGCTTCGCCCAGTTCGTCTTTAATCACCTGCAGTTCTTCCGCCAGCATCTGGCGGAACAGCGGCTTGGTCACCGGTTTGCCGTTGCTGAGCGTTTTCTGATGATGGATCCACTGCCAGATGGAGGTACGCGAGATTTCAGCGGTCGCCGCATCTTCCATCAGGCCATAAATCGGTACGCAGCCGTTGCCAGAAATCCACGCTTCGATGTACTGCACCGCAACGCGAATATTGGCGCGCATCCCCTCTTCGGTTCGCTCACCGTCGCACGGCGCCAGCAGCTGTTCAGCGGTTATCGGCGCATCATCGGCGCGGGAAACGCTGAGCTGATTTTGACGATTGCCCAGCACCTCGTTAAACACAGCCATGGCGGTATCCGCCAGCCCCGGGTGGGCCACCCAGGTGCCGTCGTGACCGTTGTTGGCCTCCAGCGCTTTATCGGCTTTGACTTTATTCAGCACCTGCGCATTACGCTCAGCGTCTTTGTTCGGGATAAACGCCGCCATGCCGCCCATCGCAAACGCGCCGCGCTTGTGGCAGGTTTTAATCAGCAGTCGTGAATAGGCGCTGAGGAAGGGTTTATCCATCGTGACCACCTGGCGGTCCGGCAGCACGCGATCCGGGTGGTTCTTCAGCGTTTTGATGTAGCTGAAGATGTAGTCCCAGCGCCCGCAGTTCAGACCAACAATATGGTCACGCAGGGCGTGCAGAATTTCGTCCATCTGGAAGACGGCAGGCAGCGTTTCAATCAGCAGCGTAGCCTTGATGGTGCCGCGCGGCAGGTTGAAACGGTCTTCGGTATAGCAGAAGACATCATTCCACCAGGCGGCTTCCTGCCAGGCCTGCGTTTTCGGCAGGTAGAAATAAGGGCCACTGCCTTTTGCCAGTAGCGCTTTGTGGTTGTGGAAGAAATACAGCGCAAAATCGAACAGGCTGCCCGGGATCGCTTCGCCGCGCCAGGTCACGTGCTTTTCGGGCAGGTGAAGGCCACGCACGCGGCAAACCAGCACCGCCGGGTTCGGTTGAAGCTGATAGATTTTGCCCGCTTCGTTGGTATAGCTGATGGTGCCGTTGACGGCGTCGCGCAGGTTGATCTGCCCTTCAATCACCTTGTTCCAGTCCGGAGCCAGCGAGTCTTCAAAATCAGCCATGAACACTTTCACGTTGGCGTTCAGGGCATTGATCACCATTTTGCGTTCAACGGGCCCGGTAATTTCAACGCGACGATCCTGCAGGTCGGCAGGAATGCCGCGCACCTGCCAGTTACCTTCACGAATGGAAGCTGTTTCCGAAATAAAATCAGGAAGTTTGCCGTCGTCAATATCCTGCTGCTGCTGAATACGTGCGGCCAGCAGTTTATTGCGCTTTGGCGTAAATCGGGTCACCAGTTCGGTCAGAAACTCCACCGCTTCCGCCGTCAAAACCTGCTTTTCCTGCTCGCCAGAAGGCTTCAGAAAAGCCAGTTCATCGGTTGTTGTGGCCTGTTGTGTCATGGTGCAGCTCCTCATTAGTGATCCGAATAGTTTCCCCGACTGATGAACGGACGATCGTTGCGTCGTTTTCGCTCAATGTTTTTAAGCCTAATCGCAAAAAATAAAAAATCAAAAACGATTTCCATTTTTAATTAAAATTAATCGCAACGTATTGATTGGATTGAATTTAAAAATTCATATTTATGTGGGGTAGTTTTCGAAAATAAAAAAGGCACCCGAAGGTGCCTGTTTAAGAATGCTGAAACGCTTTAGGATCGTGAAGAGTAGCGGATCAATCCAGCGTGGGGTTCATATTCCGCAGATCGTACGGTGTGATCTGGTAGACGTAGTAGTTGAGCCAGTTCGCAAACAGCAAATTGCCATGGCTGCGCCAGGTGGCATGCGGTTTGTTTTGCGGGTCATCTTTCGGAAAGTAGTTATAGGGGACCTGTGGGTCCAGACCCGCATCCACGTCGCGGAAAAACTCGCTCGCCAGCGTATGTGCGTCGTACTCCGGATGACCGGTAACGAAGGCAATACGTTTATCTTTACTGGCAAACAGGTAAGCATCACCCTCCGCAGTTTCTGCAAGAATTTCCAGGTCGGTAAAATCGCGAATCAGTTTCGCCGGGAAGTCCGCGTAGCGAGAATGCGGCGCCAGGAAAGTATCATCAAATCCGCGAGTCAGCAGGGCATGTGGATGAAGAATATGATGCTCATAGACGCCGGAAAGTTTATCGTCGCGAGTTTGCTTTGGTATTCCGTAGAGAATATTGAGTGCGGCCTGTACCGCCCAACAGACAAAGAGCGTCGAGGTGACGTGATCTTTTGCCCACTCCAGCACCTGCTGGATCTGCGGCCAGTAGGCGACGTCGTTAAACTCAACCAGGCCGAGCGGCGCGCCGGTGACGATCAGACCATCGAAATTCTGGTCGCGAATGTCGTCGAAATTACAGTAAAAGTTGTTCAAATGCTCGGTTGGCGTATTACGCGATTCACGCGCATCGATGCGCAGCAGCTGGATGTCCAACTGTAGCGGCGAGTTTGATAGCAAGCGTAAGAACTGGTTTTCTGTCTCTATCTTCTTCGGCATCAGGTTCAGGATCAGCACCTTCAGAGGACGAATTTCCTGACCTGTAGCACGCGATGTCGTCATTACAAAGACGTTCTCATCACGCAAGAAATTGACGGCTGGTAGCTCGTCCTGCACCCGAATCGGCATAACCTTATTACCTCACAGCATACGTATAAACGTTTAGACATCCAGACAGCTAACGATACCCAGAATTCAACAAAATGTCGAGCCTGCATGTTCAAGGTGAGAAAGTTTCAATTACCCTGCGGTAGAATGCGGAAACGATTCTGAGAGGGATATTAAAGTGATTATACGACGTTCAGTGCACCATGAAGGCGAACAGCTGATCGCGATCTGGTGCCGTTCGGTTGATGCCACGCATCATTTTCTTTCCGCGCAGGACAGAACAGCGATTGAAACACAGGTACGCGCGTTTTTGCCCGGTGCCCCGCTATGGGTGGCTGCGAATGCTAATGATACGCCGGTAGCATTTATGCTGCTGTCAGAGCATCACCTGGAGGCGCTGTTTGTCGATCCTGATGTGCGTGGTAGCGGTGTTGGGCGTCAACTGGTTGAACATGCGCTGTCGCTGATTGCCGATTTAACGACGGATGTGAACGAGCAGAATGCGCAGGCCTTAGGGTTCTATCAGAGGATGGGATTTGATGTTACCGGGCGATCGGAGACGGATGACCATGGCCGGCCTTATCCGCTACTGCATTTGCGTCACAAACTGTAGGTCCGTAGGCCGGATAAGGCGAAGCCGCCATCCGGCAATATCCACAATGCCGCATCCCATAAAACACAGACGCAAAAAAGCCCATCCGTCAGGATGGGCTTCTTCACTTAATTGATGCCTGGCAGTTCCCTACTCTCGCATGGGGAGACCCCACACTACCATCGGCGCTACGGCGTTTCACTTCTGAGTTCGGCATGGGGTCAGGTGGGACCACCGCGCTACGGCCGCCAGGCAAATTCTGTTATTAACCCGCTTTTCGCCGGTTAATCTAATCTGTAATCAATGCTGAAAATCGTCTCAATTTCGCCAAAACATCTTCGGCGTTGTAAGGTTAAGCCTCACGGTTCATTAGTATCGGTTAGCTCAATGTATCGCTACACTTACACACCCGACCTATCAACGTCGTCGTCTTCAACGTTCCTTCAGGACTCTCAAGGAGTCAGGGAGAACTCATCTCGGGGCAAGTTTCGTGCTTAGATGCTTTCAGCACTTATCTCTTCCGCATTTAGCTACCGGGCAATGCCATTGGCATGACAACCCGAACACCAGTGATGCGTCCACTCCGGTCCTCTCGTACTAGGAGCAGCCCCCCTCAATTCTCCAGCGCCCACGGCAGATAGGGACCGAACTGTCTCACGACGTTCTAAACCCAGCTCGCGTACCACTTTAAATGGCGAACAGCCATACCCTTGGGACCTACTTCAGCCCCAGGATGTGATGAGCCGACATCGAGGTGCCAAACACCGCCGTCGATATGAACTCTTGGGCGGTATCAGCCTGTTATCCCCGGAGTACCTTTTATCCGTTGAGCGATGGCCCTTCCATTCAGAACCACCGGATCACTAAGACCTGCTTTCGCACCTGCTCGAGCCGTCACTCTCGCAGTCAAGCTAGCTTATGCCTTTGCACTAACCTCCTGATGTCCGACCAGGATTAGCTAACCTTCGTGCTCCTCCGTTACTCTTTAGGAGGAGACCGCCCCAGTCAAACTACCCACCAGACACTGTCCGCAACCCGGATTACGGGTCTACGTTAGAACACCAGCCATTAAAGGGTGGTATTTCAAGGTTGGCTCCACACGAACTGGCGTCCGCGCTTCAAAGCCTCCCACCTATCCTACACATCAAGGACCAGTGTTCAGTGTCAAGCTATAGTAAAGGTTCACGGGGTCTTTCCGTCTTGCCGCGGGTACACTGCATCTTCACAGCGAGTTCAATTTCACTGAGTCTCGGGTGGAGACAGCCTGGCCATCATTACGCCATTCGTGCAGGTCGGAACTTACCCGACAAGGAATTTCGCTACCTTAGGACCGTTATAGTTACGGCCGCCGTTTACCGGGGCTTCGATCAAGAGCTTCGCGTTGCCGCTAACCCCATCAATTAACCTTCCGGCACCGGGCAGGCGTCACACCGTATACGTCCACTTTCGTGTTTGCACAGTGCTGTGTTTTTAATAAACAGTTGCAGCCAGCTGGTATCTTCGACTGATTTCAGCTCCATGGGTAAACCACTTCACCTACATATCAGCGTGCCTTCTCCCGAAGTTACGGCACCATTTTGCCTAGTTCCTTCACCCGAGTTCTCTCAAGCGCCTTGGTATTCTCTACCTGACCACCTGTGTCGGTTTGGGGTACGATTTGATGTTACCTGATGCTTAGAGGCTTTTCCTGGAAGCAGGGCATTTGTTACTTCAGTACCGTAGTACCTCGTCATCACACCTCAGCGTTAAAAGAAGTCCGGATTTACCTAAACTTCCCGCCTACATGCTTAAACCGGGACAACCGTCGCCCGGCTAACATAGCCTTCTCCGTCCCCCCTTCGCAGTAACACCAAGTACAGGAATATTAACCTGTTTCCCATCGACTACGCCTTTCGGCCTCGCCTTAGGGGTCGACTCACCCTGCCCCGATTAACGTTGGACAGGAACCCTTGGTCTTCCGGCGTGCGGGTTTTTCACCCGCATTATCGTTACTTATGTCAGCATTCGCACTTCTGATACCTCCAGCACCCCTCACAGGACACCTTCAACGGCTTACAGAACGCTCCCCTACCCAACAACACAGAGTGTCGCTGCCGCAGCTTCGGTGCACAGTTTAGCCCCGTTACATCTTCCGCGCAGGCCGACTCGACCAGTGAGCTATTACGCTTTCTTTAAATGATGGCTGCTTCTAAGCCAACATCCTGGCTGTCTGAGCCTTCCCACATCGTTTCCCACTTAACTGTGACTTTGGGACCTTAGCTGGCGGTCTGGGTTGTTTCCCTCTTCACGACGGACGTTAGCACCCGCCGTGTGTCTCCCGTGATAACATTCTTCGGTATTCGCAGTTTGCATCGGGTTGGTAAGTCGGGATGACCCCCTAGCCGAAACAGTGCTCTACCCCCGAAGATGAATTCACGAGGCGCTACCTAAATAGCTTTCGGGGAGAACCAGCTATCTCCCGGTTTGATTGGCCTTTCACCCCCAGCCACAAGTCATCCGCTAATTTTTCAACATTAGTCGGTTCGGTCCTCCAGTTAGTGTTACCCAACCTTCAACCTGCCCATGGCTAGATCACCGGGTTTCGGGTCTATACCCTGCAACTTAACGCCCAGTTAAGACTCGGTTTCCCTTCGGCTCCCCTATTCGGTTAACCTTGCTACAGAATATAAGTCGCTGACCCATTATACAAAAGGTACGCAGTCACCCCATAAAGAGGCTCCCACTGCTTGTACGTACACGGTTTCAGGTTCTTTTTCACTCCCCTCGCCGGGGTTCTTTTCGCCTTTCCCTCACGGTACTGGTTCACTATCGGTCAGTCAGGAGTATTTAGCCTTGGAGGATGGTCCCCCCATATTCAGACAGGATACCACGTGTCCCGCCCTACTCTTCGAGTTCACAACCTGTGCATTTTGGTGTACGGGACTATCACCCTGTACCGTCGGACTTTCCAGACCGTTCCACTAACACACAAGCTGATTCAGACTCTGGGCTGTTCCCCGTTCGCTCGCCGCTACTGGGGGAATCTCGGTTGATTTCTTTTCCTCGGGGTACTTAGATGTTTCAGTTCCCCCGGTTCGCTTCATTACGCTATGTATTCACGTAATGATAGTGTGACGAATCACACTGGGTTTCCCCATTCGGAAATCGCCGGTTATAACGGTTCATATCACCTTACCGACGCTTATCGCAGATTAGCACGTCCTTCATCGCCTCTGACTGCCAGGGCATCCACCGTGTACGCTTAGTCGCTTAACCTCACAACCCGAAGATGTTTCGTAAAACACCACCGTGTTGCGAAAATTTGAGAGACTCGAACACACCGCTTATCTGTTCTTATTACGGAGAACAGACACAGTGTGTCGTTTCAATTTTCAGCTTGATCCAGATTTTTAAAGAGCAAATATCTCAAACGTCACCCGAAGGTAAGTTTTGAGATATTGGGGTCGGCGACTTTCACTCACACTAACCAGCAAGTGGCGTCCCCTAGGGGATTCGAACCCCTGTTACCGCCGTGAAAGGGCGGTGTCCTGGGCCTCTAGACGAAGGGGACACTGAAGTCTCAATCGCAAGACGCCTTGCTATTTACTTTTCATCAGACAATCTGTGTGAGCACTTCAAAGAACGTTTCTTTAAGGTAAGGAGGTGATCCAACCGCAGGTTCCCCTACGGTTACCTTGTTACGACTTCACCCCAGTCATGAATCACAAAGTGGTAAGCGCCCTCCCGAAGGTTAAGCTACCTACTTCTTTTGCAACCCACTCCCATGGTGTGACGGGCGGTGTGTACAAGGCCCGGGAACGTATTCACCGTAGCATTCTGATCTACGATTACTAGCGATTCCGACTTCATGGAGTCGAGTTGCAGACTCCAATCCGGACTACGACATACTTTATGAGGTCCGCTTGCTCTCGCGAGGTCGCTTCTCTTTGTATATGCCATTGTAGCACGTGTGTAGCCCTACTCGTAAGGGCCATGATGACTTGACGTCATCCCCACCTTCCTCCAGTTTATCACTGGCAGTCTCCTTTGAGTTCCCGGCCGGACCGCTGGCAACAAAGGATAAGGGTTGCGCTCGTTGCGGGACTTAACCCAACATTTCACAACACGAGCTGACGACAGCCATGCAGCACCTGTCTCAGAGTTCCCGAAGGCACCAAAGCATCTCTGCTAAGTTCTCTGGATGTCAAGAGTAGGTAAGGTTCTTCGCGTTGCATCGAATTAAACCACATGCTCCACCGCTTGTGCGGGCCCCCGTCAATTCATTTGAGTTTTAACCTTGCGGCCGTACTCCCCAGGCGGTCTATTTAACGCGTTAGCTCCGGAAGCCACTCCTCAAGGGAACAACCTCCAAATAGACATCGTTTACGGCGTGGACTACCAGGGTATCTAATCCTGTTTGCTCCCCACGCTTTCGCACCTGAGCGTCAGTCTTCGTCCAGGGGGCCGCCTTCGCCACCGGTATTCCTCCAGATCTCTACGCATTTCACCGCTACACCTGGAATTCTACCCCCTCTACGAGACTCAAGCTTGCCAGTTTCAAATGCAGTTCCCAGGTTGAGCCCGGGGATTTCACATCTGACTTAACAAACCGCCTGCGTGCGCTTTACGCCCAGTAATTCCGATTAACGCTTGCACCCTCCGTATTACCGCGGCTGCTGGCACGGAGTTAGCCGGTGCTTCTTCTGCGAGTAACGTCAATCGCTAAGGTTATTAACCTTAACGCCTTCCTCCTCGCTGAAAGTACTTTACAACCCGAAGGCCTTCTTCATACACGCGGCATGGCTGCATCAGGCTTGCGCCCATTGTGCAATATTCCCCACTGCTGCCTCCCGTAGGAGTCTGGACCGTGTCTCAGTTCCAGTGTGGCTGGTCATCCTCTCAGACCAGCTAGGGATCGTCGCCTAGGTGAGCCGTTACCCCACCTACTAGCTAATCCCATCTGGGCACATCCGATGGTGTGAGGCCCTAAGGTCCCCCACTTTGGTCTTGCGACGTTATGCGGTATTAGCTACCGTTTCCAGTAGTTATCCCCCTCCATCGGGCAGTTTCCCAGACATTACTCACCCGTCCGCCACTCGTCACCCAAGAGCAAGCTCTCTGTGCTACCGTTCGACTTGCATGTGTTAGGCCTGCCGCCAGCGTTCAATCTGAGCCATGATCAAACTCTTCAATTTAAGTTTGATGCTCGTGAATTAAACTTCGTAATGAATTACGTGTTCACTCAGAGACTTGGTATTCATTTTTCGTCTTGCGACGTTAAGAATCCGTATCTTCGAGTGCCCACACAGATTGTCTGATAAATTGTTAAAGAGCAGTGCAACACGGCTTTCGCTCACTGTTGCGAGGTGGCGTATATTACGCTTTCCTCTTTCAGAGTCAACCCTGATTTTCAGGATTTTTTCTCTTCAACCTAACCGGCTAGTTGCTGTGAAGTGATTCACATCCGCCGTGTCGATGGAGGCGCATTATAGGGAGTTTCCCTGAGGCCGCAACCCTTAAATTGCAGAAAAATGACTGACTGCTGCATTCCACAGCAGAACCCCGCCTTATACCCATTTACACACAGAGTTATCCACAAAAATAAGGATCTCTGTCGAGAGTCACCTGGTTTTATCCCTCATCTATAGAGATGAAATAATGGAATTGAGGTAAAGAGAAAAATTCGCGAGCGTTGCGCAAACGTTTTCGTTACAATGCCCCCGCAAAACAAGGATGCCCCGTAAGGGGCGTTAGCTGAGTTTTTAGCCAAGAATTCACCTAACGCTCTCTGTAATAGTCAAATCCAGGGGATTTACCATGCAACAACGTCGTCCAGTCCGCCGCGCTCTGCTCAGTGTTTCTGACAAGGCCGGTATCATCGAATTCGCCCAGGCACTTTCCGCACGTGGTGTGGAGCTGCTGTCTACAGGTGGCACTGCGCGCCTGTTAGCAGAGAAAGGTCTGCCGGTAACCGAAGTTTCCGATTACACCGGTTTCCCGGAAATGATGGATGGACGCGTGAAGACCCTGCATCCGAAGGTCCACGGCGGCATCCTCGGTCGTCGCGGCCAGGATGATGCCATTATGGAACAACACCACATTGCTCCTATCGATATGGTTGTCGTTAACCTGTATCCGTTCGCCGAGACCGTCGCACGCGAAGGCTGCTCGCTGGAAGATGCAGTAGAGAACATCGATATCGGCGGCCCGACCATGGTGCGCTCCGCCGCGAAGAACCATAAAGATGTGGCTATCGTTGTGAAGAGCAGCGACTACGACGCCATTATTAAAGAGATGGATGCCAACGACGGTTCTCTGACCCTCGACACCCGTTTCGATCTCGCGATTAAAGCCTTCGAACACACTGCCGCTTACGACAGCATGATTGCCAACTACTTCGGCAGCATGGTTCCGGCTTACCACGGCGAAAGCAAAGAAGCCGCCGGTCGCTTCCCACGTACGCTGAACCTGAACTTCATTAAGAAGCAGGATATGCGCTACGGCGAGAACAGCCACCAGCAGGCTGCCTTCTATATAGAAGAGAACGTCAAAGAAGCCTCCGTTGCCACCGCGCAGCAGGTACAGGGCAAAGCACTTTCCTACAACAACATCGCTGATACCGATGCGGCGCTGGAGTGCGTGAAGGAATTCAACGAGCCAGCCTGTGTGATCGTCAAACACGCCAACCCGTGCGGCGTGGCGGTAAGCACTTCTATTCTCGACGCTTACGACCGTGCGTATAAAACCGACCCGACCTCCGCGTTCGGCGGCATCATCGCCTTCAACCGCGAACTGGATGCTGAAACCGCGCAGGCGATCATCTCCCGCCAGTTCGTGGAAGTGATCATCGCCCCGTCCGCCACCGAAGAAGCACTGAACATTACCGCTGCCAAGCAGAACGTTCGCGTGCTGGTCTGCGGCCAATGGGCGCAGCGCGTTCCGGGCCTGGACTTCAAGCGCGTAAACGGCGGCCTGCTGGTTCAGGACCGTGACCTGGGTATGGTGAGCGAAGCTGAACTGCGCGTAGTGACCAAACGCCAGCCGACCGAGCAGGAGCTGCGCGATGCGCTGTTCTGCTGGAAAGTGGCGAAGTTCGTGAAATCCAACGCCATCGTTTATGCCAAAGGCAATATGACCATCGGTATTGGCGCAGGCCAGATGAGCCGCGTTTACTCCGCGAAAATCGCCGGGATCAAAGCGGCCGACGAAGGCCTGGAAGTGAAAGGTTCTGCAATGGCTTCTGACGCTTTCTTCCCGTTCCGCGACGGGATTGATGCCGCTGCTGCCGCCGGTGTGACCTGCGTGATCCAGCCGGGTGGTTCTATTCGCGATGACGAAGTGATTGCCGCCGCCAATGAACACGGCATTGCGATGGTATTTACCGATATGCGCCACTTCCGCCATTAATCCACGGAGCAGACGATGAAAGTATTAGTGATTGGCAACGGCGGGCGCGAGCACGCCCTGGCGTGGAAAGCGGCGCAGTCGCCAAAAGTCGAAACAGTATTTGTCGCCCCGGGCAATGCGGGCACCGCGCTGGAACCCACGCTGCAAAACGTGGCCATCGGCGTAACCGATATTCCAGCGCTGCTGGCCTTTGCCCAGAACGAGAAGATCGATCTGACCATCGTTGGCCCGGAAGCGCCGCTGGTGATTGGCGTGGTTGATGCCTTCCGCGCCGCCGGTCTGAAAATCTTCGGCCCAACCGAAGGCGCCGCGCAGCTGGAAGGCTCTAAAGCCTTCACCAAAGATTTCCTCGCGCGCCACCAGATCCCAACGGCGGAGTACCAGAACTTCACCGAAATCGAACCTGCGCTGGCTTACCTGCGCGAGAAAGGCGCGCCGATCGTTATCAAAGCCGATGGCCTGGCTGCCGGGAAAGGCGTTATCGTGGCGATGACGCTGGAGGAAGCCGAAGCCGCGGTTCATGACATGCTGGCCGGCAACGCGTTTGGCGACGCGGGCCACCGCATCGTGATTGAAGAGTTCCTCGACGGTGAAGAAGCGAGCTTTATTGTCATGGTCGACGGTGAGCACGTGCTGCCGATGGCCACCAGCCAGGACCACAAGCGCGTGGGCAATGGCGACACCGGCCCGAACACCGGCGGGATGGGTGCCTACTCCCCTGCTCCGGTAGTGACTGACGAAGTCCACCAGCGCACCATGGAACGCATCATCTGGCCAACGGTGAAAGGCATGGCAGCGGAAGGTAACACCTATACCGGCTTCCTGTACGCGGGCCTGATGATCGACAATCAGGGCAACCCGAAGGTTATCGAGTTTAACTGCCGCTTCGGCGATCCGGAAACCCAGCCGATCATGCTGCGCATGAAGTCCGATCTGGTGGAGCTGTGCCTCGCCGCCTGTGACGGCAAGCTGGATGAGAAAACCTCCGAGTGGGACGAACGCGCCTCGCTGGGCGTGGTCATTGCCGCCGGAGGTTATCCGGGTAATTACAATACCGGCGATGAGATCCACGGTCTGCCGCTGGAAGACGTCGCTGACGGTAAAGTGTTCCACGCGGGTACCAAACTGTCTGCTGACGATCGCGTGCTGACCAACGGCGGTCGCGTGCTGTGCGCCACCGCGCTGGGCAACACCGTGGCGGAAGCGCAGAAACGCGCCTACGCCCTGATGACCGACATCCGCTGGGACGGCAGCTTCAGCCGTAACGACATCGGCTGGCGCGCCATCGAACGTGAGCAAAACTAACGGCTGAGCTTAGCCAGCAGCGTTTTGCGCGTAATACCTAACTGACGGGCGGCTTCGGTTTTATTGCCGCCCGTTTTTTCCAGCGCCGCCAGAATCACCTCTTTTTCAACTTCCACCAGCGGCTGAATGACGTCATCAGCCGATGAGCATGCCGGAACCGGCGTCCCGACAATCGCCAGCGGCAGCTCGCGCTCAGAAATATACTCTCCCGTCAGCAGCACAACCGCCCGTTCCACCGCGTTTTCCAGCTCGCGGATATTTCCCGGCCAGTCATAGTGAATCAGCAAATCCATCGCCTGCGGGGTAAAGCCCTGTACCGACTTACGGTTTCGTTCGCCGTAGCGCCGCAGAAAATGATGTGCCAGCTGAGGAATATCCTCACGGCGCAGGCGCAGCGGCGGCATCTCGATGGCGACCACGTTCAGGCGGTAGTAGAGATCCTGGCGAAAGCGCCCGGCATTCACCTCTTCAGCCAGGTCTCGATGGGTAGCGGCAATCAGCCGTACATCGACGGAAAGGGTCTGATTGCTGCCAACGCGCTGCACCTCACGCTCCTGGATAGCCCGCAGCAGGCGCACCTGCATCAGCGGCGAAATATCGCCAATCTCATCAAGAAACAGCGTGCCACCGTCGGCTTCGACAAAACGCCCTTCCCGGCGTTTATCAGCGCCGGTAAATGCGCCCTTCTCGTGGCCAAACAGTTCCGATTCCAGCAGCGCCTCATTGAGCGCCGCGCAGTTCAGCGTCACCAGCGGCTTATCGCCGCGCAGGCTGAGGGCATGCAGCGCGCGCGCCACCAGCTCTTTACCGGTGCCCGATTCGCCGTGAATGAGCACCGTCGCATCCGACGGCGCCACCAGCGCAATATTGTGTAACAGCGCCCGCATGGCCGGGCTATCGCCCACCATGCCAGACTGCGGCGCAGATTCCACCGCCGCGCTTTCCGGCTGGCGTGTGTGTGCTAAAGCCGCCACCAGCGTCTGCTGCAGGCTATCGAAATCGAGCGGTTTCACCAGGTAATCCAGCGCACCGGACTTGAGCGCCTCAACCGCTGTCCCCACGCTAGAGTAGGCGGTCATGATCAGCACCGGAATCGACGGGTTGTAGGCTTTAATCTCTTTCAGCGTTTCAATGCCGTCCATTTCCGCCATGCGGATGTCGCAGAGCACCAGATCGAACACCCGCTCGCGTACCTGTTCAAACGCCTGTCGCCCGTTATGGGCCAGCGACACTTCATATCCCCAGCCCCGCAGCAGCGCCTGTAAGATTGTGCAGTGACTGGTGTCGTCATCGACCACCAGAATCGTCACGTTCTCTGCCGTCATCCTTGTTCATCCTTTTGTTGCCCGTTGGCCGGCAGGTAGAGGGTAAACGTTGCGCCCTTGCCTGGCGCGCTCGTCACCTGAATCGTTCCGCCGTGTTGCTCAACAATATTCTGTACCACCGCCAGCCCGAGCCCGGTACCGTCGGCTTTGGTCGTGAAGTATGGCGTGAAAATGGCCTGTTTTTGTTCTTCCGTCATCCCTTTGCCGCTGTCCGTGACGCTCAACATCACCCGCCCGTCGCCCGCCTCGCTGAGCGCTACCGTAATCGAGCCATCGCGGCCAATGGACTGAATGGCGTTAAGATAAAGGTTCAGCAGCACCTGGTTGAGCCTGTCCGGGTCGGCCTGAATACGGCACAAGCCAGGTTGAGCGCTAAAATTCAGCGTTACCGCCCGGCTTAGCGCATCCTGGCTGACCAGCTGAAGCGAATGGGCAACCACTTCATTTAAATCCACTGGCTGCCATTTTAAATGTGCAGGCTTCACCAGCTCCAGCAGCTCGCTCACCACCCGATTCAGGCGATCGGCCTCTTTCGCCATCACCTGCGCCAGCTCGTGCGACTCGCCGCCTGCCGGGGTTCGCTCGGCAAAATACTTCGCTAACCCTTTAATGGATGAAAGCGGGTTACGAATTTCATGCGCGACCCCGGCCGCCAGATGCCCCAGCGCCACCAGCTTTTCTCGACGGTGGGTGGCGTCCTGTAGCAGCCGCTGCGAACGCTGATAACGACGAAACCAGAAGCGGGCAAGAAGCGTCGCCAGCATCACCAGCGCGGCGGCGCACAGCATCACGACCATATTACGCAGCCCGCGCGCGCGCTCGGCGTCGAGCTCGCGGGCATCAAAAGCGATAAAAATAATCTGCGGCACTTCGGCCGACTCCCGGCGCGTCATCATGCGCATATGATGGCCACGGGCCGGATCGAGCGGGCGAAACTGGCGATAAATTTCCAGCGCGGGCTCCGGCGCCGCAATGCGTCGCCAGCGTGTCTGCTCACCCGCCTGCAGCGCGCGCATCTCATCCGGGGTATAGCGAATTTTCCCCACCTGCTCGGGATCGCTATGGGCCATCACCTTCCCCTGCTCGTCGACAACGGCAAACCACAGCACCCCAGGCTGCCAGGCCATCTCCTCCAGCATGGCCTGCAGTTGGGCGTGATGCATACGCATTCCCATGCCAACGCGGGTGCCGGACTCCAGCGCACGAATCAGCACGCTGCCTTTTTCCAGCAGCGTTTGCTGGGCGGCGGCGTTCTCGCGGCCATAGTCACGCACGATCAGCGCGGAGAACAGACATACCACCAGCACAATCACGCCGGTCAGCAGCCAGCTCAGGCCCGTAGCAATCGTATCCCTGGATAATCGTATTGGGTTCATGGGGCTTCCTTGGTTTTTGCGTTGCTATCCCTCAGCAGAAATCATGCCATCTTTCCGCGCCCGCAGCCCGGCCCGCGCGCACAAATGGGCGAGTTAAACGGGTAAAAATGACTCGCCTGGATACACAATGCGGGTCATTTTTACTCGCCGATCGCAAGCCATCGAGGCCCGCGCCGCAGTGTGCGGGCGATGACAAGCTGGCACAGAAGATGCAATGACTAAGATGACCACACTACAGGAGAATTCACCATGAAACGGAACAAGAATCTGGCTTTTGCACTCTTCGCTTTTGCCGCACTGACCTTCACCAGCGGCGCGGCGCTCGCGGGCCCCCATCACTGGAACAATAATGCCGGCAACGGCGGTGGCTACAGTCAACTAACCGATGCGCAGCAGGCGACCGCCCAGAAGCTGCACAACGATTTCTACAACCAGACCAGCGCGCTGCGCCAGCAGTTGACCTCAAAGCGCTATGAGTACAACGCGCTGCTGACGGCAGAGAAACCCGATAGCGCGAAAATTGAAGCGGTCGCGCAGGAGATGGAAGGCTTAAGCCAGAAGCTGGATCAGCAGCGGGTGAAGTTTGATGTTGCGATGGCACAGGCCGGTATTCCCCGCCACGGCGGCGCAGGCGATGGCTGCCGGGGCGGCGGGTACAGCGGCGGCGGGCATAGGGGTGGCATGCACCGCGGGTAAGGCTCAGAAGCTTTTTTCTGTCGGCTGCCAGGTACAGTAGTCTTCATTCGCCACCAGCAGCAGCTGGGAGCCTTCCGGGGCTTCCAGCCAGGCGATGCTGACCTCGGCGGAAGAGCGGCTCTGACGGCTGGCAATATGCCCTAACGCGCGGGCATCGAAGTCGGGTTTTACCGTCTCGCCTTCGCAGGTCGTTACCGATAAATCGGCGTGCCAACGCCCCTGACGCAGCACCACTTTCCCCAGCCGCAGCGCGTCGCTGGTCTGGCGGATCTGTTCGGCGCGATAGCGATAGAGCGCCACCTGGTCGCTGGAGAGCTGCTGCTTCTGCCCGTCGACTTCACGCTGCATAAAGCTCAGTTCGCCGTTACGGTCGAAGCGGGCGCGAATATGTTCGGCAGGTTTGCCGTAGATGTTCAGTTCAATCAGCTGCAGCATGTCGTTCTGCCAACGGTACTCGCTGGTTGAGGTGCTGCCACTGTGCCACGGGCTAAATGCGGCAAGCAGGTGCGTTTCGCCGCCGCTATCTTTACGCCAGATGCGCACCGCGCCCTGGGTATCCGCATAGCCGCTAGCGGTAAAGGGAGGCAGCGCGCTGTTGTGGCTACAGGCGGTCAGCAATAAGACACCCGCAAGCCCCGCAAAACGGCGCCAGATGAACGAAAGGGGCGAAACCGCCCCTTCTTTAAAACTGTTCACTGCCACGCAGTCTTACTTAACAGCGTCTTTCAGTGCTTTGCCAGAAACAAATGCCGGCACGTTAGCTGCAGCGATTTTGATTTCTTTACCGGTCTGCGGGTTGCGGCCAGTACGCTCAGCGCGGTGGTTCACTTTGAAGGTACCGAAACCAACCAGTTGTACAGCATCGCCTTCTTTCAGAGACTCAGTAATAGCAGCCAGGGTGGATTCCAGAGCAGCTTTAGCCTGGGTTTTAGACAGTTCAGCCTTGTCCGCAATTACATCAATCAGTTGAGTCTTGTTCATAAGTTATCCTTACAATGTGTTTATCGCTTGCTAAGCATCGAGTGCGACGAAAATGCCAGAAAAGCACTCTCCTGCATACACGCACCGATAGCCACTTTTTTTCGCCCTCCAAATGTAGACCAGACGGGGGGCAGATGTGAAGCCTTCAGGCGTGACAATTCAGGCGGTAAATCACGTTTTATTGTCTCATTGCTGAAAAATTATACCAATATTGCTTTCAGCGGCCTCTCGGAGGTCTGCGCGCAGCCCTTTAATCAGTTCAATATCGCGTTCTTCACATTCGGCCAAAAGGCGGAAAATCTCCCACTGAATGTCCCATTCCTGCTCTACAGCGGGGTTCAAACGCAGCTCTTCATCGGTCATTTCGCGACCGGCCTGGGTCATTTCCAGCATGGCGACGGTGGTAATCGAACTCTTACTGACTTCAATCGCATGTTCGAGCGTTTCACCGCTCAGACGCGAATGTATTAATTCGCTCAATGCAACACAGGCATCGATCGCCGGATAGACGCCGTACATGTCGTAGTCGTCTGCCGCCGGAATCGCCTCTTCCAGCTTTTCAAGCTGGCTGTCGAAGTTTACCTTCGCGTCTTTGACCGTCAGGGTTTCCCAGATGAGATCGAGAATGCGGCGGTACAGCTGTGGCTCACCAAATTCCGACTCTTTGCAGAACATGGCGTAGTTCGGGTACATGCGTTCGCACAGGCAAGCCATAAAGGTGACGTGCTGCCAGCTTTCCAGCTTCTCCAGACGCAGATGAATCGGGTTTTGTAACATGATGAGCTCTCAAATACGGAAATTAGACGCAGTTTACCCGATATGGGGCATTTTTGCTGCAAGCCGCGTAAAAGCCGGGCGTTCAGATGCCACCGCATCTGCCCAGCGCGTAGGTTCCGGCAGGCGATAGCCGTTCATGCAGCGTTGTACCCACGCCAGCGCGCTATCCAGACTCACGCGGTGGCCCGTGGAGATAAACAACGGGTTACAGCGCGCTTTGCTGCGCCAGACCCATGCCAGCTGTTCGCCTTTATCCAGCAACGGCGCTAACGCTCCGGGTTCGGCAGCGAGCGGCTCAAACTGGCCGCACAAGCGTTTCTTCGCCACGCCAATCGTCGGCACATCCACCAGCAGGCCAAAATGGCTGGCGACGCCCAGACGGCGCGGGTGAGAGATGCCGTGACCGTCAACGAACAGCAGATCGGGCTTGTGCGAGAGCTGCTGCCAGGCGGCCATCAACGCGGGAGTTTCACGAAAGGAGAGAAAGCCTGGAATGTAAGGCATGGTCGTGGCGATGCGCGCCACCTGGTATTCAACCAGCTCCAGCGAAGGGTATTTCAGTAAAACCATCGCGGCCCGCGTCACTTCGCCGCCCTGCTCAAAGCCCACGTCCGCCCCGCCGATCAGATCCGGCGGATCGTTTTGCAGGCGATCCTCGCGGATCGCTGAAGAGGCCAGTTCAAGCTGCTGCGCGCACAGCGACACGAGATCCATTAGCGATGATACGGCGCCGACAGACGGTGCACCGCTTCAACAAAGACGCCCGCGTGTTCCGGCGGCACGTCCTGATGAATGCCGTGGCCCAGATTGAAGACGTGGCCTTCGCCTTGACCAAAACCGGCCAGAATCGTCGCCACTTCTTCTTCAATGCGCGCCGCTGGCGCATACAGCATAGACGGGTCCATATTGCCCTGCAGCGCCACTTTGTGGCCTACGCGGCGACGCGCATCGGCGATATCGGTCGTCCAGTCGAGGCCCAGTGCGTCACAGCCGGTTTCCGCCATCGCTTCCAGCCACTGACCGCCGCCCTTGGTGAACAGCGTCACCGGCACGCGGCGGCCGTCGTTTTCACGCAGTAAGCCATCGACAATTTTGTGCATGTAGTACAGAGAGAACTGCTGATAATCGCGGCCGGTCAACACCCCGCCCCAGGTGTCAAAAATCATCACCGACTGCGCGCCAGCTTTGATCTGCGCGTTCAGGTACAGCGTGACGCTCTGCGCCAGCTTATCCAGCAGCAGATGCAGCGCCTGCGGATCGGCATACATCATCTTTTTAATCACGGTGAAGGCTTTGCTGCTACCGCCTTCCACCATGTAGGTCGCCAGCGTCCACGGGCTGCCGGAAAAGCCGATCAGCGGGACTTCACCCTTCAGCTCACGGCGGATGGTGCGCACCGCGTTCATGACGTAGCCCAGCTCACCCTCCGGATCCGGAATCGGCAGCTTTTCCACATCAGCTTTGCGGGTGATGGGCGAGGTAAAGCGCGGACCTTCCCCGGCTTCGAAGTACAGCCCCAGCCCCATTGCATCGGGAATGGTCAGAATATCCGAGAAGAGGATCGCCGCATCCAGCGGGAAGCGGCGCAGCGGCTGCAGCGTCACCTCGCAGGCCAGCTCTGCGTTTTTACACAGCGACATAAAGTCCCCTGCCTGCGCGCGCGTAGCTTTGTACTCCGGTAAATAGCGGCCCGCCTGGCGCATCATCCATACCGGGGTCACATCAACGGGCTGGCGCAGCAGCGCACGCAGATAACGATCGTTCTTCAGTTCGGTCATTTTTACATTCCTTTAGCGTTGATGCGCCCATTGTAACATGTCAGTCGTAGTCGGCCCGACACATTGCCACCGTATCTTCAATCAGCCGACGCGCCACGGTGCCCGGCGGCGGTAAAAGCGGAAGGTCGTCATAGCGATACCAGTTGGCATTGAGCAGCTCTTTCGGGTCGATGACGATGTCGCCGCTGTCGTATTCCGCCATAAACGCCGTCATCAGCGACTGCGGGAACGGCCACGGCTGCGAGGTAATGTAGCGCAGGTTTTTCACCGTGATGCCGCTCTCTTCCATCACTTCACGCGCAACCGCCTGCTCTAAGGTTTCGCCCACTTCAACAAAACCGGCCAGCACGGTATGCACGCCGTTGCGATGGCGAACGTGCTGGGCCAGCAGAATGGAATCATCACGACGAATAGCAACAATAATGCAGGGGGCGATTTGCGGGTAGTAGCGTTCGCGGCAGTGGCTGCACAGCATCGCCCATTCTGTTTTACTTGGGTGCATTGTGTGACCGCAGTAGCCGCAGAATTTATGCGAGCGGTAAAACTCCGCCAGCTGCACGCCGCGCCCGGCCAACTGGAACAGCCCAACGTCCTGATCCAACACCTGGCGAACCGACCCCATATCATGACGGCGCGCCTGCTGAACCAGCCAGACCGGCTCCCCTTGCCATTCACCAATCCGCAGTGCGCGCTGACCCACAAGATCGAAATTTACCGCTTCGCCATATGGTAATTCGCCTGCCGGCAGCCATAATTTTTGTTCGTGACTAACGATCCACCAGCCGCGATCCGATTTTTCAATTATACGATCCATATCTCTTGCGCTACCTTTGCTTCACAGGCATGTTATTAACATAATATTTACATATTGACGTGAGCAGATTTTCACTTACCGATGCGGGAGTCAACCTATGTTAAACCAGTTAGAGAGCCTGACAGAGCGTGTAAAAGGACACCATAGACTGGTCGACCGCTGGCTGAATATTCGTAAGCACCTGCTCGTGGCTTACTACAATCTGGTTGGCCTTAAGCCTGGCAAAGAATCGTTCATGCGTCTTAACGAGAAAGCGCTGGATGACTTTTGTCAGCGTCTGGTCGATTATCTTTCTGCCGGTCATTTCAGTATTTATGAACGCATTATCCATAAAATGGAAGGCGAGAGTCCGCTTTTAAACGCCGGAAAAATCTGGCCGCTGCTGGATGCTAACACCCAGCAAATTATGGACTACTACGATTCCACGCTGGAAAACGCCATCGACCAGGATAACGTTTATGCCTTCCAGCAGGCGCTGTCTGATATTGGCGAAGCGCTGGAGGCACGTTTTTTACTGGAAGATCAGCTCATCATGCTGACGTTTAATGTGCTCGATGGGGGCGAAATGAAACGCCCGGCTTGAGATTTACTGCATTAACGAGTAGTTTACATTCATTACCTCTCATCTGAGGTTACTTCTTGTCGGAGTGCCCAGTGCGCAAGCACGGGCTGAGACCGTTAATTCGGGATCCGCGGAACCTGATCAGGTTAAGACCTGCGAAGGGAACAAGAGTCAATCTACAACCGTATCGCCCCTGGGCGATCGCCTCTCTTGCTTCATCCGTCGTCTGACAAGCCACGTCCTTACTTTTTTGGAATGAGCTATGTCTGCCACTACTAAACCATCACGCCGCGAACAGCGCGCGCAAGCCCAACACTTTATCGATACCCTGGAAGGGACCGCCTTCCCTAACTCAAAACGCATTTATATTACCGGTTCGCAGCCGGATATCCGCATTCCGATGCGCGAAATCCAGCTGAGCCCGACGCTGATTGGCGGCAGCAAAGACAACCCGCAATTTGAAGACAACGAAGCCGTGCCGGTGTACGACACCTCCGGGCCGTATGGCGATCCTGACGTGGCGATTAACGTCCAGCAGGGCCTGGCGAAACTGCGCCAGCCGTGGATTGCGGCGCGTAACGACAGCGAAGAATTAGACGACCGCAGCTCCGCTTACACCAAAGAGCGCCTGGCCGACGATGGCCTGGACGGGCTGCGTTTCAGCGGCCTGCTGACGCCAAAGCGCGCCAAAGCCGGAAAGCGCGTGACCCAGTTGCACTACGCCCGTCAGGGGATCGTCACGCCGGAGATGGAGTTTATCGCCATCCGTGAAAACATGGGCCGCGAGCGTATTCGTAGTGAAGTACTGCGCCACCAGCATCCGGGGATGAACTTTGGCGCTCGTCTACCGGAAAATATCACCCCGGAATTCGTGCGTGATGAAGTCGCTGCGGGCCGGGCGATTATTCCCGCCAACATCAACCACCCGGAATCCGAGCCGATGATCATCGGCCGCAACTTCCTGGTGAAGGTGAATGCCAACATCGGTAACTCGGCGGTCACTTCCTCTATCGAAGAAGAGGTCGAAAAACTGGTGTGGTCGACCCGCTGGGGCGCAGATACGGTGATGGACCTCTCCACCGGTCGCTATATTCACGAAACCCGCGAGTGGATCCTGCGTAACAGCCCGGTGCCGATCGGCACCGTACCGATCTACCAGGCGTTGGAGAAGGTCAACGGGATCGCCGAAGATCTCACCTGGGAAGCGTTCCGCGATACGTTGCTGGAACAGGCCGAACAGGGCGTCGACTACTTCACTATCCATGCCGGCGTACTGCTGCGCTACGTGCCGATGACCGCTAAACGCCTGACCGGAATTGTCTCGCGCGGCGGTTCAATTATGGCGAAAT
This sequence comes from Klebsiella sp. WP8-S18-ESBL-06, assembly GCF_014169755.1. Lineage (NCBI taxonomy): Bacteria > Pseudomonadati > Pseudomonadota > Gammaproteobacteria > Enterobacterales > Enterobacteriaceae > Klebsiella > Klebsiella sp. WP8-S18-ESBL-06. The sequence goes on from NZ_AP022256.1 coordinate 4,663,837, forward strand.
GGTGCCTCTCGCATCACAAAGAAAACTTCCTGTTTGAACATTTCCGCGAAATTTGTGAAATCTGCGCCGCCTACGACGTCTCGCTCTCTCTCGGTGACGGCCTGCGCCCGGGTTCGATTCAGGATGCCAACGACGAAGCGCAGTTCTCCGAACTGCATACGCTGGGCGAGCTGACCAAAATCGCCTGGGAATACGACGTGCAGGTGATGATTGAAGGCCCAGGGCATGTGCCGATGCATATGATCCAACGCAACATGACCGAAGAGCTGGAGAGCTGCCACGAAGCGCCGTTCTACACCTTAGGGCCGTTGACGACAGATATCGCGCCGGGCTATGACCACTTCACCTCCGGCATTGGCGCGGCGATGATCGGCTGGTTTGGCTGCGCGATGCTGTGCTACGTGACGCCAAAAGAGCACCTCGGCCTGCCGAACAAAGAAGACGTGAAGCAAGGGCTGATTACCTACAAGATTGCCGCCCACGCCGCCGACCTGGCGAAGGGGCACCCGGGTGCGCAGATCCGCGACAACGCGATGTCGAAAGCGCGCTTCGAATTCCGCTGGGAAGACCAGTTTAACCTCGCGCTCGACCCGTTCACTGCCCGCGCTTATCACGATGAAACCCTGCCGCAGGAGTCCGGCAAAGTCGCCCATTTCTGCTCAATGTGCGGGCCGAAGTTCTGCTCAATGAAAATCAGCCAGGAAGTACGCGACTACGCCGCCGCGCAGACTATTGAAGTGGGAATGGCAGATATGTCGGAGAACTTCCGCGCCAAAGGCGGTGAAATCTACCTCAAAAAAGAGGAGGCATAATGTACCAGCCTGATTTCCCGACCGTGCCGTTCCGCCTCGGGCTTTACCCGGTGGTGGACAGCGTGGCGTGGATTGAACGCCTGCTGCAGGCGGGCGTGCGCACGATCCAACTGCGCATTAAAGATAAGCGTGATGAAGAGGTCGAAGCCGACGTCATGGCCGCCATTGAACTGGGGCGTCGCTATGACGCCCGTCTGTTTATCAACGACTACTGGCGGCTGGCGATTAAGCACAACGCTTACGGCGTGCATCTGGGCCAAGAAGATCTTGAAACCACCGATCTGACGGCGATTCAGGCGGCGGGGCTGCGCCTGGGTGTCTCCACTCACGATGATATGGAGATCGACGTCGCGCTGGCGGCTAAGCCTTCTTATATCGCACTCGGCCACGTCTTCCCCACGCAAACCAAGCAGATGCCTTCCGCCCCGCAGGGGCTGACGCAGCTGGCAAGTCATATTGAACGACTGGCAGATTACCCGACCGTCGCCATTGGCGGCATCAGCCTGGAACGTGCGCCCGCAGTGCTGGCAACCGGCGTCGGCAGCATTGCCGTGGTCAGCGCCATTACCCAGGCGGCTGACTGGCAGGCAGCCACAGCGCAGCTGCTCGACATAGCGGGAGTCGGCGATGAATGACCGCGACTTTATGCGCTACAGCCGGCAGATCCTGCTCGGCGATATCGCTATTGAGGGCCAACAAAAACTGCTCGACAGCCATGTGCTGATTGTCGGTCTGGGCGGATTAGGCTCGCCTGCCGCGCTATATCTGGCGGGAGCGGGCGTCGGTACGCTGACGCTGGCGGACGATGACGACGTTCATCTGAGCAATCTGCAACGGCAAATATTGTTCACCACCGACGACATTGCTCGCCCGAAAGCGCTGGCGGCGGAACGCCATCTGGCGCGTCTTAACCCGGACAGCGAGCTGGTCGTCCTTGAGCAGCGGCTGACGGGCGATGCGCTGCGGCACGCTGTCGAGCGGGCCGACGTGGTGCTCGACTGTACCGACAACATGGCCACGCGTCAGGAAATTAACGCCGCCTGCGTGTCGCTGAATACGCCTTTGGTGACCGCCAGCGCCGTCGGTTTCGGCGGCCAGTTGATGGTGCTCACGCCACCGTGGGAACAAGGTTGTTACCGCTGCCTGTGGCCGGATGATGTCGAACCTGAGCGCAACTGCCGTACCGCCGGTATCGTCGGCCCGGTTGTCGGCGTGATGGGCACCTTGCAGGCGCTGGAAGCCATCAAACTGCTTAGCGGCATTGCGACGCCCAGCGGCGAGTTACGCCTGTTTGACGGTAAAACCAGCCAATGGCGCAGCCTTGCGCTGCGTCGGGCCAATGGCTGCCCGGTATGCGGAGGGCAACATGCAGATTCAGTTCAATGATGAGCCGATGCAGTGCGCCGAGGGACAAACCGTCAGCGGGCTGCTCACCGAGCTTAATCAGCTCAAACCGGGCGCGGCGCTGGCGCTCAATCAGCAGATCCTGCCGCGCGAGCAGTGGCAGCAGCAAATCGTGCAGGAAGGCGACCAGATCCTGCTTTTTCAGGTTATTGCAGGGGGTTGATATGTTACGTATTGCCGACAAAACGTTTGATTCACATCTGTTCACCGGTACCGGAAAATTTGCCTCATCGCAGCTGATGGTCGAGGCGATTCGCGCCTCCGGCAGCCAGCTGGTGACGCTGGCGATGAAGCGCGTGGATTTGCGCCAGCATAACGATGCCATTCTGGCCCCGCTTATCGACGCGGGCGTGACGCTGCTGCCTAACACCTCCGGAGCGAAAACCGCTGAAGAGGCGATTTTCGCCGCCCAACTGGCGCGTGAAGCGCTGGGCACAAACTGGCTCAAATTAGAAATCCACCCGGATGCCCGCTGGCTATTGCCGGATCCGATTGAAACGCTAAAAGCTGCCGAAGCGCTGGTGAAACAGGGCTTTGTGGTGCTGCCCTACTGCGGTGCGGATCCGGTACTGTGCAAGCGGCTGGAAGACGTGGGCTGCGCGGCGGTGATGCCGCTCGGCGCGCCTATCGGCTCCAACCAGGGGCTGGAAACCAAAGCGATGCTGGAGATTATTATCCAACAGGCGACCGTGCCGGTGGTGGTTGATGCAGGCATCGGCGTCCCCAGCCACGCCACGCAGGCGCTGGAAATGGGCGCCGACGCGGTGCTGGTCAACACGGCGATTGCCGTGGCGGACGATCCGGTGATGATGGCCACCGCTTTCCGTCTGGCGGTTGAAGCGGGCCTTCTGGCGCGCCAGGCCGTCCCCGGCAGCAAAAGCTCGCTCGCGCAGGCCACCAGCCCGTTGACGGGATTTCTGGAGGCACTGGCATGAATACCTTCACCGACCGCTGGCGACAGCTGGAGTGGGACGACATCCGCCTGCGTATCAACGGGAAAACCGCCGCTGACGTGGAACGCGCCCTCAACGCTTCGCAGCTTAGCCGCGATGATTTGATGGCGCTGCTCTCGCCTGCCGCCGCCGACTATCTGGAGCCGCTGGCACAGCGGGCGCAGAAGCTCACCCGTCAGCGCTTTGGCAACACCGTGAGCTTTTACGTTCCGCTGTATCTCTCAAATCTCTGCGCCAACGACTGCACCTACTGCGGTTTCTCAATGAGCAACCGTATCAAGCGTAAAACGCTGGATAACGCAGAAATTGCTCGGGAGTGCACGGCCATCCGTGAGCTGGGTTTTGAGCATCTGCTGCTGGTCACCGGTGAACATCAGGCAAAAGTCGGGATGGACTATTTTCGCCGCCACCTTCCGGCTATTCGCCGACAGTTTGCGTCACTGCACATGGAAGTTCAGCCGCTGGCGACCGAGGAATACGCCGAGCTGAAGGCGCTGGGGCTGGATGGCGTGATGGTTTATCAGGAGACCTATCACGAAGGAATGTACGCTCAGCATCACCTGAAAGGCAAAAAGCAGGACTTTTTCTGGCGTCTCGATACGCCGGACCGTTTGGGCCAGGCAGGCATGGATAAAATTGGCCTCGGTGCGCTGATAGGCCTGTCTGACAGCTGGCGGGTCGACTGTTTTATGGTCGCCGAGCACCTGATGTGGCTTCAGCAGCGCTACTGGAAAAGCCGCTATTCAATCTCCTTCCCGCGTCTGCGGCCCTGCGCGGGCGGCATCGAGCCGGCATCGCTGATGGATGAACGGCAGCTGGTACAGACGATTTGCGCCTTTCGTCTGTTCTCACCGGATACCGAACTATCGCTGTCCACCCGCGAGTCTCCCTGGTTCCGTGACCGCGTGATCCCGCTAGCCATCAATAACGTCAGCGCCTTTTCCAAAACCCAGCCCGGCGGCTACGCCGACGATCGCCCGGAACTGGAACAGTTCTCGCCGCACGATGCCAGAACCCCTGCCGAAGTCGCCAACGCGTTAACCGCGCGCGGGCTACAGCCGGTATGGAAAGACTGGGACAGTTGGCTCGGACGAAGCGCACCGCGCTAAAAGTGAGCTACACTGATTCAGGGCGACGTGCTTCAAGCGCCGCCCTTCACCCAACCTCAACAAACGAATATTTCATAAAAAACGGTATTTACTAGCAATTTAATCTATACATATAGATTAAATACTCATGTTTACATCGATAAAGTATAATTATTGAGTCATAAATATGTGTATACGATTGCGGTACCTGCTCTCTCTGGTTTTCTGCAATTCACTCCGGGAATGGAAACCATGATGAGTTCTCACAGCAGGCGGCTGTCGTTTACAGCGCCTATTTTTATCAGTTTTGCCGGCATTATCCTGTGCTTTGTGATTATTGCCACGCTGGTCACTATCATTCAACGCAATGATATTATTCGTGATTATCACAGTATTAACCGCAATTTCACCCATAACCTTGCGGTCAATTACACGGAATCCATTCTGCATGAAAACGATTATATTCTGGGGCGTGCGACAACCTTTTTAGCCCGTAATGATGAGCTGAACAGACTCGTCAATATCGACCCCGAGCAAGGGCTGCAATCCATGATGCAGCTGCTGTCCATGATGCCCACCGTCTCTTCGCTGTCGATCGCCGATACGCAAGGCCATTACCTGCGCGCACCGCAGGCGATTGAGCGCCCGAATGCGCCGGTTTTTGATGCCTCAACCCGCCCGTGGTTCGTGCATCAGGGCGATGTCGGGATCTTCAGCCGCTATACCCAGCCCTACACCGATTTCTTCACGCAGCAACAGACCGTGACGCTGGCAAAACCGGTTATTTCGACCGACGGCAAACTAAAAGGCACGCTGGCGTTCCACTTTGATCTCACCGCCATGAGCCATACGCTGCGGCAGATGCGCTCGCCGGTGCAAGGCGAGTTCTTCATCGTCAACCGCCAGGGACAGGCGCTGCTGCATCCGGACAGCGGCAAGCTGTTCCAGACGGTCGTGTCTGAACAACTGCTTAACGGCATGACCGCTGGCGAAGGAGAAGTGTTCGATAAACCTAGTCGTACCTGGTATTACTACTATTCCTTCACCAACCCTGACTGGTTTGTGATCTATAAAGTTTCCGGCCATACCCTCAGCATGCTGGCGCAGCATGAAAGTATCATCATCTCGTGGGGCTTCGCGCTGGCAGGTCTGATTATCATTACCTTCGGCCTGTACCTGCGGCACGCCTCACGCGGCATCCTGATGAATATCATTAACGCCATCAAGACAGGTGATACCCAACGAGCGCCGGGCCTGGAGGTGATGCTGCATAAAGCGATTGAGACGAATAAAGCGCGCGAGCGGGCCTACGTGCGCCAGGCGACCGTCGACTCGCTGACCGGCTGTAAGAACCGCTGGGCCTTCGATACCGACATCGCTAAGCTGATGAACGAGCGACAGTCGTTCGCACTCGCGCTGGTCGATATCGATAACTTCAAATCCATTAACGATGCCTGGGGTCATCTGAGCGGGGATATTGTCCTGCGCAGCGTTGCCCGTGAAGGGATCGCTATCCTGCAGGCGCATGGTCTATCGTTGTATCGCTACGGTGGCGAAGAGTTTGCGGTTATTTTCACCGCCGAACACGTTGCCGAAGCCGCCGCCCTGCTGGAGCTATGGCGGTTGAACGTGGCTAACCGGTCATGGCGTGAAGAAGGCCTGCATGTCACTTTCAGCGCCGGGCTGGGCGAATGGCATATGGAGACGTTGGATCACCTGGTCTCGAGCGTTGACGAAGCGCTTTATCGCGCCAAACGCCAGGGGAAAAATCGCATCGAACGTACCTCAACCTCCTGACTTTCCCCCTCGATAACGAAAGACCCGCGCTGCGGTTTTTTTTGTCTTTGCGCCACGCTAAAAAATGTAACCGGTTTCAGACTTTTGCGACAATCTTTGTGATGCCTTACACACAATCGCTGCAAAGCGGTTGTTGATCGTTTCAGCTCGCGATAAACATGGTTAATCACGGGTCATGAGGGAGCATTATGAAGAATATCGTTTTATGCTGCGCTGCAGGTATGTCCACCAGCATGCTGGTTCAACGCATGAAGGACGCAGCTCAGAAAAAAGGGGTTGAAGTCTCAATTAAAGCCGTACCGGTGGCCGAATTCAAAGCGAATATCAACGAGGCAGACATCGTTCTGCTCGGCCCACAGGTCAAGTATGAGCAGGCTAAGCTACAGGCGCTGGCCGACCCGCTGGGCAAGAAAGTCGCGGTCATCGATATGATGGATTACGGCATGATGAAAGGCGATGTCGTGCTTGAGAAAGCCCTTAAGTTAATGGAGTGAGGAAGACGTGGAAGATTTAGAATCAATCATCATGGAACTGCTGGTGAACGCCGGTGCCGCACGTAGCTCCACATTAACCGCGCTGCAGCTCGCGCGTAAGGGTGACTTCGAAGGCGCAGAAAAAGCGATGGAAGAGTCCCGCGAGTTCGTGAAGCTGGCACACGGTATCCAGACGCAGCTGATCGGCATCGACGAAGGCACGGGCAAGCTGCCGGTTAACCTGATTACCGTTCATTCTCAGGATCACCTGATGAATGCGATGGTTATCCAGGATCTGGCCACCGACATGATTGAACTGTACCGCCGTATTCCTCTGGTGAGCTAAACGCACGATGACGGAATAAAAAAGGCACCCACCAGGGTGCCTTTTGCATTTGTAGCATTTGTAGGCCGGATAAGGCGAAGCCGCCATCCGGCAATTACGGAGCAGCAATAAAAAAGGCCACTCCGAAGAGTGGCCTTTTCAACTTATCGCACTAGCGTGAACGATTAGTCGTTGTCGGAACCGCCCAGACCTGCGTTCAGCAGCTCTGCCAGGCTCGCGGTCGCTTCTTCAGCGCTAACCTGCGGCGCGACAGAAACTTCACCCGCCGCGCGGCGACGGATGCGATCCTGGTGGTACGCATAACCGGTACCGGCCGGGATCAGACGACCCACGATAACGTTCTCTTTCAGACCGCGCAGTTCGTCGCGTTTGCCCGCAACGGCTGCTTCGGTCAGCACGCGAGTGGTCTCCTGGAACGAGGCCGCAGAGATGAACGACTCGGTTGCCAGAGACGCTTTGGTAATACCCAGCAGATCGCGGGAGAAGGTTGCACCCACTTTGCCGTTCGCTTCCAGTTCGCGGTTAGCAATCTTGACGCGGGAGTATTCAACCTGCTCGCCTTCCAGGAAGTCGGAGCTACCCGCGCTTTCGATGGTGGCTTTACGCAGCATCTGACGAACGATAACTTCGATGTGCTTATCGTTAATCTTAACGCCTTGCAGACGGTATACGTCCTGCACTTCGTTAACGATGTAACGAGTTACAGCATGTACGCCACGCAGACGCAGGATGTCGTGCGGTGCTTCCGGACCGTCGGAAACCACGTCACCACGTTCTACACGTTCACCTTCGAACACGTTGAGCTGACGCCATTTCGGAATCATCTCTTCGTACGGATCGCTACCGTCTACCGGGGTGATAACCAGACGACGTTTACCTTTGGTTTCTTTACCGAAGGAAATGATACCGCTGATTTCAGCCAGGATTGCCGGCTCTTTCGGACGACGTGCTTCGAACAGGTCGGCAACGCGCGGCAGACCACCGGTGATGTCCTTGGTACCGCCGGATTCCTGCGGAACACGGGCCAGGGTGTCACCAGAACTGATCTGAACGCCATCGTCCAGCTGAACAATCGCTTTGCCCGGCAGGAAGTACTGAGCAGGCATATCGGTGCCTGGGATCAGAACGTCGTTGCCCTGGGCATCAACAATTTTCAGCGCCGGACGCAGGTCTTTACCACCGGCAGTACGCTCTGCAGAATCCAGAACCACCAGAGAAGACAGGCCGGTCAGCTCGTCGGTCTGACGAGTAATGGTCTGGCCGTCGATCATGTCAGTGAAGCGAACAAAACCGCTTACTTCGGTGATAACCGGCATGGTGTGCGGATCCCAGTTTGCAACGGTTTCGCCGCCGGCAACCTGTTCGCCATCACCTTTCGCCATAACAGAGCCGTAAGGCACTTTATAGCTCTCTTTGGTACGACCGAATTCGTCGATCAGCTTCAGCTCGGTGTTACGGGAAGTGATAACCAGTTTACCGCTGGAGTTCACAACCGACTTCGCGTTGCTGAGCTTAATGCTACCTTTGTTTTTCACCTGGATGCTGGATTCAGCAGCCGCACGAGATGCCGCACCACCGATGTGGAACGTACGCATCGTCAGCTGTGTACCCGGCTCACCGATGGACTGTGCCGCGATAACGCCGATAGCCTCACCTTTGTTGATGATGTGGCCACGCGCCAGGTCACGACCGTAGCAGTGCGCACATACACCAAAGTCGGTGTCACAGGATACAACGGAACGTACTTTGACGGAGTCAACGGAGTTGGTTTCTAGCAGGTCACACCACTGTTCGTTCAGCAGGGTGTTGCGTGGAACCAGGATATCCGCCGTACCCGGCTTCAGAACGTCTTCAGCGGTTACACGACCCAGTACGCGATCGCGCAGCGGCTCTTTAACGTCACCACCCTCGATAACCGGGGTCATGGTGATGCCTTCCAGCGTGCCGCAATCGTCTTCAGTAACAACCAGGTCCTGTGCCACGTCAACCAGACGACGCGTCAGATAACCGGAGTTCGCTGTTTTCAGTGCGGTATCCGCCAGACCTTTACGCGCACCGTGGGTGGAGATGAAGTACTGGAGTACGTTCAGACCTTCACGGAAGTTCGCGGTGATTGGCGTTTCGATGATGGAGCCATCCGGCTTCGCCATCAGACCACGCATACCTGCCAGCTGACGAATCTGTGCTGCAGAACCACGCGCACCGGAGTCGGCCATCATGTAGATGCTGTTAAAGGAAACCTGCTGCTCTTCTTCGCCGTTACGGTTAATCACGGTTTCAGTTTGCAGGTTGTCCATCATCGCTTTGGATACACGATCGTTCGCCGCGGCCCAGATATCGATAACTTTGTTATAGCGTTCGCCCGCGGTAACCAGACCAGACTGGAACTGCTCCTGGATCTCAGCAACTTCGGCTTCCGCTTCAGAGATGATCTCGTATTTCTTCTCTGGGATAACCATGTCATCGATACCAACAGACGCACCAGAACGGGCTGCATACGCAAAGCCGGTGTACATGGTCTGGTCAGCAAAGATAACGGTCGGTTTCAGGCCCAGAATGCGGTAACAGGTGTTCAGCATTTTGGAGATCGCTTTTTTACCCAGCGGCTGGTTCACGATAGTGAACGGCAGACCTTTAGGTACGATCATCCACAGAATGGCACGACCAACGGTAGTGTCTTTCAGCGTGGTTTTGGCTACGAACTCGCCGTTCTCGTCTTTTTCGTATTCAGTGATACGAACTTTAACGCGAGCGTGCAGTTCAGCCTGGCCAGAGCGGTACAGACGTTCCGCTTCTTTCGGGCCAGTCAGCACCATGCCTTCGCCTTTGGCATTGATTTTGTCACGGGTCATGTAGTACAGACCCAATACCACGTCCTGAGACGGAACGATGATTGGCTCGCCGTTCGCTGGAGACAAGATGTTGTTGGTAGACATCATCAGCGCACGCGCTTCCAGCTGGGCTTCCAGCGTCAGCGGTACGTGAACAGCCATCTGGTCACCATCGAAGTCGGCGTTATATGCCGCACAAACCAGCGGGTGCAGCTGGATAGCTTTACCTTCGATCAGTACCGGTTCAAACGCCTGGATGCCCAGACGGTGCAGTGTTGGTGCACGGTTCAGCATGACCGGGTGTTCGCGGATCACTTCGTCCAGGATATCCCAAACGACAGCTTCTTCGCGCTCAACCATTTTCTTCGCGGCTTTGATGGTGGTGGCCAGGCCACGCAGTTCCAGTTTGCCGTAGATGAATGGTTTGAACAGCTCCAGTGCCATTTTCTTAGGCAGACCGCACTGATGCAGACGCAGGTATGGACCTACGGTGATGACAGAACGACCGGAGTAGTCAACACGCTTACCGAGCAGGTTCTGACGGAAACGACCCTGTTTACCTTTGATCATGTCGGCCAAAGATTTCAGAGGACGTTTGTTAGAACCGGTGATCGCACGACCGCGACGACCGTTATCCAGCAGGGCGTCGACCGCTTCCTGCAGCATACGTTTTTCGTTGCGAACGATGATGTCCGGCGCAGCCAGATCCAGCAGACGCTTCAGACGGTTGTTACGGTTAATGACGCGACGATACAGATCGTTCAGATCCGACGTTGCGAAACGACCACCATCCAGCGGAACCAGCGGACGCAGATCTGGCGGCAGAACCGGCAGAACGGTCAGGATCATCCACTCTGGTTTGTTACCAGACTGTACGAACGCTTCCAGCAGCTTGATACGCTTGGTCAGCTTTTTACGCTTGGTTTCGGAGTTGGTTTCGTTCAGCTCTTCGCGCAGAGTTTCACACTCTTGCTCCAGATCCATGCTTTTCAGCAGGGCCTGGATAGCTTCCGCACCCATCTTCGCGTCGAATTCGTCACCGAACTCTTCCAGCGCGTCCAGATACTGCTCTTCAGTCAGGATCTGTTGACGTTCCAGGTTGGTCATACCGCCTTCGATAACCACATAAGATTCGAAGTACAGTACGCGTTCGATATCACGCAGTGGCATATCGAGCAGCAGACCGATACGGGACGGCAGCGATTTCAGGAACCAGATGTGGGCAGTCGGACATGCCAGCTCGATGTGGCCCATGCGCTCACGACGCACTTTGGTTTGGGTCACTTCAACGCCGCACTTCTCACAGATCACACCGCGGTGTTTCAGGCGCTTGTACTTACCGCACAGGCACTCGTAATCTTTTACCGGCCCAAAGATACGGGCGCAGAAAAGGCCGTCACGCTCAGGTTTGAACGTACGGTAGTTGATGGTTTCCGGCTTTTTAACTTCACCGAAAGACCATGAACGGATCATGTCTGGCGAAGCCAGAGCAATTTTGATCGCATCAAACTCTTCGGTTTTAGTCTGCGCTTTCAGAAACTTTAATAAATCTTTCACGGATTTGCTCCCGTCGGAGTTAGCACAATCCACTGCCGGGGGTTACCCCGGCAGCAGTGACCTGTTTGAGCGAGGATTACTCGTCTTCCAGTTCGATGTTGATGCCCAGCGAGCGGATTTCTTTCAACAGTACGTTGAAGGATTCCGGCATGCCCGGTTCCATCTGATGGTTGCCATCTACGATGTTCTTATACATCTTAGTACGGCCGTTCACGTCATCAGACTTAACGGTGAGCATTTCCTGCAGGGTGTAGGCGGCGCCGTATGCTTCCAGCGCCCACACTTCCATCTCCCCGAAGCGCTGACCACCGAACTGCGCCTTACCACCCAGCGGCTGCTGAGTAACCAGGCTGTAAGAACCGGTAGAACGCGCGTGCATTTTGTCGTCGACCAGGTGGTTCAGTTTCAGCATGTACATGTAACCTACGGTTACCTGACGCTCGAACTGTTCACCGGTACGGCCGTCGAACAGGGTAATCTGACCAGAAGATGGCAGACCACCCAGTTGCAGCAGTTCTTTAATTTCCGCTTCTTTCGCACCGTCGAATACCGGCGTTGCGATTGGCATACCTTTCTTCAGGTTTTCAGCCAGACGCAGCACTTCATCATCGGTGAAGGTGTTCAGGTCGACTTTCTGACGAACGTCGGTACCCAGATCGTAAGCACGCTGGATGAATTCGCGCAGTTTCGCGACTTCCTGCTGCTGTTTCAGCATGGCGTTGATCTTATCGCCGATACCTTTCGCAGCCATACCCAGGTGGGTTTCAAGGATCTGACCGATGTTCATACGCGATGGTACGCCCAGCGGGTTCAGTACGATATCTACCGGCGTACCGTTAGCATCGTGCGGCATATCTTCGATCGGGTTGATCTTAGAAATTACACCCTTGTTACCGTGACGACCTGCCATTTTGTCACCAGGCTGGATACGGCGTTTAACGGCCAGGTATACCTTAACAATCTTCAGCACACCCGGTGCCAGATCGTCGCCTTGGGTGATTTTGCGGCGTTTCGCTTCGAGTTTTTTCTCAAACTCGTGCTTCAGTTCGTCGTACTGTTCAGCCAGCTGTTCCAGCTGATTCTGTTTCTCTTCGTCGGTCAGGCCGAGTTCTAACCAGCGATCGCGCGGCAGCTTGTCGAGCTTCTCAGCTTCAACACCACCGGCAACCAGCACAGCGTAGATACGGCTGAACAGGCCAGCTTCGAGGATCTGCAGTTCTTCAGACAGGTCTTTCTTAGCCTGCTTCAGCTGCATCTCTTCGATTTCCAGCGCACGTTTGTCTTTTTCTACGCCATCGCGAGTAAAGACCTGAACGTCGATAACAGTACCGGAAACGCTGTTTGGTACGCGCAGGGAAGAGTCTTTAACGTCAGACGCTTTCTCACCGAAGATTGCACGCAGCAGCTTCTCTTCTGGGGTCAGCTGGGTTTCACCTTTCGGCGTTACCTTACCAACCAGAATGTCGCCACCGGTGACTTCTGCACCAATGTAAACGATACCGGATTCATCCAGTTTGGAGAGCGCAGCTTCACCCACGTTAGGGATGTCAGCGGTGATCTCTTCTGGCCCCAGCTTGGTGTCACGGGACACACACGCCAGTTCCTGAATGTGGATGGTGGTGAAACGGTCTTCCTGAACAACACGCTCGGATACGAGGATGGAGTCTTCGAAGTTGTAACCGTTCCATGGCATGAATGCCACGCGCATGTTCTGACCCAGCGCCAGTTCACCCAAGTCGGTGGACGGGCCATCTGCCAGCACGTCGCCGCGCTCGATTGGCTCACCCAGAGACACGCAAGGCATCTGGTTAATACAGGTGTTCTGGTTAGAACGGGTGTATTTGGTCAGGTTGTAGATGTCGATACCCGCTTCGCCCGGATACATCTCGTCTTCGTTAACTTTGATAACGATACGGGATGCGTCGACGTACTGAACGGTACCGCCACGCTTAGCAACTGCAGTAACACCGGAGTCAACGGCAACAGCACGTTCCATACCGGTACCAACCAGCGGCTTATCAGCACGCAGAGTTGGAACGGCCTGACGTTGCATGTTCGCACCCATCAATGCACGGTTGGCGTCATCGTGTTCCAGGAACGGGATCAGGGACGCACCGACGGATACCACCTGCTGGGTGGATACGTCCATGTAGTCAACCTGGTCACGGCTGAACAGGCTGGATTCGCCTTTGCTACGGCAAGTTACCAGGTCTTCTACAAAGTGGCCTTCGTCATCCAGGTTGGAGTTCGCCTGAGCGATAACGTAGTTGCCTTCTTCGATAGCAGACAGGTAATGAATTTCGTCGGTGACAACACCGTCGGTCACTTTACGGTACGGAGTCTCAAGGAAGCCGTATTCGTTAGTCTGTGCGTACACGGACAGGGAGTTGATCAGACCGATGTTCGGACCTTCAGGCGTTTCGATTGGACATACGCGACCGTAGTGAGTCGGGTGTACGTCTCGAACTTCGAAGCCTGCGCGTTCACGGGTCAGACCGCCCGGGCCGAGTGCGGAGATACGACGTTTGTGCGTAATCTCAGACAGCGGGTTGTTCTGGTCCATAAACTGAGACAGCTGGCTGGAGCCGAAGAACTCTTTCACTGCTGCGGAAATCGGCTTAGCGTTGATCATATCCTGAGGCATCAGGGTATCGAGATCGCCCAGAGACAGACGCTCTTTCACCGCACGCTCAACACGTACCAGGCCAACGCGGAATTGGTTTTCCGCCATTTCGCCTACGGAACGGATACGACGGTTGCCGAGGTGGTCGATATCATCGACTTCGCCTTTACCGTTACGGATATCGATGAGCTTCTTCATCACTTCGATGATGTCGTCTTTGCTCAGGATACCGGAACCTTCGATCTCGTCACGCAGCAGAGAACGGTTGAACTTCATACGACCAACCGCAGACAGGTCATAGCGGTCTTCGGAGAAGAACAGGTTCTCAAACAGGCTTTCAGCCGCTTCACGAGTCGGCGGCTCACCCGGGCGCATCATACGGTAGATTTCTACCAGCGCGCTCAGGCGATCGTTAGTTGGGTCGACACGAATCGTTTCAGAAATGTACGCACCGTGGTCCAGATCGTTGGTGAACAGCGTTTCGATACGCTTGTGGCCAGACTGGCTCAGCTTAGCCAGCAGATCCAGGCTCAGCTCCATGTTCGCCGGGCAGATCAGCTCGCCGGTGGATTCGTCAACGTAGTCTTTAGAAGCGACTTTGCCAGCGATGTACTCAACCGGAACTTCGATATGTTTGATATCGTCTTTTTCCAGCTGGCGAATGTGGCGCGCGGTAATACGGCGACCTTTTTCAACGTACACTTTACCGTTGGCTTCGATATCAAACGACGCAGTTTCGCCACGCAGACGCTCTGGAATCAGCTCCATCTGCAGCTTGTTGTCGCGAATCTCGAAAACGACTTTCTCAAAGAACAGGTCAAGGATCTGCTCAGTGGTGTAGTTCAGCGCACGCAGAATGATGGTCGCAGGCAGTTTACGGCGACGGTCGATACGTACGAACAGGTTGTCCTTCGGATCGAATTCGAAGTCCAGCCAGGAACCACGGTAAGGAATGATGCGCGCGTTATACAGCACTTTACCCGAAGAGTGGGTTTTACCTTTATCGGAGTCAAAGAAGACGCCTGGGCTACGGTGCAGCTGAGAAACGATAACACGCTCAGTACCGTTGATAACAAAGGTACCGTTGTCGGTCATGAGCGGAATTTCGCCCATGTAGACTTCTTGTTCTTTAATGTCTTTTACGGTGCCTTCCGGCGCTTCGCGCTCGTAGATCACCAGACGCAGTTTGACGCGCAGCGGTGCGGAATAGGTCACGCCACGGATCTGACATTCCTGAACGTCAAAGACAGGCTCGCCCAGACGGTAGCTGACGTATTGCAGCTCGGAATTACCGCTGTAGCTTTTAATCGGGAATACGGAACGGAAAGCCGCTTCCAGACCATACTGGCCTTCAGGATCTTGCTCGATAAACTTCTGGAACGAGTCAAGCTGGATAGAAAGGAGATATGGGACATCCAGTACTTGCGGACGTTTACCAAAATCCTTACGAATACGTTTTTTCTCGGTATAGGAGTAAACCATAGGGTTCCTCAGCTCGCTGACAAGTCGACGCATCTGTCCATGGGCAGACAGTTTGTGCAACACTATTTTGTTGACCGGAAAATGGAACACTTTCCGCAATACCTGTTGCTATCACGCTTAAACCATTTCATTGCGATTTACACAGAGCGAGCACCCTGTCGCAATATATTAAGTCGTCGATAGAAACGTGCATTGTCAGGACAACCAGTAGTCAAACAGTGTGAAATGCTACTGGCGCCATACAGCGCAAAATGGCTGGTGACTAAAAAGTCACCAGCCATCGGCCTGATTTCTCAGGCTTCAACTAGAAAAGTTGGCTTATTTAACTTCAACTTCAGCGCCAGCTTCTTCCAGAGATTTTTTCAGTGCTTCAGCGTCATCTTTGCTCACGCCTTCTTTCAGAGCGGCCGGAGCAGATTCTACCAGGTCTTTAGCTTCTTTCAGACCCAGGCCAGTTGCGCCACGTACTGCTTTGATGACAGCAACTTTGTTAGCGCCAGCAGCTTTCAGAATTACGTCGAATTCAGTTTTTTCTTCAGCAGCTTCAGCCGGGCCAGCAGCTACAGCTACAGCAGCAGCAGCAGAAACACCGAATTTTTCTTCCATTGCAGAAATCAGTTCTACAACGTCCATTACGGACATAGCTGCAACTGCTTCAATGATTTGATCTTTAGTGATAGACATTTAAATTGTTCCTGAAAATCAGAATAAGTTTATACGTAAGCAAATACTTTACAAAGACAACTGCGATTAAGCAGCTTCTTTCGCATCGCGTACAGCAGCCAGAGTGCGAACCAGTTTGCCAGCCGAAGCTTCTTTCATGGTTGCCATCAGGCGTGCAATTGCTTCTTCGTAGGTCGGCAGAGTTGCCAGGCGATCGATCTGCGATGCCGGGATTAACTCACCTTCAAAGGCTGCGGCTTTGACCTCAAATTTTGCATTCGCTTTCGCGAACTCTTTGAACAGACGAGCAGCAGCGCCCGGGTGTTCCATAGAGTATGCAATCAGGGTCGGACCAACAAACGTGTCTTTCAGGCACTCGAACTGAGTACCTTCAACGACGCGGCGCAGCAGGGTGTTACGAACAACACGCATGTATACGCCAGCTTCACGACCTGCTTTACGCAGTTCAGTCATTTTGTCTACAGTTACGCCACGGGAATCCGCAACTACTGCAGACAGCGCGCCTTTGGCTACTTCGCTGACTTCAGCAACAATCGCTTGTTTGTCTTGAAGATTTAAAGCCATTAGCTTTGCTCCTGGATGTTTGCCAGAGCTTATGCTCTGGAACTCACTTCACTCTACTCAACGAGAAGAGCGTCTTAATACGGTGAGCAGAAACAAGCCAAAGAGTA
Source organism: Klebsiella sp. WP8-S18-ESBL-06 (assembly GCF_014169755.1). Taxonomy (NCBI): domain Bacteria; kingdom Pseudomonadati; phylum Pseudomonadota; class Gammaproteobacteria; order Enterobacterales; family Enterobacteriaceae; genus Klebsiella; species Klebsiella sp. WP8-S18-ESBL-06. Next base: position 4,680,558 of record NZ_AP022256.1, read on the forward strand.
CTTTAAAAAAATAATCTTAGCGTTCTGTCACCGTCTACGCAGGGGATTAAGTTTCTTGCGAAACACCTGCGGTCTTCGACGGAGGCCTGGATAGGCCAGGCTCCAACGAACAAATCTTTTAGCCGCTAACTTTTGTTAGCAAACGTGGGGGTAAGATTGTAGACAAAATCACCGCCCACGTAAAGGCATTAGTTTGCAGCAGCGCTCAGGCCAGCCTGGTCAACTGCAACACCTGCACCCATGGTGGTGGAGATGCTAACTTTCTTGATGTACACGCCTTTCGCCTGAGTCGGTTTTGCTTTTTTCAGCGCAACCAGCAGAGCTTCCAGGTTTTCTTTCAGTTTGTCAGCGTCAAAGTCCACTTTACCGATGGTGGTGTGGATGATGCCGTTTTTGTCGTTACGATAACGAACCTGACCTGCTTTAGCGTTCTTAACCGCTTCAGCAACGTTAGGGGTTACGGTACCAACTTTCGGGTTTGGCATCAGGCCGCGCGGGCCCAGAACCTGGCCCAGCTGGCCAACAACGCGCATTGCATCCGGGGAAGCAATAACAACGTCGAAGTTCATTTCGCCTTTTTTGATCAGGTCAGCCAGATCTTCCATACCTACCAGCTCAGCGCCAGCAGCTTTAGCTGCTTCAGCGTTCGGGCCCTGGGTAAATACGGCAACGCGAACAGAACGGCCAGTACCGTGCGGCAGTACAGTTGCACCACGTACGTTCTGGTCAGATTTACGAGCGTCGATGCCGAGGTTAACGGCAACGTCAACGCTTTCGTTGAATTTAGCAGTAGCCAGTTCTTTCAGCAGAGAGATAGCTTCGTTGATGTCGTACTGTTTGGTCGCATCAACTTTCTCACGGATCACACGCATGCGCTTGGTCAGTTTAGCCATTTCTTAGTCCTCCACTACCAGGCCCATGGAACGTGCAGTACCTTCGATGGAGCGAGTCATCGCTTCAATGTCGGCACCAGTCATGTCGGCAGCTTTGGTCTGCGCGATTTCCTGCAGCTGAGCGCGGGAAATTTTACCTACTTTGTCTTTGTTCGGCTTACCGGAACCAGACTTAATACCAGCCGCTTTCTTCAGCAGTACTGCTGCCGGAGGCGTTTTGGTAATGAAGGTGAAAGAACGGTCAGCGTAAACGGTGATAACAACCGGGATCGGCAGACCTTTTTCGATGGAATCAGTCTTCGCGTTGAACGCTTTGCAGAATTCCATGATGTTAACACCCTGTTGACCCAGAGCAGGACCAACCGGCGGACTCGGGTTTGCCATACCAGCTGCAACCTGCAGCTTGACGTAGGCCTGGACTTTCTTAGCCATTCTAAAATCCTCTAATTGGGTAATAGCGCCTCAAGGAGGCTCCCCGTGAATAAAAATCGCTTTACAGGCCGTGGCCCATAAAAACAAAAGGCGCGAAATTGTATGTCAATTTCGCGCCCTATGCAACGATTAGATCGATGCTTTTTTGATCGCAGTCTTACGCTTTCTCAACCTGAGCGAAGTCCAGCTCTACCGGGGTCGCACGACCGAAGATAGAAACGGACACTTTCAGGCGGGACTTCTCGTAATCCACTTCTTCGACCACGCCGTTGAAGTCAGCAAACGGACCGTCGTTAACGCGAACCATTTCACCCGGCTCAAACAGTGTTTTCGGACGCGGCTTATCGCCAACCTGCTGCAGACGGTTCATGATGGCATCGACTTCTTTATCGCTGATTGGCGCCGGACGGTCAGAGGTACCGCCGATGAAGCCCATGACGCGCGGAACGCTGCGCACCAGGTGCCAGCTTGCGTCGTTCATCACCATCTGAACGAGCACGTAGCCCGGGAAGAATTTACGTTCGCTTTTGCGACGCTGGCCGCCACGGATTTCGACCACTTCTTCGGTCGGCACCATGACTTCGCCAAACAGCTCTTCCATATTATGTAATTTGATATGCTCGCGCAGCGAAGTCGCTACACGACCTTCAAAACCGGAAAACGCCTGAACGACGTACCAACGCTTTTTAGGTGCTTCAGACATCTTAGAACCTCAGGCCAGTGATAAAGGATACCAGGCGAACCAGAATACCATCCAGTCCCCACAGGATCAGTGACATTACCGCAGTGACCGCAGCAACGATCAGCGTAGTGTGCAGCGTTTCCTGGCGAGTCGGCCAAATCACCTTACGAACTTCCGTTCTCGCTTCACGAGCAAACGCAACGGTCGCTTTGCCTTTCGTCGTCAACAGCGCGACACCACCCGCTGCAGCAATAATAATTACTACGGCCAGCGCACGCAGCGGCAGCATCATGTCGCGATAAAGGTAGTTACCCACAATTGCTACAATCAGCAATACGGCAACAACGACCCACTTCATCGCTTCCAGGCCGCGCCCGCTCCCTTGAGCTTCGGTATTCGCACTCATAAACCAACCTGTCAGAAGTATTCTACAAACATTTCCACCCCGCGATTGCGAGGCGATCCAAACCGAAATAAGTTTCGGACTAAACGCCCTCTACAGAGCCTGTCTCAGCAATGATTATGGCAAAGATAATCACTGATGAGCCAGGTTCTGGTTCGACAGCGTACAAAAAGGGCATCAAATGATGCCCTTTTATTGCGCATTGCGTCAAATGTTATCAGCAATTAGCTCATTACTTTGGCAACAACGCCCGCGCCAACGGTACGACCGCCTTCACGGATTGCGAAACGCAGACCATCGTCCATCGCGATCGGGTGGATCAGGGTAACAACCATTTTGATGTTGTCGCCCGGCATGACCATCTCTACGCCTTCCGGCAGTTCGATGGTGCCAGTCACGTCAGTCGTACGGAAGTAGAACTGCGGACGGTAGCCTTTGAAGAACGGAGTATGACGGCCGCCTTCGTCTTTGGACAGGATGTACACTTCAGATTCGAACTTGGTGTGCGGCTTGATAGAACCCGGCTTAGCCAGTACCTGACCACGTTCGATTTCTTCACGTTTGATACCACGCAGCAGAACACCAACGTTCTCACCCGCACGGCCTTCGTCCAGCAGTTTGCGGAACATTTCAACGCCGGTACAGGTAGACTTAGCGGTGTCTTTGATACCAACGATTTCAACTTCTTCGCCAACTTTGATGATACCGCGTTCTACACGACCGGTAACAACGGTACCACGACCGGAGATGGAGAATACGTCTTCGATCGGCAGCAGGAACGGCTTATCGATAGCACGTTCTGGTTCCGGAATGTAAGAATCCAGGAAGCCAGCCAGTTCGATGATTTTCGCTTCCCACTCAGCGTCGCCTTCCAGCGCTTTCAGAGCAGAACCACGAACGATCGGCGTGTCGTCGCCCGGGAAATCGTACTGAGACAGAAGTTCACGAACTTCCATTTCTACCAGTTCCAGCAGCTCTTCGTCATCAACCATGTCGCATTTGTTCAGGAACACGATGATGTACGGAACGCCTACCTGACGACCCAGCAGGATGTGCTCACGAGTCTGCGGCATCGGGCCGTCAGTCGCAGCAACAACCAGGATCGCGCCATCCATCTGCGCAGCACCGGTGATCATGTTTTTAACATAGTCGGCGTGGCCCGGGCAGTCTACGTGTGCGTAGTGACGAGTCGGGGTGTCATATTCAACGTGAGAAGTGTTGATGGTGATACCACGCGCTTTTTCTTCCGGCGCGTTATCGATCTGGTCGAATGCACGAGCAGCACCGCCGTAGGTTTTAGCCAGTACGGTAGTGATTGCAGCGGTCAGGGTAGTTTTACCATGGTCAACGTGGCCGATAGTACCGACGTTGACGTGCGGTTTGGTACGTTCAAATTTTTCTTTAGACATCGATAGTCCCTCTAATACACGGATAAATCGGTGATATCACCACATCAACCAGACAAAACGCCTGAATTGTTGAATGCTTGAATTTGAACAGAGAGAAACGGGAGGGAGAAGAGAAGTGGTGCTGATACCCAGAGTCGAACTGGGGACCTCACCCTTACCAAGGGTGCGCTCTACCAACTGAGCCATATCAGCACGTCTGGAGCGGGCAGCGGGAATCGAACCCGCATCATCAGCTTGGAAGGCTGAGGTAATAGCCATTATACGATGCCCGCATCCTAAAACTCGGCTACCCAGTTCTTTCTGTGCCAAAGGAAAGAGATTTCTCCCTTTCCTTTGTTTGAGTTAGTTATTTTACCAACCAACTCTGGCCTCGCAATGCTTAGCCTGAAAGTGGTGGTGGGGGAAGGATTCGAACCTTCGAAGTCTGTGACGGCAGATTTACAGTCTGCTCCCTTTGGCCGCTCGGGAACCCCACCTGATGGTGCCGACTACCGGAATCGAACTGGTGACCTACTGATTACAAGTCAGTTGCTCTACCTACTGAGCTAAGTCGGCATCAAGTAGCGCGCATTCTAGGGAGACATGCGGCGACATGCAACTAAAAATTTGCATAAAATGTTCTATCGCTCACGTTTTGTGCGTTCGCGCGTAAAAACTCAGCAAAATGGCGTTTTGCCGGCTAAAAATAGCACAATAATTCGCCCCTATTCGTACCGTTAGCCCCTATTTCGGGAGCCACACAGCGTCGAGACTTCGGTCAGCGGCCGCTTCATAGCAATAAAGCGATATCACCTACGCTTCTTCATTGTCACTTCAACCTTACTCAGGAAAACAGCATCCGTAACAAAGAGCGGTGTTTTCTCACGAAAGCACGACTAATTTGGATTTTTTCTTCTTTTTCTCTTCCACCTGGTGTTAACCTCCTGCCCATTGTCCTGATTAACTGAATGTGAAGCGTCGCGTGCAGTCAGCGTGGTAGCCAGAACATGCTTATGAGAAAACAAGAGCAAACGTTAATGACACCTTATCTACAGTTCAATCGTAGCCAGTGGGCGGCGCTGCGCGATTCAGTGCCAATGACCCTGACTGAGGGCGAAATTACGCGCTTAAAAGGTATCAACGAAGATCTGTCGCTGGAGGAAGTGGCGGAGATCTATTTGCCTTTGTCACGTCTACTGAACTTCTATATTAGTTCTAACCTGCGCCGCCAGGCGGTGCTGGAACAGTTCCTCGGCACCAACGGCCAACGCATTCCCTACATCATTAGCATCGCCGGCAGCGTGGCGGTAGGTAAAAGCACGACCGCCCGCGTACTGCAGGCGCTGCTCAGCCGCTGGCCCGAGCATCGTCGCGTTGAGCTGATCACCACCGACGGTTTCCTGCACCCTAACGAAGTGCTGAAAGAACGTGGGCTGATGAAGAAAAAGGGTTTTCCGCAGTCATATGATATGCATCGACTGGTCAAGTTCGTTTCTGACCTGAAGTCAGGCGTGCCGAACGTCACCGCCCCGGTCTATTCACATCTGATCTATGATGTGATCCCCGATGGCGATAAGACGGTCACCCACCCGGATATTTTAATTCTCGAAGGGTTAAATGTACTGCAAAGCGGGATGGATTATCCGCACGATCCACATCATGTATTTGTTTCCGACTTCGTTGATTTTTCTATATATGTTGACGCTCCGGAAAAATTATTACAGTCGTGGTACATCAATCGTTTCCTGAAATTCCGTGAAGGGGCCTTTACCGATCCGGATTCTTATTTCCACAATTACGCACAGCTTTCAAAAGAAGAGGCAATTAACGTTGCCACCTCGCTGTGGAACGAAATTAACCTTCGGAATTTAAACGAAAATATTCTTCCAACGCGCGAGCGAGCAAGTCTTATTTTGACAAAAAGCGCGAACCATTCCGTTGAGCAGGTACGTTTGCGGAAATAAATCGAATAAAAAATAGGGAGCCGAAGCTCCCTTTTTTATTCTGCGCTGCGTAGCGATATTTCGCCGCCCATCCAGGGTTTTATCACCCCATCCTGCTCAAGTAATAATGCCCCCTGAGCATCGATGCCTCGAGAAATACCGAAGATTTCTTTATCACCAATAATGAGTTTTACCGGTCGATTAATAAAGTTATCTAACTTATCCCAACGTGAGAGATAAGGTGCCAGACCTTCCTGTTCAAAGACCTGCAGCGCATGATGCAGTTCGTTAATCAGGCGCGCGGCCAGCACGTTACGATCGATGGTGATCCCCGCTTCCTGCAAGTTGATCCAGCCCTGGTTAATCACATCATTTTCAACCTGACGCATGACAAGGTTGATGCCCGCGCCAATAACGATTTGTGCAGCATCGCCGGTTTTCCCCGTTAGTTCAACGAGTATCCCCGATAATTTACGGTCATTCAGATAAAGGTCGTTCGGCCATTTCACTCGGACTTTATCCGCACCAAGATCCTGAAGCACTTCCGCCATCACAATGCCAATTACCAGACTCAGACCAATCGCGGCGGCTGGCCCCTGCTCTAATCGCCAGTACATAGAGAGATAGAGGTTAGCACCAAACGGCGAGAACCACTTACGTCCACGGCGGCCGCGGCCTGCCTGCTGGTATTCAGCCACGCAGGCATCGCCGGACTTCAGCTCGCCGATGCGATCCAGCAGATACTGGTTGGTTGAATCAATCACCGGAAGAACGGCAACGTCGCCATAATCAACCGCGCTGCGAATACGCTGCGTATCCAGCAGTTGGATCGGTTCCGGCAGACTATAGCCTTTACCAGGCACGGTAAAAACATCAACGCCCCAATCGCGCAGGGTCTGGATATGTTTATTAATCGCCGCGCGGCTCATTCCCAGCATCTCACCCAGCTGCTCTCCGGAGTGAAAATCACCGTCGGCCAGCAAAGAGATAAGGGTTAATGGCACCGTATTATCTTTCATTGAATCACCTCAACTGCGTTCACTTCACCCGCGTGGCCAATAAAGCGTACCTCTGGCTCCAGCCAGACGTTAAATTTGTCACCTACCTGATGACGGACATAGTGTGCCAGTTTTACGACATCATCACTTTGCGCATTGTCGATATTGACCAGTACCAGCGCCTGCTGCTGGTGAACCGCAGCGCCTCCCTCAACGTGGCCTTTTAGCTGACACTGATCGATAAGCCAGCCGGCAGCCAACTTAACGCTGCCATCCGTCTGCGGATAATGAGGTGCCTTAGGGAAGTTTGCCAACAGCGTTTGTGCATATTCCGCGCTGACAACCGGGTTTTTAAAGAAGCTACCCGCATTACCATTCACTTTGGGATCCGGCAGCTTGGTCATACGCATATGACAGACTGAATCGAAAACCTCACGCGGGGTGACGGTTTGCGGATCCAGGCGGGTAAGATCGCCGTAGGTTAATACCGGCTGCCACTCTTTAGCCAGGCGGAAGCCAACGGCAACAATTGCGAAGCGGTCCTGATAAGCATGTTTAAAGATGCTATCGCGGTAGCCAAACTGACACTCTTCAGCGGTGAGGCGTCTATGCTCACCGGTGGCCAGCTCAATGCAGTCGACGTATTCGCAAACGTGCCGCAACTCGACGCCATAAGCGCCGATGTTCTGAATGGGGGACGAGCCTGCGCAACCGGGGATCAGCGCCAGATTTTCCAGCCCGGGCATATCGTTATCCAGCGCGTAGCGAACCAACTGATGCCAGTTTTCGCCGGCACCTACATGCAGATGCCAGGCATCAGCGGTTTCACTGACGTCGATACCTTTCAGGCGATTAAGGATCACGGTACCAGAATAATCTTCCAGAAACAGGACGTTGCTTCCTTCACCCAGGATCATCACCGGCAGCCCGTCGCGGGTTGCTTGCTGCCAGGCGCTGAGTAGTTGTTGTTCATTTTCAGCGCTTACGATGTGCTTTGCACAATGGTCAATGCCGAAGGTATTCCAGGGTTTTAAGGAGTAGGTCATGGCTGCTTTCCTGATGCTAAATCGGCGATAGTTTACCGTATCTGCGTGGGGAAGGCTTGCGGTTATATGGAGCAGGAGGACATCTGGCAATGTAGAAAGCGTAGGCCGGATAAGGCGAAGCCGCCATCCGGCAATATCCACAATGCCGCATCCCATAAAACACAGACGCAAAAAAGCCCATCCGTCAGGATGGGCTTCTTCACTTAATTGATGCCTGGCAGTTCCCTACTCTCGCATGGGGAGACCCCACACTACCATCGGCGCTACGGCGTTTCACTTCTGAGTTCGGCATGGGGTCAGGTGGGACCACCGCGCTACGGCCGCCAGGCAAATTCTGTTATCAGACCGCTTCTGCGTTCTGATGTAATCTGTAATCAATGCTGAAAATCGTCTCAATTTCGCCAAAACATCTTCGGCGTTGTAAGGTTAAGCCTCACGGTTCATTAGTATCGGTTAGCTCAATGTATCGCTACACTTACACACCCGACCTATCAACGTCGTCGTCTTCAACGTTCCTTCAGGACTCTCAAGGAGTCAGGGAGAACTCATCTCGGGGCAAGTTTCGTGCTTAGATGCTTTCAGCACTTATCTCTTCCGCATTTAGCTACCGGGCAATGCCATTGGCATGACAACCCGAACACCAGTGATGCGTCCACTCCGGTCCTCTCGTACTAGGAGCAGCCCCCCTCAATTCTCCAGCGCCCACGGCAGATAGGGACCGAACTGTCTCACGACGTTCTAAACCCAGCTCGCGTACCACTTTAAATGGCGAACAGCCATACCCTTGGGACCTACTTCAGCCCCAGGATGTGATGAGCCGACATCGAGGTGCCAAACACCGCCGTCGATATGAACTCTTGGGCGGTATCAGCCTGTTATCCCCGGAGTACCTTTTATCCGTTGAGCGATGGCCCTTCCATTCAGAACCACCGGATCACTAAGACCTGCTTTCGCACCTGCTCGAGCCGTCACTCTCGCAGTCAAGCTAGCTTATGCCTTTGCACTAACCTCCTGATGTCCGACCAGGATTAGCTAACCTTCGTGCTCCTCCGTTACTCTTTAGGAGGAGACCGCCCCAGTCAAACTACCCACCAGACACTGTCCGCAACCCGGATTACGGGTCTACGTTAGAACACCAGCCATTAAAGGGTGGTATTTCAAGGTTGGCTCCACACGAACTGGCGTCCGCGCTTCAAAGCCTCCCACCTATCCTACACATCAAGGACCAGTGTTCAGTGTCAAGCTATAGTAAAGGTTCACGGGGTCTTTCCGTCTTGCCGCGGGTACACTGCATCTTCACAGCGAGTTCAATTTCACTGAGTCTCGGGTGGAGACAGCCTGGCCATCATTACGCCATTCGTGCAGGTCGGAACTTACCCGACAAGGAATTTCGCTACCTTAGGACCGTTATAGTTACGGCCGCCGTTTACCGGGGCTTCGATCAAGAGCTTCGCGTTGCCGCTAACCCCATCAATTAACCTTCCGGCACCGGGCAGGCGTCACACCGTATACGTCCACTTTCGTGTTTGCACAGTGCTGTGTTTTTAATAAACAGTTGCAGCCAGCTGGTATCTTCGACTGATTTCAGCTCCATGGGTAAACCACTTCACCTACATATCAGCGTGCCTTCTCCCGAAGTTACGGCACCATTTTGCCTAGTTCCTTCACCCGAGTTCTCTCAAGCGCCTTGGTATTCTCTACCTGACCACCTGTGTCGGTTTGGGGTACGATTTGATGTTACCTGATGCTTAGAGGCTTTTCCTGGAAGCAGGGCATTTGTTACTTCAGTACCGTAGTACCTCGTCATCACACCTCAGCGTTAAAAGAAGTCCGGATTTACCTAAACTTCCCGCCTACATGCTTAAACCGGGACAACCGTCGCCCGGCTAACATAGCCTTCTCCGTCCCCCCTTCGCAGTAACACCAAGTACAGGAATATTAACCTGTTTCCCATCGACTACGCCTTTCGGCCTCGCCTTAGGGGTCGACTCACCCTGCCCCGATTAACGTTGGACAGGAACCCTTGGTCTTCCGGCGTGCGGGTTTTTCACCCGCATTATCGTTACTTATGTCAGCATTCGCACTTCTGATACCTCCAGCACCCCTCACAGGACACCTTCAACGGCTTACAGAACGCTCCCCTACCCAACAACACAGAGGTCGCTGCCGCAGCTTCGGTGCACAGTTTAGCCCCGTTACATCTTCCGCGCAGGCCGACTCGACCAGTGAGCTATTACGCTTTCTTTAAATGATGGCTGCTTCTAAGCCAACATCCTGGCTGTCTGAGCCTTCCCACATCGTTTCCCACTTAACTGTGACTTTGGGACCTTAGCTGGCGGTCTGGGTTGTTTCCCTCTTCACGACGGACGTTAGCACCCGCCGTGTGTCTCCCGTGATAACATTCTTCGGTATTCGCAGTTTGCATCGGGTTGGTAAGTCGGGATGACCCCCTAGCCGAAACAGTGCTCTACCCCCGAAGATGAATTCACGAGGCGCTACCTAAATAGCTTTCGGGGAGAACCAGCTATCTCCCGGTTTGATTGGCCTTTCACCCCCAGCCACAAGTCATCCGCTAATTTTTCAACATTAGTCGGTTCGGTCCTCCAGTTAGTGTTACCCAACCTTCAACCTGCCCATGGCTAGATCACCGGGTTTCGGGTCTATACCCTGCAACTTAACGCCCAGTTAAGACTCGGTTTCCCTTCGGCTCCCCTATTCGGTTAACCTTGCTACAGAATATAAGTCGCTGACCCATTATACAAAAGGTACGCAGTCACCCCATAAAGAGGCTCCCACTGCTTGTACGTACACGGTTTCAGGTTCTTTTTCACTCCCCTCGCCGGGGTTCTTTTCGCCTTTCCCTCACGGTACTGGTTCACTATCGGTCAGTCAGGAGTATTTAGCCTTGGAGGATGGTCCCCCCATATTCAGACAGGATACCACGTGTCCCGCCCTACTCTTCGAGTTCACAACCTGTGCATTTTGGTGTACGGGACTATCACCCTGTACCGTCGGACTTTCCAGACCGTTCCACTAACACACAAGCTGATTCAGACTCTGGGCTGTTCCCCGTTCGCTCGCCGCTACTGGGGGAATCTCGGTTGATTTCTTTTCCTCGGGGTACTTAGATGTTTCAGTTCCCCCGGTTCGCTTCATTACGCTATGTATTCACGTAATGATAGTGTGACGAATCACACTGGGTTTCCCCATTCGGAAATCGCCGGTTATAACGGTTCATATCACCTTACCGACGCTTATCGCAGATTAGCACGTCCTTCATCGCCTCTGACTGCCAGGGCATCCACCGTGTACGCTTAGTCGCTTAACCTCACAACCCGAAGATGTTTCGTAAAACACCACCGTGTTGCGAAAATTTGAGAGACTCGAACACACCGCTTATCTGTTCTTATTACGGAGAACAGACACAGTGTGTCGTTTCAATTTTCAGCTTGATCCAGATTTTTAAAGAGCAAATATCTCAAACGTCACCCGAAGGTAAGTTTTGAGATATTGGGGTCGGCGACTTTCACTCACACTAACCAGCAAGTGGCGTCCCCTAGGGGATTCGAACCCCTGTTACCGCCGTGAAAGGGCGGTGTCCTGGGCCTCTAGACGAAGGGGACACTGAAGTCTCAATCGCAAGACGCCTTGCTATTTACTTTTCATCAGACAATCTGTGTGAGCACTTCAAAGAACGTTTCTTTAAGGTAAGGAGGTGATCCAACCGCAGGTTCCCCTACGGTTACCTTGTTACGACTTCACCCCAGTCATGAATCACAAAGTGGTAAGCGCCCTCCCGAAGGTTAAGCTACCTACTTCTTTTGCAACCCACTCCCATGGTGTGACGGGCGGTGTGTACAAGGCCCGGGAACGTATTCACCGTAGCATTCTGATCTACGATTACTAGCGATTCCGACTTCATGGAGTCGAGTTGCAGACTCCAATCCGGACTACGACATACTTTATGAGGTCCGCTTGCTCTCGCGAGGTCGCTTCTCTTTGTATATGCCATTGTAGCACGTGTGTAGCCCTACTCGTAAGGGCCATGATGACTTGACGTCATCCCCACCTTCCTCCAGTTTATCACTGGCAGTCTCCTTTGAGTTCCCGGCCGGACCGCTGGCAACAAAGGATAAGGGTTGCGCTCGTTGCGGGACTTAACCCAACATTTCACAACACGAGCTGACGACAGCCATGCAGCACCTGTCTCAGAGTTCCCGAAGGCACCAAAGCATCTCTGCTAAGTTCTCTGGATGTCAAGAGTAGGTAAGGTTCTTCGCGTTGCATCGAATTAAACCACATGCTCCACCGCTTGTGCGGGCCCCCGTCAATTCATTTGAGTTTTAACCTTGCGGCCGTACTCCCCAGGCGGTCTATTTAACGCGTTAGCTCCGGAAGCCACTCCTCAAGGGAACAACCTCCAAATAGACATCGTTTACGGCGTGGACTACCAGGGTATCTAATCCTGTTTGCTCCCCACGCTTTCGCACCTGAGCGTCAGTCTTCGTCCAGGGGGCCGCCTTCGCCACCGGTATTCCTCCAGATCTCTACGCATTTCACCGCTACACCTGGAATTCTACCCCCCTCTACGAGACTCAAGCTTGCCAGTTTCAAATGCAGTTCCCAGGTTGAGCCCGGGGATTTCACATCTGACTTAACAAACCGCCTGCGTGCGCTTTACGCCCAGTAATTCCGATTAACGCTTGCACCCTCCGTATTACCGCGGCTGCTGGCACGGAGTTAGCCGGTGCTTCTTCTGCGAGTAACGTCAATCGCTAAGTTTATTAACCTTAACGCCTTCCTCCTCGCTGAAAGTACTTTACAACCCGAAGGCCTTCTTCATACACGCGGCATGGCTGCATCAGGCTTGCGCCCATTGTGCAATATTCCCCACTGCTGCCTCCCGTAGGAGTCTGGACCGTGTCTCAGTTCCAGTGTGGCTGGTCATCCTCTCAGACCAGCTAGGGATCGTCGCCTAGGTGAGCCGTTACCCCACCTACTAGCTAATCCCATCTGGGCACATCCGATGGTGTGAGGCCCGAAGGTCCCCCACTTTGGTCTTGCGACGTTATGCGGTATTAGCTACCGTTTCCAGTAGTTATCCCCCTCCATCGGGCAGTTTCCCAGACATTACTCACCCGTCCGCCACTCGTCACCCGAGAGCAAGCTCTCTGTGCTACCGTTCGACTTGCATGTGTTAGGCCTGCCGCCAGCGTTCAATCTGAGCCATGATCAAACTCTTCAATTTAAGTTTGATGCTCGTGAATTAAACTTCGTAATGAATTACGTGTTCACTCAGAGACTTGGTATTCATTTTTCGTCTTGCGACGTTAAGAATCCGTATCTTCGAGTGCCCACACAGATTGTCTGATAAATTGTTAAAGAGCAGTTGCGACGCGCTTTAGCGCCTGTCGCTGAGGTGGCGTATACTACGCTTTCCTCTTTCAGAGTCAAGCGTTTAATTTCGCTTTTCTCTGCCGAGATTCTCAGGAGAACCTCGCTGACCCGGCGGCTTGTTTGCCGTTGTTCCGTCTCAGTGGGGCCGCATTATAGGGAGAAAATGAGAACCCGCAAGCATAAATATTAAAAAACTTTTTGTTCGCTCACTTTCCAGGCAATCAGCCGAATTAGCGCCCTATTTGCGCGAAAGTTGCGCGATTTCCTTAGCAAACGCGGACACCTGCTCCCAGTCGGTATATACCACTTCTTTGCGTGTATCCGTTTCCCCGCCGGTCATCTTCATTATCAAACGGATCATAAAGCGGTCGAACCAGCCGTAGCGCGGATAACGTAAGGCGCCCGCAAATACCGCACAGGCATCCGGCTGCCATGGAGAACGCAGCAGGAACTTACGCGTGTAGCTATTGGTCTGCGGCGAACGCTTCTCTGGCTTACGCGCAACCAGGTTTACCGCAAAGAATGCGCCAGGGATCGCCTGCAGCGCGGCCGCATGCTTTTTCACAAAACGGTCAAGCGCTGGATGAAAATGCCCATAGCGAATGGAAGCGCCGATAATCACCCGGTCATACTGCGCCCAGTCCACGCTATCCGTACGGTGTAAGTCCACCATCGCCGTCTCGACATCAAGCTCGCTCAGCTGCGAGCAAAGATGGGCGGCAATTTCGCGCGTCTGCCCATCACGGGTAGAAAAGAGCATTAATGTTTTCAACGCTAACTCCTGTTATTCGCGCCAGAATGTCGGGGTAAAAAGCACCAGCAAGGTGAAGACCTCCAGACGACCAAACAGCATGTTCGCGATCAGGATCCACTTCGCCACCGGGTTCATGCTGGCAAAGTTATCCGCTACCACGCCCAGCCCTGGCCCGAGGTTGTTCAGCGTCGCCACAACCGAGGCAAACGCCGAGAAGTCATCCACGCCGGTGGCGATAATCGCCAGCATGCTGACAATAAACACCAGCGCATAGGCAGAGAAGAATCCCCATACCGCTTCAAGAATACGTTCCGGCAGCGCACGGTTGCCGAGCTTGATGCTATACACCGCGTTCGGGTGGACCAGACGCTTCAGCTCACGGTTCCCCTGTTTGAACAGCAGCAGAATACGAATGACCTTCAGGCCACCACCGGTGGAACCGGCGCAGCCGCCAATAAAGGCGGAACACAGCAGCAGTACCGGCAGGAATAACGGCCAGCGCGCGATACTGTCGGTGGTGAACCCTGCGGTCGTCGCCATTGATACCACCTGAAAGAACGCCTGGTTAAGCGTGGTCACCGCCGATGCATAAATATTGTGGAACCACAGCACCAGCGTACAGATCACCACCAGCGTCAGCTGCACGCCGATAAACATGCGGAACTCCGGATCGCGCCAGTACACCTTCAGGCTACGTCCGCTTAATAAAGAGAAGTGCAGGCCGTAGTTACAGCCGGAGATCAGCAGGAAGACCGCAATAATGGTATTGATGGTTGGACTATTAAAGAAGCCCACGCTCGCGTCATGGGTAGAGAAGCCGCCGATGGCGATGGTAGCAAAGCTATGGCCGATGGCGTCAAACGCCGGCATTCCGGCGAACCAGAGGGCCAGCGCGCAGGCAACGGTGAGCAGCACATACATAAGCCATAGGGTTTTCGCCGTTTCGGCAATACGCGGGCGCATTTTATTATCTTTCAGCGGCCCGGGCATTTCCGCCCGATACAGCTGCATCCCACCGACGCCGAGGATAGGGAGAATCGCCACCGCCAGCACAATGATCCCCATCCCACCAAACCACTGCAGCATCTGCCGGTAGAAGAGTATCGCGTGAGGCAATGAGTCCAGCCCCACCAACGTGGTCGCACCGGTCGTGGTTAACCCCGAGAACGATTCAAAGAACGCATCGGTTACCGTGAGGTTAGGCTGTTCAGAGAAGATAAACGGCAGCGCACCCACGCTGCCCAGCACGGTCCAGAACAGGACAACAATCAGAAATCCTTCACGCGATTTCAGTTCGCCCTTCTCCCGGCGGTTCGGCCACCACAGCAGCGAACCAATCGCTAGCGCCACGAAGAATGTCTGGGTAAATGCGCGCCCGGCGCCATCGCGGTAAATCAGAGCCACTAAACCCGGCAGGATCATCGTCCCCGAGAATAAGATGACCAGAAGTCCAACAATTCGAGTAATGGCACGAAAATGCATTTCCGGCGCGTCCTTTGATAATCTAAAAAGTCAGGAGGGGGATTATTCGTCAATCGCTAACAAATGCAATGAACCACGACTAAAATCCGCCAGCTTTGCGGAAAAATCAGGCACTTTTGCCTGCGGAAGCGCCACACGGAGCATAACGGACGCCTGATAGTCGCTGTCCACGATCTGGCCGGCATACTGCCCAACCAGCGCCTCAACGCCCGCCAACTGCCCGTATTCGCATAACAGAGTATATTCGGTTAGCGGCGTTTTGATCTGCGTAGTCAGTAGATTAAGCGCCTGCTGAACTCCGCCACCGTAGGCCTTCACCAACCCTCCGGTGCCTAAAAGGATACCGCCGTAGTAGCGCACCACCACGGCGGTAATTTCGCCAACGCCGCTGCCCATCAGCTGCGCCAGCATCGGCTTACCGGCCGTGCCAGCGGGTTCACCATCATCAGAGAAACCTAGCTGCTGCGAATCGTCCGGCCTGCCCGCGACCCACGCCACGCAGTGGTGGCGGGCATCAGGGTGCTCGGCGCGAATCGACTCAACAAATGCTTTGGCCGCTTCCACGCCGTCGGTATGTGCCAACAGCGTGATAAAACGACTCTTTTTGATCTCTTCAACGAAGGTGACCGGCTCGGCCGGTATTCGCCAGCTTTCCATTACGCCAGTTTCAGATCGCGCGTCATGTTTTCGATATTGTTCTCGTGGATCACCACGTTATCTTCAATACGAATACCGCCGAACGGCTTCAACGCTTCAATTTTCTTCCAGTTGAAATGTTTGCTGTACTGGCCTTCGCGCCACGGCGCCAGCAGGGACTCAATAAAGTAGAAGCCCGGCTCGATGGTCAAGACCATGCCCGGCTGCAGTACGCGAGTACAGCGCAGGTACGGGTATTTAGACGGTGCAGCCAGATGCGTCCCGCTATCATCCTGCATAAAGCCGGCGACGTCGTGCACCTGCAGGCCCAGAGGGTGACCAATACCGTGCGGCATAAACGGCCCGGTCAGATCGTTCTCAACCATCGCTTCTTCGCTCATATCAGTGACGATCTGGTGCTTACGCAGCAGTTTGGCAATCCGCTGATGGAACTGAATGTGATAATCAACATAGCTGGTGCCGGCCTTCATGGTCGCAATCAGCGCCAGCTGCTCGGCATTCACATCTTTTACCAGATGCGCATAGTCGTTATCGCTGTGTGCCGACCAGGTGCGGGTCAGGTCGGCCGCATAACCGTTGTACTCCGCCCCCGCATCCAGCAGGAAGCTGCGTATTTCTGACGGCACGCGGTGATCCAGCTTGGTGTAGTGCAGTACGGAAGCATGTTCATTCAGCGCCACAATGTTGCTGTATGGAACATCGGTATCGCGATGGCCCGTCGCCGTCAGATACGCCAGATTGATATCAAACTCGCTCATGCCTGAACGGAATGCCTCTTCCGCCGCACGGTGGCCGTTAACCGCCATCTTCTGCGCTTCACGCATGCACGCCAGCTCGTAATCGGTTTTATAGGCGCGATAGTAGTGCAGGTAATCAATCACCCCTTTCGGGTTGATGTTGTTTGCCGCAATGCCGAGCCCCAGCGCACGCTCCGGAACCGGACCGATATAGCCAATATTGCCGCGGGCCGCCGGCAGCTGGCTGCCAATGCCATCCGCTTTCGGCAGCGCGATCACCTCAACGTCTTCCGTCCAGAACGACGTTGGCAGCGGCTCTACGTTGTGCCAGTAGTCTACCGGCAGGTAAAACCACAGCTTGGGTTTATTCACCCCATCCACCAGCAGCCAGCAGTTTGGCACCTGGGTCACCGGTACCCATGCTTTGAACTGCGGGTTGACTTTAAACGGGTACGGGTGGTCATCCAGAAAAACATTCATCAGCTCGCCAGAGTGGATAAGCAGCGCATCAAGCTTAAAACGCTCAAGTGCGTTACGCGCCCGCTCTTGTAAGGTAACAATATGATTTTTATAGAGTGCGGCCAGTGATTCCATTATTTACCCTTCTGAATTTATTGCCCTTTAGTCTCCGCATAGTAGCACACCTCACCCACCCTGCGTGATTTCCCCCGGACGTGATCCGACCAGCAAATATTTAAAGTCTTATTTGCATTTATTTAACACAAAATACACACTCGAGTTTATCTGGTATGACCAGATCATATTGCTGGATTCAGGAGACTGACATGCTCTACAAAGGCGACACCCTGTACCTCAACTGGCTAGAAGATGGCATTGCCGAACTGGTGTTCGATGCCCCTGGCTCAGTGAACAAACTCGATACCGCAACCGTAGCCAGCCTCGGCAAGGCGCTCGACGTCCTCGAAAAACAAAAAGAGCTGAAGGGGCTGCTGCTGCGCTCCGAGAAGGCGGCCTTTATTGTCGGCGCGGATATCACCGAATTCCTTTCGCTGTTCCTGGTACCTGAAGAACAGTTCAGCCAGTGGCTGCATTTCGCGAACAGCGTATTTAACCGTCTGGAAGACCTGCCGGTACCGACGATTTCCGCCGTCAACGGCTATGCGCTGGGCGGCGGCTGCGAATGCGTGCTGGCCACCGACTATCGCCTGGCGACCCTGGATCTGCGCATCGGTCTGCCGGAAACCAAGCTCGGTATTATGCCTGGCTTCGGCGGCTCCGTTCGTCTGCCGCGCCTACTGGGCGCTGATAGCGCGCTGGAAATCATTGCCGCCGGTAAAGACGTCAGCGCAGAACAGGCGCTGAAAATTGGCCTGGTTGACGGCGTCGTTAAACCCGAAAAACTGTTCGATGGCGCGCTGGCAGTACTGCGTCAGGCTATCAACGGCGACCTGGACTGGAAAGCGAAGCGTCAGCCGAAGCTTGAGCCGCTCAAGCTCAGCAAGATTGAAGCCACCATGAGCTTTACCATCGCCAAGGGCATGGTGATGCAAACGGCGGGTAAACACTATCCGGCGCCGATCACTGCGGTGAAAACCATTGAAGCGGCAGCACGCTTTGGCCGCGAAGAAGCGCTGAATCTTGAAAACAAAAGTTTTGTTCCACTGGCCCATTCTAATGAAGCCCGTGCGCTGGTCGGTATTTTCCTCAACGACCAATTCGTCAAAGGTCAGGCGAAGAAACTGACCAAAAACACCGAACCGCCGAAACATGCCGCCGTGATTGGCGCAGGCATCATGGGTGGCGGGATCGCTTACCAGTCCGCCTGGAAGGGCGTGCCGGTGATCATGAAGGATATCAGCGAAAAATCGCTGACTCTCGGCATGACAGAAGCCAGCAAGCTGCTCAACAAACAGCTCGAACGCGGCAAAATTGACGGCCTGAAGCTGGCTGGCGTCATCGCCACTATTCAGCCCACGCTGGACTACGCCGGTTTCGATCGCGTTGATGTCGTTGTCGAAGCCGTGGTGGAAAACCCGAAGGTAAAAAAAGCGGTGCTCGCGGAAACCGAGCAGAAGGTGCGCCCGGACACCGTGCTGGCATCGAACACCTCGACCATTCCTATCAGCGAGCTGGCCGACGCGCTGGAGCGCCCGGAAAACTTCTGCGGTATGCACTTCTTTAACCCGGTGCACCGTATGCCGCTGGTCGAGATCATTCGCGGCAAGAAAACCACCGACAGCACCATTGCGAAAGTAGTCGCCTGGGCCAGCAAAATGGGCAAAACGCCGATCGTGGTTAACGACTGCCCGGGGTTCTTCGTCAACCGCGTACTGTTCCCGTACTTTGCCGGCTTCAGCCAGCTGCTGCGCGATGGCGCCGACTTCCGCAAAGTGGATAAGGTCATGGAGAAACAGTTCGGCTGGCCAATGGGGCCGGCCTATCTGCTCGATGTGGTCGGGATTGATACCGCGCACCATGCACAAGCGGTAATGGCCGCCGGTTTCCCGCAGCGGATGCAGAAAGATTACCGTGACGCCATCGATGCGCTATTTGAAGCCAGCCGTTTTGGTCAGAAAAACGGTCTTGGTTTCTGGCGCTATAAAGCCGACAGCAAGGGTAAACCGAAGAAAGAAGAAGATGCCGTAGTAGACAGCCTGCTGGCCGATGTCAGCCAGCCGAAGCGCGACTTCAGCGATGAAGAGATTATCGCCCGTATGATGATCCCGATGGTCAACGAAGTGGTGCGTTGTCTGGAAGAAGGCATTATCGCCAGTCCGGCAGAAGCGGATATGGCGCTGGTCTATGGCCTGGGCTTCCCTCCGTTCCACGGCGGTGCGTTCCGCTGGCTGGATACGCTCGGCAGCGCGAAGTATCTCGATATGGCGCAGCAGTATCAGCATCTTGGGCCGCTGTATGAAGTTCCGGCAGGCTTGCGCGATAAAGCGCGCCATAACGAAGCGTATTATCCCCCGGTTGAGCCAGCCCGCCCGGCTGGTGAGCTGAAAACGGCTTAAGGAGTCACGATGGAACAGGTTGTTATTGTTGATGCAATTCGTACCCCGATGGGCCGTTCCAAAGGGGGCGCATTCCGCAACGTGCGCGCCGAGGATCTCTCCGCGCATCTGATGCGCAGCCTGCTGGCGCGCAACCCGGCGCTGGAAGCGGCGGCTCTCGACGACATTTACTGGGGCTGCGTACAGCAGACGCTGGAGCAGGGCTTCAACATTGCCCGCAACGCGTCGCTGCTGGCAGAAATCCCGCATTCGGTTCCGGCTGTCACCGTGAACCGTCTGTGTGGTTCTTCGATGCAGGCGCTACACGACGCTGCGCGCATGATTATGACCGGCGATGCGCAGGTCTGCCTGGTGGGCGGCGTAGAACATATGGGCCACGTGCCGATGAGCCACGGCGTTGATTTCCATCCGGGCATGAGCCGCAACGTGGCGAAAGCGGCGGGGATGATGGGCCTGACCGCTGAGATGCTCTCACGCATGCACGGCATCAGCCGTGAAATGCAGGATGCCTTCGCCGCACGCTCCCACGCGCGCGCCTGGGCCGCCACACAGTCCGGCGCCTTTAAGAATGAAATCATTCCCACCGGCGGTCACGACGCAGACGGCGTGCTGAAGCAGTTTAACTACGATGAAGTGATCCGTCCGGAAACGACCGTTGAAGCGCTCGCGACGCTGAAACCGGCATTTGACCCGGTCACCGGCACGGTCACCGCGGGTTCGTCATCCGCACTCTCCGACGGCGCATCCGCCATGCTGGTGATGAGCGAAAGCCGCGCCCGCGAACTGGGGTTAACGCCGCGTGCGCGTATTCGCTCAATGGCGGTCGTTGGCTGCGACCCGTCGATCATGGGCTATGGTCCGGTTCCGGCGTCGAAGCTGGCGCTGAAAAAAGCGGGCCTGAGCACCAGCGATATCGGTTTGTTTGAGATGAACGAAGCGTTTGCCGCGCAGATCCTACCGTGTATTAAGGATCTGGGGCTGATGGAGCAAATTGACGAGAAGATCAACCTCAACGGCGGCGCGATCGCACTGGGCCACCCGTTAGGCTGTTCCGGTACGCGTATCAGCACCACGCTGCTTAATCTGATGGAGCGCAAAGACGTGCAGTTTGGTCTGGCGACGATGTGCATTGGCTTAGGTCAGGGGATCGCGACGGTTATCGAGCGCGTATAAAAGAACGCCCCGGCGAACAAGGCCGGGGCGAACCATACTGTAGGCCGGATAGAACGCGCCCGCGTCACCATCCGGCGTCTTTGCCGGGGGCGCTTCGCTTGCCCGGCCGACAATAACCAACAACACAGTTTAGTTGCCGTTCTTCCCGCCTGTCAGGGGCGGGTTTTTTATTGCCTATCAGATAAAGGCAAACGCATCGCCAAACAGACGATCTTCACGCGCCTGACGCTCGTTGCAGAACAGGTCACGGGCGATTTTCGCCATTTCAAAACGCCCGGCAATATAGATATCGTGTTCGGCCAGCGTGCCATAATCCTGAAGCACCGCCGTGAGCACGGTGCCAGAACGCCCGCGCCACTCCTCTTCCGGCTGCTCCACCACCGGCACCACGCGCAGGTTCGGATGATTAACCGACAACGCCTCCAGCTCGGACAGGTCGTAGAGATGCTTCTCTTCACGACCACCCCAATAGATAGCGACGTCGCGATTCGGATTACGCGCCAGCGCGGTCAGCAGAATAGAACGCACGTAGGAGAAGCCGGTACCGCCGGCAATCAGCACCAGCGGGCGATCGTCTTCCTCACGCAGCCAGGCTTCGCCGTGCGGAATATCCACCACCACTTCGCGGTCTTTCAGAATGCGGTCCATAACGGCCATGGCGTACAGGTTCAGCTCAGAAGCGCCGATGTGCAGCTCGATAAACGCCTGTTCATCCGGCGTAGAGGCCATAGAGAACGGACGCTTGTCGCGCTCATCCATCACCACCATCAGATACTGCCCGGCACGAAATGAGAAGGCAGCTTCGGGTACTAAACGAACGCGGTATACCGTATCAGTAATGGCATCCACCGAGGTCACTTTACAGCTTAAGGTTGTCATGCGCTCCCTCTGTCGGGTCTTCTTCCCCATCCTCACTCATGCTGTCGCCACGAGGGCCACGGCATAAGCCTTCCGGGGTGGGTTATCATTTATTGTCGGGAAAAATGGCCAGCTCGTCCCAGATCTCATCAATACGCGCCGTAACGGCGGGATCTTTCTTGATTGGACGGCCCCATTCGCGCTGGGTTTCCCCAGGCCATTTGTTGGTGGCGTCCAGCCCCATTTTCGACCCCAGGCCGGAAACCGGCGAGGCGAAGTCCAGATAATCGATCGGCGTGTTCTCTACCAGCACCGTATCCCGCGCGGGATCCATGCGGGTAGTGATCGCCCATATCACATCGTTCCAGTCGCGTGCGTTAACGTCATCATCGCAGACAATCACGAATTTTGTGTACATAAACTGGCGTAAAAACGACCATACGCCCATCATTACGCGTTTTGCGTGCCCCGCATACTGTTTTTTCATGGTGACAACGGCAAGGCGATAAGAACACCCTTCCGGCGGCAGGTAGAAATCGACAATCTCCGGGAACTGTTTTTGCAGAATCGGAACGAAAACTTCGTTCAGCGCTACGCC
This sequence comes from Klebsiella sp. WP8-S18-ESBL-06, assembly GCF_014169755.1. Lineage (NCBI taxonomy): Bacteria > Pseudomonadati > Pseudomonadota > Gammaproteobacteria > Enterobacterales > Enterobacteriaceae > Klebsiella > Klebsiella sp. WP8-S18-ESBL-06. Next base: position 4,702,974 of record NZ_AP022256.1, read on the forward strand.
CAGCACCGCTGGCTCATCCGGTGGGCGTCCAGTATACGTGGAGTGGTAGATAGCGTCTTCGCGCTGAGTAATATGGGTGACGGTAAAGACCGGGAAGTTATCCACCTCGTTATAGTAGCCAGTATGATCACCATACGGGCCTTCTGGTGCCATCTCGCCCGGTTCAATGTAGCCTTCCAGCACAATTTCGGCGCTGGCCGGCACTTCCAGATCGTTAGACACACACTTCACAACTTCAGTTTTTGTGCCGCGCAGCAGCCCGGCAAACGCATATTCAGAAAGCGTATCCGGCACCGGGGTCACAGCCCCCAGAATCGTGGCCGGATCGGCTCCCAACGCTACTGACACCGGATAACGTTCACCGGGGTGCGCAGCACACCACTCCTGGAAATCTAACGCGCCGCCGCGATGCGACAGCCAGCGCATAATCAGTTTGTTTTTGCCAATCACCTGTTGGCGATAAATGCCCAGATTCTGCCGTTCTTTGTGCGGGCCGCGGGTAACCGTCAGCCCCCAGGTAATCAGCGGTGCCGCATCTTCCGGCCAACAGGTCATCACCGGTATGCGCGAGAGATCGACATCGTCGCCGGTCATAATTTTTTGCTGACAAGGTGCGCCCCGCAGGCGTTTGGTTGGCATATTCAGCACCTGCTTGAACTGCGGCAGCTTGTCAAACAGATCGCGGAAGCCCTTAGGCGGCTCCGGCTCTTTCAGAAAGGCTAATAGCTTACCCACTTCACGCAGCGCGCTGACATCTTCCTGCCCCATCCCCATCGCCACGCGACGCGGCGTGCCGAACAGGTTGCAAAGCACCGGCATGTCATAACCTTTGGGATTCTCAAACAGGAGCGCAGGCCCACCGGCACGCAGCGTGCGGTCAGCAATTTCGGTCATTTCCAGATGGGGATCAACCGGGAGGCTAATACGTTTTAGTTCGCCCTGCTGTTCGAGTAACGTCAGAAAGTCGCGTAGGTCATGGTATTTCATGGGGTAATTATTGGCCTCCTGGTAAGCGCCCTAGTATACGGCGAATGGTCCTTTGATGCTGTATTTTTGTTAAATTAGCGTGAATTAAAGCTGTAACAATCAACATCGCGATCTGGCTGCACTTTTGTTATGCTTCCGCGCTAACAAGTGGAAAGAGTGATTATGCAAGCCTGGTATTTACTGTACTGCAAACGCGGGCAACTTCAGCGTGCCCAGGAACATCTTGAGAGACAGGCGGTCAACTGCCTGACGCCGATGATCACCCTGGAAAAAATGGTGCGCGGTAAGCGCACGTCAGTCAGTGAGCCGCTGTTCCCGAACTATCTGTTCGTGGAGTTTGACCCGGAAGTCATCCACACCACCACGATTAACGCCACCCGCGGCGTTAGCCATTTTGTCCGTTTTGGCGCGCGCCCGGCCACGGTACCATCATCGGTGATCCATCAGCTTTCTATCTACCAGCCTGAAGATATCACTGACCCGGAAACGCCTTATCCCGGCGATTGCGTGGTGATTACCGAAGGCGCGTTCGAAGGGCTGAAGGCTATTTTTGCCGAGCCCGACGGCGAAGCACGCTCAATGCTGTTGCTGAACCTGCTGAATAAACAGGTTAAGCAAAGCGTCAAAAATACTGACTTCCGTAAAGCCTGAACTAAAAATCGATATTAAACAGCCTTCTGGCGTTGTTGTCGGTGACGGCTTCCAGCCATTGTGCCTCTTCTGCACGCCACTCGGCCACGCGCGCCAGAATATGGGTGACAAACGCAGGCTCGTTACGGCGTGAAGCCGGTTTCGGTGCCATGTCACGCGGCAGCAGGTACGGCGCATCGGTCTCCAGCAGCAGGCGATCGGCCGGAATCATCGGCAACAGCTCGCGCAGCTCCAGCCCGCGGCGCTCGTCGCAAACCCAACCGGTAATACCGATCAGCAGCCCGCGATCCAGGCAGGCCTGTGCTTCCTCGCGCGTGCCGGTGAAGCAGTGCAGCACCGCACCCGGCAGATGGTCGAGCCACGGTTCCAGCAGCGTCAGAAAACGTTCATGGGCGTCACGACAGTGCAGAAAAACTGGCATTCCCAGTTCGGCGGCTATCGCTAGCTGGGCGCTAAAGGCGACTTCCTGCTCCGCGGGCGTTGAGAAGTTGCGGTTAAAGTCCAGACCACACTCCCCCACCGCCACGACTTGAGGCTTGTTCAGCAGCGCATAAATAACCTCTGCCACCGCCGGCGACCAGCTGCTGCTATCATGCGGATGCACGCCTGCGGTTGACCAACAGCCCGTAAAGCGTTCTGCCAGCCGCTGCGCCTCTTCGCTCTCGTGACGGTTGGTGCCGGTCAGCAGCATGCCATGCACGCCGGCGGCGAGCGCTCGGGCGACGACCTCATCGCGATCGCGGGCGAACTGTGAACTGGTCAGATTGACCCCGATATCAAACATCATGGCTCCCATACGACAACCGCCCTGGCGGGCGGTTGGTGATTATTCTTCAGTGTGTTCCGCTTCCGCGTCTTCATCACGCGTGAGCCGCTTCCCGGCGTAGAAGCGGGAGAAGAACACGCCCACTTCAAACAGGCAGTACATCGGGATAGCCAGCAGCGTCTGCGAGAATACGTCCGGCGGCGTCAACAGCATACCGACCACGAACGCGCCGACCAGCACGTACGGGCGCTTCTTACGCAGGTCATCCGGCGTGGTCACGCCAACCCAGCAGAGCAGTACGATAGCGACCGGCACCTCAAACGACACGCCGAAGGCAATGAACAGCGACATGACGAAGTCGAGGTAGCTCTTAATGTCGGTGGAGACGAGCACGCCCTCCGGCGCCGTGTGCGTCAGGAAGCCAAAGGCCAGCGGAAACACCACAAAGTACGCAAACGCCATGCCGATGTAAAACAGCAGGGTGCTGGAAATCAGCAGCGGCACCACCAGACGGCGCTCATGTTTGTACAACGCTGGCGCCACGAACGCCCAGACCTGGTACAAAATCACCGGCGCAGAAAGGATCAGCGAAACCATAAAGGTCAGCTTGATCGGGGTGAAGAACGGCGATGCGACGTCGGTGGCGATCATCGTCGCGCCGACCGGCATTTGTTTGATCAGCGGTGCGGAAACCAGCTGATAGATATCATTGGCGAAGTAAACCAACGCCAGAAAAATGACGATGACCGCAATAATGCAGTTGAGCAGGCGCTTGCGCAGCTCAATCAAATGAGCGATCAGCGGTTGGGTATCTTCTACGCTCATGTTTACGATTTATCACTCGATGCGGGGGTGGATTCAGGCGCAGCGGCCGCAGAAATGTGCTCTTTCTCTGCCGGTTTAACCCGCTCGGCTTCCTCGGCCGGTGCGTCGACAGGCTTCGCCGTCGCGCCCTCAGTGGACGCCGGCTGAGACTCAGCGGCCTGCGGAGGCTCGGCAGTCTTATCCTTTGCCACTGGGTTATGAATGGTATTGGCCTCGTCACTCGCCTTTTCAGGGTCGTTAATCGAGTAAGACCGCTTCATCGACTCTGCCGCTTCACGCAGTTCGTCCATGGAAGCCTTCAGCTCAGGCGTCAGGCTATCCAGACTCGCTTTCTCCACTTTTTTCAGGCTGTCCTGAAACTCCTGGAGTTTAAGCTCCTGCGTCAGTTCGTTTTGCACGGTGGTCGCCAGCGAGCGCAGCGCCCGAATCCAGCCCACCACCGTTTTCACCGCCACCGGTAAACGTTTTGGCCCTAAAACAATCAGGCCAATCACGAACACCAGCAGCAGTTCACTGAAACCAATATCAAACACGCATTACACCTGCTCGTTGTCGTGGCGTTTCGCTTCGTCTTTCTTCGCACTTTCCTGCTTATCAGTAATTGATTTTGCAGTGAAATCTGCATCCTGGTCTGCTTTAGGCTTGCTATCGTCTTCATCACTCATCGCTTTCTTAAAGCCTTTGATGGACGCACCTAAGTCAGATCCCAGCGAGCTCAGCTTTTTAGTCCCGAAAAGCAGAACCACGATAACGACGATAATCAGCAACTGCCAAATACTAATACCACCCATACAAGTTCCTCTGATAGATGATGAAATAATCAGCGCGCATTATACGTTATGCAGCGCCCTGTTAGCGACGCATAATTCAGCGCGTCTTCCGCCACCCTGCGAGCCATACCACCAGCCCTCCAGCCATAAGCCACGCGGGTGTCAGCCCCCATTCCGGGCGTTGAATCAGTAATACTGTACCGCTCAGGAGTAAAACCGCGCCTATACCAAAGAGATAGCGCGACTGCCCCTGACGGGTACGGTGCGTCGCCATTTCCTGAGAAAGCTTCTCCAGGCTCACCTGTACCTGCTTGCTCTGACGCAGGCTGTCGTACACCAGTTCAGGCAGCTCCGGCATTTTTTCGATCCAGAACGGCGCTTTATCCTTCAGCGCGCGGAACAGTGCCGGAATACCGACCTGATCTTTGATCCACGACTCAAGGAATGGTTTTGCCGTCTTCCATAAATCTAACTGAGGATAGAGCTGACGTCCTACCCCTTCTACGTAAAGTAATGTCTTTTGCAGTAACACAAGCTGTGGCTGTACTTCCATGTTGAAGCGCCGCGCGGTGTTAAACAGGTTCAGCAACACGTGACCAAAAGAGATTTCTGCCAGCGGCTTTTCAAAGATGGGTTCGCAGACGGTACGAATGGCAAACTCGAACTCCTCAACGTTCGTGTCCGGCGGTACCCAGCCGGAATCAACGTGCAGCTCGGCCACTTTACGGTAGTCGCGATTAAAGAAAGCGATAAAGTTTTCAGCCAGATAGCGTTTATCGTCTTTATTCAATGAACCAACGATGCCGCAATCGATGCCAATATACTGCGGGTCTTCCGGATGTTCATAGCTGACAAAAATATTGCCTGGATGCATGTCGGCATGGAAGAAGCTGTCGCGGAATACCTGGGTGAAAAACACCTGCACGCCGCGCTCGGCAAGCAGCTTCATGTTGGTATTCTGCTTCTCAAGCGTTTCGATATCCGACACCGGGATGCCGTAGATACGCTCCATCACCAGCATGTCGACACGACAATAATCTGAATACACTTCCGGCACGTACAGCATCGGGCTGTTTTCAAAGTTACGCCTTAGCTGGATGGCGTTTGCCGCTTCACGCAGCAGGTTCAGCTCGTCGATCAGCGTTTTTTCATAGTCGCGCACCACTTCTAACGGGCGCAGGCGACGGCCGTCCGGCAGCAGGCGGGGAACCCAGCGCGCCAGGCGGTAAATCAGCTTCATGTCCGCTTTAATCACCGGCAGGATATCCGGGCGGATAACCTTAATCACCACCTCTTTGCCGTTTTCTTTTAAACGCGCGGTATGCACCTGGGCAATGGAGGCAGAGGCCAGCGGCTCAATATCAAAATCGTCAAACCAGCTTTCCACAGGAATATCGCCCATGGATCTTTCAATCTGCTGTTTTGCCAGCTTTCCGTCAAACGGCGCCACGCGGTCCTGCAGCATGATGAGCTGATCGGCAATCTGAGGAGGGAAAAGGTCGCGGCGGGTAGAGAGCATTTGCCCGAATTTAATCCATACCGGGCCAAGCTCCTGTAGCGCCAGGCGCAGACGCTCGCCCAGCGGCTTATCCTTGTGGCGGTTCGGCATCCAGAACAGCAGCCGACGCCCCATACGCAGCGGCAGCGTGATGCGCATTTTGGGTATGAGCTCATCAAGCCCGTAGCTCAAAAAGGTGCGGATGATAAAGTACAGGCGCCGTAATTCTCCTGGCGTCATTTCCCCTCCAGTTTTTCCAACCGTTTGGTCAGCGCCGCAAGCTCACGCTCGACCGCCGCCGTCTCTTCCGCAAACCAGGCAACTTCCAGGGCACCCGGCGCCAGACGCCACTCTTCGGTCAGCGTTTCAGCCACATAGCGCTGCTGACGCGCCAGACCGTGCTGTAAGCACTTCGCCCCGCCGCGCAGCAGTTTGCTGACGCCCTCGGCGGCGATATCGCCGGTATAGGGCGCAAGCAGCTCGGCCGGGTCAAACTCGGCAAGATCGGCCAGCGATACCAGGTTTTGTACCACCTGGAGATCGCCCTGCACTTCCAAATCGTTATTGCGGATAAGAGCGGTCAACTGCTGGCGATTGCGCAGCTGTGGTAACACGCTGAGGCGGGTGATGACGGTGCAATCAGCCTCGCCTTCCCACGCGCCCAGCACGTCGACCTGACGCTCGCTGAAGACCAGCACCAGCGGCGAGGAAAATTCTTTGAGCTCAATGCGCAGTACTTTCCCGATAAGGCGCTGACGGGCAGGCTTTAACGCTTTTTCGCGCCACAGCAGCGCGTTAATAGCGGTCTCGATGCTGCCGGTCATTAAGGGTTTTAAAGGCATACGGCCCCCCACTTATCAGAATTTATAGCCGCGGTGCAGCGCGACAATCCCTGCCGTCAGGTTGTAGTAGTCAACGTTTTCCAGCCCGGCGTTCTGCATCATCGCTTTCAGTGTGTCCTGATCCGGATGCATACGAATAGACTCCGCCAGATAGCGATAGCTGTCTGCGTCATTGGCCACCGCTTCACCGATACGCGGCAGAATGTGGAACGAATAGGCATCGTAGGCCTTACTCAGCGGGTCGAAAACCGGTTTGGAGAACTCGAGCACCAGCAGGCGTCCACCCGGTTTCAGCACGCGGTACATAGAGCGCAGCGCTTTGTCTTTGTCGGTGACGTTGCGCAGGCCGAAGGAGATAGTGATCAGATCGAAGGTGTTATCCGGGAACGGCAGCGCTTCTGCGTTCGCCTGAACATATTCCACGTTGCCCACCACGCCGATGTTACGCAGCTTTTCGCGCCCCATTTTCAGCATGGAGTCGTTAATATCCGCCAGCACAACGCGGCCGGTTTCACCGACCATACGCGAGAATTTTGCCGTCAGGTCGCCGGTACCGCCCGCCAGATCGAGGACCGTCTGTCCACGGCGCACGCCGCTGCAATCAATGGTAAAACGCTTCCATAGACGATGAATACCGAATGACATCAGGTCATTCATGACATCGTATTTTGCGGCGACAGAATGGAATACATGCGCCACCATGTCTTCTTTCTGAGATTTGGCGATTGTCTGAAAGCCAAAGTGCGTCGTTTCTTGTGAATCCTCAACCATCTCTATGCCTGCTTATCAAGAAAATGTTCATGGAGTGTAACAGATTGGGCGCAATTGCCCTACGATTCCACCCCGTTACGAAATCCGCTGCGCGGCCGGGTTAGCGGCGTTCTGCGGCTAACGAATTGTCATCATTGGAGTCCGTGTCGTCGCGCAGACGAAAATCATCGTCCTGCGCCGTAGCCTGCTCGACCAAATCCGGATTAATCTCGCGCTTCACCTCAACGCCAAGATGGCGGAAGGCTTCCGCCTGCGTGAGCAGATTGCCGCGCCCGGTAGTGAGTTTTTTCATCGCCTGGCGGTAGTTATCCTGCGCTTTATCGAGACTCTGGCCAATAGCCGACATGTCATCCACGAAGAGCCGCATTTTGTCATATAAGCGGCTGGCGCGTTCAGCAATATGTTGCGCATTGCGGCTCTGATGTTCATAGCGCCACAGGTTGGCAATCGTACGCAGCGCCACCAGCAGCGTGGTGGGGCTAACCAGCATAATGTTATTTTTCAGCGCCTCGCTGATAAGTTCGGGCTGGCGATCCAGGGCCAACAGAAACGCCGGCTCAACGGGGATAAACATCAGCACATAGTCCAGCGAACGCAGACCCGGCAGTTGCTGATAATCTTTACGCCCCAGCTGGCGGATATGATTACGTACCGCTGCGATATGCTCCTGCAGCGCCGCTTCGCGGGTGTAGTCATCGTCGGCGTTAAAGTAGCGCTCGTAGGCCACCAGGGTCATTTTGGCATCCACCACCACGTCTTTACGGTGCGGCAGGCGGACGATCACGTCCGGCTGCATGCGTGAATGACTATCGGTCGCGATACTCACCTGGGTTTCGTATTCGTGCCCTTCGCGCAGGCCAGAGGCCTCCAGCACGCGGATCAGCACCACCTCACCCCAGTTGCCCTGGGTTTTATTGTCGCCTTTCAGCGCCCGCGTCAGATTGACCGCTTCCTGCGCCATCTGCGCGTTCAACTGCTGAAGATTGCGAATTTCATGCGCCAGGGTATGACGCTCGCGCGCCTCCTGGCCGAAGCTTTCCTGCACCTGACGGCGAAAACCATCGAGCTGCTCGCGCAGCGGCGTGAGCAGGCCGTGCAGACTCTGCCGGTTCTGTTCATCCACGCGGCGGTTGCTTTGCTCGAAGATACGGTTGGCAAGGTTTTCAAACTGCTCGCTCAGTCGCTGCTCGCTGTTAAGCATCAGGCGATATTTTTCATCGCCGTGCTGGCGGGTGGTTTCCAGCAGCGTGGTCACCTCGCGCAGGTCGACCTCTAGCGACGAGTTGATTTCCCGCAGGTTGCGTAGCTCGTTATTCAGCAGCTCGCACTCTTCGCGCCAGTGGGCATTCTGGGCTATCTGCTGTTTCGCCGCGCTCAGTTCGCCGTAAATATCACGCTCTTCCGCCAGCCGTTCTGCCCGCTGCTGCGCCACGCGATAGCTCGCCGCCAGCCAGCCAATCACCATGCCCGCAAGCGCTACCAGCGCATAAATCACCACGGCAATATCCACAATGCCCCCTGCCTAAACCGGTTATCTGCAAAAAATAGAATTGTGCTGTATAAACGTCCAGTTTTAAAGCAGTTTCCTGCGAGCGTCCACGCAAAAAGAAAAAGGCCGAACGAGTCGGCCTTTTGTCGGGGGAAAACCAGAATTACAGCAGACGGCGCGCCGCTTCCACCACGATTTTCACCGCGTGGCTTTCGGTCTGCTTCATGGTCTCTGCATTCGGAATTTCCTGCTGGGTGCGGTTGACGATAACGCCCGCCACCATCCCGGCACGCAGACCCTGGCTTGAACACATGGTCAGCAGCGTAGCGGATTCCATTTCGTAGTTCATCACGCCCATTGACTGCCACTCTTCCATGGAGCCTTTGAAGTTTCTTACTACGCGGCCAGAGAAGGTGTCATAGCGCTCCTGGCCAGGATAGAAGGTATCAGAAGACGCCGTTACGCCCACGTGGGTGGTCGCGCCAACGGCTTTTGCGGCTTCAACCAGCGCGGTAGTACAGGCGAAATCGGCAACCGCCGGGTATTCCATCGGCGCAAAGTGCAGGCTTGCACCGTCCAGACGGACCGATGCGGTGGTGACCAGAACGTCACCGACGTTGATATTTGGCTGGATAGCGCCCGTTGTACCGACACGCAGGAAGGTACGAATACCGAGCTGTGCCAGCTCTTCTACGGCGATAGAGGTTGATGGGCCACCGATACCGGTTGAGCACACGATAACCGGCTTGCCGTCGAGTTCAGCACGCCAGGAGGTAAATTCACGATGCGATGCCAGTTTGACCGGCTTTTCCATCAGCGCGGCGATCTTTTCCACACGCTCCGGGTCACCGGGGACGATAGCTAACGTCGCCCCTTGTAGGTCGTTTTTAGTGAGGCCGAGATGAAAAACATCAGACTTGGACATAAAGAACTCCTCTGTGGTTCAGTTTTGTCAGAAGAAGCAAAAATGTACTTTATAGAAGACCATGACTCTTTTTCGTGACTACCATCACTAAGAACTAAAATTATTACATTCAATTCCACTTAATTAGTGATTTACATCACATTAACAAGTTATTGTTAATTCCTGCTGCACAAAAATACGTCGCATTGAGGCACTGTTATTTGGCTATGCGTTTATTTAAAAGGGTACGGAGAATGCCATGACAACCAACAAACAACCTGGATTTGCCCCTGCTGCTTCACCTCATGCCTCAACAACCGTTCATACGCCCGGAGAGGCCATTACGGCGGGTGAAACCTCTATTCCGTCACAGGGCGATATGCTGCCAGCCTATCACGCGCGGCCAAAGCACAGCGATGCGCCGCTACCGGTAATCATCGTAGTGCAGGAGATTTTTGGCGTCCATGAACACATCCGCGATATCTGCCGCCGGCTGGCGCTGGAAGGGTATCTGGCCATCGCCCCGGAGCTCTATTTCCGCGAGGGCGATCCGAATGATTATGATGACATCCCCTCGCTGTTCAGCGGCCTGGTGACCAAAGTTCCCGATGCGCAGGTGCTGGCCGATCTCGACCACGTCGCCAGCTGGGCGGCCCGCAACGGCGGCGATGCCAACCGCCTGGCGATCACCGGCTTCTGCTGGGGCGGGCGCATTACGTGGCTGTACGCCGCGCACAACCCGCAGTTGAAAGCGGCCGTCGCCTGGTACGGTCGTCTGACGGGAGACAAAACGCTGAATAGCCCTAAACATCCGGTCGATATCGCCGTCGATCTCAATGCGCCGGTGCTAGGTCTGTACGGCGGTGAAGATACCGGTATTTCACTCGATTCGGTGGAAACCATGCGTCAGGCGCTGCGGGCAGCAAACGCCAAAGCGGAAATCGTGGTTTATCCAGATGCGGGCCATGCCTTCAACGCTGACTACCGCCCGAGCTATCACGAGGAGTCGGCGAAAGACGGCTGGCAGCGCATGCTGGCGTGGTTCGCACAGTACAACGGCAAGAAAGGCTAACATTTCAGTAAAAAGAAAACGGAGGCAACCGCCTCCGTTTTTTTATCCCTGACGCAAATTCTGCGCCGCCTTCACCATATTTGCCAACGCCGCTCGCGTTTCCGGCCAGCCGCGCGTCTTCAGGCCGCAGTCCGGGTTTACCCACAAGCGCTCCGCCGGAATACGCTGCGCCGCTTTCTTCAACAGCGCTTCAATCCACTCCACGCTCGGGACGTTCGGCGAGTGAATATCGTAGACACCCGGCCCGATCTCGTTTGGATAATCGAACGCCTCAAACGACTCCAGCAGCTCCATGTCGGAACGCGAGGTTTCGATAGTAATCACATCAGCATCAAGCGCGGCAATGGAATCCATAATGTCGTTGAACTCGCAGTAACACATATGGGTGTGGATCTGGGTTTCATCCTTCGCCACTGCGGCGTTGATACGGAAGGCCTCCACGCCCCACGCCAGATAGGCAGCCCAATCACTGCGACGCAGCGGCAGCCCTTCACGCAGCGCCGGTTCATCAATCTGGATAATACCAATCCCCGCCGCCTCGAGATCTGCCACTTCGTCGCGCAGCGCCAGCGCAATTTGTTTGGCGATGGTTTCGCGGGTCACATCTTCGCGTGGGAACGACCAGCAAAGAATGGTCACTGGGCCAGTCAACATCCCTTTTACCGGTTTGTCGGTCAGCGTCTGCGCGTACTTCGCCCACTCCACGGTTATCGGTTCCGGGCGGCTTACGTCGCCAATCACCACTGGCGGCTTCACGCAGCGGGAGCCATAGCTCTGCACCCAGCCATTCTGGGTGAAGACGAAGCCGTCCAGGTGCTCCCCAAAGTACTCCACCATGTCATTACGCTCGGCTTCGCCGTGCACCAGTACGTCGAGGCCCAGACGCTCTTGTTCAATAATCGCCTGCTTAATGTGTTCAGCAATTCCGGTGCGATAGCGGTTTGCATCGAGATTGCCCTTTTTAAAGTCCAGACGCAGGCCGCGTATCTCGGTCGTTTGCGGGAACGAACCAATTGTGGTGGTCGGCCACGCGGGTAAATTAAAGCGCTCACGCTGCGCGGCCGCACGGGTCGGGTACGCACTGGTTCGCTGGCTATCCTGTGCGGTAATTGCCGCCAGCCGTTTTTCAACCGCCGGGTTATGCACGCGGGTCGAGTGACGACGAGCCTGAATCGGCGCGCTCCACTCAACAATACCCGTCGTGTCACCGCTGTTCAGCGCATCACGCAGCAGTGCCAGTTCGCCACATTTTTGCAGGGCGAAGGCAAACCAGCTCTTCACTTCCGCATCCAGTCGGGTTTCCACACTCAGATCGATGGGGCTATGCAACAGCGAGCAAGAAGAGGCAACCCACAGCGCTCGCTTGCCGACGATATCTTTAATTTGCGCGTATTTTTCGCTGAGATCGGCGCGCCAGACGTTACGACCATTGATCAGGCCAGCGGAGAGCAGCCAGTCTGCAGGCAGGCGTTGATGCAGTTCGCCCACATCATCGTTGCCGTGGACAAAGTCGACGTGCAGCCCCTGAACCGGCAGCGCGGCGATGGTGTCCAGGTTCGGCGTGACGCCTTCAAAGTAGGTCGTCAACAGTAGCTTCAGCTGCCCGGCAAGCGCATCGTATGCCGGTTTGAAGGCATTCAGCCACGCCTGCGGCAGCTCCAGCACCAGCGCTGGTTCATCGATTTGCACCCACTCAATACCGCGTTTTGCCAGCTCGGCCAGCACCTGCTGGTAAACCGGCAGAATATCGTTCAGCAGGCTCAGGCGGTTGAATGGCTCGCCCTTTACTTTGCCCAGCCACAGGTAGGTTATCGGCCCCAGCAGCACAGGCTTCACCTTGTGGCCGAGCGCCAGCGCTTCGTCCACTTCATCCAGCAGTTGAGTCCAGGTCAGCTTGAACTGCTGGCCTTTGGTGAATTCCGGCACCATGTAGTGGTAGTTGGTGTTAAACCATTTGGTCATTTCGGCCGCCGCAGCAGGCTCGCCGGTTGGCGCGCGGCCGCGCCCAATGCGGAAGAGCGTATCAATATCAACGGAGCCGTCTTTGTTCTGGTGGCGAGCCGGGACATTGCCCAGCAGCAGGCTGGTCGTCAGTACGTGATCGTACCAGGCAAAATCGCCGACCGGCAGCAGGTCAACGCCCGCCTGTTTTTGCTGCTCCCAGTGACGGGCCCGCAGTTCGCGGCCCACGGTCAGCAGATCTTCACGGGAGGCGTTCCCCGCCCAGTAGCTCTCTTGCGCTTTTTTCAGCTCGCGATGCAGGCCAACGCGAGGAAAACCGAGGGTGTGGTTTTGAATAGTCATCATATGCCTCTCATGGAATTTTCAGTATTTAGCCATCCAGATGTTTACACATCCATAATCGACAGGTACTGTATAATCCTCAAGCGCAAATTGTTCATGCCGAAGTGAAGGACTTTCATGATTGAAATTAAACATCTGAAAACGCTCCAGGCGTTGCGAAACAGCGGATCGCTCGCGGCTGCCGCGGCAACGCTGCATCAGACGCAATCCGCCCTTTCTCACCAGTTCAGCGATCTGGAGCAGCGCCTCGGCTTTCGACTGTTTGTCCGCAAGAGTCAGCCGCTGCGCTTCACGCCGCAGGGCGAGATTCTGTTGCAGCTGGCTAATCAGGTGCTGCCGCAAATCGCGCAGGCGCTGCAGGCCTGCCACGAGCCGCAGCAGGCAACGCTGCGTATTGCTATCGAATGCCACAGCTGTATTCAGTGGCTGACGCCTGCACTTGAGAATTTCCGCAAACAGTGGCCGCAGGTGGAGATGGACTTTAAGTCCGGCGTCACCTTCGACCCGCAGCCAGCGTTACAGCAAAGCGAGCTCGATATTGTCCTGACATCCGATATTCTGCCACGCAGCGGCCTGCACTATTCACCGATGTTTGATTATGAAGTGCGCCTGATTCTCTCACCGGATCACCCTCTGGCGACCAAAGCACGCGTGACGCCGGAAGACCTGGCGGCGGAAACGCTGCTGATTTACCCGGTGCAGCGTCAGCGCCTGGATATCTGGCGTCACTTCCTGCAGCCAGCGGGGATCAGCCCGCAGTTGAAAAGCGTCGATAACACGCTGCTGTTGATTCAGATGGTGGCCGCGCGGATGGGCATTGCCGCCCTGCCGCACTGGGTGGTGGAAAGCTTCGAGCGCCAGGGTCTGGTGGTCACCAAAACCCTGGGTGAAGGGCTGTGGAGCCGGCTATACGCCGCCGTGCGCGACGGCGAACAGCGTCAGCCGGTCGTGGACGCGTTTATTCGCTCAGCGCGGAACCACGCTTGCGATCATCTGCCGTTTGTGAAGAATGCCGAACGATCCAGTGCCGATGCACCCATAGCGAGGCCAGGATCACAGCAGCGCCTGTAAGGAAGGTCGGCCAGTGGGGCTGCTGGTGCCAGATAGCCAGATTCACCAGCAAGCCCGCAGGTACGTGCATATTGTTCATGATGCCGAGGGTGCCTGCATCTACCTGCGTAGCACCGTAGTTCCACATGAAGTAGCCAATTCCCGACGCCACCACGCCAAGAAACACCAGGATGCCCCACTGCGGTAGCGTCTGCGGCATTTTCTGCGCATTGCCAAGCAGCGTCCAGGCCACCACCGCCACCAGAAACGCGCCAAGATAGAACCAGGCAAATGCGTTATGCTGCGGCATCGGGCGGGTTTCCATCAGCCGTTTGTAGCCCACCATACCGATAGCGAAAACGATATTAGAGAGCTGCACCAGCACCAGGCCGGTCCAGAAATGGTGGGTGACATGGTCGTAGCGGATAATCCCCGCGCCAATCACCGCCAGCAGCGCGCTAAAAGCGTAGCTCCAGCGCAGGCGACGACCGCTCATCAGGTCATAAATCAGCGTGATATAGAGCGGCGTTAGCACGGTAAACAGCAGCAGCTCCGATACGGTCAGATACAGGTATGCGCGGAAACTCAGCATATACATAATGCCAAGCTGCATCGCGCCCACCAGCATATACAGCCCCACGGTTTTCAGACTGTGCCCGCGCGTACGCAGGAACGGCAGAAACACCAGCGCCGCCAGCCCCACGCGCACCAGCACCGCAAAGTAGCTATCAACATGCCCGGCAAGATATTCGCCGTAAAAGCTAAACGAGAAAGCCCACAGAATCGTGGTAATAATCAGGAGCGCCACAATGAATGTCCGATTGGAAAATGAACATTCATTGTAGCGGAGATGGAAGTTGACAACTGGCTACAAAACAGACACTCGTCAATAATTAATCGAGATACAGCTTACGCAGATAGTGCGGCACCGCGTCATCGGCATTCGAACCAATGACCTCAAGGTCTGGATGCAGATCTTTCAGACGCTGGTGCGCCCCTTCCATAATGCAGCCTTTACCGGCCATCGACAGCATTTCCGCATCGTTCATACCATCGCCAAACGCGATGCAGTCTTTCAGCGTATAGCCCATCGCTTTTGCAACGGCTTCCAGCGCATGGCCTTTTGAGACACCGCCGGCCATTACTTCCAGACAGGTCAGGGTGGAGAAGCTGACGTTGACGCGGTCGCCCCAGCGAGCGTTGATCGCCTGTTCCAGCGGCAGCAGCGTTTCGTGATCGTTGCAGGTAAAGAAGACCTTGCTCACGCCTTCCGGTTCCAGCATACCCGGCTCATAGAGGGTGTAGTTGAACACCGCTTCTTTGAAAAAACGCATCTCTTCCGGACGATGGCGATTCATAAACCATTCGTCTTCACGATAGACGTTGGTCACGATATCCGGGTTGCCGTGGACGATACCAAACAGATCGGCGGCAATATCGCGATCGAGGTTGTGGGCGAAAACCTGTTTGCCGTCGGCGTCGTGCACGCGCGCGCCGTTGGAGGTGATCATGTAAGATTTGATCCCCAGGTTATCGCGGATTTGCCCGACGTCGATATAGTGACGCCCGGTGGCGAACACAAAGTTCAGACCGCGCTCGGTCAGCAGCTGCAACGTCTCTTTGGCGTACGGCGTTAAGTGGTGGTCAGGGGAGAGTAAGGTGCCATCTAGATCGGACGCGACTACCTGGTACATAAACGAATTTAACCTCTAAAAAGTGCGGCGCTGACGCCGAATTAAGGGTGCCGATGGAAAAAATCGACGATGGCATTGAGCGCGACTGAGCGCATAGTGTCCTTTTCAAAAAGGATCTCATGGTAGGCACCTTCGATCACCAGCGGTTTACCCCCCTCGCAGGGATGGCCCGCTTCGGCGCGAAGTGCGCAATAACGGTCGTGCATACGGTTATCCACAACGCGTTCTTCTTCTGCCTGAATCAGCAGCACCGGGAACGTGTCGTTCACCGCGTTGGCAAGGATTTGCTCCCCGGCCAGAATGCCTTCTCTGACCCAGTGGTACGTCGGCCCGCCTACGCGTAGCCGGGGTTCATCGGCGTAAAAACGCACGTTGCGCCGATAGCGTTCGCGGCTATGGGTCAGCACGTTGAGACCGAACGGCAGCGCATGCCAGCGACCCGTACCCATGGCATACCCTTCCCGAAGACGCTGATGGCCCTCAGCCCAATCGAGAAGCGGCCGTACCACCCATTCCGGCAGACGCATGATAATACCGAACATCGGCGCGCAAAGCGCGACGGCATCACAGCCCTGCGGATAGCGTTGCAAAAACTGCGTTGCAATCGCGCCCCCCATGGAGTGAGCCAGAATAAACCGCTGGCGCCAGCGCCCGGGCAGCACCTCTTGCTGCCAGAAGGCGGCCAGATCGTCGACGTAGTCGCTAAAGTTCGCCACGTGCCCACGATGAGGATCCGAAAGCATACGCCCGGAACGCCCCTGACCGCGATGGTCAATAATCAGTACATCAAAACCGCTGTGGAAGAGATCGTACGCCAGTTCCGCATACTTCACATAGCTTTCAATTCGCCCAGGGCAAACCACGATAACCCGGTCATGCTGGTCCGAACTGAAGCGAACAAATCGTACCGGAACGCAATCGACGCCGCTAAACTCTGCCTCTTCCCGCCCGCGCCAGAAATCCATTAACGGCCCGGTGGTAAACGCAGCGAACGCGTTTTCTCTGGTATTCCAATCCTTTTGCTGTTGAAACATCGGGCTTCCACCCCTGTTAACCGCTGAAAATTGTTTTTTTGTGACGTATAACACAACGTCTGCACATTAGCGTATTGTGGCATAAAAACAGACAATCAGGGAGTTTCTCATGACCTTCGAATGGTGGTTCGCCTACCTGCTAACATCCATAATTCTCAGCCTGTCACCGGGCTCAGGTGCGATCAATACCATGACAACCTCCATCAACCACGGCTACCGCGGCGCAGCGGCGTCAATTGCCGGGCTGCAGACCGGTCTGGCGATTCATATCGTGCTGGTTGGCGTAGGACTGGGGACGCTGTTTTCCCGCTCGGTGCTGGCGTTTGAAGTGCTGAAGTGGGCGGGCGCGGCATACCTGATTTGGCTCGGTATCCAACAGTGGCGGGCAGCGGGCGCTATCGACTTGAAAACGCTGGCGAAAACACAGTCGCGGGGCAAGCTGTTCCAGCGCGCGATATTCGTAAATCTGACTAACCCGAAAAGCATCGTATTTCTTGCCGCGCTGTTCCCGCAGTTTATCGTGCCGCATCAGCCGCAGGTCATGCAGTATCTGGTACTCGGCGTGACCACCATCGTGGTCGATATCATCGTGATGATTGGCTACGCTACGCTGGCGCAGCGTATTTCGGCGTGGATTAAAGGGCCGAAGCAGATGAAAGCGTTGAATAAGGCGTTTGGTTCACTGTTTATGCTGGTAGGGGCGCTGCTGGCGTCGGCACGGCACGCGTGAACGCGGCTCGCAGTTTTTTTGTCACCAGCGTTGCTGGCCGCCAAATTGGTACGAGGCCGCACGCATAGCCGGAAACGGTTTTAAATTTCCGTTATTGACGCGGACACGTCGGTGCCAGAATACCGCCAGACCTTCTAATTCAAGGATGACGGACGATGGCGGAAGCTGCTTCACCGCATGACGCGGTCTTCAAAACCTTCCTGTCCCGCGTGGAAACCGCGCGGGATTTTATCGAGATTCACCTACCGCCGGCGCTAATAAAACGGTGCAAACTGGAGACGCTGCGCTTAGAGTCAGGGAGTTTTATTGAGGACGACCTGCGTCCTTATTACAACGATATTATCTATTCCCTACAAACAATGACCGGGTGCGGCTATATCCATGTTCTTATTGAGCACCAGAGCTCGCCGGACAAACATATGGCTTTCCGCTTGCTACGCTACGCCGTAGCGGCGATGCAGCAGCATCTCAATGCGGGTCATAAGAAACTGCCGCTAGTAATCCCTATTCTGTTCTATCACGGCAAGCGCAGCCCCTACCCCTGGACGCTGAACTGGCTGGATGAATTTCACGATCCGAATGCGGCGCTCCAGCTTTACAGCCATGCTTTTCCGCTCGTCGATATCACCACTATTCCTGATGAAGAAATTATGCAACATCGCAGTATGGCCGCGCTTACGCTGGTACAAAAGCATATCCGTCTCCGTGATATGGCACAGCTAGAGGATAAACTCGCCAAACTGTTCATATCAGGACTGTTGAGCGGACAACAAATAACCATCCTGATAAACTACATGGTACAGGCGGGACAAGCTCGAAACGTTCAGAAATTATTGTATGGGCTGGCACAGCGCGTGCCGGAGCATGGAGATAAATTTATGACCATGGCAGAAGAGTTGAAGCTGATTGGGCGAAAGGAAGGTATTCAGGAAGGTAAATTTGCCGCCATGCAGGATGTTGCGAAAGCAATGCTGGCTAAAGGTCTCGACAATAGCATGATTATGGAAATCACCGGCCTTTCAGCCGATGAACTACAGCAGCTCACTCGCTGAAATAACGCAGCCCACCCGGAAACACGTCGTCGGGTGGGACAACGCGGTTAGCGCGAAATAATCAGGTGAATGCCAAAGCCCGCAAACAGGGTGCCCGCCACGCCGTCAATCCACTTCGCCGCACGCTGATAGCCGCGACGCATTGCGGGCAGTGCGAACAGGCTGGCGACAATCGTGAACCAGGCCAGCGTTTCAATGATAATCAACGCGAAAATCCCCCAACGCGCGCCTGCGCCAACGCTGTCGCCAACGAATAGCGAGAACACCGAGCCAAAGTAGATAATCGCTTTTGGGTTAGCCAGATTGGTCAGCAGCCCCTTCATAAAGCTTCGCCCACCCTGCGCCAGTTCAACCAGCGGTTCAGCTTCCGCCGATACTTTTTCTTTCTTTAACGCCCCGCGCAGCATCTGATAGCCCATCCAGCATAGATACAGGCCGCCACCGACCATAATAATGGTATGCAGCCACGCCATTTTTTCGATAATCAGATGCAGACCGAGCAGCGCCACGCCAGCCCAAACCATCACGCCGCAGGTAATTCCCAGTACGCCCATCATCGCTTCTTTTCGCGAGCGGCTGACGGCTGTTTGGGAAACAAAAAAGAAATCTGGCCCCGGGCTCATCAAGGCAATGATGTGCACCAGCGCGACGGTGAGAAACAGCGTTATCATGATAGACCTACCAAACGGGGCGATACATTCGCGGAAAATAGTACAGTGGGTAACTATCCTGACACTTTTTCCGCCGCCTGACTACTCTTCATCATCGCCGTCGACGTGAGCGCGAATCAGCGCCAGGAACTCCCGACCAAAGCGCTCCAGTTTGCGTGTCCCCACGCCGTTAACGCTCAGCATATCACTCGGTGATATCGGCATCTGTTCGGCCATTTCAATCAGCGTCGCGTCGTTAAAGACCACGTACGGCGGGATGTTTTCTTCATCAGCGATGGCTTTACGTAGCTTACGCAGCTTGGCAAACAGCTGCTTGTCGTAGTTACCGACCGCCGCTTTCTGCATGACGCGCGGCTTCAGCGCCACAATACGCGGCACCGCAAGCTGGAGCGGCGCTTCACCGCGCAGCACCGGGCGTGCCGCATCGGTAAGCTGAAGGGCTGAATGCTGGGCGATATTTTGGGTGACGAAGCCGAGGTGAATCAGCTGACGAATGACGCTGACCCAGTGTTCATGGCTTTTATCACGCCCCATACCGTAGACTTTAAGCTTATCGTGGCCGAACTCGCGGATACGCTGGCTGTTGGCGCCGCGAATCACTTCAACCACATAGCCCATACCAAAGCGCTGGTTAACCCGGCCAATCGTTGACAGAGCAATCTGTGCGTCCTGTACGCCGTCGTACTGTTTCGGCGGGTCGAGACAGATATCGCAGTTGCCGCACGGCTCCTGGCGCCCTTCACCGAAGTAGTTGAGCAACACCAGGCGTCGGCAGGTCTGCGCCTCAGCAAAGGCTCCCATGGCATTAAGCTTATGGCGCTCAATGTCTTGCAGCATGCCCTCGGGTTTTTCTTCCAGGCAACGGCGCAGCCACGCCATATCCGCCGGATCGTAAAACAGCATCGCTTCCGCAGGCAGACCGTCTCGTCCGGCACGGCCGGTCTCCTGGTAGTAGGATTCGATATTGCGTGGAATATCAAAATGCACCACAAACCGCACGTTGGGCTTGTTGATACCCATGCCGAACGCAACGGTCGCCACGACAATTTGCAGATCGTCGCGCTGGAATTTTTCCTGCACGTCGGCACGTACGTCGTTTTCCAGCCCGGCATGATAGGCACCCGCGCTGATACCGCGGCTTTGCAGACGCGCGGCGGTGTCTTCTACCTTCGAGCGGCTGTTGCAGTAGATAATGCCGGACTTACCGCGCTGCTCCTGCACGTAGCGCATCAGTTGATCGAGCGGTTTAAACTTCTCCATCAACATATAGCGAATATTCGGCCGATCAAAGCTGCTGATTTGAATCAGCGGGTCGTTAAGCCCGAGCAGCCGAACGATGTCGCTGCGGGTCGTGTCATCAGCGGTGGCGGTCAACGCCATAAACGGTAGCGCGGGGAAGCGCTGTCGCAGCTGGCCCAGCGCAGCGTATTCCGGGCGGAAATCATGCCCCCATTGGGAGATACAGTGGGCTTCATCCACCGCCAGCATCGACGGATTCCAGTGCGCCAGGTGATCGAGGAAGTTATCCAGCATCAGGCGTTCCGGGGCAATGTAGAGCAGACGAACCTGCCCGTTACGGCAGCCGGCCATCACCTCTTGCTGCTGCTCGCGGGTTTGCGTGGAGTTAATGCACGCCGCCGCTACCCCGTTGGCCAGCAGCTGATCGACCTGATCTTTCATCAGCGAAATCAACGGCGAAACCACCACCGTGAGGCCATCCATTACCAGCGCAGGAATCTGATAACACAGGGATTTACCGCCACCGGTAGGCATCACGACCAGACAGTCGCGCCCGCTCAGTACGGTATCGATGATGGTTTCCTGGCCCGGGCGGAATTGCTGATAGCCAAAGGTCTCCTGCAAAACCTGTTTAGCCAGCGATTCCTGATTTAAAACTTCCGCCTGTGCCACGTTGACCCCATTCACCTGAAAATAAAAACAGGCGCTATTTTCAGCGCCTGCGTGCCAAACTGCAATGTTTTAGACGAATTCCTTCGGCCGTGCTCGCAACAAACCGGCGGATATGCAGTTAAAACAGATCGTTAAGCATCACACCCACGCCCACGCGGGTCTGATTAAAGTTATAGTCGATCAGTGATTCACCGTAGCCGCTATAGACCTGTGTGTACAGGCGCACGTGTTTGCTGATGGGGTAGCTCACGCCCAGCTCCGCGCCGCCGTAGCCGGTGTTCCAGTTATATTGTCCCTGTGCGCTCAGCACCGCATCGCCCAGCTGATAGCCAATTTTCAGCCGGTAGTAGCCCATGTATTTGGTGATATCTGGGTTATCGTCGGTATCGCCAACCACGTACCAGGGCTTCACTTCCACCAGCCAGTTGCCGTTTTGCGCCATCAGACGCGTGTATAGTCGGTTCCAGCTACGCGAGGTAGGATCAGAGCGGCCGTTAGAGTCATGGTTGAAGCCAAACTCGACGTCACGCAGGGTCCAGCCGGCAAAGCGGTAGTCGGTGGCAAAGCCGAGGAAAAGCTGCGGCTCATAGTTGGTTTCGCGAAACGGTGCAGACTCGCCGCTGTTGGAAAGCTGCCACCAGGAGCGCTGGGTATAGGAACCCGCCAGCACCGAGTTATCGCCCAGAATGCCGCGCCACAGCGGGAAGGCCATACTCAGTTGAAACTTCACCTCATCCTTACGTGCGTTTTCAGCCCAGTCGTACGAGCGAATGGCTTCTTTGTTGAGATCGCTGGTCCAGGTGTACAGCAGATAGTTACTTTCATAGGGGTAGAGCGTGAATGGATTTTCATGCTCCTGCAAAAGATTAGCAATAATGCTGCCGCGCACCGCCGGAACATCATGAACTTCTTTAATTGTCGCTTCCTGCGCCAACGCCGAAACAGGCAGCAGCAGCGCCAATAACCCACTCCTTGAGAGTCGCATCAGTCACTTTCCCCTGAGATATATAAAAATAATGAATAATAAAATGACACGCATTCTACCTTTTTACACGGTTCTTGCTCATCAAACCTTTCTGAAAGTAGAAATCAACACCCGAAGGGCATAAAATCAACATTTTATTAACAAACAAAATAAGGTCATTATGTCTGCTGAACTCACCGCCGCCGACGCGCTCAAGCTGGTTGGGGAAATCTTTGTCTACCATATGCCGTTCAATCGCGCTTTGAATCTGGAGCTGGAGGTCTATGAAAAAGCCTTCGCACAGCTGAGCTTTAATAATCAGCCGATGATGGTAGGGAACTGGGCGCAAAGCATTTTGCACGGCGGGGTCATCGCCTCGGCGCTGGACGTCGCCGCCGGTCTGGTGTGCGTAGGCAGTACGTTAACGCGCCACGATACCATCAACGAAGACGAGCTGCGCCAGCGGCTGTCGAAGATGGGCACCATTGACCTGCGGGTCGACTACCTGCGCCCGGGCCGCGGCACGCGCTTTACCGCCAGCAGCACGCTGCTGCGCGCCGGAAACAAAGTGGCGGTTGCCCGCGTCGAGTTGCACAACGAAGAGAAAACGCATATCGCCAGCGCTACGGCGACTTATATGGTGGGATAACCGCCAGAATCGCGTAAAATTGCGCGACTTTTTCGTAATGGATGTTTCACATGGATCCCAAACAGACGCGGCAGGGCGTACTGCTCGCCCTTGCCGCCTATTTTATCTGGGGCATTGCGCCCGCCTATTTTAAGCTGATTTACTATGTCCCTGCCGATGAAATCCTGACGCACCGCGTCATCTGGTCATTTTTCTTTATGGTGGCCTTGATTAGCATCAGCCGTCAGTGGTCACAGGTGAGAACGCTGCTGAAAACGCCCAAAAAGGTCTTTCTGCTGGCGCTCTCTGCGGTGCTGATCGGCGGTAACTGGCTGCTGTTTATCTGGTCAGTTAACAATCATCACATGCTGGAAGCCAGCCTCGGCTACTTCATTAACCCGCTGGTGAATATCCTGCTGGGGATGATTTTCCTCGGCGAGCGCTTCCGCCGTATGCAGTGGCTGGCGGTCATTTTGGCCATCTGCGGCGTACTGGTGCAGCTGTGGACCTTCGGCTCGCTGCCTATTATCGCCCTGGGCCTGGCGTTCAGCTTCGCCTTTTACGGCCTGGTGCGTAAGAAAATCGCCGTCGATGCGCAGACGGGTATGCTGTTTGAAACGCTCTGGCTACTGCCGGTGGCGGCGATTTATCTGTTTGGTATCGCCGACAGCGCAACCAGCCATATGGGCAATAACCCGTGGTCTCTGAACCTGCTGCTGATTGCCGCAGGCGTGGTGACAACCATTCCACTGCTGTGCTTTACCGGCGCCGCAACCCGCCTGCGCCTGTCGACGCTGGGGTTCTTCCAGTACATTGGCCCTACGCTGATGTTCCTGCTGGCGGTCACGTTCTACGGTGAAGTACCGGGGGCGGACAAGATGGTCACCTTCGCGTTTATCTGGGTCGCGCTGGCGATTTTCGTGATGGATGCAATTTATACGCAAAGACGAGGGCGTCAGGGCTAAGACGTTGCCGGATGGCGATGCGCTTATCCGGCACGACATTTACAGCCAGTTCTTACGTTTGAAGTACAGGTACGGCGCAAGCCCCGCCAGAATCATAAAGATAATCGCCCCCGGATAGCCAAAGCTCCAGCGCAGCTCTGGCATAAACTCAAAGTTCATCCCATAGCTTGAAGCCACCAGCGTCGGCGGCAGGAACACCACGGACACCACCGAGAAGATCTTGATAATGCGGTTCTGTTCGATGTTGATGAAGCCCATCGCCGCCTGCATCAGGAAGTTAACCTTCTGGAACAGCGATTCGTTGTGTGGCAACAGCGACTCGATATCGCGCAAAATTTCGCGCGCCTGTTCGAGCTGACTGGCCGGTAAACGCGCCTTACGCACGAGAAAGTTCAGCGCGCGCTGGGTATCCATCAGACACAGGCGAACCTTCCAGCCGATATCTTCCAGCTCCGCCAGCGTCGAGAGCGCTTCGTCATACTCATCGCCCTGATGCCCTTCCATAATGACGCGGCTCAGCTTTTCCAGATCGCTGTAGATGTTTTCAATTTCATCCGCCAGCTGTTCGATTTTGGTTTCGAACAGGTCAAGCAGCAGCTCGTAGGCGTTGCCATCAACCATCGACTGGTTACGCGCACGCATACGATACAGGCGGAATGCCGGCAGCTCGCGCTCGCGCAGCGTAAACAGACGCCCTTCGCGGATGGTGAATGCGACGGTGGAGTTACCTGCGTGATCGTCCGCATCTTCATAGAAGAAGAAGGAGTGAATATGCAGGCCGTCTTCGTCTTCAAAAAAACGTGCGGATGCTTCGATGTCTTCCAGTTCGGGGCGCGTAGCCAGGTTCTGGCCCAAATCCTTTTGCACACGGTTTCGTTCATCGTCGTCCGGCTCGACCAAATCTACCCAAACCGAGCTGGCGAGGTGATCGATCTCATCCGCCTCAAGACGCGTTAAACGATTGTTTTCCAGTTGAAATGCGCTCAGCATGACCGGGACTCCCAATGCAAAAAATTATCGGACAGCCGGTGGGCACACAGAAACTACAGGGGTTTCAGACCATTAAACAGCCTGACTCAATGCGACGGGATAAAATACAGGTCGCTGACAACCGCTAAGGCTATCAGCATAAGAGGATAGCCTTAGGAGTTGTTCCTGGATGACAGGAAGGTGAGCCAGCATCTACTGGGTGTGTCCAAGGCTTTGTCCTCTTAGCGTAATCGTGCGCGCATGTTACGCCAGCAAAAAAACGACGTCAACACGCAACGAAACGCTAACCGGGATTAATTACCTTCTCTTCCGTAAGGCTAGCAGATCGTTACAAAATGATTATATTTTTCTGAAAGTTATACCGTTTCCAGCCGGGCGTAGGCCGCGACCAGCCATTTAATTCCCTGCCCCTGGAACGCAACTTGCAGGCGGCTGTGTTCGCCGCTGCCTTCCAGGTTAACGATGGTACCCTCGCCAAATTTCGCATGGCGTACGCGCTGGCCGAGCTTGTAGCCGGTGTCGTTTTCCGCCATCGGCGTACCCATCCGCTGATGGCTCACCGGGCGGCTCACGGTGGCGCGCAGGCGTACCTCTTCAACGCACGCTTCCGGCAGTTCACCAATAAAGCGCGACGGACGATGATACACCTCTTTGCCATACAGACGGCGGGTTTCAGCGTAGGTCAGCGTCAGCTTCTGCATCGCACGCGTCACGCCGACGTAGGCCAGACGACGTTCCTCTTCCAGGCGGCCGCCTTCATCCAGCGACATCTGGCTGGGGAACATCCCCTCTTCCATACCGACGATAAACACCTGCGGGAATTCCAGACCTTTCGCCGAGTGCAGGGTCATCAGCTGCACGGCGTCCTGCCAGGTATCGGCCTGCCCTTCCCCGGCTTCCAGCGCCGCGTGGGAAAGGAATGCCTGCAGCGGCATTAAATCTTCGTCTTCTTCGTTGTAGCTGAACTGGCGCGTAGCCGTCACCAGTTCATCTAAGTTTTCGATGCGGGTCTGGCCCTTCTCGCCTTTTTCCTGCTCGTACATTGTGCGCAGGCCGGAGTCTTTCACCACGCGATCGGTCTGCACATGCAGCGGCATATCGGCAGTTTCCTGCGCCAGCGCGTCAATCAGCTCCATAAAACGCTGTAATGCGCTCGCCGCACGGCCCGCCAGCGCTTTCTCCTGCAGCAGCTCGCGGCACGCCTGCCACAACGTCAGCTGGCGGTCGCGGGAAGTCTGACGCACCACGTCCAGCGTGCGATCGCCGATACCGCGCGTCGGCGTATTGACCACGCGCTCAAACGCTGCGTCGTCGTTACGGTTGGCAATCAGGCGCAAATAAGAAAGCGCATCTTTGATTTCCTGGCGTTCGAAGAAGCGCATGCCGCCGTAAATACGGTACGGCATACTGGCCTGTAACAACGCCTCTTCCAGCACGCGCGATTGGGCGTTGCTGCGGTAAAGAATGGCGCATTCGGTCAGCGCGCCGCCGTTGTCCTGCCAGGTTTTAATCCGGTTGACCACAAAGCGGGCTTCATCGAGTTCGTTGAACGCGCAGTAGAGGGAGATCGGTTCACCGTCGGCGCCGTCGGTCCACAGCTTTTTGCCCAGACGCCCGTTGTTGTTCTCAATCAGGGCGTTCGCCGCGCTGAGGATATTGCTGGTCGAACGGTAGTTCTGCTCCAGGCGGATGGTTTCCGCGCCGGGGAAATCGTTGAGGAAGCGCTGGATGTTCTCCACCTGCGCGCCGCGCCAGCCGTAGATCGACTGGTCATCGTCGCCAACGATCATCACTTTGCCGGTATCGCCCGCCAGCAGGCGGATCCACGCGTACTGAATGTTGTTGGTATCCTGGAATTCGTCCACCAGGATATTGGTAAAACGTTCTCGATAGTGCTGAAGAATATGTGGCTTGTTAAGCCACAGCTCATGGGCGCGCAGCAGCAGCTCGGCAAAATCCACCAGCCCGGCGCGATCGCAGGCTTCCTGATAGGCCTGGTACACCTTCTGCCAGGTTTGCTCGACCGGGTTACCGTAGCTTTGCAGATGGTGCGGACGTAGCCCTTCGTCTTTCTGGCTGTTGATAAACCACATCGCCTGACGCGGCGGCCACTGCTTCTCATCCAGATTCATGGCTTTAATCAGGCGCTTAAGCAGGCGCAGCTGATCTTCACTGTCGAGGATCTGAAAGTCCTGCGGCAGGTTGGCGTCCAGATGATGGGCGCGCAGCAGACGGTGCGCCAGCCCGTGGAAAGTGCCCACCCACATGCCGCCCTGCGAGGTACCCATCAGCTCGCCAATACGGTGGCGCATTTCCGCCGCCGCTTTGTTGGTAAAGGTGACGGCCATGATCGAGTACGGTGAGCAGTTTTCAACGCTCTGCAGCCAGGCGATACGATGCACCAGCACGCGCGTCTTGCCGCTGCCAGCGCCGGCGAGCACCAGCATGTTGGTCCGCTCCGCCGCGACGGCTTCGCGCTGTTTATCGTTGAGGCTGTCGAGCAGGTAAGAAACGTCCATTGGCACCGCCGGAAAGAATCGGGGTCCCGTCAGACCCCTGGAATTTTATACAGAGTTGCTGATGATTATATCAGCGAGGTCAGAGATGCCAACCGGGAAATCTCGACATGCGGCAATAAACGGCTATCGGCGGTCTGCATCAGGTCGGCGTTTTCTGGCTTAATCCAGCAGGCCTGCATCCCGCAGCGCACGGCGCCCGCCACGTCGGTGGTGAGATCATCGCCCACGTGCAAAATAGCGCCAAGCGGCACGTTTAGGCGCTCGGCGGCCAGATGGTACATATCGGCAAACGGCTTCGACCGCCCGTCCGGGCCAGCGCGCAGTACAAATTCAAAATAGTCGCTCAGGCCAAACAGCTCGGGCTGAGCGTTACCGTTGGTGATCGCCACCAGCGGCCATTTTTCGCCCAGCTTTTTCAGCGTGTCGTGAGTCTCCTGAGGTACGTCAACCCGGCTACGCCACTGCGCAAAGTTAGCCATCGCCGCATCGGCACCGGCTTTGGCTTCCGCCGCCGTTAGCCCCAGTTGGCGCATGCCGGACTCCAGCGCACGCCAGCGCCATTCGGTGACGTCGTGATAAATTTCCGGTTCGGTTTGCAACAGCGCATCGCGCCACCGCTGGAGCATTATGGCATCAAAGTGCGCCAGCGCCGGATGGTAGCCGCGCACAAAATTCAGCGACTCCTGCATCGTACGGTCAATCACCGGACGGTTATCATACAGGGTATCGTCAAGGTCAAACGTCAACGCGGCAATCGTGCCCAGCGGTCGATAAAAACGCATTATTTCTCCCGTTTGGCGCGCGGATGCGCCGCATCGTACACCGATGCAAGGTGTTGAAAATCAAGATGGGTATAGATTTGGGTGGTCGACAGGTTGGCGTGGCCCAGCAGTTCCTGTACGCCGCGCAGATCGCCGCTCGATTCAAGCATATGGGTAGCGAACGAGTGGCGCAGCTTGTGCGGGTGCACGTGGCTATTCAGCCCCTGCTTCACGCCCCATTCGGCAAAGCGTTTTTGCACGTTACGCGCCGAAATTCGCTTGCCGAGCTTAGAGAGGAATAGCGCGTCCTCGTCGCTGCCAAACAGGCCCCGTAGATCGAGCCAGTGTTCTATCCACGCGACGGCGTTGCGGCCAATCGGCAGACGGCGCTCTTTGCTGCCTTTGCCCATGACCCACACTTCGCCGGTGTCGAGGTCCAGATGTTTGATATCCAGATTCACCAGCTCGGACAGACGCAGGCCTGCGCCGTACATGACCTCCAGCATTGCGCGGTCGCGCACCGCCAGCGGATCATTAAGATCGATGTCCAATAGACGATTAACGTCGTCGACGTCGATATTCTTCGGCAGGTGGCGCGGCGCTTTTGGCGCGGCGATGCCTTTTGCCGGGTTGGCGGGCAGTACGCCCTGGCTGACCATCCAGTCAAAGAAGCTGCGTAAGGCAGACAGGCGTAGCGCCAGGCTTGCCGCGCCCAGCCCTTTACGGCGACTGCGGGTCGCAAAACTACGCACCATCGCAGCATCACATTGTTGCCAATTCTGCAGGCCCATCTCTGCGGCCAGTTCAATAATGGCATCAAGCTGACGCTGGTAGTTAAGTAGGGTAATCGGGCTGAGCTGCCGTTCTACGCCCAGATAGCGGAGGAAACGGGCGACAGAGAGCCCCAGTTCGGAGTCCGTCATACGCGTTCTATCCAGCGTTCCAGCAGCCCGGGCAGCATCAGGGCGATCTCCTGTAATAGCTGTGTGCCTTGCCCCGGCTGATAGTGGTGCGGGTCGCGGCTGCTGAAGAGGATAACGCCCAGATCGCCGTCGCTGCCCATCATCGACATGGCCACCGATCCCACCGCCTTGGCATCCGGTAATACCAGCAACAGCTCCGGACCATTGAGGGTTCCCAGATAATGGTTGCCCTGGCCTAAACGCTGGATACGCAGTGGCTCAAATGCCTGACGGGAAAGGACGAGATCGGTATATTTCGACGGTGCGCCAAGCCGCCAGCGATCGGAAAACAGCCGGATAGATGCGCCTGCCAGCCCGAGCTCACGCGCCCATCGGTGAAAGCGCAGCAGCAAATCATCCAGGCTTTCCGCGCAGGCCAGCCGGTTTTGCAAATGCAGCAGACGATAAAACAGGCCTTCGTTAGCCGTTGCCTGCTCCATCAGCTGGCCCATGTTCTCTTCAAGCATCGCGATATAGTTACGCGAACGCGCCATATGCCACTCGACCAGCGAGACCATGCCCCGCACCGGGTGCGGGACACGCATTTGCTCAACGGCTGCAGCATTACGAATAAAGAATTCAGGATGTTGCAGCAGATAGTCCACCACCGCGCTGTCGTTTAGCGCGGCGATAGCGTCCTGCTGTTCTTCCCCAACCTGTTTCATAGGTGAATAAATCCGTCATAGACATGTGCCGCCGGGCCAGTCATAAACAACGGTTGGCCCGGTCCTTTCCAGGCGATATCAAGACGCCCGCCCGGCAATTCCACGCGCACTTCTTCCGCCAGCAGACCTTGCTGAATGCCGACGGCCACAGCCGCACACGCGCCGCTTCCGCAGGCCTGGGTTTCACCCGCCCCGCGTTCGTAAACGCGCAGACGAATATGATCCCGCTGCACAACCTGCATGAAACCAATGTTAGCGCGTTCTGGAAAACGTTCATGGCTTTCCATCACCGGCCCCAGCGTTTCAACCGCCGCCGTCTCAACATCGTCGACCTGAATCACGCAGTGTGGGTTCCCCATGGAGACCACGCCGCACAATACTGTCTGTTCGGCCGCCCGCATAATATAGGTCTTTTCCGCTTTGTTCGCGCGGAACGGCACCTGTGCAGGCTCGAAGTTGGGCTCACCCATATTCACGCGCACCAGATCGTCTTCCGTTACGCTTAATACCATGCGCCCGTTAGCGGTACTGACGCGGATATCACGTTTATTGGTCAGGCCTTTCAGGCGCACAAAGCGCGCAAAGCAGCGCGCGCCGTTGCCGCACTGGGAAACTTCGCTACCGTCAGCGTTGAAGATGCGGTAGTGGAAATCCAGGTCCGGATCGTAAGGCGGCTCGACGATCAACAGCTGATCGAAACCCACGCCAAGATGCCGGTCCGCCAGACGGCGGATCAGCTCAGGCGAGAAAAAAACGTTCTGCGTTACCGCGTCGACGACCATGAAATCGTTGCCGAGGCCATGCATTTTAGAGAACTGCATCATCTACTCCAGTTGCGCGGTACAGCACGATGATATTAGTTATTAACCTGCGTTGGGCCGCCGCTATTGGCGCGATCGTTACGGTCCGGCGTCGCGCTTTGCACTGGAGGCGTGGCGGATTTGGTCGGCGGTGCCGCCGTCTTATCGGCCGGAGGAAAATAGAGCGGGCCTTTCAGGCCGCAGCCAGCAAGGCTAAACAGTGCGAGTAACAATGCCAGCGGTCGAAAAATCTTATTCATTCTGAGGATGCCTGTAGTTCAATGCTTTCTATTTTCTATCATCGCAGGAGAAGGCGCAAAAGCAAGCGTTAAGCACCTGACTGCAACGTGATTTGTTTCACGCTATACTGCCGCCATCACTAAATAACGGGAAACAACAATGAACGACAGTGAATTCCATCGCCTTGCAGACACCCTGTGGCTGACCATCGAAGAGCGTCTGGACGACTGGGACGGCGACAGCGATATCGACTGCGAAATCAACGGCGGCGTGCTAACCATCAGCTTTGAAAACGGCAGCAAGATCATTATTAACCGTCAGGAGCCGCTGCACCAGGTGTGGTTAGCAACCAAGCAGGGCGGCTACCATTTTGACCTGAAGGGTGACGAATGGGTGTGCGATCGCAGCGGCGAAACGTTCTGGGACCTGCTGGAACAGGCGGCGACACAGCAGGCGGGCGAAGAGGTGAGCTTCCGCTAAGGTGGATTGCCGGATGGCGGTGTAAACACCTTATCCGGCCAACAAAAAGCACAAACCGAGTAGGCCGGATAAGGCGAAGACGCCATCCGGCATGACTCTCACGAGAAATACTGCTGTAACAGCGGGGCGTTATCGCTATCGTGGTTCGACGGCGGTGGCACAACCGCCTGACTGCGGAACGGAATCACCTGCGCGCGGCCGTCGACCTTCACAATCTGATAGAACTGCGGCAGGTTAAAGTTGATAAAGCTTGAGCCGTAGGTAAAGCGATCGTGCGACGACGAGTAGAAGCGGCTGACATCGCGCACCAACTCCTCTTTGCTGCCCTCGCAGTGGTGATACACCTCGGCACGGTTGCTTTCGTCGAGAATATAGATATTAAAGCCCTGGTCCTCACCCGACTCTTCAAAGAAGAACTGGATAATCCCTTCGCTGGCAAAACCGTCGACCACCGGCGGTAATTCCACATGGTTAGTCTCAACCTGTACCGACAGGCCGTGAAGCTTGTTGTGCGAAATGGCGCCGTAGAACTCGATGGCGTTTTCCAGCTTCTGCACCGACACGTTCAGACGTTCAAAGAACAGGCCCCAGGTCTGGCCGGAGACGCGCAGCGCTTTAAAACGCCCGGTTTCCTGACGGGTGCTGGAGAGGCGCAGTTCAATGCATTCTGACACCAGCTGCTGTACGCGAGTACGAATAAGACCGCGCAGATGCTGGCTGTAGCAGAACACTTCCACGCTATCCGGCGGCGCGGCGTCCTGGTGCATTTTGCCCAGAATGGTTTTCAGCGCTTCAATCATCGCCTGCTCGCCGTTGAAGTGCAGGGTACGCACTTCGTTCCACGAGTTGCGGTACAGCAGATCGACGCTGCCAACCAGGCATTTCTGGTCTTCGCCAAAGCTAAAGGTGTCGAGCTTACGGAAGTCGAAATGCACCACCTGATTGCGGAAGGCCGCCGTCGGGTCGTACTCGAGGTTGACGATAATCGCCAGATGGCGAATTTCGCACGGGCTGTACAACGCTTTCGGCGTTGGCGCCGGCAGACGCAGCGGGAAGTGGTGCGACACGTCAGCAACCATTTCCTGCAGTTTCGCCAGATCAACAATACCGTTGCCCTTAATAAACAGGCGCATACGCGAGGTCAACAGTCCGTTAAACCAGGCCCAGGCCACCAGCTTGTTGAGATAGCGGTTATATTCGAGCGGCTGATGGCTGACGATCGATTCCATGTTCGGCGCGCGGTTATAAAGATACCAGCCCGTACGGTTGGCGCGCCCCGGCGGCACATAGATAAAGGTCAGATTCGGCTCGGAAAGATCCGGGGAGATCTGTGGGTTCACCAGCGTCACTTTACCCGGCAGCGCTTCAAACGCGGCGTACAGTTTACGCGTCAGCACGCCGATATCCTGCGGGCTGGCGGAAACGCTGAGGTTGTTACGGCGCGCAAAGCGGATCAGATTACGGTAGCTCTGCATCATGGCATCGAGCAGCTCGTTGTGCGCTTCACGCACCTGATCGATTTTCCAGTTGGCGCGGTTGTCGAGCATCGCCAGGCGTTCTTCGCTCCAGCCCCACTCTTTCACCAATTGCCCAACCACCTCACGACGCCAGCCGACGCAGGCGCGCTCGCGGCTAAGCTTTTCGCACACTTTGAGGTAGAAGCAACGGCGGACGAGATCGAGACGGGTTTCGTCGTCGATCGCCTTCAGGTATTCGGTCACGCGCTCCAGCATCATGCAGTAGGCATCAAGACCGAAGGAGACGATCTCGCCGTCGTGCAGACGCTGCTTGATGTCTTTCGCCAGCAGGCGCGTATTGGGGTATTCCCAGGAGTAGGCTTCCAGCAGCAGGGTTTTCAGCACCGCTTTATACGGCGAGTCGATACTCTTATACAGCTGCCACAGGCTGGCACCAAAGTACTCTTCGGCAGAGAGCGAGCTCAATCCACCGAGGTCAAGCCATTCGTTCGGCGTCAACACGCCCTGGGCGTAGAGGGTCATCACGTAGTCGTCGTAATGATCTTCTTCTTCGCACGGCACCATATTCCACAGAATACGCTTGCCCGCCAGGCGTACCGCCGTACGGTAGAATTCGTCGAGCAGTAAAATATGCTGCGTTGAACCGCAGTCTTCCCCACCCAGGCTGCCGCTCTCGTTATGGCGGAAGCGGTTTTCGTCGATCAGGAAGAAGCTGACTTCAACGCCCAGCGATGCCGCCCAGCTTTCCAGCAGGCTGCATTTGCGCTGTAACAATTGGCGTTCGTCATTATCGAGCCACGATTGGTGGCAGACCCAGATGTCGAGGTCGGAGGAACAGCTCTGGCCGACGGACGAGGTGCTGCCCATCGAGTACACGCCGGTAATCGGCAGTTCGCCTTTCGCGGTGGTCTGCGGCGGCATACCGCGATGCAGTTCGAGCTCGTCAAGATAATGGCGTTGGGTTTCATCAGGCGTGTAGAGGCAGATGCCCTTGGGAACGTTACCGTCAAGGTAACCCGGCATCAGCGGATGATGATAATGTAGTAATGTCGGCAGCAGACTGTATACCTGCTGGAAAGCAGGGCCCATGGCAGCAAGCGCGCGATCCACACGCAGTTGATTGATGGCATCCAGTCTCTGTTTCAGTGTCTCAATATAGAGGTACAAGACATATCGCCTGATGTTCAAAGCCCCGGTGCATCTTAGATGGGTACCGATACGGAGGCTTTAATATTTCAACAAGAAGAACCGTTACCGTTTTTGTCCGCCGTTGTGATTATCGAATTCTGGACAAAAAATGGTTTAAAACGTGATCAATTTAACACCTTGCCGGTTGACCGTAAAGAATGTTGCACTACAACCAGTGTAGCATTGAATGCTGCTGTAAACCCCGGCATACGATCAAGACAGTGCCAGTAATAAACGGTAAACACAACCCCGTTTATGCACCTCTTCATTTATGCGGAAGGCACGTTTCCTGCATCGCGAATTGTTCAGGGTATGAATCCCTGAAAACTAACATCATTAAGGCAACAATGTTAGGATGAACAACGGACGATAGATGACGGTAACAAGCATGTTAGACAAAGTTTTGAGAATTGCCACACGCCAAAGCCCGCTCGCGCTCTGGCAAGCGCACTATGTAAAAGAACGCCTGGAGGCCAGCCATCCTGGGCTAACGGTGACGCTCGTGCCAATGGTGACCCGCGGCGATATTATCCTTGATACCCCGCTGGCGAAGGTGGGCGGTAAAGGACTTTTTGTCAAAGAGCTTGAGCTCGCCCTGCTTGAAAACCGCGCCGATATTGCCGTGCATTCGATGAAAGACGTTCCGGTCGAGTTCCCTGAAGGGCTTGGCCTGGTCACCATCTGTGAGCGTGACGACCCCCGCGATGCCTTTGTCTCTAACCATTACGCCTGCATGGACGATCTCCCGGCAGGCAGCATTGTCGGCACCTCCAGCCTGCGCCGCCAGTGCCAGCTCGCACGGCGTCGCCCGGACCTGGTTATTCGCTCGCTGCGCGGTAACGTGGGCACGCGCCTGAGTAAACTCGATAACGGCGACTACGATGCCATTATCCTCGCTGTCGCCGGCCTGAAACGCCTTGCTCTCGAGTCACGTATTCGCCAGCCAATGTCGCCGGAAGAATCATTACCGGCGGTTGGTCAGGGCGCCGTCGGTATCGAATGCCGCCTCGACGACGCCGAAACCCGCGCGCTGCTCGCGCCTCTGAACCACACAGAAACGGCCGTGCGCGTCTGCGCCGAGCGCGCCATGAACACCCGACTGGAAGGCGGCTGTCAGGTACCTATCGGCAGCTATGCCGAACTGCTTGACGGCGAGCTGTGGCTACGTGCGCTGGTCGGTGCGCCCGACGGCAGCCAGATGGTATGCGGTGAACGTCGCGGTAAACCCGAAGACGCCGAGCGGATGGGCATTGAGCTGGCCGACGAACTGCTCAATAACGGCGCGCGCGCCATCCTTGCCGCCGTCTACGACGGAGACACCGCCGAATGACCATTCTGGTGACCCGTCCCTCCCCGCAAAGTGAAGAGCTCGTGAGCCGTTTGCGCGCGCTGGGGCGAGTTGCCTGGAGCTTCCCGCTGATTGAGTTTACTCCCGGTCGCGAGCTGAACCAGCTCGGCCAGGCGCTCGGCGCGCTCGGCAACGGAGATCTCGCGTTCGTGCTCTCACAGCATGCGGTGAGTTTCGCCCATGCGCATCTGCAGCAGCAGCGTCTTAGCTGGCCCACCGCGCCACGCTATTTTGCGATTGGTCGCACCACCGCGCTGGCCCTGCATCAGGCTATCGGCATTGACGTACGATACCCTTTAGATCGGGAAATCAGCGAAGTGTTGCTACAATTACCTGAATTACAAAATATTGCCGGGAAGAAAGCGCTGATTCTTCGCGGCAATGGCGGCCGGGAGCTGTTAGCCGAAACGCTGACCGCCCGCGGCGCCGACGTCACCTTATGTGAATGTTATCAGCGCAGCGCCATTCACTATGACGGCGCGGAAGAAGCCATGCGCTGGCAGTCGCGGGAAGTCTCGACCCTCGTGGTGACCAGCGGCGAAATGCTGCAACAACTTTGGTCGCTGATTCCCCTCTGGTACCGGGAAAGCTGGTTGCTCAAGTGCCGGTTACTGGTGGTGAGTGAGCGCATTGCAAAACTGGCCCGGGAAATGGGCTGGCAGGATATTCAGGTTGCCGATAGCGCAGACAACGATGCGCTGCTGCGCGCATTACAATAACTCTCAAAATTGGAAGCCATAATGACGGAACAAAAAGAAAACTCCGCCGTGGTTGAAGAGTCCGAAGACGTCGTGACCACCACGCCGCAGCCCGAGACTCGTAAGCCAGAAAATGCTGAGAAGAAAAATACCGGCGGGAAAACCAGTCTGGTGCTGAGCGCCGTTGCCATTGCCATCGCGCTGGCTGCCGGCGTCGGCCTGTACGGCTGGGGCAAACAGCAGGCCGTCAATCAATCCACCGCCAGCGATACGCTCGCCAATCAGCTTATCGCCCTGCAAAAAACGCAGGACGCGCAAAAAGAGGCGCTGGAAACCACCCTTAAACAGCAGGCCACGCAGTTGGAAGAGGCAAAAGCCCAGCAGAGCGCGATGGCCAAACAGCTGGATGAAGTGCAGCAAAAAGTGGCCGCCATCTCCGGCACCGATTCAAAAACCTGGCTACTGGCCCAGGCCGATTTCCTCGTGAAGCTGGCCGGGCGTAAGCTGTGGAGCGACCAGGACGTGACCACCGCCGCTGCGCTGCTGAAAAGCGCTGATGCCAGCCTGGCGGACATGAACGATCCCAGCCTGATTACCGCGCGCCGCGCCATCACTGAAGACATCGCCAGCCTTTCGGCCGTTTCACAGGTCGACTTCGATGGCATTATTCTGAAAGTGAACCAGCTGGCAAACCAGGTCGATAATCTGCGCCTTGCGGACAACAATACCGACGACTCCCCGATGGACAGCGATGACAGCGAGCTGTCGGCGTCGCTGAGCGAATGGCGCGTCAATCTGCAAAAAAGCTGGCAGAACTTTATGGACAGCTTTATTACCATTCGCCGCCGCGATGAAACCGCCGTCCCGCTGCTGGCGCCAAACCAGGATATCTATCTGCGCGAAAATATCCGCGCGCAGCTGCTGGCCGCCGCGCAGGCGGTACCGCGCCATCAGCAAGAAACCTACAAGCAGGCGCTGGATAACGTCTCCACCTGGGTACGCGCGTACTACGATACCGAAGACGCGGCGACGAAAACCTTCCTGAGCGAGATAGACCAGCTCAGCCAGCAGAGCATCGCGATGGACGTACCGGAAACGCTGCAAAGCCAGCCGATTCTGGAAAAACTGATGCAGACCCGCGTGCGTAATCTGATGGCGCAGCCCGCCGTCGAGCAGCCGTCGGCAGAGCCACCTGCCGCCGCCCAGGCCGCGCCCGTGCCGCCCACCCCTGCCGCACCGCAAGGAGAGTAATCGATGCTTAAAGTTCTTTTGCTCTTTGCGCTGCTGATCGCCGGCGTGGTGATAGGCCCGATGATCGCAGGCCACCAGGGCTACGTGCTGATTCAGACCGATAACTACAATATTGAAACCAGCGTTACCGGTCTGGTTATCATCATGATTCTGATGATGGTCGTGCTGTTCGCCATAGAGTGGATTTTACGCCGCATCTTCCGCACCAGCGCCCACACCCGCGGCTGGTTCGTTGGCCGTAAACGCCGTCGGGCGCGTAAACAAACGGAACAAGCCCTGCTGAAGCTGGCGGAAGGCGACTATCAGCAGGTTGAAAAGCTGATGTCGAAAAATGCCGATCACGCTGAGCAACCGGTGGTGAACTACCTGCTGGCGGCCGAAGCTGCGCAGCAGCGTGGTGATGAAGCCCGTGCGAACCAACATCTGCAGCGCGCCGCTGAAAACGCCGGTAATGACCTGATTCCCGTGGAAATTACCCGCGTACGCTTGCAGCTGGCGCGCCATGAAACCCACGCCGCACGCCACGGCATTGATAAGCTGCTGGAGGTCGCGCCGCGCCATCCGGAAGTGCTGCGTCTGGCCGAGCAGGCCTATATTGAAACCGGTGCATGGAGTTCGCTGTTGGATATCATCCCATCGATGGCGAAAGCCAACGTCGGAGATGACGCCCACCGTGCGGCGCTGGAGCAGCAGGCGTGGATTGGCCTGATGGATCAAGCCCGCGCCGATGGCGGCAGCGAAGGGTTGCGCGAGTGGTGGAAAAATCAGAGCCGTAAAACCCGTCATCAGGTTGCCCTGCAGGTGGCCATGGCGGATCATCTGATTGAGTGTGACGATCATGACACCGCCCAGCAGATCATCATCGATGGGCTGAAACGTCAATATGACGATCGTCTGGTGATGCTGATCCCGCGTCTGCGCACCAATAATCCGGAGCAGATGGAAAAACTGCTGCGCCAGCAGATCAAAACCGTGGGCGACCGCCCACTGCTGTGGAGTACGCTGGGGCAATCGCTGATGAAGCACGGCGAATGGCAAGAAGCGAGCCTGGCCTTCCGCGCCGCGCTCAAACAGCGCCCTGACGCCTTCGACTATGCATGGCTTGCCGATACGCTCGACCGCTTGAAGCAGCCGGAAGAAGCCGCCGCCATGCGCCGCGACGGTCTGATGCTGACGCTGCAAAACAATCCGCCGGCGTAACGCTTACCTATCTCAAAAGGGGCCATCTGGCCCCTTTTTTTTCGACCGATTTGCCTTTTGCCATAAAAAAACGCCTGCTCTTTTGGGAGCAGGCGTTAAACAGGTTTAATTCGACAACTAATGGGTGCTTCACTCAACGTTATGTCCATGGTGTCTGATGAGGCATACGCGACATCTGTCAGTGGACGATAAGCACCGTCAATGGCTCTGCGTCATTCCTGAGTTTATGAGGCACAAGGCGAACATAAGAGATGGAATGAGCATCTACGCGGCGCATTATGTCACAGGATCTTCGGCGATGACACCTTCCGTTACAGAAAAATGAACGTTTTTTTTCGCCGTCGCGGCATATAAATAGCGCACATAAATACGTCGCCTTCATTATTTTTATCTAATGAATACATATCTCGCCAATAATAAAAAGCATAGATAAAGAACGCTGGGAAACACGAAGCATGTCTTAGCATGATATTTGAATAGGGGGGCCATCGTTTTCCCGGCAACGACTCTCCAGGGGCGCCATCACGGCACTATTGGCTTTCACACGGCCAGGGAAAACTCGTCTGAAAGATAATATGAAACCTATGCCGCTGGCACAAAATAAAGGCACACAGCAAAGAATGGGTGATAAGACAAAAAAGTGAGACGCCTGACGTTATTGTATTTACCAGGAATGATGTCGACAGAACGTTTATTGCGGCAGAAAGTGCATGAGATAGCAGAAAACAAAAAACCCCGCCGAAGCGGGGTTCAAAATTGGTCGGCGAGAGAGGATTCGAACCTCCGACCCACTGGTCCCAAACCAGTTGCGCTACCAAGCTGCGCTACTCGCCGAAATACTGCTTTTTGAATTTTTAGTTCAATTCGTTAAAGTCGTGGTGCGAGGGGGGGGACTCGAACCCCCACATCCAAAGGACACTAACACCTGAAGCTAGCGCGTCTACCAATTCCGCCACCTTCGCAAATTCACAACTCTATCAAATAATGGGGTGGCTAATGGGATTCGAACCCACGACAACTGGAATCACAATCCAGGGCTCTACCAACTGAGCTATAGCCACCACTGCAAATCTTTTACGCGGTTATAAAAACCACCGCAGCTCCAGCACCGGGTAAATGGTGCGCCCGACAGGATTCGAACCTGAGACCTCTGCCTCCGGAGGGCAGCGCTCTATCCAGCTGAGCTACGGGCGCTTAGCGCCGTTGCGGGGTCGGATAATACGGACTTCCTACCCCGCTGTCTAGTGCCTTTTTAAAGAAAATTATCGTTTGCTCATGGTTTGTGCGTTTTGTTGCTTATTTCTGCAATTTTTGCACGTCAACGCCCTTGCCCATACCAAAAACCTTATAAACCACGGTAACGATGGCCAAAAACAGCGCGCCCACAAACAGCGACATACGGGTATCGTCATTGAAGCCCATGCCGATCAGCACGCAAATCAGGAACGCCATGGTCAAGTAGTTGGCCCACGGGAACATAATCGAGCGGAACGGGTGGCTGGCAATCGCCGCCTTGTGCGCACGACGGAAGCGCAGCTGGCTAATCAGAATCACAAACCACGGCACCATCCCCGGCAGCACGCTGGCGCTATACACGTACACGAAGACGCGCTGCGGATTCGGAATGACGTAGTTCAGACAGGAGCCAATCAGCAGAACCACAATGGATACGCTCACCCCGGCCGCCGGTACGCCGCTTTTGCTGACTTTCGCCATCGCCGCTGGCAGCTGACGGTTTTTCGCCAGCGCATAGAGCATACGCCCGCAGCTGTACATCCCGCTGTTACAGCCGGACAGCGCGGCCGTCAACACCACAAAGTTGATGATACCGGCCGCAGCGGTGATACCAATTTTGGCAAAGGTCAGCACGAATGGGCTGCCGTTGGTGCCAATTTCATTCCATGGGAAGATGGTAACGATAACGAAAATCGCACCCACGTAAAAAATCAGGATACGCCACAGCACTTTGCCAACCGCACTGCGCAGCGTCACCTGCGGGTTCTTCGCTTCACCGGCGGTCATGCCGATAAGCTCCACGCCCTGGTATGACGCCACCACGATGCACAGCGCCGTCAGGAAGCCCTTCCAGCCGCCCGCAAAGAAGCCTCCGTGTTCGGTCAGGTTGCTGAAACCAATTGAGTGGCCGCCGTTGCCGAAGCCAAAGAAAATGACGCCGAGGCCAATCACGATCATGACGATGATGGTGGTCACCTTGATCATCGCGAACCAGAACTCGATTTCACCGTACAGGCGCACCGCGGCCAGGTTCGCCAGCGCCACCAGCCCCACGGCAATGAGCGCCGGGATCCACTGCGCCATTTCCGGGAACCAGAACTGGACGTACACCCCAATGGCGGTAATTTCCGAGATCCCCACCGCCATCCACATAAACCAGTATGACCAGGCGGTAAGATAACCAAAGAACGGGCTCATATAACGGTGCGCATAAACGGCGAACGAGCCGGTTACCGGCTCAATGAACAGCATTTCGCCCATCGACCGCATAATGAAGAAGACAAAAACCCCCGCCAGAATATAGGCCAGCAGCACCGACGGTCCGGCCCACTTCAGGGTGCTTGCCGAGCCCATAAACAGGCCCACGCCGATGGTGCCGCCAAGGGCAATCAATTCGATATGACGGGCTTCCAGACCGCGCTGGAGCTCCGGTTTCTTCTCTGCCATAAATCCTCTTGTGTTTGCATGTGTCCGGTCGATGCCGGTTTTATTTTTATAAAAAAAGATGTCTTTCGGATGCGGACGTATCAGTAAAAATACGGATACATCGTCAGGGCATGGGAATGGTTTAACAAATTCGATTAAATGGCAAATATAAATGAGGGATAAAGTATCGGGCTTGTGAATGTATTACGCAGAAAATACGCAATACATTCACGGTAACGCGCAGAAAATTCAGAGATTATTGGTGTAATGCCAGCGTAAGTAGCGCAGCAGCCGCAGCTGACGCTTGATGCGGCTTGGCTGAGACAGCAGGCGGTACAGCCACTCCAGCCCCAGGTTCTGCCACACCTTCGGCGCACGCTTCACGTGGCCGGTAAAAACGTCATAGGTGCCGCCAACGCCCATATAAAGCGCGTCCGGATGCACCTGACGGCAGTCGCGCATCAGAAGCTCCTGCTTAGGAGACCCCATTGCCACGGTCACGATCTTCGCCCCGCTGTCGCGAATACGCGCAAACAGCGCCTGGCGCTGGTCGGCGGTAAAGTAGCCGTCCTGCGTCCCGACCAAATTCACGTTCCACTGCTGTCGTAGTTTTTGCGCCGTTTCGGCCAGCACGTCCGGCTTGCCGCCGACTAAAAATACCGGCGTGCCTTCCGCTCCCGCGCGTGCCATCAGTGCTTCCCACAGGTCGGCGCCCGCCACGCGCGACACGTTGGCCTGCGCATATTTCTTGCGGATTGAACGCACCACGGAAATACCGTCGGCATACTTAAACTCGGCGGCGTTAATCAGCGCCCGTACTTCAGGGTTATCTTCCAGCGTCAGGATCTTCTCGGCATTAATCGCCACCAGCGTTCCTTGCTTCAGGGTACCGCCCGCATACAGATAGTCCAGCGCGTGCTGCATATTGCGCCAGCCGATCAGGTTTATCCCACGCACGGCGTAGGTCGGTGCGGTCTGTGATTCAGCCATCTTATGCTTCTCCAACGTGCGAAGGGCGTCTTAACCGCTGATGAATCAGCCCCGCGCGCTCAAACAACCAGTACAACAGTTTTGCCACCAGCAAACAGAATCCAAAAATCACCATAAAGAAAACGACGCGAGAACCGAAGGCATCCAGGCCTTCACGCGCCAGCACAATCATGTTGAAGATCGCGCCGAAGCAAAAGCTGTGCAAAATAGCCGACTTATAGCGGTTGTTTTCCCGATTGCCGAGCATATAAAGCCAGTCGAACCACTTGATTATCAGCCCTACCGCCACGGCGCCCAGTGGGACAAACCACATGCCGCCCATCACCACCAGCGAACCAATCAGCGTGGGGGAAATCGCCAGCCCGGAGTGGTTGTTAAGAACCTCCCACGTAAAGTAGTTCGCCGTGTTCAGCACAATGCTCGGACGCGACGGCCACAGCCAGCTGGGAATGAACACATAGAAGTCGCGCACCATCGGTGCCAGCCCCTGAAAATCGATTTTGTCGTAGTTTTGCAGCAGCAGTGCCAGGTTTTCCCACGGCGAGAAGGTATCGCGCGTCAGGTAGAGGAAGGTATAAAACGCTTCATCGCCGCTCACGTTCATACCGTAGCGCTTCAGCGCCAGCCAGAACATGCCGACAATACCCATTACCCCGGCCGCCGCCAGCATCCACAGTGAAATCCAGCCGCGAATGATGCCGATAAACAGGAAGATGGCAAAAGCGATAATAATATTTGCCCGCGTACCGCCGACAATGGCGTAGGTCAGCAGCCCGAAGGCGACGGTAGCAATCAGGAAGCCAATCCACCGCTTCCAGCTGGGCTTGAGGAAATAGACCACCAGCATCGCTGGAATAAAGAAGTAAAAGAAACGTTTAAGCGCGACGCCGGACACCTCGCTGGAAAAAATCTGGCTGTACGAATGCAGCTTAAACAGCAGGAAGCCGTTATGCAGGAAGAAAGTGCCGACGGTGAACAGCGCGATCCCCATCAGCAGCACCCAAGTAATATGCGTCTCAACGCGGTTCATCGTGAACAGCGGGCGACGCGGCACCTGTGAATGGGCAGAGCGCAGCCGGGTTTTGTAGGTGACGTAATACACCGCGTAGAAACACACGGAGATCAGCAGCGTTTGCAACAGCACATCGGGTGGTGAAACGCCCACGCCGAAACGGAACACCAGCGTACAGGTCAGCGGGAAGCCGAAGAAAAAGGTCAGCAGGAACAACAACGAAAAAAAGACGTTGAAGTTAAAGCGCACGCGGCGGAACTCAAACCAGGTCAACGTGCCGATAAACAGCGTCGACAGCAGCCAGACGACAAACAGCCCGGTAAACTGCATTTCGCTCATACCGCTTCCCCCGCCGCCAGTTGCAGCGCCCGATGCCACGGCGCCAGATAATTCGGTTTGAAAAAGGCAATCGCATTTTTATCCACCAGCGACAGCTGACGCTGGGCTTCGCGCACCACCGGTACGGTCAGCGCGTCGTCGGTAAACAGCACCGGGATATTTTGCTCGGCCATATCCAGCCAGAACGGATTCTGCCGGTTCAGCACGCAGGGGATCCCCGCCTGAATCAGCAGACACAGCGTGCCGATGCCCTGCTGGCGCGCAAAAATAAAATAGCCCAGATCGCAGCGGCGTAACAGCGCAAGGTAGGCATCAAATTCCAGCTTTTCGCGCAGAATCTGTACATTTTCCTGACTAAACAATGCCTGAGCGGCGCTGTCTACTTCAGCAATATAGACGTCGTTATTCGCCGGGTAGCCCATCGGCACAATGACGTTAACCGTATCGCCAAACTGCTGATGCACGGCCTTCAGGGCGGCAATGTGTTCATTGCTGCGATCGCCAGAGTTGCCCACCAGAATGGTCAGCTTACCTTCTCGCGGCGTAGGATCGGCCAGCGCATTGAGCGTCGGGTCCATACGCGTCGGGAAATAGAGCCGTTCACCGGGCACCTGCGGATGCATATTGCCGAAATAGCTCAGATCGCCGCAGGTAGCAAACACGCGCCCTACGCGCCCTACGCGCCCTTGCGCCATGCGCCGCAGCGGATAAAACAGGCGGAACTTCAGGCCGCGGGAGACTTCATAAAGATCGGCCCCCCAGATATGCCAGCTCACCTGCGACGGCTTCAGGCCCCCGCTCAACAGCGCCAGCCAGATGCCAGTATTAAACTGCCCGTGGAAGAAAAACCGCTGCTGGCGATTGGCTTTCGCCTTCGTCACCACGGCTTTCGCCAGCGCCGATTTATCGGCGTAGCGTTCAATCATCAGCGAAGGAAATGCGGCCGCCAGGCCGTCGTCCTTGCTCACCACCATAAACTGACGGGCGTGCGCGGGCTCTGCGGCCAGTTCATCGGCAAAAAACCGCAGCACCGTCTGGTTGTGATGAGGGATATCCGATCCCAGGACATGTATCAGTTCGGTCATTGCCGTTTACGCCAAATTAAAAATACGCTGCAACACAGCGTGAAATAAACAATATAGGTCGCCATGTAAGCCTGTGCCGCCCCCAGCGCGCCGTGTACCGGAATCAACCACTGGGAAAACGCCGTCAGCAGCGCAAATTGGCTCAGCTCGGCCAGAATGTAGAAACGCAGCGATGCCTTCGCGATGACTAAATAACCAAAAACGTAAGCGCCTACTTTCAATACATCGCCCACCAGCTGCCACGCGAACAGGTCACGCATGGCAACAAACTTCGACGAGAACAGCAGCCAGATGGCAAAATCACGCAGCAGCCAGACGGTCAGGCTCGCGGCAGCCACGGCGGGCAGGACAAATTTCAGCGATCGGCCGATTTCCCGCGAGATTTCTGCTTTGGCCGTCAGGCGCGACAG
This sequence comes from Klebsiella sp. WP8-S18-ESBL-06, assembly GCF_014169755.1. NCBI lineage: Bacteria > Pseudomonadati > Pseudomonadota > Gammaproteobacteria > Enterobacterales > Enterobacteriaceae > Klebsiella > Klebsiella sp. WP8-S18-ESBL-06. Next base: position 4,747,629 of record NZ_AP022256.1, read on the forward strand.
CGTCGGCAGCAGATAAACGCTGAATGAGGCGGTAATAAACTGCAAATAGGCATCTGAGATACTGCTGACGCCCTGCCAGATACCGACTTCATCCCAGCTGTAGTGCGCTGCCATCAGGTTTCGCATCATCACGTAGGCCACCGGCATGGTGACCGACGTCATCAGCGCCATCAGGGTAAACTTACCCAACTGACTGGCCAGCGCGGTGTCCCACTGTGGCTTGAGATAGCCCCACGGGATGGCACGGCGTCGGGTCAGCATGATCGCCGCCGGAATGACAATCAGCGCCGGCACCAGCGCCAGCCCCAACAGCGCGCCCTGATAGCCGCCAAGCCGATAGCAGGCATAGTACGCCACCACGCCAATCAGGCTACCGGCAATCAGCGACAGCGCATTACCGGCCGCATCGCGAAAGCCTTTCATCAGCGCCAGCAGCAGGTTCGCCCAGGCGATCCCCATCTGCACCAGCGCCACCAGACGCACCAGCCCCTGATAGTCCGCATGGCCGAAAAGACCGCGGCTTATCGGCGCGGCCGCCAGCAGAAAAATCACGGCCAGCAGCGTGGAGAAAGCCAGCACCATCGCCGAGGAGGTGCCCACGACCTGACGCAAACGCGTCGGCTCGTCGTGATGCTGGGCGACCAGTTTCGTCACCCCGTTGAAAATACCCGCTCCGGCGAGCACGCCAAGCACGGTCACCAGTTGGCGGAAGTTACCCGCCTGACCCACGCCCGAAGGGCCAAACGATACCGCCAGCAGCTTGACTACCAGCAGGCCAACGCCAATTTTGACCAGCGTGGACGCGGCGGTCCACATCGAAGCTTTTGCCAACGACATATCAGGCGAAATAGCTCAGTAGCGTATTGATAACCGTGCGCTGATCGACCGGCGACAGGTTGTAGAACAGCGGTAAGCGTAGTAACCGCTCACTTTCTTTCGTGGTGTAGCGATCTTCGCCGTGGAACTCACCGAATTTCTCGCCCGCCGGGCAGGAGTGCAGCGGAATGTAGTGGAACACTGCCAGAATCTCCGCCTCCTTCAGCCAGTTAATCAGCGCACCGCGATCTTCAACATCGCGCAGCTTGATGTAAAACATGTGCGCGTTATGGCCACACTCCTGCGGCACAACCGGCAGGTCAATACGCCCGGCGTGTGCCAGCGGCAGCAGCGCGTCGTAGTAGCGCTGCCAAAGGGAGAGACGCTGTTTGTTGATACGGTCTGCGGCTTCCAGCTGCGCCCACAGATAGGCGGCCTGCAAGTCAGACATCAGATAGCTGGAACCGATATCGCGCCAGGTGTATTTGTCCACCAGCCCACGGAAAAACTGGCTACGGTTAGTGCCCTTCTCACGAATGATTTCCGCCCGTTCAACCAGTGCGCGATCGTTAATCAGCGTCGCGCCGCCTTCACCGCCCGCGGTGTAGTTTTTGGTTTCGTGGAAGCTAAAGCAGCCAATATGGCCAATGGAACCCAGCGCGCGACCTTTGTAGGTCGACATCACGCCCTGCGCGGCATCTTCAACGACGAACAGATTGTACTTCTTCGCCAGCGCCATGATGGTGTCCATTTCACAGGCCACGCCCGCGTAGTGCACCGGCACAATGGCGCGCGTTTTGTCGGTGATCGCCGCTTCAATCAGCGTCTCATCGATGTTCATCGTCTCTTTATGCACATCCACGAACACAATCTTCGCCCCGCGCAGCACGAAGGCGTTGGCGGTAGAGACGAAGGTGTAGCTCGGCATAATCACTTCATCGCCCGGTTGGATATCCAGCAGGATTGCTGCCATCTCCAGCGACGCAGTGCAGGACGGCGTCAGCAGGACTTTGGCGCTACCGAAGCGCTGCTCCATCCACTGCTGGCAGCGGCGGGTAAAGCCGCCATCGCCGCACAGTTTGCCGCTGCCCATCGCGGATTGCATGTAATCGAGTTCAGTACCCACAACCGGTGGGGCGTTAAATGGAATCATGGTGTCACCTGTATAGCCAGTACGCGGTGCTAACCACGTTAGCGCCGCTGTGAATATAGCGTTGAAGTGCTGCGGTATTGCCGGCCTGCGTGGCCACCCGAAGCGTCGTCAGGCCGCGAGTATACGCCCAGCGTATTGCGGCCTGCATCAATTCTGCGCCCGCGCCGCGCCCGGCCAGCAGGCCGATTCTCGCGTCGCAGGCGTTTAATTCTCGTAGGGAAACGAAGGCGCGGATAGCACCCTGTTCATCGCGAAACACCAGACACTGATTATCAAAGGTGCCTTTGACCGCATTTTCTATCCACTGCGCGTAGAAACGGCCGCTGGCGTCGGCGGCGTACCACGGCGCACGAAAGCGGCTTAACGCAAACGCCTGTGCCGCCAGCGCCCGTAATTCCGGGATATCCGACTCGCTGGCCACCTGCGCCTGCGGGCAGGTCACCGGCGTGACGGGCAGCGCCAAATCGACTTCACCTTCCACCAGTTGAAAGCCCAGCGCCTGCAGCGCATCCAGCTGCGCCACCTGGTGCGCGGCAATTTTGGCCTGCACGCGCGACCAGCCCGCCAGCCGTTCGGCGGTCAGCGACGGCGCGTCATCGGCAAAGCGAACAATGGCGCTGTTCACGCCGAAAAACTGATTTTCCCACACAAGGGGGTCAATATTGGCGCGGACGGGCACGGAGCAGCTCCAGCAGGTATTGGCCATAACCGGTTTTCGCCAGCCCGGCGGCGGCGCGTTTTACGCCTTCATCGTCGAGCCAGCCGTTGCGCCAGGCGATCTCTTCCAGACAGGCAATTTTAAAACCCTGCCGCTTTTCGACCGTCTGTACGAACATACTCGCTTCAATCAGGCTGTCGTGCGTGCCGGTATCCAGCCAGGCAAAACCACGGCCCAGCAGTTCCACGGTCAGCTTGCCGTCATCCAGATACATCTGATTAATCGAGGTGATCTCGAGTTCACCGCGCTCAGAAGGCTTCACGCGTTTGGCGTACTCCACCACGTTGCTATCGTAGAAATAGAGCCCGGTCACCGCCCAGTTTGATTTCGGCTGCTTCGGTTTCTCTTCCAGCGACAGTGCCTGAAAGTTATCGTCAAACTCCACCACGCCAAAACGTTCCGGGTCCATGACCTGGTAGCCAAACACCGTCGCGCCTTCGCTGCGCGCTGCCACGTTACGCAGCTTCGGGCTGAAGCCCTGGCCGAAAAAGATATTATCGCCAAGCACCAGGCAAGACGGCTCGCCGTTCAGGAAGGTTTCGCCAATGATAAACGCCTGCGCCAGACCGTCGGGGCTTGGTTGTTCAGCATACTGTAACGAAATGCCAAACTCGCTCCCGTCGCCCAGCAGGCGCTGGAAGTAGCTCTTATCTTCCGGCGTGGTGATGATCAGAATCTCACGAATACCCGCCAGCATCAGCACCGACAGCGGGTAGTAAATCATGGGCTTATCGTAAATCGGCAGCAGCTGTTTCGACACGCCGCGGGTGATCGGATGCAGGCGCGTGCCTGAGCCGCCGGCAAGAATAATGCCTTTCATTGCTTGTCCTCCTTGGGGAGATTAGCCCTTCAGACCTAAACGCTCGCCCTGGTAGCTGCCGTCCAGTACCTGCTGCCACCAGCTTTCATTAGCGAGATACCACTGCACCGTTTTACGCATGCCGCTTTCAAACGTCTCTTCCGGCATCCAGCCCAGTTCGCGGGCGATTTTCGCCGCATCGATGGCGTAGCGTAAATCGTGGCCGGGACGATCGGCGACAAAGGTAATCAGGTCATAGTAATGCGCAATACCCTGCGGCTTGTTCGGCACCAGCTCTTCCAGCAGCGTGCAGATGGTCTCGACCACCTCAATATTTTTACGCTCGTTGTGACCGCCGATATTGTAGGTTTCACCGATGCCGCCTTCGGTGGCGACAAGGTAAAGCGCGCGCGCGTGATCGTCGACGTACAGCCAGTCGCGAATCTGCTGTCCGTTGCCGTACACCGGCAGCGGCTTGCCGGCCAGCGCATTAAGAATCGTCAGCGGGATCAGTTTTTCCGGGAAGTGATACGGGCCGTAGTTATTTGAGCAGTTGGTAATCAGCGTCGGCAGGCCGTAGGTACGCAGCCAGGCGCGCACCAGATGGTCACTGCTGGCTTTTGATGCGGAGTAAGGGCTGCTAGGCGCATACGGCGTGGTTTCGGTAAAGAAATCATCCGTTGAATGCAGATCGCCATACACTTCATCGGTGGAAATATGGTGGAAACGGAACGCCGACTTGCCCGCGTCATCCAACGTCGACCACCAGCCACGTGCGGCTTCCAGCAGCGTGTAGGTGCCGACAATATTGGTTTCAATAAACGCCGCCGGGCCATCGATAGACCGATCGACGTGGCTCTCCGCCGCCAGGTGCATCACGACGTCCGGGCGGTAGTGCGCAAAAATACGGTCCAGCGCCGGGCGATCGCAGATATCAACCTGTTCAAAGGCAAAGCGCGCATCCTGCGCCACCGGTGCCAACGAGGCCAGATTGCCAGCATAGGTGAGCTTATCCACCACCACCACGCTGTCCGACGTCTGGCTAATGATATGGCGAACGACTGCGGAGCCAATAAAGCCCGCGCCGCCGGTAACCAGAATCCGTTTCAACGCCAGACTCCTTTCGTATCAACGATGTACTGCTGGGTAATCGCTTCGCTACCGATCGCTTTAAACTGGGTATGGTCAACCAGCATGACGATCACGTCGGCGCTGGCCAGCGCGCGTTCTAGCGATACCAGCGAGCACAGTCCCTCGAGCTTTTTCGGCAGTTGATGAATATTCGGCTCCACCACCAGCGTTTCGCCGCTGTGCCACTGGGCGATCAGCTCGGCGATCTCCATGGCCGGGCTCTCGCGCAGGTCGTCAATATTGGGTTTAAAGGCCAGCCCGAAGCAGGCAATTTTCAATTCGCTGGCGCGTTTGTCGCTGGCGGCCAGGCAGTCGGCGACGTTGGCTTTGACCTTGTCGATAACCCAAAACGGCTTGTGATCGTTCACTTCGCGCGCGGTGCGGATCAGGCGCGCCTGGTCCGGGTTCTGCGCCACGATAAACCAGGGGTCGACGGCGATACAGTGGCCGCCCACGCCCGGGCCCGGCTGGAGGATATTGACGCGCGGGTGGCGGTTAGCAAGGCGAATCAATTCCCAGACGTTAATCCCCTGATCGGCGCAAATCAGCGACAGTTCGTTAGCAAAAGCGATGTTAACGTCGCGGAAGCTGTTTTCCGTCAGTTTGCACATCTCGGCGGTGCGGGCGTTGGTCACCACGCATTCACCTTCAAGGAAAATGTTATACAACTCGCTGGCGCGCGCGGAACACACCGGCGTCATCCCGCCGATCACGCGGTCATTTTTAATCAGTTCGACCATCACCTGACCCGGCAGCACGCGCTCCGGACAATAGGCGATGTTGATATCCGCCTGCTCGCCCACCTGCTGTGGGAAAGTCAGGTCAGGGCGCATGTCAGCCAGCCAACCGGCCATCTGCTCGGTTGCGCCTACCGGAGAGGTCGACTCGAGAATAACCAGCGCCCCTTTTTTCAGCACCGGCGCAATGGAGCGCGCGGCGGCCTCCACGTAAACCATATCCGGCTCGTGGTCGCCTTTAAACGGCGTCGGCACGGCAATCAGGTAAGCATCGGCGGCTTCTGGTACGGTGGTCGCACGCAAATATCCGTCGGCCACCGCCGTTTTAACGACCCTGTCGAGATCGGGTTCGACAATATGAATTTCACCGCGGTTGATGGTGTCCACCGCGTGCTGATTAATGTCTACGCCCACCACCTGTTTTTGCCGCGAGGCAAAGGCTGCCGCAGTAGGGAGGCCGATATAGCCCAGACCGATCACCGAGAGGATTGAAAAACTCATAGCGTTACCTGATTATTTTTTAATGCAGCTAAAATACGTTCGCATGCCCGGCCATCCCCGTAGGGGTTATGGGCCCGGCTCATCCTTTGATATTCTTCATCATCGCGCAGCAGGCGCGTGACTTCGTCCACAATGCGTTGGCTATCCGTGCCCACCAGGCGCACCGTACCGGCATCAATCGCCTCCGGCCGTTCGGTGGTTTCGCGCATTACCAGTACCGGCTTGCCCAACGACGGGGCTTCCTCCTGAATACCGCCAGAGTCGGTCAGAATGAGCCAGGCGTGATTCATCAGCCAGACGAACGGCAGATAGTCCTGCGGTTCGATCAGTATCACATTATCAATATGGCCCAGAATGCGGTTCACCGGTTCACTGACGTTCGGGTTCAGGTGTACCGGATAAACAATCTGCACGTCCGGGTTCGACGCCGCGACTTCAGCCAGCGCGTGACAGATTTGTTCAAAGCCCTGGCCAAAGCTTTCGCGGCGATGGCCGGTAACCAGAATCATCTTTTTGCCATTGTTCAGGAACGGGTAGCGCTGCTCGAGATCGGCGCGCAGCGCCTCGTCGCCCATCACCCGATCGCGCACCCAGAACAGGGCATCAATCACCGTATTGCCGGTGACGAAAATACGCGTGTCCGACAGATTCTCTCGCAGCAGGTTCTGGCGCGAGTTTTCAGTTGGCGCAAAGTGATACATCGCCAGATGCCCGGTAAGCGTACGGTTGGCTTCTTCCGGCCACGGCGAGTAAAGATCGCCGGTGCGCAGGCCCGCTTCCACATGACCAACGGGAATACGCTGATAAAAGGCCGCCAGGCTAGCGGCGGCCGTGGTCGTCGTGTCACCGTGCACTAACACGACGTCCGGCTTAAAGGATTCCAGAACCGGCTTTAACCCCTGCAGAATACGACAGGTTATTTCGGTCAAACCCTGTCCTGGACTCATGATGTTGAGGTCATAGTCCGGAACGATGGAGAAGAGGTGTAGCACCTGATCAAGCATTTCCCTATGCTGTGCGGTGACGCATACTTTTGCCTCAAAATGAGGATCCTTTGCTAGCGCATGGACCAGAGGCGCCATTTTGATCGCCTCCGGACGTGTGCCAAATACAGTCAGAACTTTCACATCGATTCTCTTCTATAGATGAACCAGGCCCATCGCCCTTCATCATTGATGGGTATTTACTACGTGCGACGACGCGCCAATGCCACCCCGGCACCCACCAATGCGCCGACGATGCCCCACATGACCATCAGGAATACGCGCCGCGGGCTGGTACGTTTTACCGGCTCCTCAGGCGTACGCAAATACCGGTAAGTCTGGAAACTTTTCGACAGCGTCGGCCCTACGTTGAGGGTCGTCAGCATCGCCCGGCCCTGATCGTAATCGAGGTCAAACGTCGGCCCCACGGCCTGCAGGTTTTCCAGACGCGCCTGCAGCATTGGACGACCCAGTAAAGAGAGCTCGGAATCCGGTAACTCATCGGCCGGAACGTCCGTCACGCTGCGGTTAATATTGTGCTGCTGCGCAATTTTCAGCGCCGCTTCAATGCTATGCAGACGGCGGTTGAAAATCGCCTGGGCAACCTCTTCCTGACGCTTCACCTGCGCTTTCACTTGAATCGTTCTCGCAGCCCAGGCGCCGTTGAGTTCATCGTTCAGATGTCCTGCTGCACGTTCGCTGGCAAACGCGATGTACTGGCGCAGCAGGTTATTGGCATCTGCGGCGGTTTCCGCCGTCAGCTTAATGCTGTCGCTCACGCTCTTTTGTGCATCGCCGGGAGTAAACTGAATATCGTTAATCAGGTCATCCAGCTGCGCCGCATCGGCGCGGGAATTCCCCACCATCCGCTGTTTGTAATAGTCGGTCTGCGACCAGAAGTCACGGCGGGTGTCCCAGGAGGCCAGCTGCATGATGAACTCTTTGTAGACTTCATCCATCACCGAAGGCGGCGTCGCGGTCGTCGGGTTGACCTTCGCGTCCAGATTGCGCAGGAACTGCTGCTGAGAATAGTAGCCACCCAGCATATTGACCGTTGGCCGATCGGTGATCGCCGTGGTGCTCCATTCCTGCCGGGCAAAAAAGGTATAAATCAGCACCACGGCGGCAAACAGCACCGCAAGGCCGACAATCCAATGTTTCCCCGACCACAACGCGCGAAACAGGCCACGAATATCCAGTTCATTCTCCGCACTTGCTGACTGTGCTTCCGGTAATGGTTGTGTCATTACTACCCCAGTTTTACTTGGTTAATTTTGGATTTTTTTCACTGTTCCGGCGCATTCTGCGCTTCACGCGTTTAATAAAGCGCGCCACTTTCCAGGCTCGCTTGATGCAGTAGCCATAAAGACCGAAAGCCATCAGGAACAGTATCAGCATGGCCCATTCTGGCACAACGCGCGTGTATTCGGCGGCCACGCCGATACCCGCAAGCAGCGCAGCGGCAAGCGTGATCAGGACCAGAGCCTGACGAGAGGTAAAGCCTGCACGCATGATCAGATGGTGGATGTGCTGACGGTCAGCCGAGAACGGGCTCATGCCTTTACGCAGTCGGCGGTACATGATGGCGACCATATCCATTAGCGGGATCGCCACAATCCACAGCGCAGTCACCGGGCTAATCGGGTGATGCGTACCCTGGGTAGTTTCCAGCAGGATCCAGATGACCGTGAAGCCGATCAGCGTACTGCCGGCATCGCCCATAAACACTTTATAGCGACGCCCCAGTACGCCCAGGTTCAGCATGATATAAGGCAGAATGGCGGCAATCATCGCGAAACACCACATCGCCAGGCTCGTCTGCCCATCAAACCACAGAATAAGACCAATTGCGCCAAAGCTGACGCTCGACAGGCCGCCAAGCAGCCCGTCGATACCGTCAACCATGTTGAATGCATTGATGATGGCCCACACCGCAAACAGCGTCAGGAAGAAGCCAAACGGGCCGAGCACCAGCTCCCATGAGCCAAAGATGTAGCCCAGGCTGCGCAAATAGAGGCCGCCAGCGGTCATCATGATGATGCCAATCAGCGCCTGGATGGTGGCGCGAATTTTGACACTGATATCGTAGCGGTCGTCTAGCGCCCCCACCAGTACCAGCACGCCAGCACAGGCGAGATACAGTGAGGCGTGAGGTATATAGTAATTGGCAATCGCAAAAGTTAAGCAGATCCCGGCATACACAGAGATGCCGCCCACAAGCGGGATAATCCCCTGGTGACGTTTACGAAAATTAGGTCTATCCACCAAACCGATCTTTTTTGCCACCCGACGGGCGAAAAAAAGAAACACGGTGGTGAACAAAAAGATACTGAGCAAGTCAGTACCGACGGTCAGTAAACTCACAATTTATACTCGCTGCGAATATTAGTAGCGAAAGTATACCCACGATAGCAACTCATCAGAAGAGCAAGGCTGACGAATATTGGGGAAACTCGCCTGATTTATAACCGATTTTGCGAACTAGCTATTATTGTAGCCGTAAACCGCAATTGTCCGTGAAAAAAAAGCGTAGCCCTATCGGCGAAACTCCTAAAAACAAAAACGCCACACAATTGTGTGGCGTTTGTCGGCAAAAAACCGAATCTTACGAGCGTTTCATCATATCGAAGAAATCGTCGTTGGTTTTGGTCATTGCCAGTTTGTTGATGAGGAACTCCATCGCATCGATCTCGCCCATTGGATGGATGATTTTGCGCAGGATCCACATTTTCTGCAGCTCTTCAGGCGTGGTGAGCAGCTCTTCTTTACGGGTACCAGAACGGTTGTAGTCGATAGCCGGGAAGACGCGTTTTTCCGCAATCTTACGAGAGAGGTGCAGTTCCATGTTGCCGGTACCTTTAAACTCTTCATAGATAACTTCATCCATTTTAGAGCCGGTATCGATCAGCGCCGTCGCGATGATGGTCAGGCTGCCGCCCTCTTCCACGTTACGTGCCGCACCGAAGAAACGTTTCGGACGGTGCAGGGCGTTGGCGTCCACACCACCGGTCAGGACTTTACCTGAAGCCGGAACGACGGTGTTGTACGCACGTGCCAGACGGGTGATGGAGTCGAGCAGAATGATAACGTCTTTCTTGTGTTCAACCAGACGTTTCGCTTTCTCGATAACCATTTCCGCAACCTGAACGTGGCGAGATGCGGGTTCGTCGAAGGTAGAAGCGACAACTTCACCTTTCACCAGACGCTGCATCTCGGTCACTTCTTCCGGACGTTCGTCAATCAGCAGCACCATCAGCACGCAGTCTGGGTGGTTGTAAGCGATGCTCTGCGCGATGTTCTGCAGCAGCATGGTTTTACCGGCTTTCGGCGGTGCCACGATCAGACCACGCTGGCCGCGACCGATCGGCGAGGCCAGATCCAGTACGCGAGCGGTTAAGTCTTCGGTAGAACCGTTGCCGCGCTCCATACGCAGACGAGAGTTTGCGTGCAGCGGGGTTAAGTTCTCGAACAGGATCTTGTTGCGCGAGTTTTCCGGCTTGTCGTAGTTAACTTCATTAACTTTCAACAGCGCAAAGTAACGCTCACCCTCTTTCGGAGGACGAATCTTACCAGAGATGGTGTCACCAGTGCGGAGGTTGAAACGACGGATTTGGCTGGGGGAAACGTAGATATCATCAGGGCCGGCGAGGTAGGAGCTGTCTGCGGAGCGGAGGAAACCAAATCCATCCTGCAGTATCTCCAGCACACCGTCGCCAAAGATATCTTCGCCACTCTTCGCGTGCTGCTTCAGGATGGCAAAAATAATGTCCTGCTTGCGCATACGAGCCTGGTTTTCCAGCCCCATATTTTCGCCGAGAGTGATCAGCTCAGAAACCGGCGTATTCTTTAATTCGGTAAGATTCATAATGGTGTGGGTTCTTAAACTCGGGGTAAATCTCGAACTTAATTTGTGAATGGTATGGCAGGGTCATCCGTGCCTGTTTACGGCCATCAACTCATGTCTGTTCGCTGCCTGGTCACAGGAAAGTACGCAGAACTGAAACGACAAGACGGAAAGAGTGACAAGCCTGGAATTTTTCAACCTCTGAACGTGGCTAAACGCGACGGGAGGTTTGGGTCAAACAAGATTCAAACAAGGTATGTTTAAAACGAAGTCAAACTTAACTTAGCACGACTAAAGCCGGGCGTCCAGAGTTCTGCTTAAATTAAGAACACGGGACGCCCGAGGAGAATAACTTACGCCAGGTTGGCGTCGAGGAACTCTTTCAGCTGGCCTTTAGACAGCGCGCCAACTTTGGTTGCAGCCACTTCGCCATTCTTGAACAGCAGCAGCGTAGGGATACCGCGGATGCCATACTTCGGTGCAGTGCCCGGGTTCTGATCGATGTTCAGTTTCGCAACGGTCAGTTTACCCTGATACTCCGTAGCGATTTCATCCAGAATCGGGGCGATCATTTTGCACGGACCGCACCACTCTGCCCAGAAATCGACGAGTGTCAGCCCGTCAGCCTTGAGTACGTCCGTGTCAAAACTGTCGTCAGTCAGGTGAATAATTTTATCGCTCATATTTAACTCCACAGGAATAAGCCTGGTGTGTTGGTGTAGCATTAACCAACGAGGTGTTGATGTTGACTTCGCCAACAAAGGTTGACGTTATTTCACCGGATACGCTTTCTTAATGCAATAGTAAGCTGATATTCTACCACACTATGAGCAAAACACATTTAACTGAACAGAAGTTTTCCGACTTCGCCCTGCACCCTAAAGTGGTTGAAGCCCTTGAAACCAAAGGGTTTTATAATTGCACGCCCATTCAGGCGCTGGCTTTGCCGCTGACGCTTGCTGGACGTGATGTGGCTGGACAGGCGCAAACCGGTACCGGAAAAACGATGGCGTTCCTGACGTCAACGTTTCATTATCTTCTTTCTCACCCGGCAGTTGCTGACCGCCAGGTGAATCAACCGCGCGCCTTAATTATGGCGCCAACCCGTGAGCTGGCGGTACAGATTCACGCTGATGCCGAGCCGCTGGCTCAGGCAACCGGCCTGAAACTGGGCCTGGCCTACGGCGGTGACGGCTATGACAAACAGCTGAAAGTGCTGGAAAGCGGCGTCGATATTCTTATCGGCACCACCGGTCGTCTGATTGATTATGCAAAACAGAACCACATCAACCTGGGCGCGATTCAGGTGGTGGTGCTGGACGAAGCCGATCGCATGTACGATCTCGGCTTTATTAAAGACATTCGTTGGCTATTCCGCCGCATGCCGCCGGCTACCCAACGCCTGAATATGCTGTTCTCTGCCACCCTGTCCTATCGCGTACGTGAACTGGCGTTCGAGCAAATGAACAACGCCGAATACGTGGAAGTCGAACCAGAGCAGAAAACGGGTCACCGTATTAAAGAAGAGCTGTTCTACCCTTCCAACGAAGAGAAAATGCGTTTACTGCAAACGCTGCTGGAAGAAGAGTGGCCTGACCGCGCGATCATCTTCGCCAACACCAAGCACCGCTGTGAAGACATCTGGGGCCACCTGGCAGCCGATGGTCACCGCGTTGGTCTGCTGACCGGTGACGTTGCACAGAAAAAACGCCTGCGTATTCTCGAAGAATTCACCCGTGGCGATCTCGATATTCTGGTCGCAACCGACGTCGCAGCGCGTGGTCTGCACATCCCAGCCGTAACGCACGTCTTTAACTACGACCTGCCGGATGATTGCGAAGATTACGTTCACCGTATCGGCCGTACCGGTCGCGCGGGCGCTAGCGGTCACTCGATCAGCCTCGCATGTGAAGAGTATGCGCTGAACCTGCCGGCCATTGAAGCCTACACCGGTCATTCTATTCCGGTCAGTAAGTACAATCCGGATGCGCTGTTAACCGAACTGCCGAAGCCGCTGCGTCTGACGCGCGTTCGTCAGGGTAACGGCCCGCGTCGTTCAGGCGCGCCACGTAATCGTCGTCGTTCAGGTTAAAGAAACGCTATGCTCACTTCCACCTCGCTATATGCAGCTATCGATCTCGGTTCCAATAGTTTTCATATGCTGATTGTGCGCGAGGTGGCGGGAAGCATCCAGACGCTCACCCGCATCAAGCGTAAAGTGCGTCTGGCCGCCGGGCTGAGCCAGGATAACATCCTGTCGACGGAAGCCATGGAGCGGGGCTGGCAGTGCCTGCGCCTGTTCGCCGAACGGCTACAGGATATTCCCCCGACGCAAATCCGCATCGTCGCAACCGCAACGCTGCGTCTGGCCGTTAATGCCGATGTCTTCATTGCCAAAGCGCAGGACATTCTCGGTTGCCCGGTGCAGGTTATCCGCGGCGAAGAAGAAGCGCGCCTGATTTATCAGGGCGTGGCGCACACCACCGGCGGCGACGATCGTCGTTTAGTGGTCGATATCGGCGGTGCCAGCACCGAACTGGTCACCGGCACCGGCGCGCAAACCACCTCGCTGTTCAGCCTGTCGATGGGCTGCGTGACCTGGCTTGAGCGCTACTTCACCGACCGCAACCTCGCGCAGGAACATTTCGATGAAGCCGAACGCGCCGCCCGCGACGTGCTGAAACCGGTCGCCGATGAGCTGCGTCATCACGGCTGGAAGGTCTGCGTTGGTGCCTCCGGTACGGTTCAGGCATTACAAGAAATTATGATGGCGCAGGGAATGGATGAACGCATCACCCTCGCTAAGCTGCAGCAGCTGAAACAGCGCGCGATTCAATGCGGCCGTCTGGAAGAGCTGGAAATTGAAGGGCTGACGCTGGAGCGGGCGCTGGTTTTCCCAAGCGGGCTAGCCATCCTTATTGCCATTTTCACCGAACTGAATATCCAGTGCATGACGCTAGCCGGCGGCGCACTGCGCGAAGGGCTGGTCTACGGCATGCTGCATCTGGCGGTCGATGAAGATATCCGCAGCCGCACGCTGCGCAATATTCAGCGCCGTTTTATGGTTGATATTGAACAGGCCAGCCGTGTGGAACATCTGGCAGCGAATTTTGCCGATCAGGTCGCTAAAAGCTGGGAACTGGAGCCGCTGAGCCGCGAACTTCTGCTCAGCGCCTGTGCGTTGCACGAGATTGGCCTCAGCGTCGATTTCAAACAAGCGCCGCAGCACGCCGCCTATCTGGTGCGTAACCTCGATCTGCCGGGCTTCACGCCTGCACAGAAAAAGCTGCTTGCGACGCTGCTGCTTAACCAGACCAGCGCCGTCAACCTGCCGTCGCTGCACCAGCAGAACGCCGTACCGCCGCGCGTAGCCGAGCACCTCTGTCGTCTGCTGCGCCTGGCGATTCTGTTTGCCAGCCGTCGCCGCGACGACCTTCTGCCAGACATTACGCTTACCGCCGACGGCGACAATCTGACGGTCACCCTGCCGGATGGCTGGCTGGACGCGCACCCGCTCGGGCGTGAGATGGTGGAACAAGAGCGCCAGTGGCAAAGCTATATCCACTGGCCGCTGGAAGTACGCTAAAGTTCATCGCATTGCCGGATGGCACTGACGCTTATCCGGCCTACGATTTCGCTTTCTTTGCCGCCATCATGGCTTTCAGGTTTGCCAGATGGCTCTGCCCTTTCTGCATCCGCTCTTCGGCGGTAATGACCTTCCGCTCCTGCTCCCAAATGACATCATCCTGCGGCAGTTCCAGCAGGAAACGGCTCGGCTCCGGACGCACCAGCTCACCATACTGACGGCGCTCTTTGCACAGGGTAAAAATCAGCTCTTTCTGCGCGCGGGTAATGCCCACATAGGCCAGGCGACGCTCTTCGTCGACGTTATCTTCATCGATGCTGCTCTGGTGCGGCAACAGCCCCTCCTCCATGCCAACCAGGAAGACATAAGGAAACTCCAGCCCTTTTGAGGCGTGCAGGGTCATTAGCTGTACCTGGTCCAGCTCTTCCTCACTTTCACCGCGCTCCATCATATCGCGCAGGGTAAAGCGGGTAACCACCTGCGTGAGGGTCATCGGCTCTTCCAGCTCGCTGCCTTCGAGCATCTCCGTCATCCAGCTGAACAGCGTGTTGACGTTTTTCATACGCATTTCGGCGGCTTTCGGGCTAGGCGAGGTTTCAAACAACCAGGATTCGTAATCAATGCCGTGAATAAGATCGCGTACGGCGGCAATCGGCTCACGCTCTGCCAGGCGCTGAATTTCCCCCAGCCACTGGGTAAAGCGGGTCAGCGATTCATAGCCACGCCCGCTGAGCGTCTGACTCAGCCCCATATCGAAGCTGGCGGTAAACAGGCTTTTGTTACGGGTCATCGCCCATTCGCCGAGCTTTTGCAGCGTCGCGGGGCCGATCTCGCGTTTCGGCGTGTTGACGATACGCAGGAACGCGCTGTCGTCATCCGGGTTGCTCAGCACGCGCAGATAAGCCAGCAGATCTTTAATTTCCGGGCGCGAGAAAAACGACGTGCCGCCGGAAATTTTGTACGGGATGCGGTTCTGCATCAGGAATTTTTCAAACACCCGCGACTGGTGGTTGCCACGGTAAAGGATGGCGTAATCCTTATACTGCGTTTTGTTCACAAAGTGGTGGGCGATCAGCTCACCGGTGACGCGCTCCGCCTCGTGCTCTTCATGATTAGCGCTCAGTACCTTCAGCTCCGGTCCGTAGCCCAGTTCGGAGAACAGACGCTTTTCAAACACGTGTGGGTTGTTCGCGATCAGAATGTTGGCCGCCTTCAGAATACGCCCGGACGAACGGTAGTTCTGCTCCAGCTTGATGACCCGCAGCGCCGGGAAATCCTGGCTCAACAGCACCAGGTTCTGCGGACGCGCGCCGCGCCACGAGTAGATAGACTGATCGTCATCACCCACCACGGTAAAACGGGCGCGCTGCCCCACCAGCAGTTTCACCAGCTCATACTGGCTGGTGTTAGTGTCCTGGTACTCATCCACCAGCAGGTAGCGAATTTTGTTTTGCCAGCGCTCGCGCACTTCTTCATTGCGCTGCAATAGCAGCGTCGGCAGCAGGATCAGATCGTCAAAGTCCAGCACGTTGCACGCCTTCATATGCGCATCGTACAGGCTATAGCAGTGGGCAAAGATACGATCGCGCTCGCCTTTCGCACTGGCCGCCGCCTGCGCTGGCGTCATCAGATCGTTTTTCCAGTTGGAGATCGTCGAGATCAGCTGCTGAAACACCACCTTGTCATCTTCGATCAGCCCTTCGGTCAGCTCTTTGAGCAGCGCGGTCTGGTCAGTATCGTCAAACAGCGAGAAGTTCGACTTCATTCCCAACGCGGCATATTCACGCTTGATGATATCCAGCCCCAGGGTGTGGAACGTGGAAATCATCAGCCCACGCGCTTCTTTGCGCCCCAGCGTTTGCGCTACGCGCTCTTTCATCTCGCGCGCGGCCTTATTGGTAAAGGTCACCGCGGCAATGTGCCGCGCCTGATAGCCACAGGCGTGGATCAGATGGGCGATTTTATTGGTGATAACGCGAGTTTTACCGGAACCCGCCCCCGCCAGCACCAGGCAAGGTCCGGTGACGAATTCGACGGCTTGTTGTTGTCCGGGGTTCAAACGCATAAAGGGATTGCTCAATCTGTAAACACGGGGGTGTGGATTGTAGCAGAAAGTCAGGCGGAGATTTACCCGCCAGATGGTAAAGTATTGGATAGCCCCCCACGACGAGATAGAGCCCATGACAAAGAGCGCGGCAGCCCTGCATATCCTGGTAAAAGAAGAAAAACTGGCTCTGGAGATCCTGAGCAAACTGGATCGTGGTATCAGCTTCGATCATCTGGCGAAACGCTACTCTCGCTGCCCTTCCGGGCGCAACGGCGGCGATCTGGGTGAATTTAAACAGGGGATGATGGTGGGACCATTTGATGCCGCCGTTTTCAGCTGTCCGCTGCTGAAACCCTACGGACCGGTCAAGACCAAATTTGGCTACCACATCATCAAAGTGCTGTATCGCCGATAAGCCATGCTAAAATCGCCAGCCTCATTGACCCCCTTTTGAAGGCACAATCATGGCGAAAACAGCAGCAGCACTGCATATCCTTGTTAAAGAAGAGAAACTGGCCCTGGATCTGCTGGAGCAGATTAAAAACGGCGCAGACTTCGGCAAGCTGGCGAAAAAGCATTCCATCTGCCCATCAGGCAAACGCGGCGGTGATTTAGGTGAATTCCGTCAGGGCCAGATGGTTCCGGCGTTCGATAAAGTCGTCTTCTCCTGCCCGGTGCTGGAGCCGACCGGCCCGCTGCATACCCAGTTCGGTTATCACATCATTAAGGTGCTGTACCGTAACTAATAAAAAATCCCGGAGCGTTCAGGCGCCGGGATTTTTTTGCCGGATGGCGGCTACGCCTTACCCGGCCTACATCTGCTGTGCGTAGGTCGGGTAAGCGCAAGCGCCACCCGACATCCTATTTAGCCAGCAACGGCAATGCGTTTCATATCGGTCATGTAACCGCGCAGTTTCTTACCAACCTGCTCGATAGCGTGGCTGCGAATCGCTTCGTTCACGTCGCGCAGTTGCGCGTTGTCTACCGCACCTTCGGCAATCGCTTTGCCCAGATCGCCGGTCTGCAGAGTGGTCATGAACTCTTTCAGCAGCGGTACGCAAGCATAAGAGAACAGGTAGTTACCGTATTCTGCGGTATCAGAGATAACCACGTTCATTTCGTACAGACGCTTACGGGCAATGGTGTTGGCGATCAGCGGCAGTTCATGCAGTGATTCGTAGTAAGCAGATTCTTCGATGATGCCGGAATCAACCATGGTTTCGAACGCCAGCTCAACGCCCGCTTTCACCATCGCAATCATCAGAACGCCTTTATCGAAGTACTCCTGCTCACCGATTTTACCTTCAAACTGCGGAGCGGTTTCGAACGCGGTTTTGCCGGTCTCTTCACGCCAGGTCAGCAGTTTCTTATCATCGTTGGCCCAGTCAGCCATCATGCCGGAGGAGAATTCGCCGGAAATGATGTCGTCCATGTGTTTCTGGAACAGCGGCGCCATAATCTCTTTCAGCTGTTCGGACAGCGCGTAAGCACGCAGTTTCGCCGGGTTAGACAGACGGTCCATCATCAGGGTGATGCCGCCCTGCTTCAGCGCTTCGGTGATGGTTTCCCAGCCGAACTGAATCAGTTTTTCCGCATAAGCCGGGTCGGTGCCTTCTGCCACCAGCTTGTCGAAGCACAGCAGAGAACCGGCCTGCAGCATACCGCACAGGATAGTCTGCTCGCCCATCAGGTCAGATTTCACTTCTGCCACGAAGGAGGATTCCAGTACACCCGCACGGTGACCGCCGGTAGCTGCGGCCCACGCTTTGGCGATAGCCATGCCTTCGCCTTTCGGATCGTTTTCCGGGTGAACGGCGATCAGGGTTGGAACGCCGAAACCACGTTTGTATTCTTCACGCACTTCAGTACCCGGACACTTCGGCGCCACCATCACAACGGTGATGTCTTTACGGATCTGCTCGCCCACTTCCACGATGTTGAAGCCGTGGGAGTAACCCAGCGCCGCGCCGTCTTTCATCAGCGGCTGTACGGAACGTACTACGTCAGAGTGCTGCTTGTCCGGGGTCAGGTTAACCACCAGGTCAGCCTGCGGGATCAGATCTTCGTAGGTGCCCACTTTGAAGCCGTTTTCAGTCGCTTTACGCCAGGAAGCACGCTTCTCAGCAATGGCTTCTTTACGCAGAGCGTAGGAGATATCCAGACCGGAGTCACGCATGTTCAGGCCCTGGTTCAGACCCTGTGCGCCACAGCCGACGATGACCACTTTTTTACCCTGAAGGTAGCTTGCGCCATCGGCGAATTCGTCGCGACCCATAAAGCGACATTTGCCCAGCTGCGCCAGCTGCTGGCGCAGGTTCAGTGTATTAAAGTAGTTAGCCATGGTGGTACCTCGTGATGTTGTACTGTCTTATTGTTCGGTTCGCGTTTCAGCGAGAATGTACCCACATTACAACAGGAAATTTATTGCGGAAATTGATATATTCACAACGTCACATTGCAATTTCTGCAACGTTAAAAGAGGGAGTAGAATTCGTGGATTTACGCGATCTGAAAATGTTCCTGCATCTGGCGGATAGCCGCCACTTTGGCCGCAGCGCGCGGGCGATGCACGTCAGCCCCTCCACGCTCTCCCGACAAATTCAGCGCCTGGAAGAAGACCTCGGTCAGCCGCTGTTTGTACGCGATAACCGTACGGTCACGCTGACCGAAGCGGGCGAAGAGCTGCGCGTATTCGCCCAGCAGACGCTGCTGCAATACCAGCAGCTGCGCCACACGCTTGACCAACAAGGGCCGTCGCTGTCGGGTGAATTACATATTTTCTGTTCGGTGACCGCCGCGTACAGCCATCTGCCGCCAATCCTCGACCGCTTCCGCGCCGAACATCCGTCGGTGGAAATCAAGCTCACCACCGGCGACGCCGCCGATGCGATGGACAAAGTGGTCACCGGCGAGGCCGATCTGGCGATTGCCGGTAAGCCCGAGACGCTGCCCGGCGCGGTAGCGTTTTCCATGTTAGAGAATCTGGCGGTCGTCCTGATTGCCCCGGCGCTGCCTTGCCCGGTGCGTAATCAGGTTTCCGTCGAGAAACCCGACTGGTCGACGGTACCGTTTATCATGGCCGATCAGGGGCCGGTACGCCGCCGCATTGAGCTGTGGTTCCGCCGTCATAAAATCAGCAACCCATCGATTTACGCTACGGTGGGCGGCCACGAGGCGATGGTTTCAATGGTGGCGCTGGGCTGCGGCGTGGCGCTACTGCCGGAAGTGGTGCTGGAAAACAGCCCGGAGCCGGTACGTAACCGCGTGATGATTTTAGAGCGCAGCGACGAGAAAACGCCGTTCGAGCTGGGCGTCTGCGCGCCGAAAAAGCGGCTGCATGAACCGCTGATCGATGCGTTCTGGAAGATCGTCCTCGAGAGAAAAATCGACGACGGAAAGTGATGACTACAGGTCTTCCGGGTCAATCTGCTTCATCGTTTCTACCGTCATCAGCCACTGGTACAGCGGCTCCAGCTGGCGAAAGCCGTCGGCTAACTGCGTGACCAGATCGGCGTGGAACAGTTTTTCCACGTCGGTATCCGTCGCCATTGCAGCAAAGGATTTGCGGTGATACCAGTCGGAAATCGTCGGATCGAGGCCCTTAGCCCGCAGCCGTTTGTAACTTTCACCCACCAGCTCAAACGGCGCGCCGCAGCACTCGGCCACCGACAAAAACTGCTGCGGACGTTGTTGCAGCGTATGACGGAACAGATCCATGGTCGGCCTGCTGGCGCTGTAGTAGCCCAGCCCATAGCGCAAGGTATCTGGACTGATTTCAAAAAAGTATGCTGGCGCATCGGTCCAGTTTTTCGCCGAACGTTTGAAAGTGAGCCACATCCGGCTGCGGTACAGCGATTTATCGTGCGAGAAACGCGTGTCACGATGAATGCGCGACAGCGTTTTGCCAATCGCCGACCGCGTCTCAAGCTGCGGGTCTATCTCCAGCATCGTCGGTGCTAAATCGTCCACCAGCGCGCGAAAAGGCGTGAGAATGCTGCGTTCGTAGATAAATCGGTGCTCTTCAAACCATGTTTTATCGTTCTCTATTCGCACCTGCTGAAGAAAATCGAGCCCTTCTTGTGCAAATCCCTGAAAGCGTCCCGCCATCTGCCTGCCTCGCTGAATAGTGTCATCACTCGCTTCATAACTATCGCCAATTCCCGCTAAGCGCAACCTGAAATAATGCCCCTTCGTCGGGAGATTAATTGGTATCAAAGGTGCCAGGGGAAAACGAGCGTCGCAGGTAAAATCGTCTGTAAAGAAACAGTACCTTACGAGAGGGAGTAACAATGCAGAAACCCAAAAAGCTGTTCAACAACACCGATAATATCCGCAGCGAAATCATGCAGGGGCTCGTATATGCGGGGATGGGGAAACTCCACCCTCTGGCGGAATACTGCGCGGTCTATCGAACGGTAGAATCAGCGGCGCAGACCGTTATCGTCAGCGGCGGTGGCAGCGGCCATGAACCCACCTTCGCCGGGTTTGTCGGTGAAGGCGGGATCGACGCCTGCGCGCTCGGCGAGGTTTTCACCTCGCCCTCTCCCGATCAGATTATTGAGGCCAGCCGCGCCGTTCATCAGGGCAACGGCGTACTGTTTCTTTACGGGAACTACTCCGGCGACGGCATGAATTTTGATATCGCCACCGAGATCCTCGCGGAAGAAGGCATTGAATGCCGTACCGTTCGCGCCACCGATGATATTGCCTCTGCACCGCCAGAAAGAATGTTTGACCGTCGTGGCGTCGGCGGGCTGGCATTTTTATACAAGCTGGCGGGGGCGGCAGCACAGTTTGAGCATTACACGCTGCCCGCGCTGGAAGCGCTGGCGCGGAAAGCCAACCACAATACGCGTACCCTCGGCGTGGCGCTCAGCGGCTGCGCTTTACCGCAGTCCGACACCTTTAATTTTAGCCTGGCAGAAAATGAGATCGAACTGGGAATTGGTATACACGGCGAGCCCGGGCTGTGCCGCATTCCCCTGCCGCAGACCGATGAACTGGTGGAGATGATGATCGCACGACTGGGCGATGACCTGCCGTTTGATCGGGGCGATAAGGTCTGCGTCAGCATCAATAATCTGGGGGCGCTGAGCAACACCGAGCTGATGGTGGTAGCCCGTAAAGTCGGTATGGCGTTGGCAGAACGTGACATCACCACCTATGACGTGCAGGTGGGACATTTCTGTACCTCGCTGGAGATGTCTGGCTTCTCACTCAGCCTGCTGCGGCTAGATGCGGAAATGCAGCGTCTGTATGACTACCCCATTAATACGCTCGGCTGGAGAAAATAAGATGAATGTAACGCAATTCACCGCTTGCCTACGGTATGTCTGTGAGGGAATGATCGCCAGTGAACCACGCCTGACCGCGCTCGATCAGGTCATTGGCGATGGCGACCACGGTATTGGCATCAAGCGCGGCTTTACCGCGCTACACGCTTTACTCACATCCGCCGATTTTGCACCCGCCGATATCGGCGACTGTCTTTTGCATAGCGGGACGCGGCTGATGACCAGCATGGGCGGCGCTTCCGGGGCCATTTTCGGCACCCTCTTCCGCACTGGAGGAAAAGGGATGATGGGCCAGACTGACTTTGATGCTGCCGCGCTGGCCGAGTGGCTGGCGATAGGCATGCAGGCCATCCACCAACGCGGCGGCGCAAAGCCCGGTGATAAAACGATGGTCGATGCACTGGCCGCAGCGTCTGAGCGAGCCAACGCTGACGTTGCGCTACCGTTGTCTGAATCGCTATCCCACTGCGCACAGGCGGCTATGGTGGGATCGGAAAAAACCGCGGCCATGGTTGCCCGCTTCGGACGGGCAAAGAATCTGGGCGAGCGGGCCATCGGGCACTGCGATCCCGGCGCCGTCTCCATGGCGCTGATCCTGCAGTTTATGGCCGAATTTGCCCAGCGGGGCTAACTGATTATCGCCATCATTCAACGGGGTGCATGTTCTTACATGCATCCCGTTGCGCCATTGGACACAGCGCCGGACGGCGAAAATCAGTGGTAGATTCAGTATTGACGCTCCTTTTCTGTATAATGCCCCGTGCCATAATAGATAAGCGGAATTTGCATGACTGAGAATGCCCGGCGGATCAGCCGGTTCCGTGGCCGATGTTTGTCAGACCTCCTCCTCATTGAGTTTTAAGGTGCTGAAAACAGAGGTGCAGTGGGGGGCTTGTTAACCATTATGTTAAGCAAGCCAGAACAGACGGTGTCATTGCGCACTTGACAGCGAAAATACAAACTTAATTAGCCATCATTATGATAATCAAACCAAAAATTCGTGGATTCATCTGTACAACGACCCATCCGACTGGCTGCAAAGTCAATGTGGAAAAACAGATCGATTATGTGAAGAAAAACGGGAAAATCGCTAACGGCCCTTCCCGCGTGCTGGTCATCGGTGCTTCCACCGGTTATGGCCTGGCGTCCAGAATTTCCGCCGCGTTTGGCAGCGGTGCCGCCACTATCGGCGTATTTTTCGAAAAACCAGGCACGGAAACCAAACCGGGTTCCGCGGGCTGGTATAACTCTGCTGCCTTCGATGAGGCAGCAAAACGTGAAGGCCTGTATGCCAAGAGCATCAACGGCGACGCGTTCTCTGATGAATGCCGCGATGAAGTCATCAAACTGATCAAAGAAGACCTGGGTCAGATTGACCTGGTGGTTTACTCACTGGCTTCCCCGGTGCGTAAAATGCCGAAAACCGGTGAAATCGTCCGTTCTGCGCTGAAGCCAATCGGTGAGGTTTACACCTCTAAAGCGATCGATACCAACAAAGATCAGATCATCACCGCCAGCATTGAGCCGGCAACCGAAGAAGAAGTGCAGAACACCGTCACCGTTATGGGCGGCGAAGACTGGGAACTGTGGATGGGCGCGCTGAGCGAAGCCGGTGTGCTGGCTGACGGCGTGAAAACCGTAGCCTACTCCTACATCGGTACCGACCTGACCTGGCCAATCTACTGGCACGGCGCGCTGGGCAAAGCAAAAGAAGACCTCGATCGCGCCGCGGGCGAACTGCGTAACCAGCTGGCTCCGCTGCACGGTTCCGCGAACGTTGCCGTACTGAAGTCCGTTATCACTCAGGCGTCTTCCGCCATTCCGGTAATGCCGTTGTACATCTCCATGGTCTTCAAACTGATGAAAGCACAGGGGATTCATGAAGGCTGTATCGAGCAGATCAACCGTCTGATGACCACCAGCCTGTATGGCGACAAAGTGGCGCTTGATGACAACCAGCGTATCCGTATGGATGACTGGGAACTGCGCGAAGACATTCAGCAGGCATGTCGCGACCTGTGGCCGCTGATCACCACCGAAAACCTGGCGCAAGAAACTGACTATGCAGGGTACAAGCAGGAATTCCTGAACCTGTTCGGTTTTGGCCTCGACGAAGTGGATTACGATGCTGACGTGAATACCGAAGTCGAATTCGACGTCATCACGCTGTAGTTCACTGATGCCGGGTGGTGGCTACGCCTTACCCGGCCTACACATTGAAATTTGTAGGCCTGATAAGCGAAGCGCCATCAGGCGCTGGGTTCATGTGAAAACATGAACCCTTTTTTCACCGCCCCGTGCCTAGTCAAAACCGAAACCTTCCGCAAACAGCACTTTCAGCTTCGCCATCGCTTCTCGCTCATCGCTGCCGCTACAGATGATCTCCAGCGATCCTTTACCTTTAATACCGGCCCCCAAAATACTCATAATGCTTTTTCCCTTGATAACCTTACCGTCGTAGATCATCTCGATCCGCGATTGATACTGCGCGCAGACTTTGGCCAGCACCCCAGCTGGACGCGCGTGAATGCCGTGCTGATTGCTGATTTTCACCACTTCTTTCAACATAATTTTGGCTCCTTACTTACAGTCCGTCTGACGGACACATAGCCTGTACGAAGTTAAAATAGCCCTGGATCAGGAGCTGCGCGACCATTGCACCAGGGTCGACAAATGCGCGCGACCGTTCACCGTGAATCGCCGCACGGCCATGCTTTGCCAGCATGCCCGTCGTCTGCTGCACGCCCTGCTGCGCCAGCAACAGTGCTTTCCTCGCTGCCGTCTGCGGTTCATCGCTGGCGTGCAGCGCCACCAGCGCAGGGGCCATACCATCAAGAAAAGTTTTTTCTCCCGGCTGCGCTTTACCACGCTGCTGCACGCCATCGTACCAGGCCTGAAACAGCGCGCCGGCATCCGTAAAGCCCAGCACCTCCCGACCTTTAAACGACTTACCTGCCTGCATCAGTCCGGAAGCCATTAGCGTGCCCATGGTCGACGGCACCGCCGAAGCCATCACCTTGCCCGCCATATAGAAAAATCGCCCTACGTCACGTTCGTCGCTCTGCTGCGCGTAGCGCGCCGCCGCCGCGAAACCATCGCTCATGGTCAGCCCCAAATCACCGTCGCCAACCACGCTATCCAACTCGGTCAGCACCGTTTTGTTAGCCTCCATGATTCGGGCCCATTCAGTAAAAAGCGGCCGCAGACTCTGCGTATCTATGGTCATCACGCCTCCTTAAGCCGAAAACTGCCGAAACATCGGCGTATCGGCCCCGGCATTGAGCAGTGTTTTCAGCTCTTCATCCACCGGCATCAGACTGATAGACATACCGGTCATCTCCATCGCCGTAGCAAACTCGCCAATCCATACGCGGAAAACGCGCATGTGGCTTTCTGCCAGAATCTGGTGCACGTGGCGATACATCAGATACAACTCTTCCAGCGGCGTAGCACCAAGGCCATTGATCAAGACGGCCACTTCATCCCCCTGCTGGCAGGGCGAATCCGCCAGCAGCCAGGACATCATCTCTTCGGCGATCGATTCTGCGTTTAGCTGTGGGCCACGGCGAATACCACTTTCACCATGAATGCCCATGCCAATCTCCATTTCGCGATCGCCAATATGAAACCCCGGCTTGCCGATACGCGGTACGATGCACGGCGACAGCGCCACGCCCAACGTACGCACGCGCTCGCCCGCCTTTTGCGCAATGCGCTGGACGGTTTCCAGATCATCCATTCTGGCCGCCGACGCCCCCGCGCATTTGTAGACAAAGAAAATACCCGCGACGCCACGTCGGGTTGCCGCCTCTCCACCCCCAGGCACGGCGCCCGCCGAATCATCGGCAGCGACTACCGTCGCGGTGCGAATATCGCACTCCATATCGGCCATTTCCGCGGCCATATCAAAATTAAAAATATCGCCGTTGTAGTTGCCGTACAGATAGAGCACGCCAGCCCCGCGGTCCACCGCTTGGGTGACGGCCAAAATTTGCGCCGGCGAGGGCGACTGAAACACATCGCCAATCGCGCAGCCGTCCAGCATGCCCTGCCCCACATAGCCCAGAAACAGCGGCAGATGCCCCGAGCCACCGCCGGTGACAATTCCGACCTTGCCAGGTACCGGGCGTGCGGCCACCAGGCAGTGCGGATCATCGTTCACCAAACGAAAAGCATCGGGGTGCGCCAGATAGATGCCTTCCAGCATCTCCGGGATAAAGTCCTCCGCCTGATTCAAAAATTTTTTCATGCGTTCTCTCCATGAATGTCCCGCCCGCACGGGCGGGCATCTCAATTAGCGGGCAAATTTGATTTGTGACGGGTAGGCCCAGCGCTGCAGCTCTTCCGGCGCGAAAGATTCGGGCTCCTTACCGCCGTTAATGACCAGCGCGTGGTAGTAAATCTGCGCCATCTCTTCCAGATAGGCAGACTTCAGCACCGCTTCGTACGGATCTTTATCCACGCCGATTGCGCCATGTTTTTCCATCAGAATGGCGTCGGCGCGCTGGATAGGTTCGATGACGCTGTTCGACAGCGCGGGCGTACCTGGGCGGCCATAAGGCGCAACCGGAATCACCCCGTCTTTCAGGTTGAGGATCGCGCATTCGTACACCACCGCCGGGATCGGTTTATTCAACACGGCAAATGAGGTGGCATAGAGAGAGTGCGTGTGGGAGATGGCGAAAACGTCAGGACGCGCCTTATAAATTTCGATATGCATCAGGCATTCGCTGGTAGGACGCAATCCAGCTTCACTTTCAATGACATTAGCTTCAACGTCCATCACCACAATATCGCGCGGCGTTAAATCCATTTTGTCGATCGTAGTTGGGGTTACCAGAATAAATCCCGTCTCTTTATCCCGTACGCTGGAATTACCTGCTTTATGTTTACACAGTCCCCATTGCTGAGCGGTTCTGGCCATTTCAACGACGTGTTTTTTCTGAATGTCTAACATAATATTTATCCTGTATACGATTATAGGGGCGAGCGATGTCGCGACAATCATTGCCGGGAAATAACGTTGCCGTTTTCTGACTGCAACGATTTTTAATTAATAATTACTGATGATGGAAAAGTTTGTTTATCAGCGCATATTCATCCTGCGCGCGGCGAATAACATTGCCGCCGTCATAAAACTCGAGAAATTCATTTAATTGCGCCAATGCCTTAAGATGTTTTTGTGGGTTGTTGGTCGCCAGAACAATAATAATATCGGCCTGCATATAACCCGCAAAATCAATCTTAGAAGGTAAGCGTAATAACGCCATACCCGTATCCAGCGCGCCATCATCAACACCAGCGTGAGCAATAATCACGCCATCGGCCAGCATGATATAGGGCTGTTCATCGGCGATTTTATTGAGCATGATTTGCAGATAGCGTGGTTCAATCACGCCACACACCAGCAGCGATGACGACGCCTGAGTAATAGCCTGCTGCCAGCTGTCCGGCAGCGAGGTGACGAACTGAACGTGCTCGCGCTGCAGTAGGTCCGTCAGCGATGGCGTCGGCGGCTCAATGCTGCCTGCCGCACTCACGGCGCTGTTCTCATCATAGATATAGCTAGCGAGCGCACGCTGTAGCCCTTTATGATCGATAATATTGCCGAAGCGTTCGAAGATAAGCAGCAGTTGCTCTATCTGAATGATATTCGGGTCCACACCCTGTAGCGCGCCGATCACATGATTGCGGAACGCACTTTTATGAATGCTGCTGATGGACGGATTCACCACAAACACCATCTTGCTGGTGTTCAGGTGCGTGGTCGAGAAAACCACATCGTAGTGCCCGGTATAGCGCTCAAACTCGCGTCGTGACATCACTTCGGTAAAGTGCAGCTCCGGGAAAAGTACCTGCAACGTCAGGAAGAGATAAGTGGAAATGGTCGCGCTATTTTCACACACCACGACCGCCGTTTTCTGGATTTTAATCTGATGGATAACCCCCTCGCGGGTCAACCAACCGCCAAAGAGCACCGTTAAAAACGCCATCTCTTCATCAGGAATTTCGCAGTGCAGTACCGTCTCAAACGGCACCGCCGCGCGGCGAACCATCTCATGCAGATGGCTGAACTCTTTCACCACCAGATCGTAAACGCTGCTGGTGTTGCTCAGATGATAGCGAATACGGTAATAGGCCGGTTTCCAATGCTGATAGATTTTCTCAATCAGCTCATTTTTCTCTTTGATCGTGACGCAGCTTATTTTTTCAAAGCTGTCGACCACCGCGACTACGCTTTCAAGCAGTAGCGTATCGAGGTGAAAATATTTATCGGCAATACTTTGAATAT
This sequence comes from Klebsiella sp. WP8-S18-ESBL-06, assembly GCF_014169755.1. NCBI lineage: Bacteria > Pseudomonadati > Pseudomonadota > Gammaproteobacteria > Enterobacterales > Enterobacteriaceae > Klebsiella > Klebsiella sp. WP8-S18-ESBL-06. The sequence goes on from NZ_AP022256.1 coordinate 4,775,530, forward strand.
TTGAGCTTTGGATCAGTGCCGTCAGGAAAACCAGTTCATTTTCGCTATTGATATTGATTTTACTGATAACGCTCTGCATCAGGGTAAATTCTCTGCTGCCAATAATATCAGCGTAGCTGATCGGAATATTGACCAGGCTTTTCCCTGAATCAATACGATGCAGGACAAAGCAGATAAAATAAATAAGCTCCTGAAGCTGGCGGTCGGTAAACTGAATTTTAAAACGCTTTTCAATTTCACTGAAAACGTTGCCGACCTTTTCCAGATAATCGCTCATAACGTTGTTGTATTGAGCGAGGATATTTTTGGCAACCGGAATTTCCAGAACCCGGCGTAAACAATTCAGCAGCAGATAGCGTTTTTCCAGCTCCTCACCCAGAATATGGTAGCCGTTGCCTCGGTCGTAGCTTATCTCCAGCCCGTGCTCAATAACCTCGGTACGCACTTTTTTCAGATCGTTGATAATCGTATTCTGGCTAACGCTAAGTGAAGAAGAGAGATGCAACAATGACAGCCGTTCGTTGCGGGTCAGCAGCATAAAGATAATCATCTGCCCACGTTCTTCTTCCGAGTAGAGGTAGCGATGCTCGGTTTCCGAGGTCTGATTCTGACGAAAATGCTCAATCACATGGCGTGGGATATTCAGCTTCCCGGTTTTCAGGCGGTTGATCCGGTCGAAGTGGTTCGACTCCAGGTAGTCATTCACCTTTTTCAACGTATAGCTCAACTGTTTGCGCGTCAGGCAAAACTGCGCTTCAAGCTTCGTCCCTGTGATACCGGGATCGTTCACAATGGCATCCAGCACTGCAACCACGCGTTTATCCATAGCCATGCTAACTCTCCTGCAATGAAAAGCCTGGCGGCGGCACCTGCCGCCAGACGTGAACATGAAACCCAGAGTTACGCCTGCTGAACCTTCGCCTGCTGTTCGGCTTCCTGCTGCGCAAGATTGCTTTCACGACGCAATTCGCGGGAGTAAAAGAAGTAGCCGCAGCCCCACCACAGCGCGAACACCAGCGGGATGAAGTTGCCTTCCAGGAATTTGAACAGGAAGGAGAAGGCATAGGTGAAGACCGGGGCATCAATCGAGCTGTTCGAAATCAGCTGCCCTGCCGGGATGGTGATAGCTTTAGTGGCCAGCCCAAGGTCGGTAATCATTGGTGCGAACTGCGTGCCAACAAACAGGAAGAATGGCACGCCAATAATGCTCAGGATAACCATGCGCAGCGTGTTACCGCGTGTCACCAGATAGGCCGGAACAATCAGCGCAATATTGATGATGCCAGCAAACGGCAGGATCTTATTTCCCGGCAGAATCAGCGCCCACAGCAGGGTGAACGGGATGGCGACGATAATAGCAAACCAGATTTCGCTCGCACCGCCCATAAACGGCCAGTCAATACCCACGAACAGCTTACGCCCGGAGAATTTCTTGTTCATATAGTCGCTGATGGCCTCAGAGATCGGCGACAGGGCCTGCATAAAGAGCTTGGAAATCATCGGGAACAGCACCAGCGCCGTCGAAGCCTGTACGCCCAGCATCAGCGTTTTGGCAACACTGTAGCCCGCAATCACGCCAAACAGGATCCCCAGAATAAAACCAATGATGTGGTTTTCGGCAAAGACCCCGACTTTGGCGCGCAGCGCGCTGGCATCCATTGGTTTATTGCAGACCGGTATTTTGCGCAGCAGCAGATCGAACGGGTAATAGATGGCACCAAAGAAGACCATACGGTGCGTACAGGTCACTCCCGGGATCCCCGTGAGTTTCTCGATACGATGCTGGTGAATATCCCCCGCGTTCAATTCCATAATGATCTGGAAGGCGGCAACGAGGAACGCCAGTACCAGACTCCAGACCGGGCCAAACAATGGGGTGGTGACGCTCACCACGATAAACGCGGTAAAGATTTTCCCCCACACGTTCCAGAGGTCGGCGTTGAAGGTATTGGTCTTGTTCAGCATCAACATCACGATGTTGACGCCAACCTGAAGCGGGAACATGGCGAACGCATAAGGCCAGGCCCAGGAGATATTCGCCATCGTCGTCCAGCCGCCATCGACGATGCTTAACTCAAGGCCGGTACGGTTCATCATGGTCTGTGCGGCAACACCGATGGCGTCGACCATAAAGCCAATCAGCATGCTCATCCCAACGAAGGCGACGCCCAGTGTGATAGCCGCCGAGGCCGCATCGCGGAATTTCATCCGCACCACCAGCCCGGCTAATAACATAATAAAGGGCACAAAAACCGGCGCGCCTAAATTCAGAATATAATTTATGACTACACCAAGAAAGTCCATAGCACTTCTCCACTAAAATAATTATATACTCTATGGCTTTCGAGTTGCGGGAAGGCGGCAAGTGAGAGAATCCCGATGAGCTTACTTTAGTAAGTGATTCGGGTGAAAGAACGCAGCCAACGCCCCCGCGGCTTGAAAGACGACGAGTATACGTGACCTGCCCCCACGATTAGATACAACACTCAGTTAGTAACGTCGGAATCTTCATTCTCAGAATGACCCTTTCTCCAGCCCGCTGCAAATTCAGACGGTGTCTGATAATTCAGCGTGGAGTGCGGGCGGCATTCGTTATAATCCTGCCGCCAGTCATTAATAATTTTCCTGGCATGAACGATATCGCTGAACCAGTGCTCATTCAAACATTCATCGCGAAATCGTCCGTTAAAGCTCTCAATAAATCCGTTCTGCGTTGGCTTGCCCGGCTGGATTAAGCGCAACTCAACACCATGCTCAAAGGCCCATTGATCCAGTGCACGGCAAGTGAACTCCGGCCCCTGGTCAGTTCTTATCGTCGCCGGATAGCCTCGAAACAGTGCAATGCTGTCCAGAATACGCGTGACCTGAACGCCTGAAATCCCAAAGGCAACAGTGACCGTCAGGCATTCCTTTGTGAAATCATCGACGCAGGTAAGACACTTGATCCTGCGACCGGTGGAAAGTGCATCCATGACGAAATCCATCGACCAGGTCAGATTGGGCGCCGCCGGACGGAGCAGCGGCAGACGTTCTGTTGCCAGCCCTTTACGACGTCTTCTGCGTTTTACGCCCAGGCCACTGAGGTGATAAAGCCGGTACACGCGCTTATGATTAACATGAAGCCCTTCACGGCGCAGCAACTGCCAAATACGACGGTAGCCAAAACGCCTGCGCTCCAGTGCCAGCTCAGTGATGCGCCCTGATAAATGCGCATCAGCAGCCGGACGGTGAGCCTCATAGCGGCAGGTCGACAGGGATAAACCTGTAAGCCTGCAGGCACGACGTTGCGACAGACCGGTCGCATCACACATCAACATCACGGCTTCCCGCTTCTGGTCTGTCGTCAGTACTTTCGCCCAAGAGCCACCTGAAGCGCCTCTTTATCCAGCATGGCTTCGGCAAGCAGCTTCTTGAGTCTGGCGTTCTCTTCCTCAAGCGACTTCAGGCGCTTAACTTCAGGCACCTCCATACCGCCATACTTCTTACGCCAGATGTAAAACGTGGCATCGGAAATGGCATGCTTGCGGCAGAGTTCACGGGCGGGTACCCCAGCTTCGGCTTCGCGGAGAATACTGATGATCTGTTCGTCGGAAAAACGCTTCTTCATGGGGATGTCCTCATGTGGCTTATGAAGACATTACTAACATCGGGGTGTACTAATCAACGGGGAGCAGGTCATACGGATTAAAGAGCTACACCTTATTTACAGGCATCAATGACCTTTTGTAATTCCTGCTCCATCCCCATGCCGGTCAGAAAGGCAATTCCGTTAATTACCGGGATAGGATATTGCTTATCAACTTTGGTGATAGCGATATAAGCCGCACTATCTTTTATATGACTATCAAGCGATTTCAGGTCGATGACTTCAACTTTGATATGCGACTGCTGACGTTCATTCAATAAGCGGGTTACTTTACTGGCAACCGTTTGTGAGGTAGCAACGCCGCTTCCACATGCAACAATGACTTTTTTCATCTTATAAATCCTTATCTAATTGCAGTCTTGATGTGAGGGTACAGAGAAAGGTTTCTACATCGTCTATTTCGCGTAGGGCCTGAACGACCTCTTCATCCGCAAGGCAGTCCATAAGCTTTTGCAGCGCTGTCAGGTGGCTGCTGTGGTCAACAAAACCTAGTAAAACAATAAAATGAACATAAAGCGTGTTGTCATCATTGCCCATCTCCTGCCATGCAATAGGCGTAGACAACCGTGTTACGGAGATGAAGGGGTGAATAACGTGCTGAGGATCGGTATGAGGAAGCGCAAGAGCCACCGGCAGCGTGGGCAGCGCGGTAGGGTACGCCTTTTCACGGGCGATGATGGCGTCAAGAAAAGAGTCCCGGACGTAGCCTTGCTCTTTCAGCAGCAAAAATATCGAAGAAAAAAAGTCTGTGGAATTATTATAGTGTTTATCCAGAAATGTGAGCTGAGACGTAAAATATTCACATCCTTGCGCACTTTCATTCTGGGCATCAATTATATCCGTTCTCATCCGAATATCCTCTCCAACCACTAAGAATTAACTACAGCCAATGTTAATTCAGGTGTAGTCAGCGAGCGACAAATATTGCTCCCAAAAGATGTGCGCAGGCTGGCGCAACGCGGTGAGCTTTTTATTATGAATTAGGTCACATTTTTATGGATAGGATGCGTTGACAGAAAAATAATTCGGCAGGTCACGATAAATAAAGCAGAAAAAAGGAGATAACCCTGGCAGGTTATCTCCTGTTAAGCAGCTATTAGCCCGCCAGGAAGAAGCGGAATGCCGGGTTATTTGTCTCGTCGTGACACTCATAGCCCAGTTCATTGAGTCGGGTTTCAAAGTCCGGCTCATTGTCGCCCAGCTCAAAGGCGGCCAGCACGCGTCCGTAGTCGGTACCATGGCTACGATAGTGGAACAGTGAGATATTCCAGTGCGTGCCCAGCGTGTAGAGGAACTTCAGCAGTGCCCCCGGCGATTCCGGAAACTCGAAGCTGAACAATCTCTCCTTCAGTGGTTTGGAGGGACGACCGCCAACCATATACCGCACGTGCAGCTTCGCCATTTCGTCGTCGGACAGGTCCACCACGCTGTAGCCACCATCGTGCAGCAAGCTAAGGATTTCCTTGCGCTCTTCCAGACCACGGCTCAGGCGTACGCCGACAAAAATGCAGGCGTCTTTGGCATCGGCAAAGCGGTAGTTAAACTCCGTTACCGAACGGCCACCCAACAGCTGGCAGAATTTAAGGAAACTTCCCTTCTCTTCCGGGATGGTCACCGCCAGCAAGGCTTCACGTTGTTCCCCCAGCTCGCAACGTTCGGAGACATAGCGCAGACCGTGGAAGTTAACGTTCGCACCGGACAACACGTGCGCCAGACGTTCACCGCGAATATTGTGCTGGGCGATGTATTTCTTCATCCCCGCCAGCGCCAGCGCCCCGGAAGGCTCGGCTACCGCACGGACATCTTCGAAGAGGTCTTTCATCGCCGCGCAGATAGCATCGCTATCAACGGTAATGATGTCGTCGAGGTATTCCTGACACAGGCGGAAGGTTTCATCGCCAATACGCTTCACCGCCACGCCTTCCGCAAACAGACCCACGCGCGGCAGATCCACCGGATGCCCCGCGTCCAGCGCCGCCTTCAGGCAGGCCGAATCTTCTGCTTCCACGGCGATCACTTTGATCTGCGGCATCAGCTGTTTGATCAGCACCGCAACGCCCGCCGCCAGCCCGCCGCCGCCCACCGGGACAAACACGCGATCGAGGTGGGCATCCTGCTGCAGCAGTTCAAGCGCCAGCGTGCCCTGCCCGGCAATCACCATCGGGTGATCGAAAGGCGGCACCCAGGTGAAGCCCTGCTGCTGCGCCAGTTCAATCGCTTTCGCTTTGGCTTCATCAAAGTTGGCACCGTGCAGCAGCACCTCACCGCCGAAACCGCGCACGGCATCGACTTTGATATCGGCAGTGGCCACCGGCATAACGATCAGCGACTTCAGGCCCAGACGAGCGGAAGAAAACGCTACGCCCTGCGCATGGTTACCCGCAGACGCGGTAATCACGCCGTGCGCCTTCTGTTCCGCCGTCAGTCCTGCCATCATCGCGTAAGCACCGCGCAGCTTAAAGCTGTGCACAGGCTGACGGTCTTCACGCTTGACCAGAATTACGTTATCAAGCCGCGAAGAGAGTTTGTCCATTTTCTCCAGCGGCGTGACCTGCACGGCTTCGTAGACCGGTGCGCGCAGCACCGCTCTGAGATACTCGGCACCCTCAGGGGTGCCGGATAGGGGCTGAGATTCCGCCATGGTGATTAACCCCCCAGTTTCGATTTATCGCGTACCGCACCTTTGTCGGCGCTGGTTGCCAGGCTGGCATAAGCGCGAAGGGCAAAGGAGACCTGACGTTCACGATTTTTCGGCGTCCACGCCTGGTCACCGCGAGCTTCCTGCGCTTCACGACGCGCGGCAATTTCCGCATCGCTCAGCTGCAGCTGAATGCCACGGTTCGGGATATCGATAGCAATCATGTCGCCATCTTCAATGATCGCGATGTTGCCGCCGCTGGCCGCTTCCGGGGAAACGTGGCCGATAGACAGGCCAGATGTGCCGCCGGAGAAACGCCCGTCGGTGATCAACGCACAGGCTTTGCCGAGACCCATGGATTTCAAGAAGGTGGTCGGGTAGAGCATTTCCTGCATGCCCGGCCCACCTTTCGGCCCTTCGTAACGAATGACAACAACGTCGCCTTCAACCACTTTGCCGCCGAGGATGGCCTCAACCGCGTCGTCCTGGCTTTCGTACACTTTTGCCGGGCCGGTGAATTTGAGGATGCTGTCATCCACGCCCGCCGTTTTCACGATGCAGCCGTTTTCCGCGAAATTACCGTAGAGTACCGCCAGACCGCCGTCTTTGCTGTAGGCATGTTCCAGCGAGCGGATGCAGCCTTCGGCGCGATCGTCATCCAGCGTGTCCCAACGGCAGTCCTGCGAGAACGCCTGGGTGGTACGGATGCCCGCCGGGCCAGCACGGAACATTTTTTTCACCGCTTCATTCTGGGTAACGGTGATGTCGTACTGTTCCAGCGTCTGCGGCAGGGTCAGACCGAGCACGTTTTTCACGTCACGGTTCAACAGGCCGGCGCGGTCCAGTTCGCCGAGGATCCCCAGCACGCCACCGGCGCGGTGCACATCTTCCATATGGTATTTCTGAGTGCTTGGCGCCACTTTACACAGCTGCGGAACCTTGCGGGACAGCTTGTCGATATCGCTCATGGTGAAGTCGATTTCGGCTTCCTGCGCCGCTGCCAGCAGGTGCAGAACGGTGTTGGTGGAACCGCCCATGGCGATATCCAGCGTCATGGCATTTTCGAATGCCGCTTTGCATGCGATGTTGCGCGGCAGCGCGGAGGCATCATCCTGTTCGTAGTAGCGTTTGGTCAGCTCAACGATGCGCTGGCCTGCAGTGAGGAACAGTTCTTTACGGTCAGCGTGGGTGGCCAGCAGCGAACCGTTGCCCGGCTGAGACAGTCCCAGCGCTTCGGTCAGGCAGTTCATCGAGTTGGCGGTAAACATCCCGGAGCAGGAGCCGCAGGTTGGGCAGGCGGAACGTTCAACCTGCTCGCTCTGCGAGTCGGAAACTTTCGGATCCGCGCCCTGAATCATCGCATCGACCAGGTCGAGCTTGATGATTTTGTCGGATAATTTGGTTTTACCGGCCTCCATCGGGCCGCCGGAAACGAAGATCACCGGAATATTCAGGCGCAGGGAGGCCATCAGCATCCCCGGGGTGATTTTGTCGCAGTTCGAGATGCAGACCATTGCATCGGCACAGTGGGCGTTAACCATGTACTCAACGGAGTCGGCAATCAGCTCGCGGGACGGCAGTGAATAAAGCATACCCCCGTGGCCCATGGCGATACCGTCATCCACCGCAATGGTATTGAATTCTTTAGCCACGCCGCCGGCAGCTTCGATCTGCTCGGCAACCAGTTTACCAAGGTCGCGCAGGTGAACGTGGCCCGGCACGAACTGGGTAAACGAGTTCACGACGGCGATAATCGGCTTACCGAAGTCGGCATCCGTCATCCCGGTGGCGCGCCACAGCGCGCGGGCGCCCGCCATATTGCGGCCGTGAGTGGTAGTGGCGGAACGATATTTAGGCATGCTTTTGTACTCCCAGTCTCTGTCTCGTTAATGAGGCGGTGCGTGCCGCCCCATTATTTATCTTATTGATTAACCTGATCCAACCAGCCCCATTTATCTTCGGTTTCACCGGTAAAGAGGCCAAAGAATGCTTGCTGAATACGTTTAGTGACCGGGCCACAGCGGCCTTCGCCGACCTGGATACCGTCAACGCTGCGCACCGGGGTGATTTCAGCGGCGGTGCCGGACATAAAGACTTCATCCGCCAGGTACAGCGATTCACGAGACAGCACCTGCTCGCGAACTTCAATTCCGATATCCTTCGCCAGCTTGATGATCGCATCGCGGGTAATACCCGGCAGCGCCGAAGAGGTAAACGGTGGCGTAAACAGAATGCCGTCTTTCACTTCAAACAGGTTTTCACCCGCGCCTTCAGACAGATAGCCGTTCACATCCAGCGCGATCCCTTCCTGATAGCCGTGGCGGCGCGCTTCGCTACCGACCAACAGTGAGGAAAGGTAGTTGCCGCCTGCTTTCGCGGCAGTTGGAATGGTGTTCGGCGCAGCGCGGTTCCAGGAAGAAACCATCGCATCGATCCCTTGATCCAGCGCTTCAGCGCCCAGATAGGCGCCCCACGGGAACGCCGCGATGATCACGTCGGTGCTGTAGCCGTCCGGCGGGTTAACGCCCATACCGACATCGCCGACAAACACCAGCGGACGGATATAGGCGCTGGTCAGATTATTTTTGCGCAGTACGGCGCGGCAGGCTTCCATCAGTTCATCCACGCTCTGAGAGACCGGGAAGCGATAGATTTTGGCGGAATCACGCAGGCGCTGCATGTGCTCACGGTGGCGGAAAACAACCGGGCCTTTGTGGGAGTCGTAGCAACGGATGCCTTCGAATACAGAGGTACCGTAGTGCAGCGCGTGGGACATCACGTGAACCTTCGCGTCTTCCCAACGAACCATCTCACCGTTGAACCAGATGTAATCCGCTTTTTTCGTCGTCATTTCTCTTCCTATTGCGCTCAGGCGCGAATCTGTTGTTGTGATGTGCTTGTACACTGCTGAACGGCAACCGAAGCCACGTCCACCAGTTTATTTAATTGACTAAACAGTAAGTCGACTGACCGCGGGCTGGCAACGGTCAATTCGATATTTATATTCTGCGCATCGCTGGCCGCCTCCATATTCATCGAGCAAATCTGAAAACCGCGATGACGGACCACACGTAACACGCGTTCTAAGGTTTCCGGGTTGAAGCGGGCCTGCACGTTGACCTGATGTTGCATCATGATAATTTCTCCAGCATTTGTGAGTTACTGGCGCCAGGCGGCACCAGAGGCCAGACGTTCTCAAGTTCGTCGATTGAGACATGAAGCAGGTACGGGCCTTCGCTTGCCAGCATGGTGTCGAGTGCCGCTTCAACCTGGTCTTTACGGGTGATGTGTTGACCAGGGATGCCGAAGGCGCTGGCCAGCATGAGGAAATCGGGGTTATCGGTCAGGGTGGTTTCACTGTAACGTTCCTGGAAGAACAGCTGCTGCCATTGTCGAACCATCCCTAAACGCTGGTTGTCGAGTAAGACTATCTTCAGCGGTAACTGCTTACGTTTCACGGTGCCCAGCTCTTGCACGTTCATCATGAAGGAGCCGTCACCGGAGATACAGATAACCGTGTCGTCAGGTCGCGCCACCTGTGCGCCAACGGCGGCCGGCAGACCGAAGCCCATGGTGCCTAAACCGCTTGAAGTGATGAAATTCTCCGGGCGGGTGTAGGTCATATGTTGAGCCGACCACATCTGGTGCTGCCCAACGTCGGTGGTCACCACGCTATCGGCCGGTTTACGGTCCGACAGCTGCTTGAGCAGCAGCGGCGCATAGATTGCCTCACCAGGATGGTCGTAACGCCAGGCGTGCTCGGCGCGCATCGCCGCGTTGTGCTGGCGCCATGCGTCGATAGCCAGCGGCTGTTGCAGCGCAGGCAGCAGCGCATTCAGGTCGCCCTGTAATGCCACATGCGTCTGGCGCAGCTTGTTCATTTCCGCCGGGTCGATATCCATATGGATAACCCTGGCGTGCGGCGCGAAGGTATTCAGCTTGCCGGTCACGCGATCGTCAAAGCGGGCACCAACGGCGATCAGCAGGTCGCATTCCTGCACCGCCAGGTTTGCCGCCTTGGTACCGTGCATACCCAACATACCGAGGTAGAACGGGTAATCGGCTGGCACTGCGCCCAATCCCTTCAGGGTACAGGTCGCTGGCATTTGTGTGACGGCCATAAATTCGCGCAGCGCCGGTACCGCCTGCGCCATTCCCACGCCGCCGCCGACATACAGCATCGGTTTATGCGCCTGCGCCAGCATCTGCTGGGCCTGCGCCATTTCGGCGTGAGGGAAAGCATCGTCGCTTTCTACGGTGGAGAAGAACGGTTCCAGATCGCCCTGTGCCACCTGCACGTCCTTCGGAATGTCGACCAGAACCGGGCCAGGACGGCCTGAGTTTGCCACCTGGAACGCCTCTGCCATTACGCGCGGCAGCTCTTCCAGGGATTGCACCAGGAAACTGTGTTTGGTGCAGGCCAGCGACAAACCGAGAACGTCCACTTCCTGAAAAGCATCCGTACCGATTAACGGTGCGGCGACCTGACCGGTGATGGCCACAACGGGCACGGAATCGAGTAACGCATCGGCCAGACCGGTGATCAGGTTGGTTGCGCCCGGGCCGGAAGTGGCGATGCAAACGCCGGTTTTACCGGTAGCACGCGCATAGCCGATGGCCGCCATTGCCGCGCCCTGTTCGTGTCGACACAGCAGGTGCTCTACGCCGCCGTCATACAGTGCGTCGTAAACCGGCATGATGGCTCCACCAGGATAACCAAATACCGTTTCAACACCCTGCGCTCGCAACGCATGTACCACCCACTGTGCGCCATTCATAGTTAGTTCCCCGCCGTAGATCGTGAGAAACAGAATTTTATGCTACGTGTCACGTTCTGCCTCCCGTTATTGTTTTTAGGTCATAAAAAAACCCCCGAACCTTTCGGTGCGGGGGTCTTAGTTCGTTAAGGCTTGATTTCTAAGCCTTTCCTCGTCCAAGTGCAGCCCCGCACGGTGGGATAATAATCACCACCACGCTAATCACGACCAGGCTAATCACTCGTAGAAGGGCTTTCATTTTTGTCTGTTCTTGCATCTTGTTCGAAGGAATACCTACAGAGTTACCACAGACATCACAAAAAGCACAAGTTTTTTTTATGACGGCATTGCTTACCGCGCTAAGGATTTAATGAAAACAATTTGTTTTATATAGAGAATTTATGAAATGAAAATATTTCACCTTTTGCTCCCTACGCAACGACTGAGCAGAGGCGAAGTTGACGTCATATGAGCAACATTCGGACTCGATTCCAAAATTAATGAAATGCGCTGAATGTCGGTGAAAATTATGGAATACGCCACGTAATAATCAAATTAAGCAGATTAATGGAACGACTGCATCGCACATAATAGCGATCTTCAGGGAGGAATTATGTCGCTATCCGTTGTCTATACGCGCGCCGCGCTGGGCGTCAGCGCACCGCTGATTACTATCGAAGTGCATATCAGCCAGGGTCTGCCGGGCCTGGTCATGGTCGGGCTGCCGGAAACCACCGTCAAAGAGGCGCGCGACCGGGTTCGCAGCGCCATCATCAACAGCGGTTATACCTTTCCGGCGAAGAAGATCACCATTAACCTCGCGCCGGCCGATCTTCCTAAAGAAGGAGGGCGGTATGATTTACCTATCGCTATTGCGCTTCTGGCGGCCTCTGAGCAGCTTAATAGCCAGAAACTAGGGCAGTATGAGTTTGTGGGTGAACTGGCGCTCACGGGCGCGCTACGCGGTATTCCTGGGGCGCTATCGGCGGCGATGGAAGCCATACATTCAGGTCGCCAGATTGTGCTTGCCGAGGATAACGCGCCGTTGGTCGGCCTGCTTGGCGGCAGCGATTGCCTGATTGCCAGCCACCTTCTTGAAGTCTGCGCATTTCTTGAAGGAAAACAAACGCTCAGGCAGCCTCCACCAGAGGGCATGATGGCCCCCGCCAGCTGCGAAGATTTAAGCGATGTGATCGGCCAGCAGCAGGGGAAACGGGCGCTGGAGATCACCGCGTCGGGCGGTCACAATTTGCTGCTCGTTGGCCCACCTGGTACGGGTAAAACCATGCTTGCCACCCGTCTGCGCGGGCTACTCCCGCCGCTTAGCGACAGCGAGGCGCTTGAGAGCGCGGCAATTATCAGTCTGGAAAATGCCTATCGCATTCAGCGTGAATGGCGCCATCGCCCCTTTCGTGCACCTCACCATAGCGCATCGCTGACGGCTATGGTTGGCGGCGGGTCGATTCCCGCCCCGGGAGAGATTTCGCTGGCCCACAACGGGATTCTGTTCCTCGATGAGCTACCGGAATTTGAGCGCCGGGTGCTGGATGCGCTGCGCGAGCCGATTGAGTCTGGCAAAATCCACATTTCACGTACGCGGGCCAAAATTACCTATCCTGCTCGCTTTCAACTGATTGCTGCGATGAATCCTAGCCCTACCGGTCACTATGAGGGGCAGCATAACCGCTGCACGCCAGAACAGACGCTGCGCTACCTCAATCGGCTGTCTGGTCCGTTTCTCGACCGGTTCGATCTCTCCCTGGAAATTCCACTACCGCCGCCGGGCTTACTGAGCCAATCGGCCCGCGTAGGGGAAAGCAGCCTGACGGTACAACAGCGGGTCATCACAGCGCAGCAGCGTCAGAATGCGCGACAAGGGAAGCTAAATGCGCAGCTCAGCGGCAGCGAGATCCGGCAATACTGTGCGCTGGTAGAAGCGGACGCTCTGTGGCTAGAGCAGACGTTGACACAGCTTGGGCTGTCGATCCGCGCCTGGCAGCGTCTGTTAAAGGTTTCGCGCACGCTGGCGGATATGGAGGGGGCAGAGGATATTGCCAGACATCATTTGCAGGAAGCGTTGAGCTATCGCGGCATCGACAGAATGCTCGCCCATCTTCAAACTTTACTACAATAAAAAAGGGGCCCAGGCCCCTTTTTTATTAATCGTCGCTGTCAGTGTAGTCTTCAGCGCCTTCCACCTGCGGCTTACCGCCGGACAGGGTGTGGAAACGCTTCGGACGCTTGATGCGCGTGACATACTTGGTCCATACGCGTTCAGCATCCGTTGCCGGCTCACGTTCACCACGGCAGACCGAGACAAACTGCTGCTCTTCTTCGGTTGCCGGCTCGCGTTTGCCAAGATCGAGTTCGTTAAAGGCAAAGCCATAACGCTCAAGCAGCTGCGCCTCTTTGATGGTGAAATCACCATGACGAGAGAACCCGCGCGGATAATTTTTATTATCGAAAAAACGATTAGTCGTCGTAAAGCTTTCCGCCATCCTACACGCTCCTAATTCTTTGGCCGAGCTATTTATGGCGCGGAGTATTAGATACGCTTGACAGAGTGTAAAACAAAAGATTTAAATCATTACGACAAAAAATTTTGCGGAGAAAGCTGTGGATACCGAATTGCTGAAAACTTTCCTCGAAGTGAGCAGAACTCGCCACTTCGGGCGAGCCGCAGAAGCGCTCTATCTGACACAATCTGCGGTGAGCTTTCGAATCCGTCAGTTAGAAAATCAGCTTGGGGTCAATCTGTTTACCCGCCATCGCAATAATATTCGTTTGACCGCGGCGGGAGAAAAACTCCTTCCCTACGCAGAAACGCTGATGAGCACGTGGCAGGCCGCGCGTAAGGAGGTGGCTAACACCTCGCGGCACAATGAGTTTTCCATTGGTGCTAGCGCTTCGCTATGGGAGTGTATGCTTAACGCCTGGCTATCCCGGCTTTATCAGGCCGACGGTACGCTACAGTTTGAAGCGCGGATCGCCCAACGCCAGTCGCTGGTTAAACAGCTACACGAGCGCCAGCTCGATCTGTTACTGACCACCGAAGCGCCAAAAATGGATGAATTCAGCAGCCAGCTGCTGGGACATTTTGCACTTGAGCTGTACTGTGCAACGCCGGAGACAACCAGGGCAGATCTGAACTACCTGCGTCTGGAGTGGGGCGCAGATTTCCAGCAGCACGAAGCAGGGCTAATTAGCAGTGACGATATCCCGCTGCTGACCACCAGTTCGGCAAGCCTGGCCCGACTCCAGCTATTACCGTTAAAAGGTTGCACCTGGTTGCCCGTGTCGTGGGCACAGGAGCAGAACGATCTCTATCCCGTTACCGATGGTACGGCCATTCTACGACCTTTATATGCGATATGGCTGCAAAATAGCGACAAACAGGCGCAAATTCGCGACATATTGAAAACCAATGTATTTTAAGTAAAGACTGAATAGGTGGCCCGGAGGAGAACGATGGGCCCGTCAGGAAGGTAAATTTTTGGCAAAAAAAATCCTTTGCCTAAGCAAAGGATTATATATGGCAGGGGCGGAGAGACTCGAACTCGCGACACCCGGTTTTGGAGACCGGTGCTCTACCAACTGAGCTACGCCCCTAAATTTTCTTATCATTAAGCCTGCTAATTTAGCAGGCTTAACGTTGAATAAGTGGCGGAACGGACGGGACTCGAACCCGCGACCCCCTGCGTGACAGGCAGGTATTCTAACCGACTGAACTACCGCTCCACCGAATTTCTTTGTCACTACCCGGATTATTCATCCCGGTTTACTGCAATTTGATGCCTGGCAGTTCCCTACTCTCGCATGGGGAGACCCCACACTACCATCGGCGCTACGGCGTTTCACTTCTGAGTTCGGCATGGGGTCAGGTGGGACCACCGCGCTACGGCCGCCAGGCAAATTCTGTTATTAACCCGCTTTTCGCCGGTTAATCTAATCTGTAATCAATGCTGAAAATCGTCTCAATTTCGCCAAAACATCTTCGGCGTTGTAAGGTTAAGCCTCACGGTTCATTAGTACTGGTTAGCTCAATGTATCGCTACACTTACACACCCAGCCTATCAACGTCATCGTCTTTAACGTTCCTTCAGGACCCTTAAAGGGTCAGGGAGAACTCATCTCGGGGCAAGTTTCGTGCTTAGATGCTTTCAGCACTTATCTCTTCCGCATTTAGCTACCGGGCAATGCCATTGGCATGACAACCCGAACACCAGTGATGCGTCCACTCCGGTCCTCTCGTACTAGGAGCAGCCCCCCTCAATTCTCCAGCGCCCACGGCAGATAGGGACCGAACTGTCTCACGACGTTCTAAACCCAGCTCGCGTACCACTTTAAATGGCGAACAGCCATACCCTTGGGACCTACTTCAGCCCCAGGATGTGATGAGCCGACATCGAGGTGCCAAACACCGCCGTCGATATGAACTCTTGGGCGGTATCAGCCTGTTATCCCCGGAGTACCTTTTATCCGTTGAGCGATGGCCCTTCCATTCAGAACCACCGGATCACTAAGACCTGCTTTCGCACCTGCTCGAGCCGTCACTCTCGCAGTCAAGCTAGCTTATGCCTTTGCACTAACCTCCTGATGTCCGACCAGGATTAGCTAACCTTCGTGCTCCTCCGTTACTCTTTAGGAGGAGACCGCCCCAGTCAAACTACCCACCAGACACTGTCCGCAACCCGGATTACGGGTCTACGTTAGAACACCAGCCATTAAAGGGTGGTATTTCAAGGTTGGCTCCACACGAACTGGCGTCCGCGCTTCAAAGCCTCCCACCTATCCTACACATCAAGGACCAGTGTTCAGTGTCAAGCTATAGTAAAGGTTCACGGGGTCTTTCCGTCTTGCCGCGGGTACACTGCATCTTCACAGCGAGTTCAATTTCACTGAGTCTCGGGTGGAGACAGCCTGGCCATCATTACGCCATTCGTGCAGGTCGGAACTTACCCGACAAGGAATTTCGCTACCTTAGGACCGTTATAGTTACGGCCGCCGTTTACCGGGGCTTCGATCAAGAGCTTCGCGTTGCCGCTAACCCCATCAATTAACCTTCCGGCACCGGGCAGGCGTCACACCGTATACGTCCACTTTCGTGTTTGCACAGTGCTGTGTTTTTAATAAACAGTTGCAGCCAGCTGGTATCTTCGACTGATTTCAGCTCCATGGGTAAACCACTTCACCTACATATCAGCGTGCCTTCTCCCGAAGTTACGGCACCATTTTGCCTAGTTCCTTCACCCGAGTTCTCTCAAGCGCCTTGGTATTCTCTACCTGACCACCTGTGTCGGTTTGGGGTACGATTTGATGTTACCTGATGCTTAGAGGCTTTTCCTGGAAGCAGGGCATTTGTTACTTCAGTACCGTAGTACCTCGTCATCACACCTCAGCGTTAAAAGAAGTCCGGATTTACCTAAACTTCCCGCCTACATGCTTAAACCGGGACAACCGTCGCCCGGCTAACATAGCCTTCTCCGTCCCCCCTTCGCAGTAACACCAAGTACAGGAATATTAACCTGTTTCCCATCGACTACGCCTTTCGGCCTCGCCTTAGGGGTCGACTCACCCTGCCCCGATTAACGTTGGACAGGAACCCTTGGTCTTCCGGCGTGCGGGTTTTTCACCCGCATTATCGTTACTTATGTCAGCATTCGCACTTCTGATACCTCCAGCACCCCTCACAGGACACCTTCAACGGCTTACAGAACGCTCCCCTACCCAACAACACAGAGTGTCGCTGCCGCAGCTTCGGTGCACAGTTTAGCCCCGTTACATCTTCCGCGCAGGCCGACTCGACCAGTGAGCTATTACGCTTTCTTTAAATGATGGCTGCTTCTAAGCCAACATCCTGGCTGTCTGAGCCTTCCCACATCGTTTCCCACTTAACTGTGACTTTGGGACCTTAGCTGGCGGTCTGGGTTGTTTCCCTCTTCACGACGGACGTTAGCACCCGCCGTGTGTCTCCCGTGATAACATTCTTCGGTATTCGCAGTTTGCATCGGGTTGGTAAGTCGGGATGACCCCCTAGCCGAAACAGTGCTCTACCCCCGAAGATGAGTTCACGAGGCGCTACCTAAATAGCTTTCGGGGAGAACCAGCTATCTCCCGGTTTGATTGGCCTTTCACCCCCAGCCACAAGTCATCCGCTAATTTTTCAACATTAGTCGGTTCGGTCCTCCAGTTAGTGTTACCCAACCTTCAACCTGCCCATGGCTAGATCACCGGGTTTCGGGTCTATACCCTGCAACTTAACGCCCAGTTAAGACTCGGTTTCCCTTCGGCTCCCCTATTCGGTTAACCTTGCTACAGAATATAAGTCGCTGACCCATTATACAAAAGGTACGCAGTCACCCCATAAAGAGGCTCCCACTGCTTGTACGTACACGGTTTCAGGTTCTTTTTCACTCCCCTCGCCGGGGTTCTTTTCGCCTTTCCCTCACGGTACTGGTTCACTATCGGTCAGTCAGGAGTATTTAGCCTTGGAGGATGGTCCCCCCATATTCAGACAGGATACCACGTGTCCCGCCCTACTCTTCGAGTTCACAACCTGTGCATTTTGGTGTACGGGACTATCACCCTGTACCGTCGGACTTTCCAGACCGTTCCACTAACACACAAGCTGATTCAGACTCTGGGCTGTTCCCCGTTCGCTCGCCGCTACTGGGGGAATCTCGGTTGATTTCTTTTCCTCGGGTACTTAGATGTTTCAGTTCCCCCGGTTCGCTTCATTACGCTATGTATTCACGTAATGATAGTGTGACGAATCACACTGGGTTTCCCCATTCGGAAATCGCCGGTTATAACGGTTCATATCACCTTACCGACGCTTATCGCAGATTAGCACGTCCTTCATCGCCTCTGACTGCCAGGGCATCCACCGTGTACGCTTAGTCGCTTAACCTCACAACCCGAAGATGTTTCGTAAAACACCACCGTGTTGCGAAAATTTGAGAGACTCGAACACACCGCTTATCTGTTCTTATTACGGAGAACAGACACAGTGTGTCGTTTCAATTTTCAGCTTGATCCAGATTTTTAAAGAGCAAAACTTCGCAGTGAACCTTTTCAGGTACACTCTGAAGTTTTCTTGTATTGTTGCAGTAAAGATGGTGGAGCTATGCGGGATCGAACCGCAGACCTCCTGCGTGCAAAGCAGGCGCTCTCCCAGCTGAGCTATAGCCCCATCGTTTATGAATCTCCCTCAAATTCGCGGGACGAATTTGGTAGGCCTGAGTGGACTTGAACCACCGACCTCACCCTTATCAGGGGTGCGCTCTAACCACCTGAGCTACAAGCCTGCAGAGATTCTTTACTGCTATTTTTCATCAGACAATCTGTGTGAGCACTTCAAAGAACGTTTCTTTAAGGTAAGGAGGTGATCCAACCGCAGGTTCCCCTACGGTTACCTTGTTACGACTTCACCCCAGTCATGAATCACAAAGTGGTAAGCGCCCTCCCGAAGGTTAAGCTACCTACTTCTTTTGCAACCCACTCCCATGGTGTGACGGGCGGTGTGTACAAGGCCCGGGAACGTATTCACCGTAGCATTCTGATCTACGATTACTAGCGATTCCGACTTCATGGAGTCGAGTTGCAGACTCCAATCCGGACTACGACATACTTTATGAGGTCCGCTTGCTCTCGCGAGGTCGCTTCTCTTTGTATATGCCATTGTAGCACGTGTGTAGCCCTACTCGTAAGGGCCATGATGACTTGACGTCATCCCCACCTTCCTCCAGTTTATCACTGGCAGTCTCCTTTGAGTTCCCGGCCGGACCGCTGGCAACAAAGGATAAGGGTTGCGCTCGTTGCGGGACTTAACCCAACATTTCACAACACGAGCTGACGACAGCCATGCAGCACCTGTCTCAGAGTTCCCGAAGGCACCAAAGCATCTCTGCTAAGTTCTCTGGATGTCAAGAGTAGGTAAGGTTCTTCGCGTTGCATCGAATTAAACCACATGCTCCACCGCTTGTGCGGGCCCCCGTCAATTCATTTGAGTTTTAACCTTGCGGCCGTACTCCCCAGGCGGTCTATTTAACGCGTTAGCTCCGGAAGCCACTCCTCAAGGGAACAACCTCCAAATAGACATCGTTTACGGCGTGGACTACCAGGGTATCTAATCCTGTTTGCTCCCCACGCTTTCGCACCTGAGCGTCAGTCTTCGTCCAGGGGGCCGCCTTCGCCACCGGTATTCCTCCAGATCTCTACGCATTTCACCGCTACACCTGGAATTCTACCCCCCTCTACGAGACTCAAGCTTGCCAGTTTCAAATGCAGTTCCCAGGTTGAGCCCGGGGATTTCACATCTGACTTAACAAACCGCCTGCGTGCGCTTTACGCCCAGTAATTCCGATTAACGCTTGCACCCTCCGTATTACCGCGGCTGCTGGCACGGAGTTAGCCGGTGCTTCTTCTGCGAGTAACGTCAATCACTAAGGTTATTAACCTTAATGCCTTCCTCCTCGCTGAAAGTACTTTACAACCCGAAGGCCTTCTTCATACACGCGGCATGGCTGCATCAGGCTTGCGCCCATTGTGCAATATTCCCCACTGCTGCCTCCCGTAGGAGTCTGAACCGTGTCTCAGTTCCAGTGTGGCTGGTCATCCTCTCAGACCAGCTAGGGATCGTCGCCTAGGTGAGCCGTTACCCCACCTACTAGCTAATCCCATCTGGGCACATCCGATGGTGTGAGGCCCGAAGGTCCCCCACTTTGGTCTTGCGACGTTATGCGGTATTAGCTACCGTTTCCAGTAGTTATCCCCCTCCATCGGGCAGTTTCCCAGACATTACTCACCCGTCCGCCACTCGTCACCCAAGAGCAAGCTCTCTGTGCTACCGTTCGACTTGCATGTGTTAGGCCTGCCGCCAGCGTTCAATCTGAGCCATGATCAAACTCTTCAATTTAAGTTTGATGCTCGTGAATTAAACTTCGTAATGAATTACGTGTTCACTCAGAGACTTGGTATTCATTTTTCGTCTTGCGACGTTAAGAATCCGTATCTTCGAGTGCCCACACAGATTGTCTGATAAATTGTTAAAGAGCAGTGCCGCTTCGCTTTTCTCAGCGGCGCGGGATGTGCATATTACGCTTTCCCGCTTCAGAGTCAAGCATTTAATTTCGCTTTTCTCTGTTGAGATTCTCAAGAGAACCTCGCTGACCCGGCGGCTTATAATCCGTTGTTCCGTGTCAGTGGAGGCGCATTATAGGGAGTTCTGAGACGTTGACAAGCCCTGTTTTAAAAAAACTTTTCAAGCGTCTCTTTTTTGAACAAATCAGGATGAAACAGGCAGTTTTTCGAGCGTTTCAAAGCCATAACGGCGTAAAACGGGTAAAAGTTGCTCAGTTTCCGCCGTGAGCGCCATGCAGTAGGCCAGATTCGGTTCACTGGATTTCGCATCCGGTGCCTCATGCTCAAGCAACCAAGCCGTTCGACGCGCAATCGCCGCACCGGAATCCACCAGTCGGGTACCCTCCGGCAACACCTGCAGCAGTTCCTCTTGTAATAGCGGGAAGTGGGTGCAGCCGAGCACGACGGTATCCGGCGGCTCCGGCATACGAAGCCATGGGCGAAGAATGCGCTTCAACTCGTCGAGTGGCACCGGTTCGCCGTGCAGCTTCGCTTCAGCCAGCTCCACCAGCTCTGCAGAACCGAGCATCTCTATACGGCATTCGTTAGCAAAGCGGGCGATCAGCTCATGCGTATAAGGACGCTTCACCGTCCCTCGCGTTGCCAGCAGCCCGACGATACGGTTCGCCGAAAGACGCGCCGCCGGTTTAATGGCCGGGACTACGCCCACAACGGGGAAGCCGAAGCGCTCACGCAGCGCGGGCAGCGATACCGTGCTCGCCGTGTTACAGGCGATGACGGCCAGCGCTAATGGATAACGCTGCTGTACCGCAGTGACGATTTCAACAACGCGCTCAACGATAAACTCTTCACTCTTCTCGCCATACGGGAAAGCGACGTTATCGAACGCATAGATGTAATGAAGATCCGGCAAGAGATGCCGGATCTCATCGTAGACCGACAGCCCACCTACGCCGGAATCAAATACCAGCACGGTGGGACGTGGTTCAGAAGGTGTAGCTGCCAGACAAGGTGTATTCCCGTCCTGCAGTTTGGTAGCCATAAACTGTCTCGTAATCTTTATCGAACAGGTTGGCTATTTTACCACGAACTGTCAGGTGTGAGGTGACCGGATACGATAATCCGATGTCCCATAAGCTCACGCCGCCCATTTTTACATCACGATTATTGTCATAATCATTATCGTAGCGCTCACCCAGGTACTGATACATGACATTCCAGCCAAGATCGTAAACCTGTCCAGTCAGCTCATACTTCACCTGCTGCTTAGCGCGGCGATAAAGCACCTTGTCAGTTTGGTCATCACGTGGATCGACGAATTGCAGCGTCAGATGATGCTCCACTGGACCGGTGGCGATATTCCCCGTCCATTCAAGCCCCTTAATGGTGGCCGACTTCACGTTGATGTACTGATTGTTTTTGTAGTCAATCAGGTTCTGGATTTCGTAATGATAAGCCGACAGACGCCAGTCCAGCGGACCGGTTAACCCTTCAAGACCCGCTTCCCATTGCTTAGACTCTTCCGGTTTCAGGTCAGGGTTAGCGGCAATGCCCGGCCCATAGGATGAAGCAAAGCGCGTCGCCCCAAACTGTTGCCCCAGAGAAGGTGCCAGGAAGCCAGTACCATAAGAGAGCGTGGCCCGATAGCCATCGACAAACTGCCAGCCTGCGGCCGTTTGCCAGGTGCCGTGCCAGCCGAACTGCTCATCATGATCTTCACGTCCGGAAGCTTCTAAGGTGACGTCGCCAAGCTGCTGCTGCCCGGTCAGGTATAGCCCGGTCGTATCGCGCTTATAGACATCCGATAACGTGGTGCTGCTGGACGTCAGTTTTTCCTGTTTCCAGTCGACGCCGCCGCTAATCGCCCCGTGCCCAACTTCAACGTTATTCCCCCACTGGATATAACGCTGTTCCATATTGTCCAGCGTCGCATCCCCGGCATAGCGGCCGAGATCGTTGCTGTAGTTGTAATTTTTCAGGTGTTGGTAGTTCGCAATCAACTGGGAAGAGTAAATACCCGAGCTGTAGCGCAGGCCCGTATCCCAGGACTGCGTATAGTTCTGCGCCTCGTCGTTACCGCCCGCATACCCATAAGAACCCTGATCGTAATCGCTGTTAGCGGTATAGCCATAGCCACGGAAAAAGCCGGAGAAGTTATCGTCGAACTTATGCTGTACGCCGCCCCAGAACAGTTTATTGCGATAGCCGTCACGGTCGCTATCACCGCTGTAAGGGGAATCCGGCTGAACGTTGAAGCCGTGAGTCGTCTGGTAAGCCCCAGCCGCCGTCACCAGCGTGTCGCCAAAGCGTTTGTTCACCGCGCCATCATAAGTCTGATAGCCGTTAGTACCCGCACCGGCATTAATCTGAGCGTGCTCATCGTCGGTCAAGGTAATAATGTTGACGACACCGCCGATCGCGCCAGACCCGTACACCGCTGAACGCGGCCCACGGATATACTCAATGCGCTGCACCAGCGATACCGGAATCTGCCCAATATCAATGCCATTGGAAATGCCCGCACGCGCCATAGGCACGCCGTCAATCAGCACCAGCACGTGGCGTCCTTCGGTACCGCGGACATAAAGAGAAGCGCTCTGCCCGATACCGCCATTCTGAGCGATATCAACGCCCGGCAGGCGGCGCATAACGTCGTTCAGATCTTTAGATTGCCAGCGCTGAATATCATCACGCGTAACAATATCCGTAGGAGCCAGAACGGTATTAACAGGTTGTTGGAAGCGGTTGGCGGTCACCACCAGCGTGTCTGAATTGCTGTCTTGCGCCCAGCCAGAAAATGCCGTGACGGATAACGCCGTCAGCAGCGAAGCTTTTTTAATCATTTTTAAAGCATCCGAAACATAAAAAGGATGCCGCAGGCTTTATACGTTGTTCGCGACGATAAAACCCCATGCGACGTCATCCGGCAGGTCTTCGGGCTTGGAGGCGACATCGGAAAACGAGGACTTCCCACGGCAAGCCGCAGTGTCTGCATCGGGTGCATTCGTTTCCCACCTTCCTTACCGCTGCGCGTCAGCCCCAGATTCACACTGGATTCCCTTTTAACTCACAGGACCGGTACGGGGATGCTACATTTAGTTACATATAGATGTCCAGACTGCTATTTATGATTTTCACCTGTCTCGGTACTGGACATCCCCTGAGCAGGCCCTACAATCCCCGCGTACTTTTATTATTCAGGATGCATCATGACCCCCGAACACCTCCCTACCGAACAGTACGACGCTCAGCTCGCCGAGAAAGTCACTCGCCTGCAAACGATGATGGCGCCGTTTAGCGCGCCCGCGCCGGAGGTGTTCCGCTCGCCGGTCAGCCACTACCGCATGCGCGCCGAATTCCGCATCTGGCACGATGGTGATGACCTGTATCACATCATGTTCGACCAGCAGAGCAAAAGCCGTATTCGCGTCGACACGTTCCCGGCGGCCAGCGAGCTGATTAACACGCTGATGACCGCCATGCTCGAGGGCGTGCGCGGCAACCACGCGCTTCGCCATAAGCTGTTCCAGATTGACTACCTCACCACCCTAAGCCATCAGGCGGTAGTCTCGCTGCTGTACCATAAAAAGCTGGATGACGAGTGGCGTGAAGAGGCTGAAGCGCTACGTGACGCGCTGCGGGCCAAAGGGCTTAACATGCATCTGATTGGCCGCGCGACGAAAACAAAAATCGAACTGGATCAGGACTATATCGATGAACGCCTGCCGGTGGCAGGCAAAGAAATGATCTACCGTCAGGTGGAGAATAGCTTCACGCAGCCGAATGCTGCGATGAACATTCACATGCTGGAGTGGGCACTCAACGCCACGCAAAATTCACGCGGCGACCTGCTGGAACTGTACTGCGGTAACGGTAACTTCTCGCTGGCGCTGGCGCGCAACTTCAACCGCGTGCTGGCCACTGAAATCGCCAAGCCGTCGGTTGCGGCCGCGCAGTACAATATCGCCGCCAACCAGATCGACAACGTGCAGATTATCCGCATGGCGGCAGAGGAGTTTACGCAGGCGATGAACGGCGTGCGTGAGTTTAACCGCCTGCAGGGCATCGATCTGAAAAGCTATCAGTGCGAAACGATTTTCGTCGACCCACCGCGCAGCGGGCTGGATAGTGAAACCGAGAAAATGGTGCAGGGGTACCCGAATATTCTGTACATCTCCTGTAACCCGCAGACGCTATGCCAGAACCTGGAAACCTTGAGCCAGACGCATAACGTTAGCCGCCTGGCGCTGTTCGACCAGTTCCCATACACCCACCATATGGAATGCGGCGTACTGCTCACGAAGAAGTAAGACTTAACGTAGGCCGGATAAGCGAAGCCGCCATCCGGCAATCTGCTCCGTCAGCGCCTGATGACGCTGCGCTTATCCGGCCTACTGATTAGGACTCGTGTTTGCGGTTACGCATCCGGTAACCGATCCAGAAGACCATCGCTACCGACAGTACCGCCGGGAAGAAGTTAGACCCGATGTCCGGATACTCGGCACGCACCACGGTGCTATACAGCAGCACGCCCAGAATGAAGCAGGCAGCAGCAAGGCCTGGCAACCCCACCGGCATCGTACGGTTCTGATAGCGTTGATGCAGACAGTAAACCGTCAGCACCAGCGAGATAATGGGAAAAACGGAGAAAGGTACGATGGAGCTAAACAGGGCTGCAAACGTGCCGTTAATCGATAAGCCAGCCAACAGCGCCAGCAGCAGCGTACCCTTTTCTTGACCTGACAGTTTCATTGCTCGTTTACCACCTTATTCGGACTGATGTGTCGTCTTCTCTTGTTCACGGCGATACCAGTAGTACGCGCCTTTTGAGATCATCCGTAATTGCAGCACCAGCCGTTCTTCCAACTGCCGGCGCTGTTCAGGGCTCACGTCCAGCGCCTCGGCCCCTGCGCTAAATACAATGGTTACCATCGCCTCGGCCTGCGCTTCCGTGAAGGCACGCGGCATATGGTTTTCGATTTCCAGATAGTCAGCAAGTTCCGCAATGAAATGCTGAATTTCACGCGCTACCGCCGCGCGAAATGCAGCGGACGTTCCTGAACGTTCGCGCAGAAGCAGGCGGAAGGCGTTTGGATTATTGCCGATAAATTCCATAAAAGTCGAAACGGAGGTACGAATAACGCTACCGCCTTTGGCAATCCGCTGGCGCGCCTGACGCATCAGCTGACGCAGCATCAGGCCGCTTTCATCGACCATCGTCAGCCCCAGCTCATCCACATCGCGGAAGTGGCGATAAAAAGAGGTTGGCGCAATTCCTGCCTCACGCGCGACTTCGCGCAGGCTCAGGCTGGCAAAACTACGTTCGGCACTAAGTTGACTGAATGCCGCTTCTACCAGCGACCGCCGGGTTTTTTCTTTTTGTTGCGCTCTAACACCCATCACGATGACTGAATCCTTCCACATGACCTGCTGGCACTATACCAGAGATTAAAACGAATCGACTTACGCAGCTTTGTTAATGATTGTTTACATGCTATTTATGCTATTTCGTATGAAAAAAGCCCAACGATAATTGGGTTATTACTTCGATGATGTTATGATTCTGTTGCTTTTATGTATAAGAACAGGTAAGCCTTACCATGCCACATTCCTACGATTATGATGCAATAGTAATTGGTTCCGGCCCCGGCGGCGAAGGTGCTGCTATGGGTCTGGTGAAGCAGGGAGCCCGTGTCGCCGTTATTGAGCGTTATCATAATGTCGGCGGCGGCTGTACCCACTGGGGTACCATTCCTTCCAAAGCCCTTCGCCACGCCGTCAGCCGTATTATCGAATTCAACCAGAACCCTCTCTACAGCGACCACAGCCGACTTCTCCGCTCTTCCTTTGCCGACATCCTGAATCATGCCGATAGCGTAATCAATCAGCAGACTCGTATGCGTCAGGGTTTTTATGAGCGCAATCACTGCGAAATGCTGCAGGGCGACGCCCGTTTCGTCGACGAACATACCATCGCGCTGGAATGCCCGGATGGGTCGGTTGAAACATTAACCGCTGACAAGTTCGTGATCGCCTGCGGCTCGCGCCCGTATCGTCCGGCCGATGTCGATTTCACTCACCCGCGCATTTATGACAGCGACTCTATCCTGAGCTTGCACCATGAACCTCGCCACGTCATTATTTATGGCGCCGGGGTTATCGGCTGCGAATACGCGTCTATCTTCCGCGGTATGGACGTGAAGGTTGACCTGATCAACACCCGCGACCGCCTGCTGGCGTTTCTCGACCAGGAGATGTCAGACTCGTTGTCTTACCACTTCTGGAATAGCGGTGTGGTCATTCGCCACAACGAAGAGTACGAGAAAATTGAAGGCGTGGACGACGGCGTGATTATGCACCTGAAGTCCGGCAAAAAGCTAAAAGCCGACTGTCTGCTGTTCGCCAACGGCCGTACCGGCAACACCGACTCGCTGTCGCTGGAAAACATCGGCCTGCAGGCCGATGGCCGCGGTCAGTTGAAGGTCAATAGCCTGTACCAGACCGCGCTGCCGCACGTTTACGCCGTCGGCGACGTCATCGGCTATCCAAGCCTGGCCTCCGCCGCCTACGATCAGGGACGTATTGCTGCACAGGCGCTGATGAAAGGCGAAGCGACCGCTCACCTGATTGAAGATATCCCGACCGGGATCTATACCATTCCTGAAATCAGCTCCGTCGGCAAAACCGAACAGCAGCTGACCGCGATGAAGGTGCCGTATGAAGTGGGCCGCGCCCAGTTTAAACATCTGGCGCGAGCGCAAATCGTGGGCATGAGCGTAGGAAGCCTGAAGATCCTGTTCCATCGGGAGACGAAAGAAATCCTCGGCATTCATTGCTTTGGGGAACGCGCGGCCGAAATTATTCACATCGGCCAGGCGATTATGGAGCAGAAAGGTGGCGGTAACACCATTGAGTACTTCGTTAACACCACCTTTAACTACCCGACCATGGCAGAAGCCTATCGGGTCGCTGCGCTAAACGGCTTAAATCGCCTTTTTTAACGTCTTTTCGAAATGGCCGTCCATCGTCTCACGGACGGCCTCTGCCAGCTGCTCATAGCGGCTGCGCAGCGGCGAACCCGGTCGATACACCAGCCCCACGGTGCGGCGCGGTTCCGGCTTAATGCACGGCAGGTAGACCACACCATCGCGTTTCCGCTCCGGCGGCACGGCCAACGCCGGCAGTAGGGTAATCCCGCTGCCTGCCGCCACCATATTGCGCAGGGTTTCCAGACTGGTCGCGCGGAAGTGAGTATCTTCATCCGCACCGGCTTCAAAACAGAAGCCCATGGCCTGATCGCGCAGGCAGTGGCCATCTTCCAGCATCAGCAGTTTCTCACCGGCCAGATCCGACATCGGCACGCGATCGCGCTCGGCCCACGGGTGATCTTCATAGATCGCCAGCAGCATCGGCTCATCAAACAGCGGCACCTCAATAAAGGCTTCGCTCTCTTTGACCAGCGCCAGAATGGCGCAATCCAGCTTACCGCTATCGAGCTGCGCCAGCAGCTGATGGGTTTGCGCTTCATGCAGATACATTTCGAGCTTCGGGAACGTCTGGTGCAGCATCGGGATTATGTGGGGCAGCAGGTACGGGCCAACGGTCGGGATCAGGCCGATATGCAGCGGGCCGGACATCGTCTCCCCCTGTTGGCTAGCCATCTCCTTCAGCACTTTGACCTCGCGTAACACCGTACGCGCCTGGTCCACCAGCAGCAGTCCGGCCTGGGTAAACAGCACCTTGCGGCTGGTACGCTCCAGCAGCATCACGCCCAGTTCATCTTCCAGTTTTCGAATCTGCCCGCTCAGAGTTGGCTGGCTGACGTGGCAGGAATCTGCCGCCCGGCGGAAATGCCGGTGTTCAGCTAACGCCACCAGGTATTCAAGATCGCGAATATTCATTATTCATCCTCCATCGCCACGATAGTTCATGGCGATAGATAGAATAGCAATTAATGATTATCCCTATCAAGGATTCTGTTTAATAATAAACCACAGAAACCGCGCGGTCCTTGTTTAACCCTTGAAGTCATCGCGCCGATTTCTGAGTTTCTCTCAAAACTCGACTAAATAAAGCCAACATGAACGTTTGCGGGCCCCGTGGCCCGCTTTTTTTACGCATAAAAAACCCGGCGTTGCTTACGCTTGGCCGGGCTACTGATATTAGTGCCTGATGGCGCTACGCTTATCAGGCCTACAAAACATGGCTACGCAAGGCGAGCCTTTGCGTCGCTAATCGCCTGCGCCACCTGTTTCGGTGATACGCCGCCTTTCGCCGCACGCTTATCGAGGCAGGATTGCAGCGACAGAATCGGATAGACATCTTCGCCAATCACCGCGCTGAATTTTTGCAAATCAGCCAGCGCCAGATCTTCCAGCGGTTTACCCTGTGCAATGGCTTCGACGACGGCTTCACCCACAATATGGTGTGCTTCACGGAACGGGACGCCCTTGGCAACCAGATAATCCGCCAGTTCAGTCGCGTTAGCATAACCCTGCTGCGCGGCTTCCTGGCAGCGCGGGCGTTTCACCTGAATGCCGTCCAGCACCAGCGCCGCCATGTGCAGACAGTCCATCCAGGTATCCAGCGCATCGAACACGCCTTCTTTGTCTTCCTGCATGTCTTTGTTATAGGCCAGCGGCAGCCCTTTAAGGGTCATCATCATGCCGGTCAGCGCACCCTGCACGCGTCCGCATTTACCGCGGATCAGCTCCAGCGCGTCCGGGTTTTTCTTCTGCGGCATCAGAGAAGAGCCTGAGGTCACGCGATCGGACAGCTCAACAAAACCGGCTTCCCCGGTATTAAAGAAGATCAGATCTTCGGCGAAGCGTGACAGGTGCACCATGCCGATAGAGGCGTTGGAAAGCAGCTCCAGCACGTGGTCACGGTCGGAAACGCTGTCCAGGCTGTTGCGGGTTGCAGAAGCAAAGCCCAGCCAGCCGGCCAGCTGTTCACGGTCGATTTCATACGCGGTCCCCGCCAGCGCGCCGCAGCCCAGCGGGCTAACGTCCAGACGCTTCAGGGTATCCTGAAGACGGCTCTCGTCACGGGCCAACATCTCAACGTAGGCCAGGCACCAGTGGGCAAACGTCACCGGCTGCGCGCGCTGCAGGTGAGTATAGCCCGGCATCACTGCGTCCTGATTCGCCTGCGCCGTCTCAACCAGCGCACTTTGCAGCTGACGGTTAGCCACCAGCAGCTCTGCAACGGTATCTTTGCACCACAGCTTCAGGTCAGTCGCCACCTGATCGTTACGGCTACGGCCGGTGTGCAGCTTTTTACCCAGCTGACCCACTTTGTCGATCAGCTTGCCTTCTACCCAGCTATGGATATCTTCAGCATCGCTTTCCAGAATCTGCTGCGGATTGGCGCGAACCTCTTCCAGCAGCACGCCCAGCGCGCTTTCCAGCTGAGACTGTTCGTCAGCGGTCAGCACGCCAACCGTCACCAGCGCTTTGGACCAGGCAACAGAGCCAACGATATCCTGCTCCGCCAGGCGATAATCAAAGCGTAAAGAGTCATTGAACTGTTTGAACCGCTGATCCGCTGCCTGAGTAAAACGCCCACCCCAAAGTGCCATAACATGCTTCCTTAATTTCTTCGATTTCACTGCCGGATGGCGCTACGCTTATCCGGCCTACAGGTTCTGTTCACGCAGGCCGGATAAGGCGTTTACGCCGCCATCCGGCACACAAATGTTTAAGCCAGAATACGCGTACCAATCGGCGTGCCGTTAAACAGCGCCGGCAATTGCTCCGCGTGACGCCATGAAGCGATATCCACCGGGCGACCCAGCGTACGCGCCGCATCAAGCGCCGCGTTCACCTTCACAATCATTCCATCGGTAATAATGCCCTGGTCGATCAGCTGTTCAGCCTTCGCCGCCGTCATTTCGGCAATACGCTGGCCTTTACCGTCGAGAATACCGCTCACATCGGAGAGCAGAATCAAGTCGGCGCCCAGCGTTGCCGCCAGCGCGGTTGCCGCCTGGTCAGCGTTGACGTTCATTAGTTGCCCTTCGTCGGTCACGCCAATTGAGCTCACCACCGGCAGGAAACCGCCTTCCAGCAGCAGATTAATCAGCTTCGGCGAACCCGGCTGCGCCAGGCCCACGTGGCCCAGCTCTTCATCCAGTTTGCTGACCTTCACGCTGTCGCCGTCGCCGAGGAACAGGCCAACGGAGGCGATATCATGTTTCTTCGCCCATGCCAGCAGCGTTTTGTTGGCGGTACCCGCCAGTGCGCCGGTGATGATGTCAATCTGGTCGGCTGGCGTGACGCGCAGGCCATTTTTCTTTTTTACCGGCAGGTTGAGCTGTTTCATCAGTTCGTCCACCACGCAGCCGCCGCCGTGAACAATCACCAGCGGGCGTTGATGCGACTCGCGGTAGTTAACCAGCGCGGTAAACAGACGCTCCAGCGCCTCTTCGCTATCCAGTAACACGCCGCCCAGTTTGATAATTAATGGATTCATCATCGTCACACCTTAAATAAGAGACTGCGTCTCAGCAAAGCCGAAACGGATATTGGCACACTGCACGGCCTGTGCGGCGGCGCCTTTCAATAAGTTATCTTCGGTTGCTACCACGATCAGGTGTTCGCCCTGAACGGCAAAACCGATGTCGCAGAACGGCAGGCCCACCACGTTTTTCAGCGCCGGAACGCCCTTCTCGTATAAACGCACCATCGGCTTGTCGCCGTAGGCCTGTTGTAAAGCGTCCGCCACCTGCGCCTGGCTTACGCCCGGTTTCAGACGGCAGGTAATGGTTTCCAGAATCCCACGCGGGAAGTTGCCCAGATGCGGGGTAAAAATCACCTCGGCGCCTAAATGGCTGGCAATTTCCGGCTGATGGCGGTGGGTAAATACGCCGTACGGCTGCAGGCTAACTTCGCAGAAGCTGTTGGAGATCGCTGCTTTACGCCCAGCACCGCTCACGCCGCTGGTCGCATTGATCACCGGCCACTGAGAGAGATCCAGCAGATCGGCATCAATCAACGGTTTCAGGGAAAGCTGCGCCGCCGTGGGGTAGCAGCCCGGCACCGCGATAAGCGTTGCCTCTTTCAGTTTATCCGCGTTCCACTCCGCCAGACCGTACACCGCCTGCTCCAGCAGTTCGGGGTACTGATGGGTAAAACCGTAATATTTTTCGTAGAAGGCACCGTCATTGACGCGGAACGCCCCGGAGAGGTCGAACACCACGCAGCCCGCCGCGAGGAACTGCGGCGCCAGATCGTGGCTGACTTCATGCGCGGTGGCGAGAAACACCACGTCTACGCCCGCGCTAAATTCGCTGATATCGGACATCGGCTGCAGCGGCAGATCGACAATCCCTTTTAACTGTGGATGCAAATCTGAGATTAACTTTCCTGCATCATTGCTTTGCGCTGAGACCGTCAAAGCGGTTATGTTCATATGAGGATGGCGATTCACATAGGTCACAAGCTCTGCGCCAGCGTAGCCGCTCGCGCCCACAATCAGCGTATTCAACATCGGGGCCGTTTACCTTCTTATGTCTGTTTGCCTGATTAAGCGTCGTCACTTCACCCTACCGTTGGTGGGTTTTCTTACGCCTAATGATAATGTATTTTTATTCACAAATACTGCATGAATATTGATACTATCACGACCCGAGGTGTGTCAACAATGAAAAACAATTTACCACCATTTATCGAGATTTACCGTGCGTTGATCGCCACCCCGTCCATCAGCGCAACCGAAGAAGCGCTCGATCAGAGTAATGCGTCTTTAATCACTCTGCTGGCAGACTGGTTCTCCTCTTTAGGCTTCAATGTTGAGGTGCAGCCGGTCCCCGGCACGCGCAATAAATTCAACCTGCTGGCCAGCACCGGCCACGGCGCGGGTGGGCTGCTGCTCGCCGGTCATACCGACACGGTACCGTTTGATGACGGGCGCTGGACTCGCGATCCGTTCACCCTGACCGAACACGACAACAAGCTCTACGGCCTCGGCACCGCCGACATGAAAGGTTTCTTCGCTTTTATTCTCGATGCGCTGCGTGATGTGGATGTGACGACGCTGAAAAAACCGCTGTACATTCTGGCAACGGCAGATGAAGAGACCAGCATGGCGGGGGCGCGTTACTTCTCCGAGTCCACCGAGCTCCGTCCTGACTGCGCCATCATCGGCGAGCCGACGTCCTTACAGCCGGTGCGCGCACACAAAGGCCATATGTCGAACGCCATTCGCGTGATGGGCCAGTCTGGCCACTCCAGCGATCCGGCGCGCGGCGTCAACGCTATTGAAATCATGCATGACGCCATTGGCCGCGTGATGCAGCTGCGCGATTCGCTAAAAGAACGCTATCACTATGATGCCTTCACCGTGCCATACCCAACACTAAACCTCGGCAGCATTCATGGTGGCGATGCCTCCAACCGCATCTGCGCCTGCTGTGAGCTGCACATGGATATCCGTCCGCTGCCGGGCATGACGCTGGGCGATCTCAACGGTCTGCTGGATGAAGCGCTCGAGCCGGTCAGCGCGCAGTGGCCTGGGCGCCTGACGGTCAGCGAACTGCACGCGCCTATCCCTGGCTACGAATGCCCGCCGGATCACCAGCTGGTTGAAGTGCTGGAAAAACTGCTCGGTACCAAAACCGACGTCGTGAACTACTGCACCGAAGCGCCGTTTATCCAGACCCTGTGCCCGACAATCGTCCTCGGCCCGGGCTCGATCAACCAGGCACACCAACCGGACGAATACCTGGAAACCCGCTTTATTAAGCCGACGCGCGAGTTAATTACCCAGGTGGTGCATCACTTCTGCTGGCACTAATGAATCTTGCCCGGTGGCGCTACGCCAACCGGGCCTACCCCCGCCCGTAGGCCGGATAAGCGCAGCGCCATCCGGCATCTCTAAGCCGCGATCTCCCTCACATTTTCATAAGCATTTCTTATCTGGCACGAAGCGAATTAACTTTCGTAAATTGCCGCGATTTATTCGTTTGCTGAAGCGATTTCGCAGCAATTGACGTAAGGGTTTTTACGTGGCTTTATAAAAGAGGTGTCTTTATTCCGGCCTTTCGTTCCAAAGGGCGGGATATAACAAAATAAAATGAGATGGGGTGTCTGGGTTAATGAACGAACAATATTCCGCGTTGCGTAGTAATGTCAGTATGCTCGGTAAAGTGCTAGGCGATACCATCAAGGATGCGCTTGGTGAGAACATTCTTGACCGTGTAGAAACGATCCGTAAGTTGTCCAAATCTTCTCGTGCGGGCAACGAAGCCAATCGCCAGGAGCTGCTCAGCACGCTGCAGAACCTGTCTAACGATGAACTGCTGCCGGTCGCCCGCGCGTTCAGCCAGTTCCTTAACCTGGCCAACACCGCCGAACAGTACCACAGCATTTCGCCGAAAGGCGAAGCGGCAAGCAACCCGGAAGTGATTGCCCGCACTCTACGCAAACTCAAAGACCAACCCGATCTCAACGAAACCACCATTAAACAGGCGGTTGAATCCCTGTCACTGGAGCTGGTGCTGACTGCCCACCCAACCGAAATCACGCGTCGTACGCTGATTCACAAGATGGGTGAAATCAACAACTGCTTGAAACAGCTCGATAATAACGATATTGCCGACTACGAACGCAACCAGATTATGCGCCGCCTGCGCCAGCTGATTGCCCAGTCATGGCATACGGATGAAATTCGTAAGCATCGTCCAAGCCCGGTTGATGAAGCAAAATGGGGCTTTGCGGTGGTTGAAAACAGCCTATGGGAAGGCGTGCCTAACTATCTGCGCGAACTTAACGAACAGCTCGAAGAGAACCTTGGCTATCGCCTGCCGGTCGACTTCGTTCCGGTACGCTTTACCTCCTGGATGGGCGGCGACCGCGACGGCAACCCGAACGTCACCGCAGAAATTACCCGTCACGTCCTGCTGTTAAGTCGCTGGAAAGCCACCGACCTGTTCCTGAAAGATATTCAGGTGCTGATCTCCGAGCTGTCGATGGTGGAATGCACCGACGAGCTGCGCGAGCTGGTTGGCGAAGAAGGCGCAACCGAACCGTACCGCTACCTGATGAAAACCCTGCGCAGTCAGTTGATGGCCACCCAGGCCTGGCTGGAAGCGCGTCTCAAAGGCCAGCGTCTGCCAAAACCGGCGGGACTGATCAGCCAGAACGAACAGCTGTGGGACCCGCTGTACGCCTGTTATAAATCACTACAGGCCTGCGGTATGGGCATTATCGCCAACGGCGAACTGCTCGACACCCTGCGTCGTGTGAAGTGTTTTGGCGTCCCGCTGGTACGTATTGACGTCCGCCAGGAAAGCACCCGTCATACCGAAGCGCTGGGCGAGCTCACCCGCTACCTCGGCATTGGCGACTATGAAAGCTGGTCTGAAGCCGACAAACAGGCATTCCTGATCCGTGAACTGAATTCTAAGCGTCCGCTGCTGCCACGCAGCTGGGAGCCGAGCAACGATACCCTCGAAGTGCTCAAAACCTGTAAAGCGATCGTCGACGCGCCGCAGGGTTCCGTCGCCGCTTACGTGATCTCAATGGCCAAAACGCCGTCCGACGTGCTGGCGGTTCATCTGCTGCTGAAAGAAGCCGGGATCACCTTCGCACTGCCGGTCGCTCCGCTGTTCGAAACGCTGGACGACCTGAACAACGCCGATGACGTGATGACCCAGTTGCTCAACATCGACTGGTATCGCGGCTTCATTCAGGGCAAACAGATGGTGATGATTGGCTATTCCGACTCAGCAAAAGATGCGGGCGTAATGGCAGCCTCCTGGGCGCAATATCAGGCACAGGACGCATTGATCAAAACCTGCGAAAAAGCAGGCATTGAGCTGACGCTGTTCCACGGCCGCGGCGGTTCTATCGGGCGCGGCGGCGCGCCGGCCCATGCCGCGCTGCTGTCACAGCCGCCGGGGAGCCTGAAAGGCGGCCTGCGCGTGACGGAACAGGGCGAAATGATCCGTTTCAAATACGGTCTGCCGGAAGTCACCGTCAGCAGCCTGTCGCTGTATACCAGCGCTATTCTGGAAGCAAACCTGCTGCCGCCGCCGGAGCCAAAAGAAGAATGGCGCGGCATTATGGACGAGCTGTCCGACATCTCGTGCGAGATGTACCGCGGCTACGTGCGTGAAAACAAAGATTTCGTGCCTTACTTCCGTTCCGCTACGCCGGAGCAAGAGCTGGGTAAACTGCCGCTGGGTTCTCGTCCGGCCAAACGACGTCCGACCGGCGGCGTTGAATCTCTGCGAGCCATTCCGTGGATCTTTGCCTGGACGCAAAACCGCCTGATGCTGCCCGCCTGGCTGGGTGCCGGTGCCGCGCTGCAAAAAGTGGTGGAAGACGGTAAGCAAAACGCGCTGGAAACGATGTGCCGCGACTGGCCGTTCTTCTCTACCCGTCTGGGTATGCTGGAAATGGTCTACTCGAAGGCGGACCTGTGGCTGGCGGAATACTACGATCAGCGTCTGGTGAAACCTGAGCTGTGGGCGCTGGGCGCCGAGCTGCGCGAGCAGCTGGAAGCCGATATCAAAGTGGTACTGGATATCGCTAACGATGCACACCTGATGGCCGATCTGCCATGGATCGCCGAATCTATCCAGCTACGTAACATCTATACCGACCCGCTGAACGTCCTGCAGGCCGAACTGCTGCATCGCTCGCGTAAAGCGGAAGAAGCAGGTCTGGAACCAGACCATAACGTCGAACAGGCGCTGATGGTCACCATCGCCGGCGTCGCGGCGGGTATGCGTAACACCGGTTAATTCCGCGTACGTTGCCGGAAGGCGCTGCGCTTATCGGGCCTACGTGGATTGCCGACATCCTTTGTAGGCCGGATAAGTCGCTTGCGACGCCATCCGGCACCGCGCCAACAGGTTTGTCAGCAATCTGAAAAGGCCACATTCTTTGTGGCCTTTTTTTATCCCCTCGGTTAAGGTTTCTTCGTTGTTCATCACGACAGGGAGCCTCATGTTTTACGACATCAATCCGCTGCTTTCCCAGATTGCTTCCGGCATTACGCCACTGCAAAAAATTCATTTCGCGGTTAACCACACGCCTTTGCCAGAAATGGCGTTTAAGGTCGATTTTCCGCGTCTGGAGATCCTGCTGGAGGGGCAGCTCGCCGACGCAGGGCTGGGTGATGACGCCCCCTGCATGAACGCGCTCGAGGCGCTTTACGTACCTGCGGGCGGCTGGAACTTTCCCCAGTGGCAGTCCTCCGCCACCACCCTCAGCATCCTGTTTGGCAAGCAACAGCTGGGCTTTAGCGTTCAGCAGTGGGACGGCATGCGGTTGCAAAACCTCGCAAAACAGCACGTCGCCCGTCGCGGGCCACGCATTGGCTCTTTCCTTCTGCAAACCATGAGCGAAATCCAGATGCAGCCGCAGGAACAGCAAACCGCCCGGCTGATTGCCACCAGCCTGGTCAGCCACTGTGCCGACCTGCTCAGCAGCCAGATCCAAACTGCCTCACGCAGCCAGGCGCTATTCGATGCGATTCGCGAGTATATTGATACCCATTTTGCCGAGCCGCTCACCCGTGAATCGGTAGCGCAAGCGTTCTATATTTCGCCAAACTATCTGTCACACCTGTTCCAGAAAAGCGGCATTATGGGGTTTAATGAATACCTCAATCATACCCGCCTGGAGCACGCCAGGCGGCTATTGAAGGGGTATGATTTAAAGGTCAAAGAGATTGCCCACGCCTGCGGATTTATAGACAGCAATTACTTCTGCCGACTGTTTCGCAAAAACACCGCGCGCTCGCCGTCGGAGTACCGCCGCCAGTACCACAGCCAACTGACTATGTCAGAATAATATGCGTCTGCTGCGGCGCGGAAAGCAGCTTACGCACCGCGCTCATGACCTTCTGCGGCTCGCGTAAAAAGG
Source organism: Klebsiella sp. WP8-S18-ESBL-06 (assembly GCF_014169755.1). Taxonomy (NCBI): domain Bacteria; kingdom Pseudomonadati; phylum Pseudomonadota; class Gammaproteobacteria; order Enterobacterales; family Enterobacteriaceae; genus Klebsiella; species Klebsiella sp. WP8-S18-ESBL-06. Next base: position 4,812,547 of record NZ_AP022256.1, read on the forward strand.
CGCTGATGCCTGATTGTACATAGCGGCTTTGCGTAAAACGATCGCTGCCGTTCAGTTCAATATCGGTAATCAACAGCACGGCATCGGCGCGGCGGATATCCTCTTCCGTAAGCGCATTTTCAATCCCCAGCGCGCCCTGGGTTTCAATTTTTATCGTCCACTTTTCCTGCTGACAGAGCTTTTCCAGACGTTCAGCCGCCATATAGGTATGGGCCACGCCGCTTACGCAGGCGGTTACCGCCACTAACATTCGTCCGCTCGTTGCCGCCATCGTCCCCTCCTTGCAGAAAATAAACGCTGGCGGGCGCAAAAATCTTTCGCGCCCGCCAGTCTGTCGGTACCTATGGTATCGAGGTTATGCTTAGGCGCTCTGCGCTAAGTGTGCCTCAATTTTATTCATAATAGCGTCAGCACGCTTCACTGCGTCGCTAATATTCACCCGCACAATGGTTTTACCGGCAAAGCGCTCTTCAAACTTAATGCCGATATCCTTGGTCAGAATCACCATATCTGCTGCCGCCACATCGCTCTGCGTCAGCTCATTTTCCTGACCAATCGACCCCTGTGTTTCGACCTTCACGTTCCAGCCCTTTGATTTCGCCGCGCTTTCCAGCGCTTCTGCGGCCATGTACGTGTGTGCTACGCCGGAAGGACAGGCCGTTACCGCAATAATATTGGTCATAATCTCTACCTTCTCAATCAGTTAATTTCGAAATCTAAATCCAGGTCGTCTTCTTTTTCGACCGTCGCTTTTTTGTTCTTACGTGCCAGACTCTTCAGCAGGTTGACGCTGACGGCGGTGACGACCGCCCCTACCACAATTGCCAGCAGATAACCCAGCTTGCCCTCCACCACTGGCAGGACAATCAAACCGCCCCAGCCGGCGTAGCACTGCGCACCCATTAACGCCGCGGTTACCGCACCACAAACGGAGCCCAGCATGATTGACGGGATAACGCGCAGCGGGTCGGCGGCGGCGAACGGAATCGCCCCTTCGGTCACGCCCACGCAGCCCATCACCAGCGCCGCTTTACCGGCTTCACGTTCTTCATTATTGAAATTCTTACGGTTAATCAGCGTCGCCAGCCCCAGACCCAGCGGCGGCACGCAGATCCCCACCGCGGCAATCGCCACCACGGTATACACCCCCTGCGACACGCAGATCAGCATGAAGGCGTAGGCGACTTTATTCACCGGGCCGCCCATATCGAACGCCAGCATCAGGCCCATGATCACCGCCAGCACGACGATACTGCCCTGCTGCATCCCTTGCAGCCAGTGGGTCAGACTGGTGGTCAGCAGACCAACCGGTTCACCCAGCCCCCACATCATGACCCCTGCGGTAATGAAGGTGCCGGCAATAGGAATCACGAAGATAGGCATCACCGAGCGCAACACTTTGTGCACCGGAATTTTCTTCAGGTAGTAGACGACGATACCGCCGATAATCCCGGCGATCAGCGCGCCAAAGAAGCCCGCGCCAAAGCTGTTGCCCACCCATGCGCCGATGGCGCACGGTGCCAGCGCGGAGCGCTCGGCGATGGAGTAACCGATATAGGCCGCGAGGAATGGCACCATCAGCGTCAGGCCCGCGACGCCAATATCAAACAACTTTTTCAGGTTAGGATCGGTAGCAGCATCCGGTACGGCCCCCTTGCCGTACAGCATGACGGAGACCGCCAGCAAAATGCCGCCCGCAACCACAAACGGGATCATATGCGACACGCCAGTCATTAAGTGCTGACGGGTGTTTTTGAGTATGTGCACCAATTCTTTCATCAGTCGCTCCTGGGCTTCTTTGGCCCATGTCCATTAAGGTGTTGTGACAAACAATAGGCAATTGGCGACGGGGCAGACAGTGGATAAAAAGTGCATTTACTGGATTTTTGTAATGTCAGAAGAAAAATGCGAGCGACCTCAAAAGTTCACCCGCTTCCCTTCTTTATAGGGGAAGAGAGCAACCTGTGAGGTTGCTCTCATTTTCCAGCAGACCATACATTTGTCCAGTTTTTGGCATAATTGTCAGATAGCGATGCCGATGGCAAGCCCCCTATTCTGTTGCCTATAACGAATGATTGGGAGAGAAGGCTATGGCGTTGGTTATTGAATTTGTCTGTGAATTACCGAACGGCGTTCACGCCCGTCCGGCCAGCCATGTTGAGACGCTGTGCAACACGTTTCGCTGTGATATTGAATGGCATAACCTGCGCACCGACCGTAAAGGCAACGCCAAAAGCGCACTGGCGCTGATTGGCACCGATACCCTGGCGGGCGATAGCTGCCAGCTCATCATTCACGGCAGCGATGAACAGGCCGCCCACCAGCGCCTTTCCGTCTGGCTAAAAGACGAGTTCCCGCTGTGCGACGCACCGCTGGCGCAGGCTGACAGCATTGAGCAGGCCCCCCTGCCAGAATCGTTAACCCGGCTGAACCCAACGCTGTTCCGCGCTCAGCCCGTTTGCAGCGGCAGCGCGGGCGGTACCTTAACCCGCCTGGCCGCGCTGGATCTCAATAACCTCAGCGATCTGCCATCGGCTCAAAGTCCGGAACAGGAGCAATCTGCGCTGGACGCCGGGCTGACCCGGCTGGTCAGAACGCTGGAACTGCGCCTGTTGGACAGCGACAGCACCGCCAGCGCCATTCTTGAAGCACACCGTTCGCTGGCGACCGACGCCTCGCTGCGCCAACACCTGTTGGCGGGCGTTAACGGCGGCCTAAGCTGCGCACAGGCCATTGTCGAGAGCACCAACCACTTCTGCGCCGAATTCGCCCGCTCTAGCAGCAGTTATCTACAGGAACGCGCGCTGGATGTGCGCGATGTTGGCTTCCAGCTGCTCCAGCATATCTACGGCGAACAGCGTTTCCCTGCACCAGGGCAGTTGACCCAACCGGCTATTTGCATCGCAGAAGAACTGACCCCAAGCCAGTTCCTGGAGCTGGATAAAACGCGACTGAAAGGGCTGCTGCTGCAAAGCGGTGGTACCACGTCACACACGGTTATTCTTGCCCGTTCGTTCAACATTCCGACGCTCGTCGGTGTAGATATCGACGCCATGACACCATGGCAAAACCAGACGGTGTACCTAGACGGTAACGCCGGTGCGGTTGTCGTCGCGCCAACGGAAGCGATCGCCCGCTACTATCAGCAGGAGGCCCGCATGCAGGCCGCTATTCGCGAACAGCAAAGCGAGTGGCTGCATAAAGAAGCGCGCAGCGCTGACGGCATCCGTCTGGAAGTGGCCGCCAACATCGCGCACTCCGTCGAAGCACAGGCGGCTTTTGGCAACGGTGCAGAAGCGGTCGGTCTGTTCCGCACCGAAATGCTGTATATGGACAGGGCCAGCGAGCCGAGTGAAAGCGAGCTGTACAATATTTTCTGCCAGGCACTGGAGTCCGCCAACGGACGGAGCATTATTATTCGCACGATGGACATTGGCGGCGATAAACCGGTGGATTACCTTAATATTCCGGCGGAGAACAACCCGTTCCTCGGCTATCGCGCGGTGCGTATCTACGAAGAATACTCGGCGCTGTTCACCACTCAGCTACGCGCCATTCTGCGCGCGTCGGCACACGGTAGCCTGAAAATTATGATCCCAATGATCTCCTCGATGGAAGAGATTCTGTGGGTAAAAGAAAAGGTCGCCGAAGCCAAACAACAGCTGCGCAGCGAGCACGTACCGTTTGATGAACGCATTCCGCTAGGCATCATGCTGGAAGTACCGTCGGTCATGTTTATCATCGATCAATGCTGTGAAGAGATCGATTTCTTCAGCATTGGCAGTAACGACCTGACGCAATACCTGCTGGCGGTCGACCGCGATAACGCCAAAGTGACTCGCCACTACAACAGTCTGAATCCGGCCTTCCTGCGCGCCCTCGACTACGCCGTGCAGGCGGTACATCGCCAGGGCAAATGGATTGGTCTTTGCGGCGAGCTGGGCGCGAAAGGCTCGGTGCTGCCGCTACTGGTCGGCCTCGGTCTGGATGAAATCAGCATGAGCGCACCGTCAATTCCGGCCACCAAAGCCCGCCTGGCACAGCTCGACAGCCGCGCCTGCCGTCAGTTGCTTAACCAGGCGATGGCCTGCCGCACTTCGCTGGAAGTCGAACATCTGCTGGCGCAGTTCCGCATGAGCCAGCAGGACGCGCCGCTGATTACCCCACGCTGCATTTCGCTGGATAACGACTGGCGCAGCAAAGAAGAGGTGCTCAAAGGGATGACCGACAATCTGCTGCTCGCCGGGCGCTGCCGCTACCCACGCAAGCTGGAGGCTGACCTGTGGGCGCGAGAGGCGGTGTTCTCCACCGGGCTGGGCTTCAGCTTCGCCATTCCGCACAGCAAATCTGAACATATCGAACAATCGACCATCAGCGTCGCGCGGCTGCCCGCACCGGTGACCTGGGGCGATGAAGAAGCGCAGTTCATCATTATGCTGACGCTTAACAAACATGCCGCAGGCGACCAGCACATGCGCATCTTCTCGCGCCTGGCACGCCGCATTATGCACGAAGAATTCCGCAACTCTCTGGTTAACGCCGCCTCTGCCGACGCTATCGCCAGTCTGCTGCAACATGAACTGGAACTTTAAGAGGAACGAGCATGGAACTGTATCTGGATACCGCCAATGTGCAGGAAGTTGAACGCCTGGCGCGCATTTTCCCCATTGCTGGCGTGACCACCAACCCCAGCATTGTCGCTGCCAGCAAAGAATCTCTCTGGGATGTGCTGCCGCGCCTGAAAAAAGCGGTTGGCGAAAGCGGCACGCTGTTTGCCCAAACCATGAGCCGCGACGCTGACGGCATGGTGGCGGAAGCACGCAAGCTGAATGACGCCATTCCGGGGATTGTGGTCAAAGTCCCGGTTACCGCTGAAGGGCTGGCGGCGATTAAACTGCTGAAAAAAGAAGGCATTCCGACTCTTGGCACGGCGGTTTACAGCGCCTCACAGGGGCTGCTGGCCGCGCTGGCGGGCGCTAAATACGTCGCCCCGTATGTGAACCGCGTTGACACCCAGGGCGGCGACGGCATTCGCATGGTGCAGGAATTACAGTCATTGCTGGAACTCCACGTACCGGAAAGTAAGGTACTGGCCGCCAGCTTTAAAACACCGCGTCAGGCGCTGGACTGTTTACTGGCAGGCTGCGAAGCCATCACCCTTCCTTTAGATGTAGCGCAACAAATGCTCGGCACACCCGCGGTAGAGTCAGCAATAGAGAAGTTCGAGCAAGACTGGAAGAACGCATTTGGTAATCTGAACCTGTAAGGGAGAAATGTATGGATCGCATTATTCAATCACCAGGTAAGTATATTCAGGGCGCTGACGTTATCACTCGCCTGGGTGATTACTTAAAACCGATGGCCAACAGCTGGCTGGTTGTGGGCGACAAATTCGTGCTGGGATTTGCCGAAGAAACGTTGCGCAAAAGCCTGACCGAGGCCGGGCTGGCCGTTGAGATTGCCCCCTTCGGCGGCGAGTGCTCACAAAATGAAGTTAACCGTCTGCAGGATGTGGCAAACAGCGCCAAATGCAGCGCCATTTTAGGCATTGGCGGCGGCAAAACGCTGGATACCGCCAAAGCGCTGGCCCACTTTATGAATCTGCCGGTCGCGATCGTCCCCACCATCGCCTCTACCGATGCACCGTGCAGCGCGCTCTCCGTGCTGTACACCGACGACGGTGAATTTGACCGCTACCTGATGCTGCCGCACAACCCGAATATGGTGATTGTCGACACCAAAATCGTTGCCGGCGCCCCGGCCCGTCTGCTGGCTGCCGGGATTGGCGATGCACTGGCCACCTGGTTTGAGGCCCGCGCCTGTTCACGTAGCGGTGCCACCACGATGGCAGGCGGCAAGTGCACCCAGGCCGCGCTGGCGCTGGCTGAACTGTGTTACAACACGCTGATTGAAGAAGGTGAAAAAGCGATGCTGGCCGCCGAGCAGCACGTGGTCACCCCGGCGCTGGAGCGCGTGATCGAAGCCAATACCTACCTCAGCGGCGTTGGCTTTGAAAGCGGAGGCCTGGCCGCCGCGCACGCCGTGCACAACGGGCTGACGGCGATTCCGGACGCACACCATTATTACCACGGCGAGAAAGTCGCGTTTGGCACCCTGACCCAACTGGTGCTGGAAAACGCGCCGGTTGAAGAAATTGAAACCGTGGCCGCACTGTGCCACAGCGTGGGTCTGCCGATTACCCTGGCACAGCTGGACATTAAAGATGATATTCCGGCAAAAATGCGCCTGGTGGCGGAAGCAGCCTGTGCCGAGGGGGAAACGATTCACAACATGCCTGGCGGCGCGGAACCTGACCGCGTATACGCGGCGCTGCTGGTCGCTGACCAGTATGGGCAGCGTTTTCTGCACGAGTGGGAGTAACCCCCTCACCACACAAACAAAAAATCCCCGCTTTCGCGGGGATTTTTTTATAACGTCAAAGCCACCTTACAGCAGGTCAAAACGGTCCAGGTTCATCACTTTCACCCACGCCGCCACGAAGTCTTTCACAAACTTCTCTTTGGCATCGCTAGAGGCATACACCTCTGCCAGCGCACGCAGTACGGCATTAGAACCAAACACCAGATCCGCACGGGTGCCGGTGTATTTCACTTCGCCGCTGACGCGGTCGCGGCCTTCGAACAGCTCGGACGTTTCGTCAGTCGCTTTCCACTCGGTGCGCATATCCAGCAGATTGACGAAGAAATCGGTCGTCAACGCGCCGACGTTGTCGGTCAGCACGCCGTGCTGGCTACCGTCAAAGTTAGCGCCCAGTACGCGCATACCGCCTACCAGCACCGTCATTTCCGGTGCGGTCAGCGTCAGCAGCTGCGCTTTGTCGATTAACAGAGACTCCGTCGTCGCTTCACCCGGCGCGGCGCGGTAGTTGCGGAAGCCATCGGCAACCGGTTTGAGCAGCTCAAACATCTCGATATCCGTCTGATCCTGGCGCGCGTCAACGCGACCCGGAGTGAACGGTACCTTGATGCTAACGCCAGCCGCTTTCGCCGCCTGCTCAACGCCCACCACGCCTGCCAGTACGATAATATCGGCCAGTGATGCTTTATGCGCTGATTTATAGATGCCTTCCAGTACCGGCAGCACGCGTGCGGCCGTCGCGTTCACTTCCCAGCCGCGCTGTGGTGCCAGCGCCAGACGGGCACCGTTAGCGCCACCGCGTTTGTCACCGCCGCGGAAGGTCGAGGCTGACGCCCACGCCACCGAGACCAGTTCGCTCACGGACAGGCCAGAAGCCGCAATGTCTGCTTTCAGACTTTCGATATCTTCTGCGGTTGGGTTGAAGAACGCATGCGGCAGCGGATCCTGCCAAATCAGATCTTCTTTCGGCACTTCCGGTCCGATGTAACGCGCTTTTGGCCCCATATCACGGTGGGTCAGCTTGAACCACGCGCGCGCGAAGGCTTCGTTAAAGGCCTGCGGGTCGTTGAGGAAACGGCGAGAAATTTTCTCAAAGTCCGGATCAAAGCGCAGCGTCAGGTCGGTAACCAGCATGGTTGGCTTACGTTTTTTCGACGGATCGAACGGGTCTGGAATAATTTCCGGTGCGTCGACCGCTTCAAACTGGATAGCACCAGCCGGGCTGCGGGTCTGGACCCACTCATATTTGAACAGGTTCTCGAAGAAGTAGTTGCTCCACTGGGTCGGGGTCTGAGTCCAGACGACTTCCAGCCCGGAGGTGATGGCATCTTTGCCCGCACCGCTGCCAAAGCTGTTTGCCCAGCCCAGGCCCTGAGATTCAATCGGCGCCGCTTCCGGATCCGGACCAACATGGGTGGCGGACGCCGCGCCGTGGGTTTTACCCAGCGTATGACCGCCGGCGATCAGTGCGACGGTTTCTTCGTCGTCCATCCCCATGTTGCCAAAGGTCGCGCGAATGGCAGATGCCGCAGACAGCGGTTCACCGCTGGCGTTCGGCCCTTCCGGGTTCACGTAAATCAGGCCCATTTCTGTGGCCGCCAGCGGGCGTTTAGCCAGCTCTTCAGGATCACGGTGCGCCAACCAGGCTTTTTCGTCGCCCCAGTTTACGTCCTGATCCGGTTCCCAGACGTCTTCACGCCCGGCGCCAAAACCAAAGGTGCGGAAGCCGGAGTTTTCCAGCGCCACGTTACCGGCAAGAATATACAGATCGGCCCAGGAGATTTTTTGCCCATACTTTTGCTTGATTGGCCAAAGCAGGCGGCGCGCTTTATCCAGGCTGACGTTATCAGGCCAGGAGTTGAGCGGTGCGAAACGCTGCTGGCCGCGCCCTGCGCCGCCGCGTCCATCGGTTGAACGATAGGTACCCGCCCCGTGCCACGCCATGCGGATAAACAGCCCCACATAGCCGCCCCAGTCGGCTGGCCACCAGGACTGCGAGTCTGTTAACAGTGCACGAATATCACCCTTCAACGCAGAGTAATCTAATTTGCTGAATTCTTTACGATAATCGAAGTCCTCGCCCAGCGGGTTGGATCGATTGGAATGCTGATTAAGTAGGTCAACGCGAAGCTGCTTCGGCCACCAGTCTTTACTACTGGTGCCCGCGCCCGCACTTTGATCGTGGCCACCACCGTGGTGGAAAGGACATTTACCTGCGTTCTGGATATCGTCTGGCGTGCTCATCACTATGCTCCCTTACAGTATTTATCGTTAAGATATACACCCCTGCTGATAAGTTATAGCTGAAATGACCCACGGATTTGATAGTTAATTCCTCTTATTTTTCCCTTGCCAGAGAGGAATTTTTGCGCAGGTCGAGTCTATGCTTGCACAATTTGGGGTAAGTTGGCTGTGATCGATCGGGAGAAATGATAATAAACCACTAAAAATGTGAGGATTTTCTTATGTCCAGGCAGGGAATTTGAACGCGAGCCATTGCCCGGTGGCGCTTCGCTTACCGGGCCTACAAAATACCCATGTCGTAGGCCGGATAAGCTAACACCATCCGGCAAAATGTTATGCCGGACGCACACCCAGCGTGTGGCAGATGGCATAGCTCATTTCCGCACGGTTCAGGGTGTAGAAATGGAAGTCTTTCACCCCTTCGCGGCTGAGGATTTTCACCATGTCCATCGCGATACTGGCACCGACCAGTTTGCGGGTTTCCGCATCGTCGTCCAGACCTTCAAACATCGTCGACATCCAGGCCGGAATACGCACGTTGGTCATATCGGCAAATTTCTTCGCCTGCTTGAAGTTAGAGACCGGCAGGATGCCCGGGATAATTTCGACATCAATACCGGCGGATACGCAGCGGTCGCGGAAGCGCAGGTAGCTTTCGACGTCAAAGAAAAACTGCGTAATCGCGCGATTAGCACCGGCGTCCACTTTGCGTTTCAGGTTCAGCAGATCGGCCTGCGCGCTTTTTGCTTCCGGGTGTACTTCCGGGTAGGCGGCGACAGAGATATCAAAATCCGCAACGTCCTTCAGCAGCGTCACGAGATCGGCGGCGTACATGTCCGGCTTGCCGCTGCCCGGCGGCAGATCGCCGCGCAGGGCGACGATATGGCGAATACCGTTGTTCCAGTAATCCTGGGCAATCGCCCGCAGTTCATCGCGGCTGGCGTCGATACAGGTCAGATGCGGTACGGCTTCAAGACCCGTGCGATCCTTAATGCCTTTGATGATGCTGTGCGTACGGTCACGCTCACCAGAGTTCGCGCCGTAGGTCACCGACACAAATTTCGGCTTCAGGCTGCTAAGACGATCGATAGAGTTCCACAGGGTTTGCTCCATTTCACTGGTGCGCGGCGGGAAAAACTCAAAAGAAACGTTAATCTGACCGGCTACTTCAGCCAGACTCTGGTTCAGCGCTTCCCGCTGGTTGGCGTGAAAAAAGCTCATACCTTACCTCATCAATCGCATGTCATTATTGTTGTACTGTAAACATCTATCCGTTTAGACGTCTGGATGTAAAAATGCCGCAAAAGACGACGGGCGTCAATAGAAAGATCGGCGTAAAAAGTGAGTAATACTCAGTAAAGATGAAAAAAGTTCATCTTCCGAATCCGGGGAAGATAAAGCACTAGCAATACCGCATTTCCAGGTGGAAACCATCGCGACGCGTCGCCCGTCGTATCGCTTCAATCACGATAACCACACTTTTTATACAGAATTAAAATTGCGAGCCACTTCGCATATTTTCCACACATCATCATCCTGAACAAAAATTCTATTGCAGACGTTAATGGCTTGTTTCACGATAAGTAGAACGTTCTACTATAACGTTATACCTAACATAAACAGGGTTATTAAAAGCACGCACGAAGAGGCGTCTATCCGGGGGAAATCAGTATGAGTCTGATATCGAGTGTCGTTAAATCGCTTTCTAAACTGTCGATGATTGGCCGCGCGCTGATGCTGCCCATCTCGCTGCTGCCTGCGGCCGGTCTGCTGCTGGCGTTCGGGGATAAATTCCACCTGCCGCTGATGATGAACGCAGGCGGGATTATTTTCGACAACCTGCCGATGCTGTTCGCCATCGGCTCCGCCGTCGGTCTGGCATCCGAGTCCGGCATCGCGGCGCTGTCTGCCGCCGTTTCTGTCTTCGTCACCAATATCACCATCAGCACCGTGCTGGGTATCACGCCGGAGATGGCGGGGCAAGGTGGGAAATATGCGATGGTGGTCGGTATTCCGACTCTGCAAATGGGCGTCTTTGGCGGCCTGATTTGCGGTATCCTCGCGGCCTGGTGCTATAACCGTTTCCACAAGATGCAGTTGCCGGAATTCCTCGGCTTCTTCTCCGGTAAACGCTTCGTCGCCATCGCTACCGCGCTGCTGTCGTTTGTGCTCGGGCTGGTTCTGCCATACATCTGGCAGCACATTCAGGCGGGTATCGACGCACTGTCGGTGATCATCAATGGCGATAACCAGGCGGTATCGACCTTTATCTTCGGTCTGGTTGAACGCGCGCTGATTCCGCTGGGCCTGCACCATATCTGGTATCCGTCGTTCTGGTACTCCTTCGGCGATTACACCACCCACGCGGGCCAGGTGATTCACGGCGATCAAACTATCTGGTTCAAAATGCTGGAGGAAGGCGTGAAATCCTTCAGCAGCGACACCTACCAGAATGCCGGTAAGTTTATGCAGGGCGAGTTCCCGCTGATGCTGTTCGCACTGCCGGCGGCTTGTCTGGCGATGTACCATGAAGCCCACACGAAGAATAAAAAAATCGCCGCCGGTATCCTGTTCTCGGCCGCGCTGACCTGCTTCCTGACCGGGATCACCGAACCGGTTGAGTTCACCTTTATCTTCGTGGCGCCGATTCTCTACGTCTTCAACGCCATCATGGCCGGTCTCTCCTATATGGTGATGTACCTGCTGCACGCACACATCGCTAAGTCCTTCTCAGCCGGGCTTATCGACTACATCTCGTTTGGCATCCTGCCGTCGTTTAACGGCTATCAGACCAACTTCCTCAACGCCATTATTGTCGGCGTGCCGATGGGGCTGATCTATTACTTCACCTTCCGCTTCGTCATCCGCCGTTTTGATGTCAAAACGCCGGGCCGTACCGAAACCACGGTCAGCGCCAGCGATAAAAGCGATGAAGATCTGGCCACGGAGATTATCGGCCTGCTGGGCGGCGAACAAAACATCGCTTCCGTAGGCTCCTGTATCACGCGCCTGCATCTGGAAGTGTCGGATAAAGCGCCGGTTGATAAAGATGGCCTGAACAATATCGGCGCACGTGGCGTTGTTTTCGTCGGCGATAACGGCATTCAGGTGATTTTTGGCGCCAGAGCGCAATTTATCGCGCAAACCATGTCGACGATGATTGGCAAATAATCATAAGATGTCGCCGGTTGGAGGTTCCCATCCCTGATGGGCACCTCCTTGTTTTCTGCGGATATTCACCACGGTTCAGGGAGCGTTTTTTGAAGAAGGTCAGCATAATTGATGTCGCGAAACGCGCGGGCGTCTCGGTTTCTACCGTGTCGCTGGTGCTTCGTCAGAAAGGAAAAATCTCCGATGCGACCATCGAAAAAGTGCAGGCTGCTATTCATGAGCTGGGCTACGTTCACAACGTGGCCGCCGCCAACCTCCGCTCTAACACCTCTAATCTGATTGGTCTTATTCTTCGTGACTTCAGCGACAGCTTCTCCATCAAAGTGATGGCCAGCATTGTGCAAGAGCTGGAGGCACAGGGCTATATGGTGTTTCTCGGCCAGCCGCTGAACGAACACGAGCACCTGGAACGCTGCCTGTTGTCGTTTAAGCAGCAGGGCGTCGCCGGGGTCATCTATCTGGCGTCCGACGTGCGCCGCGATACGCTACCCGCGCAAATCCGCCAGTGCCCGCTGCCGCTGGTCGTGGTGTCGCAGTCGCCGATCAACGCCGAATGCAACCGCGTGCTGCGCGATAACCAGCAGGCAGCCAGCCTGGCCACCCGCTATCTGCTGGAGCGCGGCCACCGCTACATTGCCTACCTTGGCGGCCAGGAACATGACCTGATTCGCCAGCAGCGCCTGGTGGGCTTTCGCAGCACCCTCACCCGCCTGGGCATTGCCAATCGCGATGAGTTTACCCCCGCCTGCGGCGACGACACGCACGCGGCAAGCGTTGCAACCCGCCAGCTGCTGGAAAATAACAACGCCATCACCGCGCTGCTGTGCCATTCTCCGGACGCGATGATTGGCTGTATTGATGGGATTCATAAAGTGGGGCGCACCGTGGGGAAAGATGTCTTCTTAACCCAGCAGGTTGCGCTCATTGGCTTTGAAGATATGCTGCACATCAACCTCACGTCACCGGCGTTTACCTACGTCTCTTCCGCCAGCGAAGAGACCGGTCGCCAGGCGGCGACGCTGATGATCCGCAAGCTGAAAGAGCCCGCCTTACAAAACCAGGTCATTACGCTGTCGGGTCAGTTGGTCACTCGCGAATCAGCCTGAATCACGTCGATCAACCAACCGAGCCGCGCGGCGTTTTCCGGCAGCATGACCAGCCCGCACTGTAAACAGAGCGCCGCTTCTTCGAGGGGCCTGAACACCACGCCCTGGCGCTGAATAGCGGCAAACGAGGCGGGAAACAGACTCAGCCCTTCGCCGCGGGCAATGCGCGCCAGCAGTACATCGTGCTCCAGCGGTTCTTCAATACAGGTTGGCGCATAGCCTGCACGACGAAAAATAGCGCGCGTAAAGTCAAAGAAGGCAGGGTTACGTTCACGCTTAAACCAGAACAGCGGCCGATGAGCGATCGCAGGCAGCGTCAATGATGCCTGCGCCGACTCCGGCCACTGCGCAGGCAGGGCCGCAATCAGCGGCTCCTCGCGGGCAAGTGGGATCGTGCTTAGCTCTGACGTTTCCAGCGGCAGCGCCACCAGCGCGGCATCTATTTTCCCCCGCCGCAGCTGGCGCACCAGCTCCGGCGAACCGTGGCGCACAATATTCAGCGTCTCGACCCGCGTCGCAAGCAGCACTTCCAGCGACGTAAAAAAATCCGGCTCAAACGCAGTTGTCAGCCCGAGCCGCAACGATGATGTTGCCGTTTGAACCAGCCCGCTCAGGGCGGCGTAAGTCCTGTCCTGCTGCGCCAACAGCGGGCGAATAATCTCCAGCACCCGCAATCCTTCATCCGTGAGCGTCAACCCTTTGGTATGACGCACAAAAAGCACCACCCCCAGCCGTTCTTCAAGCTGGCGAATGTGGCGGCTCAGCGGCGGCTGCGACATATACAGCCTGTCCGCCGCACGGCGCATGTTGTTCTCTTCCGCCACCACGGCAAAGTAGCGCAGCAGGCGAATATCCAGAGAGTGGAGCGGCGATGTAGTCATACCCAAAAGGTATCACGAAATCGGTATTATCCACATCACTCTACGCCGCCTATTCTCTCGCCATACACCGCACCTACGAGGGAAGAGTCATGCAATCAGAACGTTTTATTACCGGCCAGAAAATGCTGCAACAGGTTGATGGAAAAGGGGGCAACGCCGTTGTCGAGAGCCTGAAGGATATCGCCCCGGACTTCGCCCGCTATCTGCTTGAATTCCCGTTCGGTGATATTTACGCGCGTCCGGGTCTGGACCTACGCAGCCGGGAAATTGCCACCGTCGCCGCGCTGACTGCCATGGGTAACGCCGCGCCGCAGCTCAAAGTACACATCGCCGCCGCGCTGCACGTTGGCTTAACGCAGGAAGAAATTGTTGAGGTGATTATGCAGATGGCGGTTTATGCCGGTTTCCCGGCGGCGCTGAACGGACTTTTTGCAGCGAAAGAGGTGTTTACCTCTCACCAGGACAAATCATGACAAGGTCCCGAAATGCCCGATGGCGCTACGCTTATCGGGCCTACGTGGATTGCGTGACTGATTGAAATCGACATCCCTGGATGTCGCTTGCGACGCCATCCGGCACAGCGAGCGGGTTTGTCAGCAATCTGAGGCCAGCGATGTTCCGCTGGCCTGCTCTCGTTTATTTCTTCACATCTTGCACACGCATGCCTTTCAACTGCTCATCCGTCAGCGTGTTTCCCGCTTTGAAATAATCCACCACAGCATTAGACACGTAATACCCGCCGGATGTATTACGCGCTTTCCCTTCGGTAAAGGCGCTAAAACCATCACCGCCATCGGCCAGGAAGCTATTGGTCGCGATGTGATAAACCGCAGCGTCTTCAATTGGCTTACCGTTCAGCGTCAATGCCGTGACCCGCTGGCCCACTGGTTTGCTGCTGTCGTACTGCATCGCCAGACCTTTGGACGTTTGCAGAACGCCGTTGCTTAAACCGGCACCGTGCTCCATCAAACTGCGCAGTTGCTTACCGCTGAGGTCCATTGTTGCAAGCTCGTTCGGGAACGGGAAAGTACTAATGACCGCCCCCATGGTGATGGAGCCTGCCGGGATTTCATTGCGGATGCCGCCCGAGTTCGTCAGCGCCAATTGCGCCTCTTTCCCCGCAGCCGCCAGCAGCGCATCTGCCGCCAGGTTTCCCAGTGAGGAGGATTCGCCATAAGCGCGCGTTAACTCAACCGGCGAGTTAGCCACCACCTGCTGCACAACTTCATTCAGCTTTTTGTTCCAGCCATCAATAACCTGTTTCGTCTGCGGGTCGGGCTGCCACTCATCGGCATAAATGGTTTTCAGTTCGAAGTTCTTCACCGTAAATTGATGCGGTTTCTGCTGATAATCCAGCACCAGTTTACCCACATCAATGCCGCCGCTGTCGGTAGAAAGAATCAGGGTGTTACCGACTTTAATCGGTTCCGGCGTACCGACATGCGCATGACCGGTGATCAGGATATCTAACCCCTTCACCTGGCTTGCCGTCTGGATGTCTTTATCCAGCGCACGACGTACATCGGTTCCCCCCAGGCTGGACTGACGCGCTGGCGTGCCTTCATGGATCAGCGCCACGGTGAGATCGACCTTACCCTTTAGCTCGTCAATGTAGCGCTGCAGCCACTTCACTTCATCGCGCGCTTCGATGCCAACACGCGTCGCAGCAGAAACCGTATCATCAAAGGCAAACACGCCGTGCAGGCCAATCACGCCGATTTTTACACCCTCTTTTTCAATAATGGTGTACGGCTTATCCCAGAACATTTTGCTGCTGTTTTGATAGAAGATATTGCCCTGCACAATCGGGAATGTTGCCTGGCTCAGCTGCAGCAGCGTGTTGTCCCAGCCATGATCGAACTCATGGTTGCCCATGGTAACGGCATCGAAATTCATGGTGTTCATGATATCGATAATCGCTTTGCCCTTGGTCAGGCTGCTGATATACGGCCCGGTAAAATAGTCCCCGGCATCCAAAAACCACGTTGCCTTATTGTTGGCTTTTTCCTGCTTCACCATCGTCGTGATATTGGCCCAGCCGCCAATATCACGGGTACCATTCGCAATCCATGGGACTTTATAGGGTTCAACGTGGGCATGGAGATCGTTGGTATAGATAATAGTGACATCCTTTGCCGATGCCCATAATGGCAGCGATATCAAAACGCCAACTGCCAGCATTTTTAACTTCATAATCAACCCCTTTCAGTCATATAAAGAATTGCTACCTTACGTTCTGAAAGGTTTTTATATGTGAGAAAACTCACATCTATCGTTAAGGTGTGTAGGGCAAAATCAACGACCTTTAAAAATCGTTGGTAACACGATGACGCCGCTGTTCATCATCAATTGCTGCAAATCTTTTGGCTGCAAAAATCTGGGGTTAGCAAACTCGCCAGACTACAGCTGGCCAGACTATCGGTTGGGCTATGCCGCGCTGCACTGCCGGGCGTGTGGGAGTTACCCGCCGCTGTTTAACGATGAACACGTCCACCGTTGGTTATCAGCATATTTAACGGATTTCGCTGCCGACAACGGTCTTTTTTGCCCGAATTGTTACCATCGTGACACGATCCGTTATGGACATAATCCCCAGGGTTCTCAGCGCGTGCAGTGTCGAAGCTGCAAAAAAGTCTGGACGCCCAGGCAGCCGCCGATCGCTGCAATCCCTTCACCAGAACACATCGCCACTGTCCCCCTCATCGTTCCTTTTCAGGGAGCCAGCGCGACGCAAAAACTTTATCTGCTGCTCAGCGTTGATACATTTCGCGGCAATGTTCTGCATATTTCCAGCAACTTCACGCCGCATGTGGCTGGCGCATCATTACTTTATCGCTGGCGTGGCGTCGATGAAGCAGCGGTGGTTCATGACGATATTGTTCAGCGTGTGAGTCAGCGAGAAAGTCAGTTTTTACGCCGCAGTCAATTTGACGAAATTCAGTACGGCAGCGCGCGGCTCAAACGTAACGCCAGCGGCGCTATTCTGCGCCCGGTCATTGCCGCACATGGGCATTTCCGGGTACTGAGCCATCTCTGGCCGGGGGTCAAAACGCACGTTGTCGCCCATGAATGTTTTCTGCGAGGCGCGGTGATTACCGCATGGGCAGAGCAGTTCCGCGCGCATCAAGCCTCGCTTTGGTTCATTGATGAAAGTATGCGTGATAGTGAATGCATCATGCCCTGGCAGTTACTCGGTAAAACCAATCAGGGATGGTGGCAAAATCAGTGGCAGATTTGGCAGCAGGGCAGCACGCGTAAAATGGTATGCCTGTTAACAGAGGGGCAGGCCGAACAAGGGGCGGCAATCACGCTGGCAGCAAGCCATACTTTTATCGCCTGGCTCCAGCGGCAAACGGAATTTCAGCAAAGCGGGCGCTACTCTGCCCACTCCGTATTTCAGACGATAAAGGCGCTGACGGTGAGATACAATACCCTCATTAGCCGCAATCAATGGCCGGATGGCAACATGCCATCCGGCAACACAACTACAGCAGTTGCGCCAGTCGGTTGATATCCGACTGAATCGCCCCGGCGGTCACATCGCGACCGGCGCCTGGCCCACGGATCACCAGCGGGTTATCGCGGTACCAACGGCTCTCAATCGCGAAGACGTTATCGCACGGTAGCAGCGACGCCAGCGGATGCTCCTGACGCACCGCTTCGACGCCGACGCGCGCTTTGCCATTGGCATCAAAACGCGCCACGTAGCGCAGCACCAGCCCCATTTCCTGAGCGGCTTCCAGGCGCTGGAGCATCTGCTCGTTCAGCTCATCGCCATTTTCAAAGAAGTGATCTATGGAACCTTCTTCACAGTGCGCCGGAACCAGCGACTCCACGCGAACCTGATCCGGCTCGATGTCATAGCCCGCTTCGCGCGCCAGGATAACCAGCTTACGCATCACGTCTTTACCGGAAAGGTCGACACGTGGATCGGGTTCAGTCAGCCCCTGCTGCCAGGCCTGATCCACCAGGTCGGTAAACGGTACGCTGCCGTCGAACTGCAGGAACAACCAGGACAGCGTGCCGGAGAAAATACCGCTGATGGCCAGGATGCTGTCGCCGCTTTCAATCAGGTCGCGCACGGTATGGTTAACCGGTAGCCCCGCGCCGACGGTGGCGTTATACAGCCAGTGGCGGCCGGTTTTTTCAAACGCGTCGTGAATCTGGCGGTATTTGTCACTGCTGCTGGCCCCGGCCAGTTTGTTGGCGCTGATCACGTGGAAACCGTGGCTGGCAAAATCCAGATACTGATCGGCCAGCTGCTCGCTTGCGGTCACGTCAAGCACCACCAGATCGTCATACGGGTGCGCACGCATCCACAGGAACAACGATTCTTCATCCTGTTCAACCGCTTCGTCTTCAAAGAAAGCCAGCGCGCGACTGGCGTCCAGCCCTTCGTAGCTCAGCAGGCTGCGGCGGCTATCCACCACCCCGGCCAGCACAAATTCAAAACCGGTACGGGCAGAAAGCGTGCTTTGCTCACGCGCAAACAGCTCCAGCCAGCGAGAGCCGATGTTGCCTTTACCAAACAGCACCAGGCCGATACGCTTCTCGGCGCGGAAAATCGATTGGTGCAGGCCCTGAATCAGGCTTTCAGTTGGGCCCGCGCGCAGCACGGCTACCAGGCTAATGCCCTCTTCCGACTGCCAGGTAAACTCAACCGGCTGGCCTTTCAGCTGCTGCCAGAAACGGTGGCAATGCAGCGGGTTACGGGTGACGCCCGCGCCTACCATCGCCACCAGCGCCAGCCCCTGACGCAGCCGCAGCTCGCCAGGTAAACCGGCTTCATCAAGAATTTTCAGTGCGCTATCAACAACTTCTGAGGTGTAGCAGAACTGGAGCAGACGGTGATCCGCGTGAACGCCCACCGCCAGCGGACGAATCTGCGCACGTTTGAGGATTTGGTCGATCTCTTTATGTACCAGTTTGAAATCCTGGCCAGCCGGGACGCGGAATTCAATCAGGCAGACGTCATCATGGCTGGTCACGATTCGCGCTCCGGTACCGGAGGCAAGCACGCGTTCGATGCGCGTTGAGCCTTTATCTGGCGTGTAGCTACAGCGAAGCTGCAGGTCGATATCGCTGCCTGAAACCGGCTGTAAGGTACGCGCGTGCAGTACCGGGGCCGCCAGGCGCGCCAGTTCGCTGGCTTCATCCAGACGCAGCAACGGCAGCAGACAGGCATCTTTAACTTTGCGCGGGTCGGCGCTATACACGCCCGCCACGTCGCTCCAGATGGTCACGCGGGAAACTCCCGCCAGCGCGCCAATCTGGGTTGCGGAATAGTCGGAGCCGTTACGCCCCAGCAGCACGGTTTCACCGGCATTGTTGCGGCTGATAAAGCCGGTCACCACCAGACGTTTACCCGGATGCTGCGCCATCAGCTGTTGCAGCAACGGGTACGATAGACCCTCATCCACCTGCGGCTGCGCGCTGCGCTCCGCACGCAGGAAGGCGCGGGCGTCAAGCCATGCGGCATCCAGACCTTGCAGCTTGAGCACTTCCGCCATCAGGCGTGCCGACCACACTTCACCGTGACCGACCACTTCCGCATAGACAGCGTCATTCACGCCGTTATCCAGCAGCCCGGCCAGACGCTCCAGGTCGTGGATAAAGTCGGCAATCATGCCATCGGCAATCTCGGCAGGCAGCAGGCCGCTAATCAGATCCGACTGATAGCGGCGCAGCGTCTGCTGAACCTGATGCGCAGAGAGGCGATCGGTCTGACTGAGTTTCAGCCAGCTAATCAACTGGTTGGTGGTGCTACCGGCGGCCGACACCACCATCATATCGCCAGGCTGAGAGTACTCCGCCATAATGCCGGCCACGCGCAGGTAACACTTCACATCCGCCAGACTACTCCCACCAAATTTATGCAGCTGACGTTCGTTCGCCCCTGCCTGCGCAATCACACTCATGTTTACCCCTCGGCTGCGACCCGGAATCCATTTTCCAGATCGGCAATTAAGTCTTCGCTATCTTCAATACCGGTTGAGATACGCAATAGCGTCTCAGAAATGCCCGCGGCGGCACGCGCTTCTGGCGCCATGCCCGCGTGGGTCATGGTGGCCGCATGGGAGATCAGGCTCTCTACCCCGCCCAGCGATTCCGCCAGAGTGAACAGCGACAGCCCGCTCAGGAAGCGGCGCAGCGTTTGTTCGTCGACGTCGAGCTCAAAGCTCAGCATCGCGCCAAAGCCTTTCTGCTGGCGCGCGGCAATCTCATGGCCCTGGTTTTCCGGCAGAGAAGGATGATACAGCTTTTTGACCAGCGGTTGGCGTTTGAGGAAATCAACAATCGCATTGGCGTTACGCTGTGCCGCTTCCATACGTGGAGAAAGGGTGCGTAAGCCGCGCAGCAGCAGATAGCTGTCGAACGCGCCGCCGGTGACGCCGATATTATTTGCCCACCATGCCAGTTCTGTGACGGTGTCAGGATCTTTCGCAATCACCACGCCAGCCACCACGTCAGAGTGGCCATTGAGGTACTTGGTGCAGGAGTGCAGCACCAGATCCGCACCCAGCGCCAGCGGGTTTTGCAGCGCCGGGCTGAGGAAGGTGTTATCCACGACGCTTACCGCGCCGGCCTCACGCGCCAGCTGGCAGATTTTCGCAATATCGACCACCCGCAGCAGCGGGTTGCTTGGGCTTTCGACCAGCACCAGCTTCGGTTTTTCTGCCAGCGCCGCTTTTAACGCCTCATCATTACCCTGATCGACAAACAGCACGCGATAGCAGCCGCGCTTTGCCAGACTGTCGAACAAACGATAGCTGCCGCCGTAGCAGTCATGAGGTGCCACCAGCAGATCGCCTGGCTTCAGGAAAACGGTCGTGACGAGGTGAATCGCCGACATGCCCGTATTGGTCAGGACCGCGCCCGCGCCGCCTTCCAGCTCCGCCAGCGCCCGCTGCACGACGTCACGCGTTGGATTACCGCGACGGGAATAGTCATGCGCACGCGGCTCGTTAAAACCGGTAAAGTTATAGGTACTGGAAAGATGAATCGGCGGGACAACACAACCATACTGCTCGTCGTCATTTAATCCGCTACGCACTGCGATGGTGGCCTGTTTACGGGTCATGAGGATTCGTTCCTGGCAAGGTCTGTGAAAAGTCAGCCCCCAGAGTAAACATTGTTGCAATAGCCGTCAATACATCTAGACATCTAAACCTCTTTGCGTATAGATTGAGCTATCGGCAAATAGCCGTTAAAATTATATGCATTAGCGCACATCTGCGAAGGCTAAGTTCGTGTCAGAGCAAGGTCTCTACGGTACACTACGCGCGATCATGGCCGTGTATCGGCCTGTTAACTAATGACTAGAGGATTAAAGGTATCTCATGGCTGAATGGAGCGGCGAATATATCAGCCCATACGCTGAGCACGGTAAGAAGAGTGAGCAAGTAAAAAAAATTACGGTTTCCATTCCTCTGAAGGTGTTGAAGATCCTCACCGATGAACGCACGCGTCGTCAGGTGAATAACCTGCGTCACGCCACCAACAGCGAACTGCTGTGTGAAGCGTTCCTGCATGCTTTTACCGGTCAACCGTTACCTAACGATGAAGACCTGCGAAAAGAGCGCAGCGATGAAATTCCGGAAGCGGCGAAAGAAATTATGCGTGAGCTGGGGATCGACCCGGAGACGTGGGAGTATTGATTCGATAAAAAAGCCGGGAAACGCCAACGTTTCCCGGCTTTTTTATTTTCAGCGGGCGCTATTTCACCTCAAACTCCGGCAGCGGCCGGGCGGCAATAAACTGCGCCACCGTTTCGCCGTCAGGAACCGCCGACAGCGCGCCCTTCTGCGTTGTCGCCAGTGCGCCACAGGCGCTAGCCTGGGCAACGGCCTGCTGTAGCTGTACGATATCACCCGGCATCCCGTGCCGCGCAATATGGCTGAGTAACCCTGCCATAAACGCATCCCCCGCCCCGGTGGTGTCGATACTCTCGACCCGATAGCCGCAGAAATGAATCACCTGCCCTTGCCACAGCACCATCGCGCCTTGTGCACCGTAGGTCACTATCTTTAACGCGGCGGGGTAAGACGCCAGCGCGGCGATCGCCTGACTGAAGTCCTGCGTTTGCGTTAACCAGTACCACTCTTCCTCGGAAAGCTTAAGGATGTCTGCCTGACAGGCCGAACCGTGCACCGTTTCCAGCATCTGTTGGGGATGGGGCCACATTTGCGCCCGCAGGTTAACGTCAAAACTCACCAACCCCTGATGATGTTGAATCTGCGCTACCGCCTCGCTTAAGGTCTGCCGACACGTTGGTGCCACCAGCGCCAGTGAACAGAAATGCAGAATATCGGCCCCCAGCGCGGGCAGCGCTTGTGTCGATAAAAACTGATCGGCGGATGGATTCACCAGAAACGTAAAGTCCCGTTCACCGCCCTTCCCCAGGGAAACCACCACCGTGCTCGTGCGGTGCTGGCTGTCCTGTTCCATTGCCGATGTGATCACGCCGTATTGCTGCAGCGTCTTGTACATCAGATGCCCGAACGGATCGTCACCCACGCGGCCAATAAAACCGCTGCGGCAGCCCAGACGAGCCGCGCCTGCCGCGACGTTCAACGGCGCGCCGCCGGGGCACACCTCGTAACGGGTCTCTGAGATCGGCAGGAGATCCGCCACCGCATCGCCCAGCGTCCAGATAGTCATAGCGTGCTCTCCTCTGTTTATTGATCCAACGGCCAATAGCCACCGTTACTGAGCATGGCGCTACCGTTACCGGCAAACAGCGACAGCTGGCGTTCCCCCTCTTGCGGGTAAATTCGGCTGCTCAGACAAGCTTCGCCGTCATTGACGAAGACTTCAATTGATGAGCAATCGATAAACACCCGCAGTTTCAATAATGCGGCCGCCGGTAACGCCACGCTGCGCACCCCCTCTAACGCATACTGCGGATAACGGCGTTCAAGCACCAGACGCTGCGCCTGGGTATCAACGTACAGCAGCAGCCCTTCACCGAGGGTAATACCGTAACGCTCCGCCGTCGCACCGTTTAATTCCCACGACAGTTCCAGCTCAACGGCCTGCGCATCATCCACAATCGGCGACGTTTGGTTTTTAAGCTGCTGCGCCAGCAGTGGATAATAACTGCCGCGCAGCGCCGCGACCTCTTCGGCTGGCACCATCCGCAAACGATGATCCGCACCGAGATAAATTTCGCGCGGTAGCGAGAGCATGCCGGCCCAGCCGTCCTGTTGCTCTGGCATCGGCGATTCCCACATATCCAGCCAGCCAATGACGATACGGCGACCATCCGGCGTGAGAAAACTTTGCGGCGCGTAAAAGTCATGGCCGTGATCCAGCTCGATAAATTCCCCGTCGGCGGCAAAAGTCTGCCCAGGCAGCCAGTCGCCGATTAAATAGCCGCTCTGGAACACGTTACGGTTGCGGTAGCCTTCCGCCGCCAGCCCCTGCGGTGAAAACATCAGCACGCGCTTGCCGTTGAGGGTGAAGAAGTCAGGGCATTCCCACATATAGCCCATGCCCGCGTTGGCCTGTGCAAGCACGCCTTCTTCCTGCCACTGATGCAGATCGGGCGAACGGAATAAACGTACCTGGCCAACATCACCCACACGTGCGCCGACGACCATGTACCAGTACTCACCCTCACGCCAGACCTTCGGATCGCGGAAATGATGCAGGCCCTCTGGCGTATCAACCACCTGCCCCTGGCGCTCGAAATGAATGCCGTCGCGACTGGTTGCCAGGCACTGTACCTGGTAGAGATTATCGTCGCTGCTCGGGTCGCCATGAAATTTATGCCCGGTGTAAATCAGCGCCAGCGTATCGCCATCCACCACCGCCGAACCGGAGAAACAGCCGTCTTTATCTTCAGGTCCCTCTGGCGCTAACGCCACCGGCAGATGTTCCCAGTGCACTAAGTCTTTACTCCGGGCGTGGCCCCAGTGCATGGGTCCCCACTGGTTCGAGTAAGGGTGGTGCTGATAAAACGCGTGATACCAACCGTCAAACCACACCAGCCCGTTAGGGTCGTTTATCCATCCGGCGCGCGCCGCCAGGTGATAGCGCGGATACCAGCGAGGGTTTAGCGTCGCGCTGCGTTTCTGAAGTGCTTGTTCAGCAAGGGCAATTGAAAATGTCATATTCTTCACTCTTAATTCAGACAGCAGAAGATTGTGTCAGCAGCGGTTCGGAAGCCGGTTTGCTGGCGCGTAACAGGAAAATGGAGATAAAGGTGGTGCAGAACACCAGGGCTCCCATAAACAGATAGGATTCGGCAAAGCCATATTTTTCATAGCTATAGCCAGCAAGAGGCGACAGCACGCTGGCGATAATCGAGCTGGTGCAGGCGAATCCCACCAGATAAAGCGTTGAGGAGAGGCGCTTGTCGAAATGGGCGCTGTTGTATTTGAAGATGGAGACCAGCAGTACCGGCAGCTCCACGCCATGCAGTAATTTAGTGAGAGAGATAAGCAGTGGCCCCTCAACCAGACCGGAGGCCACCATACGCAGCGCCATTACCATTCCGGCAAAAATTAACCCATTTTTAGCGCCAATACGGTTTACCAGCCACGGCGCGCAGAACATGCCTGCGGCCTCCAGAAAGACCTGGAACGAATTCAGGTAGCCATACATGGCGTTGCCTTCCTTCAACGTCGGGAACTGCGAGGAAAAATAGACAGGAAACTGCTGGTCATAGACGCTGTAAATGCAGGTGCCGACCACAAAAAACACCAGTGCCCAAAAGCGCGGCAGTGAAAGCAGGCGCAGCGCATCTTCCAGCTTCACTTTACCTTCCGCTCCTTCGGCCGCCGTCGATTGTGCGTCGGTAGGAACCGACAAACGTACCAGCAGAAAGAAAAAAATCAGCCCCGAGCAGCTCGCCACCGCAAAGTTCAGCTGCGGGTTGATGTTAAACAGCAGCCCGGCGAAAAACGTAGCTACCGCCCAGCCCAGCGAACCCCACATGCGCGCTTTACCAAACTCAAAATGCGTCTGGCGCGCCACGCGCTCGGTGTAGGATTCCAGCACGCCTATCCCGCCGTTAAAAGTCAGCCCAATGTAGATACCGCCAAAAATACTGCCGGCAAAAATATTTATTTTCAGCAAGTAACCAAACAGCAGATACGCCGGACCGGACAAAATCAGCAGCGCGGTGATGTACCAGAGCAGATGCTTTCGCAGACCCAGCTTATCCTGGATAAAGCCGTAACAAACTTGTGCAAACAGCGCTGAAACCGACAGCACGGCGTAAATAATCCCTGTGTCTCCGGCTTGTAGTCCCACTTCCTGATGGAGCCAGATAGAGAGTAATGAGCCAGAAGAGGACCAGGTAACAAAAAAGAAAAACAGTAAGGCGCTCAGTAACAGGTAGCTGCGTGAGTGATGTTCTTTCATCGTGGCAATCTCATCGTGGATTAACGCCGTGATGGTAACGTTAACAAAAAACATTCATCATGTCGTTTTGTGACGATATTCGATGTTAATCACAAAAGTTAACGTTAACATAATGAAAATAGGATCGTGATCAAATATTTACCGCCGCGGGAAAAGAGCGGCGTTCACTAAAATAGCGCGCAACCCTTTTACATCAGTAGGTTAGTGATATAGCGTATGGCACGACGCATGAGTGGAGTAAAAAAATGGCATCGTTAAAGGATGTGGCAAAACTGGCAAACGTCTCGCTGATGACCGTTTCGCGGGCCCTGAACTCCCCGGAGCGGCTCAAACCTGAGACGTTGGCTCGCGTTCAGGCGGCCATTGCGCAAACCAACTACGTACCCGATCTCTCAGCGAAAAAAATTCGCGGCGCGCACGATACGCCGAAAACCATCGGCGTGCTGGCGCTCGATACCGTGACCACGCCCTTTTCGGTAGAAATGACGCTGTCGATTGAGGAAACCGCCCGCGCACACGGCTGGAACAGCTTTGTGGTGAATATGTTTTCCGACGATAGCCCGGACGCCATTGTTGACCTGCTGCTGTCGCATCGCCCTGGCGGTATCATCTATACCACGATGGGTCTACGCCAGGTACCGGTGCCCGCCAAACTGCTCACGCTCCCCTGCGTGCTGGCAAACTGTGAAAGCCTGCACCATCCGGTGGCCAGCTTTATCCCTGACGATGAACAAGGGCAGTACGTTGCCGTACAGGGGCTGCTCGCAGCAGGCTACAGACGCCCGCTGTGTCTGCATTTGCCTGAGAACCACCTTGCAACGGTTCGCCGCCGACGCGGCCTGGAACGCGCCTGTCAGGAAGCAGGGATCGACCCCGCCACGCTGACCCATTACTACATGGAATATGGCGACGCACACTATCGTGATATGCCAGCAAAAGTGCTGGAAAATATCGATGCGGGCCAACCACGATTTGATTCGGTTATCTGCGGTAACGATCGTATCGCCTTTATGGTTTATCAAACGCTGCTGGCGCAAGGGCTGCGGATACCTGAGGATGTCGCGGTGCTGGGCTATGACAATATGGTCGGTATTGGCGACCTGTTCCTGCCGCCGCTGTCAACGGTGCAGCTGCCGCACTATGAGATTGGGCGGCTCAGCGCGCTACACATCATTAATGGTGATACACATCGGAATACGGTGCACGTCGACAGCCCGTGGATCCACGGTGCATCGATATAAAAAAACCGCCTTGAAGGCGGTTTTTTAGCATTTTTTTGCGTCTTAGAAGCGGGTGACTTCAGGATGAAGCTCAGACAGAGAGATCAGGTAAGATACAAACACGTTTTTCATTGCAGTCAGCATAATCACACCTTTACCCATAAAGTTATTGCGGTCATTTGATGGACAAATAGTAAGCGTCTTTCGATGACATCGCAACTTTTATGTGATTTAGATCACAAAATTTTTAGCACAAAATAACATCATCCCTACGTCATCCGCAGAGGGTCAGAAGTTATAACCCAGACCTATACGATAGCGCGTCTGGCGATCGTCAGTGGTGGTGGTGTTATAACCAGAAGAGACGTTACCCACCTCGAAGAATGGGATCCACGAATTAATATTGTACGCTACACGGAAGTTGTATTCGTAATCGTCTTTACCGTTATTATAGAGATTCTCGCTGTCGGCCACCTTATAAATCCCGTTAAGTTCGAACATCCAGTTGTTTATATTATACCCCAGCCAGGCTTCCGGGCGATAAACGGTGCGATCGTCACGGCCATCACCATTGCGACGAGCATATTCGGTACGATAGCGGAATGCGGTCCACCAGTTATCGTTAATATTATACTGTACGCGAATATACGGCTTATAAATCGCCATATCATCACCCATCTCCACGGCGATACCCGGCTGCCAGATAAAGCCTTGCCACTCGAACTGATAGCTTGCTGTATATTCAGCGCTGTTCGATTCCATATTGTTCAGCGCATGATTTGATTCTTTATCATCAGAGCGCGACACCGCTTCTACCGCGACACCAAAGCCGGTAGCAAAGCGATTCGACATGTACACACGGTCGTAGTTACGACCATCATCGTAGTATTCATGACGATAGTCGACATATCCCGCATGGGCCGCGCCACATAATAAAGGCAGAAGTAAGAAGGCGTATTTTGTTTTCATAATAATTACTCTTAAAAATATCAGCAATCAGTCCCATAATCCCTACTAATTAAAGTGGAGTATAAAAGGCTGTTTCGTATTCCATCCTGTTACGCTGAGAGTTTATTTTGTAATTTATAGAAACACCTTTTTATTATTGCCATCAGAAATTTAAAAATGGCAAAAAAGACAGAATAAATAAGATGAAGATCACCAACAAAAACAATTATCCGCACCTATATTAGATACGGTTTATCATATTAAAAATATATTTCATCAGGCCACGAATATTTTTCGAGGGATGAATATCGAATGCGGCATTGATTTACCTTATTCTTTAAAATATCTATTCACGGTTTTGATTTAAAATCGAGGAAGAATAACTGTCACGCCGGGCGATCGCGAGGCACAAAAAAAGCGCCCTAAGGCGCTTTTTTCGCTTGGCAACTTACTTGCTGCCTGGGATGCTGAAACGCTTGTTGAAGCGGTCAACACGGCCACCGGTAGCAACATCACGCTGCTTGCCAGTATAGAACGGGTGGCATTTACCGCACACGTCCAGGTTCAGATCGTGACCGACGGTAGAGCGGATTTTCATCACGTTACCGCAAGAACAGGTAGCAGTAACTTCTTCGTATTTCGGGTGAATATCTTTTTTCATGGGAAAACCTCGGTTAAGGCCGCGTCGCTCTTCCAGCCCTAACGCCAGACACCACGCGATGTTGATAGTAAGTTTCCTGATGCCAAAATGCATCAAAGGCGGCGAATCATACAGAATTTGACCAGCAGATGCAAACTGATCCGCGCTCCCTTACCACAATGTGTATACTGTCTCGCCAGATTTCAAGTCAGGAAGAAATTATGCCCGTTGCCCACGTCGCCCTGCCTGTTCCGCTGCCCCGTACGTTCGACTACCTGCTGCCTGATTCCCTCAGCGCCAAAGCGGGCTGCCGCGTACGCGTGCCGTTCGGCAAACAGGAGCGCGTCGGCATCGTGGTCTCCGTCAACGAAAGCAGCGAGCTGCCGCGCGATGAGCTCAAAGCGGTGCTCGACGTGCTGGACGACGAATCGGTATTCTCCCACTCCGTCTGGCGTCTGCTGCTGTGGGCGGCGGAGTACTACCATCATCCGATTGGCGACGTCCTGTTCCACGCCCTGCCGATTATGCTACGCCAGGGAAAACCCGCCAGCGCCACGCCGCAGTGGTTCTGGTTTGCTACCGAACAGGGGCAGGCGGTCGACATCAATAGCCTGAAGCGATCGCCGAAACAGCAGCAGGCGCTGGCCGCGCTACGTCAGGGGAAAATATGGCGTCATCAGGTAGCGGAGCTGGAATTTAATGAAAGCGCCATGCAGGCGCTGCGCACCAAAGGCCTGTGCGAGCTGGGTAGCCTGGCGCCGGAAACGGTCGACTGGCGCGCAACCTACTCGGTGCCGGGTGAGCGCCTGCGTTTGAATACCGAACAGGCGACCGCCGTGGGCGCAATCCACAGCGCGTCTGACGAATTTTCAGCATGGCTGCTGGAAGGGGTGACCGGCTCAGGCAAAACGGAAGTCTATCTCAGCGTGCTCGAAAACGTGCTCGCCAAAGGCAAGCAGGCGCTGGTGATGGTGCCGGAAATCGGCCTGACGCCGCAGACCATTGCGCGCTTTCGCGAACGCTTTAACGCCCCGGTAGAAGTGCTGCATTCAGCGCTTAACGATAGCGAACGTCTCGCCGCCTGGCTGAAGGCCAGAAGCGGCGAAGCGGCTATCGTCATTGGCACTCGCTCATCGCTGTTTACGCCGTTTAAAAACCTCGGCGTGATTGTCATTGATGAAGAACACGACAGTTCCTACAAACAACAGGAAGGCTGGCGATACCATGCCCGCGATCTGGCCGTGTGGCGCGCGCACAGCGAACAAATTCCTATCATCCTTGGCTCGGCAACCCCCGCATTAGAAACGCTGCTCAACGTCCGCCAGCACAAATATCGCCTGCTGCGCTTAACCCGCCGCGCGGGTAACGCGCGCCCGGCAACGCAGCACGTGCTCGATCTGAAAGGCCAGCACCTTCAGGCCGGGCTTTCGCCCGCGCTGATTAACCGTATGCGCCAGCATTTGCAGGCCGATAATCAGGTCATTTTATTTCTTAACCGCCGAGGCTTTGCCCCGACGCTGCTGTGCCACGACTGCGGCTGGATTGCCGAGTGCCCGCGCTGCGATAGCTACTATACGCTGCACCAGGCACAGCATCACCTGCGCTGCCACCACTGCGACAGCCAGCGGCCCATTCCGCGCCAGTGCCCTTCCTGTGGTTCAACGCACCTGGTGCCCGTGGGGCTGGGAACGGAACAGCTTGAACAGGCTCTGGCGCCTATGTTCCCCGGCGTCCCGCTGTCGCGCATTGACCGCGACACCACCAGCCGCAAAGGCGCGCTGGAGCAGCACCTGGCGGAAGTGCATCGCGGCGGCGCACGTATTCTGATCGGCACGCAGATGCTGGCAAAGGGCCACCATTTCCCGGACGTGACGCTGGTTGCCCTGCTGGACGTCGACGGCGCGCTTTTCTCTGCCGACTTCCGCTCTGCGGAACGCTTTGCCCAGCTGTATACCCAGGTCTCCGGCCGCGCCGGACGCGCGGGTAAACAGGGAGAGGTGGTGCTGCAAACCCACCATCCGGATCACCCACTGCTGCAAACGCTGCTCTATAAAGGCTATAACGCCTTTGCCGAACAGGCGCTGGCCGAACGCCAGACCATGCAGCTGCCGCCGTATACCAGCCATGTCCTGATCCGCGCGGAAGACCATAACAACCAGCAGGCCCCCATTTTCCTACAGCAGCTGCGTAATCTGATTCAGGCCAGCCCGCTGGCGGACGACAAGCTATGGGTGCTGGGCCCGGTTCCGTCGCTGGCGCCCAAGCGCGGCGGCCGCTATCGCTGGCAAATCCTGCTTCAGCATCCGTCGCGCGTGCGTTTGCAGCATATCGTCACCGGTACGCTGGCGCTCATCAATACGCTCCCGGAATCCCGTAAAGTGAAGTGGGTTCTCGACGTTGACCCGATAGAAGGTTAATTCAGAGTTGCGAGCGGGATCGTGGAATCAAACAATCATCACACTTTTGATGAAAATTCTGTAACAGATCTCCCTAACTATCTGATAAAAGTGTGTCAGATGTCAGGTCACAAAGGACGTGCCTGCGCCAGTGAGTGAGGAGAGAATCAGGTGAAGGCTAAAAAACCGGTTGTTGCCGCAACCATGAAAGATGTTGCCCTGCAGGCGAATGTCTCTACGGCAACCGTATCCCGTGCATTGATGAACCCAGAGAAGGTCTCGCAGGCAACGCGTAATCGCGTCGAGCAGGCGGCGCTGGAGGTGGGGTATCTCCCGCAAATGCAGGGGCGTAACATGAAGCGCAACGAGTCACGCACCATCCTGGTGATTGTCCCGGATATTTGCGATCCCTTCTTTAGCGAAGTGATCCGCGGGATCGAGGTCACCGCAGCGGCGCAGGGCTATCTGGTGCTGATTGGCGACTGTGCTCATCAGAATCAGCAGGAAAAAACCTTCATCGATTTAATCATCACCAAGCAGATTGACGGCATGCTGCTGCTCGGCTCGCGTCTGCCGTTCGATGCCAGTATCGAAGAGCAGCGCAACCTGCCGCCGATGGTCATGGCCAACGAATTTGCGCCAGAACTGGGCCTGCCGACCGTACACATCGACAACCTCACTGCCGCCTTTAACGCCGTTAACTATCTGCACGAGCTGGGTCATCAGCGCATTGGCTGCATCGCCGGGCCGGAAGAAATGCCGCTGTGCCACTACCGTCTTCAGGGCTACGTTCAGGCGCTGCGCCGCTGCGGTATTACCGTCGATCCCCACTACATTGCCCGCGGCAACTTTACCTATGAAGCGGGTGCCAGCGCGCTGGAACAGCTGCTGGCGCTGCCGCAGCCACCGACCGCAGTGTTCTGCCACAGCGACATTATGGCGCTGGGCGCGCTCTCGTTTGCTAAACGCCGGGGCCTTAAAATACCCGACGATCTGTCCATCATCGGCTTCGATAACATCTCGCTGGCCGAGTTCTGCGATCCGCCGTTAACCACCGTCTCTCAGCCGCGCTTTGATATCGGCCGAGAAGCCATGCTGCTGCTGTTAAACCAGCTGAGCGGGCAGTTTGTTGATAGCGGTTCGCGTCTTCTTGACTGTGAACTGATCGTTCGCGGCAGTACAAGTAAAATATGATGTAAAGCGGGGTCCTTTAGGACTTGCTTGTCTGGTCAAAGCCCCGCCGCTTAAGTAACATGTCGGGCTAACTAACGGAAAAAGACAGCGAAACGATAGTGGCACAACGAGACTATGTACGCCGCGGCCAGCAGGCACCTTCGCGGCGCAAGAACAGCGCTTCACGGAATACACGGAAAAAGCAGAGTAACTTTCCGGCAGTCTCTCCTGCCATGGTGGCGATTGCTGCTGCGGTAGTGGTCGCTTTTATCGGCGGTTTGTACTTCATCACGCACCATAAAAAAGAAGACTCGGAATCTCTGCAAAGCCGCCAGATGACCGGTAACGGCCTGCCGCCGAAGCCGGAAGAGCGCTGGCGCTATATCAAAGAGCTGGAAAGCCGCCAGCCAGGCGTGCGTGCGCCAACGGAACCGTCCGCGGGCGGGGAAGTGATTAACCCTAATCAGCTGACCGACGAACAGCGCCAGCTGCTGGCCCAGATGCAGGCGGATATGCGCCAACAGCCAACGCAGCTGACCGAAGTACCGTGGAACGAGCAAACGCCAGCCCAACGCCAGCAAACGCTACAGCGTCAGCGCCTTGCTCAGCAGCAGGTTCAGCAGCAACAACAGCAACAGTGGACGCAAACGCAGCCGGTCCAGGCGCCGCAGACGCAAACTCGCGCGACGCAGCTGGTGCAGCAGCCGCGTCAAACGCAAACGCAGCAGCCAAAAGCGGTCGCATCCAACTCGCCGTATCAGGATCTGCTGCAAACGCCAGCGCATACGACATCACAGCCTAAAACGCAGGCCGCCGCGCCGGTGACGCATGACACCACGCCGCCAAAAGCGAGCGAGAAAAAAGACGAACGTCGCTGGATGGTCCAGTGCGGTTCGTTTAAAGGCGCGGAACAGGCGGAAACCGTCCGTGCCCAGCTGGCGTTTGAAGGATTTGACTCGAAGATCACCACCAACAACGGCTGGAATCGCGTGGTCATCGGGCCGGTCAAAGGTAAGGATAACGCCGACAGCACCATCGCCCGTCTGAAGATGGCCGGTCACGGAAACTGCATTAGGCTCGCTACCGGGGGTTGAAACCCCTAAAAACCCCCCCATTTATACTTACATTCTGCCCCGTACGCGGTACGGGGCCCCTACATCCGTATTTGTAAGAAGGGGTCTGCTCGTGACAACAATAGTAAGTGTTCGCCGTAACGGCCACGTCGTAATCGCCGGTGATGGCCAGGCCACTCTGGGCAATACCGTCATGAAAGGCAACGTGAAAAAAGTTCGCCGTCTGTACAACGACAAAGTGATCGCTGGCTTTGCAGGCGGCACTGCGGACGCCTTCACGCTGTTTGAACTGTTTGAACGTAAACTGGAAATGCACCAGGGCCATCTGGTCAAAGCCGCCGTTGAGCTGGCGAAAGACTGGCGTACCGACCGGATGCTGCGCAAGCTGGAAGCCCTGCTGGCGGTCGCGGACGAAACCGCCTCTCTCATCATCACCGGCAACGGTGACGTCGTGCAGCCAGAAAATGACCTGATTGCTATCGGCTCCGGCGGCCCGTACGCCCAGGCCGCGGCCCGTGCGCTGCTGGAAAATACCGAGCTTGGCGCCCGTGAAATTGCTGAAAAAGCGTTGGATATTGCAGGCGATATCTGCATTTACACCAACCATTTCCATACCATTGAAGAATTACCGTCTAAGGCGTAAGGATCTCCCATGTCTGAAATGACCCCACGCGAAATTGTCAGCGAACTGGACAAACACATCATCGGCCAGGACGCAGCAAAGCGTTCCGTGGCTATCGCCTTACGTAACCGCTGGCGCCGTATGCAGCTTGATGAAGAGCTGCGCCACGAAGTTACGCCGAAAAACATTCTGATGATCGGCCCGACCGGCGTTGGTAAAACCGAAATTGCCCGTCGCCTGGCGAAGCTCGCCAACGCGCCGTTCATCAAAGTTGAAGCGACCAAGTTCACCGAAGTGGGCTATGTCGGTAAAGAAGTGGACTCTATCATCCGCGATCTGACCGACTCAGCGATCAAGATGGTGCGCGTTCAGTCCATCGAGAAAAACCGCTACCGTGCCGAAGAAATGGCCGAAGAGCGCATTCTCGACGCGCTGATCCCACCGGCCAAAAACAACTGGGGCCAGGCTGAACAGCCGTCTGAACCTTCTGCCGCACGCCAGGCGTTCCGTAAAAAGCTGCGCGAAGGCCAGCTGGACGACAAAGAGATTGAAATCGATCTCGCCGCCGCGCCGATGGGCGTAGAAATCATGGCGCCTCCGGGCATGGAAGAGATGACCAGCCAGCTGCAGTCTATGTTCCAGAACCTGGGCGGCCAGAAGCAGAAACCGCGTAAGCTGAAAATCAAAGATGCGATGAAGCTCCTGATTGAAGAAGAAGCGGCGAAGCTGGTGAATCCAGAAGAGCTGAAGCAAGACTCAATTGATGCGGTTGAGCAGCACGGTATCGTGTTTATCGATGAGATCGATAAAATCTGTAAGCGCGGCGAATCATCCGGCCCGGACGTATCTCGCGAAGGCGTACAGCGCGATCTGCTGCCGCTGGTTGAAGGCTGCACCGTCTCCACCAAACACGGTATGGTCAAAACCGACCACATTCTGTTTATTGCTTCCGGTGCATTCCAGGTGGCGAAGCCGTCCGATCTGATTCCGGAGCTGCAGGGCCGTCTGCCGATTCGCGTTGAGCTGCAGGCGCTGACCACCAGCGACTTCGAACGTATTCTGACCGAACCAAACGCGTCGGTTACCGTACAGTACAAAGCGCTGATGGCAACCGAAGGCGTGAATATCGAGTTCACCGAATCCGGTATCAAACGCATTGCCGAAGCGGCGTGGCAGGTGAACGAAACCACCGAAAACATCGGTGCGCGTCGTCTGCATACCGTTCTGGAGCGTCTGATGGAAGATATCTCCTATGACGCCAGCGACCTCAACGGCCAGAGCATCACAATTGATGCGGAATACGTGAGCAAACATCTGGATGCATTAGTCGCAGATGAAGATCTGAGCCGTTTTATCCTATAATCGCGGTCACTGCATTTTCATCTTTAATTGATGGGGCTGAAAAGCCCCATTTTTATTGGCTGATTACTAATGACAAATACACCTGTGAGCCGCACCCAGGCCTGGCTGGAAAGCCTGCGCCCTAAAACCTTACCGCTGGCCTGCGCGGCGATTATCGTCGGTACCGCACTCGCCTGGTGGCAGGGCCACTTTGACGCCATCGTCGCCGTACTGGCGCTGATTACCGCCAGCCTGCTGCAAATTCTTTCTAACCTCGCCAACGACTACGGCGATGCGGTCAAAGGCAGCGACAAGCCGGACCGCATCGGGCCACTGCGCGGGATGCAAAAAGGGGTGATTACCCAGGCGCAGATGAAGCGCGCGTTGATCGTCACCGTCGGCCTGATCTGCGTTTCCGGCCTTGCCCTGCTGTTTAGTGCGTCGCAGACTCCCGGCGATTTCATTGGCTTCCTCGTGCTGGGTCTGCTGGCGATTATCGCCGCCATCACCTACACCGTCGGCACGCGTCCGTACGGCTACATTGGCCTCGGCGACGTTTCAGTGCTGATCTTCTTCGGCTGGCTGAGCGTGATTGGCAGCTGGTATTTACAAATGCATAGCCTGAGCAGCGCGATTATCCTGCCGGCCACCGCCTGCGGCCTGCTGGCGACAGCAGTGCTCAATATCAACAACCTGCGCGATATCGACAGCGACCGTGAAAACGGCAAAAACACCCTGGCGGTGCGCTTAGGGCCGGTTAACGCCCGCCGCTACCACGTTTGTCTGCTGATGGGGACGCTGGTTTGCCTGGCGCTGTTTAACCTGCTGTCGCTGCACAGTCCGTGGGGCTGGCTGTTTATTCTCAGCACCCCGCTGCTGGTGAAGCAGGCCCGCTACGTGCTGCGCGAACGCTCACCGCAGGCAATGCCACCGATGCTTGAGCGGACGGTCAAAGGCGCGCTGCTGACTAACCTGCTGTTCGTTATCGGTATTGTGCTCAGCAAGACGCTGGCTTAACTGACAAATATCAATTAACAATTGATGATTTTGCCAACAATGCATAGAGCGCGATATACTAAAATCACTCGCAGCAACTGAGCGTTAATCCTATGAAATACGATACTTCCGAGCTTTGCGACATCTACCAGGAAGATGTCAACGTAGTAGAACCCCTGTTCTCTAACTTTGGCGGACGGTTGTCGTTCGGTGGGCAAATCATCACCGTAAAATGTTTCGAGGATAACGGGTTGCTGTACGATCTGCTCGAACAGAACGGCCGTGGCCGCATTCTGCTGGTCGACGGCGGCGGTTCAGTCCGTCGCGCGCTGATCGACGCCGACCTTGCCCGTCTGGCCACGCAAAACGAGTGGGAAGGCATTGTGGTCTACGGCGCGGTGCGCCAGGTTGACGATCTGGAAGAGCTGGACATCGGCATCCAGGCCATTGCAGCCATTCCGGTTGGCGCGGCGGGTGAAGGCATCGGCGAAAGCGACGTACGCGTTAATTTCGGCGGGGTAACCTTCTTCTCCGGCGATCATCTGTATGCTGACAATACCGGTATTATTCTGTCGGAAGATGCGCTGGATATTGAATAACCCCTGCCAACAAAAAAGCCTTCTCAACGAGAAGGCTTTTTTTTTATCCGCTATTTTTACAGCGTCAATTAGTACAGCTGTTTAGCGCATTCCAGCCAGTCACCTTTGAACGGACGCTTCATGTTTTCAATCGCGTCGATGATGTCGTGGTGAACCAGTTTTTCGTTCTGAATACCGACGCAGCGGCCGCCGTAGCCCTGCTGCAGCAGTTCAATCGCGTACGCGCCCATACGGGACGCCAGGATGCGGTCGTAAGGCACCGGGGAACCGCCGCGCTGAATGTGGCCCAGTACGGTGGCGCGGGTTTCACGGCCGGTTTCCGCTTCGATAAAGTGGGCCAGCTCGTCAACGTCGCACATGTGCTCGGTAATAGCCACGATCGCGTGTTTTTTACCTTTCGCGATGCCCGCTTTGATTTCCGCGACCAGATCGTCACGCTTAAATTCGATTTCCGGCACGACGATAAACTCACAGCCGCCAGCAATCGCTGCCGCCAGGGTCAGATCGCCGCAGTAGCGGCCCATGACTTCAACCACGGAAATACGCTGGTGAGAAGAAGAGGTGTCGCGCAGGCGGTCAATCGCTTCTACCACGGTGCTCAGCGCGGTGAAGAAGCCGATGGTGTAGTCGGTGCCTTTGATGTCGTTATCGATGGTGCCCGGCAGACCGATGCACGGGAAGCCCATTTCGGTCAGACGCATGGCGCCCATGTAGGAGCCGTCGCCGCCGATCACAACCAGCGCATCAATACCGCGGTTTTTCAGGTTTTCAATAGCCACGTTACGGACGTTTTCGTCGCGGAATTCCGGGAAACGTGCGGAGCCCAGGAAGGTGCCACCGCGGTTGATCATGTCGGACACGCTGTAACGGTCAAGCGGAACCATACGATCTTCATACAGGCCCAGGTAACCGTCGTAGACGCCCATCACTTCCAGGCCTTCCGTCAACGCTGCGCGCACAACGCCGCGAATGGCGGCGTTCATGCCTGGCGCATCACCGCCACTTGTCAACACACCGATTTTCTTAATCATGACTACCTCTGAACTTAGGAATGCTAATAATTAATTCTTCTGCCCGAAGCGCTCCCGATGTAGGGGGGAGAGAACGACGCTATCTAGAGATAGTATATCAAGCGCTTCTTGCTGAATTGATTCAGGTCAGGCTAACCGGCGGTTATTTATACAAATAATGCCGATTTAGCTCACACTTTGTACAACCACTACGAAAGTTCAAATGCTGCTGCCCTGTGGCACGACAGAGCATGGGTCCTGGTGAATAATCACGTCGGAACCGGGAAAACGCTGCAAAATCGCCTGCTCCACCTGGTCAGCAACATAATGCGCCTGAACCAGCGGCAGGTTATCTTCCATTTCCAGATGGATTTGAATAAAGCGGGTCGGCCCTGACTGCCGCGTACGGAGATCGTGAGCACCGCTCACGCCAGGCCAGGCGGTCACGATGTCGATAATTTCCTGACGTTCCTCATCGGGCAACGCGCGATCCAGCAGCGACTGAACCGCTTCATACCCCATGCGCAACGCGCTATATAGAATATAGATGCCAATTCCTAATGCAAACAGCGCATCGGCACGATGCCAGCCGTACCAGGAAAGACCAAGCGCAATCAGAATGGCGCCGTTCATCATAACATCAGACTGATAGTGGAGCATATCTGCCCGCACGGCCTGACTTTGCGTTCTTCGCACCACCCAGCGCTGAAACGTGACCAGAATCAGGGTGCTAATGAGCGCAATCACCGTCACAATCACGCCAATACCAGGCTGGCTCATGGGTGTCGGCCGCGCCAGATGCTCAATACCGGTCAGGAACAGGAACAACGCAGAACCGGAAATAAACATACTTTGCGCCAGCGCTGCCAGCGATTCCGCTTTGCCGTGACCAAATGTGTGCTCTTCATCGGCCGGCTGCAGCGAATAGCGCACCACCAGCAGGTTAGTCAGCGAAGCGGCGATATCCACCAGCGAGTCCACCAGCGCAGCCAGAATACTCACAGAGCCGGTCAGCCACCATGCAAAAATTTTAATCACCAGTAACAGTGAGGCCATCACCGTTGCCGCAATTGCCGCGCGGCTGACCAATCGGCCATAAGATTGATTCATAAACACTCCTGACTTCAGATCTGCGTAGTATAGCGGAATGTTTAAGCGCCGTGATGTGACAAATTCAGGACAAAAAAAACCCCCTCATCATGAGGGGGAAGACAGGGATGGTGTCTATGGCAAGGAAAAACAGGGTTTGTTACTGGTTGCTACGGGTATTGCTACTAAACAGACTCACATTCGAATCTTGTTGCATCCGTGCAACGTCACGCAGCTGCTCCATTCGCTGCTGGTGATTCTCATTTAAAGCCGCTTGCTGCTCTGGCGTAAGCAGGCGGTACATCTGATTGCGAACCTTTGCCATTTCAACCTGGCGGTTTACCTGCTCCTCGGCCATTTTCTCGGCCTGGGCGCGCACAGCGGCTTCATCAAATTTTTCTGCGGTGACAAGGCGATGCATTGTCTCCATTTCGCTAACATTAACAGGTGGACGATCGTGTCGTGCCCGTTGCATCAGATCGCGCATCTGTTGACGTTGATGTTCGGTTAAACTAATACCGTCGAACATATGGCCCTGGCCGTTTCTCAGCGGGTTATTTTCCGCCGGGTGCCAGTTAACGCTGGTGACGACTTCATCGGCCTGGCTTAGTGCACTGAATGCCAGCGTTGAGGCCATGACGGCAGCGATAACATTGCGCATCACATGCTCCCAAAAACTTTTGTGTCGCGATTCAACGAGAGACAGTTTACGATTCAGGCTGAAAACATGCGTCAGGGGGTGTAAAACAACGTAAAGTCATGGATTAGCTGGCTCTGATGACGTAATTTCTGCCTCGGAGGGATGAAAATATGAATAAAATTTTATTAGTTGATGATGACCGAGAGCTGACTTCCTTACTTAAGGAACTGCTTGATATGGAAGGTTTTAACGTACTGGTTGCCCATGATGGCGAGCAGGCGCTTGCGCTTCTTGATGACAGCATCGACCTACTTTTACTCGACGTGATGATGCCGAAAAAGAACGGTATCGACACGCTGAAAGAATTGCGACAAACACACCAGACTCCCGTCATTATGTTGACCGCCCGCGGAAGCGAGCTGGATCGCGTTCTGGGCCTCGAACTGGGCGCAGATGACTATTTACCTAAGCCGTTTAACGATCGTGAACTGGTCGCTCGTATCCGCGCTATTTTGCGCCGTTCACACTGGAGCGAACAGCAGCAAAGTAGCGACGCCAGTTCGCCGACCGTTGAAGTCGATGCGCTGAGCCTCAACCCGGGTCGCCAGGAAGCCAGTTTTGATGGCCAAACACTGGAGCTGACCGGCACTGAGTTCACCCTGCTTTATCTGCTGGCGCAGCACCTCGGCCAGGTTGTCTCGCGCGAACATTTAAGCCAGGAAGTGCTGGGGAAACGCTTAACGCCGTTCGATCGCGCGATCGACATGCATATTTCCAACCTGCGCCGGAAGTTGCCGGAGCGTAAAGACGGTCATCCGTGGTTTAAAACCCTGCGTGGTCGCGGTTATCTGATGGTCTCCGCTTCATGATAGGAAGTTTAACCGCCCGCATCTTCGCCATCTTCTGGTTAACCCTGGCGCTGGTGTTGATGTTGGTTTTGATGTTACCCAAGCTCGATTCGCGCCAGATGACGGAGCTGCTCGACAGCGAGCAGCGCCAGGGCATCATGATTGAGCAGCACGTTGAAGAAGAGCTGGCCAACGATCCCCCCAACGATTTGATGTGGTGGCGTCGGCTGTTCCGCGCAATTGATAAATGGGCACCGCCGGGCCAGCGTTTGCTGCTGGTGACCAGCGAAGGCCGCGTGATTGGCGCAGAACGTAACGAAATGCAGATTATCCGTAACTTCATCGGGCAGTCGGACAACGCCGACCATCCGCAGAAGAAAAAATACGGTCGCGTTGAGTTAGTCGGGCCATTTTCGATTCGTGACGGTGAGGATAACTATCAGTTATACCTGATCCGTCCGGCCAGCAGCTCGCAGTCTGATTTTATCAACCTGCTGTTCGACCGGCCGCTGCTGCTGCTTATCGTCACCATGCTGGTCAGCGCGCCGCTGCTGCTGTGGCTGGCGTGGAGCCTGGCAAAACCGGCGCGTAAGCTAAAAAATGCTGCGGATGAAGTCGCCCAGGGCAACCTGCGACAGCATCCTGAGCTGGAGTCGGGGCCGCAAGAGTTTCTGGCGGCGGGCGCCAGCTTTAACCAGATGGTAATGGCGCTGGAGCGGATGATGACGTCCCAGCAGCGTTTGCTTTCCGATATCTCCCACGAGTTGCGTACGCCGTTAACGCGCCTGCAGCTGGGCACCGCGCTGCTGCGTCGCCGTAGCGGCGAAAGCAAGGAGCTGGAGCGTATCGAAACGGAAGCACAGCGTCTGGATAGCATGATTAACGACATGTTAGTTATGTCGCGCAATCAGCAGAAAAGCGCGCTGGTCAGCGAAACGCTGAAGGCAAATCAGCTGTGGGGCGAGGTGCTGGACAACGCCGCATTTGAAGCCGAGCAAATGGGCAAATCATTTAGCGTCGATTACCCGCCGGGCCCGTGGCCGCTGTACGGCAACCCAAATGCGCTGGAGAGCGCGCTGGAGAACATCGTTCGTAACGCGCTGCGCTACTCGCACACCAAAATTGCCGTCAGCTTCTCGGTCGATAAAGACGGCGTCACCGTTCACGTGGACGATGACGGCCCGGGCGTTAGCCCGGAAGACCGTGAGCAGATTTTCCGCCCGTTCTACCGTACCGATGAAGCACGTGACCGCGAATCCGGCGGCACGGGACTGGGGCTGGCGATTGTGGAAAGCGCTATGCAGCAGCACCGAGGCTGGGTTAAGGCTGATGACAGCCCGCTCGGCGGATTACGCCTGACGCTGTGGCTCCCGCTCTACAAGCGAACGTAAAAGACAATCGGCCTGCTTATGCAGGCCGATTTTTTTGTAAGCTGAAAGAGGCGAAGCCGTCATCGGACAATGTGCACCTGACGGCCCGATGGCGCTAGGCTTATTCGGCCTTCCCCCACAATCTTCTGCGGTTATCTTCAATTTTGCCGCTCAGCCGACGTTTTTGCATCGTTCTGCTCCAGCTTGCCGACAGCCCGGCGGCGCTCAGCAGGCGGTGATACTGGTCGTCATCAAACGGCATATGCCAGGCAATAGCGGCGGCTTCATACACCGAAATATCGCTTAACCGCGATACCAGCTCCAGCGGCGCATCGCTGGAGACTTTGCCTGGTGCGATGACCCGATACAGCCACCCCACCTGACCGCTGTTCTGCATCAGGGAAGCCATGTCGCTAATCGCAAAGTGGAAATTAAGTTTGAAGCACGGCGAGCGCGGCTGAGTGACCTGAATTAACGTCTCGCCCCAGCGGTAAATATCACCGATAAACACGTTGTGCTCGGTCATTCCTTCCGTCGACAGGTTTTCACCAAATGCAGGGGGGCAAAACAGAGCGGCCTGTTCAGGAAATTCACGAATCAGCGTTTCGTAATGTTCGCGGGGGTACTGGCACAGCGCGCGATCGGGCCCACCGTGGATTTTTTTCTCGGCCTGTTCATCGCCGAGCAGTCCCAGCTCGGTCAGCTCCAGCTCACCGTCAATCTGTACTTTGGCAATCGCGCTGGGACGGCTGCCGTCATAATCACGGATTTTGCCAATAAACACGTCAACCGGATAATGCATCTGCTGCTCCTTAGGCGGATACAAAAAAAGCGAGTCATCAGACTCGCTTCTCAGGACGTGCAATGCAAATTATTTTTTAGCGGCGAAACGCGCTGCTGCTTCGTCCCAGTTCACCACGTTCCAGAACTCTTTGATGTAGTCCGGGCGGCGGTTCTGGAATTTCAGGTAGTAAGCGTGTTCCCACACGTCCAGACCCACGATAGGGAAGCCGGAAGCGCCAGAAACGGCTTCACCCATCAGCGGGGAATCCTGGTTAGCGGTAGAAACCACGGCCAGTTTGTCGCCTTTCAGCACCAGCCACGCCCAGCCGGAGCCGAAACGGGTCGCTGCTGCTTTTTCAAATTCAGCTTTGAAGTTGTCAACGGAACCGAAATCGCGCTCGATAGCCGCTTTCAGATCACCCTGCAGGGTGGTGCCTTTTTTCAGGCCTTTCCAGAAGAAGCTGTGGTTCGCGTGGCCGCCAGCGTTGTTACGCAGAACGGTTTTCTTGTCGGCCGGCAGCTGCTCCAGTTTGGTGATCAGCTCTTCTGCAGACAGAGAAGCGAACTCCGGCAGGCTTTCCAGCGCTGCATTAGCGTTGTTCACGTAGGCCTGGTGGTGCTTGCTGTGATGGATTTCCATCGTCTGTTTGTCGAAGTGCGGTTCCAGGGCATCGTACGCATAAGGCAGTGATGGCAGGGTATAGCTCATAATCATCTCCATTATTGTCGGGCGGCAAACCTGTAAACGCCGCGTAATCAGTTGGTTCATTATAGTTAATTAAATGATATTGAAAATGATTATCAATGCCGTAGTTTTTATATGGATATAACGAATTGTTATGTTCCTGATATTCTGTGTGCTTTCGGTTAATCATCTTGATGAATTCTGAAAATTTCACACTTTGACCTCGCCCAATATAACTACGTCGTTATTGCCACCTGAAGCCAGACGCTGGCAATAACCACAAGGTCTTTCACGTTTTTAACAGGTAATTTCGCCCCGGAACTATCAAACGTTGAGGGCAATATGAAATTACTACGGACAGTCAAAATACTTCTGTTGTGCTGCCTTTCGCTGTCTGGATTTTCGCATGCCGGGACGGTACTCCGCCTCGCTTATGCCGAGAACAGCCAGCCGGTGAAAGATGCGCTGCGATTCCTGGGTGACCAGATCGAGGAGAAAACGCACGGCGATATCAAGGTGATGTATTTCCCGGACGGCCAGTTGGGAGGTGAGCGCGAGCTGGTTGAGCTGACCCAGGTCGGCGTCGTGGACATCACCAAAGTCTCATCCGGACTGATGGAAAGCTTCTCGCCAATGTACGGCGTGTTCTCCCTTCCCTATCTCTTCGCCGACCGCGATGAATACTACAAAGTGATGGATAACCCGGACGTTATGACGCCGGTTTATCAATCAACCCAGGCACAGGGCTTTATCGGTATAGGCTGGTACGACTCGGGGGCCCGTAACTTCTACATGAGTAAAGCGCCGGTACGCAGCATTGACGATCTGAAAGGCAAAAAAATCCGCGTCATGCAGAGCGACACCGCCATCCGTACGCTGAAACTGCTGGGCGCA
Organism: Klebsiella sp. WP8-S18-ESBL-06; assembly: GCF_014169755.1. Classification (NCBI taxonomy): domain Bacteria; kingdom Pseudomonadati; phylum Pseudomonadota; class Gammaproteobacteria; order Enterobacterales; family Enterobacteriaceae; genus Klebsiella; species Klebsiella sp. WP8-S18-ESBL-06. The sequence continues at coordinate 4,856,024 of NZ_AP022256.1, forward strand.
TCGCCTATTGCCATGGGCCAGGCCGAAGTCTATACCTCGCTGCAACAAGGCATTCTGGACGGCGCTGAAAACAACGAATTTGCCCTGACCATCGCACGTCACGGTGAAGTTGCCCGTTTTTACACCTACGACATGCATACCCGCATTCCCGACATTCTGCTGATGAGTTCGCTCACGCTGGAAAAACTCACCGCCGAACAGCAGCGCATCGTCAATGAAGCGATAAAAGCCTCCATTGAATTTGAGAAAGCCGCCTGGGACGCTGAAATCGAAAAAACCAAACAGCAGGCCGTGAAGGACTTCAACGTTGAGTTTTTTGAAATTGATATCAAACCCTTCCAACAGGCCGTGCAGCCCATCTACGCCGATCTGAAAAGCCGACCGGTGCTGGATAATCTCTATCAGAAAATCCAGGCCGCGAAACGCTGATACCTAAGGACTCAAAATGGAAATAATCAGAAAAGGACTCGATCGGCTACTGGAAGCCGTCTGCTGCCTGGTGCTGGCAATGATGGTTGCCGTTTCATGCTGGCAGGTCATTAGCCGCTATATCGTTGGCCAACCAAGCACCATTACCGAGGAACTGCTGCGCTTCTCTTTAGTGTGGATCTCGATGCTGGGCATGGCCTACGTTGCCGGTAAACAGCAGCATATCAGCCTGACCATTCTGGTCGATAAGGTCTCCGCGCAGGTGCGTCACGGATGGATGATCGTTCTGCAGCTGACCTTTATGGCGTTTTCTACGTGGATTTTAATCATCGGCGGCCTGAAAATTTCCGCCATCTCCATGCTGCAAATCTCACCTGCACTGGGCATTCCCATGGGCCAGGTTTACTACGCGCTGCCGATTGCCGGCGTGCTGATCATTATCTATAGCGTGCTGAACATCATTGATTCCCTGCGCGCTATGGCGCAACCGTCCCCGCAGCACGTGGAGAAATAACATGATAGATCCGATTACCGCTTCGCTAACGCTGATCGGCGTTTTTGTGGTCCTGCTGGCGATGGGTGCGCCGATTGGGATTTGTATCGTCATCGCCTCATGCAGCACGATGATGCTGGTGCTGCCTTTCGATATTTCGATGTTCGCGACCGCGCAGAAAATGTTCTCCAGCCTGGACAGCTTTGCGCTGTTAGCGGTGCCTTTCTTCGTGCTTTCCGGGGTCATCATGAACAGCGGCGGCATTGCCGCACGATTGGTTAACTTCGCCAAACTGTTTACCGGCCGCCTGCCGGGCTCGCTGTCTTACACCAACATCGTCGGCAACATGATGTTCGGCGCCATTTCCGGTTCCGCCATCGCCGCCTCCACGTCTATCGGCGGCGTACTCGTGCCGATGAGCGCCAAAGAGGGCTATAACCGTAGTTTTGCCGCAGCGGTCAATATCGCTTCAGCGCCAACCGGTATGCTGATACCGCCAACCACCGCCTTCATTCTGTATGCCTTAGCCAGCGGCGGTACCTCCATTGCGGCGCTGTTTGCCGGCGGCATGGTCGCTGGCGTGCTGTGGGGAATTGGCTGTATGGTGGTGACCTGGGTTGTGGCTAAACGTCATAACTACCGCGTCTTTTTCACCCTGCAAAAAGGCATGGCGCTTAAGGTCACGCTGGAGGCCATACCTAGCCTGCTGCTGATTGTCATCATCGTCGGCGGTATCGTGAAGGGGATTTTTACAGCCATTGAGGCCTCCGCGATAGCGGTGGTTTATACCCTGTTTCTGACTCTGATTTGCTATAAGACATTGAAGCTCAGAGATATGCCGTCGGTGTTCATTCAAACCGTCGTCATGACCGGGGTGATTATGTTCCTGCTGGCGACCTCATCAGCGATGTCTTTCTCGATGTCGATCACCAATATTCCGACCGCGCTAAGCGAGATGATTCTCGGCATTTCAGAAAGCAAGGCAATGATTTTACTGGTCATTACCGTCTTCTTGCTGATCATCGGTGCGTTTATGGATATCGGCCCCGCCATTCTGATTTTCACCCCGATTCTGCTACCGATCATGACCAAACTGGGCGTTGATCCGGTGCACTTTGGCATCATCATGATCTACAACCTGGCCATTGGCACCATCACGCCGCCGGTGGGTAGCGGCCTGTACGTCGGGGCTAGCGTAGGTAAAGTGAAGGTGGAAGAGGTGCTGAAGCCGCTGATGCCGTTCTATATCGCGATAATCAGCGTACTGCTGCTGATAACCTATCTGCCGGAGCTGACGCTGTTCCTGCCGCGTCTGTTGGGCGTGATGTAAGACAACCCTCCCGGCCGTGCAGTACGCGGCCGGGAGATAGCGTTACGCGGCTACCCGGCTACGCTGCCGCCACTGGCCCGGCGTCATACCAATCTCACGGTTGAACACCACCGAGAAATAGTTACTGTCCTCAAACCCACACTGCATCGCCACTTCGCCAATCAGCAGTTCGGTATGCTGCAACAGATACTGCGCGTGGCAAATGCGCAGCTGACGCAGGTAATGATTGACGGTCATCCCGGTCTGGTTGCGGAACTGCTGGCGCAGCGCGCGCTCGCTGCACGCCTGCTGCTCGCAGAAGGCATCCAGCGCGAATGGGCGATTAAGGCTGCCCGCCAGCGCGGTCAGCAGCTTGTCGAGCAGCGCTTCACTTTGCGTGGCCGCCAGATTGTCGGTGGCGTAGCGATAACGCTTCAGGCAAACCACCAGCTGCGCAAATAGCAGCTCAGACATCTGATTCGCCAGCGCATCATCTTTACGGCTTTCGTGTTCCAGTTGGGTCATGATCTGCCGCGCCTGCGTCATGCCGGTACTGCCAATGCGCCAGTGCGGCGCCCAGTGCGTACCGTGCAGGCCGGGGATGTGGGCAACCCAATCCAGGTTCAGCTTCAGGCGCTCTGGGCAATAAATAATGTTTTGTAAAACCAGATCGTTAACTGAGGCGTAGGAGTGTTTATCCTCGGCGCGGATATAGAAAAGATCGCCGCGGGTGATCCGATAAGGGCGATCGTTGAGGATATGCAGACCATTGCCGCGCCAGACCAAAACCAGCTCGCAAAATTCGTGCGTATGCTCGGCAAACACGTTCTGCGGATAGCGATCCGCCACCGCCACGGCCTGCGTCGGGCTGGCAAAAAAATCGGCTTTTCGGAGAATGAGCTGGCCTGACACGCTAATACCTCAACGACTAACAACCGCTTATTATTCGTCGTTTTGCGGCAAAAAACGGTGACTGCCTTCGCGTTACTGAAGCATTGTATCCCGCCCTTGGCGGATATCGCGCGGCGACCAGTTGAACTCCCGGCGAAACAGCGTGGAGAAATGGTTGCTGTCGCCAAAACCGCAGTGATAGGCAATATCGGTCACGCTTTCATCGCTATGGCGCAGCATATGCCGGGCTTTAATCAGACGCAGACGGTTCAGGTAACGCTGTGGCGTCAGGCCAGTGCAGTGTTTCAGCTGCCGGTGCAGCGTACGCAGCGACAGTGAGAATTGCTCCGCCAACCCTTCCCAGCACACATCGTCCGCATAGTGCTCCTCCAGCCACGCCATCAGCTGATTCAGACGGGCATCGTTATCCACGCCCCCCTGCACCTGGCTGCCTTTACGCAGCAATACCAGCAGTTGCATAAACAGAATTTCACGATTCGCCAGCGACATCATATCGGTGCTGTCGCTGACCGCTTCCATCTGGCCGACAATCGCCCGCACCTGCTGTAGCGTGCTCTGGTTGACCCGCCAGTGCGACGGATAGTGGCCGTCTTGTTCCTGCGGCAGCAGTTTGTGAAGACCTGACAAGAACTGGAAAGCATCCGGCGCGCGGTACAGCACGTTGGTCAGACACAGATTGTCGGTATGCTCATACAGATGACGATCGAAGTCGCGGACGAAGCAAACGGTGCCTCCACAAATAGTATGCGGCTGACCATTAAACACATGAATACCCGAGCCGTGCTCTACGATAACAATCTCATTAAAATCATGATGATGCTCAGGAAATGCAGCCTGAGGAAGCCGGGGTTCGATCGCAACGGGTAACTGACCGGAAGAGAAGAAATCCACGCTGTGTAGTACGGTCATAACGACTCCCGCCAAATGAGAAATGTTATCAGGATAGTAATATCCGCTGAGACATCTGACCTTGACGTTTTGACAGCAAAGCGCGCAAACCCGGTCGTTTTTTCAAGAAACAGCCGGAAAGATCGGGAAATGCGGTCACCATCACACCCCTCGCTAACGCGCAGTATCGCAGGAAACTGTGAACTCTCTCACGTTCATCTTTGCTTTCTTGCCAGCGCCCAATTTCGCCTGTCAGTAACGAGAAGGTAGTGACAATGGGCTTTTTTTAGACTGAGCGGCAATGACTCTCAAAAGGACTCTTGCCATGACTTTTCGCCATTGTGTGGCCGTCGATTTAGGCGCCTCAAGCGGACGCGTAATGCTGGCGCGCTACGACGCCCGGCAGCGTTCGCTTTCACTGCGCGAAATCCACCGCTTCACCAACAGCCTGCACCAGCAGGACGGGTTTGATACCTGGGATATCGACGGTCTGGAAGCCGACATTCGTACCGGTCTTAATAAGGTATGCGAGGAAGGCATCCGCATCGACAGCATCGGCATCGATACCTGGGGCGTTGACTACGTCCTGATCGATAACCTTGGCCAGCGGGTTGGCCTGCCGGTCGCCTACCGCGACAAGCGTACCGACGGCATCATGGCCATGGCGATGGAACAGCTGGGCAAAGGCGATATTTACCGCCGCAGCGGTATCCAGTTTCTGCCGTTCAATACCCTCTATCAGCTGCGGGCGCTGGTTGAACAGCAGCCTGAGCTGGTATCACAGGCCGCGCACGCGCTGCTGATACCGGATTATTTCAGCTATCGCCTGACCGGCAACATGAACTGGGAATACACCAACGCCACCACCACTCAGTTGGTCAACATCAACAGCGATAGCTGGGATGAAGACCTGCTCAACTGGACCGGTGCACCCGCATCCTGGTTTGGTACCCCCACGCATCCAGGTAACGTCATTGGCCACTGGATCTGCCCACAAGGCAATGCCATTCCTGTCGTTGCGGTTGCCAGCCACGATACCGCCAGCGCGGTTATCGCTTCGCCGTTGGTCAGTGATGACGCCGCCTATCTCTCCTCCGGCACCTGGTCGCTGATGGGGTTCGAGAGCAAAACGCCCTACACCAGCGAGCGGGCGCAGCGCGCCAATATCACCAACGAAGGCGGTGCCGAAGGGCGCTACCGCGTGCTGAAAAACATCATGGGCCTATGGCTGCTGCAGCGGGTGCTGAAAGAGCAAAACGTCAGCGATCTGACGGCGCTGATTGCCGACACCGCAAAACTGCCCGCCTGCCGCTGGCTGATTAACCCGAATGACGATCGCTTTATCAACCCTCAGAACATGAGCGCGGCGATCCAGGCCGCCTGCCGTGAGGCGGGACAGCCGGTTCCCGTTACCGCCGCCGAGCTGGCCCGCTGCATCTTCGACAGCCTGGCACTGCTGTATGCCGACGTGCTCAATGAACTGGCGCAGCTGCGCGGTAGACCGTTCCGCCAGCTGCACATCGTAGGCGGCGGCTGCCAGAACCAGCTGCTGAACCAGCTGTGCGCCGACGCCTGCGGTATCACCGTTGTGGCTGGCCCGATTGAGGCCTCGACGCTTGGCAATATCGGCATCCAATTAATGACGCTGGACGAACTCGCCAACGTTGACGATTTCCGCAAGGTGGTGAGCCACAACTACGGCCTCACTACGTTCACCCCACATCCTGACCATGAAATTGCCCGCTACGTTGCGCAGTTTCAGCAACAACGACAGACAAAGGAGCTTTGCGCATGACCACTCAACTTGACCAGGCCTGGGAACTCGCGAAACAGCGCTACGCCGCCGTCGGTATCGACGTCGAAGAGGCCTTGCGCCAGCTGGATCGCCTACCGGTATCCATGCACTGCTGGCAGGGCGACGATGTCGCTGGTTTTGAAAACCCAGAAGGCAATTTAACGGGTGGGATTCAGGCAACCGGCAATTATCCGGGGAAAGCGCGTAACGCCAGCGAACTGCGTGCCGATCTGGAGCAGGCGTTGAGCCTGATACCAGGACCAAAGCGCCTGAACCTGCACGCTATTTATCTGGAGTCTGATACCCCAGTTGCGCGTGACGAGATTAAGCCAGAACACTTCAAAAACTGGGTTGAGTGGGCAAAAAAACATCATCTTGGCCTCGATTTTAACCCATCCTGCTTCTCGCATCCGCTGAGCGCTGACGGCTTCACGCTGTCGCATGCCGATCCGAAAATCCGCCAGTTCTGGATCGACCATTGCAAAGCCAGCCGTCGCATTTCCGCCTATTTCGGTGAGCAGTTGGGCACGCCGTCGGTCATGAACATCTGGATCCCTGACGGGATGAAAGATGTGACCGTTGACCGCCTGGCACCGCGCCAACGTCTGGCCGCCGCGCTGGATGAAGTCATCAGCGAGAAGCTCGATCCGGCACACCATATTGACGCCGTTGAAAGCAAGCTGTTCGGCATTGGCGCAGAAAGCTACACCGTCGGCTCCAACGAGTTCTATATGGGCTATGCCACCAGCCGTCAGACCGCGCTATGCCTTGACGCCGGCCACTTCCACCCAACGGAAGTGATCTCCGACAAAATTTCCGCCGCCATGCTGTACGTGCCGCGTTTGCTGCTGCACGTGAGCCGTCCGGTACGTTGGGACAGCGACCACGTGGTGCTGCTGGATGACGAAACGCAGGCTATCGCCAGCGAAATCATCCGTCATGACCTCTTCGACCGCGTACATATCGGCCTCGATTTCTTCGACGCCTCCATCAACCGCATCGCCGCGTGGGTTATTGGTACCCGCAACATGAAGAAAGCCCTGCTGCGCGCGCTGCTGGAGCCAACCGCCGAGCTGCGCCAGCTGGAAGCATCCGGCGACTACACCGCCCGTCTGGCGCTGCTGGAAGAGCAGAAGTGCCTGCCGTGGCAGGCGGTGTGGGAAATGTACTGCCAGCGTAACGATACGCCAGCGGGCAGCCAGTGGCTGGAGAGCGTGCGCAGCTACGAGAAAGAGATTTTGAATCAGCGTAAATAATCGAATGCGATTGCCGGGTGGCGGCGTTGCCTTATCCGGCTTACGAAACAACGGCCATTATAGGCCCGATAAGCGCAGCGCCATCGGGCAGCAAAGTACACAGGATAACAAGACTATGCAGACCATTACCGATTCCTGGTTCGTCCAGGGCATGATTAAAGCCACCTCAGACGCGTGGTTAAAAGGTTGGGATGAACGCAACGGCGGCAACCTGACGCTGCGTCTGGACGAAGCAGATATCGCGCCGTTCGCCGCTGACTTCCACGCAAAACCGCGCTATATCGCCCTGAGCCAACCGATGCCGATGCTGGCCAACACGCCGTTTATCGTCACGGGCTCCGGCAAATTCTTCCGTAACGTACAGCTCGATCCGTCCGCCAACCTGGGCGTGGTGAAAGTCGATAGCGACGGTGCTGGCTACCATATTCTGTGGGGGCTGACTCACGAAGCCGTCCCCACATCCGAGCTGCCGGCACATTTCCTGTCGCATTGTGAACGTATCAAACTAACCAACGGCAAAGACCGCGTCATCATGCACTGTCACGCGACCAACCTGATCGCACTGACCTACGTGCTGGAAAATGACAGCGCGCTGATCACCCGCAAGCTGTGGGAAGGCAGCACCGAGTGTCTGGTGGTCTTCCCGGACGGCGTTGGCATCCTGCCGTGGATGGTACCGGGTACCGATGAAATCGGCCAGGCAACCGCCGTTGAAATGCGTCAGCATTCTCTGGTGCTGTGGCCGTTCCACGGGGTTTTCGGCAGCGGCCCTACGCTCGACGAAACGTTTGGTCTGATTGATACCGCCGAAAAATCCGCCGAAGTGCTGGTTAAGGGGTACTCAATGGGCGGCATGAAGCAAACCATCACGCAGCAAGAACTGATAGCCCTCGGCCAGCGCTTTGGCGTCACCCCGATGGCCAGCGCGTTGAATCTGTATAAATAAGCACATCGCCTGACCTCCCGCTACAGGGGTCAGGCGCCAGAGCTCATCCCATTAGAAATGGCTTTCATGCTGAGCTAATGGGATAGGTTTTCATCCCCAGTGGCATGACTCTTACTTATTTTCTCCGCCAGAAAGACAACGCCAATCATGCTGAAGGGACGCTGAATTTAACAAAATAGGTATCAAGGAGAAACACCATGAGTTTTATGTTAGCACTGCCAAAAATCAGCCTGCACGGTGCGGGCGCGATTGCCGATATGGTTAATCTGGTCGCGGGTAAACAGTGGGGCAAGGCGCTGATCGTCACGGACGGCCAGTTGGTTAAGCTGGGCCTGCTGGACAGCCTGTTTGCCGCGCTGGACGGCCATAAAATGTCTTATCACCTGTTTGACGAGGTTTTTCCAAACCCCACGGAAGAACTGGTGCAGAAAGGTTATGCAGCCTATCAGGCCGAAGGCTGTGATTACATCATCGCCTTTGGCGGCGGCAGCCCGATCGACACCGCGAAAGCGATTAAAATTCTTACCGCCAACCCGGGCCCGTCTACCGCTTACTCCGGCGTGGGCAAAGTGCTGAACGCGGGCGTACATCTGGTAGCCATCAACACCACCGCCGGTACCGCCGCCGAGATGACCAGCAACGCGGTGATCATCGACACCGTGCGCCAGGTGAAAGAAGTCATTATCGATTCCAATATCATTCCGGACATCGCCGTGGATGACGCCAGCGTGATGCTTGATATCCCCGCCTCTGTTACCGCAGCAACCGGCATGGATGCGCTGACCCACGCGGTTGAAGCGTACGTTTCCGTTGGCGCGCACCCGCTGACCGACGCCAATGCGCTGGAGGCTATCCGCCTGATTACGCTGTGGCTGCCGAAAGCCGTTGATGACGGGCATAACCTGGAAGCGCGCGAGCAAATGGCCTTTGGTCAGTACCTGGCGGGCATGGCGTTCAACAGCGCCGGTCTGGGCCTGGTGCATGCGCTGGCACACCAGCCTGGCGCGACCCACAACCTGCCGCACGGCGTGTGTAACGCCATCCTGCTGCCGATCATCGAAAACTTTAACCGCCCGAACGCGGTAGCGCGTTTTGCTCGCGTCGCGCAGGCGATGGGCGTCGATACCCGCAACATGAGCGACGAAGCGGCCAGTATGGAAGCCATTAATGCTATCCGTCAGCTCAGCGCCCGCGTAGGTATTCCGCAGGGCTTCAGTGCGCTAGGCGTGACCAAAGACGACATCGAGGGATGGCTGGATAAAGCGCTGGCCGACCCCTGCGCACCATGCAACCCGCGTACCGCCAGCCGCGAAGAGGTTCGTGAGCTGTATCTGGAGGCATTATGATTCGCAAAGCCTTTGTGATGCAGGTAAACGCCAACGCACACGAAGAGTACCAGCGTCGCCATAACCCAATCTGGCCGGAACTGGAAGCCGCGTTGAAATCACACGGCGCACACCATTACGCCATTTATCTCGATGAAGCGCGCAGCCTGCTGTTCGCAACTGTGGAAATCGAGTCTGAAGAGCGCTGGAATGCGGTAGCGAATACCGACGTGTGCCAGCGTTGGTGGAAATACATGACCGATGTCATGCCGTCGAACCCGGATAATAGCCCGGTCAGCGCAGAGCTGAAGGACGTGTTTTACCTGGCGTAAGTTAGCGCTATTTGTAGGCCGGATAAGGCGCTAGCCGCCCTCCGGCAATGTGCGCTAAAGAGCCTGATGGCGCCAGGCTTATCAGGCCTACCGAAGAAAAAGGCCTCTGCTTGCAGAGGCCTTTGTTTTTTAGAAGTAGTATTTGAAGCGAACGCGCGCGCCGTAGCGATCGTCGTCGGTGGAGATTTCCTGGTCACTCTGAATTTTAGAGTAATAGGTCCCCAGGTAAATGTTGAAGTTCTGCATATTCATGACGTTCTTAATCCAGTAGGAGGCATGCACGGTATGAATATCGTAAGTGCCTTCCTCCTGAATAATGCAGCTATTCTCACAAACTACGCCTGCAAAATCGCTAATCTTGTTATGTGCGTAGATATAACCCACTTCGAAGTTTTTCCACCAGATGTTGGTGGCAGCAGTAAAGTCATCTTCGTTGTTCGCGTCTAAGTAAGCGGTGTTCAGGTTAAAGATAACGCCGTTATCCGGATCGCCTTTGGTATTATCCCAGGTCATGGTTAAACCATAGCCGGTACGGTCGGACTGATCGACAAACTCACCCTTACTGTTGGTATAGCCGTAGGCGTTGTTCACAACGTTTGCTTCCATCGCCGCAGAGAAGGAAAGTTCAGACGTCGGCTTCCAGTTCACTACCGGACGCAGATAAACAACGTTTTTCTCCTGTTCCATCTTACGACCGTGGTAGGTACGGCCATCGACTTTCACGTTGTCACCATCGGAAAACAGAGTGGTGCCGTCTTCAATCAACGAGTTCAGTTCGAAGTACCAGTCGTCAACCTGCTTACTCATCAGGAAGTTACCGCCCGCATCGGAACGACCGCGGCCTTCTTTCATCATATAGATGTAACCCTGGCCATCGGTGTACAGGTCGTTGGCGGTGTTCCCGGAGTGCTCAACGAAGGTATCCTGATTAAGCGGGAACATATCGGCGGCTTCGAAGCGACCGATTTCAATTTTCCAGTCATTTTCCTGACCGAAGTTAAAGCGCGCATCATCAAGATTCATGCTGCCGTACATATCCGCCAGCGGCTGGATAGAGAAGCCCGCGAACTGGCCGTTATCCATCTTACGCTTACCGTCGAAGCCAATCAGGATACGACCATCCATATCCCACGTTCCGATGGATTTATCTTCATTCAGCTTGGTGAGCGTGCCGCGGCGGCTTTCACCGTCCATGTTAAATTCCACGTCGCCATAGATTTTCAGATCGCCATAACCCGTTAACTGAAGGTTAGGCATTGCGGCATTTTTCTTGGTTTCATCAGCTGACGTTTGACCATTAACCGGCGTATTGCCTTGAGCGTCCTTAATTTCTTTGATTTCAGCCGCCTGCTGAACCTGCATATCCTGCACTTTCTGCTCGGCCTGGTCAGCGCGGCTCTCCGCCGCTTCCAGGCGAGATTCTAACTGCTCCAGCCGCTGTTCCAACGTCACTTTCGTTGTTTTAGCAAAACCGGTATTGGCCACTAATAATAATCCAATAGCAATTGCTAATGTTGATTTCTTCATTATTTACTTTCCTTGAAATAAAGACTCACTCCAAAACCCCAGAAGAGATTTCGTGCGCACTTGTATTACTGCGATGAATGTTTTTTATAATTTAATTACCAAAGGAAATGCTTCACAAATAAAACACATTCCATGACAAGCACGAGAACACTAGCTAATAAAGTTTAGTCCGTAAATAACGGGCATTAAAAGATCGTGAGCGAGATAACACTGAAAATGAAGAAAATAAACAAGACGGAAAGAAATATAATAGAAAATTATTTATTAAACTTAAAAATAAAAACAATGCATTATTTTCACAATGTATTTATTTAATATCTATGCAGTAACATGTATTACTGCATAGAGACGACATCAGTTCTGCTCAGCGACCAGAATAGCCATCGTATCGGGCTCCAGCGCCTTAAACAGGTGCTCTTCATCTGCGGGATAGCAAATGTAGTCCCCCGCATTCAGCTCCTCCGGCCCGGAGGTTAACCCCACCAGCGCCCTTCCCTGCGTTACGATAATATGCTCAATTGAGCCCGGAGGATGAGGATGAGAGACGCGATCGGCACCCGGCTGCGTAGTCAGCAGGTAAATATCACGCCGTGCGCCCGGCGGGCAGGTCGCCAGCAGCGTCGCCTGATAGTTAGCCTGCTCGGCAATCACTTTGGTACCCTCACCCCGCCGAATAACCTGCGTTTTATTCGGCTGCGGCTCCAGCAGCCGCGCAAACGGAATATCCAGCGCGACGCAAAGCGCCCATAGGGTCTCCAGACTTGGGTTACCGTTGCCTGCTTCAAGCTGCGAAAGCGTAGATTTGGCAATACCGGCACGGCGGGCGATTTCGGCCAACGACAGGCCGGTTCTGGCCCGCTCGCGCACCAGGCTTTTTGCAATCACGCTGATTGGCTGTGTCATACACAACTCCATCGTTTTATATATCGAACGTAACGTTCGCCTTGAACTACCACTTTGATTCGTTCATTATAATGGATATATCGTTCGATATGGTAAATTTACATGTCTGTAAAAATGTTCTCCTGCCTGAAAAGCAGCACGGTGAAAGCCATTTTTCTGGTCTGTCTGGCGGTCGGCGTCGTGGGCGTATCTTACGGCTCGCTCGCGATGGCATACGGTTTTCCGCTGTGGGTTCCACTGCTGCTCTCCGTTTCCGTACTTGCGGGCGCCTCTGAATTTATGTTCATCGGTATTGTGGCCAGCGGCGGTAACCCGCTGGCCGCGGCCGCAGCAGGGCTGTTGGTCAACGCACGGCATATTCCATTTGGCGTCACCGTGCGCGATCTGGTTGGCCGCCGCGCCGCCGGTTTTATCGGATGCCATATTATGAACGATGAAAGCGTGGTGTTTGGGCTGTCTCAGCCCACGCCCGAACAGCGAAAAGCGGCTTTCTGGCTATGTGGAATGGGCGTTGCGCTATTCTGGCCGCTGGGTGCACTTTTCGGCGCCGCAGTAGGCAAACTGCTGCCCGCCCCGGAAACAATCGGCCTTGATGCCGTGTTCCCGGCCATTTTGCTGGCACTGGTTATTTCCGCGTTTAAGAATCGCACCACGTTGATTCGCGCCTGCAGCGGCGCGGCTATCTCGCTCGCCTGCGTTCCTTTCGCCCCGGTGGGGCTCCCGGTGCTGCTTTCACTATTCGGTCTGCTGGCGAGGAAGAAATAATGGGCAATATGACGCTGTTTATCACCGGTATCGCCGTGCTTTCCATTGGCACCTATTTGATGCGCCTGGGAGGCGCAAAGCTGGGCAGCCGCCTGGCCTTTTCCGAACGCTCGCAGGCGCTGCTTTCTGATGCTGCGACGGTGCTGCTTTTCTCGGTCGCGCTGGCCACCACCTTCTATGAAGGTGAGCATTTCGCCGGCATGGCGCGGGTTTTAGGGGTTGGGTTTGCGGTATTTCTGGCCTGGCGTAAAGCACCGTTGATCGTAGTGATTATTGCCGCAGCCGCGGCCACCGCGCTGCTACGTCTGGCAGGTATAAACTAAAAAAGCGCCCCGAGGGCGCTCTTTCGACTGTGGCAAATCGCTTATTTGGTCAGTTCTGCCGTCATGTGCACGCGATTACCGGTGTATGCCTGGGTAATTTTGTATGAGCTTGCACCTGCCTGTTCAGCCTGAGCCGCAATTTTTGCTTCAGCACCGTCGATGGTGGAGGCGGTTGCGGTAACGGTCTGGGCAGCAAAAGTACCGAAGGAAGCGGCAAGAGCCATAACTGCGACAAAAGTTTTGATGCTTTTCATGATATAAACCCTTTCACTTAGTTGTTTGGATAAGGCGTTGTGCCTTGATGTGATAATAGTAGGCCACATCTTGCCCAACTAATAGCGGAAGGATTTGCTGATATCATTCAAATTAATTGATTAAATTTTACACGCCTCACGTTCGATCCATTGGTTAACTTCTTCAATATCCAGCGGCTTTTGCTGATCGACGGTCAATACCGCCCCCAGCCTCATGGGCTCAGCGCGCGCAGCCAGTTGCGCCAGTTCCGGTAGATACTCTTCGCCAGGGTGGCCAGAAAGACGTTGCTGTAGCCGCTGCGCATAGCGCGAAACCACCTGCTCAGGAGAGATCGCGTTCCAGATTTCTAATATCTTTTCTACCCCGGCCTGCTGCGTCAGATGCTGCAAAACCTCCCTTGGCTGAAAACCAAACCAGGCATCCATCAACCAGATGCAGCTGGCGGGAGATTGCCCGACTATCGACCACATCGCTTCATAAGCCGCACAACCCAACTGGCGATTAAAAGGCCGATCGATATCGGTAAAGCGTGCCATAAAGGGTTCTTTGATACCGTCGATAGTCAGCAGCGGCAACCCAAACGTTTCTGAGAGCTGGCGAGTCAGCGTGCTTTTCCCCGAAGCGGGAACGCCATTAACCAGAATCACCGTTTTAGCATGGGGTATAAGAGCTCTTTTCATAACAGCGCAATCACCTCTTCTTTCGAATGTGCCGAACGCAGTCTCGCCATTCGCTCGTCGTTATCCAGCAGCGCCACAATTGCCCGAATCCCCTCTTCAATATGCGCATTACTGTCCTGAGCACCAAACATAATCACAATGTCGGCAGCGTCGCTGTCAGCGAAACGAATGGGTTTTTCCAGTACGACCAGGCTAAAACAGTTACGCTTCACTCCGCATTCCGGGCGGGCATGGGGAATGGCTACGCCTTCCTCAAACACATAATACGCACCATGGCTAAGAGTATTATCAATAACGGCCTGGCCATAATCAGCCGAAATATAGCCTTTTGTCTCCAGCGGGCCAGCGGCCAGGCGGATGACCTGCTGCCAGTCCGACTCCGTCACGCCAACCTGTATGGCATCCGCCTCAATTAAGAGTTCTTTGATCGTCATAGCCACTCCCTAAATATTCCGACGAATAATATTCCGTAAATTATCGATGCGAATAAAAAGTGAATCTATCTGATTACGGTGTGATTGACTTTTCGCATATATCGGTAGCGCCCGGTTATAAACTAACATAAGTGCTTTTTGTATTTCGCCATTATCAGGATGGCCCTGTAGTTCATCCTCCAGCCGGTTTATTTCTGCTGCCAGCTGGTGAGACTGTTCATCATAATCCTGCGGCGGGCTATTTTCTTTTTTCCACAACGTTTTCAAAGATTCAAACATAGCGAGCTCCCCCCTGACGAACTACAGGGCAATAAGAATAGTTAACCAAAGAATAAGGCGTTATTTAAATAAAGCGATTTTTTCCATCAATACCTGTGTAACGGCATTATTTGCCGGGATTAAAAACTTCCTCACGCTATCGTTAACCTTGCCTTTTTCGAACGTGTTCTTACATTGATCAACCCATTGAACGTTCATTTCCGTTCCTACGTTCACTTTATTGATCCCTTCAGTGACGGCGAGCCGCATATCTTCATCACTCACCCCCGTACCGCCGTGCAACACCAGGGGCACGCCGGTGGCTGCGCTTATTTCTTTCAGGCGCTGATGTTGAATCTCGGCTTTGCCCGTATAGAGGCCGTGCACCGTGCCGACGGATACCGCCAGCATATCGACGCGGGTTTCCTCGGCAAAACGTTTAGCATCTTCCACCGTGGTAAAGCAGATATCCTCCGCCGCAACGGCTTTGCCGTCTTCAGAGCCGCCTATTGCGCCCAGTTCACCCTCGACGGTGATATTTCGCGGTCGCGCCATCTCCACGACTATCCGCGTATTGCCAATATTTTCTTCAAGATCAAGGTGCGAACCGTCGTACATAACCGAAGAAAACCCCGCATCCATGGCGGTTTCAATCGCGCTGATATCCGAACAGTGATCCAGATGCAGGCAGGTAGGCACGTTTTCACTTTCCGCCAGCGAAACAACGGCATCAACCAATAAGCGGTAACCAAGATATTCTGCAGTACCGGTTGAGATTTGAATCATTAACGGGCTATGACTCTTTTGTGCCGCCTTGAAGAAGGCCGGCAGCATTTCAATACAATGCAGGTTAAAAGAGCCGATTGCTTTGAAATTTCGTTCCTGCGCAATTTTCAGGATATCGTTGAAGTTATACAGACTCATGAACATTTTCCCCTTTCGGCTTAGCTGATTTGCCGTTTACGAACCATGCCAGTGCGGCGACGAAGACAATAAACAGTGCAACAAACAACCAGTTATTCTGGAAAGCATGGCCTAGCACCAGCCCTGAACTGATCACATCAGAATCGCTGAAGGTCACGCCGGTGAAACCATAACTCTCCAGCATCGGTACCAGAATGGCGGGCAGGAAGGTGATAAACAGGCCGTGTACAACGCCGCCAATCATGGCACCACGGCGTCCCCCCAGCGCATTACCAAACACTCCCGCCGTTCCTCCGGCGAAAAAGTTGGTCAGCAGGCCGGGTAAAATCATCGCCAGGCCAAACATCGGGAAGACCAGCATGCCGATGATGGAGCCAACCGTCGTCGCCAGGAAGCCAACAATCACCGCATTAGGCGCATAAGGAAACAGCACCGGACAATCAAGTGCAGGCTTGGCATCCGGGACGATACGCATCGCAATACCGCGAAACGCAGGCACCAGCTCATTGAGAAGTAAGCGCACGCCGCTGTAGAGAACAAAGACCCCAGCAACAAACTGAATGGACTGCATAAAGGCATACATCAGATAGTTAATGCCGTTGGAAAACTGAGCGATATAGTCAGGACCCGCCGCCAGCGCAGGGATGAGGTACATCGGTACCATGACCACCGCCATGGCGAGGTAAGTATCCTGTAAAAATTTGAAGTTATCAGGCAGCTCAAGGTCTTCAGTAGAACGCGAGCCTTTCCCAACGACCTTCGCCACCGCGGCCTGGACCAGATAGCCGATAGTACAGAAATGCCCCAGCGCCACGTCGTCTGAGCCGGTAATACGCCTGACTACCGGCTGTGCCAGCGCTGGCATTAATACCGCCATCACGCCGCCAAAAATGCCGCCGGTCAGAATCAACGGTAGCCCCGTCAGGCCGGCCTTATAGCCAATCACCGCGCCGATGGTCGCCATCCACAGCAGGGCCTGGCCGGTCAGGAAGATATATTTCAGCGGCGTCAGGCGCGCAATAATGATGTTAACGGCAAAAATAACCATTAACGTCAATGCGACTTCGGACCCAAGCTCTCGATTCGCCAGACCGGCAATAGCGGCAACATCGGTAATATAGCCTTTCATGCCAAAACCCTGGGTGAAGATATCATTCAGGAACGTTAACGTGGCGACAATAATGTTTATTCCCGCCATCATAATTAAAAAACCTAACAGCGTTTTAAACGTCCCTTCCGCCGTCTTGCCCGGCGATTTTTTCTGTAAAATCAGACCCAGCATTGCAATAAAGGCGATCAGTATCGAAGCCTGGCCGAGCAAATCTTTAACGATAAACTCAACGAAACTATTCATAATCGGCTACCTGTAAATTACGCTCATTTAAAAAAGCAACAATCTTTCTCTCAACCTCATCTTTGTCAGTCAATTTATTTAATATTACGACTCGTTTGATCTCTTCCTCACTGGCGTCAGCCGTTAAAATATCAGCAAACGTTTTCTGGGTCAGGATCATGTCAGACTTAAATGCGCCAGCCTCAGAAACAGTGGTATGTTCAATATGCGCAGGAATTTCCAGTTTTTTTAAGACAGCTTTCGCCGTCATTTCAATAGCAAAGCTTGAACCGAGGCCGCAGCCACATACGCAAAGAATTTTAAGCATGTAGGGTCTCCTCAAATAATATTGAGTTGTTTGGCAAGTTTGTAATAGTGTCCTTCGGTATCAACCAGACGTTTTTTCATACTAAGAAGATCGATCGGAATAGGTTTATTGCTGGAGTTAATAATAATGGCTTTATTTTTCATCCCTGATTGAATGCAACGTACCACCTCGCTGGCCATAATCGTACCCTGATAAATTTCTTCACAGGTAGGATCGCCGTTACGCAAGCCGTAGCCGACAATCGTCTTACGAATGCGTACGCCAATACGTGGTTCAAGCTGCTTGATCATCGTATCAATGGCGCCCTGAAATCCGGGGGAGTACTCCCGCGTGTAGCCTTCGGAGCATAAAATAATGACGCTATTCTGCTCTACCAGCTTTTGCTTCACGCGCTCGGCGAGCACATCCAGCGGTATTTGTGACTCCGGAATTAGAGCGATATCAGCATTACTTTTAATTGCAGACTGTAAGGTTAATTCACCACAGTAGCCCCCTAATATTTCGACCATAAATACGCGGCCAGGAAGTGCTCTTCCGGTGTTTCGCAGTCGTGAAACCTCCTTAATAATCTGCTCACAGGCAGTGGAGAAGCCGATCGTATAGTCACTACCGTAAACATCATTATCGATAGTCATGCCAACGCCAAAGCAGTTAATATCAAACTCGCTTAGCGTATTGAGAAATTGCAAACTTCCATCGCCTCCAGCCATGATCAGCACATCAAGACGTAATGATTTTATTTTTCTGGCAATAACCTCATATTCACTACGCTGAAGCTTACGACTGGTTCGCCCAGAAGCAATAATTGGAATGGACGCGATAGAGAAATCAATCAGGTCGCGCAAGGCAATCTCATGATGATTTTTTTCTAGCAGACCGGGTATCCCGCCATTAAATAGCGTGATCTGCGCATTGGCGAGCCTGGCAATCTGGAAAATAAAATTATTAATACCAGAGACATCTCCACCGCTAATGACAATACCAATTTTCATCTTCTGCCCTCACGCTTTCCCGTGAAAACATTTTTCCCTGACTTCAAGGTTCTTATTTGCAATGAAGATCACAAAATAAGGATAATTTAGACCCACTCAAACATTGACGTGTGCTCAATGGAGATGATTTTTGTGATTAAAATCTCATTTTAAAAGTGAGATCTTTTTAACAGTTATTATTTTAAATCTTTAATTATCAATGAGTTATTTTTGCAGATAATAACCATTATTTGCACAATGATTTAGCAAACCTGAAGGGGAAATATACGATAAAGGAAATGTGATAAATATCGCTTTTTTTTACGCAAAGGAGGAGGAGGAGACAAGCGCCGGCATGACGCTAGAAAAGAAAAAAGCGCCCCGGGGGCGCTCTTTCGACTGTGGCATATCGCTTATTTGGTCAGTTCTGCCGTCATGTGCACGCGATTACCGGTGTATGCCTGGGTAATTTTGTATGAGCTTGCACCTGCCTGTTCAGCCTGAGCCGCAATTTTTGCTTCAGCACCGTCGATGGTGGAGGCGGTCGCGGTAACGGTCTGAGCAGCAAAAGTACCGAAGGAAGCGGCAAGAGCCATAACTGCGACAAAAGTTTTGATGCTTTTCATGATATAAACCCTTTCACTTAGTTGTTTGAATAAGGCGTTGTGCCTTGATGTGATAAATAATAGGTCACATCTCGATCAACAAAAAGCGGAATGATTTGCTGTTCTCATTCAAATTAATTGATTTATTTTCACACATCGAACTATTAGTTAACATCTTCACTTCCAACCCCCCTTGTCGACGGACGGCAAGCGACTGTTGGTGGCACAAGCTGGGCTTAATCATTTTCAACCGCAGGCCAAAAGCGCCCGGGTCATTTGCATAACGCCCCGTCAGAAACAAAAAAAGCGCCCCGAGGGCGCTCTTTCGACTGTGGCGTATCGCTTATTTGGTCAGTTCTGCCGTCATGTGCACGCGATTACCGGTGTATGCCTGGGTAATTTTGTATGAGCTTGCACCTGCCTGTTCAGCCTGAGCCGCAATTTTTGCTTCAGCACCGTCGATGGTGGAGGCGGTCGCGGTAACGGTCTGAGCAGCAAAAGTACCGAAGGAAGCGGCAAGAGCCATAACTGCGACAAAAGTTTTGATGCTTTTCATGATATAAACCCTTTCACTTAGTTGTTTGGATAAGGCGTTGTGCCTTGATGTGATAAATAATAGGTCACATCTTGATCAACAAAAAGCGGAAGGATTTGTTGTTCTCACTCAAAAATACTGATTAATATTTAACCGCCAATTAAACGCTGCGGATGGGTATAAATCGTTGCCCTTCCCGGCTTACAGAACCCGACCAATGTCAGGTTGCAGCGCTCGGCCACTTCGACCGCCAGCGTGGTGGCGGCAGAAACGGCAAACAGAATTTCGACGCCGCACATGGCGGATTTCTGCACCATTTCATAGCTGGCGCGACTGGAAACGAGCGCCGCCCCCTTCTGCCAAAGCGCCCCTTCTTTTGCCCGGTGGCCCAGCAGTTTATCCAGCGCAACGTGGCGGCCAACATCTTCATGGCCGCCCACCAGCTCACCGGACGGCATCACCCACGCAGCCGCGTGAGTACAGCCCGTTTCACGGCCTACCGGCTGAACGTCATTTAAGTGCCTTAACGCCCAATCGAGATGGGCCAGATCGAAAGTCTGGCTAAACGGCAGCGGCTTGATAGGTTTGCCGATATCGTTGAGCTGTTCGACGCCGCACACGCCGCAGCCTGTGCGCCCGGCCAACGCGCGGCGGCGCTCTTTTAGCCCCATAAAGCGACGGCTGGAGAGCTCGATGCGAACCTCCATACCGTTACAAGCAGGCACGACATCCATACCGAAGATTTCACGCGGATGTTCAATGATGCCTTCCGACAGCGAAAAGCCAATGGCGAATGCTTCCAGATCTTTTGGCGTCGCCATCATGACCACGTGTGAAATGCCGTTGTAGACCAGCGCAACGGGAACTTCTTCAGCAAGAATATCCATGGTGGGTTGCATAATCTGTGGCCTTCTGAAGACGGTACGCTCGGCTGCGCCAACCAGCTGCAACGAGGTGTCGACTTCTTCATTAACATTAAACACGGCAAATACTCTGAACGGCGAAAAATAAGGGACGTCTATTCCATCACAACATGAGGGAATTGAGGCTTATTATGGATCAACTTTGTGGTGCAATAACGCACAATTGCAGTTTTTGCTTTCGGACCGTCGTCACAGTCACAGCAAACACCCTCTAATCACTTCTGTCTCTACTTGATCTACGGACTGACCACCATTGACCCGGTACACCTGATTACCAGTCCTGAAGGTGGAGTCGGGAAGGCGCATAGCGGGCTCAGGCAGGCAAAAAACCGTAATGGCGTGATAAAAGCGACTTGCGATTACGACAAAATAATAACCCCATTAAAAACACGGGGTTCAAGTCTAAGCGCCCGTAGGCGCGGCTTATCGCTTATTGGTTCGCTTCTGCGGTCATGTGCACGCGGTTACTGGTATAAGCCCGAGTAATTTTGTAAGAGCGGGCACCATTAGCACTTCAGTATTCACGCTCAAGGTGATGACTGTTATAGGTACTAATGAGTTCGTTATAAGCCTTAACCACTGACTGATATGAACCATCAACGAGATCGCCGCTACCGTCGCTTAACTGACCCTGCTCAAACTGGGTATAAGCGACTTTATCTCGTACACGACGAAGGCGTTTTTTAGCTTTCCCCTGGAATTTCTCCAGCTCGGAAATAAAGCCAGGGAAGCTGCGGTGCTTATCGATATTAGCTGTTACCTGCTCATTTAACTGCTGTGTATGGCTTTCAAATTCAGCAAGCTTTTTAGCAACTAATTCGACATCAAAAGAATCATCCACAACCGCATCATTAATATTTTCAGCTTCCTGCATCGTCAGAAGCGTATAATACTTAATGGATTCCCCCTCTTCCTTCTCGGTTACCTTAATTTCATTAACCGCATGCTGCTTACTCATCACGGTAATCTCACCAATATATTTCTGGGCAATAGAATCGAATTCATCAAACTGTTTTATAAAAGTTTTATGGAACTCTTTAGCGCCAGCAAAAGCGTCGTCCTTAAAATCATCCTGATCATAATATTTATTCATTTTATTGATCGTTTCGGCCAACGGCGCGGCTATCTTAATAAAGGCCAACGCTGCGGCGTCCAGAGATGCAAACGCAGGTTTTAATTCAGAGGCAGCTTTAATATCTTGACGACAATCTGCGATAACTGCTGGATAAACAGGTATTAATGGCGAAGGATCGGCTTCATTGCCTGTAGGGCCGGTGCGGAAGTCTTCGAACGTGTTTGCGTATCGATCAACAGCACGATAAATGCCATTCTGGAGATTATTATAACAATCGATATAAACATTCAGTTTTTGATTAAGCACGTCATTGCTGTCTACTGCCTCAGCCGGAGTTGATGACTGGTTTTCTACAGACGGCGTCCCCTGAGGGGCAAGCTCAGTTTCAGTTTTATTATCACAAGCCGTTAATCCGGTGGTCATCAACACGGCAATAATAATTGATGATAGTAAACTCCGTTTCATTATAACATCCTATAAATTAATAATATTGACAGTAAATATTTTAACCAAAAGGAAAATTAACGATACGTATTAATCACAATAAATTCTTAATTAAACTTTCATTGTGACTAATATAAAAATAATCAATAATAACCTACCACCAATTAATCTTTATGAATGGGTTTAAACCGTCAAACCGCCAGCGTGGTGGCCGCAGAAACGGCAAATAAAATCTCGACACCACAGCGCCATCTCGCCGCTAGATCGGCTGGAAACCCGCGACAATACGGGGTATCTATTCCACCACAGCTACGTGGGAACTGAGGCTTATTGTGGATTAAGTTAGTAGTGAAATAACGTACAACCTTGATTTATTTCGCCGCGCATTGCGCCAAACAGGCCAATAAAGGCAGAGGTAATCCCTTGTGGTTAAACCTGTTGATGCCGCGCTAAAGCGAAGTTTCATTTCGTCTGAATCGTGATCAACATCACAGTTCATTGTTAATGCCAGCAAAATCCATTCACCTGTCATTAACCGCATTGGAACAAGCCTACCGATATTGTGGTATTCTGATTTAAAGCCCTCCAGGAACTGAGGGCATCGCATTATTCAGCATCTTTGCCACTCGTTGGCGAAGAACAACTACAAGCAATGACAATGTCGAAACAAGGAGCTAACCATGCAGGTCAGCAGAAGGCAGTTCTTTAAGATCTGCGCTGGCGGTATGGCAGGAACCACGGCAGCAGCCCTGGGCTTTGCCCCAGGCATCGCACTCGCGGAAACACGGCAGTATAAATTGCTGCGTACCCGTGAAACCCGTAACACCTGCACTTACTGCTCTGTCGGCTGTGGGCTTTTAATGTATAGCCTCGGCGACGGCGCAAAAAACGCGAAGGCCTCAATTTTCCACATCGAAGGGGATCCGGATCACCCGGTAAACCGCGGTGCGCTGTGCCCGAAAGGCGCAGGTCTGGTGGACTTTATCCATTCAGAAAGCCGTTTAAAATATCCTGAATATCGCGCGCCAGGCTCCGACAAATGGCAGAAAATCAGCTGGGACGACGCGTTCGATCGCATCGCGAAGCTGATGAAAGCCGACCGTGACGCCAACTTTATTGAGAAAAACGATGCCGGCACCACCGTCAACCGTTGGCTGACCACCGGTATGCTGTGCGCCTCTGCATCCAGTAACGAAACCGGTTTTTTAACGCAGAAATTCACCCGCGCGCTGGGTATGCTCGCGGTCGACAACCAGGCGCGTGTCTGACACGGACCAACGGTAGCAAGTCTTGCTCCAACATTTGGTCGCGGTGCGATGACCAACCACTGGGTCGACATCAAGAACGCCAACCTCATCGTGGTGATGGGCGGTAATGCCGCAGAAGCACACCCGGTCGGGTTCCGCTGGGCGATGGAAGCCAAAATTCACAACGGCGCGAAGCTGATTGTGATCGATCCTCGTTTTACGCGAACCGCATCAGTGGCGGATTTCTACGCCCCTATTCGCTCCGGTACTGACATTACTTTCCTGTCAGGCGTCATGCTGTACCTGCTGAATAACGAAAAATTCAACCGCGAATACACCGAGGCCTATACCAACGCCAGCCTTATCGTGCGCGAAGATTTTAGCTTCGATGATGGTCTGTTCAGCGGCTATGACCCGGAAGCCCGTAAGTACGATAAAACGTCGTGGAACTACGAGCTGGACGAAAACGGTCACGCCAAACGCGATACCACCCTCACCCACCCGCGCTGCGTCTGGAACCTGCTGAAACAGCATATTTCCCGCTATACGCCTGACGTAGTTGAGCAGATTTGCGGTACGCCGAAAGCGGACTTCCTGAAAGTCTGTGAATACATCGCAGAAACCAGCGCTCACGATAAAACCGCCTCGTTCCTGTATGCATTGGGCTGGACGCAGCACTCCGTCGGCGCGCAGAACATTCGCACCATGGCGATGATTCAGCTGCTGCTCGGCAACATGGGGATGGCAGGCGGCGGCGTGAACGCCCTGCGCGGCCACTCCAACATTCAGGGCCTGACTGACCTGGGCCTGCTGTCACAAAGCCTGCCGGGCTATATGACGCTGCCAAGCGAGAAACAGGCCGACCTGCAAACCTACCTCGCCGCCAACACGCCAAAACCGCTGCTGGACGGGCAGGTGAACTACTGGGGCAACTACCCGAAATTCTTCGTCTCAATGATGAAGACCTTCTACGGTGATAAAGCAACGGCGGAAAATAGCTGGGGCTTTGACTGGCTGCCGAAGTGGGACAAAGGGTACGACGTGCTGCAGTACTTCGAGATGATGAACCAGGGCAAGGTCAACGGCTATATCTGCCAGGGCTTTAACCCGGTCGCCTCATTCCCGAACAAGAATAAGATCGTCGCGTCACTGTCGAAACTGAAGTTCCTGGTGACTATCGATCCGCTCAATACCGAGACATCAACCTTCTGGCAGAACCACGGTGAATCGAACGATGTCGATCCATCGAAAATTCAGACGGAAGTGTTCCGTCTGCCATCGACCTGCTTCGCTGAGGAGAACGGTTCTATCGTCAACTCCGGTCGCTGGCTGCAGTGGCACTGGAAAGGCGCCGATGCCCCGGGGGATGCGGTGACTGACGGTGAGATCCTGGCCGGTATTTTCTTGCGCCTGCGTAAGATGTACGCCGAAGAAGGCGGCCCGGTTCCTGAGCAGGTTCTCAACATGAGTTGGAACTACTCAACGCCGGAAGAACCTGCGTCTGAGGAAGTGGCGATGGAGAGCAACGGTAAAGCGCTGGCCGATATTATCGACCCGGCGACCGGTGCGGTTATCGTCAAAAAAGGGCAGCAACTGAGCTCGTTCGCACAGCTTCGCGATGACGGTACGACCGCTAGCGGCTGCTGGATCTTTGCCGGTAGCTGGACGCCGGAAGGTAACCAGATGGCGCGTCGCGATAACGCCGACCCGTCAGGCCTGGGTAACACGCTGGGCTGGGCCTGGGCCTGGCCGCTTAACCGCCGTATTCTCTATAACCGTGCTTCCGCTGACCCGCAGGGCAACCCGTGGGATCCAAAACGCCAGCTCCTGAAATGGGACGGTGCGAAATGGGGCGGCGTGGACATTCCGGACTACAGTACCGCAGCGCCGGGCAGCAACGTCGGGCCGTTCATCATGCAGCCGGAAGGGATGGGGCGTCTGTTCGCCCTCGATAAGATGGCCGAAGGTCCGTTCCCGGAACACTACGAGCCGTTTGAAACACCGCTGGGAACTAACCCACTGCACCCGAACGTGGTTTCTAACCCTGCCGCCCGTATCTTTAAAGGCGACAAGGAAGCGTTGGGCAAAGCGGAGAAATTCCCGTATGTCGGCACCACTTATCGTCTGACCGAGCACTTCCACTACTGGACCAAGCATGCGTTGCTTAACGCCATCGCCCAGCCGGAACAGTTTGTGGAAATCGGTGAAAAGCTGGCAGATAAGCTCGGCATCGCCCATGGCGATACCGTGAAGGTCTCCTCTAACCGCGGCTATATTAAAGCCAAGGCGGTGGTGACCAAGCGTATCCGCACGCTGAAAGTAGACGGCAAGGATATCGATACCATCGGTATTCCAATTCACTGGGGCTACGAAGGCGTGGCGAAGAAAGGCTTTATTGCCAACACGTTAACGCCATTCGTCGGTGATGCGAACACGCAGACGCCGGAATTTAAGTCCTTCCTCGTGAACGTGGAAAAGGTGTAACGGAGACGACCTATGGCTTATCAATCGCAAGACATTATCCGTCGTTCCGCCACTAACGGTTTCACCCCCGCGCCTCAGGCGCGGGATCACCAGGAAGAGGTGGCGAAGCTCATCGACGTCACCACCTGTATCGGCTGTAAGGCCTGTCAGGTGGCGTGTTCGGAGTGGAACGATATCCGTGATGAAATCGGCAGCAACGTCGGGGTGTACGACAACCCCGCCGATCTGACCGCCAAATCCTGGACGGTGATGCGTTTCTCGGAAGTGGAACAGAACGACAAACTGGAATGGCTCATCCGCAAAGACGGCTGTATGCACTGTGCCGATCCGGGCTGCCTGAAGGCGTGCCCGTCGGAAGGTGCAATCATTCAGTACGCCAACGGCATCGTCGACTTCCAGTCTGAACAGTGCATTGGCTGCGGCTACTGCATCGCCGGCTGTCCGTTCAACGTGCCGCGACTGAACCCGGAAGACAACCGCGTCTACAAGTGTACGCTATGCGTCGATCGCGTAACCGTCGGGCAAGAGCCGGCCTGCGTGAAAACGTGCCCAACCGGCGCTATCCACTTTGGCTCCAAAGAGGATATGAAAACGCTGGCGGGCGAGCGCGTCGCCGAGCTGAAAACCCGTGGCTATGATAACGCAGGTCTGTACGATCCGGCGGGCGTTGGCGGAACACACGTAATGTACGTTCTGCACCATGCCGACAAGCCGAACCTGTACCACGGCCTGCCGGAAAACCCGGAAATCAGCGCCACCGTGAAGTTCTGGAAAGGCGTCTGGAAACCGCTGGCCGCTATCGGCTTTGCTGCTACGTTCGCCGCGAGCATCTTCCACTACGTCGGGGTCGGTCCGAACCGTGCGGAAGAGGAAGAAGACAATCTGCATGAAAAAGACGACGAGGTGCGCAAATGAAAAGACGTGACACCATCGTGCGCTATACGGCGCCGGAACGCATCAACCACTGGGTCACCGCCTTCTGCTTCATGCTGGCGGCGATAAGCGGGCTGGGATTTTTCTTCCCATCCTTCAACTGGTTAATGCAAATCATGGGCACACCACAGCTGGCGCGTATTCTGCACCCGTTTGTCGGCGTTATCATGTTTGCGTCGTTTATCATCATGTTTTTCCGCTATTGGCACCACAATCTAATCAATCGGGATGATATCTTTTGGGCGAAGAATATTCGTAAGATCGTCGTCAACGAGGAAGTAGGTGACACCGGGCGTTATAACTTCGGCCAGAAATGCGTATTCTGGGCGGCGATTATCTTCCTGGTGCTGCTGCTGGTGAGCGGCGTGATTATCTGGCGTCCGTACTTTGCGCCTGCTTTCTCAATCCCGGTGATCCGATTTGCGCTCATGCTGCATTCATTTGCCGCAGTGGCGTTAATTGTGGTTATCATGGTGCATATCTACGCCGCCCTTTGGGTGAAAGGCACCATTACCGCGATGGTGGAGGGATGGGTTACCAAAACGTGGGCGAAGAAACATCACCCGCGCTGGTACCGTGAAGTCCGCCAGAAACAGGAAAAGTCATCTGAATGAGTATTCGCATAATCCCGCAAGATGAGCTGGGTTCGAGCGAGAAACGTACGGCGGAAGTCATTCCGCCGTTATTGTTCCCCAGACTCAAAAACCTCTACAACCGCCGCGCAGAGCGTCTGCGCGAGCTGGCAGAGAACAACCCGCTGGGTGATTACCTGCGCTTTGCCGCGCTGATTGCCCACGCTCAGGAAGTGGTGCTGTACGACCACCCGCTGAAAATGGATCTCACCGCGCGCCTCAAAGAAGCGAATGACCAGGGCAAGCCGCCGCTGGATATTCACGTTCTGCCGCGCGACAAGCACTGGCACACGCTGCTGCAGTCCATGATTGCCGAACTGAAGCCGGAAATGAGCGGCCCGGCGCTGGCGGTTATCGAGAACCTGGAAAAAGCCTCCGAACAGGAGCTGGAGCAAATGGCCAGCGCGCTGTTTGCCTCTGACTTCTCTTCCGTCAGCAGCGATAAAGCGCCGTTTATCTGGGCTGCGCTGTCGCTGTACTGGGCGCAGATGGCCAGCCTCATTCCGGGTAAAGCCCGTGCGGAATACGGCGAACAACGCCAGTACTGCCCGGTATGCGGTTCGATGCCGGTTTCCAGCATGGTGCAAATCGGCACCACCCAGGGGCTGCGCTACCTGCACTGCAACCTGTGTGAAACCGAGTGGCACGTGGTGCGCGTGAAGTGCAGCAACTGCGAGCAGAGCCGTGACCTCCACTATTGGTCGCTGGATAACGAGCAGGCGGCCATTAAAGCCGAAAGCTGCGGCGACTGCGGGACTTACCTGAAGATTCTGTATCAGGAAAAAGACCCGAAAGTGGAAGCCGTAGCCGACGACCTCGCCTCACTGGTGCTGGACGCGCGGATGGAACAAGAAGGGTTCGCCCGTAGTTCTATCAACCCGTTCCTGTTCCCGGGTGAAGGGGAGTAATTTCCCGCGTTAAACCGGGCTGTTTTTGGCCCGGTTTACAGCGCGTAGGGTAAAATCACGCCCGGAAGCCTCGCAAAATCCTTTGTATTACGCGTCACCAGTTCCCGGCGATGAACATGCGCAGTGGCCAGAATAATCGCATCGGGCAGCTTCATGCCGTACTCCTGCCGTAGATTCACACTCTGCTCAGCAATTTCTTCTGTCACACCAATAATTTCGAATGCGCTCAAGGCTATTCGCGTTCGCTGCTCCTGATGAAAGCGCTTTGCCCCTATCATGACCTCCATCCAGGTGATCAGGCTTATCGCATGTTGCGGAGGGTAGGAATCCATCGCCCGCTTCGCCTCCATCCGCCCGCTGAAGAGATCGATTAAAATATTGGTATCAAAAAGAACGGGTCTTTTCATCGCGGCCACTCTTCCCGAAGTTTTCTTTCATACTCAACGCCATCTTCTTCACACCCTTGCCAGATGCCAAGCGCGCCAGAAATAGTGAGCTCAGCCTGACTCTGCTTTTCAAGATATTGCTCAACGGCTTCACGCAGCAGTTCCGCACGAGGCAGATTTCGCTGCTGTTTAAGTATGTCGAGGCGCTTAATCACCTCGTCCGACAAATCGAGAAGTATTCTGCCCATGTCCCTTTCCACCATCATGCTCATATATGCATCAAGTATATCATCCATGCTCAATAAGCGAACAAGATACACACATTTTAAATATGGTTATAGACTGAAATTAAGAAATCGTTCGTTTTTGCGAGCCGCTATCCACAATCACTACCCCACCCAATTTCCCGTTTCCATTCGCGATAAACCAGGCTATAAAGCTGTATGTTTATGGGTCTTCCCCGATCATGGTGGGAAGGCTCAGAACGCCATATTCAGCTTTCCGTAGTGGAACATCACCCCCAGTTTAAAGCGCTCCCGGTTTCGGTATCCCCTGGCTTTTATCCTCAGCAGCCTGATCTTGCTGTTAAGTGCCTCCGCATTTCCGTTTGAGACACTGTGTCGCATCGCATTCAGGATCCCGTACAGCCTTTTTCCTATCGTTTTCGCGGCATTTTTCATCATGGGAACGTCACTGTTAGCCGCCAGCGCCAACCATCTCTGCCAGTCACTCCGTCTTTCCTCGCTCCATGGCCTGTTCCAGATATCCTTTGCCAGCTCTTTCAGCGCCCAGCACTGGCTCGTCAGCTTCATCTGTGCACGCAGCCACATCAGCTTTTCCTGCCGGGATTCGGTCATCCACTTATCGCTGTACTGCCACAGGAAGCGGGTTCCTTTTGCCTGGTGTCGGCTTTCAACAGGGAGGTGCGGATGTTCATTCTGACGGGTTTTATCAACTACCTCGCCCAGTTGCTTCGCCACATGGAAGCGGTCAAAGGCGATTTTCTCAACCGCACTGGGTAAGTGGATACGCGCTGCTCTTATATAGCCCGCGTTCATGTCCATTGAGAGCGTTTTGATAGCCAGCAACTGCCCATCAGTGAGCGTGCGAAGATAGCCGGCAAGACTCTCTGTGCCGCGATCATCCGTTAAGGCCAGCGCCCGACCATCGCGATCGGAGATCACCGTTATGTAACGATGTCCTTTTTTAAAGGCGACCTCATCCACATTCATATGACGGGCGGATAATGGCTTTTTTATCCGGGCAAGACCTCGCTTAACTGCCCGGGTCATAATGCCGTCAACCGCATTCCAACTGAGCTTAAGTTGCTTCCTGACAGCATCAACGGTGCTGATTTTCAGCCATGAGAGAACGAACGATTCGAATAGCAACGTATACCGGCTTCCGGGGCCAGCCCACGGAACAGGCAACGTCAGGCAGCCATGCTCCGGACACATAATTCGTGGAACATCGGCTTCAACAATAGTGGTGAACTGGCAGGTATCAAGATGGCGCCATTTACGATGACGGTGATCGTGAACAGAACAGGATTTACCGCAGGTCGGACAGGCTAGCCGGGTGTTTTCAGCGATCTCAATAGTGACAGTAACAGAACCGGCATTTTCATCGAGAGAAAGGGACTTTACCTGCCACGGATCGGACAGGTTGAGAATATGAGCGTAGAGGGACTTTTCGTCCATGGCGGTGACCTCTGGCGATTAAATACACCATTATCATGCCTTCAGCCACCACAACAAGGGAAGACCCATGTTTATACAGCGAAAAGGACATCATCATGGCATTGGAAAACGGCATTGCGCAGTTAGTTGCTGAGTTTATTGCGGCGGGTCGCCCTTCTTCACGCGAGCAGAATATTGATGACCGGAGGAAGGGGTATATTGCTAGCACGGCGCTGGCAGGGGAGAAAGAGATTCGCGTCAAATCAGAAGATATCGTGCTGGAAGGGATGACATTTCGCGTCATTTCGCCGCTAAATTCAACATCATCACTCCCCTGCATTCTCTACTTTCATGGCGGCTGTTTTGTCAGCGGTGGGTTTATCACGCACGACAATCAGCTACGTCAGCTTGCCTGGCACAGTGGATGCCGGGTGATTGCGGTGCAGTATCGTCTGGCACCAGAACACACTTTCCCCGCCGCTCACGATGACGCCGAGCGTGGCGCGAACCTGGTTTATAAATATGCTCAGCAGCTTGGTATCGACCGCCAGCATATCACGCTCGCTGGCGATAGCGCTGGCGGCCATCTGGCACTGGTCACCGCGCTACGCCTAAAAGCCAACGCGGCATGGACGCCGTCAAAGCTTATGCTGATTTACCCAATGCTCGACGCTACCGCCAGCTTTGCCAGCTACATCAGCAATGGCCAGGACTACATTATTACTCGCGATACGCTACTTTCAGGTTTTGAGATGTATCTGCAGGGAAACGATCCACTGGACCAGGAAGCTAGCCCACTCTGGCGCGACGATTTTAACGGCCTTCCGCCGGTGCATATCATTACCGCCGAATACGATCCGCTCCGCGATGAAGGTGAGGCGCTGTATGAACGGCTAACCCGACAGGGCGTAACCTGCACCTGCCTGCGCTATCATGGCGTTATTCACGGATTTTTCCAGCTTGGCGGCGTGAGCCAGGCGGCGCGGGATGCAATGGAGGATGTGGCCCGCAGGGTGGCAGGCCACTGAAGATAGCGAGGCTGGGAGATACCCTACTCCTCTTCGTTACCGCCTTCTTCGTACGACCCGAATGGCTTCGCAGGCAGCACGATATAGGTCCCCTCGAACACCACACCGGGGGTGTCATCGCCGAACAGCTCAACCTGCATCTGCACACGCGCTTTGCGTCCTCGGGCCAGTCGGTCCAGGTCGCCGCTAAGCGAGCCGAGGTCGGCAATGGCGGTCGGTTTACCGGCGATAGGTTTTCGATAGCGGATATGAGCATCGGCCAGAATAATAGTGCCGCCCAGGTGGCGCTCACGCAGCATCAGCCAGATAAGCCCCCAGCCGGTGAGTGTTGCCAGCGAAAAGAGGCTGCCAGCAAACAGCGTATGGTGCGGGTTCTGGTTGCCAGTTTCCGGCATGGTGGTAATGAATTTCTGCCCGGTGTACTGCTGGATGCGCACGCCCATCTTCTCGCTGAGCGGAATATGATCGTACCAGGCCTGCTGTAGCTGTGCACACCAGTCGCCGCGGTGCAGAATATCGTCCAGCGAGGCAACGGGTTTAATCATCAGGAAATGGCGAACGGGGGTGGTCTGCGGGGTAGTAATCTCCCCTTCGTTCTTGAATCCTAGCTTGGAAAAGAACGGCACGGCATCTTCACGTGCGCTACAGGTGACGCGTTTAACCCCTTCCTGACGCGCAACGGACTCCAGGGTCATCGCAATCAGCGTTCCCAGCCCTTTATCCTGCACGTCGGGATGTACGGCCATAAAGCGGATAGACGCTTCGTTATCCGCATTAATGTATAACCGCCCGACGGCGACCAGCTTTCCCTGTTCATCGACCACCATCTGATGGTGCGCCATGGCATCCCAGGCGTCGCGTTCGGAGCCTTTTGGCTGGTGCAGCGGTTTACGCAGCATTTCCCAGCGAAACTGATAGTACTCGTCTAACTCTTCTGCCGTTTGCGGTACTCGGAGATGGTACATAATCGCGCTCTCTTTTGCCCCCCGCGTTCTACCGGGAAGTGGGTTCATACCTGTAACCAGAATGTCACGGGGCCATCATTGACCAGCGACACCTGCATATCCGCAGCGAATCGTCCCGTTTGCGTGTGCATCTCCTGCTGGCGACAGCGCTGCACAAAGTACTCATAGAGCGCTTCAGCGCGGTCCGGCGCAGCGCCTTTAGAAAAGCTCGGCCGCATACCGCGTTCAGTATCGGCCGCCAGCGTAAACTGTGACACCACCAGCACGCTGCCTCCTGCCTGCTGAACGTTCAGATTCATTTTACCTTCGGCATCGCTGAAGATACGGTAGCCAAGCACCCGCTCGCACAGACGATTCGCTTTCTGTTCATCGTCATCTTTCTCTACGCCGAGGAGCACCAGTAGCCCTGGACCTATTTCCCCCGTGACCTCATCCGCCACGCTCACGCTGGCGCGGGTAACGCGCTGAATTAATGCAATCATGGTTCGTCTGCTTCTTGTTGTTCTGTTTTCAGTTTTCGGTATTCACCGAGAGTGACAGTTATTTCTGCGCCAAGCAAGACGATACACCACGTCCAGTAGACCCAGACAAACAAAATGGGGATCACCGCCAGCACGCCATAAATCAGCTGGTACGAGGGGAACGCGGTGATGTACAGGGAGAAGGCCTTCTTACCCAGTTCGTGCAGCAGCGCGGCGACCAGTGCCCCAATAACCGCATCGCGGTTCGGTACCTGGGTCGTTGGCACGATGCTGTAAAGCAGCCAGAAAGAGAGCCAGGACAGCAGCAGCGGAAATACGCGCAGCACATTATCGATAACGCCGTGCAGTTCGCTGGCCCAGCGCAGCGACAGTAAATAAGAGCTGATTGCCAGACTGACCCCGGCCAACAGCGGCCCGAGCGTAAGGATCATCCAGTAAACGGCAAAAGAATATACTTTTGGCCGTACGCGCTTGCTGCGCCAGATGGTATTCAGCGCGCTGTCGATGGAATACATCAGCAGCAGCGCGGTAACAATCAGCCCGCAGGCGCCCACGGCGGTCATGCGATTCGAGTTGGCGACGAACTGCTCGATATAGCGCTGAATGACGTCGCCCGTCGCGGGAAGAAAGTTAGCAAACACGAAGTGACGAATCTGCAAACTCACTTCAGAAAACATCGGGAACGCCGCAAACAGGGCAAAAATGACCGCCACCAGCGGCACGAGCGAAAGCAACGACACGTAGGCCAGATTGCCCGCCAGCGTCGTCATATTATCTTCTTCGATACGCCGCCAGAGGAATTTACTCCACGCCACCAGCGGCCGGGTATGATGAATACATTTTTGATGAACGGTTTTTAACATAACGACTTCATAAAATAGTCGGGCAGGGTTTCTCTCCCTGTGACCAGCACGCTGGTAATACCCAACTGGTTAGCACCCTCTATATTATCGGCGTTATCGTCAAAAAAGACCGCATCGGCGGCAGAAAAACCTTCCAGCTCAAGTACCCGTTGATAAATACGCGCTTCCGGTTTACGCATGCCCATCTCCTGAGAAAGATAAACATGGTCGGCAGCGGCATAGATTTGCGGATATTCATCCGGCCAGAACGTGGTGTGCAGCGCGTTCGTATTGGAGAGTACGACCACACAATGCCCCTGTTCCCGCAGCGTTTTCATGATATCGATGACTTCAGGACGGAGTTCAACAAATACCGCCTGCCAGCCGTGAGCAAACTGTTCATAGCTGAGCGGCAAATCCATGTCATGGCACATTGCCTTTGCGAAAGCTTCATCAGATATTTCACCGCGTTCGTGCTGGTGAAATGCTTCCCCCATGGTGAAGTTCTGCTTCAGCCGGGCCAGCGGTACGCGGGCAAGATCGCTCCACGTGCCCAAAACACGGTTGAAATCAATGTCGACAATCACATTACCTAAATCAAAGATATAGAGCATTTTTGCCTCCGTTCGCGCCGTGGAAATTTCACTCTAGCGGGAAAGTCGGGCTTTGACTATGAACAAACGCTCTCTATTTCAAAAAGAAAAACCCCGCCATAAGGCGGGGTTTCAGGTCGTGACAAAAGCGAGATTACTCTTCTTTTGCACCGCGCATTGCGCGACGACGATCGTTTTCCGTCAGGTGACGTTTACGGATACGAATAGACTGCGGCGTCACTTCAACCAGTTCGTCATCATCGATGAATTCCAGAGCTTGTTCCAGAGTCATACGAATTGGCGGAACCAGAACAACAGCTTCATCCGTACCGGATGCGCGCATGTTGGTCAGTTTCTTACCGGTCAGGCAGTTTACAGTCAGGTCGTTAGAACGGCTGTGAATACCGATGATCTGGCCTTCATAAACTTCAGCACCGTGACCCAGGAACAGCTTACCGCGGTCCTGCAGGCTGAACAGTGCGAACGCAACTGCTTTACCCTGGCCGTTGGAGATCAGTACGCCATTCTGACGCTGGCCCACTTCACCCTGACGAATATCGTCGTAGTGGCTGAAGGTGGAGTACAGCAGACCGGTACCGGAAGTCATGGTCATGAACTCTGAACGGAAGCCGATCAGACCACGGCTCGGGATCACGTAGTCGAGACGTACGCGACCTTTACCGTCTGGATTCATGTTTTTCAGGTCGCCTTTACGCTCGCCCAGTGCCTGCATGACAGAACCCTGGTGCTGCTCTTCGACGTCCAGCGTGACGTTTTCGTACGGCTCTTGTTTGCGGCCGTCGATTTCACGGAAGATAACTTTCGGACGGGAAACCGCCAGTTCGAAACCTTCACGACGCATGTTTTCAATCAGAACGGACAGGTGCAGTTCACCACGGCCAGAAACGCGGAACGCATCAGCGTCTTCGGTTTCGTCAACGCGCAGCGCTACGTTGTGCACCAGCTCTTTGTTCAGGCGGTCAAGGATCTGACGAGAGGTAACGAATTTACCTTCTTTACCACAGAACGGAGAGGTGTTAACGCAGAAGAACATAGAAACGGTCGGCTCATCGACGGACAGTGCCGGCAGCGCTTCGACGTTCTGCGGATCGCAGATGGTGTCGGAGATGTTCAGCTCACCCAGACCGGTGATCGCGATGATATCGCCCGCTTCCGCGAGGGTGCTGTCAATACGTTCCAGACCCAGGTGGGTCAGGACTTTACCGACTTTACCGTTACGGGTTTTGCCTTCGCTATCGATGATAGTGATCTGCTGGTTCGGTTTCACTTTACCGCGTTTGATGCGGCCGATACCGATGACGCCAACGTAGTTGTTGTAGTCCAGCTGGGAGATCTGCATCTGGAACGGACCGTCAAGGTCAACGTCCGGAGCCGGTACATGGTCAACAATCGCCTGATACAGCGGGGTCATGTCTTCAGCCATGTCTTCGTGATCCAGACCGGCAATACCGTTCAGCGCCGAAGCGTAGATGATCGGGAAGTCCAGCTGTTCGTCGGTCGCGTCGAGGTTAACGAACAGGTCGAAGACCTGATCAACAACCCAGTCAGGACGCGCGCCCGGACGGTCAACCTTGTTGATAACAACAATCGGTTTCAGGCCGTGGGCAAATGCTTTTTTGGTCACGAAGCGCGTTTGCGGCATCGGGCCATCGAAGGCATCAACTACCAGCAGCACGGAGTCAACCATGGACATAACGCGCTCAACTTCACCACCGAAGTCGGCGTGCCCCGGGGTATCAACGATGTTGATACGGTAGTCATTCCATTTGATAGCGGTGTTTTTTGCGAGGATGGTAATCCCACGCTCTTTCTCCAAATCGTTGGAGTCCATCACACGCTCTTGAGTTTCAGCACGTTCGTCGAACGTACCGGATTGCTGCAGCAGCTTGTCAACCAGGGTCGTTTTACCATGGTCAACGTGAGCAATGATGGCGATGTTACGCAAATTTTCGATCACAACTTTGCCTCGGGCATTAGAAATAGCGCGTTATTGTACACGGATTAATCGCACTACAAAACAGGATCACAGAGATCCTCCGCAAACAAGTATCGCAGAGTTTCTTTGTGATCGCTTTCACGGAGCATAAAAAGGGCACCTAATCACAATTTGCACCAATATGGTGCTCAACGCTCGCGTATAAGCACTATAATGGTGCAAAAAGACTATCATGGTGCAGCCATTTTGCACTATGGTGCGCATGATAACGCCTTTTGGGGGTGATTTAAAAGTTGGCACAGATTTCGCTTTATATTTTTCACGGCAACACCGCCACTTTTAAGCAGTGATTGAAGACCTCGTTACCACGACGACAATGACAAATCCGGGAGATGTAAAGTATGTCCGCTGAACACGTTTTGACGATGCTGAATGAGCATGAAGTGAAGTTTGTCGATCTGCGCTTTACCGATACCAAAGGTAAAGAACAGCACGTCACTATTCCTGCCCATCAGGTTAATGCCGAATTCTTCGAAGAAGGCAAAATGTTTGACGGCTCCTCCATCGGCGGCTGGAAAGGCATTAACGAATCAGACATGGTTCTGATGCCGGACGCATCTACCGCTCTCATCGACCCGTTCTTTGAAGAGTCTACCCTGATTATTCGTTGTGACATCCTGGAACCAGGCACCCTGCAGGGCTACGACCGCGACCCGCGCTCTATCGCGAAACGCGCTGAAGAGTACCTGCGCGCTACCGGCATCGCAGACACCGTTCTGTTCGGGCCAGAGCCAGAATTCTTCCTGTTTGATGACATCCGCTTCGGCGCATCTATCTCCGGTTCCCACGTGGCTATCGACGATATCGAAGGCGCATGGAACTCCTCCACCAAATACGAAGGCGGTAACAAAGGTCACCGTCCTGGCGTGAAAGGCGGTTACTTCCCGGTTCCTCCGGTTGATTCCTCACAGGACATCCGTTCTACCATGTGTCTGATCATGGAAGAGATGGGCCTGGTGGTTGAAGCGCATCACCACGAAGTGGCAACCGCTGGCCAGAACGAAATCGCGACCCGCTTCAACACCATGACCAAGAAAGCGGACGAAATTCAGATCTACAAATACGTTGTGCACAACGTTGCGCACCGTTTCGGTAAAACCGCGACCTTTATGCCAAAACCAATGTTTGGCGATAACGGTTCCGGCATGCACTGCCACATGTCCCTGTCCAAGAACGGCGTAAACCTGTTCTCCGGTGACAAATATGCGGGTCTGTCTGAGCAGGCGCTGTACTACATCGGCGGCGTCATCAAACACGCGAAAGCGATCAACGCCCTAGCGAACCCGACCACCAACTCCTACAAGCGTCTGGTCCCGGGTTACGAAGCGCCGGTTATGCTGGCTTACTCTGCGCGTAACCGTTCTGCTTCCATCCGTATTCCGGTGGTTGCATCTCCGAAAGCGCGTCGTATCGAAGTGCGCTTCCCGGACCCGGCGGCTAACCCGTACCTGTGCTTCGCCGCGCTGCTGATGGCTGGCCTTGACGGTATCAAGAACAAAATCCATCCGGGCGAAGCCATGGATAAAAACCTGTACGACCTGCCGCCGGAAGAAGCGAAAGAGATCCCACAGGTTGCAGGCTCTCTGGAAGAAGCGCTGCAGGCACTGGACGCAGATCGCGAGTTCCTGACGGCTGGCGGCGTATTCACTGATGAAGCTATCGACGCTTACATCACGCTGCGCACGGAAGAAAACGACCGCGTACGCATGACTCCGCACCCGGTTGAGTTCGAACTGTACTACAGCGTCTAAGACGTTTTGAGTTGTACTGTCTGGATGAGGTCGCGTCATTGCCGATGGGCGCTGGCGCGACAATCTGGAATTGAGTTGCCGTGGAAACTTTCAGCCCATCTCAGGATGGGCTTTTTTCTCCACCAACAACCTGATCTTCCGCGCTTTTTATCCGTAAAAAGCTATACTGCACTAAAACAGTGCAAGCCTTTTCAGGAGACTGCTAAATGGCAACAGGCGCACTGCCCGATGCTGGGCAGATCCTTAACTCGTTAATCAACAGCATTTTGTTGGTCGATGACGACCTCGCCGTTCACTACGCCAATCCGGCGGCGCAGCAGCTGCTGGCGCAGAGCGCGCGTAAACTTTTCGGTACTCCGCTTCCCGAACTGTTGAGCTATTTCTCGCTTAACGTCGGTTTAATGCAGGAGAGCCTGCAAACCGGCCAGGGGTTCACCGATAACGAAGTGACGCTGGTCATCGACGGTCGTTCGCACATTCTTTCGCTCACCGCCCAGCGGCTGCCTGACGGCTTTATTTTGCTGGAGATGGCACCCATGGATAATCAGCGTCGCCTGAGCCAGGAACAGCTCCAGCACGCCCAGCAGATTGCCGCACGCGATCTGGTCCGCGGGCTGGCACACGAGATTAAAAACCCGCTTGGCGGCCTGCGCGGCGCAGCGCAGCTGCTCAGCAAAGCGCTACCCGACCCAGCGCTCACCGAATACACCAACGTGATTATCGAACAGGCCGACCGCCTGCGTAATCTGGTCGATCGCCTGCTTGGCCCCCAGCATCCCGGTACGCATGTGACCGAGAGCATTCATAAAGTGGCCGAACGGGTAGTGAAGCTGGTGTCGATGGAGCTGCCGGAAAACGTCAAGCTGGTGCGCGACTACGATCCAAGCTTGCCGGAATTACCGCACGATCCCGACCAGATTGAGCAAGTTTTGCTTAATATCGTGCGTAATGCCCTTCAGGCATTGGGGCCAGAAGGCGGCGAAATTGTCCTGCGCACCCGTACTGCTTTTCAGTTAACGCTGCACGGCGTTCGCTACCGCCTGGCCGCCCGCATTGATGTCGAAGATAACGGCCCCGGCATTCCATCACATTTGCAGGATACGCTGTTTTATCCGATGGTCAGCGGGCGCGAAGGTGGCACCGGGCTGGGTCTGTCGATCGCGCGCAGCCTGATCGACCAGCACTCCGGCAAAATTGAATTTACCAGTTGGCCAGGCCATACCGAGTTTTCGGTTTTCCTGCCAATTAAAAAATAAGGTGTGTTTATGCAACGAGGGATAGTCTGGGTTGTTGATGACGATAGCTCCATCCGTTGGGTGCTTGAACGCGCGCTCACCGGCGCAGGGCTAACCTGCACGACATTTGAAGGCGGGAAAGAGGTGCTGGACGCGCTGGCCAGCAAAACCCCCGACGTACTGATGTCCGATATTCGTATGCCCGGCATGGACGGCCTGGCGCTGTTGACGCAAATCAAGCAGCGCCATCCGATGCTTCCGGTCATCATAATGACGGCACACTCCGATCTGGACGCCGCCGTCAGCGCCTATCAGCAAGGTGCCTTCGACTACCTGCCAAAACCGTTCGATATTGATGAGGCGGTGGCGCTGGTTGAACGCGCCATCAGCCACTATCAGGAACAGCAGCAGCCACGCAACGTTCAGGTTGACGGCCCGACCACCGATATCATCGGCGAAGCCCCGGCGATGCAGGACGTATTCCGCATCATTGGTCGCCTTTCACGCTCTTCCATCAGCGTGTTGATTAACGGCGAATCGGGTACCGGTAAAGAGCTGGTCGCTCATGCCCTGCACCGCCATAGCCCCCGCGTTAAGGCACCATTTATCGCGCTGAACATGGCGGCCATTCCAAAAGATCTGATAGAGTCCGAGCTCTTTGGTCACGAAAAAGGGGCCTTCACCGGCGCCAATACCGTGCGCCAGGGCCGCTTTGAGCAGGCCGACGGCGGCACGCTGTTTCTCGATGAAATTGGCGATATGCCAATGGACGTCCAGACCCGTCTGCTGCGCGTGCTGGCAGACGGCCAGTTCTATCGCGTCGGCGGCTACGCCCCGGTGAAGGTCGACGTGCGTATTATTGCCGCCACCCACCAGAAC
Organism: Klebsiella sp. WP8-S18-ESBL-06; assembly: GCF_014169755.1. Taxonomy (NCBI): domain Bacteria; kingdom Pseudomonadati; phylum Pseudomonadota; class Gammaproteobacteria; order Enterobacterales; family Enterobacteriaceae; genus Klebsiella; species Klebsiella sp. WP8-S18-ESBL-06. The sequence continues at coordinate 4,896,053 of NZ_AP022256.1, forward strand.
CTTGAGCAACGCGTGCAGGAAGGCAAGTTCCGCGAGGATTTGTTCCACCGTCTGAACGTTATTCGCGTCCATCTGCCGCCGCTGCGCGAGCGTCGGGAAGATATTCCGCGCCTGGCGCACCATTTCCTGCAGGTCGCCGCCCGTGAGCTGGGCGTGGAAGCTAAACTGCTGCATCCGGAAACCGAAGCGGCCTTAACGCGTCTGGCCTGGCCTGGCAACGTACGCCAGTTGGAAAACACCTGCCGCTGGCTGACGGTGATGGCCGCCGGGCAAGAGGTGCTGATTCAGGATCTGCCGGGCGAGCTGTTTGAAGCGAGCCTGCCCGACAGCACTAACGCCTCCTCGTTGCCGGATAGCTGGGCGACGCTGCTGGCGCAGTGGGCCGATCGCGCGCTGCGCTCCGGTCATCAAAACCTGCTTTCAGAAGCTCAGCCTGAAATGGAACGCACGTTGCTGACCACCGCGTTACGCCATACGCAGGGGCATAAACAGGAAGCCGCACGCCTGCTCGGCTGGGGGCGTAATACCCTGACGCGTAAGCTGAAAGAGCTCGGAATGGAGTAAGAACAGGGTGAAGTGTAAATATTGTGCGATTGGCGCAAGTTGCTGCAATTTTATACTTTACTGTTCCGATGAGTTAAGTATTATGCTGCCCGGCAATCCACGGGGGGACGAAAATGCTTGAGTCATTGATTAATCTGGTATCGAGCGGTGCGGCCAGCCACTCACCGCAAACGGCGATGGCCGCCGTGCTGTGCGCGGCGCTGGTAGGGCTGTTCAGCTAAGCCGGATGGCGCTAGCGCTTATCCGGCCTGTAGGCCCGGTAAGCGTAGCGCCACCGGGCGATATCAACACTAAATCACCCGCGAGAACTGCTGCATACGCGCCTTCTGGCGCAGATAAGCGTCAAAGCACATGCAGATGTTGCGAATCAACAGCCGGCCTTTAGCGGTTACCTGAATGCCCTTTTCATCGATATCCACCAGCCCATCTTTCGCCAGCGGAGCCAGCAGCGCCAGATCCTCGGCGAAGTAGTCGCCGAAATTCAGATCCCATCGTGTTTCTACTGCCGCGAAATCAAGGCTGAAATTGCAGATTAGTGCCTTAATCACGTCACGACGGATACAATCATCGCGGGTTAAAGCAATACCGCGCCACAGGGCATTCCCCTGCTCAGCCACCTGCTGATAATACAGCTTCAGCTCTTTCTGGTTCTGCGCGTAGCAGTCGCCAATCATGCTGATGGCAGAAACACCCATGCCCAGCAGGTCGGTATCGCCCTGGGTGGTATAGCCCTGGAAGTTGCGGTGCAGTACGCCTTCCCGCTGTGCCACGGCCAGCTCGTTGTCCGGGCGCGCAAAGTGATCCATGCCAATGAACTGATAGCCTGCCTGCGTCAGCGAGGCGATGGTCTCTTGCAGGATATCCAGCTTCTGCTGCGCCGACGGCAGATCGGCATCTTTAATCTTGCGTTGGGCGGCAAACAGCGTCGGCAGATGCGCGTAGTTAAACACGCTCAGCCGATCCGGGTTCAGCTCAGCCACGCGCTTGAGGGTAAAGGCAAAGCTCTCCGGCGTCTGCTTCGGCAGGCCGTAAATCAGGTCAATGTTGGTCGAGGTAAAGCCGATATCACGGGCGTGATTGAGCAGCGCAAAGATGAAATCTTCATCTTGCTCGCGATTCACTAGCCGCTGTACCTCTTTATTGAAGTCCTGGACGCCCATGCTCAGGCGGTTAAAACCTTCAGCACGCAGATGGTCAATCACATCGAGTTCAATTTCTCGCGGGTCGACTTCAATGGAGATCTCGGCGTCAGCATCAAAGTGAAAATGCGCGCGCAGTAACGTCATCAGGCGGCTGATTTGCGCCTTATTCAGATAGGTTGGCGTGCCGCCGCCCCAGTGCAGCTGGCTGACGTGGCGGCCGGTAAACAGCGGCGCACGCTGGCGAATCTCCTGCTCCAGAACGTCGAGATACTGGTCAGCTTTATGCTGCTGGCGGGTGACGATTTTATTACAGCCGCAGAAGTAGCAGAGCTTATGGCAGAACGGGATATGTACGTACAGCGACAGCGGCCGCTCTGGGTAACGCGCAACGGCGTCCTGAAACTCCGCTTCGCCAAAGGCGTCTGAGAATTCCAGCGCCGTCGGGTACGAGGTATAGCGTGGCCCGGAATAGTTATATTTCTGGATCAGGGCCAGATCCCAGTCGATTAACTGCACAGACATGCTCACTCCTTGCGATGGTGTCGAGAACGACGACGGCTTGCCGGCCTGGCCGCATGACGCAGCGTTAGCCGGTTGCGCAGCCAGTTTTGACGCCGCGACAACCGTCGTAGTTTAACGAATAACCACCCCAGATAACATATAACCAAAAGGGTTATAAGCAGGACGGGCAGGCCAATCGGGTGCAAACGTTACTTTCCGCCTCGCAGCAGACGCATCATGTCTTCTTTCTCTTCCTCTTCCTCTTCTTCTTCTTCGTCATCATCATAAGAGAGGCCGAGTTGCTGCATCAGTTCATCAATGCGGTCCAGCTTCGCGTCAACCCAGGTTTGCTCTTCAGCAGTCAGGGTTTCGCCTTCTTCCAGACGTTCCAGCAGCGCGTCCAGGCGCTCATCGGTCTCCAGCATATCCAGCTCAGCCTGCGGTGAAAGCATAGGTTTCTCGCTCTTCGGTTTGTGCTGCTTAACGACCGGCGCGTCGGTGACGCCCAGTGCGATCGGTTTTTTACTACCAATACGAGGATCTTTTTGCTGCTTCTGTTTATTGGAGCCCGATGCACCGTCACTGCCGCTGGCGCGGCTGCCCGGCGCATGGCCACGGTGCTTTTTGTCACGTTTACGGTCGCGAGCTTCCTGGTTCAGCTCTTCACGCGTTTTGCGACGCTGTTTGCCTGGCGCTTTACTGCGCGGCGCAGAGGTTGGTTTTTTCATGATGTCTGATCTTTTAAGCCGTTTTATTCAGTATAGAATTGAGGCGGAATCTAGCAGAAAGCAAACAAAGAAAAAAGGCGACAGAGTAATCTGTCGCCTTTTTTCCTGACTCACAACCCATTACGGGTTCTACATTCCGTGTTTGCTTTCAACGCACCCTGTTTATCCGTTAGCTCTATAACAGTCCCTGTTATTGTTCCCTTTCCTTGCGTAACGTCTCCAGACGTTGGTCATCCTGACAGATTCCGTAGGTCTTCGCCTCCTGGCGTTCCTGACCCCTCATCCTGAGTCTAAATCCTTCTGGCACCCTTGCCGATGGGTGCTACTTTACCGCGTTGAGTTAAACTAACAAGCAACAAATGAGTGAAAGTCTTACAAATGAGATTATTGCTCGCATGTAATATTATGATTTTAAATAATTTGAACATAATATAAGCAATATTTTCTCCTCAATGTCCCATAGCGAATAGAGCAAATGTCTTACAAACGTAAGGGCATTGGCTTACAGTTGAGGGGAGTGGAGGAAATCCAGCCTTTTTTTGCCGATCGGGTATAATCGCCCCCATTGCCTGATTTAACGGAGACGACCGTTTTGACTAACTGGAACTATCAACTGACGCACTTTGTCACCAGCGCGCCAGATATCCGCCACTTGCCTTCCGATACCGGAATCGAAGTGGCCTTCGCCGGACGCTCCAACGCGGGGAAATCCAGCGCCCTGAATACGCTGACCAACCAGAAAAGCCTGGCCCGCACCTCAAAGACGCCGGGTCGTACGCAGCTGATTAACCTGTTTGAAGTCGCCGACGGCAAACGCCTTGTCGACCTGCCGGGTTATGGCTACGCTCAGGTACCGGAAGAGATGAAAATCAAGTGGCAGCGTGCGCTGGGTGAATACCTGGAAAAACGTCTGTGCCTGAAAGGATTAGTGGTGCTGATGGATATCCGCCATCCGCTGAAGGACCTCGACCAGCAGATGATCGAGTGGGCCGTCGCCAGCGAAATCCCGGTTCTGGTGCTGTTAACCAAGGCAGACAAGCTGGCCAGCGGCGCGCGTAAAGCGCAGCTGAATCTGGTGCGCGAGGCGGCAATTGCCTTTAACGGCGATGTGCAGGTCGAAGCATTTTCTTCACTGAAAAAGCAGGGCGTGGATAAACTGCGTCAGAAACTGGACAGCTGGTTTAACGACATTCCTCCGCAGGAAGAAACGGAAGCAGCCGCAGAGTAACCCGCTCTATGTCCCGGATTGCGGCGCCTAGCGCCCTGTTCCGGGCACATTCTCTTTCGTCCCTACCCGTCTTTTTCACGCCAGGCCAACTGTGGCAAAACATTTCTTTCGCCCAATAAAAAACGCCCCAGTCATTACTGACTGGGGCGGCTAAAATATTCAGCCAAATCCGATTACGTGAAGTAAAAGGTCTGAAAGATAGAACATCTTACCTCTGTACCCTACGCGATTAACTCTACTCTTTTTTACGGCCGACAGAAAGCACTTTTTGTAGTTTTTTTTCAGTTGTTACATAACAAATTCTAATGTTCATCACAAAATTAGATAAGTTATGTTGCTTACTTACATAAAGCGCCGTTATTCATTGAACACTTAATGAGCTTGATCCCAGTTTTCACCGCTGCCCACTTCCACCAGCAACGGTACGTCCAGCGTGGTGCTGTTTTCCATGAGCTCATGCACCTTCTTCGACACCGCCTCAACATCGTCTTTATGCACTTCAAAGACCAGTTCATCGTGCACCTGCATAATCATTCGCACGCGCGGTTTCTCAGCTTCCAGCCAGCCGTCAACGGCAATCATCGCCCGCTTAATGATATCCGCAGCGGTCCCCTGCATTGGGGCATTTATCGCCGCGCGCTCTGCACCAGCACGACGTGCGGCATTGCTGGCTTGAATATCCGGCAAGTAAAGACGACGGCCATCAAGCGTAGCGACATAGCCCTGCTCTTTCGCCTGCGCACGCGTACGCTCCATATAGTCCAGCACGCCAGGATAACGTTCGAAGTAGAGATCCATATACTTCTGCGCTTCTTTACGCGGAATGTTCAGCTGGCGAGCAAGGCCAAAGGCACTCATACCATAGATCAGACCAAAGTTGATCGCCTTGGCGCTACGGCGCTGTTCGCCGGTCACGCTCTCCAGCGGCAGGCCGAAGACTTCTGCTGCGGTGGCGCGGTGAATGTCTTTCCCTTCGGCAAAGGCCTTCAGCAGGCCTGCGTCGCGCGAAAGGTGCGCCATAATACGCAGCTCAATCTGCGAGTAGTCGGCGGAGACAATGACGTAATCTTCCGGCGCAATAAACGCCTGGCGAATACGGCGCCCTTCGTCGTTACGTACCGGAATGTTTTGCAGGTTCGGATCGGTTGATGACAAGCGCCCGGTAGCGGTAACCGCCTGGTGATAAGAGGTGTGCACGCGGCCGGTTTTCGGGTTGATCATCAGCGGCAGCTTATCGGTATAGGTTGATTTCAGCTTCGCTAGCCCGCGGTATTCAAGGATCACCTTCGGCAGCGGGTAGTCCAGCGCCAGCTCTTCCAGCGCCTCTTCCGACGTGGACGGCGCGCCGCCCGGCGTTTTTTTCAGTGGCTTAATGCCTTGTTTTTCAAACAAAATAGTTTGCAGCTGTTTCGGTGAGGAGAGATTAAACTCTTCGCCAGCAATCTCGTAGGCTTTCTGCTCCAGCTCAACCAGACGTTTGGCAATCTCCTGCGAATGCGCGTGCAGCACGGCGGGATCGATCTTCACGCCGTTACGCTCGATGCGGGAGAGAACCGGCACCAGCGGCATTTCAATTTCGTTAAAGATACGCAGCGGGCCTTCGTTCTTTTGCAGCTTCGGCCACATCTTCAGGTGTAGCTGTAACGTTACGTCAGCATCTTCCGCCGCATAGCGCCCGGCTTCTTCCAGCGCAATCTGGTTGAAGGTGAGCTGGTTCTTACCTTTGCCGGCAATCTCTTCAAAGGTGATCGTCTTGTGCTTCAGCCAGCGGTCGGAGAGGCTGTCCATATCGTGACGCCCGGCGACGCTATTCAGCGTGTAAGATTCCAGCATCGTGTCATAAGCAATACCGCGCAGTTCAATGCCGTAATTGGCCAGAATACCGCGGTCGTACTTCAGGTTTTGCCCCACCTTCAGCAGCGAGTCATCTTCCAGCAGCGGCTTGAGCAGCTCAAGTACTCGCTCCCGCGAGATTTGCTCTGGCGCATCCAGATAGTCATGGGCCACAGGCACATAAGCCGCTACCCCTGGCTCGATGGCGAACGACAGGCCCACCATATTGGCGGAAATATTGTCGAGGCTGTCGGTTTCCGTATCAAAAGCAAACAGCGGCGCTTTCTTCAGCTTTTCAATCCAGCTCACCAGCGTCGCTTCATCGAGGATAGTGACGTAATTCTCCGCCGAGAGCGTTGCCGCCGTTTCTTCAACCTCAACCTCAACCTCAACGTCCGCAGCGACCGCTTTACCTGCGGGTTTCGCTGCCGGTTTAGCGCCTTTAGCCTGCATCCAGGTGCCGGACTCAACGTCGGTGATCCAGCGTTTAAACTCGTATTTCTTAAACAGCGCCAGCAGCTCATCCGCCGCCGGCTGCGCAACGGTCAGCTGTTCACAGCCAAGCTCCAGCTCAACGTCAGTTTTAATGGTCGCCAGTTTGTAAGAGAGATAAGCCAGATCTTTATTTTGCTCGAGCTTCGCCGCCATCGTTTTTGCGCCGCGGAAAGTAAGCCCGGCAATTTTTTCCGGTTCACCGTACAGCGTGTCCAGGCCACCAAGCCCTTGTAGCAGCGCCTGCGCGGTTTTCTCACCCACGCCAGGTACGCCAGGGATGTTATCCGAGGAGTCGCCCATCAGCGCGAGGAAGTCGATAATCAGCTCCGGCGGCACACCGTATTTGGTAACCACTTCGTCTGGGCCAAGGATCGTGTTGGTCATGGTGTTGATAAGCGTAATACCCGGCGTGACGAGCTGCGCCATATCTTTATCACCGGTGCTGATAAGCACCGGACGGCCTGCTTTTTCAGCTTCGCGCGCCAGCGTACCGATGACGTCGTCCGCTTCCACGCCGGAAACGGCCAGCAGCGGCAGACCCATCGCTTTCACCATGGTATGCAGCGGTTCAATCTGCGCGCGCAGATCGTCCGGCATCGGCGGCCGGTGGGATTTGTAGTCCTCAAACAGTTCATCACGGAAGGTTTTCCCCTTCGCATCAAACACCACCGCGGCATGCGTCGGCTGGTATTGCAGGATCAAGCTGCGCAGCATGTTCAGCACCCCGTACATAGCGCCTGTCGGCTCGCCCGCCCGGTTAGTCAGCGGTGGGAACGCGTGGTATGCCCGGTAGAGATAAGAGGATCCATCAACGAGGATAAGGGGGTTTTCTGGGATCTGAACCATAATTTCCGTGCCTGTTTATCAGATTATGGGTAAAGGATGCCACAGACGGCATGAAAACATGAATTTTTCGCCAAAATAACGCGAAAAGATTTAGAGATCTTCACGATCGCACGCAAATAAAATTGTGGATAACTTTGTGAATAGTTTTATTTTACTGATAACAAATGATATATAACCGTCGGTTAAATAAAAATTAATTATTAATTTTCAATGTATTATGAAAAGATCGCAGACTAAGAGTGCGATCTGGTGATAATTCACACTGTGTGGATAGAGATGCCGGTGATTTTTCTGTTTCAGTAAGACCCGTCATTTGGTGCGTTTTCTGATAAAATCAGCCCCTTGTGCCCTTTTATGCGTGCACGTTAAACAACTAACTATCTGAATAGAAACACTATGTCGAGATTGCTCGCGGCGATAACGCTACCCATCAGTATCGCACTCACCATTTTAGTGACGATTTTATGCTCCGTGCCGATTATTATCGCCGGGCTCATAAAACTCATTTTACCCATCCCGGTTATCTGGCGCTCGGTCTCGGTGTTCTGCAATTTCATGATGTACTGCTGGTGTGAAGGGTTAGCCGCGCTTCTGCATCTCAACCCCTGGCTAAAGTGGGATATTCAGGGGCTTGAATCGCTCAGCAAGAAAAACTGGTATCTGCTGATCTGCAATCATCATAGCTGGGCCGATATCGTTGTCCTGTGCGTGCTCTTCCGTAAGCACATCCCAATGAACAAATACTTTCTCAAACAGCAGCTGGCCTGGGTGCCGTTTATGGGCCTGGCATGTTGGGCGCTGGATATGCCGTTTATGCGCCGCTACTCGCGCAGCTACCTGATTCGCCACCCCGAGCGTCGCGGTAAAGACGTGGAAACAACCCGTCGTTCATGTGAGAAATTCCGCGCGCACCCGACGACTATCGTTAACTTTGTTGAAGGTTCACGCTTCACACCGGAGAAACGCCGTCAGACGCGCTCACCGTATCAGCATTTGCTGCCGCCGAAGGCCGCAGGGATTGCGATGGCCTTGAACGTGTTGGGGTCGCAGTTTGATAAGATGCTGGATGTCACGCTGTGCTATCCGGAAAACGACAAGACGCCGTTTTACGATATGTTGAGCGGCAGGCTGACGCGTATCGTGGTGCGCGTTAATCTGCGCCCTATCGATTCAGAACTGCACGGTGACTACGTTGGGGATAAGAACTTTAAACGTCGCTTCCAGCTTTGGCTGAACGGCATATGGGAAGAGAAAGACCAGCAGATAAAAACAATCAAAGCAGAATATAAAAACGCCGGTCACTGACCGGCGTTTTTATTTTTACTTCTTCTCAACCAGCTGTTTCACGGTATCCGCGTACTGCGCCACAAAGACATCCATATTGCTGGTGTCCATGCCCTGCGGGTTCAGCTGATATTTACCGTTAACAAACATCGCCGGCACGCCCTGCAGCTGCAGGTCGGACGCGGCTTTTTCCTGCTGTGCGACCAGCGATTTCACCACGAAGCTGTTCCAGGCGGCGTCATAATCTTCGCCCTTCACGCCCGCATCGGTGAACACTTTGCGGATATCCGCCACGGTCTGCACGGTCTGGTTTTTCTGCACGGCTTCAAACATTGGCGCGGTGATCTGATCTTCAACGCCCAGTGCCATCGCCACTGCCCACGCCTGCGTCAGGTCTTTGCCCAGCGGGCCCAGGAACTCAACGTGGTATTTGGTCATTTTGGTGCCTTCCGGCAGCTTTTTCTTCACGTTGTCAGAAACGTGCAGAACCTCTTCAAACTGATAGCAATGCGGGCAGTAGAAGGAGAAGAACTCCAGCACCTGCGGCTCGCCTGCAACCGGCTTATCGATCGTAATATACTGTTTGCCGTCGGTAATCTGTGCAGCGGATGCGCTGAATGCCAGAATCATACCTGCCAGCGCAAGCCAAACCTTTTTCATAACTCACTCTCTCCTGACTGTGTTGAATTAATACATTGGCGTTAACTGAAGCGGCGGTTCCTGGAGGACTTTCACCTGCTCCACAAAAGTAGCGATCTGCCGATGCCAGAAATCTTCCCCGGTTAACCAGGGAAAATTTTTCGGAAATGCAGGGTCATCCCACCGCCTGATTATCCAGGCAAGATAATAAACCAACCGCATTGCACGTAAAGGCTCGATCAGCGGCAATTCGTCTGAATTAAAGCGGCTGAACTCTTCATAAGCCTCAACAATTGTCTCTAGCTGCATACGTCTCTCGGCAAGGGAGCCGTTAAGCAGCATCCATAAATCCTGTACCGCCGGGCCGTTGCGCGCATCGTCGAGATCGACAAACAGCGGGCCATCGCGCCAGAGGATATTTCCGGCATGGCAATCACCGTGCAGGCGCAGCGCATCGAACCGGCCGTGCCAGAGGCCCATAACGGCATCAATAAGATCGTCGGTAGCCTTCAGGAAACGGTCTTTTAAACCAGCAGGGATCAACGCCGACTGCTCAAACACCGCGCGCGGCTCAATCAGGTACTCTTTCACGCCAATCGACGGACGAGCGGTAAAGCGGGATTTGCGCCCGGTTTGATGCAGACGCCCGAGGTAACGCCCCACCCATTCCATTTGATCCAGATTATCTGACTCAAACTGACGCCCTCCCAGGCTTGGGAAAACGGCAAAGTAGAAGCCTTCGTGGGTCAGTAAGGTTTGGTCATTAAAGATGAGCGGGGCTGCAACGGGCACCTCATCCTGAGCCAGCTCCAGCGCAAACTGGTGCTCTTCAAGAATCTGCGCGGCCGACCAGCGTTCCGGGCGATAAAACTTGACCACCATCCGGCGGCGGTCTTCGTCCTGGAACTGATAAACCCGATTCTCGTAGCTGTTAAGTGGGGTGAGACCAGAGTCCACCCGGATGCCCTGTTCAAAAAGGGCATCGATAATGGTATCCGGGTGGAGGGTCTGGAAAGTGAAAGCCTTGTCGTTCATCCTGGCATCCGATAACGATACGAATGGTTCAGGATATCATTTCATGCGGATTTCAGCGGCTCTGCTTACAACCTTTTACTCTTTAATCACGCCGCGCGCGCGCAGCAGCGCCGTTTTAAAGTCTTCTTCGTAATCTTTCTGAATACCCGGAATGACCGCATCTTTCGCCGAGTCGCGCATTTTCAGATGGTAGATCAGAATATCATCCGTTAAATCGGCCAATTCGCCGTCATAGCCTGACTCCTTCGCCAGTTTCTGCAAAAATTGCAGTAAATTCAGCTCTGGCTCTTTCTGCCAGGCCGGCTGGAGGAGTTCAATAACTTCATTCAGACGTTTACATTTCATGGTCGTGCTCCTTACGCTTGATAGAGACACGTTAGCAGGGTAATCCCCACAATAAAAGAGGCGATATTGGTGAATGCAGAGAGCCAGATAACCGGCGTGGTGCTGGCAGGGGGTAAGGCCTCCAGAATGGGCGGGCAGGATAAAGGCTTAATGCTGCTTAACGGGAAGCCACTGTGGCAACATGTGGCTGATTGTCTGCGCCCACAGGTGAACAACATGATCATCAGTGCGAATCGTAATCTGGATATCTATCATCAGAGCGGTTTGACCGTCATAACTGATACGCTATCAGACTTCCCGGGTCCACTGGCTGGGCTGTTATCGGCTATGCAGCAAACTTCCGCTGAATGGTTTTTATTTTGCCCCTGTGATACGCCCTTTATTCCTGCTCGGCTCGTCGAACGGCTGGTCACACAGCGTCACCATGCCCCCGTAGTTTGGGTTCATGATGGCGATCGCGATCACCCTGCCGTGGCGCTGGCTCATCGCAGCCTGGCCCCGTTGATTGAGGATTATCTTGCCCGCGGAGAACGTCGCGTAATGGTGTTTATGCGCCAGGTTGGCGGGCATTCCGTCGATTTTAGCGACATGAAAGCCGCATTCCGCAATATTAATACGCTGGAAGATCTGCAGACCCATCAGGAAAGAACATGATCCCATTGTTAGCAATTGCCGCATGGAGCGGTACGGGAAAAACAACGCTGTTGAAAAAGCTCATACCGGAGCTTTGTCTACGCGGTATTCGTCCAGGTCTTATTAAGCATACCCATCACAATATGGATGTTGATAAACCCGGTAAGGATAGTTATGAGCTCCGTAAGGCAGGTGCTGCACAGACGTTGGTTGCGAGCAGGCAACGCTGGGCGCTAATGACCGAAACCCCTGAAGAAACGGAGCTGGACCTGGCTTTTCTGGTCAGCAGGATGGACGCATCAACGCTGGATCTGGTGCTGGTGGAGGGGTTTAAGCACGAAGCCGTCGCTAAGATTTTACTGTTTCGCCAGGATGCTGGACATGCAGTAAGCGAGTTGACGATCGATGAACATACGATTGCAGTGGCCAGCGATATTCCGCTGAACGTTGGTGTGCCGGTACTGAATTTGAATAATGTGCCGGAAATAGTCGCGTTTATTGTGGCGTGGCTGGAAGCAAAATCGTAGGCCGGATAAGGCGTTCACGCCGCCATCCGGCGATGTGCGCCAGGTGTGCCTGAGGGCGCTGCGCTTATCAGCGCCTGCAGCATGATTATCCGGAAATACAGACGCAAAAAAGCCCATCCGTCAGGATGGGCTTCTTCACTTAATTGATGCCTGGCAGTTCCCTACTCTCGCATGGGGAGACCCCACACTACCATCGGCGCTACGGCGTTTCACTTCTGAGTTCGGCATGGGGTCAGGTGGGACCACCGCGCTACGGCCGCCAGGCAAATTCTGTTATCAGACCGCTTCTGCGTTCTGATGTAATCTGTAATCAATGCTGAAAATCGTCTCAATTTCGCCAAAACATCTTCGGCGTTGTAAGGTTAAGCCTCACGGTTCATTAGTATCGGTTAGCTCAATGTATCGCTACACTTACACACCCGACCTATCAACGTCGTCGTCTTCAACGTTCCTTCAGGACTCTCAAGGAGTCAGGGAGAACTCATCTCGGGGCAAGTTTCGTGCTTAGATGCTTTCAGCACTTATCTCTTCCGCATTTAGCTACCGGGCAATGCCATTGGCATGACAACCCGAACACCAGTGATGCGTCCACTCCGGTCCTCTCGTACTAGGAGCAGCCCCCCTCAATTCTCCAGCGCCCACGGCAGATAGGGACCGAACTGTCTCACGACGTTCTAAACCCAGCTCGCGTACCACTTTAAATGGCGAACAGCCATACCCTTGGGACCTACTTCAGCCCCAGGATGTGATGAGCCGACATCGAGGTGCCAAACACCGCCGTCGATATGAACTCTTGGGCGGTATCAGCCTGTTATCCCCGGAGTACCTTTTATCCGTTGAGCGATGGCCCTTCCATTCAGAACCACCGGATCACTAAGACCTGCTTTCGCACCTGCTCGAGCCGTCACTCTCGCAGTCAAGCTAGCTTATGCCTTTGCACTAACCTCCTGATGTCCGACCAGGATTAGCTAACCTTCGTGCTCCTCCGTTACTCTTTAGGAGGAGACCGCCCCAGTCAAACTACCCACCAGACACTGTCCGCAACCCGGATTACGGGTCTACGTTAGAACACCAGCCATTAAAGGGTGGTATTTCAAGGTTGGCTCCACACGAACTGGCGTCCGCGCTTCAAAGCCTCCCACCTATCCTACACATCAAGGACCAGTGTTCAGTGTCAAGCTATAGTAAAGGTTCACGGGGTCTTTCCGTCTTGCCGCGGGTACACTGCATCTTCACAGCGAGTTCAATTTCACTGAGTCTCGGGTGGAGACAGCCTGGCCATCATTACGCCATTCGTGCAGGTCGGAACTTACCCGACAAGGAATTTCGCTACCTTAGGACCGTTATAGTTACGGCCGCCGTTTACCGGGGCTTCGATCAAGAGCTTCGCGTTGCCGCTAACCCCATCAATTAACCTTCCGGCACCGGGCAGGCGTCACACCGTATACGTCCACTTTCGTGTTTGCACAGTGCTGTGTTTTTAATAAACAGTTGCAGCCAGCTGGTATCTTCGACTGATTTCAGCTCCATGGGTAAACCACTTCACCTACATATCAGCGTGCCTTCTCCCGAAGTTACGGCACCATTTTGCCTAGTTCCTTCACCCGAGTTCTCTCAAGCGCCTTGGTATTCTCTACCTGACCACCTGTGTCGGTTTGGGGTACGATTTGATGTTACCTGATGCTTAGAGGCTTTTCCTGGAAGCAGGGCATTTGTTACTTCAGCACCGTAGTGCCTCGTCATCACACCTCAGCGTTAAAAAGAGTCCGGATTTACCTAAACTCTCCGCCTACATGCTTAAACCGGGACAACCGTCGCCCGGCTAACATAGCCTTCTCCGTCCCCCCTTCGCAGTAACACCAAGTACAGGAATATTAACCTGTTTCCCATCGACTACGCCTTTCGGCCTCGCCTTAGGGGTCGACTCACCCTGCCCCGATTAACGTTGGACAGGAACCCTTGGTCTTCCGGCGTGCGGGTTTTTCACCCGCATTATCGTTACTTATGTCAGCATTCGCACTTCTGATACCTCCAGCACCCCTCACAGGACACCTTCAACGGCTTACAGAACGCTCCCCTACCCAACAACACATAGTGTCGCTGCCGCAGCTTCGGTGCACAGTTTAGCCCCGTTACATCTTCCGCGCAGGCCGACTCGACCAGTGAGCTATTACGCTTTCTTTAAATGATGGCTGCTTCTAAGCCAACATCCTGGCTGTCTGAGCCTTCCCACATCGTTTCCCACTTAACTGTGACTTTGGGACCTTAGCTGGCGGTCTGGGTTGTTTCCCTCTTCACGACGGACGTTAGCACCCGCCGTGTGTCTCCCGTGATAACATTCTTCGGTATTCGCAGTTTGCATCGGGTTGGTAAGTCGGGATGACCCCCTAGCCGAAACAGTGCTCTACCCCCGAAGATGAGTTCACGAGGCGCTACCTAAATAGCTTTCGGGGAGAACCAGCTATCTCCCGGTTTGATTGGCCTTTCACCCCCAGCCACAAGTCATCCGCTAATTTTTCAACATTAGTCGGTTCGGTCCTCCAGTTAGTGTTACCCAACCTTCAACCTGCCCATGGCTAGATCACCGGGTTTCGGGTCTATACCCTGCAACTTAACGCCCAGTTAAGACTCGGTTTCCCTTCGGCTCCCCTATACGGTTAACCTTGCTACAGAATATAAGTCGCTGACCCATTATACAAAAGGTACGCAGTCACCCCATAAAGAGGCTCCCACTGCTTGTACGTACACGGTTTCAGGTTCTTTTTCACTCCCCTCGCCGGGGTTCTTTTCGCCTTTCCCTCACGGTACTGGTTCACTATCGGTCAGTCAGGAGTATTTAGCCTTGGAGGATGGTCCCCCCATATTCAGACAGGATACCACGTGTCCCGCCCTACTCTTCGAGTTCACAACCTGTGCATTTTGGTGTACGGGACTATCACCCTGTACCGTCGGACTTTCCAGACCGTTCCACTAACACACAAGCTGATTCAGACTCTGGGCTGTTCCCCGTTCGCTCGCCGCTACTGGGGGAATCTCGGTTGATTTCTTTTCCTCGGGGTACTTAGATGTTTCAGTTCCCCCGGTTCGCTTCATTACGCTATGTATTCACGTAATGATAGTGTGACGAATCACACTGGGTTTCCCCATTCGGAAATCGCCGGTTATAACGGTTCATATCACCTTACCGACGCTTATCGCAGATTAGCACGTCCTTCATCGCCTCTGACTGCCAGGGCATCCACCGTGTACGCTTAGTCGCTTAACCTCACAACCCGAAGATGTTTCGTAAAACACCATCGTGCTGCGAAAATTTGAGAGACTCGAACACACCGCTTATCTGTTCTTATTACGGAGAACAGACACAGTGTGTCGTTTCAATTTTCAGCTTGATCCAGATTTTTAAAGAGCAAAACTTCTTAATGCACTCGAAAGTACATTCAGAAGTTCATCATTTACCAGACAATTTGTGTGAGCACTTCAAAGAACGTTTCTTTAAGGTAAGGAGGTGATCCAACCGCAGGTTCCCCTACGGTTACCTTGTTACGACTTCACCCCAGTCATGAATCACAAAGTGGTAAGCGCCCTCCCGAAGGTTAAGCTACCTACTTCTTTTGCAACCCACTCCCATGGTGTGACGGGCGGTGTGTACAAGGCCCGGGAACGTATTCACCGTAGCATTCTGATCTACGATTACTAGCGATTCCGACTTCATGGAGTCGAGTTGCAGACTCCAATCCGGACTACGACATACTTTATGAGGTCCGCTTGCTCTCGCGAGGTCGCTTCTCTTTGTATATGCCATTGTAGCACGTGTGTAGCCCTACTCGTAAGGGCCATGATGACTTGACGTCATCCCCACCTTCCTCCAGTTTATCACTGGCAGTCTCCTTTGAGTTCCCGGCCGAACCGCTGGCAACAAAGGATAAGGGTTGCGCTCGTTGCGGGACTTAACCCAACATTTCACAACACGAGCTGACGACAGCCATGCAGCACCTGTCTCAGAGTTCCCGAAGGCACCAAAGCATCTCTGCTAAGTTCTCTGGATGTCAAGAGTAGGTAAGGTTCTTCGCGTTGCATCGAATTAAACCACATGCTCCACCGCTTGTGCGGGCCCCCGTCAATTCATTTGAGTTTTAACCTTGCGGCCGTACTCCCCAGGCGGTCTATTTAACGCGTTAGCTCCGGAAGCCACTCCTCAAGGGAACAACCTCCAAATAGACATCGTTTACGGCGTGGACTACCAGGGTATCTAATCCTGTTTGCTCCCCACGCTTTCGCACCTGAGCGTCAGTCTTCGTCCAGGGGGCCGCCTTCGCCACCGGTATTCCTCCAGATCTCTACGCATTTCACCGCTACACCTGGAATTCTACCCCCCTCTACGAGACTCAAGCTTGCCAGTTTCAAATGCAGTTCCCAGGTTGAGCCCGGGGATTTCACATCTGACTTAACAAACCGCCTGCGTGCGCTTTACGCCCAGTAATTCCGATTAACGCTTGCACCCTCCGTATTACCGCGGCTGCTGGCACGGAGTTAGCCGGTGCTTCTTCTGCGAGTAACGTCAATCACTAAGGTTATTAACCTTAATGCCTTCCTCCTCGCTGAAAGTACTTTACAACCCGAAGGCCTTCTTCATACACGCGGCATGGCTGCATCAGGCTTGCGCCCATTGTGCAATATTCCCCACTGCTGCCTCCCGTAGGAGTCTGGACCGTGTCTCAGTTCCAGTGTGGCTGGTCATCCTCTCAGACCAGCTAGGGATCGTCGCCTAGGTGAGCCGTTACCCCACCTACTAGCTAATCCCATCTGGGCACATCCGATGGTGTGAGGCCCGAAGGGCCCCCACTTTGGTCTTGCGACGTTATGCGGTATTAGCTACCGTTTCCAGTAGTTATCCCCCTCCATCGGGCAGTTTCCCAGACATTACTCACCCGTCCGCCACTCGTCACCCAAGAGCAAGCTCTCTGTGCTACCGTTCGACTTGCATGTGTTAGGCCTGCCGCCAGCGTTCAATCTGAGCCATGATCAAACTCTTCAATTTAAGTTTGATGCTCGTGAATTAAACTTCGTAATGAATTACGTGTTCACTCAGAGACTTGGTATTCATTTTTCGTCTTGCGACGTTAAGAATCCGTATCTTCGAGTGCCCACACAGATTGTCTGATAAATTGTTAAAGAGCAGTTGCGACGCGCTTTAGCGCCTGTCGCTGAGGTGGCGTATACTACGCTTTCCTCTTTCAGAGTCAAGCGTTTAATTTCGCTTTTCTCTGCCGAGATTCTCAGGAGAACCTCGCTGACCCGGCGGCTTGTAATCCGTTGTTCCGTGTCAGTGGAGGCGCATTATAGGGAGTTTATTCTGGCTGACAAGCGTAAATTCAAAATAATTTATCGCTCGCTTTTTTTTTCACCAAATTGTGTATCAATACAGCGTAAAAAGCCCAGACTGCTGTTTTTAACACCGATCCAGTACGTCAAATGGCATACTAAAGAAAGATAAATAATAGGAATGGCCTTTATGTCTCTTAGCGCACAGCAACTTGCAGCCCAAAAAAACATCTCCTGGGTCCTGGCGGAAAAAATAGCCCAGAAGATATTAACCGGTGAATATCCACCGGAAAGCATCCTCCCCGGTGAAATGGAGCTGGGTGAGATATTCGGCGTAAGCCGCACCGCCGTCCGTGAGGCGGTAAAAACGCTCTCGGCAAAAGGTATGCTGCTTCCGCGCCCGCGCATCGGCACACGCGTAATGCCTCAGGCGCACTGGAACTTCCTTGATACCGAGCTGATCTCCTGGTGGCTAACCACCGATAACTTCCAGGCCGTCATGAAGCACTTCCTGGTACTGCGCCGCAGCCTGGAACCACAGGCGTGTATGCTGGCCGCCACGCTCGGCACCGCCGAACAGAAAGCGCAGCTGAACACCTTAATGGCGGAAATGGCAACGCTGGAAAAATCCTTCGACCGTGAGCGATGGATCGATATCGACACCACCTGGCACGAACATATCTATGAAATGAGCGCGAATCCGTTCCTGACGTCCTTCGCCAGGCTCTTCCATTCCGTGTACCACATCTATTTCACGTCAATTACTGAAGATGAAGTGATTGAACTGGCCAGTCACCAGGCCATCGTGGATGCCATCCAGGAAGGCGATGGTCCAGGCGCATTTCAGGCCTGCCAGGCGTTATTAAACGCGCCACACATCCTGGCCGCAGTATAAAGGACAATGCATGACTGAAAAGAAAGCGCGGAGTATGGCCGGGCTACCGTGGATAGCCGCGATGGCCTTCTTTATGCAGGCGCTGGACGCCACCATTCTGAATACGGCGCTTCCCGCCATTGCGCATAGCCTCAACCGTTCACCGCTGGCGATGCAGTCGGCAATCATCAGCTATACCCTTACCGTGGCCATGCTTATCCCGGTGAGCGGCTGGCTGGCCGATCGTTTTGGTACCCGACGTATCTTTATGCTTGCGGTTAGCCTGTTCACGCTCGGTTCACTCGCCTGCGCGCTTTCCTCCTCGCTCGGTGAACTGGTTGTTTTCCGCGTAATCCAGGGCATCGGTGGCGCGATGATGATGCCCGTTGCCCGTCTGGCTCTCCTGCGCGCCTACCCGCGTAGCGAACTGCTGCCGGTGCTCAACTTTGTCACGATGCCTGGGTTAATTGGGCCAATTCTCGGCCCAGTGCTTGGCGGCGTGTTCGTCACCTGGGCCAGTTGGCACTGGATATTCCTGATTAACATTCCGATCGGCGTCGTCGGCATGCTGTACGCCCGTAAATATATGCCGAACTTCACCACGCCACGGCGGCGTTTCGATCTGGCCGGATTCCTGCTGTTTGGGCTGAGCCTGGTACTGTTCTCTATCGGCATGGAACTGCTAGGCGAGCAGATTGTGTCGGGGTGGGTTGCGTTGATGGTCGTGTTGTTCAGCTTGATTCTGCTGCTGGCCTATATCCGCCACGCGCGTCGTCACCCGACGCCGCTCATCTCGCTGGGCCTGTTTAAAACGCGCACCTTTTCTGTCGGCATCGCCGGTAACCTGGCCACCCGCCTGGGGACCGGCTGCGTACCGTTCCTGATGCCGCTGATGCTGCAAGTCGGGTTTGGCTACCCAGCGCTGATTGCCGGCTGCATGATGGCGCCAACGGCCATCGGCTCAATTATTGCAAAATCGACGGTCACTCAGGTGCTACGCCGTTTAGGCTATCGGAAAACGCTGGTAAGGGTGACATTATTCATCGGCCTGATGATTGCGCAGTTCTCGCTGCAGTCGCCATCCATGCCGGTATGGCTACTGATCCTGCCGCTGTTCGTGCTGGGGATGGCCATGTCGACGCAGTTCACCTCAATGAACACCATCACGCTTGCCGACCTCACGGATGACAACGCCAGCGGCGGCAACAGCCTGCTGGCGGTGACACAGCAGCTATCAATCAGCTTAGGCGTCGCCATCAGCGCCGCGGTGCTTCGCTCCTACCAGAGCATGGTGGATTCGACGATCGATCAGTTCCACTACACCTTTATCACCATGGGCGTGATTACGGCAGTTTCAGCGCTGATGTTTATGCTGCTGCGGCCGAAGGATGGCCGCAACCTGATAAAAGAAAAGCATTAGTCTCAGACCGAGCCTCGCACCACCAGCTCGGGCGTCAGCTGCATACGCTGCTGTTTTTGCCCGGGCTGCGTGATACGGTGAATGAGTACATCTATCGCCAGCTCGCCCAGTTCATCTTTGGGTTGATGAATAGTGGTCAGCGGCGGCGTCATATAGCGCGCCAGTTCGATATCGTCATAACCGATTACCGCCATATCCTGAGGAATGCGCAGTCCGGCCTGATACAGCGCCTGATAAGCACCCACCGCCATCGCATCGTTGCCGACGAAGACCGCATCCGGACGTTCAGGATGCGCCAGCAGTTTCTGCATCGCGTCAAAGCCGCCGCCAAACTCGAAGTTGCTGGTAATTTCATAGCCGTCCGGGATCGGCAACTGCGCGTTATGCATCGCTTCCCGATACCCTTCCAGACGCAGCCGCGCCGGCGTTTTATCCAACGGACCGGCAATACAGGCAATTCGCGTATGCCCGCGCGCGATAAGGTAGCGGGTGGCCATGTCGCCGCCCAACAGCGAATTATCCTGAATCAGATCGCTGTCGCCGTCGAACGGCGCCCAGTCCATCATGACAGAAGGAATCGAAGGGTAGCGCTGCATAATCTCCAGCGACGGCTGGTGCGTTTCGGTACACAGCAATAGCAGCCCGTCGACGCGCTTTTGCATCAGCGTCTCCAGGTTGCGATTCATTCGCTGTTCATCACCTTCGGTATTGCACAGTACCAGGCTATAGCCGCGCTCAAAGCAGCTGCGCTCCACGCCGCGTACCAGTTCAGAATAGAACGGGTTGGTACTGGCAGTGATTAGCATGCCAATGGTATGGGTCTGATTTAGCTTGAGGCTGCGCGCCAGCGCCGACGGCGCGTAGTTCAGTTCTTTAATCGCCGCATCAACTTTCTCAGTAATGGCATCGCTGACAAACCGATCTTTATTAATAACGTGAGATACCGTGGAGGTGGAAACGCCCGCCAGGCGAGCAACATCCTTCATCGTGGCCAAGCGTTACCCCTGCTGACGTAAAAATTCGTCGATCTCTTCACGCCAGGGCACAGAAGGCTGCGCGCCTTTACGCGTTACGGCAATGGCCGCTGCCGCATGCGCAAAGCGCAACGCCTCGGCCAGCGGCGTGTTTTCCAGCAGCGCGGTCATCAGAGCACCGTTGAAGGTATCACCCGCAGCAATGGTATCAATGGCCTGGACCTTAAAGCCCGGCACGCGACGGCCTTCACCCTTAACGCTGGCCCAAACGCCACGGCTGCCAAGGGTAATAATCACCGTATCGATGCCCTTGTTGTGCAGCACCTGTGCAGCCTTCGCGGCATCGTCATCGTTTTCAACCCGCACGCCCGTCAGCTTCTCAGCCTCGGTTTCGTTCGGCGTAATAATATCCACCAGCGACAACAGCGCATCCGGCAACGCACGTGCCGGGGCCGGGTTTAATACCACGGTAGTCTGGTTCTGGTGGGCTATCTGCGCGGCCAGCAGTACGCTGTCCAGCGGGGATTCGAGCTGCATCAGCAGCGCATTTGCATTGGCAATACGTTCACGCTGTGCTTCCACCAACGCAGTAGACAGCGCCGCGTTGGCACCGGCGTGAATACCAATGACGTTCTCGCCTTCGCCGTTAACGAAGATCAGCGCGACCCCGGTAGATTCGCCGCTAATGGCGCTCACCGGTGCAACATCAATGCGATCGGTGACGAGCTGCTTACGGATACGTTCGCCAATATCGTCATCGCCGGTACAGGCGATAAACGCGATATCAGCACCGCTGCGCCCGGCTGCAACCGCCTGATTTGCGCCTTTGCCGCCAAAAGCAACCTGATAATGGCTACCGGTGACGGTTTCGCCAGGCAGGGGGAAAGATTCAAGATTGAGAATGTGATCGGCATTGATGCTGCCAAGGACGACGAGTTTGCCTGCGGTTTTCATTTTCAGAGTGTCCGGTAAGATGCGCCACCGGCATCCCGGTGGCGCGTGCCCTGCTTTTCTTTATTGATGTTGTCCCTCAGGCTTCTGGAGCCTGAATCGCATTCGCGTTTATTACTGCTTAACTACCAGCTTCAGGTCAACAGGATATTTTGCCTGTACCTTTTCGCCTTTCAGCACTTTGTCAGCGGTTTCAACGCCTTTAGCACCGATCTGGTCCGGTAACTGAGCGATAGTTGCCGCCAGTTTACCGTCGTTAACGGCCTTTTCACCGTCCGGAGTACCGTCAAAGCCCACCACCATCACATCGGACTTACCGGCTGTTTGCAGCGCACGCAGTGCACCCAGCGCCATTTCATCGTTCTGTGCGAACACGGCTTTCACATCCGGGTGAGCAGTCAGCAGGTTCTGCATCACGTTCAGACCTTTAGTACGGTCAAAGTCAGCCGGCTGGCTGGCCAGTACATTAAATTTGTGAGCAGCAACGGCCTGCTGGAAGCCTTCGCCGCGTTCACGCGCTGCTGAGGTCCCGGCAATGCCCTGCAGTTCGATAACTTTGGCGCCTTCACCGGCTTTCTTCGCGATGTAATCACCAGCAATTTTACCGCCCAGAACGTTATCAGAAGCGATATGGCTCACGACTTCACCTTTAGACGCTACGCGGTCCAGGGTGATGACCGGGATTTTAGCCTGGTTAGCCATCTTGATGGCGTTACCCACGGCATCGGAATCAGTCGGGTTGATCAGCAGAATTTTGGTACCGCGAACCGTTAAATCCTGAACGTTAGCCAGCTCTTTCGCCGGGTTGTTCTGCGAGTCCAGAACCACCAGGTTGTAACCCAGTTTGTCGGCTTCTTTCTGCGCGCCATCCTTCAGGGAGACGAAGAACGGGTTATTCAGGGTAGAGATAACCAGCGCGATAGTATCTTTCGCCATCGCGTTCGCACTGACGGTGGCGCTCAGCGCAACCGCGGAAACCAGGGTAGCCAGTTTTTTCATGTTCATATTTAAGATGTCCTGTAGTGTCGTTAGTTACTGCTTTTTGTTGTCCACCAGCACCGCCAGCAAAATCACGACTGCTTTAACGATCATCTGGTAATAAGAAGAAACACCTAACAAATTCAAACCGTTGTTCAAGAAACCAAGAATCAGCGCACCGATAAGCGTGCCGACGATACGACCTTTACCACCCGCCAGGCTGGTCCCCCCCAGCACCACCGCCGCAATGGCATCCAGCTCATAGCCGGTACCTGCCGTCGGTTGCGCAGAGGAGAGACGCGCCACTTCGATAATCCCCGCCAGCGCCGACAGCAGCCCGCACAGAGAGTAGACGATAATTTTGACTTTGTTGACGCTGATGCCGGAAAGACGCGTTGCTGCTTCGTTACCGCCTAGCGCATAGATGTAACGGCCCAGGCGGGTATGGTGCAGCATGTACCACGCGGCCAGGAAAACAATCGCCATGATCCACACCGGCGTCGGTATCCCCAGCGGACGGCCAATACCGAACCAGCCAAAGATATCGGCGTTATCGGTAAACCCGGTGTTCACCGGGCTGCCGTTGGTGTACACCATGGTCACCCCGCGCAGCAGCAGCATCATCACGAGGGTGGCGATAAACGCCTGTACGCGCCCTTTTGCAACAATAACGCCGGTAACGGCCCCGATTGCGGCACCCAATGCGAGTGCGGCAGCAACCGCCACCAGCGCATTGACTTCAATGCCGACAATCGACGCGGCGACCGCGCCGGTCAACGCCAGCAGCGAACCGACGGACAGGTCGATCCCCGACGTTAAAATGACCAGCGTCATCCCGACCGCCATGATCGCGTTCACGGAGGTTTGCTGCAGGATGTTGAACAGGTTATTGACGGTAAAAAAGTTCGGACTCATGGTCGACACAATCGCTATCAGCACCAGCAGGGCAATCAGCGATTTTTGCTCCAGCAGCCATGCTTTAGTGAAATAGCGGCGACCCGCCACAGACTGGGTTGTCATCTTTTTTACTCCTGGTTCACGCGGTTAAGCTTGCCCACAGCGGCAGCCATTAATACTTCCTGGGTGGCCTGCTCGCGTGAAAACTCACCGCCGAGATGCCCTTCATGCATCACAATAATGCGATCGCTCATCCCCAATACTTCCGGCATCTCGGACGAGACCAGAATGATGCTCAGACCGTCGGCCTTGAATTGGTTGATCAGCTGATAAATCTCTTTCTTTGCCCCCACGTCGACGCCGCGCGTCGGCTCATCGAGGATCAGCACTTTCGGGCGAGTCATCAGACCGCGCGCAATCGCTACTTTTTGCTGGTTACCGCCGGAAAGCAGACCGATAGCCTGTTCCATCGAAGGGGTCTTCACGTTGAACAGACGGATAAAATCACCGACCGCCTGCTGCTCATCTTTATGCTTCAGGCCGCCGCCGGCGCGGCTGAAATAGCGCAGCGCGGTCAGCGACATGTTCTCTTTCACCGACATGCCCAGCACTAAACCATCGCGCTTACGGTCTTCGGAGATGTAGACAATGCCGTTGGCCAGGCCATCCTGCGGCGAGCGCGTGACCACCTCATGGCCGTCGAGGGTGACGTAACCACTGGTGCGCGGCAGCGCGCCATACAGCACCTTCATTAATTCGGTACGCCCTGCGCCCATCAGGCCGGCAACGCCAAGAATTTCACCTTTACGCAGCGTAAAAGAAACGCCATCCACGCCAGGGCCGCACAGCGCATCGACCTTCAGGCGGATCTCACCCGGCTCTTTATCCAGATGCGGGTACTGATCTTCGAGCTTACGTCCTACCATCATTTCAATCAGACGGTCTTCATCAAGGCTTGCCACTTCACGCTCGGCAATAAACTGCCCGTCACGGAAGACCGTAACGTCGTCGCAAATCTCGAAAATCTCTTTCATGCGGTGAGAAATATAGACAATGCCGCGCCCCTGCGATTTCAGCTCGCGGATCACGCGGAACAGGGACTCAGTTTCGGTATCAGTCAACGCATCGGTGGGTTCATCCATGATGATGACCCTGGACTCAAAGCTCAGCACCTTGGCGATCTCTACCATCTGCTGATCGCCGATGGAGAGGTCCCCGACCAGACGGTCGCTCTTAAAGCGCAGGTTTAGCTTCGCCAGCAGGACGTCCGCTTCCGCATACATCTTCTTCCAGTCGATTTTGCCAAAGCGGTTCACGAACTCACGGCCGAGGAATATGTTCTCGGCAATCGTGAGCTGTGGGATCAGGTTCAGCTCCTGGTGAATGATGCCGATACCGGCTTCCTGCGAGGATTTCGGGCCGTTGAAGGTGGTATCTTTACCTAACCACAGAAGGGAACCTGCATCGCGGGTGTAGATCCCGGTCAGCACCTTCATCATGGTCGATTTACCGGCGCCGTTTTCGCCCACCAGCGCCATCACGCGACCGGCATAGACGTTTAGCGCGGCGCCGGAAAGGGCCTTCACGCCTGGGAACGATTTATCGATCCCTTTGAGTTGTAAGAGTGCGTCCATGATGGCCTCAGAAGGTGACGCCAGCACAGAGAATGATATTCGCATACGGGGAACATTCCCCGCTGCGAATCACCGCCTGACTGTCTGCGGTTTGTTGTTTGAACTGCTCATGCGAGACGTAACGAACGTCAATGCGATTTCCCTGGTGTTGCTGCAGCTGCTCAAGGTGTTTGAGCAACGCTTCGTGGAGCTGCGGATTATGCTGTTGAATTTCCGCGGCGAGAATGGCGGCCTCGACCTGCATCTCCTGCGTCACCACGCCCAGCACCTGCATAAAGGTGGGAACGCCCTGGGTGAGCGCCATATCAATGCGCGCCGTGCTGCGAGGGATAGGTAAACCCGCATCGCACACCACCAGCGTATCGGTATGACCCAGACGGGAAATGACCGATGAGATTTCAGAATTGAGTACCGTACCTTTCTTCATTTATTTTCTGGCTCCACTAGCGAAACGTTTCGCTGTTATCAGTGTAGTCTTAAGAACGTGCAGAAAACCATCGGCAGGTTATAGAAATGTGATCGCCATCGAAACGTTTCGCGAACAATGAGAAAGGGATAAAAAAACGCCCTCCGTCAAAATGAGGGAGGGCGTTGATAGTGTTAGATTTCGACCTGGGTGCCCAGTTCGATAACGCGGTTCGGCGGGATCTCGAACTGATCCGGCGCGCGCAGCGCATTGCGTTGCAACAGCAGGTACAGCTTGCCGCGCAGGCGCAGGTACCACGGACGCTTGCCGACAATCAGCGACTCATGCGACATAAAGAAGGAGGTTTCCATCATCCGGCAGCTTAAGCCTTCCAGGCCGCAGCGGTGGAACACCTCTTCCACGTTCGGCGTCTCACGCCAGCCGTAGCTGGCTACCACGCGCCAGAAGGTCGGTGAGAGCTGCTCAATCTGCACGCGCCTAACGTTGTGCACGTACGGCGCATCTTCGGTGCGCAGCGTCAGCAGGATAACCCGCTCGTGCAGCACCTTGTTATGCTTGAGGTTATGCAGCATAGCAAACGGGATCACGTTGAGCGCACGAGACATATACACCGCGGTGCCCGGCACACGTACCGGCGGTGATTTCTCCAGTGAGGCGATCATGGCCTCCAGGGAGTTACCGTGTTCATGCATCCGACGCAGCAGGCGGAAACGCTCGCTTTTCCAGGTGGTCATGATGGTGAACATGATCAGCGCCAGGCTCAGCGGCAGCCAACCGCCGGAGACGATTTTATCGAGATTCGCCGAGAACAGCGGAATGTCGATGCACATAAACGCCACGAACAGCAGCGCCACAAAGAACTTATTCCAGCGCCAGTTCTTCCGCGCCACCGTGGTGAACAGAATCGTCGTCAGAACCATGGTCCCCGTAACCGCAATACCGTACGCCGCCGCCAGGTTTGAGGAGTGCTCAAAGCTGACGATCACCACCACCACCGAGATATAAAGCAGCCAGTTGATAAACGGGATATAAATCTGGCCGGACTCCATTTCCGAGGTGTGAATAATGCGCATCGGTGACAGATACCCCAGGCGCACCGCCTGGCGAGTCAGCGAGAAGACCCCGGAGATAACCGCCTGAGAGGCGATAACCGTCGCCAATGCGGCAATCACCAGCATCGGAATCAGCGCCCAATCAGGGGCCAGCAGGAAGAACGGGTTCTTAATGGCTTCCGGGTGTTTTAACAACAGCGCGCCCTGACCAAAGTAGTTCAATACCAGCGAAGGCAGCACCACCGAGAACCAGGCCAGGCGAATCGGTAATTTCCCGAAGTGACCCATGTCGGCATACAGTGCCTCCACGCCGGTGATCGACAGCACCACCGCGCCCAGCGCCACGAAAGAAACGGTTTTGTATTGCAGGAAGAAGTTCACCGCCCAGTAAGGGTTAAGGGCATGCAGGACTTCAGGGTTTGCAATAATGCTCCGCGCGCCCAATACCGCCAGCAGCAGGAACCAGATAAGCATAATGGGCGCAAACAGTTTGCCGACCATGCTGGTACCGTGCTTCTGGATCGCAAAAAGCAGCGTCAGAACAATAATCGAAATGGGGACAATCCAGGTATCGAGCGTGGGGGCGATAATTTCCAGCCCTTCAATCGCCGACATCACCGAGATAGCCGGGGTAATGACCACTTCGCCATAGAAGAAGCTTCCCCCAATGAGTCCAAGGATCACCAGGATGGATGTCGTCTTCGCAGAGGTGTTACGCCCGGCCAGTGACATCAGCGTGAGGATCCCGCCTTCGCCGGCGTTGTCCGCCCGCATCACGAAGGTAATGTATTTGAGTGAAACCGTAAAAACGAGCAGCCAGAAAATTAATGACAGAAAGCCAAAAACCGCGTCACGTTCGACGCCAAAACCAAACTGCCCAGACAAACATTCACGAAGCGTATAAAGAGGGCTGGTACCAATATCGCCGTATACCACGCCAATTGCAGCGAGTGTAATCGCTGATAAAGATTGTTTCTTATCAGTGCTCATAGACTAGTCTTTCGTTTTTGAAACAAATGTGTGCCTAGTCCCTTGGCCCACGAAAAGCGCACAGTATGCACGATTAACGCCAAAATCGTACCCCTTAATCACATCATATTAACCTGCCTCAAGAAATTGCGAGGTAGTATTGAGGCTATTCACCTAAAGACTTAAACGTCTATACTCAGCCAGTTAGCTGATTAAACGGCGAAAGGACGCAAGTTAATTATGGCCCAACCACATTTATTAGCAGAAAGAATTTCGCGGCTGAGCGGCGCGCTGGAGAAAGGGCTATTTGAACGTAGTCATGCCATTCGTCTGTGCCTGCTGGCAGCGCTGAGCGGCGAAAGCGTCTTTTTACTTGGCCCTCCGGGCATCGCAAAAAGCCTGATAGCCCGTCGCCTGAAATTTGCTTTCCAGCACGCCCGCGCTTTCGAGTACCTGATGACGCGCTTTTCCACGCCGGAAGAAGTGTTTGGGCCACTCTCTATCCAGGCGTTAAAAGATGAAGGTCGCTATGAGCGCCTGACCGCTGGCTATCTGCCGGAAGCCGAGATCGTGTTTCTGGATGAAATCTGGAAGGCGGGCCCGGCCATTCTGAACACCTTACTTACCGCCATTAACGAACGCAATTTCCGTAACGGCGCCAGCGTTGAAAAAATTCCCATGCGTCTGCTGGTTACCGCATCGAACGAACTGCCGGAGGCCGAAAGCAGCCTGGAAGCACTGTACGACCGCATGCTGATTCGTCTGTGGCTCGACAAAGTGCAGGACAAAGGCAATTTCCGCTCCATGCTGATTAGCCAGCAGGACGAAAACGACAATCCGATCCCGGCCAGTCTTCAGGTAACGGATGAAGAGTACTTCCAGTGGCAGAAGGATATCGGCAACGTCAAGCTGCCGGACGCGGTGTTTGAGCTTATTTTCACCCTGCGCCAGCAGTTGGATAACCTGCCAAACGCACCTTATGTTTCCGATCGTCGCTGGAAAAAGGCGATCCGCCTGCTGCAGGCCTGCGCCTTCTTCAGCGGCCGAGATGCGATCGCACCTATCGATCTGATCCTGCTCAAAGAGTGCCTGTGGCACGATGCTGAAAGCCTGAATCTGCTTAAACAACAGATAGATATTTTGATGACCGGACATGCATGGCAGCAGCAGGCCATGCTCAATAAGCTGGGCGCGATTACCCAACAGCGCCTGCAAATTCAGCAACAGCAAAGCGACAAAACGGCGTTGAAAGTCATCCGCCTGGGCGGCATGTTCAGCCGCAAGCCGCACTACGAGCTGCCGCCGGAGGTACAATCGCCTACGATCACCCTACTGCTGCAGCAGCCGCTGAAGCTGCACGATATTGAAGTCATTCACATAACCTTCGAGCGCCAGGCGCTGGCTAACTGGCTGGAGAAAGGCGGTGAAATTCGCGGCAAACTGAACGGCATCGGCTTTGCACTAACGCTGAATATGGAAGTCGATGCTGCGCAGCACCTGGTGGTGCGCGACGTCAGTCTGCAGGGTACCCGGCTATCGCTGCCGGGCTCCGGCAGCACGGAAAATATGCCGAGCGAAATCCGCCAGCAGCTGCTCGCCTTAGAGGAAGAATGGCACCAGCAGCACAACCGCTTTAGCGAACAGCAAAAATGCCTGTTCATCAATGAAGAGTGGCTGGGGCGTATCGAAGCCAGTCTGCAGGACGTCGCAGCGCAAATTAAGCAGGCGCAGCTTTAATGCTCACCATCGACACGCTCAACGTCATGCTGGCGGTCAGCGAAGAGGGGATGATCGAAGAGATGATCATCGCCCTGCTGGCTTCGCCGCAGCTGGCCGTGTTCTTTGAAAAATTCCCACGACTAAAAAGCGCCATTACCGACGATCTGCCCCGCTGGCGTGAAACCTTCAGAAACCGCTTAAAGGGCGCGCCGGTGCCGCAGGAGCTGGAAGAGGAGGTTATCTGCTACCAGCAGAGCCAGATTCTCTCCACCAGCCAGTTTATTGTGCAACTGCCGCAGATTCTGGCGCTGTTGATTCGGGTGCAGTCGCCGTTTGCCGGCCAAGCTCAGCAGCTGGTGGCAAACAACACCACCTTTACACCAGCCCTTCATACCCTTTTTCTACAACGCTGGCGGCTAAGCTTGGTGGTTCAGGTCACCTCGCTCAACCAACAGCTGCTGGAAGAAGAACGCGAGCAGCTGCTGAGCGAAGTGCAGGAACGTATGACCCTAAGCGGCCAGCTGGAGCCGCTGCTGGTGGAAAACGACAGCGCGGGCGGGCGACTCTGGGACATGAGCGCGGGTCAGCTTAAGCGCGGCGACTATCAGCTGATTGTTAAATACGGCGAGTTTCTCAGCCAGCAGCCAGAGCTGCTGCGCCTGGCCGAGCAGCTTGGTCGCTCACGGGAAGCGAAATCTGTGCCGAAAAAAGACGCACCGATGGAGACGTTCCGTGCGCTGGTTCGTGAACCGTCGACCGTGCCGGAACAGGTCGACGGCATCCAGCAAAGCGATGACATTCTGCGCCTGTTGCCGCCGGAGCTGGCGACGCTTGGGATCACCGAGCTGGAATACGAGTTCTATCGCCGGCTGGTGGAAAAGCAGCTGTTAACCTACCGGCTGCACGGCGACGCGTGGCGAGAGAAAATCACTGAACGTCCGGTCGTGCGCCAGGATGTCGACGAACAGCCCCGCGGGCCGTTTATTGTCTGCGTCGACACGTCTGGCTCAATGGGTGGCTTCAACGAACAGTGCGCCAAAGCGTTCTGCCTGGCGCTGATGCGGGTGGCGCTGGCCGACAACCGCCGCTGCTACATTATGCTGTTCTCCAGCGAAGTGGTGCGCTACGAGCTAACTGGCCGTCAGGGGCTGGAGCAAGCGATCCGCTTTTTGAGCCAGCGGTTTCGCGGCGGCACCGACATGGCCAGCTGTTTCCGCGCCATTATTGAGCATCTGCAAAACCCGCAGTGGCAGGACGCCGATGCGGTGGTGATTTCTGATTTTATCGCCCAACGGCTGCCGGATGAGGTGGTCAAAAAGGTAGGGGAGCTGCAGCAGAAACATCAGCATCGTTTTCACGCGGTGGCGATGTCCGCACACGGCAAACCCGGGATCATGCGCATTTTCGATCATATCTGGCGCTTTGATACCGGGTTAAGAAGCCGCCTGCTGAGGCGCTGGCGGCGTTAGACTGGGTTACAGCAGAGCAGAGACGCTTTCACGAACCTGGGCTGGCCATACGCCGCACTGCACCTGGCCGATATGAGACAGTTGCAGTAGCAGCATCGTCAAACGAGACTGACCAATACCGCCGCCGATCGTCTGCGGCATGTCACCGCGCAGCAGCGCCTGGTGCCACTCCAACTGTAAACGATCTTCATCGCCGGTGATCTGCAACTGGTGTTTCAGCGCTTTCGCATCCACGCGGATCCCCATGGAAGAAATCTCAAACGCGTCTTCCAGCACCGGGTTCCACACCAGGATATCGCCGTTTAGCCCGGCAAAACCGGAAGCGGCCTGAGTGCTCCAGTCATCATAGTCCGGCGCACGGACGTCGTGGCGCTGGCCGTCAGACAGTTTACCGCCGATACCAATCAGGAAGACCGCGCCCAGCTCTTTGGCAATTGCGCGCTCGCGCCCTTTCGCATCCAGGCCCGGGTAACGGCTCAGCAGCGTTTCGCTGTGTACAAAGTGAATCTGCTCTGGCAGGAACGGCGTCAGACCAAATTCTTTGCTTACGGCGGTTTCTGTTTCTTTAATACCCGCCCAGATAGCCTTCACGGTGCTTTCCAGCGTGCCGATATGGCGTTCATCATCACCCATCACGCGTTCCCAGTCCCACTGGTCAACGTAAACGGAGTGAATCGGAGAAAGTCGGTCTTCATCGGGGCGAAGGGCCTTCATGTGCGTGTACAGCCCTTCGCCCGCGCTGAAGTCGTGTTGTCCCAGGGTTTGACGCTTCCACTTCGCCAGTGAATGAACCACTTCGAACTGGGCGTCTGGCAGTGTTTTCACTTTCACCTGAACCGCCTTCTCGCAGCCAGACAGGTTGTCCTGTGTCCCATCGCCCACGCGGCTTAAGATCGGCGCCTGGACTTCTACGAGCCCTAGCTTCTCTTCCAACTGACGGGAAAAATAGGATTTAACGAAACTAATCTGGCGTTGTTTTGCGATGTATGCGGTTTTCATTATTTTTACTCCTGCGTCCTGTTGCCACTGATTAAGCAACAAAACCGGCCCACAATTCAATAATCAAACAACAAAAAGCCCATCTCACTTTTAATTCATCAAAATTAAAGGCTAGAATAGAAAGAATCACTAATCTTCATAAGAAAAACCTATGGAAAATTATCAGATCGACAATCTGGACCGCGGCATCCTGGAAGCGCTAATGGCCAATGCCCGTACCGCTTACGCCGAATTGGCCAAACAGTTCGCCGTGAGTCCGGGGACCATCCATGTGCGCGTAGAGAAGATGAAACAGGCAGGGATCATCACCGGCGCGCATGTGGACGTCAGCCCCAAACAACTCGGTTATGACGTAGGGTGCTTTATCGGCATCATTCTCAAGAGCGCCAAAGACTACCCATCAGCGCTGGCACGCCTGGAAAGCCTGGATGAAGTCACCGAGGCGTATTACACCACCGGCCACTACAGCATCTTTATTAAGGTGATGTGTAAATCTATCGATGCGCTGCAGCAGGTACTTATCAACAAGATCCAAACAATTGATGAAATTCAGTCCACCGAAACGCTGATCGTTCTGCAGAACCCGATCATGCGTACCATCAAGCCTTGATCGCTTTTTTTAATCCCACATTTTTCCACAGGTAGATCCCAGCTCGCTCACAGCGTACAATGCGCTCTCTCTATAAAGGTGGGCGAGCATGGCAGACATCACTTTAATCAGCGGCAGCACGCTTGGCAGTGCGGAATATGTCGCGGAACACCTGGCCGAAAAGCTGGACGACGCCGGCATGACCAGTGAAATACTGCACGGGCCGATGCTGGATGAGGTTCCGCATGAAGGAATCTGGCTGGTGGTCAGCTCAACGCATGGTGCCGGTGACATTCCGGACAACCTTCTGCCCTTATATGAAGCATTGCATGAGCAAAAACCGGATCTCTCTCAGATTCGCTTCGGGGCTATTGGCATCGGTAGCCGCGAATATGACACCTTTTGCGGCGCGATCGATAAGCTGGAAGCCGAATTGAAAGCCTGCGGGGCAAAACAGATCGGGGAGACGCTGCGGATCAACGTACTGGAACATGAAATTCCGGAAGATCCGGCGGAAATATGGCTGCGATCGTGGCAACCAATGCTCTGAGATTTGTAAAGATCGAACTTTTTTATGTGGATAACTCTGGTTAAAAGCTTGGATCAACCGGTAGTTATCCAAAGAATAACCGTTGGCTAGTTTTTGAGTTGTGTATAACCCTCCACTTTGATCCCAGCTTATACGGTCCAGGATCACCGATCATTCACAGAAAACGATCCGCCTTAACCGGTTGATCTTAATGTCAGGATCGTACTTATCCACAAGACTTGCCGATCCTAATAAGAGATCACAATAGAACAGATCTCTAAATAAAAAGATCTTCTTTTTAATACCCAGGATCCAGACGCTTTCTCCATCGACTAAAGTTGAGTAGAATCCACGCCCGGACTTCAATCCATTTAAAAACCGCAGTACGCGAGGCAAACCACCATGTTTTATCAGGATCCTTTTGACGTCATCATCATTGGCGGGGGTCATGCAGGCACTGAGGCCGCGATGGCCGCAGCGCGAATGGGCCAACAAACCCTGCTTTTGACACACAATATCGACACTCTGGGGCAGATGAGCTGCAACCCGGCGATTGGCGGCATTGGGAAAGGACACCTGGTAAAAGAAGTGGATGCGCTTGGCGGCCTGATGGCAACGGCGATCGACCATGCAGGTATTCAGTTTAGGATACTAAACGCCAGCAAAGGCCCGGCCGTTCGTGCCACTCGCGCCCAGGCAGATCGCGTGCTTTACCGTCAGGCGGTGCGTACCGCACTGGAGAATCAGCCAAACCTGATGATCTTCCAGCAGGCGGTAGAAGATCTGATTGTCGAGAACGATCGCGTTGTCGGTGCTGTCACCCAGATGGGGCTGAAATTCCGCGCGAAAGCGGTAGTGCTGACCGTGGGGACATTCCTTGACGGTAAAATTCATATCGGTCTGGATAACTACAGCGGTGGCCGTGCGGGCGATCCGCCGTCTATCCCGCTGTCTCGTCGTCTGCGTGAACTGCCGCTGCGCGTCAGCCGCCTGAAAACCGGTACGCCGCCGCGCATTGACGCACGGACTATCGACTTCAGCGTACTGGGCCAGCAAAACAGCGACGACCCTATGCCGGTGTTCTCGTTCCTGGGCGATGTCTCTCAGCACCCGCGTCAGATGCCGTGCTACGTGACGCACACCAACGAGAAAACCCACGACGTCATCCGCAATAACCTCGATCGTAGCCCGATGTATGCTGGCGTGATCGAAGGGATCGGCCCACGCTATTGCCCGTCGATCGAAGATAAAGTGATGCGCTTTGCCGATCGTAATCAGCACCAGATCTTCCTCGAGCCGGAAGGGCTGACGTCTAACGAAATTTATCCGAACGGTATCTCCACCAGCCTGCCGTTCGATGTGCAGATGCAGATTGTCCGCTCCATGCAGGGGATGGAAAATGCGCGCATCGTGCGCCCTGGCTACGCCATTGAATACGATTTCTTCGATCCGCGTGACCTGAAGCCAACGCTGGAAAGCAAGTATATCCACGGCCTGTTCTTTGCCGGCCAGATCAACGGCACCACCGGTTACGAAGAAGCTGCCGCGCAGGGGCTGCTGGCGGGCTTGAACGCCGCCCGTCTGTCTGCCGACAAAGACGGCTGGGCGCCGCGCCGCGATCAGGCCTATCTTGGCGTACTGGTCGATGACCTCTGCACGCTGGGCACCAAAGAACCGTACCGCATGTTTACCTCACGCGCTGAATATCGCCTGATGCTGCGCGAAGACAACGCTGATCTGCGCCTGACTGAAATTGGTCGAGAGCTGGGAATGGTCGATGATGTCCGCTGGGCGCGCTTCAACGAGAAGCTGGAGAACATCGAACGTGAACGCCAGCGCCTGAAATCCACCTGGGTCGCGCCTTCGGCAGCGACGGCGGCAGAAGTGAATGCTCACCTGACCGCGCCGCTGTCTCGTGAAGCTAACGGTGAAGACCTGCTACGTCGCCCGGAAATGACCTACGCACAGCTGACCTCTCTGACGCCGTTCTCACCGGCGCTGGACGATGTACAGGCGGCGGAACAGGTTGAAATCCAGGTGAAATACGAAGGTTATATCGCGCGTCAGCAGGATGAGATCGAAAAACAGCAGCGCAATGAAAATACGCTGCTGCCTGAAACGCTGGACTATCGCCAGGTTAACGGTTTGTCCAATGAAGTGATCGCGAAACTTAACGATCACAAACCGGTTTCTATCGGCCAGGCGTCACGCATTTCCGGGATCACCCCGGCGGCAATCTCTATTTTGCTGGTATGGCTGAAAAAACAAGGTCTGCTGCGCCGCAGCGCGTAATGATTGAACATTGCCCGGTGGCGCTATGCTTACCGGGCCTACTTTGTAGGTCGGATAAGGCGAAGTCGCCATCCGGCAGATTATCGCTAACAGGTATTCTCTGTGCTCAACAAACTCTCTCGACTGCTGAATGAAGCAGGCATTTCCCTCTCCGATCACCAGAAAAATCAGCTTGTCGGCTATGTCGATATGCTGCATAAGTGGAACAAGGCGTACAACCTGACGTCGGTGCGCGATCCGAACGAGATGCTGGTTCGCCACATCCTCGACAGCATTGTGGTGGCACCGTCGCTGAAAGGTGAACGTTTTATCGATGTCGGTACCGGGCCGGGCCTGCCGGGTATTCCGCTGTCTATCGTGCGTCCGGATGCGCACTTCACGCTGCTCGATAGCTTGGGCAAGCGCGTTCGCTTTCTGCGCCAGGTTCAGCACGAACTGAATCTGGACAACATCACGCCGGTGCAGAGCCGCGTTGAAGCATTCCCCGCTGAGCCGCCGTTTGACGGTGTCATCAGCCGCGCCTTCGCCTCGCTGACCGATATGGTGAACTGGTGTCATCATCTCCCGGGTGCGGAAGGGCGCTTCTACGCGCTGAAAGGGCAGCTGCCGGAAGATGAAATTGCGCAACTTCCAGAGGGATTTAGCGTGGAGTCCGTGGTCGAATTACGGGTTCCTCAGTTGGAAGGGGAGCGTCATTTGGTGATTATTGCACCAAACAAAATTTAATTTTTATCAAAAAAAGTAGAAAAAAAAGGCGGGTTCAGGTGTTAACAAACTGGCGACACTGCCCGCCGTTGTATGGCTGAATTTTACTAGGACTTAACCTGTTTTTATCTTATCGATAACCAAGCTTTTTTTGTTAATGATGAGAATAGTAAACGTGGAAAATATCAGTCTGCTATAAATCAGCAGGTAAGTCATTTGTTCATGTTAATAATTTATTATAAATGTCAACGAATGGTTTTTGTTCTGTATCTACGTTTTTTTAAAAGAGTACTCAGATTTAGCCTTAGATATCAAAACGATGAGAACTCATATTTTGCGACGTTGATACAGAAGCCAGGCGCTAAAATGTTTAATATGTGATCTTGTGCACGCTTTATAGTCACTGTTTTCGCTGTATTTGCACTTTTGTACGATCGTTCACACTTTGACGAAAAGTAGGAAAATAGCGCGAATGAAAAATATTTAAATATTTATTCACCTTTTGGCTACTTATTGTTTGAAATCACGAGGCACCACCGTATAATTTGACCGCTTTTTGATGCTTGACTCTGAGCTTTAAAGAACGTTTTATACGACACGCGGCATA
Organism: Klebsiella sp. WP8-S18-ESBL-06; assembly: GCF_014169755.1. Lineage (NCBI taxonomy): Bacteria > Pseudomonadati > Pseudomonadota > Gammaproteobacteria > Enterobacterales > Enterobacteriaceae > Klebsiella > Klebsiella sp. WP8-S18-ESBL-06. The sequence goes on from NZ_AP022256.1 coordinate 4,932,260, forward strand.
CCTCAAAGGGAGCAGGAGTTCAAACGTGATGTCTATGTCGCTCGTGAGTCGAAATGTTGCTCGTAAGCTTCTGTTCATTCAGCTTCTGGCAGTGATAGCAAGTGGATTGCTGTTCAGCCTTAAAGACCCCGTCTGGGGCATCTCCGCCGCGTGTGGAGGCCTGGCAGTGTTACTGCCTAATATGTTGTTTATGATTTTTGCCTGGCGTCACCAGGTGCATACACCCGCGAAGGGCAAAGTGGCCTGGACGTTCGCCTTCGGCGAAGCGTTCAAGGTGCTAGCGATGCTGGTGTTACTGATTGTGGCGCTGGCGGTTTTAAAGGCGGTATTCTTACCGCTGATCGTTACATGGATTTTGGTGCTAGTGGTTCAGATACTGGCGCCCGCTGTAATTAACAACAAAGGGTAAAAGGCATCATGGCTTCTGAAAATATGACGCCGCAGGAATACATAGGACACCATCTGAATAACCTTCAGCTGGACCTGCGTACTTTCTCGCTGGTAGATCCGCATAACCCCCCAGCCACCTTCTGGACGCTCAATATTGACTCCATGTTCTTCTCGGTGGTGCTGGGTCTGTTGTTCCTGCTTATGTTCCGTAGCGTTGCCAAAAAAGCGACCAGCGGCGTACCAGGTAAATTTCAGACCGCGATTGAGCTGGTAATCGGCTTCGTTCATGGCAGTGTCAAAGACATGTACCATGGCAAAAGCAAGGTTATCGCTCCGCTTGCCCTGACGATCTTCGTCTGGGTCTTCCTGATGAACCTGATGGACTTACTGCCTATCGACCTGCTGCCGTATATTGCTGAGCATATACTGGGCCTGCCGGCGCTGCGCGTGGTTCCGTCTGCGGACGTAAACATCACCCTGTCTATGGCACTGGGCGTGTTTATCCTGATTCTGTTCTACAGCATCAAAATGAAAGGCATCGGTGGCTTCGCGAAAGAGCTGACACTGCAGCCGTTCAATCACTGGGCATTTATTCCTGTCAACTTAATCCTTGAAGGGGTAAGCCTGCTGTCCAAACCAGTATCTCTGGGTCTGCGACTGTTCGGCAACATGTATGCCGGTGAGCTGATTTTCATTCTGATTGCTGGTCTGTTGCCGTGGTGGTCACAGTGGATTCTGAATGTGCCGTGGGCCATTTTCCACATCCTGATCATTACGCTGCAAGCCTTCATCTTCATGGTTCTGACGATTGTCTATCTGTCGATGGCGTCTGAAGAGCATTAATTTACCAACACTACTACGTTTTAACTGAAACAAACTGGAGACTGTCATGGAAAACCTGAATATGGATCTGCTGTACATGGCTGCCGCTGTGATGATGGGTCTGGCGGCAATCGGTGCTGCGATCGGTATCGGCATCCTCGGGGGCAAATTCCTGGAAGGCGCAGCGCGTCAACCGGATCTGATTCCTCTGCTGCGTACTCAGTTCTTTATCGTTATGGGTCTGGTGGATGCTATCCCGATGATCGCTGTAGGTCTGGGTCTGTACGTGATGTTCGCTGTCGCGTAGTAAGCGTTGCTTTGAATTAAGTAAGAGCAATATCAGAACGTTAACTAGATAAGAGGCATTGTGCTGTGAATCTTAACGCAACAATCCTCGGCCAGGCCATCGCGTTTGTCCTGTTCGTTCTGTTCTGCATGAAATACGTATGGCCGCCGTTAATGGCAGCCATCGAAAAACGTCAAAAAGAGATTGCTGACGGTCTTTCTTCTGCAGAACGAGCTAAAAAGGATTTGGACCTTGCACAGGCCAATGCGACCGACCAGCTGAAAAAAGCGAAAGCGGAAGCCCAGGTGATCATCGAGCAGGCGAACAAACGTCGTTCTCAGATCCTGGACGAAGCTAAAGCTGAAGCAGAGCAGGAACGTACTAAAATCGTGGCACAGGCTCAGGCAGAAATTGATGCCGAGCGTAAACGTGCTCGCGAAGAGCTGCGTAAGCAAGTCGCTATCCTGGCTGTTGCTGGCGCCGAGAAGATCATCGAACGTTCCGTGGATGAAGCTGCTAACAGCGACATCGTGGATAAACTTGTCGCTGAACTGTAAGGAGGGAGGGGCTGATGTCTGAATTTGTTACGGTAGCTCGCCCCTACGCCAAAGCAGCTTTTGACTTTGCCGTCGAACACAAAAGCGTAGATCGCTGGCAGGACATGCTGGCGTTTGCCGCCGAAGTGACGAAGAACGAACAAATGGCAGAGCTTCTGTCTGGCGCACTGGCGCCGGAAACGCTCTCTACGTCGTTTATCGCTGTATGCGGTGAGCAACTGGACGAAAACGGCCAGAACCTGATTAAGGTCATGGCTGAAAACGGTCGTCTTAAAGTGCTCCCTGATGTTCTTGAGCAGTTCGTGCATCTGCGCGCCGCGAGTGAAGCTACCTCTGAGGTAGACGTTATCTCCGCCAATGCGTTGAATGAAGAACAGCTCGCGAAAATCACCGCCGCGATGGAAAAACGTCTGTCACGCAAAGTTAAGCTGAATTGCAAAATCGATAAGTCTGTAATGGCAGGCGTTATCATCCGTGCGGGTGATATGGTCATTGACGGTAGCGTACGCGGCCGTCTTGAACGCCTTGCAGACGTCTTGCAGTCTTAAGGGGACTGGAGCATGCAACTGAATTCCACCGAAATCAGCGAACTGATCAAGCAGCGCATTGCTCAGTTCAATGTTGTGAGTGAAGCTCACAACGAAGGTACTATTGTTTCTGTAAGTGACGGTGTTATCCGCATTCACGGCCTGGCCGATTGTATGCAGGGTGAAATGATCTCCCTGCCGGGTAACCGTTACGCTATCGCACTGAACCTGGAGCGCGACTCTGTAGGTGCTGTAGTCATGGGCCCGTACGCTGACCTTGCCGAAGGCATGACCGTCAAGTGTACTGGTCGTATCCTGGAAGTTCCGGTTGGCCGTGGCCTGCTGGGCCGTGTGGTTAACACCCTGGGTGCACCAATCGATGGTAAAGGCGCGCTGGACAACGACGGCTTCTCCGCCGTTGAAGCTATCGCACCAGGCGTAATCGAACGTCAGTCCGTTGATCAGCCAGTTCAGACTGGTTATAAATCCGTTGATGCCATGATCCCAATCGGTCGTGGTCAGCGTGAACTGATCATCGGCGACCGTCAGACCGGTAAAACCGCGCTGGCAATCGACGCCATCATCAACCAACGTGATTCCGGCATCAAGTGCGTCTACGTGGCTATCGGCCAGAAAGCGTCCACCATTTCTAACGTGGTACGTAAACTGGAAGAACACGGCGCGCTGGCTAACACCATCGTTGTTGTGGCAACCGCGTCTGAATCCGCTGCACTGCAATACCTGGCACCGTATGCCGGTTGCGCAATGGGCGAATACTTCCGCGATCGCGGCGAAGATGCGCTGATCATTTACGATGACCTGTCTAAACAGGCTGTCGCATACCGTCAGATCTCCCTGCTGCTTCGTCGTCCACCAGGACGTGAAGCATTCCCGGGCGACGTATTCTACCTCCACTCCCGTCTGCTGGAGCGTGCTGCGCGTGTTAACGCCGAATACGTTGAAGCCTTCACCAAAGGTGAAGTGAAAGGGAAAACCGGTTCACTGACCGCTCTGCCGATTATCGAAACCCAAGCGGGTGACGTTTCTGCGTTCGTTCCGACCAACGTAATTTCCATTACCGATGGTCAGATCTTCCTGGAAACCAACCTGTTTAACGCCGGTATTCGTCCTGCGGTTAACCCGGGTATCTCCGTATCCCGTGTAGGTGGTGCAGCACAGACCAAGATCATGAAGAAACTGTCCGGTGGTATCCGTACCGCGCTGGCACAGTATCGTGAACTGGCAGCGTTCTCCCAGTTCGCCTCTGACCTTGACGATGCAACCCGTAAGCAGCTGGACCACGGTCAGAAAGTAACTGAACTGCTGAAACAGAAACAGTATGCGCCGATGTCCGTCGCGCAGCAGTCTCTGGTTCTGTACGCAGCAGAACGTGGTTATCTGGCGGATGTTGAACTGGCGAAAATCGGTAGCTTCGAAGCCGCTCTGCTGGCTTACGTTGACCGTGATCACGCTCCGTTGATGCAAGAGATCAACCAGTCCGGTGGCTATAACGACGAAATCGAAGGCAAGCTGAAAGGCATCCTCGATTCCTTCAAAGCAACCCAATCCTGGTAAAGTCTGACGGCCTGTCTTAGGGCAGGCCGTAGGCATTGAGGAGAAGCTCATGGCCGGCGCAAAAGAGATACGTAGTAAGATCGCAAGCGTCCAGAACACGCAAAAGATCACTAAAGCGATGGAGATGGTCGCCGCTTCCAAAATGCGTAAATCGCAGGATCGCATGGCGGCCAGCCGTCCTTATGCAGATACCATGCGCAAAGTGATTGGTCACCTTGCGAACGGTAATCTGGAATATAAGCACCCATACCTGGAAGAACGCGACGTTAAGCGCGTGGGCTACCTGGTGGTGTCTACCGACCGTGGTCTGTGCGGTGGCTTGAACATTAACCTGTTCAAGAAACTGCTGGCGGATATGAAGGCATGGACCGAGAAAGGCGTTCAGTGCGACCTCGCAATGATCGGCTCGAAAGGTGTGTCCTTCTTTAATTCCGTAGGTGGCAACATTGTCGCTCAGGTAACCGGTATGGGCGATAAACCTGCCCTGTCCGAACTTATCGGTCCGGTAAAAGTGATGTTGCAGGCCTACGACGAAGGTCGTCTGGACAAGCTTTATATTGTCAGCAACAAATTTATTAACACCATGTCTCAGGTGCCGACGATCACCCAACTGCTGCCGTTACCGGCTTCAGAAGATGATGATCTGAAACGTAAAACCTGGGATTACCTGTACGAACCCGATCCGAAAGCGCTGCTGGATACCCTCCTGCGTCGCTATGTCGAATCTCAGGTCTATCAGGGCGTGGTAGAAAACCTGGCCAGCGAGCAGGCCGCACGTATGGTGGCGATGAAAGCCGCGACCGACAATGGCGGCAGCCTGATTAAAGAGCTGCAGTTGGTATACAACAAAGCTCGACAGGCCAGCATTACTCAGGAACTCACCGAGATCGTCGGTGGTGCATCCGCGGTATAACCAGGTTAATTCGTAGAGGATTCAAGATGGCTACTGGAAAAATTGTCCAGGTAATCGGCGCCGTAGTTGACGTCGAATTCCCTCAGGATGCCGTACCGCGCGTGTACGAAGCTCTTGAGGTGCAGAATGGTAATGAAGTTCTGGTGCTGGAAGTTCAGCAGCAGCTCGGCGGCGGTATCGTACGTACCATCGCTATGGGTTCTTCCGACGGTCTGCGTCGCGGTCTGGATGTTAAAGACCTCGAGCACCCGATCGAAGTTCCGGTAGGTAAAGCAACACTGGGTCGTATCATGAACGTTCTGGGTCAGCCAGTAGACATGAAAGGCGACATCGGTGAAGAAGAGCGTTGGGCTATCCACCGCGCAGCACCTTCCTACGAAGAGCTGTCCAGCTCTCAGGAACTGCTGGAAACCGGTATCAAAGTTATCGACCTGATGTGTCCGTTCGCGAAGGGCGGTAAAGTCGGTCTGTTCGGCGGTGCGGGTGTAGGTAAAACCGTAAACATGATGGAGCTGATCCGTAACATCGCGATCGAGCACTCCGGTTACTCCGTGTTTGCGGGCGTAGGTGAACGTACTCGTGAGGGTAACGACTTCTACCACGAAATGACCGACTCCAACGTTATCGATAAAGTATCCCTGGTATATGGCCAGATGAACGAGCCACCGGGAAACCGTCTGCGCGTTGCTCTGACCGGTCTGACCATGGCTGAGAAATTCCGTGACGAAGGTCGTGACGTACTGCTGTTCGTCGATAACATCTATCGTTACACCCTGGCCGGTACTGAAGTATCTGCACTGCTGGGTCGTATGCCTTCAGCGGTAGGTTACCAGCCGACTCTGGCGGAAGAGATGGGCGTTCTGCAGGAACGTATCACCTCCACCAAGACCGGTTCTATCACCTCCGTACAGGCAGTATACGTACCTGCGGATGACTTAACTGACCCATCCCCAGCAACGACCTTTGCGCACTTAGATGCAACCGTCGTACTGAGCCGTCAGATCGCTTCCCTGGGTATCTACCCTGCGGTTGACCCGCTGGACTCCACCAGCCGTCAGCTGGATCCGCTGGTTGTTGGTCAGGAACACTACGACACCGCTCGTGGCGTTCAGTCCATCCTGCAGCGTTATCAGGAACTGAAAGACATCATCGCCATCCTGGGTATGGATGAACTGTCTGAAGAAGACAAACTGGTGGTAGCACGCGCACGTAAAATTCAGCGCTTCCTGTCCCAGCCGTTCTTCGTAGCAGAAGTATTCACCGGTTCTCCGGGTAAATACGTTTCGCTGAAAGACACCATCCGTGGCTTTAAAGGCATCATGGACGGCGAATACGATCACCTGCCGGAGCAGGCGTTCTACATGGTCGGTTCCATTGACGAAGCAGTGGAAAAAGCCAAAAAACTTTAACGCCTTAATCGGAGGGTGATATGGCAATGACTTACCACCTGGACGTCGTCAGCGCAGAGCAACAAATGTTCTCTGGTCTGGTCGAGAAAATCCAGGTAACGGGTAGCGAAGGTGAGCTGGGTATTTACCCGGGCCACGCCCCGCTGCTCACCGCCATTAAGCCTGGTATGATTCGCATCGTTAAACAGCACGGTCACGAAGAGTTTATCTATCTGTCCGGCGGCATTCTTGAAGTGCAGTCTGGCACCGTGACCGTTCTGGCTGATACCGCGATTCGCGGTCAGGACCTCGACGAAGCGCGAGCTCTGGAAGCGAAACGTAAGGCCGAAGAGCACATTAAGAGCTCTCATGGTGACGTGGATTACGCTCAGGCGTCTGCGGAACTGGCCAAAGCGATCGCTAAACTGCGCGTTATCGAGTTGACCAAAAAAGCGATGTAACACCGGCTTGAAAGTCAAAAAGCCAGTCTGGTTTCCAGACTGGCTTTTTTTATGTCTTGTTTTAATTTAAATGAAACTGAAAAGGTATTTTAAATATTTTGTGATTAAGGTCACAAAACTGTTGATCGAAAAAATCTGGAGGAGTAGACTTCGTTTTGTGAGTTGAGTCACAAAAAATATCACTACTATCGCAGGATAAAAATCATGAAACTGATCAACAAAATCATCGCTCTCTTCAGCTCTATGAACATCTCTTTCGGTACTTTCAACCTGTAAGGTTGATGACCGCACTGACCGCCTCACCTGTAGGTCAGATGCCGTTCTGTTAAGCGCTGTACCGCTAACGAAAACCACAACACACGCGGTGTAAACAGAACCCAAAACGAAGAAGGTCGCCTCACGGCGACCTTTGTATTTTGTAGGCCGGATAAGCCGTTTACACCATCAACCGGCAATGTGCTCGCGGCATACCTGATGGCGCTGCGCTTACCAGGCCTACATGACAGACCACATTAATCCTTAGTCAGGAAATTCCCGGTATCAAAACTGCCGTCCGCATTACGCTTCAGCGGCTGCGGTAATGACAGCGACTGGAAGTCTTCCGCGCGCAGTTCCTTCCCTTCGGTATTCACGCTTTTACCCTGCTCGATAAAGTAGTTGGTGGCATCGATATTGCCGACAACGGCATCATCGTATTTCCCCGGCTGGCTGCGCAGCGAAATGTTGTCGCTGAACACGCCCTGGGTGGCGGGATCGCCGTAAGGACTCGGGCGGAAGATAAAGTTGAAGCGCTGGTTATCGACCGCAACGTTGTTGACGACCACCAGCTTGCCCGGGTTGAAGTTATCGGTGAAGCCATCGAGATGGTTGCCAACCGCAATACTATTGCGGATCTCATGGGCGACCGGCTGGCCTTCGCCGCCTAGCTTAAAGCCATTGCTGGTATTATTACGGGCGATGGAGTTTTCAATCACGACCACGCCGTTGGCACCGTCTTCAATCTTGTTGAACAGGTCGTACCCATCGTCAATGTTATCATGGGAATAGCAGCCTTCCAGTCGGTTACCCTCACCCACGCGCATCTTCACGGCGAAGCCGTCGGCGTTAATCTTACCCGGGTCTTCGTTGCTATAAGACTCGGAATTCACCACCCGGTTGTAGCTGGCCCACAGCGGGCGACCAATCTTATCTGCCGAAGATATCTGAATCCCGGTATCGTCATTACGGTAAGCGGTGACGTTTTCAATCAGGTTGTGGCTCCCCTGAATACGCAGACTCTTATCGGTGATATCGATACCGCGCAGCGTCCAGTAGTGGCCGTCCAGCAGCATACCGTGGATAACCGCCTTTCCGGATGCCTCTAGCGTTTTATGGCCGTTTTCAAGGCCGCTAGCAGACAGCGGAATATCGGTCTTCGGGTAATCACCCGCAGCGAGCACAATTTTTCCGCCCGGTGGCACTAGCTCAATTGCCGTTTTCAAATCTAATGGCGAACCCTCAGTGCCTTTGGCGTCGGCCTTGCCGTCTGCTGCCGCATACAGCGTGGTAGCCGTAATGCCTTTTTCCTGGCTTACGGTCAGCTGCTGCTCAACCGGTGAACGATCTTTGCCGCTGGTGGGGGTGAAGCTAATCTGGAACGTATTGTTGTCTTTCAGCCGGGCCGGCAGGGTGAACATTTCGCCGGCTTTAACCGCTTTATTCTCCCCGATCACCACTTCATTTTGCCGTACGGTGAACTGCCCGTCGTAGTTAGCACGTGCCTGGAGGGTATACGTTGGCGTCTGACTCTTACTGCCAGAGGCTATCTGCATTACCACCGGCCACGATTTGGCGACGAAAGGTTTAGAGGCGACGGTTTGGGCCGCTGAGGTGGTTAATGACGCGTTGCTGACAGTAATCCTGGCATTACGTGATGCAAAGAAGCCGACGTAATATTGTTGCTTATCCTGAACGGAAATGAGATCGGCATGTGGTACGCGTTCGCTCACCCACTCTTCGCTATTGGCTGGAGCCCAGGCGGTGATGAAGCCGTCGTTGGTGCGTTCGAGCTTGAGGCGGAAGGTTGGTGATTGGTGAAGATCGATCCCCTCTTTATAGCTGACCTTTTTGATCTCAGAACCGGCGTTGCCCCACGGTTGAGTAATACCGTTACGTGCAATCGCCTGGAGCTTCACGCGGTAATCATCCTTTTTATCCTGCGTCATGATGGCGTTCATCACCATATTTGACGCAGCGGGGAACTCTTCATAGCCTTCTTTCAGCGGCTCCTGGCGCGGAATACCGATGATATCGCGCACCAGCAGGCCTGCGCCTTCCTGTGCTGCTGGCCTGGCGCCATTTTCCGGACCGAACTGATCCACGGTGACCGTTGCCGAAAGAACAAAGTTCTTATCGGTAGGCAGTGTGGTGTAGAAGAAGGTCAGGCCATCATGAGAGTTGGCGATTTTTCCGCCGCGGCTTTCAATGGTGATGGGTTTACTGAGTTCGGCAATTTGCTGTGGTGTCAGCGTCTTACCGTCGATGGTAACGTTATTCACGCCCACTTTCTCCGCCAGTACGTTGGAGGAGAAGTTGACGTCGGTGGACTGCCCAAAAGCGATCGCTTTCCATTGCTGGGGCGTCTGGGCCTGCGCGGAGAGAGAGAGCGCTGCGCTACAGAGGGTAAGAGCCAGAGGTATCTTCTTGTTCATATTATCTTCCTGAATGGTTGAGCGCCGTAATTATCACCAAATCAAAACGCTGTTTCTTTTTTGTTCGTCACAATAATGAGTAAATAAAACGCTGTTTTAATTAGACGCGTTCTTTATTCAGGTGGCAAAAAAACAGGATAAGCAGTGAGATAGCGTAGAATCAGACTGTTGGTCTGATTTCTTACAAGACAAATGGATTTGATATGGACGAAAATAAGGAAAGAAAAACAGTGCTAAAGGGAATGTTGAACGTTTTATCGGCAGGCCATTTCATGCTGCAAAATATGTAGAATTTTCAACGATAACCCGGTTTACTTCATACTTAATCTACAGACAGGATACCTATGTCTAACCGTACCATGAGCGTTGTGATCCTTGCCGCTGGCAAAGGCACACGCATGTATTCCGAACTTCCGAAAGTGCTGCACACCCTGGCGGGAAAACCCATGGTGCAGCATGTCATTGACGCCGCTAACCATGTCGGCGCGAACCAGGTGCACCTGGTGTACGGCCACGGTGGCGATTTACTGAAGCAAACCTTAACGGAAGGTAACCTGAACTGGGTGCTTCAGGCTGAACAGCTGGGTACCGGCCACGCCATGCAGCAGGCGGCACCGTTCTTTGCTGATGACGAAGATATTCTGATGCTGTACGGCGATGTGCCGCTGATCTCGGTGGAAACGCTGCAGCGCCTGCGTGAAGCGAAGCCGCAGGGCGGCATTGGTCTGCTGACGGTCGTGCTCGACGATCCAACCGGCTATGGCCGTATTACCCGCGAAAACGGTAAAGTTTCTGGCATCGTGGAGCAGAAAGATGCGAGTGAAGAGCAGCGCCAGATTCGTGAAATTAACACCGGCATTCTGATTGCGAACGGTGCCGATCTCAAACGCTGGCTGGCGAAGCTCGACAACAACAACGCGCAGGGCGAGTTCTATATCACCGATATTATCGCGATGGCGTACCAGGAAGGGCGTGAGATTGCTGCGGTTCATCCGGCGCGTATCAGTGAAACCGACGGCGTGAATAACCGCCTGCAGCTGTCACGTCTTGAGCGTATTTATCAGTCCGAACAGGCAGAAAAATTGCTGCTGGCAGGCGTGATGCTGCGCGATCCCGCGCGCTTCGACCTGCGCGGCACGCTTACGCATGGGCGCGATGTTGAGATTGATACTAACGTTATTCTTGAAGGCAACGTCGTGCTGGGCAACCGCGTCAAAATCGGTACCGGCTGCGTCATTAAAAACAGTACCATCGGTGATGGCTGCGAAATTAGTCCATACAGCGTTGTAGAAGATGCCGTTCTCGAGGCGGCCTGTACTATCGGGCCGTTTGCTCGTCTGCGTCCCGGCGCTGAGCTGCTGGAAGGGGCACACGTCGGTAACTTTGTCGAAATGAAAAAAGCGCGTCTGGGCAAGGGCTCGAAGGCCGGTCATCTGACTTACCTCGGCGACGCGGAAATTGGCGACAACGTTAACATCGGCGCAGGGACTATCACCTGCAATTATGATGGTGCGAACAAGTTTAAAACCATTATCGGCGACGACGTGTTCGTCGGTTCCGACAGCCAGCTGGTGGCACCGGTCACCATCGGTAACGGCGTGACCATCGCCGCAGGAACCACGGTTACCCGTAATGTGGCCGATAATGAGCTGGTGCTGAGCCGCGTACCGCAGGTACACAAGCAAGGCTGGCAGCGTCCGGTGAAGAAGAAGTAGTTTTTTGTAGGCCTGATAAGGCGTAGCCGCCATCAGGCAGACAGGGGCGAGGCGATAACATAATCTCCCGCCCAACGTGCAGTACCTATAAAAATAACCCCATTCTCTACAAGGCTCGGGGCGCCCGGTATACGGGCAACAGGTTGACCGACAACGCGTAAAAAATCGGAACATAAAACTATGTGTGGAATTGTTGGCGCAGTCGCGCAACGTGATGTAGCTGAAATCCTTCTTGAAGGGCTTCGTCGTCTGGAATACCGCGGATATGACTCTGCCGGTCTGGCCGTCGTCGATGGGCAAGGGCATATGACCCGCCTGCGCCGCCTGGGCAAAGTCCAGATGCTGGCACAGGCTGCGGAAGAGCACCCGCTGCCAGGCGGCACCGGTATCGCTCACACCCGCTGGGCAACGCATGGTGAACCTTCAGAAGGCAATGCGCACCCGCATGTGTCTGATCATATTGCGGTGGTGCATAACGGCATCATCGAAAACCACGAACCGCTGCGTGAAATGCTGCAAGCACGCGGCTATGTCTTCGTTTCAGCGACCGACACCGAAGTGATTGCTCACCTGGTGCACTGGGAAATGGAACAGGGCGGTACATTACGTGAAGCCGTGCTTCGCGCGATTCCGCAGCTGCGCGGAGCGTACGGTACGGTGATCATGGATTCTCGCGATCCGAGCACGCTGCTGGCAGCGCGTTCCGGCAGTCCTTTGGTTATCGGTCTGGGCATGGGCGAGAACTTTATCGCTTCTGACCAATTAGCGCTGCTGCCGGTCACCCGTCGCTTTATCTTCCTGGAAGAGGGCGATATCGCGGAGGTTACCCGTCGTACCGTGGCCATTTTCGATAAGACTGGCGCGGAAGTGAAGCGTCAGGATATTGAATCCAACGTGCAGTATGATGCGGGTGATAAAGGCATCTACCGCCACTACATGCAAAAAGAGATCTATGAGCAGCCGAACGCGATCAAAAACACCTTAACCGGGCGTATCAGCCACGGTCAGGTGGATCTGAGCGAGTTGGGGCCGGAGGCCGATGCGCTGCTCGCTAAGGTTGAGCACATTCAGATTATCGCCTGCGGAACGTCCTATAACTCGGGCATGGTCGCGCGCTACTGGTTTGAATCGCTGGCCGGTATGCCGTGCGATGTCGAAATCGCCTCTGAATTCCGCTACCGCAAATCAGCCGTGCGCCCGAATAGCCTGGTGATCACCCTGTCGCAGTCCGGAGAAACCGCCGATACGCTGGCAGGCCTGCGTCTGACCAAGGAGCTGGGTTACCTGGGCTCGCTGGCGATTTGTAACGTGGCGGGTTCGTCGTTGGTGCGCGAGTCGGATTTGTCGATCATGACCAAGGCCGGTGCGGAAATTGGCGTCGCGTCGACCAAAGCATTCACCACTCAACTGACCGTTTTGCTGCTGCTGGTGGCGAAAATGGCGCGTCTGAAAGGTCAGGATGCGTCCGTTGAGCACGATATCGTCCACGGTTTGCAGGCGCTGCCGAGCCGTATTGAGCAGATGCTCTCGCAGGATAAACGCATTGAAGCGCTGGCAGAAGATTTCTCTGACAAGCATCACGCGCTGTTCCTGGGCCGCGGCGATCAGTACCCCATCGCACTGGAAGGGGCATTGAAGCTGAAAGAGATCTCCTACATTCACGCAGAAGCGTATGCGGCGGGTGAACTGAAGCACGGCCCGCTGGCGCTGATTGACGCCGATATGCCGGTGATTGTTGTCGCGCCGAACAACGAGCTGCTGGAGAAACTGAAATCCAACATCGAAGAAGTGCGCGCGCGCGGCGGTGAGCTGTATGTCTTCGCCGATCAGGATGCGGCGTTCAGCAACAGCGATAACATGCATATCATCGAACTGCCGCACGTCGAAGAGGTGATTGCGCCTATCTTCTACACCGTGCCGCTGCAGCTGCTGTCTTACCACGTGGCGCTGATTAAGGGCACCGATGTGGATCAGCCGCGTAACCTGGCGAAATCGGTGACAGTCGAATAAGGTATTACTCTCTGGTAAAAAAGGCCGCATAGCGGCCTTTTTTTATCGGTGACATGGCACAATAATCGTGTGATTTTTCGTTCGAAACTTAACCATGGCACAAAATGCAAATAAAATAGCGGAATAATGATTATTCTATTTTTATTTTTTTGATATTGATTTCTTTAGCGTTATTTTAACTCCGGTATAAATTTATTCTGAATTATCATGCATTTTATGCAAAAATCTTAATGTATGTGTATAATTTAAGTATGTTATATATATATTTTGTTTTTGATTTTTGCGTGTGATATTGAAATATTACAATAATTCCATCGAGATAAATAAATTTTCATTCTGGAAATTAATTTATTTATCTTGTGACTAATTCGACTCCAGATGTATCATCCTCCTGCAATTAAACCTCTATGTATATTATCGATAAAAATAGTGGTTATTATAATCAATGTTTATGGAGTCTAAAATGAAAGGAAAATTAACGGCTATTTCTTTAGCATTGTCCTCAGTATTTTTTGTCGGACATGCGATGGCCTCTGATGGTACCGTCCACTTTCGTGGTGAAGTGATTGACAGTACGTGTGAAGTGACCGCAGATACCAAAGATCAGAGTGTCGACTTAGGTAAAGTAAACCGTACTGCATTCACCGGTGCAGGTTCTACCGCCGCGCCGACGGCTTTCCATATTGACCTGGAGAAATGCCCGGATACATATACCAAAGCGGGCGTTCGTTTCGATGGCACAGAAGCCTCTGATGGTAATGGCGACCTGGCTATTGGCGATCCGCTGAATACGACAACTCCTGGTGATTATACCGGTACTGAACCTGCACCGATTACCGCAACAGGTGTTGCCATCCGTATCTATAACAAAGCTGATAACTCTCAGGTTAAGCTGTATACAAAATCAGCGGAAACCCCGATTGTTGCGACTAAAGCGTCTATGCAGTTTGTTGCTCGTTATATTGCCACTTCTGCGACAGTGACTGCCGGTACCGCTAACGCCGATTCCCAGTTCACCGTTGAATATGTGAAGTAATACCAAGAGTCATTCGTTTCAATTGAATATTCATTGTTAATTAAATGGCGCTCGTTATTGTGCTATTGCTTTTTCTTTGTTATAGCGAGCGTCTTTTTTATTTCTGGATACATGTATGCCTGGTCATTATTTTAAAATAGTTCTGTTTATGGTCTTTTCATTTTATTCATCGGTGTCTTTTTCAGGTATCGTTGTTGGAGGCACGCGAGTTATTTTTCCAGGTAATGCACCCGATGCAACGATATCTATTTATAATAAAGAATCTACGCTCCCTTATTTAATTCAGTCGTGGGTCGATCCATTTGACAAAAATGATAAGAGCAAACCGCCCTTTACGACAATTCCTCCTGTGTCGCGACTTGAGGCTGGGCAAGAAAAAATATTACGTATTATTAAAACAGAGGGCAATCTTCCTACCGATCGTGAATCTGTTTTTTGGTTTAATGTTAAAAATATTCCCCCGTCAACGAATAAAAAAGAGGGGAGCTCTCTTGAAATTGCTATTAAAACACGAATTAAGCTTTTCTGGCGTCCCGCGTCGATAACCATTACGCCGGAAAAGGCAGTAGCCAAAGTATCCTGGCAGCGTCAGGGAAATAAACTGATGGTGAATAATCCAACGCCTATTCATATCAATGTGATGAGCGTAATTGTTGACGGAAAAGATATCACCTTAAATATGATTAAGCCGTTTGAAACGATAGCCCTGGACATTCCTGAAGGGGCTGCTGGGCGTTCGTTGGTATGGCAATTTATTAATGATTATGGCGCGATCAGCGATCCGATAAAAAGGGCCCTTTAACTACCCGACAAGGACGTCACGATGATTGATTCAGGTCGTTATTTCATACTGGTTTCCGGCGTTTTTATGAGCGCTACTTTTCAGAGTATGGCGCAGGATTCATTATTTAACCCGAATCTTCTGGAGATCGATCACCCGGTTAATGTCGATATCCGTCAGTTTAACCGCTCAAATGCGCTTCCTCCTGGTAATTATAAGGTTGATGTAATCGTTAACGGTCGTTTTTTTGAACGACAGGATATTAAATTTATTCAGGACTCACCGGAAGGGGAGCTTCACCCCTGCTTTATTGCCATAAAGGATGTTTTATCTTCCTATGGTGTAAAAGTTAATGCGCTGAAGGAACTGAATGAGGCTGATAGTGAAGCGTGTATCAATCCGGTTCCCTTGATCGATGGCTCATCGTGGTTTTTTGATGCTAACAAACTAGCGTTGAATATTTCTGTTCCACAAATTTATCTGGATAGTTCGGCGGCTGATTATATCAGCCCCTCCCGCTGGGATCAGGGGATTAATGCGCTGATGGTTAACTATGATTTCTCCGGAGCACACACATTAAAATCCAATTATGACTCCTCTGAGGATGACAGCTATTACCTCAACTTACGCAACGGTTTGAATATCGGTGCCTGGCGGCTACGTAACTACAGCACCTTAAACGCGACGGAAAACAGTACTGAATACCACTCTATCAGTAGCTACGTTCAGCGAGATATTGCCGCGCTGCGTAGCCAGATTATGCTGGGTGATACCTGGACGGCGAGTGATGTTTTTGACAGCACGCAAATCCGCGGGGCGAGGTTGTATACCGACGATGATATGTTGCCATCCAGCCAGAATGGCTTTGCGCCAATAGTTCGTGGTATCGCTAAAAGCAATGCTACGGTGATTATCCGGCAGAATAATTACGTTATCTATCAGTCGGCAGTGCCGCAAGGTGCGTTTGAAATCACCGATCTGAATACCACCAGCGGTGGTGGCGACCTTGAGGTGACTATCAAAGAAGAGGATGGCAGCGAGCAGCATTTCACTCAGCCCTATGCTTCACTGGCCATTCTTAAGCGCGAAGGACAAACCGATGTGGACATTAGCGTCGGTGAAATGCGCGATGAGAGCGGTTTTACCCCCAACGTGCTACAGGCTCAGGTTCTTCATGGTTTGCCATGGGGCCTGACGCTGTATGGCGGCACGCAGATAGCGAATGATTATGCTTCTGCGGCGATGGGGATGGGTAAAGATATGGGCTCGCTCGGTGCGCTGTCATTGGATGTGACTCACGCGCATGCCAATTTTGACGATGGCGATGATGAAACCGGGCAATCTTATCGCTTTCTCTATTCTAAGCGTTTCGATGAAACCGATACGAATTTCCGTCTGGTTGGATACCGTTATTCCACGGAAGGATATTACACGCTCAATGAATGGGCATCCCGGCAGAATAATGATGAAGATTTCTGGATGACCGGCAACCGACGTAGCCGGATTGAGGGGACGTGGTCGCAATCTTTTGCCCGGGGCTACGGTAATATTTACCTGACGGTGAGCCGGCAGCAGTACTGGAAAACGGATAACGTCGAGCGGCTGGTTCAATTTGGTTATGCCAATACCTGGCGGCGTATTTCATGGAACGTTTCCTGGAACTATACCGATTCTGCCAATAGTTATACGGGTAGCGAGTCTAATGATAATGAGAACGACCATGAGCATATTTTTATGCTGTCGGTTTCGGTACCGCTTTCCGGCTGGCTGGAGAACAGTTACGTCAATTATTCGCTGACGCAAAACAATCATAATGACAGCACGATGCAGGTCGGATTGGGCGGTACCGCGCTGGAAGATCATAACCTTGCCTATAACGTTCAGGAATCATGGGTTAGCGATCCGCAAGACAGCTATAGCAGTAACGCCAGCCTGAGCTATGACGGTACCTATGGCTCAGTTAACGGTAGCTATGCCTATAGTCAGGATTCACAGCGCCTTAACTACGGGGTTCGCGGCGGTATTCTGGTTCACAGCGGCGGCATCACTTTTTCGCAAGAGCTAGGGGAAACGGTGGCATTGGTTGAAGCACCGGGGGCAGATGGCCTCTCAGTGGAGAACGCCACCGGCGTATCCACCGACTGGCGAGGCTATACGGTAAAAACGCAAATGAATCCGTATGATGAAAACCGGGTGGCGATCAACAGCAATTATTTCTCGCGCGCTAATGTCGAACTGGAAAATACCGTTGTCAATCTGGTACCGACGCGCGGCGCTGTGGTGAAAGCGACGTTTGTCACTCATGTTGGTTATCGTGTGTTGTTTACGGTAACGATGCCAGATGGTAAACCCGCGCCATTTGGCGCTATGGCCTCGGCGGATCTGGAGTCCGGCACGGTAACGGGGATTGTAGGTGATAATGGTGAGCTTTATTTATCCGGAATGCCGGCAGAAGGTCATTTTACGATTACGGGTAATCTTGGCACCTGTTCTGCACATTACCATTTTTCTGAACCGAAAGATAATGAACTGATTCAGGTTAAAGTTGGCTGCAAATAAAAAGGATATTAATTTGAGACTGGTTATCTGTTTTATATTTCTCACGTCTGCTATTTTTTGCAAAAATATATTAGCCGCCGACGTTTATTGTGAGGCAGATGGTGGAACGCATCATAGTATATTAACATTCCCCAATAAAACAATTAGTGCAACTCAAAATAAAAGTGGGCAAACATTTGAGCAGCATGTTGATAATGGAAATAGGTATCATGGGTTTTGCTACTGTACTAGTAATTTTAACTATGTTTATTATACTGCCGTGGAAAATTCCTCGTTAGCTAAATCAGGTGTGCGGAGTAATATACAATATTATAATCTTAATGAACATTTGGATGTGGGGATCTCCATCGCTATTCTCGGTAGAGGTTATATTAATGTTCCTTTTTCCAATCAACCTAACAATCCTGATGGCAAAAACACATGTACAGATAATAAAAAAATAGCGACTTTTGATAGTGGGTCAGATGCGATTATTTATTTTTATGTCAAGGAGCCATTTATTGGAAAAGTGACTATTCCAACTATGTTAATGGCTTCTTTGTATGGTAAAACGAACGCCACTGGTGCAGATAGTCCCACTGCGTTAGCCGATGTCTATATCCAGGGGGATATCACCGCTCCACAGGAGTGTGAAGTTAACGGTGGGCAAGTGATTGAAGTCAATTTTGAAAAAATACCGGCTTCTGAATTTTCGTCAACGCCGGGTTCGGCGATAACCAGCCGTAAAATTCCGATCAAAGCATCGGTGAAGTGTACGGGAATGGCGGCTGGGCAAGATGTTGAAGTTTCGCTACATGCGACGCAGACGGCGGCATCGCCCACAATGTTACAGACATCAAACGACGATGTTGGAATCAAGATTTATGATGAATACGATAAAGAAGTTGATGTGAACGGCGGGCGCATGGAAACAGATATGGGAAAACGTTCGCGTTTGGGTGAAGAAGATGGCGAGTTCAATTTCTCTGCCGCGCCCGGTAGCGCCACCGGCGCCAGGCCAAAACCCGGTACCTTTAACGCCAATGCCACGATCATCATGGAAATTAAAAACTAACGTCTTCAAGCACAACGGCTGTTTATGACAGCCGTTGTCATATTTGCCATTCTGAACCCGTCTTATTCAAAAAAAACAAGAATCTACGTGAATTATTTTTCATAATTATCAATTAGTTATGTTTTACGTGTTTGCTGTCATTAAACTGTCATAAACCTTACATATAACTGTCACCTGTTTGTCCTATTTTGCTCATCGTAGCCACTAAACAACGATTTACGAATTCTTGCAGGAGACATTATGAAAGTTATGCGTACCACTGTCGCAACTGTTGTCGCCGCGACCTTATCGATGAGCGCTTTCTCTGCCTTTGCAGCAGCAAGCCTGACGGGCGCGGGTGCAACTTTCCCTGCGCCGGTGTATGCCAAATGGGCGGATACCTACCAGAAAGAAACCGGTAATAAAGTCAATTACCAGGGTATCGGCTCCTCCGGTGGCGTAAAACAAATTACCGCTAACACCGTGGATTTCGGCGCATCTGATGCTCCGCTGTCTGACGAAAAACTGGCGCAGGAAGGCCTGTTCCAGTTCCCGACCGTGATCGGCGGTGTGGTGCTGGCCGTTAATATCCCTGGCCTGAAATCCGGCGAGCTGGTGCTCGACGGTAAAACGCTGGGCGACATCTACCTGGGTAAAATTAAGAAGTGGGATGACGAAGCCATCACCAAACTGAACCCGGGCGTGAAGCTGCCTTCTCAGAATATTGCCGTGGTCCGTCGTGCTGACGGTTCCGGCACCTCCTTCGTCTTCACCAGCTACCTGGCGAAAGTGAACGAAGAGTGGAAATCCAAAATTGGCGCAGGCTCTACCGTAAACTGGCCGACCGGTCTGGGCGGTAAAGGTAACGACGGTATTGCGGCGTTCGTACAGCGTCTGCCGGGCTCCATCGGCTATGTTGAATACGCGTATGCTAAGCAGAATAACCTGGCTTACACCAAGCTGGTTTCTGCTGATGGCAAACCGGTTAGCCCAACCGAAGACAACTTCGCTAACGCCGCTAAAGGCGTTGACTGGAGCAAAACCTTCGCGCAGGACCTGACCAACCAGAAAGGTGATAACGCGTGGCCGATTACCTCCACCACCTTTATCCTGGTCCACAAAGAGCAGAAGAAACCAGAGCAGGGCGCTGAAGTGCTGAAGTTCTTTGACTGGGCGTACAAAAACGGCGGCAAACAGGCTAACGAACTGGATTATGCCTCTCTGCCGGAAAGCGTGGTTGAGCAGGTTCGTGCTGCATGGAAAACCAACGTAAAAGACAGCAGCGGTAAAGCGCTGTACTGATGACGGTCGCCCGGCGGCAACGCCGGGCAGCTGTCAGCGTCGTGGCGGATTTTAAACTGGAAAGAGTGATTTATGGCTGCAACTAAGCCTGCTTTTAACCCACCGGGTAAAAAGGGTGACATGATATTCAGCGCGCTGGTAAGACTGGCTGCGCTGATTGTGCTATTGATGTTGGGCGGGATTATCGTTTCTCTGATCATCTCCTCCTGGCCCAGTATGGAGAAGTTCGGCTTCGCCTTCCTGTGGACCAAAGAGTGGGATGCACCTAACGACATTTACGGCGCGCTGGTGCCGATTTACGGTACGCTCGTGACCTCCTTTATCGCGCTGCTGATCGCCGTTCCGGTGAGTTTCGGTATCGCACTCTTCCTGACCGAACTGGCGCCAAACTGGCTCAAACGCCCGTTAGGTATCGCCATTGAGCTGCTGGCGGCCATCCCCAGTATCGTGTACGGCATGTGGGGCCTGTTTATCTTCGCGCCGCTGTTCGCGACCTACTTCCAGGAGCCGGTCGGCAATATTCTTTCTAACATCCCGTTTGTCGGCGCGCTGTTCTCCGGCCCGGCGTTTGGTATCGGTATCCTCGCGGCCGGGGTTATCCTCGCCATCATGATCATCCCGTATATCTCTGCCGTGATGCGTGATGTGTTCGAGCAAACCCCGGTGATGATGAAAGAGTCGGCCTACGGCATCGGCTGCACCACCTGGGAGGTTATCTGGCGTATCGTTCTGCCATTCACTAAAAACGGGGTGATAGGCGGCGTCATGCTCGGCCTGGGCCGCGCGCTGGGTGAAACGATGGCG
The DNA here is from genome assembly GCF_014169755.1 of Klebsiella sp. WP8-S18-ESBL-06. NCBI lineage: Bacteria > Pseudomonadati > Pseudomonadota > Gammaproteobacteria > Enterobacterales > Enterobacteriaceae > Klebsiella > Klebsiella sp. WP8-S18-ESBL-06. Next base: position 4,953,109 of record NZ_AP022256.1, read on the forward strand.
GTGACCTTTATCATCGGCAACACCTACCAGCTCGATAGCGCCTCGCTGTATATGCCAGGCAACAGCATTACCTCCGCGCTGGCGAACGAATTCGCCGAAGCGGAATCTGGCCTGCACGTGTCTGCGCTGATGGAACTGGGCCTGATCCTGTTTGCGATTACCTTTATCGTACTGGCCGCATCGAAGTTCATGATCATGCGCCTCGCGAAGAATGAGGGGGCACGCTAATGGCTACGCTGGAAATGCAAAACACCGCTGCGCTGGCAGAGTCCCGTCGCAAAATGCAGGCCAGACGCCGCATGAAGAACCGCATTGCGCTGACGCTCTCTATGCCCACCATGATCTTCGGCCTGTTCTGGCTGGTGTGGATCCTGATGGCGACCATCACCCGCGGGATCGATGGCATGTCGCTGGCGCTGTTTACCGAAATGACGCCGCCGCCAAACACCGCCGGCGGCGGTCTGGCTAACGCCCTCGCGGGCAGCGGCCTGCTGATTCTGTGGGCCACCGTGTTTGGTACCCCGCTGGGTATTATGGCGGGCATTTACCTGGCCGAGTACGGGCGTAAGTCCTGGCTTGCCGAGGTTATCCGCTTTATTAACGACATTCTGCTTTCCGCTCCCTCGATCGTTGTGGGCCTGTTTGTCTACACCATCGTCGTGGCGCAGATGCAGCACTTCTCCGGCTGGGCGGGCGTGATTGCGCTGGCGCTGTTACAGGTGCCGATCGTCATTCGTACCACCGAAAACATGCTGAAGCTGGTGCCGGATAGCCTGCGTGAGGCCGCGTATGCGCTGGGTACGCCGAAATGGAAGATGATCTCCGCCATTACGCTAAAAGCGTCTATCTCCGGGATCATGACCGGTATCCTGCTGGCGATTGCGCGCATTGCTGGTGAAACGGCACCGCTGCTGTTTACCGCGCTCTCGAACCAGTTCTGGAGCACCGACATGATGCAGCCCATCGCCAACCTGCCGGTCACCATTTTTAAATTTGCTATGAGCCCGTTTGCTGAGTGGCAGCAGCTGGCCTGGGCCGGGGTGCTGATTATCACGCTGTGCGTCCTGCTGCTGAACATTCTGGCGCGCGTCATTTTCGCGAAGAAGAAACACGGTTAAGTTTATTGCCTTGCCGGATGGCGGCGTAAACGCCTTATCCGGCCTACGAATGACATAGATGTAGGCCTGAAAGCTGCGCGCCATCAGGCATGATGAGGAAGAGATTGAGATGAGTATGGTTAACACGACTCCGGGTAAGATTTCAGTACGTGACCTGAACTTCTACTACGGCAAATTCCATGCCCTGAAGAACATCAACCTGGATATCGCCAAAAACCAGGTGACGGCGTTTATCGGACCGTCGGGCTGCGGCAAATCAACGCTGCTGCGTACCTTCAACAAAATGTTTGAGCTTTACCCGGAGCAGCGTGCGGAAGGTGAAATTCTGCTGGATGGTGACAACATTCTCACCAACACCCAGGATATCGCCCTGCTGCGCGCCAAGGTCGGCATGGTTTTCCAGAAGCCGACGCCGTTCCCGATGTCTATCTACGACAACATTGCCTTCGGCGTACGCCTGTTTGAAAAGCTGTCGCGCACCGATATGGACGAGCGCGTGCAGTGGGCCTTGACCAAGGCCGCATTATGGAATGAAACCAAAGATAAACTGCACCAGAGCGGGTACTCTCTTTCCGGTGGTCAGCAGCAGCGTCTGTGCATCGCGCGCGGTATCGCCATTCGCCCGGAAGTGCTGTTGCTGGATGAGCCGTGTTCCGCGCTCGACCCGATCTCCACCGGGCGTATCGAGGAGCTTATCACCGAGCTGAAAGAGGATTACACCGTCGTGATCGTGACCCACAACATGCAGCAGGCTGCACGTTGCTCCGACCACACGGCATTTATGTATCTGGGCGAGTTGATTGAGTTCAGCAACACGGACGATCTGTTCACCAAGCCTGCGAAGAAACAAACTGAAGACTACATTACTGGCCGCTACGGTTGATCGGGAGAGAACTGTGGACAATTTAAATCTTAATAAACATATTTCCGGCCAGTTCAACGCAGAACTGGAAAGCATCCGCACCCAGGTCATGACCATGGGCGGCATGGTTGAGCAGCAGCTTTCTGATGCTATTACCGCGATGCACAACCAGGATAGCGAGCTGGCGAAGCGCGTTATCGACGGCGACAAGCACGTCAACATGATGGAAGTGGCGATTGATGAAGCCTGTGTGCGTATCATCGCTAAACGCCAGCCTACGGCGAGCGACCTGCGTCTGGTGATGGCGATTATCAAAACCATCGCCGAGCTGGAACGTATTGGCGATGTGGCGGACAAAATCTGTCGCACCGCGCTGGAGAAATTTTCCCAGCAACACCAGCCGCTGCTGGTCAGCCTGGAGTCGCTGGGCCGTCACACCGTGCAGATGCTGCACGATGTGCTGGATGCGTTCGCGCGTATGGATCTTGATGAAGCGGTACGTATCTACCGTGAAGACAAGAAAGTGGACCAGGAATATGAAGGCATTGTGCGTCAGCTGATGACCTACATGATGGAAGACTCACGGACGATCCCAAGCGTGCTGACCGCGCTGTTCTGCGCACGTTCCATCGAGCGTATCGGCGACCGCTGCCAGAATATCTGTGAATACATCTTCTACTTCGTGAAGGGGCAGGATTTCCGCCACGTGGGCGGCGATGAGCTGGACAAGCTGCTGGCGGGGAAAGATCCTAAGGAATAAGCGGCCGCCGGGAGCACCCGGCGCCGCTGTTGTAGGCCGGATAAGGCGTTACGCCGCCATCCGGCATTCTGCGTAATGCTGCCTGATGGCGCTTCGCTTATCAGGCCTACGGTTTAACCGACAATATTCCACCCGCGCGCTTTCCACAGCGCAGGCAGTTCCGCGAGATCGGTAAACGTCGTCACCTTTGGATGGTTAATCGGTTTGTTGTGCGGGTCGGCGCAGAAGTAGAACACCTCCATGCCTGCATCAATGCCCGACTGGGCGCCAGCAGAGGAGTCATCTACCAGAATACAGTGCTCAACGTTGACGTTCATCGCCTTTGCCGCGTGGAACATCAGGGCCGGATCGGGCTTCCAGCGCTGGATATCGTAGCCGCTGAACAGCTTTTCCGGGAAATGATGCAACATGCCCAGCTTACCCAGCGAGTGCTGCATTTTACTGACCGGGCCGTTAGAGACCACACACATCGGTACGCTTACCGCATCCAACAGCGCGTTGGCGCCGGCAATCACCTCCAGCTCGGTGTCGAAGAGGCGTGCGACCTCGGCGCGATAAACCGGCTCCAGATCCGCTTTCGCCAGGTTAACCCCGTGCTCTGCGTTGATGATATCGATGATCTCGTAGAGCTTTACGCCCTTAAAACGTTTAAAAATCTCTTCCAGATCGAGCGTGATGCCAAATGTTTTGAACATATGGACGTAGGCCCGTGAACAGATCACTTCGCTGTCGACCAGCGTACCGTCACAGTCGAAAAAAACCGCTTCAACTCCGGACATGTCATTTCCTTTTTAACAAGTTTAACGTTTACCTGATGCTGAATTGAGAGACGCAATCGTTGCCGTATAAGCAAAACCAATGAAAAAAAATATCTCACAACCGCGCCTATTGTCGCATTTTGGTATAGGATAGCGACGAATTTTCCTCCCTTTCTGCGGAAATAGATAATGAGTCAACAACACACCACCCCGGCAACTTCCGGTCAGGGGATACTGGAGCGCGTGTTTAAACTGCGCGAGCATGGCACAACGGCACGCACCGAAGTGATCGCCGGTTTCACTACCTTCCTGACGATGGTCTACATCGTTTTCGTAAACCCGCAAATTCTTGGCGTTGCCGGCATGGATACCAGCGCGGTGTTCGTGACCACCTGCCTGATTGCGGCGCTGGGCAGTATCCTGATGGGCGTATTTGCTAACCTGCCGGTCGCGCTGGCGCCAGCGATGGGCCTGAACGCCTTCTTCGCCTTCGTGGTGGTGCAGGCCATGGGGCTGCCTTGGCAAGTCGGTATGGGTGCTATCTTCTGGGGCGCCATTGGCCTGCTGCTGTTGACCATTTTCCGCGTCCGCTACTGGATGATTGCCAATATTCCGGTCAGCCTGCGCGTGGGGATCACCAGCGGTATCGGCCTGTTTATCGGCATGATGGGGCTGAAAAACGCCGGCGTCATCGTCGCAAACCCGGACACGCTGGTTTCCATCGGTAACCTGACCTCGCACAGCGTCCTGCTGGGCGTGCTGGGCTTCTTTATCATTGCGATTCTGGCGTCGCGCAATATCCACGCGGCGGTGCTGGTGTCTATCGTAGTCACCACTCTGCTGGGCTGGATGCTGGGCGATGTGCACTACAGCGGCATCGTCTCTGCGCCACCGAGCATCACCACCGTGGTGGGCCACGTTGATCTGGCCGGGTCGTTTAACCTGGGACTGGCGGGCGTCATCTTCTCCTTTATGCTGGTTAACCTGTTCGATTCCTCCGGTACCCTGATTGGCGTAACGGATAAAGCCGGGCTGGCCGATGCGAAAGGTAAGTTCCCGCGTATGAAGCAGGCGCTGTTCGTCGATAGCGTGTCCTCCGTTGCCGGTTCCTTTATTGGTACTTCTTCCGTCACCGCGTACATTGAATCCTCCTCTGGCGTCTCCGTGGGCGGCCGCACAGGGCTGACGGCAGTGGTTGTGGGTATTCTGTTCCTGCTGGTGATTTTCCTGTCGCCGCTGGCAGGCATGGTACCGGGCTACGCTGCTGCGGGTGCGCTGATCTACGTTGGGGTGCTGATGACCTCCAGCCTGGCGCGCGTGAAGTGGGATGATCTGACCGAAGCCGTTCCGGCGTTTATTACCGCCGTGATGATGCCGTTCAGTTTCTCAATTACCGAAGGGATTGCACTGGGCTTTATCTCTTACTGCGTGATGAAAATCGGTACCGGTCGTTTCCGCGACCTCAGCCCGTGCGTGATTGTTGTCGCGCTGCTGTTTGTACTGAAGATTGTGTTTATTGACGCACACTGATGAAGTGAACCCTCACCCCATCGGGGTGAGGGTTTTTAAAGAACTTACGCTTTAACGCGCTGAATATACTCGCCAAACGCGGTCAACTGACCGGCCAGATGATCTAATGTACCTTGCTCGATCACTTCACCCAGCTGCGGGTCGACTTTGTTCTGAATCACGCCACCCATAAACTCCGGCTTGTTCATCACCATCGCATCCAGGAACACCAGAATCTGGCGCAGGTGATACTGACAGCGTGCGCCGCCGATAGCGCCCATCGAACTGGTCTGAATCAGTACCGGTTTACCGGACAGTGGCTGGTCCGGCATACGGGACAGCCAGTCGATAGCGTTCTTCAGCCCACCCGGGACGGAATAGTTGTATTCGGGCGTCACGATAACGACGCCGTCTGCCTGACGAATTTGCTCAGCCAGCGCCTCAACGCTCTGTGGGAACCCTTCTTCTTGCTGGAGATCGGCATCGTACAGTGGGATATCGCCGATGGACGGCAGTGCTTCAACGCTCATGCCCGCCGGGGCGATTTTCGGCAGGGTGCGTGCCACCATACCGTTAAATGAACCTTTGCGCAGGCTTCCCAATAACGTAACTACTTTCAACGCTTCAGACATGATTACTCCTTTGCATCATGAGGCTGTTTCCCAGCCGAATCAGTTGAGTATAAGCGCTTTCTCTGCCGGAAGGCTCGTGAATCTCATCAACCGCGCGGCCGGTTCGTTGGCCCGCGCCTGAGCGTCGGGCAGGCTGCGCCAGCCGTACTTACCGTCAAACTCCCATACCTTCAATTTTTCAATCGAGGGTGAGGCAGACAGCGACCACACCAGAATATCTTCGGCATCGCATATCGCTTCGAGCTGCTCGGTATGCGCGGCGCGCAGGCGGCCGGAGCCGGGCAGCAGCTGGAGCATTTGTGGGGAGTCGCGGTGAACGTCGCCGGTCATTTTCAGCACGCTCTGGCGCAGCGTAATCAGCTGTGCACGCGCTTCATGCGGGTCGTTCTGGTTGTTGATCCACAGATTTTCATTACTGGTAAAGCGGTAGTTTTCCATTATTGTGGCCTGCGGCGTGTTACGCAGCACGCGCAGCAGTTCCATATCCAGGCCGCAGCGGCCTTCGGTCGTTAGCGCTACGCCGACAATATTACCCGCATAGGAAATGGAAAAATCAGGCAGGTGGCTATCCTTAAAGTGCGGCTTGCCCTCATCAGGCGTGACAATTTCCGGTAATTCACTGATGCCATACAGCATAAACAGCAGCTCGGCTAACAGCGCGCGTGAAGCCAGGTAACGCGTGCGGCGGTGTGCCGGTAGCTGGCGTGCGATGTTATGGCTGGTGGATGATAGCCGAACCGACAGTAGATGCCCGTCCTTAAGGATCCCTCTTGCAAAGTGCGTCGCCATTTTTCGCTCCGTGATTAATGGACAGTGGTTTATAGGAGAGTAACATTTACGCTAGTTATGATCAGGTTTTACTGCCTAAAAATGCGATTGAAAAGGGGTATTACGAGACTTTTACACTTTCCCCTAACTGAAATGGACTATTTTTACGAATAACTCATCAGGAAACACCGAGATATAAGGTTTTAAGCGTTTCACGCAGCCAGATAATTTTCGGGTTGTGACTATTTCGTTTATGCCAGAGCAGGGTGAACGGCACCAGCAGCTTATCTTGCTGTGCGGCGTCGAATGGCAGGGGGCGAGCGACCAACGGCAGCTGGTGAAGTTGATTGTAATACTGACAGTAGCGCGGCGCGGTCGCCAGCATGGTGTGATCCGGCTGAGCGGCCATAAACAGCGACTGCTCGAACCCCGGCAGGCTGAGGGCAATATTGCGCTCGCGGCCCATCTCTTGCAGGACATCGTCCAGCGCCCAGGTGTCGCTTTGCTCCCAGCAAATACTGATGTGGGGATAGCGCAGAAACGTCTCCAGGTTCCACTCTTCCTGCAGCGCCGGATGATCCTCACGCAGCCACACCCACGGAAGATCGGTGAATAGCACTTCGTAATCGATCGACAGCGGCAGCAGGCTTAGCAGCTCGCGGGATCGCGGATGGCTCTCGCGCCCGGTAAAACCGATGTCGACCTCACCGCGGATAATGGCATCCAGTGAATCGTAGTCCCAGTTGCGGACTTTGATCGTGGCCTGTGGATAACGTTGATAGATCTGTTGCGACAGGGCGTTGAACAGGATCATGATCAGCGGCGATTCGGCCACCAGATCGAACTTCAGCCCACGCGGCGTTTCATGATGTGGCTTATCGAGCAGCTGGTTGGCCATCTGCATCCACTCCGCCAGGCTTTGCTCCATGCTAAACATCAGCGGCGTCGGCGTCAGCCCCAGCGGTGTGTTCACAAACAACGGATCGTCAAACCAGGCGCGCAGCTTCGCCAGAGATTTACTCACCGCCGACGGCGTGACGTTCATCCGTTTGGCGGTTTTGGTAACGCTGCGCTCCTGCATCAGGAGCTGCAGGCAAAGCAGAAGGTTAAGATCGAGGCTGGTGAGCGGTTTCTTCATGTGCAGACGCGGACCGGTTAGGAGCAACTGAAATAATCAGCATGATGCTCACTATGCTACAGCCAATCAGTATCCCGATCAGCATATTCAGCGCGTCGAAGCCAAGGATAGCCGCCAGCCAAATCCACAGCGATGAGCCGCACACCTGCGCAATCCCCAGCGCCGAGCTGGCGACGCCCGCGCGCAGGGAGAACGGGCCTAGCGCCTGGCTCATCGCCACGCCAAATCCCACCGAGAAACCGGCACAGATTAAGGTCAGCCCGAAGAGGGTGAACGCGTGGGTTGTCGCGAGAATTAAGACGATACCCGCGGCCAGGAATAACGTCTGTGAAGTGAGCATCAGCGTACGGGGTTTAAACAGACTCAGGGCGAACGGGGTAGAGAAGGAGACCGCCATGCTGATGCCTGCGGTCATCGCCATGGTGGTGGCGTATTCGCCGCGGTCGAAGCCCATCACTTCCATCAGCAGCACCGGAGAGGTGTTTACGAAGGTGAGGATCACCGACACGCTGAGGGTGGTTATCGCCAGGCGACTCAGGAAAAAGCGATTTAGCAGCGATTCGGCAGCGTGATGCTGCTGCGTCGAGGCCGCCAGAGCCGCTGGACGCGATTCTCGCAGGATAAATACCGACAGCAGGCAAACGACCACGCCCATGCCGATCATCGTGTAGAACAGGCTCTGCCACGGGTATTTGAGCATAATCAGGTGCCCCATGACCGGCGCCAGTACCGGCACGATACAGGTAATCCCGTTGAGCAACGACAGCACTTTAGCCCGACGGCGGTCGTCAAGCGTATCGCGCAGAATCGCGAAAGCCACCACGTAGCAGCAGCCCGCACCGATGCCCTGAATAAAGCGGCCGACGAGAAACGGCGTGCCGCTTTCTGCCAGTGAGCAGAGAGCGGAGGCTGCGATGTAAATCAACGCGCCGACAATCGCGACCGGCTTACGTCCTGATTGGTCGGCAACTTTACCGGCAAACAGCATGGCGGTGGCCATGCCGGCCAGATAGACCGAGAAGGCGATATGCAGCTGCGCTTCGCTGGCCTGTAAATCGGCCGCAATGCGGGGCAACCCGACCAGATACATATCGATACCGGCGGGATAAAGCAAAACTAAGGCAAAACTGCACAGAAGAAAGCGTGTCATAGCGACCTCACGGGAAATGTGGCGCTAAGCATACGGGGAGAGCGGTGATGTCACGAGTTGCCATTTGGACAACAGTGATTTCCTGCTGGGAAATCACTTGTTGCCGGAGGGCGGCCTTGCCTTATCCGGCCAACGGGGCCTGTAGGCCCGGTAAGCTTTGCGCCACCGGGCAACACACCGTTATTTACCGATACAGAAGCTGGAGAAAATCCGCCCTAGCAGGTCGTCGGAGGTAAATTCCCCGGTGATCTCACTGAGATTCTGCTGTGCCAGACGAAGCTCCTCTGCCAGCAATTCTCCGGCCCAGGCACCCAGAAGCTGGGCTTTACCCTGCTGTAGGTGTTCTGCGGCCTCTGAAAGTGCCTGCAGGTGACGACGGCGCGCCAGGAAACCGCCTTCCATATTGGTTTCAAAGCCCATGCTCTGCTTGAGATGGTTACGCAGCACGTCCACGCCTTCGCCGGTACGGGCGGAGAGGCGAACAAGTGAGTACTCATTCACTTCACTCAGACCCAGCGTCTCGCCGGTGATATCCGCTTTGTTACGCACCACGGTAATCGGCAGGTTTTTCGGCAGGCGGGCGATAAAGTCTGGCCAAATCTCCGCCGGGTCGGTGGCGCTGGTGGTGGTGCCGTCCACCATAAACAGTACGCGATCGGCCTGCTCAATTTCCTGCCACGCACGTTCGATACCGATACGCTCGACTTCATCGTTGGCGTCGCGCAGACCGGCGGTATCGATGATATGCAGCGGCATCCCGTCGATGTGGATATGCTCGCGCAGCACGTCGCGGGTGGTACCGGCAATATCGGTAACGATAGCCGCTTCACGTCCCGCCAGCGCGTTCAACAGGCTCGATTTCCCGGCGTTCGGGCGCCCGGCGATAACCACCTTCATCCCTTCGCGCAGCAGGCTGCCCTGGCGCGCTTCGGCGCGGACGGCATCGAGATCGGCAATCACGGTATTAAGTTGCGCTTCGATTTTACCGTCGGAGAGGAAGTCGATCTCCTCGTCCGGGAAGTCGATGGCCGCCTCGACGTAGATGCGCAGGTGAGTAAGTGCTTCCACAAGGTGATTTACGCGGGTGGAAAATGCACCTTGCAGCGAGTTCAGCGCGGAGCGTGCGGCCTGCTCGGAGCTGGCGTCGATGAGGTCGGCAATGGCTTCAGCCTGGGCCAGATCGAGCTTATCGTTTAAAAACGCGCGCTCGGAGAATTCGCCCGGGTTGGCGATACGCACGCCCGGCAGCGTCAGAATACGTTTGAGTAGCAGGTCGAGGATCACCGGGCCGCCGTGGCCCTGAAGCTCCAGCACATCTTCACCGGTAAAGGAATTCGGGCCCGGGAACCACAGCGCAATGCCCTGATCCAGCGCGCTGCCATCGACGTCTCTAAACGGCAGGTAGTCGGCATAGCGCGGCTTTGGCAGCTTGCCCAGCACCGCCTGCGCCACGTCGCGAGCCTTCAGGCCGGAGATGCGCAGAATGCCCACCCCACCGCGTCCCGGTGGGGTAGCCTGGGCGACGATAGTGTCGTTATGGCTCATGGTTTGTCTCAACTTTGTTGCAATAAAAAAAGGCGGTCATTCGACCGCCCTTTGATTTTCGTTCCGTTTGCCGGATGGCGGCTTCGCCTTATCCGGCCTACAACCTACAACCGAATCAGGATTTTTTCTTCTCGCGGCTATGCAGGCCACGTTTTTCCAGACCACGGTAGATCAGCTGCTGCTGAATAATGGTTACCAGGTTGCTGACGATATAGTAAACCACCAGACCTGACGGGAACCACAGGAAGAACACCGTGAAGATGACCGGCATAAAGGTCATGATCTTCTGCTGCATCGGGTCGGTCACGGTAGTCGGAGACATCTTCTGGATGAAGAACATCGTCGCGCCCATGATGATCGGCAGGATGTAGTACGGGTCCTGTGCGGACAAGTCGTGGATCCACAGGATAAACGGCGCATGACGCAGTTCAACTGAGGCGCTCAGCATGTAGTACAGCGCAAGGAAGATTGGCATCTGAATAATCAGCGGGAAGCAGCCACCCAGTGGGTTAACTTTTTCCGCTTTATACAGGGCCATCATTTCCTGGCTCTGACGCTGTTTGTCATCGCCCAGACGCTCACGCATTGCCTGAATCTTCGGCTGCAGCATACGCATCTTCGCCATGGAGGTGTACTGCGCTTTGGTCAGCGGGTACATGATGCCACGAACGATAAAGGTGATAACGATGATGGAGAAGCCCCAGTTACCCAGGAAGCTATGGATCCATTTCAGCAGTTTGAACAGCGGCTGAGAGATGAACCACAGCCAGCCGTAGTCGACGGTCAGATCCAGGTGCGGCGCAACGGCGGCCATTTTGTCCTGAATTGCCGGGCCAACCCACAGGGTGCTCTGCAGTTTATCTGCCTGGCCTGGCTGTACCAGAACCGGCTGAGATTTGTAGCCAATCGCCACTACGCCATTACCGAGGTTAGCGGTGTAGAAGTTATTGGTACCGTTGTTCTGCGGAACCCATGCAGTCGTGAAGTACTGCTGCAGCATGGCAACCCAACCGTTTTTGGTGTTGGTGTTCAGGTTCTCGTTATCAACGATGGTATCGAATTTATATTTTTCGTACTTAGAGTCAGACGTTGAATACGCTGCGCCACGGAAGGTGTGCATGGTAGACAGTCCGCCGGTCTGCGTATCACGCGCAGTAGGCAGGGCCGCAGTCTGCTTCAGCTGACCGAAGGTAGACACTTCCAGCGGTTTCTCGCCGGCGTTCTTCACGTCGTAGCCAACGTTCACCGCATAATCACCGCGTTTCAGGGTGAAAGTTTTGGTGAAGACGTTGCCTGCTTTATCGGTATAGGTCAGCGGAACGACGATTTCGTTCTGGCCATCGGCCAGTACAAACGCATCTTTATCGACGTTATACAGCGGACGCGGGCCATTAGCCGGGTTGTCCGGGCCGTCACGACCGGTTAAGCCGCTCTGCGCCTGATAGACAAACTGAGGAGTGGTTTCCAGTAACTGGAACGGTTCGTCAGACTTCAGCGTTTTTGGGTACGCCGGAAGCAGCGCTTGCTCAATATCACCACCGCGGGTGTTGATAGTCAGCTCAAGCACGTCAGTTTTAACCGTAATCAGTTTTCCTTGGCCACTGGCCGGTACGCCCTGGTCGGCGGCGCTACCCGCTGCTGTGGTCGTAGTCTGCGTGGTCTGCTGCTGGGTCTGAGGATTGTGGTCCTGTTCCCAAGCTTGCCAGATCATGAAAGACACGAACAACAAAGCGATGATAAGAAGATTGCGTTGCGAATCCATCGTTAGTGTTCTCTGGTATCAAATGGTCCGGGCGGGACGGGATCGTCACCACCAGGGTGTAAAGGGTGGCATTTTAATACGCGTTTCACTGTCAACCAACTGCCTTTTATCACTCCAAACCTGCGCAATGCCTCAATTCCGTATTGAGAACAGGTTGGGGTGAAACGGCAATGCGGCCCGAGTAGCGGACTAATCAGGCGCTGATAGACCCGAATCAGGCCTATCAGGAGCCGCGAGAAAGGCGACAGTGACGGCGCCATAATTTTTCCAACGCTTCCGAGAGAGCACGGTTATCGAGGTCGGCAACCCCTTTCTTCGCCACCACCACGAAATCCATTGGCGGGAGTTCATGCTGACGCAAACGGAAGCTTTCACGCGTCAGACGTTTAATCCGATTGCGTTCATGTGCGCGTTTAACGTTTTTCTTGGCGACGGTAAGACCGATACGGGGATGCCCCAGCGAATTCAGGCGGCCGAGGATGGTGATTTGCGGCGTGCCAGCCCGTTGTGGCTGCTGGAAGACGAATGTGAAATGATTGGGAGTTAACAAGCGTAACTCCCTGGGAAATGCTAGCTTAACCACTCGAGGGGTTAGCTTTATTACTTAGAAACGGTCAGACGAGAACGGCCTTTAGCACGACGACGTGCCAGAACCTGACGACCATTTTTAGTAGCCATACGAGCACGGAAGCCGTGAGAACGGTTGCGCTTCAGTACAGACGGTTGAAAAGTGCGTTTCATGGCGATTTCTACCTAAACTTGAATAAATTCAATGGCTTTATTGGATATCCGACCGAAAATTGAACGACGGACGCCGAAGCCATGGGTGATTAAAGAGGCCGGATTGTAATAATTGTACACTCCGGAGTCAATTCTCTTTCCTTATTTACCGCGTAAAAAACCGCGTTCGACCGCCGTTTTTTGCCCGGTAAATGAGCAGCGTCCCTCACCGAAATTCGAGCAGTACACGCCGGGTGGGGGATTATACGGGCTGCCCGTTAAAGCGCAAGGATCATCCTGGATCTTTGTTAGATCATTTAAGCAGAAATTTGTCGCTAGTCATTAATTTTTCCAATATGCGAAGGAAATCGTGCCTTCTCCTTGCCGGGATCGTTTACACTTAGCGCTTCTGGATCCACCCTGTGGATAAATCGGGAAGAATCTGTGAGAAACAGAAGATCTCTGGCGCAGTTTACGCTATGATCCTCGGCCCGATCGCGATCGGTGGATCGTAACAGGGGAAAATAACCGCGTTATTTCAGCAGAATGTCTGAAAGAGGCCGTTGAAAACCGCAGATAGCGGTTCGCA